>CAWCCQ010000009.1:0-203652 GCA_963794215.1 uncultured Acidimicrobiaceae bacterium | reverse complement strand
ATCAACAGGACCGTGCTCGACACGATCCACGCCGTGGAGAAATACGCGTAAACGCGGGGAACCAGGAGTAGCGCGGCCAGGACGGGGAGGAAGAAGGCGACCAGCGTGATGGAGAGGTTCAAGATGTGGTGCTGCATGGCGAGACCGCGGAACCTGCGCACCAGGTCGGGGCGGTTCACGAGATGGAACAGCGACCGAGGGGTCCGGAGCAGTCCGAACACCCCAACCGACAGCACCACCGACACCGCCAGGGAGACGACCCAGGCGCTCAGCAGGCCAGTAGCAGTCCGAACACCCAGGACGATCGCGACGAACACCAAGGCCACCCGAAGCGCGGACGCCACCGTGTTGCGCACCAGCTGCACCCGGCTTCGTCGCAGCCCAATGGCCGCAGAGTCGAGGACCGACGCCATGGTCGTCAGTACTGCTCCGCACACGAACAATGCGGCCTCGACGGGATGCTGCCCGAGTTGGCTCAGACTGCGACCGAGGTACGGGGAGAGCGCCCACGCACCCATCGAGAGCACGAACGCGGACACCATGGCGACAAGGAGTCCCACCCCGATGATCGCCGGACGCTCATCGGCCTCGGCCCCGTGCAACGCGACGAGCAAGAGCGAGCCGATGCCCAGCACCCCGAGCGCGCTCAAGAAGATCGTCGCCGACACCGCGGCGGCCGCGACGCCCACCCCCTGAGCCGGAATGAGCCGGTCGGTGAGGGCCCAGTACCCGACCCCGAGCACCATGACGACGCCCTGAGTGAGCGCGAGATAGGCGAAACGACCGAGCAACCCGGTCCCCGACGAGAAGATCCGCAGTTCCTCGCTGGTGGGGAGCCGCCACCGGCCCGGCGCGGCGCAATTCGCTGCGTGGCAGACCGACGGTCGAGGGCGAGGTGGTCATGTGCTCACCCACCGAAGGATCCGGCCGCCCTCGGAGATCTGGACTCTGGTGACGTTCGGTCCGGTCCGCGGCAAGTCGACCACCCAGGTGCCCCCGCTGCGGTGGACCTCAGAGGACTTCACCCGTCGCCCACTCAACGCACGGAGCGTCACGTCATGCCCTGGCGGGGTGACGACCGTGGCCACCAGCGTGCCGTTGGGACGGGTGACGACCGACAGTGAGGTCGAGGGAGACCAAAACGCACGGGCCGATACCACCCCCACGACGAGGGCACCGGCAACCGCGAGCATCGTCACCACCGCGACCGATCCACGCATCGCCCAGTGGCCCTGGCGACCCCAGTCCCGCGCCCGCCGGAGCAGCGCCGGCCGGCCAGCGGGAGGGTGTCGGAGGAGCGCGACCAACAGGAGGACGCCCAGAATCCCGAGCGCCACCGGCGTCATCGGGATCCCCGACGGGGCGAGCACAAACGCGCCCGCGATGGCCAGCACGACCGCCCACAGGAGCGCGGCGAACGACCCGGTCGGCTTCCATCGAGGGTCGCCTCCTGAGCAGCCAGACAAGCCCCACCGCCAGAGCTGGTCCGAGCACGAACCAGTTCAGGCCCTCCCCGCCCAGGCCTCCGCTGCCACCTGCACCAACGGTTGGCGCCAGCCCCAGCAACTTCGAGAGGTCGTAGATCTGGATCGGTCCGTTGTCGTAGATCTCCACTGCCCCGGGTATGTGGGCGAGCTTCGCCAGCTCGGCCTTGGTCAGGCGTTCCTTCCCCTGGGTCTCACCGACTTGGATGTAGTAGCCGTACGCCGGCGGTCCGTCGAGCAGGCGATCATCCACCAGGAGATAGCGGATTTGGCCACGACGCACGACCGTGTTGTCATACCGGCCCCAGATGCCATCGAAATACAGCGCGCCGACATTGACCGACGTGGCAAGGGAGTTGACCGCGGTGAGGTGTCCGACGGCACCCATCAACGCTGCGTTGTCGCGATCGGCGGCGATCCGACTGCCGACCGGAAGGTTGGTCGCGGCCCACTGGGCGGCGGCGATGGACGGACCGTCCACCGAGCGCATGTCGGCAGAGGGCATGTACCGACCGGGCACATAGGACCACTGCGGTCCTGTCCCGAGGATCATGCTCCCGACGAAGCACACCGTCGCCACGGCGACCGAGATCGCGACGCGCGGCCTCTTGCGGAGGGTGACGAACCACGCCGCGCAGACCAAGGCAAAGCCGAAGTAGACGAAGGTCGACGCTCTGGTCCCTACGTCCGAGCTCGCCGAGGAAAAGTGTGAGCCGAGCACGCCGATATAGCCGAGCGCGACCACGGAGGCCAACAGCCGCTGGACACCACCCCTCAGGACACGCCGGAACACCACGGCCCAAAGCGACATCATGAGCAGGACGAGGAAGATCGCGGCCGAGCCGAGAAGTACCAGCTCTTGCCAAAATGGGGTGCCGCCCGTCGCCGCCGTGGTGTGGAACAGCTCGCGCTTGGCGGTCGATCCGGTGATGACACCCACCAGCCCGTCGAACGCCGCACTCAGGAGCGGGTCGAGGTACGAGAGGAGCCGGGCCTCGTTGAAGATGGTCCAGCTGACCACGAAGACGAGGCCCGCCGCGCTTGCGGTCCCGACCACCCGCGCCGCCGGCCGCCTGCCGCTCGCCCAGAGGATGGCCGTCCACGCGCACAGGAACGCAACTGTGATCCAGCTGACCAGGTGATGAGTCACGGTGACCCCAGCCAGGCAGGCCACGGGCAGCGCCAGCCGCCAGCTCAACCTGGGCGAGACGGTGTCGACCTCCCTCAACAGGAGGTAGACGGCCCCGGCGCCCAGCGCGAGCGCCAGCGTCTGGTAGGCAAAGGCGGCGTTGAAGTTGTAGAACTGCGGGCTCGCCGCGTACACCAGGACCCCTACCCCACCGGCGAACGACGACTTGGTGACGCGCTCGACGAACAGGAAGACCACGAGCGTGAGGATGAGGCGCGACACGGCGATCACCGTCAGTTCGGCGACCACCATCGGGACACCAGTGAGCCACTTGACCGATGCGGTGGCCAGCTCGAGGCCCGGATAGTAGGGGCTGACCGGAAGGAGCGCGTTTTGTGTGAATAGCGTTCGAGAATGGATGATGTTCCACAACGTGGCCTGGTGGAGCAGCTCGTCGAAGCTCGACGGCATGAGCGGCGACACGAGGTACGTCGAGCCGACCAACGCCAGGCCGAGGATCACCACGACCTGGAGGCGCTCGCGGCGCCCCACCCGCGGTGAGAGGAGACGCCAGGCGCACGGCACGAAGATCCCGACCAGCCCGATGAAGAAGAGTCGGAGTGCCGTCGTGTCGTTGCCGCTCCGCCCGATGGCGTAACCGATGCTCTGAACCACCAACGCGAGCGAGACGGCGAGTGCCACGAACCCCGCTCGAGAGGTCGACGGCTCCGGCGCGCTGGGCTCAGCGACAACGGGTCGGTCAGCCGCCACCCGGGCTCGCCGCACCTCGGCTGCGGTGAACCAGCCGTTTCGGGGCACCGGTACGTCGACCACCGTGCCCAACGGCGCCGTAGAGACGTCCCCCTTCGGCGCGCTCGCGTTGGGCGCGGAAATGGGGCGCTGACGAACCGGGGTTGGCGGTCGCTCACGGACCGGCGGCGCCGGGGCGTCGAGCAGCCCGACCGGCCGACCGGCGCTTTGGGTGACTTCGGCGGCGGCGGTCGGCTTCGGTGCCGTGGTCTTCGTCGACGCAGCCCGGGCCACGGGCGTGGCCGCGTCCAGACGGGTGCCGGCACGGGCGGCGGCGGCGCGCCTCGCGCGAATGCCGTTGGCACTCGACGCGCCCCGCCCCGCCCCAGCTGATCCTGACGCCACGGCGCGGCGGCGCTCGTTGGGGGCCACTCCCACGTCGCGCCGACCATTCGATCGCACGGCCGCGGCACGCGTGGCCCGAACCCCCGAGGCGCTCGACTTGTTCCGCCCGCCACTCCCCTTGGGAGAAGGTCGATCGGGCGTCACGGCGTTGCCCCTCTGCTGACGACCCCCGCTTGGGCAGAGGGATGCTCGACCGGCAGGTCGGTGATCGGGTGGGTGACCGGCGTGTGCTCGCGCGTTTCCCCGGGCGGCTGCTCGGGCACGTGCTCGGGAGATGAGCCGGTGGTGGCAAAGCGACCGAGCACGTGGCGGGTGATCTGGGCGGTCGCACGTGCCCGTGCACTTGCGCCGAACAGGGTGTGGTCCGCGCCGCTCAGGACCTCGAAGTGGATGTGCCCCTCGCGGACAAGGCGGCGCATGGCCCATTTTGCTCGCCGCTGGAACGGTCGGGCCTCGACGTCGCCGCAGATCAAGAGGGTGTCCACGCGCCGCACGGCGAGCTCTTCGAACGCCCGAGCCGGATGGTGTTGCAGACCGATTTTGTCGAGCATCCACCACAGAATCGGTGGCGCCCGATGTTCGCCGAACCGTTGCAGCGCGTCGAACCGACGCAACCACTTGATCCATGGGCTGTAGGGCTGCAGAGCCTGTCGATCGGACGGGCCCGCGGGGTCGTTCCAGGCTGCGGGGGGGTCGAATTGCAAGATGGGGTTGACGGCGCAGATGCCGCGCACCCCAAAAGCGATGCCACCTTCGATCGCATGGTACGCACCAGCGCAAAGCCCGATCAGCACGGCATCGAGCGGTCGGTCCGGCGACATCGTAACGAGCGCCGCTTCGATGTCGCTCAGGGCCTCCTTCGGGTAGCTGAAGTGACGTCGCTGGCCCGGTCGGTTCGGGCTGTCGCCGAGCCCGCTCAGGTCGAACCGGACGGTGCGCAAGCCGGCCGCGGCGAACCGGCGCGCAAGATCGACCCAGAGGCGGGCCGGACCGACGTGGTGGAGCAACCCCGCGTTCAGAAACACCACGACAGGCCCGTCGGCCACCGCGTGAGGAGGTTCGGCGACCACGCCGAACAGGCCCACGGAGCCCAGGCGGACGGCCCGTTCGACCACCTCGTCCTTCGTGCCAGCGGCGAGGACGGCGCTGATCCTCCCGACGGCCACCACCTCGCCGAGCTCCCCATCGAGTTGTGTGGCGAGCCAGGTGGCGATGTGCTCAATCGTCTCGGCCGGCAGACGGGCATCGTCGGGCAGCACCCCGACCAGCTCTGCCTGCCCCTTGGCCGCGCCCCACTCGACGTTCTCGTCCCCCAACCCCTCGGTCAAGCGGCGAGGCGTGGGCCGGTCCGGCCGGGTGAGCACGAGCACCTGGCGGGCCAGGGGACCCTCGAGCGCCCCGAGTTCGATCGCCCCGAGGTCGTCGACGACCCTCGCCGACAGCACCGATCCGAGGATCTCGACTGCACCGTCGTCCAGCTCAGGGGCCCCGTCGGTCGGTGTGTGCCCGATGCTCATCTCCTTCAGCGCTTGCTGCTCGCGGACGAAGGACCGGCCCGTCGCGCACGGATCCCACAGAACCAGGGCGTCCAGGTCGCGCGAAGAACGGGCCACGACGGCCGCGAGGCTTCCGCCGATCCGCAATCCCACGAGTCCCAACCGCGCCGCGCCGGTGGAGCGGACGAGGTCCATGGCCAACTCGATGCTCGCCAGCCACGCCGCCACGAGTGCTGGGTCGGTTGCGTCGCCGGCCGAATCGCCGGTGCCCTCGTAGTCGAACCGGAGCGCCACAAAGCCGGCTGCGGCGAGGCTGATGGCCAGTTCGCGCAAGGCGCGATGCGCGGACATCGCCTCCACGCCGAGCGTCGGGCACAACACGACGCCCCCTTTGGCCCGCCCGTCGTCGGGCATGTGCAGCCACCCGAAGAGGGGCCGCTCCGGCAAGCCGAACCAGACAGCGCGCTCGCTCACGACCGGTCCCGTTCCGTTGTCGCGTCCGGCACCTCGAGCGGTGCTGGCGCTCGAGCGTTCAGGGCTCGAAGGGTCCCGCGCGGGCTCAGGCGATCGCCGGTCGAACAGAGGTGGACCGTCCGGGTCCGGCCCGGAGCGAGGTCGAACCACGAGTCGCTGGGAACGAATCCGGGGACGTCCACCACCACCGACTGGGCGAGTCGCCGCGTCGAGCAGTCGAGCATCCAGCCACCTTCGCCAGCCGGTCGGGCGACGGCGCGGAGCCCCACATCGGGCTCCACCGGCCGGCCCAGGCCGAGGGGGAGGAACGATACCTCCGAGAGCGTCGATCCCTCGCCGTTGCGCAGGGTGGCGACGACCAGGTCGTGATCCGGCACCCCGAAGCGGTAGGCGAACGTCAAGTCCCTGAAGCCCTCGAAGAGCGATCCGGCGTCCAGCGTGAGGTGATCGCGGCCGCCGACCCTCACCGGCGCCCGCACCTCTTCGACCGTTCGCTCCCCGTCGGCGACGAGTTCGACGGCCACCTCCCCCACGAGCTCCTCGGGAAGGTCGTTCATGACGTGGAGGCGGAGGCCGTTGAGGCCTTCGTCGGTGACCAGCAACGCCACCGGCGCCAACACTCGGCGCAGTACGTACCACGGCGCCTTGACCCGTCCACGGGCGTCCATCAACCCCCAGCCGGCCCCCGGCCGCAGGTCCCTCCAGCTGAGCACGATGCCGCCCGAGCACGACGATCCGCCCCGGCGCCACTCGCTGAACACCGACGACATGCACGCCGCGACGGCGGCACGACCCAGGTCCAAATAGCGCGCCGGATCCGCGTAGCGCACGGCCAACACGTCCGCGCCATAGAGGTGGTGGACGTAGTGATCCCGCACGTCCTCGAAGTCCCACCCGGTTCCAGCGTCCCGGGGGACGCCGGCCTTCCAAAGCGGGTGGTGCCCGGCCCCTTCGGGTCCGCCGAAGCACTCGTCGACGGTCCGAGGGTCGGGCGGAATGGCGAACGCCAAGCACTCGGCAGCGAAACGAACCTCGGCTCGACGAGCGTCGTCGAGGGGGCGCAGGTAGGCGCCCACCCCGAAGTAGTGGGCGATCCCCGTGTCGGGCTGGAACGGCAAGTCCCCGCCGGTGGGCGTGGACGTCACGTAGGGCACGCCCGGCAGCACCTTGGTGAGCACCTCGGGGACGAGGACTCCCAAGACGCTCGGGACCCAGTGCAGACGCCCGGCTCCAGCCATGGCCGCTTGCTGCTCGATCTCGCTGCCCCCGCTCACCACGGCCAACGACGGGCGACCCTGCAGGCTCCCGAAGACCTGGTGCAACTCGACCTCGAGCGATTGCAGGAACTCGGGGTCATCGGGAGGCTCGAGATTGGCCAACATGCAGTCCTGCCAGACGAGGATCCCGAGCTCGTCGCACAGATCGAAGAAGGTGCGGTCCTCGTAGACCATCGTCCCCGTCAAGCGGACCATGTTCAAGTTGGCAGAGCGCAGCGCCACGAGTGCCTCGCGCACGGCATCGCCCGGTGCCGTCAATGACACCGGGTCGGGTGACACCCAGCAGGCGCCGCGACAGAAGACGGGGACACCGTTCACGCGCAGCTCGAAGCCACCATCGGATCGGTCCGCCTCGATCGAGCGGAACCCGATCCGACCGAGGCCGATGTGCTCGCTCCCGAGCACGACCTCGAGGTCGTAGAGACGGGGCTCGCCGTGGGTGTGGGGCCACCAGAGCTCCACGTCGGGCACCAGCACCTGTGCGCTCAAGACCGTCGTGTCGCCCTCACCTTGACGATGCACCAGCCCCACGCCAACCCCGTCGACCCGGATCGACGCGTCGGCGACGGCCACGCCAGCGGGAATCTCGAGCTCCACCTCTAGCCGGCCCTCGGACCCGACCACCGAGCTGACCAGGCGACGCACCTCGGCTGAGGGCCGGTCGGCCGCCGCGGCCAGCGTGATCGGGCGCCAAGGACCGACCGGCGCGGCCTCTTCCGACCACGCGGGGATCCGACCGAGCAGCGTCGTACGGACATAACGGAGCGTCTGGCGCTCGACCAGGCGCGTCCGCCAGTGTGGCCGGGGGCGACGCGCCGCGAGCGCAGGGTTCAAGGCTCGGCATCGGAAGGTCAGCTCGTTGCGCGCACCTAGCGCTGGGAGCTCGACGCGCGACGACACGAACATGCTTTGCCCCGCCCAGCGGTGCTCTCCGTTGACCCACAGATCGGACAGTGTGGCTACACCACCGATGCCCAAGACGAACGGGCCGGGCGAGGTCGCGGCGAAATTCGCCCTGAACCACCAATCGTCCGCGTCGTAGTCGAGGTGCTCCCAGCGTTCCCCTGCGGCGCGCAGCGCAGCGGCGGCCGTGCCGGGCACGACCGCGGGGTACCACCGAACGTCCAGCGCCTCGAAATCCGTTGGCGTCTCCGCAGCGTCAGGTGGCGTACGACAACATGTCCATGTCGCGTGCGCCAGGAGGTCAACCGCCATAGCGCTCGCCGAGAACGTCCATCGCGCCGTCCCACGCGTTGGCCATCTCGCCGAGGGTTGCTTGCACGTCGAAGCGTCGACCCGAGATAACCCTTGCCAGGCCGAACTGCAGTGTCTTGGCTCCCTCGGCGACGCGCCGGAAGGACTCGCTCGCCGGCTGCAGGCCACCGCCGTCTCGGGCATCGAGCCAATCGACGAACGTGGCGGCGACATCCGCGCTGGCACCGCATTGCCGACACGTGCCAAACGCGTACTCGTGGAAGTAGTCGATGCCAAGCCCCTCCAACGCGCTGCGATCCGATTCGATGCGCTTTGCCATCCGTGCGATGGGATTGTCCGGTGGCCGCCGCGTCAGGTGCTGTCGGGTCAGCGACACCACCTCGGCCAACGACGGGCCGTCGGGCCGCAGTCGTTCCAGGCGCACCAGCTCCACGTAGGGGGGAAGGCGGGCCGGATCATCGACGCCGATGCCAAGCGCACCGGCAAAGTCCTCACCCTCCAACTCGAAATACCCCGCGTTGTGGAAGTACCCAAGGCGACACCCAGCGAGATCGATTGCCTGGGGCACGATCGTGCTCTTCACGTGCTTGGTCCGGTAGGCGATCCCGTGGGTGTCGGGGAGGAACCATGAGTCGGCCTCGACGGTGAGCAGCCGACCCAGTTCGAGTTGCTCGCACACATGGTCCACGATGGGTCGCCAGGCGTTCATCTCTGAGACTTCGATGCCGTAGAGGGAGCGGAGATCTTCGGGAGGGAACTTGAAGAACGTCCACTGGTCGCCCTCGAAGTCTGTGCTGAGCGTGAACGCTCCGGCCGCCGTCGGATCGAGTCCTAGGGCGTGGAGCACCTCGATCCAGACGTCCACGTAGCAATTCGTCTCGGTCCAGCAGCGGTCGGAGCGATGGAGCGAGTGAGGCTGGTACGTGGACGCGTCGATGGGCAGAAGGCGCTGTGTCACAATCCGAGCGCCTCGCGCACCTCGAGTGGCCAGACCTCGCTCTCCAACCCGTGGGTCCTGAGCAACGCGAGGGCGATGCGCTCCACACCGAAGCCCACACACGCGGTGTGCGCCGTGTCGCCGTCGGACGTGGTGATCCCGAACTCGTGACCGAAGTGCTCGAGGTGGCAGTTGGCCGACGTGATCGCCGTGGGCTGCTCGGTGGAGCAGATGGGCGACACGATCTCGATCTTGAGCACCTGCTCTCGCTGGCTCGTTGCAAGCAGACCACCTACTCGGCCGAAGAACGGGTCGTTCGCCACCACCGCCTCGACCTCTAACCCGAACGATCGATGGATCGCCAGCGCCCGCTCGACCCACCGCTCGCGGTGCGCCAAGGCCTCCTCGGCTCCGCCTAGGTAGACGAATTCGTGCTGGCGGAACACCTGCATGCGGGCGGGATCCACGCTGGGCTCGTGGCGGAAGCACTGACCGAAGATCTCGAAGGTGCGACCGCCCTTGGGTAACGTGCCCGACTGAGTCGGATAGAGGGGGTGGCAGGCGGCCGAGCACAGCGCCAACCCGGTCGGCCGCAGGAAACCGCTCCAGTCCTCGCCGGCCTCGACCGCGTCGAGGAGCGCGGCGTGCTCGCGCTCTCTTCCAACGAACGCGTTGACCGAACCGAGCAAGTCGGGGAACGACCGCACGTAGTCGGTGCGCTCGAGCAGGCCGTTGGACATCACGAGCGGGAAGTGGAACGCCGGAGCATGAAGATCTGCACCGGCTGCGGTGACGACGGCATCGATTGCCCGGACGATCCGCTCGAAGGCCTCGGACCGCAAGTAGAGGCCGTCGTGTCCGGTGGCCACCAGCAGTCCAGCAGCCAGAAGCTCGTCGCGGTACGACGCGTACGCGTCAGCGAGCCGACGATCGCCGCGCTCGGCCTCCTCGCCGACCTGAGGGCCCTCGACGCAGACTGGTCGCGGGATCGCCATCGATCAGGCGTCCTTCCCGACGAGCAAGAGCTGCGCGCTGTTGGACAGGATCCGGTCATTGTTGACCATCAGGGCCGCGCCGTCCGCGTCGCGTAGCAGCCTGCTCATCGCGAACGGTGAGTCCTCGCGGTACCCGGCCATTCCGCAGATACGCAGTGCCCGGCCGACAATGTCAACGACCAGCGTCGACGCCGCAACCTTCAAGGAGTTCATCTCGATGGCAAACCCCATCGACTCCCCGTCCTCGGACTCGGGATCCATCCCGTCGAATCGCTGGGCCGCCCGATGGCACATGGCCTCGAGCTGAAGGTGCACGGACATTAGCTCGGCCAGGTGACCCGCCGCCGGCGGCGTCACGCCTGGCTTCTTCCGCGCCTCTGCCCGGACGAAGGCTCTCGCCTTGCGCACGGCGTCGTCGGCGATGCCCAGCCAGACGTGGCTCCACAAGATGTGCGAGACGGGCAGCATGGTCCGGCTCGAGATGTCCGAATAGGCCACCGGAAGCACGTCGTCCATCGGCCCTTGCGCCTCGAGCATGAACCCCAGGCTGCAGGTGCCCCGAAATCCCATAGCATCCCAGCCACTGGTCGGTTCGAGTGAGAGGCCGGGGGGTCGACACAGCACCATCAGCTGGTCGCTCGGTGGGGCGTCGGGGTTCCGGCGCGCCGTCGCCAACACTGCGTCGGCGTACTGGCCGTAGGAGATGACCGGAGCCTGCTTGCGCAGGCTGAAGCGGCCGTCGGCCTCCTCGACCGCGCACAGACTGGTGCGAACATCGCCGCCCACCCCGAGCTCGGTCGTGGCCGAGGCGAGCAAGGCCTGTCGGCCCACCACGTCGTCGCGAAGAAAGGTCGTGAAGGTGGGTGTCGGCGCGTGTCGCACGAGGCAGGCCACCTGAATCTGGTGCATCGCGTAGATCATTCCGGTGGATGCACAGAACCTCGACACCGCTGCCACTGCGCCGGCGACCGACGAGAGGCTCGCGCCTGGCCCCCCGAGCTCACGCGGCACGAGCACCGACAGGAGCTCTTCGGCTCGCATCGCCTCGATGGCTTCGACCGGGAAACGGCCCGTGCGGTCGACGTCGGCAGCCGAGTCCGCGACGACAGAGGCCCCGATGGTGCTCATCCGCTGGACCATGCCCTGCCCCGGTTCCTCACCGGGGGCGCCATCGTCGGCGGCCAGATACGTCTCGGTGATGATCACGTCAGGCACTCGTGGTGCTCAGCAGCTCGGTCAGTGCCTCAGTGATGGCGGCAACCGACTCGAAGGTCTTCTTGCGGAGCATCTGCTGGGGGAACTCGACGTCGAAGGCGTCCTCCAACGCCAGCATGACGTTGACACTGGCGTGCGACGTGAGGCCCGCGCGGTACAGGTCAGAGTCCACGCTCAGGGTGGCCAGGTCGACGGGAAGCTTTGCGAACTCCGCCAGGACCGCCCAGAATCTTCTCTTCCATCATCCGTCTCCCAACTTGCCGTCATCCGCTTTCGAACCGCCAGACCGCTCCTGGCCCGCCTGGGCCCCTTGGCCGCCGCAGATCGCAACGACCACCGCAGCCGCCAATCCTCCCTCGTGGCTTAAGCTGACAGAGATGTCCTGTACCCGAGCCCGATCAGCAAGACGCTTCGCCTCGCCGGTGAGCCGCAGGGAGCACCAGCCCGTCTCGTCGCGACGAACCTCGATCGAGCGCCAGTCCACGGCCTCATCCGCGTGCCCACTCGGCCGGAGGACCTTGAGGGTCGCCTCTTTGGCCGCGAACCGCGCCGCCAGCGACGAGGCGACGACCCGCGGGGAGCCCTGCGCGCTGGCAAGCTCGTGGGCCGTGAAGATCCTCGAGAGGTAGCGGTCACCGAATTGTGCGATCGTAGTCTCGACTTCGGCCACCGAGGTCAGGTCCGTCCCGGCCCTGACCGACATGGTTCCGCTCATAAAACGAGTCTGGCCCTCGCGCCACCGATCGCCTACCGATTCCCTGATGATCTTTCTCATCCAATTGGAGGAGACCAACCAGCTTCGACGCTCTGACAAGGAGCGAATGCCTCGAAGCCGAGCGACCGGGCGCTTGGATCCGGCCCCCTGAACTGCGGCTGCACGGTGGATGTGGCAAGCTCCGCTCGGGTGGCGCCCAAGACGGTCAGCGTGCCGGGAGACCGTCGCGGCCGCCACGCCGTGGCCCACCGGCACGTCGCGAGTCACCGCGGACGGAGGCGTCTCGGGGCGCCTCCTCATCAGGCAACCGTAGGATTTTCGTAGGAAGAGCGGTGTCACTTGCGTTCGCCGTCGAGCTTGGCCCCAACCGAAGCGGATCCGATGTCCGCAGCTCGACAGCGTTACGAGCGGGCCCAGCTACGCCGACGACTGGTCCCCCCACTGGCGCTGATCGTCCTCGCTCTGCTGGTCACCAACTGTTCGGACGCTCGCGCCTCGGTGGCGCCGGTCGACCACCGGACACCGCTGCCGGCGGCATGCACTCCTAGCGCGGCCTTGGCCCAAGGCGTCGCGGGGGCGAGCTCTCCTGTGGTTTTGACCACGGGAGCCCGAGCGCCCCTCAAGGATCTCGGCATCCAGCCCGCCCTCTTGACACGCCCCCAGTGGAGGTCGCTCCTCACGCTCGCCCGACAGGCGGGGGTAGGGGTGGTGAACGTGACCGTCGGGTGGGCATCGCTCGAGCCGGACGGCCCGACCTTGGCCCCCCAACCGCTCCAGGTCCTCGATGAGTTCGTCCGGGACGCCAAGCGCCAGCACATCGCGGTGCGGCTCCAACTGGCCGGGTTCCCCCAATGGGCCCGTGACCAGGGAGATCCCAGCGAGAACGCCACGCCGTGGTTCGCGCCCACCCGGCCCGACGAGCTCAGTCGTTGGGCCGGGTGGGTCCGGGCGATGGTCCGCCATTTCGGGACCACGGTCTCGTTTTACGAAATCTGGAACGAGGAGAACACCCAGCAGTTCTGGACGCAGGGACCCGATCCGGTGGCGTATGCCGCGCTGTTGGCCTGCAGCGACGTCGCCGCTAAGTCGGTCGACCCCAAAGCGACGATCGTGTCGGGTGGCCTGTCCACCAATGACATCGGCTACCTCCAACACCTCATGGCCAAGCTCGCGTCCTACCCGGACGCCTCGAGCTTCGGCGACTTTTTCGACGTGCTCGGGGTGCACCCTTACAGCGGCGGACGGTCCCCGGCGGTGAACCAGGCTCGGTGGACGAGCCGAGACCAGTGGGGCCTTGACGACACCAACTTCTTGGGTTTCCTTCGCTTGGAGGACGTCCTGGCGGACTACGGCGAAGGGTCCAAGCCGCTCTACATCGGCGAGTACGGAGCCCCGGTCGAGGGTTTCGGCTCGGCAATACCGGGCTTCACCTCCGTCTCGGAGGGTACGCGCGCTCGGTTCCTCACGACGGCCTACTCGATCGCGGCTCGCTACCCCCAGGTGATCGCGTTGTCCTGGTTCACCTTCTACCCTGACGTCTACGCCACGGACGCGTGGGCAATCGTGCGCAACCCGCAGAGCGCGGTTGGAGGGACCACCACGTGGGCGACCACGCCGACCTTCCGTGCGCTCGGACGGGTGCCATCGTCCCACGTCGCCGGCTTGTGACCGCCCGGCTCGCCGGGCGCGGCTACCCGGCGAGCCACCGTCGTCGCGGCACCGCGCGCTGGGAGAAATCGCGACATCCGCGCTACATTGTGCTTGGCGGCGCCGTCGTGGCGCAGGCCAGAAGGGCGGCGGCCCGAGGTCCAGCCATTGGCGCGCACCTCCGCGGCTCGGTGGCAGATGCGGTGGAGGCATGAACGGACTGAGGGGACAGAACGAACCGGTTTCGGGGCCCATCGGCGCGTGCCCCCAAACCGTTGACCGTTGGCCATCACGCCGATCGCGCGCAGACCGACGAGAGCGCCGATGATTGGGGCGCCCACAGTGATCTTGTGCTACCACCGGGTGGCCACAGGGGTTGCAAATCCGTACAATCTGTGCGTCGCACCGTCACACTTCGCGGCGCACGTCGAGCTCCTCGCCCGCCGCGCCACGATCGTCACACTCGACGACGTGTGCACGCCCTCGCGTGCACCCCGGGTCGTGCTGACCTTTGACGACGGGTACGCGGACAACCTCCATACCGCGGTTCCGATCGCACAGGGCCTGGGTGCGCCAATGACCGTCTACATCACGAGCGGGATGATCGGCGATCCCGACGGTTTCTGGTGGGACCGGCTCGCCGAGATCACCCGTAGCGTGCCTGAAGACCCCCGTGCGGTGTCGCTCCACGTCGGCAACGTGACCTTCGAGGCGTACCTCGACAGTAACGACGCGGTTCTCGCCGCGCGACGCGAGCTGCACCGGTTACTCCGACCTCAGCCCCCGTCGCAGATCGCCGAGGCGCTCGAAACTCTGGCCGAACAGCTGGGGCGTGCGTCGTCTGCCCCCGACGACGCACGGGCGCTACGGGCCGACGAGCTCGCCCAACTGGCCGGGGCGCGCGGTGTGACCATCGGCGCCCACACAGTGGACCACGCCTTGCTGCGGGCCCAGCCATCCGAGCGCCAGCACCAGACGATGCAGACGTCGCGCGCCGAGCTCGAAGCCGCGCTCGGCATCGACGTCGCGCATTTCGCGTACCCCTTCGGTGGGCACGACGCCTTTGACACCACGACGGTCGCGCACGCACGCGCCATCGGCTTCACCACTGCGACAACCACGGTTCCAGGCTCGGTCGGAAGAACACCCGATCCCTACACTCTGCGCCGACGGATGGTCATGGACTGGGCACCGAATCGCTTTCGCGCACAGATGTTGCGCTGGGGCATCCTCTGAGACGGCTGACACGGCGCGCCGAGCGCGACACGCAGGTGCTCGTGCGCGTCATCCGGTCCACCCCATCACCCCTGCCACCAGGAGCTCTGGCACACGATCGCGACACGGTCCCGCAGCGAGCCGTTTCCAAATTCGAGGGGTGCCAGGTACACTTCGGCCGGCGGAGAAGGACGATGGAGAAGCACGATCTGAGGTTCGAGCGAGCGACGATCCGACAGAGGATCGCCGTCAGCGCGTCCCCGGGGCGATCGGCCAGGACCACGGTATGACCGTCGTGAGCCCCGGATCGTCCTCCAGTCGACCGGATCGCCGCCGTCGCCGCGGTGCCGCCCTTCTCGAGTCGGATCGGGCCGACATGCTCGGTGAGATATCGTCGAACGAACGTTTGCTCGACGCGCGACGCTCTGCTGCAGGAGCTGCGCGACCAGTTCGACGAGACGAACTGGTTGCCACCGGCACCGATCGTCATCGAGGGTCGGGCAGGCGTCGGCAAGACGGCGCTCCTGCGATCGGCCCACAGTTACGCTGCCGAACAGGGGTGGCGAGTCCTGTGGGCGAGTGGCAGCGACGTGGAGGCCAAGTCCCCCTTTGGCGTCGTCCGGCAACTTTTCGGCTCAGTGCTGGGCATGTCAGATGAATCGCCGCGCGCTCGACAGAGCGTAGAGGCGCTCCTCTCCGACCTCGTCGTGGGCACCGAAGGATCCCTGTCGAGCGCTGCGGTCTTCGACCGGTTGGACGGCTACCTCAACCAGTTGCAGGGAACGACTGGGGTGCTCGTGTCGGTCGACGACGCGAACTGGGCCGATCCGCAGTCGAGCGAATGGCTGTACTACCTCGCCCGCCGGCTCGAGGGGCGGCGGATCCGCGTGATCATCACGATGCCGTCCCGGTCCACCGGTCTGCCGATCGGCACCATCGAACGGATCGTCACGACACCGTCCACGCGGGTGATCTCCGTCGGGACGCTGGGCTACGAGTCGGTGTCACTCTTGATCAGCGCGCATTTCGCCGACCGAGCGCACGAACAGTTCGTTCGTGCCTGCCACCGCGCCACAGGTGGCAATCCTCGCCTGCTCTTCGCGCTGCTCAACGAGTTCCCACCCGACGAATTCCGCCCGTCGCTGCAGTCGGTGGAGCGGATCGCCACCATCGCTCCGCCGGCGGTCGCCCGGTCGGTGCTCGTCCGGTTGGCCAGCCTGCCTTCCCACGCGCACGATTTCCTCGACGCGGTTGCCGTCCTGGGTGACCAAGCCGATCTCGTCGTCGCCGCACAGCTGGCGGAGATCGACGTCTCGACGGCCAGCGCGATCGTGGACCAGCTCGCCGCGATCGACCTACTCCATCGCGAACGGCCGATCCGGTTCCTCCACCCGCTCGTGCGGACCACGATCTACCACGACATCGAGCCTGCTCGGCGGACCGCGCTCCACGTCGGAGCGGCAAAGTGCCTCAGCGCCAGGGACGCCCCCGTGCAGGCCCTCGCGCCGCACCTGCTGGCGGCGGAGCCCATCGGCGACGAGTGGGCGGCCCGCCAGATGCAGCAGTCCGGCCATCTCGCCTTGCGCCAAGGCGCTCCCGAGCTGGCCCTGCGGTGCCTGAGCCGGGCATTAGCCGAGACGCCCACCGCGCGCGAGAACCCCGAGTTGCTACTGGATCTCGCCCGGGCCGAAGCGGCGCTCGGGCTGCCCACCGCCTTCAGTCACCTGCGGGCGGCGGCCGATCAGGGGATGGATGCCCTTCAGCTCGCCCGAGTCGCGTTGCTCCTGGTCCGCGGCTTTCAAGACAGTCCCGACACCCAAGAAGCTCTCCGGATCCTCGCCCAGGTGATCCCGCGACTGCCGGCCGACCAGATCGAGCTCATCGTGGAGCTCGAAGTCGTCGCCGGGCTCCTTTCTCGTTCGAGCGCGGCCATGATGAGCTCGGCTGACGCCGTGAGCGGGTCGATGAGCCAGCTGCCGGGCAACGGCTCGAGGGTGGAGCGCATGGCCTGTGCGCTGCTTGCCAGCGCCGGCTCTACCAGCGCCTCGCGAGCCACGTCCGAGCAGGTGGTGGCTTTCGCCCGACGGGCGGTCTCGTCCCAGGAGCTCGTGAACGGGGATCCCCTGGCCTTCCGGCTGTGGGCCCGGGCGCTCATCGCCCTCGCCCAGGCCGGGCACTGCGCCGAAGCCGACCGCCACGCCCGCAGCGCCAGAGCGTCTGCCCTCGAGCTGGGCCTCGATCTGGCCGTCGCAGAGTTCTCGACGGCGTTGGCCACGTCGTTGCTGATCCAAGGTGCGCTGAGCGATGCCGAGACCGAGGCACGGCGCGCCCTACTGGCCACCGAAGGTCGTCCGTGGATCGGGAGGCCCCTCGCCATCGCTGCGCTCACCGAAGCCCTTTCGGCCCAGGGCCAGCTCGAGGAGTCCGAAGCCCTGCTCGCCACCTGTGACGAGTCCGACGTGGTTCCGTGGACCCTCGAGGGGCGAGCGCTCCTCGAACAACGCGGCCGTCTCCGGGCCATCCAGTCCCGCCCGGCCGAGGCGTTGGCCGACCTCCTCCTCGCCGGTCATCACGCCGAGGAGGGCGGAATCGACAATCCCGCCGTCACCTGCTGGCGCGCCGGAGCGGTGCTCGCCTTCCGGACCCAGCGCCGGACCGATGAGGCGGTGCAGCTGTCGCTCCAGAACCTCCAGCGTGCGCGAGAGGTGGGCGCACCCTGGGTGATCGGGTCCGCCCTGCGAACGGCCGCCTTGGTGGCACCTCTGGCCGAGCGTCCCGTTCTGTTCCGCGAGGCAGTTGAGGTGCTGGCGGACTCCCCGGCACGACTCGAACGGGCTGCGGCGCTGGTGGATCTGGGCGCCGCCCTTCACCACCTGGGCAAGTCCACCGAGTCGGCCCGCGAGTGCCTCAGGCAAGGCGCGGACCTCGCGCTCCAGTGCGGGGCAGCCCCGCTCGTCTCTGCGGCGGAAACCGAGCTCAGGCAGACCGGCGCCCGCCCCCGACGGATCGCCCTGACCGGGGCTGACGCGCTCACTTCGGGAGAGCAGCGGGTGGTGACGCTCGCGGTGTCGGGCCACACCAACGCCGAAATCGCCCGGGCCCTGTTCGTAAGCGAGAAGACGGTGGAGGGGCACCTCCGACGGGCGTACCGCAAACTTGGGATCCGCTCACGGCGCGACCTTCCGCCGGCAGTCCCCGGGGTCGCCGAACCCGAGCCGGGCGATGGCTCCGTTACCTCTTCGGGCCGGGTCGGGGACCTCATCGCCGAATAGGCTCCTGTTCCCGAGGGCGTCTGACCGTCCGTCGGGTCGGGTCTGGCGGCTGCGCACCCGCCAGCCTCCTCTTGGCTCACCCGCCACGGTCCGCCCGCGCGTCGGGTGGCCCTTGTAGCTTTGCCCGATGGCAACGTCGATGGGCCGCCGGCACGAGGTGGCGCGACGGTGCCGCACGTGGCTCGTCCGCCCACCCGGGGATGATTGCCAAGTCACGCGAGGGATGGCGGGAGAAAAATAGAGGGTTTGGCTCAGGACTTACGAGGGTCGGGCTCAAGCGGCCTTTGGGCCCTGAGCGGTAAATCCAGGGTGTTCGCTTCCCCGAGCCTCCCGTACGTTGTGCTGAAACGCCCCATTTGGCGACGCAGAACCACTTACGACCCTGTACGGCCCTGCGTTCGTCTCCGATGGGGGCTGCGCGGGATCGCGGTGGAAAAGGAGCGAGATGATCTTCGGCGGGGCGGTCCCCCCATCGCCCGTCGAGCACTACGAAGGTGCTCGGCACGTGGCCATGATCACCGAGGGGACCTATCCCTACTACCGCGGCGGCGTGAGCGTCTGGTGCGACCAAGTGGTGCGCCTGCTGGCCGACCACCGCTTCTCGATACACGCGCTGGTCGCTGCGGGTAACGAGCCGCTCGCCTGGTCGCTGCCCCCCAACGTGACCGACGTGGTGGCCGTGCCGCTCTGGGCGCTCGGGACCCCGCGCACACCCACGTCCCGCTCTGGACGGGCCATGGCCCCGCTGCTCGCCCGGCTCTTCGGGCTGCTCTGTGCGGAGGGGTCCGCCCCGGGGGCCTTCGGGGCCTGCCTGCTCGAGCTGGTCGAGCCGGCCCGCTCGGGTGCCCTGGCTCGGGGCTTTGCCACCCCTGAGGCGGTCGAGCTCATGTTGGGCGCCATGGGCGGGGCGCCGTCGGGTCGGGGCGAGGCCATTCCCGCTCCGACCGTGCGCGACGCGCTCGAAGCCTTGGTGCTCGTCGAGCACTTCTTGCGGCCGTTGGGCTCGCCGGTGCCCGACGCCGAGCTCTGCCACTGTGTATCGGGTGGGCTCGGCGCCCTGCCCGCCCTCGTGGCCAAGGCCGAGGCGGGGACCCCGTTCTTGCTGGGCGAGCACGGCTTGTACCTGCGTGAGCGGCTCTTGGCCTACCCGCCCGGGTCGCTCCCCCACCACGTGCGGGCCCTCGTGCTGCGCTTCTTTGCCCGCCTGACCGAGGCCGCCTACGAGGGGGCCGATCTCATCGTGCCGGTGTGCAACTACAACCGTCTCTGGGAGCAGGCGAGCGGGGCCGAGGGGCTCAGAATCCGTCCGGTCTACAACGGGGTAGAGCCCGACCAGTTCCCCCCGCCCCCACCCGAGCCGACCACCCCGAGCCTGGTCTGGCTGGGGCGGATCGACGAGATCAAAGACGTCGAGACCCTGCTGCGGGCCTTCGCCCTCGTCCGCACCGTGGTGCCGGCGGCCACCTTGGACATCTACGGGCCCGACGGGGAGCCCGAGTACGCCCAGTGGTGCCGCACCCTGGCCCAGCAGCTCGGGGTGGAGGACGCCGCTCGCTTCTGCGGGCAGGTTGCCCCGACCAACTGGCCGACACCTACCAACAGGGCCAGGTGGTCCTGCTCACCAGTATCTCTGAGGGTTTCCCCTTCGCCGTTCTCGAGGCCATGGCCTCGGGGCGCCCCGTGATCGCCACCGACGTGGGCGGCATCCGCGAGGCCGTCGGTGACGCCGGCGTGCTGGTTGCACCGAGGAGCCCCGGGGAGCTCGCCCGCGCCTGCCTGGCGCTGCTGAGCGAGCCCGTGCGTCGCCTTTCGCTCGGCGAGGCGGGGCGGCGCCGGGTGTTCGCGTTGTTCACCGCCGAGCGCAGCCTCGACAAGTACCGAAGCCTCTACACCCGGCTGGTCGAGCCGCCCGTCGAGGAGCGAAGCCGGCTGGTCCTCCTGCCGAGCACCTACAGCCCCGACGCCCCCACCCGACCTGAGCTTGTGCTCGTCGGTGAGGGGACGCCATGAGCCGTCTCGTCCCGACCGATCACGATGGGCAGGGACTCCAGCCCAACGGTTCACCTGTCCGCTTCACCGACACCGAATCGGAATGGGCGACGGACGGGACCCACGCGTCCACCGGGCCGGCCATGGACCTCGACGGTTTACCGGGGCTGGACCTCGACCTCCTCGAGGCACTTCCGGATCGGGTGCTCGAGGTGGCTGCCACCGCCGTCGACCCTCTCGAGGTGGCGGCGACCCTCGAGGCGTGTGGGATCTCGAATCGGATCGCGCGGGACCGCTTCCGGCAACCTGATCTGTTCCACCTCGCACAAGCGCTGTTCGAGTCCACCCCCTTCCGGCTCGCCCCGCCCAAGTCCCAAGCACCGACCCGCGCGGCAGGTTCCAAGAGCGACCTGGTCCGAGGTCTGGTCTTCGCGCTCCAGAGCCTGACCATCGCTGCCGCGATCAGAGGAGCTGGGGTCCACCTGTCCTGGTGGACCGCCGCCCTGGCGCTTACCTGGGGTTGGGCCCTCAGTCAGGGGTTGTCCGCCGCCGGGCACGCCATGAAGAACCGCGGCCGGCAACCTGGGCTCGTAGCGGCCTGGGGAGCGATCACCGCCGTCGTCGTCGGGGCCGGCCTCTGCCTGGCCGGCAATTGGCTGCTCGGTGGCAGTTGGGCGAACGTGGTGGTCGTCGCCCTGTTCGCCCTCTACGTGAGCGCGTTCGGCGTTCTCCTCCTCTACGAGGAGCTGGTCTTGGCGACCATCGCGTTGACCCCGTGCATCCTCGTCTCGATCGTCTACTTCAACGGATGGCCGGTCACGATCCCTGGGCACGCTGTGGCCGGGGTCATGGTGGCCACCATGGGCGTCATCGTCATCGCGTCACTTCGCCACGCACCGCTGCGATGGTGGCACCGGTTCCACTTGAGCCGATCGGAGTGGCTGCTCGTCGCCCGGTACTTCGGCACGGGCGTCAGCTCGGGCCTCGCGATCTCGGTCATTGCGGTGCTCGCCTCTCACGAGTCCAGCCAGAATGCCCTGGTCAGTCTCGTGGCCTATCCGGTCGTCGTGACCCTCGGCGTCCTCGAGTGGCAGCTGCGCTCGTTCCGGGCCCGGGCCGTCGTCGCCATGGGTCGGACGCCTGAGCTCGGGCAGTTCAACTCGCTCGCCATCCGGATCTTCCTTCGGTCACTCGGCTGGTATGCCCTGTCCCTCGTCTGCGTGAGTGCCGTCGTGCTCGGGGTCATCGTGAGTCACCACGAGCACGTGCCGGTCGCGCTGCTCGTCGCCGACAACGAGCTCGGACTGGTGTTCTTCGTCGGGCTGGTCCTGGCGGCGTGCCTGCGGATCGACCTGGTCCTGCGGGGATGGGCGACCGGGCTGGCGGTCTTCTTGGCCGTCCTCCTGACCGCCCACACGATGGCCCTGACCGGGTACGGCATGGTCGAGCTGATCACCGTGGTCGCCATCTCCACGGTCCTCGCCAATCTCCTGTGGACGGCCCGCCGTGTCGTGCGCATGCCGTTCAGCTACGCGTGAGGAAAGGGGAGGCCATGGACGTCGCACACCACTCCAGCCGGCGTGGCCAACACGCGCTCGACTCACCCGAGGCAGTGATCCTGGCGGGCGGCAAGGGCGTGCGGCTTCGTCCGTACACGACGCTGCTCCCCCAACCGCTGGTCCCAGTCGGGGACGAGCAGTCTGTGCTCGAGGTCGTTCTGCGCCAGTTGAGCGACCAGGGGTTCGCCAAGGCCACCTTGGCCATCGGCAGCCTGGGCCAGATCGTTCGGGCGTTCATCGGTGACGGCTCTCAATGGGGCATCGACGTGGACTTCGTGCACGAGGACTGTCCCCCCGGGACGATCCGGCCGGTGCTGCGGATGATCGACGAGCTGCCCGAGCACTTCATCGTGATGAACGGCGACATCCTCACCAACCTCGACTTCCACGAGCTGCTGGCCCACCACATCCGGTCTGGCGCCCCCCTCACCGTCGCCACCTACCAGCGAGAGCACCAGGTGGAACCCGGCGCGCTCGATTTCCCAGGTCAGCACTTCGACAACTTCGCCGAGCTGTCCGTTTTGAGCTACTCGGTCAGCATGGGGGTGTACGCGGTGTCGAGGGAGACGCTCCGGCCCTACGGCGGTGGGCTGCCCATCGGCTTCGACGAGCTCATGCTGGATCTCATCGAGCGGGGCGCCCCGCCGTCGACCTACCAGTTCGACGGCTACTGGCTCGACATCGGACGACCCGGAGAGGCCGGCGACGCCGGCTGGGATGCGCCGTTGGCCCAGAGCCACTCATTCCTCGCGTGACATGAGCACCGTGCTCGTGTTGGGGGCCAGCGGGTTCTTGGGGTCCAGCGTGAGGAGCCTGCTCGAACAACATCCGGTGCTCGGCGACGGGGTGTACGTGGCCCGGCGGCTGCCCGAGGCGGGAACTCCGGGCCTCGACCGGTGGCTGTCCTTCGACGTTGTGCGCGCCTCGGCCCGCGAGATCCGGACCCTGTTGTCACTCGTTCGGCCCGATGCGATCGTCAACTGCGTGGGTGCGACCTCGGGCACACCGTCGGACCTACGTGCCGCCAACGTCCTGGTACCCGACAAGCTCGTCCAGGCATTGGAGGAGTACGGCCCGGCTCGACTGGTCCACGTCGGGGCGGCAGCCGAGTACGGGGTCCAAGAAGCCGGGCTGCCCATCCCCGAGTCGGCGCGCTGCCACCCGGTCGGGGATTTCGGGATCACCAAGCTCGAAGGGACCGAGGCCATCTGTTCGGCCACCGAAGAGGGCCGGATTCACGCCATCGTCCTGCGGGTGTTCGACCCGGTGGGCGCGGGCTCGCCCCTCACCAGCATCGCTGGGCGGGCGGCCGCCACCATCCGCGACGCACTGCTCGCCGGCGAACAGGTGGTGGACTTCGGACCACTCACCACCTATCGGGACGTCGTCGATGTGCGGGACGTGGCCTGGGCCCTCCTGATGGCCGCGGCCACCACGGTGAACGAGGCGACCGTGTTCAACGTGGGGCGGGGTGAGGCCATTCTCACCAGGGCATTCGTGACCGAGCTCGCCGAGCTCGCCGGCTACGACGGCGCCATCCGCGAATCACGCGTACGTCCAGGACGCCCCTCGCACGTCTTTTGGCAGCAGGCGGACATCACCGCGATCCGGGCTCGGCTCGGCTGGAGCCCTCGTTACACGGTGCACGACGCGCTCGAATCCCTCTGGCACTCGGTCTCCCCCGCGTCGTACCGCTGACACTCCACCCGGTAGCACGTCAAAAGCGAGCCCCACCCTCCACCTAGACCTAGACCTAGACCTAGACCTAGACCTAGACCTAGACCTAGACCTAGACCTCTACTCGACCGTCACACTCTTGGCCAGATTGCGGGGTCGGTCCACCTCGTTGCCACGAGCGATGGCCGCGTAGTAGGCGAGTAACTGGAGGGGAATGCTGAGCAGAATCCCATCGAGCTCCCGCTCGCTCTTGGGCACCGAGACAACGTCGTCGGCCAGTTCGGCGGGCACGTCGTGATGGGTGATCGCCAGGATCGGGCCCCGCCTGGCCTTGATCTCGGCCATGGTGGCCAGGTTCTTCTCGAAGAGCTCGTCATCACCAACGACAGCGACGGTGGGAACACTCGGACCCACGAGGGCCAGGGGGCCGTGCTTGAGCTCGGATGCCTGGTAGGCCTCGGCATGGACGTAGGAGACCTCTTTGAGCTTCTGGGCCCCCTCGCGAGCGACGGGCCACCCTCGGACCCGGCCGATGAAGAGCATGCTGTCGTGCTCCGCGTAGCGCGCGGCAAGCGCAGCCACCTGGCTCTCGCACTGGATCGCGTCGGCGACCTGATCGGGCAGCTTGAGGAGCGCATCGACGATCCGCGAGCCCTCGGCAGGCGAGAGGTCGCGGATCCGACCGAGGTAGAGGGCCAGCAGGGCCAGAGCCGCTGCCGTGCACGTGAAGCTCTTGGTCGCCGCCACCGACACCTCGGGTCCGGCGTGCAGGTAGATGCCCCCGTCGCACTCGCGGGCGATGGCGCTGCCCACCACGTTGACCACCCCGAGGGCGAACCCGCCCTTGCGCCGGACCTCCTGGACGGCACGCAGGGTATCGGCCGTCTCACCAGACTGGCTGACCGCCACGTAGAGCGTCGTGGGCTCGACCACCGGGTTGCGGTAGCGGAACTCTGACGCCGGCTCGGCGTCGGCGGGTATTCGTGCCAGCTCCTCGATGAGCCCGGCACCGATCTGTCCGGCGTAGTAGGCCGACCCACAACCGAGGATCTTGACCCGCTGGAAGGCCCGGGCCTGCCGGGCGTCGAGGTTCAGCCCGCCCAGGTGCGCCGTGGCGAACCGCTCGTTGACCCTCCCCCGAAGGGTGCGCGCCAGGGCCTGGGGCTGATCGTGGATCTCCTTGTGCATGAAGTGCTCGTGGCCGTCACTCTCGTAGGACGCGAAGTCGTCGTGCTCGATCCAGGAGGCCTGCTTCTCGGTCTGGATCGCGTCGAGGGTGAAGGTCTGGAACCCGTCGGCTCGAACGAGGGCAAGCTCGCCGTCGTCGAGGCGGACGATCTGGCGCGTGTAGCGGACCAGGGCCGAAGCGTCAGAAGCCACGAACATCTCGCGATCACCAATTCCGAGCACCACCGGGCTGCCGTTGGCCGCGGCGACGATCCTGTCGGGGTGCTCGGCGTCGATGACGGCGATGCCGTAGGTGCCGCTTACGACCGACAGCGCCTGGCGAACCGCCTCCTCGAGCTCAGCGCACCCGTCGTTGAGCGCCCGGAAGATGAGGTGGACCAGCACCTCGGTGTCGGTCTCCGAGGTGAATACCACGTCGTCAGCCTCGAGCTTCGCCCGCAGCTCGCTCGCGTTCTCGATGATCCCGTTGTGCACCACGGCGACCCGGTTCGTGGCGTCAACCTGGGGATGTGCGTTGGCGTGGCTGGGCGCACCATGGGTCGCCCAGCGTGTATGCGCGATTCCGGTACCCCCCGCGATGCGCTTGGGCAGCGCAGCCTGCAGGTCACGGACCCGTCCGACCGCCTTCCACACACGCATCTTGGAGGCGCCCACCACCGCCAGACCGGCCGAGTCGTAGCCCCGGTACTCGAGACGGGCCAGGCCCTCGATCAAGAGGGGCGAGGCGGGGCGGGGCCCCACGTATCCGACGATGCCACACATGGTTCGAGCCTTTCATCCGTAGATGAGCCGACGGATCTGTCGCTGCGACAGTCTCCTGGGCATCACCCGCCGTTCGGGGATCTCTCGAGCGATGACCTCGAAGATGGCCCCGTTCTTCATGCCTCTTTCCTGCAGTTCGCCGTGCCGACGACGCACGAACTCCTCCAGCGACTCGGAGAAGTACGCCAAGACCTCCCCGACCAGCCGTTCCGCCTCGCCGGGCCGCAAGCCGCTGGTGCGACACAGGTGACTCACGAGGTCGCCCTCGCTCGCCCCCACGTCGGCCACCCCCATACGTTCTACCTCGAAGTCCGAAATTGCAAGAAACTGGCCCGATATCGGGCAGATGACCTCCCAAACTGGTGGCGCCGGGCCACTGGTGGCCGGCGATCGGCGCACCACATGGAAGGGCTGCCGCCCCCCGGCCACTGTCCGACGCGTCCGGCTCGGACGGCTCGAGCACTTCCTCGGTGCTACCGTTCCGGCGTCATACCTGGCGCCCCGAGGGGGCGGGCCATGGCAACCGACGAGGAAGGAAGCCGATGGCTGGAGGGATACCCAGACAGGTGCTCGAGATGCTGGCCGAGGTTCCGCTGTTTTCGGCATGCTCGCGTCCCGAGCTGCGCCGCATTGCATCGCTCGGAACGAACGTGCAGGTCGACGCCGGCGTGACGCTCACCAAGCAAGGTGCCATCGGACGCGAGTTCTTCCTCGTCACCTCGGGATCAGCACGGTGCTTTCGTGACGGCAAGCTCGTGGCCCGCTTCGGGCCGGGCGACTTCTTCGGGGAGATGGCGCTGCTCGACCGTGCTCCTCGGACCGCCACCATCGTGGCCGACGAGCCCATGGAGCTGCTGGTGCTCGATTCGCGCGAGTTCGACGCCCTCATCGAAGAGGCCCCCTCGATCACCCGCAAGATCCTCAAGGCGCTCGCCGACCGCCAGCGTGCCCTTTCGGCCCTGCACAACTGACCTCCTCCGGGCACTGCTGCGCCCCGGTCCGTACGGCGGGCCCAGAGTAGGCTGCGCGCCGAAAGCGGACAGCGGGGCAGCTCGGACACCGGCCCACAAGCAGCACGAGGAGGAGTTCGATGGAGCTTCGACACGGGGTCTTCCTCGCCCCGTTCCATGCGCTGGATGAGAACCCCACCCTTTGCTTCGAGCGCGACCTGGCGCTGATCGAGCTCCTCGACGATCTCGGTTTCGACGAGGCGTGGATCGGTGAGCACCACTCCGGGGGCATGGAGACAATCGATTCCCCCGAGATCTTCATCGCCGCGGCCGCCGAACGGACCAAGCACATCCGCTTCGGTACCGGAGTCGTCTCCCTGCCCTACCACCATCCCCTCAACGTGGCGAACCGGCTGCTCCAACTCGACCACATGACCCGGGGCCGGGTGATGCTCGGGGTGGGTCCGGGCCTGTTGGCCTCCGACGCCCTGATGATGGGGATCGAGCCCGAGACGACCCGTGACCGGATGGCCGAGGGGATCGACGTGATCCTGCGCCTCCTCCGCGGCGAGGTGGTCTCCGAGGTGTCCGAGTGGTACACGCTGCGCGACGCCCGGACCCATCTGCTCCCCTACACCCAGCCGCACCCTGAGGTCTGCGTGGCCAGCGCGGTCACCCCCTCTGGCGGGCGACTCGCCGGCAAGTACGACCTCGGGATGCTCTGTGTGGCTGCCGGCGAGTCGGCGGGCTTCAACGCCCTCGACACCAACTGGCGCGTGGCGAACGAGGTGGCCGCCGAGCACGGGCGCACCATGGACCCTCGACGGCTGCGGGTGGTGCTCACTATGCACCTGGCCGAGACCCGCGCACAGGCACGGGAGAACATCGACTTTGGCACCGCGGCGTTCGTGGCCTACTTCAACAACAACCTTCCCCGCTATCACGTCCCTGCTGGGGTCGACCCGGCCGACTGGGTGATCGAGAACCACATCGCAGTGGTCGGGACGCCCGACGACGCCATCGCGCGAATCGAAGCGGTGCTGGCCAAGCAAGGAGAGTTCGGGGCCGTGTTGCTGCAGGCCAATAACTGGGCCGACTGGCCCCAGACTCGGCGCTCCTACGAGCTCTACGCGCGCTACGTGTTGCCGCACTTCAGCGGCGTGAACGCCAATCGGCACGGGTCGTACGACTGGATCACCAGCGTCCAACAAGAGCTGGTCGAGAAGCGGACCAACGCGACCAACCAGATGTTCGCCAAGCACGAGGCGGAGCGAGCAGCCCGGGCCGGGGTGCCGGGTGACGCCCCCGGTGCCGCCTCAGGCACCCCGGTCAGCCCGTTGTAGGGACCGCGCCGGTGCGCCCGCCGGGGCCAGCGTCGAGGTTCAGGCGTCGAGCACGCGCGGTGGCCGAGCCGTTGAGGACGGTTTCTCCTCGTTGGTTGACCACGCTGATGCGGAGATCGGCCAGCGTTTCGTCACCCTCGTCGCGCAGCGCTTCGACCGTGGCGGTGCCGGTCAGGGTGTCCCCAGGCCACACCTGGCTGCGGAACTGCACCCCGTACGCGCGTGAGGCGCCCGTCGCCCACCCAGTCGGTCAGCAATCGGCCCGTCATCCCCATGGTGAGCATGCCGTGCCCGAAGACCGTGGGATAGCCGGCGACCTGGGTGGTGAACATCTCGTCGGAGTGCAGTGGGTTGTAGTCCCCCGAGGCCCCGGCGTATTGGACGATCTGGGTGCGCGTCAGATTGTCGACGAGCACCTCCTCGCGCCGATCACCCACTTTCAGTTGCGATGCCCGCAGGCTCACCGGTCTCCCTCCCTCTCCACCGTCCGCGACGTGGCCACGCCCACCGAGCGAGCTGTCACGACGAGCTCGCCATTCTGGTCGCGGTACTCGGTGATCGACTCGGTGAACTTCATGGTGCCGCCGCGGCGGCCTTCCTTCTCCCAGGTGTTGCCTGGCCGCACGGTCGCACTAAGGACGTCACCGACTCGAAGCGGTCGCGCGTACTCGTAGTGCTGTTCGGCGTGCAGCCCACTGCCGCCGCCGGCTCCCCCGTCGCCCGATCGCGCGATGCCAGTGGCCTCTCGCCCCGAGCCGAACCAGGGTTGGCCGAGCTTGGGCCGCAAGCCGTAGTCGGGATCGAACTCCGCGCTCGCCTGGACGAACGTGGGCGGGGCGATGATGCCAGCCAGCCCACGCTCGCGGGCGACCTCCTCGTCGACGTAGACCGGATTGGGGTCCCCGATCGCACGGGCGAACATCATCACGTGACCAGCCTCGACTGGGAATCGTTCGACTGCCACCACCACCTCCTCGTTCAGGTCGCCACACGGTGCCGCGCGCCGACTCTCAGCCGCGACACCCCCCCCGCTACCGGCGCCGGGCGGGCCAGCGATAGTCCGAGCCGGGGGTCCGAGTGCGGACGGAGCCACGGTAGGCGACAGCAACCGAGCATCGCCAACGTGACCTCGCGCCCGGACGCCGACGCGCTCGCCCGAACGATCCGACGAAGCGATGGTGCTACGTTGCGTGCGCAATGGTCTTGGTCAGTTTCGACATCGACGGCACCCTCGAGACGGGTGACCCGCCCGGACCGGTCCTGCTCGAGCAGGTCTCGGAGGCCAAGCGTCGGGGCCACGTGATCGGTAGCGCCTCGGACCGCACGCTCGCCGAGCAGCGTCGCATGTGGGAGAAGGCCGGCATCGTCGTCGACTTCGTCGGCCACAAACACCACCTGACCGAGGTCACGTCCTCGTTCGGCTGCTCGCGCCTTGTCCACATCGGGGACACCTTCGTCGACGAGCATTACGCCCGCCTGGCCGGCTTCGAGTTCTGGCACGTCGATTCGTTGCCGGAGCCCCAGACGCCCGGCTGGGTCTACTGAGGAGCTCGGACCGCCGGGCGATGCGTCTTCACCCGGCGCCCTGAGCCGGAAGCACCTCGTCGTCGCCCGCGAACTCCACCGCTCCCTCCAAGAGGAAGGATGCGGCGCTGGTCTGCACGGCGTGCTCGCCATCCCCCACGCTGTCGCGCAAGCGGACGTCCTTCAAGAACAGCATGAGGACGAACGCCAGCGCCATCACCGGCGCGGCGAAGAGGAAGACGGTGTCGAGCGATCGCACGAACGCGTGCAGGATGGGCACCTGTATCGCGGGAGGCAGCTGGCGGACGGCCGCCGGGCTCCCGGTGATGGTGCTGCCGCCGGGTAGATGGGCCAGTACCCGTGCCGGTAGATCGCGGACGAGGTTCGCGCCCAGCTGGTCCACCAGGATCGCCCCGAATGCGGCGGTGCCGACACTCCCACCGAGGCTCCGGAAGAAATTGACCGACGCGGTGGCCGTTCCCATGTCACGCCAATGCACCCCGTTCTGCACGGCGATGGTGAGCACCGGCATGGACATACCAATACCAACACCAAGCACGAGCAACTGGGTGGACATGACCCACGGGTTGGTGTGGAGGCCCAGCGTCGCCAACGACAAGACGCCAATCGCGGCGGTCCCGGTACCGACAACTGCGAAGATCCGGTAGCGACCGACCGAGGAGATGGCACGACCTCCGAGGATGGACGAGGCCAGGATGCCGCCCATCAACGGCACGAGCAGCAGTCCCGAGACGGTCGGCGACACGCCCTTGACCAGCTGCAGGTAGAGCGGCAGGAACACGATGACCCCGAACATCGCAGTGCCCATGATGAAGCCCGCGACGTTGCACACCGTGAACACCGAGTTCGAGAAGAGACGGAGTGGGATGATCGGCTCGACGGCGACGCGCTCGCGAAGGATAAAGAGGACCCCGAACAGGAGCCCGATGCCCCCGCTCACCAGGATCGGTGTCGACAGCCACGGATAGGTGTTGCCTCCCCAGACGGTGACGAGCAACAGGCCGGTCACGGCAAACACCATGAACAACGATCCGAGGTAGTCGATGACGTGGTCACGCCTCGGGAAGTCCATCTTGAGCACCGAGCTCGTGACCACCAGCGCCACCAGTCCGATCGGCACGTTGATGTAGAAGATCCATCGCCACGAGAGGTTCTGCACGAAGAAACCCCCGATGAGCGGGCCAGCCACGCTCGAGGCGGCGAACACCGACGTGAAGTACCCCTGGTAGCGACCGCGCTGGCGTGGGGGGACCACGTCGCCGACGATGGCCATCGCCAGAGTCATGAGGCCGCCTGCTCCGATCCCCTGGAGCCCTCGGGTGAAGATCAGCTCGTTGATGTTCTGCGACAGGCCCGCGAGGATCGATCCCAGGAGAAAGATCACGATGGCCACCTGGAAGATCCGGCGGCGCCCGTAGAGGTCGCTGATCTTGCCGTACAGCGGCGTCGAGGCCGTCGAGGTGAGCAGGTACGCGGTAACGACCCAGGACAGGCGGTCCAGGCCGTGCAGCTCGCCCACGATGGTCGGCAGCGCTGTCGCCACGATCGTCTGGTCGAGGGCGGCCAGCAACAAGCCCATCATGAGCCCCGAGAACACGACCATGATCTGGCGGTGGGTCAAGCCCTCCCCGGGGTGGGCTGAGGCGCCGTTCAGCGTCGCATCACCGTGCCCGTTGCTCGACGTAGGACCACCCCCTGCCACGTCGGACCGGTCCGCGCGGACCGCTCCGACGGCCATGACCACGACCTGCGCCGAGATCGATTGACGTTGCCGTCCACGTTAACGCGGACCGCTGCCGACCATCGGCGCCGCTGGCGTCAGGCCGGTCGAGCTTCGGGGTCACCCCCGCCGGGCGCCCTCCCCGAGCGCTCGGCCGCCTGGTGGTCGCGCAGCTCGCGGTAGGTAAGGCGGTCGACATCCAGCCCGACCTGGGCCTTGGCCTGCTGGCGGAGATGGTCGCGGTCGATGGGGATCTCGCCCACCGCGACTCCCGTCTCGGCGTTCAGCTGGGCGCCGTGGCGCGTCGCGAAATGCTCGAACAGGGCCAAGATCTCGGAGAACACATCGACGTCGGCCGCCAACGCGGCGATCGCCGCGTTCAGGTAGATCATCCCCTTCACGAAGAGGAACAAGTCCTTGGGCAGACGCGCACCGTGGTCGACCAGGCTCGCCACCAGCTCTCGCACCTCGGCGGCCAGCTCCTCGGGCGAGAGCTGGGCCGGCGAGTTCGCCGCCCGCTCGTCCAACCTCAGCTCCTCCGAGACCCGGCCCAGATCGGTGCCGGGGGAAAGCCGCCGAGCTCGGCGAAGGCACGGAGCTGCAGCTGAACGTCGTTGGTCGTCCCGCCGATCAGCAGCTGGAGCAACGCGGCCCGAGCCGTCCCGCTCAAGCGGCCGGTGATGCCGAAGTCGAAGATCCCGAGGCGACCGTCGGCGGTCACCATCATGTTGCCGCCGTGGAGGTCCCCGTGGAAGACCCCGTAGACCAGGGCGCCCTCGAAGAAGCTCACCAGCAAGGAGCGAAACACCGGTGTTGGGTCGATACCCGCCTCGAGGATCGCCTCGTCGTCGTCGATCTTGAACCCCCGGAGCGGCTCCATGACGAGCACCCGCCGGGTGACGAGCTCGGGGTGGGGTCGGGGCACTACCACCGGTCGGTCCTCGCTCCGGGCCAAAAGGGCGGCCACGTCTAGCATGTTCTGGGCCTCGAGGCGGAAATCGAGCTCCTCGATGATCGTCTCGGCGAACAGCTCGAGATAGGCGGGCATGTTGGCGAGCAGCGCCAAGCGGACGCGCTTGCCCAGGATGGGAACCACCCAGGACATCGCCGCCAGGTCGCGCTCGACGATGCGGTCCAGGCCAGGACGCTGCACCTTCACCACTACCTCTTGGCCCGTCGTGAGACGGGCGGCGTGCACCTGGGCGATCGACGCGGCGGCCAAAGGTCGCTCATCGAACTCGGCGAAACAGTCGGCGAGGGGCATGCCGAGCTCGGCTTCCAGCACCGCTCGAACACGGGGGAACGGTGCGGGAGCTACCTGGTCCCGGCACCGCTTGAACTCGCTGACCAGCTCGGCGGGAAGCATGCCGTCGGCCGAGGCGACAACCTGACCGAGCTTCACGAACGTCGCACCGAGGGCCTCGAAGGCGATGCGCAGCCGGTGCGCGAGCTCGGACCGGCTGCCCTTGCGGCCGTGGATCCGGGCGGTCGCCCACCACGCGGCGACCGCCCACCCGACGGTCAAGACCACACGGACGAGCCGGAAGGGTGGCACCGAGCGGCGCCGGATCAGTTCGGGGACACGTCGTCGTTGACGCCGGCGCAGCGAGTCGATGCCCTCCCGCCACGACATGGTCTCGGGACGCACCACCCAAGGGGGTGTCGACGAGAAGGCACCGATCCCGGCGTCCTCGACGTCCGGCTCGACGGGGGGGACGCCCCCAGCCCTGGCGATCACCGGCTCGAGGCCGGCCGCGGCCCTCGGAGCACCACTCCTGCATCCGGGTCTTTCCCGCCGATCGCCATCGTCCCTCGTACCGTACCGTGACGCCATGCGGCTTCCGATTCGGGGGCGAGCCGCTCGGAGGTGAGGACCTTCGCCGACCGGACCTTGTGCGGTCGGCGGGCAGGCCGGCACGGGCCACTCGACCGGCGGCGAGTGGCCGGGTTGGCCGAACACTTCGGCATCCCGCTACCATCCCAAGTCATGGCGACGATTCCGGTGGTGAACTACCTGGACCTGAGCGGCGACGCACCGGTCCTCATCGCAGAGAAGTGCAGTAACTGTGGCGCGCTGTACTTCGGGCGCCGTAGCGCCTGCGAGCATTGCTTCTCGACTGGGCCCTTCGAACGGACGGAGCTCGCTCGCACCGGGGTGGTCAAGACCTTCACCATCGTCCAGCGCGCCGCTCCGGGCCTGCAGGCCCCCTACGTATCCGCGGTGGTGGACCTCGACGGGGGTGGCTACGTGAAGGCCAACATCGTCAACGTCCCACCGACGCCTGACACCATCAAGACGGGAATGCCAGTGCGGTTGACGACGTTTAGCCTAGGTACCGACGATGAAGGTACGGAGGCGATCGCCTTCGCCTTCGAGCCAGCGTAAGGGGACATCATGACGGACGACGTGTACATCATTGGTGCGGACATGCACAAGTTCGGTCGGTTCCCCGACAAGGACTCCATGGACATGGCCTCGGAGATTGCCATCAGCGCGGTACGCGATGCGGGCATCACGATGGCCGACGTCGGGGTGCTCGGCTGCGGCTCGTTGCTGGAGCCAGGCTCAGGGCAGCGGATCCTCCACCAGATCGGCGCCACCGGCATCCCCGTCTACAACGTCACGAACGCGTGTGCCACCGGCGCCACGGCAATCCGCACCGCCTACCTGACCTTGAAGGCCGGTGAGGCCGACATCGGCATGGCCGTCGGCTTCGAGAAGATGGGCAAGGCCGGTCTGCTCGGTGTCCAGCCCAGCCGGGACCGCAAGGTCTTCAGCCCGGCTGGACGGACCGGCAACGTCGTGGCGAGCGAGGGCGTGCTCGGGACCGGACTGATGCCGGGCGTGTTCGCCGAGGTGGGCATGGACTATGCCCGCGAGAACGACGGAGTGGGCTTCGAGCAGTTCGCCAAGGTGGCCGAAAAGAGCCATGCCCACTCGACGCTCAACCCCTACTCCCAGTACCGCAAGGCGTTCTCGGTGGAGGAGATCATGAACGCCGAGGTGATCGCCTGGCCCAACACCCTCCCGATGTGCGGCCCGACCGGCGACGGCGCGGCGGCGGTGATCTTGGTGACTGGCGAGCGTCTCAAGTCGCTGCCCGACGAGACCCGCAAGCGGGCGGTCAAGATTTCGGCGTCGGTCCTCACCAGCGACCGCTGGGTGGACTGGGGAATGGCTTCCTCCGACGTGAACACCCTCACCCGGGAGGCGGCGGCCAAGGCCTACGAGATCTCCGGCGTGGATCCCCAAGACCTCGACCTGGTCGAGCTGCACGACTGCTTCGCCACCGCCGAGCTGGTGCACTACGACAACCTCGGGCTCTGCGCACCGGGCGAGGCCGGAAAGTTCATCGACGAGCGCGGACCCTGGCGTGACGGGAAGATTCCGGTCAACGTGTCGGGAGGCCTGGTGTCCAAGGGCCACCCCCTCGGGTGCACCGGCGTGGCCAACCTGGTGGAAGTGACCATGCACCTGCGTGGTGAGGCCGGCGACCGCCAGATCGAGGGTGCCAAGGTCGGCCTCACCCACGTCATCGGACTCGGGTCGGCCTGCGCCATCCACGTGCTCGAGAAGGTCGCCTGATCACGCAAGGCACGCCGGCGGCGCACGCCGCCTGACGGTCGGCAAAAGCCTGACGCGACACTGGCCCGGCGGAAACGCCGGGCCAGTGTCGCGTCGAGACGTCGGTCCCGAAGGTGAGCGTCAGGCGCGGACCTTGTCGGGCGCCGCACGCACGACCGGCGGTGCCTCGCGCCAGCTGGGAACGCCGTCCTCGGGCTTCGCTGCGGGCATCTTGTCTTCGTGAACCTCGGCCCAGTGGGCGTGATTGATCTGGTGGAGGCTGAAACACGCCTGCAAGGCGTTGTGGAAGCCCATGTTGTCCATCGTCTGGTTGACGGACTCCTTGATGAGCAGGCTGGTCACCGTCGGGAGCGCCGCAATCCGCTTGGCGAACTCGATCGTCTTGTCGCCCAGCTCTTCGCGGGGAAGATCTTGCTGACCATGCCCAGCTGGTGGGCCTCCTCGATCCCGATCGAGTCGCCGGTGAGCATGAGCTCCTTGGTCTTGCGGGGCCCGAACTCCCAGGGGTGGGCGAAGTACTCGACGCCGCACATGCCGAGCCGGGTACCCACCACGTCGGCGAACTCGACCTCCTCGGAGCCCACGATCAGGTCACAGGCCCACATCAGCATCAGCCCGGCCGCATACACCGTGCCGTGCACCTGGGCGATCGTGATCTTGCGCAGGTTCCTCCACCGCAGCGTGTTGGTGAAGAAGTAGTGCCACTCCTGGAGCATGCGTGCCTCGGCCCCCGAGCGCGTCCCGCCGTTGATCGAGAAACTCGGGTGCTGATCGGGGCCCGGAGTGCGCTCTTCGATGGCTTCCTTGGAACCCAGGTCGTGGCCCGACGAGAAGAGGGGCCCGTTGCCGGCCAGGATGACGACCCGGACATTGTCGTCGGCCTCGGCAGCCAAGAAGGCGTCGTGCAGCTCCACCAGCAATCCCCGGTTCTGGGCATTACGGCTCTTCTCCCGATTGAGCAGGATGCGGGCGATCCGCCCCTCGTCGTGCGTCTCCACCTCGAGATACTTGTACTCAGTCACTGAATTTCCTCCCTCGTTCACATGCTTGCTGGATTCTTTTCCGTCGCGACCCGCCGGGCGGAGGACCGTGGAGTGACGCGTGCCAGTGGTCGTGCCGCGGCGTCCGCTACAAAAAGCGATCTTGTGCTACCCCCTCCCGCCCGACGCCTGCTCCGGTCGTCTGAGCCTTCGTAGACTATCGTGAGCTGGTCATCCCTTCCGGTCCAGCCCGATGCGCGATCGGGCCTCGCGAAGTGGGGCACCCGCGTCGGCGACGACTTTCGGCGACCAGGAGGGGTCGAAGTGCTGCACGTCTCGAGGTTCGCACCCGATCCTGACCGCTTCGCGGAGTTCATCGCCTGCCTATGGCAAGGATCGCTTCCGGAGGACCTCGCGCTCGAGCGGTGGATCTATCTCGACACCGAACCCCGCCAGATGATGTTGATCTGGGAAGGCGGTGAGGACGCGACGCGCTTTGTCGAGGAGCGGTTCGGAAGCTTTGGGCTGCTCACGACCGAGGAAGCAACCGAGGCGACGGGCGGCCTCACCGCCTGCTTCGCGCGGGACCTCGAGGGGTTCGGGCAGTGGTTGCGCGGGCGCGGAACGCCCGAGTCGACGGTCGAACCGCAACTCGCGCTCCGAGCCGCCGGGCTGCGCGCCACCTCCTTGGAGGAGGCCGCCGACGCGGCCCGGTCCTGGCGAGCGGCTGGGCCCGACTGATGGCCCCGCAGCGACCGACGATCCGACTGCTCCATACTTCGGACATTCATCTCACCGACCATCCGGCAAGCGCGGAGGGCCTGCGTGCTGCGATCGACGTGGCCATCGCGCGTGACGTCGACCTCGTGTTGATCGCGGGAGATCTCTTCGACCATCCGAGGGTGGGGCCGGCAGCGTGGTCGTCGGCGCTCGGAGAGCTCGCCCGATGTACACAGCCCGTCGTCGTGATCCCCGGCAATCACGACCAGGTCGACGAGACCTCCCCCTACCATCGCGTCGATCTGCGAGAGGCCGGGCCCCACGTCGTCTTTGTCGGAGAGGCCGAGGGTCGCCAGGTCGTCTTCGAGGACCTGCGGTTGGCCGTGTGGGCGCGGGGCATTCAGGACCACTCGCCCAACCACCGGCCGCTGGCGGGCTACGAGCCTGCCGGGCCCGACTACTGGAACGTCGTGGTCACCCACGGTCACTTCGTCCCCCACGGCGAACCCAGCGATCGATCCTCTCGGATCACCGAGGCCGAGATCGCTGACCTGGGGTGCGACTACGTGGCCCTGGGTCACTGGCACCACTTCGTGGACGTGAGTGCGAACGGCGTGCCGGCGTATTACTCGGGCTCACCATCGGAGCCCGGACCGAACGACCCGAGCGTGAGCGTCGTCACGCTCGACGAATCGACCGGCGCCCGGGTAGAGCGGGTCATGGTCCCGAAGGCCCCGTCGCTCAGAGGTTGAGCTCCTCGGACGCGTCGCCGACGTCGAGCTCGGGGACCGGCAGGGACTCGAACACCGCCGGTGGCTCCCGCCAGATGGGCGCGAGCCGACCCTCCCGCGCATCGTTGATGGCACGCCACACGCGCTCGGGCGTGCATGGCATGTCGATGTGGCGGACACCGAGGTGGCTGAGGGCGTCGACGACGGCGTTCTGCATCGCCGGGGTCGACCCGATCGTGCCGGATTCCCCGATGCCCTTGGCACCCAGCGGGTTGAGGTGGGTCGGCGTCTCGGTGTTCGAAGCCTCGAAGAAGGGCAACTCGGCCGCGCTCGGCATGGCGTACTCGGCCAACGTACTGGTCAGCGGATTACCCGCGTCGTCGTAGACGACCTCCTCGAACAAGGCCTGCGCGACGCCCTGCGCGATCCCGCCGTGCTGTTGCCCTCGGACGATCATGGGGTTCAGGACTCGCCCGCAGTCGTCGACAGCCACGTGGCGGACCACCCGGACGTGCCCAGTCTCCGAATCGATCTCCACCACCGCCACGTGGGCACCGAAGGGATACGTCGCCCCGTTGGTCTTGAAGTCGAACATCGCCAGCAATGGCTCGCCCAGCTCCGCCGACGCCGACGCCACCTCGGACCATGCCAAAGAGGTGGCGGGAGAGCCAGCGACCGCCAGCCGTCCGTCCTCGGTGACCACGATGTCCTCGAACGACGCCTCGAGGCGATCGGCCACCAGCTGCCGCGCCTTGGCCAGCACGGCCTCGGTGGCGCCGTGCACCGCGGAGCCACCCAGCTGCAGTGAGCGGGAACCGCCCGTGCCCCCACCCTTGGGCACCTTGGCGGTATCGGACTGGATGAAGCGGATCCGTTCGATTGGGATGCCGAGCCGATCGGCCACAATCATCGAAAACGAGGTGGCGTGACCCTGCCCGTGGGCCGAGGTTCCCACCCGCACGGTCGCCCCGCCGTCGGGATCGATCTCCACCTGTCCCCACTCCCCGCCCCCACCGCCGGCGGTCACCTCGACGTAGGCGCTGACCCCGATGCCCAAGAACTTGGGGTCGCCTTTCTGACGGCGTTCGGCCTGCTCGGCTCGGAGCTGCGCGTAGCCGGCAATGCGCACTGCTTCGTCGAGCGCGAGATCGTAGTCTCCGTTGTCGTAGGTCGACCCCATGATCGTGGTGTAGGGGAACTCCGCCGACGGCAGGAAATTCCGGCGCCGCAGCTCGACGGGGTCGATGTCCAGCTCGTCGGCGGCGATGTCCACGATGCGCTCGAGGAAGGCCGCGGCTTCGGGACGCCCCGCGCCGCGGAACGCCCCCATGGGCGTCGTGTTCGTGAGCACGACCGCCGCCTGGAACGAGATCTTCGGGATGCGGTAGACACCCTGGGCCATCGAGCGCGTCGGTCCGGCTACGAGCGACCCGCCGAACCCTCCGTAGGCTCCGGCATCGCCGATCATCCGGCAGCGGAGGCCCACCATCGTCCCGTCGCGACGGAGTCCCAGCTCGACGAACTGCACCTGACCCCGGCCATGGGGCATGGCAACCAGGTTCTCGCTGCGGGTCTCGACCCACTTGACCGGCCGCCCGAGTGCCAACGCGCAGGCGATCGCCACCTTGTGCTCGATCGTGGCCACCTTGGCGCCGAACGCTCCGCCGACGTGGGGAGCGATGACCCGAACCTTCTCCGCCTCGACCCCGATCGCCGCCGATTGGAGCATCCGGAACATATGGGGCATCTGGGTGCCGACGTAGATCGTCAGGTCGTGACCGTCCCCGTCGTCGCCGGGGATGACGGCGATCGCGCCACCCTCCATGGGCATGACGGCGACCCGCTGGTTCACGAATCGACCGCGCACCACGACTTCGGCACCCTCTAAGGGGTCTGCGCTGTTCCCCCCGGTTGCCGAGCTCGCGAGGTTCGAGCCCACGGCGGGGAACTGGAGCGGCGCATTGGGCGCGAGCGCAGCCTCGGGATCGGTGACGGCGGGGAGGGGGTCATATTCCACGTCCACCAGCTCCGCGGCGTCAACGGCAGCCGACCGAGTCTCGGCGACCACCGCCACCACGGTGTCACCGACGAATCGCACGGCGGCGGTGGCGAGGGGAGGACGGGCGACGGCGTCGTGCAGGCGCATCAGCCCGGTGTCCTCGGGCATCGGCAGGTCGGCGGCCGTGTAGACCGCCACGACGCCGGGAGCCTGCCGAGCCGCCTCGACGTCGATCGACACGATGCGGGCATGGGCGAAGGGGGACCGGACGAAGACGAGGCTGAGGACTCCCTCAATCTCGAGGTTGTCGACGTAGGTGGCTCGCCCGAGCAGAATCTCTGGGTCCTCCACTCGTCTCACTTCGTTGCCGAGAATCGAGCCGGGCATCGCGGGGACTCTACTGGGCCCGCTGGCGGGGCGCTGGTAGCGTCGACTTGGTGCGATTCGGCATTCACCTCCCCCAATTCGGGCGCGCCGCGGTGCCAGGCGCCATGCAGCGCGCGGCGGTGCACGCCGAGGCGCTTGGCTACGCGGACGTTTGGGTCTCGGACCACCTCGTGCACCCGGTGGCCCAGGCGTATCCCTCTCCCCTCCTCTACGACCCACTCATGTCGCTGGCCTTCGCGGGGGCGGCGACCGAGACGGTCCGTCTCGGGACCAGCGTGCTGGTCGGTCCGCAGTACACCAGCCCGCTCGCCCTGGCCAACTCGCTGGCCAGCCTCGATAGCCTCAGCTCGGGCCGCCTCACCCTCGGCATCGGGATCGGGTGGTCCGAGGCCGAGTACCGCGCCTTGCACGCCCCGTTCGACCACCGGGGCGCTCGGCTCGACGAGATCATCGACGTGCTCCGGGCTGTCTTCTGTGAGGATCCGACCAGCCACGATGGTCGGTACTACGCATTCGCCGACGTGCAAGTGCTGCCCAAGCCCGCGGGCGACGTACCCATTTGGGTCGGCGGCGGCAGCGACGGCGCCCTCGAGCGCGCGGTGACCCGCGGCGACGGCTTCCACGGGATCGGTGTCCCGCCCGAGGCAGCCGGTCCGCTCGTCGAGCGCATCCGGGCCCGCCGACCCGAGCCGGAGTTCACCATCTCGCTCAGGGTGGACTGGGACGCGCGGAACATCAGCGTCGACGAAATCAAGGTCCAGCGCGAGGCGTACGAGAAGGTGGGGGTCCAACACCTGGTGGTCGCCCCCAGTCGCGGCGACCTCGACGTGTGGCTGGCCGGCATGGAGACCATCGGGTCGGCGCTCGAGCTGAGCGCCGACGAGGGTTGAACTACTTCGCCCACCTGCTGACGGCTCGCCATGCCCGACCGCTCACCCCGGCCGAGGGGTTGGGAACGGTACTGCCCGACCTGCTGCCGCACGGCGTGCTGGACCTCTCACGGCTGGCGCCCGACGTGTTGGCGGGCCGGGCGCTTCACCACCGGGCTGACCACGCCTTCCACGGGCATCGGCGGTTCCAGGCACTGGATCACGCGTTGCGTGCCCAGCTGTCAGCGTCCGGGCTCCCCCCGGGGGCGGCGCGGGCGTGCGCGCACGTGGGGACCGAGCTGCTCCTCGACGGCACGATCGAGGCCTCCGATGTGGTCGCCCCGTGGCGCGCCGCGCTGGCCGAGGCGCACCTCGTGCACGTCGCTCTCTCCCCGGTCGCATCGGCCCAGTGGGAGATCACGGTGGGATGGGCGACCCGGACCCGACCGGCTGACCTGGCGGAACCAACGGCGGTGGCCGAACGGCTCTTCCGGATCCTCGGCCGGCGCCCGCGACTCGCTTTCGACCCTAAGGCCGTGGGCGCGGTGGCGGACGCATTGGCCGACCACCTGCCCCAGATTGTCCGCTACGGTCCCGAGCTGCTGGTCGACACGAGCGAGGCATTGCGTGCCGAGCAACGGGCTGCCCCGTGAACGGGGGAGCCTGGCCACCGGGGGGTGCGACGTGAGCGACGGACTGACCCACATCGACGAGCATGGCCGAGCGTCGATGGTCGACGTCACCGGCAAAGCCGTCACCCTCCGGTACGCAATGGCCCGATGCCGGATCGTCGGGCTGGAAGCCACGCAATCCCTCGTGGGGGACCCCGAGCACGCAGAGACGCTCGCGGCGGGACGGATCGCCGGCATCTTGGGTGGCAAGTCGACGTCGAGCCTCATCCCCCTCTGCCACCCGATCCCGCTGACCGACATCGACGTCGAGATCCACCACGAAGGGTCGGCAGTGGAGGTCACTGCCGTGGCCGAGACCGTGAGCCGAACCGGCGTCGAGATGGAGGCGTTGACCGCGTGCGCGCTGGCGGGACTCTCGGTGCTCGGTGCGCTGCTCCACGAACACCCCGAGGTACGGATGGAGGACCTGACGCTCTGGCGCAAGACCGGCGGACGGTCGGGCACCTGGGAGCGCGACGACACCGGCATGCGGAGCACGAGCGCAGGTACCTCTGTGTGCGCCGATCGCCCTGAGCTGGACACATCAGCATCGCCCGCCGCCTTCGAGGGCGAATGACCAGCACCGGCCGGTAACATTGAGCCATGGCGACCGCGACCGACCACCCGCGGGCACCAGCCGGCCAACCGCCCGAGCACGCGGACGAGTGGCTCGGGCTGCTGCACGGCCCGCTTCCCGTTACCGAGGCCGCCCTCTGGGCGGTCGTGCCCCGATGTGGAGCGGTGGTGACCTTTACCGGCACGGTCCGCGATCACAGTCTCGGGCGTCCCGAGGTCTCCGAGCTCGTTTACGAGGCCTACGAGGAGATGGTGGCCCCGACGATGGCCGGGATCGCCGAGAGCGCTCGCCAACGTTGGCCCGACGTCGGGCGGATCGTCATGCTGCACCGAACCGGACGTCTGGCGGTGACCGACGCGGCGGTCGTGGTGGCCGTGTCGGCGCCGCACCGGCAGGTGGCCTTCGACGCAGCCCACTTCTGCATCGACACCGTCAAGGCCACGGTCCCCATCTGGAAGCGTGAGGTCTGGCGCGGCGGTGAGGATTGGGGCGCGTGCCATCTCGAGGGCGACGGGCCAGGATCCGAGCCCAGCGCCCTCCCCTCTGGCGCGCACCGCCATCCGTGAACCCCTCCGTCGTCCCGATCGTGCTCGGACGTCGATCCAGTGGCCCCTCGGCGCCCACCGACGGGCCACTGGTCGACACGTTCGGCCGCATCCACAGTGACCTGCGGATCTCGCTGACCGACAACTGCAACTTCCGGTGCGTCTACTGCATGCCCGAAGAGGGTGTCCCGCTCCGACCCCGCGAGGAGCTCTTGGGGCGCGACGAGATCGTCCGGCTGGCCCGCATCGCCTTTGACCTGGGCGTACGGTCCGTGCGTCTGACCGGTGGGGAGCCACTCTTGCGACGCGACGTGGTGCGCATCGTGCGGGAGCTCTCCGCGATCGGCTTCGAGGACCTCGCGCTCACCACCAACGGCTGGAGGTTGACCCGGATGGCAGCCGACCTGGCGGCAGCCGGCCTCCGTCGGGTGAACGTGAGTTGCGACTCGCTGCGCCCCGAGCGCTTCGCCGCCATCCGGCGGCGCGGTCAGCTGCGCTGGCCCTTGGCGGGCATGGCCGAGGCCGAGCGCGTCGGTCTCGGCCCGGTCAAGGTCAACGTCGTGGTGATGGCCGGGGTGAACGACGACGAGGTGGAGGACTTCGCCGAGTTCGCACGGAGGACCGGCCGGGTGGTCCGTTTCATCGAGTTCATGCCGCTCGACGCCCAGCACGGCTGGCGACGCTCGCAGGTCGTCTCGGGGGAGGAGATTGTCGAGCGGATCAACCGGCGTTGGCCGCTCGAGCCGGTGCGTCAGCCCCAGGGCACTCGGAGCGGCACCGCACCGGCGGATCGCTTCCGCTTCGTCGACGGCCTGGGCGAGATCGGGGTCGTGGCCAGCGTGACTCGCCCGTTCTGCGGGACCTGTGACCGGCTCCGCCTCACGGCCGACGGCGCCATCCGCAACTGCCTCTTCTCCGACGACGAGCTCTCGGCACGCGACCTGTTGCGTTCGGGGGCCGACGACGCGGCGCTAGCCGAGGCGTTCCGAGTCGCGACGTGGCGCAAGCTGGCCGGTCATGGGATCAACGATCCGGGATTCTTCCAGCCCGCGCGGTCGATGTCGGCCATCGGGGGCTGAGCGGTGGCCCGCCTTCGGCTGTTCGGCCCGGCTCGTGACGCAGCCGGTCGCGGATCGGACGCGGTGCCCGGGGACGATGTCGGCGAGGTCCTCGCCGAGGCCCGACGTCGATTCGGACCGACGTTCGCGGTCGTGCTCGCCCAATCCAAGGTCTGGGTGAACGGGGAAGAGAGCGGGCCCTCCACCTCGGTGGGCGACGACGACGAAGTGGCCGTGGTCCCCCCGGTCTCGGGCGGCACGTGAGCGACGCCCGACCGATCCCGAGCCCGGCAGCCATGATGGACGCGTTGGGTGCCCAGGGCTACCTTGCCGACGATCAGATGGCGGTGGCCTGCTTCTTGGCTGTCTCGATGCGGCGGCCGATCTTCTTGGAGGGCGCCGCTGGCGTCGGCAAAACGGCGGTGGCCGACGCCCTGGCCCGAGCGCTCGGGGCGCCGCTGATCCGGCTGCAGTGCTACGAGGGGATCGACGCCTCCCAAGCCCTCTACGACTGGGATTTCCCCCGGCAGCTCCTGCACCTGCGCGCGGTCGAGGCGGCAGGCTCCGCTCGGGACGCGCCGCACCTCGAGCGCGAGCTCTACAGCCGGGACTTCCTACTGCCCCGGCCCCTCCTCCAGGCCGTCGAGACCGACCCGAGCGTGCTCCTGATCGACGAGGTCGACCGGGCCGACGACGAATTCGAGGCGCTCCTCCTCGAGGTGCTGAGCGAGTTCTCGGTCACCATCCCCGAGATCGGCACCCTCCGGGCCCCGACCCCACCGGTGGTCGTCGTCACCTCCAACCGGACCCGCGAGGTCCACGACGCCCTCAAGCGCCGATGCCTCTATCACTGGGTCGACCTGCCCTCCTACGAACGGGAGGTCGAGATCATCCGCCAACGCCTCCCCCAAGTGACCGAGCGCATCGCCCAACGGGTCGCCTCGGCCACGCAACGGCTCCGCACCGCGGGCCTGCTCAAGCCCCCGGGTGTGGCCGAAGCACTGGACTGGGCGGCGGCATTGACCGTCCTTGGCGCAGACGACCTCACGCCGTCGACCGCAACCTCCACCTTAGGCAGCGTGCTCAAGTACCACGAGGATATCGACCGGGTGCACGAGGTGGGCCTGGCCACCCTGCTGGAATGCCCCACCGATGCGTGAACCCCTTCCCAATATCGACCTCAACCATACAGTTACTCAGGGCGAACCCCCATCGCCCTCCGCCGATTCTCTAAAGGTAAATGAGACATTGAATGTTACGGAGCAGGCGAGGGCGCTCGTCCCGCCGTTGATCGGCTCGCTCGACGGCGTGGCGCCCGGCACCAAACAGACTGCGCCCGGCGACCTGGTCCACGAGGTGGTGGAGATGGCCCGCGCGCTGCGCCGCCACGGTGTCGCTGCGTCGCCCGATCGCGTGCACGCGTGGCTTCAGGCCATCGATCTCCTCGATCCGGGCGATCCCCTCGGGGTGTACCGAGCGGGTCGAGCGACCATGTGCGCGGCGCCCGAGGACCTCGCCATCTTCGATCGCCTCTATGTCGCCTTCCGGCTGGGCGCCGCTGGCAACGAGCCCGAGCAGCCCAGCGCTGCGTCCGGTCCTCCAGGCACGCTCGGCGGCGGTCCGGAGCCCGACGAGATCGAGGGTGTCGACTCGCCCGACGTCCTCGAGCTGCCCCTGGCCAGTCGGGTCGAGCGCCTGGCTCAGCGCGACCTGGGTGAGCTGGCGGCCTTGGACCCCACGCTCCTGGGGCTGCTCACGTCCACCTTCGCCAAGACCGGAGAGGTTCGCTCCGCCAGTCGCTACCGGGTCGCCGCTCGGGGACGTCCCGACCGGGCCCGCACGTTGCGACGCATGATGGCGTCCGGCGGCGAGATGACCGCCATCGGCTATGTCCACCGGCAGCCCCGGGCACGACGCCTCGTCCTGCTCGTCGACGTCAGCGGTTCCATGGCCGCCTACGCCGAGGCGCTCCTTCGCTTCGCCCATGCCGCCGGGCGGGGACGTCGGCCCCCGACCGAGGTCTTCACCATCGGCACCCGCTTGACCCGGGTGACCTCGATGCTGGCGACCGCCGACAGCGAGCGGGCGGTGCGCGCTGCCCTGGGGGCGGTGCCCGACCGGGGCGGGGGAACCCGGCTCGGTCATCTCCTCAAGGAGTTCCTCGACACGTGGGGCCAGCGCGGCCTGGCTCGTGGCGCGATCGTTGCCGTGCTCTCCGACGGCTGGGAACGCGACGACCCCGTCGAGCTCGGACGCCAGATGGCTCGCCTCAGGCGGTTGGCCCACCGGGTGGTGTGGGCCAACCCGCACAAAGCGCAACCGGGGTTCGAGCCCTTGGCCGGCGGCATGGCTGCCGCGCTCCCCTCCATCGACGACTTCGTCGAAGGGCACAGCGTGGCGGCCTTGGCCCACCTGGCCGCCACGCTGGTGGGCACCACTCGGACGCGGACGTCGCACCGCGCGACGAGCCGCCGGGGGCTGATGGAGGGACAAGATGCTCGAGCTCGGTGAGCAGCTGCGCACGTGGTGCAAGGAGGCGACGCCCTTCGCGCTCGCGACGGTCGTCGCGGTGCGCGGCAGCGCCCCGCGCCCGCCCGGCGCGACCATGGCGGTGCACCCCAACGGACAGGTGATCGGCAGCGTCTCGGGCGGTTGCGTAGAAGGCGCGATCTACGAGCTGGCTTCTTCGTTGCTGTCCGCTGGGACGGCGACGCTGGCGACGTATGGGATCAGCGACGACGAGGCCTTCTCGGTCGGTCTGACCTGCGGAGGGGATCCTCGACGTGCTGGTGACCCCGATCGACGCGGGTCAGGCGGCGATGCTCGGGCAGGTGATCGATTCGCAAGCGGCGGGCGAGCCCGTGGCGCTGGCCACGATGACCAGTGGCGAGGCCGTCGGTGCCCGGATGGCCGTCTGGCCGGACCGGACTTCAGGTTCGCTGGGCGATCCCGGCCTCGATGCACACGTTGCAGAGGACGTCCGCGGCATGCTCGCCCAGGGTCAGAGCGCAACGCGCCACTACGGCGTCCACGGCCGTCGCATGGGGTCGGACTGCGAAGTGTTCGTACAGTCCTTCGCCCCGCCCCCTCACATGATCGTGTTCGGAGCCATCGACTTCGCCGCAGCCGTAGCCCGGATCGGGGTGTTCATGGGCTACCACGTCACGGTCTGCGACGCCCGGGCCGTGTTCGCCACCCCCCAGCGGTTCCCCGAGGCCCACGAGGTGGTCTGCGACTGGCCCCATCGTTACCTCGAGCGCGCCGTCATCGACGAGCGGACGGTGATCTGCGTCCTCACCCACGACCCGAAATTCGACATTCCCGCGCTCGAGCTCGCCCTACGCGGGCCGGCGGCCTACGTCGGCGCGATGGGGAGCCGGCGGACGCACGAGGACCGGCTCGAACGATTGCGCGAGGCCGGGCTCGGTGACGCCGAGCTGGCCCGGCTGGCCTCGCCGATCGGTCTGGACATCGGTGCCAGCACCCCCGAGGAGACCGCCGTCTCGATCGCCGCCGACATCATCGGGCGCCGCGTGAGCGCATCTGGTCTCCCGCTCAGCACGCGCTCGGGACCGATCCACCACCCGCTCGAGCATGCCCGGACCTGAGCCCCAGGCTCCGCTCGGCACCGGCGTCGCCGGGCTGTCGCTGGCGGCCGGCGGGGGTAGCCGGCTCGGCGGCCCCAAGGCGCTCGTCGAGTACCAGGGCGAGCTCCTGGTCCAACGGTCCCGGCGCTTGCTCGAATCAGGAGGTCTGCGTCCCGTCGTGGCGGTGATCGGCGCGGCGGCGACCGAGGTCCTGTCCCGAGCCCGCATGGGTCCAGAGGACGTCGTGGTGAACGCCGACTGGGCGGACGGGATCGGGAGCTCGTTGCGGGCAGGTCTGCGCGAGCTCAGCTCGCGCAGCGAGGTCGGCGCGGTGGTGGTGGCCCTGTGCGATCAGCCGCTCGTGGAACCCGAAGCGATCCGTCGCCTCGTCGCCGCCTGGCACGAAGGGGCACGTGCCGCGGTCGCCGCCTTCGAGGGCGAGCCGCGCAACCCGGTCCTGCTGGACCGCTCGATCTGGGAGGAGGTCACCGAGCTCGCCCGGGGTGACGTCGGTGCTCGGGCGTACTTCCGCCAGCACCCCGACCAGGTGGTCCGGGTCGAGTGCAGCGACGTGGCCTCCTCCCTCGACATCGACACGGCGAGCGATCTCGCCCTACTGTCGAGGCACGCCGAGGAGGGACACTCATGCAGCTAGAGAACCGATTCACCGTCGCGGCACCGATCGACGAGGCCTGGGCCGTCCTGCTCGACATCGATCGAGTAGCCCATTGCATGCCCGGCGCCACGTTGGACACCGTCGACGGTGATCGATTCACCGGTCGGGTCAAGGTCAAGGTCGGCCCCATCGTCATCACCTACCAAGGTGTGGCGAGCTTCGTCGAGAAGGACGAGGCGACCCACCGCGCGATCATCGACGCGAGCGGCAAGGAGAGTCGCGGTTCGGGAACGGCCAATGCCAAGATCGCGACCGAGCTGATCGACCGCGGCGAGGCGACCGACGTGCAGGTCGTCACCGACCTCACCATCACCGGTCGACCCGCCCAGTTCGGCCGAGGGGTCATCGCCGACGTCGCCGGCACGTTGACCAACAAGTTCGCCGACGCGCTGGCCGAGGAGCTGGCACGCACCCCGGACGGGGGCGACCCCAGCGAGGGCGACGGCAAAGCCGCAGCTGAGGGCACGGCGGCCGCCGATGGCAAGGCGACGGCCGGCTCCCCTGCACCGACTTCTGGTACCTCGGAACCGGCGACGGCCGCCGACACGCCGGCGTCGGAGGACCCTGGGACCCATCGGCACGTCCACGACGACGACGTCGAGCCCATCGACCTGCTCGGGGTCTCCGCAGGGCCCGCGCTCAAGCGGCTACTGCCCGTGCTCGTCGGCGTCGGGGCGCTGGTCCTGGCGGTGGTGCTTCGTCGGCGGCGGCGGTCCTGACGAGGAGCGGGCCGCCGGCCCGCGGCACCTTCAGATGGACAGCCCTACCAGCTTGGTGTCGAGGTACTCCGCGATGCCCTCGTGGCCACCCTCGCGACCCAGCCCGCTCTCCTTCACACCGCCGAAGGGAGCGGCCGCGGCGGTGGGGTTGATGTCGTTGACGCCGACGATGCCGAAGCGCAGGCGCTCCATGACGCGGAATGCCCGACTGAGGTCCCGGGTGTAGAGGTACGACGCCAATCCGTACTCGGTGTCGTTTGCCATCTCGATGGCCTCATCCTCGTCGTCGTACACAATGATCGGCGCGATAGGACCGAACGTCTCCTGGCGATAGATCTCCATGTCGGGGGTGACCCCGGTCAGGAGCGTCGGAGCGTAAAAGAAACCTGCGTCGAGCCCGTCGGCGGTCAACCGCTCACCCCCGAGCTCGAGGGTGGCGCCCTTCGCCCGCGCGTCAGCGACCTGGTTCTCCATCTTGGCCAAGGCCGCGGCGTCGATCAGCGGGCCGACGGTCACGCCGTCGGTCAGGCCCGACCCGGCCCGCAGGGCCGCAAAACGGTCCCGCATCGTCGAGATGAAGGCGTCTGCGATGCCCCGCTGGACGTAGAAGCGGTTGGGGCAGATGCAGGCCTGACCCGTGTTGAGGAACTTGACGGCCGCCGCGCCCTTGGCCGCGTGGACCGGATCGGCGTCGTCGAGGACGACGAACGGCGCGTGGCCCCCGAGCTCGAGCGACACCCGCTTCATCTGGGCGGCAGCGCCAGCGGCCAGCAACTTCCCCACCTCGGTCGATCCGGTAAAGGCGATCTTGCGCACGCGGCGGTCGTCCAGCAGCACCTGACCAACCTCTGCGGGGTGGTCGCTCGTGACCAGGTTCACCACCCCGGGGGGAATGCCCGCCTCCTCGAAGATCCGGAACATCTCCACGGCGCACAGGGGGGTCTGTTCGGCCGGCTTGACCACGATCGTGCAGCCCGCGGCCAACGCCGGCCCGACCTTGCGGGTGATCATCGAGATGGGGTAGTTCCACGGGGTGATGGCGCCGACGACCCCAACCGGCTCACGAAGCACGATGAAGCGCTGGTCAGCGCGCGACGACGGGATGGTCTCGCCGTAGACCCGCTTGGCCTCCTCGGCGTACCAGAGCAGGAAGTCGGCGGCGTAGCGGACTTCGTTGCGGGCCATGCGGATGGGCTTGCCCTGCTCCTCGGTCATGAGCTTGGCCAGGGCCTCTTGACGCTCGAGCATCAAGGTGTAGGCCCGGTAGAGGTAGTCCGACCGCTGATAGGCGGTCGTCCGCGACCACGAGACGAAGGCTTCGGCGGCTGCATCCACTGCGGCCCTCGCATCGTCGGCGCCGCTGTCGGAGACCGACGCGATCGCCTGGCCCGTCGCCGGATCGTGCGAGGCGAAGCGCGCCCCAGAGACAGCGTCACGCCATTCCCCGGCGATGTAGTTAGTGGGTCCTTCAGCGACGTCGCTCATCGGTGTGCAGGGCGATTCGGCCGAAGCCGACGCCCCAACCCCCTTTCGATCCTCGGGCGGGCTCTGCCCGCGCGTGCCCTACGTTGGCCTGTGGACATGGTGACCCAGTCTGCCGGCAACCGGCAATTCTGCCGGCAACTGGCCATTCTCATACGGCACTCATCCGGCAACTCTGCCTGCAGCCGGCAAAGCTGCGGACAGCGGCAACCTGCGAGCACCAATGAGGACGACTAGGCCCGGGTCGTCCAGAGCCCGTCGTGCACCGAGGTTACCCAGTGCGCCGTGCCGCCCAGACCAGACGGGACTGCCCGACCAACCGGTGGGCGGGGTGCATTCGATCGCCCTGCCGGCCTGGTCCTCAGCGAGCGCGATCGATCCTCTCGCGGCGCACAGCCCGTATTCGCAGGGCGAAGGCAGTCACGATCGCCAGGATCGCCAGGCCGAGCGCGAGGTACCCGACATAGCTGAAGCCCTTTGCCACCTTGTGCCAACTGCTCCCCAGGCTGTAGCCCAGTGCGGCCAACGTGGTGCACCAGAATCCCGCACCCAAGCACCGTGAACAGGGAAAACTTACCTAGTGCCATCTCAGCGAGCCCGGCGGCGAGCGAGATGAAGGACCGGACCAGAGGGATGAGCCGGGCAAAGAGCACGACGCTCTCACCGCGGCCATCGAACCATCGCTCAGCCCGGTCGAGGTCGCGATGGGTGAGCAGGACGTACTTGCCCAGCCGGTCGACAAGGGGACGCCCCCCGACGAACCCGACGGCGTAGCCGGCCGCCGATCCGACCAGCTCACCAGCCAGTGCGACCAGGATCACGGCTGCCAGGTCGAGGTGCACCTGACCTCCGATCTGCCCGCTGGCCAGCGCCCCGCCGTAGGCGATGGCGATCTCCGATCCCACGGGGATACCCATCGACGAGATCAGGGTTGCTCCGAACAGGGCCAGGTAGCCCCACGTCGCCAGAAGATGCTCCATCGCCACTGTCTAGCCCGAGCCGGTACCGCGACGAGTGCGCACCGGTTGACACCCCGATGGGGCCGAGAATGGCGACCATCAACGTCAACTACACGTTGACACTCTGAGACCAAGCCCCCTTTGCGGACGGGCCTTCCCCCTGCCGCTGGGCAACACCCAAGGGCGGCCGGGGCGGGCCTCTGACCGTCGGCTCAGGCGCTCAGTCCGAAGAGGGGAGCTGCTTCACGCCCTTCAAGGCGAGCGGTCGGCCATCGACGGCCAGACTGCCCGCCCCTGCCTTGGTGCACAGGAGCTCCAAGCCGAGCTCCTCGTCGGCGTAGCGCTTCCCCAACTGAACTCCCTCGCCGTCGGCGTGCGGGCTTCCACTGCCCCCGGCAGCGACATCGCCCACTACCTCCCCGGAGCACGTGATGGTGACGTCGGTGGAGGGTGCACCGATCACGATGACCTGGGTGGTGCATCCCGGGCACCCCAATCGGACTCCGGCCTTCAATGTGGTCACCATGCTCCTTTCGCCACCAATCGATGAACAGCCAATCTTACCAACCCCTGGGCACCCCCTCCCTCGTAACCGCCTCGCCGGTTGCTCAACCACTGCTCCTCCGCGCCACAAGTGCAGCTCCCCGGGGGTCTCGCCCGATGGGGCCACCCGAAGACCAATGCACGTGTGCGATGCGAGCCTTTTCGAAGTACCATTTCACAAGTCGGTGCAGGAGGCTGACCTCGCTGGTCGCCGACCCGAGGATCACAAATGCGCTGCACCAGATGGTGCATCGTGCCGAGCGATGAGGTGACGACGATGGCGAAAATTTGGGCGAACTCCGGCGACTCGCATCTGGTCGAACCATCGAACCTGTGGGACGGGCTGCCCGCGCGCCTGCGCGAGAGGATGCCACGCAGCGTGAAGGACCCCGACGGCTCCTTCGAGACGGTGCACGTCGACGGCGAGTCGTTCCGACGCCCCATCCCGCGCATGCCGACCGCCGAAGAGCTCGCGGAGCGGGCCAAGCACGTCACCAAGGACGGCGAGGCGACCAGCATGATGGACGTCTTCCTGCGCGCCCCAGGGGCCAACGACCCCGATCTACGACTCAAGGACCTCGACGACGAGGGTATCTGGGGCGAGGTGATCTACCCGTCACTCGGCATCTGGTCCTTCAACATCAAGGACCCCGAGACCATTCGTGAGGGAACCAAAGTGCTCAATGACTGGGCGATCGATTTCCAACGCCGCTCACCCCGCTTCGTGTGCTGTGCATCCGTTCCCCTCGTCAAGGTCGAAGACACCGTCGCCGAGATTCGCCGCGCCGCGGGCCTCGGGTTCCACGTCGTGTTCCTGCCTACCCGCCCGCCCACGGTGAGCGAGCCCTGGCACAACGAGGTCTGGGACCCGGTGTGGGACGTGCTGGCCGAGACGGGACTCGTCATCGGGTTCCACATCGGCACCGAGCCGCACACGCCCGATCAGCGCACCGGCGTCTATTACCGCGGTCGAGGCGGCGCCGTGCTCAATTACGTGGAGACCACCTACGGTGGTCAGCGTTGCGTCACCCAGCTGATCGCCGCCGGGGCGCTCGACCGGCATCCCGACCTCAAGGTCCTCGTGTCCGAGGGCGGAGCGACGTGGGGCCCCTTCATCGCCGACCGCATGGACGAGGGGTACCGCCAGCACGGGTTCGCTGTGCGACCGGTGCTCTCCCGACCCCCGTCGGACTACCTCTTCTCCCAGGTGTATGCGTCCTTCCAGCACGACCGGTCTGCTGTGCAGGCGCTGGCGGCAATGGGATGGCAGAACGTGATGTGGGGCAGCGACTATCCCCACCTCGAGGGGACATTCGGTCACACCCAAAAGACGCTCCACGAGCTCTTCGACGACGTGTCCGACGACGTCCGCCGTCGCATCACGGTCGGCGCGTTCAGCGAGCTGTTCCCGAGCGTCCCTCCGCCGCCGGCCGACGAGCGCTGAGGGGCTGGCCGCGCTCTGCGCAACGGGGTACTCACCGGCACCCACGAGCTCTCGGCACTCCCTACCGAAGGGCGCGCCCGGGCGCGACCCCTCGTGCACTTTGGCCCCGCGACTTGGGCTCTCTATAGGATGGGCCGGCCAACCGGGGCTTGATGACGCCCGGCGAGATCCGAAGAGAGGCAGGAACCCCCAATGAACACGCTGAAGGATCGCGTGGCCATCATCACCGGTGCCGGACGAGGCATCGGCCGAGAACACGCGCTGCTTTTCGCTGCCGAAGGGGCCAAGGTCGTCGTGAACGACCTTGGTGGTGCCACCGACGGCAGTGGTTCGGATGCCACGCCAGCCGAGCAGGTAGCCGCCGAGATCGTCGCCGCTGGAGGACAGGCGGTGGCCAACGCCGACGACATCTCGACATGGGAGGGCGCCGAGCGCCTCGTACAGCAGGCCATCGACACGTTCGGCGATCTTCACGTCCTGATCAACAACGCGGGAATCCTGCGCGACCGCATGCTCGTCAACATGACCGCCGAGGAATGGGACGCGATCATGAAGGTCCACCTGCGAGGACACTTCTGCCCGACACGTCTGGCTGCGGGCTACTGGCGTGACCAGTCCAAGGCGGGCAACAACGTGCCGCGCGCCGTGGTGAACACTTCGTCCACCTCAGGCCTGTTCGGGAACGTCGGTCAGACGAACTACGGGGCGGCGAAGACCGGATTGGCGACGTTCTCGATCATCGCCAACGCCGAGCTCGGCCGCTACGGGGTTCGGGTCAACGCCATCGCTCCCGCCGCCTCGACCCGCCTCACCCAGATGGTCGGCATGGAGCAGCCCGAGAGCACCGAGTGGAGCCCGATGGATCCGTCGAACATCTCGCCGTTCGTCGCCTACCTCTCCACTGCCGATTGCCCGATCAACGGACGTGTGTTCATGGTCCAAGGCGGACAAGTCCACTTGTTCCAACCGTTCGCCATCGTGGACAAGATCGAAAAGCAGGGAAAGTGGACGGTCGAGGAGCTCCAAAAGGAGGCTCCCCGCTTGCAGGACGTCGAGTTCCACCTGAACAATCCCTACGCCGGGTTGTTGGGCGGCTCCTAACAACACCGCGCTCTGGCGGGTCAGCCTGGCCCGAGGATCCTCGGATCACCCGGAATGACGCGTTCGGTGAACGAGTAGACGGCTCCGAAAGCATCGGTCGGGTCGATCGTGAACTGGGCGTCGCCGCGCTCGACCCTCAAACCGAGGGACTCGACGTGCACCTCGGCTGCGCTGAGATCGCGCACGGTGAACGTGCAGGCATGCGGAAGCTCTCCGTTCGCGGCCAGATCGCTCGCCGCCCGCGTGTCGCTCGATAGCGGCGAGCAGAGCTCGACGACGGCATCGGTCCCCACGGCGACGAAATGGCTCTCAGAATGCGGCGAGACCTCGCTGTGCAGCACCGTGCCGTCGAGCGTGTCCTCGTAGAGTCCTCGAGCCCGGCCGAGATCGTTGACCAACGTCGTGAGGTGCGACGCTCGCACGATCCCAAGTGGATGCTCGTCGCGCCAGTAGGCCGCAGACCACCGGTCGCCAAAGCGCGGATCGGCACGCAACCATTGCTCGTTGAGCCCCTCGAACTCCAGCTGCCCGAAGGTGTCCTTGGGGTGGGTGAAGATCGTGTTGCCGGGGTCGACGTCCCCGTCGGGGAACAAGCCGCCTCCGGGCTTGGCCACTCGAACCCCGCGCAGGCGGAGCCGGTTGAACAAGGGCTGGACATCGGGCGCATCCACGAACCAAGCCAACGAGTGAAAGTGCTGGCCGAAGCGGTTGCGGAACTTCGACAACGGCATGCCCTGATCCTCGGGAAGTCCGCTCGGCTCGATCACCTCGATCATGAGGTCGCCCACCATCGACAGCGAGGCCCAGCGCTTCTCATACTCGAGCCAATGCTTCTTCGCGAACGTCTCGGCGGAGAACAGCGCCTGGTACCAGGCGTCGACCTCGTCCTCGTCGTGCACGATGTGGATGAGATGAAAGAACTCACGAATGGGCATCGACCCGAGTGTAAGCACCGACGGGCGACCACACCGGACCCGCTGTTGAGCAGGAACGCACCTCGGGAGCGACGGGCTACGCTGCCCGGGACGCGTGCGGCGTCATCCCCCGTTCGACCATGGCGCATCGCCGCGCGGGCCCAGCTGGGTCTGCGGGGTGCCGAGAAGGAGAGTGGCGTGACAGAGGAGCGCTTCACCGAGCAAAGCGGCGTACGCGTCCGTTACCTCGACAACGGTCCGACGACCTCCGCAGGCCGATTGCCGATTGTCTTCTCGCCGGGCGTGGTCGACGATGCCGACGACTACCACGAGATGCTGAGCTTCTTCGCCCCGCGCCGCACCATCGTCGTCGACGTACGCGGACGGGGCAAGAGCGAGGCGCCGCCCAAGGGCTACTCGGTGGCCGACATGGCCGACGACCTGGCGGCCGCCATCGAGGACGCCGCGATCGATCGGTTCCATCTCATGACCTTCTCGCGCGGGACCCCCACCGCCCTGGACGTGGCCTTCCGGGATCCCCGACGTGTGGCGTCGCTCTCGATCGGCGACTACCGGGCTGCCGAAATCCGTCTGCCCGACACCTGGCCGGAGATGGAGTGGGGCCTCACGTGGAGGGGGCGCCCGGTGGCCGAGCGAGTGGAACGCCACGTGGTCGAGGGCGTCCAGCGCGACTCGGTGGCCCGCGACCTGTGGGACGAGGTCGGCGCCCTGGACATCCCCGTCCTGGTGGCCCACGGCACCAACCCGGGCAGCATCGTCGACGAGGCGACGCTCGAGCGCTACCGCCGATCGATCAGCCGGGTGGAGTTCGCCCCCATTGCCGACGCCGGCCACGACCTCTTCCGTCCCGACCGCCTCGCCTACCCTCGAGTGGTCGAACAGTTCGTGGCCCGGACCGCTGAGCTCTGAGCCCATGGGAGAGGGTCGGTTGTTGGCGATGCTCGAGCTCGACCGCATCGACCGCGACCTGTACCGGGCGTCGACGCGTCCCTCGGACAAGCGAATCCACCTCTTCGGTGGTCAAGTCGCCGCCCAGGCGATCCGCGCCGCCGCCTTTACCGTGCCCGACGAGCGAGCGTGCCACTCGATGCATGGCTACTTCCTGCGACGGGGAACGCCCGAAAAGGACGTCATCCTGCGGGTGTACCGCGACCGTGACGGCGGGTCGTTCTCGGCCCGACGGGTCGTCGCCCTCCAAGAGGGCGAAGCGATCTTCACCGTGTCGGCCTCGTTCCACCACGCCGAGGAGGGTGGGGAGTACCAGCTCGAGGCCCGGGCCGAGGTACCTGGTCCCGACGAATTGCGCACCGGACCGGGCGGCGGGCCCCCCGACTTCTTCGACACGCGGCCGGTGCCCACCGCAGGAGCCCGGGACGATCGATGGCTGCCGCCAAGCAAGATCTGGGTCCGATCGTCCGAGGCCCTGCCCGACGACCCGGTCGTCCACCTCTGCGCCCTGACCTACGTAACGGACTTCGGGTCGGGGTTTGCCGAAGCCGAAATTCCCGGGGTACCGCCCGGAGGCCCGAGCCTCGATCACACCATTTGGTACCACCACCCCATCCGCCTCGACGATTGGGTCCTGGTCGACCTCTGGCCACTCCGGGCCTCCGCGTCGCGCGGCACCTACCTCGGTTCGGTCCACGACCGCTCGGGTTCCCTTGGCTGCGTTCTTGCCCAAGAAGCGCTCCTGCGCGAGCGCAACTGGGAGGCCCGGCCTCACGATCGCCGAAGCCCTAAAGAAGACTGAGATCCACACAAACTCCCAGCTCATGCCCTACCCTCATGGTAAAGCTCACATTGAGGTTTAGAGGAGGTTGGGCAATGCGTTGGTCACACTCACAGCGTCGATCGAGCGCCGTTCAGCGGCTGCCTGGGGCACCCACCGCCACCCGGGCGAGCCCCACCCGGCCCGACGCCCGCCCAGCGAAATAGTCCTTGGTGGTGGTGGTCGCCGTACAGAGCAGCAGGGTGCGGCCGTCGACGCCGCCCAGAGCGCAGGCCATCGCCCACCGCCGGTCGCCAAGGGCAATCCGGTCGACGACGTTCCCGCCCTCGCGGACCCGAAGGAACTCACCGTGTCGGAAGGACGCCACCCACAGCGCTCCCTCCGCGTCCACACAGATGCCGTCGGGCGTCGCCCCAGGCAGCGCGGCCTATACCCGTCGGTGGGCAAGCGAGCCGTCCGACCCGATGCTGAACGCGCTGATCCGTTCTCCGAACGTCTCGGCCACCAACAACGTCCGGCCGTCCGGCGTGACGACCAGACCGTTGGGAAAGGCAAGGTCCTCAGCCACCACCCGCCCGCCGCTCCCCGCGGTGACCAGCACCAGGCGCCCGGGCTCGGAGCGTTCCCCATAGGCGTCGACGTATGCCCGACCCACGTTGTCGACGACCATATCGTTCAGGCTGGTCGCCAGGTCTGCGAGGTCGACCACCTCCTCGAGCGACCCCGACGACGAGGCCACCACCCGTGGGGGCTCCATCGTGGCCGCCCAGAGCGTCCCGTCGGGCGCGAACCCCAAACCCGAGGGCCGATCGACGACGGCGGCCACCGACCAGGCACCCGCATCGTCGAGCGTCAGGATACGGCCGCCGAGCTGGTCGGACATCCACCATCGCTCGGCCCGCCAGCGCGGGCCCTCGGGGAAGGAGAGGTCCGACGCCGCCACGTCCGCCACGTCCGCCACCTCGTGCGACGAGTCCTCGCCCGCCGTAGCGTCGGTGCTCATGCCCATGGGCTGATCACCACCTTGCCCGTCGCCTTGCGGTCGGCCAACGATTGCAGCGCTGCTCGGGCGTCGGCGAGCGCGTACGTCTCGGAGACCCAGGGCCGGACGCGCCCGGACTCGAAGAGGTCGAGGAGCTCCGCTCGATCGCGCGCCGCCCCATCTGGATCGTGCTCGGCGAACGTCCGGATCTCGAACCCCTTCACCACGACCCCCTTCAGCAATACGAGATTGAGCGGGATCCGAGGGATCTCGCCGCTGGCAAAACCCACGGTGACGTACCGACCGCCCCAACGTGTTGCGCGCAGCGCCTGTTCGGCATAGGGGCCGCCGACTGGATCGATCACGACATCCGCGCCGCCCGTGAGCTCCTTGATCCGGGTTTTGAGGTCCTCATCGGCGTAGTTGACCACCGCGCTGGCCCCGCGAGCCGAGCAGACCGCCAGCTTGTCGGTCGTGGAGGCCGCGGCGAGCACCTTCGCCCCCAATAGGTGGGCCACGTCGACGGCCGCCAGGCCGACCCCGCCGGCCGCGCCGAGCACGACGACCCACTCCCCCCCGCGCACCTCGGCCACACTCCGCAGCGCGTGGTACGCGGTGGCGTAGACGACCCAGAACGCTGCGGCGTCGGCGAAGCTCACGCTGTCGGGGATCGCCGAGACGGCCGACGCCGGCAGACACGCCAGTTGGGCGAACGCGCCAACGAACGTCGAACCCCGGACCCGGTCCCCGGGCTGCAGCCCCCTGACCGCGCTGCCGACCCGCTCGATGACCCCGGCGAGCTCGCTCCCTGGGGTGAAGGGCACGGCGACGGAAATCTGGTAAAGGTCCTGGGCGATCAGGACGTCGGGGAAGTTGGCCGAGGCCGCCTCGACCCGGACGACCACCTCTTCAGGGCCTGGCTCGGGGTCGGCGATCTCCTCGACCACCAGTCGGTCCGGCGGTCCGTAGGCCCGGCACCTGAGGGCGAGCACTGCCTCAGCCCCCGCGCCGTGACCCTCGGCAGCCCCCGCGCTGGATCATCGTGCTCCCCCGCATCGCTGACCTCCCGGGGGGTGATGGTATCGGACGTCGCACCGGCCGAGTCCTCTTACCCCGAACCACCCGCGCGAAGCCGACGTCGAGCCGAACCTCAGATGCGCAGCCTCAGACACTGACCTGCACGACGTCGTCGACCACCCGGGTCTCGAAGGTCATCAGGTCCTGGGCGAAGCCGTCGTCGGAGCTGGGAGCGACGCACTCACCGGTGCGCACGTCGTAGCGGCTGCTGTGCTGGGGACACGAGATGAAGCACGAGTCCTCGAGGCGACGGCCGCCGATAGTCGTGCCCTGATGCGGGCAGAGATTCTGGAACGCGTAGAACTGGCCGTCGACGTTGGCGACCGCGACCGGAAACCCGTCCACCGACACGGTGGCGGTGTTCCCCGGCTCGATCCAGTCCACTGGCATTGCGTCGTAGAACTCAGGCATCGTGCTCCTTGTCGCACGTCGAGCCCGGCGCGGAGCCGGCCCCGCCGCAACGCGTCGCGGCTCTGCAGCGCAGCGCAGCGAGCAGTTTAGGCGGCAGGCGTCACGCGGCACGGCGACGTCGCGAGCCGCCTCGCCCTCATCTTCCCTCGAAGCGTCCGGGCCGTCGCTCGCGGAACGCGGCCATCGCCTCGGAGGAGTCGTCGGTGCTCGTGATCACCCCGAAATGCGACGCGATGAGATCGAGGGAGGTCCGCAGGTCGCTGCGGGCCGACTGATAGGTCGCCCGCTTGATCATTCGCACTGCGACCGGGGGGGCCGCTGCCAGCCGGCGAGCCAGGGCCTCGGTGGCGGCCGGCAACTCGTCGTCGTCGACCACCCGGTTCACCATGCCGATCCGCTCGGCTTCCTCGGCGTCGACGAAGTCCCCGGTGAGCAACAGCTCGAGCGCCTTGGGTAGGCCCACCAACCTCGGCAGGAAGTAACAGCCACCATCGCCGGGCACCAGCCCGACGCGGATGTAGCTCTCCGAAAACCGTGCCGAGCGAGCGGCGAGGCGCAGGTCGGCCATCAGCGCCATATCCATGCCGGCGCCGACCGCGACGCCGTTGACCGCCCCGATGACGGGTTTGTCGAGATCCTCCAGACCCAGCGCCACCCGGTGGATGTGCTCGGTGAGTTGCTGACGCCGTTGGAGCGGCGAGACCGTCGCGCCCGGGTCACCAAAGGCGTCGAGGTCGATCCCCGAGCAAAACGCGTCGCCGGTCCCCGTGACCACCAGCACCCGAACATCGGGGTCGTGGCGCACGTCGCGAACGATGTCACCCCACTGCTCGATCATCTCCATGGTGAAGGCGTTCTTGCGCTGCGGGCGATTGAGCCGGATCGTCCCGACTCCGTCCTCCACCGTGTACTCGAGGTCGGCCATCAGTTGCGCAGCGTCTCGCTCCACGGGATGCCACGGTCAGGCGCGGGCTCCCGGGGAAGGCCCAGAACGCGCTCGCCGATGATGTTGCGCTGGATGTCGTCGGTCCCCCCGGCGATGGACATCCCCGGGCTGCCCACGAAGCTCCGCTGCGCCGCCCATGGTCCACCCATCGTGCGCCGGCCGAACTCAGAGCTGACGTCGTCGTAGCCGTCGATCAGTGACCCTTCCATCCCGAGGAGCCGCACCGTGAACGCGGAGAGCGCCCGGCCGGCCACGGAGACGGCGAGCTTGCCCAGCGATCCCTCCGCGCCTGCTTTTCCGGCCGCCCGCATGACCGCCGAACGCGCCTGGAGCAGGCGGAGCACCTCGGCGTCCACCCAATGACCCAGCAGCTCGTCCCGCAAGGCCGCAGCGTAGGGCGAGGACTTGTCGGCGCGCTCCTGCCAGATCGAGACGGCCAGGCCGATCGGGCCGCTCCCCCGTTCGGGGATGTGGGGCATGTTGTAGCGCTCGGCCATGAGCGTCGTGTTCGAGACCGACCATCCCGCGCCGACGTCACCTAGCCGCTCGGTGTCGGGAATGCGAACGTCGGTGAGAAACACCTCGTTGAACTCTGCGCCGCCACTCATCTGGCGGAGCGGTCGGACCTCGACGCCCGGCGCGCGCATGTCGACGACGAACTGGGTCAGCCCGGCGTGCTTCTCGACTTCGGGATCGGTGCGGGCGAGCAGGATGGCGTACTGGGACTGGTGCGCCCCCGAGGTCCACACCTTCTGACCGTTGACGATCCACTCGTCCCCGTCGCGCACGGCCCGGGTCGACAGTGACGCCAGAATCCGAGCCGCTGCCCGGCTCGCTGAACAGCTGACACCAGTACTGCTCCGCGCTGAAGATGGAGCGCAGGTAACGTCGCTTCTGGTCCTCGCTGCCGTAGGTGAGGATGGTCATGGCGATCTGGCCGGCGCCGATCGGGTTGGTCACCTTCCCGCTCCGGGGCGCGCCCGCCTCGGCCAGCCGGGCGTCCACCACCTCTTGGAGGTCGAGCGACAACGACGAACCGCCCCACCCTTCGGGGTAGTGCACCCAGGCCAGCCCGGCGTCGTACTGAGCCTGGAGGAACTCGATCGGCGGCGTACTGGCCGGTGGGAACTTCTCGAGGAGCTCCTCGACACGGGCGGCGATGAGCTCGGGACCGGTGATCGTGACCATGGGAGCGAGATTACTCACCAGGCAGGTGGGACGCCCGTTGACGCGGGGCCAGCGCTCGGAGGGCATCGGCCAGCTGGTCGCGTTCGGCGACCACACTGAGGACGGGGACGGTCACCCCGTTGGCGACATAGCGCGCTACGTGCTCGCGACACTGCTCGCCGGTGCCGTGCACGACCAGGTCGTCGACAACCTGGTCGGGGACGGCCGCCAACGCAGTCTTACGGTCCCCGGTCGACCACGCTTGCCACATGGCTTCCAGTTGCGGGGCACGCCCGAGCCAGCGGTGGAAGTTGGCGTAGGCGGCGACGTTGAGGTAGCTCGTGATCATGCGTCGGCCCACCGCGCGTGCCACCGCCGGGTCGGCGACGGGGACCACGAAGATCCGGGCCACGATCTCCTTGCCCGGCCCAACCTCGGCGACCGCTCGCGACACGTCGTCCGCCGACAGCCAATTGAGAATCGCCCCATCGGCCTCCCGTCCGGCCAAGCGCAGCATCTGGGGCCGCAGTGCCGCCAGGTAGATCGGCGGCGGTTCGTCCACCCCGATTCCCAGCCGGAACCCACGCACCTCGAAGGTGTCGTACGTCTCGTCCACCTTGGCCCCGCTCAGCGCGAGCCGTAGGAACCGCAGGGTGTCACGGACGCGCCGGTACGGGTTCGCGTACTCGATGCCGTTCCAGCCCTCGACGATCACGTCGGAGGACGCGCCCAGCCCGAACGAGAAGCGTCCGGGTGCCGCAGAGGCCAGGGCGGCCACGCTCTGTGCCAGTAACGCCGGTCCCCTCGTGTACGCAGGGGCAATCGCCAGCCCGAGGCGAAGCCCCGGCACCCACGCTGCGGTCAGGGCGAGCGGGGTGAAGCCATCGCTGCCGTCCACCTCCGACGACCATACGTCGCTGTACCCCAGCTCCTCGAGCTCCTCGAGCCACTGGCGGTGCTCATGCAAGGCGATCTCGGGGAAGGGGATGGTCATTCCATAACGGGTACCGTCGAGGGCGTGCACCGAGTCATCCTGGCACGCGGGCCCGAAGGCCGGCGCGTAGCGTCACGCCGTGGACATCGTGGTGATGGCTGACACTCATCTGCGCGGTGACCTGCACCTTCCGCGCGCGCTGCACCGGGCGGTCGAGCAGGCGGACCTCGTGCTCCATGCGGGCGACATCACCTCGGACACCGCGTTGCGCCAGCTGTGCTCCCTGGCCGACACCCGAGCGGTGGTCGGGAATAACGATCTCCGATTGGTCGGTGTCCTTCCGCCCACGCTGTCGATCGTGCTCGATCAGGTGCGAATCGCCGTCGTGCACGACAGCGGTCCCGCCCGGGGCGCGCCGGCCGCTTGCGCCGTCGCTTCCCCGATGCCGACGTGGTCGTCTTCGGGCACAGTCACGTGCCCATCGACGAACGCGGGCTCGAGGGCCAGCTGCTGTTCAACCCCGGCTCACCGACCCAGCGGCGCCAGCAACCGGCGCGCACCTTCGGACGCCTGAGGATCGAGGACCACCGGTTGCAGGCGCACACCATCGAGGTGCTCGACGACTGACCCGACGTCGGCACCCGGCGCTGCTAGGTCACTGCGTCATTCCTCGCAATGTGGTGAAGGGCAGGAGCGAGACGGGATCGGCCAGCGAGTCACTGCTTGCTACCACCTCGGGGGGTTCGCCGAGCAGGATCCGCTTGACCGGGATCTCGAGCTTCTTGCCCGACAGCGTTCTTGGAATCGCAGCCACCTGGTCGATCCGATCCGGCACATGGCGTGGAGAGAGTGCCCTGCGAAGCTCTTCGCCGATGGCGGCGCGTAGCTCGTCGGTCAGCTCCGTGGAGGGAGCCAGCACGACGAACAGACGGAGCTCGCCCGGACCGCCGGCGCGATCCTCGAGATGCACGATCAAACTGTCAACGACGCCCGCGACGGCCTCGACCACACCGTAGAACTCGGCGGTGCCCAGGCGAACGCCACCCCGGTTCAGGGTCGCGTCCGAACGCCCGGTGATGATGCAGCTCCCACGATCGGTGAAGGTCACCCAGTCACCGTGGGCCCAGACGCCGGGGAAGCGCTCGAAGTACGACTCCCGATAGCGACGTCCTCCGGGGTCGGCCCAGAAGCCCACCGGCATCGACGGGAGCGGCTGGGCGACCACCAGCTCCCCTTGCTCCCCCTCGCCCACGGGTTCGCCCTCGTCGTCAACTGCTTCTGCCGCCACCCCGAGCCACCTGCACGAGATCTCGCCCGACCAGACCGGGACGAGTGGGCTCGAGCCCACGAGCGCGGTGCAGACGTCGGTACCTCCGCTGATCGACCCGAGCGGCAGGTCGCGCCCCACATTGTCGGCGACCCAGTCGAAGCCCTCCGCTGGCAACGGCGCACCGGTCGCACCGATCGCTCGTAAACAATCGAGCTCGGCCAGCCCCGTGGGCACGATGCCCGCCGTGCGACACGCCATGAGGAACGGAGCCGAGACTCCCATATACGTGGTGGCCGTCGATGCCACCAGGCGCCACAACGCCCCCAGATCCGCAAAGGAGGGATCGCCGTCGAAGCACACGATCGCTGAACCGCAGAGCAAGCCCGACACCAAGAAATTCCACATCATCCATCCGGTGGTGGTGAACCAGAAGAACCGGTCGGTGGGGCCGAGGTCGAGATGCAGACCGAGTGCCTTGAGATGCTCGAGAAGGATCCCACCGTGACCGTGCACGATGGCCTTGGGAAGTCCGGTCGTACCCGACGAGTAGAGAACGTAGAGCGGGTGGTCGAACCCGACCTGAGCGAACTCGAGGGGCTCGGGGTCGCCGCCGAGCAGTTCGTCCCAATCGAGGGATCGCCCCGGGCCACCCGACGCTCGGCGCCCGCCTTCGAAGGCGTAGCGAACGACCACCGTCGTCTCACAGTGGATCGCCGCGCTCACGTCGGCGACCTGGGCTCGGCGGTCGATCAGGCGGTCGCCGAAGCGATAGCCGTCCACGGCGAACAACACTTTGGGTTCGATCTGCCCGAGTCGATCGATGACCGCCCGTGGACCGAATTCAGGCGCGCACGACGACCACACCGCGCCGATGCTCGCTGTCGCGAGAAATGCGACCACCGTCTCGGGGATGTTCGGCAGGTAGGCGGCGACCCGGTCCCCCCGCCCCACCCCGAGCCTGCACAGCCCGCCACGGGCTGCGGCGACGGCGGCAGCGAGCTCAGCCCAGCTCAGGTCCGAGGCTGCCCGGGTCTGGCTTCGGGCGATGATCGCCGTGCGCCCGGGCGCTGCGCTCCCTGCAGCCAGTACCTGCTCGGCGTAGTTGATCCGCGCCCGTGGGAACCACGTTGCCCCGGGCATCCCTGGGCGGGCCAGCGGGATCGAGCTGCCAGGGTCGGGGAGCCCGAAGAACTGCCACAAGGAGCCCCAGAACCCGTTCGGATCCTCCACCGACCAGCGCCACAAGTCACGATAGGCCGGCCCGACCCGCACCCCGACCGAGTCGCGCACCCAGGCCCGGTAGCGTCCCATGGCACTGCGCTCCATTGATGCGGTGGTCGGCGCCCAAGAAAGGTGGGCCAACGGGTCACCTCCGTCTCCCGGCGGGCGGCCGCCGGGCGGTGCGAGCGTACCGGAGGTGGCGACCGACCGGCCCCGTGCGCAGACGCGCGAGGCTCCGGCCCCGTGCTACGTTTCCGAAAGACGATTTCTAAAGCTCTGGAGCGCTGCCGCTCGTGGAGCCGAGGTGGTTGTCGACGCTGCGTGAACGACGTGCTCGGACGCGCCGGCGCCGATCAAGTTCGGGGGATGGGGCCAACGGTCGGCCCAGAAGGAGAGGCACCGTTGACACTGAAGGACCGCACCGCCGTCGTCGGCGTCGGTGCCACTCCCTATTTCAAGCGCGGGCAGTCGCTCCCGTTGACGCCGTTGCAGATGGCCTGTCAGGCCATCGTGGCCGCTCTGGATGACGCAGGGCTCGGCGTGAAGGATCTCGACGGGTTCGCCATCTATTCGGGCTCGTGCGATCCCGCCCAGGTGGCGTCGGTCCTCGGGGTGCCTGAGGTGCGCTTCGCCGCCACGCTGACCTCGGGCGGCGGCGGTTCGGCGGGATCGATCGGACTCGCGTCCGCCGCGATCGTCTCGGGCATGGCCGACGTGTGCGTCTCGCTCATGACCCTCCAGCAAGCCACTCGTCGCCTCGGTGGCACCCAGGTCGACGATGGCGGAGGTGGCGGGGGCGGGGGCGGGGGCGGCAATCCCTACGCCGGGGGCGGCGTCCCACCGGAGGCGGCGTTCACGGCCAATTCGGGACTGATCTCGCCGGGGAACAGCTTCGCCGTGCTGACCCAGCGCCACATGCACCAGTACGGGACCAAGCGGGAGCACCTGGCCGAGATCGCTATCTCCCAGCGCGACAACGCCATTCGGAGGCCGGCCACGGCCCTGCAGTCGAGCCCACTCACGGTGGACGATTACTTCAACGCGCGGATGATCTCCGATCCACTCTGCCTCTTCGACTACACGATGGAGACCGATGGGGCCGTGGCGGTGATCACCACTTCTGCCGAGCGGGCCCGAAACCTTCGCCAGCCGCCTGTCTATGTGATGGGCTCGGCGCACGGTGGCCTGGGCCGGTGGGGACCAGCCATCTTCAGTTACTTCCAGCAGCCCGACGAGTACTTCGCCTCCTCTGGGCACCGCCCGGTGGCCAAGCGGCTCTATGAGATGGCGGGCGTGGGACCCGCGGACGTCGACGTGGCGCTCCTCTACGACCACTTCTCCCCCATGGTCCTCATGCAGCTGGAGGACTACGGGTTCTGCGCCATCGGAGAAGGCGGTCCGTTCGTCGCCGATGGCAACATCCGGTGGCCAACGGGCACCATCCCGGTGAACACCCACGGCGGTCACCTCTCCGAGGCGTACATCATCGGGATGACCCACGTACGCGAGGCCGTCGAACAGCTGCGAGGGACGGCGGTCAATCAGGTCGAAGGAGCGGAGATCGCGCTGGTCACCGGCGGTCCGGCATCTCTGCCCGTGAGCGGAACCTTGTTGAGGAGGTAACCCATGCTTGAGCTCCGGCAGGGAGTGTTCCCTGCGATGATGCACCACCCGCACGCGGACGAGCACACCCAGCCGTTCTGGGACGCAGCGCTCAAGGGCGTCCTGACGGCGCCGCGATGCACCAATTGCGGGACCTTCGTGTTGCCGCCGGCTCCCTACTGCTTCAACTGCCAGGGCACCGCCTTCGAGTGGATCGAGCTTCCCGGTACGGGCAGCGTCTTCTCGTTCACGGTGATCCGACACCCGCTGCGGCCCACCCTCGCGGCGATCGTGCCGTTCGTCTCGGGCGTTGTCGAGCTCGACGGGACGCAGGGCGCCGGCGCCCGCATGCTCGCCAACATCATCGACTGCGACCCTGACACGCTCAAGATCGGCGATCGGGTCCGGGTTGTCTTCGAGCAGGTCAGCGATACCTACGCGGTGCCGCGCTTCACTCCCGTCTGAGTCGGAGCTCCCTGCAGGGCGGGAAGGCAGAAGCGCAGAACCTGGGCCAGCGCTCCGTCTCGGCTAAGCACCGCTCGCCCGGCCACCGCGCGGTCGACGAGGGCGAAGGTCATGGCATAGACAGCTCTGGCGTCGTTGTCGGGATCGGCGGAGGGAAACGAGCCGTTCGCCTTGCCCGTCTCGAGCACCCGGACGAGCGGGGCGACCAGAAGATCGCCCGACTCTGCCTGGGCGACGGCGTAGCCCTCAGCCTGTCGTGCTGCCTGGGACCCGAGCACGGCCACCCGACGGCTCTTGGCTGGGTCGTACCCGAAGCTGAGCACCTCGTCGATCCACTCGCGGACACCCTCGAAGCACGAGCTGGCGCGGCGCACCCGCTCGTCGATCCGTTCGGCCGCTCTCTGGGCGTTCTCGCGGTACATATCGAGCAGGAGGTGGTCCTTGGATTCGAAGTGCCGATAGAAGGACCCGGTGGAGAGGCCGGCAACCGACAGGATCTCGGTGAGATTGGCCCTGGCCCACCCGGTTCGGCGCATCACCGCGCTGGCGGCGTGCAGAATCTGCGCGCGCTCGGCTTCTGGATCGAGGCGCCGGGGCCGCCCAATCGGTCGCGACGCATTGCTCACTCCTGCTGCCATGGCCAAACGTTAGCTTGGCCATGACTCACCCCCACACCTCACGCACCCACAACGGGAGACCGATGACCTCCGACGAGTTGAGCAGCTCTGCCGTTGCCCGAGCGGCGGACATCCTGCGACCCATCGTGCAGATGACCCCCGTCGAGCGCAGCGAGCGGCTCTCCGAGGCGCTCGGGGTGACCGTGCTCCTCAAGCGTGAAGACCTGCAGGTCGGCCGCTCCTACAAGGTCCGCGGCGCGTACAACCTCATCTCCTCGCTCACCGAGTCCCAGCGCCGAGCGGGCGTGGTTTGCGCGAGCGCAGGCAATCATGGCCTGGGCCTTGCCTATAGCTGTCGAACGCTCCAGATCTACGGGCGCGTCTTCCTGCCGAGCACCACGCCACGCCAGAAGCGTGAGCGCATCGTCGCAGTGGGCGGCCGGTGGGTCGAGCCGGTCATTGCTGGGCGAACCTTCGACGAGTGCAGCGCTGCAGCGTTGGAGGACAGCGCAAGGCGAGGAGCGGTCTATGTCCATCCGTTCGACGACCCACGGACGATCGCCGGGCAGGGAACGGTCGCCGTGGACCTGACCGCCCAGTGCGGCGACATCGATACCGTCGTCGTTCCCGTCGGCGGTGGTGGACTGATCGCGGGCATCGCCCTGTGGCTCAGAGCGGAACGACCGCAAATCCGGATCGTAGGTGCCGAGCCGCAGGGCGCGGCGAGCATGCGCGCTGCGCTCGAGGTTGGGCACCCCGTAGCGCTTTCGTCGGTGGACACCTTCGTGGACGGTGCGGCGGTGGGCCGCGTGGGCGAGCTCACGTTTCCACTCGTTCGCGATCTGGTCGACGACGTCGTCGCCGTGCCCGAAGGTGCAGTGTGCACCGAGATGCTCGATCTCTATCAATCCGAGGGCATCATCGCCGAGCCCGCTGGCGCGCTTGCCAGCGCCGCGGCCAGGCGCCTTCTCGCCCGAGAACCAACCGGCACGACGGTGTGCATCGTCTCGGGCGGCAACAACGACGTGAGCCGGTACGCCGAGGTCGTCGAGCGCTCCTTGCTCTACGAAGGTATCCGCAATTACTTCTTGGTGACCTTTCCCCAAGAACCGGGTGCCCTTCGTGACTTCCTTTCTGGGGTGCTCGTGCACGGTGAGGACATAGTGCTGTTCGAGTACGTGAAGAAGAACAACCGCGAGACGGGCCCCGCGCTCGTCGGCATCGAGTTGAACGCCCCAGGGGATCTCGGCGACCTCATGGAACGGATGGCCGCGAGCGGGCTACAGATCGAGCGAGTACCGCCCGGATCCCCGCTCTTCTCCTTCTTGCTCTGAGAGAGAGGTGGCTCAGGAGCAGGCCGCGCAACGCCCGAGAATGGCGAAGTGGTGGGGGTCGATCGAAAATCCGAGCCTGGCCTTGGCCGTCCGGGCCAGCCCTCGGAAGAGCTCGTCGGGGGCCTCGACCATGGCCCCGCACTCCTCGCAGACGAAGTGCGAGTGCGCCAAGGAGGTGAGCTGGTACGTGGCCGGACCATGCCCCAAATGGGTGTGGATGACCACTCCCAGCCGCTGGAGCTCCTCGAGGTTGCGGTAGATGGTCGAGATGTGCACGTCGGGTGCCCGGGTCTGCACCGCCTCGGCCAGCACTTCGGCGGTGCAATGGCCCTCGGCGTCGAACAACACCTCGAGCAGAAGTCGTCGGGACGGCGTGGCCCGACCACCGCTTGCTCGGACGAGTGAGAGCACGTCGTCGACGGTTGCCAGCGTGGGTGCACCCATCTCTGCCCGGCCCAGCGGCTTGCTCATCGGTTCCAGGATAGACGCCTATTGGTCGGCGACAGCACCCGCACGCCTGTCCACCGATGTCGCCCGGCGGCCGATCGCCTCGGTGCTCTAGTGTCGCTCGGCATGACGACCATTTCGGTAGAGAAGCTCCTCCACATCAATCAGGTTTTGGGCGACTTCGAAGGTGCAAATCAATTCTACCAGGACGTATTCGGCGCCACGATGTACATGAACTCCTACCACGAAGCCGAAGAACGAGACGCGTCGTTGTTCGTCATCGGCGACACCTGCATCGAGTTGTTCTCGCCACGCTCGAGTACCTCGCTGCTCGGGAGAAACCTCGCCCGTTACGGTGACTCGTGGCATTCGTTCGAGTGGAAGGTACCCGACCTGGATGAGGCAAAGACCGCGCTGGAAGAGCGCGGGGTACGCCTCGGGAGCTACTACCCGGGCTCTTTTCTCATGACACATCCCAAGGACACTCACGGCATGTTGTTGGAGATGTGCCCCCACGAAATGGCCAACGATCCGCGGCTCGAGGCCGATTGGTCAGCCGATCCGTGGCGAATGGACCACCCCCTCGGGATTCGTGGCCTCAATGCCATGCAGGTGGCCGTGCGTGACCTAGGGCCCGCAACTGATTTTTTGGTAGGACTCGCCAACGCGGAGGTGATCGCAGAACGGGCGAAACCGATGATCGGTGCTCGAACCTCGGTCCTAGGGGTCGCCGACCACGTGATCGAATTGGCGCAACCGATCCACGACGGAGTGCTGAGCCTCTTCGTCGAGCAGTACGGGCCGCGGCTGCGGTCCATCGAGTTTGGGGTGGACGACCTCTCGCGCGGACTGGCATACCTAAGAGGAAAGGGCCTCGGAATCATCGACGGCGACGGCGAGGGCGTGGCTGCGATCGACCCGGTCGACAATTACGGGGTGCTCTACCAATTCACCGAGCACGATCGCTTCCTCCCTTAGCCAGGAATGGTTTGGCAATAAGCTGGGGGACGCCTCGAAATAGCCAACGCATGACCTCGCCACCCGGTTTGACCACGGTTTACTCGTTTACTCCGGGCAATTTACGAATCATCGATGACAGTTTTCTGTATCGCCACTAAAGATCACCTGAGAGGTGAGTAGCAGGTTTCCTGCATGACGAGCTATTATCGTGTTATGCGCAGCAACGATGACATGAACAAGAGCACCGATACCCTCGAATGGACACCGGCCGACGTGCGTGCGTGGGCGACACAACAGGGAATCGCGGTAGCCGCACGAGGCCGAATTCCAAACCACCTCGTTGAGTTGTACCTTGCCCGTCCGTCCGTCGTTCGTGAATGGGCCCGGCGCCAAGGCCTAGCCATCGGCGAGCGTGGACCCCTGCCTGGCGAGCTGCTCACCATGTACCTGGCCCGCCCCTCGGCCGTCCGAGCATGGGCCCGCGAACAAGGCATCGAGATCGGTGACCGGGGCCGTATTCCGAGCGAACTGATCGACTCCTACATGCAGCGATTCGAAGAGCTCACCCGTCCAGCTGCCTAACAGCCGAACGCTCGTTTGGCGGGCCGTACGCTCCACTCGACTCGGCAAACGGGACGCGCGACGCGTAGAAGCGTTGCCGTCGTCGCACTCAATGCACTGGGTCCGACGGCGGGCTGAAGGCCTACCCCGTTTCTCTCAGGTGGCGTTCGACTGTTTGGGGGACAACGCGTCCGCGAGCAACGCGAGACCGATGCCGAACATCCAGACGTCCTTGCTGATCGCGATGCCCTGCTGGGTGGGCCACACGCTTCCTTCCTTGCGCAACCCGGGGATCCGCGCGTACAGGCCGAGCAGCGCCCCCGAAAAGCCCGTTAACGCCGAGCCGGCAATCGCACTTGGCACGAACGGAGCGAGCAGGATCGAGCCGGTCGCGATCTCGCCGATCGCCAGCAGCCGGAGGAACCGGGGCGGCGGGAGCGAGCCGAGCATGGGGTAGGCCCCTGTGGCCATTCCGTGCAACGCTCCAGCCGTCGCCTCGTCGCCTCTCCACTTGTCGAGGCCCGAGTGGAGGATGAACGCCCCGGTCACGACACGTAGGGGTAGCTGACGGAGCTTCATCAATATCTCCTGTCTCGGATGGTCAACGTCCAGCGACGCCCAAACGTGTCGGTGCGTCGGCCGACCACTCGGGACCGATGGGCCAAGGTCAGACCAACGTGGCGGCGGTGCCTCGTCGTTCCGGTCGCCGAGTGACCCACGCATGTTACGCCGTCTCGTAGGGCGCCAGCCGGCCCACTGGACGTGGCAGGGGTTGCTCGGCGCGGGCCGAGCGCCCGCCGGACGCCCCGACGAGGACGCTCACCAGCGGGCCGACCAGCGCGCCGACCAGCGGCGATGGATGATACGGGGAGGGAGGTGCGCGAGTTGACCGATGTCCCGCGGGTGCTGGTGGTAGACGACGAGCCGGGGATCACCGACCTCGTCTCCATGGCCTTGCGCTATGAAGGGCTCGACGTGCACGTCGCCCATTCGGGCGTCGAGGCACTCGAGGCCGTCGGCGTGTACCTGCCTCAGGTGATCATCCTCGACGTCATGCTGCCTGATCTGGACGGGTTCGAGGTGCTTCGTCGGCTGCCCGACGAAGGCCAGCGTGTCCCGGTGATCTTCCTGACCGCGCGCGGCGAGCTCGAAGACAAGCTCCAGGGGTTCACCCTTGGCGGTGACGACTACATGACGAAACCCTTCAGCGTCGAGGAGCTCGTGGTTCGCACGCTGCGCTGTGCTGCGCCGGGCGGGCCAGCTTGGCCTGTCGACGACGGCATTGACCTTCGCTGACGTGACGCTGGACGAAGGACGACACGACGTCCTGCGCGGATCACACGAGCTGAATCTCACCCCCACCGAGTTCAAGCTGCTCCACTATCTCTTGCTCAACGCGCAACGAGTTGTCTCGAAGTCCCAGATTCTCACCCACGTCTGGCAATACGACTTCGACGGCAACGACAACGTGGTGGAGATCTACATCAGTTCGCTGCGCCGCAAGCTCGAAGCGCACGGTCCGCGGCTCATTCACACGGTCCGCGGATTCGGGTACCGCCTACGCGATCCTGAGGAATGACCCGATGACCTTACGGACCAAGCTGCTACTGGCCCTCGTGAGCCTCTTGACCGTCGGACTGGTCACCGCCGACGTCGTCACCTATACCCAGTTGCGGTCATTCCTCTTCGCACGCATCGACCCCCAATTGCAAGTGGCCTCGGTGCTCGTGGCACACAATCTGGAATTCACCAACAATCTTCTTCCCGCACGCGGCGGGCCCCGAACCGGCGCGTCACTGCCCGCTGGCTCCGGGCCTCCATCCAGTCGCCCGTTCGTGCGCCCATCGGGTTTCGGATCCACCCGACGGCTCTCGGATCTGGCGCCTACCGGAACCTATGGCGAGTTGGTCCAGCAGTCGGGCAAACCGTACGGAACCGTTCTGCAGTCGGTGTACGGGAGCAGGGCACCTCCCGCTCCCCGACTGCCGCGGCCGCTGCCACACGACACCTCAGGCCAAGGAGCAATCTTCACCGCGCAAAGCGCAGGAACCGACAAGATCAGCTACCGGGTGCTCGTCCGCAAGATCCCCTACGGATCCCTGAGTGCGGTGGTTGCCATTCCCTTGACGGACGTGAACCAGACCCTGAGCCGCCTTCTGCTCGTAGAGATCCTGATCAGCGTGCTCGCGTTGGTGGGTTTGGCCCTGATCGTGTGGTGGGTGGTCCGGCGCGGCCTGCGGCCGCTCGAGGACATGGCTGGCACTGCCGCCACCATCGCCGCAGGCGATCTCGGACGCCGAGTGGCGCCCGCCGATGCACACACCGAAGTGGGCCGGCTCGGCTTGGCGCTCAACACCATGCTCGGAGAGATCGAGGAGGCCTTTGCCGACCGAACGGCGTCCGAGGAGCGGCTGCGACGGTTCCTCGCCGACGCATCCCACGAGCTCCGGACGCCGCTGACGTCGATCCGAGGGTACGCAGAGATCTTCGATCTCGGAGCCAGCCAGCGACCGGCGGATCTCGAGGTCTCGATGCGGCACATCCGCGAGGAGGCCCAACGGATGGGCCTGCTCGTCGACGACCTCCTCCTCTTGGCCCGGCTCGACCAGGAGCGCCCCCTCCGGATCGAGCGGGTGGATTCGGTGCCCCTGGTGACCACGTCGATCAACGCCGCCCGAACGACCGCGCCGGGCCACTCCGTCGTCCTCGACGCCCCCTCGAGGGCACCGGTCGACGCCGATCCGGACCGGATCCGCCAGGTCCTGGACAACCTGCTCGCCAACGCGTTGCGGTTCTCGCCGCCCGAGGCGCCGGTCGAGGTGCGGGTAACCGTCGCGGACGGCGTCCTCATCGAGGTGGCCGACCAAGGGCCCGGGGTTGCGCCCGAGGAGGTGGATCGGATCTTCGAGCCGTTCCACCGGGCCGACCCCTCGCGGGCACGAGCTACCGGAGGAGCCGGCTTGGGCTTGGCCATCGTCGCCGCCATCGCCCGCGCCCACGGCGGCGCGGTCGGCGTGCGGAACAACGGGGTTCGGGGCTCGCGCTTTTGGATTCGGCTGCCCCCGCCCGACCCACCCGAACCGATCGAGGTCACCACCAGGGAACCGACGGCGAGCGGGATTCAAAGCTGACTGCTTTCATCGGATTTATGTAGTAGAGTGGGCGACATGGCCCAGCTCGCCACAATGCCGATGCGGAACGTGACGCACCCTGCCGGCTCGGGAATCGATCGGCGCAGCTGGCGCTGCCTTCGGCCCGAGCAACTCCTGGCGATAGCCCACGGCCTCGTTCCTACGGCGCTGCAGTGGCCGGGCGTCAGCGATCCCCAGGAACGCCGATGGAGCCTCATCGCCTCCCCGGAGGGCCTCGAAGCGTTCGTGATCGCCTGGCCGGCTGGAGGCTTCATCGAGCTCCATGACCACGGCGCCGCCTCGGGGGCGATCGTGGTGGCCCAAGGGACCCTCACGGAGATGTCGGTCCGGCTCGACAGCGAGGGTCGTTCCGCCGCCGCTACCCGTACCCTTCACACGGGGAGCCACGTCGCGTTCGGCCCCGGCCGGGTGCACGACGTGGTGAACCGAGGGCCTCGGCCCGCGGTCAGCGTGCACGTCTACGCTCCCCGCCTTGCCTCGATGACCTATTACACGCGGTCAACAGACGGGTCGCTGGTAACACTGCGAAGCGAGCGGTTCGAGCCGGGGACGTCGATGCCCTGAACCTCGGCAGGCGCTCCCCCAGGGGCCCGCGCTCGAGATCGAAGAGACACTGCTGCCGACGTCGAAGTCGGTTCAGGCGTTGACCACGTACCCAGGAGCACCCATCTTCCGAACGGTCTGGTGCCGTCCGGCACCGGTAGTGTTGCGCCTCACATGAGGCGATGGGTTGCCGGGTGAGCCCGACCGATCCCGTGCTCGACAGGCGAGCGGGGCGGAGGCAGAAGCGCCGCTGGAACCATCAGCTCCTGGTCATCGCCATTGGCGCGCTCGTCCTCCGACTCGGGTACGTCATGCTGTTCCGGCGCCACGCCACGCCGACGGGCGACGCGTACTTCTACCACTATCAGGCCAACTTGGTCGCGGCTGGTCGAGGTTTCATCAATCCACTCACTTTTGCGGTCACGCACAAAGTGGTCCCCGCCGCCGACCACCCGCCGCTCTGGACACTGGTACTCGCCCTCGCCGCGCTGGTCGGCCTGAAGAGCTTCTTCTCTCAGATCGTGTGGAGCTGCGTGGTGGGCACGCTCGCCGTCGTCCTCGTCGGACTGGCAACCCGAGAGATGGCAGGCGCCCGCGCCGGCCTCGCCGCTGCCGCTCTCGGCGCGCTGTACCCCGTGTTCTGGATCAACGACGGCGCGCTCATGTCCGAGACGCTGGTCCTCATCACCGTCAGCCTGGTGATCTGGCAGTTTTATCGGCTGTGGCACCGGCCTACCCTCTGGGGCGGACTGCTGCTCGGCGTGTGCTGCGGGCTTGCCACCCTCACGCGCTCGGAGTTGGTCCTCGTCCTCATCGCGCTGACCATCGCGGTCGGTGCCCTTGGCCTGGTACGGGGCGCCAGGCTGCGCATCGGTCTGTGCGCGATGACGCTCCTCGGCGCGCTGGTCGTGGTCGCGCCCTGGTGGATCTACAACATCCCCCGCTTTTCGGACCCGGTATTGTTGTCTAGCCAGCTCGGGGTGACGCTCGCCGGAGCCAACTGCCCCGCGACCTATTCGGGCCCGCTCATGGGCTACTGGTCCTTTGCGTGCGATCTCGCCGTGCATCCCACGCCGGGCAGCGACGCATCCCAGCAGGACTACCAGTACCGCCGGGTCGCCATCGACTACGCGGAGCACCACGAGGGACGGCTCCTGCCGGTGGCCGCTGCGCGGCTCGGACGAGAGCTCGGCCTCTATCGCCCATTTCAGCAGATCGACCTCGAGTGGGCCGTCCTCGGCCGACCACGGCTGCCCGCGACCCTCGGGCTCTTCGCCTGGTACGTCACCGCGGCGCTAGCGGTGGGTGGCGTGGTGGTCCTCCGTCGGCGCCGCGTGCCGTTGCTACCGCTCGTGGTCATCACGGCCGACGTCCTGATCGTCGCCGTGGTCACGTTCGGCCAGACGCGCTATCGGACCGCCCTCGACGCCGTGGTCGTCATGCTGGCGGGAGTCGCCGTCGGCGCGCTGACTGAGCGGCGCGGCCGAGATCGTCGCTCGACCGACGATCTGACCAGCCTGCGGCACGTCCCGGCAAGCGTGCCGTAGGCCGGCGACCTCACGAGCGCCACGGTCGCCGGCGGGACCGTCGCGTGCTCGCTCAGCGCGAGCCGGCGCCGAGTCTGCGAAGTGGCGGCAAGGTGGGCGGAGGTTCTCGGCGCGGCGGAAGACTGGAGAGGAGGGCCTCAGTCGCCTCGGCGACGAGGGCAACCGCCCGTTCGACGGCGGCCTCGGTGCGGGCCGAGGTGGCATGCACGCCGCTCACCTTGCGCACGTACTGGCGCGCGGCGGCCTCGACCTCCTCGGGTGTCGCCTTGGGCTCCAATCCACGTAGCGTCGTGATGTTGCGGCACATTGCGACAGCGTACGCGAGGTGACCCTTCTCGCTCCGAGCGGAGCCGGCGGACGGGGACGGACGCGGTCACGAGTCCTTGACCAGGCCCGAGTCGCGATCGATGATGACGCGGTGGAGGCACGCGGGCACCCCGACCCCGACCAGCCGGCGCAGCATCAGGGAACCGTTGACCTTCCGGCCGCCGTGGCGAAGCTCGTGGCCGCCCGTGTCGAGGCGGTTTGTTCGGCCCGGGCCCGCAGCGCGCCCGAGCCCGGCGCCGCCGCGCCGATGGCACCCTTCGTCGTCGGGGTGACAGGTGGCGTCGGTGCCGGAAAGTCGACACTGGCCCAAAGACTCGCGCGGCAGCTCGCGGAACTCGCCTTCGAGCCACGTGTCGAGGTGGTTGCCACCGACGGCTTCCTGCTGACCAACGCCGAGCTCGCTGACCGCGGCCTCCTTGGGCGCAAGGGGTTTCCCGAGGCCTACGACCACGAACGGCTGGTCGCGTTCCTGGGCGCGCTCAAGGCAGGTCGGGCACCGCTCACCGTCCCGCGGTACTCCCATCTTCGTTACGACGTCATCGAGAACGAGCTCCAGGTGGTACGGGGGCCAGACGTCCTGGTGCTCGAAGGCCTGCACCTCCTTGCACCTGCTCCACCCAGCGGCCGGAGCGGCGCTGCGCGCGCGGTGCGCGAATTCGTGGACTGGTGCGTGTACCTCGACGCGGACGCCCAAGACTTGCGCCGGTGGTTCCTCCACCGTTTCGAGACGTTGCGCCAAGAGGCTGCCGACGCTCCCGACGTGCACCCCTATTTCCAATTGGACGGCGAGGACTCGGCCGCTCTCGCCGACGCGGCGTGGACACACGTGAACGAGCCCAACCTGGTCCAGCACATCCTTCCCACCCGACATCGGGCCGACGCCGTCGTCGTGCTGGACCCCGACCGTTGCGTCAGCCAGATCATGGTTCGTCCAGCACGTTGACCGGCGGGCTCTGCACACTGACCCGACGGACCCTCACCAACGACCGCGGTGCACCACCTCGTCGAACGGACGACGGTTGGGGTTGAGGATCGGTCGGAGCGGGCGATCGGCGGGATAGCCCAAGGCGAGCATGTACGCGCACGTGTGGTCCTCGGGGACGGCGAGGATCCTCCGGCAGGCGTCCTGATCGCCCACCGCAGAATGACCGCTGCCGATGCCCCGATCGACCGCGGCCAACATCATCGACATCGTCGCCTGGCCAAGGTCGTACTGATCGATCGTCACATAGCGCTCCTCGCCGGGCTCGGGCAACACCAAAACGATGGCGGCCGCCGCGCCGGCGAGGTGGCGAGCACCCATCCAGACGGTCGAGAGGGCCTCGAGCTGGCTGGGGTCCGTCACGACGACGAAGTCCCAGTGCTGTCGGTTCGAGGCCGATGGTGCTCGCCGTCCGGCCTCGAGGATCTGGTCGAGGTGATCGGTGGGGATGGCCCGGTCCTCATACGTGCGGACGTTACGACGAGACCGGATGGCGTCCCACGTCTCCATGGCCCAGGATCCTACTGGGGACCTCAGCCGAGCGCGAGGCGATCTACGATCGACCACATGATCGAACATGTGCCCTTCGGCAGGACCGGGCATCGAAGCAGCCGGGTGTTGTTCGGGGCTGCCGCGCTCTCTCGTATGAGCCAGGACCGCGCCGACGAGCTGCTGCCGGTGCTCTTGGAGTTCGGCGTGAACCACATCGACTCGGCCGCCTCGTACGGCGAGTCGGAGCTCCGCCTGGCACCCTGGATGTCCCAGCATCGCGAGCAGTTCTTTCTGGCGACCAAGACCGGGGACCGCTCAGGGCCCGCGGCCCGGGCCAGTCTCGAACGGTCGCTCGAGCGGCTGGGGGTGGCGCAGGTGGACTTGGTCCAGCTCCACAACCTCGTCGAAGACGACGAGTGGGCGACCGCGCACAGCCCAGGAGGCGCCGTCGAGGCCTTGGCCAAGGCCCGCGAGGAGGGCCTCGTACGCTTCATCGGGGTCACCGGCCACGGCCTGAGGATCCCGGGCATGCACCGACGCAGCCTCGAGCGCTTCGACTTCGACTCCGTGCTCCTGCCGCTCAACTATGTGTTGTGGCGTAACGACGCCTACCGCAGGGACGCCGAGGCGCTCATGGAACTGTGCGCCGAACGCGGCGTCGCGGTGCAGACGATCAAGTCGGTCGCCCGTCGACGCTGGGCCGACGAGAACGGTCCCCGCCACAGTTGGTACGAACCGTTGGGGGACGGGCCCGAATTGGTTCGCGCCGTGCGATGGGTCCTGGCCCGTCCCGACGTCTTTTTGAACTCTTCGAGCGACACCCGGCTGTTGCGCCCGATACTCGAGGCCGCGGCGAGCGCGGGAGAGGTGCCGACCGACGCCCAGATGGACGCAGATGCCACGCAAGTCGGTATCGAGCCGCTCTTCGACGGGGCGGACCTCGAGCGCATCTGAGCAGCTATCGGCTGCCCCGCTCACGCGTCGACCGATGCGCGTGTGACGAAGGGGAGCTCTTAGGAAGGTGAGACCGCACGGATCTTGGCCGGCGTGAGCGCCTCGAGCGTGGCCGTCACTGCGCTCAGCCCGGGCCGAGCGGTAATCACACGCACGATGGTCTCGTCAAGGCCCACCGACAGTGCCGCATAACGTTCGGCCGCTCCTCGTGCGGGTCCGTAGTACCCGACGCTGGTGAGAAGATCGTCGGGAACCCGTGCGACGAGCTGGTCGAACGATGCACCTGTTTCTCGCAGGGCCTCCAACTCGCGGAGCGCGTCGTCGAAGCCCATCCGGGCAAAGTGACCTCGATACGAGAGAGACGGATCGGCACCGGGTCGAACCAGGGCGTAGCCGAGCACCTGGCCGGCTAGCGCCCGGCGCGCGACCTCGACGTCGTCGTCGACGCACACGCGGATGTACATGGACAGCTGGGGCGTCGAAGGATCGCGTCCGGCCGACGCTGCAGCCGCCTCGACGAGCTGGCGGCTCCAAGCGATTTGCGCGGGCGTGGCCCAGTTGAGCGACGCGCCGTCCGCGTCGGCGCCGGCCAGATGCAACATCTGGGGACCCAAGGCCGCGAGGTACACGGGCACCTGGGGCAGGCTCGAGCCGATCCGAACGCGCGAGAGCTGGAGCCCAGGTCCCGAGTAGGTCACCTCCTCGCCAGCCAGGAGCGCCCGGAGCACCACGAGGAAGTCCCGCATCACGGCCACGGGCCGGTTCGGAAGACCTAGGGAACTGAAGTAGGCGTTGCCGGCACCTCCAGAGCCCACGCCGAGGACGAAGCGAGCCTCAGAGAGAAGCCCCACCGTCGCCGCCTGGATGGCAAGGGATTCGGGACGCCATAGTCGCGGCGCCGGAACGACCGAGATTCCCGTGCGAACGGCGGTCGGCCCGACCTGCTTGCTCGCGGTCGCCCAGGCGGCGCATACGTGGAATGCGTCGGGAACCCCCCCCGCCGGGGTCCACAGGCTCTCGAAGCCCAGCCTGGTGGCCTCCGCTCCTGCCTCGCGTAGCTCGTCGAAGCTCAGTCCGAGCCGCGCGTCCAATCCTGCTCCGATGATCACGCTTGCCTCCTCAGCTCGCCCACCAGGTTACGGGCCCGGTCCGAGCAGTTCTTTTGTAATCGGCCAATCCATCGTTACCATGGGTGCGACAGTGGGATCGCGCCACGGCGGAGGCGAGATCCCCTCGCGCTGCGCGACATTGTCACGTCCGTCGACCTTCGACATCGAGGGTAGCCACCCGATCACCCCGTGGTGCTGACGCGTCCCGTCTCGCCACCGATTCAACGAGGGGCGCCATGCCGACCAACGGTCCGGCACCGACACGAGACCCGCGCATCACCGTGTTGCTCTTGGCCGCGGTGCTCGCGCTCGTGGGCGGACTCGGGCTCAGCCTCTTCGGCACGGAGACGTCGTCCCCGTACGCGCAGCACGCCGCGCTGACGTCGAACCATCGGCTGGCAGCCCCGAGCACGCATCCCATGACGACCACCACCTCGACGCCCCCGACCACCACCTCGACGCCCCCGACCACTTCCACGACGCCCCCGACCACCAACAACCCTCCAAATGCCCAGCATCCGGTGGCCCCGAGACCCCAGACATCGGCCCCTTCGCCTGCTCCGGGGGGCGCCCAGGCGGCGCCCGCCAGCTCGGGCTGCACCGCCTCCATGGCATCTCCTGCCAATCCGGGCTCGACCTGGAGCGCCAGCGACCTCACCGACGACGACCATTTCGCGAGCCTTGCCGACTGGAACTACGGCACTAGCGACGACAACGCGTCGGGACCCGACGGGGGCTATGCACCCTGGGGAGCCTCGGGTACGGCTCCGTTCTTCGGCAGCACGCTGTGGGCACCGGGAAAGGCCGCCACACTCGACTATGACGTGCCCGGAAACGTCTCGCAGACCTCGAGCGGCGCGAACACCTCCCTGTTCTCCACCTACGCGCCGCAAGCCTTCTCGCCGTCGGGGTGCGGCGTCACCATCTCCGCGACCTATACCGGCCCGCGCACCTGGGACACGGCACCGTATGGCCCGGTCCCCGCCACCTGGACGAGCGGCGCCCTCAACACCTACAACAAGGTGAGCTTCCCAACCGCTGGGCACACACAGGTGTACGTGCAGATCAAGGCGCAAATGATGGGCGACGCGGGGAGCGACAACGGCGCGTGGGACGCACTTTGGTTCCTCGGGCAAGGCAACGAAGATCGCGAGATCGATCTCCAAGAGACAGGCATCTGCGGTCAAGGGCCCAGCATGGTCTGCGCACATCTCCAGTCGCCCCCGAGCCTGGTCGCCGACGAGGCCTCACCGAGCGACCTGTCGGCCGGCTACCACCTCTATGGCATGCAGCTGGACACCGCGACCGGCATGGTCTCGTTCTACCTCGACAACGTGCTGGTGGGCAGTGCCGCCGTGGACCAGCCCGGCCCGTACTTCCTCTTGCTCGTCGGAGCCATCGCCTCAGGTCTCTACGACGCAGCCCCGGCCGTCAACGCAGCCATGCAGATGAACGTGGCCGAGGTGCAGGTCTACCAGCGATGACGCAGCCGACGTGTCCTCGTTGGCCGCGCCGGCACACGAGGGGTGTCGGGGTCAGCTACGTCCCTTTGCGAGTCGCCAGGAACACCGGAATCGAGCGCGAGGCTCCGCGCTTGGTACTCCGCGTAGGGCGGATACGCGGCGACGGCACGCTCCCACCAGAGCGCCCGCTCGTCCCCGCTCAGCTCGCGTACCTCCACCTCGAAGGGTTCGGGTCCGTCCTGCAGGGCCACCGTCGATGGGCTGGCCACGAGGTTGTGGTACCAGAGTGGGTGCTCGGGAGCGCCTCCCTTGGACGCAACCAGGGCGTACTGCCCCTCGTGCTCGACCCGCATGAGCGGGGTCTTGCGTACATTCCCGCTCTTGTGGCCACGCACGGTGACGATCACGATCGGCAGGCCCGTGTCGCGCAGCGTGTTGGCCCGCTGACCACCGGAGCTCTCGTACTCGGCGACCTGGTCCCTCACCCATTCGGCGGGACTCGGTTCGTAGATTCCTTCCAGGGACATGCTTCTACGCTACCCCCCAGCTACCCGACGGGAACCTCGAGGCAACCGTCCGGCAACCTTGCGACCGTAGCCTTCCCATGACGAGTTGGAACACTCCGGCCGACGTAGTAACGCGCCGGTCGACACCCGATTGCCGACTTGAGTGCACGACTCCAGGGATGGACGGTTCGATCACATGACGACGCCGAAGCGAACTCCGGGCGCAGCACGAACGCCACAGACACGATCCCAACAGTCGGGGCCCGACGTGTCGGGCACAGTCCGACGGGTCCTCGTGCTCGACTCAGAGCTCGAGTCCTCGCCCGGAGCCCTGAACGTCGACGACTCTGTCGCGCTGCCGTGGCGGGCGAGCGATCCCGAGGTGCCGATGGTCACCGGTACGCGCCGTAAACCCAAGGCAGTCCGACGCGACGGCGTGGACGAGGGCAACGTCGCCACCGAGCTTCTCGACCCCTTCGTCCGAGCGATCGAGATTCTGCTACGGGGGCTCGCCCAACCACTGGGGGAGCTGGGCAATCCGGTCACGATCCAGTTCGGCTCGACGGTCATCCAGTACAGCAGCCCAGGGTGGGGCGATGACACCGTGAGCGTGTACCGGACCGAGTCGGTGACCGCCGATGCCACCGCCGCGCTCACGGACGCCGACACCGTCGATACCGACGACACCGCCAAAACTGCGGGGACTGGTCCTCGCGCGGTCGACCGTTGGGAGCTCGGCGCATCGGCCGCCCGCGAGGGCGACCACACCTTGGCGCTCGAGCTGTTCGAGAGCGAGGCCAGAGACGCCGAGGATCGCCAGATTCATCAGCGCGCCGCCATCGCCTATCGGTCTGCGTCACGCGAGGCCGGCTGGATCGGCCGTCGAGACTACGCCAACAAGCTCCTCAGGTTGGCGGGCAAGCACTATCTCTACGTGGCCGAGGAACCGAACACCACCGCGCGCGGCAAGGTTCAGAGTTTCGTGACCGCCGCCAAGTGCTTCCTACAGGCCGGCAATCTCGGTCTCGCCGAGTCATGCATCGCGCGCGCCCGATCGGGCGCTCAAGCGCTGGTCGAGCTCGAATAGGTGAAGATTCTTCTCACCACCGAGGGGACCTTCCCCTACTCGGCGGGCGGGGTGTCGACATGGGCGTCGTCGCTGATCAGCGGGCTCGCACACCACGAGTTCGCGGTGGAGGCGGTGGTGGCGAACCCCCCAGGGCAGCCCGCCTGCGACGTTCCGAAGAACGCCACCGTGTTTCCGGTTCCCCTGTGGGGTTCGGAGCTGCTTGAGGAGTACCTGTGGCTCGGCTCGGGATTGCGGCGACGGCGTCGGACGACAACGAGCGCCATCGGCGTGCACCTGCTCCCCCATATGGACGTCCTGTTAGAACAGCTCCTCGCGGCCAGCACCGATCCGGCGTCGGTCGCCGAGGCGCTCGTCGGCATCGCCGATTTCGCGACCGCCTTCGACTTGCGCAGCGCAATGCAAGACGGGCGGGTCTGGTCGATGGTCCACGCCCGTCTTCTGTCCAATCCCCTGTACCGCCACGTCTCGATGGGGATGGCGATCGACCTTGCCAAGTCGCTCTACCGATATTTGATCCCCTTGGCCGCACCCGTCCCCGAGGCCGACGTCGTCCACGCATCGGCCTCGGCGATCTGCGCACTGCCCGCGTTGGTCTCCAAGCTGCGCTTCGGCACGCCGTTCCTCCTCACCGAACATGGCATCTACTTTCGCGAGCGAGTCCTCGAGCTGATACGGAGCGACGCCAGCGTGCTCGAGAAGGTGATGTTCTCCAATCTCTACCGGGCCATCGCACAGGCGGCGTACCATCTGGCCGACCGGGTCGCTCCGGTCTGCGAGTACAACGTCCACTGGGAGCGTCAGCTGGGTCTCGACCCGAGCAAGGTCAGCGTGGTCTACAACGGCGTCGACCCGACCAGGTTCGTTCCTCTGGACGTTCACCCAAAGAGACCGACCATCGCCTGGGTTGGACGCATCCAGCCGCTCAAGGACGTGCTGACCCTGATTCGGGCCGTCCGGATCCTGGGTCATTCGGTGCCGAACGTGCTCTGCCGCATTTACGGGCCCGACACGGATCTCGACTACGCGGCCGAGTGCCGGCGCACGGTCGAAGTCGCCGGACTGGCCAGCTCGATCCAGTTCGAAGGACCGGTCAAGAACTCCGCCGAGGCGTTCGGTTCGGCGGACGTCGCGGTGCTCAGCTCGATGTCCGAGGGGTTTCCTTACACCGTCGTCGAAGCGATGATGTGTGCCCGACCAGTCGTTGCGACCGACGTGGGCGGGGTGGCCGAGGCACTGGACGATCGCTCGTTGCTCGCCGAGCCACAGAACGCCCGCTCCCTCGCGGACGCGCTCAGTCTCCAGTTGCGCCGGCCACGGCGCGATCGCGAGGCCCTCGGACGCAGGCTTCGTCGCAGGGCGCTCGAACGCTTCGACGAGGAACGCTTCTTGCTCAGCTATGACCACCTCTACGAGGATCTCCATGCCGCAGTTCGTTGACAGCCAGATTCTCCACTTCGACGACGACCTGCAAGCCGAGGCCCGCACGGTGCTCGCCCGGAGCGCCGAGCCACAGAACTCCTTCGAGGTCGCCGTCATATTGGAGACCATCGGTCACACCGACCAGACGGCTCGAGCTCGGGGCTATTTCGGTCTGTTCGACCTGGCTAACCACCTCTATGACAGCCTCGAGGACTTCGGTTTGGTCCACGACCAGCGGTCCGCTCCCACCATGGCCGACGACGGACCCTCGCGTCTCGAGGTGCTCGGACAGTTTTTCGGCTCCTCACTGCCGTGGCTCATCGCCATCGTGATCCAGATGGCGATCGGGGCCGGATTCTGGTCGGCCTCCTCGCTCCCACCTCGACTCGCCTCGGGAATGGTGCTGGCATTGACGGTCAGCCTGGTCTCGAGCGCCGTGTTCATCGTGCCCTATTCGCGCCGCGGGAACTTCTATCGCCTCCAGGGGAACCGGTCGCTCGCTGCGTGGACAGCCAGTCGCATGCTTGGGACGGGCGCCGTTGTCTGCGTGGCCACCGCCGGGGCTGGTTACCTGCTCCTCGAGCACGGCCTCGCGGCCTACACGCCAGCCACGACCCGGAGCTTCTTCGAGATGGCGGTGGCGATATCCCTCCTCCAGCTCGCGTTGGCGCCGCTCTATGTGATGCACGCGTTCCGGTGGCTGGCCGTGTGTGTCGGGATCGGTGCCCTGACGTTGATCGTGGGCTTCACGCGGGTCGACCACGGCATCTTCACCAATCCGCTGGCCTTGATCCGTGTACAGCTCTTCGCGCTGTCGGCGATGCTCGTGGTGGCACTCGCCGGAAGCATCTGGACGTTGCGCGTGCCGCTCGAGGAGATCGCTGGTCCCCCGCGGCCATGGGCCGTCGCACGTTCGGGCGCGCCCTACGGCCTGTTCGGCGCCGGGTACTTCCTCCTCGTTCTGTCCAGTCAGCTCGTCGCCGGTGGGATCTGGCACGGGGGTTTCCACTACCAGGGCGCGTTTGCCACGTCGAGTGGTTCGGCCCTCTTGGTGCTCCTGCCGCTCTTCGCCTCGATGTCGGTGGCTCACGAGCGCTTCTCCCACCAAGCCCGGTCCCTCCTTGACACGCGCACGGTAGAGGAGGGCGACACGGTGTCCCTCGAGCTTGGTGCGACCTATCGACTCCAGCAACGGGCCCTTCTCGTCGTCGGTCTGGTCTCGAGCGCCACCATGGTCGTGCTCGCTGAGCTGCTGGCGTCGCGCTGGCTGCTGGCATCAGCCGTGGTGGCTCATCTCGGATTGTTCGTGAGCGCCCTTGGCGCGTACGTGGCGCTGTGCTCGGGTCTCTCGAGTAGTCAGACGCTGTTCTCCTTGTCTCGACCCGCACCGGCCTCGCTCGGCGTGTCGATCGGCACCCTCCTCGGGCTCGGTTCGGCCGGGCTCTTGGGTCTCGCCGTCTCCGACAACGCCGCCGCCGCTGCCGGCCTGGTCATTGGGACGATCGCCTTCGCCCTAGTCAGCGACCGGGCCGCACGGCTCTCGTTGCGGGACTTCGGCTCATCGTTCTTTGGAGCGATCTGATGCAGGTCGCTTGGACGCTCGAGGCGGACCCCACTGGTGGCCCCATGCGTCGGTTGGGGGCGCGACGTCGGTCGCGACGTCGAACGAGGCGGCGATATCGCACGCTGCCACTCGTCGCCGCCCTGATCGTGCTGGCGTCAGTCGGGATCGGCTTTGCTGTGTCGGTCGGTGCGAGTGTCCCGGTGGCGACTGAGGGCTCGGTCAGCCTCTGGCGGAGCACTCAAGGCCTCGCGGCGTCTTACTCCTTCGATCGCCCGCTGCCCCTTCGAGACCTCGAAGACGCCTTCACCTTCGATGGCTCGGCCAGTCCAGGCGTCGGCTATGCGGTGATGGGATCGCAGGGGCTCAAGGTGGGGGTGCTCCCCCATCGAGATCGATTCGAGGGGTGGTTCGCCGTGTCGTCCGCCGCCTATCCGGCATCGGGCGTGTACCACGTTGATATGAGCCGCCTGCCGGGCAACGTGTCGGGAGCCGGAGCGCAAGGAGAAGCGGTGTTCGCGGTGCAGACCGGCACGACCACGATCAACGGGCTCATCAACTACGTGGTCGTGGCCAGCAACAGCCGGCGAGGCGCCACCACGTGGACCATCGGCTACGCCCACGGATTGGTCGCCAACGCGAAGCTCGAGACGCTCGCACGAATCGGGCCGAGCCGCTCTTCGCCGGTGAGCCAACAGATCAGCCTCGTCACCGACGGCCGGCACCGCCTGACCGTCTACTTCGGCAATCGCTTGGTCTACTCGGCCGACAACCTCCATCTCGACATCCAGCCCCCTTTCCAGCCGTATTTGGAGGTGCAAGCGCTGCGGATTCCCTATGCGTCGTTCTTCCGCGATCTGTGGGTCACGAGCGGCACGGCGCTGACCGTCGACGATGTGCCTCATGGTTGGCACTTAAGCCTGCTCGACTCCAGCGGGAACGTCGTGGGGTCGGGCCTGAGCCACGACGGTCAGGTGCGGTTGCAACTCACCGCGCCCGTGGCCCACGGGCGCGGTGTTCTGACGGCCCGCCGGGGTCGACGGGTCGTCCGACTCGGTCCGTTCAGCTACTCGGGGGGCGACGTCTACCGTCTGTCTGGACTGGGTCGCGCCAGCTCGTAGCTGGTTATGATCCACCGAGCGCGGGGTGGACGACCCACCGAGCGAGCGCACAGATTGGGGCACGGTGAGCGTAACGAAGCTAGTTTCCCTCGGCGTCGCCGCTGTGGCGTTCGGTGCGCTCGCGGGATGCTCGTCGGGCAGCGCGACAGGCGCGTCGTCGACCACGACCATTCCAGGCGGCGGCGCCGCCGCGACCTCGGCGCCGACTCGGCCGACGGGCGCCGCGGTGAACCTCTTGGTCACCCAGGATGTGCGCGGCGAGCTCGTGCAGGCCGGCGCCGCGCTCAACGGGTTGACGGCGTCGGACTACAACGGGTTGCTCCCCGGTATGACTTACTACGCATACGACCCGACGACCGCGACCTACTGGGCAGGCGCGGCGCTTTCGCCGAGCCCCGCCTCGATCCAGGCTCAAGTGTCCGGCCAAGACGACGGGAGCTACCTCCTCTTCGAGCGACCGGCGAACGGCACCTGGACAGCACGTCCGGTCGGTCTGACAGGGACCTCCGACGGGCCCCCCTGCCCGGTGGCGGTGCCCAGGGCAATCCTGGCCCTTTGGAACTGGGAACCGGGAACCTGTCGCCCGATGTCGTGAGACGCAGATCGGGCTCAGCCGAGGACGACCGTGCCCGCCGCGTCCTGCGCACTGGACTGGTCATCGGGCTCGTGCTGATCGTAGGTGGGGCCGCGTTCGCCGCCGGTCAGTTGACGGCATCGACAACGCCGCCGAGCACGACTCGGTCCACCCCGGCGCGGGGCCAGCAGGTGGCGCCGTTCGTAGGGATTTGGGATGCGCACGGCATCGCCATGACCGTCTCGCGCTCGGGCGCTGGGACGGCAACATGGAGGACCTACACGTGGTGCGCCCCCAAGGTGCACGGACCGTGCGATTCGAACAATGACGGCGCCATCGTCGACGGCGGTGCAGCGAGTTTCGGTCTGCAGTCGGTCACTGCGAAAGGAACTGCCGTCGTCACGGCCTCGAGCAACCAGCCGAGCGTGTTCCCCGGCGGCACGATCAACCTCTCGCTGATCGCCAACGACGAGATCGCCGTGACGTCTCCGACCTCACGGGTGGTGCTCGTCCTGTGTGGTCGCTCGGCCCCGAGCGCATGCCGTGGAGCATGAGCCTCAACGGCGAGCGACCGCTCAGCCCAACGGTCAACGGACGGTCCTGAAGAACCCTCCGACGTCCGCCGTGAACAGATCTGGGACCTCCATCGCGGCGAAGTGCCCGCCGCGGGGCATCTCATTCCACCACGCGATGTTGTAGCGTCGCTCGGCCCAGCGCCGCGGCGTCCTGGCCACTTCCGCGGGATACATCGCCACTCCGGTGGGGACGGTGATCGGCGCACGGGGCACCGCGCTCGCACCGGCGTCCCGCATCTCGCGGTAGATCCGGGCCGACGACGTCGCCGTTCGAGTGAGCCAGTACAACGAGACGTTAGTCAGTAGCTGGTCCTTCGTGAACGACCGCTCGACGTCGCCGTCACAGTCACTCCACGAGCGGAACTTCTCGACGATCCACGCGCAGAGTCCTATCGGGGAGTCGTCGAGGGCGTAGCCCACCGTCTGGGGCTTGGTCCCCTGGATCGCTGAGTACCCCGTTTCGGTGGCCTGCCACCGGCTCATCGCAGCCTGGCTGGTTGATTCCTCCTCGGTAAGGTCAACGGTGTCGTCGCGGGGCCGAGGAATGCTCAAAAAGTTGAGATGGAGCCCCGCGACCCGCTCGGGTGCCAGATCCGCCATGTTGGCGGCCACGATGGACCCCCAATCGCCCCCCTGCACGCCGTAGCGGTCATAACCGAGCCGGTCCATGACCTCGACGAACGCCGAGGCAATCTTTCGAGGGTGCCAGCCCCGCTCGAAGGTCGGCCCGGAGAAGCCGAAGCCGGGGAGGCTCGGGATGACGAGGTCGAACGGCGCTGCCCCCCCCTCGGGGTCGGGATCGCCCAAGCGGTCAGCCACGTCGAGGAACTCGACAATGGATCCGGGCCACCCGTGGATCAACACCAGCGGGAATGATCCCGAACGGTCGGACCGTCGATGGACGAAATGAATGGGTTGTCCGTCGATGACCGTGGTGAACTGTGGGAGCGAGTTGATCCTGGCTTCGTGCAGCGACCAGTCGTACCCGTCTCTCCAGTAGTCGACCAGTCCTCGGAGATAGTCGAGCTCGGTACCCAAGTCCCAGTCGGACCCGACGATCTGGTTGGGAAGACGAGCGGCGGCAAGCCGGGCTCTCAGGTCCTCGAGCTCACTCTCGGGCACGGCGCTGACGAATGGCACGACGTTCGATTCGCTGCTCGACACGGGTCTTCCTCCGATCAGGGGCCGCTGACGAGCCACACCTTGGCACAACCGTGGGCTCAGCGGTCGGGCTCAGCGATATAGCCAACCACCATCGACGTCGAGGCTGTGACCGGTGATGAACGAGGCCCAGTCCGACAGCAGGAACAAGATCGGCCGTGCTATCTCGAACGGCTGGCCCACCCGGTCCATCCCGCAGAGCGAGCCGATGGCGTCAACCGCTTCGGGTGTTTGGCCGACCCAGAGCATCGGTGTGTCCATGGTTCCGGGCACGACGGCGTTAATTCGCAGCCCGTCTGCCGCGTAGATACGGGCGAAGCCGTGCATCGTCGCCAACACACCGGCCTTGGTCGATCCGTACACCGTGGTGCCGGCGACTCCCCCGGTCACACCCGCCGCCGATGCGACCAGAACGATCGCCCCTCCGCCGGCGGCCTTCATCCGCTCGGCTACTGTCCGGGTGAGGAAGTAGACGGACTTCTGGTTCACCGATGCCTGCGTGTCCCAATCAGCCTCAGTGATCTCTGTCAGATCGTGCTGGCGTCGGATAACGGCCGCGGTCGGCACGAAGCACTGCACCGGTCCGAAGCGGTCCACACAGGCCGCCACCAGCTCATCATGCCCCGCCACGTGCGCGAGGTCGAAGGGGATGGTCGAGACGGCGTCGGTTACCGGTATGACCGCCAGGGTGTCGGGGTCACGATCCACGACGGTCACCCGCATTCCGGCGTCGAGCGCCAAGCGCACGAGTACCTGACCGAGCCCGCCTGCACCGGTGACGAGAAGATGCCGGTCGTCCAGGCCCAGATCGAGACCCTCGCCCGCGGGGACTGCCGCGTCCCGCCTTTCGGCGCCGATCACCGAGCCCAGCGGGTGGCGTCGCTCAGCTGCTTCACCACGGTCGGGTCGAGCGTCAGGTCGAACCCCTCCATGTTCTGCCCGTACTGCTCGAAGGTTCGGGGGCCGATGATCACCGAGGTCACTCCTCGACGGGCCAGAACCCAGGCGATCGCGACGGCGGTCGGCGTTGTGCCGAGCTCGGCGGCGACCTTCCCGACCTCGTCGGCGGCATCGAGGCTCCGCGAATCGAGCATACGACCCCACAACGCGCCGCGGGCGGCGCGGCTGTCGGCCGGCGGGTCCTCGCCTCGCTTGTACTTTCCGGTGAGGACCCCGCCACCGAGTGGGCTGTAAATCATGGTGCCCAGACCGTGGCGTTGGCAGGTGGGCAGCACGTCCTCCTCGATCCCGCGCGACGTGAGGGAGTAGGGAGGCTGCAAGCTCACCATGGGGGTGGTTCCCGCACGGCTCGCCGCCCACTTGGCCTCCACGATCTGGGAGCCGCTCCAGTTCGAACAACCCAGATAGCGGACCTTCCCCGACTGCACGAAGCCGTGCAACGTGGCCATGGTCTCTTCGATCGGGGTGTCAGCGTCGGGCCCATGGCACTGGTAGAGGTCGATGTACTCGGTTCCGAGGCGCCGGAGGCTGTCTTCGAGCGCCCGGGTCAGGTACTTGCGGCCCAGACCCCGGTCATTGGGTCCGTCGCCGATCGGCATGAAGCCTTTGGTCGCCAGCACGACGTCGTCGCGACGGGCGCTGATCGCCCGACCCACCACTTCTTCGGACTCGCCCCCCGTATAGCGATTCGCTGTGTCGATGAAGTTCCCCCCGCCGTCGAGGAAGGCGTCGATGATGCGTCGGCTCTCCTCCTCGTTGCACGGCGCATCGGGCCCATGACCAAACATCATGGCGCCGAGACACGCCCGAGAGACGTGGATTCCAGAACGTCCAAGTGTGCGGTACTCCATCTGATGCCCTCCCTCGAATCGGACACGACCCACTGTGCAATCAAGCGCGGCTGGCCGTCGGCGCTGCCGAGGACCCTACCCGCTCCTCGGGACGCCCCCGGGTCTGGCTCGATTCGCGGCCGACCGTGCGACCTGTCCGAGCCGATACCGAAAACTGCACCATTTCCTGAGATCGCGATCTGCGACGCCTCGGAAATCGGCTGGTACAGGGTGACGATCGTATGCTTGGCGCTACGCCGACCACCGACCTTTTGCCAGTCGACGTTCCCGACGTCCGCCCGTCCAGCCGCGAGGGGCTTTCTCCGAGCTCGCCGTCGGTTCGTGGTTCGGCGCCGTCGGCCTACAGCACACCAGGTGGGACAACCAGCGGCGAACGTGGGCAGCGGCTCGGGGGCGAACCCGCACTGGCTTCGCGTCGGGTCCGCAGGAACCGGAGGATCGCGTTCTTGGCGCTTGTCTCGTTGGCACTTCTGGTGGGCCTGTTGGCAACCCGGGGTTCAGGACCATCGCGCGGGCTGCACCGACCGGCGAAACGCCACCTCCACCATCCCCCGCCGGCCAGCGACCCCCGGCTTGGCCCCGACTGGGACGGAGACGGCAAGCCGGTGACCTTCGCCTTCGGTGGTGACGTGCACTTCCCCGCCGGCACAAACCTGGGCGACCGGTTGGCGGGAGAGCCTACGACAGCCCTCGGACCCACCGTGCCCGAGCTCCTCGCGGGGGCCAACGTGTCGATGGTGAATTTCGAGTCAGCGCTGACCGACGGCACGTGCGGTGATCCGCAACCCAAGCAGTACGTCTTCTACGCGCCCACCTCCGCCGTGCAGGCCTTTCGTGGTGCAGGCGTGAGCCTCATCACCGAGGCGAACAACCACGGGGAGGACTGCGGCGCTCCGGGACTGCAGACGGCGCTGGCGGTGAAAGCTCAGTCGGGGTACCCGATCCTCGGGATCGGCCAGAACGTCAACGCGGCCTTCGCCCCCTACCGGGTCACCATCAACGGGGAGAAGATTGTCATCATCGCTGCGACGCAGGTCATCGATTCGGATCTACAAGCCAGCTGGACGGCGACGACCCAACAGCCCGGCCTCGCCTCGGCGTACGACGTGAATGCCCTCGTCGCCGCGGTCGAGTCGGCGCGGCGAGTCGCCGATACGGTGGTCGTCTACCTGCACTGGGGCACCGAGCTCGACGACTGCCCCAATCCGCTCCAAGAACCGCTCGCTCAAGTCCTGGTGGCGGCGGGCGCCGATATCGTGGTCGGAACGCACGCCCACGTACTGCTCGGGGGCGGTTATCTCGGCTCGGCCTATGTCGACTATGGCCTGGGCAACTTCGCCTTCTACGACAACTCGCCCCCCGAGAACCAGAGCGGATCGCTGGTCGTCACCGCGACCGGGCGACACATTGACAGCGTGAGCTGGCGGCCGGCGGTGATCGTCGACGACCTGCCCCAGCCCCTCACCGGTGCCGCGGCAACGACCGCGGTCAACGTGTGGAATGCGGCGAGGGGCTGCACCGATGTGTCGGCAACGCCCTCGGCACCGATCGCCAACCCGACCAGCGAGTCCTCTCCGGCGCCGGCCGCGCAGGTGGCGACGCTCTCGGTGGACAGCGGCTGAGACCGGGCAGTCGCATCGGATCTCAGCCCCCGAAGGCCCCTGGCCCTCCCACGCGTTGGACGAAGGAACCGCCCCCACCGCCCAGGCCCCCGAACCCACCAAAGGTTCTCGTGGAGGTGCTCGACGAGGGGACAGGGGTGCCAAGGTCGGCCAGCACTACCGATTGCCCTTCGACGATCCCCTTCGTGATCTGCGTGTAGATGGCACCCACCACTCCGACGGACACTTTCTTGCGCTCCTCGTTGCCCGAGGCCAGCACGATGACATACGACTCCCCGGATCGAGCCGTGTTGACGGCTGAGGTCGGGACGGCGAGAACGTCGGACACCTGTTGAAGCACGATGTTGGCCTGCGCCGCCGAGCCCGCTGCAATCCCGTGCGAGCCGGCCGGCAACGCGACCACGACGGGGTAGGTAAAGCTCGACCCACTGGCGTCGACGGGGCCTACCTGAGCGACCTTTGCCAGGAACGATCCGCTCGTTCCGTCGACCGTCACCTCGGCACTGTCACCGACATGGACCTCGGTGGACTGCGCGCTGGTGAGCGAGCCGGTGAACTGGAAGCTTCCGGGGTTGATCACCATGATGGCGTCGGTCGTCGAGCCGGCCGTCACCGACTGGCCAACCGCCAAGTCGACCGAGGCGACGGTTCCGGCGATGGGGCTGACCAGAACCGCATCGGCCAAGTCTTGTTGCGCGTCGATGAGCGAGGCGTCCGCCGAATCGATCGACGCCTGGTCGCTCGCCAGCTCCTGGGCACTGTTGGTGGGTGTGGTGGCGTTGGACGTCTCCTGTTGACCCTCGGTCGTTCCTCCAGAGCCAGCAGCGCCACTTCCGCCAGATGAGGAGCTCAAACCCTCCCCGCCGGTCGACGAACCTCCGGTGTCCGTGCCCGTCGATCCCGTGCCGGTCGATCCCGTGGCCGTCGAGCTGAGCAGCTTGGCCAAAGTGTTCTCGGCAGTGGCGACAGCCTTCTGATCGGTGGCCACCTGTTGTTGGGCAGTCAGCGCCGCACTGAGGGCCGAAGCGCACGTCGTCGTTCCGCCGCCCGCTGGTGCCGTCGTGGTGGTCGTGGTCGGTGCCGTCGTGGTGGTGCTGGTGGTGGTCGTGGTCGGTGCCGTCGTGGTGGTGCTGGTGGTGGTCGTGGTGCTGGTGGTCGAGCACACGCCCTGCGCCGAGGCGAGGTCGCCACCGGCGGTTTGGGTGTCAGCGTCCGCGCTCTGCTGGGCGGTGACGACCGCCTGCTGGCCCTGCTGGATTTTCGCAGCGTTCGCCGATGATGCAGATGGGGTGGTCGTCGTGGTGCTAGACGAGGCGGTCGAGGACGACGAGGGGGTCGTCGGGTCGGTCGACGACTGGGCGGCCTCGTCCTCGGTGAGCTTGGCCTCGTCCGAGGTGAGGGTCGATTGTGCAGAGGAGACGTTCTGCTCCAGCGTGGCCGGATCGAGGGTGGCCAACGTCTCACCAGCGGTGACGCTCTGCCCGAGCGACACGTTCACGGCTGAGACGGTGCCGGCCACCTGGAAGGCGGCGGTCGCTTGGTTCACCGGCCCCACCGTGCCCGACACGCCGAGCGTCTGGCGCACCGTCGCCGTCGTCGCCTGCGCAGTTCGGTAGCCGCTCACGCCCGAGGCGGTGGCACTCCAAACGGCGATCCCCACTGCCAGGGCGGCAACCGCCAAACCGCCCAAACCGAGGATCCTTGGATGCCGCCTCCAACCGTGCGGCGAGTCATCAGCCACTCGTCGTGCCTCCCCCGAACCCTCCGAAACCGCCGGTGCAGCTCTGTCCGCCGGCCGAGGTGATCCGGACCGTGGACGCAGCGACCGCACCGGTCGAGCTCGTGCTGCCTGCCGCAGTGACACAGTCACCGACCGCCAGCGCCGACGCGGCGGTGGTCTCGGTTTCGGTGTAGACCGTCGACGACACCAGCTTGACCTTCGTCGTAGTGGTCTTGAGGGCCGAGGCCTTGGCCGTCTTTGTCGACTTCTTGGACTTGGCGGTCGCCTTGGTTGCGGCCTTGAGGCTGGATGACGAGAAGCCCGAGACCATGACGGTCGTGGAGCTCACCTTGGTGACCTTCCCGCTGGCGAAGGCGATGTTGCCCGCACCGGCGAAACGCCGGGCGCCGCTGCCGGCGCCGGCACCGCCGCTCGGCGGCCGGAAACCGCCGCTCGGCGGCGTGAAGGTCCGACCTGCCGAAGAGCCACCACCGAACCGACCGGCGAAGCCGGCACCGCCGGCACCGCCGCCGCCGGCACACTTAGCCGAGACCGGCTGACTGACCGTCACCGACCTGGCCGTGATCGTGCCCTTGCTCGACGAGCCGGTCACGGTCACACAACTGCCGACGGCCACCGACGACGCGGCCACGGTCACCGTCTGGCTGAACGCAGTGGAGGGCGTCCAGGTCACTGTCACCTGGCCCGATTCGGGGTTCTGGACCTCCATCGACGAAGTCGACGTGGTGAGCGCCGCGACCGAGCCTGACGCCCCGGGGAACGACCGGACGCTCGGGGTCGTCGCTGCGCCTGCGGCTCCACTGACCGCGGCGACGGCGATGCTGGCGGCCAATGCGGCGCCGACGGCCGCCGGGACCGAACGGCGTAGGCGTGGAGCTGGACGCGACATGGTGGTGGTGGTCTCCTTCGTGCGTTCACGATCGGGCTTCAGTTGGGGCATCGCTGACTCACTCGCTGCGCAGGGCGTCGATGGGGGCGAGGCGCGCGGCGCGCGACGCCGGGTAGACGCCGAAGATCAGGCCGATCGCGATAGCCACGACCAGCGCGCCCACGCTTGCGATGAGGGAGAGCGTGATCGGGTAGCCGATCGCATGCGGGAGCAACCAAGCACCGAGTACCGCCAGCGCCGCTCCGAGCGCGCCACCGCTCAGGCCGAGGGCGGAGGCCTCTAACAAGAACTGTCGACGGATGAGCGACGGGGTTGCACCCAGTGCCTTGCGGAGACCGATCTCGCGGACGCGCTCGGTCACCGATACCAACATGATGTTCATGACCCCGATCCCCCCGACGAGGAGCGAGATGCCGGCGACCCCTCCCAGCAGGATGGTCAGCGTCCGGTCGACCGAGGTAGCGGTCGACACGAGCGACGCCTCCGAGGCGATCGTGAAGTCGGCGTCCGACGGCGTGGTGATCTGGTGCAGGGCAAGGAGCTCGGTGTCGGCCTCCTGGTAGGCGGCGGACAAAGTGTTTGACGAGATGGATTGGATGAGGATCGAGCTGAGCGAGGTGCTGCCGAACAGCCGCTCGGTGGCGGTGGTGATCGGGACGATGACCTGGTCGTCTTGATCAGACGCCGTCGTCGAGGAGGTGGAGCCAACGGTGTTGAGCACGCCGATCACCGTCATGGGCACGCCGGCGACGTTCACGGTCTGGCCCACGGGGTCGACCCCGCTGAAGAGCTCTGAGGCGGTGTCCGATCCCAGGACGGCCACCGCGGTGTGATCCGCCACGTCCTGATCGTCGATGAAGCGGCCCTGGGTGACCGTGCGGCCTCGTACGGTCGCCCAGGCCGGAGTCGTTCCGTTCACCGTGGAGGTCCAGTTGTTGGAGTTCACCGCGTCGGTGAGGGTCTCTGACGACGACACGACCGGTGCGACAGCCTTGATGTCCGGCGCCACCGTCTTGGAGGACAGCGCCGTGGCGTCAGCTTGGGTGAGCGTCGACGCGGAGCCGAAGCCGCTCCGGATGCCGGCGCTGGAGGTGGAACTTCCCGGAGACACGGTGAGGAGGTTGGTACCCAACGCGTTGATCTCCGAGCTGACCTGGTTCTGGGCTCCTTGACCAAGCCCGACGGTCAGGATCACCGCTGCGATGCCGATCATGATGCCGAGCACGGTCAACGCTGAGCGCATCCGGTGGGTGCGTACGGCCTCGAGTCCCGTGCGAAGCGTGTCGAGCCAACTCATCGAGCCAACTCGCTGGCGTTGACGACCAATCCGTCGCGGAGGCGGATCTCGCGTTCGGCGACCGCAGCCACGTCGGCGTCATGGGTGATGAGCACCAACGTCCTGCCAGCCATGTGCAGCTCGTCGAGCAGGGACATCACGTCGGCGGCGGAGGAGGAGTCGAGGGCGCCAGTCGGCTCGTCGGCCAGGATCAAGGCCGGGTCGGTTACCAAGGCGCGGGCAATCGCCACCCGCTGCTGCTGGCCACCAGACAGCTCGCCGGGTCGATGTTGGACCCGGTCGGCCAACCCCACCCGCTCGAGGGCCCCCAACGCGCGCGCTCGCCGTTGGGCTCGGTCCACCCCGGCATAGGCGAGGGGAAGTTCGACATTGCGCAGCGCCGACATGGACGCGAGCAGGTTGAACTGCTGGAAGACGAACCCGATGCGGCGGTTGCGGACCGACGCCAGGGCCGCCTCCCCCATCGTGCCCACGTTCTCTCCCGCCAGGTGGTAGGTGCCGCTGGTCGGCACATCGAGGCACCCCACGATGTGCATGAGTGTGGACTTTCCCGAACCCGAGGGGCCCATGACGGCGACGTACTCACCCTCGTCGATGCTGATGCTGACGCCGCGCAGGGCGGCAACGGACAACGTGCCCGTTCGGTAGACCTTCGTGACGTGGTCCAGCTCGATGACCGCAGAACGCTCAGCCACCGGCCCCCCCAGTGGCGGTAAACCCACCGCCGCCGCCGACTCCGCGGCCCGAAAAGCCCCCACCGCCAAACCCACCGCCCGTGAACCCACCGGCCCCACTCCCGCCGAACAGGCTGCGGCCTCCTCCGCCCGCCACGCCGTTGAACTTCACCACCCGCTCGAGCACCTTGTCGCCCGAAGTGAGCCCACTCGTGATCTGGGTGTCGCCGCTGGCCACCACTCCGGTGGTGACGACGCGCGAAACGTCACTGCCGTTCTGCACCAGGGTGACCGTGGCGTTGCCGCCCGATGAGTAGCTGATCGCTGCCGTCGGGACCTCCACGGCGTTCTCGATCTGCTCGACGATGATCGACACGGTGGCGGTTGCGCCGGCATAGAGGCCGGTGGGCGTACCCGTGACGGCGATCGTCACCGGAAAGGCCGCGACATCCGAGCTCTGCGAGGCGATGAGCCCCACCGACGACACGGTGCCGTAGGCGTTGGTGGTCGAGCCGGTCGGGGTGATCACCGCCTGGTCGCCGCTCTTCACCTCGCCGACCTGGGTGTCGTCCACCGTGGTGGTGACCGAGTAGCTGTCGGTGGCGATGACCACGACCTGGGCGGAGGACGAGGACGCCGAGCTGTCCGACGTAGCAGCAGCATCCGAAGCCCCACTGCCGTTGGAGCCCGATCCCCCTCCGGACACCTGCTGACCCACGGTGAGGTCGAGCGACGCCACCGTGCCGGCGATGGGCGAGGTCAACGAGGCATCGGACAGGTTCGTCTCGGCGGTGGTCAGCGCAGACTGCGCGGAGGTAACCGAGGCATCGTCCGAATCGATTTGGCTTGCTGCCGCCCCGTCGGCCTGATCGCTCGACAGCCTCGCCTGGGCAGCGGACAGCGACGCCTGGGCGGCGTCGACCAGTTGCTGCAAGGCCGAGGGATCGACGGTGGCAAGGACCTGACCGGCGGTGACGGTCTGGCCGGACGTGACGTCGACGGCGGTGACCTTGCCGGATACCGCGAAGTTCAGATTGTCCTGCTGCGCTGGTTCGACGGTGCCCGAGGTCGAGACCGTCTGCTGCATGGTACCGGTGGTCACGTCAACCACTTGGGTCGTGATGCTCACCGGCGGGGAGGCTGAACCGCTGGTGCCGAGCCAGATCCCGACGCCAGCCCCCGCTGCCAGGACGATCGCCACCAGGACGATGACAATCGTCCGGTTGGGCCTGAAGCGCCGAAACCGGGAATCACTCGTTACGACCGGCACCCGCTCGGTGACGTCGTCGGGACGCTGTGGCGCGCGCACGGTCTCAGGCATGGCCATGGCCACAGTCAACCTGATCGACTTGAACGTTCCGTAAGTTCCAACTGTGTGAAAGCTAAAGATCTCAGCGGGGACGGGCGGCCGCCCACGCGTGGGCGACCAGCCGCCCACCGTCACCCACGTCGACCATCCTCACCTGGACCATTGGATCGGCCTTGGAGCCTGACACCGCCGCCGGTGGCCCGACAACCTCGGCCACGGCGCGGACCGGCCCCACTCTGACCCGGTCCAAGTAGCGGATCTCCAGGTCGACGACGCCAACGGGTCCATCCTCGGCGAGGGCCCGCTCGGTGACAAGCTCCGCCAGTAGGGCGAGCACACCCCCCTGGACGGTGCCACCCACCCCGTTGGTCAGCCCGGGCAGGGGATCGATCTCCGCGGCGCCCGGCCCGTCGAACCGCGCTGCCAGCAAGTCATCGACGTGGAGGGACGGCCCGGTCGGTGCTCGCGCCGCCGGCGCTGCGCTCCACCAGGTGATCGGACGGTTCATGAACGTGACCACCGACATGGCGAACGGCGTCTCCTCGGCGTCGGCGTACAGCCGAGTCTCACCGACGAAGAGCGTGCGCCCTGCCCGGAGCACCTCGCACCGCAGAGTGACCTTGGACACGGCCGGCCGCGCGAGCACCCGGAGCCGAAGATCGACCGTCGGGTTGATCGGTCCATCGGGCCGACTTCCGGCCACCAGATCGACCATCGTGGCGAGCACCCCGATGCGGGGGTGGTCGCTGCCCGGTGCGCACAGCTGCGGACGGACGTCGGCGCGGCCGTAGGTGGTCGTCCCCTCCGACCACTGGTCGAGCCTCATCGCCGACACGAAATGCGCGCCAGCGCTCGGATCGTCCGCGATCCCCGTTGGCACGGGCGAGATTGTACGCGATCGGTGGACCGCTCCAGCAAGCACTCGCGGGTACCGGCTGGCTGGCTCGTCGTGTGGACTGAGGCGCCGGCCACGTGATGCCGACGAGCTCAGCCCGACATCGACCGCGGCAAGGGCGCGACCGACCGACGCCGGGCGACGCGTGCTCGAGAATTTGTCAGGACCGTCTCAGGCCACGTTCAGCGGGCTCGCAGCCGCTCGCCCGACCATGGAACGGTGACCACCACGACGAGCATCGCGTCCTTGGCTCCCGCTTCGGCGTCCAACCCATGTCCGCCGAATCCACGACCAGAGGCTCGGTCGGCGGAACGCCGACCCACACTGGAAAGGTGGACCCGTGCGGGGCTAGTAGCTCTACTGGCGCTCACCGCGCTGGCGTACCTCTGGGATTTCAGTGCCTCGGGGTACGCCAACAGCTTCTACGCTGCCGCCGTCCAGGCCGGCACCAAGAGCTGGAAGGCATTCTTCTTCGGCTCAATCGATTCGTCGAACTTCATCACCGTCGACAAGACCCCTGCGTCGCTATGGATCATGGAGCTGTCGGGGCGCCTCTTCGGCTTCAACAGCTGGAGCATGCTGGTTCCCCAAGCGCTCGAAGGCGTTGCGGCCGTCGCGCTGGTCTACGCCGCCGTCAAGCGGTGGTTCGGCGCAGCGGCCGGCTTGTTGGCGGGCCTGGTCTTGGCCTGCACCCCGGTCGCCGCCTTGATGTTCAGGTTCAACAATCCCGACGCGTTGCTCGTGCTGCTCTTAGTGGCCAGCGCCTACACCCTGACCCGCGCCCTCGAGAACGCCGCGACGCGCTGGATGGTCGCCACCGGCGCGCTCATGGGCTTTGCCTTTTTGGCCAAGGAGCTCCAGGCGTTCACCGTGCTGCCAGCCTTCGCCGGGGTCTACCTGCTCGCCGCGCCGGTCAACCTGCGCCGGCGACTTTGGCAGCTGGCGCTGGGGGGTGCCGCCCTCGTCGCGTCCGCCGGCTGGTGGGTGACCATCGTGGCCCTGTTGCCCGCGAGCTCCCGACCGTACATCGACGGCTCACCGACCAACAGCATCCTCAACCTCATCTTCGGCTACAACGGCCTGAGCCGTCTGTCGGGCGGAAGCGCCGGGGGTGGTGGGAACAACTTCAGTGGCAGCACCGGGATCTTCCGACTGTTCAACGACTTGATGGGCGGCCAGGCGGCGTGGTTGCTGCCCGCATCGTTGCTCGCGTTGGTCGTCGGCGTCGTGTGGCGCGGCAAGGCACCTCGCACCGACCGCACCCGGGCCGCGTTGGCATTGTGGGGTGGGTGGCTGCTCGTGACCGGCGCCGTGTTCAGCTTCGGCGAAGGCGTCATTCACACCTACTACACGGTGGCTCTGGCTCCCGCCATCGCCGGCCTTGTCGGTATCGGAAGCGCGTTGGTGTGGCGGCAACGACACCAACTGGTTGCCCGCCTCGTTGGTTCGGTCGCCATCGCCGGGACCGCCGTGTGGTCCGAGGTGCTGCTCGACCGGACGCCGGCGTACGTTCCGTGGGTCGGGGTGCTCGTCGTCGTCACTGGTCTCGTAGGTGCCGTTGCACTGGGGGCAGCACCGGCGACCCGTCGCTATGGCCGCACCCTCACCGGCCTGGCCGTCGGACTCGGCCTGCTCGCCTGCCTCGCCGGGCCATTGGCCTACACGGCCACCACCGTGTCCACCGCCCACACGGGCAGCATTCCCTCGGCCGGGCCGACGACGACCGCGAGCATCGCGGCCGGCGGCCCGGGTGCCGTAGCGGGTGCCGGTGCCCCGGGTGGTGCCGGTAGTCCGGGTGCTCCGGGTGGTGGCGCGCCCTCCGCCAGCGACGTGGGCGCGGGTTTCGCGCCGGCGCGAGGCAGCGGGCCAAGAGAGGGTCGCCGGTCGGGTGGTGCCTCGACGAGCCATGATCGGGGCGGTGTGAGGCCCGGCGCCGAGCGGCAGCGGTCAGGTGCGGCGCGCACCGAGTCAGCGGCCCTGCCGACGTTCGGCGGCGCCAGCTCCTCGGGACCGGCCGCGGGTGGGAGCCCGGGGAACGGCGGACAGGGCACCATCAGCGCGAAGTTGAGCGCCGCGCTCCGCTGGCACGCCAGCTCCTACCGATGGGTCGCAGCCACGTTCGGCTCGCAGAGCGCGGCCAGCTTGGAACTGGCTTCCGGCGAGCCGGTGATGGCGATCGGCGGGTTCAACGGGGAAGGAGGCAACATTCCCTTGGCCACGTTCGAGTCCTACGTGGCCAAGGGAGACATCCACTACCTGATGGTCTCTGGTACCGGCGGGGGGGGCGCCCCGGGCACGACCAACTCCGACGCCGCCATCACCGCCTGGGCCGAGTCGCATTTCACCGCCAAGACAATCGGTGGCCAGACCATCTACGACCTCACCTCCTCCAAGTGAGGGTGCAGACGGTCCCCGGGGCTCAGCCTCGACCCTTGAATCCCTGAGAAATGACGCGTCGTGCCGAACGTGAGGAGAGGACCGACAAGCGCGAGGCGAAGGAGAGCAATGACCCGAACGAAAAGGACGAGCCGATCGAGAACACCGACAGGAACGAGCCAACGGACCCGATCGACAGCGCCGAGCCAACGGACCCGATCGAAAGGATCGACCGTTTGGACCCGATCGAGAGCAACGACCCCTCGGACCATAACGACCACGTCGAGGCGGCACGCCCCACCGGGGGCACGGTCTCGGTGGCGAACGTCGACCCCACATCCACAGAGCGGATCGTACGTTGGTGGTCGGCGAGTCGCCACCGACCAGCGGCGACTGCGCGGCTTGCGCCTCGAGGTCCTCAGCCTCGCCCGTCGGACAGACAGACAGACAGACAGACAGACAGACAGACAGACAGACAGACAGACAGACAGAAGGGTTCACTTAAACACCCGGCCAGTGCGCGCACCCGGACCCGTTCTATCGCCAGCAGGTGCGCTACGGTCGTCGGATGCTCTCGTCGCCCGCCCGCCGGCTCCGTGACGCACTCGAGCCGATCGCTCAGCAAGGGGTGGCGGCCCGGCCAGTGCGGGCGCGGCTAAAGGCGCTCGGCCTCAGCGGCATCGAAGGCTACGTCTGGGGACGTGCCGCCTCGCTCGGCGAGCCCTCCGCGGCGGTTGTGGTGGCGACGTTTGGCGTGTTCGAGCCGACCTTCCTCGCGCCGGTCTACGAGTCGGCTCGCGGGAAGGCCAGCCGCGACGCCGTTCTCGCCGCGCGGAACGAAGGGGTCGCCGAGGGACTGGGAACGCTGCTCGAGGAGGCCCCCGATCTCGGGTGGGCGGGCGACACCCTGCTGGACGCCAGCACCGGTGTCTCCTACACGGCGCGACCCCTCTTTGCCGGACTCTGCGAGCTCAGTGTCCCACCCGATCCCTATGGCCGGCTCTGGCGGGGCGCCGACCGAGTCAGAGAACATCGGGGTGACAGCCACCTGGCAGCGTGCATCGCCGCCGGCCTGACCCCAGTTGAGATGAACATCTTGACCGAGCTGTGGATCGGCTACCCGCTTGGCGAGTACTCGACCACCCGCCAGCACGGGCAGGAGGCGATCGATCAAGGAGTCCAGCGACTGTCCCGGCGCGGGTGGCTCCACAAGAACGCGCTCACGGACGCCGGGCACGAGGCACGCGATGGGATCGAACGGGCGACCGACGCCGCACAGGATCAGCTGATCGAGAATATCGGCGCCAATATCGAACGGCTTATCGACACGTTGTCGGCAATCGCCCACACGATCGTCGCGGCAGGCGCGTTCACTGATGACGAGAAGAAACGGGCGGCCGGGTAGCGGCCCGTCCCTCTGGGGCAGGGCCCGGCCCGAGTCGTTCCTCGAACTGCCCGCCGGGGGCTAGTTGGCGGACTACGCCGGGGTCCAGAACGGCAGCGTCAGGGTGTCGCTCACGTGGTTCCACACGACCCGTACGCGCAGGCCGATTCCTACGTCCTCAGGGTCGCAGTCCACGACGTTGGACACGAAGCGAACGCCCGGGGCCCCATCGGGATCGATCACCGCGGGCATGTAGGGCACGTAGTTGGACAATTCGGGATTGAGCGGGTGGCGCACGATGATGACGCTGAAGACGGTGCCCGTTCCCACCAAGGGCACGAACTGCATTTCTTGGCTTCGACACCTCGAGCAGAAGCGGGTCGGGGGCAGACGGAAGGTGCCACAGGTCGCACAACGCGGGGCGGTCAGCTGCTCGTGGTTCGCCGCATCCCAGAACGGCTGGGTCCACTCGTCCGCGTAGGGATCGGTGAACAACGGGGGCGGCATGTGGGTGAAGGGCATCGCGGGGGTGGACATCAGGCCTTCTTCAGGATGGTTGCGGAGGGCCTCATGGCGGTGGCGGCGGGGTGCCCGCCGAGATGGCGTTCAGCGCCCCGGCCACCATTGTCTCGCCCGGGCAGAACTTCGCGATGATCACCAACCGGCACATGTACCAGTACGGCACCACCCGCGAGCACTTTGCCCAGATCTGCATCTCCCAGCGCAACAACGCGATTCGACGGCCGACTTCGCTCATGCGCCAACCCCTGACCATGGACGCGACTGTCCCCGCTTGTCGTACGGCGTGCTTCCCACGCCGACGATCGCCGTCTTGTCCTTGAGCGTCCACGCGGGGAAGCTAACCGTTGCCAGCGACCGCGGCAGCTAGCTGGGCCAATCACTCACGACGAGCGGAACCGTCGGTGGGCGCCTCGCATTCGCGCGTAACGATCACGTGACGGTACGCGATGCCCTTGATCCCTCGCCGCGGCCCGACCGTACATCAGGTGAGCCCTACGAGGAGGAAACGCCGTGGCACAACGAAGCGTGTACCTATCACGGCGACCCCGCTTGGCCACGCGCCCGGCCTGGCGTAGCGGCCCGCCGCGCGCAGGAACCGGGTTCGCCATCGGTGGCGCACTGCTGGGGCTCCTCGCGGTGGGACCGCTTGCGGGGCCGGCGGGCGCGGCTGGGGTCTCGGGCCCATCGTTCGTGAACTCAAGCTCGTCGGTGTCCGAAGTCGGTTCGACCGTACCGCCCAACGGTGACGTGAATCCCTACGGCGTGGCGACAGTGCCCCAAACGCTGGGCAACCTGGTCGCCGGTGACGTGCTGGTCAGCAACTTCAACGCTGGTCCACCGCCCACCGGAAGCCAGGGTGAGGGCACGACCATCGTCGAGCTGGACCCGCGGCGGTCACCCACCGCCGTCCCTCACGTCTTCGCCCAGATCGATCCCGGCCATCTGCCCGGCGCGTGCCCCGGAGGAGTGGGTCTGACCACTGCGTTGTCGATCCTGCCTGGCGGCTGGGTCGTCGTCGGGAGTCTGCCGACCAGCAACGGAAGCAACATCACGGGTTCGGGATGCTTGATCGTGATCGACAAGGCGGGTCACGTGGCCGAAACTCTCTCCGGGGGGAACATCGACGGGCCATGGGATATGACTGCCCGCAGTCGCGGCGCCGTTACCAATATCTTCTTCACGAACGTCCTGAACGGAACGGTGGCCGGAGGCACCTCGGTGACCGACCAGGGAACGGTGGTCCGCGACACCCTGAGCGTTGGCCAGGCGGGACTGCCCCACCTGGTGCGTTCCACGATCATCGGATCGGGATTCGCCGAAGAGCTCAACGCTGCTGCCCTCGTGGTTGGGCCGACTGGTGTGGCGCTCGGCCCCAACGGAACGCTCTATGTAGCCGACACCGTCAACAGCGCGATCGACGCCATCCCCGACGCCTTTACACGCGCCGGAACGGGGGGCACGGGGACAATGATCTCGACCGGTGGCGACCTGAACGGGCCCCTTGGCGTGGCCAGCGTCCACGACGGTCTGCTCGTGGCCAACGGGGGCAATGGCGACTTGGTCGCACTCAGCCCCGGGGGCTCACAGCTGGGCGAGAAGGTCATTGCCCCGGGCGGTGGCGGGAGCCTCTTCGGCCTCGCCGTCGATGCCGGTCACTTGTTCTTCGTGGACGACTCGGAGAACCAGCTCAACTTGTTGAGCTGACCAGCACCGCGCACCGAGGTCATCGGACCTGGCGCGCCGAGGGCCACGAGCGGCCCAACCATCGATGGGCCGAACCGGACCCCACCGTCGAAACCCACGTTCTCGGTGTTCACGGACTCGGTCGCTGGTGCTCACGACTGGGCAGCTCGCCCTGTACCCACCCGCGGAGGGCTGCGTCGGGCAACGCACCGATCTGGCGCGCCACCTCTTTGCCCTCTCGCATGAGTAGGAGTGTCGGAATACTCTGCACCGAAAAGCGCCGGGCGATTCCTGTCGCCTCGTCCACGTTCACCTTCACGAGCTTCAACTGCCCGGCGAGGTCTTCCGCCAGCTTCTCGAGGGCGGGGCTGATGACACGACACGGACCGCACCACGGTGCCCACAGGTCCACGAGGACCAGAACCCTCGAGCTCTCGACGACTTGGGCGAACCGACCATCGTCGGCCTCGGTCAGCCACGGGAGCGGGGCGCTGCACTGGCCGCAGCGCGGCACGCCACTGGCGATGTCGGGCACCCGGTTCTTTCGTCCACAGTCGCGGCACCGAACGATGCGATCGCTCATGCTGCCCGCTCGATCGAAGTCCCCGTCGCCGCGGCAGACTCGGCGGCGCCCGCTGGCGGGTCCTCGTAGGCGATCACCAAGTCGTCACCATGACGCTCCACCCGCATTTGGACACCGTCGAGGTTGTTCTCCTCGAGGGGCGCCCGGGTGATCTTCGTCTCGACCTCGTGGGCGAGGAACCGGCGGAGGTGGCGGCGGGTGACTCTCTTCGGACTCTTCGAGCCGCCATCTGCACTCGGGAGGTCGAACGTCACCGTCAGGTCGTCGTCAACGCGGTACGCGTCGTCAGGCACCGTCGCCGGGGAACCAAGAGCGGCCGGGGTGCTCGGGCTCGCCTGCCACGTCAAGGACTTCACGGGATTCTCCCTTCAGTGCCGAGCGTCTGGGACCCAGCGCCTGGCACGCAACCTGCACGTACGTCGGCCGACCTTGACCGGCTCTGTGGTCAACGACCCTGGTGTACTCCCGAGCGCGAGCGAAGGCAATGGGAAATCGAAATTCTGCGCGTTCAAGCAGGGGGAAGCATCCGTCGGATCGCGTTCGCCAACGTCCTAGCCGGGTGAGGGCTCCTGTGGCGACGCGACGGCGACTCGGGTGCGGGCGAAGTCCCCTTGGTTCGCGCCCGAACCGGGGATCGCCGTAAGGTCCCGGGGATCGAGACGCCCGCCACAGTGCGAGCACACCGCCAGCACCTCGACCACGTGACCGCACGAGTCGTGGCGCACTTCCAGAGGCGGACCGGCGGGCGCCGCCCATCGGTCGCCCCACTGACGCATGGCGGTAACCACCTGCCAGAGATCACGGCCCTTGTCCGTCAACTTGTACTCCGCGCGCGGTGGATGATCCTGGTAGGGCACCTGCTCGAGCACGCCGTTGCCCACCAGATGGTTCAGCCGCTTGGTGAGCGTGTTGCGTGAGATCCCGAGTCGGGCCTGAAAGTCGTCGAAACGCGTCACTCCCAAGAACGCGTCCCTCACGATCAGCAGGCTCCACCATTCCCCCACCACCTGGAGGCACTGGGCCACCGAACAGTTGACGCCTTCAAAACTGGTCCGCTCCATGAACACATCTTAGAGGGTTGCATCATGGAACCAATGCGGTAGGGTTGCGTCTCATGATGGAACTAACTCAACATCGGCCCTGTCTGGCGCACACCCGGCGGACCGTCGCTGGTCAGCGAGGAGGCAGGTGAGCGCGATGGCCATGCGCACAGATCACCGGCCGGCCGCGCACGACACCCGGGCACCCCGGCGGGTCCTGATCATCACCTGCGCCGGCGTCGTCCTTGCCAGCCTCGACCTGTTCATCGTCAATGTGGCGCTACCCCAGATCGCTCGGGACCTCGGAGCCTCCAACCTCGGCGAACTCTCGTGGGTGCTCAACGGCTACGCCATCGTGTACGCCTCGCTCCTGGTCTTCTTCGGACGGCTAGCCGACCGCTACCGCCGAGACCGGGCCTTTCTCCTCGGGGTGGCGGTCTTCACCGCGGCCTCGGCGGCCTGCGCGGCGTCGACGAGCGTCGCCATGCTCGTCGGGTTCCGGCTGGTGCAGGCCGCAGGGGCGGCTTTGCTCACGCCGACGTCACTCGGACTGGTCCTCTCCGCCTACGCGCCCGAGCGCCGGCACGGCGCCGTGCGGGCCTGGACGGCGACCGGCGGGCTGGCGGCCGCTCTGGGTCCGGTCGTCGGTGGACTACTGGTGGCGGCCAGTTGGCGTTGGGTGTTCTTGGTCAATGTCCCGGTCGGTATCACTGCGCTCGTCGTCGGTTGGCGCTTGCTGCCACCGACAGCCGGTGCCCAAGCCGAGCGCCCCGACCCGCTCGGGGTGTTGCTCGCCACCGCGGCGGTGGGCCTCCTCACCTTCGGGCTCGTCCAGGGAAGCAACTGGGGCTGGAGCTCAGGCGTCATCGTGGGAACGCTCGCCGGGGCGGTCCTGCTCGTCGCCCTCTTCGTGCTGCACTGTCGGACGAGCCGGAACCCGCTGGTGCATCCGTCGCTGTTCGCCTCGCGCTCGTTCACCGGCTCGTCACTCGTCGCCGTCTTCTTCTCCGCGGCGTTCGGGGCGATGCTCCTGTCGATCGTCCTGTGGGAACAGGGCGTCTGGCAATGGTCGGCCCTACGGGCCGGACTGGCCATCGCCCCTGGCCCGCTCATGGTGCCCTTGATGTCCTTCATCGTGGCTGGCCGACTCATCGCCCGTTGCGGACCGGCGTGGGTGATCGCCCTCGGCAACGCGACCCTCGGGGCGGGTGTGGCCTGGTGGGCCCTCGCGATCACGACCCAGCCGAATTACCTGTCGGGCGTGGTCGGCGGCATGATCCTCACCGGCGTCGGGGTGGGCCTGACGCTGCCCACGATGATGGCGACGGCGGCGGGGTCCCTACCCGCCCCGTCATTCGCCACCGGATCGGCCGTCATCAACATGCTGCGTCAGACCGGCCTCGCCCTCGGGGTGGCCGTCCTCGTCGCCGTGCTCGGCACCGGCCAGCACGGTCACCCGGGACTCTCCGACTTCCGGCTCGGCTGGTGGGTGGTAGCTGCGATCGCGCTCGCCGGCATCGTGCCCGCAGCGGCCCTATTGCGGCGTCCTGCGCCTGCCAACTCCGCGGCGAGCTAAGGCAGCGAACCAGCTCTCACCCGATCGTGGCCAGTGCCTCGTTCAGCTGGAGCACATCGATGTAGCTGCTGCCCAGAAATCCAAGTTGCTCCCCGTTGGTCTCCTTGGCGATCAGGGCGCGGAGCACCGAGGGGGCGAGGCCGGTGGCCCTCGCGACCATGGGAATCTGGACCAGCGCGTCCTGGGGCGTGATGTCGGGGTCGTACCCGCTCCCTGAGGTGGTCACCAGATCGGGCGTGGGGTTCACGCCGCGGGCATGCCAGTAGGCCACGAGCTCCTTCGTGAACTTCACGAGCTCGGCTGAACGCGGCCCGAGGTTGGTCGCCCCCGACTCCCCGGACGCCCCATTGGCCACGAGGGGGTCGTCGCCCGGATGCTCGGCCGGACTCGTCTTGGCGCTGGCGTAAGGACCGGTGTCGTCGGGACGCCCGTGAAACCATTTGTTGGACGACCAGTTCTGCCCGATGAGGGTCGAGCCGTTGGCGGTGATCGATCCGTCGGCCTGGTGCTTGAAGAGCACCTGGGCCACCCCGGTACCGAGGTAGGCGTAGGCGAACGTGGCGACCAAGACGACGAGGGCGAGGATGACCGAGCGGCGAAGGTGGTTGAGCATCAGCAGCCGTCCATCAGTAGGCGTGGAGAGCGACCAGGATGAGGTCGATCAATTTGATGAAGATGAAGGGCACGATGACGCCGCCCACCCCGTAGATCCACACGTTGCGTCGCAAGATGGACGCTGCGGACGCCGCCCGGAACTTGACGCCGCGCAGCGCCAAGGGGATGAGGGCCACGATCACGAGGGCGTTGAAGATGACCGCGGAGAGCACCGCGCTCTGCGGGCTGTGCAGCTTCATGATGTTGAGCGTGTTGAGTTGGGGGTAGGTGGCCACGAACAGGGCGGGAATGATGGCGAAGTACTTGGCCACGTCGTTCGCGATGGAGAAGGTGGTGAGCGACCCTCGAGTGATGAGCAATTGCTTGCCGATCTCGACCACGTCGATGAGCTTGGTGGGGTTGGAGTCGAGGTCGACCATGTTGCCGGCCTCTTTGGCCGCCGTGGTTCCCGTGTTCATGGCCACGCCCACGTCGGCCTGGGCGAGTGCCGGTGCGTCGTTGGTCCCGTCCCCGGTCATGGCGACGAGCTTGCCGCCCTCTTGCTCGGACCGGATGAGCTCCATCTTGGCCTCGGGGGTGGCCTCGGCCAGATAATCGTCCACCCCGGCCTCCTGCGCGATGGCCGCCGCGGTGAGCGGGTTGTCGCCGGTGATCATCACCGTGCGGATGCCCATCTGGCGCATCTCGTCGAACTTCTCACGGATGCCCTGCTTCACCACGTCCTTTAACTCGATGACTCCGAGGATCACCGAACCGTCGGCCACCACCAGAGGGGTCGAGCCGACGCGGGCCACCCGATCGACGATCTCTTGGAGCTCGGGCGGGGGCGTTCCCCCTTGCGCGCTAGCCCACTGGCGAACCGACTCGGCAGCACCCTTGCGAATCTGGCGACCCTCGAAATCAAGGCCCGACATCCGGGTGGTGGCGGAGAACGGGATGAAGAGGTGCCCGGCGGTGAGATCGCGCTCGCGGATGTCGAAGCGCTCCTTGGCGAGTACCACGATGGAGCGTCCCTCAGGCGTCTCGTCGGCCAGTGACGACAGCTGGGCGGCGTCCGCCAGCTCTCGTTCGTCGTGGCCGCCCACCGGGTAGAAGTCCGACGCCATCCGGTTGCCCAAGGTGATGGTGCCGGTCTTGTCAAGCAGCAGCGTCTGGACGTCGCCCGCCGCCTCCACCGCCCGGCCACTCATCGCCAACACGTTGCGCTGCACCAGGCGGTCCATGCCAGCGATGCCGATGGCCGACAATAAGGCCCCGATGGTGGTCGGGATCAGGCAGACGAGCAGCGCCACCAAGATGATGACCGACACGCTGGCCCCGGCGTAGGTTCCGAAGGCCTGCAGTGAGACGACCACCGGAAGGAAGACGATCGTGAGGACGGCAAGCAGGATCGTCAGCGCGATCTCATTCGGTGTCTTCTGGCGGTTGGCTCCTTCGACCAAGGTGATCATGCGGTCCAAGAACGTGTGACCAGGGTCCGCGGTGATGCGGACGACAATGCGATCCGACAGCACCTTGGTGCCGCCGGTCACCGCGGAGCGGTCACCGCCCGACTCACGGATCACCGGGGCGGACTCCCCGGTGATGGCCGACTCGTCCACCGAGGCGACGCCTTCAACGATCTCGCCGTCCGAGGGAATGGCGTCGCCGGCCTCGCACACGACCAGATCGCCTTTTACCAAGTCCGCAGCGAGCACCCGCTCCTCGGTGCCGTCGGGACGCAGGCGGCGAGCCTCGGTCTCCGAGCGCATCTTGCGCAGGGTGTCGGCCTGGGCCTTGCCACGGCCTTCGGCCATGGCCTCGGCCAAATTGGCGAAGATCACCGTCAAGAACAGCCAGATCGTGATCGACCAGGCGAACTTTCCAGGGTGGGCGATGGCTTCGACGAAGGTGACGATGGTCCCGACCAAGACGACGAACATGACCGGATTTTTGATCTGAGTGGCCGGGTTCAGCTTCTTGAACGAATCGAACAGCGCCGTCCCCAGTATCTCGCGATCGAAAAGGCTGCGAGCCTGGGCCACACCGTGGGCCGCCGTCGGCGCGACCCCGGGGAGTGGCGTGGTCACCGTGCTGGTCGGTTCCGTCGGCTCGGTCGGAGGCGTGCTCATCAGAAGAACTTTCCGTGACTCAACTGCTCGACGATCGGGCCGAGGGAGACTGCGGGGAAGAAGGTCAGGCCGCCGATGATCACGATCACCCCGATGGTCAGCCCGACGAACATCGTGTTGTCAGTGCGGAACGTGCCGAGCGAGGCCGGGACCACGTTCTTGGCGGCCAGCGACCCGCCCAGGGCCAGGGCGGGGATCATGATCGCCACCCGGCCGAGCAGCATGTCGATGCCCCCGATCACGTTGTAGAAGGTGGTGTCGCCGGTCAGGCCACCGAACGCCGAGCCGTTGTTGTTGCCCTGGGAGGTCAGCGCATAGAGGATCTCGGTGAACCCGTGAGGGCCAGCGTTGAGCGGGCCGGCCCGCCCGGCGTGGATCGAGACGGCGATCGCAGTGAAGACGAGGACGATGATGGGCATCACCAGCGCGCCCAGACCGGCCAGCTTCACTTCCTTGGCCTGGATCTTCTTACCCAGATACTCGGGCGTTCGCCCGATCATCAACCCGCCGATGAACACGGCGATGATGGCGTAGATGAGGATGGTGTAGAGCCCACTGCCCGCACCACCGGGGGTCACCTCGCCCAGCATCATGCCGGTCAGCAGGCCGAAGCCGCCCATCGGGGTGAACGAGTCATAGGAGGCGTCCGCAGAGCCGGTCGAGGTGTTGGTCGAGGCCACCCCGAACAGGGCGGTGCTGGTGTCGCCGAAGCGGACCTCCTTGCCCACGGTGTTCCCCACCGTCGAGTGCACCCCGGCTGCGACAACCGCCGGGTTGTTCTGGTGCTCAGCGTAGGAGGTGAAGGTCACCCAGGATCCGAAGATGATCACCATGGCCGCCAGGAGGGCGACGCCGTGGCGAACGCTGCCCACCATCTTGCCGAAGGTGTAGGTGAGGGCGAAGGGGATCGCCAGCAGCAGATAGATGGACAACCAGTTGGTGAGGGCGGTGGGGTTCTCGAAGGTCGTCGCCGAGTTGGCGTTCAAGAAGCCGCCACCGTTGTTCCCCAGCTGCTTGATGGCCTCCATGAAGCCGATCGGGCCCCGAGGGATCGTCTGGCTCACGCCGTTCAAGGAGTTGTGGATGCTGATCGGTCCGGCCAGCGTCTGCACTGCCCCCTGGCCGACGAAGATGATCCCCGCCACAAACGCGATGGGGAACACGATGTAGAGCAGGCCGCGGGTCATGTCGACCCAGAAGTTCCCGATGGTGGGCGAGCTGCGCCGGGCGAAACCTCGAACCAGGGCGATGGCCACGGCGATGCCGATGATCGGGCTCAGAAACTGCTCGAGGGTCAACGCGCCGATCTGGGAGAAGTACGACATGGTCGTCTCCCCCCCATAATTCTGCCAGTTCGTGTTGGTCATGAACGACACGGCGGTGTTGAAGCTCAGCGCCGGCGGCACGGCGCCCAGATGCTGGGGGTTGAGCGGCAGCGAGCCCTGGATCCGGATGATCAGGTAGGTGACCCCCAACGCGATGGCCGAAAAGACCACCATCGACCCGGCGTAGCGCTTCCAGGTCTGCTCGTGCTCGGGGCCGGGCCCCGCGCCGAGCACCCGGTAGACGGGTCGCTCCGCCCATGCGAGGAAGTGCACCCGGCCGTCGAAGACCGCCGCCATGTAGGAGCCCAGGTAGCGCCAGGTGATGCCCAGCGCAATGACCAGGGTGATGATCGTCCAGGTGAAGCCCATCTAGCTAGAACCACTCCGGCTTGAACATGGCCACGCCCAGGTAGATGAACATGATGATCGAGAGGGCGAGAAGAATGCCTTGGACGTCAGTCATACGTGATCGAGCCCCCAGATCAATCCGAGCATCACGACCACGAAGGCGACGATGCCAACAACGGAGAGGAAATCGGCCATGTCGTGATCTTGTGCGCCGCGGCGTGAACGAGGCGTCAACGATCACACGTTGGGCATCAACAATTCGTCAACGACCGAGCTTCTGGCGCGGACATAGGGCGTCTTGACATACTGAGCGCCAAGAGGTTCGCTGACGCCCGCCCGGTCCGAAGTCGGTCAGGTGCGAATCACGGCGTGGACCGGGGCGGCTCACCGGCCACGGGATCGAGCTGAGCCTGGGGGTTCTGATGCAGATCGTCTATCCGCCCGAGGCCGAGGCGTTCCGCTCGGAGCTTCGCGCCTGGCTCGAGGCCAACATCTCCGAGGACGGTCGTGGCTCGGAGGCCTGGATCGAGGGTGGGCGCGGCGCGGCGCTCGAGGCAGGACGGCGTTGGGCCCGCAAACTCTACGATGCCCGATACGCCTGCGTGGCATGGCCGGCCGAGTATGGCGGTCGCAACGCGTCGGCCATCGAGCAGATGGTGTTCGAGGAGGAGATGCACCGGGCCCGGGCTCCCCGCCACCCGAACCAGTTGGGCATCGGCGAGATCGGGCCGGCCATCTTGGCGTGGGGTACCCACGAGCAGAAGTCCGAGCTCATCCCGAAGATGCTCTCGGCGGAGCACATGTGGTGCCAGGGATTTTCCGAACCAGGGGCAGGCAGTGATCTCGCCTCGCTCCGATTGCGCGCCGTCGCCGACGGGGACGAGTTCGTCCTCAACGGACAGAAGATCTGGAACAGCGGCGGTCAGTTCGCCGATTACTGCGAGTTGCTCGTCCGCACGGATCCTGATACCGAAAAGCACCAGGGAATCTCTTGTCTGTTGGTCGACATGCACATACCGGGGATCGAGGTTCGCCCGATCCGCATGCTCACCGGGCAGAGCGGGTTCAACGAGATCTTCTTCACGGACGCGCGGGTCCCGACGTCTGCGTTGCTGGGAGCCGTGAACGACGGATGGAAGGTCGCCCACACGACCCTCGCGCACGAGCGCGGCGTCGTGATCAACAATCACCTGGGCATCCGGCGGGACATCGAGGAGCTCATCGAGCTCGCGAAGATCACGCCCCTCGGTGCAAGGACCGCGGCACAGCACGACGTCGTGCGCCATCGCCTCGTCGATCTCTACGTCCGTGGCGAGATCATGAGCTTCATGGCGGACCAGATGACGGCCACGCAGCTGAGCGGCAAGAACCCGGGCATCGAGACGGCCCTCGGCCGCTTCCTCTGGCAGGATCTCACCCAAGAGATTCCCGAGCTGAGGGCAACCGTCCTTGGACCAGAGGGGAACGTCGGCGATGCGGCCCGGCTACGGGCCGGTGCCCGAACGAACTCCATCGCCGGTGGAACGCGCGAGATCCACATCAACAACTTGGCCTACCGTGGCCTCGGACTGCCGAAGAGCTACTGATCATGACCAGCGCCGTGGAGACGACCGAGGAGCGAGAGCTCCTCAAAGAGACCGTGCGCCGGTACCTCGCCGAACGGGCACCGCTCACGTACGTGCGCCAGATGTACGACGACCCGCGAGGAACCACGGACGCGGTGTGGCAAGGGATCGTCGCCCTCGGGCTGACCGGCATCTTGGTACCTGAGGCCCATGGCGGACTCGGCTTAGGGCTGACCGACATGGGCGTGGTGCTCGAAGAGATGGGCCGAGCGCTGCTTCCGGGTCCGTTCTTCTCGAGCGCCGTCGCGGCCACGCTGGCGATTCAGGCCGCCGGCAGCGAGGCCGATGCCGAGGACTTCCTGCCGCCCATGGCGCGCGGAGAGCGGGTGGCCACCGTCGCGCTGTTCGAGCCCGGCCGACGCTACGTCTGGCGACAACCCGACACCAGTGCCGAGCTCGCCACAGACGGCTGGGTGTTGCGCGGGACGAAGGTCCACGTGCCCGACGGCCAGGCGGCCGACGTGTTGCTCGTCGCGGCACGAGCCCCTGGGGAGGGCGTTGCCCTCTTCGCAGTTGATCGACAGGACGTCGCCATCGATGCCGAACCGGTCCTCGATGGGACGCGCAAACAGGCCACCGTTGTACTCGACGCCGCGCCGGCGCGGCGACTGGGAACGGGTGACGTCACCGAGGCGCTTGCCGGTGTCGTAGATCGTCTCTGCATCGCGGTCGTGGTCGATGCCGTGGGGGCGGGCGAGGCGGCCCTCGACATCTGTCTCTCCTACGCCAGGGATCGGGTGGCCTTCGGGCGCCCGATCGGTTCGTTCCAGGCCATACAGCACTTGTGCGTCGCGATGTACCAGGCGCTCGAGCTCAGCCGTGCGGCCGCCTCACGCGGCCTTGGCGAGGCCGATGGCGGTGGGCCCGCCGAATTGCACAGGGTCGCACTTATCGCGAAGACCTACGCGAGCGACGCGTTGGTCGAGCTCGCCAACAACGCCATCCAGGTCCATGGTGGTATCGGCACAACATGGGAACACGACATACATCTGTTCTACAAGCGTTGCTTGTCGATGCAAGCCGCTTTCGGGGGCAGCCTCGAGCTCGCCGACGCGCTGGCCGAGGTCATCATCGACTGAATGGTGGCCGCACCACGCCCGGAGCTCTGACCGATCAGAGGCACCAGGCGTATCGTGAGTCCCACCGTTTTGCGCGCTGCACGCGCGTTCGAGAGAGGATGTCGCCATGGCCAACTCTGATCGTCTGACCTTGATGGCCGTGCACGCCCACCCGGACGACGAATCGTCGAGCACCGGTGGCGTTCTCGCCCGCTATTCAGTCGAGGGCTGCCGCACGGTGGTCGTGACCTGTACAAATGGCGAGTACGGCGACGGGCCCGGGCACGTAAAGCCTGGCCAGCCCGGACATGACCCCGAGGCGGTGGCCCGCACGCGCCTCGCCGAACTGGAGGTGGCGTGCGAGCGGCTGGGGGTGACCCACGTGGAGCTGCTCGGGTACCACGACTCGGGCATGGCCGACTGGGACTTCAAGGACCTGCCCGACGTCTTCTGCAACGTCCCGGTCGAAGACTCCGCCAAACGCCTCGAAGGCATCTTCGAGCTCTACCAGCCCGACGTGGTCGTCACCTACGCGGATACTGGCGGCTACAACCACCCCGACCATCGTCAGGCCCACCTGATCACCCTTCAGGCAGTCGAGCGCACGGGCATTCCCGCCAAGCTCTATCTCATCGCCCGCCGGCGTCAGGACTGGCAGAAAATGCGCGAGCATATGGCGGCGGCCGGCATGGATGTGCCCCCGGCACCCCAGTGGCAGACAGATCCCGAGCGTACGCGGGCGATGGAATTGCTCGAGGATCGGATCACCACCACCGTTGTGGGAACGGCTTGGGCGGACCGCAAACGGGCGGCGCTCGCGGCCCACGCCAGTCAGCTGGACGAGTCGTTCTTCCTCCGGTTGCCCACCGCCGTGTTCGCTGACGTGTTCGCCACCGAAACGTTCATCCGCTCAATGGACCGAACGGGCGCAGCGATCCCCGAGGACGATCTGTTCGCCGGCCTACGCTGACCACCAGGGGTACGTGGCGTCAATCGAGTCGAGTCAGGCGTAGCGGGCGGCGGGTGTCCCTGGGGGATTCTGGCGGCCAGGCACGGCGTCGGGGTTCTCGACGCAGACCTCGCACTCGAGCCCGTCAGGATCTCGGAAGAAGATGCTGAGAATGGGTCCGAAATCCGTCACGAATTCGTCCGCGGCCCCCCGCGAGATCAGTCGCTGTCGGATCGACTCGAACGCCTCGATCGACGCGGCTTGGGGTGCCAGGTGATCGATGCGCCCACGACCGAACATGGGGGTCTGACGATCCGCCTCGGTGTTCCCGTCGATCTGAAAGACGTTCAGCTCGGCAAAGTCGCCGATCTTGATGATCGACAGGCGCGGACCTTTGTCCCCCGGCAGCTCAGAGCCGTCATGAAGGACCTCGGCCTCGAAGATGCCCTCGTAGAACGCGATCAGCCGGGTGGCGTCGTTGGTGATGACGGCGACGTGGTTGAGCCCCTTGAGCAGCACTGCGACTCCCCTCCTCGATCGTGCGGCCAGTGTACGTGGGGGCTGCAGCGCCCCACCTAAGGCCGGGCCGCCCTGGCGGAGGCGTCCGATCGTGGCACTCTTGTGGCTGAGACGTCCTCCCCCATCGGAATCTGGAGCACACCCTGACCACCAATCGAAGTATCTGCGCAGCGCTGGGCCTGGCCATCGTGCTGTCGGTCGCCATCGCCCTGCCGCTACCGGCTGGGGCGAGCACGCCCGTCGCGAGCAAGTCCCTGGTCAAGGACCTGTTGCCGGCTGCATATGCCAAGAAGGCCGGTTTTACGAAGACCGTGGAGAAGGCGACGACGACATCGAAGACGGGTGAGAAGTCGTGCCCGAACGGTGCCCAAGAGGCATTCGAGGACGCCGCCGGTCAGACCGGCGTGGTCGCCGAGGTGGTGGCCTGCGCGACCACTCAGGCGGCTGCCACCCTCCTGAGCGGGGTGAAGGAGGGGACGTCGTCTGCCTCCTCTCCGCCGCCCACCCGGCTGGGGTCGACGGCCATCGAGCGCATCAGTAGCGGCTCGACCTATGCGATCTACTGGCGGCGAGGCCAGTTGCTGGAGTTGGTCGGCCTGGCAACCAATCTCGCGACCAGTGGGAGCTCGACTACCAGCACTTCCGCCCCGACACCCCCGATCGACCCAGCCCAGCAAAAGGTGCTCTCGGCTGCGGCGCTGGCACAGGACGCACTGGTCCGCTGACCTGTCCGGCCAGTAGGACTCGGTCGCAATGCTCGAGGCAAAGTGCGCCAGCCGAACGTGGGACCATGGCCGATGGGCAACTTCGACGGCTCGTCGGCAACCCGAGGTGCGGCCGACGGCACTCGGGTCGTCTCGTGCGATCTGACGTTCGTCATCTCCGAGCCAGCTGACGTCGTGCTCCAGGTCGTCGCCGCGAGTTCGGCCGGTCGATTGCTCGATGAACGGTTCGAAGTGACCAGCGACGTTGCGCCTCCCCTCGTGGCGGAGGTGGCTGGGCCACACGGGTCGAGAGTGCACCTCGTCCGCGCGGGTCGCGGACGGCTCGCGGTGGCATACCGCTCCGAGATCGTCCCGAATCCTCTCCACTCGCCAACCGCGTCGGCCAGCGACGCTGGCCCCTCCTTCGAACGCCAGGTCTATCTTCGGCCAAGCCGGTACTGCCCAAGCGACCACCTCGTCGGCTTCGCCGTTTCGGAATTCGGAACCGCTGGTGACGGGGCAGCGCGCGTCGTTCGGATCGTCGAGTGGATTCACCGGCGCATCGGCTACGTGCCTGGTTCGAGCAGCGTGCACGACTCCGCCGAAGACACCCTCCTTACCGGCATGGGCACCTGCCGGGACTTCGCCCACCTCGGTATTGCGCTGTGCCGGGCGACGGGGATACCGGCTCGATTCGCCGCCGTGTACGCGCCCGGCCTGTCCCCGATGGACTTTCACGCGGTGTTCGAGGCGTACTGCGACGATCGATGGTGCGTCCACGACGCTACGCGACTCGCGCCCCGGCCCTCTCTCGTGCGCATCGCCACCGGGCGCGACGCTGCGGACACCGCGTTTGCCGACATCACCAGCGGTGGTGCCGAACTCGAGACGATCGACGTCTCGGCTACCGTGAGATCGACCTCACTGCCCGAGGACGATGCGCACGTCATGGCGCATCTCGACTGATCATCGAGCTGTCGCCTCCGATAGCCTGGGCCGCGTGGCTGACGACGCCGGGGGGGACCATCAAATGGACACGCGAGCTCGCGTCGACGTGACCGCCATGGCGACCTGAAGGGGCTCTTCGCAATGAGGGTCGCAGACAAGGTCGTCGTCATGACCGGCGCTGGAGGGGGGACCATCCTTGCCAATGACCGGGTCGGACGATCGTTCCTCACGGGGAGGACTGCGCGTGGCGTGACCCCAGCGCCGTCGGGATCGCCTCGTCGGAGCCGGTGCGACCGCGGGACGACTGCTTCCGCCGGTGCGAGGGGCACCTGACTGACAGACGCAACGGGTCCCCGATGCGTGGATCGAGCTAGGAGACAACATGGAGATCAACGGCATCCAACTGGCCTTCTTGGACATCCCGCCTGAATACACGCAGGATTACAACCGCTGGTACGACCTCGACCACATGCCCGAGCACGTCTCGAAGCCCGACGTGATCATGGGTCGGCGCTACGTCGCTACCCGCGCACTTCGCAACCTGCCGGCTTCGCATGTATCCGACGTCTTTGGAGGTCACCCGCCGTACCTGTCGATCTATTGGTTCGGCGGCCCACTCGACATGGCAAGCGACGAAGCGCGCGAAGGATGGCGTATCAAGGACCGGGGCATCGTGAAGCAGGGTCGCTATTGGCTGCGCGGGCACGGGACGGGTGGGGGGCTGTTCCGGGTCGCCGAGTCAACCGCTCGTCCAAGCGTGCTCGTGGCCGAAGAGGCGATTCCCCACCTCAACCACCGGGGCGTGATCGTCGCCTACGGCAAGGCCCCGTCCCCCGAGCGCCGAGACGAAGCGGTGTCCTGGTGGACTCACACCCACCTCGTCGATCTGTTCGCGGTCCCTGGGGTGCTCGCCGCGCTGCGATGCGATCCGGTGGGACGTGACGAGGACCACGTCTTGCACCTCATCCTCTGTGAGGACTCGCCGGTCGAGGTCATGCCCCGCATCCATGCGGCGCTCCACTACCAGGGTGCCATCGGGCGATGGCCGGCCCACGGGGGTGCCTACGAGCCCGTCGCCTTCTTGCCCTACGAGCGGATCGTGCCACTCGAATATGACTTCGACTTCGGCGACGAATGAGCCGCCCGATCGGTGCTCACGCCGTGGGCGCCCCGGGTCCATCGCCACACGGCGAGCCCAGGTCGGGACCTGTCGCTCGCCGCGCTGCACGTCGTCGAGCCTCGGTCCGCCCGGCACGGGTGGCCCAATAGTTACCCAAAGAGGTGAACGCCACGCGAACGTTACGCGAACTGCGGAGCGTATCTGGGTAGGGTCATGGCGCCATGACGCTGACTCCCGAGCCGCCTGACGCCCTCGATCGCCAGATCATCCGCCTGTTCGCCCTCGTGGCCGAGGCGATCGCTCGTGCGACCGAGGCACTCCTCGCCGACAACGTGGAGCTGGCGCAGGAGGTCATCGAGGGTGACGAGGCCATCGACGAATTGGTGGCCGAGACGGAGGGACGTGTGTGGGAACGGTTCGCCGACCTGCCCACCGCCCCGAGCGACTGGCGCTATCTGGTGATGGTGCTGTTGATCCTGCCCGAGCTCGAGCGCAGTGCCGATCTCGCTGAGCACGTGGCCCAACGGGGGTTGAAGCGGATCGGCCTCGAGATGAGCCCGGTCAGCCGTGGCGTAGTCGCGAGGATGGGCGAGGCGGCGGTCGAGATGTGGCGGGCAGTTGCCGACGGATACGCCGAACGGCATTTCGCCGAAGACATGGCCGAGGACGACGAGGAGCTCGACATCCTGCACGACCGGATCACGAGCGAGGTCATCACCGAGTCCATGGGGGTGTCCATCGGTGCCCAGGTCACCCTGGTGGCGCGGTTTTACGAGCGACTCGGTGATCATGCGGTCAACCTGGCACGACGGATCGCCTCGCTCCCTCGAGGTGCACCCAGCGGCGGGGGCCCACCCACTGCAGGTCAGGGGACCACGGACAGTCATGCTCCATCAAAGCGTGACGGTTCGACCGCCGAATTCCCCAGTCCGGACTGAGGGAAGACTCCTCGATGAGATCAGCTGGATTGGACCGACCATCATTCGGACGTCAGCGCGAAGAGGGCACCGACGTCATCGAAGGTCCGCAAGAGCTCGTTGAGGTGGGTGCACGTCGAGGTGCCCTGGAGCTCAGTACGGACAAGTGACGACAAGTCGCCCACACGCCGTCCGGCGAGCCCTTGGGCACTGTCGGCAGCCCACGGGCACTCCAGATAGGGCAACACATGGGGGGTAGCCTCGATCGTCACGACCTCCCAGGTGCCTGGGTCGACGCTCGCCCGCACCCCGTACTCGTGCAGCACGGTCTCGACGTAGGAATCGTCCATAAACGAGTCGCGAAACATGGCGTCGATCTGGACCGGATCACCCGCCACCACATCGACCCGGCGGCGTCGACGCATGCTCGACGCCGGCAACATCCCTGTCTCGTGCCAGGCCAACGGATCGCTGCGCGACTCGAGGCGCGGCGCCAACGGCCGACTGAAGGCGGCACCGGAGCCGCCGGCAGTCACGAGTCGAGCCAGGGTGCCTCCATCGCGCCACCCCGAACAGATGTCGATCTGAGGGAGGCGCTGGCCAGCGGGCAAGGGCGGTCTGGGTGCCCGATCGGTGCCCATGGTGGCAAAGCCCTGCATCCGAGCCCAGCCCGGCAGGGCATCGAGCAAATTGTGCAAGGGACTTCGAGTGGCGACCAGGTCCGAGAACTTCTCGTCCAACTGCCGTCGGAACCCAGGCCCCGGCGACGTCCCCACCAAGTGACCGGCCCGGGGGTGGACGGGTGAGGTGGTGATCGCGAGCAGGACGCGCGTCGAGTCGATCGTCCCGCCAACGGTCGCCTCGGCCCCGACGATGGCCCGACCATCGAGTCGGGTGATCAGGTCGCGGCAACGTCCGACCAAGCGCGCCCCGCCTGCCGGACCATCAGGCACCACGTCGAAATGGGCGGTCCGGCGAACCGAGCCCGGGTGGCGGAAGGGCGACCCGGTGCTGGGCAACTTGGGCCCCAGCTGAGGATCGGCGAGGTTGCCGGTCGGGCTACTCATGGACCGGGAACCCCGGCACGCCGGGCTCACGCTCGACTTCGAGGGAGTTCAGGACGAAGGAAACGAGGTGGTACTGACCGACCAAAAACAGCAGTTCAATGATCTGCCCCTCGCTGTAGTGGGCAATCAGGGTGTTCCACGACTCATCGGACAGGCGCGCTGTGGCATGGAGCTCGTCGGCGACGCGCACGAGCGCCCGATCGTGGCCCGACTCGAGGTTCCCCTCTCCCAGGATCTCGGCGATCTCAGTATCGGTCATTCCGATCCGGCGACCTGCAAGCTCGTGCTGACCCCATTCGTACTCGGCGCGACAGTTCCTCGCGGTCCTCAAGACGAGCAGCTCGCGATCCCGATCGGAGAGCTCCCCACGCGAGAGAAGCGTTCCGCCGAACGCAGCCCATCGCCGAAGCAGCTTCGGCCGGCGTACGAGGGTTGTGAAGATGTTGCGCGCATGCCCGCCGCCGCTGAAGATGCGCTCGAGTACCTCCCGCTGCTCGTCGGTCCACTCAGCCTCTGGTACCGGAGGAAGTTTTGCTGGACTCACCTGTTCACCCCTGTTCACTCCTCTTTACCTTCCACTCTCCCTAGCACCCTGCCCGAGCGGTCTTTGATCCCGAGCGCTCAATTGATGACGCCCCGTTGTCGCATCGACGCAATCTCGCTCGTGCTGAACGACAGCTCTTCGAGCACTTCTTCTGTATGCGCCCCCACAAGGGGCAGCGCACCGGGCCTCGGCGCCGGGGTACGAGAAAACGAGAAGAAGTCCCCCGGTTGCTCGAGTCGCCCATAGACAGGATGGGGGTGCGCGATCACCCAGCCACTGGCCCGGGCGTCTAAGTCGTCGAACCAGTCCATTCCTCGTCCTTGCGGCGATACCTCACACGGCACGCCGTGGCCATCGAGGACCTTGAACCACTCCTCTGCCGATCGTTCGGCGAAGATCGGCTCCAACGCCGCAATCAGTTCGAGATCGTGCCTCGTGCGGGCGACCCCGGATCGGAATCGCTCGTCGCTCGCGAGCTCCGGAACACCCAGGGCGGTAGTGAGATTCGTCCATTCTCCCTCGTCGCTCACGACGATGCAGATCCACCCAGCCGCGGTCTTGTAGAGACGTTCGAGGGCACCGAGGCCCATTTGATCGCGATCCAGATGGCGCGCCGAGAGAACTCCACCCGGTGCCACACACGTCTCGGACATGAGGAAGGCCGAAGCGTTGAGTATGTTGGTCTCCACCCTCTGGCCCTCCCCGGTCTGATCGCGATGGTACAGGGCTTGGAGAACGGCCAGCACCGAGAGCATCCCCGTCGCAGCATCGCACATACCGAACCGATACCAGGTCGGGCACCCTCCGGCCCGTGTCGCGCCTTGTTCATACTCCAGACCGGACATCGCTTGTCCCATCTGGTCCGAACCCGGCCAGGCCGCCATCGGACCCGTCTGCCCATAGGCAGTGGTGTGGCAATAGATGATCCGAGGGTTGATGGATCGGACCTGCTCGTAGGCGATGCCCATCCGTTCGGCCACGCCCATCCGCAAGTTGTAGTGCAGGACATCAGCGCCGCCGATCAGCCGGCCAACGATCTCCTGGCCTTGGGGCGTCTTGAGATCCACCGCAATCGACTTCTTGCCCCGCCCTGAGCCCGCCCAGACGACATCGCCCGCGTTGCGCTCGGGACGTGCCTCGTCGACGGTGTTGACCTTGATGACCTCGGCGCCCAACTGACCCAGGATCATCGGTCCGAACGGGCCGGCCAGCGCCCGGCCGAAGTCGAGCACGCGCACGCCCGCTAGGGGGGCACCGAGTTCACCGGTTGCGCCACGGGGCGCGGTCGAACCGACGCGAATCTTCAGAGGGCGAGCGGCGGAGAGCCACTGCCTGATGTCCTCGTCATGGTCTCCGACCTCCGGGGGGGCGCCGGGAATCGGCTCGTCGTTTGACTCCAAGTGGTATGCGCGCCCGAATTGGCGTAGCTGCCCGATTGCCGGCATCGGGATCTCGATGGAGACCCGATTGGTGACCGCCTGGGGGTGCTCGAGCATTTGCTCGGTCGTGCCCACCATCTGCGTATAAATCCCCTCGGCCCGCAACGCATCGACCCACTGACGAGCCGGTAACGAGCGGTACATCGCTCGCAGCTGTGCGTAGTGGGCCGACCGACGCGCATAGTCGGGAATCACCCGCCCCTCGGCGGAGGGCAGCTCCGCCGGATCTCGTCCAAGAAGGCCAAGCGCGACAGGGATCGCGTTGGGCATCGGATGGAACCACTGGCCGTCCGCGCCCTCAAATGGCGGTGACACGAAATGATGATCCTTGAACTTGAAGAGCTCGGTAAGGGCAGGAGTGGGCGCACTGGTGCGGTTCCAGATCATCGTTGTCCAGAGCAAAGCCCCTTGCATGAGGGATGTCTCCACCTGCTGACCGTGACCCGAGACCTCCCGTACGTGCAACGCCGCACTTACGCCGGCACATGCAAGCAGGGCGGCGCCATAGGACGGTAGCGGCGCATGGAGGAAGACCGGACCAGGACGCAGCCCTGGCTGCTCGTCTTGAAGACCCGCGCGCGCTTGCACCAGCGAGTCGAGCGCGGGCCGGTCGCACGCCGTCGACGTTCTTCCATAGCCGGTGATGGAACACCAAATGACCCGGGCATGGCTCGCGCCGAGATCTTGGTACTCCATCCGGTTTTGCTTGGCGACCCTGGGCGCCAGGTCCTCGACCACGATGTCAGCTGCGGCAACCAGATCACCCAATGTGGCTCGGCCCTCGCGCGACATTGGATTGAGAAGCATGCTCTCCTTCCCTCGGCGCCACACCGGAGACTGGATCGGCGGTCCGGATCCGTCGCCGGGGCGGCCCGACTCGGCCACGATCACCCGGGCCCCGTAGTCAGCCAGCAGCATGGTCGTGATCGAACCGGCCATGCCGGTTGTCAGATCGATCACCACTAGGCCATCAAGAACGGACCCCAAGTCGCTCCCCATTCACACAGTGTTTGATGCAGTCCTTGGTTTAATGCAGTCTTTGCCGAGGTCTTTGCCGCGCAGGCCTTTTGTGTGCGCCCCGGTAGGTGGGAGCCTTATGCTCGCGCGGGTCATGCGCCATCTCTCGGGCGGGCGCATCGACTGGTGATCGGTTCAGGTCGATGCGATTCCGAGGAACTTCATGGCGTTGGTGCACACCATCTTGTCGGCGTCTTCTTCGGAGACCCCGGCGAACTGCTCGGCAATGATCTTCCTCGAGTCGGGCCAATCGCAATTCATGTGTGGAAAGTCGGTTGCCCACATCAGGTTCTCGACACCAATCTCGTCTCGACTCTTTATCCCGTGATGGTCGATCTGGAAGCCCCAACTGAAGTGCTTACGGATGTACCAGCTCGGAGCGTGCGGAAGCTCGAGACTCGCCCAGAAGCGATGACGCCGATATTCGTCATCGATGTGCTCCATCCATGCCGGGATCCAACCAATCCCGGTCTCGGCAAAGAAGATGCGAAGCGTTGGAAAGCGGTCCAGCACGCCCTCGGTGATCAATTGGGTTCCGGTGTACGCCGCGCGATGTCCAGAACCCGACAACAGAGCGTTGATCGGGGCGAAGTTCACTCCCGCCTTGACTCCAGCAGGCACGCGCGTGTCAGCAGCCGCTCCGGCACCAAAGGACGCGTGGGCACAGACGGGGAAGCCCGAATCCACTGCGATCTGCCAGAAGATGTCATCCTCGGGCATCGGCGCACCGGTTCCATTGGGCCAATTGGGGAGCATGGCAGTAGCGATACCCGGCATGGTCGCCACTCGGCGATATTCGTCCGCGAGGTCGTCCACCCCGGTCGTCGGAAGCAGGGCGACCCCGAAGAGCCGGTCCGGCTGCGCAGCGCAAAATCCCTGCGATAGCCAATCGTTGTAGCCACGAACCACCGCGACGTAGGCCTCCCGCGGTATGCCCGAAAATGTTCGCTGACCCGATACCGCGGGAAACAAGAGTTCGGCGTCGACACCGTCGGCGTCCATCTCCTCGAGGCGCTGAGGGGGGTCGCCCGTGCCGACCAGGCCGTCATCGTACGAGACGCCGCTCGGCCGCGCCGTGCGCCACCGCTCCCTCGGATCCGAGGAGGTACTGAAGAAGTTCAGCCCCAGGGGAACGGTACGGCCGGTTCCTGGCATCACCCACGCATCTCCGCCATCGGGCAACTTCTCAACCCGTGGCACGTAGTCGCGGAACTCGGGCTCTACGTAGGATCGCCATTTCTCCGGGGAAACCTCGAGATGCGAGTCGGTCGAGATAATCTCGTAATGCATCCTCACCCTCCAAAGCGCCGGGTACCCCTGGCCATACGCCAGCGTGGGTCGTCGACAATCATTCCGTCGACCCAACTATTATAAGGATTGGGCGTGCGCCGGTCAATGACTCCCCTCCCCTCGTCCTGCCCGTGCGGCTGGGACAAACAACGGTCGGAGTACAGTCTGGGAGGCCGAGGATGACGAAACGACCCGACCAGCACTCCGCCGATGGCACGCGACGTCTCAAGGTCGCGGAGGTGGTAGCGCGCCGCATCGTGAGTGACATCTCCGAACAGCAACTCCCTCCGAACCAACTGCTCGAGACGGAAGCGGCGATGCAGGCCCGCTACGAGGTGTCGCGTGGCAGCCTGCGCGAGGCACTGCGACTACTCGAGTCTCAGGGCATCATCACATTGCGAGCCGGACAGGGGGGAGGGCCGGTTGTGGCCCCCCGCGACGCCCACTTTCTGGGTCGCCTGCTGGCACTTCATTGCGAGATCCACGACGTCACGTACGCCGAATTGGCGAAAGCACAAGAGCTTCTCGAACCACTCATGGCCGAGGAAGCCGCCCGCCATCGATCAAATCCGGAGCTTCCCGCCCATCTATCGGAGTCCGAGCACAGCCCGGAGGGGGACTTCCACGAATGGGTCTATGCCGTTGCTGACAATGGAGCCTTGACACTGGTGGTGAGCGCCATCTCCTCCATCATGGCCCACCACCTCCGCCTCACCGTGGACATCTCAGAGCTCGCCCGTCAGACGCATCACGAGCACAGGGCGATCAGAGAGGCCATCTACGCAGGGGATCCCGACGCGGCGCGAGAGACCATGCTCCGACATGTGCGTCGCAATATGCAGTTCGGCCGGCGCGCTCGTCAAGATTTCCTCCAGGCGACCGTCCGTTGGTTGTAACACCAACCCTCGAGAACTCAGTGAGCGAAGGAGTACAGCTTTCCACATACCGGCTTGCGCCGTCTGGGGTAACGTACTTATCTCCCTCGAGTCGGATGAAGTAATAGCAGTTGGCAGTGGGTATCGCGAACGTCTCGCCGAAGCGTGAGAAGTTCGACGCTGCGGACAAGATACCCCCTGCGGTGTACCATTGACCTTACGCAGCCCTGTCTCGAACGATGCTTGGGCGGGATTCCTTCCAGCGAGTTCGAGACCTTTGATCATCAATTCCGTTTCCACGTTCGTTTCCCACGTGCGTGCTCTGCGATGAATCTCGAAGTAGCGGTCCGGGGAGGTCGGGCAAGCCGCCACTAGATTGCGGGTCGATTTTCTTGATCTCCCGAGCAATGACCTTCGTGGCCGCGTTCGGAGTGGTCACGTTGACCAGGCGTTGAATGTACGCACCATCGAGGGCCGACTTCGCCGATGGGCTCGAAAGGATCCCGTTGTCATAACGGTCTCGTAGACTGGTACCGCCTTGCTTTTCGTCTGCTTTATGGAGCTCGCCAGGGCGACATCGGAGCTGTCCACCGATGGAGCGTAGATAGGCTTACAGTTGGATTTGTCGATGGCGAAGCCCCCAACCGAAAAGTCCAGAGCGCCCACGGCCAGGGTTCCATTTTCATAACATGGCGTAATTCCGTCGTGCTTCCTGGCGGCGATGCTGTCCAGTTCGGACTCGGAGATCGAGAAGTACGTGACCAAGCCGACGCTCTTCACACCAAGGGACTTCAAGAATGGACCGACGGTGTCGACGACATAATCGTCTTTGCCGTAGACGCCTACATCGTGGCTGATACTGAACGTGTTCGAGTTCGTGATGTCGGCTCCCCAGGTCACATCGGGGATGCCGAGCTTGTTCAGCACGGTATCGGCCGTAGCGAAGTTCGAGGTGATCGCTGAGTCTTCGATCACTCCAAACACGCCCTTGGAGGCGAGACTGGACGCAGCGGTCTGGGCAGTGACCCGTGACGACTGATCGTCGGCGGCGATGAATTTGAGTTTGCGACCGTCGACGTCACCCTGGGCGTTCTGCAGGTCGATGGCGGCCTGCACGCCCCCGGCGCTATCGCTGAACGTCGGCGCAGCAGGTCCGCTGAGCGTGGTCTCCAGACCGAGGAGGATGGTGGACGAGGTCACCCCCTGTGCCTCTGAGGCAGCCCCGGCTCGGGGACCGGTGCCGGCCACGACCGCACCACCGACCAGCGCGCCCACTCAGAACGCGCCCTTCGGGCGCTTGCGCGCCCCAGGCAAGACCCGCCACTGCCCCAGCGGTATCCCCACCCGATCACCTGATGCCTGATGTTTTAGCCATGACGGAACCGCAACAATGCCGTGTGCCCGTGTGCCCGTGTGCCCGTGTGCCCGTGTGCCCGTGCCCGAGGCCGCCTCGGTTCGCTAGCCATCGGCCGCGGTGGCGCCCAGGGCGGCGCCATCAGCCCCAAGAGTCTGCCGGTCGGGTCGGGCGGTGCGCGGTCAGTCCTGGCGATGGCCGTCGTCGTCGTCCATGAGCCGGTTCAACCACCTTGTGGCGGACTCCACGTGATAGCCAGCCAGCGCGCCGGCTTCCTCAGGATCTCCGGCGCTGATCGCTCGACCGATTCTGTCGTGCTCGATCGCTGACTCGTTGGTGCGACCCGGTTGCGCAAGGTTTCGGTAACGAAGAAGCCGGACTCGGCCATCGATCGCCCGAAAGACCTCGCGAAGGACCTCGCTCTCGGCCATGGCCAGCAGGAGGACCCGGCGCTCCTCGACAAGGTTGACGTATTTGTCGACATCGCCTTGCTCGGACAAAGAAAGTAATGCCGCACTGGAGGAAAGAAGTGATTCGCGCTGTTCGGGAGTTCCGCGGAGCGTCGCCAGACGGACCATCAGCGGCTCCAAGAGTTCCTTTATGGCATATACATCGCGAACTTCATCGGCAGGAATCTCACGGATATACACGCCGACTCGGGGAACAATGTCCACGAGGCCTTCGGTTTGTAGGCGCTTGAACGCGTCGCGTACTGGCGTACTGCTCATGCCGAGCTGGGCGGCCACCTTGTCAATGACGACCTTCGCTCCGGGTGCAAGCTGGCCCGAATTGATAAGTTCGCGAAGATGCTCCGTTGCGGCGTCGGCAGCAGAAGACCATGTCACCATCGGCATCTCGCTTCCAATCGGATTGATGAACGCTAGGGTGCCATCCCGGCAGATGTCAACGAGAGGACCCGTGAGGATTGGGAGACGATTGGGTCGTTTGACGCGCGATGTTGGCCGGCTGGACCGTCGGACTCGATGCGCGCTCTTTCCCTTCGGGAGGTTTCCGGGGACTCGATCCCGTGTTCGTCGAGCAGTGGCACCGTGCGCACGGAAATGGGAGGCTCGGCCACTCTCGCTTCTGCGTCCCCGTCTCTATGTCCCGGCTTCTGTGCGGCAGTGGACGCCCACCGTGCGACCATGATGCCGAAGTGACGTCTTGCCCGATCCGGGCGACCTCAATGGGCCCCGTGGCGCAACACCCTGCCCGGAAGCGCACCCGTCGGAACCCCGTGCCGCCGGGTGACTTGCCCGGCCACAACGGTAGCGACGTAGCCACGCGCGCGCTTTGGAGGATACGCCGACCGCCAGCGGGAAGGTCATCGACCGGGCGCGGCGCGTCGAGATGGAGGTTGGCAGCATCGATGACATTGAGGTCGCCCCGGAGTCCGACCGCGAGCCGTCCCCGATCACCAAGACCGAGAAACTGCGCCGGTTCACTGGTGAGCCGCTTGACGGCGAAACTCAGGCCCAGGCGTGGCCCACGTGTACGGTCTCTCACCCAGTGCGTGAGCATCGTTGTGGGCTGGGACGCGTCGCAGATCGTACGGCAGTGAGCACCGCCATCGGCGAGCCCCAGAACGGTACCTGGTGCCATGAGCATCTCGTAGAGAGCGGCGTGGTCGCCGTCCGCGAAGCCAAAGAGTGGTAGGAGCAGTTGGCCGCTTCCTCCGTTTTCGCAACAGAGTTCGTACACGAGCCGGAGCGGGTCGATCCCTTGCGCTTTTGCGAGCGCAGCTACCGAACGATCCGCCGTGGGCTCATAATCGACGTCGTCACCCAGAGGGAACAGGTTGTCCAGATTGGCTCGGATCCGTTCGGGCATGACACGTGCCCCTCGGTCCGAGGCCGGCCCCGCGATCAGATCGTCTTCGGCGAGGATGGCGTCGCGCACCTCGGGCCGACACAGCTCGGCAATCAGTTGCGGAAACGAGAGGGCTTTGGCCAGGGCTTGGTAGGTGGGTCGCCGCAGGAACGGGTGGTAACAGGAGAAACCCACCAACATGCCGAAGGGACGTCCCGCCACCTGTGGAGTCAAGCGAGCTCCACTGCGATTTGCTCCCTCGGCGTGCTCGAGTGCCCGCCTCCACATCGTGGGTGTGGGTCGATTTTGCAAGACCAGGAAGCTCAACTCGACCTGGTTCCGGCGTGAGACCTCGGTGAGCAGCTCGAGGTCCGTCATCAACTCTCGGTCGCCACCCTCGAGGGCGGCTGGAGCTACGCCGAACAGACCGTCCCCCCCATCAACCACAGCTTTGGCGATTGCGTGCAACTCTTCGCGTCGGGCAAAGGTGCCGGGCACGGGGGTGCCGTCCACCGACGTATGAGCGACCGTCCTCGAGGTCGAGAACCCGAAGGCGCCGGCCTCCATTGCCGCCCTGACCACGTCGGCCATCGCCTCGACATCGTCTGGTCGGGCACGCTCATTCGCTGCTCCCCGTGCGCCCATGACGTAGGTTCGAACTGCTCCGTGGGGCACCAGTGTCGCCACGTCAACCGACCAGCGTTGTTCAGCGAGGTGATCCAGGTATTCCGGAAAGGACTCCCAAGCCCAGGTGATTCCCTTCCGCAGGGTGTCGCCGGGAATGTCCTCGACCCCTTCCATCAGGTCGATCAGGCCGGAGCGTGCCTCGGGCCGAACAGGCGCGAATCCGACCCCGCAATTGCCCATCAGCACGGTGGTGACTCCGTGGGCGGACGAGGGCTCCAACAGCGGATCCCAGACCGCTTGCGCATCGTAATGGGTGTGGACGTCAACGAACCCGGGCACCACGATCATCCCCGCTGCGTCCAAGGTGTCCGCCGCGTCGCTCCCGAGGTTGTCCCCGATAGCGGCAATTACTCCACCGACAACGCCGACGTCAGCTCGAAACGGGGCGGAGCCCGTCCCGTCCACGATGGTGCCGCCCTCAATGAGCAAGTCGAACACAGCTATCTCCTCCCGCGCCGTCGCCGGACTGTGGCAGTTGGTCGTGGTGGCGACGACACTAGGACCCACTCCCCCGATTCGCACTCGCCGGCGCTTGACAACGGACCCTTTGGTATCTAATTTGGTACCAAAAGATGGGACTCCGAAGCAGGCGGCTGGAACTTTGACTCAGACCACGCACCCCTCGAATCACACGTCCGTCGGGCGGATCGAACCGCACGTCAAACGGATCGCGATCGTCATCGTCCTCGGATCGATCATGTCCGTCCTCGACACGACCATCGTCAACGTCGCGCTCGATAGCTTGTCCAAGGACCTTCACACCCCGCTCAACAGCATTCAGTGGGTGGTTTCGGCCTACCTCCTTGCGCTGGCCGCCGTCATCCCCTTTTCTGCCTGGGCGGTCCGTCGATGGGGGGCGTATCACGTCTACATGCCCGCCCTGATCCTCTTCACGCTCGGTTCGGGGCTCTGCGCGCTGGCAACCTCGGCGCCCGAGCTCATCGCCTTTCGGGTCCTCCAGGGGCTAGGCGGCGGGATGCTCGTCCCGACCGGGCTGACCATCTTGGTCCAGGCGGCCGGTCGGGACAACCTGCCCAAGGTCATGAGTGCCATCGGAGTGCCGATCGTGCTGGCGCCCGTCTTTGGCCCCACCTTCGGTGGCCTGCTCTTGCAGACCGTCGGTTGGCACGCGATCTTCGTGGTCAACGTCCCGATCGGGATCGCGACAGCCCTGGTCGCGTCGCGACTGCTCCCCCGCGACCAGCCTGAGCCAGGGAAGGCAGGTCGATTGGACTGGCCCGGGCTCCTCCTCGCTGGCATAGGTACAGTCGGGATCACCTACGGCCTGTCCGAAAGCGCCACGGCCGGCAGCTTCACCTCAAGCTCCGTCGTCGTCCCCGTCCTGTTGGGTGTCGTGCTCGTCATAGCCTTCGTCCTGCGCGCTCGCCGTATCGAGTACCCCTTGCTCGACATGCGCCTCTACCGGCTCCGGGCCTACAGCTCGGCCTCGGTGGTCATGTTCTGCCTGGGGGGCGCGATGTTCGCCTCCATGATCCTCCTCCCGCTGTACTTTCAGGTGGCCCGGGGGGAAGACGCCATCCGCACCGGCTTGCTGTTGATCCCCACGGGGGCAGGGGCGGCGCTCGGCATGAACCGCTCGGCCCTGGCGACCCGCCGCTTAGGCGCCGGATTGACCTCGCTGTGCGGAGGCGTGATCCTGGTGATTGCCACGATCCCATTCCTCTTCGTTGGGGCGGATACGTCGTTCGTCATCATCGGGGCGGCCATGGCCGTGCGTGGCATCGGCGTGGGACTGGCGATGATGCCGGCAATGACCGCCGCCTTTTCGGTGCTCAACCACGACCAGATCAACGACGCCAGCCCCCAGATCAACGTGATCCAACGGGTCGGCGGCACGCTCGGCACCGCGGTGATCGCCGTCATCCTTCAGGACAAGCTGGTACACCTCGGCGCCCACGCCTCTCCCACTGCCATCGCGGGGGCCTTCGGCCAGACGTACGCGTGGGTGATCGGCATGTCGGTGGTGGCTCTGGTCCCTGCCGTCTTCCTCTGGCGGATCGAGCGTCGTACCCATGCCGAGGGACTCGATGCCGAGTTGAGCGAGGAAGCAGTCGTCGAGGCGCTCGCGTGACGGCCGTCGCGCTACCCACCGAGCGCCAAACGACGCTCGAACAGGTGCGCCTGGCGATGGGCGAGCTCTTCGGGGCAGAGCGCCGGCTACGTGGGCGCGAACAGCAGCAGGGCCGTGACCTGACCCATTCCCAGCTGCGCGCCTTGATCGTCCTCGGCAAGGCGGACGAGGTGACCGCCGGAGACCTGGCCAAGAGCGCCGACCTCAATCCGGCAAGCGTCACCGCCATGCTGGACCACCTCGAATCGAGCGGCATCGTCGAACGACGACGCAGCGCGCTGGATCGCCGCATGTGCATGGTCTCGCTCACTCACAAGGGCCGCGAGATCGTTGACGAGGAGCGCGCCCGCTGGCACGCGCTGTGGGAAGCAAACCTCGGGGACTTGAGCGACGCCGATCTGAGGGCGGCCCTTGGGGTCATGCGCACCATGATCCGGCTACTCGACGGATTGTGAGCCTTTCCGAATTCCGGGGGCAATAGCCGAAGACTCAATCCGGTCGTACCCGCAACGCTGACAGTCGTCAGCTGACGACGATCCTCGCGGAAGCTAGGTTGGGAAGTCGCCGCGAGGTTGCCGATACGTCACCCTCGCGGTGTGACTCGACCAGCGCCGTGGCGAAGTAGGTCCCCGGGGCTTCGTAGGCGTGGGTGGTCGACAACGACACCTCGCTGCGGGTGCCGTCGAGCTCGTGGGCGAAGGGAAAGGTCCCCGAGCCGTCGAAGTCCCAGCGCACCGAGACGAGCGTGCCCGAACCGGGCGGGACCTCGGCCTCGACCCGCAGCGTCACGTCCTCGTTGACTCTCACCTCGGCACGTGCCTCCCCATTGGCTGTCACCTCCACGACCGGCTGGATACCTCCACGCTCGGACGCTGATGCCGGCAAGATGATCCGGCCGTCGCGCAACTCGAAGACCGTTCGGGCAGGCTCGACGTTGTCTTCGACCCAGGCCGCTAAGTCGGCGAGGCTTTGTTCGATGATCGGCTGGTAGTTGATCAACCAGGTGTTGGTCGCCCGACCCGGAGCCGGCGAGGCCATCGCAGGCGGTACGTGCTCGGCATTGTGCGTCCAGCGCAACGCGAAGTACTTCTTTGCCTCCTCAGCCCCGCGCTCACGCTCAACGTTGTTCTTCATCCCGATGCCTTGCGACGGCCAGAGCGACGCATCATGGGTGTGGTGGACCCAGAGCATCTTTCCCTCGAAGCGCCCCGTATGCAGCACCCCCATGAACGGCGACATCTCGAGCTCGGCGTGCTGTTCGAAGATCGGGTTGCCATCGAGCCGGAGGAAGTCGTACTCCGGCGTGTCGCGGAGATGATGTCGGTAGTAATAGCAATAGGCGAGAAAGTCCCGGTTGTCGACATGGACCTCGTCGCCAGCCACGACGCCGCGGAAGCGCAGATTGCTGGCCTCACCCTCGCCATCGCACAGCAGCACGTTTCCGACCCCGTTGGTGCAGTAGAGCTGGCGGCCGGCGGCCTGCCCACTGAGGACCCGAACGCCAGCGCCCAGGAGATAGCCGTCCGGCACACCATCGAGCTCGACCGCCATCGCGAGGTCGTGGGTGCGCGAGAACAGTGCCGCCATTCCCCGCAGAAATCCGAACTCAGGAGCTTTGAATTCGGGGTCGCGCAAAACCTCTGAGGCCATCAGCACCCGCTTGACCGTCACGCGCGCGTCGATCACATCACCTTGCACGACGTTGGGCTGATCGTGACCGACATATCCAGCTTTGGTCCAGAAGGACTCGAAGTACTCGGCGTCCTGGGCGACCAACCGCTGCGCCATCGATGCCCACAGCCAAATTTGCCCCATCGGCTGAGCAATCATGAACTCGTCGCCGCGCGGATACCCGAGCCGGTAAAGGGCGGCCAGCTCCTCGCGTTGATGGGTGTCGAGACCGACAAAGGGGGTTCCGCTACCGCCTGGGGCCATCGCGTCGACGACCGCCTCGATCTTCGAGCCCAGCACCCGCTGCACGTTGAACATCGCCGAGAAATGCGGCGCACCGTTGCGCAGCGGTCTCATGTCGCCGTGATCACCATCCATGGCGTCGCCCATGAATGGCAGCGCCGCGTCCCAGACCCCCGGGGCATACGCCAGGCACAGGGGTGACCGGCGGGCGCCCCCGCTCCCGCCAAAGACGTACGAATAGCTGGGAGGGGCACCGTAGAGCTGAGTGGCCACGAACTTGGAGAGCCGGGCCGACTCCGCGGCCGCCCGCCATCCGTAGAGGGTCGGATCCGGACCGGCCTTGGGATCCATGACGTCCCCGACGTGACCCATGTTGGACTCAACCATGTACCCACCAAGCCGGAGCACCATCTCGAGTCCCCCGATGAGCGATCCGAGCGGACCCCCAAACACATCCTCGTGACCCGCATTCGCGCCGTCGAGAGGCTGGTACATCCGACCCTCATAGGCAGTGGACGGCGGGAAGTACAGCGCGAAGCGGGTATCGGTGCCTGCAAAGCCACCGTGAAGGTAACGGTGCGGCCCTTGGTGCGTGCTTTGCTCGTCCTTGTCAACGTAGGGAGCGCCGAAGAAGTCGTCTGTGACAACGTACGCCGAGAGATCGATCGTTTCCATGCATCCCCCCAAGGAGAGTTCGTCAGGCGTCGGCCAAGACCGCGACTTTCTCAGGGTCCGCCGACCTCGTCAAGCGTCTCCCTTGACCACCGGGTATCCCTCCCGGCGATCGACAACTGGACCCTCATAGCGAGCCGATCATGCGGATCATCCCGAAGGCAGTCGGGTCTCCCCCTCTTCGGGCGTGTGGCGGAACCGCCGTGGCCTCGGGTTGGAGCGACGTGACGCAATCCACGATCCAGAAACTCGAACGCGTCGAGAACCAGGTTCACCAGATCGGCCTCGCCATTGGACTCCATGTAATGCTCTACCGCAACTGGCGTGACCCCGAGCACCGCCGCACTCATCGCGTCGGGTCGCACGTCCATGTCCGGGTCCACGTGCAGCCAATCCGCAAGCACCGTCCGCATCGTTCGCATCAGGCGCAATCGACCTTCACCCGACGCGCGGGCCTCCACGTCCGGAGCGGTCGCCATCGCCCAACGCCAGAGCCTGATTCGCGCCATGTCGGCCGTCTCCTTGGTCAGCTGGATGAACACGTCGCGGATCGCAGAGGCGAGCGGGGATTCGACAGTAGCTCCAGCCGATCGATCACCCGTTGATCCATGTCTGCCCGCCGCTGGAACAAGACGTCTTGCTTGCTCGGAAAGTACCGGTGAAAGGTTCTCGCTGACACACCGGCGGCAGTGGCAATGTCATCGGCACTCACATTCGCGCAGACCCAGCGGACGAACAGCTCCAATGCGATCTGCTGCAGCCGGCTCGTAGTGTCCTCGTGGCGCAGATCCCAACCGGACACGGTCACGGACGACTTGCTCACCGGTGAGAGGCTACCCCGTCCTCCCCAGAGCCTCCGAGCAGGCACCAGGAGGATCACGCCGGCTACTGGCGATGGATCACAGCTATCGGCAGACCTGTCGGCTCTGCCGATAGCTGGGCGGGCAGATGAGGCGCCCAACCCGTGTTCTTACTCCGTGCCCGCCCGATACTCCGACGGGCCGAAGAACGCGGTCCGCACGTCGGCGGGGCCACCCAGTTCCTGTCGAATGTCTGTCAACTGCCCCTCGAGGCCGCGGATCCGCGCCACCAGATGATCGTAGCGCTGGCCGACCGTGGTGCTCGCGGCGACGCCGCCGGGTTGCTCTGCGTAATCGCCGAGGTGACGCATTGGCGCCGCGAGACGCCGAGTAACTTGTGCCATGTCGGGACCTCCAAGGGGTCTCGTCCACGCCCCCCGGCTGGGTCGGACCAGCGCGGGGGGCAACGCCATCAGTTGTCGCGTGCATGATGTCCCGCCGAGCATGCAGGGTCAACCACCACACCAGTCGTTCGCGCGAAGTTCATCTCGGGTTTGCATCGATGACACGGCGGGGGGACGTTTCGCACGTCAGGAACGCGTGATGCCCACAGTGGATCGCCTCACCGAAGGGTCGCGCACTTACATTTGGATCCTCGCAGCGCGACCGGCGTGTGCCCTGCTCGGGTTGCCGGTTGGAGATTGCCGCGCGTGTCGGGCGAGCTGAGGCATCTCTCCGATTCGGCCCGAACCTACTTCAGCGTGCTGCGGCGCACAGAGAGAGCCTTGGCCGTTCGGTCGTCGTTGACCCCGAATCCGATATTGGCGCTGAGTGTCGTCACGAGTTGCGAGGCAGTCTGCAGGTCGCGAACGCGGTCGTCGCACGCTCGAGGGTCATGCGCTCCGCTTGGCCGGCCACCTGGGCCGGGTCGACGAGAGCGAGCACCCCTGGGAATCTCTCGGGAGGCCGGGCGAGCGATATGCGCCGACCCCTGAAGCGAGGGGGCCGGCCGGGTGGCCTCGAGATCGGTCTCGCGCAATTTTCGCTCGCTGGCTGGCCGGCCCCTTGAAATCGCGAGTGCGGAGGGATGGCGACTGCGGATCCCCTCGGGCAGCACGGCCACCCGGTTCGCAGTTAACGTTAACGTCAATATGCTCCGGGCGAGCAGGCGTGCTCCCACCTGGGGTTGTGGCAAAGCGCCGGCGACGATGGGCGCCGGTGGACTGTCTGTGCTACACACTGAGCGGCTCGGATGACGAGCGCGTCACCACACGAGAGCTTGCCAACAGACGATCCGGGGGGACGTTCCATGACGACGACGGAGACGAGCCCGGAGGCCCATGCGCCGCCGAGGCCGGAGCCGAACGAGCTCACCCGCTTCTTTTGGGAGGGCGCCGAGCGCCACCAGCTCCTGATCCTTCGGTGCAACAACTGTGGGCGGTTCGTTCATCTGCCCCGCGTGGTTTGCCGCTTTTGCCTGTCGAAGGATCTCGCACCGAGCGAGGTCTCTGGGCGTGGTGTCCTCGAGACCTTTACGATCCCTCTCCAGCCCTTCGATCCCTGGTTCTTCGAACACATCCCTTACGTGCTCGCCGTCGTCGAGCTCGAAGAGCAAGAAGACTTGAAGTTGGTGACCAACATCGTCGATGCAGGCGAAGACGATCTCCGTTGTGGGATGGCCGTCCACGTGGTATTTCGCGAGGTGGCGCCAGGTCTCACCCTGCCGCTCTTCGCCCTCGACGACCCACAATCGACGCACGCCCAGGCTGACCGATGAGCATGAACCTGAGCAAGGTCGCCATCGTCGGTGTCGGCTATTCGCAGACCGGGCGCAAGCTGGCGCTCACTGACGACGAGCTCGTCCACCAGGCTGTTACCGCGGCGATGGCAGACGCCGGAATGACGCCGGGTGACATCGAGGGCATCGGCACCATGGGCGGGAACGCGATGTCGATTGGACAGCTCCTCGGCATCATGCCGCTCAACTACTTCTTCAGCTCGGGAGGTGGCCCCGCCTTCGTTGAACCGGCCATCGCGTCAATCTCCGCGGTGGCGTCGGGTCTCTGCCACACGTGCGTCGCGGTCAGGCTCATCCGCCAACAGCCGGGTCAGGCCGACTTCTTGACGGGCAACACACCTCGCCCCCAGGGCGTGCGGGGCGACGAGCAGTTCGAGCGCGCCATTCGGAAGCGGCGCCGCCGCCGCCACCATTGCCGGCTGGGAGATGCGACGGCACATGGACGAGTACGGGACCACCGAGGAGCAGTTCGCCCTCAATGCGGTCACCCAGCGTCACCACGCCACATTGAATGAGGATGCGCTGATGCGCGAACCGATGACGGTCGAGGACTACCTCTCGTCACGATTCGTCAGCAAGCCCGTACGGCTCTTCGACTGTGACTACCCGGTGGATTCATCCTCGGCGGTGATCTTCACGACGGCCGAACGGGCGCGTGACTGGCAAAAGAAGCCGGTGATGGTCGAGTCCTACGCGTTGACAGCCATCCGGGACATGAACTTCTCGCAGTTGCCCGACTTCGCTCGGACCGCCCCGGTCACCTGCGCCGAGACCCTGTGGTCGCGCACCGATCTCACTCCGGCCGACGTCGATTGCGCCCAGCTCTACGACGGGTTCACCATCATCACGTTTCAGTGGCTCGAGGCCCTCGGATTCTGCGGCTTTGGCGAGGCCGGACCATTTGTGGCCAACGGCCACACCCGCCTCGGGGGTTCCCTTCCGTTGAACACCGACGGCGGGGCGTGCAACGTCGGGCGTCGGCACGGTGCCAATTTTTGCATCGAGGCAACGCGTCAGATCCGCGGTGGCGAGAGCGGCGAGCGTCAGGTACCTGACTGCGATGTGGCCGTGTGGACAAACGCCGTTGGCCCCTTTGCCGGAGCGGTTCTTTTGACCGCCTAGACGACTGGTGACCACCGAAGTGTCCGGCGCCCCTGACTCCCGAAGGATGCCTATGACCGACGCAATGCGGGCCGAGACGATTCGGATCACGGGCCACGGAGGCGACGAGATTGAGGCGTACCTCGCCCAGCCGCTCGAAGGGGGACCTCACGGTGGCGTGGTCGTGATCCACCATATGCCTGGTTACGACGCGGGAACCAAGGAGATCGCCAGGACGTTCGCCGTCCACGGCTACCTCGCCCTCTGCCCCAACCTCTACTCGCGCGAGGCACCCGGCGCGAGCCCCGATGACGCCGCTGCGGCCGCACGGGCCCAGGGTGGAGTGCCCGATGAACGACTCGTCGGAGACGTGCGGGGAGCCATCGATCACCTGCGAACCATCCCATCGTCAAATGGCAAGTTCGCGACCATCGGCTACTGCTCGGGCGGACGACAGTCGTTCCTGGCAGCCTGCAGCCTCCCACTCGACGCGGCTGTCGACTGCTACGGCGCGTTCGTCGTGGGAACACCACCGCCCGGGCTGCCCCTCAAGGTCGGGCCCATCGTCCACCTGGCGAAGGACCTTTCGTGTCCCCTACTCGGGCTGTTCGGTGCCGATGACCAGTACCCCACGTCCGAGCAGGTCGCCGAGCTCGAGGCGGCGTTGCGCCAGCAGGGAAAGACATTCGAGTTCCACACCTACGACGGGGCGGGCCACGCATTCTTCTCTACCGACCGGCCCAGCTACCGGCCCGAGGCTGCCAACGACGGATGGCAGAAAATCTGGGATTTCTTCGGTCGTTACCTCACGAAATGAAGGGAGCCGACGATGTGCACCTACCAGACTGAGACGCTGGAGGTGAGTGGCAGCGGAAAGGGGGCCGAGGGCTGGTTTCCGCTCACGCACGCGACGGTCTACTTCGACCACCCGGTCCACGCGACGGCTGACCACACACTCAACGTCGACTTGCTCAATCCGAGCCGCGGCGCCAGTGCCCGCGTCGCCATCGAGCTCGACCCCAACGCCGCCCGGGCGCTCGCGGCCGCCATTTTGGCCACGCTCGACTCGGCGCCAGCAGCGCTGCTGAGCCAGACGGTGAGCTGACCCTCCACGGCGGAGACCGGACCACGGCGCCCACTGGGTCGTCACACCAACTTGCCTGCCATACTGACCCGGTCGCCGCTGGGCTCCTCGAGGGCGATCGTGCGCGACCTTGTGCTGCCATCCAACTCCCTCGACCCCTTTCGAGCGCTTCCGACTGAGTCAGCACTCGCCACCCCGCCTAGCCGCTCAGTCACCGCTTCCCTCGATGCACGGCGAACCAACTCGCTGCGAAGTCGACGACCCTCCGTTGCTTCATGTGTCGGGCCGTCCCGGCTCCGATCGGACCCCGGTGCTCTTGTCCATTTCGCGCGAAGTCCTCGCCCAGTTCGACGAAGTCATGGTCGTCGGGATCGAGATCGGACCACTCCACCCATCGTCGTTGGCCATCTACCAAGATCGGCGACGCCTTGGTGACCCACGCTTTGGTCAAATAGTCGGCGCGGTACTCAGCCAGGTGCAAGGACGTGTTGTTCCCATGTCCCACGCCGAGGAGCAGGACCGAGGCGTCAAGCTCATAGAGGCGGGCCAGCGGGGAGGTCTCCCCGAACCCGTAGTCGAGGGCGTGGTCGCCGACGATGACGTCGCGATTGGGCCCCACTGCAGCGAAGGAGCCGGTCGGGTGGCTGCTCCGAAGGACGCCGGGAAGGTGTCGAAAGCACTCGACGACGGCACCCATGTTCCTCGTCGGGGTGAGGAGTGGGTCGTAGGCAGGGCTCTGGTCGCGAATCGTCTGCCACCACGGCTCTGGCACCGGGGGTCGAGACCACCGCTTTGGGTCTGAGAGGTTGCCCGAGTGGGTGGGCATGACGATCGTTCCAGAGGGACCCAGTACGTCCGCCAGGGCCAGCACGACCGCTTGAGCACCGCCGACCACGAAACCCAGGCGCGAGAGCGAGGAGTGGACCAGGACGGTCTCTCCGCTGGCTACTCCGAGTCGTCGAAGGTCCTCGGCCAAGGTGGCCTGGGTGAATGGGCCCGCTTGTGCGATGACGTCGGCCTCGCTCACCATCTCGACCCTATCGGCCTGTCGTGAGATGTGGCGGAGGTGCGCCGAGCCGTCTTCCCAAGGCGTCCGCAGCTGGATCGCCGCCTCGATGCTACGAGGATGCGAAGGAGCCAGCTCGTCTGCCACGACTGGCCGAGACCGGTTGCAGGCTGTTCAAAAGGCGGCCCGCTGCTGCTTGAAATCGCGGGTTCCACCGAATGGTCGGGCAATGAGCATGGCACCTTCTAGTCCGCTCACGATCAGTTGGGCCATCCCGACCGGTGAGCCAGTGAACTCCAACGACCCTTGCCGGCGACCTTCTGTCAGCACGCGGACCAGCCAGGCTTCGTTGTCCTCAAAGAACCGGACTACTGCGTCCCGCATCGACGAGGGGAGCGTCTCGTACTCGGCAGCCATCATGCCGCAGAGACACATCCGCTCGTCGCGCACAACGGCGAGGTAGAGATCGGCATAGGCGTCGAGCCTCGCTCGTGCATCCTCGGTGTGGGCCTCGATCGCGACCAGCGCCTCTAGGAATCGCTCAGCATATCGGACGATCAGCGCCTCGCCGAGCTCCGCCTTTCCGGGGAAGTGGTAGTGGAGTGCCGCCTTGGTGATCTGAAGGTCAGCAGCGATGTCGGCATAACTGAAGCCGTTGAACCCGTGGACCTGGACCAGCCGCTCGGCGACGTCGAGAATCCGCACCGCCGTGTCAGTCCGCTCTGGTTGTTTCTTCATACGTCCGACCCCACCACGAGAATGCCCTTGACTTTCTACCTAGTAGTAAGTAAGCCTACTTTAGTCGAGGTCGTTCCGTGTGAAGGGGGAGCTGGGATGCAAGAGACCGAACACCGGAGGTTCGGTGAGCCCGACGAGGTTCGCGAGTTCCCAAACGGGCGAGCCGAGATCATCAAGGTCGGGGGGAGCGAGATCGGCCGTCTTATCTTCGAGCCAGGCTGGAGATGGTCGGAGAACGTCAAGCCGATCGTCAACACGGACAGCTGCGAGGCTCCCCACTTTCAGTACCACGTGGCCGGCCGGTTGGCGATTCGAATGGACGACGGAACTGAGTTCGTGGCCGAGCCGGGCGATGTCACATCTCTACCAAGTGGCCACGATGCGTGGGTCGTTGGTGATACGGCAGTGGTGACCGTCGATTGGTTCGGCGCGAGCGGCTACGCGAAATGACCAGGCGAGCGAGTGGGAAGGACCCACTCGGATCGAAAGGAGACAGGCCATGGCTCGAAAGATGATCGACTGTGGGAAGGTGCCCAATGACATCAACTGCACGCTCACCATTTCGGGAACCGAGGAGGAGGTTCTCGATGCGGCAACCGCGCACGCGGTAGCCAAGCACGGCCACCAAGACACCTCGGAGCTGCGCGAAATGCTTCGGTCTGGGCTTGAGGACGTCCCGGCAGCAGCTCTGTAGGGCGCCCTTCAGTCGGGGTGGCTCACTCACAAAGGCCAAACACTCCGACCTTCTTCGCCGGCCAGGCACCCCAACCCACGGGTGGCGACGGCGCTGGTGAGCTGACCTCCACTTAGGACGGGAGCCCGCGAGTGGTTGAGCTTCCTGGCCAGCGCGGTGGATGGCCCGACAACCTTCCTATGCCAATAGGGTCAGCGCTCCGGCCAGTGGCGTCAAGATTCGTGGGTCCAGCGGTGGACCGAGGTACATGATCGCCACGTCGAGACCAGTATCGGCGAAGGTCGAGACCTGCTCGGCGATCCGCTGTGGATCCTCACTGGGCTCGACCCATATGTGGTAGGTGGTCGTGATCTCGCCCAGATCGCGGCCGAGCTTCTCGCAGTGCCCCTGCAAGACCTCGCGCTTGTGGACCAATCCCTCCGGCGAGCGGGCAAAGGTGGCATCCCAGAGCTGGGCGTATCGAGCGACCGTGCGAAGCGTTCGCTTCTCACCGGTACCGCCGATCATGATCGGCGGATGCGGCCTCTGTGGACCTTTCGGTTCGCAACGCGCTGCAGTCACGTCGTAGTACTTGCCGTGAAAGTCGGTGAACTCTTCGGAAAGCAGGCTGACGAGCACTTCGCAACCCTCGTCGAAGCGATCGAATCGATCGCGTAGGCCGCCCAGCTCGATCCCGTACGCGGCGGTCTCGCGCTCGTGGCCCCCAGCCCCGACACCGAGGTTGAGCCGGCCGCCGGAGATGATGTCGACCGTTGCCGCCATGTTGGCGAGGACGGCCGGATGGCGGTAAGGCATGGCGGACACCAGGGTCCCCAGCCGTAGCCGCTGGGTGGTCTGCGCCAACGCCGCCAGCATTGTCCAACCTTCGAGGCAGGGTCCAGTCAGATCGAGCGCGCCTCTGGGCGAGATCTGATCGGAAAGAAGTGGTCGAACAGCCAGCCCGTTTCGAAGACATCGATGCCGTCGGCCTCCTTCAATACCGAGAGAATCTCAGCCCAACTGTTGTGTTCATTCGCCGTCTTGAACGCGAAGCGCATACCTCTCCTCGATCACGCTCGTCGAGGCGAGGGTCGGCACCCAGCAGGACGGGGAGACCATCCCTGGAAAGCCCTGCGCACTCTCCCGGCGTCAGCAAGTCTCATCTTGGAGAGTCCAGCAGCCCGCGGTCTCGCAGGTTCTCGGCTGAGTCGACGATCGTCGTCTCCGCAGGGCGCGGACGCCATCCAAGCTCGTTGCGGGCGCGATCGTTGTGGATGATGGGCCGCGGCAGATCATCCCCCGGCGCCTCCTGGGTGGGTACGGCCGCCGCCAGAGGCCCAAGCCGCCGGCGCAGGAGGTCGGCCACCTCGATGTAGCTCAGTGTTGGGCCGTCGGCGACGGCTAGGAAGCGCTTGCCTGAGGCCTTAGGGCTAGCCATGGCGCGGATGTGCAGGTCGGCCAGGTCGCGCACGTCGGTGACGCCGAAGCGGGCTCGAGGCGCGACGCTCATCGTTCCGTCGAGCATCGCCTTGATCAGCCGCGTCGAGGAGCGCACGTCCGTCGTCAGCGTCGGTCCGAGGAGGAACGTGGGGTTGACCGCCACCAGTTCGGTGTCGCCGCCGTCGCGGTCCATCAGGTCCCACGCTGCACGCTCGGCGACCATTTTGGAACGTGGGTAGGGCGCCAAGCCTGGCGTGTCGGGGTCGGTCCAGTCGTCTTCGCTGAACTCGGCGCCTGGCTTCGGCGTGTAACCGATGGCGACAAACGACGAGGTAAGTACGACGCGTCGGGCGCCCGCATCGCGCGCCGCCCCCAGCACCCGCAGCACGCCTTCCCGAGCCGGGACGATCAACTCGTCGGGGTCCTCGGGCTGGACGTGCGGGATCGGCGAAGCGACATGATGAACCTCCTCGCACCCGGCCATCGCCGCCGGCCAGCCGTCGTCGGCCGTCAGGTCGACTGCGACAATCTCCAAACCAGCGTCGTCGGCATCGCCGCGGCGCACAGCGGCGCGCACATCAGCCTCGGCAGCCGTCGAGCGCACCGTGGCGCGCACCGGACTTCCGGCCCGCAGCAGCGCGGCGATCAGTTGCGTGCCCACGTAGCCTGATCCGCCGGTGACCAGAACCGGGCTCATCGCAGCACCTTCATCAGGCGGGGGGTCACGCCCTGGATGCGTTGCCTCGCCTCAGCCTCTGCGGCAGCGTCGCCGCGGTCACGGGCATCCCAGAGCCCAGCTTTCTCGCGGAGGTACTCAACATGGATGCGCAGGGTGGCGATCTCGGCTTCGACGCGCTCCGCGTGGCGTAACAGCAGATCGCGCTGCTGGGCCGCGGCTGCATGCCCAAGCTCACGGTTGGCCTGGTAGGTCCGCATGTCCTCGATGCCGACGCCCATGGCGCGCAGACAAGCCAGTGCCTGCAGCGTGTCGACGTCGTGCTCGCGGTAGCGGCGGTGCCCGCTGCTGGCGTCGCGGGCGATCGGGCCGATCAGTCCGACGTCCTCGTAATAGCGGAGCGTCGGCTCGCTCAACCCGCTTCGCCGCGAAACATCTTGGATGCTCAATGCCGTCATGCAGACAGCGTCACACACCTCAAGCGCTTGAAGTCAAGTGCCCGATCCAAATTCCGGCGGCCAAGCGATATTAGGCCACTGAGCTGCTACGTTGTGTGCGGACGATGGGATCCTCACCTTGGCAACGTCAGGGATGCGCCCAAGAAGAGTCCAGCGGCGTCGATCCAAGCCTGGCCGTCGTAGAACCTCATAGATCTGTGCTGGTACCAACCCCACCGAGTGGTACTCCGACGATCTCGGACGCTGGCCCGTCACCCCCCGTCAGGCCCCTGGGGCTGGGATGAGGTCGCCACAGATGGGGGCGTTCTTATAGACGTGCCAGGCGGTGCCCTTTAGTTGTACGAAGTACTCGCAATTCGTCTTGGGCAGCATCCCTACGGTGCCGAAGTGCTCGAAGGTGACGGGACTGGGCAGAATGCCACCGTCGTTGTAGGACGAGACGCTGCGAAGGTTCTTGATGAACGCCGCCGAGGTCGGGTTCTTCCCTGCGTGCTCCAGGCCGTAGATCATCAGGTCGGTTGACAGATACGCATCGAAGATGCCGATGTCAGGAATCCCGGTGAAGTGGTCATACTTCTTCAGCGTGGCCAGCATGGTCTGGGTCGCCGCGTTCGGAGTTGTGAAGTTGTACGGGGACTCGACGTAGGCGTTATCGAACGACGCCGCCGTCGTGGAGGTCGAGGTGGTGTCGTTGTCGTAGCCCGTGAAATACAGCTGCTTGACACTGCTCAGGCCAGCGTTCTTCACCGCCTGGGAGAGAGCAATGTCAGAGGCATCGACGAAGGAGCCCACGACGCCGTTGCACGAGGAGCTCGAAATCTGCAAGACATCAGCCGTAAAGTCCACTCCCCCGAAGGGGACCGAGTAGTTGGCATAGCACTGCGACAGTCCACCGAGATTCTGTGCGGCGGAGTACACCTCATGGATCGAGGCGGTCGACGACGACGAGATGCCATAGGCGAGGCCCGCCAGCTTGGTCACCCCGATGTCCTTCAGGAACTTGGCGACGTACGTGTAGGTGTAGTACTCGCCCCCGAAGGTCGAGCTGGTGGCGGGCGTGAAGGTGAAGAAGTTCGAGAACGGCTGTGTGCCCCACTCCGGACCGTCGAACCCGCCGCCCGTCACCGGTATTCCCTGTTGTTGGAGGTAGCGGTCGGCGCCGAAGATGAAGGCGGAGTTCTCGATGATCCCCATGACGCCTTTGGAGACCAGCGCCTGCGCGGCGGTCAGGGCTTCGGTCGGACTTGACTGGTCATCTTCCACGATGAGCTTCAGCTTGTGCCCGTTCACTCCCCCTGCGGCATTCTGGGCGGCAATGCGCGCCTCGGCCGCACCGGGTCCATCAGCGAACGAGGAGGAGGACACTCCGGTCAGATCCCCGATGTAGCCAAGGGTGATCGTGCTCTCAGAAGATGCGGCCGATGCGGCACTGGTGCTGACGATGCCCGCAAAGAGCGTCGTCAGCAGGGTGACCGAAGCGCCAACCATTGTGACGCTGAGGAGTTTCCGCATCATTTCCCCCCCGTGACAGATTCTCCCAAATGCTGTCGTGACGGTAGCATTTCCACGCTGACCTGTCGAGGAATTCCCGGACCTATCGATATCGGATTTCGCCCAACGGGCGGCAGCTGGTGCACGTGTCAGTAATGGCGCGAGAGACAAGGCGTTGGTCGGAGTAGGGGCGATCCGAGCCCGCGGGTGTTTCCCGGGGACGCCGAGCACAGGGGCCTGCGCGAAGCGCTGCGCCACAGCCTGGGCGTCTCCGTGTGGTCGGTGGCGCGCGGCCGGTTCGATGGGGCTCGAAATAGTGGTCGCCGTGATGCATCACACCCCACTAGACCCGCGCTTTACTCAGGCCAGTCCGGCAACGGAGCCACTCGGTCTCTCGCCTGGTCGATGAGCGAGCGACGCACGGCCTCGATGAGCGCAGCGCGCTCATCCTGCTCGGCCACCCCGAGCCGGTCGAAGTCGTCCCCATGGCCCAGGCGAACGTCGGCGAAGAGTCCCCCGGCGTCCTCGTGAAGTGCAAAAACGTCTCGACCTCCCGAAGAACGTACCCCGCGCCTTCTCCCGAGCTGGTTGAAACGTCGAAGCTCGGCAAGGACCGGTTCCAGCTCGTCGAGCGCGACTGAACGTGTGTGGCGCACCGGGCAGAGCAGTTGCCGCCAGGAACTGGAGCTGCCCTGATTGGCGCGCATTGGGTAATCCCGCACTCCCCTACCGTCCATGCTCTCAATCGGACGCTCTCAATCGGACGGCCCCTGAGGCATGTGCGTCGGAGAACCTCACGAAACGGTGCGACACACCGCCTCGACGTTGTGGCCATCAGGATCTCGGACGAAACAGGCGAAGTAGTTCGCCCCGTATTCGGGGAAAAGGCGCGGCTCGTGGAGGATCTCCGCACCGAGCGCCCTTCCCGCCTCGCGGAACTCGCGGACGACCGCGCGGGTGGCGGCCGAAAAAGCGAAATGAAGCTCTCGGTTGGTGCCCCTGACAGCGGGCAGGATCCAGAAGGGAGCGCCTTCCTCGTTGGCAAAGCCGACGGCGTCTCCGTCTGTGTAGGCGGCACGCAACCCGAGCGGAGCGAGGAGCGTCTCATAGCAGGTGCGACTACGGGCGACGTCAGCGACCTGCAGCGAGAGATGGTCCATCATGCCGGGGCGAATTGCGGGCATCGGCTCGAGCGTACCGTTGGGTTGCGAAGCATGCTCCGAAACCTCTCGTGGAAGCGGGCAAACCCGGGTCCGGGCCACGGCTGGCGTCTGTGCTGGTGGGCTTGCATCCAGTGACGGTACGCGGTGGCGGACGGCGGGTGGCCGAGAAAGAACACCGCCGGTCGGACCCGCCACGTCGAAGTACTGACGCCAACTCAATTCTCGCGACCAGCGACCAGCGACCAGCGACCAGCGACCAGCGACCAGCGACCAGCGACCAGCGACCAGCGACCAGCGACCAGCGACCAGCGACCAGCGACCAGCGACCAGCGACCAGCGACCAGCGACCAGCGACCAGTCGAAGGCGTCCGCCCCGGTCCGGGCGGCTCTTGACTGGGCAAACCTCGCCGTCAGAACCTCGGCTGGGGACTGGCCGGCGTCGAGCACCTCCAGTGCTTCCACTCTGTATGGTACGGCGTGGTCGACGAGCAAGCTTGGGTCCAATGGCACGCGGACTACGACGACCCCCATTCATCGCTCAGTCGACGACTATCGTCGGTACAACGACGCCTGAGCGAGGCGATCGAGCAGGCGCCCGAGGGCCCCGTCCAGCTCATCAGCATGTGCGCGGAGCAGGGCCGCGACGTCATCGGCGTTCTGAGCAACCAGCACCGCGTCGCCGATGTCAAGGCTCGTCTGGTCGAGCTGAACTCCGCGCTTGTGCACGAGGCCCGATCGACAGCGCAGCGCCTCGGGCTCACCAATCTGCAGATCGTGACGGGCGACGCCTCGACGACCTCGGCGTACGCCGGGGCGGTGCCCGCGAACATCGTTCTGGTCTGCGGGATCTTTGGCAACATCAGCGCCCGGGACATCCGCCGGACCGTCCGAGAGCTGCCGCATCTCATGGCCCCACGGGGCACGGTGATTTGGACTCGACATCGCCGAGACCCGGACCTCACCGCCTGGGTCCGGGCGGAGTTCACCGAGGCGGGTCTCGACGAGATTGCGTTCGATACCGAGACTGGTTCGGCCTTCGGAGTGGGGACAAATCGCTTGTCAGGACAAGTCGGGCCATTTCGCTCGGGGCGCAGGATGTTCACTTTTTTCGGCGACGGACACGACGCACACTGTTGAACGCGTCGCGACGGAGCGGGAACACCGCCCTTGGATGCCACTGGCAGCTGAACCGCTCGACCAAGCGGGAGTGCTGGATTTCGCAGTGCGGGCCTGACCCCGACACCTGCAACCCTTCGGATGTCCCGCTCCACGGCACCCGTATCGACGTTGGCTGGCACGGCGTTTCGCTACCTAGCCTCGATCATTCATAGGACTCCGGGAGCGGCGCCGACAAGGAGCGCACTCCCCATGGCTGGCCGGTGACCTAATGAATGGCGTGAAAGAAGCCCGCCCCTTTCCTCGTGTCGAGTTGTCACGCCTTGCGGAGTTGCTTCGGGGTCAGGCGCTGGGACCCGTGCCGCTATGGGAACGCGGCACGCAGGCGAGTGAATGCGGTGGCGAGGTCACTGGCCCACGGCCACGACTCGTCGAGTCGCAGAACGAGATGGCGTTGCCGGCGAACGAGGACGGCGGCGACGTGCAGGACGCGATAACGCATGGTCTTGGGTTCGGCCTTGGCCAGGTGACCGTCGAAGCAGGTCATCTGGCTCCATGCGAGCAATGACCCGGCGATGACGCTGAGGGCCACCCACGCCTCGTTGCGACAGAAGCTGTCGAAGGGCAGGTTGGCCAGCCCGCACGCCTTCGCACAGCGCACCCGGTCCTCGACCCGGGCGTGCCCCCGGTGGCGCAACTCGAGCGCCGCGAGGTCGTCGCTTTGGGTGTTGGTGACGAAGCAGGTGTGGCGGAAGCCGGCGTGCGTGTCGAACAAGGCGAGCTGAGCCCCTGGGTGCGGGCGCTCACGTCGGCACAGAAGGCGGAGATCCTCGGGCCACCCGTCGAGGGTCACCAGCCCGGTCAGCTCGACCACCTGTGCGCCGTCACGAACGCCTCCCTCGCGCTCGACTGCTCGGACCCAGTCCTCTTCTTGGGCCATGAGGAGGCCGTCACGCACAGCACCACCGATGCCAAAGCCGATGGAGTACTCGAAGTTGGCACGAGCGAGGGCCTCGACGAAGCGGTGCGTGGCCCCCGCCGAGTCGGCCCGCACCAGGATCGGGTGGACCACCACCGTGGGGTCGTCGCCTTCTTCGTGGCCCAGGCGGTACTCGGGCGGGATCCCCAGCACGGCGCGCTCCAACAGCTCCAAGTGGTCGTCGGTGTCGTTGGGTGCGGCGTTGCCCGGCCGCAACATGGCGGCCAGGGGTTCATTGGTGTTGTCGCACCACACGGCGAGGGGGTTGAACCCGAAGCCACGCTTGTACGTGGGAGCGGCGTCCTCCTTCTCCGAATGCGAGGTGACGAGCGTCGAGTCGAAGTCCAAGACGAGCGGCCCGACCGGTGGATAGGCGTTCCAGACGCGCTCGCGAGCCTCGGACAGGGCGCCGGGAATGGCCCGCTGTTCGACCGACGTCGTTGCCTGAATGGCGCGCCACGCCGTGGCCACCGAGGCGACCGGGCCGAAGAGGTCCTCTTGCTCCTTTAATGCGGCCAGGTCGGCCAGGCAGTCCGCCCCGTCGGCAATGGCCACGCCGAGATGGGTGAGCACGACGCCCGGATCGTGGGTGTGCCAGGAGATGCCGCACTCGGACATGGCCACCGACATGGCCCGCGTCAGACCACTGCGATCGGCGAGTTCGGCCAGCAGTGCAGCACCGGCGTGGGACACCAGGTTCTTGCCATCGAGGGTCACCTTGGCGCGTCGAACCGACCTACTACGATGCACCTTCAAGGAGCCCTCCCGCTTCTGGCGTGAATGTCGTTGTGGTGACAACATTCTCCCAGTTGGGGAGGGCTTTGACGCGGACGCGACCACTGGTCATTTAGAAGTCTGACGAATTATCGAGGCTAGGCTTCGACGTCGAGCACTGGCTCACTAAGGGTCTTCCTCGGCCTAGGTGCGGTCCGGGCGAACACGACCCGCCCCTCGCAGTGCAACGGTTGGATTGGGACCTGTGACCGACAGCCAGCACCGCCCAGGCTGGGCGAAGAATCCCAAACGGACCGCCCGATCGCCGCGACGGTACCGTCGGGTGTTGGTCACTCCGATCCACCTCCCACGTTGGTCACGAAGGCGACCGGGGCCGCGGCGCTGCCTTGCCTGCGCTTCGCGGTCGGCCACGACGTCTGGTTCACCCCCATGACGCCTGCGTGTCCGCCGCGACCTCACCGCAGGTCTGGTCACGACACGTTCCCGAGCACGCTGGTCTCGAGCTTGGCGTAGACGGACTGACCTCGAGCCCAGGCGACGGGTCGGCTGGTGAAGCTGAAGCCGACACGTTCGTTGACCGCCCGGAGGCACGGTTCAACGACTCCCATCGTCCCTGCTCACTGTCAGACGCCTGCCTGCAGCACCGTCGGACGATCTGGTGAGCATCCCCCGGTTCGACGGACACCTGCACTGAGGTGGTAGCACCTCGGGAGGGAGTCCTTGATGCCACGACCTCATCCGCCGGAGTTCCGCGCTCGAGCCATTGAACTGGCCCGAGAACGAGCCAAGCCGATGGCCGCCCTGGCCCACGATCTCGGGATCTCCGAGAGCTGCCTGCGCACGTGGGTGGCCAAGGCTGACATCGACGAGGGCCGCAAGGATGGCGTTACTTCATCGGAGCGGACCGAGCTGGTCGAGCTGCGAAGAAAGCTCCGAGTCTCAGAGATGGAGAACGAGATCCTCCGGCGAGCGGCCGCCTACTTCGCCCGGGAGAACGTCCTCCCAAAATGACGTACACCTTCATCGCCCAGCGCTGCTCGGACTTGCCGGTGGCGGCGTGTTGTCGGGCCATGGGGGTGTCCACGTCGGGGTTCTACGCCTGGCAGGCCAACCCGGTCTCGGCTCGGGACTGGAGTGACGCGAAGCTCACCAACGCCATGTTCGACATCCATGCGATGGCACGATGCTCGTACGGATCTCCACGGGTCCATGCCGAGCTCGTCTTGGGCCAGGGTCAACGCTGCTCGCGCAAACGGGTGGCCCGCCTCATGGCCCAGGCCGCCATCGTGGGTATCCACCGGCGGAAATTCCGGGGCTGCACCCGGCGTGATCCCGATGCCACCCCGGCCGAGGACCTGGTGAAGCGCAACTTCAACCCGACCGAGCGGGACCGGCTGTGGGTGATGGACGTCACCGAGCACCCGACCGCGGAAGGCAAGGTCTATCTGGCGGTCGTTCTCGACGCCTGGAGCCGGCGGGTGGTGGGTTGGTCGATCGCCGATCACATTCGATCCGAGCTCGTGGTCGATGCGGTCCAGATGGCCCTCTGGCGACGACGACCGCCAGTCGGGTCGGACTGTGGCCCACTCCGACCACGGAGCCAGTACACATCATGGGCCTTCGGTCGCCGGCTTCGGGCTGCAGGGCTGCTCGGTTCCATGGGCACCATAGGGGACTGCTTCGATAACAGCGCCATAGAAAGCTTCTTTGGGACGATGCAGGTGGAGCTGCTCGACGAGCACCGCTGGGCCACCCGCAAACAGTTGGCACTTGGCATGTTCGACTGGATCGAGACCTGGTACAACCCGTTGAGGCGGCACTCGTATTGCAAGATGCTCAGCCCGGTCGACTACGAACGAGCCCACACATCCGCCGCAGCTGCGGCATGATCAACACAACCAACCTGTCCGCTGGAGCGGGGGAAGCTCAGGGGACCACCATGGAGAGCTCACCTGCCACGTCCGCTGACTACCATCGTCAGTGCCCACCATTGACTGGCTGCGAGAAACGGGGTTGCCATGGGCTTTGACAAGCCGCACACTCCGGTCCCAAGTTCTGACGAGCGGGAACTTTTACTCCGCTTTCTTCGATGGCAACGTGAACAGGTCGTCGCCACGGCAGTGGGCCTGACCGATGACGAGCTCAGGTGGACGCCGGATGGTCGATTGCTGCCAATACTCGGTGTGATCAACCACCTGACCCACATGGAGTGGCGTTGGGTCGAGGGGCGGTATCTCGGGTCAGATTTCCCACCCCGCGAAGAGGAGTTCACTGTCGGCCCCACCACCACCGGGGACCAGATCATCGACGCTTACTGGCAGCAGGCGGAGCGAACTGAAGGCCTCGTGCGTTCAGCGCCCGACCTCGGCGTTCCCTGCCTCGGCGAGGAGGGTGGCCGAGGTGCCGCTCACATCCTCCTCGGGTTCAACGGTCCCGTCGACCTCCGATGGGTGCTGCTTCATGTCATCGAGGAGACGGCTCACCACGCCGGTCACGCCGACTCAACGCGAGAGATGCTGGACGGAACGAAGATGCGCGGCTGAGGCTCACGATCTCGCACACGTTCACCAATCCCTCGACGTGCTCCGAACACGAGTCCATCGCTTGCCCCCGTGGTTGCCTTCAACTCAGACTCTCCGTTTGAGGCGGTACTCAACTAGACGGGCGTCCCCCTTCCCCAGATGTCGATGGCGTCGAACCTGATCCCCACCCCTCGCTCAGCGAAAATCGTCGACGGCCGAGAGCAGACGGAGGGATCGAGCGGGCCTAGCCGGTCCAAGCGCCAGTCCACGGTGTCAGCGTTGTGGAGCTGGTCGAGCATCCGGTCGAGTTCCGCACTCGAGAGCTCCCGGGCCACGATCGGCGAAGACCTTGATACATCGGGCGCTCCGAAGGCATTGAGTTGCCACCCTCAGAGCAGCCGACACCAGTGGTCACAAACGGTCGCTTGTTGGACGGTGACGACGAATGGGAGCCTCGGTCTTGACGTGGCCAAATCACAATGCTGTGATTTGTTGGATGGGTGGTGCCGGCGGCGACGCTAGGAGGACCCGATGGACGACGCACTGAGCAAGGCCTTGGTTTTCACGATCCTGCAACACGCCGAGGACTTCCCCTGGAGGATGCAGGACATCGGACTCATGGCGCTGCGTCTCGACGACCGGCGGGAGTACCGACTCCACGTCTGGGACCCGAGCGACAGCGTAGGGGACCCCCCGATCCACGATCATCCGTACGACTTCACCTCGAAGATCATCGCCGGCGAGCTGACGAACATTCGGCACGAAGAAAATCCCTTAGCAGGGTGCTGAAATTCGGCTGAGGGTGCTCGTGTGGGTCGATCGGGTCGAGGAGAATTGTGGGATGCGTGGAGCCCCTGATCCGCAGTTGGCGATGTTGACGACGTTGAGCACCGAGGAGCTGATCCCGCCCGATCATCCGATCCGCAAGATTCGCGTCGTGGTCGACGCCGTCTTGGATGAGCTCGACGCGGTGTTCGAGGGGATGTATGCGTCGAGCGGCCGGACGAGCGTGCCGCCCGAGGCGCTGTTGAAAGCGACGGTGTTGATGGCAATGTACTCGATCCGCTCCGAGCGGGCGTTCTGCGAGCGACTGAACTACGACCTGTTGTTCAAGTGGTTCTTGGACATGCGCATCGACCAGCCGGCGTTCGACCCGACCACGTTCACCAAGAACCGCGCCCGCCTCCTCGAACACGACGTGGCCGACGAGTTCTTCGCCGCGGTGGTCGGCCAGGCCAAGCTGCGCCGCTACGTGTCGTCGGATCACTTCTCCGTCGACGGGACGTTGCTGAAAGCATGGGCGTCGCACAAGAGCTTCAAACCCAAAGACGGCCCATCCACGCCGCCGGCGTCGGGCCGCAACACCGAGACGGACTGGAAAGGCGAGAAGCGCTCCAACGTCACCCACGCCTCGACCACCGACCCCGAGGCACGGTTGTATCGCAAAAGCTTCAACACCGCCGCCACGTTGTGTTTCGCCGGGCACCTGCTGATGGAGAACCGCAACGCCCTCATCATCGATGCCGAGCTCGGCTTCGCCGACGGCTACGCGGAACGCTCGACGGCGTTGGCCATGCTCGCCAAGCTACCCCCGACCCGTCGGCGGCGCACCGTCGCGGGCGACAAAGGATACGACACCAAAGATTTCGTGGCCGACGCCCGGGCCCTCGGGTTCACCCCCCACGTCGCCCAGAACACCACCCGGCAGCGTTCCGCCATCGATAGACGAACCACCCGCCACCACGGGCATGGCCTGTCCACGCGGGTGAGGAAACGGATAGAAGAACCGTTCGGGTGGGTCAAGACCATCGCAGGCGGCCGACAACTCCGCTACCGGGGCCGACAACGAAACCGGGCCTGGTTCAAGCTCACCGCAGCCGTCTACAACATCATCCGTATCACCGCCCTCGACACCGCCCCCGCCTGACCGACAGCCCCCCACCACCAAGCCACGAGCGGCCCCGACGGCCAACCGAGAACGATCAACCCAACCCGAACGACAACCAGCCACCATCAACACCGCTCAAGAACCCAATTTCCGCACCCTGTTAGGCGACGAGTACTACCGCTTCCGCTACTCGCCGCCCGCCGAGGATCAGCGGCGATCCGACACGGTGAGATTGTCCGCCGCGGCGACGACGTTCAGCGAGGGCGGCGAGTACCGTCAGCTCGCTCACGAGCTCCATGCGAGCTGGCAACAACCCGGAACCGTGACGGCGATGCGGTGCTCGTGGGTGGAGGCACCCGAGCTGACCGTCTGCCTTCGAGACGAGGGCTCCTGGTGCTCGGGGCGGGCGCGAACGCGACGCGGGAGGAAATCAAGAGGCTAACTGCCAAAGCTCTCGAGTGGTTCTAACCGTGGCTTCCCCCTGGTCAACGTTCGTTTAGACCGGCGAACCATCTTGGGGCATCATCCATGAGCAGGCTTCACGGTCGTATCGTGGATAGGCTCCGGTGCATCCGGGGAGCCCGATAGAATTGCGTGTCCACCTATGCCCTTGACAACGAAGCCCATGCTCTCGTAGAAGGCCGACGCGTGGGGGTTGGCCGTGACCTCCAGCCTGTCTAATGACCGCTCACGAGCGATCTCGACAGCGTCGAACTCCAACCGCCTTCCAACTCCTCGCCGCATCCAGGGCGGGTCAACGAACAGGTCCCCCAACTCCATGACGTGCCCGACAATGAGGCACGAGGCGAACCCGACGATCGCGCCGTCAGGGCTCAGCGCCGCCCGCGTTCGATCCTCACGAATTCCGGCATCGGACCAGTCGAGCAACTCCTCGTGCGCTAGGAGCTTGTCACGGTCTCCCTCGTTCGAGAGGGACGACCGCCGGAACACCCCCAGCAAACTTGGAAGGTCACCAACTACGGCGGTTCGGATCATGACGTTGTCAACCTGCACGCCGTTCGATTCGATGGTTGCTCCTCGCGCGAGCTGCTCTCAGCGCCCGTCTTGACTGGTGGCTCCGAAAGGGATCCCAGGGTACAAGGCGTCGGCTTTGCCGCTTGGACAGTCTCAGGCACCTTCCCCTGTCGGTGGTCAACGACCAGCTGGTGCGGCCCCAGCGGCCATAAGTCGGTCTTTGGTTTCGCTCAGCACGTCGTCAGGCAGCGCTCCCTGAGCGGCAGCGGCCAGATTGTCATGGAGATGCTCAATGCTGCTGGTGCCAACTATCGTGGTGTCCAGGTCGGGGTGCGACAGCGTGAAGCGCAGCATGAAGGCCGTCCTACTCATCCCGTCCAGCAGCTCGTCCAGTTTGGCCTTGTCCCAGTAGTCGCGCATGGTCTCGTTGGAGATCATGTAGTACCGCCGCCCTATCCAATCGTCGGGAGCGCCTCGCGCGACTCCCCCGCGGATGACGATGCCCATCCCAGCCTCCGAAGCTCGGGTGATCACGTCTTCGTGCTCGCGTTGGAGCGCCGAGTACGGTATCTGGAAGGCGTCGAAGACGTCCATATCGATCTGTTGGTCGAGGGTGGGCAGCACGCCTGAAACCCCGACAAAGCGGACCTTGCCCTCGTCGCGGATCGCCAGCGCCTCGGCCAGTGCGCCCTCGGCTTCGAACTCCTGGGGGCTCAAGCTGCGGTGGAACTGCACGAGGTCGAGATGGTCGGTCTTGAGGGTACGGAGGCTGTGCTCTACTCCCTTGCGGATGTTCTCGGCCGTGTGGACATGTTCGGCGCCCATACCAGCACCGGGGACGCATCCGCACTTGGAGGCCAAGAAGTACTCCGAGCGACGGTGGGCGATGAACTGGCCGATCAGCTCCTCGCTACGCCCGTAGTCGATCGAGGTATCGATGAAGTTGATCCCCTCGTCGAGAACGGTGTTGAGCAGTCTGGCGGCGTCTTGGTCGCTGACCTGCGGGCCGTTCGGGGCTCCCCGCAGTTCCATCGCGCCGAACCCCAGCGTCGTGACCTCGACACCGGTCCGGCCAAGCGTGCGCCGCGCAATGGTCGCCATCGTCATACCTCCTGAAAAAGAGTGGTTGCGCCGGCAAGGGGTCTCCGAGGATGTCTATCGCAAACCTGCGACCGAGCGCACCGCCGTCATAGTCACCTTAGAGGGATGCGCCATCAACGGTGACCCGGAGAATCCCTCGAGCCGAGAAGCAGAGGGAAAGCAATGACTGATCCTCTCAGGCAAAGAGGACCGATCTGCTCGAATCCGAAGGTGCTGCTCTGGTCGGGGTTGAGGCCCGGTGTGGTCATGCCGAGCGATAGCCCTCGGGGCGGTCTACTTACTATCCACCACGCGCCTACCAAATCGCGACGTGGGAAGACCTACGGGCGTTCCCGCGCTCCTGACGACCTTGGCGGCAATGACGAGGGAACGGTCGAGGTCGGACCACAGGTCGTTGACGTCTTCGCAGCCAACGCTCAGACGGAGAAGTGACGGGGGTGCGTCCTCGCCGGACCACTTGGCTCGTCGCTCCATCGACGACTCGATGCCGCCCAGGCTGGTGGCATGCACGATGAGTCGGGTAGAGCGGGCAGCCGCCTCCGCTGCACTGGCACCCCCGTGGACCTCGAAAGCGATCATGTTGCCGAAGCCGTCCATCTGGGCGAGGGCCCGGTCGTGCCAGGGATCGGTGTGCAGACCGGGATACCGAACGCGTGCGACGGCAGGGTGGGCATACAACCGGCGGGCCAGCTCTTCGGCGTTAGCCTGGGCCTGGCGGAAGCGCAGGGGCAGCGTACGAATCCCACGGATCGCCAGAAACGCTTCCATCGGCCCTGGGATTGCGCCGGCCATCGACCGCCACCGGCGCAGATCGAGGCACAGGTCGGATCCTGGCGTTGCCACCGCCGCACCCAGCACCACGTCAGCATGGCCGGCGAGCAGCTTCGAGACGCTGTGGACAACCACATCGGCGCCCAACTCGAGTGGTCGCTGCCCTAACGGGGTCATGTAGGTGTTGTCCACGGCAACCCGGACGCCGAGCGAATGTGCCGACTTGCAGAGCGCCGGAATGTCGGCCACATCTAGCTTTGGGTTCGTGGGTGACTCGATCCACAGGAGGTCGGCCCCTTGGCATGCGGCGATGGTGGCCTCGGTGTCAGAGATGTCGACCAGGCGGGTCGTCCAGCGACCGGCCACGGTCGCGTCGAGGAAGGCTCGGGTGCCGTAGTAGCCGTCTCGGGGCAGCACGATGGCACCGCCCACACCGACCTGCTCGAACACCGCGGCCACCGCCGCCATCCCGGAGGCGAAGCTCACGGCCGAGCCACCTTCCAATGTGCCGATGACCTCTTCGAGCGCCTCCCACGTCGGGTTGCCATCGCGCCCGTAGGCGACCGGGCCGCCCGCATGAAACGTGGAGGAAAACGTGACCGGCTCGCTCAGTGGCGCATCGGGATAGCGAGCGGGGCGCCCCGAGACGATCGCTCTGGTCGTCCGACTCCAGACAGGTTCCGTCACCCTTGGCTCAGGTGGCGGAGAGAACGGAGACCGCCGCGGGCTCGGCTCGTCACTCATGATGCACACCTCCGCGAAGACACCAAGTGACACCGTAGGGCTCTCTCATGTCCGGGGCGGCCCAATGGGCGACAAATCGCGGCGGTCGCGGCCCTGCCTTGTTCAGCCCTCCAAAACTTTTGTGGTGCGCGCACGACGGCAATCCTGCACCACGTTGGGGGCAGGTGAATGATGGGGGCGTGAGATGGCGGCGGAGCCGCCTCGTCCTCGATACCGCGGTCCGTGCCCTTCACGGCTTCTTCCAACGGACCGTGGATGGTCCTTATGGGTCGCAACCTCGTCTTCGATCCCTCTGAGGCCAATCGCTCGATCTGCATCCATGGGGCCGTGACCTGGGAACCAAGGTCAGCGCCTTCGACTGCGAGTTGGGCAGCGACGTCATCGAGACCATCCCAGAGCCCTGTCCGAGCAACTCAGGCCGGCAGATGCCGGACAGAGCGTCCAATCGACGGGCAGTTCCCCGCTCCCCTGACCTCGCTCGGCCGGCGAACCGATCTTTGCGGCTGGAGGCGCTCCCGAAAGCGACGCTGTCGAGGCTTCGACCAGCCGAGTCGGCGGGATGCCGTCGCTCTCGTGACGGCGACGAGACCTGGCCTTGCGACTGATACCCACCTGCTGGCAAGCCGCCACGGTAGTCATGTCAGCGCAAAGTAGGACTCGGTACCCGTTCTGCTGGGAGACGCCGTTCGAGTTTCGGTAATCGACCGGCCGTCGGATAGACCCTCTCGCGCCGGCACTTTGCTCGTCCGTTGGGAATCGGAGTCACGCGGACGCCATCGTCAACGCTGCACACCAGCCGGACTTTACGGCCGCCGAGTCGCTACCCGCGACGAGGCTGCCAAAAGAGGACCAACACGATACAGTCCAGGAGTGATGCAACGAATGCGCGCCATGATTGACCGCGAGCGGACGTGGAAGTTGGTCTCGACTCTCACCGGCATGCTGAGCGCGCTGCTCGCCCGGAGGCTCATCAGAGCCGGCTATCGGGCCGTCCGTAAGGACGCGACGCCGTTCGACCCGGCCAGCGCCAAGTTCTCCTGGTCGGACGCCATCCTCTGGGCGGCGACAGCCGGCATTGGACTGGGCATCGTCAAGGTGATGAGCGCCCGCGTCGCCCGACTCGGCTGGGAGGCGGCCACCGGCACCCTGCCCCCTGGGGTCTTCGAGGAGCCAGCGACGGAAACCGGCGGTTGACCAGAGTGACCAACTCGCCGACGAGCGGAGGAAGAGCCCCCAACTTCGACGCGCGGTGCCCTGTTTTTGACCGGAGGCCTTAGCTCCCTGTGCTCTGACACCGTGTATGCCGAGGCTGGGGTGTACGTGGTCACCCTGGTCGAGGTTCAGGCTTGCACGTCTCGGTCCGCAGCGCAGTCTCGGCCAGATGGTCGAAGTCCACCAAGCGTTTGTCTCGTCCACCATCGAGTTCCGCCGGGTCACTGAGGTGGCAGCTACCAGCCGAGTCGGTCACCCCGGTCTTGGACACCGGCCACGGGCAGCCGCCGAGCCGGCGGCCCTGACGCGTGTTCGAGGTCCGCACCTGTCCATCGTCGTTCCCAACGAGACGCCCGCCGCCTTCCCGCTGCGTCTTGGCACCGAGGGCGACGTGGATGGCGAGGTCCGAGACCTCACCCGCTATAGATCGACGGTGCACAGCCGTGACCAACTCCCGTTATGAGGAGCTAAGGGACGGCCTCGGGTACTTGGGCACGCACCGATCGGCCGAGTGCTTCGCCACCTTGAGGGAATCAAGCCTCTCGATGGTCGCTACAAGCCGTTCACAGCGGCGGATCTTCGGCGAGATCACCGCGGCGATACGCTAGGTGGACGCATCAGATGGCTCCCCAGCCCCCGGGCCCGCTGATGATGACTTCTGCTCATCTCACCTCGCCTACCGATCCACTCTGGGTCGATAGGTGAGAAAGCAGATCGGATTGGGACTGGACTCATCACTCATCGAAACTTGCGATTGGTAACCTACGACGCGGAGAGCTCTCGTCCGTACGCAGCCAGCGGCGGAATGGGGATGGAGCCTCGCCGTGTTCCTCACCAGACGTCATGACCTCCCGCGTCTGACGCCACTGAGGCTCCGAGTCTGTAGTGGGCTCACTCCTCCATGCTCGGGACGCGTCGGGTGCAGGTCGGCGACTCGAAGACCGTAGCGCTGAGCCAGCGGGGAGGCGCTTACCCCGTGGGCGATCACGCTGAGCGCCACAGTCACCGTCACCGCAGCCAGGAGCACATTGGCCTCCTCCGGGACCAGACTGTCCGCTGCGACAAGGGCGAACACCACCGATGCTAAGCCCCTCGGCCCGAACCACCCGACAAAGAGCACCGTGGCGCGGTCCAATCCGGAGCCCGTCAGAGCAACCGCGACCGGTACCATTCGCACGACGGTCAGAGCCAATACCGCGAAGAGAACATCTCTCCATGTGGCTGCTTCGAAACCCGGCACGAGCATCACCGCGCCAAAGATGAACCAGACCAGAAGCGACAGCAGAGTGCCCGTCTGCTCCGAGAACGTGAGTAGCGTGCCCTCATCGATCGTCGCGGTACCGAAAGCCAGGCCAGCGACGAAAGCCGCAATGAAGCCATTGGCATGGACGGCGAGAGCCGTGGAGTAGGCGAAGAGGGCCAAGGCCAGCACCGCCAGCGGGCGGAAGCCGGGGTCGCTCCACTTTGTACGGTCAGCCAGCGACACGAGAACCGCACCGGCAACGCCGATTCCCACCCCGAGCCCGGCTCCTCCAACCAGCTGGATCGCCGCACTCCCGACGCCCGATGCGTGGACAGTTTCCGTCGCCACGGCCCCCGCCAGGAACAGGTTCACAAATGGCGTGACAATTCCGTCATTGAGACCGCTCTCCACGTTGAGTAGACGTCGAACTCGTGCCGGCACGAGTTGGTCTTGCATGACCCACGCACCAAGGGCAGCATCGGTTGGAGCAACGATCGCGCCGATCGCAGCCGCGACCCAGATGCCGTTGCCGTGGAACAGCAAGGTGGCGGCCGCGATCCCGGCACCGATCGTGAGCGGGAGTCCGATGCCTAACAAGCGAGCCGGCAAAGCTGAGTCAGCGCGGAGAGCCCGGGCATTCACGCGGGTCGCGTCGGCAAAGAGCACCAGCGCCAGCGTCACTTCGGCGAGCGAGCGGATCGCCGCGGAGCGAAGATGGAGGTGGATGAGCGCCAACGGTCCGTGCGTCGCGCCCAGTCCGAGTAAGACGAACGCGATAGGGGCGCTGACATCCAACCGTTCGAGGCGAGCCGACAGTAGTCCCCAGGCAATGACACAGCCCGAGACGACGGCCACGACCGTGAGTGCGCTGAGCGAGTGGTCCATCGGATCGGACGGCCAGCCCTACGAGCTGACTGAATCAACGGGTGAGGCTGCCAGGTCGACCGTCATCATGAGACGTCAAGGCTTTCACCCATACGCGCAACGGTCGACGACCCGCGGGGGGATGCTCGGCGCCTCTTCGTCGTACCCCACCCTAACGATGCCAGTATCCGGCCGCGGCGAAGGAGTACCAGGTCCGGCCGTCGGCCGGGATTCTGTGCCTCGAGCGATGCCACCGGGTCCGGGCAATCACCAGCCGCTGTCCAACCCGTGCGCGTCTCCAGCGGCGTCACGGGCGGCTTTGCCGCTGACCCAGCGCTCGCCGGGGCTGGGTGGTCAAAGCTCGCGGTCATTATTTCGTCTACCTCCGTTGCTCCACTCCCACGAATCGGGCGGGGCCGTCCAGGCCACTCTGGTTCCACGTAGCTGCCCGCACCGGGACCCAAATCCGGTGCCAAAGCTATGCCCAAAGCGACATCGCTGCCAGAGCAAAGCGACATCGCGGCGAGAGCATCGTCCCCTGGATCGACTCGGCGCCCAAGCCCTAAGTTGAGTCTCACGACCCGAGACACCACAAACCGAATAGGAGGAGGCGTATGGCTGTCGACACCTCCGTCGCATATTTCGGCCTATATGCCACGTCGAGGACGCGCTTGTCGATTACGACTTCGTCTAGCGCTAAAACACCGAGTTTGGCCTCATTGCGGCGTCCGATGCTGCTGCCCTGGAACGCAAGTCCGAGGGCAAAGTCAAAGACATCATGAAGCCCGAGACACCCACGCGAGCTAATCGCTGGACGTTGCTGGACCATCTGCAGTCCGTTACTCTGGCCAGAGGACGGACGTCATAGGGGGGCCTTGGCAATGGCTCCAGCAGAGCATCGGAGAGGAAAATGGGTCTTTGCTGGCGGTCTCGTGGTCGCAACACTCCTCCTTGCCATCGGCGTGTGGCAAGGAGCCGAGGCCACAAGCTCCGCCTCGCCGAGCACCACGAGCTATCACCTGGCGGCGGCCAAGAAGGCAACCGTGCAGCAGACCGATACCACATCGAGCACGGTTGAGGATGCGAATTCGGCAACGGAAAACTTCGACGAGTCAGGAACCGTAGACCAGGTCGATGTCACCACCGGAGAAGAGGTGTACGCCGGGGAGGACTTAGCCACTCTGGAGCCATCCAGTCTTGACGAGACTCTCTCTGAGGATGAGACGACGCTCACGGAGGATCAATCGAAGCTGGCGGCGGACGAGTCCACCGAGTCTTTGCAGACCGCCGAACAGCAACTGACCAGCGCTGACGGACAAGTATCGACGGATCAGGCCGCCCTCCAAAGCGACCACGCCACGATGGCCAGCACAGAAGCCCAGGATCAGGGCCTGTTGACGCAAGCTCAAGAAGCTGCCGCAAATCAGTTTAGTCAGGTTTCGGCTGACTCGACCACCGTAGCTACTGACCAGTCCAAACTCGATACGAGCGAAGCCAACCTGCAAGGTGCTCTAGGTGACTACACCGTGGCTGGATGCCCCAACCCTCCCCCGGGTTCGATCGCCAACTGTGCACAACTCCAAGGCGCAGTGACCCTGTCCGAGTCGGACGTGACAAAGGACCAGGCCGCAGTGAACAGCGATCAGCTCGCTGTCGTCGGAGACGACACAACTCTGCAAGCAGATCAGCTGGCACTGGCCAAGACCCAGGCTCAGGAAGAGACGTCATTCGAGTCTGCGACAGCCCGGGTGGAGTCGGACCAAGAAAGCCTTGCCCAAGCGCAGCAGTCGGCGGCAATCGACCAAACCCTCTCGGATCAAGGTCAGCAGGACTTCAACGTCCGGGTGGAGGCCGATCAGGCCGCACTCGCGACCGCCAAGGCTCAACTCGCCGCCGAGGAGGAGAACAGGCACGACTCGACACTGACCGCTCCAGTCTCAGGCAAGGTTGTCGCCGTGAATATCGCCAAGGGGGCTCCAGCGACTGCAGAACCGTCAACCGTCGGAGTCCAGGGCGGTGCTTCGAGCCCCTCCTCAGGTGGTTCGACCGGAGCGACCAGCGGGGCGATCGAGATCCAGGATTCAGGGTCCTTCGTCGTTCAAGCCGAGACGAGCGGAGCGGATGCAGAACAGGTGGCGGTCGGCGATCACGCAACCTTGAACTTGTCGGGTTCAGGTGCGTCGGTCAACGGCATAGTCAGCTCCATAGGGATGGCCGCCGACAACGGGGACGACGTCACCACGCGTCCAGTAACGATCGCCGTTAAGGGGTCCCCTCCCGACCTGTACTCGGGAATGAGCGCCCAGGCGACGATCGTCACGCTGCACAAATCCGGAGTGCTTGCCGTTCCCTCCGACGACCTCCACACGGCCGGAAGGCGAACCTTTGTCGATGAGGTTGTCGATGGCAAGGAGGTGGAACACACTGTAAGGGTCGGCGCAATCGGCACCAAGCTCACGCAGATCACTTCGGGGCTGACCGCTGGAACCGACGTGGTCACCAACGCTTCCTCGTCGGCGACTCGCTAGCCATCCAGGCGTCCGAGGAGACGGATCGAACGACTCCGACCCGCGGCATGTGCGACCATGTTGACCCGGCGGTGTGTCAAGGAGCCCAGAATCCGGCCATCTAGTGTCGCCGCGCCGGTCACGCGGTGTGGGATCCGGTCCGCCTTCCCTGCAAAACGACTCCGACGATTGCGCCCACAACGGTCACGGCGCTCAAACGCCTACCGGCACGCGTCATAGATTGCGAGCGAGTTTCGCGATCTACTCCAGACCCTGGCTGCGGGACGCCGACTACCGTTCGTTCTTCTACAACCTCACCATCGCGGTCATCCTCAGCGTGCCACACGGGCGAATCCTCGCCGCCAGCCCCGCGGCCTGTCGGCTGTTGGCCATGAGTGAGACCGAGCTTTGTGCAGCTGAACGTTCTGACCTCGCGGACCCCAACGATCTCCGTTGGGCTGCGGCAATGGCCGAGCGGGACTTGACGGGGCGTGTCAGCGCGACGCTCGGAATGCGGCGGGCTGACGGCGCGGTCATCGAGGTTCACACAACGTCGGCGGTCTACCTGAACGAAGACGGCGAGGAACGCAGTCTGGTCACCCTGACCGAGGCGGCCAGGGATGTCGATGCGCCGACTCGACGCACGTATGACCTCAGTGGACACGTACAGCTCACCCAGGCCGAACTGCGGATTCTGGGACTCTTGCCCACCCACCATTCCGTCGGAGAGATTTCCCAGATGCTCTTCAGCGCTCATAACACCGTGAAGACCCACTTGGCGAGCATCTATCGCAAGCTCGGAGTGCACAACCGTTCGTCGGCCGTCGCCCGAGCACGCGCCCTCGGGATTCTGCGATTCCCCGGTTGAGTAGGGATTACAGCTGGCGTCGACCTGCCCAACCTGGTTGCAATCGCCTTCACGTGGTTCAACGGCTTGCCGGCTGGCCGTGCTAGACGAGGTACCCCCGGGTCGCTACCGGTTCGGGAGAGAGCAGGGATGCCGCGCCTGGTCAGAAGGCCAGGTACTGGTGGACGGACCGGACCGAAGCCGAACCCTCACCCACGGCCGCCGCCACTCGCTTGGTGGATCCCGATCGCAGGTCGCCGACGGCGAAGAGGCCCGGATGGCTGGTCTCGAAGGGAAGCGGCGACCGGGTAAGCCTCTGCCAACCCTCCTCGAGCTGGTCAGGGCTGATCGAGAGGTCGGTGAGCACAAAGCCTCGGTCATCGAGGGCCGCGCAGCCACCGAGCCAACCCGAAGAAGGTTCCGCCCCAATGAAGGAGAACAGGCCGGCGCATGGGAGGACGGTCTGGCCGTCGGGCCCATCGAGGTGCGCGGCCCGCAGGGTCTGGTCCCCGTCGAGGGCGACGACGTTCGTGCGTGTGCGTAGCGTGATGTCGGGGTCAGCCTCGACTCGTTCGACTAGATAGTGCGACATATCCTTCCCCAAATCTGGGCCCCGGATGACGAGGGTGACCGCGCACCCACCCTGGCTCAGAAAGATCGCCGCTTGGCCGGCCGAGTTGCCACCGCCAACCACCACAACGGGCGACCTGCCGCACATGCGGGCCTCGATGTCGGTGGCGGCGTAATACACCCCGTTGCCTTCGAAGTCGCCCAGTCGTGAGGCCTCCAGTCGGCGGTAGGAGGCGCCGGTTGCGGCGATGACGGCCCGTCCTGCGACCTCGCTTCCATCGCTCAGTCGCGCCACCAGATACCCGGCGCGGTTTGCGAGCGAGGTGACCGTGCAGGGCGCGGTGAGGCTGGCCCCGAACTTCTCAGCTTGGATGACGGCGCGCTGGGTGAGCTCCTCACCAGAGACGCCCATGGGAAATCCCAGGTAGTTCTCGATCCGTGAGCTCATCCCGGCCTGCCCGCCGGGTGCGGTCATCTCCACACCGAGCGTTCGCAGCCCTTCGGAGGCTCCGTAGACGGCCGCCGCCAAACCGGCTGGGCCGCCCCCGACGACGACCAAGTCGAAGCAGTGCTCGGGCAGGCTCTCCACCGTAAGTCCGAGATAGCCTGCCACGTCACCAGGGCTGGCTCGGCGCAGCACCGTGCCAGTGGCGATGACGACGGGCAACTCCGTCGCAGCGATGTCGAACTGCGTCACCAGCGCTTCCACCTGGGGGTCCCGATCTGCGTCGAGCCACTCGTGGGGGACACGGGTCCGGACGAGGAACTCCCTTATGCGGAGGGATTCGGGGGAGAACTCTGACCCGATGACTCGGATCGCCGGCGCGGCTCGCGTGATGAGTAGCCCTCGGCGGGCCACGAACGCGGCCAGGATGGTGTCGCCGAGCCGGGGGTTCGTCGCCATCAGTTGCCGTAGCCGGTCTCGGGAGACCACGACTACTTCACCTGAGGTGACGACCCTCGCCGAGACGAAGACCCGTAGGCCGCTCAGCATGTTCAGCTCGCCGAGAAACCGGCTGGGTCCGTGGTGAGCGATGACCCTGGCCCCACCGTCGACCCCGACCACGATGTCGACCTCGGCGCTGACCAGGACGAAGAAGTCGTAGGTGACGTCGCCCTCCCGGTAGAGGTACTCCCCTACCGCGACCTGGCGCCCAACCCCCAGCTGGGTGATCAAGGCCATGTCCGCGGCGTTCAGCGACGGAGTGGCCGCTTCGTCATCTCCCATGATGCAGACCTGCCCCCAGTACCGCGACTCGCCCTAGAAGTGACGCCTTGATTCTTTAGCAACTGTATTCGAACCGATCGGTAGTGGCGGTGGGGTCGATCCGCGCTCCGCACTACGGCACAGTTCTGGCACCCCGGAGAGTCCGATGGATGACGACGGGTCCAATGCCATTCGAGCAGATGCCGATAAAGAGCAAAGGTGCCCAAATCAGCGGTCCCCGACCCAAGGGCTTGTCTGACACGTCAACCCTGAGCGGCCTTGATACCGGCCGCCGGCAGCTCAGACGGGATGCCCAGGCCTTCCCTACCTCCAAGAGACTTCGGGCCCAAATCTCGCGAGCTGAGCACTCGGTCGGTCAACCGTACATGTGCAATTCTCCTGAGGACTCCCCGGGTGAGCGCTCGAAACCGTGCATGCAGCATGGCCCACGGGTCATGGGGGAACACTGTCCAGCGTGGAGGTGAGGCACCGCGACGTCATAACGCTGCTGACCTTATTTGACGTCCTCTATTGGCACAGTAACCCTTCCCATCGGCCTGCTATACAAACCGCCACATCACGACGTGCGGGCCGATGTCAGGGTCTTCCCAAGCGTCGCCCTGCTCCACGAAACCCGCTCGCCGATAGAGGTTCATTGCGGGCAGCCGGGCGTTGCACCACAGAATGCCTCCCCCACGCTCGGCCACATAGTCAATGACCCGGCCAAGAACCGCACTCCCGATACCGATGTTGCGAACGTCGTCACGAGTGGCCATTCCCCGAACTTGCCATGTTGGTACGTCATCGGGTCCGTTGCCACCGAGGGAAAAGGGGGGACATGCAGGTGCCACACGGGCGGTACTGACGACCTCTCCGCGCTCGTTGATCGCAGCGAAGGATCCCGTGGACGGCTGATCATCGTCCGGTAGCGCCTGCTGGCCAATCGTCTCGTGTGGTCGCAGTACCGCCTGTCTCAGCTCCCACGTGTCACTGGGCGGGACTCGGTCCACACGGATGTCCACAAAAGCGAGGATATCCCGACAGGCGGTTGGGGAGAGTCTGGTCGCAGCTTTCCTTTGTGTCGACCAAGCGGCCTTGATACGCCCTTTTCTCCTTTCGCTGACCGCATGTAGCCTGAGCGAGCATGGCTCGTCTCGATGGACGCAGAATCTTGGTGGTCGGGGCGTCAGGAGGCCTCGGGCGCGCAATCGCTGTGGGCCTCGACGCCGAAGGTGCTCGACTGGCCGTCGCCGCCCGACGCATGGCGCTCCTTGAGGAGCTGCGAATCCAAGCGGGCGGCAGGCCTCACGTGGTGTCGTGTGACGTCAGGGACCCGGTGGCATGCGCCGAGGCAGTGGCGTCCAGCGTCACTGCTCTGGGCGGTCTCGACGGCCTGGTCTACGCACCGGGTCTGGCGGTCATCACCGAGCTGTACAAGGCAGATGTCGACCATTGGCACTCAGCCTTGGACACCAACCTGATCGGAGCCGGTCTGGTCACCGCCGCCGCCATCCCTCACCTTGAGGCGAGTGAAGGCATCGCCGTGTTTTTGTCCAGCGTCTCGGCCCATCTCACGCCGCCCTGGATCGGGATGGGTCTGTACCTGGCGAGCAAGGTCGCCCTGGAGAAGTGTGTTGAAGTCTGGAAGCTCGAGCACCCGGCAGTCCGCTTCACCACGATGGTGATCGGTTCAACCAGTGGCAACGAGTTTTTCGCTCACGCCGAGCGCCCCCACCCCGACGATGTGGGACGGTTCGCCGAGCAGTGGCGGGCACGAGGTTATCTCGCCCCTGAGCAACTCTCACCCGAAGACCAGGCGGAGGCGGTGGTGCATCTCATGGCCAGTCGGGCTCAGACAGACGTCATGTGGGTTCGCTCCCGCACCCAGCTTCAACTCGATGACTGCTCGTCCTAGGACGAGTACTGGAGCTGCTGGTATTGGGGATCCTAACCAAGAATCCCCAAGTTGCCAGATGGTTGCGGCCGTCACTTCCTAGGTCCGAAGGCAATATTCTTGAGGCGTGACCCCCGAGGCCGATTCAGGCGGCACCTGGTTGGCGGGATTGAGCGAGTTGACCGGGACCGTCGGATTTCTCAGGGTGGCCGGGCAGGGCCATGAGCCGTCCGCCAACCACATCAGATGGGTGCAGGTCCAAGTCCAGACGAACACCAAGGGCCAAAACGGGCCTCCAAGCCAGGCAGAGAGCGAGGAACTGTCGGCAATTGAGCAGAACCTCCCTCAAGGGCTCGATGATCCCGTGCTCGTAGCGGTCATATCAGCGGGAGGAATCAGAGACTTCTGGCTGTACGTGCGCAGTGACGATGGGCTGGACGAGTGGGGACAGGGATTGCAGGTGTCCTACCCCGGTCATCGCCTCGACATCCACAGCGACACCGATCCCACTCAAGGCATGTACCAGTACCTTCGCAGGGAAGGTGAGGTAGCCGATTCCGACCGGCGGACAACCGAGCGTCTGGCCGAAGAGGGACTTGACCTCAACCAAGAGCGCAGGATCGAGTTCTTCTTCTACTTTTCTTCGGAAGCGCAAGCTCGTGATGCCGCCCGGGTCTTGCTGGGTTCGGGATACGAAGCTAAGGTCGGCCCGTCTGCCGACGATCAGTGGTTGCTCGAAGCCTCCGTCGTGGACCAACCCCTACCTCATCGGATTGCCCACCTTCGGTGCATGCTCGATCAGTTCGCCCTAGATCATGGCGGCAGTTTCGACGGATGGGGAACGCCGATAGAGCGATAGCCACGGCTGGCCAATCTCGTCTCTCGAACCGCCTGGCGCTTGCTGGGGTAGTAGGGATTGCTGAGGTTTCTACAGCTCGATCTCTGGCTGACCTTCTCCTCAGGCAGGGACACGTAGCCCCGCACGACGTGCGGACCAGGCTGGGACAAGCCCCGTAACTCTCGCTACCCCGCGGCATGCAGCCAGAGCGTGTTCCACCGCGATGGCGAGGGGTTTGCGACCCACCGCAGGCCCTTGACTCTCAGCGGTGGCCTGCTAGCTCACACCCTCCAGGGATTCTCCGTTCTGACCCTTGACCTCCTAGGATTCTCCGTGCCGACTCGGGCATGCGGGTGCCCAGGCGGGAGGAGGCAACATGAGCAACGTTTCAGGCGGTGCTGACTGGTGGCAGGCATCCGACGGCCGATGGTACCCACCTGAACTTCACCCCGCGGCTAGAGCGGTAATTGACACCCGCGTCGGACCACCGGACAATCGGAGTGACGGGATAGGGCCGACTGAAGGCCTTCTATGGAGGCGGCCGGTCGTTCTCATCGTGGCGGCCGCCATGGTGGTGGTCGTCATCGTTGGCCTCGTGGTGCTGGGGTCGGGCTCCTCCACCAGCGATCCCCAAGGTGTCCCCACTGCGGTTGACAAGGCGTCTTCCTCCGATCACGCGCCTCTTCCCCAAGGAACCCAGGCGATCGCCCTCACCTGGAACAGCACCAGGAGTGGCACCACCTTCCACGGACACGTCGGGAACGAGCCACTCACGGGCACCTCGGTACAACCCCGGCCGTACGCAGAAACCTTCAACGTCACGGGCACATTGGCTGAGCAGAGGTTCACCCTTACACTCAGCGCAACGAGTGCCACTGCCTCAAGAGTCTCATTCCACTTTGGCGGAACGATCGGGGCCGAATCCATCTCCGGCCAGGCCCACTTGGCGGCGAACTTCTCAACGAGAACCGGCCACATCTCGTTTAGCGGGACCGTCGGCGGAACCCCGGTCTCAGGAACCATCCCCTTGGACGCCACGACCATGAAGGACGTCAGCGGTACCATGACCATCGGATAGGCGGTCGGTCGAGCGGACCTTCGCGTCTCACCGCTCGCAGTCGTAGCCTGAGAACCTGGTCTCGCCAAACCCCGAAGGGTCTCGATGGCCTGATCCCGAGGACGAGGCCGGCGTGAGCGAGAGCCCATTCAGCTACGAAGCGATCCTGGCGCGGATTGAGGCCCATGGATCCCCCCGCCCCGAGTCCTTCCCGACAACCCGGCCCCACCCCCTCAGATCTGCCATACCTGCCACCACGTCAGGCCGCCGTCGGTCGAACGGGCAATGAATGAACCAGAACCCAATCCACCACTTGCTACACAGATCCCCCCGACAGTCGACGGAAGACGGCCAACGGGACGTCATCATGGGGTTCGGGTAATCACCGAGACATCACGTCCAGCCACCATCCATAGTGACGGCAACGTCGGGGTCATCCAATCGCACGACCACGCAGTGCTCAAAATCACGCAAGCCACTCCGAAACCCACGCCTGACGCTCGACTTATGGCGAAGGCAGCCGCGACCAGTCGGGCCACCGTCGTCTTGCCCGCGCCCGACGCCCCGTGATGACGAGGATCGGAACGGTCAGCATACCCGGACAGCCCTAGTCTTCGTCTCTCGGAGGAGCGTCCCAATCATGGCCCAGTCGATCTGATCGGGTCGCTGATAGCGAATGCATCCTTTGCCGAGGCTTAGCCCTTGGAGATCGTCCCGGTGCGCGTCAAGTACCTCCTCTTTCATGATGTAAAGGGAGAAGTACTTGACCTGTTTCGCGAATGCAACCTCGGCCTGTCCATTGAGCTTGTAGGTTGGCATTCCATAGGCCATCTCTTCCTGATATACGGTGAGGTACTGTCTACACGCTGCTCGCAACTGCTCGGCGGCTGGACGCCAGTCTGCATCGATGTCTGCCACGTAGTGGCCTACGTCGCTTGCTGAACTCTTCATCGACAGGTCCTAGTAAGAGTGGTTAGCTGACCGAATTCAAGTATTCCATATCGCCATTTCCTCGCGCCGATCTGGAAGCCGCGGCGCACGGCTTGATGAGAGGCGGTACTCACGTCGTCACTGATCACGCCATCAACATCGCGCTCAGGTGACGACGGCCCGCAGCCGACCTGACTCGCTGACGAAGGTTTCTGAGGTAAGGCCCCGCCTGCCAGGAAGAGGGCGACCTGCTAATCCAGTTCAGGGTTCGCGATGGGGATTCTCGACTATGGCGCGCCCGCCATAGAACAAGCGGATCGCCTCCTGATCACAGACACCTGCTCTGTGCTCGACATCGCCCGCAGTTGGATCCAGGCGCCACGGGAATTCCCGATCCTCATTATCGTACGCCGAGAGCGAGATCGAGGTTGAAGGCCGCGCTGATGAGGCCCAGATGCGTGAGGGCCTGCGGAAAGTTGCCGCGGGCCTCCCCGGTCATCGAGATCTCCTCAGCGAACAAGCCCAGGTGGTTGGCAAAGCCGAGCATGCCCTCGAACATGAACCTGGCCTCCGCCAGACGGGACGGGTCGTCCCTTCCGGCGCGTGTTAGCGCTTCGACCAGCCAGAAGGTGCAGATGTTGAAGGTCCCCTCATCTCCGGGCAGCCCGTCGCGGCTGGCAAGCGCGTTGTAGCGGTGCACCAGACTGTTGGCTACCAGCCCTCCTTCCTCGGGTGATCGATTGATGGCGTCAATCGTTGCGAGGATCCTGGGGTCGCTCGGTGCGACGAAGAACACGAGCGGCATCATGAGAACGCTGGCGTCCAAGGTGTCGCGGTCATAGGACTGCATGAATGCCTGATACTGATCGCTCCATCCCCGATCCATAATCTCCTCGTAGATCTCGTCGCGTACCCGTAGCCAGCGATCGCGATCTGCGGGGAACGACCGCTTGTCGGCAAGGCGCAGGGCCCGGTCGAGGGCGACCCAACACATGAGTTTCGAGTACACCCACTGCCGCCGGCCGCCGCGCGCTTCCCAGATACCCTCGTCCTCTCGCTGCCAGTTATCACACACCCAGTTGACGAGGCGGCGAAGCGTGGACCAGAGCGCAAAGGAAATCGGAGCGCCGTGCTTGTTGTACAGATAGACCGAATCCATGAGTTCGCCATAGATGTCCAGCTGGAGCTGTCCTGACGCGCCGTTGCCAACCCGGACTGGACGGGATCCCCGGTAGCCATCGAGGTGATTAAGCTCCTCCTCGGCAAGGTTGCCTCGACCATCGATGGCGTACATGATCGGGAGGGATCCATCCGCGTTGAGCTCGTGACACCGGGCCGCAAGGAACTTCATAAAGGCGCCAGCCTCTTCAGTGAAGCCGATGCGCAATAGGGCATAGATCGTGAAGGCAGCATCACGTACCCAGGTATAGCGATAGTCCCAATTGCGACTGCCGCCGACCTCCTCGGGCAATGAACAGGTCGGTGCCGCCACGATGGCTCCCGTAGGTTCGAACGTCAGGAGCTTGAGTGCAAGAGCCGAACGGTGGACTACCTCTCGCCACCGACCGCGGTAGGTACAGCTCGAGAGCCATTGGTGCCAATAGTCGACCGTCGCCGTGAGGAGGTCCAGCTGGAGCTCGGGTGGACAACGCAGGTCGGAGTTGTGAGGATCGGATTCGCCAAATACGAAGGACGCCGCCTGGCCCTCGTCCAAGCTAAAGTCGGCGACTCCCGCGGCGCCCTCGAGCCGGACCGGCACATCTGATCCGAGCGCCAAGTCGAGCACCGGTGACTTGAACCAGATGCCGCCCTCGGCCTCTTCGACCTGGTGGGGCGCCCGGGAGAAATCAAAGGCGGGAGCACATCGCATCCGCAGCTGTACGGTGCCACGGATACCCCGGATGTGGCGGATCACACAACGCCGTCCGTGCTGCTCGGCAGCTGGACCGACCGGCATGTAATCGGCGATCTCGGCCACCCCGGAACTCAAGAGGAACCGGGTCACCAGGACGTTGCTGTCGGGAAAGTACAGCTGCTTGGTCCTACACTCCGCTTCGGTCGGGGCGATGACGAACGCGCCGCCCTTGTCGTCGTCGAGAATGGCCGCAAAGACACTGGGCGAATCGAAGTGGGGGAAGCAGAGCCAGTCGATGGACCCGCTGGTCCCGACTAAGGCCGCAGTCCGCATGTCTCCGATGAGGCCGTAAGTCTCGATCGGTTGATAAGCCACGCCGATCCTCCTTCTTCCCTCTTAGAGAAGGGCTCGATTGGGAAAGATAATTCATCGCCGAGACGCGAGCGCGCTTCGTCGTCGGACCCGACCAACCCGCCCGGTCCACCCACGGCGATGGCCGCCGCCAGGCAACCACTCGCACCATCCGAAGTTGCCCGCGGGGACAGGACGCAGATCGACCGGTTCAGCTCTATTGCCCAACCGACCCAATTGGTGGGTCTACCGTCCGCTGTTCCTGCGGCAAGTTGTTCGCCGATCTTGGTGCCGACGTCGAGGGATACGGCTCTGTCGGCATCAATGCTTACCGGCGTAAACCACCCCGGTCCCGGAGGATGTCGTTCTGATCCACGATCGCGAGGGCGGCTGGTACGCCTTCGAGATCGGCCAACGTTGCCTGCAGCTGGGAGACGCTGATTCGTTTCGCAGTCCCTCATTGGCGAGGCAGCTTCTCCAGAGCCACTCGAGCCCCTCCTGAATTCCATACGGGCCATCGTGTAAAGACGGATGCTATCGGATGACGCTCTGCTTCGAGATCACGAAGATGATCCGTCCACACCTGCGCTGGGCCATCCCGGGTGTAACCGCTTGGGTCGACCATCGAAGGGAATCGACATTCACGCTTGCACGTGGTGCCATCACGGCGGGCCAGATCGGGCTGGTCGAATGCCGCTGCGCGTGACCAACACGTCGCAACGTCTGAAGCGTTCAATGACAGCGGCGGCGGCTCGGGCCAAGCTCACCGAAGACAGATGGGCAACGATGTCGCCGGTTCGGTCGACGACCGCCACGCGCAGACCATCGGCTCCCAGGGCATCCTCATGGCCGACCCCGATCGCACCGGCGCCTCCAATCACGCTGCAACTTGCGAAGACGCCGCAGCCCTACTCGCCGGTAAAGCGAAACTCCGACTGCCAAGGACCGTCGGAGTGAACGACCTCCCAATATCGCTTTGCGATCCTCTGGGGATCGAAGCCCGTGCCCGCCACGATCTGGCCGGCGATCGTCAATGTCGTCACGCGGATACCATCGGACTCCAAATCGGCTCCGAGCATGGTGGCGGCGGATCGGAGCGCTGCCTTGCCGAGGGATATGGTCGCGAGGGCTGGGATCGGATAATCTGCGAAACCGCCACCCGTGACGATGATCGTCCCGGAGCCGGCCGCACGCATGGTCGGAGCGGCGACCTGTGTCACGACGATGGCGCTGATGACGTCAACTGCGTACGCGGTGTGCAGGTGCTCGACGCTCGAGCTTAGGAGGTTGTCGGGAGTCCCCATTACTGCGTTGTAGATGATCAGCCCGGGCGCACCCTGTTCGCTATAGAGCTCAGCAATCCGAGCTCGCAGACCCTCAGGGTCGCTGGCATCGGCAACGACAGTGTCAATCTGGGCTCCGGTATCAGCCAGGCCGTCAGCGAGATCACGCAGTCCGTCCGTGCTGCGAGCCATCAAGGTCACTCGATAGCCGCCGTCGGCGAAGCGGCGAGCCACAGCAATCCCAAGACCCGGCCCCGCACCAACCAGCAGAAGGCGGCGATCGTCGATTGAGGAGCCGGAGTCGCCTACTGAGTCGTCGGGCATGAGCCTTCTTCCTTTCGCATGGAACGTCCTGGAGGTAGCCCTGACATCCTCTACCAGCCCGGACGCGCTCGCATCCAGGAAACCCCCAGTCGGCTCTTGACTCGTGCGTGTCCGAGCTGGTGCTTCCCTCCTTCGACCGTGGCCGCCGTGCTCATCCATAGAAGACCAGGAGGTTGAGCGACGAGCCAAGCCTCGGCGCCTCGTTCGATGTTGTAAGCCCAGGAGCAATGCCAGTGCAATTGCATTGGACGATTCATCGCGAAGACTCACGGGTGCACCTGCGACGCGTAGCCAAGGTCCAGGCGCATCGATTGCATAATCTGGAACGTCGTGCCAGTAGTGAAGAGCTCAGCGGCCGCAAGAATGCCCGAGTACTTCTCGATGATCGGCACCGCGGCGGCTGCTGTGGTTGCCTCCAGATAGGCCCTCATGGCGGCCCAGGTGTTCTCGCCGTGCTTCACGAAGTAGGGTGCGGAATCGATGGTGTCCAGAGCCCTTTGTGAGCTGTCCCTGATGTCCGCAATATACTGTCGGTGCGTCGCAATGTCGTTTCGCGTGCCAAGCCGACCCATATGACCACCAATGAAGTACTTCCACGGGTAAGTGAGCGCGTAGTCTGCCGCCGCGATGTAGCCGGGTACATCATTGGCCAGCTCGCCCTGGCACACCGCCGCCCAACCTGGGTTCACAATATCGACAAGCATGAGCGCGGCGTGATCGGGCAGATGAATAAAGATGTTGTCCGGTGAATGATTTGAGCCGTGCCAGGCCAGCTCAATACGCTCACCCCCGATCTCGAGAATGCAGCGGTCCTGGAAGGTTTCTTCTGGTGCGGGCCTCGCGGGGTCGTCGTCACGTAGCAGTAGCTTTCGCGTCTCTTCGTGACCGATGCGAATGATGTTCCCGTCAAACAGCGAAGACGCCCCGACGTGATCGGCGTGGTGATGTGAATAGATGAGATACGTCACCTTGTTGCTTACGCCGTTGCCCATGGCAATCTCATTTACGGCACGCTGGATGTTGTGACCGAGAGTGGGAGGCGCGTCGAACAAGACGACGCCGTCGGGAGTGGTCATGAACGCACACTGGTAGGTCCCGTCCGTGATTCGATAGAGGTTGCCTTCGACCCGCCCGACGTAGTAGCCCTGCTCGCTGACGCGGTGAGCCAACGCTGGACCGCGGCTCGGAGGACGGACCGAAAGTGCGTCGACGGTCGTCGGATGCTCTTCGACGAGTGCCTCAGACATCGTGTGAGCTCGGCTCAGCGAGGGCTCGCCCGTCTCGTCGCTCTCCACCCTCCGGGATGCTAACGCTCCTGCGAGGTGGTCGCATCCAGGAAATCCTTAGTCGTCGAAATCCTGAGGCGTGCCCCGAACCCCGTTCTCAGCAATGATGTCCATCGAAATGGAAGTGTGTCGTCCGGATTTCGTCAGGAGGGCAGTTGTTCGGCCGTGAACGCGAGCGTGGGATCCTCAATCGGTTACTAGCCGGGCGCGGCGGCGTTCTGGTCGTGCACGGCGAGCCAGGCGTGGGCAAGACCGCCCTGCTCGAGTATGCAATAGAAGCCGGGAGTAGGTATTGGGTCGCCAAGACCTCGGGCGTCGAAGCGGAGATGGAGCTTCCTTTCGCGGCGCTTCAGCAACTGTGCTCCCCGTTCATCGACCTCCTGGACCGTCTCGCGCAACCTCAGCACGAGGCGCTGGAGGTCGCATTTGGACTCACCAGTGGTTCGGCGCCAAATCCGTTCTTGATCGGATTGGCAGTCCTCGGGCTCTTGTCCGAGGCGGCCGAGGAGCAGCCTCTGCTCGCAGTTGTCGATGACGCACATTGGCTGGACCAGGCGTCGGCGCGGGTCCTTGGGTTTGTAGCTCGACGGCTGTTAGCGGAGCACATCGTCCTTCTGTTCGCCACGCGGCAAGTCGACGATGCTCTCAACGGCCTACCGGAACTTGTCATCACGCCTTTGGGTCATCGAGATGCCAGGGCGCTGTTGGAGTCAGTGCTGCCGGCTCCGTTCGATGGGCCCGTCTTGGAGAGGATCGTTGTCGAGACGCGTGGAAACCCCCTCGCGGTGCTGGAGTTGCCGAGGGGGCTTACCCTGACTGAGTTGGCGGGAGGATTTGGCCTACCGGCCGAGGTACCCCTGTCCGTCGGAATCGAGGAGAGCTTTACGCGCAGGCTGTTGGGTCTTCCCGACGATGTCCGTCGCTTGTTGCTCGTGGCGGCGGCCGATCCGGTCGGCGACCCGGCGCTCGTGTGGCGGGCCGCGGAGCGACTCGGAATCCCAGAGTCGGCCGCCGACACGGTTGAGTCGGAAGAGTTATTGGGTTTTGGCCCAAGGGTGGTGTTCCGTCATCCCCTCGTTCGTTCGGCTGTCTACCGGGCTGCCACCCCGAACGAGCGACGCGGGGTCCACCGCGCGCTTGCAGAGTCGACCGATCCGGAATTCGATCCGGATCGCCGCGCCTGGCACCGGGCGCAGGCAGCCCAGAAGCCCGATGAGAAGGTCGCCGCGGAACTGGAGGATTCTGCAGCCCGGGCGCAAGCGCGTGGCGGTTACGCGGCCGCCGCGGCGTTCCTGGAACGAGCAACGGAGTTGACACCCGAAGCTTCACAACGGTCGGGACGTGCACTCGCGGCGGCCCAGGCAAAGTTGCAAGCCGGAGCGCTGGATGACGCCTTACGCTTGGTCGCAACTGCTGAAGCGGGGGTTCTCAGCGACTCCGAGCAGGCGAGGGCGGGTTTGCTCCGCGGCCAGATTGCGTTCCTCGCGACGCGTAGCGGCGACGCCGCGAGGTTGCTGCTCAAGGCCGCCAAACAGCTCGGAGAGGTCGATCCTCAGCTGGCCCGAGAGACGTATCTGGAGGCGCTTACGGCGGCCATCTTCGCGGGGCCGTTGGCCGGACCGGGCGCAAGCCCCGCGAGATAGCAGAAGCCGCGAGCGCTGCACCGCGGGCCCGGAGCCCACGCGGTCCGGACCTGCTGCTCGACGGTTTGGTTGCAATTCTCAGAGGGAACTATGGCGGCGCCGTTCCGACTCTGCGCCAGGCGCAGCGCGTGATTGAGGGCGAGATGTCGAAGACTGGGCAGTTGCGCTGGATGTGGGGAGCGGCCGTCGCAACACAGCATCTTTGGGATGACGAAGGTTGGACACGGCTGGCAGATCTACACCTTCAGCTGGTCCGCGAGACCGGAGCGCTCAGCGAACTGCCGATCGCCCTTAGTCACCGGGGCCAGATGCACGTGCTCGCGGGCGAATTGGCATTGGCGGCATCTCTCCAGGAGGCTCTCCAAGAGGTGACGGAGCTGACCGGAAGCCCCCTCGCGCCGTACCACGGGGTGAGCCTCGCTGCAATGCGTGGCCGCGAGGGCGAAGCGAGACAGTTGTTCGATACCGCTCGTGCTGAGCTGATCGGACGGGGAGAGGGTGCAGGTCTGTCCTTCGTAGATAGGGCGGAGTCCGTTCTTTACAACGGACTCGGACGGTATGACGAGGCACTGGCGGCGGCGCGCCGGGTGGTTGGTCACACCGAGCTCGTCACCTCTAACTGGGCGATGCCTGAGTTGATCGAGGCCGCCGTGCGGGTTGGGGCTTTCGACCTTGCCGACGAGACCCATCGGCACCTGACGGACCGGAGTAATGCGAGCGGTACGGATTGGGCCTTGGGGATTGCCGCCCGCTCGCACGCACTGCTTGAGGACGACTTACACGCCAGTGACCTCTACGTCGAGGCAATCGAACGGCTAGCGTGGACGCGAGTCGCTGTCGACCTGGCCCGTGCTCACCTACTTTACGGCGAGTGGCTCCGACGTCAGCGTCGTCGGCTGGACGCTCGTCACGAGTTGCGGATTGCTCACGAGATGTTCACGGGCTTTGGAATGGATGCGTTCGCCGAGCGCGCACGGGTTGAGTTGCAGGCGAGTGGCGAAACCGCGCGCAAGCGGACGCTAGACACGCTTGACCAACTCACCCCGCAGGAGTCACAAGTCGCCCGCCTGGCTGCAAAGGGAAGTACGAACAGAGAGATCGCTGCTCAACTCTTCATTAGTCCGAGCACCGTCGAATACCACCTGCATAAAGCATTCCGCAAGCTTGGCGTCAAGTCACGGACGCAGCTAGCGCAACGCAAGCTGTAACGCCCCCCGAACAACGCCGTTGTGGACATGGCGGCACCGACCGCCCGTTGCGGTGGCCGTGACCCGATGGTCAAGAACGTCGACAGTACCAGCCCGCTCGGTCTCGACGATGTGCCGGCAGTGGTGATCGCCGTACTGCGGGGTGGGCAGGACTCGATTAAGTCAAGTCCCGTGGCCGTGGGGCTCAAGGCCAGGCCGGTATAGGGCTCGAGACGCTGCGCCAATCGCAACCTCCGCCGCGTTTGTTGAAACTCCTCACTCTCGATCATTGAAATTCCCCACCTGTCCCGGTGAGCTGAACCATCCACCAGCGGCGTTGGGCCCCCTTCGAAGCTGACAAGCGACCAAGCAAGGCAGCCCGAAGCGAGACCAGCTCCGCATGCTCACACATGGGGAAGACGTGGAAGCACCTGCACTCAGATCCAGGGGCTGGCGATCTCGGCGATCGCCCGGCACCTGGGCCGGGATCGAAAGACGGTCCGTTCCTATCTCACTGGCGAGCCACCCCCCGTCGTCCGGGCCCGGACCGCACCAGACTCGCTCGAGCCGTTCACCAAGTACCTGGCGGCCCGCTGACCATTCCCCCGGCTGGCCGGACACCTCGAATAGGGGGTATCCATGCCGGCAATGACCGAAGCTCGCCCGCCGGCGAGTCAGGTACCTAAAGACCTTCGCGTAATACCGCGCCGATCCCGGTTCACAGCGTAAAGCCACAATGTCGGAGGAACGCGAAGGCCAACGTGGTCTCGTTGCCGATGCGGCAGAGCCCCTGGTCGACGATCTCTTCCGCTTCGCCGATAGTGTCCAGGCAGAGGTTGGCCAGCTCGCCGCCTTTCAGGTTGCCCCAGATCTGTTCGACCGGGTTGAGGTCGGGGGCGTAGGCCGGGAGACGTTCGACGACCAGCCACTTGCGTTGCTGCTTGATGAAGCGTTGCATCGTCCGGCTGCGGTGGGAGGGAAGTCCGTCCCAGATCAGGGTGACCTTGTCGCCGTCGAGGTGGCGGTGGAGTTCACCCCAGTGGTTTCCTCGATCACCTCGGCGACCCGGGCCAGAGTCCACAGATCGGTCGGATACCCATTGGCCTTCGGACCCTTCTCGAGGGCCCGCTCCACCATCGCCAGGTCGGCGTCGGTCAACTTGCGCGGACGACCAGGCTCGCCTGTTCGTTTGAGAGCCTGCTTCCCCCCGATCAACCACACCGTGTGCCAGTCAGAGACCGTCTGGTGGGAGACCTCGAGCTGACGAGCGATGTCGGCCTGGGACACCCCCTTGGTGAACAGGTCGGCCGCCCGCATCCGGGTGGCCTCCATGGCCTCGAAATCTCGGCGCGGCCGGACTCGGGGTGGTGCCTTGTTCGTGCGCGCTGCACCGGCTGGTGACGTGGAAGTGGGCATACGCCAATTATTCCACTCCACGGAGCTCTAGCGGGGTATTAGGCGAACCTCTTTAAGGGAGTTCCACAGGGAAGCTGCGGCGCTGGTGATTGACCAGCATCGGAGCGTCGCCGCTGTCGCCCGTATGTTCGGAGTCGTCGAGCAGGCCCTCCGTCAACTGGGTCCGCGAGGCGCGCACAGCCCATAGAGGGCCCAGATGCCCCTTCAGCCCGCGAGTCATCGCGTCACCACGGCCGCCAGGACGTTCAGAGACTTGTTCATCTCTCGCCGCAGAGCAGGTCGACGCACTCTCACCAGAAGGTGGCGCCTCCAAAAGGTTGCAGGGTGCAATTCGACTGTCACGGCGACGATTGAACCGCCACCTCCATCTGGCGTGACTCGCCACTCCCAGTCAGCGTAGGAAGGGTTGCCGTCATCGGTCTGGGACCGGTAGGCGAAGCGGCCGTCTACCAAGTCCAGCGCCGCCACTTGGGACTTGCTCACCCACGATTGCCCGAGCGCGTGAAGCCGGACCTTCCATTGAGACCCCACTTGGAGGAGACGTGGCGCTTCCACGACCTCAGTTATCGCCTCGTTCCAGGCTGGCAAGCGAGCGGGATCGACGATGACGCGAAACAGCAACTCGGGTGGTGCCTCGACCCGCGTCGTGGCCGATTCGGTCAGTCCCATGAGGCCATCACGATGGTGCAGGTCAGGTCGTTCGGGTTGCTGTGACCTTGGCCAGGCTTCCGGTCAGGAGCCTGAGTTGTCCACGATATGCGCAATCTCGACGAAGTCGAAGGTTGGCGCAACGCCATAAAGAGTGGTCACCCGCGCACGCATCTCGTCGGAGAAGAACGCCCTCGCCACCCCTTCGGATTCCCAGACGTAGAAGTTCCTTGCCTGCTGGCGAGCCTCGTCGAAGGTAAAGAACTTGAAGCGCAAGCCGGGCATACCCTCGAACATCCCACGCGCTTGGTCAGCAACACCCACGACCCGAGCCAGGTCGAAATCTCCGTCATAGTCGAACGTGACCGTCACACCTGTCACGGCGCCCCCTCCCCTCTTTGACCCCGAAGACTGAAGACTACGGAAGCTCGCGCTCGGGTGCAACGGCCGTGAGTCAGAGCGTGTCTTTGGCGATGCCCTGTTGACCCGGCGAGTGAGTTGTTCTGCCAGTTCGAGGGCAAGCGCAGCCTGGTCGACCGAACCGCTGGGTGGCTGTGAACCTGACGACAAGGGTCGAGACAAGACTAGGGGTTGCGTTCTGGGTCCGGCAATCCATCCGTCAGTTCCGGGTAGAGCTCTCGTGTGCATCTGAACGTCTGCGGGTGGATTCTGCCCGGCGTCATCGCGGCCTTCCCATCCTCGAAGTACTGGATAGGCCGTGGTCGACGACCATCAGCTGAGGCGCTCGGTGGTGGTGGCGAACTCAGCCGCACCGAGCTTGGCCGACACACCCGGACCGACCACGGAACGAGCCCGCGCCCAGGCACGCCCAAGCGATCGCCGCTCACCGAGCCCGGACGGAGGGGAACCTGCTCTGGGCGGCTCAGATTCAGAACGGGCTCATCCCCGTCGACTCGTCGCCCGAGTTCATCGGTGAGGACTGGGTCGATGCCCGCGACCCGATGCCCGCTTGGTTCGGACCCGACTATCACCCGACTGCCGAGGCGCTGGCCGAGTTCGCCAAGCCCTCTCGTCGCCCGACGAAACGGAGGAGGAGGAGGAGGAGGAGGAGGAGGAGGAGGAAATGCTCGACACACTGCGCCACGCAGCCGACGAGCGCCGCCACGCCCGCGCACGACGAGCGACGAGCGACGAGCGACGAGCGACGAGCGACGAGCGACGAGCGACGAGCGACGAGCGACGAGCGACGAGCGACGAGCGACGAGCGACGAGCGACGAGCGACGAGCGACGAGCGACGAGCGACGAGCGCATCGTCGTCTGGGCGACGCGCCGCCGCGTCCTCGACGTCCGCCTGATCTCCGGAGCCCTCGACAGCAACGGGCTGGTCTTCGGGGCGATCGAGCGCGCCATCGCCACGGTGACCAACTCCAGTCTCCTCGAGATGCGCCGCCACCAGCACTACGTCGGCGGCTGGTCGGGCCTCTCGGCCCTGTTGATTCACGTTCACCCGAATCCGAGGACGCGTCGACCGTACCCATGGGCGCTGCGTGCAAGGTAGGCCTCGCCCCGAGGTGGTCGACCGGCGCACGCTGAATATCACCGCCCGCCCCGTCGTGTGCCGACTGGCATCGCAGAATCATGGAGTGCGAGTTCTCCAAGGTCATCGGCATCGAATACCGCCTGGGGAGTTCACCATCGCCGTGTCGATCAGCACTATCCCCAGGACCTTCCGCTTTGGCATGGTCATCGACCAGCGGGTGCGGAATCGGATGTTGATAGCGCTCGCCGTGTTCCGCGACGAGACGCCCATTACCGAGTTCCAACTTCAGGACCAGCTCGCTCGGCTGGACGCCGAGAAGCCCGAGACGTGAGCGAGTACGACCCCGCCCAGTCGGAACTGCCGAAAGCCCGGTTCGGGTCGACCGCCTCAGACTGGTCTGTCATCAGAAGCAGCTTGGGTCCGATATTCGCGTGTTCCGAGTCCCGAGTCCTACCATAGATTCATGGCGGACTCTGATCCAACACGTCTCGAAGCTGAGTCGGCGGGGAACGATGACCCCCGCTATTCGATCGCTAGGTTGATCGTCGCAAGGATCGCTGGCCAGCGATGGAGCGTGCCGGAAGTACTTCCACTCTGTCTGCTAGTGGCCGTACTCCTCTACGCCATCGGGAACGCCGTCAGTGCGATCTGGGGTGGTTTCAGCTACGGCGACGTCGGCGAGCGTGTGTCCAACGCCTTTCAATGGGCGAATATCTTCAGCGCCGTCATTCTCGTAGTCGGTCTTCTCCCACTTTGGTGGCACGCGGTGACAGTAGGAGCGGCGGCAGATAGCTACGTGAAAGAGACCGCTGAGTGGGACCGAGAGGGCGATCCTCTTGATCCATTCGAGCGACTGTTGCGAACGATGTGGCTGGCGTCATGCTCGGGGATTCTTCTCGTTGTTACCGCAGCCGGTGCCATCATCTACCTCGCAGTCGGCTGGTACGCGAACAATGGACCTCAGTCCATTGGCTCGGGGCAATTCACGACCGGTATCTTCAACACGCTCGCGACAATGAGCGTGGTCCTGGGTGGCTTGTGTGTCGCGGCGATCACGAGGCGGGAATGTGCAAGCCGATTCGACGTGGACGAGCTGAGTTCTGAAGAGCAAGCGCTTCCAGACCGAGATTGACCCGCGGAGAAGGACGGACTGTGAGGCAGCGCGACCACCTCCTCGACAGCATCGAACCGCTGTAACGCCACCCGACCAGGTGCGCTCGGGTGCGTTGCCGGAAGACTCGCCGGTCGACCTCGTCCTCCCAGGCGACGGCGTTGGATGCAACCCGTGGGCGCGATTGCAGGCGTCCGCCTATGCCAGTGGCGGATGGCCCGGTTTCTGGCGGCCAAGGCAGCCGGGTTGCACCCGACTCCAGGCTTCACGGCTGACCCACCCGCCAGCGTTCCGCGCCGCTCCGGCGTTCATGTCTGTTCGACGTGTCCGATGGCTGACGGTCCGCTCGGGGTCACGGCAGGCCCACGCCGGTCCGAGGCGGGTGACCTGAAGGGTGAGGCCAGGGCTACCCTCGACAAGATGGCCGCGCACCTGAAGCGATCGAATACGGGCTCCTGCCCGCTGACAGCGCGGGCTGACTCCCTGGTCCCGAACCCCGCGATCATGTCATAGCTTCTCCGGGTCGGTCATTTGGGACCGATGAGGTTCTGGATGTACCAGTCGCCCTCGTGATGGCCCGCGCTGCTGGGTCAGGGACGCAACTCGCGTCGAGGTGGTTTGCGGGTGGTGGACAGGGTGGCATGGTGTCGTTGGCTGAGTCTGAGGAAGCTGAGAGGAATCTGAGAAATAACCAGGTCGTTCGGACTCGAGCCGCGAATGCCCGGCCGTGACGGAGGTCGTTGGATTGTAAAATCCGGCGGACTGGGTATCGCAGTAGTGGCCACGTTCATCGCCGAGGTCTTTGCCTGGCGCTGGCACGACGAGAGGAGACGCAATGAAGCTCGGTAAGTCAGCGCTGGGGTTGGTGACATTGGCGGCGAGTAGTTGGGGACTGGCCGGCGTAGCCTCGGCCCAGACAACGGGCGCCGTTCAGATATGGACCGCTACCAACTCCAACAAACCATCCATCATCATCACCGGAGCGATTGGAGACTACGGGAAGGCTGTTCCTGTCACGTCGACGGGGGCGCCCTCAAAAAAGAATACAGGCTTCCGACTTTTGAAGTTGAAACACGGCACGGTCCTCATCAACGCAACCGCATTCAATAAGGCCGTGAGCAATGCCAACCCGACACTCAACTCTACAAACTGCTCGTACTATGCCTCAGTGTCGGGGCCTGGCTCCGTTGTCAGTGGCACAGGGTCCTACGCCGATATCACCGGTTCGGTAACCCTGACCGTGTCGTTCCAGGGGATTCTTCCCAAGAAGAATGGTTCCTGCAATCAAGCGAACAATGCCAAACCGCTCGCACAGGAAGAGACCTTTACAGGGATAGGTACCGTCAGCTACTGATGGACCTGGACCCCTGACCCCCAACGCGGGCGCGGCAGCAGTTCGACGGTGAACCACGAGCTCTTTGCTCCCGCTGGGCCGCACCTACCGCATCGAGGTGTCCTTCACCGCCAATGGGTCGGCATAGGCGTGATCCGGATCGAAGACCACCTTGCCTCGTAGAGTGGCGTGGCCCCCCTCGAGGGGGATTCGGCAGGCAAACGGGGTCTGAGTTCACCAGTTGCCGCCAGATCGCAGATCGCGTCGACCAACATCCGCGGGTAGAGCCTGCGCAGCGATAGGCGTCGCCGCTCATACCGCCAAACGGATTTCCTCCCGGGAGCGGCTCATGGTCCGAGTCGGAAGGGCGGATATCGGTCCGTCACGAGCACAAGGGCATACGCCTGAACGCGAGTTGTCCACCGCACGACGCCGACCACGAAGTCGTGGAAGGAGCGGGGATAGCGGCCGGTAAAGATCACCACGAACCAAGCGATCACACTGAGGACGAGGACGGCGATGTACAAGAAGATGAGCACGATGTAGTGCGGGATTGCGAGAAACCACTTCACCAGAGGGAGCCAACGGTTAAGTGCCCCGCCGCCGTGTGGATCAGGGAGTGTGAGGTGCACGGCCTGCTCCTCGTCGGTCGAAGGGTACTCGTCACGAAGGATGAGCAGATAGGCGAAAGCCCGAATGGTGAAGCGGACCACGTTGAGGTTGAAATCGAACCACCAACCCGGGTATTTGCGCCGGAAGACCAGCATCAGCAACGTGGGCAGAAAGAGGACGCCGCTGGCTCCAAAGGTCCACCCGTTGATCGAACCGCTTTCCAGCAAGACCAGCACCACCAAGATTGGCAGCGCGGCAAAGACCCGAAATCCAACGGTCAAGCGGTTGCGCCCAGCGTCCTCGTAGTCAACCGACAGGTCGACCGGGTACGAATCGAAAGTCTGAACCTGCACGAATATCTTTCCCCCCTTCTTCCGAGCAGGGCCGCTGACCAGGCGCGCGCTCATTATGCTTGCGACTTCAACAGACGAGTTGGGGCCGCTTTTCTCAAGCCCCGTATCTTGAGGGCCGTCGCAAATCGGAGACTCGCAGGGAGCTATTGATTCTTCTGTTATCCGGCATTGCAACTGGGCGGTGCCGGGGTCTGGTGCATCGCTCCCGAGCCAGCGGATGTGGCTCAACACGTCTAGGACGGCTCTCTGTGCTAAGCCGAAGCTACACCTGCGACACTGGTTCCCGATAGCCCCAATCGGGGGACCTCCTCGGATTGGACCGGGCTCACCCATTTTACAAGTCCCCGTCGTGCGCGAACCTTGGCAGCACGTTCCCGCGCAACCCCCATAGCGGCGTTCACACTGTACCGAACTCGATCGAGGCGGCCGCCAGACCTTGGGAAACAGTCGGACTCTGGGCCCCAATGCCTCGACGGCGACCTGCGCCGCGGTCTCTCGTGTCACAACCTGTAGCCAAACGAGGGCAGTGTGGCTGATCGACGTGAATCTGTCGGGGTTGGTGTCCCACGGGCGGCGACCATCACTCCTTGGTGAAAAGCGTGGCGCCAGTAACGTATCCAGGTCGACGGCGCCGCAAGGAGATCGGCCATGCACGCCACCATGATTCACATCAACATCAGGGACCTGGCCGAGGCGAGGCGGCGTCTCACCGAGGAGGTCGTACCGATCATGAAGGCGACCCCCGGATTCGTCGGCGCATACTTCGTGGCTATCGACGACACCCACGGGGTCTCGATCGAAGTGATTGAGACCTAAACCGAGGCCGAGGCTGCCGCACCTCCTAAAGGCGCCAAGGCATGGCCCATGGGGCTGGACACACTCCAGTTCGGCGAGGCGATCGGATCGGCCTAATTGTCGTCCGGTCCGGGATGGCCGCATATCGCGAGCGGCTCGGCACGCCCTCACGGTCGAGCATCTGCGGACCATCCCAACGGCGTCCTTTGGTCGACCGGGGCATGACATGGCTCGGTCGGGGACGGCTAGCCAAGACTATTGGTCACGTACGTAGGCGCCGTTCTGGCCAGTTGGCGGCGACGGCGGCAGCCTCACCTCGAGCGAAATCTCATGATCAATGCTTGGCGTGGCGCACAAATGGCTCTCGCCAATCCGTACTGCCATCGGCCGTCCATGAACGATCCCAGGTATGTGTTTGGGACAACGCTTCTCGGTAGGCTCGATCCGTGTCAGACAAGCAAGGACCTTGGGCGATCCGGGTAGTGGCGATGGGACCGCTTCGGCGCCGGCCAAGGCGGCACTCGGAGGAGTTCGGTCGTCTCCGAGAGGTCCAGGATGCGTCCGAGCAGGTCTTCGCAGAGGCGGGCATCGGGCCCTTCCCACCGGACGACTTTGACCATCTCGCCCAGGCGAGCGTCGTTCTCGTTAGTGGAGACCCATGGGTGGGATTCGCCAGTGTCGGACTCATCGACGCCACGCCCCATGTCTGGCAACTCTCAGTTGACCCTTCGGTCGGTCGGCGCGGCCTGGGGACGGCTCTCATGAACGCTGTCTGCGAGTGGGCGCTGACACGTGGCCACAGTGCCGTCACCCTGACCACGTTTCGCGACGTCCCGTGGAATGGGCCGTTCTACGCCAAGCTCGGATTCCAGCAGGTCGACAATCCTCCAAAGGGTCTTGCCGCAATCAGGCAGCACGAGAAGGACATCGGGGACGACGACCTCGGTCCTCGAATCGCCATGCAAAAGGATTTGACCCGCTAGCCGCAGTCGGCGTAGTCAGCGCGACGCGCAGCACTACCCGTCCGATCTTTCTTCTGGTCTCCCGAGCGGGTCGTTTCTGGGGGCTTCGATCCGCATGGCCGTGCCGCTGCTAGACGACCATTGTCCACCCCGCCAACGTTCATTCGGGTCGATTTCCCAGAGCTGTTCAGCGCGCTCAGCGGCAGCGACCAGTTCGGCGGCGTCAAGACGAACCGAATGTTCGCCGGGATCTGTCTGCCCACCGGACGTGACGACGAGCAGTGGGCCAGGTGGCGGGAGAGGCCAGAGCCAGAACCCTTGGCGCCACTCGTCGCGTCCACCTCCGCCTCGTCGGAGGATCAGAATCGGCCGGTCAGGTTCCTCGCCCGAGGGCGAGGGCGCCCGCATCGCCTCAAGGACAGCTTTTCGACCGTCCGGGTACCCGATACCCAACCTCGGCGCATCAGGACCAGACATGCGAAACGCCAATCCCATCGGCCGACCGTCTTGGGACCGCGCCGCATCGGGTGCACGGCGGGTCATGATCGAGAACTCAACCCCGGTGGGATACGCGACAACCTCGATCAGCACGGCATAGACCTTCGAGTCCCGAGCCATCTCGACATGCCAGGGGACCCAGCCCCCGACCCACCCAGGGGGTGGCCCCATCCAGGGCTTGTGCTCAAGGCGCCGTCGTTCGGGAGGTTGACCGTGGCTCGGGGACGTCGTCGAAGAAGCTCACCCGACCAGGATCGCACGGGTGATGGCGTGCGCCCACTCGGTCGTCGTCTACGACGGGCTCGGCTTCGCTTCGCTCGGAAGCCCTCGGCCCGTGCAGAGTTGCTTCGCGGACCTCTCGCTCACACCTGGGTTTGACGAGGGAGTCGCCGAACGGGGTCATGAGGGCCGGCTCTCGGCGAGTCTGAGGTCTGAGGCGACAACGCCCGCAGGCCGACAGGCTCATCTGATCGCGAAGTCGGCCGACCTGCTCGTCCTCCGGCTCGTGCCGCAGGAGCTGCGCATCGCCCCGAAATAGGCGCCGCCCCTCATGATCGAAACTGAGCTGATCACCGCGATCTGGTCCAGGGACGGGGTCAGCCGCTGCTCCTCGACCTTCTGGCTCTCGGTCAAGGACTGAACGAAATCCGGCGGAGCCTGAAGGGTCCAAATACTGACTGATCCCCGGAGCGTTGTTGGCCTGTGTCAGACCTCTTTGCCCTTGGCCTCGAGATCTTCGACGACGGCATCGTATCCAGCAATCGTCAGGATCCGTCGAAGGTCGGCGATCTGCTGGACATCGACGTCCTTGTCCGGAGGGCGGCGAAGGACCTGGGTCTCGTCGCCCACGTGCACGAGGTACAAGTCGTCGTTGCGTTCGACACTTCCGACACCTTCCAGCAGCGTCAGCAGGTCGTGCCACTCGATGTTGCGACCCGTCGGATGCTGAAAAACCCGGAGGAGGGTGTCACGCTGGTGACTATCCAGGTGTTGTGGCTCTGGCATGGGACTCCTCTCGCATCGCCCGCGAATCGCCTCCCCCGGTCTCTCACTGCGCCGGCCGCGCCGGAGAGCGACGGGAGATTGGGTCGTCTAGTTGGGTCTGATCCTATGGCCGCACCGTTGCATCGACCTTCGACGCAGGCACGGCATGAAAGTAACGATCGAAGCACCGGCCTCAACGCCTTCCAGGCTGGGTCTGGGACATCAGCAGACGGAAGTAGCCGCGAAGGCCACGGAACGGTGGACAAGGTTCGCCTCGGCTCACCAAGTAGGTGCGGCATTTCGGCGGCCTGGGTCGGCGGCCCACGGCGAGGCGGAGGGGCTGAACAGCTGAGGCGTTCAACGTTGGAGACGGCGGGTGACGGCTACCGCGTCGACGCGAAACGTGCCGGTCACGACGTCCGCGACGCCGGCGCGCGAAGACCCAGGGCGAGTCAGGTTCACTCGTTGCCAGGGCTCTACGCGATTCTGAAGTGTGGCACCGGTTCTGTTCTTCGCCACAAGTTACCTTGGCTCTGGTTCTGGCACGCCGGTGACGGGTTGTCCTCAACGGGCATGTTCACCGGGCCATGTCAACCGACATACAATAGACGAAAGCTTGAGTTGACGGTTCGTCAAGTATCGACCATGGTCTGATGGGCGATGGTATGACGGCACGGACTCGGCTCGCCCTTCGAGCGCAGTTGATCGCAACTGCCATGCTCGGCCCGGGCACAGATGTTGACGAATCGCGCTTGCGAACAGAGGGAGGACATCATGGCCGCCGGCATCCTCGAAGGCATCAGGATCGTCGATATGTCCACCGGCATCGCCGGCCCGGTTGCCACGATGCTGCTCGCCGAGGTCGGCGCCGACGTAGTGAAGGTGGAAGGACCGACGCCAGGCTCGGATCGAGCACTTCCCGGGTTCCGTACGTGGAACCGCAGCAAGCGCAGCGCAGTCGTCGACCTGGACACCGATGCCGGGAGCGCTCAGCTGGAAACGCTCCTTGCAGGCGCCGACGTGCTCGTGCACGAGCTCGGCCCGGCAGCGGCACGGGCTGCCGGACTCGATGACGTGGCGCTGGCCGGCCGGCATCCACAGCTGATCGTCTCCTCGGTGCTGTCGTGGCCGGCCAACCACCCCGACGCCGACCTGCCCGTCGACGAGGGGTTGGCCATGGCGCGCCTCGGCATCCTCGACGAGCAGCTGCCGTGGCTCCGGGAGGGACCCACCTACCTCCGCTTCCCGCTCGGCAGTTGGGGTGCCGTGTACACCGCAGCCACCGGTATCGTCGCCCGCCTGGTGTCGCGTGGACGCACCGGCCGAGCGGGGCCGGCCCACACGAGCCTGGTGCAAGGAGCGATGGTGCCGATGGGGATGCACTGGTCGCGAGCGGAGTTCCCGTCGCCGGCGCTCGCAGCGGGATTCCCGAAAGAGGGCCGCGGCTCGCAGGCGACGATCTACGAATGCGGCGACGGCGAGTGGATTCACGTGATGGGCAATCCCCTGCAGGTGCCCAGGATCGCAGCAACTGGTTGCCGGCTACCAGGACCGAGGTCCGGTCCCGTTCTCCTCTCGCCACCCGCAGATCGACTGGACGAACCCTCAGGCTGCCCTCGTTGCGAGCTTCCGGACGGAGCCCCGGCAGGTGTGGCTCGAGGAGATGTGGGCCAACGACGTCCCGGTCCAGCCTTGCCTGCCGTTCGGTGCGATCTTCGACGACGAGCAGGCGCCGCGTCAACGACTACGTCGTCGAGTTCGACGACCCCGTCGAGGGTCGAATCGTGGTGAGCGGCAAGCCGCTCACCGTCTCGCCTCCTCAGGTCATCAAGAGCGCGGCGCCTGCGCACGGCGCCCACACCGCCGAGGTCCTCGCCGAGTGGGTCCCTGCGCCGCCCGCGGCCGGCACGGGCGTCCCGACTCGGTTCCCCCTCGAGGGCGTGAAGGTGCTTGACCTGGGCAACTACCTCGCTGGACCATACGCCCCGCAGATGCTCGCCGACCTCGGCGCCGATGTCGTCAAGCTCGAAGCGGCCAACGGTGACCCCATGCGTGCCGGTGCCTGGCCATTCGCCGGCTGCCAGCGCGGCAAGCGTGGGTTGGCCCTCGACCTCAAGTCCCCTGCTGCCCGGCCGGCCCTCGAATCGGCCATCCGCTGGGCCGACGTGGTCCACCACAACCTGAGGATGCCGGCCGCGCGCCGCTTGGGTCTCGACTATGAGCCAGTGAAGGCGATCAACCCCAAAGTCATCTTCTGTCATACGAGCTCGTACGGTCCGACGGGCCCGAGGGCCGACTGGCCGGGCTACGACCAACTTGTTCCAAGCCCAGTGCGGATGGGAGCTCCTCGGTGCCGGCGAGGACAACCCACCCATGTGGCACCGATTCGGTTTCATGGACCACCAATGTGCACTGTCCTCCGCGCTCGCAACGTTGCTCGCCCTATTCCATCGAGACCGCACCGGTGCGGGCCAGGCGGTGCACGGCTCGTTGCTCGGTGCCGGGGCCCTGACGGCTAGCGAGACCTTCAAGCGCGCAGACGGCTGCCTCGCCCCCTTCGAGACCATTGATGCCCTCCAGACGGGCGTTTTCGCAGGCCGTCGAATCGTGCAGGTGGACGACGGTTGGATCGCCCTCGCCGCGACAACGGCCGAGCAGCTGGCCGCCTTGAGAACAGTGACGCTCCAGGGCCGCAAGGTCGATGACGTGCTCGGCGATCTCGCCGCAGCCGGGGTGCCCTCCGAGCGGGTGCGACAGAGCCAGCGCTATCCGTTCTTCGACGATCCAGCCAACCGTGATGCCGCGCTCGTCGCCAGCTATCAGCACGCCGAGTGGGGCAAGCTCGAGCAGCCCGGCGCATTGTGGTATTTCGGTGACCAGGACGTCCAACTCCATCTGGCCCCGCCCGCGCTCGGCGAGCACACCATCGCCTGCCTCACCGAATTCGGCCTGGAACGGGACGCGATCAACACCCTCCTTGCCGACGGTGTTGCGGTCCAGCACAGCGGCTGATCGTCGTCAGCGAGACTGTGGTGATGGCTATCTGTCGTCTCGACGGTTAGCGAAGATCTCTCATAACTTGTTCAATCGAGCAGGAAGGGACGTCACCCATCGGGTCAATGGCGGGAACAGGGACCCAATGTCCCTGCGGGCCTTACGATCGAGCGGCGCCGACGCGATCTCCCAAGCAGACCAGCGGCCCCGCAGCAGGCGAGAACAAGTCGCGGGTGGTGGATCCCCCCTCCGATCAGGTGGCGCCAACGGTCGGGCCACCAACTTCCGTCACCCTGCCGTGAAGCTCGTGCCGGGGATGGGCTTCCCGCAGAAGGGCTTGCCGCTCTTCGGGTAGTCGACGTATTTGTTGTCCACGAAGCGGACGTAGGTCTCGCACTCTTCCTTGGGCGACTGCCCGAAGGAGGCCCACGAGACCGGCGCAACAGCTAGGCCGTCGTCGGTCCAGCTGGTCACCTTGCGCATGCCGGCCATGAGCGAGGCCCGGGTGGGGTTTTCCCCGGCGACCTGGAGCCCTTCGATGACCTCGTTGGCGGTCTCCCAGCCCGACACCGAGCCGAGGTCGGGCAGGCCCCCCTTGTAGTCGGGGTCGTATTTCTTCAAGCCGGCTAGGAAGGCTTTCCCCGGAGCGTTCGAATAGGTGGTGCCCTCGAAGTACGCGTCCTTGGCCGCCGCCAGGTCCTCGGAGTTGGCAAAGACCTGGTCGGAGGGGCCGGCACCGTAGAGGACCTTGTTGCCGACCACCCCGTCTTGGGAGAGGGCGGTGGAGACCGCCAGGCTGGAGGACAGCACGCACGAGCACTCCGCCGCGTCGCAGCCGTCGGACTTGAAGCTCAGGGCATAAGTAGTGAAGTTCACCCCCCCCAAGGGCACGATGGTGTTGTCACACACCGAGAGCCCCTCGGCCTTCATGGCCGCTTCGAAGGGCCCGATGCCGCTCGTCGACGACGGGGTGTTGGAGGCGATGAAGCTGACCTTGCTGGCCCCGATGGACTTCCAGAACCCTCCGTCGGTGTAGGCCGGTCCCTTGGCCGCTCCGCTTCCGGAGAAGGAGAACATGTTCGTGTAGGGCTCGGTGAACCACTCCGGGCCGTCCACGGCGTAGCCCAGCACCGGAATACCGGCCTGCTGGAGGTAGGGGGCCCCGCCAAAGAGCAGGGCGCTCACCGAAGCCACCAGGAACACTCCCTGGCTCTGGACCAGGTCCTTGGCGGCCGTCTCCGCCGTGGTGGGCGACGACTGGGTGTCGCCCACCGCCCAGGTGATCTTGCGGCCGTTCACACCCCCGGCGGCGTTGGCCTCTTCGAAGCGGGCCTCCATCGCGTTCACGGAGTCGGCGAAGGTCGACGCGGCGGCCCCCGTCAAGTCGCTGATGATGCCGATCTTGATGGCGGTCTTGGTGACTCCCGGAGCACTAGCTCCTGAAGTGCTGGCATAGGAACTGCTCGTCGACACCAGGCCGATCAGCGCCGAAGCAATCAGCGCCGTGACCGCGACAGCAACGCCTGACCGAGTGAATGAATCGCGCATGCTCCCCCCGTTTTCCCCCGAGTGCGTCTGGTATTCGCGACCGGCGCACCGTGCAAGGCGATCATGAGGCTTCAGTTGACAGGCTGTCAAGTATCGACCATGCTCTTTGAGGGGTGGGCCAACGATCCTGCCCGATCAGGAGGCAAGCCATGGCCCAACGTCAAAGGATTATCTCCGCCGACTCGCACGTCACCATTCCGAAGGAGCAGGTCTACGCGCAGCTACCGGCCAAGCTCCGGGAGAAGGCCCAAGCGGCCGAAGCAGCGTACGCGGCTCAGATGCTCGCCGCCAAGCCGCAGAAGGCAAAGCAGGCAGAGCTGAAGGAGGGCCGTGCGGCCACCGGTGCGCCCAACATGGGCAAGGGCGCACCCTGGCCCGCCGCTGGCCGTGCCGGTGAGCACGACGCAGCCGCACGCCTCGAGGACATGGACATCGACGGCGTCGAAGCCGAGATTCTCTACGTCGGCTCCGGCGGCGCCTCGTTCGGCTCCCTCGATCCTTCCGAGCGCGTGGAGGCCACCAGAGCCCTCAACTCTGCCGCCATCGAGTGGGCATCCACCGACCCCAAGCGGCTCATGCCCGTCTACGTCCTCCCGGTCGAGAACATCCCGGTCGCGGTCAAGGAGGTGGAGCGGGTGGTCGCCGAACACGGCAAGGCGGTCCAGATCCCGCTCCTGCCTCGCGAGGTCGGTGCGCCGCCCTACTGGGACCGCGGTACGACCCGCTCTGGGAAGTGCTCACCGACACCGGGGTACCGATCAGCCAACACGTGGGCGCTTCGCGCTACCTCATGCAGGACGTCATGATGGAGGACCCGACACCCTACAAGGGGATCATCCAGTCGCTGCCACCGATCTTCATGTCCGAGTGCGTCGCCGACTGGACGGTGAGCGGGGTGCTCGAGCGTTGGCCGGGGCTCCGCGTCGTGCTCGTCGAAGCCGGCATCGGGTGGATCCCCTACTACCTGGAGCGCCTCGACACCATGGTCACCAACCACGGATGGGAGACGTTCCCCGAGCACGCCATCAAGGAGAAGCCGAGCTTCTACTGGTACCGCAACATGGCCGCCACGTTCGAGCAGGACCTCGCCGGCATCCGGCTCCTTGACCTAATCGGTATCGAGAATCTGATGTGGGCCACGGACTACCCACACCCAGACAGCACTTGGCCACGGAGCCAGGAGGTGCTCGAAGAGCACTTCAAGCAGCTATCCCGTGACAACGTCGAGCTGATCGCCTCGGGCAACGTCACCCGCATCTACAAGCTGTAGGACCGCCGGCGACTCACCGATTCAATGGAAGAGGAAGGGGGGGCGTCGTGACCACGACCGAACGGATCGAGGGCACCGGCGTCGAAGAGGTCGAGAGCTTCCGCCTCCGGGCGAGATCCTTCATCCGAGAGCACCTCGGGCCTGCGCTTTCTCGCGGGATGTTCGGAGGGATGACCGACGAGGAGGAGCTGGCCGAGATGGCCCGCCAGCGGGGACTCCAGCGCCAGCTCTTTGACGCCGGCTTCGCCGGCATTGTGGTGCCGAAGGCCTACGGCGGAGCCGGACTCACCCCCGCCCATTCCCGGGCCTTCAACCAAGAGATCGCCGGTTACGACGCTCCCAGCATGCTCCAGGTCCCGAACTTCACCCCTTGCATGGCGGTGATCTTGGAGTTTGGTACCGAAGAGCAGAAGCTCCGGCATATCCCGCCGATCCTCCGAGGCGAGCACGCCTTCGTGCAGTTCCTCTCTGAGCCTTCGAGCGCCTCGGACGCCGCAGGTGCCCAGACGACTGCCACTCGCGACGGCGAAGAGTGGCTTCTGAACGGCTCCAAGATTCTGGTCGTCGGGAGCCTGGAGAGCCGACTACGGGCTGTGCCTGGCGCGGACCAACTGGGACGTGGAGAAGCACCGGGGACTCAGCGTCTTCCTCGTCCCCACCCGATCCGAGGGCCTCGAGCTGCACCGCATTGAGATGCTTGGGGGAGGGAGGGTTCTGTCAGGAGTTCTTCACCGACGTCCGCATCCCTGACCACGACCGCATCGGCGCCGTCGACGACGGCTGGACAGTCGGCATCCGCTGGCTCTTTCACGAGCGCAGCTTCGCCCTCTCGCCGTACATCATCCGCGCCGAGGGAGGCGGCGAGGTCTTCGGTACGCCTGACGAGGCCCTTATCGGACTCGCCGGTAAGGCAGGTCGCCTCGAGGACCCCATCGCCCGGGACATGATCGGCGAGGTCAGAGCCAATTCCCTCCTCGCCGTCGAGGCAACCGAACGCATCACCCAAGCCATGCGTACGGGGCACCTGAACGACCAGGGAGCCGCCCTTTCCCGTCTTCTCTCGGGCGTGAACGGCACCCGGGCGAGCACCGTCGCCTTCGAGCTGGCAGGCGGGGCAGGCGTGGTGTGGGACAAAGAGGACGAGGACTTGGGCCGGCGAGGTATGGGTTTCCTCATCCGGCAAGCCGGCGAGATCGGCGGAGGCACCACTGAGATGGCCCGCAACGTGATCAGCGAGCGGGTCCTAGGCATGCCCCGCGAGCGGGCGGGTGATCGGGACGTCAACTATCGGGACGCCCGAGGGGCCGTGCCAGCCGCTGAGCGATCCCTGCCGAGGCCATACACGGCCCCCTGCCTGTGCCACCGGACGACCCCTGACCTCCGAGAGGACGAGAAATGGAAACCAACGAGAACCTGATCTACGTGAGCGACCGGAAGCTCCCTTATCCGGTGTTCGACGCGGATAACCATATGTACGAGAACCGGGATGCGTTGACGAAGTTTCTGCCGGCGGGCTACGAGGGGATCATCAAATACGTCGACATCAACGGCCGGACCAAGCTTGCCCTCAGCGACCACATCACCAACTACATCCCGAACCCGACGTTCACCCGGGTGGCGGTGCCCGGCGTCTACGGCCTTGACGTCTCCCAGACAGGGAAAGCCACCGGCGGTGACTTCCGTAACAGTGGCCAGAGGGTACGGGCGATGCCCGGGCTCGACGCGTTCTTCGACCCCGAGCCCCGGCTAGAGCTGATGCGCGACATGGGGATCGACCGCACTTTGTTGTGGCCGACGCTCGCCAGCGCCGTCGAGGATCGGCTCAGGGGCGATCCCGACGCCGTCTGTGTGGTCGTTCACGCCCTCAACGAGTGGATGCACGAGCACTGGACGTTTCACTACGAGGACGCTCTGTTCTCGACCCCGATCATCAGCTTGGCCAAGCTGGACGCCGCTCTCGCTGAGCTCGAGTGGATCGCCGAGCGCGGGGCACGCATCTTCCTCATCCGGGTTGCCCCGGTGCCGACGTGGCAGGGATCGAAGTCGTTCGCGTTAGCCGAGTTCGACCCCTTCTGGGAGCGTGTCCAAGAGCTCGGACTGCTCGTGGGTATGCACTCCGGCGACCCTGGCTACACCAAGTACATCAACGAGTGGGAGGGCGTGAACCGGGAACTCAACTTCGGCAGTATCGGCAATCCGGCGTTCATCGCGCTCGATGTCCGAGAAGGACGCCCTCATCGACGCGCTGGCATCGATCATCGGCCACGGATTGGCGACGCGTTTCCCGAACTCAAGTTCCTGCCCGTCGAGTACGGGAGCCATTGGATCCGCCCCTTCGTAGCGAAGCTGAAGCGTACCTACGAGCGCTCGCCAGTGCTCTTCGACGAGGACCCGTTCGCCACGTTCCAGCGGTCCATCTACGTCCACGCATTCCACGAGCCCGACCCCAAGGGGCTTCTCGATCTCGGGCTGCGCGCCGACCACCTGATGTTCGGTTCCGACTTCCCCCACCCCGAGGGCATGGCCGATCCGCTGGCCTACTCCGAGGTCGTCGCCGATCTCTCGCCCGAAGACCAGGCGATGATCATGGGCGGCACCATCAGCCATCTGATGCACGTGGGTAGCTGGTAGCGAACTGACCGGAGGTCTCCCAGCTCGAGCATCGGATCGCACCTCGACTCGCACAACAAGTAATCGCGACCGCCGCGATCCACTCGATACGGCTGAGGTCCGTGTCGGAAGACGGTAAATTGGCGACCGATGTCAGCTCGTGCTCACGCTGGTACCCCTGTTCGAGACACCTTCTCGGGGCCCAAGGCTGTTCGCACTCGGGAGATCTTGGTGGCAGCTGCCGAGGCCCAGTTCCTCGACCGCGGATACTGGGAGACCACGGTTGAACATATTGCCGATGCGGCCAAGGTGTCCCGGGCCACCTTCTACACGTACTTCCGCTCGAAACGCGAGGCCCTCGAAGCTGTCGGCAAAGTTGCCTCTGACGCAGCTGATCTGGTCTTCGACGCGCTTGCCGAGCTTCCCGCTGACTGGACGACCGATGACATCGCTGATTGGATACGCGCGTATTTCAAGTGCCAAAGGATGCAGGCGCCATGGGCCCTCGTGTGGCTGGAAGCGGCTCGAGCTGATCGCGATGTCATGGAGACCAGCCGAGCGAACCGCCGGTATCACGCGAGAAAGATCGGCGGGCACCTCCGGAGTCTTGGTGGCCACGTTGAGAAGAATCCGATCTATGACGGGCTGATGGTGTTGGCCCTCCTGGACACCCTTTGGAGCGATGGACATCGAATCGGAGGGTCGGACGCGCTCATCGTGGACGTGGCCGCCCGAGCGATGGAGGCGCTCTTACGAAGGGGGTAGCCCTCCGGTTGTTCCGCCTCCTGGCGCCGCCAGGTGATCGTGGGCTCAGGATTTGCACGTGTCTCGGTTAGGGCTGTTCCACTCGGTCTACTGGCATACCCCAACGCGCCTGCGCCTCCCCACGCGTAAGCGGACGCCGGGTCGGCAGATCGCAGAGCCAGACTGTGTTCCACTGCGCGCCACCCCAAGTCCGCCTGGCTGATGTCAGCTGCATCGAACCGAACCACGGCGTGCTCCCGGCCGAGGCTGCAACGTCATTTGCTGGCCCCATAGAGGCTCTTGCAAAGCGATACCGGTATGGTAGGGTGGCCGTGGCTCGCGTTCAAGCCCGATGAAGTCGGGGGGGCTCGGCACGTTTGCTGCGACAACTAGGTAGCCGGGGCTGCCGAGCAGGAACATAATGGTGCATCCGAAGGGGGGTTGCCGTGGAACTACGTCAAGCGATGCGCAGCACTCCAGCCAGTCGCGAGTTCTCCGAGGACGACGTTCCCGACGACGTCCTCTACGACATCCTTGAGCACGCCCGGTTCGCGCCGAACGGCGGGAACCGCCAGGCATGGCGCGTGATCGTCGTCCGGAGCCCCGATGTCAAGCGCCGTATCGGCGCCCTGTACGACCTGGGCATGCGCGAGTACGCCGGGTTCCACCGCGCCGGGCTTGTCCCGTTCGTCGCCTCGAACGACGGGCGGCCCCCGCAGATCGACCTCAACCAAGCGCGATGCGTTCCGCTGGCGAACGAGCCGTCCCACATCGCCAGAGCGCCTGTGCTGATCGTGATCCTCCTCGACACCACCGCCGCTTCGAGCGTCGACAGCGGTCTCGGCCGGGTACCGGTCACGACCGGAGGCTCGGCGTTCCCATTCGCCCACAACATCCTGCTCGCCGCTCGGGATGTCGGGCTAGGAGGCCACGTGACGTCGGTGCTAGCGCGCCAGGAAGCCGCACTTCGAGAACTTTTGGAGATCCCCGACCGGTTCATCCTGGCGACAATGATCCCCCTCGGCAGACCTCTTCGGGAAATCACCAAGCTGCGCCGGGAAGAGGTGGAGGATTTCACCACTCTCGGCTCGTTCACGGGCCCGTCCTTCATCCGGGGGGCCACGCGGTGAGCGAGCTCAATCCGGAGGTAGCCGACTGGGTCGCGAAGGTAACCGGGGGGGTAATCGAATCGGCAACAGCGATGGGCGGAGGGGGCCGGCCCGGTTTCGGCGTCGACGTCACCGTGAACGGTGTGCGCCATGCGCTCTACCTCCAGAAGGGGCGGGGAGAGAACGTCGGCTCCTTCCTGCCAATCAGGCGCGAGACGGAAGTTGTAAAGGCGCTCGAACCGCTTGGCATTCCGGTCCCCCACTTGTGGGGAGTTGACGCCGAGAGAGGCTGGGCCTTGGTCGATCGCGCCGAAGGCATCACCTGGTTCCAGCCGCCGAGGGATCCAGCCGATGCCGAGTCGGTGGCAAAGGATTTCATGCTCCACATCGCCACTTGGCACCGGGCCGGTGCCGCGGCGCTCGACCTTCCGAGCTTTCAGCCAGTCAAAACGGTGCGAGAACACCAGCTCGATCAGCTCGCCGGGATCCGCAGGAACTTCGAAGAGGACGACGCCCGCGCTCCCATCGACGCGCTTGCCCGCCTCGAGCTTGAACTACTCGAGAGCAAGTTGCCGGCCTACGACGGGGCGCCGGTGCTCGTCCAAGGTGACACGGGACCCGGCAACTTCATGTACGCGAATGGGCGGATCACCGCGATCATCGACTGGGAGCTTGCCCACTTTGGCGACCCGATGGACGACCTGGCCTGGCTGTCCTGGCGCACGACCCAGCACTCCTTCCCGGACTTCCCGGCACGGTTGCGGGAATATGAGCTCCTCAGCGGCATCACCGTCGACGACGATCGCGTTCGCTACTACCGCGTCAACGCGATCGCACGGCTCGGCCCGCACTTCGGCCTGGCGGCCATGACCGGATCCGGCGGTCCAGTCTCCACGATCCAGGCCGGGAACGCGCGGTCCGCAGATGGAAGCGCCTTTATCATGAGCATGCTTCACCGCCGAATGGTACTCACCGCCATCGCGGAGCTGGCCGGGATGGCGATCCCGTCTCGCCAAGTCGACGATGAAGCCAAAGCATCGCCGCAGAACGTAATGTACGACGGGCTGCTCGACAACCTCTCGGCAGTCGTCCCCAGTATCGAAGACCGTGGGGCGTCCACCGTCGTCAAAGGTGTCGCACGCCACCTGAAGTACCTCAAGGAGCTCGACCGTAATGGCCCTCTCTTCGATGCCCAGGAACTCGCCGACATCACCGCGATCCTCGGCAGCACGTTTGATGAACTAGAGGTGGCCCGCCCCGCGCTGGCTGAAGCAGCACGCGAGGGCAAGGTCCCGCTAGAGGACTACCTCCGATACCACTTCCGACGCATGACCCGCGACGACTGGCTGATGAGGACGGCGTCGGGCGCAATGTTCGACCGGGCTTGGCCTGCCCTCCGCTGACCGATAGAAGAACGATGGACCGCCCCGAAGTCATTGCGCTTACACCGAGCGACGACGAGTTCCGTCCCTAGCTGGGCGGCCCAACCAGGTTGTTGACTCGATCCGTGAGGGACGAAGTCCCAGATTTCGTCCCGCCAAATCCCGATTTCAAGACTCGGAATAGCCGTTCGAGCTGGGATTTCTCTTGGAGCGGACGACGGGATTCGAACCCACGACCCTCACCTTGGCAAAAGGTTATGGATCCAGTCCGTCCCGTGCGCCCCAGTGCGCTGGAGTGCGGTTCCGTCGAACCTAGTTTCCACCCAGTCCACTGAGTACAACCCTGTTGTAGAGCGCTCTACTACAGCTTTCTCCGGTGGCCGACAATTTCGAGCGACCCCCAGAGGCGTCCTCAAGCGGATCGCTCGAATACGGCCTTCTCCAGTCGGTCAAGCCGCTCTGTGACGCTGGCGCCTCCTTGCTCCTCAACACGAAGGCGATCGAGCGCCCATAGGCGGATGAGAGTGGACACTGGCAAATGCGCTTGTTCGGCGGCGCGCTGCAACTCTTCGTGCTCGTCGCCTGAAAGGCGCACTGACACGACCGTCGGCCGCCCGAGATTGGGCCGGCTCACCCTCACCCCCTCGGGAAGTTCCTCGGGCAGCCCGTAGTTCTCGGCTGCGGCGCCCTCGTGGGCGAGGACGTCGTCGATCTTCTTCGTCATGATTCCTCCCTTCCGTAGAGACGTCGATCTCTCTCGTTGGCCGCCCACGCGTTACTCCCCCACCAGTCACCCTCCGGCCGCTCCGACGGATCGACATCGGGCCGCACAAGGATCACGACCAACACGTCTCGTGCAACGTTCGAATACCCGATCACCCTCACTGAATAGCCCGTTCGGCTGGCGGGATCCGGGTCAAGCCACGCCGCATGCGGATCCGAGACGGCTTCGTCAGCCCACGCCGGCTCCACAGCGTGGTGCGAACGGACGTGTCAGCCCGCTTGCTCCAGTCCACCCGCACCTGCACACCTACAATATACTACAATCCCCTACCGATCCAAAGGTCCGAGGTGCGAGAAGCGCCCTGCGGATCGCCAGCTACGGCGTCGAGGACGTGCGCGTCCTGCACAACGGGGCTGACGGCCGGCCCCCCTCGTTTCGGCAAGCTCAAAAGCTCAGCTTGCGTGGATCGGCGAAGCCGAGACTCGTATACCCAGGGGCACGCTTGGCTAGCGATGAGGCCAGGACTCCGGTGGAGACATCGTGGTAGTCATGAACTTCGGCCGTGACCTTCCCGGGGTGGGGCCGCAGGATCCGCCCGGCGTACTGCACGAGCCGCCCCTTGAACGCGATCGGCGCAGCGAGGAACAAGGTGTCGAGCACCGGACAATCAAAGCCTTCGCCGATGTAGGGTCCGGTGGCCACGACCAGAAGTGGCTCTCCATTGGGTTGGAGATCGAGACGGGCGAGAGCGGCCGCTCGGGCCTTGGCCCCCATGCCCCCCCCGCAGAACCACCGGGTTTTGCCCGCCCTCTGTCAGAGCGGCAGCGAGTTGTTCGAGGTGCCGGGTCCATTGGGTGAGCACGAGGCAGTGTCGTCCAGAGTCCAGGGCGTTCATGACGTCGCGGACAACCTGCTGAGTGCGGACGGGGTCATCTAGAAGGTCGCGGTACACGGCGGCGATCCCGCCCGGTGCTGATGGATCAGCCGACCCGCTGTACGCAAACGAGGTGGGGGTGGACATAGAGAACCGGCTCAGGTGCGGAGGCCTGCCGCATTCGGACCGTCAGCGTCCCCGGTTGCAGTTGACTCATGACCTGGCGGACTGGGCCCAGTTGGAGAGCGATGAGGTCGTCAAGCTGGTCACGACGGTATGGCGTCGCTGTCAGACCGAGCCAGCGACGTACCGGAATCTGACGCACAGCGTGCTCGAACGCGGCCGCTGGCACGTGGTGGCACTCGTCGACGACGACGAACCCATACCCCGACGTGAGCGAGGCCAGGTCGTCACTACGAGAAAGCGTTTGCAACGTGGCGATGTCGATCACGCCCCGAGTCTTGGTTCTTCCCCCACCACGCTGACCGGCCTTCTCACCGAGCAACTCCTGGATCCGGGTGCGCCACTGGTCGGCAAGAGTCTTGCGGTCGACGAGTACCAGGGTCGACACCCCGTGGGCGGCAACCAGGACACAGGC
>CAWCCQ010000008.1:0-991212 GCA_963794215.1 uncultured Acidimicrobiaceae bacterium | reverse complement strand
GATGGATGCCTCGAAAGGGTCGACCTGATCCTGCAGTGGGAGGTGGCCCGTAAACGGGCGGCCCACCCGCCCACCACGCTGTTGGCTACGGCGTGGGCTCCGTGGTGGGAGTTCGTGCTCGGCTACCGGATCCCGGCGGCTCGATTCCGGCCCGTCCCACGCGTCGACGGTGGCCTGCTCACGGCCCGCCGTCATGACCCGCCCTTGTTACCCCTCGCGATGGCAGCCCCCTATGCCGACTTCGTCTCCGCTGGCTGGCCATTTCACCTACCCAGAACGACTTGACGGTTCATCGCGCATGCCCGCTCACCACCGGCGGTCGGGCCGAGCGGTTCCGGTCAGAGCCCGTCACGTTGTGGGGCGTGACGCTGGATCGCGACAAGCCGAGTCTCCCTTACGATGCCAAGTAGCGCCGGAGTGCGTCCCGGGCGATGGCACTGATACTGCGATGCTCCTCCTCGGCTCGCTCGTGGAGGGCTTCTGCGAGGTCGGGCTCAATCCGAAGGTCGAGTCGGGGCGACACGCCACGACCCAGCGACGGCCGGCCGATCTTCCTCGGCACGGCGGCCTCGAGGTCGTAGCCAGCCTCTGCCTCGTCGGCAAGCCCTTCCTCGATCTCCGGGGTGAGCACCGCTCCGCTCTTTGTTCTCCTCACATGCGCCATCTCTTGGCCTCCTCGTAGTGACGTCGGTATTTCTCACGCAGCGCCATGGCGTGGATGACCCGAAGGTGGCCCTCGCCGTTTGCATCGGGCTCCATCTCGACGCCGATCACCTCGATGGCCTCGCCCGCCTCGTCGCCACCGAGGTAGACGACCCGGGGGTCAGGCACTGCAGAGTCCGGCGGCGCTGGCTGGATGTGCACCAAGCCGCAGTGCTCCACGACGAACCGGGCGGCGTGACGGGCGATCCCGTGGCGGCGCGAAGCGTGGGTCCAGCTCATGCGCACCCTCAGCAGTGTAACAGTTCTGTCCGACAGAATGGAGAGCACACCGACATTCGGGTGTTCTATTTGACTCGACTCTTCATCAGCTCCAGGCAGGAACCCCGAAGGCGCAATCGCCTGGTGCGGCCAGTAGCTCCCTGGTTCTGGTGCTGAGGGGGGTGCTGCCAGTGACATAGTTCCGCCCGTCGCCTCGGGAGCTCGAGCCGTCAGTGTTGACATGTCCCGAATCCCAGCTGATCATGTCGCTTGCGGGCGAACGCTCGCCCAGTTCCGAGACGGAGGTGAGGCCACTTGCGTCAGATCGCCCATGTGGCGCGCCCTCAGACTCGGTCATCCCGATAGGCCCTGAGTTCCTCTCCGCTTTTGATCGAGCGGGTGCGCACCGCCCCGTACGGCCTCGATCGAGGAGTTTCAGTTGAACGCAAGCACTGTCAACGCCTATCTGCGCGTCGGCGCTGGTCAAGTCACCGAGAGGGTCGGGCCATTCTTGGCCACCTTCACCCCAGGAAACGACCACCCGATGCGCAACTACGCCATCCCCGACGATGACGCCCAGCCATCGCGAGCCGAAGTTGAGCAGCTCATCGAGGCGTATCGACGACGGGGGCCGAAGCCACGTTTGGAGTATGCCGACCGGGCGGCACCTGATCTCGAAATGGTCCTGGTGGAGTCGGGGTTCGAGGTCGAAGCGCACCTCGTACTCATGGCTTGTCTGGCCGGGCAGGGTCACGTCGTCGGCGCGTCCTCCGATTTCACGGTGGCGTTGGCCCAGAGCGACGACGACCACGCAGAGGCCATGGCGGTGGCGGGCGAAGCCTATGGCGAACCCTTGGTTCGACCGGATCGGGCAGCTATCGCCGCACGGCGGCAGATCGTTCGCGCCGGTGCTGCGGTCGTCCTCGCCCGACATCTCCGCAGCGGGGACCCGGCGGGTTCGGGCCTGTTCACTGTGCCGCGAGCAGGGATCAGCGAGCTGGCGGTGGTGGGGACCAGAGAGCCTTATCGCCACCGCGGTGTGGCCTCGGCCGTCACGTCCCTGCTCGTGCAAATCGCCTTCGAGGGCGATGTCGAGGCCCTATGGCTCACTCCCGAGGATGCCGACAGCCAAGGAATCTTCTCTCGGGTCGGATTCGTTCCGCTTGAAGCCCGGATGATCCACATTTCCATTCCAAGCCCACCTTGAACTACCGGTTGGCGTCGGCGGCGCGAGGATCCACGAGGTCCAAGTTCTCGTCCGCACCATTTGACCGATATCCCCATAATCCACAGGCTTCCCGCGTTTGAAATGGGCGGGTCACCGGTAGGGTGGCGAAGCGAGCCGTCAATCACATGGTGGAATCGCAGCGCAGAGCCCAGGTGAGCGAGCAACCCCCCCGTTCTCGCCCTGGGCTTTGCCGCGTCGGGTGACGAGAACGTGACATCCATTGTTGCGGACGTGTCCCATCCTTATGCTTCCGGCCCGGCTGACACACCGCAAGGTTCTGGATGGCTGTCAGCGCTGGCCACCCCCGAGGGGAGGAGCCCCGAGCCCGATACCCCAAGGATCGCGATCCCGATGCCCGTGATCGCCCGACGAGTCCAGCCGTTCCCATTCCGCACCGCGACAGGGTGGGGAGAGGGTGTCCCAGCCCCGTCCCAGGAGATGATCCCTCAGGCGCTGCTGGCCGGCCGACCTCCACAAGGACACGGACCATCTCCCCGCTCGCCCCGCTCGCCCGTCGGCTCGAACCACGCTCCTACGACGGGCCTGAAAATGAACGCCTCGAGAGCACCATTACCGGTGGCACGTGTCAGGTGACGGCAAAGGTCGAACCGATGAAGGACAACCCAAGACGATCGGCAACCCGCTGTGACGACAGGTTGCTCCGACCAGTGCCGTAGAAGAGCATTCGTTGCTCAAGGTCACGATGGGCCGACCACCCCGCTGTTGCAGCCGCTCCGAGCCCGAGGCCCCGGAAGCCGATCGCAGTGTCCACACCGACCTCGGCGCCACGGGGCCCTGTGCGAACGGTCTGCGCGACGGAGACGACTTGGCCGTCGATGAGCGCCACGCACCATGGCGCCCAGAGATCTCCTGCCTCACGCAAGCCAGCCTCTACGAGGCTCCCTCGCACCGCCTCAGAGAACTGGGCAAGCAGGCGGTCGCCATCAGTCGTTCCTGACCAGACAAGGTGCACGTCATGGTCGTAGTGGAGTGGTGCAGGAATGACCCACAGCAGCCCGGGACCGGGGTCGGCAATCGGCACGCTCAGTACACCGAGGTAATCCGCAAGATGAACTGGCATCGCGTCAGGCCAGCACAGTGGCGGTTCGGCGTGCAAGAGACGGTCGAGCTCGAGTGCCACCGAGTCGGGCACGTCGTCTCGAATCACCCCGAGGTTCCCCTCCCAACAGCCGGTGAAGGAGAACCGCTTGCCCCTGGATCGGTCCGGAGCACTCTCGTGGATCATCCGGCCGCGATCGTCAAACGTGAACGCGGTCTGCCGGTGCAACTCAAGGAGTTCCAGCCCGCGCCTTGCAGTCGCCATCATGCGAGTATCTCAGAACGTGGCCCCGACCCCGCCCGTCGTGACCATCGCATCCTCTCGGGACGGCCACACCCGCCGGCTCAACGAGCGGTGAGGCCTCGTGCTCTTGTGGGCGAAGGACCCGACCATCGGCAACCGGATGATCAACGCCCGCGTCGAGGCACTCAGCATTCCGCGGGCGCTCGAGACCCGAAAGTACATCAAGCCTGCCAACGGAATCTGCGAGTACCAGGCCGCTTCGGCGACATGAGCCAACCTCGTGTTGCTGAGGCAAAAGGTCGAGCAGGCCGCGACGACCGAGTGTCACGGTACAAGGCGATCACTTGCTCTAGCGTTGCCTCTGTGGAACCCGCGAACGTTGCCGTGGCCTTGAACGGACTTCCGTACCGTCAGGACGCCGAGTTGGTTCGTCTGAATGGCTACCCCATCGTCGCCCGTCGACTGGACGGCCCCAAGCGGGCTCCAGCTGGGAGATGCATCCCGACACCGATGAGCTATTTCAGGTCGTTGAGGGGCACATGGAGGTCACCGTCATGATGGCCGATGGGCCAGAACGGGTCGACCTGCCGGCCGGAAGCCTCTTCGTCATACCCAGGGGTCGCTGGCACCGGCCAGCCACGCTCGAGCCGACCTCCCTAGTCTTCATGACTCCAGGGGCCACCGAATGGACCGACCACGAAGAGGCCCCGCCGCCGATCCTCTAGCGAACCGGACCGGTCCCAACCACGCTGAGATGATCTCCAGCGGCACCAGTCATGCCAGTCATCCTTGATCAAAGTCAATGCACGTGGGCCTCAACCCGGTGACGTCCGGCGTGAGTTCGTCCGAGCGTCGGACAACACCCAACCTCCTCTCGGCCAACGGTGGTTCAGTGCGAACCCGGCAACGTCAAATTCTTGGACCACAACATTCGTGTCTCCTCGGCGAAGTCAGGGTACGCGTAACGATCGATAGCTATCAGTTCGCAACCCATTCGTGCGTAGAAGCGACACGCTGGCAGATTGATGTTCTGCGTTCGACCGTGAGCCTGGTACAGCCGTTGGTTCGGCTCCACTCCTCTACCGCCCGAAACAGCTCGGACCCGACACCAGTCGACCGAGATGCGGGTCGAACGCGCAGGTCCCACCACACGGCTCGGTCCGATGCCTCTCGCCCGGGAGCGATCGCGGCACCCCCAATCCTCGTGTCACCGTCCTACGCCGCAATCAGGATCCAACTTGACGTGTCGAATCGCGTGGACCATTGCACCGGCGCCCCGCCATCGATCGCGTCGTAGTCCTGGATCCAGGGCTTATCGAGCGCACCTCTTTGAGATGGATGCCCCGCAGGCCACCCTCGGGCAAGAACACCTCAAGGATACGTTCAACCGCAAAGGCGATCGAGATCGAGGCGTACTGGTCCACGCTGTCGAACGACTCTTCTTCGATCTGTAGGCTCACGTGTTGAGCCCCGATCGCTCGGGCCTACCGCTGTGCCGAACAGTAACTGATTGGGCGGTTTGAGTCCCGCTCACAAGGGGTCGAGGCTCCACTGCGCGCCCAGCGTGCGTAGTCGATCGAGTGGTTGCCCGCCGTGACGGAGCGTGACCACCTCTGGGAGTGCTGCACGGTCGGCGCCGTGATCGCCATTAGCAGGCCGTCGCACTCAGCCTTCGATTTCGCAACGGAGTCGCTTCAGGGGGCCCTCGGGTCGAGGGATAACTCGAACTTATAGTCGTCGCCATCTTGGCCGAGGAGACGGAACCCACACTTCTCTGCGACGCGTCGTGAGGCTTGGTTGTCGATGTGGCAAACCAGGCGCGCGTGCCGCAGACCGATCTGTTGCGCCGACCAGGTGAGCAGTGCGCCGGCGGATTTCAGCGGTCGTCGCAACACCTCGATGATGGAGGTGTCAATCGATGGGAGTTACCAAGCAGCAGAAAGCCAGCTGGCCGATGCGGGGAAAGATGCATTCCCCCGGGCGGCCGCCGGGCTGGCAGCGAGATCAGGTTCAGAGGTTCTGGGTCGAGATCGCCAAGGGCGTCGCGAGCGAGCAGGCGGCGATCTCGGTGGGGGTGGCATCCGCGGTTGGCACTAGGTGGTTCCGTGAGGCTGGCGGCATGCGACCGATCAGCCTGGCCCCGTTGTCTGGCCGTTATCTATCCTTCGCTGAGCGCGAGGAGATTGCCATCCTCAAGGCGAAAGGCTTCGGTGTGCGAGAGATCGCTCGACGAACAAACCGGTCGCCGTCGACGATCAGCCGAGAGCTGCGGCGCAATGCCGCCACTCGCGCGGGGTCGTCGGGCTATCGAGCCATCAATGCGCAATGGCACGCTGATCGCCGGGCGAAGAGACCCAAGGTGGCCAGGCTGGCGGCCAACGAGAAGCTGCGCGACGACGTGCAGGACCGGCTTTCGGGGCTGATCTCCCGACCAGATGGGACCGCGGTTCCCGGTCCGACGGTGCGCTTCGTGGGCCGCCGGCACGGCCCCCGCCAGGACCGCCGATGGGCGAAGGCGTGGAGCCCCGAGCAGATCTCGAACCGATTACGGGTGGATTTCGCCAATGATGAGTCCATGCGGATCTCGCCCGAGGCCATCTACCAGGCGCTCTACGTCCAGGGCCGGGGTGCACTCAAGCGCGAACTCGTCGCCTGCCTGCGGACGGGTCGAGCCCTACGCGTGCCGCAGGCCCGCACACGTGGACGAGGCAAAAGGTTCGTCACTCCCGAGATCATGATCAGCGAACGACCCGCCGAAGCCGACGATCGTGCCGTTCCCGGCCACTGGGAAGGCGACCTCATCATGGGTCTGAATCGCTCGGCCATCGGCACCCTCGTCGAGCGCACCACCCGCTTCACGATGTTGCTGCGCCTTCCGCCGATGGAGGGCCACGGCACCGAACCCCGCGTCAAGAACGGGCCTCCGCTTGCCGGCCACGGTGCCGAAGCAGTTCGCGACGCCATTGCCGAAACGATCATGACATTGCCCGAGCAACTACGCCGATCGCTCACGTGGGACCAAGATGCCGAAATGGCCCAGCACGCGCAACTACGTATCGACACCGGGCTGGCCATCTACTTCTGCGATCCCCAAAGCCCTTGGCAGCGCGGAACAAACGAGAACACCAACGGACTTCTGCGTCAGTACTTCCCAAAGGGCACCGAGTTATCCCGTCACTCCAGTGGAGATCTCGACGCCGTCTCCCTCGCGCTCAACACAAGACCCCGCAAGTCCCTCGGCTGGAAGACGCCATCCGAAGCCCTTGACGAACTTCTAAGCTCTGCCTGACAGCCAAGCGTTGCGACGACTCCTTGAGACTGGGCTGGGATCCGCGGTCGGTGTGGAACATCACCCCGGCACAGGTGATGCGCCGGACGAACAGGGCGCCCTTGAGGGCGGCTTCGACCAGCTCTTTTCGCATGTGGTCCGCCACAGCGAAGCCGAGGACGCGTCCGGAATGCTCGTCACGGATCGCACAGAGGTAGGCAGCACCTTCGCCCGTCGCCATTACGTGATGTCCGAGGTCCACACACGATCCAAGGCACCCTGGTCGAACTGACGATTCACCAGGTCATCAGGAAAATCGGCCTCATGGTCGGCGATGGTGGTGACCACCTTGAAGGTCCGGGGACTGATCCCTTCGATGCCGAGGGCCAACATGGGGCGCTGAACGGTGTTCTCACAGACCGCCGTGCCGGCGTCCTTCAGCTCTGCAGTGATCCGGGGAGCGCCGTAGGTGCCCTTTGACCCCACGTGTGCGGCGAGGATGGCGGTATCGAGGGCAGCGCGACGAGCGGCAGAGGGAGCGGGCCCGGCGCCCGATTGGCTCAGGCGCCAGCGGTAGAAGCCCGACGATGAGACCTTGAGCAGTCGGGCCATGCGGACGATCTCGAAGCTCGCGCACTCCGCCTCCATCAACGCAAACCGCTCTTGTTTGGTTGATTCTTCGCGAAGTACGCAGCCGCTTTTCCCAGGAACTCGAGGTCCTTGTCCTGCTCGTGGACCTGCTTTCTGAGCCGTAGCAGCTCGGCGCGTTCCGCTCCGCTGAGCGGCTCGGTGTCGGTCCCCTTGGCCGCTTCAATCCGACGACGTTCGTCTCGGACCCAGCCGTAGAGGGTGGCCTCGTTGATGCTCAGTTCACGAGCCACTTCGGCGACGCTGCGATCCGAGTCGATGACCCGGTGTGCTGCCTCGACCTTGTACTCGGTCGTGAATCTCCGTCTGGTCGGTGACATGGGAACATCCTTCCGCGAGCCTCATGCTCGCATAGTGGATGTCCACAATTCGTGGGGAACCTCAAACCAGCGCTTTGGCGCACCTTCCTACGGGCACTCGGTCCCCGGGGTCGTCACGGGTGCCTTCCGACGACGATCCGTCTGGGATCGCCACCTATGCCCAGACAGGGGCGCAGTTCGGGTTCTCCCATGCTCTGGGTGGCCCTGGTCACGTTTCTCCTCATGCCGACGTCCAAGAGATCTGCGATCGCAGGCGCTCGCCACCGGACTGGGACTCGGTGGACTCGTCACCGTCCGGTTCGGCTGGACGATGACGTCGGCGCTCTCATCGGTCTCGCATTCCAGAATGGGGACATGGCGGCCGCACCCAGGGCCCGATGGGTGATTCGCACCGGCTCCGATTCGTTCGTCTCCCACGGATGGCCCTCGCCGCAGATCGGACAGAACCAGGTGGCGGTCGCTTCATGATGGCGGTAACTGCGGATGCGAGAAACCATAAGACGCCTCTGATTGTCCATTGGCTCTTTTGAAATGCTGCGCTGCTTCCGATGTGGGCAACCAGGCGCACAAGATGGGGAAACCTTGCAAAGGCCTGGGGACAACAAGACACTTAGGGGGCGGGGACCGAGGCTTTGCCGCTACCCCTCTTCACCTTCTCGATTCCGTCTCGAACCAGGTCGGGATACTGCCAGCGGTCGAAAGCTGCCACAAACTGTCGGACGGGAGTAGGGAGTCGCACGGCCACCGTGTCAGGAAGAAACTTCCACGGCCCAACGACTGCCTCAAATCTGCGGGTGCCGACGCTGATCTCCCGAATGCGCCCATCGACGCGCGCTACGGCCTTCAGGTACAGGGCGACCGCACACTGCTGTCCGTCAAGGGGAGCGGCACGCACACCCGCACTCCTCAAGGTGGCAGCAACTTCGGCTTCGCTCGTGCCGAGCTCGCAGAGGAGGTCCTTGACTTGTGCCCTCAGCCGTCGATAGCGCATGGTGGTGCTCCCCTGCTTGACGAACGTCCTTAGCTTTCGGGCTCCACTGGCTGGAGCCGCAACCCCGTCATTTCATACCCGGCCCGGCGGGCTCGACAAACAGGAGGCGAGGCCTCGGAGCGCCATCCGCCGTGGTGCTCGTTCTCGGTCAGCGAGGTTTCCTCGATCCAAGTCTGCCTACTCGTTTGGTAGGTACACGAACGTCGTGCGGTACGAGAGCGACGACCCACACATGGGCGCACCGGGTGCAGACGAGGCGCCGGTGGTCCGCTGGCGTGGAACCCGATGCGCACTCGTAAGGGTGTACTCGTCGGGCCACTCATGGCCGCACAGCGGACAGGTGCGTCGTTGGTCATGCCTGAGAGTTTTCGAAAGGTAGGAGCCCTTCCAGCGCCAGTGCCTCGAAGAGCTTGCGGGTGAGGGGAGGCGGGTTCAGACCACCAGACGACCGGGACCAGTAGAGGCTCGTTCGGCCGCCGCCACGAGGACGCCAATGCCTGAGGAGTCCATGAAGGTGACGCCAGCCATGTCGATCACCAGGTCCACGCCTCGTTCGACGGCGAGGCCCAGCATCTCGCCAAACGCCGGGGGGCTTGCGATGTCGTCTCACCGCTGACCCGAACGACGAGTTCGTGGTTGGTCGGTTGCACGGTCATCTGGCTCCCCGCACCGGCGGAGCAAATGACCGGTGTGACTCTCCACACCGGCGATGTGGTGCCTTGTTGCCACCGCTGTGGCACCGGCCCGGCCTGCGCAAAGTCCGACAGGCTCTTGGGACCCCCGTGGAGGAACCTCGGTGAGGATTCGATCCACTCTCGGTCACACAAGCAGGTGAAATGTCGGTGGTCCAAGAGATCCGAGCCGAGAGGACACTGCTCGTGGCTGTACTCGTGCGGCCATGGGTCGCCACACCGTGGGCACCGAGGCAGACCGATCACGGACGGAAGTCTCGGCTGACTCTAAGCACGTCATTGGCCATGTCGCTCCCATCGAGAGACTTGACCAACCTGACTTTCCAAGCCGGACTCGCTTGCATTACCGGCGCTGCGCAATGGCAGCAATGGGCCGCTTAGCAGGTCCAAAGCGCACGAGACCCCGCTCTAGAACGAGGCCCCGTGCTGACGACCGACCTCTTTTCCGACAGCGGTCGCTAACCCATGCTAAGTTGAGGGTCGGCTTCGAGTTGGCCCAACCTTCCTCTGACCCTGTGGGATGCGACTGGCTCTCACTGGGTGAGGGAGAATCATGAGCGAAAGCTCAGACCGTATTCATCAAGGGCTGCTCGCCCTGTCCCATTATTTCGTGGACGACGAAACGCTGGCGGACACGCTGCACAGGGTGGCCACACTCGCCCTGTGAAGCCCTCGTCGCCGACATGGCCGCCATCACCATGCTGGTCGAGGGCAAGCCCAGCACCGGGGTCTTCACTGACCCCGAAGCGCCTGAGATCGACCAGAGCCAGTATCGAACGGGCCAGGGCCCCTGTCTCGAAGCCTTCCGGCATCAACAGATCTATCGCATCGATTCGACAACCGAGGACGATCGGTGGCCCGAGTTCGCCAGGACGGCAGCCGATCATGGCGTGCTCAGCACCATCTCTCTCCCCCTGGTCGCCCGAGGCGAAGGGCTCGGTGCCCTCAACCTTTACTCCCGACGTCCCAGTGCCTTCATCGACATCAATCTCGATGAGAGCGGGGTCTTTGCGAACCAGGCGGCCATGGTGCTCGCCAACGCCCGGGTCTACTGGGACGCCCGAGAGCTGAGCGAGAACCTTCAACAAGCCATGCAGTCTCGTTCGGTCATCGACCAAGCCGTGGGCGTGATCATGGCGACAAGCGGGCAGAGTCCCGATGGCGCTTTCCAGATTTTGGTTCGGGCGTCCCAACGGGAGAATCGCAAGCTCCGAGAAATCGCTGCCGAGCGCGTCGCCAACGCCCAACAGCGTTCAAGCGGCTAACCCGGCGCGACGTGGGACATGGATCCGCCCCATTTGATTGATTGCCCTACTTCTTGACTGCGTCCTTGACTTTCTCTCCAGCTTGCTTGAGGTTGCCGACCACCTTGTCGCCTTTTCCCTCTGCCTCGAGGCCGGGATCGCCTGTCGCTTTGCCCGCTGTTTCCTTCACATCGCCTTTGGCCGCTTGGGCCTTGTCCTTCGCCTTGTCGATTGCACTCATGGGAGGCACCTTTCTGTTCATTGGGTGTTTCTTGTTCTGTCTGTCGGCACGGTTAATTCTGGTGCAGAACTGTCTTGTGCGGGTGCGGTGGCGCCACACTCGTTCAGATGCTGTTTTTCAAATGCGGCTGTAGCCTCGATCGATCTGTTGCGCCTCCCCGGAGGCGATCCGCCGTCGGCTTGAATAGAAAATCGGCGAGACGGCCGCTACGAGCAGCATGACCGCCCCCATGACCGCATAGAAAATTCCCGTAGCGCTCGAATAGCCCCACGTGCCGACCAGGCGACTCGTATCAGCTGCGACGATGATGCCCCAAGCGAGGAGCAGCACCCCGAAGAGAGCCAAGCCGACCTTGGCTGACTCGGGGAACACCGCAGTGCCAAGCAGCAGCACTCCGGCGACCAACTGGACCACCGCAGAGAGCGCTGAAAAGTACAAACCGGCAGCCTGGGCGTGCGTTGCGGAAAGGTTCGAGAAGTGCGTGCCAGTACGGGCCAAGGCAATAGCGCCAATGATGGTCAGGACCAGCCCGGCGAGACCTGCCACGATTTGCGCTGGGCTCCAACTTGGATGCTCCACGATCCGAGAACGGGTACCGGCCTCGGTCACGACCTGGCCCGCCCCAACCTCTTGGGCAACGGGCGGCCCCTCGACGATGGGTCTACCGGCCGTGTCGTATCCCGGACTCGCTGCTGGACTCTCCGTACTTACATATCGTCTTCGCATAATCAAACCCTCCCTGGTTCGCCAACGGCGACCCCTGTTGCTATTTCCATGAAAATCGCCGACCAAACCTGCGCCCGCCTTATGGGACTTGCGCGTGCCTTGCGTACCGGCTTTTCCGTTGCCTTTTGGTAACGGGGGGTTGCCATGGCTGCGGGAGGGCGAAACCCCCTGACTGGAGTGGTCGAGCGGCTACCGAGACCGCAGGCATGTAGCCGCAGAGGGCTTCGCACAGCCCTCGTGCCCGGCCGCCAAGCAACGCCAAATCAACGAGGCGGTCGCAGCGGCCCGCCCAGCTCCGCGAAACGAGCCGAGGCGAGGCGTGCCAACATCCATTCGGCTTCAACAATGCAGCGTGATGCACGTGCTCACCGGCTGGACGCCTTTGGCCGGCCATGAAGCGGTAGGCCAACCCTCCCGAACTCGACACGGCCTCGGCCCAAGCCGATCGGCTCAGAAAATGACTCGCTCGGGGCTAGCACTCGGACATCGAGAGTGCTAATAATTACGGCGGGTCCGCCGGAAGGCGGTGTGGAAGGAGCAGACAGCGCACGTAGGAGGTCATAGACATGGCTCTTGTACGGAGTGACCCGTTTCGAGAAGTCGACCGCCTGTTTCAGCAGTTGGCGTCCAGCCAGAACGGCAGCCGCTCCATGGCGATGCCGATGGACGCCTATCGCAAAGGCGACTCGTTTCTCATTCGCCTCGACCTGCCGGGAGTGGCCGCCGACTCGGTCGACCTCACCGTCGAGGACAATGTCCTGACCATCAAGGTCGAGCGCCCGGCTCCCCCAATGAGCGACGGGGTCGAGTCGGTCATCGTCGAGCGGCCCTACGGCACGTTCACCCGCCAGATGTTCCTCGGCACCAACCTCGACACCGAGCACATCCGGGCCGAGTACGAGGCTGGCGTCCTGACCGTCGTGATCCCTGTCGCCGAGCAGGCCAAGCCCCGGCGCATCGAGGTCACGGCCCGCACCGACCACCAGGAGTTGTCGGCCTGAAGGTATCCCTAGGTGCCCCCGGGCGGAGTTGCGATGGTTGTGCAGCCTTGCGCCCGGGGGCCAGGGCCGGTCCGAGGTTCGGGGGCAACCATGACCGAACAATTGCCAGGTGGTGAGGCGGGGTGTGAGATTGCCCTTCAACGGTCAGGCGAGCACGAACTCATAACGGTCGTGCGCGTGAGCGGCGAGCTCGATCTCCTAACCGCTTCGACATTTCGCAGCGCACTGGACCTGGCATTGGAGCCCGGTGCGACCGTGATCGTCGACATGGCGGACGTTGAGTTCATCGGCAGTATTGGGATCACCACCTTGGAGGATGCGGCCCGTCGAGCGCACGGGCGACGTAGCGAGTTGCTGCTCAGGAATGCCAGTCCGATGCTCCGCAAGCTCATCCAAGTGCTCGCCCTGGAAGAACGGCTGCCGCTCGAAGAAAATCGCTCACCTGCAAAAAGAGCAAACGGGAAGGAGGCGCCTTTGGCCCATCGGCGGTTACTGCCCTTGTAGAACTCGGCAACCTTTGGAAACGAAGGGGGATCCGAAAGCAGAAGCGCCCTCGTCGAGTGCCCGGGGCGCTTCTGCCGTTCTCGGGCCTTGCTCTCCTCGTTGGTTAGGCCCATGGCCTTCGGGTACGGAGGAATCCCCATGAAGGACAACGAAGAAGTGGGTCAGAGCGAACTCCTTGAGGCACCCGAAGGTGCCCAACCCCCGACCGGGTCCGGCCGCTTGGAGCGATCAGCCTCCCAACATTTCACAGACCTCATAACGACGCTGGGCTCCACCGCTCCCCCCACGGCTAAGCAAGGACGCTTGTTGGGCCTCATGGTCGTGGTGATCCACTCCCAGCCTCAGGATTGGGAGGTGCTCCCGAGCGACCAGTGGTTGGCGGTGTCGCATCGCAGTGTGCTGGGGCTCCAACTCACGGTTGTCGTCTCCGCATCGCAAGCACAGGCCCAGCTCTCGCTGGCATGCAACGAACAGCTTTTGGGTACCGAGGCGGGCATCGCTGTTGGTGACGGAAGCGTCGTCCTGCCTCTGTCCCATGACGGCATGGTCACCTGGTTGCAGGAATCCATCTGGCGACTCATGCATCGGATCAAGGGGGTCGGCCTGCGCTACGACTCATGGTTCGACCAGTCGGGCCTGACCGTCCAAGGGTTCTAATCAGCAGCGCGGGGCCGACCACCCGTCGAGATCCCTGCCACTCGCTGAAGAACGCAGTTCGCCCGCCTTCACTGAGGGTTCGAAAGTGCGCTCGCAGGGAAGAACCGAGCTGCCATGAACCTCCACGTCGTCATTCGTGACTTCCTCGGCGATGATTTCGTCGACGCCGAAAGAGATGGCGGCGCAAGGTTCGCCGTGCTCGACGATGACGACAATCTGGTGGGCCTGGTGTCAGAGGTGCGAGAGTGGACTGGCCTCACGTACGGGCCAAGCACGTACTCGGTGAACGCCCACTCCGAGGCTAGTAACGGGTGGATGTCAGAGGGGCATCCCACGCTCCGGTCCGCTATGGCTAGCCTCGACGCGCACCTCTCGGTGCCGTGAGCCCGGCGCTGCTCTCAGCGTCGCCACGGTTCACCGAGGTGCCCGGGATGTGGCCCCGGAGGCCACGTGCCTCCCCGGACGTTGCAGGCCGGTTGAATCGTGGAACGGCTCGGGAGGGCGGCTGCCGGTTTCGCCGCCTTCGATGGCCACCTGCCGTTCCAGTTCGGCATTGATCTGGGCGCCGAAGAGCATCAAGTAGCTGGTGACGTAGAGCCACAGCAACAAGACCGCGACGCCAGCCAGGGCGCCGTAGGTCTTGGCGTAACTACCCAAGCTGCTCACGTAGAACGACAGCGCAAGCGAGGCGATCAGCCAGCCCACCGTGGCCAATGCGCCGCCGACACTCAGCCACTGCCAACCCGGCGATGCACGATGGGGGGCGAGGTAGTACAGCAGCGCCATCAGCAAGGGGCGGTCGGCGGTCTAAAGGACGATGGAACCGGCGATAGAACTGCCGATGCAACTGGGATCGTGAATCCACCTCCCGAGCGCTGAAGCGCTCGGGGACATCGATCGCAAGCCGCGGTCGTCGCAATTGGGGATCCTGTTGTAAAGGATGCCCCAATGGTCGTTGATCGGTCGCTACAACTGGTACTCTCCAACGCATCACATCGCCGCGACGGGATCCCGTCGAGGATGCCCGGGATGGTCACTCGGGTCCGGTCCGCTCACTCCATCGGTTCGGGGATGAGAGGGGTGGGTGCTTCGTCAACCACTCATCTCCTTCGGGCCGTTTATGCAGATTCTCACTTCACCTCTTGGGCGCAAATGCAAGGGCCGAGTCGCTTGAGGGAACGATGGCTCCTCATCGACTTGTGTGAGCATGCACGGGGCGGGTGGTCGATCGGTGCATGGGTTCGAGGGATATGGTTCGGGCTGGATCGGTGTCGGGTCCGGCTGCGAAGACACGACGCCCGTATCATCGCGACCATCAGAGAGACTGGATGGCACGGACCCCCTCCGATTGCGGGCGACGACCGGCGACAGAGAGATGCATTCGACCACAGTGACCGTCGAACATGGCCCAGAACGCTGAGATCCTCGCCGGGCGCTACCGGCTGGGTCGATTGCTCGGTCAGGGTGGGATGTCCGACGTCTATGAGGCCGCCGACGAGCGCAGCGGCACCGCCGTCGCTGTCAAGATCGTTCGGTCCGAGGATCCCGATCTCGCCCGCCGTCTGGCCCAAGAGGCTCAGGCGCTCGAGCGGCTCGAGCACCCCGGGCTCGTCCGGCTGCTCGATACCGGGTTCACCGGTTCCCGTGCCTACCTGGTCATGGAGCTCATTGCCGGATCGACGCTCGCGGCATCGCTGCGCACCGGTGCACTCGGTCCAGAGAGCGCTGCGGCGCTCGGCGCTCAGCTGGCCGACGCCTTGGCGTATGTACATGACCGCGGGATCGTGCATCGTGACGTGAAACCTTCCAATATCTTGCTGCCGCCCGCTGGTGACGCTCGGCTCGGCGACTTCGGCATCGCCCGACTCCTTGACGCCTCCACCCTCACGGTCGCCGGGACCACGTTGGGCACGGCGGCCTATATGGCACCCGAGCAGCTCGAAGTCCACCACGTGGGCCCGAGCGTGGACATCTGGTCCCTCGGAATGGTCCTGCTCGAATGCTTGACCGGTCGCCGCGTCTACGCAGGGCTCCCCCGGCGAAGTCGTGGCGCGGCGCCTCGCTGGACCGGTGCCCCTTCCCGCCGACCTCCCGGTCGCCTGGAAGCTCGTCTTGGGCGGCATGCTGGATCACCGGCCCGACCAGCGCCTCACGGGCGCCGAGGTGGCGGCTCTCCTCGCCACTTCACCATTCCGCGATCCGTGGGATCCCGCCACGGTCCCCGCGACCGATCGACTCGCCCCGACGGTGCCTCACGACTTGACCGCTCTAGCCCCCGGACCCAGGTCCGAAGAATGTTCCTGGCGCTGCGAGCCCCGCGTGTCGCGATCTCCGCCCACACTGCGCAACCTGTTCGCTTTCATGGTGTCCCGTCCCAACAGTCCGTCAGCCGTTCGCGCCTTGGCCAGGGTCTGCCTACAATCGCGGATTGCTGTCACCGTTTGCTACCCGGGGTGTGGCCGCACCAAACCCTCCGGGGATCACCCGGATGACCACGAGAGGCTAGCTAAGCTCGGATCCACCGATCGACTCGGTGTAACGCGCTGCTGCCGGCGATGTGTAGCTCGCCCGACTTTATGGCACAACGCTGAGCAGCTGTGACCCGTTCAGGCATGCGTCGAACCAGAGATTCTTGGCTCGGTGATTCGCACTGGCGGCCGCAGGTGCTCGGGGCCACGTCCACGTGACGGCTCAGGTCACGAGCGAGACGTCGCGGTGGCGAGTCAGTGCAGCGAGGAACCGCTCCGCCCATGGCCAACGTGCCGGCAGGTGCACGGTGAGGCGTCGGGCTGAGCGGGTGAGTCGTCCCGGCAGGCTCAGGTAACGGCGGCGAAAGGTCTCGGTCGTGATCGCTTCGCCGTCGAGTCCGAGACGGCTGCTGAAGCATGAGAGGTTGTGGGCGATGACGCCCAGGCCGAGCCAGGCGGCGTTGGCGCCGAAGCGGCCCGAGGGAAAGTGGTTCAGGCCCACGCCGTAGTTGAGGTCGCGGATGACGTTCTCGATCTGGGCGTGACGGCGGTGGTCGGCTTCGAGCTCGAGCATGGCACCGGGACGGTCGGTGATGAAGGCGTGGTAGGAGAACTCGGTGAACAACGCCAGCTGGCTCCCCGGCGTGGGTCGCACCCGACGGACGATGAGCCGACACAGCCGACCCTTGTTGCCAAAGGGCTGGTAGCTGGTCTCGGCCACAGCGGCGTCGTCTGAGAAGTAGGCGATGGGTGTCCAGGTGGACTCGTCGATGGCCTCGATCTCCTTTTTCAGGCCCGGATAGAGCTTGGCCGTGATCGAATAGCGCACATCGGCGGCCCGACAGGCGTCGATGACCTTGTGGTTGTAAAAGCCCGAGTCGGCCCGCAGCGTGAGCGGTCCCGTGGCGCCCGCTGTGCGCACCCGGTTGAAGCTCTCGGTGAGAAAGCTGGCCGCGCCTCGGCCCGAGTGGGCGTTGCCGCCCCGTAGACGCGAGTGCACCACCTCGCTGGTGCCAGCCATGGCGGCCACCAGCGGGTGATAGCCCCGGACCTTGGTGTGGCCGAACACGCCGCCTTGTTTGGCCAGCCCGTAGGTCTCGCAGATGGTCGAGTCGACATCGATCGTCGCCGGCGTGTCGCCCGGACCGGCACCAGCGGCCCAGGCCCGCCCCAACAGCTCACCGGCCACCTTGTCGAGTTGGCGAGCGTGGCCCCAGCTGAACGAACGCAAGAACGTGCCGAGCGTCGAAGGGGCACGCACCCCGTGGCCCAGCACCGCAGCCGTCTCACCCGAGCGCAGCACGTCGGCGTCGTCGATGCAGTCGCCGCCGGCCAACGCTGAGTGGACGAGGGTCATCGCCTTGTGGCCCACATTGGCGCGTCCGGCTCCATCCCCGAGGTCCACGTGCTCGTCGAAGAGCTCGCACAATCCGAGGTGCTGGGCCAGTGTCGCCGGCAGCATCAAGCCCGCGTTGGCCACCAGGCGCTCGTCGTCGAAGGTCACGTCAACGCGGTCGAGACTGTGGCAAGATACGCGGATCGAAACAGTGCCTTCCGGTAGGGGGTGTGGTCGTTGTGGTAACCACCATTTTCCCCTGCAGGAAGGCACGTTTCGCGGATGCGCGACCGCGATCAAGCTCTATTTTTCGGTGGATCCGGGCTAAGCTAGCTCGGTTCGCCCCTCGGTCGTATCTACACGTTACCGACCCTTGAGTAGCGCGAACTCACGTTTGGAGCAGATTGAGCCTTCTACTCAACGTCATGCGTCAACGCCGACGATCGGTCCGCTGGCCAGGTCAAGCCCATTGATTCCCTTACCGGAGACGAGTGGTCGTCTCCCATGTAACCCGACCCGAAACTGCCCCCGTTCGTCAGCTGCCGCGTCGTGATCGAAGGGGTGGACAAGCTCCTGCCGGCTCAACTCGGTCATCGACGCTCCGGATCGGGGTAGCGCGCGGGTAGCATCGGCTGGTTCGCTCAAGACCTGGGCGGCTTCGACAATTACATCGTGGAGGGCTATGCCACGCGACGATCAAGCAAAGCCTGAGGACGAAGTTGAGGACTCGTCAGAGACTGAGGGAGCGTCAAAGCTCGAACCAGGTGGCGGCGACCCCGAGGGCCAACGTACGGGCGAGGTTCAGGCCGCGGCGAACAGGGAAGTCGACCCGCCGGCTTGACTGTTCGGCGGCGGCCGGGGGTCCTGCTAGACGTCGACGGCACTCTCGTAGACACGAACTACCTCCACACCTTGGCATGGTCCTGGGCATTGCGCACCGCTGGAGAATGGGCTCCCATGAACGGATCCACCGACTCGTCGGCATGGGTGGAGAGCAGCTCCTTCCCGAATTGTTGGGGTACGACAGTCCCTAAGCGACAGCGGCTACGCCGCTACACTACAAAGAGCTGCTCGACGACGCTTGTGTGTTCCCAGGCGCGGCTGATCTGGTTCGCAGATCCACGGCCACGGGCTCGCGGTGGTCCTGGCGACGTCCGCCCCCGACGACGAGCTGGCGGTACTCCTCGAGCGGCTGGGCGTAGGTGACGCGCTTAGTCGAAACCGGTGGGTTCAGCAGGCACGAGCTCAGCGAATCCGGCGCGCTCTGCGTCTATCGAGACGTCCAGGAGTTGGATGACCAATTCTGGACGAGCCCTCTCGCCAATCTGGTGCAGGCTCCAGCCCCTGCCCGACCACCCTGGTTGAGCAGAACCCCCAACCGATAACGTCCTCCGGTCCATCGTGATCGACGAACTACGCCGTCTTCATCCCTCGCGAACCTAGTGCCGCCCAGGTCCAATGTGCGTCGCCACGATCCGTTGGTCGCGAGCTCGCCGACTCCGTTGGCATCGGATGAGTTCCGGTCCACAGCGTGCCGACCTATAGCGCTCTGATAACCGCCGATCAGTTGCGACGACGACTCGAATCTGCCCCCGCGGGCTGCTGGTCTCGATGATCGTTCGCACAATGCCACCCCCCAACCGATTCGATGGGCTGCGGGAAGATTCGACCTTGTCGCAGCTAGCGCCCGGACCCGGCGCCGGCCGGGGCCCGCCCCATCTTCCGGAAGGGTGGGGAGCGCTCGCCCGGGTATGTCCTAGAACGTCGCGTTTTCCACGAACCGGGACGGGGGCTGGACGGGCAGGTAAACCAGGGCAGGTACCGACATCAGGCTGAGGAGAAACGATGGCGACAATAGCGACGTACATTGGCGTAGCCCCCTCTCAGGTGTACGCCGTGCTCGCAAACGGTTGGTACTACTCCGGGTGGGTAGTAGGGACCTCCCACATGCAGGCGGTGGAGGACACGTGGCCAGCGGTGGGAAGCCAGTTGTTTCACTCCAGCGGGGTGTGGCCCGCTGTGCTGAGCGACGAGACCAGGGTTGATGAGGTCACGCCGAACGAACGGCTCGTCATGACCGCACGCGGCCGGCCTTTCGGGGAAGCCCGCATTGAGATCAACCTGACTGTCGAAGGCGACGGCACAAGGGTCACGCTCACGGAGACCCCTATCAAGGGCCCGGCATCCTGGCTGCATAACCGAGTAGCTGACGCCCTCCTCCGCCGCCGCAATGATGAGACCCTCGCGCGCCTGGCCGCTATGTCTGAGCGCCGAACTGCACCACGGCGGTGACCCCTGGAGCCGAGGGTTCGTTTCGAACGTAACCGCAGTGCCTCGGACAACTTCTGGTGCCCTTGGCCGAGGAGTTCGACGGGGCCCGCACCCTGAGACCACGACCGGATAACCATCCGGTCCGTGTTGCAGGGGTGGGCGAGGCCCAATCCGGGTATACCCGGGTCGGCCGACCACGAACATGGGAGTCGAGAACCATGCCGATACGAAAGGTTCCCCTGGGCACTGGGGCCTCCGCAGAGGTAGGCCGGGCCGGCGCGGTCGCCTTGGTCCCCCAATACCGCATCGAAGTGGTTCTGCGGGAACGGTCACGTTCACACGTGCAAAGATGAGTCATCACGGTCGCCGGCGTCACGTCAGTCGTGTTCCAGGCATGAGCCTGGCGTAGCCTGCCTCCGCTGGGCAGTGCCCGACGGATGTCGGCGATCTTCCGAGCCGGGGCCGGGGACTAACCGCGGTGGGTGTTTCGTCGCGGCACCCACGGCCACAAAGCGGACGTGATACGAAGTCTGTCGTGCCTGGGCCACTCTGGCGAAGTGGCCTCGACGAGTTTGCGGAGGATGGACGTGGGTTGCGCACCGCCAGCCGACCGGGACCTTTCGGAGCTCGCTTGGCCGCCGCCAGAAGGACGCCGACGCCTGAGGAGTCCAAGAAGGTGATCGGGAGGGTCACCCCTGGGGGGCCACGTGCCTCCCCGGACGTTGCAGGCCGGTTGAATCGTGGAACGGCTCGGGAGGGCGGCTGCCGGTTTCGCCGCCTTCGATGGCCACCTGCCGTTCCAGTTCGGCATTGATCTGGGCGCCGAAGAGCATCAAGTAGCTGGTGACGTAGAGCCACAGCAACAAGACCGCGACGCCAGCCAGGGCGCCGTAGGTCTTGGCGTAACTACCCAAGCTGCTCACGTAGAACGACAGCGCAAGCGAGGCGATCAGCCAGCCCACCGTGGCCAATGCGCCGCCGACACTCAGCCACTGCCAACCCGGCGATGCACGATGGGGGGCGAGGTAGTACAGCAGCGCCATCAGCACGACGAGGACCGCAATGGTGAGCACCCACCGGATGATCGTCCACAGCGGGTCGAATGCTCCGACGGAGAGATCGACGTGGTGTCGGAGAAAACCACCGAGCGGGTCCGCAAAGACAATAAGGGCGGCGGCCATGCCTCCGAGCACCCCGAAGATGACGAGCAAACCAAGCGCCATCAGACGCTTAGGAACGAACTTACGCTCCTGGGGGACCTCGTAGGCCACATCCATGCCGGTCTGAAGCACGCTCATCGCCGACGAGGCACTCCACAGTGCAATGCCAACGGCGAGGATCGTCGCCATCAGGGCCCCGCTCGTGCGCTTGTGAGCGGCCTCCAACGCTTGGGTCAACACGGTAGAGGCTCCCTGGGGGAGGGCTTTACCGATGCCCGTGACCAGCTTCACCACGAACGACGAACTCACGCCAACAAGTTGAACCACCCCAAGCACGGCGATCAACGCAGGAAAGAGGGCCAAGAAGGCGTGGTACGACAGACTACCGGCCATCATCGGCACTCGATCTGCTTTAGCTTCTCGCTGGGCTCTCTTCAGCGTGGCCACCCACCCGGGCCGGCTCACCTCGGGTGGCGACTGCGGCACCCGTCCGTTGCGAGTCGCGTCAGTCATGTTGTCGGTCGTCACGTCACCATCTCTCCCAGTCGTTGGTTCGGCATACCCAGACGGGGGCAGTAACCATCATCCTGTGGTGGGCGTCCGTCTCGATGGATTGCTCGATTGAAATCACAGGACGGCGGGGTAGAGGTGTCGGAGGTAACCGAGGCGTGCCTAGGCATCCTGCCCTGACTTCCCGACTTCTTCACCGAAGTCACCCACGACGAAGCGCGAGTGCTTCTTTGTTCCGCGTCCAAGAGGGGCGAGTCGTGGAGTACGTCGAAGACTGTTGGTGTCTGCAGCCCGTACGTGCTTCCGCTACGTGTCAGACACCCGTTCGGCCAGCGGAGAGCTCCATGCTAACAACCCGTGACGGTTCGAGGGTCGTTTCGCGATGGCACGGGCGACCGCTTCATGGTTGATAGCTGCGACGGCCATGCCGACGGCCTTGACCAAGTGTTCCTCGACTACACAGCCCTACCTGCCTCGGACGTGCGGACGCTGCAGTTTTACCTCGGCGACTTGCGAGCGCGCCGTGCCCAGACCCAGTAGTGGGCGTGCCCAGGCATCCGATTCTGGCGCTGGGATGATTCTCGCCAATGTATACCGCCACCGGGCCGTCCAGGCATGATTCCAAATTCCCATGCACCGATCAGTGAACGTCATAGGTGATCGAACAGGGTTGTTCGCCTTGTTCAGAGGGATGCTCCGAACCCAGGTCGAATGCAGGTCATCGCCAAGCCGCCACTAGTTCCGGCTCGTCATCGTGCGCGTCGCGGCAGAGCTATCGCAACCATCTGCGTAGCCCCTTCTGGTCGAGTTGATCCCAAAGCGATGGCCATTGCCCTCGCAGCTCTTCTTGACGTCGTCGCTGCTCGGCGGTCAGCACACCAGAGGCGAACGCTGCGGCCGGCGAGCCCGCTTCTCCTGGTCGCTGTAGCCACTCTTCGGCTCCCACCGCGTCGTGCTGGTCGCCGAGCACCGTTTGCAGTCCCTCGGCAGCCTTGGCCATCCGGGTGGCTCGCCTGCCCATCACCGGCGAAGCGGCTTCTGCTGCGTACCTGAGCTGCTTGGCTCCGATGCGAATCCGGTGCAGCTCCCGGTCAGTCGGATTGTGCCCTGCCTTTTGGACCCGACGGTGAAGCGCCCGCCAGGGCCGACGAACCAGCTTGGGCAGGACGCGCCTGGCGCGGGACGAGGGTGCCAGGTCGCCGAAGTAGGGCGGTTGATGGGCAGCGGCATGGAGGCGGTCGACCAGGTCCTCATAACGGCGCTCGGTCAGCGCACGAGCCAGGTCCTCGCTCGCGGCCAGCCGCTCAGCGGCCAGGCGTTGGCTGAGCTCGCCGAACCCGGTGCTTGCGACCACGGATCGTTCATCGGTCTCGTCGAGGGAAAACCCGGCCTCGAGAACATCGAGGTCACGGACGTGGCCCAGCAACTCGCCCAGCCACCGCAGCTCGGCTCGCGTGTGTGCCACCCAGACGGGGTCCAGGAGCCCTCCAAAGGTCTTGAGGTCCGAGCGAAGCCGTCGGGTAGCGACCCGGGCCTGGTGGATGTCCTCGGGGGCGGGGTCCCAAGGCTCGACACGTAGCGGCACGTCGTGAGCCAACAATCGGTCCAGGCCGTTGGTCAGGCTGGCTCGGACAACGTCGCCGATGGAGGCGCCGGGGCGCACGTCGGCCTTGGCAGAGGGCTGAAGAGGCAGGTCAAGTGCTTTGGCCAGCTTCGGCCCGTCATCGACGCTGGCCCCCGCCTGGCGCAGCTCGGCCAAGAGCGCGTCGATCCATGAGGCGTCCCCACGCCTCATCTCCACTTCGATCTGGCGGAAACGCAGACCGTCTCTCGGACCGCCGATGACCGTGACCGTGTCGTCGTCCAGCTCCGCACGAACCACACCGTCGGTGTCGTGAAGCAGGCGCCGCCGCCGAGCGGTGGCCATCTCCGCGATCTGACCCAGATTGCCCCGACGGATGAGTCCCTGGAGGAGCTGTCTGGCCTCGGCCGGGACGTCGCCACGATCGCCGGGCCACGACAGCTCGCTACGGTTCATGGTCGACGTCGCGGCGCTCGGGAGTTTCACCGTCCACTCGCCAGGGTCTGTCTCGCCCACTCGATGGCGCAGGGAGATGCCTTGCTGCCAGAGGCGGTGGTCCTGGGTGTCGAAATAGACGGTGTTGAGTTCCTGCTCGGGCAGGATTTCGACCCTTTTGACTCCCTTGAAATCGGGCAGGGGAAAATCCAAGTTAGCAAGGAACTTGGCTTCTCGTTCGAGGTTGCTGGTGCGTGTTGGCATGGCGCGTGATGTACCCAGGGCGGCGATCGGCAATCGGAGAGGAGAGACGGCGTGGTCGACGCAACGCAGCGCGACAATCGTGTTCCCCAGGTCACCAAGCCGGCGACGCAGGCTTGGCCATTGCTCATGCCGGCCTACCGATGAGCTCCCGCGGACGATTGTCCAGGAACAGTCGTTGTCAGGAACAGTCGTTGTCAGGAACAGTCGTTGTCAGGAACAGTCGTTGTCCTGTCTACTGCACTCGATGTCCAGCTGCATTTGATGGCCGGCGGAATACGGTATCGGGTGCGCCCAGTCACTGGACTACTCCGAAGGCTGCGGCCCGGGAAATGCTCCCCGGTTCATCAAAACGATCGACGGCGAGTGGTCCACGAGCGCGGGGGCGACCTTGTACCCGCGAGGGCACCCAAGCGCGTCCTCACGTCGGCGTTCTCCTTGACTCTGAGCAAGAGTCGTCAGGGCTTTGGACGGGATGATGTTGAGATGCTTTCGGCCATCACCCAACCCCTCGCATAGGATGTTGAGTCGAGTGCGGTGGCGTTCCGTGCGGTAAGGCAAGCCAGCGCCGGTTGCGCTGATTTGCAACGGGCCCTGGCCTGGTCCGATGGTTGAAGTACCAGGATGCTGGGCACGTCTCATAGACGTTGTGGAACTGCCGAGCATCGAGTTACCTGCCGAAGCGAATCGTGTGGGTGCTGCTCGCTCCTGGGTTCGAGAGCACTGCGAGGCGACGTGCGGCCGCACGGCCTGTGAGGACATGGCCCTCGTCATGAGCGAGCTGTTCGGCAACGCCGTGCTCCATGGTCGAGGGCCCGTGCGTCTCTCCCTGATCCGAGAACCAGGCCACGTTCGCCTCGAAGTGTTCGACACCGGGCCGACCTGGGGTGAACGATCCATCAACGACGACGAACACGGACGGGGCCTGGTCATCGTCAACGCGCTCAGCCGTGCCTGGGGGATGACTCCCGAGTCCGAAGGACGCACGGTCTGGGCCGAGTTCGACTGTGCCCCCAAGGTCTGACGGCGGCGTCGATCGAGTTGGGTACTCGTCTGAACGACCGCCATGGGGGGTTGCGCGGATACCGTGTGGCCCAGGTCGAAACCGTGCTTGAACCGTCAGGCTTGGCGCCGCTCCGCTGGGGAGAGAAATGTGACGGCTAGTCCGAGTGCCTTTCGGGTCGAGATCATCAGCAGCAGCGCGGGCGACGATGGGCCCGCAACCGCCGTCGTGCAGGTCTGGGGCGAGCTGGACATCGAGACGTCGCCCATGCTCGCTGACGTTGTCCAGCGCGTGGCCAGGCCAGGTGTGCGGGTCGTGGTCGACATGTCGACGGTCGAGTTCATCGACTCCTCTGGCGTGAGCGCCCTACTCGTGGCAGCCAGCCGAGCGAAGGACGGTGGCGGAACACTGGTGGTACGCAATCCGGCGCCGAGGGTCCACCGAATCTTCGAGGTCCTTGCCCTCGACGGGACCCTCCCGACGGAGGAGGGACCGGAATGACGGTGCCCACAAAGTGCCCGAGCTGCGCCTCAATATCGCCGATCGAGCGCGCCCACGGAGATTGTCCGCCTGGCTCGGCCCGATCTGACCACCGTCACCTCATGTGCCCGCAGTGCGGGCAACGGTGGGTCGAGGCGTTGGCCTGACCCTCGCGGGCCGACTGGGGAGGGGCCCACGCAGGCGATCCCGAAGGTGGGAGTGGTCCGGTGCTCGCCGGGGTTAGATCACCAGCCCGGCCGGACCACCGCCGTCCCTCAGGACGAGTCGTCACGCACCGTCATTCGGTGGTGCCACCACGACAGCATTCTCGGTGGGCTGACCACCTTGGGTGCGGCGTGACAGCGGGCCAGACTGCGTTCAAGATCGCCGGGCCAGCGCCCGCGAAGGATTACGAACGTGCTCATCGGCTCAGGTGGTGAATCGGCAAATGCATGACGTGAGGACGGTTCCTTGAGGGCGGTCAGGCTGCTCTTCCGTGCCACGCTCCGCCACAGGTGGAGGTCGTGGCTGGCCATGGCCGTTCTCATCAGCATCGTGGGCGGGCTCGTCCTGGCCGCGGCAGCGGCGGGACGACGGACCGAGAACGCGTTTCCGACCTTCGTCGCTTCCCATGGGTTCGACGTCGTCGTGTACGCCACGGGGGCCGTCCCCAAACTGGCCGAGCTACCCGAGGTCTCCTCGGCCACCGTCTTCGTCGGGCCGGGCACCGGGCAACCGTCGTGCCGCTGCACGCATCCGATCGACCCCAACGATTTTGGGGTCATCGTTGCGCCTTCCAAGGGCAGGTCGTTCTTCAAACTGGTCTCGGGCCGATTGCCGAATCCGGCTTCCCCGACCGAGGTCCTGGCCTCCTTCACCCTCCAGCAGGATGACGGGGTCCACCTCGGGACGATCATCCACGTCCCGTTCTACGCTGCCTCCCAAACCTCGGCCTACAACAACGCCACCGGAGCGCCACCCGCACCCCGTGGTCCGCGGTTGCCTTCCGGGTGGTCGGGTTCGAAGCGACTGAATACGAGTTCCCCAACGGGGGCTCCCCTTCCTACGATCTGTACGCCACTCCGGCTTTCGCCCGCACGGTGCTTCCACGAACCGGTGTCGACGACCTGTACCTCGTTCGACTTCGCCACGGGGCGGCGGACACCCCGCGATTCGACGCTGCGGCCAACGCGCTGGGCCTAGAGGGTTACGAGAACGTCGACCCAATGGTCACGGCGGTCGAGGCCTCGATCCATCCCCAAGCGGTGGGTTGGTGGATTCTTGCGGCCCTGGCCGCACTGGTGGGACTGGCGGTCATCGGTCAGGCATTAGCCCGTCAGGAGATCGTCGAGAGCCGGGACGCTCCGACTTTGGCCGCCCTGGGAGTCGACCGGCGCCAGCTCTTTGGGTTGAGCATGGCCCGGAACCTCACAGTGGGTTTGCTTGGCGCGGCAGGGGCCGTGGCTCTCGCCACCGCGCTGTCGCCAATCGCACCCCTCGGCGAGGCCCGCACTGCCGAGATTTCCACCGGCGTAGCCTTCGACTCGCTGGTTCTCCTACTCGGAGCACTGGGTACGGTGGCCGTGACGGTCGCCATCGGTGCCTGGCCAGCGTGGCGAGCGGCACGCAACGTGGGCCGTCGTGATCAGCGGGTCGCCGCCCGACCCTCGGCGGTGGCGGGTCAACTGGCGGCCATCGGCGCCCCCCCGAGTGTCGTGATCGGCGTGGGCAATGCCCTTGGACACCGGCAGGGGGGAGGGGCCGTTCCGGTCGGAAGTACCCTGCTTGGCACGGTGCTCGCCGTGGTTGCCCTCTGCGGCACGGTGGTCTTCGGCGCCAGCCTGGCGCACCTCACGGCTACCCCGCGGTTGTACGGCGATCCGTTTCAGCTGAACATCAACGACGTGAACAGTGGCGGACCCGACGCCGCCCTCCTGAACGCACTGGAGCACGACCACGCCGTGACGGGCATCACCGAAGGGATCGCTCCGCCGGCCATCTCAATAAATGGAGTAGCAGTCAACACCATCGCAGGAACCCCCATCCGAGGACCGTTGCTCCTTTCGCCGGTCGATGGCCACGTGCCGAGCGGGGACGGCCAGATCGCCCTGGGCGCCACGACCATGCGCCAAGTAGGTGCCCACCTCGGTTCGAGTGTCCGCGTCACGGCGTCAATGCCCTCGGGTGGGACGCGAACAGAGCCCCTTCGAGTGGTCGCGCAGGTTTCCTTTCCGGCGGTAGGCGGCGGCATCGTGAGCTTGGGTCACGGTGCTGCGCTCACGATCGCCGGATACCAAGCCCTCGTATGTCCACCGGGACCCCACCAGGCGTCGTGCCGCCGGGAAGTCGCTGGGACCAACCAAGGTGGTCTCTTGGTCCGCGTGGTCACCGGTTCACGCGGGCAGGCAGCGATCAACCACTATCTCGACGCCTATCGGTCCTTAGCGACGTTGGCAATCATCCCGACGTCACTCATCAACTTCGGAGAGGCCGTCAACTTCCCACTCATCTTTGGGGTCATGCTGGCCGCTTTCGGTGCGGCGACGCTTGCTCATCTCTTGGTGGTGAGTGTCGCACGCCGACGACGAGAGGCCAGTCTCCTGAAAGGCCCAAGGACTTGTGGTCTCTGAGCGCGCACTCGGCGCGGGCGTGGGCCTCGTCGGACGTCCGCTTCTTCGATGTGCGGTCCCGCTCGCGCGCAGCGGCGATCCGGGTGATCTCGGCCTCGATGCGTGCGAGCTTGTCCTCGCGCTCGGTGCGGTCTTTCTCGGCTTCTCCCGGGTTGTGGCAGACGATGAAGCGACGCGACTTCTCTGCGCCAAGGCGGACCTCTTTCACCTCCAGGTTGTCGCGCACGACCCTGTAGCGACCGGGGCGGCGCAGCGCCTCTTTCGCATCGGGCAAGCCGTCGCGCATCTTCTCCCCGCAGATGTAGTGCCCACCGCCACGCGTGAGATAGGCGAGGTTGTCGTCGGAGGAGAACCCACGGTCGACCACGGTGATCACACGCCCCAAGCGCCAGTGGCGCAGGTCGTCACGCACGCCCTTCAAGATCGTCTGGTCCGAGGTGTCCCCTGGGAAGCACCAGACGCGCACGGGGATGCCCTCTTTGGTGACCGCGAGCCCGATCACGACCTGGGGGAGGTCGGGGCGGTGGTCCTTTGAGTGACCGAGGACCCTGAAGCCCTCGCCTCCTTGGTCTTCGTCGTCGAGCTCGAAGTAGGTGGAAGTGGTGTCGAAGAAGAGCAGGTCGACTTCGAGGTTCAAGAGGTCTGCGACCGAGAAGAACACCTGCTCTTGGACCTCTCCTTGCGCGTCGGCGCTGACGAGGAGGTCCATCGCCCGATAGGCCTGGTCCTCGTCCATCACCTCGAGACCCGAGATCGCCACGTCCTTGGTCGCCCACGACGACGCTGCGAGCTTGGACGCGGGATCGATGGCGCGGTTGGCGACAAGTGCGAAGAGGACTCGTTCCATGTCGATCGAGAACCGCCGGCGCCCGAGCACACGGCCAAGTGCCTCGTCGACGCCGAGCGCGTGCCAGAGCGCGTCGAGCAAGTACCGCGCTGCCCATCTGGCGCGACGCCACGACCCGGAGCCCCTCGCCTGCGGCTTCAGCGAGGTCGGTCGACTCGTCTTCTCCCAAGTAGCGGTTGATCGAGCGCACGAGACGACGGAGGCCCTCGAGATCGAGGGTGTCCTCACGGCCGAAGTTGACGAGCACCTCTGCGACCGTCGATTGCCCGTCTCGTCGGTTGTGGGCAAGCTGGACGTAGCGGACGATCGATCCGTCCTTGTTCTTGCGCTGCGTCGTGCGCAGATACATGCCTGCAATTGTCGCACGTCACAGCACGCCAGCCGCGGATTCTTCACCTAGTCGTGTGCCCACAGGTTTTCGAGTGTCCGAGCCCCCGTCACGCCCGTGAGCAGGGAGAACGTCCGCTGGAGGGCCCGCGTGTGCCCGCCAACTGCGGAACTCGGGTGAAAGTCCTGGGCTTCGTCAGGGTCCAGATCGCCTCGCTGGTTACCTGGCAGGCCACCACGGTTGCCGTCATCGGCCTCGTGATCGGTGTACCGCTAGGTGTGATTGTTGGCCGAGCGGTATGGCTGGCATTTGCCAACGATTTGGGAGTGGTCCCGGTCGCTGTCGTACCACTCTGGCTCATCGGCGTCGTGATCGTCGGGGTCATCGTCGTGGCCAATCTCCTCGCCGTCGGACCTGGCCTGGCGGCTGCCCAAGCAAGGCCGGGGCAGTTCCTCCGGGAACAATGAAGAGAACGATCCGCTGGTCGCAGCTCGGGCGCTCGCTACTCGGCAACGGCGTCACCGCCGCGGGCGACCGATGCTGACAGGGCCCGGAAGAAGTCTTCAAACTTGGCTGCCACGTCCTCGATGGCTTCGTATTCGTCCGTGACGTGCAGGTTCCAAACCGGCGTGTTTGGTGAGGACTCCTCGGCGCGTTGTGCTCGCTCTTCGTCTGCGAGCTGCCGGACATGATCGAGAGCGGCCAGCCACGTGGAACTCTTTCAAGGCGTTGGCCGCTTTATTGAACCGGGCTGTCGCCATAAACTGAGAAAATACGAACGAGTCCAGTTCCCCACGTTCATCTTCGGGCAGCGCTCTGAGCGCCTCATGTAGCGCTGCCTCCGAGGCGTCTGGGCCGAGTCGCTCCGCTGCTTCCGAGAGGACTTTGTCGATCTTCCGATGGCCTTCATCCATTAGTTGTCCGCGGCCATCTACTGCCCGGTGGCCGGGTCCACTCGATGATCGACGACCGCCCCACGCGTCGACTGAGGGCCAGGGCGGCCACGGTATGGCTGGCTTCGTGATGGATCGAACCCGTGCGCTGAGCTTGCACATTGACATCTCGGACGACGTCGTTTGTGGGGACTCGCTAACTTCGTTGGATGGCGAGCATGGCCACGTCGTCTTCTGGCACCGATCTTCCGATCAAAGAATCCATGACCCGACGGCAGACCATTTCGGGGTCGTCGGGCCAAACGGTCGCCCGAAGGCGCTCAAGCCCGGCGTCAAGCACCTGGTCGCGTCGTTCCACCAAACCATCGGTATAAAGCACAAGTACGGCGTTGCGTGCCATAGGAATGGTTGTCGTGCTCGGCTGTAGGTTCTCGACGGCCCCCAAGAGCGGAGCCGGTTCTAAGTCGACGAATCGGGATCGCTCACCGGGGGTAGCCAATACCGGCGGCGGGTGCCCGGCCGAAGCAACCCGACAGCGGTCGAAGGGCGGCGAAAAGGCCGCGCAGAAGACCGTTGCGGTGGTCCCGACTTCGAAGTGCTGGAATTTGCGATCAGTGAGGGCGAGGACCCTCTCTGGCGGCCATCCCTCCAAGGCGTAGGACCGCAGGGTGCTGCGCAATCGACCCATGATCACCGCGGCGTGCAGGCCGTGGCCGCCAACGTCGCCGATGACCACCCAGAACTGGCCGCTCGGTAGGGCAAAGGCGTCATACCAGTCGCCCCCCACCCCGGCGTACTCCGATGCCACGTACCGCGTCGCGAGCCGAAAGCCCGGTATGTCGGGCGGGCTCGCAGGCAAGAGGCTGCGTTGGAGCACCCGTGCCGCGGCTCGCTCCGCGTCATGGAGGCTCCGCTCCACGGCAGCGGCCACCCGCTCGGCCACCATTACCAAGAGGTTGACGTCGTGTGGGGTGAACGTTCGCTCGGTGAGGCTGCCGACGTGGAGAACGCCGAGCAGGTGCTCACCGGCGACGAGGGGCACGCCAAGCAGGGCTTTGACGCCCCTCGCCCACAGGATCGGGTTGGTGACAGTGGTCTCGTCTACCCGGTCGAGGATGACCGGCCGCCGCTCGGCGGCGACCCGACCGGCGAACCCGGCACCCACGGGGACTCGGACACCCTGGCGAACCTCTTCTTCGAGACCTCTGGCAGCACGGGCCACCAGCTGGCGGCCATTCTCATCGAGCAACAGCACCGCCCCGGTGTCACAGGACAAGATGCCCAACACCCGGTCCAAGAGCACCACCAGCAGGTCGTCCACGTCGAGGCGCTGGAGGGCCGAGTCGGTGACCGCCTCGATGTCCCGCAAGCGTTCAACAGCTGACGGTGGTTCCTCTCCAGCAGGCATCAGCGACGAGGATACTGGTCGGACTGGTGGTTGCAGGAGCCGCTGTTCGATGTTTGGAATGCCGTCGCCGTCACAGCCGAGATCAGTTCTCGTAGCAGATGCCCAGTGCCTTGGGCTCCCAACTCACAGGTGCTGCTGTAAGGGTAGATCGCTCGCAGTCCCGGCCCTATTAGACGAAGCCGACCAGTTGGCCATTTCGCTCTGACACTTGGGGCAGTCCCGGCAGTAAGCGCCAATCCCAGTCCCGGCCGGTCCTGTCGGATGCGGGTCGGCGTCGTGAAGGCAGATCTCACACCGCATGGCTGAATGTTCCTCGGACGATTGCTGGTTCGCTCGCTATGAATTGTCGGCTTGACGATGCCCGTGCGGATCGATGCCCAACCGGCTCCGCATATCGCTCGACAAGGAGGTGGTAGTTCATTGCGAAGCAGTGGTGAGGCTGATCGCGATGGTCTCGGGTTCACCGAGGCGATGCAGTGCCCACTTTTGGAGGTAGAGCGTTCCTACCACCGGTGGTGTGTCGGAAACCACCTCCTCGTAGCGGACCGTGTTCTTGGTCTCCCGTTCTCGTCGGAATGTCAGCGACAGGGCTTGAGGGGCTGCGTGGTGTTCGCCGTCGGACATGGGCACAGTCTGGCTTGCGAGGGAGAGGAATCTGGCGGACTCACGATATTGGACCGGGTGGTCACCGCTGGCTCCAGCCGCTCCACGCTTCTTTACGAGCGCTCAAGTCGACGGCAACCCCCGGTTGTCCGTCCGACAGATGAGTCGCACGACCCAAGCGAGTTCGGGTCGAGATTGTCCGCACCAGCCTTGGGGAAGATGGCCCCGCAACGTCGGTCGTTCAGGTGTGGGGTGAGTTAGACCTCGAGACCTCGCCGATGCTCGCTGACGTGCTTCACAGCGCAAGCAGGCCCGGTGTCCGTGTGCTCGTAGACTTCTCAACGGTCGACTTCATGGACTCGTCTGGCGTAACCGCCCTGCTCGTAGCTGCACAACGAGCGAGAGGCGGTGGCGGGGCGTTGGTCGTGTGCAGTCCCTCACCAAGGGTGCGCCGAGTCTTCGAAGTCCTGGCCCTAGACGGGGTGCTGCCGATCGAAGATGCCCGGTCATGACGTTGCGCTCAGAGTGCCCGAGGTGCCGAGACGCTTGGCCGGACGAATACACCAACGGCGACTGTCCGCCGGGCTCCTCCCGCTCGGACCACCGGCACCTCAAGTGGCAGGGATGTGGTCAAGAGTGGGACGAGGTGGCGGCCCACTCGGCCTAGCGGCCGAATTGGGTCCCTACCTCCAGGCATAGGCCCAGGGACGCCCAACCAGGCGGAGCGCCCGATGTGGTTTCGAGATGTGGGTCCCAGCGTGCCCAGCAATCCGAGCACATGAGACCTGACGACGCCCGAGCACATTGCCCGTGGCTCCCTCGGTCTCGCAACGCTGGCCCCGGGGGGCAACGACTGGCTCGTAGACCACTCGGCGCATGGCGATTGGCAGGAAGGGCAGCGGGTCCGACACGGCCGAGCAATCTATGGTCCCGCCGCCCGACATAGGTAGCGTTTCGGTCTTGTTGTTATGCCCGACCGATGGCCTTAGCATCGGCGTTGCAGCGCTTAGACAGCCAGGCGTGATGGGAAGCAGTGGAGATGGTGAGGCGCCCCGCTCCTTCGGCGACCACGAGATGGCCAACCACAGAGCGAGTTGGGCAATAACTGGCGCAGGACTAATAGACAGTTCAAGACGCAAAGAGCCCAGGGCGAGAGTTGGGGGGTTGCTCGCTACCTGGGCTCTGTGCTGCGATTCCACCATGTGACTGACGGCTCGCCCGATGACCATACCGGTTAGCCGCCGGATTCAAACGTGGGCAGGTTGTGAATCATGGGGATTTCCGTCGAGAGGCACCAAGAGTCGGCACGGCGCCGACATGGACCTATCACCGGCGGCCGTCACCTTGGACGACCGCTCTCGAAACGCACCTGTAAGACGAGGCGTGATTCGCACCGGCTCCGATTCGTTCGTCTCCCACGGATGGCCCTCGCCGCAGATCGGACAGAACCAGGTGGCGGTCGCTTCATGATGGCGGTAACTGCGGATGCGAGAAACCATAAGACGCCTCTGATTGTCCATTGGCTCTTTTGAAATGCTGCGCTGCTTCCGATGTGGGCAACCAGGCGCACAAGATGGGGAAACCTTGCAAAGGCCTGGGGACAACAAGACACTTAGGGGGCGGGGACCGAGGCTTTGCCGCTACCCCTCTTCACCTTCTCGATTCCGTCTCGAACCAGGTCGGGATACTGCCAGCGGTCGAAAGCTGCCACAAACTGTCGGACGGGAGTAGGGAGTCGCACGGCCACCGTGTCAGGAAGAAACTTCCACGGCCCAACGACTGCCTCAAATCTGCGGGTGCCGACGCTGATCTCCCGAATGCGCCCATCGACGCGCGCTACGGCCTTCAGGTACAGGGCGACCGCACACTGCTGTCCGTCAAGGGGAGCGGCACGCACACCCGCACTCCTCAAGGTGGCAGCAACTTCGGCTTCGCTCGTGCAGAGCTCGCAGAGGAGGTCCTTGACTTGTGCCCTCAGCCGTCGATAGCGCATGGTGGTGCTCCCCTGCTTGACGAACGTCCTTAGCTTTCGGGCTCCACTGGCTGGAGCCGCAACCCCGTCATTTCATACCCGGCCCGGCGGGCTCGACAAACAGGAGGCGAGGCCTCGGAGCGCCATCCGCCGTGGTGCAGACTTGCCGTGTGGCTCAGCCAAGTGGGCGTTATGCGGCTCGTGGGTGTGGGTCACCTGGGCGTGGTTGTGCTCGTGCTTGTGGCCGGAGCTGAGATGATTTCGTCGAGCCTGCCCGGGATGGTCACCCAGGGTCCTCGAGTTGGTCGATTCGCTGTCTTCATCGGTCGGAATATCGGAGGGGGCGGGTGCTTCGTCGGGCCACTCAGCGTCCTTGGGGTCCTCCCCAGGTGGAACTCACTCCGGCTCCTCCCCTGCCCAATGCGACGGCGGGTCACTCGCAGGGAACGCCGCCGCACCCTCATCGACCTCGCCCACATCTACTGGGTCTGGCGGTCGGCCGGGAACATTGGGTTCGAGGGGACCGGGCTCGGGCTCGATCGGTGTCGGCTCCTGCGGCGCAGGAACTACGGCGGTGGCAGCGACCATGGTCTCCTCGCTTCATCGAATCGTCACCGTTCACTTTGCCCGACGACCGGGATTTGAACCCGCCAACGATTGCGTCGTCTCGAAGGGGTTGGACAGGGCGTGTCAGACGCACGCCGCTCGGGGTATAGACGAGAGGCACATCGGGCGGCGGAGGTGCGGCCGTGGGTATAGAGCCGATTGTTAGAGGTGGGCAGACCGGGTTTCTTGATGACGGTCAAGGTCCGACTGAGAGCGGCCGGGAAGGGCCATCACGGTACGCCCGACCGCATCTGAGGCTTGCCTCGGTGTTCGCCTTGCTGATCGGTGTGGCAGCCGTGATCACGGTGGCGAGCACGCCAGCGGGTGCCACGACGAGCGACTGGACTGTCTATCACCAGGACCTGAGCGGATCGGGGGTGGACACCTCCGGAGCGGTCCCCTCGAGCGCCGTGCCCGCTTGGACGTCATCGGCTCTCGACGGTCAGATCTACGGTGAGCCGCTCGTCGCTGGCGGGCTGGTGTACGTGGCCACCGAAAATGACACGGTCTATGCGCTGGCGGCCACCAACGGGGCGGTGGCGTGGTCGGTGCATCTTGGGACCCCCGTGCCGAGTTCCATCCTCCCGTGTGGCGATATCAGCCCGACGGTCGGCATCACCTCCACGCCGGTGATCGACCAGGCCCGAGGAGAGATCTTCGTCGTGGCCGACGAGATGATCAACGGCGCTCCTGTCCATCAGTTGGTCGGCCTCAGCCTGTCGAGCGGTGCCGTAATGCTGAACCAGAACGTCGACCCCGCCGGGTCCTACACCCCGGCCCTCCTTCAGCGAGTGGGCCTCACCCTCGATGCAGGAAAGGTCATCTTTGGGTTCGGGGGCAACTTCGGCGATTGCTCGGTCTTCAACGGGTGGGTGATTGGGGTACCCGAGGGCGGCGGCCCGATGCTCTCCTTCGAGGTCGACCAGGCCTACCCCGGCCAGCAGGGTGCGGTCTGGATGGGTGGGGCGGCTCCGGAGATCGACGCAGCGGGCAACGTCTGGGTCGCCGTGGGCAACAGCAACGTCACGTCGCCCACCGCCGCCTACGACGACAGCGAGTCTGTCTTGGAGCTTTCGCCCACGCTGCAACTCGAACAGTTCTTCGCCCCCTCGGACTGGTACTCGGATAACGCTGGAGATCGAGACCTCGGCTCCTCATCACCGGTCCTACTTGCCAATGGCGAGATCCTTCAGGCTGGGAAGTCTCAGACCGCCTACTTGCTGTCCCAGGCGCACCTGGGCGGTATCGGCGGCCAACAAGCCACGCTGAGTGGCTTCTGCGGCGCCGATGTCGACGGCGGGAGCGCCGTGGTTGGGGCGGTGGCCTACGTGCCCTGCCAGACCGGGGTCATGGCGGTCCAGACCAGCGCCTCGCCTCCGGCGCTCGGCGTGCAGTGGAAGACCCCGACCGGCGCCGGTGGTCCGCCCATCGTCGCAGGAGGCCTCATCTGGACGATCAGCAAGAGCGGTATCCTCTACGGGCTCAACCCGGTCAATGGCCAAGCGGTCGAACAGTTCGCTCTCGGATCCGAGGCCAACCACTTTCCGACGCCCTCGGCGGGCGACGGCCTCCTCCTTGCTGCCTCCTCCAATGCGGTGCACGCTTTCGCCACGCCGCCACCCGCAGTGATCGGTGTGGCGGCAACCGCCGACGGAGGGGGCTACTGGCTGGCGGCCACCGACGGCGGGGTCTTCAGCTATGGCACTGCGTCATTCCACGGCTCGATGGGTGGTCAACACCTGAACGCCCCGGTGGTCGCTATCGCCTCGACCCCCGATGGTGGCGGGTACTGGCTGGTGGCCAGCGATGGTGGCGCCTTCGCCTTCGGTGACGCCGGGTATTACGGCTCGATGGGTGGCAGACCGCTCAATAAACCCATCGTGGGCGTCGTCCCCACCGCCGATGGGAGAGGGTATTGGGAGGTCGCCAGCGATGGTGGCGTCTTCGCATTCGGCGACGCTGTGTTCCATGGTTCAATGGGCGGCCAGCACCTGAACCAGCCTGTGGTGGGCATAGCTGCGGACCGGGCGACTGGAGGGTATTGGGAGGTGGCAGCAGACGGTGGCGTCTTCGCCTTCGGTGCCCCGTTCTTTGGGTCAACCGGTAACCTGCATCTCAACCAGCCGGTCATGGGGATCAATGCCACGCCTGATGGAGGGGGGTATCGGTTCGTCGCCTCCGATGGTGGCATCTTTGCCTACGGGGATGCCGGATACTTCGGTTCGATGGGCGGTCGGCCGCTGAATGCTCCAGTGTCGGGTATGGCTACCATGCCCGACGATTACGGTTACTGGGAAGTTGCCGCCGACGGAGGAATCTTCAACTTTGGTAATGCGGGGTTCTATGGGAGTCGTGGGTAATTTGCCCACCCCTGCCGTCTCGTTCGAGCACTTTGCATCTGCACGCTTCGAGCGGGAAGCTTGTCTCGCTGGCATCCTACTGGGCATCGTCGCCCAGGTTCCTCATCGGTACCTTCGATCACCACCTCGGGTCCGACGGACATGGTGATGGCGAACAAGGCAAACGCAGGGTTCACGACGATCGTCATCGGTTGGCCGCTGAAAGCGGCTTCAAGGGCGCACCGCTCACTGGTTCCGACAATCTCAACCGCTCCCTCTCCAAGGACGATACCGACCGGCGGGCGCCCAGAGCAAGCTTCAAGGGCGTTGACCAGGGCACCCCGAGCCACCACGGCCGAAGATGCCGAAGGGTCAGCCTCGAGAAAGGCGCTGTAGGGCGGGAACTCGGCAATGACCACCCAGCCACTGTTCAATGCCTGGAGCATCGAGTCGGAAGTGGTCGTCGCAGATGCGGAGCTGCACGTGGGTGTGACCGTTCAGAACATGGCGCATCCGCTGTAGCGATGGTGCTGGAACCAAGACCTTGAAGACCCCTTCGTTGCCCGAACCGAGCGCAACGTCTCGGACGGCCAACCGAAAACCATCGGTACCGACGAGGCGGAAGGATCCTCCCTTGGCGTCCAGGAGCACGCACCCGAGCGGGGCGCTCGGGATCGCCACTCACGGCGGGAAGGATCTGGCCCAAGGCGGCAGAGAGGGTCGAACTGTCAATGGTCAGGGTCATCGGGCTGTCTCCAGTCACTAAGCGGTTGTGCAGCTCACGAGCGAGGAGTCGGAGGTCGGCAAGGCGATTCACCAGATCCGACGTGTGCCGATCGAGGAGAACAAGACGATGCTCGGCATCGGCACGCAGCAGGTCCAGCACTCTTTCGAGCGACATGCCAAGACGACGCAGGTCTCGAACCAGTTCCGCATCGGGCACCTGTTCGACCGCGTAGCACCTGTAGCCGGTTGCCGCATTGATCGACGCTGGCATCAGCACGCCTCGTTCGTCATAGAAGCGCAGCGCACTGACCGACAGGCCGCAGCGACGAGCGAACTCGCTGATCCCAAGAAGGCCGTCCACCTGACCATCATTGAGCCTCAACCTACCTGAGGGTCAAGACCTTCCCCGCCGGGCTCAGCGGTCTTCGTGCACGACCACTCGACGGTTCCAGCCGGTACCGACCAATCACGATCGAGGCTGACGTCCACGCCACCGATGCAAGATCGCTGAGGTTGTACAGGTCGTCGGTGACGAAACGCTCTGTCCTGACTCGAGGTCATCCCAGCAGGGGTATTCGGTGGTTCCATCCGCGCTGCAGGGCGGCTACTGCCTTCTGGTCGCTGGGCGTTGAATTCGCCAAGTACCTGGGGCGACGCCACTTGCCGATACGCGACCTCTAAAAGTTCGGCGATCTCGTCCCAGTCGATCTTGTCTCCCTCAAGCCGCAGTGCCATCCACCGGCGGTGAGCGTGGTGAGAGGACGGCACGAAGCGATCATCTTGCTGGAGGGCGTCCCATTCGAGGGGGTCGGCGAGGAAATGCAGAGACCGTCCGCAGGCATTCACCGCAGGCGGGACGGCGATCCGACGCCGTTGAATAAGGCGAAGCGCCTCTTGCCGACGCGAAAAAGGGGTCGATCTTGGAGGTCTACCTCTTCGACGTAGAGGAAGCCGAGGCAGATCTTGCGGATGAGCACAAGCGCGGCGGCGTCTTGTCCTTTCCAAGAATGCTCACTTGCCGATGTGGTTATCAAGACGGGCCTCCACCTCGCTTCTTGCGACGCACGGCGACTTTCTCATGAGCGACAGTGGGACCGAACATCGTGCGAAGTTCTCTCATGTGAGCAGCATGGTCGGCATGTGCGGATCCACGAGCTCGACGAAAGCGGCTCAGTCAGCGGCGAAGGTCTCGTGGCGCTTCGTACCGTAGAGCACAAGGGTCGCTGATCGATCATCCCGACCCGGGCTGGCCGCTTCCTGTAGGGCACGGCTGCCTGGTTCGAGCTCCAGGGTCGCTCCGGGACGCCGCTGCGTTTCGTGTCCTCGCTCGCCTTCGGCGTCCCTTGACCTCGTCGCTGTCCGTGCAAACGGACCTCATGCCAGCCCGAAGTGGGGTCGGTCACGACCAGCACGACGAGGAGGACTCTCGTGACCACCAGCATGCAACCATCCGACCGGCTCAGCTAAGTCCACCAACTGTTGACCTCTGCGATTGAGCAGCTCGTCATCTGGGCCGACTGGCAGGCGATGCTCGACGTGGCCCGCCGGTTCCATACCTACTCCACCAACAACGTGTTCCTCATCCTGTCCCAGCGCTGCGACGCCACCCGGGTGGCGAGGTATCGGACGTGGCTCACCCTCGGTCGCCAGGTGAAGACCGGGGAGAAGGGCGTCGCTATCCTCGCTCTGGTGAGCCGGACCCGGCCAATCGACCGCCCAAGAAGAGACCGACCGAGCCGAGCTGGTGGAGGCCCTGCGCGGGTTCCGGGTCGTCCACGTCTTCGACGTGACCCAGACAGAGGGTGAGCCGCTCCTTGAGGACGCTCCCACACTGCTCGGTGGCGGGGCACCGGGCGATCTTTAGGACATGCTGGGTGTCCAGGTCACCTCGGCCGGCTTCAGTCTCCATCGAGGCGACTGCAGCGGTACCAATGGCGCCACCGACTTCCTGGACTGGACGGTTACGGTCCGCAGCGACGTGAGCGAGGCCCAGGCCGCCAAGACCCTCGCCCATGAGCTCGGCCACGTGCTGCTCCACGACATCGCCGAGCACCGGGGCGCTCGGGACCGCAACGAGGTTGAGGCCGAGAGCGTCGCCTATCTCGTCTGCGAGCATCTCGGGATCACCTCCGACAGGTACAGCTTCCCGTACATCGCCGGGTGGTCCGGAGGCGATCTCGAGCTCGTCCGTTCCAGTGCCGGACGCGCCATCTCCTGCGCCCGTCAGATCATCGAGGCCATCGACTCCTCCACATAGTTCGCCATTGTCACGGGCTCGGCCGAGATCCTCGATCACGCATGCGCTGGCAGACGGTCGTTGAAGGCATCAGGGTCCTCCCCACCAACCTCCCCACGGTGACGCTCCTGCTCCCCACTCCCGTTCAGCGGCGTTGTCGCTGTCTGCACCCAGCGGGCGGCGGTCCGGGCGGGGTCAAGGGTCGCCCAGAAATCGGAGATTTCGGGACGATCCAGAGTGGCAGACCCTTGACTGCCTCCGTTTCCCCGGCGCCGTCGGGTTGCGTCAGCAACACCACTTACCAAGGAGGAAGCAATGAACCAGCTCACCGTCATGGGAAGACTGACCAAGGACCCCGAGTCCCCGTTCAACGAGAATGCTCCGGCGAAGTTCCGCTTGGCGATCGACCGACGGGGATCGGAGGTGACCGACTACGTCGATGTGGCCGCCTTCAACGGCTTGGGCGAGATCGTGGTCGAGCACCTGAAGAGGGGTCGACGGGTCATCGTCACCGGATCGCTGCGGTACTCCGAATGGGCCGACGCCCAGGGAACCAGGCACTCCAAGCACGAGCTTCTGGCCGAGAACGTGGTCTTCGTGGACCCCCCTCGGAAAGACGAGCAGGCCAGCGGGGCCTGACCAGCTCCGGTCCGAAGAAACGGCCCCCGTCGGGGGCCGTTTCTTCGCGTTCGCTCGTTCCCTCACCGCGATCGACCCAGAGCGTCCTCGAGGTCTGGCTGGGCCGTCCAGAACCCCTCGCCGTAACGAGCGCCCTCGCGGACACTAGTCAGTGCGCCAGCACCTCGGGCGTCCAGAGCTGGACTGCGCCCGCCGTCTGGAGCGCCTCTACAGCTCTACGCCCTACGACCAAGCGAGACCACCCACCCAGTCGCCCCGAAAAGGAGGAATATCGCTGTCGTCGCAACGACGATGCAATCACTTAATACCGGATCGCTACTGCTCACCGGAGGATCAGAGACACACTGGCAGGTTCCGCAAACGGAACCTGCCGTGGATCGCAACGTGACGCCCTATTGACGTCAAAGCCGGCAGTTCGCCCCATGCCGGCCACCTGCGCCCCTAAGCGGGCCTCCCGACGGAACATCGATCCTCCCCCACCCCCCAGTCCTGTCAAGGGTCGCTTCGGGTCGCCAGCACGCTCAGGGTCTTCGGCTCGCCAGCTCGCCGCCTTGAGCGGCCTCTGTGTCCTCGCTCGGGCTGAACCCGCCCCTTGACGAGCGGACCGGGGCCCCGGGCGCCGCCGATGCTGCCCGACGGGATGGCCCCGTTTGGCGCAAGGAGGTGGTAGCCCGATGACTCGACTCAACACCGTCACGATTACCGGCACCCTGGCCGACGAGCCCCAGATCCGCTACTCGAAGGACGGGGTGGCTCACACCACCATCAGTCTCGGATCCTTCCGGATGATCGAGCAGCACGGCGAGGAGACCGGCACCCTCGATCGCTTCGATGTCCACTGCTCGGGCGGTCTGGCCGAGCACGCGGCGGTGGCCTTAGAAGATGGCTCGCAGATCCACATCACCGGACATCTCGAGCAGCGCTCCTGGGTGAGCGAGGACGGCGCAGCGTTCTCCACCGTCGAGATCGTGGCCGACGAAGTAAGCCTGACCGTCGCCCAGGTGCTCGGCGAGGTCCACCCCCCGACTTCGGGCGAGTGAGGGCACCGTGGGGAACTCTCTAGGGAGCTTCGTGAGACCAGGCGCCAACCACGATGATCCCGTGAGGTCACAGGTCAGGCCTGGAGCTTCGTGTCGCTCGCTTGCACCCAAGCCGTGACCAACTTCGTCGACCTCGACGCCCTCAGCCCAGCCACGCTCCGCCACCTTGCTGCCATCAAGGAACGGGCAGCGCGGGATCGCTACGACGACACCGATGCCATGGCCGAAGAACTCGCACAGTGCTGCTCGCCGGTACCCGACCGACCATCGGGTGGTATCGAGGCCATCTTCTACGCGAGTAAGAAGCGCGACCCGGTACCGACGGCAACTTGATTGAAACCATCTCTTTGTCAGATGGGGAGGTCGGCAGGGATGTCGCCACATGAGACTTGAGTCGCTGTCTGTCTCGTTGATTCGAAAAGAAGGTGGACAAATGTCGGGTCAAGTGGGCCGAAAACCCCTCATCAGCGTCGAAGACGCCGCAGCGCTGCTCGGGGTCAGCCGATCCTCGCTCTACCGAGCGATTCAGCGGGGCGATATCCCGGTAGCGGTCATCCAGATCAACGGCCGCTACTGCATTCCCCGACGATCCGTGGAGCGGCTGATCGACGGAACCACCGATCACAGTCCTGCGGCCTGATCACCTTCATCTCGAGCAGTTATTGGTCGGGATCTCCGGATGCCCGAGTCACTAGCCCTGCTCCCAACGCGATTGCCGCTGCTCGAGCTTGGTCTTCGGTGTCGTGGGTGTAGACACGCAGCGTGAGAGCCGGGTCAGCGTGGCCCAACCGATCGGCCACCGTTCTCGGGTTATGCCCGGCCCGGAAGAGCTCCGTCGCCGTGTAGTGGCGCAGATCGTGAAGCCGATATGGCCATGACTCAACCCGCGTTGGATCAGCCTTAGCGGCCCGTCTCTCCATCTGGCGGCATAAGCGGGCAAATGCGTGGGTCACGCTGTCGGGACGCAAAGCTGGCAAACCGTCGACGCCGCTTGAGAACACGTACGCCTCCGTCGCCAAAGTCACGTCGGCCACTCTCGCCTGCCTGATAGCGCGCCCCCAGCATCCCCTGAGGACCGCCGTGGCGACTTCGTCGAGCATTAGTCGGCGCACCTGATGGGACTTGGGCGGTTTCGTCCCCAGACCTGCACGGGTCTGGTAAACGGATCTCTGCACCGTGATGACAGATGCGTCCCAGTCGACGTCGGACCACCGGAGCCCGCACAGCTCCCCACGGCGGAGACCTGTGAGCGCCGCGATCATGATAATGGCCGCCATCTCCGGGGACCGTGACGATGCTGCCACATCGATCAGGTCGCGAACTCGCTCCGGCGGCGGGACCGTCATTCCCTTGCGCGGCACGGTCGGCGGTTGGGCCAGGCGAGCGACGTTTCGTTCGACCCATCCCCATCGCTCGGCCTGATGGAGGGCCGCCGAAAGTACTCGGTGGTAGTGCATCAACGTCGCAGGCGTGGTCCCCGATGCGAGCATCGCCGCATACCAGGTGTCGACGTGCCGGGCGGTGAGCTTGGTCAGCTTCACGTCTCCTAGACCAGGCGGTCGACCATCGACCGTCTTGGAAGGCCGGGAAATGGTGGCGGCCTTGTAACGGTAGCCGGTGAGGGTGTTGGGGCTTCTGCCCAGCTGCCTTCCGTGCTCGATCCATTTGTCGAGAAGGTCCGACGACAGTGACCGTGTGCCCACCGTGCTTTCCTTGGGAAACCTCGGTCATAAGGCGGGCTCGGATCCTCCGGGCGTCTGCGATCCCTTTGCGAGTGGTCCGACTTACCTGGCGGAGCTTCCCTGTGTCCGGATCCCGACCGACGTGGACCTGCACCTCCCAGCGATCCGGGGCGATCTGTCGGATACCCTTCTCAACATGGACCCGCCTGAACGCCACCGCTGCTCCCAGAAGATTGGATCCTGATTGGATGGTAGCAACGGAGCGAGAGGGAAGTCCAGGTAGGGCCGCTAGCTCATCGGGTAGAGCAGGGGACTTTTAATCCCAAGGTGCCGGGTTCGAGCCCCGGGCGGCCCACCCAGTACGAAACGCTATGAGTGGCTCCGGCGCAATGGTGTCAGACGGAGCAACGACCGGGCCCAGCGCCGTCGGTGGCGCCGATGCCGCGCCCGGCGCGGGTTCGCCTGACCCTTGGTCTCCCATCGAGGGTCGTTGAACAAGTCCACCCTCGCGGTGTCGGCAAACGTCTGTGAGGGGTCTGGCCAGTCCGCCTGCCACCGTGATCCGCCCATGGCACGAGCGTACTTTCGCCGTGCTCCACAGTGACGGACCCTTCTTTGATCGGCCCCGGTGCCGCCTCCCACGGGCCGCTCAGCGTCGGGACCGGCCCAAGGCAAGCAGACGCACCTCCCTTGCAACTCACGAGCCACCTTTTTGCACCTCGGCCTTGCCACAATGCTCCTTGGAGAACTGCTCCACCACTCGCGCGGACTGCGACGACTTAGCACGCTCAGAGGTGACCATGTTCGCTGGCGCTTATCAGGGTGGCGATGAGCCAGCACGTGCGCCTGGGGTCAGGCTCGCCCAGAACGTCGCCGACAACACGCAGAGGGACATTCAGGCGAGCACGGCCAACGTGGACATGCGCCGCCGGGTGCCGAGAACGAGTGCTGGTTGGGCGGGTTCCTACCAGTTCGAAGGTGGCGCGGAGCTGCACGCCGGTCGATGCCGGGTGCTCGACATCTCGGTCATGGGCGCCGGTGTCGAAGTCTTCGACTCCGCCCCCGAGCAACCGGTAGGGCGCCGATTGGCCATCGACGTGCAGGCCTGGGCAGGCGGATCGGTCGCGATCGGTTTGGTGGGTGTCGTACGGAACACGAGGAGCGGGAACGAGGGCGGGCTCAGGCTGGGCATGGAGTTCGTCGACCTTTCCGACACCGAGCGGTCGATCCTCGATGCGCTCGAGATGATGCAGGTCTTCTGGTAGGACGCCGAGCCACCGGCGCGGACTGTGAGCTGGGCCAGCGCGGCCGAAAGACAAGCGCCTTCCCCTAAAGGGCAGCGCCGGGTTCCGCGTCGCGGTCGGCAACCTCGATGTCTCGCCTCGAGATTCCGAGCAAGAAGAGGATCGCGTCCAGGTACGGCACGCTGAGCGAGGTGTCGGCCGCCTCCCGCACGACCGGCTTGGCATTGAAAGCGATGCCGAGGCCGGCAACGGCCAGCATGTCCAGATCGTTCGCCCCGTCACCCACGGCGATCGTCTGTGCCAGTGGCACACCAGCCAACCGGGCAAAACGGATCAGCGCCTGAGCCTTGCCGGGACGATCGACGATCGGTCCCACCAGACGCCCGGTGAGACGCCCATTCTCGATCTCGAGCGTGTTGGCGGCGACATAGTCGATTCCCACGCTTGCGGCGAGCTCGTCGATCACCTGCACGAACCCGCCGCTCACGACGGCGGTCACATAGCCGAGACGACGGAGGGTCCGCACCAGTGTTCTCGCCCCGGGCGTAAGTCGCGAGATCTCGCCGGACGCCGTGGAGGACCGCTTCGTCCACGCCCGCAAGGAGCGAAACCCGCTCACCGAGCGCCGCGGTGAAGTCCATCTCGCCGGCCATTGCGGCAGCAGTGATAGCGGTGACTCGTTCAGAATTACCGGTGCGGGCGGCAAGCAGATCGATGACCTCGCCCTGCAGGAGGGTCGAGTCGGCGTCGAGCACGATCAGGTGGCGGGCACGGCGATGTAGACCGGCGGACTGCACCGCGACATCGATGCCGACGCGAGCAGCCTCGACGCTAAGCTCTCGCCGGAATCGATCCGGGTCACCCCCCGAGACGGTCAGCTCGTAGCTCATCACCGGGTACGTGCCCAGCCGGACGATCCGGTCAACGTTGGCGCCTGCGTCGGACAGAGATGAAAAGACCCGCGTCAACACGGCGGCCCCGAGCTGACTGCCGAGCACCGTCACGAGGTGCCGGGCCCGTTCGGCGTCCTCCTGGTCGGCGTCGAGAAGGCTCACCGAGACCTCCAGATTGCCCCGTTCGAACGAGTCATCGCCTCCGAGCACGGCCTGGACGCGCTCGAGATCGCGAGCCGTTCCCTCCAATTCCACGCAGAGCAGCAGGCGACCATGCACGTGCACCTGCTCGACGTCGCACACCGCGTACCCGAGAGGCGACAGGAGGGCGAACAACCGGGCGGCGATGCCCGGCGAGTCGCGCCCGACAACGGTGACGAGGATGGAGGACGAGGTGCTCACGGCGGCCCCACGGTATTGGACGCGGAGCCGGCCGTCGTGAGAGGTCTCAGGTTTTGCCTGGAGCGGCCGCGAACGATCCTCCGACGGCGACGACGACGCAGCCGAGCGCGGCCCACGCGGGCCACCGAAGGCTCGCCGCCACGCCGAGTGCCCCGGCTACGCCGTGGGGCGTCCGGCTCACCAGAGCGACGGCCACGAGCCCGAGTTCGCCCAGGACCAGGGCACGCAGGGCGATGAAGCTCGTCATCGCGCCCGGGGCATCGGCTCGGAGGAACGCGTCGAAGATCCCGCACACCACCGCCACCGCGGCAACCAACGGGATTGCCATCCGCCATCCACCGAAGGGAGCATCGAGGATCGACACCGTCTGACCGCCTATGCCTGTCGCTGAATCCACCGAGGTCAGGAGGTACCACGGTAGGAAGCAGGCGGCGAGCAAGAGGGCGCTGGCCGTGCTTACGAGCAGACCCCGAACATCCAGCGGGGCCCGATCGAGGCGCCGCCTCGCCGCGGGTGTGACAGAGATGGACAACTGCTCCGACGCTCGGCCTCGGGAGGCTATGCCGGCAGTCGATGGCTGAGACACCGGGGGCCGGAGCGATACGGCCGTGGCCGGCGCGTCCGTTCGGGCGAACGAGTCCGCCCCCGACCCGATGGTGGTTGCTACAGATCGTTGGGGATGCAGCTCGGGCGGGTACCACTTCCCGTCCGAGGCACGCCACCAACCCGGGCCCGCCGCCACGTCGCTGATCACACACCTCCAGCACTACAACCCGGCAGGTCCGCCTGACCGCCGGCGCCCAAAGAATATCCTGCCCCGCCCGTCTTACCAACCGCGGGTCGTCACGGAGCTTCGACGCTCCGTTCGGCCCTCCAGCCGATGCCGGGCTCCCATCGGCGGACGATCTTTGCGGGCACGCCAGCAACCACGCAGCGATCCGGCACGTGTCCGCGCACCACCGCCCCCGCGGCTACCACCACCTGCTCACCGATATCGGCGCCCGGCAGCACCACTGCGTGGGCTCCGAGCCAGCTTCCCGAACCGATCCTGACCGCCGCCTCCACCGGCCACTGTCGGCCGATGGGCGTCCGCACATCGGCGTACGAGTGGTTTTGGTCGGTGATGTACACGTAGGGACCGGTCTGCACCTCGTCGCCCACCTCGATGCTCCAGTGCCCGACGACGTGCGAACCACGGCCGATCACGCAATGGTCGCCAATCCGGACGACCGGGTTGGAGGCCATCACCTGGCCGGGGGCCATCCCAGCGCTGAGCGAGGTGTCCGGGCCAACGATGGTCCCCTCGCCGATGTGAATGTACTGCTCGTTGTAGATAGAGCCTTGAGGAAAGACCAAGCAGCTCCCCGAGCCGAATGCACCGAAGCTGCGACCCCGGGCGTCGTTGGGCCCGATCGCTCCGACCTGGGCGACCCAGGCTTGCCCCCGCTGGACAGCCTCGAAGGCCAGGCGCCGCAACGGTTTACGTAAGGGACCGACCCAACTCACGAGGGCGACGCTACTGGGGCGATCCACCCGGTGCGCGACGATCGGGCTGGACCCCGACGGCGCCGGCTCACTCCAGCCAACTTGGTCCAATTGCTCGACGAGCGATGGCCTATCGTTACCGCGTGTCAAGGACCCAGGACGTGGTCGGGATGAGCCCCGGCTCCGAGCAGCGTCCGACGATGGACAGGCGACGGTTCTTGGTCAGAGCATCCCTCGGCGCCGCCGGGGTGGTCGCTGGCGCCGCATTGGCCGCGTGCGGACAGGCGGAGGGTTCGCCCAGTCGGCCCTCGACCCGGCGCGTTGCGTCCGCCGGGCCTCCGTGGAGGGACGGTCGGGTCGTCGACGTCAACTTGCCCAGTGGCGTCACCATACCGACGGCGCCATGGCTGGTCGAGGAGAATGCGAAGCAGGGCACGATCGACTGGGTAGTCACGGGCGTCCAAACACCGCACGCTCTCGAGGGATACGCCAGCCAGGTGAGTGCCAAAGCTGGCGACGAGATCGTCGTCTTCGTCAACACAACCGCCCGGACCGTGCAGCTGCAGGCCTACCGGATGGGGTACTACCAGGGATTGGGCGGACGGCTCATCTTCACGAGCGACACGGTGCCTGGTGTCGCACAACCGCCGCCCACCTTTACCCCTGGGCTCAACACCGTCACCTGCCAGTGGGGACCCACGCTCAACTTCGTGGTGGACCACCGATGGCCGCCGGGCTGCTACCTACTCAAACTGGTCGGTGACGCCGGACAGCAGCAGTACGTTCCGCTCACCGTACGCGACGACAACAGTGCGTCCGCCTTCGTCATCCAGAACAGCGTCACCACGTGGCAGGCCTACAACCTCTGGGGGGACTACAGCCTCTACTACGGACGAACGCCGAGTGGTGGAAGTAGCTTCGCCAACCGGTCCCGCACCGTCTCCTTCGATCGCCCCTACCCCCAAACCTGGGCCCAGGGTGCCGCCGACTTCTTCGGCAACGAGTTCCCATTGCTCTACCACCTCGAGAGCCTGGGCGCGGACCTGACCTACTGGACCGACGTGGACCTCCACGAGCGTCCGTACCTTCTCAGCCAGCACCGGTGCCTGTTCAGTCTCGGGCATGACGAATACTGGTCTGCGGCCATGCGCGGCGGCGCCCAGGACGCACTCGACCTCGGGACCAATCTGGCCTTTCTCGGGGCAAATGCGTGCTACCGCCAAATCCGACTGCAGGACTCCCCTGTCGGACCCAATCGACTCCAGGTCTGTTACAAGGACGCTGCCGAGGACCCCTTGGCGCGCGAGGACCCGTCGCTGACGACCGTCAATTGGATTCAGAGCCCGCTGGACAGTCCCGAGAGCACGCTGATCGGAAGCATGTACCAATCGGTCGGATCCAACGACGCGTTCGTGCTCGTTGACTCATCGGCGTGGCTCTTCGAGGGCTGTGGTTTGCGGGACGGCCAAATGATGCCCGGCGTCGTGCAGGGCGAATACGACCGGTTCGTGCCAGGACTGGCCGGACCGACCAACGTCGACGTGTTCGGACACTCACCGGTACGCGCGCAGCGCAACTGGTCGGACCTCACGTACTACACGGTGCCCAACGGTGGCGGCGTCCTGGCCTCGGGCATGGCCTCGTTCGTCTTCAAGCTGTCCAACACGACCGCGTTCCCATGGAACATTGTCCCCAAGGCCATCCCAGGGGTCACCGATGTGCTCCTCCGGTCCATGGAGAACGTCTACGGGGTGCTGGGCACCGGTCCCGGCTCGCAGTTCGCCCCGTCGGCGGGTAACTGGACCTCGGTGTACCGGGGCTCGCCGGCGACGTATCCGGTTGCCCGAGGCACCCAGTCCGCCTGAGGGTGAAGATGGCCGCCCGACGCCGCCCTGATCCGCAGATAGTTCATTCGCTCACGGGGTGAACGACGGCTCGGCGGAGGTGACGGTCAGTCCAAGGAGATCGGGAGATCGTCGGCATCGGCGACCTCGGTAGCCTCGGGCTCTTTCGGAGCAAGGTGTTGGCGGACCCGTTCGTCGATCTCGGCCATGAGCTGAGGGCTCTCACTCAGGAAGGTCTTCACGTTCTCGCGGCCTTGGCCGAGTTGTTCACCCTCGTAGGTGAACCAGGCACCGGACTTCTTCACGAACCCGAGATCGACCGCCACGTCGAGAAGCGACCCCTCCCTGCTGATGCCGGTGCCGTACATGATGTCGAACTCTGCCTGCTTGAAGGGCGGCGCGCACTTGTTCTTCACGACCTTGACCCGAGTCCGGCTCCCGACCATGTCGGTGCCGTCCTTGATGGTCTCGATCCGCCGGATGTCGAGACGAACCGATGCGTAGAACTTGAGCGCGCGTCCCCCGGGGGTCGTCTCGGGGGATCCGTACATCACTCCGATCTTCTCTCGGAGCTGATTGATGAAGATGGCGATGGTGTCGGACTTGTTGAGCGTCCCGGTCAGTTTGCGCAGCGCCTGGGACATCAACCGGGCTTGCAGGCCGACATGGCTATCGCCCATTTCGCCTTCGATCTCTGCCCGCGGGGTGAGCGCGGCCACCGAGTCGATCACCAGTACGTCGAGCGCTCCCGACCGGATCAGCATGTCCGCGATCTCGAGCGCCTGCTCGCCAGTATCGGGCTGGGAGATCAGGAGATCGTCAATGTCGACGCCGATGGCCTTGGCGTAGACGGGATCCATGGCGTGCTCGGCGTCGATGTAGGCACAGATGCCGCCGTTGCGCTGCGCTTCAGCGACGCAGTGCATCGCGAGCGTCGACTTCCCCGAGGACTCCGGGCCGAAAATCTCCACGACCCGGCCCCTGGGCAATCCACCGATGCCCAATGCGAGGTCGAGGGACAGGGCACCCGTCGGGATGGCCTCGATGCCCATGCTGATGTTGCTGCCCATTCGCATGATCGAGCCCTTGCCAAAGTGCTTCTCGATCTGGCTCAGCGCGACGTCGAGCGCCTTCTCCCGCTCCTCTGCCATCTCTCTCTCCTCGTGTCCTGGATCTCTCGATCGCGGTCTGCCCGTTTCCGGACGACCCTACGAACCGGGTGTATCACCCGGCGCCAACGACCTCCGTGTTCCGAACTCTACTTGCGAACGCGTGTTCGTCCGGGGATGCCCACAGGCACCGTGTCCACCGTGGTGTAGCGCGAACCGGGTCCGCCCAACGTGGACGCGATGAGGCACACCTCGCCGGCAACCCAGGCGGGTCCAGCCTCGCGCCCGACACTGTCAGACCCGACGAGCCGAGCCTGGTCCTCGGGCCGAAGCGGTCGACCCACCAGCCGCGATGGCACCGATCCCCCCTCCCGCCCATCGGATCGACGCGGTCCCGTGCGGTCTCCTCCCGACGCGGGGCCCGAGACGCGACGGGCGCGAGCCAGGGTCAGATGGCCCCGAAAACGCCGGGAACCACCGCTGATCCAGTGGGTGGCATGCCTGTTGACCGCGGCGCCGAGGACGTCGAGCCCACCGACCTCGACGCACAGCACGCCCTTCCCGAGGAGCTCGGTCTGGGTCCCCAACGTCGCGGTTGGCGCTACGGGGACCGACGCGGCGGCCCGAACGATCGCCGCCCAGAGCGCCGCGCGTTCGACGTCGGGCACCTCGCCAAAGAATCCGAGGGTCACGTGCCACTGTTCGGGCGTCGTCCAACGTAAGCCCGGCACCTCGTCACGGGGGAAGGCACGGAGGACGGTCAGCACCTCGGGAGATGGCCACACCGCAGCGAAGAGACGCACCTGCGGAGTCTGCCGTGCCCCGGCCAAGCCGTGATCGGCGAAACGCCGAATGCCGAGGCAGGCCCCGAGCACGGCGGACAACCGTCTTATCAGGGAGAGCCCGGCGACGAGCCCAAGCGGTCTGATCCCCTCGCCACCCCAAGGATCCACCCTTCTTCGTCCAGTACCTCGCGGTGTCGGCGTCCAGACAACGCGCGGACCGCGATGGGGTCGAACCATGACGCCCACCCCGAGTCGTCGAGTGCGGAACAGGCATGCAACGCGGTCAGCACCTGACCTTCGTCTCGGACGGCTGCTCGGGGATCAGGGCGGCCGAACAGGCTAGGCCAGAGCTCGGCGAACACCACCCCTCCCCGATGACGGGCGCCTACGCCCAACGGGTCGGCGACGAACCCGGTCTCGAGCGGCCACACGACCGCGTCGGTCAGGCGGGCCCTCAGCCGCGCCAGCCATGGGATTCCAGTCAGCACCTGACCGCCGACCGTGACCCCGCCGAAGAGCTGGAAATTCGACCGGATGCCCCCGCCGGCCAGCCGTTCGGTCAACCTGAGGGCGGCGCACGGATTGGGTCCGAGCCCCTCGGGCACGACGTCGGTCGTCGGAAGCCATCGCAGGCCAGCGAAGCGGGTGGTATTGGGCCGTCCCCAGAAGAGACGGGTCGACGTCAGCCGGTTGAGCTGGTCAGCCACGACGAACCTGTTGTTGGCGTTGTCGGGACCGTCGTGAACGAGGTCGTCCAGCAAATCCCAGGTCTGTCGCCACGGCGGGATGCCTCGAACCGCCGGCCGAACCCGGGCAACGATGCGAGAGAACCCCGCCGGATAGGCGAGGGAGAAGTCGAGGCCGACCAGGGTCCTGCGTCCGGCAGCCGTCCAAGACGAGAGCAGCTGCTCGAGGTGTTCGAACGCTTCCGAACGGGTCGGGACGTTGCGCGTCTCACAGCGAGTGATCCCCACTTCGCAGGTCCCGATCCAGATGCTGTCCCTTCCACGCTTGGGCACGGAGCTCGCACTCCAGTCCACCACCACGATCTGGTCGAAAGGGGCGACGCGCATCGCCGACCGACTGGAACCTATGTCTCGAGCACCGGCGTAGCGAGCAGCGCTCGACGCAACAGGTCGAGCGCACTGATGACGGCGTACCCCCTGACCTGCGTGCGCGCTCCTGGCAACCGGAGCTCGTGGGCGACGGCAGGCGCGTCGGGCATGGCCACGCCCACGTAGACCGTTCCGGGGGCCCTTCCGTCCTGTTCGGTGGGACCAGCAACTCCGGTGATGGCCAGGCCGACGTCGGCTCCGAGCACCCGGCACGCCGCCTCGGCCATCTCCGAGGCCGCCTGCGCGGAAACGACCGGACCTTCGGAGACGCCCAGAACGGTGTGCTTCACGTCGGTGGCGTAGGCGACGACGCCTCCCCGGAACCAAGCGCTCGCTCCTTCGACGTCGACCAACCGCGAGGCGATCATGCCACCGGTCAGCGACTCGGCCACACCCAACGAGAGACCTCTTCCAAGCAGAAGCTCCGCCACGACCCGTTCCATGTTCTGATCGTCGAGCCCGAAGATGATGTCGCCGAACTGCTCGCCGATGGCTGCTCGCACCTCGAGCTCCTCGGCATCTAGGAGCGCCTCGGCTCGTTCGGTGGTCGCCGCCCGAGCGGTGAGTCGGCACTTGATCCCTTCGATCCCGCTGGCCAGGAACGCTACGGTCACCCGTTCGATCGAATCGGAGGCGAGCTGGGCGTCGACTGCCTCGATCCGGCCTTGGAGCACCTCGGCCAGCCCCGACTCGCTGGCGCCCCACGTCCGAATGACGCGCGACACGATCGCTCCCTCCTCACCAGCGGCGGCCATCCTGAGCCGGAGATCCGCGAGAATCCCACTCGTGAACATGGCGGCCATCTCCGACGGCACGCCGGGCACCGCGTAGATCACCTGGTCGCCCACGGGACAAATGAGGCCAGGCGCTGTTCCCACCTGTTCGATCAACGACGCGCCCACCGGGACGTCAGCCTGACGGGCGTTGTTCGCCGACATCGCACGCCCGCGTTGGGAGAAGAACGACGCGATACGGGCCAAGACCTGCTCGTCACGGACGAGTGGCACGCCCATGATGTCCGCGATCGCGTCACGGGTGATGTCGTCATGGGTCGGGCCAAGACCGCCGCACACGATCACCGCGTCGCTCCGCTCGAGAGCAATACGAAGCGCCTGCACGATGCGGTCGTGATTGTCACCCACCGCCTGGTGGAAGTGCGAGCTCAGACCGTGGGCGGCCAGTTGCTCGCCCAACCAAGCAGAATTGGTGTCTGCGATCTGGCCGAGCAGCAGCTCAGTCCCGATCGCCACGATCTCGACCCTCACCCAGCCGCCCCCCGCAACGCCCGTCGACCGGCCAGAAGATACTGGACGCCGGTACCGACCGTCAGCGTTGCCGCCACCCACACCATGACCACCTGCAGGCCGTGCGCGTGGGCCAAGGGCGGCAGGACGCACGTGGCAATGGCCAGGTCTTGCACAAGCGTCTTGATCTTGGCCGAGCTGCTCGCGGGGATCGACACCCCATGCCGGCCCGCGTACGAGCGGTACCCGCTCATGCCGAGCTCACGCACCGTGATCAATCCGACGGGCAGCCAGGGCAAATGGTGCTCGGCGGCCAAGGCGAAGAACGCGCCGAGCACGACGAACTTGTCCGCCAGAGGATCGAGGAACGCGCCCGATCGGGTGGTGCCCTGCCGCCTGGCCAGCCACCCGTCGATACCGTCGCTGAACGCGACGAGGGCACCCACGCTGGCCGTCGTCCATGTCGCTCCCTGTTGGACGATGAGTCCGACGAACAGCGGAGTGGCCAAGAGCCGCAACATGGTCAGCGCGTTCGCAGGAGTGGCCAATGCCGATGGTCCGAACCCTTGGCGCGCCGCGTCGATCATGACGTCACCGCACCGCCGCGGTCGAGCGGGCAGGCTCTTCCATCCGGGCCGATAGCTGCGACGCCACCGGGTGACCCACGGCCGTCGGAGGCTCTGCCACGAGGTCCGGCCCGAGAGCAGCCGTAATGACAAGCTCCACCAGCGAGCCCACCGCCAGATTGGCCGGGACGTGCAACACACCGTCGATCTCGGGGGCTTCGTGCACGGAGCGGCCCACACCAGGCGCGTCGATCAGGACTTCGCGCCGCTGCCCGACCAACGCGTCGCGCCGACCCGCGGTAATCGTGTCCTGCAGCTCGCCACACTCCCGCAGTCGCTCCATGGCCAAAGCGGAGGGTACCTGGTCGGGGAGGTCGACCGCCGGCGTCCCGTCCTCGGCCGAGAACGGGAAGAACCCCGCCCAGTCGAGGTCTGCTGCACGTAGGAACTCGAGGAGGCGATCGTGATCCTCCTCGCGCTCACCGGGATAGCCCACGATGAACGACGATCGCAGCGTGGCAAGGGGGTCGGCCCGACGGATCTGCTCGATGCGGCGCAGGAATCGATCGCCGTCGCCCCATCGCCGCATCTTTACCAACAACGGCCGCGACACGTGTTGGAGCGACAGATCGAAGTACGGCACGCCGGTGGCAACGATGGCGTCGACCAGCTCGTCGGTGAGCCCCGACGGGTAGATGTAGAGCACCCGCACACGATCGACCAGCTCGGAGACCCGTCCGAGCAACGAGACGATCGGCGCGAGTCCGGAGCTGAGGCCGGCGCGGGCCCGGCGGTCGCGGCCGAAGGAGACGAGATCCTGGGCGACCAGCACGATCTCACGGACTGCCGGCGAGCCGCCCGGATCCACGAGTCGGCTCACCTCCTCGAGCACCGCAGCAGGAGGCCGCGACCGTTGCGGCCCGCGGAATGACGGGATGGCGCAGAACCCGCACGCCCGGTCACAGCCCTCGGCCACCTTCACGTATGCCCAAGGCGACGTGGCGGCGGGACGGGGAAGCTCCAGCAGATCGAACCCACCGCGAGGTACCGCCCCAACCCGCTCGGGAGTGCTCGCCGTGACCGAGCTCGCCCGAAGGGTCACTGGCTGGGCCGTGGGGTGGGCGCTGGTCCCTCCTTGGCGAGGAGCAACGAGCGGTGACCCGAATCCGGCCACGAGGTCGACTTCGGGCAATGCTCTGGCCAGTTCATCCCCGTAGCGCTCCGCCATGCATCCGGTCACCACCAGGCGAGCACCCGGGCGACGGACGTCGGCGAGCTCGAGCACGGCGTCGATCGACTCCTGGCGAGCCGCCTCGATGAATGCGCAGGTGTTGACGACCAGGAGGTCAGCCTCCTCTGCCCGGTCGGCGGGGCGGAAGCCGTCGTGTGCCAGCTGGCCAGCGAGCTTGTCGGAGTCGACCTGGTTCTTCGGACAGCCCAAGGTCTGCAGCCAGTACCTTCCGTTCCCCATCGACCTCTCCTCGCAACGCGAGCCTCGGATCTCCGAGCCCGCGCCGTCGTCCTGATCCCCGCCGCCGATGGACAGGCTGGTCCACACCCGGTCGAGCATGACAGCGGAGAGGGAGGGATTTGAACCCTCGGACCGGGTTCCCCCAGTCAACTCATTAGCAGTGAGTCCGATTCGGCCGCTCTCGCACCTCTCCTGGTGACTCAGGCCTGTGTCGTGCCTACCTTCTCCCATGCCCACCGAGGACGAAGGAGCGGCCGACAGGGAGGTCGTCGTCGTCCCAAAGGGTACAGGATGGGTCCGGGAGCTCGGTCCTGACCGCTATCGCCTGAGGGTCTTCGTTGGCCTCGACCCGGTCGCCAACCTTCCCCCAGGTCACCGGGGTGGTGCCGGCCCAGGCCCGACGCCAGACCCAACCGGCGCTCGACAAACTTCGTGATGCCGTGGAGCCGTCCCCGACCGCCTCCCCGACGGTGCTGGTCGAGCAGTGGTTGACCAGCACCGTCGCCCCCGGGGCGCGCTCCCAAGACCCTCCACGGAGCTCGCCGGTCCCGCTGCGCCACCTCGCTTCCCCGTAGCTGGACGCGCTCTACTGCCGCCTGGCCACCCGTGAATTCCGACCCCCGGGCCCTCAAGCCCAGCCCCCGAGCTCGGTCAGCCGAGTTTGCAGGCCCCCGCAGTCGACGAGGTGCGCCCTCCCCGTCCGAGCCGAGTCGACAAACGAAGGGTGGGGGTCCTGGTGGCCCTGGCCGTCGTGACAGACGCCCGACGCGGCGAGCTCTGTGCTCTTCGCTGGCCCCGACGTCGAGGGGACCACGATCCGGTTCCCGAGGTCCCGCTGCCGGCCCGGCGAGAAGCGAGCGAGACGCTCACCGAGGACGATCGGTCGTGGAGTGAGGTCCCGCAACACGACGCCATGGCGGTGAGCTATACGCCTACCGATTCTCGGCCGTGGCACCGCTAGGTTTGCGAAAATGAGCGACATGCGGATTTATCACAACCCTGCGTGCAGCCACTCGCGTGGCGCCCTTGAGATCCTCGAGCAGCAAACTGCTCATGTCGAGGTTGTCCTGTACCTCGAGACGCCACCGTCGAAGGAGGAACTCGAGCGATTGCTTGAGTTCCTGGAAGATCCCGCGGCCGACGTTGTCCGTAAGGACAAGCGCTTCCAAGAGCTTGGCCTGGTGGAATCGGACTATCAGACCCCTGGGGAGGTCGTCGCCATCCTGACGGAGCACCCCGAGCTCATGCAGCGTCCCATCATCGTGAAGGATGATAAAGCAGTACTGGCGCGGCCTTCCGAGAAGGTTCTTACGCTGCTGGAGAGTTGAGCATTAGCGGCGGGATACACCCACCGTTGACGTCGCCGACCGGCCCGCCGCGACGCATGCGGTCCGTCCCGCCGGTGGGCGCTCCGGGCAGCTCCTAGGCCACAATGGGCGCCCATGAGCGACAATTTGGGTCCTGCCCAAGTCGAGGCCCTGGTCGGCGTCGAGCAGCTCGCGGCCGATCGGTTCGTCGGCCACCCAGAACGTCGCGGCGGGGGCGGGGGCCTGTTCGGTGGCCAGACCATTGCGTTCACAGTTCGGGCCGCCGGAGGCACAGTGGAGGCGGGGTTCGTTCCCTACTCGGTATACGCCGACCTCCTGCGTCCGGGTGATTCCGGCGAGCCGCTCGAGCTGGTGGTCGAGCGGACCCGCGACGGCACCTCGATCGTCCATCGCCGGGTGCAGGGGATGCAGGCGGGAAAGCTCATCGTCCAAGCCACCGTGGTCGCCTGCCGGCAGGTCGAGACGATCGACTGGCAGCGTGAGGACGCCAGCGCGCAGATCGTCCACGTCCCCAGTCCTAGCCCGTCGCCCACGGCCGACGACCTGTCGCGGTTCGGGCACGGCGTCTTCGACGTGCGCCACGTCGGCGAGCCCGAGACCATCCATCCGCTCTGGGTCCGCTCCCTGATCGAACTGGCCGACGACCCGTGGCTCCACGCGTCGGTCGTCGCGTTCTGGTCGGACTTCGGTCCGAATTGGGCCACTCGGGCAGTCGTCTCCCGCTTTGAGCAGCGCCCCACGCTGAGCCTCAACCACGCCCTGTGGTTCCACCGAGTCGCGCGCACCGAGGAATGGCACCTCTTCGACGTACGCCCCCGTTCGGTGGTCGGGCGCCAGGGGTTGACGATGGCGTCGCTGCTCTCGCCCGAAGGTGCGCTGGTGGCCTCCATCGCCCAAGGTGTCTTCGTGGGCGGGGCCTAATCACTCCGACGGGTCCGGCGACGAACCCAAGACGCCGACGTCAACTTGGTCACCGGACGCGTTCGTCATGTCGCACCAGCTCAAGATGAAGACTGGGTCCCTGGATCGGAAGGAGGACAATGATGCGGATGCTGTTTCCCGAGCCGGTCGAGGCTGTCGATCCAGGGACGGTGTACGCCGATGTGCCACTCAACGATGTCCGGCCAGCGGTTCGACTCAACATGATCGTGAGCGTCGACGGCGGCACATCATGGAACGGTGTTTCCGGCGCGCTGGGCAATTCGGCTGACAAAGCCCTCTTCGGTGTCATGCGGTCGCTGGCCGACGTTGTACTCGTCGCGTCCGCCACGATGAAGGGAGAGCACTACGGGCCCGCAGTTCTCGGATTGGAGATCCAGGACATTCGCCGGCAGCGAGGTCAGACGCCAGTCCCGAGGATCGCAGTGGTTTCGCGCACCTGCCAGTTCGACTGGAGCACCCCGTTTTTCACAGCTGCGACCGAGCGTCCGATCGTGCTCACCGTATCGTCGGCCCCAGAGGCGGATCGGACCCGAGCAGCGCAGGTCGCCGAAGTGATCATCGTTGGTGAGGACGACGTCGATCTTCCCCAGGCGATCGCCGAACTGGGCTCGCGTGGTGCGAAGAGCGTTCTGGCCGAGGGTGGACCAACGCTCAACGGTCAACTCGCACACGCCGGCCTCCTGGATGAGCTCTGTCTCACGCTGTCACCGTTGCTTGCCAGCGGCGACGCGAAGCGGATCATCGCGGGATCGACACTCGATACTCTGGAGCCGCTGGACCTGTGCTCGATCTGCGAAGAGGACAACTACTTGTTCTTACGGTATCGACCGCGATGAATTTCGAGCCTCTCCGCTGAGCCCGCAGTCTTGAGGTCCGCGCTGCCAGGTGCTTCATGCGCTGCAGGGCATCAGCTCGATAGTCCATCGCTCTGCTGGCAACCTAGCCCGCATGCTCAGCGGTCGCCCGGCCTACCAGCAGTGGGGCCTCCCCATGCGGAGTGTCACCGGGGGGCAGCTCCACGAGCAACAGAGTGGGGGGGCCTTCATCTTGGCTCGCGGTGATGAACGAAGGTCCTTCTCGCGGTCACCCGGCGTCCATCGACGTGCGCCGGCCAGCTATGAGCGCCTATTCACGGGTGCGGATCTGCTGCCGCCCCCAGTCCACATGCACCCCGACGGCGATGCCATGCCGGCCGTCACGTGCGCGCGGAAAGCGGGGTCGGATACGTCGCTTATGCTGGTATCCGAGCAGGCCGGCTGCCTGGGCCAGGCTAGTCATCTGATGTCATTAGCTGACGTCAAGTAGGCTCGCCGACATGAGCCGATGGGAGCCAAACGCACGCGGGCGGCTCGAACAAGCGGCAATGGAGCTCTACATCCAGCGCGGATTCGAGCAGACGACCGTGGCGGAGATCGCAAAGCGTGCGGGACTTACGGAGCGAACATTCTTCCGGCACTTCGCCGACAAGCGCGAGGTGCTGTTCGGGGCCGCCGGCGCTTTGGAGGATCTCCTCGTCAACACCGTCACCGACGCGCCATCGAACCTGGCCCCGATCGACGCCGCCGCCGCTGGTCTCGAAGCAGCCGGTGCGATCCTGCAGGAGCGCAGCGCTTTCGCGCGGCAGCGCCAGACGATCATTGCGGCAAACGCAGAGCTTCGAGAGCGCGAGCTGATCAAACTCGCATCACTCTCTTCGGCACTCGCCGACACACTGCACAAGCGTGGCGTCGAAGCCACCACCGCTCGGCTCACTGCCGAGGTCGCGATCGGTGTCTTCAAAGTCGCGTTTGAACTCTGGGTCGTCGGAGCCGATGACCGGACCCTGCCGCAACGCATCCAAGAGTCGCTCGAGGAGGTCAAGGCCGTGACCGCCGCAAGTGACCCATCGTCTCGGTAACCCTCGATCTCGACCGGGTACTGACGGTCTCGTGGCCACCGCAGTCGGGGGCCCCGAGACGATGGCGCGGCCTTCCGACGAGGAGGTTGACGTCCAGCTCGTCACCAACACCTCGTCGAGATCGCGTCGTCAGATCGCCGAGCTGCGCACTTAGGGCCGAAATGGAAGTTGAAGCTGGGGACTCGAAGTAAACGTGATCGTGTCCTCGCGCGCGGCCCACGACCTGGCCGAGCACCCCCGGGAGCGGGTTGTGTGGCGCTCAACGAGGGTGATCTCGACGGGGATCTCGAAATGATTTGGCGCGGTCCACCCCGAGTCGACCCGAGTCGTCCTTTTCGGCGGCGCCGGACCGAGCCGTGCGCTGCACCCAGCTCGACGCAGTGCTCAAGCTGCCCTACCGGATCGCGCCGAAGGACCCGTTTCCGGATCGCCGAAGGGCCAGCCCTCGACTTGGGCGCCTCCCGCGTCGGGCTCGAGGCCGCCCTATCGTCGGTGAGCCGGCCCCGACGACTTCAACGCCGCCTTGGCCGACTCGAATCTCGACCCCGCGCCGCGGTGATGGTGGGCGACCGCATCGGTTCGGACGTCCTCGGCGCTCAAGCGCTAGATGACGGGCGGGCCCGTGAAACGGGAAAACTCCGGCCAGACGACCTCACGGCGCGCAAACCCCATTAGCTCATCGACTACATCGGGAAGCTACCCGACCTACTCGAACGATGGGCCGACCCGAGGGCTGACTGCTCAACCGTGCGCGTCAGGCGCCCGGTATGCGCCTCCGGTCTTCCTTGGCTGCCCGCAGCGACGCTTGCACCTTGGTCTCGTCGGGTGGGGGGCCGTAGCGACGGGCCGTCGTGTCGACGTCCTGGGCCTGGGCCCGCAGCGCTCCGACCGTGCACTGGTCCTTCGGGATGTGGGCGAATGGATCGAAGTTGTAGAACCGGCAGGCATTCTCCCAGGTGATCTTGTTGATCTCCGCATCGGTCAGGTTGGCTACCTGATCGAAGGACTTCATCAGCACCTCGGGCGACTGGGGCCACGTGGAGTCCGAGTGGGGGAAGTCGCACTCCCAGGAGAGATTGTCGATCCCGATCTTGTCCCGCTCGGTGATCCCCATGGTGTCGTCGATGAAACAGGTAAGGACCCGTTCCTTGAACACCTGGCTCGGAAGACGACCGCCGAAGTCCGCCCCCGTCCAACGGTGGTGGTGCTCGTAGACGAAGTCGGCCTTCTCCAGCCAGTAGGCGTACCAGCCAACGGCGCCCTCAGCCAGGGCCACCTTCAACGTGGGGAACTTCATGAACATGGGCGACCAGAGCAGCTCGCACGCGAAGATCGCTGTCTGGAACGGCATGGCGTGCGGAATCACGTCGAAAGGCGAGCGCGGGTGCTGAACGAGCGCCCCGCCGAAGTGGAAGACCACCGCGGAGTCGACCTCTTGGCAGGCGGCGAACGCTGGGTCCCATTCGTCCCCGTGGTAGTCGGGCATGCCGAAGCGGAACGGCTCGGAGTGGAAGGAGATGGCGTGGCAACCGAGCTCGGCCACCCGCCGAACCTCGCCGGCCACCCAGTCGGCGCCGAGCTTGAAACCCGACAGCGCGAGCGGGATGAACCGACCCGGGTAGGCGCCGGCCCACTCGTGGATGTGCCAGTCGTTGTACGTCCTGAGCATCGCGGCCACGAAGTCGTCGTCGTCGCTCTGAGTGAAGAACTGACCCCCGTTTCCTGGCCACGACGGGAAGTTGAGGCCGGCCAGCACACCGTTGGCATTCATGTCACGGATGCGCTCGTGCACGTCGTAGGTTCCCGGACGAACCTGGTCAAAGGACGCCGGGTCGTACCCCCACTCCTCGGGCACCCTGCCGGCCACGGCGTTAAGCCCGAACGAGCCGATCTCCTTGCCCTCGATAAGCCAGGCATCGGTACCGTTCTCACGGCGGATGACCTTGGGCGCCCTACTCTTGTACTTGGCCGGCAAGTTCTCCTTGAAGAACTCATGCAGGCTCGGTGCCTCGACGACGTGGTCGTCGACGCTCACGAGGATCATGTCGTTGATGTCCATCGGACCCCCTCGGTACAGATGCTCCTGGCCACAACGATATCCGTTCGTCTCGCACGAGGCTCGTAGCTCTGCGACCACCGCGCTCGGTCCCAGCGCTGAAGCCCGAGCCCAGCCGAGCGTGCCATCGCGCACTCCTCTGGCCAGGACCGTTGGAGATGGTTGTGATCCTGACATGCCAGCTGGGCACCGCGCCAGCGTTGTGTCTGGGGTCATTGAGTCACAATCGAGTGAACTGATTCTCAAAACGAAATGGCTTTGGTGCTCATACCGACTCCCAATCCGAGGGGAGATGACGACGCGCGACATCAATAGCCGGACGGCAGATGCGCTGCCACCACTCCGAACAGCTCGAAGAGGACCACCGATACTGCGAGGCCACACGCCAAGACCAGACCAGCTCGCAACGAGCGGACCCGGCAATGGCGAAAGACCAACACCCCAACTATGAGTACGACGCCCAACAGGATGGTCCATGTGACGATGGGCCAGGCGCTACCAGGAGTTGTGCCGGCCGCGAGGAGAGTCGACGAACTGTCCGGCGGGACCGGCCGACCTCGAGCGTTCCGCGCCCGCTTGGCCGGACCATTCGATGGCCCAGTGGTGTCCACGAGTTGTGCGCGCACGACGAGACGAGTGGATGCCGAATAGCGAGGATTGCAGGTAGTAAGGGTGAGCCAGCTGCCCGGTTCACCGAGTGGGCCGGCAACAGCCACGTCATCGGGCGACACGACCAGCGATCCCACCACCCGGTAGCGCCAGAGGCCACCTGGGACCGAGAGCTCGATCGTGTCGCCCGGCACCAGTTCGTTGAGATCGTAGAACGGATGGGCGTAGGTCGTCCGGTGTCCCGCGATAGCGACATTGCCTGGCTGGCCGGGATAGGGGGTCGAAGGGTAGTGCCCAGGCCCCTCGCGTAGGTCGGCGGTGTCGGTGCCTTGCACCACCACTTGGTCCAGCCCGATCGAGGGAATAACGAGTCGAGCGAGTGGCCCACCATCGGGGACGGTCGGCCACCGGTAGGGAGTGGTGGCGTCCGGGCGTGCCCGTGGGCGCACGGACCTCTGGAGCCGCCGATCACCGAGCTGACGAGCAAGACGGGCCTGCGCCTCGTGCTCAGCAATGCCCGTTCCCCACTGCAGATAGCACCAGAACAGGAGGAGCAGGCCGCCCACCGCGATCATGCCGATCGCAGTACACCGAGTGGCCCGCCCGAAAGACGTCACGCTCTCGATCAGTCGGCACCAAGGAATGGTGCATTGAACGCGAAAATGCCGCCGTCCGAGGCGACCAGCCAGTAGCCGCCCGTCGCGGAATCCGCCGCCATACCGACGATGGGCTTGGCAAGGACCAGGGATCCTGTCGAGCCATGGAATCCGGCGTCGCCGTAGGCGAAGATTCCCCCGTCCGCCGCAACGAGCCAGTACCCACCTCCGTCGGTCGAGGTGGCCATTGCCACGATGGGTTGGTTCAGCGCCATCGCTCCCGTCGAGCCGTAGAAGGCAGCGGCCCCAAACGCGAAGATCCCCCCGTCCGAAGCCACGAGCCTGTAGCCCTCACCGCTGGGGTTGGCCGTGATCCCGACGACTGGTCTGTTGAGATGTCGTCCACCCATCGACCCCAAGAACTGGGCGTCGCCGAAGGCGAACACTCCGCCGTCGCTGGCCACCAGCCAGTACCCGCCACCGTCGGGAGTGGGAGCCAAGTCCACTACCGGGGCGTTGAGAGCCCTTCCGCCCATTGATCCGAAGAATTGAGCATCGCCGTAAGCGAAGACCCCGCCGTCGCTGGCGACCAGCCAGTACCCGCCACCGTCGGGAGTGGGCACGATGTGATCGATGGGCTGGTCGAGATTGAGCCCATTTGCCGCTCCGTGGAAACTCGCGTCACCGTGAATCGAGATGGCGCCCGCAGCGTCAACAAGCGCGTATCCCCCGCCGTCAGCGCTCGCTGCCATTGCGGTGACCGGTGCTGGCAACGGGCTTACCGGGGCAGACCCCGAAGAGTACAGCGGACCCTGGCACGTCCAGTCGACGCCGGTCGCATACGTACCGCCAGCGGCAATGGGATCAGTCGGGAAGACGTCCTGTGCGTTGTCCGTGCCGCCTCCGGCTGACGCCGGTTCGGGGACTGTGGTGATTGTTCCACCTGACTGGGCGTAGACCGAATTAGCAGCGAGCTCGGCCGCCAGGCGCTCTTGGCCAGCCATGGCCGCCGCCTGGTCGGCATCGCCGAACAGCTCCACCTCCCAGGCGTGACCCTGAGCGTCACATGCCACCCCAATGCCGGCGAAATCCGATGCCGCCGACAGCATCTGCTCCGGCGTGCGCTGGCGACTGCATCACAGATAGGTCTTCGCCGGCGGAGTCAAAGCCTGGACCACCGGCAGTTCCACCCGTTGCCTCATAGCCATTGGGAAACGGCCCGCTGTAATCCTGGAGTGTCCCGGTCGATGCCAGATGCTCCGCGGCAGCCTGAGCCGTCTGTTCCAAAGCGGGATCCTCGGCAAGCGCCGGAAGAATCGAGGTCTGCGCCATCGAAGGTGTAGTCGCGCTCCGGCTGGGTCCGCTCGATGTTCAAGCGGGCCAGCACGTCATCGGCGAACCCTTGCTCAATCGCTGATGGCGGTGCGTACGGGCATTGTGACCCCGGACAGCTGGCCGTCCAGATCGCCGGTCGCTCGGCGGCCCACGAGAACCCGGGTGGGCCACCGACGGTGACGACGCCCGCGACCACCAACAACCCCGATTACAGTGCCTCCCGCCCCGCGCCACCGACCCAAATGCCCTAGTGCCACCGCCCGTCCTTCCGCCGAAGTTGCCTATGAACTATCACGCGACGACGCCACAAGTGGACTATCTCACTGCGGTACCGCCCAATCGAGAGTTGGCCCAGGCGTTGGATCACGGGTCTCCCCGTGGCTCGCCCCGACGTCGCCCGATCAGCCAGAGCCCGGCTCCGCCGACCATCAGTAGCACAGCTCCGCCGGCGAACCACAGGTCCGGCCCACCGGTGAAGGGCAACGTACCGCCCACCGGCACCTCGGGGAGGGCGACCGTCGCCGCCGCCGCACTCGAGTCGGTCGTCAGCATCGCGGTGCAGTGGAACCCGGCATCTGGCTCATAGCCCGAGGGCGCGATCAGCTCGTGCAGGCACCACGAATAGCCCGCCGGCACCGAGAAGGTGAGGAGGCCCTGGGCGTTCGTGGTGCCCTGGCTCCAGTACGTGTCTCCGGGGAGTACCGGATCGCCTTGCGGGGCCGGCGGGGCGTTGTAGCCGGGTGGGTCGGCCCCTTGCTCCACGAGCTCGTAGGTAGCGCCCGGGATCACAGTGTTGGGCTGCAAGGAGTTGAACTTGGTAGCCGACACATGGACCGTGGCCAGGGTCTCAGGAAGTGCCACGGTGGTGGCAGCGGGTGGCGACGACGTGGTGAGCACCGCCGTGCAGTGCAGCGCTGGATCGGGGAGGTAGTCGACCGGCGCAGTGTGCTCTAGGAGGCACCAGGCGTAGCCAGCGGGCACGGTGAAGGAGAGATCCCCTGACTGATCCGTAGTGCCCCGCGCATACCAGGTGTCTCCAGGCTCCACGACGGCGTTCGAGGGCGCCGAATTTGGAACTCCCGAGGGCGGCGCGGTGCCCTCAACATAGAGGTCGTAGGTGGCGCCCGGGATCACAGTATTTGGTGCGAGCGCGTTGAACTTGTGCGCGTAGAGCGTGAGCGCGGCTTCGGTGTCGTCCACGGTCAGCGTCGTCACCGGTGCGGGGACGGCAGTTGTCCCGGTGAGCACCTCGGTGCAGTGCGGGGTGGGGTCGAGCAGGTAGTTGGCCGGAGCTTCTTGCTCGACCATGCAGTAGGCGTACCCGGGGAACTGTAGGGGGAATGAGGCGACGCCACTGGCGCCGGTGGTGGCCCGGGCCACCCAGGTCTCTCCTGTCTCGACCGCGGCGTCAGAAGGTGGGACTGGGACGACCCCCGGGCCCTTACCTCCGTCCACCCGGTAGAGATCGAAGGTCGCGCCAGGCAGTGCCGTCGAGGGGCTGGCAGCATCACCCTTCTTTACCGCGATGGCCACGAACTCACCGGCGTCGCTCACCGTGATCGGTACCGAGGCCTGGGCGTCGGAGGCCACGAAACACCCACTCGCGCCGTCGGCAAGGCCGCTCGGTGCGGCCATCTCGGACCAGCAGTAGGAATCCCCCGACACGAGCACCGGGGCGGTCGTGCAGTTACCCGCCGCGTCCGTCGTGCAGGTGGCCACGACCGGGCCCGAGGTGCCCCCACCAGCAGTTCCCTCGCTGATGTCGATGATCGCCCCCGCATAGCTCAGCTTCGGCAGGGTTCACGTTGCCGGTAGCCACTTTCTGGAAGCCGGCCGCAACGAGCAGTGGATCGGTAAACGTCGCCCCGCCCGCCTCGCCCGGAGTAAGCGTTAGGTCCTGAGTAGCCGAACTCGGATCGAGCAGGTAGCCGGGTGGCGCCGTTACCTCGGTCACCTCGTAGTCCCCGGGCAGCAGCGCGTTCGGCCCATCGTTGCCGACCGGGACGCAGTTACCCGAGATCGTGGTGGTGCACGTCCCGAGATCCTCGTCGTACGCGCCGTTGTCGGCGGTCGAGTATCTGACGTCGAAGACGGCACCCGCCAGGGGCGCCCCGGTTTGGCGATCCACCTTTCGGAGGGACAGGGTGGCCGGAATGACCTGATCAAGCACGTCCAGCACCGTGGTCGCGTGGCCGTCGCTCACCGCCACGCTCACCGGAGCAACGGCTTCGTAGCCGGTCGGTGGGGAGGTCTCGGTCACGGTGTAGGTGCCGGGCACCAAGCCGGTGAGCACGTTGGACAGCCCTCCGGCTCCCACAGTCAGGGTGCCGACAACGTTGGTCGAGGGGGAAGGGCCGTTCACCGAGAACACCGCGCCGGCAACCGATTCGTAGGCTGTGTCGTCGCCGCTCTTGTTCAACTGCAAGCTACCGAGCAGGAAGTCCGAGAACGTGACCGTGCCGGCCTCGCCAGGAGTGAGCGTCACGTTCTGCACCGCGGTGGAGGCATCGAAGTAGTAGTCCGGCGGCGCCGATACCTCCTCAATCTCGTAGTCACCGGGGAGGAGCGACGAGCCGTCGTTGCCCGCCGGCGAGCACGCGCCGAATGCCGTCGTCGTACAAGTCCCGAGATCCTCGTCGTACACGCCATTGTCGGCACTCGAGTACCTGACATCGAAGACCGCACCCGCCAGCGGCGCGCCCGTCTCGGCGTCCTGCTTGGCAATCGTTACCGTGGCGGGGATGATGTGCTCCTCGTCGGCGCCAGTGAATGATGACGACGGTGTTCTGGCTTCGCTTGAACCGTAACGGCTCTGGTCCGGGTGCCAGCTCGTAGCCAGGCGGCGCCGTCACTTCGTGTACTGTGTACGATTGCCCGTCGGGAGCTCCGGCGGCTTGGTCAGATTGGCCACTCGCATCCGTCGTCAGCGTCGCCACCACGGCGCCGTTCTGGATCACCTGGAACACTGCCCCCGCCAGCCCGTAGTAGGCAGTGTCGTCGCCAGCTTTCTGCACGGATATCGTGCCATCTTCGGCTTGGGGCTGGCCGCTGGAGGTGAGGGACTGGCTCGCTTGCAGAGTGGTAGGTGCTGCAAAGGCGGCCAGGATCTGCGCCCCCAGGTCGTCCGTAGTCGGATGGTAGAAGCCAAGGCCGGGTTGTCCGACACTGGTGGTGCTCGTAACCGTCACCGTGATGGGCGACGAATTGTTGGCATAGATCGGGACGAGCACATTGCCATTCGCGTCCGTGCTGGCCCCGATCGAGGTTGGACCGTCTGGCGAGTTGAAGGTCCCGTTAATGATGGAGAGGAGTACCCCCTGTCCCACCATGGGCCTTCCGGTACCAGGGAACTGGAGGTGGATGTCGTCGGTGGCCGAACCGGTGAACGACGTACCGGCGCTCGTGAGCCCCACGAACAGCTGGGGTGCCGCGTTGCTCATCCCCACGGCCTCGTTGAACCAGTTGTCGAACGCGTCGTAGGCGGCGAGTACCCCCGGGTCCATGGAAGGGACGGGTGATCCCCACACGACGGTGTCGTAGAGGATCTTGGCGGCAGCGGCAACTTGGTCGGCCGTGAATTGGCCGGCCACTCCACTCCACCACCCGTTGGCCTGACCCTCGCTGAAGGCGAAGCCGAGCGCGTTCCAGTCGCCGCCGGCACCCGATGGCGCGGCGCCCGGGGCGTAGTCGTACCCCGGCGCCGGAAATCCTCCGCCACTCGCCGGAGGATCGGCACAGAGCCCGAACCCCTGGTCGGTCGGAAAGCCCGGACCGTAGGTGCCATACCAAGTGACATCTCCGTTGTAGTTCGCGCAAAACCCGGCATAGGGGAACGCCGGTTGGGTGGTCGAGTCACAGGGAACGGGCCCGTCGGCGTAGGCCGGCAGAGGCCTAATGGCCAACTGAATGACGCCGCCAGTCACCGTGCACACGCCCAGCACCATCATGGCGGCCAACAGGGCTCGCGCCACCTTGCTCACGACAAGACCCCGGCGGAGACGCCGCGGCGGGTCGAAGCACGGTCATCGGCCCTTCGACTCCCACCGGTGTTGATTCGGCCATCCATGGGGACGTCACGATATTGAGGGCCGCGCGACACATGACAGCTTTTGAAAGGACAAATGTTCACTGGGGCAGGATGATCCGGCCACCTCCCCCCAAGGCTCCTCAGGGACCTCCCCCCAAGGCTCCCGACTTGGCGGAACGCCCGGGGGGACAACCCTCGATGGACGACAACCAGGGGTTTTTGACCTTAGCCACGCAGACCCAAGCGGGCTCGACAACTACAAGGTTCGGGTGCGGGTCGTCACTCTGGAGCAATTCCCGCTAGTCGATGAGCCAACGGCCTGGAGGCCCGAGAGGTAGCTTGCGCCCTCGAGCCTGTGAGGACGGTCAGACGGTCCGCCGACCTCCTTTGGGGAGCAGGCTGGCAAAGAGCGGCGACTCGACGGATCCGACCAAGCCGCCTGAGGTGAATCCCAAATCGACGACGAGGCAAGTGCCACTCACGTGGCTGGCTGCATCACTCACCAAGAACAGGAGCGGATAGGCCTGTTCCTCCGGGCTCGCACCGGGATGGCCCATCGCAGCGGCAAATGCCTGCTCGAAACCCAGCCAGCCTTCGTTGGCGTCCATGAGGGGGGTCTTGGTCGGTCCAGGCGCGATGCAGTTGATGCGGATTCCACGTTGGACGAGGGCAGGCGCCCGACGCGCGCAATAGACGATCATGGCCTGCTTGCTGAATCCGTAATGCGCCAAGTCTGGGTGCTCGTCGATCCAATCGGACGCCGACTCGAAGTCCGGGGTATCGAGAACCTCGAGCACGACGTCCAGGTTGTCGGTCCAACTGATTCCGCCGATCGAGGCGATCATGCCCACGGCACCACCGCTCGGCAAAAGACCGGTGTCGATCGCCGTCTCGATCAGGTAGCGCTGGCCGATGAAGTTGACACGAGGCAAGAGAGGGCCTCCCGCCACCCCGGCACACGAGACGAGGGCATGGTACGGGGCGTCCAGCCGACCCAACGCCGAGTCGATCGACGATCGATCACTGAGATCGAGACGGAGGAACGCGCCCACATCGACGACCGGGTCGGCAATATCCAGGACGGTGACGTCGCCACCCAATCCCTGCGCCAGCCAGCGCGGCGGCATTCCCCATTCCGCTGGCGCCCCCGACCACGAGGACGCGCTTCCCCTCGAACCCGAACTTCCCCGGCATCATCCCCCCGTTTCGCGCCCAGAGCTCCCCCGGCTGCACGGCACGCCGGCTCATGATGGCACGCGGAGCATCACCTGCGGGTATTAGCGTCGGCAACGGCCACAACCCTTCGTCGGAGACGGACGTATGCTGGCGCCTCGTCAAATGCACGCGGTGGGACGCAAGGAGGGCACCGTGGACGACGCGACGCGGACAGAGGCACTGGCCTTCTTGGCCGATCATCCTCACGTGTACCTCCTCGCTCGGCGACCCGACGGCTACCCCACCGGCTACGCGATGACGGCTCGAGTGCACGACGGGTCGGTCCAATTCAGTACCTACCGAGCGAGTGCCAAGGTTCGAAACCTGCTGCGCGACGGCGTGGCCGGCATCGTCGTCACCGATGAGGTGGACGGCCGAGTCCTCACCTGCGAGGGCCCGATTGCCCAGGTCTATTCCAGCGCATGGACCGCTGGTCCCGACTCGACGACGGGCACGCCACGCCTCGCACGCCGGCCACTTGTCCCCGCGGAGGTCTCGGACACCGTCCAGCAGCGCCATGAGGACGGTAGGAGGATCGTGCTGGAGATGGAGATCCAGACTGCCCGGATGTCCAGAGCACTGGAACCAGACCGATGAGCCCCCGACGCGACATCACGATGGCACCGAACGAGATCGACGCCTTCCTTCGCACCCGCTCCCGAGTCGTCGTGGCGGGCATGCCTGCGGTCGGAGCAGTTCAAGGAGCGTTCGGTCGCTTGCTCTATGCGAACGGCCACGTGGGCTTCGCCCTGTGGGCCGACGATCCGATGGTGACCCTGCTCGAGGCCGACAACCGGGCATGCTGTGTCGTCGAGCAGTTCCCTTCCTACTACGAGATCATGGGCGTGATGCTCCACGGACGAGCCCGCCGCAGTCCTGACGGACCGGTGGAGCAGGCCCACTTCGACCTCGAAGTCGACAAGGTGGTCAGTTTCGACTTCGGCAAGTTGCCCGGCGCTCTACAGCCCGGGCAGCGAGAACCTGAGGCGGAACATTGAGCACCACGCCCTGACCCGACCGCCCTTCGCGCCCGGGTCGTTCCCGAGCTCGGGAGCGGGCCGACCCACAGGGTCGTCCGGTACGGATCGCAGTCACCGACACACCCCGGTCGAGAGCCGTGACGCCTTCCGCGCCATTGCCGCGCCAGGCGGTCAGTCGCCGGGGAGCCGTCGAGGACGAGCTGACCGGCCGGGCGAGCTGGCCACGACGTCGTACCCTCTACGCTTGGCCCAATGCCAGCGATCGAGCACCACGACGTCGTGGTCATCGGCGGGGGTACCGCTGGCGTCAGTGCGGCGCTCGAGTGCCACGACATCCAGCTCGACGTCGTGCTCCTCGAGGCAAGTCGGTCGCTCGGCGGCCAACTGGACGAGATCGGCAACTCGATCCGCAACGTGGCGGCCGGAACGTTCGAGAACGGATCCGCGCTCCGGCAGGAGCTGGAGGCGTCGGCAGCGATCCTCGGCGATCGGGTCAATCTCTCGCACCGAGTCACCGAAGCCAACCTCGAGGAACGGTGGGTGGACGCGGGTGGGCGACGCCTCACTGCCGGTGCGATCGTCGTGGCGGTGGGGTCGGTCAAGCAACAGCTGGCAGCGGTCGCCGACGGTGCCTTTGACGGCGCAGTCACCTCGCAAATCGAATCCTGGCACGGCCGCTTCGACCACAGTGCGGTGGCGGTCATGGGCGGCGGAGACAGCGCCACCTTGGACGCCCTCCAACTCGCCCGCGCCGGGGCGTCCGTCATGTTGTTCCACCGGTCTGACGCCTTGAGCGCCCGTCAGGACATCGTGGAGGCGGTCCGAGCCCAGGCGCGGATCGAGGACCTGGCGGGTTGGGATCTCGACGAGGTCCACGGGACCGGCGGACTCGAAGAGGTCGTCGTCGCACGAAGGGGGACCGGGGAACGACGCACACTCGAGGTGGCAGGGCTCCTGATCAAGATTTCGCGCACCCCTGCGACCGGATTCCTGAAGGACGCCGTGACGTTGGACCGGCGGGGGGGCGTTCTGGTCGATCACGCGCTGAGGTCATCGGTGCCCGGCGTGTTCGCGGCGGGAGACGCCGTGGCCGAGGCTTACGCGCGGATTGCCGCGGCGATGGGACAGGGGGTGCTCGCCGCCCGGTCCTGCCTGCGCTACCTCCAGGGCCGCCAGTGAGTGATGATCCTCGTGGCCCACTTCCCCGGGTCGCCGACGTAGTGGCCGAGCTGCGTCGAGTCCTCGACGAAGACGGTCGGGCCGAACCCGGTGGCGTGCTAGGGCTCCTTGTGGCGCTGCATCGCACGAACGCCGCACAGTGGGCGCTCGAGGACGACGTCCGAGCCCCCGCCGCCAACGACACTGTCATCGCGACGGCCAAGCGGGCGATCGACCGCCTCAACGCCGACCGGCATCGCCACGTTGAAGAGGTGGATCGGGCGATTGATCACGTCCTCACCCAGGCGGTGGCGGCACCACCCACCACCGAGAGCCCAGCCATGGCCTTCGACCGCTTGTCGGTCCTCGTGATCCGCATCCATCACACCGAGCGGGCCGCGCGGTCGGCGCACCCGGGCGACGGGGACTACGGACGTCGTCTCCCCCACCTGCACGCCCAACTGGCAACCCTCGAGGCGGCCATCGAAGTGTTGCTCGACGACGTCGTTTCGGGGACGCGCCGGTTCGAGCCCTACAAGAGCCTCAAGCTCTACGGTTCCTGACCCCCGGCCGGGTGGCCCCGACGGGGCCGAACGTGCCGGTGCCGACCGTGCTAGTGGCCCCGATGGGGCCGACGACCGCCTCCTCTGGACGGATGTGCAAGCGGTAGCCATCCCGGTTCCCACCAAAGACCACGTGGGGGCCAAGCAACGCCGCGTGCGCGATCCCGAGAGAACCAGTGACGAGGGGCCTCGACGTCGCCACGTGCCGTCCATCGCGGGTGTCGAACACCACGAGCTCACCTCGCCGGCCGACACCGCACAGCGCCCCCCGCGCCAGCACTACGGCGACACCTCCCGTTCCCCACGCAAGGTCTACCGGAAACGAACCCTCGACGACCACGGTCCCGTCAGCGGGATCGAGCCCAACGAAGCCGCCCCCACCCAACTGCTCCCAGTCGTAGTCGTCGAGGTCGGCCGCAGGTCGCGGACCGGCCGACCACACCAAGCCCTGCTCCCAAACGGCCCACATCGGGCGGAAGCCGACCTCGACGTGAAAACTCGGGCGGCCCGGGTGGCCCGACACCAAGGGAAGCGTGCTCACCGTGCCCTCGCCGCCGACGACCAGACCCTCGCCTACCGTGTCTGGCCATGGCGCGAGGGCCGTCACCTCCCCGAACGCCTCGAGGCGGACCTCGGTCGCCAATCGCTCGCCGTTGCGGGCCACCCCGAACGGAGCGGACACGACGATCCCACCAGCTTGCTCGCGGCGTGGTCGCGACCCAACCAGCCGATCCCCCACGACGACTAGGCGCTCGATGTCGTCGAGCAGCTCCACCGTCTGCACCGGTTGAAGATGACGCATCGGTCCGCCAGAACGGATGTCCGCGACGGCGAAGACCCGGAGCCAGCCGAGATGGTTGAGAGCGACTACGACACCGGTACCGGGCACTTCGACGATGGCGTGGATATCGAGATCGAACTGCGAGGGCTCGTCGTCGTCGGGAAACCGGGTCTCGTCGTGGACGGCCAAGAGCCGCATCTGGCGGTCGGCGAACACGATGTTGCGACCCAGGTTGTTCCACGCGCACAGTCCGCCGAGCGCGGCCACGCGACCGATCCCGGCGGGTTGGGAGTTGAACACATCGCTTTCGGGGTGGGAGTCCATCACCGCCGCCATGCCACGTCCTCCAACGCCGTCCACACGCCCTCGGTACCGATGGCGTCGAGACACCGTCCAGCCGATGGGCACGGACGTGGGCTCCAATCGAAGTCCGACAAGCGGACCCGGTCGTTGTACGCGTACGCCCGCTCGAACGCGGCGCACGCCTCGTCGCACTCGTCCCCGATGACAGCCCGGCAGTGCGGCCAGGGACGGAAGTAGACCGATCGGGGTCGCAGCAGCGTGACCGTCGGGGTGCCCTGCTGGACGGCGACATGGGTCATTCCGGTGTCCACCCCGACCACAGCCAAGCACGATCCAAGCACGTCCACCGCGTCCGCCGGGGTGGCGGCCCGGAGCGCCGTGATCCCGGTCGCCCGCATCGACGGGCTCGGTTGATCGCGGGTCAGTTGCACGACCTCCGCGCCCGCGGCACGAACCCGGTCGGCGACCATCGCCCACCGCTCGGGGTTCCAGCTCTTCGCGCTCCCGTCGGTTTCGGCCACCAGAACGACACACCCCTCGAGCCCGGGCCGCGGGGTCGACACAAGCGGCCGCGGATGCGAGAGGTCCAGCTCGATCCCCGCGTCTGCGCAAATCTGACTCAGGATGTCGTTGATCGTGAGCGCGCCGAAGATCGCCTCGAACTCGACCGAGCCCCACCAATGATCCCGTTGGAGCGGATGGTCTCGCAGGTCGACGAAGCGGTCCCCCTCGGGCGGCCGGCCGTCGAACGTCGCTTCGTCGACCGTCCCGGCCAAGCCGGCGATGCAGCCCGCGAGCGCAGCCTGTGCGGGGGATCTCGTCACCAGCCAGGTCTCGCGACCCCGCCGCGTGTCCTCCTCGATGAGTCCCTGCACGGCAGGCAGCGAGACGACGAGGTCGCCAAGGCCGAAGGAGAGGGGGGCGATGAAAGTTCGGCGCCCCGTGGCGCTCGCCTGGCCTACCCCGAGCCCCGGCCCCACCGTCCGCCGATCCTCAGCGGTGGGCATGACGGTGACCCTCAGCGCTCGGCATAACGGGTGGTGTCCGGCGTCTCGAGGACGTCGAAGGCCCGCTGGCGTTCCGCGCATTTGTTGCACCGGCCGCAGTGCAGCCCATCCGAGGGTTCGATGCAGGAGAAGGTGTGCTCGAGCTCATGGCCGCGGCCAAAGGCGATCACCTCGGACTTGGTCATGCCCGCGAACGGGGTGATCACCTCGAGGGGCGACGAGAGGGCCGTGCTCAGCACGGATCCGAGGCGACCGAAGAACTCCCTCGTCGAGTCCGGAAACGGATTTCCACCGAGCGTGCCGAGGGCGATCGTCGAGATGCCATGGAGAGCGCACCACACGCTGGACTTCGCCAGCAAGAGGACGTTGCGTCCCGGAAGGTAGACGGCCTCGTCCGCCGACTGCGCGTTCGGCACGTCGCCCGACGCCGTGCTCCAGTGCGAGCCGTAGACGTCACCGATGGGGAGATCGAGCGTGACTAGTGGGTCGACCGCGGGCAGCGACGCGAGAAATCTTCTCAGGTACACCTCCTCGACTGCTTCCCACATCAGGCCGAAGCGGACGTAAAGGGGCTGGACACCCCGGCCCTCGTCCGACAGGCGGGCGATGAGGATCGAGCTGTCCAATCCCCCACTCGCGAGGACGGCCACCGTGCTCGCAGGGCTCGGGCCGCCAGGCGCGGCCCCCGACGTGGTCGCCGTCACAGTTCACCGCGATAGACGCATCCCGACGTGCAGGTCTCTCGCACCACGACCTGGGTCAGTGCCGGCAGGGTCGGCTGTACCCGTTCCCAGATCCAGCGGGCGAGGTTTTCGCTCGTGGGGTTGTCGAGGCCCTCGATCTCGTTCAAGTAGTAGTGGTCAAGGCGTTCGAGCAACGGTTCCATGGCCGCCCGCAGTTCTGAGAAGTCCCGAACCCAGCCGGTGTCGGTCCCGATCGGGCCCTCGAGGTGCACGGACACCTGAAACGAGTGCCCGTGCAGACGCGCACACTTGTGCTCGGGCGGAACGTTCGGGAGCCGATGCGCCGCCTCGAAGTTGAACTCTCTGAAATCTCCGCTCGCACCGCAGGGCACGCTACCGCCCGCTCACCGACCGCGCCCCTCGCGGGCGCCGGCGCCAGGCGAGATCGCGTGCTGACACCCCTGAGAGGCCGGGTACCGCCTCCCGGGGCTCTCGGCAGACCACCCGGAGATCATCATGAATTTCGACCGCGCCCGCTACCATTACCTATGTGTCATGAAGCTACGATTAGTTTGCAAAGGAGCGGTCGGCGTTTCAGAACTGACGCTTTATCGTTGGAACGAGGTGGTGTCAATGCCGAACGTGAAGTCACGTCCAGCCCAGGGATCTCATTCGAGGGGCCGAGCAGCTAGTGAAACGGCCCCACGGGTCTGGGTGTTCCCCCACGCCGAGACCGACGAGAAGGAGGCCGGCCGCTGGTGCCGCGGCCTCCTCGAGTCCTGGTCGGTGGAGCCGGCCGTGTGCGCGCAGGCGATACCCGTGGTGCACGAGCTTCTCTCAAACGCGACGAGGCACGGGAGCGGCTCAGTGCAGCTCGAGATGGAGCTCCGGGGCGGTCGGATCTGGGTTGGCGTGCGAGACGACGGACCGGGTCCGATGCGCACCGAGGGGGTGTTCCCCCCTCAGGGTGGCGCTCATGGCTTGGGGCGGATCGCCCAGGCCTCCCACGTCTGGGGCGTGACCCGGCATCCCGGCGGCGGCACTACCGTGTGGTCCGAACTGGATCGCTGAGACCACCAGCCGTCCCTCCCAGGGGTCACCCGTCCTTGATGGTTCAGGCTTCCCTGATAGTTCGGACCCCAGAGCTGAACCGACCCATCTCGTTCCACAGGCGAGGGCGGTCCGCAACAACTCGGCGGATGCCACTGAGCGAGGGACGCCGATTGCCCCAGCTCGGAATTGCCTCGATCAGATCGTGGGTCCACAAGAACCCGAGGGTCGCGTCGACGATGTCCGGATCAAGACCCGTTTCCTTGTCGATCGACAAGTTGTCGCAACGGAAATAGCCCCCGCTGTCGGGCCGCTCGCAACGTTGCACGGCCCGCAAGACGATCTCGACGTAGTCGACGGTCCGGGCTGAAATCCCGCCGGCGCCCCGGCTCGGGGCGGGCACGGTGCTCCATGGAGGGCTCTCCTCGAGGGACCCGGGAACGGCGCTCTGCGGCACGTGGCAAGTTTGCACCCCCCAGGGTGCATGTCGGTCGCATTCTCGGTGCCATTACGTTGCCGCTGGGCCCTCAACGGGGTTGGTACCCGAGCCCTGGAATGATATTCTCGCGAACAAGAATTGCGATCTAAGTCTGCGGTGGATTCTGCCGTTCGGTCTGTGGTTCGGTCTGCAGCGCAGTCCTCGATCGCACGTCGCACGGAGGGGGCGCACAATGGCCTGGGATTTCACGACCGAGCCTGAATTCCAGGCCAAGCTGGACTGGATGGACCGGTTCGTCCGCGACGAGGTTGAACCACTCGACGTCCTGTTCGGTCACCTGACCTACCACCGCATCACCGAGCCGCTCAAGACGATCATCGACCAGCTGAAGGCCGAGGTACAGGCGCAGCAACTGTGGGCGTGCCACCTCGACCCCGACCTGGGCGGACAAGGGTACGGCCAGCTGAAGCTGGCCCTCATGAACGAGATCCTCGGCCGTTCCGCGTGGGCGCCGACGGTCTTCGGCACCCAGGCTCCCGACACGGGGAACGCCGAGATCATCGCCGCCTACGGGACCGACGAGCAGAAGAAGAAATGGCTCAAGCCGCTTCTCGACGGGGAGGTCTTCTCGTGCTACTCGATGACCGAGCCCCAGGGCGGGTCCGATCCGACCCGTTTCACCACGCGAGCCGTACGCGACGGCGACGAGTGGGTCATCAACGGGGATAAGTTCTTCTCGTCCAACCTACGTGAGGCGTCGTTCCTGATCGTCATGGCGGTGACCAACCCTGACGTGAGCCCCTACCGGGGGATGTCGATGTTCCTCGTGCCGAGCGACACCCCCGGAATCCGGGTGCTCGCCAACATCGGGCTTGGGAACGAGCCCTACGGCAAAGGCATGCACGCCCACGTCCGCTACGAGAACGTGCGAGTGCCCAACGAGAACGTGCTGGGCGGCGAAGGCCAGGCGTTCGCGGTCGCCCAGCGGCGCCTCGGGGGTGGGCGCATCCATCACGCCATGCGTGCGGTGGCCGGCGCCAAGAAGCAATTCGACATGCTCTGCGAGCGGGTACTCAGCCGCTCGACCCAGGGAACCCTCCTTGCCGAGAAGCAGATGGTGCAAGAGGCGGTGGCGGACTCGTGGATCCAGATCCAGCAATTCCGGCTCCTCGTCCTCTATACCGCGTGGCTCATTGACCAGTCGAGCACGGCGGCGACCCGCCAGTACATCGCCGGCTGCAAGGTGCTGGCCGCGCAGATCCTGGCCGACATCGGGTCAAAGACCCAGCACCTCCACGGAGCCCTCGGTGTCTCGAACCTCATGAGCCTGAGCGGAGGAAGCGGCGCGATGGGGATCGTCGACGGACCTACCGAGGTCCACAAGGTGACGATCGCCCGTCAGGTCCTGAAGGACTACAAGGCAGCTCCCGACATGTGGCCTTCGGAGTTCAAGCCGCGCAAGTTGATCGACGCCCGCCGAAGGTTCGACGGAATCCTCGATCGGCGCGTCACAGAGAGCTCCACACGCCACGCCTTCGGCGATCTGCTCCAGCAGTCGGCGGCTCCCGACGAGCTGGTCAAGCAGATGGAGGAATACATCGACGCCACCACCGGCAACCTCTAGGAGCGGGGTCTTGGACCTCGGACCCTCCCACGGGTTCTTCTCCTTTGTCGAGCGCTTCCCCGATCGTGTCGCACTGGTCGATCCCGCCGAGCACCGCGTCACCTACGGCGAGATCGGCTGCCAAGCGCATCGGAACGCGCATGGGCTGCGGTCGCTGGGCCTTAACCCCGGCGATACGGTCGCGGTTGTCCTGACCAACGGTCGTACCTTCCTGGAGGTCTACGCCGCGGCGATCGAGACCGGCCTGTCCTTCGTTGCTGTCAATTGGCATCTCGGTGCGGTCGAGATGGGCTACATCTTGGAGGACTCGGCTACCAAGGCCCTCGTCGTCGACGCTCCCTTCGCGCGCACCGCTCAACAGGCCGCCGATCTGGCAGGCGTCGCGCGCCACGCGCGGTTCTCCACGGCACCCGCTCCGGGATTTCGCGCACTCGCCGAGCTCGCCGAGGGACAACCGGCCGACCTTCCCCAGCACCGTCACCCAGGCCTGGTCGTGTTCTACACGTCGGGGACGACCGGGCGCCCCAAAGGCGTTCGCAAGCGATTACCCGGTACCCCGCCCGACGAGATCGCCCTGGGCACGGGGATCGGTCTTCGGCGCACTCCCACACCAACGGCACACGACCTTCCGCCTCCGCCGGCTGACACGGTGCAGATCGTCTGCGGACCGCTGTACCATGCAGCGCCGATCGCCACAGCCGCCCTAGCCCTCGACGGCGGAGGGCTCCTCGTCCTGATGGACAAGTGGACGCCCGAGCGGTTCTTGGAGCTCGTCGCGCGTTACCGCGTGACCAACGCCAACATGGTGCCGACCATGTTCCACCGGCTGCTCGCGTTGCCCGAAGCGACGCGTCGGGGCGCCGACGTCTCCTCACTCGAGGCAGTCAACCACGCAGGCGCACCCTGTCCGGTCGACGTGAAACACCGCATGCTCGACTGGTGGGGTCCGATCATCACCGAGAGCTACTCCTCGACCGAAGGGGCCGGAACCACCGTCACCGCCGAGGAATGGCTGCATCGGCCCGGAACGGTCGGGCGGCCCTCGCCGGGGGTGACCGTGGCCATCCTCGACGAGGAAGGCGCCGAATGCCCACCCACGATCCCAGGGCTCGTCTACATGACCCCGACCCTGTGGGAGTTCGAGTACCAGAACGACCCCGACAAGACGCGTGCCTCCCGGCGAGCAGGGATGTTCACGGTCGGCGACATCGGGTACCTCGACGACGCCGGGTACCTCTTCCTCTGCGACCGCCAGTCCGAGGTCATCATTTCGGGAGGCGTCAACATCTATCCGACCGAAGTCGAATCGGTCCTACTCACCCACCCCGACGTCGCCGACGCCGCGGTCATCGGTGCCCCCGACGATGAATGGGGCGAAGAGGTCCGGGCGGTCGTGGAACTCCGTCCCCACGCGGCGCCAAACCCGCAGATGGCTCGGGAGCTGATCGAATTCTGCAGGTCCCGGCTCGCCCACTTCAAGTGCCCCCGTCACGTGGACTTCGTGGAGAGCCTCGGTCGGGACCCGAACGGCAAGGTGCGACGAGGCCCGCTTCGGGACCGGTACTGGGAAGGGCGTACCCGCAAGATCTGACCGAAGGCGCTCGCCACCGAGGGTCCGGGCGCGCTCAAGGGTTGCCAGGGGCGGCGGCGTGGCGCAGACCGGTGCGGAGGAAGCGCACTCCGACTTCGATGGGGTCGGGGAGGCCCCGGAGCTCGGCCCAGCTCAGCGCGGCGCCGAACGGGGCGTTCCAAAATTCCGGGTCGCCCGGCCGCTCGGGGCCCCAGGGCCCCACATAGAGGTAGGGCTGCCCGGAGTAATCGTCTCCGGGCGACGCACCGAGGTTGACTAGTGAGCGGAACGCCACCCGGACGTTCGTGCCCACGTCAAAATGCTCCGGCCAGAGCTGGATCACCGCCGGCTCGGCGTTGGTGGGCAGCGTCAGGAGAACTCGGTCGAGGCACAGCCACCCGAACCCGTACCAGTCGGCGATGACGCGCATCGCTTCCCCGTCAACGGTGAGCGGCTGGTCGACATCGCCGACCTCGGGGCTGTCGGCGCCCACCGAGAACTCCGTCGTGATATCGGTGCCGGCGAAATCAGCGAGGTCACGCAGGGTCGATCCGGACATGGTCAAGTAGCCTGCCGCGCCCGCGATCTCGCGGATCAGGACGCCGCCCGCCACCCGCACAACTTCAGGGCCGTCGCCGAACGCGGGAGTGGCGAGGCCCCCCGGGCTCGCGCGTAGTCCAAACCGGCCGGAGACCTCGTAGCGGCGACGGCCCAGGACGTGCGCCGCGACCCGATGCAGCATGCCCCGAGTCGCCGCCAGGGACTCGGGAAGGTCGGGGGGTGACTCCATTGCATCCTCCGTCTGTCCGTCCTGCGTTTTTCCCGTCCCCGCTCAGCCAAGCCGGTCACGAGACCACCCGCGCCCGACGTCCCAGCTCAGGTAGACGATCCTACCCATGGGACCCGTATCGACCGCCGAGTCCGACACGGCCGCTGGCGCGGAGCATCCCGACGGGGCACGCTGGGTGGACCATGTGGGATCGCCCGTGACCGACATCTCCGCCTTCGCTCGGATCGGCGCGCTCGACCACGGATTGAGCGTAGTAACCACACTGCGCCCCGACCGCAGTGTTCAGGCATCGGTGGTGAACGCCGGAGTGCTCACCCACCCGTTGACGGGCGCGAACGTGGTGGGCTTTGTCGCCCAAGGCAGCAGCCGCAAGCTCGCGCACCTGCGAGCCGACGCCCACAGCACCGTCGTCGTCCGGGCCGGCTGGCAGTGGGCCGCTGTCGAGGGCCTCGCCGAGATCTTTGGGCCCGACGACCCGCGACCGGGCATCACCGACGTCGGGCTTCGGGCACTGTTGCGCGACGTTTTCCTCGCTGCCGGCGGAACCCACGACGACTGGGGGACCTACGACCGCGTCATGCTCGAGGAACGTCGAGCCGCGGTGCTCGTCATGCCACGGCGGTCCTACCCCCACTCCTGACCCGCGCCGCCCTTGCCGGTGTCACCCTGACCGACCGCCCCGGAGGCAACTGTCGGCACCGCCCGCTCGATGAGCGGCCGCGCGGCGACAGCCCAGGCTCCGATCACGGCATCGAGATCGTCGAATTGCTGTTCAGTGACGTAGAGCGCTCGGGTCGGCACCGACGCGCCAAGCTCCACCAACAAGGGGCGAAGGTGGACCTCGGGTGCGAGCGAATGAATCGGTGCAGCCCCTGTCATCACCGCCACGGCGACCGTGTGCGCCAACGCCTCATTGGCGTACCGGTCGAGGAACGCCTTGAGCAAGCCGGTGTACGTCGCCTTGTACGTGGGTGAGGCGACGATCACCACATCGCTGCCGGCGACCTCGCTCAGCAGCTCGTCGATCCGGCTCGACTCGGGATCGAACAGGTCGGCGGCCACCTCGGCGAGATCGACGACCAACCGGACCGACAGATCACCTGGGGAGCCACAGAGCGAGTCTGCGACAGCGACGGCGACTCGCAGGGTGCGAGAAGCGACACGCGGATTGCCGACAACCACCGCCACGCTACCCATGGCCCACACCGATTCTCGTTCGAGTCACAGTGCTGCGAAACGGCTGGCGGGCCGAGCCAGGCCGAGCCGAGCCCGCAGGCTGGCCTCATCGTACGCGATGCGGAAGACTCCACGGCGCTGCAACTCGGGCACCAGGGCGCGGGTAATGGCCCGTAGGTCGTGCGGGATGGCCGCCGGGCGAAGCCGGAACCCAGTGAGTCCGGCTGCCTGCCATTGGAGCAGTAGTTCGACGAGCTCGCCCGGTGTGCCGACGAACACCGCCGCGTCGCTCGCGTACTCCTCGCCGTCCAGTGCGTCCAACTGCGCCTTGCGGTCGCCCGCGGCTGCACCGGTCTCGTCGAGGAAGACGACGAGATCGCCGAAGACATGAACCGTTTGGTCGGACCGGCCGGCGGCCTCCTGCTCTTCGGCGATCTGTCGGCTGATCGAGTGGGCCTGCGAGGCATCTCGAGGGGTCACGTACACCACGTCGGCCGACCGTGCCGCGAAGCGATACGGCAGCGTCGCGTGACCGAGTGCGGTGACGAGCGGCTGCCCCTGGGGTGGGCGCGGCACGATGGAGGGCCCTCGGACGTTGAACCACCGGCCTTCGAAGTCGATGTAGTGCAACCTGTCGCGGTCGACGAACCGCCCCGTTGCCACGTCACGGATCTCCGCGTCATCCTCCCAACTGTCCCAGAGTCGGCGCACGACCTCCACGAAGTCGGCTGCCTCATCGAAGCGCTCGGCAATCGACGCGTTAGCAGCGGGGGCTTCGCCCACGTCGATGCCGGTGGTCGGCGTCACACGTCGCCCGAACAGCGAGTCTTCAAATGGGCGCGACAGTTGGGCTCGCCAGCCGGCCCGCCCACGGCTGACATAGTCGAGGGTGGCGATGGACTTTGACACGTGAAACGGTTCGGTGTGGCTGACCGTAGCCGTCGGCACTAGCCCGATTCGCGTGGTGAGCGGCGCCACGCGCGCCGCGACCAGAACCGCGTCCAAACGGCCACGCACCTGGTCGGTCCGATCGTCTCTACCGTCGCGGCGTGACGATTGGAGGCCCATGGAGTCCTCGATGGTGACGAAGTCGATCAGGCCAGTCTCGGCTTCGGTGACCAGGTCGCTCCAATATCGGGCACTGAACAGCTCGCCCGGGCGCGCGTCCTCTTCGCGCCACGAGGCGGGGTGCCAGCCCGTGCCCTCCAAGGCGACCGCGAGATGGAGAGTTGCGCGTGGTGACGTAGAGATGGTCGTGCCTTTCCGGTAGTCCTGCGGGGGGGGTGAATGGGGTGCGGGAGCCTCAGGGTTGCCGCCGGTCCCATTCCTGAGCGAGTAGCTCGTAGGAGCGCACCCGGTCGGCATGCTGATGCGTGATGGTCGTGACCGCCAGCTCGTCGGCCCCGGTCGCCGCCCGAAGTTGCTCGAGTTTGTCCGCCACGGTCCGAGGGGATCCCACGAGCTGGGTGTCGATCCGATCTTTCACCAGCGCACGATCGTCATCGCTCCAGACGTGGGCATCGGCGACCTCTGGAGGCGGGAACTCGATGGCGCCCGCACCGGTGCGAATGCTTCGCACCCACAGCCCATAGCCCGCGGCGAGTCTCGCTGCGTGGTCATCGCTCTCGCCGACGACCACGTCGGCCGACACCGACACATAGGGCCGCGGCAGCTCCGCCGACGGTCGAAACGCCGCCCGATACGCGTTCACCGCGTCCAGAACCGTGCTCGGGCTGTGGTGGTAGGAGGCGGCGAACCGCAGACCATGCGAACCAGCGACCTCCGCGCTCTCGCCGCCCGAAGCGCCGAGCACCCACACCTGGACCGCAGCACCCTCACCGGGCCACGCGTGCGCTTCGAGGCCATCAGCGGACCGGTACGTTCCGCCCAAGAGGGCGAGCACCTCGCTGATCTGTTCCTCATAGGCCGGGGTGTACGCGTTGGGTTGCTGGAGCAAGGAAAGCGTCAGCGCGAGGCGCGGTGAGCGAGCAAGCTTGGATTGGTCGAAGCGCTTGGGCAGCAGCAGACCATTGTCGGTGCGTTCGTCAGCAGCGTGGGCCGCTCCTCCTGATCGGGCGCGGTAGCTGGCCAGGGCCGCCACCGGCGACCGATCCTCTGGCTCGGCGAGGTCCGCCTCGACGGGCGCTGGACGCCCGATCGAGCGACCGATTCCCAGGTCGAGGCGTCCGGGGTACAGAGCGTCGATCAGACCGAACTCCTCGACCACCGACAGTGGCGTCCGGTGTCCGATCTGCACACCGGCCGAGCCCAGTCGAATGTCGCTGGTGGCGCCAGCGACCAGCGCGATCGCCACTGGCGGTGAGACACCGACCACGCCGGGGTTGAGATGGTGCTCGGCAAACCAGTACCGCCGGTACCCGAACCGCTCCGCCTGGCGGGCCAGATCGACGCTGTTGCGCAAGGCCTCGGTCGCCGTCGAACCCGACGAGATCGGCACAAGGTCCAATACAGCCAAGGGTGTGTTGGTCACTGCCGCGTCTCCTCACGTCGATTGCCGAAAGCTGGGCCGCTCATACCACCGCCCGGTCGATCGAGGACCGTGCACCTCCGGAGGGCTGGGACAGGCCCAGGTGCTCTCGCAACGTTGCGCCCTCGTAGTCGGCGCGAAACACTCCCCACTCCTGGAGTAGGGGCACCACGCGGTCCGCGAACTGGTCGAGCCCGCCAGGGGTGATGTGTGGAACGAGGATGAAGCCGTCACTCGCGTCGGCCTGTACCAGCTCGTTGATCCTTGTCGCAACCGTTGCGGGAGCGCCCACGAAGGCCTGGCGCCCGGTCACCTCGATGATCAGATCGCGGATCGAGAGCCCGCCGGCGGCGGCTCGCTCGCGCCACTCTGTCGCCGTCGCCAGGGGATCGCGGTACATCCGGACGCTGGCGCGACCAGGTGCGATCGTGGTCTCGCCAACCAGTGGCTCGATCTCGGGCAGGGGCCCATCGGGGTCGTACCCCCACAGATCGCGGTTCCACAGTTGCTCGAGAAACCTGATCGCCGTCTGTCCGCTGACCTGCTGGCGGCGCACCTCTCGAGCCGTGTCCTGAGCGTCCGCATCGGTATCCCCCAGGATGAACGTGGCGGCGGGCAGCACGAGGAGCTGGTCAGGGGAGCGGCTGTAACGGGCCAATCGCCGCTTCACGTCGGCGTAGAACGCCTGACCTTCGCTCAGGGTGGCGTGGCGGCCGAAGATGGCATCAGCCGATGATGCCGCGAACTCCCGTCCCTCGTCGGAGTCACCGGCTTGAAAGATGACCGGACGTCCCTGCGGACTGCGAGGGACGTTGAACTGCCCGCCGATGTCGAAGTGCGCGTCACGGTGGGCAAAGGCGCCAGCACGCGGATCGGAGAGAAACTCGCCCGATAGCTTGTTGGCCACGATCTCATCCCCCCGCCACGAGTCGAACAGCTCCCAGGTGGTGCGCAGGAACTGCTCGGCACGCGAATACCGATCCTCTTGGCGCAGGAAGCCGCCGCGCCGGAAGTTCTCCCCGGTGAAGGCGTCCCAGGAGGTGACCACGTTCCAGGCTGACCGCCCGTTGGAAAGGTGGTCGAGGGTGGCGAATTGGCGCGCTACCTCATAGGGCTCGTTGAAGGTGGAATTGATCGTGCCCGTCAGGCCCAGACGCTCAGTGACCGACGCGAGCGCCGCCAGCACGGTGAACGTATCTGGGCGACCGACCACGTCCAGGTCGTAGATCAGACCGTTCTGCTCGCGTAGCCGCAAGCCCTCGGCGAGGAAGAAGAAGTCGAACTTGGCACGTTCGGCCGTCTGTGCAAGATGGGTGAATGACGTGAAGTCGATGTGGCTGCCCGCGCTCGGGTCACTCCACACCGTCGTGTTGTTCACACCGGGAAAATGCGCCGCCAGGTGAATCTGCTTGATCGGCTTGCCCACTTGTGAAGAGTCCTTCCGGATCGAGATGCGGGGCCCGTTGGCATGTGGCCTCGTCGCGAATGCGCTGCTCAGGGTCCTCCTCGCTCCGTCGGTCCTCCTCGGGTGCTCACCGTGCGAACGGCGCATCGCGGCCCATCTCGACGACGCCGCAACGAGTGCCCGAGGATAACAGGATAAATCCTATGCATTTACTCAGGTATGTCAACAGCGGAGGCGGTCGCGAGGACCGGCACTCGACCGACCGGCCGCCACGGCCGCCACCACGTGTGCGGGGCGACCCGCAACGACACGGTTGCGGGATCCCATCAGGGAGTGGGCGGTACCTCTTCCCACCATTGGCACCACCACTGGTCGCCAACCAGGATCCGGAGTTGCGGATGCCAGCAATAGGAGAGCTCAGCTGTCTCCTCGAGGTAGTAGCGACAGTTTGCACATCGCTCGTCGCCAGAGGGGCGTCCCCGGAGCACCGCGTTCGACGCGAGAATCCGCAGCTCCATAGAGAGCCTCTCGTCGATCTCCTTGGGCTCGGGCTCGGGAATCACGTAGTCGGACATGCCCGAACACTACCCAGGCAGCCTGGGTGTCAAAGGTCGATCGGCGGCGGATCACGACGCCGGCAGTGGAGATGAGGTTGCGAACGCCTTCGGCGCGCGCATCGTCGGAGAAGATGCCACGCTGTGGGGGTGACCGATTTATTCGATTCGCCGGGTTTCTTCGACCGTGTCGACCCGTCTCCTGATGCCACCTTCTACTCGTGGCCCAGGTTGGTGACCCACATCGACGACGAGGCAATCGCGGCAGTGGGCGAGCTCTACGAGCAGCTGGGGGTCAACGGAGTCGTCCTCGATCTCATGGCGTCGTGGGTCTCTCATTTCCGTCACCCGCCGCAGCGCCTGACCGTGCTGGGCATGAACGAGGACGAGCTCTTGGCCAACCCCCAGGCGACTGACACCGTGGTCTTTGATCTGAACGCGGGCGACCACCTCCCCTTCCCTCCTGCCTCCTTCGACGCGGCAGTCTGCTGCGCCTCGGTCGACTACCTGGTTCGTCCACTCGACGTGTTCGGCGACCTGGCCAGGGTCCTACGACCGGGCGGCCTGTTCGTGTGCACGTTCTCCAACCGCTGCTTTCCAACAAAGGCGGTGCGCGGTTGGCTCGCCACCAACGACGAGGAGCACTGCGCGATCGTCGCTGGCTACTTCGAGCGTGCGGGCGGCTGGCACGCGCCCGTGGTCCAGCGCCGAACGCCGCCGGGGCACCAGGGCGACCCACTCTACGGCGTGTGGGCGACGACCACGGCCCAGTAGGCGAGTCGACGATTCATCCAATCGCGTCGTTCAAGAGCTCGCGATGAGCGAGGACCCAAGCTGCTGACCGGGCTCGCCAGGCCAATGCCCAGAGCCAACGTGGATCGGTCGAGTCAGGGGCAATCGCCCCCTGAACCGCTTCGTTGGCGCACGACACGATAGCGGTCTCAATGATCCGTTGGACAAGACCTGCGCGATCCCCATCGGACAGGTCATAGCCGTCCGAGAAGAGCCGGAGCTGCGCCGCCCGCCGCTCGGCGCTCGGCAACCCGTTCCGCTGGGCGACATCGTCGTCGTGGAGCTGCGCGTTCAGCCAGGCGGCATGAGCGACCTCATCGAGGCGGTTCACGGGCCCCGCGAACTCCCAGTCGATTAGTGCCACGGGGAGCCCGTTTCGGGCCACGATATTCCAAGGTCCAGGATCTCCGTGGCCGATGATCGCGTCCGTTCGGCCGCTCCGAGTGAACCATTGCTGCCAGACAGCCCCCTCGGCCGGCACAAACGTGGCCGCCGCGTCGTGGAACCGCCGCAAGAGCCGCCCCACCTGGTAGATGCCCTCGTCGCTCCAGGCATGAGGATGGACGAAGTCGCCTTCCACGTACTCGTGAACCTCGCGACCTGTCTCGTCGTATCCACTTCCCGCCACGCGGGGGGCGCCGTCGAACCCCACCGCCTCGAGGTGGCCCAGCAGCGACAGAACCGATGCCGACCACGCTGTCGCGGGGCGGGCAATGACCTCGCCCATCCGCTGGACCACCGAACGAGCACCGGGCCCCTCGTCTCCCACCGGTGCGGTGTCGCTGCCGAGTCGATGGGCGACCAGCCGCGCGAACCCGAGCGTGCGTCCAGCCTCCGAGTCGAGCAGGGGGGTGTCCATCTGCTCCGACATGTCGCCGCCTTCCCAGGCGGCGTCTAGCTCCATGCAGCGTCGCCAGAGCGACCGGCCATCGGGGACCATGTCGGCCACATCGACCTCGACGACGCCCGAGCGCGTCCACAGGCGTCGCCACCACAGCGCGCTGCGAAAGGTGAAGAAGTCCGACAAGGCCGTCGCAGGGAACACGTCGCTAAGGCCATCGGGAACAAACTCGGGATCGGCCTCGTTGCCGGGCACGACGATGCCCAACTGGCCCCCCTCCTTCAGGAACGGCAGAAGGTACGCCAAGTAGCGCTCGTCGGTGCCAAAGTAGTGGTAGCTGTCGATGCTCACGATAGCGTCGAAAAACTGATCCGCGAAGGGCAAGTCGTGAGCCTCTGCGTGGATCGGCGTGACCAGATGGCGTACGCCAGCCTCGACGATGCGCTCCCAGTTTCCCGCGGGCGGCACCCAGAGGTCCGCGGCCCAGACTCGCACACCGTGCTCGCGCGCCAAGAAGATCGACGAGAGGGCCGTCCCACAGCCTAGATCGAGCACGTTCATGCCCGGCACCAGCGTCATGTGTTGCGTCAAGGCTTCGGTCAGCCACAGCGCGTTCGGACCCATGTGGTACGCGTAGAACCAGGCCGGATCGTAAGTGGAGGATCGTGGGAACGCTTCGACCTCCCAGAGGAGCTGGACCCGTTCAGGGTCGACCGGGGAGGGACGCTCACGTCGAGCGTCGAGCAGTGCTTCGGTGATGCGGGACGGATCGTGGCGAATCGGAATGTGGGGCACGGTACTCCTCGTAATGCGAATTCTGTAGCGACAGTGACGCGACGGGGCGCGCGGCGGCCGGGGCGTCGAACCCCGTACCGAAAATCCCCCCCGAGGAGCAGGTAAAGGAGTTGCCGAGTGGTCGGCAACCCGAGCGCTACAGGCTCGCGTGCTCCACCGAGGCGGGACTGTGGACCGTCACCACGTGCACGGTAGCCATCTCGTCCTCCTCGTCATCAATGGACGTCACCTTGTGACGCCAAATCTCGCTTGCGTCGACATCAAATGACGTCGTCCAGCAGCCCAGCATCGAGCTGCCCGTCGATGAGCATACGCGCGCCGACCGCGCTTGCGCTGGAGGATCCTTTCCGCCGATGATCCACTCATCGCAAGGTGGACGGAGGCGTACGCGAGTACTCCATATCCGTCGCCACCGCGCCCGCCAGATCGGCCGAGAGCTCCCGTTCGGCCAACCACAGCGCAAGGTCCAGCCCACTGGTCACGCCGCCACAGGTCAGGAGGTCGCCGTCGTCGACGACGCGATCCTCAACGACCAACGCACCGGTGGCAGCCAGGTCCGCCCACGCACGACGGTGGGTCGTAGCGCGACGCTGACCGATGATCCCGGCATGGGCGAGCACCATCGTGCCAGTGCACACTCCCGCGATGAGGCGCGTCCCCTGCAGCGGGGCCGACGCCAGCAGTGGAAGCCAATCACCGCGTTGTACCTCGCCCCAAGCCCCGCACCCGGAGCGATCGATCCAACCCCCACCCGGCACGATGATGATGTCGGCGCCCGGCTCGTAGACGCCGTCCGACACCAGTCGCAAGCCGTGCCCGCCCTGCACGACGACCTGCGGGCGCCGGGTGACGAGCCGTACCGTGACCTCGCCGCCTAAACGCTCGGCGCGCCGGAGGACTTCGAAGGGCCCAAGCGCGTCCAGCTCGTCCAATCCGTCATAGACGATGATGTCCACGTGCACGCCTCCATCTTGTTCGATGCCGGAGCGCTCGTCAGCACGGCGATACCCGGCCTGACCGACCAGCTCAGCGTCGCCCCACCAGCTCAGACCTCTCCGCGGCACGCACCGTGTGCTCGATCAGCACGGCGATGGTCATCGGACCCACCCCACCGGGGACCGGTGTGATGAGGCTCGACACGGCGACGGCCTCTTCGTAGGCAACATCACCGACATTGCCGTTGTAGCCGGCGTCGATCACTACCGCCCCGGGCTTCAACCAGCTTCCACGAACCAGGCCCGGCTCACCGACTGCTGCGGCCACGACATCGGCTGTGCTCACCAGCTCGGCGATCCCCAGTGTGTGCGAGTGGCAATACGTGACGGTGGCATCACGGGCCAAGAGCAGCATCCCGACCGGCTTGCCCAGGATGGCGCTCCGACCGATAACTACGGCGTGCTTTCCCGAGACTGGCACGCCATACTCGTCGAGAAGGCGCATGATCACTGCCGGCGTGCACGACGAGAATCCGGGAAGACCGAACGCCATCGCCGCGAACGAGTGCATCGTGACCCCGTCGACGTCCTTGTCGGGTGCGATGGCCTCGAATGCCGCACGCTCGTCGACGTGGGGGGGCGAGGGGTGTTGCAGAAGGATGCCATCAACCCCAGGGTCTTCGGAGAGCCCGCGGAGAGTGTCGACGACCTCCGACGTCGTCGCTTCTGGGGGGAGACTAACCACCCGCGATTGGACCCCCGCCGCCTGGCACCGCCTCTGTTTAATAGAAGACATAGGTGACTTAAAGAGGTTCGCCTAATACCCCGCTAGAGCTCCGTGGAGTGGAATAATTGGCGTATGCCCACTTCCACGTCACCAGCCGGTGCTGCGCGCACGAACAAGGCACCACCCCGAGTCCGGCCGCGCCGAGATTTCGAGGCCATGGAGGCCACCCGGATGCGGGCGGCCGACCTGTTCACCAAGGGGGTGTCCCAGGCCGACATCGCTCGTCAGCTCGAGGTCTCCCACCAGACGGTCTCTGACTGGCACACGGTGTGGTTGATCGGGGGGAAGCAGGCTCTCAAACGAACAGGCGAGCCTGGTCGTCCGCGCAAGTTGACCGACGCCGACCTGGCGATGGTGGAGCGGGCCCTCGAGAAGGGTCCGAAGGCCAATGGGTATCCGACCGATCTGTGGACTCTGGCCCGGGTCGCCGAGGTGATCGAGGAAACCACTGGGGTGAAGTACCACCCCGGACACGTGTGGAAGGTGCTCCGCCGGATGGGTTGGAGCCGGCAACGGCCGGCGCGCCAAGCGGCCGAGCGCGACGACGAGGCCATAGAGCAGTGGGTCAACGAGCGCTGGCCCAAGTTAAAAAAAACGCTCGGGCCAGGAACGCGTGGATCGTCTTCCAAGACGAGAGCGGGTTCAGCCTCCTCCCCTCGGTGAGGTCCACCTGGGCGCCCAAGGGGCAGACCCCGGTCCTTCATCACCGCTTCAACTGGAAGCGCCTGTCGATGTCGGCCGCTCTGTGCTTCCGGCCCGACGGCACCGAGGCCTCCCTCGTCTTTGGCATGCAACCCGGCGCCTACAACGATGAATCACTGATGGACTTCCTCGGTGAACTCCACCGCCACCTCGACGGCGACAAGGTCACCCTGATCTGGGACGGACTTCCCTCCCACCGCAGCCGGACGATGCAACGCTTCATCAAGCAGCAACGCAAGTGGCTGGTCGTCGAACGTCTCCCGGCCTACGCCCCCGACCTCAACCCGGTCGAACAGATCTGGGGCAACCTGAAAGGCGGCGAGCTGGCCAACCTCTGCCTGGACACTATCGGCGAAGCGGAAGAGATCGTCGACCAGGGGCTCTGCCGCATCGGCAACGAGACCACGTTGGCCTTCGCGTTCCTCCGACATTGTGGCTTTACGCTGTGAACCGGGATCGGCGCGGTATTACGCGAAGGTCTTTAATAGAGACATAGGTGACCGACGACGGATCCGTACCGACCAGGACGGCTGCCAAGCACGGTGGTCGCCTCACCCGGGCACAGAGAGCTGCGGCCCGCCGCGGGTCTCCCCGAGCATCTTGCGAGCAAGGGTCGTCCCGTCCATGACGAGGGCATGACCAGTGGCTGTCATGAGCGCTCCTTGGGTCGATGGCATCGCCCAGGCGCACGGCTCATGACGACGGCGCGTCGTCGGGCCGCTCCCCGGTGGTGCTCCACCCAAGCGCCAGTCACGACCCTTGAGGCAGACTACTCCACCCGTCCGTCCGCCGACCCGTGCCTCAGGCCAAGTCCTCCGGACTGCCTCGACCTCCTCGGCGCCACCTTTGCCGCCATGCAACCCGTCCTTTCGAGCCGGGTCTTCCTGGCCATGCCCTCGCGACCACATTGGGAGTCGGGGCCATCTTCGCGTACGTCTCGGGCTCGTCCTTCGTCATGGAGGACATCTACCACCTCTCACCTCAAACCTTTCAGCCTCCTCTCTGCGCTGAAAGGGTGCGGAATCGTCCTAGGAGCGCAGTCAAATGCGCAGTTGGTGGGCGGTTCAGGTCCGAACGTCTCCTCACCGCCGGTCTCAGGGTGCTGGCGACGACCAGCATCACCCTCGTGCGCGTGGTCCCTACTGGCATCGGAATGGGAGGGATGATCCCGTGCCTCTTCGTGACCATGGTCTGCCTTGGCTTCGTCACGCCCAACGCCATGGCACTGGCGCGCAAGGACTTCCCCGAGGCAGCGGGCAGCGCATCGGCCTTGATCGGCCTGCTCCAAATTCTCGATCGGCGCTGCGGTTGCCCCGCTGGTCGGGATCGCCCGAACCATGACGCGCTTCCCATCGACCTTGTCATGGCCTCGCTGGGGATCGCCGCTATCGTGCTCCGAGTCGCCCAGGTCGGGTCTGCGCGCCCACCGTTTCCGAAGCTGCGCCCGCCTGAACTGGCGACCCGGCGACAGGGCCCCCTCGACGGTCGCTTTGGGACGTGCGCTCGTCGTGTGCAAGCATGCGTCCTTGCCCATCCGTCCGAGGGTCGCCGAGGATCTCGCCTCGTGTGTCGCGCTCGCCCGGGTTGTGCACGAGCTCGACGGCTACCCCGTGTATCTGCCGAGCGATCTCGGCAACTTCCTCGCCCCTCCGGACGCGCTCGGGGCATGGGTCGCCGAACGCGAGGGCATCATCATCGGCCACGTGGCGCTGCACTCGCGTAGCTCTGACGCCGTGATGACCTTGGCCAGCCAAGCTCTGGGGCACCCTCCCGATCGGCTTGGAGTCGTCGCCCGCCTGTTGGTGTCGCCCGAGCGTCGCCGCGGGGGAACTGGTCGATCGCTCCTCGATGTAGCGACCCGCGACGCCCTTGCCCGGGGCCTTTCACCAATCCTCGATGTCGTGTCGCGCCACCGTGCCGCCATCGCCCTCTACGAGTCCTGCGGCTGGACTCGAGCGGGACGCGTGATCGCCTCGTGGCGAGACGACGAGGAGATCGAAGAGTTCGTCTACCTCGGACCTCCGTGGACGTGAGGCGGGTCGAGGCCTAATCCGGCGAGAGAACGCCAGCGCTCGAGTGGAGTGCTTCCGCGAACCGTTGTGCTTTCACGTTGACGACCCACGCGCGGGCGATCAACCAGATGACGAAGTCGAACAGGGCGAAGAAGCCGATTCGGTCTGGCGCACGCCACGATAATTGTGGACCGCGGGTTGTGGGCCGATACAACCTCGAAGGGTTCGAATACCTCGGGAACCGGTGAACACTCAGCTGTGGATGAACTCAAGAATCTCGTCGAAGGAGGGCTGGTACTGGTCAGTGGTGTCCACCACCAGCGTCGGCGAATGCAAGTCCAGCGGTCCGTAGCTCCCCCAGCGAAAGGTGCCTTCCCGCATCTGAGCGAGAAGGTCGTCGTCGGGGTGACGAACGTGGCGCGGCGAGTCCACGGCTCGCTCGGCCACACGTCGCCGAGCAGTATCGGGATCGGTGACGCAGTGCACGACCCGACAGCTCGCCATCGACACGATCGGCTGCAGGTCCGCCTCAGACCAGCCTCGAATGAGGGCAGCCTCACCAACCACCGAGACACCATTGCTCAACATCGCGGACAGCACGTGGTGGAAGACCTCGACTGCCTTGGTGGCGATGAGAGCGCCCCACTCTGGCTGCATCCCGCCCGAGGAATGCACCAAGCCTCCCTTGATCTCGTCCCTGATGATCGCGGGACAGGAGATGCTCCATGCGACCCTTCGTGCCAAGGTGGTCTTCCCGCTTCCGGGGCAACCGGTGACCAGAACCAGGTACGGCATGAGCAAATGGTCGCATATCTCCGGATCTGCACCGCTCATGACCGAACTGTCCGATGATGGCGTGCGCCGTGGGGTGAGAGACTTCACCCGGTGAGCCGCGATTCGCGCGGCTCCCGCAACGGCCGGAAGACGGGTTCTCGGGCCCAGAGGAAAAGACGCAACGGTGAACCTGGAAGTCTCGGCCGCCCTGGCGCTGGTCGCTGCGGCGGCGTTCGCCGCCGCAGCAGTGTTGCAGCAGCGCGCTGCTCGTTCCGAGCCCCAGAGCGGGTCGATCCGCTTCCGGCTCCTGCTCGATCTCTTGCATCGGCCCCTGTGGCTGTCCGGGGTCGGCTGCATGATCGCCGCCTACGTGGTCCAGGCGATCGCCCTGTATCTGGGCAATGTCGCCTTCGTGGAGCCACTGATCGCCATGGAGTTGGTGTTCGCCCTCCCCTTCGCCGTTCGGAGCGAGCATCGCCGACCCGGATGGCGCGAGTGGTTGGCCGCCGCCTCGGTTGTCGCCGGCGTCGGCCTGTTCCTCGCCACCGCCCGACCGACCGGGGGAACCTCGAACCCGAGCGATGGCACGTGGGTGCTCCTCGGGCTCCCCTGTGCGGGTGCCACCGTCCTGTTGCTCGTTGCCGCGGCGAGGCCGCTCGCCCGCCGCCGTGCGTCGCTGCTCGCCGCAGCCGCCGCGATCTGCTTCGCGCTGTTGGCCCTGCTGACCAAGGCCGTCACCTATCTCCTCAGCCAGGGTGTCTCGAGGGCGCTGACGAGTTGGCAACCCTACGCGTTGATCGGGATCGGGATTGTCGGATTTCTCTTCTCGCAGAGCGCCTACCAGGCCGGGTCGCTCGAGAGCTCGCTGCCAGTCATCGACACCCTCGAGCCGACGGTCGCCGTCCTGCTCGGGGTGCTGGCCTTCAACGAGCACGTCCCGATCGATGCCGCCTCGCTCGCAGTCCAGGCGCTGGGTGGCCTACTGGCGGTGAGCGGCGTGTTCGTGCTCGGACGATCTGCGCTTCTCGTCCGCGCGTACGGCGGGCAACCCGGAGTCGATCACCCCGCGGGGTGATCGACTCCGATCCCGACAGAAGATTCGCCGGGCCTTGCCCGCGACCAGGCTCAGGTGCCCGAGACCTGGGCGTCGCCAGCCCTACGATGGTCGCCGTGCTGGGCACCACCGGGGTCACTGTCGGTCCGGGCGTCGCCGCGGTCGTCGCCGTGCTCTTCGGCGCACTGTGCTTCAGCTCAGCCAGGCGGTTCGAGCGTCGAGTGGGCGTGGGCCCATGGCGCCTCCATCCGGCGGCATGGTTGGTGATCGGTCTGTTGATCGGCATCTTCGGTTTCGCGCTGTGCTTGATCGCACAGCGTTGGGGGACCCGGCCGCGAGCGACGGTTCCGGCGGTCCCCTACCCCTGGCCCACCGCGCCCGCCCAGACGCCGCCGCCCAACTGGTACCCCGATCCGTCCGGGACCTACTACCAGCGGTACTGGAACGGGTTCGTCTGGACCGAGCACGTCGTCGGTCGCGATGGGTCGCGGTCCATCGACCAGCAGGCCGGGGCTCGATCCGAGGGCCCGAACGTGGATCGAGGTGATCTGACCAGCTGACCGGCACCACCGCTCTCCTTCGGCCCTCGTTGACGGGAAGCGCGCCCCGGTCCACCATCGAAGCATGAGCGAGACGGCCGACCTGCTCCTGGCCCAGATGCTGGCTGCGGTCGGAAACCCTCTGACTCCGGATCAGGTGACGTTCGTCGGAAGCGAGTCCTTACCCTCGGTCTTCGCCGTCAGTGATCTCGCGCAGGCCTCTGTCGGAGCGGCAGGAGCCGCCCTCAGCTCGTTGATGGCCCTGGACAGCGGCGCAGCCCCGACGGTCAGGGTCGATCGGGCGCTCGCCTCCGAATGGTTCTCCTATTCGATCCGTCCACGTGGCTGGTCGCTGCCGGCCCCATGGGACGCGATCGCCGGGGACTACGTCACTCGTGACGGCTGGATTCGGCTGCACACGAATGCGCCCCGGCATCGGCGCGCCGCGCTCGGCGTCCTCGATGTCCCCGAGGACCGAGATGCCGTGGCAGCGGCGATCGGTCGGTGGGCGGCCGAGGAGCTCGAGAGCGAGGTGGTGGCCGCCGGTGGGGCCGCGGCGGCGATGCGGTCCCTGGCAGCCTGGGAGCACCACCCCCAAGGCCGGGCCGTCGCCGCGGAGCCGCTCATGCACGCCGAAAGAACCGCGCCATCCTCCTCGCGGCGCCTCCGCCCCGTGGATCGGGGGCCGCGACCCCTCGCTGGCGTTCGAGTGCTCGACTTGACCCGCGTCCTGGCCGGGCCGGTGGCCACCCGCCTGTTGGCCGGGTGGGGCGCCGAGGTGCTGCGGGTCGACCCTCCGGGCTGGGACGAGCCCGCCCTCGTTCCCGAAGTCACGCCCGGGAAACGCTGCTGCCGGCTCGACCTCCGCAGCCCGACCGGCAAGAGCCAGTTCCTCACACTGCTGGGCTCAGCCGACGCCCTGGTCCACGGCTATCGACCGGGCGCCCTCGAGGGACTCGGGCTCGGGGTCGAGGTGCGAGCCGAGCGCTGCCCGGATCTCATCGATGTGAGCCTGGACGCCTACGGGTGGAGTGGCCCGTGGCACGGGCGGCGGGGGTTCGACAGTCTCATACAGATGAGCACCGGCATCGCGGACTGCGGTCGCATCAGCGCCCGGTCGGATCGCCCAGTCCCGCTGCCGGTTCAGGCACTTGATCACGCGGCCGGGTACATGCTCGCCGCGGCGACGGTCAGCGGACTGACAAGGCGGAGGATCGACGGCCGGGGAAGCCGTTGGAGAACCTCCCTGGCCCGCACGGCGGCGCTACTGATCGGCGCAGGAATCTCCCCGGTGCCACCAGGTCGGGGCCTCGAATCAGGCGTTCTGCGACCGGACGATCACCTCGAGCGAACGGTTTGGGGCGACGCACAGCGTCTTCCACCGCCACTCGAGGTGCGCGGCGCCCCGCTCGAGTGGTTCCTCGCCGCCCGACCGCTCGGGTCGGACGCCGCCCGGTGGGAGAGCGACGGAGGCTGATGCGGCGACCTGCTCGATTGCCGCGCACGCCGAGGCACAGGTGGACACCGCGCCTGGGGACTACGATCCCGCCGTGACCCTCGTCCAACCTCGCAACTTCCACCGTCTAGCCCTGGCCGTCAACGACGTGGGAGCCGCATCGGCGTGGCTCGAGGAGATGCTGGGTGCGACGCCACTGGTGGGGTCCGCCCAACGTGCGGCGGACTCGCCGCCGCGCGACGAGGGCAACCTGGCCGGAACCGACCAGCGCCTCCTGTGGGTCGGTGGCTATCCCGTGATCCTCCTCGCGGGTGGGGCCGTCGCCAGATTTCTCCAGCGCCACGGACCCGGAGTCCAGTCGTTCGCTTGGGAGGTGGACGACAATTGGGCGGTCGAGCACATCGTGCGCGACCAAGGGATCGACGTGATCTCCGTCAATGTGGGGGGTCGGTTCTTCTTCATGCATCCCAGGCAGACCCACGGTTTGCTCATGGAATGGTGCGACGGCAAGATGCCGCGCGACTCGGGCGTGCCGGCGTCGAACGGGGCGATTGGGGTCACCCAGATGAGCTGGGTCACTGGGGTGGTCGCCGATGCCGATGCCACGGCGCAATGGATGGCTGGGTTGATGAAGCTCGACGTGATCGAGGGCAATGCGAAAGGGCCCGCCGAACTGGAGCGAACGATTGACCTCGCGGTCGGTGATATCACCGTCCGCCTGATCACCCCGCTTTCCCCCGACAGCCGGTACGCCTCGGTGCTCGACGAGGGTGCACGGGTGTACTCGTTCGCGCTGTCCGTACCGGATCTCGACGCCACCCTGGCGGACCTCGAGGCAAGGGGCATTCCCACCATCTACCGAGCCGGGATGCTCGCGGCGACCGACCCGGCGGCGACCCTCGGCCTGCGTATTGACTGGACCCAGGCGACAGAGCTGCCCGAATCCTGACACCGGACCTGCCGAGGGCCGATCCGCCAGGCTCGATACTGTGCCCGCCAGAGGAATTGCCAGGCTGCCGGCGGACAATGGCGGAGCAGGGCAGCGAGAAGGAGGGGATTGGTGCGCACAAAACGACGCGTCGAGGCACTCGAGGCCCAAGTAACTCGACTTCGTGACGAGCTCGACGTCCTACGTGTCGTCGCAGGCTATGCGCCGAGCATCGACGGAGGGGCGGCGACCGAGGCGCCCCTACTCTGGACCGACGACTGCACCTACGACAGCGACGCCGACGAGCCGTTACGGGGTCGAGGAGCGATCCAGGGGCTGTCAGAGCGGGTAGGGACGTTGCCCTTCGGGGCCGCCCACTTCTTGAACCTGCCGGTGATCATCGTCGACGGCGACCATGCAACCGTGACCGGAGAGTCCCACACCTTCCACCAAGAAGATGGCCGCTATGTGGTCGGTCGGGTGAGTGCCAACCGGTGGGAGCTCGTACGCGTCGACCACAAGTGGCAGATCCATACCCGAGTCAACCGGATTCTCGACGGGACCAGTGAGGGGCGAGAGCTCCTCGCTCGGGGCGTACACGAGTGGATGGCGTGACCCCGGTCCACGACCAAGCCCGTCCCGGGCCGAGCCTGCACGCGCGTTCGTCAGCGGCGTAGCATCCCCTTGTGCATTTTCTCGTGTTGGCCTGGGATGTCGCCGGAGAGGACGGCGTTGCCCGGCGGGATGCCACCCGTGCTGCCCACGCCACCTCGATACGTGGGCTCTTCGACGAGGGTCGGGTGGTGCTTGGGGCAGGGCTGCTCGACGACGCGGGAACCGTGCGCGGCTCAATAGTGGTGGTCGACTATCCGGACCGTGACTCGGTCGAGCAGTACCTCGCCAACGAACCGTTCGTCACCCAAGGCGTCTGGGAACGGGTCGAGGTCCATCCACTCAGGCTCCCCGACTTCTACCTCCAACGGTGACCTACTACCAGAGGCTGGGGTACCTCCCCAAGAAGCGCCACAGCCAGTTCCGCGACGAGACGACCGGCGACCTGTTCCCCGAGGAGCTCGTCGGCGAGGAGGGGTTCTTCAACGACTCCTCACTGCTCTACCACCGCCACTCCCCCAGTGCCCTCGTCGCCGCCGAAGCGGTCGACGTCCCGGCCCTTACGGCCGGCACCACACCGCACTGGCCGCTTCTTCCTCACCGGTACCAGACGCACGGCCTTTTGACGGATGGCGACCTGGTCACGGGTCGTCGCCTGCTCCTGGCCAATGACGACGTCCGCATCTCCTACGTGCACGCCGGCATGCCGAGCCCGCTGTTCCGCAACGTGTGCGGGGACGAGCTCGTGTTCGCCGAGTCCGGTTCGGCGATCCTCGAAAGCGTCTACGGTCGGCTCACCGTGGCGCAGGGCGACTACGTCCGTATTCCTATGGGCTGCATCCATCGCTGGGTACCGGACCCCGGCGAGGGGCTGCGCGCCCTGGTGATCGAGGCCAGAGGGCACATCGGTCTGCCCGCCCGATACCTCTCGCCGCGCGGTCAGCTACTGGAGACTGCGCCGTACCACGAACGGGATCTCCGAGGGCCAGACGAGCTCGTGCAGGGCGACGACGGCGAGACCGCGGTGCTGGTACGTCACCGCGACGGGGTGACTCGTCACGTCTTCGCGCACCATCCGTTCGACGTCGTCGGATGGGACGGCTGCGTCTACCCGTACGCGCTCTCCATCTACGACTTCGAACCCATCGTCAAGCGCTTCCACGCGCCGCCGCCGGTGCACGAAACCTTCAGCGGACCACGCTTCGTGGTCTGCTCATTCTGCCCGAGACCAGTGGACTTCGACCCCACGTCGATCCCCGCGCCCTACGCTCATTCGGCGATCGACTGCGACGAGATGATGTTCTTCGTCTCGGGGGCCTACACGACCCGCCCGGACGTGCGACCGGGCATGATGACCTTCCATCCGGCTGGCTTCGTTCACGGTCCCGCCCCGGGGGCGGCCGAAGGCTCGATCAACAGCTCGTCGCACGAGGAGTACGCGGTCATGTTGGACACGTTCCGCCCGCTGTCCTTCGGCGACGCAGCGACCGAGTGCGAGGAACCTGAGTACTACCTGGGCTGGTCGCGACCGGCGCCGGGCGCCCGCTCCTGACCTGCCCCAGATGCGGCACCTCGACGTCTCTTTTCGCTCGGAGGGCCGGACGCTGCGAGGCTGGCTGATCGTGCCGGACGGGGCCGGGCCGTTCGCCGGCGTTGTCATGAGCAGTGGGTTCGCCGGAGTGAAGGAGGGCTTCCTCGGCAATCCCTTCCACCTGGTTGTCGCAGAAGCCAACATCGCGGTGTTGCTCTACGACCATGCCAACACCGGCGAGAGCGAGGGGCAACCTCGTCAGGAGCTGGATCCCGTCCTCCAGCAGCGGGGCTACAAGGACGCGATCACCTTCCTGGCCAGCTTGGACGAGGTGGACGAGACCCGGATCGGCATCTGGGGCACGAGCTACTCGGGAGGCCACGTGCTTGCCGTCGCCGCCCACGATCGTCGGGTCCGGGCTGTGGTGTCGCAGGCGATGACCATCAGCGGCCACAACAACCTCCTCCGTCGCCACGCCCCCGAGAGCTATGCCGCACTCGCCCCGAGCTGGGCCCAGGAACGACTCCGCCTGGCTCGGGGCGGTCAACCCACGCTCGTGCCTGCCTTCCCCGAGAACAGCGAGAGCACGCGCTATCAGGCGGCCCGGCCGGTCGGGGAGCGTCGTAACTGGCGCAACGAGGTCACGCTGCGGAGCTGGGAGCTCTACGACGAGTACGAGCCCGCCGCCTTCATCGAACGCATCGCACCCACTCCCCTGCTCATGATCGTCCCCCTCGACGACACGATGACACCGGCCGAGGATGCGCTAGCCGCCTACGAGCGGGCTCTCTCTCCCAAGCATCTGGTCACGGTGCCAGGGACTCACTACGCCGTCTACGGCCCGCAGTTCGAGCGGACGAGCACCGCCGCTCGAGATTGGTTCGTACAACACCTCGTCGCATGAGTTTCCCTGGTACTCGAACTGGTCATCTCGTGTTGGCCTACGAGTCATCGCCGCCTGTCGGACGCTGGGGCTCCAGCTGGGCGGCGTGATGCGCCTCGATCGATAACTCGCGAGCGCGACCCGCAGCGACACGCCGGCGACCGGTCACCTTTGCGTTGCTCTAGCTGGAGTACCTCAATCCTCCGTCCGAAGCGCGTGGTCCTCGTCTCGGGCAGCGGCATGCCGGGCTCCGAATAGCGCGCACGGCGCTCTGGTGGACCGCGCTCGGCCAAGGACCGCGCCCAACGAGCCACGCTACGTTCCCTACAGACCTCTCGACGTCGTCGCCAACGCCGCTAGCCCGGATCGTCGTGCACCACCCTCACGGACCAGGGCTCGTGGTCGGCTGCTCCATCGACGGCCTCATCGCCGAGCGTGCCCCTCCAGGGGGCATCGACAGGTCGCTGACCGTCGCACCCCATACCAAGGCTCGGAGTCTCGCCACCCCTCACCAAGGCTCCTGCCACGCGCTCCTGCTTGCCAGGCCGTTCTCGTTGTCGTTGTCGCGGGACATGGTGCCCGCTTGGTACCGACGTCATGCGCCCATTTCTCCGTCGACCTCGTACCTCTACGGCATCCCTTGGGCTCGGAGCGCCGCCTTCGGGGATCAGGGTCCTGGATCATCGCCGTCGTCGCAGAGGTCCATTCCAGCATTTTGGACCAGGCGCGCCACTTCCTTCTCCACGGCGGCGCACGGGTCCTTTTCGGCCCTGCGCATGTCGACGGTCTCCGTGATGGTCAGTGTGTGCTGGACGATCTCCGAGCCCAAGTTGAACTGGATGTCGGCCCCCAGGCCGCCCCCGGGCAGGATGCTAATTCCCTCGATGATGATCACGTCGGGATCCCTACCCAATTGCACCCAGGCTGAATGCATGCTCGACATGCGATCATCAAACTGGTGTTGACGCTGCGTGACGAGTCAAGGGGCACAGTGATCTCACACATCCTCCGTCTGGCAGCGGCAATCGGCCTGGTGGCCGCCTTCTGTGGGACGCTCACGGCGCAGGCCCGAGCAACCACCCAGCCGGCTGCGGCACAAGACGAGCTCATTCCGCTCTACGACGGTGCACAAACTGCCGACTGGGCCGCCGCCTGCTCCAAAGTGAACGGGGCCAACGGAGGCTCGTTCATCATTGCCAACGTCGCGCAGGGACCTGGCGTCGCCCCGCTCGCTCGTTGGAGGAGGGTGATCGATAGGTGCGACGCCTACGAACGGGCATCGGTCATCGGCTACGTCTGGACGGACTACGGCGAGGGGGGAACGGCCAGCCTCGAAGGCATTGAGGCACAGGTCAGGGCGTGGTACTCGTTCTACCCTCGCCATATTGGCGGGATCTTTTTCGACGGGGCATCCGACACCGTTCCTGGTACGACCATGAGCAATCATCGCTTCTACCAGACCTTGTCATCCTACGTGCACAGGACCGAAGGGGAGAACGACGACGTGGTGCTGAACTACGGGACCAACCCCAGTTCTGGATGGATGTTCCGCTCCAGAGACAGAGCGAGCAACGCCGACATCGTGGTCACCTTTGAAGGCGCCTACGACACTCCGGGGGAGCATCCCTACACCTCATGGCGTCCATCTCGATGGGAACGGCACTACCCGCCTCGGGACTTCGCCGCACTGGTGTACGACGCGCCCGATGCGGCCGCCTGCGCCCACCTACGCCGACAGAACCTCGGGTACCTGTACGTCGGGACCATGTACAACGGGCTCGCCACCTATTTTTCCTCCTTCGTCCGCGCATGCTGAGCAGCGAATGGGAGGAGATCGAACGATAGCATTGGCGCCTTGGTGCACGATGCGGCCACGAAGGGCTTCCAGAAGCACGCACACGTCTATCAACGCGTCCGACCGACCTACCATCGGGCGCTCGTTCGTCGGTTCATCCAACGGTGGGACGAGGACCGGGTAGTGGAGCTTGGGGCCGGCACCGGGATCTTCTCTGCGCAGTTGCTCGAGGCTGGTGTCAAGGTTGTCGCCATCGAGCCGGTTGAGGCGATGCGGCACAGCTTCTCTGAGTTGGTGGGAATCGAAGTGCTCGAAGGCACGGCCCAGTCGATCCCGCTGGACGACGACTCGACCGACGTCGTGATCGCCGTCCAGCCGTTTCACTGGTTCGATGCCCCAGCCGGACTGGACGAGATCGCGCGAGTACTCAGGCCCGATGGTCACCTGGTGGCGGCCTGGAATGTGCTCGACGAGCGCGTTCGGCGGGTACGGAGCTACTGGGACGTTGTCGGCCGCCACGCCGGCGACACTCCCCGGCAGCGGACGATGGCGCGGCGGCGATCCATCGACCAGGACGAGCGGTTCACCTTCGTCGACCAGTGGACGGTGGCCAATCCGGTTCGGACCGATCCCCAAGGGGTAGTGGATCGAGCGTTGTCAACGAGCTTCGTTGCGACATTGGACGAGCTCGGTCAGGAAGCGCTCGCCTCAGAGACCAGGGCGATCGTGGCTGACCTGGGTCCCCAATTCGAGATGACCTATCGCAGCCAGATGCAGAGTTGGCGATGCGGTGAGATCTCGCTCGAACAGCCTGACTCACCCCACGCATCGGGGAGGCCTCTTCAGGGATGACGCCCTTCGATGTCGTCTGCGAGGTCCAGCCCGCTACCCGTCCAGACCTGATGGGCGTCCGGCACCAGATCGGCGTGATGAGCAAGATTGCCGCCGCGTTTCTCATCCCCGACAATCACATCGGGCGCGCCACCGTTTCGAGCATCGCGGTCGCGCACGAGGTCGATCTGATGGGCGGACGAGCAATCGCCTGCCTCAACGCACGGGATCGCAACCTGCTCGGCTTCCGACGCGACCTCCTCACTGCCGCCGCCTACAACGTCGACGAGCTCCTGCTGGTCTACGGAGATCGGCCAACCTCGGGCCAGCGGACCAGCGAGCTCACGGTCAATTCCATGATCCGTGAGGTCCGGGATTTCTCGGATCGAACTGGTCATCGGCTCTGCGTGGGTGTGACGACCCGCCTCACGAAGCTCTCGCCGTGGAAGCAGGGAGCCGACTTCCTGTTTGTGCAGGCTTCCTTCGACCTCGATGCGCTTCTCGCGTGGCGGGCCCGCACCTCGTTCGAGGGCCCCGTGTACGCCGGCGTCCTGGTACCGCCTAGCGCCACACGGGCCAGGAAATGGGCCGAGGACATCCCCCAGCTTGCCGTCCCGGCGGAATGGATCAACGCGATCGAGGCCCGTGCCGAGGCTGGAATCGACTTAGCGTGCGCGTTCGTTGATGCCATTCGCGAGAGCGGCGCCTTCGACGGCGCTCATCTCATACCCGGCGTCAGGTATCGAGAAGTGGCGCGTCGGCTCGAGAACCTCGGTCGCTGAGGACTGGGCGACGTGACCGGTCTTCTGGGGCTGTTGCGTCGATCTGCATCCTGAGCTTTCCAGGTCGCGAGCATTTTGCTCGGATCCACCGTGATCGCGGCGCACCCGGTTCCCGGGGGGCTACACCCCGCCCTGAGGCGTCGATTCGAACTGGACGACGGCCGCCGTGCTTTTTTGAAGGCGGCTCTTGACCCCGACATCGCACTCCGGCTCAGACGAGAGCGGGTCGTCTGCGCGCACCTCGAGGACTCCTTCATGGCCGGAATGCTCGGATGGAATGAGGATCCCCCCATGCTGCTCCTTGAGGACCTCTCATGGTGCACCTGGGTACCGCCGTGGACCAGTCGTTCGGACGTTGGGGTCAGATTGCCGCCTACGAGCCCTTTCGCCGGTATCGACGTCCTGGGTGATGCCTTCGCTTTGAGCGGTTGGCCTGAGGTTCAACGCGATTCCACCCCGTTCCTTTCCCTAGGCCTCTGCTCGGAGGAGTCGCTCGCGGCAGCGCTACGCACATTGGTCGCCGCGTTGTCGCCCGAGCGCACGAACGGCGCGCGCTCTTGCACCTGGACGTCCGGAGCGACAATTTGTACCTCAGAGATGGTCGGGCGTCGTCTTCGACTGGGACTTGGCAACAGTCGGGAACCCTGAGCTGGATGTGGCGTGCTGGTTACCGAACTTGTAAGTGGAGGGGGTCCCAAGCCGACAGCAGTCGCCGATTGCCGACCAGAGGTCGTGGCCATTGTGGCCGGCTTCTTCGCAGCCCGAGCGGGACTTCCGGCTGTCCCTAGAGGTCCGCTCCCACGAGGCTCCCAGCAGGCTCAACTGAGAACGGCGCTCCCCTGGGCCATCGAGGTGCTGGGCCTCGCGCCGCTGGACAAATGAGGCCGCCAGGGCCTCGCCCCAAGGAGACAGCCCTCGTCGGCAGATGCTCAGCGGGACATCTTGGCCGGGGTGTTGATCTTGTCGGCGGCGATACGCAAGATGATGCGACCATCAGGCCCAATGGGATTTTGATAGTCGGTGCCCACGTACCGGTTCGAGAGCTCGTCGATGTGGGACCGCGCAGCGCCGTTCCCCACGATGCCCACGACGTGACCGCGCACCTCAGCCCAGTCCCACGGGCTGTCGGCGGAGTGGATGAGCACCGTGACCCGAGGGTCACGGGCCAAGTTCCGAGCCCGTTGACGCTGGGGCTCAGTGTTCACCAGAAGCACCTCGCCGTCCGTGTCCACCCAGGTGAGCAAGGCCTGTGGTTGACCGTCGGGCATCAGCGTCACCACGGTCGCCAGGTTGGGACCCTTCGCTAGTCGCACGACGTCCTCGTCCAGTGCCATAACGATCGCCACCTTCCTTCTTCAGAATCCCGCGTCAGAATCCCCGATACACCCGCCCCCGACCCTCAAGATGGCGGCACGCGTCGCTCCTCACGCTACCGTAGGCGATGGGCTTTCGGTCGCCGTCCAGATATGACGAACCATCGTGCGACCCTGGTCGTTGTGCCAAATCTCAGTCCTCTGAGCGCCGGCGGCCTGAGCCACTCCAAGCGACGCGACGTTGCCGGCGTCCACGATGAAATGGACCTGGCGTGCCCCGGTGTTCTCGCCGACAAACTGCGTGAGCAACTTCACGGCGCGGCTCACATACCCCCTCCCCCGGTAGGCGGGGTGCGCCCAGTACGAGACATTGGCCTCACCTCTTGGCACGTGATCGTTGGCGAGGTCACAGTCCACGTAGGCGGCGTGTTCGGCTCCAGCGATGTCCACCGCGAAGCACCATTTCGGTCCGCGTCCGAAGGTGTCACGATTGGCCCGTAACCCGCGCAGCGCGTGGGCTCGCTGTGCGTGTGGTGTCATCACTCGCCAGGCTTCTCGCTGGCCCGGCAACCACAGCCAGTCGATCTGCTCGTCATCCTTGGCAGCCAAGTCGGCGTCGACATCTTCCTCTCGCTGACAACGAATGGTCACCACGCCGTCGCCGTAGGTGAGCGGAGGCACGGGTCGGGTGAAGTACTCGCTCCCGCGGATACCTCCAGCGGGCACGAACCGCGTCCGCGCTGCCACGGCGAGGGATCGCACGTTCTCGGGGTCGATGAGGAGCGTCGCCGTGCGATAGATCGTGCGTAACGCCAGATGATGCATGAACAGTTGTACGGATCGGGTGGCATACCCGTGACCGCGGTACGGGCGGAAGATGTTGTAGCCGAGGTTGACCTCGCCTGACTGTAGCCAGTCGCGCTCGGTGTCATAGTCCACCCAGCCCACGACCTTCTCGTCGACAACGATGCACGCCGCTGGCCAGGGCTCCGCGCTGTCGTGACCCATCCAGCGATAGAAGTCCCCATCGCGCCCAGCGATCAGGAGCTCGGGATCGCCCGATCGTGGAGCGCGAAGCACCACGATGCCGTCGGTGGTGGTCGCGATGTTGCGATCAGACTCTGGCGTGCGCTGCGGCACCGCACGATCATAGAGAATGAGATCGAACTCTTTGGTTGGCTCTGGGCCGCTCGGTCACGCCAACGGGCGAGGTGTCAGCTGGCCGATCACACGGGGCCTCTCGCTACGATGGTGGAGATGGGGAAGGCTCGGCGGATCGCTCGGTTCAACCGCGCGGTCACCAATCGAGTCCAGGGAACCTGGGCGTGGCTCGTCCCGCCGTGGGCCGTGATCCTCCACAGGGGTCGACGCACGGGTCGGCGCTATCGAACCCCGGTCATCGCGTTCCGGCATGGTGCACAGCTGGTGGTCGGCTTGCCATACGGCGAGAACACCGACTGGGTCCGGAATCTCCTTGCCGCAGGAGGCGGAAGGGTCGTGCGGGGCGGAAGGGAGCGCGCACTCAGCGACCCCCACGTTGTCGACCGTGACGAATTACCCGTCGGGGCGCGCTGGTCGACCGTGCCATCTCGCAAGGCCCTCGTCGGAAGCCTGGTCTTCTCCAAAGAGCGGTGACGCCGGACAGACCGACGCGCACACCGCGCCTCGTCGCTCCGCGAGGCGGACACTTCCTCGGATCGAGGTACGATGAGTTCGGCCCAGTGCACAAGTCAATTGATTCAGCCGTGGCCGGCCACTCGATGCGCGAGTACTACAACTGGGAAGCCAAGGAGACCAATGGTACGAAGCATTGCCCTACTTGGCTCACGACTGGTCCTCGGGGGCTACCTCGCCGTCCACGGCGCGCAGAAACTGTTTGGATCCTTCGACGGACCGGGGCTTGACACAACCGGGGCCGGGTTCGAGGCGATCGGCCTCTCGCCCGGAAAACCGATGGCTGCCCTGGCCGGGGCCACCGAGCTGGCGGGCGGCCTCTTAACTGCTGCGGGCATCGCCGACCCCCTCGGGCCGCTGGCGATCATCGGGGCCATGTCGGTGGCGTCAATGACGCACAGGACGAACGGACCTTTGGCGGCGAACCGCGGGTTCGAGCTGCCCCTCACCAATCTGGCCGCCGCTGCAGCAATCGCCGCGTCTGGGCCCGGCAGCCTGCGCCTTGGCCCACATCTCTCGCGCAGGCTTACTGGGCTGTCGGTCCTCGTCGGGGGGGCGTTGGCCGCCGTTTCACTCAACAAGCTCTTGAAGCCCACCAAATCGAGCGACGACAGCCCGTCCGAGTAGAGGGGGACGGGCCCACGGGGACAGGCGGTCGATCCCTCTACGATCGGCGGCTCTGCCCGCTGAGCTTTGCGAAGTTCGACCACCGTTGCGGTCAACGTAACCCGGCAAACAGATCCTCTTCGAGCCCGAGCTCGCTGGTCGGCTGCGCCGAACGGATGAATGACTCGGATCCGAAGACATCGGCGAATGTATCCGTGGGCAAGCGAAGTAATCCCCATCCGTCCAGTTGACTCGCGTGCGCTGCCAGGGCTGCCTGCTTGCGACCGGCCCACGCCGAGGTGTCGACGGTCGTGGTGACCCGCTCCTCCATCTCCTGCATTGCCCGCACGAGCTGGGGATCCATCTGCTCGTCGACCGGAGCGGGCAACGCCACCCCGGCAGCTTCCATGCGTTCGCGCATCTTTTCCCAGTCGCGCCGGCGGTGAGCGATGAAGTAGAGCTTGGCGGGGATCGCCGTTCGCTCGACGGCGTCGAGGGTGATCCGGTGGGCCTGGCGGTGGTCGGGGTGGTTGTAGCCACCCATGTCGTCGTAGGTGACGACCACGGTCGGCTGGTATTGCTCGAACAGCTCGGCCAGCCGCGCCCCAGAGTGTTCGACGGGGACGTTGCAGAACACATCGTTCCGGTCCTTGAACTCCCACTCTGCCATCCCCGAATCGTGGTAACCGAGGGTTTCCACGTGGGTAACGGCGAGCCGGTCGCAGGCCACCTTCAGCTCGCCCAGGCGCGTGCGTGCGACCTGCTCAGGATGATGACCCGGCTCGCCTGGCTTGGCGTGCCCGGGTCCGTCACCATACTCGCCGTTGGTGCAAGTCACGACGACCGTCCGCATGCCCTCGTCTGCGTAACGGGCCAAGACGCCACCAGTGCTCGACGACTCGTCATCGGGGTGGGCATGGACTGCCATGAGCGTCAACCGGTCTGAGATGGCCATTCACACATCCTGTCGCGCCGGGCTGGCTGGCGTGACATGGTTCCTCGGCAACCTACGCTTACGCCATGGTCACGCGTATCGGTCCCGGCGTCGTGGAGATCGACACTCGGCTCGGTGGGTGGGAACGGGTGACGGCCGGGTACCTCATCGAGGGTCCCGCGCCGGTCCTGATCGAGACGGGGAGCCGCTCGTCGGTGCCGGTCCTGCTGACCGCCCTCGCCGAGCTGGGCGTCGCGCCCAACGAGCTGGCCGGGGTGGCCGTCACCCACATCCATCTCGATCACGCCGGCGGGGTAGGCGACGTGGCACAGGCATTCCCAAGAGCCACTGTGTACGTCCACGAGAAGGGGGCGCGGCACCTCGTGGACCCCGAACGCCTGGTGAGATCGGCGGCGCTCGTCTATGGCGATCTACTCGACTCGCTTTACGGGCGACTCGAGCCCACTCCGATCGATCGGATCCACGTGTTGGAGGACGGAGAGGACATCGTGATCGGTCCCCGAAGGGTGCTCACCGCCGTCGACTCACCGGGTCATGCAAAGCACCACCTCGCGTTGCACGACTCGGACTCAGGGATCCTGTTTGCCGGTGACGCGGTTGGTGTGCGGCTGCCCGATGTCGGCGTCCTGAGGCCGGCCACCCCGCCCCCGGACTTCGACCTCGAGCAGGCAGTGGCATCGCTCGACAGGTTCGCCACCCGCCGGCCGAGTGGGATCGCCCTAGCCCATTACGGGTTGGTCCCCGACCCGCTGGCCATCCTCGAGGAGGCCGAGGGCACGTTGCGGCAGTGGGCCGAGGTCGCCGAGTCCGCGTGGCGGGCAGGGAACGACATCGCTGGCAGCGTTGGACGCGGCGTTCTCCGTCCAGTTGGCCGACTCCGACCCCGCTCATCGAGAAAAGCTCGAGACCCTCAACGGGGTGCACTCGAATGCTGCGGGGCTGCGCCGCTGGCTCGACACAAGACGGCGCGACCAACAAGCGAGCAACAGCTAGCCCTCGAACCTCCCCGGTTTCACCGTACCGAATTGAGCGGCTCCTTCAGGTACGCCACCATTGGAGAATGCCGATCCGGGTCCGGGTGGCCGCCGAGGCTGACTTGGAGCAGATCGTGGCCTTGACGACTATCCATCGGCACCGCCTGGCGGAGTGGTCTCCGGCCTGGTGGCGCGTGGCACCGGGAGCCGATGAGGCCCACCCGCAGTGGCTCCATCACCTCCTCCACGCGGACGGGCCAGTGTTCAGAGTGGCCGATGACGGTATCGCCGTCGTCGGTTGCGCCGTCGCCCTCCCACAGCGCGACCAGTGGTTCATCGATGACGTCGCGGTGGCTGGCGATGCTCGATGGCAGGATGCGGGGACCATGCTGCTGGCGGCCATCCCAGAACGACCAGCGCTGACCTGTGTCGCGACCGCCGACGAGGCGAGGATGATGGCCATGGAGTCGGCCGGATTGAACGCCGTGTCTACCTATTGGATCGGTCCGACCCAACCCGGCGAGACCGGCACTAGGTCGCTCCGCCCCGGCGTCACCGTTGCACCAGGGCCGCGACACACCTTCGGCGGAGCGCTCGACCCGATCGCCGAGGGGGCGCTGAGCTTTGAGGTCGCCGACGGTTTCGTCGTCGGCTCACCCTCGGTGCACGCACCCCCGATCTACGACCCAGGAGGCACCGTTTGCGTCGTTGACCGGATCGTCGGAACCGAACGGGACCGGTTGCTCGGATTGGCTGCAGCCGCGGCAGCAGCACGGGGTGATGTTCTGCTCGCGGTGGTTTGTGGCGAGGGTGACGCCGAGCTCGACCAGGCACTCGAGGCGCGCGGCTTCGACCCCACCGTGATCGTCTACTCCTGGCCCCGAGGGCCCCATTGACCACGGCTGACCTGGCAGCGGCCCGGACCCCAGCGAGTGCGACCGATCGCCTTCGACTAGGTCGTTCGTCAGGCGGTGCGCTCGAGCTGCACTTCGCCGACGAACCTCAGGACCCGTTCGGCCGCCAAACTGACCGCAAGGTCCTTGTGGCGCAGAAACCGACCGAAGTCATGCTCCCCCGCCACGGTGGTCAGGTCGATCACTGCGTCCTCAAGCCGGGTGATCCGTTGCTCCAGGTTCATCGTCGCACTCTTTCTCCGAGAGGTCGCGGAAGGCGTGCGACCACCATCACATACGGCGACCGAGGGCCGGGGGACCCGCTCTCAGCTGGAACTTTGGGCCGCGGGGCGATCCCGGGAAGGACGCGGCACGCGCGTGCGCGAGACGCCAGGCGGTGCTGGGACCCCTGAGCCGTTCCGCCGAAGAATCCTGTCAGATGACCAGAGTGGTCCGTGGGCAGCTCCACGGAACCACAGGACGTTCCTCGCCGCACCACCACTGTTGCGAGATATCTTCGCTGTCCTTGTCTACAGCCCGGGGGGCACGACCGCCGCAATGAGCGCTACTCGATCCGATCTAGAAGTCATGCAGGAGCTCGTCGGCGTCGTTCCGGTCGACGACAACCGTGCTCGGGCTCAGACGGGTGCGCCGCGGGCCGGCCGCGGCGGCTTGTTCGGCGGCCAGGTGGTCGCGGAATGCCTGTCAGCATGCGCCCATACGGTCCCGCTCGACGCGGTCCCCGACTCGATGCACGTCAATCTTCTCTCCGGCGGACGAGCGGGCGACGTCGTGGACTTCTCCATCGAACGGGTGCGAGACGGGCGCGCCATGCAGCACCGCGAGGTCCGCGGCTACCAGGGCGAGGAGTTGATCGTCGAGGCGACCGTCGTCGCAGCACGTCCCGTCGAGGGACTCGACTGGCAGCGGGCTTCGTGTCCGCCGGTGGGACCCCCCGACGAGTCCCCGGACCGGCCCGATCCTTGGGCCACCCACCTTGGTCAGGGCGTATTCAAGGTTGCCCACCCCCAGTCGATGGGGAGAAGAGCCCCCACCATCACACCCCCTGTGGGTCCGTGCCGTGGTCCCGCTTCCCGAGGACCCCTGGCTGCATGGGGCTGTTCGGGCCTTCTGGTCGGACTTCGGGATGAATTACGCCGCTCGGGCCACCCACAACTCCCTCGACCCCGAACTCGTGTCCAGCCTCAGCGCCACACATTCCATCTGGTTCCACCGCCAGACCTCGACCCACGACTGGCACCTCTTCGATGTCCACGTCAGTTCGATTTCTGGCAATCAAGGCTTCGTCCAAGCATCCCTGTTCACTCGTACCGGGCAACTATCCGCTTCGATCTTCAGGGCGTCCTCATTTGCCGGCCAGCGCCGATCGTCACCGAAGCCGTGGCGAGCCCCGCCGACGTCACCGACAGCACTGGTCGCGCCGTCAAAGAGCCTTGAGCCCGGGTCAACGTGTGCTCAGGACGACAGCGGTTCGGGTTTCCCGAACCGGACCTGGGGAGTAGCCTCACCGACGTGCCAGGTTCAGAGACCAAAGAGAACGCGGAAGAAGCCGATGTCGTCGAGCGGGTGGAGCGCCTCCTGGCCGAGCACCCGCCGGCTACGACGTCCAGGGTCGTGTTTCTCGGAGCGCAATTCGACGCCGGGCTTGCCTGGGTGCACTTTCCCGTGGGTGACGGTGGCCTCGGATACCCCGTCCAGCTGCAGGGCGTCGTTCGTCGCCTGCTCGACAGGGCCGAAGCACCCAACGGCTACGGCATGAACACAACCGGCTACGGCCAAGGGGCCGCCACCATTGTGGGGAACGGAAACGAGGACCAGAAGCGGCGCTACCTCCGCCCGCTCTTTACCTGTGAAGAGATTCTGGTGCCAACTCTTCAGCGAGCCCGGATCCGGCTCCGATCTGGCGGGGCTCTCCACTCGGGCCATTCGTGACGGCGACGACTGGATCGTCACCGGCCAGAAGGTATGGACCACCCGTGGGCACCTCGCGCACCGCGGGCTGCTGCTCGCGCGCACCGATCCCGATGTCGAGAAGCATGCAGGCCTCACTTATTTCATCTGTGACATGCACGAACCCGGTGTTGAGGTGCGACCGCTGCGGCAGATGACCGGTGATGGCGGTTTCAACGAGGTCTTCCTGACCGAAGTCCACATCCCGGACGCTGATCGAATCGGTGAAGTGGGACAAGGTTGGTCGGTCTCCAACACGACCCTCATGAGCGAACGCACCGGCATTGCCGGGGGTGCGGGAGGCGCCGAGCGTGGCTCGGCGATGGCTGCCGCGATCGAAGCATGGCGACAGTTGCCCGACACATCGTCAAACATCGCTCTCGCCGCCCGCGCCCAGCTCCTCGAGCTATGGGTGGCCGCAGAGGTCAATCGGCTGACCTCCATTCGGGCTGGGGTCTTGCGCGCCGCTGGTGCCTCGGGGCCAGAGGGGTCGATCGGCAAACTCGCCGGAGCCGTGCTCGCAAGGCAAATCGCCTCGTTCACCGTCGGCATGCTCGGTGCCGCGGGGATGCTCTACGGGTCCTACGAGATGCGGCAGCCGACCTACGGGCTCTTCGGTCCCGAAGACGAGGTGGCCCCTGACCCCTATCCGGTCCAGCGCCGGTTCGTGGCCAGTCCTTCGAGCTCCTTGGCCGGCGGTACCGATGACATCCAGCGCAACATCATCGGCGAACGAGTGCTCGGGCTCCCGCGCGACATCGCGGTAGATCGAGGCGTGCCCTGGAGCCAGGTCCTCCACAACTAGCCGAGTCTGGCGGCTGCCACTTCACCGCCACTCGACGGCGAGAAGGACCCCGACGGCGGTTCCCACCCCAACGATGATCCACCTGAGCACGGCCGCTGGTAGCCGCCGGCCAACCTGACCACCCACCACCCCTCCGGCGGTCGAGCCGACGGCGATCAGGCCGACTACGGTCCAGTCCACGCTGGTGGCGGCGATGAACACCACCGCAGCGATTCCATTCACCCCAAGGACGAGAGCGTTCTTCGTGGCATTGAGACGCTGCAGTTGATCGTCGATCAAGACCGATAGGAGGGCGACGAGGATCACCCCTTGGGCTGCGCCGAAGTACCCTCCGTACACACCGGCGACGAAGACGGAGATGAAGAGCCACACGCCGCCGTGAGCGTCACCTTCTCGGCGGTCGGCCAAGCGGCGTGCAAGCCGGGGCTGGGCCATCATGAGCCCTGAAGCCAGAAGGATCAGGAACGGTACGGCAGCGCGAAAGACCGTCTCGGGCAACGCCAGCAGAAGCACTGCACCGGTGATCCCCCCGAGTAGCGATGCCGGTGCGAGCCGGACAAGGCGATCCCGCTGACCGATCAGTTCGCGGCGATACGCGACGATGCCACTGACATTTCCCGGGACGAGTCCAATGTTGTTGGACACGTTGGCAAGCACGGGCGGGAATCCCAGCGCAAGCAGAGTCGGAAACGTGATCAGGGATCCGGCACCGGCGATGGTGTTCATCACCCCAGCCGCCAATCCGGCACCAAGGATGGCGAAGGCGACGGGCCAGGACATAACGAGGGTCTAGTGGGCCCGTCGGGCGCACGCAACGAGCCAGCTCGTGATCGCTTCCGCATGGGGTGCCAAGCGGGGAGCGTCTCGTGAGACGAGCTCACAGCGATCATCTCTCTCGGGTCGCTGGAGATTCCGAACGCAGCGAGAGTGTTCACTCGGTCCCCAAGAGCAGAGCCGTGGGAGTTCGGGCGGCAGGCAACTCGAAATGGCCGCGATCAAGTTGACGAGCACGAGCGCAATGGTCAATCGCCTGCAGCGACCGCGCCGGAAGCGGGCCCACGCCGGAACGCAGTCAGACACAGATCGCCAAGACCGTCACCCCTGCAGGACTTCGAGAAGCCGATCCGCTTGTGCAGGTGCGCCAGGTGGACGTACCGAGAGCGATCGGGTGACTCCGCGCCAACCCCCTGGCCCGATCGCACTGTCGGCGTCACGGCGGCGTGGCGATACGCGGGACGCTCTGGCCATCGATCTCGAGGATGCCGAAACTACGCCCGCTCGAGGCCGCTACCGAGGATTCGTGGGAAAGGCAGAAGAGTTGCCAACGCGGCGATGACGCCAAAGGCCGCCAAGCGATCGCTTCAGGTCGGATGGCCCGCTGTGTCTCGGCGTCGATGGCCGAGGTCACCGACGCCCGGAGCAGTCGGGCCCGTCGATGGAGCGGCTCGTGTCCACGGGATGGTTGAACTCGCGCTCTACCGCCAAGTCATGAGAGCTCGGAAAAGGCGGGCGTCACCCCTTCGTGTCCGACCGCTGACGACACGACGACACGGGAGCTGTCGGCGAGCGCGATTCCGGACGCAGCGAGATCCCGACGTCATCGAGGTACGATATGCCGGACGTCTTTCATGTAGAGGACCGCAGCGTCCGCTGCCTTCTCCGGAGTGTTGCCTCCCTCGCGTGCGCTCATGTAGGCGGCGTACCAATCCCACCAGTCGCGTGGAGGGGCGACCTTCTCGAAACGGTCGTGGTGCTCGGCGGTCTCGTGGAGGAGCTCTGCCAGCGTTGCAACGTCCATGGGTCCCCTTCGGTTTGTCGATTCCGCCGTCACCGCCTGAGCGACCCGGTTGGAGTGGGCATCGGCATCGGGTCCGGGGGGGCGCCCCCCCGTGTCGGCATGGTGGAACACTCCGCCGACGCCGGCAACGACGACCTCGCTCGAAACGAAACGAACATCCGTCCCTACCCTAGGGCTCGGTAGGAGCGCTCTGCCCGATTGACGTCAGGAGACGGGGGCCGCATGGCGTCCCCCGGCCGCTCATCGGGGCGACCTCGATAGCGGGGACCGCGGCCGAGACATGGCTTTTTCATCTGATCTCGGTGGATTGTCGCGGGAACCTCGGTCGCACGCTCAGCCGCTCGCCGGGTCTGTCGCAATCCCCAGTTGTGTGTGGCCAGGCAAGGGGCGGCTTTGAGTTCCCTGGTCGTGCCCCTCGGGATCCGGGGCGGACGGTCACGTCGGAGGGCCCATACGATCTGAAGGCAAATGGTCGCCCAATCCCCGCCGGTATTCCGGGGTCGTACCAGCGAGTGCGAGATGCTGGACCGGCTCCTAGACAGGTCCTCGGAGGTTGGAGCGCGTCCGGGACCGGATGGCCGCCGAAGCCGGGGCAACCCGCTGGCACCGCCGGACCTGGCGAGAGCCGTGAGCTCTGCGGAGCTGGCAGGTGGCCTAGGACTGCCCGAAGCGAGCGACGTACTTGCACCGATCCAGGAGGAGCACCTTTGCGGGGATGTCGGCCCGTCGCCCGATGCCGCGCCGCAACTGACGTTGCAGGCGCGGGCTTGGCCGTCGATCAAAGCCGCAGAAGGTCGGTGGATTTCCTGGTGGCGTTCGAGGTCGGTGCCCCAGAAGATACGCCTGCACCTGAGGGTGCACGATGCGAGAGCGGCGATAGGTTGCGGCGGCCACGCTGGTCGACCCCAACCGAGGCGACCGCATGAACTGCGGTCCCGGGGGTGCAGCTCACGTGAAGTTTTCCGATCCACCACTCAGCTACGAGGACCTCGTTATGACTGATGAACTGCCGAATCCCCGCCTGCGGCAGATCTACCGCTTGGAGGCGAACCTGGGTGATCCGCTGGATGTCGGCGTGGTCGCAGCGGGACGCCGACGCATCGTCCCATTGATCAGCGGCACGTTCAGCGGGCCCGAGCTGAGTGGAAAATTGCTTGCAGGGACCAGCGCCGATTGGCAGATCATCATGGCGGACGGCACGGCGCTTGGCGACATCCGCTACACATTGCAGACCGATCGCGGTGCCTTGCTCTACGTCCGGTCGCGGAGTGTTCGCCACGGCAGCGCTGAGGTACTCGCCCGGCTCGGGCGGGGCGAGGATGTCGACGCCACGGAGTACACCTTCCGGACCTCGACCCAGATCGAGACCGGGGCCGCTGATCTCGATTGGCTGAACAAGGGCGTATTCATCGGCGTCGCTGGCCGCCAGGCCGCAGGCGTGATCTACGAGACCTACGTCGTCGAATGAGCCAAGACTCCCAGCCATCCGATCCGTCAGGGCCTCGCCTCGAAGGAAAAAGAGTCGCGATCATCACGGGTGCCTCCCAGGGCATCGGCGCCGGGCTGGCAGACGGGTTCCGCCGCGCGGGGTACGCAGTCGTAGGCACCGCCCGTTCTCTCCCGCGCTCGGACGAACCCGACTTCCTCACGGTGCAGGGCGACATCACCGAAGCCCCAACCGCACAGCGGGTGGTGGAGCAAGCGCTCGAACGGTTCGGCCGGATTGACAGCCTGATCAACAATGCGGGCATCTACCTCGGCAAGTCCTTCACGGACTACACGGTTGACGACTTCGCCGCCATCACTGCCGTCAACCTGACCGGTTTCTTCCACATCACCCAACGCGTCATTCGGCAGATGGTGTTACAAGGCAGTGGCCACATCGTTACCATCTCCACCAGCCTGGTCGATCACGCCGACAGCACGAGACCAGCTGCGCTGGCGTCTCTCACCAAGGGGGGCCTTGCCGCCGTGGCGCGCTCGCTGGCCATCGAATACGCGTCACGCGGGATCAGAGTCAACGCGGTCGCGCTCGGCGTCATAAAGACCTCTATGCACGATCCAGCCAGCTACGAGGGAGCTGCCCGCCTTCACCCTATTGGGCGGGTGGGCGAGATCAGCGACGTCGTCGACGGGATCCTCTATCTCGAACGGGCCACCTTCGTCACGGGGGAAGTTCTCCACATCGACGGAGGTCAGGCTGCGGGTGACTGAGGCACCGCACGGCTCGCACGTCGTGCTCAGTGTGCTGCGCCGACGAGACTGTCCCGTTTTGGCGTTCGCCTCGCCTTCGATTAGCGCCCGACAGTGGAGGCGCGACCTCCTGTTCGGGTCCCCCGTCGTTAGGAAGCCCGTCCTTTGACAGGTGAGATGTCGTCGTAGGACACTGCGTCGATGACTACCCGAGTTGCGGTGCTGGACGACTACATCGGCTGCGCAGAGGAGTTCGGTGACTGGGGAGCGCTGGGGGAGGATGCTTCGATCACGTTCTATCGCGAAGCCATCGCTCCGAATCGGTTGGTCGAAGAGCTCGCGGACTACGACATCCTGGCCATTACCCAGCAGCGGACGTGGCTGACCCGTCAGGTGCTCGAGGGGCTTCCGAAGCTCAAGCTGATCGTCACCAACGGCCCGACGAGCTCTGTGGTCGACCACGAGTGCCGCCGAGAGCGAGGCGTCCTCCTCTGCGGGACCTCGAACTCGGGCACGCAGGCGGTGCGGTCGGCCGGCGTGACCTCGGGCAGTCAGGACGCCGGCGTGCCGCGCCCGATGTCGGCGCCGGCCGAGATGGCCTGGGCGCTCATCTTGGCGGTCACCAAACGGATCGGCATCGAGGATCGGGCCATTCGTGCTGGAGGGTGGCAGACGGGGTTTCCAGTCCCACTTCGGGGACTCACTCTCGGCCTGGCGGGGCTAGGCAACCTGGGTGGCTCGATGGTTCCCGCCGCGCGTGCCTTTGGCATGGACGTCATTGCATGGAGCGAGAACCTCACTGACGAGCGAACGCAGCAGCTCGGAGTCCGCCGGGTCTCGAAGGAAGGGCTTCTCAAAGAGTCGGACGTGCTCGCCGTCTTTCTGGTGTTGAGCGATCGCACCCGCGGGTTGTTCCAGAGAGAGGACCTCGCAATGATGAAACCGACAGCATTTCTCGTCAACATCTCGCGCGGCCCGATCGTCGAGGAGTCGGCACTGATCGAGGCCTTGCGCTCCGGTCAGATCGCCGGCGCGGGGCTCGACGTCTTCGACCGGGAGCCCCTGCCATTGGATCATCCTCTTCGTTCGATGGAGAACGCGGTGCTCATGCCCCACGTCGGCTACGTCACCGAATCAGGCTTTCGCTTCTCGTTCGGCCGGATGGCAGAGGACGTCGCCGCGTTTATGAAAGGAGAGCCGATTCGGGTGGTCGATTGACCGCCCATCCCCCATCGTCGCGCGCTCTCGCCGGCCCAAGCCGAGGAGCGGGGGCGATCGTCGTCACGCTTGTGAACCTGGCAACAGGCGGGCTTCGATACGCTGCTCTACGACCCGCCCATTCTCGCACCTGACCGAGTACGCAGCCTTTCCTGGCACCTCGCTAACGGCCTCCACCAGCTCGGTCGAGCGGTAGAGGAGTCCCACGCCGTCGTCGGTGGCGAATCCGTCTGGGAGGACTCCCTCGGCGATCAGCCGTTGGAAGAGAGGGCGACGTTGCTCTTCGGAGTCGTAGTGCACGCCGTTGGAGTAGGGCAGCAGACCGAGGCCATTGGTGACTGGTTGTAGCTCAGGTCCGAACGAGTCAGTCGTGCCCCCAACGTGCCAGCAGATCGAGCCGGCCGACACCCCTCCCAGTACAACGCCGGCGCGCCACGCTGCAGCCAGCGCGGTGTCGTAGCCGTGGAGTCGCCAGAGGGCGAGCAGGTTCGCCACGCTGCCGCCGCCGACCCATACGACGTCGTGGTCGAGGAGGAAGCCGGTCGGGTCCTCGACGCTCGGCATCGGGAAGACGTTGAGGAAGCGCACGGTGACTCCGGAGGCCTCCCCGGCTTCTGCGAGTTCCGCCTGGAGCCAGCGCTGGTCGCCGAGTGCCGTGTCGAGCACGCACATGCGAGGCCGTCCGGTCGTCCCGGACAGATCAAGGGCCTGCAGGATCAAGGGGGCGAAGGCAAAGCGCGTACGGCTCCCTCGACGGAGGCCACCGGAGGTGGCGAGGATGGTGGGCTCAGCGGCAGGCACGGCTCGAACATACTTTCCACTCCGTCGCTCGTGCAGGTCGAGCCTGGATCATCAGGTCCCCACCTCTCCCGCCTGACACCCGAGTCTCCACTGCTGGGGACTCTTCGCGCGAGCAATCTCGACGTTAGAAGAGCAATTGAAGTTCGGACCGAGCGTCCTGCCCGTCGAATACCCCATCCGATACGAATCGGATGACGTCTCCACCCTGGGAGGCGGACGGTACAGCATGACCACAATGGCCAGAGCAATCAGTATGAGCAGCAGAACCTTCAGGCGTCCCGCTCCGGTACCCATCTCGATCGGAAAGGCCCGGTTCCGGGCGGTTGCGCCGCTTGTCTTCATACCAGCACCACGATTACCTGGCCCACGCCGGCACCGACGAACTCGAGCCGCTTGCTCGCCACGCTCATGTCGCCAAACTAATCCTACCGGGCGAGCACTGGTACACAGGGTCGCCGAATGGCGACGAGTAGGAGCCCTTCCCCTGGGTTCAGGGATTTTCCGAGCAGTGAGAACCTCGCGTGGTGCACCTGAGGAGTCTTCCAGGCCCGAAGGACAGGTTTGACGATCCCTGTCGACTGCAGGCATCCCGGCACGAGGGCGAGCGCCCATTCACTCGCCGAGTTGGTCTTTCACTCCTGAGAGCTCAGATCGGTCCGGCCGGTAAGCCGCCACAGCCGGGTCCACGTGTCCCGTGACCATCTCGCCTGCAAGCAGGCGTCCGAGCAACGGGGCAAGCGTCACGCCGCTGTGGGTGACCGCCTCGAAGTACCCGGGTATGTCGGCGAGCGCCCCGATCGACGGAAAGCCATCGGAGGGCAGGGGCCGCCACCCTACTCGGGCGTCGTAACGAGCCGAGGACGAGACGGAAGGAAGGACCGCGCTCCCCAATTCCAGAAGGTCGCCCTCCAGCGTGCGGGAGGCAAAGCCCGAGTCGTCGAGGCGGCCGTCGATGATCCGGCTATGGAGGAGGATTCTGGTGCGGTCCATCGGGTCTGATCTCGACGCTAGGAGCATGCATCGCTCGGCTAACGCGAGCCCCGGGGACGCTGACCCGCACGACCAGACCGGGGCTTGGCAGAAGGTTGAGGCTTCGGCCGAAGAACGATCCCACGTGATCTGCCGACGGTCCCGCCGCGTTGACCACTGCGTCGACGTCGCACGTACCGCGACTGGCCAGGCGAACCGAGTATCCCCCGCCGGCAATCTCGTCAACAGCAACAACCGCCCGCCCGAGCCGAATCGTGGCCCCTGCCTGCGCTGCCCGGGAGACCAGGTGCCGGGCCGTCGACCCAACCCTCGGTCGGCGTAAAAAGGATGGGGTGGTCGGGGGAGGGCAAGAGTATCTCCGGCTCAAGCTTCCGTACGACCTCTCGGGCCTGCCTGCATCAGTTGACAGGGGTAGCCCGACGCGGCCAGGCGAGCGGCACGCTTGTGCAAAAGCACGATTGCGTCCAGGTCCTCGGCCCATTGGAGGTGCCCAGATGTCACCAGCCAGGGAGGTTCCTCGAGCTCACGCCACAGAGATTGGTGTGCCTCCATCGCCGCGCAACACAGGTCAAAATACGGACGCGATTCCTTTGAGCTCGCGTTCACCCAGCCGAAACTCGACCCAGAGGTACCTTGCCCGGGTTGACCGACGTCGATGATGACCACCTGTACGCCCAGTTGTGACAGTCGAAATGACACCGAAGCGCCAACCAGACCGGCGCCAATAACGGCCACCTTCACCCTCGCCTCCTATCGGCTGAGCTAGGTGTTCTGCCCACGGAAACCGGACCAGCTTCTACCAAGGCCGGGTTGCGGCAGTGCAGGCGGGAACGGAGGCGTGACTGGTGGGTTCCCAAGACGGGGCCGACCAGCTAGAACGGCGAACCGTTGGGTGCTGCCTCGCCGCGCCTCGCCGCGCCGCGCTCTGCCCGGACGTGTGTCCCGATGGAGCTCGTTAGTGACATTCATTTGTCTGGGGACTACGGCCTCACAGTGAACTGCGATCAGCGCTCAGGCGCCGGCAGGCGGAGCCGTGAGACGCATCACGGTGTCGAGGCGACGCTCCGCTACGTCTCGAAGTGAGGGAACGAGGACGTTCATGACGCCCAGGTCGATGCCACCGCCATCGTGACTGGCTCGGTCCCCCACCATGAGTGCCTCCCCAGGGTCGACTCACGCTGCTCGAGTGCGATGCGAAAAATGGCCGGGTTCGGCTTCTGCACGCCGTGCTCGAACGAGAGCACCAAAGCGTCGATCAGTCCGTCCAGTCCCCACCGCCGTGAACTCGGGCCGCAGGTCGAAGTGAACGTCGCTCAGAACCCCCACCCTAATCCCCCTTGTGCGGAGTGACTGCAGGACTGCCGGCACCTCCACGGCTAAGGGGTGAGACTCGGGATCGAAGTCAAGGTTGTACAGGGCATCGGCCAGCTCCGAGTCCAAGCCCGCTCCGCTGGACCAGCGGCGAGAGGCCTCGCGGTGGAGGGCCGGGGAGCAGTCTTCGATTCTCATGGCGTCGCGCACATAATCGAGGCGTGCGGTCCGCTCAAGTGCGTCCCTGATCTCTTCTACTTCGTGAAGCGAGTCGGAGCGGCCGAGCCGCACCAAGGCCCGCCGAATCCACCACTCGTCCGGCCAATCCACCACCAGCGTCCCACGCCAATCGAACAGGACAGCTCTAATTTCCTTCATAGCATTCGATCATGTCACCCCTCACGGCCCGCGCGTACGTGGGCCGCCACTGCCAAGGCCCCGACGTCCCGAGAAGGGAAGTCGGGTCGACGATCGGCCCAATCAGTGAGTTTTTCGACGGTGGTCGGGTTCGATCCTTCAATCGAGTCACTCGGCGGTCGACATGGAATACTTAGTTCGTGGATATCGAATCCATCCCCAACCATCGGCGCTCGCTCCACGTAGGAAAACGAGACGACGACTCCATCACCTCTTCGCCGAGCGATTACGTGACTCCACGCTTCTGCTCACGATGCGGATCGGGCCTCGAGGCCAGATCGATTCACGGCGAGCCAGCTTGGGTCTGCGAGGACTGTGGACAACGCCACTTTCGACGACCGACAGCGGGTGTCGCTGTCGTCGTCGTCGAAGAGGGACGAGTGCTCCTGGTAAAGCGCGCGTATGGGGCAAAGGCCGGGCAGTGGTGCATCCCATGTGGGCACGTAGGTTGGGACGAAGACCTGCGTGCCGCGGCGGAGCGCGAAATGCTCGAAGAGACTGGGCTCCATGTCGAGTTGGGAGAGGTGTTGGCTGCGCATAGCAACTTCTGGCGTTCAGAGCGCCAGACCGTCGGCATCTGGCTCGCTGGGCAACGCCGAGCCGGAGTGCTTCGGGCAGGTGATGACGCCAGCGAGGCCCGCTACTTCGCCCTTGGAGACCTTCCTCAGCTTGCCTTTCCGACCGATGAACTCGTGCTGGCCAAACTTCGTGACGACCAAAATCTGCCCACAGAGCCCAGCTGAACCTCCATCGCTACGGGTGAGACCTCCTGACGCGAGGGGTGGCCTCGGTTGCCCGACCGCTCGGGGCCGCAGGCGCTCAGCGACGCTCGCACGATCGTGACCATCGGTGCCGGCGCACGCACCTCGGAATCGGACTTTGCGCAGGTCGCGGCCGGGAACCCTCCGCAGTCTTGCCGGCCATTCGCTCATTGGCACGACCGCTCAGACGTCAGGGCGGTGACGAACAACTGCCCAGGGCGAACCCGAGACAGTTGTTCGCGGCGGTGAGCAGTGCTTGACTCCCAAAGATGGACATCCGGCTCGCCTGGTATGGAACCTCGACGTTCAGGCTCACCATCGGCCATACGATCATCTTTCTGGACGCTTACCTGGATCGTGTCCCCGAAGCGCCTCCTATCGGCTTGGGAAGCTCTGACGTTGACCGCGCCGATTTCGTCCTCATCGGGCACTCTCACTTCGATCACATTTTGGGTGCCGAGACGATCGCCCTCAACACGGGCGCCACCTTGGTTGGCTCGTATGAGTCCGTGCGGGTCATGACGGAGAATGGCGTTCCCGAAGACCAGCTTATGGCAGTGTCAGGTGGCGAGCCGGTGCAGCTCGCGAGCGGAATACGAGTACGCGTGTTCCCAGGCCTTCACTCGTGTCTGTGGGCAAGAGGGTCACGCACCGATTCTGACAAGTGCTGTATCGGCGGCGAGGGCTTGTCCCATCAAGATCGACTTGCCCTTACGACGCGACGTGCCAGGAGGCCCGATGGTGGTTCGGTCGCTGGTGTCGGGTCCGGTAGCTCCCCTCGTGGGGATGGTGGAGCGCTTGCCTTCCTCGTGGAGACCCCTGAGGGCAGCATCTGGTGGAACGACACGTCGGGCTACTGGACCGGCATTACACGAGACCTTCGCCCAGACGTCGCCATCCTTGCAGCAGCCGGACGGGGAAATATCGATGGGGAACCGATCCAAGGCTCCATCGCTGAGTTCGTGGCCGGGCAAGCCGCCTCTTGCGCCCAAGACGGGTCCTGTTCTGCCACCATGACGACTGGATGCCTCCGATGACGCGAGGAGATCTCGACACCGGGCCCATCAAGCGTGAGCTGAAGGACCAGTGCGGCGACGTTGATGTGGTCGAACCCGGGTACGACCAACCCTGGCCGATTCTTGCCGGATTGTGAGCCGAGACAGAAGCCACCTCCGGCAACGATGACAGCACGCAGCAGTCGCTCGTACGATCGTGCCAATACGTATTGCATACCGAGGACGTTGAATCGCGGCTCGGGTACCAATGACTCTCGTCCTCACCACACTGCCAGTGTGGACGTCTCCCGACCTGATGGCGGAGAACCTTCGGCACCACTGACCAGGAACCCTGAGAGAATCTCCAGATCCCGGCCGTAGTGGAGGCGACGGAACTGGCCACGAGCGTGTCGCAGACCAGTACGTCGAGACTCGAGCCTACAGCCCCCCGGACCGTGGAGCGACGACACCGACCTCCTCACTGGTGACGCCGTGGGTCGTCGAAGGTCCCGGGCCATGTTCGTTACCTTGCCTTTCACTTTCCATACCGATCACGTGACCATCTCGAACCCGAATGCTTGCCGATCGAACGTCGGTGTTAGCCCTAGCCGATCCCGGCGTTCACTGAGACGCTGCTCGCCACGCCGAGTATCCGACTGCATTCCCAGACGCATGCTCAGACGCATGCCCAGACAGCTTGCGGCCGCTGTCGTTTCGGAACGTGGGCACCCGACTTGGGTGATCGGACATCGGCACTGCAACGAGGGTTGGACACGACACGGCGCACTGACCATCTTCGCACCCGGTGAACATCACCCAAAAGCGATGAGGAGCAGCCCACATCGAGAGGCGGGATCGATCTTCGTGGCGCCAGCGGGGAGCCAGCAAAATCTTCATTGCCCCGTACGCCGAGGGGTGATAGACCGATTTGCCCAGCAGCAGGATCGGAGTTGCTATGGGAAACGTCAGAACGTGGGTACGGCGAGCGGCGGCGGCCTGCTTGATCACGGGGTCCTTGGTCGGGTCTGGGGTGGCTGCACAGTTGGCCCAAGTGAGACCGGCCGGGGCGGTCCCGCCCGGAACTGGGTCGATCACCGGCACGGTGACGGTGGCCGGCGGCGTTACGCCCGCGGCTGGCGTCTGCGTGAGCGCCGAATTTCTGACGCGACCTTTGCCCCGACGGTCATGACCGCCGCCAACGGGACGTACACGGTGCCAAATCTCGCCGCGGGGACCTACTACGTCACGTTCTTCGACGGCCCACCGTGCGTGACCACCGCAGCGAACTACGCAGATACCTTCTACAACGGCACTGCTACTGGCACCCTAGTTGGGAGCGCGGCGACACTCGTGACGGTCGCGGCAGGCACACCGACGCCAGGCATCGACGGGCAGATGACCCCTGGGGGTTCGGTCACCGGTACGGTGACATCCTCAGCCACGGGAGCTGCGCTTGCCGGTGCTTGTGTAGGAGCGACATGGAATAACGGAGGACCCGACTTCGAAAATGTCGCCGCCGACGCCGACGGAAATTACCGGCTTTACGGACTTGATCCCAATGTTCAATACAACATCACGTTCGGTCCCACGACCACCTGTGCTGCCCCAAGCGGATATGGCACTTCGACAACGGTCGTCACGAGCGCTGAGGCCACGCCGGGCTTCGCTCTGGTGCGCAATGCGTCGTTGGTGCCGCCGAATGGCTATGACCTCGTCGGCTCCGACGGCGGGGTGTTCGTGTTCGGCAACGCCCCCTTCGAGAACTCCTTGCCCGGTCTGGGCGTCCACGTGAACAACATCGTGGGCATCGTTCCGACGAGCAACGACCAGGGGTACTTCCTCGTGGGTTCGGACGGCGGGGTCTTCGCCTTCGGCAACGCCCCCTTCGAGAACTCCTTGCCCGGTCTGGGCGTCCACGTGCACAACATCGTGGGCATCGTTCCGACGAGCAACGACCAGGGGTACTTCCTCGTGGGTTCGGACGGCGGGGTCTTCGCCTTCGGCAACGCCCCCTTCGAGAATTCCTTGCCCGGCATGGGCGTCCACGTGAACAATATCGTGGGCATCGTGTCGACGGCCGACAACGGTGGCTACTGGGTAGTGAGCTCAACCGGGACGGTGTACCCCTTCGGGGACGCGTCCGCCTACGGATCGGTGAGCAACTCGACTAGCCCGATCGTCGGCATCACCGCGACCCACGACAGCAAGGGTTACTGGCTCGTGGCGGCCAACGGCGCGGTTTACCCCTTCGGGGACGCTACCTCCTACGGCTCCCTGCCGGCACTGAGTGTCTCGGTAGGGAACATCGTCTCAATCGTCCCCACCGCCGACGGCCAGGGCTACTGGCTAATCGGCTCAGACGGCGGGGTCTTCGCCTTCGGAGACGCGCCGTTCGAGAACTCGCTTCCGGGTATTGGCGTGCACGTCAAAAACATTGTGGGGGCCGTCGCCACCGGCTGATCGAGTCGGAAGGTCTGGATGGCCGACGCCCACCCAGAGCCGGACCGCGATTGTTGACACATCGGTCGCGTCGGCGTGGACGACATCGACGCTGGTTGCATCCGGGCGCGGTGCAAGACTGCTGGCCAGGTCAGCGGCTATCTCGATGGTTGTCGCTCGAAACGGGCGAATGTCGATCCGAAGGCCCTCCAGCGATGAAGATACGGCTAGGGCGTAAAGTTTGGGCCGAGTGAGCCCGGCGAAACGTGGGGCCCGCCATGACCGTCGAGGAAGCGTTGGCGCAACGCATCGATCACTTTATCGTGTGCGTACGCAAGCCCCCGAATGGGTGACCCTCGTGGGGCGAGTGCTCGGTTTATCCGTCTGGCGACGGCGGGTGGCTAACGAACTCGGCTTCGCCGCCACAGAATTGGCCATCGCGACGGGTACCTGGGATTCATCGAGCCAGTGGGAGCAGGTTCTCAACTTCACCGGTTTCTCGAGCGTAATGGGGAGGACTTTTACGCGCTCGCGCTGGCCGTAGGGAGCATCGATGACGCAGCAGAATTTCTCCGATCCCGTTATGTGCCGTACGTCGAGAGTCTCCGAGACGGGCATGCCTTCCTTCTGATCGTTCAACCCAGGATCACCGGGCGTACTTATTCAGTTGACCTCGGGCAACGAATGGCACCTGGGAACAACCCGCAGTATCGGGGAGTCTCTGAGGGCGTCATCGGCGTGGTCGTTCTGGCCGAAAGCACCAGGCCCTCCGGTCCCCCTCGGTTCGCATATCGCGGCCCATGGAGCGGGCATGTTCGGGGTTCACGATCGACGTCACCGATCTGCGCCAGGAGCTGGATCGCCTTTCGGCCCTCGGAATCAGCCCCGACGTTGACGAGGAGGGAGGAATTCCTGTTCGGGCCGAGATAAATCCCAACGACTTGCGGGGATTGCGAGTCGTTCTGCGCCAGGTGGATCCGGAGTCTGGAGCGATCCCCGCTGACGGTACTCGGGTGACCGGTATCTTGGGCGATCTTCCTCGCTGTGTCAGACGGCCCAGTGGCGGCAGTCCACATCGGTGAAGCTACGTACCTGGGGTGCTACTACTCGTTGGCGGTTCCTCCAGCGTTGGGAAGACAACGGCTGCTCGGCAGGCGGCTGCGGACCTAGGGTGCCAATGTCAATCCGTGGACGAACTCCATGGCCAGATGGATAGCGAAATCTCGGGCTTCTTCGCCCAACCGGGGGGCCCCGGACATTCTGTTCGCCGGTCTCCGAGCCTTCACGGTGGCTCTGCAGCCCCGCCATCCGTAGCCTCATCGAAAGCAAGCACCTTGCGGGCCAGACTGCCGTCATCGAGGGAGAGGGGATCGAGCCGGCCTTCTGCCGCTCGCTGTCGATGGGCATGTCCGTATTCGTTATCGAGCGAGATGGCGAACAGATCGACAGGGCACTCATGAGTCGGCCGTCTGCCGGCGCGGATCGTTACCGAGCGCTGTCGCCGACCGAACGATCGACTGTATGTGCCATGAACGTTGCCTACGGGAAATGGCTCCAGTCTCAAGCCACGGAGTTCGGTTACCCGTGGGTACCCACCCAACCCTGGCCCACCCTTCCCAAACGCCTACGGGACGCTGTCCGAGGACAGGACCCGAACACCGGAGCCTCCGCAGGTCGGGCTGGGCCCATCCCTGCTCCGAGACCAAATGGGGGACGGGTGAGCCGCGATCGAAGCTCTCGATCAGGACGTGATGATTCGAAGATATTACTTCTTGGGACGCAATCCCAACAACCTCAGAAGGAATGCTCCAGCTCGCCCCGGCTTTTGCGGATGCTTGTGGTCCGACCCATGACCAAAACGGCCATATCCTTCGACATTGCCTCCACCCAATCCAGGGAGAGGAAGTACATTGGGCTCCTCGTATTTCGGCACTTTGGCCAGTGGATGCCGTGGTTTGCGTGGTTGGTCGCCGGCTGAGCCCATGTCCACATCTTGCCGGACGGATGCCAACGAATGCCAACCGATCGATGACAGCGATCATCTCATCTCCGGCGGCGGAGCAGTTACCCGAATCGTCATGGCACGGTCGACCTGGTTCTCGAAACCTCGGTGTCGGGTAGCCGGCAACAGAACGGATGGAGGATCGGGTTCCTTCAGCGTAGGCCCTCGAACAAATCCTCCTCGGGGAGCGGCGAGCCCGTCTGATCCATGAAGCGGATGAACGTCTCGGTGCCAAAAACTTCGGCAAACACGACCGGTGGCAGACGGAGCCACATGGAGCCTTCCATTTGGCTCCGGTGGACGGCCAGGGCATTCCGCTTTCTGTTGGCCCATCGTGTGGCGTCGACCGTCGTCGTGATCTGCTCTTCGAGATCCTCCATCTGCCTCACTCGCTCAGGATCCGTCTGCCAAGCAGGTGCGGGGGGTGCTTCGATTCCCGCGGCCTGCATCCGTTCACGCATCGTTTCCCAGGCTCGACGACGTCGAGCGACGAAGTAGAGCTTGGCCGGGATCCCAGTCCGCTCGACCGCCTCGACGGTGATCCGGTGGGCCTGGAGATGATCGGGGTGGTTGCGGCCGTCCAAACCGGTATAGGTAACGACTACGTCCGGCCGGTACTGGTCGAGCAGCCTGGTCAGCCGGCTGACGGAGTCTTCGAGAGGTACGTTGCAAAAGACGTCGGGCCGGTCCTTGAGGACCCAGTCCGCCATGCCAGAGTCGTGGTAGCCGAGCATCTCCAAGTGTGAGACGCCAAGCGTCTTGCAAGCCGAGCGCAGTTCACCCATGCGCGTCAGGGACACCTCTTGGGGATCGTGGCCTGGATCGCCCGGATTTCTATGCCCGGGCCCGTAGCCGTATTCCCCGTTGGTGCAGGTCACGACCACAGTACGGATGCCTTCGTCGGAGTAGCGGGCCAGGATGCCACCCGTGCTCAACGACTCGTCGTCGGGATGGGCGTGTACTGCCATCAGGGTCAGCTGATCCGAACTGGGCATACCCCCATCCTGGTCCGACGAAGGGACCGCTGCATCGGCGGGTCCCCACCTCGAGCGAACCTCGGTATTCCAGGCGCAGAGCCCTTTGCTCCGCTCGAGTCCCAGCCAAGCCACGAAACTGAGGCGGAGACCAGGTCAGAGCGCTGAAGCCTGTGAACTGATCGTGTTGGCGGTCGGCTGCAACGAGATGACCCGGAGGTGCCAGCAAGATCGTTTGGCAGGATGCCCGCTCGTTCGCTCGGCCCGCGCTCGGCGGCCCACACCTTCGGGCCCCCGGCCTCGACGTGGCGCTGGCTGGGTCCGCCGCGGCAGGCGTCGAGGTGTTCCTCGCGGTGGCCTCAGCCCTGGACTCATCCGGTCATGAGTGCCGGAGTCCCAATCGAGTTGGCCGACGCCGCTCTAGCGGCGAGCTCACGTCGTCAGGGGCGCTCCTTGGCGGTAGGACTGGATCCTGTCGCCGAGAAATCACGCACGTGGAAGCGCGTACCCTGCGATTGCTATGAATTGCAAGGTCGCTCCCACCACGGTGCAGGCGTGGAAAACCTCGTGATACCCGAAGACATGGGGGATCGGATCGGGCCAACGAAGCGCGTACACCAGCGCGCCGACCGTATAGAAGATGCCGCCGACGAGAATGAGCACGAATCCGACGCTGCCCACCGCACGTACCAGCTGAGGCACCACGGCCAGAGCGGACCAGCCCACCACGATCGCAGGAAGGGCAACAACCCATTTCGGAGCGTCGAGCCACACTTGGCGAAGGACGATGCCCGTAGCCGCACCTGCCCAGACGAGGCAGAGTACGAAGAGCTTGGCCCAGCCCTCGAGCGCCAGACCCGCGACCGCGGTGTAGGTGCCCGCGATCGCCACGAAAATGGCTGAATGGTCCGCTCGCCGCATCCAGCGACGAGCATCGGGCGACCAGTCCTTGCGGTGGAACGCGGCGCTGATCCCAAAGAGGGCCACGACCGACAGCACGTAGATGGTCAACACAAGCGTGGCACCTAGGGTCGGTGCCTGGGCGATCAACAGTGGCCCGGCCACTAGTGCGACTACGAACATCCCCAAATGGATCCAGCCCCGCAGGATGGGCTTCTGCTTGGTAACCGGACGGTCCCCGTCCAACGTCTGACTAGAAGGCATCGTCAGGGAAGGTTACGCGGTGGCGACACCCGATGGCCGACGCGCACTGCTTCGTGTCGAGGGGAGGGTTGACGGATCCTACGGGCATTGCAAGGATGCTCGTTCATGGACGTCACCGCATACCAAGCTTCTGCCACGATCGTGATCGCCGCGCCTCTTAGAGAAGGTCTACGCGTTCATCGCCGACATGCCAAGGGCGGGTGAGATCAGTCCCGTCTGTACCGGGGGGACCTGGGAGAGCGACGAACGAGGCGTCGGCGCGACGTTCATCGGTTCGAACACCATCCGCGACCGAACCTGGCAGGCTCGTATGCGCATCGCCGTCGCCGATCCTCCCAGCGAGTTCACCTGGGAGAACATCGGAGACAGCACGATGCCGGTTACCAGCGACACGCGACCGGCAGCAAGATGGAGCTATACGTTCACACCAGTCGAGGGCGGGACCAGGGTGAACGAGTCCTGGATCTTGTTCGACAACCCAGGTCTCGCGAACCTGGACGAAGAGCAGCTCCTGAAAGCAGCCACCAGAAACCAATCCGGCATTGAGCGAACGCTCGCCAACCTCAAGGGCCTCCTCGAAGCGTGAGTGGGCAAATGATGCTGCCGGCTCTGCGATGGCGGCCAAGGTAGCTCCTGGTCCGGAGCTCTGTGGACCGCGCGGAGATCGCAAAGGCCACCTACCGCTCACCACCGTCAGCGGGCGCCGGCGGATGGGCCACGTCGAAAGCCAATCTCCACCGCGCCGGGGACGACCGAGTCGCGGCGTTCCGGGCCATGAGCTCGACAGAAGGAACCGGGTTCCAACCTCGTCTGGCTCGACCTCAGCGACGACCGCCAGCCCAATCTCCGGGCTGGATGGGAGAGTCGGGATCTAGAGCACGAAGAGGGGCGTCACGTTGCATCCAGTGCCCCCGGGGATCGCGATCGGTGCTACCACCAACGCGCCCGTCTGTTGGCCCTCCTCCCGAGCAGCGACCGCGCCAGCGAGATCACAGTTGTCGACGAGAAGCAGACCGATGGCCCGGATGAGGCGATGGACGCAGAGCGGCGGCTCGTTCTCATGCGTGGCGTCGAGGAAGTCCCAGCAGACAATCGACACACCGTTGTCGGCGATCCACTCGGCGCCGCTTCGGCCAACCCCGGGCCGGCGTGACCCATTGGACGGCGAGCCGGCCGCCTCGAAGCGGTCGCGGCCCATGTACAGGAGAAGAGCATCCCCAGCCTCAAAGGTGGAGGGGCCGAGGGCCCGCTCGATGTCGTCGCCGGTGACCGGGTCGTCCGACGAGACCCAGTGTTCGCCGCGACTCGCAGGAACGTCGGCCACCACGCCGCGTGTGACGAGCCCATGCATGGCCAGGTCCGCCATCGACGACAGCTCCGGGTCCCCCATGAGGCGACCCCCGTAGAACTGGCCGTCGAAGGAGATGTGGTTGAGGGCATCGAGGTGCGTGTTCTCCAGACCGTGGCATCGCAGCTCGACGCGGTCCATGGCGAACCCGGTCGGTCCATTGTTCACGAACACCTCGAGTGCGAACGCGTGGACGTCGCCACCCATTGCCACGTCTATAAGAGGCCGAGCCAAGCTCAGGCACTTCCCGGTCCGGACTGCTGCTGCCCCGCGGCGACGTGCTACGTCGTCGACGAGGTTCGCAGTGCCCAATCGGTCAGCGGGACCGAAGCGACCCTCAACTACGAGGTTCGTCAGGTAGTCGTCGTAACTCATCGGCCTCCTCCGATCGTTGACCCGATCGTCAATCTAGGAGATTCTGGGCCGGGGCCGCCGACTTGACCAACTCGTCGGCGTTTCGGCCACCCGACCGAGAGCTTGAAGCAGCTCAAGTGATCGGGAGCACGGCCTCGTGACCGGTAGCGTGACCGTCTCCGCCACAACTGCCCCGTTAGCTCTCAACTACCGCGGATCTCTCTTCTCGCAACCTGATTGCGACCAGATCCGACCCTCACGGGAGAGAGGATCGGCAGCGCCCACCGGAGAGGCGCGGCGAAGTAGGAGTGGAGCTCTGTGGAAAAACAACGGAGGCGCGGACCCCGTCAAGGTGCCTGCTGGTCCGGCAGGTACAAGGCTGAAGGTGATCGTCGCGGCCAGTGGCGTGAATGCCTCGTCGTGAACATCTCCCCTCTCGGCGTCGGTCTCGATCTAGACGGTCCCATCCCCAAGGACCTGATCGGTCGACGGATCGCTGTTGAATTCCATATGCCGTCCGGCATGTCGGTGAACATCTGCCTCATCGGCGAGATTCGGCATGTTGCGAGCGACGTCCGTGGCGGTGCCCGGATCGGAATGGAGTTCGTCGGACTGTCGGATACCGAGCGGCTCGTCCTCGGCGCGATCGAGCTCACCCACGTCGGGTAGCGACCCAGCCTGCGCGAGCGCTGGAGCAACTGGAACCGAGAGACCTTCACGAGCAGTAGCGCTGAGCCCGTCTCGGTCTGGCACAACGACGATGAGACGAGCTAGCCGCCGGAATGTGGCCAACACGGGAAATGGGCATTTGCTAACGGGTACGAGGCATGGCCGCCGCCCACGAAGGGCAGGCACGACACGCTAGCCGGGGGGTGAATCCAGCCCCAACTACCAAGCGCTGTCAATGCCTTCGGCGGCCGGGAGTGGCATTCTGGAGCCATGCAGACGGTGTATGAGGCAGTGGGAGGCGACAACGGCCTGCTCAGCTTGGCGAGCGCATGGCATGCAAGGGTGATGGCCGACGAGGTGGTAGCCCATGCGTTCAGTCACGGGTACCATCCTCAGCACACCGAGCGGCTCGCCGCGTACTGGGCTGAGGCGCTGGGCGGCGGAACCAAATATACGGAGTCGTACGGCGATGAGACCCTGGTTGTGCGCATGCACAGCGGCAACGGGCCGCACGAGGAAATGGACCGTCGAGCGATAGCCTGCTTCGATCAGGCGCTCGTGGACGTCGGGCTAGACAGAGACGACCGCATCCGAGGGGTCCTTCATGACTACTTCGCATGGGCAACCACCACCACGATGTCCCGCTACCACCGCTCAGCGGATGAAGTGCCCGAACATCTACCCATCCCTCAATGGTCATGGAACGGGCTTGTGAACGAATCGAGTCCAGACTGAGCTGACTCTGCTCAAGCTATCCACTGCAAACCAAGCGCGATGGGGTCCGATGTCGGTGGACCGTCATTGCCGAGGAGGTACTAATGGGAGTCCTCGATGGGCAAGTCGCCATCGTGACGGGCGCTGGGCAAGGCATTGGTCGCGGAATAGCCCTGGCCGTGTCCAATGAGGGAGCCAAGGTCGTGGTGCTTGGGCGAACTTTCTCGAAATGCGAAGGAGTGGTCGAAGAGATCATCGCCCGAGGCGGCACCGCGCTGCCCGAGAAGTGCGACGTTGCGCTCCGTGACGAGGTCGAGGCGAGCGTCCGACGCTGCGGCGAGCAATGGGGACGCATCGACCTGGTCGTAAACAACGCTCAGACCACGTCGTACCAGTCATTGCGCGAGATGACCGAGCAAGATGCGAGCGCCATGTGGCAGTCAGGTCCGATGGCTGGTCTTCGCTTCATGCAAACCTGCTTCGGCCACTTGCGCCAGTCTCACGGTTGCATTGTGAATATCGGATCGGGAATGTCGGTCCAGCCTCAAGTCCGGAGTGCCGGGTACGCGATGGCCAAGGAGGCCATGCGCATCCTCTCGCGTGTGGGAGCCCTGGAGTGGGGCGAATTTGGGATCCGTGTCAATACCATCTGCCCAATGGCCATGTCGCCCCTCGTGGAAGAAGCCGAGCGCAACACGCCGGGAACGGTCGACCGGCTCGCAGGCCAGATCCCGCTCGGGCGGCTCGGTGATGCCGAGGCAGACGTCGGGCGAGCCGTCGTGTATCTTGCGAGCGACGCTGGCCGCTATATCACGGGTACCACGCTGATGGTGGACGGAGGGTACCGGCACCTCGGTTGAATCCCCACCCGTCTACAAAGGCCTCTCCATCGTCCGGACTCGAGGGCACCACCGCCCGAAGCGCCTCCCTTACCGTCGGGCCTTGAGCCCTCGTTCTCAGTAATCACCCGAGCCTGATGGCCGAACACGACCGCGGGAACGTTGCGGGCCAATCTCACGCAAGACCGATGAGCGGCATCCGATACCGCGACATACCGAACTGCCACCGTTAGCGGCATCGTCTCCCTGGGGCGCCTGACCTGCCGTGTACCACTTGCCAGGTCGAAAGGGGCGAAGATCCATCTCGTAATCAAACTCACCATCTCCTCTCGGTTGAGAGCGTTCATCGGTGACCTTCGTCCCTGTCAGGCGATCCCAGGGCGCGGCGCGAGGATGACGGAGCAAGTCATCGGGCGGTGAGGCCCCAAACGCAAAACAGATGCCGATAACCCCGCAGGCCACGATGGTCGGTAGGATGAGAAGGCAACAGATGCTGCTACGGGCAAGCGATCTGACCAAGCGGATCGGTCGCCCATCCGATAGCCGGACGACGCGCAGTCCGAGTAGGCGGTAGCTCGGCGTTCGACCGTTGCGCCACTCGAGCACACACCAGACCAACCAGCCGACTCCTAGCGTTACAGTGAAAAGTAACGGGGTGAGCGCCAGGGCCTCTATGCGCTTGCCCAAGCCTGGGGCAGGCACGCGTCCAGCCATCGGCGACAGCCTAATCCCGCCCACCGATCGCCAAAGCAGGGTCTACTGGCTTCGCCGCCGGTCCCCGATGAGCGCCATGGTCGGGAAGCCCGACTGCTCGGACGCCGGGATAGCAAGACATGCGACAGTGGCAGTTCCGGGCAAAAGGGGGCGCCGGTGTGAGGGCATTGCACCCCTCTACGAGGTCGTTTGCCCGGCAAGCTCGAGGAACTGGCTGAAGGGGACAACCTGATCTGCGGGAGGGGCCGAAATCGCCACCGGAGCGCCATAGTCGCTGTAATCCAACGACTGGTTCAGGCTGACCACCTCACCTGCGCTTCCCACCTTTTCGGTCATCTGCATGGACTGTCGGACCAAGTCGCCAGAGTTTGTGATGTACACCTTCTCGCCCCCACCGTTCACTTGCACCTGTGAGACGGCCTGCTTCATCCAGTCAGGAAGGTCGGCATTCGCCATCTCGCTGCCCAGCACCGCGCGATTCAGGGTCACCGAGTACCCCTGGACCGATTCGCCGTCAATGGTGGCTGGACCGAGGTCAGCGACCTGGTTGCCCTGCAAAGCCAGGGCGTGGAGCATCGCCAGCGGGTTCCCCCCAAGACCGCTCGCAGCGCTCTGGCCCGCCGCCTGCTCGAGCGACGAGACATCGAGTGAGACCCAGCTCTTCCCTGGTGCCAGCTCGGCGATCTGGGGCAGTCCTTCATAAATGACGCCACCCAAATAAATGGCCTGGATATTGAGTTGCTGACCCCCAATGTTGCTGTCGAGAGTCATTTGGAGCGCGTTGTCGGTGAAATCCACCGCGCCAGAGCCTGTAAACGCCACTGATGTGCCGGCCACCGTCACTGAGCTGCTGGCCTCAACGTGCGCGGTCTTGTCACCGATCGCGGATGTCACCGCCCGAACAATGGCCGCGTCAGCATCGCCGCCTGATCCGTGAGTGGCCAAGAGCACGCCCGCCACGAGCGTGAGAACGACCACCGACGCCACACCGATCATGACCCCACGCTTGCGGTTCCTACGGCCCCTCGCAGTCACGCTCGGCCCGTACGGCGGGTCATGAGGATTTCCTGGATTGCTAGCAGCTGCTGCCGTCACGGGCCATCCACTTCGATGCGCTGGATGGAGCTCGGGCGGGTACCACCTGCCATCAGATGCGATCCACCACCCGACGCTGCCGGCAGGGGGTCCAGCAATGAAGTCCGGCCGCATCACGGGCGGTGCCGCCCCCCTCGGAGGAGCCGTAGCCTGGGGTCCAGTCGTAGAGGCCTGCTGTGGAGGTACTCCGGTGCTCTGAGCGCTGGGCGACTGCATTGGGGTTCCGGTGATCTCGTGGGTCGGCCCTGCAGGCGACTCGAACGCAGCACCATGAAGCGATCCGCCGGGGTTGAACGGCGGGAGGGGGGGCAGCGCCTCTGGTTCCCCGGGGCCTGACACGTCGCTCACATCGCCTCCTCCCGCAGGGGCACCCGCATGCCCAAGTCAGCGAGCGGCATCTTACGAGGTCAATGGGCAAATCGGGAAATGTGGCATAGGAGCCCGTTCGCCCGACGCCTTGAGGCCGGCTCGTTGCTCGACGAAGTCGGCGGGGATTTCCCCAGAACAGCGAGACGATCCGCATGCCGGCGTCCAAGGCCTCGTCGAGGCGACGGTGCCGATCGGAGCTGAGATCAGATTGCCGCCAAGCGGACGATCCGTGAGCCCCGGCCTCTCACGAACCACGTCTCTGGCGGGAGCGCATCACGTCACCGCCAACATGCCGAGCGCGCCGGCATTCGAGACCGCTGCCGCCAGTTGGGGCACCCCCGACATCGGCACCTGGACGATCGGCTGTTCGATCCCGAGCAACGTGCGCACCGTCGTTCGCACCATCATCGACTACCTGCTCGTTCCGACTGGCAGCGCCGGCAACCAGCCTCGAGGTGGATCCACCTGGCCAGCGCAGGACAACTCAACCTTCAGCTATGACTTGTACGAGGACGGCATCGACTGAGGAGCCTGCTTGTTCCATCCGTGAAAGCTCGAGTAATCGCCTGCTTCCCAGGCCTCGCGCAGCCCGGGCTTGCTCAGGTCCCAGTCGGGACGGATTTCGCTCGACGCTGCGCACAAGTCGCGCCATAGGTCGTAGAACGACGGGCGTCCCCAGAACCAGTACCCATTGTAGACGGTATGAATTGCCAAACCCGGCTTGAGCACCAGCGTGTGGGGGATCATCGGGTCGTGCTCGGGGTCGGTGTACTCCTGGATGTCGAGGTCCTTCTGAATCGTCCGACCGGGATCGGAGAGGAAGGTCCATTCGGCGCCGACTGAGGCCCGAAACTCTTGCGTCGTGTGATGATCGTCGGTCGAGATCGTGACGATCTGGGTATAGGCGACGGCGAACTTCGCATGGTTCGCAGCGAGCTCGAGGTGCTGCTGGTGCTCCTTCGGACAGTAGTTGCCCCGAGCCAGCGTGAGGACTAGCGGATCGTCGCCTTGGAGCTCGCTCAGTCTGCGCACCGTGTTGGTGTGATCCGGCAGGGCGTAGTCGGGGAAGGCGCCGCCCGGTCTGATGTCGGATCGCATCGTTCACCGCCTCTTTCGTTGCCTCAAGCGCGCCAGCTTCACGCGGGAGTCCAGTACCTGCTGCCCACCGACGGGCGAGGTCGCCGTCACAGAACCATCGTTCGCTATCACCATCATCCTCATCGATCGCATCGGCGTCACTGCGGGAGGGCGTCGTTCACTTGTTCCTCGGATCATCTAGCGGGTCGAGGTAGTCAAGGCCAAGCGGCCCGATGGCCGACACCTGCGTGACGTAAGCGCCCGACTTTGCCCAGTGGAAATGAGAGGTACCTCCGGGGAGCACGACGACGGCGCCTGGAGGGTATGCCTGAAGTTGTTCCTCGTCGAACCTGCTCCCCAGCCCGATATAGAAGACACCGGACATGACCGTGTAGACCCGGTCCTCTGGATGCTGGTGCGGCATCAGCTTGACGCCCGAGGGCACCATGACCCTGATGACGTAAGGTCCCGGTTCGGATGGTTCGCCAACCACGATTGCCAGGCGCGCCGATGCCGGAAACGCGGGGAACGGCTTCCAGTCGATGTCCTCGGGCAGGACCGATCTGAAGGTTGCCTGGTCTGGTTGGTGGATCCGCATCCTTGGTGGACCTCTCGACTCGGTAAGGGGTGACTCAACGCCCCCACAGATCGAAGTGTGACTTTCGTGGCGCACTTGCGCCTCACCCCGTCGGGATGAGGAAAGTGCAAACGGACCTGTCGCCGGGCAGTTGCTCGACGACGTTAGTCAGGAGTGGCGCGATCAACGCCCGATGCCAGGTCCTCATCTCGGGGCTAGGTACGCTGCATAGCCTGGCTGACAATCTGCATGCCCAGTCCAAATTGGGACCCGAAACTTGACCGGAGCTCCCAGGTACCGATCCCTCGATGTACGGACCAAGGAGTCACATGAGCACGACCCCGATTGCCGACTATGCCCTTCTTTCCGATCGGCACAGCGCCGCGCTGGTGAGTCGGGACGGGTCGATCGACTGGCTGTGCTTTCCGCGCTTCGACAGCCCATCGATCCTCGGTCGCCTCCTCGGTGACGAGGCTGGCTACTGGTCGATCCGGGCCACGGGCGCCTCGCTGGTGACGCGCCGATACCTCGACCGCACCATGGTGTTGGAGACCACCTCTCGCACGCCGACGGGCACGGTTGTCATCATCGACGCCTTGGCCATGGGGGACGGCAACCGGGGCCACGAGCTCGGCAAGGGCGCGCCCCATCTTCTGCTGCGGCGTGCAACGTGCGTTGAAGGAGACGTCGAGTTGTCCCTGCAGTACGTGCCACGCCCCGAATACGGCCTGGTCCATCCCCTGTTCGACGCTGTCGACAATGGCGTCACCGCGTTCGGGGGCGCCGACGTGCTTGTCCTTTCTGCTCCTACGGCCCTGACCATCGACGACTCGGCGGTTTCAGGCCAGATCCAGCTCCACCACGGCGAGAGTGCCGGCTTCGCCCTCCACCATGCCAAGCGGGCCGAGACGGCCACGGCGAGGACGTGGAGCCAATCCGAAATCGACGCACGGTTAGAGGACACCGTGTCGGCCTGGGAGTCGTGGTCGGAACTCCACCAGGCCTACGAAGGTCCGTGGCGAGACCTGGTACACCACAGCGGACGAGTGCTCCAGGCACTCTCCTTTGCACCCACCGGTGCGATCTGCGCCGCAGCGACCACTTCGCTGCCGGAAGCTGTGGGCGGCGCCCGCAATTGGGACTACCGCTACACCTGGGTCCGGGACGCGTCCTACACGATCGAAGCCCTGTGGGTGGCGGCCTGCCCTGACGAGGCCAACGAGTTCTTCGACTACATGGCCACCTCCGCGGCTGGCTCGCTCGATCGGGGCGGCGACCTGCAGATCATGTTCGGCATCGGCGGCGAACGAGACCTGACCGAGCGGGAGCTGCCTCACCTGGAGGGCTGGCGCCAGTCTGTCCCCGTTCGGGTTGGCAACGGGGCCTGGAACCAGCGCCAGCTTGACGTTTACGGCGAATTGCTCAGTGCTGTGTACCGCCTCTCCGACAGCGTCTTCGACACTGCCACGCGCCGGGTTGGACCATTGGCCGCCCCCGACAAGTGGGGTGCGCCACCCGATCTGGCACCAGCCACACGACGGTTTCTCGTCCAACTGGCCGACACCGCCGCCCGACGTTGGACGGAAAAGGACCAGGGGATCTGGGAGGTTCGCGGCGAGCCTCGTGACTTCTTGTACTCGAAGCTGATGTGCTGGGCGGCCCTCGACCGGGCAGTGGCATTGGCCGACCGTCTCGATGCCTCCGACCGAGTCCAGGCATGGCAGCAGACCCAGGGCCAGATTCGTGAGGCGATCCTGACCAGGGGCTGGAGCGACCGGGCCAACGCCTTCACCCAATCCTTTGGCTCTGACGAGCTTGACGCCTCCAGCCTGATGTTGCCCTTGGTGGGCTTCCTTCCGGCCGACGATCCCAGAGTGCTGGCCACGGTCGAGGCGACCCAAGAACGCCTCACTGATGATCGCGGTCTGGTGTACCGCTACCGGTCCCCCGACTCGCTCGAGGGCCAGGAAGGCACGTTCCTTCTGTGCACCTTCTGGCTGGCCCAGGCTCTGGCTCAGGCCGGACAGCCGGGTCGGGCCCGCGCCGTCTTCGAACGGGCCGCCGCCTTCGTCAACGACGTCGGCCTGCTCGCTGAGGAGGTGGATCCCGTCAGCGGAGAACTCCTCGGGAACTTCCCCCAAGCCTTCAGCCATATCGGGCTCGTCAACGCGGCCTGGGCCATTTCCGAGATCGAACTCCGACAGGCGCCACCTGCTGCGAGTGCCCCCGTGCCTCGCGCCCATCAGATCGGAGAGGCGAAGGGTACCGGTGACGTCGTGCCTGAACAGCTCAACCGGTGAGGCGCTGGACCATGGACCCTGGTCTGATGGCAACCGCCATCAGCTTACCGATGTGTCGCCAATGCATGCCAACGTTCTCGCCAATGAAGACAGCGGCACTGGAACAAACAACTTCGTCCTGCTGACCACCTCGCGTGTGGTCAGCGCCGCCCGCTCACCACGTCGGCCATTCACGATCAGTCTCACCTATTCGATCAGTCCGGAAGGTCGTTGGGCTCTCCGGCAATCCGCTGCCCAAGAAAGAATGCCTCACAATAAAGAGGTGATTTCACGTTTGGACTGGCGCCTCGGTTGCGCCACCAGACGGGCACGCGCAAGAACCGGTTCGGTCCTCGAACTCGACACCGATCGCGCCATGACGACCTCGGCCTGGTGCGCTCAAGTTTCCTACGTCGCGACGATCTGCCCAAAAAGTGGGCCTGGACTTGGAAGACGAGCGGCGCGAAGGTGTGCCAGCACCAGCACCAGCACCAGCACCAGCACCAGCACCAGCACCAGCACCAGCACCAGCACCAGCACCAGCACCAGCACCAGCTCCAGAGCACGGGCAGGGGCTCTCGGACAAAACGAAGAGGGGTTGCGGTAGCGGACATGAAGCTCGAAGTGATCGTGGTTCCGGTGTCCGATGTGGACCGGGCCAAGAGCTTCTATACAAGCTTGGGGTGGCGCCTAGACGCTGATTTCCCAGGTGACCATGGCTTCCGAGTCGTGCAGCTCACGCCTCCTGGTTCGGCGTGCTCGATCATCTTCGGCAGCGGGATCACCTCCGCCGCACCGGGCTCAGCGGAAGGTCTCCAGCTTGTCGTCAGCGACATCGAAGCGGCCCGCGACGAACTGGTGACCTGTGGCGCCGAGGTGAGCGAGGTGTTCCATGACACGGGCGGAGTGTTTCACCACGCCAGCACTGCTGCACGCGCCCCCGGCCCCGCTCCAGAACGCACGAGCTATGGCTCGTTTGCTTCGTTCAGTGACCCGGACAGCAACGGCTGGTTCCTTCAAGAGGTGACGACACGCCTTCCGGGAAGGTAACCACACAGAGAGCAGATTCCCGCCGGGCCGGCCGTTCTTAGTGAAGAGGAGGACCCGATGCTTGCCACCCACGATTCCGCCACCGATCTCGCTGCCCCTCTCAGCCGGGCGACGGAGCCTCACGGCCTCCACGGAGAGGATAGAGAACATTCCGAACCGGACTGGCTGGACTGTCACACGCCGTACATCGTGGGCGATCGGTCCGAGCGCGCCAGTGGCACCGGCCTCGGGACGATCAAGTGAGCCGCTACGACGTCATCGTCTTGGGCGCCGGCTCACCAGGCGAGCACTGCGCAGGGGAGTTGGCCGACGGTGGACTGCGGGTCGCCGTCGTCGAGCGCGACCTAGTCGGCGGCGAGTGTTCCTACTGGGCGTGCATCCCTTCCAAGACGCTGCTCCGCCCCGGAGAGGCGGCGAAGGACGCGCGCCAGGCGGCAGTCAGTGCCCAGGTCGACGTCGAGGCGGCGCTGGCCTATCGCGATTTCATGGTCTCGAACTACTCGGACGCGGGCCAGGAACATTGGCTGGCCGACAAGGGCATCGACCTTCTGCGCGGTACTGGCCGGCTGGCCGGGGTGGGCGTGGTCGAAGTTGACGGTGTGCCCCATACCGCTGGGCACATTGTGGTGGCGACCGGCTCGGATCCGGTCATGCCACCGGTGCCGGGCATGGCCGACTTGGAGGGTGTCTGGACCAACCGCGAAGTGACCGGCATGAAGGCCGTGCCACGTCGCCTCCTGATATTGGGCGGCGGACCAGTTGGCGCGGAGATGGCACAGGCCGTGCGACGCCTGGGCGGCGAGGTGGCCCTGGTCGAGGGAGCGGAGCGTGTGCTCGCTCGCGAGCCGGCGCCGCTGGGCGAGGCGCTGGGCGAAGTGCTTCGGGGCGACGGCGTCGAACTTATGTTGGGTGTCCAGGCAACGGCGGCCCGGCGCGACGGCGAAGATTACGTCCTGGCATTGCAAGACGGTCGAGAGTTGCGCGGCGACCACCTGCTCGTGGCCACGGGCCGGCGCCCCCGCGTAGAGGGGATCGGCCTCGACACGGTCGGCGTCCACGCCGACCGCCACGGCATCCCCGTCGACACCCACTTGCGCGCGGTCCAAGGTCTGTGGGCCATCGGCGACGTGACCGGCGTGCGGCTGCTGACCCACGTGGGGAAGTACCAGGGCGAGGTCGTCGCCGCCAATATTCTCGGCGAGCCCCGTCAGGCCAACTACGAGGCCATCCCCAACGTCGTCTACACGGACCCTCAAGCGGCGTCGGTGGGCGCCACAGAGGCTCCCTTCAGCGCCACCGCTTCTCTCTCCGAGGTAGCCAAGACCGCCACATACACTCACGCCTACGCACAATCCACCGGCTTCTTGACCCTTCTGAGCGACGGTGACCGGCTGACCGGAGCATACGCCCTGGGTCCCGAGGCCGGTGAGTGGCTCCAGCAGGCCACGTTGGCAATCCGTGCCCGCGTGCCCCTCCAAGTGCTGCGCGACACCATCCAGCCCTTCCCCACGTTCTCCGAGATTTATGTCGCCGCGCTCAAGACGCTTCGCGGTCAGATCACAGCGGTCCATCAACCGGCCTCGGCCAGTTAGAGGCGGCATCGCCAAACGCCGCCGGCCGGTCGCGCCATGCGGCCGTGACGCCGGTGACAGATCGAGCACGATGACCCCGCGGGGTGTGAGCAGCAGATGAGTCACCGGGACCTTGGGGCGATTTTCGGATTCTGGCGTTCTTGGCTTCTGATGACACCTAAGCCCGAAAACCCGGCGTTCACTCGCTGACAACCGGACTGACCAGTGCGACGGAGGACTTCGATCTCGGGGAATACCCGCGCACGAGTGAGCGAGCGACCAGCTCATCAAGTTCTTCGCTTTCAAAGTGAAAGGACCCGCTGCACCTCGTAGTCGATGGCATCTCGGGATAGGGCGATTGCTCTGGCGGCAAACCAAAGGCCAATGAGCAAGGTGACTGTTCCACCGACCACAAAGACCAGAGCGACAATACTGACAATCTCATTGTGCGTGCCGACGGCGATCGCGATGCTGATCACGCTGAAAACGAGACCGAGCGCGGCAGCGTAGATGGAGAGCAGTGCGTGACCGAGCAAGCGATGACGCCGCAGCAGTAGTGGAAGCTGGGTGCCGATCTCGGCGATGCGCTCTCGGGTCCGGGGGAGCTCATCAGCCAGATTCCCAAACGTTCCATCGACACTGGTGCGAAGATCGAGGAGCTCGGCGGTCATGCTCCGCATGCGATCATTCACCGAGCTATACATCGACGACAGCCCGCCGGCAATGATGCCTGACGTGGTGATCAGTACGGCTGGGGCAACCATGGCCTGGATTGCAGTGATGGAGGTTTGCACGCCTTTATCCTTCCCGCTGGACATTGCCCGGACGGCATCCTCATTTTGCCTCCAGGAGCGAAGTACTCCCAGCCTCTACCCATGGAGAGAATTCGATGCTCCCAAGCCGAGGCGTGGTCCGTCGTCAACCCTTACGGAAACGTTGGGCGACCTCTTCGTCCTTCGTTCTACGGGCGTTCGATCTTCCGACCCAGCGCGAGCAGGGCCCTTCCCAGGACCCTCGCCCAGACTGCCACCTGCCTCCTAAGAAGTTGCTGGCGTGCCGGCTCATCGGGAGCCGGTACGCCAGCACCTCAGCATGAACAACCGGTCACCCTCCTTGGTGACCCGAGAACTCACAAGCTCCCACCCCGTTTGCCGACACGCCTTGACATCCATGCCGCTGCCCTGATCGGAACGCCGTTGGGGATTGTGAAGAACGGTGTGCAGCCAAGAGCGCTGGCACGCTTCCGACGTCCTGGTCAGCGGGATACGGATGCCCTGAATGTCGATGTGGCTACGGCGCGTGCTCGACGAACTCGACCAACGCTCCGTCAATGTCGTCAGGCACGACCTGCACGCGCCGTTGCAGATCAGCCGTCGCCTCGACATCGAGGTAGCGGGTGCCGCGCTCGGTGAGGTCCAACGCTTTCGCGTCCAAGCCGACGACAGCGATCCGCATATAGTACGGACCCGGGCCCCAAGTGTTGAGGTAATACCCGGCTTCGCTGTTCCAGCGCTGCGGCTCAATCAAGTCCACGGTTGCGCTGTGGCCGATGGCGAAGCCCATGCGCGCCAAGCGGTAGCCCTCCTCAGACAGCGATTCGACGGGCCCGGCCGGCTCCCAGCCGAGATTGGCCGATAGGGCGCGCAGCGTGGCGTCGAGATCCCGGACCAAATAACCCCGAGCCACAACCCGAACCATGCCTCCCGGCTGCAGCCCGAGGGGCTCAGGGACGACGTCGCCATAGGTCTCCGACGGCAGCTGGAGTGGTGCGGTACCGATGATCTCGACGCACAGGCCACCGTCGAAGTCCGGGCGGTACCGCGGATCCTCGGGGGTAACGCCCACCCAGATCCGGTCAAAGGGCATCGCTTGGTCGCGTGGCGCGATTCGGAACGGTACCCGGCGGCGCTGAAGGAGGGACAGCGTGGCATCGACATCGCTGGTGGTAAGCACAGTCGCATGCGTCTTGATGGGTCTATGAGGGCCTTGGAACGCGATCAGGCTGCTCAGATAGGCGGGAAAGAACGGATCGGCAGGGGGAACGGAGATCTCCACGTGACCCTGCAACTCGATCCGGGTGGGAGCCACAGCCAGCGACTTATGAACCCGAAGGAAATGGGCGACGTACGCGTGGGTTGGGAATGCCTGACGCCAGTTGAGGTGGGCCAGGATCCCCAAACGGCGTACAAGAAGGTCGGCGGACGCATCCGGATCGCTCACCATCAAGTCAGCTGAAAGAAGAAGGTCGTACATATCGTCAAGCCTTTCGCCTAGAGGACCCGCCTAGGGGAGACGGTGCCGGCCAGCTCCGGCTCGGTCTGCGTGCCGTCCTCGTCGATCGAGTGCGCAGCCAGGTCGTCGGCGTCGACCGACAGGTTCGGCAGGATCCGGTCTAGCCATCGCGGGAACCACCAGTTGGCCTTGCCGAACATCATCATAACCGACGGTACGACAGCCATCCGGATCAGGACGGCGTCCACCAGGACGCCGCCGGCCAGCCCGATGCCGAACTCCTTGATCACGCGGTTCCCGCCCAGGATGAACGAGCCGAAGACCAGGATCATGATCAGTGCGGCGGCCGTGATCGTCTTGCCAGTAGCGGCCAGTCCGCTGCGAACCGCCACCTTGTTGTTGCCACCTGACTTGATGTATTCCTCGTGGATGCGAGACACCAGGAACACCTGGTAGTCCATCGACAGCCCGAAGAGAATGGCGAACAGCATGACGGGGAGGAAGGCCTCGACGGGGCTTGTGCCGCTGAGCCCGATCAGGGACCCCCCGTATCCCCACTGGAACACGGCCACCAAGATGCCGAAGGCGGCACCGATCGAGAGCAGGTTCATGCACGCCGCGGTCAGCGGAATGACAAAGCTCCGGAACACGGTCATGAGAAGCAGGAAGGACAGAACCACCACCAGGCCGATGAAGAGCGGCAGCTTGGCGCTGAGGACGTTGGAGAAGTCGATGTAGATGGCAGTGGTGCCACCCACCAGGATCTTGACCCCCGAGTCACCTACAGCAGCGGGGATGGTGTCGGCGCGCAGGTGATTGACGAGGTCGGTCGTCGCGGCGTCCTGGGGTGCCGAATCTGGGTAGACGTTCACCAGCACGACATCGCCAGTGCCGGTCTTGCTTGCTATGTAGACCGGCGGCGCCACGCGGGCGACGTCGCTTTGCTGCGAGACGTTCGCCACCACGGCATCAATCACCGCTCGCTGGTCGGGCTGTACCACCCCGACCAGCATGAGCGGCCCGTTGAAGCCGGGCCCGAACCCCTTGGACAGCATGTCGAAGGCCACCCTGGTCGGTGTTCCCGCCGGATCGGTACCCTGATCGGCCGAGCCCAGGCGGAGCGAGAAGAAGGGCAGGGCCAGCGCCACGACCAGCAAGAGTGCGCCGCCGGCACAGATCCACGGGTACCGCTGCACGCGGTCGGCCCACTTGGGCCAAAAGCCTTTGTTGTCGGCGCCCACGATGCGCGGTCCGTTGTTGGCCAAGTTATTCTTCTGCTTCCGGCTCATCACCTTGGGGCCAATGAAGCCGAGCATGGCAGGCAGCAGGGTGAGGGCCGCCACCATGGTAAGGGCGACGCCGATAGCAGCCGCCACGGCGAGCCCATAGAGAAAGCTGACCCCGAGCGCGAACATTCCGAGCAGCGCGATGCACACGATGATGCCGGCGAACATCACGGCCCGGCCCGAAGTGTTGACGGCGTTGACGACGGAGGACTCGATGTCGCGTCCGGCAACCAGGCCCTGGCGATGCCGCGTCACGATAAAGAGGGCGTAATCCACCCCCACGCCGAGCCCGATGAGGAGCATGAGCTCGGGGGAGATCGACGGCATGCCGATGGCATGGCTCAACACCCCGATGATGCCGACTGCCGTTCCCAACGCAAGCAGCGCCGAAATGATGGGAAGGATCGCAGCGAAGGCGGAGCCGAAGACGAGGAGCAGCACGACCAGCGCGAGCAACACACCCAGTCCCGTGCTGCTGAACGACGTATTGTTGGCCTGCTCGGCCAGCTGACCCGTGACGGCTACTGTCAGATCGCCGCCCGACGCGCCGGTGACCGTGTCGACGAATGTCTTGGCCTCTGCGTTGGTGATGCTGTTGGATTGCTTGTCGAACTGCACCGAGAGGAACCCAACCGTCCGATCCGCGTTGATGTTCGCCGTGTTGACGAGGTTGCCGGCCGCGTCGTAGGGGCTGGTGACACCCGTGACGTTGGGCAGCGCGAGGATCTCCTCCACCATCTTGTCGATCCGCTGGCCGACAGCGAGGTCGGTCAGCTTGGCGTCACCGGAGGTCCCAAAGACCACCTGTTCGATGTCCCCCGATTGGGCCGGCGCCACGGACTTGAGGAGATTGATGGCGTCGAACGACTGAGTGTGAGGGAAGTTGAAGTTGTTCGAGTAGTCCGTACCGACCGACTTCACGATGGCGACCGAGCTCAACAGGACGAGCAGCCATAGCAAAACGACGATACGACGGTGACGGACACACCACCCGGCCAGGGTGCGCATGAGGGCGATCTCCTCGGGAAGGTTCGACGCCGCCACCTGCCGGCGTCACGGACAGGGCCCAATCGTACCCGCACGCGGGGCCTCTTCCCGATCATGCGGCCCGTCTGAGGCCATGGCCACCACCACGCAGTGGGCGCTAGGGCGGCGACAAAGTTCAGAAAGAATTCGTCGAAAAGGGCGTACCGGAAGAATAGACAGAATGTCGCCGCTTGCCGAAGCTCGGCCAGGCTTGAACGGCCCGGACAGCTCGCTGAACAGCCCAGTCCCTTGCGATGTGCTTGCCGTCGACTATCTCCCCTGTTGCCCAACTCTTGGAGAGAGCTGCGAGCATGTATCAGTGAGGCGATACCCTAATGGCCCACTGTTGGGCGTGGTGACTCGGCTTGGGATTGTCATCGGCCTTGCGAACTCGCCCATCCACACGAGCGCGAGCGTCGCGCAGTCGTCACCGTTTGGATGCAACCAACCGCATCGAAGGGGTGCCCGGCCCATCCGGCGACCGGTCAGGCGTACGAAGCGTGGGGCAGGACATTCCTCCGGGAACGGCGACTACTTTCCCGTGAATCGGTTTTCCCGTGAATCGGTCGTCCTCGATCACGATCGGATCGAGAAGCGATGGGTCACCCGCCACAGTCCAATCCGATCGGATGGGGAGTCGTCCACAAGGGGTGTTGTCCACGCGTCGGTCGGGCGGTAACCGTGAAGGCCACAGCGGTGGGCCCCTATTTCCTAAGGACGGCCAATGGTGGGCGGGTCATAGACTCTTTCCGGCCCACCACGCTATCCTTCCTAGCCACGTCCTCCAGATAGCCGGGCACAGGACTTCAAAGAGGTGAGTGACTTCACGTCGACGCCGGGACCTCGATTATTCCTCGATGCAGAGGCCACAGATCGCCAACGTTGGGCGCGGTTCGTAAACCTCAGTGTTGTCGATTCGGCCCTAGCGGACCGGCAGTTAGTGCTTCAGGCAGTGTGAACGCGCCAACGTAGAGTGCCTTGCCAATGATCGCGCCCTCGATGCCGAGGCCCGCGAGCCCGGCGAGTGAGCGCAGGTCGTCGAGACTGCTGACCCCGCCGCTCGCGATCACCGGCCGGTCGGTCGCCGCGCACACGTCACGGAGCAGGTCGACGTTCGGCCCGGTCAGGGTGCCGTCGCGGCGGACGTCGGTGACGACGTACCGGGCGCAGCCATCCGCGTCGAGCCGGGCAAGGACGTCGAACAGCTCGCCGCCATCTTGGGTCCAGCCGCGGGCCGACAGCGTGGTGCCACGGACGTCGAGCCCGACCGCGATCCGCTCGTCGTGCCGCGCGATCGCGGCGCGCACCCAGTCGGGCCGTTCCGGCGCGGCGGTGCCGATGTTTCCCCGCGCGCAGCCGGTTGCAAGCGCAGCGGTGAGCGACTCGTCGCTTCGGGATCTCGCCTGACAGCTCGACCGCGACATCGAGCCGGCCGACGACCTCGGCGATCAGGTCGCGGTTAGAGCCGCGGCCAAACGCGGCGTCGAGGTCGACGAGGTGCACCCACTGCGCCCCGCCGGCCTGCCAGGCCAGCGCGGCCTCGAGCGGGGCGCCGTAGGTCGTTTCGGACCCGACCACCCCTTGCACCAGCCGCACCGCCTTGCCGTCGGCCACGTCGACCGCCGGCAGCAGAGACAAACAAAGGGGGGGTCGACGTGCACAGGGACACGCTAATGCACGCCTCCGCCGACATGACTCGCTTGTGCGATCTCGGAACACGGCGATGGCCGCGGCGTCTCGCGCTGCATTTTTCGGTGGCGACGCGCGACGGCGCTGGTATGGCTGCGACTTTAGGTCACGGCAAACTCTCATCATCCAGGCGCGACCTCGGCTCGGTCTGCGCGTATGGCCCACCGCCTGGCGGTCGACAGCGAGTGAGCGGTGGCTGGGAGTTTCTGGCAGGACGGTGATTCTCAGTAGCTCAGGGGGTCACGCCATCGTCGAACCGACGTCCTCCGCCACCGACGTGAACGGCGAGGCAATCTTCCAAGTCACCGACAACTCGCCCGAACAAGTCACTGTTACGGCCACCGACACCTTCAACTTATCCACAACCGCGACCACTCCGGTGTCATGGATCGCCAACGCTCCGAACGGCCCCTTTTTCCTGCGAGCAGGTCGTTGAAGTAACGGTGGCAGCCAATTCGACCTTCAACAGTGGCGCCGGCATCTATGTCGAGGACATGTTCGGCACCTGGTAGGATTCCGACCACTCCGAGTCAGTGCGATGGGAACACAGTTCAAACTCAGCCCTGGTTCACGAGCAGCGACGGATCAGCCAGCTACGCGGACTACGCGATCTCTCGCCGCGCTCAGCGAGTCTTCTTCGGGTCGTCCGAGTGCAATCTCTCGAACGAGTGTGTTCAGTACGTTGGCGAGAACCCGACGAACTGTCGCTTGCTGGACGCCGCTGGGTTAGTTGTGGTGGACCTGGAGAGAGATTTTGAGGAGGACCATCACTAACCCGAGTATCCCTGCCGTGCCCGACACCACGACGAGACGCGCACCGGTCAATCCGGCGGCTTTGGCTGCGGTGTACCCATGGGGCACCAAAAGAACGATGGTGACGTAGAGCGCGACGGAGGCTGCTGTGGGTGGGGTGGCACCGAGGAGCCGGGCCGCCAGTAACGAGAGCAGAGGCACGAACGATGCAGTGACCATTGGCCATGCGGAAGCGAGGGAGGAGGAGACCTGGGCGCGGCTGGGGAGTCGCCCGGCGTGGGTGTGCTCGCCGAGCAGCTCGGCGTACTGCTCTGCCAGCCAGTACGTCACTAGCGTCACCAGGACAGTCAGTTCCAAGGCTGCACTGCTCAAGGTACTGCCGGCGGCGGCGATTACAGCGGCGGTCACGATGGTCCCGTAAATTCCTGCTGATTGGCGTCGGCCCCTGTCTGTCACCTTCGCCCCTCCTGATGCCCACGGCCGTGTGGTGCGTACCATTCTGCGTCAAACCCCTGACGCCAGCCCGGATCCTGCGGAATGTCGGCCACCGGCGGAAGCATAAGGACGAGAGTTCGACGGCAATGGACTTATCCGTGTCGCTGCGCTCAACCAGTGACCCACGACCAGTTCGCCGAACTGCTCAGAGCGGCGTTTCTTTCGAGCATTTTTCGATTAGGGCTGCGACGGCGACCGCTTGCGGACCGGGACCATGGTCCTGTTCGCCTGCTCATCGCCATGCGGGTGGTCGCTCTCATAGTCCTGTTCCGGTCCTGAGGACCAACTAGTCAGAGGCGCTCGGGTCCGGGTCCACCATAGGAATCGAACACCGCGCCCCCGGCGATCAGCGCGTCCACAACCGCGGCCGCCTGGTGGCCAAACTGCTCGCCTTCGAGGCAGATGCACCGCAAGCCATGCCGGGCGCGGTGCCACGCCACCAGAGCCTCGACGGTGATGAGGATGGCCCTGTCGCGGGTCACGGGCCGCTCTTGCTTGTGAGCTCGACTGAAAACGAGCCAGTCCCCCATCGCCTGAACCACGGCCTCGATTTCGGCACGCCAAATGTTGCGCACTTCCATGCTGAGTCCCGAGCCGTGTACGACGATCTCCCTAGTAATGATGCCTTTCTTGTGCTGGATCGACGTGACGAGCCGGTAGGTGAAGTCAGTGAGTTCGTAGCCCCCGGTTTCTTGACGAACACACCGATCCTCTGGTCCGTGGCGAACAGCGTGGCTGGCCGAAGGGTCTGACCGCCTAGGCGTCGCACGGTGGCCAGACCGTGGGTGATGGTCAGCAATCTCTTCGCCATTCATGAGCACTGGCTGAAGGTCCCGGACAAGCTTTGCCTGCTTGCGGTTCATCGAGGATGTCGACGCGCTGGCCTTGGGCTCAGCATCTTGGAACGGGGGCGGAGGTGGAGGCTTGGTCCTGGGCAGCGGGGTTGGGAGTGCCGTGTGCCAGCTCCCTGCCTGGTCCGGGCCCCATTGCCGCTGCTCGATGGTCACGGCCAAAAGCTACGTGAGCAGCAGATACGCGTGCTAACCCTCACGATTGGTTCGGGAGGGAGTTGTGGGGTCACAGCCCCGTTCCCCGGAGATGAAGCGGACAGCACGGATGCCTGCGGCATCGCGGTGCGCCCGTGACCGTTGCGCGAACTTGGCAATATCCGACTGCCGCTGTACCGTCCGGACGACGGGTGAGGTCACCTTAGAGATTGCGGAGGACACCTCTCGACCGCGGTCGGGTTCGGGTGGCAGCGCGACGACGGGCCAACGTTGCCCCCGGGTGTGGTCTGCGTGAGCTGCACTCGACGGACCGGCATCGACTGGACGTCCGGGATTGACGAGCGCCAGGAGCTCATTGGCCGCGTCGACACGTTGTTCCTTGAGAACCCAACGGCGACCGTTCGTAGCACGAGCCTCCGCACCGGCATTCTCAGCCAATTACGGAAGCTTGAAGGAGATAGAGCGCGACCGCGCTGAGGGCGACACCAACGCCGACGCCAATCAGGCCCGACCAAAAGTTCCTCACGGGCGCTCGGGTCCGGGCCACCGTACTCCTCAGGCGTGCAACCCCGACGATCAGAGCATCGATGACCTCTGCCGCTCTGGCCAGGTCGAGTCAGGCAACGCCAGCGGAGAGGCGTCGCACACCTCTTTGTCCAGACCATGGGGCGTCCAGACATCGTTATGGTCGTTGCCCTGGACCCTAGCTGTTTCTGCAGGTCAACTAGCCCACTATCCCAACAAGTGTCGATGGTCCCTGGCGCCCGGGCTACGAGTCTCCTCAGGCAGTGCGGGCTGGGTCAGCCCAGCGGACCTCAAGAACGTTCGCCACTAGGCCACCAAGTCCGCCGGACATTCGGACCATGCCCGATCGAGAAGTGCCAGTTTCGTCGGTCACGACCACATCGAAGAGGCGATGCGAGAGGGACCCGGACCGTGCTCCCCAAGAGCCCGTCGAGAACCACGAGCGCTTGACGGTTCCGAGCCCGAAGTGATTGTCCGCAGCCCATTGATGGATTCGCTTCAGACACCGTCGACCAGCCCAGCCCTCCATGGCGAGCCTCAGCCCCACGAAGATCGCAACGACGACGAGAAATGCGGTCACGGCTGTGCGAGCACCAAGACGATCCTCTCCGAGACGGTATCAACCATCTAAGAGCAGCACCCTCGCCTACTGTCGGCGATTACCAATGAGAACGGCTCGCCCAAGGTGGCCCAGTGTTCGAGTCCGATGGCGGGGTTGTCATCTGGCGTACGGCGCCTTCTAGCCAACCAATCGCTCGTCCGAAGCAACACCTGCCAGGGGAAGTCCAACGATGTCCGCAGGCTGTGTCTGCTGCGAAGTGGGGACCTTCGCCCACTCACGCATGAAAGCCGAGAAGCCTATCCACGAAATGGGAGTCCACAAGAGCAGAGCTTGCCACGTCTTGATGGGCGTGGAGGAGCTGTCCAAAGCAACGAATACGAAAGCAGCGGTCAAGGCCAACAGCGTCACTAGGACGATTCCGGCCAGGCGATATTTCAACTTCCACCTCACTGTCATTCAGTTGGTCTCCACGTCCCTCCCGTGCCGTGGACTCGGCATCCCTCCCGTACGCAATTATTCTATTCGCTGGAGTGTGTGAATCGACCAATCCGGCGGGGTGTCTCTCGTAGAGATAGGCCATCACAATCTGTCCTACCGAAGTGCCATCAGTAGTTCCTCTAGTAACTCTGTCTCAGCCAAATCTCGCCGCTCGATTCATCGCGGCCGTCTATACGTCACGCCACAAAACGCACACGGCAAAGCGTTGGCAATGCAGCGATTTGGGCTTCGCAGGCAGACGGGGAGGCAGGGCCGCAGTCCGAAAGCGATCGCCTAGGGTCAGCTCACAAGCCAGTCGCCGCAATGATCGGGGCGTTCAGGTGTTGCCCGGCCATGGACCCGTCATTCGTTGCATCGCCGTAGGGGTGGACCGCTCCGTTGGTCGCAGCGACCCAGTAGCCGCCGCCGTCAGCCGTGGTGAAGATGGCCATGGCCGGGTCGGCCCTAGCCAAATCGTCTCAACGCTGCGGTCCGATTTTTCCGCGGGCCGGCTCCGGGTTGGATGACAACGGCTCCGGACCATGCTCCTCCCGTCGCGCCGAGTGGCCACAAAGAACAAGCTCCTCGGCCGGCACCTAGTGCCCTTCAACCAACCTTTGCCGCATCCCCTAACGGCACGTCACCTATGGGCAGCCTTGGCGACAGTCAAACGTGGAGGAGCATGCCGAAGACGGGGCTCTCCCGTCGGCGTCAAGCCCTCTTCTCGCTGGCAGGAGGCCAGTAGGGTTCGGAGGGAAGTGTTCGCCAACCACAGGTCGAGGCATGGTCGATCAGAGCCTGGGTCGCGCGAGCAACTATCGGCCGGGTGTCATTCGCGCGATGAAGGAGCGTCCAGGCCCAGAGGGGCACCGGAGACAGGACAGGCCGACGGGTCAACGTCGGCGGCATCGGCGCCGCGTGACGCTTCGGCGATTCGAGCACCGGTCGCCCCAAGCGCGCCACGTGGTCGAAGAATGCGGGGCCAGCAATGCCGCCGTCGTCGATATTGGTCATTGACGCCTGGTTCGCCTCAGCGAATGAGGAGGCGTAGCGGTTCCACGACCACCACGACGCTTCGTCCACGTCCATGAGCACCGTGATCTCGGCTGCTGGCACGCTTTTGTGACGAGTCGCCGAATGTGCGCGTGGCATTACGGCTTCGAGTCGCTCGTACCACAAGAGGTGGGCGGCCCAGTTGTGCGGTTCGATCTCGGCCTCCTCAATCCAGGCGATAGCCAGGTCGAGGCTGCCTTCGGCCACCCGCGCCGCTTGGGTGTGTGAAGGGAGTACCCATTCCTCGACGCGGACCCGAGGGTCGTGTATTGCCGCTGCCTGTGGGGGAATCCGCCTGACATAGCCCAGCCGCAGAGGGAGCTCTCCTCCTCCCCTGCGGGCGCGATCGAACGCCCGCGTTGCGGCCCCCAACACCTCTCGGGCATCGGTCAGGAACTGGCTGCCGGCGGGCGTCAATTCGACGTGTCGGCGGTCGCGGACGAGGAGCTGGGTTCCAAGCTCACGTTCGAGATTGCTGATCTGCTGAGAGAGCGACCAGCTGCAAGGGATCCCTTCCGCGTTGCCGCTGCACGTGGATAACAGTTCAGGTCACTCCTCTACTACCTCATCCGAACGATCCGGGGACATCCACGAGTTAGTGGGCCCGCCAGCGCCGCGATGAGGGGCAATCGGGGTGTCCCGGTTCGCCGGTCACGTCGCGACTTGTCTGGCAGAAGATTGCCAACGTTGGCTTGGCACTAGCCTCGATAATTCGTCAGACTTCTAAATGACCAGTGGTCGCGTCCGCGTCAAAGCCCTCCCCAACTGGGAGAATGTTGTCACCACAACGACATTCACGCCAGAAGCGGGAGGGCTCCTTGAAGGTGCATCGTAGTAGGTCGGTTCGACGCGCCAAGGTGACCCTCGATGGCAAGAACCTGGTGTCCCACGCCGGTGCTGCACTGCTGGCCGAACTCGCCGATCGCAGTGGTCTGACGCGGGCCATGTCGGTGGCCATGTCCGAGTGCGGCATCTCCTGGCACACCCACGATCCGGGCGTCGTGCTCACCCATCTCGGCGTGGCCATTGCCGACGGGGCGGACTGCCTGGCCGACCTGGCCGCATTAAAGGAGCAAGAGGACCTCTTCGGCCCGGTCGCCTCGGTGGCCACGGCGTGGCGCGCCATTCAGGCAACGACGTCGGTCGAACAGCGGGCCATTCCCGGCGCCCTGTCCGAGGCTCGCGAGCGTGTCTGGAACGCCTATCCACCGGTCGGGCCGCTCGTCTTGGACTTCGACTCGACGCTCGTCACCTCGCATTCGGAGAAGGAGGACGCCGCTCCCACGTACAAGCGTGGCTTCGGGTTCAACCCCCTCGCCGTGTGGTGCGACAACACCAATGAACCCCTGGCCGCCATGTTGCGGCCGGGCAACGCCGCACCCAACGACACCGACGACCACTTGGAGCTGTTGGAGCGCGCCGTGCTGGGGATCCCGCCCGAGTACCGCCTGGGCCACGAAGAAGGCGACGACCCCACGGTGGTGGTCCACCCGATCCTGGTGCGGGCCGACTCGGCGGGGGCCACGCACCGCTTCGTCGAGGCCCTCGCTCGTGCCAACTTCGAGTACTCCATCGGCTTTGGCATCGGTGGTGCTGTGCGTGACGGCCTCCTCATGGCCCAAGAAGAGGACTGGGTCCGAGCAGTCGAGCGCGAGGGAGGCGTTCGTGACGGCGCACAGGTGGTCGAGCTGACCGGGCTGGTGACCCTCGACGGGTGGCCCGAGGATCTCCGCCTTCTGTGCCGACGTGAGCGCCCGCACCCAGGGGCTCAGCTCGCCTTGTTCGACACGCACGCCGGCTTCCGCCACACCTGCTTCGTCACCAACACCCAAAGCGACGACCTCGCGGCGCTCGAGTTGCGCCACCGGGGGCACGCCCGGGTCGAGGACCGGGTGCGCTGTGCGAAGGCGTGCGGGCTGGCCAACCTGCCCTTCGACAGCTTCTGTCGCAACGAGGCGTGGGTGGCCCTCAGCGTCATCGCCGGGTCATTGCTCGCATGGAGCCAGATGACCTGCTTCGACGGTCACCTGGCCAAGGCCGAACCCAAGACCATGCGTTATCGCGTCCTGCACGTCGCCGCCGTCCTCGTTCGCCGGCAACGCCATCTCGTTCTGCGACTCGACGAGTCGTGGCCGTGGGCCAGTGACCTCGCCACCGCATTCACTCGCCTGCGTGCCGCGTTCCCATAGCGGCACGGGTCCCAGCGCCTGACCCCGAAGCAACTCCGCAAGGCGTGACAACTCGACACGAGGCAAGGGGCGGGCTTCTTTCACGCCATTCATTAGGTCACCGGCCAGCCATGGGGAGTGCGCTCCTTGTCGGCGCCGCTCCCGGAGTCCTATGAATGATCGAGGCTAGGGGGACGTGCACCTCGAACATGAGGGTGGGGATGACCTCGCCGATGAGCCAAGCAGAGTTGGAAGAGCTGGTGGCGTCCATCCCTGCGTTGCGCAACGACCCAGATGCTGACCTCAACGAAACCCAAGGAGCCGTTCGGAAGGTACTTTGATCGCCCCGGAGGCGACGTTTGGAGGGGAACCCCCCACCTTCATCGGAACGGATGCGTTGGGGGCCCCAGCCTGGTCACACTCGAGTCTGGACCCCGTCCCTGCATCGGACAACACCTGGCGCCCCTCGTCCAACGCGTCACATACTTGGATCACACCCACAGCCCAGTCCGATGGCCTGGGGACGCCTTGCTCAACGCGCAAGACCATCCGCAACGGCGTTGAGCCCCAACAGTGGATAGGTATTGCCCACGATTGCCGATTCTGAGAGGCGGCTGCGGGTCGCTCGAGGCAACCGCGTGAAGAGCCATTCTAACCCAGACTGCAACGCGGCTGGCACGCGCACGTAGTGCCCGCGCCCCCCAAGGTAGAATCGCACTCGGCGAAACCCAGCCGCGTGGAGGACCTTAGCCAGCTCACGCGACCTGTATTCGCGCAGATGAACGCCGTGGGGCAACTCATCGAAGAAGACCGAGATGTCATGCGGGCCGCTCGCACCATTGGGCGTAACGCAGATATAGGCGCCTAACGGTGACAGCACGCGCCGCACCTCGCGCAAGTGGGCAGCAGCGTCATCGGGATGAAGTTTCTGAAGGAACTGGTCCGAATAGGCGATGTCGATCGACCGGTCGGCAAATGGAAGGGTCGGCCCGTCCAGGACGAAGGTTTCGACGTTCTCTGCGGCACCGTTCACCCCGAGAATCTCGTTCGAGAAGTCCGTGCCGACAACCCTCTTGAACCGTCGGGCTGCGGCCAAGACGAAGGCTCCTTCGCGGGACCCGACCTCAAGGAGGCTCGACCGGCGGTGGGAGAACTTACGGGCAAATCGGAGCCGATCAGCAGCGGCGCGGTCGCGTTGCGCTCTGTCGACGCTCAGAGCAGGGTGGTCAGGAAGTCGCTGGAGCAGCTCCTCGTAGACCTTCCCGTAGGCGGGGCCGCGCTCGGCGGCCGGCATGCTGCGCAGGCCGTCGGCAAGCTCTCGTTCGATCCGATAGTCCGTTTGGTGACGCATCCGCATGTCGTCGAGCCAGCGTACACTTGCTATATCCATGAAAGGCCCCCTGCTATAGGCTGCTGAGAGGCTCAAGCTTTGACGGGTTCTCGTGGCCGACGACAGAGGACAGGCATCGACCACGCCGATTCGGGGTTGAATAACTGCGACTATCTATCGTTCCAGTATTCAGCGTGACCTTTTCAGTGTTGTCCTGCCACCAGCACTGGCACGATTCTTCTACGTCACATTAGGGACAGCTCCTACACTGTCCTATACGCCAGAAGGCGTGCACACCCCTTTGGGTCGACAAGCGAGCTGGGTCCTTCCCCCGCCTTGCCTTTGGGGATGTGGATCATTGAATCGACCACGCTTAGGTTGAAGCACTCAACCCCTATTGAGCCGTGGGCCCGGTCATTTGGTGGAGGCTTGCTAGAGGGCCAACGTTGTGGCTGACCGAGACGTGCGGGAGTCGCCTCGGGTGCCTCGGTTGGCTCGAGGAACGACTGTGCGACGGAATGCTCTGTATGGTCCATGGGCATGGACCCAGTGGTCGCCTACCAGCGGGCGCGGAATATTTTCGCCCATGTGTTGCTCAACGTGGCTTCAGATCAGCTGTGGTCACCCACGCCATCTCCTGAATGGGATGTGAACGCCCTCATCGACCATGTCGTAGGGGGCACCAGCGAATCGTGGGGCGAGCCGGTGGCCAAGTGGCGTCACTCCCCGAAGACCGGTGCGCCGCCCACCGCGCCTCTGCCCAGGCGGCGCATGAGACCTTTGCTCAGCCCCAGGCCCTTACCCGCACCTACCAGTTGCCCATCGGAGAACTTCCCGGAGCCGCATTCATCGAGTTGCGGACAAGTGACCTTCTCGCCCACGCCTGGGACCTCGCCATTGCGACCGAACAACCGACCGACCTCGACCCGTAATTGGCGGAATGCGTACTCGCGTTCTCAAAGCAGATAATGAGCCGCCGTGGGCTCCGCGGTGATGGTCGTCCATTCGGTGAGCAACGGCTCTGCGGCGACGAGTGCCCAGCAGCGGGCCGAGTCGCGGCTTTCCTCGGCCGCAAGTTCAGCTGAGAAGAGATTCACAGTCGCCGCACCGACGAACTGGGGCACCCTCAACACGACTGCCAGACGACGCGCTCAGGGCACCTCTACCCCCTGATCCGAGTTCAGCGCCGCACGTGGGCTGCGGCTCGCCGGACTTCCTGGCGACGCAGTTGAGTCAAGATGGGCCGCCGTGGAAAGACCCGGAAGGAGCACCATTCAGATGCGACTCCTCGTTTCCAGTGCAAAGGGCGCCAACGGCGCAGGATACGGAGCCATCCTCGCCTTCGATTTCGTCGGCAACGCGCTGGGAACTTTCTGTGACGACAGCCGCGTCGCTGATCCGCGAGGATTGTGCGTCGATCCAAGCGGCGACCTGCTCTATGTCAACAACGGTAACGACCGCGTGCTCGCCCTTGACCAGAAGGGACAAGTGTTGAAAGACACCGGCCCGATCAACGGACTCGACCCCGGCGGAGGAGTCTTCGGACCCGATGGGCGCTACTACGTGGGCTCCCGTCGTCTCCGCACCGTCACGGCTATGCCGGCGCGCCTTGACGGACCCGCCATTCCGTACCTTCTTCCAGAGGTCGTCCCATTCCCGAGGGGGTTTGCATTCGCTCCCGATGGTCGCATCTTCTTGGCGTCGGGTATGAGCCCCTCGGGCATCGGCGAAAATACCATCAAGGTGTTCGATGCTGATGGCCATCTCCTCGCGCCGCGCTTGGTCGAAGATTCGCAGCTGAGCCCCTTAGATCTCGCCATCGCTCCCAACGGCAACATCGTGGTGTCCTGTGAATGGCCCTTCGGCGGGCGCGACGCCATTTCCAGCGTTCGCGAGTACGACAGCACCAGCGGCCGACTCGTCAGGATCTTCAGACCTGACGGGTCGATCCTCTTCCGCAACCCCAGAGGCCTGCGGTTCAGCCCAGACGGCGATCTCTACTGTGTCGCGCGAGATGTGGTCGTGTCCTTCGATTTCGAGACGGGAGACTTCTCCGGAGCGATCGTCAACTGTTCGGACCTCTTCGGGCAGGCACTCGAATTCTTCGGCTGATCGTCTGCCGCTGTCACCATCGATATAGTAGCCCGACGCCCCAGGGGTCAGATGCGCCCCGAGCGGGCCGTTGGGGGCACCCCTCCGACGCTGGCGTGCTGCTGGCAGAGTGGACCTCAATCGATGATGGCGGGTGGGGCGCCTGGAGAAGGATCCAGATGGAAGACCGCTCCCTTCGCTATGTCCCCCAAAAGCTGGACCTGTCCGAATAGTGGATCTTCATTCCGAGGACCCGGGCACGATCGACCACCGCCTGCCAGATACCACGCGCGCCGTAAATTTCTAAGAGCTTTCCCTTCACTTGCCAGCCCACCAGGCTGGCGTGGCTTGCCTTTTCCCACCCTCCCGATCGTAAGAACGCTTGCGCTTCGTAGGCGCGACGCGACGCTGCGAGCAGTAGCAACACCGTAGCAACGGCGACAGCTTCGGTCAGGACACCGGGTGTATTGGCGATTGGGATCTTTCTTTTCTCGGCGGCTGCAGTGCGGATGTGGTCGTAGCCGACCGACACTGTGGCTACAACCTGTACCGAAGATGGGATCCGGTCGAAGAAATCAGCGTTCAACCGGATGGTCGGGCTAACGAGAATGGCCGAAACTCCGCCCGACAACGCAATGAGTTCGTCGCTCGTACGCGGCCCGCCGCGATCGTCGCGGCGAGAAATTCAAGGCCACACGCTCATCAACCTCCGTTGGGAATGGCCTTGTTCTTGCGTAACTATTCAGGTCTCGGCCACACCCGGTAGCCATACCTGACCCTCGAACAGAAGCCGGAGTCCTCCAAGGACGTCGCGTTGGTTCTTCTTCAACGTTGAGATGTAACTGCGGATGGCACAGAAGCTCCGGGCACCTTCGGTGGTTCGCCACGATCCGGAGATCTTTTGTTGGAGCTTGACCATCCGGATGTCGCGTTCGGCCTGGTTGTTCGTGAATGGTGCCCGGAAGTCCGAGCAGAACCGGAGCACATCAGCCCGTTGGGCATCGAGACGGAGCAAGAGGTTGTGCGCCTTCTTCGCGTACCCGTGCCGCTTGGCGGTGGCCGGGGGCGGGTTGGCGGCGAACCCTCGGGCGATCAAGATGCCGTAGCGGACCCGGACCGAGTGCAAGGTCATGGGGTCGAGCGTCGTTTCCCCACGCTCGAGTGCCTCGCGGACAGCAACGTTGGCCTCGATGAGTAGGTCGGCCAGGTCGTTCGCCCAGCCCTGGTCCCAGACCACGCCGACGCCGTTGAGTTCTCGAAGGTGGTGCGCGTTGCACAAGGCGTGGGTGACCGCGAAGCTGCGGTAGGGACGCCACCCGTCGTGGACCGCGATCCCCGACATCTGGGCGATGACGCCGAGGTCCTCCATGGCCAGCGCCCCGCGACGCGGATGGCAGTCGAGGAGGGTCAGGGCGGCGTTGGAGGCGCCATGGACCCAGGCCAGTCGAGCCTGCACCCGGGCCCCGGTCTCGTCGAAGTGCACGGTATCGGCCTGGCGCAAGAGCACCCGTACGTGCTCGGTGAACTCGGTGGTCCCCGCGGCCGCCTCGCTGATCATGTTCGAGAGGGCGCCGACGGAGACCTCTTGGCCCAACACGTCGGCGAAGAGCTGGGCCGTGCGCTCGAGTGGCAGGTGTTGGTGCACGGCCAGGTAGGCGGCCAAGGCCCGGACCCCCGGACCGTAGACCGCCGGTGCGCTGGCTGTGGCCGGGAAGCGCGCCTTGGTCTCCCAGCCACAGGCACACCGTCGCTTCTCGGCGACATGCTCGGTCACTATGAAGGCGATGTCGGGCAGATCGAAGACCTGGCGGTGTTCGGTGTCGACGACTCGGGCACCGCGGAGCCCGGCCCTGCATCGCTCGCATGCGGCGGGCACGTGGGTCACGATCGCATCGGGCTCGGCCACCTGGGCCAGGTGCTTTCCTTCCGTGCCGGGTTGCTTCCCCGGCTTGGCCTTGGCTGCCGCACGGCGTTGCGCCCGCGACGGCGGCTTGGTCAATCCTTCGGCCGACGGTGGCATCGACGAGTTGCGTGGGGTGCGACCAAGACGCTCTTCGAGATCGGCCAGTCGTGCTCGCAGCTCGGCGATCTCCGCTGCCTGGGTGTCCACCACGAGCTCAAGGGAGGCCACGACCTCGGTCAGCTCCTCATAGGAGGGCGTGTCATCGAAGGGCGAACCGTCGTCGGGTGGAATTCCCAACGTTACGCGCGGTGCTACCCCGTGTCGGTGATGGTGCGCTCAGAGACCTGAATAGTTACGTTCTTGCAAGGATCGGCTTGCCATATTGACTACCTCTCTGAACTTGATTCTCGTCGCTATTCAGGGCGGCGGCTCCTGACCTCTGGCACGCGGCGCCACCCGGTCTCCGGTCAACTCGAACCCCCTGGCCCAGGCTCTCGGCAATTAGTGCATCGACGACAGCGGCCGCCTGGTAACCGAACCGCAGCCAAGCTCCAGACGCGAAAGGTGACCACCGATGGCCGCTGAGTGCAACGTTGGCGCCCGCCTGTTCCTGGTCGGGCAAAGACGGGGTCTCGCTGGCATCGGAGAGCACCGCCGCCATGGCGAGTCTCTGGACACGCGGTTTCAAGAAGATTAACGTTTTGTGTGTTCTCAGACAGTTCGGCTGTCGAGAAGCAGCAAGGGGGGGCATGAGAAGGTCGCTCGTCCGGTTGGGTATGGCCGCTGGCGTGATGACGCTGATGGCGTCAGTGCTGAGCGGAGTCGTGGGCCAGGCCGGTGCCAGCACCTCAGGCCTCACAGCCAGCGCTCCGGGGATCACTCCGAGCACGATCAAGATCGGGATCTTCAGCGACCTGACCGGGGCGGCTTCGTCGACCTTTGCTGACACACCGGCGGCCATGGAGGCTCGCTTCAAGCAGATCAACGCCGACGGCGGCGTCGACGGGCGCAAGATCACCTGGGCCGTGGCCGACAGCACGTCAACGCCCACCGGTGCCGAAACGGCCGCCAAGGACCTCGTGGAGACCCAGGGGGTGTTCGCCGTGTCCGAAGTGAGCGCGCTCCTCTTCGGCGGTGCCCCGTACTTGCAGGCGGCAGGGGTACCCGTGCTCGGCTCACAGCTGGACGGCCCCGAATGGTACGAGCAGCCAAACACCAACATGTTCGACATCGAAGGACCTAACTCTCCGAGCGAGCCGGCCTATACGGCCTTCTCTGACTTCTACAAGTCCGTGGGGGCAACGAAGGTCAGCAACATCGCGTCGAACACCCCATCGTCCACCCGCAGCCAGACAGGCACCGAGCAAGCAAATAAAGATGTCGGCATTACCAACTGCGATCCCACCGTCGTGCCGCTCGGCGGCGTGAGTTTCACCACCTACGCCCTGAGCTTCAAGTCGGCCGGCTGCCAACTCGCGGACTGCTCCTGTGTGCTCTCGTCGAGCCTGGCCGTCTCGACGGCGCTCAAGCAGGAGGGTCTGAGCGACGTGAAGGTCGTCGCCGACGCCGGCCCCGCCCAGCAGGTCACCAGCAGTCCGGCGGACATCGCGGCCGCCACCGGGATGTACTTCCCGGCGTTGATCTCCTACACCGATGCGGCAGGCCAGGCCATGATCGCCGGGCTGAAGAAGTACGACCCCGCCTACACGGGCGGCATCCCGGACCTGGGCGCGGTCGACGGTTGGCAAGTCGCCAACCTGACCATCGAAGGACTCCAGGTGGCGGGTAAGAACCCCACTCGCTCCTCCTTCATCACGAACCTGCGAAAGGTGTCGAACTGGACGGACAACGGCCTGGCGGCGCAACCGGTCGACTTTGTGCACTTCGGCCAGGCTGCTCCGACGAGGTGCGAGTTCTTCTATCAGTTCGAGAACAAGAAGTTCGTCCCCGTGCCGAAGAGCGGCAAGCCAATCTGCGGCAAGCTGGTCCCGGGGAGCGGCACGCCGGTCTCGTGAGTGCAAGCACCCGACTTGTTGCAATGATCGGGGGCGCTCCAAGGACGCCTTCAGCCAGCACTCGAATTTGGTTCGACGGTTCGCTGGGTGAGGCGCGGGATTCGAAGCGGATTCCTCCGCTACTCGAGCAGTTCTGAGATCAGGGCCCAGTGAAGGCTTGAGCGAAAACGGTCGAGCCGAAGACCTTGAGCTGCTCTTGGACGTCGGGGACAACATCTCGCCCGCCCGCTTCGCCCATGCGCCGCGTCCACGGGCAGACCCGGTCACGGTTCCCTTCCCCTATCAGCAGATGACCATCTGTCCGCTGGGTCCCTCCGCCGTCTCGCCTGTCGAGTCCAGCGTTCGGCGCTTTCGTGACGAGTATCTCACCCACATCCGAACCGAGTCGTGCCCCTACCCGTAGCGGCGGCTCCCCTAGGACCGGGCGATCCCGACGCGAAGGGCTTCGGTCAGTGTTTTCGCAACTGGGGCCCCGCCAGCAGCGAGGTCCGAGGCGTGGTGGCTGCCTCCTTCGACCAGGACGCACCTCGTACCCGCGTTCCTGGCTGCTTCGGCGTCGTCCAAGCTGTCGCCGATTACGAGGAGCGTGGCGGGGTCCAAGCATCGGCCGAGGTCAACGCGGAGCTTGCCGAGGTGATTGACCAGGTGCTGGTACTTCCCGCTCCCGTCAGATATCGATTCGACGCCCTCGGCCCTGACGAACTCCGAGCCGATCCCAAAGGTGTCCAACATCGCGGTCAGCTCGCGGTGATCCCACATGGACAGCAGGGACTGGGTGCAACCAGCTTGCCGGACCGTCCGAAGGGCCGTCAGCGCGTCCACCCGCAGCTTCTCTGAGGAGACCAGCGAACCGTAGGACGTGTGGAATCGAGAGTTGACGAGCTGCCACTCGCCTGGGGCGAGCGGGCGCCCAAAGATGCCCTCGTAGAGCAAGGGAACCGGTCGGGCAAAGTGCCTCCGGTATTCCTCTGCCGTCACTGGGCGGCCGAGAAGACCAAAACAGCTGCTGCTCGTCGCTTCGACCATGATGTCGAAGTCGTCCAGCAGCGTGCCGTTCCAATCCCACACGACGTGGCTCAGCGTCATGCGATCGAAGTTAGCCGCCGGTCGCCATGGTCGTCCTCGGGCGGGTGCCCGCGGGAGTAGAGCCGCCAAGAGGCAATAGAGACCCTGCGGCCACCCGAAACGCACCGGTGCGCGGCCAGCACCCTGAGGGCACCGACATGACTGAACGTAGCGACACTGCGGAAGACTCCCGAAAAGATAGTGACGGTTCGGCCCGTCGACTATCTGGGCTTCCCACGGACGTTGTTGACGCGAGGACTATCCACCAACGCGAAGACCTCCGGAGGTAGGTGTGCAGGTGTCGAAGCCAGCACAAAGGTCCTCGTGTCTCACGCTAACGCCCCACTCACCCCACAGGGTCGACTCCTGCTCTGCCGACGGATAGAGGCAGGTAGCCCGGTCGCCCACGTGGCTCGGGCCATGGGAATCTCCCGCCAGTGCGCGCACAAGTGGTGGGCTCGCTGCCAAGAGCTGGGCGCTGACGACCTGGCCGATCGCTCCAGTCGCCCGCGCCGCTCGCCGCACAAGACCTCCGCTCGTCTCGAAGCGCGCATTTTGACCCGGCGGCGCATCGACAAGGCCGGGCCCCACCGGATCGCCGCTGCCCTGGGTGTGGCGCCCTCGACCACCTACCGGGTCCTTGTCCGCAACGACGTCCAGCGCCTTTGACCACCTGGACTGAGCCACCGGGCGCCCGATCCGACGCTACGAACACAGGGCGCCGGGCGACCTGGTCCACGTGGACATCAAGAAGTTGGGACGGTTCCCCGATGGGGGTGGGCACCGGGTTCACGGCCGCCAGGAGGCGACCAGACGCCGGCGGGGTCGGGTGGGCTACGCCTACCTGCACAGCGCCATCGATGACCACTCGCGCCTCGCCTACACCGAGGTGCTCGCCGACGAGAAGGGGGTCACCGCCGCGGCCTTCTGGGGGAGAGCCGAGGCGTGGTTCAGGGCGCAGGGGATCGTCGTCCTGCGGGTGCTTACCGACAACGGGTTCTGCTATCGGGGAAAGCTCTTCAACGAGGCCCTGGTCGGGATCAGGCACCGCTACTGCCGTCCTTATCGACCCCAGACCAATTGTGGTCGAACGATTCCATCGCACCCTCTTGGAGGAGTGGGCCTATGTCCGGCCTTATCACCGCGAATGTGACCGGACCCGGGCGCTTGCACGCTTCCTTCACACCTATAACCGTCATCGGCACCACACCGCCATCGGAGGCCCGCCGGTGTCACGCGTCACCAACCTCCCGAAGAAGTGCACCTAGAGGGGCAATTTCTGTACCGTGTCCTGCTGGCTTGCGGGGGCGCCCCCACTGTTACAAGAGTCGGCCGGGCGAACGCCTTGGCACTCGTGCATCGGTCATCCGGGGAGATGACCGCTTGTGACCGCTCCTGCCACCATTAGCCGTTCTTACAAACTTGGGCCCCACCCCTGGTGGCGCTCATGGTCGAGCCCGTCTCCCACATCGATAACACCCAACTCAACTAACGTCGGGCACCGACGAAATGAGTTCCTACCGCCCGGTGCCTTGTCGGCCTGTAAGGCCGTTCACCCTGGTGTCGGCCCTGCGTTGCCCATCGCTCAGCCCGACGATACCGTTCTTGTCGGTCGTCCGGTTTGGACACTCCGGCCGGTGGTTGTTTTCTCAGAAATGAGCGGAGATGGTCGTTCAGTCCCTCCGAAGCAAACTGCAAGTCGAGATCACCCGACGGGTGGATGGCTCTGGCTGGAATCCCCCGACGAATATCAGGGTTACTGGGAACATCTACCTTGTTACGGCTGCGGAATTTTCGGGAGTACTCCGCTTACACGTGGACCAAACGTGGTCATCTGCGTCGTCAACCCTGGCATCGAGTCCATCGATAGAACTCGTCGAGTTACCCGAGCCCGCAACCGGCATCGCCGACTCGTTGCACGAGATGTTCAGCCCCTGGCCAACGAGGCCGTGGTCCTCGGTCTCGACGATCCGATTCACATTGAATACGGCAACCCACGTGAGCGAAAGGGACATCATGACCAACGCCCAAACATCCACTGGCGACGAGAGTCACACGCACGAACCTCGGATGCATTCTCACTGGCACTTCCACGTCACCCACAATCGCAACCCGGAGACCGGTGGGATCGATCATCACAGCTTCTCCCACGAGCACGAGCATCACCATGCCCATCTCTTTCACACCCATGTCCCGCATCAGGACTTCGATAAGGAGCATGGAGGCGAGGCCCACGCACACGACCACGAGGCCTCCTCCGGTTGAAAACTCTTCGGCCCTCAACCCCAGCGAAATCTTGGATTGCTGGCTTAAGGTCACGATAACGGCGCCTTGCTATGCAAGGGAAGGTAATCGGATGCGCTTGAGCCAACTCCTTCACCCCATCCACCACCTGCGAACACGCAAGCCGGTGCGTCGTTCCCCACCCAAGCCGAACAAGGTCAGGCGCCCGAGGCCCTGGCGTGTCCCTCCACCCGAACCTCCTCACCGAACGCCCCGACCACATTGAACCACGGCAAGGACCCGAAGGTGTGCCCCTATGCAATGACGACCGTCACGCCTCTTCGCGATCGAGAGGCGACCAGCCTGCGCCCAATCGCTGTGGAACAGCCTCATAGATGGTCAGCGCCATGGACCGATTGCCACGTCAGTCCGAGTGATCACGTGGGCGTTGGTGGGTAACGACCCCCCACCGTTGAGGGTTCTGATCACTGCGGAGCCCCACCCAGGGACTCCGAAGTCGGATGGATTCCGACCGGGGAGAACACCGCGGCGTCGCCGTGCCAATTGCTGGATTAGCGGAGCGACATGCCTGCGGGCGATGTGATCGAGAACCAGGGTCTCCGTTTGGGATGGGTGGTAAGCGGTAGCTGCACTCAGCGGCGCCTCGATGGACCTGGCCCTTCGGCTCAACTCGTCCGCCCTGATCTCGCCTTAACTGATCATGCTGTTTGGGGGGCCGGATTGGAGTTCCGTGGCTACTGGTAGAGGGCCATTCCATCGGCCGTCCTAGAGTCTTCCAACCACTCTGCAACTCCCTCGCGCCTAGCACGCTACACAGCGGCGCGAGAATGCGAGAATGGCCGACGCCAGACTCGTCGCAGGAAGCAATCGTTACGATCTGTTGGAGCAGTGGTACGAAAGAGAGCGACGCCAACGCGCTACCTTGGCCAGATGGCAGTCACCCACCGTGCTGGCGACAGGTCCGAAGAGGTGGAGGCGCAGAAGTACGAGGTGGGCGAGACTCGGATTGAGTTTGATTCTGAGAACTGCAAACCGACCTGATTGAGAGGGCGGTTCAGCCGAACAGTTGAGCATGGCTGCGAGGCTTTACGGGCTGGGAACCATTACTCCGATTCGGTGGGTCGAGCGTCGATATCCCGGACCGTCGACGACGTCCTCGGGAGCGCACCCGTACGAAGTCATCCGATAACTGTGGTGTCGTATGGTCTCGTGTCGATGCCAAGACGATGAGCAGCACGGTGCCATTGCCACCAAATCACGGTGCCCGCCTTGCGCGCACATCGTTTGCGGACACCCGGACGGGGTTGTCGGTCATGTTGAATTGCCAGCTCCGGCAAGATCACGCCGCAGTGCGAACGTTCCCCCGCCTCCGTCGCCTCCTCACAAGCGGAAGGGCGCCTTCATGCTGCAGCGACTTTAGCGGTGCACGAGTCTTGGTGAGCGCCCGTAGCCGCGACCAGTACCGATGACGGCGAGGGTGCCAGGACGAGGGGCTGACGCCGAGCGGAAGGTCGCTGGTTAGATGAGGCCCAGCTCGCTGACCAGCTCGGACGAGACGAGAACCTGGCCGCTGAAACGCATCGGGTCGTCGCACGTGCAGAGGTAGTCAATGGCAGCGGCGGGAACCGTTGGTAGCGCGGCGTTCGGATTGACTCGGCCCGCTTGCCGTTGGGTGAGCTCCATGGTCTCGGTCATGACGAGCCCAGGTTCGATGTTGATAACGGCGATGTTATGGGGATATCCGTCGGTTGCGACCGAGTTGGCCATGCGATTGAGTGCCGCCTTGGTCGCGCCGTACGCCGGACCAATGGCGGGGAATCCCGTTCCGGTGTCCTCAGGGGGCTGGAGGCCCTGCGGTCGGGCTGCGCCGGACGTCACGTTGATGATACGGCCACCTCCCCGCTGGCGCATCGAGTCCCAGAAACCCTCGATGAGCATCAGCGGGGCCGTTACGTTGAGGTCCATCACTCTCTGCCACTGCTCGCGGGGTAGTTCGGGCATGTGGGTGTAGATCGCCCGGCCGATGGTGTAGCCGGCGTTGTTGACCAGGATGTCGACGCCACCGGCACGTTCGAGCGTGGTCCGTACTAGGAGGTCGATGTCGTCCTGGGTGCCGAGGTCGGCCGCCACGACGATCGGGTCCGGGCCCACCAGCCTCAGCGCGTCGGCTGTCTCCCCGATAGTGCCCGGAGTTCGATCCCGCGGCTCGACGGTGCGCGCCGTCAACACCACGGTGGCGCCCCGGCGGGCGAGCGCCAAGCACACCTGCTTGCCGATACCCCGGCTCGCGCCGGTCACCACGGCCACTTTGCCGTCCAAGGTCACGTTGTCAGCCATGGCGAGACCATGGCACACAAGCGGGCCCCGGTGCGGAAGTCGGACGGGCTCGCCAACTCTCAACTGGGCGAAGAACCCTTCGGCCATGTTGGTGCTGATGTCAACTCGGCCAGCTCTGTCTCGAGGCTCCGGACCTCGGCACCGGGGCACAACACAGGCACCGCGAACCGGCGTCATCGAAGTCAGCAAGGTCGATGAGGTGAGGGGCAGCGCAGGCTCCGCACGGCAGGCGACTCGCCACGTCGAGCCGGGTCGCCACGCTCACCCACGGGTCGCGGTTCACGACTTTCCGGGGCTCAGCTCCCGGAAGTGGCGGGCGACCGGCTCGCGCCAGACCGACGCCGGGATCTGCGGGAGCTCACACGCGAGATTCGTCCTGATTGGGACCTGGCCCGACCCGGTTCGCGCGCCGCGTGGGAGGCGAGAGAGGAATACAAGTTCTTCACATACCGGACAACTGGATCGTAGAATGTTCCAGAAGAGCGCAAAGCCTCAGGGAGGACACTATGCCTAGTGATCACCTCGCGCAGCGGTGGGCTATTCGTTCCGTGCTTATCGCGGTCGCCGACCTAAATCGATCCGTCGTCTTCTACAGCGAGCTGGGTCTTTTCGATGAGATCTCCCGGGAGGACTCGGTCGCGGTGCTCGGTGATGTGGCGCCTCCATCCATCGTCCTGATTCTCCGTGAAACACAAAGCACTCATCACGCTCGATACGGTCAGCAGTCGCTGGGTCTCCGGTCGTTTAGCTTCAACGTCGGGTTGTCGAGCGAGCTGGATCGGATCGAGTCCGTACTGCGAGGTCGTGACCTCTTTACCTCCCGTCGTCCACTCGCCGACGGCGCAGCCGATCTCCTACGCGGACGGGATCCGGACCAGTCGCCTCTAGTGTTCGTCTGCTACGCCCAAGACCAGCCGCTCGGACCTGAATATTACCGAACAGTTGCCAATCTGGCCTACTCACTGGACGCCTGACGCGACAGTTGGGCCCGACCCGGCGCGAGGAGAAACCCGGATGTAGATCAGACCACTCAAGGCCGCAAGTAGCCTTCTTCATGGACGTTTGCACCGGCCTCGGCGGCCAGGCAGCACGTCGAGTTGCCGCCCACTCGATTTGCCACGCCCTGAGGAGCAGGATCGCATACCGGGAGAGGCTGTCGGGGCTAAGTACCCCGTCGCAGCAGGAGGAGCAGTGTCTTCAAAGATCGAGGACTACGCCATCATCGGCGACACGAGGACTGTCGCCCTCGTCGACCTCACCGGATCCATCGACTGGTGGTGCGCACCGCGGATCGACTCCGGCGCCGCCTTCGCAGCACTGCTCGGTGACGCGGCCAACGGACGGTGGCTGATCGCTCCGGAGAGAGAGGTAACCAAGGTCACTCGTCACTACGAGCCAGAGACGTTGATTCTCGAGACGATATTCGAGACGTCGACGGGCTCGGTGTCGGTGTGCGACTTCATGCCACCGAACGACGGTCACTCCATGATCCACCGCATCGTCGAAAGTCGCGGTGGCACCGTCGAGATGCAGATGGAGCTGATCGTGCGTTACGAGTACGGCGCGATCACTCCCTGGGCCACCGCTACGGGTGACGGCCTCGTCCTTGTCGCCGCCCGCGACGGCCTCCGCCTGCACAGTCCCGTCCGTCTCGTAGGCGAGGACCACACCACGGTTGCCTCCTTCTCTGTGTCGGGTGACACCCGCCGCTCCTTCTCGCTGACCTGGTTCCCCTCGGTGATGCGGGCCCCGCTCCCCCTCGACAGCCTCGCAGCCCGCAACCACACGCGGCACTACTGGCGCGACTGGGTCGGACGCTGCACCTACAGCGGGGGCTGGCGCGACCTGGTTGTGCGTTCGCTCATCACCCTGAAAGCCCTCACCCACGCGCCCAGCGGCGCCGTCTGCGCAGCGGCGACGACTTCGCTCCCCGAGACCATCGGTGGCAGCCGGAACTGGGACTACCGCTATTCCTGGCTCCGGGACGCGACCTTCACCCTGCACGCCCTGTTGATCTCCGGCTACACCGACGAGGAGGCGGCGTGGGTGGGCTGGCTCCGCCGCGCCGTAGCGGGGAACCCCGAGGAGATGCAGATCATGTACGGCGTCGAAGGAGAACGGCGCCTCCCGGAGTTCGAGCTTGACCACCTCACCGGCTACGAGGGCTCAACTCCGGTCCGAATCGGCAACGAGGCGGTCACCCAGTTCCAGCTCGACGTCTACGGCGAAATTCTTGACTCTGCCGTGACCTACCGGCATAGCCCCATTCCCCACGAGTTCAACGTGTCGCCGGATTTGGCGATGGGGATCCTCGGCCACCTGGAGACGATGTGGCGCGAGCCCGACAACGGGATCTGGGAGGTCCGCGGCCCGCGGCGGCATTTTACTCATTCGAAAGTCATGGCCTGGGTGGCCTTCGACCGCGCCGTGATGCTGGCCGACGACGGTGTCTTGCCGAAGGGTCCGATGGGGCGTTGGCGGCAAGTGCGCGACGAAATCCACGCCGAGGTCTGCGAGAGGGGTTTCGACACTGAGCTCAACTCGTTCACCCAGTACTACGGGTCGAAGCTGCTCGACGCGAGCCTGCTCATGCTCGCAACTGTCGGCTTCCTGCCGCCCGATGACCCGCGTGTCGTTGGCACCGTCGAGGCGATCCAGAGGGTGCTCGTCATCGACGGTTTAGTCCGCCGGTACGAGACCGACACCGACGAAAATGTCGACGGCCTGCAAGGAACCGAGGGCGCCTTCTTGATGACGAGTTTCTGGCTCGCCGACAACCTCGCGCTGCTCGGACGCCACGATGAGGCGAAGAACATGTTCGAGCGGCTCTGTGCGCTCTGCAACGACGTCGGTCTCCTCTCCGAAGAGTACGACCCGAAGGCCGATCGGCTGCTCGGGAACTTCCCGCAGGCCTTCTCACACGTTGCCCTAATCAACACCGCCGCCAATCTCTCGATGGCCGGTCAGGGACCCTCGGCGATGCGCAGTGGCCGTTATGTCCCGCTCCGACGTTCGAGTCCTCCACTAGGCTGATCGGCCCACACAGTGCGTCCACCGTTGGGGCGCTCACTTCCTGAGGATCCGGCCGCGAATCGATCGCGGTCGCCTTCACGCTGAAGGCCTGATCCAGGCACTCTCGTTGCATGATCCGGCGCCCTTTCGTTGTCGATCCCGCCACCATCCCCGACGCCCAAAAGGCGATCATGGCTGCCAACGGGACAGCCTTGGCGGTCTATGCCGGCTCTCAGGCCATGGCCGATGCCACGTTGGTCGATCGCCTCAGCAGCATTGCTGTCCCGGTCCTTGTACTCTGGGGCGAGAGCCATCAAATCGTCGAGCCCGCCTACGGCCAGGCCTATGCCGCCGCAATCAACGCAACGCGTCGAGGTGCTGCCAGGAACCGGGCACATGCCCCAGATGGAGACTCCCGATCTCGTCCTACAGGCGATCTAGACCTAGACCGACGCGGCGATAATCTCGCTGGTTTCCCATCGTGGGACGTTGGCGAAATGGGGCGCTGCCAGCCCAAGGCGATGCGCCCGAAGCCGGAGTCGCGTTCCCACCGACGCTCGAGGTCGACCTTTGTTCGTGGCCCGACTACTGTTAAGCCTGAGTTCGATCAGACGCGCTGTCGTAGCGCATGACCTAAGGAGGTGAGTCCGATTCTTTTCGTTCACACTCGGGTGCTCACGCCTTTGCGCTGGAGCCTCTAAAGCTTCGTCGTCGGTCATCGGGTGCCGCATCTCGGATGCCCTGAAAGAGACCAAGCCATGTCGCAGTTTCAAGAATCGCTCCCATCGACTGGGGGCAAAGACCAATCCCTCACGCCTCACTCGTTGCGACGTACGTCGCACCCGCAGGGGGCTCACAACGTTGCTCTGGTTCTCGGTGGTGGCGGGGCTGCCGGAAATGCCTGGGAGATCGGGATCATCGCCGGCCTGGCCGAAGCCGGTCTCGATCTGACCGAGGCCGCCGATTTGGTGATCGGCACGTCGTCCGGCGCTACCGCGGCAGCACAGTTGCGCAGTGGAAAACCGCTGGCTGAACTGTTCGCCTCGGTGCTGTCCCCACCTATTCAACCGGTCAGACAGAACCGCGAACGACCGGCGGCCCTGCCGATGGCCACGGTGTTCCAGCGCATGAGGGCCATCTCCGCCGCCGCCACCTCGGCTGTGGATCTACAACGTGCGATGGGCGCATTCGGACTGGAATGCGATTCCCTACTCGGATCCACGGCGGGACAGCACCGCGCCGTGGTCGCCGCCCGGTTGCCTCGCCATGAATGGCCAGCCAAACCGATAGTCGTGGTGGCCGTCAACGCGCATACCGGCGAGTTGGCTACCTTCGACCACGATTCGGGCGTCGATTTGGTGGACGCAGTCACCGCCGGCACTGCGCTGCCGGGATCGTCCCCCACGATCAGCATCAACGGCACCCACTACATCAACGGCGGCGTGCGCTCCCCCGAAAACGCCGACCTAGCCTCGGGCTATGCGAATGTCGTGGTGCTCTCGCCCTTCGGCGGACGAAGCGGGACATTGCCCGAAGGCCAATTCGAGGGCCTGCGCAGACCACCGGAATGGGGCATGGACCTGGAGGGCCAGGTCGAGGCACTGCGTAAGCAGGGCAGCCGCGTCGAGGTGATCACGCCAGACACCGATTCCCAAGCCGCAATGGGCACCAACCAGATGGACCCGGCGACCCGCATCCCCTCCGCCCGTGCCGGTTTCGCCCAAGGCAAGCGGAAAGCGACCCGCGTGGCGATCCTCTGACGATTGGAGGCCAAAGCCCAGCGCCACAACGCCATCTGTGAAAATCCCATAATCGGCGCCGCCCCTACCGATGGGGTCGACCTTCGGGTTAAAGACCCGATGGTTTCCCGGATTCTGTCGCCACACTGCATCGACATGCAACTATCCCGCAGCGGCTTGGGCTCCGGCCGTCGGCTCCCGACCTCTTGATCGCGTCCTCGGTGACGGGGGTGAAGAGATTGACGAGGTTGGATCTCCATGGCTAAGGCCAGCGCCACAGATGACCGAGCGGTGCCCCCCCGCGAAGAATCCCTCGACCCCCGAGTGCTCGCTTCCCGAGAGCGGGTTCTAACGACGACGCTCGACCTGCTGACTGAGGCTGGGCTGGATGAGCTCACCATCGACGAGATCGATCTCCCGCACCTCGGGGGTCGCGAAGACCACCATCTATCGGCACTGGCCGAACCGCTCCGCGCTCGTCATTGATGCCTGCTTGTGGATGACCGATGGCGAGGAAGCGCCGCCAGACAGCGGTTCGCTCGAAGGCGACGTCAGGGCAATCTTGACGCACATCGCAGAGTTGCTTGCTACCGCGCGATGGTCGTCAATCGTGCCCTCGATCGTCGCTGCCGCCGAACACGATCCGGCATTTGCCGACATCCACAGCCGAATCCAGCGCAGACACGCCGCTCCGCTGCGGTCAGCACTGGAGCGAGCAGCCCTCAGGGGAGAAATCCCGTCAGCGGCTGACCGCGACGCCATGGCTGCCGCTCTGCTCGGGCCGCTCTTCTACCGTCGCTGGTTCTCACGAGAACAGATCGACTCCGCGTTCCTCGAAATGATCGTTGGCACCCTGGCGACCCTCTGCTAGGACATTCCCAAGCCGTCGCAAGATCAGAATCGCAAACAGGCACCAGCGTCGATTCATTCAAGAGAAATGCGTTGGCTAGTGATCCGCGGTGCCTACTCGGCGCTTGGCGTTATCAGCGCTGGCCACCAGCAGCGGTATCGAACGAACCCTTGGCGACGTCGTCGAGTACAGAAGGAAGGCCGACGTTGAGCATCTTCCTCCGAACCGTGCCGAGGAGCTTGGCGGTGCCGTCGATTCGCAGATCGATCTGGTAGGCGACAATCGCGAGATCACGGATCCGCCCCATTTGGCGCGTCGCTGCATGTGGAAGGGGATGCTCGAGGGGATCAAGGATGTCGACGTCACGGCGTGGGCATTATCTATCACCTGACCAGCTCGGTTCATCTGGGATCAGCTTGGTTCGTCTTGGCGAGAACGGAAATGAGCTCCTCGACACTGGCTGGCTGTGGGTGGTCGAAGGACCCGTTCGCGCCGTAGACGTACCCGATCGTGCCAACCACCAGTCGCTAATCCTTACTCAGCGTGCCTACGTCATAGCTGTTGAAGCCGATGGCGTCGAGGAGGGCGATCACCGTCACCTTCGCTGCGTCGTCATCGCCGGCGATCGGAAGGGCGCTGCGGTCGGCCGCCTCGTGCGGCCTGCCTGAGACCGGCAGGTGCATGACGAGGGTCGATATGTCGTCTTCGCCACGTTCATGGGGAACTCTCGCCACCCACAATGGTACCTAATATCTTGGCCAATCCCCAGTTCGTGAGCTTTGAGGTCGGGCCGGACACCAAGCGTGCCGTAGCCCGGATCCCTGACGGGATGCAGCGGGAGCACCTCCGGAGCGCGCAGAAGTCAGAGTTCCCGATGTTCGCCGAGTACGGGCGCCGGGCATCTCCTCGTCAGATTCCGGTTGTCGTCCCCGAGCACAACGATGTCCCTTGCCACCCACATAGGACTCGCACCACTGGCTGTCGGTAGTACTCCGGGCAGCTTCGTGTGCCCATCCGGCTGATCTGGTCACCAGACGAGCTGGGCATTGCGCGTAGCTTCATCACCGGGGACCTCGACCGCGATGGTCGCCTATTCGACCTCCTCGAAACCTTGCACGACGCCTTGCGCGGAGCGCGGCGACTCGGCCCACGTGCACTCGCGCGCGGCCTGTTGTCAGCGCTTCGCCTCGGCGCGATCCAGCGCCCGCCGCCTCGGCTGGCGGAGGAGGTTCACCTCACCGGATGGCGTCATTCGCGGCGTATCGCCGTGGGCAATCCCGGCTCCACCGGCCGCACCGAAGTAGCCTCCGCATTGAGAGCCTCGTCGAGCACGCGCGATCAGCCGCGGTCTCGACAACCTTCCCTTCGACTTTCGATTTGATGGCCGAGGCTGGCGCCGGTCTATAGGGCGCCGTCGAACATGGCGAGTTCCTCGGTTCCCACTTCGGCCAGGGTCGGCGCAGGGGCAGTACGGGTCGTAGCCGTGCGAGGGAGGAACAGCGTCATGACCAAGGCGAAGGTAACCAGGGCGATATCGGCGTAGAGCCCGAACTCCAGGGCGGAGACGATGCCGGCACTTGCCTCACGGGCGAAGAAGAGCGTGCCAACAGCGGCGATGCCGAGCACCATGGAGAACTGCTGCGTCGTCGTCAGCATCCCGGACGCCGCTCCGGTGCGGTGCGCGGGAACGCTTAACAGCACCCCCTGGACGATGAGTGGGATGACGAGGCCGTTGCCGATGCCGATCATGGCAAGCACCGGGGAGAGCTCGAGCGAGGTGGCGGAGAGGCCCGAAACGCTCACCACGACGGCCAGGCCGATGACACCGATCAGTGCCGTCGTCGCGCCGATCGAGATGATGTCCCGGCCGTACCGGGCGTGCAGGCTGCGGCCCTTGAGCGAGGAGAGGGCGAAGGCCACGCCGAGCGGCGCGAAGGTGAGGCCCGCCCGCATCGGTGAGTAGTGCAATCCCTCTTGCAAGAAGAGCGTGAGGGTGAGCATCACGCTCCCGAAGAAGCTGAAGAATCCCAGGTTCACCATCAGCCCGCTGTTGAAGGCTCGGTGCTCGAAGAGGCTCAGGGGGAGCAGCGGGTGGCCGCCTCGGGCACCGAGTCGACTCTCCCACCACAAGAATGTGCCAACCAGAGCGAAGCCGGCTGCGAAGGAGATCCACGTCCAGATCGGCCAGTGCTCGGCCTGCCCCAGGACGAGGGGCGCGGTGATAGCGCCCACACCTGCCGTGAGGAGCACGACGCCGAGCGGGTCGAGGCGGTCGGCCTTGTCGGGGCGCGACTCGGGGATAAGCCGACGGGCCAGGATGATGGCAGCGATGCCGATGGGGACGTTGACGAGGAAGATCGGACGCCAGCCCCAGCCGAGGATGTCGAGATGGAGGAACACGCCACCGAGGATTTGGCCGGCGACGGTGCCCAGTCCGACCGTCACGCCGAAGAGCGAGAACACCCGCGGGCGCTCCTCGGGCGAGAAGTTGGCCGTCAGGAGTGCGAGCACCTGGGGGATCATGGCCGCAGCGCCGAAGCCCTGGGCCAGCCGAGCAGCCACCAGCACCACGCTGTCGGGCGAGACGCCGGCGATCAGAGAGGCAACGGCGAAGAGGCCCAGGCCGATCGTGAACATCCGGCGCCGCCCGACCAGGTCACCCAGGCGAGCACCGGTGACAAGGCCCGCGGCATAGCTGAACGAGTAGCCAGCGACAACCAGCTCGAGAGTGGAGGAGGACGCGTGAAGGTCGTGCTGGATACTGGGGGCGGCGACGTTGACCACGAAGATGTCGAAGAGGGACATGAACGTGGCCGACAGGACCACCGGAAGGGCCTTCCAGCGACGGGGGTCGTAGAGAGGTGGCTCTGAACTGGGCGTTTGGGTGTGAGTCGGGGGAGAGGTGGTGAGTGTCATCGTGGTTCGCACCTTTCGCCAGCTGGGAATCCGTCGAGATAGTTCGACGTTCCTAGAACTACCGAACGTAGCGATCGGGCAAGTATTCCCCGGATCAGAGAAAATGAGTTGGATTTCGCCGAGACCCGGAAAGGAGGTGAGCAATGCGAGAACGAGCCGAACTGGCGGCGGACGAGCTCGACCTGGCATCGGTGATGCATGCCCTGGCCGACCCCTCCCGGTTGCGAATGGTGGCCGCCCTGGACGGCGGCACGGAGCTCGCCTGCGCCGTGCTGGGCGAGCGGGCCGGTGTCGGGATGGCGAAGTCGACGACCACCCACCACCTCTCGGTCCTGCGCGATGCCGGACTCATCCGGACTCGCCACGAAGGTCAGCGCAAGCTGGCGACCCTCCGGCGCGCCGAGGTCGACAAGAAGTTCCCAGGACTGCTCGACGCAGTGATCAGCGGGATGGACAACTCGCTCTGAGCCTCCATCCACCGAGAATCCGGGTGAGTCGATGGGGTCCTCGTTTTTGGTGGGCGTTGATCACGTGACTCCGTGAGGAGTGGTCAACGAGAAGACGCACACCGCGGTATTCCCGGCCGGGAACCGGAGGGGCTGCAGTTTTCCCTGTACGTCCACCAGCCTCTCAATGTGCTCAGGGCACGACTTCACCCGGTAGCGCTTTCCCTCGGTCGTCACGGAAAAGCCGCGTACCGTGACCCGTTCCGCGCGTGCAGGGGCTCCGTCGCTCCCGGGTTCGGGTCAGCGACCAGTCGGCAGCACCGGCCGAGCCGGGCGAAGAATCCGAACCGATAAAGCTCCATCACGGCGACGATAATGACCGAGTGTGTGGCTCGACACTGGCGCACCTCCCACGTTGGTCACGAACGCACACCCTCCCGGTTCAGAAGTCTGTGAGACGGCCCCAGCGCCCGTCTAAGCCCCCGCAAGCACATGAGGCAACGCCACAACAGCCCACCCCGAATGACCCGCTCCTCCTTAGACCGGCACCAATGTCAGGTCCCATGGCAGCGCCCACGGCCCACTCGACCGCGGAGAGCTACGGCTGGCGCGAGCTCTTGTACCCTCGCGCCGAGCTAGTCGAATTGGCAGGAAATTAATGTCTGGCCCGGGTATCGTCAGACGCTCGGCGCTGGTGCGCCTCGCACACCCAAAGGAGTAGGCCCTTGATGCCCCTTGAGTTCCATCTGTACCTACCGCAGATGCGTCTTTCGATGGCACAACTGGTAGAGCGAGCGCAGGTCGCGGAGTCGGCGGGCTTCGTGGGGATGGCGGGCATGGACCACCTCGCACCGCCAGGAGCCGAGCAACAGCCGATGTTCGAGGCCATGCTCACCAATGCCTGGGTGGCGGCGAATACCGAACGGCTCAAGGTCAGCTCGCTCGTCCTATGCGACTCATTCCGTCACCCGGCAGTTCTGGCTCGCGAAGCCGTGACGTTGGACCACGCATCGGGCGGCAGATTCGAACTCGGGATTGGGTGGGGCTCAGTAGTACAAGAATTCGAGACGTTCGGCATCGGCGTCGCCGATGCATCGGCCAGGATCGGCCGGCTCAAGGAGACCCTAGATATCCTCAGGGCTCTATGGGCCGGCGAGACACTCGACTACCGAGGCGAGTATTTCACTCTGCGAGGCGCACATCAGGAGCCACAACCCCTCAGTCCCATCCCAGTCGTGATCGGCGGAGCAGGCAAAAGGACCATGGAGCTAGTCGCCGCCCACGCCGATTGGTGGAACGTGCACACCGGCATCCTCGAGAAACTCAACGAGCTCGACGATCTGCGCAGTCGATCTGGCAACGCGCGCGCCTCTCTCCAGGCCTACGTCCTCTACCTGCATCCCGGCGACGACCGTGAAGAAGTCACGGCCACAGCGCAACGCCGATTCGGCCCCAACCTCATCATCGGTACGGGTCCTGAGCTGGTCGAGCGTTTCGCCGCTCTCATGGATCGCGGCTTCGAGCGTATCTACGCTTGGTTCTGCGACTTCGCCCAACCCCGGACCCTCACCGCCTTCGGCGAACGCGTCATCCCCGCTTTCGGCGAAAACGGTGCGACGGTTGCCCGCTGAGCGAGGGAGGGCGAAGAAATGGCGTCCATCAAGTGATCGTGTTTGTCATCCCTACCAGGGTCTCATCTCACATCGGTTTTTGAGGGACTTGTCCCGACGACGTGCTCCACGGTCGGAGATCTGCTCAACTTCCGCTGTTTCGAGAGCCACCCCGTATTCGGCTCGAACCGTTCGGCTCCTGGGAGCGGGACGGAGCGGACATCAGAGTCCTTGGTGTCGGCCCCGCCCACCGCGTTGGAGCCAGAGAACCTGGGATTCGGGCCATCAGACCCAACCGGGATTCCGGAAAGTGGATTTCACTCCGACCGAGACGCTGCTTTGCCTAGCCGCCATGCTCGATGTGGACCACAATCGGTACGGGGGACTCCATCTCGGACGTGTACACGTAGCGTGCACCCCGCAACTGTGCCAGGTCATCGCGCCGACTACCCCCACCCTTCGCAAAGTTCGCTTGCTCAAGTGTCGAGGCATCCATCCGCTGGGCGTAGTCCTTCAGCAGTCGACGCCACAACTTCAGCGGGTGCGCCGGGTCGCGGTGTAAGTGACTCCGATGGTGTCATACAACTGCGCGCTGCACATCTCACTGCCTCTCTGATCGCCCTCACACCGCACGGGCGGCCGGCATCGCTGCCCGGGCATGTCCGCACATGCCGACGTGCCGAGGGTCGGTCGACAACCGCGTAGGCGATGGTCCGCCCCTCCGCGCCGGCGCCCGGTTCGAGAACGGTCCTCTCGTCGTGCGACTCGAGAATCGAGGGGTGATCAGCTCGTGGCGTCCAGTGTCGATCCATAGGTCTTGATGTCTATTTCGCCATGGCTATTGTAGGTACGGCTTATGGCACTCACCGAACACGATCTTGTCGAGTTCGGGCTAAGTGGGTACCTCGTTCTCCCGCGGGTGGTTCCACCGGATGCGGTCGCGAGGGCGAACGACGAAGTCGATCGGATCGTCGCGGCGTCACCTCCACCCAACGGCTATGTCGGCCAACACTTCTACTGGCCGACATCTGAGGGATCGCCCACGTTGTACGAGTTGGTGCACGACGCCGGAATCGCAGAGCAAGCCACCGAGCTGGTTTCGCCGAACAGGGTCGAGATCGCCTTTGACCAGACACAGATTGCGCTGAACATCCCCGTCTTCTCTCATCGACCCGGAGGACCACATCTCGACGGCTACGCGGACGACAGACCAGTTCCGGCGACCTTCAGCATGCTCGCCGCGGTGCTGCTCACGAATCAGGCTTCGGAGAGCTGCGGGAACCTATGGGTCTGGCCAGGAACGCATCGAGCGCATGCCACCTATTTCCGTGAGCGCGGTGCCACTGCGTTCAACGAGGCAAGGGGCTATCCCCCGATCGCCTGGCCCGAGCCAGTCCAGGTCCTCGGCGAGGCCGGGGACGTCCTGCTGGCTCACTACCTGCTCGGACACAACATCGGGGGCAACTACGAAAGCGACCAGACCCGACGTGCGCTCTACTGGCGCCTTCGCGTCGAGGGTCACCAGGACCGATGGCGAGAATGCCTCCAGGACGAGTTCCTCGAGTATCCCGCCGTGCGGGGGGCGATTGCATCGACACCGGAAAGCCCGGCACCAGAGCGACAAGCTCCTCACACCGACCCTGGTGGCAAGAAAAGACACTAAGCCGGCCATCCTCTTGATCGTCCTGGCCCGACCTGCCCATTGACCCGGACTCGAGCGGCACCGTTTGCGCTGTTGAGGATGCCGCCCCCACCTCGTGACGACTCGAGGCCACAGCGAGAAGTGGTCGCCGACGGTGTCAACCCGCCGTCCGACGAGCCTCCTCCTCGACGCGGTCCCGGTAGGCGCGCCACCAGGCGTCGTCGTGCTCCGGGACGTTGCTACCCCATGTGGCATATCCGACGGTGCCGTCGATCAGCTCCCTAGCCAAATCAGCGTGCCCGGCGTGTCGGCAGGTTTCCGTGGTCACGTGAACGAGCATGCGGTGGAGGGTGACAGGCAGGTTGCCCCACCACGGCACCACGCCTGGGCTGTCCAAGTCCAGTGCCTCGATCGTCGCATCGGCAGCGGCACACGCGCTGCGATAGCCGACGATGATGTCCTGTCGCGACTCATCCGCCCGGGCGTAGAGGTGGGCATTGCCCTCTGACCACAGGTTCGGCCGATCCATCGAGCGGCCGAAGAGCTGACCAAAATAGAGCAGTTCTCCGCGAGTCAGGTGCTTCACGAGTCCCAAGAGATTGGTGCCTGACGGGACGAGCGGCCGACGAACGTCGTACTCTGCGAGGCCGTCCAGCTTCCACATGACGGCATCGCGGGCGGTCTGCAGGTACTCGTGCAGGGTCTCCTTCATGGCTTTCACCATAGGAGTGGAAGCCATGCCGTGGTGCCCGATGGCCACACGACCAACATCCGCGGCCACTGCTACGCCACCGAGAACTGGGTAGTGCTAGAGGACCTTGCCTTGATCCTCGACAGATGGGCCTCAGTTCGACGCCGGACCTAAAGGCCATCTCGGCTGACCTTCCATTGGTAGAGGTCGCGAAGTAGGCAGACCTCGGCGCCGTGATGGATGACCTCACGGTGGATGTGGAGGATGAGCTTCGCCACCGGCGCATCGGCGTATTCGGGTGGTGAGATGGGTCCCTGCGGCCCGGCGAGCCCTGCCGTGCCGAGGCTCCGCACGTCGCTGATCCACGCCTCGTGCCCGTCATCGAGCTGGCGCAGTGCTGCTTCAGCGGTGCCGGGGTAGTGGACGGCCGGGCGCTCTGCGGGCGCGCCACCGAAATGGGGTGCAGTGGGTGGCCCGAACACGTCGATGAGGTGGGCGAGCCTCCAGGCGATCGTGGTGACAGGCTCGCGATCGTGTGGCGGCGGGGCGTAGTCCATGGTGAACTCACCCGCGGCGAGCGAGATCGGCGCGGGGCTTTCGCCGCGGCGGCTGATGGTCCAGCAGCCGGGGACTGGTTGCCAGTAGTACTCATCATCGGTCAGACCATCCAGCCGGGGTCGAAGCTGATGTTGCCAGTGCAACTCGAGCTGATCGACCAGCTCGGCGTTCCAGTCAACGTCCATGCTCGGACGATAGGGCACGGTGCGCGTCAGTTGGCCGTTGTGGCTGATGACGGTCAACGGGGTGCCGTCCATGAGGAGCATGAGGCGCTGGCCCCCGAGTTCGAAGCCGATATTGAGCTGCCCGCGCCGGCCGCGTGCCAAACCCCAGCCTGTGGCGGGGGGTCGCGTTCACGTGTGACTGGCTCGACCGGTTCGGCTTCGTGCCGCCACTATCCTCTGCTCGATGACACCCGAACAACTCCTGGTGCAACAGTTTGGCCGGCGGGGTCATGAGGTCGAGGCCCTCCGCGGCGTCGCTGGCGGAGTTACGGCCACCCACCTTAGAAGAGCCCAACTCACGCCAGCCGCATTCGACGCCGTCCTAGAGGGATTGGCCGACAGCAACCCCCGGGTCCGTTGGTGGTGTGTCCAGGTGCTCGATCATGTCGCCGATCCGCGCGCCGTCGAGGCAATCGCGAGCCTCCTTGATGACCCGGTACCGCGGGTGCGCCGTAACGCAGCACATGCGCTCGGATGCGTGGCATGTAAGCCGCAATGGAGTGGCGCCCTGCCTCCGCAGGTCACTGAGAAGTTGATCGGCCTTGCTACCCAAGACCCGAACATGAAGGTTCGCAACGAGGTCGCGCTCGCGCTTGCCTGCCGGGTCTAGTCCAGCACACCGGCAATTTCCCGAATGCTCGACCTTTCCGTCCGCCATCGCAGGAGTGGTCGGCCTCCGGTACGGCTGCGCAGATGACGGCTCCGATCCTTGTCATCACGGGGCCATCGGGCGCCGGAAAGACGACGGTGGCCAAACTCGTCGCGGCTGCCTTCAACCTGAGCACATACATTCGGACCGATGACTTCATGCCCTTCATCGTGAACGGTTGGGTCGAGCCGTCGCTTCCCGAGGCTTCGCACCAAAACCACGTGCTCGGCGGGGCGATGGGGGCTGCCGCCATCCAGTTCGCTGTAGGCGGGTACACGGTGATCGTCGACGGCCTCGTGTTCCGCGACGGGTTGGACGGCATGGCAGAGATGTGTGCCCGCCGCGCCGTGGTGCTCCACTGCGCGGTGCTGCGACCCGATTTGTCCACGTGCCTCGCCCGAGTCAGGCAAAGACGCCCCGGAGACGCCGATGATCCCGAGCCGATCGCTCGCCTGCACACCAGATTCGCCGACCTCGGCGATTACGAGCGGAACGTGATCGACACGACAGGCAGCCCCATCCAAATCGCCTCAACGCTGCTGTCCGCTTACTCCGCGGGCCGGCTCCGGGTTGGATGACAACGGCTGCGGACCATGCTCCTCCCGTCGCGCCGAGTGGCCGCAAGGAACAGGGCTCCTAATGCCGGCACCTGGTGCCGCTTCCTTTGCGGTATCCCCGAACGGCACTTTCGAGCAGCAGTAGCCTCCGGCGGCACGGAATGGTGAAGGCCCACGAGAGAAGGAGGCCGTCGATGGCCGGCGGGGGATGCCGAAGCGCGGGGCGCCTCATGGGCGGGATCGGCGTCGCCGCGATCGCCATGGGGCTGTTCCTGTCGGCAGTAGGCGTCCTGGCCGGCGCCGTCACGTCATCAAGCGTGGCGCAGGCGAGGAAGCACCAACTCGTCCTCTCCGACCTGCCCAAGGGATGGAGTGCTGAGAAGGGTACCAGTGGGTCGGGGGGGTCAGCGGGCCTGCCCGGCGAAAGTCAGCTCGCTGCCTGCATCGGGGTCCCCGCCTCCGTCGTCAACGACAACTTCCCAAATTCCACCGGTCCCTACTACCAGAACAAGGGCCAATCGCTGGAGGTCCAGGACAGCGTCTCCGTGTTCCCGTCTGCTTCCTCCGCCCGGACCGACCTCGCCGCCATCGCCAACCCCAAGACACCGAGCTGCGTGGCCGCATACATGAACGGGCCGGGAAAATCCTCGTTCGAGTCTCAGCTCGGCAAGGGAGAGACCGTGGGCACCGTGACGGTGACGCCGCTCGACCCGAAGGCCTACGGTCCGGGCGTCGTGGGCGTCGTGATGAGCCTGCCAATCACGGATCAGGGCGTGATCGTGCCCACCCAGATCGTCTCCGTCAACGCGATCAAGGGCCGCCTCGGTCAGTCGATCACCTACAACTCCTACGGGCTCCCCTTCCCCTCCTCGCTTACCAAGCACTTGGACTCCATAGCCCTCGGTCGCCTCTGAATCAGCGGGTGAGTCAGCTCACGCTGACCCGGCTATGTCGCGACGTGCCTGGTAGAACCTGCAAACGTTGGTTGACCTGGCACTAGAGGGGCATGCACCTCGAGCATGATGGTTGGGATGACCTCGCCGATGACGCAAGCTGAGGTTGAAGACTGGTGGCGTCCAGCTCGGCGTTGCTCGCCGGCCCAGATGCGGACCTCAAAGAGCACCTACGACGCCGTTGGGGGGGGATTTGGTCGACCCGGAGGCGGTGTTCGGACGGCCCACTGCATGCCTCGACGCGTGCGACGCCATCGAGGGTCAGCAGCCACGTTGACACCAGCGATGCCGCTCGGGTCGCGAACCCGCGGCCTCGAGCATCGGGAACCACCCAGTACCCAAGCCCGACGACGCCCGGTTGAGGACGAACGCCGACATACAACTGGTCCAGCGCTTCGTCGGTGATCACATCGGCAATCACCTGGGACATGCCCTCGCCTCTTGTGAGTCGTCCCACTGACGCTCGATGTACGCGAAGGCTGCCTCGAGAGTAAAGACCGTGGGGAGTGTCGTTCCACTTGGGATGCGCGGGTCAGTGGCCGCAAGGCGGACACACTCAATGTCGCTCTCACGCCACCGACGCACCCGTATGGCGCCGTCCGACAACTCGGGGTCCGGGTAAGCAAGGACTATCTCGGTCATCTCCAAGGGTCCAGAAGGCCCCGACGGATGGGTGCGAGGTTCACGGCCAGTCCTGCCGCGACGATATCGGCGAGGACCTGGGAGCCCGAGTGGTGAGCGGTCCAGAAAATCGCGGACTCATTGCGAGCCCCAGCGTGAAACGGACGCCGACCGGGGATCATCGAAATCCCCCTATCACTTGGGCTTCCCTGATCTCGCGAAATGACGCTCCCACGCCGGAACCATACGCTGAAAAAGGCGGGTGCTCGCTCAAATAGTTTGGGTAGTAGGCCTCCGCTCGGAGGTGCCGATTCGGCGGTAGTTGCTTCTCCGTACCTCGTGGAGACAGATGGGGATACCCATGAAGGGCTCGTGCCTTTTCCCTTCGCGCGCTACCGGTCGAGCGATGCCCGCGGGTCGCGTCCCATGAAGGCGGCAAGGCGTTCCCAGTCGTCGGCATCAGGAGGTGGCGGAACCTCCGCCCCGAAGGGCGATCCCGTCGCCACCATGTCGCGGTACTCCGGTTGGAGCATGGCTCGCGCCCCGTCGAGCGCCGACACAGCTAGGGAAGGGTCGAGCCTGTCGAGCTGCCCGGTGGCCAACGCCAGGTCCCAGGCATGGGCCGCCAACTCGGCCAAGTACATGTTCACCAACGTCGCACCCGAGTACTCCTCACCCCAGGGCATGGTGAACGACGACGACAACCGGGAATCGTCCCCCCATGCCTGCGCCGCCTCCTCAGCGGCGCGGCGTAGCTGGCCGGGCGCGTCAGCCAGTTCGACGTGGGGCGAGTCGTCTCCGGCCGGAGGGGTCCGGCCCCGACCGAGCGCAGCTGCCCGGTAGGCGGCCTCGACTATGTGGTCGATCAGACCCGCTACGTCATAAACGGGGCATGGAGTCCGGAGGGTGACCTGCTCTGCTGTTATCCCCGACACGATCACGGCAGCGTTCTCGTACGACTCCAGTAGCGGAGTACGACGGTCAGGGTCGGCCATGGGGGTATTCCTTCCTGCGACCAGCAAGTAGACGCCACAGTATTCCGCGAGGACAAGGACCCCCCCTGCGAGACATCTTTCGGACCTGCCACCGAGCGTCTGGCGGCCGTCGGCGGAATACCGGTCAACCGATAGGAGGGTCGCCTTAACCCGGGACAAGACCCAACCTCACCTCGTTCGGCGTTCGGGGTCGTTCACGGCGAACGCGCGAGGCCAAATCCGTGATCCGCAAGATTCGTGTCTCGTTTGGGAACTCGGGGTACGCGTAGCGATGGCCTTCACTTCGCGACCCATTCGCGCGTAGAAGCCACACGCTGGCACGTTGATGTTCTGCGTCTCGGCCATGAACCTCTATCAGCGAGCGGGTGTCGTGGAAGAGGGCGACGCCTGGGAGGACCCTGACATCGGCCCACACGTCGTGATGTGGCGGTTGGTCTCGCAGTCGCCGTGGCTCGGTAGTGTGAGGCGTTCGTAGCGATCCCGAATAGACAGAGGGGGGAAGACATGGACGCGCTCGAGGGAGTTCGAATCCTCGACCTGACCAGTGGCCTGGCGGGGCCGGCCGGCATCCTGTTGCTCGCCGAGCACGGCGCCGACGTCATCAAGGTGGAGCCGCTAGGTGGCAGCCCCGACCGCGCGTACCACGGCAGCCGGGTCTGGAACCGTAGCCGGCGATCGGTCACACTCGACCTCAAGTCTCCCGAGGGCAAGGCCCGGTTCCTCGAGCTCGCCGCCACTGCCGACGTGATCGCCGAGAGCTTCATGCCGGGAACGATGGCCCGCCTCGGTCTCGACTACGAGTCCCTCGCCGTTCGGTTCCCGCGTCTCGTCATCGCCTCGGTTCCCGGGTGGCCCACAGGCAGCCGTAATGCCGGCCGTCCGGGTTGGGATGCGCTCGTCGCCGCACGCTCGGGTCAGCAGTACGAGCAGCCCGGTTGGCGATACGGGCCGATCTTCCTGGGTCGGCCCATGCCAAGCCTCGGTGCAATGTTTCTTGTGCCCACGGCGGTGCTCGCCGCCCTCCACGCTCGGGAGTCCACCGGGCAGGGCCAGCACGTGGAGGTGTCGCTGTTGCAAGGCGTCCTCAGCTTCACCTCGATGTTGTGGGTCCACACCACCGAGCGGTACAACGAGGCAATCGGCTCCATGAGTCGCACGTATCCGCCCACCATCCACCAGCGGACGATCTTCGAGTGCGCCGACGGCGAGTGGATCCAGTCGCCGGGTTCCTCGGAGAAGGGCGTGTCGCTGAACTCTGTCCTCGGCATCCCCGACGACCACGTGCTCGACATGTACGGGCGCTCGCTCCCGGCCACACTGAGGCCCGCCGAGATGCAGGAGATCATGGCCAGGGCACGAGAGGAGCTCGTCGCCGTCTACCGCACCAAAAAACGCGACGAGCTGGTGGATCGGCTCCACGAGGACTACTTCCAGGCCGAGGCCGTGGTGTCGATGCCCCAGATGTTCGAGCACCCTCAGCTGGTGGCGACCGACATGGTCGTGACCGTCGACGATCCGGTGGTCGGGCCCACTCAACAGATGGGGGTCCCGGTCCGCCTCGGCACCGCGCCCGGGTCGGTGCGAGGCCCCCGGCCTCGTCCCGGTCAGCACAACGACGAGGTCTTCGCAGAACTGACCTCGCTCGCCGCGAACAGGCCGACGCCCTCCGGCTCGCCGGGCCACTCGATTACCCAGCCTCTCGAAGGGGTCACCGTTCTGGACTTCGGCCGCGCGTTCGCCGGACCCTTCGCCGCTATGGTGCTGGCTGGCCTGGGCGCCAACGTGATCAAGGTCCACCCCGTGGATGGTGCCGGGATGATGACCGGCAGCGTCCTGCTCGGCTGCGAGCAGGGCAAGCGCTCCTTGGCGATCAATCTCAAGCACCCTGAGGGCCTGACGGTCATCCACCGGCTGGTGCAGCGCTCCGATGTGCTCCACCACAACATGACCCTGGGGGTCGCTGAGCGCTTGGGCATCGACTACCCGACCCTCAAGCAGATCAACCCCGGGCTCATCTACTGCAACACCTTCATGTACGGCCCGGTCGGCCCGCTTGCTCACCTGGGGGGTCAGGACCCCCTGGGCCAAGCCGCGAGCGGCGTCGAGTGGGACGGTGGTCCGGTCGATGAGGGCAACCCTCCGCTGTGGTCACGTTTCGGCATGGGCGACACGGCCAACGCGCTGGCTTCGGTAGTGGGCGTCATGCTCGCCCTCGCCGACCGCGACCGGACAGGCGAGGGCCAGTACGTGTGGACCTCGATCCTCCATTCGCTCGCCTATTACGGGGCGGACGTCCACCTCACGCCGGACAGTGCGATCGAGGGCCCGAAGCTTGACAAGCGCCAGACCGGTCTCGGTGCCACCTACCGCCTCTACGAAACCCAGGGCGGGTGGATCCAGGTGGCCGCGCCGAGCGACGACCAGTGGGCGGGCTTGTGCAACGCCGTGGGGCGAGGCGACCTGGCCACCGACGAGCGGTTCGCCACCTACGACGCCCGCCAGCGGTCGCGCGCGGAGCTGGAGGCACTCCTCGAGCCGATCTTCACGACGAACACCGCAGTCCAGTGGCGACGGCGCCTCGACGCCGCAGGGGTGCCGAACGAGATCCCTGTCGAGACCTTCGATGGGGAGTCGGTGCTGTTCGACGACGAGTACCTCCGGCTCGGGATCATCGCGGAGCTCGAGCACCCCACCTACGGCCGGGTCCGCCAGGTTGGCAACCTCATGACGTTCTCCGACACACCGGGACGCGTCGATAGGTCGTCGCCTATCGTAGGTCAGCACACCCGCGAGGTGCTGCGATGGCTCGACTATGACGACGCCGCCATCGAGGGCTTCCAAGAGCGAGGCATCGTCGCCTGTAACGACATCTGATCCTGGGGTCGGGGCGCGTGATTCGGATCATGATGAGCGACGCCCTCAGCTCGTAGCCTGCCGACACGGCCGAACGGGTTCGCCAGAGAGCAGAGCTCGCTGACGTGGTCCGGGGTTTCGACGAAGTCAAGCGGACCGTTATGGACAAATTCGCGGAGATGGGCCACTTCCTGCTCGACTCGTTGGAGGATGGTTCCGCGACGTCCTGCGCGGTCGCTGACGACTGACGGCGGCCCAGCGCAAGCAGTGGTCACGCCGAGCGTCACACTGTCTTGTCGGCGCGGAGCCGGGAGATCTCCTCGGACGTGTACCCCACCGATGCCAGGACGGCATCCGTGTCGACGCCGAGCTCCGGTGGGCCCGCCACTGGTGTGGACGTGCGAGCGCCGGTCGCATCGGAGAGCCGAACGGGGGTGGCAGGGACCGTCAACCCCGCCACCTCGATCAGAGCCTCCCTGGCCGCGCCTTGTGGGTCGTCGACCAGGTCCGCTCCGTGGTTGACCATTCCGATGGTCGCGTCAGGTGCAAGCGCCGTCCACGCCGCCGCATCGCGTGTGGCAAAGATCGTCGCAAATCGCTCTGCCATTTCGGCCTGCTCGGCGGGTGGAGCCGTCAGCCGGTCCGTCAGCTCCTCCAAGCCGAGCGCCGAGCACAGAGCCCGCCACGTCCTGGGCTCGGCTGCTGCCACGGTAACGAAGCGCCCATCGGAGCACTCGTAAAGCCTACGACCGGCCGTCCATCCCATCCCCCCGCCATCGGACTGCAACCGGGTCGGCATTCCCGAGAGCATCCAGGTGGAGGCGTCGCTGATCGAGGCGTCGATCGCGCAGCCGAGGCCTGTCCGCGCCACCCCGACCAGTGCCGAGGCGATGGCGAAGGCAGCCATGAGGCCGCCGACGGGCACGGAGACCATCGTCTGGGGCATCCACGGTAGGTCTTCCACCATCGCCGCCAGATATCCGGACTGGCCTAGAAAGGTGATGTCGTGACCGGGACGGTCCGCGTACGGTCCGTCGGCGCCGAAGCCGGACAGGGTGGCCCACACCAGCCGAGGGTTGACCGTTGCTGCTTGCGGGTACCCGAAGCCCGCTGCCTCCATCGACCCTTTCCGAGCGGACTCCACCAGCACGTCCGCCACCGTGACAAGTCGCTCGAGAACCGCAAGGCCGGCCTTTCCCCGCGTGTCGAGAGTCATCGATCGCTTGCCCCGGTTCAGCCCGATATGGGCCGGGGCGGGCCCGGGCCCCGGGGAGGCGCGAAGCGGATCTCCTGAGCCCGGAGCCTCAACCTTCAGAACGTCCGCCCCCATATCGGCGAGCAGCAGCGTTGCGTACCCACCTGGAAACGAGCGCGTGAGGTCGAGGATCCGGACGCCGTCCATGGGTCGGATCTCGGTCGGCTTGTCCGGGCTCATTCGATCCTCCTGGTAATGGTGCTGGCGATCTAGAACCCTGGGAAGAGGGCTCGGAGGTCGTCGAGGCTGACCGGACCGCGGACCGTGACATCAGCCGGCGTGTGCTCAGCATCGAGCCGCCCAAAGGCGAGGCGCAGCAGTGCTTCGGCGGGGAGACGCAACTCGCCATCGACTGCCTCCTCGTCGATCTCGCTGAGGCTGACTTCGTCGTCGGTAATCCCGAGAATCCAGTGACGGCTGGGGACGGTCGTCGACACGTCGAATCGAGATGGCGTTCGCTCGGGTTTGGGCCCGCGAGCCATTCGAGCAATCGATTCGGCCCTCTGGTCGATGAGGAGCTCCGTAGCCCCGTCGGGGATCGTGGCGGTGGGCTCGGCGGCAACCTGGACGTCCCAGGTGTGCGTGGCGTGCTCTCCGAGCCGCATGCCGACCAGGCCCGCAGCATCCATGGTCCCACCGAAAAGGGACACTCGAAGGGTGGTGAGCGTCGCGTCGTCGAGCGCCTCGAGCTGGGCCACATGCCGTTGGTTCCACTCGATGCAGCCCGTCGCCATCGCTGTAGGACCAAGGGCGTTCCACCGGTCCCGAGATCTTCTGGAACTGGTCGCGCTCGGGCAGCGGCGTCCCACCCACCGCTGAATCCAACATGAGTATGGCGATCTCGGCACCGCTCCCGAGGTGGGAGAGGACCTGGGCGATACTCCATTCCTGACAGTACGAGGAGGCGGTGAGCTCCGCCCGCTCCGAGCGCTGCGTCAGCGCCGTCAGATGGTTGTGTGACATACGCAGTTCGGTGATCCACCGTCGTGGGTCGGGTTCCATTCGTTGTTCTCCAGAGTCCAGACGGGGCTTCAGGCGAGCGAAGCTGCCAAGCGTGGGGGAATGAAGCAGCAGTACCCTACTCCTGCCCTCCCGCTGCGGCACCGTGCCGCCGCCGGGTGGTGCGACACTGGGGTGAGGACCCGTCGCATGCGGACGCGCTGGCGACCTTCCGCACCCCGGACCAGACGACCGACCGGCGGCCCCGAAGCGGTACGGCACGCCATCGCGCCTCGGCCGAGGCCTACGCCCGACTGGGACGTGGTGAGGAGGCCGGGGCGACCTTCGAAACTCTTGTTTGCGGTCCTCGCTCGCTTCTCAGCCGACGAGCGGATTGACCCAGCGGCCGGTTCATCCAGCGGCGAACGGACTGTCCTCGCTTGAGGGCGCAGTGGTCCAAACCATGCTCGACAAACGGGGACCCTGGAGGCTCGTCGTCAACAACGGACGACACATCGGACCCGGATTGATGGACACGATCCTTGATATGCCGATCGACGAGCACGCGCATTTCCTTCAGGCACGATTGTCACGGTCTCGCCGCGGTCCGGCTACGAATTCTATCCGGCTCGAGCCGGCTCTGGCCAAGCGTTAGCCCTTCCGCGTCGCCGGCCGGACTACGACGGGGCGAGACACCAATGCCCGACCGTTCCGTGGCCGCGTGGGCTCAGGAGCGGAGCTTGCTGGCGAGGGCTCCTACGTCGGCGAGCGAGCGGTACAGCTCGTTCAGGTGCGTGCAGGTGGTCCTTCCTCGCATCTCGGCGCCCACGAACGCGCGCATCGTGCGCACGTCCTGGCCCACCAGCTGGCGAGCGCTGACCGCCGCCTCGGGACACTCTTGGTAGGGGAGCGACCGCGGTACCGCGGAAGCGTCCATGATGTGCAGGGTGATCGGGTCGATCGCGGCCGTCACCGTGTACTCGTGGAGCACGCTCTCCCGTCCATCAGGGTCGACCATGGTGTCCCGGAAGATTGCGTCGAGGAGCAATGGCGATCCATCGATGACATCCACGCGGCGACGGCGCCGGGCCGCATAGGGAGGCAGCGCGTCGGACGTATGCCAGGCAATCGGGTCGTCGTCCCTCTCGAGCGTTGGCGCCGGAGGACGGACGAAGTCCGCCCCTGACTGGCCGGTGCCCATCAGCTGCAAAAGTGTGCCGCCGTCCTGCCATCCGGCGCACAGATCGACGCGGGAGGCGAGGTCGAATCGCCTCCCCGGCGGTAGTGGTCGGGCGGGTTCGCCGCCCCCATCGGGCCGCGGGGACCGGTATACCCCGAAGCGGGACAATCCCATCCACCCCGGCAAGGCGTCGAGGACCAGATAGGTCAACGAGCGATCCAGGACATGATCGGGGAGCAGCTCAGCGACGCTGTGTCGCCAATCGACGAAGGGATTGGCCCCCACCAGCTCGGCTAAGCGTGGCTCGGCCGGGTCGGCCCCGATCTCGAGCACGCTGCCGCCCGGCTCGACCCGCATACGCACTTCGGCATGGCCCAACTCGGTCGCACGTCCGTCAAGCTCGGTGCGCAGGTCTCTCGCCCGCAGAACGAGTTGGGTAGGGCCACCAGGGCCGTCGGGGTGCAGCCCGTCGAGAGTCGTGGTGCGTCGCACCGACCCTGGTGTCCGGGGCGGGGTGGACGCTGTAGGCGCTTTGGGTCCCTGCCGGTCGCGAGGGCCGAAGTCGACCTCCGTCATGGAGTGCTGCCTTTTCCCCTCGGGGTCGAGCAGTCGCTCGCGGCGATCGTCAGTGGACCCGTGCCGCGCGTCGATTGGTGCATCGTTCGCCCTCTTCCTACACCGGTAACCCTGAGGCCGTCGCAATCGGAACGGCCGAAACGCGAGTCGCAGCCGGCTGAACCTCCACGATCGCGCCACAAGCCTAATCGACGGTCCAACCTTTCCCCTCTCGATGCACGACGTGCTCCGGCGCGATTAGGGGAGTCTCGCACTCTGGCCGGTACCGCCAATGGCGGACCGCCTTCCTCGTCATACCGAGGAGCCGTCGATCTGGCACGTGACACCGGCTTGGCTGCCATGCCAGAGAGCTAGGGGTATGCCAACCACTCCTAGGGGGCCTCCGCTCCCCTGAGTCCAACCACGACAGACCTGTGACCTGTCGGGGACGTCGATGCTCCGACTGGTGCGATCGACGGAGAAGACGGTGTCCAAGAGATGCTCACCACGCTGATGGCCATCCATGCACCAATTACCACGTCAGTCAAAGTATTCACGTCGGCGATGGCGAGTCGTGACCCCCCACCATTGAGCTAATCGGATCAGCAAAGGAACACTGCGAGAAGACTCATCACTCGCTCGCGGTCGCTGTTGATTGCCCGCGACGGCAGTATCTCCAGATGGGCGCCCAGCTGCTCGGCCCACGCTTGTGCCACTCGGACCAGATGCCCTTGATCGCCGCGGTGACCGACAACGAGGATTTCTGCGGTGAGTTCGCCTCGCCCCTCTTGGGCAGTGAGTCCAACCAGGAGGAATACCTCCCTGCGGCGCGGCCACCGGGTGGGATCACAAGTGCGATCCTCTCAAAGAGAGTGGGGCCCTCTGCAAGGGCGCCAACGATCGCTCGGGCTCCTCGGGAGAAACCGATGGCTTGAGCGGCCTGATGGTCATCGGCGACCGCCCGGACTTCGGCAGCATCGCGTTCGGCGTGGCGGCGCATGGACCCGAAGGATCCAAAGTGGCCCGAGTTCCCGTAGGTGAAGCCGACCTTGGTATCCGGCACCCGGTCGGCATACCGAATCCGAATGTCGAGGTTCTCACCCTCACCGCCCGGAGCGAATAACGTCAGTGGTTGGCCACGACCCCTCTTGACAACACCCACCCCACCGACCCTACGTCATCTACGCCGTTTCACTCCGGGTGGGCAGAAGCATTTGGATGTGGTGGGTGATCGACTGACGGGGAACCGCTGCTCATTCCGCGGGGCTCCAAAATGCGCCGAGCGCTTAGGGCGCCGGACCACGTGAGCATCTGAGCAGACCGGCACCGCCCGCTCCATTGATCAAGTGCAGAGCGTCGGACTTCGGGTTGTTACAGGCGCTCCGGGCCGGGACCATCGTGCGGCTCGGGCGTCCAGCCTCTCGGCGATTAGGGCATCGACGACGGCTGTGGCTTGGTACTCCGAAAGCTCGGAGTAGACGACCGGGCGTCGGCGGTGGCCCGAGCACGCGCCCATGGGATTCTGCGATTCACGGGCAAATGATTCACGGGCAAATAGGGAACCGCGCTAAACCTGAGACGCGCCTGAAAAGGAACTAAATCGCTGGGGTCAATCGTAAGGCGCCCCGCCGTGAAGGACCCGCTCACCTTCGATCCCGTCGCCCTGCGCCACCTCACCTATGACCCCGAGGTCGCACCGAAAGACGAGCGGTGCGGGCCACAGCTCTGGGGAAACGTCCTCGGACCTCGCCGCGCCTCTGTGTCCGACCGGACAACCGCGTCGGCCTGCACGCGTCGATCCCTCACCGGGCGTTCCCCCAGGTGCTGCAGTGGTGGGTCTACGCCTGGCACTGAACGAGAGGGGCCGCGATAGCCGCTAGAAATCCCCTGATCCGCTTGAGCCGCCCATGCCACGCCCGCCCGTGCCACTGAACGGACCACGACCGCCGCCGAACGGCCCTCGCCTGCCGGCCCGCCGGAAGCGGACGACGAGACGGGTACCAAACAGCACGATGGGTACGAGGATGAGGTACCAGGGACCCGTGTAGTGCGTCGCAGCCAACACGTGGCCAGCGTAGGCGACAACCCGCTCTGGCCCAAGAATCCACGGGTTGACTACGCACCTCACGCGCCCGCCGTACGGCTCAAGCATCGATCGCAAGCGATCCTACGGGCCAGTCGTGACGGCCCCGCCTGATTTGGGTGAGGACAAGGCGGACCCACGACGTGCCGTCGGGATGCTGCAATGGGCGGTCGACTAGAAACGGTTCGGCCCTAGATCTTAGAGGAGCCCGAAGAGGGAACCGAGTCGATCGGACGCGACCGAAGGGCGCCCCGCCGTGTACGACCCGATCCGGTACGAGACCGTCCCCTGTGTCACCTGACGTATGACCCCGAGCTCGCGCCGAAGAACAAACGCGGTGTCGCGACGGCCGCTACGAGCAACGCCCTCGCTCCTCGCCTCGTCATGGGGGCCAGCACAATCTAGGTGCAGCGACCTGGCCGATGGGCGAGTCCTCACAGGACAGCCGAGGCAGGGAGGCTGGCGGGGTACGCTCCGCGGCGTGGAGGGGAGCTACCGCGCGAGGTATCAAAGCCTTGGGGCACCGAGCTTTGGTACGCGCTTACCGACCGGTATGCCGGCAGGATTCTGCGCGTGAACGCAGGGCACAAACTGTCGGTCCAGTACCACGTTGACAAGGACGAGACCAGCTACCTGTTGTCGGGCCGGCTGGTGCTCGAACAAGGCGAGAGCGTGGAGACTCTGCGCCGCCGCGAGCTTGATCCGGGCGCCACGTGGCGAAGCACTCCTGGAGTCGTCCACGCGATCGAGGCGCTGGAAGACTCCGTGATCCTCGAGGTCTCTACGCCAGAGCTGGACGACGTGGTGCGTGTTCAGGATCGCTACGGGCGCTCAAACGTCTGAGGGCGGTCGTGTGCTGCTACCACTGCTAGAGGGGCCAAGAGTGGTACCGCGGTGCAGCAGACCAGTGATCTCCTTACCCTGAGCCGACCTGCTCGACCGTTCCCGCCGCTATCGCGGGGATGGTCGGCGTCTGTGCGCCCTTCAAGTGCATTGACCTCCAAAGATGTTCGCTTTGCTGACGACCATGTATGGAGCCCACCGACGGGCAAGTCGATAGGTGGTCATCTGAGAGGTGACCACCTATGACCCCTCCCAGCATTTGGGCGTTCGTTACGAAGTGAGGTGCTGACGCGCACCGCTGCCACGGTCACGCGTGCCCCGTCGCCACCGTTCGCCATCTTCCTGTGCCGGTGACGATGTGTCCTCAAGCCTTCGTCTTTTTGAGATGCTCGAGAAGCCCGATAATGGGAAATGGCACTCAGCAGGCACCCGACCAGTGACCGACACCTTCGCTGCGCTGGGCGCCCGAGTCCGGTCCCTGGCCACGACCACCGGGCCCTGCTTGGTGGCGGTGGACGGTCCGAGCGGAGCCGGAAAGAGCGTCTTCGCCGAACGACTCGCGAGAGCACTGGGTGGTCCGCCGGTCATCCCAATGGACGATTTCGCGTCGTGGGACAACCTCTCCGGGTGGTGGCCCCGCCTAGAGGAACAGGTGCTCGGCCCCCTCCTCAAGGGCGACGGCGTGACCTACCAGCAGCGCGATTGGGTCCAGGACCCGCGCGCCCAGCTTCGGGTTAATGGGAACCCGGCCGTCAACGTGGAGGGCGAGTAGGAGGTCAGCCGGCCGGCCGGCCGGCCGGCCGGTTGACAGACTGGGCGGCGTGCACTCGACACCCGCATTTGCCACCGACCCCGCGACTGCCGCCTACTACGACCGGCGAGCCGCCGAGTACGACGAGTGGTACACCGGCGAGGGCCTTTTCATGCTCCGGGATCGACCCGGTTGGGACGACGAGGTCACTTAAAGAGGTTCGCCTAATACCCCGCTAGAGCTCCGTGGAGTGGAATAATTGGCGTATGCCCACTTCCACGTCACCAGCCGGTGCTGCGCGCACGAACAAGGCACCACCCCGAGTCCGGCCGCGCCGAGATTTCGAGGCCATGGAGGCCACCCGGATGCGGGCGGCCGACCTGTTCACCAAGGGGGTGTCCCAGGCCGACATCGCTCGTCAGCTCGAGGTCTCCCACCAGACGGTCTCTGACTGGCACACGGTGTGGTTGATCGGGGGGAAGCAGGCTCTCAAACGAACAGGCGAGCCTGGTCGTCCGCGCAAGTTGACCGACGCCGACCTGGCGATGGTGGAGCGGGCCCTCGAGAAGGGTCCGAAGGCCAATGGGTATCCGACCGATCTGTGGACTCTGGCCCGGGTCGCCGAGGTGATCGAGGAAACCACTGGGGTGAAGTACCACCCCGGACACGTGTGGAAGGTGCTCCGCCGGATGGGTTGGAGCCGGCAACGGCCGGCGCGCCAAGCGGCCGAGCGCGACGACGAGGCCATAGAGCAGTGGGTCAACGAGCGCTGGCCCAAGTTAAAAAAAACGCTCGGGCCAGGAACGCGTGGATCGTCTTCCAAGACGAGAGCGGGTTCAGCCTCCTCCCCTCGGTGAGGTCCACCTGGGCGCCCAAGGGGCAGACCCCGGTCCTTCATCACCGCTTCAACTGGAAGCGCCTGTCGATGTCGGCCGCTCTGTGCTTCCGGCCCGACGGCACCGAGGCCTCCCTCGTCTTTGGCATGCAACCCGGCGCCTACAACGATGAATCACTGATGGACTTCCTCGGTGAACTCCACCGCCACCTCGACGGCGACAAGGTCACCCTGATCTGGGACGGACTTCCCTCCCACCGCAGCCGGACGATGCAACGCTTCATCAAGCAGCAACGCAAGTGGCTGGTCGTCGAACGTCTCCCGGCCTACGCCCCCGACCTCAACCCGGTCGAACAGAATCTGGGGCAACCTGAAAGGCGGCGAGCTGGCCAACCTCTGCCTGGACACTATCGGCGAAGCGGAAGAGATCGTCGACCAGGGGCTCTGCCGCATCGGCAACGAGACCACGTTGGCCTTCGCGTTCCTCCGACATTGTGGCTTTACGCTGTGAACCGGGATCGGCGCGGTATTACGCGAAGGTCTTTAGGTAGTCGAGCTAGTCAAGAAACTCTCTCCCGCCCGCACGCTCGACGTTGCCTGCGGCACGGGGTTCTTGACCAGGCACTTGCAGGGGTTCGTCGTCGGACTTGACCAGAGCCCAGCCATGATCGCCATCGCTCAGTCCCGCCTGCCCGATGGGCTGGCGATCGTCGGCGACGCCCTCCACCTGGTCGTGGCCGACCATGCCTTTGACCGAGTGTTCACCGGTCCCTTCTACGGCCATCTACCGACCGCCGAACGCGAGGCGTTCCTTGCTGAAGCTCGACGGGTGGCCGGTGAGTTGGTCGTGCTCGACTCGGCCCATCGACCGGGGATTGACCCCGAGCAGTGGCAAGAGCGGGTGCTGAACGATGGCAGCCGCCACCAGGTCTACAAGCGTTACTTCACCGCCGACCAGTTAGCCGCCGAGCTTGGCGGCCAGACGCTGTTCGAGGGGGCGTGGTTCGTCGCCGCAAGGGCCACATGGTGACGATGGCGACCCATACCGACGCTGGAAGGCACCAGTTCCTAGGCACTCGGAACCGTGCACACTCTCAAACTTGAAAATCACGATGGTCAACGGCACAAGTGGGGCAGTCTTCTCGCGATACTCGCGTCCGTCGGAGTGCTCGTGGCGTTCGGGTTTGCGTCGGGTGCACGGGGCGCATGTGAGACGGTCCGACGTGGCCTACCTGGTGGGGCGGCGAGGCCTCACCCCGGAAACCCAGCACTCGGAGGAAGAGGAGTCCAATCCGGTTCGGGGGTTTGCGCAACTCGTCCGCCTTGGCCTCGGCTTCATGCTCGTCAGTGATGCGAACTCTGGCTCGTCCGAACCCCGCGTACCGCACACGCACGCCCGAAATCATAACCAGATCACAAGAGTCGAGCCGGTTTCTGGCCAGGTAGTGGCCCGTGCACTTCCAGCCCACGACCTTCAAGGTGCAAAGGTGGCCATCGAGGAGGCGACCATCTACGACCCCGGCGTCCCCATAAGATGTTCCCTGACCGATACCGCGGCCGCGGTCACCCTCTTCCAGAGGCAGGACCCTTGCCACGGACGTTCGTGTTTGAGCCATCACTCTGACATCGAAACCACTCGCTCGGTGCGGGAGGTTTCTGGCTTTGGGTGGATGCCGGAACGCCCACGGGCTGGTCGGTCATGATGATCCTCGTGACCCGTCAGAACGTCTACGACGACGAGAGGTTCTTCACGCTGTACCAGGCGATCCGCGACGCTCAGGCCGGGATCAACGAGGCCGTTGAGCAGCCCGCCCTCCGGGCGCTCCTCCCACCACTCGCCGGCGCCCGAGTGGTCGACCTCGTTTGCGGTGACGGTCAGCTCAGCCGGGAGCTAGCCGCCCATTGCGCCGTCAGCGTCCTGGATATCGACCCGTCCGAACGGATGCTCGCCCTCGCCACCCAGCGCACCTCCGACGACCGGGTGAAATACCTCCGGAGATTCGCCGAAGACGACGAGTTGCCGACCGACTGCGGCGGATGCGTCGCAAAGGCTTCAAAGTGGCCGGAGCTCTCGTAGGCGAAGCCGACCTTGGTACCGGGCACGTGGTCGACATACCGCATCCGAATGTCGGGGTTCTTACCGCTACCCTCCGGGACGAATAACGTCAAGGGTTGGCCACGGCCCCGTCTGACGACGCGCACCCCTGACCCTACCCATCCACGCCATTTTGCTCCGGGCGGACACAGGGCACTTGGACTTGGGGAGTGATCGACGGACAGGAGCCCGGATTCCGAGGGGCCCCGAAATGGGCGAGCGCTGGCCCGGCTGCTCCCGCGTTTCAGGAGAAGCCGCCAGGCAGGGCGACAACATGCGATTAGGCTGATTTTTGGTGCCGGTCGCCGAGGATTTCCGGGCTGTGGAGGAGTTCCTTCGGCGTTGGCACGCGCTTCCGGCCAAGCAGCGGCATCGGATCGCCCACGAGGTGCCGATTTACCAGATGCAGGTAGCGGCGTTGCACCATCCCAACCCGTGGAGCAGGAAAGGCTGCCTGCACTTCTTGGATCACTACGCGAGTGACCAGTCGGTGGCCACCTTTCTCGGGGCGCTCGACGACTGCGTTGTGCCAGTCCGAGAACTGGCCCTCCATGGCTTGGCTTGTGAGCAGTGTGGGAGCGCCGAGCTATGCGGGTCCCAGGTCGTGCCTGTTCTCGCCCGTGTCCTCGGGTCGGACCCTAGTCCTGAGGTGCGCCAGAGAACCATCCCCATCCTCCTCAGGCTCTCGGCCCGTGACCCTCGCGCACGCTCGGCCATCTTCGACGCGTCGATCGAGGATGACGACCGCCTCGTCCGCCGAGTCGCCGAGGCCGCGCTTGTTGGCAACGAGCGAGAGGCGCAGCGGAGTCGCCACGATCTTTAACGTCGCGAGCGATCGCACCGAGGGAAGTCTACGCGCTGAGGAAGCCGCCCCGGACAGTCCTCTCGTGCCGACGGATATCGCCTCAAGAGCGTTGCGGGGCTAGCCTCCGATACTTGTGAGAGTGCCGGACCGTTGTCTGACGGAACTGCGGAAACGGGGCTACCTCGTGTTCGAGGGTTTCCTCGGCGCCGACGAACTGGCTGCCGCCCAGGAGGCCCTGTGGCTGCACTATCCACAGCCCGAGGAGTACTTCGCCGACCCGGCTGCTCATGCCTGGCTGGCAACCGACCAGTGGGCCGGCATCAGCCGCGGCCCCTGGCGATCGTGGGACCTCAACCGATTGGCGCTCCACCCCGACCTGCTCGATCTGGCGGAGCGCTTCCTGGGCTCGGCCGACCTGCGGCTCTATGAGGCGGAGCTGTGGGCCAAGTACGCCGGAGCCGTCGACCACGACCAGTGCCACCACCGCGACTTCGTCAACCACAGCCTCGTCGTGCCCAAGCGCTCCCAGCCGCCCACGCAGATGTTGAACTGGATCCTCCTGTCAGACGTCGGCCACGAGGACGGCCCTACCAAGATCGTTCCGCTGTCTGTCGGGCAGAGCGTCCCGTACTGGCCGGTCCCTGGGCATCACGACATCACGAACCACCTCCCCGCGGAGATCTTCGCGGACGAGGAGGTCTCGATGACAGGTCCCGCAGGAACCCTGATCACCTTTCGGTCCGATGTACTTCACCGTGGGTCGCGCATTACCGGCGAACGATCAACCCGCTTTTCACTCCTCGCCGACTACGACGTGTGGGGACCGCGCTGGACCGGCCGGGTCGGTTGGGCCGAGCGCGCGACGCAACAAGACTGGTTCGACCTCGTGGAGCGGGCGTCTCCTCGGGAGCGGTCGGTGTTCGGCTTCCCCGCGCCGGGCGACCCGTACTGGGACGAGCAGACCTTGGCCGACACCCAGATGCGCTATCCCCAGGCCGATCTGACGCCCTACCGCTGAGGGCGACAGAGCGAGCCGGCCGTCCCAGGGAGGGCCTTCCTACGTGGGAGAGGTGCCCTTCAACGCCGGTTGTGAGCCACAGCCGATCGGCACTATGGGCATTGCTCTGTGCGGCGTGGGAGCACGCCCCGGATCAGCGTCAGGGTCACCCCGCGTACCCACGATCGCCGGGCATGGGTTGCACTCTGACTCCTGCGGCAGTGAGGAACTGGCGGATCTGCGAGGCGTGTTCAAGAACGTGCAGCGGCATGCGGCCGACAATCACTCCGTACAGCATGCCGTGGTATCGATGGGCGGCAGGGAGTGGCCGAGCCGCCGCGTCCTCGGTGAGCGCGTCAAGCGTTCGGCGCACCCTCCCGCGGCAGTAGTCGATGTAACCCAGCAGTTGGGCCCTAGTGAACATACGGTTGGGAAAGGCGCCGGTGTTCTCGTCAAAGGGCTGCGGCGGTTCCCACCGCTCGAACTCGGCGCTGAGGTCGTAATCGAGGGTCACCGAGCGCGTGGTATGCCAGGAACCAGGGGGCTGAGCCGTGCAATCCCCCATACGGCGTCGGACCCGTGGGCGCCTCGTCCGGCCACAAGTCCGTCTCCCACAGATCATCGGGACAATCCGTCAGCGCCGCCTCCATCAGCCGTAGCGCTTCTTCGAAATTGCTGGCCATGCTCTGCACAAACGGGTTCACCACACTGTACGTAATAGCGCATGTCGACCGATGTGGGGAGCGGCAGCTGTCCCTTAACGCGGCGTCCGTCATAGTGCAGGGTGTGTCCTCTACCGGCGGATGTAGGCACATAGCGGACCACCAGGTATCCGTTTCGAAAACCATGGGCGGCGGTCGGCACGGTCGGCACGGGCGGCACCGCGAGCGGCCGCCACGGCGCCGGAGTCAGCCGAGCCGCGTCGCGGCGATCAAGACCGTCTCGAAGTTCATGACGAAGGAGCCTCCGTAGTCGTCGATCGTCGTTCCGACGGCGTCGAGCAAGCGGTGTCGAAGGTTCCGCTCGAGGGCGGCGTATTCGCTGTATGACTGCAGCATGTCGAGCCACTCATCCCGCCGGTAGCGCCGCGTCCAGGGAAACCATTCCTCCGTCGGAGCATCGAACTCAGGTACTGAGGCGATGGCGGGCAGGACCGGGTCCAAGTCTGCCCTGACGTCGGTCGACCGGTTGGCGGCATAGCCGCGGAAGAGACGGTGCGTGCCGCTCGGCACCACCGCCGAATAGACATCCTCGAGCGCGTCGGCGAGATCGTCGGAGGGAGCGCCTCCGCTCCAGATCAGCCCAAGGCTGCCGTTCGGTCGCAGGAGTGACGCCGCCTTGGCCGTGGCGACGGGCATGTCCAGCCAGTGCCATGCCTGGGCGGAAGTCACTCGGTCGAACCTGCGACCAGCAGCGTCCCAATCCTCGAAGGCGCCGATCTCCACGTCGATGCCGTGGCGGTGGGCGATCTCGGCCATTCGAGGCGCGAGTTCTACCCCGAGCACCTTGGCGCCCCGCTCTGCCATCGGCCTTGCCGCGATCCCGGTGCCGCACCCCACATCGAGCACGTCGAGGCCAGACGGTTCGGGGCCGAGCAACTCATCGATCACGACGTCGGGGTATCTCGGACGGCACCGGTCATAGCGCTCGGCTTCGTGATCGAACAACCTCGAACGTTCCAAGGTCCGAAGCCGGCGTTTGTCCCCCGCACTCACCGACACCAGCCGGTCCCAGTACTCGTCGGTCGTCCGCACAGACGGAGGTGACGTCCCGTCCTTGCCAGTAACCATCGTGTCGTCCCTTCGATCGAAGATCGCCGGACGACGTTGGCCGCGCGAACACCCGACCCTAGTCCGAGCGACTGATGCCTGTCCTTCGATTCCTCGTCCACCAGAGTCATCGGATTCGACCTGAACCGCCCCCTAACGGTAACTACGATGGGTGCGCGCGTTCAGTCCTCGTTCGGGTCAACGCTCCCCTCCCCTCCCCGCCCCTTCCCACTCACGATCCGTGCCGACGAACTGGCTGCTGAATCGGCCCGGGTTTCTTAGAGACTCAGCTGTCTGTGAAGGTGTCGTTGTTGTTCATGCGGCTTGCTGACGGTAGTAGGTCTCCTCGAGCTCGGTCGGCGGGATCTTGCCGATCTCGTTGTGGATGCGGCGGTTGTTGAACCAATCGACGTAGTTGAGCGTGGCCCATTCGACATGCTCGACGTTGCGCCAGGGTCCTCGGCGGTAGATCAGCTCGGTCTTGTAGAGCCCGTTGAAGGACTCGGCCAGGGCATTGTCGTAGGAATCCCCACGGCTTCCCACCGAAGGAACCGCTCCGGCCTCGGCCAGTCGCTCCGTGTAGCGAATGGCGAGGTATTTGACCGCCGGGGTCGCTGTGGTGGATCAATCCGTCGAGTCCGGCCTCCTTGCGCCGATGGATCGCCGTCTCCAAGGGCGTCGAGGGCGAGATCGGAGCGCAGCGAGGTCGAGGTCTGCCAGCCAGCGACGACGCGGCTGAAGACGTCGATGATGAAGCCAACATAGACCCAGCCGGCATGGGTCTTCACGTAGGTGAGATCGGCCACCCACAGCTGGTTGGGGGCGCTGGCAGAGAAGCGGCGCTCGACCAGGTCAGCTGGCGATCACAACTCCACGCAGGCACGACAGACCGACCTCGCACTCCAGCTCGAGCTCGAGCTCGGGTGGAAAATGACACTCGACCAGGATCGTTGGCTCACCCTCTCGGCGGAAGGCGGAGGCTGGCGCCAGGTTGCCGGGACCTTGTTCGGCGACATCTACCTTGCCGAGCAACACGACCTGTGGCCCCGGCTCAAGGCGTGCCGCAATGACATCTGCTCGGTGATCTTCTACGACAGCTCGAAAAACCAATCCCGAGTCTGGTGTAACACCCAAATCTGTGGCAACCGCGTCAACTTGAACGCCTCACGGGCCCGTCGACGCCAAGAGGCTTCGTAGCGGACCGGCTTGCGTGTATCGGCGTTCAGTGATGCCAACGGACGCGTTACCTTGACAAATGGCCTAGAGAATGAGCCGCCCAAGCCTTGAGGACATGAACTCCTCGATTGCCTCGGGACCTGAGTCTCGGAGTGAATACCTGCCCTTGTTGCCACCCGCTACCTCCACGGAGCAGACCAACGGTGCCGGGGTGGCGTCGTTGGCCGAGAGCGAGCCCGTCAATCACCTTGTTATCTCTGCACCCGCCAGGGGTCTCCCAGATCGTGTTAGCCGTTCTGCTCCCAAAATCCTGCCTGGTCGTGGTCAAGCAGAGTGAGTCTGGTTACCCATTCGGCGCTCTTCCAGAAGTACAAGTGAGGTACGAGCAGCGGGGCAGGACCTCCATGCATGCGGAGCAACGAGATGGACCACGACCAATAAGAAGCCATCGTCCAGGCCGAGCCGACTGCGGTGAACGATCAGTTTGAATCGCCATCTGCCACCCACCTGAAAGGTGGGTCGGCGCCCCTCGGCACCATCGGTGCTTGGGCCCAAGGTCTGGCAACAGCACCTCAACCTAACGAATTCCACGTGAATCTGATCAAGGACTCAACAACCATCCTTTGGGAAGTGGACCGGAGCGGCCGACCCCTAGGCCCTACCGTGCCACGACTTCAGCCACGCGCCGGACGGGACCCCCGGCCGTTGGTGGACTCTTCTCACTTCCCCTATTTCACGCTGCCGAGCTCAAGGGCTGGCGCGTACCGCAGGTGGTATGTCCAGAAATCGGAATTGGTAGGTGGCAGATCGGAATTGGTAGTGCCATTGCAAAGTCGGGACAACGTGGATACGTTGGCCACCTGACAGGGGGAAGAAGTAAAGAAGTAAAGAAGTAAAGAAGTAAAGAAGTAGATAGGGGGCACACTGATGCGAAGTCTCGTCCCACGACGCCTGCTGGCCGCACTTGCCACACTTACGCTGGCGGCATCGGCGATGTTGATCCCAGTGGACCAGGCTGGCGCCAGCGCAGCAGGACTCACTGCGAGCGCTCCGGGCGTCACCCCGACGACGATTAAAGTCGGGATCATCAGCGACCTGACCGGCCCTGCAGCGTCATCGTTCGATGACGCCCCGGCCGCGATTGAAGCGCGCTTCAAGCAAATCAACGCCGACGGCGGGGTTGACGGGCGCAAGATTATCTGGACCGTCGCCGACACCACCTCTTCACCTAGTGGCGCGGCGACGGCGGCCAAGGCGCTCGTGGAGTCCGACGGGGTGTTCCTGGTCGCCCCGGTCAGCGCCCTCCTCTTCGGGGGTACCCCGTACCTGCAACAGGCCGGGATCCCGGTGCTCGGCATGGCCGTCGACGGACCGGAATGGTACGAGCAGCCCAACACCAACATGTTCGCCATTGAGGGGAGCAACTGCGGCGGAACCTGCGAGAGCGACTTCAACGACGGTGCCCTCTTCAAGGAGCTCGGGGCCAAGAAGGTCAGCTTCGTTGCCTCCAACACCCCGTCGTCGACATCTGGGATCGCACCTTTCGTCCAGTCCATGAAGGCGGACGGCCTCTCGGTCTGTGACAACACGGTCGTGCCGCTCGGTGCGGTGGACTTCACCGCCTATGCATTGAGTTTCAAGACAGCTGGGTGCCAAGCGGTCGAATGCTCGTGTGTGCTTAGCAGCACCCTCGCACTCTCCACGGCCCTCAAACAGGAGGGACTCACAAACGTTAAAGTCAGCGGGTGCTGCGCCTCCGAGTCGGTCTATGATAGCGCCGAGGATCTCGCGGCGGCCGAAGGCATGTACTTCGGTGGATACGTACCGGACAATCCGGCGGGCCAGGCTGTTCTCGCCGGGCTCAAAAAGTACGATCCGGGCTACCACGGTGGCGTGCCATCCCTGGGCCAGGCAAACGGCTGGGAAACTGCCAACCTGGTCGTCGAGGGATTAGAGGTGGCAGGCAAGAATCCAACGCGGGCATCGCTCATCGCCAACCTGCGCAAGGTGACGGACTGGACCGATAACGGCCTCGCCGACCCGCCGGACAACTTCAAGACGTTCGGGCAGCCTGCGAAGGAGCTCTGCGGCTGGGACTTTCAGTTCGTCAACAAGAAATACGTGCCGTTCCCGAAGAGCGGAGCTGCGGTCTGTGAGTCTCGCCTCCCTGCGTCGTAACGCGAGCTTTCCTGTGCGTCCGTGGGCGTGGACGCGTGAGCGTCGACCAGTCGGAAGGGCATTAGGCAAGGGAACTGCCGCCTCACTTCTCACGCATGGAAGCGACTAAAACCCTGCAACGCCTCGACCTATTCACTTCGGGCAGAAAAACGAGAGTTAGCCCGGTTGATGGGAAGGTCGAAGTCCAACCCTTAGTTCCCATCGCCACTAGATGTACCTCGTCATTCCCGCACAGAGTCAAGGTAGCGATCCAGGTGATCCCAACACCCAGAGTGGGGGCTGGCGTTGACGCTCGGCGGCTCCCGTTGCCAAGGCCAGCATCGAGTTCGAGATCCCTGGCGTCGCCGCCGCAGCCGCCGGACTCTCAGGCCCCGAGGGTTTGCTTGAAGTCTGCGCACCCCGTCGTTCCCCGAAGAACGCGACAGCCTTCGCCAGTTGTGACTGCTCGCTTTGACCCACCTTCCACGCTCGCGAACGCACGCCGTACCAGCTCAGAAGCCCATGAGATGGCCCCAGACGGCCGTCTGAGCCCCGCAGGCGCGTCGGGCAGCGAGTACGACTCTCCCGGGACGAGTGTGCGACCTTGAACAGCGCTTCACGTACGGCGAACCCTGGGTTCACGGTCTTCTTCATGGGCCTTCGCTGGGGCGTAGACGTCTTTGTTGTCGGTCGTTAGGTCGCACGAGGCAACGGCAAGGTCGGACTCCAAATGGCCCTCGTAGATGGCGCCAAACTCCAGGTCTGGCGATGCGGGCCAAGATCGTGCTGGCGGCCGGCGATGGTGAGGGCACATCGTCGATCGCTCGCCGCTTTGGGGTGTCGCGCCCGACGGTGATCGGGTGGCTTGAGCGCTACGTCGCTCAGGGTCTGGACGGGCTCGATGACGAGGTCCGCTCGGGCCGGCCAAAGACGGTCGGGTGACGCACTGGTCGTGTCGCTTGCTGGCGGCCGAGCTCAAGATCAGTCGCCCGACGATTGCCCGGGCCTGGCGCCGCTACGGTGTGCAGCCCCGGCGGCGTGAGAGCTTCAAGTTCTCCACCGATCCCGAGCTGGAGGTCAAGGTCCGCGACGTCGTCGGGCTCTACCTCCACCCGCCGGAGAAGGCCATCGTGCTCTGTGTCGATGAGAAGAGCCAGATCCAGGCACTGGACCGCACCGCACCGATCCTGCCGCTGCGACCAGGTCTGCCCGAGAAGGCCACCCACGACGACAAGCGCCACGGCACCATCACGCTGTTCGCCGCGCTCGAGGTCGCGACCGGTACCGTGACCGACACCTGCTACAACCGACACGGCAAGGCCGAGTTCCTCGACTTCTTGAAGAAGGTCGCCCGCGCCTATCCACGTCGCGATCTGCACGTGGTCGTCGACAACTACCAGACCCACAAGCACAACGACATCAACCAGTGGCTGGCCAAGCACCCACGGGATCACGCTGCACTTCACGCCGACGTCGGGATCATGGCTGAACCTCGTCGAGGTGTTCTTCGGGATCACACCCGTCAGGCGATCAGGCGCGGCACCTTCACCAGCGTGAAAGAACTCGTTGGGGCGATCAGCCGCTTCGTCGACGGCTGGAATGACCGATGCCGCCCGTTCATCTGGACCAAGAACGCGGAGGAGATACTGCCCAGGCCCGCCATCAACGAACTTCAGAGACGCGACGCTAGTGTCCTCCGCCGTTAATTCGTTGTAGAAGTCGACCGAGCTTTTCGAGGATCTGGTCGGCGGTCTTGGTCCAGAGAAATGGACTCGGGTTCTCGTTCCACGCTGCGATCCATGCTCGGATGTCGGCTTCGAGCGCGTGCACGGAACGGTGATCGCTGCGTTGGAGCAGATCCGCGGTGATGTAGGCGAAGAACCGTTCGACTTGGTTGATCCAACTCGAGTACGTCGGGGTGTAGTGCACGTGGAACCGGGGGTGCTTGTCGAGCCAGGCCTTCACTGCCGGGGACTTATGCGTGCCGTAGTTGTCACAGACGAGGTGGACATCGAGGCCGTCGGGGACAACGGTGTCGATCTTTGCGAGGAACTTCTTGAACTCGATGCTGCGGTGTCGGCGGTGCAGGCTCGAGATGACCGACCCATCGGTGGTGTTGAACGCCGCGAACAAGCTCGTCGTGCCGTGGCGGAGGTAGTCGTGCGTGCGCTTCTCGGGCATGCCCGGCATCATGGGAAACGCGGGCTGGGAGCGGGCGAGCGCTTGGACCTGGCTCTTTTCGTCGACGCAGTAGACAACGGCACCGTTGGGGGGGTTCAAGTACAACCCAACGACGTCGTAGACCTTGTCCACGAACAGGGGGTCGTTGGAGAGCTTGAACCCTTCGGCTCGGTGGGGCTTCAGCTCAAAGGCCTTCCAGATCCGCCCGACCGTCGAAGCCGACAGACCGGACCGCTCGGCCATCTTCGACCTCGACCAGTGCGTCGCGTGCTCAGGCGTCGACTCGAGCGTCGTGACGACCACGTCTTCGACCTGCTCGGCGGTCACCGTTGGTGGCCGCCCCGGGCGGGGATCATCAACGAGACCGTCCAAGCGGGACTCGACAAAGCGCGCTCGCCACTTGCCGACCGTTGGCTGGGACACTCCCTCGTGCTCGGCAACGGCTTTGTTCGACAAGCCCTGCGCACAGCCGAGGATGATCCGCGAGCGCAACGCCAAGGCCTGTGAGGACTTGTGTCGTCGAGCCCACCGCACAAGCTGATCGTGCTCCTCGGCCCTAAGTACGAGTAACGCCGTCGGTCGACCAGTCCGTGCCATGCACCATCGTATCACACTTATATAACTAATTAATGACGGGCGCTACTAGGTCTCGGTCGAGCAGGCCCCGCCGCTACAGGTACCATCATCGCTGAGCTCGGGCGCCGTGCTGGGTTTGCCAGTCCGGAGGCGGTAGTGCGGCCATCGGCACGTCACGAGGCTCAGAGCTGGTTTGGCCACAATGACCTCCATTGTGGCTTTGGTGGTCAATTCGGTGGTCAGAAGCCCTCACCGTTGGCGGGCGACCTACCAAACAAGGCTCTCACCTGGAATTTTCACAGCGCGCTCGGAGGGATTCGAACCCCCAACCTTCTGATCCGTAGTCAGATGCTCTAGTCCGTTGAGCTACGAGCGCTGGGTTCCACTCGCACCGGGAGTCCCCCGCCGGCCTACAGACTCAGGTTCGGCGACAGCCCCGGGGCGAACGCAGGAAGAACTCTACCCCCTGCGCCGCGGCGGCCTCGCCCAAGGCCCCGATCGGCGTCAGCAGCTTCAAAGCCCCAGGTGACTGCCCTCCCAAAGCTTGATGCCCCCCGAGAATCCCCGCCGCGTTGTCCACCATGGTCGTCCGCTTCAATACGTCTCCGAGCTCGTCGCGGCTGACCCGGCGGGCGTTCCCGCCGCCGACCCAGAGGTGGTCGAAGAACACCAGCGAGTCGAGCGCTTCGATCGCCTTGCGCACGCGGCGATTCCAGCGAGTGTCACCGATCTGCTTGCGGGTCTGCTCACCCAGCTGCTCGTTGTACGTCTCCCCCTTGCGGAACTGGGTATGGGCAAACTCGAGGTGAGGCAACAAGTCGCCGTCCATGAACATCGCTGTTCCGAACCCTGTTCCAAGCGTAATAACCAGCTCGAATCCAGTTCCCATGACCACTGCGGCCCCCTGCACATCGGCGTCATTGGCTACTTTCGTCGGCTTCCCGATCACTTGGGTCAGGGCGGCCTCGAGGTTGAAACGGTCCCAGGCGATCTTGAGCTCGGGGTCGACCGGGCTGCCCGGGCCCTTTTTCGTGGAGAAGTGAGGAGCTGTGAGCACCACGCCGCGCCGCACCATACCGGGGAACCCCACCGAGACCCGGTCCGCGAGCGGAAGTGGGGCAACCAGCTTCGCAAGTGTCTCGACCAATCCTCCGTCCCCCGCGGGCGGCATCGGATAGGTCGTGGGTACCCGAACCCGCTTGGCCACCATGGCGCCGGTGACGTCGAGCACGGAGGCCTTCAGGCCGGTGCCGCCGACATCGATGGCCAGTGTGTAGGGACGGGTGGGGGTGTCGGTGATGTGCTCGCTCCCGGGCTCCTCGGCGTCTTCTTCGTCGGAGGCATCAGAGGGCCCGGAATGTTCTCCCGTCGTCGGTTCCTTTTCACTCGTCCGGTCGTCGTCACTCATCGCGCCCTCCTCCTCTCAGGCACCCAAAGTTGGGTGTCGCACTCCGCCCTACGCTGAGCGGTTCCCCCATCGGTCGTGGTGCACGACGGCGGACAACGGCATCCGGTCGCGCCAGCCGAATCGCTCGAGGTCCGGCGTCTCCTCGAGGTGGGTGACCGGTCCGAGGCAGAGCCACGCCACCGGGCGGATGGGCTCGGGGATGCCGAGCAGCTCACGTAGGAATGCTTCACGGTAGAACGACACCCAGCCCACACCCAGGCCCTCGGCGGTCGCGGCCAGCCAGAGGTTCTCGATGGCGAGGCATACCGAGTAGAGGCCCGAATCGGCGATGGCGTGACGCCCGAGCACGCTCGGAGCACCTCGTGCCGCGTCGTACGTCACCACAACCGACAAGGTCGACTCGAGGACTCCGTCGATCTTGAGGTGGGCGAAGCGCTCAGCCGACACGCCGTCCAGCGACGCAGCGAACACGTCCCGCTCCCGCTGAACGTGCTCGAAGAAGCGCTGCCGCCGGTCGGCGTCGGTCACCAGCAAGAAGTCCCAGGGCTGTGAGAGGCCCACGCTCGGCGCGGCGTGGGCCGCCGACAGCACCCGCTCGAGCGCGCCCTCGGGCAGCGCCTCTCCAGTGAACTGGCCTCGGACGTCGCGCCGACGCAAGATCACTTCATAGAGCGCCGCGGCTGGCAGGTCAGCCCGGGTGGGGACGGCAGGATCCACGAGGGGTGTCACCGCCAGGCACTGTACCCTCGTCGCCGGGTCCCACCCGTTGGGCGCTCAGTCGACGCGCGACGCCTGGACGCCATTCCGGTGGGACACGGAGCCCCGCTCCGATGCCCGCCCTCCCCGCCTGGCCAGCTCCGGGTCCGCCCACCAAGGTCGCAGTACCACGCGGGCCGGAGGCAGCGCTCCGTACACGAGCACTGCGGTCCCTGGCGCCAGGCGGCGCAGGGCGTCCGGCGGGAGTAGGCGCTGCCTCGACGGTGCCGTCGTCGTCGAGTGTCCCCCCGAGGCATCGCGGGTCAGCGACGGGACGAGGACCTCCTCGTCGCCGACCAGCGTGCTCGCGTGCTCGAGAGTCCCAGGGTCGGCGATCCCCGACAAGAACAGCTTGGCCCGGTGATTGTTGACCACCGTGGCCGCCCTCGCACCGTAACGGGCCGTGATCTGAGCCAGGTCCTGCCAGATGGTCACCAGTTGGATCCCGTGACCGGCACAGGTGGCGGCGAGGCCGTCGAGCTCGGCCAGCGGCGCGATGTTGGCGGCCTCGTCGAGCACGATCAGCAACGGCGGGTCGAGCGGGCCGCCATTCGCCGTAGCCCTGGTGAATGCCTCATCGACCAGATCCTTGACCACCGCGCTGAACAGCCCGCGCAGTCGGCGCTGGTCGTGTGCGGGCGCGCACACATAGAGCGTGTTGGGCCCGTCGAGCAGCTGGGTTGCCTCGATGAGGCTTGGGTGGTCGCCCGGCGCTCCCTGACCGCCATCGCCGATCTCGTAGAGGCCAGCGAAGCCCTCCAGCACCGTTTCGGCCGTCGTGTACACGGCACTGCGCTGCCGCTCCTCACGCGACCACGTCGCCTGAGCGGCGTGCAGCGCCTCGACCACGCCCGCCGACTCGAGCAGCGTCAAGACCTCGTCAACCTCTTGGGTGTCGACCCAACGGACGACGTCGCTCATGTTCCGCCCACCGGTGGCCGCCGCGAAGAGGATGGGCGCGAGCAGCTTGGTTGCCGTGGCATACCAGAACTCGCCGTCCGCGGTGGTGGCCTCGGTGCGAGCCGACTCGGTGAGGTCGGCCGCCGCCCGGCGAGCCCCCGACCAGCTCGATGCGTGAATTAGCGGGGACCACTGGTCGGATCGGCGCCCGGTGACACCGGTTGGATCGAAGCACTGCACCTGGCCGCAGGCTGCACGCCAACCCCAGGTCTCGCGCAACAGGTCCGTCTTGACGCTCACGGCCAACACTGGTCCGTCCCAGCCAAGGATGGCCGGAACGGCGAGCGACGTGGTCTTGCCACTCTGCGTCGGACCGATGACAGCAAGTGACTGGGCGCGCTCCACGGCGAGGCTGTCCGTTGCCCGCCGGCCGCCGTGGTGCAGCGAGCCAATGACGAGCCGACCCGGCAGGGGCGCGGAGCGCTCCGAACAGATCAGGGCTCGCAGGTCGCTCCGATCGGCCCATACCGAGCCGCCTGGGTTCTGCCGCCGGGCGCCCGGGCTCCACGGGAGCCGCCATCCGCTGACCCTGTCGCCTCGTGGCCACCCAGGTCGACGGCGTGGCCGGCCAGCGGTGCCCACCCGCCGAGCTGGGCTCCGAGCCACGGAACGCTCGAGGTGCGACTCACCACCCACGGCGGACCGTCGTGTGCCCGTGGATTGGGTCTGAATCCTTGGGGGAGCCTTGATCCTCGAGCGCGCGGAGGGCAGGCGGGTCCGACCGGCGAGGCCCGAGCCGTGGGGCGAGCTCCCATAGTGTCGAGACGCTGCGATCGCGAACCCCAGCACCACAATCCCGAGGGCGAGCAGCCCACCGGGATGCGGAAGGTTCATGACGGACGACGCATGGCGGTGTCGGTGTCGACGACAGCCCGCTCGCGTCGGCCGAGCACGTGTTGGACCAGAAAGGATCGGTTGCCCACCTTCCAGAGCGCCACGCCCCGACGGAGTTGACCGACCAACTCCACCTCGGTCGCCGACAGTGACAGCAGCTCGCTGGAGGCGGCCGCCTCGCCGGGTGACTGCCCGTAGATGATCCGAGTCTCCGAGTCCGACAACAGCCCTTCGGCCAGCCCCACCTGCTCGGAACCCGCTGCACCGACCGAGCGAAGGTCCGAGAGGCGGTGCAGGACCGCGATGTTCGACACGCCGTGGGCACGCGAGAGCTTCCACGAGGACTGCAGCCACCGGGCGATCCCGAGGTGGGCCAGGATCGCCCACGCCTCGTCGACAACCACGTACACCTGGGACCCAGAGACCCCAAGGGCTACGTCCGCGCCGCCGCTCGCCGTGCGCGGCTCGCGTCGGTCGTCCCCCAAGGTTGGCCGGTTGGCCAGGGCCGCCTGGAGCCATGCCGTGGCGCACGCCATCAGGACCCCGAGTGCGTCCGAGCCGTACAGGGCGGACAGGTCGAGCACGACGAGCGGTCCGGAGAGGTCGAGGCCGCTGGAGGTCGGTCCGTCGAACATACCGCGCAAGTCGCCGTGCACCAGCCTCCGGAGCTCCAACGCGACGTCGCGCCCGTCTTCGAGCAGGGTCGCCGCATCGGTGCGAATGCTGAGCGCCGCCTCGGGTTCGGGGGCGAGCAGGGCGTCGACGACCGCCGGCAGTGTCGGGACCCGAGTGCGCGTGGCGACGGTCACGAGCGCCAGATCAATGGCCACACGCTCTCGAGGAGCGATGTCACGTCCCATGCAGACCGCGGCCAGAGAGGCCAGCAGGCCCGCCTGGCGACGATCCACTCGGCCGAGTCCCGCCGCCTCCCCTGGGCTTCCCGCGTCCGACACGCCACCCAGCGTGTCCCCGACTCCCCCAGAGGTCCCGGCGACAGTGCTCGACGACACCCTCGGCACGGCCTCGGGACCGGGGTCGAGAGGGTTGAGTCGGATCGAGCCTCCCGGCCGCAAGGTGACGGGCGTCACCCCCCACGCCCGGGCCAGCGAGCCGTACTCCCCTTTGGGGTCGACCACCCAGGCCCGGCGTCCGAAGACCGCCTGACGCCAGAGGAACGTCTTCACGAAGGCGCTCTTGCCCCGCCCGATCTGCCCAAAGACGATGAGGTTGGGGTTGCTCAGAATCCCCTGCTCATAGAGCTCGAACGGATCGAACACGAACGAGCCCCCCAGCAAGTCGTTGCCCACCACCACGCCACGGTGACCCAACCCCGTTTCGGCGACGAACGGATAGGCGGCGCCGAGGTTCCGGGTAGTCACCTGGTGCGCCGGCACACGCGGACCACCCGAGCCGGCGGCTCGGGTGGTCACGACAGACCTCGTCCGAGGGGCAGCGTATAGGCGAACGCCCGGGCCTGGTCGCCGTAGAGCCGGCGGAGCTCGAGGCGTGCCTGCCCCGCAGCCTGCTCCGTGGCATCGCATGCGGCAGCGAGCAGTTCGCGCGTGGCAGCGGTGACGGTGACGTAACCCGAGAACCGGAAGGACGCATGCCCCTCCGCGAGCTCGGCCTCGCGGCGAACTACCAGGGCCGCCTCGTGTTCGCGCCGCGCCGTGCTGATGAATCCGCCACGACGGCGCAGCTCGGCGTCGGCGAGGTCCGCGGTGCGAGCCTGCTCGACCCGGCGGGTCGCCTGGCTCGGACTCAGAGGCTCCATCACCACTGCGGTGGTGCGCCGAACCGGACCGAGCAGCAACGGGCCGAGAAAGTCAGGGCCGACCTCCACGCGCGGCCACTCGGAGATCCAGTAGGTCGCGCTGACCGTGGCGTCGGTGCGCACATCTCCCCACGACGACTCGGTCGACAGGGGCCATGGCCATCGACCGTGAACGCGCTCGTTCGACGTGGGCCTCAGGGTCACCACCGTCGGATCCGCCTCGGTTGGCCGGCGCAGGAGGGCGCAAAGCTGCTCGGGATCGAGCGCACCGTCGACCACCACGTCAATCTCTTCGAGACGGCGACATAAGGCGGCGACCTCGCGCAGGAGAACGCCGCACGATCCCGCCTTCGCGCCGTGCGTGTTGGCCGTTCGATCCGCCCGGTGACCAGCGCGGATCTGCACGGCGAGATGGACATCGTGACGCGACGCGCTGGCACCCATCTCGTCGAGCAACTCGGCGTAGGAGACATACGCGCCATGCCCGGCGTCCACCGCTGCACGACCGTTGAGGTGAGCCCGCACGGCGCGACCGTCATCGGGGATCGTCGAGGCGAGCCACTGGACGCGGTGAACCCCCGATCGCTCCCTACTCAGGGCACCCAGCACTGACGCCCACCCCGCCACACGGCGCTCCTTGTCCGCTGGCCCGAGCAAGGCGAAGCTGTGGCCGCGCAACGCGACGACCGCGGTGTAGGTCCGGGCCCGCACATCGTGAACGATCCCGACGTCGTGGCGCCCTGGCCCACCCCCGCAGGCCAGCAGGCTGAGGCCTACGAACGGCCCCCGGCCGCGTGGGTCCGCATGCGGGGCGCCGACCGCGGTCGGCGACAGAGCGGTCGGGGACAACGCGATGCGATGCCCACGGCCAGGCAGCGAGGAGAGCCGCTGGCGCGATCCTGACAGTGAGTCGACGCTCCATCGGGTGACCGTAGGAAGCCATTCCTCGCCGGTCCGGCCATGGACGGGCCAGGTGGCGATCACCACGGCAACCGCCACCGCACCTACCGAGACCACCACGGAGGCCACCGACGGGCGAGCGCGGCAGCGCGACCATGGCCAGCAGGAGGCCAATGGCGATTACGAGGATTTGCCCACCGCGCCACCCGGCCACCAGGCCACGGCGCTCGAGGGGCCCGAACTGATAGCGGGGACGCTCAGGCATCGACGTCCTCGGGCGGGATCCATTTGATCACCGGACCCATCGCGTCGCGCCCAATCACGTGGCGACCGCGGTCGGGCCAAGGATCCTCGGACGGCTCAGACCGCAGGACCGAGTGTGAGTTCGGGGTGGGCTCGGGAGGCGCGACCCGGCCCGAGATCACCGCGTCGAAGGCCTCGGTCGAGGAACGGTCACTGCGCCACATTGGGATGCTCGACGCGCGTCCACTGCCGGGCGCCTGGGCGCCCGTCCCGCCGGCCGCGGCGCGGTCACCGTGCGCGCCGTCACCGTGGATCTCCGTCGAGCTGGGGACGCGCAAGCCAGAGCCGCCGGCACCCTCGCCTCCAGGGGCCTCGTAGTGCTCGGCGCGACCAGTGCCGGGTTCTCCGGGGTCGAAGGACCCGATGCGCGCCTGGCGCAGCGCGAAATTGGCCGCGTTGACCGGCACTGTGGTGCCGACCCGTTGCGCCCGGTGACGTACCTCCTGGAGATGACTGATGGCGCCGGCGTCGACGAGGGGGACGAGGCGTAGCAACGTGTAGGGACTGAACGCGGCGAGCAGCAGGAGCGCGGCCCCGGCGAGCACCGTCGCCACTCCTCCCCCAGGGGATCCGGTCGAGCTGCCGCCAGTTCCCGAGGCGAGTGCACCGACGGCCAGGCTCAAGATGGCCACGATGACGAATTTCGACAGAACAAGCGCGGCAAGCGTGTCGACCAGCCGGCGACACAAATGCGAGATGGCCGGCCAAACCAGGCTCCCCAGGGCCAGCGGTAGGAAGAGAACAGCAACGTAGACCGCAGCTGCGCGAAGGAGCAGCTCCACCCAAAGCGCCAGGGCACCGAGCGCCACCAGGAGCGCGACCAGCAGGAGGACGAAGGCGGGGACCGACGAGTCGAGAGACGCCGCGCCCAGCCCGGCGACTACGACCGACAGCGCCTGGCGCACGTCGGTCCCCGAACCAGCGGCAACGAGCGAGCTCAGCCCATCGGTGGCGGCCAGGGCCAGTTGCACGGTCTTGATCGCCCCCCCGGCCAACACCAATGCGAGCGGTAGATGGACGAGCACCGCACGCACCAGGATCCCGCCGTCTTGGCGCAGGACCGCCTGGAGCACCGCACCGAGGAACATGGGCACGACGACAACGCCCAGGATGCCCAGCATCACCTGGTAGTGGGATTCGAACCATCCCGCACCGAGATCCACCGACGTCGTCGTTGCAAGGACGTCGCCAATTTGGTCGAGCAGCCATGTCGCGCCGTCCACGACCCACTGGGTCATAGCTTGCAGGACGCTTCCGGCACCGTCGGCAAGGACTCCCGAGGCCAGGCCGGCCGCCTGGCACAGCGGGTCGAGCGCCTGGAGGCCGGGACAACCCGATGGCATGGCAACGCCCACGTCAGTGCAACCCGGTGCCCGCGTGAAAGAAGAAATTAATGAGCGTCGGGGCGGCACCAATCAGGAGTGCGGCGAGCCCCGAGACGAGGACAGCCCGTCGGCCCACGAACGACTGGTGATAGTTCTGCGAGTGCGCCCCGAGCGCCCAGGCCGCCGCGCCGATCACGAGCGCCGCCAGCGACAGCACGAGCGCCCAACCGGCCACGCCGTTGATCAGCTGCTGCAGCGTGCCTCCCCCCGGAAGCGCCCCGGTGTCCGGGGAGAGCGTGACGTCGACAAGTCGAGCTCCAAGCGCCCGGGCGATGGCGGTGAGTCCTGGGGTTGCGGGGATCATGAGCACCGTGCGGAACGGTCGGAGCGACGCTGTTCGCTGAACGCATCGGGCCCTGCCATGCTGGTGAGGTGACGGGGATGGTTCGAATGCAGACTGTCCCCGCCGTGTCGGGACTGCCGGATGCCGCGGTCTACGGGATCGCGGCAGCGGTCCTGGTGATCGCCGTGCTGATCGCCGCTGCCGCGGGTCGCCGGTCGGGTCGGCGGGCACTCTCCCAGCGCCTCACCGCGCTGGGCAGTCGTCTGGGGCTCGACGCGCCGAGCGACGAGGGAAGCATCGAGAGCGCCCTCTCCTACCTCGAGCAGGTGACGAGCGCCGCGTCCGAAGCGGTCGCCGAATCGAGCGCGGACGCCATTCGGCTTCGCCGCTCCCTCGACACCCTTCCCCAGGGAGTGGTGCTCTGCGACGAGAACGGATCAGTCGTCTACCGCAACGCTCGGGCCAACGCGCTGATGACGAGCCGGCACGGTGACGCTCTGGCCGCTCAGGCCGTCACCGAGCTGGTGGAGGACGCATGGCATGAAGGGTCCGCCGAGCGCACGCTGGACCTCTACGGCCCCCCGCGCCGCACCCTGACGGTGCGGGCCAGGCTGATCGACGACGGGCGAAGGCCCCTTGGGGTGATCGCCCTGATCGAAGACGTCTCCGAACGGCGCCGGCTCGAGGAGATTCGGCGGGACTTCGTGGCCAACGTCAGCCACGAGCTCAAGACACCCATGGGCGCGCTCGGGTTGCTGGCCGAGACGCTGGTTTCGGAGCCCGACGTGGAGGTGGCCAAACGCCTTGCCAGCCGCATCCAGACCGAAGCCTTCCGGGTGAGCCGAATCATCGACGATCTGCTGGACCTGAGCCGCCTCGAGTCCGAAGAGGCGCCCCCGCGCGAACCGGTGCTCGTGAGCCTGGTGATGGCCGAGGCGGTGGAGCGAGTCCGGGCGACGGCTGATCAGCGGGGCATCGAGATCGAGATGAACGAGCCGCCGCGGCCCGTTGCGGTGCTCGGGGACCGCCGACAACTGGTCTCAGCTATGCACGCCTTGCTCGAGAACGCGGTCACCTATTCGTATGACAACTCGACCGTGCGGGTGTCGGGCACCATCCAGCGCGAAGCGCTTGCCTTCTCCGGCGCCCCCTCGGGCCTCGTGGAGATGGCCACCGCCACGCCGGGCGCGTCGGGTGCCACCACGGGCGGCCCCGGCCCCCAGGCCGCGCACGGGTCCTCGGCCAACCGGGTCGGCGCCGGTTCCCCAGAAGCACCTGGTACGGCTGCGACACCGGGATCGGGCACGCCCCAGTCTGTGGCTACCTCCCCCTCCCCGCCGGGCGTGGTGAGCTCAGGTGGGTTCTTCAGCGGATCGCCTTCATCGGGCGCGCCGGCGGTAGGCACGGGGATCGGTGGCCCGCCAGGGGATCCGACCACGGGGGCGCACTTCTTGCACGACGTGGAGCGCTTCGGAGAGCGCGAGACGGTCCGCGTCGCGGTGGTGGACCACGGCATTGGGATTCCCGCCCGGGACCTCGACCGCATCTTCGAACGGTTCTACCGTGTGGACCATGGGCGCAGCCGTGACACCGGGGGAACCGGGCTCGGTCTGTCCATCGTGCGCCACGTCGCCAACAACCACCAGGGCTGGGTCGACGTCGAATCCCGCGAGGGCGAGGGTTCGACCTTTACGCTGGTGCTGCCCCTCCAACCCGACCGCTCGCTATGAGCGAACCCCTCGGGGTTAGTTGATGAGGTCCATGCCCGATCAGAGCCAGCTCGACGAAGCCGACAACCGCCCACCGACGATTCTGCTTGCCGAAGACGAGGAGTCCTTCGTCGACGCGCTGGTCGTGGGTCTTGGTCACGAGGGATTCCGGGTCGTTGTCGCGCGCGACGGTAAGGAGGCGATCAGGCTGTTCGAGGAGGTCGGGCCGGATCTCCTCCTCCTCGACATCATGCTGCCGAAACTGTCGGGGATCGATGTATGCCGCTCGGTACGCGCTCATTCGAGCGTGCCGATCATCATGGTGACGGCCAAGGGCACCGAGATCGACACGGTCGTGGCGCTCGAGGTGGGGGCAGACGACTACGTGACCAAGCCCTACCGACTTCGTGAGCTGGTCGCCCGGATACGGGCCGTGATGCGACGGTCACCGGTGCCCGTCGTCCGCACGCCTGAACGGTCCGGTGTCGACGACGACAGCGGTGCCTGGGAAGTCGGACAGGTCCGCGTCGACCCCGACCGGCGCAGGGTGTTCGTCCGGGGCACCGAGGTACACCTCCGCCGCAAGGAATTCGAGCTCCTCCTCCTCCTGGTGGAGAACGCAGGCCGTGTGCTCACCCGCGACGTCCTGATCGACCGGGTCTGGGGAACGGACTACATCGGCGACACCAAGACCCTTGACGTCCACGTGAAGCGCTTGCGCTCGCGCATCGAGACCGACCCCTCCAACCCGAGACTCATCACGACGGTCCGGGGCGTGGGCTATCGCTTCGACTCCTCGCCCGACTGAGCCGACCCACTCGACCGACGGCGTCGATCGCCCGACTGAATCGACGCTAGACTCGGGGGACCAACACCAGGTCGGCGCCGAAGTGCGGCGCGAGCGCTCCAGGTAGGGCCACCGATCCGTCCGGCCGGCGGCCCCATTCGACTAGGGCGGCCCAGACCCTCGCCCAGGCCAGCGCCGATCCGTTGAGGGTGTGCACGAACAGCGGGTTCCCCCCGGCGGTCGGCCGAAAGCGGACGTTGGCCCGCCGGGCCTGGTAGTCACCGAACCAGCTCACCGAGGACACCTCAAGCCAGCGGTCAGTTCCCGGCGAGAACACCTCGAGATCGAAGGTGCGAGCCGATGATGCACCGAGATCTCCGGTCGACAGGTCGAGCACCCGATAGGGCAGCTCGAGGTCCCGCAACAGCCCCTCGGCCCGGGCCAGGATGTCGGCGTGCACCGCCGGCGCCTGCTCAGGGGTGGCATAGGCGAAGAGCTCCACCTTCTCGAATTCGTGCACCCGGAGCAGCCCCCGGGTTTCGCGACCGGCGGCCCCTGCCTCGCGCCGGTAGCACTGGGTCGCGGCGGTGAACCGCAGCGGGAGCTCGTCCTCCCCCAAGATGTCGCCTCGGTGCAGTGAGGTGAGCGGAACCTCGGCGGTGGGGATCGCCCAGAGGTCGTCGCGCTCGATCCGGTACGCCTCGTCGGCGAACTTGGGCAGATGGCCGGTCGAACGCATCGTCTCGGTGAGCACGAGCGTCGGTGGTGTGATCTCCTCGTAGGCGTCGGCGTGCCGCTCGAGTGCCAAAGACGTCAGCGCGCGCAGGAGCCGGGCCCCAGCGCCGCGGAAGAGGGGGAACATGGACCCGGACAACTTGGTCCCCCAGGTCGGTTCGAGCAACGAGAGCGCCTCGCCGATCTCCCAGTGGGGGACCCGCTGGTACTCGGCGGCCACCGGCTCGGCCGCGCCGGCGTCGCGTCGAGGCCACCACCGACGCACCTCGACGTTGTCCTCAGGACCGCCGCCGTCGGGAGCGTCGTCTGCCGGCAGGTTGGGCAGCTCCAGCAGGGCGTCGCGCAAGATGGCCTGGATCTCCTCGGCATCGGTCGCGGCGACCCGCTCCTGGTCACCAAGGGCTCGACTGTCGTCGGCCAGGACCCCGGCGTGCTCGAGATCGCCGCTCCGTCGCGCCTCGCCGACCTCGCGCGACAGCGTCCTGACCTGAGCTCGGAGCGATTCCTGCCGGGCGATCCGCTCACGGTGCGCAGCGTCGAGGTCGAGCACGTGTTCGACCTCACTGCCTGAAACCCCTCGGCGGGCCAGCGCGCGCTTGATCCCCTCGGGGTCCTCGCGCAACTGGCGGATGTCGAGCATGTCGGCGCCAACGGTAGCGTGCAGCCCGGATGCCGGCAGCCCCCAGTTCCCACCCCGAGCGCGAGACGCTGGCCGTTTTGGAGAGGAGGGGCGCCCCGCGTGCTCGGGTGGGCGCGGGCGAGCTCGTGGTTCGCTGCGAAGGCCTGGTCGTCCGTTACGGTCCGCTGACCGCGGTCGACGGGCTGAGCTTTCACGCGGCCGCCGGCGAGGTGCTGGCGCTGCTCGGCCCCAACGGGGCGGGCAAGACCTCCACGCTCCAGTGCGTGATGGGCTATCGGTTACCGAGTGCGGGCCAGCTCTGGGTGCACGGACTCGACCCGTTGGACAACCACCGACAGCTGGTGGGGCGGATGGGTGTGATGCTCCAGCAGGGCGGGCTCTACCCGATGCTCGGACCCGCGCGGCGCTCCGGCTGTTCGCCAGCTACTACGAGGAGCACGACGACCCCGAGCGGCTGCTCGAGCTGCTCTCCTTGGAAACTGCCGCGCGAACACCGTTTCGCCACCTTTCGGGCGGTGAGCGCCAGCGGCTGTCTCTGGCGTTGGCGCTTGTGGGGCGACCGGATCTGCTGGTGCTCGACGAACCCACGGCCGGGGTCGACCCTGAAGGGCGGGCAACGGTGCGGCAGGTCATCGATGACGCGCGCCTGGCCGGGGCCTGCGTACTCTTGACAACCCACGAGCTGCCCGAGGCCGAGCGTCTGGCCGACCGCGTGGTCATCGTCCACCATGGCCACGTCGTTGCCGACGGTACCCCGAGCGAGCTCGCCCGATCAGCAGGCGCCGACCGCGTGGTGTTCAGCGCCCCCGCCGGCCTCGACCTGGCGTCGCTCTCTCGCGCCTTGGGCGAAGGCGTTGAGGTGCTCGAATCGGGTCGCTACCTCGTGCGGGCCGCCGGGTCGCCCGAGTTGACCGCCAGGTTGGCCAACTGGTTGGCCGAGCAGCACGCCGAGCTCACCGAGCTGCGGACCACGCGATCGCTCGAGGAGACCTACCTCTCCTTGGTGGAGGCGGCGGACTCGGCGGGCCACGACGAGCCCCCACCACCGGTGGACGGGTGACGCCGACAGGGGGCGGGGGTGCACGAGGCAGCGCCTCGGCGCTGCTCAAGCCCTATGTCGCCCAGACGCGTGCGGAGACGAGCATGACGCTGCGGCGCGGTGAGACCCTGCTGCTCACGGTCGGGATACCGGTGACCTTCCTCGTGTTCTTCTCGACGGTGCACGTGGTGAACGTCGGCAAGGCCGCGGTGACCTTCTACCTTCCGGGGATCCTCGCCCTTGCGGTGATGTCCACCGCCATGGTCTCGCTCGGCATCTCGACGGGCTTCGAGCGCGGCTACGGCGTGCTCAAACGGCTCGGCGCCACACCGCTCGGCCGCCCCAGGCTGCTGGGTGCCAAGGTCACGGCCATCCTGCTGGTCGAGGTCGTCCAGGCGGCCGTGCTCGTCCCGGTCGGCATCGGGCTCGGATGGACCCCGCCCGGGGGCCAGGGTTGGGCGGCACTCGCAGTGATCCTGCTGGCCACCATCGGTTTCGGGGGCCTCGGGCTGCTCCTCGCCGGCGTCCTGCGGGCTGAGGTCAACCTCGCCGCCACCAACGGGCTCTACCTGGTGCTGCTGCTGCTCGGCGGCATGATCGTGCCCCTCTCCAAGCTTCCCTCCGGGCTAGCCGCCGTAGCCAAGGTGCTCCCCGCGGCCGCGCTCTCGAGCGGGCTGCACGCGGTGCTGGGCACCGGCTCGACCGTTCCAGCGCCCGCCTGGGTGGTGCTGGGCCTGTGGGCGGTGGTCGCCCCCCTGGCCGCAGCCCTCACTTTCCGCTGGGAGTGAATGCCCACGGCCTCCGACCCCACGCCGAAGCCCATCGCACCCGCGGCGGCTCCCAACCTCAACGGCTGGCGACCAGTGCCCGCTCGAGCGCCACGAACCGCGACGGGGAGAGCGGCCCGAAATTTGATGGCCGAGATGGTCCCGTCGCCTTGAATGAAGACAGTCTCGGGGTCGCCGGTGAAGTCGTAGAGACCGTTGGTCACCTGGGCGACCGAGTCCAGAGCGATCGGAAAGCTCATGCCGGTCGTCCGCGCAAAGGAGCTCGCCGCAGCCCGGCTGTCGTAGCTGTCGACCCCGATCACGGCGATCTTGGAGAGCGGCCCGTGCGCCGCCCGCTGGGCGCGCACCGCTGCGGCGAGCGGCGGAATGTCCGTGTGGCACACCGAGCACCAGTTCCCGAAGAAAAGCAGGACCGCCGGGGTCCCATTCCCTCCCCCACTCCCAGGGGTCCCGACATGGCCCGTCCCCATCACCGCCGGCAGCGAGAACGTCGGTGCCGCTCCGCCAACCTGCGCCGAGACTGCAGAGCGGGGCGTGGCGACGGTGAAGAGCCCGATCCCGAGTAGGGCGGCGAGGACCACGCCGACCAACAGGAAGATCTTGCGCGGCCGCCGTGCCGGCGATCCCCCGGCCGTGTCCGCCGGCCCGGCACCGCCCCCACCCTCGCTCCCCGGCGCGACGTCGCTCGTGCGTTGCGTCATCTCGTCGGGGCCCGAAACCATCGGGTTGGGCGGCGCCGGCGGGTATCCGCCGGGCGGGTGCCCGGCGCTCACGGCGGGCTCAGTGGTTCTGGATGAGGACGTCACCGGCCATCGCCACGAAGAGGATCGTCAAGTAGGTGATCGAGTAGCTGAAGAGCCGCATCGCGTCGCGCCCCGTGGCCTGGTCCGACTTGGCCCGACGCCACAACCGGGTCGCCATCGCGAGGAACACCGCGCCCAGGACGACCGCCACCACGGTGTACCCGATCCCGAGGTGGGCCACCGCGCCCAGGGCGACCGACACGGCCACGAGCAGTCCGGTGTAGAGAACGATCTCACGAGTGGTCCGGACCAATGACGCGACCGCTGGGAGCATGGGCACACTGGCAGCCCGGTAGTCCTCGCGGTAGCGCACGGCAAGGGACCAGAAGTGCGGCGGCGTCCACACGAAGATGATGGCGAACAGAACGACCGGCGTCCACGAGAGGCTGCCGGTGACGGCTGCCCAGCCGACCAGCACCGGCACGGCGCCAGCGGCCCCACCGATCACGATGTTCTGGGTCGAGCGCCGCTTGAGCCACAGGGTGTACACGAAGACGTAGAAGGCCGTCGCCGACACGGCGAGGAGGGCCGAAAGGGCATTGACCAACGACCACAACTCACCGAAGGCCAGCGCCTCGAGGCACAGGGCGAAGAGCAGGGCCGAGCGGGGCGTCACCTTACCGGTGACCAGCGGCCGGTTGCGGGTCCGGTGCATGAGCTTGTCGATGTCGCGGTCGACGAACATGTTGATGGCATTGGCGCCGCCGGCGGCCAGGGCTCCACCGACCACCGTGGCAGCCATTAGACCCACCGAAGGAAGACCGCGCTTGGCCACGACCATGGTCGGAAGGGTGGTCACGAGCAGTAGCTCGATGATCCGAGGCTTGGTCAGCGCCACGTACGCACCCACCCGGGACCCTCCGGCGCGCGTGCCCTGAAGGACTGGTGCGTGGAAGGCCATCGGCGCGAGCCTACGGCCCGGGGTGCACCAGGACCAGACGGGACCCCCAGAGCGCGACCGGTACGATTGGCCGGTGGCCGACCCAGCCCCCTCCCGTGCTGTTCGGGGGTTCCGTCGCCACCTTCCAGTGGTGAGCCCCGCCACCTTCAGCAAGCTGGCGATCATCTCGCTCGGGCTCTCGGTGCTCATCGTCGTGACCGGAGCGGCGGTCCGGTTGACCGGGTCGGGCCTCGGCTGCCCGGACTGGCCATCGTGCTACCAGCACCGCCTCACCGCCCAGCTCTCCTACCACCCGATCGTGGAGTTCGGCAATCGCCTCGTCACGGTCGTCATCGTCGTGGTCCTGGCGATCACCTACCTGGCGGCACTCCGCCTGCGCCCGGTCCGGCGCGACCTGCGCTGGCTGGCCGCCGCGCTGGTGGGCGGCGTGCTCGCACAGGCCGTCATCGGGGGCATCGTCGTTTACACCAAGCTCAACCCCTACGTCGTCATGGTGCACTTCTTGTTGTCAATGGCGCTCATCGGCGTTGCGGTGGTCCTCGTGCACCGCGCGACTCGCGAGTACGGGCCCGGGACGGGGGCACTGCTCGTACCGCCACCGATCCTCTTGTTGACCAGGGCCGCCGCCGGTCTGCTCGTGATCGTGCTGGCCGCCGGCACGGCGACCACTGGTGCCGGACCCCACGCCGGGGGGTCCCAGGGTCAACTCGTTGCCAAGCGGCTGCCGGTGTCGCTGCGGGACATGGCCGAGCTCCACTCGAGCCTCGCGCTGCTTCTCGTGGGCATCACGCTGGGCCTGGTCGTCTCGCTACACACGCTCGTCGTCACCGAGCGGATCCGCCGCACCGCACGGATCCTGATGATCGTGCTGGTGGCGCAGGCCGCCGTCGGCTACACCCAGTACTTCACGCGCCTGCCCGCGCTCCTCGTCGAGGTCCACGTCATCGGGGCGACCGCCCTGGTGATCGGTGTCCTCCAGATGCTGTTGTCCCTACGGCAGCATCGCCGGTTGGAGCTTGGCACGGCCCGGACCCCCACTCCGGGCGAACCGGGTCGCCCCCACGCCCTCGAGCCCTCGGCCGTGCGTCGTCAAGGGGCCCGGGTCGGCGGCTGATAGGTTCTGCCTGCTCCCTCGGGGCGAAGGTTGGACCCGGCCCCCATCGTCTAGCGGCCTAGGACGCCGCCCTTTCAAGGCGGTAACACGGGTTCGAATCCCGTTGGGGGTGCTCCACGTCGACGATGCGACGAGTCAGGCGAGAACGTCAGTTAGTCGTTGCTCGGCCGTCTCTTCGTCGACCCCGAGCGCGACAGTGAGCTCGGAGACCAGGATCTGGCGCGCACGGACCAGCATGCGCTTCTCGCCGTGGGAGAGACCCTTTTCCCGATCACGGATCGAGAGGTTCCGGACCACCTCGGCGAGTTGGTAGATATCGCCCGAACGCAACTTCTCCGAGTGGTTCTTGAACCGGCGGGACCAGTTGGTGGGCATCCGCGCCTCTTTTTTGCCGAGCACGAGGAACACTTCTTCGATCTCCTCCTCGTTGATCACGGCGCGCAACCCGACCCCCTCGGTGTTGTCACTCGGCACCATCAACGTGAGATCACCGAAGGCCATACGCAGCACGAGGTACTCGCGCTGCTGTCCGAAGGCTTCCTTGGTCTCGCGCCGCTCTATCGTCGCGGCGCCGTGATGGGGATAGACCACCTGGTCACCAACCTCGAACACGGCATTCCCTCTTTTCCATCGGCTCTGGTCGTCGCCCGCCCGACCCAACCACTCTTCGGACGCAGCGCGCCCGACGTCGGGGGGCACGCGACCAAAGCCGGGCAGAGCCAACGTCTCCGACGCCATCGACTACTGACCGGTCACACCCGGACTGGCTCTGCCAGACGGGTGGTGCAAAGGCGAGGCGGCCGCCAGCAAGTGCCGGCGGCCGCCTCCAAACCTTCAGTTCCTCAGAGAGGGCGAACGTTCTGCGCCTCTTCGCCCTTGCGGCCGGGAGCCACGTCGAACTCGACCTGCTGACCTTCGGTCAGGGACTTGTAGCCACTTCCTTGGATGTTCGAGTAATGAACGAAGACGTCGTCGCCCTGCTCGCGCGAGATGAAGCCGAAGCCCTTCTCGGCATTGAAGAACTTCACTGTTCCAGTTGCCATGATCTCTCAGTCTCTGAATTGACGCGCGCAAACGGTCTTGCGCGCGGTACCAGGTTACAGGTGAAACGGCCTACATGATTTCGGACGCACCCGATTTGCGCGAAGTGCCAGACCAGAGGCCCGCGAGTAGCCCGCCGCCGGCGTACGAGAGTGGTCTGACGCCCCACCCCGTAGGCTGGCGCGATGGCAACCAAATCAAAGCCGTCGGGCGAAGCAAAGAAACCTGGGCGATCGGTCAAGGTCAAGCGTGCGGCGAAGAACGAAAAGCGGGCCTCCCAGAGCCAGGCCCGTCAGAGCTGGACGACCAAATAGCTGGTCGGTGCGCGTGGCCCCGGCTATCACCGGCTGCCCGCGCACCGCATTTCAGCGAGCGCTGACGCTCCCGCTTGGCTCGATCACGGCGAGCGCCAGCTGCTCACGTGACGTCCGCCACCGCACGGTGACGCCGTCACGTCGCATGACGGCAACGAAGCGAGTGATGGACAAGAAGATCGCCATGGCGGTCAGGCTCCACGAGATCGCTGCTCGCTCGAGCACGAAGGCGTGGAGCGACGAAGAGACGAGCAGCCACAGCACCAGGCCGCCGTTGAGCAGCAGGACCGTTCCCCAGAGCAGTGAGATTCGAACGAAGAACCGGCGCACCAGCGGGCGGGCCAGCAGCTCAGGGTTGATGGGGCAGAAGTCGTGAGCGAACCGCTGGGTGAACGGCCGACCGATCACCGCGGAGCCAAAGAGGACGAACGCCACGACGATGGTCCCGATCGTCGGCTGCGCGAAGTAGACGAAGGCGCTGCCAGTGACAAGCGAGACGGCGGTGCGCAAGGTAAGCAGAAGAGTCCCGATGACCAGCAGCGTCGAGGCCCGCTCCCCTTTGAACAGCCGGCGGGCCAAGGCCGCGTACGACCAGGCCAGGGCCGCGATCAGCGCCCCGCGGAGCCCGCTCAGTGAAAGGACCAGGTAGAAGAGCGCCAGGGGACCGATGACGCCCTCGAGGACGACGGGAAGCGCGTGCAGCAACGCCGCCCGTGGCGCGGGCATCTCGAGGACCGAGCCCTCTTGCCCGTCCGCGTGGTCGCAGAGCACCAGCTCGGGTAACTGCTGTGGATGAAAGGCCTTGCTCCAGAATGCGGCCTTTGGGTTCCCCATCGGGGTCCGCCGTTCTCGCCGCCGTCTGCGGTCGCGCTTGCGCTCGCCATGAGCTCGTCTTGGGGCCAAGAGTACCCCGAGGATTGCGAAGATGGCCGTCAGGAAGCGACCCCAAATCCTCTTCACCCGGCTTGCACCGCCCATGCACCCGTCCCGCCACTCCTCGGCGGTGGTGGCCTGAGCTGTGGCCAGGGCTGCAGTTCACACGTGGACGGGCGCCGGAGACGTCGAGCTGCCAGCCCGGATGAAGAGCCCGGCCACCGCCCCGCCCAGCGCCACCACGCCACCGATGGCGAGTGCGAGATGGAAGCCCGACATGAACGCGGCGTGGGCGCCTGACCTGACCGCCGCCTCGACCCGGGCCGACGCGTGGTGGGTACCCGGCGGCAGTCCTTGGGACACCAACGCGGTGTTGGTGAGTAGGCGATGAGCGACGTGGGACCCTAAGCCGAACGCGGCAAGCTTGGCCGGCAGCACCGACGCTGCCCGACTGGCCACGACCGACCCCAGCACCGAGGCGCCCAGGACACCACCGAACTGCACAGCCGTGGCCTGCAACCCACCGGCGAGCCCCGAGTCCTCCATCGGCACGTTGCTGATGATGGCCTCCGCCGAGGCGACCACGACCAGGCCCAGGCCCACCCCAAGACCGGCCAGCGACGGCCACAACACGTCGTAGCTCGAATGCGGCTCGAGGGCTGCCATGCCGAACAGGGCCCCCGCGATGAAGAGCATCCCCGCGCTCGTGACACGTCCCGGACCAAAGCGCGTGGTGAGGCGGGCGGAGAGCAAGCTGGTGCCGGCGAACACGAGGGTCAGCGGCAAGGTGCGGGTCGCCGCACCCACCGGGCTCAATCCCTCCACATTCTGGAGGTACAGGCTCACGAAGAACAGCACGGCGAAGAGCGCGAAGAAGCTCATGAGCACGGTCACCACCCCGAGGGTGACCGACCGGTTCCGGAACAGCCGCGGAGGCACCAGCGGCACGTCGATCCTGAGTTCGAGCAGCCCGAAGACGACGAGCAGCCCAAGGCCGCCCACGATCAGCCCGATCACCTTGGTGTCGCCCCAGCCCCAGGTCTGAGCCTTGACCACCCCGAACACCAGTGCGAAGAGACCGCCACCGAGCACGACAACCCCGAGCAGATCGAAGTGCTGACGCAGCGTCTCACGACTCTCGGGAAGCACCACCAGGCCCAGAGCACAAGTAGCGATGGCGACAGGCACGTTGAGGTAGAACACGCTCTGCCACGACACATGCTCGACCAAGAGCCCGCCGATAATGGGGGCGCCGGCGATGGCGACTGCCGAACTCGAGCTCCAGATGCCGATCGCCCGGTTCAGGCGATCCTCGGGGTACGCCACGCGCAGTAGGGCCAGCGTGTTGGGCATCAAGAGCGCGCCGAAGGCACCTTGCAACCCGCGCAGGATGATGACCCCGACGATCGACCCGACCACGCCGACGCCGACCGAGGCCAGGGCGAACCCGACCACCCCCACCAAGAAGATGCGCTTCCGGCCGAAGCGGTCGCCCAGTCGGCCACCCACGATGAGTAGGACCGCCAGCGTAAGCAGGTAGGAATTGGTGATCCACTGGAGGTCGGCCAACGACGCGTGCAAGCTGGCGGCGATGTAGGGATTGGCGATGGCGACCACCGTTGCGTCGAGACCGACCATCACGATCCCGAGCGCGACCGTCACGAGCGTCCACGTCGGTTGGGCCCGCTGACCGGTGAGCTCCTCACTCACGGTAGCTCGTCCTGCTTCTTGTACGGTCACCGGATCCTCCGCTGGTTGCCACATTTCGGTTGGCGCGCTCGCACCGTCAGACCAAGGTATTGGCAGCACGCGAGACCACCATCACCGCGTGAACGACGACGCCAAGGACTCCGGCGGCTCTCGTCGTCCACTTCGCAACCCTACCGACCGCGGCGGTCCGACCATGAGCCCGGTGCGCCGACGAGCAGTGCCGTCGCGCTCCTGCCACCCGCCGGCTTGCCCCGAGCGCGACCAATGCCCACGACTCGGACGAGGCACCTACCCCTAAAGGGACGCCGTTCCCGAGCCGGCTCGAGCTCCCGATCACCGCCGAGGCGGACCCGAACGCCGGGTTACGACCCGGCTCGGGCAGACCAGCGCCCCTCAAGGGGCCTTCGGGCAGCCTGGCCTCGCGCCACCACGATCGCCTCGACGCCCCGCCGATCGGTACGAGTTCCACGGGGCACGGTGAGCACCGGGACAGGAGTGTCCTATAGTGGCCATGCCTTCCGCCTGCGGCCCATCCGGAGGCGGTCGGGGCAGTTGAGGACCTGTGGTGCAGCTCGGAGTGCACGCCGCCCTGTCAAGGCGGAGGTCGCGGGTTCAAATCCCGTCAGGTCCGCCACCGGGCATTGCTCGTCGTGACGAGCAGGTCTGGCCCGCAAGGTCGGGTAGCTCAGTTGGTAGAGCGCGCGCCTGAAAAGCGCGAGGTCCGCGGATCGATGCCGCGCCCGACCACTCGATCGGCGCTGGTCAGGGGACCGAAGCGCCCCATGGCGGGCAATCCACGGAATTACCTCGATGCGATGAGTCGAGGCATTTGGACTTGTCCCAGGCGAGCGTGACCTGCAAGCCTGCGGCGGCTCAGGTTGCCCGGGAAGGTATCCCTGCCGAGTAGCCAGCTACTCCACTCTCGAGTTTCGAACGTCTCCGAGAGCGGCCATAGGTACGAGAGCGGCCGTAAAGGTCCCCATTCGGCTCGGCTGCTCGCGGGCACTCCACGCCGTGCTGGGGGGTCGGTCGCTGGGTCGACAGGAAAGCGGCGAGTCACACCAGGTAGGCAGTCCGTTCGTTTGCGGGCCTATCCTGGAGTGAAGCGGGGGCGTGCCCGTGAGACGACGGGAAGCAGCGAGCTCGCCCACGCGAAGAGAATCAGCGTTCCGACCAACACGAATGAGTTGTCAGCCAGGAAACTCCCGATGCCCCGCTGGATTCCCCACCAGTACGGCGCGACGACGCCCACCACGAGTGCCACGCCGACGAGTGCGGAGGTCCACCGCCGACCTCGCCAGAGCAAGAACGCGGCGACGGGGGCGACGGCCATCCAGGACCAGTGGTGGCTCCAGGAAATCGGACTGACGAGCGGCTCGAGGAGGGCCAGGACTAGAACCGACTCGACCAGGGGTCGGTGATCTGAGGCGAGTCGATGCAACACGAAACCGCCGAGCACGAGGACGACGACACACAGCACCACCCACACGGCGGCATCAGTGGTGTGACCGAAAAATCTCAGCCGATGGAGCATGCCATTCAACGATTGGTTGCTGACCGAGCTGACCGATCCGATCCGTGCGACATGGACCTCGAAGCGCCGTGCTCACTCGCGCGACCCGTGCGAATCACGCATACTGGAGGCGCAGCCACCAGTTGGTGACCCCGCACAGCGCCAGTGCGGCCGCGAGGAAGATGCCCATCTCGGCCAACTGGAAAGGCCAGAAGCGGCCGCCGGGCTGGTAAGTGACGACCACGTGCAACGTCGCGGAGAGCTTCTTTGCGCAGGCCTGCACGGCGTTGTTTGCCGAAGCGGGAACCGCCGTGCGCGTCACCGAGCCGCCGAGGGGGGAGCGAGCAGTCGAGGTGCCATTGCGCACAACGTGGAAGAGTGCCGGGCAGGTGCGGGCGAGGAACGCGCTCGTCGGCATGTGACCTGCATTGTTCACAACTGCCGTGGAGTACACCCACGCGTTCGGGACATTGACGAACGGCGAGCTGACGGTGACGGTGCCACTCACGTTCGACACCCCAAGGGGGACACCCCCGAGGAGGGGAAGCGATTTGTGTGCCGGCGACCAGAGATGGGGTCGAACCCAGGATGTGACGGCGAGGCGCGCCGCGATGAACCCCACGAGCGTGGTGGCCATCGCCGCAACCGTCCGACGAAGGATCACGCCGACGGTCGCTCCGAGCGCGAAGGCAAAGGCGGCGTGGCCGATCGGCGCGATGCCATGAAAGCCGAAGTTCGCTGGGTCGAAACGGTTCGCGTTTGCCGCGTCGATCGGGCTCGCCCACCAGTCGACCATCCATGTGAGCAGTCCACTGAACGCCATCGCCGCGAGGCCGACGAGTCCGAGCTTGACCGCGAGCCAACGCTTTCGAGTAACGCTCTGGGTTCAAGCGAGGCGAAAGGTGCCGCTCTCAAGCTCGCGTGCGATGAGCGGCGCGCCGAAGAAAAGCCCGATCAGCGCAGGGGCGACGGCCACGATGATCTGCAGCGCGCTCTGCAACGAATTGTCGATTTCGAGTACCGGGTTCGACGACGGAGAGCAGTCTCCCGCGGCCTTGCAGGTGTTGAGGAACGTCTCGTTCACGTGCGCGAGGTTCACGCCGGTGACGACGAGCACGATCGCGAGCACGACGAGCAGACTGAAGGCGATGATCGCCTCGACGCGGAACTGGCGCAGCGTCATGCGAATCATGATCGAACCTCAAGCCTCGGTCGGCGGTCTCGTTCGACCGCGGGTCATGTAGGCAAGGACGAGGTCTTCGAGATCCAGTTTCTCGACAGACCACACAGGATCGAGAACGGGCTGGTCAGTGCGTACGACAAGCGTGCTCTGTTTGTCGGTGTGGCTCTCGCCGATGACTTGCTGATCGCTCGCAAGTCCGTCGCGGCCGCGTCGTGGCCCCGTTAACCGATGGTGCGAGGCGAGCAGCTCCTCGATGTCGCCGGCCAACTGGACACGCGAGCCGACGAGCACGACGAGGTAATCACAGACCCGCTCCAAATCAGCGACAAGGTGTGACGAGAGGATCACGCTCGCGCCCTGATCGACCACCACTTCCATCAGGGCCTGAAGGAACTCGCGTCGAGCGAGCGGATCGAGACTCGCCACCGGCTCGTCGAGTACGAGGAGCTCGGGTCGTTTGGCCACGGCGAGCGTGAGTGCGAGCTGGGCGCGCTGGCCGCCGGAGAGCTTGCCGGCCTTCTGCCGGGGATCAAGCTGTAGTCGTTCGATCCGCCCGTCGGCAAGGTTGGCATCCCAGCTTGGGTTCATCCACGCGCCGAACCGCAGGTGATCGGCGATCGACAGCCCCGAGTAGGTCGGGGTGTCTTGGTTAACGAAGCCGACTCGGGCGAGCTGCTCAGGTGTGGTGCCGGGTTGTCCACCGAGGACGGCGATCGACCCGGCGCTGGGTTGGAGGAGGCCGACGGACAGTTGAAGCAAGGTGGTCTTGCCCGCGCCGTTCGGTCCCACGAGGCCTACGACCTTGCCGGCAGGGATGGCAATCGTGCAATCCGAGAGCGCCCACTTGTGCCGGTAACGCTTGCCGAGGCCGTTCGCCTCCAAAACCGCCGTCACGCTACGTCTTCAGTGGACGCGGACCGAAGACACTCCTTGTAGAGGGCTTCGATGCTCTCGTCATCGAGTCCCGCGTGTCGTGCTTGGGCGATCCAACGTTGGAGGCTCTGGCGCAATGGACCGTGGGCACCAAGCGAGTGATCGCTGAGGGTCCTCGTGACGAAGATGCCGATTCCCGGCCGCGCGGGCGACCAGATCGAGGTGCTCGAGCTCCTTGTACGCCTTGAGCACCGTGTTCGGGTTGATCGCGAGGCTCGTGACCACCTCCTTAACCGTCGGGAGCTGGTCGCCGACCTCGAGGAGCCCGAGTCGTAGCGCGTGGCGCACCTGTTGGACGACTTGTTGATACGGCGCGACTCCCGAACGCGCGTCGAGGTGGAATTCGATCACCGTGCCTCCATGGTTACCTATGTACCTAGGTAACCATGGAGCATGGTCGGTGTGTTTGTCAATGTAGGGTCGGCGGACCCGCTCCCAGATGCCCGCGCAGCTGGGTCGACCCGGTGACGGCCCCTCGTCCTTCGTCCACAGGGCGCGACCGAGGCATGGCCGGAGCGGTGGCGTGATTCGCTGCCGAACGAGACAAGCCTCCACTTGGCCACCGTCCACTCCCAACGACCCCACCATGCAGGGGTACGGGTAGTTGAGTTCGTACCCGATGCGTGCCCACTCGGAACGGAAAACGGGGCTAAATATGCAGTCAGAGGCTTGTAAGAACGGGGCGACGTAATGCTTGCATGGTCGATGCGTGGTGGCGGAGCAGCTCGCCAACGCAGGCGCTACGGAGTCCACTCTCTGGACGAGATCAACTCTCTTCAAGGGGGTTGCGCGGGAACCCCGTCGTGTAGGCCTCGGGAGCCTGCCCACCGGGCCCGGGGAAGATCTCCTCTAGGCGGTCGAGCGTTTCCTGCTCGAGATGCAGGTCGAGCGCCCGAAGCGAACTGGTCAGCTGTTCGGGAGTCCGAGGTCCGATGATGGGCGCGGTGACCGCTGGTTAGTGCAGTAACCAGGCGACCGCCAGTTCAGCCGGGGGCGCCCCGAGGCTCGCACACAGTTCCTCCCAGGCCTCTACGCCGGTTCGGACTCGCTCGACCCGAGCAGCGGTGAGCGCCGACGAGCGCCTGCCGTCTCCCGGCCGATGAAGGACGCCGGCCAGCACGCCTTGGCGCAGGGGGCTGTAGGGCAACACCGCTACCCCGGTCGCCTCAGAGGCGGGCAGCATCTCGAGCTTAGGGGGGGGGGGGGGGGGGGGGGGAGGGGGGGGGGGGGGGGGGGGGGGGGGGGGGGGGGGGGGGGGGGGGGGGGGGGGGGGGGGGGGGGGGGGGGGGGGGGGGGGGGGGGGTGGGGGTGGGGGGGGGGGGGGGGGTGTTTGGGGGGGGGGGGGGGGGGGGGGGGGGGGGGGGGGGGGGGGGGGGTTGGGGGGGGCTTTTTGGGGGGGGGGGGGTTTTGGTGGTTTTTTTGGGGGGGGGGGTGGAGGGGGGGGGGGGGGTGTTGGGGTGGGGGGGGGGGGGGGTTGGTGGGGGGGGGGGGGGGGGTGGGGGGGGGGGGGGGGGGGGGGGGGGGGGGGGGGGGGGGGGGGCGGGGGGGGGGGGGGGGGGGGGGGGTATTGGGGGGGGGGGGGGGGGTGGGGGGAGGGGGTTTTTGAGGGGTTTAGCGTCTTTAGGTAGGCGGCTGATGAGGTTGTAGTGCGTCTGGTCCGAGACGAGTCCGAGCAGCCCATGGCGGCGCGCCGCCTCGTTTCCCATGACCACGTTCCACGCGGCGAAATTCGAACTGCCGGAGTAGAGGATTCTTCCTTCGGCAATCAAGACCTCGACTGCTTGCACCTCTTCCCAGGGCGCATGGCGGTCGATGTGGTGGAACTGGTAGAGGTCGATATGGTCGGCCTGGAGGCGCTTGAGGCTGGCCTCACACGCTTGGTCGATGTGCCGAGCCGAAAGCCCGAAGCGATGGGGCCAGCGGTTGGATCCGCTGAAGACCTTGGTTCCCAAGACGATCTTCTCCCGACGGTTTCCACCCTGGGAGCCACCGCCCGATGATGGACTCTGACTCACTGTTGGCATAGATGTCGGCGGTGTCGAAGAGGTTGATGCCCGCCTCGAGGGCTCGGTCCATGATGGCGAAGGCGGTTGGCTCGTCGGTCACCGCGCCGAAGTTGAAGCAACCCAGACCGAGCCGGCTGACCCGTAACGCGCTACGTCCCAGGTAGGGATATCGCATCGGACGAAACGTAGCACCGCGACTTTGTGCTCGCCGTGGGCCTCGAGGCCATGAACCTCGTACGGAGCCCTCGTTTGGGAATCCATCCGGAGTTTGGACTGGTGGTCCCCCGCCCGTCGAGTCGATGTCGATAGCCGAATCTGATTCCATTGATGTCGGCACGTCGACCATGTGGGGAAGCCTCCAGTACCCGGCACCCACTGACGGGGCGGGCGACGAAGTCGCCGGCCGCGGCAGGCGGGTACTTCATCGTCCAAACGCCCACGCGACCATTAAGGGTAACTCTTCCCGCCAGAATGGGTCGCCGTGTGATCCGGTCCGCTCAGTCAGAACGACGTTCGCACCTGCATCGCGTAGTGCAGTCGCCCACCGCGTCGCGTTCTCGAGGAAGAACGGCTCCAGGGTCCCAGCAACGAGATAGGCGCGCGGCACCGATCGCGGCATGATGTCAGGCGGTCGATAACCTGCCCCCGGTGAGGCGCAGAAGACAGCACCGTAGACGTCCGGATGCCGGAGCCCAATGGCAAGCGCGAGCTCTCCACTCGCCGAGACGCCCAACACCGCGGTGCGTTCGGTGGGCATCGCCGCTCCGAAACGCGACCCCGCCCATTGGCGGACGTCCTCGAAGAAGAACTTCTCGTGGGCTGCGAACCGGGCGGGGTCAAAGCCGGGTGAGTACTCATGGAGCCGCAGCGTCTCATTGTCCAGCCGGTGTGTGCCGACGATCATCGTGGGCGGTACGTCGGCCGCCTCGAGGACTCCTCCCCATGGTGCGATGAGTTGGCCGTCACCGGCGAACACGACTGCCTCGGGTGGATCCGGTGGGACGTACACCGTGACTCGCCGACCACTGTCGTACTCGAGCTTCTCGGTGACGAGCTCTCCCTTGAGGGACACCCGAGTTCCGCAGTTGGCGGGCACACGCGGGCCCTCCAGCGGACGTTCTCCCTGCTCACGGGCGTGACGGGGGCTCGGACACTCGAAAACCTGTGGGCACACGACTAGGTGAAGAATCCGCGGCTGGCGTGCTGTGACGTGCGACAATTGCAGGCATGTATCTGCGCACGACGCAGCGCAAGAACAAGGACGGATCGATCGTCCGCTACGTCCAGCTTGCCCACAACCGACGAGACGGGCGATCGACGGTCGCCGAGGTGCTCGTCAACTTCGGCCGTGAGGACACCCTCGATCTCGAGGGCCTCCGTCGTCTCGTGCGCTCGATCAACCGCTACTTCGGAGAAGACGAGTCGACCGACCTCGCTGAAGCCGCAGGCGAGGGGCTCCGGGTCGTGGCGTCGCGCCAGATGGGCAGCGCGTACTTGCTCGACGCGCTCTGGCACACGCTCGGCGTCGACGAGGCGCTTGGCCGCGTGCTCGGGCGCCGGCGGTTCTCGATCGACATGGAACGAGTCCTCTTCGCACTTGTCGCCAACCGCGCCATCGATCCCGCGTCCAAGCTCGCAGCGTCGTCGTGGGCGACCAAGGACGTGGCGATCTCCGGTCTCGAGGTGATGGACGAGGACCAGGCCTATCGGGCGATGGACCTCCTCGTCAGCGCCGACGCGCAAGGAGAGGTCCAAGAGCAGGTGTTCTTCTCGGTCGCAGACCTCTTGAACCTCGAAGTCGACCTGCTCTTCTTCGACACCACTTCCACCTACTTCGAGCTCGACGACGAAGACCAAGGAGGCGAGGGCTTCAGGGTCCTCGGTCACTCAAAGGACCACCGCCCCGACCTCCCCCAGGTCGTGATCGGGCTCGCGGTCACCAAAGAGGGCATCCCCGTGCGCGTCTGGTGCTTCCCAGGGGACACCTCGGACCAGACGATCTTCAAGGGCGTGCGCGACGACCTGCGCCACTGGCGCTTCGGGCGCGTGATCACCGTGGTCGACCGCGGGTTCTCCTCCGACGACAACCTCGCCTATCTCACGCGTGGCGGTGGGCACTACATCTGCGGGGAGAAGATGCGCGACGGCTCGCCCGATGCGAAAGAGGCGCTGCGCCGCCCCGGTCGCTACAAGGTCGTGCGCGACAACCTGGAGGTGAAAGAGGTCCGCCTTGGCGCAGAGAAGTCGCGTCGCTTCATCGTCTGCCACAACCCGGGAGAAGCCGAGAAAGACCGCACCGAGCGCGAGGACAAGCTCGCACGCATCGAGGCCGAGATCACCCGGATCGCCGCTGCGCGCGAGCGGGACCGCACATCGAAGAAGCGGACGTCCGACGAGGCCCACGCCCGCGCCGAGTGCGCGCTCAGAGACCACAAGTCCTTGGGCCGCTACGTCCGCCAGCTCGCCTCGGGTCGCCTCGTCGTGGACAAGCAGAAGATCCGCGACGAAGCGCGCCTCGACGGCAAGTACTTGTTGTCCACCTCTGACCCCGAGCTCAGTCCAGAAGAGATCGCCCTCGGCTACAAGAACCTCCTCGAGGCTGAACGCGGCTTTCGGGACATGAAGTCGACGCTGCTCTTGCGACCGGTCTTCCACCGCCTCGAAGACCGCATACGCGCCCACGTCTTGTTGTGCTGGCTCGCCCTGTTGCTCGTCAGGGTCGCCGAGCGTCGCTCGTCGATGACCTGGCGCCAGATCGCGACCGAGCTCCGCCGCGTCCACGCCGTCGAGCTCTGGGGCCCCACCGGAAGCGTCGTCCAGACCACCCCGCTCACGAGCGAACAAGCGGCGATTCTTTCGGCCTGCGGAGTCCCCAAACCGCCCGCCGTGAGCGTCCTTCAACCTGCTGACCAGGAAGAACTCGGCACGAGGCCCGCCGCGAGCACGTAGGCACACACGCTACGCGCCCGAACATCACCATCTGCCCAGCTCAGCGCCTACAAATCGGGTCTCCGTGTGACCACCAACTGCGGAACTCGGGATGGTGACTGGCCTCCTCTTTGGTAGCGGCGACGGCCGCGTTGGGTGCAGACGGTAGGTGGTGATCATCGCAGCTCCTCTTTTCTTCGAGAGGCAGGTCGACCTCAAGAAGCGAAGAGCTCGATGCCACAACGGGTGACAGCTGTGGCGAGGCGCTCGGCGTCATGAGAAGGCAGATCGGGTGGTGGCAGAGTGGCGGCCGTTGCCGGCCAGCCGCTCGCTCGCGTGAACTCCTCGAACCCCGCCGGGGTCAGCACCAGGAGGAAGCGCGCCTCCTCTGAGTCGACTCGGAAACGGTGGGTGATCCCTCGGGGTCCAAAGACGAAGTCGCCGGCGCCGGCGGTGAAGATCTCCTCGGCCAACCAGAAGGTGAGCCGTCCCTCGAGGACGTACCACGCCTCGTCCTCGTGGCGGTGGCGGTGACTGGGCGAGCCGGCGTGGCGCGGAGCCCGGCATTCGGCCAGAGCCAGCTGTCCGGCCGTCTGCGTGCCGGTGGTCTTGTAGGTGAGCAGGCTGTCGGCGAACCACAACGGCTCGCCCGTGCCAGCCTCGAGACGGTAGCCGTCGGCGGTGACCTCGAGAGTCACGATGGACCCTCGGTGGCCTGGGCCGCTTCGGCAGCCCTCTTCAGCTGTTCGAGGGTGTGGCGCATGTGACGGTGCAGCTCCCCTCGGCGGTTGAGAGGCCCATCGATGATCCGGGCCCACGCTGGCAGCCATTGGACGTCGTAGGTCTCGGTCACGCGGGTGCCGCCATCTACCGCTTCGAACCGGTAGATCCATTTGGTTGACTGCCGGCCACCCTCTTCGGTGACAAAGATGAATCCCTCCCCGGGCTCGGCAGACACCACTTGACCGTGGCGGGACCACTTGATGCGCTTCCCCGGGCCGCCGCGGTTGTGGCCGACGAACTTGGCTCCAGCTGCCGGGCCGGTGGCCCCCTCCTCCCACTCGACGTTCTCGCACTCGGGGCTCCACTCGCCCATGCGAGGCAGGTCGGCCACTAGGCCGTACACCGCCCTTGGGGTCGTGTCGATGACGATTGCCTCGCTCCCTTGCGTGAGCCACCACCGACCGTCCTGTCTCTTGGGTGTCACGGGGCCTCCCTTCGCTCTTTGTTACGGTACGGAGCTAAGGCTAATACTATTAGCTTTAACTGTCAAGACGAGATTAGGCTAACCTCTTGGAGAGGAGGGAGAAGACGTGAGTGCCAAGCTGACCGCGCCCGACACGTCGACCATCGTGCCCGACCGGCGGGCCCGGCGTCGTCAGGAGACCATCGGCGAAATCCTGGTGATCGCCCAGGAGATCATGACCGAGGAAGGCGTCAATGGCCTTAGTCTGGCCGAGGTCGCTCGCCGTCTGGGCGTCCAGCCGCCATCGATCTACAAGTACTTCCCCTCACTCATGGCCATCTACGACGAACTGTTCCGACAGGGCCAAACCGAGAACCTCGAGGCGATGCGCCACGCCATGGACGCGGCCGAGCCGGGGATGGCGGCGATCACCGCCGGGCTGGAGGCGAGCGGTCGGTGGCTACTGGCCCACCGCGCCTTGGGCCAATTGCTGTTCTGGCGTCCCGTTCCCAGGTTCGCGCCGTCGCCAGAGGCCTTTGCGCCGGCCATCGAGATGGTGGCCATACAGCGGGTGCAGCTGGCAAACGCGGTGGCCAGGGGGGAGGTCGGTCCTGAGGCCGACTCCGATGAGGCGATCTACCTCCTCTCGACCCTCATCACCGGGGTGCTGTCCCAGGCCATGGCCAACGAGCCCGAACTCGCTTGGGGCGAGGGCCGTTTCAGTCCGATGTTCCCAAAGCTCATGTCCCTGTTCACGGCCGCGTACCCTCCCCTGAAAGCGGACCAGGGCTGAGCCGCCGGTCGAGCGCAGGTCCCGGCACTCATCTGACTGGCGTGAGCGGCGTGGTCGACGACCACCGGAAACATTCTGAGCGCTGCTCACGACGGGATCGGTCGAGTGCTTGGGAGACAATGGCTTGGGCGCGGGTTCTTCAACGTGGCATCCCTCGTGAGCGCCAACGATGGTATGTCCACAAGGATGGAGCTCCGTGGATCGTCGCACCCTCCAGGCCTACGACGAGAGGCCGGAGGCATTCGCCACCGAATGGGACGAACAGCCTCCGCCGGTCGACATGTACGACCTCGTGCAGAACTACTTCGCACCGGGTCTCACGGCGGACGTCGGTTGCGGAAGCGGCCGCGACACCGCGTGGTTGGCGGAGCATGGGTTCGCGCCGACGGCTACGACCCGTCGGCCGGTCTCCTCACCGTTGCTCGCCGACTCCACCCCGGAGTCCTCTTTGCACAGGCTGCCCTGCCCCAGCTCTACGGGCTCGACGAGGCGAACTTCGCCAACGTGCTCTGTGAAACCGTGATCATGCACGTTCCCCCAAGCGCTATCGAGGCATCGGTCCGGCGACTGCTCTCCATACTCGAACCTGGCGGGACCCGCTGTATCAGCTGGCGCGTCACGGATCAGCTCGACTACCGGGACGACCTCGGGCGCCTCTATTCCGCCTTCGCTCCAGATATTCCGCCTTTGCTCCAGAACTCGTCAGCAACGCGGTTGTCGCCGGCGACGATGCTCGAGGAGCACACCGTCACGAGTGCATCCTCGGGAAGGACGGTGCATCGGGTAATTGCGCGCAAGGTCCATCATCGTTGAGCCACATCCCGAGGATCGATCCTCGACCCAGTCCCACGCTGCTGTCGAGTGGCGCGTCGACCGCCCTCGCCGTCTGCCAGCATGGACTCGTGGCCTTGCTGCCAGACCGCATCGCGGCCGGTGAGATCGAACTCCTTCGCTGGCAGGTCGGTCATTTCGACGCGCTGTTCGACGCGGTACGCCGGAGCTTCCCCGAGCTCCACCAGTGGTGCCATGGGCGCGGACGATGCCGAGGCCAGCGACCATGAAAACGGTGGTCGAGGCTGGAGCGGCGGCTTTTGCAGCCGAGAGCGAATGGCCCTACGTCATCGTGGGCGACGAGGAGGTCATCGGATCAACGGGACTCCACCGCCGTGCCGATTCCGGCTGTCTCGAGATCGGGTACTGAGTCCGAACGGATTGCACGCGTCGTGGCTACGCCACGGCGGCGACCCGAGCGCTGACGACCGCGGCCTTCGAGATCTCGATCTTGCCCCACGTCGATCGGGTCGAGATCCGCATGGACCGCTCCAATGTCGCCAGCGCGGGGTACCGGCCAGACTCGGGTACCGCATGGACCACACCGAAACCCTCCAGAGGCAGGCGCCAGCGCATTCGGGACAGGGCTCGTCTGGGTCATGGACCGTGCCACGTGGCGCGCCGCCCGAGGGTCCCTGAGTCGGAAATGAGCCCCGGTCCCCGCTGATCGACGACCGCCAGAGGCTCGTCAGCCAAGTCCGAGGTGGCGTTCGATCGCATCGAGGCGGAGGCGCAGCTCCTCGACCTCGGCTTCGAGCGATCTGGCCTGTTCGAGCTGACGACGAACGCGCGACGACTGGAGCGCTCGATCGACGACGGCGTCGAGCGGTACCAGGCGCTGTGGTCCGTGGATCCCAGGAACCATGCGCGACGGCACCTTTCCGCTGCGATACCACGAGCGGAGGGTGGAGCGGGCGACGCCGCTTGCTTCTGATGCTTCTTTGAGGGTCACCCAGCCCTCCTCGTGCGGTCGGTCAGCCAAATGCGATAGCCAACTGTCCCAGTCGAGCTCGTCCCGCTCGCCCGTGCCAACCGAATCAGTGCCGCCGTTGGAGTCAATGTGGGCGTTGTCCAGCGAAGGAACACCCGCCCTAGCCGGCAGGTCGGGCCTGTCGGGCCTGTCGGGCCTGACAGGCCCGACAGCGCCATCTCGGCCCGACCCAGTGATCACCGGTCAGTACCCTATCAAATATCACTGTCTTGACAAGGTCTGTATCATGCAATCATGTTCGAGCGCTTTACCAACGAAGCCCGTCGGGTCCTGGTAGTCGCCCAAGACGAGGCCCGGAGCTTGCAGCACAGCTTCATCGAGCCCGAGCACCTCTTCCTAGGGTTGCTCCAAGGGGAGGGCGTGGCGGCCAGGGCGCTCGGGCAGCTCGACGTGAGCCTCGAGCGGGCTCGCGACGCGGTGGCCGCGAGCCTTGCACCCAGCAAGACAAAGGCCCGGACGTCCAAGTTGCCGTTCAGCACCCAGGCGAAGCGGTCTCTGGAGATGTCGCTGCGAGAAGCACTTCGGCTGGGCCACAACTACATCGGTACCGAGCACATCGCCCTCGGGATCCTGCGAGCGACTGGCGACAGTACCGTCGTCGTCGAGACCCTCGGGGTGGAAACCGACGAGGTTCGCTCTCGCGTCCTCGCCGTCATGGCCAACGGCGCGGGCCCCGACTCGCCGCTCTCCCCTGCACTGGCCAAGGCGCTCGAACGGGCGCGTGAGGTCGCCGGCGCTGGACCCGTGACGACCGGCCAGCTCGTCCTTGCCATGCTCGCGGACGACAGCTCGCACGCAGCAAAAGCCCTCGAGGCACTGGGCGTCACGAGCGCCTCGCTCGACGCCCAGCTGATGGCCCTGCCCGTCAGCGCGACGAGTGATGCGTCCCCGCTCCCGCTCGAGATCACGATCGGCAAACTTTCCGCCACGATCAACGACCCTGAGCTCGTCGCCGCCCTGGGAGACCTGACTCCCGAACTCCTTGCCGCGGCGCTGCGAGAGACGTTCGCTCTCAAACCCAAGCGCGCGCCAGGCTCAGCGCCCTGATCGGTGCACGATCACGCCAAGCTGGCGCTCCGGGGCATGAGCTCGCTTGACTTGCCGTTCGTGCGCCGGTGGTTGCAGGAGCCGCACGTCGCGCGGTGGTTCGTGGCCGCCTCCAGCATCGAGGAGGAGCTCGAGGATTTGCGCCAGTGCGTCGAGCACCACCAGCCGACCGAGGCCCTGATCGTCGAAGAGTACGACCGACCGATCGGATGGTGCCAGTGGTACCGATGCCGCGACTATCCGGACCACGCGGCGGGCGTGGGAGCCGAACTGGGCGATATTGGCATCGACTATGCGATCGGCGAACCGAGCCGTATCGGTCGCGGCGTCGGGACGTCGCTCGTGGCCACACTCGTCCGGCACGCACGAGCGCGTCACCCCAATGCTGGCGTGATCGCCGATCCGGACGCCGCGAACCTCGCATCGAGAAGAGTCCTCGAGAAGAATGGCTTCGGGCTTCTCGCCGAACGTGTCGTCCCCTCTGAGCCCTCCCACGTACCAATGGCGATCTACCGCCTAGCCGGCGAGACGCGGCCGGGGTCATCTGGAACGTCGTGACGCTACGCCAGCCGCCAGAGAGCTCGGCGCCAGCAATCGCAAGGAGGCCGTCCGGCCAGTCTTCGACACTGTCGCCTTGCTCTACGACAGGGCTCGTCCCAGTTGTCCACGGCAACTGTTCGACGACCTGATCGATGGCGCCGGGATCGGACCCCGGTCCCGGCGGCTCGAGGTGGGTGCGGGCACCGGACAGACCACCCTGCGGGTTGGCTGGCCACGGGTGTGACTTCCTCTGGCTCGAGCCCGGCGCTCACCTTGCTGCACTGGCCGGCAAGAACCTGTCAGGGTTGGCCAACGTCCGCGTAGTGGTGACGGCCTTCGAGGACCTCGGGGAGCCAGAGGAGCGCGCACCGAGTCGACGAAGCGTCGACCATCCAACCGTCGGCGCGCGCTGTTGGAAGCGATCGGCACCCTCGTCGAAGATCGATTGGGAGGGCACCTCACCAAGCGAGATCTGGCCGTGCTCGCCACAGCTCGCGGGCGTCGACACCGAGACCCAAAGGGGACCACGACCGGCTGAACGGGTGCCGTTGCCTCGGCCGATGGCTGTTCGCTACGCGTGAGGAGCGGCCCCGGCGAGCAGGGAGTAGATCTCGAGCATGGGCGCAGTGTCGTTCAGTGGCGAGGACCCGCGAGGAAATAGTCCCGTACGCGCCACCCGCACCTGCTCCCACATCGCCGTCGCGTACGAGAGGGCCGAGGACATGTACCCCGGATCGGGCGCTACGCGGTCCAAGAGGAGAAGATTACGAAAGTACACCGCGTTGAAGGCGGCGCCCTGCCTCAGGAGCACGGGCAACGTGAAGCGGTCCTGCGATGCCGCCGCAGTCGCCCTTGCTTGGGACAGGTAGCCGCTGTCGCCGGTGATGCGGTGCAGCAGTACGCCAGCGCCGATCATCGTGCCCTGGTTGTAGGTCCACACGGTGGGGCTGAGCGTTCCCTCCCATGCGATCTGATCCGCGTAGAGCTGATCAGAATCCAGCAATGCCGTACGGACCCAGGCGTAGATCGCTGTGGCCCACTCGAGCATGAGCGGATCTCCCGTCTCCTCGTGGAGGAGGGCGCCGAGCTCAGCGACCGGTGCGTTCGAGCATGTGTTGCGAGACGTGTTGGATACTGGTTCCTTCCACCTGATCCCACCCGGATGGCTCCACGTCGAATCGGACGACCAACCCGACGTCACGAACTCGAACAGGCGTCGAGCAACGAACAATGGCCGCTCGTCTCCCGTCATCTGATGATGTCGAACCATCGCCAACCCGAGCCACGTGTTGTCATCGAAGTACCGCTCGCCGCCCGGTCCAAGTGGCGGCACGACCGCCGACTCGAAGCCCAGCGACCCCGCTGCATCGGATGCCCCCGCGACGGGCCTGCGGTAGGCGGACAGACCATCGAAGAAGGAGGCGAGCGCATTGAACACGTCGGGCCGATCCGCGAGGGAGGCAAAAGTAGCGACAGCGGACCAGGCGTCCGCGAAAGGCCACAACTTCTCGTACGATCGGTCGACCACCCACCTCCGACGACCGTAGAGATGGGTGCGCCTGGCGTAGAGACGAGATCTCCGAATGGCGTCGAAGGTCAAAACGGCTCGGTGCAGTGCTGTCGATTGGTCATTGTCGGAATCGTTCACCGACGACATGATCCGCCCTCGAGGGCCTATCGATGGCGGACCCCCCTCACCGTGCCCGTGTGGCGGCGGCAGCGGGTCCAGTGCGAAAGGCCCAGGAGCATCGGGGTGCCTGCTTGCCACCCTCTTCTCTTACACCGGGCGAAGATGGTGCCGATGGCTTCAGTGGACGCGCGAGCATCGGGGCCACGAGGCTCGCCGAGAGCCACCTCCGTCCGGGCCCGGGGCGTACCCCGGGGCCACCCCAGTACTTGCGAGACTCGCGGCGGTAGCATTCGGCCCAACGCCGAGCGTGCCGGAACACCCGGCCAGCCGGCCACGATTGGGGGTCGACCGATGGGTTGGGACTTTTCAACAGAGCCCGAGTGGCAGGAACAGCTCGACTGGATCGAGCGCTTCTGCCGCGAGGAGATCGAGCCGTTGACCCTGGCGTTCCCGATGGCGGTGATGAGCCGCAATCATCTTCCACAGGCGCTCGAAGAGATGGTCGACGGACTCAAGCAGCAGGTAAAGGACCGGGGGCTGTGGGGCATCTTCTTCGACAAGGAGATCGGTGGTCCTGGTTTCGGGCAGCTCAAATTGGCCCTGGTCAACGAGATCCTCGGCCGCTATGGGGCCGCGCCAGGGATCTTCGGCTGCCAGGCGCCCGACACCGGCAACATGGACATCCTTGCCCGGTACGGCACGCCCGAGCAGAAGAAGAAGTACCTCGAGCCCCTCTTCAACCAGCAAATGCGGTCGTGCTACTCGATGACCGAGCCTCAGGGCGGATCGGACACGCGCAGCTTCAGGACCCACGCCGAACGTGAGGGTGACGAGTGGGTCATCAACGGAGAGAAGTGGTTCTCCAGCTTCGGGAAGACCGCGGACATCCTCATCGTCATGTGCAACAACGGCATGTTCATCGTCGAGCAGGGAACACCCGGGCTCGAGTTCCTCGAGGGTGCCGGCATCCACGCGCACATCCGTTACAACGACGTACGGGTGCCGGCGGAGAACCTGCTCGGTCCCGAAGGCGGCGCGCACCAGGTGGCGCAGTTCCGGCTCGGCGGCGGACGGATCCATCACGCCATGCGCACCGTGGCGCAGGTGAAAAAGGCCTTCGACATGATGTGCGAGCGGGCGATCTCGCGTGAGTCGCGAGGCCAGCTCATCTCCGAGCACCAGATGGTTCAGAAGGACATCGCCGACTCCTACATGCAGCTCGAGATGCTGCGGTTACTCGTCCTGCAGACGGCCTGGAAGATCGACAACAGCAGCGGGCAAGAAGCCCGCAAGGACATCGCAGCCTGCAAGATCACCGCCGCTCGGGTGCTCAAGGACGTCGTCTACCGAGCGCACCATATCCACGGCGCGCTCGGCACGACCGACCTACTACCCCTGCAGGGCATGTGGGCCAGCTCGCCGACGATGGCCATGATGGACGGGCCCGACGAGGTGCACCTCGTCACCATCGCCCGACAGGTCCTGGCCGGCTACGAACCCCATGAGGGCCTCTTCCCGACCGAGTACCTTCCGGCCAAGCGTGCGGCGGCCCGCGAGAAGTACGCGGAGCTCATCGCGTCGGACCCGGAGCTCAAAGAGCACGTCGAGCAGATGGACCGCTACGCGGAGATGCGAGGCTGACGCCTGGGCCGACCGGTCGTCGCGGAGCGTCCGGTCGGCCGGCGGTGGTTACGCCTCGGCGTGCGTCGTCGTCCAGAACGGCTGACTGGTCTCGAACGCCAGCCGGGTGAAGGTTGCCACGTCGAGCGCACGATGCTCGCGTGAGAGCACTTCGACGCTCACCATGCCGTCCCACCCCCTCGTCGTGAGGGTGGACGCGAAGCGGCTCAGATCGAGTGTCCCTTGGCCTGGCCACGTGCGACGGTCGGTCGTCTCGGACATGACGTCGTCGCTCAGGGGATCGAGCGCGTCGTCGAACTGGACGTAGGCGATGCGCTCGAGCGGGACGGTCGCCAGATCCTCCCATTCGCTCGGCCCTCGGAAGAAGTGCCAGGAATCGATGAGAATCCCCGACCGCTCCGGACCGACCTGCTCGACTACGTCGAGGGCACCGTTGATCGAGTCGATGGCCCCCGTCGGCGCGAACTCTACGGCCAGGCGTGCCCCACTCGCCGCCACAACCTGCGCGGCAGCGGCCCAACCGGTCGATCGACTCCTCCGACACCCTGGTGTAGAGCAGGGTCAGGACGAACTCCGCGCCGAGCTCCCCGGCCGACTGGGCCATCGTGCGGGCGGCGTCCATGGTCGCCCCGTCGTCACGGCGCACGAGCAGCGAGGAGAGATCCGAGCAGCGCAGGCCGTGGGCACGCACCGCCGCGGCCACGTCGCGCAGCGCTCCGTGTCCTTCACCGGCCGTGGCGATCAGGGCGGGACTCAGCGACACGGCGGAGAAGCCGGCATCCGCCGCCGCTCGCAGGTACCGGCCGAGGTCGTCGAACGTCTCGAAGGGACCTCCGGCTCCCCCGGCCAGTGAGAACTCCACGGGCCACATGATAGGTCCGCCAGCCGCGGGCCGGCTGGTCGATCCGCCGCCTGCTACCGTGCGCGCATGGGCACCGTACAGCTACGCCGCTACCAGATACTCCCGGACCAGATGGACGCGTTCGTCGACTGGTGGGACTCCGTGCGCGATGCCCGGGAGCGCTACGGGTTCGAGGTCCTGTTCGCCTTCGTCGACGAATCGACCAACCAGTTCGTCTGGGCGGTCGCTTCGGACGGCGACTTCGACGAGATCGAACGCATCTACATGGACTCCCCCGAGCGAGCGGCCGTGTTCGCCGGCGTCCCCAAACGGGTGGAGGAGTCCTTCGTCAGCAAGGTCCGAGTCGTGCACCAAGGGTGGCCCGACCGCACCTGAGCGGAGCTCAATCCGGACCGCGAGCCGGTCGCACGCTGCGCGCGTGCACCTGCGTGCGAGAATTGGGCGATGGGACGTACCTACGAGGTTATCGACACCCGGCTCAGCCAGTTCGTCCTGGCACAGCCCATGTTCTTCGTGGCGACGGCGCCGCTCAGCGCCCAGGGCCTCGTCAACTGCTCGCCGAAGGGAAACCGGGGCAACTTCGCCGTCCTCGGTGATCGCCGGGTCGCCTATCTCGACCTGACCGGCAGCGGGGTGGAGACCATCGCCCACCTGAAGGAGAATGCCCGAATCGTTGTGATGTTCTGCGCCTTCGACGGCCCCCCACGCATCGTGCGGTTCCACGGGCGCGGCGAGGTGATCGAGCTCGGCGACCCGAGGTTCGACACCTTGACCGCCCACTTCTCGGCCGAGTCCGGCGCCCGGGCGATCATCGTGGTCGATGTCGAGCGGATTTCGGACTCCTGCGGCTACGGCGTTCCGCTCATGACGTTCGACCGTCACCGCGAGAATCTGGACCACTGGGCCGAAACCAAGGGGCCCGACGGCCTGGCTGACTACCGCCTCGAGAAGAACGCCACCAGCCTCGACGGCCTGCCCGGGCTTCAGGTGCGTTGAGCGCCGCTACAGCTGGGGCGTCTCACATGCGTTGAGCGCTGCGGTCGACGACCTCGCCGATTGGGCGGCCGTCGTGGCCCGCCTCCCGAAGTGCTGCGAGCACGGATTCGGCGCGTGACGGCTCGACCACCAACACCATGCCGATGCCCAAGTTGAACACGCGGTCCATCTCCGCGGCAGCCACGTTCCCGAGCCGGGCGATCTCGCCAAAGATCTCTGGCACGGACCACGACGTCCGGTCGAGCCGCGCGCCGTGCCAGGCGGCAAGACCCGGGCCAGATTGCCGACGATGCCCCCGCCGGTCACGTGGGCGCATGCGTGCACGCCACCGCGAGCGGCGTCGAGAGCGGCCAGCACCGCGGGGGCGTAGATCACCGAAGGTCTAAGGAGCTCGTCGGCGAGCGACTGCTGGGCGCCCAGCCACGCTGGCCCGTCGAGGTCGCGCCCGGCCAGCTCGAGCAGCACGTGACGGGCCAAGGTGTAGCCGTTGGACCGCAGGCCGGGGAGGGAATCCCGACCAGCACGTCACCGCGGCGAACCCGCTCGGGTCCCAGGCGATCCTCTGCCTCTACGACACCGACGGCGAACCCGGCCACGTCGATGTCGTCGTCCCCCATCGCACCCCGATGCTCCGCAGTCTCCCCTCCGAGCAAGGCGCATCCCGCTTGGCGACAACCCTCGGCAATACCGGCCACGAGCTCGGCGACGCGCTGGGGCACGACCTTGCCGGCCGACACGTAGTCGAGGAGGAACAGTGGCTCCGCGCCGACGCACACGAGGTCGTCAACGCACATGGCGACGAGGTCCATGCCGACCGTGCCGTAGCGGCCGGTGTCGCGGGCGACGAGGAGCTTGGTGCCGACCCCGTCGGTGGACGCGACCAGAACGGGCTTTCGATAGCGCTCGGCCCGAAGGGCGAAGAGCCCGCCGAAGCCACCGATCCCCCCGATCACCTCGGGACGACCTGCCTGAGCGGCCACCGACTTCAATAGTTCCACGGTGGCCTCGCCCGCCGCGATGTCGACGCCGGCCCCCGAGTACGTCGCACCACTCGGTGGGGCGCCCTCACTCCGGGGCGGCTGGCTCATACCCCCGGCAGGGCCGCCTGCAGCACCACCGGCTCGCGGACCCCGCCGGTGGACGACGCGGGATCACTCGCGGCGCCGTCGCCCGCACCGCCGGTGGTGCCCCGGGTGCCGAGGGTCACCGGCACGGGGTAGTCCCCGGTCAGGCAGGCGTCGCAGAAGCCGCCTCCCGGTGCGTCGATCGCCGCCTTCAGGTTGGCCAGGCTGATGTAGGCGAGCGAGTCGACCTCCAAGAACCGCTCGATGTCCGAAAGGCTGCGGTGCGCGGCGAGTAGGTCGTCGCGGTCAGGGGTGTCGATCCCGTAGTAACAGGGCCACCGGAATGGCGGCGACGAGATTCGCAGGTGCACCTCGGCGGCTCCCGCATCGCGCAGCATCCCGACGATGGCTCGGGTGGTCGTGCCGCGCACGATCGAGTCGTCCACCACGACGAGGCGCTTGCCCGTCACGTTGTCGCGCAGCGGGTTGAGCTTGCGCCGCACGGCGTCGACTCTCGCCTGCTGATCGGGACTGATGAACGTCCGGCCGATGTAGCGGTTCTTGATGAGCCCCTGGCCGTAGGGGATCCCGCTGCGGCGGGCATAGCCCTCGGCCGCGGGGATTCCCGAATCGGGCACGCCCATGACGAGGTCGGCGTCGACAGGAGCCTGCTCGGCCAGCAGCTCGCCCATCCGGCGGCGGGTGCCGTGCACCTCGCGGCCATAGAGGCGGGTGTCGGGCCGGGCAAAGTAGACGAACTCGAAGATGCACAGCGACCGCTTGGTGCGCTCGACGGGCACCACTTGCTCGGAGCGGACACCAAGGTGGTCGATCACTACCAGCTCGCCGGGTTCGAGCTCGCGGACGAACGTGGCGCCGATCACGTCGAGAGCCGGGGACTCCGATGCCAGCACCCAACCCTCGGGCTGCGCCACGTCGCCGAGCACGCCCAGGCACAGCGGCCGGAAGCCGTGCGGGTCGCGCACGCCATAGAGATGGGTGGCGTCGAGGAGCACGAACGAGTAGGCGCCCTGCACGTCGGGGAGAACCGACCGCATCGCCGCTACGAGGTCGGGAGCCGCCGCCGCCGAGTCTGGCGGCGCCACGTCGGGACCCCTCCGGTGCGCCTGGGCCAGAAGCTCGGCGACCACGTCGCTGTCGGTGCCGACCATCCCCGGCAGCAACCCCGCTCGACGGGCTAGCTCGTCGGTGTTGGTGAGGTTGCCGTTGTGCCCGAGCGCAAAGCCGGCCGGTCCGACGTCGCGATACACCGGCTGCGCGGCCGACCAGTCCGAGGATCCGTGCGTCGAGTAGCGCGTGTGGCCGATGGCCAGATGGCCCGGCAGGCCCGACAATGTGCGCTCGTCGAACACCGTGGTCACCAGGCCCATGTCCCTCATGACGGTGATCATCTGGCCGTCGCTGACGGCCATGCCGGCGGACTCTTGACCGCGATGCTGCAAGGCGTAGATGCCGTCGAACGTGAGATGCGCCACCGATCGGCCCGGGGCGAACACCCCGAAGACCCCACAGGCCTCTTTCACCGTCGCGCCCTCTGGACCACAGTCTCCCCTGCTCGAATCGGCGCCACCGCTGCCGGCCCCGATCTGGTCGACCCCCGACGTGCCCGGGCCCTCACCACCGCGCCATTCTCCCACAGCTCGAGGGAGGCACCAGCTGCTGGGGGGTGGCCTCGGCTGCTCGGACTCTGACATTACCGGCAGCCCGGGTAACGTCGTACCCAGATGATCGACCTGCACACCCACTCGACTATGTCCGACGGGAGCGACCCGCCCGAGCGGATCCCCGAGCTCGCCGCAGCAGCGCAATGCCGGGCCGTAGCCCTCACTGATCACGACACGCTCATCGGCCTTCCCGCCGCCCGTCGCCGGGCCGAGCAGCTGGGCATCGAGCTCGTTGCAGGGTGCGAGGTGTCGTGCGCCTATCGAGGCACGAGCGCCCACGTGCTCGTCTACTTCGTCGACGCCGAGGAAGGCCCCCTGCCCGATGAGCTGGTCCGTCTGCGTAACGACCGAGTGGCGCGCAACCGCCAGCTAGCCGCTCGGCTGGTGGAGCTCGGGCTGCCCGTCACCTACGACGAGGTGGTTGCCGAGGCGTCCGCCGAGGAGCGGGTGGGGCGCCCCCATTTTGGCGCGGTGCTCACCCGCAACGGGGCCACCACGTCGGTCACCGACGCGTTCGACAAGTGGCTGGCTGCCGGTCGCCCGGCCCACGTCCCCAAGGCACGGGTCACCCCCGCCGAGGTCGCGGCCCTGGCTCGGGCGTCGGGCGGGGTAGCGGTGCTTGCCCACCCCCTGTCCCTCGGCCTCGACCCCGACGATCTGTCCTCGGCGGTCGGCGAGCTGGCGGCGGCGGGCTTCGCCGGAATCGAAGCGGTCTATGGGCGCTACTCCCCCGCCCAGCGGGCCGCGCTGGGCGAGATCGCCCGCCGTCACGATCTGGTGCCCACCGGCGGAATCTGACCACCACGGAGCGGCCAAGCCAGACCTCGCCGTCGGGACGGGGACCGGTGATCTGAAGGTTCCCGACGACGTCTTGAGGCGGCTCGAGGCGCGCCGACCGTCGCACCACGCAGCGTCGCACCCTTGAAAGGTCGGCGGCGGTCGTTCTAGACCGTCTCGCCCAAGGCTCGAGGCAACGCGCCGCGCCAGGCACCGCGGACCTCGTCGATCCCGAGGTCCACCAGCACCCCCTCCGGCGTCGACGATCCGGGCGCCACCGTGCCGACCCAGAACCGCTCGCCCCCGACCTGGCCGATGACCTCAGCGGGTACCGCGGCCGCGCTGGCCGCCGCAAGCACCTCGGCGGGTTGTTCGGTTGTCACTACGGCGCGCGACGGTGCCTCGCTGAAGAGCTCGGCGTGACCCTCGACCCCGTGGACCTGGCACCCGGTGCCGCTCCGGGCGACGAACTCGGCGAGTGCCACCCCCAAGCCGCCCGACGACACGTCGTGGACCCCGCTGAGCAGCCCCTCACCCCTAGCCACCGTCTGGCCGACTAGGTCGCGCACGAGGGCGGTCACCCGCCCGTGCGCTGGCAGGTCGAGGGGGGCGAGCGATCCCCCGCGGCTCGCACGGATCTCCACCGCCCAGCGACTGGCGCCCAGTGGGTAGCGCACCTGTGGGCCAGGCGATCCAGGACCGTAGGACACCGGCGGCGCGACAGCGTCGGGCACCGCTCTTCGCCCGAGCAGCACGATGCTGTCGCCCTCGGACCACCCGATGCCCGGGGGCGGATGCCGCAGCTCGTCGACCAGTCCGAGGGTGCCCACCACCGGCGTCGGATGGATGTCCACGCCGCCACTCTCGTTGTAGAGGCTCACATTCCCACCGATGACCGGTACCCCGAGAGCCCGGCAGGCCTCGGCCATCCCGTCGATGGCCTCGGACAGCTGCCACATCACCTCGGGGTGCTCAGGGTTCCCGAAGTTGAGGCAATTGACCACCGCGATGGCGCGGGCTCCGACGCAGGCCACGTTGGCCACCCCCTCGGCCACCAGCATCGCCGTCCCCACTCGTGGATCGAGCGCACACCACCGTGGGCCGGCATCGGTCGAGACCGCCACACCCCGATCGCTCGGCGGCAGGCCAGGGCCGGCGAGGCGCAGCAACGCGGCATCACCTCCGGGACCCACCACCGTGTTCAAGAACAACTGGTGGTCGTATTGGCGGTAGATCCAGCTTGGGTCGACAAGCAGTTTCAGCAGGTCCGCGCCGGCGTCCGCCGGTGGCGCGAGCAGATCCGGGTTGGTCTCGGGAGGTGCCGCCCGCGACGCTGGGATGGCCATCGGGCGCTCATACAAAGGGGCGCCGTCAGCCAGCGACGCCGCCGGTACGTCGGCCAGCACCGGGCCGTCGACCCCGTCGAGGATGCGCAGGCGTCCGACCGGTGGGGCATCGGGCCCCCCGAGGCCCTCGTCGCGCGGGAGCGCCGCGGTGACCCGACCGACGACGGTTGCCCGAACCTCCCAGCGGCGGCACACCTCGGCGACGGCGCCCAGGTCGTCGGGGGTCACGATGGCCAGCATCCGCTCCTGGCTCTCGCTGGTCATGACCTCCCATGGCGCCATCCCCGCCTCGCGCAGCGGGATGGCCGAGAGGTCCACGTCCATGCCGACCTGCCCGCGGGCCGCGGTCTCGCTCGTGGCACCGGCCAGGCCGGCCGCTCCAAGGTCTTGGATCCCGACCACCAACTTCTCGTCGAGCAGCGCCAAGCAGGCCTCGATGAGCCGCTTCTCCTCGAAGGGATCACCGACCTGCACGCTCGGACGCTTGGCGTCGTCCGCCGGTTGGTCGTCGCTCTCCCCGGCGAACCCGGCCGATGCCAGCACACTGGCGCCGCCGATCCCGTCGCGCCCGGTCGTCGAGCCCAGCAGCACGATGAGGTTCCCGATCCCCGACGCCCGGCCGAGCACCAACCGTTCGACCGGCAGCGCCCCGAGGCACAGCACGTTTACGAGCGGGTTTTGCGCATAGCACGGGTCGAAGGTGAGCTCGCCACCTACGGTCGGCACCCCGACGGAATTGCCGTAGCCCGAGATCCCCGACACCACCCCCTCGAGCAGCCACCGTTGCCGGGGCTGGTCGAGGGTCCCGAAGAACAGTGGGTCCATGACCGCGAGCGGCCGGGCGCCCATGGTGAAGATGTCGCGCAGAATGCCCCCCACCCCAGTCGCCGCTCCCTGGTAGGGCTCGATGGCCGACGGGTGATTGTGGCTCTCGATGCGGATAGCCACCGCGATGCCGTCACCGGCGTCGACCACACCCGCGTTCTCCCCGGGGCCGACCAGCACGCCCTCCCCCGAAGTTGGGAGCCGCCGCAGATGGAGACGCGACGACTTGTACGAGCAGTGTTCGCTCCACATCACTGCGTACAGCGCGAGCTCGAGGTGATTGGGGTCGTGGCCCAGCACCCGACGGACGTCGTCGAACTCGGCGTCGGTGAGCCCAAGAGCCCGGTGGAGCGGTTCGGCCTCGAGCGGGGGTTGCACGTCGGACATGGCACGCACACGGTAGCGGCGCTGGATGTCCCAATGGCGACGTCTGGCCGGGCACCGTGCGATAGCGCGCAATGCGTGGACGTGACCTGGGCTCGTCTGCGTAGACGACAGGGGTGTCATTTCACTTGGTTGAGCAGAGTGGATTCCTGTGCAACGTCGGCATTGGTCGCCCTCAATAGTCGTAGATCGGGACGTGGCTATCATCGCAAATACGCCGAATACATTTGCGGAAATGCACCCGAAGAGAGTAAAGATGGACCATGCCGAGAGAGAAGACCCGTCCGGCCCGACGATCGATGACCCCCGAGCACAAGGCCGCTCTGGCCAAGGGCCGCGAAGAGGGTCTGGCCGTGCGTCGCTACCTCGAAGCGCTGGAGTCTTCGCGGCCCAAGCGCGGTCGCAAACGCACTGCGGCGTCCATCGACCGCAAGTTGGTGGCCATCGACAGCCAGTTGAACGGCGCCGATCCCCTCTCCCGTCTGCATCTGTTGCAGGAGAAGAAGGACCTCGAAGAAGAGCGTGAGCGGGCGGGCGACGTGCACGACCTTTCCGGACTCGAGAAGCAGTTTGTCAAAGTGGCCAAGTCCTACGGAGAACGCAAAGGGATCAGTTATGGCACCTGGAGGACCGCGGGCGTGAGCTCGGCGGTGCTCCAACGGGCCGGCATCGCCCGGACCCGCGGCTGAGCATCAGGCTGACAGCGCGCCGGCGGACGCCAGCAGTGACCGCAGGAGGACGAGCCCGTCGCTCGAGCCGAGCAGTTCGTCCGAAGCCCGCTCGGGGTGTGGCATAAGTCCCACCACGTTGCCCGCAGCGTTGGCGATGCCGGCGATGTCGTCGACCGAGCCGTTGGGGTTCTCGACGTAGCGCAGCACGACGCGGTCCTCAGCGCGCAGCTCGTCGAGCGTCCAGCGGTCGCAGACGTAACTGCCGGCGAAGTGGTTGATCGGCATGGTCAAGGTCGTCCCGAGACTCGCCTCGGAAGTCAGTACCGAGCGAGTCGAGGTGACGCGCAGTTGTGCCGGCGCGCATAGGAACCGCAGATTCCGATTCTTCTGGAGAGCGCCCGGCAGGAGCCCTGCCTCGGTCAGTACCTGAAAGCCGTTGCAGATCCCGATCACCGGTCCACCCGATTCGGCGAAGCGTGCCACGGGACCCATGACGGTCGAGAAACGGGCGAGCGCGCCAGGCCGGAGGTAGTCACCGTGGGCGAAGCCACCCGGCAGGACCACGGCGTCGAGATCGCCGAGCGACGAGTCACCGTGCCATACGAGCCTGGCGGACACCCCGAGTACCCCGAGAGCCCGCACCACGTCGTGCTCGCAGTTCGTGCCGGGGAACACCACTACACCGACCGACGTCATGGCGCCGGCACCCCTTCCACCGAGCGGAGCTCGACCGAGCTGTGCTCGATCACCGGGTTGGCGAGCAGCCGGTGGGCCAGTTCGGCCGCCCGGTCCCGAGCGGTCGCCTCATCGGGTGCCTCCACCTCGAAGTCGAAGGAACGGCCCGCGCGCACCTCGTGCACATCGTCGAACCCGAGCGCCGGTAACGCGCGCTCGATCGTCGCTCCCTCGGGATCGGCGATGCCGGCCAGCAGGCGCACCTCGACCCGTGCAGAGAACCTCATCGCGGCGCACCGTACCAGTCGGTGAGGTGGCGACCGGTGACCCGCTCATAGGCAGCGACGTAACGCCGCGAAGTGGCCTCGACGACCTCGGGCGGAAGCTCTGGCGGCGGCGGCGTCTTGTCCCAGTCCTGCTGCTCGACCCAGTCGCGCAGCGGCTGCTTGTCGAACGCCGGCGGGGTCGACCCGGGCACCACTTCGCCGACGGGCCACAAGCGCGACGAGTCGGGCGTCACCACCTCGTCGCAGAGCGTGAGGCGGCCGTCAACCAGCCCCAACTCGAACTTCGTGTCGGCCAGGACGAAGCCGGCCTGCTCGGCGCGCGCCGCGGCACGCTCGAAGAGGACCAGGCACAGCTCACGCGCCGCGCCGACGAGCGCCTCGCCCACCAGCGCCGCCGCCTGGTCGAAGCTGATGTTCTCGTCATGGCCAGCGGCGGCCTTGGTGGAGGGCGTGAACAGCGGCTCGGGCAGGCGGTCGGCCAACCGCAGGCCCGGCGGCAAGGGCGTCCCGTGGACCGTCCCCCGCTCGGCGTACTCGAGATAGGCCTGGCCGGCGAGATGGCCGCGAACGATGCACTCAAGTGGCAGCATCTCGGCTCGCCGTACGAGCATGGATCTCCCGGCCAGGTCGCCGAGTGCAACGCTGCTCGGGAACTGCCGCGCGATCTCGTCCGGATCGGCGCTCACCAGGCTCCCCGGGGCCAGATCGGCCAGCTCCTCGCACCAGTACACCGTCATGGCGGTGAGCACCCGGCCCTTGTCGGGGACGGGCTGGCGCATCACCACGTCGAACACAGAGATCCGGTCCGAGGCCACCATCAAGAGCAGACCATTACCGGCGTCGTAGAGCTCGCGCACCTTGCCGCGCCGCAAGAGGGTCGGCGGCCCGCCACCCTCACTCATCGAGCGCGCCCTCACCGTCGGATTCGAGAAAACTGTCGGACTCGAGAGACTCGAGGGCGGCGATGAACCGGTCGGTGTGGCGCAGCGCACGGTCCAGATCAAAGGCGGCGTCGAGCTGCTCATCATCGAGCGCCACCTCGGGGTCGGACGCGACGACCTCTCGGAACGGCCGCTGATCGGACCAGGCGAGGCGCGCATCGCGCTGGACGATGCGGTACGCGTCGTCCCGGGTCATACCCGCGGCCACCATGGCCAGGAGCACCGATTGGCTGAACACCAGGCCGTGAGAGCCTTCGGTCAGGTTGGTGAGCGCACGAGCGCGGTGCACGACCAACCCGGCCACCAACGAGCGGCCCCGCCGCAACACGTAGCAAGCGAGCAGGCTGGCGTCGGGCAGCACCACTCGCTCGACCGAGCTGTGCGAGATGTCACGCTCGTGCCAGAGGGCAACGTCCTCCAGACCCGCACCGGCGTACCCGCGCAGCACTCGGGCGAGTCCGCAGAGACGCTCGGCGAGTACCGGGTTGCGCTTGTGCGGCATGGCAGAGGAGCCTTTCTGCCCGGCCCCGAACGACTCCTCCACCTCGGCCAGCTCGCTACGGGCCAGGTGGCGGACCTCGGTAGCGATCAGCTCCACCGTGGCACCCACCGCCGCGCAGGCCCAGAGGTACTCGGCGTGACGGTCCCGAGCGATCACCTGGGTGGCCGGAACGGGCTCGAGCCCGAGGGAGGTGCACACGTAGGCCTCCACCGCCGGGTCGATGTTCGAGTAGGTGCCCACTGCGCCCGACAGCTTGCCCACAGCGATCCGCGCCCGGGCCGAGCGGAGGCGCTGTCGGTCGCGATCCACCTGCAGCGCCCACAGCGCGAACTTGGCGCCGAAGGTGGTCGGCTCGGCGTGCATCCCATGGGTCCGTCCGGTCACGGGGGCCCGCGCGAGCTCGATCGCTCGGTCGCGCAGCGCGTCGACGAGCTCGTCGGCGGCAGCGAGTAAAAGGTCGGCCGCGTCTACGAGTGCCACGCTCAACGCGGTGTCGACCACGTCCGATGAGGTCAACCCGTAGTGGATCCACGAGCCCTCCGGTGGTCCGATGCGCTCCTGGACGACGTCGACGAACGCGGCCACGTCGTGGTCGGTCACGCGCTCGCGCTCATCGACGGCGGCGACCAGCGCGTCGTCGACCACGGGCGCCCGCGACCGACAGGCGGCGGCCACCCCTGAGGGAACGACCCCGAGCCGCTCTTGGGCCTCGGTGGCGAGCAGCTCCACCTCGAGCCAGCGCGCCAGGCGCGCCTGGTCGCTGAAGAGCGCGGCCATGTCGGGCGGCGAGTAGCGCGGAATCACCGCCCGCCTCCCGCGCTTACCCGGTGCGCAGCCTGCTCGGCGATGTCGCGGCGGAAGTGGGCGCCGGGCCACCCCACTTGGTTGGTCCCCAGGTACGCCCGATGCCGGGCCTGAGCGAGCGTCGGCGCGAGCGCGCTCACCCCGAGCACCCGCCCCCCGGCCGTGGCAAAGCCCTCCCCGTCCGGGCCCGCGGTCGTGCCGGCGTGGTAGACGCTGGTGCCGGGCACCGCGTCGACAAGCTGCCCGTCAGACCCCAGGCCCCTGATGCGGTCGCCGCTACGGGGCGAGCCGGGGTACCCCGGAGCGGCGAGCACCACGCAGACCGCGGCGTCGCTCGTGAACGTCGGGGGCGGCCCGAGGTGGCCGTCGGCCGCCGAGGCCAGCAGCGCGACCGGATCGGAGGTCAGGCGCGGGAGTACCACCTGGGTTTCGGGATCCCCGAAGCGCACGTTGTACTCGAGCACCTTGGGCCCGTCGTCGGTGAGCATCAGGCCCGCGTACAGGACGCCGCGATAGTCGATGCCCGCGGCTCGCAGGGCACGCACGAGCGGCTCCACCGCCACCTCCACCAGCCGGCCCACCGCCGCGTCGTCCAGTTCGTCGAGGCCCGAGTAGGCCCCCATCCCCCCGGTGTTCGGACCACGGTCGCCGTCGTCGACGCGCTTGAAGTCGCGCGCGGGCGCCAACGGCACCACCCGCGTCCCGTCACACAGTGCCAGGAGCGAGCATTCCTCGCCGGCGAGGAACTCCTCGATCACCACCCGCCGTCCGGCGGCGCCAAAGGCCTCACCCGACAGCTTCGCCCGCACGTCGGCCTCCGCCTCGGCCAGGGTGCCGGCAACGAGGACACCCTTGCCCGCCGCCAGGCCGTCGGTCTTCACGACCCATGGGCCGGGCAGGGTGCGCAGGAAGCCGACGGCGTCCTGCGCCTGGTCGAAGACGTCGTAGCGAGCGGTCGGCACCCCGGCCCGGGCCAGCATGTCCTTCATGAAGGCCTTGGATTCCTCGAGGCGCGCCCCCTCCGCGCCCGGTCCGAGCACCCGGCAGCCGGCGGCTCGCAGTCGGTCGGCGAGACCTCCCACGAGCGGCGTCTCGGGCCCGATGACGTACAGGTCGGCCTCGATCTCCTCGGGGGGGGCCTGGCTCACGACGACACGACGCCCCTCTGCGCTGCGGCCCGGCATGCCGGGGTTGCCCGGGGTCACGACCACATCGTCGCTTTGGGCGAGCACCCGCGCGAGCGCGTGCTCTCGCCCGCCCTCGCCGACCACACACACCGTCATCGAGGGACCCGCCCGCGCCAGCTCGAGGGCGGCTGGCACCACCAGGGACTCGACGGACGGTCGTCGCGCTGGAGGGTCACGCCGCGGCGAAGGACACGAACTGCTCGCGACCCGGACCGACGCCGACGAGGCGCACTGGAACCCCGATCTGCTCGGCCAGGAAGTCCACGTAGGCCCGTGCGGCCGACGGAACCTCGCCGAGCGTGGTCACTCCCGTGAGGTCGGTCCGCCACCCCGGGAGTTCTTCGAAGATCGGGACCACCTGGTGCAGGATCGACTGGTGATAGGGGGGGTGTGCGTACCGGCGCCCCTCGGCCTCGTAGGCCACGCAGACCTTCACCGTCTCGAACGTGTCGAGCACGTCGAGCTTCGTGAGAGCCACCTCGGTGAGCGAGTTGAGCCGGACCGCTTGGCGCAGCATCACGGCGTCGAACCAGCCGCACCGCCGACGGCGACCAGTATTGGTGCCGAACTCGTGGCCGCGCTCGACCAGCAGGTCGCCGGTGTCGTCGGTGAGCTCGGTCGGGAACGGGCCCGCCCCGACGCGTGTCACGTACGCTTTGGCGATCCCGATGACCCGACCGATGTCGCGGGGACCCAAGCCGGTGCCGATGCACGCCCCGCCGGCGACCGGGTTCGACGAGGTGACGAACGGGTAGGTGCCGTGGTCGAGGTCGAGGAAGGTCGCTTGGGCGCCCTCCATTAAGATGTGGCTGCCCGCGTCCATCGCGTCGTGCAGGACGCCCACCGTGTCAGCCACCATCGGCGCGATACGTGGCGCGTACTCGCCGAGGTAGCGCTCGGCGATGTCGTCGGCCGACAAGGGCAACCGATTGTAGACCTTGGCCAACACCGCGTTCTTCTCCTTCAACGCCACCTCCAGCTTCTGGCGGAAGATCTTGGCGTCAAGCAGATCCTGGACCCGTAGGCCGACGCGGGTGGCTTTGTCGGCATACGCCGGTCCGATTCCCCGCTTGGTGGTCCCCAGCGCGTTCTTGCCCAGATAGCGCTCGGTAACCCGGTCGAGCTCGTGGTGGTAGGGCATGATCAGGTGGGCGTTGCCGCTCAAGAGGAGCCGGCTGGTATCGACACCCTTGGAGCCGAGGACGTCGAGCTCGTCGAGTAGCACGGCCGGGTCGACCACGACACCATTACCGATCACCGGAGTGATGTGGGGATAGAGGATCCCGCTCGGCACCAGCTGTAGGGCGAAGGCCTCCCCGTCGACCACGATGCGGTGTCCCGCATTGTGACCACCCTGGTACCGGACGACGAGGTCCATCTCTGCCGCCAGCAGGTCGGTGAGCTTACCTTTGCCTTCGTCGCCCCACTGGGTGCCGACCACCACGGTTGCGGGCACGTTCGTTCCTCCGACCGGCTACGGCTGACAAGGCACTCTACCCTGATCGCGTCGAGCGGGGGCCCGAGCGCCCAGCGAGGCGTTCACAGCTGGGCGCACGCGGGTCACTTGATGGCGAGGGCGTTAGGGGGCGAGCCGATCGCTCCGGGGGCATTGAGAGGCACACTGGCCAGAAACACCTCGTAGACGCCGTCCGCCGCACAGTCCTCGGCCAGATCTTCGGTCCACCACAGCTCGCCGAGCGCCATTCCGAACTGCCCGATGAGCATCCGGTGCATGAACCCGGTTGCACTCTGCATGTCGGGGGGGAAGGCCTCCACCGCGTAGGTGTCAGAGGCCACTGCGGCGACGTGGGCGTCCCAGAGATACCGACACATCTCCTCGCCGCTCGCGATGCCCGGGGTGGCGCCGGCCCGAGCGATGCGGGCCCGCGCGCGCCCAGATTCTTGGAGGTAGCGGGCGGCGAAGCCGGTATGCACGATCAGGATGTCGCCGGGTGCGTAGTGCACCCCCGCTCGCTGACGGGCGAGCTCGAGGTCCTCCACGCTGAATGCCGCTCTTGTGGTCGGGTCGAACGGCCGGCCGGCGTCGGCCAGCGTGCGCACCATGTCGAGTACGACAGCTCGACCGGCCAGGCCGTGCCGAGCCCAATGCTCGATCGTGTTGCGCCGACCGTTGGCAATGTCCTCTTCGCTGGCTCCGTTGTAGAAGGCGTCCGGCGCGTAGCCCACGTGACCCAGCGAATCCCACTGGCTCGAGCCTTGCGGATAGAAGTTGTCGTAGACGTCATCGAAGCCGATCGCGCCCGGCGCGTGGAGCACGTGGTGGCGGGGCAAACCCCGGCTCGTCGCGACGGGTGGCGAGAACGCGTCGATGGGGGCGTCGAGGGGGAAGAGAGCCCCCTTGCGGATGAGACGAGCGGCGGCCACCACTCGATCGGGGGTGAGGAGATTGAAGAGCCCGACGTTGTCGTCGGGGCCGAATACCCCCCAACCGCTGCGCCCACCCTCCGGCGCGGCGGGAAGCTCGTTGTAGCTCGGCAGCTCCACCATGTTCTGTCCCCTCCCGATCGGCCCGGTCGATCCAGGCTCAACGCGCCCGAGCGTGCCACATCAACGCCACCGCCGCCTCGGGCGCGCTGTGCCGCCGACGCGCCGGCGCCCTAGGGCGCACCCGGTCGCCCCGAGATAGCGTGACCGCGTGCCCACCCTGCCGCGATCGAGTGAACCGCTTTCTGCCAGCCGCCCACGTCAGGATCTACCGGGTAAGCGGCGGCCGGATGGGCGGATCGTTCGGATCGGCCAACGTGTTGTTGCTCACCACCATCGGGCGCAAGTCCGGCCGGCCGCGCACCACCCCCCTGAATTATTTTCCCGACGGCGAGCGCGTGGTCCTGGTGGCGTCCAACGGCGGTGCGGACAACCACCCCGCCTGGTACCTCAACCTGCTCGCGGACCCAGCGGCGACTATTCAACGCAAATCCGAGACCTCGGCGGTCATTGCTCGGATCGCCTCCGCGGAGGAGAAGGCCGAGCTCTGGCCAAGAATCGTCCAGTGGTACAGGGGTTATGCCACGTACCAGCAGAAGACCGATCGCGACATCCCACTGATCGTCTTGGACATCGACGAGACACCCTCTGAGCGCGTGTAGGTGAGGGCGCCGGAGTGCTGCCTCGGCGATCGGGGCTGGACTCGAGCCTCGACCCGGAGGCGACGATGAGCCTGAGAGGGGATTCGAACCCCTGACCTGCGCATTACGAGTGCGCTGCTCTACCAGCTGAGCTACCCAGGCTTGTCCTGGTCACCAACCTGACTCCCACTCAGAGTTCCAGCCCCTCGGCTTTCGTGACGAGGGGCTGGGAGGTCGGGCCTGTGACTAGGACCCAGAGTGTAGGCGGCGAGGCTCGGCGGCTGAGACTCCACCAGGCTCCGGGGTGTGGCGACTCCCTGCGCCGGATCGCCACGAGTGCCGTGATCAGAGGGGAGAGATGCGACCTAGGCGATACCCGTACGACTCATGACATCTGTAACGTATCCGACGCCGAACAAGCCGGAGGCGCTGTGGAAATCACAAGACTGGTCGTCGTGCCGGCGACTGAATACACCTGGGCGTTCATGGATGTGACCGTGACGCTCAATTCGGGCGCTGAGCTGACACTTCCCATCACGGTCGACGATGACACCAGCTTGGATGGCCACGTCCGTTGGTTGGTGCAGAGCGCAGACCTCACCGTGCGGCAAGCGCTGCGTGTCGAGGCAGGCCCTGAAGTCTCGTGACGAGAACCGTGACGAACACGCTGCCCAACGCCTCCACCCGCGCCGCACTTGCCGCACGCGCAGGTTCTGAGTAGCTACCAGCACGTAAACGCCTCCGGAGCTGGAGACGATCACCCACTGGAGCAGCGCTTTGTGGGTGCTCCACCAGCTGAGCTACCCAGGCCGAAATCCCCGCCAGGCGAATCGATGGGTGGTTTCCACCCGGGAACTACCCGCACGCTCAGTCACCGATCGAGCCCAGGCGGACGAGCAGCGCCTGCAAGAGGAGGGTCTCATTGGGGTTGTGCTCGAGTGAGGCCGCCGACTCGGCAATGAGACCCACCGCCTGCTCGCAGGCGGCCACCGACGGCGATCGGTCGCCGGCAGTCACTGCGGCGGCCATCCTGTCGCGGTACGCGCAGAGAGGACGCCGAGCCCCACGCGCAGCTCGTGGGTCCGCCAGCGCCGCTCGGCACGGTGCTGGCGGTCCGTGATCTCCTTCCGTCCAGGTACGGTGCGTTCGCCCAACGACTCCGCCTCGGCGGTCAGCTCCGCCATCTGCTCGGCGTGCTGGCGCCGCAGCGGCTCGAGCGCCGACTCGGTGGCGCCCAGCAGCGCGTCGGTCAGTTGGGCCACCATCGAGCCGCTGCCGGTCAGGCGTCCTGGTATCGAGCGCCACAGCTCGAGCCGGTCGCCGTAATCGTCGTCCTCCGCCAACAGCCTGGCCCGGCCCACGTCTCCGCCCGACCCCTCGGCGACGGCCGCCGCCCGTCCTGGCTCGACACCACGCCCCACCAGCCAATCGGCGAGAACCGCACGCGACACCGGGGGGAAGACGATCTGCGCGCAACGGCTCGCTACGGTCCCGAGTTCGGGCGGGACGTCCTCAGCGAGAAGGACGAACACCGTTTCGCCGGGGGGTTCTTCGACCGTCTTGAGCAACGCGGGAGCAGCCCGTTGCGCGAGATGTACGTCCGCGACGACCAGCACCTGACGCGCCGCCTCCAGAGGGCGTCGCTGGGCCAGGCCGACCAGGCGGCGAGCGTCGTCAACGCTGAGGGCGGCTCCTGTTCGTTCGACCATCACCAGGTCGGGATGGGTGCCCGCCAATACCCGCCGACAGTGTTCGCAGCTCCCGCACCCTCCGTTCGGACACAGGAGTGCCGCCGCGAACCCACGAGACGCCGGACCGGTTGCCGATCGCATCCCGACGAAGAGATAGGCGTGCACCGGTGCGCGGACGCAGCGCCGTAGCACCTCGATCGCGTCCGGTTGCCCGACGAGCTCGCCGAAGAGCGTGGGCACCGGACGGTCCGGGTCCAGTCGATCCAGGGTCACGTCTCCGGCGGCGCCGTTGATCACGGTTGGCGCTCCGGCCACCCGAGACGGCTCCGGACTTCGTCGGCGATCACGGCGGCCACTGCCTCGATGGTCTTCGTACCGTCCACCACCAGCCAGGTCCGCGGATCCTCGGACGCGAGACGACGGAACCCTTGTTGGACGCGCTCATGGAAGTGGACGTCGAGTCGCTCGAGGCGGTCGGGGACCGCCGAAGCCAACCTTTCCCTCGCCAGCTCGACGGGGACGTCGACGAGCACCGACAAATCAGGCCACCGGTTCCCGGCCGCCCAGCCCGCCACCTGGCGCAGGGCTTCGAGCTCGAGTCCCCGACCCCAGCCCTGGTAGGCGAGGGTGGATCCCGAAAACCGGTCGGACACCACCCAACGCCCGCTGGAGATCGTCGGGTCGATCAGCTCGGCCACGTGTTGGGCCCGGTCGGCGACCAGCAGCAACGCTTCGGCCCTCGGCACCGGACCCTCACCGCCCAGTTCCTCCCCCAGGACCAACGAACGAATCCGGCGGCCTAGGGCGGTGTCGCCCGGCTCGAACGTCAGCAGTGCGCCGGTGGCCTGGGCCAGCAGTCGTGCTTGGGTCGACTTGCCGCAGCCATCGATGCCCTCGAGTGCGATTAGTCGTCCCTCGAGCGCTCCGCCAGACGTGCTGCTCATCGCCCCCCGGGCGACGGTCTCGCAGTGGCCATCGTGGCGGCGGCACTGGTCGCGCCGCTGGACTTCTTGGCGGCAGTGGACTTCTTGGCGGCAGTGGACTTCTTGGCGGCAGTGGACTTCTTGGCAGTGGCCTTCTTGGCCGACTTGCCGGCCTTCTTGGCCGCAGTGGCCTTCTTGGTCGTGCGCTTGGCACCTCGGCGACCAGTGCTCGGCGGCGCCGCGCGGCGATCGGCGAGGAGCTCGGCCGCCCGCTCGATGTCGATGGACTCGATGTCATCGCCCTTGCGGAGCGACGCGTTGGTGGTGCCGTCGGTCACGTAGGGGCCGAACCGCCCCTCACGTAGGACGACCGGCAGCCCGGTGGCGGGGTCAGCTCCGAGCTCCTTGAGGGGCCCGGCCGCCTGGCGTCCCCGACGGGTCTTGGGCTGGGCAAAAAGGGTGACCGCCTCCTCGAGGGTCACGGAAAGAATTTGCTCTTCGCCTAGTAGACTGCGCGTGTCGGATCCCCGCTTGACGTAGGGCCCGAAGCGCCCGTTGTGAGCAACGATCTCTTCGCCGTTCTCCGGATCCTTGCCAACTACCCGTGGGATGCGGAGAAGGTCCAGGGCCTGTTCGAGGGTGAGGGCGGCGGGGCTCATCGCGGCAAACAACGAGGCGGTTCGAGGGCGAGCGTTCCCCTCTCCCGCCTCTCCGAGCTGGACGTAGGGGCCGAACCGCCCGGCCCGCACCTGAACCGGCAGACCGGTGTCGGGATCGTCCCCGAGTACGCGGTCGTTGGAGGGTGCGGCGATCAGCTCCTCGGCCCGTTCGATGGTCAACTCGTCGGGCGCGAGGTCCTCGGGAATCGACGCCCGGTCCTCGCCGCGTTGGAGATAGGGTCCGTAGCGACCGACCCGGACGACGATCTCCTCCCCGGTGCTCCCCGTGCCCAGGGGGATCGAGTTGATCTCTCGGGCATCGATCTCGCCCAGATGGGTCGCCACGGCCGCCTTCAGCCCCAGCCGACCGGTGTCCCCCCCGTCGAGGACAGTCGTGCCGTTCGCCCCAACGCCCCCATCGCCTGGACCGGGGTCGGCCGAGAGACCGCCGTGGCCGTTGGGACCGGCGACGACGTCGTCCACGCCGAAGTAGAAGCGGGTGAGCCACGGAAGCGCTTCGCCACGGCCGTTGGCGATGTCGTCGAGGTCGTCCTCCATCGCCGCGGTGAAGCCGTAGTCGACCAAGTCACCGAAGTAACGCTCGAGCAGCGCGACCACGGCGAACGCGGTGAAGCTCGGGACCAGGGCCGTGCCTTTCTTCCACACGTAACCCCGGTCCAAGATGGTGGCGATGACACTGGCGTAGGTGGAGGGCCGCCCGACCCCCAGCTCCTCCATGGCTTTGACGAGCGACGCCTCGGTGTAGCGAGCCGGCGGCTGCGTGGCGTGCGAACCCGGCTCGAAGGCCAGCGGGGTCACCCTGTCGTCCACGGCCAGGCGCGGGAGCACCACCTCGCGGTCGGCCAGCTCCGCCTCAGGATCATCCTCCCCTTCGACGTAGGCACGCAAGAAGCCAGGAAAGTTGATGACACGGCCGCTGGCCGAGAACTCCACCGGGGCCCCTGCCAGGGCACCGGCTTCTGGAGGCGCGAGCGCCAGCAGCCGAACCTGGGCGCTCGTGCCGGTCGCGTCCGCCATTTGGGATGCCACGGTCCGCTTCCAGATCAAGTCGTAGAGCCGCAGTTCGTCGCCGTGCAACGTGCGCGCCGCCTCGTCGGGGGTGCGGAAGGTGGTACCGGCGGGACGGATCGCCTCGTGCGCCTCTTGGGCGTTCTTCACCTTGCGCTCGTAACGGCGCGGCGCAGGCGGCACGTACTCCTTGCCGTACAGCGCGCTGGCCTGGGTGCGGGCGGCGGTGAGCGCCTCGTCGGACAGGGTCGTCGAGTCCGTCCGCATGTAGGTGATCCAGCCCTGCTCGTAGAGCCGTTGCGCCACCTGCATGGCTCGCTGCGAACTGAACCGGAGCTTCCGCCCGGCCTCCTGCTGCAATGTCGAGGTCATGAACGGCGCCGCCGGTCCCCGCCGGTAGGGGCGCTCGGTGACCGACGAGACGGTGAACTCCTGGCCAACGAGGCTACCGGCCAGGACCCGGGCCTCCTCTTCGCCGAGCACCCGGACCGGTCCAGAGGTGCTCTGCTCGCCCCGAGCATCGAAGTCGCGCCCGCTCGCTAGCGGCGTGCCCGCCACGGCAGCCAGTGATGCCTCGAAGCTGGCGGGATCGCCGGCGCGCTCCTCGGGGGTGGCGAAGGTGCCCTCGACGCCCCACCAGCTCGCCGAGCGGAACTGCATCCGCGCCCGCTCGCGCTCGACCACCATGCGGGTGGCCACGCTCTGGACGCGCCCGGCCGAGAGCCTGGGCATCACCTTGCGCCACAGCACAGGCGAGACCTCGTAGCCGTACAGGCGGTCGAGGATGCGCCGCGCCTCCTGGGCGTCAACGAGACGACGATCCAACTCCCGCCACTGCTCGACGGCACGCTCGATTGCGGCCCGGGTGATCTCGTGGAAGACCATCCGCTTGACCGGTACTTGGGGAGCAAGAACCTCGTACAGATGCCACGCGATCGACTCTCCCTCGCGGTCCTCGTCCGTCGCCAGGAAGAGCTCGTCGGCCCCCTTCAGCAGGCGCTTGAGGTTTGCGACGACCGACTTCTTGTCGCTCGACACCACGTAGAGCGGCTTGAACCCGTTATCGACATCGACCCCTAGGCGCGCCCAGTCTTCTCCCTTGTAGGCCGCGGGCACCTCATCGGCACCCCGGGGCAAGTCGCGGATGTGGCCGACGGACGACTCGACGATGAAGTCCGGGCCGAGCATGCCGCTGATCGTGCGTGCCTTGGCCGGCGATTCGACGATGACCAGGGCTTTACCCACGCCGCGACCTGTGGTCGGGGTCAATCGTCAGCGCACCGTCAGACGGCGCCGTTCGAATGGGCATAGTGCCGACAGGCTGGAGGCAATCCGCGGTCGTGTCAAGACCACCCCTGCCGGGACGCCCTTCGTCCAACCCCCGCGGGGTCCGGGCGACGGGGCCGCGGCGGTGCGGACGGCCAGGCGCGATCAGTCGACTGGGCTCGGGATCGGGGCGATCGCCTCGGGGGTCCCTGCGGGCTCACCTGCGGCGATTCCCTCGGACTTGCGCTTGGAGAACGCAATCGCGCCGAGAAGCACCACCAGCGCCACGGCCGCGATCGCCAACCTCGCACCGGTGTTGTGGCGCAGGGTGATCACCGCCGGCAGGATCAAGAGCGACACCAGGTTCATGACCTTGATCAGCGGGTTGAGCGCGGGGCCCGCCGTGTCCTTGAACGGATCACCGACGGTGTCGCCGATGACCGCCGCCTTGTGCGCTTCAGAACCCTTGCCGCCTTCGTGACCGTCCTCGATGAACTTCTTCGCGTTGTCCCACGCCCCGCCCGAGTTCGACAGGGTGTTGGCCATCAACTGACCGGTGAGGATCGCCGCCGCCAAAAAGGCACCCGAGTGCCAGGTAGTTGATGCCGAAACCGACGATGACCGGGGTGAGAATGGCCAGCAGGGCCGGCGTGGCCAGCTCACGTTGGGCCGCCGCGGTGCAAATGGAGATCACCCGGCCGTACTCGGGCTTCTCGGTGTAGTCCATGATCCCAGGGTGCTCGCGGAACTGGCGGCGAACCTCTTGGACGACAGTTCCCGCCGAGCGCCCGACGGCCCGGATGGCCAGGGCGGAGAACAAGAACGCCACCGACCCACCGATCAGGAGCCCGATGAACGTAGTCGGGTTCGAGACGTTGATCTGGGTGAGAGGGTTCCTGAAGAGGCCGGCGGTCGGCAGATGCAGCTGGGAGCCGACCGTCTCGATGAACGAGGCGAAGAGGGCGACCGCGGCGATTACCGCCGAGCCGATGGCGACGCCCTTGGTGATCGCCTTGGTGGTGTTGCCCACCGCGTCGAGGCTGACCATGATGCGCTCGGCCTCACCAGTGAACTCCCCGGACATCTCCGCGACGCCCGCCGCGTTGTCCGACACCGGTCCGAAACTGTCCTCTGAGACGATCATGCCGGTGGTGGCGAGCAGCCCTATCCCGATGAGCGCCACCAGGTACAACGAGAGCTCGATGTTGCCGCCGCCCAGGCCCACCGCCACGCCGATGGCGATGGCGATGGCGATGATCGCCCATACAGAGGACTCGAGCCCGATGGCGAATCCCGACAGCACCGTGGTCGCCGGACCGGTGCGAGCCGACTCGGCAATCTCGCGCACCGGGGAGCGCTCGGTGGAGGTGAACTGCTCGGTGATCTGGCTGGCGACGAGCGAGAGGACCACGCCGGTCAGCACGGCCCAGAAGACCTTCAGGTCGCGCACGTAGTACTGGGCCACGAAGAAGGCACCGATCACCGTGATCGCCGCGGCGGTCCAGAAGCCACGGTTGATGGGCGACAAGGCGTTGCGGTCGTTGTCCCGTGCCCGAACGAGGAGCACACCGATCAACGAGGCGACGATCCCGATCGCCGGCACGATGAGCGGGAAGAGCACGGCGGGGGTCGGGTTGTGGTGGATGGTGCGGAACGCCTCGTACCCGAGGATGAGCGACGAGATGATCGTGATCTCGTAGGACTCGAAAAGGTCGGCTGCCATTCCGGCGCAGTCGCCCACGTTGTCGCCGACGTTGTCCGCGATCGTGGCGGCGTTGCGGGGGTCGTCCTCAGGGATGCCGGCTTCCACCTTGCCTACGAGGTCGGCCCCTACGTCGGCGGCCTTGGTGAAGATACCGCCGCCCACCCGCATGAAAAGAGCCAGCAGCGAGGCTCCGAACGCGAAGCCGATCAGGACGGCGGTCGCCGAGTTCTGGAAGATGATGACGATGGTCGTGGCGCCGAGGAGCCCGAGTCCGACGCACAGCATCCCGGTGACCGCGCCCGTGCGGAAGGCCACCCGCAGCGCGCCGGCCATTCCGCCGCCACGCGCCGCCGCCGCCGCAGTGCGCACGTTGCCGCGCACCGCGATGCTCATACCGATGAACCCGGTCAAGCCCGAGAACGCGGCCCCGAACAGAAAGCAGATGACCCGGTAGATGCCCGCCTGGGCAAAGGAGAGCGCGACCGTGTCGTCCGGTCTGGTCACCTTGGTCGCCGTAAAGAAGATCAAGACAGCCAGCGGCACGATGATGATGATGATCGTACGGAATTGCTGCTTCAAGAACGCCTCGGCACCCTCTTGGATGGCCCGGGCGATCTCTTTCATCTTGACGGTGCCCTGATCGGCCGCCAGCACACCTCGGGCCAGCAGGAGGCCGGCGGCGATGCCTATCACGCCGGCCACCATGGCGAGCACCAGCCAGACCCAGTCCGTACCGCCCAGGTGGAAGGCTTGGTACCCTCCTTCCGCAACAAGGGCGTGGGTCATTGCTGGTCTTCCCTTCCTTGTCCTGCAGCTCGTCTGCGTGCAGCCACTTGTCTTCCTGCGTCGAACCGGCCAATCGCGCACCGCTGGACCGGGATCCCCATCCGGATCCACCGGCAACGCCCGCCGGACCGGGGCGCGACCGCCATCCGGGCCGTGGGGACGTTAGCGACTCCGAGGCCCCATGGGCAACTGTTGGTCGGGCTGGGGACGGTCGGGACGTCAACCATCGTCGGGCTCGGGCTCGTTGTCGGGCCCGGCCACCAGCTCGTAGTCGGGATTCAAGATGGCCAGCCGCCGCCCCCACGCCCCCACCATCCCTTCGGCGACCAACCGGGCGCCGGGCTCGATACCGGGGATCTTCGGGGCGCCCCTGGAACACGAGCAGCAGCCCACCGGAGGCGTCGACCAGGATGCACTCGAGGTTGGAGGTGCCGGCCCGGGGTTGGACTCGTACGGACCTCACCCGGCCCGCGACCCGGACCCGCTCACGCCACCGGGCATCGCCGATGGGCTCGGTGCCACCCGACCGCCGGGCCAAGGCGCGATCCGCGGCCGACGTGCGTGGCTCGCGTTCACGCGAACGTTCCCGACGCGCCACGGCGCCGTCGGCCGGGCCGGGTGGGGTCGCCGGACCAGGGACGAGTACGGTCGAACCCTCCTCAGCTGCCACCCGCTCGACCAGACGGCGGTAACGGCGTCCACGCTCGGCCCAGGCCCCCAGCAGGTTGTAGGGGACGATCGTGGCGCTCACATGAGGCACCTGGCTGACGACGGCGGCGATCTTGTCGGCCGTCCGGTCGTGGAGGAAGCGCTCCCAGGCGGACCGGTACCCCCGGCGCGGGAGGAGAACGGTGCACTCGGTGTCACCGTCGGCAACCGCGTCAGCCACCAGCTCGATGGCCGCTCGGGCCAGGCGCCGGTCGGGGCATTCGACCACGTCGAGCGGGAGTCGCGAGAGGCCCAGCCGGCTCCAGTCCTCCTGTAGCTGGCGCGAGACCTTGCTATCGATCTCGAAATGCACGGCGCGCAGATCGTCGGGGGTCAAGGTCCGTGCGTACTGGATGGCTCGAGCTACAGCAAGGTCGAGCCGGTCCACCAGCACCACGACGACGTGGCGGCGCAGGATGGGGGCTTCGCTGGCCCGGGCCGCCCCCACCTCGAGCTGCTCTTGCTCCATCGAGTACTGGTGGTGCAGACGCAGGAGGAGCATCACCCCAAGGGGCAGGATGACCACGATCGCCCAGGCACCCTCCGTGAACTTGGTCACCACGATGATCACGTCGACGATGAAGGACAGCACGGCCGCAGCGCCATTGATCGCTGCCCGCCGGCGCCACTGGGGTTCTTTTTGCGTCAGGTGGTACTTGAACATCCCCGCGCCGGCCATCGTGAACCCGGTGAACACACCGATCGCATAGAGCGGGATCAGGCTGTCCACCCTGGCTCGGGTGATGAGCAGCAGGACCACCGAGACGACGGTCAGCAGCAGGATGCCGGTCGAGAAGACCAGACGGTGACCACGCTTGGTCAGTTGGCGCGGCAGGTACGAGTCTTCGGCAGCGAAGCTTGCGAGGAACGGGAACCCGGTGAAGCTCGTATTCGCCGCCAGCACCAAGATGAGCACGGTGCTGGCCTGCAGCACGACGTAGAGCACGTTGCCCACGCCGGCAGTGCCGTAGACGTACTTGGCGATCTGCGAGACGACGGTGGGCGTTCCAGCGACGAACGGCACTGGGTGCACGATGGCCGCCAGGGCGCTCACGCCCAAGACGAGCGAGCCGAGGATGATCGCCATGACAACCATGGTGATGCGGGCGTTGCGAGCCTCGGGCTCTCGAAAGACGCTGACGCCGTTGGAGATCGCCTCGGTCCCGGTCAGGGCCGATCCACCCGAGGCGAACGAGCGCAGGAGCACGAAGAGCCCGGCGCCGTAGAGAAGTCCCGAGCCTGGGTGCCCGATCGATACTGCGCCGGCGAGGTGGATGGGGTGGGCATGCAACTGACCGGCCACTGCCTTGACTGCGCCCATGACGATCAGGATGGCCATGTTGCCCACGAACAGGTACGTGGGAATGGCAAAGACCTTGCCCGCCTCTCGCACACCGCGGAGATTGACGTAGGCGATCAGGATCACGAGCACGATGGCGATCGCGGTCGTGCCCGGCGTGAGCGCGGGAAACACCGATGTGGCTGCGGCGACTCCGGCGGCCACCGAGACGGCAACGGTCAGGGTGTAGTCGATCAGCAGCGAGACCGCCGCGACCTGAGCAACCTTCGGACCGAAGTTCTCACGGGCGACGACATAGGCACCCCCCGCTTTTGTGTAGACCTTGACCACTTCGAGGTACGAGAGGGTGACGAAGGCCAGCACCACGATGACGGCAATCGTGATCGGCACGATGAGGGAGAACGCGGCGACGCCGATCACTTTGACCAGCGGGATCAACGCCTGCTCGGTGGCGTAGGCCGAGGACGAGATGACGTCGGAGGACAAGACGGCGAGCGCCGTCGTCTTGTTGAGACGCTCCGAGCGCAGCTCCTCGGTCGTGAGCGCCGGCCCGAGCAGCTTGTTCTTCAGGCGATAGCGGAAGGCCTCGGGGAACGGCGTGGCCTTGTCCGAACGCAGCAGCACCGGACGATGGAGCGGGCCCGAACGTCCGGTGCGTTGATCCGCGCCCGCGGCGCCCTCGCCGACGACCTCGGTCGCCAGGGGCGCCGCCAGGGGGTCGCGGGCCGGGCCGAGCCGAGGATCCACGGCCTCAACGTACAGCCGACCGGAGGTCCCGACGTTGCCGCGACCGTCGCGCGGCATCGACGCTTTGCAATCGGGGGTCGTCCGTGTTGCACTGTCTGGGTGCACGTGATCGTGGTCGGTTGCGGGCGGGTCGGCTCCGGCCTGGCCATGTCCCTCGCCGACGAGGGCCACACCGTGGCGATCATCGACCGTCGCCGACAAGCCTTTCGACGACTCCCCGGGGCCTGGCCAGGCGAACAGATCGTGGGCTCCGGCTTCGATCGGGACGATCTCGAGCGGGCCGGAGCCAAGGGCGCCGACGCTCTCGCCGCGGTCACGAGCGGCGACAACACCAACATCCTCACCGTTCGGATCGCCCGCGAGTCGTACCACATCCCCCACGTAGTGGCCCGAATCTACGATCCGCGACGCGCCGAGATCTATCAGCGGTTGGGCATCCCGACGGTGGCCACGGTCACCTGGACGATCGACCAGGTCCACCGCCGCCTGCTGCCCGACGTCATGGCCGGGGACTGGTCCGATGCCAGCGGGAAGCTGGCCTTGGTGGCCCGCTCGCTCCCCGACCGGTGGGCTGGCCGGCGGCTGGCCGACCTGGAGGTACCCGGCCAGATCACCCTGGTGGCCGTCACCCGGTCGGGCGACCCGCGACTCGACGGTCGTGACCTCGTCGGACAGGAGGGCGACGTCCTCCAGCTGGCCGTGGTCGGCGACGGGGCGCGGACGCTCTCCGAGCGTCTCGGTCCAAGCGATTCCCAGGGCCGGGTCACCCCGTCCGAATCGTCGCGCTCGTGAGCAACACCCGATGAACCCGACGAAACCGATGAGAAGATGAAGGTGGCCATTGCCGGCGCCGGCAGCGTGGGCACCGCCATCGCTCGTGACCTACACGCTAACGGGCACGACGTGATGGTTTTCGAGCAGGACCCCGAGCTCGTCGAGCGCCTGCGGGGGACGCTCGACGTCGAGTGGATCGCGGCGGATGCTTGCGAGGTCTCCTCCCTGCAGGCAGCGGGGATGGCCGCGGTGGACGTCGTCGTGGCCGCCACCGGTGACGACGAGGACAACCTGGTGATCTCACTGCTGGCCAAGCAAGAGTTTGCGGTTCCCCGAGTGGTGGCCCGGGTCAACCACCCGAAGAACCAGTGGCTCTTCAACGAGAGCTGGGGCGTCGACGTGTCGGTGTCCACGCCCCAGCTGCTCACCGCTCTCGTCGAAGAAGCCGTCTCGGTCGGAGCGTTGGTGCGACTGCTGCAATTCCAAGGAGGCGCCGCCCACCTGGTGGAGGTCACCCTGGCCGACGATTCACCCGCCGCGGGCACGGCGATCGCCGATCTCGGCTTTCCCCGCGACGCCACGGTGGTGGCGGTCGTTCGCGACGACCGATTGGTCGTGCCGAGGGGCGACACGGTGCTCCAGTCCGGCGACGAGGTGTTGGTCCTGGTCACCGCCGACGCCGAGCAAGAGGTTCACTCGCTCTTCATCAGCGTCTGACCAGGAGCCTGTGACCGCGAGCACGTGCTCAGTGCCGAAGATTCGCGCCCTTGGACCCCTAGCATTGTGCTTGTGCCCGAGGCTCGAGTCCCAACGAACGACGCCGCAGCGTTTTTCGACCTGGACAAGACGGTCATCGACCGCGCCTCGATCGTCGCTTTCGGGGCGGCGTTCCGCAAAGGGGGGTTGATCACCCGGCGGACGATGCTCCGCGCCTTCGCATCGCACGTCGTGTACCGCCACTCCGGCGCTGACGAGGCCCGCCTGGACGGGATCCGCGAGGCCATGCTGCGCCTGACCAAGGGGTGGGACCGCCAACGGGTGTGCGAGATCGTCCGCGAGACCCTGCTCCAAACGGTCGAGCCCATCATCTACGCCGAGGCGATCGACCTCATCGAACAGCATCGGGCGGCCGGGCACCGGGTGTACCTCGTGTCGGCGTCACCCGAAGAGATCGTCCTCCCTCTGGCCGACCTGCTGGGGGCGGACGGCGCGGTGGCGTCGAGAGGCGAGGTGGACGCCGCCGGCCGGTACACCGGGGCGATGGCCACCTACGTGTACGGACCCTCCAAGGCGGACGCCATCATCGAGCTCGCCGACGCCGTCGGGATCGACCTGTCCATGTCCACCGCCTACTCGGACTCGGTGACCGACATCCCCATGCTCGAGGCCGTCGGCCATCCGGTGGTCGTGAACCCGGACCGAGCCCTCGCCCGGATCGCGCACGAGCGCGACTGGGAGGTCCGAGAGTTCACCAAGCCCATCAGCATCGGTAACCGGGTGACCCGGACTACGCCGGTGGTCACCGGCAGCCTGGCTCTGGCCGGGGCGGCTGTCTTCTTGTGGCGCCACGGCCAGCGGGTGCGATCCGCAGCCGAACTCGGATCCGTGGCGTAGCCCGCCCGGCGTCAGCCGTGCGGCACCGGCCCGAGTGGTCAGGTCAGGTGGTGCGCAGCCGCTTGGCGGCCACCACGCCCAGAGTCACGAGCAGGGCCAGCAACAGGAGCTTCTTCATGAGCGCATGCTACCCGGCCCGCGCTAAGCGGCGGGGCGATGCGCCACCGAGGGAGCTAACGGGGGCCAGCTGGCTGGCCGCCAGGACCTCAGACCGTCAACAGGTCGCGGGCGCCGGTGTCCGAAGATGGGTGACGGAGCTTTGACATGGCCCGAGCCTCGATCTGTCGAATTCGCTCACGAGTCAGGTTGAAGTGCTCGCCCACTTCCTCGAGCGTACGCGGCTCACCCCGGTCGAGACCGAATCGGAGTCGAAGGATCTCTCGCTCCCGCTCGTCGAGCGGTGAGAGCAGCCGTCCGATCTCTTCGGGCAGGAGCGAGACGGCGGCCACCTCGAAGGGGGACTCCGCCGAACGGTCCTCGACCACATCACCGAGCTCAGCATCCCCGTCCTCGCGCAGCGGCTCGGACAAGGAGAGGGGCTCGGCCCTGAACCGTAGGGCCTCCACCAGCTTGTCCTCGGGCATCTCGACCTCGATGCCCAGCTCCGCGAGTGTGGCCGGACGACCGAGCTTGAGCTCGAGGCGGGCCTGAGCTTTCTGCACGCGCGCCAGGGTGTCGCCTGCGTGTACGGGCAGACGAATCGTCCGTCCCGTGTTGGCGATGCCGCGGGTGATCGCCTGACGAATCCACCAGGTGGCGTACGTGGAGAACTTGAACCCCTTCCGCCAGTCAAATTTCTCGACGGCATGCATGAGCCCAAGGTTGCCCTCTTGGATGAGATCCAGTAGCGGCAGCCCCGACGCCTGGTACTTCTTGGCGATCGACACGACAAGCCTTAGGTTCGACTGCACGAAGGTCTGCTGCGCCTGCTCTCCCTCCAGCACGGCGCGACGAAATTCGCGCTTCTTGGCCGGAGTGAGGGCCTTGGCAGCCTTGGCCATGCCCTCCTCGGCTTCGCGACCTGCCTCGATGGCCTGTGCGAGTCGCACCTCGTCGTCCTTGGTCAGCAGCGGGTACTGGCCGATATCGGTGAGATAGAGGCGGACGAGGTCCTCGTCGTCGCGCTCGATTCGTTCCTTTGCCAAGTTCCCCGCGCCTTCCCTAGTATGCTGCGCTTACGACCAATTCGGCGTCATAAGGCAGCCCTGCCGCCCGGCTCTCGCCCAAAACGCGCAAGCCGGTGTGACGACAGTTTATACGGCGCGTCAAGAGCGCAAACAGGTCGGGTCGACAAATCAACTTCGGTGACGGGCGGTCAAACCGGGTCACACCGACTCTGGGGTATGTCCCCGCCTCACCCATCGCGACGATCCTGGGGCCACGGGGCGAGGCCCAGCCGTACTCCCACCTCGACCAGCTGCGCCTCGAGTCGATGCTGGGTGTCGGCAGCGATCCGTGCCACCCGAGGGCTGGTGATGAGGGACTCGAGCAACGACTCTCCGCTCTGCCAGGCCTCCACTTCGTCGCGAAGTACCAGCGTAAGGGCCCGAATGGTCGGCCCGTCGGTGACCGACACCGCCCGTTGACGGTGGCGACCGTAGGTCGAGATCAGCCGGGGAAGCACCACCCGAGAGGACGCGGTCAGACGCGCCACGTCGGCGCCGACCGCGTCCGGGCCGTCCCCGTCGCCACTTCGTTCCCGGTCACCGTCGCCGTCGCCACCACGTGCCTCGTCGCCCGAGCTGGGGTCGGGGGGGCGGCAGACGACCCGACCGCGCCCAGCGCGTCGATGAGCGAGCCGGCGGCGGGTCCGTAGGGCACGCTGAGCGCCTCGGGGTCGAGTTGATCGAGCTGCGGAAGTCGATCGGCCCAGAGCTGGGCGTGCCAGGCGTGCTGGTGGCTGGCCTCGAAGAGATGCAGTCGAACGCCCGGGTCGTGGGCCTGCGCCGACCAGGCGCCGGTGATCTCGAACAGGCGGTGCTCGAGCCAGCGGTACCCACCGATCATCTCGGCCGCCGCCAGCAAATCGAGGGACGGGTGCTCACCCACCCGAGGAGCCTTCGACGATCGGAGGTGCGCGGTAGAGGTTGGTGATCGGCATGCGCCGGTCCTTGCCGAACGCCTTGGTACTGACCCGGACCCCTGGAGGCATCTGGCGACGCTTGTACTCGGCCCCGTCCACGAGGCGAACGACCCGGTCGACCACAACCGGGTCGAACCCGTCGTCGACCAGTTCGGCCGCGGTCCGATCGCGCTCGACGTATGCCCGAAGGACGGGATCCAGCACGTCATAGGGGGGCAGGGACTGGTCGTCGCGCTGGTCGGGTCGCAGCTCGGCCGAGGGCGCCTTGTCGATCACCGCGGGGGGGATGGGGCCCTCGGACCCCGCTGCTTCGGACCGCGCATTGCGGTAGTGGCAGAGCGCGTAGACGAGGGTCTTGGGCACGTCCTTGATGACGGCGAAGCCCCCGGCCGAGTCCCCGTAGAGGGTCGAATAACCCGTCGCCATCTCGCTCTTGTTGCCGGTGGTGAGCACGATCCACCCCTTGGCGTTGGACATGGCCATTAAGAGCAGGCCCCGCAGGCGCGACTGAAGGTTCTCGTCGGTGAGCCCTGCAGGAGGGCCGCTGAGCAGCGGCACCAGCAGATTGCCCACCGCCCGGTGGGCTTCTTCGATCGGCACGACGCGCAGCTCGATGCCCAGACGCCGGGCGAGGTCATCGGCGTCCGAACGCGATCCGTCGCTCGAGTACCTCGAGGGCATCGAGAGCCCGTGCACGTGCGCGGGCCCGAGGGCGTCGACTGCCACCGCGGCCACGAGCGACGAGTCGATACCTCCGGACAGACCGATCACCGCGTCGCTGAAGCCGTTCTTCACCAGATAGTCGCGCGTGCCCAGCACGAGGGCCTCGTACACCTCGGCCACCGGGTCGAGCGGCGCCGGCGCGACGGGGGCGGGAAGGGGTCGGCCGGCCCGGACAGCTCCCCCGAGCGCCACGATCTCGAGCGCGGCGTCCGTGGCGGGAACAGGGGTCGGGTGTGCTGGCACGTCGACGACCAGCAGTTCGGGCGTGAACTGTGCGCCGGCCGCAACGAGGGAGCCGTCGACGTCCACGATGAGACTGGCGCCGTCGAAGACGAGCTCGTCCTGGCCGCCAACCTGGTTCACGTAGGCGAGGACGGAGCCGCTTTCGGCGACCCGTCGTCGAAGAATCGCCAGGCGCTCAGCTCGTCGCCCGATCGAGTACGGCGACGCGTTGAGGTTCACGACGATCTGGGCCCCAGCGGCGCCCTGCGCACAGACCGGGCCGTCGTCGAACCACACGTCTTCGCAGATGGACACGCCCACGCGCACGCCGGCGATCTCGTAGAGCCGGAGGGGCTCACACCCAGGCTCGAACCAGCGCTCTTCGTCGAACACCCCGTAGTTGGGCAGCAGACGCTTGTGGTACACGCCCACGATGCGTCCGTCAGCGCAGATCGCAGCCGCATTGGCGAGCCTGCCCGCCGGGCCGTTGGGAGCCCGCACGTCGCCTCCGACACGCCTTGCGCCCAAGGGCTCTGGGCCGAGCCGATCGACGAACCCGACGACAGCGGCGCAGGCCCCGGTGCTCGCTGCCACCTTGTCCAGCGCCACCAGATTGTCGGCCACGAACCCGGGCTTGAGGAGTAGGTCCTCGGGGGGGTACCCCGTGATGGCAAGTTCGGGGGTCACCAGCACATCAGCCCCCTGCTCCTCGGCCCGACCCAACGCCTCGACAATGCGGTCCACGTTGCCCTGAAGATCCCCGACCACTGTATCGAGCTGCGCGGCCGCCAGCCGGAGGAAGGGCACAGTGCGAATTGTACCTGTGGCCTGTACGGTTCCCCCGGCCCCCCGGGAGCGCTCAGGTGTCCGATCGGGCAGATGTCGTAGGAATCCGATCGGTCAGATGTCCTAGGAATCAGATGTCGTAGTAGAGGGCAAACTCCCAGGGATGGGGCCGCAGTCGGACCGGGTCGGCCTCCTCGTGCAGCTTGTAGTCGATCCAGGTGTCGATGAGGTCGTCGGTGAACACGCCACCAACCCGGAGGAACTCGTTGTCGGCCTCGAGGGCATCCATGGCCTGCTCGAGCGAGCCTGGGGTGTGCGGGATCTTGGCAAGCTCCTCGGCCGCAAGGTCGAACAAGTCCACCTGCAGTGGCTCGGGGGGTTCGATCTTGTTCTGGACGCCGTCGAGCCCGGCCAGCAACATCGCGGGAAAGGCGAGGTAGGGGTTGCAGGACGGATCGGGACAGCGGAACTCGATCCGCTTGGCCTTGGGGCTCTGCGAGTAGAGCGGTATGCGCACGGCCGCTGAGCGGTTCCGTTGCGAATAGACGAGGTTCACCGGCGCCTCATAGCCAGGCACCAGCCGCTTGTACGAGTTGGTGGTCGGGGCAGCGAAGGCGAGTACGGCAGGGGCGTGTCGTAGCAGGCCTCCCACGTACCATCGGCCGAGGTCCGAAAGCCCGCCGTAGCCGCTGCCGAAAAAGAGGGGCTCGCCGTTCTTCCACAGCGACTGGTGGCAGTGCATGCCCGAGCCGTTGTCCTGAAACAGCGGCTTGGGCATGAAGGTGGCCGTCAACCCCGCGTCGTGGGCCACGCTCTTCACTACGTACTTGTAGAGCATCAGCTTGTCCGCCATCGAGAGGAGCGAGTCGAAGCGCATGTCGATCTCAGCCTGGCCACCGGTGGCGACCTCATGATGCTGGATCTCCACCTCGATCCCCAGCCGCTCCATGGTGAGGACCATCTCCGAGCGCAGATCCTGGAACTTGTCGCTCGGTGGCACCGGGAAGTACCCCTCCTTCGGGCGAAGCTTGTACCCCAGGTTCGGACCCTCGGGTCGAGTGGTGTTCCAGTGCCCCTCAATGGAGTCGACCTCGTAGGTGGCGAAGTTCACCCCCTGCCCATACTGGACGTTGTCGAAGACGAAGAACTCCGCCTCCGGCCCGAAGAAAGCGGTGTCCGCGATGCCCGTCGACTGTAGGTACTGCTCGGCCTTGCGGGCGATGTGCCGGGGGTCGCGCGAGTAGGGCTCGTGGGTGACGGGGTCATGGACGAAGCAGTTGAGGTTGAGGGTCTTGTGAGTCCGGAACGGGTCGATGACCGCCGTGCCCGGATCCGGTAGCAAGATCATGTCGGACTCGTGGATTTGTTGGAATCCTCGGATCGAGGACCCATCGAAGCCGAAGCCCTCGGTGAAGACCTCCTCGGTCAGCTCGTGGATCGGAGCCGAGAAGTGCTGCATCATCCCGGGCAGGTCACAGAAGCGAACGTCAACGATCTCCACGCTCTCCTCTTGCGCGTAGCGGATCACCTCTGCCGGACTGCGGTCGTGCATAGCGTCGTCACCCTCCTCTGACCAGGGCCCGATCCGGTGGCCCGGGTTTCAGGCAGCGTCAACCCCCGAACATTGTGATCCGACTGGAGGCGCTGGTCCGCCCGGCGAGCAGGAGTTCATGGCCCGTTCATAAAGGGGAAACGGGAGTGAAACCAGGTCCTGCCAGGGTGTGTCGACCCTCCCGACGGCTAAGTTCTCGCCCGATCGCGGTGGCGGGCACCCCGGTGGACCATCCGGGCCTGAAGACGAGGCCGCAGGACAAGCCCTAGTACAAGGCCCTCGACAGGGCCTCGCAACCAGACGACCAGGCCGCAGGACAAGCAAGACACCCAACAACGAGGCGACGACAAGAATGGAGCACGCGTGAGCTACCAAGCCGAGTACATCTGGATAGACGGGACCCAACCGTCGCCCTTGCTGCGTAGCAAGACCAGGATCGTCGCCGACGGGAAAGAACCAGGCATCTGGGGCTTCGACGGGTCGAGCACGAATCAGGCGTTGGGCCACGACTCGGACTGCGTCCTCCAGCCCGTCTTCGTCTGTCCGGATCCACTTCGGCGGGCCGGCGACAAGCTCGTCTTGTGCGAAGTCCAGCTCACCGACTTCACCCCCCATCCCTCAAACACCCGCGCGCCGTCGGTGGCCATCGTGGACAAGTATGCCGACCAGGAACCGATGTTCGGGATCGAGCAGGAGTACACCTTCTTCCAGGACGGCAGGCCACTCGGCTGGCCCGTGTCGGGGTACCCGGCGCCCCAGGGCCCGTATTACTGCGGAGTGGGGGGCGACAAGATGCCCGGCCGCGAGATCGTCGAGAAGCACACCATTGCCTGCATCGACGCCGGGCTCTCCATCGAGGGCACCAACGCCGAGGTGATGATGGGCCAGTGGGAGTTCCAGATCGGCGTACTCCCACCCCCGATGGTGGGCGACCAGTTGTGGATGGCCCGCTGGCTGTTGTTCCGCATCGCCGAGGACTTCGGCGTCTACGCCACCCTCGAGCCCAAGCCCGTCATGGGTGACTGGAACGGGGCCGGGGCCCACACGAACTTCTCCACCAAAGCCATGCGCGAAGAAGGCGGCTGGGACGCCATCATCGCCGGGTGCGAGGCGATCGGGAAGAACGTCGACGAGCACGTCTCGAACTACGGCGTGGGGATCGAGCAGCGGTTGACCGGGGCGCACGAGACGGCGCACTTCAGCCAGTTCAGCTACGGCACATCGGACCGGGGCGCGTCCATCCGGATCCCCTGGGCCGTCGCCAAAGACAAGAAGGGCTGGCTCGAGGATCGGCGGCCGAACGCCAACATGGACCCGTACGTTGTGACCGGTCTGCTGGTCAAGACGGTCTGCGGAGCTGCCGCGGGCAACTGAGTCGCGGCCCCGAGCGGTCCGCCCCCCGAAGCACCGGAGTTGGGGCCAGGAGTCCGGGCGAACTGTCCCGAGGGCGCCAGAGCAGTGAGTGTCTCCAGCAGCTGCGATGGGCCCCTTGGGGGCCCATCGCAGCTGCCTGGGCTCGCTAGGTCGCGAAACACGGAGAGCACCCGCGACGCGGGGATTCGGAGAGACGCCGTCGAACCTGCGAAACTGCTGCGATGCAAAGCCAGCGAGACTACGTGCTGCGCACCGTCGAGGAGCGGGGGGTCCGCTTCGTGCAGCTCTGGTTTACCGATGTCCTAGGCACGCCCAAGGGCTTCAACATCACCCCTGCCGAGCTCGAGAACACGCTCGCCGAGGGGATGACCTTCGACGGATCGGCCATCGACGGCTTCAGCCGAGTGCAAGAGTCCGACGTCCTCGCCCGCCCGGACCTCAAGACGTTCCAACTCCTTCCCTGGCACGGGCACGACGCCACCGTGGCTCGGGTGTTCTGCGACATCGCCAACCTTGACGGAACGCCGTTCGAGGGAGATCCCCGTCACACCCTGCGTCGCACCCTCGAACGGACGCGTGCAGCTGGCTACACCTTCTTCGCCGCACCGGAGATGGAGTACTTCTACTTCGCCGACGCCAACCCCCAGCAGGTGCCCCGGACGCTGGACTCAGGCTCCTATTTCGATCTCACCGTCGCCGATCTTTCGAGCGACCTCCGCCGTCGCTCGGTCCTCATGCTCGAGGAGATGGGGATCCCCGTCGAGCACGCCCAACACGAGGACGCCCGAAGCCAGCACGAGATCGACCTGCGCTACACGGACGCGCTGACGATGGCCGACACAGTCATGACCGTCCGCATGGTCGTGAAGGAGCTCGCCCGTCAGGAAGGCGTACACGCCAGCTTCATGCCCAAGCCCTTGGCCGGCGTGCAGGGTTCGGGGATGCACACCCACCTCTCGTTGTGGGAGGGGGAGCGCAACGCCTTCGTGGACGCCGACGACCCGTACGGCCTGTCCGCGGTGGCGCGCTGCTTCATCGCCGGGCTTCTGCACCACGCCAGGGAGATCACGGCTGTCACCAACCAGTGGGTCAACTCCTACAAGCGCTTGGTGAGTGGCTACGAGGCACCTATCCATGTGAGCTGGGCCCGGAACAACCGATCGGCGCTGGTCCGGGTGCCAGTTGTCAAGCAGGGCAAGTCCGAGTCCACCCGGATCGAGTACCGGGCGCCCGACAGTGCCTGTAACCCCTATCTCACCTTCGCCGTGGTCCTAGCGGCCGGACTGCGCGGCATCGAGAAGGGCTACGAACTGCCGCGCGAAGCCGATGCCAACCTGTTCAGCCTCACCCACGGGGAGCTGGCCGCCAAGGGGATCGAGTCCCTCCCGAGCAGCCTGAACGACGCGGTCGGCCAGATGGAGGGCTCGGACCTCTTGGTCGAGACCCTCGGCGACCACGTCTTCGAGTGGTTCATCCGCAACAAACGCGAGGAGTGGGACGCCTACAAAGCCCAAGTGACGCAGTTCGAGCTCGACCGCTATCTCCCGCTGCTGTGATCCCAGAACGTCGATCGACTCCTCGAACGCCTCCCCGCTGTCGGCGCTAATTCACCATGGACCCACTCCTCTGTTTCCCCGATCCGCTTCCGGCCGAGCTGGCGCTCTGCCTCGGACGGGCCGGATACGGATGTCGCAGCGTGTCGAAGCCCGAGCAAGCGGACACCGACGACGCAGCGACAAGCGGTGACGGGTGGCTCGGGGGCGTCGTGTGCGCGATCGACGACCTGCCGAGCGCCATTGCGATGTGCCGCCACGTGCGCCGGCGAGAGGTGCCGCTGAGCCCGCTGTTGTTGGTGGTATCGGTCGACCAGATCGCCGACCTTCAGCTCAGGGACGACTTGTTCGACGACTTTTGCGTCCTTCCGGCCGGCGTGGGCGAGGTAACGGCACGTCTCGAGCATCTACTTTGGCGGGCGGGACGAGGTCTTCGCCCCGAGCTCATCGAGTACGGACCCCTCCAGCTGAACCTCGAGACCTACCAGGCAGCGGTTGCCGGTCGCGTGCTCGACCTCACCTACATGGAGTACGAGCTGTTACGGTTCCTCGCTGCCCATCCAGCAAAGGTCTTCACGCGCGAGACGTTGCTCAGTCGGGTGTGGGGCTACGAGTACTACGGCGGAGCACGCACCGTCGACGTCCACGTCCGGCGGCTGCGCGCCAAGTTGGGCGAGGAGCACGCGCACCTGATCCAGACGGTCCGTTCGGTGGGTTACCGCTTCGGCCAGGTCGGATGGGTGCCGGGCATCGCGCCACGAGCTGGCGACGGGTAAGACGAGCGCCGTCGGTCGCACTGCTCCCCGAGTGGCGCCGAGTGACGGCTCAGCCCACGGGTCGGAACGCCAGGGCTTCGATCTCCACCACGGCACCGAGAGGGAGCGCCGTGACGCCAACAGCAGAACGCGCCGGAGGACGGTCACCGAAGGCCTCGACCCAGATCCGGTTGACCAGAGGGAACTCGTCCATCTCAACGATGAACACCGTGGCCTTGACCACATCAGCAAGCGTCGCGCCCTCAACAGCGAGCACATCGGTCAGGTTGCGCAGCGCCTGAATCAGTTGCGGCTCCAGGCCTCCGCCCACCAGCTCCAGCCCGCCGCTAGCGGCGGGTGCGACGCCGATCTGGCCTGACGTGATAACCCAGTCGCCGGCCCGCCGGCTCGGTGCGTAGGGACCTACGGGCCGGCTCACCTGGGTCACGCTAGCGCCACCAGCGGTCGGGCTCACCAAGCTAGGGCTCAGCGGCGGGTGGGCCACGACTCGGGCAAGCCCTCAGCCACCCAGGCGGCCGCCGCAGCTGCGGCGAACACGGCGTCCGAACCGTTCCGGGGCCACTGGTCGCCCCGATGCACGGCGAGGTCGACCTCAGGCATCTCGAGCGCGTTCAGGATCCCGAACGAGCGAATGGTGAGGTCCAGCACCGCCCCGTCGGGGTCGACCGCGACACCCTCGGTCCAAACCCACCCGAGCGCTTGATGCACGGCGCCGACGCAGTAGGAGCGCAGAACGACCTCGTCCAGCACCTCGCCGGCCCAGACGTCGACGCTGACCGTGCCGTCGGTCCGCACCGCGACCTGGGCGCGTCCACCGCTCGGGGCCCGCATCTCGATTGCGACACCAGGACCGACCGCGCCGGTGCGCATCGCCCGAAACCCCGCCATGAGGACGGACGCCTCCACCCAGCCCGCGCCGCGAAGGTCGGCCGACACCGGGGGGCCGGCGATCGCGATCTCCTCGAACCCCAGGTCCGACGAAACCCACGAAACACGATCGGCCAACGCGGTCGAGATCGAAGGAGCGCGGCGTCCGGCCGACCCGCACCATGCCGCGCCCGTCGGAGGCGATCCCCATGGCCACCGGCGGGCGTTTGGGGCCCCGTCGGACCACCTCCTCGCGTGGCCACTGCACACGCACGGGCTGTCCGAGCTGCGCTGCGAGGCGTTGCGCGTCGCGACCGACCGGTGTCGTTCGCTTCCCACCGAATGCACCACCCGAGGCCAACGCGGTTGCCGGAGCGCGACCGCTCTCGCACCAGCTCGCGTCGGGCTCGAGGTACGCCGGCTCCACCCAGGTGGTCCGGAGCGTGAGGCCCCACTGGCCCTCGGGAAGGGACACGGGATGGGTCAGCGCAACGGTGCTGTTGCGACCCTGCACCCTCCCCGATCCTCGACGAGCAGACAGGAGATCGGGCCCGACGACGTAGCCAGACGTGGAGTCGGGCACGGCTACCGCCGCTCCCTGGGGAGCGCGGTCGGCGGCGAAACCGGCGCGGCCCAACACCGCCTCGGCGCCAACAGTTTGGATTGCCGCGCCTTCCAGTTCGGCTCGCCAGGCCATGAGGAGCGGATCACGAGCAGCCGAAGAGCGGCGCTGGTTGGGGGGCGCATCGCCGCGGTGATCGATACTCGGTCCGCCGCTGCGCGCAATGCCCGATCCATCGGCACCCTCGATCCCCAGCGCCGCGCAAGCAGCCTCGACCACGCTCTGCCAGCCGGTACAGCGGCAGAGGTGTGCCAAGAGCGCCGTTCGGACGTCCGCGGTGGTGGGCGCCCGCCCCCGCCCAGCCAATGACACCAGGCGAAGCAGGATGCCCGGGGTGCAGAAACCGCATTGGCTCGCCCCCGCGTCGACGAAGGCGGCCGACCACCGCTCTCGCAGCTCGGGATCGAGCCCCTCGAGGGTTACGACTTCCCGCCCGGCCATCCGCCTGACCGGCGTCACGCACGCCACGCGCGCCGCACCGTCCACGAGCACAGTGCAGCAGCCGCACTGGCCTTGGGGGCTGCACCCGTCCTTGACGGACCAGCAGCTCAGCGTCTCGCGAAGCGCGTCGAGCAACGACAACTCATCTCGCTCGACCTCCACACGCTGGCCATTGAGGCCAAAGGTGATCACGGGCGCCGCGGCAAGGCGCCCCCTCATCGGCCCGATCAGCTGAACGAGGACCCGCAGCCGCACGTCCTGGTGGCGTTCGGGTTCGTGATGTGGAACCCAGCGCCCTGCAAGCCGTCGCTGTAGTCCAAGGTCGCGCCGGTGAGCAGTTCGGCGCTGGCTGGGTCGACCACGACCTTGACGGTGCCGAACTCGCGGACGATGTCGTCGCTGGCCAGCTCCGAATCGAAGAACATCTCGTAGCTGTAGCCCGAGCAGCCACCAGGCTTGACCGCGACGCGCAGCGCGAGGCCATCGCCTTCTTCCTGAGCGAGCAGCTCAGCCACCTTGGACCTCGCCACATCGGTGAGGGCCACCGGCGCCGGCCTCTTCCCGATGCTGACCGTGGTCATCGCCATCGCAGTCGCCTCCTTGTCGGGCCTCGGCCACCCTGGCCAGCCTCGTCCTGCGCGGCGTCCGCCGACCAGACAGGTCGATCGGAGCGGCTGCGCGCTCACCGCAATGATATCGGGCCTGCGCCACGCTGGGCACGTTGAGCACGCCCTGGTCAACGGAGTCGACCCCCTCAGCCGTGTCTCGGCCCTCCTTCGTCGTGCTTTCAGGCTGGCGGCACCCTGGCGATGGGAGCCGACGAACCTCTGCAGAGGGGTCTGTCGGACGCTGCTACCAGGTAGAATGCCTCCCATGGCGCCAGCGGAACCAATCGATTCTGCTGGTCGGCCCCCTTCGCGGCCCGAGATGCGGGCCGCGCCCGTTAGTGGCCCCTCGCCCGGGTCGCCGTCGAGCCACGAGGTGCGTGATGCGCTTCGAGCAGTCGTCGACCCAGAATTGGGCGACAACATCGTCGACCTCGGAATGGTGCGATCCGTGCACGTCGATCCCGGAGGGAGCGTGCGGGTCGAGGTGGCGTTGACCATCGCGGGCTGCCCGCTACGGAGCCAGCTCGAGCGAGACGTCGTCGGGAGGATCAGCGGGCTGGCAGGGGTCGTCGCGGTCGACGTGCGAATGGGCGAGATGACGGGCGACGAGCGCCAAGCCGTGATGGCGAGAGCTCGTTGGCAGGCCCGGGAGCACGCTCCCCCGACCGCCGTGCCGGCGGGTGCACGAGTGTTGGCTGTCGCGTCGGGAAAGGGCGGCGTCGGCAAATCCTCGATCACGGTGAACCTCGCCGTCGCCCTCGCCCGACGTGGCCTGGTGGTCGGTGTGCTCGACGCCGATATCTGGGGATTTTCGGTGCCCCGGCTGCTCGGAATGGGGGGAGACGTCCACGCCCGTAACGGCAAGATGGTCCCACTCGAACTGCCAATCGCCGATGGGCTGCTGCGGGTCCTGTCGATGGGCTTCTTGGCGGACGAGGACCGAGCGATCATGTGGCGCGGCCTCGTGCTGAACCGGGCGGTGCAGCAGTTCCTTCAGGACGCCCACTGGGGCGAGCTCGACTACCTGCTCATCGATCTCCCTCCCGGCACTGGCGACGTCCAGATGGGTCTTGCCCGGATGCTGCCGCGCACCGAGATGCTCGTTGTCACCACGCCGCCACTCGCTGCGCAGCTGGTCGCCGCCCGGGCAGCCGACATGGCCCGGCGCGGCTATCTACGGGTCGCCGGTGTCATCGAGAACATGAGCGACTTCACCTGTGAGCACGGCACGACCTACGCCCTGTTCGGCGCCGGGGGCGGTTCGCGCCTGGCGAGCGAGCTCGGCGTCCCGCTTGTGGGGACCATCCCGCTGCACCCCGCACTGGCCGCCGGTGGTGACAGCGGCACTCCCGTCGCCCTCGGAGACGGCGAGCTCGGGCACGTCTTCGCCGAACTCGCGCGGGCCCTGGCCGAAGACATCGCGCCAAAGATCGAGGCGTCGGGCTGCACGGGTCGAATGCTCGAGCACCTGGCGCACGCGCTAGCGGACGACGCGAGCAGGGGCAGCTGAGCTCGAGGCTCAGGTACTCGGTGCTTCAAGCACGGGGTTGTCTCGAGGTGTGAGGGTCCAGCGAGCGTGAAGGTCAGGGTGCTCGGGTCCGCGTTGGTTGGACTCGGCGTGCTCGGCCGCTGCCCCGTTTCCTTGTACCGGGTCGGTCGGCTCTACCGGGTCGGACCGCTCGGTGCTCGACGTCGGCTCGGTGCTCGAGGTCGGGTCGAGACGAACCACGAGACCGTCGGTGGTGAGCTTGCGCAAGTGCGCCCACAACGAATCGCGACCCACCTTGCGATGCTCGTCATCCACGTCGGCGTAGACGCTCGGAAGCAATTCGTCGATCGTTGCCTCGTGTCCCAGTCGCCCAAGGGCGTCGAGGACGACCTCTTCGCGCCGCAGACGGTGGGTGACGATGCCCTCGAGGCACGCAATTGGGTCCCCAATCACCCTGCCGTGGCCGGGACCGATGGCTGCAATTGGGGGCGAGCGACGGAGGAGGTCGCGCAGGCTACCCAGGTACTGGGCCATGTCGCCGTCGGGCGGACGGATGACGACGGTCGAGCCGTGCATGACGTGGTCTCCCGAGAGCAGCACTGCGTCGGGCTCGACGAGCCAGCACAAGTGGTTGGAGGCGTGCCCGGGCGTGTGCACCGCCCGCAAGGCGAGGTCGGGTCCGTGCAGCGTCCATCCCTCGCCGACCGAGACATCGGGATGGAAGCCATCGCGCCCGTCGAAGCCGATCATCTGGGCGCCGGTGAGCCGTGCCAGCGCGGCCGCGGCCGGAGCATGGTCGGCGTGCGTGTGGGTGACCAGCACCCACCGCACTACCCCACCGTCAGCGCTGACAGCCTGGACGATGGCCGCCACGTGGTCCGGATCGTCGGGACCAGGATCGACAACAGCCACGTCGCGACGACCCACCAGATACGTGTTCGTGCCCGGGCCGGTCATCAGCCCCGGATTAGGTGCGGTCAGCCGGCGGAGCCCGGGCCGAAGGTCAACCGGTTTGCCCGGAACAGCCTCCGGTCCGACCCCGAGGTCGGGCAAAGATTCTCACGTGCGGCGAGGACCTCGTGCGGCACCTTCCGAACCGGGGCCTGGCGCGCTGAGTGCCACGCTTGCGTCCGGGGGGTCACCAGGCAGTACGACCCGTCGGCCGTGGAAATCCGACACCATCGGCGGCTCGCCCCCAACCGAGCTCGAGGTCGACGCCGATATCTGATCGCCTCCGCTCAAGGGCGACGCCGCGCGCTTGACCGTTTCGACCAGCTCACCAGCGCTCGAGAAGCGGGTCAGGGCGCTCAAACACCGAACGGTCGGCAGGACGAGGTCGATGTGTCCCTCCCGATGCTGGCGCAGCGCGTCGGACGGCCGGATCCACACCTCGTCGACGATCTCGCGTTCGTCGCGGCGTGGCGCCTGACCTTCGGGGGCGGCGGCCACGAAGAACCGGGTGTCGTAGCGTCGGGGCGCGCCGTCGGGCGTCACCCAGTGCGCGAAGTAGTGCACCCGGTCAAGCGCCAGCACCAGGTGCTCGCGGCGGCACATCTCGAGGAACGGGAGCTCCCCGGCGTTGATCGACACGCGCAGGCGTTCGAACCGATCCCGATCCTCGGGCCGGGTGAACGACAACAGCTCGGGTCGATCCTCGGGGCCACCGCCGTCGTTGGCCACCTCGTCCACCTCGTCGCCGGCAGTACCTTTGGCGCGCCAGGCAAGAAGAATGCCCGCCTCTTCGAAGCACTCGCGCAACGCCGCCACCCAGTAAGCGAGGCCACCGCGCTCGAGACCGAGCAAGCTCGACGCCTCGGGGTCGTGGCGGCTCCACGCCGTCGCGGTGCCCGGGCCGGTCGCTGCCGCGACGTCATCAGCGGGGTCCACACCGCCTCCGGGGAACACGTGAGCGCCGCCGACGAAGTCGGCTCGATCACTCCGCCGGACCATCAACACCTGCAGATTCCCGTCCACCTCACCAGGACCCGGTGAGAACATCGGACCCGGGCCACCTCTCCCCTCGGCATCTCTGACGAGCAACAGGGTCGCCGCCGGACGCGGAACCACGCCCTGGGTCCGCCTCGCCGTTCTTGGGGAAGCGCCTCCGGTGATACCGAGGGGGACGGCCGGATCGCCCGAAGCAGGCTCGGTCGGTGTGCTCACGAGGCGAGGCTACCGGTGGGTCGCCAGGATGCGACGCCTCCTGGCGCGTTCCCTGGTCTACGCTGGCCGGCGCGCCGTCCAAGCACTTCACCGGCCCGGCGCCCTATCCGAATCCTGGGAACTTGGGAAAGAGCGCCCGCGCCATGGCAGACGACAGCAACCCGAGCACTGGCCGGTCACCTGGCGATAAGGAGGAGAGTCGGCGCCAAAGCCGCCCGGTCTCGGGCAAGCAGGCTGCCCGGTCGGTCGGTGGGAACCCAAAACGAAATGCCCAACCGGGGCGCCCCGACGCAGCGAAGTCGGGGCAAAACCGGACGTCGTCGCCTGAGGCGCGCGCAGGAGTGAAGACCGACGCCCCGGCCGGCACTCCCGCCAAGCGTCAGGGCTCGGGGAACGCCAGCCAGGCAGCTCGGGGGCCAGGTCGGGAGGGCGCACGACCCGGTCGATCGCCCGCCAAGGGCCAATCGAAGAGCGGCGGGCCCACGGGGCCAGGTGGGGGGCGCGGTGGTCCCCCGAGGAGCGGGAGGACTGGGGGTCCAGGCGGACGCGGCGCCCCGCGAGGTTGGGCGGGTCGGTCGCGCTCGACTCTGTTCACCTGGGGCGCCATCGGCGTGGTCATCGTCGTGGTCGCCGTGCTCGTCGTCGTGACAGTCACCCGCTCGAACACCCCGGCCACCACCAGTGGTCCGACACAGTTCACGCCGGTACCGGCATCGGTCGTGCAGCAGGTCAGCTCCATCCCGACCTCGGTGTACGACAAGGTCGGGATCAGCTCCCCGGCGGCGCCGGTGACCCCGCCCACCGTGGCCAGCGGCACGTCACTCCTCAAGATCGACGGTAAGCCGGGCGTCTTCTACCTCGGGGGCGAATTCTGCCCGTATTGCGCCGCCGAGCGGTGGGCGATCGTCACCTCTCTGGCACGCTTCGGCACCTGGAACGACCTGGGGGAGATGCAGTCGTCGTCGAGCGACATCGACCCCGGTACCCAGACCTTCACCTTTTACAAGGCGACGCTCGACAGCTCGCTCATCGGCCTGCGCGCCGTCGAGCGCTACAGCAATATCCCCGACGCCGCTACCGGCTACTACACCGAGCTCGAGCCGCTCTCCAAGGCCGACCAGAAGCTCATCAACACCTACTACACGAGCAAATACCTGCCCGACGTGACGGACAACAACGAGGTCGGGATCCCCTTCGTCGATATCGGTAACAGGGCGTTCGTCTACCAGTCCTCGCAGTTCAGCCCCTCGATCCTCCAGAACCTGACCCGTGAACAGATCGCCTCGGGCTTGGACGACCCGACCAACCCGGTCACCCAGGCCATCCTCGCCTCGTCCAATTATCTGTCCGCCGCCGTCTGCGATGTCGACGGCGGTCAGCCCTCGGCAGTCTGCAAGAGCAAGGGCGTTATGGCGGCGGCGAAGGCCCTCAAGCTCGCGAGCTGACGTTGGCGAACCGTGATGTGCTCGCCAAGGGGGCCAGAGGGGACGTCGGGGCGGCGCCGACCGCGTTGGTCATGGCACTCAGCCTGGCCTTGTCGCTGGTCGGCTTCGGGATCTCTCTGTACCTCACGATCGCCCACTTCGTCGGGACCCAGGCTTTGGTGTGCTCGGACAACGGTTTGATCAACTGCGCCAAGGTCACCACCAGCGCGCAGTCCCGGTTCCTGGGCGTGCCCGTGGCAGTGCTCGGGCTCGCCTTCTATGTGGCCATGGTGATCATCAACCTGCCTGCTGCCTGGCGCAGCCCCAGACCGCGCACTGCACCTCACACGTTTGGCGATGATCGCCGTGGGCATGGCGTTCGCGCTGTACCTGATCTCCGCCGAGCTGCTCATCATCGGCAACATCTGCATCTGGTGCACCGCTGTCCACGCGGTGACCTTCTTGCTCTTCGTCACCGTGGTCAGCGCCACACCAAAGATCCTCGGCTGGGCGGCGGCGCCACTGGGGACTTGAGTCGCCACGAGAGGCGCCGGTGACATTCAGCCCGCCCGGCGCTCGATCAGGATCTTCCGCTCCGTCTCGTTGAGCCCACCCCAGATCCCATGCGGCTCGCGGATGCGCACGGCGTATTCGAGGCAATCCCTGCGCACATGGCACTCAGCACAGATCGCCTTGGCCCGCGCTTCGCGCGAGGCCTTCTCGTCCTTCCGCTCGACGTGGGACGGCGGGAAGAACGCCGCCGCCTGCGGACCCCGGCAAGCCGCCTTGGCCTGCCACAACTCTCCTGCCGGACGAATTGCAACCATTCACCAACCCCCTCCCCCTACCTCGCCAGGGTAGCCGTCGCTTCCAGCGACAAACAAGTAGCGCCACCAGGGCATACGACGTTTCCGCGGGGACTGGGCCGACACGCGACGCTACGCTGACCCCGGATGGAGGTCGCCTCGTTCTGCAGACAGAGCCGGGTGGTCGTGGTCGCCGGAAAGGGTGGCGTCGGCAAGAGCACCATGGTCGCCGCACTGGCCAAGATGGCGGCCGACGCCGGGCTGTCAGTCCTGATCATCGAGCTGGAGGGCAAACCAGGCATCCGGGCGGCGTTCGGCGGGCACGGATCGCTGGCCTACGAAGAGTCGCCGCTCGGGTCCGAAACCGGGCGCGGCGAGCAGGCGGCCGTTCGAGCGCGGCGCATCACCCCCGATGACGCCCTGCTCGAGTACCTCGACGATCACGGTCTGCGCCGAGTGTCCAAGCGACTCGTCTCGGCCGGCGTGCTCGATGTCGTGGCCACGGCGATCCCGGGCATCCGCGACGTGCTCGTTCTCGGAAAGGTCAAGCGGCTCGAACGCGACGAGGTAGCCGATCTGATCCTTCTCGACGCCCCGGCCACCGGCCACGCCGTGACCTTCTTGACCTCGGCCAGCGGGCTCCTCGGGATCGCCCGTGGCGGCCCCGTCCGGACCCAGGCGGCCGAGGTCGCTGAGCTGCTCGCCGATCCAACTCGCTGCCGGGTCGTCCTGGTCACGCTGCCCGAGGAGATGCCCGTCAGCGAGACAGTTGACGCGGCCTACCAGGTCGAGGACAAGGCCGGGGTTCGTTTGGGACCGGTGATCGTGAACGGCCTAAGCGCACTGACGCCAGGACTGCAGATTCCCGCGAGTGAGGCGGCACTGGCAGCAGGTGTCCGTTGCAGCCCGAGCCAATTGGAGGCCCTCGAGGCGGCACGACGGTTCCGCCTCGAGCGCGGCGACACTCCAAGCCGAGCAGCTCGAGCGACTCGCCCGTGAGCTGCCCCTCCCCCAGCTCCGCGTGCCCGCGCTGCTCACCCCCTCGATCGGACCCGACGAGCTCGAGGTGCTGTCCCGCGCGCTGGCCGCCGGAGTGGGCGCCCTGGCCCCGGAACTGTCATCCACATGATCGACCGAGATGGAGCACCTGACCTGCACGACCTGGCCGCCAGCCGCCACGTGGTGGTGTGCTGCGGTCCGGGCGGGGTCGGCAAGACGACGGTGTCGGCGGCGATTGCCCTCCAGGCGGCGCGTGACGGGCGGCGGGCCTGCGTGGTCACCGTGGATCCGGCCCGCCGACTCGCCGACTCCCTCGGGCTCGAGTCCTTGTCCAACGTCCCGGCCCAGGTGCCCGGCCCCTGGCCCGGCCACCTCGACGCGCTCATGCTCGACGCAAAGGGCACCTTCGACGAGCTCGTCGATCGGTACGCTCGCGCACCCGAACAAGCCGAGGCCATCAGGGCGAACCGGGTCTATCAGAACCTGTCGGGCGCCTTGTCAGGTACCCAGGAGTACATGGCAATGGAGAAGCTCTACGAGCTGACCGTCTCGGGCGCCTACGACATCGTCGTTGTCGACACCCCGCCCACGCGTAGTGCCCTCGATCTACTCGACGCGCCCCAGCGTCTCACGCACTTCTTGGAGAACCGGCTCTTCCGGGCCCTCCTGCTTCCTACCAAGGCGTACCTACGGGCGGTGAGCGTCGCCGCCCGTGCCCTGCTGCGGACGATCTCCACCGTGGCTGGTGCAGAGATCGTGCAGGACGCCGTGGCGTTTTTTCAGGCCTTCCAGGGCATGGAGGAGGGCTTCCGGTCGCGGGCGAGCGCGGTTCACGAGCTGCTCAACGACCCGGAAACCGCCTACGTGGTGGTGAGCTCACCTCGGCCCGACGCCGTGGCCGAGGCCGCCTACTTCGCCGACCGGCTGGTCGACCGGGGGATCTCTCCGACGGCATTGGTCGTGAACCGCGTGCACCCCCACTTCGGCGTACCCGGGGCGGCGGTCGTGGCCCCGACGGGAAGTGATCTGCGGGCGCTGGTCGACAACCTCGCCGAGCTCACCGCGATCGCCGACGAGCAGGAAGCAGAGCTCACCGACCTGGTGGCCCGGGTCGCTCCCGCTCCGGTGGGGCGGATTCCCTTGCTGGGCACCGACGTCCACGACCTCGACGGCCTGGCCGTGGTGGCTGATCAGCTCTTCGGGCCCCCGGTCCCGACGGGGCCGACGGCATCGGGGCGGCCGGTACCCGGGACAGACGGCGTCGGATAACCTCGCGTCGTGCACACCGTCGTCGTGGCCAGCGACGCGTCCAGCCTTCGAGGTGAGCTGACCGCGGTCCTGAGCGGGCCCGACGTCTCCATCGTCGAGGCCTCCTCAGGCCCACAGACAGTCGAGCTCGTCGCGGATCTTTCACCCGACCTGGTCATCGTCGACATGCAGATGGGCAACATGGGTGGAATGGCCGTGTGCCTCGAGCTTCGCCTCCGCGAGAGCTATCTCGACGTGGACTCGGTAGCCGTGCTGATGCTGCTCGATCGCCGGCCCGACGTGTTCCTCGCTCGCCGCTCGGGCGCTGAGGGGTGGCTGGTAAAGCCGCTCGACCCGATCCGGCTGCGCCGAGCCAGTGCTGCCCTCCTGGAAGGTGGCACCTACGAGGATGTGTCGTACCAACCAGTGCCGGTGCTTGTCGGCAGCCAACCCGAGCTCGCCGGCGGCGTTCCCGCCGTCAGCTGAGCGACGTCGTGCGCGGACGGAGAGAGCGCCAGCCTCCACCAGCCTCGGGTCGTCGGCGGCGGCCCTGGGGGCGCACGGGCTCGACGACGACTGGCGAGAGGACTTCGGAGAACGACGCCGCAGGAGAGCAGGAGCGCCTCATCGTCGAAGCGCTGTCGGACCTGCGTGAGCGCGATGTCCGCGAAGTCATGACCCCCAGAGTCGACGTGGTGGCGCTGACTATCCCGGTGCACGCGGAGGACGTCGCCAAAGCCGTGCGCGAGTCCGGCCACAGCTGCTTTCCGGTCGTCGGGGACGACCTCGATGACCTGGTCGGCGTGCTGTTCGTGAACGACCTGTTCCGCACCGGCCGCGCCCTTGACTCTCAGACCCGGTCCGACCCGACACCGCTCGACATCTCGCGGCGCCTGCGCACCGCGTACGTCCTACCCGAGTCACTCGGTGTGCTCGAAGCACTCGCGGCCATGCGCAAAGCGCATCGCGCCTTCGCGGTAGTGGTCGACGAGTACGGGGGGACCGCCGGCGTGCTGACCGTCAAGGACCTACTCGAGCCCCTGGTCGGGGACCTCCGTGACGAGTTCGACGGGGGTGACGAGGCTCCTGCCGTGCGGGTCGACCACAACCGCTGGCTGCTCGACGGGCGCGCCAGTGTCGACGAAATCCGGGACCGACTCGGGATCGACATCCCCGAGGGTGCCTACGTCACCCTCGGAGGGTTCCTCTTCGACGGCTTCGGGCACATCCCCGCCGAAGGCGAGACGCTGCCAGTCGCCGGCTGGGACCTCAAGGTGGTCGAGATGGACAAGCGTCGGGTGGCAAAAGTGGTTGCCCGCCTTCATTCGCCGCCGAGTATTGCTGGCGACGAGGGAGCCGGGCAGGCGAGGCCGGACGGTCGCGAGGCCGACACCGAGGCCCCGGCTGGCGGACCCGCTCCCCGATCCGATCCGAGGTCGGGCCCCGAGCCGAGCAGCGCCGACATCGCGATCCGGGCCGACGTCCGCGGACCCGGCAGCTCGGCGGCCGGCCCGCGGGCGGGCGTTACGGGTCGTTCGGACTAGGCTGGCGGCCCGGTCCCACTCCCGAATGGGCCGGTAGCGGGCTGTGGCGCAGTTTGGTTAGCGCGCTGCGTTCGGGACGCAGAGGTCCCCGGTTCAAATCCGGGCAGCCCGACTCGAAGGACCCTGTTCAGGGCATTGGCGGTGGTGAAGCGTTCGAAAGCTCCGAGCCATTGGCGTGGAAATGAGGTCCGAATCCTTCCGTGTGGGTATCCGGTGCCGTTACAACCGAATACTGGCTCGCCGAGGATGTCGGCTGTGGCCCGGTCGACAGATGCCCGTTTTGTAAAGTGCCTCGGGAATCCGGCTAATGGTGGAAAGTGGCAGCCCCACGAACTGCTGTAGTGCGGGTAGTTCGGCCTGTTTCGCCGGTACGTTGAAAGCAGAAGACAGGACCTCTGAACTGGGGGGTTTCGTGATTTCCGCATCGAGTCGATAGTGCAAAAGGTTGTCCAGGCTTCGGGAGGCAGAGGTCCCCAGTTCGAATCCTGGTGGCTCGATCCGTTCGGACCGAGAAGGCTGGCAAGGGCGCGTGCCAGGGTGCCTGCACGAGGCCCCTGGCGAGCTGCCCTGGGACGCCATCTGTCCCGCCCCGAAGCGCGCCTCCCAAGCTGATGCCCTTCCCATCGATCGTGAACAGGAGTAGCGAGTTGAGCTCGACTGAGTCGTCCCCGTCTCTGGACATCCCGGCCGAAGTGCTCGCGGCCGTGCTCGAGTACGACGAGGGGCAGGTCGCGGTGGTCATCGTGGACTTCCAAGGGATCGTGCTCGGTCTCAACGGTCCGGCGGAAGAGCTCTTCGGCATGGAGAGCTCCGACATCGCCGGCGAGTACGTCGAAATGTTGGTGCCCACCAACAAGCGGTGGGGCCACCAGGCCTACCGGCGGGGCTACCTGGTTGAACCGCGCGATTCGCGAGATGGATCCGGGCCTCTACCCCGACGCCGAGACGGCGGAGGGTGAGATCGTCCAGGTGGCTGCCCGACTCCAGCCGGTGCAGGTAGGCGGACGCCTGTTCGTTGCCGCGCACCTCTTTCGCGACCACGCCGACCGACCGGCCTGACCTACCGGGGCTCACTCCCGCCCGAACTCAGCGCGAGCGTTTGCGAATTGCCCGGCGGAGGACCTCGTCGTAGGCGGCGAGGCCTTCACGGTGCAGCCGAGCCTCGGGGCCCGAGGCGATCCCGACACGTTCGGGGACCACGCCCCAGATCGGCACCTTCTCCGCCGTCCACCACTCGACCGCCTCCGCGAGGTCGTTCGTGCCCAGTCGAGCGGCGCATAGGACGATGCCCACCAGCTTGTCCGGACCGATCATCTGCAATGTGGCCGCGACCCGCGTGTACTCGATCCCCCCCGCTCGAGTGGGGATCACCACCGCGTCGGCGCGCTCGATCGCCGCCCGGACGATGCGTTCGTCGCCCGGTGGGGTGTCGACGACGACGAGCCCATCCGGACTGGCCATCGCCCGGATGACCGTCCGCTCCGAAGGTGCCTCGCGCAGATCCACGCCCGCCAGCGGTTGCTGGTCGAACCACTCGGCCGCAGACGCCTGGCGATCGGCATCGACCAGCACCACCGGGTCATAGCCCCGTTCGAGGGCGGCCGCGGCCAGATAGACGGCCGTCGTGGTCTTCCCCACCCCGCCCTTTAGGTTGCTCACAACGACGTTCATGTGTGGTTCATGGTTGGGATCGACGTGACGGCTGAGCCCTCGGGAACAGTCCGCCGACCGACGTGGCCCGATCCTAGCCAGGGCGATCACAATGACAAGCGGCGAACGTCACTGCGGGCCACTTGGCGGGTTCACGCCGAGTCCAGACCGAGATCGAGCGCTCGAAGGAACGCCTCGGGATCCTCGAGGCTCACATACAAGGTCCTCAGGGAGATCGGCCAGACGCCGAGCAGCCACGCCCGCTGCGACACCCGGAGATCGACCTGGACGATCCCTCTGGACGACCCGTTCACCAGCCATCGACCACGCTACCCGTGCGCCCCCCAGCCGCCGACCATGTCCGCATGGAGGCGCGCGCTCGCCAGCGCCGACCGGGCGATCTCCGAGCGGAAGAGCCAGCCGAGGTGCACATCGAGGGACCGGGGACCAAGCGCCACAACATCGCGCTTGGGTGCCGCCCCCAGCACCGAGAACAGGCCTTGGAACAGTGGGTCGACCCGAATGGCGAACCGAGCTGGTTGGGTCGGTTGGGGGACATCGTCGGGCACCTGCCCACGCTAGGGGCCACCGTGCATCGCTCCGGGGATCAACCGGGGCGAACCACGGTGGGATCAGCTTGCATCAGCTCGCCCTGGGACCGGTCGGCACCGCCGAGGAGACCCGAGGCGGGAGCGGGGGCTCACAATGCCCTCACCTCGCGAGCTTCGGGGCCCCGACGACCCTCGCCGACGACGAACTCCACACGCTGTCCGGGCACCAAGGCCAAGAATCCCCCGGCTACCACGTTCGTGTGGTGCAAGAAGAGATCACTGCCTTGCTCGCGCGAGACGAAGCCAAAGCCTCTCGACGTGTTCACGAACGAGATCACGCCAACTGGCTTGCGGGGCTCTCGGGGCTTCCCATGACGCGACCCGGTTTCCGCACTCGTGTGGGCGGGGACGGCATCGATGCCCTCGGGCAAACCGAGCGCCCGCTGCAGTCCTCGAGCGGCGCGGTGCTGGTCCTCGGTGACGAGGGAGACCACCGTGCCCACGTTGCCGGCGCGCCCGGTCCGACCTGAGCGGTGCAGGTAGTCAGTCGGATCGTTGGGGGGATCGAAGTGCACCACGCAGGGGAGCTCGTCGACGTGGATTCCCCGGGCGGCCACGTCGGTTGCGACGAGGGCCTGGGTCTGCTGAGCGGCGAAGGCAGCGAGCGCCCGTTCGCGCTGTGCCTGGGTCCGGTCACCGTGGATCGGTGCTGCGCTCACCCCGGCTGAGGTGAGCTGGCGGGCGACACGGTCCGCGCCCCGGCGGGTCTTGCAGAATACGAGCGCGCGTCCATGCTCTCGCACCAGTCGGGCCGTGAGCTCGAGCCGCCGTTCGCGGGCACTCGACCAGAAGTGGTGGGTCACGTCGGCGGGACGCTCGTCGTCGCCCACGTCGTGACGGGCAGGATCGCGCTGATAACGCTGGACCAAGGTCTCCACCTCGCGGCCCAGGGTGGCCGAAAAGAGCAGCATCTGGCGATCCGACGGCGTGAGGTCGAGCAGCCGGCGCACGGCCGGCAAGAACCCCATGTCAACCATCCGGTCCGCCTCGTCGAGCACAACGACCCGCACCGCACTGAGGTCGACCGCGCCCCGAGCCACCAGAATCCTCCAACCGACCGGGACAGGCGACCAGGACATCGACCCCGCGGTTCAGTGCTCGCTGGGCATCGCCGTAGCCGGTGCCTCCGTACACAGCGACCACCCGGCGTCCCCGATCTCCAGCCAGTCCCGCCAGCTCACGCTGTACTTGGGCGGCGAGTTCACGGGTGGGCACCAGCACCAAGCCAGCGGGCCGGCGGGACTTGGCGCCGACTGCGCGAGTAGCAACCACGACGCCGAACGCCAGCGTCTTGCCCGAACCAGTCGGGGCTCGACCGCAGACGTCGCGACCGGCCAGCCCGTCGGGAATGGTGGCCCGCTGAATGGGGAACGGCGACGTGAGGCCTCGAGCCTCGAGCCGGGCCACCAGGTCGGCCGACACGCCGAGGCCCGCGAACGACGGCACCGCTTCGTGTGCGATTGGCACTGGGTCGGGTAGGGGCGGGGCGGACGGGACGGCAGAGGACAGGACAGGTGACAACACGGACACAGATACTCCCTACGAGCTCACAGATGGCCAACTCGAAGAGAGATCGAAGACGGCCTCGCCGCGTCATGCGGCTTCCGACGACAGACGCCAATCGGGCTGCACGAACACTACCAGGCGCGATGGCAGTCCCGACGCCGACGGCGTCACGGGCAACTTACCGCGAAGAGCCGCCACGACCCGGAGATGCCTCGCAGCTGGTGCTCTCCGCGGTCCACAAGCACGATGCCCGACCCGGCAACCAGGTCGGCGACCGTGCGCGACACCAGCACCTCGGATGTCGCAGCCAGGGCGGCGATGCGCGCCCCGATGTGGACGGTCAGACCCCGCAGGTCGCCATCGGCCAGCTCAACCTCGCCCGTGTGCACACCAGCACGGATCTCGATCCCGAGCGCTGCGACCACATCTCTGATCGCGCAGGCACAGCGGATCGCCCGAGCCGGGCCGTCGAACGCCGCGAAGAAGCCGTCGCCCGTCGTGGAGATCTCGCGGCCGCGAAAGCGGGCCAGCTCCGTCCGCACCGCCCGGTTGTGGTCGTTCAAGACCGTCTGCCACGCTCGGTCACCCAGCGCCGCAGCCAGCTCCGTCGATCCCACGATGTCGGTGAACAGCACGGTGGCCAGGACACGGTCCGGTTCGCGGGCACGCCGAGCTCCGGTGAGGAACTCCTCGACGTGCCCGAGCACGGTCTCGGCAGCGTCGCCGTAGAAGGCCACATCGCGTCCGACACCGTCCACGAACCGGGCGTCACGAAGATGTTCGGCCACGTATCGGGCCTGGCCGGCGGTCGGCACGGCGGGGTGGCCACCGAACAAGACGAGGGTTCGGGCGGCCACAAGCGGGAGGGCTTGGCGGACGTCGAACGCGAAGGAGTAGCGGACCTGGGCGCTTGCGGCGCGGGGGGTGGCCGACGCCCGTTGGAGCTTGGCCACGGCCCGCATCAATCGCACGTCGCCCGCCCTGCTCGGCAATGCGTGGTTGGCGACGAAGTTGGGGGTGCCCCATTCCTCGCGAACCGACACCTCGGTCTGCTCGACCGAGTCGGCGGCGACGCCCTCGGGATAGTCGGGCGCCACCAGGATCCTGGCCCAGGGGTTCCAAAGGATCAGATCGCTCGTGCGCTCGGGGTACGTGGCGGCGAAGAGGATCGCCGTGGCACACGTCTCGTACGAGGCGAGGATCGCGGCACGCTCGGAACGGACCTTGTCGAGAACGGCCCGAACGTCGTCGGCCCACTGCTCCCACGTTGGCGCCGACTCGTGCGCCATGGCATCGGACGCGCCAGTGCCACGTCGGTCGAACTGGATGAGCCGGGTGAACGAGGCCAGACGCTCGAGAAAGTGGGCCGCCGCCGGAATGTCCCAGATCAGGTCCACCTGGCTCCCGAGTCCCCACCCCACCACCAGGTCGAGCGGACCCGAGCCGACGACCTGGTACGCCACCTGGCCGTCCCCGGAGTCGACGTAGCGCGTCTCTGGGGTCTCCACCGAGCAGAACCGTAGACGAGCAGGGGCAGCCGTGAGCTCGTCCAACCATCGCTCGTCGAGCGATCAGCCGTCGAGCAGATCGTCCCGGAAGGCAACGAGACGCGCCGCCGGGACGCCCCGCTCGATGAGCAGTCTCTCCACCGAGCCATACCTGGCACGCACGCCGTCGAGGAAGGCGAGGATCGTGTCGGGCTCCGTGCGACGTCGCTCGGGCGGGATCTGGGCGAGGAACGCCGCGAAGACCGGTTCGTGGACGGTGATCCAGGCGTTGGCACGCGACCGGGTCTCGTTGGTGAGGACGTAGTCGTCGGCGATGACGTCGTCGTCCACGCCCAGCAGGTCGAGGACCATGGCGGCAACCATGCCGGTTCGGTCCTTCCCCGAGGTGCAATGGAAGACTCCGGGTAGGCCGTCCTCGGCGGTCAAGAGATCGAAGGCCCGTCCGACCCCGGTGCCGTCCCCAAGCATCTGCAGATACGTCTCGCCAGGTGCCAAGGGCGGCTCGAGCGTGATCTGAGGATCCACCGGCTGGTCCGGGTCGCGCGGCTGGAGCCGCATGACCCCGTCGAAGAGCGGGACATGGTGCCAGTCGAGCGACGTGCGGCCGTCGTGGCACAACGCCCCGTGGTCGTCGAGCTCGGTCGCCGTGCGCAGGTCCACCACCGTACGCAGGCCGAGCGAGGTGAGCGCCCTTAGGTCCGACGCCGTCAGGCGGTGCAGCGTGTCGGAGCGGTACAGGCGACCCCAGCCGATGCGCCTCCCGTCGGTCGTCTCGTAACCTCCCAAGTCGCGGAAATTGAAGCAGGCTTCGAAGGCGACAAGTCGTTCGTCCAGCGACATGGCTTGCAGGGTACGCGGCCCAGGTGAACGGTGATCGACACCGCGGTTACACGATCGAGATCGGCTCGGGGTCAGGAGCATCCCGGCGGCCGATCGATTCCTCTGGTAGATCTACAGATCTAAAGATCCAAGTATCTCGAGGGCCTTGGTCCCGACAGGGTGGGGTGTGGCAAGGACGACCGGCACGGTGTCGCTGATGGACCTGCTCGAGCGGGGGATCCTCCACGATGGCGACCTCCTCGTGATCCGTCGCAGATCAGCCGCACCGATACAAGGGCTGTTACAACCGGATGGCACCATTCGAGTGGGTGAGACGGTGAGCGGCTCGCCGTCATCGGCTGCTCGCGAGGCTCTTGGTGGCGGACCGGTCGACGGCTGGCTGCGCTGGCGGGTCGTTCGCCTCGGGGAGAAGAGCCTGGACGAGCTGAGGGAGAACTGGTGAGCGGCGTGGTATTCGATGGGCTCGATCTCGAGACGCTGACCGGGGGGCCCTTCGGCACGGTGCTCGCCGACCCACCGTGGCGGTTCGTGAACCGCACGGGCAAGGTCGCGCCTGAGCACCGGCGGCTCTCGCGCTACGACACCTTGTCGTGGAAAGAGATCGCGGCAATGCCCGTGGCTGATGTGATGGCCCAGCAGTCGCACTGCTACCTCTGGGTCCCCAACGCGCTCGTCGCCGAGGGTCTCGAGGTGCTCGAGGCGTGGGGCTTCACGTACAAGACGATGCTGGTGTGGGCGAAGCGTCGCAAGGACGGCGGCCCCGACGGACGGGGCGTCGGCTTCTACTTCCGCAACGTGACTGAACCGGTGCTATTCGGCGTGCGCGGACATCTGCGAACGCTGCAGCCGGGTCGGCGTCAGGTCAACATGATCGAGACCTGTAAACGAGAGCACAGCCGCAAGCCCGACGAGCTTTACCCGCTGATCGAGGCCTGCTCGCCCGGCCCGTATCTCGAGCTCTTTGCCAGGTACCCGCAGCCCGGCTGGGGGGTCTGGGGCGACGAGGCAGCTTCAGATGTCGAACCGCGGGGCCGGCAGTACCCCACCTATCGGGGGCGGGGTGCTCCCCGCCGGTCCGCGATCTCCTAGACAGCGTGGGGTGATCGCGACGGCAAGGAAGGGACAGCCCCCGCCATCGCCGCGCTGCATCATTGGTAGGAGCTTCTCGAGGTTCGTGGTGGTGGTCGTACCAAATTTGGTCTCGGCACCCAGCTGGATCGCCAGCTCGCGCATCTGGTCCTGGGTTCGGGTCACCATGACCGCGCAGTCGATGATCGCCTGTTCGTAGAAGACCCGGTACGCGGCCAGATCCCGCGAGAGGTTGCCGTCCTTGGCGTTCCACTCCCCGTCGAGCGCGACACGACCTTTGAGGTTGTCGACCTTGTAGCCCTCCGACACGGCCTCGGTGACCGTCTCCTGAGTCCCCATCTCCCCACCAGGCAACCAGGGTTGCCGCACCAGCCTGGAGGTCACATGAATCTCGTAGGCGCCCTCGCGCCAGCCCCGGCGGCGAAACGCCAGATCCAGGCGCGACGCGACGGCGCTCTTGTTCCGGCCCGGTTCGGTGATGTCGGTGGGCAGCAGTTCGAACTCGGAGAGCACCGCGACCACGTCGTCGTACTGCACCGGGTTGGAGGCCTTGAGCACCGCCGCCGCGTTGCGGGTCTCTGCAAAGTCGTAGCGCTCGAGCAACTCGGACGGGAGCACCGTTCGGTAGGTCTCGGTGAGCTCCACGGGTCGAGAGCCTAGAGCTGCGGTCCACCGTCTCCGCTGCGCCGCGACGCCGGCACATCGGTCGGGCGGTGACTCGCGGGTCGGCATTCAGCGGTCGGTGGCACGTGGCTCATGGGCGCTCGTCCCCTCCCGCGGTGAGAGCAACCTCGTCGGTCAGCCGGGCTCGATGATGATCGGAGCGAGCGGCGGGCCAGCCGTGGCGCGGTCGATGGGAGTCTCGCGAGCCAGCAACGGGAAGTACCTCGCGGCGATCCAGTCGACGATGTCGAGGGCCAGTGCCGGCGAGATTTCTGCATCGGGGGCGGAGGGTGTTCGGGGCTCCGCCATCCCATGGCGCGTGGCGTGCTCGAGGAGGCCGTGACACATATGCCTGCCCAGCGTGCTCAACGCCTCGCCGGCCGCCACCCGCGCCACCTGGAAGTCGGGCACCGGCACGGGCGACACGTCGGGCCACGAGCCAGGGTCGCGTGGTACGTCGAGGTCGAGCAGGTGGTGGAACGTTCTCGCAGCGGCGTCACGATTTGTCAATGGCGCCCCGAGGCCCCACACGTCGCGGAGGGTGGCGATCATCGACGTGTGCCGGTACTCGTCGGTGAAGACGACCCCCTTTTGCACCCACGGCGAGACGATCACGGCCGGTACTCGGTAGCCGGAGCGATCGAAGCGAAAGCCAAGCTGTCCTTCGGGGGCCGATGGGTCGGGCGCAGGGACGGACCCCGGTGGCACGTGGTCGTAGGTGCCTCCAGGCTCGTCCCAACCGACGAAGAGCGTCGTATTGAACACATTCGAGCCCACCGACGACGTGGCCGACCTGAGCGTGTCGTAGATGCGGGCCAAGAATGCCTCGCCCGCCAGGATCGCCGAGGGTGGGTCGATCGGCACCGCCACCCCGGGAAGCAGCGCCCGTGCGAACGCCGGGTGGTAGTCGCAGTGGCCGGCCAGAAGGTTGGGTTCGATCATCGAGAAGTTGGGGAGGGTGCCGTTTGCCGCGTCCTGCTCGAACTCGGAAAAGGGAACGAAGTGGGTGGCGAACCGGTCTTTCAGGCGCGCCATGTGGATGAGACCGGTGAAGGAGATCGGGTCCGGCTCGAGAACGTAGACCTTCCACGTCTTGCTGTGCTGCTCGAGGCGTTCGAAGAGGGTTTCGGCGTGGTTGTGATGCATAAAGTTCGTCGTGGGCCGGTTGAGCACGAACCCCGACGCGGTGGCGGCGGTCCAGAAGGACCGGTTGGTCATGGTCTGGGACGGGACCTCGCTGAACCAGTGGTCAAAGACCCCGAAGCCACGCGCGATCTCGCTCAGCACCGGCACCTGCTCACGGGTGTAGCCGGTCATGATCTGCCGGTACTCGTCGTAGGTCGGCTGACGGCCCATCTCGACGGTGAAGTAGCTGATGTAGTCAGTCACGAAACCGTCCATCGTCGGCACCTGATTCGGGCGGGCGGCATTGAAGGGTGCGACCATCTGCGCTGCGTCTTTGAAACGGTTCACCTGGTCAAGCACGTTGAACAGCTGGACATTGGTGTGCTGGTATTCCTCACCGGGATCGGGGTTCGGCGCGTCCATCCCGACGGCTACCCCGTAGGGGACGACACCTCCCTCGGCGCCATGCTCGGCCCACTCGGGGATCGGATTGCTCAGGTCACGACCAATGACACCTTCGAACGCGCGAACCTCGCCGGGGGCATAGAGACGGCCGAGCAAGTTGTCGAACGAGCGGTTCTCGAAGAGCACGAGGACGACGTGGTCCATGGCACTCGCACGTGCTGGCGACACGACACCTCCATCATGAGAGTGCTCGATGGGCTACACCGGGGCAGCGGGGCACGGCGTGCCTGGGGCGCAATCTAACGCCGATCATGGCGACCAAGCGAGCAGGGGTGGCGGGCGGGCGCCCAGCAGCGACCACGTGCTCACTCGGGATCGGGCGCCCGCACGAGCGCAGCGAGCACCGCCTCGAACGCATCGTCGGCAAGTGCTCGGATCTCGTCGTCGGTGCGGTCCTGGATCGGATGGGCGACGAACACCCGCGGCACGTCGGGAAAGCCAAGAGCGACGGCCTGCGCGGCAGCGGCGTCAACGAACTCCCTCGATGCCACGAACACACCCGGGACTCCCCGACCTTCCAGATCTACGATGTCGTGCACACTGCACGACGTGCAGGAGCCTCAATCGGCAAGCGCTTCGATCACTACGTCGCACTGCGTGGCCATCTCATGACGCAGGTCGATGGGCGCGGGCTTGGTGAACGTGGGCTTCGCGTAGCGGCGCACCTGCAGGCCTCGAGCCGTCAACAGCTGCTCGAGGTGATCCAAGAAAACGTCGCCCCGAGGCTTGTTGATGTCCAACAGACCCACGCACGCACCGAAAGTAGTGGCTCGACGCGCGGCCTTGGCTCGCGTCGCGGGCGCACTCTCCCCCGTCGGGTCGAGCACCTTCATCCGGCCACCTCCCTGGTTACGGGTTGGCTACCCGCTGGGCCGCTCGTCCAGCCGGCGATTATCGAGGAGAATAACCCCGCTCCCCCTCCGGCGTGCACGATGAGAAGCCCACCATCGGCGAACTTGGCCAGGCGTTGGTTGCTCTCCGTTGCCGGCATGCCCTCTGCGATACCACCAGCGCCGCGGGCGACCTCCTCGATAGGCACCTCGAGTAACGCTCGCAGTCGACCGACGAACCGGGCCCGGTCCCATCCGCCTCGGCGCAGGACACGACCGTGCTCTGGTCCAAGGACGAGCAGCGCGTCGTAGCGACCAGCGAGCTTGGGGTGGGCCACGGTGCCCAGGCACGCTGCGATCGACCGGGTCAGCGAGTCGGGATCACGGCTCAGCTGGTCAACGACTCCCCGGGGGCCTTCACCGGCGAAGACGGTGACCGCCGAGGTCCACGGCGCGCAGCCTCGTGACACGTGGAAGGGCTCGAAGGGCGATCCCTCCTCGTCCTCGGCGAAGCACAGGCCAACCTTGCCCGGATTCCCCTGTGTCGCTCTATCGACCCCGCCGGGCCGGCCGCCCCCGACGTTGCGGATCACAAGCTGGAGCGCGCGACCGATCGTGCTGTTGGGCCGGTTCCCCTGTCCGAGCACGTTCACCCCGCTGTTCATCCCGATGCGATGACGGATCGGCCCGTTCACGACCAGCACGGGCCCCACCGGCATGGTGGTGGCGAGCACGCCGTGGGCGTTGAACTCGTCAGTGCAGGCGGCCTCTAGCGCCGCGAGGACCACCGGAAGGTATTCGGGCTTGCACCCTGCCATGACCGCATTGATCGCCACCTTCTCGACGGTGCAGGGCACAAGGTCCGGAGGGACCACTGCGACGACCTCAGCCGGGTCGCGGCGAGTACCGGCGAGCATGCGCAGGACTCGTGCCTCGGTAGGCGCCACGACCGGCAAGCCGTCGGTCCAGCCGCGCTCGACGAACGCCTCGGCCTCGTCCTCGAGTGGCGACAACTCCACCCGACGAGCCGCCAAGCGTGAGCCCTCGAAGCGGACCAGAAGATCGTCGGCGACCTCGGGGTCGAGGGTACGGGACCCGCAACCCGGTCGGCTTGCCGGCAGCGTCCCTCCGAGCCCGCTGCAACCCGTGAGCGACTCCCACTCGGCCCGCGACCACCCGACCGTCCGAGCACACTCGACGCCGTTCTCGATTCGCAGCAGTGTCGGCACCGTCTCCACTCCAAGCTGGTAGGACGTTGCTAACCCCTCCCCGTCATCCTCGGAGATCACCGTCGCGCCGAGCGTTGCCAGCAACGGGCGGACCAACCCACAGGTGGGGCAGTCGCGCCGCAGCACCGCAACCAGCCCGTTGGGGAGCGCGGCAGGCCGACCGGTCGCCCGACCGCCACCCGGCGTCGTCTGAGCATCGGTTCCCACTCGCGTAGTCAACCACGTCGGGTTTCTCCGGCGCGGCTCCCGCCTGAGAGGGGATGACAGGGAACGAACCGTAGCCGGGTCGACGCGGTCGGCGGCGGTGCCGACATGGGTTCCCGCCCCAATGTCCTTTGATCAGTCGAGAGTGACAACTCACTGGCCGCGATCTCACCGCGCAGTCCGCCCCTCCCTTATGGCCCGTGACGTGGTGCTCGTCTGCACCCCTTTCGGAGCGCTACCGTCGACCGGTGCCGCACGCAGCGGCAAAAGTGGGGGGCACCATGAGCGCGACGCAGATCACGGCGCAGACAACGACTCGAGGGCGGCGGTCCATCCTCAGGTTCCTGCTCGATCACGAGATCGACGTCTACCCAACGGGTTGGCGCAGGATCGGGTACCTTGCCCTAGCGGTCCTGGCCACGATCGTTCTCTATTACACCTACTACACGCAAACGGGCGTCACTCCGAACATCCTCGCCTCGTACCATATGACGTTCGCGTTCTACGTGGGCATCGTGGTGGTCTCCAACCTGATCGGGGCGTTCGCCTCGTTACTGGCGAGCCGCACGGACCGGTTGGGACGCTGCAACGTGGTGATCTACGGATTGCTGATCGTGGGCCTGCTGGTCGCCATCGGCGTCCCGAACGCGCATAGCGGGTGGGCGTTCGCCGTCATCATCAGCGCGCTGGGCCTGGTCGAGGGTGCCGTGCTGGTCGCCACGCCGGCACTGGTACGCGACTTCAGCCCGCAATTGGGGCGGGCGTCGGCAATGGGGTTCTGGACCGTCGGGCCGGTCGCCGGGAGCCTCGTGGTAAGCATCGTTGCGAACCACACGATCGACCATTTCGTCGACTGGCAAAGTCAATTCATCATTTCTGGGCTGACTGCGGTGGGGACGTTCGTGGTCGTGCTGTTCTTCTTGAAGGATCTCTCTCCGAAAATCCGCGATCAGCTCATGGTCTCGATTTCCGACCGAGCCCTTGTCGAGGCTAGGGCTCGCGGAACCTCGGCCGACGACCTACAGACCGCCACCGAACATCCGTGGCACCAAATCCTCCGAGCCGATCTGATCGGATCCTCGTTTGGTATTGCGGTGTTCCTGCTCGTCTACTTCGTCGCGGCGGTTTTCTTCACCATCTACTACGTGGTGACATTCAAGAACCCAGACGGATTGAGCTTCACAGTCAAGCAGGCCAACGGATTGAACACCTGGTTCTGGACGGCAGACATCATCGCCCTCATCGTGGCCGGTGTCCTGTCGGACCGCCTCAGAGTGCGCAAGCCGTTCATGATGATCGGGGCCGTAGGTTCGATGGTGATGTTGACGATCTTCTTGAACTTGGCCAGTGATCCCCATACCGGCTACTATACGATCGCCCTGATCTCCTCGGGCCTCGCCGTCTTCTTGTCGATCGCCTACGCGCCGTGGATGGCGGGCTACACCGAGACCGTCGAGGCGAGGAATCCGGCACTCGTCGCCACGGGCCTGGCCCTTTGGGGGTGGATCCTCCGGGTCGTTGTCGCGATCTCGTTCCTTTTTCTGCCGATTGTCATCAACAGCGTCAATCCCGTCGTCGACAACACCCGGTATGCCACGGCGACCATCCAGGAATTCCTCGTACAGCACCCCCAGTCCGTCGCCTTCGCGCGCCAACACGCCACGCTGCTCCAGGCGATCAGGGCCAATCAGGCCGTGGTCGACGAGCTCTCTGCCAACCCGTCTGCGCACAACGTCGCCGCGGCGATCAGAGCACTCGGCGCCGCGAACTTCGGTGCCCTCGTCAAGTACCAAAGTGAGATCAAGACCCTCGTGGAGCCCTACGCCACACAGCTCGATTACCTGTCGGCCAATCAAAGCCACCTCCAGACGTTGCAGGATGGCCTGGCCAGGTCCCCCGTGCAGTGGCAGCACTGGTTCTGGGTCGACTTTGCCGGCATGGTGATCTTCGTCCCGCTCATCTTCTTGACCAAGGGCCGGTGGAGCCCGCGCCGTGCGAAGCAAGACGAGCTCGCCCACGACCGGGCGGTACGCGAAGAGTTGGCGCGCCTGTCGATCGATCGGGCCGGCATGTCCTGAGATCCCCTCAAGGAGCGCGCCTCGCAGCTTCTCCAGCTTGGCCAGGTCCGATTGCGCAATAGTACGAAGCGCCGTTTCCCCACGAAGGAGGACCTGATGGTCGACCGCGACAATCTGATGCAAGTAGCTCGGGACGTGGAGAACACGACCCTCGACCCGTCCGATATCTTGCTCACTGGTCAGGTCGCGCTCGTCACTGGGGGCGGCGGCGGGATCGGGCAGGGGATCGCCCTGGGGTTAGCCAAGTTCGGCTGCGACGTAGCCGTGATCGATGTCGTCCCGGAGCGTGCCAGCGCGACGGAGGCTGCGCTCGCACGGCTGGGACGCAGGGCGCTCGGTATCACCGGTGACGTGATGGATCCGGCCGCGTTGACCGCCGCGGTGGCACAGGCGCACGAGCACTTTGGACGTCTCGACATCCTCGTCAACAACGCCGGGGGCGTGCGGGGTGGTCCGTTCCTCTCGCAACCCGAGCCGAGCATCCGGCGTCACGTAGAGATCAACCTGTTCAGCATGATCTTGGCCACACAGACTGCGGCCAAGCTCATGATCGAGGGGGGTCGGGGTGGATCGATCGTCAATGTGACCAGTATCGAAGGCACGCGTGCCGCGCCCGGGTTTGCCGTCTACGCGGCGTGCAAGGCCGGCATGATCAGCTTCACCCGGACGATGGCAGTAGAGCTGTCCGAGCACGGAATCCGGGTGAACGCCATCGCCCCTGACCACACCATCACACCGGGGGGGCGGGGCAATAGGACGGGCCCGGTCGAACCAGAGTCGTGGACGGATTCGGACAGTGACGAGTGGGCCAGGCTCGTCCCACTCGGCCGCGAAGGCGTCGTGGCGGAATGTGCGAGCACCGTCATCTGGATGTGCTCGACCATGTCCGACTACGTGACAGGCGTGACGGTCAACGTGGACGGCGGTACGTGGGCATCAAGCGGATGGCTCCGCCACCCCAACGGCGCTTGGACGCTCAATCCGTAGTGGGGGCGATCCCGTCGGGCGCGCTCAGAGCACCCGCGGCCCCCGAGCGGAGCTGGGCTGGCCGAGGTGGAGGCACCTTCGGCGCGACCTGCACTTCCAGGAAGCTCACTCGCGGCTCCCCGGCTCAGCTAGAGCTCATGCAAGGTGACGAGCCACGAACGCCACTGCGTCGGCCCACGAGGCTTTGTCGGCGGCGTCGTTTCGCAACGGCGGCACCGGAGCGCTAAAGGCATGCCCCGCGTTCGCGTAGGTTTTGATCTCGTAGTCGATGTTCCATTGCTCGAACCGACGTCGGAACTCGGGGATCATCCCGAACAGCACCTGGTCCTCATCCCCAATGATGAGGAGAAGAGGGCACCCGACGTTCCACAGAAGGTCGATCGGCTGTACCGGGCGCTTAGCGGTCAACTCAGGGAACGTCGGCTGGCTCGGGAAGAAGAGAACACCGGCGGCGACCGAGGGGTCGAGGGACGCGCTCAACATGGCCAGGGTCCCCCCGGTGCAATAACCCCACACGCCGACACGGTCCGGGTCAACGTCGGGCCGCCCTCGGGCATAGCGGACGGCCGCCATCACGTCGTGGGTTCCCTGGGCGAAGTCGAGCCGCTCGATGAACTCCATCACCTCGGTGAAGTCGGTGTAGCTCTCCGGATCGTTCAGTCCCTTGCCGCGGTAATAGTCCGGAACAACGACGACATAACCCAGGTCGGCGAGCTCGGAGGCGACCCGTCGGGTGAAGTCATTGATGCCGAATGCCTCGGTGGACAGCACCACGGCGGGATGCCCACCTTCTGTCGGAGGTGCGTATACGAGGGTGGGCACGGTGCCCCGGTCGCTCGTCAGCACCACGCTGGTCGACTCCATCGTTGACCCCCCGTCACATCGCAGAATCCTCCGCGATGCTACGTCAGCGTCGCGCCCCCGGCATGTGCCCGCGAGCACTTGCCAAAGCGTCGCGTCTGGCGCCGGTATACTGCCCGACCGCCGAAGGCTGACCGACGGGCAGCGTTGTCGGAGGTGGCTGTCCGAGAGTTGCGACCGCTTCCATGCGTTAGGGTCCGGGACTCGCCATGGGGGGAATCCATGAAATACGGGGTGCTCGGTCCGTACATGTCAGGGACCGACCGCAGACGGCTTCTCGAGTGGTTCGCTCGGGTCGATGCTGGGCTGTTCGCGACCATCGCCACGGGCGAGCGGGAGCTGTGGCCCCAGATCGAGGAGCACGCCTTCTTGGCCGCGGCGGCAGCGGTCACCGAGCGGGTGGCGGTGATGAGTCACATCATGATCGTGCCCATGCACCCGCCGATCCTGCTCGCCAAACGAGCGGCCTCCATCGACGTCATCTCCGGCGGCAGGTTCGTGCTCGGCGTGGGGACCGGCGGTCGAGCAGACGACTACCTGGCCGCCAGCTCCTCGTTCGAAAACCGATGGCGACGCATGGATGACAGCGTCGCCATCATGCGGCGCATCTGGTCGGGCGAACCACCCTGGGAGGGTGCGGCAGCGGCCGTGGGCCCGCTTACCGTTCAGCCGGGTGGACCGCCGATCTACACCAACGCCTCGGCTCCGCGGGCCTTGGCCGGGCGGCCAAATGGGCAGACGGCTGGCAGAGGGCGATCATGAGCGCGGACCTCTCGACCCTGCGCAGCGAGGTCCGTGCTCACCTCGACGCTTGGGACGCTTCGGGTCGCACCGTCCGCCCCTACCTGATGAACAGCCTATGGTTCTCGCTCGGCCAAGGCGCCGAGCGACGTCTCGCGGATGCCGCGGCCCATTACCTGGGCCTTCCAACGGGCGCAGCCTCGCCGTTCGGGCCCCTTCCCGCACGTGACGCCGACGGCATCAAGATGGCGGTCGACAACTGCCAGGAGGCGGGGTTCGACGAGCTGTCTTCATCCCACTTACCGACGACATTGGCGAGCTGGACCGCCTCGAGGCGGCGCTGACCGGGCGGTGAGCCCCACCGCCACATGCCCGCGTGCGACCCCTTGGGACCTCCGAGATCCCCAAAGCTTGGGGCCCTCGATCGCACCGACGAAGTAGGTTACGCTTTCAAGTGACGGCTACGTCGGAGCCGAGATCGTCCGGGGCCGACGCTGCACGAGTCAGGGGGAAACGTGGACCGGTTGACGAAGTCCTTTCCGGTGTTCGACTGCGACGCGCACATCAATGACCCGCTAGCGGTGTGGGACTACGTGCCGTCCTCCAAGCAGGAGCTGGTACGCCAGACCTACTGGCGGAGTGAGAGCGAGGCGTGGCTGAACGGTGTCACCCCGACGCTAGGTGGTGGCAACGAGCAGTTCCCCAATAGCTACAACCCCATCTGCATCGCCGGTCCGCAGATGAACAAGAAGATCATGCGCAAGCTCCTCTCGATGGTGCCGCTCTCCGACGAGCAGCGCCGGTATGTGCATCACGACGGTGCCCTCGATCCCCATGCCCGGATCAAGGAGATGGACCTGATGGGCATCGACCAGGTCCTCGTGATCCCAACCATGGTGATCTCGAACCTCCCGTACGCCGAGAACGCCGAGGGCGTCGAGGTGTTCTGTCAGGCGTACAACGACTTTTTGGTCGACTGGTGCAAGGAGGTGCCCGAGCGGCTGTTCGGAGCGGCGCTCCTGCCCGTCCAAGATCCCGAGCGCGCCGCAAAGGAGATTTACCGCGCCTCTGAGCTCGGGCATCGGGTGGCCCTCATTCGTCCCATCGACGCCCAAGGCAAGTACCCCAATCTGCTGTCCTCGGCACTGAGCGGCGAGGCGGCCACCTACGACGCGGTCTTCCGGGCCTTCGAGGAGACCGGCTTGGTGCTCGGGATGCACACGTTCCCCGCCGGTCGACTGGCGTCGCATCCCCGTGGGTCCGACTATCTCGACTCTCCGGGAGAGCTCTTCGGTCTGGCGGGGACGGACTCCCAGACCTTCTCCTTCATCCACGAGGCCCAATCGTGGTTGACTCAGGTGCTCATGAGCGGTCTGCTGGACCGGTTCCCTCGGCTCAAGATGGCCGTCTTCGAGTCCAACGCGGTGTGGCTGCCAACCGTGCTCACGGCGTGCGACCGGCTGTGGAAGCTGTACGCCTCGGAGCGGGAAACGCCTGGAGACCGCCTCCCCTCCGAGGCGTTCCACGACCAGTCGGTGATCTCCTTCGAGTCCGACGAGGAAGGCGTGTTTCGGCAGTGGCGTGACTTCGAGGACATCGGGATCTGGGCCTCGGACGCCTATCACCACGACGGCGCCGACGTGTGGAGCGCGATGAGGATGATGACCGACTGCGACGTCCCGGCCCCTGTGCAGGCCCGGTTGCTCGGCGCCAACGCGGCCAACTGGTACAGCATCGAGCCCCAGGTGTTTGTCACCCAAGAAGCGGATCCCATCGACCGACCCGACTGGTTCCCGCAGGGTCCCGAGCTCGAGGAATGGGCCGATCTCGTCGCCCATCCACGGGAGAACGCGCAACGCCTCGCCGACTTGCACGAGATGAGGGATCCCTCACGGATCGCCCAGCGCATCGGGCCAGCCGGGGCGGGCGGGGGCTACTGATGGTCAGGGTCGTCGACGTCGACAGCCACGTCTACGAGCCGCCCGCCGTGTGGGAGGACTACATACCGCCCGACCAGCGGAGCGCGGCAAAGAACGCCTTCTATGCCGAAGTGGAGGCGGAGGGAGACCAGCAGACCATCCTCAACGGCGGAGCCACGAAGTCTCTGAATCGCCGCAAGCTCATCCGCCAAGCCATCTGGCGACCGGGCATGACCCTCGACGAGGTGGGCCACCTCGACCCCGATACCTTCCATCCCTTGAACCCCGGGGCATGGGATCCCGATGCTCGGGTGGCCGACATGGACGCGATGGGCGTCGACGAAGCCATCGTGTTCCCCACGCTGTTCAACGAATACCTACCGCAAGTTCTCGACGCGGACGATGCCGGAGTACTTGCCCGGGCCTACAACGACTGGGTATGGGATTTCTCCGTCGCTACCGGTGCCCGGGTCCATCCGGCCGCCCTGCTGCCGCTGCAGTCGGTGGCCCTAGCGGCCGCCGAGCTGGAGAGGGTAGCGCAGAAGGGATTCCGCTCGGTGGTGATGCGACCCGCCTTCTACAAGATGAACATCGGCCCCGACGAGCTCTTCAGCGTGGTCACCGGACAGCTCGCCGCGATGGAAGGGCCGCGCCCGGTCTTCATCGAGGACAAGCCGTTCCGTCCGATCTGGGATCGCATCGACGCGCTGGGGCTGGTCGTGTGCGTCCATCCGTCCCTCGGCATCACCGGGGCGGACATCGTGTCCAACGGTGCTTTCATCGAGCGGGTGTCGGGGCGCATGGGCGTCACTCACACGGTTGCCGAGCCGGTTGCCCAGTTGCAGGACAATGACCTCTTTATGACCGCGGCGCTCTTCCATGGACTCTTCGAGGATCTCCCGAACCTCAAAGTGGCCTTCCACCACAGCGGCGCCACGTGGGTGCCACTGGCGCTCGAGAAGTGCGAGACATATCTGTGGCTCACGGCATACGGCATGGCAAATCCCGTCTGCCTCGAGACCGAAGAGGTCTGGGAACGTCACCCGGCGATCGTCTCGTTCGATGGCTGGGAGCGAGCGGTGGCCAAGATGGTCCACCACTTCACCTCAAAGGCGGCCTGGGGCTCGCGCTACCCCTTCCATGACGCGGCTGGTCCCGACGAGGCCCAGCAGATGCTGGAGAGTGAGGGCGTCGAGAGTGCAACGATCGATCGACTCCTCGGATCCAACGCGGCCGAGCTGTTCAGCTTGAGAGTAGTGGCCGAGGGCTGAAGCGACCAGCCGTCAGAGTACGGACGTCCCGATCAAGGCACGCCGGCTCACCACCCGTACGAGCTCGTCCTCTCCCCTCCCCGCGAACCGGGCTGGCTGCCGGGGCAGCACCACGTAGCGCACCTCGCGGCTGGCGTCCCACACGTCGACGCGGGTCGACGCAGGCAGCTCCACGCCGAACTGGGCCAGCACGGCTCGCGGTTCACTGACCGCCCGTGATCGATATTCCTCGCTCTCGTACCATGGAGGCGACGGTCCGAGGATTGCCACGGGATAGCAGGAGCACACCGTGCAGACCACGAGGTTGTGGACCTCGGCCGTGTTCTCCACGCAACGAAGGACCGGTTCGTTACCCAGCCCCGCCGGATCCATCGAAAGCCCCAGTTCCCGAACCGCCTCGTTAGCGTTCTCGAGTAGGCGATCGCGGAATCCGCGGTCCACCCAGGCTCGAGCAACGATTCGGGCACCGCCGAGAAGAGGTGCACCACGGAGCATCGCATCGAGCACGCCCTCGAGATCCGACGGGGCAATGATGCCCCGCGCGACCAACAGCTGTTCGAGCCGTCGCACCCGGGGTGCGTAGGAGCCTTCGCGATGACCGGCCCCGTTCACCCTTCCTCCGACGGCGTCGGTGTGACCGCTGCGCTCGGGCTCGAGTCCACCCGCTCGAGATATTTGACGTCGAGTGACGCTGTCACGCGGTGCTCGCCCCTACCGAAGAGGTCGTCCGCAGTGAAGCACACCGAGTACACGGCCCGATACCCGTGCGTCCGGTCCGAACCCCCTGGCGGAGGCGTCACCTGACACGCAGTGACGACGCCCACGCGATCCCACAGGTAACTCGGTACGCGCAATACCTCGGGGTCGACAAGCCCTCCACTGGCGGCCAGCGGGGGAGGGCGCACCCGCACCCGTTGTCCGGGCACGAGGTGCTCACCCGCCATCGTGCACCATGGCCACCTCGGCCTCGTCCAGAACTCCCGCTGCGGCCAGCGCCCCGCACAGGGCGTCGAAGAAGGCTTCGTAGGGCGCGGCCCCAGCGGGTTCACCGGGCGCCTCGAGTGGCGGCGAGGCGAAGTGCACGTCGGCGAGCACGCCCAGTCGGACGAGGTGCACACCTAGCGCGACCGCGTGAGCCTCCCAGTCCGAGGCGAATGCGAGGGGCTCGGCTGCTGGCTCGATCGGCCCGAAGCTATCCATTCCTCCGACGTTGTAGATTCTCGTCATCTCGTAGGCCCCCTCTCCCACCATAGGGTGGGCCGGTGCTGGTGAGGACGGCTCGGCACGTGATCGTCACCCCGACGGTGCGAACTCGAGTGCCAGGTGGGGAATTCCCCGAAGTGCCGGCGTGTACTCGATCATGGATCCGCTGGCGATCTAGTAACGAGGGATGCGACGGTGCCACTCGCGTAGTGCCACTCGAAGCTCGAGCCGGGCGAGGTGTGACCCTAGGCAACGGTGGACGCCTTCGCTGAACGAGGCGTGGGTATTGGGTTGACGACGCAGATCCAGCGTCGTGGGATCTGCGAATCGATCCCGATCGAAGTTCTCGGTGGCAATGAGCAGGGCTACTGCGTCACCTTTGTGAATCGGGCAGCCTTCCAGCAGCGTCTCCGCCGTGGCCACCCGGAACTGCGTCGGACTGGTCACCACCCAGCGCAAGAGCTCCTCCACCGCACTCGGGATCATGCTTGGGTCGGCCACCAGTTCGGCCTGGAGGTCGGCACGCCGGGCGAGCAGGCCGAACGCAACCTCGAGTGTTCCGGTCACGGTGTCGAGTCCCGCCAGCAGGAGCAGGTGGCAGATGTTGAGCACCTCGGCGCGCGTGAGCCGCCCGTCGTGCTCCAGCTGGGTGAAGTAGGTGAGAATGTCCTCTCGCGGCGTCGAGCTGCGCGCGTCGAGCGCCTCGTCGAAGACCCTGACGATCTCTGCTCTCGACGCCACGCGCGCCGACTCCATCTCCTCGGGCGAGCTACCGGCAGGCCGGATCTGCTCGTCCTTGAGTCGAAGGAACTCTCCGACATCATCGAAGGGAAGTCCGAGTAGTCGGAGAAACGTCCCCACGGGGAAGGGCACGGCGAACTCCTCGCTGAAGTCGCAGGAGCCCCGACCGGCAAAGCCGTCGATGCAGCGGTTCACGAAGAGCGTCAGATCTTTTTCGAGGAGCGCCGTCTTCCTCGGAGCGAACAGGGGGTCGAGGACGCGTGGGTAACGCACATGGTCGGGAGGATCGATCTGGAGTGGGATCAACCCCTCGTCAGAACCAAAGAACGATGCGTCGGGGCCCGACGAGAAGAGTTCCGGCTGGTGCATGGCGTGGGAGACCGTGGCCGGGGAGGTGACCCACACCACGCCGTTGCTCCTCCGTAGAGGTGCCTGGCTGAGACGCACCCAGTGCTCGGGGGCGTCGTCCCCCCAGGTCGCTCGTTGGATGTCATCGGGGAGCACGGTGAGGAAGGAGTTCCCCGAGCCTCGCCCACTGGGTTGCACATCCTGCTCCATCGGACCCCCCGGTCTTCCCCTCCGAACGCCCGGCGCCACCCCTGAGCGCGAGCGGCACCACCTCGATCAGTTCGCGAGAGAGTACAACCAAGCGTTCGGAGGGGGCTCGGAGCATGCATCCCTCGCCCGCTCCCTAGGACAGTGGGCCGGACCCGAGGCGGCCCATGTGGCTACGCTTGGCAAAGGCGATCGCTTGGTCGATCACTGGGGGAGGGAGGGCACGATGGATTTGGGGCTCACCGGAAAGGTCGCAGCAGTCACCGGGGGCGGACGGGGGATCGGTCGGTCGACGGTCATCACCCTCGCCCGCGAGGGCGCACAGGTCGCCTACTGCTCGCGCAGCCTCGATCAGCTGCGGGTGGTGGAGAAGGAAGTCACCGGTGAGGGAGGCACCTGTCTTCCGATCCAGATGGACCTCGCCGAACCCGGGGGTGCTGACGAGTTCATCCGTCTCACCCTGGATCGGTTCGGAGATCTCGACGTGCTCGTGTCCAATCACGGTTTCCATCAGATCAGGGACTTCGAAGATCTGAGCGACGAGGACTGGAGCAAGACATTCGAGATCAACTTCTTCTCCGCCATGCGGGTCTGTCGCGCCGCGATACCCACGATGAAGGCCAAGCAGCGGGGACGCATCGTCATTGTCTCGGCTGGCTCGATCTACAAGCCCTCGATCGGACGCGACGAGCATCCGCATTACACGGCATCCAAGGCGGCGTTGTCCAACTTCGCCAAATTCCTCTCAAAGCGCTACGGGCCCGACAACATCCTCGTCAACGCCGTGCTTCCTGGCTACGGGATCTCCAAGGCCATCATCGACTTGTGGGCCGAGCAGGCCGAGCAGCGCGGCATCACCCCGGAGGAACACTTCGTCGAGATGGCCACTGACATCGGCTACCTCCCAGCGCTGCACCGTCCGGGCACGACGGAGGAGCTGGCCAACGTCATCACGTTCTTGGCCTCCGATGCCTCGAGCTACCTCTCGGGTGTCGACATCCAGATCGACGGTGGCGGCCTCGACGTACCCTGAGCGATTGGGTTTCGAGTGCTCGGGCTCGCCTCATCCACAGAACGCTCCCCGGGGCGTCGCGGCCCCCTCCGACTACGGCCGCAGGCCGAGTACCCGTTCGGCCGGGTCGAGAAGGGTCTCAGCGTCGATGTTGCCGTCGGCAATCATGCCCGCGAAGAGCCGCACGTCTTTCGTCAAGAGTTCGGCGGCAGCGGTACTGACCGGGCCGTCGGCACCGAATCGCAGGGACAGCTCGAGGGCCGCCGACCGGCCGGAGCTGGCCGAAAGCACCTGGTGCAGCCCTTCGCGGGCAAGTCCCAGCTGCTCGCCCGCATCCAGGGCGGCCGACGCCAGGGCGAGATGGGCGGTGAAGAGCGCGTTGTTGATCAACTTGGCGATCTGACCCGCGCCGACCGCTCCGAGGAGAAAGATGCGGTCGCTGTGGGTGGCCAAGACAGGCCGTACCCGGTCGAGCACATCGTGATCACCGCCCACCATCGTCACGAGCCGACCCTGCGCGGCGGCGCTGGCTCCCGAGACGGGCGCGTCGAGCACGTCGATCCCGGACACTCCTGCATCGAACGCCAGCTGGCGGACGGTGCTCGGATGGATGGTGCTATGGACGACGAGCACGGTTCGAGGCGCCAGCCCGGCAAGCACCCCCTCGGGTCCGTCACAAACCTCACGAACATCGAGGTCGCCGCGGACACAGAGGCAGACCACGTCGCTGGAAGTGGCCAGGTCACGCGGTGAGGCGGCGACACGGGCCACCCTGCCGGTAAAGCCGGCGATCGACTCCGCCCGGCGAGCCCACACGGACAGCTCGAACCTGTCGCCGATGCGCGCCGCGATCGGGGACCCCTGGGAACCCAGACCGATGAACCCAACTCTCAAATTCGGCGGCTCCACTCGATACCGGCGGCTACGCCGACGCCTCGAGGCGCCGCAGCCCGACACCCCGAACCCGCACGTAGCCCTCCGGCACACGGGCGGTCATCGCGTCAGCAACCAGCTGCGAGTTCCTCGAGACCTGGTCGAGGTCCACGGCATCGAGCACCGAACCGAATCCAGAACGTTCCAGCCATTCACCCATGTGGTCCCGCACCTGTGCCACAAACCAGCTGAGTGGCTCGCCGAGCGAGTCGTCGAACCTGATCGACGGCCCGGACGAGGGCGCGTGAAAATGGGGATCGACGACGAAGTCATCGAAACGCAGCATCTCGACCCATTGCTCCTCAAACGGGCCGAGGACCCGGAGCGTCGCACCGGCGCTCCTGAGGGACACCTCGAACCTGAGTCCTCCGAGCTCCAAGAGCGTCGGCGATTCCTGCTCAGTTGGTATGTCACTTGTCGCCATCTCGTCCCCCATCCCTCAACCCCTTAGGTCATCGTAGGGCACATCAAGGGGGGAAATCAGGGTGGAAGGCTTACATGTCATCTGCCGAGATCTCCGGGCTCGGGCGCTCACGTGACACGCCGACTGACTCCACTCCCGGGTCAGAGGGCCCCATCGATCGTGCGAGCGGCGCGGCCTCGTCGTCCAGGCAGGTCAGTTCTTGAGCAGGTCCCGAAATGGCACACCTCTCTCGACACTCGGTTCGCGCGACAACCCGAGGATGCGCTCGCCCACGATGTTGCGCTGGATTTGGTCCGATCCCCCGTAGATGGGCGGTCCCTGGGCAAACAGCGCACTCTCGACGAGCATGCCGAGATCCTCGATGCCCGTCTGCGCCTCGAGTCGGGCCATGCGTTCGTCGTCGTAGGAGTGCAGGGTGCCCGCGGCTCCAAGGATGCTGAAGGTCAAGTCCCGCGCCAGCCGCAGAGTGTGGTTCTCCGCCATCTTCGCCAGGTTCGGTATGCCCGGCAGCTCACGACCGACCTCTTGTAGCGATCGCGCGCGCTGGCTGTTGAAGGCCTTGACCCGCTCGAGGATGTAGAGCCGCACCAGATCGTTGCGTAACACCGGATCGCCATCGCGTCCCATCGTGCGAGCCAAGGAGGACAGGCGCGCTGACCGTTGTTCGTCGGCCACCATCTGGCTGTCGCGGCTAGGCGGGCGAGCGAAATCGCCGACCCGGCGATCGAGGTTGCCGGCAATCGGGCCAGGTGCTGCGCTGGCCCCGAGCTCCGCACCGCCAGACTGAGCGCGCTCGAAGGCAAGGGTCGTATTGGCCACCGCCCACCCGTTTCCCTCCCCGCCGACAAGGTCCTCGGCGGGGACGCGAGCCTCGGTCAGGAAAACCTCGTTGAAGAAGGCGCGACCAGTCATCTCGCGTAACGGACGGACGTCGATGCCCGGCTGGAGCATGTCGATGATGAAGAAGGAGATCCCCGCGTGCTTGGGGACGTCCACATCGGTGCGCGCCACCAGCATCGCCTTGTTGGCAATCTGGCCGCCCGACGTCCATACCTTCTGCCCGTTGACCACCCATTGATCGCCGTCGCGCTCGGCTCGGCACTGCAGCCCGGCAAGGTCCGACCCGGCGTTGGGCTCGCTGAAGAGCTGGCAGTAGGCGTCGGTTCCCTCGACCATGCCCCGAAGATGCCGCGCCTTCTGATCGTCGGTCGCGTGCTCGAGCAGGGTCGGCGCGACAAGGTCGGTGCCAAAGCCGGTCGGGGCGGTGACCGCGCCGAACTCGCGAACGGCACGCGTCACCGTCCTCGCCTCGGTCCGCGAGAGGCCCCGCCCGTGCCATGCAACAGGCCAATGCGGCTCGCACCACCCCGACGATGCCAACCTGGCCCACCACTCGCGAAGCGTGAGATCGGGATCCCAGCTCGCTTCGAGCCAGCGCAGCAGCTCGTCGAGGGCGGTCACGGGGGAAGTCTCCATGCTCGTCACCGGCGCCTCCTTTGCCCATGCGCCCGGGGCCCTGCCGGCAGGACGCACCTAGGCAGCTTAGGCCTCCACCCATCGGGCGTACCGCTCCGGACGGCCTTGGGTTGCCCACCACTGGGCCGGCTGCTGCCAGTACCCACCTCTCGCCACGGACGGCCGCCGACGGCCGCCGTCTACGTGCGTTCAGAGCGTCTCCGCCCGAGCCGTGCCCGTCCAACCCTCCGGCGCTGACCGCCCTGCTCACCCACGCCGGACCACCCAATCCGGCGGCGTTCCTCGAGACCCTGGGCGTGCTCCTCGCAACTGTCCACCCAGAAGGCGTCGCCGCCCGCCGAACGGTAGATCCCGCGCACCGACGCCGCTTTCGGGCAATGGAGCGGTCGTCCGAGTCGCAGAGGTTTGGGGTCCAGCACGACCCGCCAGCAGCGACCGGGCATGGTAGCGAAGGCATCGGCGTAGAGCACCACGATCGGGAGAGTAGATCGCGGCCGTCCCGGCCCTGTACCGAGTCCGCGAGCGACGAGGTTGGGATGGAGCTCAGTTGGGTGGATCATCTCGGGACGTTGCTGGGACGGGCTCCGCGCATCGGCAAGGTCCCACGAAACCTGCGAACATCGCGAGCGGCCATAGGCCGCAAGGGGCCGACCTCCTCACCCGATGGCGGCCAGGAGTCGTTGTCCGCTCGAGTCGCCGTTCACTGGAGGTCACCATGCGAGTGCCGCTCACCATCGGCGGGTTTCTCGAACGAGCAGCTCTCGTGTACGGGGACCGGACCGCGGTCGTCGACGAGCCGGAAACCACAGGTTCCCTCGGATCGATCACCTACTCCGAGCTGCATCTCCGCGCCCGCGCCATGGCTGTGGCCTTCGATAACATGGGCGTGGGAGTCGGCGAGCGCGTGGCCATCGTCAGTCCCAACTCAGGGCAGTACTTGGCGTCCTTTTTCGGCGTGAGCGGCTTCGGGCGTGTGCTCGTGCCGATCAACTTTCGTCTCTCCTCCGAGGAGATCGCCTACATCCTCGAGCACTCGGGTGCATCAGTCCTGCTCTACGATCCCGATCTCGATCAGACGATCGCCGACGTGTCCGTCAAGCATCGCATCCGCCTGGACGGGGTCCACGACTCCCAGTTGACGGCGGCATTGAGCCGAAGTGCTCCCGAACCGTCAGGTTGGGACCCCGACGAGGACGCCGTCTGCTCGATCAACTACACGTCGGGGACGACAGCTCGCCCCAAGGGGGTCGAGCTCACCCATCGCAACTGTTGGCTCAACGCAGTGACGTTGGGCTGGCATGCCACCGTCACCGACCGCGACACCTTGTTGCACACCCTTCCGATGTTCCATTGCAACGGCTGGGGCATGCCCTACGGGATCACTGCCATGGGTGGCAAGCATGTGGTCCTGCGCAAGGTCGACGGCGAGGAGATTCTGTCGCGCATCGCGTCCGAAGGGGTGACGCTCCTGTGTGGTGCACCGACGGTGCTCGCGCTCATCCTCGAGGCGGCCGCAGGACGTCGAGAGCTCGGAACGCCACTGCCGGGGCGCAACGATGTACGAGTGGTCGTGGCTGGAGCACCCCCACCGTCGAGGCTCATCGAGCGGGTCGAGACCGAGCTCGGGTGGGAGTTCGTGCAGATCTACGGGCTGACCGAAACCTCACCTCTCTTGACGATCAACCGAGCCCCGGCCGAGTGGGACGCTCTTGAGAGCGCCGAGCGTGCCCGCCGCCTGAGCCGAGCCGGAGCACCGGCCGTCGGGGTCCAGATCGCCGTGGACGACGAAGGCGAGTTGCTGGCTCGCTCCAATCACGTGTTCGCCGGCTACTGGCAACAACCCGACGAGTCGGCGAAGGCGCTCGACCAAGGCTGGTTCCACACCGGGGACGGTGGCTACTTGGACGGGCCCTTCGTCGTGGTGTCCGACCGAAAGAAGGACGTGATCATCTCGGGTGGCGAAAACGTCTCCTCCATCGAGGTCGAGGACGTGCTGTACCGCCACCCGGCGGTGGCCGAGGTGGCCGTCATTGGCGTTCCCGACGACAAGTGGGGGGAGAGCGTCAAAGCGCTGGTGGTCCTCCACGACGGATCGGCCGCCACCGAAGGGGATTTGATCGAGCACTGCCGATCCCAGATGGCGCATTTCAAGGCGCCGCGCAGCATCGAATTCCGAGACGGACTGACCCGTACCGCCACCGGAAAGCTGCAGAAATACAAGCTCCGCGAGCCCTATTGGCGCGGCCGCGATCGACAAGTCAACTGACGCTCCCCTCAGAGGGGCCCTGGATCGACACCGCCCTTCGAGGAGACGTAGCGTCGGGTGGTCGCGGCACGGGAGAGAACTACATGACTGAACGAATCGAGACAGCACCTAGCACCGAGCCCAGGGCCCGCATCACGGGTCCGATTGCTGGCTCCGTGCCTTCGGTGGGTCTGACCAGTTACGATTTGGGCCCCCTTGGGTACGAGGAGGTCGAATTCTTCGTGTCCGGCGATGCGCAATCCTACGACATGAGAGGCGAGCGTTCCGAGACGGGTCGACATGACGTGATCCCCTTGACCACTGCCCCGTTCACGACCCGGATCGTGGTTCGCCGTCCGTTTGGCGCGGCGAACCTTGACACCTTCGACGGAACGGTCGTGGTCGAGTGGAACAACGTCAGTGGTGGAGGCGACGGCAGTCCGGACTGGACGATGCTGCACCGTGAGATCGTGCGCCACCGGTGGATCTGGGTGGGCGTGACGGCACAGAAGGTTGGCGTTGACGGCGGTGGCTTCGTCGAAGGACTGCATCTCAAGAAGCTCGCGCCCGAGCGATACGCCTCGCTCGTCCACCCCGGCGACGCCTTCTCGTACGACATCTTCAGCCAAGTGGGGCGGGCGCTGCGTGAGTCCGATCCAGCGTCACCGCTCGGATCGCTCGCCGCCGAGCGACTTCTTGCCGTTGGCGAGTCCCAGTCTGCGGGGTGCCTCGTTACTTACATCAACGCCTTGGACGGCCTCGCTCAGGTGTACGACGGGTTCCTCGTGCACAGCCGGGGAGCGAGCGGCGCACCATTGGAGGGCTTGGTCATCCCTCGAGGACCCGATGGTGAGACCATCGACCTCGAGACGCTACGACGATCCATGCAACGAAGCCCCGAACCGATACGCGACGACGTACGCGTCCCAGTGCTCATCATTCAGAGCGAGACCGACGTCGTCGGGACGGTTGGCACCCCTGCTCGCCAACAGGATACCGAGCGAATCCGTCTGTGGGAGATGGCCGGCACTGCACATGCAGATACCTACATGCTCGTTGCCGGAGCCTTCGATGACGGCCACGGCACTAGCAGCGATCTCGCCGACCGTCTTGCTCCGACGAGAGATGTCATGGGCATGAGCACCCAAACACCGATCAATTCGGCCCCCCAGCACCACTATGTCGCCCAGGCGGCGCTGGCCCATCTCGACGCCTGGGCGCGCACCGGAGCTGTCCCACCTCGTGGAGCACCAATCGATATCGACACCGCGGGCGGGTTCGTGCTCGACGAGCACGGCAACGTCGTCGGGGGAATTCGTACCCCGTGGGTCGACGTGCCGACAGCGCGTCTTTCGGGCCTTGGTCAGACTGGGGCCGTGTTTGCGTCACTCTTCGGGATCACCGAGCCATTCAGTTCGGAGAAGCTCGCCGCGCTCTATCCGGCAGGGAGCGAGGGCTACCTTGCCCAATTCGGCCAGGCCCTCACCTCAAGTGTGACCGGAGGATTCATCCTGCCAGCTGATAGAGCCGAGATCCTGGGCCTAGCGGCGGCGGCATTTGTCCGCGCCTAGCCCTGACGGGCATCCCTTGCATGTCCATGGCGTCACCTACATGACGGCCCGGCGATTTGCTACACCTGTAGGTGCGCAGCCGCCCGTGGAGACGGGGCTCAAGGTCGCTGGCGACAGGGGATACGGATGACGACGATCAGCGGACCGATCCACGGGGGATCGCACGGCTGGGCCTTCGGGGCCACCACGGTCGAGCTGGAGGCGGCCCGCTACGTCGAGGAGGAGTACTTCTTCGAGGGTGAAGCTCCGCGGTACCAGGTCATGGGCGGCTACGGCCTCGACGGCAGGTGGCAGGCTCGGCCCAATGGCAGCTCTGGGTTCAAGACCCGGGCCGTGGTGCGACGGCCGATCGACCCCGTTCGATTCAACGGCACGCTCCTCGTCGAATGGATCAATGTCTCGGCCGGATTCGATATCTACGAGGCCGGCGACACGCCGGTGCTCTTCGACGAGGGGTTCGCCTACGTGGGGATCAGCGCACAGCGGGCGGGGGTGCACGGAATCGGCGACCAACCCAAAGGGCTGGTTGATTGGGATCCCGAACGCTACGGGCACCTGCACATCGAAGATGATGCACTCTCCTTCGGCGTCTTTGGCACCGTGACCCGAGCGCTGCTCGAGCCTGACGGATCCGAGCCCGATCCGCTCAATGGGCTCTCGGTCGAGAAGCTTCTGGGCCTCGGGGGGTCCCAGTCGGCCGGGAGGCTGGCCACCTACGTCAACGCGGTGCATCCGCTCGAGTCCCTCTTCGACGGATTCGTCCTCTTCACCTGGTTCGGGTCGGGTCCGGAGCTCGAGGACACCACCGTCTTCGACCCGCTGTCGGGCAGCTTGCCAGTGTCGCATCCCACCCGAATCCGTGACGACCTCAGCGTGCCGGTGATGATCGTGAACGCCGAATGCGAGACGCTCTCCACTGCCCCGTCGCGGCGCGAAGACAACGACCGTTACCGTTTTTGGGAAGTGGCCGGCGCTCCTCACGCCCCCCGCCTGCACATGGAACGAATCTTTCCCAAACAACTCCGCGACGGCCTTCTCGAGAGCTTGCCCGACACCCGCGCGCTGAGTCCCGTGGCTTGGGCGCCGGTCCTCGACGCTGCCATGGTCCACACGCACCGATGGGTGAACGGAGGTCCGCCGCCCCCTATCCACCCGGTCATCGAGACCGGAAGGGACCCACTCACGATCATCCGTGACGCCAACGGCAATGCCCTGGGGGGCGTACGGGTGCCCGAGATCGCCGTTCCCATTGCCCGCCATGTCGGCGCCCGCGAGGAGTCCGGCGACGCTGGACTCATGGGCAAGTGGTTTCCCTTCGATCCCGAAGAGCTGCGGCGGCGCTACGGCAGCGTCGATGGCTACCTCGGGGCATACGAGGCGGCGGCGCGCGCGGCGATCAAGGCCGGCGTCTGGCGTGAGGCCGACCTCGAACCCGGACTGGAACGGGCACGTACCGGCGCGAGCTTCTAGGACGCCCGGGCACCACATCGATCGGAGAACGAGATGGACGTCGACAAGGACCTGTACGTGCCGATGCGCGACGGCGTGCGTCTCGCCGTCGATCGCTACCGCCCCGACGAGCTGGCGGTGCACGCGGCCATCGTGCTCGTGACGCCCTACCAGAAGGACGCCGCGTTCGTGATGCCACTCGGATCGGACGGTCGGCCGATGCCCTCCTTGCCCATCGCGCCCCTGCCCCCCGGGGTGAACCCGATGCTGCTGAGCGTCAAGCCGCTGGTCGACGCCGGGTTCGTGGTGGTAGTCGCCGATGCGCGCGGCACGGGCTTCTCGGAGGGCACCTACGACTACTACAACCTCCAAGGCGGGCCCTTCGACGGCTATGACCTGGTCGAGTGGCTGGCTGCCCAACCCTGGTGCAGCGGCCGGGTGGGGATGATGGGCTCCTCGGCCGCGGCCATCAGCTGCTACATCACGGCCTTGACCGGCCCCCCACACCTCGAGGCCATGGCGGCGAACATGCACCCGGGCGACTTCTACTTCGACCAATGGCGGGTCGGAGGGGTCTTTCGCCTCGACAACCGGATCGGCTGGTCGGTGGGCATGCTCGCCCGGAGCGGCCCGATCGACCCGGGGGACCCCGCCGCGCCGAGCTATGAGACCAAGCGCGCCGTCTATGCGGCCCGCTTCGCCCAGTTCGGCGCGCGGGTGGCGGCCGGCAAGAACGCGGCGAACCTCGACTGGCTCACCGAGATGTACGAGCACGACGCCTACGACGAGTTCTGGAAGGCCCGGAGCTTCATCGCTCGGGCCAAGCAGATCACCATCCCGACCCTCCATGGGGGCGTCTGGTTCGACCACTTCATTCGGGGCACCCTCTCGAGCCACGAGGCGATCGAGGTCCCCAAGCGCCTGTTCGTGGGCCCCGGCAGCCTGGCCACCCGTACCGATCTGGGCGACGGCGGGCTGAGCGCGCTCCATGTCGAGTGGTTCGACCACTTCTTGCGCGACGCCCCGAACGGGGTCGCCGAGCAACCCCCCGTTCGCCTGTACCTGATGGGCAAGGAGGACTACATCGACGAGCCCCACTGGCCGGTCAAGTCCGTCGACACCGACTTCTTCTTGGGCTCGGGTCCGACCGGGTCGGTGGACTCGCGCAACGACGGGGCGCTCGGGGTGGCCCCGGGCAACGGCGGGGTCGACCTGATCGCCCACGATCCGCACGCACCCCTCCCGAGCCCGCGCGACGGGCGCGATCAGGGGCCCTTCGAGCAGGGGTGCCTCACCTACACCTCGGCGCCCCTCGACACCGAGCTCGAGGTGATCGGCACCCCCCGGCTGCTCCTCTACGCGGCGAGCGACGCCACCGACGTCGACTGGTGCGTCCGCCTGTGCGACGTCGCGCCCAACGGGGTATCCAAGCTCCTCAACACCGGTGCCCTCAAGGGTTCCCACGTCGACTCCCACGAGGCGCCGACACCCCTCGTGGCAGGGCGGACCTATCTCTTTGCGATCGAGATCTGGCCCATCGCCAACCTCTTCGCCCCCGGACATCGCATCCGGGTCGACGTGGCCACCAGCGACTACCCGTTCTTCGAGTCCAACCCCGTGCCCTCGCACAATGAGGTCTTCTTCGATCCCGCTCGGCCCTCTCGGCTCGTCCTGCCGGTGGTCGAGCGCACCGACTAGTCGTACTGGACCGACGAGTCAGACTGGTCGAGCGCGTCGGTCCTCGTGCCGGGGCACCCAGCGCAGACGGGGACTCGGCTATTGCAGAAAGTCGCCAACGAGGTCGGTCACGGTATCGAGCTGATCATGGTGCACCCAGTGTCCAGCGTTCTCCACGATCTCGTGCCGGGCGTCGCGAAAATCTCGGAGCAGGTCCGTACCCGATCGGGCAGCCCAGCTCTCGGCCCCGCTGATCAACAAGACCGGACAGGCGATACCGGTCCACAGCGCTCGCACCTGCTCGCCACCAAAGTCCCAGGCATCGTGCACGTGAACGTAGTTATCGAATTTCCAGCTATAAGAGCCATCTTCGTTCTGATTGCTGCCATGAATGGTGAGGTGACGAGCCTGCTCCGGCGAAAGATGAGGGTTCGCTTCCTGCATTCGCTCGAACGCTTCGTCCAGTGAGCCATATCGGCGGGGCGATCGTCCCGACATCGCCCGGCCCATCTCGATCCAGCGACGCAGCTGCTCGACCGGCGACGGAGGAACCGACTCGGCGGGGCGCCCGTAGCCCTCGATCGATACCAGTCGGACAACCTCGTCGGGAAGGACACCGGCGTACTGCAGGGCTACGTTTCCCCCGAGTGAGTGAGCCACGATTCGCACCGGCGCCGTGCCGGTCTGGCGAACGAGTTGCGCGATGTCGTACACGAATTCCGAGATGGCATAGGCCGAACCCACGCTCCATTGTGAGTCGCCGTGTCCCCGAAGGTCCGGGGCCAGGATGTGGTAGCGGTCGGCGAGCCTGTCGGCCATCCAGTCCCAGTTGTGACAGTGGTCACGGTTCCCGTGGATCATGATGAGTGGCGCTGCACCCTCGTTCCCCCAATCGAGATAGTGCAGGCGGAGCCGCTTGGAGAAGTACGAATGCGATGTCGGGGATCGTTTGAAGCTCACAGCAGAGGCACTATAGATTGCCCGCTCGCTGGTGCCCCAGACGAAGGCGTCGGCACCGGCGGTTGGCTGCCCGGAAGGAGAACGGAGGCGGGCACACCCCTTGGGGGTCGCACGCCGATTCGCGCAATTAATTGGCCCGACCCAAGGGTTAGCCTTGGTCGTGTTCTTCATTGCTCTGCTGTTCGTCGTTACTGCGGAGATCGTCTCCTTCATCGTGGTAGCCCAGCAGATCGGCTTCTTGTGGGCATTGGCGATCCTTGTGGTCCTCAGCGCGCTCGGGCCTCTTGTCGTCGGCCGTGTGGGCGTTGGCGTGCTCAGCCACACGCGGGAACGGTTGGCACGCGGGGAGGTGCCCACTCGCGAGCTGCTCGACGGACTGGTCGTTCTCATTGGCGGAGTGATGATCTGCGTGCCGGGGTTCGTGGGCGATGCCCTCGGTTTGCTCCTGATGATCGGCCCGATCCGTCACCTCGTCATCCGAACAGCCGGCCACCGCCTGGCCCATCGGGTCCAAGGGACTCCCACCGGGCGTTTGCGGATCATGGATGTACACTCGCGGCCCGCGTCCGGCCCCGCACCCCCACTTGAGCCGCCCCGGCAGACGCCTGGGCCTAACGGGCCAAATGGGTGACTCGAATCTCGTTGCACTGGGTATTCGAGTCGCCCGAGTCAGCGGCCCACCCAGCCTGCCCACCGTGCCGCACTGAGGGACCGGTGCCCGGATTGGCGTTGGGCCACCACGTGCCGTCGTCCATCACCTCCTTTGGGTGACAGATGTCGACCGGTCCGAGGTGAAGAATCTGGCCGCTGATCACCCGGACAAGGTTCGAGAGCTCGTGAACATCTGGTTCTCCGAGGTGGCCGCCAACGGAGCGTCTCCATGAGACGACCGGTCGGGCCGTCGAGATCGATCTTGAACACTCCCCGGCTCAGCTGAGGGCGACGCGCCCGCTAGGTGTACCGCCCCGGCGTGGCACCGGTTCCCGAGTGGCTGTCGGCGAACACCCCGGGACGGTCGTACGTGATCAGGGCGCTCGTTGAACATTCCGGCCCCCGGAGCCGAGCGCGTGCTCTTTGCCATGGGCTCGCGCTTTGGAGGGCATGCTCTCTATGTAAAGCGCAACCGGCTGCACTGTGTCAACAGCTTCGTGGCGCGTAGACAGCACGGAACAGATGGTCGTGGGCTCTGAGGACTTCGCAACCGGGTAAAACCTGATTCCGTCAGCCTCGTTCGACAACGACGGCCAACGGCCAACGGCCAACGGCCAACGGCCAACGGCCAACGGCCAACGGCCAACGGCCAACGGCCCGATCACACCACGGGAGTTCTGTCGCTGTGTCACGCCGACCCCAAGGTAGGAGAAGCCCACGTCAAGACCCAGTTGGGGGCATTCGCCATCGCCGGCGCAGGTCTCTACGTCGGCCGACACGTGGCGAGCCCGTCACCGACGACTTCCCCAGGGGAACCCCCTACACCTTCCACCGGCGGGAGCATCGACCGCGTCGCAATCGATGTCAGTGGTGATCCCTCCATCGGCCTCGAACGCGAAGTCGCCCTCATGCTCATGCGCGAATAGCGCTCCATCTGACCTGCGGTGCGGTGTTGGCTGGCGAGCCGCCGGTCGAACCCTCGCGAGGAGCGTTCGGGAAAACGGTGCAACTCCGCGCGCCGAACCGTTTAGCGCGAGGATGCATACAGAGGCTCATGCCAGCTACTGAGCCTTGCCGTCGCCATCCAGAAGGCCTCTCCTCAGAACCAACGACCGCCCGACGTTGGGGGTAGGCGACGGACGCGCAAGAGACAGGCGATGGCGGTGGCAGAGAAAGCGATAGCCGTGGCTGATGAGAGAGGAAGACGATTCCAGTGGAGAACCCGTTCGCACCAGAGTTGGACATCACCGCGCACGGCGCGGTCCGCCTCGTGAAGCTCAACCGCCCCGAGGCACTCAACGCGATCAATCCCGCGTTGCACCGAGGTCTTGCTGGGGTGTGGCGGTACTTGGCCGAGGATCCCGGAGCCCGGGCCGTGGTGCTCACCGGAGAGGGCCGCGCGTTCTCTGCCGGGGGCGATATGGAGATGCTCCAGGGTTACCAGAATGATCGCGAGGGCCGCCGCGTGGGCCTCGAAGAGGCTCACGGGCTGGTGACCGACATGATCGCGTTTCCCTTGCCAGTCGTTGCAGCGGTGAACGGACCCGCGGTCGGGCTCGGGTGCAGCATTGCTGTGCTCTGCGACATCGTCTACATCGCCGAGAGCGCGTATTTCGCGGATCCGCATGTGAGCGTCGGCCTGACTGCGGGCGATGGCGGCGCTCCGGCGTGGCCGGTCTTCGTCAACCTTCTGCGAGCCAAGGAGTACTTGTTCACCGGCGACCGGATTCCGGCGCACGAGGCGGTTGCACTCGGCATCGCGAACCGGGTGATCGCCGACGCCGAGCTGCTCGACACGGCGATGAGGTTCGCTGAGCGCCTCGCACAACAGCCGACACAGGCTCTTCGCTCGACCAAGCGCGCGATGAATATGCACCTGTCCCAGGCGGTGGCTGCTCCCCTCGCCTACGCGCTCAGCGCCGAGTACCACTCCTTCGACACCCCCGAGCACCAGGAGTTCGTCAACCGCTTCCTGTCGAAGTAGCGCTGGCGCTCCGTGGGGCACGCACAGTCAGGATGCGGACGGTGTCCCGACGGGCAAGGTCTCGTCACTCACGCTCGGTGGCAAGGATGGTCACCGCCGAGACCGCGGTCGGCCCGCCTATGTTGTGCGCGAGGGCGATGCGAGCGCCGTCCACTTGGTTGTTGGCCTCACCCCGGAGCTGTTCGAACAACTCCACGCATTGGGCCACGCCGGTGGCTCCCGGTGGATGCCCCTTGGCTTTGAGCCCTCCAGACGGATTGACCGGGATCCGCCCGCCGACGCTCGTGTCGTGGTCCTCCACCAGTTTGTGGCCCCCGAATCGTTCGGCGAACCCCAGATCTTCGTAGGAGATCAACTCCACCCCGGTGAAGCAGTCGTGGACCTCGGCCACGTCGATATCGCTCGGTTGGAGGTTGGCCATCGCGTACGCGGCCTTCGCCGCCTTTCGAGTCGGGGGAAAGGTCGTCATGTCGACCTTGTGTTGATGCATGACCCGGTCCATGCCCAGGCCGATGCCCCGGATCCACACGGGGTGGTCCGTGTAGCGATCGACGACTTCCTCGCCAACAATCAGGAGGGAGGCCGCACCGTCGGTCTGGGGTGTGCAGTCGTAGAGGCCAAACGGCTCGACCACCATCGGAGCGGCCAGTACCTGCTCCACCGTGATCTCCTGATGGAGTTGGGCCTTGGGGTTCGACATGGCATGGTGATGGTTCTTCACCGCGATCATGGCGAGGTGCTCGCGAGTGGCCGGCCCCTCGTAGAGGTAGCGGCGAACGTGCAGAGCGAAGTTGGCCGGCGCGACCAGGCCGAGAGGATAGTCCCAGGCCATGTCCCGGGTCATGGCCATCCAGTCCCAGAAGGTCGAGCGGGCAGAGGTCTCGCGCACCTTGTCGGCTCCGACGACGAGTGCGACGTCGAGATAGCCTGAAGCGACGCCGAACACTGCGTTGCGCAGCGCGTCCTGGCCCGTGGCACAGGCGTTCTCCACGTGGGTCACTGGAATATCCAGCAGCCCGCACGAGTCGGCGAGTATCCCCGAGGGGAAGCCGTCGGTCGTTGTCAGCTCGCCGAACCATGCCCCGTCGATGTCGGAACGATCCAGGCCCTTGTCGACCGATCTCTCCATCTCGGACACCGCCATCGGGACCAGATCCTTGATGCCGAGACCGAAGTGCTCGGCGAATGGCGTCATCCCCGCACCCACCACGGCGACCCGCCGCATCACGCGGTCTCCTCGGGAGCAAACGCATACCCGTAATCGGGAACACCCGAACGAACTGCCACCCGGCGCAGTACCATCCTCCCCCAGTCGCCGATGGCCACCGAGCCGGCTGGAGCGTCGGTTATCGTGGCCAGCGTCCGCACGCCTACCCCGTCGACCTCGACAACGACCAACGAGTAGGGCGAGGCGAGGCCCGGCACGGTGACGTGCACAGTCGTCGCGGTGTACACCTGCGCCGCGACGAGGAAGCTCGACGAGGTGGTGGGCTTCTTCGGAGCCACATTCGAGACATCGGAACCGAGGCGGGAGAGCGAGCGTGCCGCACTGGCGGCATCGCGCGGCCTCCCAGCGGACCTTGGCCTCGAAGGCTCGTTCGTAGGCGGTGAAGGCGAGCTTGATGTCCGGGCCCGGAGCGGGGAGCCCGGCAGGGAGTTGCGTGGCGGCGCGGGCGACCTCCACCACCCGTATGCCGGACGGATCGAACTGTGCCGCGCTGAGTGAGGCCTGCTCGACCGCGGCGACCACGCCTCGTGCTCCGGCCTTGGCGAGGGCACCGAGGGCGAACCCAACGCTGCTTGCCCCGGTGGTGGGGAGATCGGGTGGATGACCCTCGCAGAACGTCGCTGCCTCCTTGGCCGCCAGCCCGGCGACCGAAAGGGGTTTGGCCTGCAGCGACACGCGCTCGAATGCCGCGCGCACCCCTCGTTCACGCTGCAGCCGTGGGTCGTCGTCTTGATGGACCACCCCGTCGAGCCCCCGTGCACGCAGGGGGAGACTGCGCTGGATCCGGCCGGCCGGCACCAAGGAGGATGGTTCGTCCACGAGCACCGCACAGGCCCCGGCGCCCGGATCGTCGTCTGCAGCGACGATCAGGGTCCGACTTGCCGCGCCGAGCATCGCATCGAGGGCGGCGGGCGCTCCGCCCAACCGCTCGATGACATCGAGGTGGCCCGGAAGTCCGAGACCCCCGAGGAGCACAGCAGCGTTGGCCCCCTCGAGGAGCGGGAATTGGCGGCTCACGAACACCACACGATCGGGGACCAGCTCGCCGGCTCCGAGGGCTGCCCGTCCAGCCTCGATCGCCATCGTCACCGTGTCCTCGTCGGGTCCGCTCACCCGGGTCCCCCTCGCGTCGACCCACGCTGGTTGGTACGTGCTGATAGTCGCGATTCCCCTCATGCCAAGACCTCTGTTCGTCGTTGTTCGAGCACAACGCTCCCAAGCGCTTCCCCAAGGCAAGGGCCCGGGTCGAGCAGCTGTTCGAGGAGAAGGCCGCGCCGCTGGTAGCGCTGGAGATCGTGCTCCCACGTACAGCCCATCGCTCCCAAGACCTGCTGGCAATGCTCGGACGCCACCTCGAATGCCCGACGGGCCGCGGCCCACGCTGCTGCACAGAGGAACCGGTCGTGATCGATCCACGCGGTGCGAGTGATTGCTCGAGCCCCCTCGAGCCCGACGAGAACGTCTGCAAGCCGGTGCTGCACCGCCTGGAACGATCCGAGAGGCACGCCGAACTGATGGCGCACTGAGACGTGCTCCACGGCCAGGTCCAACATTGCTCGAGTGATCCCCAAAAGCTCGTGAGCTAGGGCAAGCGAGCCGAGCGCTACCGCGTGGTCCCAGGCGCTCGGGTCGAGGCGAACGTCCTCACCGGGCGGTGGTTGGCCTTCGACCAATACCATGCCCGCGTCCGGGTCAATGCCCGTTCTGTTCATCACGTCCATGGCTAGAGCGTCCACCCGCCGGAGCACCATCTGGCCGTCGCCGTAGAGGGCGATCGTGAGCCCCCGGGCTGCACTGGCGTCGTCGAGAAGGACGCCTCGGACGATGGCGCCGGGGTCGTCGGCATTCGGCGGCCGGGTGACCAGGGGCACCACGAGCGCCGCCAGTGCCAGGTCGGTCGCCCGGCCCAGCCCGACCTCCATCGTGAGCTCGAGCAGCCGGGACTCGCCTCTGGAACGGCCCTGCTCCTCGGCCAACGCAGTTACCCCTGATCGCAGATCGTGCTCGGCGAGTTCGTCCCAGCCGAGGTCGAGCAGCCGAGCCAAGGTGAGACGACGATCCGGGCCGGCGAAAAGCTCGTGAGCCGTGGACCGCAAGGATTCCTCGACGAACGTCACGTTCGCGACCTCGGCAGTCCGAGGACCCGTTCGGCGAGGATCGAGCGTTGAATATCGAGCGCGCCTCCGTAGATCGTCGCCATTCGTGAGTAAAACCAATCTCCGCGGTGCACCTGGTCGTCGGCAGCATGGCCAAAGGTGAAGCGAAGCGGCTGCAGCCGGCGGTAGCACTCGGACAAGGCCTGTTCGGCCGTCGACAACAAGATCTTGTCCACCGATATCTCCGGGCCGGGGTTCTGTCCCTCGGCGAGGCGGCGAACGGTCGCCGCCGCCGCAGCTCGGACGGCGGTCAGCCTGACCCACGCGTCAGCGAGCATCGTCTCGGCCACCGAATCGGACGGATCGACCTCGGCCACGAGATCCGCCAACCGCGCGTGCAAGACCGCCTGCCGTTGCCACGCATACATCCCGCGCTCCCATTGCAACAGATACATCGCAACGGCCCAACCGCCGTTCAGCTCGCCAATTATGCGGTCTGCGCCGACGGGCGTCTCGTCAAAGAAGAGCTCCGCGAATTCGTTTCTCCCGCTGCTCGCGCGGATGGGCCGCACCACGCAGCCTGGCGCATCGAGATCGACCAACAGCATGGAGATGCCACGGTGCCCGCCGTCTGCGGTGCGCGCCAACATGGCGGTGCGTTGCGACACGCTGCCGAGGCTCGACCAGACCTTCTGGCCCGACAGCGACCACCCGTCGGGTGTCGCCGCGGCACGGCAGCGCAGGGAAGCGAGATCGCTTCCGGCGTCGGGCTCGGAGAATCCCTGGCACCACACCTCGTCGCCACGCAGGCATGGTCCAAGGTGCGACTCGGTGAGCGCTGGTGCGAAGGCAACCATCGCTGGGCCGAGCGTCTCGACCGTCAGCATTGCTTGGGACAGACGGAAGCCCTCAAGGACCAGCTGCTCGTAGACCGCGGCGCGGAGGACCGCGGGTCCACCCAATCCGCCGCATGACGACGGCCATCCCCAGCGGGTGAAGCCCGCATCCCAGAGCGCCCGTTGCATGGCAACCTCAGGAAGGAGCGCCTCCTCTAGGGACGCTGCCTCCCGGTGGCGCCGGGCGTCTTCGAACGACGATCCCTGTGTGGCCAGCCACGATCGGAGGTCGGCGCGCAGCGATTTGGGCGTCACCTCGGTCATCGAGTCGTGGTCCCCCTTGCGATACCTTCGGGGGAGGGGCGTTCCTCCCCAAGTCCCCACAGCTTGTGGCGAACAGTAGGCGCCACGACCGGGGCTGTCGAGAAGCTCGGAGCGCGCGGTGGCGCGCCCAGGCGGCCGGTTGCGCTGAGTGCTAGACGAGACAGATGCGTGCCGACGAGACCTACCGCTCCATCCCCCGGATGGCTCTGCTCAATGCACAACGGTTTGGTGACGAACTGGCCGTTATCGACGACGAGGTCCGGCTGAGTTTCCTGGCCGTCCGCCAGCAGATGGTGCAGATCGCCCGGGCGCTGCTCGCCGACGGGATCGAACCGGGCGATCGGGTGGCGTTGTGGGCGCCCAACTCGGCTGGCTGGATCGCCGCAGCCCTCGGGATCATGGCGACGGGGGCGCGCCTCGTGCCGCTCAACACCCGCTTCAAGGGATCCGAGGCGGCCTTCATCTTGGAACGCAGCGCGGCGCGCACTCTCATCTGTGTCGATGGGTTCTTGGGCCTCGACTACGTGTCGATGCTGCGCGATGAGGGCCGGCCCCTCAGCGCCCTCGAGCGCACGGTGATCCTCGAAGGCGCTGGCAAGGACGGCGCCGACTCGTGGGACGAGTTTCTCGCCCGTGGCGTCGGGGTGGACGAGTCCGAGGTGCTCGGGCGAATCGAGGCCATCGGCCCTGACGACCCGAGCGATGTCATGTTCACCTCAGGGACAACCGGGCACCCCAAGGGCGTCATGCTCCGCCATGGCGCAAGCTTGCGTGGGTACGAGGCCTACAACGAGGGTTACTGCCTGGGTCGCGGAGACCGCACCATGATCGTGACGCCCTTCTTCCACTGCTTTGGCTACAAAGCCGGCTGGATGTTGGCGTTGATGACCGGCGCTACCTCCGTCCCGATGCGGGTGTTCGAACCCGGTGCCGCGCTGGCGATGATCGAAGAGCAACAGATCACCCACACCGCGGGACCACCCACGATGTTCTGGGCCATGCTCGACCACCCGAGCCGTCCCCAACGCGACATCTCGTCGTTGCGAGTCGCAGTGGCGTCCGCGGCATACGTCCCCGTCGACTTGATCCGGCGAATGCAGGACGAGCTGGGGCTCGATTGGGCAATGACCGGGTACGGCCTGACCGAGGCGCATGCCATCGTCGCCATCACCCATCCCGACGATCCGCCCGATGTGGTCGCCAACTGGTCGGGTCGGCCGCTTCGTGGCGTCGACGTGAGGATCGTCGACGATGAAGGTCACGACGTTCCGCTCGGCGAGCGCGGGGAGCTGTTGGTGCGGGGCTTCGGTGTCATGGACGGCTATTTCGACGATCCCGAGGGGACCGCCGCGGTGATCGACGCCGAGGGCTGGCTGCACACCGGTGATATTGCCTACGCGGATGAAGAGGGCTTTCTCAAGGTGTGCGACCGCAAGAAGGACATGTACCTCATGGGCGGCTTCAACGTGGCGCCCGCGGAGGTCGAGGGCATGCTCGTCGATTGGGAGAAAATCGCCGGCGCTGCGGTGGTCGGGCTGCCCGATCCACAGTGGGGGGAGGTCGGTGCGGCCTTCGTCGTCCCGGCCGCCGGGGTGACGCTGACGGCCGACGAGGTCGTGGCGTGGGCCAGAGTGCACATGGCCAATTTCAAGGTCCCCCGCCGGGTGGAGATCGTCGATTCCCTTCCCCTCAACGCCACGGGCAAGGTGATCAAGAGTGAGTTGCGGGACCGCCTGGCCGCGACTCGCCCGGATCGAACCTGAAAGCAAGCCGTGGTCGAAGCGCCCACGGCGTCGGCGACTCCCCCGTGAGTCAGCGTTGCCACGCCGGCACTTCAGGCCCGGTGGAGACGATGGGACTCGAACCCACGACCCCCTGCTTGCAAAGCAGGTGCTCTAGCCAACTGAGCTACGTCCCCGCAGTCACCGGTCGAGCACGAGTCCAGCTGGCGTCCCGGCAACCCGTCTGTCTCGGGCACCCACACTCTCTCGTTCCGACCTGGTCCCAGCATACCGAGCGACGCTAGAGGTGATTGAAGCTGCCGGCCTCGGCCTCGGTCATCGGCTTGCTCACTGGATGCCGATCGAAGTGGTCGATCGCCCCGCGTAGGTCGTCGAGAAGGATGCCAGCAAGATCGCGGCTGACGCCTTGACGAATCAGGATGCGCTGGACCGCAACGTCGGAGACCTCGCCGGTCAGGGTGTACGCGGGAACCTGCCACCCCCGAGCCCGCAGCCGATCAGCCAGGTCGAACAGCGTGTATCCGGGATCGGCGCCATCCCTTATCCGCCAGGTGACCGCCGGAATGCCCTCGCTCGGGGAGCTCGAAGCGAGCAGATCGAAGGGCCCGAGCGTGGAAATGTTCTCGGCCAGGTAGCGGCCCGTGGCGTAGGAGGCGTCGTGGACCGAACGGAATCCGTCCCGGCCCAACCGGACGAACTCGTAGTACTGGGAGATGATCTGCCCGGCGGGACGAGAGAAATTGATCTGGAAGTCGGGCATGTCCCCACCCAGATAGCTGACGTGGAAGATGAGGTCTTCGGGGAGCTCTTTGACGTCTCGCCAGACGATCCACCCGACGCCCAGGGGAGCCAGGCCGAACTTGTGCCCCGAGGTGCTGATGGACTTTACCCTCGGCAGCCGGAAGTCAAAGGCGATATGGGGAGCACAGAACGGTGCAAGGAAGGCTCCGCTGGCGCCGTCGACGTGGATGTCCACGTCGACGCCAGTCTGCGCCTCGAACGCGTCGAGCGCTTGGGTGTCGGCGACGCCTGAATACTGACCCCTTATCGACGGCCGAATTCTGACCCCTCTCCGCGGATCCACCCGTTGTGGTGTTGATCCGTCGACCCTGGCTCGAGAGCGAGCCGGGGAGGAAGAGGTGTTGGGAGTGGAGGACTGGGCTGAGATCCGCCGGCTGTCGAGGTCGGAGGGTCTGTCGATCAAAGAGATCGCCCGCCAGATGGGCGTGGCGAGGAACACCGTGCGCACGGCGCTGCGCTCGGACATGCCCACCCGCCTATCGGCGAGAGGCGAAGGGTTCGATCGTGGACTCGGTCGAGCCCGAGATCCGCCGGCTGCTGATGGCCACACCGCGCATGCCGGCGACGGTGATCGCCGAGCGGATCGGCTGGACGCGGTCGCTGACGGTGCTGAAGGACCGGGTACGTGAGCTGCGACCGCTGTTCTTGCCGCCCGACCCCTCGGGGCGCACCGAGTACCTCCCCGGTGAGCTCGCCCAGTGGGACCTGTGGTTCCCACCCGCCGACGTGCCGCTCGAGGCCGGTCAGCTGGCCCGTCCGCCGGTGATCGTCGGGATCTGCGGCTACTCACGGATGATGGTCGGACAAGATGATCCCCTCACGCGAGGCGCACGACATCTTGTCGGGGAACCTGGCCTGTCTCCTCGAGCTCGGGGCGGTGCCCAGGGCCGGCGTCTATGACAACGAGGGCGCCCTCGTCTCCCGCCGCGGCGGGAAGGCCAACCTGACCGACCCCTTCCAGCGCTTCCGGGGGACGCTCGGCATGAAGGTGATCGTGCTGCGGCCCCGCGACCCCGAAGCCAAGGGGGTGGTCGAACGGCACAACGGCTATCTCGAGACGAGCTTCCTGCCCGGACGGCGCTTCTCCTCGCCGGCGGACTTCAACGCCCAGTTCACCGAGTGGCTCGAGCGGGCCAACCGCCGAATCCATGCCACACTGCGCTGTCGGCCGGTCGAGCGCTTCGAGGAGGACCGGGGCGGCCATGATGCCGCTCCCGCCGGTGTTGCCCGACACCGCCTGGCGGCACAGCCTGCGGCTCGGGCGTGACCACTACGTGCGCGTCGGGACCTGCGACTACTCGGTGCATCCCAAGGTCGTCGGCCGCCGCATCGAGGTCGGCCGCCACGGCGAGCGAGGTCCTCGTCACCTGCGCTGGCGAGGTCGTCGCCCGCCATCCCCGCTCGTGGGCCAAGCACCGCACGCTGACCGACCCCGGTCCACGACCGGGCACGACGCGAACTGATCGGCCAGCACCGCCTGGTCGCCACCAGCGACCCCGACGACGTCGAGGTTCGCGACCTGTCGGTCTATGACCGGGCAACGGGGGTGGCGTGATGGTGGCCAAGACGACCAAACCCGCCGCCGACCTCGCCTATCTCTGCCGGGCGCTCAAGGCACCCTCCCTCGCCCAGTCGGTCGAGCGTCTCGCCGAGCGAGCCCGAGCCGAGGGTTGGAGCCACGAGGAGTTCCTCGCCGCCTGCTTGGAACGCGAGGTGGCCGCCCGCCAGTCCAACGGCGGGGAGATCCGGGTCCGCGCCGCGCGCTTCCCGGCCCGCAAGACCATCGAGGAGTTCGACTTCGACCACCAGCGCTCGCTGCGCCGAGAGGTCGTCGCCCACCTGGGCACCCTCGACTTCGTCGCGGCCAAGGACAACGTCGTCTTCCTCGGTCCACCGGGCACCGGCAAGACCCACCTGTCGATCGGTCTCGGTATTCGGGCCTGTCAGGCCGGGCACCGTGTCGCCTTCGCCACCGCGGCCGAGTGGGTCGCCCGCCTCGGCGAAGCCCATCAACTGGGTCGACTGCACGCCGAGCTGACCCGCCTCGGACGCATTCCACTCCTGGTCATCGACGAGGTCGGCTACATCCCTTTCGATGGCGAAGCGGCGAACCTCTTCTTCCAGCTCATCTCCGCCCGCTACGAGCGAGCCAGTGTCGTCGTCACCTCGAACAAGCCCTTCGGACGTTGGGGCGAGGTCTTCGGCGACCCCGTCGTCGCCGCAGCCATGATCGACCGCCTCGTCCACCACGCCGAGGTCGTCAACCTCAAGGGCGACAGCTATCGACTGAAGGACCGAGACATGGGGAGGATGGCGCCGACCGACGAGCAGAGCTGAGCCAAGGACCCGCGAGGGAGGTCAAGTTTCAGCCGTCGCCAGGGGGTCAAATTTCAGCCGTCGTTGACAGCTTGGGACAGTTCGAGGACCGGTTCGTACCGGCCGGTATAGGTGACGCCGAACGTGGGCACCACCAGGATCGTGTTCTCGTCGACCCGTTCGAGCATCTGTGCAGGCTCCATCGAATAACGGCCGGGTGCCATCGGGACCTCCCGGAGCTCGACGTCCCAGTACTTGGCGAACTTGTGCCACACCACCTGCACCGGACCACAGACCAGGTTGGGGCGGTCCGTTGGCTTGCCCGCCGCGCTCAGACGCGCCCGCCATCGCCACTTGGCCGCCAGGCCACCCAGCATGCAGGCTTCCGACGAGCCAAGCGTGGACGTACCAACGGCGTTCTCGTGGGGCGCGGCATTCCGTCTTTATCCATGAGGTTCTTGTCGATGGCGAGATCCATGAGCTGATGCACCTCGGGCTCCTCCCAGGTCTGGCAGAACGTGGCCAGGTTCTGCCGGGCGTTGCCGTCGAGGAGCAACTCGTCGTAGATCGCCTGGAAGGCGAACCTCGGTAATGTCTGGCCCTCGGGGAACGCCAATTTGGGCAGCTCGACGCTGAGCTCTTTGGACGCGAACAGCGTCTCGTGCAGTTCGCCGGACACGGTGGGACGGGCGTGCAGGGGCCATGGCGTGGACCGTAGCGCCCACCACGCGCCCGGCCCGATCGCCGATCGAGTGGCTCAGCCCCCGAGCGTCGGGTGATCCACGACTCCGCCAGCGGCGCCCGAGCGTAGGGCCACGCGAATTGCACCAAGCGAACGGAGCATGCCTCGTTGCGCTGCCGCATCGGGGAAGCGAACCCCGAATTGCTCCTCCAGCGACAGCAGAAGGTTGACCCCGCCGTGAGCCGTCAGCCCGGCCAAGACCAGATCGTCGTCGTCACCCAGCTCGCTCGCCGCCACTGGCAGTCGCGCCGAATCATCGATCACCGCCCGGATCTTGGCATCCCGGACCTGGACCGGGGCAACGGGCGCGACGTGCCCAGCGGTCGGGACCGAGCCAAGCATCGATTGGGGCTCCTCACACACGGCCACAGCCACTGCGCAGGCCACCCCGCTCCCGTAGCTCAGGCTTACCGATGTCCTGCCGATGCCTACCTCGGCGGCGGCCCGCGCGGTCTCGCCGGTGAGGCTCACACCGACCGCCCCCTCGGGATGGTGCAGCACCTCGATGCTGCGAAGGTCGGGCCGGATGCCCGACGACTCCAACACCTTGACCATGGCCGACTTGGCGGCAAAACGGGTGGCCAGCCCGACGTTCGGGCCTACTCCGCCTGAACCACCGGGCACGTTCCCACTCGTCTGAAGCTCGTGATCCGTGTACACCCGGCGGAGGTAGCGGTCCCCGAAGCGGTCGACCGCACCCGCCACCTCGACGACCCGCACGAGATCGACCGCTACTCGGCAGTCCAACGGGTGCATGATGGCATCGAACAAGGGGCTCAGCGTCACTGGGCACCGAGCCGGGTGATGGCCTCCCGCATGAGAATCTTCTGGGGCGACCGGGGCGCTGGCTGTAGCCGTGGCGAGCGACGACCGCACCGCCACGCCCGGGGCAAGCGCCAGCGCGTGCTTGGCCGCGTCAACCAGGCGCCGTTCGATGACCGGTCCGTCCTCGCCTCCGTGCCGGACGTTCGCCACGATGGCGAAGGTCCCGTGGCCGATCCGACCCACGACGTCGCTGCTCCGGACATGCCCCCGAAGACGGTCCGCGACCGCTCCGAACGCGGCGTCCGGAAGCGGGGGGGCGTTCGGGCCTGGCTCCATCACATCGACCAGCACCACCGCCACAGCGCCCGTCACGACGGCCCGGAGCGCGCCAACCGCAGCACCAATGTGCACCAGGACCGAGGGCAGCCCGGCGAGCCCGGTCAACCGATCGGGCCGCAACATGGTCCCGATCGCGTCGGGCGCGGTCCGGAAGGTCTGAGTGACCTCCGGACGTGACGCACGCGAGGTTTCGCTCTCACCGCCGCGGTACCACTCCACGGCGGGGAACGACGGGGCAAACCCCGACTGCCCCGGGCCCGCGGGTGGGCCGGGCCACGGTGGAGGATCCGGAGGCCGCGGCGGGGGAGACTGGTCGGCGACCGAGAGGTCGGCAGGTACGACGCGCAGCGGATCCGAGGTGCCCGTGACGCTGCCGAGCCGCGCCGGCGGGGAAGCGACCGGGTCGGGCATCGAGCCGGCGATCGTGGGCCACCCGAGGGGCTGGCCTGGACTGTTCGGAGCAAAGATCGGCGATGGGTCGTCCTCCGAGGCCCGCTCGTCGTCATCGTCGTGGTCCGAACCCGCTTCGACCACCGTGAAGACGTTCTCCACCACCTCTTGGCGAGCTCTGAGATAAGAGGTGAGGCGAACCGCCATGGTGCCGAGCAGGTCGAGCTGCTCCTGCTCGAACTGTCCTGAGGCCGGTCCCGCCACGCAGAGCAGACCCCAGGGCCGGTCGGCGGAGGCCAGGTCGCTCAATGGGGCGACCGCCAGCTTGGTCTGATCATTTTGACCGGGCCACGGGGTACCGGGCGTGCGGCAGCTGCGGACCAGAACCCTGCCACCATTGAGATGAGGATCCGCCCATGTCTGGTGGACGAGCTCGTCGATCGCCTCGATCGTCCAGGCGGACTCGGCTGCGGGTTGGGGAAAGACGGCCAGGGCGAACGATCCGTCAGCCTTGCGGAGCGCGGCAAAGGCGATGGCGACCCCGCACTGGGTCCGCGCCATCCGCAAGAGGTTCACCACACCTCCTTGGGGACTGTTGTCCATCGTGGCCCTCTCCATTGTCGAGATTCGCACCTCGCCATCTCCTCCCGCGGTGCTCGGTGGCTGTTCGCTCTCCGCTCCGCCGTAGGAGCGCGCGGCGATCTCGTGACTCGGTGACCCGCAGACCGTGCCGACTCGCAGGGTAGAGGGTCAGCGTCCCGCTGCTGTCCGCTCTACGTCCCCCCTTGACTGTCGGGTTCGTGGTCTGACACCGGTGGGAGCTGATCGCTGGGGGGCCAGTGCTCACCTCCCGCGTCGGTCATCGCATCGAGATCGGGGTCGAGGAGCACCATGGCGTCCTGGCCCGTCTGGGCGACCCACGGCCCATGGCGGCTGTAGGGCCGGTAGAGCGCCATCACGCCCAGCGTCGCGTCCCACAGCAACGTGTAGAGACACGCGTCGGCGCCACGCTCGCGACAGGTCGTCTCGACCACGGTGCCGCGGATCCCTCGAGCCATGGCCGGAACGGTCTCGAGGAGTCCTCGACTGAGCTCGCACGCCGCACCGGCGGTCAGCTCACCGAGCGGGATGGCCCGGATCACTGCGCAGCCTCTACGGATCCGGATCACGTCGAAGCGAACGCCAAGGGCTACGAGCAGCACTCGCGCCTGCTGGAGGACATCGAGGACGACGTCGAGCCCCTCGGGCCGAGGATTGTTCAACAGGGGATGCAACGCGAGCCGACGGCCCGCCGGCCGGGCCCAGCGCGTGCCAGGCAGAACCCCCACCTCGGACAGGCCCACGAAGGCCCGGACGTCCGCTGCGCCCACAGTGGTCGCGAACGGGCGGGTGGCCCCGAAGGAGCCGTCCCCCCGCGCGGTCACGGCGCCGACTCTCCGGTCCGGCCCGCGCGCTTTTCCGGCGGTACATCTCGCGGTCGGCCCGAACGAGCAGCGCCATCGGGTCCTCGTGCCTCGGATCCGCGACCACCCACCCTATGGACGCGGTCACGGTAAGCGTTTGTCCTTGCACCTGATAGGGAGCGGTCAGCGACTTGCGGATCCTCGAGACGACCAGCTCGACCTCGCTCGGGTCGGCCGCAGTGTGGGCCACGACGAACTCGTCTCCGCCCAACCGGGCCACGATGTCACCGGCCCGGACCGTGCCCTGCACTCGGCGGCTCACCGCAACGAGGACCTCGTCGCCCATGTCGTGACCGAAATGGTCGTTGACGCTCTTGAAGTCGTCGAGATCCAAGAAGACCAGGGCGACCGCTCCGCCCCGGCTGCGGAACTCACCCAACATGCGTCGCAGGTAGTCGAGCAACAGATATCGATTGGCCAGCCCGGTGAGGGGATCGTGGAGGGCCAGGTGCGTCAGCCAGGCCTCCTCTTGGAGTTGGGTAGTCACGTCACGCAGAACGAGGAGCGCGCCGGTCGTCCCACGCAACTCGAACGGGCGGGCCGAGGCCACGATATGGCGGCGGGTCCCCTCCTCGCTGCCGAGTAGCAGCTGCTCGGAGCGAACGACGGTCCCGTGCAGGGCGCGAGCGAGCGGGTGGTGCGCCAGCGTGAGGGGCGACCCGTCGGAGCTGCACAACGCGGTGGCGGCCGGAAAGGGGTGACCGACCATGTCGTCGTCGGGCGGGAGCCCCTGGAGCTCTCGGGCAGCACGGTTGGCGACCACGACCGTCCCATCGGCGTTGCACACCACGACGCCCTCGTCGAGTGCGTCGAGCACGGCGGCCAGCCCGGCATCACTCGAGGTTCCGCTCGGGCCGCCCACCACTGGCCGCCGGACGTCACGGAGCAGGGCCACAAAGGAGTCGCCCACCAGCTCGCTGTCCACTCGGCTTCCACTCACGTCGACGTCCAGCTCTTCCCCCGTGGTCGACACGAGCTGAAGGCGGCGGCCCGGCGGTTGGGTGCCGAGGAGGAACTCGGTGAAGTCCACTTCGGTCTCGGCCACGGTGAGCTGCTCGTCGTCGGGGGTGACCAACGCCGCGATGTCGCTCCCAAGGATCTCGTCGGGGGCCAGACCCGTCATGGCGGCCAACGTGCTGTTAGCGAAGATGATCGTGCCATCCTCGCGGGCGACCACCAGGCCGTCGGGGAGATTGTCCACGACGTCGCCGAGAAATCCTCGCGAGCTCGTGTCAGGAAGCTCGGAGGTGCCCGGGCCGGCGTACCGAGCCCAGGCCGGCTCTGTCTCCCCCACCTGGCGCAGCCCCTCTTCGCTCTGCCAGAGGTCGCCGCCGGTCGGGGCTTCGGATCCGGGTCGATCATCGAGGTCACGACGGGGCCCTCGGCTCCGCTCATTGGCCGTGCCCCAAGGGCTGGCTTCGCCGTCGCCCGTCGAGGACACGCCCCCAGGCGCGTCGTCGGGAGCCGTCGAGCTGGTCAGCGGGTCGTCCCGCCGGCCGCCGCCCACCCGGTAGGTAAGGGGCTCGGACCTCGGCGAATGGGCACGGGACAATTCGGCCTCGACGGGGTCGGCGACCAGCCGGCGAGCAAGACCCTGGGCGAGGCGGAGCAGCCCTGTGCGCTGCTCGTCGTCCAGCTCGGGAAGCCAGGTGTCCACCACGCCGAGCAAACCCAGCCATTCGCGGTCAGCTCGCAGTGGCAGCGCCACGCACGCCAGCGAATCGTCGGCCGACTCCCCCTCGACGGTGACCTCTGCGTTCCAGAACAGCTCGCGGCCCCGAGCCTCGGGGTGGGTGAGGCACGCCTGGGCGAGCATCTCGATCCTGTTCCCCACGTCGGGCAGCGTCACGACGGGCGAGAGGGCGAAGGCCACCCTTCCCGCGGGAGACACGTAGAAGGCCCCGATCCCAATGCACAGATCGCGGGCCAAGCGCAGCGTCTCGACAAGCTGCTCGTCTCCGGTGGTCATGGGCGAGAGCGTAAAAGCGCCGGGTCCCGCCGGCGTCCGCCGGGCGTCCCTTCGGTGGTCCGAGCGATCGACATTTCGGGCATCGTCGCGCGGCCAGCCGCCCGGCGCCTATCGGGCGCCGCTAGACGCGTCGTCCCTCGTCCAAGCCCCGGCCGTCCCGGCGCCGTCCCTCGGCGGGCGCGGGCAACGAGTGACGCCGATGAGACGCGGCCACCGCACACTGCCCTCATGACATGGCGACGCACCCCCAAGAGTCCAGGACGAGCTCGATGAAGGTGGCGCTGGTTCACGACACGCTGACCGAACGAGGCGGCGCCGAACGAGTGCTGTTGCGACTGGCGAGGGCCTTCGATGACCCGACGATCATCACATCGGTCTACTCGCCGGAGACCACCTTTCCCGAGTTCCTCCACCTCCGGGTTCGTGCGGTGCATCAAGTGCCCGAAGGTGCCGGCGCTCGGATCGGGGCCAAGGCGTTCAGCAGCCCCGGCACGTTCCGCTCCCTCGATCTCCATCGCGCCGACGTGGTCATCGCCTCCTCGACCGCCTTCGCGCACCATGTCCGCCATCCGCGCACAGCGGTCTACTGGCACAACCCGCCCGCCTTCGCCCAGGGGCAACAGACCGGGTCGACCGAGCATTCGGCCGCAGCGTCCCCTCGCCACCAGGACGCCCAAGCGGCCCGGGTGCACCGTCTTCACGTCGCCAACTCCTACCGGACCGCCGAGGGCCTACGCACCTCCTACGACATCGACGCCGGCGTTCTGCACCCCCCGGTGGACACGACATGGCTCGACCGCCAACTCGACGATCCGCTCTGGCCGCCCCGGGCGCTGGTCGTCGGTCGCCTCTCGCCCGAAAAGCGGATCGACGTAGCCATCGCCGCCTGCCGCGACGTCGGCATCCCGCTAACCATCATTGGTGAGGGGCCCGACGAACGGCGACTGCGCGGGATGGCGGATGCGTCCATCACCTTCGTCACCTCGGTCAGCGACGCGACGCTGGCGTCAGCGTATGCCACCCACACCGTCGTCCTGTGCCCTGGGCACGACCACTTCGGCCTTGTGGCCCTGGAGGCTGGCTACATGGGCCGCCCGGTGTTGGCCTCCAGCGCCGGAGCCGCCATGGAGACCGTGCTCCACCGTGAGACCGGATGGCTGGTCGGAGGGTGGGACCCGGCCGATTGGGCCGAGGCACTTGGAAGCGTCCTGCAGCGGCGATGGGACACGAGGCTGCTCCGCTCGGTTGCCGAACGCTTCGGCGCGCACTCCTTCGACGAGGGCCTGCTCAGGTGGCTGGCACCGCTGACCGATCGTCGGGAGGCTGACTCCCCGGTCCACGAGGGCCGTGATCGCGGCCCGGTTGCAGCACGACACGATCTCCTGGCGAGTTGAGCACGGCCCGGCAAGGCCCGAGCCGTTCGCCCGAGGAGCTCAGGTCGAGCCGAGGGAGTTGCGAACCCGTCCGAGCGCCGGCGAGGGCGGTACACCGAGGTCGATCAGCATGCGCTCGGCCCGGCCGATGATCGACATCGCTCGACGTCGATTCCCCGCCTGGGCGTGGAGCTCGGCCGCCTGCAAGTAGTAGTGCTCGTCATACGGATCGGCCTCGATAAGGCGATCGAGAAGGCCGAGCGCCTCTTGGCGGTGGTCGTTGCCCAAGGCATCAGCGAGCAGGAGATCCAGCAGCTGCAGGTGAACCCTCGCCAACGACTCGCGGCCGGTTGTCGCCCAGTCGGCGTAGCGGTCACCGGGCAGTAGCTCGCCGCGGTACAGCTCCAAGGCGGCCCGTGCAAGGTCGATCGGACTGTCGGCCGACGTTTCGCGGCTCAGCGCCTGCTCGGCCCAACTCCTGAACCGCGAGACGTCAGTCTCCGCACCCGGGGCGAGGCGGATGAAATTGCCGTCTCTCTGCAACAGATCGCCGCACGCGGCCCTGACCCGCCACAGGACGTTTCGCAACCGGCGGGTGCCCACTCCCGGCTCGGCGTCCTCCCACAGCAGCTCGACCAGCTCTTCAACTGGGATCTTCTCCCGCAACGCCACGATCTTGAGCCCTTGTGCTGCCAAACTGAGTGGCAACGACACGTCCTTACCGTGTCGGCGGACGGCGAACGATCCGAGGAGGCACACCTCCCACGTCGGCGGTGCGTCCGCCGAACCCGGCGAAACACTGCGGATCGGGGGCCCGCCCGGGCGCCGGCCCGTGATCGCCGCCGGCTCCTGGCCGGGCACGAGCCATCCGTCCTCGGCTGTGGTCTGGGACCCGACCGGCAGACGGTCGAGCTCTTGGTCGACGAGGAGCCCCCAGCCGGCCGCCCCTCGCACGGCGAACTGCTCGGCCGCGCTCGACAGGTGCGTCCGCGCCTCATCGGGCCGCCCAGCCTCGGCGAACCGCACGCCACAGAGGAGCTCCATCCGAGCCTCGATGAGGGGGCTGGCACGCAAAGTGGCCAGAGCCACACCGAGGTGTTCGGCCGCGCCGTCGACCTCCATGGCAGCAAGACCTCTGATCCACGACAGCCACGCCGCGGGGCACCGCCCCGCCTTGGGCCGCGCGCTCGACCAAGGCGACCGCGCCGCCAACCTCGGATCCTCGCCGACCCAGCACTAAGACCTCGGCGATGGCCGGCGCCCAGCGTGCCCGGGCAGGATCGTGACCCTCGGCCTGGCCGAGCCCGTCGTCGTCGGGCGTGGTCTCGTCCTCGGTGGCCCGCAGCCAGGCGAAGGCGGACGCCGGCCGGCCCCGCTGCAGCTCCAGGTTGGCGAGAGAGGCCAGCGTCTGCATCCTGGGTTCGCGCCCCGCGTCGCTACTAAGGGCGAACAGTCGCGACGCTCGCTCGAACGCTGCCTCGTACTCACCCCTCGCGGCATGCGCCTCCACCATGGTGGCGAGGGCCCTGGCCGCCAACGTCTGGTTCTCACAAGCCGTCGCCCGCTCCACCGCGGTCTCGGCCGCCCCAAGGGCCTCGGTGAGCCGCCCGTCGCGCATACTCACCGCCGACTCCAAAAGGGGGGCCACGACCGACAGCGCACGGTCGCCCAGGGTCTCGGCGCATCGTTCGATCCACTGTGCCCACCGCACCGCTTGCTCGCGATGGTCCTCGAGCAGCAGCCCCATTCCGATCACATAGGCGAGGTGGGGTGACGCCGAGAACCGCTGCGTCTGGCCGATCAGCATCGAGCTGGCCGCCCTGAGGTCCGGTCGATGGGCGGTGAGGGACCGGCCATCGAGCGCAGCCACCGCGCCGAGTGCGGCCTTCGCCAGTGACTCTGCGTGGCTACTGACGGCAACCGCGATCACCACTGCCCGCTCGGCGATGTCGGCAGCATCGGTGCTGACACCCTCGAGCGATCGGCACGCCGTGGCATCGGCCAGCATCAGCACGGCTCGGTGGGGCGTCTCGGCTTCGCACAACGCCGCCGCCGAGAGCATCTCGTCCGCCACGCCCGCGCCCACGCCGTGGTTGGCCCGGGCGCGGGCGCGCCCGTAGATCACCTCGGCCAGGATTGCCCCCGACGGGTGCAGCTCCTGGGCTCGGTCGAGGCAGACGAGCGCCCGCTGGGTCTGCCCGACGCCCAGCCAGAGCGCGGCCGCCCGCGAGAGGTGGTGCGCCCTCGTGTCCGAGGTCTCCGCCGCGGCAGACGCCATCTCCTCGTGGCGGGCGGCTGCGTTTGGGTCACCGCGGTCGAGCGCCACGCGGGAGGCTTGCCCGTAGAGCCGTGTGAGGGCGTCGTCAGGCGCCGAGGCATTCTGGCTGGCGTGGAAGGCGCTCCGCTCAAGCTGACCGCTGCGGGCAAAGGCCCGGCTGATTCCCTGGTGGATGTCGGATCGCACAGCCTCGGGAAGCAGACGGAAGCTCGCTGCCCCTACCAAGGGGTGGAGGAAGTCGAGCCGGTTGCCCCGGACGACCAGGATCCCGGCCTCCTCGGCGGGCATCAAGGCCTCCGTGCTGAGATCCAGCTCGTCGAGGACGAGCTCGAGCACATCCACCGGCACCCGCCCGGCCGCGGCAACAGCAACGGCCCGCCGAGTCTCGTCGGGCAGCTGCTCGACGCGGACGCCGAACGCCACCGCCACCGCGTCGCCGATGGGGGTCGGCTCGGGGAGTGGGCGCCAGCCGTGCAATTGGTCGGGATCGAGTCGGTGCCAGACGTCCAGGAGCGCTTGGGGATTGCCGGCGGTCGCCCCCACCAGTGAGGCAAGGACCTCGGGTGAGGGAAGGTCGAGCCGTTGCTGGGCGAGTAGGGAGCGGGCTTGCTCGAGGCTCAGGCCCTCGAGGCGATGCTCGGGGATCGCAATGTCAGGATCCAGCTCGAAAGTGGGCATGTGGGGCGCGTCACGCCACGCCAGGACGAGGGCGATGGGCGAACCCGCGAGGGACTGGGTAACCGCCCTCGTCAGTGCGCCGGGGAACCAGCTCGGAAACAGGTGACAGTCGTCCAGTGCGATAAGCAGCGGGGAGCTCACCGTCTTGATGAGGCTCTGAATCGCCTCGGCGGCGGCCTCCGGGCCCGAACCGTCGTCCTCCCGGGCGAGCAGCCGGGCGATCGGACCAGGCCACTCTCGGGACGAGCCCGCCCCCGAGCCCACCGCGGTGCCCCGGAGTTGAAGCACGGCGAAGTCGTTGGCTCGGGCCACCGTCGCCTCGATGAGCGCGCTCTTGCCGACTCCGGGCTCGCCGCGCAGTACGACGGCACTGCCGGTGCCGCGTCGGGCACGCCAGAGAATGTGGTCGAGATGGGCGAGCTCACGGACCCGCGCGATCAGGCCCCCGGTCAACGTGTCGCGCGGACCGGACTCATTGGCATGAACGAGGTAGCCGAGCCGCTGGTCGGCTCGCGTGGCAATCGTCTGCCGTGTCGGGGCGAGCGGACTAACGGGCAACGGAGGCTCCGAGTCCCTGACGTCGCAGCAAGCGAGCTAGGGGCGCGCCCCAGCAACCGCCAGTAGGCCCAATCTGCGCCATTCGATTCATTCCGCCTCGCTCGCGTCCGCCAACTCGAGCCCCTAACCACCGACAGATCAACGACCAGCGCTGTCGTCTGACACGCGCCAACCGGCCGCCACCAGTCGAACCACCAGATGCTGCCCTTTCCGACGACGCCGATCGGCTCTGGGCCTGCGCCAACCGCAGTGGACCCGTCCAGCCGTGCCGGGGAGCGCCAACGGAAAGGAACCCCTGGTGAGCAGGACTCCTCCGGAGCAAAATCTACCATTTGACATCCAAATCAAAGAAATATGAGCTTCGCGAAGCCGTCCATTGCCGGAAAGACGAGGAGGGAGCGACGGTCCGATCGTGCCGCCAAGCCGATGGTGTAGCGTTTCGACTCCGCCGGGGCTATAGCTCAGCCGGTTAGAGCGCAGCACTGATAATGCTGAGGTCGCTGGTTCGATTCCAGCTAGCCCCACCAGGACTTTCTTCCTCCGAAGGCGCCACAGTCGGGGGTTTCGTGCACTACGCGTGCGCGTTCTGTCGGCAGGAGCTACCCCGTCCCAGCCACCTGCACGCTCTCTACCAAGGGTCCCCTCCGTGCAACCCCGAGGGTATCGACCGGGACCCGAAACCGACTCCCATGGCATTCGCAGTCCACGTCGGCGTTCGATTGCACCCGTGCGTTAGGCGGCTCGGCGAGGCGACGACGCGATGGCGGTACACCCAGGCGGTGATCCGATGCCTTTCCGAAGACGGGGCATTGAACGCGGCGGCCATGGCGTCATCAAGCACTCGCCCAAAGGTGACCGGACGGCTTCAGTCGCTGCTTCAGTTCCGGCGAGCACCGCCCATCCCCGCCCAGCCGAATCGTTTGTTCACCACTCCGAGATGTCACGCTCGGTGAGCCGGAGCAACATGCCCATGGTGTCACGTGGATCGAGTGCTGCGTGCCCGTCGGCCGGGCGATCGACTGCGATCCCCTTGGACTCGACGTGGGACACCGCCCTATCGAGATCGGCCACCCGGAAGGTGACCGTGTGAAAGGCGCCGCCGCGAGCAAGGTCCTCGGCAGCTGCAAGGTCGCTGCCGTCCGGCTCGGCCACCTCGATCACCACCTCGGCGCTCAGGGCGACGAACGACGATCGGGTCCCGTACCAAGGAACGACCGAGGTGTGGATGAGCGATCCACCCAGCGCATCGACCAGAAAACGGGTCGCGGCTGGCCCATCGTCACTCACCAGGGTGTAGTGCGCGCCAACGATGCCCATCGGGTGCTCGGTACGCCAGTAGCTCGACGACCAGCCCTCCTCAAGTCGCGGGTCCCTCATTGAATCTCTGGCCTCGAAGAACTCGAAGACCATCGGCGACTCCCGCGGCTGAGTCCGAGATCTCGTCGCGTGGGTCCTCGAGGAGCTGGCCACGCGATCCAGTTAGCCGCATCCCCTCGCTGCGAAGGTGGGCGATCAGTTCCTCTGGCTCTTTGACGTACAGGGCCAGGGAATGCAGTCGGTCGCCGAATCGCTGCCTGAATCGTTCGGGGGCGGACCCTGGTCCTGGGGTCATCGGCATCATCGCCACGTCCCCCACCACCAGCAGAGCCAACGAGGTTCCGAAGAGCTCACTCCGCTGCCAGACCACGGGCGAGAAGACGTCGTCGTACCAGGCAACCGCCCCGTCGAGATCGTCGACGACGTGGCTCACGTGAAAAACCTTCGGGAGCGCGAACACGCCCGTCACCTCCACCCGACTCGATCGGCCATCCGAGCCCCCTTTTTTTTTCTGCACTGCCACGGTGAGGTTCACCGTCTGTTGGCGGAGCTGGGCCGCCCCGCGATGCAACGGCGACAGACTAACCACCCATCGGGCACCGCGTCGTGGGGGAGGAACGACGCCCGAGTCGAGCGCGCACAAGCCCGAGACGATAGACAGAGAAACGTGAGCACCTTTCCTGCACTGATCGTACGTGAGCCGGGTCCCGCGTCCTTCGAGGAGCTGAGCGACGCCGACCTTCCCGAAGGGGACGTCACGGTCGCCGTCCGGTACTCCTCGTTGAACTACAAGGACGGCTTGGCGGTGACCGGCCAGGGACGGATCGCCCGGCGCTTCCCCATGGTCTGCGGCATCGACCTCGCCGGAATCGTGGAGGCCTCGGACGCACCCTCGTTCGCCGTGGGCGACGAGGTCGTGCTCACCGGATGGGGCCTCTCCGAGACGCACCCGGGAGGCTTCACTCGCCGACAGCGGGTGCGCTCGGAATGGCTCGTCCACAGGCCCGAGCCGCTCTCCCTCCTGCAGACCATGGCCATCGGTACCGCAGGACTGACGGCGATGCTCTGCCTCACGGCCCTCGAGAACGCCGGGCTCGTCAACACCGACGACAACGAGATCCTCGTCACCGGGGCCGGTGGGGGCGTTGGCAGCGTGGCGGTCGCGCTCCTGGCCGTCCTCGGGCATCGTGTGACCGCGTCGACCGGACGCCCCGAGGTGCACGACTACCTGGGTTCGCTGGGTGCCTCGACCATCATCGATCGCAACGAGTTGAGCGCGCCCGGCCGGCCGCTCGACGCCGAGCGATGGGCTGGCGCAGTCGATACGGTTGGCAGCCAGACCCTTTCCACCGTGCTGTCGCAGATCCGGTACGGCGGCGCGGTGGCGGCCTGTGGACTGGCCGGCGGCAGCGACCTTCGCGGGACCGTCCTGCCCTTCATCCTCCGCAACGTCAGTCTGTTGGGGATCGACTCGGTCCTGTGCCCGAACCCGCACCGCACCGCGGCGTGGCGGCGGCTCGCCTTCGAGTTGCCGCCGACGCTGCTCGACGCGATCACCTCGGTCGCCCCGCTCAGTGCCGTGCCCGCCTTGGCTAGGGACATCGTGGAGGGGAGGGTGAGAGGTCGCGTGGTGATCGACACGGCCAGCTGACCGAAGTGCGAACGTGCGGAGGTCCTCATGCCGCGAGACACGTCGGCGCGCAGCACCGATCGAGCTGACAGAGACGGTCTGGAACCCGACACCAGTAGGCGGCGGCGCGCACGCTTGCCGTGGGGCGCAGCACGCGCCCAGCGACAACGATGACCACGGCTGTCGCGCCACTCCGCACCAACGTGCACGCGGCACTCTGCGCCGCGCACCGGTGGTGTACACGTCATCGAGCAGCAGCACCCGCCCGCCGCGCAACTGTGCTCTGGCGGGGGTCGGCACGAGGAATCCTGTCGGTGACGCGTCGCGTGCCCGAGCGCGCCTTCCCCGCTGACAAGCAGGCCTTGGTGTGGCCCGAAGAAACCGAGGGAACCGAGGGGTGGAGGGCCCTGGCGGCGAGTTGGGGGAACGACGGAGCGCACGAGGAGCTCACCGCAGGCCAACGACTCGAGGCAGGCAAGCTTGAGCGCGAGAAAGTCCTCCAGAAGCGTTCTCAGGACGCTTGCGAAATGCCGCCGAGCATCCACCGCGAGCGCGTCCTTGTAGCCGCCGAGCACGGTATGTACCGGGCACGTGCTGATCGGGACCACAGGCACCAGCGTCCCTCGCATTGAACTCGCCACCCGCGCGCCGCAAAAGCATCGGGCGAACCCCGGCCGGGTGGGCCCGTGCCACAACCCGCACACGCCGAACCCGACAGATCCGAACCGGGCCGCGGCGTCTCGTGGACTGAGCACCGTGGCGCACACACCGTACGAGCGAGCGAGCGACGAGAGGAACGACGGACGACATCCACGCCTCGAAACGGTCGGGTAAACCTCCGAACCGTCGGGGAGGTCGGGGGCCCATGTGGCGCGCTCGGGGTGCCGCACTACCGGCGCGGTGACCGGCGGGACTCACCGAGGCGAGGGATAAGCTCGTGGGCCGGCACGCAGCGCCGACCGGGTGTGAAGGGAGCGAGGCACCGTGAACAGCGCAGTCGTCGTGGACGCCGTGCGTACCGCCGGGGGCAAACGCAACGGCAAGTTGGCGAACTGGCACGCCGTTGACCTCGCCGCAGAGGCCCTGCGCGCCTTGCAAAGCCGTAGCGACTTTGACCCGTCGATCGTCGAAGACGTGATCACCGGATGCGTGACACAGGTGGGTGAGCAGGCGATCAACGTGGGGCGCAATGCCGTCCTTGCGGCGGGTTGGCCCGAATCGGTGCCGGCAACCACGATTGACCGCCAGTGCGGATCGTCTCAGCAGGCGATCCATTTCGGCGCGCAGGGCATCATGGCCGGGGCCTACGAGGTGGTGGTCGCGCTCGGGGTTGAAGGGATGACAAGGACTCCGATGGGATCCTCGGTAGTGCGGGGCCTGGGACTGCCCTATGGGCCGCGGGTCCGGCAGCGCTACGAATCACGGGGGGGGTTGGTCACTCAAGGCATCGCCGCGGAGCTCATTGCGGAGCATTGGGGCATCTCGAGGGAGGCGATGGACGAGTTTTCGGCCACGAGCCACCACCGGGCTGCCCTTGCCACCGCCGAGGGCCGGTTCGCCGGTGAGATGATCCCGATCGCCGTCAAGGACGCGGACGGCAACGAGACCGACGAGCTCTTCTCGGTCGACGAAGGCATCCGCCCCAACACCTCGGTCGAGGCACTGGGGAGGCTCAAGCCAGCGTTCAAGCCGGACGGCGGGACGGTTACCGCTGGGAATTCCTCTCAGATCACCGACGGTACGGCGGCTGTACTGATCATGAGCGAGGAGCGGGCTGACGCGCTGGGGCTGCGCCCGCGCGCTCGCCTCCACGCGTTCGCGCTGGCCGGCGTCGACCCGGTCATGATGCTGACCGGGCCGATTCCCGCCACGACCACCGTGCTCGAGCGAGCCAAGCTGACCCTGGACGACATCGATCTGGTGGAGATCAACGAGGCGTTCGCCCCTGTCGTTCTAGCCTGGGCCCTCGAGCACCATCCCGACATGGAGAAGGTCAACGTAAACGGTGGCGCCATCGCCCTTGGCCATCCGCTCGGCGCCTCGGGCGCCAAGTTGTTCAGCACGCTCCTCAATGAGCTCGAGCGCACCCAGGGACGTTACGGCCTCCTCACGATGTGCGAAGGCGGAGGCTTGGCGAACGCGACCATCATCGAACGGCTTGGCTGAACAGCCCGGCTACTCGCGTCAGTTGGTTCGAGTCGCTTGGACCGAACTGATCCACCGGGCGTCAACGGGCCGAACTCAGTGATATCGGGTCGCCAGTAGGAAACCTATGAAGATGAAGGCGAGACCCGCAACCAGGTACCAAACCGACACCGAACCCGGCAGCGCCGAAAGGTAGTTGAGCAGGATCGTCAGGACGCCGAGCGCGAACGCCACCAGGACGAGCGCTCCGAACCACCGTGGACTCTGGCGGACGCTGCGCGGCGTCGGCGGTGTGTACCGCCCGCTCTCCTCGGCGGAGTGGTACCGGCCCACCCGGTCACCGCTGCGGGTCGGACCACCTTTTGCCGTCGTCCGTCCGTCGGCCGAACGGCCCTTGCGTTGGGCCCGGCCGGGCCCTGTGTTGGTACGCGCCACGGACGTCGACACTAGTCACCCGGGCTGGTCAACAGCGGCGCAGGATAGCCGGCCGCCCCCAAAAGCCCGGATACGATCAACCGATGGCGGTCCGCATCCTGCTGGTCGACAACTATGACTCCTTCGTCTACAACCTGGTCCAGGAGCTGGGCGAGCTGGGCGCGGACCCCGTCGTCTTCCGAAACGACGCACTCGGGATCGACGGCATCGTTCGCGAGCGACCCGATGCCGTGCTCATCTCCCCGGGCCCAGGCCGTCCAGAGGACGCCGGGGTCAGCATGGCGGTGGTCGCCGAGCTGAGCGGAAGGCTGCCGGTGCTCGGGGTGTGTCTCGGCCACCAGTGCATCGGCGCGGCCTTTGGCGGGTCCGTCGTGTCGGCTCCCCAGCTCATGCACGGCAAGACCTCGGCCATCGACCACAACGGCGACGGGGTCTTCGCCGGCCTGCCCAACCCGTTCGTGGCCACCCGCTACCACTCCCTCGTTGTGTCGCCGGACTCGGTGCCCGACGTGCTCGAGGTGACTGCGAGCACGGCCGACGGAGTCATCATGGGCCTCCGCCACCGCTCGATGCCCGTGATCGGTGTCCAGTTCCATCCGGAGTCGATCCTCACGCCCTCGGGCCCCTCGCTGCTCGCCAACTTCCTCGAGCTGGTCGAGCACGGCTGAGCATCGCCTGACCGAACAGGTGGTCAGCGGACGGGCGCCAACGGTACAGGGCCGGGCTCCAGCGGCACAGGGCCGAATCGCTACGGCGTTGACGAGCTCGTGGTCGTCGAGGATGACGGCGACGAGGTCGAGGTCGTGCTGCTGGACGACGTGGTCGACGAAGCGTTGCAGACCGTCAGGGTGACGGTGGCGCCCGTGGGCACGTTCGCCGCGGCAGCGGCGGGGTTCTGGCTGAGCACGGTCCCGTTCTGCGAAGCAGGACAGTTGGTCGACGAGGTGGTCGCCGGCGTCAGCTGCGCCCCGGTGATCGTGGAGGTCGCCTGGCTCTGGGTCTGGCCCACCACGTTGGGCACGGTGGCGCACGGGCCCGACGAGACCACAAGGTTGATCGACGTGCCGGGTGCTTCCTGGGTCCCGGCGGCCGGACTCGTGCCGCTGACCACCCCGCTAGCCACCCCGCTGGTCGAGCACGCGCTCGTGGTGTTGCCGACCGTCAGCTGCGCGGTCGTGATCTTCCCGCCGGCGGCCGCCGGACTCAGGCCCCCTACGTTGGGCACGGCGACCGAGCTCTGTGCCGCTGCCACCGTTAGGTGCACGACCGTGCCCTTGTTCACCTTGGTCTGCGGAGCGATGCTTTGGGTGAGGACGGTGTTCGCCGGCTGGCTGCTGGGCGTGAACGTGTCGACGTGATAGCCCAGGCTGGCCTGGGTCAGGATCACCTCGGCGGCGGAGAGATCCTGACCGGTGACCTTCGGGACCACCTCCTGGGCCGGGCCGCTGCTCACCACGAGGTCCACGCGCTGGCCCTTCTTCACGCTCGTCCCGGCCCCCGGGTCGGTGGCGACCACTTGCCCGCTCGCCAGCGAGCTGGTCCTGGTGTTCGTCGTCCCGATCACCAAACCCTTTGCCTGGAGGCTCTGCTCAGCTGCGGCTTGCGACTGGCCCACCACGTTCGGGACGGCGAACGTGCCCCCCCCGAGGTACCCGAGTGAGCGCAGGAGGAGAACGGCTACCACGATGACGGCGACCAGCAACACGAGAAGGGCGGTCGTCAAGCGCCGGGTCCGTTGGCGACGGATCTCGTCTTCGTTCTCAACGACCGGCGGGGCGCCGTCGAGCACCGGTACCGCTCGGGTCTGGGGAACCACCATCCCGGTCGCGCCGACCAGCCGGGTGGTACCCACAGCCGCCAGGGCCGCGGTCTCGGCTGGATCGGCGGCAAGCACGGGACGGCCGTCGATGAAACGGAGGAGGTCGGCGCGGAACTCTTCAGCGGTGGCGTAGCGGTGGTCCGGCGACTTGGCCATGGCCTTGGCGATCACCGCGTCGAGCGCCGCGGGCACCTGGGGATTGAAGTCTCGAAGCGGAGGAGGCTGCTCGCGCACGTGCTTCGACGCCACTGCCACCGGCGAGTCACCGATGAACGGCGTCCGCCCGGCCACCATCTCATAGAGGACCACCCCGAGCGAATAGAGGTCGCTACGGGCATCCACCCCGAAGCCCTCGGCCTGTTCGGGCGAGAAGTACGCCGCCGTACCCATCACCGCGCCAGTCTGGGTCAGGCTTTCTTCGGTGTTAATGGCGCGGGCGATTCCGAAATCCGTCACCTTGACCTGGCCATCCTCGGTGATGAGGACGTTTCCGGGCTTGACGTCGCGGTGCACAACGCCGTGGCGGTGCGCGTAGGACAGCGCAGCTGCGACGTTGGCGCCGATGCCCGCGGCGCGGGCCGGAGCCAAGGGTCCCGTCGAGCGCAGGAGCGCGGAGAGGGGACGGCCGTCGATGAACTCCATCACGATGAAATACGTGCCGTCGTCCTCGCCCCAGTCGAAGACGGGCACGATGTTGGGATGCGAAAGATTGGCCGCTGCCTGGGCTTCTCGTCGGAACCGCTCGACGAACGCCCGGTCGACGGACAGTTCGGGGAAAAGGACCTTCAGCGCCACCGGACGGTCCAAAAGACGATCTCGAGCCCGGTAGACCTGCGCCATCCCACCTCGAGCGATCAGATGGGTCAGCTCGTAGCGGTTGGAGAAGACGCGCGCCGTCTGTACCGGTTCCATGCCGGTCAGAGCCTACGCGGCGGCCGATTGGCCGTCGCGCCACCGCGGTCATCTTGTAGCCCCCGAACGGCCATCCTCGCGGGCGCGACCTGGCCACGTCTCCCCGCTCACGTGCTGCCCGTCGTGGTCGGGGCGGCGGCCGGAACGGTCGTCGACGCCGCGGGCTCAACGGTCGTCGCCGTGGGGGCGAGCGTGGTCGTCGTCGCCAAGGCCGGAGCCGGGGCGAGGGGCGTCCGACCCACTGACACCGGACGGGTGGTGGTGGTCGAGCCGCCGATGCTTGCGTGCGCAACGGCGGTTTCGAGCATTGCCTTCATGATCGGTCCGGCGACACCGGCGCCGTCACTGGACTTGCTCTGCTCGGGCACGACCACCGCCACCGCGACGACCGGATTGTTTGCCGGCGCGAACCCGATCATCCAGTCCACGTTGGCCACCGCTTCTGGAGCGGTCGGACTGGTCTGCGCCGTGCCGGTCTTGACCGCCACGTCCAACGACGCGGGGAACCCGACGTTGGACGCGGTGCCGAATTTGGCGACGCCCAGCATGATGCTGGTCACCTGCGCCGCCGCCTGGGCACTGACTGGCCGCTGATAGACGCTCGGGACGAAGGTCTTGACTAGCGCGCCGTCGGACTGGCGAATCTGGGACATGACGTGAGGCACCATCTCGAGCCCCCCGTTGGCGATCGTGGCGGCGATCATGGCGTTCTGCAGGGCAGTGGCTTGCACGTCGTACTGGCCAATGGCCGAGTAGGCGACAAAGGCCTGATTCGCCCCGGAGAGCGCGGTCGCTGACGGGAAGGTCGACTTGGCGACCGAGGGGAGGTCGATGGGCGGCACCGTGTTGTACCCAAAGAGATCGGCCTGCTGGCTGAGCAGGTTGCCGCCCAGTTCGATGCCCAATGCACCGTATCCGGGGTCGCACGACGAGGGCAGCATCTGCACCATGGTGCCGCCGCAGGGGGTGCTGTTGGCGATCGTCGTGCCGTCGTTGCAGAGAATCTTGTTGGAGTTGGGCAGCGTCAGGCAGGAGTTCTTCGCGTCGTCGGGGTAGTTGAAGCTGGCGAGCGACGGTTTGAGGTTGTAGACGGCAGCGCTGGTGACGACCTTGGAGGTCGACCCGGGGAAGAAGATGTCCTGCGTGGCCATCGGAGCGATCGGCTCGAACTGCTCCGCGTCGGGTTGGCTGTAGGCGTAGTGGGCCACCTCCTCGGCGGGGACGTCGGGATTGGCCAGCGCGTTGGGATCGTAACTGGGGTTGGAGTACATGGCCTCCACTGCCCCGGTTTGGGGGTTCAGCGCAACCACCGCTGCGTCCTTGTTCGCACCCTCGATCTGAGAGACGGCCTGCTGGGCCTCTTCTTGGAGGTAGGGCTGGACCGTGAGCGTGACGTTGTCGGTCGTCTTGGGCGGCGGGGAGAGCAGCTGGCTCAACGACTGGGCCGGCTGGGAGTGCGCCGAGAGGTAACTGTTGTACTCGTACTCGGCACCCGACGTCCCGTACTCGAGGGAGTCGTAACCGACCACCGACGAGTACAGGGAGGCGGCAGAGCCACCGGGGTACACCCGCTGATATTGCCAGGGGCCGCTCGGCGACTTCACCGACTTGGCCAGCACGGTTCCGTCGGCCGCCAGGATCAGGCCCCGCTGGTTGTCGTACTTGTCGACCTGATTGCGGGGATTGTCGGGGGCATGGGCCAGAGCAGCAGCCTTGCGAAACTGGACGTTGACCAGCTGGAGCAGGACGAGCGTGAAGCAGAGGATCAACACGAGTCCGAGCCACCGGATTCGGCGGCCCACTCAGCGCACCATCCCGGCCCAGCGGCCGCGGGCAACAGGCGCGCGCAACGGTCCGTTCACGGAGCACCCGTCGAGGTCGTCACGGTTGGGGCCGTGGAACCGGTCACCGGAGCTGTCGTGCCGATCGGCGGGGACGTGCTGGGCTGCTGTTCGGCCGCGAACTCCCGTTGAAGGTCGTTCACGTAACGCTTGGCCGCCGAGAGCGACGGCTCTTGCACGGTGGCCCGCAGATCGGCCAGGTGGATCGACAACACATCGGAGGTCGACACTCCAGTGCGATCCACGACCTTGGGCTCAAACCACAGCAGGCCGCCCGGCCTCCCTTGGTAGACGACCAGCTCGTGGTCTTGCACTGTCACGTACCAGTTGTCGGTGGCGTACCAGCGGACGACGATGTAGGCAGCAACGACCACCGCCACCACAAGGATGATGAAGCCCAGAACTCGGAAGGTCACGCGCCGTGGGATTCCCAGGCGTCGACGGCGTTCCCGCCGGCTCTCTTTGCGCACCGGCTCGCCCGAAGGGCCAGTGACCGGCGCGCTGACCGGCGCGATCGCCGCTTCTCGACGCACGGGTGGCGCGACGCGGGCAGCTGACGAGGTGGTGGGCGGAACCCGTGCATTTCCGGCGACGTCCGATCTCGCCGAGGGCGACGCAGCCCCCACGTCGCGCTCGGTCCATTCGACGGAGGGCGGTGCCGTGGCCGTCTGCCCCTCCTGGTCGACCACGCCCCCTGTCGATTGTGGGACCACGCCCGTGATCGAGCCATCGACCGCGAGGAGCGGAGCGCTCGGCCGGGCCACCGGGCGTGCCGCTCGGGAGGTGACGATGTCCGGCGTCGCCACGCTGTCGTCACCAACCAGTACGTCGACCACCAACACCGAGATGTTGTCGTTGCCCCCGTGCCGGTTGGCCGAGTTCACCAGGGCCGTCGCCACCACCTGGGGGTCGGGCTCCGACGAGAGCACCTCGGCGATCTCGTCCTCGGGAACCTCGTTGGTAAGCCCGTCGCTGCAAAGCATGAGTCGGTCGCCGGTTCGCAGGTGAAGCTCCCACACGTCCACCTCGACTCCGTCGCTGACACCGAGAGCCCGGGTCAGGATATGCCGGTGGGGATGGACCGCGGCCTCGGCCTCGGTCATCTCCCCGTAACGGACCTTCTCCTCGGCCAGGGAGTGGTCCACCGTGATCTGGGTCAACTGACCAGCGGTGAACAGGTATGCCCTCGAGTCACCCACATTGGCCAGAGCAACTTTGTCGCGGCCGTCGCTCCCAACGACGAGTGCGGCGGCGGTGAGGGTAGTCCCCATTCCCCGGAGGTCGCTGATGGCGTGGCCCTGCGACCACACGGCGGCGTTGGCGTCGCTCACCGCCTGTTCGAGCCCCTCGGTGGAGGCCTGTCGACCGAAGACCGCCTTCAACGTGTCGACGGCCACCTTGGCCGCCACCTCCCCACCGACGTGCCCGCCCATGCCATCGGCTACCGCGAAGAGGGTCGCCGTCTGGAGCACCATGTCCTGGTTGATGGTCCGCACACGCCCCACATCCGACGCCGCACCCGATCGGACGACGGTCATCGAGTGACCTCGAACACCGTGGCGCCTACCTGAAGAAGGTCGCTTCGGGCCAGCCTGGTTGCCTTGTTGATCCGTTCGGAGTTGACGAACGTGCCGTTGGTGGAACCCAGGTCCTCGACCCAGAGCTGGTCGCCCCGCCGGAACAGGCGGGCGTGCAGTGTCGAGCTGAAGGCGTCATATGTCGTGGGCACGCCACAGCCCGGTGACCGGCCTACGGTGAGCTCGTCGTCGAGATCGAACGTCTGGCCGAGATGGTCGGCCGGCTCGACCACCTTGAGGGAAAGCTGCCGGCGCCGAGCCGCCGGGCGCTCGGCCCGCACCGGCGCGTCCTGGCGGCGACGTTCAGCGCGGGTGAGCCGCACGCCAGCTGGGCGCACCTCCACCCACACGGCACGAATCACTCGGAGAAAGAAGAGAAAGATGAGGGCGATGACCAGCCACTGCAGCGGACGGAGGATCGCCGTGTAGTTCTGGGCGCCGACCAGCGGGGCGAGCGCGCGGGTCACGTCATCTGGACGACGAGCGTGGTCGATCCGACCGTGATCTCGTCCCCGGTGGCCAGATGCTGCTCGCGAACGGGGACGCCGTTGACCCGGGTCCCGTTCGTCGATCCGAGGTCGGTCACCACCACGGCCTCCCCCACCCGGCGGACCTCGGCGTGCCGACGGCTCACGTTGGGGTCCCCCAGCACCACGCCGCACTCGGGTAACCGGCCGATGACCAGGGCCTCGCTGCCGAGCTCCACCCGGCTCCCGTCAGGAAGGACCAGCTCGACGACCGAGAGCCCCCCCTCGGCCTCGCGTACTTCGGTCGTGATCGTGAAGCGCCCCGCCCGGAGCCGAGTCCCCTCGTAGATCTGGACCTCGACGGGGCCGACGAACGCATAGTTCTCGATCCTCGCGTGCTCCTGGCCGCGTCGGCCAGCTCTCGAGACAGCGCATCCACGAAGTTGGCAAACCGGTCCACGTCGGACGGCGCCAGCGTGACGGTGAAGACATTGGGCGCGATGAGGCCCCGCACGCCCACCCTGCGATGAAGATCCATCTCGCGAGTCAGCCTTCGTCCGATCTCGACCGGCTGAAGGCTGCTGCGGAAGGGCTTGGCCAACGTACCCTCCACCAGACGCTCGAGGCGCTCCTCAAACTTCTGGAGTCCCATGGTCCGATCCAGACTACTGGCAGCCAGGCCTGTTGCAGGAGGCATGAGCCCTTCTCCCCAGGTGAGAAGGGGCAAGCCGTCGCGTCGCGGTGGTCGAGTATCCTGGCCCGGCACTCGGGCGAGTGGCGGAATAGGCAGACGCGCAGGATTCAGGTTCCTGTGTCCGAAAGGATGTGGGGGTTCAAGTCCCCCCTCGCCCACCCCCGGGGTGTCGACAGAACTCCACTACTCGCGTCGACAAAACTCCCCGTCAGCTTGAGCGTTCCAAGCCCTCGTCGACCCATTTGATCCTGAGCAGCCCCGACGTCGCTCAGTGAAGCACCCGTAGGTTCCAACCCGCTCGATCAGGTCCACGTTGAGATACCCACAGGGCGCGCCAAAGCCCTGTGGATGCGTACTTCAGGTCGAGCAAGCTCCTTACGCAGTGAGCGGGGGGTCCGGTCCAGCTGCCGAGTTTGTGTTCGGTGAGGTCGGCCGCCAGGTTGCGATGCGAACGATTTGACGAGCGTGGCGTCGACGCCGACCGACCCCTTCCACTTCCGGCGCACCTCTCGGGGCAAGAGGGCCAAGCTCGCCTCGAGGAACTGGTTCACGAACCATGCGAGGCGCTCGCTGCGCTCGACCCACTCGTCCTTGGAACGCTGTCCCCCGCGTTGCTCGGTGAGCGAGACGAAGGAGTCGTGGTCGAGCCGTCGGTTCTTCGGGGTGGGCGAGGGGTCCATGAGGTCAAGCACCCCGGGGAACCGGGTGCGGACGTTGCGATAGGCGGCCTCCCAGCCGGCGATGTCCCCGTCGGCGGGAGGATCGGGGATGCCGAGCGAGGTGCACCATTGGGGGCTCAGCTGGCGGAACATGACGTCGCATACCCGGTTCAAATGCAGCGGTTGGTCCGTGAGCGCACATAGGACCAGGGCCACGAGCAGGGCGCGGGTCGAGAAGGTCTGGGGGCGTCCTCCCGGGCCCTTTCGCTCCTGGGCCTTCCACTCATCCAGCCGGTCGAGTACCTCCATGTGCTCGACCAAGAAGACCGCCGTGCGGATCGACTCGTCATCGACCTTTTTGAACCGACCCGCCCAGGACGCGCAGATCGACGAGCTCCTCCTCGCCCTCGACCCCGGGCACCGAGAACTGCCCGAGGGTCACTCGACGCTCGCCTCCCGCAGCATCCGGCGCGCCTCGTCGGGCCCGGGTCCCGACGCGAACCGGGCATACTTCACGGTTGGGTCGCGTCGACACCAGCCGCCTCCGCCAAGGCACCGAGATGGGTGCCGGCGGAGAGATGACCGACGATCCAGGTGTTGCGCAGCCGGTTCATGTTGAGGGGCGGGGCGTCGCCCCTCGGGCACCGGGCGAGGAAGTTCGGGATCTGGGCCCGGCCGATCTTGGTGCGCTCGGGGAGGACCACAGGGGCGCCCCCGCACGGAAGCCCAGGTCATGGACCTCGTCCTCCCACTGGCGCAGGACGGGCACGTCACGTGGCCTCGGTCCGATCACATGGACGATGACCCCGTCCTCGTCTCTGGTGACTTCGTCGCCGAGCAGGCGACTCAGTGCCCCACTCGTCAGACCGGCCCCGAGCCCGAAGGCCAGGACAACCGCCACGTTGTAGCGGTTGCGCTCGGTGGGCAAGCCCCGGCACCACGACCGCAAGGCGGCGATCTCCTCGGAGGAATAAGGGGCAAGGGGGTCCGAGCGCTGCAGCGGGAGCGGTCGGGGCGGGAAGAGGTCGGGTCCGAGCACCACCGCACCGACCGCCCGGAGCTGGGTCCGGTAATTGAGCTGGGTGCCTGGGGCCAAGTGCCCGCAACCCTCGGTGGCGAAGCGGTCGATGGTGTCGGGGTGGAACGCCACCTCGGGTTCGATGGGAAGACCTAAGGTGTCCACCCAGACCGCCAGCTGGGTAACCACCGCCATGAGGGCACGGGCTGAGTACACGGTATGAGGAGCCGCGGCGTGCACCGAAGTCCGCACTACAGCGCCGATCCGGCGCCACGTCTCCTCGGGCAGGGAGCCCGGAGAAAAGCGGGTGATGGCGTCGCTCACCGACTCACCGGGTCGGATCGGTTGGCTCGCGAACCAGTCCTCGGCACGCCGGTCATCGAAGAATGACTGCGCAGCGGTGCGGGACGACGGATAAGCCAAATCCCGGCCGTACGCACCGCGAGGGTCGAGGAGGCCAGAGATCGGGGGACCCTCAGGTGGAGGCCCCTCCCGCTCTTCTCGTTCTCGTGATTGACGTTCGACACCGAGGGACTCCACCTGCTCTGCGGCGTTGTCCCTCAACGTCGACTTCCCCTGTCCGCCGCCACTGAAGGTGACGATGGACAGGCTGTGCTCTGACTGCTGGTACTTGTCTAGCGCGATCCGATTCGAGAAGGGTGGACTGGTCGCGACCGTCACCGAGCAGAACGCAGGCGAGTGCCACAGCGATCGGCCCTCGGGGAGGCCGACCGGCCAAATCCCGCCTCGACCTGCGATCCCGCCTGGACCACCCAGCCGGTGGGATTGGCCGCATTCCCTTGCAGCGTTTTGATTCCGAGCGGCCTCAGGCGGCGACACGGCGCCCGAGCCGCCAAGCGCACCAGGGGCAGTCCGGAGGGCCGGTGGGGCTCGGGCTGTTCGAGCACCGAGACCACCTCGGAGAGGAAGCTGAGGAAACCCTCGTCGTCCCGTTCGATCTCCACCCACTCGACGTCGCCTCGAAGTGTCGCCTGGCTGGCCTCGGTTTCGTAGGAGCCGGGGACGAAGCATAGGAGGCCGAGCGAGCCCACGGTGGTGGTCGGACCGCTGGCCGGGTGCTCCAAGGACAGGGCGTAGGCGTGGAGCTGGCGGCCGTAGGTGGCGAGACGTTCGGCCTTCGGCTCGGACGTCTTGAAGTCGAGGATCCCCGTTGTCCCGTCGTCGCAGTGAACGAGCACGTCGACGTAGCCACGGATGAAGCATGCGGCTGAGTGCCCGCGCGGCCGGATAGGAGCTGACTTGACCCAACGGTTTCCGGGACGGACCACCCCATAGGGCATGCAGCGGGGGCACTCGTCCCACAAGAATGCGAAGTCGCTCGGGCTGAGCGCCCAAGGGTTGGGGCCTGCCGGCCCGTGTGTCCGATGGGCTGTCAGATTCGGCGCAGGCGCACAAGCGGCCCGCGTATCACTACCCTTGGCCACGTCAGTACCTCCTTGTAGGTGCTGGCCAAGCCCCGGGGTGTTACAGCACCGCCGGGGCCCTTCTCACAGGTGCGCAACCGAGATGCGTAACGACCCTTGTCTACGATTCCTGTGTGCCACGCAATTACCACGCCGACGACCTCGTCGGCGTCGCGGAGATCGCAGACCGACTGGGTCTCAGCTCCAGTGTGGTCCACGACTGGCGGCGCCGTCACCCCGATTTCCCTGAGCCCGTTGTGCGACTACGGATGGGCCTGATTTGGTCGTGGACCGAAGTTGCACGCTGGGCACGACAAACTGGACGACTGCGATCTTGATTCAACAGAGTTGGTAGGGCGTGAGCGCCCCTTGGATCCTGATCGAGTTCGGATCCGAAGGTCAGAGGTCGCGAACGTCGGGGACCCCATGGTGGAGGCACCTCCAGGCGGGTTCGAAGTGCAGTGATGAAGTCGGTGGTTCGAGTGCCCTCACTTGGAGGTAAGCGGAGAACTCTCAAACCAGGAAATCTTGTCGCGGATAGGTCAACTTCATGCCGTTGTACTGGAACAACGCGCTCGATCCCGCCACTTCTCCGGTCCCTACTCGGGTGACCCTAAGGCGTCGGCAACGCCGGCTGCTACCGGCTCAGGTGGCCGAGCTGACCACCGCCTACGAATCCGGAGCGGCGATCAACGACCTGGCTGAGCGGTTCGGGATACGCCGCTCAACGGTGTTGGAGCACTTGAACCGGTCAGAACCTCGCCGGCGGCGCTACCCAGCCCTCGAAGAGCACGAAGTGGAAGTCGCCACGCAGCTCTACAGCTCCGGGCTCTCGCTCAGGAACGTGGGAATCGCTCTGGGTGTTCACGCCAGCACAGTCCGACTGTCGCTTCGAAGGGCTGGCGTTCCGCTCCGACAGCGGAATGGTTGGAATCGGTAAAACAATTCCCGGGCCTATGGAATTGGTCAAATCCCATCACGATTCAAGGAAAGGTTGTCCCCACTAATCCAATGGCTCTTGAAAGCTCGGACTACCGGTATCCGTCGAGCGTGCTCGAAGGATTCTACCCCAGAAAACGCCTTGTCTTGGACGACCCTGATGCCCTCAGCTTTGTCTAGGTCGTTGACTCGGTCGACAAGCGCAAGGCCTCGGCGAGTTAAGGGCCCGATTAAGGTCGGCACGAGTTGCGACTCTTCCTCGAATCGCCGTGTGTTGTCGTAGTCAATCCGAGCCAAGTCGTAAGCAACAAGAAAACGAACGTAATCTGAGAGAAACTCATACACATCCGAACCAATTCCGAGGCCGAATTCTGGTTGATCGATAGCTAGATGTATTCCAGCGACGTCGGTTGCGAGCTCGATACCAAAGTCGACGGCACGACATAGTTCAATAAGACCGTGGATGAAGAGGTCGAAAAAATCTACGGGAAATAATCCGTCTGGACAGCGAGATGCGATCATGAGGTCAATGATCTGATCGACGTTCTCGACTCCATTGGGGAGCGGCCCATCAGACGCTAGGGCGGCTAGAACACCATGTGGGTCCAAAGAGTTCGCAAGCGGAACCGAAACGCGATTGTGCCCTGACCGTAATTGCGAACGAGCGTCGGTCCAGCAGGTTATCGACCGAAGCGGGTCGTGAAGCACCAAAATAACGGGTAGGGGCGCACGTTCCCAGTAAGCTCTGTGAGCCGGCGGTGGACGGAACTCGACCGTGTCGCTGCTGCTTCTCGCAAAGTATGAGATCCCGCTCTTCACCTGCACAAGCACCAGTCGGCCTGTAGCTGAGCCGTCAGGGTCGACGTACTCGATCTGGCCGTCGATCCCGACGTCATGCATGACCGTCTCGCGCCAGAGGCACTTGGCACGATTGACAGCAAGGGCAACGTAAATGACGCCCTCGCGCTCCGTGAACACCGTTTCGGGGACGTTCGGACCGCTCATTTCTGCATCGTAAGCTGCGAAGACGCCCGCCACGCCGGAGGCGATGGGACGTTACTCCAACCAAGGGGACCTGGCCTCTGACCTGCTGGAACTCCTCGATATGACCCCGGAACCGGGACCAGTTATCGAGCGTCGGGAGAAACAATTGCACCACCGCCTTCATGCAGAAGAGGTCGCTCAGCTGATAACGGAGTACAAGTCTGGGGTGAAGGTCAAGGAACTGGCAGTCCGGTACCACATCAGCCGGGACACGGTAATCAAGCATGCCAAGCGAGCTGGAGAAGTTCGGCACCGCTACCCGCTCTGCAAGGAGCCGAGTTGGAGCAAGTTCGACAACTATACGAATCCGGTCACTCAGCAGCGGCGGTGGCTAATCACTTCGGAATAGACGCCAGCACCGTATGGCGCACCCTCCATCGAATGGGAGTCAGGATGCGGGATAGCCAGGGTCGGGAGCCCTAGAAGGGCCCCTCTGCGTCCACTATCCCCAAAAAGGCACTGCCCTCATAGAGCATCTGCGCGCGTACGCAGGGTCGCCATCCCATCACCTTGCAGCTGGTCGAGCGCGGCGAAACGGCCGGCCAAGGTGAGGACCAACGCCTCGACAGGCCCGGTGACTTCCAGACCGCTTGCCAGCCGACCAATCCGCGTCGGTGGCGGTGGCTCGAATGCCCTGGAACAGTTGCGGGCCGGGAAAGAAGCGGTTGGTCCAGAGATCCCCGGCCACGGCGATCATTCGCCCATTGGGAATGCAGCGTTGCTGCTCTAAGGGTCGGCGGATGTCCATCTGGTGGATGACGATGTCCTCGAGCATGGACAACGACGACAGGCCGGGTAGGTGCGTACGAACAAAGAACCGCAACCCGGAAGTCCTCGAGGAGTTTCGCAACGGGGGCAGCTCCTCGTTGTTGCGCATCCTTGGCGATATACCGGTTGATCCGGAACCCTGACCTGATAAGGCCCCATCCAGCCTGAGCAACGGTCATGTGGGTCTCGCTCACCATGTGTCCGACGACATCGCGAACGCGCCATTCAGTGCAAAGCGAGGGAACGTCCCATTGCTCGGGTGTCAGCACTTCGAGCAGGTCCAAAAGACATTGACGTTCCTGGTGAACGTCGGTCCAGAAATCGGTCGTGGTGGGCATGAAAACGTTCCTTGGTTCAGAGGTGAATGGATGTTCGCTCAAGCTGCCAGGCTGAACGAGTGGAGGAACCACGTGGCCCAGCGACGGAGCGCGGCCGAGGATCATGCCTCGACTCGCGACGCCTCTGCGAGCGCCGTGTCGGGGAATCCTCCAAGGGATTCCCCGACACGGTTCGGGCGATCAGTGCAGGGCCGGCTCCAGGTGCTCCGTCTCCGACGGATCCACCGCCGGCCCGCTCGACAGATCGGGCGGCTCCGCCCGGGGCGGAGCGGCCGTTCCCCGGGAGGCGGCCCGCTCGGTCCAGATGTCGAGCACGAGCAGGCTCAGGTTCGACACGACCGCCGCACCGATGATCGTCGTGATCAACGCCATGAGCCCGCTGGTCACGTGGAAACCGAGTGCGGCTCCGACCACCGCACCGACACCCGCGGCACCGATGCCCTTGGCCCGCATCGCCTTCGGCGTGTCGGTGCGGACCCAGCCGGCGTAGACCCCGAGCCAGATCGGCACCGCGATCGAGACCACTGCCAGCAGCTGGTCGTCGAGCGGCTGGCTCGGCCAGAACCGCAGTACCAACAGTGCGCCGAGGAACCATCCGCCGAGTCCGAACACGATCGGACCGGCCGAACGGATCCATGCGCCCGTCTTGCGGCCGGTACCGCCTCGGCGGCGGATCCGGATCGCCAACACCACGAGCCAGATCACTGCCAACAGGGCGAAGCCGATCATAAACCCAAGGAGGTCCTTGGCAATCGCTGTCTGCGATTGCGATGTGGTGAAGCTGACCACGTTCGGGGTGTAGCCGGACGTGTCGACCTGGCCGGTGGCGTAGAACGTGGTCAGCAGCTGCGTGCTGGCTTTCGGCTCGTAGGCATCGAAGTCGTCCACGTGCCCGAGCCCGGACAAGATGACCTGATGCCCGTTGGAAAGGTGCGGCAGCAGCTCCTTCGTGGCGTTCTGGGCCGGTGTCTCGAAGTCGAGCGTCCCGCCGATGAGCAGCGTCGGGACGCTCGAGTTCTGCACGCTGGTGTACTGGTTCTCACCCGGGTTGGCCGGCCAGGCGTGCACAAGGGCTCCTGCTCCCCAAATGAACTCCGCGAGGGGATTTCCGATGATCGAGCCCCGGTCCGCGCCGGAGCTGTAATAACGCTCGACGGGCTGCGCGTCGGCCATCCCGATGCTGGCGAACTCGCCCCAGACGAACGACTGGGGGAGGACGAAATGGGTCATCGTCGATAGAAACCACAGGCCGCTCGGGTCACCCTGCGCGGCGGAGATCCACGAGTTGAGGGTCGTCGGCCCGGACAGTTCCGAAGCCTCCGAGGTCGCCTCCGTGAGCCCGAGGAACGTCCCGACCAGGGCGTTGCCCGGCTCGATCGGCAGGGATAACCAACTGCTCGGCATGTCTGCCGCCGTGTGCTTCATGCTCGCGGCGAGGTTTTTGGTCCGGGCGCGGCAGGAAGGCTGCTTCGCGCACAGCGCCGAATAACGCTCGATCCCCTGATCGATCTCGGCTCCGCTGTACAGGAAGTTCCCGGGCGGGTTGACCCCGACCATCACCGAGCGGTCGACACTGTTCGGGTACCGCCACTGGTAGATCATCGCGAGACGGGTCCCGGCGCTCTCGCTGAGCAGGTCGATGCGCTTGTAGCCGAGCGCGACGCGAGCGGCTTCGATGTCGGCGGCCTGCTCCTCCATCGTGTAGCCGGCGAGGTCTACGCCGCTTCGCTCAAGCCGCTTCGCGCACGAGGCGAAGGCCTCCGAGTACGCAGTCAGCGACGCTTTGCCGAGGTACTCCCCGTTCCCGAGCGCCGCCGTCACCTCGGGACAGTTCAGCACCGAAGAGCCGTCGACGCCGCGGTAGCCGACCATGACGACATCGTGCTGGGCGGTCAGTCGGCTCGCTTGGGGAAACGTCATGTTGGTAATGCCAGGGCCGCCATTGAGATGGAAGATTGGCGTCAGCGGGTGCGATGAGCGAGCCAGGATCCGGGTCACCGGCAGCGCGATCAAGCGCGACTTTGAGCTTGCTCGGTTCTCCGGCACAACCAACGTGCCGCAGTCTGCGGGCATCGCACCCTTCTCGGTCGCGTAAGTGCACGGGTGCATCATTGCCAGCTGGCCGGCGTGCGCCCCCTGCGGGACCGAGACCGCTGCGCCGCCGGGTGCGAACCCGATGTACGCCAGGCCCAACAACATCACCCCGATGACCACCAGGGCAACGATCCGGGCCCAGGTGAATCCCCGTGGTCTTTGGGCCGCTGGTTGGTCAACTGCCAGGGTCTTGCCGTAGCGCTTAGTGAGGTGGTTTTCCTCGATCATTGTTCTTCCTTTCGTCGACCCTCGTTGTGCCATGCGACGAACCTAAGCTGCGACCGCGAGATCGGCATCGTCGGGAGGCTGGAACACCGCTCCTACCATCCGACGATTTCGACTCGTACTTAGGTAGGAGGCGGCAACGGAGAGGGGGGAGTACGTTCAGCGCGTGAGCCGAATCGAACATCTCGCCCGCACGTACTGGTTCGACCTGCTGATCGCGCTGCTAGCGATCGTGGCGATCCTTAACGTGGTGCTCGGACGCGGCTCGTCGGGAGCTCCGACAACAACGCTGTGGTTCTGCCTTCCCGCGCTCGCGATCCTGGTGCTACCGCTGTTGGCGCGGCGATGGTTTCCGTTTGCCGGACCGGCGGCGTACTGGCTTTTGGCCGCGGGAATCTCGTTCGTCGACCCGCTGCTGATCCCGTACCCCGAGTCCATCTTCCTTCTAGGGCTAGTGGCCGCATTCCTGCTCGGGAACCTTCGGGACGTCCGGCGGGCCGGCCTCGGACTGGCGATCGTGGTCGGCGCTACGGCGACCCTGATCTACAACATCCCCGGACACTCGGTCGAGCAGCTCGTCTTCATTCCCGTCGACTTCGCCGTCGCCTGGTTTGCAGGCCTGGCCGTCCGCACACGCGTCGAGCAGGCCGAGGTGGCGGAGTCACATGCGACACAGGCCGAGCAGGAGCGGGATGCAGTGACGCGCGTCGCCGTGGCCGAGGAGCGGGTGCGGATCGCGCGCGAGCTGCACGACATCGTCGCGCACTCCGTCAGCGTGATGGTGCTACAAGTCGGCGCCGTCCGGCACCAGCTCCCCGACGCGATGACCGAGGATCGCGATGCTCTCATGGCTGTCGAGCGCGCCGGGCGCGGCGCGCTGACGGAGATGCGCCGTCTGCTCAGTGTGATGCGCCGTGAAGGCGATGGCGTCGAGCTCGCGCCTCAGCCCGGCCTTGACGGCCTCGACTCGTTGATCAAGGAGATCGGCCGCGCCGGACTCCCCGTCAGGCTGCACCTCGATGGGGAGCGTTTCCCGCTCCCGCCCGGGATCGACCTCTCCGCGTATCGGATTGTTCAGGAGGGTCTCACCAACGCCCTCAAGCACGCCCGCGCCAGCCACGCGGAGGTCACCGTCCGGTATGCGCCAGACGAGGTATGGATCGAAGTCCGCGACGATGGCACCGGCGCGACGCCGAGCGACGGCCACGGTCACGGTCACGGACTGATCGGCATCCGCGAGCGCGTCAAACTCTACGGCGGCGAGATGGCCGCAGGCACGACAAACGTCGGCGGGTTCACGCTCAGCGCCCGCCTCCCACTCACCTCAGACCGGCCATGACGATCCGAGTCCTCATCGCCGACGACCAGTCCATGGTCCGCGCCGGCTTCCGAATGCTGCTCGCCGGCGAACAAGACATAGAGGTCGTCGCCGAAGCAAGCAACGGACTCGAAGCGGTGGCCATGGCGGCGCGGTTTAGCCCGACCGTGATCCTGATGGACATCCGCATGCCAGAGCTCGACGGGCTCGAGGCCACCCGCCGAATCCTTGCCGCCAACAACACGGCGCGGATCCTGATCCTCACCACCTTCGGACTGGACGAATACATCTTTGAAGCACTCAGCGCCGGCGCGAGCGGATTCGTGCTCAAAGACGACCCGCCCGAACAGCTGATCGAGGCGGTCCGCACCGTCGCCGCTGGAGACGCGCTCCTCTCACCCGCGATCACCAAACGCGTGATCAACCAGTTCACCCGCATTCCCCGTCGCGAGCCCCCGAAAGAGCTCGACGAGCTTACCGCACGCGAACAAGACATCCTCCGGCTCATCGCCCGCGGCCTGTCCAACGCTGAGATCGGAGCGGAGCTCTACATCAGCGAGACGACCGTCAAGACCCACGTCACGCACATCCTCCAGAAACTCGGCCTCCGCGACCGAGTCCAAGTCGTCGTGCTCGCCTACCAGACCGGGCTCGTATCGTGAGCGACGAGTGGACCCCTGGGAGACGACCCCTAAGTGTTGAAGGTACCCGAGCCTTGAATTCGCCGTCTAGGCACGGGCCATTTACGAGATCGGCCGCTCGGCCGCGGCAAAGACGGCTGCGCCGGCTCCCATGGAGTTGCCCACCACCACCACCGCGGGGCCGTCGAGTTCGTATTCATGGGGTTGCTTTCCTTTTCTGACATGGGGGTCAACAGTCGCTGAGAGTAGGGTCCGCGCGGGCGGTATCAGACCGTTACGAGTGACGGCTTCTAGGGAAGGACGAGGGCCAACATGCGCTGGCGTGTCTGCAGGGCGTTATGCATTGGACTCTCCACTCGGTACGAGGTTGCTGGACATTTCAGGGGGGTCAATCCGCTTGGTGTCTTGGATCGTGAAGGCAAAGTCGACACCGAACGCGACATTTGGGCTGAGCGCTCCGCTCTTCGATCCTGTGAGTGCTTCCTCAACGGCGCGAATGCTAGCTGCGGCGGTGAAAACGTAGGAGTCTCCGGTCTGCAGCCACGCTTCTGCGGTGGCGCCTTCAGAGCTGGTGGCACGCGCCCATCCAGACGACCGGTAGGTCGAGGGTGGGACATCCTCCTCATCAAAACCAGTTACATCGCGGGCGGGAGGGCCAACGGCATATGCAACGACGTCGGGAGCTCCTGTGGCATAAAAGGCTGCTTCAAGATCTCCGGTGGGCACGGGCATCGCCTCACAGGGTCCGTCGGGGAAACCGATCGTCGTGACGCCGGTAAAGAACTCTTTGGGAACCAGCTGTCCCCCCTCACGGATCCAGCCTCCGTAAGGGAGATTCGCTTGCATGGTCGCGGCAGCGCCGGGGCCCGGCTGGGCAGAAGCGACCCGGGATGCCAACTCGAGGTGATCGGCACCGCCGACCAACTCGCTGACGTAGCGCGCCAAGCAGTTCGTAGCGACAACGCCGAACCCGACACCGGGGATGATGCTGACGCCGACTTGCTTGGCCTTCTCGTCGAGGTCGTACAGGGCGCGGAACACCCGCAGCTCGTTGCTGATATCGAGATAGTGAACGCCGGCATTGAGACATGCTTCGGCAAGCGGCGCTGCGGTGTGTAGGAATGGGCCGGCGGCGTTAAGTACCAAGTCAACATCGCCCAGAGCCGCCTGCAACGCGACTGGATCGTCCAAATCTAGAACCCGGTGCGGAAGATCGAGGCGATCGGCGAGCGCGGTAACCGCCAGCGCGCTCCGACCGGCGAGGACGGGGCGGTGACCACATTCGACTGCACGCGCGGTAATCAAGCCGCCCGTGTAGCCGGGCGCCCCGTAAAGCATCCAGGTCTTTTGAATCTCTAGGCTCCTTTGTCTCGGTAGTTCCGGGTCTTTTGCTCAGCGTTGGAATCTGTCGGCAGATCAGGTGGTGGTGATCTGACCGGCGCGAACACGCATCAGGAGTTCCCGGAATTTCTTAGGCTCCTCGAGATGGGGCGTGTGGGCCGAGTTCTCAAACCAGACCAGTTGCTTGCTCGGTGCCTCCAGGGCGGGGGCGTAGCGCTCGGCCGCGCTGCGTGGCGCCACTTGGTCGAGGCGGCCTTGGACCATGACGACCGGTACGTCGAGGCGAGGCAGCGTGCGTACGAGATCCAGGCTTGCCAGCTCCGGAAGCAGAGCCGCCTGTGTGGCGGTGATGCCGCGAACGGTTCGCAACACGTCCCCGGTCGAATAGTCGGGCGAGCGCAGCACGCTGGACAGCAGTCCCCGGACAACACCGCCGTATGTCTCGTTATGAGTGACTCCCCCAAAGTTGGAAGCCCACCGGACCCGAGTACCGAACTGTTTCGCATTCAGGTGCGGCGGCGGCCCGATCGCCTCCAACTGTCGAATGGCGCGGCTGTTGTCGCGTTGGCGAGCGGTGCTGAGCGAGAAGTTGTAGGCGCTGTGACCAGCGGCCACGCCGTCGATGTCTGTTCCTACGGCCACCAAGGTCGCCACGAGGTCTGGGCGAAGTGCCGCGGCATAGGCACTGATCGTGGCCCCGAGAGAAAACCCCAAGACGTATGGCTTCTTGTCGAATCGGTCTCGGAGGAGTTGGAGAAGCGCCACTGTGTCTTCGACCATCAGATCAATATTGATATCAGCCTCGTCTTTGGATCCGCGTGGTGAGCGACCACAACCGCGTTGGTCCCAATAGACCACGTTGAAGTCCTTTTCCAGTCCAAGAGATGATCGAACGCCGCACTTCGTTGAGCATGGGCAGACCGGGGCCTTGTTGGACCAGCAGAAGCACGGGGTTGGCGGCATCCTCGCCGCGAATACGGATCCACTGCGTCGTGTTGCCAAGCCGCACTGCATCAAGCGTGTCGATCGTCATTTCTTTTCTCCAATCATCGAAAGTATCTGACGTAGATGAACCGTGTCCGGGACGTAACTCGTTAGCTAGCTCGGGCTACTGGGGACTCGCCGGTGACCTGAGCCAACCGGTCGGCAGCTCCGGGGTCGTGCGCCGGTAAGATCACTAGATCCGGCATCCGCGTCCCCAACTTGTTGACCATGGAGCTGGCCTGGCGTAGTCGTCGGTGGCTCCCAACCCCGGGGACGCGCCCCTCCTCGAGCACATGTACGTCGTAGGTCAGATCTCCGACCATCAAGAGCGGCGGACGCCCGGCTTGGCGCACCAGCAAGGACATCGAGCCGGGAGTGTGTCCCGGCGTGGGTAGCAACGTCAGGCTGCCATCACCGAACAGGTCATGGCTTCCCGCAAACGAGGAGAGATCGGGGTCGTTGGTAAATGCAGGTGTGATCCGGTTCCAGTGCAGTCCAGGTAGGTCAATGTGCCGCGTCATGAGGCCCCGGGGCTCGGGGCCTCATGACAACGTGTCCCACTCGATCTGACTGACGACTAGGTCGGCCTGGGTGAGTTCCCTAAGACCGCCGATGTGGTCCTGGTGGAGATGCGAGAGGATCGCCGTGTGGACATCACTGGTGCTATAGCCGAGTCGACCTAATCCAGCGCTCAGAGTCTCATCTGGGGCAATCTCGAAGCGGGCCAGACGGTCGTACAGCACTTTGGCCACTCCGCCGGGGAAATAGTCGGGGTCCGTGACCGATGCGCGATCCTGTCCAGTGTCGAAGAGCACGACGCCATCTCGGTGCTCTATGACGTAGGCGTTGATGGGCCGGGGCCCGGTCCATTGGCGGGAGGTGAGCAGCCACAGGAACATGGGACGCCACGTTGACGAAACGTGATCGGGGCGGATCTGCACGTTGCCGGTGCTTACGACCGAAACCCTGCGTATTGGATTGTTGGAGTTCATCTTCATACCTTTCGCTCTGCATTGGTGTGATCAGGGGGACTTGCTGCCAGCGCCGTCGTCGTGTCCTTACTTCGTTGCCGAAAGGTCGGCGCTGAGGACCGCACCGGGCACGAGTGGCGTCTTCGGCATGGCTGGGATTGAGACAGGTCGCTGAACCTGGCGCAAGGACCTCGGCGACCACCATGCGGCAGGACCAAGAAGCTTCATCACAGCCGGCACCAGGATCGCCCGGACCACTGTGGCATCGAGAATCACTGCGAACGCCACGCCCAGACCCAGTTCCTTGACGAAGACAAGCCGGGAAAGGACCAGAGCGCCCATAGCCAGCGCCAAGCAGACGGCCGCGGCACTGACGATCCCGCCCGTGCGATCGAGACCGAGGGCGACCGCCTGGTCTGGGGTTGCCCCGGCGTCATGCTCCTCCTTCATGCGTCCGAGGAGGAATACGCCGTAGTCGGTCGAGAGCCCGAAGACCACGGCGAGGATGATGATGAGCGACGTCGACTGCAGGGCTCCCGGGCCACTGAAGCCGAGCAGGTGGCTGAGATGCCCCCACTGGAAGGCCCACACCAGCATGCCGAAGGTGGCGCCGATAGTGAAGACGTTCATCACCACGGCCATGAGCGGAAGCACCACCGAGCGCGTCATGGCGAAGAGCATCACCAATGCGATCAGGACGATCAGCCCGAGGACTACTGGGAGGTGGGACTTGAGACTGCTCTGCAGCGACAAGAAGGAGGCCGTCTGCCCTACCACGGTGAGCTGCCCTGGGCCGTGCAACGACTGAAGGTCGTTGACGGTTCGCTGGGCCGCCGGTGAAAGTGGTCGTGAAGAGAGGGCGACGTTGGACTCCCACAGGGAGCCCCCGAGATGCTCGAAGGTCGAAACTGCCTTGACTCCAGGAACGCCTGCCGCCTTGGCGGTCAGTGACGACAAATCTGTTGCCGTCGGGTGTGTCGCGTCGACGACGAGACTGGCGGGCGCCTCGGAAAAGGCGGTGAACTTGCTCTGGACCAGAGAGTACGCGGTGCCGGCTGAACTGCTAGCAGGCAGAGCGCTCGCATCGGCCCCGGTGAAGGAGACGTGCAGGAACGGTGCGGCGAGAACCAGGATCAGGATTGCGGAGAGGGCCCAAAGGGCGGGCCGCCGCATGACGGCGGTGGTGATCCGATACCAGCGTCCTGTCGCCTGTACTTCATCCTGCGGCGCAAAGGCGTAGCGCCGTGAAGAGGCGTGAGCGGTGATGCGCTCTCCGAAGACGGTCAGGAGTGACGGCAGGACGAACAGGGCAAAGGCGCCGGCCGCCAGGACCACGATCGCACCGGCGATCCCCATCGAGTAGACGAAGCGCTCGGGAAAGATGGCCAGTGTCCCCATGGCCGCCGCAATGGTCAGCGAGCTGAAGAGCACCGTGTGTCCTGCGGTCCTGCCTCACCGTGGCCAGTGCGGACTCGACCGAGCCCTGCCGGCGAAACTCCTCACGAAAGCGGGACACGATGAGGAGGCTGAAGTCGACGGAGAGACCCAGTCCGAGTGCGATGACCAGGTTGAGGGCAAACACCGACAACGGGAGAGCCACGATCACCAGACCCATGACGCCCAGGGTGACGGCAATAGCGAACAACGCACCGAGGAGCGGCACGCTAGCGGCTCGAAGTCCACGGAAGACGAAGAAGAGCAACAGGATCAAGAACGGCAGAGCGAAGAGTTCGGCCCGGCCCAGGTCCTGAGAGGACACCGCTGCGATCTGGACGTCGGCCACGGTCGGCCCACCGAGCCAGGTGTTGCCCTTAAGCGAAGGCTGCGCTGCAATGGCGGCCTGGAGGGCGGTCACAGCTTGCTTCTCTTGGACGGCGCCGACAGTGGCAACGACAACGGTGAAGTCCCCGTCTTTGGAGATCATGATCGAGCCACTATCAGTGTTGGCGTAGTCGAGGACCTGCTTGACCTCTGGGCGCGCCCGCAGGAGGGCAACGACCGTCGCCACGCGGCTCGGTACGGGTGACGAGACCCCGATGGGTGCCGCAGTGCGGACGACTACTTCGTAGCCCTCTTCGGGATTGGCGCCCGTGACCCTTTGGATCTGATGCTGCGCCAGTACGACGGCCGAACCGGGGGCGTCATAGTCACTGAGCGATGAAGTCAGGTGTGCCGAGGCGATGCCGCCCCCCAGTAGACCCAGGAGTGCAATCACGCCGGCCGCCCACAGGACAACTCGGGCACGTCGGCGCTTGTCAGCCGAAGTTCCTTCGGCAAGTAACGGATTCTGACTCATGACGTTCCTTTCTCACAGCAAGAGGACTGAACTTCGAATGACCGGGACGGGTCGGCTGCGTCAGAGAAGGCGTTCACGAGGTGGCACCGCGAGCGTGGCGGAAGAATCCCTCGACGATGGCCACATCGGAACCCTCTTCGGGAATCAAAACCCACGCGGCGAGGCACAGCGGAAGGCCAGCGCCCCCCAGAATCGACAGCACGGCGAAGGCAATCCGTACATACGTGACCTCAACGGCGAAGTAGGTTGCGAGACCTGCGACCACACCGCCCAACATCCGTCCATCTACAGCGCGATGGAGGCGCTCGGTTCCTGCTCCGTCCGTCTGATTCATTGTGCTCTTCATGATTCGATTCCTTCCTTGGGTTGAACGTGGGTGGCGGCTTCGACGGCGTCCAGCGAGTCCTCGATCACCTTTAGGAGTTCGAGCACGCCCGAGAACGAGCTCCAGCGGGCGGCGGCATTGGTCCGCAGTTGTCCTTCGAGGCGCCCGTCTTCGGCACGGCTGATCTCGAGGTCGAGGCGCGCTGACCGTTCCGGGGTTGGCGAGGTGTCCATGTCTGCCAGTCAACGCCGTGAGCGTCGTTTTGTCCCCAGGGAACGACCCTAGGTTTAACCCTAGGTTTTGTGAACTACCAGGTCATGGGTGGTCGGAGTGGATCGACCCGAGTGCCCAACCGGACCGGATCAGTCAGTTCACAAGCTCAGCGAGCGCTCGCCGGGAGGTGATGTCGAGCTTGATGTAACTGTTCCGGAGGTGGTACTCCACAGTTTTCACCGACACATACAGCTCGTTTGCCACCTCTTTGTTGGTCAGTCCGGTGGCGACCAGTCGGGCCACGGCCAGCTCAGCGCGGCTGAGGCCCAAGAGGGTGGCGGGGCTATCTGGCGCGACGGTGACCTGCATGGCGGCCAGTTCCCTGGCACAGGCTTGGACGTACGGGTCTGCGCCAAGGTCCGAGAAAATGCGATGGGACTTTTCGAGTTGGGCAATCGCAGCTGCCTGATTCCCGATAGCGCGCAAGCGGCGCCCATCGTCGAGACCAAGGAGCGCGTGCTCGAACGGCATCGGAACCTGTGGTTCCATTGAGTGAGCCCGAGCGAACTCCACTTCTGTTTGGGTCCCCTCTCCGTTTGCCACAGCCAGATTCCCCCGACAACGGGCGAGCGCCAGGGTTGCTGACGCCAACCCGGTGTGAGGGATAGCCGACTCAAACTCGAAGAGTGCAGCCTCGGCCTCTTCAAGTCTTCCGAGGTCGGTGAGCGCTACCGCCTCCATTGCTCTCCAGTTGAAGATGCCCGGGCGCCCACCGACACCGAGGTGTCCGGCAGCGCGTACCGGCTCTATCGCCGCCACAACCCCAATCGGATCGCCATGAGCCGAGGCCACCGAAACAGCCGCCAGGGCAGCGGCGGCCATCGGGAGCACCATCGGAAAACGCTCCGCCGCCGCCCTCGCCGCGCTCACGTGTCCCTGGGCGGAAGACCACTCACCACGAAAAGCGAGGACCTGGGCTGCACGTGCGTGGGCCCGCGACAGGTCGAGTGGTCGGTCGGCATCTTGCGCCAAAGCGATTGCCAACTGAGCGTGGGTGACGGCTGCGTCCCAATCGCCCCGGCGAAAATGGGCATCACTCAGATGAGTGAGACACGGGACCGGGTAGGTGGCGGGCAGACCGGTGCGCATCCGGGCCGCTGCGACGCCAAGGTCGGCAATGGACCCGCTGAGGTCGTCGACGTAGAGCTTGAGCATGCCCCGCATGATGAGGGCATCGGTCTCGGATACTGACACTTCGTTTCCCGAGCCCGGCAGAAAGTCAAGGACAGCCAGCCCCTCTGGGCTGCGTCCGGCGGCGGCGAAGCCATATGCCTGCGCCGTGCGCGCCATAGCCCATAGCGCCGAATCCGCAACGGTTGCACCTACTGCTCGTTCCCCCCACTCGATGGCCTGATCAGGGCGACCCGAGATAACCATCCAGTTCGCCAACGAAGTCGCAGCGCGGGCTCCAATCTCACGCTCGCCTTCCGGATCATGGGCTTGCCAAGCGGCGAGCAAGCGACCCTCAGCGCTGGGAAAACCCGAAAAAACACCCAGAAGACCCATCAGGGCGTCGCGTCGAGCACTGGACGCCTCACAGGAGGCAAGAACTCGTGCCGCTGCGGAGGTATCAGCGGCGTTGAGTTGAACGACCGCGGCATCGAGCAGTCGGCGCTCTCTGTCCGCAGCAGTAAGCGAAAGAGAAGCCGCCTGCTCTAAAGCCCAAGCCGATGCGCCCAGTTCTCCGAGATCGGCGCTGGACCGAGCAGACTCCTCGAACTCGTGGGCTAATGCCTCGTCTGGACCGAGCGACGCCGCAACGCGATGGGTCAGTCCCGCCCGGCCGGCGACGAACTCCGTGGCACGAGCGTGGAGGGCTCGTCGGCTTGTAGGACTGAGGTCGGCGTAAATGGCGGCCCGATACAACGGATGGGTAAACGTCAGCTCGGACGCCAAAGCGCTTTCACTCAGTAGTCCGGCTGCCACTGCCCCATCGATCGCCTCCTGGGCGTCGAGCAACTGAGCGACCGAAGCGATCGTTGACGCAGGCGTGTGATGCCCCAGCACCGAAGCTGCCGCCAACAATGTCTGCGCTGCGGCCGAGAGCCCCGCCACGCGGGAAAGAATCACCGCGGAGAGCTCCCGAGGCGCCGGAAGGACGTTATCTTCACCGTTTAGTCCCGTAATCCCGATCTCATCGAGCAACGCCCGGCAGTAGAGAGCGTTTCCTTCGGTGTGCGCAGCAAGTCGAGCTGCTCCCCTTTGCGACAACGTTCCAAGTCCCAGCGCGTTCGCTAGCTCAGTGAGGTCTGGCACACTCAGGCCCCCGAGTCGGAGACGAGTGACGCGGGAGTCACCACCCACAAACCGCGCCCAGCCGGGGTCGACCAACTGACCAACCCGCGAAGACACGATGGTCAGCACTTTGTCGGCTCGGAGTCGGCGCAGCGCGAACAACACGGCACGACTCGATGGCCGATCAACCCATTGCAGATCGTCGATAACAAGCACCACGACCTGGCTGTTCGATTGCAGTCGGTCCAAGAGGTCCACCAACCGAGCCCCGACCGCCATCGGGTCTGTACCCGCATCTGTGGCGGCGCCGGGCTGTAACTGGTCTACGACTCCGTAGGAGAGCAATGTCTCGGCCTCGTCACCACCCACTTCGAGCACGGAAGCGTTCGGCAACGAGCCGAGAAACCGAGACAGGAGGGTCGACTTGCCCGCGCCAGCTTCGCCCTCCACGTAGACCACCTGCGGGTGACCCATCTCCGCGGCCGCCAATCGTTCGCCGAGGATGCGCAGTTCTGCCTGCCGCCCGACGAAGCCAAGAGGGTCCGTCACCGAATTAACCCGAGGGCGCTTCTGAGGCAGCCCCGTTCGGCCCACACTCTCCGAAATAGGTGAGCATCACGACTAGGGCCAAAAATCACTGGCTGGTTGCCCGGCGCCCCAACTACTTTCGAGTTGGGGGCCCACCGGCCTATGCTACCGCTGTTGAGGCCCGTACGGCAGTCCTGCGGGCAAGCGGCCAGTGTGGTCTCGCCCCTTCTGACCTGGATATACGGGCGGCATTTCCCGACAAGGGGACGATTGTGACCTCCGCCCGCAGCGTCCAGGATGGCCAGGTTCGCTGGGGAATGCTGGCGGTTATCAGTTTGGGAATCTTTGCGCTCACTCTGAACTGGTTCGATGTTGCCACGGCCTTCCCGCTCATCGGCGGGGAGTTCCACGTCGGGCTGGGCTCGCTGAGCTACCTGATCTCGCTCTACATCGTCGGCTACGGGCTATCGCACATTCCTGGCGGCATGCTGGCCACGAGAATCGGCATGAAGAGGACTCTCGTACTCGGGCTATTGGTACAAGGACTGGCGGGCGTCATGTCCGGACTGTCCTACAACTACACCGAGCTCGCCTTCTTCCGGGTCGCCAGCGGCATCGGTGGCTCCGTGTTCATCGCCATGGGGACCGCCGCAGTGTTCGTCTGGTTTCGCGAGAGAGATGTCACGTTCGCCCTCGGGATCACGGGAGGCGCCGCCTTCAGCGCGGGGGCAGCCTTTGCCCTCTACGTCTGGGTTTACGTGCAACGTGCGACAAGTTGGCACACATCATTGGTCCTGGCTGGCGTCTTCGAGCTGCTCGTCATGGTTGTGACTCTCGTGACCTTCCATGTCCCGGACGGCAATCCGTCGCTCGGCGGAGCAAGGTTCGATCGCGCCGCCCTGCAAGCCTCGCTTGGGAGCAGAGATTTGTGGGTCTATGGCGTGGCGCTTCTCGGCGGATACGGCGCCTACTTCACCACCTCTCAACTGTTCAGTGAGTACGTGACCACTGACCGGCATTTTGACCCAGCCTCAGGGGGACTGCTGTCCGCAGTGATACTGCTCGCTGGCATTCCCGGAAGCTTGCTCGGTGGGTATTGCGCGGATCGCAGCAGGAATCTACGAATGTTCGTGTTTATCCCTCTCGTTGTTGTATCTGGGTTGCTCATCCTCATCCCCGTTGTGCCGGACCAAGCACTCTGGGCGCTCGGGATCGCCATCGGCTTCTTCCTCATCTTCGGCTTCGCCGCGTGGTTGGCGGTGCCTGCCCGCGTTTCTAACATTGAGCACCAGTTCATCGGCACGGCGACTGGTCTGATGCTGGCGTTGGCCGCGGTAGGTGGTTTCTTCATCCCCATCATTTTCGGACACCTTGTACCCCATACGAGCTTCGACACCGGCTGGGTATTTCTTGCGATCGTTTCCTTCGCATTTGCCCTCGTCGGACTGGCGGGCCGGAACCCCGCCCAGGCTCCAGTGGTGTCGGGTGAGTCGAGCCTAGACGGGATATTGCTAGTCGACCCCGCCGCTTGAGCATGGAATCGAACTCCTTTCTCCGTTCGGACCTGGCGCGCGACCCTTTGCCCCCTTTGGCTCAATAACGTGACACGTTGTCAATGATGGTCAAGAGCGACCGATTGAGATTCCGGCGCTCGTCGCTCGTTAGGCCGCTCAAGAGGCGTGCCTCCAACTCTCGGACCTGAGTGCTCACAGCACTCCATTTTCTGGTTCCAGTGCGGGTCAGGTAGGCGTTGAGGATGCGCGCATTCGTGGGGTTCGGCGACGTTCGACGAGGCCGGTCGCCTCGAGCTGCTTGAGCACCTCGTTCATGGATTGCGGGGTCACGAACGCCCGCCGGGCGAGGTCGGCATTAGCAAGGCCTGGCGTCTCGGCCAGGAGGGACAGGACGACATACTGGGGTATGCCGAGGCCGTGCGGGGCGACGATCTCCTCTAGGCAGACGTGAAGGGCGGCTTGTGCTCGTTTGATGAGGTAGCCGGACATCTCCTCGGTCCTCCGGTTTCGGCTCGTCAATGGCTCCCATCGGTTCCTTTACTTATCAGGTACCCTGATATAGGGTTATCAGGACACCTGATACTAACAAGGAGAGAACATGAAGACCATTGGACCAAGCTTCATCGCCCTACAGGTGAGTGACCTCGAGACTTCGGCCCGCTTCTACACCGAGAAGTTGGGACTCGATCGCGCGGCGCAGAGCCCACCCGGGGCAGTCGTTTTCGCCACGACACCGATCCCGTTCGCTGTCCGTGAGCCGTCAGTCGACCTCTCAGAAGTCGAACACCTGGGCTGGGGCGTCGCACTCTGGCTCAAGGCGGACGATCCCAGCGCCCTTCACGACAAGCTGGCCGAGGCCGGCGTCGCCATCGTCACGCCCCCCTTCGAGGGTCCGTTCGGGCTGACCTTCGCCTTCGAGGATCCCGATGGCTCCATCATCACGATCCATGGCTGATGGGTCCGGCGGTATCTCGCATGCAGATGGGGGAACATTTGAGGTCGGGTACACGGGACCGTTCTCCTTGGCGGCGAGCATCCGATTCCTCGAGGGATTCACCCCTGCCGGGTACGAACGCTCCTCTCCGAACCACCTCGATCTCGCCTTCTGTGCCGGACCGCTGTGGCACCCCGTCGCCGTCCGAGTGGCAGAACGAGCCGGAAAGGTGATTGGGTCGTTCGTAGGAGACGTCAGTCCCGAAGCCGTTGCATGCAACGTCGCTCGTATTCTCTCGCTCGACGTCGATGCACGGGAGTTCCCCGACGTCGGACAGCGAGACGACGTTGTGGCGGGACTCCAAGCGAAGTACCCGGGGCTTCGCCCGGTCTGCTTTTGGACCCCGTATGAAGCAGCTTGTTGGGCGGTCATCGGGCACCGGATCCGCATGATCCAGGCCGCCGCCGTCAAGGCGAAGATGGCACAGCAGCTCGGGCACGCGATTGTGCTCGCTGGAGAAACGCTGTTCTCCTTTCCTTCCCCGCAGCAACTGGTCGATCTCGAGGGATTTCCCGGACTCTCGGGTCGCAAGCCTGAGTGGTTACGCGGGATCGCTCGAGCTGCCCTCGATGGCAGGCTCGATGCAGAAGCGCTGCGGGCGCTCCCGCGCCCCGAGGCAATCGACCAACTCAAGGAACTCGGCGGCATCGGCGACTTCTCCGCGGAGTTGATCCTGTTGAGGGGCGCCGGCGACCCCGACTGGGCGCACGACACGAGCCACGACTCATCAGCGCCATGAAGTTGGCCTACGACCGTGCCCATCTGGATGATGACGAAGTCGCTGTCATCACTTCAGGCTGGGCTCCTTATCGAACGTCGGTCTCGTTGCTGCTGCGGGTCAACTTAGAGGACTCGACCCATGAGATCTCGGGCTAGTAGGAAGCTTGCACCGGCGGCCGCAAATGAGCGAGAACAATTCTGCTCGCTGCCCTTGACTTCAAGCGCTTGAAGTTTGTTTTACTGTCGTCATGACAGCTTTGACAATCCAAGACGCAGCCCGGCGCAGTGGGCTCAGTGGGCTCAGTGGGCTCAGTGGGCTCAGTGGGCTCAGTGAGCCGACGCTGCGCTACTACGAGGAGGTAGGGCTGATCGGCCCGATTGCTCGTGATCCGAGCAGCCGACACCGCCGCTATCGCGAGGAGGAAGTCGAAACGTTGCAGGCGCTCGCTTGCCTGCGCGATGGGCGTCGGGATCGAGGAGATGCGCACCTACCAGGCCAATCGCGCTCTTGGGCACGCCAAAGCGGGTGAGCAGCGCGATCTGCTGCTGGGGCACGTCGAGCGGGTCGAGGCCGAGATCGAAACGCTGCGCGTCCACCTCGACTACCTACGGGCGAAAGCGGCGCTCTGGGATGCCCGCGACCGCGGTGATGCGGACGCAGAAGCCAAGGCGAATTTACGGGTACAGAAAATGCTCCCACGACTGGAGGAGGTGCTCCGATGAGCTCCAAAGTGTCGGTGACAGGCGGGTCCGGCTATCTGGGCACGCAGTTGATCACGGCGCTGCTGCGTGCTGGGCGGGAGGTGCGTGCGACAGTCCGCTCCCTGGATAGTGAGGCGAGTGTGCGCGAGGCAGTGCGCCGTGGTGGTGCGGACGACAGCGGCCTAGAACTGGTGACAGCAGATCTGACCTCTGACGACGGCTGGCCCGCCGCGCTCAAGGGTGTGGAGGAAGTCCACCACGTCGCGTCGCCCATCCCGTCCGCTCATCCCACGGACCCCGACGAGCTGATCGTCCCCGCTCGCCAGGGCACGGTGCGTGTGCTGAAGGCAGCCCGAGACGCTGGCGCGCGCAGAGTAGTGCTGACCTCCTCGTTCGCCGCGGTCGGTTACTCGCCGAAGGCAATCCGCGACTACACCGAGGAGGACTGGACCGAGCCCGACACGCCAGGACTGGCGCCCTATCCGCGCTCCAAGGCGGTCGCCGAGCGTGCGGCCTGGGACTTCATTGAGGCCGAAGGAGGCGACACCCAGCTGGTGGTGATGAATCCGACATTCATCGCCGGTCCGTCGCTGGTGCCGGCTCTGCGCTCGTCGCTGACGGCATTCAAGGCGATCATCGAGGGCACCATGCCGGCGCTGCCACGTCAGCGCTTCGGCGTAGTCGATGTGCGTGATGTCGCCGACGCGCACATCACGGCGATGGCCACTCCTGCCGCCGCCGGGAAGCGTTACCTGCTGTTGGCGGACGGCCCGACGATCACCTGGCTGAGACTGGCACAAATCCTCCGCGACCACCTCGGGCCTACAGGCGAGCACGTCACAATGGACGAGGGACCCGGCGAGGACCCGGCGCCGCTGACAATCCACAACGACCGCGCCAAGCAGGAGCTCGGCTGGCAACCGCGCCCCGCCGAAACCACGATCGTCGAGACCGCCGACAGCCTGTACGAGCTCGGCCTGCTCGGGGCACGCTGATCGGGCGCGGCGGACGGGACGGGCCGTTTGATTCCAATGATCACTTGACTGAAAGATTCACCGCATGGAAGCGCTTGAAGCGGCACAGGTGGTCAAGACGATCATGGTGGGACGTTTCTCGTCGACCTGTCGTGGCCCAAATACCGCTCGGGCGTGGTACGAGCGAAACATCAACATCTGGAACCCGGCCGAGATAGCGACCTACGGCCCCGACTCCATGATCACGGCACGGGCTGGTATTCAACTCGAAGGGGTCCCTTATGGTGAGCGTGGTCCCGACTGCTGGGGAGTCGAAATCAGCTGCGAATTGGGCGTGCTCAAAGCCATCCCAGGCTGGTACCTCGAGTGCTGGGCCTGCTACCTCATCTTCGTATACCCCAGCCCGACCCCTCAGGAGAAAGCCGAGTTGAAGAAACGACGAAGCAAGCAGGGTTGAGGATGGACGAGGAGCGAAGAGAGTCTGGCGAGTCGATGCAATCGGCCAAGCCCCTGGCTGCAGCCTTGACGCCGCGCTGACCGCACTGCGAAGTGCGGCCAGCCGATCCCAAGGAACGATCCATTCACCCGAGTTCCGCAGTTGGTGGTCACACGGAGACCCAATTTGTAGGCGCTGAGCTGGGCAGATGGTGATGTTCGGGCGCGTAGCGCGTGTGCCTACGCGCTCGCGGCGGGCCTCGTGCCGAGTTCTTCCTGGTCAGCAGGTTGAAGGACGCTCACGGCGGGCGGTTTGGGGACTCCGCAGGCCGAAAGAATCGCCGCTTGTTCGCTCGTGAGCGGGGTGGTCTGGACGACGCTTCCGGTGGGGCCCCAGAGCTCGACGGCGTGGACGCGGCGGAGCTCGGTCGCGATCTGGCGCCAGGTCATCGACGAGCGACGCTCGGCGACCCTGACGAGCAACAGGGCGAGCCAGCACAACAAGACGTGGGCGCGTATGCGGTCTTCGAGGCGGTGGAAGACCGGTCGCAAGAGCAGCGTCGACTTCATGTCCCGAAAGCCGCGTTCAGCCTCGAGGAGGTTCTTGTAGCCGAGGGCGATCTCTTCTGGACTGAGCTCGGGGTCAGAGGTGGACAACAAGTACTTGCCGTCGAGGCGCGCTTCGTCGCGGATCTTCTGCTTGTCCACGACGAGGCGACCCGAGGCGAGCTGGCGGACGTAGCGGCCCAAGGACTTGTGGTCTCTGAGCGCGCACTCGGCGCGGGCGTGGGCCTCGTCGGACGTCCGCTTCTTCGATGTGCGGTCCCGCTCGCGCGGAGCGGCGATCCGGGTGATCTCGGCCTCGATGCGTGCGAGCTTGTCCTCGCGCTCGGTGCGGTCTTTCTCGGCTTCTCCCGGGTTGTGGCAGACGATGAAGCGACGCGACTTCTCTGCGCCAAGGCGGACCTCTTTCACCTCCAGGTTGTCGCGCACGACCCTGTAGCGACCGGGGCGGCGCAGCGCCTCTTTCGCATCGGGCGAGCCGTCGCGCATCTTCTCCCCGCAGATGTAGTGCCCACCGCCACGCGTGAGATAGGCGAGGTTGTCGTCGGAGGAGAACCCGCGGTCGACCACGGTGATCACGCGCCCCAAGCGCCAGTGGCGCAGGTCGTCACGCACGCCCTTCAAGATCGTCTGGTCCGAGGTGTCCCCTGGGAAGCACCAGACGCGCACGGGGATGCCCTCTTTGGTGACCGCGAGCCCGATCACGACCTGGGGGAGGTCGGGGCGGTGGTCCTTTGAGTGACCGAGGACCCTGAAGCCCTCGCCTCCTTGGTCTTCGTCGTCGAGCTCGAAGTAGGTGGAAGTGGTGTCGAAGAAGAGCAGGTCGACTTCGAGGTTCAAGAGGTCTGCGACCGAGAAGAACACCTGCTCTTGGACCTCTCCTTGCGCGTCGGCGCTGACGAGGAGGTCCATCGCCCGATAGGCCTGGTCCTCGTCCATCACCTCGAGACCCGAGATCGCCACGTCCTTGGTCGCCCACGACGACGCTGCGAGCTTGGACGCGGGATCGATGGCGCGGTTGGCGACAAGTGCGAAGAGGACTCGTTCCATGTCGATCGAGAACCGCCGGCGCCCGAGCACGCGGCCAAGTGCCTCGTCGACGCCGAGCGCGTGCCAGAGCGCGTCGAGCAAGTACGCGCTGCCCATCTGGCGCGACGCCACGACCCGGAGCCCCTCGCCTGCGGCTTCAGCGAGGTCGGTCGACTCGTCTTCTCCCAAGTAGCGGTTGATCGAGCGCACGAGACGACGGAGGCCCTCGAGATCGAGGGTGTCCTCACGGCCGAAGTTGACGAGCACCTCTGCGACCGTCGATTGCCCGTCTCGTCGGTTGTGGGCAAGCTGGACGTAGCGGACGATCGATCCGTCCTTGTTCTTGCGCTGCGTCGTGCGCAGATACATGCCTGCAATTGTCGCACGTCACAGCACGCCAGCCGCGGATTCTTCACCTAGTCGTGTGCCCACAGGTTTTCGAGTGTCCGAGCCCCCGTCACGCCCGTGAGCAGGGAGAACGTCCGCTGGAGGGCCCGCGTGTGCCCGCCAACTGCGGAACTCGGGATTCAGAAAGCGTCCGACTCGAAATCGCACGTGCGACAGATCTCAGTGGAGGCAGCGTTATACAAGATGACTCGTAAGGCTCCGTTTCCGCTAGGTGTAGTTGATCCTTTCATTTCAGTCAGATCGCCCGATCGATCCTGGTCAGCCCGTCAGTCGATCGGGGATGACAGGCTTCCGAACCGGACCGCTAGGTATGCGCGGTGACAACCCATGCGCCTGCCCCAAGCTGTACACCGACACCTGGCTCGTAGCGCTCGGTGAGGGACAAGCGGACGGCCTCGACCACCTCGTCATGAGCGTCCGTCCCCGCCAGGCCGACCAGACCTCGGGCCATTCCCATCCCGAGAAGGAACTCCATCGCCTGGTCGACCGTGCCGCCCCCGCCGATGAGGATGGTCGGTGCGAGCGACTCGAATGCCACCCCCGTGAACCCCGCTGCTTCGAGGAGCACCTTCGTCTCGTCCTGGTCCATGAGCGCGAACATCCCGGGTCCCTTTGAAAGGCCGCCGAACTCGGGGATCTCGACGCACTTCGCCACCTGGCTGGCGATGACAGTGAGCCATTCGTTCGCTGGGAGGCTCTGCCAGCTGACGAACGCCAACCGACCGCCGGGAGCGAGGGAGTGCCGCAAGTTCGAGAATGCTCGCACCGGGTCGTCGAAAAACATAAGCCCGAACTGGCTGACCACGAGGTCGAACGCACCTAGAGCGAAGGCGTGGGTCTGGGCGTCAGCGACGACGAACTCGACGTTGTCGATCCGCGCTTTGGAGGCCCGCTCGGACGCGACCTCCGTCAGTGGCGTGGAGATGTCGATGCCGACCGCCGAGTCGGCGAAGCGAGCTGCAGCGAGAGTGAGGGCGCCGCACCCGCAGCCCACGTCGAGCAGCGACTGATGCGGAGTCAGCCGGATCTGTTCGAGTAGCGCCTCGGTGAACGGCGCTAGTTGGCGGTCATAGCGGTCGGCGTGGTTGACGTAGTGCACTGACTCGCCCCCGTTCCACGCTTCAAGCTGCTTCTCATTAGGTGTCACGATGGATCCTCCGGGCGGCATACGTTCAGACCGTCATCCTGACACGCTCGCCGGCGCGAAGTCCTGTGTTAAGGAACAGCATTGGCCGCGGGGTGGCCCCTAACGATGGTTCGCTGCGTGCCTCATGGAGTTGTTGGTAGCGAACTGATGGTTCGCGTCGGCCCCGATGCCTATCTTGATGCCTTGACTCTGCCCATGCGCGAGAGATGGATTTAACGGGCCGTTCGATGAGGGGCATGGTTTACGTCTCGGAAGATGGCATTTCGGAGGATGGGGACCTTGAAGAATGGGTCCAGCGCGGCATGGCCTTCGCCGGATCACTCCCTCCGAAGTAGAAGCACCGATCTGCCGGGACCGTGCTCCACTCTGCATCGAGCCACATCGGATGGAGCCAGTACGATTCGGCACGTGGCGTATGAAGAGAAGTTGGCTGCACGACTTCGCGAGCTGCTGAGCGGCGAGCCACGGCTAACGGAAAAGAAAATGTTCGGAGGACTCGCCTTCCTGATCAACGGAAACATGGCTATCGCTGCGAGCGGTCAAGGTGGGGTTCTCGTTCGCGTCGATCCGGCTGATTCGGACAAGCTTGTCGACACTTCTAGCGCCGAGGTCGCGGTGATGCGTGGTCGCCCGATGGACGGTTGGTTGCGGGTGTCTTCAGAGGATCTCCGAACGAAACGACAACTGGCTAAGTGGGCTGGTTTGGGGGCGGCTTATGCCCGCTCACTTCCTCCCAAGAAATAGGCAGTTACTCGGTAGCGGAAGGTGCGCAGGCCGACTTCAACGTGTCGTCGTTAAGATGCGGGTCAAGGGCCACCAAGTCTGCTGTGCCGGCACATCACCAACCCCAAGGAGCGCCACATGGGCATGATCACGACTCTCGAAGGACTCGAGATCTTCTATAAGGACTGGGGACCGGCCAGCCGATCGTCTTCAGCCACGGCTGGCCTTTGTCGTCCGACGATTGGGACGCCCAGATGCTCTTCTTTCTCGATCACGGCTACCGGGTCATCGCGCACGATCGCCGTGGTCACGGGCGGTCGACTCAGACAGCCACTGGTCACGACATGGACCACTACGCCGACGACCTCTCAGCGGTCACGGCACACCTCGACCTGCACGACGCCATCCACGTCGGCCACTCAACAGGTGGCGGCGAGGTCGTCCGCTACATCGCAAAGCACGGCCAGGATCGCGTGGCCAAGGCGGTACTCATTAGCTCCGTGCCGCCCCTCATGGTGAAGACAGAGAGCAATCCCGGCGGCCTACCCAAAGAGGTCTTCGACGGACTCCAAGAGCAGGTCGCCACAAACCGAGCGCAGTTCTACCGCGACCTACCGGAGACCGCGTTCTACGGGTTCAACCGTGACGGCGTGGAGCCCATCGAAGGAATCATCCAGAACTGGTGGAGACAGGGAATGATGGGCGGCGCAAAGGCGCACTACGACGGCATCGTCGCCTTCTCGCAGACCGACTTCACCGAAGACTTAAAGAAAGTCACCGTACCGTCGCTGGTGATGCACGGCGATGACGATCAGGTCGTTCCCTACGCTGATTCGGGACCACTATCCGCCGAGCTACTGCCGAACAGTCGATTGATCACCTATCCCGGCTTCCCTCATGGCATGCCGACAACGCAGGCCGCCACGATCAATGCGGACCTCCTCACCTTCTTCAAGGAGGGATGACCGAACCCGCTGGGGTCACGGCCATCCCAGTGGAGGTGCTGGGACGTCACAACAGGGGACGTATGAAGACGCTGCTAGTCAGAGGTGCTGGCAGGTGAGGAAGTAGGCGTAGACATTGTTGGGACTCCGGGAGGGGTCGTGGTCACTGCGAGGAAGGGGCAAGCAGCGATGCCACAGCCCTCTTAGCGTTGGCAAGGTGACTCACCTGCCCACTCACTCGGGCGAGGAGTAACGCTCCCTCAACAAGCGCAAGAGTCGCCGAGGCTATTTCGGCGATCGTGTCTTCCGGCCATCCGTCAGCTCGGAGACGTCCGGCGATGAGTCCTTCCCATTGGTCGAAGCAGCGCGCCGCGGCAGCACGTAGGCGGGGACTGATGATGGGCGACTCAAGTGCGGTCGGCGCGATCGGGCAACCCGGACAGGGTTCCCCGCCATCCGGTCCCGCAGCTATATCCAGGAACCGTTGGATGCCGATTGCAGCGTTTGGTGCCCCTTCCAACGCTTGGCGCAGTGCGTCAGCGACGGCTTGACCGGACGCCAGCAGGGCGGTCTCGGCGAGTTCTTCCATGCCCCCGGGAAAGTGGTGGTAGAGCGACCCGTTGGACACGCCACTCTCGGCCAGCGACTTGGGCCCGCCCGGTCGCGGAGTAGCCCTGATCGCGCAGCAAACGCGCCATTGTCTGCACCAGATCCGCCCGAGAATCGCGGTTGCGGGCCACCCCTTGACTTTACTAGAGCGAACGGTCTAGAAAGCGTCTAGAGCGAACGCTCCAGTAAGCCGCTGCCAGGTAAGTGAACGAATCGGAGGTAAACGATGAGCACACACCCAACAGTCGTGCTGGTCCACGGCGCATTCGCGGACGCGTCCGGATTTGCCGGAGTGATCCGGCATCTGCAGGCCCAAGGAGTGCCTGTGCGGGCCCCGATGAACCCGCTCCGTGGTCTGGCTTCGGACGCCGAGGCCATTCGGCGCTACACCACCACGATCGAGGGACCCATCGTCCTCGTCGGCCACTCCTACGGCGGTGCCGTCATTTCCCAGGCCGCGCCCACCGTGAAGGACGTCCAAGCCCTGGTTTCTCTGGCCGCGTTCGCTCTGGACGAGGGAGAGACCTGCGTCAGCGTGATGGAGCCGTACCCGCCCTCGCTGCTCGCCACCACCAACGTCCCCAGTCCATACGACGCGCCCGGAGCGGTGGGCGGCCCGGACCTGTTCATCAAGATCGAGGACTTCCACGAGGCCTTCTGCGCTGACCTCAGCGAGGACATCGCCGGCCCTATGGCGGTGAGCCAGCGCCCTCTCGCCGCGGCGGCGTTCACCGAGCCGGCGTCAGCCGTCGGCTGGCGGGACCTTCCGAGCTGGTACTTGGTGTCCGAACACGACAATTCGATCCCACCCGACTGCGAACGTTTCATGGCTCAGCGCATGAATGCCGTCACCGAGTCGGTGGACGGTTCTCACGTCGCCTTCATCGCCAAGCCCGACGTTGCATCCGGTTTGATTCTCAAAGCGCTCGCATCGCTATGACGCCAGAGCGGAGGCTGCCCCGCTGTGCCATACGAAGGCCTGGAAACAACTCGAAATCGATTGTGAGGAGCACACTGTGCCGATGATTGATGTGTACGCCGCTACCGGTACCTTCGCCGACCCGCACCAGTTAGCCGCCGACCTCGCCCGGACGCTGATGACCATCGAAGGTGTCCCCGACATCCCCATGTTCCGCAAGAACACGGCCGGGTTTATCCACGAGATGGACGGTCCGGCCATTTCCAACGTGGACGGCGACAGCGGGTACGTACGGGTACAAGTGCTGACCAACGCTGGAGCCCTCGACCGCGACAAGCAGCTGGCCGTGGTCAGCCAGTTCACGCAACTCGTGACGACAGCAGCCGCGGACCCCTCCCTCTCGGAGAGGACCTGGGTCCTCTTGACCGAGGCCGTTGAGGGTGGTTGGGGCCTTGGTGGCCATGCGAACACGAACGATGAGCTTGTAGCCGCGGCGAGAGCGCAGATAGCCGAACTGGCGGCCGCCAAATCTAACGATGACTGATCAGACAGCTTCTGAAATCGCTACCTACTTCCGGGTCTGCGACGGAACACGGGTCCGGTACGCGGACACCAAGGCCGACTCCGACACCGTCATCCTCATGCTGGCGCCGTGGCCAGAGACCCTTTGGGCGTTCCGGCGCGTCTGGAGTCAGATCAGTGCCGTTGGCCGAGTCGTCGCGCTTGACATGCCTGGATTCGGCCACTCCGACCAGCCCGAGCGACTGATTGCACCCGACGCCATGGGAGAGTTCCTGGCTCTCTTGATCGACGAGTGGGGCTTGGGCAGCGCCGCACATCGTCGGGCCCGACGTTGGCACTGCGGCCGCCCTCTTCCTGGCGGCCAAGGCACCGGAAAAGGTCACCAGCTTGTCGATTGGAGGTGGAGCTGTCGCTACTCCGATCGCAGCGGGAGGCGCCCTCGAAGCGGTGATCGGGGCTCCCAGCCTCGACGACGTGCGTCAGCTCGACGCTCGAGTCAACATCAGCGCGGCAGTCGAAGGCGCGGCACCGCAAGCCACCGAGCCTGCGGTGCACGAGGACTACGTGAGCGCTTATGACTTGGGTCGGTTCGCGGAATCCGCCCGTTTTGTTCGGCACTACCCAGAGCAGAACAAGGTCGTTGCAAGAGTTTCTGCCGTCGATTCAGACTCCTACGCTGATCCTCGCAGGGGAACACGACGACCTCGTGCCCTGGTCGAACAACCAGTTCTTGGCGGACACCATGCCGAACAGCGTGGCCCACCGTCTCGACGCTGGTCATTTTGCGTGGGAAGAAGCCGCCGGCGAGTACGGACGTCTCGTGTCGGAGTGGATCGCCGGTGGATACAAGGAAAGAAGCTGATGACAAGCCAACTCACTCAGTTCACCATCAACGAGGTGACGCCGGCCTACTGGCATGTCAGCTTCAGCAATCCGCCCATCAACCTCCAAGACCCTGACACCATCCTCGAACTCCAAGAATTGGTCGGCATGTTCGAGACTGACGATGCGCTGCGCGTCGTGGTGCTCGAAAGTTCTGATCCGAATTTCTTCATCAATCACTACGACGTCTCGCGGGCGGCCGAAACACCTGTCGCTCCAGGTCCGACCGGACTCCCTACCTTCATCGACACAACCGTGCGTCTGGCGACGACGTCAGTCGTGACGATTGCCAAAATCCGTGGTCGCAACAGAGGGGGAGGAAGCGAGGCGGCCCTGGCGTTCGATCTACGATTCGCCAGCCGAGAGAAGGCCGTGTTTGGGCAACCAGAGGTCGGCGCGGGCATGTTTCCCGGCGGCGGCGCACTCGAGCGACTTCCCTTGATGGTGGGGCGGGCCCGAGCATTGGAAATCATCTTGGGAAGCGATGACTTCGATGCTGATACGGCAGCACTCTATGGCTGGATCAACCGCGCTCTACCCGATGACGAACTGGACGACTTCGTTGACAACTTCGCTCGCCGGATTGCCTCCTTCGACAAACCCGCCCTCGCCGAGGCCAAACGCCTGGTGAACCGGCGGACTCTCCCTCAAGCCGAGGATCTCGTCGAGACTCAAAATAGCTTTCTCGAGGCCTTTACGTGGCCGACTCTTCAGGAGCGCGGTGCGCGACTTCGGGCACGGGCCGCTGAGGTTGGACCCGAATTCGAACTTCGGTTTGGTCACTACCTCGTAGATCTGGGCGACCGGTGAATACGGGCAGATTCGTTCCATCCCTTCGAGGCGGCACCTTAACAGCGGGCTGAGATGCTGGGTACGGCTTCCGAGCAACCTTCTTTGGCGATCATGCTCCGCCATGAGGCGGACGCCGCGAAATCGAGTGATGGCTTGATTCCAATGACCGAGATCGGGCCCCAGCGCTTTACCCCTGGGATAGCTGAACGACACGTCGGCGCTCTCGAAGAGAGGAAAGACCGAAAGCATGACCACCTACGCTGAGTTGCCGAACCTGAGGGTGAAGACCAATACCGGATTGAGCCTCGCCTACCGCGACACTGGGGGCGACCGTCTTCCGATCGTGCTTTTTCAACACTTCCGGGGCAACCTGGACAACTGGGATCCTGCGCTGGTCGATGAACTGGCAAAACACCGGAGAGTCATCGCCTTCGACTACGAGGGCGTCGGAGGATCAGAAGGAACCGTGGCGAGCACCATGGCACAGACCGCCGCGGGAGCGCTCGCCTTCCTGGACGCGCTGAACCTGGAGCGGGTCGATCTCCTAGGATTCTCGATTGGAAGCTTCGTCGCTCAAGAGATCGCCCTCACTCGTCCGGCTATTGCGAATCGGGTGGTCCTGGCATCGTCGGCGCCCAAGGGAGCGCCTGACATGCACGGGTGGGCAGCCAACGTGATCGGTGCCGTTGGTACGCCCCAGACTTCTCCCGAGGAGTACATCAGCGTCTTCTTCGCGGACTCCGATACGAGCAGAAAGGCAGGCGAGGAGGCCCTCGGCCGGATGTACGCGCGCCAGGAGGACCGGGACATCTCGACCAACTGGGACTGCCGCGTTGCCCAGTACGACGCCGTGTGCGAATGGGGTATGCCGAACCACAGCCTCCTCGAGAGGGTCGAAGCCATTCGGGCACCCGTCTTCGTCGCGAACGGAGACAGCGATCCGATGATCCTCCCTCGATACTCGTATCTGCTGGCGGGACTGCTGCCCGACGCCAGGCTCAAGATCTACCCCGACGCTGCCCATGGATTCCTGTTCCAACACCACAAGGAGTTCGCGTCGGATGTGATCGAGTTCTTGGACTCTTGAGAGGAAAGACTTGAGGATGTCGGCGAAGAACCGCACCACCGATTACAAGACCGTCACCAGTGGCCTTGCAGCGGATGAGGTGGCACGATTGGGTCGATGACAAAGGACATGGACGAGATTGCGGTGCTTGTCAGAAAGGCACTGGCGGCAGAGGACCTGTCAGCCTTTAACGAACTGCTTGACCCAGCCGTGACTTGGGGAGCGCCTGGCGCTCACAATCCCAGCTGCAAGAACCTCAATCAGGTGCTGGCCTGGTATCAGCGGGGTCGAGATGCTGGCGTCCGGGGGAGCGTGTACGACGTGGAGGTCCTCGGTGATCGACTTCTCGTCAGCATGAGTGTGCGAGGTACAGAGAACGCCAATGAGCGTGGCGGAGCAGCCCTTCGTTTTCAGTTGCTGACAGTCCGGAGCGGCAAAGTCGTAGATATTGTCGGGTTCGACGACAAGACAGAGGCTCTTTCTTACGTCAGTTAGCGAACGGAGGTTGCCTCTCTTGGTCAGGGGTACTGGTCGTCGTCTGCCGAACCGATCGGCCGCAATTTGCCGCTGATTTGCACGAAGTCACTGGGGTTGAAGTCCTCTTGAGCGAAAATCATCACCAGAAGTATGTGCAGGAGACAACGCTCTTACTCAAATGGAGATAACCCCAGAGACCGTCCTGCAAAATCAGGTAAGGCTACGGCTCCCAACGGTTTTTGGAGTGGAAATCCAGTGTGGTGCCACACAAGTGCCAGGGAATCACGCGTTTGTCCTCTGCAACCAGCGCCTGCACCGCCCGGTCCCGGGTACTCGCTCTACCCCACCGGGCCAAGAGATCGGTGAACGCCTGATTAAGGGTGCCCTTCGGCTTCCAGGCCCCGAGGAACCATGACCTTGAAAATCTCCTCATTGGTCATGTGTGCAGAGGAAGAGATGACAACGATTCTCTTTCCGGACTCAATGACGGGAGCGATCCGATTCCAGCCATCCCTAATCCCGGAAACCTGGTAGTCCCAAAGATCCCGGGGCTTTCCTACCGCCAAGTATTCCTTGAGCGCCGCACGTCGATCACCGTCAAACCACCAGAGCTCCGCTCCCTTCGATCTCCAGCCCTCAATCGTGGCGAGTGCACCGCTCAGTCCAGACGCTTCATTAGCGGGGAAGCCCCAATCGATCACAATGCGATCCTTCTTGAGGAACTCAGCCGTGACGATGGTGTTCTGGTCGATGTCTTGATGAGCAAAGCCATGAGTACTACACAACCACTCGGAATAGGTGGACTTACCAGTACCGGGGATGCCTGAGATGATCAGGAAGCGTCTCTTCATCGAATTTCTCAATTGTTCTCCACGGGACGCTCATCGTCGAACAGGACTCCGACTTTTGATGCCAACGCCCTAACAGCCTCAACTAGACCTTCAGGAAGATCTTCTAACGATCTGGTTTTGGTGGCCTCAAGTACTTGGCGAGGCTTGTCCGATGCGCTTCTACCAACGCCAAGGCAATGTTCGAGTGTGGGAGTCACCTGAAAAATCTCGGCGTCTTGACCCGCAGCTCTCAAGATTAGTTCGTTTGCGGCTGGAGCTCGCTGGTTCTCTTTGGTCTGCGACTCGGTCAGGTCGTCACCTCCGTAAATGTCGCTGTCATGAAGCACAACAAACGGAATTCGCAGAGCGCAGCAGAGTCGGGCGAAGAAGGGAATCGCATTTTTCCCACCGCAACCGATTACGGACAAGCCCTCACCGTCAAGATCCAAAGACAGTTTTTCAGCACACTGCTGAACTGCAAGTCGATCTCCGTGACCCTCTACCAGCAGCGCCCCTCTGGCAAACAGGATTTCGCTCGTCTGTGCATCCAGGTACTGAGGGAGTTTCTCCTTGGCCAGTTGTTCATCAAGGAACGTTTGGTCAGTTTCATTCTCCACCCTGGCGACTTCGCCGCGGCCGTTCTCATCGGACCGCAGCAATCTCACCTCTCGGAATCTGGTCATGTCGGCGAAGATCATCGAATGAGTGGTCATTATTATTTTGCGTGCTTGTCATCCACGATTTCACACAGAAGTCGTTTGAAATAACGCTGAGCTTGAGGATGCAAGTACATTTCAGGTTCCTCAATAGTGATTGTGTTGAGTGTGGATCCTTGCTGCCGAAACGCTTCGAAGAGACCCACAACAATCGCACTTTGCTCTCCTAGACCGAGCGCCTCGGCAGGCAACAGTAGGTCTCCCTGACGACACAGAAGTCTTAAGGCAGTATGTGGATTGCCCGGATCCGCAAAACCGAACTGGATACCCAATCTGTTTGTAGAAGCGGAACCTTTAAAGCCTAGCATTCGTCGGGCAGTGTCTTCGATTGTGCTCTCGATTTGCTTTACGGCGTCCGTTCGCAAGGACTCAACGGCTTCTCCGTACTCTTCAGTGAAAGCAGTACGCTCACCTTCAGCATCACGCAGGAAACTGTTCCGCACCTCCGAGAGGAGGCGAGCAAGGATTGATCCTCTTCGACCGGGTAGTTGGCTACTCACATTGCGAATTTCTGAGATCGATAGCACCCGTGCCTGATCTCTCAACCCGCCACCTACGTTCATGAAAGGCTGAAACACGGGCTTTTGGCCCGTGTGCGGCCGCCGAACACACACGACAAGTTCCTTCCCGTCCGCTGCTAGGGGATAGAAGATGTCTCGTAGGTCACCGGGGACCTTGATGCCTGTCTTTCGAACGTACGGCTTGCATTCGAACTCAATTGCGGCGACATCATGCTTGGTGCTCATTGCATCTTCGTGAATCAGATGGGGATCAAACCAAGCTTGGATTTTCAACGAACGTGTGTTGTCGAGAGCGGTGAAGTCGGCAGGCAGATTCATTTGAGAGAGAGAAGGCCAACGAGCGCCGAGCAGGAAGTCAATGGCCCTTAATACCGTGCTCTTACCGGCGCCGTTCGCGCCAACCACAACTGTCATTGGAGTTAGCTCAAGTTCGAATGACTCAAGCGATCGGTAGTTGGTGCAAACAAGTCTCATCAACATGTACGAATCTCCCTCAGGCTGGATCCTTCAAATCGGGATTTCCCTGCTTGAACTTGGCGGAACCGTGCCCACGGTGCTCACTAAGGGGATGATCTTCATGGTGCAGGACCTCACCGGTTTCAGGATCCTCGACGTGTTCGTAGCGCGAGTCGGTGCGCTGATCGAAGTGCGACACCTTACGGATCAGTTTGCCGAGCTTCTTACTGAAGTCCCAGCCGGTCATGCCCCATGCGAATCGACGGCCGTCACTTCTCGCCCCGGGTGGGAACGCTCCGTAACGCAACGTAGCCTTTGGTGAGATCCTCCGCAGTTAGTCCCTTCAGGAGTTTGCGACCTACTCCGCCGCACTCCGGACAAGGCTGCTTCTCGGTCTCCATGCCGGCGGGGTAGTTGCCAAAAAGGTGTTCGCAATCCTCCGAGTTACAGACGACCTGATCAGCTGAGTTTGAACTCACGCTGCCTCTTCATTCCCGTGCTGAACCCGTCGACGGGCATCGCCGTTCCGGGGGCCTGCCGGAGCTGGAGGGCGATTCGCTCGTTCGTAGTTGCGCGAATCTGGGGTCATGTGCTGTTCTAACTGGCCTTATGGTAACGAACATATGTTCGATGCGCAATGGTGCGGCGCTCAGATCCCCAGTGGACCACTAGGACGGCGAAACGCACCTCACGAACGTCGGGTGAGGGCGCCCAGCCCCGAAAAGCGCTGAGGATCAGACCAGGAGGGGTCAGTTGTTAGATCCACGCTGCAACCCGCTGCCTCAAGACGACGAGCTAACCCGCGGAGGGTGGTTTCGGTCGCCAGCCGAATCGTATGACGACCACCGAGATCGCTGATCGGGCGACGTCGACCGATCTCCACCAAGATCGTGCGGGAGGGATTGAATCCAAGGGCCATTCCGGCTTCGAGCAAAACGTTGGGGCGTGGCTGACCAGTCATCTCCAGCTCGAAGCCCTCCTCTCCGTCCTGTACCAGATCGGGATGCAGTTTCACCATGTCATCCGGAGTGACAAGCACGACGACTGCTTGGGCGTGCCGGAAAGCAGCATCCAAGATTTGGCCAACGTACGGCGTCCCCTGTCCGGTGAGAGCCACCAAATCTTCTTCCCAATCAAGAGGCCGAAGGCCTATGGCCTTGAGAAAAGACCACAGCGCATCTTTGGCTTCGCGGTCACGACCGTGAACAACAAAAACAGCAGTGGGGTCTTCGGCTTCGGTGGGGCTAGCTGGCATTGCCGGGCCGGTTTCGGCGAATACGTTTTCAAACATGCCCCCTGAGGCGAATGCTGGAGCCACCGCCAGGGCTTGTTGGTGGGCCATCAAGCGATCCGCTGCCTGCTGCTCCAGGATGACTTGCAAATCCTCTGGGCTATGCACATCTCGGTACTCGAGGGCGGTGCGGTGGATCATCAGGTTCCAGTCGTCACCCAAGCTGCCACCACCGGAGACTCCTGGAAGCATTTGGACAAGCTGCTGGGCTCGATCGGCTCCGTCCTCGGAGAATCCGTACTCGGTGACGAGGACCCCTCGGCCGATCTTGGCATCGTCACGGAGCTTCATCTTGCGCTCCGCGCAAATTTCAGCCAACCGGGCCATCGTCTGTGATGTTCGTGGTGCCGTTCCAGCTACGAGAAGCCCCAGACCGCTCAGCCCTACTTTCTCATCCGTCCAGTAACCGCCGATGGCATTTGGCAGCCTAAAGATCTCCTTGAGATCGAACGAAGCATTCTGATCGGCGGACTCGTAGGCGAGAGTGTCAAAGGTCACCCAGTCACCAGTCTCCTCGAACTCCTTGGCGCTCCGAGCGATGGTCGCCCGGAGAATGTCACTCATCCCAAGACTGGCGATGAACTCAGAGTCCTGAGCGGGAGAGGTCACACCGCCACCTTATGCGGAGCGTGTCATACCAAACTTGAAAGGATGAGAGCGGACGCCTAACGCAGGAGGTTTCCGGACGATATGGGGCAGTGGATCTCTTCCGAACGGAGTCAGGAAACACTACCGAGCAGCCAGCTTGGAATCCGTCCCGTGCCTCCAAAAGCGATGGATACTGTCAACATGAGCGAGCGGTGGACCTTTCAAGAAATTGGCGATGTCATCTCCACTTACTCCGGAGGTCCGGCCCTAGTAGGGACTACGGCGGGGACACGTCCGGAAGGGCGGGAGTTTGAACAGGCGGTGAGGACGGCGTGGATCATCTTGCCAAGGAAGTCAGAAGGATCGCCGCAGCCAAGCTGTTGAGCACAGCTGTGCCAACGGAAGCACCGATCATCTGACTCGTGTTGACGATGGCCGAGGCCACCCCTGCGTCCGCAGGCTGTACAGCCGAGGCGGCGGCGTTCACGGCTGTTGAGATTGTCACACCGGCACCGGCACCGAATAGGAGAAACAGTCATCTATGAAGGAACGCAGTTGGTCAAGGGGTGCCGAAGGCTCCTTTGGCATTTTGTTCTGCCCAGATAAACGGTGTGGGTGAGCTCTTCGACCGATGGGCGCGCCAATGAGGGCCCCTGGGAACACCGAGAACCGAACAGGGCGGTCAAGGCCGGCCGGAGGCCGCCCGAGGGGAAGCCTTGACGGCTCGGTCAGTTATCGTTCACATACTGTGATGCGAAGCCCGTGAGGGCTTCGTGGCCGTCCCCCTTGTGTGCCGGAGGTGGGGGGGACATGTTGCGACCTCTCTCCAGAGCCAGGCGATGCTGGCAGGGCAACCCGAAAAACCGGGTGCCGGTCATCTGTTCGTCGCGAGAAGCGACATGGAGTGGTTCGGCCGCAACCCGGTGGGCTCAATCAAAACCGCGGTTTCGCCGCTGTGCGGGAACCATGACTATTGGCGAGCTCGCACCGGGTTGCGTCCGTCCCGGTTCTCACCCCGTCTCCGCCAGGCAACGGATCTCGCTGTCGCGCAGACCGTAGTAGACGAGGATAAGAAGTTTGCGGGCCGCGGCCACGCGGCCGATCTGAGTGCCTCGGCGTTCGCCCACGTTGCGGTGGTGGCGTCGGATGGGCGTGTCGGTGCGCTGACGGGCCACAGCCTCGACGGCGGCCCAGCGCACGAGGCGAGAGCCTTGCTTGGTGATGTGGCCTCGGTGGACCGTGACGTCGGATTCTTTGTGCGTCGGGGTCAGCCCAGCCCAGCTGCACAGATGGCGGGCCGAGGTGAATCTCGAGATGTCGCCGATCTCGGCCACGAATATCGCGGCCAGCACCGGGCCGACGCCGGGAATGACCTGCACGGCGTGGTAGCCGAGGTCGCCGGCAAAGTACGGGGCGCTGTGTTCTTCGAGCATGGCGATCTCACGGTTGACGGAGTCGATCAGTTCGCGCAACGATTCGACGCGCACCCGGTAGGCGTCGGCTAGATGGACCTTGTCGAGGAGGGCCTGGCCGCCCACTCCGAACAGGTCGCTCATAGGCACCGTCACACCCTCCTTCGCCAAGACGGCGTGGACCTGGGACTTGAGGCTGGTGCGCAAGTGGACGAGCTTGCCCCGATAGCGGATGAGTTCGCGCAGTTCGCGCAGCGGGGGTGGGGCGATCCAGGCCTCGGCCAGACGTCCCATGCGGAGCAGGTCGACCAGGTCCGTGGCATCGCGCTCGTCGTTTTTCACCCGGCGATGCCCCCAGTTGTTGCCGAGCGGATGGGCGAGATGGACCGTGGCCCCGCACTCTTCGAGCACGTCGGCCGCCCAGTACCACCCATAGGTCGCTTCCAATATCACTTCGGGGTGCTCGCCGGCCTTGGCCAGCTCGGCCGCCAGGGCGACGGGGTGGTTGTCGATGCGGACCGTGTCCAGCGTCTGGCCTGCCTCGTTGCGGCGCACGATCACGCTGCGCCGCCGGTGCAGGTCGACGCCGACATACTGTTGTTGCTGTTCCACGGGAGTCTCCTTCTGTCGTCTCCGGGTTGGTTTGGGAACCCCAAGTGTGCTCCGCACACCTGGTCCCGGGCGACGGGAGGACTCCCGCGGGCTCTTCGACTTGGCTTGGGCCGGAGTGGCGACTTTCCTCGCGGTCACGGGATCGCTCCTCGTGCTCGGCGTGCGGGCCCCTGCCGCTAAGCCGGCGCCCGTCACACGGGAGCTGCGCTGCGCTCCTTCATGACATCAATACCTGTGGATGAGAATCTGACCGACTACGCGGCGACCTCCTCGTTCAGCTCGTCTGATCGCTCGACCATCACCCCCTTCTCGAACTTCACACCGGCGCGCACCAGCGCGACGAGCTCTGGTGCATTGACCGCTCGCCACCGGGCCTGGGCCGACTCGATCAGCTTGTAGGCCATGGCGAGTCCCGCGGCCCGTGAGCCCGGTCCCTTGGTCACCTTGGTGCGCAGGCGCACGGTGGCGAAGGTGGACTCGATGGGGTTGGTACGCGGTATGAAAGAGGTAGGCACTCCCGTTGGTTCCCAGCAGCGGGCCGGCACCCCGCTGGGGTGAGCGGGTCGCGAAGTATGGTGCGACCATCCGGGACAGGGGGCGCTGTGGGGAAACGCAGATCGGGCAGGCCGGTAAATACGATGGGCTGAGAGCCCGCGTTTAGCCGATATGGCCATAGCCCGCATGCGCTCGAAGATCCCCGCGCTCGAGGAGGCCCTCGTCGGACGCTTTGCTGCCCACCACGGCGCGGTAGCCCGGGTCATCCTCGACCACATCGACTTCCTCGACGTCACCATCGCCCGTCTCGACCAAGAGGTGGCCGGCCGGCTCGGCCTGTTTCAAAGCGCGGTGGCGCTGCTTGAGACCATCCCTGGCGTCGGCCGCAAGGTGGCCGAGACGATCGTGGCCGAGACCGGCGCCGACATGACCAAGTTCCCGACCGCCACCCAGCTGTGCGCCTGGGCGGGAGTGGCACCAGCCAACCATGAATCGGCCGGCAAACACCGGCCCGCCGGCACCCGCCAAGGCGCCAGCTGGCTCAGGCGAGCCCTCATTGAGTCGGCCAAGGCGGCCAGCCGCACCAAGGGCACCTACCTGGCTGCTCAATACCGCCAGATCGCCACTCGCCGCGGGCCAAACAAGGCCACCGTCGCTGTGGCCCACTCGATCTTGTTCGCGGCGTGGCACATGCTCAGCACCGGCCAGACCTACCAAGAGCTTGGAGCGGACTACCTCTCACATCGCAACACCCAGGTCGAGATCCGACGCCTCGTGAAGCGACTTGAGGCCCTCGGACACTCCGTCGCGCTCAGCCCCGCCGCATAGCGCTCGCCCCTGCCGTATCGCACTCACGCCCCGCCGCTCGGACAACACTGGCGGGGCTTCGCCCCGCCCGCTTCGCACGCCAAGATCCCGCGGCCTCTGGGAGGCATTCCATCCCAACTCACCGAATAGGACGAGCGCGGGCAGGATGTCGACCGCATAGGTGCTCGACACCCCGAGGTGGCTGAACAAGATAGACGCGAGGCCTGCAGCAGCCACGCCAGGAGCGATAGTCCAGCGTGGTACAACCCGCTTGGCGATCACCCTGCTTCCGACTTGGGACATGGTCGTGAACGCTGCGAGCCAGGGCAAGAAGGCGAGTCCCGTCTGAACGGCGCTAAAGCCGAGGCTCTGCTGCAAGTAGTAGGTGACAAACATCAGCGTCGCGAACTAGCCGAGGGCGATCATGAAAATCCCAAGATAGGCAGCACCGCGGTTGCGTTCGAACACCACGCGAAGCGGGAGGGCGGGGTTCGACACCCGCGCCTGAAGATAGACGAAACACCCAAGCAGCAGAGCACCGACGGCGACAAAGCTTAGCGTGACGGTGTTCGACCAACCGGCGGTCGAAGCGTGCGAGAACCCGAACACGAGCCCCGAACAATGCCGCTGAGACAAGCACGATCCTCCCGGGCACGTCGAATCTTGGACGGGTGTGCGCTGTGTCGGGAGACAACAGGTCCGCAAGCGCGTCCTGTGGATGCACGTTAATCAATCAAGACCAGTGAGCCGACCTGGGCGATGGGTGTGAACGAACCCGGCTTGGGCTCATCTGCCGATGGCAAGGGCGAGAAGGGTATTAACGGCAGTCTCGAACGGGCGGGTACTCCGTTGCACCTGGGAGAGTAACAGTCCTCCTTGGAGCGTGGCGAGCAGAGTAGTGGCGAGGTCGTCCGGGTCGATGTCCGACGGGAGTTTCCCGTCGGCATTAAGGGATCTGAGTCCATCGCCGATTGCGGCGGCCCACTGATCGAACCCTGCCGCTATGAGCGCTCGGGCCTCGGGGTCAGTCTCGGCGAGTTGACCAACGAGCGAGCCAAGTTGGCAGCCCCCCTTTGCTTTGGTGCGCTTCGCCGCGGTGATCACCATGTTCCGCCAGGCTTCGACTCCGTTCGCGCTGCTGAGCGCGTGCCGCTGCCGATTGACGATGCTCTCGGCTTGGTAGTCGATGACCGCCTGCACGAGTTCGTTCTTGTCGGGGAAGTAGTGGTACATCTGAGAGCCGCTGACTTCCGCCGCCACCTTGACGTCTTCCAAGGTGGTGCCCGCCACCCCGCGCTCATGGATCAGGGCGGCGGCCTCCTCCACTATTCGTGCCCGGGTGCGTGCTCCCTTGGAGGTGAGCCTCGGCCGGTCACTCGTCTCGTTGACCATGCACCAATTCTAGCAGGATTTTGAGTTTGACAACCCAGTGCCGAACTGTCAGTGTGAGTCACACAACCCATTTTGGAGGAGAGGACCCACATCGCATGACTGATCTAACAGGCAAGACTGCTCTGGTTACGGGCTCCACGAGCGGGATCGGCCAGGCTACGGCCATCGCCTTGGCCGCTCGCGGCGCTCACGTACTGGTAGTCGGACGCAACGAGCAACGAGCCAAAGACGTGGTCGCCGAGATCGAAGGCGGCGGCGGTCGCGCATCGTTCAAGCTGACCACGTTGAGCGACCTCGAATCAGCCCAGGAGCTAGTCGAGTGGGCCACTGAGGCAGGCGACGGTCACGTCGACATCCTCATCAACAACGCTGGCGTCGCCTTGCTCGGACCAAGCAACGCAGCTTCTGAAGCAGAGTTCGACGAGACCTTTGCACTGAACGTCAAGATTCCGTTCTTCCTGGTCGCGTCGCTGGCGCCAGCTATGGCCGAACGCGGATGGGGTTCGATCGTCAACATCTCCACGATGGTCGCCAGCTTTGGGCAGGCGGGCATGGCTCTCTATGGCGCCAGCCGAGCGGCTCTCGAATTGTTGACGAAGGCCTGGGCCGCCGAATACGGCCCGAGTGGTGTTCGGGTCAACGCCGTTGCCCCCGGCCCGACGCGCACCCGCATGATGGAAGCAGTCCCCGAGGAGATGGTGAATCATCTCGCAGCACTAGCACCAGCAGGTCGCGTAGCTCAGCCCGAGGAACTGGCTGCGGCGATCGTCTTCCTCGCCAGTGATGATGCCAGCTTCGTCCACGGCGTCACTCTTGCGGTCGATGGAGGCCGGGTAGCGACGTAACGCCTGTCGTACCCTGAAGTTTTAGGTGTGAAGACCCAGATCGTTGATCCAAACCCACCAATGAGGAGTATCCACATGAGCGCATACGTAATTGTCGAATTCACCGTCAAGGACCCGGATGTTTATCGTGAGAAATACGGCCCCAATGCTGGGCGGACGGCCAAAGAGTACGGAGGCGAGGTTCTCGCCAACAGTAACTGGGAAATCCTGCACGGCGATGCCTCGCTCACTTCAGGGGCACTCATGCGGTTTCCCGACCTTGAGACCGTTATCAAGTGGTACAACTCGCCTGAGTATCAGCAGCTGATCGATGTCCGAAGTGTCGCGATGGATGCCCGTTTCAGCTTGCTCGACGGCCTGCCTAGCTGATCGAGGTGGCTCCAGAATCCCACCCAGTGCCCACGTGCTCGTCGACCCGCTACGGGTCTATAGCAACCCGGGAGCACCGGCGGACGCAACCCAGCAAGGGCTGTTCAGCCTGACTAAGCCCACAGAAAATGAGAGGAAATACCAATGAGCACACTCCCAGGAAAGACGGTACTCATCACGGGCGCCAACGCCGGGATCGGCAAGGATGTGGCCCGGCAACTGGCCTTACGTCCGGAGATGGCGCGGATCTACCTGGCGTGCCGGAACCGAGACCGGGCGACAGCGGCACAGGCCGAGCTCGAAGCGGAGACCGGCCGGCGCACCTTCGACATCGTTCTTATGGACGTCGCCGATCTGGGTTCGGTGCGCGCTGGCCTTGCGGCCATCAACGGATCCGTCGACGCGCTGGTCATGAACGCTGGTGTCATTGGCCCGCAGTCGATGGACTTGACCGCTGACGGGGTCACCACCGTGTTCGCGACGAACGTCCTTGGCCACGTCGTCCTCCTCGAAGGGCTCCTGGCCGAGGATCGGCTTGGCGAGGTTGCGGTCTTGGCCGGAAGTGAAGCAGTCAGGGGGGTCCCGAAGTTGCGGATGAAGGGGCCATCGTTCGTCTCAACCTCAGCCGACGAGCTCGCGACTGTCATCGACGGCAGCTACTTCGCCAGCAGAAAACCTGACTTCAACCTAGCTTTCGGGCAGGCCAAGTACATTGGCGCCCTATGGATGGCCTACCTGGCCCGCCAACACCCCGACCGCCGCTTCATCACCGTGAGCCCCGGCAACACCACCGGCACCCAAGCAGCCAGTGACCTCCCATTGCCGATGCGTATAGCGGCCAAATACGTCATGCCCACCCTGGGTCTCGCCCACAAACTTGACGTGGGCGCGAAGCGACTGGTCGACGGCGTCACCGACCCGACCCTGTCGAGCGGCGTGTTCTACGCCAGCGCGGCCAACTCGCTTAAAGGTCCCTTGGTCAACCAAGCAGACATCCTCCCCGACCTGGCCAACCCGTCGTTTCAGGACCACGCCAACGAGGCCATCCACCGCTTCATCACCACACGTCGTTCTGAGCCTCACCGATTGGAGTCCGATCGCTAAGCGGAACTCTCGGCTTCGTCATCCACAACGCTAGAGATAATGGTGTTGACGAGCAACCTCTCAGCACGCAAAGGCAGTAGTGGCATCGAACCTCCTCGGATCGCTCTCGCAGGCCGACAATCTCAGCGTTATGATCAATGACCTCAGCAAAACCCTTCCAGTTGTGGCCGAACAGCTCGAAGACGGGTGATTGGCTTCCGCTCGTCTTCCATTCGCTCAATCACCTTCACCGGGGATTTTCGCCGTCAGTCCCGAAGCTTCCAGACGCTCGAAGACGAGCCGAACGGCCACTGATCCCTCGCCGGCGGCGGCAGCGACGCGCTTAATCGAACGACTACGCGCATCGCCCACACAGAAGATCCCTGGCCTGCTGGTCTCAAGCACCAGCCGAGCCTGATCGACACGGTTCATCGAGATCGCCTGGAATGTCAACCGCCCGTCAAGAGAAACCCGTGCGAGTTACTGAACCTTGCACGTCCTTCCGGTGCGGTCAACCGATCGGCTTTGCCAATCGTCGGAATAGGCCGACGGCACCGAGACCGGAAATCACGTAAGCGGCGTGTAACCGCAAACCTCCTCGTGGCGGGTGCGAAGCTGGACTTTCGCTTCAGGGTGGCCGCTGAACCGACCGTGTGACCAGCGGACCTCCACATAGCCGGTCGTCTCCCGGGCCTCCCCGTTGGTCCGGTCGAGGGCTCGGATGGTCCAGTCAACCTGCGGTTGACCAGCGTCAAGTGCCGGGCTGATTTCGAGCCCGAGGAACTCCCACCGCTGACGCCAGTCCCATGGCGTATCGATTCGGATGCGGAGGGGTGCTGCAACGCTGTCACCAAGGAGGTAGTACGGCGCGGGAGCAAGCCGGAGGAGCCACCAGGTCACGCGTTCGCGCTGGGAGCGGCCGGGCACGGAGGCATTCCATAACTGGGCGCTTCGGATGGCGCATGTATGCGCCATCTCTCGGTAAAGCGTCGTGAGCTGATCGGGCCATTGCCGACTCGTGAGGTGGGTTGCGACCGACCACCCTGTGGCCGAGTCAGGTGGGCGACGTTGTCGGGGAGCTCGGCAAAATCCCCCAGTGCTCGGACTGCCTCGTAGAGGGCTTGGTACTCGGCGGGGGCGGTCTCGACATACCAGTGACCGGGTCGGCTCTGCCGAAGAAAGACTTGGGCGGGTGAGCGATTCCAAAGGATTGCTGATCGAGTCTTGATCGAGACCAGGAAGACGTTGTCGATGCGAAGATCTGCGGGGATGGGATGCTGCTCGACCTGCTTGTGTGGCCCCTTCCATTCGACGCGAATCGGGATTCGGCCCCGGAGCCCGTCGGCAGCCAGAAGGAAGGCTCGTCCGTTCAGCCAGGCAGTCGTAAAGAGGTCGCGATGGTCGCCCTAGTCGTAGGCACGACGAAGGTTGTCCCAGTTGGCCGGCCCGACGTTGACGAACTGGGGAGGTGGATCAGTGAGGGCGGCAAGAAGGTCGTGGCCCAGGGCGCCCAGACCAGTGGTGATCTCTGTGATCTCTGTGATCTCGGTCGCGAGGCTCGGCATCAATCATTCTCAAATAACGGCTGCAGTCGAAGTTCAAGTCCGGCGACCTCTGGCTCAGCGAAACGATCCGCGGTCCAAACCTCGAGCCCGCTGGCATAGACGTCGACGGGAACACCGGTGACCTCAATCCATTCGCTAACGGCGTCGCCCCAGCGCTCATCCAAGAGCGCCTCACGAATGCGCTCACGCTGCCCCACAGGGATGGTTGACCCCGGAGTAGCTGCCACGACCTGGAGCGCCAAGACGCGCTGAAGCGTGTCGATGTCATCCGCGACATAGACCTCCGGTGGTTCGCGTTGCACGACCGCGTATGCCAAGGTCGTGGCCGCCATGTCAACGAGCAGGTCCCAGTTCAGCGGCGGTCCAGAAGCCAGGGAGCGGGCGGGAACGATGGCCGCCTGCGGCATAACTGCCGAGGCGCTCCCGGTCAGCATCATTGAGCATCCCCAGCACATCGTGCACGCCAGTCGGTCCGACCTTGCGCAACGCCCGGTCGCCGGCACTTCGTCGAGGCGGAAGATGAGAGGAGAGGAGTACGACGGGCTTGATATGACAGGTCGCCAAGACACTCGCCCGGCCAAGACACTTCCAAAGGGTGTCAGTGCGCAGCAGGCCCCCGCGCGTCGACGTGAATGCCCCCGTCACGTCGAAGTACCACTTCTCGCCATCGTTGTCGGTAGCCACGAGGTTGACTTGCAATCCCAAACCCGGAAGCTTGTAATTGCGCTCAACGATCTCGAATCCAGCGTCCTCCAAGATGTCCGCGGCGAGCGCTTGGGCGGCTTTGCCTTCCTCGGTAGCGCGAGACTGGAAGTCATCGTTGCGGCTCGAAGCGGGCGGAACCACCGATGAGACCGTCGACTTCTTCGCTAGTTTGGTGGCCTGATTTTCTTGCTCCTCGGCCACTCGCGCCTTGGACAGCTCGATGTAGTCGGGGTCTGTGTCATAACCGACGTAGCGCCGGGCGGTCTTGACTGCTGCTACGGCTGTCGTTCCCGATCCAATGAACGGATCGAGGACAAGATCGTCCTTAAATGTGTACAGCTCGATCAGCCGCTGCGGTAGTTCGACGGGAAACGGTGCAGGATGGTGGACGCGGCGAGCGGACTCCGGCCGGATATGCCAGAGGTCCAGGGTCGCGTCGAGGAACTCGTCGGTGGAGATCGAAGGTTCGTAAGGCCTTCCCTGAACGCGCCGTTCACCGACGTCAAGAGCTCGGTCGAAGCGTCCCTTCGAGGCGATAATGACTCGCTCGGTGACATCTCGTAGCACCGGGTTGGTCGGCGAGCGGTATGACCCCCACGCGCAAGAGCCCGAAGCTCCTTCGGCTTTCTTCCATATGACTTCTCCGCGTAAGAGCAACCCGAGGTCATCGTCGAGAATGCGAATGATGTCCGCGGCTAGTGAGCGGTACGGCTTACGACCGAGGTTGGCGACGTTCACAGCGATCCGACCGCCGGGCTCGAGAACCCTCTGGCACTCGGAGAACACGTCGTTTAGTAGTTGTAGGTATTCGAAGTAGGTAGCTGGGATCACCCCTTGGCCTAGCGCCTCTTCGTACTCCTTGCCCGCAAAATAGGGAGGTGAGGTCACTACTAGTGCTACCGAGTTGTCTGGGAGGTCCATTGCCCGGGAATCGCCGCACACCAGCGGTTCGCTCAACGTGAAGGGCGGTGCCAGGGTGTCATCGGATGAGAGGCTCTTCGGAAGGAACCGGGCGTAGAAGGCCGAGGAATCGTGGCTCTCGCGACCGCCGACTCCGAAGCTGCTGGTGGAGGTCCCTCGTTGCTGGCGGCGGGTCACCTTGTGGCGCTGACAACTTGCTCGAGAGGCAGAAGCCGTTCGAGATACTCGGCGATGGCCCGCTCGACCATGAGGTTCGCAGAGACCTGGCGAGCGGACGCGGCTTCACAGAGTCTCTCGTGTAGTTCTAGCGGAAGTCGTACCGCGGTTGTCCGCCGCTGCTCATACATTCTCGGTCTCCCCATCCTTAGGACTCTACCGATGGGGCCGTCGTAAGTGGGGGATTCCGCGCGCACGAATGGCGGTGCCTGTCCGGTAGCTTCCGGACGTGTCCTCGCGATCCCCAGCGGGGCTTCCAACCGCCTCCTCTCCAAGAACGTGCTCCCCAGGAGAGCACATGGGTGTGTCACGGTCGCTCGTAGGGACCTGCCGATCCGATACCAACTCGCTGTGACCCGTCCCCCAGCCAATGGTCTCGGTGCTCGAAGACCTCGACGCCGACAGTGAACGCTTGAATCGAGCGCGCGCTGGCGAACCTAATCCGCTGGCCAACGCCTTGCCGCCCAACGAAGGGGCCGATCGTGGGCGCCCTGTGCGCCCCGAAATACTTGCCGCACTCTGCTCGGCATTCGTTTGTGCGGGTAGCCTCGCCGGCATTCTTGTCTGTACCGGAAGTGCTAGAAGCGTTCGGGGTTGGAGCGGGTGGCGCCGCGGGAGAGATAGGGTCACGCACCGGCTCGGGAGTGTCGTCATCCAGAAGGCACCGCTTTCATCCGTCTGGGACGCGATTGCCCCTTGCGAATGTGGGCGCAGATTCTTCGGGTGGCACCTCGCGACGGTGGGGGATGCGCACGATCTGGCCGTGGCCGGATACATGGCCCACCTTGGGCGCACGGATGAGGCAGCCGAGGCAGCACACGAGCGGCTGGCGACGCGGGCGTGAGCGATGCCGTGCGCAACAAGCTCGTCGGAATCGTCACAAGGTGGGAGGCCGATCGGGCGCAGAGCCAATGGAGGGCTCGGCCCGAGTGCGACTGCGGTTGGTCGACCTTAGTGGCGACTGAGAAGGGAAATCTGCCGCCTTCGAACCTGGCAAGGGCGGCCTCCCCTCGACCGAGGAGTGTGCGCGACGCCAGGCTGTCTGGCCGGACGTCTCGAGCGCAGCCTGCGCTACGCCACGGCCACCTCTATTGGAGGACTGCCCGCCCCCGGTCGATGCACGGAGAGGCGACCCGCGTCGATGATCTGGGAGGCTTGGTTGGCAACCTGCTCGTGGTGCGTGAAAAGTAGGATCTGAGTTCGGTCAGCCAGCTGATCCAACACCGCGAGGCCGGCTTCTGTACGGGGGTCGTCGAAGTGGACGAAGAGGTCGTCGAGAACGAGCGGAAGAGGACCCCGGCGATCCATGAACTGCGCGAGCGCGGCCAGCCGTAGCGCGAGGTAGAGCTGGTCCCGATTGCCGGTGCTGAGCGCCCCCAACTCAAGGAGCTTGCCCGCATTGTTGCGGCAAGCAGGAACGGACGGCCCTTGTCGTCGGTATCACTGTCCAGCCCGAGAAATGATCCCAGGGTGAGCGAGCGGAGGAGCTCGCTCCCACGGGCCAAAGCGGACCCTGGTGTTGGTCGCGGTAGGTAGCAACCTGCTCCTCGAGGAGACGCTCCTGCCGCCGAGACCATCTGACGGATCTCGAGGCCGAAGATGGTCGAGGTAGGACGAGCACCTGGGTGGAGGCTCGTCACCTCCGGTGCGACGAGGAACCTCTACCTTGCGACCTCGAAGGCGTCGCACGAAAAAGGAGGGCCTGCTCTTCGACCGGCTACGCAGTCTGCCGATCCGACTGCCCTATATCGTTTCGAAACGGGTGGGCGCAGACTCGGCTCTCGCGGCGTGGCTGACGAAGCGGAACTCGATCAAGCAGTTGAAAGAAGCGCCGAGCGTGCCGAGCTCGTCCGCAGCGTCGAGGGGGTGGAAGAGGATTTGCGGAAGGCGACGGGCCTGACGCTGAGCGAGGTCGAGGAGGACGCGTCCGGTCTGGCTGGGAGCGAGATCGACCCCGAGATCGAAGAGCTGGATCGGGAGATCGAAGCCCTCGACGCCAAGATCAAAGATCAGGGGCGAGCGGTCGGGGAGCTGGAGAATCGGCGTTCCCTTGTCGACACCGCGGGTCGAGCAGCCGAGGCGATGGCTCGAGCGCAGCGGTCACTGACCGACGTTGCGCGCCACGCTGAGGAGTACGTGCAGGTGCTCCTGGCCAAGCGGGGCGGCGTCGTCGGCTGGGCACGTCCCAGTACGGATGGTGGCTTTGGTGTCAGGCCCAGGGGTTGCGGTGGAAAGCGCGACCCTGGGCCTGAACCCGCCCTGGCCGTTGAGCTACTGATGTCCCCGAGCTAAGGGGGGAATCGATTAGAGGATACGGTGCCCATGCGTTGGTTCAGCGTCCACGAAAGGGAAGTCCCATCACTCCGTTGTCCGCTTCTTGAAGGTCCGTGCCGCCCACGGTGCAGCGAGGGCCAGGATGGCCACCGACCAGATCAGCGCCGCCTCGACCGGATGCTGCATGGGCCAGGCCTGCACCATGGCGGACGGGTTCGGATTGCCCCACAGGTCCCGGGCTCCTGCCACGACGGCGCTCACCGGGTTCCAGTTCGCTATGGCCTGCAACCACCCGGGCATGTGCTGGGTGGGCACGAACGCGTTGGACACGAACGTCAACGGGAACAAGACAATGAAGCCGAACGAAGCCGCCGACTCGGGGCTCTTTGAGCTGAGTCCGACACACGCCGAGACCCATGACACTGCGTAGGCGAAAAACAGCAGCAGCGCGAACCCGCCGACGACCGAGATGGCCGTCGATCCCGGGCGCCAACCCACCACCAGCCCGGTGAGAGCGACGATGGCGGCGCACACCACGGATGTCAGGAAGTCGGCTGCGGAGCGTCCGACCAACACCGCGGAGCGCCACATGGGCAGCGTGCGGAAGCGGTCGATCATGCCCTCGTGCAGGTCGGTACTCAGACCCACGGCCGTCCCCATGGTCGAGGTGGTCAGGTTCAGCGCCAGAATGCCGGCCAACAGAAAGTCGACGTAGCTGCCACCGCCGGGGATCGGGATGGCGCCGCCGAAGATGTAGACGAAGAGCACCGTGAAGAGCAGCGGTTGGATCGTCACGTCCGAGAGCTGCATCGGCTCTCGCGAAATGTGCACGATGTTGCGCCGGGTCATGGCCCAGATGTCGGCCAGCGAGCCGAGGACGTTCCCGCCCGCCGTGGGACGGTCGAAACCGGTCGCTGATGGTGTCAACGTGGTCGTGGTCATCCGCGTACTCCTTCCAGTTCGTGATGGTTCTGGCCGGACCCAACGGGGCCTGCTGGACCAGCAACAGCGGCCGCACCGCCACGGCCGTCGACGTCGACGTCGCCGGCAACTTCCTCTTCAATGTGGTCGCCCGTGAGCGAGAAGAACACGTCATCGAGCGACGGCTGTCGCACCTCGATGTTGTCCACCAGCACTCCCGCGTCATCCAAAGCCCGTACCACGACAGTCGCCAGACCGGTCGAGGAGTCCACGCCCGCGCGCAGGTGCCGCCCGTCGTCGCTCACGGAGACCGGGCCCGATACCAGCGGTGCAATGGCCCCGACCGCGGAAGCGTGTGGCTCGGCCAACGTCACTTCTAGGCGGGCACCCCGGCTCGCCTCCTTCAATTCCTGCGGGGACCCTTGGGCAATCACCCGACCGTGGTCGACGACCACGATGTCGTGGGCCAGCTCGTCGGCCTCCTCGAGGTATTGCGTCGTCAGCAGCACCGTGACGCCATCGCCGAGAAGCTCTCGGAGGGCCTCCCAGACCCGCTGCCGGCTCGTCGGGTCCAGACCCGTCGTCGGTTCGTCGAGGAAAAGGACGGGCGGGCGAGTCATCAATGAGCCGGCCAGGTCCAGTCGGCGGCGCATCCCGCCCGAGTAGCCCTTGACCACGCGGTCGGCTGCGTCGGTCAGCTCGAACTGCGCCAGGAGCTCCTTGGCCCGGGCCCGGGAGTCGGCCCGACCCAGGTCCGACAGCTCGCCGATCAACACCAGGTTCTGGCGCCCCGTGAGCAGCGGGTCCAACGTCGCATCCTGGGCGGCCACGCCGATGTGGCGTCGTACCTCCGCCGGGTGTCGCAGCACGTCGATGCCGGCCACCGTCGCCGACCCCGAATCGGGTCGGGCCAACGTCGTCAGCACCCGCACGGCGGTCGTCTTGCCGGCGCCGTTCGGCCCCAGCAGCCCGAGGATGGTTCCGGCGGGGACCGTGATGTCCACACCCGCCAGCGCCTGGGTCTCCCCATAGCGCTTGGTCAATCCTTCCGCCTGGATCATGAGGTCAGTAGCCATGTACTTCCTTACCGGTCGTTGAGTAAGCTGCGCCGTCAGCATGGTACGGGCATTACTTACCTGTCGTCAAGTAGGTAACGGGCAAAGCACGGGTAAGGTGCAGGACAAGATGGGCAACAAGAAGACACCGCAGAGCCAGGACACGTGACACAGACCGCGGACGAGCAGGCAGAGGCAGACGCCATCGGTGAGTTCGAGGCCGTGATCGGCGAGGAGCCGGATATCGGGCCGCTCGCCGACCCCACCCACGCCCCGGCCGAGGTGGAAGCCAAGGTCGATACGCGCCAGCGCATCCTCAATGTGGCTCTCGACCTCTTCACCGAGCAGGGCTACGACGGCACCAGTCTGCGACAGATCGCCGAGCAGCTGAGCATCACCAAGGCGGCCATCTACTACTACTTCGAATCGAAGGAAGACATCCTCATGGCGCTGCACCTGCGCCTGCACGAATTCGGCCGGGATGCCCTACTGCTGATCGGGAAGGAGCCGGTCACGCTGGCGCTGTGGGAGCAGCTGCTCGATCAGATCCTCGGCGAGATGATGAGCCAGCGCAAGATCTTCCTCATGCACGAACGGAACCAGGCCACCTTTGAAAAGCTGCACCGCGAGGACCACGACGCCGAGCACGAGGACATCCAGAACCAGTTCCGCCGGGTGCTGAACGACACCCGGGTGCCGTTGCGGGACCGCGTGCGCATGGCGGGGTCCTTCGGCGTCGTCTTCTCGAGCCTCTTCCTGGCCGGCGACTCCTTCGAGTCGACAGCCGACGAGGAATTGGCGGAGATGCTCCGCGAGATCCTCCACGACGTCCTCGGCGGATGACGGGACCCGGACCGAGCAAGGAGGCGCCGCTAACCCCTCGAACCGAGGAACCGGGGTCAGCTCAACGCGAGATTCGTTGATCGCCAACCGCAGTTTTCCTTGATGGCTGTTTGAAAGGGTCCAAGCAACGATACCGTGGGTATAGAACGGCCACGTCGTGGGTCTCAACGGTGGACCGAACTTCGTCCCGAACGAGGCCGTCAGCCTCATGGTGCTGACCGACGACCAGGCCGAGACCGACCGGTATTGGAACGCGATCGTCGACAATGGCGGGGAGGAGAGCGCGTGTGGCTGGTGTAGAGACCGGTGGGGCTTCTCCTGGCAAATCACGCCGAGCCTTGCTGGAGGCGATGAACAGCCAGGACGAGGCCACTGCAAAGCGGGCTATGGATGCGACGATGACGAAAATCGACATCGTCGCAATCGAGACCGCGGCCCAAGGATCGACGTAGCGCCCTTCGGGCTGAGGCACCACGTGCGCTGCGAGAGCACGCTTCGTCTGGACCGACGTTGCCGCCTCCGCACAGGGCCGGGAGCGGCGGGACTGCCCGGCGGCGTCCTCATTGAAGAATGCATCCCCCAACGCCGGGACTGGGCCCCTTACGGTACGTGGGCCGGTCGTAGGGACCGTCGTCCGAGTTCGCGGTTACTGCCAAGCCTTCGCGTGGCACGATGAGGACATGAGCGACGGAAGCCAAGAGCGCTACTACCACGGCACACGTGCCGACTTGAAGCTTGGAGATCTGATCGAGCCCGGTTACAACTCCAACTTCGGCAGCCGCAAAGAGGCCAACCACGTCTATTTCACGGCCACAGTGGACGCCGCTGTCTGGGGAGCAGAACTGGCAATCGGCGAAGGCCCGGGCAGGATTTACGCCGTGGAACCAATTGGCCCCGTCGAGGAAGACCCGAACCTGACAGACAAGAAGTTCCCCGGCAACCCGACGAAGTCGTACCGCTCTCGTGACCCGCTATTGGTTACGGGGAAACTCACCAACTGGGAGGGGCACGCCCCCGATGTCCTTCAGGGGATGAAGGACAATCTCGAACGCCTCAAGCAACTTGGCATCGAGGCAATCGACGACTGACGATCCATCGCGCGTCGGCCTCTCTTCGATTCGCAACTGACTCTCGTATGCATGAACGACGGCTGCTCTCATTGGACTTCCTTTTCCAATCTGGAAGCTACTTTCTCCAACCAACTCCACCCGGCCCGCTGAACTGCCGGGCCGGGTGGAGCGGGAACACTCGCTGGTGTGATCGGAGGGCTCAGGCGTCGGCAAGCACCCGCTGCACTTCGGCATGCACTGCGAGCTCCTCAGTAACGGGAGTCCGTCGAGCGTGCCAGAAGCCGAAGGCCACCAAGAAGGCCATGATCGCCGCCAAGACGAAGGCCGCGATGCCGGCGATGAGGGCAATCGTGGCGAAGGTTCCAAAGGCGTACGCCTCAAGAAGTGGAGCCCGCAACGTCGTGCCCTGAAACACGGTTTGCACCTTGGCTTCGGCGGCAGTGTAAGCCGCCGAACCCTTGGGCAGCGCCATTGCGTTGGCGCTGAGCTGCGCGTAGGTCAAGCCGCCGCCGATCTCCTGGAGGTGAACGGCGATGAAGTCGTCGGCGTAGACCTCGGCTTGCTGACCAGTAACCAAGAGTTGTCCGGCGTACTTGGACACGGTGCCGATCATTGACGGCGTAATCTCGCTGCCTGCGACGGGATGGGCAAAGGCTGCCTCAGACGGAAACACGATCTGCTGCTCGGCTAGCTGGCTGTGGACATTGGAGTTGGCGAAGCTGTAGCCCCACATTAAGAGGCCCCCTGCCACTACCAGCACCACTACCATGACCAAGCCACTGGCGCTGGCGCTGGCGCTGGCGCTGGCGCTGGCGCTGGCGCTGAGATCGAACACCTTGCGTTGCATGCTTACTCCCTTGTCGTTGACGATCGGTGACTCGAGAGTGCGCCTTGATCATCGGTCGAGGTAGGGCCGGAGTGCCCCATCGCTCGGGGCCTTGGTCCCTAGCTCTAGAACTGACAAAGTGCTGACCATGGCCCCGACGACAAGAAACCCACCGGTCGTGTGCGAATCGGTGAACGTTGCGCGAACTGGGTCCGGCCGTCGCGCTCCAGCGCACCCACAGGGTCAGTAGGTTGTGCGTCCTGGGGATGTGGATGCGCAGAGAAGCGCCCGCGCAACGTGGCGCCCCCTTCGAGGACGTGGCGCTGACCGGGCGGACGGCACGACCCGGCTGCCTTGCTCGCCAGGCATCAAGCGGCCTCTTATTGGCGGAGTGAGGACTTGCTCGAGGTCATCGACGTGGCAGGAACACTGGGAGAACCCAGTGATCCTCGCCACGTACGCGAACATCAAAGGCTATCGGCGCTCGCCGTCGCCGACCGCGTCCAGGTCACGGGTGAGCGCCGACCGCGCGCCCGTCGGAGCGATGCGATGGGATTGATCATCCCGATTCTCTTCCTCGGGCTATTGGCCAGCCTGTCGCCAAGCACCATCGTCGTGTTCGTCCTCCTGCTCGGTACCATTCGGCCGAAGGTGAACGCAGTCGCCTTCATGGTCGGCTGGGCGATTTCGCTCAGCCTCGTCTTTGTCATCAGCTACGAGATCGGCGGAACGGGGCAGCTCCACAATCGCGGTGGGCGGGCCGGTGTCGACATCGCAGAGATCGTGCTGGGCATGGGACTCAGCTTCGTCGCAGTCCGGGAGTGGCGGGCTCGACGCCAGCCCCCGAAGAGTTCCCGGCTGTCAACGCGGCTCACTTCGCGCATGAAGGAGCTCCGTCCCTGGGAGGCATCCGTCGTCGGCGTCCTCGAGCAGCCATGGACGCTCACGGCGGCGGCCGCGATCGTCGTCGTCCATCACCACGCCGCTACCCTGATCGCCCTAATGGCCTTCGTGGTCTTCACCGCCGTCTCGACGGCGACGGTGGCCATGATCTTCCTCTATTACGCCCGACGTCCCGGCGAGGCTGAGGAACACCTCTTGGTCTGGCGGGACCGGGCAGTGAGGGCTGCCCCTTGGCTCATCGCCGTGGTGTCCCTCCTGGTCGGCTTATACCTGATCGCCGACGGAGCGTTCAGTTTGGTGAGCAGCTGAACGCCTTAAGGGCAGCCGGACTGCGCTGTCTGATTCCGACATCGCGTGACAGCTGGTGCCGTGTCAACCAACGTTTGCGAGGTTCTGCCCGGCATGTCGCGACATAACCGGCGTACTGGGACACCCTCAAGTCAAACTGCGGCTTCGCCCGCGGATGCCTCGCGGCCTGTCGCGGATCTAGGCTCCGCTTTCGAAACAAGGAGGAACGAAAGTGGACCGTGAGCAGCTCAGAGCGACTCAGACACCACTGAAGGCTCAGTACCAGGACGACCCAGCGCGAGCGTCCATCACGCTTCACGCTGACGGAAGACTCGGAGATGAAAATATCTCGTGCTCGGTAGCGACCGGTCGGACGATGGTGGAGGCTGGGTTGCATCCTGCATCGGGTGGCGACGGTGGTCTGGCCTGCTCCGGCGACATGCTCCTTCAGGCACTAGTCGCGTGTGCCGGAGTGACGCTGCGATCGGTCACGGGCAACCGGGGACTGACCGTCGGGGGGAGCATCCGGGCCGAGGGCGACCTTGATTTCCGGGGTACCCTCGGCGTCGAACGGGACGCCCCGGTTGGCTTCGCGGCCATTCGGCTGCAGTTCGATCTCATCACCTCGGCCGCGCCCGAGGAAGTAGCCGATCTCGTCTCCACGACTGAGCGCTACTGCGTCGTGCTGCAGACGCTGGCAAGTGCCCCGAGGATCACGGTCGGCGTTGAAGCTGAAATTCCTAGGGACGGCCCTCTCCCTCAGCGGGGTGCCACGACGCCTCAAACTGGCTCCACCATAGCCTCCTAGAGCAACCTCGTCACAGACCCGGCGAAGTGGGGCACCCTGAGCCCAGCAGGGCGACGACTCCAACGCCTGTACCCAACCTTGGATTGCGGTCTGTTGATGACGGTGGGAACGTGGGACGTGTAAGCACACGGCCGATTGGCAGATGAGCAGTTCGAGTGGAGTTGTCCTCCGAGGAGAATGAGAATGACCGACGCTGCGACAACTTCGACTGCCACGGCGACGCCTACAAAGAAGGGCTGGCTGGCGCTGGTGGCGCTGGCCACCGCCCAGTTCGTCATGGTGCTCGATCAGTCGGTGATGAACGTCTCGATCAGCGCGCTGGTCAAGGATTTCAACACCACCGTGACGACGATCCAAGCTGTGATCACCCTCTACTGCCTGGTCATGGCCATGCTCATCATGACCGGGGCAAAGATCGGCGACATCATCGGTCGGCGCCGGGCGTTCGTGATCGGCCTGATCATCTACGCCTGCGGATCGGCCCTGACGGCGCTCTCGCAGTCGGTATTCACCCTCGCTCTCGGCTGGTCGGTGCTCGAGGGGATCGGCGCTGCACTCGTCCTCCCCGCACTCGCCGCGCTGATCGCGGGAAACTTCGAGGGACCCCGGCGCAAGGTCGCCTACGCCATCATCGGCGGCGTCGCCGGGGCCGGAATCGCCATCGGCCCCATTCTCGGAGGGTGGGCGACGACGAACGTCACCTGGCGGATCGTCTTCGTCGGCGAGGTGGTGCTCGTCGCCTTCATCCTGATCATGACCCCGAAGGTCGGCGATGCCGTGCGCCCGGGCCCCGCCCCAAAGCTCGACTACGTCGGCTCGGTGCTCTCGGCGTCCGGCCTCGGGCTCTTCGTCTTCGGCGTCCTCGAGTCGAGCACCTGGGGCTGGCTCAAGCCCAAGAACGCACCCTTCACCATCTTCGGTTTCTCACTGACGCTCTACGTCATGGCCGCCGGTGGCGCCCTGATCTGGGGGTTCGTCACCTGGCAGCGCCACCGCGAGGAGCGACGACCGAGACCCACTCGTCCACCTCTCCTTGGCTCGAGTCCCGACGGTGCGGTCAGGACTGATCGGGCTCTTCAGCCAGAACCTGATCCTGATGGGCGTCTTCTTTGTCGATCCCGCTCTATCTCCAGCTCGTCCTGGGCCTGAGCGCCCTCGAGACCGGCATCAAGATGCTGCCTGTTTCGATCACCATGTTCGTGACCTCGGCGATCGGCTCGCGGTTGTCCAACCTGTTTCCGGTCCGCACGATCGTGCGGGCCGGCCTGGTCGTCACGCTCGCCGGGACGCTGATCCTGCTCGCCACGATCCAGCCCACGCTTTCGAGCGCCGGGTTCGCCCTCGGCATGGCCGTGCTCGGGATCGGGATGGGCCTGATGGTCTCCCAGCTGGGCAATGTCGTGCAGTCATCGGTCGAGGAGTCGGGACGCAGCGAGGCCGGAGGGCTCCAGTACACGGGCCAGCAGCTCGGTTCGTCGCTTGGGCGTCGCCCTCATCGGGGCGATCGTGCTCATGGGTTTGGCCAGCACGTTCATCTCCAACATCGAGAAGGACCCCCGGATCAGCTCGGAGGTGGCGGCCCAGGTGAGTGTGGCCGCGGGCAACAACACCAACTTCGTTTCGGCCGACGAGGTCCACCACGCTGCCACTGAGGCGGGCCTCGACACCGCTTCGGCAACGGCGCTGGTGGAGGACTACGAGGCGGCCCAGCTCCGCTCGCTCAAGGCCGGGCTCCTGGCCGCCGGACTGCTCGCTCTGATCTCACTCGGCTTCACCAGGGAGCTGCCCCATGCTCAATCGACACGCAAGAAGAAGAGACAGCCAGAACTAGCGGCATCGTGAGGAACGCAGCACCTGCGCCGCTTACGCGCCGCCTTATTTTCGTGGCCATTTCGCGAGGTTCGCGGCACGACGATTAGGTGCCCCCAACGTGCCGTTGGGGGACACCGCAAAGGTTGCCCCCGCCCTTGCCGACCTCATCGAGAACTCGATTGTGCTCGTCCTTGACCTCGTGTTTATTAGCAAGGACCGGGGCGGTGCGGGTCACCGCGTTCGAATTCGACCAGCTCTCATCGATCCCGAACGTCCAGTCGATGCCGGTTCGTCGAGTGCAGCTGACGCACACCGCAACCCAGGGCAACATTTGCCCGTAGTCGCGCTGCCAGCCGAACCCGACCGCGGTCGACAGGTGTCCTCCGCAATCTGGACAGGTGACCTCGTCCACCGTCCGGACGGTACTGCGGCAATGGACGGGGGTTGCCAAGTTCGCGCAATGGTCACGGGCGCCGAGAGGATCGTTGTCTAGCAGATGACGGCTCACTGGCTCTCCAGGTTGTGGATGGCGACGAGCCACTCGCTTGGTTGGCAGCGGGCTGTCCGCCGCGATCCCCGGGCAGCCCGGCGGCGCTATCTCGCCGGCCGGTTCAGTGCGGGTTCAGATGTATGACGCCGACGCTGTGGAGTCCGTCCAGGATGAGTTGCACGGCCAGGGCGGCCAGAAGGATCCCGAAGACTTTTTCGGTGACGAGCATGCGGCTCTCGTCGAGATGGTCGCTGACTCGGTTGGCCCAACGGAACACGGCGACGTCCAGGGCTAGGACCACGCCCAGAAGGACCAACACCATGGCGAACACGCTCACTGAGTCCGCCTCGGCGGAGAGGGTCACCAGTGTCACGATGCCGGCCGGGTTGAGCAGGTAGGGAACGGCGAGCGGGAAGGTGGCGACCCGCAGCGGATCACGTCCCTTTATGGCCTGACTCTCCTTTGGTTCGCCTGTGCCGAGCACCATGGTGGTAGCGATGATGACCAGGATGAGGCCGCCGGCGACCGAGAGCGATCCGGTCGAGAAGTGCAGCAGGCGGGCCAGCAGCTCGCCCAGTCCGACCAGCAGGAGCGAGACCACGCCAGCGGTGGTGATCATCTTGCGGACGACGAGGGCCTTGGTTTTGCTGTCGAGGGCGGCGGTGATCTCCAAGAACGGAACCAGGGCGATCTTCGGTCCCACCCCGATCAACAAGAGCAAGAACGTGTCGATCACAAAGTAGAGGTCAATCGACGTGTAGTTCATGGGGGCGTCTTGTTCGCCTGCTCGGTTATCGCCGCGCCAGGGCTTGGCTTCGCCGCTGGCCTAGCCGGAATTGATCGCAGCCCATACCTCCCACAGTGCTGCCGACGCTACCCCCGGGAGCGGGGAGCCAGCACCAGCGCCGCCCGTATACTCGCTGGGATGGCCTCCTCGAGCCCGGACAGCCTCGATGTGGTGGTCATCGGCGGGGGCCCGGCCGGTGTGATCGCGGCCCTGCGGGCGGCGCGGCTGGGAGCCCGAACCGCGCTGATCACGAGTGCTGGGCTGGGCGGAACGGCAGCGGCCGACGGGCCGGTTCCGGTGCGCACCCTGGCCCATGCGGCGCGGTTGATCCGCGAGGCCAGACAACTGCCCCGTTACGGCATCACCGCCGGTGAACCTGCGCTCGACTACCCGCGGCTGGTGGATCGCGTCCGGGAGGTCACCGCCGAGGTGCGGGCCCACTTGGCGCTGGGCGAAGAGCTCCAGCAGTCTGGCGTGGCTATCCACGAGCACGCCGGCGCGGCCCGGTTCATCGACGCGCACCTGATCGAAAGCGCCCATGCATTACCGACTGCGCTCGGAGCAGTTCATCATCTGCACCGGTGGCATGGCACGCCGACTGGACCTGCCCGGCTTCGATTTGACGTGCACCCACAGCGACGCCTGGGGTTTCTCCTCGGCTCCGCCGTCGATGCTGGTGATCGGCGCCGGCGCCACCGGGGTGCAGGTCGCTTCGATCTTCAACGCCTTCGGGTCACAAGTGACGCTGTTCGAGGCCGCACCACGCATCCTGATGAGCGAAGACCGACGACGTCGCCGCGGCCGTCAGCGCGGCGTTGCAAGCGTCGGGGATCCGGGTCCTCGAGGAGGCCGGGACCATCGAGCGTTTCGAGTCCTGCCCCGCCGGCGTCCGGCTGATCCACACCAAAACTGGCACCCAGGACCACATCGATGCCACGGTGGCGGTGGTGGCGGCCGGGTGGGTCGCCAACACCGCCGGACTAAACGTGGCCGCCGCCGGGGTGGAGACCGACCAGCGCGGCTACGTGCGGGTGGACTCCCAGCTTCGCACCACCGCGCCCCATATTTTCGCCGCGGGCGACATCACCGGGCACCTCATGGTCGTCCACGAGGCGGTGCGCGAAGGCTATCTTGCCGCCACCAACGCCGTGCTCGGTAGCACCACGGCCCTGCCCGCCGAGGTCAGCCCCATCGGCAGCTTCACCGACCCCGAATACGCGTCGGTCGGGGTCACCGAGGCGACGGCCAGGAATAGCCGCGGCGTGATCGTCGCCACCGAGCGGTTCGACTCCCTGGCCCGACCGATCATCGACGGCCGCCCCACCGGCCTCTGCAAACTGGTCGTGGACCGAGAACTCCACACCGTCCTCGGCTGCCACATCGTGGGCGAGCGCGCCGGCGAGCTGGCCCAACTGGCGGCGGTAGCCATGGCCGCGGGGATGAAGGTCGAGCAGCTCGCCCTGGTCCCTTTCTCATTCCCGACCTACGCCAACGCCATAGGGCGCGCCGCACTCAAAGCCGCCCGCAACCTCGAACCGCCCGCCGGGTGGACCGAAGATGGCCTTCCGGTCCAAGCCGACGCCGGTTGAGGTTGTGAGAAGAATCCCTTGGTCGTATCGCTCACCAACGATGCCAGCATGACCGCGGCCGCTTGCACCAACACCTACTTCTCGCTGCCATCACTGAGCGGAGTGACGGCCACCGGTGGGTCGGCGACGTCGACCACGACAGCGGCCGCCGACACCTGGACGAGCTGATCATCCCTCAGTCCGTGCAACGCGGTGAGTGAACGAGGCGACAACGACGAGGACACCGGCTCATTTGTGCGTCGCTCGTCCTCATCGTTGTCGTCCTGGCATCAGTCCTCGCCGTAGCAGGAACGGCTTGCGGGGTCGAACTGGCTCTTGTGCTCAAGTCAGGGAGCAAGGGCGAGGCTCACGCGCAGGCCGCTCCGACCGGCGTCAGCGCCGCTTGCACCAGTTCGAGCGCCCAGACGGTCAAAGTCTCCTGGGTCGGGGTCTCCAAGGCAACCACCTACACCGTCTACGACGCCACCACGTGGGCCACCGGCACCTACACCAGCATCGCCAGCGGTGTAACCACGAGCAGCTGGACCAGCGCGACGTTGAGCGCGGCCAACTACTGGTTCGAGGTAACGGCATACACCGGCACGAACTGGGTGAGTGCGAAATCGACGGTAACGGCGGAGTCCAGGATCTCGACCAGTGGGTCCGTTCAGCCCTAGCGGGCGGCCCTCGTTGACCGAGTGGCCGTTTTGGCCCGCCACGTCCGCAACCGACGCCTGGCCGACGCCATCTATCTATGGGCTTTTGCATCGCTCAGCGCCTTGTCCAGAGAACGAACTCGCTCTGGCCGCTTGACATTTAGAACCGTGGGATATCTTGGTGGCCTTGGGGTCAGGGACATGCCCTGTGCCGGAGCCTGAGCCTCTGGACCCCCTCGGATCACGGGACCGACCATCCGCCCTGGTCAGGACAGTGGGAAATCGAGGTCGATAGCGTGGGAAGTCGGTCGTGCGGTACGCGACCTGACCGAGGTCAGCGAGTTATGTCGGGAGCCCACCCACCCCCCCGCTGTCCTCGAGGGTTACCCTGTCCGGCACCACTGCAGGGCCCCTAGTCGGGAAGCTCCCTCCTCCGGAGATCGGGCGGGTCTGTGGTCCTGGTCCTGCCTGAGGGTGGGTGGGGTTAGGCGGAGGTCGGCGACGCCTGCGGCCAACTGACCGAGGCTGCGCCCGTGACGAGCGAATTGAACGAGCGTGCGAATGGCGCACCGCCGAGCAACTGATTGACGACGAGCGCCTGCACTTTGGGCGGGCATGTCACGCCGTCGAAGTCGGTCGACAAGATGGAGGCATCGTGGATCACTTCTTTCCGTAAGTGTGTCGCCAACTGGCGACGTGCGAATGAGAACGTCGGGAGTTGCACGCCCGACGTCCGTGGGCCGGTGCCACAGCCACCCCGGGGAATGCCCGCCCTGGGCCGGTCAAGCGAGGGGATGCCTCGCCATTTCGCACTTCGACCGGGACTACCGGGCGCTCATCTCCCCTGAGGGTTGCTCAGCGCCGACCGGACAACCGGCCGTCAAGGATCGGGCTCTCGTCCCAGTACTCAGGCACTTATGGGCGAGGGTCATACGGACCGCATTCTCGGCGCTCACCCGAAAGAGTCCGCTGCGACGACGGGTTTGTTCAAGTGGGAGCCTCCCATCGATCCGAGGAATGGCGCGGTCCCATAGGAGAACACGCCGCCATCAGAGGCGACCAGCCAGTATCCGAGATCATCGTCGCGGGCGGTCATGGCGACCACCGAGGCGTTGAGGTGCATGGCGCCGGTCGAGCCAAGGAAGGGAGCAGAGAAAGTAAAGACGCCTCCGTCGCTCGCCACCAGCCAGTAGCCGCCTGTGTCGCTGTCCACGGCCATGCCCACTATGGGCTTGTTGAGCGGTTTGCCTCCCATGGATCCCTGGAAGCGGGCGTCCCCGAAGTTGAACACGCCGCCGTCGTTTGCCACCAGGTAGTAGCCCAGGTTGTCCGAGGTCACGCCGATGCCGACCACCGGAGCATTCAGAGGTTTGCCAGCCATCGAGCCTTGAGAGTGGGCGTCACCGAAGGGGAACACGCTGCCATCGGCCCCCACTAGGTAGTACCCACCACCGTCTGGGGTAGCGGCCATGCCGACGATGGGCACAGCGGGCGGGTCGCCGCCCAAGGAGCCGAAGAACGGTGCTCCGTCGTAGGAATACACGCCGCCGTCAGAGCCGACCAGCCAGTAGCCACCAGCCGGGGTGCTGGCCATGCCCACCACTGGGGCGTTGAGGTGGGTATCGGCCCCCGAGCCATGGAAGGTGGCCGCTCCAAAGGCGAACACTCCCGCATCGGCGGCTGCCAGCCAGTAGCCGCAGTCGCTCTGCACCGCGCCGACAACGTTGGTATTCCAGCCGCTGAACGTGTTGCAGCTCAACGTCGCGGTCGATCCGGGGGAATCCACCTCCACTCCGAAACCGAAACTGTCGGCCACGTCGGGGGCGGTCCGCTGGATCTGATTTCCGTCGATGATGACGCCGGTGCTGTCGGCAGCCACGGCCACGCCGATGTCGGTTCCGGCGCCCGTGATCGTGGTGCCCGTCAAGGCGACATTGCTCGCCCCGAACAAGAGCACAGCCGTGTTGGCGTTCGCGTCACTGCCGTAGCCGCTGCCGTAGATGGTGCTGCCCGAGATCGTGCCCGTGGCACCGTCTTGGTACACCAGTCCGTTCTGGCCGGTGACACCCTTGAGGGACGCGGGGGGATCGATCGTGCTCCCCGAGACGTTCATGGTCATCCCATACGCGTGCATCGCGTCCTTGTTGTAGTCGCTGACGGCGGTGTTGGTGATCGTGAGGGTCTGACCAGCCGTCCCGCTGCCCACGATCGCCCTGCCAACTTGACAGTTGCTACCTTCTGTTATCCCGGTGACAGTGACGTTGGTCACCGAGCCGCCCGCACCGTTGAAGAAAATGCCGTACAACGCCGCCCTCCCGCAAGAACCCACGGGCTGGGTCTGTGTGAACCCGGTGCCCATGATCGTCAGGTTCTCGACGTTCATCGACGTACCAGCGTTCGACAACACCGCGCCGTTGAAAGAGCCGGGGGTGACATCGTGGGCGGTGATCGTGTGCCCGGCGCCATTGAGGGTGATCCCGTCTGGAATCGTGAGTGGTACCGTCGTGTCGCAGTCGCCGGTCAAGGTGATCACGCCCTCGACTGGCGCGGGCAACGCGCAGGTGGGGGCCGCGGAGGCGACACCAGCGCCCGTCACGAGCACGGCTGGGGTGATGGCGGCGGATACGAGGAGTGCTATGCCTCCAAGCCGGAGTGGAAGCCGCATGGATCCTCCATTTCGGGACAACCGGCCCGCGAAGTGCATCCTCGTGGGACGACGACCGAATCTGTCCGGGGCGCGGCCCTTAAGGCTGCGAGGCAACCCCAGCCGCTACCAACTGCTTTCTCGCGTTGCGTCTCCCTCCGCTAGACAGGCGGACGACGCCACGCGTCCCCAAACAATCTCTAAGCCTCCACTACTACGACAACTACCTCACTCGGGCAAACGAAAATTTCGATTTCTACCGCCCTGCACCGGTCCAGCAACCAGTCCGTCATCAAACCTATAGCGGGGGCGCCGGCCGGTTTGCGGCAACCGCATCACAACCGACTGGCTACCGATCAGCAAAGGTTGAGGCGTGGGAGAGGATGCTCGCCCCCCTAGACTAGAGATCGCGAAGCGGAATGCTCCAGGGAAATGCTCGCAATGCGGCGAGACGGAGGTACCTTCATGGAGCGACGGAACGTCCCGCGATTCGGCGTGAGCTGGTCCGGCAGATGCAGGGTTCAAGAACTGCTGGACGCCGAATGGATGGAATGTCGCATCGTCGACATTTCACTGCGTGGGATTGGCCTCGAAGTCTTTGGCTCTCTGGCAGATGACGCCATTGGACACCGAATCGTGGTGGAAGTCGAAGCACCCACGGGAGGCTCCACCACAGGGCAATCAGTCAGCGTGCGGTTGGTGGACGGATTTCTCGACATTCGACTAGTAGGCGAAATCAGACACGTCGACCCCGGGTTCCACGGCGGGACCAGGGTAGGGTTCGAGTTCGGAGAGATTAGCCAGACAGACCGCTCCCTTATCAACGCGCTCCTAGTCATGCGGGCTACATTGGCTGCGATTCGCTAACCATGCCGACGGAGAAGCTCGGTTCACAGCTCGGCGGGTCGTGATTGCGGCAGGAGCGATCCAATGGAACCTTGGGCTCGCCCGCGGATGGTTGTCGGCGCGAACCCCGACGGCGAGAGGGCAAGGCGAGCGGGCCGCAGCTCGATCAGTCGGCGGTGCGCCGCCCGGAGGAACAAGGCGACCAAAACGCTCTGGCGGCCGCGCCGTGGAGCCGTCGCCCGGGATCGTCGAGCGCCTCGTGGGCTCATGCCCTCGTTGGTGTTGGGCGATAAGGGGACGCTCCTGTCCGGTCGAGACTTCCCCCATGTCACCATCGATCAGAATCGATTCCTGTGGGTGCCGAAAATATGTTCCATGGGTCCTGGCAAGGACTTTGTCCTTGATGGTCTGAAGCGGGCAGAGTCCTCCGATGGCCCCGTCGTCCCTCTATCTGGACGCTCGCCGAATCGGGAGCGCTCCGTCAAAGTCCAGCTCATGGGCTGCGGATCGTGTTCTCGGACCCACACGTAGGGGCGCCCCAGGGGGAGAGAGAGCTGGGGGCGACTGCGAGGCTCAGTAGCCTCGCTGACGGTCGACAACGTTGAGGAGCGGTTCATTCGCCAAGTAGCGACGCAGGTTCTCGACGAACACCGCTTTTGCCGGGGCACCGATGTCGGCACCACCGCTTGCCGAAAGATGCGGCGTGAGTAGGAGATTCGCAGATCGCTGCAACTCTGCCCGAGGGGACGTCCCCGTCGACTCGCCGTCGTGCACATCGAGGAGTGCGCCCGCCAGCCGGCCGGATCGGAAGGCCGCGAGCATGGCCTCCTCGTCGATCTCCTCGCCTCGGGCGACGTTGATCAGCACGGCTCCGGGCTTCATGGCCGCGAAGGCCGCTTCATCGAACATTCCTTTCGTCTCCTCGGTCAGCTGAGAGCACACCACGACGAAGTCGCTCTCTGCGAGAAGGGAATGGAGCTGGGAGGCGGGAAGGACGAGCTCCACGTCCTCGTCGTCGTGCACCGGGGCTCGCACCGAATGGCGGGTGGCGACAACTCGCATCCCGAGCGCCGATGCGAGGCGGGCCACTTCCCGACCGATGCCACCAAGCCCGACCACGCCGAGCGTCGACTCGTGGATTGCCGACATGTGGTAGCCCTGGCGGGTGAAGCGGCCACCTCGCTGCTGTGAGACCGCCGTATCGAGGCCGCGGGCGAAGTAGAAGACGCCGGCAATGGCGTACTCGGCAATGGTGCGCACCCCTACCGCGCCTCGGCTCGAAGTGAGCTGGATCGTCGAGGTCCACAAATCGGAGCGGTGCACGTTCGAGACTCCCGCCTGGGTGTGGTGGACCCACCGCAGACGCGGGGCGCGGGCGGCGACGACACTCGGCACCGGGTACCCGAGAAGGAGCACCTCGGCCAACCCGAGGAGAGCGTCGTCATCGGCCGAGGGGTCGTTGCCGTCGAGTACGTCGACGCGGTCCGCGAACTCTGACAAGTAGGCGAGATCTCGTCCCAGCTGCGGAGCCATGACCAGCACCGGCACCTTCGCATCCTGTGCCATCTACCAGGACCCTCCCGCGTCTCGAGCGTCTTCGCCACTTGCCTTTTCCGGCGCCGCAGTCACTATAAGGGTGGGAGGCGTTTCACCTTCGTTCGGGGGCGCCTTCTCCGTCAAGGTCGACGCTCATGCCCTCCTCGTCTCCGACCGGCGGCGGCGCTCGCGGTCCCCACGCGTCCAAGCGCGAAATGCATCTACCCGCACCGCAGCAAGCATCGGCAGGAAACCCGCTGCCACAACAAGCCCGCCACCCCCTCCCGGTGCTGTGCGTCTTGGTTAGGGGTGGTCGGCTTCAGGCGATGGGTAGCCACCCCGTCGGCGTCCTGCCGTGGCACCCGGACGACGAAGCGGCAGCGTCGGCACCAGCTCACTTCGGCAATGACAGGCGCGTGTCATCTCGACGGTTCATCTGCTCAGCCTTCTCCGCGAGCCACCGCTGATGTGGGTGATCGGCCACGGGCCCACCCTAGGCCGGTCACCGAAGCCTTACGACGGCCCAGGATCCATCTCGAGTGCCTCTGACTCGGCCTTCTGGGTAATCATTGCTGCTTGAGGATCTACTCCGTTCTTTCGCTGTTCATAAAGGCCCTTACGCTTTGCATCGTGTCCATGAACTGTGCTGGAAAGATGATCGTGCTGTTGTGTTCGCCAGCTACATCCGCCAAAACCTGAAGATTCCGGAGCTGGAGTGCAATCGGGTGCCGCGCGATGATGTCCGCTGCTTCCCCGAGCTTGGTGGCCGACAGTTGCTCGCCCTCGGCGGCGATGATCTTGGCGCGCTTCTCACGTTCAGCCTCGGCTTGTTTTGCCATGGCTCGCTGAAGCGTCTCCGGTAGCTGGATGTTCTTGACTTCGACCGTGCTGATGTAGACACCCCACTCCTCGGTGATTGTCGCCAGGATATCTTTGATCTTCTCGTTGATGTTCCCTGTTTCACTGAGCACATCATCTAGCCGGCTCTGTCCAATTACATTCCGAACGGTGGTCTGTGCGATCTGATACGTCGCGTCGTGTTTCTTCTCGATCTCGACGATTGATTTCACCGGATCGGTTATCCGATAGTACGCGACAGCAGCCACATCTATTGAGACATTGTCACGGGTGATGATCTTTTGGCTATCGACCGGAAGGGTCACGATTCGAGTGCTCACCTTACGGAGCCTGTCCAAAAGCGGGACTGTGAACCGAAGTCCCGGCTCTTTGATGTTGGGCCGGACGCGTCCGACACGAAAGACGACCCCTCGTTCCCACTGCTTAATGACATTGATGCCGAGAAAGCTCATCCCTTTGTTGCTCCAATCTCGTCAGCGAAGACGGTCCCGGGATCGATCTCCCTACCTAGGGGAAGGATACGAAAGGCCGGTAATGGCTCAGTAAGCCCGACGTTCTTGGGTATCTTGCCGTCCCGGCAAAGATGAACTTGAAGAGCCTCAAGCGGGGTCGCGCCTGGCCGCATCGTTCATCCAGTGGGTTCGCCGAACGTGAAGATGACGGGCATCCGCGTTACGCCGGCCGGCAGGAATTGGTTCTGAAAGCACTGGATTGTGAGATCGGCCATGGCGGTCTCGTGCTGGGAGCCCGGTAACTCAGACCTCTTCGAGGTAGTCGCGCAAAAGGTACGCCGCATCGGGCCGGCGGAGCTTGGCCAGGGTCTTGGACTCGATCTGGCGCACCCGCTCGCGGGTCACCCCAAATTCCTTCCCGACTTCCTCGAGGGTCCTGATCTTGCCGTCCTCGAGTCCGAAGCGCAGACGGACGACGTCCTGCTCGCGCGGCGAGAGGTGGGCCAACGCCTCTTTCACTGCCTGGTCGAGCATGGCGCGAGTGGCCGCATCGTCGGGCTCCACCACTCCCCGATCCGCGATCATGTCAGACGGGCTGAAGTTGTCCTCCTCGCCCACCGGCTGCTCGAGGGAGATCGTGTCCTGGTTGATGCGCTGGATCCTTCGATGCGGCCGCCGCTCAGAACGTGGTGAGCGGTGACGGGCTCGAGCGGTGGGACGTCCTCGACGCACTCGACGAGTTGGTGGTGAAGTCGATGGTGGTCGCAGAAAGGGTGGGTCCTCGGCTCGCCATCAGCTTCTTGAGACACTGCGCCACTATGCGCGCGAACAACTAAGCACGAGCGGAGAACTCGACTCCCTCCGCCGCCAACATGCCACCTACTACGCCGCCGTCGCCCAAAACATCGGTGAGGGCGTTCGAGGGCCGGACGGAGCCATCTGGTTACGGCCCTTCCGACTCGAAATCGAGAATTTTCGAGCTGCGGTGGCCTGGGCACTCGACTCACCAGACGATGCCAACGCCGAGCTCGGACTTCGGATCATTGCTTGGCTCGCCTTCGAGTCGACTGGAGGCACCCCCAACCTCGGTGCCTGGGCTGCCCAGGCCGTCGGTCGTACCGATGCCGCCGATCTGCCGATCCGAACCGCCGTCCTTGGCATGGCGAGCCCTTCCAGCGCGGCAACCTGGGCGACACATGGACGCTGGCTGAGGCTTCCCTGCGCGACGGGCTCCCCGCGGGCACTCCCTACCCTGAGATTCCATTTCTAGCCCTTGCCATTGCCACACCAGGCGAGGCAGCAGTCAAGGTCTTCGACAGAGGTGCCGCCGAGCTTCGGGCGATCGATGCCCATCCTTCTCACCGTTCTCGCTTTGCACACGTCCGGAGCGACGGCCGCAATGATTATCGGCGATGTCGACCGGGCAAGGCTCGAAGCCGAGGAGGCAGTGCACAACGCAGACGCCTCGGCCAACCCGTCGTTGCGTGAAATGGCACTCTTTGCCGTCGCTAATGCTTGGTGGCCGGATCGACCGACTCAGCCGCTGGCCAACCTCCACGAATGCATCGACATCGCACGGAGCTCAAACTGGTATGGCCACCCAACCATCCTCTACGCGTTGAGCCTGGCGGCACGGTTCCACGCCGATGAGGGCGAAGTTCTCGAGGCCAGAAGCTTGCTTCGCCAGGCGGTCGCCGTCTCGGATGATGTCGGTGACCGTCCCGCCTTGATGATGGCCGTCGAGCGAGCCGTGGCCCTGCTCGGCGGATTCGTTACCGCTCCGGTGAGCCGGGCGCGGTCGATCCTTCCTCGGAGGGAGCGGTCGGAACGCTGGCACACCGTGGAGGTTCTAAAGGAACGGCTGGGCAATCCCCCAGCACGGGGAGGTCGCGCCGCGTTGGGCGATGGCTAGACCGATTCAGGCCGTCGAGCGGTGCGCCTGCCCGGCAGCCTCACCGGGCTGGTTGGCCATCAGCCGCCGACCGAGGACACCCAGGCCTGGGCCACCGCAGCGGGCTGTTCCTGCTGGTTGGTGACCTCCAGGTTCAACTTGGAGATGGCGTCGGTCGTCAGCTTGGCGTCGATGGCGTTGATGGTGGAGGCCACGCCGCTCGTGTCGACCGACTTACGGATGACTGGGACGATGTAGTCGGCGCCCTCGAGGTGCTTGTTGTCTGTCAGGGCAACAAAGTTGTTCTCCACCACGTTGCCGTCAGAGGAGAACAACTCGACCACCTGGACCTCGTTGTTCTTGAGCGCGGCCACGCTCAAGGGTCCGGCCTCGTCGAGCGACTTGAAGCTGGCGAAGTTGAGCCCGTACACCTTCTTCAGACCAGGCTCGCAGCCGGCGAAAGTCGGGCACTCGGGCGGCCCACCGAGAATCATCTTCGACGCGTAGGGCTTGAGGCTCGAAATGGTCGTCAGGTGGTCCTTCTTGGCCGTGGCCTTGGTGACGGCGAAAACGTTGGTGTCGAGCGCCTTGGACGCCGGCAATACCGTTACCCCATAGGTCGCCAGAGCCTTCTGGTCAGCCGGTATGGCGGTGGCGATGTTGTCGCCGGCCGGTTGGGGGTTGCCGCCGTGCAGGAAGCCCAGGAGCGAGGCGGCGTAGTCAGGCTCCAGGTTGATCTGCCCCTTCTCGATGGCCGGCACGACAATGGCCCGGGTGCCCAGGCTGGGCTCCACCGTGACCGAGTAGCCGTCCTTCTTCAGGACGTCGGCCCAGATGTTCGAGACAATGGCCTGCTCCTCGAAGTTGGTCGACCCGATGATGATCGTGGGCTTGGAGCTGCCCGACGCGGCGAATGCCGCCGCCGGGGCAGCCAGCGTGCCCGCCAGGGCCAATACGGCGCCAACCAGGAACGATTGCTTGAGACGCATGGGGCGTACCTTTCCAGTACCTGAGGGTGAAGCGCCCGCACGACGCGTGGTCGTGCCAATTTGCGACCGTACCGAAAGGCTGCCGGCGCCGAATCGAAATGTTATCAATCGCATTGACTTTGTCAAGAAGCATTCACGCCGCTGGCGCCGGACCCCTGACCTGAGCCCGGATCCGGACCCGGTGGCGCAGAGGACGGGGCGTGATGGCTCTGGTCACCAGCCCGAGCACCCCCGCCACCAAGGCCGCCATTACCCCGACCAAGATGGCCCCGGCCACCGAGAGCACGGTGTTCTGCGTATTGAGGCCACTGATCACGTAGGTGCCCAGATCCGAGTAGCTCACGTAGGCCGCGAGCGTGGAGGTGGCCACCACCTCGATGGCCGCCGTCCGGACCCCGGCCATGACAAACGGTGCAGCCAGTGGCGCCTCCACCCGAGCGAGCACCTGGCCACCGGTCAGGCCCATGGCCTTGGCGGCGTCGCGCACATCGGCGTCCACCTCGCGCGTGCCGACATACGTGTTGGTGAGGATGGGTGGGATGGCCAGCACGGTGAGGGCGATCCAAGCAGCCAGGAAACCACCCCACTTGAGCGAGATGGCCGGTTGAATAGCCAGCAGAGTGAGGAGGGCCAGGGTGGGGACCGCCCGGAACGCATTTGCGGCGTTCACCGCCACCAGGCCGCCCTTGCCGGTATGCCCGAGGATCATCCCGAGCCCCCCGCCCAAGACCAACGCGGCGGCCACCACCGCGGCGGACAGCTCCAACTGGCGCCAAAAGAGCTCAGGGATACCGTTGGGGCCCGTCCAGTTGGACGACGAGGTGAACCAGTCGAAGAGCCGGTCGAGGAACGACACTTCAGGCTCCCTTACGTGCTCGGCGGCTGCGAGACCAAGGCACCACCAGGCGCTGGGCCCCCACCAGGAGCAGGTCCGCCGCCGCGGCCAGGAGGATCGAGAGCACCAGCCCCACGATGATCGGGGTGTTGTAGGCGATGTCGAAGCCGTAGGTAATCTGCTGACCGAGGCCGCCCAACCCGATCAGCGCGGTCACCGTGACCAGACCGATCACCGTGGCCGTAGCCACCCGGAGGCCCGCGAAAATGTAGGGCAACGCAACGGGAAGCTCCACCCGCAGGAGCGAGCCAGCGCGCGAGTAGCCGAGACCAGTGGCCGCCTCGCGGACGTCGGCGGGCACGGCAGTAAGCCCGGCCACCGTGTTCCAGATGAGGATCAAGAGGGTGTAGCCGACCAGAGCCACCTCGGCCGTGATCCAAGAGTTGGGCGGGACGTAGCCGCCGGGGATGATGCCCCCGAGGACGGCGAACAGGGCCAGGGAGGGGATGATGTAGAGGGCGCTGGCCACCCCGAACACTGGAGTCCGGATGACGCGGTAGCGGTAGGCGGCAACCGCCAACGGGATGGCAATGACGGTGCCGATGACCACGGCGATCACGGTGAGCTCGATGTGCTGGACGAGGTCGCCCTGGATCTGGCCCCATTGGCCGGTCACATAGCTCCAGCGGAAGAAGGGGTTGGCGGCGAGCACTGCTCAAGTCTCGACGGCGTGGCCGCCGACCGAGCGGCGCATGGCGGCGTGAAGACGGTTCGGGGTGAGCACACCGAGGTAGCGGTCGCCGTCGACCACCGGGATCCACCGCAGATCGTGCTGGAGCATCTCGCCCAGGGCAGCGCGCAGCGACGTGCCCACAGGAACCTGGACCTCGAAGGGCACCAGGTGGTCCTCGATCGTTCCGATGAGCCCAGGGCGCAGGTCGATCCACCCCTGCAGATGGTCCTGGTCGTCCACCACCACGGCCCAGTGGGCGTCGGCCCCGGCGGCCTGCATCCTGGCTTCCAGCATGGTCGTCCCGGGCTTCACCCCGGGCGGCTGAAAGAGGTCGTCCACCTCGATGGGCATGACCGCAAGCCTCCGTACTCCCCGGTCGGCGCCCACGAAGTCGGCAACGAAGGGCGAGGCCGGTCGGCCCAGCACCTCAACCGGGCTGTCGTACTGCTCGAGCACCCCTCCCTTGGAGAGCACGGCGATTCGGTCACCCAGCTTGGCTGCCTCCTCGATATCGTGCGTGACAAAGACGATGGTCTTCTTGAGCTCAGCTTGCAGGTCGAGGAACTGCTGTTGAAGGCGCAAGCGGGTAACCGGATCGACGGCCCCGAAGGGTTCGTCCATGAGCAGGACCGGCGGATCCCCTCCGAGCGCACGGGCCACCCCTACTCGCTGGCGCTCGCCGCCCGAAAGCTCGTGGGGGTAGCGACGACCGTATTGATCCGGGTCGAGACCCACCAGCTCGAGTAGCTCGCGCACTCGAGCCTCGACCCGCGGGCGCTCCCAACCGAGCAGGCGTGGCACGGTAGCCACGTTGTCGGTGATAGACCGGTGCGGAAATAGCCCACCCTGCTGGATCACGTAGCCGATGCCTCGCCGCAGCTGCACCGGATCCAGCGTGAGCACGTCGACTCCGTCGATGAGGATGCGCCCGTCCGACGGCTCGATGAGCCGGTTGATCATTCGCAATGTGGTCGTCTTCCCGCACCCCGACGGGCCAACGAGCACGCAAAGCTCGCCGTCCCCGATGGCGAGACTCAACTCCGCCACCGCCACTTCTTCTGCCCCGTAGCGCTTGGTGATGCCATCCAGTTCGATCACTGACCAGGACAATACCGGTGGACCCGGGTCCATTCTCTACTCATTTTGTAGGGATGGATTCGAACCCGCCGGAGATCAGAACCGCGGACAGCCTCGACAAAGCTCGCGTACCTACGAGGAATCGGTTGTCCTCACAGAAAGCACCACGCATTCGCCCTTCGGCCGCGATCTGAGCCGCAGGGCGGGTAGCGAGAGCCGCCACCGAGCTCTCCGGCGTCTGGGGCACACCGTACGGGCTTCGTCGATCACAATGAGCACCGGTCGGCTGTCGAGCGACGTGGCCAAAGGGAGGACTGTCATCGACAGTGTCAGTTTGGCGCTTCGGCTACGGCGATCACCACCCCGAGACCTTCCGCGAGGTGACCGGCGGCCATGACGGTGCGCGCCGTCCCAATGACCGGGGCGACCGCGATCAGGATCTGGTGGCATCGTCCGCGGTGAGTCCGACCTCGGCGGCCTCAGGAATATTGAGGGCATAGGACAACGGCGGCGCTCCAATCGCAGCCAGGGCAGCGACCCGACCAAGCATGATCTCTCGGTCGTCTAGGTGGCTGCGCTCGAGAGAACTGATGGTCATGGCCAGCAACGCATCGACAAGAGCGGCGTCGGATTCGCTCACATCGGACATGAATGGTCCTTTCGGTCAGGAAGCGGACACTGTTTGGGCGGCGCAACGACCTCGGGCAGTGCGTCCCTACCGCCGACCCGATGCTCCTCCTCGTGGTGAGCGGTTGCCTCACCCTTCCCAGGGGATCCACGATGCCGCCCCTGCGTGCCGACACCGATGTGGTAGATCTCGAGGCAGCAGCCCACCTGGTCGAGCCCTGCGGACCGGGATCCGATGCCGCTGCGGTCCAGTCCATAGGGTGAGGCTTATGAGCGACGGACCCCCAGAGGGGCTCTCCGCCCCAGCCAGTGGCGGCGAGACCATCGACACGCATCGCCTTGAGGCTTTCAGCGACGGCGTGATGGCGGTGATCATCACGATCATGGCCTTCGAGCTCAAGGTGCCCGCCACCGCCGATCTCCACGGCCTGGAACGTCGAGTGCCATTGCTGCTCGTCTACATCCTGAGCTTTACGTTCGTCGGCATCTACTGGAACAACCATCACCACTTGCTGCGTGCAACTGGGCGGATCAGTGGGACCGTGATGTGGACGAACCTACATCTGCTCTTCTGGCTCTCGCTCGTGCCTTTCGCGACCGAGTGGGTCGGTACGGCGCACGGGCGTGCACTGCCAGCCGCCACGTACGGCTTCGTGGCGATCGGCGCCGCCCTCGCCTACTACGCACTCGTACGGGCCATTCTGCGTGCCAACCCTCACGACGCGGCACTCGTTGCCGCTGTGGGCAAGGACGTCAAAGGGACCGTGTCACCGGTCATCTACGCAGCCGGGGTCGGGCTGGCCTTCGTCAGCCCCTACCTGGCCTACGCCTGCTACGCCGCGGTCTCGCTCCTCTGGTTCATCCCGGACCGCCGACTTGCTCGGTGAAGGACGGACTGCTCGCACCCAGTTACTGCCAAATTACCGGGAGGGCGAGAGGACGACATGGCGGACCACCCCTTGACGTGATCGAAGCCGGCGGCGCCGCTCGGCGTGCACTACACGACGGTCGACCGCTACGTCGGCACCGGCCCTCGAGCCACTCGGATCGGCGGCGTCTGGCAAGTCGACCCTCGGGACCTCGAGTTCGCGAGGCGACCCACGCCCGGTGTCGCTCCGCACCGGTCGCCGGGTGATCCCGCGGCGTCGCCGGCCAGGCCGCAGGCCCGCCTCGTTGATCTGGTGGCGGTGGACCTGGCCTGCACGATTCGCAGTGCCACCCGCCGGCCAGCCGGGCGATTGCCCTCGTGCACAAGGTACGCCCTGGCGCACCGGTCCTCCTCGGGGGAGCAGCCATCATCGCCGAGGCCCACTCTCGTCGCCTGGGGGCCGACGTGTTCACCGAGGGCCGAGCCGACGGGCTCGTAGGTGCGGTCGAGTCCCTCATCACTCGTGACGGCCGACGGGAGAGCCGCCGACTCCCGAGCCAGGCGTCGGCGGCCGCGACCGGAGGTGGTACCGGCAGGTCCGCGCGGGCGTACGCCTGGACACGGTCTCCAAGGCCGGCCGCGGCCTTCACTAGAAGTCGGTGCCGCCGTCGATGTTGATGACCGCGCCGGTCAGATAGCCAGCCCTCGGTGAGAGGAGAAATGCGAACAGGTCGCCCACCTCCTCGGGCCTGCCCGGTCGTTCGAGGGCGATCTCCATGCCGAAAATCTCGCGCAACGCCGGACCATTGAGCGCCTCCTCGACCGGCACGCCCCGTTCGGTCGCCACCTGCTGGCGCAGTGCCGCGATGCCATCGGTCTCCACTGCCCCTGGGCAGATACAGTTGGCGCGGATTCCCTTCGGGCCGTAGGCCTTGGCCACCACCTTGGTGAAGGCGGCAATCCCCGACTTCATCGTCACGTACGGCAGGCGAACCGGGTGGTACGCGTGGATGGAGTACGCGCTGGTGGTCACGATCGTGCCCGTCCCTCGCTCGACCAGGTACGGGATGGCCGCGCGGACGACCCTGACGGTACCCATGAGCATCGCGTCGAAGCTCTCTTGCCACATCTCGTCGGTCGCCGTCTCGAGTCGCGAGTGGGCGCCGCTGGGTGTGCCGGCAGTCACTGCCACTCCTGCCAGACCGCCGAGGCCCTGCACCGCTTCCCCTACGATGCGCGCCGCGTCCGCCGGGCAGCTGATGTCACCGTTGATCACAACCGGGCGTTCCCCGTGGTCACCCTCGAGGCGTGCGGCTGCGTGCTCTGAACGCTTCACGTCTCGACCGGCGATGGCCACGTTGGCACCGTCGGCCATCAGTGCACTCGCCGCCGCCAGGCCCATTCCCGCCGTGCCACCCACGATCAAGTACCCCTGGCCGCGGACTCCCAGATCCATGCTGCCCCCTCTATGTCGCCGGGCGAGAATAGCCGGCGGTCGCGCTCAGAGTCGGTAGAGCCGAGCAGCGTTTTCACAGACCATCTTGTCGCGCTCCTCGGCACCACACTGGTCGAACTGCTCGACGATCACCTTCTGGGAGTCGGGCCACGTGCTGTCGGGGTGCGGATAGTCGGTCGCCCACAGCATGTTGTCGACACCGATGAGGTGCCGTAACCCAAGCCCGAGCTCGTCCTCCTCGAACGTGGCGCTCATGTTGTGGCGCCAGTAATAGCTGGGTGGCTCGGCAAGGTCCATACCGCGCTCGTTCCACCTACTCTTCTTGGCCACCCGGTCCAACCGGTCGAGCATGTAGGGAATCCAGCCCAGCCCCGCCTCCACCAAGACAACCTGAAGTCGTGGATGCCGGACGAAGGTTCCGGTGACGATCCACTCCGAAAGGGCCTGGGACATGAAGATCGGAGGCATGGCCTGGAAGAGGCCCTTCGCCGGCGTGGGATCGGCGCTCAGGCCGCGCCCACCGGGCGGGCAAACGTGGAGGCTGACGGGAATCGCCGTCTCCTCCAGCGCTGACCAGAGGGGCTCGTAGATCGGGTCGTGGTAGGCGGGAATGCGAGCGTCGTTCGGGTATAGCGGCAGCTGGACCGCCCTGGCGCCACGGTCCGCGAGCCGGTACAGCTCCGCGACCGACGCCCCCACGTCGCTCAGCGGGAGGAGATACACCGGCACCAGGCGGTTCCGATCGGCCGACGCAAAGTCGACCGCCGCGGAATTGAACGCCTCGAAGGCCGCGAGGCACGCGTCGCCGGGCAGCTTGTAGAAGCGGGAACCGGCTAGGTTGTCGAGGTACAAGACTTCGGCGTCCACGCCGTCGGCGTCCATATCTTTGAGACGCTCGCTGGCGTCCCACTCCCCCGGTCGACCGGCCGCTGATCTCGCGGTGGCCGCGGCAGGAACCTCAGGGGGTCGCTCAGGCGTCGCCGTGGGCCAATGCAACGTCTCACGCCACGTAGCAACGTGCTTCTGGGGCAAGCGGGCCACGAAGGCCTCCTGCCCGATGAGCATGTGCGAATCGGCTGAGATGATCCGGCGCTCCATCTTGCTCCCCCTTCTCGACCCCATGTCCGCCGATTGAGCCGTCACGTCGGGGCGGTGACGTCGGGTCATGACGTCGGTCGCCCGCTTCAACCCGCTCCCAGCATCTCGTCACAAATGTACTCAGCAATCGCCAGCGACGACGTGGCCGCCGGCGACGGTGCGTTGCGCACTGCCAACACCGAGCCATGTCGTCGCAGTACGAAATCGTCCACCAGTCGGCCTGCTCGATCCACCGCCTGGGCGCGTACACCCGAGGGGGCAGGGATCACATCTCGTGCCGTCACCGCCGGGACGTAGGCCTTCGCCCGGCGCACGAAGAGCCGGGTGCTCAACGACGTCAAGGCCTCTGAGGCGCCGGTTCTGTAGTGGCGACGCGCGAACCGCCACATTCCAGGCCACGAGAGGATGTCGGCAACGTCGCGCCCGACGACGTCGCGACGTCGATACCCCTGCCGGGCCAACGCCAACACCGCGTTGGGCCCGAGGTCGACGTGGCCGTCGATCCTGCGCGTGAAATGCACGCCGAGGAACGGGAACCGCGGGTCGGGCACCGGGTAGATCAGACCCCGAACGAGATGCGCCCGCGAAGGCGCCAACCGGTGGTACTCGCCGCGGAACGGCACGATTCGCGGATCGTCGGCGTCCCCGGCAAGCCTCGAGACTCGGTCGGCGTAGAGCCCCGCGCAGATGACCACTCGGTCGAAGCCCAGCCGTCGTTGCCCAGCGCCGACCACCACCTGGGACGATTGGCGGACGTCGTCGACGTGAAAGGCGACCTCCACGTTGCCACCGGCGTCGTGGACGTCGCGAGCCAGCGCCCGTGCAACCGCACCAAAGTCGACTACCGCCGTGGTGGGCGAGTGCAGTCCGAGCACCCCAGTGACCTCGGGTTCCACTTCACGCATCGCGGGTGGCCCCAGCAGGCGCAGCCCGGGGACCTGGTTAGCCCGAGCTCTCTGCTCGATGGTGCGCAGTCGTGTGGCCTGCTCTTCGTCGAGAGCCACAACGAGTTTCCCGCACTCCTCGTACGCGAGCGCGTGCTCGGCACAGAAGTCTTTGAGCAACGCGACGCCCCGACGGCACAGGATGGCCTTGAGCGACCCCGGCTCGTAGTACAGACCGGCGTGTGCGACACCACTGTTGTGCCCGGTCTGGTGGCGACCGATGCCGTCCTCCTTCTCGAGCACGGTCACCGTCGCGCCGGGACGGAGCTCCAGGAGTCGGCGAGCTACCGCCAACCCGACGATCCCGCCGCCGATGATGCCGAAGCGCGCGGGGGTGTCCGATCGCCCCACCATCAGACCGGAGGTTGACCGCGCGGGTCGCCAGCATTCAGAGGCTCGAGAGTAGCGCTCCCCCGGTGCTGGGGTCGTGGTGACCGATTGTCACAAGGGTCCCATGACAGCGGCCTGGCGCGGACTTCCGGACCTTCGCCCCACCGCCCCGATTCGCCGGGGCGCCCGGCCAACTCACCCGTTCGGAAACCCGATCGTTCCACTACGAGTTCGATCAGGCTCCCAGCGCTCCCGCCAATCGTCTGCTTCGACGGACCGCGCCGGGGGGTTGCCCCTCTACCGGTCCGATGTACCTAGGTCTACGTCACCCAAGCGTCACCAGACGCCGCGCGGGCTGGTCACGGCCCTTCCCGGCCGCCACGGTGGCCCGTCGAGACAGCTACGACGTGCGCCGGATGGTCATCGGGGCACGTCCCCGGGGGCCAGCGCGTGGGATCCACGCTCCAGTCGCCGGCCCACCAGCCGGCGTGGGCCTTGGGGAGGCGGTACAGAGCCGTAAAATCGACCAGAACCGCCTCGGCGTAGCGGACGACACCCGCTGGGCATGGGTGCACGTTGTCGACCATTCGCACCCGGACCCACTGGTCGGCGGGAGCGTCGGGCCGACCCGCCGGCGGTAGCCACGTGGTGAACCGGCCGTCAAGCAAGATCGAGCTTGCCGCAGGAAGGAACATCACCCGACCAGGATGGGTCCGTACGAGGGAACGCACGATGGCCTCCCACGCTCGCGATCCGGCGTCGCGCAGACGCGTCGCCGCGACCGCGTCTGCCGCGGTCTGCGCGCCCTGCGGGACCGGACCTTCGGGCGGGAATTGGAGGAACAGGATCCCAGAGACGCCGTCGCCGGGCTGGAGGAGCTGGTCGACGAACGCGCCGACCACGCGACGGTAGCCCGCGGGGTCGGAGAGCGCCCACGAGTCATCCCAGCTCCAGGTCCCAATGAACAGTTCGGGTCGTACAGTGGCCACGATCTGACGGAACCCCGCCGACCAGGAGCGGTCGGTCGAGAGACCCCACCCGGGGAACGCATTGTTGGTCACGCGCACCACCCCGGTCGCGCCAAGCGCGGCCGTGATGCCAGGCTCGAGCACGTTGGAGACCGAGTCACCGATCTCGTCAACTCGCAGCGGATCTGCTCGGGTGGGAACCCGACCCACCGGCAGCGCGATCGGACGTTGGGACCCCAAACCCCCGGACCCGGCCACCGCGACCGTCCCCACGGTCGGTCGCGGCTCACCGACCGGGGACTGGCCGGGGGGAGCCGCCACCGCGGGGAGCGTCCCCACCACAAGTGCTGCGGCAGTGGTCGCGGCGACCAGCGGCACGAGCAGCCTACGGCTGCCCGCAAAGTCCGCACGGCGCACCGGGCGCTCCACGCCGTAGTAGCTGCCGGCGGCGATGACCAGCGTCAGTGTCACCCGAGCGGTGTCGAGTGTCGCCCCGCTCAACCCGGTAAGCCCGGGCGTCATGAACACGAACACCGGCCAGTGCCAGAGATAGATGCCGTAGGAAATTGTGCCGATCCATCGCACCGGGCGTAGAGAGAGCACCACGGCCAGCGGCCCCCGGTGGGCCAAGCGCACGTCGGCGATGACGACGACCGCCAGCACGGCCGCCACGAGGAACCCTCCCCGGAACATCCAACCGGGCGGCAGTCCCCCAGGTCCGCCCGCCAGTACCCAAAGTGCGCCAAGTGCCCCGGCGGCGGCGGGGCCGGCCACGTGCAACGCCGTACGCGCCCGGCGGCCGGGCTCCTTGCGAGCAGCCACCACCATTGCCAACGCCCCTCCGGCGAGCATGTCGAACACCCTCGTGTCGGTGCCGAAGTAGACGCGAGTGGGATCCACCCCCGGCTGGTAGAGGAGGGCCATGGCGAGCGCCGATGCCAGCGCGCCGAGCATCGCGACCCCTGTGCCGACTGTCCGCCACGCACCGCGCGACGAGCTCAAGATGAGGAACAAGACCGGCGGCCACACCAGGTAGAACTGCTCCTCGATGGCGAGCGACCAGGTGTGCTGAAAGGGCGAGGGCGCCGCGAACTGGGCGAAGTACGACTGATGAGCGAAGATCGCGTGCCAGTTGGCGACGTAGAGCAGCGTCGCCAGGCCGTCGCCGCGCAACCCCGACAGATCGACCAGGCCCGTACTGCCGGGTGGGCCGAAACGCCCGTCGAGCACAACGAAGAGGGCGACGGCGACCAGGAGGAGCGCCAGGGCGGGAAGTAACCGGCGGGCGCGACGTCCCCAAAACGCTCGGAGCCGGATCGCGCCCGTGTCGAGCCATTCCTCGGTCAACAGAGCAGTGATCAGGAATCCCGAAAGCACGAAGAAGAGGTCCACCCCGAGATAGCCGCCCGACGCCCACCCGAACCCGAGGTGGTACGCAAGAACCCCCATGACCGCGGTTGCGCGTATTCCGTCGAGCCCGGGCAGATGGCGGCCTCTTACCGCCCATGAGGGCTTCGGGGCTCGAACGAAGCCGGCTTGCGCGCTCGCTACGGTCGACGTGACTTCACCCCCTGTATCCTCCGGCTACGTCTCGGCGAACCGGGTCCGCATCGATCACCCTCCCGTGACGAGGCTACGGCGCCTCGGCGGGGTCAACCCCCGAGGTCGGCCCGTTCGCACGGATTGTCTCGAGCACCGCCAGGATCTCGTCGCCCCATCGCTCGAGACGGATGGGGCCCATGCCGCGGCAAGCGGCGAGCTCGGCGAGGCTTTGTGGACCCCGAAGGGCCAGGCTGATGAGCTCTGCATCATTCAACACGACGTAGGCCGGTACTCCCTCTCGTCGCGCGACCGCCGAACGCCACCCCCGCAGTGCGGTTTCGGCAGCGCCCCTATCGCCCTCTTGGCGAAGCACTCTCGCAGCACGGGATGTGGAAGGCCGGCCCCGGGGAGCGCGTCCAGACGTCTCCCCCGCTGCCTGGCCATGCGGTCGACCCCGAGCCGCTCGCCCGACTGCATCACCACCCGGTCCAGAACTGCTCGAGCGCGATCCTGCGTCAGTCCGAGTCCCAGGAGCGCCCGCGCTACGGGCAGGCGCAGGCCGCTCGAGCTCACCGACGAATATTGATGGCGCTGCCGCGTCGGCGAGGACCACCACCTGGGCCCGAGCACGAGTCAGAGCCACATGAAAGACACGCCGCTCGCCCTCCACGTCGTCGCTCATCCGGTGCGGGAACAGCCCGCTCGACGCGCCGAACACGATCACCCGTTCCCACTCCTTGCCCTTGATCCGATGGACGGTGGAGAGCACGACAGCTGGCCCGCGGGCCGCTGGCCGGGTGAGCACCTCCCTCAGCCAGTGCTCGAAGGTCGCGGCATCCCGATGGAGCGCCGCTACCGACTCCAGCGCCACCAGATCGTCGGTGTGAGTCGATCGGTCGGCGGCCCGTCGAGACGCGTCCAGCACGTCCATCGTGGCGTCGAGGCCGATTCCGAGCCGGACAGTTCGCAACATCGCAGCCGACGATTTGCCATGGGCCGCTGCCACGGCAGCAAGGTCATCCGCGTACGCTTCGAGCTTCTTCACGTCCCGGCCAGTTAGCCGGCCGGCGAGTCGCCGGATTTCGGCGATCGAGATGGTGCGGCGGCCCGTCAGCATGTCGACCACCATGGGAGCGATACCCCGTGACGGCCGCCGAATAGTGTCACGGACGTCCTCGCTGCGAATGTGATCGGGGTCGGCCCCGATTCGGAGATAGGCCAGCGCGGTCCGAATGCCCGTTCGGTTCAGCACGGCGACGCCGAGCGGTGTGCTGCACGGCACTCCTGACTCGGCGCACGCGACCTGTACCGCGAGCAGCGCAGAATTCACCCGGGCGAGCACGGCCATGTCGTCGAGCGGTACCCCGCGCTCCCGCCATCCCGTGAGAACCTCGACGGTCAGCGCGGCGAGCTCGTCAGCCGGTGCGGTCCGAACGTCCAAGGCGACGTCCGGGTGCTCCGGGCCCCTATCCGTGCCCGGGCTCGGGCCGGGGGCAGACACCTCGGGAGTACTGATGACCTTGTCGATCCTGCGCTCATTGTGCGAGAGCAGGTTCCGTGCGGCACGCACGATCTCGGGGGCGCACCGATAGTTGACTTCCAACGAATGCTGGCCGGCGCCGGGGAAATAGCGCGGGAACTCGATGAGGTACTCGGGCGTGGCGCCCGAGTACCCATAGATGACCTGGTCGTCGTCACCCACGCCGAAGCAATCGAAGCCCGGCGCGGCGAGGAGACGTATCAGCAGGAGGTGCGCCGGCGTCAGGTCTTGGAATTCGTCGACCAGAAGCCTTCGGCACCGCGCCTGCGCCGCGCGTCGTGCGTCGGGATCACTGACGAGGATCTCGATGGCTCGGTAAATCTGTTCGTCGAAATCGAGGGCTCCGAGCTCGGCCAGCGTGGCACGGTACCCGTCGAAGCCGGCCGCCATCCCTGCCGCGTCTGGAAACGCAGCCTCCGCCACTGCGGGTGAGTTCAGACCCAGACGCACCGCGGCGAGCGCGTCCAGATACGGCGCCACCGCGTCGACGTTCGCCTGGCGGCGGATTCGAACCTTCGTTGGATGATCTCGCGGACCTCGGGCTCCTCGAGAACCCGGGGCCGACCGCCGCCGAATTCGGCGCAAATCCACAACCCGATGCTGTTGAGGGTCCGAATGTGGGGCCCGTGGGGGGTGAGAATGTCCGCGCAGCGTTGCTTCATCTCTTCCGCGGCCCGAGTGTTGTACGCGACCGCGCTCACCGTAGCCTCGTGGACGGCCCGATCTGCGATCAGATGACGCAGCCGCTCGGTCAGGACACGCGTCTTGCCCGACCCCGCCGGAGCGATCACCCGTGCCGCTCCGGACTGGTGACCCACGGCCGCCAGCTGGTCGGGGGCGAGCTCTGCCCCTGGGGGACGTCGCCCCGCCGACTCCAACCGACCGCCTTCGGCGTTCCAACGGTGCACGATCCCCATGCCCGACGCCACCGGAGGCGGGTCCGGCGGCCCCCCGTCGACGTAGAGTGGCGAGCCGTCCGCGGACACGATGTCGGCTGGGCCCCCTTCGGTGACACCCCTGGTGGCACCCCGCCGGGCCGTCCGTCGGCCGTGCCACCAGACGACGTCGCCACCTCGCGCGTCGTAGTTGTTCGCCCACACCAGGAACTGCAAGCGCTCCAGCAAGAACTCGAACCCAGGTGTGAGCGCGTGCACAGGTCCCCCGTAGCGCTCTGGCTCACGGAGCGCACTGGGATCTGCCGCGAGCTCGACCACCACCGGCTGACGCCCGGACCAGGCCTGGTGCAGGACTCCCACCACTGCCGCGGGGCCGGCGAGCTCGGCGGTGCCGACCACCACCCGGGGGCACAACGCCCACGGTCCCGGCGGTGCCTCCCCGGGGACCACGACGACACCCCGTCCAAGCTCCGTCGGTCCGGGGTGGGTCACCGGGCCAACATAGCGATCGGATGCCTCGGGAGAGCTTGGTCAGGGACCGAGCGGACTCGATTCCCTCTCGTTTCAAGCGAGCGGTTGCCGACCGGCCCAGATGTCAGCGCAGCGCTCGCAGACAGTCTCCGGCACCACACCGACACGCATCAGGACGGCAAACACCTTACATCCGACGCAGAGGCCGAGAATCGACTCGAGGGCGGCGGCAACGATGATCAGACCGGCGAGCCAGTAACCCGCCGAGTCGTAGCCAAAGCCCAACGACACGACGACCGCTGCGGTGGAGATGACCCAGCCCATCCCCTGGGCGAAACGCTTGGGGGGTCCGGCTACCGGCCGGGGCGCGATCGCGATGCGTGGGACCACCACGCGGGTCACCAATTGCCCTAGCGGGCTGAGCGACGGGCCGCTCAACACTCGTGCGAGGAACCCGTACGCGACAACCGCCAGGATCCACGGTTGCCGAAAGAGCACCGTGGCCGCACACATGAGGAGCACGCCCACCGCCACCAGGCGAGCGGCAACCTCGTCGACGGGGTTGGGAAACGAGAAGAGCTCCGCAACGCGCCCGCGCCGCGTATTCATGACCATCCCCATCAACATTAACGATGACTCCGGTCGGGCACAACCGACGCGCCCACCCTCGGGGTCGCACCTCGCCCTCGGGGTCGACTCAGCGCAAGGGGGGCCAGGTCCGGTCGTGCAGGGCGCCCGACGCCCCGCGCATGAGGTGGTCATCTCGGAGCACCTTGTTCCAGAGGTACCCGACGTAGGCCTCGTCGGAGATCCGTGCATCCCGTGCGGCCCGTTCGAGCTCCCCCCTCCCCTCGTGCAGTGAGTCGGGGCGCCGCCCGAGCAGCGACGTGATCTCCTCGAGCTCGAGGGCGTCGAACTGACGACCGGACGCGTCGAGCTCCTGGAGGTATTTGACCACCCGCGCCACTCCCTTGGTCCATTGCACGGCGAGCGGATCGGCAACCCGGGGAACGATGGTCTGGATGCTGCCGAGGACCTGCCCGTAAAGGTCGTGCCAGTCGGACCGAACGGTGGCGGACGGGAGCTGGGGGGGTGGGAGATCGACACCCATCACGTTCACTAGCGCCTCCAACCACAGGCGGCGGTGCAGCTGGCGATAGATGATGCCGTTGCCGATGTCACGAGCCACCACCGCGCCCTCCTCCTCTCCGGGTCGACGGGAAGAGGGTCCTTCATTGGGGTACAGAGTGGCCATGGTCGATTCTGCAAAAAGGCGGTAGTACCAGAATCCGCCCTACATCGAGGGCGTGGCCCGAGAGATCCTCGTACTCGCGCAGGCGATCGGGTAGATGCGTGAACGTGTCCTGCACGGTGCGGAGCGACAGCCAGGCAATGTCGTCCATCGGATCGCCGAAATGAGCAAGCTCCCAATCCACGACGGCGGTCACCCGACCGTGTTCGTAGAGGAAGTTGCCTGGCCCAGTGTCACCCTGCACCAAGACGACCGGCCCGTCGTACTCAGGCACGTTCCGCTCCAGCCAGTCGGCGCTCAGCCGGAGCAACGGGTTCATCGTGCCGTCCAGTGCGGTTCCTCGCCAACGGATACCGGCGATCCGCTCGAGCGCATGCTCCTTGGCCGAGCGAACAGGGCCGAGCGCGGCGAGGTCCAGCTCGTTTGGATCGAGCCGGTGCTGCGCAGCCAGATTTACGATGAAATCCTGGGCCACTCGAACCTGCTCATCAGGGTCGCGAATCCGATAGAACCAGGTCGCACCGGGCACTCGCTCGCTGAGTACGGCCTCGCGTTCGGGGTGCACCCCGAGGATTTTGGGCACAGCGACCCCAGTCGGCCCTAGCGCTCGCATCACCGCCGCCTCGGTGGCCAGCCGATGGAAGGCGCTACGATCGGGCATGGGCGCCGGGCTGTAGCGCAAGAACAGCTCGCGCACCGACGCGCCCGGGGTGCCCACGTCGATGAACCACGCCTCGCGGTGGCACCACCGGGCGTGCGACGGGCGCTGATCACCGGAGCGTCGGCGATCCGCTCGATCCAGCTCGTGACCTCCTCGGGTAAGTCCAACGTCACGTCGGCCATCGTCACCTCCCTCGGCCTCGGGCCTGCGGCTCGGCTTGGCGCGCACGTCACCTGCTCGAGCCGCGTCGGCAGGGCGCGACCCTCGGAGGCTATCGCCGCGGGGCTGGATGCGCTCGGCCCTCTCGAGCTCGGCACACCGGTGCGACCGCGATGCGATTCCCCTCGGTGAGGGCCGTGCGCCCTCCGATTGGGTCGGTCCAGCGGCCTCAGGCCCAGCCTGAAGTGGCCGGAAGACCGAAGCGGGCATAAGCGGTGAGCCGGTCGTGGCCCTCCGGATCGAGCAGCCCCACCACGTCGATGACGAGTCGGTCCGGGCCCACGACCGATCCCAACGCCAGGGCACCGGACTCGCCCCGCCTGGGCAGGTCGGTCGTGAGCAGCACGAGGGGCTGCGGTCGTGTCCCGTGTTGCAGGACCGCCGCAGTAGCGAGTGCTTTCCACAAGGAGTCCGCCCTGGCCAGCCCGCTCCGAGCCGAGGTGAACGTGCCCGAAAGGTCGAACGCCCAGTCCGCGCCCGTCCGATCGGTGGCGACGAAGCTGAGCTCGAGCCCGCTGCCCGGTGGCCTCACGCCGGAGCGAATGGCCTCGAAGCCACACTGCTCCAGCACGATTCGTGCGACGTCCTTGGCCTGCCGGCCTTCGTCGGACGGCCGCGTCCAGCGCACCACCGTCTCTCGAGCCCTCATCCTGCCCGACCGCGGGCAGCCGGACCTTGGAAGGGCCCTTTCCCAAAGCCACGAGGCTCCGCCGTTCGTCCTCCACACGGGCCCTGGCGAGTCGGACGTACTCGGCGTCGGTGTCATACCCCACAAAGTGGCGGCGCGTCCTCAGCGCGGCGACGGCGGTCGAGCCCGATCCGACGAACGGATCCAAGACTGTGTCTCCCTCGTAGGTGAAGAGCTCGAGCAGGCGCTGAGGGAGTTCGACGGGGAACGGCGCCGGATGTCGAACGCGAGTGGCACTCTCTGGCGGGATCTCCCACAGGTCCGTAGTCGCTTGAAGAAACTCGTCGCGCGACATGGTCGCGACACTGGGCAGCCCACGGTCCCGGCGCGCCACAGCGGACAACGCTCGGTCGAATCGTCCCTTGCTCGCGACGGCGATCCGCTCGGTCACATCGCGCAGGACAGGATTGCTCGGCCGCTGGAACGTGCCCCAGGCGCACGAGCCGCCCGCCGCGCGACCCTTCCACCACACGATCTCGCCCCGGAGCAAGAGCCCAAGATCCTGGAGGATCCCACTCACATCCCCAGAGAGCGACCGGTACGGCCGACGTCCGAGGTTGGCCACGTTCACCGCGATCCGCCCTCCGGGCTCGAGCACCCGCCGGCACTCGGCGAAGACGTCGCGCAGAAGGCCGAGGTATTCGAGGTACGTTGCCGGGACGCCGTCGAGACCCAGGCTCTCCTCATACTCCTTCCCAGCGAAGTACGGGGGCGAGGTGACCACTAAGGGCTCACCGATTGACTGATTGCGCAATCGTGTAGTTCCAGTCGCCGTGGAACTTGTGCGGCGTGAGAGGCACAGCGGCCAGGTCGGTGGCGCTGACTTTGGTGCCAGTCTCGTAGTAATTGAGGTCTTCTTCGGCCCGGATCCTGAGCCCCTTGGCCGTGGTCGTGTTCGAGATGAGCTCGACGATGGTCCGGTACGAGACGAGGGGACGGCCGCGCCAGTTCATGGAGATGAAGCTGAACATCTTGTGCTCGATCCTGTTCCACTTCGACGTTCCCGGTGGGTAGTGCACCACGGTGATCTCGAGGCCGCACTCTTGGGCCAGCTTGGCCAGCTCGACCTTCCAGAGCTTGACCCGGTAGCCGTTGGACCCGCCGGCATCGGCGGTGATGAGCAGCTGGGTGGCAGCGGGGAACCGAGGCTCTCCCATCGAGTACCACCAGCGTCGGATGGCCTCGACCGCGAAGGAGGCGGTGTCGGCGGTGTCGCCCACCGAGACCCAGCCCTCGTCGTTGGCCAGGTCGTAGACCCCGTAAGGGACAGCCCGGCCCAGATCCTTGTCGACGAAGTCATGGGTCTTGGTGCGTGTGGGCTCGCCGGTGGGGTGCCATTCGGCTCCGCCGTTGGAGAACTCGCCCACGATCTCCTTTTTCTTGGTGTCGACGCTGATCACCGGCTGGCCCGTCTTCATGAACCGGCCCACCTCTGTGTTGAGGTAGGCGAATTGGGCGTCTCGATCGGGATGGGCGGTGCCCTCCTTCTGCTTGGAGGGGGCCTGGAGCGAGTACCCGAGGGACCTCAGGATCCGCCCGACCGTGTCGTCGGTGGTCTTGTAGCCCTGGCGCACCAACTCGGTGGCCAACTTGCCGGTCGACTTGGACGTCCAGCGCATATACGACATCGGGTTGCCCCGGGTCGCTGGGTGCACCAGCTCGTCGAGGGCCTCGAGCAGGCCGGGCTGCTTGTCCTCTGACTTGATGTCGCCGCCACCGAGCGCACGTTGGCGCGCTGTGGGCTCGATGCCCTCGCTCACCTCGCGTTCGGCCTTGATCACCGTGTTGCGGCTCATGCCCGAAGCTTCGGCCACCGCGCCCTTGCCACCGCGTCCGAGAGCCTCGGCCATCGCACCGGCTACCACGCGGCGTTGCAGCTCGTTCAGATGGGGCAGGACCACCTCGAAGAATCGCGCGAGCTCATCTCGGCTGGCCTCCACCAGGCCACTCTACATCGCGCGTACTAACTATCGGAGGACCCTAACGCCACCGAGTTGTCGTGGACTCGTTGCATGTGGCGGGCGTCGCCGACGACCAGGACATCGCGCTCCGCGGGAGCGACGACCGTCGCGTCCGAAGACTGCTCGGGCGCGACGAAGCGCTCGTAGAAGCCACTCGCGTCGTGGCTCTCGCGCCGTGAGGAACCGAACCGTGACGTGACCGTCGAACGGCGAAGCCTCCGGGGCGGCTCGTCCCCTTCGCAGGGCTGGGCCCGGACCATCGCGCTGACCGTACTCATGGGAACTGGGGATCGGGGGGATGCGGCACGGGTTGCCAACCCGGTCTCGCTCTGACCGGCACTCGTGGTACACCAACGCGCGAGTTCGCCGCCTCGACTCCCATCACCGGGCGATCACTCGAAGGACGGGGACCGGTCCCTAGTCCGCTTCAACTCGAAGAAGCCATCGGTGCCAGCCACGAGCCGGACCCCGTCCCACAGGCGGCCGGCCGCTTCGCCCCGCGGGATCGGGGTCACCACCGGACCGAAGAACGCGTGACCGTCGACGCTGATCACCGGTGTACCGACGTCCAGGCCGACCTGGTCCATGCCCCGGTGGTGCGAGGCCTTGACCGCGTCGTCGAGGCCGTCGTCGTCGATCGCGCTGATCAGCGAAGCCGGAAGACCGACCTCGGCGATCGCCTCGCCCAGCGCATCGGGTCCACGGAACCTGCGCTCGTGGTACCGGGTCCCAATCGCCGTGTACAACGGCAAGAGCACCTCGTCACCCTGCTCCTTCGCCGCTGCGACGCACAGCCGAACTGGACCCCACGCCTGCTCCATACGGGCTCGGTAGTCCTCGGACAGCGCTTCGCCCTCGTGTTGGATCAAATTGAGGTAGGCCAGCGACATCACATGCCAGCTCGTGGTCACGGGCCGCACTGCCTCAACCTCCAGCATCCAGCGCGAAGTGATCCACGCCCAAGGGCACAAGGGATCGAACCAAAAATCAGCAGTCGTGGCGTCCATGGCTGAGCCAACGCCGAGCGACGCGGGCTTGTTCCCACGCCGCGATCCGCCGGGCTGAGCAAATGCCATTAGCCTCCTGCTCCGATGCCTCCGACCGACTCCGACAGCGCCGGCCCGGTCGCCGGCACCACGGCCCCGCGACACGCGTCCAGGACGTCGACGGAGAACCCCAGTGGAACCGGCCCGGTCAGTCCCCCACCTTCGCCGGATGGAGCCTCAAACCATGAGGGCCGAACCTCAGCGGGCCGAACCGGGCGATGGCTGCTCGAGGCCGGCATCATCGTTGTGGTCGCCCTGGTCGTCGCCGTTCTCCTGCGAACGTTCGTGGTCCAGACCTTCTTCATCCCCTCACAGTCGATGGAGCCCACGCTGCAGGTTGGCGACCGCATCCTGGTCAACAAGCTCAGCTACCACTTGCACCCCGTGCATCGCGGCGACATCATCGTCTTCCGCCGGCCACCCCTCGAGGAGCAGACCTGCAGCGGTCCTCTGGTGAACGACCTTGTCAAGCGGGTCGTCGGACTTCCGGGTGAAACCATCTCCCTCCACGACGGCCAGGTCGAGATCAACGGCCGACCCTTGGCCGAGCCCGAGCTCCCCGCCGGCGACGAGACCACCCCCGGACCGGGCGCCACGCCGTTCTCCCTCGAGAAGCCGTACCGGATTCCCCCCGGGGAGTACTTCTTGATGGGCGATAACCGCGGGGCGTCGTGCGACAGTCGCTACTGGGGTCCGATTCCCGGCTCACTCATCGTGGGCAAAGTCGACGTGCGAATCTGGCCGATCACACGGTTGCACTTCTTCTTCTGATCCTCCTGAGGCCCGGTCCTCGCTTGGCCATGGGCCCGAGTCGTCACCGACGCGCTGGGCCGGCACGTCTCCCCGCCTTCGAGTCGCCGGCCCCAGCGACCGCTGCGGCCTGTTGTGGCCCCTCCACCGGTACGATGCGCTGGGGGTGGCTCAAGGAAGGGGCAGCGTGATCCTGCATCGTGACGGCACCTCCCGTCGTGAGGAGACGGCGGATCCCGCCTCGGTGCCTGAGATCGCGCGCTTCTTGCGGCGCGAACGGATGCGCCAAGGGCTTTCGCTCGACGAGGTCAGGGGCCGAACGGGCATGTCGGTCGATGTTCTACAGGGCCTCGAGGCCGGGACGGTCGACCGCCTGCCTGACCGAGTCCACACGTTGCAGCTGCTCCGCCGGTATGCCGACTTTTTGGGCCTGCCCGGGTCGCAGTACGTGCTCGTGCTCGTCGACCACTGGCCGAGCAGCTCTCTGGCCGGCGCCGTGGTCAGCGTGCACTCAGGAACGCCCTCGCATTCGGCCACGCTGGCGGCTGCGCGCTTGATACCCCCCGACGCCGACAGCGACCGACCTGATGACACCGCTTCAGTGCCCGTGGTTCCCTTCGCAGGGGTTCCAACTGCCACCGTCGGTGCACACACGATGGCACACTCGTTCTCGTCCGCCGATCAAGGGCCACCCACCGCCGAGGTTCCCCGGGTTGCCGACGCGACGGGCCCTCTTCCGGTGGTCGCCGGCTGGAACCAGACGCAGCGCTCGTTGCCCTCGCTCGCGCTTCGGGTACTGGTGGTCCTGCTGGCGTTCGCCCTGGTCGCCGGGATCGCCGGGATCGTCATCAACGAGACACGGCCCCATTGGCTGAAGGATCCTCGGCATCACCGGGTCGGGCACCCCGACCACCACCACCACCCTCCCCTCGGTACCGGCCACTTCGGCGGACGTGTTCACCCAAGTGTCGTCCGGACCCGGAGCTGCCACCTTTGCCGTCCGAGCCAAATCGTTCGTCGTGACGATCTCAGCCGTCAACGGCCCCACCTGGGTCGACGCGCAACTGTCGGGGTCCTCGTCCCCACTCTTCGAGGGCATCCTCGATGCGGGCGGCTCCAAGCCCTTCATCGTGCACGGAAGCTTGGCGGTCGAGGTGGGCTCTTCGGCGGCCCGCGTCGCGGTCGAGGTGGGAAGCAAGCAGGTCGCGAGCTACGTGCCTCCTGCCGCTCCCTTCTCGATGAGATTTCAGAGCGTTGCGTAACCCGGCCCGCGCCGACAGGAGCTCAGGTCGCCCCGGTGACCACCGGTTCGTTCTCGTCAGAGCCCACCACAGGAGCGACGGCCGCCACGGCCTGACCATCGTCAAGGTTCACGACGCGCACGCCCGTGGCATCGCGGCCTTGGGAGGCAATCTCGCGCACGGGCATGCGGATCGTCACTCCCGCCGTGGAGACGAGCAGGATTTCCTCGTCGAGCGAGACCATGAAGGCCGCCACCACCCGCCCCCGTCCGCGGTCAGCCGAATGCCCCGCACGCCCTGGCCGCCGCGGGCCTGGCGGTTGAACCGCTCGAGCTTGGTCCGCTTGCCGTACCCAGCGTCGGTGACCATCAAGATGTCCGTCTCATCACGAGCCACGTCGAGTGACACCACCTGGTCCCCGTCCCGCAATCGGATCCCGCGGACCCCGGCAGCGTCGCGGCCCATCGGTCGCACCTCGTTCTCTGAGAACCGGATCGTCATCCCGCTGCTCGTCACCTCGAACAGGTCGTCCTCACCGCCAGTCGCGACCACCCGTACCAGCTCGTCCCCCTCGCGAAGGTTGATCGCGATAAACCCCTCGCGTCGCGACTTGTCGTACTCAGAGAACGCCGTCTTCTTCACCTGGCCCTGCGCTGTGGCGAACACGAGGTACTGATCAGTCGGAAAGTCCCGTGTATGGACAATGGCCTGCACCGTCTCCCCCGACCTCGAGGGGTAAGAGGTTCACAAGCGCCGTGCCACGGGCCGTCCGCTCCTTCATCGGGATCTCGTGGCCCCGCAGCCGGTACACCTTGCCCCGATTGGAGAAGAGGAGGAGATAGGCGTGCGCGGTCGTGTGGACGACGTGGGTGACGAGGTCCTCCTCCTTCAGGCGAGCCCCTTGGACCCCCCGGCCCCCCCGGCCCTGGGTTCGGAACGCGGCCCCCGCCACCGACTTCACGTACCCCACCGCGGTCATGGTGACCACCAGCTCCTCATCGTCGATGAGGTCCTCGACACCGAGCTCACCGGGGTCATGTGTGATGACACTGCGGCGGTCGTTGGCGAACTTCTCGCGGATGTCGCTCAGCTCGGCGCTGATCACCCGCGTAGTTTTGCCGGGTCGGCCAGGATTGCCTCGAGCTCCGCGATCTCGCGCGGAGCTTGGCAAGCTCCTCTTCGAGCTCAGTACGCCCGAGGCGGGTGAGGCGTCCCAGCGTCATATCGAGGATGTGGCGCCCCTGCTCCTCACTGAACGAGAATGGGTCGGCCATCAATGCAGTCAATGCTGAGGGTCGGTCGTCGGAGGCTCGGATCGTGGCGATGACCGCGTCGAGCATGTCGATCGCGCGCAACAGCCCCTCGACGATGTGTTCCGCGGGCCGGGCCTTGCGGAGCCGGAACTCCGTCCGGCGCGTGACGACCTCCACCTGATGGGCCAGGTAATGGTTCAGAACCTGGGCGAGGTTCAGGGTGCGGGGAACCCCGTCGACCAAGGCCAGCATGTTGACGCCGAAACTGGTCTGCAGGGGCGTATGCTTGTAGAGCTTGTTGAGGACGACGTTTGCATTCGCGTCGCGCTTTAGACGGATGACAAGCCGAGTCTGCTTGCCAGCAGAGGAGTCCAACACCTCGGCAATCCCGTCGAGCTCGCCGGACTTGACCAGATCGTCGATCTTCTGCGCGATCACGCCAACCGAGGTCTGGTATGGAAGCTCGGTCACCACGATGCGGGTAGCGTCGCGACCCTCCTCGATCTCGGCGACGGCACGCATCTTGATCGAGCCGCGACCGGTGCGGTAGGCGTCGAGTATCCCCTGGCGGCCCAGAATCTGAGCGCCGGTCGGAAAGTCCGGTCCCTTCACGATCCGCATCAGGTCGTCCGGCCCGGCATCGGGATGCTCGATCAGGTGGATCGTGGCGTCGATGACCTCGCCGAGATTATGCGGCGGGATATTGGTTGCCATGCCGACCGCGATGCCCTGCGAGCCGTTGACGAGGAGGTTCGGAAAGCGGGCAGGCAGGACGACCGGCTCGGTCGTGGAGTTCGAGTAGTTGGACGTAAAATCAACGGTGTCCTCGTCGATGCCCGCCATGAGGTCGAGCGCGATCGATTGGAGCCGGCACTCGGTGTACCGCATCGCTGCCGGGCCCTCGTCGGGGCCCGGCCCACCAAAGCTTCCGTGCCCGTCGACCAGAGGATGGCGCATCGAGAAGTCCTGAACCATGCGGACGAGAGCGTCGTAGATGGCTGAATCACCGTGAGGGTGGTAGGTCCCCATCACCTCGCCGACGACTGCGGCGCACTTGACATAGGGGCGGTCAGGCCGCAGGTTCTGGTCGAACATCGAGTAGAGGATCCGTCGGTGGACAGGCTTCAATCCGTCGCGGACGTCGGGAAGTGCCCGCGAGACGATCACCGACATCGAGTACTCGAGGAACGACCGCTCCATCTCCTCTTGGATCTCGATCGGCTCGATGAATCCGAGGACGGGTGGATCCCCCGGCGCCATTCCCGTTGCTGGACCCGTTTCTCCCGTTGGGGCCGGCTGTGTTGCGTCGTGCTGGTGTCATGGCTTGTTAAATCCTCAGATATCGAGGAAACGGACGTCCTTTGCGTTGGTCTGGATGAAGTGCCTGCGCAGCTCTACATCGTCGCCCATGAGCACTGAGCAGACGTCGTCAGCCAGCGCAGCCTGTTCGACATTGATCTGCAAGAGAGAGCGCCGCGTGGGATCGATCGTGGTATCGCGCAGTTCACCAAAGTCCATTTCTCCGAGCCCCTTCAAACGCTGGAAGTCTTGTTTGTGATCGGGGTGCTCGGCCATGAAGATATCCTTGGCGGTGTCGTCCTTCAGGTAGATCTTCTCCTTGCCCACCAGCGTGGAGTACAAGGGCGGTTGCGCGACATAAACGAACCCCCCCTCCACGAGCATCTTCATTTGCCTAAAGAAGAATGTGAGCAGGAGGGTCCGGATGTGACTCCCGTCGACGTCGGCGTCGGCGAGAATAATCACCTTGTGGTAGCGGATCTTGTCGACGTCGAAGTCCTCTGCCAGACCGGCCCCGATCGCTGCAATGAGAGCCTGGATCTCGGTGTTCTTTAACATCTTGTCGATCCGGGCCCGTTCGACATTCAAGATCTTGCCCCGGATTGGAAGAATGGCCTGAGTCCTCGGCTCCCGCGCGTCTTTGGCAGAGCTCCCCGCCGAATTCCCCTCGACGATGAACAACTCGCACTCCCGGGGGTCTCTCGATGAGCAATCGATCAACTTGCCCGGAAGTCCTGCGCCATCCAGCCCGGACTTACGGCGCGTCAGATCACGAGCTTGTTGCGCAGCCACTCGTGCCCGTGCCGCCAACATGGACTTCTTCACGATCTGGTTGGCTTCTGTAGGGTTCTCTTCGAGCCATTCAGCGAGCTTCTCATTTGTCGCCCGTTCGACCAGCGACCTGATCGGGACATTGCCGAGCTTCGCCTTGGTCTGGCCTTCGAACTGGGGATCCTTCAGACGGACCGACACAATTGCCGTAAGTCCCTCGCGGATGTCCTTACCGTCGAAGTTCTCTTCTTTCTCCTTCAACATATTGCGGGACCGTGCGTACCGGTTCACCACGTTGGTTAGCGCCTTCTTGAAGCCCTCTTCGTGCATACCACCCTCGGTCGTCGATATCCCGTTGGCGAATGAGAAGATTCCTTCGTGGAATCCGGTGTTCCATTGGAGGGCGACGTCGACCTCCTGGGTGTCCTCAGCCTGCTGATAGGAACCCACTTTCTTGAACAGCGACTCCTTGGAGGCGTTGAGATGCTTGACGTAATCCACGATTCCGCCGTTGTACTTGAACGTCTCCTTCTTGCCACCACCCGATCGTTCGTCGGAGAAGCGGATCTCCAAGCCCCGGTTGAGGAACGCCATCACCTGCAGTCGTTCGGTGATGGTTTGGGCTCGGAACTCGGTCTCCTCGAAGATGGACCCGTCGGGCCAAAAGGTGACGGTGGTTCCGGTACGGCCCCGTAGTGCGGGCCCGGTAATGGTCATTGGGCCCTGAACCGCTCCACCGTTGGCGAACTCCAGGATGTGGTGCGTACCCTCGCGGTCTATCTCCAATACGAGTCGAGTCGACAACGCATTGACGACCGAGACACCCACTCCGTGGAGGCCGCCGGACACCTTGTAACCAGCCCCGCCGAACTTCCCACCAGCGTGCAGCGTCGTCAATACGATCTCTGCCGCTGTGCGATCAGGGTACTGGGGGTGACGATCCACCGGGATTCCCCGACCGTCGTCGACAACGCGACAACCCCCGTCGGCGAGCAAGGTCACATCGATTCGGGTGCAGTAGCCGGCCATTGCTTCGTCGACCGCGTTGTCAACAACTTCCCAGACCAAATGGTGTAGGCCGCTCGGTCCGGTCGACCCTATGTACATGCCCGGCCGAATCCGGACCGGCTCGAGTCCCTCGAGAACCGTGATGTCACTGGCGTCGTACGAAGCGCTCTCAGTTGCCAATGTGCTTCTCCATGGTCTGTCCCACGGGCGCGCCTTTCGAAACCCTCGATCAGTTGCCCATGCCGAGGATCCCGGCTCGAGCCGGGTCTTCCCTTCGGTGTGGACACCACATTCTACCCGACAAGGGCCGGGCGGCGGCGCGTTCGGGGCGCCGGACGAGCACGTCGAGTCGACCAGGGCGGTGCCCAGTCGTCTCCCCCACCCGGGTGAGCAGCTGGGCTCCCGACGCCCGGGCCTTTGTGGCCCACGCCGGGTGATCGACGGTGACAACCAGGGTTCTGATGTCCATTCGAACCGGGCGAACGTGGTCGGCCATCGGAGAGCCGGCGATCTGGTCCCATCCTGAGAAGAGCGCGGCGAGGGCCGTGGGCTCGATCCCTCCACCTAGGTGGCTCATTGCTCGCCGAAGAAGGTCCGGTAGCGGTTGTGGACCGCTGGCCTGGTTCTGTCCCCGACGCGGGCGGAATGGCCGGTTCAGGCTCATGGGGACTCCACTCCGTTCTGATCAGTTCCGTCAAGGAGGTCACCTACCGCCACCGTCGACCCGACCTTCACTCCGGGAGGCAACGGAACGGCCGTGGTCACCAGTGCCTGACCGGGCGGAAGTTGCTCGACCAGAGCACGGCTCCGATCAGGATCGAGCTCGGAGAACACGTCGTCGAGCAGGAGGATCGGAGGTTGGCCGCTGCGGAGTGTCACGAGCTCGTGGACCGCGAGACGCAGCGCGATGGCCATGCTCCGCTGCTCGCCCTGTGAAGCCTGGTGGCGGGTGTCACGCCCATTGAGCATGACTACCAGGTCGTCGCGGTGTGGGCCGACGGTCGTCACTGCCCGCCGCACGTCATCGACCCTCGAGGCACGTAACGCGTCACGCAGATCGCCCTCCCACGACCGTACATACTGCATCACCACGGAATGGCCGTCATTGGTGCCGTGATGGCGCGTCCCGCCGCTGACCAGGGCATAACGGAGATCAACCAGCGGTAGGAGCTGCCCCACCAGGGACTCTCGTGCCTCCACCAGCACGATCGACGCGGTGGCCAAACGCTCATCCCACACGTCGAGGCTCGACTCCACCTCAGGAGTGAGGCGCCCTCCGGCCTGACGGAGCAGTGCGCCACGTTGACGCAGTGCGCGCTCAACGGCATCAATACTGCTGGCCGCGCTGCGGAACAGGATCGCTAAAGCGTCGTCGAGAAGCTCCCGACGAGGAGCCGGACCCCCGCGCAAAATCACCAGGTCGTCCGGACTGAACACCGTTGCCGGCGCTGCGCCAGCCAGGTCGCGTCGGGCCCGCACCGGCTGGCGGTTGACCTGGGTCCGAGCCCGGCCGTTGACCACGATCTCGGCCTCGACCAACACGGGTACCTCGTCGTGGATCAACTCGGCCCTGATCACAGCCCCGAGGGACCCAGTCCGCACCATCACGTCTTTGGGGGCACCTCGGAAGGATCGTTGAGTACCAAGGTACGCCACCGCCTCCAACAAGGTTGTTTTGCCGGTGCCGTTTGGACCTGTAATGACCGTTGTCCCGACAGGATCCGGCTCGAACACGACCTCCTCGAACGCCCTGAAGTTCTGCAATTGCAGACGGAGGAGCGTCATGGCTGGCTGGCCGGCCCGTGCCGGGACGGTGGCAAGACCGAGCGGGGCCTCAGGAGACCCGGACCGGCATGAGCAGATAACGGTACTGATCGTCTTCGGCGCCACGAACGGTGGCCGGACGCGACGCGTCCGCCGTCTCAACGACGACCTCGTCACCCACCACAGCCTCGACCCCGTCGATGAGATACGAAGGGTTGAAGGCGATCACCAGGTCGTCGCCCGTGAAATCCCCGTCGACCGTCTCACTGGCGTCACCCACCTCTTGGGAGACGACGGAAAGGTCCACCCCCCCCTGACGCATCGCCAGCCGCACCGGTGTCGTGTTGTCTCGCACCAGCAGCCGCACCCGACGCAACGCACCAAGAAAGGATTCCTTCCCCAGATGGAGGTGGTTCGGATAGTGGTCCGGGATGAGCTGCCGATAATCGGGGTAGGTGCCGTCGAGCAGACGTGTGCTGATTCGCACTGCGCCCCGCACAAAGGTGATCTCGTGCGCCCCCACTGCCACCTCCACGCTGGGCGCCGGGTCACCGTCACCGGAGGTAGCTGCCGGCAGGCGCTGCAGCTCGGCCAGGGCGCGTGCCGGGACGAGCACGTCGCTCTCGGGGCCGGCACCCTTCGTACCGATGAGGTCCCGCAGGGCCAGCCGGTAGGAGTCGGTGGCAACCAGCCGAACCTCGCCGTCACGGTTCGTCATGAGGACACCTGTCAACAATGGGCGTGCGTCGTCGTTAGACGCAGCCCTGACCACCTGACGCAGGCCTTCAGCCAACATCTGCGCCGGCAGTTCGACCGCCCCGTCGACGGGTTGGGACACCGAAGGGAATTCCACCGCGGGAAAGGCACGTAACCCGAAGTGGGAACGCGATGCGGTGATGTCCACCTTTTCTTCCCCGCCCTCGAGCGTGACAGCGCCCGGCTCGAGCGACCGTACGATATCCGCGGTCAGCCGCGCCGGGACGACGCACGAGCCGTCTTCGAGGCCGATCACCTCTTGCTCGACACGAATCGTGAGATCCAGATCGGTCCCGGTAGCCGTCAATCGGTTTCCGACGCATTGCAAGAGCAGCCCGGACAACACGGCTGATGATGCTCCTCGTCCGCCGACGGCTCGTCCGGCGGTAGTGAGTGCCTCGACGAACGAGTCACGTTCGGATCGGAATTTCACCCAACCATGTCCTTTCGGGAGAGAGATGATCGTTTAACGGTAATAAGGGCTGGGGATTGTGGATGGGTGACAAAACACCAGGTGAGAGCATTGCGGCTGTCCACCGGGTGGGGGCGGGCCGGCGGGATCCTGTGTGTCGGGGTGCTGCCAATCGAAAGCGGATTGTGCAAAGAGGGGGGGAATCCCCAAGCATCCCCGGCGAACTCCCCAGCCGCTGAACACGGTTCTCCACAGGCCCCTCAGGTTCCCGACCGCACTTCGTGGATCAGTTCGGTGACCTGCTCATAGATCTGACGGCGCTCCTTCATCTGCGTGCTGATCTTGTCGACCGCGTGGATGACCGTCGTGTGATCGCGCCCGCCGAAGACGCGCGCGATGGCCGGGTAGCTGTAGTCGGTCAGGTTGCGCACGAGGTACATGGCGACCTGTCGGGCGGTGACGAGGGGTCGGGTGCGACTCGGACCGCAGATGGCGTCGACAGTGAAACCGTAGCTGGCGGCAGTGGCATCGAGGATCATCTGGGGGGTGATTCGACGCGGCTCCTCAGCTGACACGATGTCGGACAGCACCCGTTCGGCGATGTCTAGAGAGATCGGCTCTCGGCTGAGCGTGGCGAAAGCCGTGACTCGGATCAAGGCACCCTCGAGCTCACGAATGTTGTTCTTCACGTGGGTGGCGATGAACTCGAGGACCTCGTGAGGAATGTCGTCGTGATCAGCTTCGGCCTTCGATCGCAGGATGGCGAGTCGGGTTTCGAGGTCTGGTGGGTCGATCTCGGTGATCAAGCCGGACAGGAACCGGCTCCGGAGCCGATCTTCGAGCGTCTCGATCGACCTGGGCGGCCGGTCCGAGGTGAGAACGATCTGCTTTGATGCGCCGTGCAGGTCGTTGTACGTGTGGAAGAATTCCTCCTGTAGTCCCTCTTTGTTCTCCATGAACTGCACGTCGTCGATCAACAGAACGTCGCACTCACGGTACCGGCGCTTGAACGCGATGGTTGTTGACATGCGGAGCGAATCGACAAAGTCGTTCATGAAGGTTTCGGTGGTCACGTAGAGAACCTTGCGTTGCGGGAAGTTCTCCTCGACGTAGTTGCCGATGGCGTGAAGGAGGTGTGTCTTTCCCAGTCCTGAGTCGCCATAGACGAACAATGGGTTGTAAGAGCGACCTGGGGTCTCGGCAACGGCTTGCGCGGCGGCGTGCGCCAGGCGATTGGAGGATGCCGTGACGAAGGTGTCGAAGGTGAACCGTGTATCGAGGGTGACCGCAACGGTGTCCCTGGTCGGTGTGCCTCGTCCGGAGGATCCTGGCGGTGGGCCCCAGGGCCGCCCTTGGTTTTCTGGTTCTTCCTCGCTATGGGTGGCCGAGTAGCGAAAGTCTGTAGCTGGCGGTTCGGGCCGGTCGGCTACTCGGAGGCGAGCGGTGACCGGAGTTCCTGCCTCGTTGGCCAGGGTGTCTTCAATCAGGGGAAGAAAACGAGATTCGACCCGCTCGCGAACCAACGCGTTTGGGACGCCGAGGATGAACACCCCATCCTCGAAGGAGATGGGACGGATTCCCGAGAGCCACATCTGCCACGTCGCCTCGGACACCTGGTCACGCAGGGACACCGTGCAACGTGTCCACAACCCGTTGGTCTCGTTCACCTGCTCCTCCCCATAACTGGGGCTCGACTGATCCACAGCACGGTCCACAGGTGTGGAACACGGCTCCAAGCCGCGGTCGATCGAACGTACACCGTGCCGGCCCCTCCGACTAGTGGGAACCCGCCGATCGCGCCTACGATCGTGGTCCCACCCCACAACCCGGCCGGGCGTAGAGGGATCCGAGCGACGCCACCCCACGGGGATTGCATTGGCGGGCTGTCCGGAGCGGCGAAAGGCAGGACTAGGTGAAGCGAACGTATCAACCAAACACGCGCAAGCGTGCGAGAACCCACGGGTTCCGCAAGCGCATGGCCACCCGTGGAGGCCGGGCCATCTTGCGAGCGAGGCGGCTCAAGGGGCGTCATCGCCTCACGGTGTGACACGATGGCGGCGGCTGTCGTCGGTCGAGTCCGTGGATGGGCGAGTTTCGACGGGTTCCGCAGGCCAGCGGGGCGCACGGCGAAGGGACCACTGCGGGTGCGCTACCAAGTGGTCACTGAGGCCGAAGTGGGTGCGCCAGTGAAGGTGGCCTACGCCATCAACAAGACGTTCGGGTCGGCGGTGGTCCGAAACCGAGCTCGGCGACGGTTGCGGCACGCAGTTTGGGAGGTGGTGCGCGAGATGCGTCCGGGTTCGTACCTCCTCTCCCCTGAACCAACCGTGGTCCGTATGGATTTCGTCCGACTCGTCACGCTGGTTCGAGACGCGATGATGGAAGCAGCAGGTGGTGGGACGGTCCCGCCCGGCACCATTTCCGGCACCGGAGGTGCCTCATGACCATTGAAGAATCAGCCGATCGCCCAAGTCCCGGCCGTCGCCTGGGGCTGGCCCTTATCGCCCTGTACCAGGCAGCCCACGCTGGCCGACCCTCGCCCTGCCGGTATTGGCCCAGCTGCTCGGTTTACGCGGCGGAGGCGATCGAACTTCACGGGCTATGGAGAGGATCGCTCCTCGCCGCGCGCCGCCTGTTGCGGTGCAGGCCGTGGGGTCCGCACGGGATCGATCTGGTCCCGCCCCCGATTCGACACGGACAGGTGACGTGATGTTCGCACCGATCATGACAGCGCCGCTCCTCGCCGAGAACTCCTTGTTCAAATTGGTGGGCGAGATATTCCACCCAGTCTTCGTAGTGGTGGCCACAGTTTTGGCGGCTATCTACGGCGTTATTCCGAATTATGCGATCGCTATCATCCTCTTAACGATATTGATTATGGCGATCTTGACCCCTTTGACGGTCAAGAGCACCAAATCAATGATGGCAATGCAACGGTTACAGCCCGAGATAACCCGCCTTCGGCAGAAGTACAAGGGTGCTGAGAACCGTGAGCAGCTCAACCAGGAGATGATGCGCATCTACAAGGAACAGGGTGTGAACCCGGCCGGGAGCTGCCTCCCGATGTTCTTGCAGATGCCCTTCTTGATCGTGCTCTACGACGTGATCCGAGGACTGTCGAACACCGTCGTCACTACGGTCAACGGCCAGACGGTCACTCGAGCCGACCCCCGTTATATCCCGAAGAGCTCGCGGATGTACGAGGATCTTGTTCGCAATCACGGGGCAATGAATTCCTTTGGGATGAACCTTGCGCTCAAGCCGTTCTCGCATCACGACGAATGGTACGCCTATATTCCCTACTTCGTCCTGGTTCTTATAGCGGTCGTTCTTCAGTACGTGCAGATGTCCCAGATGAGTAAGAGGAATCCAGCGGCTGCTCAAATGAACCCGCAGATGCAGACAATGCAGAAGGTCATGCCGGTTTTCTTCGCCTACATCTACTTCTTGATCCCCGCCGCGGTGGTGATCTACATGATCGTGTCCACGGGCATTCGCATAGGAACGCAGGATCTCCTTTTCCGAACTGGGATCGTGCAACCCGTCGGGGAGCGCTCTCTTCCGTCGACCAGAAAAGGCGGCGGAAAGTCCGCAGGCGCGATCCCGGCGAAGTCGACCGATGCGAGCGGCAAACCAGCGGTCAGCGGAAAGCCGCCGACCGCCGACAGCTCGTCAAATGGAACCAAGGGTCCGGCACCGACGAAGTCCGGCGGCGGTCCCCCAGCCCCGGGGACTCCAAACCGTCGAGCCTCGTCCAACGGTAATGCATCTCGGGCGAAGAGTACTAACGGCAACGGCAACGGCAACGGCAACGGCAACGCAAGGGACGAGTAGTACCAATGGTGCTACTCCCCCTAAAGCCCATCCCCGTGCAAAGGACAAGCGAACAAGGAAGGCGCGGTAGGGCGTGGAGTGGGTGGAAGTCACAGGCCGAACGCTCGACGAGGCCAAGGAAGCGGCGCTGGATCAGCTCGGCGTCGCCGAAGGGGATGCGGAAGTGGTCGTCCTGGCCGAGCCGAAGGCTGGGTTGTTTGGCAGGATGCGAGGCGAGGCGCGCGTCCGGGCCAGAGTACGGCCGGCGGGTCCGCGCCCGAAAAGAGCTCGGCGTACCCGCGATGGCGGAGCCGCTGGCGGGAGCCGGTCGACCACCGAACGTCGCGGCGGGTCAAGCGGGGACCGACCGGACAATGAGAATCGAAGTCAGCAGACCACTAGGGCCAGGCCCGGTGACCAGCCGACGGCCACTGCCGGTCCGGGGAGCAACGGCTCAGGGACGGGCCGTAGTCGCTCGGCCCGACGCCGCCGGAGCCGTCGTGGAACTGGTCAGGGTGATGCTGGGTCGGGTCCGCGGGCCGGGTCAGATCGGCAGAGTGCAGGGGACGAGACAGCGCCGACCGGCCGCTCGAACGAGGAGATGGCAATGGCAGAAGGCATGACGTTGGAGCAGCAGGCCGCGGTAGCTCGCGAGTTTCTCGTGGGGCTCTTGGTTGAGTTCGGGCTGGAGGGAACGGTGGAGGTTCGTGTGCTCGATCCAGAGACGGTAGAGGTCGCTGCCATGGGGGACGATCTGGGGACACTCGTGGGTCCTCGAGGGTCGACGCTGGCCGCTATCCAGGACGTTACGAGGACGGTCGTCCAACGTCAGTTCCCCACCCGGACGGACAGGATTCTGGTTGATGTGGCTGGCTACCGTCAGCGCCGGTCGGAGGCGCTTGAACGGTTCAGTCGCCAGGTCGCTGGCGAGGTTCTAGAGACCGGTTCGTCCAGAGCCCTCGAACCGATGTCGCCGGCGGACCGCAAGGTAATCCACGACACGGTGAACGAGATTGAAGGTGTTGTGACCCGTTCCGAGGGGGAAGATCCCGCGTGCTACATCGTGATCGCGCCCGTGGGCTGAAGCCTAAAAGGGCCGACGCGTGGCTGAGAATCTCGCGGACCAGACCGCCGAGCTGCGCGAGACAGAAGCCGGTGGAACACCCGCCACTCCCCCACTGTCTGAGGTGCTGCACCGAGCTCGTACGCTTGGACTGCTCGGCCCAGGACCTTTGGAGACACACCTGAGCCACGCTCGCGGCTTTGCCCAAGCCCTGCGACGGTCGGGATTGGGTACCCCTGATCGAGTATTGGATCTCGGCTCGGGTGGAGGGGTGCCAGGATTGATCTTGGCTTTCGAATGGCCGAGAACGCAGATGGTTCTGCTCGAGGCAAACCAGCGGAAGTCGGTGTTTCTCGAGGAGGCCATTCGGCGTTGCGACCTCGAGGGCCGAGTCGAAGTCCTTTCTGTGCGGGCAGAGAGCGCGGCGGCGTCTCCCCCATGGCGTGCCTCTTTCGATCTCGTGGTTGCTCGAGGGTTCGGGGCACCGGCCGTGACGGCCGAGTGTGCCGCCCCCTTCCTGCGAGCGGCCGGTGTGGCCGTGGTGTCCGAACCGCCTTTCGACGAGCGAGCACAGGTGCGCTGGCCAGATCAGGGATTGGAACAGCTCGGCATGCGCCTCCGCGAGATCGTGCGAGGAGATTTCGGGTTCGCCGTGCTCGAACAACAACGTCCCTGTCCTTCCGGCTTCCCACGACGCCTGGGCGTCCCTGCGAAGCGTCCCCTCTTCTGATCGGCTGGGGCGACGCTGGGCCTCGCGGCATCTCCCTTGCCCCGAGGTGACCGGCGGGCACATCGACCCAAGGTTTCGGGTGCCGTGAGTCGTTTCACGTGAAACGCACAGGGCCTACGGCGGACCCGGCGCGGCCAGCGGGCGATGACCCGGACCTGCCTGGCCGGTAGGCCGTCCCGCGGGAACATGCGATGTCGCGCGGCGCGCCCACCGACAACGTGCGCGAAGACGAGACTGCTGCTGCCTCGAGGGACTGAGCACAGGTTCTCAAGCTCCGCGTAGGGGCACGGCTGCTTTCGGAGCCTTCGTGAAGGAACTGCTTGGCGCCGACGTCCGGCGCGGGAGATGTGCCGTTCGGCGACCATGGCGTTAGTCGGGCGCGGCCAGCGGGCGATGACCCGGACCTGCCTGGCCGGTAGGCCGTCCCGCGGGAACATGCGATGTCGCGCGGCGCGCCCACCGACAACGTGCGCGAAGACGAGACTGCTGCTGCCTCGAGGGACTGAGCACAGGTTCTCAAGCTCCGCGTAGGGGCACGGCTGCTTTCGGAGCCTTCGTGAAGGAACTGCTTGGCGCCGACGTCCGGCGCGGGAGGTTCTCCGACTGCATTTCTGAAGCAGTGGTCTCGAGTCGTTCGAGCCCCGGTTGTAAATCCCAGCCGAGCCTCGCCCGACGGAAGAGCCCCGAGTGGGCCATGTGTCGTGGTTGGATCAGCGTGGGGGGACGCGCCCGATAGACCGCCTCTAGCTGTGCCCTCTCCGGGGCGTAAGGACCGCCGGGCTTTTGTCCTGTGAGCCGCATGGGCTGTGCCGGGGGCGGACCGTTGTTCGGTGAGCGCCGGGGAAGCCTAGAGCCATTGCGCGGCTGACGAACCATCCCGCGAGCCGATCGCTCTGGTTCCTTGATGCGTGCGGGCGTAAACACCGACCGCCACACAGACCGCCACACAGAAGCGGAGAGACTCGGCAAACCGGAAGGGGAGTCCCTCGCTCAAAATTTCTCTGACCGACCGCCGTTCTCCCGTGGCGAGTCCGATACAGGAACTACGATGACGACCGGCGTAGGGGGGAGCATCGTCGGGCTGATGCTTCCTTGGTCAACGCGTTCGAATGAGCGGTCGTGTGGTTATCGAGTCTGGGACCAACTCGTGCGAAGGTTTTGCCACCGGTTTCGGAAAGCAGGAGTGCTGCGGTACCCACATGCCACCAGACCTCGCACGGGCAAGCGTGCCACGAGATCGACGAGACGGTTGTTGTCGTTTGTGGCCGGTAGTCGGAAACTTGCGACGAACGGTTGATGCCCGGAGCGTGGGGACAGGTGCGCACGAGCCGCCGAGGCTTGTGCGCAAGTGGAAGCGCCTGAGCTGAGACCGGCGCTCGGGACGGTGCGGGACATCGCTCCGCGCGGGAGACAGGCGGCGCTGGCAGATAATCTCTCTCGGAACCGGGGGAGTGAGTTCGGATCAGTTCCACGTGAAACGAATACGTCCTCCCGTTCGTGGGACTCAGTCGGACCGATAGTCTTGACCTTGGCTTGATGGGCGGGAAGGATGTGTGTCGTGCCCATGGATTGTGGCTTCTGCATCAACCCCGGTGTGTCTGATGCGTCTTCGTAGGCGGGATCGCGAGCCCCAGCACCCCCCGCGTCCTTCACATCAAGAGGCCGAGCTGCAACGTGCCGAGGCAGAGCGGACTGCGACCCAGCGAGAACTCGAACGGCGGGTACGGGTCGATGCCGAGCAACTTGCGGCCGCTCGAGTCGAAGCGGAACGCATCGCGCTCGCACAGGTGGCGGCCGAACGTGAATACGCAGCGGCCGAACGTGAACGAGCGACAGCACGTGCCGTTCCCCCGGCGCCTGTCGGCCATCCTGGTCTTGCGATCCCTCCCGTCGGATCCAACGCCATTCCGTTTGACGTCGAGGCATTGACCGAGGGAACACCGCAAAGAAGTCCCGAAGTTTTTATCGATGCGGAGGGCCAGTCATCGGAAGCAGCGGATCGAACGGGTGGCGCTGGGCCAGCTCAGCCATATCAACTGGACAACGCAGATCGGCCCGGCGCCGAGCAACCCGTGTCGGTCGAAGAGGCGAGCTACCCGGGCGCGGCGAACCGGAGCGGTGAGGTCGAGATCACCGGGCAGTCCGGGTTGGGCCCTGGACCGGGGGAGACCGTGATGGCGTCGGCGCTGTCGATGGCGGTTGAGATGGACGAGGAAATTGGGAGCGGCACCGCGGGGATGGTCATTCCTGAGCTTGGCACCGAGTCCGGCGCAGTGCCGAAGCACGCGCGAACATTGGCGACGCAACGGCCCCTTCCGAGGGTCTTGGCAGTGGCCAACCAGAAGGGCGGCGTAGGAAAGACGACCACGACGGTCAATCTAGGTGCAGCGCTCGCCGAGCTCGACTATCGGGTGCTGGTGGTCGACCTCGACCCCCAAGGTAACGCCACCACTGGGTTGGGCATCGACCCGAGGAACTTCGAAATGTCGATGTACGACGTCATCATGCGCGATGCTCCGATGGAGGATTGCATCGAGCCGACCAGTGTGAAGAACCTCTTCGCTGCACCGGCCACGATCGACCTGGCTGGTGTCGAGATCGAATTGGTTCCGGCCTTTAGTCGAGAGATGAAGTTGAAGCGGGCAATCGATGGCGTCATCGAAGACTTTGATTTCGTGCTCATCGACTGCCCGCCTTCGCTGGGCTTGATCACGGTGAATGCCTTGGCTGCGGCGACGGAGGTCCTCGTGCCAATCCAATGTGAGTACTACGCCCTCGAGGGTCTGGGCCAATTGCTGCGGAACGTCCACCTGGTCGAGTCCAACCTCAATAGCAAGCTGGAGGTCAGTACCATCGTGTTGACCATGTACGACGCACGCACCCGATTGGCGGTGGACGTTGCGGCAGAGGTACGGGATCACTTTCCCGACAAGGTGTGTCGGAGTGTGATCCCGAGGACCGTCCGTATCTCGGAGGCTCCCTCCTTCGGACAACCGATCACGGTCTTCGACCCGACATCGCGAGGCGCGGTGGCCTATCGAGAATTGGCCAAGGAGGTGAGTAATGGCGCGCCGAAGCGGGCTGGGTAGGGGCCTCGGGGCTTTGATCCCCACCGAGGTAAGCGTTGACCGCAGCTCCGCATTGAGGGAGGTGCCTCTCTCGAGCATTAAGCCGAACGCCCTACAGCCGCGAACCCACTTTGACGAGGAGTCCATGTCATCGTTGGCCGCTTCGATCAAGGAACTCGGTGTTTTGCAGCCGATCTTGGTGCGGCCGCTTGCCGATGACGAAGCGAGTTACGAACTGATCGCCGGCGAACGCCGCTGGCGGGCCGCTCGTCGTGCCGGGCTCTCGACGATTCCGGTGTTGGTCCAGCTGGCAACTTCCGACGTGCACAGCCTCGAGCAGGCCTTGGTTGAGAACCTCCATCGTGAAGATCTCAACCCTCTCGAAGAGTCGGCCGCGTATCAACAGTTGATCGATGACTTCGGATTCACTCACGAGCAGGTCGCGGTTCGGGTTGGGAAGAGCAGGGCGGCCGTGACCAATACGCTTCGGCTGCTTCAACTACCGGCAGGGGCCCAGCGTCTGTTGGCCGACGGGAGCATCACGGCAGGGCACGCTCGTGCCCTTTTGGGCACACCCGATCGCGGTTTTCAGGAGGCTTTGGCCAAGCGGATCGTCGAAGAGCAACTATCGGTTCGGACGGTTGAGGACATCGTGCGTGGCGGCGGGATTAGCTCACCACCTTCTCCAGATGTGGGCGCTCGCGGGTTGGAACAAGGCGGTACTACCAAAGGTACTACCGCCCTGACGGCGGTCCCGCGCCGTCTCCCCGAGCCGGGACTACTTGAACTGGAGGAGCTCTTGTCCGCGCATCTCAACACGAGGGTGAAGGTCGAGCTGCAAAACCGCCGGGGGCGTCTCGTGGTTGAATTCGCCACCCTCGAAGATTTGGAACGGATCTACCGTGCCATGGCGGGGGCGGGTCCTGAGGGCGCAGTTGGCGAGCCGTCGGCGGACCTAGGGTCCTGAACAGGGAGTTTGTTGCGATGATGCGGACTGCTCTCTGCAGGGGAGGGCGAGGTTGACCCGCAGCTGTACCGCACGAACAGGTCGAGTAAGTCTCTTCCACAACCTGTGCATGATGTTGTGGATTGTTGCTTTGGAGGCGATCTGAAGCTGCCGGACACCTTATGTTCATGGTCCGGGCACGGAGTTCACTTTGCCGACACGTGGTCGTGACCTGGGAGAACGCACTTCCACAGAGAGCAGTCGGAATGTTGCTCGGTGAGCTCGGGGTGCCTAGTCCCAGCGTGCGCCGGCCCAACCACTGAGTGCGGTGGCCAAACTGCTGGCCAGTGATGGACCCCGCTCGACCACGGTGGCGGCCGGTCCGACCTCCACGATCACCGCAGCCATCCGAGTCTCGCGAAGGACCGGGAGCGACATGCCCCGGACCCCGTGATCGGGGACCCCGATGGCTGCGGGCACTGCCTGTTGGACGAGTTCGGCCAGGCGACGGCCGCCGGGGGACTCGTACTGGTAACTGGCGTAGTACGCGGTGGTGCAACCCCGATGGTCGGGATCCAGGCGCAGGCCGAGGTAGGCGTCGACCAGCGCCCCGTTGGCTTCGAGCGCTTGGGTCGAGCCGTCGGGGTGGTGGATCTCGGTGACCCGGGCGCCAGCGGAAACCAGCCGACGCCGGAGCGCTGCGACCGTCGTGCCGAGGCCACCCACCTCGCCCACGGCCAAATGGCGTCCCGCAAGGGTTGGGGGGCGGTGGCGGAGCTCTTCTCGGGCCCTGACAGTGGACACCGACTCTGGGTCCTCGTGCCTCGTTGGCATTCGGAGGAGCTCTCGGAAAGTGGCTAAACCGACGATGCCGTCCACCGGCTGGCCGGAGTTGCGTTGAAAGTCGGCGACGGCCGCCGACGTGAGAGGGCCGAAGATGCCATCGACCCGACCTGTGTCGAACCCGAGGGCGCCAAGGCGTTGCTGGAGCTCGGCGACGTCGTCACCGCGCAACATCGGCGACCGCAAGTAGACGAACCGGTCGCCCAGACGGAATCCGGCCTCGACCAGCGTGTCCCAGGTCTGTCGGCCGCAGACCCCGTCGACCCGCAGACCCCGGCGATGCTGGAATGCCTCGATCGTGGCCCGAGTCGCGGGACCAAAGAAGCCTTCGGGATCGCCTAACGGCGCGAACCCGACAGCTGCCAGTCTTCTCTGGACGTCGGCGACCGCCGCACCCATCTCACCTAGTCGCAGAGGAAGAACGCCGTCGGGACGAGCCGTACTCAGAGGTAGCTGGACAACTCCTGGAGGAGCTGTCCCTTGGGCTTGGCCCCCACCAATCGAGCCCGGGGCTCCCCGTCCTTGAACAGGATCAGTGTGGGAATGCTCATCACGTCGAAACGACGCGTCACCTCGAGGTTGTCGTCGATGTTGAGCTTGCCCACTTGAAGCTTGCCCGCCTGCTCCTTCGCGATCTCCTCGAGAACCGGTGCGATCATCTTGCACGGCCCGCACCATTCGGCCCAAAAGTCGACCAGCACCGGTACGTCCGCCGTCTTGACATGCTCGTCAAACGTAGCGTCGTTCAGTGTCACGATCTCGTCACTCATGGGGCCTCCTGTTCGGCTGACTGCTCCGTCACTCATGTGAACATCACGGGTACTGTTCCTGTTCCCAACGACCAGCTACCACCGGGCGGCTGCTCGACCAACGGACTCGTCGACCGCGGTATGGCGTCAGCTTTGGTGGGCATCGAGCCAGCGCTCTGCGTCGATCGCCGCCATGCACCCCGATCCGGCCGCGGTGACTGCTTGCCGATAGATATGGTCCTGGACATCGCCGCAGGCGAAGACGCCGTCCACGCTGGTGTTGGATCCTCCAAAGGTGCGGATGTAGCCGTTCTCATCGAGCTCCAGTTGACCCTTCACGAACCCACTGTTGGGTTCGTGGCCGATGGCCACGAACAAGCCCGTCACCGCCAGCTCGGACTCCTCGCCCGAGACCGTGTCCCGCAAGGCGACGCCGGCCACCTTGTCGTCGCCGAGGACATCGATGACCTCGGCGTTCCAATGAAAGGCGATCCGCTCGTTGGCCTTCGCCCGGTCCTGCATAATCTTTGACGCCCGCAGCTGGTCGCGGCGGTGGACCACGGTGACCTTGGTGGCGAACCGGGTGAGGAACAAGGCTTCCTCGAGGGCAGAGTCCCCTCCGCCGACAACGGCGATCTGCTGCTCGCGAAAGAAGAACCCGTCGCAGGTGGCACATGTGGAGACCCCACGGGCGAGCAGGCGGCGTTCGTTGGGAAGACCGAGCATGAGTGATCGAGCGCCCGCAGCGATGACGAGCGCCTCGGCCTGGTACGTCGGCTCCTCAGTCTCAGGATCGCCTACCCATACCCCAAACGGGGGGGTGGAGAGGTCCACCCGGCTGACCTTGGCGGTGATCATCTCCGCCCCGAATCGTTCGGCCTGCGCCCGCATCGCGAGCATGAGCTCAGGACCCATCACACCGTCGGGAAAGCCGGGATAGTTCTCCACGTCAGTGGTCAGCATCAGCTGGCCACCGGGTTGATCGCTCGTCGAGGAAGGCTCACCCTCTACGACGATCGGGTGCAATTGGGCGCGGGCGGTGTAGATCGCCGCGGTCAGACCGGCGGGACCGGACCCAGTGATCAGGACGTTGCGGCGTTCGGGCATGCGGTCGGCTCCTTAGCTGGGGCCGCCCGGGGCGGGAGCCGAGCGGTAGGACCAGATCAGCAGGCCGCCGGCGACGAACACCACACCGAGGAGCGCGTCGGCGGCCCAGACTCTGCCCCCGAACACATAGACGGTAAGCAGGCGCACGAGGGCGACCGACGTCATGGTGACCACTACGACGCCGAGAACGGCAATCAGGATGCCGAAGACCACGGCCCGGGCGGCGATCACCAGCGGGCGGATGGCCTTGTCGTTGACAGTGCTGACGGCCAGATCGATGGTGTCGACAGCCTTGGCCGAGAGCTCCGAAGTCGTCCTCGAGCCGGGCGGGACCGGTGTCGACGAGTCCGGCGTGTCGGGAGCGAGTGAGGGGGTGGTCATCGGACTCGAAGGGCCGTGGTCCGAAACCTGTTGCTCACTGTCATGGTTGGAGGATAGTCGGAGCAGGGGGAGCGCTCGCTGCCACCAGGTAGCACACGCCCACCGTGCCCGGTCCGGCATGGGTGCCAACGACCGGGCCGAGGTCGACGACGACCATCTCGTGCTCGACCTCGGCGGAGTCGAGCATCGAGAGCAGGGCATCGAGATCGGGCGCGGCCCCGTTCGCCACCGCTAACCGGACGAGGGGTGCCGACTGGCGCACCTTGTCCGCCAGGTACTGCAACGACCGCGTGCGGGTCCGCTGACGAGACTCTTGAGCAACCACGCCGTCGTGAACGGCGATCACCGGCTTGATCGAGAGCATTGAGCCGAGCAGGGCTCGTGCTCCACCGATACGTCCACCCCGCTGGAGGTGGTCGAGGGTGTCGACCACCCCAAGCACGCTGGTCCGGAGCATCTCGTCGTTGACCCGGGCGACGATCTCGGCGAGGGGAGCCCCTGCGCGGGCGGCATCGGCGGCGGACATCGCGAGTAGGCCCTGCCCCATGGTCACTGACTGGGTGTCGACGACCTCGACCGGCACCTGGGTGAAGGTCCGGCTCGCAGTGACCGCGGACTGGTACGTGGCCGAGAGTCGAGAGGAGATGGTCAGGCACAGGACGGCGTCGGCCCCTTCTGCTGCCCTCTCGAACGCCTCGCAGAACGCACCCGGCGACGGCGCCGCCGTCTCGGGCAAGGTTGGCTCGGCCCGACACCGTCGCCAGAACTCTGCCGGGGAGAGGTCACGCCGATCGAGAAGCACGTCCTCCCCGAAGCGGATCGTCAGGGGCACGATCCCGATGCCACAGCGCTCTGCGAGGTCGGGAGTCAGGTCACAGGCACTGTCGGTCACTATCCGCACGCCGCTCATCGGGGCGCGAGTCTGCCACGCGCTCTTCAGGGGTGCTGTCGGGGCGGCCCCATCGTGGTGCCGGCTACCCATATCGGACGACGGCGCATCTTCGCGGCGTGGCGTCCGAGCAGGGCCGCGGTCCCGGCAAAGGCGACTCCGCCCGCAACGATCGCGCCGAGCACCCTGAGCGCCAGCGCGGCTTGTGTGGTGGAACCCGAGAGGTTGGAGACGACAAGCACCACGGCGCCCATCACCAAGGTGCAGGCGGCCACCGCGCGCAGTGGGGCCCACGCCTGCCAGCTGGCGAGCGGGCCCAGCCAACGACGCAGGACCATGATCCCGAGCACCGCTGCCACGCTGTAGGCCACCGAGAGCGAAAGGGCCAGGCCACGGACGCCCATGACCCCTACCAGAGCCACCGCGAGGGCCACGTTGAGGGTGTTCTCCACGAGGTACAGCCAAAACGCCGCCCGAGCGCGCTGCATGGACTGGAGTACGCGGACGACGAACAAGAACGCACAGAATCCGGGCAGCCCGAGGGCGAACATGGCCAGAGCATCGGCGGTGGTCTGGGTCTCTGCCACCGAAGTCGAGCCATGTGCAAGCAGCAGGGCCACGGCGGGCCTCGCCAACAAGAGCATCCCCACGGACGCGGGAATGATGATCGCTAAGACGGCTCGCAATCCTCCGGTGATCCGCCGTCGGAAGCCGGCGAGGTCGCCGGCGCTCCACCGTGCGGCGAGGTCCGGGGTGACCGCGCTCATGATGGAGACCGCCACGACCGCGTAGGGCATCTGCATGAAGGTGTAGGCGTAGGTGTACGACGACACCGGGTCTGGTCCCGAGGTGCTGCCGGCTAACGCCAGTGCCACGAAGAGCGCGATCTGGTTGGCGACAACGAAGCCGAACGTCCAGGATCCGAGTCCGACGATGGCGCGAACCGCCTCGTGCCTCGGGTCCCATCGCCAGCGGAGGAGCGGGTAGCGGCGCCGCCCAAGGCTCACCAGGAGGATCAGGGCCTGTACGACGACGCCGAGCGTTGTACCCAGGCCCAACAGGATGATGTCGTGCTGGTCGTGGACGACGCCGGTCAGAGATGGGTGCGCCACCACGTGACGGAACCACAGCAGGACGGCGATGCAGACCACGTTGTTGGCGATGGGCACCCACATCGGTGCGATGAAGCGACGCCGTGTGTTGAGCAGGGCGGTGGTGAGACTGATGAGACCGTAGAAGAAGATTTGGGGCACGAACCAGCGGAGCAGGCTGGTGGCGGTCCCCCGTTCGTGCGCCTTGGTGGCAGCTGCCACCAAGCTGTGGGACGGATCCAGGGCCGTGACCGCGGTGATCACGAGGGGAGCGGCAAACCAGAACACCACCGTCGCCGCGGCCAGCACCACGATCGAAAGGGTGACGACCGCGGAGATAGCCCGCCAGGCTTCGCGGTCACTTCTCGTCGAGAGGCGGTCGACGAAGACCGGAATGAAGGTCGCCGCCAGAACGCCGCCGAGGACGACGTCATAGAGCATGTTCGGCGCGGTGTTCGCGAGGTTGTAGCCGTCGGCCAGTGTCGTCGGCCCCAGCGCTGCCGCAAGGGCCACCACCCGGAGCACGCCGGTCAGGCGGGACACCCCAGTGCCGACGGCCATCCAGAACGTCGCTCGTTGGAGACTGCCGCCGGACCCGCCCCTCGGCACCGCTGGTCGCGTCACCGATCCGTTTGGGCCTGCGTGGTGACCCTCGCCATCTGGCGGCGCGCCGACGCCAGGCTCCGGCACGTCCGCCGGCGAATTGCCGGCGGCTTCGGTGGGCCGCGGGACCTCGGGGGGAGGTTCCACCTCGGGAGGACGGGCGTGGCGCGGTGACGGCGAGCCGCGCTGCGGGCCCCGGCCCCCCATCGACCCGTCCGCTCACGACGCTGACCGCCTGAGGGGCGCCGTCGGGTCGCGCCCCCGGTTTGCGGCGCGCCGCCGCCCTTGACGCCATGTCCGCGCCCACCACGCCAAGAGGACGGTGATCGCCAGCAGGGTGAGCAGCACGCCGACGAGTGATGTGGCGGTGGAACGTATGGTCAGCTGACCGCGCGCGATGACCAGTGGGGCGGCGCCTGGATCGGTGCGGGGAGCAACCAGGGTGATCCGCAGGGGGAGATCACCCGACGTGCGGGCTTCGACTTCCATGGCCACTGGATTGGTGCTGCGGCTGATCCTGAAGTTGGTGAGAGTGGATCCGCTGGGGAACGTGAACTTGTCGCTTGTGAGCACGACGTCGCCGACCAATGTGTAGGGAGCCGACGAGAGGAAGGTGATCGGGATCCGTCCGGTTCTCGACGTCAACGTGATCGTCCGCACGGTCGAGAGCTGCACCTGTGCGAGCTGGGCCCCGAGGACGGCCTCGTAGGTCTGGACGGTCGCGAGCTGGTGGGCACCGCTCAGGTCGTCGGACTCGCTAGCCAGCAAGACGTCGTCGAGCTGGTCCAACACCGGGGGAGAGCCGTTGACGGCGCTGTGGAAGGCGTCGTTTCGCTGGCGGGCCATCGAGATTCCTTGAGCGAGGGGGCGGGCGAAACCCGGTGCCGCGTCCACTGCCGCCTGCCGGATCGTGGGGGCACCGTTTCCGCCACTCGGGACCTCATCGAAGAACTGGTCGAGCGTGACGGCGCGGACGTTCGGGTTCTGCACGAGCCCGTCCAGGACGGTGTCGATGAAACGACTGCTCGGGGGGGACGAGGGGGCTACGGCCACCACACCCCGAGTAGCCGAAGCGAACGGCTCCTCGTACTCGATGAATGCGAGGTCGGCGAGCAGCTGCTCGGCCGCCAGCACCGGGTCGTTCGTGGGCGCGAAGTGCGCATCGAGACCTGCGTCGGACGCGGCGGCGGTGACCGTCGCCCCGTGCCCGGTGGCCAGGGCAAAGGGCTGGGTGATGCCGAGCCGGTCCGAGCTGCTGGCCAGCACGTCACTGGGCACGATCACCCTGTCCAGGCCGGCGTCGGCGAGACCACCAGCAAGACTCTGGGTCATGTCAGCGCCGGCCACCCAGGTGGAGGCAGCTCCGTCTGTCCGGATTCCAGCCTGCGACATGGTCGCTGACCCGATCTCCATCTGGTACGTGATCTCTCCGGTCAGTCCCGCGCCGGCGAGCGCCGCCAGGTCTACGGGCACGTAGGAGGCGCTCGGGATCTCGATGCTCGCGCTCGAGGACAGCGTGCCCAAAGCAGCCACCGCCCGGCGACCGGCCGCTCCGGCTCCCATCAGCCCTTGAACGGTGTGGGGATCGACCAGCAAGGTGGTCGCGGCGGCCGGCTGGGATGCCACGGCGTGGACCAGATCACCCAGCCGGCCGATCTCGGAGGCCGAAGGTGTCGCGAGCACCTTGGAGGGGTTGCGCTCTGCCTCGTGGACGCGGACGGGCGAGGCGACGGGAAGGACCATGGCGAAGCGCAGCGGGTCGCCGCTCGTCGCATCGACGTAGGTGAGGAACGTGTCGAGCCGAGCCAGCACCGTGCCCGACGACCCTTGGCGAAGGGAGACGACCACGGGGTAGACACCCCCGCAAGGGCCGCTGGTTGCGCAACCGAGGTCGATGGTCGAGCCAGTTGTCCCGGAGACAACGGGACCCGTCTCGACGCGCATGCTCAAAGCCTGGGATGACGAAGACCCCGTGACGGAGACCGGCGCCACCTGGTCGAGGACGTCTCCAGTGGCGCTCCCGTCCAACGCTTGGGTGAACGCCGTTCGGGTCCTGAGCCGGTCGTAGACGGTCACCGCCAGTTCGAGGGTGGAGCGCCGCTCCCCGGGAACCGCGAAGGTGACCTGAAGAGAGAACGTGGGATCCGACGTGCTCACCCATGTCGACTGACTGGAGAGGTCGAGGGTGGCACCGGGGGCGACGGTCCCCGCCCGACCACCAGCTCCAGGGCGCGCGGAGCTCGTCGGGACGGCCGAAGCGGACGGGAGCAGCGAGTTGGCGGGAGGAGCGAGACTGAGCATCGTGACCAGCAGGAGTACCGCCGGCCCGACAGACCGAAGGAACTTCGGGGACACCGGGCAACGCTAACCGTTGGCGGCGGTCCAACCGTGGCGCACTAGCGTGGTCTGGTGCAGTCGACGGCGATCCCCGAGCGCTTCGCACCCTTGGTCACCGCTACCGCGGAGCTGGCTGAGCGGTTCTCCGCCGCTGGTCACGCCTTGTACCTCGTGGGGGGTTCGGTGCGGGACGCGCTCCTTTCGGGGCCGCCGCCCGGTGGCGACAAGGCTCCCGACATCGACCTCACGACCGACGCGACACCCGATCGCATCCAATCGCTCGTGACCGGCTGGGCAGACGCGATCTGGACCCAGGGAAAGCGTTTTGGGACCATCGGGTGCCGGCGCGGCGGGATCCAGTACGAGATCACGACGCATCGAGCGGAGGTCTACCGGCCCGATTCACGAAAGCCCGAGGTTCTTTTCGGCGACAACCTTGAGCATGATCTTTCGCGGCGCGACTTCACGATCAACGCGATGGCCCTGCGGCTGCCGGACATGAAGTTGGTCGATCCCTTTGACGGGCTCGGTGACCTCGCAGCGCGTCGGCTCCGAACACCGCTCGATCCCGACGTCTCGTTCGGTGACGATCCTCTTCGTATGCTCCGAGCCGCTCGATTCGCGGCCCGCTACGAGTTGACACCGGACGACTCACTGCTCGCCGCCATGCGAGAGGGCCATCAGCGGTTGGCGATCGTCTCCCCCGAGCGGGTGCGTGACGAGCTGGACAAGATAATGGTGTTGGCGAGGCCGTCAGCGGCACTGTGGTTGGTTGTCCGCAACGGCTTGGCCGACGAGTTCCTCCCCGAACTGCCGGGGCTCGCACTCGAGCAGGATCCCATCCATCGGCACAAGGACGTCCTTGCCCACACGCTTGCGGTCGTCGACAAGACCTCGCCGGATCGTCTGTTGCGATTGGCGGCGTTGTTCCACGACGTAGGCAAGCCGCGAACGCGGGCGTTCGCTGACGGTGGCGTCACCTTCCACCATCACGAGGTCGTCGGGGCCCGGATGACCAGGACCCGCATGGAGGCGCTGCGGTACCCTGGTGAAGATGTGGGCGTCGTCGTGCGGCTCGTCGAGCTGCACCTACGGTTCCACACGTACCGGTTGGGTTGGACGGACAAAGCGGTGCGCCGCTACGTGCGCGATGCCTCCGACCTGCTCGATCGGTTGAACGAGCTGACCCGGTGCGACTGCACTACGCGCAATGCGGTCAAGGCGAGGGCTCTCGGCCGCCGGATGGACGAGCTGGAGCTCCGCATCAGCGATCTGCGCCAGCGCGAGTCGTTGGACGCAATTCGCCCGGATCTCGACGGCACTCAGGTCATGGCGCGCCTCGGCATCGCTCCCGGGCGGCAGGTCGGGCAGGCTCTGGCTTACCTGCTCGAGCTCCGGCTGGACGAGGGACCCATGGGCGAGGAGGAAGCTGGTCGGCGGCTCGACGAGTGGTGGGCCGCGCAGCCTTCGGACCGCTGACGAGGGCTGAGGGGATCAGGACGCCGAAGGGGTGGCGTCGCCGGGGTCAGGCGCCCGCCCAGACCGGTCCCTCGCGACCTGCGGCGAAGTCCTCCACCAACTGGAACGCCTGGTCATCGTGGTATTGCACGGGCGGAGACTTCATGAAGTAGGCGGAGGGACCCAAGAGCGGACCGCCGACGCCCCGATCGAGCGCGAGCCGGGCACAGCGCACGGCGTCGATGATGACGCCCGCCGAGTTGGGCGAATCCCACACCTGAAGTTTGAGCTCCAGTTCGAGGGGAACGTCGCCGAAGTTCCGGCCCTCCATCCGGATGTAGGCCCACTTGCGATCGAGCAACCACGGGACGTGGTCGGACGGGCCGATGTGGATGTCGTCCGCTGGGAGCGGGGTGTGCTCGATCTGGCTCGTGACCGCTTGGGTCTTGGAGATCTTCTTGGACTCCAGCCGCTCGCGGTCCAACATGTTGCGAAAGTCCATGTTGCCGCCCACGTTGAGCTGGTACGTGTGGTCCAGCGCCAGCCCCCGGTCCTCGAAGAGCCGGGTGAGAACGCGATGGACGATCGTAGAGCCCACCTGGCTCTTTATGTCATCGCCCACGATGGGGACCCCGGCGTCATAGAAGCGGCGGGCCCATTCGGGATCCGAGGCGATGAAGACCGGGATGGCGTTCACAAACGCCACCTTTGCGTCGAGACAGGCTTGGGCGTAGTGGCGTTGAGCGTCCTCCGATCCCACAGGTAGGTAGGAGACCAGTACCTCGGCGCCGGACGCCCGCAGGGCTTCGGCCACATCGACCGGGGGGGCGGGCGATTCCTCCACGACGTCGCGGTAGTACCGACCCAAGCCGTCGAAGGTCGGACCACGCTGGACGGTAATCCCCAGTTCACCCACCTCGGCAAAGCGGATCGTGTTGTTGCGGCCGGCGAAGATGGCCTTTCCCAGGTCGGTTCCGACTTTGCTGGCATCCACGTCGAACGCGGCGACCGGGGTCAAATCTCGCACGTGATAACCACCGAGCACGACGTGCATGAGGCCGGGCACGACGTCGTCAGGATCGGCATCGCGGTAGTACGAGAGGCCCTGCACGAGCGAGCTGGCGCAGTTTCCCACTCCGGCGATGGCCACCCGGATGGTACTCATGGTCTTTCTCCTTCTTCTTCTGCTCCACGTTGGAGTCCACCCTGGTCGACGCCCTTTACAGCGGCCACGACGGTGAGCTGGGCCCGCTCGGCGTCGATCATCCGATCGATCCAGCGGATGTCGTCCTCGATCCCGTCGGCACTGTGCTCCACCACCGAGCGGGCATAGCTGTCGAGCGAGCCGTCGCCTTCAGCCGCGCGCATCTCGCTCAGACGCTCGCCGAGCACGCTCCGACGGCGCTCGAGGAGCGCGAGCCTCGCCTGGGGGGGCAGGTGTCGGGCGAAGGCCAGACGGAGCCCGAAACTGCGAGCGTCGTCAACGCCTCCGCCAGCAAGCAGCTCGGCGAAGAGCCGTCGCCCCTCGTCGGTGATGGTGTAGACCTTGCGAGCGCGCCGCCCCCCCCGAGAAGCCGTGCGGCGCCGGGCCCGCAGGACGGCCAGCTCACCGCTCAAAGAGCCGGTCGGCGGTGCTGCAGGCGCAACGCTCGGTACGGGCAGCTCGGCCGAGGCGACCGCGCCAGCGGCTTCGAGTCGATTGAGGGCGGGGTACAACGACCCAAACGAGACGTTGGCCAGCAGCCCCAGCTGTTCTCGCACCCGCCGGCGGATCTCGTAGCCATGGAGCTCCCGCTCTTCGAGGAGTCCGAGGATGGCCAGATCCAGCATCGGCTCAGTATATCGGTTCGATATAGCGACGGAAGGATTGTCGCCGTACGGCCACGGATCGGCAAGCGGCGCGCCGACGCCGGAGCGCACAATGTCGCGTGGCGGGGAACTAGCCTCGTGCCGTGACCGTGACCTCCCGTCCCGGAGCGCCAAGACGAACCGGGACGTCTACGGGAGACGCGCGCGTCGAGTACCGACTGGCTCGCAACGCCGTGGTTCGCGACGTCCAGCGGGGCAAGGTGGACCGAGTTGACGTCTGCGACGCCCACCCCGAGCTGCTCCGAGCCGCTCGAAACGTCGGTCGCCCCACTGGGGAGAGCTGTCCTATCTGCGAGCTCTCGGGAGTGGTCGAGGTCACGTTCGTGTTCGGCGCACGCCTGCCGCCCGGTGGTCGCTGTCCCGGCTCGATGAGCGAGCTCAATCGTCTGAAACGGCGAGAGGACCCTGTGACCTGTTACGCCGTGGAGGTCTGCCCGTCGTGCGCTTGGCACCACCTCACCCGTAAGTACTCTGCCGGCGGCCGGACCAGGGCCACCCAGGCCGAGCGGCGATCGTAAGCTCAGGTGGCTTGCTGCCGGCCCGCCTACCGACGGCCGGACACCTGAGGTTGAGCTAGCATGTCGGCCGGCGTGGCGTCCTGCACGTTCGTCGACCATGGACGCGTCGTCCCGCGACTGCGGGGCGACCGAGACCCTGCCCCGCTTGAGTGGGGCCCGAGCGCGCTGCGCCCGGTCCGGAGGGAGGTGCCGCGTATGCGGCCGTACGAAGTGATGATCATCTTCGATGCTGGTGCCGAACCGCCAGCGATCCAGGCCGTGGTGGACCGCGTGCTCGACGCAATCCGGAGCACTGGCGGAAACCCTGGCGCCATCGACCGGATGGGCCGGCGATCCTTTGCCTACGAGGTCAATCACAAGCGTGAGGGCTACTACGTGGTCATCGAGTTGACCGGCGAGGTGGCGACCGTGGCCGAGCTGGACCGGATGTTGCCGCTCGCCGACGAGGTGGTGCGGCACAAGGTGATCAGGCTGCCCGACAAGGTCGCCGGCCGTGCTGTCCGGCGGGGCCGGTCCGGCGCCCCCGCCCGAGCGAGCACCACCGGCTAGTTTCGGCATGACGCGAGGAGCCGACGCCAGCGACGAGACGCAGCTCCGCGGCTCAGCGCGCCAACACCAACAGAGCAGCCCCACACCACAGACCCACGCACCAGAGGCAAGGTACGAGAGATGCCCAACGACAACAGTGTGACGCTGGTCGGGAACGTCACCAGAGACCCCGAGCTCCGCTTCACCAACACGGGGCAGCCCACCGCCTCCTTCGGCCTCGCGGTGAACCGGCGTTGGCAGAACCGACAGACCCAGGACTGGGAGGAGGCGACCAGCTTCTTCGACGTGGTCTGCTGGCGAGAGATGGCCGAGAACGTGAGCGAGAGCTTGTCGCGTGGCTCACGCGTCGTGGTGACCGGCCGGTTGGAGCAGCGGAGCTGGGAGGGTCCCGAAGGGGACAAGCGGTCCAAGATCGAGGTGATCGCCGACGAGATTGGTCCCTCGCTCCGTTGGGCGACAGCACAGGTGACAAAGAACGAACGGCGAGGGCCCTCGGACGGTTCCCGTGCGGGCGCTGCACGCCAGGCGCCTCCGCCCCGCGAGGATGCGGGTGGCTATGGCTTTGACGAGGAGCCTTTCTGATGGCGAGGAGCAACTATCGAGGCGGCACGGCACGGCGGACCTCTCCCAAGGATTTGAACCGCCGGGTGAAGAAGAAGCCGTGCGCGCTGTGCCGTGACCAGATCGAATGGGTGGATTACAAGGACGTTCCCTTGTTGCGCAAGTACATGAGCGATCGCGGCAAAATTCGGTCGCGTCGGGTTACCGGCAACTGTGCGCAGCACCAGCGCGAGATCGCCCGTGCGATCAAGACAGCGCGAGAGCTCGTGCTCCTTCCGTACACCCAGCGAACCGTGACCGAGCGCCCTGGAGGCCGGGGCGGAGGACGCGGTGAAGGGCGGCCTCCCCGCGGGGAAGGTCGCGGCGGTGAAGACCGGGGCGATCGCCGTCCCGCCACTACGTCCGACTCGGCTGTCGCGGCGGAGATCACAGTCACCGGGGCTGAGGACGTGGAGCCCGACGACGTGCGTGTGGATGCTGATGTGGTCTCTGTCGGAGACGACGGATGAAGGTCGTCCTCCGCTCTGACGTGCCAGGGGTTGGCCGGCGCGGTGACATCGTGGACGTGGCCGGTGGATTCGCGAGGAACTTTTTGCTGCCCGAGTCACGCGCCATCCCGGCTACCGATGGTGTGGCCCAACAGGCTGCCGCCATGCGGCGCTCGCGCGACCTGCGCGAGGCGCGCGATCGCGAAGCGGCGGTGGCGAAGGCCACCGTCCTAGCGGGTGCGGTTCTCTCGTTGCCGGCGCGCGCCGGGTCGGGCGGGCGGCTTTTCGGCTCGGTGGGGACGGCCGACGTCGTGGAAGCCATCCACGCGCAAAAGGGCGTCGAGGTCGAACGTCGGCATATCGGGCTGGATGAGCCGATCAAGGCGATCGGTGACTACGACGTCCCGGTGCGCCTGTTCGAAGGGGTCACGACGGTGGTGACCCTTCAAGTCGTCCCGGCCGGCTGAGCACAGCCCAACGCCCCGAGACGCTGCACCCGGCGCACGCTAGAGCCCCGAGGTGCTGCACCTGTTGGGGACGATCGCCGAGTCGCCGTCACACCCAGGCGCGACGATGCGCCCGTGCCGACGACGGGTCCAGAGCGAGAAGAGCTTCAGGCAGCCGATGACGCGCCGAGGGCGGTCCCCAGTCCTCGTCGCCACCGTCGTCCCCAGGGCAGGACGGTTCGTCCACCGTTCGTCCACATCTCTCGGGGGCCGATTCTGGGGTTGAATCCCCAACTTGCGCGCCTTACCCCCCACAGGCCTCGTCCATCAGGGTAGGGACACGATGGTCCAAGCGTTTGAAGAGAGTCGTCCCCGCCAACTCCGACCGTCCGCCCCCGCGCCGCGGGTGCCGCCACACAACCTCGACGCAGAGGAGTCGCTGCTCGGGGCCATGTTGCTTTCCAGCGACGCAGCGTCCGTGGCACTGGAGCGTTGCGGTCCCGCAGACTTCTACAAGCCGGCCTACGGGCACATCTTTGGCGCGGTGAGCGCACTGTTCGAGCGCGGGGAGCCGGTCGACGCGGTGACGGTGGCCGACGAGCTCCGCCGGTCGGGACTGCTCGACCTGGTGGGCGATCCGTCGGTGCTCGTGTCCCTTCAGGCCAACACCCCCTCCACGGCGAACGCGGTGCACTATGCACAGATCGTGGAGGAGCACGCGCTCCTCCGGAAGCTCGTCGGAGTCGCGGCCGAGATCGCCGAGCTTGGCTACAGCGTGCCCGAAGACGTCGTCGGTGCCATCGACAAGGCCGAGCAGATGGTGTTCGACGTTGCCCAGCGGCGTACCACCGAGAGCATTGCCGCGCTCCGTGACCTCCTCATGCCAGGCCTCGACCGAATCGAGGAGCTCTCCCAGCGGCGAGATTCGATCACCGGTGTGGCGACGGGTTACCTCGACCTCGATCGCATCCTCGCGGGCCTGCAGCCGTCAAGTCTGACCATCGTGGGAGCGCGGCCCGCGATGGGCAAGACCAGCTTTGCGTTGGGGATGTTGGCGCACGTGGGCATCGATCTGCGGCGGCCCGCCCTGCTCTTCTCGCTCGAGATGGGTCACCTCGAGCTGACCCAGCGGATACTCGCCTCGGAGGCCAGGGTGGATGCGCAACATGTTCGTACGGGTCAATTGAAAGAATCGGACTGGGGAAAGTTGGGCACTGCCGTCAGCCGACTGAGCGACGCCTCGATCTTCATCGACGACAATCCGAACCTGACGGTGATGGACATCCGGGCTCGAGCTCGGCGGCTACGCCAAGCCGAGGGAGACCTCGGTCTGGTCGTCGTCGATTACCTCCAGTTGATGACCGGTCGGGCGCGAGCAGAGAATCGGCAGGTGGAAGTGGCCGAGATCAGTCGTGGGTTGAAGATTTTGGCCCGAGAGTTGGAAGTGCCAGTCGTGGCGCTCTCCCAACTCTCACGGGGTCTCGAGTCGCGTCAGGATAAGCGGCCAATGTTGTCGGACCTCCGTGAGAGCGGGAGCCTCGAGCAGGACGCCGATGTTGTCCTATTCATCTACCGCGAGGAACAGTACGATCCCGATGCCCCGATCGACCGACGTGGGGACGCCGAGATCATCGTCGCGAAGCACCGGAACGGCCCGACCGGCTCGGCGCATCTGTTGTTCCTCAACCAGTTCGCTCGGTTCGACAACATGCGACGAGTCTGAAGCAGCGGACCGTCACGCGAGTCACGTGGTCGCCGGTCGGGCGTCCATGAAGATTCTGGATAACAGCGGTGCCCGGACCCCCGATGGCGCTCAGGCCTCGAAACGGAACCCGACACCCCGCACGGTGACGAGGTGACGCGGGTTGGCCGGGTCGGGCTCGATCTTGCGACGAAGCCGCTTCACATGGGTGTCCAGCGTGCGGGTGTCGGAGAGGTCGCGGTCCCACCAGAGACGGTCGATGCACCAATCGCGGGTCACCACCTGGCCGGCGTGGGCCATCAGTAACGCCAGGAGGTCGAACTCCTTGCGCGAGAGGTCGATGGGTCGGTCTCTCACCGAGACTTCGCGCCGTCCGGCGTCGAGGCGCACCGGCCCGACGGACATGACCTCGTCGTGTGACGCCGGCGGGGCCGCACCCCGCCGCAGCACGGCCCGCATGCGCGCGACCAGCTCCCTGAGTCGGAACGGCTTGGCGACGTAATCAGATGCTCCGAGCTCCAGACCTAGGACGATGTCCACTTCCGAGTCGCGGGCCGTGACCATGATGATCGGGACCGGTGCCAGGGCACGCATGCGACGACAGAGCTCGACACCCGACTGGTCGGGGAGCATGACATCGAGCAGGACCAGATCGGGGTGGACCCGGTGGAACAAGCGGAGCGCCTCGTGACCATCTGAGGCGAGCTCCACCGTGAACCCTTCGCGCGATAGCCCGGACGCCAGCGCCTGTCGATAGGACTCCTCGTCGTCGACGACGAGAACCAGTGGGCGGTTGTCGTGCGCTCGATCGGTGGCTTGGTGTGATTCGATGACCGAGCCGGTCATCGTCGCCGCCAGCGCTGGCGTAGCGGCCGACGGTCGGGGCTCGGCTTCATGCCAGTGCACCGTATGGAACCGAGATGAACGTCCCGCGATGTGCTGTCGACACCGAGGTGAACTCTTGGCTCACGCTCGTGGCCAGGGCGTGGCGAGGTGGGTCCTCGTTCTCGCGGGTGGGATCCACCATGATGGTCCGGGCCGGCGGGCCCCGGGCCGGCGAGGGGTGAGAGAGGGACATGGCGACGCTCGTAATCGACTGGACCGCTGTGGGCGCGGTCGTTGGTGCCGTCGCCACCCTGGTCGCAGTCGCCGCGGTCGTGGTGCTCGCTGTCCTCACGCGGGCGTCGAGTGCGACAGCAGCGGCTACGGCTCGGTTGGCCGATACGGCCCGCGAGCTTGTGGAGCTCGGTAGCAACCTGACCGAGCGAGGGGACCGTCTGGTGGAGGCGGCTACCCGGCGAGCAGCTGCCGACGAGGCTCGCGGTGAGGTTGCCCGAGACCAGCTGGCCACACTGCACGAACAAGTCGCGCTTGGCGAGCTGGCGCTTTTGAGTGCACACGCGCCACTGCTTGTTCCTACGAGACTGGCGCCCGAGGGGTTCTACGGGCAGGGAGCGCTGCACGTGATGTTGCCCGACGGCGTCTACTTCGCGCCGACCGAGCAGAGCGTTGGCGCCTGGACCATCGAGCCTGGCGAGCACAAGCTCGTCGTCTCGTGCGCCTTTCGCAACGTGGGAATCGGTCCAGCCGTCCTCCACCCGTACCATCGGATCGACGTCGTCCGCCGCGAGTCGCCACAGCCGCTGGTCTCGTTCGGAGGTTTCGCGAACGGCGTGGTGGCGATCAACGGGACCATGCTGGTGGCTTTTCCGCTCAGCGCCGCCGAGGCCTCGTTCGGTCCCACCCTGGCTCTGCTCGACCGTCCCGACGACGAAATCCAGCTCATGGTCACGCTCTACTACCGGTCGGGGGGCTCGTCTCACCCGTTGTGGACGCGGGTCCGCTACCAGCGACATCTCCGGACCAGCCCAGCGGGGCTCTTGAGCGAGGTCTCGCTCGAGCTGGCCAGCCCCGACGAGGTGAGCCGCCAGTAGGGTCCGTTACGGTGACCGCTCCGCCTTGGTTGAACCAACTCGAGCTTCTGCTCCCTCGAGGGGCCCTCGTGACCGACCCCGACGTGGTGTCCGGGTACCGTCTGGACCGGGCCGGCACGGCAGCGTCCGGGCAGCCTGCGGCCGTGGTCAGGGCGACGTGCGCAGCCGACGTGCAAGCGGTGATGGCCGTGGCCACCGAGCACCGGGTCCCGGTGGTGCCCCGAGGAGCGGGGACCGGCCTGTCGGGCGGCTCGTCAGGGATCGAGGGCGGGATCACGCTCAGCACCGAGCGGATGCGCATGCTCGAGATCGACGCGAGCGCCGGAGTTGCCGAGGTGGGGCCGGGCGTGCTGAACGGCGAGCTCAAGGCGGCGGCGGCACGGCATGGCCTCTGGTACCCGCCCGATCCGTCCAGCTTCGAGATCTGCTCCATCGGCGGAAACGTGGCGACCAATGCCGGCGGTGTGTGCTGCGTCAAGTACGGCGTCACGACCGACTACGTGTTGGGTCTCGATGTGGTGCTCGCCGACGGCCGCGCCGTACGCCTTGGTGGCCGCACCATCAAGGACGTCGCGGGCTACGACCTCAAGCGCTTGTTCGTCGGGAGCGAAGGAACGTTGGGCGTGGTGGTCGGCGCGATGCTTCGACTACGACCGTTCCCACAACCGGCGACCACCCTTGTGGCGGGCTTTGCCGACACGGTGGCCGCCGGCCATGCGATCACCGAGATCGTGGCCCGATCCCGACCCGCGGCGCTCGAGCTCATGGACCGTTGCGCCATCAGCGCGGTCGAAGCGAGGACCGACGATGGGTCTCGATCCTTCGTGGGGTGCCCTCTTGTTGGGCCGGTCCGACGTGGGCGGGACAGGGTCGTCGTCAGAGATCGAAGTGATGCAGCGAGCCTGTGAGGAGGCCGGCGCCACGTACGTGGCATGCACCGACGACCAAGATGAGGGCGAGCAGTTCATGGTGGCCCGCCGGATGGCCATCCCCGCGGTGGAGCGGCTCGGTACCGTGCTGATCGAGGATGTCGGTGTGCCGATCGCCCGGATTCCGGATCTGATGGCAGGGATCGAGACGCTCGCGAGTCGCCACGCCACGACCATCGCGGTGATCGGGCACGCCGGCGATGGGAACTTTCACCCCCTCATCGTGTTCGACCACTCCGACGTGTCCGCTGTCGAGAGAGCCGACGCGCTTTCGGCGCCGTGATGGACTTGGCGCTGAGCTTGGGCGGAACCATTACCGGCGAGCACGGAGTCGGAACCCTCAAGGTACCCTGGTTGCGCGATCAGCTGGGCGACGACGTGCTCGGGTTGCACCGGCGAATAAAAGAAGCCCTCGATCCGCTCGGCATTCTCAATCCGGGTAAGGCGTTCTGAGCGATCCTCCGAGCACCGCCTGAGCGACGATCCGGACCGACGGGCTCACCGCCGGTCACGAGCCGCTCGGTTGTCTCCATGCCTCGAGCACCGCCTGAGCGGTGGTCACGGTGGACACGACCTTCAGGGTGTGCTCGATGACCTGCTCGCCGTACTCTTCGGGGGTGCCGGCGACCGCGTCGCGCGGGACGACGACCTCGAAGCCATGGTTCATGAGGTCCATGCACGTGTTCGGGATGCCGACGTTGAGCGAGACGCCGATCACGACCACTGACGTGATACCGAGGTTGCGCAGGACGGGTACCACGCCGGTGTCGGTGACCGCACCCATGCCGTGCAGCCGTGTCATGACCAGATCGCGCTCGTCGGGGCCGAGCTCGGGCTGCACGATGGAGCCGGGTACCGGCCGGCTGTCGGGCTCGACCGGCCCGGTGGGCAAGGCGCCCGAACGCCGGTAGAGCGGAGTGTTGGGGTTCCGGGCCAGCGAGTCGCGGCGGAAGATCTTCACGCAGTGGATCACTTGCACCCGCGCGTCACGCGCCCCGTGCGTGAGCTGCACCATGGCCGGCAGGCGTCGGGCGGCGACCGTGGCGAGCGGGCTGGTGCCGGTGACGGTGGAGGGCTGCACTTCGTTGATCAACAGCGCGGTGATCGGCGGAGCAACCAAAGGGGCGATGTCGATTGCCATGCCCGAGCACTGTACGTCGGGGTGGGCTACGGTGCCGGCGCGATGCGCTTTACGGCCCTCTTTCCACTGCATCACCCCACTTACAGTGACGAGATCCTCGAGCCGACGTTCGTGGTGGACTTCGCCCGCACCGCTGAAGCGGTGGGGTTCGACGCCCTCGCGCTGACCGAGCACCCCGCGCCCTCCGCCAGGTGGCGGGAAGCAGGTGGCCATGACGCCCTCGACGTCTTCACCTTCCTGGGCTTTTGCGCCGCGCTGACGTCGCGGATCGCCCTCATGCCTTACGTGCTGGTACCCGGGTTTCGGAGCGCGGTTCTTGGCGCCAAACAGATCGCGACGCTCGACGTGCTTTCGGCTGGCCGTCTGATCGTTCCCGTCGGCACCGGGTACCTCCGGACCGAGGCGGAAGCCATGGGGATGGTGTTCGCCGAGCGCAACGAGGTGCTCGACGAGGCAATTGGCGTGTGGAAGGAGGTCTGGTCGGGCGAGCCGGTCGCCATTGGCGGCCAGTACGTGAACGTGCCCGAGATCGTGCTTCGACCGAGACCACTCCAGCGGCCGCACCCGCCGATCTGGATTGGAGGCAATAGTGCTCGGGCTCGCCAGCGGGTGGCGGATTATGGCTCGGGTTGGACGCCCATCCTCGGCGGGGAGGTCCTTGCCCGGACGACCAGGACCGCGCCGATCCCCGACCTCGCCACCCTCGCCCGCTACGTGGAGGACCTCCACCAGCGGATGGAGATCGCCGGCCGGGGTGGCCAAGAGCTGACCGTGCAGCTCCAGGGGGGAGGCGGTCGGATCGTCGAGACCGATGAGCGCCTTGACGCCTACCTGTCATGGCTCGACGAGGTGGAGGCGGCCGGCGTCACCCAGCTGATCGTCGAGATGCCAGCCGATTCAGCGACCCGCAGCATCGAGGCGCTCCACCGATACTCCGAGGAGGTCATCTCCGCCCGCCGATGAGCCGAGTCCGCCTGAACGGTGATTCAGGGTGCCTTCGGAGTCGCTGCCAGGGAGAAAAGGTGGCACCGTCCACGAGCAACGGTCCTTCCCAGAGAGCGGGCGACGGGAATCGAACCCGCGTTCTCAGCTTGGGAAGCTGCCAAGGCCGGTATTCGCCGATACCTCCCGAGATACAGCGGCAGGTGGGAGCGGGAGTCTGGCGCCCAGCGACACACCCCGATTCTCGGCGGCCGCGCGATCAACACGCGATGGACGGCGGCGTCGAATCCCGAAACTTTGGCCAATGTCCTCGACGAGGAGGCTGCCATAGAAGTCCGTTTTCAGGTTCGGATGCCTCCTTGGCGTTCTGCCGGTGACGGCGGGAGTAGCCCGACTCGTCGTGCGCGTTGAACCCACTTCTTTGCTGTATTTCGATTCCCGAGACTCAGCTCGCGCTCGACCGCCGCGGTTGGCGGCTGTCCATTGGCCACGGCGAACCGATACACCTCGGCGGTGCGCTTGAGGTCCTCGTCAGAGATGCGCCACCGTGCCGCGTACTGTCCCGACCCGACGGCACTCTCGTAGACCTTGCTGCGCTCCTCATCGGACACGGCACGGAGACGGAGATCCCCTGGAGCGACCTCTCGGAACACGGACCGGCACTCCGTGATTGCTGCCTGTACTAGGCCTTCGAGCGGGATCTGCCGAAGCCGAGATGCCCTGATTGGGTCTTCTCATCGGGTCGGACTAGGTAACGAACGCTGAGCACACGACTTTGCACCCCGTCAAAGCCGACGACGAACACGACATCGAATGGCAGGTCCCCGCCGTAGGCGACGAACGTCTCCCGGGTAGGAACCAGCAAGTCGGACCCTAGAACGGGCGTGAGCTCGTGCTTGACGCCCTCTGGGGACATCTTGTGGCCGAGGAACACGCTGGCACGCGATTACTCGCTCCGATGGCCGTTCGGGCGATGACAGGTGCTTCTGGATCAGGTCGTACTCGTCGGACAGGTCTTCTTCCCCCAAAGTCATCCGCATGCGGTTACGGTACCGGCATGGCACAGGACTGGCAAGCTTGTGCCGCAACGAATCCTGTTGATGGCACCGGGGAGGCCTTGCCATGTCGGCACAAGCATGCCTTAGCTGTGCTCATGGACATGAACACCGCCGATGTGCTCGACCTTGTGGTAGCGGTCCGGTTGGCCCGCACCGGCGAAGGGCGAGCGATTCGGATCAAGGCTGGAGTGGCCGCGCAGGCCATCGCCGACGCATGCGGCATGAGCGCCTCGGCATTGACCCGTTGGGAAGCAGGGGCCAGGCGCCCTACGGGCAGGCCGGCGATCGCCTGGGTGCAACTCCTGCGTCAGATCGCTCCTGCCGTGACGGAGCATCTGGCTGGGCATCTCCATTGACTGAGCCCGTCTTCCCGTCCGACGTACTTGCACTTCCCGTCCGTGACGCTGCACGGGCGCTCGGGATAGGCACCACTCTCACGCGTGAACTGATAGCTAGCGGTGAGCTACGGGCCATCCGGATCGGCCGGAGGCTGGTCGTCCCGCGGTCGTCGATTGAAGCACTCATCGCTGCAAAGCTCAACGGCGGAGCCCCTTCGTGAGGCGAGCGCCGATCGCGAAGCGTTACGTCATCATGGACGCGTATGCCATGGACGATCTTGCCCGCGAGATATCGGCTCTCACCGCCAACGCAGGTGCTGGTCAATTTTTCATCGGCGCGCGAATTTGGCGAACCGAGGACAAGGAGTGGACGGGGACGTTCACCGAAGTTGCGGAGTCCACGAGGATCAGCCGAAACACGGTCTCAAAACTGGTGGCGACCCTAGCTGAACTAGGACTCATCGTCATCGTCGTCGACTTCGGTCCCAACGGTCAGGGGACTATCCGTGTCCCCTGCTACGAACGGTTCATTCGTCCACCCGCGGAGAATCGCGGTAACGCTGACACAGCGGAAACGCCGAATTCTGCGTGAACGACAGAGGGCGGACACGCGAGCAATCGGGGTCGATTCGCGAACCATCCGCGGTGCGTGGTGCGATCGACCAGGGAAAACTTCCGTCCCCTAAGGCTATAAGGGAGGAGGGTGTTTACGCGGGTGACGCCTGCGAGAGTATCGACACCGATCAGAACTTTGCCGACGACAACAGCTGGACCGCCGAGGATGAGGCAGTCCTCAACGCGTTGGCTACGCTGTCCACCGACTCAGAACTTGCCCACGACGGCGAAGTGACTGTCGAAGGCGTCCGCCAGCGGCCGCCGCTCCAGCGTGTCACGACCCCGACCAGCCCCGCCGCACCAGCCCGCCCGACAATCGGTCACTTCCGGCGTATCCGCGCTCAAGCCTCAATGGCCGGCGCCCTCAGCCAACCCTCTGAGCACGCGACCAGCGACATCAACCACTGGCCAACGAACGAGGCCGACGGTGGCTGCTCCGTCACCGAGGCTGACGCAATAGCCGAGCTTAAAGCGGCGTTCCCTGGCGCCCAGGTGATCGACGATCGTGAGGCCGCGTCGCGGGCGGACGATGTGACGTAATGCCAACCAACCGACTATTCGCCGGAGACGGTGCTGGAGGCCCGCTACAAGGTCCTCGCCGCGCCTGCTTGGCGGTGACCGGCTCGGGCGCCAGCCAGCGGTCCCATGACCTGACAAGATGACCGGCATCTAGTCGTGGATGGGCGCGAGTAGGGCGTTGGGCTCGGTCGTGATGATGGTGCAGGTGCGCAGCGACTTGTCCTCGGCGTCGTACCAGACCTCCCCAGAGTCCGGCCAAGGCGAGGGGCTCCCCGTCTTTGGTGTGGACATTGAAGGGCGTGCGCTTGGGCCTTCGACCCGGCTCAGCGTCGAGCTTCTGCCATTCGTAGAACCCGCTGGCGGGGATGATGCACCGACGAGTCTCGAACGCCCGGCGTAACGCGTTTCTGGAGGTGAGCGTCTCGGCGCGGGCGCTTATCATCCGGTTGCCGATGGAGGGGTCCTTGGCCCAGGAGGGCACCAGACCCCAGCGCATCTCGCCCAGACGACGGGTGTGGCCATCCCGAGACGAGGCGATGGCCACGACAGGCGGGTATGCCCAACGTTCCAGCGAGGCGGGATGTCGTCGGGTGCGACCTCGTCGACGTGGAGGCGGTCGGCCAGGCTGCGTTTGTCCTCGTATAGAGAGAATCGGCCGCACACGACGGCCAGCATGGCATCGCTGGTTCAACCAGGAGGGAGCCGAGCGGGCGTGAGATAGCGAGTTGCGAGGTGCTCAGTCGTCGAGCCACGTATTCGACGGCCTTCATTGTGCCTCTAAGGGTCAGCAGTTGAGCGCACCGCGGTGGTGCTACCCCCTTTGCAATGGGGTGGTACCTCACTGCCAATATACGCAAAACCGATGATTGTTTGAGCTAACTCCCGGACCTACTGTCCGGGCAGATTGCAAGACTGGGGGGTCACCTGATGAGGCCAGGAATCGTCAAAGTAGGGGTGGGGATAGCGGCTACGGCCCTGATACCGGGTGCACTGGCATTCGGCCCATCGCTCGCGTCAGCAGGTGCCCCGGTCACCATCAGCGTGCCCTGTGGGGGGCCGAGCGGTGGCCCGGTTGGCCTTGTTGCGGCCATCAGCTCAGCCGACGGTTCGGGAGGTGGGACCATCACCCTGGCTCCTGGCTGCACGTACACATTCACGTCCGGCGCCTTCAGCTCCAGCCCCGCCACGGGGAACGACGCCCTGCCAGTCATCACGACCACCATCATCATCGCGGGCCGCAACGCCACCATTGCCGGTAACAACACCGACTTCAGAATCCTCGAAGTGGACGGACCGAGCGGGAACTTGACGCTCAATAACCTGAATGTCACCGGCGGCAACAGCCCGGTGGCTGGGGGGGAATCGGGAACCTGGCGGGGGCCTTGACCCTCAATAACACCGAGGTGAACAACAACACTTCCGAAGGCCCAGGCGGGGGCATCGTGAGCGGGAACCCCCTCGGCACGGGCATCGCGGGGACCCTGACACTCAACACCAGCCAGGTCCTGCGCAACACCGCCGCTGGTCCAGGTGGGGGCGTCGCCAACGTCCAGGGCACCGCTGTCCTCAACACCAGTGACGTGAACAACAACGCCGCAACATCGGGTGGCGGTGGCGGCGTTCTCAACCAGGCAGGAAACCTCACGCTCAACACCAGTGAGGTGAACGGCAACACCTCGACCAATGGCGGTGGCATCGCAAGTGGCAACGGGAACGGTGGTGTGCCGCCGGGCAAGGCCACCCTGGTCATTGACAACAGTGACGTGAACAACAACACCGCGACGGCTGCCCTCGGAGGTCCTGCTGGCGGTGGCATCGCAAACGGCGGCACGGCGACCATCGTGGGCACCCTCGTCAACCGAAATGTCGGCGTCGGCGGCCTGGGTGGCGGCATCGCCAATCACGGCACGCTGACCATCGAGGACTCCAACGTGAATGGCAACTCCGCCCCGAGTGACACCTCAGGTGACCAGGGCTTCGGTGGCGGCATCGCCAACGTGGACCTGACCGACACCGGAGCCGCCAACAGCGGGGTTCTGAACATCGAGGATGAGACGAGCGTCAACAACAACTCAGCATCAGGAGCCGGTGGCGGCGTCGCCAACCTCGTCGTTCCTCTCCCGTCGCCCCCCTTCCCTGCTGCCACGCTCAGCTCACCTGGGACCGTCAATCTGGAGAGCAACAGTCAGGTGAACGGCAATACAGCCCCCAACGGTGGCGGCATCGCCAACCAGGCCAAGCTCAACGTCAACAACGGCCAGGCGAGCAACAACACGGCCTCGGCCAACGGTGGCGGCATCGCCAATGAGGGTGCGCTTGTCATCGTGAACGGCATCGTCACCAACAATGCAGCAGCCATCACCGGAGGCGGAATCTGGGAGAATGGTGGCACGGCGTCGGTCGCCACCAGCACCATCAAGCGGAACACGCCGAACAACTGCTTCCCGCTTGGCAGCATCGTGGGCTGCATCGGCTGAGGCCATCCGTTCCAAGCGACTTCCGGCTACAGCGGAGCTGACGCCCCACCTGGATGACACGGGGTGGGAGTCAGCTCCGCGACCGCGCTCGGTGGTCGGGTAGCGGTGGGAGCAGCTGCCGATCCGGTCGCCAACCAGGCGTAGCTAATACCCATTGCAATGACGAGCACGCCGAGCAGGCGCTTCGCTCGGTCACGAGGTCCATTCTCGCGGCCTGAGGACTGACGGCCGTGGCACGGGACGGCTCATCACGTCATGGATGATCCGGTAGGGCTGTTCAGCCCCGCCTTCTATCTTCGACGGCGGTGATCGCCACGCCGGTTCGACGACGGCGTGTGCGGCCTCCTGGTGAGGTCTGGACGAGTCCTGCTCGTTCGCCGAAATGCATCCCGGACCTGGGCTCCCTCGGGGTCCTCTATTCGGCGGCAGAGACGGACGTCCAGACATGACCCTTTCGGGTTCGGGCAGTGGATTATCGAGAGCCCGTTGCTACGTATGCTGGGTAAGTTCAATGACGTTGCCGTCGAAGTCTCCATACCGTCCGCTGCGTCCCCAGGGATCGTCGCGAGGGGCGTGGAGGACGTGAGCACCCGCACGGACCGCTGTCGCATGAGCAACCTCAACGTCGTCAACGGAAAGGCTGATCTGGGCGCCGGATGTTGGCTTGTCTTTTGCAGGGTAGAGGGCGAAATGCAGGTAGGCACCATCTCGCCAGGAGACTTCAGCATGGCGTCCGCCCGTCCAACGGTCATCGACCTCGTTGTCACCCGGTTGGAGGTCGACGCCGAAGGCGTTGCGGTATAACTCAACCGACAGTTCGAGGTTGGAAACCTCCAAGATCACTGCTACCAGGCGCCTACTTCCAGTCATCAGCCTTCGGTCCCTTGCTGGTCGATCATCCCTTTCCGCGGTGTCTCAGATTCGCGCCCCGCTGGGCTCCAGATCATCCCAGTGCCATGCCGCGCGGGTTTCGATGCATGGCATGGGCAAGGCGACCTGAGACTCGTCCGCTCTTCTCAACGGCGGTCAGCTCCAAATGACCCTCGCCTGTTGGGCAGCCAGACGGACGGCAGAACCATCGACCGTCAGGCTCGCTTCGCCCAATCCGAGAGCAGGGATACTGATGAAGATCTCCAATAGTCCGTCGGAGGGCAGCGGAAAGACCCAGGCACTCCAGCGCCATCCGCCGGACCCGCCGCCACCGCTTAGCGGACCCACGAACGGCTCGGTCGGTACGCCGTTCTCATCCTTGTCCGTCACCGATGGACGGCCAACTCTGGGCGAGCTGCCTCCTGTCCGACCATCGGAAAATCGCACCCCGACCCGTGGAAATCGGATCGAGCCAGGGCCGTGCCGTGCGATCCAGGGACCCACGCTTGACTCTTGATGCGGATCCTGGAGAGCAGCGACATGGATCGTGAAGCCGTTCGGATAAACGCTGAGGTGCTCGATGGCGATGGCCGCATCGTCGCCCTGATGGACCAACTCGTTGATCGCCAAGGTGACAGGAAGGGTGCCTTCCGAAGGTCGATCCCAGATCGGCGGCCTCCATTGGTGCGGTACCGCTGGCGGCTCAGGTGGCAGGGGCTCGAAGAACGGCACCAGAAACGAACCCTACCGGACCATCAGAACACATTCCCTGGGAACCAGGTCGCCGCCCCTGTAGTTCCGCTTGGTGCCGCGGTCCAGCGTCACCGGATCGTCAGCTTCTTCCTTCCTGCGCCTCTGCCCTGGCCAACGGCAACAGCGTCTACTCCTCGACCAACATTGATAAGGCCGATCTGGAGGACTTCGCACCGTACTCGGACGAAGGGTGCTGAGAACAAGCCCCCGAGCGCATCTCGCCCAGGCGGCGGCTCTGCCGTCTCACGGGACGAGGCGATAGTGACGACGGGCTATTGGGAATCGCGTCAAGTGGTGGTATTACCCTGAATGTCGGTGACGGTGGCCGAGGACTTCCGGGGTGTGGAGGATTTCCTCCGACGCTGGCACGCGCTTCCAGCCAAACGGCGGCACCGCATCGCCCACGAGGTTCCGATTGACCAGATGCAGGTTGCGGCATTGCATCATCACAATCCGTGGATCCGGAAGAGCTGCCTGCATTTCTTGGACCACTACGCGAGTGATCAGTCGGTGGCCACTTTTCTCGGCGCCCTGGACGACCCCGTTGTGCCAGTCCGAGAGCTGGCCCTCCATGGCTTGGCTTGCGAGCAGTGCCGGAGCGCCGAGCTGTGCGTCTCCGAGGTCGTTCCCGTTCTCGCCGGTGTCCTCGGGTCAGACCCCAGTCCTGAGGTGCGCCAACGAACGATTCCCATCCTGCTGAGGCTCTCAGGCCGTGACCCTCGCGCACGCTTGGCCATCGAGGACGCCTCGACCAAGGATGAAGATCGCCTCGTCCGCCAAGTCGCCGAGGCGTCGCTGCAGGGCGACGAACGACAGGCGCTGCGCAGTCGCCACGATCTTCAGCGTCGCGCCCGATCACGCCGAGGGAAGTCGCGTGTGTGGGCCACGAAGGCCGCTGGGCCGTAGCCACCCCGACCCGGCCAACGCGCATCACTCGTCGTGGCCAACAAGCCTTCGTTATCGGCGCGATGGTCCTTAGCGGGACGCGGCTCGGACGACGCCCAAGTGGTACAGAGCCGCCCTGTCAACCTCGGGGGCTTGGCCAGGTTGGGCGAAGCACCAGGCGGCAACGACCAAGCTCCGCAGGAGCCGAAGCCGAGCAGCCAAATCGCCATCCAGGCCAGGAGGTGCCAGTCCAGGGGGTAGGGATGACCAGTCCCACTCGACCGGGCCGAGGCAAGCAGCCTCGAAGTCAACCAGTACCGCCCCCCTCCGTGTCCACAGAAGGTTCCCCCCCATCCAGGGATCGCCATGGAGTGGCCGCCAGTCGTCGTCCGGGGGGAGGGTCGCTGCGAAGCGATGAACTTCTTGGACGAGCAGTGTGCGGTCCTCATCGGCGAGACCGGGCGTCGCCGTGGGATCGCTGAGGAGAGGCCCGATGCGCGCCAGTGGGTCGGTGAACGCTGGGAGGTCGCCGGGGTAGTCATTCAGCGCGTCGTGGAGCGACACGAGCGCCTCTCTAGCAGCCTCGGGAGGGACTGACCGGTTTGCCTCGTGCTCGACGTAGCTGAGCAAAAGTACAGATAGCCCGCCAGCCGTGTGCAACTCAGGGGGCAGACCCTCGGCGAGCGGGGCCACCGGGGCCCGGGTACCGCCCAGATGTGCCAGTACGTCTAGTTCAAGGGCCAGCTGTTGGGCTCGTCCAGGCAACGTCGACGTGGCGACCTTGGCAACCACCGGGAGGGGGCGAAGCCAGACGACCGTATTGTTTGAGTCTTTGAGCACCAGCGGGCGCGGCGCAGACAGGCCATAGCGCTCGACTACTTCGACCGCCGAGGCCACAGCACGGCGCCGTCGCTCATCCCCGGTCATTCCACGAGTCTCGCATCCACCCGGAGACCGATGGGGCCCTGCACGCCACGCCGTCCGGGCGGGACTGGACCGGGATCCTGGCCGAACAGCGTGGCAGCTTTCGACCGTCCCGCCGTCCGGGGAGCCCATCCTTGGCGTCGGGGGTGACCTACGCGACGGCCTCGTGCCGCTGACGGTCTGTCGGTTCGCTGGGCACCTGGACAGGCGAGGAGACTGGTTCGCCGGATCGGCGGAGGTAGTTGGGTCAGTCTGAATAGGCCACTGGCCCAGAATGGGTAGTGGCTCAGCTTGATCGAGCCGCGTGTCGGATCATCGTCCAGGTCGATCCCCGCTTCCGGACATAGACGAAACCGACGGACTCGTAGAGGCGACGCGCCGGATTAGCTTCGGCGACGCTGAGACTGATCGCTGGGTATCCCTGGGCAACGCTGGCCTCGATGAGGTCGACGAGGAGCCGTCGTCCGATCCCTTCGTGCCGACGGGACGCGATGACTGCGATTGCCAGTTCCGGGACATCCTCAGCGACGAAGCCATGGCCGTGGGTCACCTCGGTGAAGATCCGATACCAAGCGGCGCCAATCGGTCCGTTTTGTTCGGCAATCAGTCCATAGTCGCCTCGCATCGGCCATCCAGCGAGGTACATCGCGTAGCGCGGATCGGCGAGCACTTGGTCACCACTCGGTGGGGACAGCCGAGATGCGGCCTGGCCAAGCATCGTCGCGAGAAAGGCGAAGTCCTCAGGCCCGGCCGGGCGACACCGAACGTCTCTCACCTCGCTCAGTCTGTCAGGCCCGCCATCTCGCACGGAAACTTCGTCGGGTTATCAAAGCGCTACCTCCCGGCACGGGCAACCTGGCGGGGATCTCGCGACGTCTCGCAGAGGCAGCGGACGCGCTCGAGGTCCGAGCCGGCGCGTCGCTGACCGGGTCCCCCTCCGACGTAGGTTGACGCGGGCATGATCGGACGATGACCGCCGAGACCGACCCGTGAGCGAATCCCGCGCAAGAGCCACCCGCAACTTGCTCGCGGACGCAGGTGATCTGACGCGGGCCGTCCGTCATCAGCAACGGTAGAGGTCGGTTTCGAGAGATGGGGCGCACCAACCGCGACCTGTGCTCCCCAACGTGTGCGAGGGCGTTGACACGTTGGGCTGGCGCGGTTCGTCGAGACTCGTCCGGGCGTGGCGTCAGTGATCGTGCCGGTGGGACGAGTAGGCGGCCCTCAACCCAGCGATGAGCTTCTCCATCTGCGCCTCAGAGGCGTTCACGCCTCCCACCTCGACGTAGGTGCCGGGTTGCTCTCGGCAGATGGCCAGGATCGTCCCTCCGGTTGGTGAAGCGCCCGAGACGGCGACCCGGCGCCCGACGACCTCGACGCGGTGGGACCCGGTCGGCGTCCCCAATGGACAATGCGAGGTGAGGTAGGTGAAGGACTGGCTGCGGTCCGGAGAGGACACCGTGCGTTCGGATGTTGACGGGCAATGCGGACGGGCAAAGACCAGAAGGACCGACGTGGGTCCTCTCACCCCCGTGCCGGGCGGCAGCCAAGTGGGAACGAGTCGTACGAGTGCCCGTACGGCGGTCGGCGCGGTTGACGCGGTCTGCGTCGGAGCCAAGGCCAGTCCGAGGCCCAGACCCAGACCAGTCGCCAGGCCCACCACGCCGAGGAGCGTCCAGGGCACGAACCGTCGCACCCATGGTCACACGGCATCCCCTGAGTAGGCGAGGCTGACCGGGCAGCTCGACGGACGTTTCCGCAGGTGGGATCCTGGAACTGTGGGAAAAGCTCCCAGCAAGCATCTTTGGATTCCTGACGGCCGAGGCTCCGGCGCAGGCCTGAGAGCGACGTGGCACTCGGATCAACGAACGCTCATCCTTAGCCATTGGCGGGACGACGTTTGCGTGGCCTCCACTCGGATCAACCTGAGCGAGGTGCCGAAGCTGATCACCATGCTCGCCGACGCCCTCGGCCAGGCGGCTTTGACAGCACGCCCGGGGGATCAGCAGCGACCCGAGCGTCGATCCGTCTTTGCGGTGATCGGCCGTTGGTTCGGATCGAACCCAGCGCAGGTGAGCGAACTCCATCCCGAGAGGCGTTGGCCCGAAGGGCACCATGACACCTCAACAGGGTGAGCGCCCAATGCTGAGCAGTAAGCCGAGACACCGGCTGTTCCTGGCGGGTGGTTTGGTGGCGCTCGCCAACCCCTATTGACGCAGGTGGCGGGCGACCACGACCGTCAATAGAGTCCACTCCGATGACCGCCACGCTCATCGCACCCTGCGACCTCCAGGTCGTGATCCTGGGCATACGAGCTGAGGACGGCGTCTGGAACTACGTGGCGACCGACCCGGTGACCTACGTGGACGCCGTTCGAGAGGTGAAGCGCTGGCAGGGTCGACTGGGGCGCGACCGGGTGGTGTTCGCCCGCGACGCCGCGTCCTCGGAGAGCGAGCCCGGCGTGAGGCACGAGGGGCGTGACCTATTACCGGATTCCGGTAAAGCGAGCGAGCTGGTGCGGTGACTCGTCCGGTATGCAAAATATCGGCAGGCATATTTTGCATAGGACCGAGTCGGAGGTGACCCGAGACGAGGCGGTGCAGGTCGGTGTCGAGTCGCTGGCCGCGTGGCACGACCGTGAACACGGGCTCCGCTGCACCTGCGCTGAGGGCGAGCGGATCGGCTACCAGGCAGAGGCCGTGGTCGACGCGCTCACTGCCGAGGGTGCGGTGTTCGAGCCCTACCAAGGACCGGGTCCCGAGCGGTTCTGAGCTGCTATCGGGAGTTGTCGGGTTGTTCGTGTGACCCGTGCGGAATCCCCGGCGTAGAGTCAGCCGGTGGTCGCCGAGCCCAACGTGGGAGAGTCGGCCGAAGGTCGGTGGTTCGGGCCGGGGGTTGGCGGAATCGGGGCGGCAAGCCTTCTCGCTGACCTCGGCCACGAGATTCCCACTGCCCTGCTGCCGAGCTTGCTTACCTCGACGCTGCGCGCTCCAGCGTCCGCCCTGGGGCTCATCGAGGGCATCTCAGACGCGGCTGCCGGTGTTGCTCGACTTGGCGGTGGCGCCTTGGCCGACGACCCCCATCGCCGCCGTGCGGTCGCGGTGGGTGGGTACACCTCTACCGCCGTACTGTCCGCGGCGCTCGGTGCCGTGGTCGCTCCCTGGCAGGTTGGAGTGCTCCGAGCCTCCGCGTGGACTGCCAGGGGCCTCCGCGTCCCATCTCGCAACGCACTACTCGCCGACATCGTGCCCCCTGCGGCGTACGGCCGCGCCTACGGATTCGAGCGGGCCATGGACAACCTGGGGGCCATCGGGGGGCCGTTATTGGCCATCGGCTTGCTGGCGCTCGTCGGAATCCGCTGGGCCATTGGTCTGTCGGTGATCCCTGGACTCCTCGCCGCGGTCGCCATCGTCTACGCCATCCGCCACACCGCCGCGCCCAAGGAGCGGCATCGTCAACCCATCCGCATTCGCATCCGGCCGGTGTTACAGGGGGGCCTTGGCCGACTGATGGTGGGAGTGACCGCCTTCGAGCTGGGCAACTGCGCAGCCACGCTGCTCATCCTCCGGGCTACGGACCTGTTCGCTCACGACCACTCTCAGACGAGCGCCACCGAGCTCGCCCTGGTGCTCTACGTCCTCTACAACGTTGCTGCGACCGCCATCAGCATTCCTGCCGGTCGCCACGGTGACCGAACGAACCCCATCCGGGTCATGACGGTGGGCGCGGTGTGCTTTGCTGCGGGCTACGTGTGGTTCGCTGTCGGGAGCCAGAACGTGGTCGCATTGGCTCCGGCGTTCATCCTTGCTGGCTTGGGTATCGGGTGTGCCGAGACGGCACAGGCCGCAGCGGTCGCCAGCCTTGCCCCTACCGAACTGCGCGGGTCTGCCTTCGGGGTCCTTGCAAGTGCGCAATCCGCGGCCAACCTGGGTGCGAGCGCCATCGCCGGTCTGCTTTGGACGGCGGTGTCACCCCAGGCTGCTTTCATATTCTTGGCCGTTGCGATGACCCTGGCCGTTCCACTCATCGCGACCAGTCGTGCACCGAATCCGGTACAAGGCAGCTCGGTGGACTGACTCAGACGAGCTGTCGCTTCAGCAGGTGCAGGTCGAGTCGACCGATGGCCCACTGCTCGGCGCTGAGCCCGCCTCGGTAACCCGCCCCGCGCAGGTCGAGGTCATCGTCGCTCCGAATGGCAGTGGCGACCGCGCCTGGGATGGACCCGATGGTGACCGGCGAGAACTCAGCCATCGACGCCTTCGTGATGCGGCGCACCCCGCGAGTGCCAGCGGGCTCGTAGCTGGCGCCCTTGAACCCGAACGAGAAGTCGGTCAGCGTGCCGCTCTGAATCTGCGTGAACGCCCGCCGAGCGCGATGTCCTTGAACAGGCCGTCCATGTTGCGCAGTTCGAGCCCGGACGCGACAGGGCCTCCGAGGTCACCGGGGTTCGCCAATCGTAGGTCCATGCGCCGCCCATTCTTGCGCTCGGATTGGGCAGCTGTTCGCGACGACCTGAACGCGGGTATCGGTCCCAGCGTGAGCCGCGGCGAGCTGGGTCAGTGGATTCTGGGTCAGTGGATTGTTGTCATCGTCGGTGTGTGTTCGTGTCTTCCATGTACTGGATTGGCCGCGGGCGCAATCCCGGAGGGAGGTGAGTTGGCACGACGACAACCCTGAGGGTCCGCCGCTCTGACCTGGGTCAGCCGTACCCTCTGATGAGAACTATGTGGGACACGAGCGCAGGGCGTTTCGATTGCGTCCGATGAGTGGAGGTCGCATCGCGGCTATTGGGTTGTCTGCCTTGGCGGCATCATTGGCGGGCTGCAGTAGCGGCGAGAGCCTCGTTGTCCACCAGAGCGGAGCAGTCAACTTGGTTCGGGGCACGAACGTCTCGTGCGTCGCATCCGGTGACAGCGTGACCGTCAGCGGAAACCTGACCGCCATCGGGGAACCAGTCGAAGAGTCGTCCACCGTCTCCGCACAGGTGGGCAACCCGAGCGGCCACGTAATCGGCAGCTCGACCGGGCCTGAGCTGACCATCGAGCGCGGGTCCACGATGTCCTTCTCGTTCCAAGTGCCCATCACGGGCTCGCCATACAGCTGCAGCGTGTCCTGGGGGGCGCTCAACCCGTCTGTTTAGTGGTCTATAGCCCTATCGGCTTGGCCGTCCACCCCGCCGGTCAGTATTTCGTTTTGGACCAGGGCGTCCGGTCTTCTTCAGCTTCTTGGCCTTCTTTTTGGGTGTTGCTAGCATTCACCGAGTCTTGCCGATAGGTGTGACGCGCCCGAGCGGACGCTGCCTATCTCTCTCAGCCACGCCGTAGCTTGTCGGGACGTGGTCGACCGCCTCCCCTTGCTGCCTGAGGCGTCGCGCCAGCACATCCACGAGCCCGAGGTCGCTCCGAGGGACCTGCGCTGTGGGGCCGCGGCCACCACGGGCAGCCTGCTCGGTCCACGTCAGATCACCTGCGTCCGCGCCACCGGGCACGTCGGGATGCACGTCTCCATGCCGCGGCGGGCGTTTCCCCAGATGGGGCGGTCCTGGGTCTACGTCTGGAAGTAGCAGGCCGGGCGATGGGTGCGCCCCATCTCTCGAACCGGACCTCTACCTTGCTCGTGACGGACCTGTGCCGCCCAACGTGTGCGAGGGCGTTGACACGTTGGGCTGGCGCGGTTCGTCGAGACTCGTCTGGGCGTGGCGTCAGTGAGTGGCTTGGTACAGCGAGTCGGGGCCGCTGGCAGGCACCAGCCCGGCGATGAACTGCTCCATTTGGACCTGGGAGACGTTGACACCTGCGACGACGACGTAGGTGCCCCGCAGCTCCCGCCAGGTGGCGACGAGGACGCCTTTGGGACCCAGGCTGAGCGCCGTGCCTGCGAACGTGACTCGGTTGAAGCCGAGCTGAACGGTGCGCGGGTGCCCTGGGTGTCAAAGGGGCAGCGCGCCGTCATATAAGTGAAGGACTGGGTGTGGTCCGGCGAGGACACCGTTCGTGACGGTTGGTACGGGCAATGAGGCGCGGGGAAGAGGATGAGGCCAACGCCCGAGCCAGTCTGCCCGGTTCCCGGCGGCAACCAGGTTGGAGACAGCGCTATCAGGCGGGGGGTGGTACCCGGGGCGACCTCAGTTTCGCCGTAGGCCAGCCCGAGCCCCAACCCCAGCCCGGTGGCGAGCCCGAGAACGCCGAGGAGCAGCCAGGGAACGACCCGTCGCATCCCATCAATGGTCCCACGGCATCCGCTGAGCAGGCGAGGCTGACCGGGCAGCTCGACGGACGTTTCCGCAGGTGGGATCCTGGAACTGTGGGAAAAGCTCCCAGCAAGCATCTTTGGATTCCTGACGGCCGAGGCTCCGGCGCAGGCCTGAGAGCGACGTGGCACTCGGATCAACGAACGCTCATCCTTAGCCATTGGCGGGACGACGTTTGCGTGGCCTCCACTCGGATCAACCTGAGCGAGGTGCCGAAGCTGATCACCATGCTCGCCGACGCCCTCGGCCAGGCGGCTTTGACAGCACGCCCGGGGGATCAGCAGCGACCCGAGCGTCGATCCGTCTTTGCGGTGATCGGCCGTTGGTTCGGATCGAACCCAGCGCAGGTGAGCGAACTCCATCCCGAGAGGCGTTGGCCCGAAGGGCACCATGACACCTCAACAGGGTGAGCGCCCAATGCTGAGCAGTAAGCCGAGACACCGGACCCCCAATAGTCTTCCCTTCGGTGACCGCCACGCTCATCGCCCCCTGCGACCTCTGAGCACGGCTGGCCTATGCGCGCTTATGACGCCAGTTATTGGACGGCCTACTTTGCGGCCTTGATAGGTGCGGCCGCCGCCCTCACAGGGCTGCTCTTCGTCGCGGTCTCCATCAACCTCGACAACATTCTGAAGGGCGGGAGGTTGCTGACAGCACGGGCGGCCGAGACCCTTGCGCTGCTCCTGCTCGTCTTATCTGTCGCGGCCCTCGCCCTCGTGCCGCAGTCATCGCGTCTGGTGGGCCTGGAAATCCTTGTCGTTTCGCTCCCGTTACTTGTCGTTACGAGTACCAGCCAGCTTCGCCATCGTCGGGCGAATCCTGGCGACCCCCTCCTGTGGACCGTGTCGCGTATGACGGCCAGCCTGGTGGCTGCCGTTCCAGCGGTCATCGGAGGCGCGTCGCTGATGGGGCAATGGGGCGGTGGGTTCTATTGGCTGGTGGCGACCACCCTTCTTGGCATCGCTGGTGCCGTCTACAGCGCCTGGGTCCTGCTTGTCGAGATTCTCCGGTAGGCCCCCGACCGACCGTGGTCAGCGGCGCGCAGGGCTGAGCCCTCAGTGCCCACCCTCCGCCTGGTCAGGCTGTGCCCCACAGGGAAGTCGAGACCCGCCCGGCCTGTACGGGCAGCTTGCGGTGGGACGCTATCGGTCCGCGCAGTTGTCGCAGACGTTCCGTTTCCGCCCTCAGGGCGTTGCAATCCGCATCCATGATCCATCGCAGTCGCGCCAGGTCTACGTCCTCAGCCATGCGGGTGACCGTAACGCCAGGTTGTGACGACTTGGTGGACCAACGGGGTTGTGGGGAACGTCATGCACACGGGCGATGGCGGGCGAGAGACCGCCCTATAGGATCAGATTTGACGGGACGTCGGGACCGGCCGGTGGGAGGCCGGTTTCGTCGCGAACGGGCGCCGTCGAGATACCTCAGTGCCAGGAGTAGACCCACCACCGGCGAAACTGCGGAAACGCCCGTTGCGGGATGGACGCGTGCAGACCGTCATGGCTCGTGCGGCGGACGCATGTCACCTGACGGGGACCGAGGACGTTGCCCGTCGAGGCCGTCGCTCCGCAACGCCATTCCCTTGGGGCGACCTCGGGATGGTCGGTGAGGTGGCGCAAAGCAACGGGGTCGTAGGTGAGTGGGTCGTTCACGGCGGGGAAAACCATACGGTCGAGCCTTACGACTTGGTCGCTTCTCAGCAACCTCTCAGGGTTCACGCCAGGCCGCTTCCTCTACTCGACGGGGAATCGCAAAATCCCAAGAGCGTGTGCCCGGGCGACGGCCGACGAACGGTTGTGCACTCCGAGCTTACGATAGATGTTCGCCAAGTGGGTCTTCACGGTGTTGTGAGCGTTGAAGAGCATTTGGGCAATCTCTCCGATGGAATAGTGGGTGGGCAGGAGGCCCAGAATCCGCAGTTCGGCGTTCGTGAGCTGTACGTGTCCACTGAGGTGATACGTGCGTTGGGTCGGCGCATCGACTTCCCTGGTCGCCTCGGTCAGGGTGATCAGACTGCGTTCCACGCCGTCTTCGTTCAGATAGACGCTCGCCGTTTGGTGAACCTCGATAATCTCGCCATCACCCCTCCGCATCCCAAGCGTTGTGGTCACACGCCCCGTTAAGTCCCGCTCGGCCATTGCCACGGCCCAACGCAGGTCGTCGGGGTCCGCGAGGTCAGAACGTCCAGCCGCACACAGCTCGGTCTCACTCATGGCCAACAGCCGACAGGCCGCGGGACTGGCGGCGAGGATTCGCCCATGCGGCACGCTGAGGATGACCGCGACATCGAGGTTGTAGAAGAACGAGCGGTAGTCGGCGTCCCGCAGCCAGAGCAGCGGACCGCTATCCCCGCCCGATAGGCCGTCCTCCGTGTACATATCAGTCATGGGTCCCCCTCGTTGAGCCCGGACCAGGAGCATTGCGATGGGGCTTTGGGGCTTTCCTCACCCCCTTTGGATGATTGGAAGTGGCCCCAGGGATATCTCAGGCGACTCCCAGAAATACCTCAGAAAGACTGTGTTGAGTTACCTGAGTCGGGGTACCGATTGCCCTATGACCAACGAGGGGATGGCAGACACACTCGACCTTGTAGCTGATGAGGTGTCCTCGTCGTCCGAGTTCGCCACGCTCGTTTTCAGCGGTCTCACGAGCTTGGCTGACGCCATCGTCAACTCGGTGGGAACACGTCGGCCATCGCAACCGAGTTGACCAGGATTGAAGAGTTGGCTCAGCTCATGAGTTAGTCGAGCGCGCTCGGGTCGGCTTCGCCAAGGTGGTTCGCCCGTTCGGCAGTGTCGTCATTCGGAAACTGCAGCGTCCTACTACGTCGACTCCCACCGCCAACCGTCGTTGTCCTCACAGGTCAGCGGACCCGACGCCCCTTGCACCGTTTGGCCTTGGAGTGAGTCCGGGCAGTACTCACCAGCTCGATAGCAGTTTCCCTCCGGGTCGATATAGCAACCGGGGGCCGCCGTCGCGGTCGTAATGGTCGGCACTGGCGGAGGTGGCCGAGTTGTCGTCGGAGCGAGTGTGGTGGGAGGAGGCTTCGGGGCGGCCGTCGTGGTGGTTGTCGGGGGCGCTGACTTAGCAAGCCACTGGGCGTACGAGGTCATCGTGCCCGTCACCTTGTCGTCGAACGAGTAGCCAGGGTGGGCTCTCTGCACCTGGGCCACCTTCACGGTCACCGCCCCCTCCGAGAGCGGTTGCTGATGATCGGGCTCGGCAAAGAGCACTCGGCAATGAAACACGGTCCCCTTCTTCACGAACCGCGGCAGGCTGCACTTGACGCTCTCGGTCCACGTTGCGGGATAGCCAGGGTGCAGATTGGCTTGGACCCAGCTCAGGACTTGTCCGTCGATTGCGGTGGTCCTGGCCGTCGTGCGCGGCATCTGAAGGACGGCACCGGCTTGTGTCGTCAGGAGGCCGAGCGAGAGCGTCACAGTGACCACTCCAGCGAAGAGCCGATGTTTCACCACGAGTGCCCGCCGCCAGCCAGGAACTCCTCCGGCTCGCCGGGGTCAGGCTGACGTTCCATCGAGAGAGTGAACCACAAGGAGACGTGCGGCCCGAGTGACCCCCAGCGTGTGTCACTCAGCCGGGATGCTCCGCACGAAATACCGGCTCGTGCGCACGAAGTCTTCACGCACATAGAAGCGGTGGGCGTCGAGCCGCCGGATATTGCTACGAACCTCGATTGCGCTTGCTCCCTGAGTGCGGGCGAAGTCAATCGCCGCTGTGACCAAGGAATGCAAGGCCAGCGGACCGCGCCGAGTCGTCCACAACAAGGGTCTCGATTGCGGCCAGGGGACTTATCAGGTGCAGGACGCTCTGCACAGAGTCCGCCACCACGCCCAAGACGGACCCGGTCGATTCAGCCACCGGTACCTGGCTGCGGGAAACAAGGTTAGTCAATCGTTCGCCGACCACACTTGGGGTCAGGTCGTATCCGAGCTGGGCGAGCAGCCGAGTGACTGCACTCGCGTCCTCAGCCCTGGCCGCTCTAATGAGGATGGCCACGTGCCGGATTGCTTCGGCGACGCTGAGACTGATCGCTGGGTATCCCTGGGCAACGCTGGCCTCGATGAGGTCGACGAGGAGCCGTCGTCCGATCCCTTCGTGCCGACGGGACGCGATGACTGCGATGGCCAGTTCCGGGACATCCTCAGCGACGAAGCCATGGCCGTGGGTCACCTCGGTGAAGATCCGATACCAAGCGGCGCCAATCGGTCCCGTTTTGTTCGGCAATCAGTCCATAGTCGCCTCGCTTCGGCCATCCAGCGAGGTACATCGCGTAGCGTGGATCGGCGAGCACTTGGTCACCACTCGGTGGGGACAGCCGAGATGCGGCCTGGCCAAGCATCGTCGCGAGAAAGGCGAAGTCCTCAGGCCCGGCCGGGCGACACCGAACGTCTCTCACCTCGCTCAGTCCGTCAGGCCCGCCATCTCGCACGGAAACTTCGTCGGGTTATCAAAGCGCTACCTCCCGGGACGGGCAACCTGGCGGGGGATCTCCGCGACGTCTCGCAGAGGCAGCCGACGCGCTCGAGGCCCGAGCCGCCGCGTCACTGCCGGGCCCCCTCCGACTAGGTTGCCACGCGGGCATGATCGGACGATGACCGCCGAGACCGACCCCGTGAGCCAATCCCGCGGAAGAAACCCCGGCGGAGGAATCAGCGACGACGAGAGCTGAGCGGATCCGCCAGCGGGCGCGCCGGTGACTTTCGGAGGGCCGACTATCGGAACCGAGTCGTGACCATGCGACTTGGCGGTGCGACCTTCCAGGACATTGGCCGGGCGGTTGGCCGTCATCCAGGAACTGTGCGCGAGCAGTACCGGGCGGTCCTCGTCACGCGGGGGGTGTCTGGAGCCGACGTTGAGGAGGCTCGGCTGCAGGAGCTCACCCGGCTCGACCGGCTGCAAGTCCATTGGTGGGCGCGAGCACTGCGGCAACCCCCGACGAGCACGGAACCGGGGAGGGGGGGTCAGAGGGGGGGGGGGGGGGGGGGGGAAGGGGGGGTGAGAGAGGGGAGGGGGGAGAAGGGGGGGGGAGGAGGGGGGGAGGAGGGGAGATGGAAGGGAAGGGGAGGAGGGAGAGAGGGGGAGGGGGGGGAGGGGGAAGGGGAGGAGGAGGGGGGGGGGCTCGTCCCCTACCTCGTGGTTCACCAGGGCAGCTCTGGCGGCTGGATGGCTTCCCAGTGATTGCCGTCACATCGAAGCAACGCCGTTGCGGGGCGTGGCCAATCAGCCATGCCGGTGGCGGCCCACACGGTCGAGATTCCTCCCGGGAGTGCGGGTAGTGCAACGCGGCCAGGGTCTGATTCCAGGGCGGGCTGGTCAGCGTGGTGGCCGCGGCCGCGCCCTCGCCCATGTCGAGCCAGACGAAGAGCTCAGCCCTACCCGCTTGGCCCGACAGTTTGGTTTGGTTGTCGACCTTGTCGAGTTCGGCCTGGACCTCGGCCGTCAGCGCCCACTCGGGCGAGTACCAGCCGCTCGGGCCCTTTCGTTGCACTGATACCCACGACTCACCTGCAACGTCGTGGCGATGCCACGCCAACGCTTGGACCACACCCAGTGCCACCAGTTCGTTCGGCAGTGCCCCGGGGTTGGGGGCGACGAGACCAGGCCTTGCCGGGATCCAATCTTCCGGCGGACCCACCAGTTCCATAGCCCTGAGGATGGGTCCCAGTTCGTTACGAAGCTCCCGCGGATCTGCTCGGTCGGATGTGTGAACGCTCCACGACCACATCAAGCCCGGGAGCTGCCAGTCCTGCGCCCGCACCTGAGCACCGAACTGAGCCCGAGCACGACGGGTCGTGGTTGTTACCTCAAGAAGGCCTACCCGGGTCAATGAGTTGTCGAGCATCTCGAAATCGGGGAGCTGAACACCACCACCGCCGGGGTCGAGCTCCCGCAACGTGGTCTCCGTCACTTGCTCGACCAGCAGAGCAGCGACCTTCTCGAGACGCTTGGCGTGCGACAGCCCCTTCAAGTGTCCGGGGACCAGGGGTTCGACATTCATGACAGGCCCGCCCAACTAATCGAACTCAGCCCCGTGCACGAGGTACTCGGTCACGAGCTCGGCGATTCCCGCTATCTGAGCGGCGCTTCCGTGAGGGTCGACGACGAAGTCGCCGTCAAACCGGACAAACTCCAATATCTCGTGGGCTGCCCGACCGGCGATGGCCGCACACACCTTGTTTGCCAGCACCTCGATTGGTATCCGGACGGCTTGGTCATTGTCCAGCCTGAAGGCAGCGGGCACCGGGGCTACCTCCGGTTTGCCGCGGGAGTGGGGGACGTCCGGCTTGAGCATCCACACTTCCCACAGGGCCGGGACGTCTCGCCCGTGCTCTCGTGCGTGTGCGCACCGTCGTGGCGGGGTCGCTGTAATACGGCCCAAGCCAGTCGGGGAGGGTGAAGCGACGGCAGAAGTCGTCCAGCTCGCCAAGACGGCTGGGTCAGGTTCAGGGGTCATGGGGCGACTGTAGAACCCGGTTGCATCGCTGGTGGATGAGGGCCCCAGGCAGGATGCCCACGGCGGGAGCGTTCGACGCTACGCCGATGCGAACGGGCCGCAGTGATTTGGGCGAAGCGTGAACCCTGGGGGCATGGTCACTGCCTGCAAGCCCTCACTCGAGCGAAATGGCCAAACTGGAGGAGTCGCTGCGCCGGCTGCTCGACGCCATCGAAGCGGGGGAGATGGGTGCCGGCCCCGAGCAGGTCCGGCACCTCCAGGGAGCGCTAGCGGGGCTCGAGGCGGCGCGGGCGAGGCGCGAAGACTGGCATTCGTGTACGTGCCTGACTTCTTTCGCCAGAGTGACCCTAGCAAAGCGCTGTGGTTGATTCGGGAGGCAATGCTCGCCGAGCTGGTCACCTGGGACGGCTCCGGGCTCGTGGCGTCGGAGCTACCCATGCTCTACGACGCCAAGACAGGGACGGAGGGTTCGCTACTGGGTCACCTCGCCCGAGCCAACCCTCAATGGAAGTCGTACCGCCCCGGGGTTGAGGCGTTGGCGATCTTCCGAGGGCCGCAGGCATATGTATCGCCGTCGTGGTACGCCACGAAGGCCGAACACGGCAAGGTAGTGCCGACCTGGGACTACGCGACGGTTCACGTTCGCGGTGAGCTGGTGATCCACGACGACGTGGCCTGGAAGCGGTCGCTGGTAACCCGTTTAACAACCAACCAGGAGTCGCCGCGCTCACAACCTTGGGCGGTGACGGACGCTCCGGAGGAGTATGTGGAGGGTCGGCTGCGGGCGATCGTAGGCATCGAGTTGCGGATCAGCCAGCTGGACGCGAAATGGAAGTTGAGTCAGAACCAGCCGCAGCGCAATCGCGATGGAGTGGCTGACGGCCTGGACGCAGAAGGCACCCCAGAATCTCTTGCGGTCGCTCGGATGATCCGCGCCATGCCCGACGATCGGTGAGCTCGCACCGCCGGGCGGGTGCGAGCTTCCCGGGAGTGATGACGTGATCGGCGTCCTAGGGGCGAAATCGCGGCTGCTCTTTGCCGGCGGACTCAATCTGGACCCCGAACCGCTCGTCAAAGACCTCCCAGGGCTCTACGACGAGCGCATGAGCGCTCCGGTGCATGGTGACGGTGAACTGGTCGAAAAACCCCGTTTGTCCCATCAGCACCGGCCACGCGGGCTCCCAGGTGGTAAGGAAGCCGACCTCGGCGTCCCAATCGGCGATCACAGAGGCGCTGGTGTCGAAGGGCTTGTCGAGCAGTTCCACGTGAATGGTGGTGAAGGCCACAGATCGAGGCGCTCCTCCGATCCCAATGGTTCCGCGGATGCAATCGCCAAGGTCAGTGTTCAGTACTCGAGCCAGCCCAGGTCCAGCGAGGGTCCGTTCAGACCCAGAATCGACCAGAGCCAGCAGTGTGGGTGTGCTCCCGCCCAGGTGGCGAAGACGGACGGGCACGGTTGGGCGCAACGGAGGCGCTCTGCCCAACTTGGTTGCGAGGTCGTCCGCTGGGTCCTCCATATAGCGGAAGAGGTATGGCCGTCGGAGCGCAGCCAAAGATCAACCCAGCCCGACCAGCTCCGCTTCGTGCTCGCCTGCTGCCCTGACCACGGTCACGTCGCTGATGCACCGCTCGGCCAGCGCCGCCATAAGCGCGTCCAGAGTCTCACGCGCCTCTACGATTTCGCCGTCCCGGACCGCGAGCCACGAGCCAGGGGTCTCCCGCGCCAGCTGAGTGAACCTGATGGGCTCCACTTCTCGCATCGTCGGGCCCCTACCTCCCGAGTCCACGACATGAATTCGTTGAGCCAGGTGCCGCGTCCATGCACTGAATCGTCTCATGCCGATGCCTCGCAGTCCATCTGAGAATCGCGAATCCCGAATCCCGATCCCTGATCTTAGAGGTAAGTGGTGTACTGGTGGACTGATGAAGGCGAATCGGAGCCCCATAGACGAGCTTTCCAAACGGGTGTTCAACTCAGAGCGCCGCCTATCGGTGATCCAGGTGTTGCTGGAGCTGAAGGAGTTCGCCACGGTGGCCCAGGTCGCCCGCGATTCGGGGGTCGCGTCGTCCACGGTCCACAGTGAGCTGCACCTCTTGGCCGACTTGGGCCTGCTCCAAAGGGTCACCCCCGAACGCAAGGTCCTGTTCCAGCGTCTTGAGAGCCCCTTCTGGCAGTGGTGTGAGTCCCTGATAGCCGGGGTGTCGCCCGACGTGGAGCAAAGTCGTCCCAGCGCCGAGGTCGACGCGTTGTAGCGTTTTACCTGCAAGAAAGGAACTTCTGCGTGGCCCAAGTCATCAAACGCCTCACCGTGACAGGAGAGAGCCGCTACGACGTGCGCACTCGGATCGGGGACCGAGTGGTCACGCGCACGTTCAAGCGCCTGAAGGACGCCAAGGCGTACGCGTCCAACATGGAAGCTGATCGGCTGAAGGGGGTGGCCATTGACCCGAGAAAGGGCCAGGTCAGCCTCAGGGAGTACTCAGACCGATGGCTGGAGGAGCGCAGCGACCTCGCTGAACGTACCGAGGAGCTGTACCGCTGGTTGCTCGATCGGCACATACTTCCACCGTTCGGTGCCACCACACTGGCTGGCCTGACACCCGCAGGGGTCCGCACCTGGCATGCGCGCCTCGCACGGGACCACCCGCCTACCGCGGCAAAGGCATACCGTCTGCTCTCTACCGTCATGAAGACAGCGACGGCCGACGAGCTGATCTTCCGGAACCCCTGCCAGATAACTGGGGCATCCGCAGAGAGGGCGCCTGAGCGCCCGGTAGCGACCGTTGCTGAGGTGAAGGCTCTCGCCGACGCCATGCCTGAGCATCTCAGGGTCGCGGTCCTGCTCGCCGCCTGGTGTCAGCTCCGCAAGGCGGAGCTGCTCGGACTTCGGCGCAAGGACGTTGACCTCATGCGCCGTGCCCTATCAATCGCTGTAACCCGGACCACGAAGATGAACGGACAGACCGTCGAGAAGGCCCCGAAGACCGAGGCGGGGCGTCGTACCCTGTCGATCCCAGCGAACGTCATTCCGGTGCTTACCCATCATCTGAATGCCTATGTCGGTCCTGCGCCCGATGCCCGAGTCATTGCCGCCACGAGCCGAGCGCTTGATTTCGCCTGGGGCAAGGCCCGTACGAGGGTCGGGCGCCCCGAATTCCGGCTCCACGACCTACGGCACTCGGGTCTGACCTGGTCCGCGGCCACCGGGGCGTCTACAGCCGAAATCATGCTGAGGGGAGGCCACCGCAGCCCTGCAGCAGCGATGCGCTACCAGCACGCCACGCAAGATCGAGACCGCGTTCTGGCGGCCGCACTGGCCGATTTGGTGGCTCCAGGGACCGTCACGCCAATCGGCACGCGCGATGGACGCGCGATAGCTGGGGAAGCCGAATAGGGGCAGCTCGGGCAAGTAGGCTCCCTGCTAGGGCTTTGGTGTGGAGCGGGCGACGGGAATCGAACCCGCGTTCTCAGCTTGGGAAGCTGATGTTCTACCTCTGAACTACGCCCGCGGCTCGTGGCCACACTATCGTCTGCCCCGAACTCAAGGAGGTTGCGTGCCCGTCAGGATTGCCGTTGGGCTGGCTGTCACGGCCATTGCTTTTGCCATCGCCGGTCGCCGGTTCTGGTGGCTGTCGCGCCTGATCAGAGGGGGACAACCCGCGCCCAATCGCACGCGGGGCAGCGTCGTCCCGCGGGCGGAGGTGGAGCTAGTGGAGGTGGCGGGGCAACGCAAGCTTCTGAAGTGGACGGTGCCGGGGATCGCCCACTTTTTCACGATGTGGGGCTTCACCATCCTGCTGCTGACCATCGTGGAGGCATATGGCGACCTGTTCTCGAAGACGTTCGCCTGGCCGGGCTTCGGCCATACGGCGGTCGTGGGGTTCGTCGAGGACTTCTTTGCGGTGGCCGTTCTGCTTGCGTTGGCGGTGTTCGCCACCATCCGGATCCTGAACGCCCCGGCTCGAAGGCAGCGATCCTCTCGCTTCTACGGATCCCACACCCGAGCAGCGTGGCTGGTGCTGGCGATGATCGCGATGGTGATCATCACCCTTCTGCTGTACCGAGCGGCCCAGACCAACACGGGCGACTTCCCTTACGGCTGGTGGGCCTTTGCTTCGCACGGGATCGGACGGGCGCTCCACCCTCTTGGGGTGTCGACGAACAAGGTGCTCGAGACCGTCTTCCTGCTCCTGAACGTCGCTGTCATCAGCGGTTTCTTGGTGTTTATCTCGTACTCAAAGCACTTGCACATCTTCGTGGCACCGATCAATGTCGCCTTCTCGAGGCGTCCGCGCGCGTTGGGCGCGCTGGACAAGACGCCCGACATGGACATGGAGAACGTCACTGAGGACACCGTGTTCGGGGTGGGCCTCATCGAGCAGTTCACCTGGAAGCAGCTGCTCGACTTCGCGACCTGTACCGAGTGTGGCCGGTGCCAGTCCGTGTGTCCGGCGTGGAACACCGACAAACCACTGTCGCCGAAGCTGGTCGTCATGGGCCTGCGCGACAACATGTTCGCGTCGGCCGATCGCCTGCTAGCTCGGACTGGGTCGGATCAACCCAACGGCAACGGGGCCGAGCAGAGTGCCGAGATCCAGACGCTCGTCCCCTTTACGATTGAGCCGGACGTGCTCTGGTCGTGTACGACGTGCGGCGCGTGTGTGGAGCAATGTCCCGTGGACATTGAGCACGTCGACGCCATTGTGGACATGCGCCGCTACGAAGTGCTGATGGAGTCGCGCTTTCCATCTGAGGCGGGCCTGATGCTCCGCAACATCGAGAACCAGGGTGACCCATGGGGCCTCGGTCAGGCCAAACGCACCGAGTGGACCGGAGTGCTGGACTTCGACATCCCCGTCGTCACTGACTCGATCCCCGACGACGTGGAGTATCTCTACTGGGTGGGTTGCGCAGGCGCTCTGGATGAGCGCGCCCGCAAGGGTGTGCAGGCGACCGCGCGGATGCTGCACCGGGCGGGTATCCGATTCGCCATTCTTGGGCCGAAGGAGTCGTGCACCGGCGACCCGGCCCGGCGCCTCGGCAACGAGTACCTCTTCCAAGAGCAGAGCCGCTCGAACGTGGCCATCCTCGATGGCGTGGGTGCCCGCAAGATCATCGCCAGCTGTCCCCATTGCTTCAACACCATCAAGAACGAGTACCCGGCGCTCGGAGGCGACTACGAAGTCGTCCATCATGCGCAACTTCTCGAGCACTTGGTGGCCACGGGACGCCTCGTGCCCGGCGGCGGCTATCAGGGCAAAGTCACCTACCACGACCCTTGCTACCTCGGTCGGCACAATCGGATCTTTGACGAGCCTCGCTCGGTCATCGATGCCATCCCCGGCGCTGAGCAGGTGGAGATGAAGCGATGCCGCGAAAGGGGATTTTGTTGCGGTGCCGGTGGCGCCCGGATGTGGATGGAGGAGAGCATCGGCCGCCGGGTGAACATGGAGCGGACGGCCGAGGCGCTTGGCACCGGCGCGGACGTAGTGTCCACGGCGTGCCCCTACTGCATGATCATGCTCGACGACGCGGTGCGCGCCAACGCCAAGGAGGACGAGGTGCGGGTGCTCGACCTGTCCCAGCTCGTAGAAGAGTCGCTACTGACCGGTGTGGTACCCCCCGGGGTCGATGTGCCTTAGCGGGTGCGCTCCCAGCCGTTCGGTCCCTAGCGGTTCGGACGGCCCACGAGACCCCCCGGGTACGGGGCGTCGATAGCCCGGTCAGCGGAGGGATCCGTAGGCGTGGTCGGGCCGAAGCCGCAGGACCAGTCGGCGATCGTCCACCATGGCCTGTCGGTACTCGTCCCAGTCCGGGTGCTCACCGCTGATGGCGCGATAAACCGTGACCAGCTCGTCGGCCACCGGGTCGCCCGGGTCGGTGGCCACCGGACTCAGGTCCGCCTCGCCGTCGAGCACTACGAAGGTCCAGAAGTTGTCGCCCGGCACGTACAGCGACGCCCTCGGGTCCCGGCGCAGATTGCGGGTCTTGGCCCGAGTGTCGGTGACTGACACTCGGATCAGGTCGCCCGCCGCCGCGTAGGCGATGTTGGAAATCTGTGGTCGCGAGTCCCTGCGGACGGTGGTGAGAACGCCCTGGTGACGGGGGCGGACAAAGGCAACAGCGCGTTCGAGCTCCATGAGTGGCACGTTAGTGGTCAGCCGCAGTTGGCTCCGGATTTGAGCAGGTCGGGGCCGAGGATGGCTGCACGCGACGGAGCGCGCTACCCTTCCCCGATGCCAGCAGGACGCCGTTCCGATGACTCGGCGGACGACGGCTCGTTCAAGCCAACGCTATTCGAACGCCTGCGCAATGCCGTCCTGAAGCCACCGCCGCCGGGCGCCGACCCTCTGGCGGTCGCCTCCCCGCGTGGCGTCGAGGAGGTGCAGGCGGCGGTCCGGTCGGCCGACGACAAGGAGCGTCTCGTCGGGCTGCTCGCGGCGCCGTTCGCCGCTGTGATCTCGATCCTGGTCACCTCGGCGCTGATCGACGACGATCCGCCCGCCCTGCTGAAGAACGGCGACATCAACAAGCTCCACGTGAACCCCTCGCTCTACCACGAGGTGTTCTGGGTGCTGCTGGGCCTGTCCGTCCTCATGCTCGCGATGGCGTGGTTCCGCAAGCGCCTGTTCCTCGGGATGGTGATGGCCCTGTTCGGACTGGCCATCTTCAACCTCCACTACTGGGGCTTCGGGGTGCCGTACATCATGGTGGCGGCGTGGTTGCTGGTGCGCTCCTACCGCCTACAGCGTGAGTTGCGCGAGGTGACCGGAACCGGCTCTGCCACCGGCAGATCACGCCCCCAGGCCAGCGGGCGCTATACGCCTCCCAGCTCGTCGCGCAGGCGGTTGGCGCCACCCAAGCCCGACAACCCCGAGAACGAGCAACGCGCGGGCTGACCACCGATCGCCTCGGCGGCCGTCCGCAGCAGGGGTCTTGACTACGTCGAGGACCTGCGAGCGCGGCGGATGGCAGAACGGCGTACGGCGATCACCGCCGCGGTCAGCAAGAGCAGGACGACCAACAGGACCGTGGGGAGGACGAAGACCCTCCACGAGGGGTGCTCGCCGGCCACGGCGCTGGTGGGGGCGACCAGGGCCGGATCGCCCGGGACGGCGCGTGCCTGGATGGTGCTCCCTGGGCGATGGAAGGTGTCGCCGGGAATGGGCTCGCTGTAGCGGTGCCCTCCCTGGGTGAACGATCCCCGGCACTGGTAGCCGGCGGCGTTGCTGCCGCTGCCACCGAGCAGGCCCTGGCAGCCCGACACGGTGACGACGACGGGAACGCCCCGCTGATGGAGCTCAGCGACCTGATCGTTTCGGTTGACCGCAGCCATGAAGAGGATCACGACGAGCACGGCCAGCCCGACGAGGCACAGCGCGACGATCGCACGGCCGACGCGTCTGCCGTCGACGTCCACTCCTGCGCCACGCAGCGTCGAGACCGGAGCGTCAGGTCGGCGCGTCGAGACGCTCGCCGTCGGCGCACCGTCGGGAGCCGATCCTGGAACCGTCGGGTTCGGAGCGGTCATGGGCCTTTCATCGCTCGTGCTCTGGTTCTCTTGGTTCTATGACGGGCGAGCCCGCACGTGTTGGCGAGCTCGCGCTCCCCACGGGCTGCGTGTTGCAGCGGTCGGGCGATCGTAGCGGAAGGCGGTATTGCCGAGCATCGTCGAGCAATCCAGCCTCGGGTTCGCCAGTTAACGCGGTGGTAACACGGGCGTGACCGTGCGGAAACTCCCGGCTTGCATCCTGTCACCGGCAGGAGAACCGCCTGCCAGGACGAGAGGAGTACTGGAGCCGTGCACCTACTAGGCGCAGCTGTTCCCGTTCCGTATCCGAGTTGGCTCAATACGGGCGACAACACCTGGCAGATCGTTGCTGCCACGTTCGTCGGCCTGATGAGCCTCCCTGGTCTGGCGGTCCTCTACGCGTCGATCGTCCAGAAGAAGTGGGCGGTGAACGTGTTGGCCATGATGTTCGCCGGGTTCTCACTGGTCCTCGTCGGCCTGGGTGCTCTGGACCTACAAGATGGGCTTCGGCGCCACCTCGATCGGAGGCGGGGTTCAGAACGGGGTGCAGACCCAACTCACCGGTGTGGGGTGGTTCAAGCACTTCTTCGAGAACTTTGTCGGCAAACCGGGTCAGATCACCAACAGCGTCGGTGAACAGGGCCAGGCGGTGTCCGCGGCGAACACCGTCATCCCCTTCCACTTCCCGACCGACTCACTGGCGTACTTCCAGTTCGTCTTCGCCGCGATCACCCCGCTGCTGTTCATCGGGAGCGTGCTCGGTCGGATCAAGTTCAGCGCCTGGTGCCTGCTCGTGCCGCTGTGGTCGACCTTCGTCTACGGCGTCGACGCCTTCTTGCTCTGGGGCGGTGGCTACTTCGCCCAAGAAGGAGCGCTCGACTTCTCCGGTGGCTTCGTCATCCACATGTCGGCCGGTGTCTCCGGGTTCGTCGCTGCCTGGGTGCTCGGACCTCGGCTCGCCCGAGATCGACAACATGCGCTACCCAATAACCTGGTCATGGCCGCCGTCGGTGCAGGCATCCTGTGGCTCGGTTGGAACGGCTTCAACGGTGGAGACCCGTACTACGCTGGGGCTGACGCTGCAGCCGCCGTCGTCAACACCAACCTCGCACCGGCGTGGGCGTGCTCACCTGGATGGGGATGGACGCCTGGCTGAGCAAGGCCAAGAAGCCGACATTCCTGGGCGGCGTGAACGGCATGATCTGCGGTCTGGTCGGGATCACGCCCTGTGCCGGTTGGGTCAACGGTTGGGGTGCCATCGCCGTCGGTGTGATCTGCACCGCTTCCGTCTGGTTTGCCTGGAACTACCTGTCCAAGGTCCGACCGTTCTCCAAGGTCGACGATGCACTCGGGGTCATCTACACCCACGGCATCGCCGGACTCTTTGGCGGGTTGCTGTTGGGCATCTTCGGTGATCCGAACATGATCGAGTACGGCTGCGGCACGCTGAACCCGAGCGGACAGGTGGTCAACACCTCCCAGAGCGCGTACATCACGGCTCACGGGGGTTGTACGCCGTTCTCGGTGAACGGCCTGATGTACACCGGGTCCGCCCACCAGTTGTGGGAACAGTTCCGAGCCGCCATCTGGGTCATCATCTGGTCGGCGCTCGTCACCTTCATCCTGATGAAGCTCATCGGGCTGGTTCTACGTGGTGCCCGCTACAAGGACGAGATCCTCGAGATCGGTGACCTGGCCATCCACGACGAGGAGGCCTTCCCCGAAGAGACGCTGGCCGTGCGGACCGGAAGTTTCGCCCTGACCGGTGCAGAGCGGGGGAGTGAGTCACCACCAATAGCCTCGGGTCCGTCGTCACCACCCGGATCCGGGTCTTAGGGCGACTAGGCCGAAAGGAACGCAAATCATGAAGCTCATCGTTGCAGTCGTCAAGCCGTTCAAGCTCGACGACGTCAAAGAGGCACTCAAGACTCTCGGGGTCTCGGGAATGACGCTGACCGAGTCCCAAGGGTTCGGTCGGCAACGCGGTCACACAGAGGTGTACCGAGGTGCCGAGTACGAGGTGGACTTCGTTCCGAAGATCCGCATCGAGGTGGTCGTCGACGACGTGCAGGCCGACGAGGTGGTCGAGGCCATCGTGAACTCGGCCGTCACGGGCAAGATCGGCGACGGCAAGGTATGGGTAGTGCCGGTCGAGACAGTCGTGCGGGTTCGCACCGGCGAGCGGGGGTCCGACGCGCTCTAGGGTCGGGCGCGGGGGCGCCCGGTGTCGGGACTCCTCCACCTGAAGGTGAAAACGAAGATGATGTAGCGGACGCGCTGGGCCGGGATGCGAGTGGCATTCCGGCCCCGTCCGTGTGCCGGGTGGGCGCAGGTTCGTTCAGCTCAGCCGGGTTACTGGTACCGGGTGGCTGCTCAGCCCGCTTGCCGACCGACAGCTGCCGCCGCCGCGGCTGCGGCAGCAGGGTCACCGAGGTACGCCGCGCTGGTCACTGCGAGGTTCGCATCGAGCTGGTAGCGAAACGGGATGCCGGTAGGGATCTCGAGTCCGACGACATCGGCGTCGGACATGGCGTCGAGATGCTTGCGCAGTGCGCGCAGGCTGTTGCCATGAGCCGTGACGAGCACAGCGCCACCCCGCCCGACCAGCGAGAACAGGTCGGGCACGATGACGTCCTCCCAATAGGGGAGCACCCGTCGCACGACGTCAGCGAGACACTCGGTGGCCGGCACGACGTCCCCGGGGAGGTCGCGGTAGCGAGGATCGGACGCGTCGCGTGAGGCCCCCTCGTCGAGCGGGGGAGGCGGAACGTCATAGCTACGGCGCCAGAGCTTCACCTGTTCGTCCCCGAAACGCTCGGTGGTTTCCTTCTTGTTCCTGCCCTGCAGAGCGCCGTAGTGGCGCTCGTTGAGGCGCCAGTGCCGCCGTACGGGGAGCCAACTGCGCCCAGCCTCAGCCAGGGCCAGCTCGGCCGTCCGGATCGCCCGGGTGAGGACCGACGTGTGTACAACCCGGAGATCGAGGTCGGACGCCGTCGCCAGCAATCGGCCGGCCTGGCGGGCCTCGTCCTCACCGGCCGGGCTCAGCGGGACGTCCTCCCAGCCCGTGAAGAGGTTGTCGGCGTTCCAAACCGACTGGCCGTGCCGCAGGAGCACGAGATCGGGCACGGACCCGAAGCGTAGTGGGGCCCTCTGCGCGCCCGCACACCCACCCCGACTCGATTCGGAGCTCGGTCAGACGGCCTTGTCGGGGCGGGAACCGCCGACGGGCTCGATCCCCAGATCGACGAACGTGAGGATCGGCTCGTAGGGGATGCCTCGGGAGGCGAAGTAGGCGCCCGCGACCTCGCCCCGGTCGACCAGGGTCGTGGCGAAGACCACGCTCGCACCATCTGCTTCGACGCGTTCGCAGGCCTTTTGGATCGACTCACCGCGCGTGACGACGTCGTCGACGAGCATGACCCGCATGCCCGGGGTGATTCGGGTCCCTTCCGTCCAACGGTTGGTACCTCGGCCCTTGGGCTCCTTCCGCACCAAAAACCAGCGCTTGTGGGCCGCGGTCGAGACGGCGAAGGTGAAGGGGGCGGCGCCCACCAAAAGACCCCCGACGGCGTCGAAGTCCGCCCCGGCATTCTGGGCCGCTTCGAGCATCGCCTTGCCCGCCGTCTCGAAGACGTCGAAGTCGACGACGGCGAGCTTGGCGTCGACGAAGTCACGACTGAAGTCCCCGCTCGCCAGCTCGATGGGCTCCGGCAGGTGCAGCAGCACGCCGGGGGAGGTCATGACAACCTCGCGGAGACGACTGCGGTACTGGTCCAAGGTGATGGCCTCCTCCTAGCGCCGCTCGCGGCCAAAGGTTGATGAAGCCGACGCTCCAGCATGGTGGCAACCGGTCGGGGCCGTCCAGTCATCAGGGTCTCGAGGACGGCCGACCGCGCCGACCGGGGTCGCGAGGCAGTCGCGGGTTGGCAGGTCTTGAGGTCTTGAGGTTACAGTGAAAATGTCTAGAAAGTTGATGCTTAGGGACTCAAGTTTGCTATAATCCATTAAGAACATCCACCCGGCGAGTGTCGGGCGGTTGACCAGCGTCAGGAAGGATTGAACATGCCCAAGGCGGTAGGAATCGACCTCGGGACCACGAACTCGGTGGTCAGCGTGTTGGAAGCGGGTGAGCCGACGGTCATCCCCAACGCGGAGGGGGGTCGGACCACTCCGTCGGTCGTGGGGTTCTCGAAGACCGGCGAGGTGCTGGTCGGGGAGGTGGCGAAGCGTCAGGCCATCACGAACCCCGAGCGGACGATCCGATCGGTGAAGCGCCACATGGGCACCTCGTGGACCATTGATATCGACGGCAAGCCGTACACCGCGCAGGAGATCTCGGCTCGGATTCTCGGCAAGCTGAAGCGCGACGCGGAGGCCTACCTGGGTGACACGGTCAACCAGGCGGTGATCACCGTACCGGCGTACTTCGACGACGCGCAGCGGACCGCCACGAAGGAGGCGGGCCAGATCGCCGGGCTCGAGGTCCTGCGGATCATCAACGAGCCCACCGCCGCCGCCCTGGCCTACGGTCTCGACAAGGAGGACAAGGACCGTACCGTGCTCGTGTTCGACCTCGGCGGTGGGACCTTCGACGTCTCAGTGCTCGAGATCGGCGAGGGGGTCTTTGAGGTCAAGTCCACGTCGGGCAACACGCATCTCGGTGGTGACGATTGGGACCAGAAGGTCATCGACTGGTTGGTGAAGACCTTCAAGGACACCGAGGGGGTCGACCTGTCTAACGACAAGATGGCCATCCAGCGTCTCAAGGAGGCCGCAGAGAAGGCGAAGATCGAGCTCTCGTCGGTCCAGGAGACCCAGATCAACCTCCCGTTCATTACGGCGACCTCCGAGGGTCCGAAGCACCTCGACCTGAAGCTGACCCGCGCCAAGTTCAACGAGCTGACGGCCGATCTCGTGGAGGCCTGCCGCGGTCCGTTCGAAGCGGCCATCAAGGATGCGAGCCTCAAGACGTCCGACATCGACCACGTCGTGTTGGTGGGCGGTTCCACCCGTATCCCCGCCATCCAAGATCTGGTCCAGTCGCTGACCGGCAAGGAGCCGCACAAGGGCGTGAATCCCGATGAGGTCGTGGCGATCGGGGCCGCGGTGCAGGCCGGCGTCCTCAAGGGCGAGGTCAAAGACGTACTGCTCCTCGACGTGACGCCCCTCAGCCTGGGCATCGAGACCAAGGGCGGGGTGATGCACCGCCTGATCGAGAGGAACACGACCATCCCCACCAAGCGCTCCGAGGTCTTCACGACGGCGGAGGACAATCAGCCCTCCGTCGAGATCCACGTCCTCCAAGGTGAGCGAGAGATGGCGATGTACAACAAGACGTTGGGCAAGTTCCAGCTGGTCGACCTCCCGCCCGCTCCGCGGGGCGTGCCACAGATCGAAGTGACGTTCGACATCGACGCCAACGGGATCGTGCACGTGGGCGCGGAGGACAAGGCGACCGGCAAGACCCAATCGATGACGATCACCGGTCAGTCGTCGCTGGCGAAGGACGACATCGAGCGGATGGTGCGAGATGCCGAGGCGCACACCGAGGACGACCGTCGTCGTCGCGAGGAGGCCGAGGTTCGGAACACGGCGGACACGCTCGTGTACCAGACCGAGAAACTCTTGCGTGACCAGGGTGAGAAGTTCACGGGCTCCGAGAAGGAGGACGTGACCAACGCGCTGACCAAGGTAAAGGACGCGCTGTCGGGCACAGAGGTCGAGGCCATCAAGACAGCCACGGAGTCCTTGGTGACCGCCAGCCAGAGCTTCTCCCAGCGGCTCTACGAGCAGGCCTCGCAGTCGGCGGGAGGGGCGCCTTCGGAGGACGCGTCGTCTGCCGACGACTCTGATGACGAGGTCGTCGACGCCGAGATCGTCGACGAGAAGCAATGAGCGGTCGGTGGGAGGCACCGATCGGCCACTCGTCGCCCTCCGGTGGCAACCCGCCGGGGTCCACAGGAGCGGAGGACGGGCCTGATGTCGTCGGCGTGGCACCCAACGGGTCAGGCTCGTCTGGCGGGCGAGGACTGGCCGACCCGGTTGACGGCGGGATCGACCCGTCGGTCCAGGTCGGCAACGACGAGGTCGAGGTCGAGGCCGTCGAGGCGGAGGTGGTCGATGCGGCGGGCGATGTGCTGCTGGCCGACGTCGGCGCCCTGATCGGGGAACGGGACGAGTATCTCGGCGCCCTCCAGCGGGTGAAGGCCGACTTCGACAACTATCGCAAGAGGGTGCTGCGCCAACAAGAAGAACAGGCGACGCGCGCCGCTCGGGATCTGGTGGCCAAGCTGCTGCCGGTTCTCGACACGTTGGATTTGGCCGAGGCGCACCTGGGCCAAGATCGAGGCGGCGAGAGCCACTCGCACGAGGCAACTGCCCTGGCCCAAGCGCGCGCGCAACTCGTCGAGGTCCTCAGTCGCGAGGGTCTCGAACGTGTCGATGAGACCGAGGTGGCATTCGACCCGGCGGTGCACGATGCCGTAGCGCACGCGCCGGCGCACGAGGGTGCGTCGGGCGAAGACGGGACGCGTATCGACGAGGTGTTGCGTTCGGGCTACCGGTGGCACGGGCAGACCCTGCGGCCGGCCATGGTCCGAGTCAGAGACTGACGTGTCCCCACAGCGGGAGTGGTTCGAGAAGGACTACTACAAGGTGCTCGGCGTGCCGTCCACGGCAACCGACAAGGAGATCACGCGCGCCTATCGGAAGTTGGCCAAGCAGTTCCACCCAGACGCCAACCCCGGGAGCGAGGATCGGTTCAAGGAGATCGCCGCCGCCTACGACGTGCTCGGCGACGAGAAGCAGCGCAAGGAGTACGACGAGGTTCGCCGCCTCGGCCCGATGGCCGGGGGCTTCGGGGTACCGGGTGCAGGTTCCGGTGGCGGGTCCTTCCGGGTGGAGGACCTCGGCGACCTGGGTGATCTTTTTGGCGGCATCTTCGGAGGGGCGCGGGGAAATCGGCGTCGGCCGCGCGGTCCCCAACGCGGCGCGGACATGGAAGCCGAGCTCCATCTCTCCTTCGACGACGCGGTGCGCGGCGTGACAACGTCGGTGCACGTGGCCCAGGACCAACGTTGCCACACTTGCCACGGAACGGGCGCCGCCCCCGGATCCGATGTCCACACCTGCGACATGTGCCATGGCAAGGGGACGCTCGACGACAACCAGGGGCTGTTCTCACTCAGCACGATCTGCCCTCGCTGCAACGGCCGCGGCACCATCGTCGACAAGCCATGCCCCACCTGCGCGGGGACAGGCACCGAACGCCGGAGCCGTCAGGTCAAGGTGCGGGTGCCACCGGGGGTTGACGACGGACAGAGGATCCGGGTGAAGGGTCGCGGCGAGCCGGGCCAGGGTTCGGCCCCGGCCGGGGACCTCTACGTCGTCGTGCGGGTGGACAAGCATCCGGTGTTCGGACGCCGCGGGAACAACCTGACGCTGAGCGTGCCCATCACGTTCCCCGAAGCGGCACTGGGAGCAACGGTGACCGTGCCGACGCTCGATGAGCCAGTGACCCTCCGGATCCCGCCCGGCACGGCGTCAGGCACCACGCTGCGGGTTCGCGGCCGCGGTGTGGCGGCGGGCTCGCGCAACGGCAGCAAGGGTGGTGACCTCTTGGTGAAGGTCGAGGTCGTCGTCCCGACCGAGCTGAGCGACGAACAACGGGCCGCGGTGCAATCGCTGGCCGACGTGGCCGATGCCGCCCCCCGCCAGAACCTAGGAGTGTGAGTTGGTGGCGATGAAGCTTCCCGAATCAGATGAGGCGATCGCGGGCGGAGGCCTACTGGGCGACGCCAGCCGTGCGGTGTACGTGATCTCCGTGGCCGCCGAGCTGGCCGGCGTTCATCCACAGACGCTGCGGATCTACGAGCGAAAAGGGCTCCTCGATCCCCGGCGCACGAGCGGCGGGAGCCGCCGGTTCTCCGAGCGCGACTTGGCGCGGCTCCGCCGCATCCAGAAGCTCACGACCGAGGGCCTCAACCTCGAGGGTGTGCGGCGCGTGCTGGAGCTCGAGGCCGAGGTGGCTCGGTTGCGCGACGAGCTCGAACAGGCGCGGACCGCAGCTCGTGACGAAGTCGAGAGCACCCATCGCCATTACCGGCGCGAGCTCGTCCCGCTGAACCAATCTCCGGTCCCCTACCGTGCGTTACGGCCCACGCGCCGAGAGAGGTGATCCTGTGCCCATTGAACCTGAGCGCTGGACGGTAAAGACCCGCGACGCCTTCGCTGCCGCCACGCAGGGGGCCGCGGGTGCCAATCATGCCGAGGTGGGCCCAGCGCACCTCCTCGCGGCGATCCTCGCGCAGCCCGACGGCATCGCGGGCCCGCTGTTGGCCCGGGTGGGCGTCGACCTGGCAGCGGCCTCCAGACGGGTGGGCGAGGAGCTCGCCCGCCAGCCCCGCGCGGTGGGAGGGTCGGAGCCGACGCTCTCGCGCCAGGGACGCGAGGTCCTTGAGACGGCCGATCGCCTTCGTGCCGACATGGGTGACGACTTCGTGTCGGTCGAGCACTTGCTGCTGGCCATGGCCGATCAGCTCGGCGCGTCGCGCGACCAGTTGCTCGTCGCGTTGCGGGAAATCCGTGGGAGCCATCGGGTGACCTCAGCCACGCCCGAGGAGACCTATCAGGCGCTCGAGCGCTATGGGCGGGACCTGACCCAGTTGGCGCGCCAGGGCAAGCTCGACCCGGTCATCGGGCGCGACGAGGAGATTCGCCGGGTCATCCAGGTGCTCTCGCGCCGGACGAAGAACAATCCGGTGCTCATCGGAGAGCCGGGCGTGGGCAAGACGGCGATCGTGGAGGGTCTGGCCAATCGGATCGTCGAAGGGGACGTGCCCGAAGGTCTGCGGGGCCGACGGGTCGTCGCGCTCGATCTCGGATCGATGGTTGCCGGTGCCAAGTTCCGTGGTGAGTTCGAGGAGCGGCTGAAGGCTGTCCTGAAGGAGATCACCGACGCCGAAGGTCAGGTGGTTACGTTCATCGACGAGCTGCACACCATCGTCGGCGCGGGTGCCGCAGAGGGAGCCATGGACGCGGGCAACATGATCAAGCCGTTGCTCGCTCGAGGGGAATTGCGGCTGATCGGCGCCACGACGCTGGACGAGTACCGCAAGTACATCGAGAAGGACGCGGCGCTTGAGCGCCGCTTTCAGCAGGTTTTCGTCGGTCAGCCGACGGTCGCCGACACGGTTGCCATCCTGCGTGGACTCAAGGAGCGTTACGAGGTTCACCATGGTGTTCGTATCCAAGACGCAGCGTTGGTCGCCGCGGCCATGCTGTCGGACCGCTACATCACCGGTCGGTTCCTTCCCGACAAGGCGATCGACCTCATCGACGAGGCGGCAAGCCGGTTGCGCATCGAGATCGACTCGATGCCCACCGAACTCGACGTGGTCACCCGCCGCATCCGCCAACTTGAGATCGAGCGAGTCGCCCTGCAGAAGGAGTCCGATGACGCGTCGGTGGAACGGCTGCACAAGTTGGAGGAAGAGCTGGCCGAGCTGACCGAACGATCCGACGCGATGACCGCGCACTGGCAGGCGGAAAAGGGTGCGATTGCCACGATCCGCGAGCTCAAAGAGCAGTTCGAGGCGCGCAAGGACGAGGCCGGTCGCCTCGAACGCTCGGGCGACCTGGCTGGTGCCTCGGCTATCAGCTACGGCGAGTTGCCCCAGCTCCAACGACGAATCGACGAGGCGACCCAGGCCCTAGCGAAGTTGCAGGCGACACAGCGCTTCTTGAAAGAAGAAGTGGACGCCGAGGACGTGGCGGAGGTGGTCAGTCGCTGGACGGGCGTTCCCGTCACGCGCCTGCTCGAGGGCGAGGTCGAGAAGCTGGTCCGCATGGAGGACACCTTGCACGGCCGTGTGGTCGGCCAGGACGAGGCCGTCTCGGCGGTTGCCAACGCCATTCGTCGGAGCCGAGCCGGGTTGTCCGATCCCAACCGACCGATCGGATCCTTCTTGTTTCTTGGGCCCACGGGCGTCGGGAAGACCGAGCTGGCGCGTGCTCTTGCGGGATTCCTCTTCGATGACGAGCGTGCCATGGTCCGCATCGATATGAGCGAGTACATGGAGAAGCACACGGTCTCGCGGCTGGTCGGGGCACCTCCGGGCTACGTCGGCTACGAGGAGGGTGGCCAGCTGACCGAAGCGGTACGTCGGCGACCGTACGCGGTTGTACTGCTCGACGAGATCGAAAAGGCCCATACCGACGTCTTCAACGTGCTGCTCCAGGTGCTCGAAGACGGCCGACTGACCGACGGTCAGGGACGGACGGTGGACTTCACCAATTCGGTGCTGATCATGACCTCCAACTTGCCGGTCGACCCTGCCGAGTACTTCAAGCCCGAATTCGTGAACCGGATCGACGAGATCGTTCGGTTCCGTCCGCTGACCCAGGACGACCTCCGGGTGATCGTGGGCATTCAGCTCGGTCGCCTCCGGGCCAGGATGGCCGAACGCCGCCTGTCGCTCGCGGTCACCCCGGCCGCCGAGGCGTGGCTGGCCGCGGCCGGATACGACCCGGACTTCGGGGCGCGCCCGCTGCGCCGGGTCATCCAGCACCACGTCGAAGATCCGCTCGCCCTGGCAATGCTGGAGGGGCGCTACCCCGAGGGGGCCACGGTGACGGTCGATCAAGAGCCGGAGGGCGACGGGCTGGTGCTCCGCTGAGCGAAGTCGCGCCGGGCCTAGCACCGGCGCTGCTCGGGGAGCTGCGCGAAGTGGTCGGTGCGGACCACGTGCTCGAGGCCCCCGATGTGCTGGCCACCTACCGGTCGGATTGGACCGGTAGGTTCGTCGGATCAACCCCAGCGGTCGTCCGTCCGGGCTCCAGCGCCGACATCGCAAGCATCGTGACGCTCTGTGGAGAACACGGAGTGGCAATCGTGCCCCAGGGCGGGAACACCGGCCTGGTCGGCGGCGGGGTACCCCTGCACGGCGAGCTGGTGTTGAGCCTGCGCCGCATGACGGCGGTCGGACCGCTCGATGCTGTCGGGGGACAGCTGACCGCCGAAGCCGGTGTCACCGTGGCCGCGTTACAGGCTGCCGCGCGTGCGGCCGGCTGGGACTACGGCGTGGATCTCGCCAGTCGCGCCGAGCGCGACCGTCGGAGGGACGATCGCCACGAACGCGGGTGGCCTGCGCGTGATCCGCTTCGGCGACACGCGCCGTCAACTCGTCGGCGTGGAGGCCGTGCTCGGCAACGCGACGGTGATCTCCCACCTCGGCGGCCTCCGCAAGGACAACACCGGTTACCACCTCCCGAGCCTCCTGTGCGGGAGCGAAGGGACCCTCGGTGTCGTCACTGCCGCGCGATTTGATCTCGTACCGGCGTTCACCGAGCACGCGGTCGCTCTCCTGGCCTTCGACGACGTCGACGGCGCGATCGATGCGGCAAGCGAGCTCCGCCGCGGGCTGCTCGCGCTCAGCGCCGCGGAGGTCTTCTTCGACGACGGGCTCGAGCTGGTTTGCTCGTCCGAGGGGGTGGGTCGGCCACTCTCTCGACACGTCGCCTACCTTCTTGTCGAAGCTTCGGGAGCGACCGATCCTGGCGCAGACCTGGCCGGTGCCGTGGCATCATTACGTGGCGTGGCCGATGTCGCCGTTGCGCTCGACACGGTCCGGGCGGCAGCGCTGTGGCGGTACCGCGAGGGGCACACCGAAGCCATCAACCGCCTGGGTGCACCCCACAAGCTGGACGTCACGTTGCCGGCTTCCGCCCTCGGCGAGTTTGTGTCCCGGGTGCGTGGTGTCGTCGAGGACGTGGCACCCGGGGCACGAACGTGGCTCTTCGGCCACGCGGGCGATGGCAACATTCACGTAAACGTGACCGGGGTGGAACCCGACGACGAGCGGGTGGACGACGCGGTGCTCCGGCTGGCGGCGTCGTTCGCGGGCAGCATCAGCGCTGAGCACGGCATCGGCGCGGCAAAGCGGCGCTGGCTCGTCCTCAATCGCAGCGAGGCCGAGATCGCTGCGTTCCGCGCCATCAAGCGAGCGCTCGATCCCGCAGCCATCCTCAACCCGCACGTGCTGCTTTCCTAGCAGGCGGTCTCCCCGGGGAAATGCTCTTCGACGGCTCTGCTGGCCTCAAACCTGGCGCGCTGCGCCTCCAGGGAGGTGCGCCTACCCGGGCTCGGCGAGTGAACGCATGGCGTTGGCGAATGCGGCAGACCGGTGCCGGTAGTCCACATAGGTCCCGAAGCTGGGGGAGGCTGGCGAGAGAAGCACCACTCCGTCGGGATCGGCCCAATCCCACCCTTGAGCGGTGGCGGCAGCCAGGTCGTCGTGCTCGACCACTTCGGTGAGCGACGCGTGCGCGCGAGCCGCCCTGCGCACGGCCTCGGCGATCCGAGGGCCGCTCGCCGGTAGGGAGAGCACCAAGGTGGGCTCCTTGCGAGTCGCGGCGGCCTCGCCCAGGGCGTCGTAGTCGATGCCCCGATCGTGCCCGCCGACGAGGATGGCCAGCCGGCGTCCGGGGAATGAACCGAGGGCGACGACAGCCGAGAGGACGTTGGTCGAGAGGCTGTCGTCGACGAAGGCGACGGCGCCCACGTGACCGATGGTCTGGAGCCGGCTGCTCAAGGGCGAGAACTCCATCGCGGCCGAGGTGAGCGCGACCGGGTCATTCGACTCGGGCACCCCGAGCGTGTGCAGCAGCGATCGGGCGATGCGGGAGTTTCGCCGGTTGTGGGCACCACTCAACCCCAGCGCCGTGATCCAGCGCCCATCGGCACCCACGTCCTGGTCGTCGTCGGTGATCCATTCGACTTCGGGACCGGCCATTTCGGGCCGTGCCCGGAGCAGGTTGTCGTCCCCGTTCGCGATTGCGTGCCGAACGTCGGCTTGGGTGCAGATCGACAGCTTGTCCGCGAAGTACGTTTCCTCGTCGCCGTGCCAGTCGAGGTGATCGGGGTGGAGCGAGGTCACCGCCACGACCGGGGGAGAAGTTGCCAGGTCGGTAGCTTGGAAGCTGGAGGTCTCCACGATCCAGAAATCGTGGTGGTCGCCTGCCGACGGATCCCAGGGGGGCACACCGATGTTTCCTGCGACCAGGCAGTCGTAACCGAGACGGGTCAGGAGGTGCCCGGCGATGGCCGCCGTGGTGCTCTTGCCCTTGGTGCCCGTCACGCAGGCCACGCGGCTGCGGTCCACGGTCTCCATCCACAGCCCCAGGCCGCCGACCAACGGCACTCCCGATGCGGCGAGGCGTCGCGCGTCGGTTCGGTAGCGGCTGATGCCGGGGGACTTGAGCACGACGTCGCAACGCTCCAGTTCGGCCAGCCCACCCCCATCGGTGGCGAGGACCTCGACTCCTTGGCTTGCCGCCTGGTCCGGATGGTCGTCGACCAGCACCGCGTGCGCTCCGAGGGTGTCGAGCCGGCGGAGATTTGCCCGGCCCTCGACGCCGAGGCCCCACACCCCGACCCTCGCGGCGCGCAGCTCAGACCAGCTGATCTTCGGTGGCGAAGGCATCGGGTACCCAGTGCGCACCCATCGGTCGCTGGTGGTCGACCAGGGCCGGCGGGCCGCCAGCTCGGACGACCTCGGCGGCGAGAGAGCGCACGAGGATCGACTCGGCTCGGTCGGCTCGGTCGGCGGCCATGAGGACGGCCGCCTGGCATTCGCCCACGTCGCCCACGCACTCGAAGGGCTTGGCCGTCGAGGAGGTTCCGAGCAGCGTCCGGATGCGGTCCGTCAGCTCGGGGTTCTCAAGGGGCTCCGCGCCGTCGAAGATGCGTCCGAGCGCGACGGGGCTCATGAAGGGCGAGAGGATCAAATCGATGAAGCAGCACTTGTCGCAGACGCCGCACCATCGATCCAAACGGCGCGACGCATCGAGCAGGAAGGCCCGATTGCAGCTGCGGAACACGCCGTGATAACGGGTCAGCTCCGCAAACCGCCGGGCGACCCACAACTCGCTGAAGGGGCGCAATAGTGAGAAGTACTGAGGGACGGTTCCAAAGGTGGCGTCGAGGACCGATCGAAACCCGGTCTCGAACGCCAGGCTCTTGGAGTATTGGTGATTGACCGGCACGCCTCGGGCGGTCAGGTTGCCAATCGACGCCGACCATTCGTTGGACATCACGACCGCGTCGCGACCGAAGAGCACGGCCGCCATCACCGCCACCGCCGAGATGATGCCGGTCACCGGCACGTGGCCGTTCAGGTACCCACGTCCGGTTGCAGTAAGCAGCGCCTGGTCCAGCGCGCGTTTGGCCCGGAGCACGTCCAGACCGGTCATAGCCGCCGGTCGTTCGATGGCGTCGAACCGGCCGCTGGGTCCACTGACGACGAACAAGGTGGCGTCGGGGAACTTGCTCCGGGCGTGCTCGGCCGTCACGATCGAGTCGATACCGCCGCCAAACGGCACCAACGGACGGCCCGCCGGCGCTGCGTAGCGCGTCCTCGAGCGCGGCGAAGCGTCGGGCCCAGCAGCTCGAGGTTCGAGAGACCGATTCCGTTGCGGTACGCGAACTCGCCGAGACCTTCCACGTAGAACGCGTGGAGGAATTGGCGCTCGACCTCGGTGAGGGCGAGATTGCCCAGGTCCAGCTGTCTCGGCGCGAGCGTCTTGAAGTACGAGACGCCCGCCAGCAAGAACACCCAACGCGCCGCGGCGTCGACGGCGGGATCCTCCCAATCGCCGCCGGCCTCGAAGGTGATGGTCTCGGTGAAACGCTGGTCGCCGATCGAATATCGGCAGGCCAAGAGGTCGTTGCCCGCGTCCAGCTCGTACCCGTCGTAGTGGAACGGCGCCGCGCCGTCCGATGCTCGGGTCACGCGAATCGATCCTGAAGCAGGGCGCACAGACGGGAGAGAGCGGCCGGCACGGTGGCCATGCTACGCGGGCCGGCCTCTGGCCCTTCCGATACCCGCGCTCAGTGGCTGAGGCGGGCCAGCAATCCGAACCGCCCACAGGGTCGGGCCTCCCGATCGCTGAAGAAAGGTCCCGACGCTCCCGTGGAGACCGGGGCGAGGTGAATCTGGGAGGCCGGGACCCCTGCCTGGACCAACAAGTGGCGGTTGGCCCCGGGCAGGTCCACGAGCCAGTGATCCGACCCGTCGGGTCGCACCAAGTCGGCAGGGGCGCCATCGAGCACTTCGCAGATCGCTCCGGCCACCTCAGGGCCCACCTGGTAGCCCAGGGGCGAGACGGCCGGTCCGATGCCGACTACCAGGTCGCGCGGGTCACTGCCGCACTCGACCATGGTCGCCACGGTCCTCGAACCGACGTTGGCCACCGTCCCGCGCCACCCAGCGTGGGCCACACCGAGTAGGTGCCGGCGCGGATCGCACAGGACGAGGGGCGCGCAATCGGCAGCCAGGACCACCAGCACGAGCTCGCGATCACCGGTGATCAAGGCGTCGGCATCGGCGACGGTCCCATCCGAGCGCGTCGTCGTTCGTGCACCGGCACCGCCGGCGACAACGACCCGGTTGCCGTGCACCTGATTGGCGACGACGAGATCGCGCAGATCGCCGTCGACCAGCTCTGCGGCCCGTCGGCGGTTCTCCAGCACCCTCTTCGGGTCGTCCCCCACGTGCAGCCCGAGGTTGAGGCTGGCGTAGGGCCCGACGGACACCCCGCCCCCGCGCGTCGTGACCACGGCGTCGGCCATGCCTGCGAGGACCGACCAGACCAGCACGTCGATCCCCCGGCGACGCTCCCAATGAGTGGCGGTCACGACATCGTCGGCCCGCCACAGCCCGACGGACCCACGAGCAGCCGGTCGCGCACCTCGAGGTCCCACGCGTCGACAGCGGCCCCGCCACTGCCGTACCGCTGGCTCACTGCCTCGAGCGGGATCATGCACGCACAACGTTACCGATCCACGCTCGATCCCCGCGGGAGCGAGAGGCGCTTCACGCAGGAAGTGTTGACAAATCGGACCGGCTCGGTCCTACATTACAGACCCGCAACAAACGATCTCGGGCATGTCCAGCGGGCGATCGAGCCCGTTTCTGGGCCCGAGCTCGAGAGGCCGGAAGCTGGCTGGGGCAGGAAGGAAGAGAAGATGAGGCTGACACGACTTCTTCTCGGCAGCGCAGTGGTGGCGATGGCGACCGCTCTCGTGTTGCCGGGCAGTGCGCTCGCATCGACGTCGAAGCCAACCATCGTGATCGGGGCCACCAACTTCCCCGAGCAGGCGATCGTGGCCAATGCGTACGCAGACGTGCTCGAGCACGCCGGGTATCCCGTCAAGGTGATTGCGAACCTGGGCACGAGGTCGGTAGTCGAGCCGGCGCTGGCGCACGGCCAGCTCGACGTCGAGCCCGACTATGCCGGAACGTTGCTGCTGTTCTTGAACACCAAAGACACGGCAGCGGCAGACCAGCTCTCGACTGCGGTGCCGGACCTCAAGAAGCTCTTGGCCCCCTCGGGCGCGACCGTGCTCAACCCGGCTCCGGCCATCGACACCAACGTGTTCGTCGTGACCAAGGCGACGGCCAAGAAGGACCACCTCACCACGGTCTCGAGTCTCAAGAAGTACGCCTCGGGCTTCGTGCTGGGCGGACCTCCGGAGTGCCCGACCCGCCCGACGTGCCTTCCCGGGCTCGAGCATGTCTACGGCCTGCACTTCTTGAGCTTCAAGTCGCTCGACGAGGCGGGTCCGATCAGCGTTGCTGCGCTCGAGCAAGGTGAGGTCCAGGTGGTGGAGCTCTTCTCGAGCGACGGCAACGTGGCGCAGAACAGGTTTGTCGCCTTGACCGACAACAAGCACCTCCAGCCGGCCGACCACGTGATTCCCGTCATCCGCAAGTCGGTCGACACGCCTCAGGTGGCGGCGGCCCTGAACAAGCTCTCGGCCAAACTGACGACCGGCCAGCTCTCGAAGCTGAACATCGAGGTCAACGATCAGAACGAGCCGCCGGCGACCGTCGCGCAACAGTGGGTCATGTCCGAGGGCCTGACGTGATGGGCAATCCCTGCGCCTTCCACGCAGCGAAGCCTCCCCGCAGGTCGGTCGCGTGCCGCAGGCCCAGGTTCTGCAACGCTGCGGCGGCCAAGCTCGACGCATAGCCCTCCTGGCAGACGACCACCACCGGGCGATCGGGATCGTCCGCCTCGGCGAGACGGTCCGGACTTGTCGGATCGAGCCGCCACTCGAGCACGTTGCGCTCGACGATCAACGCACCAGGGGATCCCGCCGTGCTCGCTGCGCTGGGCCGCCGGTCGGATGTCCACCAACAGCCCTCCCGAGCGTTGAATCTCAGCAGCTCGTGGGGGGTCGATCCTGGCCAGGCGCCGCCGCGCCGCCGCCAGCAGGTCGTCGATGGCGCTGCGGGGGGCGGTCACGTGGGCCCCAGCGCGGTGTCGGGGGCGGGAAGGAGCGGCGCCACGACTCACGTTCGCAGCGTAGCCGTGGGCATGGCCGAGCCCGATGGAAGCGACGACCAAGGGGACCCGGTCGTAATCGGGGCGCTCGGGTGGCTAGGGTGCTGGTCATGGCCGACCGAGCCCGTTTCACCGAGCTCTCGATGGAGTACATGCCGGCGCTCTACAGCGCCGCCCTTCGCATGACCCGGAACGCGTCGGACGCCGAGGACCTGGTCCAAGAGACGTATCTCAAGGCCTACCGGGGGTTCGGGGGTTTCAGCGAGGGAACCAACCTCAAAGCTTGGCTCTACCGGATCTTGACGAACACCTACATCAACTCGTACCGGGCCAAGAAGCGTCGGCCCGAGATCACCGACGTCGAGGACGTGGAGGACCTCTACCTCTACCGCCGGTTGTCACCTGACGGCAACGGGGAGCTCGGCCGTAGCGCGGAGGACGAGGCGCTCGACAGCTTCAGCGACGAAGTGGTCAAGGAGGCCATCGAGTCGTTGCCCGACGCGTTTCGCATAGCGGTTCTCCTGGCGGACGTTGAAGGGTTCTCTTACAAAGAAATCGCCGAGATCACCGACGTGCCGATCGGCACCGTGATGAGCCGCATCCACCGGGGAAGAAGGGCGCTGCAGAAGGCGTTGCTCGGGTATGCAGAGTCGAAAGGGCTGGTGGCTTCCGCACCGGCCCACAGTGCGCCGTGAGCACGGCGCGCGACGAGGGAGGGTTCACGGTGCCCCGAGACCATCCACAGGACGTGGGAGCTTCACAGTGCACCGGCGGGGGATCGTTGGGGTTGGACTGCGACGAGGCGGTCCACCAGCTCTACCATTATCTTGACGGGGAGCTGACCGACCAGCGCCGCGTGGAGATTGCTCGACACCTCGACCGTTGCGAACCATGTGCCGGAGCGGCGGATTTCGAATCCGAGCTACGTCAGGTCATCGCCAACCGCTGTCGTGACCGGGTCCCCGAGACCCTGATCCGGCGCATCGCTGACGCCATCCATGAAGAGGAGCGGCGTCATTCCGGAGCGCCGTGACGTGAGCGGCCCGGCCGGCGCATCCGGCGAGGTTGGCGAGGGGGGCAACGACGACCCTGGCGCGCGGGCCCTCGTCGATTGGGGCGTTGCCGAGCGAGTTGCGCGCTGGACGGCCGGCCGGCGGGCGGTTCCGGCCGGGTACCGAGTCGCCGAGGTGCAGCGAGACTTCGACGAGCTCACGGCGCAGGCCGAGGAGCTGGTGGCCGCGTCGACCGGGCTCCGATCGCCGTCGGGACCGGCCCGGGCCAGGGTCGCTGATCGCGCCGTCTGGGTGAGCGCCAATGTCGCGTCCATGCGCCGGCTGCTGGCACCGTCGTTGGAGAAGCTCGCTGGGCGACGTTCCCAGGGGTGGTGGGCCGCCCAGGGGGAGTGGTTGCCCAAGCCCCTGGTTGCGGCCGGTCGTTCGGCGAGCGGAGCTGAGCTCGGGCTGGTGCTGGCGTACATGTCGACGAGGGTGCTCGGTCAGTACGACCTCCTGCTCACCGACGAATCACTCGACGATCAGGACATCGTCTACTTCGTCGGACCCAACGTCGTGGAGATCGAGCGGCGTCACGGTTTCGAGCCTCGTGAGTTCCGGCTCTGGCTTGCCTTGCACGAGGTCACCCACCGCTGCCAGTTCACTGCGGTGCCGTGGTTGCGGGCGCACTTCATGGAGCTCGTCGACGAAGGGCTGGACTCGGTGACGACTGATCCTCGCCGGCTGGTCGACGGGTTTCGCCGAGCAGCCGAGGCCGTCCGGTCCCGTCAGAGCCCTCTCGACGACGCCGGACTAGTGGGGCTCGTCGCCACCCCCGAGCAACTCGAGGCCCTTCACCGGATTCAAGCGCTGATGAGCTTGCTAGAGGGTCACGGCGACGTGACGATGGATCGTGCCGGTGCCGACGCCGTCCCTGGAGCGGAGCGATTCAGCCGCGTGCTCCGCGAGCGCCGCGAGGAGGCCAGCGGACCGGCCAAGCTCCTCCAACGGGTGCTCGGGCTCGAGGCCAAGCTCCGCCAGTACGCCGAGGGCGAGCGGTTCGTGAAGTCCGTGGAGTCAGTGGGTGGGAGGGAGCTGTTCGAGCGGGTATGGCGCGGACCCGAGTGGCTGCCGTCGTTGCGCGAGATCCGCAATCCCCATGAGTGGGTCACCCGGGTCGGATCGCCGCCAGCACTGGCCGGGTGACGAAGGGTCGCGCGCCCGGACCGGGTGGATCGTGGCCGGCAATCGTGCACGAGCTGGCCGCCCGTTGCACCTTCGCCTCGGGGCACGGCCCGCTCACCTGCGCGGTGTCGGGTGGCCCAGATTCGATGGCCCTTCTGGTGCTGGCCGCGGCGAGTGGCCGTCAGGTGACCGCCGTGCACGTGGATCATGGTCTGCGACCCAACTCGGGCGACGACGCCGCCCTCGTGGCCGACGCGGCCCGACGAGTGGGCGCGTCGTTCCGCGCTGAACGGGTGACCGTCGAGCCTGGATCCAACCTCGAGTCACGGGCACGGACGGCACGCTGGAGCGTGCTCCCCCCGGACAGCGCGACCGGCCACACGATGGACGATCAGGCCGAGACCGTCCTGGTCAACCTGCTACGGGGGGCTGGGCGCGACGGTGCGGCGGGGATGCGAGCCGGACCTCGCCACCCACTACTCGGGTTGCGACGGACCGAGACGCGCGCCGTCTGCGGGGCCGTCGGCCTGCCGTACGTGCTGGACCCCTCGAACGAGGATCCGCGTTTCGTGCGCAACAGGATTCGCCACGAGCTGTTGCCGCTCTGCGCATCGGTGGCTCGACGCGATCCGGTGCCCGTCCTGGCCCGCCACGCCGAGGTGGTGCGCGACGAGTCCGAGCTTCTCGACCAGCTCGCCCTCGCGTCGATCCCCGACCCGGCAGACGTTCGCCAGCTCACCTCGGCTCCCATGGCGCTGGCTCGGCGGGCAGTGCGTCGATGGTTGCGCGACGTCTCGGCGAACGACTCGCCGCGCCCAGGCGACCCAGTCCGACCCGATCGGTACCCACCGAGCCTCGCGGCCGTCCAGGCGGTGCTCGAGGTGGCCGAGCACCGGGTCCGAGCGGCCGAGATCGCCGGTGGCACCCGAGTGTGGCGCACGGCGGGGCGGCTGCGGGTGGAGCCGGCGGCGTCGGATAAGGTCTCGCCGGTGACGACCGAGGAGGTCGCTCCCTCTGCGCCTCCGTGGGCCGCTCCCGCCGTAGGACCGCTGCTCGTGAGCGCGAAGGAGCTTTCCGCGAGGGTGGCTGAGCTGGGCGCAGAGATCACGGCCGACTACGCCGAGGATCCGCCCCTGCTGGTCGGCGTGCTGAAGGGGGCAATGATCTTCATGAGCGACCTCTGCCGCGCCATCGAGCTCGCGGTGGACGTTGACTTCATGGCGGTCTCCTCCTACGGGAGCGCGACGCGCACCTCCGGCGTGGTCCGCATCGTCAAGGACCTCGATGCCGAGCTCACCAACCGTCATGTCCTGGTCGTCGAGGACATCATCGATAGCGGCCTGACGCTGAACTACCTTCGCAAATACCTCCAGGCTCGCCGTCCGGCGAGCGTTGAGGTCTGTGCCCTCCTCGTGAAGGAGGGCGAGCAGCGGGTCGACCTCGACTTGCGCTATGTCGGGTTCACGATCCCCTCGGCATTCGTCGTAGGGTACGGGCTCGACGTGGCAGAGCGCTTTCGCAATCTCACCGGCGTGCACGTCTATCAGGGGGCTCCCGGCGAGCAGCGATGAGAGACCGGGGTTCGGACGAGCACCAGGAGGACGGGAGTGGCGGTTGACAAGCAGCGCATCGCGGCGGCGGTGTCCGAGCTGTTGGCTGCGGTCGGAGAGGATCCCGGGCGCGACGGGCTGACAGACACGCCCCGTCGGGTCGCCTCCATGTACGAGGAGCTCTTTTCGGGGATGGGCGTGGATCCGACGACGCATCTGACCGTCACCTTCGCTGCGGAGCACGACGAGATGGTCATGGTGCGTGACATCCCATTTGCCTCGCTGTGCGAGCACCACATGATCCCGTTTATCGGCCGGGCGCACGTGGCGTACATCCCGGGTGCGGACGGGCGCATCACCGGGCTGTCCAAATTGGCGCGTCTGGTCGATGGTTTTGCCCGTCGTCTGCAGGTGCAGGAGCGGATGACCACGCAGATTGCCGACGCGATCGAGTCAGTCCTCGGTCCGCGCGGTGTGCTGGTGGTGGTGGAGGCTGAGCACCTGTGTATGTCGATGCGGGGCGTGAAGAAGTCCGGCACCCTCACCATCACGTCGGCGGTGCGGGGGCTGTTCCGTTCCGATGTGGCGACTCGCGCCGAGGCGATGCAGTTCATCCACGGCGGACGCTGACAGCGACCGATCCTTCACCGAACGCGCCAGGGCACGGTTCACGTACGCTGGGCCCATGCCCCGCCGGACAACCGGGCGACCGCTCGTGATGGGCGTCCTCAACGTGACCCCCGATTCGTTCTCCGACGGCGGCTGCTACTCGGCGCTTGACGCGGCGATCTCCCGAGGCCGCCAGATGATCGCCGAAGGAGCCGACGTGGTGGACGTGGGGGGCGAGTCCTCCCGCCCCGGTGCCAGCTCGGTGCCCGAGAGCGAGGAGTTGCGACGGGTGCTTCCAGTGATCCAGGCGCTGAGCGGTGAGGTGCGGGTGTCTGTGGACACGGCCAAGGCGTCCGTTGCCGACGCGGCACTCGTCGCTGGGGCGACTGTACTGAACGACATCACGGGGACGCTCTGGCCGGTTGCCGCCCGGCGGGGGGCCGCGTGGGTGGCCATGCACATGCAGGGCCAGCCGGCCGACATGCAACGCGGACCACGGTACGAGGACGTGGTGGGTGAGGTATTCGGGTTCGTGCTGGACCGGGCCCGCACCGCGGCAGCCGCCGGCGTCGGCGAGATCTGGGTGGACCCGGGTATCGGGTTCGGCAAGACCCTCCAGCACAATCTGGTCCTCCTCGCGCACCTCGATGAGCTGAGCGGGGCGGCGAAAGCTGAAGGGTTCGGGACGCTGATCGGGACGAGCCGCAAGAGCTTCTTGGGTTCGCTGGCCGGTTCACCCGGTGCGCCGCTTGCTCCTGGTGATCGGTTGGAGGGTTCGCTGGCCACTGCCCTGTGGGCTGTGACCCGCGGGGTGGGCATGGTCCGCGCCCACGACGTCGGGGCTACCGTCCAGGCAATGACCCTGGCCCCCGAGGTGGCAGCGTGAAGGGAAAGTGGGCGGCGGGGATACCGCCGCGCAACTTCACCTGGGTGATCAGGGACCGCCTGGCCGTGAGCGAGCGACCGGGAGGGTTCTCGCCCAACCACCGCCGGGTCCGACGTCAAGAGGAGATCATCTGGTTACGTGTCCAGGGCTTCACGCGTGTCGTCTCGCTCCTGCCGTCGCCTCACAACCTGGCCGCCTACGACGACGAGGGACTCGCCTGGTCGCACTATCCCCTCCAGTCCGGAACCGACCCCCGACCGATGCTCGCCGATTGCTACCGCGACCTCGACGAGTCGGTCGCCACGGGTACCCGTCTGCTCGTGCACCAAGACGGCTTGGGAGACTGGGTGATGGGGGCAGTCGCCGGGTTCCTCGTGTGGTCGGGCCGTCTGCCGTCGCCACCACAGTCCATCGCGCTGGTCGAGCATCTGGTGGGCCACCAGATGGGACCAGTCGGCCGAGAGCTGGTGGTCGCCGTGGACGGGTTGCCACCTCGGGCCGCGATCGGATGAAGGGCGGCGACGAGCGGATCGAGATTCGAGGTCTGCGCGTCATGGGGGTTCACGGGCTCCTGCCAGAAGAACGGGCTCGGGCTCAGCCGTTCGAGGTCGACCTCGACGCCTCGCTCGACTTGGGTGCGGCGGCGGTTTCCGACGAGCTGGCCGACACCGTGGACTACGGGGATTTGGTCGGCACGGCTGCGGCGATCGTGAGCGGTCCGCCCTTCGACTTACTCGAGGCTCTGGCCGGCGCGGTGGCACGATCGGTTCTGGCTCGCGACGACCGGCTCGAGGAGGTGGTCGTAACGGTCCGCAAGCTCCGACCACCGGTGCCCCACCATCTGGCGTCGGCGGGGGTCACGATCCGCCGACGTCGTGCCGGCCCCGCCGACGCCTGAGGCGCCGTGACTGACGCCACAGCCACGCCCCGACGAGCGTTCATCGGTCTTGGCTCCAATCTCGGCGAGCGCCGCGAGCTTTTGCGGGAAGCTGTCGAGGGCTTGCGCACCATCGGCAAGCTGGCGGCGGTGTCGCCGGTGTACGAGACCGAGCCCATCGGGGGTCCTGAGCAGGGCCCATTCTTGAACGTGGTGGTCGAGGTGCACACCGCCCGCAGCGCGTGCGAGCTGCTGGATCGGTGCCGAGAGCTCGAAGCTGACGCAGGGCGAGTCCGAACCGTTCGGTTGGGACCTCGAACCCTCGATGCAGACGTGCTCTTGGTCGGGGACGAGTCGATCGACGAGCCGGATTTGGTCGTGCCCCATCCACGGATGTGGGAGCGCCGGTTCGTCCTGGCTCCGCTCGCCGACTTGGCGCCCGAGCTCGTGCCCCCAGGAGTGCTGGCCCGCGCTGGTGGCCGGGTCGTCCATCTGGGTACACTCTGAGCGATAGGTAACGCTGATCACTGAGGCGAACGGCACCCCACGGGGGCTGGAACGCTGAAGGAGGTCCGGTGAGAACCGTGCGCATCATTGGCCCCGGCAGGGCTGGCCGTTCCCTGGCGGCCGCGCTGTCCACGGCCGGGTGGGGGATTGATGGCTTCCTCGGGCGAGGCGATGACGTGAGCAGAGCTGCCCGCGGCACCGACGTGCTCGTGATCGCCACGCCCGACGACGAGGTTGCGGGCGTTGCCGCCGCGGTGCGACCCCACCCCGACACGGTGGTCCTCCATCTGTCGGGGTCCCTCGGGCTCAGCGTCCTCGCTTCCCACGACCACCGGGCCGCGCTGCATCCGCTCGTGCCCCTTCCCACTCCCGAGGTGGGCTCGGCGAGGCTCGCTTCCGGGGTCACCTTCGCCGTCGCAGGCGACCGCGTGGCGCGCGAGATGGCCGAATCGCTCGGGGGGCGCGTGGTCGAAGTGGACGACGCCGACCGGGCCCGTTATCACGCGGCAGCATGCATCGCGGCCAACCACGTGGTGGCGTTGCTCGGCCAGGTGGAGCGGGTGGCCGGTTCCGTCGGGCTGGACCTCGACGTGTTTTTGGGCCTCACCCGGGCGGCGGTCGACGACGTGGCCAATCTCGGCCCCGGCGCCGCACTGACCGGCCCGGCAGCGCGTGCCGACTGGGCCACGCTGGCCCGCCACCGCGATGCGCTGCACGCAGACGAACGAGCGGGCTACAACGCCGGGGTGAGTCTGGCCGTTCGCCTGGCCACCGCCCCTCCCGCCCCTCGTCCGGCGAGGTCGGCCGAGAACTCGCCACTTGGAGAGGTTCGGCGGCCGACCTCCGAGGCGGCGCCGGTGAGCGCGCCGGCCGGGGCCTGATCCAGTGCGCGTGGTCACGACGACCGCCGAGCTCGGCCGAGCCATTGGGGCGGCGCGCCGACGGGGCCGGAGCGTCGGGCTCGTGCCGACTATGGGGGCGCTTCACGCAGGTCACCGGTCACTGGTCGACCGGGCGGTAGCCGATTGTGACGAGGTGGTGGTGAGCATCTTCGTGAATCCCCTGCAATTTGGGGACGCCGAGGACCTGCGCTGCTACCCGCGCACCCTCGAGCGCGACCTGGAGGCCTGCGAGGCAGAAGGGGCCTCGGTCGTGTTCGTCCCGACGGTCACCGAGATGTACCCGAGCTGGCCCGCGCCGCCGGCGTCTACCGTGCTGGTCGGGGAGCTGGGTGATCGCTGGGAGGGTGCCGCGCGTCCCGGACACTTCAACGGGGTGGCCACCGTCGTGGCCAAACTGTTCGCGATGGTGGGCGCCTGCCGCGCCTACTTCGGGGAGAAGGACTTCCAACAGCTCGTCATCGTGCGCACCATGGCGAAGGACCTTTGCTTTCCGGTCGAGGTGATCGGCTGCCCGATTGTTCGCGAGGACGACGGGTTGGCAATGTCGAGCCGCAACGTCCGCCTTTCGATCCCCGAACGGCGTGCGGCGACGGTCCTCTCGAAGGCGCTCGAGGCAGGGCGTGACGCGTTTGAGCGTCGCCAGATCGGTCTGCCGGCGGTCGCCGAGCTCGTCGGCGAGGTCGTGCGATCCGAGCCCCTTGCCCACCTGGACTACGCCGCGGTGGTCAGTGCCGACCGCCTCACCGTTCCGAACGATCTCCCCGTTCCGTACGATCCGGCCACGGGATCCCAGCTTCGACTCCTGGTCGCGGCCCGGCTCGGGACCGTCCGCCTGATCGACAATTTGTGCGCCTCGCACGGGCGTGGCAACGTGCTCGCCGGTCCTTGTCGAACGGTTCGTAGCCTCGTCCGACGGGCGCCCCACCCCAGCGGCGACGCGCGGGCAGACCTCGATGGAAGGAGCCCGCTGAGCGATGCGACGGCGCATGATGAAGTCGAAGATCCACCGGGCCACGGTGACATCGGCGAACTTGCACTACGTGGGTTCGATCAGCGTCGACACCCACCTGATGGAGCTGGCGGACATCCTGCCTTACGAGCAGGTGGCGGTCCTGGACATCGACAACGGGGCGCGCTTTGAGACCTACGCCATCGAGGGGTCCCACGGCGAGATTCTGCCTGAACGGCGCGGCGGCGCGGCTGGTGGCCCCGGGGGATCGGGTCATCCTGATCACGTATGCCGACTACGCGGAGGACGAGATGGAACGGTACGCGCCGCGGGTCGTCCACGTCGACTCGTCGAACCGCGTGATCGCAGAGACGGCGGCGAGGCTGGAGGTCGAGCTGTCGAGCGCTCGACCCGCGTGATCGAGTCTCAGGCCTCGCCGACCGGGTCACGGGCGGCCCCGGGGCCCTTCGACGTGCTGGTGCTCGGGAGCGGCGTGGCGGGCCTGTCGGTTGCCGTGCGTACGGCCAGCTCTGCTGTCGGCGGTCGAGGGACCGTAGTGGGCGCGGGCGGGCCGCTGTCGGTCGCCGTCTTGACCAAGGGGGAGCTCTCCCAGTCGGCTACTCGCTGGGCCCAGGGCGGAGTCGCGGCGGTGCTCGGAGGTGACGAGGACTCGACGGACCTCCACCTGGCCGACACCCTGGCGGCGGGTGCCGGGTTGTGCGACGAGGACGCGGTGCGCGTGCTCGTCGACGAGGGGCCCGACCGGGTCCACGAGTTGATCGCATTGGGCGTGCAGTTCGACCGCGAGGACTCGGGCGATCTCGCGTTCGGCGCGCGAGGGCGGCCACAGTCGCGCCCGGGTCGTCCACGCCGGGGGGGCAGCCACGGGTGCCGAGGTGGAGCGGGCCCTGGTCGAAGCAACACGCCGGGCTGCTGGCGCGGTCCTCGAGCGATGGTTCGCGCTGGAGCTTCTCGTCGAGGACGGCGAGTGTCGGGGTGTGCTCGCCGCTCCTCCTGCGGGCGATCCGGTAGAGGTCCGAGCGCGCAACGTCGTGCTGGCCACCGGCGGCGTCGGTCAACTGTTCGCCGTGACGACCAACCCGTCGGAGGCGACGGGTGACGGGGTGGCGATGGCCCTGCGTGCCGGCGTCCCGGTGACCGATGCCGAGTTCGTCCAGTTCCATCCCACAGCACTGCACCATCCAGCGATGCCGCGCCCGCTGCTGTCCGAAGCACTGCGAGGGCACGGGGCCATCCTTCGAGATGCCAGGGGCGAGCGCTTCGTGGACGAGCTCGCCTCCCGCGACGTGGTTAGCCGTGCGATGGCCGCCCGGATGGACGAGCAGGGTGTGGCCCACCTCTGGTTGGACGCCACCGGGCTGGTGCGGTTCGCGCAGCGATTCCCAACGATCGCCGCGTCGCTGGCGACGATCGGGCTGGATCCCGCGACCGACTGGCTGCCGATCGCCCCGGCGGCCCACCATCTTTCGGGGGGGGTGGTCACCGACCTGTGGGGCGCGACTGCGTTGCCAGGACTGTGGGCCGCTGGCGAGGTGGCATGCACCGGGGTTCACGGCGCCAACCGGCTCGCATCGAACTCGCTGCTCGAGGGCATGGTGTACGGGGCGCGGCTTTCCGAGCGCATCGCGGGCGGACACCGGGGAGCAACCGCCACGGGGGCGATGCGCGCTGTCGCGGGTCCACGGGCGGTCGAGCCCCCTGAGGACTCCCTCGGGCGCCCTCGTGGCCTCGGATCGTCCGAGGCCTTGGTCTGCGGACGTGCGGTCAGAGCGGCGACTCGTGGCGCCAACAGCGCCGGCATCGCGGCGACGGCACCCGGGGGTCGGGGCGCCCTCAGCGGCTCGGACGTCGGCAAGCTCCGAGGGCGCGTGCAGCAGGCCATGACGGCCGGGGCCGGTGTGGTGCGCTCTGGGGCATCCTTGAGCGAGGCGGCCCGCTCGTTGGAGGAGGTGGCCGACGAGCTGCGATCCGAGCTGTTGGAGCGAGGACCCGTCTCGACCGCAGCCGACCGACACGAAGTCGGTGAGCTGGCCAACCTGCTGACGGTCGGCAGCGCGTTGTTGCAGTCGGCGACCGAGCGCCTCGAGAGTCGCGGTGCGCACGTGCGGGAGGACTACCCAGAGTCGGACCCGGCGTTTCGCGTCCGCCTCGTGCACAACCGAGGTGACGACGCCGAGCAGGAGACGCGACAGTGAGGGCCCGCCAGCGGAGTGTCGCCCCGGTAGCCCTTGAAGCGCGCGCGCTTCCCGGTCCTCCCCACGCAGCTGTGGTCGACGCGGTCAGCCGTGCCCTGGCCGAGGATCTTCTGCCGCTCGGCGACCTCACTGCCGGCCTCGTGCCGGCGGACCGGATGGCCCGGCTGGAGGTCGTCGCCCGTGAGCCCGGTGTGATCGCAGGGTCGGGCTGCGTCACCGAGACCTTCGCCCAAGTCGACCCCGCCGTCGTGGTCGTCTGGTTGCTGCCCGACGGCTCGCGGGTGGGGCCAGGGGGCGTAGTCGCCACCGTCACAGGTCCGCTCCGCTCCATCCTCACCGCCGAGCGGACGGCGCTCAATTTTCTCGGGCACCTCTCGGGGGTGGCGAGCCTCACCGATCGTTTCGTGGCCGCAGTCGCTGCCGTCGATTCACGGGTCCGGGTGCTCGACACCCGTAAGACCACCCCCGGACTGCGAGCCCTCGAGAAGGCCGCCGTGCGGGCGGGTGGTGGTCACAACCACCGCGCGAACCTCTCGGATGCCGTGTTGGTGAAGGACAACCACCTGGTCGGTGTCTCGATCACCGACGCGGTGTGCCTGGCCCGGTCGCGCTGGCCCGGGCGGATGGTGGAGGTGGAGTGTGACCGCCTCGACCAGGTCCGCGAGGCCAGCCAGGCCGGAGCCACCGCGGTCCTGCTCGACAACATGACCCCGGCCGAGGCCGCGCGCTGCGTGGAGCTCGTCCGCTCGATCGACCCAAGCGTGCTGGTCGAGATCTCCGGTGGCGTGACGCTGGAGACCGCGCCCTTGTACGCGGCAACCGGGGTGGACCTCCTGTCGGTGGGCGCGCTCACTCATTCCGCTCGAGTCCTCGATCTGGGCCTCGACGTCGAGGAGGCCTGATCGTGCTGCTCGCCATGGATGTGGGCAACACCGAGACGGTGATCGGGCTCTACGCGTTGGACGCCCGGGACGACGCGGCGCTGGGCGCCGATGACGGGTCGGTTGGCTTCGGGATCGGGACCGAGGGCGACCCTGAGAAGCGACGAGGCCTCACCCACCACTGGCGTCTGTCGACCGTCCCGTCGCGCACCCCAGACGAGCACGCCGTCCTCCTGACTCAGCTCCTCGACCTCGAGGGCCTGGACATCGGGGCCTCGGTGACGGGGATCGCGGTGAGCTCCTCGGTGCCCAGAGTGACCACCGAGCTCCGCCAGATGGCCTCCCGCTGGTTCGGCGCGGTGCCGTGCGTCGTGCTGGGCCCGGGTGTCAAGAGCGGAATGCCGATCCTCTATGACAACCCGAAAGAGGTGGGGGCTGACCGCATCGCCAACGCCGTCGGCGCCTTCGATCTCTACGGAGGCCCGGCGATCGTGGTGGATCTCGGCACGGCGACCACGTTCGACGCGGTGTCGGCCAAAGGGGAGTACCTCGGCGGCGCCATCGCACCGGGCGTGGCGATCAGCCTCGAAGCCCTGTTCGAGCACGCCGCCGCCCTTCGGCGGGTCGAGATGGTCGAACCTCGCAGTGTCATCGGCCGGTCTACCGCCGAAGCGGTCGAGTCGGGCGTGCTGTACGGGTTCGGAGCCCAGGTCGATGGCCTGTGCGAGAGGTTCATGGAGGAGCTGGGCCCCTCTGCGGTCGTCGCCACCGGCGGGCTATCCGAGCTGATCGCCCCACACGCCCGCTCGGTACAGCACGTCGAGCCGTGGTTGACTCTTCATGGTTTGCGGATCGTCTACGGACGCAACGTCCGCGAGCGCTCGGGCTGAGACGAGCCGGCTCCTCAGCTCCTTCGGTGCCCGACCAGGGGTAGGTCACCCCTTACGGTTTCCTCACATCTCGCTCATCGACCCCTCACGGTCCGGCGCGACAACGGTGGTGTAGGAGCAGGGACGTCGAAACCACGTCGCAGGCAATCACGCCGCACCAGGAGGAACCCACGATGCATGCAAAGTCCTTCGCTCGAGACGTGCTGGTGGGGACGCTGTTGGTCGGATCGGTGACGCTCGGGGGCGTCGCGGCCGCAGGTGCAACGAGCCCGCCAGCCGCGGTCCCGGCGACCACCAAGGTGGAGTGTTCCCAAGCGACCGCCGTTCTCGCACGCATCACGAAGGCCGAGGCCAAGGCCCAGGCGTGGCTGCCCAAGGCCGAGGCGCGGGAGAGCGCTGCGACGTCGATGGGCAGGGCGCGGGAGGCGGAGCGGATCGCCCGGCGCATCGCGAGAATCGAGGCGTTGGCGGCCAGAGGCGAGACTCGAGCCGCCAGGATCCAGGCCGCGTGCGACGTTGGCGGGCCACAGGCCGGTACAAGCTCGAGCTGACCCCGGGGCCGCCGCTCGGTGTGCGGTCGTGGCGACCGAACCGCGACCAATGGGCTCAGAGCCCTGGTTCTACGGTCGTTTCAGGGCCACAGATCGTCGAGGAAGGAATCCGCCACCTCGGCTAGACCGGCCGCCAACTCTCGGGCCTCTAGGCGCCCTGCCGCCGCCCGCGCATCCGCGGCGTACCGCCGCCCGACCTGCAGCGTGGCCTCCACGCCCGACGAGGCGGCCACGATGGCCCGAGCTTTATCGCGCTCCGGTTGCCCGAGTGGCTGTCCGAGGAGCTGGCGGAGCTCGGGCCCGGCGTCCGGATCCCGCAGGGCGAGGAGAACGGGCAGGGTGTAGATGCCCTCTGCCAGGTCTTGACCAGCGGGCTTCCCGAGATCGTCGTCGCTGGCCACGATGTCTCGGACGTCGTCGGCCAGCTGGAACACCATGCCAAAGCACCGCCCGAAGTCGGTGAAGGCCTCCACCTCGGCCGGGCTGGAAGCGCCGGTAATGGCCCCGATGCGGCACGAGGTGGCCATGAGCGCGGCGGTCTTGCCCCGGATCGCTGCGAAGTACTCGTCGTCGGTCCGTCCTGTCTGGTAGGCGGCACGGACCTCGGCGACTTGCCCCTGGCAGAGGAGCCCCAGGGTGGTGGCGAGCAGACGGGCCACCTCGGTCCCGAGGCTGGCGGCGATGGCGGCCGAGCGGGCGAGCAGGTAATCACCGGCGACGATGGCGATGAGGTTGCCGAAGCGGTGGTTCACGCTCGGGACGCTGCGTCGGACGGTTGCCTCGTCGATGACGTCGTCGTGGTACAAGGAGGCCAGGTGGACAAGCTCGACTGACACCCCGCCCAACAGGTCCTCCTGGGTGGCTGGCCTCTGTCCACGGGTGGCCGACGCCAGGGCAAGCAAAGGGCGGATCCGTTTGCCTCCTGCCGAGATCAGATGGGTTGTGACGTCGTCGAGAAAGGGGTCGCCGGTCGTGACGGAGGACGTGAGCAGGGGCTCGAGGCGCTGAAGATCCTCTTCTAGGGCGGGAAGAGCCAAGGCCTCGGTGGCGTTCACTACAACACAACGATAGGCGACACCTGGTGTCGCCGACAGCTGGGGTCGCAGGGAGGCCCCGTGGTGGACGATCTGCCCGTGGTGCGGCCGCTCAGAGCGCACCGGGCTTGTACACTTTCGACGAAGGACGAAATGGAGGCGGTCACGTGTTCGAACGCTTCACCGATCGAGCCCGACGAGTGCTGGTGCTGGCGCAGGAGGAAGCGCGCCTGCTCAATCACAGTTTCATAGGCACCGAGCACATCCTGCTCGGATTGATTCACGAAGGCGAAGGCGTCGCCGCGAAGGCGCTCGAGTCGATGGGTATCTCGCTGGAAGCAGTCCGCGAGAAGGTCGAGGAGACTATCGGGATGGCCGGGAGCGCGCCCAGCGGGTCGCCACCGTTCACGCCCCGAGCCAAAAAGGTCCTCGAGCTGTCCTTGCGCGAGGCGCTCCAGCTGGGGCATAGCTACATCGGCACGGAGCACATGCTGCTCGGTCTCGTCCGCGAGGGCGAAGGGGTGGCTGCCCAGGTGCTCGTCAGCCTCGGGGCCGACTTGAGTCGCGTTCGTCAGCAGGTCATTCAGGCCATGTCCGGCTACCAGGGCAAGGACCCCGTGGGCGCCGGCGCCGGCAGTTCGTCGTCGGACACCCCGGCCGGCTCGCCGGTCCTCGACCAGTTCGGTCGGAACCTCACGCAGCTGGCCCGCGATGGAAAGCTTGATCCGGTGGTGGGTCGGGCCAAGGAGATCGAGCGCGTCATGCAGGTGCTGTCCCGCCGCACGAAGAACAACCCCGTGCTGATCGGGGAGCCCGGCGTCGGCAAGACGGCGATCGTCGAGGGGCTTGCCCAGCGAATCGTGGCCAACGACGTACCCGAAACGTTGGTCGGCAAGCAGCTCTACACCCTGGACCTGGGCGCGTTGGTCGCCGGTAGCCGGTACCGGGGGGACTTCGAGGAGCGCCTCAAGAAGGTGTTGAAGGAGATCCGTACCCGGGGCGACATCATCCTGTTCATCGACGAGCTCCACACATTGGTCGGAGCCGGTGCCGCTGAGGGGGCCATCGACGCGGCCTCGATCCTCAAGCCGATGTTGGCTCGGGGCGAGTTGCAGACCGTCGGCGCAACCACTCTCGACGAGTACCGCAAGCACCTCGAGAAGGACGCGGCGCTCGAGCGGCGCTTCCAGCCTGTGAAGGTCGAGCAACCGACCGTGGCGCTCACCATCGACATCCTCAAGGGTCTGCGTGACCGCTACGAGTCGCACCATGCCGTGACCATCACCGACCAGGCACTGGTGGCGGCGGCGAACCTCGCCGACCGCTACCTCGCGGACCGCTACCTGCCGGACAAGGCGATCGACTTGATCGACGAGGCGGGCAGTCGGCTGCGAATCCGGCGGATGGCCACCCCGCCGAGCTACAAGAAGCTCGACGAGGAAATCGGTCGTCTGCGGGCCGACAAGGAGTCGGCCATCGAGCGTGGGGCGTTCGAGCAGGCCAAGAAGCTGGCCGAGCAGGAGAAGGAACGGCTCGACCGCAAGGAGGCTCAAGAAGCCGAGTGGAGGGCCGAGGGCATCGATCTCTTCGACGTCGTCGACGAGGAGGTCATCGCAGAGGTACTGGCCAACTGGACGGGAATTCCCGTCTACCGGCTGACCGAGGAAGAGACGGCGAAGCTGCTGCGGATGGAAGACGAGCTGCACAAGCGCGTCATCGGCCAGGAGGAGGCGCTGGCCGCGTTGTCCCGGGCCATTCGTCGGACGAGGGCGGGTCTGAAGGACCCAAAGCGTCCGAGCGGATCGTTCATCTTTTTGGGTCCGACCGGAGTGGGCAAGACCGAGCTGGCCAAGACGCTCGCCGAGTTCTTGTTCGATGACGAGGACGCGCTGATCCAGCTGGACATGAGCGAGTACATGGAGAAGCACACGGTCAGCCGGCTCGTGGGCTCGCCTCCGGGTTACGTGGGCTACGAGGAGGGTGGGCAGCTCACCGAGGCCGTTCGGCGCAAGCCGTTCTCGGTGGTGCTGTTCGACGAGGTGGAGAAGGCGCACCCCGACGTGTTCAACACGCTCTTGCAGATCCTCGAGGACGGGCGTCTCACCGACGCCCAAGGTCGATCGGTGGACTTCAAGAACACCGTGCTCATCATGACCTCCAACTTGGGAACCGCCGACCTTCGCAAGGCGTCGCTCGGGTTTGCCAAGACGTCCGAGGCGGTCACCTACGAGCGGATGAAGTCGAAGGTGAACGAGGCACTGAAGGCGCATTTCCGGCCCGAGTTCCTCAACCGCATCGACGAGGTCATCGTGTTCCACGAGCTCACCCGCGAGGAGGTCATCGCGATCGTCGACCTCATGATCGCCCGGACCTCGGCGCAGCTGGCCGGCCAGGGCCTCGGTCTCGAGCTCACGCCAGCGGCCCGGACACTGCTCGCCGAGCGCGGGTACGACCCTCAGCTGGGGGCCCGACCGTTACGCCGGGCCATCCAGCAGTTGGTGGAGGATCCTCTGTCCGAGCGGATTCTATGGAAGGAATTCCGGGTCGGTGAGACCATCGTCGTCGACGTGGACGATGCGGGTCTCGACGACGCGGGCGGCCCCAAGCTCTCGTTCCGAGCGGTGGAGGGAGTCCAGCCTCCCCCGATGGAGCTGGCTGGTAGCGGATCCACCACCGACTGACCCGACGCGCAACGGTTGTCGACGCCTTCATCGGCGGCGCCTTTTTTTGGCGAGGCGCCGCCGATCGACGTGGGTGTCACACCGGGGGCGTACGGTGCCAGGGTGACCAATCGATCCGCGACGTATCGGTGCGGGGCCTGCGAGGCCCCCAGCCCGAAATGGGCAGGAAAGTGCGCGGTTTGCGGGGAGTGGAACACCCTCGACCTGGTCCCGGTCGTGGCGTCCACTGGGCGCACCCTGGGCAGCGAGTTCGCCTCGCCGAACGGGGCTCCAACTCCACTGTCCGCCGTGGACCCGCACGGATCCGAACCACGGCCCACGGGTGTCGGCGAGTTCGACCGGGTGCTCGCCGGCGGCCTGGTTCCCGGCTCGGTCACCCTGCTGTTCGGAGAGCCGGGGATCGGGAAGTCCACGCTGCTGCTCCAGGCGCTTGCGTCGTGGTGCCGCAGGGGTGGGACGGGCCTGCTCGTCTCGGCCGAGGAGTCAGCACCCCAGGTGCGCGCTCGGGCGGCCCGGCTCGGCCCACTTCCCGAGACCCTGCTCATCTCGGCCACCAATGACGTAGAGGATGCTGAGCGGGCGATCGTGGCCGCCCAACCGAATCTGGTCGTGCTGGACTCGGTGCAAGCCGTCGCCGACCCGACGATCGGCGGAGCGGGGGGCACGCTCGTCCAGGTTCGGGCCTGTGCCGAACGTCTGACGCGGCTGTCGCGCCGTCTTGGCACTGCGCTGGTCCTGGTCGGTCACGTCACCAAGGCCGGTGATCCGGCCGGCCCACGTACACTCGAGCACCTAGTGGACACGGTGCTCGAGTTCGAGGGCGATCGCCACCACTTCTTGCGGGTGCTGCGCGCTGTCAAGCACCGGTTCGGACCCACGGGCGAGATCGGCCTCTTCGAAATGGGCGACCGGGGGCTGCGAGACGTCGTGGATCCGGGCGCGCTGCTGCTCGGCGACCGCCGCCCCGAGGTTCCCGGCAGCGTCGTGACACCGGTCTTGCAGGGTCGGCGTGCTCTTGTCGTCGAGGTGCAGGCCCTCGCATCGGAGACGGGTTCCCAGGAGGCCCCGCTGCGGCCCAGCGCACAAGGCGTCGATCCCCACCGTTTGGCGTTCGTGCTTGCCGTTCTGCGTTGCCGAGCCGGAGTGGACCTTCGAGGGTTCGAGATCTTCGTGTCCGCCACGGGTGGCATCTCGGCCACCGAGCCGTCGACCGATCTTGCGTTGGCATTGGCGGTGACCTCGGCGGCGACCGAGGTTCCCCTTCCTGCCAACCTGGTGGCGCTGGGGGAGGTGGGGTTGGCCGGGGAACTGCGCCAAGTGCCCCAGATGGGCCGTCGACTCACCGAAGCGGCTCGCTTAGGGTTCACCCGGGCTCTCGTCCCCTCCTCCACGCCCGAGGACGCGTGGCCTATGGCGGTTGAGCGGGTGGGGACTGTTGCTGAGGCGATCGCCGCGGCCCGGCGCTCACCGGCGTCCGTTGCTCGAGGAGACACCCCGGCGATCTCCCGGCGGTCCCACGAGTCTTCGGCGACCGAAGCAGGTCCGACCAGCAAGGACCGAGCGCACAACGGGGACCGGAGAGCCGGAGGGCCAGATACGATGCCCACGTGGTCGAGCGCGGGAACCACCCGCTGATCGAGGCGCTGGGCCTGGTCGCTCCGGGCATGCCCCTGCGAGAGGGGCTCGACCGGATACTCCAAGCGGACCGGGGCGCACTCGTCGTCGTCGGCGACGATCCAGGGGTGCTCTCCATCTGCACGGGGGGATTTCTCCTCGACGCCGAGTTCAGCCCCCAACGACTCTCGGAACTGGCGAAGATGGATGGCGCCATCATCTTGGCGGCTGACGCGTCCAGGATCGCCCGGGCGAACGTGCACCTGGTGCCTCGGGCGTCCATCCCGACCAGCGAGACCGGAACCCGACACCGCACGGCCGAGCGAGTGGCACGGTCACTCGACGTGCCGGTCATCACCGTGTCCGAGTCGATGTCGACGATCGCCGTCTACCGCAATGACAACAAGCGGACCCTGCAGCGCACCGGCCGCGTCGTCGACCGAGCTGGGCAGGCGCTCTTGACGCTGCAGCGGTTCAAGGAACGCTTCGACCTGGCCGTCGCCACCCTCTCGAGCCTCGAGGTGGAGGACACCGTCTCGTTCCGCGACGTCGTCGCGGTCCTCCAACCCGGTGAGCGGGTGCTTCGGATCGCCGAGGAGATCGAGAGCTACCTCGTCGAACTGGGCGAGGACGGCCGCCTCATCCACCTGCAGCTGGTGGAGCTGGTGACGGGCGCTGCCGAGACCTTGCGGTTGGTCGTGGCGGACTACGTCCCCGGGCCCGACGCGCTGGCCCGCCCCCCACTCGAGCCCACCGAGAGGACCCGGTCGACCGCGCGGTGCAGGCGTTACGGGCGCTCGCCTCGGACGATTTGCTCGATGCGTCCATGGTCGCGGAGGCGCTCGGGCTCGGCGCCACGTCCGAGGGTCTCGACGTCGGAGTCGAGGCGCGTGGGTTCCGTCTGTTGCATCGACTTCCCCGGATTTCCGACGCGATCATCGATCGCATCGTGGACCGCTTCGCCACCCTGCCGGGGATCTTGCAAGCGACGCTGGCCGATCTCGAGAAGGTCGACGGGGTCGGCGCGGCCAAGGCCCGAGCGGTGAAGGATGGCCTCGCCCGCATCGTCGAGGCGAGCATTCTCGAGCGCTACGACTGAAGGTCCCGGTGCCCATCGGTTCGCGCTCCACGTCTCGCCGCGATGGACGACGGCCAGCCAGGACGAGACGTCGGGTCGGGTAGAATGTAGTGGCGGTTTCGCCGGTAACCCACGGAGGCGCCGTCGGGTGGATGTCGAAGGGCTGGGCTCGAAACGGCCGCTCGCTCCTCGCGCAGACAAGGGAGCTCGGTGTTCAAGGTCGGTGACAAGGTCGTCTATCCGCATCACGGTGCCGCCGTCGTGGAACGGCGCGAGACCAAGGTGGCGTTCGGCCAGAAGCGCGAGTACCTCGTGCTCCGTCTCGCCTACGGCGACCTCACCTTGATGGTCCCAGCGGACAACACCGACGGCGTGGGTCTGCGGGAGGTCATCAACGACGAAGAGGTCGAGGAGGTTTTTGCCGTCCTTCGAAAGAAGGAGGCGCGGATGCCCACCAACTGGTCCCGGCGTTACAAGAACCACTCCGAAAAGCTGCGCTCGGGGGACATCTACCAGGTCGCCGAGGTGGTCAGAAACCTGTCGATCCGCGACAAGGACAAGGGCCTTTCTGCCGGGGAGAAGCGCATGCTGAGCCGGGCGCGCCAGATCCTGGTGTCCGAGCTCACGTTCGCGCTCGGTGTGGATGAGGCCACCGCCGAGCAGCGACTGAACGACGCGTTGCCCTGAGGTCGCCCATGCAAGAGGTCTGGGGGGTCGTCGTGGCCGCCGGAGCGGGGACCCGCTTTGGTGGAGCCAAGCAGTTCGCGTCGGTGGCGGGGCGACCGGTCGTCGAATGGTCGGTGCTCGCCTGCCGGTCCGCGCTGGGACGAGTCGTGGTGGTGCTGCCCGAAGGAGCGACGGACCGCTCGTTCGGCGCGGATCTGGTGGTTGCAGGCGGTCCCTCCCGTTCCGCCTCGGTCCGTCGGGGGCTGGCGGCGGTACCACCCGGCGCGCAAGTTGTCGTCGTCCACGACGCCGCCCGTCCTCTTGCCGCTCCCGCCCTATTCACTCGAGTGGTCTCCGCCCTCGCGGTACCCGGCACGGGAGGGGCGATCTGTGCCCTACCGGTGGCCGACACCCTCAAGCGGGTGGCGGGTTCGGGGCTGTCCGAGGACGGGGGCGCCGTCGTCACCGAGACGTTGGACCGAGCGGGTCTGGTTGCCGTCCAGACGCCCCAGGCGTTCGTGGCCGACGTGCTCCGGCGCGCCCATGCCACCGAAGCTGAGGCGACGGACGACGCCGCGTTGGTGGAGGCCTGCGGCGCTACTGTGCGGGTGGTGCCGGGTGACCCGCGCAACCTGAAGCTGACGGACCACGCCGACCTCCTGCTCTTCGAGCACCTCCTCGGGTCCTAGCAGTGCGCATCGGCCAGGGCTTCGACATCCACGCGTTCTCCGACGACCCCTTGCGCCCGCTGGTCCTGGGCGGCGTGTGCATACCTGGGTACAGAGGTCTGGTCGGTCACAGCGACGCGGATGCGGTGACGCATGCGGTCGCCGACGCCGTCCTGGGTGCTGCGGGCCTCGGAGACCTGGGCACCCATTTTCCCGACACCGACCCCCGATGGAGCGGGGTGGACAGCATGGAGCTACTGGGCGAGGTGGTTGCCCGCGCCGCCGCAGCGGGCTTCCGCCCACTCAACGCCGATTGCACGGTGGTGGCCGAGGCGCCTCGTCTGGCACCGCACACCCAGGCCATGGCGGGCCGGCTGGCGTCGGCGCTCGGTGCTCCGGTCTCGGTGAAGGCCACCCGCGCCGAAGGTCTCGGCGCGCTTGGGCGTGCCGAAGGGGTGGCGTGCCTGGCGGTGGTCCTCCTCGAAGAGCGCGCCGTCCCGCAGGCCCCGGCTTCGCCGAAAGACCTCGGCGAGGCCGAGCATCCGCTTCCGACGATTCGCTGATGGCGTCCCCTCGACCTCGTCGACCCCCCGCTTCGGGTGGACGAACCAACCGCAGCGCTCCGCACGACGCCCATCGTGGTACTCGGCCACAAGACAGCGGGCGCCGTCGAGCGGAACGTGGCGGTGGGCTTGGCGGTGACCAGGTGGAGGGCCGCCGGGCGGTCATCGAGCTGCTGGCGGCCGGAAAGCGCCGGGTGCATCGGTTGTGGCTGGCCGACGGGCTCGAATCCTCTCCACAGCTCGACGAGATCGAGCGTCTGGCGAGCCGCCAACGGGTGCCGGTCGAGGTGATCTCCGCGGGCGGCTGGCCGCATCGGCCCGCACCGATGCGCCGCAGGGCGTGGTTGCCGTGACAAGCGCGCTGCAGACCGTCGAGCTGGACGTCCTTGCCCAGAGACGGGCGGTGTCGCCGTTTCTCCTCGTGGTCGACGGTGTGACCGATCCGCACAACCTGGGGGCGCTGCTTCGCAGCGCCGAGTGCGCCGGCATCTCTGGAGTGGTACTGCCCCGGCACCGGTCGGCACACCTCTCCCCGACGGTGACCAAGGTGGCTGCCGGGGCGATCGAACATCTGCGGTTCTCGGTGGTGGGCGGCATACCCGCCGCGCTCACCCAGCTGCGAGAGCTCGGCGTCTGGACAGTGGGCCTGGCGGGCGAGGCGTCTCGCTCTTTGTACGACCTCGAGCTGGGCGACGCCCCCCTTGCCGTTGTGGTGGGCAGCGAGGACCGCGGGCTCGCCCCTTTGGTGCGGCGCCGCTGCGATGAGCTCGCAGCGATCCCTCGCTCCGGACAGATCAGCTCGCTCAACGTGAGCGCCGCCGGAGCGGTGGCGTTTTTCGAGCTGGCCCGGCAGCGGGTGCCCCCGCCCGGCGTCCCCGGCCCGAGTCCCAGCGGGTCGACCGGGGGGCCGGCCCAGGGATCGTAGGGGGCCCAGGCCCAGGGATCGTCGGCGTCGCTGATATCGGGCGCTCGGCCGCGCGCTGGTGTGCGCGAGGTGGACCGACACCCGCCTTCGGCCTTGCCGCTGACGGTCGTGGCGCGACGACCCTAGGCTCGATCCGTGCCGGCCGGGAATATCGACGGGGCCGAGTGGCCCGAGCCTCGCAGGCCGGGGCGGATCATCGCCGATGCCCTCCGCCGTGGCGGTACCGCCGCCGGCGGCCGTCTGCGGGTCACGCTCGGCGGGTCCATGCGAGCCCGGATCATCCTCATCCTGGCTGGCGTGCTGGCCCTGGGCAGCGCCGACGCCGCGACGGTTGGCGCGTCGGCCATCCAGCTCCGCCAGCATCTTCACATCGACAACACGGACATCGGCTTGCTGGTCGCCGTGAGCTCGTTGGTGGGAGCGGTCGCGTCCCTTCCTTTCGGGGTGCTCGCCGACCGGGTTCGACGGACCTTGGTGCTGTCGCTCGCCATCGTGCTGTGGGGGAGCGCGATGCTGTGGAGCGCCACGGTCAGCTCGTTCGGCGCGCTGCTCGAAGCCCGGCTCGCGCTGGGCGTGGTGACCGCAGCAGCCGGCCCGATCGTGGCGTCGCTGATCGGGGACTACTTCCCGAGCCAGGAGCGGGGACGGATCTACAGTTTTGTCCTGACCGGCGAGCTGATCGGCGCCGGCCTCGGGTTCGCGGTGACGGGCGACATCTCCGCGCTGTCGTGGCGTCTGGCCTTTGTGATCCTGGCCCTCCCCGCGTTCGTCCTCGCTTATCTGGTGATTCGCTTGCCCGAGCCGGTTCGGGGCGGCCAGGGGGCACTCCTCCCCGAAACCCCCGGCCGGTCAACGGCACCCCCGGTCGACGCGGCTGAGGCGGCCCAAGTCGAGGGCACCGAGGCGCAGCGTCTGGCACTGGAGCGTAACGTCGCCCCCAATCCCCGGCTGCTCCGGCAGGGTCCGGCCGAGTCCATGGGGTTCTTCGCTGCTGCCCGCTTCGTGCTCCGGGTTCCGACCAACGTCGCGTTGATCATCTCGGGCGCCTGCGGGTACTACTTCCTGGCGGGCGTGCAGACCTTCGGTGTCGAATTCGTGCACGCGCAGTACCACGTGAATCAACTGGTGGCCAACCTACTCATGCTGGTGATCGGAGGGGGTGCCGCCGCCGGCATCCTGATTAGCGGACCACTCGGCGACCGGTTGCTACGCAACGGGCACCTCCGAGGGCGGATCCAGGTCGCGGCGTTCGCCTCGGTGGCCTCGGTGGTCCTGTTCATTCCGGCCCTTGTCACCCACAGTTCGATCACCGCGTTGCCCTATGTGGTGCTGGCCGCAGCGGCGCTCTCGGCGCAGAACCCCCCGATCGACGCGGCTCGCCTCGACATCGTCCCCGCACCGCTGTGGGGTCGGGCCGAAGGCATTCGCACGTTCGTGCGCACCGGGGCGCAGGCCTTGGCGCCGCTCCTCTTCGGAGCGGTGTCCGACCTGTTGAGCAGCGGCAACCAGCCGTACTCGGGCCTGCAGTGGACTTTCGTGATCATGCTCCTTCCCCTCAGCGCGAGCGCGTTCTTCCTCTTCCGGGCGATGCGCACCTATCCGAGTGACGTGGCCACGGTGGCGGTGATGTCCCGCGCCGCGCCCGGAGGGCGTCCCGACCTCTCGGGCAATGGATACGGCCCGGACGGCCCCTGACCGAGCGGTGGCGTGAGGGTCGCAGCGCGCGAGTCGTAGTGCGAAGTCTTCGACGATCCGATCCACGGGCGATCGATGTCGTCGAATTGGCGACCTTGCTGGTCATCGACGCCAGTGCCTCCACCGAGCTCCCCCAACGCCCCATGGGCGTGAGTTGCGCCGTCTCGGCTACTCGTGGGATCGCCGGGGTTTTGCCATCGGGCGGCCGGAAATGAAGGTTTGTGGCCCCCGGCTATGTGGCGGCAGGGGATCGAGGGATGAGGTGGCGGTCGCTCCGTCGGCGATGGCTCGCGAGAGATCGGTGAGTCGCAGATTGTGGTTGCGGGCGTGGCGCCGTATCCGCTGGAACGCCAGGTTCATGTCGACCCCGGAGGCCTCGCTGACCTTCCCCTTGGCCTGCTCGATGATGACACGGCTGTTGAGAGCCTCGCTGAGCTGGTTGTTCAGGACTTGGGCGTTGACGGTGGTCAGGTGCTGGATGATCGCGATCGTCGCCACATCGCTGAGCGCCTGAGCGACGAGGACGTCGTCGGGCGCCAAGGGTCCCCGGTGGGTGCGGAACATGTTGAGGGCGCCAATCGTGTGTCCTCGGAGGCGCATCGGCAGGGAGTGGACGGAGTGAAATCCGATCGCCATGGCGCGAGCGGTGAACTGTGGCCACCGACCGTCCACCTCGGACAGTTCGAGGTTGATGATCGCCTCGCCGTTTCGGAAGCAGTCCACGCAAGGGCCTTCGTCGGCCTGGAGCTCGAACAGCTCGAGGTCACGCATGGCTTCGCTCGAGGAGGCGACCACCTGGAGATCGCCACCAGGAGAGACGAGCATGACGCCCGCCGCGTTCACGTCGAGTGCCTCCACGCAGCGGTCCGTCAGGACCGTGAGTACGTCGATCACGTCGAACTCGTCAACCAGGTTGTCGGCGAGCTCCACGAGAGTGCGAATGAGGAGTGCTTCTCTTGGCATGGTTCGCCGATCCGTACGGGGGTTCGTCGGCGATGCGGGGTCCGGGCCCACCGATCGCCCAAATTCTACCCCGAGCCGGGAGACGAGCGGCACTCCGGCTACGTATCGTCCGCGTCGTCGAACCGCAGTCGCCGGTCCACCACGTCGGCGGCCACGTCGGCAACGAGTCGATTGCTCGAGAAGGCCGAGGACCGCAGTCGGACCAGCGCTTCGTCGATGCTGACCCCAAGTTGGACCGAGACCATTCCGGCCGCCTGGTGGACGACGAACTGGAAGTTGGCTCCTGCGCCGAGCTCCGCGGCGACCGTTCCGGGCTGTGCGTCCCCTTGTATGTCCAAGATGGCTCGAGCAGCCACCTCGGCCATCACCAGCGCGTCGGCGTGCTGGTCATCGCTGAGCGACCCGGGCTGATCGGAGTAGAGATTCAGCGCACCAAGGCGCGCCGCGCCGATCCGCACCGGAAACCCGAAGACGGCTCGTGCGCCCGCGGCGACGGCTGGAGGAGCAAAGGCCGGCCAGCGCACTTGGTTCGGCGCGGCCAGATCGGGCTCGGAGACGGCGCCGCCCTGGGCGTGGGCGTCGACGCACGGCCCCTCACCCAACGTGTATTGCAGATCCTCGATCAGGGTCGAGACGGGGTTGGTCGTGCACAGCGAGCCTCGTGGGAGGCCACCGGAGAGGAGCATGATGCCAGCCCCACTCACTCGGATGACCTCAGTTGCGACGTCACAGAGCCGGCGGGTTCTCGGCCCGTCACGGCCGGGTTCGGACAACTTGGCGACGATGCGCAGAAGCCGATCGCCTGGCACGCTCAGCCCCTGCCGAGCCCTGGCGATGACGGTGGCAATGCCTGCGCGCGTCGCCCGAATCCCACCGATCGTCTCCTTCTCGAGGCGAGACGCTCAACGGGGACTTGATTCAGCGCATCCGGCTCTACGCCAACCGGAGCAACGAAGCTTACTCACACCGCGACCCTGCAGAATGGGGAGACGATGGAGCCGGTGGTGGGACTCGAACCCACGACCTGACGATTACAAATCGCCTGCGCTTCCAGCTGCGCCACACCGGCCGGGCGCCACAGGCTACCGGCCGGTGTCGTTGTTTCCCCTATCGAGCCTTCTCGCGGAGCCGTTCGGTGCCCCGGGCGAACCGGGGGTTGAGGTCCGCGGGCACGCACCCGGGGCACCTGGGGAGAGCGAGGGTGCTTGCGCCGGGGCGGCCCGGTTGGCAGGCTGCTGCGATGACCGGTCCGTCGTCATCACCTGCGGACCGTGAGCCGCCGGGTCGACGACCACCTAGCGGTGACCGGGTGGTCGCCTCTCGGGCCATCGTCGTGCTCGTTGTGGCGTTCGTCGTGGGCATCGTGCTCGTCGGCGTCGCCGGTCGACCGCCGGTTCTTGCCGGGGCTGCGGGAGGTACCTCGACGAGCACCACCGCCGGCGGTAGCTCGAACGCCGTGTCCACGACTACCTCGCCGGCGCACCAAGGCGGGCGACACGCCAGCACCACGACCACGACCACGACGACCGTTCCAGTGGCGGCCCGGGCAGCCGTCAAGGTGCTGGTGGCCAACGGCACCACCGAGCCGGGCGCCGCCGCGGATTACACCCAGGTCCTGCAGTCTGCGGGGTGGAGCGCCGGGACGCCGACGAACACGACGACGCCGGTCGCGACGTCGGCGGTGTACTACGCCGCCGGTGAGCAGGCCCAAGCGACGACGGCGGCTAGCGTGCTCGGGTTGCCCGCAACCAGTGTGGGACCACTGACCACGGCGGTACCGGTCCCTGGCACGACAGGCGTGGGCGTGGTGGTCGTCGTGGGCGCCGACCTTGCCGGGCGCATCGCCACGACATCCGCGCCGAGTGCCTGAACCGGGCTCGTGCCCGATGACCAGGATGCCGCCGGTTCCCTCAGCCCTCGGGCCACTTGCGGCACGGCCGGAGCGATCAGCCCTCTTCCTCGATTTCGACGGGACCCTCGCTCCAATCGTGGCGGATCCCGCTTCGGCGCGGCCCCTGGATGGGACGAGCGCCTTGCTGGTCGGGCTGGCCCGCCGGTTTTCTGTGGTCGCCGTGGTGTCGGGAAGGCCGGCCACATTCGTGGCCGGCGTGCTGGGACCGTTGGGCCGCGTCCGGGTGCTCGGCTTGTACGGGCTCGAGTCGGTCGATGCCGACGGCGTCGTCCGGTTGGACCCCGAAGCTGAGTCCTGGCGCCCGGTGGTGGCCCAGCTGAGCGCTGAGGCGCGGCGCCAGGCCCCCCCGGGCGTGGGGATCGAGGACAAAGGTGTCACCGTGACGATCCATTGGCGAGGGAGCCCCCGGTCCGAGCGCTGGGCGACCGAATTCTGCGAGGCGGCACGTGCGCGGACGGGCCTGGAGGTCCAACCCGGCAGGATGGCGCTCGAGCTGCGGCCGCCGATCGCCATCGACAAGGGAACCGTGGTCGACCGTTTGGTGCCTGGAAGGGTCGCGGCGGGGTACTTCGGGGATGATCTCGGCGACCTCGCGGCGTTCACCGCCTTGGATCGGTGGGCGCACAAGGGTGTGGCGGTGGCCAAGGTGGCGGTCGTGGACGACGAGAGCGCACCCGAAGTCGCCGCCGCGGCCGACGTGGTGGTGCGCGGTCCCGAGGGCGCTCAGGAATTGCTGGGCGCGTTAGCGTTCGAGCAGGGCGCCTGAGCGAGGTTCTGCCCGGGCTTCAGCCGTCGGAGGCGATCTTCTGAGCAGCGGCGAGGAGGTCGGCCAGCCAATCGGCTGCGGTGTGACCCAGGACCAGATCCCGCAGCTCGGACGCCCAGCGAGCCCGTTGCGGGCCATCCATCGTGAGCGCACGATACAAGGCGTCGGAGGTTCCGCTGACATCGAAGGGGTTGATGCCGATCGCGGCCGAGCGCAGCTCCTCCCAAGCGCCTGCCTCGCGGGAGATCACGAGGATCCCGTCCGTCCGGTTCACTAGCGGGCCCTCTTTGGCCACCAGGTTCAGCCCGTCGCGTACGGGGTTGACCAGCAGCACGTCGTAGCGCTGGAGCGCGGCGACCGAGCGCTCACGCGCGTCGGCGACGTCCAGGACGATCGGGGTCCAGCGAGCGGTGCCCCAGGTCTCGTTGATGCGGGCGACGGTGTGCTCGACCTCGGCGCGGTAGGCAAGATAGTCGGCCAGCCCTTCGCGCGAGGGGTAGGCGAGGGCGAGCAGCACCACGCGGTCTCGCCACTCTGGGCGCGACTCGAGCAGGTCCTCGAACGCCCAGCAACCTCGGAGAATGTTCTTGGACAGCTCCACCCGGTCGACGCGCACGATGAGCTTGCGGTCGCCGATCAAACGGTCCAGCTCTGTCCCCGCAGCCCGGCAGGCCGCACTCTGAGCTTCTACTCCCATTGCCTCGGGGTCCGGCCCGAGTGCGGCGTGGAAGGTGGCGGGCGCCTCGAGCTCGCCGGAGAGAACCGCATCGTCGAAGCACGTGCGGAAGGCTGCTTCCCAACGCGCGGTGTGGAACCCGCACGCGCCAAACCCGGCCATTCCCTCGAGCAACTCGGCCGCCGCGGCATCAGGCAGCACTCGCAGCATGTTGGGGTCGGCGAAGGGCGTGTGGCTGAAGTGAACGGTCCGTAGGTCTGGTCGTGACTGCCGGAGCATCGTTCCGCACAGGGCGAGGTGGTAGTCCTGCACCAACACGGTGGCACCGTTGGGCGCGTGGGTGGCTACCGAGTCGGCGAACAGCTCGTTGTACGTCCGATAAGCCGACCAGGCCTTCTGCCAATGGCGGTCGAAGCGAGGTCGCCGGGCCAGGTCGAAGAGGTGGTGGTGACAAAACCACAGCGTGGCGTTGGCGATGACGTCGTAGGCCATGCGGTACACGTCGGGATCGGGGTGCACCGGCACGATGCTCAGGCCGTCCTCTGCCATCAGTCCCTCGGCCGAGGCGAGCCGATCGGCCTGGCTCATCGACGCGGACACCCAGATCACGCCCGAGCCTGCGAGCAGCGGGTGCAGGGTGCCTGCCAGCCCGCCCGCGGAACCGGTCGCCTCGGGTCGCCCGCGGGCGTCGAGCCTGAACGACAGGGGCCCCCGATTAGAGACGACGACCAGGTCGGCCACGGAGGGGACGTTACCCTCGGCCGGGGCTGCTGCAGGTTCGCTCAGGGCCAACGGCCCGGCTCGAGGCGTTCGAGCGCCGCCCGGATCACGTCGGCGGCCTGCGGCCGAAGCTCGTCCAGCGGCCGGTTGCGGTGGACGCGGGTCCCCAGATCGACCTGGGCCAGCGAGCCCACTCCGAATCGCCTCGTCACATCGACGAGCAGACCAAGTTCGACCCCATACCCGTCAGCGAAGCCCACCTTCTCGAGGACCCAGCGAGGAGCAGCGGTCTCGCCAGCCAGGGGCTGACGGACTCCAGCGAGTTCGGGAAAGCAGACGTCGATGAGAGGCCGGGCGACGAGCTCCGTTACCCGACCGCCACCGCCAGGGGCACCATACAGCGGCCGTGTGTAGAAGCCCTTCACGAGCGCGACCTCCTCGTAGTGCAAGAGCGGCGCGAGCAAGCCGGCTACGAACGCGCTCGAGGTGTTCTCGACGTCGGCGTCCAGGAAGACCACCAGGTCCCCTGAGCTGGCCTCGAGCCCGGCACGCATCGCCTGTCCCTTGCCACCACCGCCGGACTTGAGCGCGAGGATCTGGGCTCCCCGGTCCGCAGCGACCGCTGCGGTGGCGTCCGACGAGCCGTCGTCGATCACAACCACCTCGTCGACCAGCCCGCTGCCGTTGGCCGCCAGCACGTGTGGCGTGCGCACCGCATCCACCACCACCCCGATGGTCCGCTCTTCGTTGCGGGCAGGAATGAGGACCGACACCGTGCGTCCGGCCTTGGCCGCGGCGAGCTCGGCAGAGCTGAATGCGGAGCCGTCCATCGTGCGCAGGTCCCCTGCCATGCCTGCATCATCCCCCATCTCGCGCATCTCACCCGCCCGGCGCGTGCTTTGGACCCCGACGCCGCCGATCGGGGGCCCCGCCGGGGCGCGAGCCGTCCGCCCGAGGTGGAGCTCTCACACGTGGCGGGACGGCCAGGCGCTGCGCGGACCGCCGAGCTATGCGCGAAACATCCTGACGAGGGCGCATGACATTGACGAGGGCAGGGTCCGTCGAGCACGATGGGAGGATCATCCAGAGCGGCTGAGGGACGGGCCCGTCGACGCCGCGGCAACCAGTACCCGTCACCCACGGCGCAACGTGCGCATCGATCGGGGAGGCGGGCACCAGGTGCCAATGCCCGACCGATGAGGAGGACCGCCGTGGATCATGTCACTGGGCTGCGTTGTCGGGAGTGTGGCCGCCAATTTCCCGCCGAAGCGCTGCACGTCTGTGATTACTGTTTCGGCCCACTCGAGGTCGCCTACGACTACGACCGCATTGCCGCCACCGTCAGTCGCGAGCGTATTGCCGCTGGCCCCCGGACGATCTGGCGCTATCGCGACCTGCTGCCCGTCGAGGACATGGCGCCGGTCGACCTCGGCGCCGGGTTCACCCCGCTGGTCCGAGCGGACCGCCTGGCCGCCGAGCTTGGGCTGGGCGAGCTGTGGATCAAGGACGACACGGCCAACCCCACCGGGTCATTCAAAGACCGCGTGGTGTCGGTGGCACTCACCAAAGCTCGGCAACTCGGGTTCAAGGTCGCCGCGTGCGCGTCGACGGGCAACCTCGCCAACTCGGTCGCGGCCCACGCGGCTCGAGCGGGTATGGCCTCGGTCGTGCTGATCCCGAGCGACCTCGAGGAGGCAAAGATCACGATGACCGCCGTCTACGGGGGCACCGTGGTGGCCGTGCGCGGGAATTACGACGAGGTGAACCGCCTCTGCGCGGAGCTCACGAGCGAGCACCCGAGCTGGGCTTTCGTGAATGTCAACGTTCGCTCCTACTACGCGGAGGGTTCCAAGACGCTGGCGTTCGAGGTCGCCGAGCAGTTGGGATGGCAGGCGCCGGACCACGTCGTGGTCCCGATCGCCTCGGGAAGCCAGCTCACCAAGGTGGCCAAGGGCTTCGCCGAGCTCGAGCGGGTTGGACTGCTGGAGGGTCCGGTGAACGTGAGGATTCTCAGGGGCCCAGGCCGCGGGGTGCTCCCCGGTGGCCACCGCCTTTGCCGACGGATCCGACGACATCAGGCCGGTCAAGCCGTCGACGATCGCCAAGTCGCTCTCCATAGGGAACCCGGCTGACGGGTGGTACGCGCTGCAAGCGATCCGGGCGTCGGGCGGCGCCTGTGCCGCGGTCACCGACGACGAGGTGCTCGAGGGGATTCGCCTGCTGGCGCGTACAGAAGGCATCTTCGCCGAGACGGCGGGCGGTGTGACGATCGCATCCCTCGCCAAACTGGCCGCGTCCGGGGTGGTGGGCTCTCGTGAGCGAGTGGTCGCACTCGTCACCGGTCACGGGCTCAAGACGGTCGAGGCCCTGAGCTCCACCGTCGGGCCCACCGTCACCATCGATCCCCTCTTGAGCGCCTTCGACGCGGCGCTCTCCGACGAGATCCTCGACCAGCCCAGCGTCCGTCAGGAGGGAACCCGATGAGCGTGTCGGTCCGTGTGCCGTCCCAGCTGCGATCGCTGACCGGAGGTCTCGGGGAGGTCGCGGTCGAGGCCTCCACTGTGGGCGAGGCTCTCAAGGCCCTGGACGTAGCCCACCCGGGGTTCGCCGAACGGCTCTTCGACGACAGCGGCGCGCTTCGGAGGTTCGTCAACATCTTTCTGGCCGACGAGGATGTCCGCTTTCTCCAAGGCCTCTCCACACCGGTCGCCGACGGTCAGACGCTTTCGATCGTGCCGGCGGTCGCCGGCGGCTGAGAGACCTTGCAACCGCCACCGGCGGCGGAGACCTTGCAACCGCCACCGGTTGCGTCAGGGGCACCGACGTGGTTGGCTGTTGGCACTCGAGCAACGAGAGTGCTAATCATCGGGTAGCATTCGTCTTGCTGAAGAGTGACCGCATGAACAGACCGGCCCGGTCGGGTCGGTTCACAACGGAGGTTCTGATTACATGCCCAAGCTGATCTCCTTCGACGAAGAGGCCCGACGGGCGCTCGAAACCGGCATGAACAAGCTGGCCGACGCCGTCCGGGTCACCCTTGGACCGAAGGGTCGCAATGTGGTGCTCGACAAGAAGTGGGGCGCCCCGACCATCACCAACGACGGCGTGTCGATCGCCAAGGACATCGAGCTCGAGGATCCCTTCGAGCGGATCGGTGCCGAGCTGGTCAAGGAAGTCGCCAAGAAGACCGACGACGTCGCCGGGGACGGCACGACCACGGCCACCGTGCTGGCCTGGGCCATGGTGCACGAGGGGCTGCGGAACGTGGCCGCCGGCGCCAACCCGATGTCCCTCAAGAAGGGGATCGAGGCGGGCGTGGAGGAAGCGGTGAGCTCCATCCACGCAATCGCTCGTGAGACCGAGTCCAAGGGTCAGATCGCTCAGGTGGCGTCGATCTCGGCGGCCGACACCGAAATCGGCGAGATGATCTCCGAGGCCATCGACAAGGTCGGCAAGGACGGCGTGATCACGGTCGAAGAGTCCCAGACCTTCGGCATGGAGATGGACCTCGTCGAGGGCATGCGCTTCGACAAGGGGTACATCTCCCCGTACTTCGCCACCGACCCCGAGCGGATGGAGGCTTCACTGGAGGACGCCCACATCCTGCTGGTGGGAACGAAGATCTCGGCGGTACGGGACCTGCTGCCGGTCCTCGAGAAGGTGATGCAGACGGCGAAGCCGCTGGTCATCATCGCCGAGGACGTGGACGGTGAGGCCCTGGCGACGCTCGTGGTCAACAAAATCCGTGGAACCTTCAAGAGCGTGGCGGTCAAGGCCCCGGGCTTCGGTGAGCGCCGCAAGGCGATGTTGCAGGACATCGCCATCCTGACCGGTGGCCAGGTGGTCACCGAGGAAGTTGGACTCAAGCTGGAGAACGTCACGCTCGACCTTCTGGGCCAGGCTCGCAAGGTTGTCGTCACCAAGGACGAGACCACGATCGTCGAAGGCGCCGGGTCCGAGGAGGAGATCAAGGGCCGCATCAGCCAGATCAAGGCCGAGATCGACAACACGGACTCCGACTACGACCGCGAGAAGCTCCAGGAGCGCCTGGCCAAGCTTTCGGGTGGCGTTGCGGTGATCAAGGTCGGCGCAGCCACCGAGGTCGAGCTGAAGGAGAAGAAGCACCGGATCGAGGACGCCGTCTCGACGACCAAGGCGGCCATCGAAGAGGGTGTGGTCCCCGGCGGAGGAGTGGCCCTGCTCCGGGCGCAGCAGGCGGTGCTCGACCGGGCCCAAAAGCTGGAGGGCGACGAGGCGACGGGAGCCCGGATCGTGGCTCGCGCTGTCGAGGAGCCGCTCAAGCAGATCGCGGTCAACGCTGGTCTCGAGGGTGGCGTGATCGTCGAGAAGGTCCGCAACCTCAAGGGCGCGGAAGGGCTCAACGCGGCGACAGGGGAGTACGGAGACCTGTTCGCCGCCGGTGTGATCGACGCGGCCAAGGTGACCCGGTCGGCCCTGCAGAACGCCGCGTCCATCGCTGCGCTCTTCCTCACGACCGAGGCGGTCATCGTGGACAAGCCCGATGACAAGGCGCCCGCGATGCCCGGTGGAGGTATGGAGGACTTCTAGTCCGCCTGCGGCAACCTGGAGCGCCAGGGGACCACGTTCGTGGCCCATGCTGGTGACATATTTCGAACAAGAGGGCGCCCTTGGGCGCCCTCTTGTCGCGTCGGTCCGTTGGGTGCCGTGCAGAGGGTGTAGCGCGCCGGGGTGCCACGTCGACGGAGCGTGGGCGACGCGGTACCTAGACTGTCGGGCAGTGCCTCCTGACGAGTTCGCTCTCCAGCCCGTCGGGCCGACCGCCGGGGTAGCGGTCCTCCACCTCTTCTGCCAGGCGTCGGGCCACGTTGATCACGACGCGGTCATCGACGCCGAGGAGGCGGCTCGCAAGCAGGGCTGCCAGGTGGTGTCCGTTGCGCTCCTCGGCCACAAAGCGGATGTGGGCTTCGTCGTGCTCGGGCCCGATCTGTGGGCGCTGCGCGACCTACAAACGGCGATTCGCCGGGCCGGCCTCGAGCCCACGACGTCCTACGTCTCGCTGACCGAGATCTCTGAGTACGCCGCGGGGCTGCCCGACGAGCACAAACAGGCCCGCCTGTACCCGCAGCTGCCGCCTGCGGGAAAGCCGGCGTTCTGCTTCTACCCCATGTCCAAGCGCCGCGTGGCCGGGGACAACTGGTACGCCCTGAGCTTCGAGGAGCGGCGGCAGCTCATGTTGGGCCACGGCAAGGTCGGACGGACCTTCGCTGGTCGGGTCCTGCAGCTGATCACCGGATCAACCGGGCTCGACGACTGGGAGTGGGGGGTGACCTTGTTCGGCGCACACCCCGACGACCTGAAGGCCTGTGTCTATGAGATGCGCTTCGACGAGGTGTCGACGCGGTTCGCCGAGTTCGGGCCGTTCTATACCGGGATGGTCGACGATCTGCCTACCGTGCTGACCCGAGCGCTCGGCGCGGACACCTGATCGTGGTCTTGACCGACGGGCCCGAGCTCGTTCGTTTGCGCGAGGAGCTCCGTCAACTCGACCGGGTGGTGGTCGCGTTCAGCGGCGGCGCCGACTCGTCGTTCTTGGCCAAGGTGGCACATGACACCCTCGGGCTCGAACGGGTGCTCTGTGCGACGGCGATCTCACCCTCGCTGGCACCGAGCGAAGAGGAAGACTGCCGTCGGCTGGCTGAGGAATGGGGCCTGCGTTGGGTGGGCGTACCGACCGACGAGATGGCCGATCCGGGGTACGTGGCCAACGGCGCGGATCGCTGTGCGCGATGTAAGACCGCCCTGATGAACGTGCTCGGGCCCCTGGCCCGGGCCGAAGGTGCGACCGTGGTACTAGGGGTCAACCTCGACGATCTGGGCGACTACCGCCCGGGCCAGGCCGCCGCCGAGGGTCTGGGCGCCCGTTTCCCGCTGGTGGCGAGCGGCTTCACCAAGGCGGCCCTGCGTGACTACTCCAGACTTCTCGGCCTGCGGACATGGGACAAGCCTGCCGGCGCCTGCCTGGCTTCACGGGTGCCTTACGGCACCCCAGTGTCGCTCGGGACGCTGCGCTCAGTAGCACAAGCCGAAGGGGCGCTGCGGGGCTTGGGGTTCACCCAGCTACGGGTGCGCCACCACGGACAGGTCGCCCGCATCGAAGTGGAGCCCGACGACATCATCGAGGCGTTCGACCGGCGTGCCGAGATCGTGACCGCGGTACGGGCGGCCGGTTACGAGTTCGTCACACTCGACCTCGAGGGCTTCCGATCCGGCAGCCTCAACCGGGTGCTGCGCCGCGGCGGGGCGTCGTCGGACGACGCGGCCGAGTGACCAAGGTCCGGGTGCGGTTGACCTTTCCCGAGACGCTGGTACGCGCCCCGGTCGTGGCGCGCCTTGTCAGCGAGTTCGAGGTTGTCCCGAACATCCGACGGGCCGACGTCGGGGCCGAGACGGGATGGATGGTGTGCGAGCTCGACGGCACCGCCGCCGCGCTCGAGGCGGCCGTCGCGTGGCTGCGTGTCGAAGGGGTGACCGTCGATCTCCTCGGTGACGTGCTCGAGAGCTGAGGTCACTCGGAGCCCGGGTCGAGGTCCGAGGCCACCAAGGAGAAGACGTACATGTCGCGACGCTCGCTGTCGACCGGCAACCAGCTCCGGAGCAGTCCCTCGAGGAGATACCCGCCACGCTCGGCCGTTCGATGGGAGGCCACGTTCCACGGCTCGATCCATAGTTCGAGGCGCGCGATGGGCAGTTGGGCCAGCGCCCAGCGGCTGAGACCTCGGAGCGCGCAAGCCGCTGCGCCTCGACCCCGAGCCGAGGGCACGACCCAGTACCCGACCGACGCGCGACCCAGATCCGCGTCGCGTAGCCAGAGCCCGATGGAGCCGACGCCGACGTCGTCTGCTTCGCGCGCAATCACGAACGCGTAGCCGAACCCCTCGCGCACGGCGTGCTGCTGGTGCCAGAGGTAGGTTCGTCCCGCCTCCTCGGTGTAGGGCGACGGGACGCTCGAGACCGCCGGGATGGCCGGATCACCTGCCGCTTCGGCCACCATCGGCAAGTCGCTTGGGCAAAAGGCACGAAGGTGCCAGGGCGCGGCGGCGATTCGTGGGAGCGGGTCAGGCCCTCCCTCGGCGCTGCCGGTCGGCCTTCGATCGGGGTCAGGGTCCCGAGGACTCAGCGTTTGCCCTCGTCGCCCTTGTTGTGGGGATTCTCGTCCCGGGCGACCTGCCAACCGGCCGACGAGACCCGCCGCGGCTCGTAGAAGAGGCAGCCATCGGGACAGGAGAAGGGGAGCGGGTCGTTGGCGTCGACCGTGCAGCGCTCGAGGCGGTCGCCGCGGGCGGTGGTTTGCATGACGTAGTGCCGGCAGTCACGGTTGACGTGCACGGCACATTCTGCTCTACGCGACGACCACTCGCGGCATTTTGGCCGTCGTGGGGACCACCCGGAGGCCCCGGGTCGACGCAGCTGCTCCTCCGGTGGCGCTAGCGTCAGGGCGTGGATCCGTCCGTGCCCACCCGCACGCTCCTGCGCTGGAGCGAGAGTCTCTCGGCCATCGCCCGTACGGGGCTGGGTTTCACCGAGAGCTTGTACGAGCGCGAGCGTTTCGAGGAGATCCTCCGCGTCGCAGCGGACATTCGCGCCGCGGCCGACGGCGACGACGCGATGGAGGACGCCGAGGGCCTGGTGGAGGAGTGGCTCAGCCTGGTCGGAGAAGGTGTCCCGGGCTACGTGACTCCGAAGGTGGCAGTGGGCGCCGCGGTCGGCAACGAGAAGGGCGAGCTCCTCCTCATTCAGCGGGCGGACTCGGGCGCCTGGCTGTACCCCACTGGCTGGTGCGACGTCGGGTACTCCGCGGCCGAAGTGGTGGTCAAAGAGGTCCAAGAGGAGACGGGCATCGAGGTGGAGCCCGTGCGGTTGATCGCCGTGCTCGACGGGCTCCGCCTGGGCTTCACCCGTACCGCCCTGTTCTCCTTGGTGTTCCATTGCCGACCGGTCGGGGGCAAGCTCGAGCCCCATCCGCTCGAATGTCGTGACGTCGGCTGGTTCGGCCCCGACGCACTGCCCTCCCCCCTGATTGCCGTGGAGCGCTGGGGGGAGCACGTCTTTGCCGCCCTGCGGGGGGAGCGCCGCGACGTCCTCTACGACCGGGTGCGCCAGCCGATGTGGCGCTCCATCGTCGAGCCCGGGTCCTGACGTGGCCGAGCAGGGGTCGCTCAGCGTTGAGGAGGTCGAAGAGGTCAGCGACGATCTGCTGAGCGCCATGGTGGCCCTTCTCCCCCAACTCTCCTCGTCGGCTCCGCCGCCGACTGCCGAGGAGCTCCAGGCGATCGTTGACTCACCGGCCACCGTGCTTTTCGCCGCCCGAGAGTCCGACGGCCGGATTCTCGGATCGCTGACCCTGGTGATCTTCCGGTTGCCGACTGGCATGCGGGCATGGATCGAGGACGTCGTAGTTGACGCCGACACGAGAGGCCGAGGGGTGGGCGCGGCGCTCGTGGAAGCGGCCGTCGCTCGGGCCAGCCAGAGCGGCGCACGCACCGTGGACCTCACCTCCCGCCCTAGCCGCGAAGATGCGAACCGCCTCTACCAGCGCCTCGGCTTCAACGCCCGCGAGACCAACGTCTACCGGTGGTCAGAGCCCTCCTGAGCCGCGCCAACCTCTAGCAACCTGCTGCGACGCACAGGCGTCGTACCATGACCCGCCGGAGCGACGCATGCCGGCCCGAGGGGCGGTGTCGATGCGCTTCGTGATCATCGGTGGCGGGCCGGCGGGCAATCAAGCGGCCACTGATGCGGCCCGCCTCGGGGTGGATGTCGTCCTCGTCGAGCGCGACGTCATCGGTGGCGCGGCCAATCTGTGGGACTGCATCCCGTCCAAAGCCATGATCGCCACCGGCGGCGCCATGTCGTTCCTCGGCCGGGCAGCGGGCATGGGGATCGCCGACGTGCACGGCGCGCTCGACCTCCAGGTGCTGCGCGAACGGATCAGGGCCATCGGCCGGCGCTTGGAGGACTCGACCGTCCAGATCCTCCAGAGCCAGAACGTGGAGCTCGTCCGCGGGGTGGGCCGCTTGGATGGGCCCGAGCGGGTGGTGGCGCAAACGGCCGAGGGCGACCGGTCCTTCGGAGCGGACGCGGTCTTGCTGAGCACGGGTAGTCGCCCCCGCGTGCCCGCGTGGGCGCAGCTCGACGGCGATCGCATCCTCTCGACCCGCGACGCGTATCCGCCCAAGGAGCTGCCCGAACACCTCGTCGTCATCGGCTCGGGTGTCACCGGCGTCGAGTTCGTCCACATGTTCTCGTCCCTTGGGTGCCAGGTCACTCTTATCGTGAGTCGCGAGCAGGTGCTTCCGCGCAAGGACCCCGAGGTGGCCGCGGTGCTCGAGGCGGACTTCCTACGCCGCGGTGTCCGCCTCTTGAAGGGCGCCCGAGCGGTCGGGATCACCCGCGACGAGCCGAGGCGGTGACCGTCAGTTGTGACGACGGAAGGGTGGCCGTTGGTTCCCACGCCTTGTTGGCCATCGGGTCGGTGCCGAACTCCGAGGGCTTGCAGCTGGCCACGGCTGGGGTGGAGATAGACGCGGGCGGTTACGTGCCCATCAACCATCATTGTCAGACGAACGTGCCCCACATCTACGCTGCGGGCGACCTGTCGGGCAAGCTGCCGCTGTCGTCGGTCGCTGCCATGCAGGGCCGCAAGATCGCCGAGCACGTCGTGGGCGGCCACAGCGTCGCCCACCGCCATCTCAACTACGACAAGGCGGCGTCGGCGATCTTCACCGAGCCCGAGATCGCCGACGTGGGACTGGCCGAGGCCGATGCCTTTGCCGAGGGGCGCAAGGTGCGGGTGACCAAGGTCCCCTTTGCGGCCAGTCCCAAGGCGCTCATCAACAACGACCCTCGGGGCTTCGTCAAGATCGTCTCGGACCCTGCCACCGGCGTCGTACTGGGAGGGTCGATCGTCGGTCAGAACGCTGCCGAGCTGGTCTCCGTGTTGGCCGTGGCGGTCACTGCCGGCCTCAGGGTCACCGATCTGGTCGACAGCATGCTGGTGCATCCGTCGCTGTCCGAGGCGCTGGCAGAAGCCGCCGAATGACGCGCCGAGCAGGTACAGCGCTGCGGCCCCGCTCCTCGGGGTCCGTCGCCGATCTCTAGTGCATCGTGTCGAGGATCTCCGACACGATGGCGGGCGAAGTGTCCGGATGGAGGAACGCGAGACGTGCAGCGGGTCGACCCTCCCAGGTCGTAGGGGTCACGAACCCCACCTGCTCGGCCAGTAACGTCGACGACCAGCGCTCGTAGTCGCCGAGCCCCCAGCCCTGACGATCGAACAGGACCACCGACAGCTCGGGTTCGCGGAGCAGCCGGAGGTGGGGCCGCCGCTCGATCTGGGCAGCGGCGTCGCGCGCGTTGGACAGAACCGCCTCGATCGCGTCGCGGTAGGCGTCGGTCCCGTGGACGGCCATCGAGAACCACAACGGCAGACCGCGCGCCCGGCGGGTGAGGTGCATCGCGTAGTCGCTCGGGTTGAACACCGGCGAGTCGGGCGGATGGATCACGTCGAGGTACGAAGCGTCTTGGGTGTGCACGGCCTTGGCCAGCCGTGGCTCGCGGTAGAGCAGTCCGGCGCAGTCAAAGGGCGCGAAGAGCCACTTGTGAGGATCGACGATGAACGAGTCGGCCAGCTCGATGCCGGCGAAACGCTCGCGGACCGACGGGGCGAACAGCGCGGCACCGCCGTAGGCCGCGTCGACATGAAACCACAGCGACCGCTCCCGAGCCACTGCGCCAACCCCCGACAGATCGTCGATGATCCCGGCGTTCGTGGTGCCGGCGGTGGCCACCACCCCAACGACGCTGCCGGCGTCGGGGTGCGAGTCGAGGGTCGTGCGCAACGTGTCGCCCTCCAGACGGTGGTCGATGGTGGGGACCATCAAGGGCTCCACCCCGATGACGTGGAGTGCGTTGCGCACCGAAGAGTGCGCCTCGGCGCTCATGGCCATGCGAGGGTGCTCGGTCGCCCGGCCGAGCCGGTGGGTGGCGGTGTCCCGAGCGACCACCAGCGCGGAGAGGTTGCCCATCGAGCCGCCCGAGACGAAGCAGCCCCCTGCCCCGGGGGGAAGACCGGCGAGGTCGGCCAGCACGCCCAGCGCCTGGTTCTCGGCGGCCACAGCGCCGGCCGCCTCGAGCCATGAGGTGCCGTTCAGCGACGAGCACGAGACGATCATGTCGAAGAGCAGGGCGGCCTTGGTGGGTGCAGCCGGGATGAAGGACAAAAAGCGAGGGCTGTCGCACGAGATGACTGCGGTGGCCAGCGTCTCGGCAAACAGCTCGAGCACCCGCTCAGGCTCGTGAGGCCCGGGTCCGATCATCCCCCCAAGGGCCTCACGGAGGGCGGTCGGCGCGGCGCCGCCGAAGTCGAGGGGCACCGGGTCGAGCGACAATCGGCTGCGGCAGTAGTCAAAGACGAGGTTGGCGAGGTTCTCGTCCAAGGTGAACATGGGGTTGCGCATCGCGGCCTCGGTTTCGTGGGTATGGGCGGCGTATCGGGGTCGGGAACGCACCTTTGCATGTCGGGTGGGCCGGCGTGGCCCAGACCGAAGGAACTGCGATTCGACCTCACCTGGGGATCGGGACGACGTGGGTGACTGGTCGGTACGCTCCCTGCCATGCAATGGGGTCCTCGTACGGCCCATGACGAGGTGCTCGAACGCTCGTTCCGCGTCGAGTCCTCGGGCCGGTCCGTCCCTGGAGTGCTGTGGATCCCGGAGACGGCCCCCGGTCCCCGTCCGCTCGTCTTGATCGGGCACGGCGCCTCGGGGCACAAACGAGAGGGCTACGTGGTGGCGCTGGCCGCCGAGCTGGTCCGTCGACGGGGTTTCGCAGTGGCGGCCATCGACGGCCCGGTCCATGGCGAGCGCCGCGCCGACGAGGGCGAGCGCAGCGGGCTGGTGATGCTCGAGTTCTCCCAGCTCTGGGCCGGCGATCCCACCATGACCGACCGCATGGTGGCCGACTGGACGGCGACACTCGACGCGCTCGAAGAGCTCGACACGGTAGGACCCGGCCCGGTCGGGTTCTGGGGTCTGTCGATGGGGACCATCCTCGGCCTGCCGTTCGTGGCCGCCGACCCCCGCATCGAGGTGGCGGTGCTCGGGCTCATGGGCCTGACCGGTCCCAGCCGGGACCGGATCGCCGCGGACGCACCGCTGGTGCGTTGCCCGCTGTTGTTCCTGGCGCAGTGGGACGACGAGATCTTCGATCGTCCAGCCGTCGGAAAGCTGTTCGACCTGCTCGGCTCGGAGAACAAACGGCTGCACGCGCATCCCGGGCGCCATGGTCAGGTTCCCGACGAAGCCTTCGTCGCCAGCGACGAGTTCCTCGCCCGCTATCTGACCGGCGGTGTCCCCTGAGCATCCGGACCCCGGTCGACCGCTCGCCACGCCTCCTCGGCGAGCGACGCGATCTCGTGCGGAGTCCGACCTGTCGCCCGCGCGGCTCGTGCGACATCGTCGAATTCGGGCTTGGCCCGGTGATCGCCGACCTTCATGGCGATGGGCTGACCGTCCACCTCCACCTGTTGCACGGTCCGGGCCGAGGGCCAACGGCCGGCCACCGTGGCCCGTACCCCGAAGGTGCCGGTGGTTTCTCGCAGGACCCCGCGAAGCGTGTCGGCCACCGCGGTGTCGGCCAGCGCGTGGACGACGTGCCCCGGTCGCCCTTTCTTCATGATCACCGGAGTAATCCACGCGTCGTGAGCTCCGGCCGCCAATAGCGCCTCGAGCGCGTGGGCGAGCTGTTCGCCAGTGGCATCGTCGATGTTGGCCTCCAAGGTGAGCACCGGCTGGCCCCCGACACCGCCTGACCCGTCGGGGGCTGTGGTGCCGACGACCACCTGAGTGCAATTGGGAAGCTCGGCCAGTTCGGCCCCGCCGGCGCCGAAGCCGGTCGCTCGCACCCGCATAGGGGGTAGCGGGCCGAAGCCGGTGGCCAACGAGGCGAGCAGGGCGGCACCGGTCGGGGTCGTGAGCTCGATCGGGGTGTCGCGACCGTAGACGGGCACGCCGGTCAGGAGACGGACCACCGCTGGTGGTGGGTTGGGCAGCGTCCCGTGGGCCGAGCGCAAGGTGCCGGTGCCGGTGGCGACCGGAGAGGCGGTCACGATGTCCACCCCGAGGAGCTCGAGAGCGACGGCCGTTCCCACAACGTCGATCACCGCGTCGTGGCCCCCTACCTCGTGGAAGTGGACGTCGGCTGCCGGGCGGCCGTGGATGCGCCCCTCGACCTCGGCGAGGAGCCCGAAGGTCCGCAGAGCCCGCTCGTTCACGCGGTCGGGCAGCTTGGCCTGCTCGACCAAGCTCACGATGTCCGCGTAGGTGCGCCGACCCGTCGCCGCCTCGATGTCGACGACCACCGCGGTGCAGGCGATACCGCCGCGCAGCACGGGCTCGGTTCGCAGCTCCCACCCGGGCAGCGGGAGGTGGTCGAGCATCCTCCGGATCTCATCGGGGTCGGCGCCCGCGTCGATGAGGCTGGCCAGGGCCATGTCGCCGGCGATCCCGGCGAAGCAGTGGAACCAGGCGACGGTGGACGTGGGCTGTGGCGTCGTCACGGGCCCTTCACGTGAGGAAGCGGGCCACGGCGCACGCGGCGCCGAAGCCGTTGTCGATCCCGACGACCGTGATCCCCGCCGCACAGGAGGCGAGCATGCCGAGTAAGGCAGTGACACCCTCGAGCCCGGCGCCGTACCCCGCGCTCGTCGGCACGGCGACCACCGGCGCCCCGGTGAGCCCGCCCACCAGGCTGGCCAGCGCGCCCTCCATACCGGCCACCACCACCACGGCATCTCCGGCGCGGAGCTGCTCCTCGGACGCCAACAAGCGGTGGACGCCGGCCACGCCACAGTCGACCAGCAGCTCGGGCTCGAAGCCCAGACCGACCAGGACGGCGCGGCACTCGTCCGCCACGGGGATGTCCGCGGTCCCTGCGGTCACCACCAGAACGCGTCCGTCCCGCCGGTCCGCCGCCCGCCAGACAGCGGTGAGATGGTTCCCGCAGCGCGTCAGTGTCCCCCGACGGTGCCCCGCGGACTGCGCAGCCTCCTGAGCCGCCTCGGCCTGGTCGTCGCTGGCCCTCGTGAGCAGGACCGGGCCGCCGGGTTCGCTCAGGAGCTCCTTGACGATGCTCGCGCAATGCTCGACGGTCTTGCCGGGTCCGTAGACCGCTTCGGGCAGCCCCTGACGCAGGGCCCGGTGGTGGTCGACTCGGGCGAAGCCGAGATCGGCGAAGGGAAGGCGACGGAGCCGGCGCACGGCCTCGTCGGGAGGGCAAGTGCCGTCGGAGACCGCCGCGAGGAGCTGGCGGAGTGCGGGCTCGTCCATGGCGTTCACTATCCTGCCCCGGTGTGAGCCCACCTGCGACCTCGGTTGCCTTCCTCGGTCCGGCAGGGACCTTCACCGAGGAGGCGATGCTCAGCCAACCGGACTACGCCCGGGCCAGGCTCGATCCCATGCCGACGATCGCCGACGTGCTGGAATCAGTGAGCGCCGGGCGGTCCGACATCGGGTTCGTGCCTATCGAGAACGCCATCGAGGGAACCGTCAACGCCACGGTCGACGGCCTCGTCTTCGATTACGACCTGATCATCCAGCGTGAGGTGGTGCGCGACATCCACCTTCACCTCATGGCGCCCCCTGGCACCGTTGTCGGCGAGGTGCAGCGGGTGCAGTCCGTGCCAGTGGCACTCGCGCAATGCCGGAAGTATCTCGCCGAACACCTCGCCGGGGCCCTCGAGGTGGCCGCCAACTCGACCGCCGAGGCGGCGCGTCTGCTCGGTCAGGGACGCCAGCCGGTGACGGCGGCCATCGCGCCCCGGCTGGCGGCCGAGCTCTACGGGCTGGTCATCTTGGCCGAGGACGTGGAGGACCACCCCGGCAACCAGACGCGGTTCGTCGCGGTAGCCAACGCCAGAGTGGCTGCGCCGACCGGCCATGACCGTACGAGCATCGTGTGCTTCCAGCGGGCCGACCGTCCGGGGAGTCTCCATGGCATCCTCGGGCAGTTTGCGGCGCGCAACATCAATCTCACCAAGGTGGAGTCGCGGCCGACCAAGCGCGGGCTGGGCGACTACTGCTTCGTGATCGATCTGGCCGGACACCTGGCGGACGAGGTGGTCGCCGACTGCCTTCGAGACCTGCACGCCGAGCTGGCCGGCGTCAAGTTCCTCGGGTCCTACCCCGCTGCCGGGGCCCAGAGTCCGGCACGCCGCCGGCGCGCCGAGCAGGCTTGGAAGGCTGCGGACCGCTGGCTCGAGGCGCTGCGGATCCAGATCGAGCCACCGGCCTGATCGGGTCGGTCAGGCGTTTGTCTGCGAGCCGGCGCGGCAGGTCCTCGCTGCCGCGCCGTTCCCCGAGGGCCGAGAGGTGGCTAGTCGCTGGCTCGCGCTCCTTGGGCCAGCAGGTCACGGATCTCGGTCAGGAGCGCCACGTCCTGGGGCAGCTCCTCGGGCGGGGGCGTGGCCCCGCGGACACGACGTTCTGCGAGCTTGTTGAGCGGCACCACGATCAAGAAGTAGATGGCGGCGACGATCGTCACGAAGGTGATCACCTTGTTGATCAGGTCGCCGTAGAGGAACTCGCTGTGATGGACGGTGAAGGTCAGGTCCGCGAAGTTCGGCTTGCCGAAGATGGCGGCGAGCAGCGGTGTCAGTATGTCGGCCACTAGGCCCGAGATGACCGCCCCGAAGGCCGCGCCGACCACGACCGCGATCGCTAGGTCGACGACGTTGCCACGCATGACGAATTCCTTGAAACCCTTGATCATTGCGGTGCCTTTCGTCGGTGGGCAGCAGCGGTGCGGAGCCTAGGGTCGCTGGCGCCGGGTACGCCAAGCTGATCGTCGTTCCCGATTGGGCCTTGACCCCGCGGTGTCACCCAGGGGCGCTGACGACCCCGTGAGGGGCCGCGGGCCGGGCGCTCGTCGAAGAGCTCGTGCCGGGCCTGCGCTCGCTCGGGCCGCGGTCCTTCCTCGTTGGGTCCACCCTCGACACCACAGCGCCCCGGGGTGGGGTCCGGAGGATCGTCCGTGATGTGTGCGGGGCCCACCGGTCGATCACTTTGCGCGGACGCGAAAGTGAGCTTGGTAGCCTCCGGGCGGTGACCTCATCGGTCGTTGACGTCTGGGTCGAGGCCGAAGAAGACGGAGCGTTGCTGGTGGGCTGGACGCTGAGCGCCGGCGACGCCGAGGTCGAGATCGCCGTGGGAACGTCTCCCGAAGGCATCGACCGCACCCACGTCCTGACTGCCGGGGCCCAGCAGCGATCGGTGCGGGTCGATGATCCCGGACCGGGGCGGCGCTACGTGTCGGTGGCCGCGCCTGGTGGTGGCCGTGCGGTCATTGGGGCCCCCCGCCGGGTCCCGTTCGAGGGCGTGACGAACTTCCGTGACCTCGGTGGGTATCGTGTCGCCGGGGGCCACACCCGATGGGGGGTCGTGTTCCGCTCGGACGCCCTTCACCGTCTGACGCCGGCGGACCGGGTCTCCTACGAGCAGCTGGGCTTCCGCGCCGTCTACGACCTACGAGGTGAGCCCGAGCGGGAGAGGGGGCCCGATCCCTTCGTCTCGATCCCCCTGGCGGTGAGCGGCCGACCGGTCGGCGAGGAGCCGGTGGCGCCCGACCGCTCAGAACTGAAGCACACGGCCGACGGTGAGGCGATGCTGCGCGAGCTCTACGGGGGGATTCTGGCCAACTCGGGACCGACCCTGGGGCGGTTGCTCGGGTCGTTGGCCGATCCGACCGCACTGCCGGCGGCGTTCCACTGCACGGGGGGCAAGGACCGCACCGGCGTGGCCGCTGCGCTGTTGCTCGAGCTCCTGGGTGTCGCCCGTCACGACGTTCTCGACGACTACGAACTAACGGCTCGCTATCGGACCCGGGTGCACCAGGGGGACTCCTACGAGAGTCTCCTGGTCTTGGGAATGGCGCCCGAGGCGGCCGCGGCGGTCCTGGGAACCCCACGCTGGGCCATGGAGGAGACGCTCGAGGAACTCGACGCGCGCTACGGCGGGGCGGAGCCGTACCTCCTGGGCCCCGCCGGACTGGAGCAGGGTGTGCTCCAGCGACTGCGCGACACCCTCGTCTGCTGAGCAGACCGTCGGCGTGCTCGGGGAGCGTGCCGATGCTCGGCTTCAGATGTGCCGGCGCTCCGCTGAACGGGTTCAGGGCCACGGTGCGGAGGGAGTGGGATTCGAACCCACGGGGACCGAAGCCCCACGGCTTTTCAAGAGCCGCGCATTTGTCCGCTCTGCCATCCCTCCCGGGGTTGCTCGCCCTGGGACGATACGCCGGCCAGAAGGCTAGGTGACGCCAAAGCCCGCTGAGGTGCCGTCGCTCCGTCCGTTGCGCCCGGTGGTGCCATAGTTGAGCGATGGTCGCCGAAATCCACCATTGGGTCGCCGGCCACTCCGACCGGGGGGCCGGGGAACGGTCGGGCGAGGTGTTCGACCCGGCCACCGGGGCGGTGAGCGGCCGTGTCGCCTTCGGCAACGCCGGCGATGTCGCCGCAGCCGTGCGCTCGGCCAGCGACGCCTTTCCGGGCTGGCGGGCAACTTCCTTGGCGCAGCGCACCAAGGTCCTCTTCGCGTTCCGCGAGCTGCTCGATCGTCGGAGCGACGAGCTGGCGGCCATCGTGACCGCCGAGCACGGCAAGGTGCTAGCCGACGCGCGCGGAGAGGTGCAGCGGGCCAAAGAGGTCGTCGAGTTCGCGTGCGGCATCGCGCACCTTCTAAAGGGGGACTTCACCCAAGGAGCCTCCCGGGAGGTCGACGTGTACTCGGTCCGCGAACCGCTCGGACCGGTGGCGGTCATCAGCCCCTTCAACTTTCCCGTGATGGTGCCGAGCTGGTTCGTCCCCATCGCGATCGCCTGTGGCAACACGGTGGTGGTGAAGCCCAGCGAGAAGGATCCGTCGCCGGCAGTGTGGCTGGCACGAGCATTCGAGGAGGCCGACTTGCCGGCCGGGGTGTTGAACGTGGTGCACGGGGATGCCGAAACCGTCGACGCCCTGCTCGACGACCCGGGCATCCGCGCCGTCTCCTTTGTCGGGTCCACCCCAGTCGCCGCTCACGTCTACGAACGGGCGACGGCGGCGGGTAAGCGAGTACAGGCGTTGGGAGGGGCCAAGAATCACATGATCGTCCGGCCCGACGCCGATCTCGACCTCGCCGCAGACGCGGCCGTCAACGCCGGGTTTGGCTCGGCTGGCGAGCGTTGCATGGCCGTGTCGGTGGTGGTCGCCGTCGGACCGATCGGCGACGCGCTGGTCGAGCGGATCGCCAAGCGCATGGCGTCGCTACGGATCGGCGACGGCCGTGTCGGGTGCGACATGGGGCCCCTCATCACCGCGGGCCATCGCGACCGGGTGGCGGCGTATCTGGGCATCGGCGTGGATGAGGGGGCGACCCTGGCGGTGGACGGTCGCACCGTGCCCGTGGAGGGCGCCCCCGGTGGCTTCTGGCTCGGTCCGAGCCTCTTCGACTACGTGCGGCCCGACATGTCGGTCTACCGCGACGAGATCTTCGGGCCTGTGCTGTCGGTCGTGCGGGTGGCGAGCGACGAGGACGCGCTGACGATGGTCAACGCCAACCCCTATGGAAACGGCACCGCCATCTTCACCAATGACGGCGGGGCCGCCCGGCGCTTCCAGGCCGAGGTGGAGGTGGGGATGGTCGGGATCAACGTGCCCATTCCGGTGCCCATGGCCTACTACTCGTTCGGCGGCTGGAAGAGCTCGCTCTTCGGCGACACGCACGCGCACGGTGCCGACGGCGTCCGCTTCTTCACCCGTGGCAAGGTCGTGACTAGCCGCTGGCCCGACCAATCGGGCGGGGAGCTGGATCTCCGGGTTCCCGAGTAGCTCCTGACCGATCGCGCAAGGGACGGGCGGGATGCCCCGATTGGCACCGACGACCAGGCTAACCTGCGCGGAGACGACCGTAGGGGTGGCCCACGACATGATCGAGGAGCTCGCCGCCGGCGAGGTCGAGCAAACCGGTTCGTCGAGCGAGGAGATAGCTCGGGCACTGGGAGCGCTCATCCCGATGGCGGTGGTGGACGAGGAAGGCCGATTGCGCTCGGTGAACCGTCGTTGGTGCGCGGTCTTGGACCGCACTCCGGGCGAGGTAATCGGTCGCCATTGGGGCGAGGTTGTCGCGGCTCCCCCGGGTCTTCCAGCGTTGGGCGCCTCAGTGCGCGAGCAGGGGGCCACCAGCTTCGACGGGCGCGTCCAGCTGGCGAACGGTTGCTGGGCGGCGTTGCGGTGCGACCTGGCCCCGCTGAGCGACGACCCTCATCCCCGCCGGTGGCTCCTGGTGGTGCACCCAAGCGCGGCTCCCGAGGTCACCGAGGGTGCTGAGTCCCACCACGACGAGCCGGATCGCCGGGCCCAAACGGTCTTCGACCTTTCTGCCGATCTGGTTACCATCCTCGACCCCGACGGATCGTGGCGCTCCACCGACGTCCATGGCGCAAGCTCACCCCGGTTGCCGGCGGGGCTGTTCGGCGAAGACCCGCTTTCGGCGGTTCACCTCGACGACCGCCCGTCGGTCAGCGCGGCCATCGAGGAGCTAGTCAGGTCTCCGGACGGCGCGTTCGGACGGCGCTTCGAGTTCCGGATCCGTTCGGCCGACGGTCGATGGCGTTGGCTCGAGACTCGTGGAGTCGAACCTCGTCAACGATCCGTCGATCCGTGGCATCGTCTTGCACTCGCGCGACGTGACCGAGCCCCACGAGGCGGCCGAGGAGCTCAGCTCGATGGCCAGTCGCCTGACCTCTCTCGTGTCCAACTTGTTCGTCGGAGTGGTCATGGCGGACGAGCGTGACGAGCTGATCTTTGCCAACCGGGCGGCGAGCGAGATGTTCGGCCTCGGACCCGAACCCGAACGGTTGATCGGCATGGCTGGGGGCCGGTTGAGCGCGCATCTCCAACGGTTGCACCGCGACTCGCGCGCGCTCGAGCGTATCGGGGAGATCGTGGGCAACCGCTCGGTCGTCATGGAAGAGCGGGTCGAGTTCACCAATGGGCGGACCCTGGCGCGATCCTTCGTGCCCATCCTCGACGACGGTGCGTACCGGGGACACCTGTGGCTCTATCGCGACCTCACTGACGAGATCGCCGTGGCCGCCGAGCGCGAATACCTCTTGAAGATGGAGAAGGAGCAGAACGCCCGTTTGACCGAGCTCGACTCGCTCAAGTCGGACCTCGTGGCGTCGGTGTCCCACGAGCTGCGCACTCCGCTGACGTCCATCGTGAGCTTCACGCACCTTCTGCGGGATGGTCTGGGAGCCGACAGCGTTGCCGATCAGGCAGAATTCCTCGACATCATCACTCGGAACACGGACCGACTGCTGCGGCTGGTCGACGACTTGCTGCTCCTTGATCGACTCGAGTCCAACAGTCTGCAGGTCAGCAACGAGTGGGTGGACTTTCCGTCGTTGGTGGAGATAGCGGTGTCGTCGATCCGCCCCGCCGCCCGTGAGAAGGGCGTCAACTTGGTGAGCGAGGCCGAGCCGGGGCCACCCCTTGTCGGCGACGTCGACCGACTGGGCCAGCTGATCGACAACCTGCTTGCCAACGCCGTGAAATTCACGCCCCCCAAAGGGCAGGTGCGCACGGAGGTCTCGCGTACCGCGGATGGATGGCGCCTGGTCGTGAGCGATACGGGAATCGGTATCCCAATCGACGAGCAGCACCAGCTGTTCCAGCGCTTTTACCGAGCGTCCAATCGCGCGTCAAGCGTCGGCCTCGGGATCGGGGCTCGGGCTCTTGATCGCGTTGCGCATCACTGAGTTGCATCAGGGGACGATCGGCGTGAAGAGCGTCGAAGGTCGTGGCACCACGGTGACTGTCGAGCTCCGCGGGGCGGCTCGCCCCTCGCTTCCGCCGAGCCCCTTGAGCGAGGCGGTGTCGTGACAGCTCGCATCTTGGTCGTCGAGGACGACGTCGATATCTGGCGATCGCTGCAAATCCTGCTGCAGCGGGCGGGCTACGAACTCCTTTGGGCGGGCGACGGTCCCGACGGGCTCCGCGTCCTGCGTGAGCAACGCCCGGATCTCGTCATCCTCGATGTAGGTCTGCCGCGACTCGACGGGTGGTCGGTCCTCGAGCGCATCCGGGACCACAGCGAGATACCGGTCATCCTTCTGACCGCCCGTGGGCTCGAGACGGACAAGGTCCGCGGATTGCTCGGCGGCGCGGACGATTACCTCACCAAGCCCTTCAGCAACGACGAATTGGTTGCCAGGGTGGCCGCCTTGCTCCGCCGCTCGCCAGCCACCAAGCCCGAGGTATCGGTGTTCGAGGACGCTGCGATCCGGGTGGACCTGGCGCGCCACACGGTGGAGGCCAAGGGCCAGCCGGTGCTGCTCACGCCGTCGGAATTCCGTCTGTTGGCCGCGTTGGTGCGGCATCCGGGTCAGGTGCTCTCCCACGGGCAGCTCCTCGAGCAGGCGTGGCACGACCCCACAAGGACCGGGCCCGGCCGGGTGAAGTTCACGATCCTGAGCCTGCGACGCAAGCTGGGGTGGACCGACCTCGGCGACTGTCCAGTCGAGACCGTTCGTGGTTTTGGGTACCGCTACCGTCCCGTCAAAGGGTGAGGCGCGGGCTTCAACCCAACGGCAACCGAGGACCAACCGATACCAGCCCCGGACCTGGCATGGTGCGAGCATGAGCTGGATGGCCAGCGACGAGCCCAACGAGGAACCGCGATGCTGGCGTCACGTCCACGACCAAACCAACGGCTGCTGATCGTAGAGTATGACGGCTCGATGGGGACGTTCGCGACGCGGGTGTTGCGTCGTGCGGGCTTCGACACGACACATGTGCCAACCGGCGAGGACGCCGTTGTCGCGCTGACCGAGGGACCGTGGGACGGGCTGCTGATCGACACCCAGCTGCCGGGCATGTCGGGGATCGACCTGACGCTCGCCGTGCGGGCCACCCAGCCCGAGCTCCCCATCGTCGTCGTGACGGGCTACCTTTCCGCGGACCTGAGCAGCGAGCTGGCCCGCAGTGGCGCCGACGCGGTGCTCGTCAAACCGCTCACACCCGTCGGCCTCACCTCGATGATGCGCGAGCTCCTGGCGGACCGACGTTCACGCCGCTCCGTCGGTCCGTCCTGACCGGCTTCGGCTCCGAAGTCGCCCCCGGGTGGCGACATCCAAGATGACCTTGCGCAGTCGAACCTGGGTCGGTGTCACCTCGACGCATTCGTCCTCACCGATGAACTCCAACGCCTGCTCGAGCGACAACAGCAGCGGCGGGGTCAGGCGCTCGAGCTCGTCCGCGGTCGAGGAACGGACGTTGGTGAGCTTCTTCTCCTTGGTCGGGTTCACGTCCATCTCGTCAGCCCGAGCATTCTCGCCCACCACCATTCCCTCGTAGACGTCGACGCCCGGTCCTACCAGCAGCGTGCCGCGGTCTTGGAGGTTCATGAGCGCGTAGGTGGTCGTCACCCCCCGACGGTCGGCCACCATCGAGCCGTTACGCCTGGTACGAAGCTCGCCGTACCACGGCTCCCAACCATCGAAGACATGGTGCAGCACGCCCGTGCCCCTCGTCTCGGTGAGGAACTCGGTGCGGAAGCCGACCAGGCCACGTGCGGGCACCCGATAGTCGAGCCGGACCCAACCAGTGCCGTGGTTGACCATCTCGACCATGGTGCCCTTCCGCAGCGCCAACAGCTGGGTGACCACCCCGAGGTAGTCGTCCGGGACGTCGACCGCCACCCGCTCGATCGGCTCGTGCAGGCGGCCGTCGATCTCTCGGGTCACCACTTGCGGCTTGCCGACGGTGAGCTCGAATCCCTCTCGGCGCATGGTCTCGACCAGGACCGCCAGCTGCAGCTCGCCGCGACCTTGGACTTCCCACACGTCGGGACGTTCCGAGGGGCTCACCCGCAACGCGACGTTGCCCACCAGCTCGTTGTCCAACCGGGTCTTGAGGAGCCGCGCCGTCAACTTGGTCCCGTCGTTGCCGGCGAGTGGTGACGTGTTGATACCGATCGTCATGGTCAGGCTCGGCTCGTCAACGGTGATGGCCGGCAAAGCATGGGGGTCGTCGGGGTCGGCCAGGGTCTCGCCGATGGTGATCTCGGCCATGCCGGCGACCGCGGCAATCTCGCCAGGGCCCGCCTCTTGGGCGGGCACCCGATCGAGCGCCTCGCTCACGTAGAGCTCGGTGATCTTGGTCTTGGTGATCGAGCCGTCCAGCCGGCACCACGCCACCGTTGAACCTTTGCGCAGCGTGCCGTGTTGGACACGGCAGATGGCGAGGCGCCCGACGTAGGGGGAGGCGTCGAGATTACACACGAGGGCCTGCAAGGAGCCTTCGGGGTCGAAGACCGGTGCTGGTACGTACGAGATGATGGCCTCGAACAAAGGAGCGAGATCGGTACCCTCCACGCCCGCATCAACACTGGCCCAACCGGCCCGAGCGTTCGAGTAGAGGATAGGGAAATCGATCTGGTGCTCGTCGGCGTCGAGGTCGAGAAAGAGCTCCTCGACTTCGTGCACCACTTCTTCGACCCTTGCGTCGGGTCGGTCCACCTTGTTCACGAGCAGCACTACCGGAAGTCGGGCTTCGAGAGCCTTGCGAAGCACGAAGCGGGTCTGAGGCAGGGGACCCTCCGAGGCGTCCACCAGCAAGAGGACACCGTCGACCATGGTGAGGCCCCGCTCGACCTCCCCGCCGAAGTCGGCGTGGCCGGGGGTGTCCACGATGTTCAGCTTGACTCCGCGGTAGCGGACCGCGGTGTTCTTGGCGAGGATAGTGATCCCCTTCTCCCGCTCGAGGTCGCCGGAGTCGAGGACCCGCTCGGCGACTGCCTCGTTAGCCCGGAAGGCGCCGGTCTGCCAGAGCATCGCGTCGACCAACGTGGTCTTCCCGTGGTCAACATGGGCCACGATTGCGACGTTGCGGATGTCGTCGCGGATCTGGGGCATTGCGCAGTGGACCCTACTTCCCTGACGAGGTGCACATGACAGGCGCCGCGCCGCGTGCGCTGGAAGGTGCGCAATGGGCGCTCACGGAAGGCTCGGAGTCCCAGCCGCGACGTCGGTCAGATGGTGTCCACCAGTCGATCCCGTACGGCGCGAGCAGCCAGAACGGCGGCGTCACCAGCTCGCTCGAGCAGAGCGGCGTCCACCTCCATCGCCAAGCTCCGACCGGCTTGGGGCCACCATCCGGTGATGCGACGAGGGATCTGCGAGGGACCCTCGGCAGCGAGGACATGTGCCAAGGCGTTGATTCCGAGCTCGATCCGGGCCGTCGCCCCTGGCCACCCGCTCTGCACGACGAGCAGCACCAGCCCCGCCGAAGAGGGGGAGTCACCAGGCGTGAGTGTCCGCAGTTCGGCGCGCCCTCGGAGAGCGATGTGAGGCACGCTCGCGCATTCCCACCGCCGGTCGGGGCCGCCAATCTCGACATCCGGACCCAACTGCGCCCAGTCCAGCCCGCCGAGCACTGCGGTGGTCCAGCTGATGGCCTCTGCTCGTGTCGCAGCGCGGGCACCGGGACCGAGCGAGGTGATCCACCGGCCGAGGGATGTCGGGTGCCCGCCTGAGACGGCGGTCACTTCCGCGCACAGGGCTCGGTCCACTGCGTCCGACGGCGTCTGGGTCGGATCGTCGACGCACGAGCGCAGGGCGGTCAGTCCGATCGCGCGTCTGGCGCCCACGCCTGACCATGCGAATCGGTCCTCCCATGGCGGCCGGCCGGGGCGATGTGAGGCTGGGAAGCGTAGGTACCGAACGAGATAGCCGTCCAACCGGAGTCGGGAGATTCCCGCGGGGCGGGGGAGCCCGAGAGCGCGGAGCCGTAGGTCGATGTTCTCCTTGAGCTCTGCGCACTCTTGCTCGCTCGTCCTTGGGCTCGACCTGGCGAGCACCGTCTGGGTGAGGGCGTTGGAGCGGGGCAGGGTCAGAGGCGTCGTGAGCGCGTCGCGACTGGGCGGGTGGGACGCACTTCGGGCGGCGCCTCGCGAACCGGAGTCGGTCGTGGTCGCAGTGGTCACCGTGCTCCGCTTCGCTCTGACTCTGCAGTTGGCAGCGCGCTGATGCCATCGATCGTCCGCTGGACCGCACGCGCGAGGTGGCCCGCTGTGACATCTTCGATCCGATTTTGGCCACTCTCGCTGTAGTGCAGGACAGCGCGAAACGGGGGCGCCCCGCTGCGCAGGGTCTCGAGCAGCGCGGCGAAGTGCAGGTCGGTCAGATCGGCCGGGTGCGGTGGACCGGAGCGAACCAGGACCAGGCACACCGACGCCCGACCCGTGCACGGTGTTCCCACCAGCAGATCGACTCTTGTTGCCAACACGATTCGACCTCCGCCCAACGGGACCGATATCCGGTCGCGGGTCCTTGGTAGCCAGTGGCCAGGGAGGGCGGCCCAGCGACGCTTGAGGATGGCCGCGTGGCGGTCGAGCTCCTTGCCGAGCGCCGTCCGGGCCCTGGGGTTGAGCGACCTCACGAACGTCGCGATGTCGGCGTGACCCGGCTCGACGTCGAGGGCCCCCATCGCATCGCGCATGGGATCGTCGACGCGACCGGTCGTGACCAACTGGCGAAAGAGGAGGCTGACCATGACACCCCGGGCGATGGGTTCGGTCACCGCGGCGGCATCGGGGCGACCCGTCGGAACCCGTCCTCCGCTCAGGAGGCCCCGGAGAACCCGGCACGTGATCAGCACTGGAGGTAGCTCGGGGCCGGAGGTGTCGACAGCGTCGGCGACGCCGTCCTCGAGCCACGCGCGCAACCCTCCGGCCAGGCCGGCGTCGACGGCGGGGCGCATTTCGACGTCTCCTCGAAGGTCGCTCAACAGCTGGGCGACCCCCGCCCGGCTCCCTGGGCGCTCCACGATTGGCAGGGCAGCGGTGGACTGTCCCGGTCCGAGTGGCCGGCTCTGTTGCAACTGCTGCACAGAGGACGCGATGGCACCGCCACCGGCATCATCTCGAGCCGTCGAGAACGCGGGGGGCGACATGAGGGTTGCGACTGCCATGGCCACAGGGTGCCCCGGGGGTGTGACACCACCGCTGCCAGCCGTGAGTTGCCGGAGCTGGCGTCGTCCGAGCAACCGCACCGGCCGGGTCGCTAGCCTCAGGGGCGCATGCCCGTGGCGATGGTCATCCTTGATCTGACGCACCGCTTCGCGACCTCACTGACGGTTTCGGCGGTGGTCGCGTCCGACACGGCGTTCGGGATCGTGTTTGGCTTGTTCGTCGTGGGGTTCGTCGTGCTCTCGGTGCTGACCATCTCGTGGGCTATCCGGCGCGATCGCCCCGGCAGAGATGCGTGGCGTCGCCGCATGGCCGAGGAGCACCGCGCTCGTGGTGGGCCCCCAACCAACGGCCGCCGCCCAGGCCGAGAGGGGCCCGAGGCATAGGCCTGGTCATCGGCCCCCGGTTATCGAAGGGCCCAGCTCAGATGGCCCGGTTATCGAAGGGCCCAGCTCAGATGGCCCGGTTATCGATGGGCCCAGCTCAGATGGCCCGGTTATCGATGGGCCCAGCTCAGATGGCCCGGTTATCGATGGGCCCAGGTGCTCAACTGTCAGGAGCGGACGACAGCGCGACATCCACCTGGTGAAATGTAGGAGTGAGCGCAGCATCCGACCACCCCGTTCTCGACACGTTCCATCCGGCTGTGCGGTCGTGGTTCATCGGGCGGTTCCCCGACGGTCCGACCGCCCCTCAACGCGAGGCCTGGCCGCTCATTGCCTCGGGTCGTGACGTGCTCGTGGCCTCACCCACGGGCACGGGCAAGACGCTCACCGGCTTCTTGACGGCTATCGACGCCGCCTACCGCGCTCGAGTGCTCCGGCTCGACACCTCCGGGTCAGCCCACCGTGCTCTACGTGTCCCCGTTGCGCGCGCTCGCCGCGGATATCCACCAGAACCTCCAGGTGCCACTGGCGGGCATCAAGGCGGAGGCTCGGCGCCTGGGGTTTGCCGACCCAAGCTTGACTGTCGCCGTGCGCACGGGCGACACCCCAACTGCGGAGCGTACGGCGATGCGGCGTTCGCCCCCGAACCTGCTGGTCACCACCCCGGAGTCACTGTTCTTATTGCTGACGGCAGCGTCGTCGCGATCGATGCTACGAAGTGTTCGCACCGTCATCGTCGATGAAGTGCACACCCTGGCCCGGGACAAGCGCGGCGCCCATCTCGCCCTCAGCCTCGAGCGTCTGGCGGCACTGGTCGAGGCCGAGGGTGGCCACTTGCAGCGCCTGGGGCTGTCGGCGACGCAGCGACCGCTCGAGCTGGTTGGAACGTTACTGTCGGGCCGTGCTCGGGGTCGGCCGGCACCGTTGATCGTCGATTGTGGGCATCGAGCGCGACCTCGACGTGGCGATCGAGCTACCCTCCGCCGAGCTCGAGGCGGTCGCGCCGCACGGGCAGTTCTCAGAAGTGCTCGACCGGATCGCCGCGCATGTTCGCCAGCGACGGACGACGCTCATCTTCGTGAACACCCGCAAGATGGCCGAGCGGGTAGCTCATTTGCTGTCCGAGCGACTCGGTGAGGATGAGGCATCCACGGATGAGACGAGTGCGCTGCGCGTCGCGGCGCACCACGGGAGCCTCTCGTTCGAGCGGCGACGCTCCGTCGAGGCGAGGTTGCGCGCCGGCGACCTGGCCGCCCTGGTCGCCACCTCATCGCTCGAGCTGGGCATCGATGTGGGACCGGTCGAGTTGGTGTGTCAGATCGGCTCGCCCCGGGCGATCGGCACCTTCCTCCAACGTGTCGGACGTGCTAACCATCACCTTTCGGGGACTCCGGCGGGCCGCCTCTATCCCATGACTCGTGACGAGCTGGTGGAATGCACGGCTCTGCTGTCGGCGGTCCACGCCGGTCGGCTCGACGCGCTGCGACCGCCGGAGGCGCCCCTGGACATCCTGCTCCAGCAAATAGTCGCCGAAGTGGCGGCTGCCGAGGAGTGCGATGAAGAGGCCCTTTTCGATCTGGTGCGCAAGGCGGCCCCCTACGCCCTGTTGACCCGGCAGGTGTTCGATGAGGTACTCGAGCTCGGCGCGTGGGGAGTGTCGACTGGACGCGGCCGCAGGGGGGCGCACCTTCACCGCGACGGAGTGAACGGCAAGGTCAGACCGCGTCGTGGCGCGCGGCTCGCCGCTTTGACCAACGGTGGGGCGATCCCTGAGACCGGTGACTACAGGGTGGTGCTCGATCCCGACAACGTGACGGTTGGCTCTGTGCACGAGGATTTCGCTGTCGAGGCGAACATCGGGGACGTGTTCCTCCTCGGGACCCATTCGTGGCGGGTGCGCCAGGTTGAGGTCGGCACCGTGAGGGTCCAAGACGCCGGCGACGCGGCGCCGACCGTGCCTTTCTGGCTCGGGGAGGCTCCGGCCCGCACGGCGGAGTTGTCCGAAGAGGTTGGCTCACTGCGCGCCGACGTCGAGACCGCGCTGACGTGCGCCGATCTCGACGCAGCGCGCACGGTTGTGCGTGAGCGGGCGCGCGTCAGTGAGGATGTCGCCGATCAGGTCGTGACCTACCTGTCCGCCGGGCGTGCCGCGTTGGGCGTGTTGCCGACTTGCGATCAGCTGGTGGTCGAGCGCTTCTTCGATCAGAGCGAGGGGACCCAGCTGGTCGTGCACTCGCCGCTCGGGGGTCGGGTGAACCGAGCCCTCGGCTTGGCGCTGCGGAAGCGCTTCTGCGTCTCGTTCGACTTTGAGCTTCAGGCGGCGGCGGACGACGACGCGGTCGTGCTCTCCCTGCCGACCCAACACAGTTTTCCCCTCCGCGACGTACAAGGAATGCTGTCGAGCTCGACCGCCACGCAGGTCCTTACCCAAGCTGTCTTGCAGCATCCGATGTTCCAGGCGCGCTGGCGGTGGAACTGCACGCGGGCGTTGGTCGTCCCACGGGCCCGCAGCGGGCAGCGCCGGCCTATCCATCTCCAACGCATGGAGGCGGAGGACGTCCTCGCGGCGGCCTGGCCAGCGCTGGCTGCGTGCCAGGACAACGCGCGCCAGGGTGCCCTCGTCGTGCCAGACCAGGTGCTCGTGCGGCAAACGGTCACCGATTGTCTGACCGAAGCGCTCGACGCCGAGGGGCTTGTCGCGTTGCTCGGGCGCATCGAGACGGGATCGGTGCGGATCCACTTCGTCGAGTCGACCGAGCCCTCACCGTTGGCGCACGGGATTCTTGAGCGGCCGCCCCTACACGTTCCTCGACGGAGCCCCGCTGGAGGAGCGACGGACGCGGGCAGTGGCGCTCCGTCGTGGCCTGGGTTCCGGCGATGGGATGCCGGTCCCCGCATCCGAGCTGGCGCCACTCGATGCGGCCGTGGTCGCCGAGGTCCTCGGCCAGGTGGCGCCCAGACCGCGGGATCCTGACGAGCTCCACGACCTCCTTCTCAACCTTGTCAGCTGTCGACCGGTTTCCCCGTGGCAGCAGTGGTTCGACCACCTGGCCGAGGAAGGTCGTGCCACGCTGCTTGCTGGATGCTGGGTGGCGACCGAGCGACGTACCAGCGCGCTGGAACTCAACGAGGACGACCTCGTCGCCGCCGAGTGTCTCGGTGGTCACCTGGCCCTGGCCGGTCCCATCGAGCTCGAGACGCTGGTGGGTGCCAATCCTCTTCCCGGAGGTCTGCTGGGTGGCGCACCGATGTCCACGGTCCGGGCCAAGACGGCGATCGCCCGGCTGGAGGGCTCGGGGGTGGCGATCCAACTGCCCGACGGGCGGTGGTGCGCCCGGCACCTGCTGGTCCGTCTCCACGCCGCCTCGAGGGCGTCGCTGCGACGCCACGTCCGGCCGGCAAGCATCGCCGACCTGGTGCGGTTCCTCGTCGAGTGGCAGCACGTCAGCGCCGAAGGTCAGCTCGAGGGCCGGGCCGGACTCCTGGCGGTCATCTCCCAGTTGCAGGGCATAGAACTGCCCGCAGGGGCGTGGGAGGCCGAGGTTCTCGCCGCCCGGGTGCGGAACTACGATCCCCGGTGGCTCGACGAGCTGTGCCTGGCCGGGGAGGTGGGTTGGGGGCGGCTCTCGCCACGGCCGGCGCGCGACGGCGCCCGGCGAGGCGCGTCCACACCTTCTCCCGCCACCCCGTTGTCGCTTGCCCGTCGCGAGGACCTGCTGTGGCTCCTCGACGCCGTTCGGGTTGGCGAGCCAGCCGGCCAACCGGAGACCGGTGCCGCGGCCGAGCTCCTCGACGCACTGCGCGAACGGGGCGCACTGTTCCGCTCCGACTTGGCCGCGGCGACTGGACGCATGGCACACGAGATCGATGAAGGGCTCTGGGACCTGGTGGCGGGAGGCCTCGTCACCGCGGATGCCTTCTCCGCTGTCCGCACGCTGTTGAGTGCCCGCCGGCGTGGTCAGTCGCACCGCCGGCGCCCGGCCGTCCGTGGGGGGCTGAGTCGCCGAGCGGAAGTCGGCAGCGGGATGGGTGAGGGTCGATGGTCACTCCTGGACGCCGGAGCCTCGAGATCGACGGCCGAGGACGACGAGGAAGCATTGGCCGAAGCCGTGGCCGGTCAGCTCCTCGAGCGGTGGGGGATCGTGGCGTGGGAGCTATGGGCGCGCGAGTCCTTCCGCACGCCCTGGCGCACGGTCGTCCGCGCGTTACGACGTCTCGAGGCCCGAGGCCTCGTGTTGGGCGGCCGCTTCGTCGCTGGTCTGTCTGGTGAGCAGTACGCGCTGGCAGAAGCCGCCGAACTGTTGGGCCAGGTGCGCCGCCAGCCCGGACGTTGCGCGGAGATCGCGGTCGCTGCTGCCGATCCCCTCAACGTTACGGGAACGATCATCCCAGGGCCGCGTGTGCCCGGGGTACGCCGCCGGGTGGTCGTCTTCCGCGACGGCCTGCACATCGCCACCACCGCGTGAGGACCATCGACCTCAACGCCGATGTCGGCGAGTTCTTCGCGGCCGCACCCGTGGGCGACGACGAGGCGCTCATCCCCGAGGTCTCGAGCGTGCACATCGCGTGTGGCTTCCATGCCGGCGACCCCGAGACGATGCGTGCCACCTTGGCTCGAGCCGTTGCCGCCGGAGTGGAGGTCGGCGCGCATCCGGGGTACCCCGACCTGGCGGGATTCGGCCGACGGGCGATGACGATCACGACGGCCCGGGTGGTCGATGACGTCGTCTATCAGCTCGGAGCGCTCGACGCGCTCGCCCGCCTCGAAGGAACACAGGTCCGTTCGGTCAAACCACATGGCGCCCTGTACCACCGGTTGTCTCTCGACGAGGACTGCGCCGGAGCGCTTGCCGAAGCGGTGATGGCCTACGACGGTCGGCTGCGCCTCGTCCTGCGTGCGGGCTGCCGAGGCATCGCCGTCGCGACGGCGGTGGGTCTTACAACGGTGGCCGAGGGGTTCTGCGACCGCGGCTATCTAGCCGACGGCTCTCTGGCGCCGCGGTCGCTCGACGGTGGACGCGTGGGTGATCCCGACGCCGTGGCCCGCCGAGCTGTGCGGCTCGCCCTCGACGGGGTGGCCGAGACGATCGACGGGACCGAGCTTCGTCTGATGCCGTCGACCCTGTGCCTCCACGGGGACACGCCGGGCGCGGCCCTCCTCGCAGCCGCCGTTCGACGAGCCCTCACCGAAGCCGGCGTCGGGATCGCCCCGCCGGGCAGACAGTGACCGGGTCGCCGGGAGCGGGCGCGCGTCGGGGTATCAGCCAGCGCTCCGTGCGCGCTATGGGGGACTCGGCCTTCGTTGTGGACGTGACGGACAGCGCCGTCGCCCGCGAACTGGCGACGACCATTCGTGAGCGCGACTTGGTGGGCGTGCGTGACGTCGTGGGCGCAATCTGCTCTGTGCTCGTCGTGATGGACGAACCGGCCGGTGACCCCGACGTCGTGATCCGCGAGCTCGAACAGAGTCGTCGCGATCAGGAGCGTCGTGGTAGGCGCAGGACGGTCAGCAGTGGACCGTCGCCGACCTTGGTGATTCCCGCCGTTTTTGACGGAGCGGATCTTCACGAGGTGGCTTCGATCGTGGGGATCGATGCGGACGGGATCGTCGCCGACTTGGTTAGCTCGGAGCTGTTGGTCGAGGCGGTGGGGTTCTCTCCGGGCTTCGCCTACCTGAGCGGGCTTTCCGAGACCCTGCGGGCTATCCCGCGGCGTTCGGTCCCACGTCCGAAAGTGGAGCCGGGCTCGGTGGCCCTGGCTGGCGGATTCGCGGCCGTCTACCCCCAGGCCTCGCCTGGCGGCTGGCAGATTCTCGGCTGCACCGCGCTCCGGCTGTTCGACCCAAGCACCGCCCCGTACGCCGTCCTGCGCCCCGGCGACAGAGTGCGCTTCGAGCCTCGTCCGTCGCGCGCTGACGCCGGATGGCAACAAATCGGTCTCGATCCCCGACCGGCAATCCGCGCACCGGCCGGCTCGAGTCAGTCGGTGCTCGTCGAGGAGCCGGGGCCACTCACCACGCTGCAAGACCACGGAAGGTCTGGCTACGGCTATCTCGGCGTGCCCGAGTCGGGACCGGCGGATGCCGTCTCGCATCGGTTGGCCAATCAGCTCGTCGGCAACGAGCCGACTTCTGTCGCGCTCGAGGCCACTTTGCGTGGGCCCACCTTGGTCTTCGCCGCGGCGACCTACGTGGCAGCCGTGGGGGGAGGTGTCGACCTCGAAGTGGACGGCCGTCCGGTAGGTGCCGACCACGTGGTGCCAGTCGCGGCCGGCCAGCGCGTCCGCGTGCTCGGCACCGCCACGGGCGCTCGCGCCTACCTTGCGGTGGCCGGGGCGTTTGGCGCTCCCGAGGCCATGGGTAGCTGCTCGACAGACACGCTGTCGGGGATCGGGCCATCGCCGCTGCGGCGAGGCGACGAGCTCGGCGTGGGCCGCCAGCAGGCCCGTCCGGGCGACCATCTGCGCGGGCATCGTCTGCCGGCACAGCGCGATCGAGGGGGACGCGGGAGCTTCAGGCTCCGAGTCCTGGCCGGCCCGGACTTCGGCTGGTTCACGCCCGACCTCCCGGCGCGGCTTGCAGCGGCCAGGTTCGTCGTCGAGGGATCGAGCGATCGGGTCGGCCTCCGACTTGCCCCGCTCGGTGGTCCGGGGATCGAGCGGGTTGCCGGCGAGCTGGAGTCCCAGGGCATGGTTACTGGAGCCGTGCAGGTTCTCCCCACCGGGCACCCCGTCGTGCTTGGGCCTGATCACGCCACGCTCGGCGGGTATCCCGTGGCCGCGGTGGTGATCCGCGCCGACCACCACCTCCTCGGGCAGTGCCGACCGGGCGACGAGGTTCGATTGGACGTGGTGACCGTGGAGCAGGCGGTCGGGGCCCACCGAGCCCTTCGCGCGAGTTTGTCTCGCGCCGTCGAGGGTCGCTACCCGGTCGTGCCGGGTTGAGCCGCGCCGGCCGACGCATCCTCCTCGACGTGATCCTGGTGGGTGCTCGGCGGGAATCCGGCGAGCTCGCTGTGGGCATCCTCGCCGCGATGCCCGTTGCTGGGCGTTGGTTTCGGTGCGGTGCCGTTCGCCTCTACGACCTCGATCTCGGGGGTACCGACTCGGTCAGGCGCCGTGGCGGCCTGCACCGACGTCGACTGTGATGAGGTTCGTGACGCTGACCGGGGACCGGTGAGCCGAGACGCCGTGGCCGGTGACGTTGTTCGACGCTCAGGAGTAGCGGAGAGCGGAGCCGGTTCTGTCTCGGGCGGGGACCCTGATGCTCGGGTGACGGACCGCGGCGAGGTGCGCGAGGAGTTCTCCGCCAACGACTCGAGACGTCGGCGCTCCATCAGCGCCGCCAGCGCACGCCATTCGTCGCTCTTGAGGATCTCGAGGCGTTCAGGCATGCCGGCGAGCAATCCGGCCGCCTCCTCCCGGTAACGCTCAGCGATACCGCCCATGGCGAAAATGGTGAGCGCGGGCAGGTTGGCGTCGACGTCGGTGGCAGCGTCGAGCAGTGCGGCTGTCGCAACCTCCGCGTCCTGCATGAGCCCCAGCTTGTCCTGCAGCTGTGCCAGCCGTCTGGCGAAGCGATCTGACCGACGTCCGTAGAGGTCGGCCGTGAACTCGAGTGTGTAACGCAGCCGCTTGCAGCGGATACGAAGCCGGTGGAAGTCTTCGGCCAGTCCTGAGCGAGCGGATCGGCGTGCGGCTTTGGTCACGGCGCGGTGGCGGTCGTCGATGAGCGCCGGAGCTGCCGCGAGAGCTGGCGCTCGGGCCGCGACCGACCTTCGGGATGGACCCTGACGTGACATCGTGGAGAGCTCCGTCACGAGCCGTTCGTATCGGGCCGAGTCGAGGCCATCGAGAAGCTCGCTCCGGCGCGCCGTGCGTGCATCCTCGAGCAACTGGCGAAGCTCGTCCAGCGGTTGGCCTACATCTGCCGGATCGGCCCAATTCGACACCAACTGCTCCATCTCGCCGAGTCGTCCAAGCTGGACGTCGAGGTCGCGGACCTCTCCGAGCACCGAAGCGAGCCATCCCACCTCCGCGTGCAGGTGCCGGGCGCGCGCCGGCAGCACCTCAACGAAGAGGTCCAGGGCTGCCCGCAGCCGACGCGTCGCGACCCGCATGTCGTGGAGCTCCTCGGGATCCTCGCCGAGCCTCGTGCCTGGCTCGTGGGCCGTGATGGCCACCACTTGGCGCCGTATCGTCGCGAAGGCCAGCTCGCCGAGCGTCGCGTCGGGCCCGAGGGAGAGTGGTCCGAGGTCGGGCGGTCCGGGGAGCGTCACGCCGCCGGCCAACAGCCCGGCATCGAATTTCGAGAGCGACGCCACCCGCGAGCCGCTCGCAGCACGAAGGTCGTCCACAAGTCGGCGTACGAAGGCCAGCGCCGGGGCGCCGGTGGTCGCCGGCACGCGTATCTGCACCCGGCGGAGCTGCACGGGGCGTCCTCCACCGCTGATCACGATCACCGTGTCGTCGAGGAAGACGTCCAGGACGTGCTCACCCGCGGATCGGACGACGAAAGGCCTGCGCCGGGTTCGCACCTCGAGCACCCGGCGTAAGGGTCGCCGTCCGATTACCGCACCGACCCGCAGCGCGACGGGCCCGGCGTTGCCCAGTTCTTCGAGGTGAGCCAGGTCGGCCACGTCGACGTCGGGGAGCACTTGGACGATGTCCGAAGGACACGGTCCTCCGGGCGTGCGACGGCTGATCGGCCGCAGCGTGGACTCGACGTGGCGGCCATGGCGTCGGATCCGCAGCACGAACCCGGCGCGGTTGATCCGCCAGTCCTCGGTGTCCAGGTACCTGTCGACCAGTCGTACCGGAGGCCCAGCCAGGGTCGTGAGGGTGGTCGCGCTGCCCGAGCCGACGGCCCCGTCCAGCTCACCGGCTTGGAGTGGCAACGCCGCAAGCCAGCGCTCTGCGGGTCGTAGGTCGAGGGCGTCGAACTGCCAACCCAGAGAGCGACCGTTCGGACGTGCGTCCCCATCGATCCGAGCCATCCGTGCAGGCTACCGCCGGTTGTCCGGCGCGATCACCGCCGGGCACGATCGGACCCTGCCGGTGGCACTGTTGGGGCTGATCTTGGCCCATGCAGCGGCGTTGTCGCCTGCGCCGATAGGCTGCCCATTAGTGGGACAAAGCCGCTCGGCGACGCTCGAGGTCCGTCAGGACAATGACGTCGTACGGGCCGCCGGGGGGCTGGTTGTCCGGGCGGGGATCGGCGGCCGAGGCGAGGTGGCAGTCGTGCACCGGCCAGCCCGGGCGGATTGGTCCTTCCCGAAGGGCAAGCTCGAGGAGGGGGAGAGCTTCGAGGACGCCGCCCTTCGCGAGGTACACGAGGAAACCGGCATGTGGTGCCGGCTCCGGCGCTTTCTGGGCCACACCGAGTATCACGATCGAAAGGACCGGCTAAAGGTCGTGGCCTACTGGGTGATGGCGCCCGTGACGGAGCGCTTCGCACCCGACGGGGCGTTCGAAGCAAACGAAGAGGTCGACGAGCTTCGGTGGGTCGGCCTGAGCGAGGCTGCCGCGCTGCTTTCCTACGAGCGGGATCGAGAGCTGCTCGACCGTCTCGAGCTCGAAGACCTCGACGCGGCCGGGTGATCCACCCCACCTCGAGCTGGCGTTGAGACCTCGTTCGCAAGCGGCGCGAAGAGATCACCAACCGACCGTACGCGCGCCAGTACGTCCTCAGGCCCGAAGCAGAGCCCGGTAGCGTCTCCGCCGCTTGCCGCGGCCTCGAGCTCGTCCCACGAGATGGGTGTGGAGACCATTGGCTCGGGTCGGATCCGCAACGAGTACGGGGCCACCGTCGTCTTTGCCGGATGGTTCTGGCTCCAGTCGATCAGAACCTTGCCTTGGCGCAGATCTCGGCGCATGTTGGACAGCACGAGGCTGCGGTGCTCACGCTCGAGACCTTCGGCCACCTCGCGCGCGTAGGTCAACGTGTCCCCGGCTGGCATCGCGTCGGCGACACGGGCATAGAGCTGGAGGCCCTTGGAGCCGCTGGTCTTGGGCAGTGGAGCCAGGCCATCGTCGACCAGCCGTTCGCGCAGCCAACCCGCGACCGTGCAGCACTCTAGGACGGTGGCCGGAGGTCCCGGATCGAGGTCGAAGACCACCAAATCTGGAGCTTGGGGCAGGAGCGCACGATCGACCCGCCACATCGGCACGTGCAGCTCGATCCCCGCCAGGTTGGCGGCCCACACGAGCGACGCCAGACTGTCGATGGCGGTGAACGGGACCTTCTCGCTGGCCGCACCCTCTGCGCTGCGAGCAGGGGCCGCCACGTCTCCCGCAGCAGGACGCCCCCTACCTGAGGGGTTGACCGCGATCGTGTGGACCCAGTCCGGGGCACCCCGTGGCACGTGCTTCTGGAAGAACGGCGTGCCCTCGACCCCGTCGGGTGCTCGACGGAGCGTGACCGGGCGATCTCGAAGATGGGGAAGGATGACCTGCGCGATCTCGGTGTAGTAGCGACACACCTCACGCTTGGTCATGCCCGAGGCTGGGAACAGGACCTTGTCGAGGTTGGTCAGGGTGAGAGCGTGCCCCTCGACCAACACCGTCACTCCGTGTGCAACCATCCACGTCCGTCTTTCTCCGCCCGAACCACCAGAGCGTACTGGTGGACGCTCGAGGCGACGACCGACGGCGTCGATCGCCACGTGGGTGTGTGTGGAGTGCCTAGCCCGGACGAACGGCACGAAGGCGGAGAGCGCCCTAATTGTGGAGGACGAGCGCTCCGGACAGGGTGATCGCGCCACCGTTGATCATGGTCGCGTGGACGTCAGGCAGCTGACGAGCGCCGGCTTCTCCCCTGAGCTGCAGGGTGGCCTCGATGACGTGCCCGATGGCGTGGCTGCGACCCTCGCTGTTGTTGCCCCCGTGGGGGTTCAGCGGGAGCCTCCCGTTAGCGAGGTGCTCCCCGTCGCCGAGGAATCTCCCCGCCTCGCCCTTGGGGACGAACCCGAACTCCTCGAGCCCGTAGAGGACTAACGGGGCAAAGCCGTCGTAGAGCATCGCGAAGTCCATGTCGGTCGGTCCGAGGCCGGCGTTCTTCCACAGGGTCTTGGCGGCCCAGGCGTAGGCGCTCTCGTCGTAGTCGTGCCAGAAGATCATGTCGGGCTTGGGTCCCGTTCCCGTGGAGATGGCGCCCACGGCGATCGGTGCGTGGCGAAGATGCCTGGCTCGTTCCATCGTCGTCACGACGACCGCTCCACAGACATCGACGGGCATGTCGCAGTCGAACAGGCGAAGTGGTTCGCAGACGTAGCGCGATTGCACGTAGTCGTCCGTCGTGATCGGCTGGCCCAGCACCGCGTGCGGGTTGCGCGAGGCGTTGTCGCGCATCGCCACCACATACGCGCCCATCTGCTCGTCAGTAACGCCGTCGAGCTTCCGGCGACGCTGGTACCACGGCGCGAAGTACTGCATGAACACGCCTAACCCATATGGCAGGGTGAACGCCGCATTGCCCTGAGCTCCGGCCTGGCCGCCCATGTAGTTGTAGGTACCGGCGCCGGGTCGTGGGGCGAGCATCGTCCGATAGGCGAGCGCGGTTTGGCACACGCCACCCGCCACGGCCAGCGCGGCGTTGGCGACCACGCTCGGTCCTACCCCACCCCCAAGAGCGCCTCCGTACCAGTTGACGCCGGGAAGCCCGAGCATCTCCATCATCTGGAGAGGGGTCGGCTCCCCGCCGCCGCCCATCGCCGCGATGCCGTCGATCTCGAGAGGATCGAGTCCGGCGTCGGCGACCGCGTCGAGACATGTTTGCAGCGAGAAGCGGTGGGATGGGACGCCCAGATCCTTCGAACAAGGTGAATGGGCAACGCCCACGATCGCCGTCGTGTCGCGAAAGGCGTCGCTCACGCCGAGGGCTCCGCGGCATGGGCGGGACGCCATTGCGGCAAGGTCACTTCGTCAGTGAGCTGTTCCCACGTCACCTCGAGGGGCATCCCGAGAGTGATCGCGTCCAGCGCGCAGTCCACCACGTTGCCAATAGTGAAGAGGCCGGGCTGCTCCTCGAGCTCGACGACCAGCACCGCGTAGGGCAGCCGGTCCTCGAACCCCGGATTGCCTCCCGATCGCATCACCGACCAGCTATAGAGGTGTCCTCTACCGCTGACCGCCTCGAATTCGAATCGCTCCGAGCGACAACGTGGGCACAGCTCGCGCGGCGGATGGACCCACAAGTGACACGCCTCGCAGCGAGCGATGACCAAACGTCGTGCGCGAGCATTCTGCCAGTAGGGCCCGTTCGCGTCGTCGATCACCGGCAGCGGTCGGTTCACGGGTCTCCCGTCGTCACTGCCAAACGAGGGTCAGGTCCTTCACGTGACGCAGGCCCGGAGGGTACTGAAGCTCCTCATGACCGGGCTTGAGCTGGTAGTCGGGTATGCGCCGGTGCCACTCACGCAACGTGATGCGTAGCTCGCGGCGGGCGAGGTGGGAGCCCAGGCATCGGTGAACCCCGCCGCCGAACGCGATGTGCGGGTTGACCTCCCGATCGAAGCGAACTGCGAAGGGATCCTCGAAGGCGCTCGGGTCGACGTTCGCTGCCCCGTAACTCACCAGGACAGCGGTGCCTGTCGGGACCATTTCCCCGCTGGGCAGCTCGACGTCCTTCGTGGCGACGCGCGGCACGCCGCTCGGGACCGGGCTCTCCCAACGTAGGAGCTCCTCGACCGCAGAGGGGATGATCGCGGGGTTCTCCGCGATCTGGCGGCGATGGTCTGGATGGGTGGCCAGGAACGCATAGAAGCAGGTGAGCGAGTCGCTCACCGTGTCCAGACCGGCGATCAGGAACAGGAACGAGATGTCCACGATGTCCTCGGCCGACAACTTCTCTCCGTCGATCTCGGCGTTGAGAAAGCGGGTGATGATGTCGTCGGCCGGTTCGACCCGACGCTTGTCGATGAGTCCGCCGAAGTAGTCGTAGATCTCCTGGCCTGTGGTCTGCATCACCGCGGTCCGGGCAGAAATGTCTGTCAGCGCGGCCGGATCGAACTTCTCAGGGTGAAGGATCCCGTCGCGAAGCCTCAGGAACATCCGGAGCTCGTCTTCGGGCAAGCCCAAGAGCCCGAGGAACACCGAAGACGGCAACAGTTCGGCGTACTCCTCAGTGAAGTTGCACTCGCCGCGGTCGATGAACATGTCGATGAACCCGTTGACCCTTGCGGTGATGTCGTCTTCCTGCTCGTCCATACGCCGTGGCGTGAAGAGTGGGTCGAGCAGCTTGCGGTACTTCGAATGGTTGGGGGGATCGACGTTCAGCGGGATCAAGGGGCGGAGGTTGCCTAGGTTCATCTCCACCCGGGACGAGAAGAGCTCGTGGTTTCGCAGGACGAACTCGGTGCTGGCCCGGCTGAAGCTCAGGCCCACCCCCTCCATCGGGCGCACGAACCCGCCCTGGGCGATCAGGTCCCTGTAGTTGGGCTGCGGGGCCGCCAAGTCGAACATTGCCTGCATGCCGGCCTGGCCGTAGGCGCTCGCCTCGCCCCCGGACTCCGCGCCCGACGTTGTCTCGGCCATTGGTACCCCCGTTTCCGGACTCGCTCCTCCGGAACGGTACCACCATCATCGGGCGCTCAGAGATCAGCTCAGCTCATCCGATGGACGTGGGGCCAGCCACTTTGAGCTGGGCGCCGGTCGTGTAACTCGCCGCGTCGCTGGCCAGGTACACCGCAGCTCCCGCCATCTCTTCGGGCTCGCCGATCCCCTCGGGGATCGAGGCCCAGAAGCGTGTGACGTCGGTCCGGAAGGCTCCTGGAACGATCGTGTTGACCCGGACCTTGCGGCCCCAGGCCTGCACGAAGCCCTTGGCCATGACGTTGAGACCCGCCTTGGCCGCACCGTAGGGGATCGTGTTGACGCCCGGCGCGAGCGAGGCCAGCGTGCTGAGATTGATGATCGAACCCCCGTCGCCTTCGAACATGCGGCTCCCGAACTCCACTGTCATCTTGAAGGGTCCCTTCAGGTTGACCCCGACCACCTTCTCCCAGTAATCCTCCGTCACATCCCGCAGATCGTCGTAAAGCGGTGACATACCGGCATTGTTGACCAGGATGTCCACCTTGCCCATGAGGCCCCAGGCCTCTTCGGCGAAGGGCGCGATCTGGTCCCACTGAGCGACGTGCAGCCGCCGCGCGAAGGCGCGGCGCCCCGTCGATGCCGTGATCTCCTTGGCCGCCTTCTCCAAGGTGTCAAGGTTGCGACTGGCCAGGATCACATCGGCACCCGCGTCGGCCAATCCCTGAGAGATGGCCCGACCGATACCCCGACCGCCTCCGGTGACGACCGCTACCTTTCCGGACAGATCGAACAGCTCGGCTGGTCTGGCCATCGTCGCCCCCCATTTGTTCGGACCGCGGTGGCCCCGTGCGGCCCTTCCGGCTTGCTGTCGCCCCCGTACGCTAGCCGGCACCGAGCTGTCACACCCGCTGCCTACGATCGGGCGGTGGGCGTTCGAGTCGAATGGGTGAGCTACGGGCGTCAGGCGGCCGAGGCGCTGCGCGCCGCCCTGGGAGACGTGAAAGGCGGTGAGCCACTGGCGCCGGTTGCCGTCGTCGTTCCGTCGAACCACGTCGGTGTCGCCGCCCGCCGCCTCCTGGGGTCGGGCACACTCGGAGCGATCGCAGACCACGGCGTCGGCCTGTGTTCGGTGACGTTCCTGACGGCGTATCGGATGGCCGAGCTCCTGGGCTCGGCGAGACTCGCCGGCGACGGACGACGCCCAATCTCCACCCCGGTGATTGCCGCGGCGGTCCGCGGCGCTCTCGCTCAGGACCCGGGGGTGTTCGCCTCGGTGAAGGACCATCCGGCGACCCAGCGTGCGCTCGTCGCTGCCTACCGCGAGCTTCGGGACGTGTCGGCCCCATCGCTCGAGTCGTTGGCCACGAGAAGCCCTCGGGCTGCCGATGTGGTCCGCCTGCACCGGGAGGCCCGCGCCCAGACCGAGCCGTCGTGGTACGACGAGCAAGATCTGATCGAAGCTGCGGTGGGCACGGTGCACGAGAACCGGGCGCAGGTCCGCGACCTGGGCGCCATCGTGGTGTACCTGCCCCAGCGCGTCTCTCGGAGCGCGGGCCGCCTGCTCGGCGCGTTGAGCGAGCGATCCGACGTCGTGGTGCTGGCCGGGGCTACCGGCGCCGATCGGGCCGACGCTGAGGTGTCCCGTTCGGTGCAGCGGATCGCCACCCTTTCTGGAGCCGCGTGGTCGGTGCCGCCGCAGCGCGCACCAATGGCCGCGCTGGGCGCCACGCACACCAAGATCGTCACCGCGTCGGACAGCGACGAGGAGGTGCGGGTTGCGGTTCGGGCTGTCGTCGACGCCACGCGGGGCGGAACCTCATTCGATCGCATGGCAATCCTTTACGCCAACCCAGCGCCCTACGCTCGCTTGGTCCACGAGCAGCTCTCCGCCGCGCAAATCCCCCACAACGGGGCCAGCATCATGGCGCTGACGGCCAGGGTGGCCGGCCGGACGCTGCTCGGTTTTCTGGCGCTGCCCGTCGGAGGCTTCCGGCGTGAGGACGTCTTCGCCTGGCTCGCGACGGCTCGGCTTCGACGTCGGGGCCGCTGGATTCCAGTGACCGCGTGGGAGCGGATCTCGCGAGATGCCGGTGTCGTCAGTGGACGAGATCAGTGGGACCGGCGACTGGAGGGATTCGCCCGGCGACGTGTCGCCGAGGCGGCGTCCGCCGAGGCTGAGGTCGAGGCTCCAACGTCGCGCGCCGAACGAGCACGGGCCGACTCGGCTACCGCGTTGGAGCTGCGCGCGTTCATCGTCGGCCTCATCGACGATCTGAGCGACGCATCGGCGCAACGACGGTCATGGTCCGAACGGGTGAGATGGGCACGGGGTCACCGCGAAGCGCTCCTCGGACCCGAGTCCGCACGACGCGACTGGCCGTCCGCTGAGCAACGCGCCGTCGAACGAATGGACCGCGCGCTCGACCGCCTGGCGGGGCTCGACGCTGTTGAGTCCGCGGTGGAGTTGGACGTGTTCACGCAGACCCTCGAGCTGGAGCTCGAGTCCGATCTCGGTCGTGTCGGCCGTATGGGTGAGGGCGTGCTGGTTGGCTCGGTGGGCATGGGGGTCGGGCTGGATCTCGATCTCGTGGCAGTTCTCGGACTGGCCGAGGGCCTGTTGCCAACGCCCGTCCGGGACGACTCGCTCCTGCCCGATCACGAACGTCGTTCGGCGGGCGGCGAGCTTCCCCTGCGGTCCCACGGCGTCGATCGCGAGCACCACGAGCTGCTCGCCGCGCTGGCTGGGTCCGCCCGACATCTCCTGTGTGTGCCACGCGGCGACCTTCGCCAGAGCAAGGAGCGGGTGCCCTCGCGCTGGGCTGTCGAAGCGGCTCGGGCCCTGAGCGGCCGTCCGTGGAGCTCGACCGAACTATTGGAGGCCGACGAGTTCTGGCTCGAGCATGTGGCCTCGTTCGAGGCCGGGTTGCGCGCCGTCGAGTTTCCGGCGAGTGCGCAGGAATACCGGCTGCGTCGTCTGCTTGCGGACCCTCCGCTCGCGGGGAGCTCGAGCCTGCTGCAGGTCGGCGACCTGGTTCTGGCCGCGGGCGTGGAGGTGTTGGCGGAGCGAGGGAGTGATCGCTTCAGCCGGTTCGACGGGAACTTGGTCGGCCTCGAGGTCCCGTCACCGGCGGCACGGCCCACTTCTGCCACACGGCTCGAGGGCTGGGCCGGGTGCCCGTTTGCCTATTTGTTGCGCGATGTGCTCGGTGTTCAGGAGGTCGAGAATCCTGAGGACCACCTGCAGATCACCCCTCGGGACCGAGGTTCGCTAGTCCATGACGCACTCGAGCGCTTCATCGCCGAGGTCCTCGTCCGTCCCAAGGGGCATGCACCCTCTCCGCTCCAACCGTGGACGGCCGACGACCACGAGCGTCTGGATGCGATCGGCGAACAGCTGTGCCGCGAGTACGAGGAACGGGGCCTGACCGGTCGGCGCGTGTTCTGGCAACGCGACAAGCGCCGGATCCTCGCCGATCTCCATCGGTTCCTACGAGTCGACAGTGAGCACCGGTCGGTCCACGGGACCCGACCAATTGCCGCGGAGTTGGCATTTGGGCTTCCGGGCGCCGCGCTCGGCCCGGTCGGCTTGCGACTTCCCGACGGGCGCAGCGTGTACTTTCGAGGCAAGGCCGATCGCGTGGATCTTGACGAGGGTGGAACCTTGCACGTGATCGATTACAAGACCGGTGACCCAGCCGCCTACCGCGAGCTGAACGAGGACGACCCAGACCTCGCTGGGCGCAAATTGCAGCTCGCCGTGTACGGGCAGGCGGCTCGGATGGCACAAGAGGCGCCAGCGGCACCCGTGCGGGCCGGGTACTGGTTCGTCTCTGCTCGTGGGGGTTTCGGCCGAGTTGGCTACTCGGTGACACCTGAAGTCCTTGCCCGAGTAGGCCGGTCGCTCGGGAAGATCGTGACGGGGATCGAGCGCGGCGTCTTTCCCCAACACCCGACGGGGACCAGCACCAGTCCCTGGGTCGAGTGCCCTTACTGCGACCCCGACGGACTCGGAGTCGTCGAGCTACGACGTCACTTCGAGCGCAAGCGGGTCGATCCAGCGATGCTGCCCTTCGTGGAGCTGCTGCCCACACTGTCGGTTTCCGAAATAGACCCAAATCTCGACCCTGGTGTCACCGGGCCGGCGGTCGCCACCTACGACGGACACGCCACGGGGGCGTTGGATGGATGATCGCGTCGCACCGCCCGACAGCGCGGCGCGCATCCGGATCGCTGAGGACCTCTCGAGCACGCTTGTCGTGGAAGCCGGTGCGGGATCAGGCAAGACGACCGCCCTGGTGGGTCGCGTTCTCGCGCTCGTCGCGAGCGGCCGGGCCGAGCTGCGCTCCATCGCCGCGATCACCTTCACCGACAAGGCTGGGGCCGAGCTGCGCGACCGGGTCCGCCAAGAGCTCGAGCGCTACGCATCGGGCCGTGGTGGCGGCCCCGGGGGCGAAGACGTTGCTGCCCGGTGCCGAACCGCGCTCGAGCAGCTTGACGCCGCTGCGATCGGAACGCTGCACGCGTTTGCGCAACGCCTGCTGTCCGAGCACCCGGTCGAGTCGGGCCTGCCGCCGCATGTCGACGTGCTCGACGAGGTCAGCTCGAGCGTGGCCTTCGAGCGACGATGGGTGGCATTCCGCGAGGATCTCCTCGCCGATCCGGCACTCCAGCGACCGATCCTGTTGCTGATGGCGTGCGGTGTTCGCCCCGAGGCGCTACGAGTGCTCGCGATGGCCTTCGACGACAATTGGGATCTGGTCGCCGAGCGCGTTCAGGCCGATGCGCCCGAGCCGCCGCTGACGCACGTGATCGTCCAACCCGCCTTCGACGTGATCATCGAGGCCTGCGCCGAGGTGTGCGGCGATCCCGACGACCGGCTCGGGCGCCGCTTGGACGACATCGCCCGGCGGATCTCCGAGCTCCAAGGCATGTCCGACGAGCTCGACCTGCTGGAGGCCATCGGGCCCCGTGCAACGCCACCATTACCGAGCTTCAAGGTTGGCAACGTGGGGCGACAGGCGTCGTTCGACAACGACGTGGCTCTGATCCGGGCCCGGGTGAGAGCGGCCGGTGACCAACTCGAGGAGGTACGGACCCAGATCGCAAATGCCTGCGCCCGCCGGCTTGCGAGCGTCGTACGGGGCTTCACGCTCACTGCGGCCAGGGAACGCCAGCGCGCCGGGGAACTCGAGTTCCACGACCTCCTCGTGTTAGCGCGCACACTGCTGACCCACCCGCTGCACGGCGCGGCGGTGCGGGCGTCGCTCCACGAGCGCTACCGGCATCTCCTGCTCGACGAGTTTCAGGACACCGACCCCATCCAGATCGAGCTGGCGGTCCGGATCGCGGCGGAGGATCCCCGAGGTCAGCTGGCCGCACGGGCGCCGTGGACCGACGTCTCGGTCTCGCCCGGCCAGCTGTTCATCGTCGGGGACCCCAAGCAGTCGATCTACCGCTTCCGCAGAGCTGACGTCGCGACGTTCATGGCGGCCGCCGCCTGTTTCGGGACCGAAACCGGTGGCGCGGTCGAGCTCACAGCCAACTTCCGCACTGCGGCACCGATCCTCGATTGGATCAATGCCACCTTCGGGTCGCTCATGGGCGAAACGGACGACGTGTCCGTGCCCGTCGCCTCCCAACCACGTTTCGTCGCCTTGCAGGCGACTCGACCCGCGCTCGGGGTCGATCCGCCAGTATCCGTCGTCGGCCGCGAGGTCCATCCAGCGGAGACCAAGGCGGACGAGCTACGGACGGCCGAGGCGCAAGACGTCGCGGCCACGGTGGCTCGCGTCCTTCGCGAGGGATGGGCGGTCGACGACGGAGTAGGCGGTTGGCGAGCCGCTCGACTCGGCGACGTCACCGTGCTCGTCCCGTCGCGCACGTCGTTGCCCTTCCTCGAGGACGCGCTCGATCGTGGCGGTCTCGCCTATCGGGCCGAATCGAGCTCGCTCGTCTACAGCAGCCGAGCCGTCCGGGATTCTGATGACCCTGTTGCGCGCGGTCGACGATCCGACCGACGAGCTCCAGATCGTCTCGGCGCTGCGGACGCCGCTGCTTGCCTGCGGTGACGATGACCTCTTCCGGTTCAAGTCCGAGTGCAAGGGCCGCTGGAGCTATCTTGCCGATCAGCCCGACTCGGTCGCCGACAACGATCGGGTGCGGGTCGCCCTCGAATACCTAGGGGAGCTTTACGAGGTCCGGCACTGGCTCGCACCGTCGGAGCTTCTCGCGCGGATCGCCCGTGACCGACGGGCGTACGAGCTCGGCTTCGCCGAAGGTCGGCCCCGTGACGTGTGGCGCCGCTTGCGCTTCGTGGTAGACCAGGCCCGAGCGTGGACCGAGGCCACCGGAGGCAATCTCCGAGAGTATCTGCGATGGGTGCGCCAGCAGACGGCCGAAGGGGCTCGCGTCGCCGAGGCGGTGCTTCCCGAGACCGACGACGACGCGGTGCGCATCATGACCATCCACAGTGCCAAAGGACTCGAATTCCCGATCACCGTCGTCTCTGGGATGTCGACGGTTCCCATCGGGCGCCCTGCGGCGGCGCAGGTGGTCTTCCCGCCCACCGGCGGAGTCGGCTACCGGTTCGGCGCCAGCGTCGCTACCGACGAATACGCGGCCTGGGCGCCGATCGATGAGCAGATGAGCTATCACGAGCGAGTGCGCCTGTTGTACGTGGCGTGCACCCGGGCCCGAGACCACCTCGTCGTCTCCGTGCATCGCAAGGCTCGGGTCAACCCGCCTTCGTCGGTCGCGCGCACCAACGCCGAGCTGCTCGTCGCCGGCATGGGTGACCTGCTCGACGAATTGCCCGACGCCGCTGCACCGTTCGAACAACGTGTTGTGCCGCGGTCCGCGACGCCTAGGGCCCCACTGCCGTTCGCGCTGTGGGACGCCCAACGGACCGCCGCGCTGGTCGATGCCTCCCGCAGCACCACGGTGGCGGCAACAGCCCTGACTGAGGACGGAACACTCGATAGCGAGGGGCACCCTGACCCCGGACTCGAGAAACGTCCCCGGGACCTCGACCTTCCGCCATGGCTGAAGGGCCGTTACGGGACCGCAGTGGGCAGAGCGGTCCACGGCGTGCTCCAGACGATCGACCTGGTCTCCGCCGCCGAGCTCGACGCGGTGGTGGCGGCGCAATGCGAGGCAGAGGCGGTCACCGACAGGGCCCAGGCGGTGCGGCAGCTGGTCGTCGGCGCGCTGGCCTCACCCACCGTGCGTGAGGCCGCCAGCCACCCGCACTGGCGGGAGGTGTACGCATGCACCCCCGTCGCGGGAAGGCTGCTCGAGGGATACGTCGATCTCCTCTTTCGCGGCGATGAGGGTCTGGTCGTGGTCGACTACAAGACCTCGGCGACATCCGATCCCACAGAGCTCGAGCATCGCCTGGTCGGCTACCGGTTGCAGGGTGCCTCCTATGCCCATGCGGTCGCCGCCGCAACGGGCGAGCGAGTCGCGCGCGTGACGTTCGTGTTCCTCACCCCCGACGGCGCGGCGAGTTGCACCTGCCGGACCTGGCCCAAGGAGTCGCCGAGGTCGGTTTGCTTGTCGCCTCAGGCGGTGAGGTGACCTTTGGCTGAGCACTCGAGCAGCCCGTCATCTCCGAGTCGGCACCTCGCGGGACGGAGGAGGGGTGCCGAACAGGATGACCGACTGGGTGCACCCTTCGGGGCCCGCTCGCCACGCGTGGTCGACGCCTGTCACCACGACGGCGTCGCCCGCCTCGAGCACGAGGTGTAGTCGAGTGTGTCGCTGTGAGGGGACACGGCCTGCTCGTGGGGGCCCCACCGGCTGATCAGCCACCGGGAGTAGCCGGGCGCCACACCCAGGTCGCGGCAACTGGCCGGTGCGGTGCCCGTCCTGTCCTCTAGGGCACTCGGTCGAGCTCGATCGTGCGTGTGAGGGCGACGGACTCGATCAGGCGTCGGTCGTGCGAGACCAGGAGGAGGGTGCCCTTGTACCCGTCGAGGGCTGCTTCGAGTTGCTCGATGGCCGGTAGGTCGAGGTGGTTGGTGGGCTCGTCGAGAACGAGGAGATTCACGCCCGAGGCTTGAAACGCCGCCAGCTCGGCTCGGGTGCGCTCGCCCGGCGAGAGAGACGAGCTGGGCCGATCCACTTCGTGCTGGCCGAGCCCGAACTTCGCCAACAGCGACCGCGCTTCGGAGCGGCCGAGGTCACAGCGGGCCATGAGCGCGTCGACGACCGAGATGTCGGACTCGGACCCAGAGCGGTCTTGTCCGAGCTCGCCGATCACGACGCTCGGTCCCAACCATCGCGTACCGCCAGCGAGGGCCAGGCGCCCGGCAATGGCTGCGACGAGCGACGACTTGCCTGCACCGTTGGGACCGGCCAGGGCTATACGTTCGGCCCAGCCAATCTGGAGGTCGATCGGACCGAGGTGGAATGCCCCCCGTTCGATGACGGCACGCTCGAGCCTGGCGACGACAGCCCCGGCACGCGAAGCTTGCTCGATGGAGAACTGGAGCTGCCAACCCTCCCACGGCTTGTCGACGCGCTGGAGGGATCGGAGCGCTCGCTCGGTCCGTCGGGCTCTCGACGCTAGCTGCTCGGTACGGTTCACCCGGAAGTCCCGCTGTGCCTTGTCGCTATCGTGCTGGGCCCCTTTCTCGCGACGAACCCCTTTCGTCGCCCACTCGCGTTCGCGTCGCGCCCGACTGGTGAGTGCAGTGCGCTGGGCCTGATTCAACTCGTAGGCCTCCTCCGCGTGCCGTCGCAAGGTTGCCCTTTCGGCCATATAGGAGGACCAGCCACCAGCGAAGAAGCGCCCGGTGTGGTCGTGCTCGTCGATCTCGAGCACCGAAGTGACGGTGTGATCGAGGAAGTCGCGGTCGTGCGACACGACAACCATGCCACCTTGGCGGCGGGCGACGAAGGACTCGAGTAGATCGAGGCCTTCGAAGTCCAGATCGTTTGTCGGTTCGTCGAGGAGCGTGACGTCGAAGCGGGAAAGCATCAACGAGCCCAGAGCGATCTTCGCCGCCTGGCCACCAGACAACTCGCCCACAATACGCTCGGCCAGCGACGAAACTCCGAGCTCGCCCAGAACGCTTTCGATCCGAGCGTCGAGATCGCCGCCCCCAAGAGTCGTGAGACGGTCGAGCGCCTCGGCGTAGCGAGCGTCCGCTCCGGGCGCGGCGCTGGCCAGCTCGTGGGCCGCGGCTGTCAGATCGGACTCGGCGAGCGCGACGCCGGTGCGCCTGGTCAGGAATTGTCGAACGGTCTCCCCCCGAAGCGCTTGGTGGTGTTGGGCAAGCAGGCCGACGGTCGCGCCCGGTGGATCCAGTCGGACCTCACCGCCATCGGGTGTGACGAGACCCGCGAGCACCGACAACAGGGTCGTCTTGCCGACACCGTTGGGGCCGATGACGCCGACACGTGAGGTCGGGGTGACCGTCAACGAGATGCGGCTGAGGACGGTTCGTCCGCTGCGGGTCAAGAAGAGATCGCTGGCGACGAGGGTCGCCGAACGGGTGGACGTTGCGGTCAACGGGAGCTCCACAATGGGGGGCCGAGCACGCTCGACGAGGGACGGGGATGGTCGGGCTCAGCCGTTCAACGCACGCAGACAGCGTAGCGCGCTCCCCCGCGCGCTCGTGTTCAGGGGACGTCGACCAAGACCTTCCCGAGGACGCCCGATTCCACCGCCTCGTGGGCGCCAGCGATCTCGCCCAGCGGGAAATGGTGTTCGGGCAGAGCCCGTAGCGATCCGGCCGCTGCAGCGGCACTGATCGTGCGCACGGCTTCGGAGAGCATTGGCGGCAGAAGGTTGTAGATGAGGACGTAGCGCACGACGACGTTGCCCGTCATCAACCGTCGCACCGGCAGGCGGGGATCCTCGGCCTCGCTCGCATAGGTCACGATCACACCGTGAGGAACCAGCACCGCCAAAGAGGCCTCGAGGTTGGCCCCCAACGCCACCTCCACCACCCGGTCCACGCCACTTGGGGCCTCGTGGCGCAGCCGAGCGTCGTAGTCGGGATCGCGGTAGTTGAGGATCACTCGGGGCGCCGCGGTCGATGCGACGGCAGCCTTGTCGGGCGAGCTGACGGTGGTGATCACCTCCGCACCCGCCAGTCGAGCCAGTTGGACGGCGGCGTGGCCGACCGCCCCGGCCCCTCCGGTCACCAAGACACGACAGCGGTCGACTGGCCCGTCGGCGAACACACATCGGTGGGCGGTGATGAACGGAACGCCAAAGCCCGCTCCCTGCGAGTAAGAGACGTTGCTGGGCAGCGGTACGGCTTGTGCGGCTGGGACGCACGTGTAGGTCGCGGCCGTGCCATAGGGGCGGCCGGCTGCGGCGAGGTACACCCACACCCGCTCGCCCACGCGTCGGGGGTCGATGCCCTCCCCTACGGCGTCGACCTCGCCGGCCCCGTCTTGACCTGGGCTCTGCCAACCACCAGTGACCGGCCCCTCGCCTTGCCGGGTCTTCCAATCTGTGGGGTTCACACCCGAGACGCGCACCCGTACCCGCACCTCACCGGGTCCGGGCTCAGGATCGGGCATCTCCACGACGCGAAGAACGTCTCGTGCCGGGCCTCGGACCCGGTAGACGGCTGCTTGCACGGTCCCTCCTCGTCGCCTCCTCGTCAAGGTTCGTGACGAGCGGCCTCCGGGCGATCCCTGGGTCGGTGGCCGGACGGCGCCGGCTCCAAGGTACGTCACGACGGGCGATTGTGTCCGTGCCCAGGCGGTGGCGCCCCGGCGCGCTCACCAGCTAGGAACGGGCGTGACCCAACGAACCATGACCCCCCAAGAAGTGACCGATTTTCTGAACGCCCCCCCGGCGCACACCGCGGTGCTGGCCACCGTCCGACCAGGCGGTCGGCCGCACGCCGCCCCGATCTGCTTCGCCCTCGACAGCGATGGATCGGTGGTGTTCACCACCGGGGCACAGAGCGTGAAGGGCCGCAACCTCCTACGCGACCCCTGGGCCGTCCTGTGCGTCGACGACGACCGACCGCCCTTCGCCTTCGTCATCCTCGAAGGCCCGGTGATGCTCAGCGAGGACATGGCCGACCTCGATCGCTGGGCGCGCGTTCTCGGCGGCCGGTACATGGGGGCCGATCGCGCCGCGGAGTTCGGCTCGCGCAATGCGGTTCTGGGCGAGGTCTTGGTGCGGATGGTCCCCGACCGGGTCGTGGCGATGTGCGACCTGGCGAGCTGACGCTGGCCCGCGCCGGCTAGTTGACGACCGACACCCCGATACCGGCGAAGAGGTCTTCCTCGATCTCGCCGTCGGGTACGTGGGTGTCGACGAGCGTCCTGGCCAGCTCGTAATCCTCCCACGGGTACAGCTCGCGCATGACCTCGATGGGGATCCGGAACCAGGGACCGCTTGTCGGTACCTGCGTCGCGTGGGCGCGCAACGCCTCGCGCCCGACGGTCAAGTAGTTGCCGACGTCGATCCGGGTCGTAGTACGGTCCGGTTGCTCCATCATCTGCTGCAGCCGATCGGTCCACGGGCTCTCCTCGCCGCGGGCTAACAGCCATTCGTGCTGGACTCTCATCCTGCGCGGCGAGAACACCCCCGTGTAGTACAGCTTCGATGGCTGCCACGGCGTCCCCGCGTCCAGGTACCAGTCGGTGTCACCGGCACGCTCGAAGGCGAGGGCGCTGATCTCGTGCACGCGGATGTGGTCGGGATGGCCTCTCCCGTCGGTGCCCGGGTAGGCGATCATCACCTGTGGCCGCTCGGCGCGCACAATCTTCACCAGCCGACCCGTGGCCTCGTCGATATCGGCCTGGGCGAAGCAGTCGGGATGGTCGTTGTACTCGGTGTCGGGCATACCCGAGTCGCGGTAGCCCAACTTGTGCAGCGAGTGGTAGCCCACGATCTCCACCGCGGCGTCCAGCTCGCGCGCCGGACGGCCGGAAGGTCGGCGCGGGCCTCCTCGCTGTCGGCGTCAGGGTTGAGGATCTCACCGGCCTCACCGCCAGTGCAGCACACGAGTACCGTCCGCACGCCTTCGCTCGCGTACCTGGCAATCGTGCCAGGTCCCTTGGACGACTCGTCGTCAGGATGGGCGTGAACGGTGAGGACGCAGAGTTGCTCGGCCATGCTGCGAGAGGTTATGCGCGATCAGGGTCAGTGCCGCCGGACGGGTCCGGCGACCCGTCACCGAGCCGAGTGCGGGCGCAACCCGTCGAAGACAATGGCCAGCATGCGCTCGCGCGATGGATGGGGCTGCCCCGGGAGCTCCCTCGACGCGCACGTTGCCATGATGAGCCCAAGGATGTCCTCGTCGCTGACGTCGTCGCGCAGCGCGTCGGCCCTCTGTGCCTCCGCCATCAGGTCGCCGAGGGCCCGCCGTAGGGCAAGCAGTGATTCGTTGGCGGTGGCCTTGACGTCGATGCCGGCGTTGGCCAGCGCGTCGAAGAGGTCCCGTTTGCAGGCAGCTTGCACCGAGAGCTCCTCGAGAAACGAGAAGAATGCCTTGCCGGGCTCGTTGGAGACGGTGAGCTCGTGCAAGAAATCAGTGAGCCGATCGACCCGACTGATCACGATTGCTTCGAAGAGGAGCTCTTTGGTGGGGAAGTGACGGTAGACGGTGCCGACGCCCACCCCGGCCCGCTTGGCGACCTCGTCGATCGGCACGCCCAGGCCTTGGGCGGCGAAGACCTCCTCGGCAGCGAGCAGGACATTGTCGCGGTTGCGTCGGGCGTCGGCCCGCAGGGCGCGGGGCCTGCGAGTCGTGGGTTCAGATGGGTCGAGCTGCATGGGGTCCCCGATCATCGCTTGACATTCGGAGTGATCGTTCCGTATAGTTAATTGGAACCTACATTCCGAATATTACCTCGCTGGGGTCCATCATGCCCAGCACGTTGCAGCCCAGCACTTTGCAGCATCGTAAGCCGAGCATGGCCGCGCCGAGGCACAGGTGTCGCGCCGTCGAGCTGCCGCTTTGCGTCGCCGTCTCCAACTCGTCCAGCCCAACTGTAAGGAAGCCCGATGACCGCCAGCTCTACGTTCGAAACCCCCGCAGAGGTCGAGGCCGCCGCCAACCCCAGACGGTTGGCGGCGCTCGGTGTCATCGGCCTGGCCCAGCTCATGGTGGTGCTGGACGCGTCGGTCGTCATCGTCGCGCTGCCCGTCAGCGCAACGCTCCTTGCACATCGCCGTCGCCGATCGTCAGTGGGTCATGACCGCGTACTCGCTGGCGTTCGCCAGCCTGCTGCTGCTCGGTGGCCGGATCGCCGACTACCTCGGCCGTCGACGCATGTTCGTGGTCAGCCTCCTCGGCTTTGCTGGCGCCTCGGCGCTCGGCGGCCTGGCCCAGGACCCGGCGATGCTCTTCGGCGCTCGAGCGTTGCAAGGGGCCTTCGCCGCGGTCATGGCACCCGCGGCGCTGTCGCTCCTTACGGTGACCTTCACCGAGCCCACTGAACGGGCCCGAGCGTTCGGCGTCTACGGCGCGATCGCCGGAGGCGGTGCGGCCATCGGGCTAGTGCTCGGCGGCACCCTGACCCAGTTCGCCACCTGGCGCTGGACCTTGTTGATCAATGTTCCGATCGCGCTGGTCGCCGCAATCTGTGCGACGCGGACGCTCACCGAGAGTCGCTCGACCGTTCGAGGCCACTACGACGTCCTGGGGGCCCTCACCGTCACCGCTGGGCTGTTCCTCCTCGTCTACGGGTTCACCACGGCCGGCTCCCGTGGGTGGGGCGCCCCGCCGACGATCGCACTGCTGTGCACCGCGACGGTCCTGCTGATCACCTTCGTTCTGATGGAGCGCCGGTCGGACAATCCGCTGTTGCCGTTCGCCGTGGTGCTCGACCGCGACCGAGGTGGCGCGTTCGTGGCTTCGTTACTCGTCGGAAGCGCCATGCTCGGCACCTTTCTGTTCCTCACCTACTTCCTGCAGGGCACGCTGCACTACTCGGCGCTCAAGACCGGCTTTGCCTTCCTGCCGTTCTCCGGTGGGATCATCGCGGGCGCAGCGGGGTCGAGCCGGCTCCTCGCCAGGGCGGGCCCACGGCTCCCCATGGTTCTGGGGCTCAGCGTCGCCACGGTCGGGCTCCTATGGTTCACCCGCATCGGGGTCGACAGCTCGTACCTGGTCAACGTCCTCCCCGGGGAGATCCTGGTCAGCCTCGGTATGGGCACGGCGTTCGTGCCGATGAACAGTACGGCTTTGGTCGGGGTGAGCCCTCAAGACGCCGGCGTAGCGAGCGCTTTGGTGAACACGACCCAACAAGCCGGCGGATCGCTCGGCACATCGTTGCTCAACACGATCGCCGCGTCCTCTGCCGTCACGTACCTGGCGGCCCACGCGCATCAGGTCGGCGCAGCCGGGGTGGCGGCGGTCCACGGGTACACGACCGCGTTCACCGTGTCCGCCGTGCTGCTCGCCGTTGCCGTCGTGGTCGCAGCGGTCGCCATCCGCCCGTCGACATCGCGTCGTGGGGAGACGGTGCGGCGCGGGGTGTACCACGGGCCCCCCGAGCCAGCCGGTATTGCAGGGGCCGGATCGCGGGGATGAGCCCGGTGGGTCGGGAGCGTCTCGAGCACCAGGTGATTGAATCGATGCGACACGGCTGGAGTACCGATTGGGGATACCTCCGCCTCGGCGAGCGGCGTACGCTGAACTGGTCGGCGTGTTTCCCGTCGCCACCCAGGAGGCCCTATGTCCGAGTTCGAGACCTATGCGCCAGGCACCCCCTCGTGGGTCGACCTCGCCAGCACGGACGCCGATCGCGCGAAGGAGTTCTATTCCGGCCTCTTCGGTTGGAGTGCCTCCGATCCAGGACCGGACGCGGGCGGGTACGCAATGTTCACCCTACGGGGGGAAGAACGTGGCCGGCATCATGCCCACGATGGGTGAGGGCCAGCCCTCGGCCTGGTCCACCTACGTGAGCGTCGAGGACGCCGATGCCACGATCGGCAAGGTGAAAGAAGGGGGTGGGACGGTCTTCGTGGAGCCGATGGACGTACTCGACGCCGGAAGGATGGCCGTCTTCGCCGACGTCACCGGTGCCGCACTGGAGTGTGGCAACCGAAGCAGCACCCGGGTGCAGACCTTGCCAACGAGCCCGGGGCGTTCTGCTGGAACGAGTTGCAGACCCGCGACCCCGAAGCAGCCAAGACCTTCTACGCCGGCGTATTCGGATGGGATGGACAGACCAACGACATGGGGGGCATGGCCTACACCGAATGGCACATGGCTGACGCGGTTGTTGGCGGCATGATGCCCATGCCGCCTGAGGTCCCCGAGGAGGTGCCGGCTTACTGGCTGACGTACTTCGCTGTGGAGGACTGCGACGCCACAGTGACGCACGCCGGTGAGCTCGGGGCCAGCACCATCGTTCCCCCGATGGACGTCGAACCCGGGCGCTTCGCCGTGATGGCCGACCCCACAGGCGCCGTGTTTGCCGCCATTGCCCTCAAAGCCCCGGATTGACGCTCAGCCGGTACGTTGTGCTCGAGCACGGCACCGGGTCCGGCGCGGTGATCCGCGTCAGGTAGCTACCCGACTTAGGGTGTTGCGGTCGGTGTGCAAGAGAAGTTGCGACGGGCGGCCATGCTCGATGACCGAGGTCGCCTCGTAGGTGAAGACCCCGTCGCCGATCCTGATGGTCACTTCGTACCGTGTGGTGTGTGCGGACGATGCAAGGGCACGGTTCGAGAGAATCCCGTAGTTGTGCGCGCCCGCCTCGGCGGCCATGTGCAGCTCGGCGTCGCCCGGTGACGCATCGCCGCCGGCGATGACTGCCTGTCCGCGGGGGGTCATGAAGCATCGCAGCACCTGACCGTCGGCAGCGTCCCAGAGCCAATAGCCCACCTCGGTATGGAACGGGTTCTCCTGGTCGCCGCGCCACGCGGCCGTCCGATAGTCCAGTCCATAGAGGACCTGTCGACCGTTCTCCACCGGTCCGAAGGGAGACAAGGTCGTCCGCTCCCTGAACGGGGTCTCGATGACCTTGCCGGACATGTTGTCGAGACCCTCGTCGAGACCCCCGGCACCCTCCCAGATCCCGGCTAAGCCCCAGATGGGCCCCCATTCGTCGCCGCTTGCCATGCACGCCTCCTCGGTCGCTCCACCTTGGCAGTCACCGACCACGACGTCCACACGCCGTCAACGGGTACGGTGCGCTCCTGAGCGGGTCCTCCGCCTACCTCGGGTAACAAGGGCGTGGGCCCGGGGCCAAGTGCTCCGAGTTCAGCGACGACCTTCGGTGAATCGCTGGGTCCGGGCCACGATGATCCGCGAAGCGACCAGCAGGATGCCGATCAGCACCACGAGCAACATGGCGGCGTCGTAGGCGAGGTAGTGCGCTTCGACGTTGGGCGCGGTCGTAGAAGCTGAACACCGGGTACGTCAGGTACGGGAACTGGGCGTGGAAATGGATGCTCGGGTTCGCGGTGGTCCACCCGGCGGTGTAGATGAGGGGGGCGGTCTCGCCCGAAGCGATCGCCAGTGCGAGCAGCAGGCCCGTCGCGATGCCCGGCAGCGCCGTCTTTAGGACCACCTTGCGCAGGGAGTAGCCCATCGACATGCCGAGGGCTTCGGCACCCTCGCGGTAGTTCGTCGGAACCTGGCGCAGCGCCGATTCGGTCGACTTGGCGATATAGGGGACCACCATGATCGACAGGATGATGAGGGCAGGCAGGAGCGAGAAGCCCCAATGGAGCCCGACCACGAGGGCGACGTAGCCCACGTAGCCGAGGACGATGGAGGGGAACCCCGATAGAACGTCCGAGGCGGTGCGTTGCAGGCCGCCGCTGGACTTTCCATTTCGACGGGGTTTGGCCAGCTCGGCCAGATGGATGCCAGCGAGCACCCCGACTGTCCCGGCGATCAGGAAGACCCCCAACATCAGGATCAGCGTCCCCAAGATCGCCTGGCGCAGGCCCCCACTCGTACCGACGCCATTGGTCCACAGGACGTCCCACTGGAAGTGGGGCACCGCGCGTGCGAAGACCCCGATGATCAGCCAGGCCGCCGGACCGACGATCAGCAGGAGGGCCAAGTAAGTGCCGGCTCGGAATCCTAGTTGGAGCGCCTTGCGGCGCCGGCTGTGCGGGAGCGGAGCGGCTACCACGATGGCCTAGCCCCGACCGACCGGGGCGGTCAGGCCCGAGGTGCGTGAAATGATCAGACGGGCGCCCAGGTTCACCACCACCGAGATCACCGCCAGGATCAAGCCCAGCTCGGCCAAGGTGGCTATCGCAAAGCCTGTTCCGTCGGTCTGCGCGCTGTCGAGCTGTGTGAGGATCGTCGCGGCGATGGTCGACATGGGCGAGTAGATGTTCGGAGCCAGGTGGCCCAGGATCGAGCCGGTGATGAGCGCCACGGCGATCGTCTCGCCGAGGGCCCGCCCGAGCCCGAGCGCCGTCGCCCCGATGATGCCCGAGCGCACCCAGGGAAGCGTCACGCGGTTGGCCACTTCCCAATCGGTCATCCCGAGTGCCTCGCCGCCCTCCTTGGGAAGGGGCGGGACTTGGGTGAAGAGGTCGCGCGTCGTGGAGGCGACGATGGGGATGATCATCAGGGCCAGCACGATCCCCGCCGTCAAGAGGCCCTCTCCGCTCCCTACCGGGTTGCGGAAGTACCGCAGCACCGGGACGTCGGGCATGCGATCGGCGACGATCGGGTAGACGTGCTTTGCCAAGATCGGTCCCAACGTGAGCAGGCCCCACAAACCGATGACAACGCTCGGGATGCCAGCCAGTACCTCGAGTGCGAACCCAAGCGGGCGCGAGATCCAACCAGGAAGGCGTTCGGTGAGCGCGAAGGCAGCGCCGATAGAGATCGGAACGGCAATGATCACTGCGATCAACGACGTCTGCAGGGTCCCGGCGATCACCGGCCATGCGCCGTAGGAGGAGCCGGCCGGATGGGCCACCCCGTCGGTGTGGACGGTGGTCCCGTACGCGCTGCCGGGGTTCCAGGTGGAGCGGGTGAGAAAGCCGATGCCGTTGACCTTGATGGCCGGAAACGCCTTGATGATCAGCACCGTGAGTGCGAACACCAATGCGGCCAGCGGCAGCAGCACCGCGACGCGGGCGGTCCAGCGCCACACGCTCTCTTCGCGGGTTCGCAGCGCGTCAGCGACGCCGCCGGGCGGTGTTGTCCACCCGGCGCGTCGTCGGCGCATGCGGTGCTGCTGGTGCAGGCAGTCCCGCACCGCCCCCGAGGAGGGTCATCAGCTGATCTTGAGGATCTGCTTCAACGATTGCCCTTCTACCTTGGCGGGGAGTGCTTGGAACTGCACCTGGGCCAGGTACGTCGAGCTGTTGCCGTACTTGGGATTGATCGCCCACTCGAGCACCGAACGGATCGCCTTGGCCGTCGACGAGCTCGACTGGGTGCTGTTCACGATGGCGTACTCGTAGTTGATGATCGGGTAGCCGCCGGCCGCCGGACCGTAGATGAGCGAGATTGTCCCGTTGGCCGGCGTCGACTTCTCGAAGGCCGCAGCCTCCGCGGCGATCGCCGTTGCGGTCGGCAGCTCATAGGTGCCCTTGGCGTTCTGGAGCTGGGCGTAGCCGAGACCGGCTTGCAGCGCCTGGGTCTCGTAGCTGATCCCGACGTACGCGACGCAACCGGGCGTAGCCTTGCAACCGGTCACCATGCCCGAGTTGCCCGTCTCGCCGAGCGCTCCCGGAGCATTGGGCCAGGCCACAGTGGTGTTGTAGCCGACTTTCGCTCCCCAACCGCTGGGATCGGTCTTCGACAGGAAAGTCGTGAAGAGGAACGTGTCGCCGCTGCCGTCAGCCCGGTGCAGGGTCACGATCGGGGTGCTCGGCAGCGTCAGCCCTGAGTTGATCTTGGTGATGGAGGGGTCGTTCCAGGTGGTGATCTTTCCCTGGTAGATCTCCGACAGGATCTTGCCGGTCAGTTTGACGTGCGCGGTGACCCCGGGGATGTTGTAGACGACCAGCTGCGTGGAGATGGCCAGCGGGATGTTGAGCAGCGACGGCGTGGCTGACACCTCGCTCGGCGAGAGGTACGCGTCCGACGCGCCGATGTTCGCCGTCCCGTTCGTCGCGTCGCTGATGCCGGTTCCCGAACCAGTGCCCGCCGTTTGGATCGTGACCCCCGTGTACTTCTGGGTGTACCCGGGGACCCACAGGTTCCACAACGGGTACAGCAGCGTGCTGCCCGTTTCGCTCAGGGTGGCCGTCGGGGGCGTCTCCACACCACTCTTGGGCACCTTCACGGCGGCTCCCGCCGTCGCGGTGGATGCCGCTAGGGCGATTCCGATCGCCAGGGTCGCCGCTGGTATAAATCGCTTGGCTCGGAGCTTCCGAGTCACAGGCCGTTCCTCCTTGTTTGGTTTCATCGTGTGACTTTCTGGGTCGCGCACGGCTGCGCCGGGCTCGGTGAATGTTGGGCCTGTCGCAAGGCTGTTCCCGCTACGGCACTTGTGAAGGGTCGGAGTCACGGCGTCGCGCGACGCGGTGACTTCAGCCCATCCGGCCGTTGACGTAGCGCTCGGTGTGGGTTTCGCGTGGGTGCTCGAAGACTTTCTCCGTCTTGCCGTGCTCCACGAGGTCCCCTTGGTAGAAGAACATCGTGTTGTCCGAAATCCGTCGCGCTTGACCGAGGTTGTGGGTCACCACAATGAGCGTGAGTGCAGGAGTCAACTTCCGTATCAGGTCCTCGACCGACTCAGTTGAGATTGGGTCCAGCGACGAGGTGGGCTCGTCGAGCAGGAGCACCTCGGGCCCGACGGCGAGGGCTCTCGCGAGACAGAGCAGCTGCTGCTGTCCACCGGACAACCGGAACGGCGAATCGCCCAGGCGGTCTTTGACCGCATCCCACAGGCCGACTTCGCGCAAGCGCTGTTCAGCCACCACGTCGAGCTGCTTGCCCTTTGCGATGCGGTGAGCCTTGACTCCGGCGACGACGTTGTCTCGGATCGACATGGGGAAGGGGTTGGGGCGTTGGAAGAGCATTCCGACCCGCCGACGCAACATGAGGAGGTCCTGATGCGGGGACCAGATGCTGTGGTCGTCGAGTTTCACGTCTCCCTTGTAGCGGAACCCCACGACCTTGTCGTTCATGCGGTTGATGGTCCGCAAGAATGTCGACTTGCCCGAGCCGGTGGGTCCGATCAACGCGGTGATGGTGCCTCGGTGGAAGAGCATGTCGATCCCCGACAGGATCGTCTTCGTGCCGAAGCTGAGCGTGAGCCCCTCTGAAGCGACTACGTAGGCCGGCCGTTGACCGTCCGGGTCCAACGCTTGGAGCAGTTGCTCGTCACGAGCCCTCGGTTTGGAGACGGCGGGTGCGGGGGCGGCCGGACCGATCTGGTCGGACGTCACGAGCCACTCCGACCAGTGGTAGGCGGCGGGGCGGGGCTCACGACTCGTCCCGAGCCGACGCGTTCCCAGGGGGGCGGTTCACAGTGCCTGATGCCCCAACGGTACAAAGGCGAGGTAAACGGCCGGCTAACGGAAGGCGACAACAGTCCAAACTGTTAGCGAACGTCGCGTTGTATGCAACACAACGGTCGCTGAAGGGCTCTGGTCCGGCCGAGAAGTCGAAACGTTCGATCGGTCAGCGGACCGCCGCCCTCCAGTGCAAGGTCGCCACCAGGTCGCCGCCCGCCGCGACGCACTCACTTGGGGTCGGGCAGTCTACGGCCGCCAGCCCGATCGGGACGAACTGGACCTTGCCCGAGTGCCAGCTGGTCCCGCCGTCGAGGGTGGTGGCCAACCCAGCGACCGGCGTCGGGGGGACGCGAGGCGCCCACGCGGTGCCCACGGCGACGCATCGCCGGGCGAGCGCGCACGAGACGCCGAACGCGTCGTCAATGGATGGGGGTGAGCGCAACGCGGTGAAGCTCTTTGCGCCATCGGTCGAGATCAACAGCGCGCTCTTGCCGGGTGCCACGTCGCTGTCGGTGGTGGACAACGTTCCTACCGCTACGCAGGTCTGCAGAGTGGGACACGAGACGTGGTGCAGCAGGCCAATGCCGGCGGGAAGCGTCGATGCCTGCCAGGTGGTCCCCCCGTCGTCGGAGTACGCGACCGTGCCGGTGCCGTGTCCGGGGGCGGCCGGCAGGTAGCCCGCGACCACGCAGCTGCCAGCGTCCGGACAGTCGACGCTCGAGGCGCCGGCGAACCCCGAGGGCAATGTGCCACCCCGCAGCCACGTCTCGCCGCCGTCGACCGTGGTCGCAGCCCAAAAGGACGAGCCGTCGGTGACCAGCACGAGGCAGCGCAGCGAGGTCGAGCAGCTCACGCCCACGACATCGACCGCGCCGGGCGGGGTGGCGGCCATGCTCCACCGGCGACCAGCGTCGGAGGTGACGAGCACGGTCCCGACCAGCGTCGTCGTCAGCTGATCTCCGACAGCCATGCAGTTGGAGGCGTCGGCGCACGAAATGGAGGAGAGTGCTGACGGCGTGGCGATCGGCAGCACCTGCTCGGACCACGACGCACCCCCGTTCGAGGTGCTGTCAACGATGTCGTGCTGGTCGGCTGCGGTCTCCGAGGTCTCGCGGGAGCCCGAGCCGACGGCCCAGCAGCGTCGAGGCGATCCACACGACACGCCGAGCAGGGTGGTGGCGCCCGCCGGAGCTGGACGCCCCACCAGAGTCGCCTGGGCCAGCTGGCGTGCGACAGCGGCCGCGCCGGTGCCGCTCCCTGTGGTGAGCGACCCCAAGACGACGATCACCGCCAGTGCCGCCAGGGTGGATTTCGGCGCAAGGGTCCGCCGAAGCCTCACCGCGGCCCCGGACCAGATGAGCCTGGAAGACGGCCGCGGCGTTGGGCCGTGGTCGAACGGACCGAGCGGACTGCAGCCGCGGAACCTACTCGAGGATCCAACGGGTTCGGGTTGCCCACGGTGCTGGTCATCGGCCCTCCACGGCTCGCCGATGCTACCTGCGCACCAGCAGCGCGACGGCGTCGTCTACCCTCGGCCTCTAGTGGACGTGGTCGACATCGTCTTGGTCGTGCTCGTGCTGACCGCCGCCGTTCACGGGCTCCGGGTCGGTGCATTGGTCCAGGTGCTGACCTTCGGCGGCTTCTGGCTCGGGCTCCTTCTGGGAGCCCTCCTCTCGTCGGCCGTCGTCGGTTCGGTGCGGTCCGAGACGGATCGACTGGTGCTGACGCTGGCCATCGTGTTGGGCTCGGCAGTGCTGCTCAGTGTTGCCGGCCGGTTCGTCGGCGCGTGGAGCAACGCCCTGCTGCGGCGGCACCACCTCGGACCTGCCGACGCCGCGCTTGGGGTGGCCGTGGCCGTGGTCGCGGTCTTGGTGTCGGCGTGGTTGATCGGGAGCCTCGTCGCCTCCAGCCGCTACTCGTGGCTGAACTCCGCCGTGGAGCGGTCCCATATCCTGCGCTCCGTCGACAACGTGCTGCCACCGGTGCCGTCGGTGTTCTCGCGGCTCCAGTCGTTCCTGAGCGCCGAGGGCTTCCCGCCCGTCTTCGTCGACCTCGCCCCGCCGGTGGCTGGACCAGTGGTCATGCCCACCACCGCCGAGGCCGAGTCGATCGCGGGCACCGCCGCGGCGTCGACGGTCAAGGTCATCGGCCAGGCGTGCGGCGCGCTGCAGGAGGGCTCGGGATTTGTGGTTGGCAAGGGTTTGGTCGTCACCAACGCCCATGTCGTGGCGGGCGAGCCCCAGACCGACGTGGTGGTGAATGGCACCGACTACCGGGCGAGCGTGGTGCTCTTCGATCCGAGCTTCGACCTGGCCGTGCTGCGTACCTCGGCTCCTATGGGACCCCCCCTCGCCCTCGACCCCGACCCGGCCAGTCGGGGGGCCCGGGCAGCGGTGCTGGGCTACCCCGAGGACGGCCCGCTCACCGTCTCGCCTGCAGGTGTGACCGCGGTGCTCACCGCCCAGGGCCGGGACATCTACAACGAGGGGCTGGTCGTGCGGTCCGTCTACCAGCTCGAGGCGATCGTGCGCCCAGGCAATTCGGGTGGTCCCCTGGTGGCACCGGGCGGCGAAGTGGTGGGAGTGGTCTTCTCCCGTTCGACGGTCGATCCGGACGTCGGTTATGCGCTGGCCTCTCCGGGGGTCCTTCAGCGGGTGCAGCGCGCCGAGCAGACAGGGACCCCAGTGGGCACCGGAGCGTGCACCGAAGGGTGATCGACCACGGGTCCCCAGCCCCCGGGGGAACGCGCGACCACCGTGCCGGGCGTTGTCTGTGCCCGAGGAAGTCCGAAGGTGCATGCGGTCTCCCCGGTTCCTCGGGTAAGAATGACTGCCGTGGCGCAGCCAATCGAGCAGTATGGCCTGATCGGCGACCTGCACACGGCGGCCCTCGTCTCCCTTGACGGGAGCATCGACTGGCTTTGTCTCCCCCATTTCGACTCGGGATCCTGCTTCGCTCGGCTGCTCGGGACTGACGACCACGGCTACTGGCGGATCGCCCCGGCCGACCCGGGCGCGCTGACGGCCAGCCGGCGCCGCTATCGCGAGGGCACCCTTGTCCTCGAGACCGAATTCGAAACCGCTGAGGGCGTGGTTCGACTGACGGACTGCATGCCGATCCGCGAGCAGAACCCCCAGGTGGTCCGCTTGGTCGAGTGTTTGAAGGGCTCGGTGGCAATGCGGTTCGAGCTCGCGCTGCGCTTCGGGTACGGCGACGCCATCCCGTGGGTGACCCGTCACGAAGGGCTCCACACCATGACGGCGGGCCCTGATTCGGTCGCGCTGTGGACCCGGGTACCGACCCACGGTGAGGACATGCGCACGGTCGCCGACTTCACCGCAGTGGCCGGCCAGCAGTTCCCCTTCATCCTGACCTGGTACCAGTCCCACATGGCACCGCCTCGTCCCGTGGACCCGTGGTTCGCGATCGAGACCACCGACCTGTGGTGGCGGTCGTGGGCGAGCGTGTGCACTTACAAGGGGATCCACAAAGAGCTTGTCCTACGTTCGCTCATCACCCTCAAGGCGCTTACCTACGAGCCGACCGGCGGGATCGTGGCCGCTGCGACGACGTCGCTTCCCGAGGCGATCGGGGGCAATCGGAACTGGGACTATCGGTACTGCTGGCTTCGCGACGCCACCCTCACGCTCGAGGCCCTGATGCGTGGCGGGTACCACGAAGAGGCGCTCGCCTGGAGGGACTGGCTGCTGCGGGCTACCGCCGGCGATCCCTCCAAGCTGCAGATCATGTACGGTCCGGCGGGGGAGCGACGCCTCGACGAGTGGGTGGCGGACTGGCTTCCGGGCTACGAGGGATCCGCTCCGGTGCGGATAGGGAACGCGGCGGCCGGACAGTACCAACTCGACGTCTACGGCGAGGTCATGTCTGCCCTCTACACCGCTGCGCAGGCCGACGGAGTGCATAGCCGGGCCATCTGGGATCTCCAGGTGAAGCTCATCGAGTTCATCGAGGAGGGGTGGAAGCTTCCCGATGACGGGATCTGGGAGGTTCGAGGTCCTCGTCGGCATTTCACGCATTCGAAGGTGATGGCCTGGGTCGCAGTTGACCGCGCGGTGCGGACGCTCGAGGAATGGCCCGACCTCGATGGTCCGCTCGACCGATGGCGTACCCTGCGTGACGCGATCCACGACGAGGTGTGCGCCAAGGGTTTCAACGAGGAGAAGCAGGCCTTCACGCAGTACTACGGCTGCGATGCGGTCGACGCCAGTATTCTGATGCTGCCCTTGGTGGGGTTCTTGCCCCCGACCGACCCGAGGGTGGTGAGCACGGTCGAAGCTGTCCAGCGGGAGCTCATGGAGGACGGCTTCGTGTTGCGATATCGCACCTCGGACGTTGGTGCGGTCGACGGCCTGCTCGGGCGGGAGGGTGCCTTTCTGGCCTGCTCGTTCTGGTTGGTGGACTGCCTGCACATGATCGGTCGAACCGACGAGGCGCAGGCCTTGTTCGAGCGTCTGATCGGGCTGGTGAACGACCTGGGGCTGCTGTCCGAGGAGTACGACCCTGTCCTGCACCGACTGGTAGGCAACTTTCCCCAGGCGTTCTCCCACGTGTCGCTGGTCAACTCGGCGTGCCGGCTCTCCGGCTTGGAGCCGATCGCCAATCCGATGACCCCGTCGGCACATCGACACCGCAAGCTGCTCGTGCCGAACGTGGGAAGTCCCTTCGGGTCGGTGGGACGAGCGATCCGCCCTCACCGACGGGCGGGCAGCGATCGGGGCTCGGGCGGCCCACGGGGGTGAGGCGGGACTGCTCCGGTGACGGGCTCGGCGCTGACGGCCGGTGGTGGATCCCGATGATGGCCAGATCTTTGGGCCCAGGCGTGGGACCGGCCCGATGATGTGAAAGTGGCCGTTGGCGTCGTCGCCGCCTAACCGCGCGGCCCGTCAGTCGACGTGCAGCAGCGAGCGCAGCTCTTCCTGGCGGGTTTCGAAGTCCTCCAGCGAGATCCTGCCGTCGGCCATGTCCTCGTGCAGGCGGGCGAATTGTTCCAGAACGCTCGCTTGATCAACAGGGGGGCGCTGGGGCTGGGGACTGTCGGGGTCCGCTTTCTCCTCTCGGCGTGCCAGACGGTCTTCCTGCTTGGCCTTGGTTCTGGCCCGCTTCGCCTGGTCTCTCTGGAGCTTCCCGAATGTCGAGCGCGGACGCGCCATGCACCACTCCTTTCGATCAGTACGACGATATGAGCGCCCACGCGCAGTCGTCGTAGAGGGGACGGATCACGGCGGCGTCAGATGACCTTGACGTTCCTCGCCTCGCCCCCCTTGCGGCCGGGGCCGATCTCGAACTGCTGACCCGCCTCGAGGGTACCGAACCCCAATCCCTCGACGTCGGTGTACGCCACGAAGAGGTCATCGCCACCAGGACGGGGCACGAAGCCCTAACCCTTTTCCGCATTGAAGAACTTCACCGTGCCGGTCGGCATGAATCTCTACTTTCTCTATTCTTCTCTTCCACCAACACCGGACTCCGGTCGGACCGGTCCCCAACCGGTCCGGGAGCTGGCACGGACACGACGTAGCCCTGGGGTCCACCTTGGTTCCGTGGCGGCCGGCAGCTCGCCGGGCTCGAGCACCCGGTAGGGGAACTACGGCTTCACTACACTCCAGTCGAGTCAGGAACGGGCCAACTCGATCGGAGTCTCGAATCAGGCCCTGCCGGAGACGGTCCGGCACCCGGTCGGGCAGCCCACCGGGCCGTGAACACCGTAGCAGGCAGGCGGCCCGGGCGCGCCATCAGGGGCCGAGCCAGACCCTCCTCGGCGAACGGTCGTTCGCCGAAACCGTGCCCTCCACCACGCCGCCCCGCTTCGGCGTGGTCCCCGCCTCGCTTCCCACGTCGAGAAGGACCCGAGCGACGCCGAGACCTCTCAGAGTTGTAGCGAGAGGTACTCGTGGACGGCGCGAATCGCGCTCGATCCTTCGCCAACGGCGGCCGCCACGCGCTTCATCGAGCCGAGCCGCACGTCGCCCACGGCGAAGACCCCGGGCGCCGAAGTCTCGAAGGGTAGGGGTTCGCGACTGTCGAAGATCGGATCATCGAGCACTTCAGCCCCAAGCGACCGGTCGGTCAGGACAAACCCCTTCGCGTCGAGCGCAATCGCGCCCCTCAGCCACGAGGTCGCTGGCTCGGCCCCGATGAAGCAGAACAGCCCAGCGCAGCGCATCGATCGGCGTTGGCCCGACGGTGTGTGCTCGAGGGTCACCGCTTCGAGGTGGGAGTCCCCCTCCAGAGAACGGACCTGGGTGTCGGCGAAGACATTGATGGTGGGGTCGGCCAGAATCCGGTCGACGAGGTAGTGCGACATGCTCAGTGACAGCTCGGACCGACGGATCACGATGGACACGCGGCTCCCCAGTTGGCTCAGGTAGATGGCGGCCTGCCCCGCGGAGTTTCCTCCGCCGACGACCACGACGTCGGAGTCGGCACAGGCCCGCGTCTCGAGATCGGTGGCGGCGTAGTAGACGCCGTTGCCCTCGAAGCGCTCCAGATCGGGCACGTCCAATCGCTGGTACCGGGCCCCGCTGGCGACGATCACCGAACGACAAGGGATCTCACTGTGGTCGGCCAGCGAGACGACATGGAAGCCGTTGTCTGTCCTGAGGCCGGTGACCTCGCAGGGACTGACCACCCAGGCACCCAAACGCTGGGCTTGGATGGCGGTCCTGGCGGCCAGGTCGCCGCCGGAGATGCCGTTTGGAAAGCCCGCGTAGTTTTCGATCCTCGAGCTGGCACCTGCCTGGCCGCCAGGACCGACCGCATCCAGCGAGACGGTATCGAGCCCCTCGGAGGCCCCGTAGACCGACGCTGCGAGCCCGGCTGGACCGACACCCACGACCACAAGATCGAAGGTCCGACCGGGAATCGCCCGGTATGTCAATCCGAGCAGCTCCGCGAACTGGCCCGGCGTCGGGTGCCGGAGGACGTCGGTCAGGGTGACGACGACCGGTGTGTCACCGACCCGCAACCCCATACTGGCAAGCAGCACTCCGACGTCATCAGCCTCTTCGAGGTCGACCCAGGCGTGGGCTACCCGGTTGCGGGCGGCGAATGTGCGCAATGCCAGAGCCTCGGACGAATAGCGCGAACCGATGATTCGCACGGCCAGTGCGGCCGAGCTAGTGCGAAGCGCCTCCCTGCGGGCCACCAGCGCGCCAAAGATGATGTCGGCAATCGCCGGCTTCGTGGCCATCATGACCCGGAACTCCTCGTGGGGGATGACGAGCGCCTTCCCCGGCGAGGTAGCCCGAGCTGTCAAGTAGGTTCGCTGGCCGGTCAGTAGCCCGAGCTCACCGATGAACTGGCCGGCTCGATACGACGCGATGACCTCACGAGCGTTGTCACCACGATCGTCGCGGACGATCTCGATCTCGCCGTCCAACAGCACGAAGAAGTCCCAGAGATTTGCCCCGGGGCCGTAGAGGACTTCACCAGTCCCGAGCTCCCGGGATGTGCCGAATCCTCTCAGTTCGTCAAGTTCGCGGGAGTCCAGGGTCGGGAACAGAATCCCCTCGGGATCGGGCTCGATGACCTGGTTCGACTCTGGCACGGCTCCGTTCATCTGCTCATCACCTCAGAGGGCCCGGCCACCGGACCCGACGCTCGACGATTCGTAGCGCCCAGTGTAGGGACGCCCTTTGGGACCTCGGGGCGTCCGACGTCTCGTTCCACCGCGCCTTGGGGTTCATCGCTCGGCCGGCGCTGGCCCACGAGATCCAACCGATTCCACGGTCGTCGAACCTCAGTTGCACCGAAACCTCGATGGTGCGAATGACCGGCCAGAAGTTTGCCGGCAGGGGCGTAAGGAAATCCGATCATCATGCCAATCCGTAGAGGAAACCGATGCCTCCATGAGGAACCAATAGGCAAGGAACCAATAGGCAAGGAACCAATAGGCAAGGAACCAATAGGCAGAACTCGGCATGGGGTAACGCGTCGCTAGAAAGTAGACGAAGCTCCATGACTGCCGGCAAGCCGAACTGACCAATCTTGAAGATTGTCAGGCACGGCACGTCGGCCTTGGTCACAGCCTTCAGCCGGTGACTCAGGCATACGACATAGTCCACCAAATGCGGTCGAGGCCTGTTGGCGGAGGGAGTGGGATTCGAACCCACGGTACCCAGGGGGCACAACGGTTTTCGAGACCGTCCGATTCGGCCACTCTCGCATCCCTCCAGCTGGCACTTTACCATAGCCTTCAAACCCAACCAATCGAGATCCAATCTATGATGGTCGGGTGGCGGCCGAGAGAGTCCGGCTGGAGAAGGGTATCCGACGGGTCCGTCCTGGTGTGTATGAGGTGCAGGTGCACGTGGGGAGGGACCCTCTCACCGGCAAGCTTCGTCAGGTCAGCAGGACGACCTCAAAGGGGATACCGGATGCTCGGCGGCTCCGCTCGCGTCTGATTACCGAAGTTGCGGAGGGCAAGCACGGACGAACGGTGCCCTCCCTCGGTGCGCTGCTCGATGCCTGGGTCGAGCACCTCGAGAAGCTTGGGCGATCGCCGACGACGCTCGCCGAATACCGCAGGAAGATCGAAAAGGTGATCCGGCCATCGCTGGGCCATCGGCGGCTCGACACACTGACCGCTCAGGATCTGAACGTGTTCTACGCCCAGCGTCTCCTGGCGGGACAGAGCGCCCGCAGCGTCATGCACTACCACCGGATCGTTGGGGCAGCGCTTCATCAAGGTGAGCGCTGGGGCTGGATCGATCGCAATGTGACGAAGCGGGCGACTCCTCCAGTGTTGACCCCGACCACGCCGACGGTTCCTCCTCCCGATCGTGTTCGAGCCTTGATCGAATTCGCTGCGGCGTCGCGCACCCCGCAGATGGCGACGATCATTACCGTCGCGGCGCTGACCTGCCTCCGGCGTGGCGAGCTGTGTGGACTCCGATGGCGTGATCTCGATTGGAACGATCGGTCCGTCGTTGTCCGCCGATCCGTCTGGCAGACAGGAGCAGGATGGGGCGTGAAGGAACCGAAGGCGCACCAAGAGCGCCGCGTGGCCATCGGTGACCAGACGATCGGGGTGCTCTTGGAGCGGCAGAAGCGGGTCGAAGAGCTGGCCGCGGCCGCCGAGACGGAGATCTCCGTCGAGGCATATGTCTTCTCTTCAGATCTTGACGGCGTTCGTCCGCTGTTGCCTGGCACCGTTACCAGCTGCTTTGCCAAACTGTGTCGGGGGATGGAGGCGCAGGCCGCCCAGGCCGATCCGCCGCGGGATGAAACCTGGGCCTACCGGTTTCACGATCTCAGGCACTACTCGGCAACACAGGTCTTCCGAGCGGGACACAACCCGCGAACCGTCGCGAGTCGGCTTGGCCAGGCTGATGGAGGCGCCTGGGCATCACGGTTGTAGGCACACGAGATCGAAGATCACGGCCGCGCTGCCGCCGAATCGCTCGAGGCAGAGTTCGCGTGGGTTCGATCGTGAACCCGGAGCGCGAGTACTGCAGGTTGGCCTTCGGGCGGCCAGCGATCAGCCTGACATGAGCAGATCGATGGCCGCATCGACGTCCATGACGAGGCTTGCTGAAGGGAATATCTCGGTCATGAAGCTCCGGTAACTCTCTGGGCCAAATGCCGCACAAGCATCGGCCACGACGACGGTGCGAAGACCGAGGTGGTGTGCGTCTTCGACCGTTGCACGGACGCCACCCTCGACGGCCAGCCCGGCTACAAGGATGGTCTCAATCGAGAGCTCCTTGACGGCGGCGGACAGCTCCGCGATCGAGAATGCGCTGACGAGGTTCTTTGTGGTGATCATGTCGCGAGAGTCGGGGGTCAATGCCCGAATGATCTCGACCCCCTCGGTCCCTTCGACGAGGTACTCGGTTGGCTGGGCGACGCCAGTCGCGATGGCTTGGGGCGTGTTCGATCCGTCGACCAGGTACGCAACCTTCGTGTAGATCACCAACGCCCCTGCGTCGTGGCAGGCGTCTCTGAGCTTTGCGCACGCCCGAACGACCTCATCGACGTCCGGCCACCACGTCCACCAAGGCCCGAAGACGACATCCTGTTGCATGTCGATAAGCACCAGGGCCGTGCGTTCGAGGACCATGCTTCTTGCCTACCCCTAAGCCGAAGCCTGTGGCAAGAGGGATTGTCGGGACGGCTCAGCAAGAATCCGTACGAATCCACACCGCCTTGGTGTTCAGGTACTCATCGAGCGAGTGCATGCCCAGTTCCTTGCCCCATCCGCTCATCCCCGTTCCGCCGAATGGCATCGCTGCATCGAAGTTGCCGTACGTGTTCACCCATACGACGCCCGTGCGGATCGATCTCGCCATGTGGTGGGCCGTGCCGATGTCGCGTGTCCAGACGCCACCTGCGAGCCCGAACGAGGTGAGGTTCGCGCGCCGAGTCACTTCACCGATGTCGTCGAAGGGCATCACTGAGGCGACTGGGCCAAAGATCTCCTCCTTGGCGATGCGCATCTCATCATGAACGTTGACGAACACGGTGGGTCGCACGAAGTAACCGTTCACCAGCTCGCCATCGGTCACTCGCGCGCCGCCTACCGTCGCGTGGGCGCCCTCGGCGCGTGCGATATCGAGATAGGTCGTCACACGCTCGAGCTGACCTTCCGACACGATGGGACCGATCTGTGTCGCCGGATCCCTGCTGTTGCCTACGGTCAATGAGTCGGCAAAGGACGAGAAGCGGGCGAGAAACTCCTCGAAGATGGGGCGCTGGACGAACACCCGGGTACCCGCGCAGCACAGCTGTCCCGAGTTGTTGAAGACACCCATGGCCGCACCTGGCACAGCCAGATCGAGGTCAGCGTCGGCGAAGACGATGTCCGGTGATTTCCCGCCAAGCTCGAGCGACACCCGCTTGAGGTTCGCCGCGGCAGCCCGGACGATCTCCTGCCCGACCAACGAGGACCCGGTGAAGGCGACCTTGTCAACGTCGGGGTGCGAGCTCAGCGCGGCACCCGCGGTTTCACCAAAACCAGTGACGATGTTGAGGACTCCGGGCGGAAGGTCGAGTTCTTGGACCAACTCTCCGAGCCGCAGCGGCGAAAGTGCCGCCTCCTCTGCTGGTTTGAGGATCATCGTGCAGCCCATCGCGAGTGCCGGAGCAATCTTCCAGACGGCAGACGTGAGCGGGCTGTTCCAAGGGATGATCGAAGCGACGACACCGACCGGCTCCTTCAGGGTGTAGCTGAAGAGGGATCCGGGGATGGAATTCGGAACGGTCTCCCCGTGGATCTTCGTTGCCCAACCGGCAAAGTAGCGAAGGGTCTCGGCAGCGGCTGTGCCACGAGCGGCCCGACTCACCGGCACTCCCATGTCAACTACGTCGAGAACGCGGAACTCTTCGATGTGGTCCTCCACCATGTCCGCAAGCTTCAACAACACGTTCTGTCGTTGGGTCGGGCTGAAGCTCGACCACGGACCTTCGAAGGCCCGACGAGCGGCGTCGACGGCGAGCGTCACGTCGTTCGCGTCCCCTTCGGCCAGCTGGGCGATGACCCGACCGGTCGAGGGATTGAAGGTGTCAAAGACTCGTCCCGAGGTCGCCTCCGTCCACTGACCGTCGATCAGGAGTCGTTGAGCCTGCCGATCGAGCATTGGAGTCCGAATATCGCTCTCGGATGCAACGGACATGGGCGCTCCTTTCCTGCTGGGAGAAACGAACGAGTGTCCCCTTCGGGCGTGCGGGGCCAACCACGTGATACCCAAACGGTGTCGAAACGAGTGCTGGAGCGAGACGGGTGACGGGAGCCCACCGAGCGATCAAACCGAGCGTAACGGCGTCAGCCGAGGGTGGCCAGGGAGACTACGTAATGCTGTCACCGGTCAATGCGTAGCCGAAGAGGCGCAACTCCCCACGCGCGTGTCTAAACCGACTGCCTTGGCTTCGACGCGCGATCGCAGACGCACGACAGGGCCTGCATGCCGCTCTCTTACCAGGATCTGGTTAGTGTCGTGGGCGGAGGTCGTTTGGGATCTTCCACGTCGTGAACCCGAACACGGCACCATGCGTGGTCGTCGGATCGGTGAGAAGCGTGTTCTCGTCACGAAGGGAGAACGTAATGCCCTTCTTCTCCAGGTGTTGTCGGGTGGCCTCGAGGTCCCGCACTTGAAACGTGACGGCGTAGAGGCTCTGGTGGTGCCGCTCCATGTCGTCGGCAATGATCGAATCTGACCCCAGAGGTTGAGCGAGCTCGACAACGAGGTCCCCCACGGCCACGTACGCGCTCCGAGTCTCGGTCAGAGCCACGTCCGACTCGTGCAGAAGGGTGCCTCCCAAGCTCTGGACATATCGGTCGCGTGCTGCTGGCATGTCGAGGACGGTGAGCGTCACATGCGACGATTGGCTGATCCCGAGGGGGTGATGGTTTGCCCACCAACCTGGATCGAAGGAGCCGTGAAATCGGGGATCGCTCAAACCCGAGTTGGGAGCCATGAACTCCAGTTGGGTGTACGTATCGGCTGGGTGGGTGAAGAGCGCACCGGGAGGCGGGCCGTCCGGGGAGGGTGTTCCGGTGCCGCTATACACCCGTATCTTGTCGCTCACCAATTGCTGGTACAGCTCGACCATGTCTTGGGTGTCGACGGTGTACCAGGCAATCGAATGCCACCGCTTGCCGAATCGGTTGAAGAACCGGCCGATGGCCACGCTGTCCCACCCTGGCTCTCGGAACGCGGGGGCCATCGGCTCGATGCACAGGTCGCCCACCAGCACCAGCGACGCGTCACGCTTGAGCACATCGGAGAACTGGTGGTTCATGAACCGCAGCACCCCGAACACGTCGTCGTACCAGGCGTCGAGCTCATCGAGGTCGTCCGTCATGTGGATGATATGGAAATTCTTGTCGATCGTGAACATTGGGATGGAACTTTACTTGAGCCGGCCGAAGTCCAAAGACGGTGAAGGCAGAGACGTTGCGGCGAGATTCAAAACGGCCGTTCTCCCGACCGGGCCCGTGCTCGAGATCCTTTGCTCAACAACGTGTCCAATTGGGACTTATCCAGAGTTGGACGCCCTAAGACCCGCCAAATGGCCAGATTGGACGGCGCCCTCGACGAGAGAAGAGGCTGCAGCGACGACAGGGTCAAACCGATGCGCGGTGCGGGGACACGAATGCAGCCACATGCCACGTCCACGCGCAATGGCGAGGAGCGCTGCGGCACCGACGGTTGGTGGGCCCGACGAGGCAAGATGGTCAAACCGGACGAAGGGGAGGCAGATAATGGCGCGCGATGTGGAGTCATGGGCCGAGCGGGGGCTGCTAGTCGACGTTGACGACGTGGGGATCGCCTGGTTGCGGCTTAATCGCCCGCACAAACGCAACGCGATCGACCGTGGCTTGCGCAACGCGATCGTCGAGGCCGTGCGTGACGTGGATGAGGACAGCACGGTCAAGGTGGCCGTGATCACCGGTAACGGGCCGGTCTTCTCGTCGGGAGCGGACCTGACCCAAGAGCGGTTCACCGACACGCCACCTGAGCGGATGAAGCCCGGGGGAGCGGGTGGCCGCCATGACGGGCTCCAGCACGGGTGGTGGCGAATGGCCAACGCCATATGGCGGGCCGAGACCCCCTTCATCGCTGCGGTCAATGGCATCGCGGTGGGTGGAGGATGTCAGCTCGCCCTCGCCTGTGACCTCATCATCGCCTCCGAGGAGGCCAGCTTCTGGGAGGTGTTCGTCCGGCGTGGTTTGCCGCTCGAAGGCGGCGGTGCGTGGCTGCTCACCCGGTCGCTCAGCCTGCCACGGGCCAAGGAGCTGGCGCTGTTCGGAAAGCCGATCGCCGCCAGCGAAGCGGAACGCTGGGGCCTCATCAATCGCTGCGTCCCCGCTAGCGAGTTCGACGCCATGGTTCTCGAGTGGGCGACCGAGCTGGCCACCTTGTCACCCCCCTCGACCGGTCCCAGTGCGGCCGGCGGGGTGGATCTCAGTGTCCGAGTTGGGCAGATCAAAGGGCAGATCAACTCGGCCTGGGAGAAGAACATGCACCAGACCTTCATTGACGAGGTGACGCTGCTGTCGCTCGGCGGCGTCGGCCCCGCGAGGGCCCGACTGAGCAACCGCCACCTCGCCCGCCGGGCCGGTCGACCGCTCAGCTGGTGGGCCGCCAGTCCGGGTAGAGCCCTCGCTCGATGGCGAGCGACTGGGCCGAGACCTCGGCGCGCTGGAGGGCGTCGGCCTCGGGTGAGGTGACGAGCCAGGCGACCGCCGCACCCACCGCGGCCGGGGGGCCGGCAAGGCGCGGGTCGAACCCGAACTCTTCGACATCGAGCGAGTTGCGCTCGGTGAGCACGAAGCCCGGCTCGACGTTGAAGGCACGGATGCCGTTGGCGCCCTGCTCGGCCTGGATGCTGCCGACCAGGGTATGTCCGGCCGCCTTGCCGATGCGATAGCCCAGACCCGGTCGTGGGCTCTGGGGGTAGAAGTTGTAGCCCGCCCCCGAGCTGATGGTGACAAAGGTGCCACCCCCCCGCTCGAGCATCTTGGGCAACAGCAGCTGGGTGATGCGGATGGGGGCCACGCCGTGGGCCATCAAGAACAAGGGGTACTGCTCGATCGGCGTCTCGACGATGGTGTCCATGAGCCCCGGGCCGATGTGGCGCCCGTTGTTCACGACCACGTCCACCCCGTCCCAGCGCTCGAGGAGGGTGGCCATGGCCGCCTCCACCGAGCTCAAGTCGGTGAGGTCCATCCGCAGGGGCAAGGCCTCTTGGCCGGCGTCGCGGATCGCTTGGGCGGTCTCCTCCACGCTGCCGGGTAAGGGCCGGGTGTCGATCTTGTGCACCGTCTGGGTGTGCTCGGGGGTCGGATCGCTGGCGTTGAGTGTCCGGGCGGCCACCGCCACGTCGAACCCGGCCTCGGCCAGGGCGATGGCGATGGCCTTGCCGATCCCCCTGCTCGCTCCCGTCACCAGTGCTTGGCTCACTTGGGCTCCCCTCGTCGTGCCGACACCTCGCGCAGCACCGCTCGGCACCCTTGGCGCCAGGGCTCGCAGCGGCACGCAGCGTAGCGGGTCGAGGGCACGACCAAAGAGGCCCGGCTGGACGCCGCCGAGGCCCGGAGCCTTCGTCGTCCAGCTCGGCTTAGCTTCGGATCCAGTCCTTCCTTACTCAGAGAATCCGAAGAGCGCCAGGAACCGATCTTGGGGACTGGCCTGCGAGGACAACTCCAGTGGCTTCCCGATGACGCCGTTTTCGAACAGCGTCTGGATTTCTGGCTCGATGATCCCGTGGGCCGCTGAGGCGAGGTCTGGGTCCAAGTGGGTGTCTTGCCCGGTTACTTTGGCGATCTCCCATCCGTGGATGAGGATGTCGACGAATCGAGTACCGGCGTATCGGACGCCTGTCCGCGTTTCGCCCATCGGGGGAGTTTGGCACTCTCTCCCCAGCGCTCCAGGCGACCGAAATGCGCCGTCCGCGGCAGAAGTGGCCAGGTCGTAGGCCGCGATCGCGTCGCTCCCCAACAAGTCGCCACCGTTCGGAAACCTCTGTTTCACCTCCTCCAGGGTCCTTCCAGCGAGGAGCACTTCCACCCAGCTGCTCTCCACAGCCAAGTGATTCACAAGTCTGCGTACATCGGTTCTGGCCGTGTCCATCCAGATTGGCCAATGTTCCGAACCGAGCCCGGCGACGACCATTCGCGTTCTTGCGATGGCTCTGCCGTGCAGTTCGAGAATGTCCGGGCCGACGGTTTCCATGGGCTGTTTACTCCTTAACGTCGCGCGGAATTACGAAGATTACCCGGGTGGCATTGAAGATTCGTTCCACGTCACCATCGCCACGATGGACCGGAGGGGGCGTCGTCCCGACACGGCGTGCCGCGTGGTATCTGAACGCTGTCCGGTGCGGAATTCCTCACCGGCTGGCCGCCGAGCATTCCGCTGATCGGGCTTCGCTACGTCCTACCGGTCACGGCGGCCAGTTGAAAGTCCCGCCCCGTCTCTTCAGCCTTCACGCGGTCGGCATTGCGGACGGATCGGCGTCTCCATCGCTGTGGTGCCCGCGGTCCGGGCCCTTTCACATCGAGGCTGGCTTGAATTTCGGGATCTTCATCCCTCCTTGTTCTTCGAAGCACACCTGAAGTGGCATGTCGAGGACGAGCGCCTCGGGAGTATTAGGGATACCAACAATGCTCGTTGCCATGCGCGGGCCCTCTTGCAGCTCCACGAGCGCGATCGCGTAGGGCGTGTCGTCCTCCCACCCGGGTACCGGGCGGTAGTTGATCACATAGGAGTGCAATGTTGCCTGGCCGCTGACCTGCACCCAAGCCACGTCCTCGGAGAAGCAGAAGGGACAGAATGGCCGGGGATAGAAGTAGTACTGACTGCACGCGTTGCAGCGCTGGATGTGCAGCTCGTCGTTCTGTGCGGCGTCCCAAAACGGTTGCGTCTCGGGGGTGACGACTGGCGCCGGCTTTGGTCGCTTGGGAGTGTCGGTCACCCGCGTGCGCTCGCTGCCGCTTCGGAGCCGAAGACGATGGTGCTGGCAGAGGTGAACATGCTGCCCACGCCGTGGGCAACACTGATGTTCACCCCTGGTACCTGGGCGGCTGCCTCGCCGCGGACCTGACGGATCGACTCCTGCATCAGGAACATTCCGTAGATGCCGGTGTGGGTGTACGACAGGCCGCCCCCGTTGGTGTTCATGGGGAGCGATCCCCCGGGTGAGGTGTTGCCCTCCTCGATGAAAGCACCTGCGTCTCCGCGTCCGACGAAACCGAGATCCTCGAGCGTGTAGATGGGCAGATGGGCGAAGGCGTCGTAGGCCATCAGGTGGTCAACGTCGGAGTGGGTAATTCCGGCCTGCTCGAAGGCCAGTCGCCCGGTGGTCCGATAAGCCCGAGCGCTCGTGAGATCGGCCATCTGCGAGGCCAACGGCGACTCGGACGACTCTGCGCCACCGAGCACGTGCACAAGAGCTTTGCGGAGGGGCAGCGTACGAGCGTGCTCGGCGCTGGTGACGATGAGCGCTCCCCCTCCATTGGTGGCCAGGCAACACTCGAGACGGTGCATCGGATAGCAGATCAGGGGCGACGCCAACACGTCGTCGACGGTGATGAGGTCCCGCATCATCGCTCGAGGCACCTGCGAGGACCACCGACGTTGGGCGACGGCTACGGAAGCCAGTTGCTCATGAGTCAAGCCGTAGGTCTTCATGTAGCGCAGTACCCCCAGGGGGAACTTCGTCGCTGGTGGGCCCACACCGTAGACTTGCTCGAACTGCTGTTGGAGGTTTGCCAGGTCGAGGGCGCCGGGGCTGCTCGCCGAGCCACCTCGAGATACGGCGTGGCTGATCACGATCACCTTGGCCATACCGGCCGCGATGGCAGCCGAGGCGTGGTGAAGGTGGACCAAGAACGAGCACCCGCCGACAAAGGTCCCATCCAGCCAGGTCGGCGTGATTCCGAGATAGTTGGCCAGACCGGCGGGCCCCTCACCCACGCACGCGACGCCGTCGATGTCGTCTCGCGTGATGCCCGCGTCCGCGATGGCATTGCGAACGGCCTCCGCGTGCAGTTGCACCGGGGAGACGTCGGTGATGACACCGAGACGCTTCGTCTCCGCAGCCCCGATGACGACTGTCTGCGAGCGCATGTCGAGATGATAGGACCGCACGTGGCCCGCAGCGCCAATCAGCGTCGGCGCGCTGTGGGCGGATCGTGGCTCACCCGTTGCGACCCCTTAGCCCGGACCTTGCAGTAAAAAGCCCGACGTTCCTGCCGTATTGACGCGGAGAAGCCCTCGTGGCGAAGGAAACTGTTGATTGCGAAGCCAACAGGATCCAAACCAGGAGGGCACTTCCGAGATGAAGCGTAATGCGGGCCGACCCAACCTTGTGGTGACCTCCGGCGGCAAGGGTGTCGCCGCCCATGCGGGGGCGTGACTATTGTGCGAACTGGCCGACGAGCTGGGATTACGGCAAGGGCTTTCGGCGGCCATGGCGCCGACCAAGAGGCGCCGACGGGGCCATGACCGGGCCAGGTGCTGGTCGATCTGGCCGTGGCCATAGCGGACGGGGCGACCGCCATCAGCGATCTGCGGGTGCTGGCCGACCAGCCGGGGCTCTTCGGCGAGGTGGCTTCAGTGCCGACAACCTGGCGGACCCTCGAGGCCGTCGACGCGGCGGCTCTCGAACGCATCGCCTCGGCGCGGGCCACGGCGCGGGCACAGGCCTGGGCGGCCGGCCTCGATCCGGGATTCTACGTGATCGATCTCGACGCCACGCTGGTCGGTGCGCATTCGGACAAAGAGGGGGCGGCCCCGAATTACAAGCACGGGTTCGGCTTCTCCCCGCTCATGGCCTTCCTCGACGCCACCGGTGAGCCCCTGGCCGCACGACTGCGGCCGGGCAACGCCGCGCCGGGCAATGCAGATGATCACGTCATCGTGCTTGACGACGCCCTGGCCCAGCTGCCCGTCGATCCAAAGCACTGCGAGGTGATCGCCCGGACGGACACGGCTGGTTGCTCACACACCTTCACCGAGGCCTGTACCGCGCGAGGCGTCCGCTTCATCGTTGGCCACAAACTCAGTGCGGACATCGCGGCCGTGGTGACCAAGATCCCCAAAAAGCGCTGGCGGCAAGCCATCTCGGGCGACGGCACCGACGAGCGCGAGTCCGGAGAGGTGGCCGAGATCACCGACCGGGTGGACCTGTCGCTGTGGGGAGAGGGTGTCCGGATGATCGTTCGGCGCGAGCTGCCTCATCCAGGAGCTCAACTCACCTTCAGCGATGTCGAGGGCTTCCGCTACTTGGTCTTCATCACCGACCACCAAGAAGACGACGTCTGCTTCCTCGACGCCCTCTATCGAGGCCGGGGGCGCTGCGAACGCCGGATCTGCGACGCCAAGGACACCGGGTTGGCCAACCTGCCCTCGGCCAGCTTCGCCATCAACGCCGCCTGGCTTGCCTTGATCCTGATCGCCGGCGACCTGTTGGTCTGGATGAAGGGGCTCTGCCTCGAGGGCGAGCTGGCCCGGGCCGAGCCCAAGCGACTGCGCTACACGCTCTTGCACACAGCGGGCGTGCTGGTGCGCTCGGCGCGGCGCACCACCTTGCGTATCGCAGACGGTTGGCCCTGGGCGGACGACCTCGTCGCGGCCTTCACCCGACTGCCGCACTGGTCCAGCGCCTGAGAGCGTTCCATCGTTCCCCTGCTCACGGGGCACGGGCTGATCGAGCACGCCCATCGATCAGACGTGGACGCCTCCAACGCACTCAGACGCCTCGAGGGGCCGTCACGGTGGCCCCGTCCCAATCAACCATGGCCTCGCAGGCGACCATGCTGCTCATCAAACGACAGAACGGACTTCACAACAGGGATTAGTGAAAGGTTCGGGCTAAGGGTCGGGGCTCACAGCAAGGCGCCGTGAAATTCGACAACTGGCCCCGTAGATCCGAAGCTCGGGTCGCTCACCTCGCAGCGGTCGCGACTCTTCGATCCGGCGCTTAGCCGGGCGGACCGTCGGTACGCCGCCGACGGGGAGGCCATCCCCCCACGTAGCGGTTGCGCGCAGCGGGCTGCGTGCCCTCGGGACGATTCGCGCCGATCGCCCCGGTGCTCCGAGCCGCCGGCAGTTCACCAGCGGAGGGAGGGAGAGGCGGCTGGATGTCCGGACGAACGACGGCAAGGTACAGCACAAGAGCAGCGACGGCCAAGGTGAACACCACCGCAGTCGTCCCATCTCCCAAACCGATGCCGCTCAGGTTGGCCGGTTTGCTGATGTAGTCGGCGAAGGAGGCGCCGAGCGGACGTGTCACGACGTAGGCGAGCCAGAAGGCAGCGATCTCATTGAGGCCGAACTTCCACCACGCCAGAGCCGGGATCATGATGATGACGCTGAAGAGGATCCCCGAAGCCAAGTAGCCCAGGCCGAGCGCGGTGGCTGTGTAATCCCCGAGCGCGGTGCCGAGGGCGAAGGTGACAAGGACAGTGGTCCAATAGTAAGCCTCGCGCCGTCGCGTCGTGATGCTGTGAATCGACAACGTTCCCTCGTTGCGATGCCAGAGCCAGAGCACGGCGATTAGCACGACAGCCCAAAGCACCGTCGTGCCGGCATAGGGGATGCCGACGTCGAGATGGAGGAAATCAGACACACCGGTGCCGAAGATGGCGATGGCATAGGCCAAGAACCAGTACGCGACCGCCCGGTACCGTCGAGTTCCGAACTGTAGAGCCAAGCCGATGACGAACAGGCCGAGCTCTGCCCCTCCGCCACCGATGTTCCCCAGCGTCTTCAGATAATCCGAGGTGGCTTCGCCCCCCGCGGTGGTAAGGATCTTTGTCACCCAGAACAGGACGATGATCTCGGGGACCTTTGCCGCGACCGGTTGGGCGAAGAGGCGATCGGTCATCGGATGGTGGAGCAGCCCCCCGGCGCGATTCTCAAGCGAGCGGGTGGGCGGGTCGCGGTGCTGGCGTGGACGAGGTTCCGCGCCGCCACCTGTGGTGTTGGCGTCGATCCGAAGAGCATAGGAGCCCGCCGCCAGAGCGAACTACCGCCTGGAGAACGAATTCTGTCTTGTCGGTCTCATCCTGGAGTAGGACGAACGACTCGGGCGGGTCCGCCACGAAGAGGTGGGCGCGGTCCGATCCGAGCGTCGCCGCAGGGTTAGGGCATTGCGAGAAACTTCAGGCCAAGCGTCGACCCATCAGTCATCGGGCGGCCAAGTAGACCGGGGCGTGACGAGCCCGCTTTCGTAGGCGAGCACGACTACTTGGACCCGATCTCGGAGCCCGAGCTTCGACAAGATCCGTCCGACGTGGGACTTTATCGTCGCTTCAGAGACGAACAGTTGTGTCGCAATCTCGTAATTCGACAGCCCGTGCGCCACCGCGTTGAAGACCTCCCGCTCACGTTCGGTCAGCGAGGTGATCTCGGGACAGCCGTGGGCAATGCCCTTGTCGCTATTTGGAAGCAGATGCGCGTACTCGTCGAGCAGGCGCCGGGTCACCCTCGGCGAGACGACCGCGTCGCCGGCCGCGACCGTGCGGATCGCTGCGACCAGCTCGGTCGGAGCCACGTCCTTCAAGAGGAAGCCGCTGGCGCCGGCTCGTAGGGCCCCGAAGGCGTACTCGTCGAGATCGAACGTCGTCAGGGCGAGAACCCTGGCGGTGGGGTGGGCCGTGACAGATTTGTCTGGTCGCTTCGATGCCGTCGAGATTCGGCATGCGGATATCCATCAGCACGACGTCGGGTGTGTACCGGTGGGCGAGCGAAATGGCCTCGACCCCGTCGCCCGCCTCGCCGAGCACGTCGAGATCGCCTTCAGCCTCGAGGATCATGCGAAAGCCGGTACGGATGAGCGATTGGTCATCCACGAGGAGGATGGACGTGGTCACGCGTGCACCGGGCTGCGGTTGACTCGCAAGGTGGTGGACACCGCCCAGCCCCCCTCGGGAGCAGGACCGGCTCGCAGGAATCCACCGAACAGGGCGGCTCGTTCGCGCATGCCCTCGATCCCATGCCCTGTGCCTGTCGAAGGGGAGATGGCGGCGCCGTCATCGAGCACTTCGACGTCAACCTCGGGAGAGTCGTAGCGGATCGTGACCCAAGCGTGCGCTGCAGTGGCATGTTTCAAGACGTTTGTCAGCGCTTCTTGAACGATGCGGTACACCGTCAGCCCGGCGCTCGATCCCAAGGGAAATGCGTGGCCCTCCACCCGGAGGGCCACGTCCAGTCCGGTGGCCCGGATCCGATCGATCAGCACGCCGAGTTGGGTCACATCAGGCTGGGGCGCTAGCGCGGCGGCGGCCTCGTCGGTTCGCAGCACACCGATCATCGCTCGCATGTCCCCTAACGCTTGGCGGCCCACCTGGGAAACCTGCGTGATGGTTTGTGCGGCGCGCTCCGGATCGGTCCGACTGACGACCGAGGCAGCATCCGCCAACGTGATGACGACTGACAGGCTGTGAGAAACGATGTCGTGCATGTCACGCGCGATCCGAGTTCGTTCAGCTGTTGCGGCAATGGTGGCCTGCTGATCGCGCTCGAGCTCCAGTCGCTCAGCTCGTTCGGCGAGCCAGAGTAGGTACCTGCTACCAGAGCGTACGGTGAGACCAGCGAAGAGTGCCGCCACCACAGTGGCGGAAAGGAACAAGAGCGAGCGGGGGATGGTGCCTGCAGGCCGCCACTCGACCGCCGCGAGCACAGCGCCGATCCCCAACAGGACGGTCGCCAACAAGGTGCGCAGACGCGACTCGTGGACGGCCACCGTGTAGAGGGCCACGAGGAGCGCCACGTCGCCGATCAGCTGGTAGCCGAGCAGCACCTGCACGAGCGCGACGGCGCTCACGAGGAGAAGGATGCCCGTGGGGCGCACGCGTCGCCAGGCCAGCGGCACCACCAGCGCTGCCTGGAGCAACGCGGCGTGAAGCCCGACGAACGGGGACCATACGAGCCACGCGGTCGAGAGGAGCAGGAGCGCCACGGCGAGGAGCGCATCGGTGAGCAGCGGGTGCTCCAGCAAGACCCGCCGGCCGAGCCCAAAGAACCCTCCGCCCATGTCCCGAGGCGGCTGGGGGGACTCGGATCGTCGAGGTTCGGTGGTGCTCACGGTCGGCCCTCCGTGGTCGCTCGAGGGCGAGCGTACCGCTCGGGTCTCTCGTTTGGCGGGCGCGGGCGGAGGCCAATGGCGCAGTTCAGGGCGCTCCTTTGCTGACCGACGTTGCACTCGAGGCCGAGGAGGGCTTCTTGGAGTTCATCCCTCGGCAGTTCGTTGGCGCTGCGACATGGACCACGACGTTGTAGGTGATCACGGCGATCGCCAGGTGCATGGCCATGAGGACGGCGACTGCCTTGCCCGGCTGACCCTGGTGGAGGATGTAGAGGTCCGGGAGCCACAGAACGAGGGTGACGAGCACCGCGAGTCGGAAAAACAGCCAGCGTGGTGCCGAGGTAATCCTCGTCACGATCGGCCACGCAGCGCAGGCAATGACCACTCCGATCACAGTGAGTTTGCCGTAGTCCGAGAACCGAAAGTGGGCGTACCCCTTGGTACTCGGAATGAGAGCCTCACCAACGACCACCAGAACGACGTCCGCTGCCAGACAACCGACGAGCGACAACGCGGTCGCCAGCAGGACGCGCCTGGCCGTGGGTTGCGGGCTCCCGGCCGGAACATCGACTCTGGCCAAAGTGAGGAGCCGGTTGCGTCGCGCGAATTGGGCAAGGGCACCCATCGCTCCGAAGGTAACCGTTACCTGGCTGACCGACGACCGCCCAGAGAATGATTGTAACGGCCGCTGGACTCATCCCGAAGTCGCAGTCCGCGAAGAGCAGTCTCCAAGGCCCCGCATGCCGCCTGCTTGTGAGTACAAGCCATTCTAGACACTGGACGGCGTCGCACGCGAAGCTCCCGTTGACGTCGATCAGTGGCTGGCGCCGGCCGTCTGGGTGTCGACGTCACGCAACTGTGTCCGGCTTAGGAGTACGCTAGGGATGCCAGGGGCCCGGAGGAACCGATTCGAGTTCGAAGGAGACCTGGTCCGCGTAGCACCAGAACCAGCCCTCACCTGGCTCGAACGAACGGACGAGTGGATGAGCGGTCAACGCGAAGTGCTTCGTGGCGTGACGTCCCGGCGAGCTGTCGCAGCAACCTACGTGGCCGCACTCCTCGCACATCCTTAGATGGGCCCAATCGTGGCGCTCCATCGCGAGGCAATCCTCGCATCCCGTTGCCGATGGCATAACTGTTCGTAAGTGGTCGAGATGCGTGCACAGCGGGCTCATTGAGGCCACCCTCTTCGTCCTTTTCGATGGTCGCTGGTGTTCAGGTCGCTCGTACCTCGTCCAACGCCGGGCCAGCAGCGGGCGACGGGACACCAAGTGGTCGAATCGTTTCGTTCGCGTCGTGAAGCACTACGAGTCGGGTCAATTCGACACGCGAGTTGATGGCGAGTTTGCGGTAAATCTGGCGGAGGTGGAAGTCGACCGTGTGGCGTGAGAGGTACATCTGCTCGGCGGTCCTGGCGTTGGTGAGGCCCCGCGCCACGAGCACAGAAATCCGATGTTCGGTCGCCGTGAGGCTTGCCCAGCCCGATATTGGGCGTGCACGATTCCGCCGCCGTTGGCGCGACGTCGGCGGGCAGGCGCGTGCCTTCACGCGCCGTGCGTCGCGGGACGCGCCCACTCGCTCGTAGACGGTCAGCGCGTCCGCGAGCTTGCGAGCGACGGCGTTCGGATCGGTACTGGTCACCCCTGCGTCCTCCGCGGCAGACGCCTCGGCCCAGGGCTGGCGGTATGCGGCGATAGCTTCGTCGAGCGCTTCGAGGTCTCGCCAGAACACGCCGCGGGCGTGGGCGGCGGCCGCCCCCAAGGCGGGGTAGGCCAAGTTGGTCTCACCCAAGACCTGGGCCGAGGCCACCACGGAGGCGGCGCTCCAACGGTCACCTTCGGCGATTGCGCACCGGACCCACCAGGCGGCTGCCGATGGTTCCTCGAGCAGGAGGCGGTTCACGTTTGCGGGGTTGGTGCATACGGCGTCGACGACGCCGAGCGCGGCTCGTCGTCCGTGCTTGGCTTCGACAAGGCGGGCCTGTGCCCAGATGCATCCCGCCCATCCGAGCAATCCCACAGGTGGCGCCGACGGTCCCGAGCACTGATCGGGCTGACCGGTCGTCGCGTCCAAGTCCTCGCGCATGGTACCCACCGAGCCAAGCACCGAGTGTCCGATCGGAGCGTACAAACGTCCTCCGAAGCGATCGATGAGAGCCAATCCTTCACGAGCACGCTCGGCTGCCTGATCGAGGTTGCCGGCCGCCAGCTCGAGCCGGGCGCCGATAAGCCTGATCGCGCCTCGGGAGACGACGTCGTGACGTTCCGCCTGGTCCGAGGCGATGGCAAGCAGCTCGGCCGCTGCGACGAATTCACTGAGCGACGTCAGCATGGTCGCGAGTTGTAGGCGGGAACGTGTCGAGATCACCGAGTTGCCCGTTCGGTCGGCTCGGCGGATCGCCGAGTGGCAAAGCTCGACCGCTTCGGCCACTCGGCCGTCCGCCCAGGCGAGGGAGGCCGCGGCGGCTAGGGCTCCGGGCAGGGCCCCGTCGCCCGCCGAGCCGGCCAGGATCTGGCCGAAGTGTTGCCAGGCCCTTTCGTTCTCGCCGAGGGCGGTCAAACCTCGAAGCAGCGCGAGCTCCCCGGCCCTCGCGAGCTCGTCGGGCAGCGTGGCAGCGGAGAGGACCAATTCGGCGGCAGCGACGGATTCGGCGGCGTGGCCGGTAGTGAGGAGGATGGACGCGTGCAGGACCCCCAGCCGAGCCGTTGCCTCGGGGTCAGCATCACCCTGCGGTTCAACGTCCTCCAACCTGAGCGATGAGAAGGCCAGGTCAGCAGCAAGATCAAACTGACCCACCCTCGCGAGACGCCTCACGTTCTTGAGTGCCTCGCGGACGTCGGGCCCAGTTGGCGATGTGGTTGTGGACATAAGTCCAGCTTGGGTTCTGCCGGCCACTGACTCCATGTCCCGGGGGGACGAAATTGAACGCCAGTCTTGTCACGTTAGGGTGGGCTCAGCGAGAGGTCGGACTTGCAGGTCGTGGTCGTGCGCATTGGGCATGCCCACCCATCCGGGACGTCTCCATGAAGACGAGGAGGGCGACTTGGCCGATCGTCGTTTCCGGGGCGGGAGCGACAGTCTCGCGGTCACTCTCCCACCTGTATCTCTCGGGTCTGCTCACGCGTGGGAGGAGGCAGATGGCCTTCACGTGCTCGTTGTCGTTTCGATGCTGATGGCTGCCCGGGCGGAGGAGACAGCGCTGCTCCGCGTGGTTGCCGCCGCAGTGCACGCGCTCGGCCCGTGGAAGCTCGAGGGCATCTATCTTTCGGCCGGAGGTTGGGAGGACGTGGGCGCGCTGACGGCGGACGCCATGAGCGCAGCCCTCGTCGAGGTGCAGCTGAGGAACATTGATACGGACGAGGGTGAGCTGACGATCTCGGCAAGACGCTGGGCTCGGTGTGTCGCGCTCTCGTCTCTGTGGGACCGCTCGGGGTTCATCGTGGTGAGCGCGGACGGGCCTCCCCCGAACAGAGCTCTGGACGTCCTCCGTCTCCTGGGTCGCTATGCGGGCATGGCACTTGCCACCTCGCGCGTGCATGAGCTCGAGGGGCAAGAGCAGGTCATGGCCTCCGACGTGGCCGTGCTCAACGCCGAATTGGGGCGTGTCGTCGACGATCTGCGCTGGCAGGCGACCGTACGGGATCGCCTCGACGACGTCACCTTGAGCGGCCAAGGTCAGCGCGGTATCGCGTCTGCGCTGTGGGAGCTGACCGGGCACCCGGTTGTGGTGGAGGATCGTCACGGCAACCTGCGCGCATGGGCCGGTCCAGGGTTTCCGGGCCCTTCCGCTGGGGCTGATGCAGGGCGCCAACAAATGATCCGCAGGGCGATCGTGACGGGCGGACCGATCCGCGACAACGATCGCCTTCTCATGGCGGTGGCAGTACAGGACGATGTCATTGGGGTGCTTGCGCTGCTCGATCCCGACGAGACGGCGGGCGAACGAGAAGAGCAGACGCTCAGACGTGGGGCCATTGCGTTGGCCGTCGAGCTTGCTCGCTTCCGCGGGCTTGTGGCGGTCGAGCGGCATCTCGGAGCCAACCTGGTGGAGGACCTCGTTACTGGTGCCGACGAGGCCCGGTCGGTCGCCAGGGCGCAGGCACTTGGCTATGACATCGAGGGGCCGCATCGGGTAGGCGTGCTCAAGGCTCCTCACACGGGCGACGGCGACGAGCTCATGGAGGCGGTCGGTCGGGCCGGACGGCAGCTAGGCCTCGATGCGCTGTGGACCCAACGGTCCAGCTCGGTTGTGGTCGTCGCCAAAACCGACGCCCCGTGGGAGCGATTGCACGCCGAGCTCCAGGCACGCCTGGGGACCGATCGAGTCCGCATGGGCGTCGGAGGCTCCTGCGACCGGCCGTCAACTTTGCCGCGGTCGCTCCGAGAGGCGCAGCTCGTGCTTCGCCTGCAGGACATGGCCACCGCGGGCGCCCCGATCGTCTTCTTCGACGATCTGGGCGTCTATCGCATCCTCGGCCAGGTGGACGACATCGGCAGCATCGAGGGATTTGCACGACAGTGGCTCGGACCGCTTCTCGTGTACGACGACGCGAAGCACGGCGATCTGGTCGCAACCCTGGATCGCTACCTCGAGCTGGGTGGTCATTACGCTGCGACCGCAGAGGCCCTCAGCATCCACCGCAACACGCTCAAGTACCGACTCCGGCGGATCACCTCCGTGTCGGGTCACGACCTTGCGGACCCCGAAACCCGGTTCAACCTGCAGCTTGCAACCCGCGCCTGGCGGACGCTGGCCGCCCTGCAGAGCTCCACCTGATCGAACCGGTCGTCGAGGGATCGCCTCGAGGCTCCCATCTGAGCCCATGAGCTTGCGACGCGCCTCCCGTGTATGGTTCGGACGGCAAGGTGAAGGAGGACCATGGCTCGTGCGGAGTACCTAGCGCATCTCGCTGCTGTGCCGCTGTTTTCGCGCTGCAGCACGGCGGAGCTCAAGGAGATCGGCAAGGTTGCCGACGAGGTCACGGTGCCTGCCGGCACCGTTCTCGCGCGCCAGGGAGCTGTGGCGTTCGAGCTGTTCGTCATCATCGCGGGGACGGCAACGGTGACTCGCGACGGTCGGGAGGTGGCCACGGTCGGCCCGGGGGGGTTCGTGGGGGAAATGGCGGTGATCGCCCGCACCCCGAGAACGCGACGGTCACGACCGATACGGACGTCGACCTCCTCATTCTGACCCCGACCGGTCTTGACCAACTGCTTGACGACATTCCCGGCCTGGCCAAGCACCTGCTCTTCGAGGTCGCAACGAGGCTTGTCTCGTCCGCTCAGGACCCTACGGCCTGAACCGAGAGTGGTTCGGGTCGAGCTGAGCCGGCAGTAGTTGCGCGGAGCTGGGACCTGGTCTGCGGTTGTCGACAGCGCCGTTAGTGTCAGTTCGACGTGCCGTCGGGCACGAACGCAACTGCGGCCTTGATGAGCTCGGCGATGGCTGGCTCGTCGTACCCGAGCTCGCGTAGGACCTCGACGGTGTGTTGGCCGAGCGCCGCAGGCTCAACCCGCGCGTCGACAAGCCCCGAGGAGAACCGAAGAGGGTTTCTCACGTGCGTATATCGACCTTCGGTGGGATGGTCGATGGTCGAAAAGAAGCCGACCTTCCCGAGGTGTTCGTCGGTCAGCAGAGCATCGATGGTGTTGACCGGCATCGCGGGCACGTCGAGAGATCGGAGCAGTTCCATCCACTCAGCGCTGCTCCGGCCTTCCATGGCTTTGGCAACGAGAGCGTAGAGCGGCCCGCTGTTGTCCGTTCTGGATCGGTGGTCGGCGAAGCGGGGGTCATTTGCCAGTTCTGGCCGCCCGACGATGTCGAAGAAGGCCCGCCAATGGCGGTCGTTGTAGAAGACGACGCTCAGCCAGCCGTCCGCAGTCTTGAACGGTCGTCGATCCTCGGCGAGCATCCGAGGGTAGCCCGAAGTTCCGGTCGGGGGATCGAAGGTCAGGCCGTAGAGGTGCTCGAGGAGCATAAAGGAGGCGAAGGCCTCGAACATGGGGACCTCGACAGCACAACCCTCGCCAGTCCGCTCTCGTTGGACGAGCGCGGCGCTCGCCGCACCGAATGCCAGCAATCCGGCAGTCTTGTCGGCAATGAGCGATCGTGCGTAGCTGAGGCGGCCGTCGTCGTCCGACTGGACCGACACGAACCCCGACGCGGCCTGGATCACGTCGTCGTAGGCCGGCAACTGCGCGTAGGGCCCTTCGGAGCCGAACCCGAGGACCGATACGTGAATCAGCCGCGGACGGTTCGACCGAGCGGCATCCGGGTCCACGCCGATCCGACGGGCGGCGTCGGGCCGCATGTTGTGGATGACGAGGTCGGCGCGGTCCAAGAGTCGGGCCAGGACCGGCTGGGCTCCGGCGGCTTTGAGGTCGAGGCAGATGTCGCGCTTGTTGCGGTCGACGGCCATGAACAGCGGCCCCATCGCCGTGGTCGGTGCGGCACCGACACGGCGCAGGATGTCACCCTCGGGAGATTCGACTTTCACCACGTCCGCACCGAGGTCGGCGAGGAGCAGGGTCGCGTAGGGACCGGACAGCACCGTAGTGAGGTCGACCACGGTAACCCCCTCGAGTGGACCGCTCATGGAGCGCTACCGAGAATCATGGGGGAGTTGCGAAGGCTCACGGGGCGGTGTCTTGGGTTGCCGAGCCCGCCGAGCGGCGCTCGGCAAAGAACTCGGTCAGGAGACTCGCGCACTCGACCGCCAGCACTCCGGGCTTGACGGTGATCTCGTGGTTCAGCCGGGGGTCCGCACAGAGGTTGTATAAGGAACCGGCTGAACCGGCTTTGGGGTCGGCAGTTCCGAACACCAACCGCCCGATCCGTGCTGCCACCATGGCTCCGGCACACATCGGGCAGGGCTCGAGGGTGACGACGAGGGTCATCGGGTCCAGCCGCCAGCTCCCGAGGGCTCGGGCGGCGTCGGAGAGGGCAAGGATCTCCGCGTGAGCCGTCGGATCGTGGAGCCGCTCCCGTTCGTTGTGCCGGGCGGCCACCACGCGGTCGCCGAGCAGGATCACCGTCCCCACTGGGACGTCGCCGTGCTCGGTCGCCAGGACGGCTTCTGCCAAGGCGAGGCGCATGGCGGCCTCGTCGTCCTGTGCACCGGGGTCGGGCATGGCGGTGGTCATCTGGCGGAGGAGGTGGGATTTGAACCCACGGTGGGTTGCCCCACACACGATTTCCAATCGTGCCGATTCGGCCGCTCTCGCACTCCTCCGGGAAGCGCCGCCAGGCTAATCGAGGGCCAGTCGGACCCCGGGCGGGGTACACTGCACCTGCCACGCGCCGACGTTGGGTGCGGCGGCCGGGTCCTACGCAACGGCCGCTCGTGAACCGAGTCAGGGTCGGAAGGCAGCAGCTCTCAGCGGGTGAGGTCGTGTGCCGTAGCCAACCTGGCCGCCGCACCGAGCGCCGAACGTGTCCGGCGGTCAGTCGGGGGCACCCCGAGCGGAGCGAGGGGCACCGTTCAGTCTCGGGCGACGCGTGCGCCGGTAGGCTCCCCAGCGCATGGACGGTGACCCAGGACGATCGCAGGAGGCGGACATCGAGGCGGGTGCCGGAGATTCAGCAGAGTCCTTCGTGTCGCTGTATCGGCGCTTCCGCCCAGCCCGGTTCGGGGAGCTCAAGGGCCAGCCCCATGTTGTCCGGGCGCTTCAGAGCGCCGTGCGGGACGGACATGTCGCTCACGCCTACCTCTTCAGCGGTCCGAGAGGTACGGGGAAAACATCGGCGGCGAGGATTCTCGCGAAGGCGCTCAACTGCGCCGATGCCCGCGACGGCGAACCTTGCGGCAGGTGTGCCTCGTGCGTCGAGATCACCAAGGGAAGCTCACTCGATGTCCACGAGTTGGATGCGGCATCCAACAACGGGGTCGACGCCATGCGCGACCTGGTGGCCCACGCCGCTCTCGGGACTCCCGGGCGCTCGAAGGTCTACATCGTCGACGAGGTCCACATGCTTTCGAACGCGGCGGCGAACGCCCTCCTCAAAACCCTCGAGGAACCTCCCGCCCACGTGGTCTTCGTACTGGCCACGACCGATCCGCAAAAGGTCCCGGCCACGATTCGCAGCAGGACCCAGCATTTCGAGTTCCGGCTCCTTGCCACGGCCACGCTCTCGGAACTGCTCAGCGAGGTCCGGGACCGTGCCGGACTGGACCTCGACGCCGACGCCGTGGCGGTCGCGGTCCGCCGGGGTCGAGGCTCGGCGCGCGACGCGTTGTCCGCGCTGGACCAGGTCGCAGCGTCGGGGTCCATCGACGAGGTCCGACCCGAGGTGGGTTCGGTGGTTGACGCGCTCTGTGACGACGATGCAGCCGGTGCACTCGGTGCCGTCGCCAAGCTCCACGACGCGGGTTGGGGACCCCAACAGCTGGCCGCCGACCTCGTGGAAGACCTGCGCGAAGCGTTTCTTGCTGCGGTCGGCCCTGCGCCGGATCCCTTGTCCGTTGCCGATGTCGAACGACCGGTCGAGCTGGCCGGACGGCTGGGCCTGCCCCGACTGGTGCGCTCCATCGAGACCCTGGGGCGCGCGCAGGTGGACATGCGCGACGCCCCGGACCCCCGAGTGATCCTCGAGGTAGCGCTGGTTCGGCTTGCCCGACCCGATCTCGACAATTCGACCGATGCCCTCCTCGAGAGGATGGCCCGTCTCGAGCGTCTCGTCGTCGGGGAGCCCGGACGTCCTCATGGCGAACCGTCTATGCCCCAAGGCCCCGTCCGGGGCGGGCCGAGTGAGGTGCTGCCAGGGCCTGTGCCCGAACCCGGCCCGGCCAGTGGTCGAACACCAACGATCGGTGCCCTCCGCCGCAACCTGGCGCCGGCGGGTCCTCCAGAGGGCGGCGGCGGCAGCGAAAGCGGCGCTGAGCCGCCCGACGGACCGCGGGCCGCGCAGCAAGGTGCGGAGCCTTCCCTCGCCAACGCCGTGGGGGAGGATCCTTCCAGGACTGAAGGCGACGCTACGCCTGCAGAACCCGGCTCGCCCGGCATGAGCCCGGCCGGCCAGCCAGTCAGGGGCGCGGGAGCGCCGCCGGGGTCCGGCCCGCAGGTCGATCGCGACACGCTCGTGCTCGCCTGGGGGGATCAGGTTGTCAAAACACTGCCAGCCAAGGCGAAGGCGCTCTTCGGTGGAGGACACTTCGTGTCGGTGACCGACGGGGTCGCCACCTTCGCGCTGCCCTCGGATCCGCTTCGTGATCGGTGCGAGGAGCTCCGGGCGGTGGTGGAGGACGCCATCGCCACCGCGGTAGGCACCCGTCTCGCCCTGCGGCTGGTCGTCGAGGGTCGACCTCGTCCCGCGGAGCGGGGAGGTCGGAGGGCGAGGGGGTCGAGCGCGGTCGGGCAGCCCCGGACAACTCGGTACCGTTGGGCCACTACGGGGAGGACGAGGACTTCGATCCCGACGACCCCGGCGAGCCGGTCGAGATCGAGTCGGTGGCGCAGGCCCGTCTGCTGGAGGTTTTCCCAGGAGCCCAAGAGGTGATCGAGTAGGTGTACACCGTCCCCCTGCGGATGCTGATCGACGAGCTCGGACGCTTGCCGGGGATAGGGCCGAAGTCGGCACAACGCATCGCGTTCTACATCCTGAAGGTTCCCGACGAGGACGCCAGACGTTTGTCGGACGCGATCGTGGCTGTGAAGGAACGCACCACGCTGTGCTCGCGGTGTTTCAATGTCGCCGAAGGTGGCGCCCTGTGTGCCGTCTGCTCGGACGAGCGACGGGACTCGGCGATCGTCTGCGTCGTCGAGGATCCTCGAGACATCGTCGCTGTCGAAAGGACCCAGCAATTCGCGGGCTGCTACCACGTGTTGCAAGGCGCTCTGAACCCCTTGGAAGGTGTCGGGCCTGAGCAACTGCGGATCCGCGAGCTGCTCGAACGGCTGAGGACCGAGGAGATCACCGAGGCGATCTTGTGCACCAACCCCAATCTCGAGGGGGAGGCGACCGCGATGTACCTGGCCAAGCTGCTGACGCCGCTCGGGATTCGGGTCACGCGGATCGCCAGTGGACTTCCCGTAGGGGGCGACCTTGAATACGCCGACGAGCTCACGCTCGGTCGGGCCATCGAGGGCCGTCGCGACTTGCAGGGCTAGGCGGGACCCGTCCATGGGCGACCCACGGCGGCAGCCTCCGCGCACGCTCTGGCTGGTACGTCACGCGAAGGCGCTTGCCGATCCTCCCTTTGGTGGGACCGACCACGAACGTCCCTTGTCGCCAAGAGGTCGACGGGACGCCGCGGCGCTCGGTCGACGGCTTGGTCCCGACGGCGATCACTTCGGGCTGGCGGCGGACGCACCAACCGCGGCGCTCAGCTCGACCGCGTCACGGGCCGCGCAGACTGCCGAAGGCGTGGTGCTCAAGGGGGGGCGATCCGTCGCCGTCGCGCCGAGTCGCTCGTTGTACGGGGCGGAGCCCTCGGAAATCCTGACTGAGCTGCACACGGTCGACGACGCAGACCGGGCGGTATTGGTGGTTGGTCACAATCCCGGTGTCCACGAGCTCGCCGTGGCGCTGGCCGACAGTGGCCCGTCCGCCGCGCTCCGTCGGCTCGCCTCGGATGGTTTTCCGACCTGCGCGGCTCGCAGTCATCCAGCTGGACGTCCCTCGCTGGGGGGATGTTGACGAAGCTCGAGGTGAGCTGCTCGGGCTGTTCCGCCCGCCGTATGGGAGCTAGCTCAAGCTCCGCAGCAGCGCCGCATCACCCTGGCCGCCACCGCCGCACAGCGCGACAGCGGCGAGCGAGCCTCCGGACCTGCGCAACTGCAGCAGCGAGCCGAGGGCGAGCCGGGTGCCGGACATCCCGACCGGGTGCCCCAAGGCGATGGCACCGCCGTTCACGTTGAGGCGCTGTTCGGGGATTTCGAGGTCGTCGGCCGACGCCAGGACAACGGCGGCGAACGCCTCGTTGATCTCGAACAGGTCGATGTCCCCCAGACCTGTTCCCGTCCTGTCCAGGAGCTTGGCAATGGCCCGGGAGGGCTGATGGAGGAGCGACAGGTCTGGCCCGGCGACCTGGCTGTAGCCGACCAGCTCCCCCAGCGGGGAAATTCCGAGCTCCTCGGCCTTGGCAGCGGACATGACGATCACCGCAGCCGCTCCGTCGGAGATCTGCGAGGCGCTTCCTGCGGTCACGGTGCCCTCGGGATCGAACGCCGGTCGCAGTTTCGCGAGGGAATCGGTCGTCGTCCCCGGGCGAATGCCTTCGTCGCTCTCGACGACGATGGGGTCGCCCCGCCGTTGTGGGACCGTCACCGGCACGATCTCCTCACCCAGCCTCCCACCCTTCGCGGCGGCAGCAGCCTTCTCATGCGATCCGGCGGCGAAGGCGTCCTGGCGCTCCCGAGAGATGCCCAGCTCCCGATTGAAGCGCTCGGTGGACAGGCCCATGGCGCAGTGGTCGAACGAACACGTGAGCCCGTCGAGCATCATCGAGTCGTAGAGGGTGGTGTTGTCGAGTCTGAAACCTGACCGGGCCCCCGGCAGCACGTAGGGCGTCTGGGTCATCGACTCCATGCCGCCCGCCACCACGATGTCTGCGTCCCCGGCGGCGATCATCTGATGGGCCAGGTAGATGGTGTTCAGTCCAGAGAGGCAGGCCTTGTTGACGGTGTTGGCCGGCACGCGGAGGGGGATGCCGCCGTGCACGGCGGCCTGCCGCGCAGGCACCTGTCCTTGACCCGCCAGGATGACCTGGCCCATCAACACGTAGTCGACCTGGTCAGGGGCGACTCCTGCCCGTTGTAGGGCCGCGGCGATCGCGAACCCGCCGAGCTCCATGGCCGAGAAGTCGGCCAGGCTTCCAGAGAGCTTTCCGATAGGGGTGCGGGCACCTGCAGCGATGACCGGGCGGGGCATGGTGAGAACCTCCGAACGTTGAGTGCGCCCAGATTACCCGGCCGTCTAGGAGGATTCTACGGCCCCGGAGTCCTCGGCAGTCGGGCCCAACCCGGCGCTAGCATCTCCACGTGACCTCGCTGCTGACCGAGATCGACCATGTGGCCATTGCGGTGAACGATCTGCCGGCGGCGATCGCCTGGTACGAGTCCGTGCTCGGCGCCACCGTCGCGCACCGCGAGGTGGTCGAGCGCGACGGGGTGGAAGAGGCTTTACTGGCCGTCGCCGATTCCTACGTCCAGCTACTCACGCCGACCAGGGATGACTCGACCGTCGCGAAGTTCCTGGCCACCAAGGGCGAAGGGATCCACCATGTCGGCTATCGGGTCGCCGACTGTGCATCGGCGCTCGACGCGGTCAAAGCCAGCGGGGGGCGGGTGATCGACGAGGCGCCGCGTCCGGGCTCACGGGGGACCACGGTCGCCTTCGTGCATCCGAAGACCTCGTTCGGCACGCTCATCGAGCTTGTCCAGGAGTAGGCGCGAGAGCGGTGCCCTGGCGATGACCAGGGCGGGTCATCGAGCCGCCAGGCGGCGCGGCGCAGACGACCCAGGGTGGGGTGACGCGCCGCCGAGCCGGTAGCCTTCCACACCATGGACCACACCATGGCGCAGCGTTTGGAGGACCTGTCGGCTCGCCGGGACGAGGCGCTCCACGCTGGAAGCCCCCAATCGGTCGAGCGCCATCATGCCAAGGGCAAGATGACCGCCCGCGAGCGCCTCGAGTACCTCCTCGACGACGGGTCGTTCCAGGAGCTGGATATGTTGGCCCGTCATCGGGCCTACGGGATGGGTCTCGAGGAGAACCGGCCGTACACCGACGGAGTGGTTACCGGCTTCGGGACGATCGACGGTCGACGCGTGTGTGTCTTCAGTCAGGACTTCACCGTCTATGGCGGCGCGCTTGGAGAGGTGTTCGCCGAAAAGATCCACAAGGTGATGGACCTTGCCGCATCAACTGGCGTGCCCATGATCGGCCTCAACGACGGCGCCGGAGCACGCATCCAAGAGGGAGTCGTGTCGCTCAATTCCTACGGCGGCATCTTCCATCGCAACGTGGCGGCTTCGGGCGTGATCCCCCAGATCAGCGTGGTGCTCGGTCCCTGCGCAGGTGGGGCCGTCTATTCGCCCGCGATGACCGACTTCATCTTCATGGTCCAGGGCACGTCGCACATGTTCATCACCGGGCCGGACGTGGTAAAGACGGTGACCGGCGAGGATGTAACCCTAGAGGAGCTGGGTGGGGCGATGAGCCACGCGAGCAAGTCGGGGGTCGCCACGTTCGTCTCGCCCGATGAGAAGGCCTGTCTCGACGACGTCCGGTACCTGCTCTCGTTCCTTCCATCCAACAACCTCGAGGAGCCTCCGTCGGTGGTTTCGGGGGACGACCCCGACCGCAGCACCACTGAACTGGTTGAGCTGATGCCGTCGTCACCGAACCAGCCCTACGACATGAAGAAAGTCATCAGCGCCGTCGTTGATGACGGCGAGTACTTCGAGGTGCACGCTCATTGGGCCATGTCGATCACCTGCGGGTTCGCCCGGGTCGACGGCCGCGTCGTGGGCATCGTGGGCAATCAGCCGGCGGTGCTCGCCGGGGTGCTCGACATCGACTCCTCGGAGAAGGCGGCTCGGTTCGTGCGGACGTGCGACGCGTTCAACGTCCCGATCGTCACGTTCGTCGACGTGCCTGGCTTCATGCCCGGGACCGACCAGGAGTACGGCGGCATCATCCGCCACGGCGCGAAGTTGCTCTACGCCTTCTGTGAGGCCACCGTGCCGCGGGTCCAGATCATTACCCGCAAGGCCTACGGAGGCGCCTACGTGGTCATGAACTCGAAGTCGATTGGCGCCGACCTGGCGTTTGCATGGCCGTCGGCCGAGCTGGCGGTGATGGGTCCGAACGGAGCCGTCGAGATCGTCTACCGCCGGGAGCTCGCCGCCGCCGATGATCCCGTCCAGCGGCGCGCCGAACTGGTTGACGAGTACACGGAGCGCTACGCCACCCCTTACATCGCGGCGGAGCGAGGTTATGTCGATGACGTCATCTCGCCGGCTGACACCCGCCGTGTCTTGGTTCGCAGTCTCCGGCAGCTCGCGTCCAAGCGGGAGGAGCTGCCAAAGCGCAAGCACGGGAACGTACCTTTGTGACGCCGCATCCGCCCCCGACCCCCCCGGGCGCCGATGGGCCACGGCCACGGCCAAGCCCGAGCCCCGAGGTCCTCGCCATCGTGAGCGCGGCCCTCGACGCACTCATGTCCTGCCACGTCGCCGCCACCGACGAGGGCACTGACGCCGAGCGTCAGGCATGGCGGTTCAGCGGCCGCTGGTGGAACCGGCCGCTGCCCTTGCGGCGTGACCGTCCGGGCCCCTGAGCGCAGGCCCCGGCCTCGCGTACCCAGAGCGCGGCGCACGTTTCGTGTCAGTCGTGGCGGCCATGCAAGAGTGACGCAATGGTTCGTACTGCTGGAATGCTCGCGCTTGTCGGAGGAGGGGAGTGGCAGGAGGGCTGCGACTTCGACGCCCAGTTGCTGGCGGCGGCGGGTTCCGACGAGGTGCTGGTGCTCCCTACGGCGGCCGCCTACGAGCACCCCGAGCGCGCGGTGCTGGTCGCCGCGGAGTGGTTCGGTCGGCTCGGGGCCCGGGTGGAGGGACTGATGGTGCTGGGTCGAACCGACGCCGAGGATCCCGGAGCCGCCGAGGCGGTTCGGCGTGCACGGTTCATCTACCTGAGCAGTGGTTCACCTCTCCACCTGCGGTCGGTCCTCAAGGACTCGAAGGTCTACAGCGCACTTCACGACGCGTGGCTGGCCGGCGCTGTGGTGGCTGGGTCAGCCGCCGGTGCCATGGTGCTCACCGACCCGATGGTCGATCCCCGCGGTGGGGCCCTCACCGTGGGCCTGGGCCTGGTAGACCACTTCACGGTCGTGACCCAGTTCGGCGACACCCATGAGGATGCGCACGGTGAGAAGCTCCACCGCTCGGTTGCCCTGGCGCCCGAAGGGCTCCCAGTAGTCGGGATTCCCGAGCGCACGGCCCTGATCCGTGGGACCGACGGAACCTGGCGGAGCGCCGGCGAGCGTCCCGTGACCGTCTTCCTCAACGGGCAGAGAATGGACGACGGGCTGGGCGCACTGACCGGGTGAGCCGTCGGGGTCCGTTCAGGCCTCCGACTCGGCGATGGTCACTGACTCGATGACGACCTGCTCTTTGGGGGTTCCCGAGCGTGTCCCGACGGCATCGATGGCTTGGACGACCTCTCCGCCCGAGACGACCGAACCGAACAGTGAGTACTGCGGAGGCAACGCGGCACCGTCGGGACCGCTGATGATGAAGAACTGGCTGCCGTTGGTGTCGGGTCCGGCGTTGGCCATCGCCAACGAGCCCACCTGGTAGCGCCCCGCCCTGGGCAGCTCGTCGGCGAACCGGTACCCAGGGCCTCCACGACCGGTGCCCTCGGGGTCGCCGCCTTGGAGAACGAAGCCAGGAATGATGCGGTGGAATACGATCCCGTCGAAGTAGTGATACCGGGCAAGGAAGACGAAGTTGTTGACCGTCTTGGGTGCCGTGGCCGGATCGAGGGCGATCACCAGGGTCCCCTTGCTTGTCGTCATCGTGGCCGTGTAGCGCTTCGCTACGTCGATGCACATCGGGGGTTCTGCGTCGAAGTGCTGGCGTTGTTCTGCCGAGCCGTCGACCGGAGGGCAATCTGGCGTGGGCATGGTTGGTCTCCTTGGTGGTCGATCTTGACTTCGGGGACTGGGTTAGCTCGAACTGATGGTGACCGAGAGGATGCGCTGGGTGACTTTGGGGGGAACCCCGTTGGCGGCTGCACTGGCGTTGCCCTCGGCGTTGATCTTCTGGACGACAGCCATCCCCGAGGTCACCTTGCCGAACAGTGTGTAGTCCGGTGGGAGAGCCTCGCCATCGGTGCCGGTCACGATGAAGAACTGGCTGCCGTTGGTGGTGGGATCGGTGGTGGCCGGGTTGTTGGAGTTGGCCATGGCCACCGATCCGATCGGATACTGCGGCGAGGCGACGGGAGGCCCAGGTTCGCTGAACGAATAGCCAGGCGAACCGGCCCCCGTGCCGGTCGGGTCGCCCGTCTGGTCCATGAACCCTGGGATGACCCGGTGAAAGATGACGCAGTGGTAGTAGTCCTTGTTCGGCGAGGAAGACGAAATTGTTCACGCTCTTGGGGGCCGTGCTCGGATCCAAGGTGATCAGGAAGGTTCCGGCGGTCGTCTTGACGGTGGCCACGTACGAGGCAGTGGTGTCGATGGTCATCGCCGGCGGGGAGCTGTAGCTCTGATTGTTGACCCTGGTAGCCGTGCTGGCGGGACATCCTGCCGCGACGGCAAGCTTGTTGGCAGCGGCTTGGGCCTGCGCATCGGAGGACGCCGTGGTCGAAGGGCTGGGCTTCGAGGAGTTGTGCCTGCTGATCAGGTAGACCGACCCCGCGACAACCGCGACAACCACGACGGCGCCGATGCCGTTCCGTAGCAGGCGCCTACGCTTGGCTACCTTGGTTGCCGCGGCCAGGCGGGCCTCTCGTCCGGCCCGCTGACGGGCTCGCTTGTCGCTGGGCACGGGTCGCCACCCTATCCGCGCCTATCCCCGAGGTGGAGACGCCCCCGAGGCCGAGTTCGCCGGGTCGGTCGCTCACGGGGGGCGTTGTTGACCCCTTGGACGGGCGCCGGTACCGTGCCCCGCGTGCCGCTTCTCGTCCAGAAGTACGGCGGGACGTCGGTCGGTGACGCCGAGAGGATCCGCGCGGTTGCCGATCACGTGGCGCGGACTCGGCGTGGTGGGACCGAGGTCGTGGTTGTCGTCAGCGCCATGGGTAAGACGACCGACGACCTCATCCGTCTGGCCGACGACGTCAGCTCGTCGCAGCCCGCTCGCGAGTACGACATGCTGGTCAGCTCAGGAGAGCGGATCTCGATGGCCCTCCTGTGTATGGCGCTAGCCGACCTCGACGTGGAGGCCGCCTCCTTTACCGGCAGCCAGGCGGGGATTATCACCGACACCGATCACACCCGGGCCCGCATCCTCGAGATCCGGGGAGACAGGCTTCGACAGGCGCTGGCCGAGGGAAAGGTCCCGGTCGTCGCCGGGTTCCAGGGCGTGTCTACGGAGCGTGACGTGACGACGCTCGGGCGCGGAGGATCGGACACGACGGCCGTCGCCCTGGCAGCCGTCCTCCATGCCGATGCGTGCGAGATCTACACCGACGTGACCGGCGTGTTCAGCGCTGATCCGCGCGTGGTGTCCCAAGCTCGCCGGCTCCCACGGGTCAGCTTTGAGGAGATGCTGGAGATGGCAGCGACCGGGGGACGCGTGCTGCAGCTGCGCTCCGTTGAGTTTGCGCGTAACCACGGCGTGCCGCTGCACGTGCGCAGCAGTTTCACCTGGGAGCCGGGCACCTGGGTCACAGAGGAGGAACCATCCATGGAGCAGGCCATTGTCACCGCCGTCACCCACGACGTCTCCGAAGCCAAGGTGACCGTCGCCGGCGTGCCGGACCGACCGGGCATTGCCGCCCGGTTGTTCCGGGCACTGGCCGACCGGTCGGTCAACGTCGACATGATCGTGCAGAACACCTCGCTGCGAGGGACGACGGACATCTCCTTTACGGTCCCCAAGCTGGACCTCAGCATCTCGGAAGCTACCTGCCGCGAGCTATGCGAGGAGTTGGGTGCCGCCGGGGTCTCCTCGGACGACGACGTGGCTCGGGTGTCGCTGATCGGTGCGGGTATGAAGTCGCACCCGGGCGTGACGGCCACGATGTTCGAGACACTGGCGGCCGACGGGATCAATATCGACATGATCTCCACCTCGACGATCCGAATCTCGTGCATCGTGCGGACCGAGCGCGCCGAACAAGCGGTCCAGAGGCTCCATGCCGCTTTCGGCCTCGGCTGATCGGGGCCAACGGCTCGAGGCCCTCGGGAAATCACGCCGGGGCGTGCCGCTCCCCTAGGATCTCTGCGTGCGCGTCGGGATCGTCGGTGCAACCGGCCAAGTGGGATCGGTCATGCTCTCGCTCCTCGCGGACCGTTCCTTTCCGGTTGACGAGCTGCGTGTGTTCGCCTCGTCTCGGTCGGCGGGCTCGCAAGTCGCCTGGGCCGGAGGCTGGGTGACTGTCGAAGACGCTGCCATCGCCGACTTCAGCGGGCTCGACCTGGTGCTGTGCTCGTCCAATGCCGCGGCCTCACGCACGCAGGCGCCACGTATCGCCGCAGCGGGTGGCATCGTGATCGACAACTCGTCGGCCTGGCGGATGGATCCCGGGGTCCCACTGGTCGTCCCTGAGGTGAACGGCGCCGAGTTGGCGGTCATCGCCAAGGGCATCGTGGCCAACCCCAACTGCACCACGATGGTCGCGATGCCGGTCCTCAAGCCGCTGCACGACGCCGCGGGCCTGCGCCACCTGTCGGTGGCCACCTACCAAGCCGTCTCCGGAGCCGGTCGCCGTGGCGTCACCGAGTTGGCCGAGCAGCTGGTGAAGGCCGGTGATCGGGCCTCGGACCTCACGCTCGACGGGGGCGCCGTCGATCTCCCAGAGGCGTCGGTCTTTGCCGCCCCGGTCGCCTTCAACGTCATCCCCCTGGCGGGACATCTCGTCGACGACGGATCGGGGGAGACCGACGAGGAACAGAAGTACCGCAACGAGTCCCGCAAGATCCTCGAGATCGCGGACCTCTCGGTCACCTGCACCTGCGTCAGGGTCCCCGTCTTCACTGGGCATTCGGCAGCGATTGTGGCCGAATTCAGTGATCCCCTGTCGCCGACGAGGGCGCTCGAGCTGCTCTCACGCGCACCGGGGGTGCAGGTGGTCGACCTTCCTACCCCACTGGCCGTGGCAGGAGGGGACAAGTCGCTGGTCGGACGGGTGCGCGCCGTCGAGGGACGTCAGGATGCCCTCGCGCTGTTCGTGGTGGGCGACAACTTGCGCAAGGGGGCGGCGCTGAATGCCGTGCAGATCGCCGAGGTGATCGCCACGCTCAGGAGCTAAACCGGCCCGGAGCACCGCCGGTCGGGGACGATCCCCCAGCGGTGACACACCCCGCCGGTACCGTGTCGATCATGCAGAGCACCAAGGACATCAGCCCTCGCGGCGGGGTGCGCAGGTGATCGTGGGGTTGTTGATAGGCCTGGTCGTCGGGCTCGTGGGTGGCGCGGTCGGGGCCATCGTCGTGTACCTCAAACGGGTTGGGATCCTGATTGCTGACCTTCGCCTGGCCGAGAGCCGACTGAGCGACGCCCGCGACACTGAGGGACAGCTCCGGGTCGAGCTGGCACAGGGCGCGTCGACTTTGGGAGAGACCCGCACCACGCTGGCCCGTCTCTCGGCCGAGAACGAACACCTCCGGGTGTCGGCCGACGAGCGGTTGGCGGCCGGCGAGCAGGAACGCCAGCGCCTTGCCGGCGCGTTCGCCGACATCTCCGCGCAGGCCCTGCAGCGCAATGCCGAACAGTTCCTCAACCTGGCCGACGCTCGCTTGGCGAAGGAGCGCGAGGTGGTGACCAATGACCTGGCTCGTCGCCAGCAGTCCCTGGCGCTTCTCCTCCAGCCGCTCCAGGACACGCTCACCCGCTACGAAGAGGGGCTGCGCCAGCTCGAGCTCGACCGCAAGGGTGCCTACGCTGGGCTGACCGAGCAGGTCAAGCAGATCAACGTGGCGCACGAGCAGCTTCAGCGAGAGACCCGAAACCTGGTCACCGCCTTGCGCTCCCCCCAGACCCGGGGGCGCTGGGGGGAGATGCAACTGCGCCGGGTGGTCGAGATGGCCGGAATGGTCGCCCACTGCGACTTCGATGAGCAGGTCTCCACCTCGGGGGAGGATGGGCGTCTCCGTCCGGACTTGGTGGTGCACCTGCCAGGTCGTGCCCAGCTCGTGGTCGACGCAAAGGTGTCGCTCGACGCCTTCCTGCGGGCCGCTGAGACCGATGACGAGGACCAGCGCAAGCTCGAACTAATCAGCCATGCCCGCCAGCTCCGCAACCACGTGGACCAGCTGGCGAAGAAGCAGTACTGGGCCCAGTTCGATCCCTCACCTGACTTTGTGGTGGCGTTCGTCCCCGGCGACCCGCTCTTGGCGGCGGCGTTCGAGCATGACCCGAGCCTTATCGAGCACGCGATGCTCAACCGCGTCCTCTTGGCTACCCCCACAACGCTGATCGCTCTGCTGCGAACGGTGGCCTATGGGTGGCAACAGGAGTCTCTGGCTGACAACGCCCGCGAGGTCCAGAGGTTGGGTGCGGAGCTCTACGACCGGCTTCGGGTGATGGGCGGCCATCTGGCTCGGCTCCAGCGGAACCTCAGCGGGGCGGTGGAAGCATTCAATGACACGATCGGCTCGATCGAATCTCGGGTGCTGGTCACCGCTCGAAAGTTCCCAGGGCTGGGGGTGGGGGACGGGGGAAAACAAACAGCCGAGCTGGAGCCGGTCGCCGTGATGCCACGAGCCGCCCAATCGGCGGAGCTGTCCGTGGCCGATCCGCCGGCGGAGGGACTCCGCCTGACCCCAGTCGGCGCGGCTTGGCGCCCCGAGCTGGGAACTGTTGGGGGATGGATCGGGAATTCAGTCCCCCTCCGACCCTCCGAGGAGACTGGTTGAGGCTCCTCTCAGCGTGTTCACCCTCCTCGTGGCTCCGGACCGGGCTAGGGTGGCTGGCGAACTAATTGCGTCGCCGAACTCGGCTTCTTCACGAAGAGGACAGGTTCGTCACAGGTCTGACTCAGGTTATTCCCAGCTTCTGAAGGCATCCTGGGAAAGACCTGCGGGCGACACGCCGAGTGAGCACCTCGTGGTGCAGCGTGCCCCGAGGCCACCTGACAACGGCGAGTCCGCCGGCACGACGGGAGGAGACAGGCGTGAACGTACTGGTACTCGGGGGGGACGGGTATCTGGGGTGGCCCACTGCGCTCCACCTGTCTCGGCGGGGCCACCAGGTGGCAGTCGTCGACAACTTCGCTCGCCGCCAGTACGACCACGAGATGGGCGTGGACAGCCTCGTGCCCATCAGTTCGCTGCACCATCGAATCAAGGTGTGGAACGAGGTGTCCGGGCTCGAGGTGCCGGTCTTTGTTGGCGACCTGTGCGATGCAGAGTTCGTGACGGCGACGATCAGGCAATTCCAGCCCGACTCGATCGTCCATTTTGCCGAGCAGCGGTCAGCCCCCTACTCGATGATCGACCAGAAGCACGCGGTGTACACCCAAGTGAACAACGTTGTCGGCACGTTGAACCTGCTTTACGCCATCGCCGACGTGGACCCCACGATCCACTTGGTCAAGCTCGGGACGATGGGGGAGTACGGCACCCCGAACATCGATATTGAAGAAGGCTTCATCGAGATCACTCACCGAGGGAGGACTGATCTCCTGCCCTACCCCAAGCAGCCGGGCTCCTTTTACCACCTCTCCAAGGTCCACGACAGCCACAACATCATGTTCGCCTGCCGGATTTGGGGGCTCAGGTCGACCGACCTCAACCAGGGAATTGTGTACGGACAGGAGACCGACGAGACGGTCCTCCATCCCGAGCTGGCCACGAGGTTCGACTACGACGGCGTGTTCGGTACCGTGCTCAACAGGTTCTGTGTCCAGGCAGTGGTCGGTCACCCGTTGACCGTCTACGGCAAGGGGGGTCAGACCCGTGGCATGCTCGACATCAGAGACACCTTGGCGTGCGTCGAATTGGCAGTGGTCAACCCGCCCGACGCCGGTGAGTACCGGGTGTTCAATCAGTTCACAGAGTCCTTCTCTGTGCGCCAACTCGCCGAAGCGGTTATCGACGCCTATCCGGGTCGGGTGGACATCACCGAGATCGAGGATCCTCGCGTCGAGAAGGAGGATCACTACTACCGGGCGGCACACACCAAGCTGCTCGACCTTGGGTTGGTCCCCCACCTTTTGAATCAGGGAACCCTCTCGGCGATCCTGGCGGTGGCCGACAGGCATCGTGATCGTGTGGATCGAGCAGCGATCAGCCCCACTGTCGAGTGGCGGCGGACCAGCAGCGTTCTGGCGACCGCCTCAACGGCGTCGGGCAGACCGGGAGGATCTGGCCGGCCTTGAGGGGATGGCGCGCGGAGCCTTACGGGCGCTGCGCACACCGCCTGCGGTATCCTGCCGCCGCGGACCCCATGAAGAGCTCGACGCTGTAGCGTCCGGTCACGATGCCGCCTCGCGACCGTCGACGCGCACGGTCGCGCTCGAGCGCCAGAGCCGTTCCCATCCTTGTCGGGCTGGCACTGCTGGCGTTCTTCCTGATCGGTGGCGTAGCCAAGATCGACTCGTCCTCGGGCCCGTTCACCGACGCCGTGAATGGCTCACTCGCCGCGCAGGGATCGGTGATCGCTCAAGAGTCCGATGGCTCGTCAGCGAGCCTGCGATCGGTCGTCGCCGGGCTCGACGCCTCGCGCGTGGCGCGCCCGCAGCTCGCGGTCTCGCTCGCTTCTCTCGTGAGCCAGACCGGATCCCAACTGGCGGCGCTCCAGGCGATCCCCCCGCCGTGGCCCGACCGGCGCGCGATGGCCAAATTGCAGACGGCGTTCGAACTTCGGGCCCGAGCCATGCGTGTGTTTCGCTCCGCGATTGACGCGCTGCTCCAGATGGCGCCACTGGGCGGTACCTCCACGACGCCGGACGTCACTTCCTCGACCGCTGTCGGGCGGCCGCCCATCCCGATTACCGCAGCGGCAGCGTCGGCTGAGCTCGGTACGGTCGGCGCGTTGCTGGCCACGTCCGATTCGGCATACGGCTCGGCCCGTCACCTGCTGGCTGATCTGCCCAGGGGGTTCCAGCTGAGCCGATCGCGCTGGGTGGGCGACCCGTCGACCTGGGGAGCCCCATCGGTCACCACGTTCGTGGACCGGCTGGCTGCCTCACCCCTGCTGGCGTTGTCCAGGAACTTGACCCTGCTCACCACCCGGTTGGATCCGGGAGCAGTCCCCTCCACCACCGCCTCAGGCGCTGCGACCATTCCCCCGACCACCCGGCTCACGGTTGCCGCGGTGCTCGGCAACGGTGGCAACGTTGCCGAATCGAGCGCGCACCTTTCGGCCACACTCCAGCCGGAGGGCCCAGGCGCCTCGGTCACGGCACGGCGGGCGGTCTCGCTCGCAGCTGGTGCCTCGGTTGCCGTGGTCTTCGCACCACTTCGGGTTCGTCCTGGGTCTTCGTACACCCTTACGATCTCACTAGTGCCGCCTGAGGCGCAGCCGTCAACGTCGATCTTGGCCATCAGTACGCCCCTCCTGGTCGCGCCGGCGGCTCCCCCCCACCACGACCACCCTGGCGCCCACCACGACGACCACGATCTCGGCCGCCACCACGACCTCGGCACCACGACCCACCACGACCCGCAAGGTCGGCTGATCAGGCGCCACCTGCGTTCCCCAGGTGCACGCCGCTGGGGCCGTCTCGACCTCCGGACCTGCTGGCCGTAGGATCATCAAAAACGTTGCTGAAGGGCAGCACCAGGGACAGGAGGCTCACGCACCCGTGGCCGAAAGCATCACGATCACTGACAACCGGACCGGCGAGTCCGTGGAGATTCCCATTACCGATGGCGGTGTCGCGGCGACCGAGTGGTCGAAGTTGCTGCCCGGGGTCTGGTTCTTCGATCCCGCCTTCATGTCAACGGCGGCGTGCAAGAGCTCGATCACGTACCTCGACGGGGAGGCGGGGATCCTGCGGTACCGTGGCTACCCGATCGAGCAGCTCGCCGAGCGCTCCAACTACCTCGAGGTGGCGTACCTGCTGCTGCAGGGTGAGCTTCCGACGCCTGCCCAATTCGAGGCCTGGACACATGAGATCACCTATCACACGTTCATCCATGAGAACGTGCGCAAGCGTTTCCTTGATGGGTTCCATTACGACGCTCATCCCATGGGCATGCTGGTCTCCGCCGTGGCTGCTCTATCCACCTTCTACCTCGACGCCAAGGAGATCTTCGATCCGGACTCCCGTCACAAGCAGATCGTCCGCCTCATCGCGAAGATGCCGACCTTGGCCGCTGCTGCGCATCGCTTCAGCATGGGCATGCCCTTCGTCTACCCGGACAATTCACTCGACTTCGCTGGCAACTTCCTGTCCATGATGTGGAAGGTGGCCGAGCCCCGCTTCGAAGCGGACCCCATCTTGACTCGGGCACTCGATGTGTTGTTCATCCTGCACGCCGACCACGAGCAGAACTGCTCCACCACCGCTATGCGGGTCGTCGGTTCGTCGCATTCGGACCCGTACTCGTCGACCGCGGCAGCGGCAGCGGCGCTCTACGGCCCCCGCCACGGGGGTGCCAACGAGGCCGTGATCAAGATGCTGACCTCGATCGGCAGCATCGAGAACGTCCCCGCGTTCGTCGAGTCGGTCAAGTCTGGGGAGGGCGGCCGCCTGCAGGGGTTCGGGCATCGCGTCTACAAGAGCTACGACCCCAGAGCCACGATCATCAAGCGCACTGCCGACGAGGTGTTTTCGGTGACCGGCAAGAACCCGCTTCTCGACGTGGCGCTCAAGTTGGAGGAGATCGCCCTCTCTGACGAGTACTTCATTTCGCGCCGGCTCTACCCGAACGTCGACTTTTATTCCGGGTTGATCTACCAAGCCATGGGCTTCCCGCTCGAGATGTTTCCGGTGCTCTTCGCCATCCCGCGGACCTCTGGCTGGCTCGCCCACTGGCAGGAGATGCTCGACCAGGACTCCAAGATCGCCCGGCCCCGCCAGCTCTACACCGGGGCCGAAGCGCGCGACTACGTCCCTTCCGATCGGCGCTGAAGCCCCTGGCGCTCATAGGCGAACGGCTGGGTGAGTGAGCCGGTTGCTCAGCGAACCCGAGCGGTCCGGTTGCTCAGCGAAGGAGCACGCGGGTCAGCCCCTCTTGGACCATTGAGACGGTCAATCTGCCCGCCCGATCGAAGAGGAACCCCCTGGCCAGGCCCCGACCACCGGCAGCGACCGGCGAGTCGCTGTCGAAGAGCATCCACTCGTCCGCCCGCACCGGTCGGTGAAACCACATGCAGTGGTCGATGGTCGCCCCCATGAAGTCTGGCGCGGTCCAGCGTTCTGGGTGGGGTACCAGGATGGTGTCGAAGAGCGACAGGTCCGACGCGTACGTGGCGACACAGGCGTGGAGGAGTGGATCGTCGGGGAGCTCCCCCTCGGCGCGAATCCAAAGCCGTTGGTACGGCTCATGCGCCTCGGTCTGCTTGGACGGAAGATCGCCGATGTAGCGCTGGTCGATGGGATGGGGACGGGCGAACCACTCGGCCAGCTCGTCGCGCCATGGAGCAAGGCGCTCGGGTAAGGGTGCAAGGTCTTCGGGCGCGGGGACATCGGGCATGACGAACTGGTGTTCCACTCCGACTTCGTCGGCATGGAACGAGCAGGCCATATTGAGGATCGCCTCGCCGTGCTGGATGGCGATCACTCGGCGAGTCGTGAAGGATTTGCCGTCCCGGATACGGTCGACCTCGTAGAGGATCGGGTGCGACGGATCGCCCGGACGTAGGAAGTACGCGTGGAGTGAGTGGACCCGACCGTGGCTGACCGTGCGGCCGGCGGCCATGAGCGCCTGGCTGGCCACCTGACCCCCGAACACCCGTTGACGCTCCTCGTCGGGCTGGAGCCCGCGAAAGATGTTGACCTCGATCGCCTCGAGGTCGAGCAGGCGGACCAGAAAGTCGAGTGACTCGCTCACGTCGACATGTTGGCAGGCCCGAGCGCAGTGGCGCGCCATAGCGTGCTCATGGGGCCCTCAGTCGGTGGCGTCGGGCCGTCTTTAGGGCACCCCGGTCCGGACCCCGACGACCCGGGCCAGTAGAGTCGCGCCGATGGCTGTCCTGCTACGACGCTTCTGGGACTGGCTCCACACGCATGAGGGCAAGAAGGTCTTCCGGTACTCGATGGTGTCGGCAATCAGCACCGTCGTGTCCGCCGTGGTCTTGCTCTTCGTCTTCGGCGTTCTCAAGTGGGGCGAGATTCCGGCCACGGTCTTCGCCAACTCGGTCGCCACGTTTCCCTCGTACTGGTTGAACCGCAACTGGGCCTGGGGAAAGGCAGGCCGATCCCACCTGGTCAAAGAGGTGGCGCCATTCTGGATCCTGTCGGCCATCGGCATCGCCATCTCTGTCGTCGGGGCTGCGCTGGCCCGGCACATCGGCAACGAGCATCACCTCGATCACCTCGAGAAGACCGCCCTCGTAGTGGGCGCCAACATCGTCTCGTTCGGAGTGTTCTGGGTGCTCAAGCTCAAGCTGTTCAACCGGCTCTTCCACGTGCAGCCCCTGCTCGAGGAGATCGACGAGCGAGTCGACGAAGAGGAGCAGAACCAAGATGCCTCAGTTCGATGAGGCGACCGGCCGTGTTGTCCCTGTGGACCCGGTGGCCGCCGGCGAGGTGGCTGCGCTTCAGGGCACACTGACCAAGCCGGCCGGTTCTCTCGGTCGTCTCGAAGAGGCGTCGATCCGTCTGGGGGCGATCGCCCGTCGCTCGCCGCCCCCGGTCCCCACCCCGGCTGCTGTCGCCGTGTTCGCGGGTGACCATGGCGTGGTCGCCGAGGGAGTTACTCCCTGGCCTCAGGAGGTGACCAGCCAGATGGTGGCCAACTTCTGCAGCGGTGGCGCCGCGGTGAACGTCCTCGCCGCACATGTTGGGGCCGACGTCCTGGTGGTCGACGTGGGTGTGGCGGGTGAGCTGCCCGATCTGCGCGGACTGCGCCGGGCCAAGGTGCGGGCCGGAACGGGCAATATTGCAGTGGAGCCGGCGATGACGGCAGAAGAGCTCGCCCGAGCGCTCGATACCGGCGCCCAGGTCGCGTCCGACCTCGTCGCGCGTGGCGCTCGGTGCCTGTTGACCGGCGACATGGGCATCGGCAACACCACGCCATCGGCCGCGCTGATCGCGGCCTTCACCGCGTCAGCCGGCGGTCGCGGTGACCGGGCGCGGGACGGGTATCGACGACGAGCGGTTGGCGATCAAGGTCAAGGTGGTCGAGCAGGCCATCGGCCGCCTTCGAGGCGACGAGACTCCGGCGGCCATCCTCGCCGAGGTGGGTGGGCTCGAGATCGCCGCGTTGGCGGGCTTCATCGTGGGGGGCGCGGCAGCGCGAGTGCCCGTGGTGCTCGACGGGGTCATCGCCGGAGCGGCCGCCCTGTGTGCCGTGGCGACCGTCCCCGACGCCCTCGGGTACCTCTTCGCCGGACATCGCTCGAGTGAGCCCGGCGCCTCGGCGGCGCTCGAGCACCTAGGACTCGAGCCGCTGGTCGATCTCGACCTCCGTCTGGGCGAGGGGAGCGGGGCGTGCCTGGCGCTGCCCATCCTGCAGGCCGCGGCCAAGATCGCTCGCGAGATGTCGAGCTTCGGCGAAGCTGGCGTGAGCGGGCGGAGCGACGAGCGGGCTGGATGAGCGGAGGGATCAGTCCCGGAAGTTGATGAACTGCAGCGGGATGCCAAAGTCCTCTGCCTTGCACGCGGCGATCACGGCCTGGAGGTCGTCGCGCTTCTTGCCCGACACCCGGAGCTGATCCCCCTGGGTCTGCGAGCTCACGCCCTTGAGCCCGAGATCCTTGATGTACCGGTTCAGCCGCTTGGCGTGGTCCTGGGAGATGCCGGCGCGGATGGCGATGCGTTGCCGAGCCGTGCCCTTGGCAGCCTCCTCGATCTTCTCGGGATCGAGCGCCTTCAAGGACACCTGCCGCTTCACCAGCTTCTCTTCGAGCACCTGCTCGAGGGCCCGGAGGCGGTCTTCGGTGGAAGAGTGGAGCACCAGCTCCTTGTCGCTCACGTCGATGCTGGACCCGGTGTCCTTGAAGTCGAAGCGGGTGGCTGCCTCGCGGTTGGCCTGATCGACGGCGTTGCGCACTTCTTGCAGGTCGACCTCCGAGACGATGTCGAACGTAGGCATGCCGACAGCGTACCGACCCGCGTCGCGCCGGACTATCCTCCCTCGGGCGGGTCGGTGTCCGAGTGGCCAAAGGAAGCAGACTGTAAATCTGCCGGCTCAGCCTACGGAGGTTCGAATCCTCCCCGGCCCACAAGTTGCGCCCCTGGGGACGGTCGGCACCGAGGTCCGACGCTGTTCCGGCGCATTCCTCGAGATGCTCGGCCTCCCCTTGCGGGCGGGCGCCCGGGTATTACAATGCGATGACGGCTGGGTCGCCGAACCGAACCTGCCCAGCCGAAAGTGCCGAACCGAAACTGCAGGGCCCGCTTTCCCTCATCCCTTCGGCGCACGACCGTATGGCGCCTGGGCCGCCGCTCCCCGGACCGACGTGATCGGTCGAGGGACCCGAGATCAGACGAGGTGAGTTCGAGGCAGAGTGTCAGACGAACCGAATACCAACGTCGAGCCCCGGGCCCGTCACCTGAGGGATTCGTCCACGTCGTGGCCGGTCGCAAGTCCGAGGCCACCGCAGGCCCGCCGCGGCATGATGTCGCGGCCCGCAGGATCAAGGTGACCGGCGAGCGGTGGTTCGGTCGCACGCTCGTCGGGTGGGAGATGGTCAAGGTCCGTCTGGTCCGGCCGGGCGCGCTCGCTGAGCGGGTGCAGGCGGACGACGTCGAGGACGACGACAGCTGGCGGTTCCTCCTCCGCCCGGCGTTGCTCGGGTTCCTGGCGCTGACCGTCGTGGCGTTAGGCGCCTCGCTACCAAGCTCGCCGTTCAAGCTCGAGATGGCTGGAACCTGGTTCTTTGGGGTCCCATCGTCGACGCAGGTCCCGGGCGACCAGTCCTATCTACTGCTCGGCCTGGTCGCCGTGTACGGCGGGCTCGTGCTGCTGGCCCGAGTCTGGTACGGGCTGTTCCGAGCCCTCCAACGGCGATCCGGCGTGCCGATCAAGTACCTGGCGATGACGTTGGCGCTGTGGGCGGTGCCCATGCTCGTTGTGGCGCCACTCTTCAGCCGGGACGTCTTTTCCTATGCCGCCCAGGGCGAGATGATGAGCCGCCACATCAATCCCTACGTCTACGGGCCCTACACGCTCGGTTCGGGTCCCTATCCGAATCCGGTCGACCAGCTGTGGCAGAACACACCGGCGCCCTATGGACCTCTCTTCTTGATGGTGGCCGGCTTCCTGGCGAGTGCCAGCCTTCACCACGAGCTCGTGACCGTGGTGCTTCTCCGCTTGTGGGCGGTGGCGGGCGTGGCGCTGATCGCATGGTGCATCCCCAAGCTGGCGCGGGCCCACGGCCGCGATCCCGGTCCGGTCTACGCCCTCGCCGTGCTCAATCCGCTCGTGCTGCTGACGTTGGTGGGGGGGGCCCATAACGACGCGATCATGGTTGGCCTCCTGTTGGCCGGCATCACCGCGGCGACCTTGAAGCACCCGGTGTGGGGCGTCGTGCTGTGCACGTTGGCTGCCGCGATCAAGGTCCCGGCGGCGATCGGGATTCTTTACGTGGGTTGGGAGTGGCTGGGCCCCGGGCTTTCGGTGCGCCAGCGGGTGCGGCCGGTGGTCACCGCGGCGCTCGTCGCGATCGGGATCATGGCCTTCTTCTCCCTAGTGAGCGGGCTGGGCTTGGGGTGGGTGGCCAATCTCGACACGCCGGGCGCGGTGCGCAGCTGGTTGGCCCCAGCAACGGGAATCGGGCTGGCGCTGAGTGGCCTGGCGCACACGGTAGGCGTCGGCGTATCGCTCGCCGGCGTCTTGTCCTTCACGCGGGTGCTCGGCCTGGCCATCGCGGCTGGTGCCGCGATCTACCTGTTGTTCAACTCTGACCGCGTGGGTGGCCTCCGAGCGCTCGGCCTCAGCTTGTTGCTCTTCGTCCTGCTCGGCCCGGTAGTACAGCCGTGGTATCTGACCTGGGGGATCATCGTGTTGGCTCCGATTGCCGCCGGTAGGTTGCGAACTGTCCTGGTCGTGATGTCGGTGGGTGTCCCCTTCATTGGGTTGACTGGAGGCCGGACGCTGCTCAACGAGCTATTGCGCGCCAACCCGCTGGCGGTCCTTGCCGCCGTCGCCGTGCTCGTTGCCGTGCTGGTCGCTCCCCTCGGCCGCTGGTCCGTCCCGGCGTGGTGGGGGGGAAGACGGCTGCACGCACCGGAGTGGTCCGACGAGGTGGACTGGTCCGACGAGTGGACCCAGCCCGCCATCGAGATCTGACGGTTTCACCGCCGGCGCCTGGAACCTGAGAACCCTGACTGGGACCAGCGGTCAACGCGTGTCTTTCAGATCATGCGTTGGAGCTCCACGACGTCGAGCCAGCGTCCGTGCTTGCGCCCGATCTCCCGCTCAACGCCCACGAGCGTGAAGCCGCACGACCGGTGGAGCGCGATGGACGCCTCGTTGTTGCCCACGACCCGGGCGATCACGGTGTGGAACCCGTGGGTGGCGGCCAACGTGATCAGCTCCTCGAGCAGCGCGCGTCCCACTCCGCTACCCCGGTATGCCTCGTCGACGTACACGGAATTCTCGACCGAGGTCGAGTAGGCGGGCCGGCTCCGGTAGGGCGAAAGTGAGCCGAACCCGGCGACCGACCGGCCCATGTGCTGCGGGTCGCGGTCCTCGGGTGGCCGCTCGACCTCGGCCACCACCGCCGGGTGCGCGCCCCGATGGCGGGCGAGCCAAGCAGCCTGCTGCTCGGACGTCCGCGGCACGAGGTCGAAGGTCGTCGGCTCGGTGGCCAGGACCTCGGTGTTGTAGATCCGACGCATCGCTTCGGCGTCACCAGGTAGGGCCAGTCGGACCCGCATCGGGTGGATGGTATCGGCGCGGCGGGTCAGGAGCGGTGATCAGGGGCGGCCAAGACCGGATCGCCCCGGGGCTGTGAGCGGCTCGCCGGAGGTATCATTGTCCCTCGCGACATCGGTCGCGGTGCCCCCTTAGCTCAGTCGGCAGAGCACAGCCATGGTAAGGCTGGTGTCGTCGGTTCGATTCCGACAGGGGGCTCGCCACCTGGCGGCGTAGCTCAGTTGGTCAGAGCACACGGCTCATAATCGTGTTGTCGCGGGTTCGAGTCCCGCCGCCGCTACCAGGACCGGGGGTTGGCCTCGGCGACCGAGTGCACTGTTGGATCGAAAGGAGCGAGATGCCCAAGAACGAGAAGCGGGTGCAGGTCACGCTGGCTTGCGAGGTGTGCAAGCGCCGGAACTACATCACGACCAAGAACAAGCTGAACGACCGCGAACGGATCGAGATGCAAAAGTTCTGTCGGTGGGACCGCAAGCACACCCTGCACAAAGAAACCCGCTGACCCCTCGGTCGACGAGCATGGGTCGGAGCACCCCGCTCGGCGATCGCTGTCGGCTGGTGTACGCTTGACGTTTGCTCCCCAGGTCAGGTGGCCTCGAGCACCGGCCTGAGGACGACCGAGAGCGACCCACGGAGGGCAGTAGCTCAACTGGTAGAGCACCGGTCTCCAAAACCGGCGGTTGGGGGTTCGAGTCCCTCCTGCCCTGCTCGAGCACCCCGGTGTCGGAGGGCGACCACAGGGCCCGCCCGAGCCATCGGGCCCGCCCACCGAGACGATTGATTCGGAGCACGAAGCGTGAACCGCGAGACCAAGCGCCTGATGCAGCGCCAGGGGCAGATGGAGGCCGACGGCAGTCCTGGGACGCGTCGTCCCACGCAGGCCCCGGCCAAGCGGCCCGCCCGGCAGCGCACCTCGGCTCGGGATTTCTTCCGCCAGGTGCGCGAGGAGCTCCGCCAGGTGTCGTGGCCGAACCGGGCGGAGATGATCAACTACACGACGGTGGTGCTCACGACCCTCGTGCTCATGATCTCGCTCATCTTCGTGCTGAACTTGGCGTTCGGTAAGGCCATCGTGCTGCTGTTCCAGAAGTGAGCCAACCGAACATGACCCCTCCCTTCGCCCTCCTGCGACCCGAACCGATTCGGACGGTGTGACCGTGACCCAGCCAGACGACCAGAACTCGACCACAGCGAACGGGGGTGGTGCGGGCGCGGGGGTCGACCTCGGCACGGCCGCCGAGCGCGGCGAGAGCACCGTCGACACCCTCGAGTCGGAGGACGTCGGGGGCGTCGACCTTGCGATCGGCGAGACCGACGAGGAGGAGCTCGACGAGGACGAGGTTGAGTTCGTCCCTAGCCCTTACGACCGACCGGGACGCTGGTACGTGGTGCACACGTACTCGGGGTACGAGAACAAGGTGCGTTCGAACCTCGGGAGTGTCGTGGCCTCCCGCGGGATGGAGGACCGCATCTTGGAGGTGGTGATCCCGATGGAGGACGTCGTGGAGTTCAAGGGTGGAAAGAAGGTGGTGGTCCAAAAGAAGGTCTTCCCGGGCTACCTGCTCGTCCGTTGTGATCTGGACGACGACACGTGGGGCGCCATCCGCAACACGCCGGGGGTCACGGGCTTCGTTGGCCCCGGTACCAAGCCGACACCGCTTTCCCGCCGGGAGGTCGAGAACATCCTGCAGGTCAAGCCCGAGGGCGTGGAGACCCCCGCCAAGCGGAGTCGACCCCGCCTCGAGTACGAGGTGGGCGAGACGGTGCGGGTGAAGGAAGGACCCTTCGCCGACTTCTCTGGCCAGATCGACGAGATCAACGAAGACCAGCTGAAGCTGAAGGTGCTGGTCAACATCTTCGGACGCGAGACCCCGGTCGAGTTGGAGTTCAGCCAGGTCGCCAAGCTCTAGCCTAGGAGGAACGCGGCGCGGCGCTGGTGCCGCAACGTTCCAGGGCAACGTTCCAGACAGCAACGTTCCAGACAGAGACGAGGACAAGCGATGCCGCCCAGGAAAAGGGTGCTCACCGTGGTGAAGATCCAGCTCGCCGCCGGTTCGGCGACGCCAGCGCCGCCGGTGGGCACAGCGCTCGGACCCCATGGCGTCCAGACGATGGAGTTCTGCAAGCAGTACAACGCCGCGACCGAGTCCCAGCGCGGCACGATCGTGCCGGTCGAGATCACCATCTATGAGGATCGGAGCTTCACCTTCGTCCTCAAGACCCCACCGACGCCGGTCCTGCTGCGTCAAGCGGTCGGGGTCGAGAAGGGTTCGGCCAACACCGGGCGGGATCAGGTGGCGACGGTCAGCGACGCACAGCTCGCCGACATCGCCAAGATCAAGCTGCAGGATCTCAACACTGACGACCTCGAGTCGGCCAAGCGTCAAGTGGCGGGAACGGCACGCTCGATGGGCATCGCGGTGAGCGGCTGAGCCCACGATTCGGCAGGCCACTCAGAACATGACACAGAAGCAGCGGAGATCGGAAGACACGACATGGTGCAGCACGGCAAGAAGTACCGGGAGTCGACGGCCAAGGTCGACCGGGAAAAGCTCTACGGGCTCGTCGAGGCCGTAGAGCTGGTCAAGGCGTCGGCGCGGGCCGCGTTCGACGAGACCATCGAGCTTGCCGTACGGCTGGGTGTCGACCCCAGAAAGGCCGACCAGATCGTACGGGGGACATTGTCGTTGCCGTACGGGACGGGTCGGGCCGTGCGAGTGGCCGTGTTCGCGGCGGGCGAGCTGGCGGCTGAGGCGCGAGCGGCGGGCGCCGACGTGGTTGGCGCCGACGATCTCGTGACTCGGATCACCACCGAGGGTTTCTTAAACTTCGACGTGGCTATCGCCACCCCGGACATGATGGGTCAGGTCGGTACGCTCGGCCGGGTGCTCGGGCCCCGGGGCCTGATGCCCAACCCCAAGACGGGAACGGTCACCATCGAGGTCGGTCGTGCGGTGTCGGAGTTCAAGGCCGGGCGGGTCGAGTACCGGACCGACAAGGTGGGCAACATCCATCTGCCGGTGGGCAAGGTGTCGTTCCCCTCCGAGCGCCTGCTGACCAACATCCGAGCGGTGCTTGACGAGCTGCAGCGGGTCAAGCCGGCGTCGGCCAAGGGTCGCTATTTCCGTGCGGTCACCTTGTCGTCAACGATGGGCCCAGGGGTGCGGGTGGATCCGATCCGGGCTCGAGAGGTCGAAGAGGACCTCGCGGCCACCGCTTGAGGCTGTTCGCGTCGTTCTTGGGTCAGGTCCCGAGGTGCCGCGGTGCGCACTAGACTGCCCCAGTCACAGCCCGGCCGGCTTCAGTCGGGCACCAATACGCCGTAGACCTCCGGTGCACCCGATGGGTGTCGAAGGGGCCCGAATGGGCCCGCCTGACGAGGCGACTCGAAGCTGAGGCCCCCGTGGCCTCTTCGTCTGTCGCACGCCGGAGGGCATGTCCCCCGCCGGGCTCTACAACCCGGTACGGCACCCATGGAGGTCGCGATGGACAATCACCGAGTGGACAGTCCCCGAGCGGACAAGGTCGCGGTCGTCGAGGAGGTTCGCGAGCGCTTGAGCGCCGTAGCCGCGTCGGTCGTCACCGAGTATCGCGGGTTGACCGTGGCCGAACTGGCTGAGCTTCGCCAGAGCCTCTCCGCAGTCGGTGGTGACTACAAGGTGTTCAAGAACACCCTGGTCAGGCGCGCAGTTGACGGTGGGGAGCACCAGCCCCTCCAGAGCCTGCTGGTCGGTCCGACGGCGCTCGCCTTCGTACACGGCGACGTCAGCGCTGTCGCCAAGGCGCTTCGGGACTTCTCGCGGACCCGGCCGAACCTGGTGGTCAAGGGCGGGATGCTGGACGGTAACCTGCTGTCAGCGGGTGAGCTGACCGCGCTGGCCGACCTCCCGTCGCGCGACGTGCTGCTCGCCCAACTGGCCGGGGCCATCGCTGCCCCGTTACGACAGCTCGCCGGGCTAATGGCGGCGGTGCCCCGAAATCTCGCCTATGGGATTTCGGCTCTGCTCGACCAACGCGGGGGTGTGATCGAGTCCGAGCCACAGCCTGTCGACGACGCGGGCGCGGTTGCCCAGGCCGAACCGGCCGTGGAGCAGCCGAGCCCCGAAGGCGAAGCGGTGGTCGATGCCGTGGCGGCCGGGGACGAGCGGCTCGCTGACGTGGGCGCGGCGGAGGCCGAGCCGGCGGACGCGACGACTGGGGACTGACGCCGCAGGACACCTCCAAAGGGGCACCACCAGCCCTCTGGGGTCAAGAGTCGACCGGCAGAGCCACCTCCAGGATCAGAAACCAAGACCAGAACACCAAGACCAGAACACCAAGACGTTTCGAACAGACGAAAGGAACCACAATGGCTGGAACCCTCACCAAAGATCAGATTCTCGACGGCATCGCGCAACTGTCGGTGCTCGAGTTGAGCGAGCTGCTCAAGGAGTTCGAGGACAAGTTCGGCGTCACCGCCGCTGCGCCCGTCGCTGTGGCCGCTGCGCCGGCTGCGGGAGCCGGCGCTGGTGCCGAGGCCGAGGAGGAGCAGACGGAGTTCGACGTCATCCTTACCGGAGCCGGCGACAAGAAGATCCAGGTCATCAAGGAGGTTCGCTCACTCACCAGCCTGGGTCTGAAGGAGGCTAAGGACCTGGTGGACAGCGCCCCCAAGCCGGTGCTCGAGCGGGTGAACAAGGACGACGCCGACAAAGCCAAGGCCGCGCTCGAGGGAGCCGGGGCGACTGTCGAGCTCAAGTAGTCCGGCGCGGGGCAGCGGAAGAGCGACCGGTTCGTCGGAGCCAGGAGATTCGGACATCTAGGCTTGACGGACCGCCATCGGTGGTCCTAGCCTTTGCTCCGGCTCAGGGCCCCCCAGGACTGCCGATGGCACCCTGGCGAATTTGTCGGGTGTTTGGCGCGATTTCGGTTGTGCCGCTGCCTGTCTCACGGTAAGCTTTCCGGTTGCCGTGCGTTTCTCTTTCCCGTCTGTTTGCTCCTCTGGCTGAATGGCGCGCGCCACGGCTACCTCCGGACCCATCTCGGGCCCGCTTTCGTCCACCCCGACCACCCCAGTAGTGCCCGTTTTGATCCGCCAGTACCTCGATTGGGAGGAGTAGGCCGTTGCCTGCAGGGTCCCGTAGTCCCGAACGCGTGAGCTTCGCGAACATCGAAGAGGCGCTCCCGTTACCCGATCTCATCTCTATCCAGCGAGACTCATTCCAGTGGTTCCTCGACAAGGGCCTGGCCGAGGCGTTCGACGACATCAGCCCGATCGAGGACTTCACGGGCCAGCTGAGCCTGGAGTTGGAGTTCGACCCGACTGATCCCGACCTTCGTCCTCCGCCCAAGTTCCCGGTGGACGAGTGCAAGGAAAAGGACATGACCTACGCCGCCCCGGTCTTCGTTCGGGCGCGGTTCCTCAACGCCACCACCGGTGAGATCAAAGAGCAGACCGTCTTCATGGGGGACTTCCCGATGATGACGGACCGGGGCACCTTCATCGTGAACGGGACCGAGCGGGTGGTGGTGAGCCAACTGGTTCGCTCCCCGGGGGTGATCTTCCAGCCCGGCCGTGACGCCAAGACAATCTTCACCGGAACGATCCATCCCTACCGAGGTGAGTGGATCGAGCTCGACGTCGAGGCCAAGCCGTCGCGCGACGTGACTGCCGGCGCGCGTGTCGCCCGGAAGCGTCGCCTCTCGCTGTTCGTCCTGTTGCGCGCCCTCGGGTACGGCGACGAGGCGTTCCTCGAGCGGTTCGTCCAACATTTCGACTTCTTGAGCGGACAGTGGGAGAAGGAGCGGGGCCTGGCCCCGACCCGCGAGGAAGCCCTGCTCGAGATTTACAAGCGGGCCCGCCCTGGCGAGCCGCTTTCCGTTGAGGCAGCTCGGCAGTACTTCGAGAACGCCTTCTTCAACCCCAAGCGCTATGACCTGACCCGGGTCGGCCGGTACAAGCTGAACCGCAAGCTCGGCCCTGAGATCGAGCGGATCTCGGATCTGTTCGGGATCGAACTGGAGCGACCCGCTCCGGGTCAGGGCGTGCTGAGCCCCTCGGAGATCCTGGCGTCAGCCACCTACATGCTGCACCTGGCTCTTCACATGGCCGACGGCGAGTCGACCTACCGGATCGACGACCAAGACCATTTCGCCAACCGCCGCATTCGTTCGGTGGGTGAGTTGATCCAGAACCAGGTCCGAGTGGGCTTGTCGCGTATGGAGCGCGTCGTGCGGGAGCGCATGACGACCCAGGACGTCGAGGCCATCACCCCTCAGACGCTCATCAACATCCGGCCAGTCGTCGCTGCGGTCAAGGAGTTCTTCGGCACCAGCCAGCTGAGCCAGTTCATGGACCAGAACAACCCGTTGTCGGGCCTGGCTCACAAGCGCCGCCTGTCGGCGCTCGGGCCCGGTGGCCTCTCGCGTGAGCGGGCTGGCTTCGAGGTGCGAGACGTGCACTCCTCCCACTACGGCCGGATGTGCCCGATCGAGACGCCCGAGGGACCCAACATCGGACTGATCGGGGCGCTCGCCACCTACGCCAGGGTGAACGAGTACGGGTTCATCGAGACCCCGTACCGTCGGGTGGTGGAGGGTCGGGTGACCGACGACGTCGTGTACTTCGCCGCCGACGAAGAGGAGGAGCACGTCATCGCCCAGGCCAACACGGCCATCGACGGGGACGGCCGGTTCACCGAGGACCGCGTGCTCGTGCGCCGCGGGCCCCAAGGGACCGGCGTCCGGGTCGGCGCGGCGAACACGTCGTACGGTACGACCAGCGAGCTCGACTTCGTGCCGCCTTCAGAGGTGGACCTGATGGACGTCTCGCCCAAGCAGATCGTCTCGGTCTCGACGGCGCTGATCCCCTTCGTGGAGCACGACGACGCGAACCGCGCCCTGATGGGCGCCAACATGCAAAAGCAAGCCGTCCCCTTGGTGGTGCCTGAGGCGCCGTACATCGGCACCGGCGTGGAGGCGCGTGCGGCCCGCGACGCCGGTGACGTGGTGCTCTCCGAAGGCGACGGTGTCGTCACCGACGTATCTGGCGACCAGATCGTCGTGGAATACCGCCCCGGACAAAAGGACCGGCTCGGACTCCCGCTCAGTCGGAAGATCTACCGGCTCGCCAAGTTCCGCCGTTCCAACCAGAACACGTGCATCAACCAAAAGGTCCTGGTCGACGAGGGTCAGAGCGTGGTCGCCGGTGATCTGTTGGCGGATGGACCTTCCACCCACAACGGCGAGTTGGCGCTCGGTAAGAACCTGTTGGTCGCGTTCATGCCGTGGGAGGGCTACAACTACGAAGACGCCATCATCCTCTCGGAACGCCTGGTGCGTGACGACGTCATGACCTCGATCCATATCGAGGAGCACGAGGTCGACGCCCGCGACACCAAGCTGGGTGCCGAGGAGATCACGCGTGACATCCCCAACCTCTCCGAGGAGATCCTGGCTGACCTCGACGAGCGGGGCATCATCCGGGTTGGCGCCGAGGTCGACGCCGGCGACGTGTTGGTGGGCAAGGTGACCCCCAAGGGTGAAACCGAGCAGACCCCCGAAGAGCGGCTCCTCCGGGCGATCTTCGGTGAGAAGGCGCGCGAGGTGCGTGACACCAGTCTCAAGGTGCCCCACGGCGAGTCCGGCAAGGTCATCGACGTCCGGGTGTTCTCGAGGGACGACTCGCACGAGCTCCCCCCGGGGGTCAACCAACTGGTGCGGGTCTACGTGGCTCAGAAGCGGAAGATCTCTGAGGGCGACAAGCTGGCCGGCCGGCACGGCAACAAAGGGGTCATCTCCAAGATCCTGCCGATCGAGGACATGCCGTTCCTGGCGGACGGCACGCCGGTCGACATCATCTTGAACCCCCTCGGGGTGCCCAGTCGGATGAATGTGGGCCAGGTGCTCGAATCGCATCTCGGGTACGCGGCGCGTCACGGATGGCAGGGCATTGAGGCTGGGCCCGAAGCGGGTACCAGCGGAAGGGGCGACGGAGCGGTGCGCAAGACCCGTCCGCGCACCGAGCCCGCCGCCTGGGTTTCCACCCCGGTCTTCGACGGGGCGCACTGGGACGAGGAGGAGGACGCCGGCAAGCACCCGACGATCCAGAAACTTTTCGAGACGCTCAACCCCGATTCGGCGGACGGCACCGTCCAGATCGCAGCCCACCGGCAAGGCGGTGCTGGTCAACGGTCGGACCGGTGAGCAGTACGACAACCCGATCTCCGTTGGGTACGTCTACATCCTGAAGCTCGCCCACTTGGTGGACGACAAGATCCACGCCCGGTCGACTGGCCCGTACTCCATGATCACCCAGCAGCCGCTGGGCGGGAAGGCGCAGTTCGGTGGCCAGCGGTTCGGTGAGATGGAGGTGTGGGCGCTGGAGGCCTTCGGGGCCGCCTACGCGCTGCAGGAGCTCCTCACGATCAAGTCGGACGACGTGCTCGGTCGGGTGAAGGTCTATGAGGCCATCGTGAAGGGAGAGAACATCCCCGAACCGGGGATCCCCGAGAGCTTCAAGGTCTTGATCAAAGAGATGCAGTCGCTCTGCCTCGACGTGGAAGTGCTTGCCGTCGACGGAGCGGAGATCGAGATGCACGAGATCGACGAGGACGTGTTCCGCACGGCCGAGGAGCTCGGTATCGACATCAGCCGGCCCGAGCGCGGGTCGGACGAGGAGGACGAGCGGCGAGCCGCAGAGAGGAGCTTCTCGTAATGGCGCTGGACGTGAACACGTTCGACCAATTGCGGATCGGCCTGGCAACTGGGGACTCCATCCGGGGGTGGTCCAACGGTGAGGTGAAGAAGCCCGAGACGATCAACTACCGGACACTTCGCCCTGAGAAGGACGGCTTGTTCTGCGAGAAGATTTTCGGTCCCACCAAGGACTGGGAGTGCTACTGCGGCAAGTACAAGCGGGTCCGGTTCAAGGGCATCATCTGTGAGCGCTGTGGGGTGGAGGTGACCCGCTCCAAGGTCCGCCGCGAGCGGATGGGTCACATCGAGCTGGCGGCGCCCGTGGTGCACATCTGGTACCTGCGCGGCACCAGGAGCTGGCTTGCGTACCTGCTGATGGGCACCGAGGCACGTGAGGAGCTGAAGGCCAAGCAGCTCGAGAAGGTCATCTACTTCGCAGCCAACCTGGTGACTTGGGTCGACGAGGAGAAGCGGCACGAAGATTTGCCCAATCTCGAGGCGGAGCTGCTCGAAGAGGTCGCCGATATCGAGCGACGCCGCGATCTCGAGATCGACCGGCGCTTCAAGGCGCTCGAGGAGGAGCTGGCCCAGCTCGAGAAGGAGGGCGCCCGCGACGCGGAAGTGAAGGCACGCCAGCGGGCCGCCGAAAAGGAGATCGGCGCCCAGCGCGAGCGTTCGCAGGACGAGATCGAGCTGGCCCAGCGCGCGCTCGACGAATTCCGCAACCTCCACGCCCGCAAGATCATCGAGGACGAGCTTCTCTGGCGCGAATTGCGTGTCCGCTATGACGAGTACTTCGAGGGAGGCATGGGCGCCGAGACCATCCAGCGCCTCATCGACCGGATCGACCTCGACGCTGAGGAGATCAAGCTGCGCGAGATGATCGACGCAGCCGACGGCCGGCGTCCGCTCTCGACCCAGCGGCGACAGAAGGTCATCAAGCGCCTCAAGATCGTCACCGCCTTCAACCGACGCGACGATCACGGCCGCCGGGTCAACGACCCGCGGGCGATGATCCTCGAAGCCGTTCCCGTGATCCCGCCCGACTTGCGGCCCATGGTGCAACTCGACGGCGGACGCTTTGCCACCTCGGACCTCAATGACCTGTACCGGCGGGTAATCAACCGCAACAACCGCCTGAAGCGCCTGCTCGACCTCGGCGCGCCCGAGATCATCATCAACAACGAGAAGCGGATGCTCCAAGAGGCGGTGGACGCGCTCTTCGACAACGGCCGGCGCGGCCGACCGGTCACCGGTCCGGGCAATCGCCCACTCAAGAGCCTCTCGGATATGTTGAAGGGCAAGCAGGGCCGGTTCCGTCAGAACCTGTTGGGCAAGCGTGTGGACTACTCGGGCCGGTCGGTCATCGTGATCGGCCCGACGCTCCAGCTGCACCAGTGCGGGCTGCCCAAGCTGATGGCGCTCGAGCTCTTCAAGCCCTTCGTCATGAAGCGGCTTGTCGATGCCGAGCTCGCCCAGAACATCAAGTCGGCCAAGCGCATGGTCGAACGACGTCGGCCACAGGTGTGGGACGTGCTCGAAGGCGTGATCCGCGAGCATCCGGTCTTGTTGAACCGGGCACCCACCCTGCACCGCCTGGGCATACAGGCCTTCGAGCCGGTGCTCGTTGAAGGGAAGGCCATCCAGGTCCATCCCCTCGTGTGCACGGCCTTCAACGCCGACTTCGACGGTGACCAGATGGCTGTCCACCTGCCGTTGTCGGCCGAAGCGCAGGCCGAGGCCAGGGTTTTGATGTTGTCGGCCAACAACATCCTGTCGCCGGCGACCGGTCGTCCGATCACGGTGCCGACCCAGGACATGGTGTTCGGTGCCTACTACCTCACGCTCGCGGTTGAAGGAGCCAAGGGCGAAGGTCGAGCCTTCCGTCACTCGCACGAGATCCAGGCCGCGTTCGACTCAGGTGACGTGGACCTCCACGCGCGCATCACCCTGCGCCCCCTGCCCGGTTCATCCCTGGCGGACCGGCTGGAGGCAGCTGGGTTCTCCGCCGATGGGGATCAGTCGCTCACCGTAGAGACCACTCCGGGCAGGGTTTTCCTCAACGAGGCGCTGCCCGAGGGCTTCGGGTATGTGAACGACGTGGTGGGGAAGCGCAACGTGCCGATCGCGGTGATCGTCGAGGAACTGGCCGCCGCGCACCCCAAGCACGTGGTGGCCGCCAGTCTGGACGCCATCAAGGCGCTCGGCTTCCGCTTCGCCGCCCAGTCGGGTCTCACCATCTCCATCGACGACGTCCGCACACCACCCGAAAAGCAGTCGATCCTCGACCGCTACGAGAAGGAGGCGGAGAAGGCTGAGAGCCAGTTCAAGCGGGGCATCATCACCGACGACGAACGGCGCCAGAAGGAGATCGAGATATGGACCTCGGCTAACTCCGAGGTCGGTCGGGCCATGGAGCAGACGCTCTCGACCCTTTCGTTCAACCCTCTGGACATGATGGTGGACTCGGGCGCCCGCGGGAACGCGCAGCAGATACGTCAGATCGCCGGCATGAAGGGCCTGGTCTCCAACCCCCGGGGTGAGATGATCCCCCGCCCGATCAAGTCCTCCTTCCGTGAGGGCCTCACGGTGCTGGAGTACTTCATCTCTACCCACGGGGCCCGCAAGGGTTTGGCCGACACCGCATTGCGCACCGCTGACTCGGGGTATTTGACCCGCCGTCTGGTCGACGTCGCCCAGGAGCTCATCGTCCGCGAGGATGACTGTGGCACAGTCCGGGGCATCTGGATCGAGGACGTCGAGCCCGACGGTCCGGGACGCCGCAGCTACCTCGAGACGCGGGCCTACGGCCGGCTGCTCGTCGAGCCGGTGACGTTGTCGGACAAGACCACGTTCGAGCCGGGAACGCTGCTGACCGACGAGGTCGTCGGGCAGCTGCGTGACGATCCCGCGGTGAGCCGCATCCGGGTCCGTTCGGTGCTGACCTGTGAGGCGGCGCACGGAATCTGCGCGGCCTGCTACGGCCAGTCGTTGGCCACGGGCAAGATGATCGAACTCGGTGAGGCAGTCGGCGTGATCGCCGCCCAGTCCATCGGTGAGCCCGGTACCCAGCTCACCATGCGGACCTTCCACACGGGAGGCATCGTCGGTGAGGACATCACCCACGGGCTCCCCCGGGTCGTCGAGCTCTTCGAGGCCCGTACCCCGAAGGGTGCGGCGGTGCTGGCTCGCCACACCGGACTGGTTCGGATCGAGGACGAGGAGAACGGCCGCCGCATCACGGTGGTCGCCGACGACGGGACCGAGGAGTCGGTCGTGGTCGCCGTCCGGGCGCACCTCGAGGTGACCGACGGTCAGGAAGTCTCCGCGGGCGACGCGCTTGTCGAGGGCCCCAAGGATCCCAAGGAGCTCTTGGAAGTCAAGGGCATCCGTGAGACCCAGCAGTACCTCGTCGAAGAGGTCCAGAAGGTCTACCGGGATCAGGGCGTGTCCATCCACGACAAGCACATCGAGCTGATCGTCCGCCAGATGCTCCGGCGGGTGCTCGTGGCCGAGCCTGGTGATGCGCCCTTCTTGCCCGGCGAGCGGGTCGACAGCCAGATCTACGCCGAGGTCAACCGCCGATTGGTGGAGGAGGGTAGGCGTCCCGCCGAAGGCCGCCCCGAGCTGATGGGGATCACCAAGGCCTCGTTGGCCACCGACAGTTGGCTGTCGGCGGCCTCGTTCCAAGAGACCACCCGGGTCCTGACCGAAGCAGCCATCGAAGGACGCTCCGACCAGCTCTTCGGGCTCAAGGAGAACATCATCATCGGCAAGCTGATCCCCGCCGGCAGCGGCATGGAACGCTATCGCTCGATCAATCTCGAGATGCCCGATGCCGAAGCGCTGCCCTTCTGGGCACTCGGCGGCGGCCAGTCCGAGACCGAGGATCTCGCCGCCTGGTTGCGTGACGTGGGCGGTGACGGGATCGGCGACGAGCCTTATGACGCCTCCATCGACGCCAGCTGGCTCGGGGCGGCGCCGTCGGGCGAGGGTGACGGCTCGGTCGGCGCTCCGGAAGGGCTGGAGCGAGGCCCGATCGAGGCGGGAGCGTGACCTGCTCGCCACCGGCCGTCCGTTGATGCGATGGACATCCGGGTGGACCGCTTGCCCGGTCCCCCCGGGTGCCCTAGCATGGTGCTGCCGTCCGGCTTTGCGCGATGCGCGCCGTCTGGTATTCCGGTAGTTATCCCCACTTAGCCCCTAGAGGTAGCGCGTGCCCACGATTGCCCAGCTGGTCCGCAAGGGACGGCAGGCCAAGGAGTCCAAGACCAAGACCCCCGCGTTGCGGGGAGCACCCCAGCGACGGGGAGTGTGCACGCGCGTCTACACGACCACACCGAAGAAGCCGAACTCGGCGCTCCGGAAGGTTGCCCGCGTTCGCCTCACGAGCGGGGCCGAGGTGACGGCATACATCCCTGGTGTCGGTCACAACCTTCAGGAGCACTCCATCGTGCTCGTGCGCGGCGGGCGGGTGAAGGACCTGCCCGGTGTCCGCTACAAGGTGATCCGCGGCGCGCTCGACACCTCCGGTGTGCGCGAGCGCAGCCAGGCGCGCAGCCGTTACGGCGCGAAGAAGGAGTCCTGACATGCCCCGCAACGGACCGGCGCAACGCCGCGACCTGCAGCCCGACCCGATCCACCGGTCGGTGCTCGTTACCCAGGTGGTCAATAAGGTGCTGAGTCGGGGGAAGCGGACCCTGGCCGAGCGCATCGTCTATGGCGCGCTGGACCTCGTCCAGGAGCGCGCCGGCTCGGATCCCGTCGCCGTGTTGAAGCGTGCGGTGGAGAACACGCGTCCCGAGCTCGAGGTCAAGAGCCGGCGGGTGGGTGGCGCCACCTATCAGGTCCCCGTGGAGGTGCGCCCTCGGCGGGCGACCACCCTCGCGATCCGCTGGCTGACCAGCTATTCCAAGCAGCGCCGCGAGAAGACGATGGCCGAGCGCCTGGCCAACGAGATCCTCGACGCCTCCAATGGCATCGGGGCGGCGGTCAAGCGCCGCGAAGACATGCACAAGATGGCCGAGTCCAACAAGGCCTTCGCGCACTACCGCTGGTAGGCGTAGCTCAGGTGGAGCACCGTGGCTGACCCCCTTCCCATTCGCGAGTTCCCGCTCGCCAGGACCCGCAACATCGGGATCATGGCGCACATCGACGCGGGAAAGACCACGACGACCGAGCGGATCCTCTATTACACCGGCCGCAACTACAAGATCGGCGAGGTCCACGAGGGCGCGGCCACCATGGACTGGATGGTCCAGGAGCAGGAGCGCGGCATCACCATCACCTCGGCGGCGACCACCTGCCGCTGGCGCGACACGTGGATCAACATCATCGACACCCCCGGGCACGTCGACTTCACGGTGGAAGTCGAGCGATCGCTGCGCGTGCTCGATGGTGCGGTGGCGGTCTTCGACGCGGTGGCTGGTGTGGAACCCCAGACCGAGACCGTGTGGCGCCAGGCCAACAAGTACTCGGTGCCCCGGATCTGCTTCGTCAACAAGATGGATCGGGTCGGCGCGGACTTCCTGCGGACGGTCGACATGATCCGTGACCGTCTCGACGCGACGCCGGTCGTGGTCCAGCTGCCCATCGGCGCCGAGGCCGATTTCCGAGGCGTGGTGGACGTCCTGGGGCTGCGCGCCCTGGTGTGGGAAGACGGCATGGGCGAGAAGTGGGAGGTAACCGACGTTCCCGACGCGCTGGAGGGCGAGGCTGCTGCGGCGCGTCACCAGTTGGTCGACGTGCTCTCGAACTACGACGACGGGATCATGGAGAAGTACCTGGCCGACGAGGAGATCACCGCCGACGACCTTCGGCGCGCCCTGCGGACCGCCACCCTCGCCAGCGAGGTGGTGCCGGTGCTCTGCGGCTCGGCGTTCAAGAACAAGGGCGTCCAGCCGATGCTCGATGCGGTCGTCGACTACCTGCCGAGCCCGCTCGATCTCCCCCCACCCCGGGCCACCGGCCGGGCAAGCCTGACGAGCTCGATGAGCGGCTGCCCGACGACGACGCACCCTTCTCCGCCCTGGCCTTCAAGATCATGACCGACCCCTTCGTGGGAAAGCTCACCTATCTGCGCGTTTACTCTGGCACGCTTCGCAAGGGTGGCACCGTGGTGAACACCACCAAGGACCGTAAAGAGCGGGTGGGCCGGCTGCTGCAGATGCACGCCAACCACCGCGAAGACAAGGACGCCATCTTTTCGGGCGACATCGTCGCGGCCGTCGGCCTCAAGCAGACCACCACCGGGGACACGTTGTCGGACCCCGACCACCGCATCGTGCTGGAGGAGCTCACCTTCCCCGAGCCGGTCATCCACGTGGCGGTCGAGCCCAAGACCAAGGCCGACCAGGACAAGCTCTCCAAGGCACTCTTCGCCCTCTCCGAGGAGGACCCGACCTTCAGGGTCCGCTCGGACGAGGAGACGGGCCAGACGGTCATCTCGGGAATGGGCGAGCTCCACCTCGAGGTCCTGGTCGACCGGATGCTGCGGGAGTTCAGCGTGGACGCCAACGTGGGCAAGCCGCAGGTGGCCTACCGCGAGACCATTCGCAAGCCAGTCGAGAAGATCGAGGAGCGCTACGTCCGTCAGACCGGTGGTCGTGGCCAGTACGGCCACGTGGTGATCAGCCTCGAGCCGACCGGTCCGGGCGGAGGCTACGAGTTCGTCGACAAGATCACCGGCGGGGTCATCCCCAAGGAGTACATCCCGTCAGTCGACGCCGGCATCCAAGAGGCGCTGACCTCGGGCGTCGTGGCGGGGTACCCGATGGTCGATGTGCGGGTCCTGCTTACTTACGGCTCGTACCACGAGGTCGACTCGTCGGAGATGGCCTTCAAGATCGCCGGATCGATGGCGGTGAAGGCGGCGGCCCGGGCGGCCTCGCCGGTCCTGCTCGAACCGGTGATGGCCGTCGAGGTCGTGACTCCGGAGGATTACATGGGTGACGTGATCGGCGACCTGTCCTCGCGGCGCGGGCGGGTCGAGGGGATGGAGCAACGGGGAAACAGCCACGTGATCCGGGCCCAGGTTCCCCTGGCCGACATGTTCGGCTACGCTACCGACCTGCGTTCTCGCACGCAGGGCCGTGCGACGTACACGATGCAATTCCACGCCTACAACGAAGTCCCCGACTCGATCGCCAAGGAGATCATCGCTCGGGCTCGCGGGGAGTAGGCGGGGCCGGCTTGTCCGGCCACGCACCAACAGCTGACCCCGACGACACCGCCGGTGGTACAGGCAACGAAGAAGCGGCGGGCGACCGCCGCGGCGGGCCCGAAGAGGTCCCGTCCGAGATCAGGGAGTGGTCCCGCAGATGGCCAAGAAGAAGTTCGAGCGCTCGAAGCCCCACGTCAACGTGGGCACGATGGGCCATATCGACCACGGGAAGACCACGCTCACCGCGGCCATTACCAAGGTCCTTTCGGAGAACAACCCGAACACCTCTTTCACGCCCTTCGACCAGATCGACAAGGCGCCCGAAGAGAAGCAGCGGGGGATCACGATCTCCATCGCCCACGTGGAATACGAGACCGCCAACCGGCACTACGCGCACGTCGACATGCCGGGTCACGCCGACTACATCAAGAACATGATTACCGGCGCCGCCCAGATCGACGGGGCGATCCTGGTGGTGTCGGCCGCGGACGGCCCGATGCCCCAGACTCGTGAGCACGTCCTGCTGGCCCGCCAGGTAGGCGTGCCCTACATCGTTGTCGCCCTCAACAAGGCCGACATGGTCGACGACGAGGAGCTGCTCGACCTGGTGGAGCTCGAGGTCCGTGAGCTGCTGAGCGACTACGAGTTCCCCGGTGACGACACCCCGGTGATCCGGGTCAGCGCACTCAAGGCGCTCGAGGGTGACCCGGAATGGACCCCCAAGATCCTTGAGCTCATGGACGCCGTAGACACCTTCATCCCCGAGCCCGAGCGTGACGTCGACAAGCCTTTCCTCATGCCGGTCGAGGACGTGATGTCGATCACGGGTCGTGGCACGGTGGTCACCGGAAAGGTCGAGCAGGGAATCGTGAAGGTCGGCGAGGAAGTGGAGATCGTCGGCCTGCGCGACACCCAGAAGACCACGGTCACCGGGGTCGAGATGTTCCGCAAGCTGCTCGACGAGGGCCGTGCCGGGGACAACATCGGGGCGCTGCTGCGCGGCACGAAGAAGGAGGAGGTGGAGCGGGGCCAGGTGCTGTGCAAGCCCGGGTCCATCACCCCGCACACCAACTTCGAAGCCACGGTGTACGTCCTCAACAAGGAGGAGGGGGGGCGCCACAAGCCCTTCTTCACCAACTACCGGCCCCAGTTCTACTTCCGGACGACCGATGTGACCGGCACCATCAGCCTGCCCGAGGGCACGGAGATGGTGATGCCGGGTGACAACACCGAGATGACTGTCGAGCTGGGCAAGCCCATCGCCATGGACGAGGGACTCCGGTTCGCCATCCGCGAGGGTGGTCGCACCGTGGCCTCGGGGCGTGTGACCAAGATCATCAAGTAGCGACCCACTATTCACCGCGGTCGCTCGGCACACGACCCGAGCATCGAGAGGACGCCATGCCCGACGCGCCACGACAGAAGATCAGGATTCGCCTGAAAGCCTATGACCACGAGATTCTCGATCAATCGACCGAGAAGATCGTCCAAACTGTCTTGCGCACCCAGGCGAAGGTTCAGGGGCCGGTGCCTCTGCCCACCGACAAGCACCGGTACACGGTCATCCGTTCCCCGCACAAGTACAAGGACAGCCGCGAGCATTTCGAGATGCGCGTGCACAAGCGCCTGGTCGACATTGTCGAGCACACGCCCAAGACCGTGGACTCACTGCAGCGTCTCGACCTGCCCGCCGGCGTCGACATCGAGATCAAGATCCAGAACGCCTGACCGAGCCGGAGCCGCGCGGTCGGACGCACGGGGGCTCTGGAAATCTTTGTGAGGATGGTGTAGCGTCGTCTCTCGGGCCATTTCCGGCCCTAGGCCCGGTCCTCCGGTGCCAGAACCACAACGGACGTGTTCGAGCGCCCGCCCGGCTGTCGGGTCGGCGGGGACCTTGGACCGCAACATTCGAGCGCTCCGCTCGGGGATCCCGGGCGGAGCGTTGGCGTGCACACGGGCAGCCGTGGACACGATCAGGAGAACCCAAGAACGTGGCAACCAAGGCGATCGTCGGCGAGAAGGTCGGCATGACCCAGATCTGGGACGACCAGAACCGCTCCGTCCCAGTGACGGTGGTTCGGGTCGCGCCCGTCCGGGTGGTGCAGGTCAAGACACCTGAGCACGACGGCTACGCCGCGCTCCAGGTCACCTGGGGTTTCCGGCGCTCGTCCACCCTGACCAAACCGGAGCTGGGGCACTACGAGCACGCGGGGGTCGACCCGGGTCGGCGCCTGGTCGAGCTCCGGCTCGATGACGTGAGCGAGTTCGTGGTCGGCCAAGAGCTGACCCCCGACTGGTGGTCGCCTGGCGACCGGGTGGACGCCACCGCGGTCAGCAAGGGCAAGGGATTCGCCGGGGGGATGAAGCGCCACAACTTCAAAGGACAGGGTGCCTCCCACGGCAACCACAAGCACCACCGAGCTCCTGGTTCGGTTGGCGCGTGCGCGACGCCGTCACGTGTGTTCAAAGGGACGCGAATGGCCGGGCGTACGGGTGGCGGACAGGTGACGGCCCTCAACCTCCAGATCGTGGCCGCCGATGCCGAACGGCAGCTCCTGCTGGTGAAGGGCGCGATCCCCGGTTCGCGCGGCGGGATGGTCGTGCTTCGGAACTCGGTGAAGGCTCCATCACCCAAGGCGGGGAGCATCCGATGACCATCGCTGAAGTCCCGGGCATCCGAGCGCGAGGTCCGCGGCGCAAGGAACGGCCCACTCCCGAGGCACGCACGGTCGTCCGGCGAGACCTGGCGGGTAAGGACTTGGGTTCGGTGGAGCTCGACGCGGAGATCTTCGGCATCGTGCCCAACACCGCGGTGCTGCACCAGGTGGTTACCGCGCAGTTGGCCGCCGCCCGCGCCGGGACCCAATCGACCAAGACACGGGCCGAGGTCCGCGGCGGCGGGGCGAAGCCGTTTCGCCAGAAGGGGACCGGTCGTGCCCGCCAGGGATCGACCCGTGCCCCGCACTGGTCGGGCGGTGGCATCGCCCTCGGACCGAAGCCTCGGAGCTACCGGCAACGGACGCCGAAGAAGATGGTCCGTCTCGCGCTCTGCTCGGCCCTGTCGGATCGCGCCGCCGAGGGTCAGGTAGCGCTCGTAGACCGTTGGTCTTGGGAGGCACCCCGCACCAAAGAGGCGCTGAGCGCGTTGAACGCCCTGGCACTCCACGGAAAGGTCTTGGTCGTGCTCAGTCCGGACGACGACGCCGCCCGGCGGTCGTTCGCCAACCTGCCCGACGTCCAGCTCGTGGTCGTCGGAGAGTTGTCGGCCTACGACGTGCTGCGCAACGACTGGGTGGTCTTCACCGACCGGACCCTGCCGGGTGGTCCGGGTGCCGATGGCACCGCGGACCCAGTTGGTGGGGCCGCCGATGACACACCAGGTGAGGTGGCGAGCTCCGACGCCCAGGCCGCTGCGACCGATGAGGAGACCACCGATGCGTGACGCCCTCTCCGTCCTCATACGACCGGTCGTGTCAGAGAAGTCCTACGCCCTGATGGACCGCAACGTGTACGTGTTCGTCGTCGATCCTCGGGCGACCAAGATTGAGGTGCGCCAAGCGGTGGAGCAGGCCTTCGGCGTCCGGGTGGACAAGGTGAACACGCTCAATCGAAAGGGAAAGGCGACCCGCAACCGCCGGACCAACATCGTCGGACACCGCCCTTCGACGAAGCGGGCCATCGTGACCCTCCACGTCGGCGACAAGATCGACCTCTTCGAGAGCTGAGCCGAGGACCATTCATGCCCCTTCGTTCACGCAAACCCACCAGTCCAGGCCGCCGTTTCCAGACGGTGTCCGACTTCGCCGAGATCACGCGCGACCGACCGGAGCGTTCCCTGCTGGCCTCGAACCCCGGCTCTGGGGGCCGGAACAACTTGGGTCGCAAGACGGCCCGTCACCGCGGCGGGGGTCACAAGCGCCAGTACCGGATCGTGGACTTCCGACGGGACAAGGATGGCGTTCCGGCCAAGGTGGCCCAGATCGAGTACGACCCGAGCCGCAACGCACGGATTGCCCTGTTGCACTACCTCGATGGGGAGAAGCGGTACATCCTGGCGCCAGCCGGGGTGAAGGTGGGTGACCGGCTCCAGAGCGGCCAGGGTGCCGAGATCCGTGTGGGTAACGCGCTACCCATGCGGTATATCCCGGTGGGCGCCGTGATCCACAACGTCGAGCTTCGACCAGGCGGTGGCGGCAAGCTCGCCCGTGGTGCGGGAATGAGCATCCAGTTGGTGGCCAAAGAGGGCCTGTTCGCTACGTTGCGACTGCCTTCGACCGAAATGCGCCGCGTCTCCATCGACTGCCGAGCGACTCTGGGCGTCGTGGGGAACGCCGAGGCCGAGCTGGTGAAGATCGGCAAGGCCGGCCGAAACCGGTGGAAGGGCGTACGACCCCAAACCCGTGGCGTGGCGATGAACCCCGTGGACCACCCGCTCGGCGGTGGCGAGGGCAAGTCCTCGGGCGGCCGGCATCCGGTGTCCCCCTGGGGCCAGCCGGAGGGACGCACCCGGGCCCGCCACAAGGACTCCGACAAGTTGATCGTCCGCCGCCGCCGCACGCGCGGCGCCCGAAGGTAGCCAGGGGTTTCGGTCATGCCGCGTAGTCTCAAGAAGGGCCCGTTCGTCGACGACCACTTGCTGAAGAAGGTCGACCAGCTCAACGCCAGCGGGGACAAGCGGGTCATCAAGACCTGGTCCCGCCGATCGACCATCATCCCGGACATGGTCGGCCACACGATCGCCGTTCACGACGGACGGCGCCACGTGCCGGTCTACGTGACCGAGTCGATGGTCGGTCACAAGCTGGGAGAGTTCGCTCCCACAAGGACCTTCCGCTACCACGCGGGCCAAGAGCGGGCGGGGCGGCGCTGATGACCGGGCTGAAGACCAACGAGCGACCAGGCACCAAGGCCGTCCTGCGGCACTACCACATGTCCGCGAGCAAGGCCCGCCAGGTGCTGGACCTCATCCGGGACGAAGAAGTCGGCCGCGCCGCGGAGACCTTGAGGGCGACCGAGCGTTCTGCCGCCGCCGTGGTTGGCAAGGTGCTGGCCTCGGCAGTGGCCAACGCCGCCCACAACGACGGTCTGGACCCCGAGGATCTCTACGTGTCGGCGTGTTACGCGGACGAGGGTACGACGCTCAAGCGGTGGCGCCCACGGGCTCGTGGTCGGGCCACTCGGATTCGCAAGCGCTCCTGCCACATCACGATCGTCGTGAGCCGTTTGCCCGACGACCGGCTTGCTCGCCGACGGGCGCAGCGCGACGCCCAGAGCGGCGGTCGCTCTCGCCGGGTCGCCGAGTCTCGGCGCCGAGCGGATCTTGCCGGACGGCTGTCGCGCCGCCGAGCGGTACAGGAACAAGCAGCCGAGGATGCAGCAGCCGCTGAAGCGGCCGAGGCGCTGGCGGCAACCGAGGCGGACGCTGTCGATGACGTGGTCGTCGACGTCGACATCGACGCAGAGGACACAGTCGACGCAGAGGACACAGTCGACGCAGAGGACACAGTCGACGCAGAGGACACAGTCGACGCAGAGGAAAACAGACGACGATTCGACGAGCTTGACGACGACCCCGGCGACGACGAAGGGGACCCGGCTCGTGCGAGCGCCGGCACCGACGACGCCCCGAGTTCGGCCGAGGACGAGGAAGAAGGCGAGTAGATGGGCCAGAAAGTCAATCCGTACGGGTTCCGGCTCGGGGTGACCACCGACTGGAAGTCGCGGTGGTTCGAAGAGCGTCACTACCGCGACTTCGTGGTGGAGGACTGGAAGATCCGCGACTTCCTGATGACGCAGCTCGAGGCGGCGGCGGTCAGCCGGATCGAGGTGGAGCGCACCCGCGACCGGCTGCGAGTCGACATCCACACGGCCCGTCCGGGCATCGTGATCGGGCGGCGCGGGTCGGAGGCCGACCGGCTGAAGAAGACGCTCGAAGAGATCACCGGCCTCCAGAACCGGATTCAGCTCAACATTCAAGAGATCAAGCAGCCCGAGCTGGACGCCGCCCTCATCGCTCAGGGTATCTGCGACCAGCTGGTCCGCCGAGTGGCGTTCCGGCGAGCCATGCGGCGAGCCATCCAAACCGTCCAGAAGGCTGGCGCGCAAGGGGTTCGGGTGCAGTGCTCGGGTCGACTGGGCGGGTCCGAGATGTCCCGCAAGGAGTCCTACCGCGAGGGTCGGGTGCCACTGCACACCTTGCGCGCAGACATCGACTACGGCTTTCGCGAAGCGAAGACAACCTCGGGACGCGTCGGGGTCAAGGTGTGGATCTACAAGGGCGACATCCTGCCCTACAAGGTCTCGGTGGACGACAAGATCACCCGCGAAGCGGCGATGGCCGTGGGGGAGACCTCAGGGCAGGGGCGTCCTCGCCGGCTCATCACCGCCGGTGGCGGGCGACGCCGTCTGGACCAGCCCGAGCCGGGCACGCTGGCGGCCGACGAGGAGGACGGGACATCAACCAACGGTGTTGCCTCTCCCGAGCTTGTTGTGCCCGAGCCAGTGCCCGAGATCGTCGAAGTCCAGGCCGAGGCCGAGGCCGAGGTCGAGGTCGAGGTCGCCGCGGAAACGCCGTCTCCGGCGCCCGTGGTCGGTGAGACAGTGGACGAGATCGTCGACGAGACGGCCGACGAGGCCGTGGAGGCACCCGTGGGCGACCTGATCGCTCCCCCTGCCGTCCCCGACGACCTCGAGCGGCGTCTGGCCGAGGACGAGGAGATCGAGCGTCGCAGTCGGCACGAACACCGCGAGACGCCACACTTCCGTAGGGAGGACTGACGATGCTGATGCCCCGCAAGGTCATGCACCGCAAGCAGCAGCGCGGGCGTCTGAATGGCGCGGCCAAGGGTGGTACCGTCGTCACCTTCGGTGACTTCGGCATCCAGGCGCTCGAGCCGGGCTGGATCACGGCGCGACAGATCGAAGCAGCCCGAATTGCGATGACCCGTCACGTGCGGCGTGGCGGAAAGGTGTGGATCAGGGTCTTTCCCGACAAGCCCGTGACCCAGAAGCCGGCCGAGACGCGCATGGGGTCGGGTAAGGGCAATCCCGAGCACTGGGTGGCCGTGGTCAAGCCCGGACGGATCCTGTTCGAGCTTGCCGGGGTGGAGCCCGACTTGGCCCGTGCCGCGATGGAACGAGCTATCCAGAAGCTCCCGATCAAGGCCCGTTTCGTGATCCGCCCAGGCACGCACGGGGTACCCGAGGTGCTGGTGTGATGGCCAACGCTTCCGATCTGTCACTGCTCGACCCCGACGAGCTTGAGACCCGCCTCGCCGAGACCCGTCGAGAGCTGTTCAATCTGCGGTTCCAGCTGGCCACCGGCCAGTTGGACAATTCGTCACGCCTCGGCCACGTTCGCCGTGACGTGGCCCGGATCCTCACCGTCCTCCGTGAGCGCGAGATCGCCGAGATCGAGGGGACCTACGTGTCCCCGACGGCCGCGCAGCAGGATGCTGCACGCGCCCACCTTGCCGCGCAGGACGAAGCGATCGCTGCCGCGCAGCACGCGCACGACCACGACCACGACCACGACGACCAAAGTGGCGGGGAGATCGACCTCGACGACGTTCCGGATGCCGCCGATGGGCGTGGCTTGGATGTCGAGGACCAGGTGGATGCCGACATGGCGGACGATGCCGATGCCGAGATCGAAGAGGAGGCCTGATGGCCGACCAACCCGCCGGGTCTGAAACCAGACCCAATCGCCGCAAGGTGCGTGAGGGTGTCGTCGTCTCCGACGCCATGGAGGCGACAGTCGTGGTGGCGGTCGTCGACCGGGTCCGCCATCCCCGCTACCGCAAGACGGTACAGCGGACCAAGCGCCTCTATGTCCATGACGCGCAGGGCACCGCCAAGGTTGGCGACCGGGTGCGAGTGGTCGAGACCCGACCCCTGTCCAAGCTCAAGCGCTGGCGGCTTGCCGAAGTGATGGAGCGCGCGCGGTGATCCAGCAAGAGTCACGGCTACGTGTGGCCGACAACTCCGGCGCCAAGGAGGTCCTGTGCATCAGGGTCCTCGGAGGTTCGCGCCGGCGATACGCCAGCATCGGCGACGTGTTCGTGGCCACGGTCAAGGATGCGATCCCCGGCGCTGCGGTGAAGAAAGGCGACGTTGTGAAGTGCGTCGTGGTACGTACGAAGAAGGAGAAGCGCCGTGCCGACGGCAGCTATATCCGCTTCGACGAGAACGCCGCCGTGCTGATCAACGACCAGCAGCAGCCGCGGGGGACTCGCATCTTCGGCCCCGTGGGCCGCGAGCTGCGGGACAAGAAATTCATGCGCATCGTGTCGTTGGCCCCGGAGGTGCTCTGATGCGGATCCACAAAGGTGACCGGGTCGTGATCCGGTCGGGCAAGTACAAGGGACGTCGTTCAGAGGTCGTTCGGGCGTTCCCCGCGGAAGGTCGGGTTGTCGTCGAGGGCGTCAACATCGCCAAGCGGCACACGAAGCCGACCAGGGCGACTACCCAGGGGGGCATCATCGACAAGTTCATGCCGGTCCCCGTGTCAATCGTTGCCCTGATCTGTCCGAGCTGTGGAGAACCGACTCGGGTGGGTATGCGGTTCGACGAGGCCGGTGTGAAGGTGCGCGTGTGCCGCAAGTGCGGGGCGGATCTGTGAGCACGTCTTACGCCGGTGTCCGGCCGCGGCTGAAGGAGCAATATCTCGCAACGGTGCGCGAGCGGCTGGCCACTGAGCTTGGTGTGCGCAACGTGATGGAGGTGCCGCGGCTCGAGAAGATCGTGGTGAACACGGGCGTGGGACGCGCCACCCAGCAGCAGTCCTTAATCGAAGGAGCCCAGCGCGACCTGCAGACCATCACGGGCCAGAAGCCGGTGGTGACCCGGGCCAAGAAGTCGATCGCCGCGTTCAAGCTGCGCGAGGGTCAGGCGATCGGCGTGAAGGTCACCCTCCGGGGCGATCGGGCATGGGAGTTCTTCGACCGGCTGGTCAGCCTGGCCATCCCTCGGATAAGGGACTTCCGGGGGCTCTCGCCTCGCTCGTTCGACGGCCACGGCAATTACACCTTCGGGGTGACCGAGCAACTGATCTTTCCCGAGGTGGATTACGACAGCATCGACACCACGCGAGGGATGGACATCACGATCGTGACGACCGCTCGCAACGACGACGAAGGCCGGGCGCTGCTGAGCGCGTTCGGTTTTCCATTCCGACAGGAGACCCGGTAAGGCACCATGGCCAAGAAGGCACTTATCCAAAAGCAGCAGCGAACCCCCAAGTTCAAGGTGCGCGCCTACACGCGGTGTCGCCGATGCGGCCGTCCGAAGGCTGTGTACCGCAAGTTCGGCCTGTGCCGCATCTGCCTGCGGACCATGGTCCATGCCGGCGAAGTGCCCGGGGTGACGAAGGCGAGTTGGTAGGAGACCGGCCATGACGATGACCGACCCCATTGCGGACATGCTCACGCGCATCAGGAACGCCAATTCGGCACAGTTCGAGACGGTCAAGATGCCCGGGTCCAAGCTGAAGGAGGCGCTCGCCGCCATCCTCGAGCGCGAGGGCTTCATTGCGGGTTACAGCGTGATGAAGGACCCGGTGAAGCCGGGCTCGACCCTCGAGATCACCATGAAGTACGCCCCGGACCGGACCCGCACCATCGGTGGGATCCGCCGGGTGTCCAAGCCAGGGCTGCGCATCTACGCGCGGGCTGAGGGCATCCCCGCGTCCTCGGCGGCATCGGAGTGGCCGTTGTCTCGACGAGCCATGGCCTCATGACCGACCGCGAAGCCCGCAAGCGCCACCTCGGTGGAGAGGTGCTCTGCCATGTCTGGTGAGCACGTGCCCGACCCAGCTTGGTCCAGCCAGTCCGCCGGTCCCGTTCGGGCGGGCCGGATCGGCGCGGTGCCCGACACCGACCGCTTTGGAGGACGCTGATGTCCCGCATCGGAAGAAGTCCCATTGGGGTCCCCGCCGGCGTCTCGGTCGAGCTTTTGCCCGACTCGGTCACGGTCACCGGACCTCAAGGCACGCTTGCCCGCCGGCTCCCGGCCGGTATCTCGATCTCACAGGACGGTGACGTCCTTTCGGTCGAGCGGCCGAACGACGAGCGTCAGTATCGGGCCTTGCACGGGCTGACGCGATCGCTCGTCGCCAACATGGTGACCGGCGTGACCCAGGGTTTCACCAAGGAGCTGGAGATCGTGGGCGTGGGGTACCGGGCCACGGCCAGGGGCCCGGCTTCGTTGGAGCTGGCGCTCGGGTTCTCGCACCCCGTCGCTGTCGACGCGCCGGACGGCGTGAGCTTCGACGTACCCACACCGACCCGCATCGTCGTGCGCGGGATCGACAAGGAGAAGGTCGGCCAGGTGGCCGCCGACATTCGCAAGATCCGCAAGCCCGAGCCCTACAAGGGCAAGGGCGTCCGGTACGCCGGGGAGCGGGTTCTGCGCAAAGCTGGGAAGGCGGCAAAGTGACATCGGGCACCACCAATCGCGAACGGGCCTTGCGGATCCGTCGGCACTCTCGGGTCCGCAGGAAGGTCGTGGGTTCTTCGTCGCGCCCGCGCCTGGCCGTGTTCCGGTCAATCCGTCACATCTCGGCCCAGGTCATCGACGATGGCTCCGGTCGCACGCTGGCGGCGGCGTCCTCCCTGGAGCACGAGCTCCGCGACAAACTCGGTACGACCGGTGGCGGTAACCTGTCGGGTGCCGAGGCGGTCGGCCGGCTGTTGGCCTCCCGGGCGAGAGCCGCGGGGATCTCGCAGGTGGTGTTCGACAGAGGTGGATTCGCCTACCACGGCCGGGTGGCCAGCCTGGCCGAAGCCGCTCGCGGGAGGGACTGGAGTTCTGATGGCTGCCAACGAGGTCCAGTACGAGGAGCGGACCATCAGGGTCAACCGTGTCGCCAAGGTCGTCAAAGGCGGTCGGCGGTTCTCGTTCGCCGCCCTGATGGTGGTCGGCGACGGGAACGGTCGTGTGGGGTTGGGCTACGGAAAGGCCAAGGAGGCCGGCCTGGCGGTCCAGAAGGGGATCGAAGAAGCCCGCAAGAACGTCTTCGAAGTGGCATTGGCCGGATCCACCATCACCCATCCCACCATCGGCGAGAGCGGTGCCGGTCGGGTGATGCTGAAGCCGGCGGCACCGGGTACCGGCGTCATCGCCGGCGGGGCGGCCCGTGCCATCCTCGAGATGGCGGGCATACGCGACATCTTGGCCAAGTCGCTGGGCTCGTCCAACGGCATCAACGTCGCCCACACGACCATCGCCGGGCTCAAGTCCCTGCGGCGTCCTGACGAGGTGGCCGCACTGCGCGGCAAGCAGCCCGACGAGGTGACCCCTGCCGGGGTCTTGCGCGCCTATCGAGAGCGCCGACGCGAGTCGGACGTCTACGCCGCTGAGGTGCGGTGATGGCGCCGAGCGATGGTGCGATCGAGTCGAGCGTCAAGGTGACCCAGGTCCGCTCGGCCATCGGGTCCAAGCCAAAGCATCGGGGAACGCTCCGGGCGCTCGGGTTGCGGGGCATCGGGCGGAGCAACGAGCTCCCGGACCGACCTGAGAATCCGAGGGATGATCTCGCGGGTGCAGCATCTGGTGGATGTCGAGGAGGTAGGTCGGTGAAGCTCCACGAGCTCTCGCCCCCCGCCGGTTCCGTACGGCCGAGGCGGCGGGTCGGTCGCGGGATTGGTGGGAAGGGCGGCAAAACTGCCGGCCGTGGCACCAAGGGCCAGAAGGCCCGTGGCCAGATCCCCGCGGGGTTCGAAGGTGGCCAGCTCCCTCTCATGCAGCGGATTCCCAAGCTGCGGGGCTTCCACAACCCTTTTCGTGTCGAGTACACGCCGGTCAACCTGGGCACGCTCGACGTGCTCGGGATCGATGAGATCACCCCCGAAACGCTGGTCGCTCGGGGCGTCGTCCGGCCGCGGGCCTTGGTCAAGGTGCTCGGCCACGGCGCGGTGACTCGGCCCCTACGAGTTGCGGCCCACGGGTTCTCCGCCAGTGCCGAGGCGGCCATCACCGCAGCTGGCGGAACGATCGAGCGGGTGCCCCTGCCCTTCGCCGAGCGGCCGGCAGCCAGGGGCAACGCGCTTACGAACCGCTAGGACGAGGTCCGAGTGATCTCGCCCAAACGAGCCTGAACGAGGAACGGCATGCTTTCCCGGCTGGGCAACATCTTCAGGGTTCCCGATCTGCGGAACAAAGTCGTGTTCACGTTGGCCGTGATCGCCATCTATCAGATCGGCGCCAACGTTCCCGTCCCCGGTGTCAGTTGGGCGCGTCTCCAGCAGCTCCAAGCGACGGCCGGAGCATCTGGCGTGCTCGGGTTCTTGAACCTGTTCTCCGGCGGCGCCCTTGTCCGTCTGGCGGTTTTCGGTCTAGGCGTGATGCCTTACATCACCAGCTCGATCATCATTCAGCTGCTCACCACCGTCATTCCCAAGCTCGAAGAGTGGCGTGAGCAGGGCGCGGTCGGTCAGAAGAAGGTCACCCAGACTACGCGCTACCTCACGGTGGCCCTCGCCCTCATGCAGTCGACAGGGCTCATCTACGCCTTCCACGGCCACGACTCGGCGCTACTCGGCACCAACATCGATCTCATCCCGCGCTTCTCCATCCCGCTGGCCATGTTCATGGTGCTGTGCTTGACCGCGGGCACGGCCTTTGTCATGTGGCTCGCCGAGCTCATCACCCAGCGCGGCATCGGGCAGGGGATGTCCATCCTGATCTTCGCCAACGTCGTCGCGGCCATCCCATCGGGCGGGCGCGCGATCCTGGAGGAAGGCGGTGATCTCAAGTTCGCGGTGATCCTGGCGGTATCGCTCTTGCTGCTGGTCGCTATCGTGTTCTTCGACCAGGGTCAGCGGCGCATCCCGGTGACCTTTGCCAAACGGGTCGTGGGTCGCCGTATGTCGATGGGGCAGAACACCTACATCCCCCTGAAGGTCAACCAGGCCGGGGTCATCCCGATCATCTTCGCCAGCTCGGTGCTCTATATCCCGGTGCTGCTGTCCAACGTCATCCCCTGGCACGGGTTCCAGAACTTCGTGCGCAACAACATCCAACCGACCAGCCTCATCTACATCAGCATCTACTTCGTCCTGATCCTGATGTTCACCTTCTTCTACGTCTACGTCGCGTTCGACCCCCATCAACAGGCGGACATCATCCGCAAGCAAGGGGGGTTCATCCCCGGGATCCGCCCCGGCCCGCCGACCGAGCGCTACCTGGCACACATCTTGAACAGGATCACCGTGGTGGGCGCGGTCTTTCTGGGCGCCGTGGCGGTCGTTCCGTCGATTCTCATGGCCCTCTGGCACATCAACCGCTTCCCCTTCTACGGGACCACCCTGCTGATCTCGGTGGGCGTCGCGCTTGAGACGATGCGTCAGATCGACAGCCAGCTCATGATGCGGAACTACGAAGGCTTCCTCAAGTAGGGAGCTGGTGCTACCTGGAGTGCGACTCGTGGCCCTCGGCAAACAGGGGGCCGGAAAAGGGACTCAATGCGTTCGGCTCTCGCACCACTACGTGGTCCCCCACGTCTCGACAGGGGACATGTTGCGCGCGGCGGTGAAGTCGGGGACCGAGTTGGGATTGCGAGCCAAAGCCATCATGGACCTGGGCGAACTGCTGTCCGATGACATCATCATGGCGATGGTCGGGGAACGCCTCACCGAAGGCGACACGCGGGCAAGGGGCTTCATCCTTGACGGATGCCCTCGGACCATCAACCAGGCCAAGGCGCTCGAGGAGACCGTTTCGCCAGCTGTCATCGACCTGGTCATCGATCTCGACGTACCCACAGCCCTGGTGATGCGCCGGCTCGCCTCGCGCAGGGTCTGTGTCGACTGCGGGACGAACTACTCGGTCAGTACGCCGCCGGTCGTGAACTGGACCTGCGACGTGTGCGGGGGCGAGGTCGTCCAGCGGGAGGACGACACCGAGGAGGCGATCCGCACGCGCCTCGAGCTCTACGAGCGACAGACGGCCCCCCTGATCGAGTGGTACTCGGAGCGGAACCAGCTGGTGAGGATCAGCGGGATCGGATCACCCGATGCAGTGACCCGACGGGCAGTACGGGCGATCGATCAGGCTCGGGTCCGATCGGCGAGAGGAGGGCTCCGATGAGGCGCAACGCCGGGGAGCTGGCCAAGATGCGGCGGGCAGGCAAGGTCGTCGCCGAGATGCACGAGGCGACCCGGGAGGCGGCGCGACCAGGAGTGACCACCGCCTACCTCGACAGCGTGGCGCGCGACGTGCTCTCACGGCGGGGTGCCACCTCGAATTTTCTGGGTTACCACGGGTTTCCGGCCGTGATCTGCACATCGCCCAACGACATGATCGTGCATGGCATCCCCGGTGACTACGTCCTCGAAGAGGGCGACATCCTGTCGATCGACTGCGGGGCGATCATCGAGGGCTACCACGGCGACGCTGCCTACACCATGGCGATCGGAGCCGTGCCCGAAGAGGCTCGACGACTGATCGAGGTGACCGAGCGCAGTCTGTGGGCCGGGATCGAGCAGCTGGTGGCGGGCCATCGGCTCCACGAGGTGGGCCGCGCGGTTCAAGATGTGGCCGAGGGCGCCGGCTTCACGGTAGTGCGGGAGTATGTGGGCCACGCCATCGGAACGGCGATGCACGAGCAGCCCCAGGTGCCCAACTACTGGCCGGGCAGCCCGGGTCCGGTGCTCAAGACCGGTATGGTCTATGCGGTCGAGCCCATGGTGAACGCGGGATCACCCGAGACGCGCGTCCTCGACGACAACTGGAGCGTGGTGACCGCCGACGGGCACCTCTCCGCACACTTCGAGCACACGATCGCCGTCACCGACGACGGACCGGAGGTGTTCACGCTGCCCTGAAGGCCCGAAGGGGCTGCGGGAGCCGGCGACCGACGGGCTGGCTTTTCGTCCCAGGTAGGGTAGACTTGCCAGTCGGCCCGCCGCCTGGTCCGGCCTGGTATCAGGAAGCCGCCGGGTCTGCGGGTCCGTCAGGCCCGTCGCCAATCGCATCGGTTGGTCGAGCCGTTCCGCCGGCTGCCCGCCGGAGAGGTCGAGTTGAGGAGAGTCACCTGCCCAAGCCCAAGGAAGATGCCATCGTTCTGGAGGGGACGGTGGTCGAGCCGTTGCCCAACGCAATGTTCCGCGTAGAGCTCGAGAACGGGCACAAGGTGCTGGCACACAGCTCGGGGAAGATGAGGATGCACCGCATCCGGATCCTGCCGGGCGACAAGGTTCAAGTGGAGATCACCCCCTATGACCTGAGTCGAGGTCGTATCACCTACCGCTACAAGTGATCGGCATCGTGGAGCCATCCCCGGCCGGCCCGCCAGCGGCCGGATCGGCCAGCCGAAGGGGAGGGCGATGAGAGCGAGGAGAAGGTCGTGAAGGTCCGACCGAGCGTCAAGCCGATTTGTGAGAAGTGCAAAGTGATCCGACGGCACGGCCGCGTCGTCGTGATCTGTGACAACCCCCGGCACAAGCAGCGCCAGGGCTAGGAGAGGACGACCATGGCCCGTATTGCCGGAGTGGACATCCCCCGTGAGAAGCGCCTCGAAGTGTCCCTGACCTATATCTACGGGGTCGGTCACACCGCGGCGCAGCAAATCTGCGCCCGGACCGACGTAGACCCCGACACTCGGGTCCGCGACCTGACCGATGAAGAGGTCACGCGCCTGCGCAACGACATCGACGCCAATCTCCGGGTCGAGGGGGATCTGCGCCGCGACGTCTCCCAGGACATCAAACGCAAGATGGAGATCAACTGCTACCAGGGAGTACGGCATCGCAAGGGCCTGCCGGTCCACGGGCAGCGCACCCACACCAATGCCCGCACCCGCAAGGGACCGAAGAAGACGGTCGCCGGAAAGAAGAAGGTCCGCAAGTAGATGCCCAGGCCAACCAAGCAGCAGGGGGCTCGGCGTCCGCGCCGGCGCGAGCGCAAGAACGTCAGCTATGGCGTGGCCCACATCAAGAGCTCGTTCAACAACACGATCGTCTCGATCGCCGACCCCGAAGGCAACGTGCTGGCGTGGGCGTCGGCAGGGAACGTGGGCTTCAAGGGGTCCCGGAAGTCCACGCCGTTCGCCGCACAGCTCGCGGCCGAGGCGTGTGCCCGTCGGGCGATGGAACATGGAGTGCGCAAGGTAGACGTGCTCGTGCGAGGTCCTGGGTCCGGGCGCGAGACGGCGATCCGCTCGTTGGCCGCCACCGGGATCGAGGTGGTCGGGATAAAGGACGTGACCCCGATCCCGCACAACGGGTGCCGTCCGAAGAAGCGCCGCCGGGTCTGAGGACCGGGTACGACAAGGCCTGACTGGGCCAAGGGAGCGACCGAGCATGGCTCGTTACACAGGACCCGTTTGCCGGCTGTGCCGGCGGGAACGGACGAAACTATTCTTGAAGGGCGAGCGTTGTTACTCGCTCAAGTGCCCGGTGTCCGAGGCGGTCACCGATCGGCACAGCCGCGCCTATCCCCCGGGGGAACATGGCCGCGACCGGATGCGACAGGGCTCCGAGTACCTGTCCCAGCTGCGCGAGAAGCAGAAGGCGCGCCGCATCTACGGCCTGCTCGAGAAGCAGTTCCGTAACCTCTACGAGGAGGCCAACCGTCAGCCGGGCATCACTGGTGAGAACCTGTTGCGCAACCTCGAGCTCCGGCTGGACAACGTGGTGTTCCGCGCCGGTTGGGGGGCGAGCCGGCGCCAGGCCCGGCAGTTCGTCCGCCATGGCCACGTCCTGGTGGGCGGCAAGCGGGTGACCATCCCGAGCTATCGGGTCCGCAAGGGTGAGACCATCACGCTCAAGACCGGCTCGCGCGAGATGTTCTCGGTTCGGCGGAACATGGACACGCTCGACCGCCAAACCCCGGCCTGGCTGCAGACGGGCGACGCGGGCTTCACGGTGGAGGTCCTGAACCCTCCGCTGCGCGAGCACATCGACGAGCCCGTTCAAGAACAGCTGATCGTGGAGCTGTACTCGAAGTAAGCGGTCGAGGGGCGGCACAGCGCCGTTCCTGCTCCCGTGATGCACCCCCACCGCCGCACCCCCCACAGCCAGCAAGGACGCAGAGGAGTCCGTACCGATGCTCATCATTCAGCGACCCACCGTCGAAGCCATCGACGAGGAACGGGAAAACCGGCAGCGCTTCGCGATCGGCCCCCTCGACCCTGGCTTCGGCCACACCTTGGGGAACTCGCTGCGCCGGACCCTGTTGTCCTCGATCCCCGGCGCCGCGGTGACCCAGGTGCGGCTCGACGAGGCGTTGCACGAGTTCACCACGCTCCCCGGTGTCAAAGAGGACGTGACCGACATCATCTTGAACCTGAAGGACCTGCTGGTCAGGGTCTTCTCGGACGAGCCGGTGACCCTCCGCTTCGACAAGCGGGGACCGGGCGATGCGACGGCGGCCGACCTGCAGACCACCCCTGACGTCGAGGTGCTGAACCCCGACCTGCACATCGCTTCGCTCAACGCGAAGGGTCGTCTCGCCTTCGACGTCACCGTCGAGCGGGGCCGGGGCTACGTGTCGGCAGATCGAAACAAGCGATCCGGGACCATCGGGGTGATCCCGGTGGACTCGATCTTCTCTCCGGTACGCCGCGTGACCTTCCACGTCGAGCCCGTTCGGGTCGAGCAGTCCACCGACTTCGACAGCCTGGTCCTCGATATCGAGACTGACGGCTCGCTGACGCCACGCGAGGCGCTGGCGTCGGCCGGCGACACCCTGCGCACTCTGGTGGGACTGGTGGCCGACCTCGAGGACTCACCCCGGGGTCTCGAACTCGGCGAAACGGGCACGACGAGTGGCGGCTCGCCAGATCTCGATCTTCGTATCGAAGAGCTCGACCTCTCCGAGCGTCCCCGCAACTGTCTGAAGCGGGCCCAGATCAACACGATTGGCGAGCTCGTCGAACGGACGGTCGACGACCTCCTCGGGATCACCAACTTCGGGCAGAAGTCGCTCGACGAGGTGCTCCAGCGACTCGACGAGCGCGGGCTTGCCCTGCGCACCAAAGACTAAGGGAGCGCTGCGGTGCAAGGGACACCCAAACGAGGCCGGCGCCTGGGCGGCGACGCCGCCCATCAAAAGGCGATGCTCGGCAACCTTGTTGCCTCGCTGATCGCGGCAGAATCGCTGGTCACCACCGAGGCCAAAGCCAAGGCCCTGCGGCCGGTCGCCGAAAAGTGCATCACCGCGGCGCGAAAGGGTGGCGTCCACCAGCAACGCCGGGTGGTCGCGCTCATTCGGGACAAGGACATGGCCCACAAGCTTTTCGAGGAGATCGGCCCCCGTTACGCCGAGCGGCCTGGTGGGTACACGAGGATTCTCAAGCTCGGGCCGCGCCCAGGGGATGATGCCCCGATGGCGCGGATCGAGCTGGTCTGAGCCACACCTTTCTCGCCTGGCACCGTGCTGCGTCGCCGTCATCTGTCGGCATCACGAGCACCAGGGCTCCGAACGCCGAGAACCTGTACACCAGGAACCTGTGCACGAGGAACCGGGTATTGCGCACCAGCGGACCGTTGAGCACGACGTGCAGGACGTGAGCCGGCGCGCCGGCGATGCGGGCGAGCCTGCCCCAAGGGGGTCCGGTCGGGCCGAACCGCTGGTCCGATGGCGGCTCGACATCGCGTATGACGGTAGCGGCTTCCGAGGCTTTGCCACCCAGACCGGCCTCCCCACGGTGGCCGGGTCGCTGGCCGAAGCCCTACAACGGGTCAGTCGGGCCCCCGAGCCCATTTCGATCACCTGCGCCGGCCGGACCGATTCGGGAGTCCATGCCCGTGCGCAGGTCGTCCACGTGGATCTGCCGGAACGTCTGACCCGGGGCGACGCCCGGGAGCCGCTGGAGGCGTCCTCGCTGGTTCGGTCCTTGAACCGCCAGCTGGCGCCGGCCATCGTGGTGCGTTCCGCCGCGATTGCCCCTGACGAATTCGACGCCCGGCGATCGGCCAAGGGTCGTGGGTACCGCTACCTGGTCTGGAACGCCGGCGTGGCCGACCCCCTGCTCGCCCCCGTGGCCTGGCACGTCACTGAACCGTTGGACCTGCGAGCCATGGCCGCGGCATCTGACGTGCTGATCGGCGAGCACGACTTCCGCGCCTTTTGCCGGCGGGCTCCTGGGACCAGCCCCGACGCCCCGATCCGGCGCGTGGTGACTCGGGCCACCTGGTCCGAGCCCCCCAACGAAGAGGCGCACGACGGGGGTCCGGGGAGGCTGCTGCGCTTCGACATCGAAGCGAGCTCCTTCTGCCATCAGATGGTCCGTTCCCTGGTGGGCTGCCTGGTGGACGTCGGGCAGGGCCGGGGGAACGCCGCAACCACGATGGCGTTGCTCCGTTCGACCCGTCGGGCTTCTGGGGCCCGCTTGGCGCCAGCGCACGGGCTTTGCCTCGTGTCGGTACGCTACGAGTGAGCGGGAAGGGGTCGTCCGTGCGCCGAGGTGACGCGTGTGCCACGTGGGCCGATGCGGCCGCCTGGCTTGCCGTACCCGGTGGTTGGTCGTATCCTTGGCTGGCTCGTCCCGTTGGCGCGTGACGAACGAGCCTGCCCGATCTCGGGTGCCGGGCGCCCCGACCGAAGCATTGAGGAACAAGCTTTGCGCACTTACGCACCCAAAGGCAACGACATCCAACGGGCCTGGCACCTCGTCGACGCCGACGGCCTGGTCCTGGGTCGGCTGGCCAGCGAGATCGCGGATACTGCGTGGCAAGCACCAACCGTTCTTCGCCCCCCACCTCGACACCGGTGACCACGTGGTCGTGATCAACGCGGCGAAAGTGGTCTACACCGGCAACTCTGACGACAAGTTCGCCTACCGACACAGCGGATACCCCGGTGGGCTGCGCCGTCGAAGCTACACCGAGCTCCTCGTCACCAAGCCCGATGAGGTGGTCCGCCAAGCGGTACGCGGGATGCTGCCCAAGAACACCCTCGGGCGTCAGCAGTTGGCCAAACTGAAGGTCTACCCGGGGCCCGAGCATCCGCATGCCGCCCAGGACCCCCAGCCGCTCGAGCTCGCCTCGGCCCGCCGGGCATCTTGAGCGGACCGAGAGGAACGACCATGCCCGCACCGATCTCCCAAACCACCGGCCGCCGCAAGCAGGCAGTCGCCCGCGTGCGCTTCCGTGCCGGGGACGGAAAGATCACCGTCAACCGGCGCCCCGTGGAGCAGTACTTCACGTCCGCCACCCACCGCATGCTGGTGGTGGAGCCATTGCGGCTCACCAGCTCCACCGAGTCCTATGACATCGACGCCACCATTGACGGTGGAGGTATGTCCGGCCAGGCGGGCGCCCTGCGGCTCGGTATCGCCAGGGCACTGTGTGGGATCGATCCCGAACTGCGCACCACCCTCAAGCGGTCCGGGCTCCTTACCCGTGACGCGCGGGAGAAGGAGAGCAAGAAGTACGGCCTGAAGAAGGCGCGCAAGGCTCCGCAGTATTCCAAGCGGTAGCGGCGTGCCTCAGGCACGTTTCGGAACGGACGGGCTGCGCGGGGTCGCGAACGCCGACCTGACGGCGGAGTTGGCGGTAGCCCTCGGGCGAGCGGTTGCTCGGGTGATGCCGGCGCAGACATTCGTCGTTGGCCGCGACACCCGACGCTCGGGCCCGCTCCTTCAAGCGGCACTGTCCGCCGGGCTGGCGACCGAAGGCGGCGACGTGCTCGACATCGGCATCGTGCCGACACCTGGGGTGGCGTTCGCCTCCCAGCAGCGCGGTGTGCCCGCGGCGATGGTGTCCGCTTCGCACAACCCGTTCGGCGACAACGGGATCAAGATCTTCGGCGACGGCGGGACCAAACTCCCGATCGAGACCGAGGCAGCCGTCGAGCACGAGCTGGCCATCGTGCTCGACGATCCCGCGCACCCGCCTCGCCGCCCCACGGGCCACGGGGTCGGGGTGATCCGTTCGGACCCCGCTGCGGCCGACGAGTACCGTTCACACCTCCGCACGTCGATCGAGGGCAGGCGCCTCGACGGCCTGCGGGTGGTCCTCGACTGCGCGAACGGCTCCGCGACCACGTTCGCTCCCGAGGTCTTCGCCGAGCTGGGCGCCGAGGTGTTGGCTATTGCCTGCGACCCCGACGGTGCCAACATCAACCACGCGTTGCGGATCCACGCACCCCGAAACCTTGGCCCGCACCGTCGTCGACACGGGGGCAGACCTGGGTTTGGCCTTTGACGGCGACGCCGACCGGCTGGTGGCGGTCGACCACACCGGGGCGGTGGCCGACGGCGACGTCTTGCTGGCACTGTTCGCGCTGGACATGGCCGAGCGTGGGGTGCTTCCCCAGAACACGGTGGTGGTGACCGTGATGACCAACCTCGGGTTCCGAAGGGCCATGGCCGAACGTGGGATCGCGGTGCACGAGACCGCCGTCGGCGACCGTCACGTGCTCGAGGAGCTAGACGCGAACGGCCTCGCGCTCGGTGGTGAGCAGTCGGGTCACATCGTGTTCCGCCAGCGGGCCACGACGGGCGACGGCGTGCTCACAGGGTTGAACCTGGCCGATCTGGCAGTGCGGCGCGGCCGGTCGCTGGCCGAGCTCTCGAGCGGCCTCATCGAGCGGGTACCGCAGTTGCTGGTGAACGTGCCGGTCGCCGATCCGGCCCGCCTCGAGGGGGCCGAGGAAGTGTGGCGGACCGTGGCCGAGGTCGAGCTGCAGCTCGGTCTGAACGGGCGGGTCCTGCTGCGCGCCAGCGGGACCGAACCACTGGTGCGGGTCATGGTGGAGGCGAGCACCGACGACGAGGCGGAATGGGCCGCGAACCGGCTGCGCGCTGCGGTGCAGCACGCACTGGGCGCCGTTCCGGCCTGACCGTGGACGACATGGCCGAGGTGCGCGCACCGGTCGTCGGAGTGGGGATCGATGCGGTGGACGTCGTCCGTTTCGGCGAGGTCCTTCGTCGCCGGCCGGCAATCGTCGACCGGGTGTTCACCCTTTCCGAGCAAGCCGACGCTCGACGCTCGGGTCGCCCGACCGAACGCTTGGCCGCTCGGTTCGCGGCCAAGGAAGCCGTCATGAAGGCGCTGGGTCGCGGGATCGGGGCCTTCGCCCTCCGTGACGTGGAAGTGGTCCGGAGCTCCGCCGCCGGCTCCGCAGCCGGGGCCCCGTCCCTTCGTCTCGCCGCCGGTGCCGCTCGTCTGGCCGAGGAACGCTCGATCGCCGCGTGGCACGTGTCGATGACCCACACCTCGACCTTGGCCGTGGCGGTGGTGGTGGCCCAGCGGGATCCCGCGGCGGCCCAACGCGAGACGCCATGATCTCGCCGACCGTGCTTTCGTCCACCGTGGAGGTTCCGTGCGCGCTGTTGTGACCATTGACCAGATGCGGGCCGCTGACGCCGAAGCGATCGAGCATGTGGGCGAAGGGGTGCTGGTTGAGCGGGCCGGCACGGCGGTGGCCCTGGCGGCGCTGGCCATGCTTGACGGGGGGTATGGACGCCGGGTGGTGGTCATTGCCGGACCGGGCAACAACGGCGCCGACGGTCTCGTCGCGGCCCGGGTGCTCCGGCGCCGAGGTGCCCGGGTCACCGTGGTGCCGGCCACGTACCGCGAGCCGGTTTCACCAGAGGTCGACCTGGTGATCGACGCGGCCTACGGAACCGGCTTCCGGGGCACATATCAAGCCCCGCCGGTCGATCCGACCGTCGCGGTGCTGGCGGTCGACATCCCTTCGGGGGTGTCGGGCGATACCGGCGTTGCGTCGGGGCGGCCGATGCGGGCCACCAGGACCGTCACGTTCGCCGCGCTCAAGCCGGGGCTCTTGCAGGCCGAAGGCGCGGAGCTTGCCGGACACGTCGAGGTTGTCGACATCGGCGTGCCCATCCACCAGGCGGCAGCCGGCGTGATGGATGACGAGGATGTCGCGACACTGCTTCCCCGGCGCCACCGCGCGTCGCACAAGTGGCAGACGGCGGTCGCCGTGGTGGCCGGCTCCCCGGGGATGGAGGGCGCGTCTGCCCTGTGCGCACGGGGCGCAGCACACGCCGGTGCCGGCATGGTGCGGCTCGCGGTACCCGGCAGTAGCGACGGAGCGGGTGGCACGCGGCCCGGACCGTGGCCATTGGAGGCGGTCCGGATGCCCCTCGAGGCGGCCGGGTGGGCCGACGACGTTCTGGGCGTGCTGGCCCGTTGCGCCGCGCTGGTGATCGGGCCGGGCCTCGGGCGCGACGAGGCCACCCGGAGCGAGGTGCGCCGGCTCATTGGGCGCTGTGCCGTTCCGGTGGTGGCCGACGCGGATGCGCTGGCTGCTCTAGGTGCAGCGGACTCGGCGCGTCGCGTGATCGCCGAGTCCAAGCGGCCCGTCGTCCTCACCCCCCATGACGGCGAGTACCGCTCGCTCGCCGGCAAGGAGGCGGGCGCAGACCGCATGGGGTCCGCCCGGTACCTCGCCGACAAGACGGGGGCGATCGTCCTTCTCAAGGGTCCGCTCACGGCAGTGGCCTCGCCGGCGGCAGTTCGTGAAGGGGCTCCAGCTGGCGGGGTCGCCAACGGCTCGCCCGCAGTCTTGCTCTCCTTGTCGGGATCTCCGCGGCTGGCCACCGCGGGCACGGGCGACGTGCTGTCCGGCATTATCGGGGCCTTCATCGCTCGAGGTATCGATCCGAGCAGCGCGGCGGCGCTCGGGGCGCATGTGCACGGTCGGGCGGCGGCCCTCGGCCCGGCTGAGGGCTTGGTGGCCAGCGACCTTCCCGTGCTCGTCTCGCGGTGGCTGTCCGCCAGGGCGACCGGTGGTTGACGCGGTTCGATCCGTGGGACCCCTCGGATCGCCACGGCACTACCGTCAAGCATGGGCAACGGTGGACCTCGCCGCGATTCGCCGCAATGTCGGCGTGCTGCGCACGATTGCCCATCCCGCCGGGCTCTGTGCGGTGGTCAAGGCTGACGCCTACGGTCACGGGGGAGCCCAAGTGGCCAAGGCGGCAGTCGCGGCCGGCGCGTCGGTTCTTGCCGTCGCCCTAGTGGAGGAAGCGGTCGAGCTCCGCGACGCCGGGATCACCCAACCGGTCCTGCTGCTCTCCGAGCCGCCCTCCGACGCCTACGAGGCGGCCGTGGCAGCGGGGGTCAGTCCCACCCTCTATTCGCTCGAGGGGATCCGGGCCGCCGGCGCGGCTGCCCGACGAGTGGGTGCCACATCGCCGGTGCATCTGAAGGTGGACACCGGGATGCACCGTGTCGGCGCGGATCCGACAGCGGTACCCGAGCTGGTTCGGGTAGTGGAGGCCGAGGAGGGGCTTCGCCTCGAGGGCCTCTGGACGCATCTGGCCGTGGCCGATGGCGCTGGCGGGGAGGATCGCGCGTTCACCGAGGTGCAGCTGGCGCGCTTCGAAGGCGTGCTGGCCGAGCTGCAGCGTGTGGGCCAGCGGCCACCGGTGGCTCACGTTGCGAACTCCGCCGGTGCCATCGCGTGGCCTGAGGCACGCTACGACTTGGTGCGCTGCGGCATCTCCTTATACGGACCCTCCCCAGGCCCGTCGGCGACCGAGGCGCTCGCAGCGATGGGCATCGACCGGCTGGACCCGGCCATGTCCTTGCACGCTCGGGTCTCCTCAACACGGTGCCTCGACGCCGGTGAGCGTCCGTCGTACGGGCGTCGCCGCCCATTGTCGGATCGCTCGGTGGTGGCAACCGTGCCATTGGGTTACGCCGACGGGCTGCCGCGGGCGCTGTTCGACGCTGGTTTCCACGTGCTGATCAATGGCCGCCGGCACCCGTTGGCCGGTGTGGTCACGATGGACCAGATCGTGGTCGACTGCGGCACGGCGGCACACGTCGCGCCAGGCGACGAGGTGGTGCTTCTGGGCTGTCAGGGAGACGAAGAGATCACCGCCGAGGAGTGGGCCAGCTTGCTGGGCACCATCAGCTACGAGGTGCTCTGCGGCGTCGGTCCGCGGGTCCCCCGTGTCTACACCGACACCGGCGACACCGGCGACCCCGAGGTTCACCCGCCTCCGACCTGACGACGCCGAGAGGTTCGCCCCGAGGCGGCGATCCGCGGGCCGCAGACCGATACGATGCCGGCGTGAGCGCACCCAGCGCATCGGCCGAGTTCGCCGCGCTGCGCGATGAGGCGCTCTCGTGCACGCGCTGCCCGCTGGCAGCAGGGCGAACCCAGGTGGTCTTCGGTGTGGGCAACTCCGACGCCGACCTCATGCTCGTGGGCGAGGGGCCCGGGCGTGAGGAGGACTTGGCCGGAGAGCCGTTCGTAGGCCGATCGGGTCGCCTCTTGGACCGTCTCCTCCTCGAGGAGCTGGAGATGGACCGTCGATCCTGTTACATCGCCAACGTCGTGAAGTGTCGACCGCCCCAGAACCGCGACCCTCGGCCCGAAGAGATCGCCGCCTGCCGGCCGTTCCTCGAGCGCCAGGTCGGGATCATCGAGCCCGTCGTTATCGTGACGCTGGGCAACTTCGCGACCCGATTGCTCTTGGAGACGACCGAGGGAATCCGGCGGGCCCGTGGGCGCTCCTATCCGTTCAGGGGCGGGTCGATCGTCCCTACCTACCACCCTGCGGCGGCGCTGCGCTCCGGAGGTCTCGTGCTTGCCGAGATGCGAGCCGACCTTGTCCGAGCGAAGCGGCTCCTGGCCGAGGGACGGCCGGCAGCTCGGGCCGACGACCGATGAGCGCCTGGGACGGTTCAGCGCGGTCACGCGACGCGTCCGTCTGGTCGATCGAAGTCCGCTCGGAGAGCGCAGAGAGCACCCGAGCGCTGGCCGCCCGGCTGGCGGCGGCGAGTCGGCCCGGCGACGTGGTGCTGCTCGTCGGTGGTCTGGGTGCGGGCAAAACGACGTTCGCCCAAGGTTTCGCACGCGGCCTCGGGGTAGTCGGACCGGTGACCAGCCCGACGTTCACCCTCGTCCGTCAGTACCCGTGCCAGGTCACTGGGATCACCACGCTGTTCCACGCGGACGTGTACCGGCTCGACTCCCTGGCCGAGGTAGCGGATCTGGGCCTCGCCGAGTTGGTGGAGGACGAGGCGGTGGCCTTGGTCGAATGGGGCGATGTGGCGGCCCCGGTGCTCGGGGACAGCGCCCTCGAGGTCTCCATCGAGCTCGGCTCGTCACCGACAGCTGCGGGTGCGCCCTCGGAGCGGTCCGTGGCCGGCGACGATGTGCGGATGCTGCGAATCAGCGGGAAGGGACCGGGCTGGCTGGACAGAAGGGAGGCCGTGGCGTCGGCGTTCGAGCCGGGGGCCTCCCAGTCGGTCGAGGGCGACGCGACCGACCCTGGCGGGGCAGTGGGGGGCGCACCTCGGCACCCTGGCCGAACGGGTCCCCGGAGCTCCCGGTGATCGTCCTCGGCATCGAGACCGCCACCGAGCTCGTCGGGGTCTGCGTCGCCGACGACGACGGCCCCCGCGCTTGTACGTGGGTGACCGGGGGCCGTAGGCACGCCGAGACGCTGGCACCGGCAGTGACCCATACCCTCGAGCTGGCGGGCATCGGTCTGGGTGAGCTGTCCACCATCGCCGTCGACGTCGGGCCGGGCCTCTTCACCGGTCTGCGGGTCGGCGTGGCGACAGCCAAGGGACTTGCCCAGGGCCTCGGTGTCGGACTACTCGGGATCGGCAGCCTCTGGCTTCTCGCTGCGGCGGCACGTGACGGGGGATGCCAGACCACGATCACGGCAGTCATCGATGCCCGCCGCTCCGAGGTCTTCACCGCCGAGTACCGGCCGGTCCCCGAAGGACCGCTCCCCGAGGGCGCGGTCGGCGGGCACGGTCTGGCTCACTTCGAAACGCTCTCGGGCGTGGAGGAGATCTCTGCGCCTCGGGTACTGCGCCCCGAGGAGCTGGCCCATGAGCTGGCTCAACGAGCGCCCGGGTATCCGACCCTCGCGGTGGGGGACGGGGCGCGGCGCTATGGGGGACTGTTGAGGACAGTCGCCGGCGTCAGCGTTGCCGGAGGCTCACTGGCCGCGCCGCCTCCGGCCACGTTGGCAACCCAGGCGGTCGCGTTGCTCGCGGCCGGCCACTCGGCGCAGGACCCGGCCGCCGTCGTGCCCGATTACCTGCGCGGACCCGACGCGCGGATCAACTGGCGCCAGCGTGGGGACGGCGGCGAAACGGGCCGTGGTCCGAGCGAGCCCCTCGGATCGGGAGCAGGCCGGTGACCGACCCATTTGCCCTCGAGATCTCACCGATGCGTCGCCGCGACCTGCGGGCGGTGATGGGCATCGAGCGTGAGGTATTTCCCGAACCCTGGAGCATGGGCGTCTTCACCTCGGAGCTCGCGTTGCGCACGGGCCGCGCGTACCGAGTCGCCAAGGACGGCAAGACCCTCGCGGGGTACTTCGGGCTCATGTTCGTCGAAGACGAGGCGCACGTCACCACCATCGCGGTGGCGCCGACCCAGCAGCGCCGGGGCCTGGCGACCGTCCTCCTCCTAGAGGCGGTCCGGATCTCTCTCGAGCATGGGGCCCGGCACATCTCGCTCGAGGTGGCGGCGAGCAACGACCGGGCCCAGTCGCTCTACCGTCGCTTCGGGTTCGCGCCGGTCGGCGTTCGCAAGGGCTACTACGTGGTCACGGGCGAGGACGCGTACGTGATGTGGGCGTACGACATCGACAGCCAGGAGTACGCCGATCGGCTGCGGGCGATCGAGGCCCGGGTACGCTCCCGCCAATGACGAGTACCGAGGCGCCTCTTGGCCCGCGGGTGCCCGCCGCGGGCACGGTGCTTGGCATCGAGACGTCGTGCGACGAGACCGCCGCCGCCGTCGTCGACGACGGCCGAATCGTGCGGTCGTCGGTGGTGTCGAGCCAGGTCGACCTGCATGCCCGCTTCGGCGGGGTCGTACCCGAGATCGCAGGCCGCGCCCACCTCGAGCTGCTGAACCCCGTAGTCGCCGAAGCGCTCGCCCTCGCCGGCGTCGGCGAGCCCCCGACCGACCTCAGCGCAGTCGCCGTGACCTACGGCCCAGGACTGATCGGCTCGCTGCTGGTGGGGCTCAGCGGGGCGAAGGCGCTGGCCATGGCGTGGGACGTTCCCCTCGTCGGGGTCAACCACCTCGAGGCACATCTGTTCGCTTCGCTCCTCGAGGCGCCCGAGCTCGGCTGGCCGCTCGTGGTGCTGTTGGTCTCGGGCGGCCATACCTTGCTCGTGGAGATGGCGGGACCGGGTCAGTACCGGCTGCTCGGGCAGACCCTGGACGACGCGGTCGGCGAGGCCTTCGACAAGGTCGCGCGGTACCTCGGCCTCGGCTACCCGGGCGGACCGGCCATCGATCGTGTCGCCACCCTCGGGGACCCCTTCGCGTTCGACTTCCCCCGGGCGATGCTCGCCGAGGGCTTGGATTTCTCGTTCTCTGGCCTGAAGACGTCGGTGGTGAGGACAGTGGAGCGTCGTCCCGACGCCGCGGTCGCCGACGTGGCGGCTTCGTTCCAGCAGGCGGTGACCGACGTGCTGGTGCACAAGGCGCGCCGGGCGGTGTCCAGCACGGCCGCGGCTGGGCTGTGCCTGGCGGGCGGCGTGGCGGCCAACTCGCAGCTACGTCGCAGCATTGCCGCCGCGTGCGATCAGGACGGTGTCGCCGCGTATCTCCCGACCTTGGCGATGTGCACGGACAACGCCGCGATGGTGGCCGCTGCGGGTTGTTGGCGGTTGGCCCATGACGGACCGAGCCCCTGGGCCCTCGGAGCCCAGCCGAACCTGTTCCTTCCCCTCGATCGCTGAGAGCCCCCGGTGGCAATGCCCGCGCACTCGAGGCCCCTGACCGAAGGGGAGCTTGCGGCTGACCCGTTCATCCAGTTCCGCCGGTGGTTCGACGAGGCGCGTCGGGTTGTTCGGGATCCCGAGGCCATGGCCGTGGCCACCGCCTCGCGTCGAGGCGCGGCCCTCGTTGCGGATGGTCCTCATGAAGTCGTGGGACGAGCGTGGATTCGTCTTCCACACCAACTACACCAGCCGCAAGGGCCTCGAGATCGAGCAGAACCCCGAGGTGGCAGCCCTCTTTCACTGGGATCCCTTGGGCCGCCAGGTTCGCATCGAGGGCGTGGCGGCGCGGATCAGCGCCGCCGAGTCCGATGCGCATTTCGCGCAGCGCCCGCGCGGCGCGCAGATCGGTGCCCATGCGTCGTGGCAGAGCCGACCCATTGGCGAGCGCGCCGAACTGGATGATCGCGTCCGCGACCTCGAGGGACGCTTCGCTGGCCAGCCGGTTCCGCGGCCACCGTGGTGGGGCGGGATCAGAATCCGTCCCGATGCGGTCGAGTTCTGGCAAAACCGCGACGATCGGCTGCACGACCGGTTTCTGTATCGGCGCATCGAGATGGCCCCCGATGTCGCCGGCTCAGAGGAATCCGGCGCCCACGCCACGAACCGACAGTGGCTCGTCGAGCGTCTCCAGCCCTGACCGTGCGGCACCCGCCGGCCGTCTTCGGGCGCAGGGCGATGCCGTTCCAGCCGGATCGCAAGGTGCCACTCACGACGTTCGCGACCTCGCTACCGGCTGTGGGTGACATGTCGCGTGCACGGTTGCCTCGCCGGCCGTTGGCCGCTATCGTTGGCACTCGCAAGGTCCGAGTGCTAACGAGTGCCAAGGAGGCCCGTTCCGATGAAGTTGCACCCGCTCGATGACCGGATCGTCGTCCGGCCCGGCGAGTCCGAAGAGACCACGGCCTCTGGTCTGGTCATTCCCGATACCGCCAAGGAGAAGCCACAGCAGGGAGAGGTTCTTGCCGTCGGTCCTGGCCGGCGTGCCGAGAACACCGGCGACCTGGTCCCGCTCGAGGTCGCCGTCGGCGACACGGTCGTCTACTCCAAGTACGGCGGCACCGAGATCACCGTGGACGGCGAGGATCTGCTCATTCTTTCCGGCCGCGACGTTCTGGCCAAACTGGAGAAGTAGCCGACCGGCCCCGCCGGATCGGCTCGTTCGACCGGCGCCCGGGTCGGATTTCGAGGAGATTCGAGACTTGAGCCGGCCGGGGCGCTTCGGGGTGGCGCCGTCAAGGGCGTGGCACGACCGGGCGGAGTGCCCGGCCATGAGCCCTGCGGGGCGGAGTCAACCCACACCCACAGGAGGGTCGGGATCTCCGCCCCGACGACTGTACGCACGGGCGCCGCGCCCGAGTCATTGTGAAGTACTCGAGAGGAGTCAGCGTTACCAATGCCCAAGATCTTGAAATTCGACGAGTCCGCCCGGCGGGCTCTAGAGGCCGGTGTCGACAAGCTCGCGAACACGGTGAAGGTCACTCTCGGTCCGAAGGGCCGAAACGTCGTCATCGAGAAGAAGTTCGGTGCCCCGACCATCACCAACGACGGTGTCTCCATCGCCCGTGAGATTGAGTTGGAGGACCCCTTCGAGAACATGGGTGCCCAGCTGGTCAAGGAAGTGGCGACCAAGACCAACGACGTCGCCGGCGACGGCACCACCACGGCGACCGTGCTCGCCCAGGCGCTCATCACCGAGGGTCTGCGCAACGTCGCGGCCGGAGCCAGCCCCACCGGTCTCAAGCGGGGCATCGACCAAGCCGTGCGTGAAGCGGTTGCGGCCATCGGTCGTCTGGCCAAGGAGGTCGACTCGCGGACCGAGATCGCCCAGGTGGCGTCTATCTCCGCAGCGGATCCGGCCATCGGCGAGGTGCTGGCCGACGCGATCGACAAGGTGGGCAAAGACGGCACGGTCACCGTCGAGGAGTCCAACACCATGGGGATCGAGCTTGAGCTCACCGAGGGCATGCAGTTCGACAAGGGCTACCTCTCGCCGTACTTCGTGACCGATCCCGAGCGTCAAGAGGCGGTGCTCGAGGACCCCTACATCCTCTTTTACAACCAGAAGATCAGCTCGGTGCACGACCTCGTGCCCGTCCTCGAGAAGGTCATGCAGACTGGCAAGTCACTGCTCCTGATCGCCGAGGACGTGGAGGGAGAAGCCCTGGCGACCCTGGTCGTGAACAAGATCCGCGGCACGTTCACGTCGGTCGGGGTGAAGGCGCCGGGCTTCGGTGACCGCCGTAAGTCGATGCTCCAGGACATGGCCGTGTTGACGGGCGGCGAGGTGATCAGCGAGGAGATCGGGCTCAAGCTGGAGAACGCGACGCTCGACCTACTGGGGCGGGCCCGCCGGGTCATTGTCACCAAGGACGACACCACCATCGTCGAGGGCGCAGGAACCGAGGATGCCGTAAAGGGCCGGGTCGCCCAGATCAAGCGGGAGATCGAGGACACCGACTCGGACTGGGACCGCGAGAAGCTCCAGGAGCGGCTGGCCAAGCTGGCCGGTGGCGTAGCCGTGGTGAAGGTCGGTGCGGCCACCGAGGTCGAGCTCAAAGAGAAGAAGCATCGCATCGAGGATGCGCTGTCCGCCACGCGGGCTGCGGTCGAGGAGGGCATCGTCGCCGGCGGCGGCACCGCGCTGGTACGGGTTCGCAAGGACGTGGCCAAGTTGACTGCAACGCTGTCGGGTGACGAGGCCACAGGCGCCCGGATCGTCTCGAGGGCCCTGGAGGAGCCGCTTCGCTGGATCGCCTTCAATGCGGGGCTCGAGGGTGCGGTCGTCGTGCCCCAGGTCGAGGCCGCAGAGGGCGCCGTCGGTCTCAACGCCATGACCGGACAGCTCGAGGATCTGGTGAAGGCGGGGATCATCGACCCGGCCAAGGTCACCCGATCCGCGCTGCAGAACGCCGCTTCGATCGCCGGCCTGTTGCTCACCACCGAAGCGATCGTGTCCGACAAGCCCGAAAAGGTCGACCCGGCCGCCGCGGCCGCCGCCATGGGTGGCATGGGCGGAATGGGTGGCATGGGCGGAATGGGTGGCATGGGCGGCATGATGTGACATCGGCATGCCGGCGGGGACCCCGTCGCTCGAGTGCACGCGATCTGCCATCGACCGGGCCTGTCGGCCCGGTCGATCCGCGTCCGCCCCCGCATTCGTGTGCAGGAGCTCGACCCGGGACCTGGGTCGTGGCCGAGGTCGCTGCTTGGCCCGATCGGTGCGTCCGTGACAGTGCGAGGCGGTAGCCTGGGGGGACGTCGGAGGGTCGGCACGACGTCCGTTTCGGACATAGTGGACGAGCGCCGGAGGGCACGTTAGGTGGCAGAGATCGAGATCGGCATCTTCAAATCGGGTCGACGTGCCTACGGGTTCGACGACATCGCCATCGTGCCCAGCCGAAGGACCCGCGACCCTGAGGACGTGGACATCTCATGGGAGATCGACGCCTACCGTTTCGACCTTCCCGTGCTCGGTGCGGCGATGGACGGTGTGATGAGCCCCGCCACGGCGATCGAATTGGGCCGCCTCGGGGGCCTGGGGGTTCTCAACCTCGAGGGCCTGTGGACCCGCTACGAGGACCCCACCCGCCTCTTCGACGAGATCCGTGAGCTCGACGACGAGAAGGCTACCGGACGGATGCAGCAGATGTACCAAGAGCCGGTGAAGCTCGAGCTGGTCACCGAGCGCATTCGCCAGATGAAGGAAGCGGGCGTCACCACCGCGGCGTCGGTGACCCCCCAAAAGACGGTCGAGCTGGCACCGGCGATTCTTGCGGCCGAGCTCGACATGCTGGTCATCCAAGGGACGGTGGTCTCGGCCGAGCACGTCTCCAAGACGGTGGAGCCGCTCAACCTCAAGAGGTTCATCCGCGAGTTCGACATCCCGGTCATCGTCGGCGGCTGCGCCTCCTATCAGGCCGGGCTGCATCTCATGCGCACCGGCGCGGTCGGCGTGCTGGTCGGCGTCGGGCCGGGCAACGCCTGCACGACTCGAGCAGTGCTCGGTCTTGGTGTCCCCCAAGCGACGGCGATCGCGGACGTGGCCGGTGCCCGCATGCGCCACCTCGACGAGACGGGCGTCTACGTCCACGTGATCGCCGACGGAGGGATGAGCAAAGGTGGCGACATCGCCAAGGCGATCACCTGCGGTGCCGACGCCGTCATGCTGGGCTCGCCGCTGTCGTCGGCGCACGAGGCCCCGGCCCGCGGATTCCACTGGGGTATGGCCACCTTCCATCCCACTCTGCCCGCGGGGCGAGGGTACGGACCGGAGTTCGGGGCAGCCTGCAGGAGATCCTGCTCGGCCCGGCCCACGAGAACGACGGTCGGATGAACCTCTTCGGTGCGTTGCGCACGGCCATGGCCACCTGCGGATACGAGACGGTCAAGGAATTCCAGAAGGCAGAGGTGATGGTGGCCCCGTCTCTGCAGACCGAGGGCAAGCAACTCCAGCGGTCCCAAGGCGTGGGCATGGGCCATTGAGCCCGGTCGGCGACGCCGTTCTCGTCGTCGACTTCGGAGCCCAGTACGCACGGCTGATCGCCCGGCGGGTCCGCGAGGCCCACGTCTACTCCGAGATCGTCCCTTCGAGCATCAGCGTCGAGGAGATCGCGGCGTACCGACCCCGCGGCCTCATTCTGTCGGGAGGGCCGAAGTCGGTCTACGAGGATCCGGCTCCTTCCATCGACCCGGCGGTCTACGAGCTCGGCATTCCGGTGCTCGGCATCTGTTACGGCGCCCAGCTGCTCACTCAGCAGCTGGGCGGGACCGTGTCACGCACCGACCGTGGTGAGTACGGACGCACCAGTGTCCGAACGATGAGCCCCTCGCCGCTCTTGCGCGACTGGCCGGCGGACGCCGCGGTATGGATGAGCCACGCCGACTCGATCACCGAGGTGCCGCCGGGCTTCGTCGCCACGGCCGTCAGCGCCGAGGCACCGGTTGCCGCGCTCGAGGACCCGGTGCGGCAAATCTTCGGTGTGCAGTTCCACCCCGAGGTGGTTCACACCGAACGAGGGTCCGAGCTGCTCGAGGCGTTCCTCTACGACGTCTGCGGTTGCCGAGCTGGCTGGACCCACGTATCGATCATCGAGGCTCAGGTCGAGGCGGTTCGTGCCCAAGTGGGTACCGACCGGGTCTTATGCGCCCTGTCGGGCGGCGTGGACTCGGCGGTAGCCGCTGCGCTCGTCCACAAGGCCGTCGGAGACCAGCTGACCTGCGTCTTCGTCGACACCGGCCTGATGCGGGCGGGCGAGGCGGACCAGGTCGAAGAGACCTTCCGCCGACAATTCCAGATCGACCTGGTCCACGTGAAAGCCGAGGACCGCTACTTTGCCGCTCTCGCGGGGGTGACCGACCCCGAGCTCAAGCGCAAGATCATCGGCGAGTTGTTCATCCGGATCTTCGAAGAGGTGGCACGCGACCTCGGCGCTGGTGGCAGTGGGCTCGTGGCGAGCGGGGGTCCGGGCTCGCCGGGACTGCGCGGCTCGGGGGATGGCCCGCGTTTTCTCGTGCAGGGCACGCTCTACCCCGACGTGATCGAGTCGGGTACCGGAGGGGCGGCCAGCATCAAGTCGCACCACAACGTGGGCGGCCTGCCCGACGACCTGGCCTTCGAGTTGGTCGAGCCATTGCGCCTGCTGTTCAAAGACGAAGTGAGGGCGGTGGGTGAGGAGCTGGGCCTACCGCACGACGTCGTCTGGCGTCAGCCGTTTCCGGGCCCGGGTCTGGCGGTACGGATCGTGGGCGAGGTCACGCCCGAGCGCGCCCGCATCTTGCGGGCGGCGGACGCCGTGGTGGTGGAGGAGGTACGAAAGGCCGGCCTCTACCGGTCACTGTGGCAGAGCTTCGCCGTGCTGCCGGCGGTGCGCACGGTCGGGGTGATGGGCGACGGTCGGACCTACGCCTACCCAGTGGTGATCCGCGCGGTGACCAGCGACGACGCCATGACTGCCGACTGGGCCCGCCTTCCCTACGAGCTCGTCGAGCGCATCTCCTCGCGCATCATCAACGAGGTCGACGGCGTCAACCGGGTGGCGCTCGACGTCACCTCCAAGCCGCCGGGGACGATCGAATGGGAATGAGCGCTGCGGCCGTGGGCTCGCTGCCTCCGCTGCCGCCCCGGGTGCCGCTCGACGCTGGCCCCACCGAGCCGCCGACGCCCGAGCCGAGGCGACCAACCGGGGGCGCAAGGGCCGAGGCTCTGCTCGAAGGCCTGACCGATCCCCAGCGGGCTGCCACGGTGCATCGTGGAGGTCCGCTGTTGGTGGTGGCCGGGGCCGGCTCGGGCAAGACGCGGGTGCTTACCCGCCGGATCGCGCATCTCCTGGCCACTGGCGACGCGGCGCCGTGGCAGGTCCTCGCCATCACCTTCACCAACAAAGCGGCGGAGGAGATGCGCCGCCGAGTGAGCGAGCTGGTCGGTCGACGGGCTGAGCGGATGTGGGTGTCGACGTTTCACTCGGCATGCCTGCGCATCTTGCGATCGAACGCTGTCCACCTCGGGTACCGGCCGTCGTTCACCGTGTACGACGACACGGACTCGCGTCGTCTGGTCGAGCTCGTGATCGCCGAGCACGGGCTCGACGCCAAGCGCTTCGCACCGCGCGCCGTCGCGGCGGTGATCGGCCAGGCCAAGGCTGAGCTGGTCGACCCACGACAGTTCGCGGACCAGGGTTCTGCGGGCGGGGACCCTTTTCACCGTCGCATCGCCGACGTCTACGCCGAGTACCAGCGGCGGCTGCTGGCGGCCAACGCCATGGATTTCGACGACCTGCTCATGCAGGCGGTCGTGGTCCTCCAGCGCAACGACGAGGTCCGTCGGGCTTATCAAGAGCGGTTCACCCAGATCCTCGTCGACGAGTTCCAAGACACCAATCGTGCCCAGAACGAGCTCGTCCTCCTGCTCGGACGCGAGCACGGCAACGTCTGCGTGGTCGGTGACTCGGATCAGTCGATCTACCGGTTCCGGGCGGCGGACATCCGCAACATCCTCCAGTTCGAGGAGACCTTCCCTCACGCCACGACCATCCTGCTCGAACAGAACTTCCGCTCGACCCAGACGATCCTCGACGCAGCGAATGCGGTCATCGCCAACAACGCCGGGCGGGTCGCCAAACGGCTCTTCACCGACGGGGAGACCGGGCAGCCGATCTGCCGGTACTCGGCAGAGAACGAGCACGACGAAGCCTGGTGGGTCGCTGGCGAGATCCAGCGCCTGCGCACCACCGAGTCCCTCGCTGCTCGCGACATCGCCGTCTTCTACCGGACCAACGCGCAGAGCCGGGTGCTCGAGGAGGAGCTGGTCCGAGCCGCCATCCCGTACCGGGTTGTCGGGGGCACCCGCTTCTATGACCGCAAGGAGATCAAGGACCTCCTCGCGTTCATTCGCGTCGTGGTCAACCCGGCCGACGAGGTGTCCGCTCGTCGCATCGTCAACGTGCCCAAGCGCGGGATCGGCGCGTCGTCGGTGGCCCGGCTCGCCGCGTGGGCGTCGATCAACCACCTCTCGTTCGCCGCGGCGATCGACCGAGCCGACGAGGCAGGTCTCACCGGCAAGGCGCTGCAGGGGGCCCAGGCGTTGTCCGCCTTGCTGGAGGAACTGCGCCGGTCGCTGGACTCGACGAGCCCCGGGGCATTGGTAGAAGCCGTGGCCGAGCGATCGGGGTACCTGGCAGAGTTGGTGGCGGAGCACAGCCACGAGGCCGATGGACGCATCGAGAATGTCGCCGAGCTCGTGACCGTCGCGGCCGAGTACGAGGACGTGGCCGAGTTTCTCGAGACGGTCGCGCTCGTCTCGGACGCCGACGAGCTCGACGGCGACGACAGCAGGGTCTCGCTCATGACCCTGCACACGGCCAAGGGACTGGAGTTCCCCGCGGTGTTCCTCGTCGGGCTCGAAGACGGGGTGTTCCCGCACATGCGAGCTTTGGGTGACCCCGTCGAGCTCGAAGAGGAACGCCGCCTGTGCTATGTCGGGATCACCCGGGCCCGGCGCTTCTTGTACCTGTCCCACGCATGGGTACGCTCACTGTGGGGCCAGACCTCCCACAACATCCCCAGTCGCTTCCTGGCCGAGATTCCCTCCGAGTTGGTCCGAGATGTTCGAGCCGGGAGGACTGGCCGTGTCGGCAGCCAACGGTTGGAGGCGGGTTCGATCAGAGGCGCCGCGCGGGGCTGGGACCAGTGGGAGCCCTGGGAGCGCACGCCCCACGACGACGAAGGTGGCCGGACTTTCGGCAGCGGCGCCGGCCCGGCGGCGGTCGAGGGTCGCCGTCGTGAAAGTACCGGTGCCGAGCTGCTCAACCTGCAGCCCGGGGAAGTCGTCGTCCACGAACGTTGGGGCGAAGGGCTCGTGCTCTCGACGCGGGGCGAGGGGGACAAAGCCCAGGCGAGAGTGCGTTTCAGCCAGGTCGGCGAGAAGAGTCTCCTGCTGTCGGCCACCCCGCTGCACCGAGCTTGAGGTGACCGATCGCCCTGGGCTGGCGCCTGGGTCGTCTCGCACGCGTATCATCTGACCTCGATGAAGCGTCCTTACCGGGTCGTGGTGGCCAAGCCCGGCCTCGACGGCCACGATCGGGGTGCCAAGGTCATTGCACGAGCCCTTCTCAGCGCGGGCTTCGAGGTGGTGTACACCGGGCTGCACCAAACCCCCGAGCAGGTCGTTGTCGCCGTCGTGCAGGAGGACGCCGACGCACTGGGCCTCTCGTTGCTCTCGGGCGCCCATCTGACGTTGGTGCCCCGGATCATCGAAGCCCTGGCAGCCGAGGGCCGCTCGGACGTGCTCGTGATCGTCGGGGGCATCATCCCCAGCTCAGACGTGCCCGCGCTGAAGGAGCTCGGTGTCGCCGAGGTGTTCGGCCCGGGGGCAGCGCTGGACTCCATCGGCGCGTGGTTGGCCGAAGCGCTCGACCAGCGCGAAGAGGCTCTCGGCGTGTAGGAGTGATCGCCAGGCCCCTCGCGGGTCGCGCCGGCACCCCTCACCACGTCGAGTCCCCTCAGACGAGCTGCCGACGCGGCGGGGCGAGGACGGACGCCACACGACCAATCGACAGTACCGAACCGACACAGGAGAAGACCGGTGGATCTGTACGAGTACCAGGGCAAGCAGTACTTCGCCCGTTTCGGCATCCCCACATCACGAGGGGGCGTGGCCGACACGGTGGAAGAGGCGGTCGCGCAAGCCGACGCCGCCGGCTACCCGGTGGTGATCAAAGCGCAGGTAAAGGTCGGTGGCCGCGGCAAGGCGGGTGGTATCAAGCTGGCTGGCGATGCCGCCGAGACTCGAGGCCATGCCGAGGCGATCCTGGGCATGGACATCAAGGGGCACACGGTCAGGCGGGTGTGGGTCGAGCACGCCTCGGACATCGCCAAGGAGTATTACGCGAGCTTCACGCTGGACCGGCCCAACAAGCTGCACCTCGGCATGCTGTCGTCCGAGGGTGGCGTCGAGATCGAAGAGGTGGCCGCCAACAACCCCGAGGCCATCGCACGGTTGTCCATCGACCCGACCGTCGGGCTGGACGAGGCGGCGGCGCGTCGTTGGGTCGATGAGGCGCAGCTGGACCCCGAAGCACGCGAACAGGCTGCCCAGCTCCTCTTGCTCCTCTATCGCTGCTACGTCGACGGGGACTGTGACTTGGCCGAGATCAATCCCTTGATCCTGACGACCGATGGGCGGGTGCACGCGCTGGACGCCAAGGTGACCCTGGACGAGAACGCCGCCTTCCGTCATCCCGAGTGGGCCGAATACGAGGACACCAGCACCGACGACGAGCGCGAGCGTATGGCCAAGGAGAAGGGCCTCAACTACATCGGGCTGTCGGGCTCGGTGGGGATCATCGCCAACGGCGCCGGGCTCGCCATGAGCACGCTCGACGTCGTTACCCAGGTGGGTGGGACGGCCGCCAACTTCCTCGACATCGGCGGGGGAGCCAACGCGGACGTGATGGCCGCTGCTCTGGAAGTGATCAACGCTGATCCGGCGGTGCGGTCGATCTTCGTCAACATCTTCGGTGGGATCACTCGGGTCGACGAGGTGGCCAAGGGCATCATCGAGGCGTTGAACCGGGTTGACATCCGCTCGCCGATCGTCCTCCGTCTCGACGGCACCAACGCCGTTGCCGGGCGCGAGCTACTGGCGCCCCACCTATCTGATCGGCTGGTGGCCGAGGCCACGATGCTCGACGGCGCCCGTCGGGCCGTCGCCATGGCCGCGAACTGACGACGTCGACAACGACGAGGACCGAGGAGACACTGTGAGCATTTTTGTCGACGAGAACACCAAGGTGGTCGTGCAGGGACTCACCGGAGGGCAGGGCCGTTTTCACGGCCTGCGCAACCGCGACTACGGCACCAAGGTGGTCGCGGGGGTCACTCCGGGCAAGGGCGGATCGGACGTGGACGGTATCCCCATCTTCGACACGGTGGCCGAGGCGGTGGAGGCGACCGGTGCGGACGCGTCCTTCGTGTCGGTGCCACCGAGATTCGCCAGCGACGCGATCCTCGAGGCAGCCGCTGCGGGAATCGCGTTCATCGTCTGCATCACCGAGGGAATCCCCGCCCAAGACGAGGCACTGACCTATAACCGAATTCGCCACGAGTACGGATCCACCAGGCTCCTCGGGCCCAACTGCCCAGGGATCATCTCGCCCGGCAAGGTCAACATCGGTATCACCTCCGGCGACATCGCGCTGCCCGGTGGGCCGGTGGGTATCGTCAGCCGGTCGGGCACCTTGACGTACCAGGCGCTGCACGAGCTCTCCCAGCAGGGCGTCGGGCAGACCACCTGTGTCGGGATCGGAGGCGATCCCGTACCGGGCACCAACTTCATCGACTGCCTGCAGGCATTCGAGGCTGACCCCGACACCAAGGCCGTCATGATGATTGGCGAGATCGGCGGTTCCGAGGAGGAGCGCGCCGCGGAGTTCATCGCCGAGCACATGACCAAGCCGGTCGCCGCATACATCGCTGGGGTCACCGCACCCCCCGGGCGCAAGATGGGGCACGCCGGTGCCATCATCTCGGGCTCCCAAGGCACCGCCCAGGCCAAGATGGAGGCGCTCTCCGCGGCCGGGGTCGCGGTGGCGCAGAACCCGACCGAGTGTGGGATCAAGATGGTCGAGATCGTGCGGGGGCTCGCCTAGGTGCGATCGCGGCGGGTGGGCGCGACGGCGGAACGGTCGACGCCCCGAACGTGGTGGGTACCGCGTCGCGCCGCCTCGGCGGCCGTGCTGCTCAGCGCGCTGGTCGTCGCCCTTCTCCTGGCCGCCTCCACCCCCACGGCTCGTCGGGCCGTTCCCAGGACTCCGGCTGGCTCTCCCGAGGTGGCCCGTGCACAGGTGCCGTTGGTCGGGGCCCCGAGCCCCGCCTTTGCCGGCGACGCACCCGATCCCGACATCGTTCGGGTCGGCGCCACCTACTACGCCTTCACCACCGGTACGCCGATGGGTAACCACATCCAAGCACTGGTCGACTCGACCGGGAGCCCGGCGTCGGGGTTCGGGTCCTACACGGGGGTCGGGTCGGGCTCGACCGCCCTTCCCAGCCCTCCCTCCTGGGAGACCCCTAACACCCAGACCTCCCCCGGTGTCTTCTTCTACGCCGGCCGATGGCTGATGTACTACGACGCGTCTACCGACGGACGACCGGCGGAGACCGGGCACAGCTGTTTGTCGGTGGCCGTCGCCACCACGCTGAACCCACCGGTGTTCACGGACACCTCGACTGCTCCGTTGTACTGCCAAACGGCGCTTGGCGGCTCCGTCGACCCCAGCCCATTCATCGACCCGGCCACAGGGAACGCCTATCTGGTCTGGAAGTCCAACGACGGAGGATCCTCCGTGCCGGCCGTGATCTGGACGGCGCAGCTCGACGCGTCGGGAACGGGCTTCATCGGTCAACCGGCGGCGCTCTTGACCAACGACACGGCCGCCTACCCGTGGGAGACCACCGTCGAAGACCCTGACATGGTCGTTGTCGACGGTACCTACTACCTCTTCTTCTCCGGGGGCAGCTATGCGTCGGCCAACTATGCCGAGGCGTACGCCATCTGTGCCAGCGCGGTGGGACCCTGTAGTCAGCCGCAGCCCGGCCCCATTCTGGCTTCCTCGGGCTCGATTGCCGGGCCCGGCGGGGGATCGCTCGTCGAGGATCCCTCGGGCGCCTGGTGGATCGCGTTTGCCGCGTGGACCAAGGGGTGCACCAGCTACGCCTGTGGTGGCGCGCGGCGGCTCTACACCGCCCCGATGGTCTTCGCGGCACCTCCGCTCAATCGGCCGGTTACCGGCGTGGCCGCTTCCCGGCCGAGGGGCCAGGGCTACTGGGAGGTGGCGGCCGACGGGGGCATCTTCGACTACGGCGACGCCGGTTTCTACGGCTCAACCGGATCGATGCACCTCAACCAACCGATCGTCGGCATGGCCTCGACCCCCGCCGGCCGGGGGTACTGGTTGGTGGCCGCCGACGGGGGCATCTTCGACTACGGCGACGCCGGTTTCTACGGCTCAACCGGATCGATGCACCTCAACCAACCGATCGTCGGCATGGCCTCGACCCCCGCCGGCCGGGGGTACTGGTTGGTGGCCGCCGACGGGGGCATCTTCGACTACGGCGACGCCGGTTTCTACGGCTCAACCGGATCGATGCACCTCAACCAACCGATCGTCGGCATGGCCTCGACCCCCGACGGCCGGGGGTACTGGGAGGTGGCCGCCGACGGGGGCATCTTCGACTACGGCGACGCCGGTTTCTACGGCTCAACCGGATCGATGCACCTCAACCAACCGATCGTCGGCATGGCCTCGACCCCCGACGGCCGGGGGTACTGGGAGGTGGCCGCCGACGGGGGCATCTTCGACTACGGCGACGCCGGTTTCTACGGCTCAACCGGATCGATGCACCTCAACCAACCGATCGTCGGCATGGCCTCGACCCCCGACGGCCAGGGCTACTGGTTGGTGGCCGCCGACGGGGGCATCTTCGACTACGGCGACGCCGGTTTCTACGGCGCGGCTGGCTGATCCCGAGACGGTGCAACCGGCCCCGGGTCGTCCCGGGGCCTGGCGCACGTTGCTAGCGTGACAGCCGTGAACGTGGCCGTCCTCGTCTCAGGGAGTGGTTCGATCCTGCGGGCGATGCTCGATGCGGGGGTACCGGTCGGTCTGGTCGCCTCGGATCGCACCTGTGACGCGCTCGACATCGCTCGGGGCGACGGGGTAGCAGTCGAGCTCGTGGACCGTCGACGATGGGGCGGCTTCGGGCCGAGCTTCGACCGGGTCGCTTACACCGAGGCCCTGACCGCCGTACTGCTCGGCCACCAGGTGGACTTGATCGCCATGGCGGGTTTCGGCACGATCGTCGCCGAGCCCCTCCACGCCGCCTACCCCGGGCGTATCCTCAATACTCACCCCGCGCTCTGCCGGCGTTCCCCGGATGGCACGCCGTGCGGGATGCCCTGGCACAAGGGGTGGCTGAGACGGGTTGCACGATCCACGTGGCGTCGCTCGCCGTGGACTGCGGGCCGACGCTGGCCCAGGAGTCGGTGCCGGTGCTACCCGGCGATACGGAGGCGTCCTTGCACGAGCGCATCAAGATTGTCGAGCGCCGGCTGTATCCGGCGACGGTGCTGGCCGCGGTCGATGCCCTGGCTGCCGGTCGTCAGCCCGGAGAGGTTGCCGGCATTCCGAGAGCGGTGGCGGCGCCGTGAGGGCGTTGCTGTCGGTCTACGACAAGACCGGGATCGTCGAGCTCGCCCACGGCCTGTCGGGGCTCGGCTGGGAGCTGGTGGCGAGCGGGAACACCGCCGTCGCTTTGGGGGATGCCGGCATCGCGCACCGACAGGTGTCCGAGGTGACCGGGTCTCCCGAGATGCTCGGCGGTCGGGTCAAGACCCTGCACCCGAGCATCCATGGCGGCATTCTGGCCGACCGTTCCAAGCCCGAGCACCTCGCCGACGTGCGCGACCAAGGTATCGACCTCATCGACCTGGTGGTGTGCAACCTGTACCCATTCAGCTCGGATCCCTCGGTCGAGCTGATCGACGTCGGCGGACCAACGATGGTGCGCTCCGCGGCCAAGAATTTCGAGCACGTCGGCGTCGTGGTCTCTCCCGCCGATTATCCGGCGGTGCTCGGTGAGCTCAGGGCGGGCGGCGTGTTGTCGGACACGACGTGTGAACGACTGGCGTGTGCCGCCTTTGCCCATACGGCGACGTACGACGCGGCGATCGTCGAATGGCTCGACGGGATGTCGGCGCCCGACGAGAGGTCGCCGATCGACGCGGTCTTGCCGGCCACCATCCACTTAACCCTCGTGCGCGCCCAGATGCTCCGCTACGGTGAGAACCCGCACCAGGCGGAGCGCGCTACCGGGTCGCTGGGAAGCAGTCGTGGTGGGACCGGGTGTCTCAGCACGGTGGCAAGGAGCTCTCCTATCTCAACCTCTTCGATGCCGACGCCGCCTGGCGCCTGGTCCACGAGGTGGGGGCCTCGGGGCTCGGCGCCTACGCCGTGGCCATCGTCAAGCACGCCAATCCCTGTGGGGTGGCGGTCGCCGACACCCTGGTCGAGGCCTACGAGCGCGCCCTCGCCTGTGACGTCCAGTCCGCCTTTGGCGGGATCGTCGCGATCGGTGGCCCGGTCGACCCCGAGGTGGCCGCGGCGATCGCCGGGGGTCCCCAGGCCGACGTCATCGTGGCGCCCGACTACGACCCTGAGGCACTGGCCCAGCTAGCGTCCCGGCGCAAAGCCACTCGACTGCTGTCGGCGCCCGAGCCCGAGCCCCTCGAGCGCCAGCTGCGGCTGGCCGGGGCGAGCGTGTTGGTCCAGGAGCCCGACCGCTTCGTGGCCGACCGCTCGGGGTGGCAGGTGGTGACCTCGGTGGCGCCCATCGACGACCAGTGGGACGACCTGGCCCTGGCCTGGTTGGTCTGCGGGCGGACTAGCTCCAACTCGGTGGTGGTGGTCAACGGGGGACAAGCGGTGGGGGTGGGCGCGGGCCAGCAGTCACGAGTGGTGGCGGCGGAGATCGCGGTCGCCAAGGCCGGTGAGCGCGCCAAAGGTGGGGCCGGGGCGAGTGACGCCTTCTTTCCGTTCCCCGACGGGCTCGAGGTGCTGGCCCGGGCTGGGGTGACGGCCGTCGTTCAGCCCGGAGGCTCGGTTCGGGACCCCGACGTCATCGCTGCCGCCGACGCCGCAGGTATCGCCATGGTCACCACCGGCGAACGCCACTTCCGCCACTGATGGCGGCCGTGCTTCTCGATGGCGAGATGCTCGCCGCCAAAATTCGCGGCGAGGTGGCTGAGCGCGTGGCCCGGCTCGGGCTGGAAGGCGTGCGGGTCGGGCTCGGCACCGTGCTGGTCGGGGACGACGGGCCGAGCGCTCGCTACGTCGCGATGAAGCACGCCGACTGCGCGGAGGTCGGGATCACCTCGGTGCACGAGCATCTGCCGGCCGATGCCACCCAACTCGAGTTGGAGGCGGTCATCGAGCGGTTCAACCAGGACCCGGCGATCAGCGCCTACCTGGTCCAGCTGCCCCTGCCGGCCGGCCTGCACGAGGAGCGGGCGCTGTTGGCGGTGGACCCCGACAAGGACGTCGACGGGCTGCACCCAGTCAACCTGGGCAAGCTGGTGATGGGTGCGCCCGGTCCGTTGCCTTGCACGCCAGCGGGCATCGTCGAGCTGCTCCACGCCTACGACGTGCCCGTCGAGGGGAGGCATGTGGTCATCATCGGCCGGGGCCTGACCATCGGGCGTCCCCTGTCACTCCTACTCGCCATGAAGCGTCCGGGCTGCAACGCAGCGGTCACGGTCGTCCACACCGGCGTTGTCGACCTGGCCGCCATCATCCACACCGGCGATGTGGTGATCGCCGCTGCGGGCAGGGCCGGACTGGTGACGCCCGACATGGTGAGGCCCGGAGCGGCGGTGGTCGGGGCCGGTACCAGCTGGGAAGGTCGCAAGCTCCTCTCCGACGTGGATGAGTCCGTGGCCGAGGTCGCCGGCTGGATCACCCCGCGACTCGGAGGGGTGGGGCCGATGACCCGCGCGATGCTATTGCGCAACACCGTTCGGGCGGCCGAGCGAGCCTGATGATCACGACGAGGACCGGGTCATGACCGTAGAGTCCGAGCAGGGGCGTGAGCACGACGAGCGACCATGGGGCAGCTACACGGTGCTCGACGACCAGGCGACCAACCACAAGGTGAAGCGGATCGTCGTCCGCCCGGGCAAGCGGCTGAGCTACCAGCGCCATGCTCGGCGAGCCGAGCACTGGTTCGTGGTGGAGGGCAGCGCGCTAGTCACCATCGACGGAGAGCAGCGCCGGCTCGGCCCAGCGGACGCGGTGGACATCGCCGCCGGGTCAGCCCACCGCATCGAGAGCGTCGGGCCCGGTGACCTGGTCTTCGTCGAGGTCCAGCACGGGGACTACTTTGGTGAGGACGACATTGTCCGCCTGGAGGACGACTTCGGCCGGGCCTGATCCACACCGGCCCTGGCGCCGGCCCATGACCACTGGGCAGGGCGCGGAGTACGCTCTGGCGTCGTGACGCGGATCGCCGACCTGTTGGCGAACGGACCGACGTACTCGTTCGAGTTCTTCCCCCCGAAAAACGATGCAGAGTTGAACCGCTTGTCGCGCTCGCTGCGTGAGCTCGAGCCGTTGGCCCCGTCGTTCGTGTCGGTGACCTATCGGGGCGGGAGCGAGTCGCGTCGGCGCACGTTCGACCTGGTGTCCGGCGTTCTCCACACGACTGCGCTCACCCCGATGGCCCATCTGGTCTGCGTCGCCCACAGCCGGCTCGAGCTCGCCGAGATTCTCGTGAGCTACCGCCGGGCGGGGGTCGAGAACCTGATGGCCCTCGGGGGCGACGAGCCGCTCGATCCGTCGCACCCGGCTGGAGAGCTGCGCCACGCGATCGAGCTCGTGGCGCTGGCTCGCGCCATCGGCGGCTTCTCGATCGGCGTCGCCGCCCACCCCGCCGGCCACCCGTCGTCGACGAGCATGGCCGCCGACCGCGACTACTTGGCGGCGAAGCTGGAGATGGCCGACTTCGCGTGCACCCAGTTCTTCTTTGGGGCCGAAGAGTACGAGTCCTTGGTCGCCGACCTGGCGACCCGCGGGGTGACCAAGCCGGTCCTCCCCGGGATCATGCCGGTGACGTCGTTGAGCTCCATCGACCGAATGGCCACGATGGGCGCCCCCGTGCCCGAGTGGATGGTGGCCCGGCTCGTTGCTGCCTCGACCGGCGGCCCCGAGGGCGTGCGGACCGAGGGCGTGGCCATCGCCACCGAGCTGTGCCGCCAGCTCATTGCCGCCGGGGCCCCCGGGCTGCACTTCTACACCCTGAACCAGTCCAGGGCGACGAGGGACATCTACGAGGCACTCGACCTGGGCCCGACGCTGCGCGCCACGGGTTGACGCGGCGCTTGCTGAAGCCGCGTTGCCCCGGCGCGTGGCCGAAGCCGGTCCGGGGCTCGGTTCGACCGTTGCGCCGGCGCCCCGGTAGCCTCCGCATATGGCTCCGACTACTCCAGTCCACGTCACCGTGACCGGCGCTGCCGGCCAAATCGGCTATTCGCTGCTGTTCCGGATTGCCTCGGGCCAGCTGCTCGGTCCCGATCAACCAGTGGTCCTGCGCCTGCTCGAGATCGAGCCGGCGCTCAAGGCGCTCGAGGGCGTGGTGATGGAGCTCGACGACTGCGCGTTCCCGCTGCTCGACGACGTCGTGGCGACGTCGGATCTCAAGACCGCGTTCGACGGAACCTCGTGGGCGCTCCTGGTCGGATCGGTTCCCCGCAAGGCGGGCATGGAACGAGGTGACCTGCTGAGCATCAACGGCGGGATCTTCAAGCCGCAGGGGCGGGCGATCGCCGAGAACGCTGCTTCCGACGTGCGGGTGTTGGTGGTCGGAAATCCCTGCAACACCAATTGCTTGATCGCTCGCTCCAACGCGCCGGAGGTCCCGGCCGATCGCTGGTTCGCAATGACCCGCCTCGACCAGAACCGGGCGACGTCCCAGCTGGCGAAGAAGGCCGGCGTGCCGGTGTCCTCGGTGACCAACGTCGCGATCTGGGGCAACCACTCGGCCACCCAGTTCCCCGATTTCGCGAATGCGCGGATCGACGGTACGCCGGTCCCCGACGTGATTGCTGACCACGCATGGCTTCGGGGTGACTTCATCTCGACCGTCCAAAAGCGGGGTGCGGCCATCATCGACGCTCGGGGAGCATCGTCGGCCGCCTCGGCCGCCAACGCCGCGATCGACACCGTCGTCGGCCTTCGCACGTCGACGGCAACGGGCTCGTGCGTGTCGGTGGCGGTGGCCAGCGCCGGGCAGTATGGCACCCCCGAAGGGCTGCAGTTCGGCTTCCCCGTGCTGGCCGACGGTCAGGGCGGTTGGTCGGTTGCCGACGGTTTTGTCCACGACGAGTTCGCCGCCGAGCGGATCGCGGCCACCACTGGGGAGCTTCTCGAGGAGCGGGCGGAGGTGGAGAAACTGGGCCTGCTCGGCTGACCCCCTGAGTCAGGTCGAGAGAGGAAGCACCACCTCGATCCCGGCGTGGTGTAGGAACGCCAGCTTCCGACCGACCGTGTCTTGCCAGAGTGTCATCTCTTCGTCGAAGTGAGCGCGGTCACCCTCCTCGCACGCGTGCTCGAGCTCATCGAACGCGGCGTCTTCCGCGTCGAGGAGCTCGCGGTACTTCAGCAAGAAGTGGTCGTCCATCGGCTGCCTCACTCGGCCTCCCCTCTCGGAGATTCGATCCGCCCCCTGGCGGATCGTTCGTCGAGACTAGCCCCGAGCCCGGTTGGACGCTCGGGCGGCACCGCGCCCGGCGCCCCGAGATCGCTGAGTGGCTGAGCGGTTCAGTACGTGGTGGCGGCGTGCAGTCCCTCGAGCCGGCCGGCGGCGCTGGCCAGCAGCGACTGGCTGGCCACGAGGGCGGCGAGGTTCCCGCGGATCTGCACCCGACCGGCGCCGAGGGCGTCGACGGGATCGAGTTCGCCGCGCGACAGCGCGACCGCGTCGGGGTAGGAGATCACCACTGACACGTCGGCCTCGCTCGACCCATCGGGGTGCTCTGGGGCCTGGTGCGCGAGGTGCAGGCGGCCCCCGTCGACGGTCAGCACCGTGCGGACGGACCGGCGCACAGCGCCCTGGGACTCGATCCCGGGCACACCCATGAGTGCGAGGAGGTCGCCGGGCGGGTCGATCACCACCTGGGCGACCCGAAGGGTGCCGTCGGCGACGTTCGGGACCAGCGGGTCCAGCGCCGCGCCCTCAAGCGCATCGTTGAAGGCGCCCACCCAGTCAGGTGAGAGGAACCGGGGCACGTCGAGGCGCCCGAGCTACGGGACGTCGGCCGCAGCCTCCTCGGCCGACGCCTTGTGGCGACGAAGGATGGTGCGGCCCAACCAGCCCACCGGGTCGTAGGCCGCGTCGACTACTCGCTCCTTGAGCGGGATGATGCCGTTGTCGGTGATCTTGATGTGCTCCGGGCAGACCTCGGTGCAGCACTTGGTGATGTTGCACAATCCAAGCCCGCCGCGCTCGCGTACGAGCTCACGCCGATCGTTGGTGTCGAGCGGGTGCATCTCGAGCTCGGCGTAGCGAATGAAGAACCGGGGCCCGGCATACGCAGCCTTGTTCTCCTCGTGGTCGCGGATGACGTGGCACACGTCCTGGCACATGAAGCACTCGATGCACTTGCGGAACTCCTGGCCCCGCTCGATGTCGACCTGCTGCATGCGGTACCCACCGGGAGGCGGCGGCGCGGGCTTGAAGGCGGGCACCTCTTTGGCCCGCTCGTAGTTGAAGCTCACATCGGTGACGAGGTCCCTGATGATGGGGAACGTCCGCATCGGGGCAACGGTCACCGGACCCTCGGGCAGCTGGTCCATGCGGGTCATGCACATGAGTCTGGGCTTGCCGTTGATCTCAGCCGAGCACGATCCGCACTTTCCCGCCTTGCAGTTCCAGCGGCAGGCCAGATCCGGGGCACTGGTGGCTTGGACGCGGTGGATGACGTCGAGCACCACCTCGCCTTCTTGGGACGGAAGCACGTAGTCCTCGAAGTCGCCACCGGAGGGATCGCCCCGCCAGATCCGCATGGTGACCTTTTCGGTCGGGCTGCCATCGAGCTGCGTGCCCTCGGCCTGCGTGCTGTCGGTCAGCGTGCTGTCCATCAGTGTGCCTCCTCGAAGAGCGACTGCAGCTCCTCCGGCATGACCGGCAGAGCCTCGGGGGTGACGGAGATCGGGGCGTTCATGCCTCGCTCCCCGGTCTGACGCTGCACTAGGTTCACCTTCCCGAATTCGGGGTCAGCGTTCGGGAAGTCCTCGCGGGTGTGACCGCCCCGGCTCTCGCGCCGGTGGAGTGCGCCCTGGGCCACGGCGGTGGCCACGGTCAGCATGGAAGGGAGATCCGTGGCCAGGTTCCACCCCGGGTTGTAGGCCCGACCCCCGCTCACCGCGACCTTCCCGGCCCGCTCCTTCAGCTCCTCGAGCTTCACCAGGGCCTCCTCGAGCTCGGGACCGGTGCGGATGATCCCGACGAGCGCCTGCATGGTCTCCTGCAGCGAGTGCTGGACTTCGTAGGGGTTCTCGCCGCCCCCCCGGTCGAACGGCGCCAATGCGTCCGCCACGATGGCGTCCACCTCGGCCCGATCGACGGCGGGCGCCCCTGACCACCCTTCGGCGAAGTCGGCCGCCCCCAGGCCGGCGCGCCGACCAAAGACGAGCAGGTCCGAAAGCGAGTTCCCACCGAGCCGGTTCGCCCCATGCATGCCGCCGGCTACCTCGCCGGCGGCGAAGAGCCCGGGCACGGTGGCCGCCTCGGTCTCGGCGTCGACCCGGACGCCGCCCATCATGTAGTGACAGGTCGGACCGACCTCCATGGCCTCCGCGGTGATGTCGACGCCGGCCAGCTCCATGAACTGGTGGTACATGGAGGGAAGCCGCCGCCGGATGTACTCGGCCGAGCGCCGCGACGCGATATCGAGGAACACCCCCCCATGGGGACTCCCGCGTCCGGCCTTCACCTCGCTGTTGATGGCCCGGGCGACCTCGTCACGGGGCAACAGGTCTGGGGTCCTCCGGTTGTTGGCGTGGTCGTCGTACCACCGATCGGCCTCTTCCTCGGTCTCCGCCGTCTCGGCCCGGAACATCGGGGCGACGTAGTCGAACATAAAGCGCTTGCCCTCGCTGTTGCGCAGGGCACCACCGTCGCCCCGGACCCCCTCGGTGACGAGCAGGCCGCGGACCGACAAGGGCCACACCATGCCGGTTGGATGGAACTGGACGGCCTCCATCTCGATCACGTCCGCTCCGGCCCAGATGGCCATCGCATGCCCGTCACCGGTCGACTCCCACGAGTTGGAGGTGTACATCCAGCTCTTGCCGATCGAGCCGGTGGCGAGGACCACCGCCTTGGCGATGAAGGTCACGAACTCGCCGGTCGGACGCCAGTAGCCGACCGCGCCGCTCACCCGTCCCTCGCTGTCGGTCAGGAGCCGGAGCACCTTGCACTCCATGAACACGTCGATGTCCATCGACACGGCCTTTTGCTGGAGCGTTCGGATGAGCTCGAGCCCGGTCCTGTCTCCGACGTGGGCCAGGCGGGCGAAGCGGTGGCCCCCGAAGTCCCGCTGGGTGATCCGCCCGTCCTTGGTCCGGTCGAACAGCGCTCCCCACGCCTCGAGCTCGTGCACCCGCTCGGGCGCCTCTTGGGCGTGGAGCTGGGCCATCCGCCAGTTGTTGAGCATCTTGCCGCCGCGGCATGGTGTCGCGGAAATGCACCTGCCAGTTGTCCTCGGAGTAGACGTTCCCCATCGCCGCCGCGACGCCGCCTTCGGCCATGACCGTGTGTGCCTTGCCGAGCAGCGACTTGCATACCAACGCGGTGCGCAGCCCACGCTGCTTGGCCTCGATCGCGGCCCGCAGGCCGGCGCCTCCGGCGCCGATCACGATGACGTCGTACTGATGGGACTCGTAGTCGGCCATATGGATCCCGATGCTCCTCTTCTCGACTTCTCGCGTCTCGTGGTGGTCCGGGCCGGCTCGCCTGGGGTGGGCCTTCGCCCTAGAACAGCTTGGGGTCGTGGAACGCCCCGCTGGCGACGAGGCGAACGTACAGGTCGGTGAGCGCCACGAAGATCAGGCTGGCCCAGGCGAACTTCATATGGTTCGCGTTGAGTGGTGTGACGAACTTCCACAATCGGTAGCGCACAGGGTGGTTGGAGAAGCTCCGCACCTGGCCGCCGCACAGGTGCCGGCACGAATGGCACGAGAGCGTGTACAGCCACAGCAGTGCCGCGTTCACGCAGAGCACCAGGGTGCCCACGCTGACCCCGATCCCCAGGCCCGGCTCGCGGAAGGCCAGGACGGCGTCGATGGTGAGGATCACGTTCAGGACCAGGCCGAGGTAGAAGAACCAGCGGTGGACGTTTTGGAGGATGAGCGGGAAGCGAGACTCGCCCGAGTACGAGTGGTGCGCGTCGGCGACCGCGCAGTTGGGCGGGGAAAGCCAGATCGACCGGTAGTACGCCCGACGGTAGTAGTAGCAGGTGAGTCGGAAACCGAGCGGAACGACGAGGATGAGTAGGGCCGGCGAAATCTGCCACCACGACAGGTAGAAGCTCGGGTGCGAGCCCGGAACGCAACTGCCGGCAAGGCACGGGGAATAGAAGGGCGAGATCAGATCGCGGTGGGCCGCCGTACCGACGAAGTAGTTGTCGTTGGAGAACGCGGCGTACGTGGCGTAGCCGACGAAGGCGATGAGGACCGTGGCGGTGACGAGCGGCTGGATCCACCAGCGGTCTCGACGCAGCGTCGGCACGTCGGGGCCACCCCTCGGCCGTCCGATCTGGACGGGAGTGACCGTTGCGCTCTCGACCGTCGTCACGTTCGCTCTCCCTTCCCGCACCGCTCGGTGCGGGCTCTCGTCGGCCCCGAGTGCTGCCGGGGGACACCCGGCCCATCCCGCGCCGAGGTGTCACGCCCGGATCTGGGCGGTTCACATCATTCCAGAACGCGGACGCCCCGGCACAACTCAGGGCGTAGGCTGGCCTGCATGCCCGCCGCGCAGTCGCACCCACCTGCTCCGCCCATCGATCTCCCCCGGACCTTGGGCGAGCTCCGGTCGTCGGGTTGGGAGTCGGTCCCCGTGGCCGACGAGCTCCGACGCAATGCCGCCGTCCGCATCGCCGAGGGGCGGCCGTTGATCGAAGGTGTCCTCGGATTCGAAGACACCGTCGTCCCACAGCTCGAGAACGCCATCATGGCCGGTCACGACGTGATCCTGCTCGGTGAGCGGGGTCAGGCCAAGACGAGGATCATCCGGACCCTCGTGGAGCTGCTCGACGAGTGGCTCCCGGTGGTCGCCGGGTCCGAGATCAACGATGACCCGACCAACCCCACGTCCCTGTTCGCCCGGCTCAAGGTGGCCGAAGAGGGCGAGCGCACGCCGATCGTCTGGGTGCACCGCTCGGAGCGCTATGGCGAGAAGCTGGCCACTCCGGACACCTCGATCGCGGACCTCATCGGGGAGGTTGACCCGATCAAGATCGCCGAGGGCCGCTACCTCTCCGACGAGCTGGCCCTGCACTACGGGCTCGTCCCCCGGGTGAACCGGGGGATCTTCGCCATCAACGAGCTCCCGGACCTTTCCGAGCGGATCCAGGTCGGGCTGCTCAACGTGCTCGAGGAACGTGACGTCCAGATCCGCGGTCACCGCATCCGCCTCCCCATCGACATCATGCTCGTCGCCACGGCGAACCCCGAGGACTACACCAACCGGGGGCGGATCATCACCCCGCTCAAAGACCGCTTTGGCGCCCAGATCCGGACCCACTACCCGCCCGACGCGGTCATCGAGGCGACCATCATGCGCGCCGAGGCCGAGCTGCCCGTCGGCGGCCTTCCGGTCACCGTGCCGGACTACCTCCAAGAGGTGATCGCCGAGATCAGCCAACTGGCCCGCCGCAGCCCCCACTTGAACCAGCGCAGCGGGGTGTCGGTGCGCCTCACCATCGCCAACTACGAGACGCTCGTGGCCAATTCGGTGCGCCGTGCGTTGCGAAACTCCGAGCCCGTTGCTGTGCCGCGGGTCAGCGACTTGGCCGCACTGGTTCCGTCGACCCAGGGCAAGATCGAGGTCGAGGCGCTCGAGGAGGGCCGAGAGGCCGACGTCGTGGCTCAGCTGGTGTCGGCGGCGGTGTTGTCAGTGTTCCGCCGCAGGGTGACCCTCGAGGATCCCGCAGGGGTGCTGGCCGCGTTCGACGCGGAGACCGTGGTGCACGCGGGCGACGACCTGGCCGCCGCCCAGTACCTTTCGGTGCTCCGGGAGATGCCGGCGCTCGAGCCGCCCACCCGTGCCCTGGCGGGTCCCGAGGCTGGCGAGTCCCCGGCCATGTTGGCCAGCGCCCTCGAGTTCCTCTTGGAGGGCCTGCACCTCACCAAGCGGCTCAACAAGGACGCCTCGGGCGCCCGCGCCCTCTACCGCAGTCGCCGATGACCAGGCGCTGTGGCCGGCGAGACTGGAGTGGGTGATGACGGCACGCTACGACTACACCCGTTGGGACGGTAGCCAGGACCTGACCGATCTGGATCCCGACGACCTGCTGGCTGAGCTCGGCGAGGACCTCCTGTCGGGAGGCGACCTGAATGACTCGCTCCGGCGACTGATGCGCAGTGGCATGCGGACGCCCGATGGGGAGCGCATCGCCGGGCTGCGCGAGATGCTCGAACAGCTGCGTCGTCGCCGAGCCGAGGTGCTCGACCAGGGCGATCCCGACGGTCGGCTCCAGCGGCTCACTGAGCGCCTGGACGAGATCGAACAGAGCGAGCGCGCCGCGGTGGACGCGCTCGAGGCGGAAGCCCGGGCCTCGGGTGACGAGCGCCGTCAAGAGGTGACCGACGAAGTGGCCGCCGAACGCCGGATGGCGCTCGATCTGCAACCCGACGACGTGGCCGGACGTGTCCGAGACCTCCAGCACTACGACTTCGTCTCGTCCGAGGCGCGCGAGCAGTTCGAGGAGCTGCTCGACGAACTGCGACGCGAGGTCGCCGACACTTACTTCGAGGGGGCCTCCGAAGCACTGGGCTCCATGGACCCCGAGCGGATCGCCCACATGCGCGACGCCCTCGATGCGTTGAACAAGATGCTCGAGCAGCGTGAGAACGGCGAGCCCATCGACCCCTCGTTCGAGCAGTTCATGGAGCAGTACGGGGACATGTTCCCGGGGGCGACGTCGCTGGACGAGATCCTCGAGCAGATGGCGGCCCGGATGGCGGCAGCCGAGGCGATGTGGCAGTCGCTGTCGCCCGAGCAGCGGGATCAGCTCCGGCAGATGGCCTCCAACTTGATGGAGGACATGGATCTGCGTTGGCAGGTGGAGCGGCTCGGCGGCAACCTCCAGCGGGCGTTTCCCGATGCCGGGTGGCAGCAGCGGTACCAGTTCACCGGCGACGCTCCACTCGGCATGTCCGAGGCGACCGACCTCGCGTCCCAGCTGGGGGAGTTGGACCGGGTGGAGGAGATGCTCCAATCGGCTACGTCGCCCAACGCCCTGGCCGAGGTCGACCTCGACCAGGTCCGTCGGCACCTGGGCGACGACACCGCGCGGTCGCTCGACCGGCTGGCCAAGCTCACCCGGACCCTGCAAGAGGCCGGGCTGATCGAGCAGCGGGGTGGAAAGACCGAACTGACACCCAAGGGGGTCCGTCGCCTCGGACAGCGAGCGCTGAGCGACCTGTTCGCCCAGATGGCCAAGGACCGCATCGGCGATCACAAGACGACCTGGTCGGGCGCCGGCCACGACCGCGAGGAGACGACCAAGCCCTACGAGTTCGGCGACCCGCTCAACCTCCATCTTTCGGCGACGGTGCACAACGCGGTGCGGCGCTCGGGCTCGGGAGTGCCCGTCCGCCTGGCGCCCGAGGACTTCGAGGTCGTAGAGACCGAGGCCCTCTCGCGCTCGGCCACGGTGTTGGCAGTGGACCTGTCGATGTCCATGCCGATGCGGGACAACTTCGTGCCGGCAAAGAAGATGGCCATGGCATTGCAGACCCTGATCACCAGCAGGTTCCCGCGGGACTACCTCGGTCTCGTCGGCTTTTCGGAGGTCGCGCGCGAGATCAAGCCCGACGACCTGCCCACCGCCATGTGGGACTACGTCTACGGCACCAACCTCCAGCACGCGTTGGCGCTGGGCCGGCGACTGCTTGCGCACCAACACGGAACCAAGCAGATCATCGTGGTGACCGATGGCGAGCCGACTGCCCACATCGAGCCGGACGGGGAGGTCTTCTTCAATTACCCCCCGGTACCCGAGACCCTCCACCGGACGATGGCTGAGGTCATTCGCTGTACCCGCAGCGGCATCACGATCAACACCTTTGCACTCGACCTCGAACGTACCCAGTACCCCTTTGTGGAGCAGATCTCCAGGGTGAATGGGGGCAGGACCTTCTACACGACCCCGGACTCGCTTGGTGGCTACGTCCTGGTCGACTTCCTCAGCCACCGCCGGGTCCTGCGCTCAGCGGGCTGATCTGTCCCCCGATCCTCGGACGACGCCCCATCCGGGCGCCTGGAAAGTCTGCGTGCTTCCCAGGTGCCTCTCGGCGCCCCCGCCACTGGTGCGCTCCCGAGGACCCCAGATGAGGGTCGGGTAACGACTGGCGGGCGGATTCGGGCCCGGTGGCTACCGGGGCCGAACCGAAGGATCCCTGCTAGCTCTTGCGTTGGGCCGGCCGATGCGGGAAGATAACACCGTTGTAGTTACACCGGTGCCACGTGAGTGGCGATGGGAGGCGGACCGTTGGACCTCGTGTCACTGCTGTACGGTCGCCAAGAGCGAAGTTGGCAAGCACAGGCCAACTGCATGGGCGTCGACCCGGACCTCTTCTTCCCCGAGCGCGGGGCGTCGACGCGCGAGGCAAAAGAGGTCTGTCGAGGTTGCGTCGTCCGTGAGGACTGTCTCGAGTATGCGCTGGCCAACGGTGAGAAGTTCGGCATCTGGGGCGGCATGAGCGAGCGGGAGCGCCGGCGAGTGCGCCGCGCCCGGGCGATGCAGCGCCGTGCCGCAATGGTCAACGTCTCCTGAGCAGACGCCCCGCCATCCTTGACTCGACAGACGCGGCTGGACTGACGTCCAGTTGGCGCCACCGAGCTTCGTCGATCTCGTGGATCACCGATAGTGGCGCCAGGCCGACGAGCTCTGCACGCTCGATGCTGGCCGCTCGCGCTTCGAGCAGGGCGGCAACCTGGTCGTAGATCTGGGCCGGGCCGATGACCTGGGGCACGACCAGGTTGCACGACACCTGGAAGGAGCCGTCGAGCTCGAGCCCGAGCGCTCTCACGTGCGGACCCCGGATCGCCGCAGCGACCTGGCGAACGAGCTCGGCGTCCCCACCCGCGACCCACATGTTGTAGGCGACCAGAGCCTGACGTGCCCCCACGGCCACAGATCCGGCGTGGGGATCGGGGCGATTTGGCCCGACGTCGGGTCGCAGTCCGGCGTAGGCCATTCGACGCACCTCGGGGAGCGTGCGCTCACCGCCGTCTGGGAGTGGCCCATAGAGAAAGCAGGGGAGACCGAACTCCGTGCCGGCCCAGCTCGCGAAACGATCGTGGGCGGCGACCGCCGGCCCGAGGTCGGGATCGGCGGTTGACGGCGTGCTCGACGACGGGCCGAGCCCCCCGGGTGTGATCTGCGGGGCGAACGGCACGAACGGCACCACGTCGACGACGCCGAACCGAGGGTGCGCGCCACGGTGCGCGCCAAGGTCGAGCAGGTCTACCGCGCGTCTCGTCACGCTGCGAACGGCCGCTTCGACGTCGGTGTCGCGACCGCCGAGCGTGATGACGCATCGATGGTGCGAAGGATCGCGATGCAGATCGAGCAGCACATTGTCGATCTGCTCGATGAGCTTCCCCAGGAGAACCTCGTCACGCCCCTCGCTGACGTTCACCACGCACTCGAGGAAGCCTGATTCGCCCAGGCCGAGGCTGCTCACCGGGGTTTGCCCGGCGGTCCCGACGGCGCCTCTGCGGTGTAAGGCGCACGTAGGGGATCGCTCGCTCGCCGGGGAAGCGCCAAGGACACCATGATCTATCCTGTCGTGTGGACCTCTAGCCTTACCATTGCACCAGCCATGGAGCGTTCGGAGCACTAGCCGGACGGCCTAACGATCCTTGCAGCGATTCGGGAAGAAGGTGGTCGGCGATAGTTCCCGACGGGCCGTTGACCACAGCCGCCAAACCGTAGCGCTTCTTTCTCGGGGAAGTGTGGTCAGCGACCTACGTCGAATGGGACCACAGCCGACCGCTGACGTATCGACGAACGTGTGACCCATTGACCCATCTGCCGCCAACGCCGTCCGACGACCATCCCGAATCCGATTGGCTTCGGAGCGATCAGGTCGGCGTGGGCAATGAAGCTCACGGCACCGGACCGCGCCACGCTCGGCCGGACCTCACCGGCTCAGCCGAGCAACCGTCGGGCGGGTCGACGTTCACCGAGCTCGCCCCGCTCGAAAGCAACGGTGCCTCTCGGGCCGTGTCGGCCGACGGTCCGATGCCCCCAACGCCCGTTACCCCCATGCCGACGCCTTCGCGGCCGGTCCCCCAGCGGTCGGTCCCCCCGGTCTCGACCCCCACAGTGCCCGTCCCCCCGGTCTCGACTCCCGAGGTTCCGGCGCCACTGAACGGCGGACCAGCAGGTCGCAACGGGTCGGCGTCGAGCGGCGGCGAGCAGGGCGATGGACCGTTGCCGGGCGCCGGCCCCGCTCCACCCATCCCACCACCGTTCATGTCCCCGGCGCCGGTACCGGCACCCGGGCAGGCGGAGCACCCCCAGTTCGGCTCTCCGAGCGAGGATCCGTATCGCACGAACGCTATGCCCATGCCACCGAGGGTTTGGGAGACCCGACGGGACGTGGTTGTGCCAACCGGCACGCCTGCCAGCCCGGCGCCGGCACGGGCAGATGCCTCGTCAGTCTCCCCGGTCGGCCCAACGTCGCCGTACCCCGGGCAGCCGGTCGCCTACCCGCCGCCGGCCTACCCACCTTCGGGAGGTGGTCCGCCGGCGTACCCACCCACTGGCGGCCCCCCTTGGTACCCGCCTTCGTCGGGCTATCCGGTGCCAAGCTCCTTCAGGTGGCTGGCGTGGCGGTCGCCGAATCGAACCGTGGTAGTGGAGACCCTCACCCGGCGTCAATGGATCCGAGTCGTCGTGCTGACCTCAATCATCGCCTCGGTCCTCGGTGCCGCCGTCGGGCTGGCCGTGGGCTACGGCTCCCAAAAGACCGAGGTGGAGCAGTTCTTCCCTAATCGCAGCGTCCTCGCCAAGCCCCGGGACGTCCAAGCGGTCCTCGCTCAGGTCGAGCCCGCAGTCGTGTCCATCGACACCACCGCGCGTTCAACGCAGGGCAGCTCCTCGGGCGGCCTAGTGCAAGGCGCCGGGACGGGCATGATCCTGACGTCCAACGGCGAGGTGCTGACCAACGACCACGTGGTCGCCGGCGCGACTGTGGTGACGGTCACGCTTTCGGGCCAGAGCAAGGCGCTCAGCGCCCGCGTCATCGGCACCGACCCGGCACAGGACGTGGCCCTGGTCCAGATCGACAATGCCCAGGGGCTGCCGACCGTCAAGCTCGGGGACTCAAACGCGACAGAGGTCGGCGACGACGTCCTCGCGATCGGGAACGCGTTGGCGCTGGCCGGAGGCCCAACGGTGACCGAAGGGATCGTGTCGGCAAAGGATCGCTCCCTCAGCGCGCAGAGCGACATCACCGGCAAGACCGAAAATCTGACGGGGCTCCTCCAGACCGACGCCGCAATCAACCCGGGCAACTCGGGTGGCCCGCTTGTCGACTCCCAGGCCCGGGTCATCGGTATGAACACCGCGGTCGCCGAGAGCGGTGCGGGGAATGCCCCGGCCCAAGGCATCGGCTTCGCTATCGCCATCAACACCATCAAGCCCCTACTCCCGCAGCTCCAAAACGGTGGGACAGGCGGTCCGAGCGGCGGCGTGACGGCCACTCCGGCCAACTCCTCCACGGCCTATCTCGGTGTCGTGGTCGAGACCGTGACCCCATCGGTCGCGCGCCAAAAGCAACTCAGCCGGACGTCGGGGGCAGTCGTTGTCGGGGTGGCCGCCGGCGGCCCGGCAGCCGCCGGCGGGCTCAAGGTGGGCGACGTCATCGTGTCCTTCGCCAACCAGGACGTCACCGCGGCGTCAGAGTTGGTCAGCGACGTCCAGGCGCAGGCACCGGGCGCTGTCGTGCCCATCGGGCTCTATCGGGGCTCGCACTATCGGACAGTGCGGGTCACGCTGGGCTCACAGGCGGGCTGAGGCGGTCGTCGACCGCGAGCCAGACGTGACCCGCCGCTCGACGAACCGGGCTGCCGAGCCGGTACTCTGGCAGCCCGTTCGTGAAGCGCAACGTTGGAGGTGGCATGTCCCCCGAGGTAGAGGACCCAACAGTCGATCCGGCGGTGCCGGTCGAGCCGGTGGGTCACGTCCGCGTCGTCTACCTCGGGCCGGTGGCGCCCCACTGGGAGGTGCAGTCGGACTTCGGTGATCCCGAGATGATCGACGCCTTCAGGGACCGGGCCTTGGCCCGACTGGTGCTCCTGCCGCCGCACGACCCACAGTTCCGGCGTAACCGCGAGCGGGTGGTACGGGATGCCGAACGTGAAAACCTGGCACTGGACTGGGATCTCGGTTTCCCTGAGGAGACCGCGGACTGAGCCTCAGGCCTGGTCGGAGCCGCCGAGCTCCTCGTCGACGTCGGGAAGCTCGGGCAGGCTGATTCGTTCGAGCCAGAGTCCTGGCGCGTCGACCTCGGCCGGCGTCGGCAGGTTGCGTGGAGCCGTCCACAACAGCGCAAGGCCGTCTTCGCCGGCACGCTCGACCACTCCTCGGACGAACGCAGCACCGCGCTCGGTCTCTTCCCGTCCCAGGTCCAAACCGAACAGTGCCCCGGCGGCGCGCTGACCATCGTTGTCCTCCACGCAGTGGCGGAACCATGCTTCGCCGAGGGCCGCGTTGGATCCCACGAGGTTCTGGGCGATCCTCGCGGTGACGTGGTCGACGTAGCCACCGATGGCCGTGGTGAGCGCAGTGAGATGGGCCGACCCGCTCCGACGACCGGGCCCGAGAAGATCGGCCAACATCGACTCGGGGTCGCTCAACAAGCTCTGGAGGGCTTCGGGGTCACCTGCGTGTGCCCCGAGCCGATCGGTCAGTCCCTGTTGGGCGTCGACCGCCATTCGCATGGCCTGATCGATCAGGGTGTGGAGGCGTCGGCCGACCTCGGGCTGGCTCATCACCGCAGACATCGTCAGTTCCCGAATGCATACCCAGAGACGAGTTTCGGCGGCCGGCAGGCTCCAATCGTCGCCAAATGCCGTGACGTTGTCCGGCACGATCAGGAGCTCAGGGGACTCGGGCCACGGGACCGGCAGGGCGAACTGGCCCATGGCCCGCTTGGCCAGGTGTCCGACCGCCGATCCCAGTTGCATGCCGAAGAGCACTGGGCCCATGGTCACGGCGAACTGATCGAGCAGATCCTGGAGGCCGCCCCGGCCCCCGTCCGCCCCGAGGACCGAGCCCAGTTGTCCTAGCCCCGGGCTTCCGCCACCCGCGTTCACGATTGGCTCGACGAGCGGTCGCCAGGCTTCGAGCGCGCGTAGCGCCCATGCGCCCGGGCTGACCGGCTCGAACGTGGGTGGGCGCTGCCCCCCGTGGGCGAGTGGAAGTCCGGTGGTCTCGGCGACATGCATCTCGACGACCCTCGCCAACTCAGCGAGCTCGATGCGCCGAATGGGGTCGATGTTTGCCTCAGGTGCCCCGTCGGTCGCCACTCCGTGCGCCAGCGCCCGAGCCGCCTCCAGCCACGGCGTCGTCCCGCCGGGTGCGCCGCCGACGACCTTCAACAGATCGGCGAGCAGCCCTTGAAGAGGGTTTCCCTCGTTGCCCCGGTCACTGCTCATCGCCATCCCTCCATGCTACGGGGAGGAGCCCAGATCAACTTCAGCGCTGGTCTGCGCACCGTTGCGGGCGATCCCGAGCTCTACCTGGGTCCCCGCTCCCAACACATAGAGTCGCTCGCGCAATTGGGCCATGGATGTCACCGGTGCGCCCCCCACCGACTCGATGACGTCGCCCACCCGGAGCACCCCTCTCGACGCCCCAGTCGGTTCGACTGCCAAGACCTGCGCGCCGACCGTGCCCGAAGCGCCGTTCGGCGCTGGTGCATCCTTGGCCTTCACGTCTAGCCAGCCATGCTGGACCTTGCCGAAGTGCGCGAGGTCCTCGCTCACACCGACGATCAATTGCGCTGGGAGGAACGTGCTCGCACCGGGTTCCCCAGATGACGTGCCCGACGCGTCGAACATGCCGATCACGTCGCCGTTGGACTGCACGAGCACGGCGCCGGGCACCGGTGCCAGATCGCCAACCGACGCGGCGATCGCGGTCATCCCAGCGGCGGCGCCTGTTCGCAGCGGGGCCGCCGCAGACTCGATTGTCGCGGTGGTCCACACCGCCGCCCGCTGGGCGCCACCCGACGCCCGGGCACCGGTCCCCAGGGCCATCACCATCGCGTGTGCGCCCACCTCGACGGGGTCGCTTACCCCGAAGGTCGGGACTCGAACGTCACTGGGTACTCGGAGCAGCGCGATATCCGAGGCGCGGTCGAGCGCGACCACCTTGGCCGGTTCTTGCTGGCCCGAGGCGCTCGTGGCCGTGACCATCGTGGCACCGAGGACGGTGTCCGCCGTCGTGGCAACGAGCCCGCGGCCGACGACCGCGATGCCGCACCCCTGGTGGTTGCCGTGCGAGGTGGTGACGTTCAACGCGACGAGACCTTCCGCAGCGAGCCGCGCCGCTTGCGGCGCAAGGTCGACAGGGTTCGGTGAGGTCGTGAGCACCGCCGACGTCGTCGCGGTGGGGTAGTCGCGGGGGCTGCCCTTACCCGAACCGATGCTGTTGAGCAGCACGATTCCGGCGAAGACCGCGGCCGCTGCCCCCGTTCCCACCAGAGCCATCGCCATACTGCGCCTCCGGTTAGTCACGGCGTGGTGGATCGTTCCCGCCGCATCCCTGCCGGAGGCAGCGGTGCCTGGTGCCGTTGGTGACCCAGCAAGCTCGTGACCCGAGATTCCGTCGCCTGAAGTGCCAAACGTCATCTCCGAGGGATGGCGCCAGCTCCGTTCCTCAGGAGGCACCCATCCGCGTGTGGGCGCCTCGTCGATCGGATCATCGGCATCGTCGACCAGGTGGCCTTCGAGTGCGTTGCCGTTCTCGTCGGGAACGTGGGGCACGTCGTCGGAGCCGTCCTCAGAGGGAGGTGGTCCTTTGAGGGTCACTGTTCGAGGTTACCGAGCTGCGGAGGTCGGGTCTGGTCGCCTCGGCGGGCCGTACCATGAGGCGGATGTCCCACGACCTCGCCATCGACCTCGGGACGGCCAACACCCTGGTCTATGCGAAGGGCCGCGGGATCGTGCTCAACGAGCCCACCGTGGTGGCCCTGGACACCAGGACGCGCGAGGTGCTGGCGATCGGTGAGGAGGCCTGGCAGATGATCGGGCGGACGCCCGGGTACATCGTGGCTGTCCGGCCCATGCGCCAAGGGGCGATCACCGACTTCGACATCACCGAGCGGATGCTCCAGGTGCTGCTCCGCCGGTGTGGTGTCGGCCGCTTCAACCGGCCCAAGGTGCTGATCTGTGTGCCCTCCGCAATCACCGGTGTGGAACGCCGGGCGGTGAAGGAGGCGACCCGGAGGGCCGGGGCAGCGTCCAGCTATCTCATCGAGCAGCCCATGGCGGCGGCCATCGGGGCGGGGCTCCCGATCCACGAGCCAGTGGGCTCCATGGTGGTCGACGTGGGGGGAGGCACCTCGGAGATGGCGGTCATCTCGTTGGGCGGGGTGGTGGCCACTCGCGCGATCCGGTGCGGGGGCTTCGACCTCGATGCCGCAGTGCAAATCCACGTCCGCAATCGTCATCACGTCGCCATCGGTGAGCGAACGGCCGAAGCAGTGAAGCTGGCCATCGGCTCTGCCTACCCCTACGACGGGGAACACCAGGTGGAGATCCGGGGCCGCGAGATCACCACTGGCATGCCCAAGACCGTGCTGCTCAGTCCGGGGGAGGTGCGGTCGGCTGTCGAGGAGCACGTGGCCCAGATCGTCGAGTCGGCTGCGAACTGCCTGAGCGACGCGCCGCCGGAGTTGGCCCAAGACATCATTTTTCAGGGGATCCACCTTGTCGGTGGTGGCTCGCTGTTGCGCGGAATGAGCCAGCGCTTGGCCAACGGCACATCGGTTCCCGTCCATCTTGTCGACACGCCGCTCGAGTGCGTCGCCCTCGGCGCCGGCCGTTGCCTCGAATCATTTGACGAGCTCCGCCCGTTCTTCTCGACGGCCGTCCGGTGAGCGCGAGAGCGCCGATTCCGATGCCGTGAGAACGACGGCGGCGTCAGGGCGCCAGCAGCCGCTCGGCCACCTGACGGACCTGCCAGTCGCGATCGGTCAGACATCGTTCGAGGCCCCCGGCGGCCTCGGGACCGACGAAGGCGGCTAGCGCTACGGCGGCGCGCCGTCGCACGGTTGGCTTGTCGTCGAGCGAGCCGAGCACGGCGCTCAGGCCTCTCGGATCGCCGATGGCGCCGAGGGCGGCGACGGCGGCTTCACGGCAGCGGGTGTCTCGGTGGCCCGTGGCCACCTCGCACAACGGCTGCACGGACGTCAGGTCGGTGCGCTCTCCGAGGGCCCAACAGGCACCGTCGACCACGAGCGGGTCGGCGTCACCCAACGCGCCGACGAGTGCGTCGGTGATGACGTGCGAGGCCAAGGCCGCGAGCGGCTCGGACGCGCTGCGGGTGGCCTGTTGACGAACGCGGCCGGCGGGGTCTTCGAGCCCACGCGCCAGGTCCTCCGCGGTGACCCGACCCATGCGCGTCAACGCCCCGAGCGCAGCGGCCCGCACGACCGGCTCGGCATCGCTCACGAGCATCCGAGCGGTGCGCTCGTCGCTCCGATGGCCGGCGACTACGGCCCTCCGGCGGCGATCGGCGACCGACGCCGTGACAGCGTTTTTCTCCCGATCCGTGGGACCATCGAGTCGCACCAGCACGAGTATGACCGAGGCCACGCAACCGACGACCCGACCCCGCCGCCGCTGGTGGCTCTTGGTGTCGGTCGCTCTCGCCCTTCTGGTCGTCCTGGCCGTCGTGGCGAGCCTCATCAACTTGCCCTACTACGCGTTGTCGCCGGGCGACGCCACACCGGTGGCGCCGCGGATCGTGGTGCCCTCCCGCGATGCCCACCACATCCACGGTGCGGTGCTGCTGACCGATGTCCTGCTCTCCCAAGTGACGCTGCTTGACTATCTGCCCGATCGCTGGAGCCCGGGCACCTCGGTCGTGCCGGCCGACGAGGTGCTGGGTCCGGCGACGCCGCCGGCGCAGCTGGCGGCTCAGGGCTACCTCGAGATGGCCCAGTCGCAGGCAGCGGCGAAAGCCGCCGCCCTCAGCCGGCTGGGCTACTCGGTCGGCGTGCGCGACGACGGTGTGCTGATCTTCGCCGTCCAACCCGGCGCCCCTGCGGCCAGCGCACTTCGCGTGGGCGAGATCGTCACCGCCGTGGGGACGACCCCCACGCCCGACGCCTGTGCCCTGATCGGGGCGCTCCAGGGATCAGCGCCCGGGGATCTCGTCACCCTGTCGGTCGAAGAATCCTCGGTGACCTCCAACGCCACCCTGGTCCATGGCAAGGTCGTCCAGCGTTCCGTACGGCTCGGCAGAGCCCCAGCGGGCACCGGGTCCTCCGGATGCCCGGGGGTGAGCGGGAGCTCGCGTGCGTACCTCGGGGTTGAGATCGAGACCTGGCAGGACTTCACCTACCCGTTCGCAGTAAGGATCGACACCTCCGACATTGGTGGGCCCTCGGCGGGCCTGGCGATGACCCTCGGCATCATCGACGTGCTGGAAGGCGGGGATCTCACCGGTGGGACAGTCGTGGCAGCCACCGGGACCATTGACCCGTCCGGGGCGGTGGGCGACGTTGGTGGCGTCGAGCAGAAGACGGTGGCCGTCGAGCGCGCCGGCGCCAAGGCCTTCCTGGTCCCTCCCGCTGAGTACGGGGTCGCCAAGTCCGCGGCGGGTTCCGGCTTGCGGGTCTACGCGGTCTCCTCGTTGGACCAGGCTCTCGGGGTACTCCACCGCCTCGGTGGTCACGTCCCGCCGGCAGCGGCCAGCGGCCGGGGCTGAGGGCGTCGGGCGGCCAACCACGATTTGAGCACGTGCAGGTCGTAGGCTCTGAGCATGTCCGAGGACCGCCCGACCATCTCGTCATCGCGGTTGAGCGCCACCGACGTGGCTCGTCACTCCTTTGGCAACGTCCGTCGAGGGTTCGATCCTCACGAGGTACGGTCGTTCCTCGACTCGGTGTCCCGCGAGCTCCAGCTCGCCGAGCAGCGGGAGCAGGAACTGCGTGCCCAGGTCGCCGACGCCGAGGATCGGGCCCGGCATCCGGTGCTCGACGAGGCGACCATCTCGAGCGCTCTCGGCCAGCAGAGCGCCAACGTGCTACGCGCCGCCCACGCCGAAGCCGCCCGCATCGTGACTGCGGCCGAGGAGTCCGCGGCGACGATCACCCACCAGGCGCAACGGCTGGCGACCGACGCCCAGGTGACGGCCGAGGCCGAGGCGGCCGAGCGGATCGCCGATGCCGAGCTGGCGGCCAGCGCGATCCGCCAGCAGATCGAGCGGGACAGCGCCGAACTGGTGGACGCCGCTCGGATCGAAGGCGACGAAGTGCTCGCTCGATCTCGTGAACAGGGCCGTGCGCTGGTCGAGCGAGCGCAGCTGGCCCGACGCGAGGTTCTCGCGGACCTGGCCCAACGCCGGCGTGAGCTGCACATGCAGATCGAGCAGCTGCGTGCCGCACGTGACGAGCTCACGGCCATCGTCCGCGGCGTCCGCGGCTCGGTTGACGGCATTGTCGCCGATCTGGTTCGTGCCGACGACGACGCCCGCGCTGCCGCGGCTGCTGTCGCCCGCCGGCCGCCGCCCGAGTTGGACGAGATCGACGAGGAAATCGACGACGGCATCGTCGACGGCGTCCGGATCGATCGCCTGGCCGACCTGGGTCCGGACCCCGCGGAGGCGCCGAGCGTGGTTGACGAGAGCGCGGACGCCACGACCGTGGGGTCCGACGCCCAGGTCGATCGAGACTCGCAGAGCGAGGTGGATCGAGGCTCGGACCGAGAGGCAACTGCTCCCCCGGATGACGCGTCGGTCGAGGCTGCGAATGGCACGGGTTCGGCGTTGGCCCGCCTCGAGGTCGCCGACGAAGGACCTCCCAGCACAGAGCTCGCTGTTGATCTGGCGAGCGCAGAGGTCGTGGGTGGGGCACTCCCGAGCGCCGAGGCGGCGGGTGAGGAACTCGCGAGCACCGAGGCACGAGAGAAACAGTCGGTCAAAGAGCTCTTCGCCCGGATCCGCGCAGGCAGGGTCGGCGGAACGTCCGAGGGCGAACCTTCTTCGCTCGACGAGGAGCCCGCCGCACCCGTCACCGGCTCGGCCTCGAGCCCCGCGGCGACCGAAGGGCCCGGACCGGCCGACGCCTCGGGGAACGGGTCGAAGATCGCGGCGACCCATGAGCCCGCCCCCGGCGAGGGTCCTTCGGAGGACGGGCGAGACGATCCCCTTCCAAGCGATCCCGCGATCAGCGGCGGCGCCAGCCAAGATGAGCCAAAGGGTGGGGTCGCTGAGCCACCTCCGGTCGGGGGCACCGACCCTGGCGACAGCGACAGCGACAGCGACGTGGCGCTGGTCGCACTGCGGTCCGACCTTCTTGATCCCGTGGTGGCTCGCTTGACCCGCCGGCTCAAGCGAGCCCTGCAGGACGACCAAAACCGCCTCCTCGATGCGATTCGCAACGGACCGGGTCAGTGGAACGACGACTTGCTGATCCCTGAGGGTGAACAGCGCTCCCAACTGATCGAGGCGTCGAGCCGATTGCTGCGAGAGGCCTACGTGGTGGGCTCGACTTTCGCTCGTCAGCAGCTACAGCCCACCGCCAAGCCCCCGCGCCCGACGCGGTTGTCCGATCAACGAGCCACGGCCGCCGCCGACGCAGGGGCCGTCGAGCTCGCCGAAACCGTGGTCAGCCAGCTGCGACGCCGCCTGGCCGGGGGGGACGGGGAGGGCGACGGGGCCGACGACATCGGTGAACGCGTCGGCGCCGCTTATCGTGAGTGGCGAGGCGAGCGCATAGAACGCCTTGTCGCCGACATGTCCATTGCCGCCTTCTCCGACGGCGTGCTGGCCGCGACGGGTCCGGGCGCGTTCGTGCGCTGGCTGGTCACCAACGGCGAGGATGCCTGCCCGGACTGTGACGACAATTCCCTTGCCGGACTCGTGGCTCCGGGAACCGACTTCCCGACCGGCCATGCTCATCCCCCGGCCCACCCTGGATGCCGCTGCCTCGTCGCCCCGACTGCCGGTTGACGTCCCCCGGCACGTAGGCTCGGCGTCCGGTGCGAACTCCACAAGACCTTCCATCGGCTCGCGCCCGGACATCACCGCGTCGCCGACGAATCTGGATCGGCGTCGTCATTGTCCTGATCATCGTCGCATTCGCGTCGCTCAAGTCGCTGGCGACGCTCTACACCGACGATCTGTGGTTCGACTCGGTGAACCAACACGCGGTGTGGTCCACACTCGTGGCGGTCAAGGTCGGACTGTTCGTCTCCTTCGGCGCAGCCTTCTTCGCCGTGTTGTGGGTGAACCTTCTGGTGACCGACCGGCTGGCCGGACTGGCCGAGGACGGCACCGAACCCGACGACGAGCTTGTGCGCCGGTACCGGAGGGTCGTACGGCCCTACTCGGGCCGCATCTACGCGGCGCTGGCCGCTGTTGTTGCCCTCATCGCTGCCTCGGGGACGATCGGCGAGTGGCAGAACTGGATCCTCTTCCGGCATGGCGGGAACTTCGGGGTGAAAGACCCCCAGTTCCATCGGGACGTCGGCTTCTTCGTGTTCAAGCTGCCCTTCTTGATGTTCATCGTGAACTGGACGTTGGTGTCACTAGTCGTCATCTCGATCATCACCACGATCTTCCACTACCTGAACGGCGGGATACGGCCCCAACGGGCCACGCCCCGCGTCCGTCCCACGGTAAAGGCTCACCTGTCGGTGCTGCTGGCTCTCATCGCCTTGGCGAAGGCCGTCGGGTACATCCTGCAGCGCTACGAGCTGGATGTCTCTCAGCACGGGATCGTGGAGGGTGCCGGCTACACCGACGTGCACGCGCGACTACCGGCCCTCTCCCTGCTCTTTTGGATCTCCTCGCGGCGGCCGCGGTCCTGCTCTACAACATTCGCCAACGCGGTTGGACATTGCCGGTGATCGCGGTGGGCGTCTGGGCCTTCGTGGCGTTGGTGGTGGGGGTCATCTATCCGGCCATCCTGCAAGTGTTGAAGGTCAACCCGGCCCAGAGCACCCTCGAGCGTCCCTACATCCAACGCAACATCAAGGCGACCCGGGCCGCCTATGCCATCAACGATGTGAATGTCCAGAACTTCGCCGGCAACCAGACCATCTCCCCGCAAAGCGTTGCCGCCAACGAACCCACCCTCAACAACATCCGGCTGTGGGACCCCGATCCGAGCATCTCGCTGCAGACCCTGCAGAAGCTCCAATACATCCGCGCCTACTACACGTTCCAATCGGTTGCCGTCGACCGCTACGAGGTGGACGGCTCGCTCGTTCCGGCGATCGTGGGGGTGCGGCAGATCGATCCGAGTGCGTTGCCCTCGTCGTGGGTCAACCAGCATCTGCAGTACACGCATGGCGAGGGCCTCGTGCTGGCCGAGGCCAATGCAGCCACGTCGGGGGGGAACCCGAGCTTCGCAATCCAGAACGTGCCCCCCAAGTCCAGCGACGGATTTCCGGTCATCACCCAGCCGGACGTCTACTTCGGCGAACAGCTCCCCGGGTACGTGGTCGTCGACACCCGCCAACCCGAGCTCGACTACCAGATTGGATCATCTGGGACGAACATCGAGAACCACTACGCAGGGACTGGTGGGGTCCGGGTCGATTCCTTCCTTACCAAGGCGGCCTTCGCCGTCCGCCTCGGTGACTTCAACCTGCTGATCTCGAACCTGGTGACCAACAAGTCACGGATCATCTTCGTCCGTGACGTCCAGCAGATGGCCGAGAAGGCCGCGCCGTTCTTGAACTTCGATGCCGACCCCTACGCCGCAGTGGTCAACGGGCACATCGACTGGATCCTCGACGCGTACACCACCACTGCCATGTACCCCTACTCCCAGGATGCGAACACCGCGGCCACCCCACCCAACTCGGGGCTGCCCTCCAGCTACAACTACGTGCGCAATTCGGTGAAGGTGGTCATCGACGCCTACTCGGGCAAGATGACCTTCTATGACATGACTACCCCGTCCACGCCCGACCCGATCCTCGAGGCCTACGAGGCGGCCTTTCCGCACATGTTCACCCCGGCGTCGCAGATGAGTGCCGCGCTCAAGGCACATCTGCGCTACCCCGAAGACCTCTTCTCGATTCAGGCCGCCATGTTCGGGCGCTACCACATCACCAACGCCTCGGAGTTCTATACGGCGGGCGTCAACGGCGGTGATGCCTGGAGCCTGTCGCCCACTGCAGGGGTCGGGTCGCCATCGAGCGCGCTGGCGGTCACCACGGTGACCAATGCCCAGGGCCAGATCATTGGCACGCCGCCGGTGCGGATGTCGCCCCTGTACCAGGTGCTGGCCGAGCCGGGCCAGACCGCCCAAAAGTTCTCTATCTCCGATGCTTATGTCCCCGCGTCACAAGGCAACCAGGTCCAGAATCTTTCGGCCTTCATAATGAGCTTCAACGGCACCGGCCAGCCGGGCCAGCTCCAGGTGTATGTCACGCCCCAGAACGAGGGCGTGACGGGGCCCGCCCTGGCCGACTCGCGCATCCAGCAGTCCCAGGCGGTGTCCAAACAGATCAGTCTTCTCGACCAGCACGGATCGAACGTCGTCCTCGGCAACATCTTGATGATTCCGATCGACCAGTCGATCCTCTATGTCCGGCCCCTCTACGTGGTGTCGTCGGGCAACCCCCAGCCCCAGCTGCAGGACGTCATCGCCGTGTTCGGCCAGCAGGTTGACATGGAGCCAACGTTGGACGCCGCGCTGACATCGGTCCTGGGAACCAACGTCAGCACGCCGGCGAGCTCGAGCAGCTCGAGCAGCTCGAGCAGTTCGAGCAGTTCGAGCAGCTCGGGGCTGAACTCGGGAGTCCAGCAACAGGTGCAAAGCGATCTCCAGCAGGCCCAGAGCGACTACACCCAGGCGCAAGCGGCTCTGCAGGCAGGTTCGCTCGCCACTTACCAGCAGGACGTCGAGAACATGCAGGCTGAGATCGCCGCCGCCCAGAATCTGTTGCCGAGCGGCTCGTCCACCACAACGACCACCACCCAGCCGGGGAAGAGCTCGACCAAGGGTTCGAGCAACTCGACCACCACGACGACGAAGGCGGCGGTGAAGAGCAGTCGATCCGCGGTCGGCGCCAAGAACGAGGCCTGAGCGACCGCCCCCCGGCGTGCAAAGATGGCCCCCCGGCCCGCGCGCCGGCATGCCTAGCCAGGAGATAACGCGAATGGGCTTCCTCGACAGGGTGAAGGAGCAAGCCGCCGTCGCCACAGCGGCGGCGAAGGACGCGGCACAAAAGGGCCAAGCGAAGCTCGATGACCTCCAGGCCAAACGGAGCGGCGACGCGCTGCTGCGGGATCTGGGCGCAGCGGTCTACGCCCAGAAGACGGGCCGGTCCACCTCGACGAGCGATGCGGACATCGAGCGACTGGTCGGTGCCCTGCGGGACCATGAAGCCTCGCATGGGACGCTGTCGCTGGTCCCCGAGGCCGGCTCGGACGACAGCGCGCGCACCGGCACGCCCCCGCCCACCGGCACGCCAGTTGGCGATGCGCCGCCCACCGGCACGCCCCCGCCCACCGGCCAGACGCTCTGAGCCGTGGGTGGTAACCGCCCGAGGCCGAAACGGCAGGCGATCGGCAGCAACGGGCGGGTGGTGCGATCCAGGAGCTTCTCTTGGTCGCACCTGGCGAGCAGCGTCGAGGACCTCTGTCAGACCATGCCCCTGAGGGTCCGAGGACTGGTCTGTGCCGTTCACGAGGACCGCTCGGGGCGATCGACTTGACTGCTACACTTTGTTGCTTACGCCGCGGGGTGGAGCAGTCTGGTAGCTCGTCGGGCTCATAACCCGAAGGTCGTGGGTTCAAATCCCACCCCCGCCACTAGGGAAACATGCAGGTCAGGGCCGGTTCCTTGGGGCCGGCCCTCTTGCTGTCAGGGCTCGGATGTCAGCGTTTTGACAACGTCAGAACGCCGGGAGGAGGGGGCGTGTCGGTTCCGGTACGCGTCATCCCCCAGTACCGGGACGTTGCGGACTGGGTTCTCTATGGGGTCGCTCTTCTGGCGGCAGTAGCCGCGGTCGTCGGATTTCTTGGATGGATTTCCGAGCAGCGAAAGCGACCTGAGTTTCGGTTCCGGTGGTCGCAGCCAAATGGGGAAGCCTGGGGGCCATGTGACGTGCCCGTTTTTCGTGTCGGCACCGAGTACACGCTGCTGGTGGCGATTGACAACATCGGCAATGGCACTGCCGAACGCGCCATCATCAACATAGTCTTTCCGGAATTCGTCGAGCTGTCATTCGACATGGGTCGGGGGGAGATCGTGAGGGGAGGACGCTCGGCTGACGCTTCGGTTGGGCTACCGCCGAAACACCACGTCCATTTCCTGGTCCCACCGATGTTTCCATCAACCCCGGGCTTGACGTCGTTGTTCGACTTCAAATTGAAGGTTGTTCGCGACCCCACTTCCGAATGGACTCCTGGGCCCTTCCACGCTGCCGCATCACTCGAAGACCCGCGGCTCAATGCGAAAGGTCGGCGAAGACTCGGTGTACTCGTCGTGCCCTTGGACGGGTATCCATCCGTGCCAGATCCGTGGCCTGGTCCGCCACTCCGCCGAGTTCTCAGCAAGGCTGTGGCGGACCCCGAGTTATCAGTTCGAGTGCTCCCAGGCCGACGGGTTGATCGACGTAAGTTCCGCGTGGAGGCGCCGCTTTCTGCCCGTCTGGCGGCGCGCCAGCGAGCGAAGAGACGTTAGCTGTCGCTGATAAAGACGAGTCGGGCGATGGTCGCAGCAGCCTCCGCCCGCCAGCCGGAGAGGGTGCGAGCGTAGGTGTCGAGGGTGAAGCCCGTGCTGGCGTGGCCCAGCCGGTCGCTCACCACCCTGGGGTTGACGCCGCTCGCAGCGCGAGGGCCGCCTACTGCGTAGACCGTGGCACTTGAGCGTAGACATCTCTGGTAGCCGAACAGCTCACCCTCGGCGCAGCTGCACCCCAGCCCGTGTTCAGGTCGCACTAGTGACCCGAGTCATAAATAATTGATGAGCTAGGAATTTCTCTATCCGGCTGCGCGTTTCCTGTCGTCATAAGCGACGATGGGAGGCGCAATGCCGAGTCCGATTCTCGAACCGTTGGAGTTGACTGACGACGAACGGTCGGCGCTCGAACGGTGGGCCCGACGCCCGACGAGCGCCCAGGCACTGGCCCTTCGATGTCGCATCGTCCTGGCCTGTGCAACGGGCCAGAGCAACACCGCCGTGGCCAAGGAGCTGGGCGTCAGGTTCGGCACCGTGTCCAAGTGGCGTTCGAGGTTCGTGGCGTTGCGACTCGATGGCCTCCACGACGAACCTCGTCCGGGTGCACCTCGCCTTCTCGGTGACGACGCAGTGGAGGCTGTCGTGGTCAAGACGCTGGAGGAGACACCTACCGACGCCACCCACTGGTCGACACGGTCCATGGCCAAGGCCACGGGCATGAGCCAGTCGGCGGTCTCTCGGATCTGGCGAGCCTTTGGCCTGAAGCCACACCTGGTTGACACCTTCAAGCTCAGCCCGGACCCTCTGTTCGTCGAGAAAGTCCGAGATGTGGTGGGGCTGTACATCAATCCACCCGACAGTGCCTTGGTGCTGTGCGTCGACGAGAAGACCCAGATCTGGGGTTTCCGAGCCAGCCTCCGCGGCTCACCCTCAGACTTTCGACTTCCCGCCCCCCTGGCTTGGGGGGATCGGACGCGACCAAGGCGGCTCAAAAGGCCGGTGTCAGGGCCCCGCAAAGAGCGGGATGCGCCACGTCGCGGGGCTGGGGCCCGAGACGTGGGCCTGTCGTATGGCCGGGCTGTCGGCGATCGCCTGCAAGGTGGGTCCTCCATCGGAGACCATGTCCACGACCGATCCGAGGCCGAGGCCTCTCGGCGACGCCTCAATGCTGTGACCCCTTACCGACGGGCGGATTCGAGGGCACCAGGGGGTTAAATTTCAGCCGTCGTTGACAGAGGCCGACCCCGCTCCCAAGGAAGGGCGCGTCGCCGTAGTTGAACAACCCGCCCTAGGCTGCGCTCAACCAGTAGCCGCCTCCGGTGGACATCGCCGCCATGATCGATTCCCCGGTCATTATCGACCGCTGGAATCGACCACCTGAGACAGTCGCTAACTGTGGGCTCACCACTCGAAAATGCGGGCAACCGCCAAAGAGGGCCAAGCATTCCGGCCAAGGCACTAGCCCGGGGTCGATACGAAGGCTCCGACTGCCTGACAGAGCCTCTCGTGATCGTGTTGGCGCAAGGTCACAACATCCGGTCCGATTGGAATCCGTGCTTTTTTCACGGATGGTTGAGCGTTGGGTGGCAACAGCACGCTGACCGGCGCTGCGCCCAGGACCCGCTCCATGGGCTGCAATGGAAGAGAACGACTCCCACGCTGGTGACGGCGACTCCCCGATAGGGCTTGAATCCTCGCACGAGTAGGTAGATGAGAAGGAATCCGGGAAGTAGCAGCCGGCCGCTCAAGAGAGCCGGCGCAATGAAGACGAGGACGAATCCTCCCATGAGCCCGATCGCCAACGGCGTCATCCGGGCATTGGCACTTCCCAGCGCGTAGCTCCGGACGGCAACCTCGGGCCCAAGGAGCCGCGCTATGGCCTGCTGTGTCTTCTCTTGATTCCCTTTGGAGTCGCAGCAACCGTCCGGGTGACGGTGGGTGGGGCAGCCGGAGCAGGACGGGCTTGGGGCGGATACCACTTTCCATCCGATGCCAGCCACCAACCCACGCCCTGGGAAACATAGCTCACTTCGCCTTCTCCCGCCGCCGACACCAGGATGCTCGAGTCAGCGGTGGGAATGATACGAGGTGAAGGGTGAATATGGAAGATGCGATAGGAGTGGCTGCCATCAAGTGGCATGGCCGTACCGGTTACGACCTTGCGAGTCTGACGCTGACCGGACTACTAGAGGTCCATCCCGAGCACTGGACCGGGCCGCGCGAAACGATGGGTCGATGTTCACACGGAGAGTCTCTCCTCAGCTTGGCACCCCGGTGATCAAGGAGATGCCGCCCAAGTTTGTCAACAGATAGGAAGTCCCTGTGATGGATTCACTCACGCAGTTGTCCTCCGTTTGGGTTTCATGCAGGCTCGAATATGAGCCAGGCGCGAGGAGATTCCCGAAGGTGCTTCGATCAGCCCGCTGCACGACGGGCGAGCCATTGGTCCTTGTGACGGTGGTGCTGATATCTAAATAGAAGCACAGCTCGACAGCCTCGATTTGCCCGTTCTCCTCTACTGCGAATGCTGGGCTCACCGAGCCGACTGCGTGGGCGTTGACATCCTTGTAGCCACCGGCCGTCTCGGTCAGGTACGCCTGTTCGGACTGGCCGATGACCTCCGACAAGTAGTTGTTGCTGGAAAACCCAGGGGGCCGAGGCGTGGGTGGCTTCCCGGTGTTGTCCAAGGTGTTGAAGTACGTGGCGAAGGTCTCGGGCACCTGGGTGATCAAGGTTGGTACGGCTGGGGGCGCCGCGGAGACATTGCTCGACAAGTCGGAGATCGGTTCTCCGTTGACGAAGGAGCCGAGATGGGCGATCAACCACGGAGCGCCTGGCGAGCCTTGGCTGAACACCACTTCTTTGGTCAGAGGCGAGTTGTCGTAGTTGACTCCGACGAACTCGGCGAGGAAGGAGATGGGGTAGCTGGACTGGGGAGGGGCGCTGAACGACACGCTCGTGTAGGCCGTAGGCCAAGGTGGGCATCCACAGTCAAAACTCCCATCAATGGCTTGATCAGCCTCAGCAGTCGTGTACTGGGCGATCCCGGTGCGGTCCCCATCGGCGAACGCCGTGGAGAAGCCGGTCCAGGTCGTGGCGACCACCTGCTGCTCGATGGCCGCGGTGATGAGGCTCGGTCCAGAGCCCGACGCGTCCGTGGGCGCCGGATCGTTCGACGTGGTGGGCGAGGACGACGGCACTGGCCCCGTGGTCGGCGAGGACGTGCCGGAGGTTCCGTTGGTCGTGGACGGAGATCCGCTTCCTTGGGAAGAGATGATCGGTGCGACAGAACCAAGGTCGGAGGGAGGCGGCGACCCAACGGTCTTCTTCGACGGTCCCGATACCGCCGCCACGGCTCCCACAGTCGCTCCGACGATCGCAATGACCAGTGCCAGCCCAATCAACGGCCGCGCCCATCCTGCTGGCAGCGCATAGCGCGAGGATTGCAGCGGGTCGCTCGATTGGCTGGCGTCATGATCGGCAACTGATGACGGATCGGCGTACCCACCTTGTGAGCGGACTGATGGGTTCAGCTCGGGCGGATACCACTCCCCGTCCGATGCACGCCACCAGCCCGGATTCGAAGCGCCGGGCTCCGTGACGAACAAGGGCCGAGGGGGCGGGGCGGGCTGGTGTTCGGGGGGCGCTACGTGCGATCCGAGGTCCCCAGCGTTGACGGGCTCAGACGGGGGCGAAACTGAGGGCGCGTCAGCGAAGGGGCTCTGAGAGGCAGCTGCGAAGAATGATGGGAGCGGTGGGAGAGCTTCCACTGCATCGCTCACCCCAGGAGGAGCGGTCGGCGGGTACCACTTCCCGTCAGACGCGAGCCACCAGCCCGCGCCCTGGGACACATCGCTCACGTTGCCTCCTCCCGCCAGGCACCCGCATGCCCGAGTCAGCGATGGGAATGATACGACGTCAAGGGTGAAATGAGGTAACCGATGGGAGCGCCACGTCAGCCCAGCGCCAGCAGCAACGCCCACTACCACCTTCGCCTACCCCTCACCTATCATCGACAACGCTGGTGGCGACCGGCTGTGGCGGCGGCGAAGGGCGGGTCCGGGTGAGCGACGCTGTAGATGCGGGCTGGTGGCTCGCGTCTGACGGGAAGAGGTACCCGCCGCAGGTTCACCCATTCGCGCTCCAAGCCGCTCCGGTTGGGTCGCCGCCCGAGAATGCTCCCCCCGAGCTGGTCGCCCAGGGTGATCCGACGCGGAGACGCCCCTGGTTAGATCCGCGATCTGCAAAGGGGAGAATCAGAGGACCAGGGCAAGCGGCGACTCCCATCGGCGACCGCAGGCTTCGTCGCTTCTTGGGCTGGGAGCTGATCGTCGTCGTGGCCATTTTTCCCTTGGGCTCCACCCTCATGGGTGTTCGACATGGTGTCGCACCTCTACACCGGCTACGCGGTCTCGCACGGCGTCTTGTACATCCCGAACGAGCCAGCCGTCACGTTCGTGTTCTCGGCGCCACTACAGGTGATCGAACTGGCCGCGGCTGGACTCGTCTTCTATCTGCTGGCCCGCTCAGGAGAAGGTCCGGGTTCCATCGGCCTTGGACGTCACCAACTACGCACCGATCTCGCCCTGGTTCTCCCGGTGTGGTTCCTCGTCGACACCATTCCTCAAAGGATCGGCCCTGCCATTGTCCACGGCTCGGGTCTTCCTACCTTCGAGTTGTCCACCCCGTTCGAGCCGGGCAGCTTCGTCATCCTCGGCATCGTGGCCAGCCTGGTCGCCGGCATCTTGGAAGAGACGGTCGTCTTGGGATTCCTGGTGCGTCGGCTCGAGCAACGAGGATGGTCGCCCATACTTGTCGTCATGGTTGCGGTAGCTGTTCGGGTCTCCTATCACCTCTACTACGGACCTGGAGTAATCCCAATCGTCTTATGGGCAACCGCCTCGGTGCTCATGTACCGGCGGATTCGCCGTCTGTTGCCGTTCATCATCTGTCACGTCATGTGGGATGCCACGATCGAGATCGGGCATTACTCACCGACCAGTGCCGGCCTTGCTGGGAACCTTCCTGATCGTGACCCTGGTCTTTACGGTGAAGTGGTGGAGATGGGTTCCGAGCTTGGGGGAACAAAGCGGCCGTACTTCAAGAGAACCGCACAACGCGCCACTATGGAGGTGATCCGATGAGCCCTGGGAAGATGCGCGGCGCCCCAGCGATCCGGATCGCTCCGCGGGTCCAGCCGGTCCGCGTGGAGGCAACGCTCGAAACCTCGTAGCGTGGTCAGCGGCATGCCCAGACGTGCGCCCCTATCTTCGTGATGGTCATTGGAGGACGGTCCGGGAGGACGTAGGCAGCCACACCCCATAAGACAACTCGAACGTCACCGAGGACCTTGGCGACTAGGGAGTGAACATCCTCGGAATCGAAGAGCGAGGGGGCGCCCCACCCGGGGTCGAGATCCTCCAACTCTGGGTCGTTCTACCTGCTTGGAGCCGAGGCCACGAACAGCCCGCCAGGCGCAGCACCCGCCAGGCTTCGCGTCGGGCAACGACCGGGTCGACCACAAAGTAGAGACAGTTCACCGCAGCGGCGCCATCCAAAGACTGGTCGGCGAACGGCGAGGCTGCCATGTCGGCAGGAATCGCGGGCCGATGGCCCCCGATTCTTTATTGTTGTCCGCGCTGTGACCCGAAAGCCGAAAGGGAACGCCGGCGTCGCCACGTCACCCCTGAGTTCGGGTCATTACGGGGACTTGAGGCATGTTCCCTCCAGGGCGAGTTCTTGAGCCGGACTAGGGCGTGAAGGCCCCGGTCAGTTCGGCATCACGTTGTAGGAGCGCCGAACATCTCCAGGCACCCTTCGAGGCCAGTCACCTCGATGTCGTCCCTCCGACCGGCCAACCAGGTCGCCCTGTCGAGCCGGAGGTCGACCATGACCGCGGGTCGGCCTCGTCGAAGCTCCAGGTGCGTTCCGTTGTTCGAGTACCCCAAGGCCCGCGAGGTTCCGAGCGACGCCGGGTTGTCCTCGAACGCACGGCTGTATGCCTCAATGGCACCCAGACCATCGAAGGCGAGATGCAAGATGGCCGCCCGCATCTCCTTCCCCAATCCTTGCCCCTGGTGCCTCCTCCCGAGCCATGAACCCGTTTCGACGGTGCGCACCTCACCGAACCGTTTGGCCATGAGGTCTTGCACGCCAATCGGCAGGCCGTCGAGAAACACCGCTCCGGTGAAGGTCCAGTCGTCCAGCTTCCAACTTGCTCGACTGCGCCACCACCACTGCAAGGAATCTCGGTGGCGGACCGGTGCGGGGGCATCAGTCCAAGGATTGAGAAAGGGCATCGTCGCTGGGTCGTGAATGCCTTCGTCGGTGAGCGCAACAAGACGCAAGAGGTTCTCGTCGGTCGGTAGGCGGAGTTCGAGGCGCGGAGTACGGATCCGCAGATCAAACAGCGGCCAATAGGGGTGAGCCACGACGCTCAGTGTGGCAGTCAACCGTCGCCCACGCTCCCTAAAGGGTGGACCGCTTCAGTTCAACGTGTGAATGCCCTCGCACACGATGACACCCTGGTCACGTCGGCGCTTCCTGGCGGGCCTAGCGGGAGCGGCTCTGCCGGTTGGCGGGGGAGCGATCACCTTCGAGTTGATCTCGCATGGCGTGCTGCCCGGCAAAGTGGAACTGGATCACGACGGCGTCTGTTCGGTATCTCACGAGCCTTTCGACTTTCCACCATTGGGCCGGTTTCCGGAACGTTCTACTTTCCGCTACCGCCGCCGCGACATCGGCTACACCCCTGCTTTCCCCCGGGACAGGCCGGTAGCAGTCTGCCCCTGGTGGTCGTGCCTGGCCATCTGGGGCACTCCGGTGTGGCGATCTATAGTGTCAGTTTAGGTTGACAAATCCAGGATGTCAGTCCATACTGACAGACATGGACATCGAAGAACTCAACGTGAATCTCTCGTCGGATGACCCGGCGATTGGGCTTCGCGCCTCGTTGGCGCTCCATCGCCTGGCTGAGAGGGTCGAGGCGAACCACGTCGCGTCGGCCCGGGAAAAGGGCTGGTCGTGGCAGCAGATCGGAGACGCCGTGGGCGTCACCCGCCAATCCGTGCACACCAAATACAACAAGGAGTCATCATGACCACCGAATCCGTTGCGCCAGAGACGCTTCACGCATGGGCCATCTGTCTGCAGGCCGGTGAGGAGGCTCGTCGCCGAGGTGATCGCCGATATGGCACCGATCACCTCTTGCTCGCCTTGTTCGAGGATCCCTCGATCGAAGCCGTGTTGGGCGTGAGCCTGCAGCAAGCTCGCCAGGCTCTTGAGTCGCTCGATCACGAAGCCCTGGGTGCCCTGGGCCTGGGGTCCGGCGCCGACGCTCCCCCACTGCCGATGCGCGCCGTGCCGAAGAAGCCGAGGATCAGAGACGTCGCGCAGAAGGATCGCCTCCGCATCACGCCCGCGGCAAAGAAAGTGCTTGAGGAAGCGTCCAAGCCCAACCGTCGGAGGCTCCAGGTCACGGCCCAGCAGGTGCTGGCCCAGATCCTCACTCTCCAACCACCAGATCCTGCGGCGGTGCTGCTGGGCGCTCTCGGAGTGAACACATCGGAGGTTCGACGCCGATTGGATGCGGTCACGCCCGACGAGCTGAGGCCCCAGCGACATGCACGACTTCGAGCGAAGGTGTCCGGATCGGGCTGTTCCCCGGCAGGGCGCGGTTGCAAGCACCAGATTCGATTCAGCCCTTTGTCGAAATCCCGCCTCGACATCGAGCCACCAGGAGGGGAGAGGTCGGCCGACCTGCGACGCTGGTTCCAGTTCTGTCGCCTGGGGTAATAGTGGCTCATGTGGCCGCCGACCGGCTCGTCGCCATTCTGGCGGATCCAGATGACGCTGATTTGCGGGCTGCAAGTGACGTTGATGGTGGTCAACCCGCCGAGGAGCCGGAGGTGGTCAGATTGCGAGGCTCAGCGGGTAAAGCGGCTCATAGCGAGAGAAGTGGCGGTCGCCGGCGTGCTGGTTTTCTGGTGATCTTGATCCCTCGACAAGAGGTGAGACCCATGAACGCAGTATCCGCAGTGGGTGCTCCCCTGAAGTCCAGGATCGCGCGACTGAGCTAGCCGCCACCGGGAGCGCCCCAATGTTGCGAAGCGCGACTCCGATCAACACCACACCCTCTTCAATTCTGCGCTTCACCGCGACGAAAACCTCCGATGGCATCGCCGAGCGGACCTTCACGCTCGGCGAAATCAGCGGCGAGGTGTGGTCGCCAGAGCCGGCGACCGACGGCGCGCCCTGCTCCTAACTAATGGGCCACAGCGGAGGCCTGCAGAGGTACGCTCCAAGGCTCGACTCCCAGGCCCGCCGGGCAGAGGTGCGCGACGGATCGGGTAACGGGTCCGGCGACGGGTTTACGGTCGCCACGATCGACGTGTCAGGGCACGGCGACCGGCGGAGGTCCGACCACGATCAGCGGCAGGTCGACGCCACAAGGCGGGTGCCTGTCGCAGGTGAGCGAGCGTTGGTCCTCGGCGGCGGCGGATCGGCAGGCAATGCGTGGGAGATCGGCGTCATCGCCGTCTGTTTGATGCCGGGTTGGATGTGACCGAGGCCGATCTGATCATCGGGACGTCGGCCGGGTCGACGGCCGCGGCCCAAATAACCAGCGCGACCCATCCGAACGAACTGCTTGCCAACATCCGTGCTGCTGCACCCCAGCCACGGATTGGTCCCGTCGGAGCCCACGGGGGACGTGCTCCGAATGTGCCTTCGGTGAACCATATGGAGAACACGAGCAAAATCATCGGTGCGGCTGAGGATGCGGCCGACATGCGCCGCAGAATGGGTGCGGCGGCGCTCGAAGCGGATGCGGCGTCGGGCAGCTCTGGGCCAGCGCAGTGGCGCGCCACCGTCGCCGCTCGGCTGCATAGCCAGCGTCCGCCCGCCGCTCGAGCCGGTCACAAACAAGGCAGAGCTCTTGCCGAGCAAGCTCACCGAATTCTGGCGCCGACGCCTGCCTAACCGGTCGACTCGGTGGGCGTGACGACACCTGTTCGTGCCTGGGATTGCAGATGGGCGGGGCGTGCGTTATCCGCTCCCGTTGGAGCGGAACTTCTTGACGATCCGGGTGTTGAAGTCCTGAGTCGACGGTCCACGTCGTGCTCCCGTGCTCAGAAACGGTAGTGCAGGTGCACGACGCCGCTGCCAAAGCAGCGCTCGTCCAACAGCTCGAGCTCGGCATGGACCCCGGCGGGCAGGGCGCGCTTGCCACCGCCCACCAGCACCGGCCCGAGGAAGAGATGGCACTCGTCGACCAAGCCCTCGGCGATCGCTCGGCCGGCGAGTTCCGCCCCGCCGATCGTGATGTCGGATCGCGAGCTCTCCTTCAGCCGCCTGATCGCCGCGGCGTCGAACTCGCGCTCGATTCGGGTTCGCTCGCTGGAGACCGTGTGAAGCGTCCGGGAGTAGACAACCTTCTCGGCCGCCCGCCAGATCTCGGCGAACTCCCGGGGCACGGCCGCATGATCGCCGTCGGTCGAAACCGTCTCCCAGTAGACCATCGTCTCGTACATGCGCCGCCCGTACAGGTGGGTACCGATTGGCCGCACGAGGTCGTTCACGAAGGCATGCACCTCCTCGTCCGGCGCCGCCCAGTCGAAGTGACCCTGCTCGTCCTCGACATAGCCGTCGAGCGACGCGATCGGCGAATAGATCAGCCTGGCCATCTGAAAACTACTCCCGCGCCAATTGTGGAAGGCCCGCACTTATCGAACCCGTCGCGTCGGTGACGCGGTGTCCTTTCTCCCCGCTCGTGCATCCGAGCCCGAGCCTGTGACCACAGACCGCGTGACACCACCTCGGACAGTGGCATCTCAGCCTCCCGACGTTCGGGTATCAGAATCGATGCCTGGTCTGGCCGAACGGGTCACCCTTCGAGTGGGCGTACGTCGTGGTCGGCACCACCGAGAAGACCTCGCTACCGATTTCGTCCGTGGTGTCGTGGAGGAAGCCGCCGCCGCCGACCGTGAGCTGCCACCGCCCATCCCACTTGCGCGCCCACGCCGTCGCCAGCCGCCCGAGCGCGGCCGGGTCGGTGACCTTTACCGCATCGCCCTCCACCACGACATCCACGCCACGGTCCCACTGGTTGCAGCCGGTGAGGAGGACGACGTGCGGATTGTCGCCCAGGTTGGCGAACTTCTGCTCATTGACGCCCGTGTGAAAGTGGACCGCCCCGTCGACCCACACCGCGACAAGCGGGGTCACGTGGGGGCGGCCGTCGGGACGCACCGTGCAGATCCAGAACATCTCGGCGGCTTCCAGCAACCTCTGCGTCTCGTCCCAGCCGACAGCAATCGCCTTCCGATCACTGTAGCGGGGTCGACCGTGGTCGTCGGATTCACAGACGCTCCTTCCCAACTGGTTGCACCTCGCAAGCCGCTGCGAAGACACTACCAAGACCGATTGCGAGCTCCAATCGGCCTTGGATCGGAGGAACTGATGCCAGAGCACCGTTCAGGCTGCCCGATCAACCTCGCCACTGAGGCCCTAGGGGAGAAGTGGTCGCTGGTCATCCTCCGCGACCTGATGTTCGGCGACCGGCGCTACTTCCGCCAGCTATCCAGGCCACGCTGCGCTCCCCCCAGCTCGCCGCCCCGGCCGCGATCTCGACGGCCATGGGGGCTTCGGTCTCGGCGAGCGTGCGGGTGATCGCCACCATGGCCGCACAGATCGCTCCGCTGGCCAAGGAGCTTGACGCGGGTTTTGAGTCGCACCCGGACGCCGTGGTGGTCCGTTCCCTGCCAGGTCTGGGGACCATCCTCGGCGCCCGGGTGCTCGGCGAGTTCGGCGACGAGCCGAACCGGTATGCCACCGCCAAGTCTCGCAAGAACTACGCCGGCACGTCTCCCATCACCCGGGCATCGGGGACCAAGCGGGTCGTGTTAGCTCGCCACGCCCGCAACCAGCGTCTCGCCGACGCCATCCACCAATGGGCCTTCGCGGCGCTCACCGCGTCTCTTGGCGCCCGAGCTTTCTATGACGCCCACCGAGCTGCCGGCGATAGCCACCACCAAGGCACTGCGCACCCTCGGGAACTGTCTCGTCGGCCTTTTGCATGGCGGCCTCACCCGCCACACCGCCTACGATGAGGCCACCGTCTGGGCGCATCGCAGTGACCCGAAGGTCCGTCAAGCCGCTTGACAGCTTCCAACCGCGGGATGTCTATGCAGTTGCGCTACTCACTATCTGGTCCGGCCTCTTTGGTGGAGTCGTCGTGCCCGAGAGGTAGCCCAAACGTCTTCGAACGACGTACTGGCTGCAGTTAGTGGCTACGCCTTGAGTGCGGTGACGCGGATCTGGTCTCCTCGTTCTCGATACTCTCCGCTCTGAGCGAGCGTGATGTCGGCAAAGCCAACGGCACGAAGTCGGGATTCCAGCGTGGCGGGATCGAGCGGTACGAACGTGTCGTCGATGTGGGCTTGGCGAATCCGATCAGTGTCAAGGGAGTCCACTGCCACGAATCTGCCGCCGGGTCGCAGCACTCGGTGCAGTTCGGCGAACAGCTGATCTTGCGCCGCGTCGGAGGGCATGTGGTGCAGCATCGAGAAGCACGTGGCAGCCGAGAACCGATCGTCGGGTAATGGCAATTCGGTGCCATCACCCCAGATGACCTCGACATTGGTGCCGGCGAGGCGGACTTTCAGGTCGGCGGCAAGATCGGCGTCGATCTCAACTGCCGTGACGGCCGCCACGCGGTGGCGCAGAAGGTCGGTGGTCAGACCTGGCCCCGGTCCGATCTCCAGCACGTCATCGCCCAGCTGGATGGTCGATTCAAGCCACGGGAGCAGGTCAGTCTGCAGGGCATCGGCCCATTCGGGAGCTAGCGAGATACTCGAGATGGGTTCTGTTCATCTCCTATTGGTACCATCGACTCGGAGGACTCGTCTCCGCAGTGCCGGCAATTCGAGCTGTCAGGCCAAACGCCGAGCTCGTGCGCCTCAGGCCCAGCGCGGACGCCAAGACCCACTCCCGTCGCCAACCGCATCGCTGGCGAAGGTGTCGACCCCCGAGAACCACCCGAGCCGGGTGCACGGGGCCGACGGCCGGCCGAGCTCGTCAACTACCGATTGATGGGCCGGGGCAGTCGCTCAGAACGCTCATATCGACTACCGAGCCACGTTGGTAACGGGCCCCGAGCAAATCGACGGGAGCGGGAACGTCACCTCATCCAGCCCTGCCTGGTGGGTCACGTCGCTGCCGCGCGGCGTGAATCGTAGTTGTGGTGGAGATCCACCAACCTTCCTTGACCGTCGGCAACTTGAGCTGGACCATCAAGCTCGGCTGCTCCATCTTGGACAAGGGCTCGGCGAGCTCCGAAGGCGACGGGGAACAGCCAGAGCGCAGGAGCAACCGCTGCACAGCGCTCGGCGATCCCGAGTTCGCCGCCGTTGATCTCGAACAAGAACCACATGATGAGACCGACGGTGGCCGCGGATGCGACGACATTCGGGCCAAACCTCAACACGCGTGCGTCGCTGCTGTCGATCCGCGGCCAGTATCGGCCATGCACACATAGTCGTGGAGGCAGCGATCACCGCAAGAGCGTGCGGTCGGGAGTAGCCGTGGAGGGGTGTCGGAAGAGCCGCAATCGACAGGGTAGCGACGCCTCCGCCGGCGAGCGCAAGGCGCCCGATACCCCGCGCCGGGCTGAGCCCAAGGGCGGTCACCAGATAGCAAGCGCCGACGGCGGCGATCGCAACCGTCATCACCCACGGGTCGGCTGCGCCTCGGGCGGCCAACGCGCTGATGGTGTCGCGAAGGGAGTCATATGAAACCGGCTGCAGCATCGCCGCGACGAGGAACCCGACGACGAGCAAGGTGGGCGCGGCGCCAGCAGCCACGACCGCCCACCAGGGGACTCCGATACGCACCGAGTGCGCTGTGCTGCGACTGCCAGGCTCCGCTTGCCTGCCGAGCCGCCCGATCGGCACGCGTGTCACCTGGTTCTGCGAGTTCGAAACCTGCTCCTCCATCTGCGCGTCCTCGCTCGGGCACTCCTTACCTGGGGCCGGGACCTGCTGGCTCCCGAGCCACACCTCTACCGATCAATCGAATCGTCGCGCCGGCGCCCACGGCGGTCAATCGTTCATGATGATTAGCCGGCCGTTCATATCCGTAGCCGACCTTCCGGGGAGCACGGCGACAGAACGTGAGCCGAACGACCTGACGGCCCGTCGTGGCGGCCGCCCCGCTCGACGGACGTATGGCCGCGTTCACGGCGGACCTTGGAGCAATGGCCGACCTGGATCAAGGTCGGATCGACTCTAGGACTGAAGTCCTCGACCGCATCTCGGAAAGGGCAACCTGAGGTGAGGATCACGCCGCTGTGAACTGCAAGAACGAGCAATTCGAGTCGGCCGAGGTCGTGGATGACAAGATAAACTCTGGTGGTGCCCAGGCGCCCAGCTGAGCCGACCAAAGCCGCGATCTGGGCCGGGGTGTCCACGAACGACCAGGAGACTCACAACCCACTCGCGAAGGTTCGCAAGTGGGCGACGAACCAGCAGGAGTTCCGGCGGCGCTCCGATCGGATTACGGCCGGGCTGAAGCGCCGACGAAGTGAGGGCATGCCGGTGGGTCGTCAGGTCGGAGCGGAGGACAGGACCAAGCGTCGGCGGAACGGCGACGTGGCCCGGTGGGAACGCGAACGGGTGGCGGGTTAGTTTCCACGTGGATCCCAGCGCACGTTGGTATGAGCTGATGGACCGATCGGTTGACGAGCCCCCGCTGGCCGAGTCGGCCCTTCTGATCGCGGCTCACGCCAACCCCGACCTCGATGTCGGAGCGCATCTTGCCCTGTTCGACCGGTTGGCCGACCGCCTCGCAGCTCCTGACGTCAACTCGGTGTGCGCCTTACTGTTCGACTCTCTGGGCTTGCGCGGCAACCATGACGACTATGACGACCCCCGTAATTCCTTCCTCGATGAGGTCCTTAGGCGACGCGTCGGCCTCCCGATCTCGCTCGCTGTGCTACTCATCGAGATCGGTCGTCGATGTGGCCTCCCATTGGAAGGGGTGGGTATGCCCGGCCACTTCCTCGTTCGAGACCTGGCAGATCCCGAGCGCCTGATCGACCCGTTCGAAGCCGGTCGGAGATTGGATTTCCGCGCCTGCCAGAATCTCTTGCGGACAGCGACCGGGGGTGATGCCGTGCTCGAGCCCGCCATGCTCCGAGGCGTAGGACCCACCGCCATTGTGGCCCGCATGCTCACCAACCTCGATCGCAGCTACCAGCGGCGCGGTGACCTGGCCTCGTTGACCTGGGTCACTCGTCTCCGGATCGCACTTCGTGACCGACCGGCCGTCGAGCAACTTGACGTAGCGGGCCGAGCAGCGGCGCTCGGGTGGATCGACCAAGCAGCCGAGGTCCTGGATCGGGTCGCGGGCCAACCGGATCTTTCGCCAGAGCTCGTACGTCGGCTGCGTCGACGCTCGCTCTCCATGCGAGCCTCGCTCAACTGAGGGCACCCAGATGCGCCCGACCTGTCCAAGCCCCAGGACGGCGATCGACGCGTTGGCGGGCAGGGCTTGTGCTGACGCTTGCTCGGCGCTACCGGTGGCAAAGGGCCAAGGAGCCGACGCGAGCTGCGCGTCATCGTCGGGCTGCTCTGACGAGCATGCCGTCGACAACAACGTCGATGGCAAAGCGAAACCGCTCTTGGCCAGTACCGGTGACCATCAGCGCGGCGTGGGCGGTCAGAAGTGGGAACCGGTCGGTCGGTAAGCCGGCGAAGGTTTGGTAGAGCTCGTCGACGTTCTTGGGGCGGCCGTCACCACTCCGGCCCGAAGGGTGCCGCACATCGTCCTCACGGGCTGCGCCCATTACTAACATCACGAAGACGTCGCAAGCCCAGGCGGCGTCTTGGGAGTCAAGCCCACCGGCGAGCAGAATTCCGAGCAGGTTCTCGGTCAGACGCAGAACCGATTTGCTCGTGGGTGAATCGGCCAGGGTTATTGCAGCGATTCCAGGATGATCGGCCAGTGCTTCGTGCATGCGCTGAAGCAGGGTCTGGAGCTGAGGACGCCAACGCGAAGGATCCAGCGGTTCGAACTCGATCGTGGAAATGACTCGATCCATCATCGCCTGCAGCAGGCCCTCGCGGCCAGGTACGTACACGTAGAGCGAGGCAGGTCCCGTGTCCAGCGCGGCCGCGACGCTGCCGCATCGTGACTGCCTCCAGGCCGTCCGACCTCAGGATCGCAAGTGCCGCGTCGACGACCGCGTCCTCGCTGAGCGGAGCCTTTGCGGGACGGTCACGGGTCGAGCGCTGACGGACCGAGGGATTTAGAGGTTGCGGACCGTCGGCGAGGGACACGGCGGGCAGACTCTACTTGACACGAACTGCGTTCGTCACGTACGGTGTTCGTGGGATGCCGCCCAATCACAAAGTCCTCTTCGGCCTTGGGCTGGAGACCGGCGTCCACCAAGTGAGCGAGATGCTCGGGCACGCCCGCCTGGCCGACGAGGCGAATCTCGATCTCGTCAGTCTCTCCGACCATCCCTACTTCGCCGAGCGCGTCGACGCCTACGCCGCGCTGGGGTTCGTTTTGGGCGCAACCAGCAACATCACCGCAGCGGTGATCATGACCAACCTGCTCAGCCGTCCCGCTCCTATACTCCCCCGGACCGTCACGGCGCTGTCGACGATCTCTCGCGGTCGTTTCGTTCTCGGACTGGGTGCAGGCGGGCTGTGGGAAGAAATCGTCGCGCTCGGCGTCCCCCGCCTGACGCCAGCGGCCCGCATACGAGCGCTGGAGGAGGCAATCATGGTCGTGAGAGCCCTCTCCGGCGGTGGCGATCCGGTGACGTTCGACGGCGAGTTCTACCAAGTCACCGAACTGGCACCTGCGGTGGCACCAACGCCACCGATCTGGGTTGGATCGCTCGGCCCCAAGGCGCTGGCGGCAACCGGCCGACACGCGGACGGATAGATACCAGGGCACCTCGCCGACTGGCGCAGCACGACGGTGGCCGAGTCACGGCCCATCGTCGACGAAGCGGCTGCTTCGGCAGGGAGGGACCCTACTGATGTCGACACCATCTACAACGTGTCAGGGTTCCTCACCCCGGTCCCGCTATCAGAGACCCGCGATGACGAGGGCCGCTGGATCGGCGGCGGAGTGACGCAGTGGGTAGAGGAACTGACCGTGGCGGTGCTCGAACACGCCGCCGCCGCCTTCATCTACTTGCTTCCTCCGGGCGACAGCATCAGCGACACGACGCTGAACCTCTGGGCACACGAAGTCGTCCCCGCCGTCCGCGAGGCAATCGCCAAGTGCTGACGATCGCATGGGACCGTCGGCATCCTGCGCACACGAGTGGGTGATCAGTACTGCAGGCAGGCATCGAGCGTCACCGCAACGGTCTCGGTCGGCGGAGCACCCCGACGATGCGAGTGCGAGGCCGTCGGTGAGCCGCACCCGTGCACCGTCGTCCTCCTCCTGTCTGTCCGTCGTTGGCGTCGGCGCCCGATTCCAAGGGCAGTCGGGCGAAAGCGATGAGCGATCGGGGTGATCCTTGCTCATCTCGATTGTCAGCAATATTTCGGTCACCGATGCAACCCGCTAGCTGCGACGTACGACCCGCCAGCGCGGCATGCTCGATCTATTTCGGACAGGCTGATGGCATGACTATCGAGGTTCTCTTCGCCAGTGTGCCGGTTGGAGACCTGCATAAGGCGATGCCGTGGTACGAGCGACTCTTCGGGCGTGTGGCCGACATCACTCCTAACCCGAGCGAGGTGATATGGCGCATGACCGGAAGCGGCTGGATTTACGTGGTCGAAGACCCCAAGCGCGCGGGTGGAACTGTCGTAACCGTCGCTGTCACCGACCTGGACGAGCTAGTGACGGACCTGGAGGATCGTGGGATCAGCGCCGGACCGATTGAGGTCGTCGGCGACGCTGGGCGCAAGGCCAATGTCGTGGATTCCGACGGGAACGTCATCATCTGGATTCAGGTCGCCGCGAGCGGTTAGCACGGCATGCGGTCTCTCGAGCCTGAACGGAGTCCGACGTCTGGACCTCTCGCTCGGAGGCTGGCAAGGCTTTGGCGAGGCATGCGATGAGCTTGGGCCGGCCAACCCCACGCTTGGCACCCGTTCCCCGGTCAGCTCGAACCCTTGCGTCCCACGAGATGAAAGACGCGACTGAGTTGGCGGTAGGGGTCTCGCCGGCTGGCTTCGAGTTCGACCGCCGCCGCCGCCGCTGCCTCCTTTGCATCGCTGGGGTCCAACTCGGTCCCACTGAACTCGAGCCAGTCAACAAACAGCCATACCCCGTACCAGCGCAGTGGCTCCACACCCTGGTTCTCCATGAGTTGGCTGAGTTCCTCCACCGTGTCAGCCCGACCCCGCACTCCCAGCACCCCGACTTCGCTGGTGGCGTCAAACGCCGCCAGGGCGTCGTCCCACCGCCGCTCCAAGGCCGGGCGCACGGCCAGCGCCTTCGCGTTACCGGTCATGATCGAAACCACACCACCGGCAGCGGCGCATTGGCACAGCTGGTTGACCAACGGCTGCGGCTGCTCGAGGTAGCCGAGGACGCCATGGCACAACACGGCGGGGAAGCGTCGGCCATGGACCGCCTCGTCGGCGTGCTCGCCGTCGGCCTGCAAGAGCGTCACCCGTCGCTGGACCTCACCAGGCAATCGCTTGAGTCGTTGTTGAGCTTTGTCCAGCATCGCCAGCGACGGGTCAAGCAACGTCACCTCGTAGCCGGCTTGGGCCAGCGGAAACGATTGATGGCCGGCGCCGCCGCCGACGTCGAGCACGGGCGCTGGAGGCGCCGGTAAATGCTCAAGCAGTTGGTGGTGCATCACGTAGGTGCGGACGTACCCCTTGACCGATTCGTATGCCTTATCCACGAATTGGTCCGCCAGGTCGGCCCAGGTGTCATCGTCCATAACTGCCAAAATACCAAGTCAACAGTTCATGATCTGCTCACCGTGGCTGCGAGCGACGGGACTTGAGGGGGTAATCCTGGGTGCTGAGCTCTGGCGAGTTCGCGGATCATGGACGAGCGAACCACACGCGCTTTAGATTCGTGTTGCCGCTAGGTGCCAGGCGAGTGCTCCCGACGCGTGGAACGTGATGTCGATGATGCTGGGCTGGATCCAATCGGTTTTCCATCCCTGTGAGAACGCGACCTGAAGCTCTTGTTGCGCCACTCGGCGTGGTCCCCAGTCACCCGGCTGGTGGTTGCTGAAGCAGAGCATGTGGTAGTACCCACCCAAGGGGACTATGTCCGCCAGGTTGCGGACATAGCGTTCGCGATCCTCGTCGTCGAATACGTGGAAGAGCCCACAATCGAGAACGGTGTCGAACTGCTCATTCAGTTCGACGGGCCGCAAGGCGTCGAGGACGAGGAACCGCGCCTCCAAGCCCCGGTCGATCGCCTTGGCTTTGGCTAGCTCGATGGCCCTGGGAGCGATGTCGATCCCGACAGCTTCGTGGCCCAGCGAGGCCGCCAGAAGGGCATGCTCACCGGTGCCGCAACCGACATCGAGAACCCGGCCCACCAATGCGCCGGCCTGAGCAAGACGGTCGAACGCTGGCTGTGGCCGCCCGATGTCCCACGGTGGGGGGTCGCCGGCATAGATGGCGTCGAAGTCGTGTGGTGGGCGAGGCGAGGGACCGTCGGGAGGCGAAGACGGAGGCGTGGTCACGATGAGGCATCTCGCACGATGGCCATCGAGCTACCCCTCTTCGCACTGGACCTGCGGGCACACAAACCGAAAGCCACGACGCTCGCCTTCTTGCCAACAAATCTAGAACAAACGGGTTCCGCCCGACATCCCGCCACGTCGGGTGAGCGATCGCCGTGAACTCCCGTGGCCGTGTACGGGGCGGACCACATCACGAGGCCGCATGCACTGGGTTCCTCATAACCCGACGGTTGACAACCCTCACACGTACTCGCGCTTGCGCATCCAGATGAGGGTGGCCCAGCCCCAGATCGGGGGGAGGTACGAGCTGAAAAGACGCTGGATGAAGACTGCCGCGGTGGCATCGGCCTCGGAGACGCCAGCCGCGGTGAGACCCAGGATCATGCCGGCCTCCACGACGCCCATACCGCCGGGCGAGGGCGAGATGCCTCCGATGATCGAAGCCAAGGTGATCACGACTATCAGGATGGGAAGCTGGAGATGGTCGTCGAAGGCCCGCAGCGAGACGGAGAGCGCCAACGCGATCAAGAGCTCGCCGGCCAGCGCGCCGCCGAACAGCAACACCACCTTGCGGGGGCTGCGGCCCACCTCCTTGAGGTTGTTCCAGATGTCGTGCATCGTCGGGCGCAATTTGTCCGATGCCAGGCGGCGCAATCTGGGCACCAGCAGGCCGAGCCCGACCAGCAGCGCGGCGACCACGATGACGGCCAAAATGACCCAAACCAGCTTCGAGTCCCCGCCGGACTCGGGTGTCGCCTCGAGGTGGATCGATCCCCAGGCGAACGGCAGTGAGACCACGAACAGCAAGGCCGTGGCGATCCAGGTGGCCGAGGCCATGATGGCACCCGAGCTGAGTGCCACCTTGGCGTCGTAGCCCTGTTGCTGGAAGAAGCGGACGCGAGTGGCGAAGACCGCCGCGGTTCCGCCGGCCAACGAGCTGAAGCTGTTGGCCACCTCGACGCCCAGGACACGTGCGAATGGCAGCGCGCCCGCCACGCTGCCCGTCGCCTCCACGGCCTCGCCCACCACGGCGAGTTGCGTCAGCACCAGGGCCATCACCACCCAGAGCCAGTTGGCGCCGATGACGGTATCGAAGGACTGGGAAACATCGATGAGTACGCCGATCAAGGCCCACCCCCCGATGAGGGTTCCGATTGTCATGACGAGCGTGGGCCAACTCACGCGTCGGGGTTCGGCCAGCGCGGGAACGTCGATGGAGTGGCTCGCCGCGGCCCGCTGTCGAACCTCTTCGAGCAAGGCCTTCGCATTCCGAAGGTCGTGGGCAAGCGTCGAGTCGAAGCCGGCCTTGCGCAGATGGCTGAGGCCGCCCGTGAGCTGCTCGGTGGTCAAGCAGCGAGCGGCGGAGGCGGCCGTCCGCTCGGCTCCGACCACCAGCGCCATGGCCGCCATTGCGCTGGCCAGGTCCCGATCGCACTGGGCGGCCGTGGCGTTGGAGCTGGCGTTCCGGAAATCGAGCAGCGAGACCGTGTCGTCCGCTGCGCTCAGCACCACGGTCTCGCCACTGATGGCACCGTGCGCCAGACGGGCCTGGCGCAGGACCCCTAGCTGGGCAAAGAGATCGTCCAGGCGGACATTGGTGACCTCGTCGGCCGAGGCGCCGGCTAGTCGCGTCCCCTCCGGCAGCCGGGTCACCAGCAACGCATCCTTGGACGGCCCGGCCACGGCTGCTTCCACGACCTCGGCGACGTGCACCCCGGACTGGCCGGCCCGCATGGTCAGGTAGGCCTCGTGCTCCACCTGTTGTAGACGCGTCAGGGTGAGGCTGGGCCCAGAGTCCCGATAGAAGAAGAAGCGCCCCGCTTTGGTGAGGAACTTGGCATCCGAGTCGTCCCGTCCGTAGACCGACACGGCCAGGGGGCTGGCGCATCGGCGTGCATCCGCCACCTCCGTCGCCCGGTACTTCGCCACGCCCCAGATCTGCCGTTCCAGGGGCCGCACGTCGCACACCGTCACGCCGAGAGTGCCGAGGAGCCACTCCACCTCGGTCGTGGACGGCAAGCCGAGCGGCGAGCCGAAGATGAGATGGACCACGGCGGTAGCACCCCATCCGATGGCCAGGCTGCCCAGCACGTTGAGCGGGAGCCCGTGGCCCCCGACGGCGGAGGCAAGGGCCACCAGGACGATGAAGATCTCGATCAGGCGTTGCAGGCTGCGGGATAAGTAGGGCAACGCTGCAGTGCAGATAGCCATGAAGGCGGCAATTTGCAGTACCGGGAACCTCAGGTGATAGCCCTCGATTACCACCCCGCCCGGGCGTCCCCCGTTTCCTCCTAGCAGCGCGATCAGAACCCCACTGGCCACCACGGCACCGAGAAGGCTGCCGACGAGATCGCGCGCCACCTGCCAGCGCCGCGCCACCACGGCCAGAGCGATGAGGGCGATGGTGATACCGAACGCACCAGCGTCATAGACGAGTGTGACCAGCCAGGTGATGCTGCGCGGCGCCGGATAGATGACCTGGACGATCGCCCTGTCGATACGGGAGTCATATCGGATGACGAGAATGCAGGTAGCGAGCGCGATGATCGCCGCTGCCAGACGGGTGCCGTCGCTCCCTCGTCGGCGGCGCTGGCCATTGCCCACTGGGGCGAACACGATCGAACGCCAGCCGCGCCCGATCGTCTGTGCGTCATGGACGACTCCGTTGTCCGTCCCCGCCTGTGCTCGCTCCACCGAAGTCCATACCTCTCTCAGGCCAGACCAGTGCCCTCTCTGAGGCCGAGACCAGCCCGCCTCCACCGGCCTGTCCTCAGGTTGAGCTCCGTGTCACCACTCCTGTCCCAGGACACTACGTCGCGCCGTGGGTCGGAGCGGTACCCTATCTGCCGGATCTCCCGGGCCAAGGAGATGGAGCCGAGTAGCGTTGGGACCTCCGGCTGAAGGGATGAGCGTGGCGCAATGATGAGCGTGGCGCAATCAACCGTGCGACGGAGAAATCGAGGTTCGACGCGCCTGGAGGTTGCCATCATCGTCGTGGTCCTGGGGATCTTCGTCCTGCAGGCTCTCGAACAGGTGGAGGCGAGCTGCGTCCTCTTCGGGTCTGAGATCGGCTTGCTCTGGGCCCTGATCGCCACGGCCCTTCATGACGCTCTGCTCGATCGGAAGCTGGTATGACCGAGTCGTTGACGCCGGATGCCGCTGCGTCGGAGCGCACGTTTGCCTCTGCGTGGCGGCGGGAGCACCTGAGCGTGTCGCAGCGCGAGGCACGGGGCAGGGCGGCTCGAATCGCCGTGCCGAGGTCGAGCCACGGCCTCCTCGTCACCCCAACCGATCGGCCGGACCCGGTCTCGCTTTTGGAGGAACAGGGGGCTGACCGAGTGCCCGAACTCCTTCCCATCCGCTACGGAAGAATGCTCGCCTCACCGTTCACCTTCTACCGCGGGGCGGCACTTCTCATGGCTTACGATCTGGCCGCCACGCCGCGCTCGGGCGTGACCGTGCAGCTCTGTGGTGATGCGCACCTTTCCAATTTCGGCGTATTCGGCACACCCGAACGACAGATGATCTTCGACATCAACGACTTCGACGAGACGTTGCCGGGACCGTGGGAGTGGGACGTGAAGCGGCTGGCCGCCAGCTTCGAGGTCATGGGTCGTGCCCGCGCTTTCTCGCGGTCTGACCGTCGGGGCATCGTGATGACGGTTGTCCGCGCTTACCGCGAGCGGATGCGTGAGGCCGCCAGCGAGAACACGCTCGACGCGTGGTACGACCACTTGGAGGTGGGACGGCTCGTCGATCAGGTGGTGGCCGAATCACGTAGGGGCCGGCTGAAGAAGCGCGAGGTCCGAGATGTGGAGAAGCAGGTTGCCAAGGCCCGCACCCGCGACAGCGTCCGCGTGGCCACCCGTCGCACCGGCAAGTTCGGCGACGAGATCCGGTTCATTGCCGAGCCTCCGCTCATCGTGCCGATCGAAGATCTCGTGGTGCCAGGTACCGAATGGGAGCATTCGGACGACATGATCAAGGAGCTGTTAGCTTCGTACCGACGCACGCTCGGGGTCGAGCATCACCCACTCGAGGAGTTCCGCTACCTCCACACGGCGCGCAAGGTTGTCGGGGTCGGCAGCGTGGGAACCCGGTGCTACGTCCTGTTGCTCATCGGCCGCGACGAGTCGGACCCGCTGATCCTGCAGGTAAAAGAAGCCCTGCCCTCAGTCCTCGAGAGTTTCGTCCAGACGAGCGAGCACCAGCATCACGGGCAACGGGTGGTCGCGGGGCAGCGTCTCATGCAGGGTGCCTCCGATGTCTTCCTCGGTTGGCAACGCATCAAGGGGCTGGACGGCGTTTCCCGTGACTACTACGTGCGCCAGCTTCATGACTGGAAGGGGAGCTTCGACGTTGACGAGATGCTGGTCTCGGGCGCCGAACTGTACGCCCGCGTCTGCGGTGAGACCTTGGCGCGTGCCCATGGCCGATGGGGAGATCGGATCGCCCTTGCGTCCTACATGGGCAAAGGTGACTCTTTCGACCGGGCCATTGCCGACTTCTCGAGTGCCTATGCCGATCAGAACGAACAGGACTACGAACAGCTTGCCCGGGCGGTGAAATCGGGCCGCGTGGTGGCCCAAGTCGGCCTATAGCCGTCCGGCCGCGGCCGAGCGAGCTCCTGCTCGCACGTGCGACCAACGCGGGCAGTAAGGGAACTGGTGTCGGAGTCGAGTGTCCGCATGAGGAGAATATTGTCGTCGTCGTCGTCGTCGTCGTCGTCGTCGTCGTCGTCGTCGATGGCGCTGTCGCTGATGCGTTGTGTCGTGCGAAGGCTGAACAGTGCAGCGGTACCCCGTCGTGGTGACCCGGCACATCGACGCGCTGGTCGAGTCGAACCGTCGATCGGGTGTGGCGCGCTTGTCTGGGATGACGCCGCCCAAGACGTCGTCAGGGACGACCTTGCCGTCGCTGGACGGGAGCCGACTGCTAGCTGCCGGTGCGTTCGCGGTGCTTGCATCCTGGCCAGCAGCAGGGTCGGCGCTGGCCTTCCTCCAGCTCCTCCTGGGTCCGGCGAATGCGGCGGTCGCGGGTCTTCGTCTGCTTGGCTGCTTCGACCCAGCAGATGAACTCGTTGCGGGCCAATGGCGTGATGTCCTTCCAGGCATTGAGCGCGGTGGGGTTGGTGATCAGCGCGTTGCGCAGGTCACCTGGAAGCTTGTGCACCACCCCACCGGGCACTCGCTGGCCGTTCACGGGGCCAGGGTAGCGGGTCACGGCGAGCCCTCCCAGCCCGAAGCCGGGGTCATCGCGACCGCCGATTCGTGGCGCACCATCTTGGAGTCAGGGAGAACTTCGTGGGCGAATCCACGGTGCGGCCTCATGTGCCGCGAGGACCAATCGCAAAGCATGTCCGTTCGCACGAACCAAGAAACCAAGGGCGGAAGGGGCGTACTCCCTTGCCATGCCCAAATCTAGCGGGCTACGGGCCCTTGCGGCAAGGCCCTGGATGGTGCGCAGAATCTCCGGTCCGAGCCAGTACCCACGGATCAAGGAAGGGGTGGCGTATGGCCAAGCATGCGGTCGTGATCGCCGGAGGCGGTCCGACGGGGATGATGCTTGCGGCTGAGTTGGCGTTGGCGAAGGTCGATGTCGCGGTTGTCGAGCAGCGTCCCCATCACGAGCTCGTCGGCTCACGAGCCGGCGGCTTTCACTCGCGCACGATCGAAGTGCTGGATCAGCGTGGGGTCGCTGATCGGTTCCTCGCCGAGGGTCAGGTGGCTCAGGCCATGATGATCGGAACGACCGTGCTGGACATGAGCGATTTCCCGACGCGTCATCCTTACTCGCTCGGGATCTGGCAGAACCACATCGAGCGGATCATGGCCGACTGGATCGCGGAGCTCCCGGTAGCGATCTATTCCGGGAGTGAGGTGACTGGCTTCGCGCAGGACGTCGCCGGGGTGGACGTCGCGCGTTCAGACGGCGAGTCCCTGCGGGCGCAGTACCTTGTCGGGTGCGACGGCGGCCGCAGCGTCATCCGTAAGGGAGCGGGCATCGAGTTTCCCGGATGGGATCCGACCAGGAGCAACCTGATCGCCGAGGTCGAGGTGACCGAGGAACCGCCGCGGGGCATACGTCACGACGCCACGGGTGTCCATGGCCTCCAGAGATTGGAAGATGGGCGGTCCGTGCGGGTCGTGGTGACCGAGCAGCAGCTGGGACCGAGCAGTGAGCCCACACTGCGCGATCTGAGCGAGGCGCTCATCATCGTCTACGGCACCGATTTCGGGATCCACAGCCCAACGTGGATCTCGAGGTTCACTGACATGACGCGTCAGGCAGCGACCTACCGCGCGGCACGAGTCTTCCTTGCCGGCGACTCGGCGCACGTGCATTACCCGGCCGGTGGACAGGGCCTCAGCCTCGGTGTGCAGGATGCGGTAAATCTAGGATGGAAGCTGGCTCAGGTGGTCAACGGGACCTCCCCAGAGCATTTTCTGGATACCTATCAGAACGAGCGCCATCCGGTCGCTGCTCGTGCGCTGCAGCACACGATGGCGCTGGGCGTCCTCCAGCGCCCGGACGAGCGCATGAAGGCCCTTGTCGGTCTGGTGTCGGAGCTGGCGATCATGGATGAACCTCGCAAACGGCTCGCCGGGACCATCTCCGGGCTGGACATCCATTACGACCTCGGCGAGGGGCACCCCCTGCTCGGTCGTCGCATGCCCGATCTGGACCTTGTGACGGGCGGCGGTACGTTGCGGGTCTTCACCCTGCTGCACGCGGCCAAGCCCGTGCTGGTCAACTTCGGTGATCCCGCTGGCGTTGACATCACTCCATGGGCTGACCGGGTCCAGCTGATCGATGCTGAATGTGTCGGCCCCTGGGAACTTCCGGTACTTGGCGCGGTCACCCCTCCCAGGGCTGTCCTGATCCGGCCTGACGGCTATGTCGCGTGGGTGGGGGAGGACACAGATGCGGGATTGCGTGACGCCATGACTACCTGGTTCGGAGCGTCATGACGAGACGCGATGCTCGGCAGCTCCGACGGACCGGCTCATGGAAGCGACGAGCCTGGCGGCGCGTCGGCGAAGGGACTGGCATGGCTGCGGACCGGCAATCGTGTCTTGCGGTTCTGGGCCTCCGAGGCCAATCGTCACGCGCCGATCGGGCCGGGAGAAGCTCCATTTCTTCAATCCCGTCCCGATCCGGCTGATCCATGACCGGTGGATCGATAAGTACACCGAGCGCCACGCTTCGGCGCTTGCCAACCCGAAGGCTGATTTGGAGACACGGAAATGACCGCGGCGACCCAGAGCGAGGCGATCCAGATCTACCGGGTGTACATCAAGGCATCGCCCGAAGCCATCTGGGAGGCGATCACCAAGTCTCAATGGACGGTGCAGTACGGCGATGCCCCACTCGTGGAGTACGAGTTGCGTTCGGGCGGCGCCTTTCGGACTCATGCGAACGAGGGGATGCTAACGGTCGGCTGCCCAGAGGTCATCAGCGACGGCGAGGTGATTGAGGCCGACTCGCCCGGCAGATTGGTCCAGACGTGGCGCATGACGATGACGCCCGAAATGGCATCCGAGGAGTTTGCCCGACTCACCTATAACATCGAGCCCGTACGAGGAGGGGTCACAAAACTCACCGTCATCCACGACGTGCCGGGTGCACGGATCTGGGCCGCCGTGCTGAGGGGCGAGAGCCAGACGAGCGGGGCTGGCGGTCGCTGGAGCGAGATCTTGAGCGGGCTGAAGACACTGCTCGAGACGGGCCAACAACAGCCCTTCCAAAGTGGACCGGCATATGAGAGTAGTTTTGGCGTCGGTAACTGCAGCGCGCCGGCAGCTCGCGTGGAAGTGGGCTGCCGGCCTCGATCGCTTTCGTACGCAGAGATTGGCTGTGAGGGCCAGTCCGGTAACGACAACGCGAGAGAACGTCCCTTGTGCGGCCGGCGCCGCACGAGGTGAGCGTAACGCCTCTGCAGCGGGGAGGAATCGATGATCGAGCTCGTCATCATCGGCTTCGTAGCCGGGATCGTCTGCGGGATCTCACCCTGCATTCTCCCCGTCCTTCCGGTCATTCTGGTAGCCGGAGCGACGACGAACGTCGTGGCGACGGACAGTCTCGGCCGACGGTTGAGGAACGCGCCCACTGGTTGTGCCCGCCCGGGGTTTCGGCGAATCACCCCTGCCGTCGAGGTCACGACCGCGCAAGTGCGGTCAGGTGGCACGGTCGGTGACCCAACTGTTGCGTCGGCTCGGTGGTGGTCCCAGGCCCGGCCGATCTCGGTGGTCGCAGGGTTGGTGGTCAGCTTCAGTGTCCTGATCCTTGCGGGATCTGAAATAATTTCGGTTCTCCATCTGCCGCAGGAGTTCCTGCGCGACGCCGGTATCTCGTTGCTCGTAGTTGTCGGGGTGAGCTTCCTCTTCCCCGCGTTGTCGACTTTGCTCGAGCGACCGTTCGCCCGGGCCAGGGCATGGCAGCCGAATGGCGAAGCCGGCGGATTCGTGGTCGGGCTCGCGCTGGGCTTGGTCTTCGTGCCGTGCGCCGGGCCGATCCTCAGCGCGATCACCGTGGCCGGAGCCGAACACAGAGTCGGCTGGACCGCCGTGTTCCTCACGATCGCGTTCGGGCTCGGGGTGGCCGTTCCGTTGTTGGTCGTAGCTGTCGCAGGCGCTCAGCTCGCCCTACGGACCAAGAGTCTGCGACGGCACGCTCCCCGAGTTCGTCAAGCTAGCGGGGTGGTGATCCTCGTCATGGCGCTCGCCATCGGGCTCAACACGTTGTCCGGACTCCAAAAGGACCTTCCTGGCTATACCACTGTGGGCCAGACCGGGAGCAAGGTCCGCAAGCAACTCGCGGTTGTAGAGGGTGAAGGCCGGGCGCCCAAGGCGGGCGTGGCTGATCTTGCGAGGTGCAGCTCCACCGCTACGGGCCTCATAGATTGTGGCATGGCCCCGAACTTCACCGGCATCACCGCGTGGCTCAACACGCCGGGTGGCCAGCCGCTGAGTTTGGCGGGGCTACGGGGCAGGGTCGTCCTGGTGGATTTCTGGACGTACTCCTGCATCAACTGTCAGCGCACGCTGCCCCATGTCGAGGCCTGGTACAAGGACTACGCGAAGGACCGATTCGTGGTAGTTGGTGTGCACACACCCGAGTTCAACTTCGAGCACGTGGTGGCCAACATGAAGAGCGAAACTGCTTCTCTCGGCGTCAAGTACCCAGTTGCTATCGACAACAACTACCGGACTTGGGACGCCTACGACAATGAATACTGGCCCGCCGACTACCTGATCGATGCCCAGGGCGACGTCCGCCACGTCAGCTTTGGGGAGGGGGGCTATTCCGACACCGAGAGCCTGATCCGTCAGCTGCTCACGGCAGCTCACCCCGACATCGTCCTGCCACAGGCGACTGATGTTGCCAACAAGACCCCGGCAACCGAGCTAAGTCCCGAAACCTATGTCGGTTATGAGGAAGAGCAATACATCGTGAACCCAACTCTGATCAAGAGCGCTCCCGCGGTCTATGGACTCCCGTCATCGGTGCCGCTCGGCGGGCTGGCGCTGTCCGGAACCTGGACCGAGGGGGCCCAGGAGGCCACGGCAGGGCCAAATGCCCGGTTGGAACTCGGCTTTCTCGCCCATGACGTGTATCTCGTGATGGGCGGCTCGGGGACCGTGCGCATCTCGGTCAACGGCGAGCCGACCACGAGCCTCCAGGTCGGCGGCGTGCCCAAGCTCTACACGTTGTTCCAGGCAGCCTCCACGACCACCGCCGACTTGTCGCTTTCCGTCTCGCCCGGGGTCATGGCCTACGACTTCACCTTCGGGTAGGGGACGACACCAAACCGCCCGCACCGAAGCGATGGGCTCCTCGTGGTCTCCAAGGTCAAACCCGAGCGGTCGCCGTAGAGGCTGGAGCTGAGCAGCAACCCGCTCGCGCGGCCGAGCCGCGCCCCGAAGGGCTCCTGGTCAACGCCGTAGGTCCCGGGCCGGTGGCGACGGACGGGCGTGGACCGGGTGGCCCGCCGGTCTCCGAAGGCGCGGCCACCGTGCCCTGGCTGAGGACTTTGTCGATGACGGTCCTACGCGGGGTTCTTCCCCGAGGTGCGGCCCGTACCTTGGAGCGACTACAAACGGTCGGCCAAGCAGCTCTCCAGCACCTCGTCGAGTAGTCTGAGCAGAGAAGGGGAGTAGCCCCCAATCGATGATCGACATGCTGGCTCCTCGGAGCCCGGTCATCGGACCTGCATGCAGGTGGGCGAGACCTTCGTTCTAGCCATGTCGTATGGCCGGGACGAAGGAGGTCCCTTCGCTCCGGCGGGAAAGGTCCCAGTGAACTTCGCCATCATCGTCGCTGTCTTCCCGATCATCTTCATCGGGGAGTTGCCCGATAAGACCATGTTCGCCTCGCTCGTCATGTCGACTCGCGGCAGACCCCTCTTCGTCTGGTTTGGCGCAGCCGGGGCATTCGTCGTCCACGTCGTCATTGCCACGACCATTGGCGTCGCCCTCTTCCACCTGCTGCCCCACCGGGCACTCGACGCAATAGTGGCACTGATGTTCCTCGTGGGCGCAGTGTTGGCGATCCGTGAAGCCCGCAAGGCCGAAGAGGAAGCGTCCCTCATCCAGCGCGAAGCGAATTCGGGGCGACGAGTCGTCACCACGGCGTTCATCGTGATCTTCTTGGCGGAGTGGGGAGACCTGACCCAAATCCTCACCGCCAACCTGGCCGCCCACTATCATTCGCCGCTGTCGGTGGGCGTCGGCTCGGTGCTCGCCCTGTGGTCGGTGGCGGCCATCGCCGTCATCGGCGGACAGGGCCTCCTTCGGTTCATCAACATCAGGACCTTGCGGATCGTCACGGCGGTGATCCTCGTCGTCCTGGCTGGGTTCGCCGGCTGGGAAGCGCTTCGCTAGGTGTGAAGACCGCGAGCGTTTCCGCCCACCCGGGAAGTGAGGGTGAGCACCGGGTGGGGCGCGAGGGGTCAGGTGAGCTCGAGTGGGGCCTGGCGGCTGAGCACGACGGCGCGCCGCTCGGCCGGACGCATCAGGATGAGCGAGCACAGCCACACTTGTTACAAGCAACCGGGCTGCCAACGAGGGGAGCACCGAACATGACCGTGACACTCGTCACCGGAGCCAACAAGGGCCTGGGCTACGAGACCGCCCGCCAACTCATCATGCAGGGACACACCATCTACATCGGGGCGCGCGACGTCAACCGTAGAGAGTCGGCCGCGGCCGAGCTCGGTGCCCGGTTCGTACAGCTGGACGTGACTGACGACGCGTCCATCGACTCGGCTATGGGTGTGATCGATCATCGTGACGGCCACCTGGACGTGCTCGTCAACAACGCCGGTATCAGCGCTCAGGGGGATGTCAGCGGATCAGTCGCGCTGAAGGTCTTCGATACCAACGCGATCGGCATCATCCGTGTCACCCAGGCCGCACTGCCGCTGCTGGAAAAGTCCGAGAACCCGGTCGTGGTCAACGTCTCTAGCGCCCTCGGCTCGTTCTGGGCCGTCACCAATCCCGAGCGTCGCCAGTTCCATTTCCCCGCCATCATCTACGGCGCGAGCAAGGCTGCCGTCTCGATGCTCACGGTCCAATACGCCAAGGCTCTGCCACGGATCAAGTTCAATGCGGTCGAGCCCGGCTTCACCGCCACCGACCTCACCCCCTTCAGCGGGGCTGGGCAGCCAGTCGAGAAGGGCGCAGAGGTCATCGTGCGCATGGCCACCATTGGCAAGGACGGTCCCACTGGGACGTTTTGTGAGGACCAAGGCGAGCTCGCCTGGTAGTCGACAGCACGACCTCGTCGTTGCTGCTTGCGACGGCTGATGCCAGTGCTTCGCTCGGTGCGGCGAAGTCGGCGTCCAGTCCGCCCGGCGCCGTCGCCACGGTAGCGCTCTCGGGGCGCGGGTCGGGAGTCACCGGCCTTCGGAGGCGTAAGTCGACCCCGTGGCCCGGTCTCCGTTGACAGTCGCTGACATCCCGCCTAGGGTTGACGACAGTTCCTGACATCAACCCTCTCGCGGAGGTGCCAATCATGAGGATCTTCGTCACTGGCGCATCGGGCTGGATTGGCTCGGCCGTCGTTCCAGAGCTGCTGAGCGCTGGCCACGACGTGGTCGGTTTGGCCCGGTCCGGAGCCGCGGCGCATCGGCTGGAGGCGGCCGGCGCCATGGCTCAGTTGGGCGACATCGACGATCCTGACGGCCTGGCGAAGCTGGCCGCCGGTTCCGACGGAGTGATCCATCTGGCGTTCCAGCACGAGGTGGCCTGGAGCGGCAACTTCGTCGCCGCCGCGGCAGCCGACCGACGGGCCGTTGAGGCCATGTGCGGCGCACTGGCCGACTCCGGGCGTCCGTTTGTGCTCGCTTCGGGGATGCTGGGGATCAAGGCAGGGCGAGTGGCCACGGAGGACGACGGACTGGTGCCGAGTGCCGAAGTTCGGGCCAACCCCGCCGGGCGCCGATCGGCCACCGCGCTGCTCACGCTGTCCCTGGCCGGCGTGGGCATCCGCCCGTCGGTGCTGCGCTTCCCGCCGACGGTCCACGGCGACGGCGATCACGGGCTTCGTAGCGACGCTCGTCGGCATCGCACGCCAGCGGGGTGTGGCCGGATACGTGGGTGACGGTACCAACCGCTGGCCAGCGGTGCACCGGTCGGACGCTGCTCGCCTGGCTCGCCTGGCCGTCGAGGGCGCCCCTGCCGGCTCGGTGTTGCACGCGGTCGACGACGAGGGAGTCGCCTTTCGTGAGATCGCCGAGGCGATTGGTCGTCACCTCGGCGTCCCCACGGCGTCAGTCACTCCTGCGGACGCCGTCGAACACTTCGCCCACCTGGGCCACTTCGTCGCCCTGGACAGCCCCGCCACTGCCGGCATAACCCGGCAGCTGCTCGCGTGGGAGCCGACCGGTCCGAGCCTGCTCGAGGACCTTGAGCAGGAGCACTACTACCGTCAGCCATAAGTCCCGAAAAGCCATTGTCTTGCGCCTTCGGGCGAGCGCTGCAACGGCCTGCTGGTGGGGCATTTTCAGGGCCCCTTGGCGGCGCGATGCGGTCGAGTCCGAGCGAGCGGGCGCGCTGGGGACCCCGACGGGCGGGGTCGATCCAGAGGATCCTTTCTGGTCGTCTCGTCTCAACCCAGTCGGCGTGCGAGGTCGTAGGCGTAACCAGCGACGAGCCCAAAAGTACCCTCGGCCTCGTAAGGGGCGAGCCGATCGGCCAGATCCCGTTCGAACGCGACCAGCCGGTCACCGAGCGCTTCGTGGTTGAGGAAGGACGTGGAGTAGGCGAAACCGGTGAGCGATTCCACGGTCCAGGTCTGCTGGACCGAGAACTCGAAGCGACCGCCGTAGTCGAATCCGGCCCGGCGCAGCACCTCCGCGTGAGGATCCTTCTCAATGGCGGCCTCCCGACCCGCCGGTACCCGGTCGGTGGCGCCCACCCTGGCCATCCACTCCTCAAACAGCTCTGCCATCGCCCTTTGCCACGGACGCTCGCCAGCCCATGGCGAGCCGCCCCACAACAGGGCGACGGCTCCGCCTGCGACAGCCACGAATACATCCGCTCGGCCACAACGCGGCGACGCAGGCGCTGAAATGCGTTGCCGACTGCGATGAGCTCGAAGGATGCGCCAAGATCGACCGACTCCGCGGATCCGGCGACCCAGGTGATATTGGAGAACCCGCTGGTTTTGGCTTTCGCTCGGCCGTAGGCGACGGACTCCTCCTCCTGGTCGACCGCCCATACTTGGGCGAAGTGCGTTGCGAGCGGGAAAGCGATCTGTCCGGTGCCACAGGCAAGATCCAGAAGTGTTCCGCTTCCCGACAGTGGCAGCCTCTGGACGAGGTCGTCCAAGAGGGCCTCGGGGTACGGCAATCGGTACTGGTCGTAGAACGGTGCGGTACCGCGATAGAGGTCGGTCCGGAAACGGAGCTCCCCAGTCATATCGAGGATGATCGCGCCAGTATCGGTCGGCTTGTTCCCTTGTACGTCTTGTTCCCTTGTAACGGTCGCACCCCAACCGGACTGCGTCAGCCGGCAGTCCGTGCTGCGGTCACCGCGACCGTGGCGTACTGCATGGTGAAACGCCCGCCCACCGCGTCGATGGCCGTCCCGATGCCCGCGAGCAGCGCGTCGAGCTTGTCGGGCGGAAATTGGTTGTGGCCGCCCGACGTCGGAACCCAGTCCAGCCACTCGTCCCGGGTGTAGGGCCGTTGCCAGTCGAACTGCCATTGTTCGGGTTCGCCGAAGACGCCCACCTGGCGTATACCGTCGGCTGCCTTGGTGAACTGCCCCGCGTACGCCGCCAAGCCGCCGGAGGTTCCTTGAGGGAACGGCGAGTCGGGCAGCACTCGGCGGTAGACCGCGGCGAAGGCCTCCGAAAGGTGCAACGGGGGCCGGAAAACGTTCCAGAATACGGCGAGGCGGCCACCGGGCCGCACCACCTCGGCCGCTTTGGCCGCGCCGGCTACCGGATCCACCCAGTGCCACGTCTGCCCAGCAGTCACGGCGTCGAACCTACGCCCACCCGGGTCCCAGTCTTCGAACCTCGCTACCTCGACCTCGAGTCCACAGCGGCGAGCGAACTCGGCCATTCTGGGGTCGACTTCTACCCCGAGCACCCGACACCCGGCCGATCGGACTGGCGAGCGGCGATGCCGGTGCCGATGCCGACGTCGAGGATGTTGCGCCCCGGGCTGGCGACGACGATCCGCTCCACCATGGCTTGGGGATAGTGGGGTCGGACCCGGTCGTAGCGCTCGGCGTCCGCGCCGAACGATTCCGCCATCTGCCGGGCGCGATGAGACTCCACAGTGGAGAACGCTTTGGGCCGGCCCTAGAGTGGGCATATGCCCACTCTGAGGGCTTGCCCACTTGCAAGCCTTCCGGGGAGAGGAGGGATGCAGGGTGCCGACGGGGATCGCCCTGAGCGACGCGCGCGGGCAGCTGTTCGAGGCCGCCGAGCGAGTCCTCCTGCGGGACGGGCCGAGCGCGCTGACCAGTCGGGCGGTCACGACCGAGGCAAGGTGTGCCAAGGGTGTTCTGCACCGACACTTCGCCGACTTCGAGGCCTTCCTCGCCGAGCTCGTGGCCGACCGCATTGCCCGAACGGACGGCCAGGCCGCCGTCTTCCGCGACGCTGCGGGGACCGGAACCGTGGCCGGTAACCTCACCGAGCGCGCTGACGGACCTGTTCGGGTCGGTCGCCGTCGCGATCGTCGCCCTCGTCATCTCCCGAGATGACCTGCGCGCCCGGCTGCGCCAGCGCGGGCGCCCTGGTGTCCCGCTTCTGGCGGAGGCGACCGACATGATCGTCGCCTACCTCACCGTCGAGCGGGAGTTCGGCCGCATCGGACTCGACGCCGACATCGACACGCTCGCTCCAATGCTCATCGGGACCGCGCACCTGCTCTTCGCTGGCCGCCATGATCCGCCGCAGCTGGATGCCGTCCACCGGGTCGTGAGCGCGGTGATGGGGGGGTGCGCGAGCCGGGGAGCGGTGACTGACAGGCCCATTCCTCGCGGGCGGCGTCGGCGAGGAATGACTGAGAGCTTGATGCCCAGGAGAACCGCCCGTCGACACCCCGGGCGCCTGTCGTGGGTACCCGCGACCGGTGGCGGTCACCTGCTCTTGGCGGCGTAGGCCTGCTCTTGGAGCCGCACGTCGTTGACGAGGTTCCCGAGTGCGAGGTTGATGTCGTCGAGGTGGTAACCCCAGGCGGGCCCGAGGGCTTCGGAGACGGCGGGTCGGTTGTCTCCGGGCGCGGCGACATCGGTGACTTGCAGCCAGGTGGCGCCGCCGGCGCTCTGGCAACTCGCGCTGTACATCGCCGGGTAGGTGACCCACGCAGTGGTGACCGATGGGGGCGCTGGAGGCAAGGTCGAGGCGGGGAACAGCGGGGTCAGCTCGGCGGTTCCCCCACCGAGGTCCGCCGGGTTGACGCAGGCCACCTGCACTCCGGTGCTCGCGGTCTGCCCCGATTGGAGGCTCACACCCTGTCCGGGCCGCCCGAACTCACTGTCTAATGGCGGTCGCTTTGGGAACGTGGAGTAGGCGATGACGCAGGAGGTCTGACTGGTCGAGGTGCACAGCGGGAGATGCGTGAAGGTGGACCCGACGTCACGGCCGGTCGGGAGGGCCACGTTCCCGCCGGCGAGGATGGCCGACACTGTCCGGGCGCGGAGCTTCGCATTGGGGTCGACCTGACTGGAGAGGAGGCGGATCAGCATCGCCGCTCCTTGGGAGTGGCCGATGAAGATGACCGGTCGGCCGTCATTGAAGTGGGCCAGGTAGTCCTTCCAGGCGGCGAGGACACTGTCGTAGGCGATCCGGTCCGCGGCTGGGTCGTTCCCCAACCCCTTCAGCAGCGACGCCTCGGTCCGCTGTCGGTACACCGGGGCCCAGATTCGGCAGACCTGGGAGAACGGCGAGGCCTGGGCGACGGCGGCCCCGATCTCGGCGCTCTGGACCTCGAGGTTGGCATTGTCGCTCCCCTGGGTGCTCACCGTCGGATACACGTAGAAGCAGTCAAAGGCGGGATCGGCGGCGGGGGCTGGTGTTGCCACGGTCCGCGGACCGGTGGCGGGTATCGAGGTCGTGGCCAGGCTCCTCGTGCACGGGTCGTCGGCCAACCCTGGTCGGCACAACCAGACGGTCCCCGTGGCGTCGGTCCGGGCAGTGGCGGCACCCCGAGCCATCGAGGTCGTTGCGGTTGAGGTCGCTGTGGTCGAGGTCGTTGACGAGGTAGCGCCGGCCAGGGAGGCGTCGCCGCTGACGGCGAGGATCGCCGCCAGCACGACACTCGAGGCCAAGATCACACCGGGTATCGGTCGGTCCTGTCGCATGCGCCTCACCTTTCCCGGGGGCCAATAGGCAACATGGTTGCATATTGGGTCTCGCAAATGCAATAGGGTTGCGTATCGCGACGGATTCCGAATGCTGCGCGCCCAGCCGGGCCCCCCTCGCTCTTCGGGGACCTCCTGGCCCTGGCCCGGCAGGCCTGGGTCCGCCAGATGGCCGGGCGCCTGGAGCGGCGGGGCTACGACGGCTACCGGCGCACCGACGCGGCCGTGTTCCGTCGACTGCTCCGGGGCCCTGCTGCGGTCGGCCAACTTGGTGCCGTGCTTGGGGTCACTCGCCAGGCCGCCCGCAAGATCGTCGACGGGCTCGAGCAGCGTGACTACGTGACGACCGAGCGTGACGCTCGCGACGGCCGACGGGTGAGCGTCTCGCTCACTCCAGCCGGAGAAGGCTACGCCTGGGCGGTTGTCGAGGTCGTCGGCGATCTCAACACAGAGCTCACCCAGCTGATCGACCCCGACCAGTTGGCCGTGGCGAAAGAAGTGCTGCGGGTGGTGATCGCCGCAGATGACCGCAATCCATCGACAACCGACTGAGACGGTCGATCCAGAACTCGTTGGCGGAGCGTCGGATTGCGGCTACCCGGGCAAAGGTGCTGTCCTTGAGGCTGAGCGAGGGCCAATCCTCGAACCTTCTCACTGCGAAGCGGAGTATCGGTGACCGACTCGACCATTATCTACACGCACACTGACGAGGCCCCAGCCCTGGCGACCTACTCACTCCTGCCCGTGGTCCAGGCGTATGCCTCGACTGCTGGAGTGAGGGTGGAGTCCCGTGACATCTCCTTGGCTGGGCGAATCATTGCCGGCTTCTCCGAGTGGCTCGATGCGGATCAGCGGGGACCCGACGCTCTCGCCGAGCTGGGCGAGCTCGCGAAGTCGCCTGAGGCCAACATCATCAAGCTGCCGAACGTCTCGGCCTCCAGTCCCCAGCTCAAGGCCGCGATCCTCGAGTTGCAGCAGCACGGGTACGCACTGCCCGAGTACCCCGACGAGCCGAAGAGCGACGAGGATCGCAACGTCCGTGCCCGCTACGACAAGGTCATGGGCAGCGCCGTCAACCCGGTCCTGCGCGAGGGGAACTCGGACCGGCGTGCGCCCGCCTCGGTGAAGAGCTACGCCAGGGCGCATCCGCACCGGATGGGTCCTTGGTCGTCGAACTCGAAGACGAACGTCGCCCACATGGAGGACGACGACTTCCGATCGACGGAGCGCTCGGTGGTCATGGGCGAAGCCGGCTCGCTGAGGATCGAGCTGGCCGGAGCGACGGGGGCACCATCGTCCTGCGTGAGTCCGTACCCGTGCTGGCCGGAGAGGTCGTTGACGCATCGGTCATGCGGGTGGGGGCGCTGCGTAGCTTCCTCGACTCCCAGGTCACTCGGGCCAAGCGCGAGGGCGTGCTGTTTTCCGTGCACCTCAAGGCCACGATGATGAAGGTCTCCGACCCGATCATCTTCGGGCATGCCGTTCGCGCGTTCTTCCCCAAAACCTTTGCCAAGTACGGCGATCAGCTGGCCGCAGCCGGATTGACCCCGAACGACGGCCTTGGGGCCATACTCAAAGGCCTTGGCGCGCTCCCCGATGGTGCGGACATCACGGCATCGTTCGAGACGGAGCTGGCTGACGGTCCCGCGCTGGCGATGGTGGACTCCGATCGTGGCATCACCAACCTGCACGTGCCGAGCGACATCATCGTCGACGCGTCCATGCCGGCGATGATCCGTACGTCAGGCCAGATGTGGGGACCCGACGGGAAAGAGGCCGATACCTTGGCGGTCATCCCCGACAGTAGCTATGCCGGGATCTACCAGGTCGTCATCGACGACTGCCGGAGCAATGGCGCGTTCGACCCGGCGACCATGGGCTCGGTGCCCAACGTCGGCTTGATGGCGCAGGCGGCCGAGGAGTACGGCAGCCACGACAAGACCTTTGAGATGCCTTCCGACGGAACCGTGCGGGTTGTCGACAGCGCCGGACACATTGTGCTCGAGCAGCCAGTGGGTAGCGGTGACATCTTCCGCATGTGCCAGACCAAGGACGTACCGATTCGCGATTGGGTCAGGCTCGCGGTCTCGCGTGCCCGCGCCACCGGCGACCCCGCGGTGTTCTGGCTGGACGCGCAACGTGCCCACGATGCGAACCTGATCGAGAAGGTCCGGTCGTACCTCCCCGAGCATGATACAGACGGGTTACGGATCGAGATTATGGCGCCCGAACAGGCCATTGCGCTCTCACTCGAGCGGATACGCCGTGGCCAGAACACGATTTCGGTAACCGGCAACGTCCTACGGGACTACCTGACCGACCTGTTTCCGATCCTCGAGTTGGGCACCAGCGCCAAGATGCTGTCCATCGTTCCGTTGATCAACGGTGGGGGCCTGTTCGAGACCGGCGCGGGCGGTTCAGCCCCCAAGCATGTCCAGCAGCTGCTCAAGGAGAACTATCTGCGTTGGGACAGTCTGGGTGAGTTCCTCGCGTTGGCGGTTAGCTTCGAACAACTCGCTCAGCGGACCGGCAACGCGCGCGCACAGGTGCTTGCCGACACTCTCGATCGAGCGACTGCCACATTCCTGAACGAGGACAAGTCGCCGACTCGGCGCCTGGGCGGCATCGATAACCGTGGTAGTCACGTCTACCTTGCCCTGTACTGGGCTCAGGAGCTGGCCGCCCAGACCGACGATGCCCAACTGGCTCAGGCCTTTGGAAACTTGGCGAAGACCCTTGCCGAGCATGAGCACGCCATCGTCGACCAACTGATCGCCGTGCAGGGCTCGCCGGTCGACATCGGTGGGTACTACCAGCCCGACCCCTCGCTGGCATCTGCGGTCATGCGGCCCTCGACGGTCTTCAACGACGCCATCGCCACACTTGGCTAATCAGACGTCCCCTGCCGTGGGCGGCCCAAGGGAGATGGATCCATGCGTGCTGTCCCTGAGGGAGAGGGAGGCCCCCGGTGAACGCGCCGTTCTCCTGTGCTTTCAGATCGCCAGGTTCAATGTGGTGCGGCTCGAACTCGGGCTCACCCGAGCTCGGCCAATCGAACGTCGACGGTCGTGCGCGAACCGTCACGCACGATGTCGACCGACACGGTCCTGCCCACTCGATCGCCGGTCATGAGCTGTTGGAGACGCGCCACGTCGTCGATGACCACGTCATCGATCTGGACGATCACGTCGTTGGGCCGCAATCCGGCGTTGCTCGCCGGGCTGCCGACCACCACCGACGACACCGCGAAGCCCGACTCGCGCCCCACGACGCGAGCGACCGGCGGCGGCAAGGGCCGTGTCCCCCCGGCGATGCCAAGATAAGCACGACGCACACGACCCTCGTGCATCAGCGACGAGATGATCTGGCGGGTGGCCCGGTTGATGGGCACGGCCAGCCCAAGACCTTGGCCGATCATGGGTCCGACGACTGCGGTGTTGATGCCGATCACCTCGCCGGTGTGCACGGCCAACGCACCTCCGGAGTTGCCCGGGTGCAATGCCGCGTCGGTCTGGATGACGTTGTCGATGAGCCGGGTCGTGTTCCCCGAGCTCGTTGCCATCGAGCGGCCGAGGCCGCTGACCACGCCGGCACTGATCGAGCCGGCAAAGCCCAGCGGGTTTCCGACCGCGACGACCAGCTGTCCGACGACGAGGTGTGCGGCGTCACCCAGAACTGCGGGGACCACTGGGGCACCTTCGAGGGGCCACCCCACCCGGATGACCGCCAAATCTGACAGGGCGTCGGCGCCGACGACGGAGAACTCCATCTCGCGGCCGTCAGCGAAGGTCGCGGTGCCGCCGTCGCCAGCACCGACGACATGTGCTGAGGTCAAGATGAACCCGTCGGGGGTGACCACCACGCCAGAGCCGGCTCCCACGGCGTGGTGCTCGCCCCTACGTGCCTTGGTGACCCGCAAGCTCGCAACGCTCGGGCCCAACCGACGGGCCACGTCGGCCACCACCAGGGAGTACGCGTCAAGCGGCCCCTGGACGGGAATCGGCGCCTCGAGGGTCTTCGCGGTGCTCACGCCGAACCCTCCTTGCCGGTGGCCCCGGCGAACGTGACGCTCACGTCCAACTCCTCGTTACCTCGGACGACGCGTAGCGCCAGGACCGCGTCAGGTGCGAGCGCCTCGAGGATGTCGAGCAGCTCATCGGACGTGGCCAGCGCCACCCCCGCCGCGCCGACCAACAGATCGCCTACCCGCAGGTCGGCTCGCGCGGCCGGACTGTCGGGCTCCACGACCCGGATCAGCAAGCCATCGCGCTCGGGGAGGCCCACCGACCGACGAAGGCGCCGGGCGACGTGGGATGGGGCAAGGCCGACGCCCAACTGGACGCGGGACGCTGACTCACCTCGGGCCAGGGCGTCGACTCGGGTCTTCAGTGCGGCGCCTGCGGGGAGCGCGAGGTAGAAGCCTTCTCCCAAGCGGTGGGTGTTGATGCCGACGAGCCGGCCCTCGGCATCGACCAACGGACCTCCCGACGAACCTCGCCCGAGTGGTGCCGTGTGCTCGAGGGCACCGGCGATCCGACGGCCCCGTGGGCCACGGAAGGTCCGACCTACGCCCGAGACCGTGCCGAAACTGACGCGTAGCCCGCGGCCACCCGGGTTGGACACTGCGAAAACCGGCTGGCCGATCGTCGGGGCGTCGGTGGGAGTCCAGGCGATGGGCGAGATGCCCTCGGTCGAGACGCCAAGGACTACGAGGTCACCGTCGACATCAACTCCGACGATCCGACCCTGGAGGGAGCGCCCGTCGGCGAACGTCACGGTGGTGGTCTCGTCCCTGAGGGTGTGGGCATTGGTCAGGACGAGTCCCTCGCCCACCACCACTCCCGTGCCTCGGCCCCAGCCTTGGCCGATCCGAACGACGGCCGGACCCGCCTGTTCGACGACCTTGGCCCCAAATCCCTGCAGCTCTTCGACGATGCTCATCTGGCCGTCCCTTGGTAGTCACTTGTAGATTGCAAGTGAGAATCTACCACCCAGATTACTGAGGCAGGCCATGATGGGCACCATGACTGTGGCGTCGGGACACGACGCCCTCGACCGAACGCTGGCCCAGGTGGGTGACCGCTGGACGCTCCTGGTGGTCAACGCCTTGCTCGAGGGTCCGAAGCGGTTCAACGAGCTGCAGGCTGGGCTGCCCGGCATCGCCACCAATGTGCTCTCGCAGCGGCTCAAGCGCCTCGAGGAGGTGGGAGTCGCGGTGGCCCACCCCTATTCGACCCGACCACCTCGCTACGCCTACGAACTGACGGCGGGCGGGCGTGAGCTCGCCAGTGCCCTGCGCCTACTGGCCCAGTGGGGGATCGAGCGAGGAACTTCCGAACCGCCCGGACCGGCGCTCGAGCACGGGCCGTGTGGCACGCCCCTCGAGACTCGGTACTTCTGCCCGACGTGTGACGAAGTGGTGGACGAGGAGACGGCTCAGCTCCGTTTCGTCTGACAAGTCGGACGTCCCCTCCATCCGCGGATCCTGCGGGTGGAGGGGACGTGCTCGGGATCTGCGGTTGTCACGTCAGGTGTAACGGTCGTCACGGCGCAGGACGTTTCCCTGTGCGTCCTCGATGACCGTGCTGCGATGCCGAAATCGTTCCGAACCCATGGCGAGGGCAACCAAGGACAGGACGAACCCGACGACGCCCACAATCATGAGTATGACCCCCACGGTATGGATGTTGAACCCATGCTGCTCCGTGCTGACAGTGATGGCGAAATCAAGTATGGCCCCGACTGCAAACACCACAATGCTTGTTGCCACGCCAATCATGTATTCCTCCCTGTGTCACTCATAATTACCACCGATAGAATCGGCGACTTCCAGCGGTTTCGCCGCGCCCAATTGCCAGTCCGACCAGCCAGAAAACGAAGAACACGGCGGCCGCAATCCAGAGAAGATGCAACGCGAAACCGAGCCCAAAGAACAGTAAGACAATAAGGAGCGCCAGGAGAATGATCACTGAATTCCTACCCTTCAGTTTCCGAGGACGAGCCCGTATCGGACCCGCTCATATTCTGCCCTGCCTCCCCCGTTGCTAAACCTGAGAGGGAGTCCCCCCCGAGCGGGCATCCGGCGCCGCTGTTGGTTGCTCGATGTCTCGACTTGAGGTGGCAAGTCGTGCACGACTCGATGCGCTGGCGGGCCGGGCTGGCGCGCTCGTCTCGTCGCGCTTGCGCGACGAGACGATTTCGGCACCTTCGTGCCGGTTGGTGGACCCGCGAACGGGTAGTGAGGTGGTGGTGGCTGAGAGGAGGTCGGGCGCACGGCGCCACAGGCTCACCGACGTCGAGAGGCACGCGGAATCAGTCGAGCGGCGCCACTGGTTTGAGCGACTGGCCAGCGCGGGCCTGTCGGCTCGCGCCGTCATCTACCTCGTCCTCACGTTTCTGACCGCCGACATTGCCCTCCAGGGCGCGTCGCCATCGCCAGCCGATAGTGACGGAGCCTTGCACGAAGTGCACGATCAGCCGGGTGGACCCGTCCTCTTGTTCGTCCTCGGGCTCGGTCTGTTCAGCTATGCCCTTTGGCGCGCCGTCAGCGCACTTGCCTCGACCGATCACCGGATTGAGAGCGCGCAAGACGACTCGGTCTCGCCGCGATCGGCGCCATTTACCTGGGTTTGGCTGTCCAGGCCTTCCTGTTGGCGTTCGGCGTGTCTCGGGACGGGGGCGGGGACGAGCCGTCCGACCCGCGGCCGGTGGTTGCGACCATGTTGCGATGGCCGGTCGGCAGCGAGCTTGTCGGCTTGGCTGCCGCCGGGTTCATCATCGGGGGTCTTGTCCTGCTCCTGTGGGGTTGGCTGCACCAGTACGAGGACGAGCTGGAGGGCAGGGCCATGAGCCATCCGTCGTTCGTCGTCACCCGGGTCGCCGGTATCGTCGGGGACAGTGTGCGCGGGCTGCTGCTCGTGCTCATCGGGGCTTATCTGATGATCAGCGCGGTGACGGACAATCCCGCGAAGGTCAAGGGGCTCGATCAGGCGCTGCTTTCGCTAGCTCATCAGCCCTTGGGCGTCTGGCTCCTCAGTGTCGCGACGTTCGGCTTCTTCTCATTCGCGCTCTACTCGGGGATGGAGGTGCGTCACCGGCGCGCCTGACCGTCTGGAGGCCAAGCGGCCCGAGCAGGTGCGCGAGGATCGCGAGGACTCCGCCGGGCACGGCGGCAAGCGTCGGGTCACCTTCACCGGCGGCACACGAGTGCCCGCAGGTCATCGTCCTCGTCGACGACGAGCTCGAGGTCCCGGTATCCGTTCTCGCGCAGCATTGGGCGCAGCGCGCTGGCCTGGTCGCCGCCGAGCTCGAGGAGCAACGATCCACCGGTGCGCAGCAGCTCGGTCCCTGCGAGAGCGGCCCCGATGAGCCAGTGCAGACCGTCATCTCCTCCATCAAGCGCTCGACGTGGCTCGTAGGCGAGGACGTCGCGAGGCAATCGGGGAAGCTCCGCGGTCGGCACGTACGGGACCACCGCGGTCACCACGTCGACCCGTCCGCGGAAGTCCTCGGGAAGATCGTTTGCCATGTCGACCAGGAAGACCTCGACGCCGTTGTCCCTGGCGCACCTGGCGGCGAGGGGATCGATCTCAGTGCCGACGACTCGTGCCAACGGCCGCCGGCGACCAAGCACCGACGCGATCGCACCCGATCCGGTGCAGAGGTCGACGGCCAGACCGCGCTCGGGGAGCCTGGCTGCAGCCTCCCGTGCCAAGGGCTCGCTCTGCCAGCGCGGCACATAGACGCCGGGGTGGACGAGCACCGTCTCGCCGCAGAAACGAACGGCGCCGATCAGCCAGGCGAGTGGCTCGCCCCTACACCGCCGCGCGACCAACTCGCGCAGGCGCACCAGGTCGGTACCACAAGCCTCGATGAGCTCCGCAGCCTCCTCCCGAGCGGCGACGCATCCCGCCGCCCGGAGTTGGTCGGCCGTCGTTCGCAGAAGGGCTCCGCTCGTCATCGACCCCGTCTCACCGCCCGCACCGGGGGGAGTCTTCACCGTTCACACCGTTCCCTGGGGGCGGGCGTGCGCTCTAGTGGTGGTGCGTGCGCCGCGATGATCCTCGGGTGCCAGTCGGCCACGCCTGGGTACCTTTGGAACCCAGAAGATCGTGCACGGCGTCGCGGACCACGCTGGCCAACTCGTCGGGTGGCACGTCGGTGAACGCCTCACCTGCCCCCATGAGTGCTCCCATCACTGCGCCGATCGAGCAGGCCATCCGTATCCGCAGGACGAGCGGGAGCGCCGGGTTCGCCAGGACGCGTCGCAGACGTTCCTCCATGTCCTCGTGCTCGGCCTCGTTGTGCGCGTCGTGTGCGATCTGCTCGAGAGCGTTCTGGTTGCGAGCGTGGAGCAGGAACAATTTCTGGTTGGCGATGACCTGGTCGATGAATTGGTCCAGCAACCCGACCCACACTTCGAGCCGCTCGTCGTCTTCGAAGTGTCCGAGGATCTCGCGACCTAGTGCGTGGAGCCGCATGTGGAGCGCGAGAAGGATGTCCTCCTTCCGCTCGAAGTGGTAGTAGAGCGCAGCCTTCGTGAATCCCAGTTCCTCCGCGATCTCGCGCAGCGAGGTCTTGTCGTAGCCGTGCTCGTTGAACAGATCGAGGGCGATGTCCAAGATCCGTTCGCGGGTGGAGCCGCGTGGTCGCCCGGCCCGGACGGGTCCGCCGACCCCGACGCCGCGTCGAGCGTGCTCGTCCCGCGACAGTCGTCGTGGCTCTCTCATGACTCCAGTTTACTTGACGGCCGGCTAGGAAAGCGCTTATCGTGAGTCAGCGAACTAGCCGGTCGACCGGTAAGGGACCTCCGTGGCCAACTTTCCGATGATCGAGGCAAAAGGGCTAACCAAGCGCTACGGCCCGACCCAGGCGCTGGCGGGCATCGACCTGTCGGTCGCGGCCGGGTCGATCCTGGGCATGCTCGGCCCGAACGGCGCCGGCAAGACGACGGCGGTCCGCATTCTCACCACTCTTGCCGTTCCGGACGCCGGTTGGGCACGGGTCGCCGGCCACGACGTCGTCTCCGAGGCGGGGGCTGTCCGTCGACGGATCGGCGTGACGGCCCAGGACGCCACCTTGGACGAGGCGCTGACGGGCAGACAGAACCTGGTGATGATCGGGGAGCTCTCTGGCCTGCGTCGCGCCAGCGCAAAGGCGCGCTCGAGCGAGCTGCTCGAGCGCTTCGACCTGACCGACGCTGCCGACCGGGTGATGAAGGGATACTCGGGCGGCATGCGACGTCGCCTGGACCTCGCAGCCGGTTTGGTGACCCGGCCTCCCGTGTTGTTCCTCGACGAGCCGACGACGGGGCTGGACCCGACGAGCCGTGTGGGGCTTGCCACCACCGTCGTCCGCGCCCTCGACAGTGCGGGGGTGCTCGTCGACGACGTCGAGGTGCGCCAACCGTCGCTCGACGACGTGTTCTTCTCCTTGACCGGGCACAGTTCGGTTGGGGAGCCCGTCGAGCCGGACGAACATGACGAGCTGGAGATCATCGGAACGGGAGTGTCGGCATGACCTTGACCGCGATCATCCCGAGCGGGGCTGCGACGCTCCCTGAGCGTTCGTGGTTGGGATCAAAGGTGCACGACGTGATCGTGCTCACTCGGCGCAACCTGGTGCATATCACCCGCGAGCCCTTGCAGCTCTCCGACGTGACCATCCAGCCGGTGTTGTTCACACTGCTATTTGTGTTCGTGTTCGGTTCGGGGGTCCCGATCCAAGGCGGGAGCTACACGGACTTCGCCATCGCGGGACTCATGCTTTTGAATCTCACCACCTCGGCCATGGGAACGGCAGTTGGGCTGATATCGGACCTCACGACGGGGGCCATCGACCGTTTTCGAACGCTCCCCATGTGGCGATCCGCCGTGCTGGTGGGACGGTCGGTGGCGGACTTCTTGTCGTCAGCGTTGTGCCTCGCCATCGTGGCGCTCACCGGCCTCGCGATCGGATGGCGACCCGACGCCAGTGCGCTGTCGATCGCGGCCGGGTTCGGCATCGCGCTGTTGTTCAGCTATGCGTTCTCCTGGGCTTGTGCCTGCCTCGGCATCGTCTCGAAGGGACCTGAGTCCGCACAGGGGATGGGACTCATCATCTTGTTCCCGCTGGCTATCGTCTCGAACGCGATGGTGCCGACGTCGGGAATGCCCGGCTGGCTCCAGGTCATCGCAAACTGGAATCCGGTCAGCGCGGTCACCCCAGCGGCTCGGCACTTCTTTGGCAACCCCAATCCGTCGAGCTCGATCCCCGCGTGGCCGATGCAACATCCCGTTGTGGCGGCCCTGGCGTGGTCCCTGGCCATCCTGGTCGTCTTTGCTCCACTCGCCACCCACCTCTTCCGTCGCAGCACGACAGGGTGAGCGACGCCCCGCGATCCCTGGCCAAGCAACGGCGGGCGGCAGCCCACCCCGATCGTCCCGGAGTCCGTTGCAGCGCGTCGGCCGGAACCTGGTTGCCGGTCGTCGACGCAACCCGCTGCGAGGCGGAGACCGACTGCGTGCAAGTGTGCCCGAACGACGTCTTCGAAGTGCGCCGCATCGAAGACGAAGACTACCGATCACTGTCGTGGGTACAGCGGTTCCGTGTGACGGTCCACGGTCGGAAGACGGCCTACGTTTTCGAGGATCGCTGCCGGGCCTGTGGCATGTGCGTCGTCGCCTGCCCCAAGGCGGCGATCAGCTTGGCCCCGCCTGCGGGTTAGCGGTTCGCGCTGCTTCGGGCAGCTCGTGGCGCGAGGAGAGGCGTCGCTCGCACGCGGCGTAGTATCGGCTGGTGGAGTTCAGCCGGGACCTTCGCGCCCAGGTGATCTCGGGCGACGTCTCGTTCCGGCTCTGGCGCCGGCCCAAGGTGAAGGAGAGAGGTCGGTACGCGGTCGGCCCCGTGTCCATCGAGGTGGACTCCATCGAGTTACTGCCTTTCGCGGCGCTCACCAGCGACGACCTGCGTCGCTCGGGTGAGGCTGACCTCGAGTCGCTTCGTCGTCGGGCCGCCCACGCCGGGCCGATCGACGATGACACCTTGCTGTACCGGGTGGCATTCCACCTGGTGTCGGGTCATGAGGCCTCAGGGGCGAGCCACCAGCGCACGTCGCGTCGTTCAGTGGCCGGGTGAGCTCGTCGTGCGGTCGGGCGGCGTCGTTCCCGACTCGCGCAGCGACATCGCGGCGCGCGCCACGACGACATCGTCGCGGTCGGACAACGCGGCGGAGAGAACCCGGTCGATGTGATTGTGCAAGAACCGATAGCGGGCTCGGCTGGGGATCACCACCGGAATAAGCACGACGATGAACTTGCCTTCGCGGCCCCTGACCTCGTCGATATAGGTACAGATGGGCTCGACAACCGAGGTGTAGTCGGTGCGCAGAACCTGCAGCGGCACCCCGGGATCCCAGGCTGACCAGGCCTGCTGGAGGTCCGCTGCGCGTTGGTCCCCGACTTCGCCTCCGTCCAGCTCGACCACGACAGCAACAACATCCCGGCTGATCGAGAGTGCCTCGGCGATCGCGTGCTGGGTGAGCCGTGAAATCCCGGTTATCGGAACGATGACGTACGGGTGGTCCGCCAACGGGCGCGGCGGCTGGACTCCCAGCCCGAGGGACGCCCCGGTCCGGTCGTAATAGGCGCGGATGCGGCGAAAGAGCACGACGAAGCTCGGCACCGCGACGACGACCACCCAGGCGCCTTGGGTGAACTTGGAGAAGAGGAAGACGATGGTGGCGATCGCCGTGACGGCCGCGCCCACCGTGTTGACCGCGGCCCGACGCCGCCACCCCGGCGGTCTCTTCCGCCACCAGTGCACGACCAGACCGCTCTGGGCCAGGGTGAAGCCCGTGAAGACGCCGATGGCGAACAGCGGGATCAAAGTGTTCGTATTGCCCTCGACCGCGACAAGCAGCGCGCCCGAAGTGATCGCCAGCGCCCAGATCCCGTTGGAGAACACCTGCCGATCGCCCCGCAGCGCGAACAGGTGGGGCAGGTAATTGTCTCGAGCCAGCAGGCTGGCGAGCACGGGAAGGCCACCAAAGGAAGTGTTCGCGGCGAGCGCCAGGACGAGTGTGATGGTGAGCGAGACTACGTAGTAGGCCCAGTGACGACCGACAGCCATCGCCATGATCTGACTGAGGACCGTCTGGTCCGATCGCGGCCCGACTTGCCAGCGGCGAGCGAGGACCGCCAGGCCGATCAACATGGTCCCGAGGATCACCCCGAGCAACAGCTCGGTGCGCTTCGCCCGAGAGGCGCGGGGTTCTTTGAAGAGTGGGACGCCATTTGCAATGGCCTCGACGCCGGTCAGCGCGCTGCAACCGGCGGAGAACGCCTTCAGGGCAAGAAGGATCCCGACGGACTCGATCGGCTGGGCAGGGACCAACGAGTGGCCCGGTAGGGGAGTGTGCAGCGCCATCGGATGAATCAGCCCGACCGCGATGATGGCGAGCAATCCCACGATGAAAACCAGTGTGGGCAGCAAGAAGGCACGCGCCGTCTCACCCAGGCCACGAAGGTTGAGGAGGGTGATGAAGACGAGGGTGCCCAGGCAGAGCGGTACGGTCGCACCCGACAGTGCCGGGAACGCGGAGGTGAGCGCGGCGATTCCGGCAGCTATGGAGACCGCGACGGTCAGGGTGTAGTCGACGATGAGCGCCGCTCCGGCGACGAGGCTCACGCCGTGTCCGAGATTGGCGCGCGAGACGGCGTAGGCGCCGCCCCCGCCCGGGTACGCGTCGATGACCTGGCGGTAGGAGAAGACCAGGATGGCGAGCAACGCCACGATGACGAGGGTTATCGGCAGCACGAGGTGCAGCGCCCCGACGCCGGCAGCAGCCAGGACCACGATGATCGCCTCGGGCCCGTAGGCGACCGACGTGAGCGCATCGAGCGAGAGGGCCGGCAACCCCTCTACGGGTGTGATCTGCTCTTTCGAGACCTCCGAGCTGCGCAATGGACGGCCGATGAGCGCGTGCCATGTCCGAACCACGGCGCTCGGGCTCGCCCGCTGGTCAGTCACGCACCCGAGCCTACGAAGTCACGTCTCGTATCGGTTCCTCGGGCGAGTACACGGACGGGCGAATCCGGAAGAACGGTGCGTGCAGGACCCAGGCGCTGATCGCCATGAGCACGACACCGAGCAACCCCACGCCGGCAACCGTCCACTGAGCGGTGGAACTGAGTTGGGGAATCGATCTCGTCAGGATCCAGACCAGCACCCCGGCGCCCATCAGGGGAATGATCCCCACGAACACCACGTCGGCCAAGCTCCGCCGGAGCAGCCGGCGATAGTACCAGATCGTTGCCAAGGCGGTGAAGACATAGAAGATGGTGAAGGCGATCGCTTCGGAATTGACCACCTCGTCGAAGGCGTTGGCCAGAGAAGACCACAGCACGTACAGGTCGGCGATGGCCACCATGACGACGCCCCAGAAGACCGTCGTGCTCAGCGGCGTCCCGAACCGTGGATGGATCCTGGCGAACATTTTGGGAAGCAGCCGATCGGTGCCCATCGAGTAGGTGACCCTGCTCGTGGCGACGACTGTCGCCTGCGTGGTTCCGAGGACCGACAGGACGACGGCGAGGATCATGAATTTCGACCATCCGCTACCCACCAGTACCTGGGCAAGATAGGGCAACGCATCCGCCGCGTGGGCCTGGAGTCTGTCCGACGACGTGACACCCTGGAAGCTGACGAACAGCCATGCGAAGACCGGGCCCAGGATGGCAACCGAGATGATCGCCGCCTTGCCGGGATTGGTGCGTTTGCGCCGTGTCTCTTCGTTGATGTAGATGGACGCGTCCCACCCGGTGAAGAGGAAGATGGAGATCAGCATTGCGCCGGCAAGGCTGCCTTTGCCTCCGACGCCACTCACCTGGAGCCAGGCCATGGTGGGGTGCACCGTTCCCGCTCTGTGCTCGATGAAGACGGCCCAGAACGCGATGCAGCTGAAGACGAGCAGCGTGGCGTACTCCACCGCGGCGATGACCAGTTGGAACCGGGCCGACGCCCTGATGCCGACCGCCGCGACCGCCGTCATCGCCAGGCCGAAGATGGTTGCCGTCAGCACGTTTCCCGCCGTCCCAGACGCGGAGAGTCCCACGAAGGACAGTACGGCCGGTCCGAGCGGAAGGATGTCGCTCACCGACCCGAGAACGAAGCCGACGAGCATGGCCCATCCCACCAGGTAGCCGAGGTACGGATTGATCGCCCGTGCGACCCACACGTAGGGTCCTCCGCAGTTCTGATCCCACAGATTGAGCCGCTGGTAGCAGAACGCGATCGCCAGCATGGGAAGCATGCTGAGCACGATGGCCGGCCCCGTCGCGTACGCAGCCACCGCGACCATGCCCGCCAGTGCCACCGCCGTCGATTGGCCCGGCGCCGAGGTCGCCACGCCGATGATGACGCTTTGGGGGAGCGAGACCACGTCGGCTCGCAGCTGATGGGTGGAGGCGTCGGCCACCGCGGGAGTCGTCTCGCGAGGCGCCCCCAGGGCGACGTCGGTCATCTCGGCGAGTGTACCCATGCGGGATCGAAGGTCCGCGGGGTCGCGAGCAGATCTCGAGCAGGCGATAAATGGACGGTGCCGAGGAGGGCCTCGAGGAACCTGGTACTAGGGCTTCGAGGTCCGGGCGGAGCGCTTGAACGAGCAGTCCACCACGTGGTCGTCGACGACGCCCACCGCTTGGAGATACGCGTACACAATGGTCGTTCCGACGAAGGTGAAGCCCTGCCGCTTCAAATCCTTGCTGATACGATCGGACAGGTCGGTGCGACTAGGGACCTCTCCCATCGACGAGGGGCGGTTCACGATCGGCCGGCCGTCGACCCAGGACCACAGGTACGTGGCAAAGCTGCCGTGCTGGGCGCGCGTGGCAAGGAACGCGTGGGCGTTGGTCACCGCGGAACGGATCTTCAGTCGGTTGCGCACGATCCCAGGATCCGTCACGAGGGAGGACAGCTTCGCGTCGTCGTACCGGGCAATCTGCTCGGGATCGAACATGTCGAACGCCGAGCGGTACGAGCCGCGCTTGTGCAGGACCGTGGACCACGACAGGCCAGCCTGGGCGCCTTCGAGCACCAGCATCTCGAAGAGATGACGGTCGTCGTGGGACGGCACGCCCCACTCGAGGTCGTGGTACTCGCGCATGGCCAGTGAGCTGGTGGCCCAGCTGCACCGAGCGCGCCCATCCTCGTCCGTTGTCATCGGTCCCAGATGCTCCACAGTTGCTCGAAGATCATGCGGTGCGCAACCGGTAGCCCGAGCCGCGGACCGATTCGATTCGCACGCCGCTGCCACTGAGCTTTGTGCTGAGGCGCTCGAGGTGGGCATCGATGACCGAGGACTCTTCCGTGCCCGTTTCGTCGTCCCAGACTTGGTGCGCCATAGAGCGACGTGTGACTACCGCGGGAGATCGCCGTAGCAAGAGCTCCAAGAGGCGCATCTCGGTCTCGCTCAACGCCAACGGGACTCCGTCGACGGTCACCTCGCGGGTGGCGGGATCGAAGTTCAGATCGCCGCACTCGAGCACGGGGCCCAACGTCGCGGCCGGATCGCGTTGGAGGGCCAGCAGCCGGGCCAGGAGCTCGCTCAGGTCGAAGGGCTGCACCAGGTAGTCGTCGGCGCCGCCGTTAACGCCTGCGATCTGGTCGGCCGTCGTGTCCCGAGCGGTCAGCATCAGGACCGGAGTCCGCACCCCCTGGATTCGTACCCGTTCGATGACCTCGAGCCCGCTCAGCTTGTCCAGGCGCCAGTCCACGATGGCCACTTCGTAGTCGTACCTCCCGAGGCACGCCGCGGCTTGCTCGCCGTCGGCAACCGCGTCAACGTCGTACCCGTTCTCGCGGCAGCTCGAGATCGAGCACCGAACGCAGGACTCCGTCGGCTTCGGCGAGCAGCACCCTCACGAGGGGTGAGCGCGCCGTCGTTGGACGCAGTACATCGCGTCAGCGTACCGACCGACTAGCACGGGGGAATGACTCAGGCGGTGCGTTGATCCACCTACCAGGTGTCTGTTGAACGTCCAACAAGCATGACGCCTCGAGGTGGCACCGGAACTTCCCGGACTGGCGGTCCTCACTTGGCTGGGAATCATGGCCACCCTCGCGCCGCTCGGGTGCACGTGTCATCGGATCGGGATCACCGGGGCGCTGGTGGACTCGTACGGGCGGGCCCGGTTCGGGTGGTTCGGGCCCGGCGGCGACGTCCTCAATCGTCTGGCTGGTGGTGGATCACCACCGGGCAGTGGGCCTTGGCGGCGCAGTGCTCGCTGACCGATCCGATGAGCATGCCGACGAACTCGCCGTGGCCCCGGCTCCCGAGCACGAGCAGGTCGGCTTCACGGGAGACTTCGACCAGCTGCTCCGCGGGATGCCCCTCCAGGACACGGGCGGTGACGACGAGGTCGGGATGGGCGCTGTGGAGATCGTTGGTGGCGGTCTCGAGCAGCTTGCTGACTTCGGCCGAGGGATCCCAACCCTCAGGCCACGGGGCGACCCAACCGTAGCTAGTGGGCCACTCCCAGGTCATCACCACCTCGAGCGCGGCCCCCGTCAATTCTGCTTGGCGAGCGGCCCATTCGAGGGCATGCATCGACGGAACGGATCCGTCGATTCCCGCCACGATCTTGGCGGTCAGATGGCCCGAGTCGACGGTCGGCGCTGCAGGCGAGGGTCGGTCGGATGTCACGTGCTGTCTCCTGGTCTGCTCGACGTTCGGTCGGTCGCTGGTCGGGTGCCGCGCCGCCTCGGGCTCCGGCCAAAGGGCCGGTGCAGGGAGTTGGGGTCGCTCCCTGCTCGGTTCACCATAGATGCAGCCTGGCGCGGGGTGCCGGGAGCCCCGGCCACGCACCTCGATCTCGCCAGCGCGCAGTTCGGCCGTAGGCAGCAGCGGGCGCTCGGTCGATCTGGGGCCATGCACCGCGATCGGGGGTTGAGGGTCTAGAGCGCCTCTCGGATTTCACGGATGAGGTCACGCCGAAGCCGCAACGCCGACCGGAATCGCGCGTTGTCGGTATCGGCGATCTCGGTGCTCATGTCCCCCAGCACCTGATCGAGCACCGAGCGCAGTTCTGTCGCCTGCTCCGCCGTGAGGGTGATCACTTTTCCGTGGGCAGATCCCATCGCCGGGTGCGCCCCTCGTGAGGTTCCGATGTCGCTGATCTCACCCATCTGCTCCCACTCCCCCTTTTTGTGTCACGCTTCCCCCCTTTTTTTGTCACGTCGGCATGTCACCGCCCGGATGCCGCCTCGTCATCCCCGCGAGAGAGGCCCCGGCATCGTGTTGTGGCGAACCTGGCTGAAGGGGAGATCGCGGTCAGGTGCTGCTTCGTGGGGGAGACCCAGCACCCGCTCGCTGATGATGTTGCGCTGGATCTCTGCCGTGCCGCTTGCCATGCTGCCACCTTGGCGACCGAGGTAGCCCAATCCACTGGCCGAACCAGGTGCGGAGTGGTCCACAGGCCAGATCACCGTGTGCATGCCGGCCACGTCCATCGTGACATCCGAGCTGCGGATCCCGACAAGCGAGCCGAACAAGCGGAGCATCGACCCCGCGGCCGGGGGCATCGCCCCCTTGGCCATCCCCGTGACCACTCGCGCCGCGAGGTGGCCGCTCACGGTGGAGAGCACGTGGGTCTCGACTGCCTCCTGGCGGACGTCCGCATCCGGTCCACGACCGGTCCGCTTCGCGAGCTCCACGACGTTGCCGCCTAGGGCATTTGCCGCGGCGCCTCGCCCTCTGCCGCGTAGCGACATCGTGTGGAAGGTGGATCCCCCTCCCACGGTGTTGCGCTCGTGGACGAGCAGCCGAGAGGCGACGTTCCACCCATCGTCCACGGGGCCCAAGACGTTGGCCGCCGGGACGGGCATGTCATCGAAGAACTCCTGACAAAATCCCGTCCCGCCGCTCACCAGTCGAAGCGGGTTGATGGTGAGTCCCGGGGAGTCGAGTGAGACGATGAACATGCTCAGACCGCGGTGCTTTGGGACGTCCCAATTCGTCCGGGCGAGTAGGACGGCCATCTCCGAGAAGTCCGCCTGGCTCGTCCAGACCTTGGAGCCGTTGATCAGGTACTGATCACCGTCGCGGGTCGCCCGTGTGATGGCGCCGGCCAAGTCAGAGCCACCGGTTGGTTCGCTCAGCATCTGGGCCCAGAGCTTCTCGCCACGAAGCATCTGGGGGATGTACGTTCGCTTTTGCTCCTCAGTCGCGAATTCCAACATGGTCGGCGCGATCATCCCGATCGACAGACCCCAGATCGACCCGGCCAGGTTGAACAACGCCACCGCAGCGTCCCCCGCGGCCGCAATCTCTTCGTTGAAGGCGTCTCGGTGCGCGACGCTCAGACCTAGGCCCCCGTATTGCTCGGGGAAGGTAATCCCGGCGAACCCGCCCTCATGGAGGGCTCGCTGAACGGCCTTGGCCTTGGCCGCCCGTCGATGCGCGGCGGGGCCTCCCTCGCCTCCGAAGGCGTCGCTGTCCGAAGCGTCGAACTGGGCGACTGCCGTGGCCAGCCACTCCCGCGCCCGTCGTCGGAAGCCGTCCACAAGCTCCTGTGTGGTCGTGTCGATCGGTGTCATCTCGCCACTACCGGTTCTGCGGCCGCTGGCGCATCGGCCCGCCCTGGAACTCCATGCCCGCCATCAGTCCCGGATGGCGGCTCCCGAAGACCATCGAGTTCATGGCCCGGTTGACCTCCTCGGGCTCCCACTTGCGCTCGGCTCCACCCGGAACGCTCACAGAGGCAGTACGGGTGAACGGGGCGTAGTGATGGATCTGCGTGCCCTGGACGAAGAAGATCTGGCCGTTCACGTGCTGAGACAGATCCGAGCCCAACCACACGATCAGGGGCGCCACGTTGCCCGGATTCCCCATGTCGAAGCCCTCGTACTCGTCGGGCTCCTTCACGCTGTCCTCGGTCCCTCGAGTGATCCCGATGAGGCGGGTGTTCCCCGATGGAGCCACGCAGTTGGCGCGCACGCCGTAGCGCTCCATCTCCAGTCCCAGCGAGACGGTGAACATGGCGATCCCGCCCTTGGCCGCGGTGTAATTGGTCTGGCCCACGTTTCCCTGAAGACCCACCAGCGAGCTGGTGGTGATCACCGAGGCGTTGACCCGTCCCCCGTCGACCTGCTTGCTCTTCTCCCTCCAGTAGCTGGTGGCGTGCCGCGCCGGCGAGAAATGGCCCTTCAGGTGGACCCGCACCACGTCGTCCCAGTCGCTCTCGTCGAGGTTGAAGATCATCTTGTCCCGGAGGATGCCCGCGTTCAGCACGAGGATGTCGAGGCTCCCGAATGTCTCGACGGCCTGGTTCACCATCTCCTCGGCGGCGTCGTAGTCGGCGACGTCGGCGAAGTTGGCGACCGCCTCACCACCATTTTGCTTGATGACGTCGGCGACCACCTCGGCGTCACGGCTATTGGCTCCGCCACCCCTGGGTCCACCACCGAGGTCGTTTACGACGACCTTGGCCCCGGCTGCAGCCAGGTCCAGCGCGTAGCCCCGACCAACCCCGTGCCCCGCCCCGGTCACAAGAGCGACCTTGCCGTCGAGCAGTCCCATCGCGCACCCCTCCTCGTTCTTTCCTAGTTGTCGATCTGTTCGTCTACTGCTCGTGTTGGGCGACTCATGCCGCCGTACCGTGGTGCGCAGGAGCGCACTCATGGGCACCCTACGCCGGCCAGGCGGTGCCCTCCGGCCTTCGGGGCGCCCGGGCGAGGTCGGTCTGGCCCTTTTAGTCTCGGCTGCCGGTCGTGCGCTCGACCCGCCGTGGCGGGGCGATGCCGTCCCTCGGTCACGCGTCGTCATTTTGGACCGGGTGTCAATTCTGCGCAAGACTGCCCGGGGCGGTCAGGATCGGGAACGAGCCGACGCGTCGTCGTCGCGCAGGCGAGAGGGGTGAAGCGCAGTGGAGCTGGATCTGAGTAACGACCAGGAGCTTTTCGTCGAGACGACGAGGCGTTTCTTGGAGACCGAAAGTCCTCTGACCCAGGTGCGCGCGCTCGTCGACGACGAGATCGGTTTCGATCGTACGTTCTGGCGCCGCGGCGCCGAGCTCGGCTGGACCGCACTGCTCGTCCCCGACGAGCTCGGGGGCGGCAGCATCGCTGGTGCCGGGCTTCTCGACCTGGCGCTCGTCGCCGAGGAGATGGGTCGTCTGGTCTCACCTGGCCCGCTCCTGCCAGTGAACGTCGTGGCGTCGGCCATCGTTCGTGGCGCTGCGCCAGGCCCGCAAGCCGAAATCCTGGCCGGACTGCTCTCGGGTGAGGTGATTGCCACCTGGGCCTTCGCCGAGCAGGACGCCACCTGGGATCCCGCCGGCGTCCACCTCGAGGCGTCCCGGTCCAAAGACGGCTGGGTGCTCGACGGGACCAAGACCTATGTTCAAGACGCACGGGCTGCCGACTGGTTCTTGGTCACCGCCCGCACCGGGGACGGCTTGACCCAGCTGCTGGTGCGCGCAGACGCCCCGGGGGTGACGGTTACGCCGCTCGTGTCGCTCGACATGGTGCGCCGTTTCGGCGAGGTCACGTTTTCGGGCACCGAGGTCTCCACCCCCTACGTGGTCGGCGCGGTCGGCGACGCCGCTCCCGACGTGGAACGTCAGACCCAGATTGCACTCGTCATCCAGAACGCAGAGACAGTCGGCGCCACCAACCGGGTCTTCGAGTTCACGCTTGAGTACTGCCACGACCGAGTGTCCTTCGGTCGGCCGATCGGTTCCTACCAGGCGATCAAGCACCGTCTGGCGGACATGAAGATGTGGCTCGAGGCGTGCCAGGGTACGGCGACCGCCTCGGCTCGTGCCGTGCAGGACGAAGCCGACGACGCGGCCGAGCTCATCAGCGTGGCCAAGGCCTACATCGCCGATCGCTGCCCGGCCATCATCCAAGACGCCGTGCAGCTCCACGGTGGTATCGGTGTTACCTGGGAGGCAGACCTCCATCTCTATCTCCGGCGTGTCGCGCAGAACGCGGCACTCTACGGGTCGGTGCGCCAGCACCGCGAACGGCTTGCATCGCTCCTTGGCATGTGACCGACGACCCGCGTCGCTGATCATCGACGATCGGCATCGCTGAACTGATGGGCGAATCAGAGCTATTGGAGGGCCAGAGGTGACCAACACGCTCGAGGACGAGACGGTCGGTACTGTCGAGCTAGCCGGCAAGGTGGTGCGGCGTCTGGGCTTCGGGGCCATGCGGGCGTCGGGGGCGCGCAACGCCGAAGGCGTGCGCGACCGCGACGAGGCGATCGCCCTCTACCGCCGGGTCTACGAACGGGGAGTCAACTTCATCGACGTGGCCAACATCTACGGCTACGGAGAATGCGAGGAGATCCTCGCCGAAGCTCTGCACCCCTACCCTGACGACCTGCTCATCGGCACCAAAGCCGGCTTTCGCCCCGGAAAGGTCGAACCCGGCAAGACGTCGTTGCCGCCACTCGGGCGCCCCGAGCACATCAGGGAGGAGTGCGACAAGAGCCTGCGGCGGCTCCGTGTGGACACCATCGACTTCTACCAGGTCCATGTGCCCGATCCCGACGTTCCCTACGAGGAGACTGTGGGGGCCTTCGTGGAACTCCAGCAGGCCGGAAAGGTACGCCATATCGGGGTGTCCAACGTCACTCTCGATCACCTGACCACCGCGCAGTCTCTCTGCGAGGTGGTGGGCGTCCAGAACGCCTACAACGTCGGACGGCGCGGATCAGAAGGCGTCCTGCGGGCTTGTGCGCAGCAAGGGGTCCCGTTCATTCCCCATTCGCCGAACATCCTGGCGGGGACGCCGGCGGAGATCGTCGTCGCGCGAGGTGGCGGCCGAGCGCGGCGTGTCACCCCAACAGGTGGCCACCGCATGGCTCCTGGGTCACTCGCCGGTAATGGTGCCGATCCCGGGGACCTCGAAGGTTTCCCATGTCGACGACAACTCGGACGCTGCATGGTTGGTGCTGAGCGCCGAGGAGACGCGACGTCTGGACGAGGCGGGTTCAGCCTCGGTCGAGTGAGCGCGTCGCACGAGTTGCCCGGCGATGTCGAGATCGGTTCCGCTCGTGACGGCCAGAGCCTTCGAGCAGCCAGTTCCTGTGCCCGAGCAAAGGAGTCTTCATGAAGATCGGTGTCTTCTTCCCCAGCGTGGAGCACGCCACGCTCGACGAGATGGCCCAGCGGTTCGCCGCCCTTGCCGCCGAAGGCTTCGCGTCGGGCTGGTTACCGCAGAGTCGGAGCTTCGATGCGCTCACCGCGCTGGCGGTCATCGGTCGAGAGGTGCCTGGGATCGCCCTCGGGACGGCGGTGGTGCCGACGTTTCCCCGGCATCCGATCGTTTTGGGAACCCAGGCGTTGACCGTCAATGCCGCCGTCGAGGGGCGCCTGTTACTGGGCATCGGGCTCTCCCACAAGATGGCGGTCGAAGGGAGCTACGGGATCTCCTACGATCGACCGGCTCGTCACATGGCCGACTACCTACGGATCCTTCTACCCCTCCTCCACGACGGCAAGGTCGACGTGGCCGGCGAGACTCTCGTCGGCCGGGCCCAGGTCGACTTACCCGGCGCGCAGCCCTGCCCGGTGCTCCTGGCCGCGCTCCAGCCCCGGATGCTGCGATTGGCCGGCAGCGAGGCCGACGGCACCATCACTTGGTGCACCGGGCCGGTGACGCTCGAGAAGCAGATCGTTCCGTTGATCACCGCGGCGGCGAGTGTCGCCGGGCGCCCCGAACCGCGCGTCGTCGTCGCCCTCCCGTGTTGTGTGACCGACGACGAACCTGACGGGCGGACCAAGGCGGACCAACAGCTCCACGGCTACGGCCAAATCCCCGTGTACCGGGCGGTCCTGGACATCGAGGGGGCGGCTACGCCCGGGGACGTGTCGATCGTCGGGAACGAGGCGCAAGTCAGCGCCCAGCTGGCCCGGCTCGAGGAGATCGGTGCGACGGATTTCGTGGCCATCTTGTGCGGAGACGACCGCGACCGGGCCCGGACGCGGGCGCATCTGGCCACACTGGTCGGCTGAAGGTCGATCGGCTCGAAGCCCGAGATCGAGCCGATCGCCGTTCGACGCTACAACGCCGTCAGGTGGTGGTGACCATGGCAATGACTTGCTCGCCGAAGTATTCGATGCTCTCGAGCGCGTGCGTGGTCGGGCCCAGGGGTGGCCGCACCACCACGTGGGTCACGCCCGCAGCCTGCAGTTCGAGCGCCCGTTGGACCGCGGTGTCGGCGGGCATGTCGGTGGACCCGAAGCCGTCGAGCTGGATACTGACCTCCTGCGGCTCGCGACCCTCGGCGCGCAGCAGGGCGTGCAGCTCGGCGATCGCGTCGGTGACCTGCTCGGTGCTCGACATCTCGCCCGTACGCACGGTCCTGGCGAAATCGGGTCCGGTGAGGAGCGGTGACCACCCGTCGCCGTAGCGCGCCACCCGTTGGCGACTCGTGCGGCTGCTTCCGCCGATCCAGATGGGCGGGTGCGGAAGCTGGACGGGCGCCGGATCGACGGTGACGCCGCGGGCGACGAAGTCGACGCCCTCGAATCGGAATTCGTCGCCGGCGTAGATGCCGCGCAGCACCGTAATGGCCTCTTCGAAGAGCTCGTTGCGCTCGTCGAACGAACGGCCGAGTGCCGAGAACTCGGACCGTAGGTAGCCAGTACCAACGACCAAGGTGAATCGGCCCCTTGAGAGCCGGTCGACGGTGGCTACCGACTTTGCCAGCAGCACCGGGCTGCGGTACGGGAGCACGGCCAGGTAGGTCATGAGCCGGATGTCGGTGGTAACCGCGGCCAGGAAGCACAGTGCCCCGAATGGGTCGTACGTCGGATGCCCCCGGTCGCGAGCCATTTCTTCGACGGAGCGGGGTGGTCGGTGTACCCGAGCATGGCGAACCCGGCCCGTTCAGCGGCCTGCGCGGTGGCAACGACGGCACCTGGTTCGGCCGCGTCGCCACGAACCGACATCTCGATGCTGAATTTCATATCGGCTCCCCCGTCCCTCGTCCCTCGGTTTACGAGGTTCGCCCGCGATGGCCGATGCGCTCGGTGCTCAGTGTGCGGCGCGCAGCGCGCCGAGCATGCGGGTGAAGTGGTCGGGTCGCCAGCCGTCCTGATCCTCGCCCCATCCGATCCTTCCGTCGTATTCCCATCGCATGAGCGCGTTGGAGCCGGCCGCGTTTTCGCACATGTGGCTCACCGTGAAGCCCTCGGCCTGCATGGTGCGACCGGTGACATCAGTCATGTCGACCTCCATATGCGCACTCCATCCGGTCGCAGGATCGCGGAAGTTGCGCATCACGCTCTTGGACTTGTCGAGCCGCTCGAAGACGCCGTCCTTCAAGAGCCAGCCCATGTTCATCGGCGACCAGCCTGCGGCATCGCCGTCCTGGGGCCGCACGAAGCTCAAGAACCCGGTCTGCTCATCGCTGTGGCCGAAGATGTACTCGATCCGACCTTGCCCCCGCTCGCGCTCGATCTCGCGCCACTTGGGGCCGCCGGGCATGGCCACCCGGTGCTTGCCTACGTCTTGCGCTCGACCCCCCGAATGATGGCCTCCCCTCGGTCCCCACGTGCGGTCGCGCACCGAATAGCACGAGATCGGGATGCGCTCGCCGCGTAGCGTGAGCTCGCCGGTCAGCTGACCGAGCTGGTCGAGGTGCGGGTTGTGCAAGGCTGGCGGCTCGCCCGGAGTGAAGCGCCGCGGCGGGTGGACGCTGCGGTGCTCGAATTCGACGGCGAACCCGACCTCGGGGTCGCCGTAGGACACGTAGTAGTCCATCAGGGGGGTGAGCATCTTGAGGCTGAACCCGCCCGCGGGGAAGGTGATGTCGCGCAGGTCCGGCGAGTCTGGCATGTCGACGTTCGGCGCGTTCTTGTAATAGGCCAACCGGGCGGGGTCGGCGCCGCTCGGGATCCCACGCGAAGACCCGCCAGGTCACCTGGTTGCGTTTGGCGTGGTATCCGGCATCGATCCAGGCGCCCAGCCGGCGTTCGGGGATGTTGAGCGACCACCAGGTCGTCTCGACCCAGTAAGGATCGTCGAGAGGCGCGTGATAGGTGTCGTCCTCGGGAGAGAAGGGCGTGTCAGCGGTCACTTGCTCAGGTGTCATCTGGTTCAGGCTTTCGCAGGGCGGGACCGTCAAAGCGGTCAGTGGTCACGAACTGTTCGACGGGTCGCCGCCGCAGTTTGGTGATCTCGCGCACCGGCTTGCCCAGAGGGATCGTGCAGGCAATGACCTGATCGTCGGGCACCCCGAGCAACGACTTGACCCTGGGCTCCTGGCGGACCAGGACGCTCGTGACCACACCGCCGAAACCCGAGTCGCGGGCGGCGAGCAGGATGTTGTGGGCGAAGGGGTACACCGAGCCACCCGCAGAGATACTCAACCGACCGAGGCCGCTGTCCATGGCGGTCACCCGGGTGAGGTCCAGGGTCACCACCAAGACGACCGGGGCAGCCAGGATGATCTCGGGCCTTGTCCCGCGGGCGTCGGACGATGGGCGTTGGCGGGCCTCGTCGAGGTCGAGCGGCTGAGTCGACACCCCGCCGTAAGGGTTGCGCCAGTAGGCCTCGGAAGCCACAAAGGGGACCAAGCCCGCCTCGTAGAACGCATGGTCCTCTCGTTGCGCCAGCTCCCAGAGCTCGGCCAGCTGGCGCTTCAGATCCGGGTCGCGTACGACGATGACGTGCCACGCCTGACGGTTCCCGCCGTTGGGAGCGAACCGGGCGTGATCCAAGATGTCGTAGAGCACGTCGTCGGGCAGCAGGTCGTCAGTGAACTGACGCGTCGCGGGTGTCGTCCTCATGGCTCGTCGGAGCTCCACGCGGATCATTGTGCCACCCCCGGTCACGCCCCGCCCCCGGCCGTCAGGCGAAACCGGCGACCTCGTGCGGGACGTATGGCTCCTCGAGCAACCCGATCTCCTCGTCGTTCAGCGACAGGTCTATGGCCGCTACCGCGTCGTCGATGTGATGAGGTTTGGTGGCGCCGACGATGGGCGCAGTGATGACTGCTTTGGACAGCATCCAGGCCAACGCCACCTGGGCCCGGGGCACGCCACGGGCCGAGGCCACCTGGGCGACGCGGTCGACGATGGCTTGGTCCGACGCCGCGCCGTAGAGCCGTCGTCCGAACTCGTCGGTCTCCGAGCGTTCGGTGACGTCGTCCCAGTCGCGGGTGAGGCGGCCACGAGCCAGTGGGCTCCACGGGATGACGCCGATACCTTGGTCGGCACAGAGGGGCAGCATCTCGCGCTCCTCTTCGCGATTGAGCAGGTTGTAGTGGTCCTGCATGCTCACGAACCGGGTCCAGCCGTGCTGCTCGGCCACGAACAGGGCCTTTGCGAACTGCCACGCCCACATCGACGAGGCGCCGACGTAGCGAACCTTCCCCGCCTTCACCACGTCGTGGAGTGCTTCGAGTGTCTCTTCCACGGGAGTTCGGGAATCCAGGCGATGGATCTGGTACAGATCGATGTAGTCAGTTCCGAGTCGGCGCAGGCTGTGGTCGACCTCGGTCAGGATGGCCTTGCGGGACAGGCCGACGGCGTTGCGCCCCTGGCGCATCGGGCCGTTGACCTTGGTGGCGATCACCACCTCGTCGCGGTCGGCGAAGTCGGCCAGCGCGCGGCCGACGATCTCCTCGCTCGAGCCAGCCGAGTACACGTTGGCGGTGTCGAAGAAGTTGATGCCGAGCTCGACGGCTTGGCGGATAAAGGGGCGGCTGGTCTCCTCGTCGAGCGACCACGGGTGCCCCCCACGGCTCGGCTCGCCGAAGCTCATGCAGCCCAGACAGATGGAAGAGACCTCCAGGCCGGTGTGACCGAGCTTTCGGTACTTCATGGCAGTCCTCCAATGGCTGGTTGAGCAGGCGGCGGGTGGACGCAGCGTCGGATACGGGGTCATCCACGCCGGCATGCATCGATCCGGCATGGATCCGATCCGGCATGGATCCCGATGGTGTGACAGGGCCGGATGCCGAGTGTACCGACCCCACCAAACCCACGTGCCGCCAGGACGCGCAGGACCCAATGGCGGCGCGAGATTCAGCACAAGGCCAGGCGAAGGGCGCGATGAGTCGCTCGCGTGACGCTCGGCGTGCTGCTTGTCGTACACCGGCCTTTTGGGGAACTCGAAGGCGTGATGGGCGCCGGGGTGCGGCTCGATCTGAGCGTTGGCCCGTACCTGGCCCAGATGGTTCTCGAACCCGTCGATCATGTCCTTGGGCGCCTACTCGTCCAGCTCGGCGCACCCGAGTTGAGGATCACCGATGTTCTCGGTGACGGTGTCGAGGTGACGGTGTCGAGGGTCTCCGACAACATCAGCTGGCGTATACGGGCCATGTGTCTTTGGCCAGGTCGAACTCCCGCGTCGAGTGGTAGTAGTTGGTTTGGCAGCATGACGTAGGAGCCGGCGGTTCCCAACCGACCGGCGATGTCGCGGAGCTCTTTTCGGTTGCTCCGCATCCCATGTACAAACAAGACGGCGGGAGCGTGTCCGCCCGACTCGGGATGGGTGACGAAGCTGTGCATCGCCCCGTCGCGGTGGGGACGTCCAGGTCGACGCCGATCGTGTCGAGATGTACCGCCCGGGTCGGTTCGGTGCCCTGGCCAGCTCCGTTGGCGCGACGTCACGCGCTGCGTGGCCCGTGCCCAGGTCGGGGCAACGGCTATGGTCGCCCCCGGGTCGCTTGGACCGGGACCGAAGGGAAGTGGCTCGGGTGGAGATCGAGTGGAGCACGTAATTCTTGGCCGATCAGGCCTGCGGGCCATGCACCCCCTGGCGGAGCCGGCGGCGGTCAAGCGCTTGAATGAAGTTTCTTGTTGGCCCCCCGGCGATCAGTTCGAGCGCCCGAGCTCACGCGCCGGGGCGGGACACCGCTCAGCGCGCGGAGCACCGCCACCTATCGGGGGGGCCCACCCGAGCGTGGGGAGGAGAGCTGGGCGATGACCGAACTCCGTGCCGTCATGGTCGCTGACGGACCAGGCACGCCCACCGTCGACCCCATCGAGACCGCGCTGGCCGCGGGCATCGAGGAGGGAACCCTGATCCTCGGATGGCTGGTCGATGAGCGCCGCTGGATCGCGGACCTCGGCACCTGGCCCACTCTTTCCTACCAGCCGGCCAACAGCCTGATCGGTGCCGCCCGCGAGGGTCGCGTCGGGTACCTGCCCATCCGGCTGGCGGCCATGCCCTCGTTGCTCTGCGGTCCGCTCGCTCCCGCGTTGAGCATCGTCACCGGGGTGCCGCGCGGCGGCGGTTTCGCGTTCACCGAAAACGTTGGCTACGCGGACACCGCCGTCCGGCGTTCGGACCAGGTCGTCGTCCAGGTCGTCGATACGGTCGACGTCGGCGCACCGGTCATCGATGGCCATATCGTCGATGTCGTCGACGGTGGCGAGCGAGCCACACCTCCGCCGGTGCGTAACATCTCCGAGCTCGAAGGGCGCATCGCGCGCTCGGCCGCGAGCGTCATCCCCCAGGGGGCCACCATCCAGTACGGGGTGGGCAAATTGCCCGAGGCCGTGGTGCAGGCGATCGCGACGCCGGTGTCGGTGGTGTCGGGTCTGGTCACTGACGCAACAAGTGGACTGGCCGAACGCGGGCTGCTCGTCGGTCAGGTGCTCGCCTGCTACGCGTGGGGCGACGGTGTGAGGGCACTCGCCCGTTCGGGCGGGTTGCGACCGGTCGGCCTCGACGAGCTCCACCGGGGTCATCGGTTGGCGTCCACCCCACGTTTCGTGGCCATCAACACGGCGCTCGAGATCGGCCTGGATGGCTCGGTCAACGTGGAGCGGGTCGGAAACCGTCTTGTGGCCGGGATCGGTGGGCATGCCGACTACTGCGCCGCGGCAACCCAATCTGAAGGGGGGGTGGCGATCGTCGTGCTGCCCTCGACGCACGGGGAGCGGTCGTCGATCGTGCCGGTGCCAGCCGTCGTGTCCACCCCGCGCGCCGACGTGGGTGTCGTGGTCACCGAGCACGGTCTCGCAGATCTGCGCGGCCTCGACGAGCGCGCCCGCCGACGGTCGATGCTGTCCATCGCTGACCCGGCCCACCGCGCCCGGCTCGAGGAGGCAGTCCGAGCGCTCGACTAGGACCGGGCCCGGGTGACCCTCGTGGCTGCGGTACTCTTCGGCTGCCGGGTGCTCGGTCAGGAGGTCACCGGGCTAGGAGGTCACTGGTCGCTGGGCGCCGTCAGTGGCCTTTGACGGGTCGTCGTCGCTTAGATCGGCGTCCTGCGCTCGATCGTCAGCGAAGGCTTGCCGGAGCTGGTTCAAGCTTGTAGCGAGCAAGCGCGAGACGTGCATCTGGCTGAGCCCGACGCGCTTGGCGATTTCCGACTGGGTCAGACCCTCGACGAACCGCAGATGGACGATCGTCCGTTGGCGGGGCGGAAGGCGTCGCAGCGCAGGCGTCAGCACCGTGCGATCGTCGACGTCGGCGAACCCGGTATCCACGTCAGCAAGGGTGTCCGCCAGACTTTGGTCCTGACGGCCCGCCACGTCGATCGACGTGGCGCGGTAGCCCTGCCCGGCCTCCATCGCCTCGAGCACCGCCTCCTCGCTCGCCCCGGTCGCAGCGGCCAGCTCATCGACGGTGGGTGAGCGGCCAAGTTCCTGGGAGAGCGTGCCAACGGCCTGGCCGAGCTCGAGGTAGAGCTCCTGGACGCGCCGAGGAGCGCGGACCATCCATCCCTTGTCGCGAAAGTGGCGCTTGAGCTCGCCGATGACCGTCTGCGTGGCGAACGTGCTGAACTCGACACCCCGGCTCGGGTCGAAGCGGTCGACTGAGGTGAGGATACCGACGGACGCCACCTGCAAGAGGTCGTCGAATGGTTCCCCCCGGTTGGCAAAACGCCGGGCCAGGTGGTGGGCCAGGCCCATGTGCGCGCTGACCAACTCGTCACGCAACGCACGGTCGCGGGTCGCGGCGAACGCGGCGAACTTGTCTCTCAGCTCCTGTCGGGCCTGGCGCCGATCGTCCGGCATCAGCGGGTGGACTCCGCCCTTCGCTTTCGTAGCCAGCCGCAGTCGTGCCCGTCGACGATGCCACGTCCGTGCTCGTCGACGAGCGCGTCGAGAATGCGTCCTGACAGCTCCTCGAGCTCGGTGGCCTCGTCGTCGACCCCGATTTTGGGCGGGAGCTCGTCCGAGGGCACATCGAGCCGGCAGGAGATCTCGATCAGGTCGTCGTCCCGCTCGAAGCGAAGCTGGAGTCGTCCGTCCCCGGCAGAGCCGACGTAGGGCACGCAGAGCTCTTCGACCGCGAGGCGGATGTCCTCGATCTCCTCCACCCCGAACTCGGCGCGGGCGGCGACCGTGGCGGCGGTCAACCGGGCCAGGACGATCAGGTTGGCATGGGCGGGGATCGCCAGGTCGACTACCTCGCTCACCGCCATCTCCTCGTCGGATCGCAGGCTCGAGGCCGGACGTCCTCGGTTCGGCTGATCACCTCGGCTCCTCCTCGAGCGTGCTCGCGCGATGCGAGGGTCTGGTGCATGTCGCTCGGCTCCTCTCCGTGCCCGCGAGCGGGACCAGATTCAGGTGGGATCGTGCGCTGGGCCGTCCATCATGCCCGACTGCTTCGCTGGGCGTCAGATTGCTGGTCGGATCGTCCCATGGATCGGCACCGTCTCGGCCTCCCGCTGCGCAGCTCGTCGTGGGGTTCAGATGCGAAGCGGGCGGATCGGCGCGGCGATCAGGGCGGGGTCGGAGTGCCAGTCGACACCCGGGACGTCGACGTAGAGCTCGATCTCGTTGCCGTCAGGGTCGGTGATGTAGAGGCTGTGGGTCACGGTGTGGTCGGACGCCCCCACCACGTGCACGCCCGCCGCCTGTACCTGAGCCAGCATCTCGCGCAGCTCGTCGTCGCTCGTCCCGACTTTGAGACCGAAGTGGTAGAGACCCACCCGACGGCCCTTGGGTACGTCCTGCGCGTCAGGACCCACCTCGATCAGCAGCAGCTCGTGGTGGGTACGACCTCCGGAGAACGCGGCCATGCCCCGTTCGGGTGTGCCCGGCTCGGGCAGGATCTGCTGCCATCCGAGCACGTCGCGGTAGAAGTGCGCCGAACGCGTCGCGTCCTTCACGTAGAGCACGATGTGCCCCAACTCCGTCACACCCATGAGCGACCTCCCTTATGCGGATCCGTCCTACCAGGCCACGTGCAACCCCTGACCGCGATGGGTCCACCCCCAAAGGTCTACCCGCTGTGCAATCCGGGACTGTCGGTGGGGGGTTGGTCGTCGGGTTCGGGCGCCCGCCCGACATCGCCCGGCGACATCGCCCGGCGACATGGCCCGCCCGACATGGCCGGGCGGGCTGGCTCGGCGGGCTGGCGAGCTTCGAGTGCCGGCTGCTCAGGACTCGGCCAGGGTGACGGCGATGCTCGGCGGCTCGCCCTCTCGCAGGACGAGTTCGTCCACGCCGCCGGCATCGACGAGATCGTCTCGGGCGGCGCGTAGCGCAGCGAGACGATCGGGCAGGTCGACGACCTCGAGGAGCGCCACCCGTGACCGCATCGACCGCCTCGCCGCCGTCTTGGCCCGCCGGACGGCACCCAGCACCTCGGACGTGACGGCGACCACGTCGGTGACCGCTCCCAGGGGTGACCCGTCCTGGTGGGCGTGCGCAGCGGGGACCAGCTCCTCGGAGGTCGGCCAGGCGGACCGGTGCACTGAGCCGTCCTGCCACCAGGACCACGCCTCTTCGGTGACGTAGGGCAAGAACGGCGCCAGGAGCCGCAGCTGGACCGACAGCGCCGCCGCGAGAGCCCCACGCGCCGAGAGCTTCCCCGGTGCATCGGCCGGCTCGTCGGGGCGACCGTAGGACCGGGTCTTCACCAGCTCGAGATAGTCGTCGCAGAAGGACCAGAAGAAGGCCTCGGCGCGCTCGAGTGCCTGGGCGTAGTCGTAGGCCTCAAGCGACGCCGTGGTCTCGTCGACGACCGTGGCGAGCCCGGCCAGCATGCTCTGGTCCAGCGGCTCGACGACGGCCTCGGGGGGCGGCACGGGGCGTCCTTCGAGGCGGCCCAGCGCGAACTTCGAGGCGTTCAGCACCTTGATCGCAAGGCGCCGTCCGACCTTCATCTGCCCCTCATCGACGGCGGTGTCGGTCCCTGGGCGCCCGCTCGCCGCCCAGTAGCGGACGGAGTCGGCCCCGTGCTGCTCGACCAGTGGGAGCGGGGTGACGACGTTGCCCTTGGACTTGGACATCTTCTTGCGTTCGGGATCGAGGACCCAGCCCGAGATGGCCGCGTCGGTCCAGGGCAGCGACCCCATCTCGAGCTCGGCCCGCACGATGGTGGTGAAGAGCCAGGTGCGGATGATGTCATGAGCCTGGGGCCTCAGGTCCATCGGGAACACCTTGGCGAACAGCTCCTCGTCCTCTTCCCACCGACCGGCGATCATCGGGGTCAGCGAGGACGTGGCCCAGGTGTCCATGATGTCGGGGTCCCCGACAAAACCTCCGGGCTGGTTCCGTTGGATCTCGACGTAACCGTCGGGAACGTCGGTCGACGGATCGACCGGGAGCAGCTGTTCGGACGGGGGGAGCGGACGGGCGTAATCGACGATGCCGTCGTCACCCACGGGGTACCACAAGGGGATCGGCACACCGAAGAAGCGTTGCCGACTGATGTTCCAGTCGGTGCTGAGACCCTCCACCCACGAGCGGTACCGCTGCGCCATGTAGGGCGGGTGCCACCGCAGCTCCTCGCCGCGTTCGAGCAGTCGAGCTCGCAGGTCAAGTGTGCGGACGAACCACTGACGAGAGGAAACGATCTCGAGTGGCCGGTCCCCGCGCTCGTAGAACTTCACCGGATGGGTGATGGGCCGCGGCGGTCCTACGAGGGCGCCGGACTGGTCCAACAACTCCACGATGCGGGTCTGGGCCTGACGAACCGTACGTCCGACCAACTCGTCATAGGCGGCTGCGGCCCGGCGCGGATCGTCGGACTCCCACCCTGCACTGCCCCATGCGACCGGGTCGAGCCGGCCATTACGTCCGACGATGGTCCGCGTCGGCAGGCCGAGCTCGCGCCACCACACGACGTCGGTGGTGTCACCGAACGTGCAGACCATGGCGATCCCCGTGCCCTTGTCGGGATCAGCCATGGGATGGGCCAGGACCGGGACCGCGGTGCCGAACAGCGGGGTGCGCACCGCCGTTCCGAACAGGGACCCGAAGCGCTCGTCGTCAGGGTGGGCCACCAGGGCCACACAGGCCGCGAGCAGCTCGGGCCGGGTGGTGTCGATCTCTACGTCGCCGGCGCCGTTCAACGCGGCGAAACGCAGTCGATGGTAGGCCCCCGGCCGTTCGCGGTCCTCGAGCTCAGCCTGGGACACCGCAGTGGCGAAGTCCACGTCCCAGAGCGTGGGCGCCGTCTGCTGGTAGACCTGTCCGCGGGCGAGCGAGCGCAGGAAGCTTCGCTGCGAGGCCCGACGGGCGCCCTCGCCGATCGTCGCGTAAGCCAGGTTCCAATCCACCGAAAGGCCGAGCGTCCGCCACAGGGTCTCGAACACTCGCTCGTCGTCGGCCGTCAGGCGTTCGCAGAGCGCCACGAAATTGGGTCGGGACACCGCCACCGGCTCAGCCGGCGGCTCGGCCGGAGGCTCGAAGGAGGGATCGAAGGGCAGCGACGGGTCGCAGCGGACGCCGAAGTAGTTCTGGACCCGACGCTCGGTGGGCAGGCCGTTGTCGTCGAACCCCATCGGGTAGAAGACGGCCTTGCCGCGCATGCGCTGGAAGCGGGCCACCGCATCGGTGTGGGTGTAGGAGAAAACGTGGCCGATGTGCAGCGACCCCGAGACCGTCGGCGGCGGCGTGTCGATCGAGTAGACGCGCTCTCGGGGAGCCGAACGATCGAAACGGTAGGTCTCGTCGGCCTCCCAACGCGCTGACCACTTGGCCTCCAGCCCGTCGAGCGCCGGTCGCTCGGGAACGTGGATCGCCGCGCGGCGGTAGGGCGCAGATCGGGGATTGACTGGGTCATGATCGCGTTACCGTACCTGGGTGCTGCGTCTCTATGACACCGCAACCGGCGCGGTCCGTCCCCTCGAGCTGCGCGACCCGGGCCGGATGGCCATGTACGTCTGCGGTCCGACGGTCTATGACCTTCCCCACCTTGGCCACGGCCGTTCCGCGTTGGCATTCGACGTGCTGCGGCGCTACCTCGTGTTCTGCGGCCTCGACGTCCGCCATGTCTCGAACGTCACTGACATCGACGACAACATCATCGCCCGCGCGACCCTCCAGCACCGGACCGAAGGGGAGGTCACCGAGCAGTACGAAAGGGAATGGTGGAAGGCCATGGACGCCCTCGGCGTCCTGCGGCCGAGCGCGATCCCTCATGCGACGGCCTACGTGACCAGCATGATTGAGCTGATCGGCGACCTCCTCGATCGCGGCATCGCGTACACGACTTCTGAGGGGGTATACCTCAGCGTCGACCAGATCGAGGGCTACGGTCTGCTGGCCCGCCAACCCCTCGACTCCCTCCGGGCCGGGGCGCGGGTCGACATGGTGGAGGAGAAGCGCTCCCCGCTCGACTTCGCCCTTTGGAAGGCGGTCAAGCCCGGGGAGCCGGCGTGGGAGGCGCCCTGGGGGCCGGGTCGACCCGGTTGGCACACCGAGTGCGTGGTGATGTCCCTCGACCTGCTCGGAGAGGACTTCGACCTCCACGGCGGCGGTCGCGACCTGGCGTTCCCCCACCACGAGAACGAGCGGGCCCAGGCCGTCGCCCAGGGACGACGCTTCACCCGCCACTGGATGCACAACGGCTGGGTTGAGGTGGCGGGCGAGAAGATGTCCAAGTCCTTGGGCAACTTCACCTCCCTCCCCGATCTGCTCGCCCGCCACGACGCGCGGGCCTACCGGCTGCTCGTGCTCAGATCGCACTACCGCTCACCCATCGAGGTGACCGAGTCCACGATCGACCAGGCGGAGCGCTCGTTGGAGCGCCTCGACGCTTTGGCCCGACGCTGTTCGACGCCGGACCCATTCGAGGCCGACGGAGTGGTCGTCGCCGCCGGCGCCAAGGCCGCCGGCGCCGATCCCGACGCGGTGGGCGAGCTGCGACGGGCGATGGACGACGACCTGAACACCCCCGAGGCGCTCGCCGGCATCTTCGAGCTCGCCAACCGAGCGAACCGGGCCGCCGACGAGGGCGACCGTGTGGCCGCGCAACGGCTGGGGACGACGGTGGCGGTCTTGTGCGGGGCACTTGGGCTGCGCCTACATGGCGCCGAGGTGGACACCCTCGACGAGGCGGCGGCGCGCTTGGTCGACGAGCGCGATGGGGCGCGTGCCGCTCGAGAGTGGGCGCGGGCGGACGAGCTGCGAGACCAGCTGGAGGCCTTGGGCTGGACCGTGGAGGATGGCCCGCAGGGCACCCGGCTTCGGCGCTGAGCCCACCGGGCAGTCAGCGCCGAGCTCGTCGAGGAAATGGCGCTGAGCCCACCGAGGAACCGACTCCGAGCTCGTCGAGGTGATGGTCGCACAACCCTGGTTGCGCTGCTAGCGTCCGCGTCTGAAGTGGGTCGCAACGCGGTCCTCCTCGAGTCGGCCACGGCCGGCGGCCAGCACCAGGCCCCGAAGGTGGGAGACCACCAACACGAGGCCACCGGGGCGTGTCGTCTGCCCGCCGCCGGCTGCAACAGTGAAGGAACAAGAAGGGGGATCGCCACAGTGGCATCCGGAACGGTCAAGTGGTTCAACTCCGAGAAGGGCTACGGCTTCATCTCGCAGCCCGACGGAGGTGCGGACGTGTTCGTGCACCACTCCGCCATTCAGATGAACGGCTACCGCGTGCTCGAAGAGGGTCAGGCGGTCGAGTTCGAGGTGGAGCAGGGGCCCAAGGGCCTCATGGCGAAGGACGTCCGACCGAGCTGAGACTCTCCGGGGCCTGCCGCTAGCCCCTCCCCAATTCCTGCGCAGCTCGGCCCACGGGGTCGGCATTGTTGGCGCGCGCCCGAAGATCGTTCGAAGGGCGAACATCTTGGGCTGTGGAGTGGGTGGCGTACCCCAACGCAGGCTGGGTCATCGCAACCTCGGTCAGCTCGAGCCGGACCAGTGGCGGTCCGCTCATGTGGGATCGTTCCTTCTCCGATGCAAGGCTGATGGAGGGCTCGCCGTGCCTGACTTCTCGCTCGACCTGAACGCAGACCAGCTCCAGGTCCAATCCTGGGTCCACGACTTCGCCCGGGATGTGGTGCGTCCCGTGGCCCACGAGTGGGACGAGCGTGAAGAGACGCCTTGGCCGGTCATCGAGCAGGCTGCTGCTATCGGCCTGTACTCCTTCGACTTCGTGGCGAGCGCGTTCGCCGATCCCACCGGCCTGCAGATGGCCCTAGCGATGGAGGAGATGGCTTGGGGCGACGCCGGCATCTGCCTGGCGGTCTTCGGCTCCACGTTGGCGGTGGCGGGCATTGTGGCCAACGGGACGCCCGAGCAGCAGGGCGAGTGGATCCCGCTGTGCTTCGGGACCCCCGAGGACGTCAAGATCGCCGCGTTCGCCGTGTCCGAGCCCGACGCAGGCTCGGACGTGTCGTCGCTCTCGACCCGAGCCAGCTACGACGCCGCCACCGACGAGTGGGTGCTGAACGGGGTCAAGACCTGGATCACCAACGGCGGCCTCGCGAACCTCCACGTTGTGGTGGCGTCGGTCGATCCCGACCTGGGGAGCCGAGGCCAGGCGAGCTTCGTGGTGCCCGAGGGCACTCGAGGTCTCAGTCAGGGTCAGAAGTTCAAGAAGATGGGCATTCGGGCGTCGCACACCGCCGAAGTGGTCCTCAACGACTGCCGAGTTCCCGCTCGTTGTCTGCTCGGGGGCAAGGAGGGCCTTGACCAGCGGCTCGCCCGGGCCCGCGAGGGTCGCCGCACCTCCTCCCAGGCGGCCATGGCCACGTTCGAAGCCTCGCGGCCGCTCGTGGGCGCACAGGCGGTCGGCATCGCACGCGCCGCCTATGAGGTCGCGCTCGACTACGCCAAGCAGCGTCGTCAATTCGGCCGCGCCATCATCGAGAACCAGGCGATCGCGTTCAAGCTGGCCGACATGAAGACGGCCATCGACGCGGCACGGCTCCTCGTGTGGCGTGCTGCGTGGATGGCTCGCCAGCAGCGACCATTCGAGTCCGGTGAGGGCTCGATGTCCAAGGTGGTCGCGGGGGAGACGGCGGTGCGGGTTACCGAGGAGGCGATCCAGATCCTTGGCGGCTTCGGCTACGTGCGGGACAACCCAGTCGAGCGCTGGCACCGCGACTCGAAGATCTACACGATCTTCGAGGGGACCTCGGAGATCCAGCGCCTCGTCATCGCACGTGCTATTTCGGGCCTCCATGTCCGCTGATCCGTCCATGTCCTCTGATCGGTCGTTCGGGGCGTCGTCCGGTCCCTTGTTCGACCGGCCGGTGGGCCAGGTGCCGGTGTTCGAGGGCGGTGGGCAGGCCCAGGATGTCGGCGAGCCTCCCGAAGTGCTCGTCGTCTGCACGGGGAACGCGGCTCGCTCGGTGATGGCCGGCTTCATGCTCGAGCACCTCGCCGAGCAGCAGGGCCGGTCGTTGACGGTCTCCACCGCCGGCACCCACAGCGTCGACGGCCAACCCATCAGCCCTCGGACTCGGGCGGCGCTGATGTCGATCCCGGCTCTCAGGAACGTGGCGTACATGCGGCACCGCAGCCACCAGATGGTCGAGGGGGACATCGAGCGCGCCACCCTGGTGATCGCCATGGAGGCCGGGCATGTCCGCTACGTCCGCAATCGGCATCCCCGGGCGACGTCGCGGACCGCGACGCTCCGCAGGCTGACGGAGATCCTTCCCGCCGATCCCTCGCGGCTGGAGGATCGGGTCGCCCGCCTCGAGCTCGACCGCGCGCCTGTCGATCCGACCGAAGACATCCTCGACCCCGCGGGCGGCGACGACGTCCGCTACGTTCGCTGCGCGGCCGAGCTCTGGGAGCTCTGTCAGATGTTGATGCAACGCCTCTGAGGAACCGCTAGTTGGTTGTTCGCGCTCACCGGCGCGTCGTGAGCCTTGCGAGGACGCGCTCGATGCGACCGGGCAGGTCCCGCAGGTCGAAGAACCGCCGTGCGACCGCCCGATTGTGCTCGAGCATGGCAGGGTTCGGATCGTCGAACCACGTTGCCAGCGACCGCGGGTCGTCCACGTCGAACCACCGGAACCCGAACGCTGCGAGCTCCCTCGATACGGGGTAATGCCCGATGGCAAGCGGCCGGCCGAACACGGCCGACTCGATGGCGGGGTTCCCGAAGCCTTCCCAGCTCGACGGCAGGGCGATCACGTCCGATGCCGCGTAGGCATCGGCGATTGGCGCTCGGGCCCAACCGGGAGCGGCGCCGCGCAGCACGGGGCAGCGGGCGCGATCGAGCACCCGTTCGAGCTCGGATCCGTAGCCGTCCTCGGCCGGACCGAGCAACCAGTACGTGGCGCCCAGGGCTTCGGCCAGTGCGACCCCGGCCCTCACGTTCTTACGGGGCAGCGCCCGGGTGGGTTGCAGCACCAGACACATCTGGTCGTTGACGCCGAGCACGTCGCGCAGCTCGGCGCGGTGACCGGTCCTTGCTGTGGTGTCGAACGTGTTGTAGACGGTCGTGGCGACGATTCCGCGGTCGGCCAACTCACGGCGGCTCAGGTCGTTGATGGTCACGTGGCACCAGGCGCCATCGTCAGGAGGTGGGGGCAGGTGCGCGAGGTGAGGCCGCTGCCAAGGAAGATCATGATGGCGCAGCACCGTCGGCATTCCGACGCGTGCCGTGGCGACGGCGACGCCGGCGGCCGGGTTCAAGGGGAGCGAACAGAGGTTCTCCACTACGACCAGATCGGCGTCGGCCAGGGCGTCGCGGACCTCGCCGACGCTGGGTGCGGCGCCGGCGCCCATGGCCAGGCCGGGCAGCACGCGATCGGCGTCACCCTCACCGGCCACCGTGTACACCTCGTACCCCAGCTCACGCAGTGCCCACTGCCATTTGGCCGCCTCCACCGAGACGCCGTCGGTGCCGGCCAGCCGGTAGGAGACGATGGCAGCGGTCGGCACCGTGGGGCACTGTAGCGAGCGACCGGGTCGGTGGCCTCGGACCGCCGGCGCAGATCGCCGAACCGGCGGGGAGGGTTCTAGGACGGCCGGCGCCTGGCGGTGCGATACCGTCGCGGGCGGAAACGGTGCGCCAGGTCGCTGGGAGGCGTTCTCGCTCGGCGTCGGGCGTCGGACGGCACCATCGACGAACTGGGAGTGGACCCATGGCGAAACGGGCGCTGATCACCGGAGTGACGGGACAAGACGGCTCCTACCTGGCCGAGTTCCTGCTCGAGCAGGGCTACGAGGTGATCGGCATGGTCCGCCGGTCCAGCACCGTCAACTTCGAGCGCATCGCCCACATCCAGGACCGGGTTGAGCTGGTGTCAGGCGACCTGCTCGACGAGGTCTCACTGCTGGCGGTGCTCCGCGACCACCGACCGACCGAGGTCTACAACCTCGCCGCGCAATCCTTCGTCCAGACGAGCTGGAGCCAACCGGTGCTGACGGGGGAGACGACGGCGCTCGGGGTAACCCGGCTGCTCGACGCCATCCGCATGGTGGACCCCGAGATCCGCTTCTACCAGGCGAGCTCCTCGGAGATGTTCGGCAAGGTCCTAGAGGTTCCCCAGCGCGAGACGACGCCGTTCTACCCTCGGAGCCCGTATGGCGTGGCAAAGGTCTACGGCCACTGGATCACCGTCAACTACCGCGAGAGCTACGGCCTCCACGCCTCCTCGGGCATGCTCTTCAATCACGAGTCGCCCCGACGCGGCCTCGAGTTCGTGACCCGCAAGGTGACCCACGCGGCGGCGCGCATCGCCAACGGGCTGCAGGACAAGCTCCCGCTCGGCAACCTCGACGCCCAGCGCGACTGGGGCTACGCGGCCGATTACGTGCGGGCCATGTGGCTAATGCTCCAGCGTGACGCGCCGGGCGACTTCGTAGTGGCCACCGGCCGGACCCATTCGGTCCGCGAGCTGTGCCAGCTGGCGTTCGGTGCCGTCGGACTCGACTGGGAGCAGCACGTGGTGGTCGATGAGCGGTACCTGAGGCCGGCGGAAGTTGACCTGCTGGTGGGCGACCCCTCGCTGGCCGAGCGGGAGCTGGGCTGGCAGCGCGAGGTCGACTTCGCCGGTCTGGTCACGATGATGGTTGAAGCGGACATGGCCCAGGTCCGAGACCAACTGCGCTGAGGGGACGCAGGACCCGCTGATGAGCCCGGGGGCCATCACGGCCGATCCGCTCGGTGTCCTGGTGGCGTTCGGCGCGGGGATCGTCTCGTTCCTCTCACCCTGCGTGCTCCCGCTGGTGCCGGGCTACGTGTCGATGGTGTCGGGCTTGTCCGCGGCTGAGCTCGCCGGGGACCGTGAGGCGGGGTCCGTGCGCCCGCTCAAGCCGCTCCTCGGAGGAATCGGGCTGTTTGTGGCCGGCTTCACCGTCGTCTTCGTCGCGCTTGGCGCGGCAGCCTCGGGGTTCGGCCATCTTCTGGGCAGCCACAAGCACGAGCTCACCCTGGCCGCTGGCGCCCTTATTGGGGTCCTCGGCGTGGTCCTCCTGGTCGGCGCCCTGCCCGCTCGGCTCTGGGTGCGTCTGGGCACCGGGCCCTTGTCGGGGCTGGCCCACGTCTTTGGGGAGCGGCGTTTCTCCGTGCGCCCCTCCGCCCTCGGAGCCTGGGCGGCCCCGATCATGGGAATGGCCTTCGCCTTCGCCTGGACCCCGTGCATCGGACCCGTCCTGGGTGCAGTCCTCGGGCTGGCCACCACTCGGGCCACCCTGTTGGGCGGGGTGGTACTGCTCGTCGCCTACTCGCTCGGTCTCGGCGTCCCGTTCGTGGCCACCGGGCTCGCGTTCGGCCGGCTCACGTCGCTGTTCGCCCGTGCCCGGCGCGGGCTGTGGGTCGTCAATCTCGTCGGGGGCGTCGTCCTCGTCGCCTTTGGCGTGCTGCTCATGGTCGACCAGCTCGGCTGGCTGTCCTCCCAGTTCACCCAGTTGCTGGACCATGTCGGGCTCCACCGCTTGACGAGCAGCTGAGGGACGGGCTGGGCCGCCTGGTCCCGCCGGGCCCGGCGCCCGTAGCATGTCGGCCAACGCTATGGCTCCGGCAGTGCTCCTCCGATCAGCCGTCGCGCTCGCTGGACGGTTCCCCGCCCTTTCGGGTGTCGACCTGGCAGTTGCTCCCGGCGAGACCGTGGTCGTCCTCGGCCCGAACGGATCGGGCAAGACGAGCTTGCTGCGAACGTGCGCAGGCCTGCTCCCCGTCACCTCGGGCGAGGCCGAGGTTCTGGGCCACGACCTTCGTCAGGACCGCACCGAGGTCCGGCGGGTGGTCGGGTTGCTCGGGCACGGCGCATCGCTTTACGACGAGCTGACCCCCCTCGAGAATGTGCGGTTCTTGCTGCGCGCTGCCGCGCCTGCCGATCTCGCTGGCCGTCCCTGCCATCGAACGCCTGGGTCTGGTCGGCCGCCTCGCACGCACCGAGGTAGGGCGCCTGTCCGCCGGGCAGCGTCGCCGGGCCGCGCTCGCGGTCTTGGTCGCCCGCTCGCCAGCCCTCTGGCTCCTCGACGAACCGCACACTGGGCTCGACGCCGCCGCTCGGACACTGTTGGCGGAGCTGGTCGCAGAGGCGGCGAGCGGCGGCGCGGCGATCGTGTTCACGACCCACGAGCCCGAGCTGGCCGAGCCGCTGGCGGATCGGGTGGTGACCATGGCCGGAGGCCAGGTGCGATCCGAGCGGCCCGGCGCGCAGCGTCCGAGGCTGAGCACGCTCAGCAGAGCGGGGTCCCATGTGGCGTGACGCGTGGCTCGTGGCGGGCAAGGACCTGCGCATCGAGCTCCGCTCGCGGGTGGCGCTTTGGCAGGTCGTTCCCTTCGCGCTCCTTACGCTTGTGCTCTTCGCTTTTGCGTTGGGTCCGGGGCCGTCCGCCCTGCGAGCGGCGGCACCGGGCTTGTTCTGGCTGGCGGTGTTGTTCTCCACGGTGCTGGCCGTGCAGCGTAGCTATGCCATCGAAGCGGGCGAAGGGACACGTGACGGCTTGCGATTGTCGGGTATCGACCCGGCGGGCATTTTCCTTGGGAAGGCGGCTGCGGTGGCCGCACAGCTCGCGGTGCTCCAGCTGCTCTTGTGGGCTGGAGTGACGCTCTTGTTCGGTGTTCGGGTCCACACCGCGTGGCTGGCGCTCAGCGCCTCGGTGTTGGCCACCGTCGGGTTGGCGTCCGCGGGGGTCATCTACGGGGCGATGTCCGCCCGCTTGCGGGTCCGTGAGACCCTTTTGCCCATGCTCGTACTTCCGATCCTGGCGCCGGTCCTGTTGGCCGGGGCCCGGGCGTGGGACGGGGCACTGAACGGTCCGGTGTCCGCGGGCGTCGGCTGGCTGCGCATCCTGGGTCCGTTCGCGGTCGTCTATCTGGTGGTGGGCATCGTCTTGTACGGGCCGCTGCAGGAGGCCGCGTGAGGCCGGCCGTGGTTCGGCTCGTCGGGCTGGCGGCCGTGGTGGCCACTGCGGCCACCGTCTGGCTCGCGCTGTGGGTCACCCCCCCCGACAAGGTCCAGGGCAACCTCGTGCGTCTCGTCTACCTCCATCCGCCGGTGGCGTGGGTTGCGCTGTACTTGGCGTTCGGTCTCGCCGCCCTCTCCAGCCTCCTCTACCTGTGGCCGCGCACGCGCTCGATGTTCTGGGATCGGCTCGCCGCAGCGTCGGTCGAGATCGGGGTGCTCTTCAACGCGCTCACCCTCGTGACCGGGTCCTTGTGGGGGCGCCCGACCTGGGGGGTGTGGTGGACCTGGGACGCCCGGCTCACGAGCACGGCGCTCTTGTTGGTGCTCTTCATCGGCTACCTGGCGCTGCGCCGGGTACCGGCGGACGCCGAGACTCGGGCTAAGCGCTGTGCCGTAGCGGCGCTCGTCGCCTTCGTCGATGTGCCGCTGGTCCACTTTTCGGTGGTCTGGTGGCAGACGCTGCACCAAGGGGCCACGGTGCTCAACGCCAATCTCTCCCCGACGATCCACGGCTCGATGGCCTGGACGCTGCTGCTCGGTTTCGTCGCCATGACCCTCGTGTTCGTGTGGATGGTCGCGGTGCGGTACCGGATCGAGCTCTTGCGCGATCAGCTTGACGACGACGACCTCGAGGTGTCACTCGCCGAACGTCGGGCCGAAGGCGCACCGGCCGTGCCCGGGGCCGCCGACCCAATCGACGCCATCGAGATACCGGGAGCCCACGGCTCGGTTGCCGCCGCTCGAGGGGGTCCGACGCCTGCGAGCACCGCTTCGGAGCGCTCTCGATGAAGTACGTCGACGCCGGCTACGTGGTGGCGCTGTCCTCCTTGGCGCTCTACGCGGGCGGGCTGCTCGTCCGCCGTCGACGTCTCGAGCGCCTGGTCGGGCGGCGCGTTTCGGAGCGAGACCAGCTGGTCGGTCCCCCGGCCGAGGGGGAGTCGTGACCGACATCTCCGTGGAACAGCCCGCTCCCCGAACCACGCCTGCCGGGTCGGAGGCGCCAGGGACCCCGGATGGCCCCACGGCCTCGGGGTCCGCCGACGCCTCGTACGGCCCGACCCCGAGCCGGCGGCGCCCTCGCCGGGCTCGACTACGACTGTGGGTCGTCGGGCTGCTCCTCGTCGGTGCGGTGGCGTTCTTGTTGGTGGAGGGACTGGGGAGCTCGCTGGACTATTTCGACACGGTCGACCAAGCGCTCGCCCATCGGACCACGCTCGGGACGAGTACCTTCCGTCTGGAAGGGGTGGTCGTGCACAACAGCGTGCACGCCACGTCCGTGGGAACCGACTTCTCGCTCTCCGAAGGTGCGCACACTGTGCCAGTCCATAACGTCGGATCCCCGCCCACCTTGTTCGCACCGGGGATTCCCGTCGTGGTCGTCGGCCACTTCGGGTCCGACTCGGCCCCCACCTTCTACTCGGACCAGATCATGGTGAAGCACTCGGCGAATTACATCGCCCAGCACCCGAGCCGGGTGCGTGCCCCGAACGGATCGGTCCGCTGAGCGCGCGGGCGCCCTCGATCCTGCGATGGTGAACGCCGCACTCGGCCAGATCGGCGTATGGGTGGGCTTCGCCGCCGCGCTGAGCGGGGTGGGGGCGATGGCAACGTCCTTGTGGCGCCGCTCGCGGTGGGCCGCGCCGAGCCTGGCTCGATCCCCGCTTGTGCGCGCCGGCGTTGCTCGGTGGTGCGCTGCTCGCCACCGCAGCGATGGAACGGGCGCTCATCACCCACGACTTCACGCTGGTCTTCGTGGCTGACAACAACAGCAGGGCGACCCCGTTGCTGTACTCGATCACCGGGCTCTGGTCGGCGCTCGCCGGATCGATCCTGCTGTGGGGGCTGGCGCTGGCCGCCGTCATCAGCGTGCTCGTCTGGCGTTACCGGCACCAGTTCGACGACGAGGTCATCAAGTGGGCGACGCTGGTGGTCTTCGCGGTGGCGGCGTTCTTTTTCGGGCTCATGGTCGGGCCGGCCAATCCCTTCACCACCACCCACGGCGTCTCCCAGGGTTTAGGACCCAACGCCTTGCTGCAGGACAACCCCCTTGTCGCCGTCCATCCGCCTCTGCTGTACCTGGGCTTTGTGGGCTTCACCGTGCCGTTCGCCTTCGCCGTGGGCATGTTGGCCACCGGCAGGGTGTCGGACCGTTGGCAGATCGAGACCCGGCGGTGGACGTTGGCCGCGTGGACCTGCCTGTCGCTCGGGCTCGTGCTCGGCGCGTGGTGGTCCTACCAGGTGCTCGGCTGGGGCGGGTTCTGGGGCTGGGATCCGGTCGAGAACGCGGCGCTCCTGCCCTGGCTGTGCGGGACGGCCTACCTGCACTCGGTGCTGGTCCAAGAACGGCGTGGGCTGCTGCGGGTGTGGAACCTCTCACTGTCGATCGTGACGTTCGCGCTGACCATCCTCGGCACCTTCCTGACCCGCTCGGGGGTCATCGTGTCGGTGCACGCCTTCAGCGAGTCGAGCCTCGGCCCGCTGCTGATCGGGCTCTTCATCGTCACCGTGGTAGTGGGTTTCGGGCTGCTCGCCTGGCGAGGCGATCGGCTCCGTTCCCCGGGCGGTATCGACGCGCCGCTCGGGCGTGAGGGGGCCTTCGTCCTCAATAATCTGCTATTCGTCGGGTTCGCCTTCGTCGTGCTGCTTGGCACCGTCTTCCCGCTCTTGTACCAGGCGATCAAGAACCAGCAAGTCACCGTCGGGGCGCCGTACTTCAACACGGTCGCCGTGCCCGTCGGGCTATGCCTGCTGTTCCTCATGGCGGTCGCTCCGGCGCTCAGCTGGCGAAAGGTCGACGCTGGCGTTCTTTGGCATCGGTTGGCCATCCCGGCGTGGCTGGGCACCTTGACGGTGGTGGCATGCGTGCTCGGTGGCGTCCGGGGGCTCGCGCCGCTCGTCGCCTTCGGTCTAGGGGGCTTCGCCGCGGCGTCGGCGGGACGTTCCCTGGTGCTGTCGGTCCGGGCGAGCGTTCGGCGCGGCACCGGCTGGTGGCGTGGGCTGGTCGGTCGGACCAACGGCGGGATGATCGTGCACATCGGGGTCATTCTGCTGGCGGTGGGGATCGCGGCCGCTACCTCGTTCGCGCAGCGCACGGAGCTCGCGCTTACCCCGGGCCAGTCGGTTCGCTTCGACGGACACCAGTTCACCTTCGAGGGCCTGCGAACCGTCCGCGCGCCGGCCCGCCTGATCACCCAGGCGTCGGTCCGGGTCGACGACGGGGCCATCTTCCTGCCTGCCATCAGCCAGTTCGGCGGCTCGGAGTCCGATGCGGTCGGGACTCCGGCCATCGACTCGGGGATCTTCGCGGATGTGTACCTCACGTTCGACGCTGTTGGTGGGACGGGACAGACGTCGGGGGCACAGGCGATCCCGAACCTCTCGTCGGGCTCGGTGGCCATCGGCGTGGTGGTCGAGCCGCTGGTCGCCTGGCTCTGGGCGGGCGGGCTCCTGGTCGCCCTGGGCGGCCTGGCGGCGCTGATCCCCGGCGCCCGCCGCCGTCCCACCGATCCGGTCTCGGTCCCCCCTTCGCTGGTGGGCGCGGCGCCTCCCCAGGGCAGGGGGGCGGATCGAGAAGGTGACGGCGCGGCGTCCCAGCGCGACGAGCGTCCGGCGCAACCGGTCGGAGTCGACGGACCATGAGGTCGCTGCGTACCGCACCAGGCCCTCGCCGGTGGGCGCGCTGGGTGGGGGCGGGCGTAGGCGTCGCACTGGTGCTCGTGGCCGTGGTGCTGGCCACGCGGCCGCCCGAACAGGCGACACAGGCCAACAGCCCCTTGATCGGCCAGATAGCTCCGGCGTTTTCGGCGACCGCGTTCACGGGTACGCAGGTCACCCTGGACCAGTACCGGGGCCGCTATGTATTCGTGAATTTCTTTGCCAGCTGGTGCGGTCCGTGCCAGCAGGAGGCGCCGAACCTTGTCGTCTTCGCGTTCGACCAGAGCCGCTCGGCCGACGGCGCCGCGCTGCTCAGCGTGGACTTCTCGGACACGAGCTCGGGTGCCCGGCAGTTCATCGCCACCTACGGCCCTACCTGGCCGTCGTTGGAGGATCCCGGCGGGACCATAGCCAACGCCTATGGCGTCTCGTCACCGCCTACCACGTTCCTGGTGACGCCGACGGGGAGGATCTTCAGCATGCTGGTCGGTCCGGTCACCGCCGGCGAGCTGACGGCGCAGCTGGCCGGCGCCCGGGCCGCGGCCCGCCAGGCATGAGCGCGTCGAGCGCGGCGTGGGCGGGCCGGAGGACGGCGACGGGATCGGGTGGGCGCCCGGCCTGGTTGGGGCCGGTTTCCTTGCTGGTCGTCCTCGCAGTGGCCCTGGTGATCGGTAGCGGCGTCGGGCGCAGCCACCCGACCAACACCCAGCGCACCGAGGCCATCGAGGCGCAGATCAAGTGCCCGAGTTGTGAGGACCTGTCGGTGCTCGACTCGTCGGCGTCGGCTGCGGTCGCCGTCCGCCACGAGATTGCCCGGCAGGTAGCCCAGGGTCGGACCGACCAGCAGATCGAAGATGCTCTGGCCGCCCAGTACGGTCCGACGATACTGCTGAGTCCTCCCACCCACGGGCTCACCGCGCTCGTGTGGGTCGTCCCCGCGGTGGCCGGGGCGGCAGCGCTCGCCACCGTGGGCGCGCTCTTCTGGCGGCGAGGCCGTCAGCTGTCGATGCTCCGGCGGGGCGCCCCGTGAGCGGGAGCCGTCCCACCGTGGCCCCTTCGGGGACCCAGGACCGCTGGCGACTGCGCGACGAGCGCGAGTTCCTCGTCCGTTCGCTCGAGGACGCCCTCGCTGAGCGGGGCGCGGGTGACATGAGCGAGCAGGACTACGAGGCGCTTACCCGGCGCGATCGGACCCGTCTCGACGAGGTAGAACGGACACTCGCCCTGCTCGGTGACGAGGAGGCGCCCGAGCCTGTGGGCACTCCGGACGAGGATGACATCGCCGAGGGGGCAGGCGGGCGGGTCCGCCGGACACGGCGCCGTCGCCGGTGGTGGCTCGTCGGGATCGGTCTGCCGGCTCTCGCCGCCGGGGTGACCTTGCTGGCGGTGAGCCTCGCCTCGCCTCGGCTCCCCGGTCAGGCCTCGAGCGGCTCGGTGGACCAGAACGCCGCCCAACAGATTCGCGAGGAGCTTGTCCAGGCGGCGACCCTGACCAACGCGGGCACCTCGTCGGGTGCAGTCGAGGCGCAGGCGCTCTACCGTCGCGTGCTCGCCGCGGACCCGACCCAGCCTCAGGCGTTGGCGGAGATGGGATGGCTCGAGTGGGAGACCGGTGCGCTGCAGGGGAGGGCCAAGGTGGTGGCCGCGGGCAAGGCGATGGAGGAGCAGTCGCTCAAGGTCGAACCCGACGACTACGCCGCGCACCTCTACCTTGGCACGATGCTGCTCAAACAGGGCGACCCGGCGAGCGCGGTGGCCCAGTACCGCGCCGCTCTGGCCGAGGGGCCGCCCGCCGACGCGCTCAGCGGCGCGGCGCCGTTCATCCGCCAGGCGTTCACGTTGGCTGGGCAGCCGCTCCCGTCGGGGGTGCCCACGGGGTGAGGCGCCGGCGCACCCTCAGCGCAGGGCGCGCAGCTCGCCTACCACGGCACTGAAGGCGGACGTGAAGGCGGCGACGTCTTCGCCGGTGGTGCTCCACCCGACCGACACGCGCAACGAACGCTCTGCGTCGATCCCCATGGCACCGAGCACGGGCGACGGCTCGAGGGACTCCGAGGAGCAAGCAGATCCAGAGTGCACGGCAATTCCGGCCCGGTCGAGCCCGAGCAGCACCGGCTCGGCCTCCACGCCCTCGACCCCAAGGCATACGAGGTGGGGCAGGCGGTGCTCTGGTCCGGGGTCGGGGTCGCCGACCACGGTCACGCCCGGTACGGCGAGAGCGGCCGCGGTGAGATCGCTGATGTGGGCCCGGGCCGTGTGTGCTTCAGCCACCAGGCGCCGGCGCCCGTCGGCGGCGAGTGCCTCGGCCGCCGCGCCGAAGCCCACGATGCCGAGGACGTTCTCCATGCCGGCGCGCCGTGCCCGTTCCTGCTGGCCACCGACGATGAAGGGCTCGATGCGCAGCCCGCGGCGGACCACCAGCGCACCGACGCCGGGCGGTCCGCCGAACTTGTGTGCACTGATCGAGACCAGGTCTGCGCCGAGCGCTGCGAGATCGAGCGGCACCTGGCCACACGACGCGGCCGCGTCCACGTGGACCAGAACGCCCGCGGTGCGGCAGAGGCCGACCACCTCTGCGACCGGTTGGACGGTGCCGACCTCATGGTTGGCCCACTGGCAGTGGACGAGCGCCGGTGGATCACCCGACCCTCGGGCGAGGGCACGAGAGACCGTGTCGGGATCGATGCGACCGAGGCGGTCCACCGCGAGCTCCTCGACCGGCGCCAGGCGACGAGAGGCGTCGCGGACCGCCGAGTGTTCCACGCCCGCGGCGACGATGGGTGCGCCGGGGTGCGCTCGCGCCGCGCCCCAGACGGCCCCGTTGATGGCCTCGGTCGCCCCGGAGGTGAACACGAGCTGGCGTGGTCGGACGCCCAGCAGTCCGGCCAGCTGCTCGCGCCCGGTTTCGAGGGCGGCGCGCACCGCACGACCTTCGAGATGCACCCGTCCGGGATCGCCGGTCGGGAGTTGTAGGCACTCGGCGATGGCCCGGACCGCCTCGGGCCTCGGGGGCGAGCTCGACGCGTGGTCGAGGTAGTGACGGGCCACCAGGCGCTAGGCGGACGCGGCGCAGGTGTCGTCGCCCCGCGCCCGCGACGTCAACACGACGGGCATCGGGCCGTCGCCGACGTCACCACAGAGCCCGGAGAGCAACCCGTTCACCATGCCCCGGTCGACGGCGCACAGCACCGGGTTGGTCGTGTTGGCGTCACCGAACGGGCACTGGTCGGCCACTACGGCGGTCGTCTCGCCCCGATTCTCCGCGTGGGCGGCGAAACCGTGGGCGGTGAGCGTCTCGGCGATCGCGTGCATGGCCGCCCGGACCGATCGTTGGCCCTCGGCCGGTGACATCTGCGCGGCCAGCTGGCGTCCGTAATCCTCGCCCACCTTGGCCGCCATCCGCTCGGCCCGTTCGGGACCGAGGAGCTCCATCGCCTCGCGGAGCAGCAGACGCGATCAGGTCGTCGCGACGGGAGAGCAGGCCGATCGTCGGATCGCCCCCCGCGGGGAAGAAGCGCTTGGAAGGCCGGCCTGCCCCGTGCACCCGCCGGTTCACTTCGACGTGGAGATAGCCCCCGGCGACCAGACGATCGAGGTGGTGGCGGGCCACGTTGGGATGCAGGGAGAATGCAGCAGCCACCTCCGACGCGGTTGCGCCGGGTGCGGCTCGCAAGTGCAGGAAGATGTCACGCCGCGTGGGGTCCCCGAACGCCGCTGCCACCGCGGTCACCGCGGAGGTGAAACGGCCGTCGTCCGGATCTGACCGGTCCGGTCGGTCGAGCCAGCAGGCTCGCGCTCCACCGGTCGCTCCACATCGTCCGGCGGCCCAACGTTCGGGGCAGCCCGCACGATCGCTAGTCTACCCATCGGCATTGAGGATTCCCCGCTGCCCTCCCCGCGTCCTGCCGGCCTCGGTGGGATGCCCCGCTCGTGAGCGAAGGACGACATGGCATCCGACCAGGCACAGCTCGAGCAGGTCCTGGACGCGGTCATCGACCCCGAGCTCGGACTGCCCCTCGGCGATCTGGGCATGGTGCGCCAGGTGCGGATCCGGCGCCACCGTGCCGTCGTGTCGTTGGCGCTGCCCGTCGCCGAGTGGCCGCGCCTCGAGGAGCTGCGGGCCGGGCTCAGTGCGGCCGGTTCGGCGGTGCGGGGCGTCGACGAGCTGGTCGTGGAGACCGACGCCATGGACGACCACGAGCGTCGGACCCTTCGCGAGCACCTGCGATCGATCATGGAGGGGCCCGGGGAGGACGCGCCCGGACACCAGGGGCATGATCACGGACAGACAGCGCCGACGCCGGCCTTTCTTGGCCGCCGGTTCCAAGACCCGGGTGATCGGGGTCTCCTCGGGCAAGGGGGGCGTCGGCAAGTCGTCGGTCACGGTCAACCTGGCCGTCGCGCTGGCCCAGGCCGGCCACCAGGTGGGCGTGCTCGACGCCGACGTCTACGGGTTCTCGGTGCCCAAGATGCTGGGTGCGCGAGCACGACCCGGATCGTGTTGGGCGATCTGCGTGCTGCCCACGGCGGTCCACGGGGTGCGGTGCCTCTCGATGGGCTTCTTCGTGCCCGACGACCAGCCGGTCATCTGGCGCGGGCCGATGCTGCACAAGGCCATCGAGCAGTTCCTGGTCGACGCCTACTGGGGCGAGCCCGGACTTCTTGTTGGTCGACATGCCGCCCGGGTACCGGCGACGTGACCCTCTCGCTGGTCGACGGTCATGCCACGGGCCGAGATCGTCGTCGTCACGACCCCCCAGCCGGCGGCGCAACGGGTGGCCCAGCGCTCGGCCTTCGCTGCCCGCAAGCTCAAGCTCTCGGTGCGTGGCGTAATCGAGAACATGAGCTGGTTCACCGGTGACGACGGCACCCGCTACGAGCTGTTCGGCGCTGGCGGGGGCGCGGCGCTGGCCGTCGACCTCGGCGTGCCCCTGTTGGGCTAGGTCCCGCTCGTCCCCGCTTTCCGCGAGGGCGGCGACGACGGCCTGCCGGTGGTGGTGGCGGATCCCGACGGCGAGGCGTCGCTGGCGTTCGGGGCATTGGCCGAGCGGCTGGCCTCGCTCGGGCCCGGCCCGGGTCTACCGCCGCGAGCTGGCCTTGCGCTGACGGCCTCGGGGCCGCGCGGGTCAGCCGTCGATCCCCCGAGGCAGCTTGGCCGGGTCCCAGCCGAGCACGGCCACCGCCTGGCGAAGGCGAACCGGTCGGTCATTCCCGCCACGTAGCTCGACCGCGGCCGCGAACCGCGCCTCGGTTCGCCGGCGCCCAGCCCGCCCGGCCTCGACGCCCGGGATGGCGTTGGGCCGGTCGGCGAAGTGCTCGACCAGCGCCCGAAGCACCGCCACCACCGCCGCCCCCTGGGCCACCGAGGCGTCGCGCAGGTAGATGTGCTCGTAGTTGCAGGCCCGGAACGCGGCCAGGGCGTCGGCCCTCGGCTCGGTCCATGGCGACCCGGTCCGAGTCTGAGCACCGTGTCGACCAGCGCGTCGATGAAGGCGCCGAGCTGTTCGCCCGCGTGTGCTGCCGCACGCGTTCGCTGACGACGTCGGGGAGCAGGCTCGGGCTGACGATCCCGGCGAGACGGCGTCCTCCCAGTCGTGGCAGACGTACGCGATCCGGTCCGCCCAGCTGACGACCTCGCCCTCGGAGGTCGCGGGCGCCGGTCGGGACCAGCTGTGGTTGGCGATCCCGTCGAGGGTCTGTGCGCACAGGTTGAGGGACCGGCGAGAGACATCGGGCGCCCCAGGCGCGTGATCGAACCCCTCGGCCAGATAGGGATCGAGGGCGTCCTCGCTGGCGTGGCCGCCGGGGCCGTGGCCGCAGTCGTGCCCGAGGGCGATCGCCTCGGCCAGCGCCACGTTGAGCCCGCAGGCCCGAGCGACGCTGGTCGCCACCTGCGCGACCTCGAGCGCGTGGGTGAGCCGGGTGCGCTGGTGGTCGTCGGGGAAGATGAAGACCTGGGTCTTGCCGGCCAGGCGGCGGAACGCCGTCGAGTGCAAGATCCGGTCGCGATCGCGCTCGAAACAGGTCCGCCACGGATCGGGCTCCTCGGTCGGGCTCGCGCCGGCCCGCGCCCGGCCCGGGTGGCGCCCGGAGCGAGCAGATCGCCTCGCGGGCCTCCCGCTCGTCGCGGGTCAGACCTCGCCGGCCCACCGACCCGGCGGCCTGGCGCCCGGGTCGGCTGGGCGCTGCGCGTCCCGAGCCCGGTGGCCGGCCGAGTCGGCGTGCGCCACGCGCAGCGCCACCGAGCCCGAAGCCGTCCATGGTGGCGGCCCAACGTCGCCGCCGTTCGCTCGGTCCTGCTCCGTCGCGCTGCCCATAGACCATCAGTGTGCCCGATGGCGGTAACGTCCAGGTGGGGCTCGCCAGTGGCGCGCCCGCGGACGATCGAGAGGAGAGTGCTGGTGGACGTGCGGATCGGGATCATCCAGACCCCAAGGAGCTCGAGGTCGAGCTGGGGGACGAGGCCGACCGGGACGCCGTCCTGACGGACATCGAGGCGTCCTCGACAAGGGCGACGGCGTGCTCTGGCTGACCGACCGCCGGGGCCGCCGGGTGGGGTGCCGGTGGCCCAGGTGGCCTACGTCGAGGTGGGTGCGCCCTCCCCGAGCGCAGGGTCGGGTTCGGGGCCCCCTGAGCGACGAGTGACCAGACGGCGGCGTGCCCGCATCGCAGCGGTCCGACCTCGGGACGGGGGCCGGCCCGGCCCTGGCCCGCCTCTTGTCGACGCCGGCTGGTCTTCGTCACCGGCAAGGGCGGGGTCGGCAAGACCACCGTGACCGCCGCGCTGGCCCAGCTGGCCGCCGAGCACGGCAAGCGGGTGCTCGCCTGCGAGATCGACGCCAAAGGCGACCTGGCCGCGCTGTTCGAGGCCGCGCCGACAACGTTCGTGGACCGGCGAGGTGGCGCCGGACGTCTTTGGCGATGTCCATGGACACCGAGGCCTCGCTGCGCGAGTACCTCAAGCTGCACCTCCGGATTCCGGTGGTCGGGTCGCATCGGCCCGTTGGCCAAGGCGTTCGACTTCGTGGCCACCGCGGCGCCCGGGGTCCGCGAGATCCTGACCGTCGGCAAGCTCTGCTACGAGGTGCGCGAGCGCCACTACGACCTGGTGGTGGTCGACGCGCCGGCCACGGGGCACATCGTCGGCCAGCTCGGCGCCCCCCAGGCCATCAACGATCTGGTGAAGGTCGGGCTGATCCGCACCCAGACCGACTGGATGCTCGAGATCCTCTCCGATCCGGCGCAGACCGGGCTCGTCGCGGTGACCACCCCCGAGGAGATGCCGGTGGCCGAGACGCTCGAGCTGGCCGAGCGGGTGGTTACCCAGACGTCGGTCCGCCTCTCCGCGGTCGTGGTCAACCGGGTGCTCCCCGAGCTGTTCGGTCGGCGGAAGAGGAGGTCTTCGAGGCGATCTCGGACGCCGGACCACGTCGCCGCGTTGATCGGCGCAGGCAGGGGGCGATGTCGGCTCGGTCTTCGAGGGTGCGCGCCTGGCCGTGACCATGCGCCGCACCCGGGCGGACCATCTCGACCGCCTAAGGGCCGGACTCGACCCGCGCGTGCCGGTGCTCTTGCTCCCTTACCTGTTCACCCGGGCTCACGGGCTGCGCACAACCCGTCAAGTGGCGGCATCGCTCGGCGAGGAGCTCGGGTTTTGATGGCCGGAGCGGGGCCGCCAGATGGCGATCGGGCGCGTAGTGGTTCGCTCGACGGGCTGCTGGCCGCCAAGGAGATCGTCATTGCGTGCGGGCCCGGCGGCGTCGGCAAGACGACCACGGCGGCAGCGTTGGCGGCCATGGCCGCGTGCCAGCAGGGTGGCCGGGTGTTGGTCCTAACGGTCGACCCGGCCAGACGCCTGGCCGACGCGCTCGGTCTGTCGGGCATCGGCAATCGCGAGCGACGGGTCGAGGACGCGGTGTTCACCCGCGCCGGAGCGAGCGTACGTGGCGAGCTGTGGGCGGCGATGCTCGACACCAAGGAGAGTTGGGACGCACTCGTGCGGCGGCATGCGCCCGATGCCACCACCCGTGAGCACATCTTGGCCAACCCGCTCTACCGCAACATCTCGGGTCGCTTCGTCCAGAGCCACGACTACATCGCGATGGAGCGGCTGTTCGAGATCCACTCCGAAGGTGCCTACGACCTGATTGTGGTCGACACGCCGCCCAGTCGGAACGCGCTCGACTTCCTTGACGCGCCCCAGCGACTGGCCGACTTCTTCTCCAGCCGGTTGCTGCGGTGGCTGATCGCCCCTTACCGGTCGCGGCTCGTGGGTATGGCGTCCAAGCCGTTCCACCAGGTGGCCGACCGCATCTTGGGCACCCAATTCCTCGCCGACATCGCCGAGTTCTTCATCCTGTTCCAGTCGATGTACGACGGGTTCGTCGAACGTTCGGCGGCCGTGACCCGGCTGCTGTCGGACCGGCGCACCACGTTCCTGGTGGTCTCGACGCTCGAGGCGGCACCAGTGCGCGAGGCGGAGTTCTTCGCCCACGAGCTCGTCGAGCGCAACCTCCACCTCGGCGCCATCGTCTTGAACAAGGTGCTGCCGGCCTACTTTCGCGATGGGCAGGCCATCCGCGTGGCCCAGGTGTTGCGCGACCGGGCCGACACGCTCGCGCTCGATCTGCCGGGCGATCGGGCCCAGAGCCGCCGGGTGCTCGAAGAGGTGGCAGAAAGCTTCTTGAACTTCAGCGTGGTCGCCCGGCGCGAGGCCGAACAGCAGAGCGAGCTGTCGACAGCTCCCGAGGTGCTGGCGACGGTCCCGTTCTTCGACGAGGACATTTTTGACATGGCAGGCCTGTTGCGCCTGGCTGGACAGATCTGGGACTGATCGCCGCACCGAGGCGGGGCTGGTCGCCGCACCGCTGCTCGCGGCTTACCATGCGTGCAACGTGCTCGACTATCACCTCCATCTGTGGCCACATCACGAACGCGAGACGCCACTGGGTCTCGAGCAGATCGCCGCGTACTGCGAGCGTGCCGCCGCGGCGGGCGTGTACGAGGTCGCCCTCACGGAGCACCTCTTTCGTTTCGTACAGACCAAGGCACTGGTTGGCGCCTTCTGGGAGACCGACGAACCGTCTCCGGCGCTGCAGGCGTCGATGGCCCGCTACTGGGAATTCCATGCGCCGCGCCGACCTCGACACCTACGTGGAGTGCGTCTTGGACGCCAAGCGCGCCGGCCTTCCTGTCGTGCTCGGGCTGGAGGTGGACTACTACCGCGGCCGGATGGACGAGGTGGCGGGATTGCTGGCCGGGTATCCCTTCGACGTCCTGTTGGGCTCGGTCCACTGGGTGGGCGCCTGGCGCTTCGACGATCTCGGCGACCAGCCCTCGATGGCCGAGTGGAGCGCGCGCTCGGTGGACGGTGCGTGGGACGCGTACACCGAGGCCGTCGAGGAGCTGGCGGCAACCCGGACCTGTGACGTCCTCGCTCATCTCGACCTCGTGAAGGTGGCCGGCGCGGTGCCCTCGAGCCCTGCTGAGTGGTGGGACCGCCTGGCTGAGGCGACGGCAGCCAACGGGCTGGCCACCGAACTGTCCTCGGCCGGGTGGCGCAAGCCGGTGGGGGAGCACTATCCCGCCAACCCGCTGCTCACGCGGCTCGCCGCGCGCGGGGTGCCCTTCACGACTGCCTCCGATGCCCACGGGCTCGATCAGGTGGCCGATCGAGCCGACGACCTGAGGGTCGTGCTCGCTGCCGCCGGGGTCACGCACCTCCAGGGGTACCGTCGTCGCCAACCGCACCGCCTCGTCGTCAGCCCTCCGGTCACGCCGGGATCGCTGAGCGACGGGCGCGTCGGCGCTGGGTAGCAACTCGATGCCGACGCCCGCCGAACTGGCCCAGCTGCACACGGACCTAGCGTCCGAGGAGCTCGGCCATCTCCAACGCCTCCTCGGGTCGTGGGGGATGCTCGCCGACCTCGCGTTCTCCGATCTCCTCTTGGTCGTCCCCGTCGCCGCACACCCAGCGCACGTGCCACAGATGGTCGTCCTCGGTCAGGTGCGGCCGAACAACCGCCCGACCCTCGTCGAGCAGGACCTGGTCGGCGAGACGATCGCGCCAGGGGAGTGGGGCCTCGACGTTGCCTCCCTTTTCGACGGCCGGTTCCAGCTCGGGACGTTTCACCATGCCGTGCTGGGCGAGACAGTCCCGGTCGAGAACGTCCCGGTGCGCTACGACGGGCGGGTCATCGCCGTGCTGCTGCGGCTGTCGTCGGCACCCACGCGTGGTGTTGCGAGCATGTTCGAGCAGACCTACTTCCACGTCTACGAACGCCTGGCGGCCATGGTGGCCGAGTCGGCGTTTCCCTTCCCCGGAGAGGACGTGGGGACCGAAGAGTCGCCTCGCGTGGTGGACGGGGTGGTGGTGGTGGACGCCGACGGTCGGGTGGAGTTCGCTTCCCCCAACGCGATCAACGCCTTCCATCGGATGGGGGTCTACGCGCCCCCCGAGGGCCGGCGCCTCACCGATCTCGGCGTGGAAGAGTCGGCGGTCGAATGGGCCTTGGCGACCGGACGACCCGTCGTCGAGGAGGTCGAGCGCCGCCCCGACGTGATCGTGCTGGTGCACTGCATCCCGCTGCTCTCGCACCGGCTGGTGACCGGCGCCATGATGCTGCTGCGAGACGTGACCGACGTCCGGCGTCTGGACCGTCTGCTCTTGTCAAAGGACGCGGCGATCCGCGAAGTCCATCACCGGGTCAAGAACAACCTGCAGACGATCTCGTCTTTGCTCAGCCTCCAAGCTCGGCGGGTCGACGACGGCGCGGCCAGAGATGCGCTGCGTGAGGCCGAGCGCCGGGTTCGCTCGATCGCACTCGTGCACGAGATCCTCTCGAGGGATCCTGGGGAGCAGGTGCCCTTCGACGACATCATCGCCTCGCTTGTGCAGATGGCGACCGATTCGATCGTCTCGTCCCAGTCCGTCAGCATCACGGTGTCGGGGGATTTGGGCGAGGTCAGCGCCAAGGTGGCCACCCCTTTGGCGGTCGCCCTGGCCGAGCTCTTGCAGAACGCCGTCGAGCACGCGTTCGCACCGCCGGTCACGAGCCGCGCTGACGGTGGGCTCCGGAGCGGGCACGAGACCGACGACAGCCTCGTCACCGAGGACGGTCATGTCGTCGTCACGCTGGCGCATCGAGGCGACGAGCTGCTCCTCGAGGTGTACGACGACGGCTGCGGGCTACCGCCCGACTTCGACATCGAACGGACCACCAGCCTTGGTCTGTCCATCGTGCGGGACCTGGTGAGCAGCCAGTTAGACGGATCGATCTCCATGGAAGGCGTCCAGCCACACGACGGGGGCGGGACCCGTGTCCTTATCCGGGTGCCCGCCCGTCGGGCGGGGGGCTGAGCACGGTTGGTCAGCCCCGCAGGGGAATCGGTTGGTCAGCCCCGCAGGGGAATTTGGGCGTGTGCGCTCAGGAGCCGCCCGGTTGCTCCGACGCGCGGCGAGCCAGGCCTTGCGAAGCTTCCGGCGCTCTTCTTCGGAGGTTCCCCCCCATACGCCCGACTCCTGATTCGTGGCCAGCGCGAAGTCCAGACACGGCTCCTGGGCCTCGCAGGTCCGACACACTCGCTTGGCGGTCTCGATCTGGTCGATGGCGGGTCCGGTCGTGCCGACGGGAAAGAAGAGGTCCGGTTCGGTGTGGCGGCATGCGGCGACCCGTCGCCAGTCGCCCGAGTCCCAATCGACTGTCCGGTTCCACATGAGCGCCATGGACGTCCTCCACCCTGAGGTTTGTGAACGTTTTCACATGATTGGCCCCCAGCAGTGCCCGTCAGTAAAACGCCACTTGACCTCGAAATATTAACGGCACATTTCTGATCTGGCAAGGGTTTTCTCGTGTCGCGATGGCGGTCGGGGGCGTCTCGAGGCCCCCGACCGCCATCGCGACACGCCGCCGAATCGTCCGCGCGGGACAGGTTGCCGGCCTTTGGCGCAGGCCGAGGGCACGAATGGCGGGAGACCCCGCCTGTCGTTAACAATGCGGCCATGCACGTTGTCGTCTGTGTCAAGCAGATTCCGGACCCGGCGGCCCCCGCGTCGCTGGATCCTGGAACCAAAACGCTCAATCGGTCGGGCAAGCTCATCCTCGACGACTCGGACTCCTACGGGGTCGAGATGGGCTTGCAACTGGCCTCTGGGGAGGGAGACGAGGTCACGCTGGTCTCGATGGCCCCCAATGCCGAAACGTCTGGCTTGCGCACCGCGTTGGCCATGGGCGCGGCGCGGGCCATCTTGATCAGCGATGACGCGTTGGCCGGGTCCGATGCGCTGGGCACTGCCAAGGTGCTGGCGGCTGCCATCAAGCGCGTGCAGCCCGACCTGGTGCTGACGGCCACCGAGTCGACCGACGGCTACACCGGGACGACCCCGGTGCAGGTGGCCGAGCTCTTGGGCTGGCCCTCGGTGACCTTCGCCAAGAAGGTGACGATCGACGGGCCGACGGTGAAGGTCGAACGGCAGACCGAGGCCGGGTACGACGACGTCGAGAGCCCGTTGCCTGCGGTCGTGACCGTGACCGCAGGAGTGGTCGAGCCCCGGTACCCGTCGTTCAAGGGGATCATGGCCGCGAAGTCCAAGCCGGTGGACGTGGTCAGCATCGCCGATCTCGGTATCGATGCATCGCAAGTCGGCACCTCCGGCGCGCGCCAGACGATCACCGACGTGACCGAGGCCGAGGCCCGCGGCGGTGGCGAGATCGTCGTCGACGACGGGGACGGTGCCCAGCGCATCGCCGATTTCCTCGAGCAGCTGAAGGTGGTCTGATCATGGCGATTGACAAAATCTGGGTACTGGCCGAGGAGCGCGAGTCCGGGCCGACCCCGATCACGCTTGAGTTGTTGACCGAGGCCCGAAGTGTTGCGTCCACGGTCGAGGCGGTGGCCTGGGGCCCGAACACGGCCGCCTTGGCAGCCACGCTCGGCGAGTATGGGGCGACGACGGTCTACGACGTCGGCGACCTCGGCGGCGCTCTGCCCGGGGTGCCCGTGTCGGGTGCGCTCGCCGCGCTGGTCCAGGCGGGCAACGTGCCGGACGCCATCTTGATACCCGCCACCTACGACGGCCGAGACATTGCCGGCCGCCTGTCGGTCAAGCTGGACCGACCGGTGCTGACCAACGTCACGGGCTTGGTGGCCGGCGACGGGCTCTCGTCCCAGCACCCGGTCTTCGGCGGCAGCCACATCGTCACCGCTCGCTTCGACGGCGAGGGACCGGGCATCTTCGTGATCCGCGCCAAGTCGTTCACCGCAGAGCCCGGGGGCGGGGCACCCGCCCAGGTCGTGGCGGCGCCGGCGTCCGACGGGGGCAGCACAGCCGGTGCCCGCATCCTCGAGAAGCACGAGGAGGCCCGCACCGGACCCAAGCTCGATGAGGCCGCAGTGGTCGTCTCTGGTGGCCGAGGGCTCGGAGCCGCCGAGCACTACGCGCCGATCGAACAACTGGCCGCGCTGCTTCACGGGGCCGCAGGGGCCAGCCGGGCGATCGTGGATGCCGGTTGGGTTCCCTACTCGCATCAGGTCGGTCAGACCGGCAAGACGGTGAAGCCCACCGTGTACGTGGCGTGTGGAATCTCCGGGGCCACCCAGCACCTGGTCGGGATGAAGGGCTCCAAGAACATCGTGGCCGTGAACAAGGACCGCGATGCGCCCATCTTCTCCGTCGCCGACCTGGGCATCGTCGGCGACGTCCACACGGTGCTGCCCGCGCTTATCGAGGAACTCAAGTCGCGGGAGCTGAGCGCAGCTACCGGCTCAGACCAGTGGCCAGGGGTAGGGCGGCCATCGCCCGTCGTCTCTGGGCACGGGAAGCTCCGCCCGATCGAGCAGTGATTCGGCGCGCCAGATGAGCGTGTCCTGCTCGTCGTCGTCGAGCAAGGTTGCGATCGTCGGACCGATGCCGTCGTGCACCAGACGGCGGAGATCGGCCAGGACGTCGGTGTCGAGTGCCTCGGCAGCGAAGTCCCAGACGACGGTGCGGAGCTTGGGCTCCTCGTGGAAGCACAGGCCGTTGTCGATCGCCCAGAGCCGGTCCTCGGCCAGCAAGACGTGACCGCTCTTGCGGTCGGCGTTGTTGGCAACGACGTCGAAGGCGGCAAGCCTCCTGAGCGTCGGCCACCACTGCTCGGTCGTCGCGCAGGGTGAAGTAGTGCTCGCTGCCATCCTCGGGCACGAACCGTTGCACAGAGCCCGGACCGTGGGGTCCGCTTGACCGCAGCACCGTGACCGGAACCAGCCCCCAGCCAAGGAGTTCGGATAGTTCGTAGGCAGCCACCTCGCGCTGGTACAGGCCGTTGGGGAAGTCCCAGAGAGGGCGCTCCCCGCGGGCGGGCTTGTAGACGGCGGGGATGGCGTCGTCCCCGAGGGTGCAGGTGACCAGCAAGGTCGCGTTGGAGCTGCCGGGATTCTCCCGTGGACCGTCATTGCCCCGGTGCCGAGCACCTCGGCGACGTCGACTGCGTGGTCGGGGACGCGTGGTCGGGGACTGCGTGCTCATGGACTGCGTCGGGCGGGCAAGAGCGGTCTTTGTCCGTCCCGTGCTCGGATCGCTCCTTGCCGCCCATTTCGGCCACCTATCAGATCACCGGAGGCCGGTGACCATTGGTCCGGGGGCAGTCGTGGCCCGAAGGGTCGAGCGGCAGTCCACAGAGAGGACAGGGGGGTCGACCCGCCTCCACCAAGGCCGTGGCCCGGATGGCGAACGCGGCAGCCTGCTCGCGGGTGACCGAGATTCGGGCGACGTCGCCGTCTTCGTCCTCTGCCGCGAGCTCCTGGGCGACGACGATGAGCCGGTCGGAGGCTTCGTCGTAAGAGACGCCGATGGTGCCGACCACCCAGTCCGGCTCGTCGTCGTCATCGAACTGCAGGTCGAGGTCCTCGGGAAGGGAGCCCGGTCGTCCCAGTTCTCGCACGATCCGCGCCAGATAGCTCGCGAGCACGGCGACCTGGTTCTTCTCGAGCTTGAGGGTGAGCAGGGTCGTGCCCTGCCAACATTGGAGCAGGAACGTGCGGGCACCGACCTCCCCAATGGTGCCCACGGTGAAGCGCTGAGGGTCGTCGAGCTCGTATTCGGTCATGACAGAGCGAGGTCCTTCAGGGATCCGGTCGAATTGACGCACAGCACGTGCGGGCCCCCCGAACCGAACCAAATGGTCGACACCGAGCATGGCGAGATGACCACCCGCTGGAAGAGATCCAGCGGTACGCCAGAGGCGCCGGCCACGATCGCCTTGATCGGATCGGCGTGCGACACGGCCACGATGGTCTCGCCAGGGTGGGACCGGACCAGACCAACCACCGCGTCGTTGGCACGGGTCCACATCTCACCGAACGACTCCCCATCTGGGAAGCGGAACCCTGACGGCCAGCGCTGCACGTCGGACCATTCGGGACGCTTGGAAACCCGAGCGTGGCTCACACCGGTCCAAGAACCCACGTCGCACTCGATGAGCCCGCTGAGGGTGCGGACCCGCAACCCCAGGCCACGGGCGATGGGTGCCGCGGTCTCGCGTGTCCGCTCGAGTGGGGAGGCGTAGACGGCAGTGGGTGGGCGTCCGAGCTCGAGGATCCGAGCCGCCACCGCTTCGGCCTGAGCACGTCCCTCGTCGGAGAGGTGCAGCCCCGGCGCCCGGCCCGGCAACACCTTTCCGGTCGTCGGTGTCTTACCATGCCGCACGAGCACCACCACGGTTCCCGAAGGTGCAGCGGTTCGGCGGGTGGCTCGGGCGTGCGAGGCGGGCGACGTGCGGGTCGGGCGCTGGGCGCGGCGTGTCGTTCGAGCAGAGGGCATTTGTCTCCCATCGTAGGCTCTGGTCGGTGGACGCTCTCGAACCTCGAGCACGCGAGCTCGGGGTCCTCAGGTCATCGATCGAGTCCTGTCGCCGGTGCCCTCGTCTGGTCGAGTGGCGTGAGTCGGTGGCGGCGGCGCCGCGCCCGTCCTTTGCCGGCCAGCAGTACTGGGGCCGCCCGGTCCCCGGGTTCGGTGATCCAGGAGCTCGGCTGGTGATCGTCGGCCTGGCCCCCGCCGCACACGGCGCGAACAGGACCGGACGGGTGTTCACCGGAGACCGTTCCGGCGACTGGCTGTTCGGTGCGCTGTGGCGGGCCGGCTACGCCAACCAACCACACAGCGCGTCCGTGGACGACGGGCTCGAACTGCACGGGGCATGGGTCACCGCCGCGGTCCGCTGCGCGCCCCCGCCAACAAGCCGACCCCCGACGAGCGCGACGAGTGCCTCTCGTACCTCGACGAGGAGCTTGCGCTGCTCGCCGACATGCGGGTCCTGGTGGCGCTGGGCCAGTTCGCCGCCGCCGCCGTGGCCCGGGCGTTCGGGTTGGTGCCCCGACCCCGTTTCGGCCATCTCGCCGAGCACCCACTTGCCGGTGACCGAGTCCTGCTGTGCTCGTACCACCCGAGTCAGCAGAACACCTTCACCGGCACCCTCACCACCGAGATGTTCGACGCGGTGTTCGCCCGCTGTCGGGCGCTCGGCGCCTGAGGGGCGACTGGCCAGAACCCCTTGCTCAGGCAGAGGGTGCCGGAAGGCGACCGGGCATCGGCACCGCCGTGCTTGGCCATCGCCTCCTGCTGACCCGGCTGAGCCGATGCATCAGAGTGACTGCCCCGGGGTCCTCGTCGATCGGTCGCAGCTCGACCGCACCGTCGGCCACCATGGCGTCGAACAGCTCGCGTCCTCGCTCGGTACGGATGATGGTCAGCGTCCAGTCGTTGAACGCCCCGATCCCACCGGTGGAGATGTCGGCGTGCTCGGCCGCGAAATCCGGGCAGCTCTTGCATCCCTCGCGGGTGAACTCGTGCGCCTCCTTGAGGGGGATCTCGTGATACGAGCCGTCACGCATCCACACCTGGAACACGCCTTTGATGTTCATTTTTTGGATCTCGGTCGCGCGCCAGCCCGTAGCGGGCCTCGAAGAGCTCGGGGAAGATGGCGTCGTCGAAGGTCTTGGAGCACATGAGCCCGATCGACAGGGTGAAGCGGCGCGCCACCTTGCCCGCTTTGCGGGCCGACATGACCGGCGGTGCCGACGCCTGGCAACCCATGCCAACGAGGGCGATCCGCTCAGCGCCGCCCTCGATCGCATCGGCGTAGGCGATCGGGTTGGCCGAATACGTGTAGCGCGATCCCGCCGTGGCCAGGACGTCGGCTCGGGTGCGAGCAACCGCGGGCACGGCCTTCCACGTGGAGCCGTCGCCCTCGAGCGCCGAGACCAGTGCGGCGTCGATGACGTCATGCTCGAGCGCCCAGATCAAGAGTGCCGAGACGAAGCCGCCGTCCTGTCCCACCTCGGCGGATTCGGGATCGGTCGCCCGCACGAGGACCATCTCGTTGCAGACGCCCGATACCTCCTGCTCGGTCCGCTCGCGGCCGAAGAGGTACGTGTCGATCTCCGTCTCCCAGTTGCGAAAGCGCGGGCAGGCCCGGGTGCACAAGGTGCACCCCTTCTCGCCGTGGGTGCAGTTTTCGGCACCCCCTTGCTCAGCTACGTGGAACGGCCGGTAGCGTCCGTTGGTGTCGTCGTAGCCGAGCACGTCATAGGGGCACGCGACGATGCACGCGGAGCACCCGGTGCAGAGTCCGGATGTCACGACCTCGGTGAACAGCTCGGCCCATTGTGGCTTTTCGGGGGGCACGTCCGACACCCTACCGAGCGCAACGGGCCGGGTGCTTGGAGCCGGCAGCGCGGGTACCCTGCTGCGCCGTGCCCGAGATGCTCGAGGTCGAGTACTACCGCAGGATGGCAGAAGACTGTCTCGGCCGACCCATCGCTGACGTGGCGGTCCCCGACCCCCACTGCCTGAAGGGGGCCACCTCGCCGAGCGGCCTCCGCCGAGCGTTGGTGGGTTCGCATTTCGAGTCGGCTCGCCGCCGGGGAAAGCTGCTCATGTTGGACACGGTCCGCGCTGGCGCTGAGGGCGAGGAGCAGTCGGACGTGCAAGGGCCGACGCTCGGCATCCGCTTCGGAATGACCGGCGGGCTGGTGCTCGATACCCGGGCGGCCATCGACCGTTTGCTCTACTCGTCAGCCGTCGTCGACGACAAGTGGGTCCGCTTTCGCGTGGGCTTCGCCGACGGAGGCCACCTGTCCCTGCACGATCCACGGCGTTTCGGTCGGGTGGAGCTCGACCCCGACGAGGACGCGTTGGGCCCAGACGCGTTCGGCCTGACCCTGGGTGCGCTCCGCCGCGCACTGTCGTCGCGCACGACGCCCGGGCCGCCCCTGAAAGCCCGGCTGCAAGACCAGGCACACCTGGCCGGAGTGGGAAACCTACTGGTGGACGAGATCCTCTGGCGCGCGGGGCTCTCGCCTCTGCGGCCCTCGAATTCCCTGTCGGACGCGGAGCTCCGTCGGCTCCACCGTCACCTGAGGGGCACCCTCGACGAGCTCTTCGACCGGGGTGGTTCCCACATGGGCGATCTCATGGACCAGCGCCGTCCTGGGGGCCTCTGTCCGCGCGACGGTACCCCGCTTCAGCGGAGCACGGTGGGCGGCCGGACCACCTGGTGGTGTCCCGTGCACCAGCAGTGATCGACGGGTCCTGCTGAGCGCGGTCGATGAGCAGCGCCAATCGGACACCGGCGCCCGGGTCGGTCAGCCGGTCAGCTCGGCGAGAACCTTGGCCGCATGGCCGTCGGCGCGGACGTTGTACCAGGCTCGGGTGACGAGGCCCTTGGGGTCGATGAGGAAGGTGGACCGGATCGTGCCGACCGTCTTCTTGCCGTACATCGTCTTCTCGCCCCAGGCTCCGTAGGCCTCCATCGTCGAGTGCCCAGGATCCGACAGCAGGGGAAAGGCCAGCCCGTACTTGTTCTTGAATTTCGACGTGCTTCGCCGCACCGTCGGGCGAGATGCCCACGACCACCGCGCCCGCACCCTGGAGCGCCTGGAGGTTGTCGTTGAACTGGCACGCCTCCTTGGTGCATCCGGGCGTGTCGTCGGCGGGATAGAAGTAGACGATCACGCTCTTGCCGGCGAAGTCCGTCAGGGACACCGGCTGGGCGTCTTGATCTGGAAGGGTGAACGCCGGTGCCTTGTCCCCGGCCTCGAGCCTGGCCATCGCTCCTCCTTGCCTGCGGTCGGTCCCTGTGCCGGCCTCCGTGGGTGCCGACGTCGAGTCTCGCCGTCGGTTCGACGCCCACCTTGGCACATCCGCGAAGCCACGGCGGAGGAGTGCCGCGACCGACCATCGGGCGGACCCGGGCCTGGTCAGGTGCGCCGGGATCGCGCAGCTATGCGTCGCGGCACGAAAAGGTCCTGGTAGTCTATGTGTACGGCACTGGACTGGCGTCCAACAGCCGGGGCCCGCTTTCCCCTCTCTGGCCGGCGTGGGGCCCCGCCGCAGCGAGAGAGCGCCCATGACAACTGACACCCTGGCTGGCGATGAAGCCAGCGCACTTGACGCGGGCTCGAGCCCGACGGTGACCGACACCTACGGGACCACGCAGACCTTCGAATCGCTCGGTGTGATGCTGGCGCTGACCAAGGCGCTGGCGAACCAGGGGATCACCACCGCATTTCCGATCCAGGCGCTGACCATCGCCGATGCTCTGGCCGGCCGGGACGTCTGCGGCAAGGCCAAGACAGGCTCGGGCAAGACCCTCGCGTTCGGACTTCCGTTGCTGCAGCGGACCGAGGCGAGCCTGCGAGCCGGCTCCACCCCACCCACTCGCGAGGGCCGGCGCACCGCTCGGCCGCGCGCCTTGGTGCTCCTTCCTACCCGCGAGCTCGCAGTGCAGGTGCACGACGTGCTCGCCCCCCTGGCCGTTGCCATCGGACTGCGGATCGTGGCCGTCTACGGTGGCGCCGACATCGACCGCCAGGTGGCTACCTTGCGCAAGGGCGTCGACGTGATCATCGCCACCCCTGGGCGGCTCATCGACCTGGGGGACCGCGGCGAGCTGTCGGTGGCCGGCGTCGAGACGCTCGTGCTCGACGAGGCCGACCGGATGGCCGACATGGGGTTCATGCCTCAGGTGGAATGGGTGCTGCGCCGTCTCGAGCTCCCCCACCAGACCCTCTTGTTCTCTGCCACGCTCGACGGTGCCGTGGACCGGCTGGTCCAGCGGTACCTCACCGACCCGGTCGCCCACGAGGTCGCGTCGAGCACCCAGACGGTCGCAGCAATGCAGCACCGTTTCCTGCAGGTCCACCAGATGGACAAGGTGAAGGTCGTCGCCGCCATCTGCCGGGCCCAGGAGAAGTCCCTGGTGTTCGTGAGGACCAAGCGTGGCGCGGACCGCGTGGTCGAGCAGCTCGAGAAGGAAGGGGTGCGAGCCGCAGCAATCCACGGCGATCTCCGACAGTCCAACCGCGAGCGGGCCCTGGCCGACTTCTCGTCGGGCAAGCTTCCGGTGCTGGTGGCGACCGATGTGGCCGCTCGGGGCCTGCATATAGAGGCTGTCGATGTGGTCGTGCACTACGACCCGCCCGAGGATCACAAAGCCTACCTGCACCGCTCGGGCCGCACGGCGAGGGCGGGCCACGCCGGCGTGGTGGTGAGCCTCGCGTTGTGGAACCAGCTCGTCGAGATGGAGGTGATCCAGCGGCGGCTCGGGCTGCGGATGCCCATCGTCGAGATGTTCTCCAACGACCCACGACTGGCCGACCTGGCCGCCTGGGAGCCCCTGGCCGAGGAGGGCGTCCTCTGAGGGTCAAGAGTCCGCTGAGCCCGACCCCGCGGACGGTTGGCTCGCGATCGGCGGCGAGGTGACGGCTCGTCGCTGGGCGCCTGGCGACACTGTCGGCCGGGTGTTAGTCGTGACCGCCCACCCCGACGACGTGGACTTCGCTGCCGCGGGTAGCGTCGCCGCCTTCACCCAGGCAGGTCTTTCGGTGACCTATTGCGTGGTCACCGACGGGGAGGCCGGAGGCTCGGACCGCACGATGTCCCGACCGGACATGGCAGCGATCCGTCGCCACGAACAGCAGGCGGCTGCCGCGGTTGTGGGAGTCCATGACGTGCGGTTCCTCGGCTACCCCGACGGGCGGGTCGCCGCCACGTTGGAACTGCGCCGGGACCTTTCTCGGGTCATCCGCTCCGTCCGGCCCCAGCTCATGATCACCCAATCTCCCGAGCGTTCGTGGACCCGCCTGGCCGCGAGCCACCCGGACCACCTTGCCGTGGGGGAGGCGGCCGTCTGCGCGTTCTACCCGGACGCGGGCAATCCCTTCGCCCACCCCGAGTTGCTCGAGGAGGAAGGGCTCGAACCGCACACGGTGGACGAGCTGTGGCTGATGGCCGCTCAGGACGGTGACCTGGTGGTCGACACCACCACGACCCTCGACCGCAAGCAGGCCGCGCTCCTCAGCCATCGGAGCCAGATCGTGGACCCCGCGTCGTTGGCCGAGATGCTCGGGAGGTGGGGGTCCGCCACCGCTCGCTCGGCCGGGCTCCCCGAGGGAGCTACCGCCGAATCCTTCCGGGTCGTCGCGTCGCGCTAAGACCGCGGGTGGCGTCCGGGCGCCGTCCGCGTTCGGCGCGACGTCGTGGATGGGGTCAATGTACTTTATGCGTTTGACAAAGCCGATCAGATTGATCATGATTCGGCCCCGTGGAACGCCGAGTCTGTCGGCACCGACTGAGGAGCAGTGCTGTGACCGACCAGACCGACTTGGGAACCAGAGCTACCGCCGGCGCTCGGTTTGGCCGCCCTTGGCGGATCGGGCTCGTGCTGCTCGCGGCCGGGCTGCTCGCCGCAGCCTGCGGCTCGTCGACCCCGACTGCGAGCAAGAAGACGACCACGACCAAGCCCGCCAAGGTGACGACTACCACCGCTGCGCCGACGACGACCACCACGAAGGCGCCCGGAGCGGGCACCACGACGGCGACCACCGCGGCCAAGAGCGCCGCCACCGTGGTCACCACCACCGCGCCCGCAGCGCCCAGCACGCCCGGCGGGTCGTTGTCGGCGAACCTCACCAGCACCCCGGCGGGCACCCTCACCGGCGTGGGCGCGAGCTCGATCCAACCCTTCTACGGCCGGGTGTTCTACCAGTACAACCTGCTGAACAAGGGTGTCGCCATCAACTATTCGCCAGCGGGCAGTGGCCCCGGCGTGACGGCGGTCCAGCAGAACACCTCGAGCTTCGGCCAGAGCGAGATCCCGATGACTGCGGCACAGCTGGCGGCGGCAAAGGGTCCGGTGATCCAAGTTCCCGTTGACCTCGGAGGAGTCGCGATCTCCTACAACGAGTCGTGTGCCGGTGCGGGTCTGCATCTGACGGGAGCGCAGATCGCCGGTATCTATCTCGGGACCATCACGAACTGGAACCAGTTGAATGCGGCCTGCCCGACGACCGCCGCGGTTGTGCCCGTGTTCCGCGCCGACACCTCGGGACCCGGCTACGACCTTGACCAGTACCTCATCGACACCGCGGGCGCGACATGGACCTCGGCGATCGGCGCCACCTCGCCGTCGACCACCTGGCCCACCGCCGCACGGAGCCACGGGACGGGCCAGCAGCTGAACACCGGCGTCGCCAGCTACATCCAGGCAACGGCTGGTGCCATCGGCTATGTCGAGTATTCGTACGCGTTGGCGGCGAACTTCACCAATGCGGCCCTGCAGAACCAAGCTGGCGCCTTTGTGACCCCGTCCATCGCCTCCATCGGCGCCGCCGGCGCCAATGCTGCCAACCTGAGCGCCTCGAACTTCAATATCGTCTACTCGGCGGGAGGCGCAACGTACCCGTTGGCCAACTTCAGCTGGGCGCTCCTCTACCAGAAGCAAGCCTCGACCAACGTCGGGATCCAGCTGGGCAAGCTGTTCCAATGGGTCATCACCACTGGTCAGACGTACTCGAACGGCCTCGGGTACGCTCAGCTCCCGGCCAACGCCGTGGCGTTCGCCCACTCCGCCCTGCTCGGTTTGCAGACAGCCTCCGGGCAGGCCATCTTCTCTCCGTGATCAGTAGCGAGGGGGGACTGGGATTGCGCGCCCGATGACGTCGGCCCTCGATCGGGTGGCCACGGCGCCCGGAGGGGCCCGGCGCCGCTCGGGAGGTCGCCTCTACGGTGCATTCCGGTGGACCGGGACCCTTCTGTTTGGCGCGGTCGTCCTGGCCCTGGTCGTTACCCTGCTCTGGCAATCGGCCCCGGCGTTCGCCCACTCTGGGTTCGGCTTCCTTTTCGGCGGCACCTGGAACCCCCAAACCGAACAGTTCGGTGCCGGGGTGTTCATCGTCGACACCCTGCTCACGACCGGGTTGGCGATGCTGTTGGTCGTTCCCATCGGCCTTGGCACAGCTGCGGCGCTCTCGGAGCTGAGCCCACGCTGGCTCGCCGCGCCGCTGTCTACCGCCGTGGATCTACTGGCCGCCGTGCCAAGCATCGTGGTGGGGCTCTGGGGACTGCTCGTGCTCGAACCGGTCTTCGCCCGCCATGTGGAGCCGTTCTTGAAGAAGGTCCCGGGCCTCGATCACCTTGCCGGTGGCCAGGCGTTCGGCTCGGGCATCTTGCTGGCGGCCACCGTGCTCGCCGTGATGGCACTGCCCACGATGGTGGCCTTGTCGCGCACGGCGTTTCGGGGGGTGTCGCTCGCCGACCGCGAGGCTGCCCTCGCCCTAGGCGGTACCCGGTGGCAGGTGGTGCGGCGAGCCGTTGTCCCCGGGGCGGCGTCGGGAATACAGGCTGCGGTGACGCTGGCGATCGGCCGAGCGCTTGGCGAGGTGATCGCCGTGGCGATGGTGATCGGTGGTGGCGTCACCCTGCCACACTCGCTGCTCGCCAACGGGACCACGCTCGGGTCCGCGGTCGTGGACTTCTTCGGTGAGGCCACCGGCATCCAACGCAGCGCCGTGATCGGGCTGGTCGTGGTGCTGCTGGCCATCAGTGCGATCGTCAACGTGGGCGGTCAATGGCTGCTTCGCCGCCGGTCCGCGACCGCGTCAGTGCTTCCACCGGGCCCGCCAGAGCCCATGCCCTCGGGAGCCAGGTCGGCGTGACCGTCGCCAGCCCTGTCGCAACGCCGCCCGATCTGCTTTCCGAGGAGGCGATCGCCGCCCGGCGTGAGACGATTCGGAACATCTCGAGGGCCACGCTCGGCCGTCGCCATCTGCAAGGCCGTGTGGCCAGGGTGCTCTGCCACCTCTCGTTGGCTGTCGCCCTCGTCCCCTTGGTGGCGCTCGTCGCTTACACGATCAGCCGAGGAGCCAAGGCTCTGTCGACGGACTTCTTCACCGAGTCTCCGCGTCCCTTCGGGGTTCCGGGAGGCGGGATCGCCAACGCGCTCGTCGGCTCGGGGATCATCATCGGGCTGGCGCTGGCCATGGCTGTCCCTGTCGGGATGGCCGTGGCGCTGTTCCTCATCGATCGCCGCGGCCGTTTGGCCGGAGCGATCAGGTTCGTGGCCGACGTCATGTCGGGCATCCCCTCCATCGCCATCGGGACCTTCGCGTATGCGCTGATCGTGGTCCCTTCGGGCCACTTCTCGGCGATCTCCGCCAGCTTTGCCCTCGCCGTCCTCATGGTGCCGATCATCGTGCGCGCCGACGAGGAGGCGATGCGGGCCGTGCCCGACGACCTGTGGGAAGCGGGATTGGCACTGGGGGCACGCCAGTCTCGGGTCGTGCGGTCGGTGGTGGTTCGGACTGCACTGCCGGGCATCGTGACCGGCAACCTCCTGGCGATCGCCCGGGCGGTCGGGGAAACCGCACCGTTGCTGTTCACTGCGCTCGGCAGCTCACTGTTCAGTCTGTCGCCGGCGCAACCGATGAACGCCGTGCCCCTGGTCATCTACACCTTCGGGACGGCGCCCGAATCGACGCAGCAGACGACGGCGTGGGGTGCCGCCTTCGTGCTCCTCGGGTTCGTCCTGATCCTTTCGATCCTGGCCCGCTCCGCGGCGAGCTACCTGACCCGCCATGCCCGCTGAGACGATGGTCCCTCCAGCGCCAGCTCACGATGGGCGAGTCGTCGCGACGGGCGAGTCGGTGCTATCGATGCTCAGTGTGACCCCCGAAGTCCACGTCGATCACAGCACGCCGGGGCCCTCCGAGCTCACGACGCCCGAGCCCGTCGCCGGTCCCCCCGCAGTCGTGCTCGAGGACGTGTCGGTGCGCTTCGCCAAGCACGTCGTGGTCCGAGGGGTCTCGCTCGAGCTGCCGACCAATCAGGTGACCGCACTCGTCGGGCCTTCGGGATGCGGAAAGACGACCATCCTGCGGGTGGTGAACCGCATGCACGATCACAGCGGGGCGGTGGTGTCCGGCACCGTGATGGTCGGTGACCTCGATGTCTACGCCCGCGGCACGCAACCCGAGCTCGTCCGCACCCGGATCGGAATGGTGTTCCAGCGGCCGAACGTGTTTCCGACTATGTCGATCCTCGACAACGTGGCCTTTGGGCTCCGGCTGAACGGCGTTCGCAAACGGTCGCTGCTGCTCGAGTCGGCCGAGGCAGCGCTGCGGCAAGCCGCCTTGTGGGACATCGTCAAGGACCGCTTGGGCGCTCCGGCCGTCGAGCTCTCCGGCGGCCAGCAGCAGCGCCTGTGCATCGGCCGGGCACTGGCCATCGAGCCCGAGGTGCTCTTGCTCGACGAGCCGTGCTCGGCGCTCGACCCGGTAGCAACGGCCAAGATCGAGGCGTTGATCAGCGAGTTGAGTGCCCACGTCACCATCGTGCTCGTCACCCACAACATGTTCCAAGCGGTGCGCGTGGCGCAGCGGACCGCGGTCTTCCTGCTCGACGAGGAGGGTGTGGGCACGCTGGTCGAGGTGGGTCCCACCCCTGAGATCTTCGGATCACCCAGGGATCCGCGGACCAAGGCCTACGTCAGCGGGAGGATTGGGTGAAGCGCGCGCCGGTGCTTGGTGCGCCGGGGTCCGGGGCCCAGCCGAATGCCGAGACCGACGTCCCGCCAGCGGTCGTGCTCGAGAACGTCGCCGTCGACTTTGGCCGTCATCACGCGGTGCGCAACGTGTCGTTCCCGCTGGCGGCACGTCGGGTGACAGCGCTCGTGGGGCCCTCGGGCTGCGGCAAGACCACTGTCTTGCGCGCCGTCAACCGGATGCACGACCGGTCCGGGGCGGTGGTATCGGGCTCGGTCCGGCTGGGTGATCTCGATGTCTACGGTCCGGAGGCCGAGCCGGAGCTGACTCGGCGCCGGATCGGAATGGTGTTCCAGCGGCCCAATCCGTTCCCCACGATGTCGATCTTTGACAACGCGGTGTCTGGGCTGCGCTTCAACGGGGTGCGCCACCACTCGGCGCTACGAGACGCCGCTGAGCGGGCGCTGCGCTCGGCGGCGCTCTGGGACACGGTCAAGGATCGCCTGAAGACTCCGGCCATCGCTCTGTCGGGCGGGCAGCAGCAACGCTTGTGCATCGCGCGGGCCTTGGCGGTCGAGCCCGAAGTCCTGCTCATGGACGAGCCGTGCTCGGCGCTCGACCCAATCTCGACGGCAGCGATCGAGGAGCTGATCACCCAGCTGGCCAGCGAGGTCACCATTGCCCTGGTCACGCACAACATGTTCCAGGCGACCCGATGCTCGGAGTGGACCGCGGTGCTCCTCCTCGACGACGAGCGCGTGGGCGAGCTCGCGGAGTTTGGTCCGACGACGCAGGTCTTCTCCGATCCGGTCGATCCCCGCACCGCTGACTATGTGACCGGGATCGTGGGCTGAGCCGCCCAGACCGGTAACCGCCCCCCGTCCGCTAACCGCCGAGTAGCTCGAGGGCAGCGCCCCGGCGGCCCCGGCCCTTGCGACGTGGTCGAGGCGGGGAACTGGGGTTATGGAGGGATTTCTCCTCCTCGCTGTTAGCGTGGAGTCGTGGCCGGCGGTGGCGGGAGGCCCTACCCGATGAGCGTGGCGCGCCCGACCGACTCGCGATGGCGGGGTTGGGCTGCGGCCAGCGGTTCGGACGGCGAGGTGGTCACCGGCACGCGGCTCGCCTTGGGGGGCGCCGCGCTGCGCCGGATCTTTCCCAAGACCCGGTCGTGGTTCGCGCTCGACAGCCCGATGGAGCTGCTCAGCCCGCTTTCGGTCCTGCGCGCCCTCTACGGCGTGGCCATCGTGTTCTGGCCGGTGGCCGGCCTGGCCTGGCGCTGGTCTGGGCTGGCCGTCGGGGTCGTCCTGTGCGCGGGCATGGTCACCGTGCTTGTCTGGGCGGTGTTGCTCTCCGTACGAACGGTGGCGGCGCGGTGGTGCGAGGTGTTGGTTGGCCTCTGGGTGCTCGACACGTCGCTGCTCGTGTGGGCGGGCCACGGTACGGGGATGGCCTTGGCTTTCGTGCCGTTCTACGGGGTGATGGGCATTTTCGTCGCGTTGTTCTTTCCGGCGCGGTCGGTGTTGGTCTACCAGGCGGTGTCAGCCGTCGCACTGTGGGCTGGGCTGCGCAGCGCGCTGGGAGCGGGGCCGGCCGCCGTCGTGTCGGCCGTTGTCGCCGTGGCGACCGGCGCGACCGTGGCGGCCGTCTTTCTGCTCACCCGCTCGTCACGCCGCCAGGGAACCCTCGATCCGGACACCGGCCTGCTCAACGGCTTTGGTTTCGCGTCTCGCCTGAGCACTCGTGACCAGGGCGTTCCCATCGCGGTGGCGGCGGTGCTGGTCAGGGGCATCGCAGAGGCGCGGGAGGCTCTCGGCTACCGGGTTGGCACCGAGCTGCTGCGCAGGGTGGTCGAGAACCTGGGACAGGTGCTTCCCACCGACGCGCTGATCGGCAGGGTGGAGGGTGACATCGCGATCGTCGCCCGTGCGCTGCCTGCGGGCCCGGAGCGAGAGACGGCGATCGACGATGCGCTGCTGTTGGCTCGAACGCTGACCGACGCCGTCGGGTCCGGGCGGTACCTGATCGACGGAGTGGAGGTTTCACTGCGCACGGCGACCGGGTTGACGCTCGGTCCCTGGGACGGGACCGAGATGTCCGAGCTGGTCCGCCGGGCCTCGCTCAGCGCCCATCGCGCCGCGACCGAAGGACGCCTATGGGCGTTGTGGGACGGCGATCGCGACGCGTTGACCGCCGAGGACCTCGGTCTGCTGGCCGCTCTGCGGACAGCAGGCGAACGGGGGCAGCTGTCGCTCGTCTATCAGCCGCAGATCGCTTGTGCCTCGGGTCGGCCGTCGTCGGTGGAGGCGCTCTTACGCTGGTCGAGCCCCGAGCATGGCGTGATCTCTCCTGAACGCTTCGTGCCCCTCGCCGAGCGAACGGGCCTCATCGACCGCCTGACGGGCTGGATTCTGTCCGAAGCACTCGACGCCCAGCAACGCTGGCGCGCCGAGGACAGGCGGATTCCGGTGTCGGTCAACCTGTCGGCGACCACGCTGACGCGCACCGATCTCGTCGAGTGGATCCTGGGCGAGCTCGCCACCCGCGACCTTCCGCCGTCGTGCCTGACCGTCGAGCTGACCGAGACCGCGGCAGCCGATCTGCCCCAGGCGATGGAACGGCTGGGCGAGCTCAGGAGCCTCGGGATACGGGTCGCTGTGGACGACTTCGGCACCGGACACACCTCGTTGGCGGCCCTGGCGAGCCTGCCCATCGACGAGCTCAAGATCGACCGCAGCTTCATTCAGCGCTCGTCCAGCTCGCCGGCCCACGAGGCGATCGTGGCCACGTTCAGCGAGCTCGCTCATCGCCTCGGGCTGATCGCGGTGGCCGAGGGGGTCGAGGACCAGGCCACCGAGCGGCGACTCGTCGACTTGGGCTTCGATCTCCTCCAGGGATACCACCTGGCGCGGCCACTGCCAGAGCTCGAACTCCTCGGCTTCGTCGACTCGCACGGCCACGTCCCAGGCGCCGAACCGGCCGATCAGCAACCTCAGGGCGCGGCGGCGAAGCCGACGATCGGTGAGGGGGGCGTGGCGGCCAGACCGGCCGAGGCCAAGAGCCCGGGAACCGACCCGAAGAACGTGGCGTCGCCACCCGTCGGAGCCTGGTAGTTGAAGACCCCACCGTCCGACGCGCTCACCCAGTAGCCCTTGGCGTCGGGGGTGTAGGTGATCGAGACGACCGAACCGTTGGGGACCGTGCCGGCGAGCAGCGGCGACGAGTAGAACGGCGCGCCTCCGAAGGCGTAGACGCCGCCCGCTGCAGTGGTGATGAGATAGCCGGCGCCCACCGGATCGGCGGTGATGCCCACGGCCGGGGACGGCGTCGGGGTGCCGAGCGTCGTCGAGATCGTGCCGGAGAACTTGGCGTCCCCGTAGGCGAAGACGCCCCCGTCGGCGGCCACGAGGTAGTAGCCGCTGCCGGTGCTGGTCGGCGAGATGCCCACGATCGGTGCGCTCAGCGGCACCGTCGCTGCCGAGCCCTCGTACTTGGCGTCCCCGTAGGCGAAGACGCCCCCGTCGGCGCCGACGAGGTAGTAGCCCTTGCCGTCAGAGCTGGCCGCGATGCCGACGATCGGGGCCCGGAGCTTCACTCCCCCGAGCGATCCGTAGAAGACGGCGTCCCCGTAGGCGAAGACGCCCCCGGTCGACGAGACCTCCCAGTAGCCCTTGCCAGTGGCGGTCGCCGCGATCCCCACTACAGGGCTGTTGGCGACCCCGATGGCAAATCCATACTGACCGGCCCCCCCGACCCCGTAGACGCCACCGTTGGTCGCGGCCAGCCAGTACCCCGCGGTCGGGGGTGTCGCTGCCGCGGCCAATGGCGCCGACAGTGCGCCCAAGCCGATCGGTGCCGCTACCCCAATCGCTCCCGCCACTAAGAACGCCGGCCGCGTAAGGCGTGAAACGCGGCCCCCCATGTTGGACGACGCCGAGTGGCGGAGGGACCGCGTCGGGTCATTTGCTGCAGGCGGCACAGGGCTGCTCCTTTCGTCACGCCGGCGACGGTTGTCGCTGCGCGTCCCCCTCGGGGTGCGCTCATGGTATTCCCCCTTCTACGAGAGAATCCACGAACCCGACCAAAATAGTCAGGAAATACCTGCGGTGGTCCGGGCGGCTACCCAGCCAGTTGGCGCAGCACGTACTGCAGGATGCCGCCGTGGCGGTAGTACTCGGCCTCCATGGGTGTGTCGATCCGCACCCGGGCGCTGAATTGCAGGGCAAATCCGTCGTCGCGCACGGCGCCGACGGTGACCTCCTTGGGCAGCACCCCCTCGTTGAGCGCCAGCAATCCGCTGATCGAGAGCACCTCGTGGCCGTTCAGCCCCAGCGTGGCCGCCGACTCGTCTGGCAGGTACTGCAACGGCAGCACGCCCATCCCGACCAGGTTCGAACGGTGGATCCGCTCGTAGCTTTCGGCCAGCACGGCGCTGACCCCGAGGAGCCTGGTGCCCTTGGCTGCCCAGTCGCGGCTCGAGCCTGATCCGTACTCCTTGCCGGCCAGCACGACCAGCGGCACGCCATCGGCCTGGTAGCGCATCGACGCCTCGTAGATGGTGGTCTGGTCGCCGTCGGGGAGATGCAATGTGACGCCGCCCTCGGTGCCTGGAGCAAGCTGGTTGCGGAGGCGGACATTGGCGAACGTCCCACGCATCATCACCTCGTGATTGCCACGCCGAGCGCCGTAGGAGTTGAAGTCCTCGCGGGTCACCCCGTGCTCGACCAGGTACCGCCCGGCCGGCGTGTTGGGCCCAATCGAACCGGCAGGGGAGATGTGGTCGGTGGTGACCGAGTCACCGAGCACGGCCAGCACCCGCGCACCGTGGATTTCGGTGACGGGGCTCGGGTCGCCTTGCATGGTGTCGAAGAAAGGCGGCCGAAGCACGTAGGTGGACCCGTCGTCCCAACTGAAGGTCTCGCCCTCGGCCACGGTGACCGACCGCCACAGCTCGTCCCCGTCGAACACCGAGGCGTAGCGGGTGCGGAACTCCTCGGAGCTGAGCGACGAACGTATGGCCTGCGCGACCTCGACCTCGGTCGGCCACAGCTCGGCCAGCCGCACCTCGGTGCCGTCCGTCGCGGTGCCGATGGGGTCGGTGGCCAGATCGATGTCCATCGTGCCGGCCAACGTGTACGCCACGACGAGGGGGGGCGACGCCAGGTAGTTCATGCGGACGTCGGGATGGATCCGCCCCTCGAAGTTGCGGTTCCCCGACAGCACCGACACAACCGACAGGTCGGCATCGCGAACGGCCTCGGAGATCCCGGGCAACAAGGGTCCGGAGTTCCCGATACAGGTCGTGCAGCCGAATCCCACGAGATAGAACCCCAGGGTTTCGAGGGGCTCGATGAGCCCGGCGCGCCCGAGGTAGTCCATCACCACGCGCGACCCGGGCGCCAACGACGTCTTGACCCACGGCTTGGTTCGCAACCCGAGCGTTGCGGCCCGTCGGGCGAGGAGCCCGGCGGCCACCATGACCTGGGGATTCGACGTGTTGGTGCAGCTCGTGATGGCAGCGATGACCACGTCGCCGTCGCGCACGGTGATCGGCCCCGAATCGGCGCCGTCCTCGCTCTCGGCCTCGCTCACAGGGGCGCTCACGGGAGCGCTCCGGCCAGGGCGGCCCAGGGCGGCCCGGTAGCGCTCGCCGGCTTCGCCCAAGGCCACCCGATCCTGGGGACGGGCGGGTCCGGCGAGGCTTGGGACCACCGTCGAAAGGTCGAGCTCGACGGTGTCGGAGAACACGGGTTCGAGCGCCGGCTCGTGCCAAAGCCCCTGCGCCTTGGCGTAGGCCTCAACCAGCGCGAGGTGCTCCTCCTCGCGACCGGTGAACCGCAGGTAGTCGATGGTGGCTGTGTCGATCGGGAAGACGGTGCACGTTGCGCCGTATTCGGGCGACATGTTGCCGATGGTGGCGCGGTTCTCCACGGGGACCGCTGCGACGCCGGGCCCGTACGCCTCGACGAACGCCCCGACGACGCCCTTGGCACGCAGCAGCTCGGTGATGGTGAGGACGAGGTCGGTCGCGGTGGTCCCCTCGGGCAATTGCCCATAGAGACGCAATCCGACCACCGGAGGCAGGAGCATCGAGAGAGGCTGGCCGAGCATGGCCGCCTCGGCCTCAATCCCCCCCACGCCCCAACCGAGCACGCCCAGCCCGTTCACCATCGTGGTGTGCGAGTCGGTCCCGACCAGGGTGTCGCAGAACGCCTCGCCCGAAGGCGTCGCGAAGACGACCCTCGACAGGTGTTCGAGGTTGACCTGGTGGCAGATGCCGGTACCAGGAGGTACGACCCGCAACCCGTCGAAGGACCCCTGGGCCCAGCGCAGTAGTTGGTAGCGCTCCACGTTGCGCTCGTACTCGATCCGGACGTTCTGGCTCTCGACGCCGGGCGATCCGGACCGCTCGGCGATGACCGAGTGGTCGATGACCAGCTCGACGGGCACGAGCGGGTTGATGCGGGCTGCATCGCCGCCGAGCGCCGCCAGCGCGTCACGCATCGCCGCGAGATCGACGACGGCCGGCACCCCCGTGAAGTCCTGCATGAGCACCCGCTCTGGACTCAGGGCGATCTCGTGGGCGTCGTCGCCGGCGTTGGCGCCGTGCGCCTTGGGCTGGCGGCCCCACCCGGCAACTGCCTCGATGTCCGCCGCGGTCACCTTGATCCCGTCCTCATGGCGGAGGAGGTTCTCGAGGAGAACCTTGATGCTGTAGGGCAGTCGCCGAATGTCGTGGCCCCCGGTCAGCGCCTCGGCGTGGAGCGAGAAGATCTCGTAGCTCTTGGCGCCGACGGCCAGCGTGGAGCGCGCCCGGAAGCTGTTGGGGTGGGGGGAGGAGTCAGGTGCCATGGGGCCATTCTGCCGTGACGAGCGGCGTAGGCGCCTGCGCGAAGCCCGACTCTCCTCTCCGAGCGCTCCCGCGACGTCCCTGGCCTCGCGGGGTGAACCCGCGCGCCGCGCTGGGTGTGCCACGCTCGCCCCTGTGACGGGCACGCTGTCGGCCGCCGGTCGCCGGCGCAGTACCGGCGGCGGTGCGCCGGCCTCGACCGTGGGTGCTCTGATCCGCCTGGTGGCGTGCGCCGGGCTTCTCGCGCTGTGCGCGCTGATTGGCACGCCGAGCGTTGCTGGAGCGTCCAGCAGCAGGTTGCCGCCACTGCCCGCAGGGACGACCGAGCACGCGGTGCTCCAGCCACACTCCTACCCGGGCGGAGGACTGTTCCCCTTCGGCCAGACCGCACCCGCACCGGTGGTCCCGGCCTCGCTCAACACCCTCATCGTCGACGCGGTCGCCACTCGTGACGGCAACGGGATGTGGCTGGTGGGCGCCGACGGCGGGGTGTACGCCTCGGGTGACGCGTCGTTCGACGGCTCACTCGGCAACGTGACGCTCCAGGGCCCCATTGTTGCTATGGCACCCACGGCCGACGATCAGGGCTACTGGCTCGCTGCCGTGGACGGGGGCGTCTTCGCCATGGGCGACGCGCAGTTCTTCGGATCCATGGGCGGGACGCATCTCAACCAGCCCATCGTCGGCATGGCCGCCACCCCCGACGGCAAGGGCTACTGGTTGGTAGCCGCCGACGGGGGCGTCTTCGCATTCGGGGACGCGGCCTACCTGGGGGGCCGAGGTGGTCAGCCCCTCAACGCATCGATCGTCGGCATGGCCGCCACCTCCGACGGCAAGGGTTACTGGCTGGTAGCGGGCGACGGGGGAATCTTCGCCTACGGCGACGCCTCTTTCGAGGGCTCTATGGGCGGGCGGCCGCTCAACGCCTCGATCTCGGGCATGGCCGCCACTCGCGACGGTGCCGGCTATTGGCTGGTGGGTAGCGACGGCGGGGTGTTCACCTTTGGCGACGCGCACTTCTATGGCTCGCTCGACGTCAGCGCGGCCGCCACCCCGATTGCGGCGATCGTGCCGTCGGGTAACGGGACGGGCTACTGGCTGCTGGATCCTGACGGTTGGAACTACACGTTCTCGAACCCGCCGCCCAACGGCTCGTTCCCCGGCTCGGCCGCCATCGTTGCGGCGGCCGAGTCCCAGGTCCAGCCTGACCCCGATCCCGGATACTTCTGCAACCCCTACGGTCCGTGCGAGGAGTGGTGCGCGCTGTTCGCCACCTGGGCGGTGCAACAAGGCGGAATTCCCATCCCGTCGTACCCGTTCACGGGGAGCATCTGGGCGTGGGGAGTCCAACGCGGATCGGCGCTGGCACCGACGACGACGCCGGTTCCCGGCGACGTCGTCCTCTACGGCACGGGGCCGAGCTCGTCGGCGACGTCGGTCCACGCGGGCATCGTCGCTGAGGTGTGGCCCGACGATGCGATCATCACCATCGAGGGCGACGCCGGCCCTGGCAGCACCGGTTCCTTGGCGGTCGTGATCAACGGTCCGTTCCTGGTCGGCGACTCCGCGCAGTACAACGGCGCCGCGGTGTACGCCTTCGTCCAGCCCTGACGAGGTGGGCGGCCCGGCCGTCCGGCCTGCGGTGCAAAGATGAGCCATGCCCGACGTCAGCGCACGGCTCGCCGAACGTCTCCAGCGTGCCTTCGACGCGCTCGAGCCCGGGGCGGACCCCGTGCTGCGGACGTCCGAGCGCGCCGATTTCCAGGCCAATGGCGCGCTCGCGCTGTCAAAGCGCCTCGAACGCAACCCGCGCGAGCTGGCCGAGCAGATCGTCGCCGCGCTCGACGTGCGCGACCTGTGCGAGCGGGTCGAGATCAGCGGCCCAGGGTTCCTCAACCTGACGTTGTCCACCTCGTTCATCGCCGAGGAAGTGGGGCGGCTGGTGTCCGACGAGCGTCTGGGCATCGAGCCAGCGGGTTCCCCCCAAACGGTGGTCGTCGACTATTCGGGACCCAACGTGGCCAAGGAGATGCACGTCGGGCACCTGAGGACCACGGTCATCGGCGATTCGCTGTGCCGCACGCTGGCCCTGGTGGGACACGTGGTCGTGCGCGAGAACCATATCGGGGACTGGGGAACGCCCTTCGGGATGCTGATCGAGCATCTCGTCGACCTCGGTGAGGAGAAGGGTGCGCACGAGCTGTCGGTCGGCGACCTCGATGGGTTCTACCAGCAGGCTCGCGTGTCCTTCGACGCCGACGAGGCGTTCCGGGAGCGGAGCCGCCGCCGAGTGGTGCTGCTGCAGTCCGGCGACCGCGAAACGTTGCGCCTGTGGCGGGTGCTCGTGGGCGAGAGCGTCCGCTACTTCGACGAGGTGTACGCCAAGCTGGGCGTGCTCCTCGACGACAGCGACATCGTGGGGGAGAGCTTCTACAACGACATGCTGCCCGACGTCGTCGCCGAGCTGGACCGCCTGGGCCTGCTCGTACTGGACGCTGGTGCTCGGTGCGTGTTTCCTCCGGGGTTCGCCAACCGCGAGGGCGAGCCGCTGCCCCTCATCGTCCAGAAGTCCGACGGCGGCTATGGATACGCCGCGACCGACCTCGCGGCGTTGCGCGACCGGGTCGACCGCCTCGGCGCGGATCGCATCTTGTACGTGGTCGGCGCTCCACAGTCCCAGCACCTCCAGATGTGCTTCGCCGTGGCCCGGATGGCAGGGTGGCTTCGTCACGACGACCAGGCCGTGCACGTGTCGTTCGGCAATGTGCTCGGCCCGGATCGCAAGCTCTTCCGCACGCGCAGCGGTTTCCGGGTCAAGCTCGTCGACCTGCTCGACGAAGGCGTCGAGCGCGCGGCGGCGCTCGCTCAACGCACGTCGGGCCTCGAGCCGGCCGAGCGGGACGAGGTCGCCCGCGTCCTGGGCATCGGCGCCGTCAAGTACGCGGACCTCTCGACCGAGCGCACTCGTGACTACGTGTTCGACTGGGACCGGATGCTCGCCTTCGAGGGGAACACCGGCCCCTACCTCCAATACGCCCATGCGAGGATCCGATCCATCTTTCGGCGTGGCGACGTCGAGGTGCCAGAGCCAGGCGCCCCGCCGACCCTGGGCGAGGCTCACGAGCGCGCGTTGGCGCTCACGCTCCTGGGCTTCGATCGTGCGGTCCAAGAGGCGTTGGCGACCTACAGCCCGAGCAAGCTCGCCGCCTACCTGTTCGAGCTCGCCACCTGCTTCACCACCTTCTACGAGAACTGCCCCGTGTTGCGAGCGCCGGACGACGAGACACGCCGAAGCCGGCTCGTGTTGTCCGAGCTGACCGCGCGCGTGCTGGCCCGGGGGCTCGGCGCGCTCGGCATCGCCGCTCCCGACCACATGTGACCGACCTGGCATGAGCGACCTTGGAGACCGGACTTGTGTGAACGAAGCGCGAACGGCACCCGAGCCTTTGGCAAGCTCGCCGGGACCCCTGGGTAAGGTCCGCACGCCATGACGACTCGACAGGAGGTTCCCGACGAGGTCGACCGCCAAGTCATCCACCTGTTCGCCCTCGTCGCGGAGGCCATTGCCCGGGCGACGACCGCGCTGTTGGGCCAGGACGTGGCCCTCGCGAGCGGCGTCGTGGACGGCGATGAAGAGATCGACGAGCTGGTCGCGCAGGTGGAAAAGCTGGTGTGGGACCGGTTCTCGGGGCTGCCGTCTGCGCCAGAGGACTGGCGGTATCTGGTGATGGTGCTGCTCATCCTCCCCGAGCTCGAGCGGAGCGCGGACCTCGCCGAGCACGTGGCGCAGCGGGCCATCGCCGGCATCGGAGGGGAGATGAGTCCGGTCAGCAGAGGGGTCGTGCAGCGTATGGGGGAGGCCGCCATCGACATGTGGCGGACAGTGGCCGACTCGTATGCCGACCGCCAAGGCGTGCTCGAGGCGATGGTCGAAGACGATGAGGAGCTCGACCTGCTCCACCAGCGCATCACCAACGAGGTCAACGCCGAGTCCATGCCCGTCCCGGTGGGGGCTCAGGTGACGCTCATTGCACGGTTTTACGAACGACTGGGCGATCACGCCGTCAATCTGGCCCGCCGGATCAGCCTGCTCCCCGTCCGCCCGTCGTGAGCACGATGGATCGGACCGACCGCGACCGGCGAGAGTTGGGTCAGAACCACCGTTGGCGCCCCAGGCAGGACTCGAACCTGCGCACCCGGCTCCGGAGGCCGGTGCTCTATCCGCTGAGCTACTGGGGCTCGAGCAGGGCACGATCGTAGCGGGCCGAGCACGAGCACCGACGGCCACGCCGTGAGCGTGCCGTATCCTCACCCGATGTGGCCTTTGATCCGAACGGTGCCGAGGTGGGTACGCCGTGAGCACTCTGGCGAGCGCCCCTCTCGAGCGCCACCTGTTGCCGAGCAATTCGGTGATCGGTCCGACTGGCCGGCTGTCGGTTGGCGGCGTCGACGTCGTCGATCTGGCTGAGGAGCTCGGGACGCCCTTGTTCGTCTACGACGAGGCTCACCTGCGAACGGCGTGCCGTGAAGCGGTGGCGGCCTGGGGTGACGGGGTCGCCTATGCGACCAAGGCGTTCTTGTGTCGAGCGATGGCGGCCCTGGCCCACGACGAGGGGATGATGCTCGACGTCGCTACTGGTGGCGAGTTGCACGTCGCCTTGTCGGCTGGCGTGCCAGCGCCGCGGCTGGTCCTGCACGGAAACAACAAGTCCGACGACGAGCTCGAGCGCGCGCTGGAGGCCGGAGTCGGCCGGGTGGTCGTGGACTCCTTCGACGAGATCGAGCGCATCGCCCGCCTTACGGCGCGCCCCGACCGCGCGATTGGCGACCACGCCCCACTGCGGGTCCTCTTGCGGGTAACCCCCGGGGTAGAGGTGCACACCCACGAGTTCGTCCGCACCGGACAAGAGGACACGAAGTTCGGACTATCGGTGGCGAGCGGCGCCGCTGCCCAGGGGGTGGAGGCTCTCGGCCATATCCGGGGCGTCGAGCTCGTGGGGCTGCACGCCCACATCGGCAGCCAGGTTCTCGACGTTGCGTCCTTCGAGCGTGCGGCGGAGGTGGTTGCCGAGTTCTTCTCCACCCTGGACCTGGGCGAGCTCTGCGTCGGTGGTGGCCTCGGCGTCGCCTACGTGAACGGGGAGCACGCGCCCAGTCAGGCCGAGTGGGCCCGGGCGACCCGTGCCGCGTGTGCCCGGGCCGGCGTGGCCACCGGCACTCGCCTGACCGCGGAGCCGGGGCGCTCGATCGTCGCCGCAGCGGCGCTCACGCTCTATCGGGTGGGCACCATCAAGGAGTTGCCCGGCATCCGCACCTACGTGGCCGTCGACGGCGGGATGAGCGACAACCCGCGACCCGTGCTCTACGGAAGCGGTTATGAGGCCTTCCTGCCGAGGGCGACCGATGCGCCACGGCCCCGAGCCGCCCGTGTGGTGGGCAAGCACTGCGAGACCGGCGACGTGCTGGTCTCGCAGGCCCAGCTGCCCGCCGACCTCGTCACCGGCGACGTGCTGGCCACCCCGGTCACCGGCGCATACGGCTATTCGATGGCTTCGAACTACAACAAGGTGCCGCGACCCGCCGTCGCGTTCGTGGCCGATGGCGAGGCGCGTGTGGTCGTCCGACGCGAGAGCCTCGACGACCTGCTCCGGCTCGACGAGTGAGTGCCGAGGGCTCCCGAGCCGGTGGCCCGCCAGAAGCTAGCGTGATCGGGTGACCGGCGAAGCGTCTTCCTCGGGACCGGTGCGCGTTGCGGTGCTCGGGTGCGGCAACGTCGGCGCACCGCTGGTCGAGACGCTGCTCACGAGGAACGACGAGATCGCGGCCCGAGCTGGTGTCGCGTTCGAGCTGGTCGGCGTGGCCGTCGACGATCTGCGCCGGCCGCGCCCCACCGGGGTGCCCGTCGCGCTGCTGACCGACGACGCGAAGGGGCTCGTCCAGCGAGACGACGTGGACATCGTGGTGGAGCTCATCGGGGGGCTGGAGCCCGCCCGCACGCTCGTGGAGCTCGCCCTGCGCAGCGGACGCCCGGTGGTCACCGCCAACAAGTCGTTGCTCGCATCGGCAGGGGCCTCGCTGGCCGACCTCGCCGCGGCCAACGGGGTCGACCTCCTTTATGAGGCTGCCGTGGGCGGCGCGATCCCGGTGATCCGCCCGCTGCGCGAGTCACTCGCCGGCGAGCGTGTGGTCCGGGTGACGGGGATCGTGAACGGCACCACCAACTTCATCCTCACGCAGATGGCCGACGAGGGGCGCGACTACGCGTCGGCGCTTGCCGAAGCCCAACGCCTCGGGCTGGCCGAGCGCGAGCCGTCGGCGGACGTGGAGGGCTACGACGCCGCGGCCAAGGCGGCCATCCTCGCCACGCTGGCGTTCGGTGTCGAAGTGGTCGGCGCCGAGGTGCACCGCGAGGGGATCACTGGTGTCCGGCCCGACGACGTCGCCTTCGCCGCCCGCCTCGGCTATGTGGTCAAGTTGCTGGCGGTGGCCGAGCTGGTTGACGGGGGCCCCGACGTGTCGGTGCGAGTCCATCCGGCCATGGTGCCCAACGCCCACCCGCTCGCCTCGGTGCGCGGCGCGTTCAACGCTGTGTTCATCGAGGGGGAGGCGGCCGGTCCGTTGATGCTCTATGGGCGAGGCGCCGGTGGGCCACCCTCGGCCAGCGCCGTGCTCGGCGACCTCGTCGACGCCGCCCGGAACCTGCGTCGCGGGACGCCCGGACCGACCCCACCACGCCACCAGCGCGGCATCCTCAGGCCGCTCGACGAGCTGCGTTCGGCTTTCTACCTCTCCCTCGACGTCGCCGATCGCCCAGGCGTCCTGGCGGCGGTCGCCACGGTGTTCGGCAACCACGGCGTGTCGATCCGGACGATGGAACAGGTCGGATTGGACGACGAGGCGCGCCTCATCTTCCTGACCCATGTGGCGGTCGAAGGAGACGTGCAGGCTACGATCCGCGAGCTCCAGCACCTGCCGGCCGTCGACCGGGTGGGCGGGGTGCTGCGGGTGGTGGCGGACGACGACGGGAGCCTCGCATGAAGCCGGGATGGGCCGGGATCGTCGAGGAGTACCGGGAATTCTTGCCGGTCAGTCCGACCACGCCCGTGGTCACCTTGCTCGAGGGCGGGACGCCGCTCGTTCCCGCACCCCGCCTCTCTGAGCGCCTTCGCGCGTCCGTGTGGCTGAAGGTCGAAGGGTCCAATCCCACGGGCTCGTTCAAGGATCGGGGGATGACCATGGCCATCTCCAAGGCCATGGAGGAGGGCGCCAAGGCGGTCATCTGTGCGTCGACGGGGAACACGTCAGCGTCCGCGGCCGCCTACTCGGCTCGAGCCGGGATGCGCTGCGTCGTGCTCATCCCCGAAGGCCACATCGCCCTGGGCAAGCTGGCGCAAGCGCTCGTGCACGGTGCCCAGGTGCTGCAGGTCCGAGGCAACTTTGACCAGGCGCTCAGCATCGTGCGGGACTTGCCCGGCCGGGCGCCGGTGACGGTCGTGAATTCGGTAAACCCCTACCGCATCGAGGGCCAGAAGACCGGTGCCTTCGAGATCGTCGACGTGCTCGGTGATGCCCCCGACGTGCAGTGCATCCCCGTGGGCAATGCCGGCAACATCACGGCCTACTGGCGGGGGTACTGCGAGTACCGGGCGGCGGGAAGGACGACCAAGCTCCCGAGGATGCTCGGGTTCCAAGCGGCCGGGGCCGCACCCATCGTCCTGGGCCATCGGGTCGAGGAGCCCGAAACGGTCGCCACGGCGATCCGGATTGGCAACCCGGCCAGCTGGTACGCGGCTGAGGCGGCGGCGCGCGAGTCGGGGGGGACGATCGCCGCGGTGACCGACGACGAGATCCTGGCGGCCTACCGGCTTCTCGCCCGAGAGGAGTCGGTCTTTTGTGAAGCGGCCTCCGCGGCGGCGGTGGCCGGGCTGCTGGCGCTGGGGGTGCCTGAGGGGTCGACGGTGGTGTGCGTGCTGACCGGGCACGGGCTGAAGGATCCCGACTTGGCGATCACCCAGATCACCGTGCCCACAGTGGTCGAACCCGATCTGCAGGCCATCGTGGCCGAGCTGGCGCTCTGAGCGGCTCGGCCGAGGGGGGATGGTTGCTCACAAGCTTCCGAGCCGCTACCATGTGGTCATCCCCACCGGCGCTTCAGAGCGCATGCCGAGGATCGAGGGCGGTCAGGGCAGGGCGCTCGTAGGCGGTGGCGACGGAGTGGGCCCGCGTCGAGCTGGCTCCTCTCCTACTTCCTGTTTCCCGCATCGCGTGTCGATTGTCGAACGCCCTGCGGACCTCTAGAGATGAGGAGGCCGATGACTGCGGAACAGCAGCTCGAGCGGTCCGTGCTCGAAGGCAAAGAGCGCGACGAGCTCAACGCCATCGCCCAGGCCATGGCGTTGAAGACCACCACACGAACCAAAAAGGCCGACATCATCGACCGTATTCTCGAGGCGACCGGGGTGATCAGCGCCGACCGTGCTACCAACGGCGCGTCGCCTGAGCACGACCGCGCCACCGACGGCATGTCGGTCAACGGCACGTCGTCGAGTACGCCCGACGGCACGGCAGACGTCAGCGAGCACGAGAGGGCGGGCAGCTCGTCGACGGCACACGCCTCGAGCCCCGAGGGCGGTGGCGTCGTGGCCACTGGTGGCCCGAGGAGCACCGGCCGTCGCCCGCGCAACGGCACGGCACCACTCGTCGTGGCCCAGGTCGACGACGCGGCGAGCGCGGCGAGCGTCGAGGGCTCCGAGGCCGAAGGTTCCGAGGCCGCCACGGTGGTCGGCGAGGCGCCGAGCAGCAACGGTCACGCCGACCAGGCCTCGACCAATGGTCACGGAGTTGAGGTCCGTCGTGACGCGCCCGAGGCGGTCGACCGCCTCGAGGCGACGATCCCTGAGGTGCGACCCTCGGGTGAGGGGCGCCCATCAAGCGGTCAGGGTGCTCCGGCACATCGTCAGCCGGTGCGCAACGCAGCCGGTCCGAACGGTCCCAACGGTCCGAACAGTCCCAACAGCCCCCAGGGCCTGGTCGACGCGGGCAACCGTCGTGGTCGTCGCCGTCGCGGACGTGAGCGGGTGCCCGGAGCCGAGCGTGAGCTGCAGGGCGGCACGACGCAGGACGCTCCCTACCAGGGAGACCTGGTCGAGGTCCGCGGGCTGCTCGATCTGCGGGACGAAGGGTACGGGTTCCTTCGCTGCGACGGGTACCTTCCGTCGGGCAAGGACGTCTACGTGTCGATCAGCCAGGCCCGCCGCTTCGCACTGCGCAAGGGCGACTACGTCGAGGGCGCCTGCCGGCCGGCCTCCAACAACGAGAAGTACCCGGCGCTGTTGCGGATCGACTCGGTCTCGGGGCTCGACGCCGAGGCGGCGCGAGCTCGACCGCGTTTCGAGGATCTGACCCCGCTGTTCCCCGACTCCAAGCTGAACCTCGAGATGCAAGGTGACAAGGACAACGTCACCGCCCGGATCGTCGACCTGCTCTCACCGATCGGCAAGGGCCAGCGCGGCTTGATCGTCTCGCCTCCCAAGGCCGGCAAGACGACCATCATGAAGCAGATCGCCCATTCCATCGAGGCGAACAACCCCGATGTGCACCTCATGGTGCTGCTCGTGGACGAACGGCCCGAAGAGGTCACCGACATGCGGCGTTCAGTGCGGGGCGAGGTCGTGGCGTCTACCTTCGACCGTCCTTCCGACGAGCACACCGCGGTCGCCGAGCTTGCGATCGAGCGGGCCAAGCGGCTCGTCGAGATGGGCAGAGACGTGGTCATCATCCTCGACGGGATAACCCGGTTGGCCCGGGCCTACAACTTGGCAGCCCCGGCGACCGGACGGATCATGTCCGGTGGTGTCGACTCGGGCGCGCTGTACCCGCCGAAGAAGTTCTTCGGTGCGGCGCGCAACATCGAGGAGGGCGGCTCGCTCACGATCCTGGCGACTGCGCTCGTCGAGACCGGCTCGAAGATGGACGAGGTCATCTTCGAGGAGTTCAAGGGGACCGGCAACATGGAGTTGCGCCTGGACCGGCGGCTGGCCGAGCGTCGGCTCTACCCCTCGATCGACGTCAATGCCAGCTCCACCCGTCACGAAGAGTTGCTCTTCGACCGGGGGCAGCTCCAGCAGGTGTGGAAGCTCCGCCGGGTGCTCAACGCGCTGGCCAGTGACGGGAACGCAGCGTCCGGGCTCGAGTTGCTGATGGACAAGATCCGAACGACTCGGAGCAACGACGAGTTCCTGGCTGAGATCGCCAAGGGCCCGACGCTGAACTGAGCCGGTACGGGAGCCGGCCACGAGGCGCACTCGCCGTGCCGGCGTGCGCCGGTCGGAAGCGAGACCGGTCGGAATAGAAGCGCATTCCAGGGCCTTGTAGTGTGTCCTGGACTTGAGAGGACTCGGAGCAGAGCGATGAAAGCAGACATCCACCCCCACTACGGCGAGACAAGTGTTCGGTGCTCGTGCGGCAACACCTTCACGACCCGCTCGACCAAGTCCGATCTTCACGTGGAGCTCTGCAACGAGTGCCACCCGTTCTTTACCGGGAAGCAGAAGCTGGTCGACTCCGGCGGCCGGGTCGAGCGGTTCCAGCGCCGTTACGGCGAGCGCGGGGCCAAGGCCAAGCAGCGGGCGACGAGGACCGCTCGGCCCTGAGCCGGTCCGGCGCTGCTGCGGCCAGGTCGCTCGTCGCTCGGATTGGTGGAGTCAGGCACGGTTTTCGGCCGCTAGCCGGCGGGAGCCGCAAGCTGCGTAGCGTCGGGCAGTGCTCGAAGACCGCCTGAGCGCCCTCGAGACAGAGTTCGACGACGTCGAACGGGCGCTCGCCGACCCCGAGTCGTCAGCGGACCTTGCCCGACTCAAGCAGCTCTCGATCCGCCACAAGGAGTTGGCCGAGGTCGTGGCGACCTGGCGGGAGCTCGGACAGGCCCGCGCCGACGCGCGGACGGCCCACGAGATGCTCGAAGAGGCGTCCGGCGACGATCGCGACGTGTTGCGCGAGGAGGTCGAGCGGGCTGAGGAGACCATTGCCCGCCTGACCGCTCGGCTACCCGCGTTGCTGCTCCCCAAGGACCCCAACGACGGTCGGAACGTGATCGTCGAGATACGGGGGGCGGAAGGGGGTGAGGAGGCGAACCTCTTCGCCCGTGATCTGTTCGAGATGTACCTCCGTTACGCGGCCACCCGCGGATGGCGTGTCGAGATCCTCTCCGAGGACGCATCGGAGCGTGACGGGCTCAACGAAGCCGTCTTCGTGGTGCGGGGCCCCGATGCCTGGACCAGGTTGGAGCATGAAGGCGGCCCCCATCGAGTCCAACGGGTGCCGGTCACCGAGTCCAAAGGACGGGTGCACACGTCGTCGGCGACGGTGACGGTGTTGCCCGAGGCCGACGAGGTGGATGTCGCGATCGATCCCGGCGATCTCAAGATCGACGTGTATCGCTCCACCGGGCCAGGTGGTCAGTCGGTGAACACCACCGACTCGGCCGTGCGGATCACGCACGTTCCCACTGGCATCGTCGTGGCCATGCAGGACGAGAAGAGCCAGATCCAGAACCGGGCCAAGGCGATGGTGGTGCTGCGTGCCCGGTTGTTGAAGGCCGAGCAGGACCGGCGCTCGGCCGAGTTGGCGACCCAACGCAAGAGCCAGGTAGGCGGGGGCGGACGCTCCGAGAAGATCCGCACCTACAACTTCCGCGAGAACCGGGTCACCGACCACCGGGTCAACCTGACGCTCCACAAGCTCGATCAGGTGCTGACGGGTGATCTCGACGAGCTCATCGACGCGCTGGTCGCGGACAAGCGTGCCCGCCAGCTGGGCGGAGAGGACGTCGAAGGTCGATGACCGACGGCCTCGTGGCAGAGTTGGCGCGCGAGCTCGGCTCTGGGTCCGAAGCTCGCTGGCTTGTCGAAGAGGTCGACCAGCAGCATCCCGACGCCACGGAGGAGCATCGCCGCTTCGCCCTGCGTGCGTTAGTCGAGCGCCGGATGGCCGGCGTCCCGCTGCAGTACGTGCTCGGACACTGGGCCTTCCGGAGCCTCGATCTCGTCGTGGATCCCCGGGTCCTCATCCCCCGTCCTGAGACCGAGCAGGTGGTGGAGATGGCCCTGGCGCAGCTGCCGATTGTGGCGGCAGGACGGCCTGACCCCGTGGTGGTGGATCTGGGCACGGGGAGCGGCGCCGTGGCGCTCGCGTTGCTGACCGAGGGACGCGTCGCGTACCGCGAGCTCGGGGTCTGGGCGACCGATATCGACCCCGACGCGCTCGACGTGGCGGCGCTCAACCTGGCGCGCAGCGCGCCGCCGGACTCGGTCGGCACGGCGTTCAGGCTGTGCCGAGGACGCTGGTGGGCCGCTCTGCCCGACTCCCTGCGCGGCAGGGTGGACCTTGCGGTGAGCAATCCGCCCTATGTCGCCGCGCACGAGTGGGCGGGCCTGGATCCCGAGGTCCGTCTCGAGCCCTATCGGGCACTGGTGGCAGAGGACGGCACCGAAGGGACACCCGGATTCGCGGCGGTTGAGACAGTGATCGCCGACGCGCCGAAGTGGCTCGCACCTTCGGGCGTGTTGGTCGTCGAGATCGCCCCCCACCAGGCGCCAGCGGCGCTCCAGCGCGCAACGACGGCCGGCCTGCGCTCACCGAGGGTCGAGCGGGATCTGGCCGGACGGGACCGGGCACTGGTCGCTGGGGGGCCGTGATGTGCCGGAAAGCCGCGACTCGAGGGGGAGCGTGAGTCGAGACGGCCCACCGGCGGTGGTCGGGGCCAACCGGGCTGGATGTCGGGCCGCCCTCTACGCCCTCGAGCGAGGAGGAGTCGTGGTCGTGCCGACCGACACCGTGTACGGCTTGGCCGCCCGCGTGGATCGGCCCGACGCGTTGGGTGCCCTGTTCCGGCTCAAGGGTCGGCCCGACGGTCGGCCGCTGCCCGTGTTGGTTGGTCGCCAGAGCCAGGTGGACTCCGTCGCGTCAGCGTGGCCCCGCTTGGCCAAAGCGCTGGCGGCGCGCTTTTGGCCCGGCCCTCTGACCCTTGTGGTACCCGCTCAAGCCGACGTCGGCTTTCGGCTCGGGGGCAGTGGAGAGACGGTGGGCGTCCGCCGCCCGGCGCATCGCTTCGTCCGGACCTTGTGCGCCCGGGCCGGCCCCCTCGCCGTGACGAGTGCCAACCATCATGGAGAGGCACCATGCACGACGCTCGAAGAGTTGCTGAGCGCCTTCGATCCGAACGGTGGTGACGCCGAAGTGACCGACGGGCGCAGCGGAGCGGTCAGCGTCGTAGTCGACGGGGGAACGTGCGACGCCGAACCCTCGACGGTTGTCGACTGCACTGGGGCTGAGCCGACGTGCCTCCGTCAGGGTGCGATCCCGTGGGCCTGGGTGCAAGCGGCGATCCGGTGATCCGGATGCCGGCCTCCAAGTGCACCGGCCACGCGTGATGGGCCAAGTGGCGTGGTCCTCGACCCGGGCTCGGGAGTGGGGCTCGGTACACTCGGCACATGGGGATCGCCGTGGGCACCGACCCTGTCACCTCCGCCCTGGGACCGAGCCTGGCGAGGGTCGGCAGAGCGGCACGGCGCCGGGTCCCGCCAGCACTCGCCACGGAGGGACGCCAATGACCATGGACGACGCCGTACCCTTCGCCGACTGGCTGAAGGGAGATCCCGAGGTGGCGCGGTTGCTCGACGACGAGCTGGCACGTCAAACCTCGACCCTGCAGTTGATCGCCTCGGAGAACTTCACCTCGCCAGCGGTGCTGGCCGCGTCGGGGTCGGTGCTGACTAACAAGTACTCCGAGGGGTACCCCGGCCGGAGGTACTACGGCGGGAACCAGGTGATCGACGAGGTCGAGGAGCTGGCCAGGACGCGGGCGACGGCGTTGTTCGGGGCCGAGCACGCCAACGTCCAGCCCCATGCCGGCGCGAACGCCAATCTGGCCGTTTACCAGGCGCTCCTTGAACCGGGCGACACGATCCTGGCCATGCGGCTCGATCACGGTGGCCACCTGACGCACGGCTCGCCGGCGTCGATCACAAGCCGCATCTGGCGGTTCGTGTCCTACGGCGTGACCCCGCCGGGGGTGGGTGACGGCATGGGGGAGGTCATCGACTTCGACCAGGTTGCGGACCTGGCGGCATCGGAACGACCCAAGCTGATCGTGGCCGGCTCGACGGCCTACGCCCGGATCATCGACCCCGCGCCGTTTCGTCAGATCGCCGACTCGGTGGGTGCGCTGTTCATGTACGACGCCGCCCACCCGGCGGGACTCATCGCTGGTGGCGCCCACCCGAGTCCCGTCGGGGTAGCCGATGTCGTCACCTTCACCACCCACAAGACCCTCCGTGGGCCGCGGGGAGGCGCGATCCTCTGCGGGGCGGACCTGGCCAAGAAGATCGACAGCGCCGTGTTCCCGGGGCTCCAGGGTGGCCCGCTCGAGCACGTGATCGCCGCCAAAGCGGTGGCCTTCGGCGAAGCGGCCACTCCGGCGTTCGCGCGCTACGCGGCCCGGGTCGTCGAGAACGCCAAGGGGTTGGCGGGGTCGCTGGCCGCTGAGGGCTTCCGTCTCGTGTCGGGTGGCACGGAGAACCACATGGTGCTGATCGACCTGCGGACCTTCGACGCCGAGCTGACCGGCAAGGTGGCCCAGGAGGCCCTCGACCGCGCCGGGATCACCTGCAACCGCAACACGATCCCCGACGACCCGCGGTCGCCTTTCGTGACCTCTGGGCTCCGACTGGGCAGCGCGGCGGAGACCACCGCGGGGATGGGAACCGCCGAGATGGGGGTCATCGGCCGGCTCATCGGGACCACCCTGCGCCGTCCCGATGACGAGGCGACCCGAGCCGCGGTCCGCGCCGAGGTGGCCGAACTGTGCGCACGCTTCTCGGCGTATCCAGGCGCGACGCACCGGGTGGATCGCCCGGGGGCGTCGGACGTCGCACCTGCGGCGGCCGGGGCCGTCGGTTCGGGCTGAGCGACCCGGGTCGCTCGGGGCCTCACGAGATGCCGGCGCTCGGATGGTACGCCCTCGTCCTGGTCGTGGCGGCCGCCTCGACGGCAGCGCTGACGCTGCCGGCGCGGTGGTTGTCGACGCGCGTCGGGTACGTTGCCTTGCCCGACGAACGCAAGGTCCACGGCCGGGCGACGCCCTACGGCGGGGGCGCGGCCATGCTGGTCGGGTTTCTGGTCGCCATGATCGTTGCCGCCGTACTGCCCGGTCTGCACGTGGTGTTCGCGAGCTCGTCGGAGCCACTTGGCATCGTGCTCGCCGGTACCGCGATCTTCGCGGTGGGGCTGATCGACGACGTTCGTGACATGTCGGCTCCGGCCAAGATGGCCGGACAGGTGCTGGCGGCGAGCATCTTGTACTTCCTCGGCGTGACGATGTACCAGTTCAAGGTCCCGTTCGGGAGCCTGTTGCACACCCAGTTCATCCTGCTCAGCCCCAGTCTCACCCCGCTGATCACGGCGCTGTGGGTGATCGCCCTGACGAACGCGGTCAACCTCATCGACGGGCTCGACGGCCTCGCCGCGGGCGTGGTGGCCATTGGCGGTGGGGCGTTGGCCATCTATGGCCTCCGGCTGATGCAGCTGGGGCTGCTGCAGCCTGACAACGTGGGTCCCCTGTGCGCGGTCATCGCCTGCGGGGTGTGCCTGGGCTTCTTGCCCTTCAACTTCTACCCGGCGCGTATCTTCATGGGCGACGCCGGAGCGCTCCTGCTCGGGTTGCTCATGTCGGCGGCAACCATGGTGATCGGGGGCAGGACGGCCCCGACCAGCGGGGTCACCTACTTCTTCTTCGCGCCACTGTTCATTCCCGTCGTGATCCTCGGCGTCCCTCTCTTGGACATGGGCTTCGCGTTCATTCGGCGCACCGCCCGTGGCACGGGGTTCCACACCCCCGACAAGGACCACATCCACCACCGTCTGATGCGGCTGGGTCATGGGCACCGACGGAGCGTCCTGATCCTGTGGGCCTGGACGGCGCTGCTGTCGGGCTTCGTCTTGTTCCCACTCTTCGTGCACGGAGTGAACGCGGTCATCCCCTTCGGGGCCGCCGCGCTCGGGATCGGCCTTTACACGCTGTTCCACCCGGGGCTTCGCCGCGGGCCACTCGATGACGCCGACGATCTCCCATCTGGGGTTCGGGTGCCATCGCTTGGGAGAACTCCCTCCGCTCGGGCGCGAGCGGGGGGAACAGTGCCGGTCAGCGGTCCGGCGCCGCCCGATTCGGAGCGTCCCCCCCGCGGCGCCCCGCCGCCGCCGCTCACGCCACTCGCAGGAACGCCGAGGGCCCGTGGGAATGGCGCGCTGACGACCGGCGGTCGACACCACGGTGGTCGACGGCGTTGCCCGTTCGACCAGCCCCGAGGAGTGAAGGCGCCCGTTTTGCCCCCGACGGGGCGGAGTGCGATGATTACCGGCGTGTTAATTCCCCCCTTCGTCGACTGCGGGGTCGCCTTCGGCTCCACGATCGGCGGAGTCGGCGCGACAGCCACCGTGTGACCTCTGGATTCTCGGTTAATGCAACTCCTCCTCATTCCCGGTGATGCGGCACGGGCCGGCGCTGGTGACCCCCGACCCCTCCCCTCCCGGGCACGAACCGCCCGCCGCCCCCAATCGCCGGGAGCCGAAGCTCGGGGATGTCTTCTGGCTGGGGACCGCCTGCGCACTCAGCGTGGTGGGTGCCGGGGGGATCGGCTATGCCCTCGACACCTGGTTGCACACGACACCGTGGCTGTCGTTCGCGGGACTTGCATTCGGCATCGTGTCGGCCGTGCTGGTCGTGGTGGCCCAACTGCGCAAGTTCTCCTAGCCCTCCCGGGCGTCGCGACCCGCCGGGGCGCCTCGAATCCGGCGTCGCGCCCAGGGACCACGAGGGTCTCGGGATCCAAGGGATAGGCCAGGTGTTCGACCGGTTCTCCCTTCCCGACCTCGCCCGAGTGTCGAGGCGTACCGTCGTCGGTGCCCTGGGCATCGGCATCGTGGGCCTGGTGGTCACCCTGCTGCTCAGCGCCCCCCTGGTCGGACTCGGTCTGTGCCTCGGACTAGCACTCGGCCTTGTCAACTTCCGCCTGGTCCAGCGGGCGGTGGCGCGAGCCGGCGCACGCGCTGAGTCCAACGTCCGGCGCCCCTTGGCCTTCAACACGCTGGGCCGACTCGCTTTCGTGTCGGTGATCGCCCTCGGTCTCCTCTTCATCTCCTTCGACTTGGGTCTCGGGGTGATGGCTGGCCTGGCGGCCTTCGAGTTCCTCTTGTTACTGAACGTGGCGCGCTCGATGATGCACATGGGCACCGGGCTGCTCCCCATCACCGGCGATGTGGGCGACGGCCCCGGGGCGGGGGACGTTGTGGACGATCCACCCCAAGGGGTCTGAGCGTGGCCCTGTCGCTCCCGATCGTGTCTTCTCAGCTGCTCGCCACCTCGATCGCCGTGGGCGAGCACGTCCAGAAGAAGGTGCTGGGCCTCACCTTCAACGTGGACACCATCTGGACAACCGGGGCGGCCGTCGTGGTCGTGCTCATCCTCGGGTATTTGCTCCGCCGCCAAGTGACGAGCGGGGTCCCGGGCCGGTTTCAATCGGTCTGGGAGCTGATGCTCGAGACGGTGTCGGGGCAGGTCGAGGGTTCGATCGGCCCGCGCGGCGCCGCAGTGATCCCCCTCGCCACGACGCTGTTCGTGTTCATCTTCGTGTGCAACCTCTTCGCCGTGGTCGGCCTGGGGTCCCGGTACGAGTGGTTGTACCCCCCCAATGCGGACATCAACCTGCCGGCCGCCATGGCGGTGTACGTGATCGTGTTGGTCCACATCTCGTCGGTGCGTGCTCGAGGCATCGTCGGGTACCTCAAGCACTACCTGACCCAGCCGTTCCCGCTGTTCCTCATGCCGTTCAACCTGTTCATCAACGTGCTCGAGGAGCTCTCCAAGCCGGTCACCCTGGCGCTTCGGCTCTTCGGCAACCTCCTGTCGGGTACCCTCATGCTGTCCCTCATCACCTACCTGGGCGTCTGGAAGCTCGGGTCGGTCCCCCTGGGCAATGTGCTGGTGCTCCCCCTCTCTGTCCTGTGGAGGACCTTCGACCTGGCCATCGGCGCCATCCAGGCCTTCATCTTCGCCCTCCTCACGATCTTGTACTTCGACGTTGCCATGAGCACCGACCATGACGAGGAGCACGCTCACGGTGGACCCGATCGCGTGGGATTCTCGAGATCCCCATCGCCGCGACCGACTAGCGAGACCCCTACAAAAGGAGAAGCACCAAATGTCAGACTCGACGCAACAGGCCATCCAGCTGGCCGGCGCCATGGTCGGGGGTGGCCTCGCCCTGGGAGGCGGCGCCATTGGCGCGGCGATCGGCGACGGCCTCGCGGGCAGTCAGACGATCGCCGGGGTGGCACGCCAGCCCGAGGCGCAGGGACGGCTTTTCACGATCATGTTCCTCACCGTCGGCCTGGTCGAGGCCATGTACTTCATCAACCTGGCCTTCACCGCCCTGTTCATCTTCTCCCTCTACAAGAAGTAGGTCGTCCGCGGCCCCGCCCGAACGCTCGACACGTCACCCAACCGCCCGGCCGGCGGAGACGCCCACCCACCAACGAGGCTTCCGATCCCATGCCCATCGCATCGAGCAACTTCCTCATCCCGAACGCGACGTTCTTCGTCGAGCTGCTGGCGTTCATCGTCGTGCTCGGGATCGTCGGCCGGTACGTGCTGCCCTTGGTCAACCGGGCATTGCTCGAGCGGGCCGAGGGGATACGTACCGAGATGGAGGCGGCGAGCCGGGCCAAGGCCGATGCCGACGCCGAGGAAGTAACGCGCCGAGCAGCGCTGGAGGCCGCCCGCGAGCAGGCTCGTGAGATCGTCGCCCAGGCCTCACGGATCGCCGAGCAGATGCAGAGCGAGGGCCGCGCCCGTGCCCAGGCCGAGCACGACCGGCTGGTGGCCAGCGCCGAAGCCGAGGTCCGGCTGGCTCGCCAGCGCGCGGTGGAGGAAGCTGCAGCGCGGATTGGTGAGCTGGTTCTCGACGTCGCCGAGCGTGTGATCGGCCGGGAGGTCGACGCCCAGGCGCATCGAGACCTCATCGACGAGGCCGTCGCCGCCCTCGGCTCCGAGGAGACCGCTGCCGCGACAGCGGCCGCCGCGGCCGGCCAGGGGACCGGCCTAGGCACGTGAACCCACGGCTGGAGGGGTACGCGGCCGCGGTCCTCGAGGCGCCCGGCACCGACGTGGCGCGTGTGGCCGATGACTTGGCGGCCGTCGAGCGCGCCCTGTTCGACAATCGGGCGCTGCGCGCCGCGCTGACCGACACCGCCATCCCTCCCGCTCGACGCAGGGCGGTGGTAGAGGATCTCCTGCGGGAGCGGGTGGTACCCGATGCCCTGCGCGTCGTGGCGTTTGCCGCCGAGGCGGTTGGCGCACCTGAGGTGCCGGCCGCCATCGGCTGGCTGGCCCAACGTGCCCGGCTCCTCGCGGACGAGCGTCTGGCCGGGGAGATTCCCTCGCTCGCTCACGGTCAAGCGCGTCAGCGGGTCGGAGGCTTCGCCTCGGCCCAGCTCGAGAGCCTCGACGTCGCCCAGCTCGAGGAGGTCGAGGACGAGCTCTTCCGTTTCGCTCGGATCGTCGAGTCGACACCTGCCCTACGCCGGCGCCTGACCGATCGTGAACTGCCCGACCCCGTGCGCGTCGGGGTGGTTCGCAGCCTGCTGAACGGCAAGGTGCAAGACGTCACGGTGCGGCTGGTCGAGTACGCGGTGGTCGCCGGGCGGGCGCGTGACCTCGTCGGCACGCTCGACTGGCTGGTCGAGCAGACGGCCCAGGCGCGCGGCTGGCGGGTGGCGCGGGTCCGGGCCGCCGCGGCCGTCGATGGCAACGAGCGCGAGCGATTGGTCTCGTCGCTCATGACCTTGACGGGTCAGCCAGTGGAGCTCCAGGTCACCCTCGACCCCTCGCTGCTGGCCGGCGTGGTGCTCGAGATCGGCAACCTGCAGGTGGATGCCACGACGCGTGGCCGCCTGGCCGCACTGCGCGAGCACCTGTCGCCGGCCAACTGGCACCGTCCGGCGACGGCTGCGGAACGAACGGCGGCCGAAGAACAGGCCGCGGGACGACAGATACCGGACCCGAACGAGGGAGCACGCTGATGGCAGAGCTGACGATCGACGCCAACGAGATCACCGAGGCCTTGCGCCGCCACGTCGACGAGTACACAGCTCTGGTGGACGCCGAGCAGATCGGTCGGGTGGTCGAGGTCGGTGACGGTATCGCCCGGGTGTCGGGGCTCCCCGGAGCGGCGGTGAACGAGCTGCTCGAGTTCGAGGACGGGACGCTGGGCCTGGCCCTCAACCTCGACGAGGACACGATCGGTGCGGTCGTGCTGGGCGAGGTGGACACCATCGAAGAGGAGCAGATCGTCCGGGCGACCGGGCGGATCCTGTCGGTGCCGGTCGGCGACGAGCTGCTCGGGCGGGTGGTCAACGCGCTCGGGGAGCCCATCGACGGAAAGGGACCCGTCGCCACGGAGCTGCGTCGCCGGATGGAGGTCCAGGCCCCGGGCATCGTCGGCCGCCAGCCGGTCTCCGAGCCCCTGCAGACCGGCATCAAGGCCATCGACGCCATGACTCCCATCGGCCGCGGTCAGCGCGAGCTCATCATCGGCGATCGCAAGACCGGCAAGACGACCGTTGCCATCGACACGATCATCAACCAGCTCGGCCAGGGTGTGAAGTGCATCTACGTGGCCGTCGGGCAGAAGAACTCGTCGGTCGCCCAGACGGTGAGCACGCTGGCCCAGCACGGAGCGCTCGAGTACACGGTCGTGGTCGTGGCATCGGCCGGCGATCCCGTCCCCTATAAGTACCTGGCCCCTTACTCGGGCTGCGCCATGGGCCAGCATTGGATGGAGAACGGCGAGCACGCGCTCATCGTCTACGACGACCTGTCCAAGCAGGCCGAGGCCTATCGGACGATCTCGCTCCTCTTGCGGCGTCCGCCGGGCCGCGAGGCTTACCCCGGTGACGTGTTCTACTTGCACAGCCGCCTGTTGGAACGGGCGGCCAAGCTCTCCGACGAGCTCGGCGCCGGCTCGCTCACCGCGCTGCCGATCATCGAGACCAAGGCGGGGGACATCTCGGCGTACATCCCGACCAACGTGATCTCGATCACCGACGGCCAGGTCTTCTTGGAGTCCGACCTGTTTTATGCCGGCGTGCGCCCAGCCATCAACGTCGGGAACTCGGTCAGCCGGGTGGGCGGCGCCGCCCAGATCAAGGCGATGAAGACGGTGTCGGGCACGCTCAAGCTGGACCTGGCCCAGTACCGCGAGCTGGAGGCCTTTGCCACGTTCGGCTCGGAGCTCGACAAGGTCAGCCAGGCCCAGCTCGACCGAGGCGCCCGGCTCACCGAGCTGCTCAAGCAACCCCAGAACCAACCGGTTCCGGTGGACGAGCAAGTGGTCGTGATCTACGCCGGTACCAACGGTTGGCTCGACAGCGTGGCCGTCGAGAACGTCCAGCGTTTCGAAACCGAGGTGCGCGAGTACTTCCGGGCCGGTCACGCCGACCTTCTGGCGCAGATCCGCCAGACGGGCAACCTGCCCGACGCTGCGGTTCTGGACAAGGCGCTGCAGGAGTTCTTGGACCGGTTCGACGTCGGGACGGTGAGCTGAGCGATGGCCGGCGGCCAGGAGCGCGTGCTGCGGCGGCGGATCCGCAGCGTCCAGTCGACCAAGAAGATCACCAAGGCGATGGAGCTCATCGCCGCGTCCCAGATCGTGCGGGCCCAGAACCGGATGGCGGCCAACCGCCCCTACCGGGCGGGCATGGCTCGCATCGTGTTGCAGGCGGCCAAGGGTGACCCGGCCGCCGCCGAAAAGCTGCTGGGCGAGCCGGCGACCCGAACGAGCGTGACGGTGCTCGCCCTCGTGGCGGACCGCGGCCTGTCGGGCCCGTACAACTCCTCGGTTCTGCGCGCCAGCGAGCGGCTGTTGGCCGAACTGCGCGCCGAGCAGATCGATGTCGAGCTCTTCAGCATAGGGAAGAAGGCTCAGTCCTATTTCCGCTTCCGACGCCAGGACGTCGCGCGGTCGTTCGTGGGCGTGAGCGAGCGCCCCACGTTCGCCCAGGCTCGCGACATCGCCGACGCCATCTCGGCGGGCTTCCTGGCCGGCCAGAGGGATCAGGTGCTCCTTGTCTCCACCCGCTACCGCTCAGCGGGTGTCCAACAGGTCGAGATCCGCCAGCTCCTTCCGTTGCCCCGTCCGGCGTCTGGGGCGGACGAGGACGCGAGCCGGGGAGAAAACCAGTCGGCGGGCTACACCGAGTTCGAGCCCGACGTCCAGACCCTGCTGGCCGAGCTGGGGCCCAAGGCGGTGGAGTCCGAGATCTTTACCGCCTTGCTGGAAGGCGCCGCGTCGTTCTTCACTGCCCAGCAACGGGCCATGGCCGCGGCGACCGAGAACGCCGACGAGCTCATTCGCACGCTCAGCCGGACGATGAACCGCGCCCGACAGGACGCCATCACCACCGAGATCATGGAGATCGTCGGCGGAGCAGAGGCGCTCCGCGACGCGAAGGGAGCCTGACCCCCAATGACCACCACCGCACCGGCGACCGCGGACTCGACGAGCTCGAGCTTGGAGGACGGCCGCGTCGTGGCCATCGCCGGCCCAGTCGTCGACGTGGAGTTCCCGCTGCACGCCCTACCCGAGATCAACTTCGCTGTGGAGATGGACCTCGAGCTCGAGGGCGAGACCGTGACAGTCTCCGCCGAGGTGGCCCAGCAGATCGGTGAAGGCCGCGTCCGCTGCATCTGCATGCAGCCGACGGACGGCCTCGTGAGAGGCGCCCCGGTGCGCAACACCGGTCGGGGCATCGCGGTGCCCGTAGGCAACGCGGTGCTGGGCCACGTGTTCAACGTATTGGGACAGCCGCTCGACACCGGCGACATTGGGCCCGTAGACGACCGTTGGGAGATCCACCGGCCGGCCCCGAACTTCGACCAGCTCGAGCCCGCGCGCAGATGTTCGAGACGGGGATCAAGGTGATCGACCTTCTTGAACCCTACGTCCAAGGCGGCAAGATCGGCCTGTTCGGCGGTGCCGGCGTCGGCAAGACCGTGCTCATCTTGGAGATGATCAACCGGGTGGCGACCAACCACGGCGGCGTGTCGGTGTTCGCCGGCGTGGGAGAGCGGACCCGCGAGGGCACCGACCTTTGGCTTGAGATCCGCGAGTCGGGCGTCATGGAGAAGGCCGCGCTCGTCTACGGGCAGATGGACGAGCCGCCCGGGGTCCGCTTGCGGGTCGGTCTGTCGGCGCTGACCATGGCCGAATACTTCAGGGACGTGTTGAACCAAGACGTACTGCTCTTCATCGACAACATCTTCCGGTTCGTCCAGGCCGGCTCGGAGGTGTCCACCCTGCTCGGGCGCATGCCCTCCGCCGTGGGGTACCAGCCGACCCTGGCCGACGAAATGGGCGAGCTCCAGGAGCGGATCACCTCGACCAAGGGTCGGTCGATCACCTCGGTACAGGCGGTCTACGTGCCCGCCGACGACTACACCGACCCGGCGCCCTTCACGACGTTCACCCACCTGGACGCCACCACCGAGCTCTCCCGCCAGATCGCCGCCCTCGGGATCTACCCCGCCGTCGACCCGCTGGCCTCCACGTCGAACATCCTCACGCCCGAGATCGTCGGCGAGCGCCACTACCGGGTGGCCCGACAGGTCCAGGGGGTCCTGCAGCGCTACCGGGAGCTTCAGGACATCATCGCCATCCTGGGCCTCGACGAGCTCTCCGAGGAGGACCGGGTCACCGTCTCGCGGGCCCGCAAGATTCAGCGGTTCTTGTCCCAGCCCTTCAACGTCGGTGAGGTCTTCACCGGCCTGAAGGGCGTGACCGTCCCGATCGAAGAGACCGTCGAGTCCTTCGAGGCGCTCGTGAAGGGCGAGCTCGACGACGTGCCCGAACAAGCGTTCTTGAACGTGGGCGGCGCCGACTCGGTCCGGGCCAAGGCGGCCACCCTCCAAGAGGGACACGGCTGATGGCCGACGGCGTCTTCGCGGTGGAGGTGCTCACCCCCGAGCGCCGCCTGGTCGAAGGGTTCGCTCGTGGGCTCGTGCTCCGCAGCTCGGAGGGTGATCTGACGGTGCTCGACGGCCACACGCCGCTCATCACCGACATCGTCCACGGCGAGGTCCGCGTCGACCGTCCCGAGGGTGATCCGCTGCGCCTGGCCGTCCACGGCGGCTACCTGCAGGTGGGACCCGACGACGCCGACGGTGACGGAGGGCCCTCGGAGGCTGACGGCGCCGGCTCGGCCTGGGGGTCGGCCGTAACGACCCGGGTGACCGTGCTCGCTGGGGTAGCCGAGCTGGCTCACGAGATCGACGTTGCCCGCGCTGAAGCGGCCAAGGCCCAGGCCGGCGCCCGGGTGGAGCAGCTCCGCGCGCGTCGACCTCGAGCGCCTCGTCGACCTCGAGCGACCCCGAGGCGTCCCCGAGCGCTGCGGACCGCGAGCTCGCCCAGGCGGAGGCGGCGCTGCAACGCGCCGAGGTCAGGCTGTCAGTGGCTGGTGTGAGCGACCACTGAGCCTGGTCCTCAGGTGAACTCGATCGAGCTGAACTCGGCCAGCTTGGCCAGGGGATGGCTGGCGTCGATCTTGCGCAGGGTCCCCGAGCGCGAGCGCATCACGAGTGATTGGGTCGTCGCCCCGAACTCGTGGTATCGGACACCCTGCAGCAGCTCCCCGTCGGTGATGCCGGTTGCAGCGAAGAAGCAATTGTCCCCCCGCACCAGGTCTTCGGTGCTGAGGACGGCGTCGAGGTCGTAGCCGGCGTCGAGCGCCAGTTGGCGTTCCTCTTCGTTGCGGGGCCACAGACGCCCTTGGATCTCGCCACCCATGCATTTGAGCGCGGCCGCGGCCAGCACACCTTCGGGCGTCCCGCCGATGCCGAAGAGGATGTCGGCGCCGGCGCCGGGCCAGCCGGTGGCGATGGCCCCCGCGACATCGCCATCGGTGATGAGCCGGATCCGGGCCCCCGAGGCCCGAACTTCGGCGATGAGATCGGCGTGGCGCGGGCGATCGAGGATGACCGCGGTCAGGTCCCGCACCGGCTGGCCGAGCGCGTCGGACAGGGCCACGAGGTTTTGGGTCGGGGATCGTGTGATATCCACCGCACCACGCCCGCGCGGGCCAACGGCAATCTTCTCCATGTACACGCACGGACCGGGGTCGAACATCGTGCCGCGCTCGGAGACGGCGATGACCGCCAGGGCTCCTCCTCGACCGAGCGCGGTCAGGGTGGTGCCGTCGATGGGGTCGACCGCGATATCGGTCTTGGGGGGCGAGCCATCCCCGATCTGCTCGCCGTTGAAGAGCATGGGAGCGGCGTCCTTCTCGCCCTCGCCGATAACCACCACGCCGTCCATCGAGACCGTCGAGAGCACGACCCGCATGGCGTTGACCGCAGCGCCGTCGGCTCCCTCCTTGTCGCCTCGACCCATCCACCGGCTCGCCGCCATGGCGGCGACCTCGGTCACGCGCACGAGCTCGAGCGCGAGGTTGCGGTCCGGGGCCTGGGGTCGGGGCTCCACGACGCGACCATAGTTGGCGCGCGAGACCTCCACGGCGAGTGACCCCTGCTCAGGGCGCCGGCCGTCCGGGTCACGCAGCGCGCGCAGTGCTGACCGCCATACTTGGGCCCGTGGATCGCTTCGTGGTTCGTCCCAACGGCCCGCTGGCCGGCACCGTTCGCGCCGGTGGTGCGAAGAATTCCGTCCTCAAGCTCATGGCCGCGTGCCTGCTTGCCGAAGGGCGGCACACGCTGCGCAACGTGCCGTACATCTCGGACGTGACGACGATGAGCGAGGTCCTCGCCGCCCTGGGCGCGGTCACCCAGCGAGAGCCCTCGGGCGATCTGGTCATCGACGTGCCGGCGCCCGACCAGCTCGTGCCTGAGGCTCCCTACGAGCTGGTGGAACGCATGCGGGCATCGGTGGTGGTACTCGGACCGCTGCTGGCTCGCTGTGGGAGAGCGCGTGTGTCGCTGCCCGGAGGTGACGACTTCGGGTCACGGCCAATCGACTTCCACCTCAACGGGTTGGGTGCGATGGGCACCGAGTTCACCACCTCGCACGGGTATGTCGAGGGGCGAGTGGGAGAGGGTGGCGCACCCACTCGGCTGATCGGCACCCGGGTGGTCCTCGAATACCCGAGCCATACAGCGACCGACAACCTCGTGATGGCAGCCTGTCTGGCCAAGGGCACGACGGTCATCGAGAACGCGGCGCGCGAGCCCGAGCTGTGCGACCTCGTGCGCTTCCTCAACGCGATGGGGGCGTGCGTGCGCGGGGCGGGAACCTCTCGACTCGAAATCGAGGGGGTCGACGAGCTGCGACCCGTGGTGCACACCGCCATCGGTGACCGGGTGGTGGCGGCGACGTTCCTGGCGGCGGTCGGTCTCGCCGGCGGTGAGGTCGTGGTGGAGGACGCCCGCGTCGACCACATGGACATGCTGCTGCGCAAGCTGATGTCGATGGGTATGACGATCGAGCAGACCGCCGACGGGCTCCGGGCGGCCTCGTCGGGACGGTTGCGCTCGGCGGACGTGGCCACGCTCCCGTACCCCGGAGTGGCGACCGACTACAAACCGCTGCTCGTGACCATGCTCGCGGCTTGCGACGGTGTGGGGATCGTCACCGAAAACCTCTTTTCGGGCCGGTTCCGCTACGTGGACGAGTTGCGCCGCATGGGCGCTGACGTCCGCACCGAAGGGCACCACGTCGTGGTGCGGGGCGTGGCCCGTCTGTCAGGTGCGCCGGTCCGGGCCCCCGACATCCGGGCTGGGGCGGCGCTCGTGCTGGCCGGCCTGGTGGCCGAGGGGACGACCGAGGTGTCGGGGGCGGCGCACGTCGACCGGGGCTACGAAGACCTTGCGGGGGCATTGCGTTCTCTGGGCGCCAACGTGGAGCGCCAATGAATGCTCTCGCGCAGGGGGACCCGCCACCTCCGGGGGACCGCCACGACCCCGAGACGCTACTGGCCGGGGCCCGGACAGGCAGCCGGGTGGCACTGGCCCGCCTGCTCAGCATGGTCGAGCGGGGGGGTGAGCGCGCTCGCCTGGTGGCCCGGCGCGGCCTACGCGAGCCCGCCGCCGTACACGGTCGGGCTGACCGGGGCTCCGGGCGCGGGAAAGTCGACCCTCACTGATCACCTGATCCGGGCCGCACGCGGGGGCTGGCCCGCTGCCGACGGAGTGCCCCCCGTTGCGCTGGACCAGGTGTCGGTCCTCGCCATCGACCCCTCGTCCCCCTTCACTGGAGGGGCCATCTTGGGGGACCGGATCCGAATGCAGGACCACGCCACCGATCCGAGCGTTTACATCCGCTCGATGGCGACGAGGGGGCACCTCGGCGGGCTTGCCCTCGCCGTGCCCGAGGCGGTGCGCGCCCTCGGGGCGGCCGGCATGCCGATCGTCCTGGTCGAGACGGTCGGTGTTGGGCAGATGGAGGTGGAGGTGGCGTCGGCGGCCGACACGACGGTGGTGGTGGTCACGCCGGGATGGGGCGACTCCATGCAAGCCAACAAGGCGGGTTTGCTCGAGGTGGCCGACCTCTTTGTCATCAACAAGGCCGACCGGCCCGGGGTGGGCGAGGCCCGTCGTGACCTCCAGCAGATGCTCGACCTCTCGGGCCACCTCGAATGGCGCCCACCGATCGTCGAGACGGTCGCCGCCACCGGCGCGGGGGTCGAGGACTTGTGGTACGAGGTGGCCACCCATCGTCGATACCTGATCGACCGCGACCTGCTCGAGGCGCGCCGTGCGGCCCGCCTCGAGCAAGAGCTGCGCCGAATCCTGTTGGCCGAGCTCACCGCGCACGTGGCTGACGTGGCCACCGGGCGCGTGTTCGCAGAGGCGATGACCGAGGTGCGTGCCGGGCGGCTCGATCCGTACGCTGCGGCGGAGCGGGTATTGGCTGCCGCCGGTCCGGGGCCGAACGCAGCCTGAGCGCGTTGGCGTCGGGTACGGTTCGCACGTGGCTGATGAGCGGAATACCTCGAACGACCAGAACGACCAGGACACGCGGACGGCGGCCGGGGTGTTCGTCACCACCGACTGCCGCGACGACGGGGTGGCGGTCGTCCGGTTGGACCGGCCCAAGGCCAACGCCTTGTCCCTCGAGCTGCTCGACCAGCTACGGGTGGCGGCCGAGGCACTGACTGCCGATCCGCCCGGGGCGGTGGTGGTCTGGGGTGGCGAACGGATCTTTGCCGCCGGAGCAGACATCAACGAGTTGGCCAACGCGACGCCGGGCACCGTGGCCGATCGCTTCCACGCGGCGCTGCGCGCCCTCGCCGACGTGCCGCGGGCCACCATCGCCGCCATCAACGGGTTCGCCCTCGGGGGCGGCCTGGAGTTGGCGTTGGCCTGCGACTTTCGTGTCTGTTCGGACGAGGCGCGCCTCGGCCTGCCCGAGGTGCTGCTGGGCATCATTCCCGGCGGGGGCGGCACGCAGCGGCTGCCGCGCCTGATCGGCACCTCGCGGGCCAAGGACTTGATCATGACCGGTCGCCAGGTGCGCGCCGACGAGGCCCTCGCCATGGGCCTGGTCAACCGTGTCGTACCGACCGACCAGGTGCTCGACCAGGCACTGCTGTGGGCGGCCGAGCTGGCGCGCGGCGCGGTCGTGGCCCAATCGTTAGGCAAGGCGGCGGTGGATCTCGGGATGGAGGCCAGCCTCGAGGAGGCGCTGCACGTCGAGCGCGGCCGCTTCGTGGCGGCATTCCGGACCGAGGACGCGGGGCGCGGGATCACCTCCTTCCTCGAGCAGGGGCCCGGCAAGGCGTCGTTCGTCGGGCGGTGACCGTTCGGCAGCCCCAGCCGACGGGTGACCACTCCTTTGACCCCTCGGCGCGCTGGTTCCAGCACGCCGTCTTCTACGAGGTGTTCATTCGAGGCTTCTACGACCGCAACGGCGATGGCGTGGGCGACCTTCGTGGGCTGCGCGACAAGCTCGACTATCTCGAGTGGTTGGGTGTCGACTGTTTGTGGTTGCTGCCGTTCTATCCCTCGCCCATGCGCGACGGTGGGTACGACATCGCGGACTTCTTCAACGTGCATCCCGACTACGGGACGCTGGGCGAGCTGATCGGGTTGCTCGAGGACGCCCACCAGCGGGGCATCCGGGTCGTAGCCGACCTGGTCATGAACCACACCAGCGACCAGCATCCGTGGTTCATCGAGTCCCGATCGAGCCGGACCAATCCGAAGGCGGACTGGTACGTGTGGAACGACGATGATCAGCGATGGCCCGAGGCGCGGGTCGTCTTCACCGACGTCGAACGCTCGAACTGGACGTGGGACGACGCCCGACAGCAGTACTACTGGCACCGGTTCTACTCGCATCAGCCCGACCTCAACTACGAGAACCCCGACGTCGCCGACACGATGATCGACCTCGTCCGCTTCTGGCTGGACCTCGGCTTCGACGGCTTCCGGCTCGACGCGGTGCCTTACCTGTTCCAGCGGGACGGCACCGCCGGCGAGCACCTGCCCGAGACGCACCTCTATGTGCGGCGCATCCGCAAGCAGCTGGAGACCGACTACCCGGGTCGGATCCTGCTGGCCGAAGCCAACGGCTGGCCGGCCGACGTGGCCGACTACTTCGGCGACGGCGACGAGTGCCACCTTTGCTTCCACTTTCCCCTCATGCCCCGGTTGTTCATGGCGGTGCGCCGCGAGCAGCGCTACCCGATCACTGAGATCCTGAGCCAAACCCCCACGATCCCCGAGGGTTGCCAGTGGGCGATCTTCTTGCGCAATCACGACGAACTGACCCTCGAGCAGGTGAGCGACGAGGAGCGTGACTACCTCTTCTCCGAGTACGCCAAGGATCCCCGGATGAAGCGGCACATGGGGATCGGACGTAGGCTGGCACCACTGCTCGACGGCGACCGCCGGCTCGCCGAGCTCCTGTACTCGATGTTGCTGTCGCTGCCGGGGAGCCCGGTCATCTACTACGGCGACGAGCTACTGATGGGGGACAACATCTACCTCGGGGACCGCGATTCGGTCCGTACCCCGATGCAGTGGTCTGGGGACCGCAACGGCGGCTTCTCCAACGCCGACTTCGCCCAGCTCTACCTGCCCCCGTCCATGGACCCGGTGTACGGCTTCGGCGCGGTCAACGTCGAGTCGCAGCTGCGGAACCCCGGCTCCTTCTTGCACTGGCTGCGGGGCATGCTGGTGGAGCGCCGGCACCTGCCCGTCCTCGGCGTAGGCGAGCTCGAGTTGCTCTCGTGCCCGAACCCCTCGGTCCTGGCGTACGTCCGTTCGGGCGAGGTGGCCGACGTCGTCGACTCCGCACCGGCCAGCGAGCCCGCAGCGCCCGACGCCCTCCCCGAATGCCCCGATCCGGTGCTCGGACCCCGCGGCGTGCCGGGGGGCACCCAGTGGCAGCCCTGGGACGAGCACCCGAGTGGCATGCGGACGTTGCCTGCGGGCAACGAAGGTACGGGCGTCGCGTCGGTCAGACGATCCCAGGCCGTCCTGTGCGTCCATAACCTCAGCCGCTTCGCCCAGCCGGCCGAGCTCCTGCTTGGGAAGTGGGCTGGTTGCACGCCCGTGGAGGTCCTCGGCCGGGTCCCGTTCCCGAGCATCGCCGACGAGCCCTACCACGTGACGCTCGCCCCCTACGGGTACCTGTGGTTCGACCTGGTGGAGGCGGCACCCACTCCAGAGGACGTGTTGCCGTGAGTGTGCCCCGCGGTGGGGTGATGCTCGAGCTCACCGACGAACGACGGGCGCCGCTGGCTCGACTGGTGGCGGCGTGGTTGGTCCGACGGGCCCGCGACCCCCTCGGCGAGGGGACGCCCGTTTCTGCTCCTACCCAAGTGGTCGTACGTGAGGTGGAGGTGCTGCGCTCGGGTCGGCCGGGGCTGCTCGACGTGCTGGCCGAGGTGGACGGTCGGGGTGTGCACGCGGTGTTGGGAGTTCGGCCGAGCGCCGCCGAGCAGCCGTTGCCACTGCTCGACGAGGCCGGTCTCGGGTTCTTGCAGGACGACGAGGGCTTCGCCGTGGTCGTCGACGCCGTGCGCACCCCCGAGCTCGCGCCCCTGATCCTCGAAGTGGTGACCGGTGAGGTGGGGGCCCGCGAGTCGGTCGTGATCGTGAACGACGACGAGGACGCCACCGTGCTCGAGTTCGTGGACTGCTCGTTCACCGTGTTCCCGACGCTGGCCGACGGCCCGAACCGGGCAGTGGAGCTGCTGCTGGCCCTCGACGACGCCGGGTTCAACCATCTGGCGGCGCCGCTCGCCGTCTGGCGTCGCGGCGGGCACGATCTCGGCCTCGTCCAAGAGCTGCTGGCCGGCAGCGCTGGAGGCTGGGCGCTGGCGCTCACGTCGCTGCGGGATCTCTACGGTTGGGGCGGTGCACCCGAGGAGGCGGGGGGCGACTTCGGCCCCGAGGCTCAGGCGCTCGGAACGATGACGGCGCGCATGCACCTGGCGCTCGACCGCGCCTTTGGTCACCAGACCGAGCCCGTCGCCGAGTGGGCCGGTCACGTGCGCAACGCGGTCAGCCAGCTGGGACCCGATCTCTTGGAGGACGAGGACGCGGCGAGGGCCTTACGCGCCGTGGCCTCCTCGCCGCTGCAGGGTGCGGTTTTGCGCACCCACGGAGACTTTCACCTCGGGCGCACCGCTCGTACCGATCTCGGCTGGGTGGTCGCCGACTGCCGTCCCGGCGGCCAGCCGCCCGGCGCGGCCGCGCCACTGCTCCGTTCACCGCTGGCCGACGTGGCAGACGTGCTGTGGTCCATGCACCACGTGTCGACGGTGGCCGCCGCCGAGCGCGACCCCACGGGGCGGGGCGGCCTCCCCGCGCTCGCCCGAGCTTGGGCTTCGCGCAATCGCTTCGCCTTTTTGGAGGCCTACCTCGCGTACCCCGGGATCGAGGAGCTCGTCCCCGTCGAACGCCCGACGGTGCGTCACCTGGTTGCCGTCTTCGAGCTCGAGCGGGCCGCGCTGATGGCGTCTGGACCCTAGGTTTCCCGGCGCTGCAGCGGCGCGCCGAGCCGGCCCTACGAGCGTCTCAGCGGGCGAGGGCGGCCACCCGCAGATGGCCGGCCGCGTCCTCGGGTGCGATCACGTTGATGGCCACGCCCGTCCCCATCTCGAAACCGGCGCGGGTGGTGACCTTGGGCCACACGTGCGCGTGCCAGTGGAATGGCTCGTTGATGCGGTAGGGCGCCGAATGGAAGACCAGGTTGTAAGCGACGTCTCCGAGCTGCTCGCGTAGTTGACCCAAGCAGATCCGCAGCGCTCGGCCGACCGACACGAGATCTTCGGTGGGGCTCCGGTAGAGGTGCGGGGTGTGGGCCCGGGGGATGACCAACATCTCGTAGGGCACTGCACTCCAGAAGGGGCACACCACCATGACCCGGTCGTCTGCGTACACGACCCGATGGCCAACCCCCTCTTCGGCGTCGACCGTGGTGCACAACAGGCAGCTGCCAGCGAACCGGGCGAACCGGGCCTGCTCCTCGGCCAGTTCGCGCGGGACGAACGACATGCCCAGCAGTTGGCCGTGAGGGTGCTCGAGCGACGCCCCGGCCTCTCGTCCCGAGTTCACGATCGCCTGGGTGTAACGAAGGTTCGGCCGTTGGGAGTGCTCCTCGATGCGGTCGCGTAAGGCGGCCATCACCAGCCCGGTCTGCTCGTCGGAGAGCATCGACCACGAGGCGTCGTGCTCGGGTGAGAGGATCAGAATCTCGTGGATGCCTCCGGCGGTTGCCTGGGTGAACACCGGACCCCGGTTGGCCACCACGAAGGGCTCATCGCCATCGAACGCCGGGTAGAGGTTGGGGACGACCCGTACGAGCCAGCGCCCGCTGGGTCCGTAGGTCTCGAGGGCTGGCGGACTGCTCTCCTCGTTGCCGGGGCAGAAGGGACAGGGGCGGCTGGTGTCGTCCTGCACGGGGTGATCGGGCATGGCAAAGGCAAAGGGTCGGTCGGCCCGCCCGAGGCTCACCACGACCCATCGGCCAGAGAGGGGGTCGAGACGGAGCTGGTTCATGTGCGCTGAGTAACCTGCATGTGCGCTGCCTGCAATTCGCGGGGCCGTCGCGCCCAGTGCGCGCCGTTCGTTCCAATCCACGGTAGTGCCTGCCGGGGCCACCGTAGGTTCATCTCACCCCCGAGCGGAACCCCTTGACCAGCTGGCACCCGCCGTTCGACACCTGCGTGCCCCGCCCACGCGGCCGCGGGGCACGCGCCCAAGGCCACAATGAGAGCGTGTCGCCCGACGTTCTGAGCTTCGCCGCAACGCGGACGCCGGCCATCCCGACAGGTCCGGCGTTCGACATCGTCCTCCTCGCCCACGTCAGCTGCGTGGTGATCGGCCTGCTCACGGTAGTCGTGAGCGGGACACAGGCCTCTCGACTGCTCGCCGCGCTCGGGCGAGAGTCGGGGGCGTCGCCGCAACGATCAACCGGCTCCGCGGCACCGGCGCGGCGCGGGTCTCCCTCGGCGAAGCCCCGACAGACGAGCCCCGATCCGGGCGCGTCGCGCGAGCTCTCCCTCGGCCGCTACTACGCACCGGGCACCAACTGGGCCGGCCGGACCCTGTACGGGGTGCCGATCTTCGGGTTCCTCCTGCTCGGCCTGTCCCACGGCGCCTACGGCCTCGACCAGGGGTGGGTGATGAGTGGGCTCGGCTTGTGGGCAGCGGCCGCGGGTGGGGCCGAGGCTCTCCTCTGGCCCACCGAGCGGCGTATCGGCGTCCTCCTCGACGCGCGACCCAGGGGCCAGGGGACCACCGAGGGGGTTGGGGGCGAGGCCCTCACCGGCGCCGATCGCCCCTCGCTGCTTGCCCGAGTGCCGGTCCGCGCCCTGCGACGGGCGGGTCGCACCGCCCAGATTCTCTCGGCGCTGCTGGTTGTGGCACTGGTGCTCGCGGCCATGCTGATGGTGGCCCAGCCTTAAGCCTCGAGTGAGGACCGCGTCGGTAAGGACCGGTCAGGTCACCCAGATTCAGGTAAGTCCGGGAGCTCGCCGGCCAGCAGCGCATTCGCCGCGTCGAGCTGGCCCTCGCGTACCAGGGCAGGCAAGGGTCCTTCGAGCACCGCCTGCCAGTCGACCGCCTCGGTCGATCGACCTTGGGTCTTCAAGCGCTGGCGAGCCGTCTGCAGCAAGGTGGCGAGAAGGCCGAGATCACTGCCGACCGACGCGCCGATACGGCGACGAAGCCACGTGGCCAGGGCGGGGCTCGTACCGCTCGTCGACACCGCGATGCTGACCGGTCCGTCACGGTGGACGGAAGGCAACAAGAACGAGCAATGCGCGGCGTCGTCGGCGCTGTTCACCCACACGCCCGCAGCGTCGGCGTCGGCGGCGACGTCGCCGTCGACCTCGCCGTCACCAGTCGCCGTCACCACCAGACGGAAGTCACCGGCCTCGCCCCTGCGGTAGCGACGCTCGAGGACATGGAGCTTCCCGGAGGCCGCGCCAATCGAGTGGTCGGCGCGCAAGGCCTCGACCGCGGGGTGGAGCACCGGGGCGACGAGGGTGACGTGCGCGCCGCAGGCCAGTAGGCCGGCCGCCTTGCGGGCGGCGACGGGTCCGCCCCCCACCACGAGGCACGAACGATCCTCCACCCGCAGCACGACCGGGTACATGGGGGGCGAGGCTGCCATTCGCTGCCGTCGGGCGCCTCAGGAGGGCGACAGGGAGTCGACGATCTCGGGTCGACCTACCATGCCGGCAGCCACGGTCACGTTGGTGGTCTCGTCCACCAGCACGAAGCTACCGGTGATGCGGTCGCGGCGATAGGAGTCCACCGCAAGGGGTGCCGCGGTAACCAGGTGGACGAGCCCGATGTCGTTGTCGGCGACCTCGTCGGCGGGTCGCAGGCTCAGGTCGTTGACCTCCAGCACCGCGTCCACCGCCGTTATGCGGCAGGGCGTCACCCGGGTCGTGTGCTTGAGGCGCAGCCGGTCGCCGCTGCGCAAGGGGCGCTCGCCGAACCAACACACCGTCGCCTCGAGCTCGTTGGTGACGACCGGCGGTTCGTCGGCGGCAGCGATGAGATCACCGCGCGACACGTCGACGTCGTCCGCCAAGTGGACCGACACCGAGAGCCCTACCGGCACCAGCTCGAGCGGGCCGTCGAACCGTTCGATGCGGGCGATGCTCGTGTGCTGTCCACCTGGGAGCACGACGACCTCGTCCCCCCGGCGCAGCGGACCGCCGTTGACCATGCCCGCGTAGCTGCGACCCCCACCAGGGTGGCGGAGCACCCACTGGACGGGCAGGCGAGCTCCGGTGCCCAGGTGCTCGCCATGGGTAGCGGCCCAGCGCCCGGCCGGGGCCGCCTCCAGAGCCTCGAGCACGGTGGGCCCCTGGTACCACGGCGCGGCCTCCGAACGGTTCACCACGTTGTCCCCGTTCAGTGCCGAGATCGGCACCACCTCGCACGAGGTCACGCCGAGCCGCTCGGCGAGCGTCCGCATCTCGCCTGCCACGCGGTCGTAGGCGCCCTGGTCCCAACCGGTCAGGTCCATCTTGTTGGCGCAGACGAGGAGCTGGTCGACCCCGAGCAACGCCGCGATGCACGTGTGGCGCCGAGTCTGCTCGCGCAGCCCGACCGTGGCGTCGACCACCACGAGCGCGAGGTCGGCGGTGGAGGCGCCCGTCGCCATGTTCCTCGTGTACTGGACGTGCCCCGGGCAGTCGGCGATCACGAACTTGCGGGTCGGCGTCGCCGCGTAGCGATAGGCGACATCGATGGTGATGCCCTGCTCGCGCTCGGCGCGCAGCCCGTCGGTGACGAAGGAGAGGTCGACCGCACCGACGCCCCGCCGACGCGAAGCCTCGGCCACCGCTTCGAGCTGGTCATCGAAGAGCAGCTGGGTATCGAAGAGCAGCCGGCCGATGAGGGTGGACTTGCCGTCGTCGACCGATCCGACGGCGGCGAACCGCAGCAGATCCATGACCGTGTCCGACGAGGCGCCCGTGGCGTCAGCCTCGACGGTCGTCACCGGCTGGGGCTCATCGGCGCCCCCCATGGATCAGAAGTACCCCTCACGCTTCCTGTCCTCCATGGCGGTCTCCGAGAAGCGGTCGTCAGCCCGGGTGGCGCCGCGCTCAGAGACCCGCGAGACCGCCACTTCCTCGACGATCTCGGACAGGGTCGTCGCCGTCGACCGGACGGCGCCGGTGCAGGTGGCGTCGCCCACTGTGCGGAATCGGACGGTGGCCTCTTCGACGACCTCGCCGGGTGCCGGCTCGACCCATTGGCTGACCGCGAGCAGCATTCCGTCGCGCTCGATGACCGGGCGACGGTGCGCGAAGTAGATGGAAGGCAAGGAGATCTGCTCCCGCTCGATGTACTGCCAGACGTCGAGCTCGGTCCAGTCCGACAGCGGGAACGCCCGGAAGTGCTCACCGGGCCGGATGCCGGCCTGGTAAATCTGCCACAGCTCGGGCCGCTGGCGCTTGGGGTCCCATTGGCCGAACGAGTCGCGGAACGAGAGCACGCGCTCTTTGGCCCGGGCCTTGTCCTCGTCGCGCCGGGCGCCACCCAGGCAGGCGTCGAACCCGTGCTCGGCGATGGCGTCGAGGAGCGTGGTCGTCTGGAGGCGGTTGCGCATCGCGTTGGGCCCCGGATCGGCAACCCGTCCGCGATCGATGGAGTCCTGGACGCTCGCCACCAAAAGCCGCTCGCCGATGTCGGCAACGGCTTGATCGCGGTACTCGAGCACCTCGGCGAAGTTGTGGCCCGTGTCGACGTGCATCACGGGAAACGGGAGGCCACCGGGCCGGAACGCCTTGAGGGCCAGATGGAGCAGGACCGCGGAGTCCTTCCCGCCGCTGAAGAGCAGGACTGGGCGTTCGGACTCCGCGGCCACTTCCCGCATGATGAAGATGGCGTGGGACTCGAGGAGGTCGAGATGGTCGAACGCCGTCCCGACCGGGGGGGCCTCGGGGCGGGGCCGACCCAACGCGTCGGTCGCGCTGACCGGGTCGAGCGCACCGTTGGCGATCACGGGTGGGCGAGGGATGCCGCGGGCCTCCGTCAGGCTCGGCTTCGTGGCGTAGAACTCGGTGGTGCTCATGGGATCATGTCCGTTCGCATCCGTCCGCCGAGCGTCGGCGGGTGGGAGAGCCGGGTGGCCCCCCCAAACTCGACCATTTTAGTCATGTATACTCGATGAAAGTCGACCGGACAAATCATGATTCGCTGTTTCGGCGTGCCGAGCAACCGCGCTGGGACGGCGGCTGAGCGTAGGGCGACAGACGATCCACGAGGAGGGCTGCAGATGTCAGAGGTCACGACGGTGGCAACTCCTCCGGCCGACCTGGCCGCGGAGCTCGCCGCGCTGAACGACGAGTTCGAGACCGCTCCGGCGGGCAAGGTGGTGGCCTGGGCCATGGAGCGCTTCGGCGGCTCGCTACTGGTGGCGGCGTCGTTCCAAGACGTCGTGCTGGTCGACCTGGCTGTCGCCCACGATCCGGACGTGCCCGTCGTGTTTTTGGACACCGAGGCGCACTTCCCTGAGACGTTGGCCTTCGTCGAGGAGGTTCGTGACCGCTACGGGCTCAACCTGACGGTGACCCATCCCGGCCCCGAGGCAGCCAGTACCCCGTGCGGGTCCGAGGGTTGCTGCCAGCTCCGCAAGGTCGCCCCGTTGCGCCAGGCGCTGGCGGGACGCGCTGCCTGGCTGACTGCCCTCAAGCGGGTGGACGCGCCTACCCGCACCGCAGCACCTGTCGTGGCCTGGGACGACGCCTTCGGTCTCGTCAAGGTCAACCCGCTTGCCACCTGGACCGAGGACGACATCGCGAGCTACCTGGTCGATCACGACCTGCCCGCTCACCCGCTGGTCGCCAAGGGGTACCTGTCCATCGGATGCGCCCCGACGACCCGGCCCGTCGCCGAAGGCGAGGATCCGAGAGCGGGCCGGTGGTCGGGCACCGACAAGGTCGAATGCGGCTTGCACACCTGATGCCTCGCGACCTCGACAATCCCTATGGCGTGGAGTTCCGCGGACGCGAGCGAGCGTTGCGGTTCGTGCGCCCTTACCGGCATATCGGCGAGCTCAACTCGGTCGAGCAGCTGAAGCTGCAGCGCCACCCATTCGAGGTGGCCCAGGCCATCATCGACAAGTACTCGGTCGAGGGCATCGCCGCGCTGAACGCAGTCCCCGGAGAGGTCGAACGTCTCAAATGGGTGGGCATCTACCCTCAGCGGCAGGGCGGCGACGCCCTCATGATGCGGATCAAGGTCCCCGGTGGGGTTCTGACGGCGCCCCAGATCCGCGAGATCGGTGTCGCAGCCGACGCGTTTGCCGAGGGCCCGGTGGACAGCGCGGTGTTCGGGAACCGCTACGCGGACCTCACGACCCGCCAGGACATTCAGCTGCACTGGTTGCGGATCGAGGACATCCCCCGCATCTGGCGTCGCTTCTGGGACGTGGGCATCACCACCGTGCAGGCGTGCGGCGACTCCGCTCGCAACGTCTGCTCGTGCCCGGTGTCAGGAGTCGACCGCGACGAGGTGGTGGATGCACTGCCCGTGGCCCAGGCCATCTCGGCGTTCTTCACGGGCAACCGCGAGTACGCCAACCTGCCCCGCAAGTTCAAGATCGCCGTCACCGGGTGCCTCGAGGACTGCGCCCGAGTGGAGATCGACGATATCGGCCTGTGGCCGGCGCGGGCGGAGGACAGCACCGTGGGTTTCAACGTCCTGGTCGGCGGGGGTCTGTCCGACGGCGAGCGCATGGCCCAGGACATCGACGTGTTCGTCCGACCCGACCAAGCGGTCGAGCTGACACGGGCCATCGCGCAGCTCTTCGGTGAGTTGGGCAATCGCGAGAACCGGGGCCTGGCGCGCATGCGGTACCTGGTCCAAGAGCTGGGCCCCGAGGGTTTCCGCGCCGAACTGGCTCAGCGGGCGCGCTTCGACCTGTCGCCCGCGGGCGAAGAGCTGACCCGTCGGTTCCGGGGTGACCACGTCGGGGTCCATCCTCAGAAACAGAACGGGCTCGTCTACGTCGGCTGCTCGGTGCCAGTGGGTCGGATGCACGGCATCGACCTGGTTGAGGTAGCTCGCCTGTCGGAGGCCTACGGGGACGGCACCGTGCGAATCGGGACCGATCAGAACTTCGTCCTGAGCGGTGTGCCCGAGGACCGGCTCGAGCGGCTGTTGGCCGAGCCGCTGCTCGAGACCTACTCGCCATTCCCCGGACCCTTCGAACGGGGCGTGGTGGCTTGCACCGGAAGCGAGTTCTGCCGCTTCGCCGTGGTCGAGACCAAGGAACGGGCGGTCAAGTGGGCGCGGGCGCTCGACCGCCGCCTGTCGGGGACCGACCGCCCGACCGGTGAGAGGTTCGGTTCTCACGCCGAGGACCTGGGGGTGATCCGGATGCACTTTTCGGGTTGCCCGGCGTCGTGCGCCCAGCCCCAGGTGGCCGACATCGGGTTCCGCGGCGACATCGCGGACGTCGGCGAGCACATCGAGGAGGCAGTGGACATCGGCCTGGGCGGTTCGCTCGGTCCCGACGCCGCGTTCATCGATTGGGTCGTCGGCGCGATGCCCGTCGACGTTGTACCCGACGCGCTGGTCCGGGTGGTCGAGCGCTACCGACGGGAGCGTCGGGCCCTCGAGTCCTTCCACAACTGGGCCCGACGCACGCCCAACGACGAGCTGCGGTCGACCCTGATGGAGCCGGCGTGAAGCGCTACCGGCTGCGCGAGGAGATGAACGGCATTCCCGAGCCCCCCGGCAAGGTGTGGTTCTGGGAGCTCGAGGCGGGGGTGATCGACGCCGATCGGTGCGTCCAGTGCGGGACCTGCGTCGCTGTGTGCCCCTCGAACTCGATCGGCGTGGACGAGGACACCAACCTGCCCGAACTGGTGAAGATGTGCACCGGGTGCTCCTTGTGCTGGGACTTCTGCCCACGAGCTGGACTGCGGTACGAGGCGCTCTGGCCGCCGTCAACCGTGGCCGACGACAGCGAGGTAGCGGCGACTGAGGTGCGCTCGGACGCCGCGGACACCTACTGGAAGATCACCGGCGGACCCCCGGCGGACGGCCTGGGAGCCGTGCTCGAGCAATTCGCGGTGCGAGCCTCGGCGCGTTCGGACACGGTGCAGGACGGCGGAGCGGTCACCGCGCTGTTGATCGGGCTTCTGGCCGCTGGCGAGATCGACGGGGCGCTCGTTTCCAAGCCCAGCACCGACAAGGACGAGCCTTGGAAGGGAGTGGCGACCATCGCTACGACGGCGCAGGAGATCTCCGCCGCCTCGGGCAGCTTCTACAACCAGACCATGGCGCTGGCCGAGCTGGACCTGAGCCGCTACTCGCTGCCGGCCCGGCCCCGCTTGGCGGTGGTGGGCACGCCGTGTGAGGTCGAGGGCATCCGTGCGATGCAGGCCCGACGTTGGCCTACCGGTGCACACCGGGTGGACGCCGTCGTGCTTACGATCGCCCTGATGTGCACCAAGAGCTTCGACTACGAAGGGCTCATCTTGCGCGAGCTGCAGGAGCGCCGGTCGGTCGATATGGACCGCGTCTCGAAGGTCGACGTCATTCGGGGCCGCATGATCGTCGAGTACCGAGACGGCGAGGTCGCGGTCGACGAACCGGTGAAGCGATTCCACGGCGTCGCGTTGAAGGGCTGCGACGAGTGTGCCGACTTTCTCGGCCGGAGCGCCGACCTGTCGGTGGGCAGCGTCGGCTCGATGGACGGATGGACGAGCGTGCTGGTACGAACTGAACGCGGCCGGCTCGCATTTCAAGCGGCCCGTTCGAAGCTCGACGTGCGAGGGCTCGACGACCCGGCGGCGCTCGTCCGCCTTGACGAGCTCGACAAGCGCATCGCGTTCCGCTCTCTGCAGCGCAAGTTCGATCCCGAGGCCTCGCTCTTCATCGACTACGAGGAGCACGTCCGCAACTACGAGGGAACCGATCGCCACCCCGTGATCGTGAAGCGGTGACGGTCGCTACCGCTTGGGCAACCGAGCTCCCCCGGCTCCACGTCCCTGAGGAACCCGTCGAGCGCAAGGTCGGGTGGCTCCACACCGTCTTGGATGGTCGTGAGCTGAATGAGGTGCTCGTTGCCGAGGATGGGATAGTTCCCTGGCTGTGGTCGCGTTGGCGGGTGCTGGCCGTCGCGGGCATGAGTGAAGAAGGTTTCGGTCCGATCGTGCTCGCCTACCGGCGGGAGCTGTGGCTCTGGTTGGCCGGGGAGCGCACCTGGGGGCAGTGCTGCTCGGGGTTGATCGGCCGGATCGACCGGCGGTTGGCACGCTGAGCTGAGGTGGACGAGGTCGTCGCCCTCACCGACGTCGCGGTCGTACGCGACGGTATCCCGCTCGTCGACGGCGTCCACTGGACGGTTCGGGTCGGGGAGCGTTGGGCGATTCTCGGGCCCAACGGCTCGGGCAAGACCACGTTGCTGTCCGTCGCCGGAGCCCGGCTGTGGCCCACCCGCGGCGTCGTCGAGGTGCTCGGGGAGCGATTGGGACGAGTTGACGTCCGAACTCTGCGAGGCCGGATCGCGTTGGTGAGCGGCTCGGTCCTGCGCCAGCTGCGCCCGGCGCTGACGGCCCGCGAGGTGGTGGTGACCGGCACCGACGGCGCACTCGAACCTTGGTGGCGGGAGTACAGCGCACAAGAGTGGGACCAGGCGGACCGGCTGCTGGAAATGGCAGGAGTGCACCCCGCTGTCGCCAGTCGTGCGTTCGCCGTCATCTCCGAGGGTGAGCGCCAGCAGACGCTTCTGGCCCGGGCGCTGATGGCGAGCCCCGAGCTCCTCCTGCTCGATGAGCCGGCCGCCGGCCTCGACCTCGGGGCACGCGAGCGTCTCGTGACGAGGCTCTCCGCCTTGGCCACCAACCCCGACACACCGTCGCTCGTGCTCGTGACCCACCACGCCGAGGAGATCCCCGAGGGGATCACCCACGTGGCGCTGATGCGCGGCGGCGTGCTGCTGGCACGTGGCCCCATCGAGGAGACGTTCGTCTCCGCTGCAGTGTCGGAGTGCTTTTCGGTCGACGTGGCCGTCGGGCGCGACGGTCGACGGTGGTGGTGCCGGGCGGCCGGCTGACCAAACCCTGACGCGCGTCGGGCGCGCCGATGGAGTATCCACCCTGTACCTGACCGTCGTCGTTAGGGTTTTGCACCGAACGAGGTCGAGGGGAGAGACGCCGGTGATCCTGGCAATCCTCGCTGCGGTGTGGCTCGTCATACTGGCTCCGAGCGCGTGGAAGAAGCTATCCGGTCGGCGCGCCGGGACCTCCATTGCCTCGTTCCACCACGAACTGCATACGCTCGAGCACACGGGCCCGAAGCTGGTTTCGCCTGCGTTCCGGTTGCAGACCGCCGACGCCGGCAACGGGCGTGACGGCCTTCCTTCGAGCCTTCCGGCGGTCACGAGCATGCCAGGCCGTCCGTCGCTCGTCTTGCTCGAGCCCAACGTGGAGTTGGAGGATGCAGGGCCGCTCGTCGGCTCGTCGCCGCTCGATCCGGGTCTCCCGCCGCGCCCTACAGAGGGAGCTCGGGCGCTCGGGGGCGATGTGCGACCGAGGTCGAGCCTCGAACATGGACGCAACCTTGCTCGACGTCGACGGCGCGTGACGTTCGGACTGTTGGTCGGCGTAGTCGCGTCGACCGGTGCGCTGGGACTCGACCGTCCGTACCGCCTGGCATGGGCTGCGACCGCCACGGTTGGTGCCGTGCTGGTCGTCTACGGGGCGCTGGCCCTCTACGCCCGCTGGCTCGGGTTGCTCGAAGAGGGGCGACGGCGCAGCCCGCCGCCGACCGTCGGTCGCACTGCCGGCCCTGCCCGTCAGGCGGCGATCCGTCAGCGACGCTCCGAGGACGACTGGAACCCGGACCAGGAGGCAGAGCTCGACGGCATCGGGCGCCGGGCCCGGCACGCCGCGGGTGCCGTGCGGGGGGAGATCCGTCGACCCAGTCCGTCCGGTGGGCGCAGTTCGAGGCGTTCTACGCCGAGGTCGGTGACGACGAGGACTGGCCCGAAGACTTGCGTGAGGCCGCCGGGGGTCGCTGAGGGTAGCGGGGATCGCCCCGGTGCCGAGCCGGGTATCCTGTGGACCCCGGCACGGGGGTGTAGCTCAGTTGGCAGAGCGCTACGTTCGCAACGTAGAAGTCGGCGGTTCGAGTCCGCTCACCTCCACCCGTTAACCACCTGCTCAAGGCCTAGATTTTGCTCTGCTCTTCCCCTTGGTCTTCCTCTTCTTCGCACGTGCATCGCGCGGGACGTTCATGAAACGATCCCCTAGGCTGTCGGCTGCGGCTCGATCGGCGTCTGCGACCACCTGGGCGTAGAGTTCAAGGGTCAGTCGGGAGTCGGAATGGCCCAACCTGGCCCCAGCGGTCCTCAGGTCGACCCCATCGAGAACCAGCGCCGTCGCCGAAGCTCGGCGGAGGTCGTGAAAGCCCAGGCCAGGAACCTTGGCTGACCTGCAAGCCGGCAGCCAAACCCGGTTGCGCCAATTCGCGTACCGCAGTGGGCCACCTCCAGAGTCAGTGAAGAGGAGTGCGCCCGGGCCCTCAAGTGCCTGCGAGCGAACGTGGTCCTGCAGGACCGCAGCCAGAGGAGTTGGGACAGCCACCGTCCGCCGCGATGCTTTGGACTTGGGTGGCCCGATCACTGGCGACCCCTTCGAGTCCCGGGTCACCGTCTCGACGATGCTCAGAGCCTGGCCCGGCAGATCAAGACTTCCGAGCCGAAGGCCCGCCACTTCGGAGAACCGGAGTCCGAGGTCAGCGCCCAGATAGACCATCGCCCGGTATTGGGCAGGAGTCGCCTCTGCGACGCCGCCAACTTCCTCTGGACTGGGAACCTTTCGCGCCCTGACCTCAACGCGGGGGAGCTTGACGCCCCGGCACGGTGAGCGGGCCAGCCTGTCGGTAGCTACGGCGTAGGCGAACATCGCCCGGGCGACGCCGTAGATGCGTCCGACAGTCTTTGGCGCAAGGCGGCCTGACAGCTCGTTCACGAGGTCCTGAAGCTGGCCAGGGGTGACGCTCGAGATCCTCTGTTGCCCGATGGCCGGGATCAGATGAGCTCGTAGGTGCGAGTCGTCGGTAGCTCGGGTGTCGGGCCGCTTCGTTGGGTTGGAGGCCAGCCACGCCTTCGAGAGGTCGGTGACCGTGACTCGGGATCGTCTCGGGTCGATCACGACTCCGCGGAGCTTGTCGGCTTCGATGGTGTTGGAGTAGTTGTCCGCGTCCTTCCGCTTCTTGAAAGTCCTGGTTACGACCCTGCCATCGATGCGAGTCCTGACGTCGTACCGGTTCTCGCCGGTTGCCGTCTTCCGCTTGATGATCTGGGCCACCAGGTCGGAACCTAGTCTTGTGGCGACTTGCGAATTTCGGGCACGGAGCCACCCCTGTGGAAGAGTGGCCGACGTGCCCCTCGACGCGGTTGTGAACGTGAGCGGCTGGGTGGTGCTTGGCGTCGAGGTTATGGGCAGCAAGCCAGACAAGATTTGGCTCGGTGCGCCCGATCCTGGGCCATTTTCCGACGGCAAGTGGTTGTTCAAGCCCCGTACCTGGCAGCGCGAGGAAGGGCGGCAGTTCGCGAAGGGCGACGATTGGGCTGAGAAGGTCGTCTCTCAAGTCGCTCAGCGTTTGAGCATCCCAGCGGCCCAAGTCGAATTCGCTCAACGGTCGGGGGTCCTGGGGATCATCTCCCGCGACGTGTCTGGAGATCGGAACCTTGTCCTCGGCAACGTCGTGCTGGCGGACCAAGACCCTGACTACCCGGGGACTACCCAACTTCGTGACCTACCTGGTTACACGGTGGAGGCAGTGTTTGGCGCACTGCGCGCCCTGGGTGTGACGCCGCCCCCATCGGCAGGTTCGGCTGACGCATGTTCTACCTTTGCCGGCTACCTATTGCTTGACGCCCTTGTTGCCAACACCGATAGGCATCACGGCAACTGGGGGATCCTGGAAAGTACCTCCGGGGAGGCTCCGAAACTGGCTGCCACCTTCGATCACGCCTCGAGCCTGGGCTTCCAGCTAGCCGACCGGGAGAGATCGGACAGGCTTGACACTCGAGACGTCAACCGAACCGTTGACGCCTATGCCGAGCGCGGCGAGTGTCGCTACTTCTTTGGCCGCCCGCGACTGGTGGAGTTGGCGTCGAGAGCTCTCGGGCTCTGTGGGGGCGACTCAATCGACCTCTACCGCGCCAGGCTGGAGTCCCTCGATACGGATGCCCTAAACGAGCTGGTAGACAGGGTGCCGGCGGAGAGGATGTCACACCCCCTCCCGTAAGTTCTGCGTCAGACTGATGGGCGTCAATAGAAGGAGGCTGCTCGATGAGCTCAATAGCTCTCGTTGAACCCTACGCCTCCTCGGCGGTGGATAGGGCTCGACTCTACGTATCCTGGCAGGACCCTGAGTCGCGCTCAATCGAGCCTGTCGGCCGCCTTGATCGTGTCGCGCCCGAAGGCGAAGTCGTCCATGAGTTCCGCTACTTGCGTCGTGCTGAGATGCTCAAGGGCTTTCAGCCGTTCGTTAGTTTTCCCGACCTCGACCGGACCTATCGCTCGCGGGAGTTGTTCCCGCTGTTCGAGAACCGGCTCATGCCACGCTCGCGCTCCGACTATCCGAGCTTCGTTCAGGCCCTTGGGCTCCTTCCTGATGCCGATCCATTCGAGGTGCTCGCGCGGAGTGAGGGTCGCCGTCAGACCGACACCGTCGAGGTATTTCCTGAGCCTTCGCTTCACGACGGGATCGCGCGTTGCCGTTTCCTCGTTCATGGCATCCGTCACTTCCCCGGCGCCCAAGAGGCGATCGGCTCCCTCCAAATTGGGGAACGGCTCTACATAATGCTCGACTCTCAAAACCCTGTGGATGTCCACGCTGTAGTGCTTCGTGACGACGGCAGGCATTTGCTCGGCTGGGTGCCTCGCTACCTCTCTGGGCTCGTTCGAGAGCCCCTCGCGTCGCTTGGGCCAGACGTGATTGAGGTTCAGGTTGAGCATGTCGGAGCGAGCGATGGGCCACTCCATCTCCGTCTGCTGTGTGTGCTGCGCACGCAATGGCCTGCCGAGACTGTATGGCTCTTTGACCGTCCTGAGTTTGAGGTAGTCGACGCCACCTAGTCGAGGCTTTCCATCCTGCTTCGACACCCCGTGGGGGCTGCATCATGCCGCAAGATCTCGTCCAATGGGGAAACGTTCCGGAGTGGCTTGAAGGGCTCGCTGCGACAGGTGCTGCACTCGGAGGTATCGGCGCACGACGCCAAAGGTCGGCCAAGCAATGGGCTGCACACTTCGAGGCTTTGGTGGGCATGGCGCCTGATGAACTCCGTAGGCGGCTCGAGAATAACGATGTCGCGGCCGAGACGGTGGCCGCTGGTTTTTCGGCTGGAGCACGGGCGACCGATGACTCCAAACGCAAGCTGCTAGCGCGGGCCGCTGCCGTTGGCATCATGGGGGACGAGAACGTGACGATCGACGACGTTCCGTTGTTCGTCAGAACGCTCGACGACATCGAGGCCGTGCATATGAAACTGCTGCGCCTCGTCATGGAGCCCGTAGCACCAGTAGGGGTGGGACTCCTCTCCGCCAGCGGTGGAACGCCGACTGAGAGCCTCGCGAGCCAATGGCCTGCTATTGCCGAGACGATTGACCCCCTCCTTGCCGCGCTGGTTCGCGAGGGCCTGGTCCGAGATGTGTCCGTCCCGGGGTCGATCGGCACGATCGGTCCCGAATGGAAGGTCAGCCCATATGGCGAACGGTTCATCCGGTTCGTGTTGACCGGGGCGCCGGAGCTCCGAACGCTCTGATTAGCCCGACGGACCAGATGATCACCGGAGGGCTACGGTGCTCGTGAGTGACAGCTGAGCCGAGCGGTTTCTTCTCCCAGGCGGGGCGGTGCTGGCGGATGATCTACGACCCAAATCCCGGCAAGGGTGGCCACGTCCTGCACTGTCCTGAACTCGTCCAATGGCGCGGGCGGTTCCGGACAACCGAGGGCAAGGTCTTCGCCGTCTGGTCGTGTGACAGGCACCGCGAGGGACTCGAGGACCTTCGGATGCTCGTCCATACGTGATCGTTTGTTCCAGGTCCTACCTGGTCACAAAGGGCGGGGAATCCGCGGTCAGTCCGTATTCATCGTGAACAACTGCGAGTCCCCAGTGCGCCAGTTCCCCGTTCGGACGTATAGCGGGCAGCACGACGCACCACAGCACGGTCTCGGGCGAACCTGGTGGAACGAGCAAACGTCCAGCCCAACGGCGCCATATCCACTTACTGCTATACCGACCTGGTCACCTGAACGTGTATTACACAGGGTGTATTGCAATGTATGACAACGCATCCCAGCCGATCGTTGGATCAGTCAGCGATCGCTGAGCGACTCGCTCTCGATCGCCCCAATGCTGACTATTAATGCATCATCACACATAAGTCCTGCGTAATCCCTTGTGGACTGCCTCGAGATGAGGCGACACTTCCCCAATACGGGGTCCATCACCGGGCATTCTCACGTTCGACGCTGGCCAGAACGGCCGTCACGCTGCTCGGGCGCCATAGCGCGCCACCGTGGGACGTGGGCACTCCCTGGTTGTTGAGCCGATCGGCGATGGCCTGGAGGGTCAGACCCCTCGCCCGATCCTCCGCGATGGCTTCCGCCACTGCGTCGGGCAGGCTGCGAGGTCGCCCAAGGCGTACTCCCGAGGCTCGCTTCTGAGCAAGCGCGTCCTTAGTTCGTTGCCCGATCATCCTCCGTTCGAACTGGGCGAAGGTCGCGAGCACGTTGGCCATCATCTCCCCGGCTGGCGTGGACGTGTCCACTCCAAGGTCCAGGGCCACCAGTGCCCAGCCCTGACGTCTGCCCCGCTCCATCAGGCCGGCGAAGTCGAGAAGTGACCGCGAGAGCCTGTCCAGCTTGGCGACAATGAGCGCATCGGCGCGCCCGGCGTCGAGATCGGCAAGCACCGAGGTGATGCCCGGCCGCTCGAGTGACTTCGCTGAGTGACCGGCGTCCTCCACGATCTTGAGGAGCTCGTAACCGCGGCTCTTGGAGGCGTCGCGGATAGCTGAACGTTGGGCGGCCAGACCGGCTCCGCTTCGTCCCTGCTCCTCAGTGCTGACGCGCGTGTAGCCGAGGACCCACAAGGGGCCCCCAGCGTCACGTTTCGTCTTGCGAGGCGCCATCTACGCCACCGCCTCGAGGTCCTGAGACGGATCAAGACCGCCCAGGATCGTCCGTACGGCCGTCAGGACCCTGTCCGCGGTCTGGCGAACGACCGTGGCATCTCCGTTGCTCCAGTGGGCGATGTAGGGCCACGAGTAGCCGTCCGTCGACAACCCGACCGACTGGCAAACGAGGAATGCCACGCTCTCGGCTTCGACCTCCGAGCGTCCACGGCAACCGAAGTAGGCCGCGTTGTCCGGATGCAGGAGCACGTGCGCCAGTTCGTGGCACAGCGTCTTGGTCGCCGGGGCCTCGCTGACGTCGTCGCGCACCCGCACGGTTCGAACGCTGTGATCGGTGCGGCCGTTCGCACCGCCGCAGTCGCCACGCTCAAGCGTGTAGCCGGCGTGCTTCACCTGCGCCGCCAGGGCGTTCCACAAGCCGCCTACAGCGTCCCCATCGAGCAGAGCGGGACGAACGTCCGGAAGGTCCGTCCCGTCCGTCTGGGCGAGATCGAAGACGGTCGTTGTGGTGAATCCACGAATGCCCATGTGGGTCGACTCGTCGCCGCTGTCGTCAGTCGTCTTGTAGCGGTACGTGCAGGGCGCCAGGATGCGGATTCCACGCTCACCCTTGCGAACCTGTCGGCCCAGCTTCTGCCAGGTGCGGTAGCCAGCGACCCTGCTCGCCTCGGGACGTTGCAGCATGATCAGAAAGACGTTGTTCGCGCTGTAGCGATGGAAGCGAGACGCGGTGTCGAGCATTCGTTGCCAGTCCTCACCGCTCGTTAGCGACTCGACTGCTGCGACCAGATCAGCGTGTGCGCTGGTCAGCTTGTCGACGCGGTCACCGGTAGGGTTTGCCATGTCCAGACCTCCTGGGGTTTGGGCCACGCCCGGGGGTGTTCGCGCACCGCCCGGGCTTTATCTGTCTACGTTCATTTTACAGTAAATGAAGGTTTACTGTCTATACCGCAAGTGGGCAGACCCGGATATTCTCATTTAGGGATGACACGTGCCGACTTCGCCGAAGCATCTGCGATGCTGCGTCGTGTGCTGCGCGCTGTCGAGGCCGGAGAGCTGACAGTCGGGACACCACAGGCACTCGCACTTGTTCGGCGGATGGAAGGTGCGGCGGTCGCGTTCGACGTCGTTGGCGCAAACCCGCCACGCCAGCGTTCTGCCGTCAGCAGAGCGCGTCCGGTCACGAACGATCACTGACGCTCCCGGCGATGTAGCTGGCTGCTGCGTCCACCGTGTATCCATGCGCTTTGCCGTCTGCCCGTGGTTCATCACATATGTCCTTGTCATTGCTACGGATGGTGTGGATTGCTTGGATGGTCAGCTTCTTTCGCCACACACTCGCTGCGAAACAAACGGCTCGGGTAACGATGTCTGACCGGGTATGTGCCCAGATGGGTGATGTGAAATGTCGTACTTACGCACTCAGCCGACACAGGTCATTTCGTACTCCAACAAGGAAGTTTCTCCGACGGCCGTCCTCCGATCGGATTGCCGTCGAGACCTACCGCGGGTTGCGTGAGAACCATCACAATGAAGCGTCGCCCGATCCTGTCCAACCGCCTGAACGTCGGCTTCCGAACAGTCCGCTGCTGCCGCACCTGCGGACCCAGGCCGGCTTGCAGGCGCTTCGGTGGCCACCATCTACCAGACGAGCGCGGTCGCGGCGGCGACGCTGCAGGACCAACAGCAGACTGACGCTCTCTATCCCTCGTTGGCGCCGATGATCGCTGGAGGGAAACTGTCCAATCCCTGGTGAGTCCCTCCTACAAGTGGCGGCGCAGTACACCAGTCAGGACGTCAGTCGTCCTCCACGCCGTTCTCCGGCTACAAGGATTCCCTACGCTCGGCGAACAGGGGATTGAGGTCGCCGCCCCTCGTGACCTCGGGATCGACGCGGTTGCGAGCTCGACCAGGAGCGATGGGGCATTGGACGCCACCGTCAACGTCCATGGCATGATCCAGCGATGCGCATCGTCAACGCACTCATCTGCAAGCACGTCGACGTGCAATCCTCGCTGCTCTATGTGCTGGGCGGGTCCCCTGAGTGGTGGACGGTGCCGGAGCTTCCATCGAACGAGGAGATTGCGCTGGCGATTGTCGCCGAGGTCGAGCCCGGCGAAGTGGGCACCGAGTTCATGTTGGCGATCTCCTGCCATAGAGATCGCGGCGACTCGGTCGTCCCCGGAGCGCAAGAGGTTGGCTTTCGCCGTGACCCGTCTGACCCTGTAGACGCTCCTCTGTACGTGCCGATCGCTGTCTCGGTTAGCTTCCGGTTTAACGACGTTGGATCACACCGCATCCGGATCAGCCACGAGGGCAGCGTCTTGAGCGAGATCCGGTTCGGAGTGCGCGTGGCCGACGCCCAATGATGCAGACGATCGGTAAGCGGCGTTGCAGCCTCCTCCGACGGAACCTACAGGCGCTCTGGACTGGGGCCATCGTACGGATCGGTGACCAGCCTGCGGCTACAAGAGCATCGACGACGGCGAGGGTCAGGTCAGGCGAGGTGAGCGGGCCGACTGGCTGACGGCGACCAACGTCTGCCACGTCGAGGATGGCCCGCCCCAAGGAGCAGGACTCGAGGCGCTCAACTAGCTCATGAGCTGAGCAAGGTCTTCGATCCTCGTCAGCTCGCTGGCGATGGCCGAGGTGTTCCAACCGAGGTCGACAATCGCGTCAGCCAAGCTCGTGAGACAGCACAGGACCAGCGGTATTCGCCGCGTCGTCGGTGAGGATCAGGGAAGCGTCGGGGCGGCCAGGTCCACCGAGATGGCCGGAGCACCGGGCGGGTGGCCGGACGACCTTCGACTCGAGCTCGTGTTCGGGAAGGGAGAAATGATCGGTCGCCAACCCCGATGACGCGGAACGCTGCCAGGAAGAGACGATCTCGGGCCGCAGGACGAGCCCCTTCTCCCGTCCCAGCTCCGTCGGGACGACCGCTCCTACGCCTAATGTTGCGGTGGTTACCTGCGAGGGTCTGGAATAGATACTCACCGACAACACGCCCTCCAAGACGGTTTCGACGACGAGGTCGCCACCTGGAGCTATTGGTCCTTTTCAGGCTCTTCCCAGCAAAGGAACCCGCGGATGCGGGATGCCTCATGGGGCACCAAAGCGCACCATGAGCAGGAACAACGTCGGGGGGCTCCTGGCAGATGGAACCTAGGGAATGGGGGTCAGGATGATCACTGAGCCAACGGGAAGGTGGGACCAAACGGTTGAGGGCACGTCCTTCAAGGAGGTCCTGACGGTCGCGGCCGCACCCCGGGGATCGGTAGATCACCACTTCCCAGGCGGAAAGAGCGAGCTGCTCCACGCTGCCCTCGACCGCGCAAGCGAGCGGGCGCGTCTGAGGTTCTCGAGCGCTTCCTCGGCCTCTGGGGAGCACCTCTCGGCCGTTCCCTACTCAACGCCGGTGCGTCGTCGTCTAAGTCACAGTGGCCGGACCCGATGAGGACATCCTCGACCATGTGGGAGCCATCTTCGCGAATTGGACGGACCGTCTCGCCGCACTCGTCGTTGCCGGTGGGATGTCCGAGGACACGGCGCATCGGATGGGCACGGTGACGATCGCTGCGACCGAAGGGGCGGTCGTCCTCTCTAGAGCCAAGCAGAGCAGAGACCCCTTCGACGACGTGGCGACCACACGGTCGGACCTGGTTCGGGACGTCACGTGACCCAGGACTCCCTGCCCCTTCGAGGACGCGAGGCAGAGCTGGCCGTCATCGAACGTCGGCTTCACGAGGTGAGCGCGGGAACTGGGGGGGCCGTCGTGATCGAAGGCAGTGCCGGGGCGGGGAAGACCAAGCTCGTCGATGCTTCGATGGAGCTCGCAAGCGACCTGGGGTTTCGCGTCGGTCGTGGCACGGTGGAGCCATACGTGGCGGGTCCAACCGAGCTCGAAGCCCTCTTCGACGCGCTCTTCGAGGGCCCCTCACCGCTGGCTGATCGACGTGCCTTGGGTGACTCCCATGCATCTCCCGAGTTCTTGTTCTGGCTCATCCAGGATCTGCAATCGGTGATCGAGGAGGCGGCCCTCAAGTCACCGCTCCTGATCTGCCTCGACGATCTCCATTGGGCGGGCGCCAGTTGCGCAGTGGCCATACGGCAGCTGGGACCGCGGCTCGCCTCGCTGCCCGTGGCATGGATCCTTGCCTTTCGTCCAAACCAAGGCGCCGCGCCCGTACAACAGACGAAGTCCGAGCTGATCGATCGAGGCGCCCGCCACATCAAGCTCGGCCCACTCAATCGCGATGCCGTAGCGCTCGTCGTCGCTGATGTCCTCGGCGCTCAACCAGATGAGGACCTCCTGAAAAAGACCGAGCGGATGAAGGGAAACCCCTTCTTGTTGGTGGAGTTCTTGCGTGGGCTCCAAGACGACTCGGCCCTCAAGTACGACTCGGGCCGTGCCATCCTCGTCGCGGGCGAGCAACCGGGACGCCTCAGCGAGGGGATCCGGGGCCGCCTGGCTCGTCTCTCAGCGGTCTCGGCCCGGGTCGCCACCTTCGCATCGAGTCTTGGTCGCCGCTTTACCCTCCACGACCTCGCCGCGATGACCTCACTGTCCGTCGGCGAGCTCGTTGACCCGGTCACCGAGCTTCTCGAGGCCGATATCTTCGTCGACGACGGGGACCGCCTGACTTTTCGTCACGACCTGATCAGAGAGGCGGTGCGGGCGGGAATGCCCAATCCGGTCCGGCGAGGCCTCGATCGCCAGGCCGCGGACGTACTAATCGCCCGTGGCGCGCTTCCGACGGAGGTGGCGGTTCAGCTTGCGGAGAGCGCCGAACCCGGAGACGACGTGGCGATCGAAACGGTGCTCAAGGCCTCCCAGCAGCTCGCCCTATCCGACCCCGAGGGTGCAGCCTCGCTCGCTCAGCGTGGGCTCGAGCTCGCGCCAGAACGTCATCTGCTTCGAGGTGCCCTCGTCGTACAGCGCGTCCTGTCGCTCTTTGCTGCAGGGCTCTCAGAGGAGGGTGAGCGATTCGCCAGCGCTGAGCTCCGCAGAACGCTGCCTGCGAGCGAAGAAGCACGGGTGCGGCTGAGCGTCGCGACCATGTTCGATATTTCCCCCGAAGTCCGAGCTGAGACGGCTCGAGCCGGTCTTGCCCTTCCGGACTTGGACACGGACTTGACCACCTGGCTATGGGCCTCCTTACTCCACAGTCTCATAGTGGCAGGTCGGACCGAGGAGGCCCTCGCCATCCAGCCGAAGGCGCGCGAAACCGCCTACGCCAGTTCTGACGAGGCTTGTTGGATGGCCTTCGAGCTGCCCGAGTCAGCGATCTACTACCAACTGCTTGACTTCGACGGAGCTCTCAGCGCCATCCTCAAGGCGGAACGGCGAGACCACGGTGGACGTCAAGACGCTCGAGCCCGTTTGGTTTTGATGTTCCACTCGTGGATCCTCGATGTTCTCGATCGCTACGACGAGGCCCTCGAGGTAATCACGAGGGGAGCCCGCGCAGCGCAGAAGGATCGGCAGAACTTTGCGCTGCGGATGTTCGAGACGACCAAAGGTCGTCAACTTCTCCAGATCGGAAATCTCGCCGAGGCAGCGACTGCGCTCGAGGGGCGCTACAGCGTGGCGGATGCACACCGTGTACTCGGCCCAATCCACGCCCCGGCCGTGGTGGCACTCGGGAAGCTGAAGATCCACACTGCGGATGAACGAGAGGCGCTCGAGATTGCTGAGATTGCCAAGGTCATGCTCAACGCAGGTATCCCTTGCGTCGCGCACCAGGCGATGTGGTACCTCGCCCAGCTGGCCCTTGCCCAAGGTGACGCCATGGCAGCCCACGAATGGCTTTGCACGAACGGGTTCGATGAGCGCCTTTCGATGTTCCCTCTTTTCCCACACGAGGTCACCGACGACGCCGAGCTGGTCAGGATTGCCGCCGCCGCTGCCGATGAGGAACTCGCCGACCGCGCCATCGCCCTAGCCGAGCGTCGGGCCATCGCTAAATCCGACAGTGGCCTCCTGCGCGGCGGCCGCAGCGCACGCGCGTGGGATCTGGTTCGAGTCAGTCCAAGACCTGGAGAAGGCAGCCGAGCTTTACCGAGACGGACCGCGCCCCCTCGCCTATGCGTCTGCGCTCGAGGACCTGGGCCGGGTGCGCGTCGCCGCAGGCGGAGACCCCGCATTGGCCATCGGGTCCTTCGACGAGGCGTTGTCGATTACCACTCGCACGGGGGCCGAGTGGGACTCGGCCCGCCTACGAGGCAGGCTTCGCCGCCTCGGAATCCGTCGTCGCCATGTCGGCAGTGAACGGCCCAAGACTGGATGGGCGTCGCTGACCGACCCAGAAATCAACGTCGCGACCTTGGCCGCAGAGGGCAGAACGAATCGGCAGATCGCGGAGTCCTTGTTCATCTCGCCCCACACCGTGAACACGCATTTGCGACACGTCTTTGAAAAGCTTGGGATTAACTCCCGGGTCCAGCTGACGCGATTCGTGAGAGAGCAGACGTCCTAGGGACCAGTCCTCTCGGCTCACTCCGGGTTGCTGTGTTCGGTGATCCACGTTGCCGAGAAAGCGGTCCACGTCTCGGGGTCCCCGCTGCCTTGAGCGAGGCCGAGACTGTGAGGGCCGTGGGCGAAGACGTGGACGGTATGCGGGATGTGGTTGGCGGAGAGTACGCGTGCGAGCCGGTAGGTGTGTTCCGGCGGGACGTACGCGTCCTCAGCGGTATGCCACATGAAGAAGGGGGGCGCCGACTGAGTCACCATGGCGTCCAAGGATGTGGCACGACGGAGTTCGGGACTGGCGTCCTCCCCTAGGAGGATCACGCGTGCAGGTCGGTAGGTCTCCGTCTCCATAGAGGTGATCGCATAGCCCAGCACGGCGAAGTCAACACGCTCATACGGACCAGCGTCCGACGCGAGCGCGGCCATACCGGCGAGGTGACCCCCGGCCGAGAATCCGATCAGTCCAACCCGGGTGACCCCATCTTGTCGTAGCCTCCGGATCTCCGCCTGGAGGGCGTGCAGCGGTACAGGGTGTCGCACACGTAGGGGGTAGCGGAACACGCTGGCTTCGAGGCCGAGACCCTCGAGCCACTTGACCACTGGCTCACCCTCGTGGGCCGTATGGTCCGCGTATCCGCCACCAGGCAGCACGATCACGTGTGTCATGGTGTCGGCGATCGAGGTCCGCTTGAGGCTCTGGGGCCATGCACCGACCAGGAACATTTCGCATCGAGGGTGATGCTCGGGGCGTAGCGGATCGTGGCACTGCTCGCATTACACCTGGTGCGAGCCATGCAAACCATTTTGGTGTCGCGGCCACAAGGCCACATCGCACGAACGTGCCATTCATTCGTCCCGCCGAGTCGTGGACGTAGATGCTTCGAATCACCCGGTCATGTGGTGACTGACCGCCACAAAGCGCAGAATGTTCGGTGGTGGCACGGTCGCAGGAGGGGGCGTGAATGGCACTGACATCCAGGTAGGCAGTCCCCGACGGCCTTGGTATCTCTCGCGCCGGGATTTAGATGGCGGCGACCTATGCGCCGCGCTCGATGATGGCGGATTGTTCTTCACGGATGCATCGCTTCGAGAGGACATCCTGAAAGAGATCTGCGCCCGGCTCAGGCGAGGGGCGTTGCTATCCGAAACCAGCCAGCCTGGCCCGTTCGCGGTCTGTGACCTCCGCCGCCGGGGGTCGGTGAAGCGAATGGTTTGCGCAGTGGGCGAAGGTTCGGCGGCGGTTAGGGCGGTGCTCCAGCACTAAAGCCTCGATTTTATGAGCAGCGATCGAGAGAGGAGGAGATGATGACGACATCATCTCGGTTTGGTGATTCGGTACCGGCCAAGACCCTCGCAGATGGACATGAGATCCCCAAGCTCGCACTCGGCGTCTGGCAGACAGCCGAGGGTAGCCAAACGAAGGATGCCGTACGTTGGTCGCTTGAGTTAGGCTACCGCCACATCGACACGGCTCAGGGATACGGGAATGAGGAAAGTGTCGGAGAGGGATTCCGGCAAAGTGGTCTCGACCGCAGCGAAGTCTTCATCACGACGAAGTTCGATCCCTCCTCCGAGGACCCTGTTCGCGAGATCGAAACCAGCCTGCAGCGCTTGAGGCTCGAGTATGTCGATCTCTACCTGGTGCACTGGCCTCAACGCGGACCTACCTGGGCGTGGCCAGGCATGGAGCAGGCGAGGAGCCTTGGCCATGCGCGCTCGATCGGCGTGTCGAATTTCGACGTGACAGAGCTTGCCCAAGTCTTCGCCGTCGCCACCTCACCTCCCGTCGCCCACCAGATCAACCTCAACCCCTTTAGTTACCGAAGACGGCTGATCGAAGAGAATCGACGCCGCAATCTGGTGACCGAGGCCTACAGCCCGCTTGGCACAGGCCGCCATCTCTCAAATTCCAGAGTGAAACAAATTGCCGACCGAGTCGGCCGGTCCCCATCGCAGATCTTGATCCGCTGGGGCCTCCAACACGACTTCGTGGTGCTGGCCAAGTCTGCGCATCGGGAACGGATCGCTGAGAACGCCGGTGCCCTCGGGTTCTCGCTGTCAGAAGCCGATATGGCCGAGCTCGACCGTCTTGATGCGGGTTCGCGGCCAGGGGCGGCACTCGAAAGAAAGTGGTGGTAATCGAGCATCGGTCGACGATCACCCGATCGAGCGATGCCTTCCTCCCCCGCTCCCGTCAAGCTGAGCGACTATCAGCCGGTGGGCCGAGTGACAAGCAAGACGCCGAAGGCCAATCGCGGAGAAGGACATAACGAGCCTGGTCGATGTAAACCGAATAGCCACACCTGAGCGAAACACAGACGCAGGACTCGGTCTCGCGTACCGCGACACCGGGGGAATGGCCGCCCCGTAGTCCTCTTCCAGCACTGCCATCCCCGGGGGTCACAATGAGCAATAGCCCAATTGAGTTCCAGGTTTTGGGGCCAACAGAGGCCCGCCAAGACGGCAGGGAGATCCCACTCAGCGGTGCCCGCCGCCGTGCACTGGTCACCCGCCTTCTCCTAGACGCCGGTCGCGCCGTCACGGCGGACACTTTGCTTGAGGACGTTTGGGGCGACCACGCACCTCCCGCGGCGTCGGCGACGCTGCAGAGCCACGTCTCCCAGCTTCGAAAAGTCCTGGGCGACCGCCTTCAGCGAAGCGCGGCCGGCTACTTTCTCCGCCGTGATGCGGTAAGCATTGATGCCGAAAAGTTCGAAGGAACCGTTGCGAACGGCACGTTGCAGTTTGTGCATGGCGATTTTGCGGCGGCCGCACGGTCGCTCCGCGAAGCACTCCGATTGTGGAGGGGTCGAGCCTTACAGGAGGTGGCGGACCAACCGTGGGCCCAGCCCGAGGCTGAGCGTCTGGAAGAGCTTAGAAGGGTCGCCACCGAACGCCTTCTCGAGGCTCGTTTAGCTCTGGGTGACTACGAGCAGCTAGTCCCAGATGCGAAGGTGGCGGTCGAAGAGAACCCACTGCGGGAGCAGCGATGGGGGACCCTGATGCTGGCCCTCTACCGTTGCGGTCGGCAGGCCGACGCACTGCGCGCCTACCAACGGCTCCGGAACCTACTCGTCGACGAATTGGGGATCGATCCATCGCCGCCCTTAGCCGCCCTTGAGGCGGCCATGCTTCGCCACGATCCAGCCCTTCAACCGCCGATGCCGGAGCTAGGAAATGGTAGGGCTTGGACCCGAGATGAAGCAGAATCCCTCCTGGTGCGGGCACATCGGGCCGTCGAGGAGCGCGAATGGGTTACCGTATGCGAGCTGCTTAGGGCTGCCGACGAGCGAGCTGAACTTGAAGCGGACGATCTTGGAATCCTCGGCGATGCGGCATTCATGGCCGGCGAACAGAACATCTCGATCGCGGCTCGGCAGCGAGTTCATGCATTGAAGCTTGGCGATGGTGATCGACCTCAAGCGGCAATAGCCGCTTTTCTGATTGTCGGGAACCACTACGTGCGCAACAGGCCCGTGCTCGCGGCAGGTTGGTTTCACAAGGGCCGCCGGTTGCTGGAGGAGGAACCAGAAGGACCTGCCCACGGCGTGCTGGCATTCACGGCAGCTTTGATCGCACTGGCGCGAGGCGAGCCTAGCGCTGCCTCGGACGCCGCGTCGGAGTCGCAACGAATTGGGCGCCGATTCGACCAACCTGACATTGAAGCGGTCGGTCTGACCCTTCACGGGTGCTCGTTGGTACGACTCGGGCGCCTGGCGGAGGCACAAGCCCTGCTCGACGAAGCCCTCGCCTGGGCGTCGTCCGGTCAACTCGGGCCGGTCGCAACCGGTCAGATCTTCTGCTGGTCCACCCAGGCACTGCTTGCTGTAGCCGACTACGAGAGGGCAGCGGAATGGGTGAAGGCCATCGAGTCGTCAGGCATCGGAGGCATCCCCGGTGACTGTCGTGTCCACCGAGCCCAGGTGCTCCGGGCTCTTGGCCGAGACGATGAAGCTCGAGAGGAGGCGCTCGCGGCTCGAGTTGAGATACAGGCAATCGACCTTCTCCACGCAGGGATCGCACATTACGAGCAAGGGATGATCTATCTCGTCCAGGGCCAACTGGATTTGGCCGAGAGATCCTTCGCTCACGCTTGCGCTTGCGGCGCCCCAGGCCAACCTGGCCTGGGGCTCCTTCAGTTAGCACGCGGAGATGCCGCCGGTGCCGCTGTGGCCCTCGGCGCGGCTCTTGAAGAGCCGAGCCACGACGCGCTGAGACGAGTTCCACTGCTCTCTGCAGCGGTGCAGGTCTTCGTGGCTATCGGTGACGACGCTCAGGCCGCCCGGCAGGTCCGGGAGCTCGAAGGGATTGCAGGGCAATTCGGTACCGCAGGCCTGCTAGCCGCGTCGTTTCAATCCCGCGCCTGCGTAACCGTGTCTACTGCCGCTGACTGATTGCACGAAATCAGGGCCTGCTGCATTTGGAGACCTTGCTCACGGCTCTCCTCCCAAGGGAAGGCTAAAGGAACGCGTGGACTTCTTGCTCATCTCCTCTCTGAGCTCTTGCGCAGCCGACGGGCAACTTCTCGGTGGTGGAGAACTGAGAGTCTCCCTGGGGGGTCTGGGTGCTCAGGTGGCCGAGCGTTGACAGCACCGCGCTAGGTATTGTCCTGACCTTTGCAGTCGTAATGGCCATGGATTCGAGCGGGCGTCTATGAGGGCGCCGATCCTGACCGACTCCCGTTGCGACGACGAATGCTCTTCAACAACGGCACGCAACGAGTAATCGAGAGTGGTCACTTCGGTCCGCGTCCGCGTCCGCGTCCTCGGAGTTGGGTAAACCCTGGTTTTTTGCAGTGTCTTTGCAGCAGCGTGGCGCATCATTGCTTGAGTGGTATCCACACCTGAAAGGAGCTGAATATGTCCCCAGCCAAGAGCATTGCCTTCGCCCACGGCATCTGGGCGGACGGATCGAGTTTCGCCAAGCTCATGCCGCCACTTCGTGCGGAAGGTTACGAGGTGATCGCCAGCCAGCACGCCCTCGACGATTTCCAGGCCGACGTCGACTGCTGCATCAGGACGTTCGCGCAAGTTCCGAGCCCCATTCTCTTGGTGGGCCACTCCTACGGGGGTGCCATTATCACCGCCGCGGGAAACGACGACCGGGTCGCCGGGCTGGTGTACATCAACGCGCTTGGGCCCGATGAGACTGAGACGTTGCAGGGACAGCAGGACAAGTTCCCCAAGACGGACGTGTTCAAGTCAATCAAGGTTGAGGACGGACGGGTCTGGATGCTCCCTGACGGCATCGAGTACTTCGCGGGAGACCTGACGGAGGAGGAGAAGCAGGTTGTCTACGCAACCGCCAGCCCCCCAGCCGTGACCCTGTTCGACGCGAAAGTTGAAAGAGCGGCCTGGAGGGACAAGCCGTGCTGGAACATCGTGGGGACGAACGACCAAAGTGTTCACCCCGATCTCGAAAGAGCCGCCGCGAAGCGCATGAATGGAAACATCACCGAGGTGGCCAGCAGCCACGTTCCAATGCTGTCCCACCCGGATGTGGTGCTCGACGTGATCCGGGACGCCGCCAGTTCCCTCTGAGCTCTCGCTGTTCGGGCTGACCAAGCCCGCACCGAGAGGATCCGGACCCGTCATCGGCGGGACTGACGACACGATCTGCGTGATCAGCGTCAGTCCCGCCAGCGGCCTCGGGAGCTTGTCGTAGACGAAGAGAGGAGAAGTATGAGTCCGTCACAATCTCGTCCGGCGACGACTACGGACGCCGGCGTCCCGGTAGCCAGCCAGGAGCACTCGCTGACGATCGGCCCCGATGGCCCCATCCTGCTGCAGGACTTTTACCTCATTGAGCAGATGGCCAACTTCAACCGCGAGCGGATCCCCGAGCGTCAGCCCCACGCCAAGGGCGGTGGCGCGTTCGGCACATTCGTCGTCACCGACGACGTCTCCCACTACACCAAGTCCGCGGTCTTCCAACCGGGCGCCGAGACCGAGGTGGTGGTCCGGTTCTCCACCGTGGCCGGGGAGCGGGGCTCGCCCGACACGTGGCGCGACCCACGGGGCTTCGCGGTGAGGTTCTACACGAGCGAGGGCAACCTCGACATCGTCGGAAACAACACCCCGGTGTTCTTCATCCGCGACCCGATCAAGTTCCAGAACTTCATCCGCTCCCAGAAACGGCTGGCGGCCAACAACCTGCGCGACCCAGACATGCAGTGGGATTTCTGGACGCTCTCGCCCGAGTCGGCCCATCAGGTCACCTGGCTCATGGGTGACCGCGGCATCCCCCGGTCCTGGCGCCACATGAACGGCTATTCGTCGCACACCTACATGTGGGTCAACGCCGAGGGTGATCGATACTGGGTGAAGTACCACTTCAAATCCGACCAGGGCGTCGAGTGCCTGACCCCGGCCGATGCCGATCGGATCGCCGGCCAGGACGCCGATTACCACCAGCGCGATCTCTATGAAGCGATCGAACGCGGCAAGTGGCCCAGCTGGTCACTCAAGATGCAGATCATGCCGTTCGCGGCTGCCAAGACGTACCGGTTCAATCCGTTCGATCTCACCAAGGTCTGGCCGCACGGCGACTACCCCCTGGTCGACGTAGGCTCGCTCACCCTCGACCGCAACGTCACCGACTATCACACCGAGATGGAGCAGGCGGCCTTCCAGCCGAACAACACCGTCCCGGGGACCGGTCTGTCGCCCGACAAGATGCTGCTCGCCCGAGGATTCTCCTATGCCGATGCGCACCGGGCTCGCTTGGGCGTGAACTACCCGCAGATCCCGGTGAACCGGCCCAAAGCGCCGGTGCACAGCTACTCCAAAGACGGCGCCATGCGGGTCGACAACGTCACCGATCCCGTCTACTACCCGAACTCCGTCGAAGGGGCGCCGGCTGCGGATGCCATCGCCTACGCCGAGCAGGCCGTGTGGGCAGCGGACGGCGAGATGGTGCGCGCCGCGTACACCTCGCACGCGGAGGACGACGATACGGGCCAGGCCAGGACGCTCCTCAACGAGGTCATGGACCAGGCGGCGCGTGACCGTTTCGTCGATACCGTCTCCGGAGTGCTCAGCGGCATCCGGCGCCAGGAGGTACTCCAGCGCGCTTTCGAGTACTGGCACAGCATCGACAAGGCTGTGGGCGACCGAATCGAGGCGGCGGCGCTCGAGAGGCGACGTTGATCGAAGAGTCACATGCCCAGCCTCACCCCACCGAGGGCTCGCAGCCGCGGATAAATCTAGCCAGGCGAATGACGTTGCCGCGCAACCGGAGGAGTCCCGATCAAGGAGGGCCGAAATGGCCGATGACTACCGCAAGGACCCTGAGGCGATTGCCAAGCTTGATGATCGCCAGTTCGCCGTGACGCAGGAAGGTGCCACCGAGCCGGCCTTCGACAACGAATTCTGGGACAAGAAGGAAGCCGGCGTCTACGTCGACATCGTCTCGGGGGAACCGTTGTTCGCGTCCACCAAGAAGTTCGACAGTGGGTGTGGCTGGCCCAGCTTTACCGTTCCTCTCGAGCCCGCCAACGTGGTGGAGAAGATGGACACGAGCCATGGCATGATCCGCACCGAGGTCCGTTCGATCCACGGCGACAGCCATCTTGGCCATGTTTTCGACGACGGCCCTAGAGAAGAGGGAGGCCTGCGCTACTGCATCAATTCGGCCGCCCTTCGCTTCGTGCCGTACGAAGACCTCGAGTCCGAGGGCTACGGCCGATACAAGAAGCTCTTCGACGGACCCAAGAATCAAAGGAGGTAGTTCGATGAGCGTTCGCACCGAAAAGGCAATCCTGGCGGGAGGTTGCTTTTGGGGCATGCAGGACTTGCTCCGCAAGCGCCCCGGCGTGGTCTCCACCCGAGTGGGCTATACCGGCGGCGAGGTGGCCAACGCCACCTATCGCAACCACGGGACACACGCCGAGGCCATCGAGATCACCTTCGATCCCGACATGACCTCCTATCGGGACCTGCTCGAGTTCTTTTTTCAGATCCACGACCCCACAACGCTCAACCGCCAGGGCAACGACGTGGGCCCGAGTTACCGCTCAGCCATCTTCTACCTCGACGACGAGCAGCGTCGGGTGGCCGAGGACACCGTCGCCGACGTGGCGGCCTCGGGATTGTGGCCCGGCAAGGTCGTCACCGAGGTCTCCCCAGCAGGACCGTTTTGGGAGGCCGAGCCCGAGCATCAGGACTACCTGGAGCGTTATCCCTACGGCTACACCTGCCACTTCCCGCGCCCTGGGTGGGTGTTGCCCCGACGAAGCGAAGCCATCTCCTGATGACGTCTGCCGATACGCACGATGACTTCGTTGCCACCTGCATCGATCGCGGCCCTGAGTAGCCGGACCCGGAAGTGACCGCACTGGCGGTCTGCCAGTCGCAAAAGTACAGGCTAATCGAAAAACAGAGAAAGGAACTGCGTGGTAACCGAGCCCGTCACTGTGACTTATGCCGTACACCGCATGACGATTCCTACTGGGATGGTTCAATCCGAGTTCCGATCGCGGTTTGAGGACGCTGTCCCTCCCCTTCCACTCAATCAGGTAATGGAGCTCGAGATTCGCGGCGCGCCATGGGGCGAGATGGTTGACCTCATTGAGAGAACAGCGCCGTGGGGGTTCCTGATCTATTGGACCAATGACGTCGATCGGCTGGTGCGCCTCGCCGGGGATTCAAGCTCGGCGGTCGCCTATCTCATGGGAAACCACACGATCATGGAGCGGATGTTTCGATTCGAGCCGTCCGTCGTGATGTACGCACCACTTCACAGCGCGATATGGAGCCGTTCCGATGGGCAGGCGTTCTTCACCATCGATAAGCCCAGCGATCAGTTCGGTAGTTTCGGCCATCCCAGAGTGAGAACTGTGGGATGCGAACTGGACGCGAAACTCGCTGCCTTGTTGGAGCATTTGCGACTGAACGTTCCCGACGCACTGCGTGAAAGGTTCGTGCCTCGCCTTCGCGGAGATTGAGCGTCATTTGCTCCTTTCCCAAGCGATGCGCTCGCGCCAACTCGGTGGCGGGGACTGGACGGCTCGACTGCATCGCTTTGGCAGCCGTGGAGCGGACACAAGGGACGTAGCAAATGGTGCAAACGATTCGACATTTCACGGGAGTGGCTCGGCCGGGTAGGCCCAACGACCGACCCCCGGCGCCGGCAGGTCCTCCTCCGCCGCGCTGGCGAATGTGGCTCGTGCCGCTAGGCATCGCGATTACGGTGACTCTGCTTTCTATCCCGCACATGACGAGTACACCGACGAAGAACCTCAGCTACTCGCAGTTCGTGTCCGAGGTCGAAGGGGGAGAGGTGCACACGGCATCGGTCAACCCGAGCGGCGCCATCACCGGCACATTGAAGGGGGGCGACGACTACACCACCCAGATCCCGACGGCCATCACCGACACGCAGCTGGCGCCCACGTTGAAGGCCCACGATGTGGACGTCACCGGGGTCGGACAAGGCTCTGCTTTCCTCGAGGATCTGCTCTCGTTCGTCCCCTTCTTGTTGCTCCTCGCCTTCTTCATCTGGATTGGGCGGCGGAGCGCCCGACAGCTCGCTGGGGGGATCATGGGCATCGGGGGTTCGAGAGCCAAGGTCTACGACGAGGATCGGCCGACGACCCGGTTCGCCGACATCGCCGGGTACGGGGGAGCGAAGCGTGAGGTGGCCGAGGTCGTCGACTTCCTAAGGGATCCCGATCGCTACGCCAGCGCCGGCGCTGTCGGCCCCCGGGGGGCGCTCATGGTCGGTCCACCAGGCACGGGCAAGACGCTCATGGCTAGGGCGGTGGCGGGGGAGGCCAAGGTGCCCTTCTTGGCGCTCACCGGGTCGAGCTTCGTCGAGCTGTTCGTTGGGGTGGGGGCGTCGCGGGTGCGGGACCTGTTCACCGACGCTCGCAAGCGATCGCCTTCGATCGTCTTCATCGACGAGATCGACGCCATCGGCCAGCGCCGCGGTGGCTCAATCGTCACCAATGACGAGCGTGAGCAAACCCTCAACCAGCTCTTAGCGGAGATGGACGGCTTCGACTCCACCACCGGGGTGGTGGTCCTGGCCGCCACCAACCGGCCCGAGGTGCTCGATCCCGCCCTGCTGCGGCCGGGCCGTTTCGACCGCGAGGTCGAGATTCCGCTTCCTAACCAGGCAGAGCGTGCCGCAATCTTAAAGGTGCACGTCACGGGCAAGCATCTCGCCCCCGACGTCGATTTCGACGACGTCGCCCGGAGCACTCCGGGGTTCTCGGGGGCGGATCTGGCCAACCTGATCAACGAAGCGGCCATCGTCGCAGTCCGCGACGACCGGGACGTCATCTTCGCCCGGGACATCGACGAGGCCAGGGACCGTGTCCTCCTCGGTAGACGAGACGCGTCCAATGCTCTCCTTCCCGACGAGAAGCATTCGGTAGCCGTGCACGAAGCCGGGCACGCCCTCGTCGCCTTCTTCTCCCAACATGCCGATCCGGTGGCCAAGATCACCATCCTGCCGGCCGGTCGGGCCCTCGGAGTCACCGAGCAGCTCCCGGTCGACGAGCGGCACCTTTACTCCGAGCGCTATCTGCTTGACTCCCTAGCTATACGGCTCGGTGGTCGGGCCTCGGAAAAACTGGTGATCGGGGAGGCCTCCACCGGGGCTGCCAACGACCTCTCGGGTGCGACGCAGCTCGCGATCAGGATGGTCAAGGACTGGGGACTCTCACCGCGCCTTGGGCCGATCGGGTATGGATCGGACGGGCCGGAGTACCTGAGCAGTCCGCAGCTCGGCCAGGAACGTCCCTACGCCGAGGGCACCCAGCAGGTCATCGACCAAGAAGTGAGCCGCCTGCTCTCTGAGGCAGAGGATCGGGCACGTGCGCTGCTGAGCGAGAACCGAAGTGCCCTCGACGTCGTCGTTGCTGCTCTTCTCGAGAAGGAGACGATCTCTGGAGACGATCTCGCCGATGCCGTCGGTCAGAGTCGGGTTCTAGAGGATGGTCATCGGCCTGTTGTAGGCGCTGCTCGTCCAACTCGTCCGTGAAGAAGATTGCATGATTCTAGTAAGCCGCTAACGAGGAGGACCCCGAAATGATTCAGAGGGCTGCAAGAGGATCCGAAGCATGAGTGCGGCGACTCGAGGCTTCTTTGGAAGACGGCATTCGGAGCGAGACCCTCGTCTTCCTCCAGGCCAATACGACATAGGGCGCGGGTTCCCGGTGCTCACCGCAGAGGCGACTCCCCGGCTCGACCCGCAGGCCTGGACAATGACCGTCGACGGGCTGGTTGAAACGTCGCGAACCTGGACTTGGAACGACATGCAGATGTTGCCACAGTCCGAATACAGGGGCGACATCCATTGTGTAACCACTTGGTCGAAGCTCGGCACGTGGTTCGGGGGCGTGGACGTCGACGTACTGCTGAGCGAGACTCATCCGGCGCCGGGAGCGACCCACGTGCTGGCGACTTCGACCACCGGTTACACGTCGAACCTTCCGCTCGAGCACGTCACTGGCGGGCAGGCCTGGATCGCGTTCACTCATGAGGGGGAGCCATTGCCTCGCGTGCACGGAGGTCCTGTCCGGCTACTTGTGCCCCACTTGTACTTCTGGAAGAGCGCCAAATGGGTGACCAGGCTCACTCTGCTTGACCACGACGAGCCAGGGTTCTGGGAGCAGAACGGCTACCACGATCTGGGGGACCCTTGGCAGGAGCAGAGATACCAAGGTGACTGACGGACTCACTCGCGGCCAACACGCCACCCTGGCACCGTTGGTCTGCTCCCTGAAGGTGGCGTGGCGACAAGGGCAGGTAGTGCGCGGAAGGCCCGGCGATTCACGCTTCGAGGGACACTCTGAGAGGGGGATATGACATGCAACCGGACGAGGTTGTGGGAGGTCGAACGGCCACGAAGAGCTGGTGGGATACCGAAAACACCGACGTCGACCCGCCGTGCGAGCCTTGGGAGTCGGAGATGTCCGACACGGTGGCCCATCTCGTGAGCGCCTACGCCGCGGTTGAAAGACTGAGGAAGTTGACTCCCACAGGCCAACTGGCAGCGGTATCGTGCGAACTGGCGTCCCAGAGCATATGTACCGCACTGGTGACGCTTGATGAATGCGCTATCAATATTCTCGCCGGCCCAGGGGCGAGCAAGCGCGCACGCGCCGCGCGCTGGCGGGAGTCCCTCCTGGCCGTCTACTCCGACCTAGGTCTGATGAAGTGAGGGCTACTCGGCGATCCTGCTCAGCGGACCAGGTGTTGACGGCGACAGTCCGAACGAGCCAAAGCAAAGGACTCCGCAGCGTGGTATCCCACTTCGAGATCCCCGAACGAGCCAAAGCAGGACAGAGCCATGGCAACCTACCCGGCAAGTGACGACGGACGCGCTCGCACGCTCGCCGACGGCCAGCGATTGCCGGTGCTCGCCCTTGGGGTCTGGCAGGTGCCCAACGGGACCGAGTGCGTCAACGCCGTGCGGTGGGCACTCGAACTCGGCTACCGGCACGTCGACACCGCCCAGGCTTACGGCAACGAGGAGAGCGTTGGCCGGGCGCTACGCGAGAGCGGCTTGGAGCGCGACGAGGTGTTCATCACCACGAAGTTCCAACCCAACCGCAGGGATCCGGTCGCCGAGGCCGAGCAGAGTCTCCACCGCCTCGGCGTCGACCACGTCGACCTCTATCTCATCCACTGGCCGCGAGGCGGTCCTACCTGGGCTTGGCCCGGAATGGAACGGGCTAAGGCGCTGGGCTACACCCGGTCGATCGGGGTCTCGAATTTCGATGTCGGTGAGTTGCAGGCCGTGGCGGCTGCAGCGACCAGCCCGCCGGTGGTCAACCAGGTCCAATTCAGTCCCTTCGAGAACTGGCCATCTCTAGCCATAAATACCTGCGGTGGAGTTTGGAGACCGTGGGAATAGAGCGGCTCATGTACGCCTCGGATTATCCGTTCAACCGCGAACATGGCGGTTCCGTGCCTCGGTTCTTGGGCAGCGCGGCGATAAACGAAGGCGAACGCGAAAGGATCGCCTTCGGTAATTGGGAAAACCTCGTCGCCGGGATCCGACGGTAACCCGCTACCGACCAGCTCCTTCCGACCCGATCCCGTCACTCCAGCTTCCTGATGACCCAACATGGATAGGGCCCGGCGCCGAGATGGTGCTTGTGCCAGCGAAGATGTCGAGACGGCGACGGACCCTTGGAGCGCCGACAGTGGAGCAGCCCCGTGCTGTCGCGGGCGCCTCGACGACGTCCATCGACCATGTGGTTTGCGTATGCCGGTGCCCTGGCCTATAGCTCGTGGCCGTTGGCCTTCCTCCTCAATCCGCCGCTTGCCGGTCATGGGCTGGCGAGCAGTTTCGAAGCGTCGTCAGCCTTTCAACTGGCTCTTTGTCCTGCTCGACTGCACCGCCGGGTTGTGCATCGCCATCGTTAGCGTTCGCGAACTGCGCCCCCATGCCGGGTTTGTGCGGCGGAACCGGGCGCTCGCGGCCGCCCTATTCGGCTACGCAACGTTTGGGTTGGCAACTGCGATCGATGCTGTAGTGCCGCTCAGATGCGGTTCAAGGTCCGCCCAAGCCTGCGCAAGTCAGGTCTGGCCGCTCACTCCAGATGATGTTCTCACCGGCGTCGCCATGGTGGCCTTGTGCCTCGCAGCAACCACGCTGGCTGTTTACATGACAAGAAGATCGCCGGCGCTTCAATCGGCCGTTCCGTCGGCAATAGCCATCACGCTGATCGGGTGGAGCGCACTTGGACTCGCCGTCATCTTCGGGGGCGCCTCCGCCACCGCCACCGCGGCCTGCCAATACGCATTTCTCACCCTCACCGGTGTCCTGGCGTTCGTCGTGCCACTGGGTGCCCATTCGTCAAGGCGACCCTCGGCGAATGTCGGGCTGGCTCCGGGGTGCGCGTCGGAGCCTCCAAATCGCCTCGCACAGGAACCCGGCGCAATCGACGTGTTATCGAGAGGGGACGGGTGCGCCAATTGCAGGAACGGAATTGATCGACAATCCGTGAGCGCGTCGCAGCACGGTTTACGGAGATCGCTCTCTCCGGTACCACGAACGTCACGGGCGGTCCGAGACCGGCTGCGCGGTACCGGGTCGTCGTGTGGACGCCTCGGTCGCATGTCGTCGTCCAAGCTCTTCGAAGCGGTCGCTGTGCCGGACGCAGTGGGGGAGCGGTGAATTCATCACCGTTCGATCAGCTTCTCGACGAAGCAGTCCTGCGTCCGGAGAGCGAGGTCCGCACGAACTCTTCGAGCTGGTCGGCCCTTCTAACGGTGCTCTCACCGGCTCACTCATCCCGCACTGCCGGGACGCATCCTAAATAAGGAGAGCCGTCATGGTGCGCCTGCCCTAAGCCACCGACAAAACCTCACGATGAGGTTCCGGCCTCGGCGGTGGTGAGACTGTCCAGTTCGATGAACGCTGCATTGACCTCGCTTCGGAGCTTGCGAGCATCCGAACCCGCAAGTCGGGTTCCCGCGAAGTAGCAGGCAAGAGCGAACTCAGAAGCAACCACGGCCACGCGCGTCGGCGACCCACGTTCGATCAACGTCTGCGCCAATTGTTCCGCATAGCTATGGAGCTTTCGAAGGTAGCGGTCGCGAAGGTCGGGATTCTCTTCTAGGAGCCGGCTAAAGAGGCCGAATCGTGGGTCGCTGAGGTTCTTGTCGCAGACGAGCAGCACGAGTTCGCGCAGCTCGACGAGCGCGGCCCGGACGTCCTGGGGTGGTGCTGCTTCGCTGACGTTCAGCATGGCCGTCAGCTCATCGAGCAGACGCTGGTCGTCGGCGAGGACAACTTCCCGCTTATCACCGAAGTAGCGAAAAAACGTCGTCCTGCCGACCTCCGCCAGGTCGGCGATGTCATCCACGGTGACCTCGTCAAACTTCCGGCGAGCGAACAGGTCAAACGCAGCGTCGATGATCGCGTCTCGTGCGCGTTGCTGTTTGCGTTCACGCAGACCTACTCGTTCGGGCATGTCCTGGAGTATAGCGGAGTCAGTACCATTTGGGCTTGACACCCAAAACGGTACTAAGTACCACAAAGGACGTCGACCCACTACGTGGTTTCGTGAACGCACTCCGAGGAGGAAGAAATGACCGCCATCGTTGATGTCCTTACCGAGGCAACGCTCGATCGACGGCGGAGTCCCTGGTCAACGCTGGCGGTGGTCGCGGTGGCCCAGTTCATCGTGGTCCTTGACATCACGATCGTGAACGTCGCACTGCCTCATATCCAGAGTGGGCTGAAGTTCTCTATCAGCAACCTGCAATGGGTCATCAGCGCCTACACCCTCTTCTTCGGTGGCTTCCTGCTCCTTGGTGGCAGGGCGGCCGACCTGCCGGGCCGGCGCCGAGTCTTTCTCACCGGGCTGATCGTTTTTGGCGCTGCGTCGTTGGGTGCCGGGCTTTCGACGTCACCTGGCTTGTTGATTGCCATGCGAGCTGCCGAGGGCCTCGGCGGGGCGATCCTGTCCCCTGCAGCGCTGTCGATCCTCACCGTCACCTTTGCCCATGGCAAGGATCGAAACGTAGCTATGAGCGTCTGGGGAGGCCTGGCCGGTCTCGGTGGCACGCTTGGCGTCGTAGCCGGTGGCGTGTTGGTCGACGCACTGAGTTGGCGGTGGGTGTTCTTCGTCAATGTCCCGATCGTCGTCGGCCTGGTCGTCATTGCCCCGAGATTCATCACCGAGACGTCCGCGCCACGAACGAACCGACGCACCTTCGACGTGACTGGGTCCTTGCTGTCGACTGCCGGACTTCTCGCCTTGGTCTACGGGGTGGTACGGGCCGGCCCGCTCGGCTGGGGCTCTACCGAGGTGGTCGCTTGCTTGGCCGCCGGTGTAGTCCTCCTCGTGGCGTTCGTGTTCGTCGAGACTCGCTCGGCCGCCCCGCTGGTCCCACTCCAGCTGTTCCGGTCCAGAGGCCTGAGCACCTCTAGTGGCGTTCTCGCCCTAAACGGCGCTGCCTTCCTCTCCATGTTCTTCTTGACCGCGCTGTACCTTCAGCAAGTTCGGGGCGACTCCGCGCTCAAGACCGGCCTGGAGTTCCTACCCATGGGGGTGGCAGCGGTCGCCGCCGCGGTGGTTGCCTCCCAGTTGGTCACCAGGGTCGGTACGCGACCAGTGCAGCTGGCGGGAACGGTGATCGGGCTGATCGGGCTCATCCTGTTGTCCAGGGCGGGTGCTGAGGGAAGTTACGCCGCCCATATCCTCCCAGGGCTGGTCCTGTTCGGCATAGGCATTATCAGCGTCGGTGTGCCGGCCCAGATCAGTGCGGTCGTCGACGTCACCGGACACGACGCCGGATCCGCGTCAGGAGTGATCACCGCCTTCTACAACGTCGGTGGAGCGATCGGCCTGGCCGTCGTGACCACCCTGGCCAACTCCAAGACGGCCAACGCCTTGGCACACGGTGCCGGCGAACACGCCGCCCTCGTCCAGGGATTCCACCGGGGATTGCTGATCGCTGTCATCTTCGCCGCAGTGAACCTCGCGCTCACGGGCGTCTCACCGAACGCACGCCCCGAGGCCGAGGAAGTCGTCGAGACCACCGCACTTGTCGAAGGCGTAACCGCAACGGCCTGATTGAACCACACGCTGTCCACAACCGGTCGACGATCTCGGCCAACTATTCCAAAGGAGCAACGATGACAACTAGTCCAGCAAGCCTTTCAACCGAAGCCATCGGCCGGTGGCTCGGTCATCAGCCCGAATTCCTTCACCTGAGCTGGACGGTCGACAATCTTGAGAGCGCGGCGACCTTCTTCGCCCGCACCCTCGGGGCGGGTCTCTTTTTCTCGATCGAGCACGTCGTCTTCGATCGCTTGGCGTGGCACGAGGCCTCGAGCCCGGTTTGGGATCACTCGACGGCGCTGGGCGCTTGGGGTGACCTGGTCATCGAGATCCAGCAAATGCACGAGATACAACCGCCTGAACTCGCTCGGAAACTGTCCACGGCGCCCAACACGCTCAACCACATCGGGTATGTGGCCGGAGACTACGAGGCGGAAAGCGATCGCTTGAGCAAGCTCGGTATGCCTCGCTTTCTCGATGCGAAGACTGGAGAAATCGAGGAGTACTACCACTGGGCACCCGAGTTGGGTGTCGCTCTCGAAGTCCACAAAGACACGGAGTACATCCGGAGCACGCACGTCTTGCTACGGCAGATGGCCAAGGATTGGGACGGGAAAGTCCCGCTGCAGCCCATACCGGCTGCCTGAAACCTCATGTCGCCGGGACCACGACTCTGTATTAGCGACTGGAAATCCCACCCCGCGGGCGAGCGAAGACGGGTATCTGACGGAGCACGTGGCTGAGATGGCGACGGACCGCATCACTAGCGATCTGCGAACGGCGACGAACGCGTATGGTCCGTTCCGTGCCGGATCTTGGGCGACCTCATGCGTTGCGCACTGCGGCGAGAGCGATCACGACGGCGAACAGCCCGATGATCGCTGCGGCGACGCTAGGGGCGATGCTGCCGCCTATCGCGAGCGCCACCCCACCAAGGGCCGCTCCGAGGGCACTCCCAATGTAGATCGCCGAACCGTTGAGGCCCACGGCGACGGGAGCGAGTTTGGGCACAGTCGCGAAGAGCCGGTGTTGTTGGGGGACCACGGTGAGCCCGACCGCAAGGCCAAGCGCGGCCATCGTGACGGTCGCAGCCGCTGGGAGGGTACGGGTGAGCGTGAGGATGGCCGTGACGATGGTGACACCGCAAGCCCCGAGCAACAGAGCCGTCCTGGCATTTCGGCGACGGATAATGCGCGGCACGAGCACGTTCCGCTGACCTGACCCACCCCATAGACGAGCACCGCGACCACGACCCAAGTGCCTGCTGTTTACATGATCGCCGGAAGGTAGGCGAGCACAAGGAAGGCCGGAGTCAGGACGGTGACTGTGCCAGCCAGGATGCCCAGAACGCGCCGATCGCCCAGCGCAGCGCCCCGTTGGCGCAACGTCATCCGCGGGGCGTGAACCGGCGGTAGGAGCGTGATGGCCAGGGTCGAGAGGACGGCGAGGACGACCAAGACCCACATGGCGCTTCGCCAGCCCCATGTTTGTCCGATGAGGATGCCGAAAGGGAGACCGGCGACGATGGCGACCGAGCTACCACCGGCGACGACAAACGCAACTTCCTCCTCCGTGACGTCACCACGGTCTCTCGGGATGATGTCGACATCATCACCGAGTTGGTATTCGCTGACCGGCACGCCTATGAGGGTTGGGTCTCCGCCATGTACGCACCCGATTCGGGTGTAGCTGAGGACGAGGCACGGTTCATCGATCGATCGAAGACTCGTTCTTACGTCGTCGAGGAACACTCCACATGAGCCGCGCCTGGGAACCCGGCTCAATATCCAGGCGGCCTACAAGAACTTCGCCCTCCTCTGAATCCCCCGAACGCCAGCTCCACGGCCCTCGGTAGGTGGGAGTCGCCTGACCGCTGGGGCCTGGGCGCATTCGCAACGATGAACCTCGGGGTCTCTAACCCGAAGATCCTGGGAGGGGTGGATTAGTGCTGCTTGGCCGCCCGCCCGGTTCGAGTCAGCGCGGCGTCGAGGAGGACCTCAACGGCACTGCGGGCGGCAGGTGCAATGTCGGCATCGTGGTGGTCCATGCGACCCGCCAGCCCGGCACCGTCGTAGATGAGGTAGAGCTGGCGTCCGAGGTTCGCAGGGTCGGCTGCGCCGGCTTGTTCGGCAAGGTTGGTGAACATGGCGAGGATCCAGGCGCGGAACTGGTCGGCGGCTTGCTCGACGAGACTCTGCGCGGGAGCTTCGGTGGAGGCGGCGGTGAATGCGCACCCGTTGAAGTCCGGTTGCTGGTACTGCTCGGCTTGGGAGTCGAAGACAGCCAGGATCTTCTGTCGCGGATCGTTGACGCTCTCGATGACCTCGGTGAGTCGGCCGGCGGTTCGGTCGTGGCGTGAAGCCAGGTAGGCGGCTACCAACTCTTCCTTGCTGCCAAAGACGTTGTAGAGCGACGCCTTGGCGACCCCGGCACGCTCGATGATGCGGTCGATGCCTACGGTCTGGACGCCCTCGGCGTAGAAGAGTTCGTCCGCTGCGGCGAGGAGCCGCTCCCGTGCCGAGGCTCGATGCTCACCCGGAGCTGGTGCAGTCGTGCTCACTGTCTCGCTTCCTTTGGACAGACCTGTCTACTTTACGGCAGATTCGTCGGGGAAGGCAGTGACGGTGACCCGGTCGATGTAGAAGGCCACGTGATTCTTGATGGCGGCGACGGCAGGGAAGGGGTCGTCGTAGTACCAGACGGCGGCACTCAGGTCGCTCCCATCACCGTCAACGATGTCGTAATAGGAGGCCTCACCCTTGTATGGGCACCAAGTGCGGTGTTCGCTGCGTCGTAACAGGCGCTGGTCGACGTCCTCGAGCGGTACGTAGAGGACCGGGGGATACGAGGCCTCGAGCATCTCGATTGCCCGATCGGTTTGCGCGATCACGACGGAGCCGGACTGGACGACGACCCGAGACAAGGACTGCTTCAGGGTGATTGGGTGGTCGGATCCGGGTGTCAGGTGCTGCCGTGTATCGGTCATTGATGGATCTCCATTGTCGATGGGTGCTGGTAAATGTGAGGACGGATCAAATTGAAGGTGCGGAACGAACGAGCATGGGACTCATACCGCCGTGCGGCCACCGTCGACGGCCAGGGTGGATCCGGTCAGGTAGCTGGCCTTGTTCGACGCCAGAAAGGCGATGACTTCGGCGATCTCCTCGACCTGCGCAGCGCGTCCGAGCAAGGTGGTCGTGCCTACCTGCTCAATAAAAGTTGCCTTCTCGGGGTCGGGAGTGCTGAGTACCGGCCCGGCGTTCACGGCGTTGACCCGGACACCCTGAGGACTGAACTCGGCCGCCCAGGAGCGTGTCATGGAGTTCAGGGCTCCCTTGGTAGCCCCGTAGGCGGCGCCACCGGCCATGCCGATCTGTCCAGCCATGCTGGCCACGCTGATGATGCTGCCCGAGGAGCGTTTCGCCATTCCCGGAGCGATGGCGGCCACGAGGAAATAGGCCGAGCGCACGTTGTCGTCGAAAAGGTCGTTGAAGGTGGCCTCGTCGAGATCAGCGGTCGGGCCGAACCACGAATCTCCAGCGTTGTTGACGAGCACATCTACGTCCCCAATTCCCTCGACCAGGTTTCGCACCGCACGCCAAGTTTTTGAGATCGGCGGCCACGAAACGGGCGCGGCCCCCCTGCGCTTCGATCTCTCGGACCACGTCGGCCCCACGCTCCGAATTGCGGCCGTGGACGACGACGTTCCAGCCGTCTTCGGCCAAGCGGATAGCGGTCGCTCGGCCGATACCAGAGGTCGAGCCAGTCACGAGGGCGATGCCCAATCCCATGTCGGTCGTGCTGTCGGGTGCGTTCATAACTCTCTCCTTGAGTAGACTGGTCTGTCTGACTCCCTAAAAGGTAGACCTGTCTACTCAACATGTCAAGAGCCACTGACCTCTTGTTGTGCTTGCTTGAGGGAAGCCATCAATCACCCGCCAGATCGGGGCGAACCCACTATCGGGCGGCGACCCGGGAGTTCGCCCAAAGTGGGAATTGCACGGGACTCAGACGGTGGTGGCCGATATTGAGCAGACGCGTGACTTATGCAGTGCATATGCACACCCCACTGACCCGCTGCTTCGTCGGGTCACGAACCCGAAGGTCGTGCGAAGAGGAGGAGTTTCTCGGGACTCCGACGATGTGACGCAGACGTTGATCAGGTGGCTGCGCTATGTAGTGCATACGCGTGGCGTTCTGACCAGCTACTTCGTCAGGCTTGTAAGCCGATGGGTGCGTCATGGCTTGGACCCCCCGCCACCAAGTACGGGCGTTTTTCGCGCCTTCTTGCGTACGCACAGGCCGCTGACCAGCACGTGTGGTTGGCGGTTTCTGTGTTTGTGGGGACAGTTTGTGGGGACCTACTCATTGCGTATGCAGCATGGGCAGGGTGGCGCAGACGGGTGAGGGCGGCACGCTGCGGTTTTGTGACGGAGATGCGGATCGGGCGCAGCGTTGCATAAGCATGCCCTGTGCGTGCCTATGCAACTGCCCTGATCAAAGTGCTTCAGGTTTTGGGCGGGGCGATCTCGACTTCGGCCCGAGATGACGATGGGCAGATTGAGGGGGAACATTGGCGACCCCGATCGGCCATGCGAGCGTGGCGAGACGAGCGGAGTGTTGTGCGTCTTGGAAGCGTCACCTCGCTGGCAACTTTGCCGAAGGGTCCCCGCGGGTGATCCGTCTTGGCGAGAGCGCCCTGGCCGTAGGCGAACGCCCGGTCACACCGCGCGGAACCCGGCGAATGGGAGATCTCTTCTCCAGAAGACAGGGTGGCCGCGACCGGCGGTCAGTCCGAACTCATCGAGCCACTGGGAGTTGGCTGGCCTCGCGACGTTGCTGTTCCGCGCCGTATCATCGAGATCTCTTCCGTCCTGGCCCACCTTCGCCGTAGTGGGGACGTCGCGTAGTCGACTGACCGGCGTCCCCTTCGCTCAACTCGGAATGAGCGACTTCGAAAAGGGTGACTGCATCTGTCGCGAGCCGCCCGCCCTGTGGTGGGGTCCGCGGTAGAGGGTGGTCCTGCCGGCTCCACTAGCTCCCGTCAGTAAGAGCAGCGGAGGCAGGAGGCGAAAGGGAGTGACGGCGCCGCAGAGGTCACAAACAAGCACCCGTCTATTGGGGTCGACTTCAGCCCCGGTGCTCACCGATCCGCATGATGGACATGTTCGATGCGCCGCTTTTGGCATCCGAGGGTCTAACCAGGCCGGCTGTTGCTCACGCCTCCCTCATTTTGCATGGCTTCGCGTGTGGGTTCCTAACTTGCCGGGCGTAATCGTGATACCCGAAAGGCTGCCACCAGTTCCACCGGTCAAGCAATGAGACGAGGGCGGGCACGAGCAGGGCGCGGACGAGGGTGGCGTCGAGGACGATCCCGATGCCCAGTCCGGTGGCGAAGACTTTGAGTGGCACGCTGGGGGCGGAGGCGAGGGCGGCGAACGCCAGGAACAGGATGAGCGCCGCGCTGGTGACAAGCCGGCCGGTGTGGCCGAGCCCGTCGATGATGGCGTCGTCGGTGGAGCAGCCGGCGTCGTGGGCTTCTTTGATGCGAGAGAGGATGAACACTTCGTAGTCCATCGACAGGCCGAAGAGGAAGGCGAAGACGATCAGGGGTACGAAGTCGATGATTACCCCGGTCCCGGAGATGCCCCAGATGGCGTGCGAGCCGTAGCCGCGCTGCCAGATGAGCACCAGCGCCCCGAAGGTGGCGCCGACCGACACCAGGTTGAGCACGACGGCCTTGACTGCTAGGACCACGGAGCGCAAGGCGCGGGTCAGGGCCAGGAGGCTGACAAGAGCCACGACGGCGACGATGAGGGGGAACCGGGAATAGAGGGCGTGCACGAAGTCGGCTTCGTCGGGTCCGTCCCCGGCGACCTGGGAGCCGGGCGCCAACCGGGCGGCGGTGCCCCGCACGGCGGCGACGGTGGCGTTGCCGGTCGAGGTGCTAGTCGGCGAGCTCGCGATTACGTCGAGCAGTGCGGTGCCGGCTCGTCGCCATTGCGGCCCGGTGGGGGCGATGGCGGTGTCCACGCCGGGGATCGCCTCGAGCCGGGCCGCCAGTGCGGTCGGGTTGGTGGTGTCGGGCACGAGGATTTCGATGGGCTGGAGGGCCGCGACCGGGAACCCGGCGCGCTCCAGGGTGCGTAATCCGGTCTCGGCGGTCCCGGAGCGGTCCACGGAGGTGGGTCGTGCCTCGCCGACCCGGAGGGTGAACGCGAAACCGGTCAAGACGCCGAGGACGATGACAGCAGCCCCGATGGCGAGCAGGCGGTGGCGGATGACCGTCGCGGTCCATGCCGCCCAGGTTCGGCTCGGTCTGCCCACGTTGACCTGGTGGCGGCGTGCCGCCCGCCGGGTCCTGCGGTCCAGGCGCGGGCCCCATGCGGAGAGCAGCACCGGTAGCAGGGTTACTGCGGCGATGATGGTGACGACGGGGATGAGCAGGCCGCCGTAGCCGAGGCTGCGCAGGAAGGGGATCGGCAGGAGGACCAGGGCCAGGAGCCCGACCCCGACGGTGGCCCCGCTGAAGGCCACCGCCCGCCCGGCGGTGGTCAGGGCGACCACGACCGCGTCGTCATTGGAGCGGCCCCGGTCCCGTTCCTCTCGCCAGCGGGTGACGATGAGGAGGGAGTAGTCGATGGCGACGCCGAGGCCGATGAGGGCGACCAGGTACTCGACAAGTTGGCTGACGTCGGCAACGGTGGTGATGGCCCCGAGGGCGAGGAAGGTGCCGAGGATCGATACGGCGGCGATGATGAGAGGGATGACGGCGAGGAACGATCCGAAGATGAGGACCAGTACGACAAGGGCGCCGATGGCTCCGATGGCGAGCTCTCCCAGCACCCCGGTGCCGCCGCTGCCCGGTGCGTTATACAGATCGCTGAGACTGGTGGCGGCGACAGTGACTCCTGAGGGCGCGGCATTCCGCATTCGGGTAGCGACCTGGGCAGAGGTCGGCGCGTTGCTGGGGCCGAACACCAGCCCGATCGCCGCTCGCCCGTCCGAGCTGATCAGCCGGCGATCATGGACCGTGGCGTAGGACACCACCCGCAGCGAGCGGTCGGCGTCAAGGGCGGCGAAGACCGAGCGGACCTCGCTCGTTCCGGCCGGGGTGTCGACGCGCTGGCCGGCGGGGAGCGTGACGACCGCGACGGCAGCGTTGTTGTTGCCGCCGTTGCCATAGGTGTGCACGATCGTCTGACTGGCCCGATAGCTGGGTAGGCCCGGCAGCGTCGTGGTCGAGGAGAACCGCCCCGTGATCGAGCCGACAAGGGCGATACCGACGATGCCAACCACTACCCAGAACAGGCCGACCGTCTTGCGGTGCCGGAGCAGCACACGGGCCAGTCGGCCGAGACCCTGGTCCCGGTTATCGGGTCGGGCCTGATCTCGATGGCGTTGCGGGGCGAAGATCACCCGTTCAACGCTAAGGATCGCCGCTTCTCGCGACGATGGTGCCACGACCAGTCTTTGCGGGGGAGCTACGTCTACCCCCGCGGGTCGGGTCAGGAGTTCAGGTAAGCCAGCACGGCCATGACTCGGCGGTTGTCATCGTCGGAAGGAGCCAGGTCGAGTTTGAGGAAGATGTTTGCGATGTGCTTGCTGACCGCCTTCTCCGACACGACCAGCCGTCCCGCCACCGCAGCGTTCGAGCGGCCTTCAGCCACCAGCGCCAACACTTCGCGCTCGCGGGCTGTGAGCCTGCCAAGCGGTTCGTCGCTGCTTCTCTTGGTGAGGAGCTGGGAGACGACCTCGGGATCCATGACCGTGCCACCGGCGGCAACCCGGTGTAGTGCGTCGGTGAACTGGCCGACGTTCATCACCCGGTCTTTGAGCAGGTAGCCGATACCGCCGGTGCGGTCCGAGAGCAGCTCGCGGGCGTACAGCGGCTCGACATACTGCGAGAGCACCAGGATCGGCAGGCCGGGCACCTGCCGACGAGCCTCGATGGCAGCCAGCAGCCCCTCGTTGGTGAACGTCGGCGGCAAACGCACGTCGAGCACGGCCACATCAGCCCGGTGCTTGATCAACGCCGGCAGCACCGAGGGGCCGTCCTCGACCGCTGCTACGACTTCGAAGTCGTGGGCAGCCAGTAGCCGGGTGAGCCCGTCCCTCAGGAGGGCGAGGTCTTCAGCGATGACGGCTCGCACGGCACCTCCATGACCACCACGGTAGGGCCACCGGGCGGGCTCGAGACCTCCAGCGTCCCGTCGAACGCTCCCAGGCGGCGCTCGATACCCCGCAGGCCGGTCCCCCGCTCGGGGTCGGCGCAGCCCTTGCCGTTGTCACCGACCACCATCGACAGGGTGCCGTCCCGGTACTCGATTCGTATCCAGCCGGTCCCCGCCTCGCTGTGCTTGACCAGGTTGGCCAAGACCTCCGCGACGGCGAAGTAAGCCGCTGATTCCACCGGCGGCGGCAGCCCTTCGGGGGGGAGGTCAACGCTCAACGCGACCGGGATCGGCACGGCTAGGACCACCGCCTGGACGGCCGCGTCGAGTCCCCGGTCGGCCAGGACCGGCGGGTGGATGCCGCGGACCAGATCACGCAGCTCGGCCAGGGCGGCGCCGGTCGCGTCTCGGGCCTCGCCCAGCAGCCGGCGCGCTTCGGCCGGGTTCGTCTCCAACATCTCGTCGGCCATGCCCAGGCTCATACCCACCCCGACCAGTCGGGCCTGAGCACCGTCGTGCAGGTCCCGCTCGACCCGGCGCAGTTCCGCCGCCTGAGCGTCGACCGTGTCGGCTCTCGACGCCGTCAGATGCTCCACGCGGCCGGCCAGCTTGGACCGCTCGGTGGGAGCCAGCAGCCACCGAGCCAGCCAGGCGTCGGCACGCACCAGGGCCGGCGTCAACCACCACCACAACAGGAGCCCGGCCGCTCCGAAGGGCATGGCCAGAAAGCTGGTCGCCTGGTCGTGCATGGTGAACAGCCCCCAGTTGCCATTGAAAACCCCAGGCGCCAGAGGCCAGATCGCCGGTAGCAACAGGTAGAACACTCCGCCGAGGAACAAGCAGAACGAGAACATGGGCAAGGTTTTCCCGACGGTCCCGTTGACCAGCAGCCATGCTGCGTCACGCCAGTTCGCCGGGTCGCGGTTCGCCGCTCTCAGCCGGCCCAGCCAGCCACGCTCGGGGACCGGAAGGTAGGGGCGGGGAATCTCGACCCCGACCAGACGGGCGAAACATGTCCGGTGCCAATTTGCGAAGTCGTGCACCCGCGTCAGCGTCCACAACGTGAGCGGCACCCCGACCCATACTGAGATGAGCACTACCACCGCCACGAGCAGCGACGCCAAACCGAGGCCGACCAGGCCCATCCCGGTCAACACGAACGTCCACCCCAACAGCCGGAACCGGCCGACCTTGTTGACCTTGGCCAGTGCCACTGACACGCTCGACGTTTCCTCCTGGAACTAGGACTCTCCCACCAGTGTGGCCCGCCTGGTAAGCCGCGTCAGTAGTGCCACACCCCCGCCGCTTGGGGGATCCAGCACTACCAACCCGGACCGATCAAACCGACACGGTCACGAATGCACAGCCTGACCCGCTGGGCCAATAGCTCGTAGTCACTTGGGGTCGCGGTCCCGTCGAGTTTCTGGGGCCCTCGACCTGGGACGGCGCCAGTTAAGTAGGCAGCCTGCGTATGCAGAATAGGCATGGCGGCGCGGACGCGAGCGGCCGTGCGCTGCAGCTTCGCGACAGAGTTGCGGTTGCGGCAAGGCACTGCCTAGGCATGCCCTGGGCAGTGCCTAGTGGCGCCCATCATTAATTAGTTATATAAGTGTGATACGATGGTGCATGGCACGGACTGGTCGACCGACGGCGTTACTCGTACTTAGGGCCGAGGAGCACGATCAGCTTGTGCGGTGGGCTCGACGACACAAGTCCTCACAGGCCTTGGCGTTGCGCTCGCGGATCATCCTCGGCTGTGCGCAGGGCTTGTCGAACAAAGCCGTTGCCGAGCACGAGGGAGTGTCCCAGCCAACGGTCGGCAAGTGGCGAGCGCGCTTTGTCGAGTCCCGCTTGGACGGTCTCGTTGATGATCCCCGCCCGGGGCGGCCACCAACGGTGACCGCCGAGCAGGTCGAAGACGTGGTCGTCACGACGCTCGAGTCGACGCCTGAGCACGCGACGCACTGGTCGAGGTCGAAGATGGCCGAGCGGTCCGGTCTGTCGGCTTCGACGGTCGGGCGGATTTGGAAGGCCTTTGAGCTGAAGCCCCACCGAGCCGAAGGGTTCAAGCTCTCCAACGACCCCCTGTTCGTGGACAAGGTCTACGACGTCGTTGGGTTGTACTTGAACCCCCCCAACGGTGCCGTTGTCTACTGCGTCGACGAAAAGAGCCAGGTCCAAGCGCTCGCCCGCTCCCAGCCCGCGTTTCCCATGATGCCGGGCATGCCCGAGAAGCGCACGCACGACTACCTCCGCCACGGCACGACGAGCTTGTTCGCGGCGTTCAACACCACCGATGGGTCGGTCATCTCGAGCCTGCACCGCCGACACCGCAGCATCGAGTTCAAGAAGTTCCTCGCAAAGATCGACACCGTTGTCCCCGACGGCCTCGATGTCCACCTCGTCTGTGACAACTACGGCACGCATAAGTCCCCGGCAGTGAAGGCCTGGCTCGACAAGCACCCCCGGTTCCACGTGCACTACACCCCGACGTACTCGAGTTGGATCAACCAAGTCGAACGGTTCTTCGCCTACATCACCGCGGATCTGCTCCAACGCAGCGATCACCGTTCCGTGCACGCGCTCGAAGCCGACATCCGAGCATGGATCGCAGCGTGGAACGAGAACCCGAGTCCATTTCTCTGGACCAAGACCGCCGACCAGATCCTCGAAAAGCTCGGTCGACTTCTACAACGAATTAACGGCGGAGGACACTAGTGACCCGTCGCGGAATTGACCTGGTGGAGTGCGGCCCGTCCTCGACGGACCTTCTCAATGATCTCGTCGGCTGCCTTGGTCCATAGAAACGGTTTGGGGTCCTCGTTCCAGTGCTTGGCCCAGAGGCGGATGGCGGCCGTGAGTTCCTTGAGACTGCCGAAGACGCCGCGGCGCAGGCGCTTGTCGGTGAGCAGGGCAAACCAACGCTCGACGAGGTTGAGCCAACTCGAACTGGTCGGCGTGAAGTGCAGATGCCAGCGCGCCTGGGCCGGCTCGGCCAACCACTCGGTCACCTCGGGTGCCATGTGCGCCGAGAGGTTGTCTAAGACGACATGGATGTCGTAGCGCTTGGGGACCGCTCGGTCGATCTTCTTGAAGAAGGCCAGAACGTCGGCCGCGGTGTGGCGCTTGCGGTAGTCCGTGATCACCTCGCCGGTGGCGATGTTGAGGGCGGCGAAGAGGTCGACGGTGCCATGACGCTTGTAGTCATGGGTCATGGTGCCAGCACGCCCGGGCTTCATCGGCAACGAGGGCTGGGTGCGATCGAGCGCCTGGACCTGGGTCTTCTCGTCGAAGCTGAACACGACGGCGCGCTCGAGGTGGGTTCATGTAGAGGCCGACGACGTCGACGAGCTTGTCCTCGAAGTGCGGGTCGTTGGATACCTTGAAGGTCGTCACCTGCCAGGGCTTGAGGTTGTGGTCCCGCCAGATCCGGGCCACGGTGTCTTTGCCGACGCCCAAATACTCGCCCAAGGTGCGCGTCGACCATTGCGTCGATCCGTCCGGCGGTGTCGTCGTGTTGGTAAGTCTCACCACTTCAGCAACGGTGCCCTCGGGCAGCCAGGACTTGCGCCCTCGGCCTTTGGCAATCGCCCCCACGCCCGAGACGCCTTGGTCCTCGAAGCGTTGACGCCAACGGCGCACCGTATCGGCGTCCACTTCGCAGCGCCGAGCGATCTCCTCGTTGGCCACACCGTCGGCCGCCCACAACAACGCCTTGGCCTGGCGCACGGTGCGGTGCGGCAGCGACGTCGAGCGAGCCAGCCGCTCGAGCTCGCGCCGATCGCTACGTGACATCGCCAACGGTTCTGCAGTCATCACTGGCATGTTGCCACCATAGCCCGCCAGGCTATTTCAGCGACGGATCACTAGGTCAACAACATTCCGGAATTGCTAACGTCGGAACGCACTGACTTCCGATGTCGGTATCAGTCGTCTGTTGGATCTCGAGGGCATCATGACCCTGTTCTCACTCCCTGCATGGAAGCGGAGAGCCAGCCGGTGCCTACTGGCGATCTTCGCGCCATGGCGGTCACCGGCCATCTACGACACCGGCACCTATTTGAGGGTCGTCCGTGGTGATCTGCCGTCGCCAAGACCTGGCGATCGCACCCCCTCGTCCGGCTCAGCAACTGATTCCCAGCATCGTGAGGCGAATCGTGGTCCTTCGTTCGACTTGAGCCACAGGGTTCAATATCGATGTTCCCCTATCGCCCCGCGCAACACCGAGACCGATCACGGCTCCGCTCGCTCGACGACGATCAATGTTCTTGGCCCGGACCGTCACGGTACGGAGCGACGTGAGCGAAGCCCAAGCCCTCAAGACCCTCGCCCACGAGCTCGGGCACGTGCTCCTCCACGACACCGACGAGCTCCGGCACGCCCGGGACCGCAACGAGGTCGAAGCCGAGAGCGTCGCCTACCTCGTCTGCGAGCACTTCGGGATCAGTGCCGACGGCTACAGCTTCCGTACATCGCCAGATGGTCGGGAGGTGATCTCGAGCTCGTCCGTTCCAGTGCCGAGCGGGTCATCACCTGTGCCCGGTCGATCATCGACGCCATCCTCACGCCTACGTAGGTGCGCCTTGCCAAGCCGCCGAGTGGGATCGCATAGGTGCAGGCCACAGACTTCGAACGTACCGGGGACTTCCCCACCGACCTCCCTACGGTGACGCTCCTGCTCCCCACGACTGGTCAGTGGCGTTGTTGCTGTCTTCACCGAGCGTGCACCGGTTCGGACGGGGTCAAGGGTCGCCCAGAAATCGGAGATTTCCGGATCGATCCACTAGTGGCAGACCCTTGACCTCGCCCTTTCCGCGGGCGCCATCTGGTTGCGTCAGCAACACCACTTACCAAGGAGGAAAGCAATGAACCAGCTCACCGTCATGGGACGATTGACCAAGGACCCCGAATCCCCGTTCAACGAGAACGCCCCGGCGAAATTCGCTTGGCCATCGACCGGCGAGGATCAGACGTGACCGACTACGTCTACGTGGCCGCCTTCAACGGCTTGGGCGAGATCGTGGTCGAGCACTTGAAAAAGGGCCGACGGGTCATCGTCACCGGGTCGCTGCGGTACTCCGAATGGGCTGATGCCCAGGGGACCAAGCACTCCAAGCACGAGGTCCTCGCCGAGAACCTGGTCTTCGTCGACCCTCCTCGCAAGGAAGACCAGGCCAGCGTGGCCTGAGCAGCTCCGATCCGAAGAACGGCCCCCTGATAGGGGGCCGTTCTTCCGCTCGCTCGTTCCTAACCAACGTTGCAAACTTTCGAGCTGGGGCGCCCACTGCCGATTGCCCGCTCGAAGGAGAAGTGGACGTCACCCCGCTCGCGGGTCAGACCAGCGGTGGCCGCCTTCAATGAGCGCGTGCCCGGCCGCGCCCGGTTCCGGCAACACGAGCCATCTAGACCCCGACCACTGCCATCACGCCACACCCGCGGCTGCCGACCATCTAATCGACCAGAACGACGAATATCGCCATCGTCTCTACGACGATGCATTCCCTCAATATCGGATCGCTACCGCTCACCGAAGGATCGGAGACACACTGGCAGGTTCCGCAAGCGGAACCTGCAGGGACTCGACCAGCGGCGGCCCATTTCGAGAAATCGGCGCTCAAAGCGGTGCTCCCCCGTCGTGTCTCGGATGATCCGGTCGGTGGCCACCCTTAGTGCCCGAGGGAGGACGTCCTGCTCGGGCGGCCGGCGCCGCTCGACGCCATGGCGGTGTGCCCAATCTGGCCAAACAGGTCCCCTGAGCACTCGCGGTCCGGGGGCACCTCGGCCCAGGGACACCCTAGGGACGAACACGGGACAAGCCGTCCATATCGTGCGGCAGTACTCAACGTGGGTCGTCACGAAGGGAGCACCAACCAATGTTCCGTCGCCGTGTCACCGGCGTCCCGCGCATCCGCCACGCCCCTCGGCTTGTGGCCATTGTCGTCTTCGGCGTCGGCGCAGCCGGCGTGGCTGTCGGGCTCTTCACCAGCCCGACAGCCGGTGCCGTGGTGGCCCCCTCTGCGAACGCAGCGACCGATGGTCCCTCTGCTCCGATCAGCACCGCCGATCTCCCGGCGGTGACTCCTGCCCCAAGCATCGGTCAGGTCACGACCGAAGTGCCCGCGAGCGCTGGGTCATCGAGTAGCTCGATGGTCCAACCATCGCCGGCCAGTTGGCTCCACAACCCTCAAGCCCACATCTCGGGTGTGATGGGCGCCGAAGTGAGCAGCAACTGGGCGGGGCAAGTCGCTACCGGAGCGACCTTTAGCGCGGTCGGCGGCGACTGGACGGTGCCCTCAGTGCAGACGTCGGAGACGGCCGAGTACTCGGGCACCTGGATCGGCATCGATGGGGCGACCAACGACTCGCTGATCCAGGTTGGCACTGCGCAGGACAGCGATAGCAACGGGACGAGCTACAACGCGTGGTATGAGATTTACCCGGCTCCGCCGGTCACCATCCCGGACACCACGGTCGCACCGGGTGACACGATCGTCGCGTCCATCGTTCAGAGCACGCCGGGGACATGGACCATCAGTATTGGCGATCTGGCCAGGGGGTGGCTGATCTCGAACCCCTACGCCTATGACGGACCGGGGGCGTCGGCGGAATGGATCGAGGAAGCGCCCAACGTGGACGGTTCCCAGTCCACGCTCGCCGACTTTGGAAGCACGGGATTCACCGACATGGGGTTGGACGGCACCGGACTGAGCTCAGGAACCCTCGATCCAGTCTTCATGGCCGACGCGAGCGGCGCTATCGTTGCCTACCCCAGTGCATACGACCCTTCGACGGACTCGTTCGACATCACGTATGGGGACCTCCCGCCCGCTGTGCTGGCGATCAGCCCCTCGACGGGCACGACCGGCGGCGGGACCAGCGTGACCATCGACGGCGATTTCCTCGACGCGGCGACCTCGGTCGACTTCGGAGCGGTGCCGTCGTCCTTCGTCGAGAACGAGGACGGCTCGATCACCGCGACCGCGCCGCCCCAAGCGGCAGGCACGGTCGACATTACGGTGACCACCCCGGGCGGCACGAGCGCGTCGTCGTCGGCGGACCAGTTCAGCTACGTCGCGCCCCCGCCACCGCCCCAACACGGCTACTGGCTGGTCGGCGGCGACGGTGGGATCTTCACCTTCGGCTCGGCCCAGTTCCACGGCTCGACCGGATCGACCTCAGCCTCCAGCGCCCGGTGGTGGGCATCACCCCGACCGCCGATCGAGGCGGCTACTGGCTGGTGGCGTCCGACGGCGGGATCTTCGCCTTCGGGGACTCCGGCTTCTACGGCTCGATCCCGGGCTTGGGCATCGCCCCGGCGGGATCGGCGGGCGCCGCAGCACCTCAACGCCCCGATCGTGGCCATGGTGCCCTCGGCCGACGGTGGCGGGGTACTTCATGGTCGCATCCGACGGCGGCGTCTTCGCCTTCGGTGACGCCAAGTTCGCCGGGTCGTGCCCGGGGATCGGCGGCTGCTCAGGGGCGGCCGTGGCCGTCATGCCCGACGCCACCGGCAACGGCTACTGGCTCGTCACCGCCACCGGGCAACGTGTACGCCTTCGGGGACGCCACGGCTACGGCGCGCCCGGGCCCCAAGGCGTGCCGGTGACCTCGGCGGTACGCACCCCCGACGGCGGCGGGTACTGGATCCTCTTCGCCAACGGCGCGGTCGCCGCGTTACGGCGACGCCGCCAACCTAGGAGGACCGGTCGGTTCCGGTCGGCGGAGCCGATCCGGCAACGGCCATCTTCACCACGGCCGACGGCGGCGGGCTACTGGGTCGCCACGGCCGACGGCGCCGTCTACCCCTTCGGCGACGCCCCCAGCGACGGGAGCATGGCCGGCCAGCACCTCAACGCCCCGATCATCGCCGCCACCGGCTGGTAGGCGTGGCGCCAAGGTCTCTCAACCAGCTGCGCCCCACGTCCGGTGAGCCGGAGATGTCCGGGGCGCTTGTATCTGATGCTCGGCCCGATGCTGCCTGTTTGACTCACCTTCTCGAGGTCACTCCGCCGACCCGAGGTGCGTATGGACAACCTTCGGGCCATCCCATCCTTCATCCCATCTTTTCGGCGGGAATCGTGGGGACGGCCAAGGAGCCCTTGCGAACCACGACGTCCCCCACCTGGGAAGATGCGACGATCAGCGCCTCGGCGAAACAAGGTGAAACGGCCCGATTCCGATTAGAAGTCCGTCGCCTAATCCACTCGGCCACGGGGGCTTTGTACGTGTGACCTGCACTCTTGTCGCTTACCGGCGCCACCATATGGCTCGGATAGCAACTTTGATCGCAACTCTGTGTGGCGTCCTGTATCGTCTGCTCATGCCACGTTCATCCTACGGGACCGGCTCGATGGCGCAGGTGAGGCCCGGTGTTTGGCGCCTGCGAGTGTACGTGGGACGCAACGCCGAGACGGGAGCGCCGAGGCATGTTCGCCGCACGTTCAACGGCAACGAGACGGCCGCTCGACGTGCACTGGCGCAGCTTGTAACCGAGCACCAGCAGGGCCGCTTCGACGGGCACAACCAGACGCTCGGGCAGTTGCTCGACAGATGGATTCGGCACATCGAGCCCACACGTGCGCCCAAGACGGTCCACGAGTACAAAGCAAAGATCGAGGGGCGCATCCGGCCAGTGCTCGGCACCGTGCGCCTCGACCGCCTCACACCTGCGGTCCTCGACCGTGCCTATGGCGATTGGTTGGCCGAAGTCTCTCCGAGCACGGTGCGTGCCCTACACCGCATCATCTCAGCGGCGTTGAACCAGGCCGTCCGTTGGGGCGAGATCGTCAACAACCCGGCTGCCCGGACTACCCCACCCGCTCAGCGGACGATGCAGATCACCGTCCCCGAGCCCGCCGAGATCATCGCCATGATCCGCAAGGCCGAGGATGACGAGGAAGATTCCATGCTGGCGACAGCCATCGCCCTCGCTGCGTTGACGGGTGCACGTCGTGGGGAGTTGTGTGCGCTCAGGTGGTCCGACGTTGACCTTCCGGGAGCACGATTGACCATCCGGAACTCGTTGACGGTCGTGGACGGCGTGATGTACATCGGACCGACGAAGACCCACCAGGTGCGCACGCTCGCACTGGACGAACTCGCTCTGGCGGTGCTGCAGCGACGGTGGGAGTACCAGGAGGAACTGGCCGACATGGTCGGTGTGCGACTTGCTCGGGACCCGTACGTGCTCTCCCTGCACGGTGCGGGTGCGGACCCCGTGCCGCCGAACGTCCTCTCCCACCGCTTCAAGAAATTGCCCCGAAGTATCCATCTGCACCAGCTGCGCCACTTCCCCGCCACGCAGATGGTGGCGTCAGGCGTCGACTTACGCACCGCCGCATCTCGACTCGGGCACGCCGACCCGGCCCTCACCCTTCGTGTCTACGCCCATGCCCTCCCCGAGCAAGACCGGACGGCGGCAGCGATGCTTGGCAACGCACTACGCTCTACGACGAAGTAATCACCCACGCCATCTCGCGGCAGCATGTGAGCGGCGCCATGACGTTCCTCCATGAACCGCAGGGCGATCAGCACGGCATCGAATCCCTCCTGCCGGTCGATGCCCGCCGCTTCGATCGTGCTGCCCAGCGCCGCCCGCATCTGGTCAAGGCTCGCAATGTCGCCGACGCTCAACTGCGCACGGTCGTTCGCCAATGTGTCGCCGTACAGCTCGTGCTCGATGTTGATGTCCATGCGGCCAGTCTACATCTTTCCTGACTAAGTCACTCGACAATGTGTACTATGACGGTAGTACAAGACGAATCTCGCATTCTGCGAGCTTTTGTTATGCCGCGCCAGGATTCGATGTGGCGGTTCCGACGCAGATTCATACGTCCCAGCCATTTGGTGACGACCTAACGCATTTGGCGTACGCCAGAAATCGAGCCACAGCTCTATGCAGCGGCGCCGTGGCGTCTTTGAATGTCGTACGGCGCAGCGGGCGCCGAACGACTGAAGGAGAATGATGCAGACCCTCACCACCACCGAAGCGGCCGACCTGTTCGTCACCGTGCGGGCCAACGTTGGCAGCAAATACGAAGAGGCGATCCTCGCCCCGTGCCGCACCTGGCTAAACAGCCGCACCCGTCGCCAGCGTGAGGTGATCGGATTCGACGCCGCTGACGGTGTCAGCCCGAGTCGGCGAACGCCATCCTCTCGGCGCTGCGCAAGCAGGCGAAGTCGATGGATGCCAAGGTCAGGCTCGTAGTGAAGACCGGCGACGGCGAGACGCCTCGCATGTTGGACCGCAAGTTCATCCCCGACCAGAACCTCACCATCTTTTGTCGCTATATGGGCGAGGCGACTGCCGCCGATGATGCAGCGGCTGCGTAGACGCCGGCTGCGCCTGCGACGTGCTCGGCTCTATGCCGAATGCGTCCGGGTAGCGGCCTATCGCTGATCCCCTCCCGAAGATGCCCCGCTTGCGACTCCCCGCAGGCGGGGCCTCTTTTTTGAACGGACATCCCGTTCACCGTGGACAAGGGAGACAACGTGCTACATGCACAACACCGTGGCGTTCTGCAGCGAGCAGATGGAACGTCACGCATTACACGCCGACGCAACGGCAAGGCACGCCGGCTGTACGTGATCACCGCCGCAGGTGCCCTGTTGTTTAGCACCGGAGGTGCCTTCGCCTACTTCCTATCGGAAGCGACTGGCAGCGGCAACACGCACGTGACCACTGCTGCTGCCCCATCCACTACGGCGCTGAGCATCACGGCAGCTCCATCCCTGGAGGGTGGCACCGGTGACAACGGGTTGACCACGACCGGACTGTTGCCGTCAGCGAGTGAGACGAACGGCAACTGGCAGATTGCCGTGTGGGCTGCGCGCAACTCGTCGGTCAGCTACGGCGTGCGGGTATCACACATTGCGGTCAGCGTGGCGACGGACGGGAGCGGCAACGTGCTCAACGCTGCGAACAACGATGCTCCGGTGGTTGGGTGCTTGGCGTCCTGGTTCCAACTGGGCGGGCACTTTCCGACCGGCACGGTCTGGACGGACGACAATCCGGGCACATCGGGCACCAACACGATGACGTCCCTGATTGTGCCGATCATCGTGCCGGCGTCGAGCGTCACCTACATCGGCACCGACGTGTGGCTGCAGGACAGCGGCACCGACCAGAGCGCTTGTGAAGGCGTGTCGCCCGAGATCACCCTCACCGTCAGCTAAGCGACGACACCTACTACCGCCCGGGCGGGCATGTCCCGCCCGGGCAGGAGGTCAACATGTCCCAAATCCTCAACGACATCATCGCCGCCGGCTGCGCCGTGTCTGCGTGCCTCGTGGCGCTGTTACTGCTCGCCATTGCGGACGCTCATCTCCGCCGCCGCCCTGCTCCGGCTGACGTCTGGTGCGACATTTGCGGCCGTGAGCACCCGACCGACAACCACCCGCAACTCCGTGGAAAGCACGAGATGCGCACGGTCAGCACGTGGCAGTTGACCGGCAAGTCGCACATCCAAGACGCACCGGGGTTTGGGGGGCAGTTGTGACCGCCCGTCTGGTCGAACTGATGGACCTGAACGGCATGTGGCGAGCGTCGGTGGTGTGCGGCGGGTGCAGCAAAACGTTCACCGCAATCTCGTCCTCACGCCAGACGGCGGCCGACAACGCCGAGCGCTTGCACACCCAGTACATGGCGCTCACCGGCGAGCCAACGTTCATACGAGGAGACGGAGCATGATGCGGCAAATCCGAAGAGACGCCTACCGTACGGCTCGAGGTCTCGGGAACGTCGAGGCCGTCGAGCACGGGTACAAGCGTGCCGGTGTCGGCGGTGCACTCGGTGGCTACGTCAAGCGACGGGGCCGGCGTTGCGTCTATCGCAAGGTCAACCAGGAATGCTCCCACCGGCTCTGCAAGACGTTGGGGCTGTGGGGATGAAGTTCGCGCGCAACCTCATCATCGGCTTGGGCGTGTTGCTGCTGGGCGGGGTGGGCGGTCTATTGGCCGTTCGCCCCACACCGGCACCGCATACGCCCGAGGCTGAGCACGTCCGCGTTGTGCAGCCGGCGGATGATGCGATCCCCACTACGACCACGACTCCGCCGGTGCAGGTGGCAACGCCGGCCACGGAGCCGGCGTCCGACGACACCGCCCAGGCAGCAGCACAGAGTGCGGCAACATCAGCCGGCGAGGCGGCAGCATCGGCTGAGACGGCACAGCAAGCGGCGACCGAGGCCACCACGACAACGGCGACCACCACCACCACCACGTCGATCCCGGAGGCTCCGCCAACCACCGTTCCGGCGACAGCGCCGCCTTGCACGCCACAGGAAGTCGCCAGCGATGAAGAAGCGACCACTCCCGGCGAGATCATCCCCTACCCGGCAGGGTCGTGGTGTGAGGTGCCGTCATGAAAGGAGGACATTGCCCAGAAGGCCAGCCGTAGAGAAGAAGGAGTGCACGTCGTGTGGTGAGAAGAAACCAGCCACCGACGAGCACTGGTACCGGCGCCCCAACGGCACGCTCATGAACGTATGCCGTGATTGTCGCCGTGAGAAGGCAAGACAACGCCGCAAAGCATGAACGACGAAAGCCCTGACCGTCCATCATCGGTCAGGGCTTCGTCATGGAAGGGCTACGGTCCCTTCCTTCGCACGCTGGAGGATCGTGCGATCTATGGAGGCGTCGCCGCCCCTTTGTCTGCCGGCCACGACACCGGCACCCGCCCGAGCACCCTCAACAGTGCTTGGCGGTTTTCCCCTTTGGCTGGTCTGCACGACAGCCGTGGGACAAGTCCCGCCCTGGTGAAATCCCCATAACACCGGGCGGTGATTTGTCCGGCTGCCGCACCAACAACGGCAGCCGGAACATCTTGAGCCTTACTTGGCGCTCGTCGGGTAGGCATCCCCCGGATAGACGAGATGGCCTTGGGGTAACGGGCGAGCACGGCGACGTACTTCTTGACGCCGACCAGCACAGCTCAACGAACCGGCGTAGGTCTCCACGTACGAGTACGGCGTGGCTGCACCCTCGAAGAGATAGATTTCCGATGGCCGGGCCACGAGCAGCTGGGTGTTCGAACCAGATGCCGGGATATTGACATCCTCAAACAACGCCATTCCCTGCACAAGTGCACCAGTCCAGCCTTCGCCTTGAGCGTCACCGTTAGCGACGAACGTGGCAAAGGGCTGTGCGGTGTATTGCGGCTGAAAGACCGGCCGGTTCGTGGTCGCATCTGTTTGCTTGCTCAAGAATCCTGACATGTCCGCCGAAGTGAACAAATGCGTGGCACGAAGACGAGTTCCCGCCGTGTCCTGGAGCAATTCCTTGGCTGACGCAACGTCGCCGTAGAAGTTGGCAACGCTCCACGTCGCATCGGTGACCGTTCCGGCGTTGGCGATGGCTTGGGCCAAGTGCGTAGGCGTCCACGGCAGCGTCGAGCTGTTCGCCCAACTGCGCAGCGATGATTTCGTCTGTCGACTGGCCGGAGTACCCGCCCTGATCGAAGAACTGTTGAGAGACGGTTACCTGTCCGACAAGGGGAATGACCGTCGCAGTGATCAACACGCCGCTGGGGTCAACCTCAACCACGCCCTGGTTCTCCGTCTGCTGCGCAACTGCCGAAGGTCCGATGAAGCTCGGCACGTTGACCGTAAGTCCATAGTCAGGAAGCGTCACGGGCCGACACTGGTCGGCGAATGCTCGATAGCCACGACCGATACGACGCCCAGAGCTCGTTGACATAAGCCGGCGTCACGAACGCCCCGCCGGACTTGACGAGGCGCTGGACATCGCTCGAAGTTCTGCGTCATGCACGAAGTCTCGCTGCTCCTCACGGTGGAACTCTCGGGCTTGGGTTCGCACCTGTCGTGCAATGGTGAGTTACTGCGTGCCTCCGTAGCCATCTCCGAGCGTGTCGGTCAAGCGCTTTTCTCGGCAGCAGTCCGCAAGGAGAGGTCGGGTAGCCTGAAGCCGCAAGTCAACGAAGTACGAGATGTGGCGAGCCGTATCCGTACGTGCGTGGTTCGGTATCGGACCTTGACGGCAGCCGCAGCGTGCTTTTCCGCGGCAGCTCGTTCGGCGACCTTTGCTTGCCGGTCGTACGTTTCGGCACGCTGTACGGCGCCGTTGAACTTCCTAACGTCTCGTCGTCCATCTGTCCGTGGTCGGCGGCTGGTCAAGATCGGCTGCTCGGTTGAGCTGACATTCACGGTTGTCGACGCAGCTTGTCAGCCACGTTGTCCATGCCTTCGGCGGTGTTACGTGAAGACACTTGCTCGATCCAACCTTTGCAATCGCCGCAGCTGAAGTTCTTGTTCGAGTTGTTACTCTTGCTGTACTCATTATGCTCTCTCTGCCGGCGCCTCTGCGTCGGACTTGCTCATCCGGTGGCGCGGCTTGCGTCCCCGTCCTTCTTCAGCTCCTCGACCTCGGCCCGCAGCGCGGCAACCTCGTCATACTGTTCAGGGTCAGTCTTCGCAGCGTTTCCCGTGCGATGGCACGTCGGGCCGCCATTACCTTCTCGGCGAACGCACTCGCCTCGGGGCGAGGCACCATGTGCTCAACACCGAACTCGTCAGTGATGGCGATCAGCGGCTCGGCGGTGTTTGGCGCTCAGCGACCATCCGCTCCCGCGCGCCTCCTCTTCCGCATTACGGAGCCGGTGATGGTGCGGGTGCCGGTGCCGGGCACGTGTCTCGCCCTTGACGAGGCCGTATTGGATCAACACCTCCAACCGTCCACGGGCATGCGAAACGTCCAGCGTCGGCGGCACCCGCTGCTCCAATTCCGGCTTGATCCGATGCCCACGGGTCAACCTGAAAGGCTGATGCTGCGCATGTTCGGCCACCCTGCGCTCGTATTGCGCGATCTTCGTCGGGCGTGCAAAGCAGCCGCAGTGCCTCGTCCTCGGGGATCGTCTTCTTCGCCGGTAGGCGCTTGACGTAGTCGCTTGGCACCTCGGCGCCAGGGTTGCGCATCATCACTTGTGAACCTCCATCCTTCGGTCAATCGGGTGTAGTCGAAGGTCAGCGTTCCCGTGTCTCGGTCACGCTGCACAACCGCACTCCGTTCCTGGCGTTTGCGTCCATCTTGCGTTGTCTACGGGGCGGGCCGATCTTACTGGCGATGCGACTTGCAACGGCCCATCACTTGGCTTCGAGGGCGGTCGCCACACGTTCCAAGGCCCGCAGCGTCAAGATGGCGATCACCCGCTCCTCGTGGATGATCTGACCCTCATCGATGTCGAGCTGGAGTTCCCGCATGAGACGCTCGCTCGTGGGGCCGCGCTCCGCCGGGGACTTTCGAGCCCGGGTGGGTGGCGCGACGATCGGACGTGAGTCGCTCATGCTGCCAACAGATCAAGAAAGTCGGCGATGTCCGCTGCCTCGTCCGCAGTAAGTTGCCCGGCCACCAGCGCCTCGCGATAGGCAGCCTCGATTCGACCCAATGCCGCCTCCTGGCGTGTGACCAACCGCTGGGTGAACGTATCGGTCAGCACCGAGTAACTGTCGAGCTCGTAAAGCAGTCTGTGTCGTGGTGTCAATGCGCGTCTCCCGGTTCCCGTCTCTCCCCTCATACAGGAAGTGGCAAACGCGCTGGTCCGCGAGCTATTACCCCGGTAATAAATCCCCGACCCGTGCTCGGGCCCGCTCGTTGAGGTGTGCATCAGGCAGATGCCGGTGTCGACGGTGGTACTCCGCACATCTGTTGCAGATGCGGACGGTCTTGCCGTGGATCAGGCGGCGACGATGTGCGCGCCCCGGGCAGCCAGCATTGGCACATCGCTCCCCATCGGGGACGGGGGCAGGAAGAGGGGGGCGGTCACCATGCTGTGGCGAGACATTCACTCTGGGAGCGTCCAGGGACACCGACCGCCAGCCAGACGAGCCGGGAGCCTGCCGGTTGTACTCCCCCTCGGAGGAGGTTCTGCGCTTCGTTCTGCGGGCTCGACGGTCGGCAGAAAGTGTGTCCACCGGGTACACCAGCTCGGCCAGTCGGCCGCTGACGGGGCTCGGAAGGCGATGCCCTCGGGACGCAGCCCAGGCGTCGGCTGTGGCATGGCGGGCATCGTCCAAGGCCTCGCCGACGTATCGACCGTCGTTTGGCAACGGGCCATCTACGGGCCGAAAGGACGGGAACGGGTCATGTCCGAGCCGTAGCACCCGGCTCGATGCACACCGAGGGCACCGCAGTGGGGAGCCGAGCGCCCACTCCTCCGAGCAGGAGATGCAAAGTCGGGTGCCTGGACGGAGCCGGAACCGCCTCACGCTCCGATCGCCCATTCCTCCTGCGGCGGAGGCGTCCAGTCACGGAGGTCGGCAAGCTTGCTCCACCACCAGGGCCCCTGTCGAAACAGCGGTTCCAGCTCGAAGCGGTCGTCTTGCCTCTCCAGGGCGAGCAGCTCGGTCTGGAGCTCGCTGAATCGGGCCATCCGACGTCCGGCCCGCCCCTGTGCCCCCTCCATGTCCAGTTCGAACTGGCCGATCAGCCATTCCCGGTACGTGTCCGAGGTGGGGAACGGGTTGGGCGGCGTGGCGTAGAGCACCTCCAGGTCGTCCACGGTCGCCTGCATGAAGCCGCCAACATTGTCGAGGAGGCGCAGCAGCTCGTGTGCCTGGTCGCCAAGATGCTTCCAACGCCGCATCCGGGCTTCGGCCGCCTCCTCTTCCTCCTCCTCGACTCGGCGGTCTGCTTTCGCTGCCTTCCGGCGTCCCTCGTTCTCTTCGTCGCCGTGGACTTTGCGCCACAGCCGCCGCCACAGTCGGTCATACTCCCGGTGCTGCTTGCCCTCGTCTTCGGGCATGGTTCGTCTCCTTCTCGGCGCCGCTAAGACGCCCTGAGTGATGTACAAAAGTCCTGGCCTGAGCGATGTTGGAATTTCGCGAGTCGACGCGCACGCCAGACGGGGTCGTGCCTGGCGCGCCAAAAGGTGTTGCCTCCCGGGCCTCTGTACAGATGCGGATGCCCTGTATCAGCGTGGCCTCAGGTGCATCAGCTCTCAGCGCCGTTCTAACCCCCGCAGACGGCCGAACAGCCCAACGGGAGCACGACGGTCATTGAGCGCCTCACAGGGGCCTTGTAGGCCCCGTACCCGTGCCGTAGCACACCGCTCAGGCGGCCGTCGTCTCACCCTGTGGCCATCCACCATCTGGCTCGTATCCCACGGCATTGCTGGCGAAGAAAGGATGATCAGCGTCACCAGTCAAGCTGGCCTCATCAGAGTTGATCTCGATGCCGGTCACGCTGCCATCATCAAACACGGCCCAGCCGGCGACGGGGTACAGGTGCACGCCCGCCTGATCCTCGTAACGCACGTTCCATCCCGTAGCTGGGAAGGCAGCCACCACCACCGGGTCTCGCTCATAGCCATCGAAACCGCCATGGTCAGTTGCCAGGCTCAGACCGGCATTCCCGCTCACCATCGCCATCAGGCGTCCTTGTGACTGTGGAACAGGTAGTCCGGCAGCTCGATCCAGTTCTTGCTGAACTCGCGCATCTCCGGAGTCATCTTGGACCGGTCCAACGGCCCTGGCCCCACCCACGATCCCTGCGTTTCCGTGTCGTAGAAGATTGAAATCGCCATCTTGCTCCTTCGCCTATGTATGCGGTACACCGCATACATATTCTACCATCTTGCACCCCGGCTTTCGGCCTGGGGCCAACCACTTCTTCCTTCTTTTTCTTCGGGTCATCCGGCACCCCCGACCGGTACCCCCCACCCATACATAGCTTTCAGCTATGTGTATGGGTTGGGTACCGGTACGGGTGCAGCACGGCTTTGACCTGGGACTCTCTCAGTCATTCACCGGTTCCATCGGTACCGGGGCCGGGTACCGGTGCCTCAAGCGCTTTGACGGCGGCAAAAACGTCCGCTCGGCGACCGCCGACGCGCTTCCAGACGGCGGTGGCGGATGGCTCCTCGCCACCGTTCTCCTCCCGGAGAGCTGCTTGGACTTCTCGGACCTTCGCAGCCAACGATGGCTTGGATCGCACCACACCAACCCAGTCCTGTCGATCCTCGTCCCACTGCTTCGAATCCTCGATGACAAACGGCAGCACGGGATGTCCGGCACTGTCCTTGTCTCGAGCCATGGTGGCCGTTCGCCCTCTGTTGCCGTGGTCCTGCACGTGGATGGTGGCGTCGAGCTGCGTGCCCTGCGTGCCCTGCCCAACTGGGTCCGGGTCGTCGTGGGCGTTGGTGTGCCCCAACAAGATGACCGAGGTCCCCGAGTAGGTGATTGCTCGGAAGCTCTCCCAAACGGCCCCGATAGCGCCTGGACTCATGTGCCCGGCCCGGCCGAGCAGCGTGGTCAGGTTGTCGAGAACGACCACATCGGCGCCTACCAGATCGATGAACTGGAGGAGATGGGCCACGCCCGACGACAGCTCTTGGTCACCATGTGGGATGAAGTCCAGGTTCTGAGGGCGATGCCACCACAACTTGTTTCTCTGGTGCTGGGGCGAGGCCATCAGCGCCTCGGGGTCCACGCCGTGCTCCAAACACCACGCCATGACTCGGTTGTGTCCTCGGTTGGGCTGGTCCTCCAGTTGCAGGTACACCACCCGCAACGGTTCAACCTGGAAGTCCGCACCCAACCACGGAACGCCGGTCGCCAACGAGCAGGCAAGATCGCCGGTCAGGTAGGACTTGCCGGCCGACTTCTTCCCGATCACGCCAACTACGACGTGTGATGGGATGACGAACTTGCCGTGCCGTACCAGGACGGGCATGTCATCAGGCGGCCTGTCGGCGGTGACGAGACTCGCCCAGAGCGGGTTCGCTTCCAAGGCTTCTTGCCTTGCCTCATCCGCACGGCGGAGATTCTCAACCCACTCCCGACGCTTGGCTTCCTTCTCGGCGACTTCCATCTCTTCGATGAGAGCCGGGCTGATGACCAACTCGGCGCTGGGATCGTCTTCGAGCTGCAGGGCATCCAATGCCACCAACCAGGGCGTGTTCTGCCCCGGCGCCGTAATGCGCACCTTGAGCTGGCCGAAACTGTCCCGTACCACCTCGGACACCGTGCAGGTCATCCCGGTGTAGCGCGGAGCCCACACACGATCCCCGATTTGCAGCACGTGCTGCCTTGCGTCTGTCTGCGTCACTTTGTCGTCTCCTCCATCGTCTGTTCCATCCGTGCCGCCAGACGGCGCGCTCGGTACAGCCATTGCCGACAGGCGTTGGAACACGACGTGCGTTGCCGACCGGTCAGCCTTCTTCCACAGCACTGACAACTCCCAGGTGCCATCTGACACCCCTCCCCCGGCGGCGTCCTCGTGGGGAATCGCTGCTCCAGGTGGAGTGGCTCGGACGTGCCGGGTCGGTTGCGCCAGTGGCGATTCCGAACCCTGGTCGCTTGTCCGGCGGTCGGTTCCGCTGCGGCCGGGCTGCAGGTTCTCAGCTCCGGGCGGGTGTTCTACTCATCCGCTTGAGCGGACGGAAGACGAATGTCCCTCCAGTGTAACACGAGACGTAACACGTCCGTGCGCCGTCGTAGCAGGTCAGGGCAATCAAACGCTCGTGGAGTACGCCACTTGTGCCTATGCATCGTACGCCAACCATGTTGTGTGGTGAGACGCCAACGGGACGTGGCGTACTTCCGTGGGACGCCCGGCGTTACTCTTTCTCGGTGGCCTACAAGTGGGATTGCGGGACGTTCCAGTGCCAGGGCGTGCTTCGGACCGAGACTGTCCGGCCCGACGACGACGAGATCGTGGTGTGCGAGAGTCGGCCCGGCAAGTCGTATGCGTCGAGTTGCCACTCGGCCCAGCGGTGGGACGCCGGTGAGGAACGCTTCATGCCCTACCCCGAAGCACGGGAGACAGCACCAACTGACGACATGGGAGAACTTCCCTAACCACCTGGCTCGAAACCTCCGAGTGGCAGCTGGACGGTGCCGCCCTCCTTGTACTCGACCCGCCAGACCCGTCGGGTATTGGATCGATACGCCACCCGCAGCACCTTGACGATGCCGAACGCTGGGTCCGATTGAGCGTCGAGCCCTAAACCTTCCAACGTCGCCATCATGTGGACCTGTCCCCCCACCACGTTCTTGCGAAGGGTCTCGGTCACGTCGATCCAATTTCCGGGCACGCCGAACTTCGCCTTGATGATCTCCGTAGTCCATGTTGTGACCGTGACCACCGAAGCGGAGGCGCTCGTCGCGGCGGTCCACCAGAGCCGACCGATTGGCACCGGTGACCACGAGTAGAACGGCCACCACCCTTGCAGGGCGGCGATCGCCCAGTAGAGCCCAATGGGGATGAGCACCGAAGTGACAATGGCAAGCCCGAGTTCCCATGTCGAATGCTTCGAGTCAGACCAAAAGAGAACAGCCCCAACGAGGCCAGCCGCCATTACGGCGAGTCCCACCGCACTCCATGCCGGTTTGCGTTCGAGCACGTCCCCAGTCTGATCCCAGCTCAATCGGGCTGGTTGGATGCTCAAGGAGGCACACTCGGCGGTCAGCGAGGCTCGGGACTCCCGGTTACATCGCTTGGCCACATCCGGTCAGTAGCGTGTGCGGACATGACCCAAGCGACCTTGGAAGTCCAGCACGAAGGCCTGACTCGATCCGACAGGACCATGGTGAGGTGGATACGTGACTGCGGGTCGGTGCTGGCCGTTGGCGGCGCATCCGTCGCCCTGACGCTCACGCTCGGCGGACTCCCTATGCGCCAAGACGTGCGAGCAGCGTTCATGGCGGTCGAGTGCGTGGTCCTGATGACTTTGATCGTTCTGACTGGTCGCTTGAACAATACGACAACGGCGCCGACGAACGCTTTGTTCGTTCTGGTATTCGTCCTGTTAGTGGTCTCTGTCCTGGGCGTGTTCTTCCCCGCCACTCACAGCAAGGGAGACGTGTTCGGCCATGGTCCGCCCATCGAGCCACATACACCCGGCTGGTGGGTGACGGTCTCTGTCAGCGGGGCGGTGGCCGGTCTGGGGATCGCCTTTCGCAGCGTGGCCGAGGGGATTCTGGACGACCGGTGATCTCGGCCAGAACGTCAGCCGGCGGCGTCCACAAGAAGGTTCGCCCCGGGCACGGCACCGGCCGCTCAAACAACACCGGATCGGCGAGCAGCCAATGCCACTGCCCGTCCAGCGCCCATGCGCTCTCCGCATCCCGAACGATGTCCACCAACTGCACCATGCCTGCGATGGTCTGCGGCGTGAGCGGAGGCACTCCGTTCATCGGTGCGCCTCTGCGCCGCTTGGCAACGTGAATGAGAAGCGGACCTCGGTAGGACGTGCGCCACGTTCGGTTCTCTACGTCCTTCACGCCGTGCAAGATCAAGCCGGCGTAGGGCTCTTGGATGGTCAGAGCACGTAGCAACTTCGTGGCAACTTCACGCTCGAAATCGACCCCATGTTTGCATGTGGCACCGCTCGAAAGTGCAAGCAGAGCACGCTATTCGTAACTATCGTTACCCAGCGGGAAGACTCGGCACGCTTTAGAAGTCCGTCGCCTAATCCACTCGGCCACGGGGGCTGGCCTGGTCTTTTTATTTCCGCGCTCTAGCCTATCCCATCTCCATCCCATCTATACTCTCGGACATGGCCGACAAGGGCATCCGCGAGAAGTCGCCCGGCGTTTGGGAAGTACGAGTGCACGTAGCGCGCGATCCTGCCACGACCCGGATCAAACAGGTGAGCCGAACGACCCGAAAGGGCATTGCCGAGGCTCGAAGGATCCGGGCCCGACTGATGACCGAAGTGGCCGAGGGTCGCCATGGATCGACCGCAACGACCTTCGATGCGCTACTCGACCAGTGGTTCGCGCACATTGAGGCCGTCGGCCGATCTCCCAAGACGCTGGCCGAGTACCGGC
>CAWCCQ010000007.1:0-394703 GCA_963794215.1 uncultured Acidimicrobiaceae bacterium | reverse complement strand
GGCCGCAACGAGTGTAGCGGCGTCGACGTGCTGACCCTGCCGTGACGGAGCTCGAAGCACTGGCCCTCGGCGTCCTGGACACGTCGCCACGTCTTGTCCGCGACGAGAAAGAGGCAAAGCTGCCGCGATGGCTTCATGTGACCGTCAGGTTGAGTACGTAATTTGCTTGAGTGACCACGCCGGAGGCACCAGTCGGTACTGACGAATGCAAGTGTGCCGCACCATAGCTTCAACGGCGGCGGTGGCATCGGAGATGAGGACCGCTGAGATATGGGCTGGCACGGGAGAGCTAACCGCTCCGGCGCCACCGTTAGCTGGCAGCCCTCTGCGAGCGCAGCACACTGGAGCGGAACAGTCCAGACAAACCGGTCCGCTCCTTGCTCGGACTGCGGGATTGTGAGATGGCCCGAGGTTTCACCCTGGCAACGAGTCTGTTCGGAGCATGACATCGACAGAAGGTGCACCGGCCGGAGATTCCGAACTCGACTTGGTCAATCGAAAGGCATGGTCGAGCAAACGGGTACTGCGAGAATTCGCATATGGGGAGGGTGTGTCGCGTTCCGCGTGGTGGTCCGATCGGGGCGAGCAGGCCGCCTTTCTCTGGATCGCCGGTCGGGTGCGGGGGGCAGCAGCTCTCGATGTGGGAGTAGGAGGTGGACGGACGGTGCCCATCATGCGTCTGGTGACCGACGAGTATGTCGCGGTGGATTACACCGCCGAGATGGTGGACCTGTGTCGACTCTCGTGGCCAGACGTGGACGTTCGACTTGCCGATGCCCGGAACCTGCGAGAGTTCGCCTCAGATCGCTTTGGTTTTGTCGTCTTCAGCTTTAACGGGATCGACGCACTCGACCATGTGGACCGCCTGGGCGCCCTGCGCGAGCTGCACCGGGTCCTCACACCTGGTGGCCTCCTTATGTTCTCCACCCACAACAGGGACGGTCCAGTTTTCGGATCAACCCCATGGCGCCGGCCCCCGTCGCCAGAAGCTGCTTCCTGGTCGTTGCGTTACCGGACGCTGAGGTGGCTAGGTGGACTGATCCTGAACCCGTGCCACCTTCCACGGAGTCTCGTAATTGGCGTCACACGCGACGCCTCGCCACAAATGAATCGGAGTGGGCTCTTGGACCTGCCCCCGCCCACGACTTCGACTTGCTGCTGCACTTCACGACTTTACGCCACCAGATCGAAGAGCTCGAACAAGTAGGGTTCGACACGGCGGCTATCTTTGATGCGGAGTACGGTCACTCCATCCAGGTCGATGCGGACACTTCGCGAATCCGTTACTTCCACATCGTTGCAAGGAAGTTTGCGATGTAGCTGCAAAGACGTCGTGACGGCCCGGTGGCTGTTGGCCGGAGAGGACCGAGCTCGTCGAAAGACACGATGACTAGCTCAACGGCGCTTCCCCTTACCGCCAAATGACCGCCGACACCAAGCCGCGCTGATTCGAGTTCGCGCCGAGCGTTCAACAGAGCGCAACGTCGAGTCCCGTGAGACCCGACGTTATCGGGGCGCACGCAGCCGCCGAGCCAGCCCTTGTTGCCGACTGGGCGGAAATCAAAGTAGTCAACGGATTCCCTGTACGTGGTGCTGAGCGAGGACCTGGGATACCGCATGGACAACCCGGCAGGACTATTCTGGCAGCGGTCGGTGATTCCCTTGCTGTCGCGGATAGGGACCGGCGTGAGGCGCGCGTTGGCGCGGCGCTCTTCGGGTTCATCAATCCCCCGAAAGCTGAGCCGTGCGCGGCGCTACGTCATGACCTGGGCGGTTGCGTCCGCTTTCACCGAGGCCACGCTGCTCGTCGTGTCTGGGTTCGCCCTCCTCGACTCCTCCGCCTCGGCAGGCCGAAACAGACCGTCATGACACCGGTCGCCAAGCGACCCTGTACTGGGTGATCGCCCTGATGGGCCTCGTAGCCTCGACCGTCGGCACCGGCGAAGCGGCCCATCTGGCATCGGTGGGTTCTGCAACCCGCGTCGCCGTGGTCGTCCTAATCGTCGTCGCCATCTGCGGCGGGCTCTGGCTGCTGGCCAAGTTCGCGCTCTACCAGGGAATCTTGTTCCGACCGGCTCAGGGCCCGACCGATGGCCCCGGTTCTTTGGCGCAGGCTCCCTCATCAACCGAGCTAAGCGACGAGACGGGACGCTGAAGCATGGGGTGGCTTACGTTGCGAAAGCTGGCCTGGCAAACGAGGAGGAAGGGATCGCGTCGCCGCCAGTGCGTCCACAACGGATCGTCCGCTATTCGTCTCACCGCTCCTCTCCTGTTCGTGGTGATCACGCTGGCAGGTTGTTCGAGCGCAACAACGGGGAGTTTGCCGAGCCTCAAGTCCGCGGTCCGGTACCCGCCAACCACCAGAGCGTCGGCAGCGCTCGAAGGTCCGATCAGCTCCCCGGGCGACCCGTATCTCTACGACGACCAAGGTCGGGTTGTGTTCTTCCACGGCGTGAACGCGGTGTACAAGCTCCCCCCTTACGAGCTCTATCCGGCGCCAGGCAAGGCGTGGAACTTCACGGACGCCGACGCGTCGCTCATGGCCCGGCTCGGATTCAACGTCGTTCGGTTGGGGATGACATGGAAGGGGCTCGAGCCGGGTACCGCTCCGGCCAACGACCCAGCCATCTGCACGAAGGGTACGCCCCACGACCCCGGCCAGTTCAACCAGGCGGTGCTCGACCGGTATCTCAACAAGCTCAACGAAACGGTCACCCTGTTAGATCGATTCCACATCTACACCCTTCTCGACATGCACCAAGACGTCTACAACGAGATGTTCGACGGAGAGGGAGCGCCGAACTGGGCGGTGTGCACCGACGGGCTACCCAACACTGATCCCCCAGGGCGATGGTCCCGCAACTATGCAACCGGCGCGGCTGGTGCTGCCTACGCGAACTTCTGGTCCAACGACGTCGTCGGGGATCTCCAAGGCGAGTACGATCGGGCGTGGGCGGCCGTAGCGAGCTTCTTCCGGGGAAACCCCTGGGTGCTCGGCTACGACCCGTTCAACGAACCCTTCTCCACGTCCCTGGTGACGAGCGGGGACGAGCAGTTCGACGCCCAGTTGGAGTGCTTCTACACCGGCACCGCTCTTCTCCGAGCACCGGCACACGGTGCTCCGGCGATCAGTTGCCCGCCCGACGATCCCGCCCTCGGGGTGATCCCCCAGAATCCTCGCCGCGGATCCCACTCACCTGATCTTCTACGAACCGGACATCTTCGGAAGCCGTGGATACCCCAACTTCGTTGGCCCCATGAACCTCCCGAGCCTGGTGTTCAATGTGCACGTCTACTGCAGCCAGCGCAGCGGCAGGACAGGGAACCCGACCAACGTTGCTATGTGTGCCGCTCAGGAGGAGCGCTCCCTCACACGGCGTTCACAGGACCGCACCGAACTTTCCTCACCGGCCCAACCCCAGGGTCCGGCTTGGTTCGTGAGCGAGTTCGGGGCCACGTCGAGTGCGACCTTGCTCGGGCAGCTCACGGCCGAGGCGAACCAGTCCCTCGTCGGCTGGACCTACTGGTCGTGGAAGTACTATGGCGACCCCACGGGGAGCGCTGCCGAGGCGTTGGTCACCTCCGATGGCCAGCTCCGATCAACAGCGCGGGTGTTGTCCGCCACCTACCCCGAAGCCACCGCCGGGCGCCCGACATCACTGTCGTTCAATCCGACCAGCGGGGCCTTCCACTACACCTACGTGCCCGACCATCACGTCGGTGCCCCAACCGTGATCTTCGTCCCGACCCAGATCCACTATCCCGGCGGGTACTGCGCCCGGACTTCGGGCGCCACCGTGGTCTCCAGGCCGGACAGCGAGTTCCTCGAGGTGGACAATGAGCGAAACCGTGACGCTGTCAGCGTCAGCGTCACCGCGGGAGCATGCCCGCGCAGATAGTGGTGCTACCGGTCGCCGTGATGGCTGACCGCATCATTGCGAGACGAGCATCAACAGGGCCGGCCCCGAGACCCTCAGCAGGTCGTCGATCGTTACGGCGTGGCACCAACCCCAGGTGCCTCGCGCGCCTCATGGGTGCCTGGATATACGCCCGCGCCACACCAAATGATGAGGGCGTGTCGTGGAGGTCAGAAGTGCCTTGCTTAACGCGTATTGCGCACTCCGAAACGGGGTGCAGATCACTCTACGGCATCCACAGGCTCGAATCTCTCGTCACGGGGCCCCTCCCGATCGCCACGGAAGCCCGTCACGCCAGAACTGGGGCGCGAGGCACTGGTTGATTCTTACCCAACTCACGACCCAGTCTTATCGAACACCAAGCATTTCGGCGCATGATGAACGCATGAACGCTATTTCCCCCAAGGGATCGCCACTGGCGGAAAGATTCTCGTGCCCCTCAGGGATGACCGAACATTACCCAAGGGTCGAGGGTCCGTCTGAATCCCCAGGTGATGGCTGGACCGTGCGAGTCGCAGCAGCCATGTTCCCCGTCGCTGCAGCAGAGCGGATGGCCCTGATGACTGCCTTGGGCGACGGGTGGGAAGTGCAGGACGGACGCCGGGTCGAAAGAGCCGACGCAGTGCTTCTGCTGCCATGTAGTGGCCAGACCGTTGCGGCGGTGCGCCGAAGGTTTCCTGACGCTCGCATCGTGCTGGTGGATTCACCTCTGGAGAGCGCCACCCATCCCGCTGGTCCGATCCATAGAGTGCTCGAGGCGGGAGCAGATCTCTACCTCCCTCACATCGCCGACATCGCCGCTTGAGTAGCCGAGCACTCACCGACATCGGCGCGAGATCGGCAATAGCGCAAGGCCTCTCCGCCACTTTGATGAAATGCTCTTCACGTCAACCGCATTCTCGAATGATGGTGAGGGCATGTCCCACGATGCCCGTCAGGTTTGCTATCCCGCAAAACCGAAGTGGACACAGCCTTTGGGATAGTTGAACAAGGCTGTGCCCAGTGCCACGAGCAAGCGCGCCTACCGATGTCACCGTAGCCTTCGACCGCTCTTCGACGAGCCTCCATCGAGGCACGGTCACTTCTCGTAGGCAACGAACGAATCTAAGGCAGGACGTTACCAATGCAGGATGACGGCCAGGGCAAACAGAGAGATGACCACAGCGACTCCGAGCGCCACCTCCAACCATTGCTCCTGCAGGTGCGCCCTTTGCTCCATCACGTCAATCGGGCAGCCGGCGCCGAATCCACCGGGGCAGGAGCTGCAGGATGGGAAAGACCCATCGAAGGGTGCCGGGCACCCAGATAACCGACTCCTTGGTTTGGAGGCCGCGTACCACCGCTGCCGCCACGGCCTCGGTGCCTACGGCGAACGGCGCCGGCCGCCGGCCGCGTGTCATCTTGGTATGCACGAACCCGGGTCGGACGATCTGAACCATCACCCCCGAGCCGGACAGCGACTCGCCGAGGCCCCGGGCAAACCTGTCGAGGCCCGCTTTCGCCGAGCCGTAAAGGAAGTTCGTCTGCCGAGCCCTCACCGCGGCAACCGAGGAGAGCACGAGGATTCGTCCATGGCCCTGCGCCCGCAGGCGCAGCGCAGCCGCCCCCATGGCTGCCGCCGGCCAGGTGAAGTTGGCGGTGATGACCTCCGCGACACGCTCGGGGTACGAGGCGTCACGCTCTGACTCGCCCAACAGACCGAGCGCGACCACCACGAGGTCCACCCCGTCGCGTGACGCGTCGAAACACTGGGCGACCGTGGCGGGGGCGCGAGGCACGTCGGCCGCGTCGAAGGACACGGTCTCGACCACCTCGGCACCCCCGACACTTGCCCGTTGCGCCGCCCGGTCGAGGGCCTCGGCGTCCCGCGCAGCCAACACGACGGTTTGGCACGGCCCCGCGACGAACCCGTCCACGAGCGCCATAGCAATGTCCGAGGTCCCACCGAGCACGACCACTGACTGGGGACGTCCGAAGGCGTCATTCATCGCCGGCACCTCCCCCAAGCCCGAGACGGCGGGAGAGATCGGATCGCAGAATTCCGTCGGGGTCGACTCTGCGCCGTACGGCGGCAAGCTCGCTCGCCCTCGGGTACATGTCGGCGACGAGCTCGCGCCGCAATCGCGCATCCTTGGCCAGGTAGACACGGCCGCCCGCTCCGGCAACCAGCTCGTCCAGCCGATCGAGCAGCACCGGAAGCCCTGCCCATCCGACCGCGAAGTCAAGCGCGAGGGTCCACCCTTCGACGGGGAACGAAAGGGGTCCGGGGCTCGCCGGACCAAATCGCTTCATCACGGCGAGCGAAGAGGGGAGGCCGGCTTCGGCGGCTAGGGCCACGGCGTGACGGACGATCTCGCTACGTCTCGAGCTCACGGCGAACTGGTACTGCACGAAGCCGCTCTGACCGTAGAGAAGGTTCCAGTTAGCGAGACCATCGAGAGGATAGAAGAACGACGAAAGCGGGCGTAGTGCACCGACTTCATGCCGAGGAGACTTGTGGAACCAGACATTGTTCAGTACGCGCACGGTACCCGGGTTCGCGAACTGCCCGGGCGCAGGAACCGGCACTGCCAGCGTGGAGGCCTTGGGGCTGACGAGCGGGTGGTCACGCTCATTCGGGCCCAGAGCCGTCAGCGGCGCGTGATCGCCTCGGGTGAGCACTGCGCGCCCGAGTCCTTTGCGGCGCGCCGTGCAGTCGACCCAGGCCACCGAGTACCGGTAGCTGGCGTCGGACGCCTCCATTGCCGCCATCAGATCGTCGAGATCCTCGAAACGCTGGGTATCAACGGTCATCGTCGTGGTCTCGACACGCGTCAGTCGCACCGTTGCTCCGATGATGACGCCCGTCAAGCCCATCCCCCCGGCGGTGGCCCAGAAGAGCTCGGCGTCCGCGGTGGGACTGACGGTGTATGCGCCAGTAGGCGTGATGACGGTGAGGCTGGTCACGTGGGCACAGAAGCTCCGGTCTCGATGATGGTTCTTCCCGTGCACGTCGGCGGCAATCGTGCCGCCGATGCTCACATAACGGGTTCCGGGCGATACCGGAACGAACCACCCGAGCGGCAGCGATCGCCGGATCAGCTGGTCGATGCTCACTCCTGCTCCGACCTCGACCAACCCGGTCAGCGGATCGATCTCCCCGATGGTACTGAACGCGGACATGTCAATAACGACGCCCCCCGCGCACTGCGCCGCGTCGCCGTAGCTCCGTCCGAGACCCCTGGCGATCATCCCGGGCATTGTTCCGTAGCTCGGATGGGCAGCCCGAGGATCATCGTCCGTTCCAGAGGACTCGCCCAGCCACCTCCTCGTGAGGAGGCCGAGCAGCTCGCCTGACGTCGGGGGCCTCATCCTGCGGGCCACCGAGGGAGCGGTACGCCCCCAGCCACTCAACAGCCTGCGTTCGGGCTCAGCGGGTCTTGATCGCCCGAGGCCGGTGGCGTCTCTGGTCTCGTTCACGGGTGCAGCCAGCGACCGGAGCTTCACGAGGTCAGCCAAATTTCGACACTTCCGTTGGAGGGCTCACCCATAGAGGCCTACCGAGAACAAGGCGAGCCACACGATCCCCAGCACCTGTAAGAAGTGGTCGTGGAGGGCCAGGTCTTCGGGGGCGCCGCCTCGACCAGCATCGAGCAGCCACAACACGTAGAGCACGCCAAGGATGATCGGTACGACGGTGAGCTCGATGCTCACCAGATGATGGGCGCGCGACTCGAGGCCAGTCCGTTCGAAGGCCCAGAGACAGTACGAGGTGACGGTGACCGAGGCGGTGAGCGTGAGTGAGGATCGCAGGAACGAGGGGGTGTACTGGTCCAGCACCGGCCGATGCTCCGCACCGACCTCGCCGAGGCGAATCAACTCGGCCGCGCGCTTGCCTGTCACCACGAAGAGCGCCCCGAACGACGTCACCACCAAGAACCAGTTCGACAGCGCGACGTGGGTGCCCACGCCGCCAGCGATCGCCCGAAGCACAAAACCCGAGGCCACCGCCGCCAATTCGATTACCGGCTGGCGCTTGAGCCACAGCGTGTAGGCCACGCTGATGAGCGCATAGCTGCCGACGACCAGGCCCAGTTCCCATCCCGTGACAAAACAGGCAGCGGCCACGGCCCCCACGATGAGCATCGACCCGACGACCACGGCGAGGCGGCCCGACAGCGCGCCCGCGGCGATGGGCCGTTGACGCTTTTGGGGATGGCGACGATCCGCCTCGGCGTCGACGGCATCGTTGACAAGGTACGTGCCCGAGGCCACGGCGCAGAAGAACCCGAACGCAGCCAGTGCGTGCAGCATGGCCGCCCGTTGACTCAGCACGCCGGCCGCGAGTGGGGCCACGAAGACGAGGAGGTTCTTGGTCCACTGGCGCACGCGTACGGCTCGGAGGAGGTTGCGCGGCGTATGCCCCAATGATGTCGACTCCACACTGTCGAGCGAGACGCTCGTTCCGCCGAGGTTGCCCACGACGACGTCCTGGACGATCTCGGCCGCGTCGTAACGGGCCGGCACCTCAACCACCCACTGCTGAGGACATGGTGATGAAGTCCCGTGCCCACCACGGCTCGAAGTACCGTGCGGGGGTCCCGGTCATGGCCGGGAGCAGCTCGGTGCCATTCGACGCGCTGGCCAGGCCTGATGCGATGGCCGGGCGGTAGGTGCTGAAGTTGACCCAGTCGGTGTTGATGTCGAGCTCCATCGCCCGGACCGCACCGGCCCGGACGAGGAGACTGGCCAGATCGGTGATGTTGAGGCCCGGCCCCGCCACGTACACCAGCGCACCGTCGGCGGTAACGCCAAGCCCCGAACGCCAGACATACACGGCGTTGCCAAGCGTGTCGCCCCATTGGGTGGTGTCCGCCGCGTTCAATCCGGGGGCCGGTTGGCCGCCGTCGACCAGCAGGTTGAGATTCTGGCGAACCGAGACCACGTCAGGGGTCATAGTCAGGTCGCGGCCCCACTCCCCGACCGTCCCGGTCCCATTGGCGTAGACGACGAAGGAGGCCGCCCCGGTGCGCAAAGGGACAATCGTCTTGCCATCGGTGTAGTACCCACCGTTGGCGTCGGACATGAGAAATCCGGCGTTGAACGCTGCGACCAACGAGATCGCCGCCGCCGGCTGGACCGGAGCGGTGTGGGTATAGGGACCGCCTCCGGGGATCTCACTGCCCGAGTAGAGAGTGGCTTTCAACAGCTTGGTGTCCATCCACGCGACGGCGGCCACGTAGCTCGTATGCACGGCATCGGGCCGCAGTGTGGTCTCATAGACCGCCGGAATCCCGCCCACGAGCCGGCCGGCCGGCGACCACTGGCCCTCGCCCGGAATTGCCGGGCTGGCAAAGGGTTGCATCGGGGCCGGAGGTGCGAGGTGGGCCGGACCCGATGCGACGGCGACGGGGCCGGCACGCGGGCGACGGATCGCGCCTTTTGGCACGGTGCCACCGACCTTGGGCGCATGGTGGCGATACCACTCGTTCTCTGTCCAGTTCACGATGCTCGCACCGCCGTGCGCTCGTGCCCACTCAGCGAAGCGGGCGCCGAGCGAGCTCCCGAGCGCCGGATTTGTCAATGCACCGCCAAGGGAGATCCCCAGCCAGGCGAGCACACTCACCAGACCGAGCGCGACGATGGCCATGATTCGGCGGCGCCGATAGGTGCGCCATCGAGGGCGGCGCCCATGACTGCGTGGGACGCGAGCAGGACGGTTCGCACGTTGCCCCACGAATGCGAGGTCGTCGAGGTCGTTTTCATCGATGTTGTCCAAGGAATAGTCGTCCACCTCGAAGACCGGTTCGTCGCGGATCATCGGTATCCGCCTACCGCCAGCCAGGGACCAACCCTCGGCACGACCAGAACGGCCAGCACGAGGCCAAGGGCCACGCTCGTGGCAAGCGCCCACTGTCGCAACCCCGCGCCCTCGACCTGGCGGCGGGTTCGGCGGAGCCAGTCGCGTGGGGCCAGTCGGGCGGTGTCGACGAGATGCCCGAGCACATGGATGGTCATGGCACCGAGCCACAGCACGAACGAGGCCTTGTGCAACAACAGCATCTGCGAGCGCCACCCGTGTGGACCCAGCAGCAGGGCGATGCCCGTGGCAAAGACGGTCAGCGTGAGGACGACCACGAGGGGACCCAAGAGCCGAAGGAGCGCCGGTGGCGGTCCTTTGCGTCGGTACTCGGCCGAGCCCAGGTAGTACCGGGCGAAGCGCCATGTCGTGCTACCCATCTTGAGCAGGACGGGAGGGACCAGGAGCATCCCGATGAACACGTGGGGCGCGAGCAGCCTGCCCACCCGCAGGACCGTCACTCCTTCGGCGGCCAACAACACGAGCAGCACGGCGGCGGTCGAACCGGTGAGCCGGGCGTTGGCCTCGACACTGTCTCGCCGGCGCCGCGAAGGACGTGCCTCGGGGACACGCGCCGTCTGAGGACCCCGCCGGTTCATCCTCTGCGCCTCGAGCGGCGCATCGTAGCCGCTCACCCCCGGTGCTCCACGAGGTGCAGAGCCAGTCGCGGACACGAAAGAACGGCGCGCCGGGCGTGCTCGAGCTCCCCTGGAGACAGGTCGCCGCCGTCGACGATCGGAAATCCCCAGCGGTCAGTGGCGATGCGCTCGGGGAACAGCTCGGCGCAGACCCCACGACCGTCACAGGAGGTCCGGTCCACGACGACGAAGCGGTGCCGCCTCATCGCGAACCCACCTCGATGTTCGTTCGCCGGACCCGACGAGGATGAGGAACCTTGAGCACCCCGGGCGACCTGGTCTCGGGACACGGTCCGTGGCGCAAGTGCCTCGCCACCTCGTCGTCGAACACGGTGCAGGCCGTGCGGACGAACCGGGCGACCCCGTCGGGGTGGCGGCAGGCACCTCGACCGTCGACGAGGGCACAGAGCTCGAGGATCGAGTCGATCCGCCCGCGCAGTGCCTTGGGCCGCAGTACGAGCGATTCCACTTCCTCGGCCAGCGCGGCCAGTCCGTGCACGCACGGCCCGCACTGCCCGGCTCCCTGCTGCTCCATGAATCGGACGACCCGGGCCATTTCGGCCAGTGGGCACACCGAACGCGCCAGCAATACCACCACACCCGCACCGAGGGAGGTCTCGTGCTGCCGAGCGGAGGCCTCGGTCAGCTCGAGGTCGAGCAACGTGTGCATCGAAACCCAGCCGCCGCCGTAACCGCCGAGCAACGCCCCGTGGTACTCCCCCGTCGTCCCCGGCGACAGCTGGAGAAGGTCGCCCAGTGCGATCCCGAGTGGCGCCTCGAGCACCACGGGCCTCCCCCAACGGCCGCTGACGGTCAGCAGCATCGTCCCGGGGAAGCGCTCGGTGCCCACCGAGCGGAACCACGACGCCCCGAACCGAGCGATGAGCCCGACGTGGGCCAAGGTCTCGACGTTCTGCACCAGCGTGGGTCGTCCTCCTACCCCACGCTCACGGATCGGCTGGAGCCCGGCAAACGACGGCAACGCGGCTCGCCGGTTCAACGCGCTTACGACCGCGGTCTCCTGCCCGGCGATGAACGTGTCCGGAGCGCTCACCACCTCGATGGCCACCGGATCGAAGTCATACCTGTGGCGCTGCTCGACCGCCGCCGCGACGTCCGAGGCGAGACGCTCGGGGACATAGACGACGACGCGCCCCGCACCCAACGCGTGGGCCGCCGCGCTGGCCCCATCGAGCACGAGTTGGGGGTTCCGAGCAAGGATGAGGGCGTCCTTTGCGCTCGCCGGCTCCCCCTCGGCGCCGTTGGCCACCACCACCGGCCGCCTTCGACCCGTGGCGACCGCTCTCCACTTGGCCGCCACGGGAAACCAGGCCCCGCCGTGGCCGACCAGGCCGCTGGCTTCGAGCTCGTCGATCAATCCACCTCGGGTATGCCGAAGATTCAGGGCTCCCCAGCGCGCCAGATGCTCCGCCACCCCGGTGGGGCCACCCTCGGCCGAATCGAGGCCCGCCAACAGACGGGGCAGGACGTCCCCCCGGGCAACGGGGGCCGCGTGCGTCGTCGCCGGAGTCCTCATTGACCGACGCCTTCGTCGTTGCCTCGACCGCCCGCGACAGCTGACACCGTCCCAGTGGCAGCCCCGGTCGAGCGGTCGAGGTTCAGCTGCAGGGTCAAGTCCAGCGAGGTGCCGGCCCCTTGCACCTCGGCGCCGATCGTCGTGCCAGCCAGTGAGGTCACGACACCGTGCTCGGGCCCCAAGGTGACTCGGCTCGAGGTCATCGATACCCCACCGTCCACCGCCGGTCCGAACAGGGTCACGACCAAGGGAAGACCGTCGCTCTGCAGTTGGAGCGAGATGTTCACCGTCATCAGACCCGCTGCGTTGGGTCCCGAGACAGCGAAGGTGCCACTCACGGCCGAGGAAAACGGCACCGCTGGCACTCCGCTGGTAACCGGTCCCGTGGTCGAGGGAACCGAGGGCGAGGTCGATGACGTGGTTGGCGACGACGTACTTGGAACGGATGTACTAGGGCTCAGTTGGGTGAGCAGGGCACTGGAGGTCCCTGACCGCTTCGACCAACCGGGCTGCAGTGGCCCAAGAAGGGCGAACACGCCGATAGCGAACAGGACGAAGACCCCGCAGGCCGCTGCTCCAATGCGCAAGCCAGGCGTAACGCCGCGGCCGGTCACGAGTCGCCAGCCGGCGGCCGCCACGACGGCGATCACGCAGAGCACGTAGACCACCAGGGTGCCCGGCAGCCTGGTGTCGCTCCCCGACCCCAAACCATGGACAAGGGCGATCGGCCAGCACGCGTAGGCAAGCCAGTGCACGCTCCGCCAGGCCCGAGCACCGATATAGCGTCGCAACCCGCTCGTGATGCCGACCGCCAACACAATGTCGAACCCAACTGCGCCGAGTCCTACCCAGATCGGACGGTACGGGGAGCGGAACGGGATGACCGCGTCGGCGAACCCGATGGGAACGTAGCCGTCTGCCACCGTCGTGACCACGTGGACGACGACGAGCGTCACGCAGAACAACGAGAGGTTGCGATGGACCGATTGTGAGAGAAACCGTGGCCAGCGTTCGGTGGTCCAGCCCACCGAGGCGATGATCCCAAGCACCACGGTGCTCGAAAGCACGAGGAGCGCGACCAGGCCGGTCGAGCGGGTGAGATACCAGAAGGCCGTCGATCCGTGCCCGACGCTGGCAATGAGCGATGGCGTCATCGGGTCGCGGCGTCGGGCTCGGCTTCGAAGCCTAGGACGTCGTCCCCCGGCCATCCAGCGATACGGCGTACCTTCCCGTCAGCCCCGACCAGCCGGGCCGGAAGCTCGAGCGACGACAGCCACTCGAGGGCGCCCACCCCTTTCACCATGGATGCCGTCGCCGCTGCGTTGGCCTCCACGCAGGTCGCGGCGGCCACCGAGACGGTTCGCCACGTCGCCGTCGCCGGCAACCCAGTGGCGGGGTCGATGATGTGGTGGACGTCGTGGTCGCCAAGCCTCCACTGACGGACACCGATGCCCGAGGTAGCAAGTCCGCCCGAACTGATCGCCACAGCCTCCTCTGGCGTGGCGTTCGTACAGTCGTCACCGATGCCGATGCGAAACCCGCCGGACGGGGACGCACCAGCGACGGCGACGTCCCCACCCAACGAGACGAGCACACCACAGCCGGTGCGCTCGGCCGCCGCTTCCGCCACCCGATCGGACGTCAGGGCCTTCGCGCTGGCACCCAGGTCGAGGACCGTGCCCTCTGGGATCCGGACCGTTGCGCGCTCGACGTCAACAACAACGCGCTGCCAGCCCGGGACCGGGTTCGACTCGGGGAGTTGCCCGGGTATCCCCGACGCGATTTGGGCGAAGTCCCGGTCGTAGCCGAGCTGACACAGCGCACCCCCGACAGTCGGGTCCACCGCGCCCTCGGTGGCCTCGGCCATCTGGAGCGCCACCCAGATCGTGCGGAGCAGCTCAGGACTCACCCGGACCGGGCAGCCGCCAGCCCGGTGAAGTTCGGAGATCTCCGAGTCCGGGCGAAAGCGGCTCGCCACCCGGTCAATGCCCTCGAGCTCACGGTGCAGGACCTCGACCGCGCCCACCAGCTCTCCTGGGTCAGTGACGAGGAGATCCGCCCAGGTACCCAGCGCCCGGGTGCGGAAATGGGCTAGACGAACCGTGGATGTCGGCTGGGTTCGTGTCATCAGCTGGCCCCGCTCGTGACCGGAGCTGGCGCGACGGTGCGAACGGGCGGACTCGTGGGTGGGGTCAGCGATGTCGACGGAGTAGAAGCGACGGCACCCGAAGTCGCAGGAGTCGTGGTGGAGGGCGCCGAGGTCGAAGGCGACCCGACTGACGGCGCGGTCGTGGTCGCAGAAGTCTGTCCGGCTGTAGCCGCGGCATGATGACCCGGGAGGGCTCGGCTCACATACAGCCCGAGCACCGCAATGGCCGCGGCGATCCCGACCCCGATCTTGGCCGTGATCGAACCCGAGCGCGCAAGAGAAGCGTCGCGGCGGCTACGAGCGATGCGGTCACCCGTCGCCCGAGGCTGCTGGCGTATCGGAGCCACACACCTACCGTAGGGAGGCATCCTGACGACGAGATGAAGAACCTGGCTGGGTGGCTAAGAAGGTCCTAAACGCGCCCGATGCAAACCGGAAACATTCCCGACGACTCCCCGGGACGCGTCTGACGCTCCGGACACATCAAACCCGCGCCGTGCCGCCCTCCTCTCAACAAGGAGACCGGATGGCTTTGAGGGTGACGTCAGTGATCGAGATGCCTCCAGAGAGAGGGCTGCTGGCAGCTCGAATCCCACTCCAGCGGGGACGAGAGCCACGAAAGGCCGATCACTCAGGCGACGAGACGAAGAGGACCGAGAGAACCCAGCCCCAGGAGCACCCCAAGATCTCTCGCATCCTACGCCGGAACGGTCCGTGACTCGCTGACCCCTGGGGGCGCTGAAGGCTCGGCGTTAACAACGTCTGCCAGCCAACCTGTGCGGTGTTCCCGTGCGAGCGAACTCAATCTCCCGGTGGACGTGAGGTCCTTGATTTGCTCTGAGTGGCTGATTTCGTTGAACTACTTGGCGGCAGCCCAAAGTACTCCTCGACGGCGCGGGCCAGCCCGCTGGCAATCACATGCTGACCGATCGAGCTGTCTGCAAGGCTCCCTTCGAACGGATCGGTGATGAACAGGGGCTCGATGAGCGCCCCAGGCATCTGGCTGGGTGTAGAGAAGTAGCCGGGGTCCGCAGGACCGAGGAGCAGCAAGTGCCCGTACGCCGCGGCTCCATCGGACAAGGCAGGTCCGCCGAGCTCGCTATCGGGCACGACGCCCTCGTCGGGGATCTCCCATCCCTGAGCGTTCATGGCGGCAAGTACATCAGTCTGAACCAGCGTGGCTAGGCGGAGGTTCTCAGCAACGAATGGCCTGACCGCGTCGTAACCGGTCACGCTTCCGGCATTCAGTTGGGAGGCACCTGCATCGAAGTAGATACCAACGAGAATGTCGGACTTCGTCAGATTCGCGCACACATCCCGGGCGGCGACATCGCGATGCTCCCCCTGAACGGTGAAGAGCCCACCCGAGACATCACCGGGCTGGGGGCGGACAACCGTCGACGCCCGCGTCCGGGACACAACTACGCCGAATCCTTTCACCCGCAACTGCGCCATGGCGTCGAGCTCCACGGGAAGCGTGTCGTCCGCCTCGTAGATCGTCTTGCCTGCATCGGTCACACCCACGGCCCCAGGGTCGAGACCACCATGACCGGCGTCGATGAAGACCGTCTCATGGCGATCGCCACTGGTCGGTCCGAACAACTGACACGCACCAGGTTCGAAGTACGACGGTTCGACGGCGTGGCCACTCCCCGCCTTGCCCGACGCCGTGCGCGACGCCCCGGCCCCGGCCGCTCGGACCGGGCAGCCCAACCACAATGAGGCGATGACGCAGGCAAGAGCCACCCTACGGCTCACGCGAGCCTTCGACGCGGCGCGGCAACCAGCGCCATCTGTACTACCCGGTCTGGCACCCCTTGTGAAGGAAGGCACCCGAGCCACCGAGATCAAGGTCCACCCGCCGAAGATCCGGCATTAGAGAAGCTTCCGTGACTCACTTTTTCCTTCCAGACATTGTCCTCCAATTCGCGCTGGCATTGGATGCCCCTCAACACGGGCGGCCTGAGGATTCATCGCTCCAATCAGGACCTGCAAGCCGGGCACCGTCGGCTCTGCTCCAGGTGTTTTTCGGCCTCATTAATCGGGGAGCCGCCGCCATCACACGCGGGCAGGTGGCGTAGACGAGGAGGGACCGGCGCAGGGTTGGGGGTACCCTTGATCACCGATGCGTGGCACTCCGTCCCCGAAGCACGCCAGCAGCCACCGCGTCGGGGGCGACGATCGGGGTTGGGACACGAACATTGGTCATTTTCGTGAATAGAAAACTCGGTCGCACCATCTGCACCTTTACGCCCGAGCCCCAGAAGGCCTCGGAGCGTCCATCACAACCGGTCGAGGCCCGGCTTCGCCGGGCCGTAGAGGAAATGGGCTCGCCGGACTTAGCCTGCAGCGACTGAGGAAAGTACAACGAATCGTCCGTACCCCGGCTCTTGAATTCGCTTGGTGACCGCCCGCAGTCGCCTCCGCTGAGCACGAAAAATGGACGGTGCTCTCAATTCGGCCATACGAGTCGGGGTGCTGATCCCCGAGTTCGCCGACGGCGACCAGCGTCGGGTCAACCGGCTCTTTCGCAGCCGCCACACAGGGGAGGACGCCAGGGTCTGGCGCATAAGAGCCACACACCCACCGTACGGAGGCATCCTGACGACGAGATGACGAACGTCGCAGGGTGGCGAAGAAGGTCGTCAAGGTCCAGCTCGGCCGGGGCTCCCCCAGGCAATCCACTCGACACCACTCAGGCTGAGGTTGGCGCCGCTTGGTTGCGATCAGACTGAATTTGACTCTGCTCCGACTTGTCCGGAGCTCGTACAGGACCGTCGCGGTGCCGCTCCGCTGGCGACCCGGGTTCGCGTCGTGGTGTCGCCCGCCGCCACCACACCTCGATGCGGGCACCCCCCAAAGGGGCGCGCCCGACCGACCAGGTCCCGTGCGTCTTGCGTACCACCGAGTCGGCAATGGCGAGACCAAGGCCCGTCCCCTCCGACGAATCGGTTGCCCGGTGGAACCGATCGAAGATGAGCGGGCGCTGTTCGTCCGAGACTCCCGGTCCGCTGTCGTCGACCTGCAAGCCGACACGGTTCCCGACGCTACGGACTCGCACCTCCACACGGCCATCGGATCCTGCGAATTTGCAGGCGTTGTCCACGAGGACGCCGGTCAGCCGATCGATCCATTCGGGCGGCGCGTGCACCACCAAGGAACGCTCCTCGGGTTCGTGAAGGCTGAGGGTCACGTTGCGGGTTTGTGCCACTGCCTGAAATCGCTCCGTACAGGCGGCAACGACCGCCACGACGTCCGAATCCTCGTTCTCGTCCATCTCTGCGGGGGCGTTGTCGGCGCGAGCGAGCCACAAGAGGTCGTCGACGATTCGCCGCAGGCGCCGCCCCTCGCCCGCCACCCGAACGAGAACCGCCTCGTAGGTTTGAGCGTCGCGGGGGCGGCTGAGTGCCAACCCCACCTCGGCCTCGATCACGGTCAGCGGCGTGCGCAGCTCGTGGGAGGCGTCGGCGGTGAACTCCGACTGGCGTCGGCGCACGAGCTCGAGGGGCGCGGAGGCCCGCAGGCCGATCACCAGGGCACCGCCGAACACGACGACGAGCAGCACGATGCCGAAGATCAGCTCGGGTACCCACAGCGCAGACCGCACTCGCTGGATCTCCGCAACGCTCTGTCCAGCCACCAACCAGTCAGCCCCTTGCCTGTCGGCCTGAACGCGGAACGTGGTCTGCCCGATGGGAATCGTCGTCGGCGCGGTGCTCCAGCGACGGCGAGGAAGGGAGGGCGCTCCTGCCGTCAAAGCGGTCGCGGTACCCGAAGGGGTGACCCGCCAGACGAACAGTGGCACGTCGTCGAGATCCTCGTCACCTCGGGCACTGGTCGACGACGCGGTGGACCCGTGTACTGGCAGGGTGAGGAGGTCCGCGTCGATGAGACGCTCAGACAGCCGACCGTCCACTTCGGTGGTCAGCCGATGGACCACGACCAGGTTGAGGGCGACGACGCTCAACAGGTAGCAGCCCAGCACCACCAGCGTTGCCATCGCGGCGACTCTGGTGGCATGGATGCGCGTGGATCGACTGTGTCTCACGAAACCACCAAGCGATACCCACTCCCCCGAACCGTCTCGATGCGCGCCCGGCCTCCCTCGAGCTTGGCCCGGAGGCGGGCGACGTGCACATCGATCGTGTTCGAACCAACCGCGTCGGACTCTTCGTCCCACACCTGGACGGCAATCGTCCTACGGGTGATCACCGAGGGCGATCGGCGCATGAGAAGCTCGACGATCGAGCACTCCGTTGCGGTGAGCACAATACGCCGACCCTCGCGAGTGAGCTCTCGGGTAGCCGGGTCGAAGCGCAGGTCGCCGCACTCGAGCTGGGGATCCAGACGCAGGGCCGGCCGACGCTGAAGCGCCTGCAGGCGTGCCAGCAACTCGGAGAAGTCGAACGGCTTGACCAGGTAGTCATCAGCCCCACTATTCAGGCCCTTGACACGATCGGTCGGGGCATCTCGGGCCGTCAGCATCAGGATGGGCGTACGCACTCCGATCCGCCGGGCCTCGTGCAACGCCTCGAGCCCGCTCTTCTTCGGCATGCGCCAATCGAGAATGGCCACCTCGTAGTCGTAGGTACGGAGGTGGTTCACTGCATCGCCCCCGTCGGCCACGACGTCGACCACGTACCCGTTCTCCCGCAGTCCGCGATCGAGAACGGACCGGAGCGCCGGGTCATCCTCGGCGACGAGCACCCTCATGATCGACGACCATCCTTGGTGCCCACGAAGTGCGACTCGGGCATCCCAACCGTGAGCTGCACAGCCCGTGCATCGCGGCCCAGGCTAGTGAAGGCCATTAGGATGGAAGCTAGCCGTTGAAGCTGACGAAATCATGACGGAGCCATCTCTTCCGCGGGTTCGCCAGCGGGATCCTCAACCGACCCGAGCGAGCGGCGGGTGTGAGCAGCCGGCCACGCCGGAACCCAATTCGGCCTCAGACGCCCGGGCACCTCCGGGCGTGGTTCTTGATGGCGGTGCTCTTCGCGGGTGCCCTCGGCGCGGGCTGTGCCACAAGCCGACCCGTCGGCATCTCCCCGCGGCTGCCTACCGTACCTGCGCCCCACGAAACGACGTCCTCGCCGTCGACGTCAACCGAACCGGGACCGAGCCTCGCCCGGCCCTGTGGAGTCGCCACGAGGCCCCCGGCACGGTACCAGCACGTGATGTGGATCTGGATGGAGAACCACACATGGAGCAGCGTTCTCGGAGGCACGGAGGCGCCCTACCTAAGCGCCTTGGCGCAGCAATGCGGGACCGATGAGAACGACGCTTCAGCTGGATCCCCGTCGTTGCCCAACTATCTGGCTGCTACCTCGGGCTCGACCCAGGGGGTCACCGACGACGGTGACCCAGCAGAGCACACTTTCGCCGTCGACAACCTGTTTCGCCAGGTCAGAGTGGCCGGCGGAACGGAACGCAGCTTCGTCGAATCGATGCCCGGGCCGTGCGCTCTGACTTCTGAGGGTTCGTATGCGGCCAAACACAACCCCGCCGTGTGCTACGCGGACTCAGATGACCGGACGGCCTGTCTCGCCGATGACCTGCCCTTCAGTCAGTTCCCGGCGGTCTTGAGCAGCGGAAACCTCCCGACCTACACCTCGATCACCCCCAACATCTGCGACGACATGCACGACTGCTCCATCACCATCGGTGACAGCTGGTTGGCCACGTGGGTGCCCCGCATTCTCCCCAATGCCGAGTACCTCGCGGGTACGACAGCGCTGTTCATCATCTGGGACGAGCCCACACCCGTGGCCACCGTGGTCGTCGCGCCGGCCGTGCAGCCGGGCACGGTGTCCGACGTGCCGGTCAACGACTACTCGTTGCTCCGCGCCACCGAGGAGATGCTGGGTCTACCCCTCCTCGGGGAGGCATCGTCGGCCACCAGTCTGCGGCCCGTGTACGGCATCTGAACCTCCGCTCGGCTCCGCTCCGTTCGTCGACCTCTGGGAGCACGGTGGTTCATGGGCGACGAGCGCATTCGTTGGAGCCCCCGACTACACCTCAGCCTGGACCCTCAAGGTCGGTCCAAACGAGTTGATTCGGCCCAGAGAAAACGAGCGGGATCTACCTTTGAGCGCTGTTGCCCTCGTGTCGGTTTCCCGGCTTCATCTCCCAACGAGTGATTCTGATAGCCATGCTGTCGCCCGGAGAGGCGCCGTGCGGTTCAATGTCGGTGTTCCCCTATCGCCCCGCGCAACACCGGAACCATCACGGCTCCGCACGTTCGACGATGATCAATGGCTCTGGGACCGCCGACGAGCGGGTGGCGCCACGTGTACCAGAAGGTTGTAGGTCACCAGGGCAATGGCGAGGTGCATGACCATCAGGACGGCGACGGCGTCACCTGGCTGACCCTGGTGCAGGATGTAGAGGTCCGGAATCCAAAGGAACAGCGTGACGAGAACGGCCAGTCGGAAGAACAGCGGTCTAGGAGTTGACGTCACCCTCGTCACGATCGGCCACGCCGCGCAGGCGATGAGCACGCCAATAACGGTCAGCTTGCCATAGTCCGAGAACCGGAAGTGGACGTATCCTTTGGTGCTCGGAAAGAGAGCTTCGCCGATAACGACCAGGAGGGCGTCCCCTGCGAGGCAGCCGACGATTGACCCAACCGTGGCCAACACCACGCGACCGGGAAGAGGCTGACGGTCCTGAGGCGCGAAGTCCACCTTGGCGAATGCGAGTGCGCGGTCCAGCGGCGCTAACCGAGAGGGTTGTCCGGTAGGTGGCTCTGGCATGGAATCACAGTACCGATCGCTCGGCCGACCCGACCACCGCCTCGAGGATGATTCTTGAGGGCAAGGAGCTCGGCCTCAAGGCGTAGATCCTCGCCTCATATGGGTCACTCGACGGATCGGTAGTGAGGTCATCCACTGGCCCCCGCCACCCTCGCCATTCTGGCACCCATTTTCCCAGTTTGAGAAGGGGGCAATGCACTGTCACTGACCCAGTGTGGCGCACCGCCGCCAGCCACAAAGCCCACGACCTTCGGTCGCTTCGCCAGTAGGCGTAAGCCGGTCGTGGTCGACCGGAGCGTTATGACCCGAGGCCCTCCCACCCTGACTTCGGTCCCCGCGCGGTCACGTCTCGGCCGGCGACGAGCCGGAGTGACCCGGGGACGTCTCGTCCTTGGAATTCGTGCCGGGCTCGCGCCGCGACCCCGGATCGTACTCGCAAGCAAGAAGACGACGGCCATCAGAGGGAGAAGGATCATGGCCAAGTCTCTATGGTGGCGAGCAAGGAGTGCCACCGCCACAATCGCTAGGGTGGCGAAGAAGAGTTCGGGCGTATCCCCGACAAGAAAGTCCCACCAGAATCTGGTGAACGCCCGCGCACCACGTGTGAGTATCTTCACCGGTCAGCCACTTCCGTCTGCTCCGTTCGCCTTGGAGCTTGTGTTCGGGAGCACCGACCGGAGCCACGCCACAGAAGCCACCGTGACCACCACGAACAGTGCAACCAAGCCGATGATGGCGGCGTCACTTCCTGGCCAGTGCAGACCGGTTCCCTCGCCGACCCAGAACAGTCCGAAGCTCGTCAACATGATCCGTACCACGGTCTTGATCGTGTTCTCCGGTACCCGCGACAGTTGCCGAGCGACTATAAGACCAACGCCCATCACCAGGAGAGCCGCGGCTCCAGCCGCCGAGGCGGCGATCCCCAGCCGGTGCTGGCTTGCACCCAGGCTCACCACGATGAGGACCACCTCGATCCCCTCGACGAAGACGCCCTTGAATGCCACAGCGAATCCGACGCTGTCACGACGAGGGCCGTCCGGACCGGGGTTCTCCTCGAGCTCAGCTGAGGTGGAGGCGAAGATGGCATCTTCGTCGTGCAACGCCTTATGTCCGCTCGCCCGGAGGATGGCCTTGCGCAACCACGAGAGACCCAAGACCAGGAGTAGGGCGCCGACCACGACCCGCAACGTCGCGAGCGGGACGTAGTGGATCAGTGGTACCCCCACGGCCAGGACGATTACTGCCAGCACGATCGCCGCCGTCACCGCCCCTTCGATCGCCGACCGCCACCCGCGTGTGACCCCCGACGCCACAACGATGGTGAGCGCCTCCACCATCTCGACCGTACTGGCGCCGAAGACGGCCAATATCAGCACCACTGTGGATGTCGTGCTCATTGTCTCGCCTCTCGCTTCAACTGATCAGCCAAGCGAATTGCTCGCTGACGAGCTGCTCGGCACATCCGTGGTGCCTGGGACACCGGTACAACGGTTGGCGATCCGTTCACGGTCGAATCTCGCTCATCGGCTCATCGTTGTCCTCGCCGGTTCGGGCCAGCGACCCACACAGCAGGATCGTCGTGCGAAGGGTCGAACACAACACATCCAGTTGCTTCGAGGCGCAGACTGAACGGCTGCTCCACGCTCACGTCTACGGTCTGCGTGGAGCAGCCGTTGAGGCGTCCACCGCCCTTGAGGTCAACCGCTAGCTCGTGCGCTCTCCCTCGAAAGGCGACCCACCCTTGCAGACGACCTTTGGGGTTCCCGGTATCACAGAGCCACGCCGCCCCTGGACGGATCGTGAGGATGGCGTCGTTCGAGCTCGGCGGGACTCGGCCAAGACGGGCATCGATCGGCCTGTAGGACCTAGCCGACTCCGGCTCCACCGTGACCGTACCGGCCGCGTCCGGCATCTGGGGCGGGCAGCGGTGAGCTGGTGGCACGCTCGCCGAGATAGGGATCGCCATGGGCGTGATCCGGACCGAAGGCCGCCTCGCCTCGTGGGCGGGCGTGGCCCCCGGTCAGCGGGATTCAGCAGGCAAGCGGATCCGAGTTCACCAGTTGCGGCCAGTTCGCAGATCGCGTCGACCCAGAGGTAGCTCCAGCTGCAAGCCATCGTCTGGGCCTAAGTTGGAGGCCAAAACGGCGATGAGTGTGACTTTGCGCTCTTCTTGGTTGTCGAGAATGGCTGAGTGTGCGAGCCCTTCACACTACGGGCGCTGCGCGACTGGCGCGAGAGGACCGCGTCCGCCGCATCGGCGCGGGACCCTCCCGGCCGCAGAGGAGCTTGTCAGTGACTCCCCACTAGCAGGAAGTGCCGGACCACGCCGGCGCAGGCCGCGCAGGAGCTCGAGTCGGCCGAGATCGTTCACGACTGGTACTGGGCCCGAGGTCAAGCGGGACCGTACTCGGTTATCGCGTCGTACATCACCGCCGCGGAGAAGTTCGATTTCGAGCCCATCCCGATCTTCATGCTGACCCGAGACAACATCCTGATTGGCGACGATCCAGCAAAGGTCTGCTTCGAGCGGGAGGACATCTACACCGACGAGAAGACGGGCAAGCCAGTAGCAGCAACGACGCGCTACACCTACCGCGAAGGCGACGAGCGATACGTGGTGACGTTCACTCGGAGCCACAACCTGTCCGCAGAGCGGATGATCGACGATGTCAAGGGCATCAAGCGCATCGCGCAAGGCTCGCGCACTTCGACGGGGCCTATCTGCGATTAGTCGGCGATGCCGAGATCTGCCACTTTCGAGCCGACGAGTTGCTTGAGACCCACAAGGACGAGGCGATTTGGGAACTGATGTACTTCGGCCATGCCCTGCAGAACCAGTAGCGATCGCGCGCCGAACCGAATTGCCCCAATCGACAGGTTCAAGGATCTCTGACTCGGTCTTCACTTCTGTGCGAATAGGCGCGTGTCCAGCACGGGCAGCCTGTTCATCGACCCCGGCTCACCGTGGCAGAACGGCTACGTCGAGTCCTTCAACGGCCGGCTCCGTGACGAGTACCTGAACGGGCAGCTGTTCGACAGCGTGCTCGAGGCCAAGGTCCTGCTCGAGGACTTCCGCATCGACTACAACAGCAACCGAGCTCACAGCGCGCACGGGTGGAGAACCCCCGCTGAGTTCGTGAACGAGTGGCGGACCAACCAGCTTCAGCTCACGTAACGGGTTGACCTGGACCCCATTCATTGGCCCACGGCAATGAGAGGACCGGCCTGGGTGTCTGTTGATGGTAGAGCTTCGAACTCGTCCGGGGTGAGGTAGCCGAGAGAACTGTGCCGGCGACGCGGGTTGTAGAAGTTGACGATGTAGTCGGCCATGGCGGTGGCGAGTTCCACGAAGGTCATCCATGGCTTCCGGTTCAGCAACTCGATCTGCATCGAGCCCCAGAAGGACTCCATGGGCGCATTGTCGAAGCAATCGCCGACGGTCCCCATCGAACCGACGAGCGCGTGGTGCTTGAGACTCTGGGTGAAGGACCACGGCGTGAATTGGGCGGATTTCAGCGGTCGTCGCAACACCTCGATGACGGAGGTGTCAATCGATGGGAGTTACCAAGCAGCAGAAAGCCAGACTGGGCGATGCGAGACAAGATGCATTCGCCCGGGGAGGCCACCGGGCTGGCAGCGCGATCAGGTTCAGAGGTTCTGGGTCGAGATCGCCAAGGGCGTCGCGAGCGAGCAGGCGGCGGTCTCGGTGGGGGTGGCATCCGCGGTTGGCACTAGGTGGTTCCGTGAGGCTGGCGGCATGCGACCGATCAGCCTGGCCCCGTTGTCTGGCCGTTATCTATCCTTCGCTGAGCGCGAGGAGATTGCCATCCTCAAGGCGAAAGGCTTGCGGTGTTCGAGAGATCGCCCGACAGACAAACCGTTCGCCGTCGACGATCAGCCGAGAGCTGCGCCGCAATGCAGCCACTCGCGCGGGGTCGTCAGGCTATCGGGCCATCAACGCGCAATGGCACGCTGATCGCCGGGCGAAGAGACCCAAGGTGGCCAAGCTGGCGGCCAACGAGAAGCTGCGCGACTACGTGCAGGACCGGCTTTCGGGGCTGATCTCCCGACCAGATGGGACCGCGGTTCCCGGTCCGACGGTGCGCTTCATCGGCCGCCGGCACGGCCGCCGCCAGGACCGTCGATGGGCCAAAGCGTGGAGCCCCGAGCAGATCTCGAACCGATTACGGGTGGATTTCGCCAATGATGAGTCCATGCGGATCTCCCACGAGGCGATCTACCAGGCGCTCTATGTCCAGGGCCGGGGTGCACTCAAACGTGAGCTCGTCGCCTGCCTGCGGACGGGCCGAGCCCTACGCGTGCCGCAGGCCCGCACAGCTGGACGAGGGAAAAGGTTCGTCACTCCTCGAGATCATGATCAGCCAACGACCCGCCGAAGCCGATGATCGTGCCGTTCCCGGCCACTGGGAAGGCGACCTCATCATGGGTCTGAATCGCTCGGCCATCGGCACCCTCGTCGAGCGCACTACCCGCTTCACGATGTTGCTGCGCCTTCCGCCGATGGAGGGCCACGGCACCGAACCCCGCGTCAAGAACGGGCCTCCGCTTGCCGGCCACGGTGCCGAAGCGGTTCGCGACGCCATTGCCGAAGCGATCATGACATTGCCCGAGCAACTGCGACGATCGCTGACGTGGGACCAAGGCGCCGAAATGGCCCAGCACGCGCAGCTACGTATCGACACCGGGCTGGCCATCTACTTCTGCGATCCCCAAAGCCCTTGGCAGCGCGGAACAAACGAGAACACCAACGGACTTCTGCGTCAGTACTTCCCAAAGGGCACCGAGTTATCCCGTCACTCCAGTGGAGATCTCGACGCCGTCTCCCTCGCGCTCAACACACGACCCCGCAAGTCCCTCGGCTGGAAGACGCCATCCGAAGCCCTCGACGAACTTCTAAGCTCTGCCTGACAGGCAAGTGTTGCGACGACTCCTTGAGACTGGGCTGCGATCCGTGATCTGAGTGGCAAATCGTGCCCGTCGAGGTGATCCTCGAGGTGGCCGCCATCGTCAGGGCGTCGTTAACGAGGGTGGCCTCGTTACGACGGTCGATGGCCCAACCGACAACCCGGCGCGAGTACTGGTCGAGGACGACGCAGCAGTAGAGAGTGCCTTCCCTGGTCTTGTGTTCGGTGATGTCGGTCAGCCACAGGGTGTTCGGGGCGGCAGCAGCGAACTGCCGGTTGACGAGGTCCTCGGACGTGGCCAGGTTGACGAGATTGCGTCGCCCCTTCCTCCTGATGGGCAGGCCGGAGAGCCCGTGCTCCGCCATGAGGCGCCGAATGAGCCGCGATTGACGACGACGCCACGCTCATAGAGCAGAGCGGCCCGCATGCGCCGAACACCGTCCGCGAGCTCCTCGACCCGCTCCCCAGCCAGCATGCGTGCACACGCGGCCTCTCGGAACGGCGTGGGGTACCTAAATGCCATATCCACCTCCGGCGGATCATGGCCAGACTCTCATGCGGGTGGGCCAATTCCTTGGGTCCAGGTCAAGTGGATCAACTACTGGGGACCGGTCAGAGTCCCCGGTGACATGCCACCTCCGCGAGCCATCGGCCGACCAGCTTGCGCCACGGTGGTCGTGCGCCGTCGAGCCGTGGCTTTCTACCTGCTGGCGGGCGGCAGCGATCCGCTTGCGACCCTCGGGCGGTGTTCCAGCCGTCACGGTCAGAAGCCGTGTGTGACCTGTGCGACAGCCCACCGCTAGACCACCACCCCACGCCCTACCTTGTCTGCTGACTAGAACTTTTCTCGAACTGCGACTTTCACGAAATCAGCCAGCCCGATTGCCGTTTTCGTTGCACCGCAGTTGAGCGCTACTACACGCAGTTGTCAACGGCGCGTGGTACCAATGTGGTGCACGCACCATGCGATCTCGTATCATGCAATTCCATCAAATTGGAACCGTCAGATCTTGAGCCGTTGGCTCTGTTGCCGGATCAGCGTCGCCAATTAAAAGTTCAACTGAGTCTCCATCCGGGTAACTAGCCACCAGGTGCAGCTCTCCACCGGTGGCCTCGACGAACCGCTTCATAGTGGACAGGTACATGTCGCAACGCCGCTCGAACTTAGAAACTTCAGATTGCGTCATGTCCATGAGGTTGGCAACTGTCGCTTGTGTCATGGACCGTGCTCGGCGGACTTCGGCAAGTGTGATCTGATGATTTCGGATCTCTGCGAGCGCTTCCTCGTAACGACTTCTCGCAGCTGGCCGCTCCAGCACTCGCCTCTTCATCTCATCATGTGCGCCGAAGCCCTGCTTGTACGCTGTCTCATCGAGCCGGGCCTCATCGACCTTGACCACGTCAATGGGGATTCTTCGCTGTGTCATGGTCATTTCCTTTCGATCAACTCTCAGTTCCCTGCCCTCAACCTCAGGATCCTCCACCGCTTCTGGCCGCATAGAGTCACAAACCGCCGCTCTGCCTCGGCGACCGCCGCCGGGTACCACTGGTTACCGAGCTCTGTCTTGTCGCCTCCATAGAGCACCACGGCACGGATCCCATCCGACGCGGCAGCAAACCCATAGAGGATCCGCAAAACAGGCGGGTCCTCCGCGTATGGCGTCACCTCCGTGGGCGGGGTTCGCCGCAACGCCCGGAGCCTGCAATCCGACATCTTGACCGGATGTGAGAACGGGCCGCCGAGGTCTGCCCCAAACTCTTCTAGCGCCGAGAGAAGCGCCATTACTTCGCCAGCGATTTCCTCCCATTCGTCGAGGAGTTGGCAATACCACTGCTCAAAGAGCGGGCGGTAGAACAACTCCATTGGCAGTCACTCTAGCACATATTCACTTGAGCGCAACCCAGGTGGAAGCGGAGACCCTCCGGACGAGTCGGGGTCTGGGGTCCGTGGCCAGTCGAGAACTCTTTCCGACCGCCTTCCGCCACGTGCAATCTCCGACGCCGGGCCGCTCGAGAGAAAGGGCCGTGCTGCATCTGGATAAGTCGCATCCCGAAAGTCCTGCTCTGGGGCTAGATGACTTTTCGGCACGACAGGCTCCAACTGGCGGCGATCCGACTGTCAGCCTCAAGTCGCTGCCTGATGCGTCCCTCAACATCAACCGTGCTCGCTACTACGAGGAGCCCACCTCATGACTGAGCGACTAATCGAGGGGCGACGCAGGCTCGTCCAGATGGTGGTCTGCACGCTCCAGGTAGCCTCAACCAGGAACTTTGTGGCGGGAGTAGAGCAACACCTTTTCGCGGTGATGTCTACTGCGAGTCGATCATGATTCGGTCGGGCTAAAACCGCAGGTCACGGGCGTCTGAGAGCGGACGACGGGATTCGAACCCGCGACCCTCACCTTGGCAATATTAAGGTGCCACTTCATCTACCTGCACTTTTTCAAATCGACGCAGCGTGATCGGCGTATTTGACTGACCATAACGAACCGTAATTGACCATAACTGTCCATAGTGCGTGGTATTTTTGTGGAGCGCTCACCACGGAATTCTGGACCACGTGCACCACAGATCGTTGCAATTTCTCCACCTCTAGCTGGTACTCCACCAGCACAGCACGTCTCGCAAGGCCGACGCCCTCTAGAGCGTCCTCCGACCGGGCTCTCTTGCAGTCCCGAGCTCACAGTACGATTCTCCCCCACTCGCACCTCGGCATCAACGGGTGGAACACGAAACTGCTCGGTGGGTCATGCGCCGCTTCACGAGGTACTCGTGGCCAGGCACCTCGGATGCTAGTGGGGCGTCTCCTGGAGGTTTGATTCGGTCGAGCTGGCATTACAATCCTCCTCTGCCGATCCTGAGGCGCCCCAGGCATCACCTTCCAGGGTGAGGGTTGGGCTCGGACCAGGGCAAGGTGCTTTCGATTTTTTCGAGTTGTGATATCCTGACGACATGACTCAGGCCAGCAAACCCACGAGCGGAATCCCGACCGGCACCGTCGGGCACGGCCGCGACGAGGACGTCGTCTTCCCTCCCGAGAACCTCGACCAGCTCCTCGACCTGGCCCGTTTCGTCGAGGGTCACACCGAGCCCGGGCTGCTCCTCGGCCCCGATGGCGAGCAGGTCCCCCTCCCCGCCGAGGTCTATCGCGTCCTGCGCCAAGTGGTCGAGGTCATGCGGCAGGGCAAGGCCACCCTCGTCGCCCCCCAAGGGCTGCTCCTCACCACCCAGGAGGCAGCCGACTTCCTCGGGGTAAGCCGTCCCACCCTGGTCAAGCTGCTCGAAGACGGAGCAATCGCCTTCGAGAAGCCAAACCGCCATCGCCGGGTCCGCCTCCAAGACCTCATCGACTTCCAGCAGCGACGCAGCGTGAAACGTCGAGCCGCCCTGAACCAACTCACCGAGGAAGCCGGCGAGCTCGGCCTCTACGACGGATCGCCAGCCGACTACGCCTCCGCCCTGGAGTCGGCACGTCGGCGTAGGGGCCGACCCATCACCAAAGCGTGACTTCGTGGCTCGTTACGCGGTGCTCCTCGACGCGTGCGTCCTCGTGCCTGTCGCCCTGGCCGACACGTTGCTACGCACCGCCGAACGCGAGCTCTACCGCCCTTTATGGTCCGGCCGGATCCTCGCCGAGGCAGCCGACGCCGTCGTGGAGATCCATCCCGACATCTCGCCCGAACAGATCAAGAAGCGATTCGCTGACATGGAGGACGCCTTCGAGGACGCACGCGTTGACGGTTGGGAGGACCTGGAAGACACAGTGACACTCCCCGACCCCGACGACCGCCACGTGGTAGCCGCAGCCCTTCGTGGTCGAGCCGACGCGATCGTCACCGCCAACATCCGCCACTATCCGGTCGACATCCTCGGACCGCTCAACATCGAAGTCATACACCCCGACGACTTCCTGCTCGATCAGCTGGACCTTGCCCCGAGGATCGTGCTCGAGGTGCTACGAGAGCAAGCTGCTCACACTCGGCGCCCGCCGCTCACGCCCGTCGACCTGATCACTCGACTTGCCAAATCAGGGGTACAAGGGTTCGCCGACGAAGCCGGAAGGCTGGTCTGAGACGACAGGCGCCAGTCGATTTATCGTTCTTGGTCCCGAGGCAAAGGACCTTCTCGGCACCAGCCTCCGTCTCGACAAGGTTGTCGACGGGTTCCCGGATCGCCGACCCGCAGCACCGGACATCCCTCGCCGGCACGCAATCCGGCCGCCGCATACGGTGAGGACCCATGTCCAAGGAGACAGCAATCGAAGCGCTCATCGATGAGATCGTCGTCGATGCTCACGATGTCGGCGAACAGCTGATGGGATTCCTGCAGGTCTTCCTGGACGAGGTGACGCTCCCCGCCCCCGCCACGATGCTCGGCGTCGCCATTGAAGTGACCGGCTTCGACTCCGAGGGGGATGAACGGCGGGGGCTCGTAGCCAGCTGCAGGCACTCAGACGGTGCCGGCACGGTCTCGCTCGCCGACGTCCGTTTCGATCCGCAGTCGATCGCGGGCTGGCTACACGCTGCGTACCGGACCTGGCTGGGTCTGCCACCGTTCCCAGCTCGGCGTCCCGCGAACTGGAGCTGGCCGTCTTGACGGCGCGGAAGCCCCGGCCGACCCCGGCTCTCGACAATCTCGAAGGCCATGAGTACTACCTCGTGCTGACAGAGCTCCTCGCGTTGCATCCCGAGCTACGCACGGACGCCGAGCGCATCGCGCTGGCTCGTCTGGCGGAGGTCGACCCCAACGAAGTCGCCGAGTCCATCGAAGCGGAGCTCCGTGGCGCCGATCTCGACCAGCTCTCTTCCCGCGCGGGTCGCGTTCGGGGGAGGGGGTACGTGCACGAGAACGAGGCGGCGGCCGAGATCTTGGAAGAGGTGCTGCAGCCCGCGCTGGACGACCTGGCCAGGCGGGCCGGCCTGGGACTCGGAGACGCCGCCGCTCGGATCGGCCTCGGTCTTCTGTGGGGCGTCTTGCGATGTCGGGATGCTGTCGAGGTGGGCACCGTGCTGGCGTACGCAGGACCGGACATGATCGACGACCTGGCCGCGTCGATCGAGCAGGTCATGGCCAAGGCAAACGTCCGCCTGCCAGCCGATCCGACATAAGCATCGGGCGGTGTCGCTGCCACTGGTCAGCCCCTCCAAGGAGCCAACGCCATCTCCACGAGCGAATAGCGCACCCGCTCTTGCTCCAGCCGGACGTTTGGCCCGAACCGATCCTCCACCAGGTCGCGATACAGCGCCGACTCTGATTCGGTCAGTTGGGTCAATGCACGAGCAGTCGGGCTCGGCTCCTCCACCCATTGTCCACGGTGCGCAAGAAGGGTGGCCTCGTCCATGAGGATCGACTGGACGGTCGGAAACCGGGCGCGAAGGCGATCGAGGATGTCGAATCCGTGGGTATCGAGGTCACCCCAGTAAACGACCACCTTCTCATCCACCCAAGGCAGGTCGCGCACGCCCCCGAGGACGAAGCCGGACCCGAACACAACAATTGATCCGCGAACGGCGGGGAAGGCCAGGTAGGTCACCTCGTTCTCCACCACGAAGACCGTGTCCGCTACGAGATCGAGATCGGCGAGCTCTTCGGTCCGAAAGCTGAGTTCGCTGATGCCGGCAGGAAGCCAGGCCGGGCGGCCCGGCATTCGACCGGAATCCCGCAACTTGCCGGGAGAGGCGCGCCGGGCCGGATGGAAGACATGGCCCTCCGGCTGCACCGGGACGCTCGGCTCGGAATGAAAGCGCAGCCTCGTCATGCCGGGCTTGCTCCGAAACCCGAAGCGCCGGGCGAACTCGGCGGCCGTGTATCGATCGTCCACCCGCTCTGGCGGCAGCACCAGAGTCAAGAGGGTGCTCAGCAGCATGCGGTGACGTTCGACGAACTTGGTGTCGACGCCGGGCACGTCTAACTGGCGAAGGTAGACCGCGCCGGTGTCGGACCCTGCGATCCAGTCCACGGTGGACAAGACGTGGTCCCACTCGGAAGCAAAGGCCAGCGCGTCAAGGGGGCGGGCGGTGACCCACGGCACGATCCCCGGCACCGCAAATCTGGTCACTTCGATCAGCTGGTCCAGGCGCCGGACCTGATCGGCCGTGCCCAGGAGAGCAGTGAGGTCATCAAACTGGTCGATCCACACCCGAGACGGGACTGAGTTCGTCCCCACGTTGCGGCCCTGAATGACCCGGTACTCAATCCGGAACGGAGGGCGACGACCCCCGGACGAGACGGTGTCTCTGGCGAATCGGTCGGCCCAGTCCATTACATCGTCGAATCGGTCCAGCAACTCGCTGGCCGTCGGTGCTTTCACGGGCACGCTGATCGGTTCCCACGCCACCCCCGCGGCATGGTCCGACAAGTATCGCCCCGATGCCCAGCGCTTGCGCAGGACGGCGATGACGTCATCGACGTTCGTCCAAGGTGGCTTCATACCGTGAGGGTGCGGTTCACGATGCTTCACCACGGTAGGGCGCAGACCTGTCCCGTTCCTATGCTGCCGGCCCGCCGCTTGCCGCTCGGGCTACCGCGTCGGCGTTCGTAGCGGAGCGGTCCCGCTTCAACTGCCGGTACTCGGCGATGGTCAGGCACTGGAGTCGGGAGTAGTCCCCCTCCAGATTGTCCACAAACCCGACAGCTGAGACATGCGGTTCGATGACGTGGATCTTCTGAAGTGGAGTGACGATCAATAGCTGTAGCCCGAGCCGGGTAAACAGCTCCAAGGCGTAGCGGGTGGAGACCTCCGATCCCCGTCCGAAGGCCTCGTCGATGACGACGAACCGGAAGGCCTTCGACCTGGCCGTGCCCCAGTCCAGCTTGAACTGATATGCCAGCGAGGCGGCGAGGATCGTGTACGCCAGCTTCTCTTTCTGTCCGCCCGACTTGCCACCCGAGTCGGCGTAGTGCTCGTGCTCCTCGTCGCTCTCACGCCACCGCTCCGATGCCGAGAAGACGAACCACTGGCGGACGTCGGTGACCCGACGGGTCCAGACCCGGTCCAGATCGGAGGAGCCTTCCCGGCCTTTGAACCGGTCGATGATGACCTTTACTTGGACGAACTTCTCCTCGGAGTACTGGACAGTGTCTCCGGCGCCTACCACGTCGTCAGTACAGTGCCGCAGTTCATTGCGGAACTCCCGGATGTCCACGTTCGGAGTTCGGTCGGGCAAAAGGCGTATGTAGCGACCCTCGTTGTAATCGATGCCCCGCAGAGACCGATTGATCGTCTCGATACGGTCCCGGATCTGCTGCTCCTGCTTGTTGAGCTGTGCGGCGAACCCGGCGATCTCCCGGATGGCGTTCTCGTTGAGCTGTCGCTTGAAATTCTCGCTCGAAGCGAGGAAGGTCATCGTTGGCCACGCGGTCGTGGAGCTGGCGATACTCGCCGGCCGAGGCCAGGCTGTCGTCCCACTCGGTTGTCTCCTGGGGAAATGTCTGACGGAACGCTCCCATCGCCGTGACGATTTTGATCCCCAAGGCCTCACGCCGTTCAGAGGCTCGGCGGCGTTGTCGTCCCAACTCGGCGCCAACGGCCTCCTGGACCCGATGGACGCTGCCGGACTCCCCCATGAGCACCCACTCTTCTTGCCCCACGAGCTTGCCGATGACCTCGTCCTGCGCTGCGGCCCTGGACACCTCGGCCTCGTCGCTCAACAGAGTTGCAACCTCGGCCAACCGGTCGGTGCAGCGCCGCTGGTCGGTCGTCAAGCTTCCTCGATGAGTGAAGAGGCCATTTCGCCTCTGCTCGTCGTCGGCGATCCGTGAACGGACGGCCTCACGTTCGTCGTGGAGGGCCCCGAGCCGGTCGGACGACAAAGTGATGCGGTACTGCTCGGCCTTGAGGTCGTCCACCTCACGAGAAAGGCTCGTCCAATCGAGCTCGTGCCAGCTCGGGTACTCGTCCAACCGGGCAAGAGACACAACCTTGTCTTGCACCGCGTCACCGTGTTGCTTCGCCGCCGCGATGGACTCCACCACTGCGGCGATGCGCCGTTGGACCTCGGTGGCATGAGCCAACAGGGCGTCGACCTTGGCGGCGTTGTCCCAACCGAGTACGTACTCACGCCGGTCGTCGATCCGGCGGCGGTCGTCCTTCTCGTGACGGTCGCGGTCTTTGACCTGGCCGGCCCGGGTCACCCCCTTGCGTACTTGCCGGAGCTCACTTATGGATTCAACGCAGGCATGGTCAGCTCGCCGGGCCAGCTCGGCCTCGAGCCACGGCCCGAAGGACGAGCCGGGCCTGATCTCGAGGAGGTCGGCCAAGAAGGGGCTTGCCGTCGACCGCACCGGCCGATCGGCCATCGCGACCGTCCCAGGTACCCGGAAGTAGACCAGCCGGGCGCCTAGGTGATGGCCGTCGATCCATGCGGCGACCTCGCCGTAGTGGCGGTCGGGAACGAGCAGCGACAGGGCGAAGTTGTGGAGGACGCGCTCGGCCGCCCCCTCCCAGTCCTGGGCGTCCGATCGCACCTGGATGAGCTCGCCGGCGAAAGGCAAGTCGTCTTCGGCGATGGACAGCTCGGCGCACAGCCGGTCCCGGAGGGCGAGCGTGGCGGCAGGCAGGTTAGACCGTCGGGCCTCCAAGCTGCGGAGCTCCCTGTTCACACTGTCTGCCGCCTCGTCCAGCCTGCTCTTCTCGACGTGTCGCTCGCTCAGCTCGTTCTGAGCACCGGACAGTTCCACGTCAAGCTCCGCCCGGCGAACAGTCACCTTCTCCAGAACAGACTCGAACTGATCGGCCGACCTGACCTGTCCCATCCCCGAGCCGCCCAGGATCTCGTTGAAGCGATCGAATCGGCTCCGGCGGCCAGGCAGCTCTCCCTCACAGTCCCGGATCCGCCTCTCGATCTCCACCAGACGATCACCGCCGGCGCCGGCAATCTCCAGCCCTAACTGCCCTTCGGTCGCCCTCAACGTGCTCAGCGATACATCAACCGCAGCGGTCTCCGCGTCGAGTGCCATGAGCCGTTCGGTCAGCCGCTGCCCTTCTGCGAGCAGGAGCTGACGGGTCCGGTGGGCGAAATAGGTAGGCAGAACGTGAAGGAGCTCCTCGATCGTCGCCAGTTCCCCGAGCACCTCGTCGTGGTCGTCGAACATTGAGACCATGGGACGCAGAAGCTCCAGTTGGGCGCGAGCCCGGAGCACGGCCTCGTGGGCACCGGTCAAGTCGTCGAAGTGCCCGATGAGCTTGTCGATCTGTCCCTGGGCGTCGAATGGCTCCAGCATGTGGCTGCGGACGAAGTCGTTGAGATTATCCACGGCCTTCATGGAGACTGTCTGGTGGAAGAGCTCCATGGCCTGCTCGGACTCGATCCCGAGGCGTCGCCGGAACTCTCTGCCGTACTCTGGGAACCCGTCGCTGACCGTCGCACCTTGGTCGCGGAGCCGGCGCCGCAGGGCAGCCAAGTCGGGACCGACGTCGGCGAAGTGGTCGGATATCGACAGGGTGGTATCGGCCACCACGAAGAAACGCTCAGGCTGCCCCTGGCCCGGTTCCCGGGCCCTGAAGACTTGGGCCAGGGTGACGGTGGTTCCGTAGTCCGCGTTGGCGAAGACGCCGAGGATGACCGAGTAGTGGCGGCTGTCCCGCAGGCCGACGGACCGCGAGGCCCCGGTGGTCTCGTTGCGCTCGGATTTGAAGTGGCCCTCCACATAGGAGCGGAGGTCGCGCTCTCGGGTGTCGGCCCCGGCCGCCTTGTTGTAGGAGATCCTGTTGGACGGAAGGAGCAGGGTCGTCACTGCGTCCACCAGTGTCGACTTGCCCGACCCGATGTCCCCGGTGAGGAGGGCGTTGCGTCCGCCGACCTCGAAGGTCCACACCCGGTGATGGAACGTTCCCCAATTGAAGACCTCTAACCGCTGCATACGGCACCCGGGGAGCCGACCCTCAGAGGCACCGTTCAATGCCACCAGGGTGGGTTGATCTCCGCTCATAACGGCTCCTCGTCCCTTCGAGCAGTGAGGTGGCCGTCGGCGTCGCTCGGGCCCAGTGAGGCCAAGTAGGCGTCGAGCTGGCGGTCGAGGTCGGCCAGCCACTGCCCGTCGACGTAGGCCTTGACGATGCGGCGGACCTCGTAGCGGTTCTCGTCGCCCCGGAGCTTGCGAAGAAAGCCGAGGTCCACCACCTTTTTCAGTGAGCTGTCGATGGAGTTTTCAAGCTTGACTTCGTTGGTCGAATCCCGGAGGAAGAGCCGCAACATCTCCACGATCTCGTCGCGGGTCAGCACCAAGCGAGGATCGGCACTGGCCGCGTCGAACTCCGCCAAGCGCTTGCGAAGGAGGGCCAGCAGAAGACTCACCTGGTAACCCAGCGCATGACGTGCCATGAGGCGCGGCACATCGGGTCGATCCTCATCGTCCGGTTGGCTTCGGAGGAAGGCGTAACCTTCGGCCTCGTCCACCACGACGTGAAGGCCGAGGGCGTCCACATGGTCGGCCACGGCGGCCTGGTTCTTGAGGAGCTGCTGCCAGAGTTTCTCGTCGACGTCGCGGTAGAGGGGGCCGCGAAATAGGGTGATTAGTACGATCGAGAACGCTTGGTCTCGGCCCCGTGCTCCGACAGCGACCGCCGGAGCAGTGGCCGACGGTGTCAATGGGATCTGGCTCACGATGGCGCCCGCCGATCACGGCCGAAGGCGACCCGAGGCAGCTCGGCCACTCGATCCACGTCATCGGACGACCACCCGATCTCCTCGGTGCGCTCCTCGTCGAAGAGCACGGCGAGCCCGGGCTCGGTGAGCGACAGGTAACCGATCAACTCGGCAAGTCCCTGTTCCAACGGCTCGCCGGCCACCACCTCTCCTAGCCCGACCTGGTCCCTTCCTCCGAGCGAGGACCGCACGCGGCGGGCCAGCTCGTCCCGGTCCACCGAGCGCTGATCGAGGAGGGAGGAGGTGTCGAGGCCGTCCTCCCCTCGCTCCATCGATGCCGACTCCAGGACGGTGGGGCGGACGGGCCGGAACAGCGGACGCTCCATGGGGAGTACCACGGTGACGGCCCCGGCCGCCATTTCGGTGGTGATGGGTGGGGCGGCAATATCCCGGATGCGCAGAGCCTTGGACTCGATGCCGCGGAGCAGCTCCACGATCCGCTTGTTCTCGAGCCACACCTTGTCGTCGAGGAAACGCCGCAACTGATCAGAGAGGAGGCGCACGGTCGCCTGGGTCCGCTCGGCGGCATCCAGCCAGTCGAAGTGCACCCGCATGAGCCGCTCGTCAGCCTCCCCCACCTCGACGATCTCACGGAGACGGGAGAGGAGGTCGCTCAGCTCCTGCTGACGCCGATGAGAGAGAAGGAAGTCGTGGAAGCCTTGGAAGCTCCGGCCCTGATCGGAGTCGGCGATACTCGAACGCTGGCCGATCACTTCGTCGAGCAGGGCACCCTTGGAGCCCGACCAGGCGGCGATCTGTTCGCGAAGGTCCCGGTCCAGACGACGGAAGTTGTCCTCGACCTCGCGGAAGTCGGCCAGTAACTCGCGGGCCGTCCTGACGAACTGCTGGTATCGGTCCCGTTGTCCGACGGAGTCCAGGGTGGTGAACTCGCCCCGCTCCGTCCTGGCGATCTCGTCGTCGAGCTCGGCCCGGCGGCGGCGGAGATCCACCAGCCGACGCTCCGGATCCTCGTCGGCCCCGAAGACCATCTGGCGCAGCAGCTCGAAGATCGTGTTGAGCCGGGACTCGGTGCCCACGAACTCCCGGGTGCGCAGGTCTCCGACCCACAGGAGGGCTTTTTCAACCGCCGGGGACAGGTCGTAATGGGGCTCGTCGGAAGTTCCCTGGGGATAGAACTTTCGCAGCCAGCCCCGTTCGGGGGCGGCCCAATCGTCGAGGTAGGCGGCGGCCGGCTTCGGGTAGGTGCCTTCGCCCAGGCGCTGGTTGAGTGCGTAGAGCTCCTCGTCGAGCTCACGGGACAGATCGGAAGCCGGAAGCTGCCCCGCGTTGCGGTCGACGAATACTCGGCCCAGGAAGTTGAGGATCAGTGGAGCGTTGTCAGCCTTGAGCAGGATCCACGCCGGATGCCGACTCCGCAGGTCGGCTAGCTCGTCGTACGGGAGCGTCATGACGTCCCCGGCGAGTCAGGTCGGACGGCCACGGACATGGAGAGAATCGTACGGGCTGGCTGTGACAAAGGGGGCCATAGATCGGGGACCGACGTGGAGGTGAGGTGTGCGTCTCCAGTGAGGACCCCAGAGCCCCGGAGGCGACAAGATGCCCACACCGGCGCCGCCTTCCCCGACCGGAACCAGCCGGGACGGCCCCTAATCCTGACCGAAGCGGCCCGCCACCTGAACTTGACCGACGGGTCTGCCCAGAGTTCATTTGACTCCGGTTCTGACTAATCATGCCGCCTCGTCGGTGGCCGACGTGCCGAACGCGAAGCACGAACTCGACAGGGTCATTGCCGCTTTACAGTCGCCTGGAGTCCACTGTCCAACGGCCCGGGAGGGACAATGCCAGGTTCCATACGCAGACGAGGCAGCAGCTGGGAGCTGCGGGTGTACGCCGGGACCGATCCCGATACCGGTAAGCGCAGATGGGTAACCGCCACGACCAAGGGAACTCGGCGAGCCGCCCAGCGGGAGCTAGCGGAAATGGTCGCTCGGGTCGACTACCCGCGACAGATGACGTCGACGGCGACCGTCGCGGGCTTGCTCGGTGACTGGTACGCCGCAGCTGTCGCCCAACTGGTCGCCGACGACGGCACGGGCAGACGCGGAGCATTATCGATCGCCATCTGACTCCCCACCTCGGGCACCTCCACTCCAGACGCTCGCACCGAGCACATCGACGCCTTCTACGGCCGCCTGCGCCGGTGTGGCGGCCGCAACGGCACGCCGCTCACGGCAGGCACCGTCCACCGTGTCCATGTGGTCCTCCATCGGGCGCTCGCCCAGGCGCTCCGCTGGGAGTGGCTCTGGATGAATCCGGCCAGCACGGCCATCGCCGCCGTCGTGCGAGCCGGCGCCGATCTATCCGCCGAGCCCCGAAGAGGTCGTCCGCCTACTCACCCATGTCTCGGGCGTCGATGCCGACTTCCACGCCTTCTTGACGCTGGCCGTCTGTACGGGAGCCCGGAGAAGCCAGCTCGCCGCCCTGCGTTGGGGCGACGTCGACCTCGAGTCGCGGCCAGGTCGGCTTCCTTCGGGCGCTGCTCGATGCCAAAGGCGGCCCGGTACTGCGGCCGACGAAGACCGGCCGGACCTATCGAGTCAACCTCGACGCTGACAGTCTCGAGTGCTCGCCCGTCATTACGACCGGATGAGAGATCGGGCCCGACGCTCACGGGGTCACCATCGACCGTTCGAGCTTCGTGTTCTCGGTCGATCCATCGGGGACCCGGCCGTGGCCCCGAACTGGGTCACCAAGGAGTTCATCGCGTATCGAAAGCGGCGAAGGTCAACTGTCGCCTTCACGACCTTCGCCATTTCATGGCGACCACCATGCTCACCGCCGGCATACCGATCACGACGGTGTCCGCTCGGCTCAGCCATGCCCGCACGTCAACCACGTTGAACGTCTACGCCCACGCCGTCCCTGGCGGCGACGCCCTGCGGCTGAAGTGCTTGGGAGCATCCTGCGCAAGGCCGGTCGGGCTACCGAGCTTGAAGCTGAAGAGCTTGCCTCATAGTGAATGCCGAGCTCATCAGGCGTGTCCTCGACCCTCACCTTTGGCGGGTGAGGGTTCACGAGAACATCACTCGCTCTAGGTGAGGGTCACCGGCAAGTGATGGGCAAGTGATGGGCAGATGATGGGCAACCAATCGGAGGTCTCTTGCGACATACCCTCTGAGCTGCGGTTTTGGAGCGGACGACGGGATTCGAACCCGCGACCCTCACCTTGGCAAGGTGATGCTCTACCACTGAGCCACGTCCACGCTAGGGCCAGGATACCCCGCCGGCGGGACAGGCAGGGAGCGGATTGGGTGACCCCCGGTGGCCTAGCCGGCGGCGGGCAACGGGTGAGCAGCTCCGACGCTCGCGACTAGCTCGTTTAGGGCGTCATCAACCATGATGGCCAGATCTTGGACCTCGGGAACCAGCCGCCGGCAGCCGAGAAGCCCAAAGGACAGCCGCCCCATATAGCTGAAGGCGGTGACGTTTAACCCAATCCCTTCGGCAACTGGACCCACTGGGTACAGGGCGATCACCCGGCTGCCCGCACACCACAGCGGCGTCGCCGGGCAGGGCACGAACGAGACCACCACGTTGAACGGCGGCGGCACCCGATCGAAGAGCCGGAGCCCGCCGGCCCAGCGCACGGCACGCGAGACGGCGAAGGAGGGGCTGAGTTGGGCAACGTCGTAGAGCATCCTCCGGGTGGCCAGGTGTCGTGCCTTGGCAGCGCGCGTGTACTCGGCGATGGCCGTCAACCGGGCGCGAGGGTCGCTCACCTCGGTCCGCAGTGGGACGAGCATCCCAGAGACCCGGTTGCCAAGGGTGGCTGCGTCACCCCGCCGGCGCGTGGACACCGGCACCAGCGCGATCAACGAACGATCGGGGAGATCCGAACGACCCTCGAGCAATCGTCGAATCGCCCCCGCCACTACTCCGAGCACAACGTCGTTGGACGTGGCCCGGAGGGCGCGACGAACCACCTCCACGTCGTCGAGGGCCAGCGAAGTGCTCGCGTAGCGCCGTCGTGACGAGATCGTGCCGTTGATCGAGGACCTCGGAGCACTGAAGAGCCGAGGTGGCCTCGGTGCACCAGGCGTCGTCTCCCCTGAAGCCCGGCTCGCCCGCTGGGCGTTTCCCAGTGCTGCCGCGCCCGCACCGAGCGCGTCGAGGGCGGCCGTCGACCGTTGCACGACGCCCGTGGCCACGTGTCGCAGCACGTCCCCCGCTCGGGGCGGCGGTTCTGGATCCCAGGGATCGGGAGGAACGACGCGGCGGTCCCGAGCGCTCAGATCGAGGAACGACGCCAACATCGACGCGCCGGAGACTCCGTCGAGAATCGCGTGATGCAGCTTGGCGACGAGCGCAGTTCGCCCCGATTCGAGCCCCTCGACCACGACCATCTCCCACAGGGGGCGCCCGGGGTCGAGTGGCCGGCTCATGAGCTCGGCGACGAAATCGTCCAACTCGCGCGCCCCTCCGGGCGCGGGGAGGCTGGCCCGACGGACATGGTCGTCAAGATTGAATTCGCCGTCGTCCACCCACACCGGATGATGGAGATCGAACGGCATCCGAACGACCCGTTGGCGAAATGGCCCGACCAGGTGGACCCGCTGTTCAATCATGTGGCGGATTTGTGCGAAACGGGTGGAAGGCGAGAACAGCGATCGCCGACCTTCGGGGGGATCGAGCACGACCACTGCCCCGACACAGAGCCGAGCGGTGTCGGTTTCGAGCGACAAGAAGGCGGCGTCGAGGCCGCTCAGGGCTCGCACGTCAGGGCTCGCTCGTCATCGCCCGCTGTGACCGAAGCCTCCCTGGCCGCGTTCGGTCTGGGCCAGATCGTCGGCGTCGACTGCGACGAACGAGGCGTGCTCGACCCGCTGGACGACGAGCTGCGCAATGCGATCCCCGGGCAACACCTCGTAGTCATCGAACGGATCGGTGTTCACAAGAAGAACCGAGAGCTCACCCCGATACCCGGCATCGATCAGGCCCGGTGTGTTGAGGCAGGTGATCCCGTGCCGCAGGGCCAGGCCGCTACGAGGTTGGACGAAGCCGGCGTATCCAGGCGGGATGGCGACCACCAGCCCGGTCGGAACCATGGCGCGGCCTCCCCCAGCACGCAGCCGCGCGCCTTCGCGCGCACAGAGGTCCGCCCCGGCGTCGTCAGGCTTCGCGTAGCTCGGAAGCGACACACTCGGATCGAGCCTGTGGACGGGCACCTCGAGCACCGCCCGCACCCTACCCGAGCCGAATCACGTCGTGAACAGCCACGAGACGGTCCGGCGGCACGGCGGGCACAACGCTGTGGCCCAGTAGCATCGCCCTGATGCTCGCCTGGATGGATCTCGAGATGACGGGTCTCGACCCCGCGCGCCACGTCATCGTGGAGATCGCCACGCTGATCACCGACGACGACCTGAAGATCGTGGCCGAGGGACCCGACCTCGTTGTCCACGCCACAGCCGAGGAGCTCGACGCGATGGACCACGTAGTCCGCGCCATGCACACGAAGTCGGGCCTTCTCGACGCTATCGAGTCGTCCGACCTGTCCCTGGCCGATGCCGGCACTGCAACACTGCAGTTCCTGCAGGAGCATCTGCCCGAGGCCCGGACGGTGCCCCTGGCGGGCAACTCCATCGGGACCGATCGGCGGTTCCTTGCCGTCCAGCTCCCCGAGGTGGAGGACTGGCTGCACTACCGGTCGGTCGACGTCTCGACGGTCAAGGAACTGTGCCGCCGCTGGTATCCCGACGTGTTGGCCCACGCTCCCGAAAAACGGGTCGCCCACCGCGCATTGGGCGACATCTACGAGAGCGTCACCGAACTCCGCTACTACCGCGACACGGTCTTCAGGGCGGCGACACCCACAACGCCGCCCGCACCGTGAGCGAACCCGGCGACGGTAATCCCAGCGTTGGGATGCCGATCTCGCCGATGTCCCTTCGGGACGCCACGGCGGCCCTCACAGCGCCAGGGCAGTTGTTCGAGATGCAGGACGTCGCCATACGGGGCGTGACGACCCGAGTGTGGAAGGCCGCGCCGACGTCGCTGCGGGACGTGCTCGACCTCTCTCGTGGATACGGCGACGCCGAATTCCTGGTCTACGAGGGCGAGCACATCACGTTCGCCCAGCACCACGCGGCGGTGGCCACATTGGCCCATCGGCTGATGGACCGCTTCGGCGTGGGCCGCGGTGACCGGGTGGCGATCGCCATGCGGAACCTTCCGGAGTGGGTGATGGCGTTTTGGGCGATCGTGAGCATCGGGGCGGTCGCGGTCCCGCTCAACGCCTGGTGGACGGCCGAGGAGCTCGAGTTCGCCCTGGCCGATTCCGGCTCGGTTGTGGCGTTCACCGATCGCGAGCGCGCCGGGCGGCTCCGCCGCGCCGCAGATCGCCTGCCCGACCTCAGGGCTGTCATCGTCGCCGACGAGGGCCGTTCCCCAGCTCGAGACACCCCGTCAGACGGAATTGAGAACGATTTCGCCGAGGTGCTGGGCACCCGCGGCTCAGGAGGCGGCCTCAGTTTCGGCGCAATCGCCGAGGCAACGCTTCCCGAGGTCATCGTCGATCCTGAGGACGACGCGACCATCTTCTACACATCGGGAACGACGGGACGACCGAAGGGCGCGGTCGGCACCCACCGCAACGCGACCGAGCAATTTGATGAGTCTCTTCTTCCTCAACGCCCGAGCGGAGCTTCGCTTCGGCACATCGCTCACCGGCGCCAGAGACGCTGACCAGAGCACCTTCTTGCTGTCCGTCCCGCTCTTTCATGTGACCGGGTGTCACGCGATCATGATCACCTTCGCTGCCAACGGGGGCCGGCTGGTGATGATGCACCACTTCGATCCGCGTGCAGCCCTCCAGCTCATCGAGCAGGAAACGGTGACCAATTTTGGCGGCGTTCCCTCGATGGTGGTGCAAGTCATCGACAGCCCCGAATTCGCCAAGCACGACGTCTCGTCGGTCCGGTCGGTCTCCTTTGGGGGGGCTCCAGCCCCACCGGACCTCGTCCACCGGATCCGCGAACGCTTCCCGACCTCCCAGGCCAGCAACGGCTACGGCCTCACCGAAACCTCGGCGACGACCACCATGAACAGCGGACCCGATTACGTCGCCAAGCCCGACAGCGTCGGACCAGCGGTCCCGGTGAGCGACATAGCCGTGGTGCCCGACGGCTTCGCCGGCGAGGAACCCGGTCTTGGCCAACTGGGCACCGCCGCCGGACCCGGCGAGCTCTGGGTCAAGGGGCCACAGGTGGTACGCGGCTACTGGGGGCGCCCCGAAGACACCGCCCGGACCTTCACCATGGGCTGGCTGCACACGGGGGATATCGCTCGGATCGACGAGGCAGGGTTCGTCTCTATCGTCGATCGCGCCAAGGACGTCATCATCCGCGGTGGCGAGAACGTCTACTCCGCCTGGGTCGAAGCCGTCCTCAACGACCAGCCGGCAGTGGCCGAGGCCGCCGTCATCGGTGTTCCTCACCCAGTCTTGGGCGAAGAGGTCGGGGCCGTCATCGTGCTGCGACCCGGGGCCAAGGTCGCAGCCGATGAACTGGCCGCCCAGGTCCGGCTCCGCCTGGCGCCATTCAACGTGCCGAGCCGTTTCTGGTTCCGCGCTGCCAGCCTGCCCCGCAATCTCACGGGAAAGGTCCTCAAGCGCCAACTTCGCCAAGAAGTGCTCCCATCCGACCCGGCCCCCTCGGACACCCGATGAGCCCCGTCTTCCTCGGTGGCAACCCAAACTGTGACCCCTCGGTCAGCGGTTGGGCTGGGGCGTAACCCTCAAGTAGGGCTTGATGGCGGTGAAGCCCTTGGGGAACCGAGCCTTGGCATCGTCGTCGGAGACAGCCGGCACAATGATCACGTCGCCGCCGTCCGTCCAGTTCACCGGGGTTGCCACCGAATAGTCGGCAGTGAGCTGCAGCGAATCGAGCACGCGGAAGGATCTCGGCCACGTTCCGACCAGTTGAGGCCGGGTAGGTCAACGTGAGCTTCACCTTCTTGTCCGGGGCGATGATGAAGACCGAGCGCACGGTCAAGGTGTCGTTGGCGTTGGGGTGGATCATGTCGTAAAGGTCCGCGACCTGGCGGTCCTCGTCGCCGATGAGGGGGAAATTGAGGGCTGACCCCTGGGTCTCGTTGATGTCCCCCGCCCAGCCCTTGTGCGACTCAACCGAGTCCACCGACAGGCCGATGAGCTTGGTGTTGCGCTTGTCGAACTCAGGCTTCGCTTTGGCGAACGCACCCAGCTCGGTGGTGCACACGGGCGTGAAGTCCTTGGGGTGGGAGAACAAGATGCCCCAGCTGTCACCAAGCCAGTCGTGGAAGTTGATCGTGCCCTCGGTCGTGTCTGCGGTGAAGTCGGGCGCGGTGTCGCCGAGTCGAACTGCCATCGAACTGCTCCTTTTGTTGGCATGGGGCGGATGTCGTCGGTCGGCCCCCCGGGGCCGCAGGGGCGACGCTAACGGACTGTAGCGCAATTGTCGACTGGCTGGGTCATGAATCTGCTGGGCCACGACCGGCCCTTCTTCGGTCGCGGAGAATCACCGTGGGCTCGGACCCATGCCGAGACGGATGCTCGGAGCGCGCGAGACTCGACTCGTGTCGGACCGTGCCGTACCCGCCCCGCCCGAACGGACCGCCCCCGGGGTCCATTGGCCGGGCAACGAGCCGGCGCTCGTCGAGCCCGTGCTCTCCGAACAGCCAACGACGGTCGCAGCGTTCGACCTCGACGGGACGCTCACGTCGGGAGGGAGCGTGCTCGGGTTCCTGGTGGCCGCGCGAGGCCATACCCAGGTTGCCCTCGCAGTAGCCCGAGCTCTGCCCAAGCTCGTCCGCGGCGCCCTCTTCGGGGGTCCGGCGGCCGACGAGGCCAAAGAGCAGCTCTTCATCCGCCTTCTCGGGGGCCAGCGCGCCGACGAGGTCGCCGAGGTGGCAACGAAGTTCGCCGCGCGCCATCTCCAAGGGCATCTTCGGCCCGAGGTGCACGCCCGGGTGGAGTGGCACCGCGCTCGGGGGCACCGGTTGATCATCGTGTCGGCCTCTCCCGAGTACTACGTCACGCCCTGCGCAGGGCTGCTCGAGATGGACGGGGCAATCGGCACCCGGCTGTCGGTGGACGCCAGCGGGCTGCTCACCGGCCGCTACGAGGGGAAGAACTGCCGCGGTCCCGAAAAGTACGCCCGCGTGGTTGGATGGCTGCGGTCCAGCGGGTTGACCGGCACCTCGAGCCAGGCGCAACCGGTGCTGTGGGCCTACGGCAACAGCAGGGGCGACCTGCGCCTCCTGAGCGCCGCGGACCATGGAATCGATGCAGGCCGGCTCGGTCGGTGGGGCCGGCTGCGCCACTTCGTCCGCCTGGGCGAGCTGGACGCCGCTCACGATGCCAGCGCGGCCTCCGCTGGTCCCTAACGCGTCGGCCTATCCCGGGGCTGTCGCGGCACCCACGACCTGTCCGTCGTAGGAGCCGAGCACCGAGGTGAGATCGCCAAATTCGGGCGCGTCGCCAAACGAGCGCACCAGCCCCGAGCCGCTCACGAGGAGGTAGCCCAGACCGCTACGGGTGGAGAGCACGGCGGCCGTCCCCGGGCCGGCTGAAGTCCCCGCGCTCGATCCCAAGAACGGCGCATCGCCGTACGCGAAGACCCCACCGTCGGAGGCGACCAACCAATAGCCCCCACCGTCAGGGGTGGCCGCCATGCCCACGACGGGCCGGGCCAGGTGGATGGCCCCGGCCGAGCCGGCGAATTGCGCGTCGCCGAAGGCGAAGACCCCACCGTCGGCCGCGACCAGCCAATAGCCCCCCCCGTCAGGGTCGGCCGCCATGCCCACGATGGGCGCGTTGAGCGACCGACCGCCCATCGACCCCTCGAAGGGGGCGTTCCCGAAGGCGAAGATGCCCCCATCGGACGCCACCTCCCAGTAGCCGCCGGTCACCGGGTCGGCCGCCATGCCCACGATGGGCGCGTTGAGCGACCGACCGCCCATCGACCCCTCGAAGGGGGCGTTCCCGAAGGCGAAGATGCCCCCATCGGACGCCACCTCCCAGTAGCCGCCGGTCACCGGGTCGGCCGCTATGCCCACGATGGGCGCGTTGAGCGACCGACCTCCCATCGACCCCTCGAAGGGGGCGTTCCCGAAGGCGAAGATGCCCCCGTCGGCGCCGGCCAACCAGTAGCCGCCTACCCCGCCGCTCGGCTGGTCCACCACCGAGAACCAGTCCGAGTTGAGCGCGAAGTCGGCCGCGAACTGGAGTCCTGTCAGGGTCACGCTGCCGCTGCTCCCGACGATGGACACGGAGGTGACCCGACCGCCAAGGTCACCGTCCCCGTTGCGGTTCGTCACCTCGACCGACTGGAGCACGCCGATCTGTGGGAACAAGCTGGTGATGGCGGCGACGGTCACGCTCGCGTTCCAGGTGTGGTTTGGATTGCACGCGCCGGCGACACAGACCCCGTCGCCGGCGTCGACAACGGGGGTGAAGGGTGATCCCTCGTCGGATGATGCGCTGAAGCCACCGGTGGACGCCGAGTACCGCGTCGTGGCCACCAGACCACCAGGCATGACCATGACCTCACCCGTGGTGTCGGCGACGGCCAGCGTGCTCAAGGCGTTCGCGTTCTGCACCCCCGGGTAGCTCTGGCACGTCTGGTCACAGGTGTCGGCGTACCCCCCATAGCCTCCGGGATGGCTCAGCACGTAGGACCGGGCGGCGACCGCTTGGGCCTCGAGCTCTTGGAAGCCCCAGTCCTCTCCCTGGGGTCCGGCCCCCCCGAGCGACCCCCAGCCAGCCGGGGACTCGCTCGGCACCACGTCGTCGAGGTATGGGGCGAGGCCCACCACGTTGACCGTGTGGTTGACCCCGGCGGCGCTCACTGCCTCGAGTTGGCCATCGACGTCGAGGTTCGCGCTCGGGACACACAGCTGCACGGTCCCCCCGTCCGCCGCCTGGGTGACCGGGGTGGAGGTGGTCTGGGCCTGGAGGGTCCAGGTGGGCCCCGCGCAGCCGGCGCCGGTGTACACGTTCCAGATCCCGTCGCCCACCGGCTGGAACATCACGGCCGGTGCGGTCGAGCCGCCGGGCAGGGTGACCCCCGCGGCGTCCGCCGTCGCGATGAGGAAGTTCCCGTCGTTCTGGGTCAGTGCAACCCGGACCGTCTGGGTGGCATCGGCCGACACCGTCTGGAGGGTGGCGGGCGAGTAGAAGTGGGAGAGGATCCACGCGTAGGGCTCGGCGCCGAGCCCGCCGTCCTGGCCGATGGCGTACCCGAGGGCGCCCCATTGGCCCATGCCGATCCCCGCGCCCCACCCATGACCCACCAGGTCCACCGTCGCGCTCGGGTACGCAAGCGCGGGCGACGCGGGACCGCCAAGCGCGCCGGCGCCGAGGCAGAGGAGACCGAGCAGGAGAGCCGCTCCGGACCGGACGCGCCGAAGCTGTCCGAGGCGCCGGGCGCGCGTTCGACGGGCCGGATGACGCCGGAGACACAGGGGGCGGATGCGAGACCCTAGCGCCCGTCGGGCGCCCCGAGGCGAGCCCACGGACGCCGGTACACTCTCGCCTGTGCGAGTCGACCAGGTCGTCCCGTCCCTGGCCAGCCGCGATGCCATCGGCGTGCATACCCTGTCGCTCAGCGACGCGCTCCGACAAGCGGGCTACGACTCGGACATCTACTACGGGACATGTACTCCCGACGTGGCCCCTCTGGCCCGCCCGGTCGTGGAGCTCGGGCGTGCCACCAAGGGCCGCTGGCTGCTCTATCAATCCTCGATCGGCAGCCCCGTCTACGACATCGTCGCCGCCCGTGCGGAGCCCAAGCTCGTGAATTATCACAACATCACCCCCGCCTCGCTGCTCGAGCGCTGGGAGCCCGACGTTGGCTACGAGGTGCGGCTGGGCCGCGTGCAGCTCGAACGGCTCGCCCCCCAGAGCCATCTGGCGGTGGCCGACTCGCACTTCAACGAGCAGGAGCTCATGAGCGTGGGCTACGAGCCCACTGCCGTCGTCCCCCTGCTGATCGACATGACGCGAACCGGGCGGGCGCCTGAGCCCGAGCTGGCCGACCGGCTGGCCCGAGCCAAGGCCCAGGGGGGGCCGATCTGCTCTTTGTTGGCAAGGTGTCACCCCATAAGGCGCCTCACGATCTGGTCAAGATGCTGTCGGTCCTCCGACGCCTCTTCGATCCCCAGGCCCGCCTGCACCTCGTGGGCTCGCCGCTCGGCGAGACCTACGCCCGCGCTCTGAGCGCGTTCACCCACGAGCTCGGACTCAGCGACGCGGTGTCGGTGTCCGGCTCGGTGAGCGACACCCAGCTCGAGGCCTACTACCGCGCCGCCGACGTCTTTGTCTGTGCCTCGGACCACGAGGGCTTCTGCGTTCCGCTGATCGAAGCCATGGGTCACGGGCTACCCGTCGTCGCCTATGGGGCGACGGCGGTACCCGAGACCGTGGGCGACGCAGGGCTGGTCCTGGCCGACAAGGAGCCCCTGCGGTTCGCCGCGGCCGTCGCCAGGGTCCTGCGCGATGCGCCCTTACGTGAGCACATGGCGACCCGAGCCGCGGCGCGAGTAGCCCGGTTCTCACTCGAGGCCTCGCGGCGTCGGTTCGTCGAGCTGGTCGCTCAGGCGGTCGGCGGTCCCTGAGCCACCAGGTCGGCGACGGCCCGGACACCCCGTTCGCGCACTGCCACGAGCAACGACACGAGCCGTTCGCCGGCCGTGGCCAGACCCAGCGCAGGGAGCCGAAGTCGGCCCTTGGCGACCAGCTCGCGACGCAATTGACGTTCGCTGCAGACGCGGGACACGGCGCCGGCCACCGTGGCTGGGTCCTTGCGCTCGACCAGCACGCCGGCATCGCCCAACACCTCGGGCAGCGCACCGCGTCGGTAGGCCACGACCGGCAGATCATGGGCCATGGCCTCGACGACCGGCAGGCAGAACCCTTCGTGCTCGCTCGTCACCACCAGCACGTCGGCGCGTCGGTACTCCTCGGCTAGGCGGGCGTCACCGACCCGGCCGGCGAAGATCACGGCGTCGAGGAGCCCGAGCGCGGCCACCTGGTCGGCCAGGGCGGCCGCGTACGGAGCGACAGCTGGTTTGCCGACAACGGTCAGTGTCGCCCGCGCGTCGTAGATCCGGCGGTAGACGAAGAGGGCGTTGATGACGTCCTCCACCGCCTTGTTCGGCGCCAGCCGGCCGACCACCAGCCAGCGGCATCCCTGGTCCGGGGCCGCGGCCCGCTCGGGCTGGGGCGCAGAGGATGCCCAAGGGTGCCCGGCGAGCACCGGGGGGATGGCTACCGTGGCGCCGAAGCCGCTCGCCACGAGATCAGCGCGGTTGAACTCGGACACCGCGACACCGAGTAACGCCCGACCGGCCAGCAACGGGAGCTGGTTCTGGGCGCGCAGCTGGGCGCGGGCCAGCGCGTTATCCCAGGGCGCAAACAGCTCGGCGGGTGTCACGTTGTGATAGTTGAGGACGAGGGGCTCGGCGCGCGCGACGAGCCAGGGGACGAGCACCGATTCGGTGGCGAACTGGTAGACGAGCACGTCGCCCGCCGACGCAGCGTCGGGGTAGCTGCGAGCCAAGCGGGTGATCGCCGCGGTCTCGGGGTCTGCGCGCTCGACGTAGATCTCCGAGTCCACGCCGGCGCCGCGCAACAGGACCTGCAAGGCCAATGTGTGCTGGCCCACCGCGTCCCCTACGTGGAGCATCGGCACGAACTGGTGCACGCCACTCACGGCTGACCGCTCACTGTCGGCCACGCACGGCGCGTCGAGCACGCAGGGCGTACCCATCGGTAGGCACCGTCGGCACCAGCGGAACGACGTCGTCGAGACCGGCCCGTTCGAGCAACAGGCCCCACGTCTCGGCGTGTATCGGTCTGCCCGGCAGCAGGTCGCGTGCGACCACCGGCCACCTGGCCACCGTGGCGTCGGCGTCGGCCGACAGCACGATCAACATGCCGTCGGGTGTCAACCGGTCGACCGCGTCGGCCACAAGCCGAAGCAGGTCCTCCACCGGCGAACGATCGATCACGCCGCTCAGGACGATCCCCCCGAACGTGGCCGGTTCGGCCCGGGCCAGTCGATCCTGTGCGCTCTCGATGTCGACGAGCACGCCGCGGGAGGCGGCCTCCCAGGCGAGGGAACCTCGAGGCTCGGCCCCGAACGCGGTCATGCCGCGCCCGACCAGCTCGGCGACCAGTTCACCGGCGCCGCACTCGGCGTGGAGCACCCCGGCCGACCCGCCAACAGCTCCCAGTTGCTCGGCGACCGCCTCGACCCATGGCGCCACCGGCTCGGGGGTGAGCAGCTGCGCGGGTGCGAGCACCGGGGCGCGCCGTCGAGCACCGTCTGCCTCGAGCTCATCGACCCGCCGGGCCAGGAAGCGAAGGGCCTCGACCGCCTGGGTCACCCCACCCTCGCCCAGTCCCTCGCGCAGGGACCGTCGGGTCGTCTCCGCGGCAACCGCAGCCGCCCGACCCTCCACCCAGGCGCGCAGCCTGCGGAGCACAAGCCGGTTGGCCAGCCGTCGAGCGCCCGAACCGACCGGTGCGAGCGGGGCCTCGGCGAGGCGTCCGACCGGGCCCACGGGGTCTGCAGAGTCCAGCGGATCCGACTCGCCGGCGCCGAACTCCGCGTCGAGGAGGGCGAAGGCAACGTCGAAGTTCCACCGCACACTGCCCTGGGGACTTCGTCGGGCGAAGGACTCGGCCAGGGCTTTGCCGAAGCGGTCCGTCGAGGGCGGCGTCGAGGGGCCCGGATCGCTCACGACCGGCGATGCTAGGTCACGAACCACCAGCGTGACGGACCATCGCGAGGGGCTGCTCGCGAAAATCGCGGATCGTCTGCAAGCATTGTGCCCAGAGAGAGCACGGCGGACTCTTGGAGGTTTGGCGGATGTCGGTACTTGGCGGAGCACGTTGGCGCGGGCCACGTGAGGGACAGTCGGTCCGAGCGCAAGACCACGGCGATCCGCGCGAGGCGTTCACCTCGGCCAGCGCGAGCCCCACTTCGAAGACCGGCCAGGCCGCCCTCGCGCCCATGGGACGCGGGCGACACTCGCCGCTCGGTCGGTGGTTGCGGCTCGGTGCGCTCGCCGGCCCCCTCGTCGCCGCGACGGCGGTCGCCACCACGTCCGGGGTGGCGCGGGCCACCACGCTTGCGCCCCAGGTCTCGCTCACCACGAGCTGGGCCGTCCAGCTCCCCGACGCTGGCGGACCCATCGCCGAGTCCTCACCCAACGTCGCCGACCTCGACGGAACCCCCGCCGTGGTGGTGGGCGACCGTGCCGGGCGCGTCTATGCCCTTCACCTCTCCAACGGCTCGACGGTGGCCGGCTGGCCGTACAACGAGGGAGCCCCCGTCGACTCCACACCGTCGGTCGCCGCCATCAACTCGGGCGGCCTCGACACGGTGTACGTGGGTTCGGGCAACGCCGCCTCGCCGACCTCGGGTGGGTACCAGGCCATCGGCCCGAACGGCGGCGACCAGTGGTTCGTGCAGGAGACGAACCCGTCCACCGACTCCACCCCGCACAGCGGGGTGCAGGCCTCCCTCGCAGTGGGCAGCCTGCAGGGCACGACGGCCGTCGTGGCTGGCTCGCTCGGCGAGAACGAGTACGCGCTGGGTGCGGGGAGCGGAGCGTTGCTGGGCGGCTTTCCCTGGTTCCAGGCCGACAGCGACTTCACCACCCCGGCAATCGCCGACATGTACGGCAACGGGCAGAACGAGATCGTCGAGGGCGGCGACTCGACTGCGGGAATCGCCTATGGGGTGACCTACCCCAACGGCGGGCACATCCGGGTGCTGGGCGCCAACGGCAACGCCGGGACCGGTGCGCCCGGCGGTGGCCTCGACTGCGACAACGACTACTCCCAGACCATCCAGTCCTCACCCGCGGTAGGTGAGTTCCTCGGAGGGTCAACCGTTGGCATCGTCTTCGGCACCGGCACCACCTACGGCGGCTCCCCGAACACCGACCAGGTGATCGCCACCGACGCGCACTGCACCAACCGTTGGGCCACCACCCTCAACGGCAGCACTGCGACCTCGAGCCCCGCGCTGGCCGACGTGTTGGGCAACGGTCAACTCCAGGTGGTGGAAGGGACGGCGGCGGGAACGGTCTACGTCCTGAACGGCGCCAACGGCTCGGTGGCGTGGAGTGCCAGCACCGCAGGGCCCGTCCTGGGCTCGATCGTCACGGCCGACCTGACCGGTCAGGGGTACCAGGACCTGATCGTTCCCACCACCAACGGCATCCAGATCTTCGACGGACGCTCGGGCCAGCTCGTGACCACCGTGCTGACCAACGAGGGGTTCCAGAATGCCCCCCTGGTGACCGACGACGCCGATGGCACCATCGGGATCACCGTGGCCGGCTACGTGGAGAACGCAGGTCAGTTGCAGGGCGTGGTGACCCACTTCGAGGTGCCCGGCACCAACGGCGCCTTGGCCAACGAGTCGGGGGCGTGGCCGATGTTCCACCACGATCCCCAGCTCACTGGTGACGCCGGGACCCCGCCGCCAGTCGTCGTCGTCCCGTGCAGCCCGCCGCGCGGCGGTCCGCAGGGCTACGTCCTGGCCGCCAGCGACGGGGGCGTCTTCAACTACGGCAACCTGCCGTTCTGCGGGTCACTCGGGAACCTCCAGCTGAACGCGCCTGTCGTGTCGGTCGCGGAGACCCACGACGGCGGGGGGTACTGGATGGTGGCCTCCGACGGGGGGATCTTCGCCTTCGACGACGCCGGGTTCTACGGGTCGATGGGCGGCAAGGCGCTCAATCGGCCCATCGTCGGGATGGCGGCGACCGCCGACGGCAAGGGGTATTGGCTGGTGGCCTCCGACGGGGGGATCTTCGCCTTCGGCGACGCCGGGTTCTACGGGTCGATGGGCGGCAAGCCGCTCAACCAACCCATCGTCGGGATGGCGGCGAGCTCCGACGGCAAGGGGTACTGGCTGGTGGCACGCGACGGTGGGCTCTTCGCCTTCGGCGACGCGACCTTCCACGGGTCGATGGGCGGCAAGCCGCTCAACTCCTCCGTCGTCGGCCTGGCGGCCGACCCAACGACCGGCGGATACTGGGAGGTGGCTTCCGACGGGGGCATCTTCGCCTTCGATGCGCCCTTCTATGGGTCGATGGGCGGCAAGCCGCTCAACGCGCCGATCGCCGGCATCGAAGCAGCCAACAACGGGGCCGGGTACCGGTTCGTCGCCTCTGACGGCGGCATCTTCTCCTACAACGCACCCTTCTACGGGTCGATGGGCGGCAAGCCGCTCAACGCGCCCATCGAGGGCATGTCGGGCACCTGAGGCGGGCGCGCTACCCTGACCGCTTGGCTGTCCCCAGGCGCATCAAGGCCGGCCTGACCCTTGGAGCGCTGATCGGTCTGGCCGGACCGCTCTGGGTGGGGTCGCTGGTGCCATCGACGGTCGGCGGGCTGCCACCGATCACCGCCACCTTGAAGTGGAGCCAGACGCTGCCGGACCAGGGCACGCCCGTCGCCCAGTCCTCGCCCGTCCTGGCCCAGCTGGCCGGCGGGCCCGCGGCGGTGGTTGGCGACCGAGCCGGCACGATCTACGCCTTGGACCTGGCGAACGGCGATACCGCCCCGGGCTGGCCTCAAAGCGCGGATGGCGTACCCGTCGACTCCACCCCGTCGGCCGCCGGGCTGGACGGGAGCGCCGCCGACACCGTCTTCGTCGGCTCGGGCGATGCCGCCGATCCCACCGAGGGCGGTTACCAGGCGTATGGGCCGAACGGCAACGAACTGTGGTTCACCCAGGTGAGCAACCCGACGAGCGACACCCAGCCCAACCTGGGCGTGCAGGCCTCGCTCGCCGTGGCGCCCGTCCAAGGCAGGACGGCGGTGGTGGCCGGATCACTCGGGCAAGAGCAGTACGCCCTCGATGCGGGCAACGGATCGCCGCTCTCGGGGTGGCCGTTCTTCACCTCCGACAGCGTGTTCTCCACCGCGGCAATCGGCGACTTGTACGGCACCGGTCAGGACGAGATCGTCGACGGAGGCGATCAGACCGCCGGGTTCGGGCAGGGCCAGCAGTACGAGAACGGCGGCCACATCAGGATCCTCGACCCTGACGGGGACCTGATCTGCCACGACGACACAGACCAGACGATCGACTCCTCGCCGGCGATCGGCGGCTTCCTGGCCGGCGAGGCGCCCGGCATCGTGGTCGGGACGGGCAGCTTCTTCGCCGGCGCGTCGGCCACCGGGGAGCTGGTGGCGCTCAACAACCGGTGCTCGGTGGTGTGGACCGACCAGCTCGACGGCGCCACCACCTCGAGCCCGGCGCTGGCCGACGTGCTGGGCAACGGGGACCTTCAGGTGGTTGAGGGAACGGACAACGGCTCGGCCTCGGGCAGTGGCGGCTCGGTGTGGGCGGTGTCGGGACAGAACGGCCAGGTGCTCTGGCGCCAGCCGGTCACCGGGCGCGTGATCGGATCCGTGGTCACCGCCGACCTGTCGGGGACCGGCCACCAGGACGTGCTGGCCGCGACGACCGCTGGTGTGTTCATCCTCGACGGCGAGAGTGGTGAGCAGGTCGGCCAGCTGACGCCCGCCAACCCTGGGTGCCCGGTCGGGTTCCAGAACTCGCCGCTCGTTACCCAGGACCCCAACGGCACGACGGGCATCACCGTGGCCGGGTACAACTGCGACAACGAAGGCGTCGTCGAGCACTATGAGCTCTCCGGCGGAGGACCCGTCGATGAGGCGGGCTCGTGGCCCATGTTCCACCACGACCCGCAGCTCACCGGTAACGCCGGCCTGCTGCCAGGGCAAGGCTCGGTGCCCGCCTGCACCGTCCCATCGACAGCGCTCGACGGCTACGACCTCGTGGGGTCCGACGGGGGCGTCTACGACTTTGGCGCCGCGCCCTTCTGCGGGTCCATGGGTGGCTCGACCCTCGCGCGTCCCGTAGTTGGCCTGGCCGAAAACCCCGTCGGCGGCGGGTACTGGCTGGCCGCTGCTGACGGCGGGGTGTTCGCCTTCGGCGGTGCCCTCTACCACGGATCCATGGGCGGCCAGGACCTGACGTCACCGGTAGTGGGCATCGCCTCGACCCCCGACGGCGGCGGGTACTGGCTGGTGGCCGCGGATGGGGGGGTCTTCGCGTTTGGGGACGCGCCGTACTTCGGTTCGATGGGTGGACGGCACCTGAACGCTCCCATCGTGGGCATCGCTCCGACGGCCGACGGCCTGGGCTACCGGCTAGTGGCCGCGGATGGGGGGGTCTTCGCGTTTGGGGACGCGCAGTACTTCAACTCGATGGGTGGACGGCACCTGAACGCTCCCATCGTGGGCATGCTCACCGACGCCGACAGCGGAGGCTACTGGTTGGTGGCCGCGGATGGGGGGGTCTTCGCCTTCGGGGCGCCGTTCTACGGTTCCATGGGCGGCCAGCACCTGAACGCCCCGATCGTGGCCGCACGTGGTGGCCCGAATGGTGGGGGTTACTGGTTCGTGGCCGCGGATGGGGGGGTCTTCGCCTTCGGCGACGCGCCGTACGTCGGCTCGATGGGTGGACGGCACCTCAACGCTCCCATCGTGGGCCTCGGGAGTGGCTGAACGGCGGCGAGGTCGTTGAGGATTGGGACGATCGAGGACCGGAAGCCAGGGCTCCGCAGTGAATTAGACCCGGGCGTGGACCAGGGCCCGGTAGGGGGCCGTCGGGGCCGACGGTGCGGGGGCCGCGGGCGCCAGACCAAGTCGTCGACCCAGTCGAACCAGGGCCGGCTCGGGGGTCGTCGGTGGTGGTGGGGGGCCCACGACCCGCTGGACCCGTCGAAAGCCAGCGGCCAGACACAGTGACTCGATGGCCGAGATCGTCGGTACGTACCAGTTACCGAAGTCGGCCTGTACGTCGTGTCCGGGATGGAACTCGAGCAGGCTCACCTCGTCGAAACGATGGAGATGCACTGCCTCGGTCTCGATCACCGCCACCTCGGCGGTCACCGTTTGCAGACGTTCGAGGCAGGTCAATGGCTCTTTCATGTGGTAAAGGACGCCGAGGTAGAGCACGATGTCGAAAGCTCCGAGCGTGCTCAGGTCCACGGTGGTGAAGTCGGCCACAACAGGCTCGACCTTGCTGCCGAGTGCCTCTCGGGCGAAATCAAACCCCCGTCGACCCGGCAATTCGGGCCGCCAGAAGTCCGCCATGTCGCGGCCGTGGTCGGGCAGGACGCCCTTGGCCGCACACTCCGCCCAATACTCCCCTCTGGCGGCGAAGTCGATGCCCCACGCATAATGGTCCAGGGCCACCACCCTCGACGCGCCGTGTTGTTCGGCCAGGAACGAGTAGTAACCGTCCCACGCGCCGATGTCGAGCACGGTCTTCCCTCTGAAGTCCGGAAACTGGTCCGTCCGGAAGGCCAGCTCGGAGAGGCCCTTGGTCCGCACCCCATGGCCAAGATCGATGGAGTGGAACCAGGGGAAGGAGTCGGCGTGGGCCTGTAGCTCCTCGGGGCTCAGCACGGGCGCACCCATCGCGGCATGACCGAGGAGGTTACCCATCGCCGAGGGGCAGTGCCGTCATGCCCCCTCACCGGGCCGGGCTCGCGTCGTCTCGGTTTGGCCCGGTGCCGGTGCTTCGGGCGAGGGTATGAGGAACTCCTCGCGCACCCGGCGCTCCACCTTGCGCTCGATGATGAACGCCAGGAACGGCAAGAACCCCGCGCCGACCATCGCGGCCATCTGCAACAGGGTGAAGCGCGCCCGGCGGGCCAGGTCGACGGCGGTGAGCAGGTACACGATATAGAGGAACCCATGAATCGGACCCACGATCTGGGCCACCTGGGGAACGTTGGCCGCGTACTGGAGGGGAACGCCGACGAAGACCAGTATCAGCAACCCGACGCCGACCACGAAGGCCATCGTCCGGTAGCGCAGCAGCGCCCCAGGCAACCCTCTCACCGGCGCCTCCAGGACTTGGTGGCCCCGGTGCGGGCGAGCTCGGCCAGCCGGTCATTGTAGGCGGCGAGCGCCTCATCCTCCTCGTCGCGGCGACGATCGAGGGGGCTCGCCGAAACGCCCGGGGGCCTCCGGTCGGTCTTGGCGGTCGGGGCAGCTCCCGCGGCCGAGGGCGGAGGGTCGGCCACAAGGGCTGGCGCCCGGGCGGCCAGCAACCGACGTTGCGCCCGCGCACCGACGGTGTCGGGATCGGTGTGGACGAGCGACCACCAGGCGTACACGCCGACGATGGCGAACACCGGCCACTCCACTGAGTACAGGTAGCTCAGGCTGTTGCCGCCCATGGCCCTGGTCACCTGCCACCAGCCGGCCAGCAGGCACCCCGGTACCCACAGCAGGACCGAGACGTGCAAGGTGATCGCCCGACGCGACAACCAGCGCGTACGCATGCCCCGATGCTACCGAGGGTGCCTGGTCCCAGGGCCCGCGGCGGGCCGTCCCCCCGAGGCTCGGGAGACCCGCCACCGGAATGCAACTGCCCCAGAAGGGCGCGCACTCACAGCACGCCGACTGGACCTCGGCCGCGGGCCGCCACCCCCTCGAGGAAGTCCCCGTAGCGGCTGATGAGCGCCGGCCATTGGAAGAAGCGGTCGACGTAGGCCTTGCCGTTGGCCGCCAGTCGCTGCCGCAGCCGGGCGTCGGCCACCAGTCGGTCGACCACCGCCTCGAATTCGGCGTAGGACCCGAACCACAGGCCGCCGCCTGAGTGCTCGCAGTGCTCGCGGGTCGGGTCGCAGGCGGCGTTCACCACCACTGGCACCCCGGCCTCCCACGCCTCGAGCACGACGAGGGAGAACGATTCGAGCGCCGAGGGTGAGACCGACGCCAACGCACCCCCGACGATGTCCCACTTGTCGGGCTCGTCGACGGCGCCGGTGACCACCAGGTCGGGATGCGTGGGAAGGGCGCACACCACCTGGCCCACAAGCGCCAGGGCCAGGTCGGAGGGGTGACGGTCCTTGTACGCGGAGAAGAACCGGGCCAGCATGGCCGAACCCTTGTGCTCGTCCACTCGGCCGACGCTGACGAGGTACGGGCGGTCGCCGATGCCGAGCACCTCACCGCCGCGACGCCCGGTGCCGCTGGGCTGGCCCACCCCGAGGCCGAGCACGATCTGGGGACGGTCGGCGACCGCGTGCACGCGCTGGACCAGGCGGCGCTCCGCAGCCGTGGCGTAGCAGAGGGCGTCGGCCGCGGCGAAGGTGCCGCGGAAGATCTTGAAGTAGAGCGAGGGCTCGTCGTGCGCCGCCGGATGAAGGACCGCCGGCATCGGCACGCGGCCGATCGTCGCGACGGTTGGGTGGTACAGGTAGGGGTAGTAGGCGCTCACGTCGGCACCCCCGGCCAGCACCGCGTCGACCAGATCGGGGCTCACCGGACCGTTGAGGTCGACCCACCGGCGCGACTGCTCGCGGGTGGCCTCGAGTGGCGCCAGCCGGAGCTTGCCGTCGAGGTCGTAGAACGCCCGGCTCCGTCCCGACGTCGACGCGAAGCGATGGACCAGGACGCCGTTCAAGCTGGAGTCGCCCGGGTCGAGCACGTCGGCCCAGGTGACCGGGTCGAGCGCGCAAGTCGAGTACGCCTCCACCTCCCAGCCGAGCGTCCCCACAAGGTGCTCGGCCAGCATGCGCGCAGCCGTCTCGGCCCCACCGGTCACCTCGAGGCCATAGCGGGGCGTGACGAAGGCAACCTTCATCGTCGCCCCGAGCCGGCCCGGTCCTTCGGGTGCAGGGGGCCACCGGCGCTGACAACCGCGTCGAGTGCGGACACGGTCAGGGCCGCGCTGGACTCGAGCCCAAGCTCCGCCGCCCGGCGCCGACCGGCGGCGACCAGGACGGCGCGCAGCACGGAATCGCCCAGCACCCGATGGACCGCAGCAGCCACCCGCAGCGGCCCGGCCGACTCGAGGACGACCCCCGCATCGCCAACGGTGGAGGCGACAGCGCCCGCGCCGAGCGCCACAACCGGGGTGCCGGTGCCCATTGCCTCGGTCAGTGGCACGCCGAAGCCCTCGTGCAAGGACAGGGACACGAAGACGTCGGCCGAGGCGAAGTGCGCCGAGAGTGCGGTGTCGCTCACCTCACCGTGAATCAACGCGCCGTCGGTCAGCCCCAGCTCGGCGATGAACGCTTCGAGTGCCTCGAGATAGGGCGCAGAGGGTGTCGAACCGACCAGGTGCAAGCGGGCGCGCGGGTCGTAGAGCCTGCGGTAGGCCCACAGTGCCTTCACCAGGTCGTGCTGGGACTTCGAGGGCACGAGGCGACCGACGAAGAGCCAATCCGCGCCACCGTCCGCCTTGGCGCGCCTGAGGGCCGACCCGGTAGCCCGATCCGCGTTCGCTCGGAGCCGGTCGCGATCGGCCAGCACCGGGACGACACATGTGCGCACGCAGCCGGCGGCCCGCAGGTCCGCCTCGTTGTACGCGCTGTCGGCCAGGCCAAGGACCGCTCGGGGGGCGAGCAGGGACAACTGGCGCTGCGCGTCGGCGGCGCGCCGGGCGATCGTCGGCTCCCATGCCTCGTAGTGCTCGGGGCCCGTTACGTTGTGGTACTGGATGACGAGGGGCTCGGGCCGGTCCGCCAGCAGGTCGGCCACCATCGACGACGTGGAGAACTGGTAGACCAGGACATCGCCGGGGGCGGCGAGCCGTGCGTACTGGTCGACGGCAATCGACTCGCCCCGAAGCTCGTCGTGGGTCGCCTCGGCGAAGATCTCCGAGCGCCAGCCGGCCCGACGAAGCGCGTCACGAAGCAACAGCGTGTGGCTGCCGGTCGCGTCGCGCGGGATGCAGCGCGGGCACGAACTGGTGCACCGCCCCCGGTCGCCGGGCGCCGCCAGACTCGGGGGTCACCGAAGGGTTGGCGGGCTCGCACGCAGCATGGCCACCACCAGGTAGTCCCGCCCGGCGTCTCCGAGCTCGACGGTGACCTCGAAGCCGGCCTTCTCCAGCACGAACCGCCACGACGCGGGACGCAGCGGATGGCCGAATGCCAGGTCGGCCGGCACGGGCAGGTCGTCGGCCGCCCAGGCAGACGGCGAGATCGAGTGCACCACGAGGACACCGCCCGGTGCCAGGCGGTCCAGCACGAGCTCGAGCAGCTGGGCCCGTTCGCCAGGTGCCATTCCCTCCACCACGCCGGTGAGCACCACTCCCCCGAGCGCGGCCGGCGCGCTGGCCCGCAGGTGGGGAACGACCGGCTCCTCGCGCAGGTCGCGAGCTCCCGACACACCGACCTCGGTGGCCGGGCGGGGGTCCACGCCATAGGCGTCGACCCCGCGATCGGCGCACACCCCGACCAGCCAGCCGTCACCGCAGGCCGAGTGCAGCACCCGCCCCGGGGCGGCACCCAGAGCCTCCAACGCCTGAGGCACCCACCACGCGTCGGCGCGATGAGCCCACGCCACCTCGACCACGTCGGCAGGTGGGATGCGCTGCGCATCGAGCTGCTCGCGCAAGCTGCGCATCTCCTCGTTCACCAAGTGCAGGGTGCGGCTCACCGCAGTGGCGAACTGGCTCACCTGGTGGGTGACGTAGCCGACGTACCACAGGCTGAGCTGCCGCACTCCCCGTTTGACCACCGCCCCGCCCGACTTGGCCGAGGCGATGGGCACCACCGGATCGATGAAGGTGGCGCTGTCGACCATGCGCAGCGCTTCGCGCAGGCTCCCCGACCGGCCGGCCACCGGCGAGAACTGCAAGAAGAGCTCGTCAAGCTCGCGCTCGATGCGTGGCGGGAGATCTCCCGAAGCACGCCTGACCCGGACCTCCTCGTCGATCTCGGCCATCACCTGTGCGAGGAACTCCGGGTCCTCCTCGACGGGCGTCCCCTCGTCGGTCTGGGTCATTGGGAGCCGCGCTGTGTCCCGCCGTGCAGCAACGACGCGGCCATGGGCAACGAGAGTAGGCCGGTGGCCCGGCCGGGGTTCATCACCTCGACCGAGCACGCGGGTTCCCGCCAGTCGAAGAGGACCCCGCCGAACCGGCTCTGTATCCCGACCACGATGTCGTACACGCCGTCGAGCAGCGGGAACGAGTCGAGCACGAACTCCATCATCCCCGGGCCGCGGGCAACTTCGAAGTGCTGGCCCAAGATGTCGGTGTCGGTGCGGATGAAAGCCGTGCCCTCCGCGTCGCGGATCTCGAGCGTGAACACGACCCCGTCGACCGGGGCCAACGCGTCGAAGCCCACCTGGATCGCCAGGGGCTGGCCGCTCAGGAGGTACGGACGATCACCGACCCCGGGGAACTGGACCCGGACGACGTCGAGGCGAACCGGCCGCTCCGCCGCGGCCAGGTCGAGCCCGCCCTCCCCCGGCAGCACCGCCGCGCCGCGCCGGGCGGCGCCCGATGCGGCGACGTGACTGCCATTGGCCGTCGCTTCGTCTGACCCGCCCACGGCGTGCTGTCCCGGGGGGCTACCGGCATTGAGCGCCTCGTCGACGAGAAGAAGCTGCTCGCGAAAGATTCGGACCGACTCGCCGGGCGGACCAAGGCCGATCATCGCCCCATCGCTCAACACCACTGCTCGGTCGCAGATCGATCGAACCTGGTCGGGCGAGTGGGAGACGAAGAGGATCGTCCGGCCCTCACGCTGGAACTGCTTGATGCGCTCCATGCACTTGCGCTGGAAGCGCTCGTCGCCGACGGCGAGCACCTCGTCGACGACCAGGATGTCAGGGTCGACGTTGACGGCCACGGCGAAGCCGAGGCGGACGTACATGCCCGACGAGTAGAACTTCACCTGGTTGTCGATGAACTGCTCCAGCTCGGCGAACGCGACGACGTCGTCGAAGACCCGGTCCACCTCGTTCTTGGACATCCCGAGCATCGAGCCGTTCAGGTAGACGTTCTCGCGCCCGGAGAGCTCTTGTTGGAAGCCGGCACCGAGCTCGAGCAGACCGGCCAGCTTGCCCCGCACGACCACTCGACCCGACGTGGGTTGAAGCACGCCGCAGATGCACTTGAGCAGGGTGGACTTCCCCGAGCCGTTGCGCCCGAGGATGCCCACCGTCTCGCCCTCGTTGACGTCGAAGGAGATGTCCCGCAGCGCCCAAAGATCCTCGTAGGGGATGCGGCCGGCGTGGATGATGCGCTCCTTCAGCGAGGTGTACTTCTCGTGATGGAGGCGGAAACGCTTGGAGACCTCCTGGACGTCGACCGCCACGGTGCCCATCGCTCAGAGCTCCTCGGCGAAGTTGCCCTCGAGCCGGCCGAAGATGGCCAGGGCCACGACGAAGAGGACGAGCCCGAGGACCAGCACGCCGGCGTCGAGGCCGGCGTACCACCCGAAGCCGTGCGCCGGAAGCACGGCGAGGGGGGTATGGGACACGGTGTTCTCCACCACGACGTGGGCGTAGAGCGCACGCTGGAAGCTCAGGACCAGCGGGGTGAGTGGGTTCAAGAAGTAGAGCCAGGTGAGGCCCTTGGGACCCAGCTTTGCCCCGATGTTGGCCTGGAAGACGTAGACGATGGGGCAGGCCCAGAACCAGCGCGGTCATGAGCACCTCCACCAGGTGCTGGGTGTCGCGCAAATAGACGTTGATGGCCGAGAGCAACACGGCCAGGCCCGAGCCCAGGACGAGCACGGCCAGGAGCGCCAGGGGGATCAGCGGCAGGTAGCTCCAGGCGGGAGACGAGTGCAGGACCACCATGAAGATGACCATGACGATGGCCTGGAACACGAAGAACACCGACGCCGAGCCGATCGATGCGAGGGCGAGGATCTCCCGGGGGAAGGACACCTTCTTCACCAGGCCGGCGTTGTTCACCACGACACCCGTGCCGGTCTGGACGCCCACTTGGAACAGGTTCCACACGAGCAGGCCCGAAAACAAGAAGATCACGAAGTGGGGCACGCCGTTCTTGGCGATGAACTGGAACACGATGAAGTAGATGGCCAGCGTCATGGCCGGCGAGATCATCGACCATACGAGACCGAGGAAGGAGTTCTTGTACTTGACCTTGATCTCGGTACGCACCAGATAGGTGAGCAGTTCGCGCGAGCGCCAGATATCGGCCATGCGCTGCCAGACGCTGACGTCGGCGGAGACGACGCGGGTGACCTTGGAGCGCGACGCCCCGCCGGGCATGTTCTGACTGCTCAGCGCCGTCTCATCCCCGGGGCGCTCCGGGTCGAACGCCGATCCGGAGCCGGACGTCGGACCCGCACGGGAGGCCGACGCCGGCACCTCCAGCGCCACGCTCAGGCGCTCCCGGCGGGAGCGGTCGACCGATCGATGACCTGGTCGATGAACCCGTACTCCAGTCCCTCGTCTGCGGTGAACCACCGGTCGCGGTCCGAGTCGGCCTCGATCCGCTCGATCGGCTGACCGGTGTGGAATGCGATCCGCTCGGCCATCATCCGCTTGAGGTACACGATCTGCTCGGCCTGGATGGCGATGTCCGCGGCCTGGCCCTGCATCGCCCCCGACGGCTGGTGCATCAGGATCCTCGAGTGCGGGAGCGCGTACCGCTTGCCGGGTGCGCCGGCGCACAGCAGGAACTGGCCCATCGAGGCGGCGAGACCGACGCAGATCGTGCTCACGTCGCAGCGCACGTACTGCATGGTGTCGTAAATGGCCAGCCCGTCGGTGACCGAGCCCCCCGGGGAGTTGATGTAGAGCGAGATGTCCCGCTCGTGGTCCTCGGCCTCGAGCAGGATCAATTGGGCACAGACCAGGTTGGCGGTGTTCTGATCAATGGCACTGCCGATGAAGACGATCCGCTCCTTCAAGAGCCGTTGGTAGATGTCGCCGGTGGGGTCGGGGCCCCCAGCGGCCGAAAGGATCGATGGGACAGCAGATTGCGAAGCCATCCCGCGAGGCTACCCGCCGTCGACCCCCCTCGGGGGCATCGGGACGAACGTGGAAGTGCGGGTGATCGTGGGAGATTGCCCGTCCCGGGGCTCGGGGCTCGTACACTTGGTCGAGCTCCAGGGACAGGGAGCAATTTGCGGACGTGGCGGAATCGGTAGACGCGCCGGGTTTAGGTCCCGGTCCCTTCGGGGGTGGAGGTTCGAGTCCTCTCGTCCGCACGCTCGCACAGTCGCCGCCCGTCGGCAGACCAGCCGCGCTGAGGAGGGATTCGGCCTGAAGATCGCTTACGTCGTTCCCCGCTACGGCGAGGCGGTGCTCGGCGGTGCCGAGACGGCGGCCCGGACCCTGGCCGAGCACCTCGTGCGCCAGCTCGGATGGACCGTCGAGGTGCTCACTACCTGCGCCGTCGACGCGCTGACCTGGCGCGACGAGCTCGCCCCGGGGACCGAGCGACTGGGCGGGGTCACCGTTCGCCGCTTCGCCTCGGAGGCCGGGCGGGCCGAAGACTTTCATCCGTACTCCGCGCTGTTGCTGGGAGCGCCCGGACAGGCGACCCCCGAGCAGGCCGAGCTGTGGGTCGACAAGCAGGGGCCCCGATGCCCGGCGCTCCTCGAGGCCTTGGCGACCTGCGACGCCGAGCTGGTGGTGTTCTCCCCATACCTCTACTACCCGACGGTGCGTGGCCTTCCCCTCGTGTCCGAGCGGGCGGTGCTGCACGCCGCGGCGCACGACGAGCCGGCCCTGGGACTCGAGGTGTTCCGACCGGTGTTCGAACGGTCCAGGGGCTTGGTCTTCCACACCGAGAGCGAGCGCCGACTGGTAAACAGCCGGTTTCGGGTCGGCCAAGCCCCCCAGCTCGTGCTGGGAGCCGGCATTCGCGAGCACCGGGGCGACACCGACGCCGCGCGGGCAGCCTGGGGCCTGGGCGATCGCCCGTACCTGGTGTGCATCGGTCGGGTCGAGGAGCTCAAGGGGACCACCTTGCTCGCCCGCGCCTTCGCCACCTACAAGGAGCGTCGACCCGGCCCGCTGGCGCTCGTCCTCGTCGGACAGCTGATCGATCCACCTGTCGACCACCCCGACCTCATCACGACCGGCATGGTCGACGAAGAGGCGAAGTGGGGCCTGCTCCGAGGCGCCCAAGCCCTCGTCTGTCCCTCCCCCTTCGAGTCGTTCTCCTTGGCGGTGATCGAAGGATGGACCGCAGGCCTGCCCGTGCTGGTGAACGCCGCCTGCCTGCCCACCCGCGAGCACTGCGAACGCTCGGGGGGCGGCCTGTGGTTCGCCGACTACGCCCACCTCGAAGTCGCCCTCGACCGGCTCGGGGGATCGTCCGCCCTACGAGACGAGCTGGCTGGACGGGGTCGTCGTTACGTCGAACGCCACTTCTCGTGGCCGGTCCTGGTGGCGCGCTATGCCGAGTTCCTCGAGTACGTGGTGCAGCACACCAGATGGCCCGAGCGGATTGCCAGAGACTGAGGGGGACGTCACGTCTCGGCTCGTCGCCGCTCCTGACAATTCCGGGGCACGGCGAGCGCGCGCCAGGTAGCCGAGGCGGCGTGCCGCGCAGCGCGCGCCCTTGGGTGGGAGGCGACGGCCCTCCCGATGTCCGATGGTGGCGAGGGCCTTCTCGACGCGCTGGGCGGCGAGCCCCGCGTGACGTCGGTGACCGGGCCCCTCGGCGACCGGGTCGAGGCCGAATGGCGTCTGTTCCCATCGGTCCCACCAGCGCCGTCGGGGGGCCCGGTCGCGGTCATCGAGATGGCCCGGGCATCGGGACTCGCCCTCCTGCCGGCGCGCAACGACGAGCACCAAGGCGTCGACGCCGCCCTGCGGGCGTCGACCGACGGGGTGGGCGAGCTGATCCTGGCGGCCCGCGACGCCGGCGTGCGCCGGATCATCGTGGGCTGCGGCGGTTCGGCCTCCACCGATGGCGGATGGGGAGCGGTTCGGGTCGTGGGCTCCCGCTCGGCGCTCGAGCACATCGATCTGGTCGTGGCGGCTGACGTGCGGACGACGTTCGTCGATGCCGCTCGGGTGTTCGGTCCCCAAAAGGGAGCCGATCCCGAGCAGGTCCGCACCCTGACCGAGCGGCTCGAGCGCCTGGTGGACCAGTACCGCGACAGCCTCGGGGTCGACGTGCAGACCCTGGAGGGCGCGGGTGCCGCCGGCGGGCTGGCCGGAGGGCTCGCTGCGGTCGGGGGGCACATCGTGGGCGGGTTCGAACTCGTGGCCGGCATGGTCGACCTCGCTGACGCACTGGACCGGGCGGACGTGGTGATGACCGGAGAGGGCCGGCTCGATGCCACCTCCTTGGACGGCAAGGTGGTCGGAGGGGTGCTCGAGATGCCTCGGCCTCACCACGTGCTCTGCGTCGTGGGCTCGGTCGCCGCCGACCTGCCCCCGATTGCCAGGCGCTCGCTGGACCTCGTGGTGCTCGAGGAGCTGGTTGGAGCGAATCGCGCTCGCCGGGACACGATCGCCCTCGTCGAGGAGGCCGTGGGGTCCTACCTGGGCCGCTGGAGTTCCTCTGCCGAGGGCGACGGATCGCTAGCCGAGGCCCCTGGCACGTGACGGCTGGTGCCCTGGACGGTTGGCGCTGGCCACGCGCCTTGCCAGCACTCCCTAGTTGGACAATGCTGCCCGTTCGACATCCTCATAGCGGGCGACGACGCCGTGGCGAGGGGGATTCTCATCAGACGCGGCGCAGATCGCACGGCCCGCTGATCGACGGGACAGCCGACAGAGAGGACGCAACGTGGGACTGCTGGACGGCAAGGTGGCGATCGTCACCGGTGCGGGTCGCGGCATCGGACGTGAGCACGCGCTGCTCTTGGCGCACGAGGGAGCGGCGGTCGTCGTCAACGACGTCGGCGGATCGGTGCGGGGGGAAGGCGGGGACAGCTCGCCGGCGCACGATGTTGTCGACGCGATCGTCGCCTCGGGTGGGTCCGCCATGGTCAACGGCGACGACATCAGCACCTGGAAGGGAGCCGCCAACCTGGTCGACGAGACGGTCGCGGCCTATGGCACCCTCAACGTTCTCGTGAACAACGCAGGCATCTTGCGGGACAAGATGTCCTTTGGCATGGAGGAGTCCGACTGGGACGACGTCGTGCGGGTCCACCTCAAGGGTCATTTCGCCATGTCGCACTTCGCGGCGATTCATTGGCGCGAACGGGCCAAGAGCGGGGAGACGACATCGGGGCGCATCATCAACACGACGTCGGAGTCGGGCATCTTCGGGAACGCCGGACAGTCCAACTACGCAGCGGCCAAGGCCGGGATCGTGTCCCTGACCATGGTGCTGGCCCGAGAGCTCGAGCGCTACGGGGTAACGGTCAACGCCATCGCACCACGGGCACGGACCCGCATGACCGAAGGGGTCTTCGAGGAGATGGCCAAGACCGAGGACGGTTTCGACAAGTTCGATCCGAAGAACGTGGCACAGCTGGTCGGATTCCTGGCCTCGGACCATGCGGCGGACATCAACGGACAGATCCTGGTGGTCTACGGGGGCGACATCACCGTGATGGGCGGCTATCACCCCATCGGAGAGATCCGCCGCGAGGGCCCATGGACGCCTTCGGAGCTGATCGAAGCCAAAGCGAAGCTCTTCAACGGGATCAGCTCGAAGATCGATCCATTCCAGTTCTTCTGAGGCGTGCGGCGGTCCGATGCGTGCGGCGGTCACCTGCGCCTGCGCAGATCGCGACTCTCTGATCTGGGTAGTCGCTTGATCCCGGCAGTCGGTCAGGCGTCGGGATCTGGCCGGCTCGCCCCGCCCAGCATCCTGGTCATGTCCTCCCCCATCTCGTCGCACAGCTCGATCAACAACGACAGTCGCTGGAACGGATCGTCGAAGGCAAGGAGTCGCTGGCGGTCGAAGAGGTTGATCGGTGCGGCGGCGCACAGTCGCCACATCTGCTCCTCGGCGTCGTCGCCCAGATCGGCGTCCGGACCCAGCGGGGGGTGATCCCCCAGCTCGGACAGCAGCGCTCTGGTCCGACGTACCCGGGTGAGCGCGTGGGCGAGCAAGCTGGCGTAGGGGCACGCGCCGTCGCCAGCACCGTCGTCGACCGTACCGATCGGTTCGACCATGGCCAGCGGGTAAGGGTCATCGGCGAGCCATTGGGTGACCTTGATGCGCTCGACGCCACGCGCCACCAAGAGCCATCGACCATCGGGCTGGGCCGCGGCAGCCACGATGAGCGCCAGCGTTCCGACCGAGCTGCGCTGGTCGCCTCCCCCCACCTCCGAGCCGCGCTCGATCATCACCACACCAAAGGAGCGGTCGGACTCGAGACAATCGCCGACCAGTGCTCGGTAGCGGGGCTCGAACACGTGGAGCGGAAGCTCAGCGTGTGGATAGAGCACGGTCGACAACGGGAACATGCCGAGGAGTCGTGGGCCCACCACGCTCACCTTTGCACCTCGTTGGGTGAGTTCGCTATTGCTCCGCTAGCTGCCGGTCCCGATCGTGGGAGCCAGCTGCTGCGGTGATCCTTATGGGTGGTGCCCGTATACAACGAGGAGCCGGCGTTGGCCGGCTCCTCGTTTCAGTCGTTCACGACGCACCTCACCCGGCAGGAAGGCTGCTGGGCAGAGACCACCTTGTCGGTCGGCCGGCTCCATCACCGGCGCCCTACGCGGCCTCGACATGGGCCCCCGGCCGTAGCGTGAGATACATCCCTTGCAGGCACCGCCGATCGAGCAACGGCGCCGCCGCTCAGTCCGGCGGACCATCCTCCTCGTGTGAGCTGTGCGACGTCATCCGCACGCTCCTTCCTGTCCGCTCCTCGCCCCGTCCCGATTGTCGACCTTGGGCGTGGCGGGGATCAATTCCATTGTGCGCTCCACGACCACGTTCGCCAACCCCCGGCGAGCTGGCCCGTTGCGCCACGAGTGGCGACGAGTCGGAGCTAGCTCGTCCGTCGTCACCCTCGAGCGCGGGCCTCGAGTCGCTCCGCCAGCTGACGAAACGCCCGACCGCGGTGTGAACAGGCGTGCTTCTCCTCCGCCGACATCTCGGCAAACGTGCGCCCGCTTGGGTCCTCGGGGATGAAGACGGGGTCATACCCGAAGCCGGCAGTCCCCCGAGCCTGCTCGGCGATGCGGCCCTCCACCACCCCTTCGGCGGACAGCTCACTGCCATCGGGAAACGCAATCAGCGCGACGGTACGGAATCGAGCCCGGCGGGAACCGCCAGCACCGGCCACACGCTCAACCTCGCGGAGCAGCAATGCCACGTTGTCAGCGTAGGTGGCGTCCTCACCCGCGTAACGGGCCGAGTAGACGCCCGGAGCACCCCCGAGGGCGTCGACCTCGAGCCCCGTGTCATCGGCGATGGCCGGCCGTCCGGTGGCGGCGGCAAGGGCCCGGGCTTTGAGTCGCGCGTTCTCGAGCAAGGTGTCGCCGGTCTCCTCCACGTCCTCGACCTCTGGAGGGCGCGGCAGCAGGTCGACCTCGGCACTCGAGAGGATGGCCGCGATCTCCGACGCCTTGTCCGGGTTGGCAGTCGCCAGCACCAGGGTCAGCCTCGAACCCTGCTCGGGCCGCCCACTCATTGTGGCCCGGGTGCCCGCGGCGGAGGCGGCGCGGTGAGCACCTTGCGCTGAGCGGTGGCGAGCTCGCCGATGCCCGCCTCGGCCAGCTCGAGGAGCTCACCGAGTTCGCCCCTGGTGAACGCCATCCCCTCGGCCGTGCCTTGCACCTCCACGAACCGCCCAGAGCCGGTCATGACGACGTTCATGTCGACCTCGGCACGGGAGTCTTCGGCGTAGGGGAGGTCGAGCATGGGGACACCCTCGACAATTCCTACCGACACCGCTGCCACCGAGTCGCTCAGCGGGTGCTTGCGAAGCGTCCCGGCCTGCATCATGCGCGTGAACGCGTCGTGGAGCGCGACGTACGCGCCGCAGATCGAGGCCGTACGGGTGCCTCCGTCGGCTTGCAACACGTCACAATCCACGGTGACCTGCACCTCCCCCAGCGCGACGAGGTCGCAGACGGCGCGCAGCGAGCGGGCGATGAGACGCTGGATCTCTTGGGTCCGTCCGGACTGCCGTCCGCGCGCGGCCTCACGGTCCGCCCGTTCGGGCGTGGAACCCGGCAGCATGGAGTACTCGGCGGTAACCCACCCCTTGCCCGAACCTCGCATCCAGGGCGGGACGCGCTCCTCCACCGAGGCAGTGCACAGCACCCGGGTCCGGCCCATGCTCACCAGCACCGAGCCGAGCGCGAACACCGTGAAGTCCCGCTCGAAGCTGACCGGGCGGAGCTCATCGACTCGACGGCCATCCCCACGCAGCACCCGGGCGTCGGGCGGGGGCTTTGTGGAGCCGTCGTTGTCCTGGTCCGCCTCGTCGCTCATCTTGGCTCCTGATCTCCGTTGTCTACGGGCGCTCTACTGATCGTCGCCGCCCAGCTTCACCATGCAAAGACTCGACCGATGCTGGCTTGCGCGACCGGTCGGCCGAAGGCAGCGGCTGCTTCGTCGGCAAGCGCCGACCCCGACACCGTAGGCCACCGGTGCGTGAGCACGAGACGCCCAACCTCCGCGTCAGCCGCCATCGACCCCGCCTGGCGGCCACTCAGGTGGCGGAAGCGACCTTCGTGCTCGAACGTATAGCTGGCCTCGCACAAGACCGTCCCGATCCCTGAACCCAGCTCGGCCACCGACCACCCCGGACCCGTGTCAGCGGAGTACGCGAGCGCCTCGTCGGGGGGCCCGAACGCGGTCCCCACCCCCGCGTCGATGCGAACCGCCACCGTCGGCGGTCCGTGGTCAGTGGCCACGAAACTGCAGGTGAGGTCGCCAATCACGACCCGGAGCGCCGGCTCAACCTCGACCCACTCGAGCACGGGATCATCGGCGTGGTAGGAGCGCGACCGCACGCCGGGAGGCGCGTAGACGCGCACGGGTGGGTGGTCCAGATGACTGAGCCAGACGGCGAGCGAGTCGACGTCCGAGCAATGGTCGGGGTGCTGATGGGTGAGCACGACCGCGTCCAGCGCCAGAGGATCGGCGAGCCACTGGAGGTTGGCGAAGGTCCCCGGGCCGGCGTCGAGCCACAGGGTGGTCGAGGGCGTCTGCACCACGTACCCGCTGGCGGCGCCGTGCGGACCCGGATAGCTCCCGTCACAGCCGAGCACGGTCAGGGTGCGGGTCGGTCCACCAATCGGGCCCTGCACCCAACCTTCACGTTGCACTTGAGCGTTACATTCCTCAGAAGTAGATGATGGCTTTCGCCCGCTCGGTCACCTCGTCGAGATCATCGGTCCAAGCCCCCGTCGAGAGGTACTTCCACCCGTCATCGGGCGACACCACCACGATCACCGCTTCGCTGCCCTCGCCGACCTGCTGCGCGCACTTGACGGCGCCGGCTAGCGCGGCTCCCGAGGAAATCCCGAGGAATAGGCCGACCTCGGTCAAGCGACGGGTCCACTCGACCGACTCCCTGGGCCGGACCACGGTCTTGCGGTCGAGGAGCTCTGCGCCACCGAGGTTCTCGAAGATGGGTGGGATATACCCGTCGTCGAGGTTACGCAGCCCGTCGACCATCTCGCCCGAAGGTGGTTCGACCGCCCAGACCTGAATGTGCGGGTTCTGCTCCTTGAGGTAGCGCCCGGCACCCAGCAGCGTGCCCGAGGTACCGAGGCCGGCAACCAGGTGGGTCACCTCGGGACAATCTCGCCAGATCTCGGGCCCGGTGCCCTCGTAATGCGCCTTTGGGTTCGCCGGATTCGCGTATTGGTACAAAAACACCCATTCGTGGTGCTCGTCGGCCAGTTTTCGGGCCAGTCGCACCGCGCCGTTGGATCCTTCGGTGCCTGGCGACTCGATGATCTCCGCCCCCCACAGCTCGAGCAGCTGGCGGCGCTCGGGCGACACGTTGGTCGGCATGACGGCGATGAGGTGGTACCCACGGACCCGGCAGACCAGGGCGAGGCCAATTCCCGTGTTGCCCGAGGTGGGCTCGATGAGAATCTGGCCCGGCTTGCCCGGAACGAGCACGCCGTCCTTCTCCGCCTGTTCGACCAGCGAGAGCGCGACGCGGTCTTTGACCGAACCCCCAGGGTTGCGTCCCTCCAGCTTGATCAGGATGCGCACCTCTGGGCGCGGGCTCAGTTCGCTGATATCGACCATGGGGGTATTGCCGATGAGGTCAAGCGCACTCGAGACGACGGGCATGGCGGTGGCTCGCTCAGCCCCCGGCCACCGCAGGCAGGATCGATATCTCGTCGCCATCCTTCACCGGGGTATCGAGTTGGGAGAGATAGCGGACATCGTCGTCGTTCACGTACACATTGACGAAGCGATGCAGGCTGCCGTCCTCGGTCAGGACCTGCCCGCTCATGCCGGGGTGGGAACTCACGAGGGCCGTCAGCACCTCGCCGATGGTCGATCCCGCCACCTCCACCGAAGCCCGACCTCCGGCGTGTGCCCGAAGAACAGTCGGCAGTCGTACTTCGACGGGCACAGGGCCTCCAAGGATCTCGAGATGGGTCGGGCACAGCTCCTCGCCCGACAGGGCCAATTGTTCACTTCCCGGGTTCGGATTGTACCGGGACCCACCAGGGCGCAGGGTCTGGAGGTGGTCGACCCCGCCAGATCGACCCCCGGTCCACTCAGTCAGCGAGCTCGGACGGCGCCGGCCCCCATCAAAACGACGGATTCCTCGATGACCTGCGCATCGACGATCGCATAGCTCCGGACGACCGGGTGGCTGTCACGCAGCGAGACGATGACGTAGTGCCACGACGGATCGGGCGCCTGACCCACGTCGGTCGGCGAAGGGTAGGCGTCGGTGTGGGTGTGGGAGTGATAGACCCCGACTATGGCGTTGCCTCGCGCCTCGGCGTCGCGATCGGCTCGCAGGTGCGCAAGCGGGTCCACCGTGTACACCCGAGCTGAGGCAGCGACGTTCCGGGCCGGATAGCAGTACGTCACCTCGTTGGTGGCCGGATCTCCCCCCAACAGGCCGCAGGCTTCCTCGGGGAGGCCGGCGATGCAGTGCCCGATCATCTGCAGGTAGACCTCCGACGGCAGACGCAGCATCGAGCTGCAGCGTAACGAGATCGTCGCGAGCTGCCGCGGATGGGCCCGTTCCGGCCCGGACGCCAACCTCCCGAGGCAGCCAACGGCGCAGGGCGCCTCGGTGACCAGCAACCGGGCGCGGGCCGGTAACCTCGAAGCTCGTGGCCAGGGCCAAACAGACCATTGCTCGGCGCCAGGCGGCCAAGGAGACGGCAACCGGCGATCGCATCGTGGCGTCCAATCGCCGGGCACGGCACGACTTCGATCTCATCGAGACCTTCGAGTGCGGCATCGTGCTGCAGGGCAGCGAGGTCAAGTCCCTCCGAGAGGGCAAGGCGCAACTCTCCGAAGCCTTCGCCCGCGTCCTCGACGGCGAGCTCTGGCTCTACGGCATGCACATCCCGCCTTGGCAGTTCGCGCAGGGCTTCGGGGCTCACGATCCGGATCGACGGCGCAAACTGCTGGTCCACCGGGGTCAGATCGACGAGCTGCTCGGTCGGACGACCCAACAGGCCTTGACCTTGGTGCCGGTGTCCCTGTACTTCCGAGACGGCCGTGCCAAGGTGGAGCTAGCCCTGGCCCGCGGACGAAAGCTCTACGACAAGCGCCATGCCATTGCCGCTCGCGACGCCGAGCGCGAAGCCGCGAGAGCGACCCGGGCCAACTCGCGGTGGTGAGCCGGGCTGCGGCGACGTGCCGGCCCGTACCGCATCTGGAAATGAGCAGCTAAGATGCTTCTTCGGCCAGGGTGGCCGAGACGCCGCCCCGAGTGGGGCGGGAAGTCAGAGAACCCCAGGGGGTGAATGGTCTCGACTCTGGTTGTTGAGATGGGAGAAGCGAGCCGTGGTCTCCGGAGCCACGTTAAAGAGCCGGAACCAAAAATAAACGCCGAGCCTCAGCTCGCGCTCGCAGCCTAAGAACTGCGACGTTCGTCCGGTCTCAGCCCTATGGGCCGGGTACGAGCGACATCAAGTAGGGCTCACCTGAACGGCTGCACCGACCGATCGTCAGGGACATCTTCGTCGGGTACGGGGCGGCACAGATGCCGGTAGCAGTGCCGCCCCCGACAATCTTCTACCGGCTGCGCTCGGAGAATGCCCATTGAGATGCCGGAGGACGCGGGTTCGATTCCCGCCACCTCCACGTGAGGGATGTTCATGAAAGAACATCTCGAGTGTTCATGAAATCCCTTCCTGAATGTGGCGGGGACACTTGGCAACAAGGGCCCCGCCCCCATTGGACACGCAAAGAGCGGCACTACCAACGGTTGTGCAGCTCTTTGGCATTTCCCGAACTGCGCCCAACCGTCCCAGTGCGCGCTCTCGCCGGACCAGGGCCAACTTCAACCAGTTGCGCCGAGGTTCGGCTATCCAGATGGCCCCTCGGCTAGCGACGAGGTCGATGACGAGCGTGGTCGGCACCAGGTCTGCCCACGTCCCCTGCCGGCGCCGGGCGCGCTGGCTCGGCGCGGCGTCTTGCCTCGGCCTGCTTTGCCTGAAAGCTGCGAACCCTGTCCAAGTTGTACGCGGCGAGGGTGAAGCCGAGCAGCACGGCCATCTTCACCTGACCGAAGACCCGGAAGAAGCCTCGGGCCAGATCGACGAACGCACCCTTGAGGGCGGCGTTGACCGACTCGACCACTTGGCGGCGACCGTAGGAGATACGCCACGCCGTGGTGCCGAACGGGATGCGCTGCCAGAGGGCCAACTCGGTCGGCGCCAGCGAGATCGTTCCCGAGCAACAGTGCGCGACGCCGTCCGCCACTTCCACGAGCGGCGCCCGTCGTGATGCCCGCATGGTCTTTCGGAATTTGCGGCTCCGGAGCAATCCGGCGCAGAAGGGGCAGCGCCACCGGGTAACACCATCGTGGTCAGGGCCGGCGTGGCGGACCAGACGCCAACGGGCCCGCTGGTTGAACTTCGCCTCGTAGCTGAGCTTCTCGGACTCCGATGCTCCGCGAGGAGGCGCCGGCAAGTCACGAAGGGCATCAGGCAAGTGCGACGAGAACAGCTGGCCATCGATGAGGCCGGCTTGGCCGGAGAAGGGTTTGGCGCCTCGTTGGTGGTTCACGGGTCGAAACGTCTGGGTGATGCCGGCTCGGGCAAGGGGGTGCGCGGTCGTTCCTGCTTGGCACAGCGAGTAGCCGGGGTCCCACACGACCTCGGAGAGCTGGTAACCGCCTCTTTTGGCATCGATGAGCGCATCGACGATGGCCCGACCCCGGTGGGTACCGGCGGGAACCAGATGGACGGTGGTGATCACGCCGGGGACTTCTGGTCCGAGGGTGGTCCGGTCGATGTGATTGGTCCACCGGAGCTGGCGGGCCTGGACGGCGAGATGGAGCTCATACCCAACATACGGACCAGCCGGGCGGCTGTTGGTGGCGGAGCGATGCCCGGCTCGAGCGTCGGGATCGGCGGTGTAGCGTTTGCGGCCATCGGGACCGATGCCCAGCACCTTGGCTCGTCGGGTTGGTCGCTTCGCCGGTCGCGGATTGCGATCGTCGGACGACTGAGTCTCGGTGGCCTCCCCATCGAGCTCAACGGTCACGGCCTCGCCGTGGAGGGCCCCCCAGGTCTCGACGTCGGTGCCGTCGACCGCTACTGCGTCGCTCACAAGGACGTTGTTCGGGATAGCCGCTCTCGCCAGGCGGTTGGCGAACCAGCTGGCGTCGACACCGGCCACGCCGGACTCGAGGACCTCGCACAGTCTCACGAAGAGTCGCTCGACCCGGGGGTAGGACTCGGCTTGGTCCCAGTCGGTGATCCCGAGCATGGTGCGCTGTTCGTCGCTCAGGGCATTGAGGATGCGCGCCACCTCGACCAGATGGGCCTGGTGGTGGCGCTGCAGGGCGTTGAGCTGGCAGGCGACCAGGCTCAGGTGACGGGGTCGTCCGACCTCGGACTTCAGGACCGGTTCGAGAACTTCGACGACGCCCGACCGCTCGATGAGCTGACGAGCCAGGTTCAGTTCTGCACCGCTGGTCGGCCGACCCCCGCTCGTGTCGAGGGGAGGGCGCATCAACGTGACGCGCCTCGCAGCATGGTCAGGGCTCGGGCCTGCGGCATGGGCTCGACAAAGGCCAACAGATCGGACAGCACGGTCACGCCTTGGAGCCCCGCAGCAGCTGCCAGTTCGGGCAGGCGGGTCCCGGCGTTGAGGTGCCAAAGGAGCCAGGTTGAGCGGAGACGAGAAGCCGAGAGCCGTGGGTGTCCACGGGGTATGACGAGGCGCTCAGTCAGCGAACTGGCCCGATTCCGTGCGGTCGAGTGGCCGCCGACCAGGTACTCGTCTCCCGCGGTGGCGACCAGTTCGAGGACCTCGGCTTCCCAAGTCCTCAGCACCGGTACGGCTCGGGGCGACGGCTCCCCCACCCTGACGGCGGCGACCCCGTCTCGGCGTTCGACGTCCCCGGCCGCCACCCGGGTGACCCATCGTCCGTCGAGACCTGCACCCAGGCCCAAGGCCAGAAGCGCCCTCGCCGCTCGTTGACGGTAGGCCGTGGGTTGACGACTGGCGTCGCTCCGAAGCTGCTCAACCTCTCGGTCGGAGTAGGGAGGAGCGACCTGTCGCCGGGGAACTGCGGCCGGCCGAGGCTCCCATGGCGCACGCTCGGTTAGTAGTGGCCCTACCCGTCGGAGCACCGAACGGTAGGTGGCACGGGAACGGTCGTGAGCCAATCCACCCTCAATGAACCGCTCGACGGTGTCGGGATCCAGCAAAACTTCCGGATCGAGCGAGAGCCCTTCCCCATGGGCCCACTCGGCCAAGCGCGCTAAGACACGAACGGTCCGGCACGCGCTGGCCGACCTCGACGAGGCTGAGTCGTCGGACCATTGAGCCAACAGCCGGCGCCACCTTCGGCCAGGCTGCGGCTTCGACCAACCGCGGCCGAAATCTGGCAAGCGAGTCGGCATCGTGGTCGTCTTCGCACCACTCAGCCGCGCTCGTATTGTTGGGCACGTCAGGACCTCCCAAAAGGTCTTGGCCACGGCCCGGGGGTGTTGACGCACCGCCCGGGCCATATCTTGTCTCTATTCAATAGTATTGAATAGCTTGAGCCCCGTCAAGATATTCGACTACCCTCCGGCGCGTGACGCACCATCTGGTGAGCGTGCCCGAGATCGCTGCGTTCCTGGGTGTGTCTCAGCAGCGGGTACACCAACTGATTTCCGCCTACTACGACTTCCCCGACCCGGAGGCCGAACTAGCCATTGGCCGGGTCTGGTCACGTGAGAAAATCGAACATTGGAGTCGCACCCATCCCCGTCGCCCAGGCCGCCCGCTCCGTGATAGGTAGGTCCACCGTGGACCAGTCGGATCAAACGCGTCGTTGAACGTAAGCGGTGGCGTTGCACTACGTCGCCGGTTCGAGCCCGCTCACGTGGTCCTGGTTCCAACAATACCAACCGCGCACCGATCATCGCAGAGCCACTGATCGACCTGGGTTGACTCCATCCTCCGATGCGGGGGAGGACGCACGGCGAGCGGTCTCACGTTCGGTGAGCGAAGCGGAGCAAACGGCACCTCGGAGAACGCCGACGGCAGGTTCACCATGGGCTACACCGCGATTGTAGTTACTGCGAGAACGTCAACTGATGAGAAACCGAGCGGACCGAATCCTGAGGGAGCGAGATGCGGCGCAATCGCCTGCAATCGAAATTTCGACAAACCCAAATTGTGAAATTGAACCGCGGACCGATCATTCCCGGTCCGGACATCCACATGGATTGCGAGACCTCAGCGGACTCGGAGGCGGTTGCTTCTCGTTGCACAGCATCTGGGAGAAGCAACTCGGCGGCCGATCCGCCGTCGTCCACATCGACATGCCGGATCCTTGCAGTCGTGGGCAGCGTCACGGCCTCGTCAGTTCTGAGGACCTTTGAGGCGGGACACCACCGCGGCTCGACCACGGGAAACAGCACCGGGGTCATCGTGGAGGATGGCGACGATGTCAGTCCCGGCAAGGATCACTCCGAGTTCGAAGGCGAGCTGTGCGGGCTCGTCGGCGGCGGTCATCTCCCTTTTTTCGGCGGCAGCGTGGGCCTCTTGAAGAAGGAGGTCGCGCCGTTGCTGCTGAACGCGGGCGACTTCGTCGTGTACGCGTCCAGGCTGCGCTCCAACCTCGGTCTGATGCGGCCACGAAGAAGCACCCTCCGGGGAAGACTCGCCGCTCGACATAGGACAGGTACCCCTCGCAGAGCGCGAGGAGCCGCTCACGACCCGGCGAGGTCGCGGCGAGCGCCGGTCCGACGACCTCGGCGATGAAGTTCTCCCGCGCCGCGTTGATGGTGGCCAGCTGCAGCTCCTCTTTCGAACCGAAGAGCGCATGAACGCTGCTCTTCGCCACACCGCTGGCCTCGGCCAGCCGGCCGATCGACAACCCCTCAAGCCCTTCGATGGTTGCGAGGCGCGCCGCATGCTCCACGATCCGAGCCCGCGCCCGGTCCCCCGGCGCTCGGGTTTGCTTGGCTGTTCGTCCCTGCTCGTCTGCCATCGGCTCTCGGTCCTTATGACTCCCGTTCCAGGCTAGACGGACGATCGTCCAGAGCTGTACGACCGTTGGTCTAAGGAGGTCACCATGGTCCAGCAAACGACAACGAGCCACGACTGGCGGGAGGCCGGGGAGGCCTGGGGAGGCCGGGCAGCCGACTGGGCGTACCTCTGGGAGCCCTACGCCCGATCGGCCAACCGGGCGGTCTTCGACCAACTCGCTGTCGCCGATGGCACGCGGTTGGTGGACATCGCCTGCGGGTCAGGCTTCGCCGCGCACTTGGCGAGCGAGCGTGGCGCAGCCGTCTCGGGCATCGACGCCTCTGAGGCCCTCGTGACCATCGCCCGAGCCCGCACGCCGAAGGGCGACTTCCGTGTGGGTGACATGTTCGCCCTGCCGTTCCCCGACGCGTCCTTCGATGCGGCGACCAGCTTCAACGGGATCTGGAAAGGCTGCGAGGGGGCCCTGCTCGAAGCGCGCCGGGTACTGGCTCCGGGAGGCCGGCTCGGCCTGACCTTCTGGGGCCAGTTCGAGCACCTCGGCCTCATGCCGTACTTCGTCAAGGTGATCGAGCTCTCAGAAGCCTCCCACGCCGCGGCCAACGTGGAACACGGCGACACCCAGAATGTGATCGAGGACATGTTAAAGGCCACTGGGTTCGAACGCCTCGAGCGGGGACCGTCACCGTCGTCAACGAATAACGAAATCGCCGTCCGCGCGCTCGTCGCGGCCGGTCCCTCGGTCCCGGCGATACGGGCAGTCGGCCTCGACGACTTCTGCGACGCTTTGCGCAGCGTCATCGAACCCATGCACGTTCCCGGAGTCGGGATCCGCGTCACCTCCGAATTCGACTGGATCACCGCTTGCTCTCGATAGTCCCCCTTCGCAGACCGCGAGAGGCGGTTCGTGCACCGTGTACCACGATCTACGTTGTTGCTGGTCAAGGAATCGGGTGGTCCCTGGTTCCAACAATACGAACCTCGCTCGCCCACCCACGTTTTCGCGAGCCGGGGCCATTCTGATGCGCGGCGCCGACGAGCACCCGGCCCTTGGCCACCCCCTTTAGGTACGCCGTATACCAAGCCCTACGCCAGGCCCGCCAACCCGCGTTCGACGAACATGGCTCAACGATCCGACACCTTCGCTAAACGATGAGCAGTCGGGGTGGCTCACCGTCACGTAGGTGTCATAGGGACTCGTCGCTGATCAGAGGGATTCCCCATTTGGCCATCTCCTTCGGGTCCGACGGCGGTCCGAACGTGCCCGAGGCGGCCACCGCTTGAGAGAACGGTCGGATGAGCGAGCGCAGGTGCTGCGCCCTGTCCTCACCAATTTGGCGGTAGGGAGCGGCCGCCGTCTCGTCTGTCAGCTCCTCGATCCGGGCTCTCAAGGCCCGACCGGAGTCAGTCAGTTGACTCTTGCCGTCGAGCAGACCTTTCTCCCGGAGGACCTTCCTGGGCGGCGGCCCATTCGTCATCGGGCCATTCTCTGGTTCGCTTCAGCCCCTCGCCAGACGGGCCGAGCTCAGCCGCGTGCAACGCCAGCGTCTGACCAGCATTCAGACCCATGGCGATGTTCACCGCGTTGTGGCCGTCGCCCCTGTGCTCGCGGAGCTGGGTGGTGGCATGCCAGAGCGCCAGGTGAGGCTCCTCCGGAAAAGGGATGGCCTGGTTCCCGGCGAAGAGCGGCCGCGCATCGGGCGTGCATGCCGAGCACGCCTCCATGGCGAGTGCGGCCGCTTCCTTCATCTCGGCACCGTTGAGAACGTCGGGCATCGTCCGCTCGAAAGCCAGAGCGGCGACCTCGAAACGGGCCTCGATCATGCGCTCCGGGCTGGCGATGTCCCACACCCGCGGCACGTGGCGGTTCACTAAGGTCAGATGGTGGCCGAAGAAGGCGGCGTTCACCACCGGCCCGGGCACCCGGCCCAGGGCTGCTCCTCGCGAAGCGAAGTAGCCGGCCCGGCCGGTGATGCCGAGCGCGCCGTATATCTCCGGACCCTCAGGCGCGTAGTAGACGATGCCGTGGAGCGTGTCCATCGTGCGCCACATGGCACGCGAGACGTGCAGACTACTCATCCGCCACCACGCTCGCGCCGGCGAGCTTCGCGAGCCCGGTTCTCCTCCCACGCGTCGGCGAGTGAGAGCTTGCCGATCGACTGTGGCCCCTCGGTCGAGAAGCGCTGCAGGTCGTGCGGTCGGCGACGGACGAAGTACCACCGTCCCTTGCGCTTTACGTACTCGTCGAGATAGAGGGCAACGATCTCTGTCCACCGTTCGCCGAGACCGGCAGTGGCCCGCACGTAGCACAGGCCTTCGGCGTGGGCGTCGTCTACGAAATCGATCTGATGGTTCGAGATCAGATGGGCGACCAGGCCGGCACGACCGTCGTCGGGCTTTCCCAGCAGGTGCTCGTAGTAGGCCCGAGTCGACTCGCGCCCCTTGCCCCACCCGCCGTTGTCGACTTCGGCGTCGAACAGCTCGACGAGCGCGTCGTAGTCACGGCTGTCGGCGGCGAAGGAGTAACGAATGGCGAGCTGGCGGATCTGCTCACGATCCAGTAGTTCGGTCAGCTCCCTATCGCGGTCCATGAGATCGCTCGCCTCAGCTCGGCCGAACACCGAGTAGGCCACCCGCCACCTTTTCCTTCCATCTGGGCCAGTAGTCCCAGGCCCTCGGATTGCCGGTCCGGTTCGTCACAGCTTGACCTTCCGCAGGTGGGCTGATCGCCACCTCGTCAGTGTGGGGCTCCATCACCGCATGGATCGTCTCGCGCCGGTGAAGGAAACCCCAGCGCCCGTCAGTCTTCTTGTAGGTGTCGAAGTAGCAGACCATGACATCGCTCCATCCCTTTCCCGGGGCGCCAGTCCACGACCTGGTGAAGCAACACCCCGGACGCGGTGTCGTCACTGATCAGGTCGACCTGATGAGTGCCGACCTGCAGGAAGGCGTGCTCCTTGCGGAGGGCGAAGAAGTTGGCGTAGAAGGCCTTCGTCCCATCCCGGCCGGCTCCGAATGGGCCGCTGTCGACAGCTGGGTCAAAAAAGCTCGGCGATAGCGTCCACATCGGCGAAGCTGACCGCCACCGCGTAGCGCTGGGCCAGTTCGCGAATGGCGTAGCTGTCGAGCATGTGAGTGACGTCATCGGTCATATCTTTGATGTTAGGTGCGGATCGCTCGTGGGGCGAGGCGTCGGGCCATGACCCCGGAGCATGCTTCGTCGGCCATCAGCACGCCGCCGTGTACCGGGACTTGACCATGGCGAGCACTGCCGCGGCGATCTCCTCTGGCTAACCCACCCGGGCGAGCGGTGCCCCCTGCACGACTTGAGATCGTCGAAGGCCGCGTTGCCGGTCCGGGGGGTCCCTAGGAGGCCTGGGGTAACAGCATGTCAGCGGCGATGGCCGCGGACATAGGCCGTACCAGGATCCGCAGGCGAAGGGTGGCGTCCTCTCCGAGTCTCTCCCAAGGGGCGATCGACAGCAGGTCGGTCTGGTGCTCCACCGCCTCGCGAGATGCTCGGCCAGCCCCGGTCGCCACGCCCTCGTCGTCGACCAGACCGCGTGAGCGCAGCCCGTCGAACGCCTCGGCCCACTGGTCGTCGGTCCACCCGCGAGAGGCGGCGAACGTGGCGGGCACCTCGCCGACCGCCTGGTGCATGGCGATCGCCTGGCAGCCGGAGTAGTCGGCAATCTGCAAGGCCATGAGATGCCCGTCGCCGCGATACTCCCTCAGCAGCGTGAGCGTGTGCCACAGCTGGAGGTGCACAGCGTCGGGCCACGGCAGCGACGCGTGCCCGGCATAGAGCGCTCGGGCCTCGGGAGCGCAAGACTCGGCCGCAATGTGAGCGAGAGCGGACGCTTCTTTCATCTCGGGGCCGGTGAGCACGTCGTCACCGAGCACCCGGCGAAGCGAGGCGTCGACCGCCGACAGCCGATGCTCGAGGATCGTCGCCGGCGATGCGTAGGACCAGGCCTCGGGGATCACCGATCGGACCAAGCCGGGCTGGAAGTTGTAGAAGGTAGCAACAACGACCTCGGCGGTTACCGCCCCCATGGGCGCCGCGCGCCCGGCGAAGTACCCCATCCGACCCTTTGGCAGGCCGGCATCGGCGTAGGCCTTGGCCGCCTCAGGCGCCAGAAATACGATTGACGCGAGCGGGTTGACGGTACGCGAGACCTTGCGGGCGATAGTGGGTTCCACGGCTGGTGAGTCTACGCGGAAGGCCGAGATGCCTGCTCTGGCCGGTAGTTCCTTTGTCTCACGCTGAGATCGTTCCCCGAGCATCCCGGCAAGCCGCCCGTTTCGGACAAGACTGATCGAATGACCTATTTCCCAGACCCGTCTCCGTGCGATTACGGGGGTCTAATGTGGAGAGCCGAAAGCGAGCTCGCCGTGGGCTGGCTGTCGGTCGACCATCCCTTCACCACTGGTGACTTCCCAGCTGACCTCTTAGATCGCCTTGCTACTCCCGCTACAAGGCCAGTAAACCCCTACCGAGGTAAGCACAGCTGCGACATCTGTCCGCCCCAGTCGAAACGCAACTCGCTTCGCGGCCGACATCGCTGCAGGGTGTGCGAGTTGCGCGCAGATTCGAGCGGTTACCAAACGGAGAGGTCCGCTCCGTGTGGATCCAGTGGGAACCAACGGATGACTGTGTATACGTCGGTGGGAGAGAGGTCGACGTTGGAAACGGTGAGATCCGCATCGCAGGAGAGAACGACCGTGTATTCGCAGCGCCGAGGATGATCCTTCACTACATCGTTAAGCACCGCTACCTGCCACCGGAGGCGTTCATTGAGGCCCTTCGGCTGGGCCGCGTTCCCGATCTTCCACCCGAGGCGTTCGAAGCGTGAGTGGTGGTGGCGACCATCCCGCCAAAGAAATCCGACTAACGGTGTTGGCCCTGTACGGGGACAGGCCCCCCGCCGCAGGGGACCCTCTGAATCGGCGCAGACCTCGTTGGAACACTCGGCGATCCAACCCTTTGGAGGCTCAGTTCGCATCCTCGAAAGCGTGTGGGGATGACGGATTCGAACGCACCGCCGGTAACGAGGACGCACCAAGCGGCGGCGAACTTGAAGGCGTGCGGTTGCCTTCTCCGCTTCGACGTCACGCCCGCCATCCATGGACGTCGGAGGAATGCCCGCTACTCTACCTGGATTGGAGCTAGTCCCGCTTTCGAGGCCAGAAGTTCCGCCAAACCTAGCCGTCCTAGTCGCAGGGCTAGAGGGGAGAACGTTTCTCATGATGTCTGGATTTGGTCGCGCTCCTGACCCTGAGCGGTGTTCGGCGGCAGCCCGACGTCTCGAGGGTTCGCGGAATGGTCGCAGACTCTTTCTTTTGTTCCATCATCCCATGAGGTCGCGAGCACCGACGGGCTGTTGAGTTCGTCCGTCGTCCAACCGTGCTCTGATACCAGAGCGCACGAGGCCGTCGACAATTACGAGAGCCAAGGACCGGCGACGAAGCATGGTAAGCATCCACAGGACATGACCGAGACCGCCAATAGTCAGGCCGTTCATGTGGAGCGTGCTCAGGCTCGAGCACGCTCCCTGCGGTTCCTGGACTTCCTCGACGCCTACGCCTCGTTGCGCTACCCCTCAATTCACGACACCGCGGACTATAACGATGTCCGATTTCGCAGCGCAGAGGTGCCCGAAGTACCGGGCGTCGCCTTCTCCCCCGGTGAGGACGTGTGGTTGGCGGTAGATCTCGTGGACCTGCCGCTGCCGTCTCCGGTTCCCGAAGGTATAGGGACGTGGCTGGAAGAGCCCATCTCGGCCCTGGTCGCGCCCACGCTTCGACACCCTGACCCCGTGACCCGCCGGCTCCTCGAGCTTGTCGACGACCCGCCAGTGGTGTTCGGCGAGGAGGTCGAACTCGAATCGCTCAGTGAGGACCAACTGGCCGCGCTGGGGATCAGGGGAGTTAAGACGGACCAGCTCCCAACTGCCATCGCCAAGGCTGAACAGGCACGGACCGCAGCAGCAGGACCATTCAACGAGTGGATCAGCAGCGAGTGGAAGCCCTGGTCAGAGGGGTGGCTCGAGATCGAGCGAGGCCGCTCCTTCTACAAGCAGCTCTTCGACCTGCGGACGCGCATGGAACGCGAGCGCGAACTCATCGAGTGCGTCTGGGGGTTCGGGCAGCTTCGATGGGTCCCCAGCATCGACGGCATGGGCGAGGTAAGGGTCGATCACCCCCTCCTCTGTGTAGCTGTGGAGTTCACCCTCGAACAGTCGACCGGCCGGATCACCGTCGCCCCCGCCAGCGCCCCGGGGGTCGAGAGCGCCTGGAGTAGCGGTCTGCCACTAAGCGACCGAGCTGGCTTCAACGACCAGCGGGCCTCCGCCGAACAGATCTCCCTCGATCCTTGGGGCCCAGGCCGGCTCGATCTCTTGCGGAGTCTGCTTCGGGCCATCGACCTCGATGGGGTCTTGGTTGACTCGGATGGCACCTCTAGCCCAGACGCTCTCGCTCGCCTCGACCCTGACGAATGGGTCCTGTTCGCCCGCCGTCGGCAGACGAACTTCCGAGGCTTCCTCGATGACCAGCGGCGTCTTTATAGTCAACCCGGCGCGGTGGTTCCGAGTCCCTTTGCCGCTCTCGTCATCGACGAGCCCTCGATACTGGACACCGCCGCGCTGCTAGGCGACACCGAGGCTACCCTCACCGAACCCAACGGTGCGCCAACCCACGAACGGCTGCTGCTCCCGCTCCCCACCAACGAGCAGCAGATGCAGATACTCACCCTGGCCCAGACCCGCACCGGCGTCACCGCCCAAGGTCCTCCGGGAACCGGCAAGAGCCACACCATCGCCAATCTGATCTCCCACTACGTTGCCTACGGTCACCGGGTCCTTGTTACTGCCGAGAAGGAACAGACCCTCAGCGTCCTCATCGACAAGGTTCCCGAAGCGATCCGCCCACTTTGCGTGCCGGTGCTCGGGGCCGACGCCGCCGCTCGTTCGCGGCTCCAAGCCACCATCACCACCATCGCCGACGCCGCGCATCGCCCCCCCGATCACACGACTATCGGCCACCTCGAGGTCGAGCTCGACGCCATCGCCTCACGTTTCGCGACGACCACCAACGCGTTGCGGGCCCGCCGGGCGGCTGAGGTTGCCCCGGTTCCTCATCGACCGACTGGAACAGATCCCGAGGACTGGACCCCGTCGACCGCAGCGGCGTGGCTGGCCGCGCACCGCGACACCCTCGCCGGCATCCCCGATCGACTCGACACCGGGGCTCCCCCGCCGCTCACCAAAGCGGAGTTCATCGAACTCGAGGCCTTGTGCGCCTCTCTTGATCCGGCTGATGCCATGGCCGCCCTCAGCACGCTCCCTGACCCGGCGATCCTTCCGCCCGGTGGCCGTCTGGCTGCCCTGCGCCTCGAGGCTGAGCAGCTTCGCCGCTTCCTCTCGGAGCTCGAGCCATGGGTGAGCGACTGGGCCAAAATCGACGCCGCCAGGGTGAGCGAGCTCAGCACGCTTGCCGACTACGTCTCGGGTTGGGCGACCTGGCAACAGGGGGTCGCCGACAGCTGGGTAGCCCAGGTGCTGTTCGAAGCGGGGACCCCGGCGCTGGCCAGAGGGTGGGAAGAGTTCTGCACGGGTGCGAACAGCGAATGCGAGGCGATCCTGGCCGTGAGTCGAGCCCTGGCGGCCAACAGCGTCAGCATCACCACTCCGAATGCGTCAGGGATTCCCGGTCCTGAGTTCGTCGCCTCACTCGATGAGGCTCGATCGAGGATCACCGGCGGTAAATCCGTCGGTCGCTTCCAACGCGCCGCTCGAGAAGCGCTCGACGCGTGCCGAGTCGACGGGCGCGTGCCGAGCACCCTCGACGATCTGGATCTTCATCTCGGCCGAGATCACCAGGCGGACTCAGCGCCAACGACTGGCAACTCGATGGTCGAATATTGCCACACGCATCGGCGCCCCCAGACTCTCCGAAAACACGCCGATCGAAATTCAGATCGGTGGGCTCATCGACACGGTGCGCACGACGCTGTCCTGGACCCAGACGATCTGGCCCCAGCTGGTGAGCCGTCTCAACACGCTCGGCTTAGTCGCGCCGCCTGCTCACGACGCGGCAACATTGAGCACAATCGCCCAGGTGTGCCGCGCCCTGCTCCACCGAGGTCGTCTGATCGAGATCGACCGGGAGTTCGCCGAGCTCGCCGGGCGCCTACAGCCCGGGGCAGACGATCCGGCCGCCCCGGGACTCAGGGGAGGCCTAGTCGATGCACTCATGGCCGCGGCCGATGACCAGTGGGACACCCTTCGAGCCGAGTCCGCCCGTTTGCTCGCCCTTCGAGCGGATGCCGAGCGACGGCGAGACCTCCTCGAGCGCCTCGACTCGGCGGCACCGGAGCTGGCCAGCCGAGTGGCCAGCCGCCAACCGGTGATTGAAGCCGAGCGTTTCCCCCAGGCCTGGATATGGCGACAGCTCGACGTCTGGTTCGATGCACTCGACGAGGGACCCGAACCGAGCGAGCTCCAAGCGCTGCTCGAACGACTCGCCCGGGATCGCCTACGAGTGACCGAGGACTTGGTGGCCACCCGCGCCTGGACTGCGCTGGCGGCCAGTATCGACGACCGCCGCCGTACCGCACTGGGTCGATTCACCACCGCCAACGCCAAGCTCGGTAAGGGCACGGGACGCTACGCGCCCGTATGGGAGGCCGAGGTCCGCGAGGCGATGAACGACGCCAAGGACGCCGTTCCCGTCTGGATCATGCCGGTGCACAAGGTCCTCTCCAGCTTTCGGCCGGCGGCGGAACCCCCCTTTGACGTGATGATCATCGACGAGGCCAGCCAGATCGGCCTCCTCGATACCCCCATTCTTGCGCTCGCCAAGCGGGCCATCGTGGTTGGCGACGATCAGCAAACCAGTCCCGAGAACGTCGGTACCGAGCGCCAGCCGATCTTGGACCTCATCGACGACCACTTGGGCGAGATCCGAGATCGCCGGACCCGTTTCGCGCCGGACAACAGTCTCTACGACATTGCCCGCCAACGATTTCCCCAGATCGTGCAGCTGCGCGAACACTTCCGCTGCCTGCCGCGCATCATCGGGTTCTCCAACCACCAGTGGTACAACGACACGATCGTCGCCCTACGCGACCGGCCACCGCATCCCCACTGGCAGCCCCTGGGCTCTGTGTTCGTCCCTGAGGGGACCCGTCGGCGTAACGATGACACAAACCACGAAGAGGCAAACGCAGTGGTTGACCTCATCGCCGAACTCATTGACGACCCCGACTTCCAAGGCATGACCTTCGGCGTCATAACTCTGTTGGGATCCGGACAGGCGCCGCTTATCTCAAGCCTCCTCCTCGACCGCTTCGGTCCGACGCTGCTCGAAGAGCGTGCGTTGCGGGTGGGCGACCCAGCCAGCTTCCAAGGCGACGAGCGCGACATCGTCATCCTGTCCATGGTGGTCGCCCACGATCCCGACACTCGCATCGGTGCGATGAACACCGCGGCAGCCGCGCGACGAATCAATGTTGCGGCCTCTCGGGCTCGGAACCAACTCTGGATCGTCCACTCGGTTGGACCCGAGAACCTGCACCGAGATGACCCGCGTCGAGCCCTACTCGAGTACTGCCTCAATCCCCCAGACGAGATTGCCCTAGCCAGCGCGCTCGACAAGACCGAGTCACAGTTCGAACGCGACGTGCTCACCCGTATCCTCGAAGCCGGCTACACCAGCGTCACCCCCCAATATCGGGCCGGCGGGTACCGGATCGACTTCGTCATCGAAGGCCCCGAGAGCCGTCTCGCAGTCGAATGCGACGGCGACCGTTGGCACGGCCCCGATTCCTGGGACAACGACCGGGGCCGCCAAATGATCCTCGAACGGGCCGGCTGGACCTTCGAACGGATTCGAGGTTCGGCCTTTTACCGGGATCGCAACCGCGCCCTCGAACCCTTGTGGATGCGTCTTGAAAGGCTGGCCATCCCCAAGGGCGACTGGACGTCAGGGTCTCGTGCTCCTTTGCTTCGACGCCAGTGGCCGGAGGATTTTCCGGCTGCGGAACGGATTTGTCTTGCGATGGACGGGAAAACCGAGATCAGGCTGGTCCCCTCGAGCGTTGACGAGTTTTCGGATCAGCGTTAACAGGACGCCAGTCAGCCTCGTGCGCGACCCGGGAAGCCTCCGTTTTAATGACGTCTTTGCTTCCTCGTGGTCGCTCAACGTCAAAGGAAACTCCTTCTCCTGCGGGCACTCCAGTGCAAACTTCCGATTCATTAAGCCCCGCGTCCGACCTAGCTTTCGACCTTCCTTCGAAGGCGAGTAGACCGCCCCATTTGGGGCGAAGGGCCCAGGTCGCTAGTGCCGCGTCAGCCAACGTTTGCGGTGTCCCCTAACAGCCGTGCATGGGCACGCAACGTCGCGAGCGTGGGACTTGGACCGGTCACCGAACCCGCTCGCGAGAGCAAGCACTCGGTCGCTGCGAGGCCAGAATGTGTCTCACTGATCCGGCGGTATGGGATAGCCTATAAGCAGTCGGATACTCCGCCGGTCTTAGCCCCGGGGTACGAAGAACTCAAGTGCGATGTTGTCAGGATCTCGAAACGACAATGCCGAGTAGTAAGGCGTGTCCACGATGCCGCCGTTGGGGATCCCGAGTTCGTTCAGACGGATTTCCCATGCCTTTAACTCATCGCGGTTGGCACAGCCGAATGCCAGATGATCGAGCCCCGGCCGCCGCTCGTTGAACGGCTCAGTGCTGTCTAAGTCAGGGAACTGAGTTACGCCAACGATTGTGCCGCCGGTAAGCCAAGCGACGCGCTGGAACGGACCTGTGTCCTCGTCAAGGATTGGGTCCGAGCCGAACAGATCCTTGTACCAAGGCACACTCCGTTCAAGGCTCGTAACCGTTAGCGCCACGTGAGTAATCGCAGGGAACTCAAGCATCTCTTTCTCCCCTTCGCACCTTGTGGACGCAGCGAATGCTACCTCTTTGGCTGGCAACTCTCGGGGAGTAGAGGCTCTCTGGCAGCACCAGTCGCCGCGCCAACTGGGGCCCCAGTCCCGGCGGTAGGGGCTACTCCCCGAACCCTTATCGACGACGAGGTCGTCGCCATGTCTTGGCTCAGGCCGCGCCCCTGTTCCACCACGCCGGGTTCGTGAGGGCCTCTTGTTTCAGCCACGAGAAATGGTGCTGGGCCGACCGCCGCAACAACGGCATAGTGGCCAGCCCGACCAAGGCCCAACGCCGGGCTCCAGGGCGAACTTCGCGAATGATCGAAAGCGCGGAGGCGGCTGCCCAGACATAGAGCAGCGCGTTGTAAGAAGGGAGACTTGAGGATGGAAGAGCCTCCGCCTCGGTGAGAACTGGTATTCCCACCTTGTTGTACCGCCAGGGCCAAAGACTGAAATGGACGACCACGCCCGCCAGCGACGCCCCAGACCACGCCGCGAGGAGGGGATCCCACCTCGTGTCGTCACCTTTCGCGGCGACGCGGATCCACGCCGGGATGCCAGTTCCCCAGAGTGCGCCTGCAAACCCGAGTCCGAGTTCAGGCTGCAGAACAAGTCCGACCCCACTGGACAGCTCGAAGCCGTGATGCGCCGCAGTCAGGATCGCCGTCGCCGTGGTCCACGGCCGCCGCATTCTCACCCGATCCTGTCTACTCGCCGTGGATGTCATTGGATACCGCCGTGATCGTCGTGGCCAGGGGGGCACCTCTCGGCAAGTGGGTGGTGTTGGCACTACCTCAGCTTCAGGGTGCGCCCGGGTGCCGATGTGTCTCACCCTCCCGGCGGTCGGGGATACGAAAGGTGCCGACTTCGCCCGATGGTCGGAGACAGGGGTTGGGCCGAGGCACCGTGCGCTCGAGATCGCTAATGCTGCGTTAGGACGCTAGAGCGAGCCGACCGCTCGCTCAGGACAGGCGCGCGACCAGGGTCGCCTTGACCAGATCGCTTTCTAGGAGCATGTTCACGCCGATGTCGAAGGTGGCAAGGGGCTCGAGGCGGTCCTGGGGAAGGAACGAGCGATACGGGTCGCCGATGAGGACCTCTGCGCCAGCTTCAGCCAGTGCGGTCAGACCTTCGAGCATGGCCGTGGAGATGCGGCGGTCATAGAACACGTCCCCGGCCGTCACAAGAGCCCCACTCGGGGCGGAGACCACGCGGACGTCGGCCTTGGAGACGGCGACGCTGACCCGGTTGAGGCAGGCGTTCATCTGAGCCGCGTGGACGGCGAGCTCATCTGTGTCGTAAGCGGCCACAGACTGAGCTCCGGCCAGCGCCGCTGCGATAGCTACCACGCCGGATCCGGTGGCCACGTCGATCACCGTACGCCCGAGGACGATCTCGGGGTGCTGGAGCAGATACCGCGCCAAGCCGAGGCCGCCTGGCCAGACCGACGCCCAGAAGGGCGGTGCAAGCTCCCCTCGGCCCATTGCCTCCTCCGCTTCCTCCCAAAGCCCAAACGTGTCGTTTGCCAGGCGAAGGCGGAGCTCCGGCACAAAAGGGTGGGTCTGGACTGTGGTGCAGGCGAGCAGAAACGGCGGAGGCGTTGCCTGGTCCACCTCCGCAGCCTATCGACAGGGACCGAGCGCGACTTCCTCGGCTCTCAGGACTATCCCCATGGCACTTATGCCATACGCCGAGACCTCCCGGAGGGCCGCGGGTTCGGTGCCCGGCCGAGACAGGCCGCCCAAGCCAATGATTGCACCACTCCGTCCTCGATCAACGCTCCTGGCAGATCGGTCCCGAAGCGCACAGCGAGGCGGGACCGGGCCCTGTGCCCCCCGAACGCTGCGGTGAGAGCGGCGGCCGTTCCCACCACGATCTGCGGAATAGGTGACGCGCTGTACCGTCGGGCCAGCAGTCCGGCGCTGGCGCCACCAAAGACCATCCGGGCCGCCAGGCCAGGCGGTTCCAGTCGGCTTGGGGCCTTCGGGCTCTTGTCGAGTACCAGCTCCCCAACCGCGAGCAAGCCGACAAGAACCTTGGCGAACGGGTTCCCGAGGGGTCGGTCGTCACGAGCGCTGGAGAGGCTGACCGCAGCGATCCCGGAGAAGGAACGTCCACCGGTAGCGGCGCCGATCGCCAGCGACCGGCAGACCGTTCGGGCGAGCGATGTTCCCACTACTGCGATCTTGCCCGATGACACTGGTTGGTGCGAACGCAACTGCCGCCAGACTAGGAGGCGAGCGCTTTGAGCCACGCCCTCAATTTGGTGCTGAGCACGTCTCAGCAGCCATTTGAATCAATCGTGCGACCTCGCCAGGGTGCGAGACCACCGCCACGTGACTCGACGGGACCTCTACGACGGTCGCGCCCATCCGCTTCGCGAACATGCGCTCGGCATCAGGCGGGATGGCTTGGTCGTTGGTAGCCACGATCTACCACGAGGGCAGCGATCTCCAGGCCGGCACGGTGATCACGTAGTTGAAAGCAGTGGCCGCCAGCGGCTGCTGTACGGCATACATCACCTTCTCCCTCACCCGGTCAACATCAGCGGCGAAATGGTTGACAAAATCGACTGCCATGGCGCTGAGCGTCCCCGAGCTGCAGGCTTTGCATCCTTCGTCGATGGATACCAACGGCACGGTCTTCGCTCGTCTCATGGTGCTTCGAGACGAGCGAGAACGAAGGAGTCCAGCGCCACCGGGTGGCGCCGTCGGCATCCGGCCCGGGTGACGGACCATCCGCCAGCGGGCCCGCTGGTTGAACTTGTCCTCGTAGGCGAGCTTCTCGGCTTCCGAGGCGTCGCGAGGTGGAGAAGGTAGGTCTCTCAGGTCTTGGGGAAGCAGCGGCGAGTACAGCCGGCCGTCGATGAGGGCTTCACCGGAGAAGGGTCTCGTGCCGCGTTGGTGGGTGACGGGCTGGAAAGTCTGATTGATACCGGCCTGCGCCAGTTTGTGATGGGTAGTTCCAGGGGAGCAGAGCGAGTAGCCCGGGTCCCACAAAGTGGTGGACGCGACCCTCACGTTGCCAACTCTCGAGCCTGGCATCAGAATCGCCATTGCTGACAGACTTCCGTTGTGGAGAGTTCGACAGCCATCCGATTCGCCCGACGTTGGCACTTCGTCCGAGAGTTGACTTTGGTCTGCTTGAGACGTTCGACGACGACGATTTGTCCTTCACACCGGGCGGAGGCTTGGGCAAACTCGAGATGCAGTTTCGGCACCTGGGCCGCCTAGAGTATCGGCTCTTAGTGCAGAGCACATCCAGTTCAGAGATCCTTGGAGGAGGGCCGGCGACGATACTTTGGCAGGCCTGCTTGCCTATCTTCACCTCGCGGACGACGATCTCTGGACCGCGCTCAAGACCCTGGATTGAGAGACGGTCATCGACTGGTTCGGGGACCCAGTCGATGTGGACGAGCATCTTCACCGCATGACGCAACACGAGACGCTCCACCACGGCCAGTTGATCGTCTACGTGCGGGCGCTGGGAAGGAAGTTCCCTACTCCGTGGGCGGCGTATGGCTTATAGAAGAGACCGACCGTGTGACCTCGCGCAGCAGCGACGCCCTTTCGGCCATGGTGTTGACCCGCATTCGGATGAAGTCCCCGTCCATGTCCAACCTGACATCTGCGTATAGTCCGCTGGGGTCTTGATGGAAGTGCAAGAACGCCCGCGAGCGCCGGTAGAAGATGCCTGACTTTCGCTCCACCAGACCGTCTACGGCGCGGAGGTCCGAGAGTAGATCTTCGAGGTCCCCAAGTGCAGTCGAATCAGCATGCTTCACCGCCTTCGAGGCTACATCTCTCCTGGCCCAGGAGACCATACCGATCCTAGGAGCGTGTTGTTGTTCATGGGTCGTTCGAAGGTCGTATGGAACGGGCGAACGTTGGCAGGCGAGGCACTAGTTCAGTAGCGACCTGAGCCACTCCCAGTCGTCGAACACTTCCGCGGCAGATTCAATGCCGACTGCGGTCAGAGCAAATAGGACGGCTGGCGCTCACTACCGAGTCAGCCGTAGCGCTGGCCTGGAGCACATCAAGCGAGTAGAAGTGCGACGCCCGGCTCTACTTCCTGAAAAGATCAATTTCCCGAAGGCGGGAGACGGTCACTCGAGATGATCCGCCAGATCAAGGTGGCCCGAGACACTGCCCTGAAGGCCCAGACTTCGGTGATCATCACCCTGAGCAGATCATCGTGAACGCTCCGCCTGAACTGCGTGAGGAGCTCGAAGCCCTTGGCGATCGGGCCCTCATGGCCCGTTGTGCCGCGTTACGCCGGACGGCCCCCTCACCTCGACGATCGGCGCGGCGAAGTGCACGCTGCGGCCCATCGCCCGCCGAGAATGATCGCCTCCTCGATGCGCTGACGTCCGAGGCTGCTCCCCTCCTTCGAGAGGCCTTTGGCATCGGACCCGATGTTGCGGCCGAGATGCTCATCATCTTGCGACAATCCTGATCGGATCCACTCCGAGGCGGTGTTTGCGAAGCTCTGTGGAGCCTGTCCGATACCCGCCTCGTCAGGCATGACCACCGGACGGCACCGGCTCTACCGCCGGTGACCACCGCCAGGCCAACGCCAGGCCAACGCCGGACCAACGCTGCGCTCTACCGGTCCGTCATCGGGCGCACGCGCTTCCACGAGACCACCATCGCCTATGTCGCTCGGAGCACCGCCGAAGGTCTACCCAAGCGGGAGATCGTCCGGTGCCTGAAACGATTTCTGGCTCGTGAGATCTACCAGCGCGTGATGACCGATCACAGGACCCAACAGGCTTATCGAGCGGCTTCTTGACATATAGGGGCATCAACGCCATGGCCGAGAGATTCAACGGTATCTACAAAGTTGGAGCTCATCTACCCGAAGGGACCGTGGAGGGGTCTCGACGATGTCGAGTTCGCCACCCTCGGCTACGTCGACCGGTTCAACCACCGCCGACTGAACGGCGAGATCACCGACGACAACAGCTACGTCACACCGGCAGAGTTCGAAGCCGACTACTACCGTCAAACACAGGCCGCCCTCGAGGCGGTCACCCAATAGTCCGAGTAGTCACGGAACCCGGGGCGATTCAGGGTCAGGGAGACGACCGGACCGATACGAGTCATGCGCACCCTTGGCCTCGTACCGGTCATAGCCGGCGAGCCGTAGGCCCCGACCGCCTACTTCTCTGGCGCACGAGGGCCCACGTCGCATGTGCAAGGCTGCTGAACTATGGATAGCACCTTGATTCCTCTGGGCGTATTAGCAGGCCCGTTCACCGCCTATTGCGATCCCGACGAGATCGTCGCCTTTGCCCTGGCCATCAACGACGAGAACACTTTGTACCTGGACGGCCGAGCCGTGCCACCGACCTACGCCGTGGTCCCGGTGTTCGACGCCTTCCGCTCCGTGCCGCCCATGCCGCCGGGTGCGATGGCGGGGGGTCGCGGCGGAGGGCACGGAGAGCACGACCTGTTCATCCGCAAGCCGATCGAGCCGGGCATGCACCTGCACACCACGGCGGAGCGGTACTCCGTCGTCACGAGCAAGGCCGGCATGAACGTCTTTGTTCGACTGATGAGCACCGACGAAGACTGTGCTCTCGTCGTCGAGCAGTACTGGTCCTCCCTGGCGCAGGGCGACGCCGAAGGCGGGAACCAGGGCCCGACCCTCGCTGACCACACCTTCCCCGAGGAGGCCCGATCCCGGCCCATGGGAACGATCAGCCTGGCGACAACCCGCGACCAGACTTTCCGCTATGCCGGGGCGTCCGGAGACCGCTCCCCCATGCACGTGAACGACGACGCGGCCGTCCGGTCCGGCCGTCCACAGAAGTTCAACCAGGGTCTCTGTACGCTCGGCGTAGCCAGCCGAGGCCTCATAGCCCTCGCCGCCGATGACGACCCCCGGCGCATCCGTCGCGTCGCGGTGCGCTTCTCAGCGCCGGCGTTCCCCGGTCGCGATATCGATCTCTCCGTCTACGACGTCGGACCGACCGTCGACGGCAATCACGCCTACGCTTTTGAAGCCACCTCGGGCGATACGACCATCCTGCGCCACGGTCGGGTAGAAGTCGCTCCGGCCTGACCGATCGTCAGAGGTCGGCCAACCCTTGGCTGCCGAGAACCCCATCCGGCCAGCTCATGCCACGAGCCGGTACTCGTGAATGAGGCCGCCGAGGATGTCGGTGCGTCGCAGCCGGGCCGGATCGGGATCGCTCGTCGGTGACGGCGACTGCCCGATTGCATTCGGCGCTTACTGAGCCAGAGCCCGATGGGGACGATGTTCGTTGTAATGAGTGACGAACTCGACCAAGACGCGTTGAAGCTGGCCACGGTGGAGGATGAGGAACCGGTCGGTGCACTCTCGTCGGACGGTTCCGGCGAAGGCGTAGGCCCGAGGCGCCTGGATGGGTGCGCGGATGATCCGGATGCCCTCGGCGCGGAACACTTCGTCGAAGCTCGCGGTGAACTTGGTATCCCGATCGCGTAGAAGCGACTTGATCGGCTCGATCCGCTCGGCGAGGACGAAGCTCAGGTTGCGGGCCTGTTGGGTCACTCACTCCCCTACCGGGTTGGTCGTCACACCACGCAGATACACGCGCCGCGTGTCGAGCTCGATGAAAAACAGGGCGTCGATCCCGCGCAACGGCACCGTGTCGACGTGGAAGAGGTCACAGGCCAGCATCGTGGTGGCGACCCGGCGACAGTGGCGATGCATGGGATCTTGGATGTAGTCGACAGACCGCTTAGATTCCCGCATCGTGATCAAGGTCCCGCCGGGCGAAACCAAGGCATTCATTGCAGATATGCTCCGGATGGGTGATCAGCCCCGAGTGCACCGGGGGCACGTGGGAAGGAGAATCACGGGGAGTTGGCGCCCTCTTCATCGGGTCGAATGCCTCGGGAGATCGCACCTGGCAGCGTCGGATCCGGGTGACGGTCGCTGATGCTCCCAGAGAAATTCGCGTGGGAAGTCATCGGCGACGCGACTGCTCCGCCCTCGGCAGATGCGAAGGGGGCTGCCAAATGGGGATACACATTCGCCCGGTCGAGGGCGGACGGTTGTGGAGGAAACCTGGCGCCTTTGCGACGCCCCGCGCCTCGAGGCGGTCGGGGAGGAGCGCCTTCGGCAGTTAGAGACACACAACCAGACCGGCATGGAATGGACTCCTGCCAACTTCAAGAAGCTCCTCGAGGCCTCATCTTGAAACACAGAGATAGCGGGGATCTCCCGGGAGTGCGCGGCGCCGACTCCGGGCCCTTCCGCCCAGCTCCGCTCGGCGGCTGGCGATAGTTGACGTCTCGATCGCTCGCTCGCTCACGGGGCTGCTGGAAATGATCATGATGCGGGTTCTCGATTCACGAGCGAACCGCGTGCGCTGGACAGGTGGCCCGCTGTGTCGAGGGCGGCGGGCGTATGCTTCGACTTGTGGCTACTAGGGGCTGCGCAGAACCTGAGGGGGTTTCATGGTCGATCGCCGTCGGATCATCTCTGCCGATTCTCACGTCACCATTCCGAACGAACTCGTTCATCCACATCTTCCGAAGAAACTGCGGGACAAGGTGGTCAAGGCGGAGGCTTTCTATGCCGCAGCGATGCTCGAGGCCAAGCCACAGAAGGCCAGCCAGGCCAAGCTGAAAGGAGAGCGATCGACTCTGGCCGACGTTGCCGCAATGATGCCGACGATGGGCAAGGGTGCCCCGTGGCCAGCCGCCGGCCGCGCCGGGGAATCCGACCCCATCGAACGGCTCAAGGACATGGACCTCGACGGCGTGGAGGCCGAGATCCTCTACGTCGGCTCGGGTGGTGCATCGTTGATGGCACTCGACCCTCCGGATCGCATGCTGGTGTCCCAGGCCGTGAATTCGGCTTCCATAGAGTGGGCGTCGGTCGACCCGAAGCGCCTCATGCCGGTCTACAGCCTTCCCGTCCTCGACATCAAGAGTGCCGTCACAGAGGTCGAGCGGGTGGTAGCCGACCATGGGAAGGCATTCGCCCTTCCGCTCCTCCCCCGTGAGGCGGGTGCACCCCCGTACTGGGACACCTCGTACGACCCACTGTGGGAGATCCTCTCCGAAACGGGCGTGCCGCTCAGCATGCACGTCGGTGGCAGCAGCTACCTCATGGGCACGGTTATGCCCGAGGACCCGACACCCTTCAAGGGCATCTTCCAGTCACTGCCTCCGATCTTCATGGCCGAGTGCGTGGCCGACTGGTGCGTGAGCGGCGTCCTCGAGCGCTGGCCGGGCATGAGGGTCGTGCTGGTCGAAGCCGGTATCGGATGGATCCCCTACATGCTGGAGCGGCTCGACACCATGGTCGAGAACCACGGGTGGGATACCTTCCCGGGGAAGGCGATCTCGGAGAAGCCGAGTTTCTACTGGCACCGGAACATGGCTGCCACCTTCGAGCAGGACCTGGCCGGAATCCGCCTACTCGATCTGATCGGGATCGAGAATCTGATGTGGGCCACGGACTACCCGCACCCCGACTCGACCTGGCCTCGTAGCCAGGAGATTCTGCAGGAGCACTTCAAGGACCTGCCCCAGGACCAGGTCGAGATGATCGCCTCGGGCAACGTCTCGCGTATGTATCACCTGTAACGTCGCAGATCGACGACGGCGCGCAAGACCCCTTCCCCTCCTCGTCGTCCGCGGGCAGGGGAAGGGGTCTTGCTCTCGATCTCGACCGTGCCACGGGTGCCCCAGCACACGGGATGTTTCGTGACGACCGTTTACCTGACGGGGTCGCAGCAATCGCTACTCGGTGCGGAGCAGCATCGACCCCGAGAAGCAGCCGACTGCATTCGCCCATACCGCAACCTTCGCGTCGGGAACTTGGCGAACGCCGGACTCTCCCCGGAGTTGGTGGACCGCTTCGATACAGAAATTGGCACCGTGACGACGTCCGACGTTGCATGCACCGCCGTCGGTGTTAACCGGAAGGCTGCCCCCGAGACGCGTGTGGCCCTCTTCGATGAACGGGCCGGCCTCGCCAAGACCGCAGAACCCGAGGGCCTCGAGCCACTGGAACGTGATGATGGTAAAACCGTCGTAGAGCTGAGCAGTGTCCACGTCGGTGGGGCGGAGGTCGGTCCTCGACCACAGCTTCTCAGCGCAGTGGACCGGTGAGGTCTCGGTAAAGCTCTCGAGCAAGCTCATATCGAACTTGCGTATCGACGTGAGCGTGCTGGCTTCCACCACCACCGGCTGCTTGGCACAGTCACGGGCCCGCTCCAGGGTCGTGAAGATGACTGCACTACCGGCGTCGCATGGGTAGTCGCAATCGAACAGTCGGACCGGCTTACTCACGTACCGGGACGCCAGGTAGTCGTCCACGGTAAGCGGGTCACGAAGCAGGGCGTCTTCGTTCAGCGAGGCGTGGTAGCGCTGGTTGACAGCATTGATGGCGAATTGTTCCTCGGTTGTCCCGAAGCGCGACATGTGAGCCTGCATCTGCAGTCCTCCGATGCCAGCTGCAGCGGCCGAAGCTCCGAAGGGCGCGTCCCATTGTGCGGGCCCTGAGGCGCCGCTGAGCTCGGGCGGAAGCTGGGCCCGGCGGTTTGCCATGTCGGTGCTGCTGGGCATTTGGCGAATCAGGCGATACGCCATCACCGTGTCGCAGAGACCCGAGGCGATTGCGGACACCGCATGCACGGCCGGGTCCACGAACGCAGGTGAGAGATTGGCTGAGTAGTAGAAGTCGAGCGGCGAGAAGCCCATCATGAACCCGAGCCCCATGGCCTCGCAGTCCAAGGTGGTAGTGTTGTCGCCCATCCCGGTCCAGGTCGACACGCCGTTGATGTCGGCCGGGGTCATCCCGGCGTCGGCCATGGCCGCCATACCGCTCTGTCGGGCCATCTCGTGGTATGAGAGTCCCAGTTTGCGACCCACTTGGGAGTATCCGACACCGACGATAGCGACTGGGCGCGAGTTCTCGAACACGGGAATCCTTTCGCAAAAAAGTCAGAGGGGCTTGAACTGGGGCAGGGTGACGCCGTCGGCGATCTCCCGGAACGTGACCTCGAGGGGCATCCCCATTACGAGCGAGTCGTTGTCGCAGTCGACGACATTGGTCACCATCTTCAAGCCCGGCTGCTCCTCGAGCTCGACGATCGAAAGGTTGTAGGGCACTTTCGACAGAAAGAAGGGGTGGTACGGCTGCATCACAATCGTGAAGGTGTCGAGTCGTGCCTTGCCCGACACCTCGCTCGGTGCCAAGTCGGTGGACAGGCAGAACCGGCAGTGGGACATCGGCTCGTGGATGTACTTGCCGCAGTTGTGGCAGCGCAAGATCAACAGCTTTCCCTGGGCCACGCCGTCCCAGAAGAATTCGGTGAGCTCATCGGGCACGGGGACGGGCGGGCCGATGATCGGCTGGGTTTCGCTCATGAGTCGACCGTAGCGAGAGACGGGCCACTGCGGCAAACGCCACGAGTCCAATTTCGAAGCGAAGACCTCGTCGTCGATGGTGCAAACGAGCGAACCGCGAGTACCGGGATCCCGAGTGCCGCGGTACCGGCTCAGTCGAGAGCACCCTCGGGGCAGGCAATGGCGCCATCCTTGGCCAGGAGGGCGATCTGCTCGTCCTCGTAGCCCAACTCCCGCATCAACTCGACCGTGTGCTGTCCCGTCAGCCATGGAGCCCTTTCGACGCGCCCAGGGGTATCGCTGAAGAGCACGAACTGGCCGACCTGACGGAGCACTCCGCTTTGAGGATGAGGGTTGGCCGCTACGACGCCAAGGTCGATCAGCTCCTTGTCGAAGAGATGCGTCTCGCCGTCGATCGTGTCCACCGCGATCTCGCTCGGAACACCTGCCGCGTCCAGCCGGCGGCGCCACTGCAGCGCCGTTGCGTTCCGGATGATCGGGACGATCTCGCCCTCGAGGGCCGCCCGGTTGACAGCCCTGTCGGCTGGAGTGGCGAACCTGGGGTCATCGAGGAGGTCGGTGCGCCCGATGACCTGACAGAACGCCGGCCAGTGCTGAGGCTCGACGGCCGCCACCTGGATCCAGCCACTCTGGGTCTCGTAGAGGCGGTAAAGGGCGCCGAGGCCCGTCTGTAGCTTGTCGAACCGGGGCAGCGAAGGGGGCTGGCCGTTGGCGTCGGCGTAGGCGCCGGATCCCCCCACGGCCGTCGCGTTCAGCAGCGAGGTCCAGAGCGCCTCGCCTTCACCGGTCTTCTTGCGGTGGTACAGCGCCATGAGGACGCCGACCACCGACGCCAGCGCATTGGAGGTGTCGCCGCGGCCCCACCGGTACCAGAGCGGGGTATTGCCCTCGTAGACGGGACCGGCCTCGTACTCGAGCCCGGCGGCCGCCTGGCCCAGCGGGTCGAGCCCGCCGAGGCTTTCGCCCGGCGTTTCCCTGGATCGCCTTCGGCATCGAGTGTCGTCCTCCACTGGATCAGCATCCTGATCCTCTTCCTATCCCCAAACGTTCAACGGGCTTAACGAGATGCCGGCACCCGCCATCGCCGGGTGGCTGGGACGCTCGTCTGGGTCGACATCCGCGAGCCGGCGGCGCATACCCAAGGGTACGCCCGGCATCTGGCGCAACGGCCCTGTCACCGAAGCAGCGAGGACCCGTCAAGGCAGAGCCGATCGATCACCTGCGCCGCAGAACGAGCTTCGGTCAGAGATCCGACCCCTTGGCCCCGAGTTGACGTGGATCAGCGCGACGTCTCCGGAGGCATTGCCGGCCGCCAATGCGGTTGGCGCGTCGCGGTCGACGGCCAGCTGTGCTTTGTGTCCCGACCATCGGTCGGTGAATTCGTGGCGCAGGACTCGCTCGGGGTACTGGCGGGGCACGGGTAGCCGAGCGCTATGTCAATTGCGCTCGTGACCACCGTATCCTTCCCTGAGGCACGAAGCAGTGCCTGACGCGCCGGGTCTGAGGTCAACGACTCGGAGCACGCCGCGAGAGCGGTTCGGAGCCACACCGCAGACGCCCCGGCGGCAAGGACGACGGCGACGCCGGGGCCGGTGGCGATCCCTCCGGCGGCGAGCACCCGGATGTCCACGGCCGGCGACACGGACCAGTCGGCGCCGAAGCTCACGGAAGCCACCATCGGCCGGACTGCAATCGCCGCCTCTAGCAGCGCCGGGTCCCGTCGCACGGCCCAGTCGATAAGGCCGATCCCTGAGCTGACGGCTGCATCTTGCGGAGCAGGGGCCTCGGTTTGGAGGACCTTCGTTGACCCGGCGCTTCCCACCCCGATCATCCCCAGTCCGCCTGCGGCGGAGACGGCCGCAGCCACCCCACCGCCGGCCACGCCGCCCATCGGCGCATTGGCAATGGGACTCTCAGGCCGACCGCTTCGGACCATGCTGTGGAGAGTGCCATTACTTGGTCTCTCCTAGAGCCGGGCAGTCGGCCCGGTGGAGACCACCGCTGGTGATCGCGCCGCATTCGAGACAGGCGAACCCGGCCCAGCGCGCCGGATCGCCACCCTCGTCCGCTGACTCCTCGACCTCGACCGTACGGGTTTCGGTGCGCTCGTGGGGTTGGCCACGGCGGTCCACAACGAAGAACTCGACACTGAGGCGCACCACACCCAATGGCTCGATCGCATGCTCGACACCAGGGTGGATCGCTTGGGTCTCGCCCTTTCCGAGTTCGCGGTGGTTCGCCGGGGTGGTGGCCCCAACAAAGCGCAGCCGGCCGTCGTGCACGACGATCCTCCCCCAGGTCCCTTCCGCGATCCGATGGGCTCGGCGCAGAGCGGCCGGCACGGTGCCTACTTTCCAGATCGGCGTGGTGCGCACGTAGCGCGAGTCGGGCATCTCGGCCCCCTCGCAGAGGGGACAGTCCAGGGGTGACCCGAGCCGGGCCGCGGCTTTCAGGTTCGAGGGCCCAGTCTCGTAACTGGAAGGGTGGCCGGGTGGCGGAGTGCTGGTTGTGACAGCAGGACAGTTCGGCCACCCAATCCCCCTGGTCGTCTTGGTGGTACCCGGTGATGTTCTGCTCCATGATCAGGCCTCAGCTCTGGGTAGCAAGCATCGCGATATACCACCAGCCAAGACTGCCAGGACCTTGGCAGGTCTCAAACGCGATGTAGATGTGGTGGCTGCGTGACCGTGGGGCTTCGCTTCCGGCGAGGATGGGGCCGGAGCGGCGGGTGAGCCGGGGGCGCACGACGACGAGCTGCACGATGAGCACACCGACGGCGATCCCCAGCGGTACGAGGACCGCCCCTGGTGACGACCCGACTGTGACGACGACCGCTGCGAGAACGAAATCCCCTAGGCTCATCGTGCCTCGCCGATCGGGCCGCCATCTCGGGGGCTTTCAGAGTCACTGGCCTCGCGGACAGCAACCTTGCACAGGGTGAGGATCCGCTCGGCGTGACGTTCGCGCTCCAGGTCCCCGCCGCCTGGCAAGGCGAGTCCCTCATCCAACCGACTCACGGGATGCCCTCTGCTCGAGCGTGAATCGTCACGATGACGCAAACATCTCGCACGCAACGCCTCTGGCCCCGAGCCGGACCGCTTCGCAACCTTCGAGGGCCCTGGCCGACGCCATTCCTACCCTGTCCAGGTTGCAGACCGGCAGGGTAAGGAGGACGTTGCGCTCACTTGACCCAAGACCCGGAAGTACCCTCGGGCGAGGTCCACGGACGCACCCTTGAGCGCTTCGTAGATCGACGTGACTACCTGGCGCTGACCATGGGAGAACCGCCAAGCGTAGGGCTCACCCGATCCAAGCGTCCCGAACTCTCGCCACCGTGGTGACCTCCTTACACCGATCCACGGGGTTCGCTGAGAGCGCACAGGGGTGGCATCCCGGCCCCTAGAGGCAGACTCCTCGCCCGACGATGGGGGCGACGACGAGGCCCTTCAACCGAGGAATACGCTTGGCGCTGACCGACGACGGAGGTCGTATCAGATGTTGAAGCGGAACTATTGGGTCTACAGCATCGGCTGTTTCGTCGCGTGGGGCATCGTCCTCGGACTCACCGCCGCCAAGACCAAGAACGGAAGGTTCCGCTACGTTCTCTCGGTGTTCGCTGGCTGGACCCTCTGCTGGATCTCGGCGACGATCGCCAGATTCGTGTATCCACCACCCAAGCGATGGCTAGGACGGCGAGAATCGCCCGCGTAGTAAATCCACTCGGGATGCGGGTCCTTGCCGTAGGACGGGCCGTTCCGCAACGCCAGGTCGGTGGGACAGACCGGCACCTCGGGGATGCGGCGCCAGCCAAGCGTGCTCGTCGAGGCGCCAGCCAACGCGTGCTAGTCGAGCAATGCGATGAGCTTCTTCGGCGCGAGGACCCGGTAGCTCTCGATCACGAGCTCACCGATCTCTTCCCAGTCGCTGTCCTCGCTGAGCAGCACCCCGATGCGATCACGCCCGGCCCGCGGGGCGAAGAACGGGCGACCAATCGACAGCAACGCCTCGCGTTCGTCTGGGTCCGCACGCAACACGAGCAGCGGTACGGGCTTTCCGGTCGGTTCCTCCACTGCCACGAGCAAACAGAATGACCTTTTTCGGATGTCGAACGACAGCGCCGTCGATCTCGTTCTGCTTAGTGAGTAGTCGACGCGCACCGTCACCTCGGGCAACCCCAGGCAGAGCGTGCGGACCCGCCTGACAACGTCCACCGGAACCTCTACCGGCGCGCTCGCTCCGTTGTCCGACTGCGCCCCCACCAACCATATGATGCCAGGCCAGGCGTGCACGTGAAGGCCGGGACTGCCGCCCACAGAGGCAAGTGGTGCCGCGCAACGTCAGGCGGCCTCAGCAGGGTGTCTCGTGGTGCGGTCCCCGCTTAGCTCGGCTCGGCTGCTCGGCGGCGGTTGTAGAGGCGGATGGCCCAGAGGTAGGCCACAACGCAGATGCCGATGCTCCACGCGACCGAGGCGAGGGCGTGGTCGCCCAACGCCGCGCCGCCGAGCAGTTCGCGCACGGTGTCTGCCACGGGCGTGAACGGCTGGTACTCGGCGAACTGGCGCAGGCCCGTTGGCATGGTGGCGGTGGACACGAAACCGCTGCTGAGGAGGAGCAACAAGAGCAGGATCATGGGGGTATTGCTGGCGGTCTCGACGCTCTTGGCGGCAAGTCCGAACGCGACGGCTAGCCAAATGAGTGCCAAGGCGAACAGGGCCAGTATTCCGATTGCGGCAAGCCAGTGAAGCGGTCCGGCAGCCGAGTGGAACCCGAGGCCGAAGGCAACCCCAATGAGGATGGAGATGGCTACAAAGGTTTGGATCAGGCTGCCAAGTACGTGGCCGGTGAGGACCGAGGCGCGGGAGATGGCCATCGTGCGGAACCGGTCGATGATGCCACCGGTCATGTCCATGGCAACCATGATCGAGGTGCCCTGGACGGCCGAGGCCACGGTGATGAGGAGCAGTCCTGGCACCACGTAGTTGAGGTAGGCGCTCCGACCCTGGTGGGCGCCGAGGCCAGCGCCGAGTTGTCCACCGAAGACGTAGACGAAAAGCAGCAGGAGCACTATGGGTAGGCCGACGAGCATCACGGTCAAGGACGGATAGCGGAGCTGGTGCTTAAGGTTGCGGCGCAGCATGACCCGTGAGTCGCTGAGCGTGTAAGCGAGCGTGGTCATGACAGCCGTGCTTCTTGTGGTGCGACGTCTCCGCCGAGCCGAGCGGCGACGTGATTACCAGTGACAGCGAGGAACACGTCGCCAAGGTTCGGCGAGTGAATCGACAGCCGCTCGACACCGATACGAGCGCTGTGCAACTCGTCCAACAGCTCCCGGAGCGAGTCCACGGTGCCGTCTGCGGGAACGTTGAGGACGAGTTGGTCCTCGTCGGGATCAGCCGCGGAGAGCAGCCCGGCCGCCGAGCGCAGCAGGTCGAGCCCAGCGAAGTGGAGCCGGACGTGACCGCCGGTGATGCGGCTCTTCAACTCGGCCGGCCTCCCTTCGGCGACGATCTGCCCCTGATCGAGCACCGCGATCCGATCGGCGAGCTGGTCCGCCTCGTCGAGGTACTGGGTGGTCAGCAGGATCGTGACGCCTGCCGAGGCGAGATTGCGGATGATCTGCCACATCGTGAGGCGGCTACGGGGGTCCAGTCCGGTGGTCGGCTCGTCCAGGAAGATCACCCGCGGCTGATCCACAAGGGTCATCGCTAGGTCGAGTCGCCGCCGCATCCCGCCGGAGTAGGTGGACAGCAGCTTGTCGGCGGCGTCGGAGAGATCGAACTGCTCCAACAACTCGACTACCCGGCGTTGGGCCGCCTTGCGGCCAAGGTGGCGAAGATCGGCCATCAGCCGTAGGTTTTCCGCGCCGGTGAGCAGGTTGTCCACGGCCGAGAACTGTCCAGTGAGTCCGATCACCGCCCGGACCCCATCAGGATCGGTGACCACGTCGTGACCGGCGATCTGCATGGATCCCGAATCGGACGAGATCAGGGTCGAGAGGATGCGGACCATTGTGGTCTTGCCGGCCCCATTCGGACCCAGCAACGCCAGGATCGTGCCCTCCCCCACGGCCAGGCTCACCTTCTCGAGCACCAGATGGTCGCCGAACGACTTGCACACGTCCTGGGCAACGATCCCCGTCCCAGCAGGCACGCTTGTCATGAATTCTCCCTCATTGCGGTGTGGTCGAGTCGTTGGGAAGCTCGCCCGCGTCACGAAGCGCCTCGCGGTGCACGACCCACTCCTGCTCCAAGACCGGCATGCGCTCGACCAAGAAATCGGCGAACGCGGCCCACTCCAACAAGATCGATCGCCGAGCAGGTGATGCATCGGCCAGCAGGCGCAGGCCCTCTCGGGCGAGGTCGGCCGCTTCCCGCTGCTCAGAGACGTCGAAGCCCATTGCGTGAGACGACGACATGTCGATGCGTACCCGGTCCATCCGCTCGCCCGCGGCCCGGGATCGCTGGATGAGCCCAAGGTTCTCCAAGTAGTTCACCCCACCGGCGATAGCGCTCCGGCTCGCGAGCAGAGCTTCCGCCAACTCGCCGATGCTCTGCTCCCGCGGGTCGCACACCGCGAGGTACCCGATCAGCCGGCCCACCATCGGGGCCATCCCAAAGCGCCGGGCGTAGAACCGCCCGGCGTGGTCGGCGAACGTGATCTCACCGTCACTCGGCACGACGGCCACTCTACAGAGTTATCCGAGATAACACAAATCAGTGTGATCCCAGAACCGCTGCCCTACCTTCTCCCTTGACCTGCTTCGCCACCTGACCTGCTCTGTCACCGGCTCGTCCCGAGCTTCCCAACCGAACGATCTCACCTTGACCGGTGGCGGCCGAAGTCTGGTCCAGCGACCCGTTGCCAGTTGCCGCTATTCGGACCCCTTGCGCCGGCAGGTCCCGGGGATCCCCGACGTAGCTCGCTTGGACCAACCACACACGTCCACGTTCCTTGCATTTGGGCGCGGCGGCATTTGGGCGCGGCGGCTCGAAGGGCGAAGGACCCCTTCGCAGTCCTCAACGTCGACAGGAGACGAGAACCACGGTGACACGTGGGAGCGATTTTCGATGAGTGAGAGTCCTCACCACCCCGTGCTGACAGATCGTGGTCCTGTCCGGCAGCACCACCGTGCCGGTGCACGCCTTCGGCCCACGAAAGCGACCCGACACTCGTGGTTGGGGCGCCCCTGGCGGCCGTCAGGGCCCGACCACGGGCTCGCGTCTCGTCAGGACGACGGAGGATGCTCGAGGCGGGGGTACGCGCCTTGAAAGGCGTTGGCGACACGGAAGATCTTCGCCTCGTTGCCCGGAAGGGCGACGATCTGAAGCCCGATGGGCAGCCCGTCGACGAATCCGCACGGGATCGAGGCGGCCGGGAAGCCGAGCCAGTTGAACATGTGCGTGTGGCTCGTGTACACGGGGGCGAACGTGTGGTGGGGCTCGAATCTCGAGCCACCGGTTGTCCAGTTGTCGGCCCACTCCTCGATCGTGCGGGGGAGAAGCTGGGTTGTGGCACTCAACAGGACGTCGTGGTCCCGCAGGACAAGGCGGAACTTGTCGTAGTTCCGCCGGCGGCTGTCGAGGGAGTGCTCCCACTGTTCTGGCGTAGGCCGTGCGGGTCGGGGACCTCCGGTGGGAAAGAGGTATGTCGCCGCCAAGAACCCGGGGAAGAAGTCCTCCCAAATCTCCTGGGTTCTCACCACCGTCGCACCCAGCTGATTGAAGCCGAGGGCCGCCTCACCGACCGCGGCGATCACCCTGGCGCTCTCCTCCTGCGCGTACATGGCCGTGAATCCGTAGTCGTCCGTCCACGCCAGGCGCATGCCCTCGACTCCTGAGTCGATGTCCGCCAGGTAGTCGGGCGGATCGGTCTGCAGACAGGTCATGTCGCGCCCATCCGGCCCCGCCATGACCTGGAGCATGATGGCGGCGTCCGTGACGTACCGGGCCAGCGGGCCCATCGACATCATCATCGGAGAAACCTGTGGCGTCTCGTAGTCGGCCCAGGGGATGAGCGTCGTTGTGGGGTGCAGGCCGAAGACCCCCGAGTAGGCAGCCGGCAGGCGAGTCGAACCACCGCCGTCGGTCCCGACCGCCAGTGGAATCAGACGAGCCGACAGTCGCTGCAGCGCCGCCAGCGCTCGACCATCCTGGCACCCTCGAGGTGTCCCAGGGGTTGCGTGCCTCGGCGTCCCAGTCGAAGGCCATCACCATCTTGCCGTCCGCACCGACCCGTAGACCGTTGGTGTACATCATCGTGTTGGTACCGAACACGATGCCGCCCGCGTCACGAAGCCGCTGAACACCCAGGGCGTCGCGCTTGGAGATGGGCTCAGGAAAACCGGCTCCCATCAACGGCATGCCAGCCACGGCCACGTGCTCCTTGACGGAGAACGGCACCCCGTGCAGAGGCCCCAGCGGGTCACCCCGTCGCACCGCCATCCTCGGCTTGCTTGGCCTGGCGTCGAGCCCCCTGCGCGTCCAGGGTTCGGAACGTCTTCAGCGTGCCGTCGAGCTCCTCTATCCGACCGAGGAAATGCTCGGTCACCTCCACGGGCGACACGTCGCCCTTGGAGATCCGGTCCCGGATCTCCCAAGCCGGCATCCACGTCAGCTCCCCTGATCCGGCATCTTCTGACATCGACTCCTCTGGCATCGAACCTCCCCACGTCGGCGCTGCGTCGCTCCGGAGCCTAGCCGAGCGCCTGGTCGCGGGCCTGGGAGACCAGCATCGGCTCGCCTCTGGGTGGGACATCGGGGAGTCACGGTTGGGTTTCGAACCATCCCAAGCGTCCCCGAGGAGTTCCGTAGTTCAGTTCTGTGCGAGCTCCGTCCACGCGAGCTCAGGGCTGCGCGGGTGTGCCGCGTCGCGAAGCTCCAACTCGACGATAGACCCGTTCGAACTGCTCGGCGTTCACCCCGTAGTGAGTTCTGGGCGGCGTCACGAAACGCTGACCCGCGTACGTCGGTGCCCCTCCAGAGGCGGCCCACGTCCCCCGGGCCGTAGTCGCCAGGGGTCTCGGTCGTCCTGATCACGAGCAGCATGCCCGCCCAATCCTGGATGGTCCGGCGAGAACGCTGCGCCGTGAACCGAACACCTGGCTGGCCCAGCTCTGCGACAAGCCCCACCAAACGCGAATGCAGATGTCGCCGATGCGAAGCCTATCCACGATGGGCTTCAGCTGATCCGAATGACTTCGCGGCTCATGAACTGGATCGGGGGGTCGCGTCAGAGCGCGCGACAGCGGTACCGCGAATCTCCATGCCCCGCACCGTCCAGGTGTCCGTGGACACGAGGTCGTCGATCACCAGGGGAACTTGGGCATTGGCCTCCACGTTGCGGAACGTTCGGGCCGCGCCCATCGCGTGTCCGCCAATGATGATGTCGCCGGTCCGCTCGTCGAGGAACACGCCAACCGGGTTTTTCTGAGGGGCACCGTTGGCATCCACAGTGGCGAGGCGACCGAGCGGCTGGCTCTGATTCGCCGCTCCGTGTCTCCCCCGCCGTCCGAGTCGTAGGACATCTTGCGCACATTTCAGGCTCGGCGGGCCGAGTTCACCCCGCACCTACGCGGCAACCAACCCAAGCTCTCCGCGACATCCTGCGATAGCGACGCGACCGGCGAGAAGGTCGGCATCCATGCTTCGGGGTTCAGCCAGCGGAGCATGTCGAGGTCCCTTCCAAGTCGTGCGCTTGGCTGCGCACCGCGTCGCCGGGGTCGGCGGTCGCGCCCAGGCGCGTCGCTGTGCGCCACGGGTGCAAGGGCGGTGACTTCGATCGCGGGCTTCGTCCTCATCTGTCTCCGTCAGTCCGGGCGTTGCGGGATGCGATACTCCGGTCGGCTGGCCAGGCGAAGCCAGTTCCTCGCAAGCCGCCGAGGCATTCACGGGTGCGGCTTCGGGCTACCCACGAGAACGCGTTGGTTGATTTGCACGTGCCGATGGGTCGCCCATCGACGACTCGCACTCCAACATCGACTCGCACCCTTCGGACCCTCCATGGGACACTGAGTCATGGCTGTCGGCCGCGATCTCGCAGCAGCGGTTGGCGCTCTCCTGATTCTGGCCACCGGATGGAGTGTGATCGGCACGCTCGTCGTCCCCCGCCGGATCCGCAGCTGGCTCCCCAGGAGCGTCGCCATCGCTGTCGATGCGGCCTTCCATTTCATTGCCGACCATTTCGACTCCTACGAACCTCGCGATCGATTTTTGGCGGCCCAGGCTCCAATTCAACTCATCTTGCAAATCGTCGCCTGGTTGGCGGCCTTCGAGATCGGCTTCGCCCTGCTGCTGTGGCCATTCGTGGGTGATGCCGGTCTCTCCGGCGCCTTTGCACTGGCCGGCTCCTCACTGTGCACGCTGGGGTACTTGGCGCCTCACGCCGGGGTCCCGACCGCATTATGCGACCTCGCTGCCCTCGCCGGTCTGGGTACGGTGGCCTTGCAGATCGGCTACCTCCCTACGCTCTACGCCGCCTTCAACCGGCGCGAGGCGCTGGTGACCTTGCTGGACTCTCGAGCCGGGGTGCCTTCCTGGGGTCCCGAACTACTCGCCCGCACCCACTACGGGTTGGGTACCGGCGTGTCGGCCGTGCGCGAGCTACCCGGGCTGTTCGAAGAATGGGAGCGCTGGTCGGCTGACATAGCCGAGAGCCACACCACCTACTTGGCCCTCGTCAACTTCCGGTCGCCACGACCGCTCTCCTCTTGGGTGACGGCGCAGCTAGCTGTTCTCGATGCCGCGGCCCTCTACTTGTCGCTGCTGCCCGACGCGCCTGATGCCATCTCCGCCCGACTGTGCCTGCGCGGCGGCTTCACCTGTCTGACGGACATCGCTCGGGCACGCGGCTTCGACATCCCCGACGAGGCCGATCCAAACAACGGCATCGCCCTCAGCTACGCGGAGTTCGTCGACGCCATCGAGCGCTTGGCCAGAGTGGACTTTCCCCTCGAGCGCTCGAGCGAAGAGGCGTGGCTCGACTTCGTGGGCTGGCGGGTCAACTACGAGGCGGCCGCTTACGCGATCGCCCGAGCGGTCGACGCTCCGCCGGCATTGTGGTCGGGACCTCGCAGACACCCCATCCCGGTGATCCCGCCGCTTCGGCCGGCGACCCTACGGGCTGGCAAGCCCGCCCTCCAAGGCCCCGAATAGTGGGCCCCCGCTGGTCGACGGCAAAGCCCCGGGGTGGTCACACGGCGTCCACGTCGACCGGTGCGATCCGCGGCGACCGCCTCTACCAACTCGTGCGCCCACGCGACGCACATCGCTAGGCGGACGTTCGGGATCACGTTTCCCTGGACCCGGCGCGGAGCGTGCGCGTTCAGGTTCGGGCAGCTACAAATAGCGACCGCTCACGAAGACATCCGTTGGGCATCGGGATGCGCGACGGCATCGAGCAGCGGCCCGAGCTCTTGCACGAGTGCGTCGAACGGGGCCAGGTCGCGCCGGATTCCGGGCGAGGATGATGGCTCCCTCGAGGGCCGAGATGATCACGAGGGCGAGACCGTCGGAGCGCTCCTGGGGCACGCCAAGACCGACCAGGCCCTCAGCGAGGGGTTCGAGCCAGCCGTCGAATGCTCGTTGGAGCACGTGGCGGAGGTGCTCACTCGTGGCTGCCACATCAGCCGCGGCAGCCACGAGGGGGCACCCGGCGGAGAAGTCCTCATTTGTGAGATCGGTTCGCCAGTCCTCAACGATGGCGGCCAGAAGTGCGCTCGGCGTGGGCCGCTTCAGCGCCTTGACAGATCGCTGTATCCGTCGGGCCGCCACGCCACCCATCCAGAGCAGTGCATCGGAGACCAATTCCTCTTTGCCGCCCGGGAAGTAGTGCTGGAGGGATCCTCTGGGCGTGTCCGCCGCGGCCACGATCTCTCGCATGCCGGTACCCGACACCCCCTTGCGCCGGATCAACTGGGCCGCGCTGCGCACCATTCGCTCCCGAGGTGCAAGCACCCGAGCCTGACCCGCTCCGGTCGGGGTCATGGTCGCCTTGGTCCATCGCCCGCCGTCCTTGGGCCTTGACTATGACAGCTGACATAATCCATACTGGCCACTATATGACGCATGTCATGATGCCTCAAGCACCGGTCGACCGCCCCCCATGGGGCCAGGTGCCAGCCCGCTGCGCGGCCGAGCTCAGGATCGTCAGGGCGACAGCTCTGAACACCGAACCCGTCTTGTCGATGTTGGCCCGCTGCTCGCGAAAGATCCCTCTTCCACAGGTTCCACGGTTTCACGGACGGTGTGGCCTACGCCCGTTCCCTCCTTGGGGACCCGGCGGAGCACGAGACGCTCCTCGCCTGGTCTTGCTCATCGTGCATCGGCATTGCCACTCTTGCTTTCGGTTCCACGAGCACCGCCGACCTTGGAGTGTTGGTAGAGGACGCTTGGCAGTGTCGGGGCGTCGGAACCCGACTCGTCGCGTCGCTCGTCCTCGCCGCTCTGAGGAGAGCCATCACCACGGTCCACGCCGATGTTCTTTGCGACGACCTGTTCATTCTCCAAACGCTGCGCCGGATGGGCCCTCTCACCGTGTCGTCACACGTCGGGACCTTCTCGGTAGACGTCCACCTCATCACCCCGGGCGGCTTCAGTGTGCCGCAACCGGAGGGGCCAACTCTCCCCCGTGGCCCGGCGCCCCCATTGACCACTCTTTTCCTAACTGGTCTTCGGGGTTAATCAAGGGATTTCAACCCAGTGCAGGCGGCGACGTCGGCGTGGCAAACCACCAGCTGTGGCCGTCCGGATCGGCGACTCCGTATTCACGGTGTCCGTACTCCTGATCCCTCCGCTCGGACAAGACCTCCGCACTAGACGCGTGTGTGCGAGCGAAGTGGTGGTCGACATCGGCCACCTGGATCACGTTGCCGCCACCAGAATCCGCCCAGCGCAAGTGGCGTCGCCAGTCCATGCTCGGCCGTGGTCATATGAAGCCATACTCGACGTGCACCTGCACGCACCTCCCCGTGGACGACCGTGCCGTCACCGCTGCGCTCCAGACCAGCCGATCGGAATCCCAGCGCATCCACAAGGAAGTCGTGGGTCGCCGCAATATCCGCGCAGGCAACGACAGGAATCACATCGAGAAAGTCGTTCTCCATGGCGCATGGTACGGCAAGAGACCCCCCCCTTGTTGAGGAGGGTCCGGCTGATTATTCGGCCGGTTGTGCATTCCGAACGCCGAGCCCGTCGTTCGCGGTTGCCGACTGCTCGTGCCGGTTGGGGGTGAACGCCGCGGACATCGAGAATCGATCGGACGAACTCAGGGATCCTGAAGCAGCCCGAGAACGTTGCCATCGAGATCGGTGAAGGTAGCGACCAGGCGACCGCCACCCACGTTGCGCGGGGGTTCTTTGACCGTGGCGCCCGCCGCAATCACTTCGGCCAGTTTCGCTTCGATGTCGCCCACCTGCCAGTAGGCCACCGGTGAGGTCATGCCCTCGGCTCCACGGCCCGGCACCAGGCCGATGTGCTGGCCCGCGGCCTCGAAGCCAACGTAGTAGGACTCGTCGGCTTGCGGTGCCACGCCGAGTAGGGCGACGTACACCGCCTTGGCTGTCGCCAGATCGGACACGGGATGCAGCACGGTCTTGATTCCCTGAGTGGAAGAATCGGTCATGGGTCACTCCTGAGGTAGTGGGTCACATCGACCCGGTAGTCGGGCACCCCGTCACGCGGCGCCCGACTACGTCATCGGCGGGGCCCCCGCCCGCATCCGTCCTTAGGAGGCTGGCGTTCCGGTGCCCGGAATGAGGGTCCCGCAGAACGGCTTCTCGCTCTTCGGGAACGCAACATACTTCTTGTCGACAAACCGGACAAAATAGGTACAGGTCGTCTTCGGCGCCTGACCGAAGGTCGACAAGTTGATGGGAGGACTCGCCAGGCCGTTGTCGGTCCAACTCTTTACATTGCGGAGGTTGGTGATGAACGTCTGGCGGGAGGGATTCTTTCCGGCAACCTGGAGGCCTTCGATGGTCAGATTGGCGGCCTCCCAACCATCCACTGCCCCAAGGTCCGGGATACCTCCCTTATAGGAGGGGTCATACTTCTTGAGGCCCGCCAAAACGTTGTTGCCAGCAGCATCTGGTGGCAAGAATGTGTCGAAGTACACATCGTTGGCGGCTGCGATGTCTTCCGTGCTGTCATAGACGTCCTGGGATGCGCAGCAGACGAAGAGTTTGGCGTCGGAGAGCCCCTCCTGCTTGAGCGCCGTAGAGACAGCCAGACTGGAGGCGAGCACGCACGAGCACTCCGCCGCATCGCACCCGGCAGTCTTGAAGCTCAGAGCATAGGTCGTGAAGCTCACTCCTCCGAGCGGCACGACCGTGTTGTCGCAGACGGACAACCCGTCCAATTTCATCTCAGCCTCGAACGGATTGATGCCTCTTGTCGACGACGGCGTATCCGAGGCGATGAAGCTGACCTTCTTCGCACCGATCGCCTTCCAAAATCCGCCGTCGGTATAGCCGGGCTCACTCGCTGAATCGTTGCCACCGATGGCGAACATGTTGGTGTTCGGTTGCTCGAACCATTCAGGACCGTCGAGTGACGAACCGACGACGGGAACGCCTGCTCGCTGGAGATAGGCAGATCCACCGAAGAGCAGCGCGCTGACCTCGGAGATCATGAACACGCCATCGCTCTGGACCAGGGACTTGGCTGCCGTCTCGGCGCCACTGGGACTCGACGTAGTGTCGGCCACGGTCCAAACGATCTTGCGTCCGTCGACACCACCCGAGGCGTTGACTTGCTTGAAGCGCGCCTCCATGGCAGCTGGCGTGTCCGCGAACGTCGATGCGGCAGCCCCGGTGAGGTCGCTGATGATCCCGATCTTGATCGTGGTCGGAGTGATCCCCGGCGCACTGGACGTCGAATCTGAGGTACTCGCCCCAGCCCGGGCCACCGTGACCACTGCGCTCAGCACCGACACCACCAACACCGTGGCGCAGACGCCATCCCCACTCGAATCAGCCTGCGCACGAGCCCCCCCGTCCACTCTGCGGCCAAGATGTACCTAGGCCAGGCTGTAAATTCTCCGTGCATTCTCGAAGGTCACGAGGCGCTTCTGTTCCGGCGTTACCTTGGAGAAGTGCTCATCGATCACTCGACGTGATTCGGGGAACGTGCTGTCGGGATGTGGGTAGTCGCTCGCCCACATGACCTTCGTCGGCCCAACGAGATCGAGGCAGCGTACTCCGGCCTGGTCGTCTTCGAAGGTAGCGAAGAAGTTACGGTGCCAGTACGTGCTGGGCGGCTCGGCGAGGGCGTGCCGCAACCGGTAGCTGTGACGGCGCCACATGGTGTCGAGCCGCTCCAGGTAGTAGGGGATCCAGCCGATACCCGATTCGACCAGCCCGACTTGGAGTTCAGGGAAGGTCTTGGCCGGGCCGTACAGCACGAAGCTCCCGAGCACCTGGGCCATCATGATCGGCGGCAGTGACTTGAACAGCGGTCGCCCCGGTAGTGGGTCCTCGAGGTTCGCAAGACCCTCGAAACCGGCACCCAAGTGCAGATGCACGGGTTGGGAACATTCCACGGAAGCTTCCCAAACGGGATTCCACACCTCGTCCCAGAAGGGGCGCTCGCCGGCTGGGGGAATCGCCTGAATGCGCACACCACGAAATCCGCGCTCGGCGAGGCGTCGGATTTCGGCCACCGCATCTTCGATAGGCAGCAGCGGCACGATCCCCACGGGGTAGAGGCGGCCGACTCCGACGTCGATCCACTCCGCGAGAGCGTCGTTGTAGGCGCGCACAAGAGGGAACAGGGCATCTTTGTCCTGATATCCGAGCAATGCCATGCCGTCGAGGGCGGGCGGGTCACCCGCGGGCATCATGTACGCGTCGCCCTGGGTGTAGAGGATTTCGACGTCGATCCCATCGAGGTCCATATCCTTCATGCGCTCGACGGGATCATATTGGCCCACTCGACCCATGGCGGGCCAGAACCGCTCCGCTTCGCTCGCCTGGGCGGTGCCCGAGGAGCCGATCGGGTTCCCCGTGTGCGCAGCGAGAAACTCCTTGGCCGCTGCCCGGTGTTCCTTGGGAACATGCGGCAGGAATTTCTCATTGGTGATCGTCATATGAGAATCCGCCGAGATGACCCCGAACTTGTAGTCCACGTCGACCCCCCTCTGTTCCCCTGTTTGATGAAGCTACGGCGCCCTCATAAGGCCGTCAAGCGCTTCACGCGTCCACATCATCGGCGCCAGATGCACGCGGTCGGGCACGGGCAGCCGCTAGCTCGCGCTGGGCTCGCGATCTGGGTGATCGCGGTTGTGCGCTCGCCCACCTGACACAGCTCGCTGGTCCTTCATTTGTCGCTCCCGGTTGGACGCGCACGAGCACGGGTTGGACGCGTGCACGGCGTACTTGCCTCACGGGCGCCCGGATCAAACCAATCTTGGGCCACACCATCCTTCCCGTACCCGTGCACGTTCCTTACCCGGGATCTTTCACCCAGGGTCTTTCCATACCCAAAGGCGAGCCGCCCGAAGCGACCTTAACGACGCACCTCGGAAGGACCCAAGAACTCCAGGACGGACCGGCGGTGATGTTCGTAGACGAGCGCGGTACGGGTGTCGGCGACGTCGGTCCTGCTCGTGACCCGCTCCAAGACGAACGTGCGAAGCCGGTCAACGTCGGGAACCGCGACCTCCACAATGAAATCGTCGGTACCTGTCACCGTGTCGATCGCCACCGTCTCGGGTGCCGAAAGGATCTCCTCTCGGAACGCGTGGACCGAGTTGGTGGTCTTGGGTTGCAGCCGGATGCTGATGAGCGCGCGAATCGGTCGGCCCAACGCCTCCATGTCGATCTCGGCGTGCCAGCCCCTGATCACACCCCGGTCCTGCAACGACCGCACCCGCTCGAGACAGGTCGACTCGGCAATCCCTGCGGCTCGTGCAAGGTCCTTGTTGGTAACTCGGGCATTCTCCTGGAGGAGCGTGATCAGCGTCCGCTCGACCGGCGTCAGGCTGACTGCCACGTTGACCCCCCTACCACCGAGCCTTGTTCGGCCAGAAGACCTCGTTCGGTCCTCAATGTGAATATCACATCCATTATTTGACCAGTTTCGGAATGTTATTCACCATACTAGCCGCAGCTCCTCGAATACTGCATGATCAGAGGGCAACAAAGGAGCGCGTCATGCATCTGTTGGTGGCGAACAGCCTGGACCCTGTGCAGGTCATTGCGGAGGACGGCTCGGCCGTCGGGTCCTGCGCCTTCGACGCCACCTCGCTGATCGACCGTCTGCCGGATCTCTACGAACTCATGGTCGTGACCCGCCAGCTGGACGAGGAATTCGTGAACCTCCAACGGCAGGGACAGCTGGCCCTCTTTCCGTCGTGCCGAGGTCAGGAAGCCGCCCAGGTTGGTTGCGCGGCTGCCCTGCGCGAGAGCGACTGGCTCTTCCCCCAGTACCGCGAGCTCGGCTGCTTCGTGTACCGGGGCGTCGACCCCGAAGGCGTCGGAGCCATGTGGCGGGGCACGGTACACGGTGGGACCGGCCTCATCGAGCGAGCGATCGCGCCGATGTCCATCCCGATCGGGTCCCACGCCCTCCATGCGGTTGGCGCAGCAATGGCAGCAAAGTGGTTGGGCGACGAGGGCGTCACGGTCGCTTTCATCGGCGACGGGGCCACCAGCGAAGGTGACGTCCACGAGGCCATGAACCTGGCCGCCGTCCAGCAGGCACCGTGCATCTTCTACATCCAGAACAACCAGTGGGCCATCTCGACGCCCTTGAGCCGCCAGACGCGTGCACCGTCCATCGCCCACAAGGCTGTCGGCTACGGAATGCCGGGAGTGCGGGTCGACGGCAACGACGTTCTGGCCTGCCTTCTCGTGACGGGCCAGGCGGCGGCGCGAGCCCGCAGTGGCGAGGGTCCGACCCTCGTCGAAGCGATCACCTATCGCATGGGACCCCACACGACCTCCGACGACCCGACACGGTATCGAGATGAGGCCGAGGTGAAAGAGTGGGCGGCCCGCGATCCGCTCGCTCGCTGTCGAGCTCACCTCGAGCAGACGGGTCAGTGGGCCGACACCATCGAGGTCGAGGCCCTTGCCCGTGCCGCCGAACTCCGCACCAGGCTTCGCGAGTCGGTGTTCGAGGCGCCCGATCCCTCGCCCCTCGGACTGTTCGATCACGTGTTCGGCCGACCGACAGCTCAATTGGCCCACCAGCGCGCCATGCTCGCGGCCGAACTCACCGCCCGGCAGTCCTGATGGCCGAGCTCACGATGGTCCAGGCTCTCAACGCCGCCCTCGTCGACGCCATGGAAGCGGACGACCTGGTCCTGGTGTTCGGGGAGGACGTCGGCCGCCAAGGCGGTGTCTTCCGAGTGACCGACGGCATCCAGAAGCGTTTTGGCGAGCAGCGGTGCTTTGATACCCCCCTGGCCGAGTCGGCGATCGTCGGCGCCTCGGTCGGCATGGCCCTACGGGGCTTTCGACCGGTCCCCGAAATCCAGTTCGACGGGTTCACCTACCCCGCCTTTGATCAGATCGTTACCCACCTAGCCAAGTACCAGAACCGTAGCCACGGGCTGATCCCGATGCCGGTAACCATTCGGGTCCCCTCCTTCGGGGCAATCGGGTCGCCCGAGCACCACTCCGAATCGACCGAGACGTACTGGGTGCACTCCGCTGGCCTCAAGGTTGTTGTTCCGTCGGGTCCGGCCGACGCGTATTCGCTTCTGCGCGATTCGATCGAGTGTGACGACCCAGTCGTGTTCCTCGAACCCAAACGGCACTACTGGACCAAGGCCGAGGTCGATCGGACGACACGCCAGGAGCCACTCGGCCAAGCAGTGGTTCGGCGGCCCGGGTCGAACGTCACCGTGGTCACCTACGGTGGGCTGGTGAGCGTTGCACTCGAGGCGGCCGCCGTCACGGCCGATGAGCAGGGTTGGGAGCTCGAGGTCATCGACCTGCGCAGCCTGGTGCCGCTCGACTTCGAAACGGTGGCCAGCTCGGTGGTGTCGACCGGCCGATGCATCGTCATGCACGAGGGACCGCGCACGCTCGGGATGGGTGCGGAGATCGCGGCCCGTGTCCAAGAGGAGCTGTTTTGGAACCTCGAGGCGCCGGTCCTGCGGGTGACCGGCTTCGACACTCCCTATCCGCCGGCGCGCCTGGAGCGTGACTGGCTCCCCGGTGTCGATCGTCTCCTCGACGCCGTTGAGCGATCGCTCGGTTACGACAATGGCTGACTCGAGCACGGTCGAGCACGATCCCGGCGAGTTGCACGACTTTTTGGTGCCGGACCTCGGGGAGGGCTTGGTCGACGCGACGGTGGTCGAGTGGCTGGTTGCCCCCGGCGAGACCGTCAGCTTGAACCAGGCCCTGTGCACCCTCGAGACGGCCAAGGCGACCGTCGAGGTGCCTTCGCCCTGGTCCGGTTCGGTGATAGCCCTCGGCGGGAGCGCCGGCGAAACGCTTCAGGTCGGCTCCCTCCTCGTGCGTATTCTCACCGCCGACACCCCCTCGGAGCGCCAGCCCACCCTGGTCGGCTACGGACCCGACCTGTCCCCCGGCCAGCGTCGATCGCGACCAGCCGCCGATCCGCTGTCGGTTCCCGGGGCAGCGTTGAAGCCATTGGCGGCACCCCCGGTCCGCAAGCTCGCCCGTGACCTCGGCGTGAACCTGGCCGCTCTCGCACCGGGTTCGGGCCCGGGCGGCCTGGTGACTCGCGCCGATGTGCGCGCCGCCACGTCGGTGGCCGCCCCATCGACCGGTGTGCCCCGGATCGCTGCGGAGCGCTCCGCCGACCCCGGCGACGTTGTCCCAGTCGTCGGCGTCAGGGCCCGAATCGCCAGCCACCTCGCCGTCTCACGCGCCGAGATTCCGGACGCCACCTGCAGCGTGGTCGTCGACTGCACCCGGTTGCTCGAGGTCCGCCGCCAACTCTGCACCGCTCAGGAGCACGCCGGCGAGGCGGCCACGGTGACACCGTTCACCCTCCTGTGCCGGCTTCTCGTCGACGCGCTGCGAGCGGCTCCCGCGCTCAACGCCACGTGGCTGGCTGACGGTCCGTCGATCGCGCTCCACGCCCATCTGCACCTGGGCATCGGCACCGCCACCGACCGGGGACTGCTCGTGCCGGTGGTGCGAAACGCGCAGCACCGGTCGACCCGGGACCTGGCCGCCGAAATCGCCCGACTGGCGGCGGGAGCCAGAGATGGAACGCTCGCCCCGGGCGAGTTGACCGGTTCGACGTTCACCGTCTCGAACTTCGGCGCTCTAGGACTGGACGAGGGCATCCCCGTGATCAACCACCCCGAAGCAGCCATCCTCGGAGTCGGATCGATCAAGCTCCGACCCCACGTCGTGGACGGTGCCGTCGTGGCCCGGCCGACCGCAACCCTGACGCTCGCCTTCGACCACCGTGTGGCCGATGGGGCCGAAGCGGGGCGACTCCTCGGCCGACTTGGTGAGCTGATCGAAGCCCCAGAACTGGCGCTGCTGGATCGATGAGCGAGACCGTCGACGTTCTCATTCTCGGTGGTGGTCCGGGTGGCTATGCGACTGCGCTCCGTGCCCGGGCCCGCGGGCTTACCGCAAGGATCGTCGAGGGAGATCTGGTCGGCGGCACCTGCTTACACCGGGGCTGTGTCCCTTCCAAGGCGCTCCTGCACGTTGCTCACCTCGCCGACACCGTGCCCGAGCTGAGCAAGCTCGGACTGGCGGTCGCCGGACCGGGGCTCGACGTCGACGCCGCGGCCAGGTTTCGCGACGCCATTGTCGGTCGGCTCCACAAGGGCCTCGAGGCGCTCCTCGGGGCGCGAGACATCGACGTGGTTCGCGGATGGGGACGTATCGTCGAGCCGGGCGCCATCGAAGTGCAAGCGCCAGAAGGGTCACGCGTCCTGCGAGGCCGACACGTCGTGGTCGCCACCGGTTCGGTCCCGGTGCAACTCACCACTGCCCCGGTCGATCGGACGCGCGTGCTCACGTCCGACGATGCCCTGCAACTCGATCGAGTGCCGACAACCGCGCTGGTCGTCGGTGGCGGTGCGGTGGGCGTGGAGTTCGCGTCGGCGTGGCGCTCCCTGGGGGCCGAGGTCACCCTTGTCGAGGTCCTCGACCGTCTGTTGCCGGCCGAGGACCCGTCATCGTCTGCTGCGCTGACCCAAGCGTTTCGCCGTCGGGGCCTCGATGTGCGCACCGGAGTCGGACTGGGGTCGGCCAAGGTCGACGACAGCGGCGTCTTGGTCGAGCTCAGCGACGGCGATGGCCTGGTGGTCGACCAAGTGCTGGTGGCGGTCGGCCGCCGCCCGCAGACCTCGGACCTCGGTCTCGAGGAACTTGATGTGCTCGACCAACGCGGCGTGATGCTGGTCGACGCCACAGGACAAAGCACGATCGGTGGGCTCTGGGCGGTGGGCGACGTGCGTGGGTCGCTCGCCCTGGCCCACGCCGCCTTTGCCGAAGGGTTTGTGGTCGCCGACACCATCGCTGGCCTCGATCCCCCGCCGGTCGAGCACCGCTCGATCCCCCGAGTCACCTACTCCAGCCCCGAGGTGGCCTCGGTCGGTCTGACCGAGGCCGAAGCCCGCGCCCATCACGCCGGCGTTCGCCGCGACGATGCTTCCCATGGCCGGCAACGCTCGGTCGCTCATCGAGGGAGTGGGGGGACAGGTGAAGCTGGTCCACCTGGACGACGGCACATTGGTCGGTGGTCATGTGGTGGGGCCCTCAGCCACCGAACTGGTGGCGGAGCTCAGTCTCGCCACCGCCTGGGGCGCCATGGTCCAAGAGTTGGGAGACGTGGTACACGCTCACCCCACGCTTTCGGAGTCCATCCGCGAAGCGGCGTTGGCGGCAGCGGGCCTCCCTTTCCACTTCCACGCCTGATGGACGACCGCAGGGACACAGGAAGCGTGGAGCAAGGAAGCAACGACACGGGGGGCGTGGAGCGAGGAAAGTTGGACAGGGCCATCGCACGGGCGCTCGAGCCCGAACCGATCGCCATCGAAAAGCTGCGGAGCCAACGCAAGCTCACCGCCCGCGAGCGCATCGACCTACTCTGCGACGCGCACTCGTTCGTCGAAGACGGGCTCCTCGCCAACGCGCTCGCTGGCGATCTCCCGGCGGACGGCGTGGTGACCGGTCGGGGCCTGGTCGACGCGCGTCCGGTGATCGTCGTGGCCAATGACCCCATGGTCAAGGCCGGTTCGTGGGGTGCCCGAACCGTCGAGAAGATGGTGCGGGCGACCGAGATGGCCCTCTCGGAACGGACCCCGATCGTCTGGTTGGTCGACTCCGCCGGTGCCCGGATCACTGATCAGGTCGACCTGTTCCCGGGTCGACGCGGTGCCGGGCGCATCTTCTACAACCAGATTCGCCTGTCGGGCCAAGTGCCCCAGGTGTGCTGCCTGTTCGGACCCAGCGCCGCCGGGGGGGCGTACATTCCCGCCTTTTGCGACATCGTCTTCATGGTCGACGGCAACGCGTCGATGTACCTCGGCTCGCCACGGATGGCCGAGATCGTCGTCAATGAGCAGGTGACGCTCGAAGAGATGGGTGGCGCCCGCATGCACACCAGCGTGTCAGGGTGCGCCGACAACCTGGCGGCCGACGACGAGGACGCCATCGCCCAAGCGCGCGCCTATCTCACCTACTTCCCCCAACATTGGGAAGAAGCGCCGCCCGTCTACGAGCCCGCTCCAGCGGCCCGGAGACTCGTCGCTGGCGACATCCCGATCGACGAGCGGATCGGCTTCGACATGGACCTTGTGATCGATGCGCTGGTGGACGCCGACAGCTTCTTCGAGGTGAAGCCGGCCTTCGCCACGGAGTTGATCGTGGGCTTCGGCCTGCTCGAGGGTCGCCCCGTCGGGGTGGTGGCCAGCAACCCGGCGCATTTGGGGGGCGTGCTCTTCGTCGATTCGGCGGACAAGGCAGCCCGCTTCATCTGGGCATGCGACGCGTTCAACATCCCGCTCGTCTTCCTGGCCGACGTCCCAGGGTTCATGATCGGCTCACAGGTCGAGCGGCAGGGAATCATTCGCCACGGAGCCAAGATGATCACCGCGGTCTCCGAAGCAACGGTGCCCAAGGTCTCCGTGATCGTTCGCAAGGCTTACGGGGCGGGCCTCTATGCCATGGCTGGTCCGGCCTTCGGCACGGACGCCACGCTGGCCCTGCCCACCGCCCGCATCGCCGTCATGGGAGCCGACGCAGCCGTCAACGCTGTCTACGCCAATCGGATCCTGGCCATTGAGGACAGCCAGGAGCGCGCGCAGTTCGTAGAGGACCACCGGCGCGCCTACGAGGAAGACATCGATCTGCTTCGCCTGGCGTCCGAGCTGGTGATCGACGCGGTCATCGAACCCGAGAATCTGCGCACCGAGGTCGCGGCGCGACTCCGCCACGCCTCCGACAAGGACCGGACCTTCACGCGCCGCCGCCACGGCGTGCCACCGGTCTGACCCCACACCGGTGAACCCTTACCTGAGCGACGAGCACGAGGCCCTTCGGTCCATGGTGCGCGCGTTCACCCGCGCCGAAATCGAGCCCCACGCATCGGGCTGGGACCGCGACCATTACTTTCCGGTCGAGACCGTTCGCGCCATGGGAGACCTGGGCCTCTTTGCGCTTCCGTTCCCCGAACCCTACGGCGCGGGGGGCGACCTGACTGCCCTGTGCATCGCCATCGAGGAGATCGCCTGGTCGGACCAGTCGCTTGCGATCACGCTGGAGGCTGGGGTTGGGCTGGGAGCCAACCCGATCGTTCGTTTCGGCACCGAAGCGCAGAAGGAACGCTGGCTGCCCGACCTGTGCGCTGGCCGGGCGCTCGGCGCATTCGGGCTCACCGAACCCGACGCCGGCAGCGACGCCGGTGGAACCCGCACGACCGCCGCGTTCGATGAGGACACCGCCGAGTGGGTCATCGACGGTGAGAAAGCATTCATCACCAACTCGGGGACCCCGATCACCTCGATCGTCACGGTGACCGCCCGCACCGGATCCAACGAGATCTCGACGATCACCGTACCGAGCGGTACGCCCGGGCTCGACGTCCAGCCCGCCTACCGCAAAATGGGATGGCACGCCTCGGATACCCACGGGCTGCGCTTCGAGAGCTGCCGGGTGCCTGCGGACCACCTGCTCGGGGAGCCCGGCCGAGGGCTGGCACAGTTCCTCAGCATCCTCGACGAGGGACGGGTCGCCATCGGGGCGCTCGCGGTGGGCGTGATCCAGCGGTGCCTCGATGAGGCGGTCAGCTACGCCTCGCAACGCAACGCGTTCGGCCGGCCGATAGGGGCCAACCAAGGCGTCGCGTTCCAGGTGGCCGATCTCCAGGTCGCCCTCGATGCCGCTCGAGCCCTCGTCTACCGCGCAGCGTGGCTCCGCGACCAGGGCCAACCGTTCAAGCAGGAGGCAGCCGTGGCCAAGCTGTTCAGCACGGAGGCAGCGATCTCGGCGACGAGGACCGCGACCCAGGTCTTCGGCGGTGCCGGATTCATGGACGAGAACCCGGTCGCTCGCCATTATCGCGACGCCAAGGTCCTCGAGATCGGCGAGGGGACGAGTGAAGTGCAGCGCCTGGTCATCAGCCGTGGCCTTGGCCTGCCAGTCCGATGAGCGGGCTCTGGTTCGAGGAGCTCACACCGGGCCTGGTCATCGAGCACGCCGTCACCCGAACGGTGACCGAAACGGACAACACCCTTTTTTCGGTCTTGACCATGAACCCCCAGCCGCTGCACCTAGACGAGTCGTTTGCCGCCGGCACGCAATGGGGAACCCGCATCATGAACAGCCTCTTCACCCTGGCGCTCCTGGTGGGTATCTCCGTCCATGAGACGACCCTCGGCACGACGGTCGGCAACCTCGGCTTCGAAGAGGTCGCCTTTCCCGCTCCGGTGTTTCCGGGCGACTCCCTCCACGCACAGACCGAGGTCCTCGCCGCCCGGCCGTCCGGCTCGCGGCCGGGCGAGGGCATCGTTACCTTCGAGCATCGAGCCTTCAATCAGCACGGCGCGCTGGTCGCTCGTTGCCGTCGCGCCGCCTTGATGCGCATGCGACCGACGTGATCCGCCACCGGAGCCTGCTGTTCGTGCCGGCCAACCGCCCCGACCTGGCGGCCAAGGCCAGCCGGTCGCGTCCTGACGCGGTGGTTCTCGACCTCGAAGACGCCGTCCCCTCGGCCGACAAGCCGGCCGCCCGGTCGCAACTGGTCGCCGCAGCCGCCGCGCTCAGGGCAATGGGAACAGCAGTGCTCGTTCGAGTCAATCCACCGACGACCCCATGGTTCGCCGACGACGTTGGGGCTCTACCACCGAGCGTGGGTGGTGTGGTCGTCCCGAAGTTCGAGCCCTCAACTCTCGCCTTTCTCACCGAGGCCAAGGTCGAGCTACCAGTGCTCGCCGGGATCGAGACGGTCCGGGGCGTGCTCGAGGCACGGCAGGCACTCGTCGAGCCGGTAGCCGGCTGCTACTTCGGTGCCGAAGACTACGTGGTGGACCTCGGCGGGGTCCGAACCGCCGGCAACGCAGAGGTCGAGGTGGCGCGATCGCTCGTGGGCATGGCCGCCCGCCTCGCCGGCGTGCCGGCCTACGACATGATCGTGGTCGACTTCGGCGACACCGAGCGGTTCAGAGCCGAAGCGATCTCTGCTCGCGCGCTCGGCTACTCGGGCAAGTTGTGCATCCACCCGGCCCAGGTTCCCGTGGCGAATGCGACATTCGTCCCGTCGGCCGCCGAGCTCGATCGGGCCACTCGCCTCTTGGCGGCCTACGACGACGCGGTCGCGCGCGGCCGAGCAACCATCGCATTCGAAGGCACGATGGTCGACGAGGTGGTGGCGCGCCAAGCCCGTGCCGTGTTGGGGGAGGCGAGCCGGGCCTCGGGATGAGCCGACCACTCCCGATTCAGCGGTCGGGATCCTTGGAGATCACCTCGTCGGCGAATTGCCCAACCTCGTCGTGTAACTGACCCAAGCTCCGGGCCGAGGCCACCACGGTCATCCAGGTGACGCCGACATCGGCGTAGTGCTGTCGGTTGGCCGCAATCGCCGCGGTCGCCTCGCCCCAGTCTCTGATGTAGCGCTCGAAGGGGGCGAAACAGATCTCCAGGTGTCCCTTCTGGGCGTCGCGGCGAAGCCGGGTGACGGTGTCGATCCGTTCGGTCAGATGCTCGAAGGTGTAGAGCGGCGGGGTGCGACTGACCGCTGCTTCGGCCTCGTTGACCGACAAGGGCAGCCACCCGTCACCGAGCTCGGCCGCCCTGCGCATCGCCCGTGGGCTGTTCCCTCCGATCCAGATCGGCATCGGCTGCTGGACCGGGATCGGGAACATCGTGTGGCCATGAACCGGAAACTGGCCGTCGCGTTCGATCGACTGGCCGGTCCAGGCGTCGCGCATCGCGGCGATGGCTTCGTCCAACAGTTCGCCCCGACCTTGGTAGCGAGCGCCGAGGACCTCGAACTCGGCTTCGAGGTATCCGGCCGCCAAGCCAACCAGCATCCGACCACCGGAAAATCGATCGATGGTGGCCAGCGCTTGGGCCGCGACGTACGGACTGCGATAGCCGGCAACCAGGATGTTGGTCATCAGCTTGATCCGCTCGGTTTGCTCACCGATGGCGGCCAACGACACGAACGGGTCGAGTGAGATGTGGCCGTACTTCAGCCAACCGTCCTCGGGGAACGGGTGGTCGTAGACCGAGACGGCGTCGAACCCCGCCTCCTCCGCGAAAACCCCGAAGTCGCTGAAGCGACCCTCCCCCAACCACTCGGGGAGCACCTTGGCGGCCCGATTGGGAAACTGCAGGCAGTAGCGCACCCGAGCATCCTATGACACGGTGACCTCGCGACGTCGAGCGAGACCACCGTCCACGGCCATCGGGTTGGCGCGCTGCCGGTCCTCCTGGCGCTCAGCCGTCCTCGGCGTCCTCGCGGGTCTCGAAGTAGTGGCACCACCAGTCGGCATCGACCAGGATGCCCAGCTTCTCGTGCCAGCAGTAGGCCAGGCCCTCACCGGGGTTGAGGAAGTAGAGGCAGTTGCCACAGCGGTCATCCTCGATCGGGGTGGGCCGTAGCGCGGTGATCCGGATCAACCGCTGGACCTCGCCGAAGCGGGCCTCGTCGACCTCGGGTTCGATCAAGGAGCGAGCGGCAGTGCGCCGACCTCTTGGGCGTACGCGACGCCACGCGGCGCGACCATCAGCGCCTTCACGCCTCGGAAGAGCGCGTTCGGGCTGTACTCGATGGTGGCTCCTGGGACCAATTCCATGCGGGGCACCATGGTGGTGAGGAGCTCGAGGGCGATCTTGGTCTCGAGGCGACCCAGCGGTGCCCCCAGGCACAGGTGCGGCCCCTTGCCGAATGCCAGGTGCAGCTCCGCGTCGGACCGGTCCACCTTGAACTCGCCGGAGTCCTCCCCGAACAACGCCGGGTCATGGTCGCCCGAAGCGAACGCCATCATGACCTTGGACCCAGCCGCGATGGGGATGCCCCCTACCTCGGTGTCCACCTTGGCGATCCGTCGGTGGTAGAGGACCGGACCTTCGTATCGGAGGATCTCCTCCACCGCATTGTCAATGAGAGAGGGCTCGTCGATGAGACGCTGCCACTGGTCGGGATGGCGCAGCAATGCAAGCACGCCGCTCCCGATGGTGTTACAGGTGGTCTCGTGGCCGGCCAGCGCCATCGAGTACACGATGTTGACGATGTCGAACTGGTTCAGCTGTTCGGGCTTCTCCTTGGACAGGTGCACGAGGTCGCTCGTCAGGTCGTTCTGCGGGTCCGCCCAACGGTCGACGACAAACGCTTCGACGTACTTCCACATCCCGAGCACGTCCTTGGCCGTGGCGACTTGCTGATCTTCGGGCAGCCGACCGTAGGTCAGGAGCACGCGGTTTCGGCTCCAGTCCTTCAGCATGTCCGTGTCCGTCTCGGGGAAGCCGAGGAGGCTGAACGCAGCGAACCCGGGGAAAGGGAAGGAGAATGATTCGACGAAGTCGATCACCGGCTGATCAGAGAAGTTCTTGACGAGACCGGTCGCGTAGTCGCGTAAGACGGGCTCGAGTGCCCGGAGGCGGCGCGGCGTCATCACGGTCAGCACCGACTTGCGCATCGGCCCATGCCGGGGCGGGTCCGAGTTATTGAGCGTGGGTACCCGATCGAAGCCCGTGCTCAGCACCTCTTGAGCCGCCGGGCACACCGGGGTCAGCGGCGAGGATGCGTTGGCTGCCGACCAGGTCTGGCGATCCAGCAGGACCTTCTCGATGTCGGCGTAGCGGGTGATCACATAGTGGTCGATGCCCGGCACGAAGAAGACCGGGGTCTTGGCCCGCCACTCGTCGAGGGGCACGTAGGGGTCGGCCACGACTGCGGGGTCGAGCAGGTCGTAGCCGTGGGCGACGGGACATTGGGTCATGGTGTCATTGTCCTCCACAAACGTGCGGGCCCGGGTCCGCCTCTTCGTGCCTGCTCACTCCGTCCATTGCAGCGGCAGCCCGGCGGTCGACTCCGGGTCGGTCCACACCGAGCCATTGTCGCGCCTGATGACCGGGCACCCGATGCTTTCGAGCCCGACCACGGCGGCCTCGAGGTCGGGCACTCGCAACGCGACCGACCACCACCGCGGACCCCGCTCGAGCGAGTAGGCGCTCTCGGCACTGAGCGGCGTGACGAGGCGCAGTGGCACCGGGCCCATCTGCAGATCCAGCGTGCGCTCGGTGGGGGTCGCCCCGCTGCTCGGGCGTTCGATCGGTACGGCTCCCCCCAGTTCCCCGAGGAGCTCGGCAGTGACATCGATGTCCTCGACCACCCCGGTGACCCAGGCCACCGCGGTGACGGGCACTCCGATCTCCCCGATCGCCGGCTCGGCCGAACCGAACTCCCCGACTCGCCCGTCGGTCCACTCCATGAGCAGGCCGTGGGTGTCCTTGGGGTGCATGAAAAAGTGGCGACCCTCCACGCTCACGCCGGTGATCCGGATGCCCCGGAGCTGGAGGAGGTGCTCGACCCCCCACATGTCGTCGATCTCCCATGCCAGCGAGTGCACCGCGGGACCGTACCGACTCAGAAAACCGGCCATGAAACCGCCACTGCTGCTTGGGCTCATCAAGAGAAACGGCTGGCCTGCAAGGCTCAGCATCCGCATGTAGCCACCGTCGGGATCGTTCTCGGGTTCGCTCGCACTCGACAAGGTGGCGATCGAGCCGGCCCCGAGCGCCCGCTCGAACCACTGAGCGGCGGCGTCGGCGTCGTGCACGGCCAGGCCGAGTCGGTGCAGCGGTCCGGGCGCGGTCAAAGGGCCGCTCATACCCGTTCGCCGAAGTCCATCTCGCGCACGCTGCTCACGATCTGGGTCGCACCGCGCTCCCACGAGGGGACGAGTCGGTGACCGGCCGGCGGTCGAGCCCATTCGATGGGTCCCCAATCGCGCCGAGACATCTCCTTTTTGAACTCCGGCTTGCCCGCCGCCGTGCACATGGCCTCGTAGTCGGTGTTGAACCGCTTCATCTCTCTCGGGATCCACCAATCCTCTTCGGAGTCCCAGGTCCCGTTGCCGGCGTAGTGGATGATCTGCAGAGACGGAAACTCCGCCGGCGGACCGGACGGATCAGGGTTGTCGGCCCGGTTCTGCACCTTGTACACGATCTGATTGCCGTCGATGTTGTACCACTCGAGTGGCGAGTAGACGTGCGGGGCGAAGCCCATCGTGGACTCGAGGAACTTTTGGATCTCGTCCGGGCCGTGGAATCGGCCGTAGTAGTGGTCGAAGTAGACCGCGTCAGGGGTGAAGAGCTGTGACCAGGCCGACCAGTCCTCCAGGACCGGTCCGGTCAAAAAGTAGTTTCTGAAGGCCTCTTCGACCTCGGATTGGCTGTACTCGGTCACGGCGATTCCCCCTCGGCTCGATGGTGTTGGTCAGTCAGAATGTGTTGGTCAGTCGACGATGCCACGTCGGCGCTTCGCATCGGCCAGCTGGCCAACGTGGTTGCGCTCATAGAGCTCGATCCACTCCTTTGGCAGCTTGCTCCACGCCTCGTTGATATGCAGGCGCCCCCCCCGGGGCCGCAGACGCTCGCTGTTTACCACGTCGCCCACGAAGATGGTGTTCTCGGTATTGTCCAGCGACCCGCATACCCGCGCCTCGACGTAAGCCAGGGCGTCGGTCAAAACCGGCGCTCCGGTCGTCCCTGGCTTGGTGTTGAGAGAGGCCATCTTGTCCCCGTCGCGACCGGAACTCCCGCCGAGGGTCATGAGGATGCGCAGCGACTCGTCGATGACGTCCTCGTCGTTGCACAGCAGATGCATGACGAAGATCCCCGAGTCGATCACCATGTCGTGGGTCAGGTTGTACTTGGTCAAACTGATCGTCACCCGGGGCGCCTCGCGAATGATTCCGGCCGACCCTGCCGACAGTGACATGAGGCCGTTCGCCCGGCCGTCGTGCAGCGTGGTGACGGCCACCGGAAACGGCCGGAGCCCACCCAGGGCATAGTCGGCGGCGGCCATCGCCTCCGAGCTGAGGTCAGGTATCACGTAGACGGTCCCCTTCGCTCGTTGCGCGTCGCTCCCCAGGCCGCACACGAACGACGTGCACCCCGTGTGTCACCAACCAACCATTGCTCCCGAGGCCCCTACGTGCAAGCCGGGTCTCCGCGTGGGGGCCCAGGTGGGCTGGGATCGAGCTCGAGCTCCTCGGCGTGAGGACCCTGTCGCGCCATGCCGGGGTCCGAAGTGCCGGCAATTGGTAACGTGCCGTCGTTCACCTTGCGCTGGCCTCGTCCCCGTGGCCACGAGGACGATGAAGGGAGCGACATGAGCCGACGGGTAGCGATCGCAGGCGTCGGCCTGGCCGGTCGCAACGGCAAGGCCGACGGGCTCTCGCCCTATGCGCTGACCGCCGAGTCGTCCCGACAGGCATTGGCGGAGGCGGGGCTGAGCCCCCACGACGTCGACGGGTTCGCCTCCACCGGTCTCGGCACCCTCCAGCCGGTGGACGTGGCCGAATACCTCGGGCTACGACCTCGCTGGGTGGATTCGACCTCGGTGGGCGGCGCGGCGTGGGAGGTCATGGCGGCCCATGCCGCCGACGCGATCGCGCGAGGGGCGGGCCGACGTCATCCTGCTCACCTACGGTTCGACCGCCCGCAGTGACCTACGAGCGGGGCTCCGCACCGCAAACTTGGACTGGGGGTCTCGCGGTCCTCAGCAGTGGGAGGCCCCCCACGGGATCACCTTGATCTCCAAGTACGCCATGGCGGCGCGACGTCACATGCACGAGTACGGAACCACGCTCGAACAACTGGCCGAGATCGCGGTCTCGGCTCGGTACAACGCCGGGCTCAACCCCGACGCGCAGGCCCGCGAGCCGATCACCGTCGACGACGTGCTCAGTAGTCGGATGATCGCCGATCCCTTCTCGGCGCTTCAGTGCTGCCTGCGTTCCGATGGCGGGGCCGCGGCGGTGCTCGTCGCCGAGGATCGCGTGCCCGACCTTCCCTCCGCGCCGATCTGGATCCTCGGTTCGGGCGAGCACGTGTCCCACGTGTCGCTCGGCCAATGGGAGGACTTCACGACGGGGCCGGCGGCGGTCTCAGGAAGGCTCGCCTTCGAGCGGGCCGGAGTGACCCCGGCCGACATCGACGTCTGCGAGCTTTACGACGCTTTCACCTACATGCTGCTGATCACCCTCGAAGATCTCGGATTTTGCGCCAAAGGTGAGGGCGGTCGCTTCGTCGAGGACGGCAAGCTGCGGGTGGGCGGCTCGTTCCCGACCAACACCGACGGGGGGGGTTTGAGCTCGTGTCATCCGGGGCAGCGCGGCCTCTTTCTCATCGTCGAGGCGGTGCGCCAGCTGCGCGGTGAGGCGATCGGACGCCAGATTCCCGAGGCCAAGCTGGCCTGCGTCAGCGGGACCGGTGGCTGGTTCTGCAGCAGCGGGACCATGATCCTCGGCACCGAGTAGGGCGTGCTTGAGCCTGTTCTGCGGGAGGAGTTCGCGACCCTCGCCGACGCCATGGACGCCGCCGCCGAGCAGCTGTCCGATGTCGAGGCCTACGTGGAAGGTGAGCGGCGATGGACCTTCTCGGAGTGGCTCGGCGCCGCTGACGCACTTGCAGCCCGCCTCGTCGAACGGGGGGTTCGGCCCGGCGACGTGGTCGCGATCGTCTTGCCGCCGTCGATCGAGTTTGCCGTCGCGCTGGGCGGGATCGTCCGGGCCGGCGCGGTGGCCACCGGGCTCAACGTTCGCCTGGGCCCCCGCGAGGTCGAGGGCATCGTCGGTCGCTGCCAACCGGTGCTCGCCTTCGTGACGGCGGACCGGCCGTCCGGGCTGGGTCCCGAGGTGCCCACCATCGGTCCTCAAGAGATGGCGTCGGCGTTGTCGGGGCCCGGTTTGGGCGACTCCCGGCCCCACCGTGGCGCCACTGACCCGGTCGTCATCGTCTGGACCAGCGGGACCACCGGAATGCCCAAGGGGGCATGGTTCGACCACGACAACCTACGAGCTGCTGTGCGTACCGCCGGGGTCATGACGGCTCCCTTTGATCGCCGCCTGGCCTCGACGCCCTTTGCCCACGCCGGCTACATGGTCAAGCTCTGGGAGCAATTGGCGTGGGCCACCACTCTGGTCATCAGCCCCACACCGTGGAACGCCGCCGACATGCTCCGACTGATCGTCGACGAGCGCATCACCGTGGCCGGCGGGGCTCCGACGCAATGGGCCAGGTTCTTGGAGCTTCCCGGCGTCGATGGTGCCGATTTCTCCTCGCTCCGTCTCGGCATCGCCGCCACCGCGCCGGCCCCGCCCGAGCTGGTGGCGCAGGTCCAAGAGCGCTGCGGCTGCCCACTGGTCGTCCGCTACGCCATGACCGAATCACCCTCGATCTCGGGCACCGAGCCCGAAGATGATCCCGACGTGCTCTACCGGACCGTCGGACGCCCACAGGCGGGCATCGAGGTGGCCATTCGAGACGAGGCTGGCCGACCGGTCGACCAGGAGGGGATCGGCCGCATCTACGTGCGGGGTCCGTGCGTCATGCGCGGCTATTGGCAAGAACCCGAGCTGACCGGCGAGGTGCTCACCGACGACGGCTGGCTGGCCAGCTCGGACCTGGGCCACCGCGACCCGAGTGGAAACTTGGTGCTCGCCGGCCGGCTGAACGACATGTACATCCGCGGCGGCTACAACGTCCATCCGCTCCAGGTCGAGCACGTCCTCGACGAGCATCCCGGGGTGCGTGCCTCGGCGGTGATCGGTGTTCCGGCGCCTGGGCTCGGAGAAATCGGCGTCGCCTTCGTCGTGCCGTCGTCTGATGCCCCTCAGCCCACGCTCGACGAGCTCCGAGCCTGGTGCAAGGAACGGCTGGCCGACTACAAAAGGCCCGATCGGCTGGTGCTGGTGGACGCCCTCCCGCTCACCTCGATGATGAAGGTCGATAAGGCGGCGCTCGCTCGTCTCCTCTGAGGCCGGTCGGATCGCATGGGGTCCGGCCACCTGCCCGTTCAGATGCCGAGGGAAAGCCCGGGTGCTCGAGTGCCGAAGACCTCGACGTCCAGCCGCGTACCCAGCTTTTCGGCATCCCAATACGAACCGCGATTGTCGATGGTGACCGCCTCGTGCCATCCGCCCATGAGGTTGAGCGTGGTGCGCATGACGCGCACGCACTGACCGCTCACGTGGTCGGCTCGGTCGCTGGCCAACCACGCGACGACGGGCGAGCTCATCGCCGGATGGAGAGGATCGAACACCTCGGGGTCGTACTCGTCGGGCTCCTTGACCGCCGAGACCCCGCTGACCCCGGCCGAGAGCCGGGTGACCGCCCCAGGGCTGATGGCGTTGACCGTGACCCCGATACCGCTCAATTCGAGGCTCAAGGTGAGTGTCAGACCCATGATCGCCGCTTTGGCCGTGGCGTAATTGGACTGGCCGAAGTTCCCGAGCAGGCCGGCCCCCGAAACGGTATTGATGATGCGCCCATTGACTGGCGAACCGTCGCGCTTGGCGACGTCACGCCAATGCCGGGCGGCGGCGCGGGAAGTCAGCCAGGTTCCCCGCACATGCACGCGCATCACCAAGTCAAAATCGTCGACCTCCATGTTCCAGACAGCTCGGTCCCGGACGATCCCGGCGTTGTTGACGACGACGTCGAGCCGGCCCCAGGTGTCGATGCCCTTCGCCACCATCGCTGCGGCCTGTGCTTCATCGCTGACATCGCCGTAGTCGGCCACCGCCTCAGCGCCGAAACCCTCGATGATCTCAACCACTCGGTCGGCGTCCCGACCCGCACCCTCACCCGACACCGAGCTGCCCAAGTCGTTGACCACCACTTTGGCACCTGCTCGAGCCAGCTCAAGGGCATGACCTCGACCGATGCCATGGCCAGCCCCAGTCACGAGCGCAACCTTGCCGTCGAGCAATCCCATCTGCCTTCTCTCCTAACACGAGGGCTTGGAAGTCTTCAGCTCACCACGACACGGGCCGACGCCAGGTTCTGCAGGCGCCGGTGCGCAGCGCCGACGTCCCCTTCGCGGTGCGCGGCAACCCGTGCGGTGGCGAAGTACGTGCCTGGCTGGTCGTAGACGTGGGTGGTGCTGAGCACCACCGAATCCGATGTGCCGTCGACCTCGTGGCTGAAGGGGAACGAGCCCAGCGAGTCGAAGTCCCACTCGACCGAGATGATGGTGCCACCAGCCGGCGGTGCTTGCGCGCGGACCTCGAGCGTAACCGGCTCCCCCACCCCCACCTTGGCCAGATCACCGCCGTTGGCGGTCACCGCGACCACCGGTTGAACCCCTTGGCGCTCGGCTGCCGAGGCCGGAAGCCGGACCTGGCCGTCGATGTACTCATAGGTGGTGGAGGGCGGCGCCACTCCGTCCTCCACCCATCGAGCGAGGTCCACGAGCCCCTGTTCGATGATCGGCATGTAGTCGATCAGCCACGTGGTCGTCGCCCGCACGGGCGACGACGGCAGCATGGCCGAACTGATGTGCTCTGCGTTCTCGGTCCATTGCAGCCGGAACCGCTCTTGGGCCCCTTTGGCCCCCTGGGTGCCCAGTACCGCCCCTTCGTAGATCACTCCCTGGGACGGCCAGAGCGACGAGTCATGGGTGTGGTGGATCCAGAGCAGCTTGCCCTCGTAGTGCCCGGTGTAGGAAACACCCATGAGTGGGGACATCAAGGGAACCGGGTGCTGCTTGTAGATGGGTCGCCCGTTCACCCGCAGGGCGTCGAACTGGGCGTCTTCCATGAGGTGATGACGGTGGAAATAGCAAAAGGCCAGGAACTTGCGGTTGTCGACGTGCACCTCGTCGCCCGCCACGACGCCGTTGAAACGCTCGAGATTGGCCTCGCCGTGGCCGTCCCCGGCGAAGAGGTCCCCGGCCGTCGTGATGCAGTAGAGCTGGCGCCCCTTGGCCTTCCCGCTCATCAGCTGGAGCCCGGTCCCGAGCCGGTAGCCCTCGGGGAGCCCGCTGATCATGAGTGCGTAGGGTTGGTCCAGGGTGGCGTCATCGCCCGCCATGATGCCGGCCATGGTCCGCATCAACAGGTACTCGTCTCCTCCGAACGCTGGGTCCTTCAACAGCTCGCGGGCGGACACCACCCGGTCCACCGTAGTGGTGGCGTCGATGAGATCGGGAGCCACGACCTCGGGTTGGTCGTGGCCGATGTAGCCGGGCTTCGTCCAAAAATCGGTGAAGTAGTCCGGGTCCTGCTCGACCAGCAGGTCGGCGATCGAGGTCCAGAGCCACAGCTGGCCCATCGGCGTGAAGATCATGAACTCGTCGCCGAACGGAAAGCCCTGGCGGTACAGGCTGGCCAGCTCGTCACGCTCATGGGAGTTCAGGCCCTCGAAGGGATCGCCGCTGCCACCTGGCTGCATGGCGTCGATCAGCCGCATGGATCGGTCGGGGTCCCGAAGCATCCGCTGGACGTTGAACATGCAGGCGAAGCTCATCACCTGAGCACCCTTGATCCGCTCGGTGGCCGGAAACGGGCGCACGTCGCCGCCGCCCATGAAGGGCAGCGCCCCGTCGAAGACGTCGGGAGCGTTCTCGAGCACGAGCGGCGACCGGCGGCCGCCACCGCTGCCACCCCACACATAGGAGTGGTGCGGGCCCGTGCCGTAGACCTGGGCCGCAACGTGCTTGGAGAACCGCCCGGCTTCGGCGGCGGCGCGCCACCCATAGATCGTGGGGTCGTCACCGCCCTTGAGGTCGACGTCGTCGCCGATGTGACCCATGTTGGACTCGGCCATGTAGCCACCGAGCCGCACGGTCAGGGCCACTCCTCCGATGAGCTGGCCCATCGGACCTCCGAAGGCGTCCTCATGGCCGGCATGGGCTCCCTCGAGCGGCATGTACATGCGGCCCTGCCACTCCTCGTCGGCTGGAAAGTAGAACGTGAATCGGGTGTCGCAATCGCCAAACCCGCCATGGACATGACGATGCGGGTACGGCGACTCCCGCCACTCGTCCACATCGATGTACGGAGGACCGAAGAAGGGGTCGCTGACGGTGTACGAGGAGCAGTCGATGACGTCGGGCATTGATCCCCCTACCTCGGGCCGCCAACGGCGGCTTGACGATGGGCCGCCAACGGCGGCTTGACGATGGGGACTCTAACGAGGGGGCGCACCGAGCGTCAACGGCGTTGACCAAAGGGTCGCCCGCGCCGCGCCCGTGCCCCCCGAAGGATCAGGTCGACACCCTCCTCAAAGGCTTCGGCCGCCTCGTCCTGCAATTCCGGGGGGATGCGCACCAGCATGTGGCCACCGTTCAAGAGCACCAACGCCAAGGTGATCCGATTGGCTTCGGCCGGAGTGAGACCGGCCGCACAAAGGGGACCGGTGATCAGCTTGACCAGGTTGACTGAGGTGAACTCGGGCACGTGCTGGGCGATGTAGTCGGCCATCCCCGGATGCGCCGCCAGCACCCGGTGCACCTGGAGCATCACCGACTTGGCCTGCTCGAACTCGTCCAGGTTGTCGCTGGCCGGTTCGATCCGCGCATAGAGGGCCTCAGCCACCATCTGGAGTAGGGCGTGCTTGTTCGCGACATGCTTGTAGGTGGCTCCGAGCGCGACGCCCAGGCGCTCGGAGAGGAGCCGCATCGAGAGCCCGTCGACCCCCCGCTCGGCGATGATCTCGATCGCCGCAGCCACGATGACGCGCTCGCTCAGCCCGGTTCGAGAACCGCTCGCCGCACGCTCGGCTGCGAGCGTCGAGCCCACCTCTTGCTCCGCGTACCGAGGGTCCATGCGTCGTTGCTCCTCCACGGCGCGGCGATCACACCGATCAGGACGAGCGGATCAGGACGAGCGGACCGGACGGAACACCGGAGCGCTCACGTCTTCGTTGAGCTGCTCGAAATCAACCACCACCGCCATCCCCACCTCGAGGTCGCCCGGGTCGGCGCCCACGATGTTGGTCATGATCCGGGGCCCCTCTTCGAGGTCGACCGCCGCGGCCACGTAGGGCAGGCGCTCGTTGAACGGCGCCAGATCGTTCATGTAGACGATCGAGTAGGTGTAGAGGGTCCCCCGCCCGCTCGCCTCCTCCCAACGCACCTGATCGCTCCAACAGACCGCACAGAACGGCCGTGGGTAGTGCTGTGCAGCTCCGCAGCTCTCGCAGCGCTGAATGAGCAGTCGGCCCTCTTTGGCCGCGTCCCAAAAGGGCGCGCTTTCGGGCTCGATGGTCGGGAGGTCGGTCCGAGGTCGATCAACCATGCTTCATCATTGCCCCTTGAACTCGGCGGGTCGACGCTCGAGGAAGGCCGAGACCCCTTCGGTGGCGTCAGCGGCGCGTGACTGCAGCTCCTGGAAGCTCGCCTCCAGGAGAAACGAGGCGGCCCGGTCGTGGTCGAAGGACGCATTGGCCAACCGCTTGGTGAACGATAGGGCGCCGGTCGGCATCCTTGCCAGCTTGCCCAAGAGCTCAGCCGCGGCTACGTCCAGCTCGGCCGCTGGCACCACCCGGTTGACCAGTCCCATGGTCCTCGCCTCGGTGGCCGGAAGCTTCTCGGCCAAGAACATGAGCTCCTTGGCGCGCTGCATGCCAACCAGGCGGGGCAGGAGATAGGCACCCCCGGCATCCACGATGATGCCTCGCAGCAAGAACGGCTCGAGGAACGTGGCCTCCTCGGTCGCAATCACCATGTCGCTGGCGAAGGCGAGGTGCGCCCCGAGCCCGGCCGCGGTGCCCTGGACCAGGGCCACCACCGGTTTGGGGCAATCGAGGATTGCCCCGACCAGGCGCTGCGCACCGTGCATGATGCGGCGCATTCCGTCACCGACTCGGGCCTCGCGACTCCCGCTCGAGATGGAGCCGACGTCGGCTCCGGAGCAGAAGTGGCGTCCGTTGGCCCGAATGGCCACCGCGCGCACTTCGGGGTCCGGATCGGCGGCCGCCAACAGCTCGATGATCGCGTCGCGCATCTCGGGCAGGAGGGCGTTGGCCGACTCGGGCCGATTAAGGGTGATCGTAGACACCCCGTGGGCCACCTCGTGCAAGACGGTCGTACCGACTACGGCTTGAGCACCCATGCCGTCAGCCAACCCGGCCGCCGTTGATCGTGAAGCCGCCGTCTGCGGTGAGGATCGACCCGGTGACGAAGGCGGATTCGTCCGAGGCGAGGAACAGCGCCGCGAATGCGATGTCGTCTGGCACGCCGTAACGGGTGAGATGGCCCGGCACCATGCCTGCTCCGATGTCGCCCTTGGCCACCACTCGGCCCACGACGATAGCGTTGCAGCGGATATTGTGCTCGGCTTCTTCCGCCGCGATGGAGCGGGTCAGGCTGTTCATCGCTCCCTTTCCGGCCGTGTAGGCGCTGAATCCCCCGAGGCCGATGACCGATTGGCCCGAGCTGATGTTCACGATCGACCCGCCGCCAGCCTCTCGGAGGTGCGGGATGCCGTACTTGCAGGCCCAGAACACCGGCCCCGTCACCGTTGCGGTCAGGACCGAGTTCCATTCCTCGGTTGTCACGTCCACGAGTGGCTTGATCGAGCTGCCCACCTCGACAGTGGGTGCCGCGTTGTTCACCAGGATGGAGATCGAGCCGAAACGCTCGGCCACCGCCTCGGTGACCGAGCGAACGCTGTCCTCGCTCTTCACGTCGAGCTCGAAGAACTCGGCCCTGTGGCCGGCCTCGTTGATGAGGTCGACCACCTTCTGTCCGCGCGCTTGGGTGCGTCCGGTCACCGCCACCGACGCCCCTTCCTCGGCGAACCGCTGGGCGATCGAGCGGCCGATCCCCCTGGTCGATCCCGAAACAAGCGCAACCTTTCCTTCGAGCCGCATGGCCCTCCCCTGTGATTGACGTGTGATCGACGCCAAGCCCCTTCATCGGAGCCAGCCTGTGGCGTACTGAGCGGCCCGAGCTGCCTTCAGCCCGGCCATCCCCTCGGCGGCAATGATCTCGGTGAACGTACGCCCGTCTGGCGCGGTGGCCCGTGCGCTGTTGGCCAGCGTCACCACATCAGCGCCGAGGCCAGCCAGTCGACCGGCCGCGTCGCCCCCCGCTTCGCCTGCTGCGTCGATGGCCCGCTTGTTGAGGAGCAGGCCTTCCCTCGGCAGCCGAGCCAGACGCCGCGACAGCTCGATCACCCGATCGTGCAACTCGTCGTCGGGTTCGACGGTCAACACCAACCCGATCTGGCTCGCTTGGGCCGCGGTGATCTCCTCGCCCGAGAACATCATGAACTTGGCCCACTGGCGACCGACCACGGGCACGAGTGAGGTGGCTCCCACCAGACCAAGGCGACCCTCGGGAAGCCCAAACCGGGCTGAAGCAGCGGCGATCACGAAGTCGCACGAGACGACCAAAGACAGGGCCGCACCCAAGCAGATCCCGTGGACGCTGGCGATGACCGGCAGCCGTGCCTCGCGGACCCGCCGGTGGAAGGTCTCGGCCGCCTCCACGAAGGCCTGGTGTTCGAAGGCGGTCTCTCGTCGGGCGTTGCCCGACAGATCACCACCGGAGGAAAACCCCTTGCCGGCGCCTCGCAACACCAAGCAGCCGATGTCCGGATCGTCTTCGGCGTCGCGCAAAGCCCAGGCGACCTGATCACGGGTCCCCCCGGCGCGAGCGGAAATGGCATTGAGGGTCGCCGGCCGGTTCAGGGAGATCACTCCCACTCCTTCGGCCTTCTCGTAGCTGATCTCGTCCAGTTCCACCCTGTGGTGCTCCCGCGGCCGGTCCGTCGGCGACAACTGTCTCCTGCCTGACGACTGTCTACAGTCAACGCCGTGGAACGCTCGAACCTAGCGCGACTTGTCAACCCGATCTCGATTGCCGTCGTCGGCGCGAGCGAGAACCTTGGTATGTCCAACAACGCCGTGCTCCCGATGCTTGAAGCGGGTCGCGAGGTCCACCTGGTCAACCCCAACCGTGACAAGGTCTATGACCGCCCAACCGTCCCGAGCCTCAGTGCCATCGGCGCTCCCATCGACGCCGTACTTTCCCTGGTGAGCGCCGAGCGGTCGATCGAGGTGGTCGCCGAGGCGGCGGCCCTGGGTTGTGGCGGAGTGGCGGTGGCCGCCGGAGGTTTCGCCGAGCTCGGGGAGGAAGGCCTGGCGCTGCAATCACGACTGGTGGCGGCAGCCGGTGCATCGCTGGCTGTCGTCGGCCCCAACTGCAGCGGCTTCATGAACGTCGCCACTAAGGCGAACTTGTTCACCGGCGGACGCATCTCACTGCGCTCGGGTCCCGTGGCGGTCATCTCCCAAAGCGGCTTCATGCTGCGTTCGTGCCTGGCCGCCGGACAGCAGCGTCAGCTCGGCTTCGGGGTCGCAGTCTCGTCGGGCAACGAGGCCGTCTGCGGTCTGGCCGATTACGTCGAGCTCTTGGCCGACGACCCGGCCACCAGGGTGATCTGCCTGGTCATCGAGAAGATCCGCGACGCTCCGGCCTTCTTCGCCGCAGTGGCCAGAGCTCGGTCGGCCGGCAAGGCGTTCGTCGCCCTCAAGCTCGGTCGCACCGAACGGTCCCGGGACATCATGCGCTCTCACACCGGTGTCATCGCGGACGAGAGCTGGATGTACGACCTCGTGCTCCGTCAGGCGGGGGTCGTCACCGCCAATGACGTCGACGACGTGCTCGACCGGGCGCAGCTGCTCTCTCAACTTCCATCGGAGCGATGGGAGCCCCTTCGGAGGATCGCCGTCATGGCCTCTTCGGGAGGGGTGGCCGGAATGGCCGCCGATCTCTGTGCCGAAGAAGGGGTGGCGTTGGCCGATCTCACTCCGCTCGAGCAGTGGGTGCGGGAGCGGATACCGGGGGAAAGCGCCAGCCTGAACCCGCTCGACCTGACCGGGTTCGTGATGCGGAACCGAGATCTGCTGCTCGAGATCTTCACTGGCTATGCCGAGGCCGAGGGGCTCGACGCCCTCGTACTGTGCTGGTGGGCCGGTGATGGCGACGAGGGCTGGGCCCGAACATTGCTCGAACCCTTCGCCGACGCGGCGGCCACGGCTCGCGTCCCGCTCATCGTGAGCCCCTTGGAGGCCACCGCCGTCGGCAGCTGGACCCAGCAGTACGGCGATCGGGGTCTCAGCTTTTGTCGGGGGCTACGTTCGACCCTCCGAGCAATTCGCGCGGTCGGCGAGGTGGCGACGGCGCCGGTCGTGACCCAGCGCCGTGCGCCGCACCACCCCTCGGCATCTCCACCGGCGCTGCTCGAGACTCCGGCCGGAGCGATCCTCGGCTTCGCCGACTCGATGGCAGTGCTGAGGGAGGCCGGCGTGCCGATCGCACCGTTCGTCCTCTTGGCGGAGGGAAAGGAGGATGACCCCGAGATCGCCGCCCTTGGCGATCTCCTGGTCGTGAAGCTCGCAGACGTGCCGCATCGCACCGAGATCGGCGCCGTTCGTCTCGCCGTGGCCCCACCCGATGTCCCGAGGACGGTCAGGGAGCTCCGGGCCATCGCCCTGGCCGAGGCGGCTCCGGCGACGGTAGTGGTCCAGCCGATGATCGCCGGCCACGCAGAGGCCTACATCGGCATCCAAGCCGCCAGCGAGCTCGGACCAGTGCTGCTCCTCGGCCGGGGCGGCATCCTGCTCGAGCTGGCCCGGAAGGTTGACGGACGTGTCCTGCCTCTCGACCCGGGTGCAGCCCGTTCGCTCGCCAACGAGGTGGCCAGCGGCGTCGGAACGATTCGAGGGCAGGCGCCATGGCCCATCGAACCGCTGGTCGACGCCGTCGAGGCGGCCGGTCGGCTCTTCGAGGCCACAGCAACGTGGCTGGGCTCGGCCGACCTCAACCCCTTGGTCGTGACCTCCGACGGCGTGCTGGCCGTCGACGTGCTCCTGGTCGCACAAGAAGGCCTCTCGCCTTCGGCCGACGACCCAGTGGGCAACGGTTAGCCTCTCGCCCCATGCTCGATACTTTCCGTGCGTTCACGGCAACTTCGGAGGGAGACGCCGTCGTTCGGAGGGTCACCGCCCTCCGTGACGACGACTTGCCTTCCGACGGGGTGCTCATCGCCGTGGAGCGATCCAGCGTCAACTACAAAGACGGCCTGGCGACGATCGCCAAGGGCAGGGTGGCCCGGATCTCGCCCCTTGTCCCCGGCATCGACCTTGCGGGCACCATCGCCGAGTCCGGTGTTGAGGGCCTTCCTGAAGGCACCGCGGTGCTGGCTCACGGCTACGAGCTCGGGGTTTCTCGTCACGGTGGTTTCGCCGAGTACGCAAGGGTCCCCGAGGGCTGGCTGGTCGCCATGCCCGAGGGCCTCGACGCCCGTTTGGCCATGGCCATCGGGACGGCTGGGTTCACCGCCGGGCTGTCGGTGGTGGCGCTGGAGGACCACGGGCTGACGCCCGACAGCGGTCCGGTGCTGGTCACCGGGGCCACTGGGGGCGTGGGCAGCACTGCGGTCGGCATTCTGGCGCATCGCGGTTACGAGGTGGTCGCCAGCACCGGAAAGGCCGACAGCGAGGACTACCTCCGGGCACTGGGCGCCACCGCCGTCATTGCACGCGAAGAGCTCTCAGCTGAAGGCGGTCGGCCACTCGAGTCGGTCAAGTGGGCGGCCGCCGTCGACTGTGTCGGCGGCCAGACACTGGCCAATGTCCTGGCTCGCATCGACTACGGGGGTGCTGTCGCCGCCAGCGGCCTCACTGGGGGGGCCGGACTCCCGACCACGGTCATGCCGTTCATCTTGCGAAGCGTCTCGCTGCTCGGGATCGACTCGGTTGAGAGCCCGATTGCCCGTCGCCGCCATGTCTGGGAGCAGCTGGCCGGACCGCTCAAACCACAGGGCCTCGATCAGATGATCAACGACGTGAGCCTCGACGGTCTCGAACCGGTGCTCGATGCGATCCTGAAGGGCGCCGTCCGCGGACGGACCGTCGTCGACGTGCGAGCCTCGTCCTAGCGGCACGGAGGGAACGGCGCTTCTCGCCTCCTCACTCCGGCCCAGAGAGGAAGCGGCTCTCGCAGCAGTCTCCTAGTCTGGTCAGTGGGATACTGGGGGTCTTGCGGCGGGTCTGGGCTGCGCCGACGGGCAGGGCACGTGTGAACAGGCCAGGGCAACAGGTCCCGACGAGGAGGGGTCATGAGCGAAATCACGATCGATGCGACCACCACCCTGGACGGGCTGGACCGTCCGTCCGAGAGCGAGCGGCCCGGCAAGCCGGCAATGCTCAGCCACGTCGCGTACATCACCCGCGACACGGCGGCGACGGCCGCGTTCTACACGCGCGTCCTCGGGATGGAACTGGTGAACGCGGTTCTCGACGACGCGATCCCCTCGACCGGGGAGCCCATCCCGTACTTCCACTCGTTCTTCCGCATGGCCGACGGGTCGACGATCGCCTTCTTCGAGGCACCAGAGCTCCCACCCCTCGGCCCTCCGCCGCACGCCGCCTACGACACCTTCCAGCACCTCGCCGTCCAAGTCGACAGTCCGGCCACCGTTGATCGATGGGCGGCCTGGCTGGAGAAGAACGGCATCGAGGTCCTCGGGCCGATCGATCACAAGATCATCTACAGCATCTACTTCCACGACCCCAACGGGATCCGGCTCGAGATCACCGCTGCGACCTCGCCGACGTGGAACGACAACGCCGACTACGCGGCCGAGCAGCTGGCCGACTGGACGACGGTAAAAGAACGGGCGGCCGCGTCGGGTGAGGACATGGTCACCGTCTTGCACCGCCTGGCGAGCGAGCGGAGCCACCGCCGGTCATGAAGGAGATCCCCAAGATCATCAGCGTGGACGATCACGTCGTCGAGCCGCCCCACGTCTGGGAGACCTGGCTCCCCGAGAGGTTTCGCGATCGCGGACCCAAGATCGTCCGGCGCGGCATTCGCGACATCGACTACGTGGGAACGGCGAGCTATGTCGAGCACTTCGACGACGACTCGCCGATCAAGGTGGACTGTTGGATGTACGAGGACTTGGTTTACACCCACAAGCGGATGGTGGCCGCGGCGGGATACGCCAAGGAGGAGATGACCCTCACCCCCATCACCTACGACGACATGCGACCGGGGTGCTACGACCCCAAGGCTCGCCTCGAGGACATGGATGCCGGCTGGGTCGACGCTTCGATGTGCTTTCCCACCTTGCCCCGCTTCTGCGGCCAGACCTTCTACGAGGGCCACGACAAGGAACTAGGGCTGGCCTGCGTGCGCGCCTACAACGACTGGATGGCCGACGAGTGGTGTGGCGATTCCAACGGTCGGCTGGTGCCTCTCGGGATCATCCCGCTCTGGGACGTGCCGCTCGCCGTCGAAGAGGTTCGCCGCAACGCCGATCGAGGGTTTCCCGCCGTCTGCTTCAGCGAACTGCCTTACCATCTTGGCCTCCCAACGATCCATAGCGGTCACTGGGACCCGTTCTTTGCCGCCTGCGCCGAGACGGGGACCGCGGTCGCCATGCACATCGGTTCGTCGTCGAAGATGCCCGCCGCGTCGCCCGACGCCCCGCCGTCGGTGTCGGCCACCCTCGCCTTTGGCAACGCCATGACGTCGTTGGTCGACTTCTTGATGTCGGGGCTGCTGGTGCGCTTCGCCGATCTGAAGCTGCTCTATGCCGAAAGCCAGATCGGCTGGATCCCTTACGCGCTCCAACGAGTGGACCAGGTGTGGGAGGACAACCAGGGCTGGGCCCAGACGAAGCACATCCCAGAGCCGCCCTCGACCTACTACTTCCGTTCGGTCTACGGTTGCTTCATCAACGACGCCCACGGGCTCGACTCACTCGACGAGATTGGCGTCGCCAACGTCACCGCCGAAACCGACTACCCGCACTCGGACTCGACCTGGCCCGACACCAAGCAGATCATGACCACGCTGACCGCGGGGCTCCCCGATGACGTGGTGCAGCGGATCCTTCGGGACAACGCCATCGATCTGCTCAGGCTCGATCACCTTCGCTGAGGCTTAGGACTCGGCCAGCTCCTCACGCAAGGTTCGCTTGAGTACCTTGCCGTAGGCGTTGCGCGGCAGCGTCGGGCGGAAGACGAAGCGGCGAGGCCGCTTGTAGCCGGCCAACGTCGCCGCACAGTGCGTGGCCAAAAGAGCGGCCAACTGCTCGGTCTGGGCGTCGTCTCGGGGAACGATCACCGCGGTGACCACCTCTCCCCAGGTCCGATCCAGCATGCCCACGACGGCTACCTCGTAGACCGCCGGGTGCGCTGCCAACACGGCTTCCACCTCGACCGCGTACACGTTGGATCCCCCGCTGATGATCATGTCCTTGGCCCGATCAAGCAGGTACACGTAGCCGTGCTCGTCGGTTCGGCCGAGGTCACCGGTGTGCAACCACCCGCCGCGCAGCGCTTCGGCGGTGTCCTCAGGTCGCTCCCAATAGCCCAGCATGACGGCGCCACCCCGGACACAGATCTCGCCGACCTCACCTGACGGGAGCGCCTGGCCCTCCTCGCCCAAGATGCGCACCTCGGTGCCCGGACGAGCGACCCCGGCCGAGGCGAGCCGCTCAGGTCGATCGCCGGCCAAGGCCTCGACGTGGTCGCGCACCGACAGGACGGTGGCGGTCATTGGCGTCTCACCCTGCCCGAACAGCTGGACAAAGACCGGCCCAAAGACGTCGAGGGCTTGTCGGAGGTCGGCCGGCGGGAACGGCGCGCCGCCGTAGACCACGTAGCGGAGGCTCGGAAGATCCGGGGCTTGATCTTTCAAGGCGTCGAGGAGCATCACGATCTGGGTCGGGACAAGCCAGGTGTTGGTGACCTTCGTTTCGGCCATCAGGCCCAGGACACCCCCGGCGTCAAAGCTCTTCTGCTCGGGAATGACCTGGTGGGCCCCCCGGGCGGTGGCCGCCAGGGCGTGGAACCCGGCGCCGTGGCTGAGCGGTGCCGCATGCAGTGTGACGTCGCGCTCGTCCATCGGGGTGATGTCGGCCAGCCACGACGCGGTGACGAAGCCCAAGATGCCGTGGCTCAGCATGGCCCCCTTGGGGCGTCCAGTCGTGCCCGAGGTGTAGAAGAGCCATGCCAGGTCGTCGCGACCCACGTCCGCCGACATCGGCGAGGAGTCGTGCTCGCTCACCAGGCGCTCGTGATCGAGCGCGCCGCCCGCTGGATCGGCGCCGCCCGCGACGACCACGGTGACATCGGCGCACCCCGCTCCGCGCACTACCGCCTCACCGTCCGCGTCAGTAAAGACGGCCCGGGCCTTCGAGTCGTCGACATGGAAAGCCACGTCGTCGGAGGTGAAACGGCTGTTGAGGGGCACGAGGCAATACCCGGCTTTGAAGCAGGCGAACATGGCTTCGAGCGCCTCGGGGCGATTGCGCATGAGGACCCCAACTCGGTCCCCCTGCCCGAGACCAGAAGCGCCGAGGGCCCTAGCCAAGGCGTTGGCCCTCCGGTCCAGCTGGGCATAGCTCAGCGTTCGATCGCCCCAGGTGACCGCCGGACGATCTCCGAACCGCGCCGCGCTCTGGGCGAGCAGCTGGCCGACGTTCATGAGCGACATCCCTGACGGTGCACCCGGACATCCAACCACCACCGGACCGAGCCCGCAGAACACGCTACGTTCCTCGCTGTGAGCAACGAGCTTTTCCTCGTCGGGAGCGGCCCGCGATGAGCAATGAGGCGAGTCCTTGAATCAGTCGGCAAATCAGTCGCCCCCCCCGAGCGGCGAGGGCCGAGCTCGAGCGACCTGCTGGGCAGCTACGTGCTGCCTGGTGGGGTGAAGGATCCGAGAGCCGTGTTCGGCCAGGCGGCAAAGGTCGAGGAGATTGGCCTCGGCACCGCGTGGATCGGGGAACGCTACGACACCAAGGATCTGCCGTCGCTGGCCGGTGCCCTGTCGCAGACCACCAGAACGATCCGGATCGGCGCCGCGGTCACCCACACCGGGCTGCGGCACCCAATGGTTCTGGCCTCGATGGGACAGACGCTGCAATCGCTCTCTGAGGGGCGCTTCCTGCTCGGCATCGGTCGTTCGGCTTCGTGGCGTTGGCGGGACTACGGCGTGCCGGCCCCCACCCTTGCCACCTTGGGAGATGCCGCCGAGATCCTCCGACGGCTCTGGGCCGGCGAGACGGTCGACTACGACGGTCCGGCCGGACGGTTCCCGCGACTCCGGTTACCCCAACGGCCCGATGTGGATCCGCCGCCTATCCTGCTCGCAGCGGTCGGGCCGAAAACCTTGGCGGTGGCAGGGCGGTGCTTCGACGGCGCCATCCTGCACCCCTTCCTCACCCCGGACGCGGTCAGCCGCTCGGTCGCGGTCATCAAGGACGCTGCTGGCGCCGCCGGGCGTGACCCGGGGGCGGTGCGGACCTACGCGACCGTCGTCGTCGCCCCAGATCGCAGCCCGGGCGACACCGAGCTGGCGGTCCATGCCCGCGCTGCTGGGTACTTCCATGTCGCCGGCTTGGGCGACGCGCTGGTGGCGGCCAACCGCTGGGACCCCGACGACCTGATCCGCTATCGCAGCCACCCCACCCTCGTCGCGCTCGGAGAGCTGCAAGCCGACAAGGCGCTCCCCCGGCCCGAGCTCATCAGCCTGGCCCACACCTTCCCCGACCACTGGCTGGCGTCGTCGTCAGCGATGGGCACGGCAGCCCAGTGCGCACGTCGCTTGGACGAGTACATCGTTGCCGGGGCCGACGAGCTGATCCTCCACGGAACAACCGCCGAGCACCTGGGCGGGTTGGCGGCTTCCTTTGGGAAGACCCATTGACCGCCAACCTCGACGAGCTCCGCGTGCCGCTGACCGCCTGGTTGGCCGATCGCCTCGGCACCCCAGAGGTAGCCGTGCACAGCCTGGCCCGACCCGACGCGGGCCAATCGAACGACACCGTCTTGTGCGAGGTGTCGGCGGAGGGTCGTCCCCTGCACCTGGTCGTCCGCCGGCAAGCCATCGGCACCACCATCTTTCGCGAGCCCGACGTGCTGCGCGAGGCCCGCGTCCTGCGAGGACTGGCCGGAACCCGCGTCCCAGTGCCCGAGGTGCACTGGCTCGAGCCCAATCCCGCGGTCCTCGGTGCTCCCTTCTTCGTCATGGAGCGGGTCAGCGGGCGCGTGCCATTGGGCAAGCCCTCGATCCACACGGTGGGCTGGATGCCCCGGCTCACGACTCGAGAACGAGAGCGACTATGGGCCAGCGCGCTCGAGGTGCTGGTGGCCCTCCACGCGGTCGAGTGGCACGCCAACCACGAGTTCCTCCTCGACGGCGACACGGCGAACGGACTGATCGAACCCCACGTCGGGGCTCTGGTCGACTGGTACCGATGGAGCGCCGCCGAGCGGGAGTTCCCGATCACCGACGCGGCCGTCGACTACCTCGAGCGCCGCGTGGCAACAGTCGACTGCGGCCCGCCAGTGCTGTTGTGGGGCGATCCCCGGGTTGGCAACATGATCTTCGCCGAGGACCATAGGGTCGCCGCTGCCCTTGACTTCGAGACCGCAATGATCGGACCGGCCGCCCGAGACGTCGCCCACTGGCTGTTCTTCGACGACTTCCAGACCGATGCGGTCGGCATCGAGCGGCTGGCCGGGTGGCCCGATCGTGCGACGACCATCGCCCGCTACGAGGCGCTGTCGGGTCGCCAGCTCGGCAACCTCGAGTTCTTCGACGTGATGGAATCGCTCTTCATGGCCACGACGCTCATCCGCCAGGCCGACGCCCGGGTCGCCCGGGGCCTGGCCGAACCCGACACCCGTATGGGCCACGACAACACCGTGACCCAGATGCTGGCTCGCACACTCGGACTGTCCGTTCCTGATCTTTCGCCTGACTATCTCGCCCATCGAGGGGTGCCAACTACCACGAGGCCAACATGATCGAGCTCGAGCGCAACCTCCTCGCCGCCCCCCAAGAGGCCCACGCCAAGGTCGAGATCTACTCGGGCGTCGCCCGGCTGGCGCGCACCGTGTGGGGCAGCGAGGTGAAGATCGCCGGCACCACGCCGAGCACTGCTCTCGTGTGGTGCCACCCGACCGCGAACTTCCTCGGCCACTACGCGCTGGCCGGCTTGGCCGAACGAGGATTCGGCGGGGTCGGCCTGACCACCCGCTACGTCGGCAACGACACGAACCTGCTCATGGAGAACTGCCTGCTGGACATGGGCTCCATGGTGGCGCACCTGCGCGACCGCGGCTACGAGAAGGTCGTGCTCATCGGCAACTCCGGCGGCGCGTCGATTGTGCCGTACTACCAAGCCCAGGCGGTCTCGCCCTCGGTCACCGCGCCGCCGGGGGAGGTCCGGACCTTACCCGTGCCGGGCTGATCCCAGCCGACGCGATCGCCATGTTCAACGCCCATCCATCTCGGGCGCGCCTCTCCATCGAATGGCTGGATCCGGCCATCATCGACGAGCACCAGCCGTTCGTCCGCGACGCCTCGCTCGACATGTACCGACCAGAGAACGGTCCGCCGTTCTCCGAGGGTTTCGTGGCGAGGTACCGCGAGGCTCAGCGAGCCCGGAACCGTCGCATCTCGGCCTGGGCGGAGGGAATGCTCCACACCCTTGTGGCGGAGGATCACTTTCCCCCTGGCCTCGACGACCTGGCGTTCACCGTGCAGGGCACGACCGCGGACCTGCGCTTCCTCGACGGCACGATCGATCCGAGTGACCGCCAGATCGGTGTCTCGCTGTGGGGTCCGCCAGCGGTGGCGAACTACCTCCCGGCCGGCATTGGTCGCTGCACCACGTTGCGCTCGTGGCTCAATCAATGGTCCCTCGATCACACCCTTGGCGATTCGTTACGGTGGCTCCCCGAGATCACCTGTCCGGTCCTCGTGAGCGTCGGCACCGCCGATCCGGTAGTGACACCCCAGATGGCCCGGCAGGTCTACGAAGCCGCCACGTCGTCGAGCTCCAAGGTGCTGGTGGAAGTGCCGGGCGCTACGCACTACTTCGAGGACCAACCCGAGCTGTTGGCCCAAGCACTGGACCGGCTGTCCGACTGGGCACAGCAGATCTAGTCCGACCGGATGTCGGCGGCCGATGCCGGCGGTGCCCGCTCGGTCTTGCGGCCACCGACCACTCCATTGCGGGCAGCGAACACGTCGGTCGCCCGCTCCGTTTGGTTTTGCAGTACCTTCGTCCGACGTACCTTCGTTCGAGGCAAAGGAAGCCGATGAGCCCACACGTGCGACGTGAGAACGAAGAGGGCGTGGTTTACGTCACCTTCACCCGTCCGGAGAAGCGCAACGCCGTCAGCCTGGAGATGTTCGAGGCGATCCGGGAAGCCGTGCGGGATCTGCGCGACCAGGACGACTTGAGAGTGCTGGTGATCCGGGCCGAAGGCGAGTACTTCACCGGCGGCAAGGACGTGGCTGACCTGCGAGTCAACGTGGGCGAGGGTACCGATGGGATCGTCCGGGGCTCGAACATGCGGTCCCAGTACCGGATCGAGGCCGACCACGATCTCTTCGACGCCCTCGAGCAGGTCGAGAAGCCGGTGGTATTGGCCGCCCAGGGCCATTGCCTGGGCGTGGGCGTCGAGATGGGGGTCTCGTGCGATTTCCGGCTGGCCGCACGGGGTGCGATGTTCGGGCTGCCCGAAATCCAGAACCTGGCCGTACTTCCCGGATCGGGCGGCGTCAGCCGACTGACCCGGCTGGTCGGTCCGCACTGGGCCCGATGGATTGCAATGGCCTGCGAGCCGGTCGATGCCGATCAAGCAATGGCCATCGGATTGGTCCACGCGGTCTATCCCAAAGAGGAGTTCGACGAGCGCGTCCGGGCATTCGCCCGCAAGCTTGCGTCGATGCCCCGTGAGGCCGTGGGGGTGACCAAGGTGGCGATCGACATCGCCGACACGGTCGACCGCGGCACGGCGAGGGTCTTCGATCGCTTTGCACAGACGCTGCTGTTCACCTCCGACGATTTCAAGGACCGCGTGAACGCCTTCAACCAGGCCAGCGCAGCCCGCCAACAGGGCAAGTGATGAGACCACCCACTCGACGTAGGTACAGAAAGGTCGCGAGATGCTAAAGCGCACGAGCCGGGCGACTGGGCCGGGGCGATGCACTGTTCGGGCAACCCTCAGCGTTGTTCAGTGATGGACGCCGCCGCCAAGGAAGCCGTAGTGCTCAGGTTCATGGCCGCGTGGGGAGATGGGACCCAGGAAGAGCCTGACATCGACACGATCCTGTCGATGTTCACCGAGGATGCCGAATGGCAACTCTGGATACCGGGTGGTCCGACGCTACGCGGTCGCGAGGCGATCGCAGCGGACATACAGCGCCAGTTGGGCTTCGCCACCTACATGCGCTGCGGACTCCGGTACATAGGATCGAACGATCGCCAGGTGTTCACCGAGCGCAGCGACCAGTTCACGACCAACGGGGTTCAGATCGACCACCACCTGGTGGCCATCTTCGACGTGACCGACGACGGGCTTATCTCGGGCTGGAGGGAGTACTTCGACCCCGACGATGTGAACCGTCAGATACGCAACGCCCGTAAAGCCGGGACCGACTGACCAACTCGGTCATTTAGGTGGAGACCCCGACGTCGACGAGCCGCCGGCCGGGGTCATCCGAATAAGCCGCGAGAACTGCGACTCCGAGGTCAGCCCGCCGTCGGCGATGATCGCCTGACCGGTGACGTATGACGCCTCGTCGCTGGCCAACCACACGGCCACGGCGGCCAGCTCGTCAGGCGTGCCCAATCGACCCATCGGCTGGGACTCGATGAGTGCGTCGTGTAGTTGCCCAGTACCACCCCCGAGAGCAGCCAGCATGGGCGGCGTGGCGGTGACCCCCGGGACGAGGCAGTTCACCCGTATGCCTTGATGGGCGTGGTCAACCGCCAACGCCTTCACCAGCCCGAGCACCGCCGCCTTGGTCGCGGCATAGCCAAGCGTGTTGCCATCGGCGAAGATCCCCGAGACCGACGACGTGGCGACGATCGAACCACCCCCATGCTCTGCCATGTACGGAATTGCGTACTTGGCCGCGTGGAACAACGACGAGACGTTGGTCCGCCACATGAGATCCCAAGAGCCAGCGTCGAGATCGACGGCGTTGCCCGGCCTCGAGACTCCAGCGTTGGAAAAGACGACGTCAAGGCCGCCGAGACTCTCGACGGCCTGGGTGACCATCGCCTCGACCTGTTGGGCGTCAGCCACGTCAGTCTGGCAGGCCAACGAACGACCACCGGCGTTGGTGACCAAGTCGGCCACCTTCTGCGCCCGGTCGCCTCGCACATCGGCGATGACGACGGCCGCGCCTTCGGCAGCAAAACGCATGGCACTGGATCGTCCGATGCCCGAACCGGCTCCCGTGATGATCGCGACCTTCCCTGAAAGCAGCATCTTCACAGCATGGCAGGCCAACGGCCATCCAGCCCACTCCCCTGCCGGCGACGAGCCCGAGCGCTGGACCTCCGCTGGGCAGGGCGCAGGCCACGATCGGTGTTGTTGGCTCAGGCCCTCCGAAGAGCGCCTTGGGAGAGGAACGTCTGCCCGACCGAGCGGCCGGTCGCTACCCGAGGTGGTGGCTGTGAAAGACGTCCGGGCCGGCCGAGGTAGAAACCCTGGCCGAAACCGCATCCGAGGGCGCGAAGGGTGTCGAACTCGCCCTGCGTCTCGATTCCCTCAGCAATCATCGCCGCCCGGTACGCATCGAAGCCGAAATGCAGTAGCGCCGAACCCAGCGCCCGGCGAGCAGGATCGGCATCGATGCCCCGCACGAGTCCGATGTCCAGCTTGATGACATCTGGCCGAAGATTGAGGATGTGCAGGAGGCTGGCGAACCCCGCACCTGCGTCATCGACGGCCAGGCGCGCACCTCGAGATCGCAGATCGTCGATGGCAGTTCCAAAGCGCGCGTAGTCCTCGACACCCGTGTGCTCCGTGAGCTCCAGCACGACGCGCTCGGCTGGCACGTTGGCGACGGCATCTCGCAACTCCTGGGACGCCATCGCCATCGGCGACGCGTTGAGCGAGAGGTACAGGCCCGAGGGTAGGTAGCGCAGCTGTTCAAGTGCCGAACGGAGGGCGGTGACCTCCAGCTGGAGACCGAGACCAACCTCAGCAGCTTCGGCAAACCACTGGTCGGGGGGCCTGAAGGGCGCGACATCGAAGCGGGCCAGCGCCTCCGCGCCTACCGGGCGACCCGTTCGGAGATCCACGATGGGCTGAAAGACGGTCTGAAGCGACCTGTTGGCCCGGGTCACGCGCGCTCGCATCTCGTCGCGGTCATGAGCGCCGGCGTGCGCCGGCGGTTCGGTCCGTTGGCGAACCTTGCGCAGGGCGCGCAAGACGCGTCGATCCCGCCTTATGAAGACGTCCTTGTCAGCGCTCGCGACGTTCCCACCGGTCGCGGCGTTCGGGATCGCGAAGCTCCCGGTGACCCGGGCTGGGCGCTTGTGGCCGGTCACCATCGGGCCAGGCTCGAGCCGACCACGCGCCAAGGTCGTCGCGGTACATGAAGGCGACGCTGAGATTTATCAGGCATCTTCCTCCCCGTCGCCGTCGTCGTCGCCACAGATCGCTGGACCGAACCGTAACCCCGGGGCATTGCATCCCGGTTGCAGAAGGGTTGGAATGCCCCGTCTCAGAGCGACATCGGGCTCCCGGGGGCGGGCACGACCGAATCCGCCCGCACTTAGTGTGGAGGCGAGCGAGTTGTCAGGACCGACCGATCGGAGGAAGCAATGCCCGCTGTGAGCGTCGAGGACCTGTCCGTCCTCCCCACGATCCCCGTTCCCGACCGGCTGCACTCGCCCGAACGTGAGGTCCGGTCGGTGACATCGGCACCACGGGGTTTTGAGGGGGAGGGATTCCCCGTGCACCGTGCCTTCGCCGGCCTGTCCATGGCGGATCTGGACCCCTTCGTGCACATGGACCAGATGGGCGAGGTCGACTACGCGCCCGGTGAGCCCAAGGGAACTCCGTGGCATCCCCACCGCGGCTTCGAGACGGTGACCTACATGATCGAGGGAACCTTCGCCCATCAAGATTCCCAGGGGGGCGGCGGCCTGATCACCGACGGGGCAACCCAATGGATGACCGCGGGCGGTGGGATCCTGCACATCGAAACGCCCCCCGAAGAGCTCGTGGTCTCAGGTGGCCTGTTCCACGGCATCCAGCTGTGGGTGAACCTGCCGGCCAAGGACAAGATGATCCCACCGGCATACCAGGGACTCGAGGCGGACCAGGTAGCCCTCTTGTCCTCGGCGGACGGCGGATCGCTGGTGCGAGTCATCGCCGGACAGGTTGGCGAGCACCGTGGCCCGGGCTCGACCCACACACCGATGGCCCTGATGCACGCGAGCCTGGCGCCAGGGGCGCTACTCGAGCTCCCCTGGAACCCGTACTTCAATGCGCTCGTGTACGTGCTCGCCGGGTCCGGCCGCGCTGGCAGCGACGGGCGGCCGGTGCACGCCGGCCAGCTGGCGGCATTCGCGCCCGGGGCCTGGATGGCGGTCCGCGCCGATGATCGCCTCGACTCGCGCACCTCGAACCTCGAGCTCCTCGTGCTCGGAGGGCAGCCCATCGGGGAGCCGGTCGAACACTACGGCCCGTTCGTCATGAACACCCGCGCCGAGATTGGTCAAGCCCTCGAGGACTTCGAAGCCGGTCGGCTCGGGACGATTCCCCCCAACGCGCTCATGCCGCACGTGCCCGACCCCGCGCCCGTACGCACCGAGCAGACGGGGATCTGAGACCGCCCCCAGCCAGGCACTGGCGCCCGAGCGAGGGCCCTGGCCCTACGGCACGACCAGGACGGGAAATCGGTCAGCTCGCTCGAGTCTCGAGGACACCGATCCGAGCACGCGGTGGTACTTGTGCGATGCACCCCCGACGACCAACACGACCGCGGCATCGGGGTTCTGTCGACGCAGGTCGTCGGCCACCGCGATGAGCTCGTGACCCACCAAGCCATCGCGGCGTCGAAAATGCCAGAGAGGCTGGGCGGATTCGAGTCGGGCAGCCACGTCGTCATGGAGTTGGCGCTCGAGATCATCGAAGCTCCGCTCCAGCTCCCCCAGCGCCGTGGGGTACATCGGAGCGGAGGCCGGCGCGTGGGCCACGAAGACGACTTCGAGCCAGCCACTCCGGTCGTGCAGCAGCCAGGCAGCGCTGTCGAGCGCCCGCTGCGCCGGCTCGGAGCCGTCGAACCCGACCACGACGACAACGGGGACGTTGCCTGGGCAACTCAGGGCGGTCGTGACCGCCGATGCTCGTCCGGGTCCCCTTGAGGGGGAAATGGTGGAAGGATCGCTCACCACCTGCTCCTCTCCTTCGTTGGAAGACCATCCTCGTTGGTCACCGCAGAAGGGCCTATCCAACCGGTGGGTCCGCTGCCCGCGAGCTCCGCAAGGCGGTGCAGGGCGGGCAGGGCGGCGCGCAGGGCGGCCACCTCGGCTTCGGGAAGCTTCTCGATCAATGCGGTGAACACCGTTGCTCCGGCCCGTCGTAACGTGCGCAGGTACCGCCTACCGGCGGTGGTGATCGCGACCTGCACGACCCGCCCGTCGCCAGGATCGCCCCGGCGCTTGGCGAACCCGAGCTTCTCCAGCTGGTTGACCACCGAGGTCATCGAGGGCTGCGTGACGCCCTCACTGCCGGCCAAATCCGTGAGCCGCCGTGCTCCAGTGCGCTCGAGCGTCGACAACGTCGACACCGCGGTGAGGCTCACCCGTCGCTCGCCCGCCCGGACAGCCGCAGCCGCCAGTGCGAACAGGGCTTCGCCCATGACTTCCTCCTGCTGAACCATCGACCCAAAAGCATAACCCAAAAACATAGAACTACCTATATAGGATAGCCTCTGTAAGCATTCATCAGTGCGCCTGGCACTGGCTCCCAGTTGCCGCCAGAACCCCGATTGCGAACAGGCCTCAGCAGGTCCCACTAGGTTTGGCTGGGGCCTCGCAGTTCCGGCAGACCCCAAGCAGCACATGACGGAGGTGCGTGATGGACGTCGTTGAGCATCTGTACATCGGGGGCGAATGGGTCCGATCCGAAGGGGCGTCGACCCTCGAGGTCGTCGACTCGACCTCCGAGGAGCCGCTCGCCAGCGTTCCGAACGGCACCGCGGGTGATGTTGACCATGCCGTGCGTGCTGCAGTCAAGGCATGGACCGACTGGGCCGGCCGCGCGCCCGACGAGCGGGGCAAGCTATTGGCGGCGGTAGCGGACCTTATCGACGAGCGGACCGACCAGCTGGCCGCCACCATCAGCCGCGAAGTCGGCATGCCCATCGGCCTGTCCAAAGCGATCCAGGTGGGACTGGCCAAGGGAGTGTTCGCCGACATGGCAGGACGTGCCGACGAAGTGACGTGGGAGGAGGAGATCGGCAACTCACTCGTCGTGCGCGAACCCGTCGGTGTCGTCGGAGCGATCACCCCGTGGAATTACCCGCTTTACCAGATCGCGCTCAAAGTGGCTCCCGCGTTGGCGGCGGGCTGCACCGTCGTGCTCAAACCCAGCGAGGTGGCACCGCTCAACGCCTTCGCCTTGGCCGAAGTCCTTCACGAGGTGGGAGTGCCCCCGGGGGTGTTCAATCTGGTGAGCGGCACCGGCACCGTCGTTGGTGAGGCCATCGCCTCGCATGACCGGGTGGACATGGTCTCGTTCACCGGCTCCACGCGCGCCGGCAAACGCATCATGCAGCTGGCCGCCGGCACGGTGAAGCGAGTTGCGCTCGAGCTTGGTGGCAAGTCGGCCAACCTGATGCTCGAGGACGCTGATCTGGCCGTGGCCGTGCCCGCTGGCCTCTTCAGCTGTTACCTCAACTCTGGTCAGACGTGCTCGGCCTTGACCCGGATGATCGTGCCGCGCTCTCGGTTGAGCGAGGTCGAAGCGTTGGCCATCAAGGCGGCATCGGACTTCACACCCGGTGACCCCTTCGAGCGCTCCACCCGCCTCGGTCCCCTCGTCTCGGCGGCCCAACGTGAACGCGTCCGCTCGTACATCTCGGGCGGCGTCGCGGAAGGCGCCACGCTCCTGACCGGCGGAGTTGATCCGCCCGAAGGTCTGGACAAGGGGTTCTTCGTACGACCGACCGTGTTCTCCAACGTGACGCCCGACATGACGATTGCTCAAGAGGAAATCTTCGGGCCGGTGCTCGCCATCCTTCCCTACGACACAGAGGACGAGGCCATCGGCATCGCCAACGACTCGGCCTACGGGCTCGCCGGTGGCGTTTGGGGCGCCGACCTCGCGCACGCCGAGTCGGTCGCACGTCAACTGCGCACCGGCCAGGTCGACCTGAACGGCGGCCCTTTCAATCCGACTGCCCCGTTCGGCGGTTACAAGCAATCGGGCTTCGGGCGAGAACGTGGACACTATGGCCTCGAGGAGTTCTTGGAAGTGAAGTCGCTCCAACGCCCTCGATAGGGCCCGAGATCCGTTACTGACTCAACGTCCGAGCGAGGCGCTCGTAGGTGGGTGGGTCCCGCTCGGACCGAGAGCTTGCGAAGGTTCCCATCTCGCGCAGGATCAAGAAGTCAGGACCTTTGAGCGCTGTCCGCTCCCAGGGTCCGAAGCCCTGCACGGTACCCGCGCCGCCACACGTGGCAGGCAGCTGATGAACGCGCTCTAGACCCTCTTTGACCCCTGCAGGGGTGTGGACGCTGGCCAGCCGGAGGCCTCCGACGATGAGGGTGGCCATGTCGTACATCGCGGGGACGATCGGACCGACCGGGCGCACCCCATGGCGCTCGTCGAATCGATCGAGCAAGGCCGAAAGCGCGTCGTTCCGCTCGTCGTACATGTCGACATAGGTCCATCCATCGGCATCTGCACGCTGCTCGGGCGTCATGGTGTAGTACCGCAGTCCCGCGGTGTTGGTGAACGACGGCGGTTTCCAACCAAGTGTCCGCTGTGCCGCCATGATGGGCGTGAGCACCAAGCCGATACCCAGGTAGACGAGCGCTCCGGCCCGAGAATCCCGTGCTCTGGCCACCTCGACGTCAAGATCCGTCTGGACCGGAAACACCTTTTGGTCCGAGACGATCGACAGCTCCAGAGCAGAGGCGGCCTCGCTGAAGTACTGCCAGTACTCGTCGCCTATCGGGGATCGGTCCCTGACGACCGCCACTTGCTGCAAACCCCGCGCGGCGATCGCCCTCGCCAGGAGCGGGCCTTCGTCGGGCAACGATCCCACCTGGTACTGAAAGCAGTACTCACCGCGCGAGTGCTCGGAGCCCGACCAGTTGATCGTAGGAATCCGACGAGCCTCGGCCAACGGCTTGACCGCGAGCGCGTTGTCGGTATTTCCCGGCCCGATGATCACCAACGCACCTTGGTCGCCCAACGAGCTCCACGCGTCCTCGACGGCCTTGGCGGTGCCCTCCGGCAAGCCGTATCCGTGGGCCACGACGACTTCGACGGGTCGGTCCAGCTCTTGGGAGGCGAGCGCCTCATCGAAGCGCAGGCGGATGGGATCGAGAATTGCCCCCGGATCCCTGTCCAATCGCTCGTTGAGGTACCCCACCACATAGGGCCGTATGCTCACCGTCTCACCTTTCGGTCTCCGATTGGTAGGCGGAGGATCAGAGCGCGATGCCCACCACCTTGGTGTCGAGGTACTCGGTAATTCCCACCTTGGCACCCTCTCGCCCAACCCCACTCTCCTTGATGCCGCCAAAGGGGACAGCGGCCGAGGTGGGATTGATGTCGTTGATGCCGATGATGGCGAAGTCGAGCGCTTCGGACACCTTGATGGCGCGGCTCAGATCGCGCGTGTAGAGGTACGAGGCCAACCCGTACGTGGTGTCGTTGGCCATCTCGATCACTCGGTCTTCGTCGTCGAAGACGGTGACCGGGGCTATCGGGCCGAACGTCTCCTCTCGGTAGATCACCATGTCAGGGGTCACATCCGTCAAGACGGTCGGAGCCCAGAACGTTCCCCGGTCATAGGCGGGCCCGCTCAGTCGAGCGCCCCCGGTCGTCACCGTGGCGCCTCGGACCTTGGCGTCGTCGACCTGGCTGGCCATCTTGGCCATGGCGTCATCGTCGATGAGGGGGCCCACTGTCACTCCGTCGTCCAGACCGTTGCCTGCTTGGAGCTTTTCCACCCGACTCGTCAACTCGGCGACGAAGCGCTCGGCGATCGACGAGTGGACAAAGAGGCGATTGGGGGAGATGCAGGCCTGCCCAGTGTTCAGGAACTTCACCAGGGCCGCACCGCGTGCGGCATGGACCGGGTCGGCATCTTCGAACACGATGAACGGGGCGTGGCCCCCGAGCTCGAGCGAGACTCGCTTGAGTTGATCCGCAGCATTGCGGGCGATCTCCTTGCCCACCTCGGTCGAGCCGGTGAACGTGACCTTCCGCACGGCCACATTCGACATGAACTCCTCGGCGATTGGACGCGACCTCGAACTGGTGACCAGGTTGACAACGCCCGCCGGAATGCCAGCATCCTCGAAGATCCGGAAGGTCTCCACTGCGCACAGTGGGGTCGCCTTGGCGGGCTTGACGACCATGGTGCACCCGGCCGCCAACGCGGGGGCCACCTTCCTCGTGATCATCGAGATCGGGTAGTTCCACGGGGTGATGGCCGCCGCCACACCGACCGGCTGGTGGATCGTCAAGAACCGCTGGTCGGCACGAGCCGAGGGGATGGTCTCTCCGTAGACCCGCTTCGCCTCCTCGGCGAACCACAAGAGGAAGTCAGCGGCGTACCCGACCTCGTTCCGTGCCATCCGGAGCGGCTTTCCTTGCTCCTTGGTCATGATCTGCGCGAGATCCTCGCGGCGCTCGTTCATCAGGGTCCAGGCTTGGTACAAGAACGCAGAACGCTGGTAGCTGGTCAGCTTTGACCAGGATCTGAACGCCTCGGATGCCGCGCTCACGGCCAACCGAGCGTCCTCGGCCGACCCGTCGGCCAAGGAACCGAGCACCTCGCCCGTCGCCGGGTTGCGAGACTCGAACACTTCCCCCGTCCCCGCGCCACGCCACTCGCCGTTGATGTACAGCATGACGACCCCCTCTGGATCCCGACGTACCCGGCACCGGTGGGTGCCGCCGCCTCCACTATCGCGCCGATCCAACGTGCGAACCGATTGCAGTCGCATGACGCAACCGCGATTTGAACCTGACTCGGGCCCCCTCACTCCGTCGGATCAGGGTCAGACCCGCGGTGACGTCCTCGTGGAGGACCTCGGCGCCCGGACCGACGCGGACCTCCCCACGCCCACTGCCCCCTCGCTGGACCCGTCGGCGTGCGGGAGGGGGCATGGTGCTCCTCACAGCAGTCCGCCCCCCATGCCAAGCATGGGGGGCGGACTGCTGTGACTCCTGTGACTCCTCAACGTCTGTGACCGTGTAGCTCATCTACTCGAGCGACTACCTGTCCTACTCGAGTGACCACCTATCCCACGGTCAGGTATGGACGCTCAACTCAGGCCGGAGTGCCGCTGCCGGGGATGAGCTTGCCGCAGAAGGGCTTCCCGTCTTTGGGGAACGGAACGAACTTCTTGTTCACGAACTGGACGTAGGGAGAGCACTCGGTCGGCGGCGCCTGCCCGAACGTCTTCAGGTCGATCGGTGCCGGGGCCAGGCCCTCGTCGGTCCAGCTGGTCACCTTGCGCAGGTTGGTGATGAACGAGGCCCGGGTCGGGTTCTTGCCGGCCTGCTGCAGACCCTCGATGGTCAGGTTGGCGACCTCCCACCCGTACTCGGCACCCAGGTCGGGGAGCCCGCCGGTGTAGGAGGGATCGTACTTCTTGAGGCCGGCCAGGAAGGCCTGACCCGCTGCGTTGGAGTACGTGGTTCCGGGGAAATAGGCCCCATTGGCCGCCTTCTCGTCGGCGGCGCTGGCGTAGACCTGGTCGGACGGGCCTGCCCCGTACTCGACCTTCACGTCGGTCAGCCCCTCTTGCTGCAGCGCCGTTGACACGGCCAGGCTCGAGGAGAGCACGCACGAACACTCCGAGGCGTCGCAGCCTGCGCTCTTGAAGCTGAGCGCGTAGGTGGTGAAGCTCACGCCGCCCAGGGGGGTGACGAAGTCGTCGCACACCGACAGTCCATCGGCCTTCATGTCGGCGGCGAAGGGGTTGATCCCCCGTGTCGACGACGGGGTGTTCGAGGCGATGAAGCTGATCTTCTTGGCGCCGACGGCCTTCCAGAACCCACCATCGGTGTAGCCGGGCTCGCTCGGGCTGTCGTTCCCCGTGACGTTGAACATGTTGGTGTTGGGCTGCTCGTACCACTCAGGTCCGTCGAGCGAGGAGCCCGTCACGGGAATCCCTGCGGAGTTGAGGTACGGAGCCGCACCGAACAGCAGGGCGCTCACCTCGGAGATCATGAAGACGTTCTGGCTCTGCACCAGCTCCTTGGCTGCCGTCTCGGCGCCCGAGGGTGAGGAGGTGGTGTCACCCACCGCCCAGGTGATCTTGCGCCCGTCGACCCCGCCCTCGGCGTTCTGCTGCTTGAAGCGCGCCTCCATGGCCGCCGGGGAGTCCTCGAACGTCGATGCGGCAGGCCCGGTCAGGTCGCTGATGATCCCGACCTTGATCGCCGACGGCGTCACTCCGGGCGCGCTCGCGCTCTCCGCGCCGGCCCCGGTGGCACTTGCGCTCAGTAGGGCGAACGCGAGGAGCACCGACGCGATGAGCGCGCTTACCCCCCTGTTCACCCACGACCCCATGAAGCGATCTCGCACGGTTTTCCCCCTCTTTTCTGTCGTCGCTCCATGTGGTGAGCGTCCCGAATCCAAAGGAGCGTAACACATACGCAATGTCCATCCGGCAGGCACCAGACACCAATTGCGAGCCCCAGCCGCGTGGGCAGGCACCTCCGCGGCCCAAGACCTCTGGGCTGCGCGCCCTTGGGGTGCCCATCCACCAGGGATAATCGCGGAGTTGGACAGCCGGCTACATCGACAACTGGACGAGTGGGCGAGACGATCGGCGCCTCAGGATTCCTCCTCGGTTCCCGCCGCGACGGTTGACGAACGGCAACACTCGCTCCCGAACACCCAATCCCTCGTGGCGATCTGATGTCCCCCGCACCGTCGCTGGTGCGCTGGTCCCTGACTCGGCTCCCTGACTCGGCTCCTTGTAGCTCCGGGCAGGATGTCCCCACGTAGGACTCTGGTCTCGAGCGGGGCCCCGCCCGGCATCGGTCCAGGCTATGGCGCCCGGCGTTGAAGGCCGCGAAACTACCGGGGTCGGCAAACGCCGGTCTTCAGCAGGCGATCAGGTGTAGCCGGGTTCTCGCGCTGGACCTGTCAGGAGGGCAGAGATGACAGTTGTCCGCGCAGACGAGCCCGGTCGGGAGATGCTCAAGGTCGGGCGACGGGACGGCGCGAGCCGAATCTGGATCTGCGACGGCGCCATGCCCAAGGGCCGCGCCGTCGGGCTGCATCGGCACGGCGGGGATGAGATTTTCCAAGTGACTCGCGGGATGGTCCGCTTCCACCTCGACGGGAAGAACACCGACGTCGGTCCCGGGAACTACGTGGTCGTCCCCCCGTACACCGAGCACGGATTCAAGATCCTGACCGACGACGTGCAGATGCAGTTCATCGGCGAGATCGAGATGGGCGAGTGGATCACGGTGATCGACCCCGGAGGCAGTCGGCGCCAGGTCGAGGTGCGCTCTACGATCATGCCCTGGCACCGGCGACCCCTCGACGGCGCACCGCTCGATATGGCGGAGATGATGGTCATGCTGGAGTCAACCAGTCATCTGCTCGATGACGAACCCGAAGAGGAGGACCATGCTCACCAACGGTGATGCCGCACCCGACTTCACGCTGACCGACCAGCACGGGGACTCGCTGTCGTTATCCGGGCTGCGAGGTCGCAAGGTCCTCGTGTACTTCTACCCGAAGGCCGACACGCCGGGGTGCACCGCGCAATCCTGCGGACTGCGCGACATCGCCGGCGAGATCGGTGACACCGCCATCGTCGGCATCAGTCCCGACACGCCCGAGGACCAGTTGAAGTTCGATGACAAGTACGGACTGGGCTTCCCGCTGCTGGCTGACGATGGTCATCGTGTCGCTGACAGCTACGACGTCTGGGGCGACGTCGAGCTGCCCAACGGGATCACCTTCACAGGCGTGCAGCGGGCCGCCTTCTTGATCGACGCGGAAGGACGGATCGAAGCGGCGTGGTACCGGGTCTCGCCCCAAGACACTCCCCAAAACCTGCTGCGAGCTCTGGGCGTGAGCTGAGCGCCACTGTCCGACGTGGCGTGGCGCTACCGTGACGTGGGATCGACGGGTTCAGGAATGCGCTCGAGAGGGAGAGCAATGGCGAATCATGAGTCCGAAGAACTGACCTGGCTACCTGCTTGGCGCATCCGCGAGATGATCGGCAAGCGGGAGCTGTCCCCCGTCGAAGTCACCGAGCACTTCCTTTCCCGAATCGAGGAGCACGACGGAACGCTCCACTCCTTCGTTCACGTGGACTGGGCTGGTGCGCGCGCAGCCGCTCGGCGCGCCGAAAAGGCGGTGAGCGACGGGGACGAACTGGGCCTCCTCCATGGGATTCCCGTCGCAGTGAAAGGTCACTTCTTCGTGCAGGGGTGGCCGACATTCGATATGGGAACCCGAGCGCGACATTCCCGAGGCTCCCTACGACGACGTTCAGGTCGAACGCCTGCGTACATCGGGTGCCATCGTGGTCGGCACCAACACCCTGATGGGCTCTGGGCTTCGACGCGACATGGCCAGGAGTGACCCCACTCGGATGTACAACTGGGACGTCGAGGCCCGCAACCCTTGGGACGTGTCGAAGGTGCCGGGATGGTCCAGCTCGGGTACCGCGGCGGCGGTCTGTGCCCGCCTGGTGCCGATCGGCCTGGGTTCCGATGGTGGCGGGTCCACTCGGTTGCCATCGGCCTATTCGGGCGTGTTCGGCATCGTGGCCACGCCGGGCCGGGTTCCGTGGATCCACCCGGCGTCGCCCACCTTGGCGATGACCGCCAGCACTGGTCCGATGTGCCGCGACGTGATGGATGGGGCCATCGCGACCCAGGCTCTCGCCGGACACGACGGGCGGGATTTCTTCAGTCTGATCGACACACCCGACGACTACGTCGCCGACATCGACCGCGGCGTGAAAGGCATGCGCCTCGCATGGAGTGACGACCTGGGCTTCGCGTCGATGTATGCCATGGAAGAGAGTGGCCGGGTCATCGCGGCCATCCGTGACGCTGCTCGGGGCTTCGCCCAGCTTGGCGCGTCAGTGGAGATGATCGACGAGGCCTGGGACGATTTCTACGACGGGTTCATGTTCATCAACCGCGCGTTCGGCAGTGGAGGCCGCGGCGTTGGCGAGTTCCCGCCGCCCGAGGAGTACTGGGCCGCTATGGCTGTCCGGGGACGCAATGTCGACAAGTTCGAACGACTCTTCGGCGACTTCGACGTGCTTCTCACCCCAACCTCTCAGCTCCTCGCTCGCGGCATCGACGACTGGAACCATTGTTGGACTTCGGACGGCACCCAGTTCGCCCACGGCACGTTCGCTCCCGTGTACACGAGCCACGTGATGATGTTCAACTGGCTCTCGATGCCCGCCTTCTCCGTCCCCTGCGGGTTCGTCGACGGTCTGCCGGTCGGCATGCAAATCGTCGGCAAGCCGGGTACGGAGAAGAAGATGTTCCAGATCGCTTACGCCTTCCAGCGGGCATTTCCTCAGAACGGGCGCCCTCCCATAGGGTGAGCCCACGTTGGCCGGGCTAGCTGCTCGCGCCGGTCCAGTTGGCCGCTCCCCGAACTACCTCGCTGAACGGCCGGTTGGTGTCGAAGCTGGGCTCGCGCGGCAGGCCGAGGACCCGCTCGCCGATCCCGTTGCGTTGCATCTCGTTGGTGCCTCCGGCGATCGACGGCATCCGCCCGTTGAGATAGTTGACCGCGGTCGTCATGCCCTCCTTGCTCCCGTGCTCCCAGAGCAAGGCGCCGCCGCGGCCCACTTCCATCCCGACCCGAGCCCGGATGGCCGCGAAGGTCCCTGTGGCGAGCTTGCCGTAGGAGGCAACGCCCGCCGGGTCGCCGCGGCCTGCACGGATGAGCCCTGCGACCCTACCGGGTAACTGGGACAGGACGTAGTCGTTGACGTGCGTGCGAGCGATCTGTTGGCGGACGTAGGGATCGTGGTCACGCCCCGTCCGGCGGGCAAGCTCGACGAGGTCCGGAGCGAATCCCGCCCGGCGCGCAGGGGCCGGCGAGGGCGACCTCGATCCACCGCGCTCGAACACGAGCATCGTCTGGGCCACCCTCCACCCCTGGTTGATCTCGCCGATGACCTCGTCGTAGCTCAACCGGACATCATCGAAGAACTCCTGGCAGAACTCCGCGTCACCGTTGATCTCGCGTACCGGTTGGACCGTGACCCCGGGTTGGTCGATCTGGACGGCGAACCAGGTCACCCCTCGATGCTTGGGCACCTCCCAGTCTGTGCGAGCCAGACACATGCCATAGTCGGCGTAATAGGCGCCACTGGACCAGATCTTCGAGCCGTTCAGAATCCATTCGTCGCCGTCGTTGGTAGCGCGTGTCGTGATACCGGCCAAATCCGAGCCGGCCCCCGGCTCGGAGAAGAACTGCACCCAGAGCTCCTCGCCGGCAAGGATCTTCGGGATATGGCGCGCCAGGAACTCCGGGGAGGCGTGCGCCAACATGGTCGGGGCACACACGTTCATCGTGGTTCCTCCGGCCACGCCAAAATCCGGTGTTCGAAACCTACGGGCCTCCTGCACGAAGGCTGCCTCGTGGTCGGCAGTCAGACCCTGGCCTCCACACTCCGCCGGCCAGGAGATGCCTGCGTAGCCCGCGTCGAAGAGCTTGCGCTGGAGCACACGTTCGATGGCGATGCCCTCCACCGTCTTGTGGTCGACCCCCCGAATGGAGGGCCCGGCGTTCGGATCCCTTGGCTCGAGGTTGGCCTCGAGCCATTGGCGAGCGGAGTGGCGGTACTCGTCTACCTCGATCATCGTCGCGTCTCCCTCAGGTTCCGTGCCACTAATTCCGTGCCCGTCTGGATCGTCGCGTGCTTCGGGTGTCAGGCGGCGCCACAAGAAGAGCTTCAAGAGAGGCCCGCAGATTGGTTGGCCCCTGTTGACGCAATGGTACTGCCCCGACCCCAGCTCCAGATCGTACTCACACTAGGTCTTGGGAGACCGGCAACCAGGCTCGAGGGCGGCCTGGCGGGCAACATGACGAGCGCGGTACCCGTTGGGCGTCGCTCGCTCAGCGCGCTGCTCACCGCCCAGTTGGGCCTGGGGTCATTCGGGATGTCCCGAGTGGTGAAGCCCATGACGACCCCATGCGTCGTCTCGGGATCAGTGAACAAGGTGGTGCCGTCGTTCACGGCAGCCTTCACGCCCTTGGACGCCAAGTAGCTGGCAACCGCGTCGAGGTCCCGCACCTTGAAGGTCACCGAGTACAGGTTGTCGTGGAAGCGGTCAAGGTCGGCGCCGATGGGCGACGATGCGTCGTTGGGCTTGGCCAGTTCGACGATCAGGTCATCGCCCACGGCCACGAAGGCACTGGTTGTGGCCGTGACGTCGACCGGGCCCTCGTAGAGGAGATCGCCGCCCAGGAGCTTCGTATAGACGTCGCGGGCCCGCGCCAGGTCCTCGACGGCGATAGTCACATGGGACGAATTCACCAGCTGGAGGGGATGGTGGTCGCTCCACCAGGCGGGGTTGAAATCCGGCTCGAAACGCGGGTCGGCCAACCCCATCGCGCCGGCGTACTCGGCTGGGGACAGCTTGCTGGTGGGCTTCCGTGGCCCGGGAACGAACTCGAGCTGAGTGCCGGTATCTCGCGGGTGCGTGAAGAGGGCTCCCTTGGGCTCTTCCCCCGCCTGGCGAACGCCACCGGTCCCAAAGAGACGCACGTCCGCGTCTCGGAGCGTGTGATACAGATCGGTCATCCCCTCGCGGCTATCGAGGTACCAGGCGATGGAGTGCCACCGACGGCCTCGGCCGGCGTAGAAGCGACCCAGAGGCATCGTGTCCCAGCCCTCGACGTGGAACGACGGAGCCAACGGCTCGATGCACAGGTTGCCGATCAGCACCAGTGACGCGTCCCGTACTTCGGCCTCCATGTAGCTCGGCTTCATGAAGCGGTGCACCGAGAACACGTCGTCGTACCACGCGTCCAAAGTCTGGAGGTCGTCGGTCATATGGATGACGTGGAAATTCTTGCCGATTTTGAACATGGATGAATCCTTTCACCGTGAGCGAGGGATCTGACAAAAATGAGGGGCCGGCTAGTGGCCGGTGAAATCCGGTTCTCGCTTCTCGCGCCACGCGGCCATAGCCTCGGTAGCGTCCTCACCTCCGCCGGCCTGCAACAACCAGACCTCTTGGCGGAAGGTGTGCTCGCGCTGGGAGTCGAGCGAGTTGTTGATCTGCTGCTTGATTTGACCCATTCGGATCGTAGGACCGCTGGCCAGGCGAGCGGCCCACTCGTGGACCGTCGTTTCGAACTGCTCGTGGGGGACGCAGATGTTGACCAGGTTCCACCGCTCCGCTTCGGCGCCCGAGACGGGATCGCCAAACAACGCCATCTGCTTGGCCCGGTGCACGCTCGTCATGCGAGGCAGGATGTAGGCCGCTCCGGCCTCCAGTGGCAGTCCGCGCCGGACGAAGGCTTCGATGAACTGAGCTCGTTCCGAAGCGACGATGAGGTCGCACGCGAATGCCAGGTTGCAACCGAATCCGGCCGCCGGACCATTCACTGCCGCCAGGAACGGCTTCTCGTTCGCCCAGATGGCCTCGAAAATATGCGCCCAGTGGATCGTCGAGCCGTCGCCAGCCACGTTCTCTCGCTCGACGTCCATGTCGCCGGTCAAGTCCTTGAGATCGGCGCCCGCACAGAAGGCACCACCTCGACCCGTGATCACCGCGGCACGCACCGCAGGATCGTGGCGGATCTGGGCGATTGTCTCGAGCAAGAACTTACGGGTTGGGAAGTCGCAGGCGTTGCGCTTCTCGGGTCGATTGAACCGCAACCACGCGACGCCAGCGGTGATCTCAACATCGAGCCCTAGCTCGCCCATCAGGCGACCCTACGCGACGTAGCGATGGTCCGACGTAGCGCAACCGTTGTCGACGCCAATGTAACGCCTCCTGATGGCCGTTTCGAAGTCTCACACCAGCGCGGCGACGAGGAGTCCGGTCCCGCGGCAGCGCCTGCTGACTGTATCTCCACTCGAGGTGGGGCTTGTCGTCCGACGTCCCGTCGAGTCCGACGACTTGGCGGACCTCGTCCGACCCGAGAAGCCCCGGGGTTGGACGTGACCAGCATCGGAGCTCAGGCGGCGCTGACCTTGAAGAGCGGGAGGGTGACCCCCGGCGCCACCTCGGAGAAGACGACCTCGACGGGCATCCCGATGCGCACGTCGTCGGGGTCCATCTCCACGACGTTGGAGACCATCTTGAGGTTCTTCTCCTCCACCAACTCGATCACGGCGAGCGTGTAGGGCACGTGGCTCGCGTAGTACGGGTCGTACGGCTGGAGCGGGATCGTGAACGTGTTCACAACGCCTCGTCCCGACACCTGCTCGGGCTCGAGCCGCGTGCTGAGACAGAACCGGCATACCAGCCGGGGCGGATGGATGTAGTGACCACAGTTGGTGCAGCGCTGGATCAACAGCTTGTGGTCGCGGCAACCGTCCCAAAAGAACTGGCTAAGCGCGTCGGGCTTGGGCAAGGGAGGGTACAGCTGGGCGTGTCGGCGTGGCCACCAGACGAGTATCGCCCACCGGGAGATCTCCTGCCACAAGGGCGCGCACCGCCAGACGCCCGGGATGCCAGACCCAAGCCGCGGGCAGTGACCACACGGTGAGCCCCGGCTCGTCGTTTGCGATAGACCTTGGACGGCTCGCGGGTGGCTGTGGGGTGCCCGGCGCGACATGGGACACATCGGAGGAGAGACATGGGCAACGCCCAGAACAAGGTGGCGATCGCCGGCGTGGGGTACTCGACGATCGGTCGTCACTTGCCGTTCGAAGACGACGAGCTGGTTCGCCAGGCGGTCGTCGCGGCGATGGAGGACGCGGGAATGACGCCGGCCGACATCGACGGCATCGGCACGATGGGTGGCAACGCCATGTCGATCGGTGGACTGCTCGGGATCATGCCGCTCAACTACTTCCACACCTCCGCCGGTGGGCCGGCCTTTGTCGAACCTGCCCTCGCCTCGATCGCCGCGATCGCCTCGGGCATGTCCCACACCTGCGTGGCCATCCGGCTCATCCGCCAGATGCCGGGTCAGTCCGACCGTCTCACCACTCCGCAAGCCAACGCGCCGCCACCGGTGGACCGCTCAGGGTTCCTCGGCAGCGGGATCGACCCGGCAACGGCGTCGCAGTTCACCGTCCCCTTCGGGGCGGGCGCGGCGGCGGCCATGATCGCCGGCCTCGAGATGCAGGCGCACATGTCGCGCTATGGCACGACCGAGGAGCACTTTGCCCAGAACGTGGTCAACCAGCGCTATCACGCCTCGATGAACGAGGATGCCCTCTTTCGCGAGCCGCTGACCACCGAGGACTACCTGAACTCGCGCTATGTCTCCAAGCCGGTTCGCCTGTTCGACTGTGACTATCCGTGCGACTCAGCGTCGGCGGTCATCTTCACGACAGCGGAGCGGGCCCGGGACTTCAGGAAGAAGCCCGTTCACGTGGAGGCCTGGGCGCTTTCGGCGGTGCGAGGCTCGCCGGACATGATGGGAGACTTCGGCCTCCTCGAGGACCACACGGCCAACGCACCGGTGAAGTGCGCCGAGGCGCTGTGGTCGCGCACCGACCTCACGCCCGCCGACGTCGACTGCGCCCAGCTCTACGACGGCTTCACCATCATCACCCTCCAGTGGCTCGAAGCCCTTGGTCTATGTCCGATGGGAGAATCCGGACCGTTCATCGCCGAGGGCCACACCCGGCTCGGCGGATCGATGCCCACCAACACCGATGGTGGCGCCTGCAACGTCGGGCGACGGCACGGTGCGAACTTCTGCATCGAGGCAACTCGCCAGATCCGCGGCGGCGAGAGCGGCGAGCGCCAGGTGCCCGATTGCGAAGTGGCGGTGTGGGCCAATGCGGTCGGCCCCTTCGCCGGTGCGGTGCTGCTCACCGCCTAAATTCAGATCGAGACTTTGCTCCGAACGTCGGGATTGGCCACCAAGCGAGGCCACCGCCCGTTGAAAAACCCAACCACGTCTTCACAGACGCGGCGCTGCATGGCTTCGTAGGACTCGTCGGAGACGTGGCTGATGTGGGGCGTGACGATGACGTTGTCGAGCCCGAGCAACGGGTTCGTCTCGTCCGGCTTCATCTCCAGGTTGTCGAGCGCGGCGCCGGCCAGACGGTTCGAAGTGAGCGCATCGAACAAGGCCTCCTCGTCGATCACTTGGGCGCGCGCGGAGGTGTTGATGAGATAGGCGGTGGGCTTCATCTGGGCCAGTTGCGCTGCGCCGATGATGCGAAGGGTGTCTGCCTTCATCGGGACATAGAGATGTAGGAAGTCGGCCTGGGCAAGGACTTGCTCCATGCTCGTCAGCTCAACGCCGAGATCGCGACCCGTATCGGTGGGAATGAACGGATCGAACGCGATGAACCGCATGCCGAAGGCCCGTGATCGACGAGCGAGCGCAAGCCCTGCCCTCCCCAGTCCGACGCAGCCGACGGTGAGCCCAGAGAGCCGCGGGAGCGGCTTGGCCGCGTCGATGATGTCGTCGTGCGGCACGTAGACGCCTTTTCGCTCCCGCATCACCCGGTCGAAGTAAAAGAGCTTCCGACCGACGGCGAGCATCATTGCCATGCCGTGGTCGGCCACCTCGTCGGTGCACTCGTCGGCGGCGAAGCTCACGCAAATCCCGTGGTCCGTGAAGGCAGGCAGGTCGATGAAGTCGGTGCTCCCAGCCCAGATGCTCACAATGCGACACCGCGTCAGCTCGTCGAGGCCCTTGCTGGTGAGAAGACGACCGACCCCGGCTCCGATGATGGCGTCGGCCTCCCGGGCCACCTCGAGCAGGTCTTCTTCGCTGCTCGCGGTGGCGGCCACCACCTCGGCATCCAAGCTCGCCAGAAGCTCACGGGCCAACTCCACCCCAACGGGTGGCATGTTCAGGTGCACGATCCGCAGTGTCATCAGGTCCCCCTAGGTTTGGCTACTCCCCCATCGGCTACGAAAGTCCGGCGAGAACTCGGGCATCAAGTCGCGAGCTCACGAAAGAACGCGTTCGACTCGACCGCTCGAGAACCTGCTGACGCGTCACGAAGGGCTCGCGACGTAGGCGCCGCTCTAGACGGTCGGCGAACGCCGCCCAGAAACGCGCTCGGCGGTGCGTTTCGTCGATTACTTCGTACAAACGGCTGGTCGGAATGACCGCGCTGAACTCCCACAGGGCGGCGTCGTCGACATCCAAGCGGTCGAACCAGCCCGCGAACCGGGCACCCTCGGGCGTCGAGGCGCATGCCGTGTCCCGACTCCAGCGGTCGTGGGCCCGCTGGCTGCCGACGACTTCGGGGTCGATCGTCGGCAGCGGCCCGATCGGCCGTGGCGGGGGCGGCGCGGCGGGCTCGGCGCCTGCCCGCCGGACGCGCCGAACTGTCTCTGGTGACGCACCCGCTCGGGCGGCGATCACCCGCAAAGAGGCGCCCGGATCGGCCGCGATCGCCTCCTGGATGCGGCCACGCACCTCGTTCGAGCTCACCGGGCGCCGTCTTCCGTCGCGGCCCAATCGGATACGCCCTTCTGGCGACTCGAAGGTGACCGGCCCGGCAGGGGGTGACTGGCGGCGGCGGAGCTCTGCGACCGTCTTGGGGGAGAGCGAGCAGACCGCAGCGATGCGGCCGTCGGACCAGTTCGGGCTTTGGAGCAACAGCGCCCCCGCAGCTGCCTTGCGGTCGGCGGAAGTCAGGGGCAGGCCGTGATCGCGATTGGCCCGGATGGCCTCGACCCTGGCCTCATCGTCATCGCCCTCGAAGAAAACGACCCGAATCGTTCGCTTCCCGAGCGCCTTGGCCGCCGCGAGGCGGTGGGCACCGTCGATCACCCGCGACGAGGAACGCTGGACCAGCAAGGGTGGCCAGTTGCCGCCCGTCTCGATCAGCAGGTCGACGTGCTTGGGGTCGACCCCCTCGCTCCGGGGCGAGTAGCCGGTCTTCAAGCTCCGCACCCGAACCTCACGACCGGTCTCCCCCCGGTCCTCCACCTGATGCATCATCGCCGTCACAGATCACAGTTAATGCGTCGCGGGCCGCGTACTCAATGGACGACGGGTTGACGTTCATATCTCAACGGGAAACAATCGCTCGGGGTGCCGCACACGCGGCCAGGGCGAGGAGACCGTGCATGGACCTTGACCAGGTGAAGTGCTTCTTGGTCCTGGCCGAGGAACGGCATTTTGGGCGGACCGCGGCCCGGCTGGGCACCACGACATCCAGCCTCAGCAAACGTTGTGCCAAGCTCGAGCAGGAGCTCGGCGTCCGGCTCTTCGAGCGCACCAGCCGCCAGGTCCGGCTCACGCCGGAAGGGGTCATCCTCATCGAACCCGCTCGCCGGGTGCTCGCCGAGGCAGAGTCGCTCAAGGCGCTGGCCTCGGCCGCGGCGGGGGGTCGGGCCGGCGCTTTGACCGTCACGTACTCGCCCGGCAACGGAGAGCTCGTCGGACGGCTCATCGGGGCGCTCCGAGCCACGAGCCCCGGTGTCGACGTCCGGCTCGAGCAGCGGATCAGCGCCGAGGTGGGAGCCGCGGTGCTGGCCGGCAAGGCACTCGTCGGCGTATGCCGGGCGGTGCGGCCCAAGGGCCTATCTACGGTGACCCTCCGCCGGGTGCATCTCGATCATGTCGTGATGCCCGTCGACCACCGGCTCGCTGGCGTCACCGAGGTCGGTCCTGCCGACCTAGGTGGTGAGACCCTGCTCGCCTCCAACGTCGGGAACGATGCCGTTCCTCGCTGGTGGCAGTCTGCCGGCGTGGCGGTACGGTTCGAGCACTGGGTCACCGAAAGCCAAGTCATGGACTCGGTGACCGTCGGGCTCGGGCTCGCCGTCGTGGACCAGGCCTTCCTCGAGCGCAATCCCCGCCAGGGCGTCGTGGCCCGCCCGTTGAGCGGTTCGCTCGTGCCCGATCCAATCGAGGACTACCTCGTCTGGCGCGCCGACGAGACCTTCGAGGCGGCGCGTCAGCTCATCGACGTCGGCAAGTCCCTCGCGCTCTCCGACCAGCCATTCCCGCATCCGCTCGCATAGCTCCCGGGAGGCGCGGAGCTCCCGGCGGGCTGGGTCCAGGTAGTTGTCCAACTCAGGATCCTCACGAATTGGACGGGTTCCATCGCGCCGAGCGCCCGGGTTCCATCGCCGAGCGGGCCCGGGCAGGCAGATCAGGGTGCCAACGTTCGCTCGTTCACCTCACGTCGGTGTCACCTCAGGCGATCATGCCGGCCGCACGAAGCCGGTCCAGATCGGCCGGGCTGTAGCCCACCTCTTGCAGCACCGAGTCGGTGTGCTCGGCGAAGTCCGGGGCCGGCGGCGGGTCGCCGGCCTCTTCGTCGAAGAGGATCGGGGGCACCGGCAAGATGATCTCTCCAGTCGCGTACTGCACGGGACGCAAGAACCCATTCGCCTTGGTCTGGGGGTCCTCATAGACCTCGGCCGTCGTCTGGACCGGGGACCAGACGCCCCGGGTCGTCACTAGGGCCTTCTGCCATTCTTCGAAGGTTCGAGTAGAGAAGACGTCGTCAAAGATGGCGACGGCTTCTTGACGGTGCTGCTCTCGAGCCGCCCTCGTGGCGAAGCGGGGATCGTTGGCTAGGTCACTCCGATCCAGGTGTCGGCAAAAGTCCGCCCAGTCTGCGTCGGCGTCGGCGTCGCCGAGCATTGACAAGATGAGGAACCGTCCGTCTTTGGTGCGGTAGGTGTTGGCCGTTGCCTGCCGCTCCCCGCGGCGGCAGGCCTGCTCCGGGCGGCGTGTCGCTGAACTGCCTTTGAATCAGGGCGGGTCCGTTAAACCAGATCGCCGTTCCGAGGAGGGAGCCGTCGACGACCGACGTCTCTCCGGTGAGGGCCCGCTTGAGGAGGGCGGCGCAGATGCCCCCGGCCAGGGTCATGCCCGACATGCCGTCGCCGTGGCCGATCATCCCCGAAGGGAACTCGATCCCGGTCACTTGCATCGTGGACCAGGCCAACGAGCCCCGGCACCACCACGTCGCGCCGTCGTACCCTCCACGTTCGGCCTCGGGTCCCTGCGGTCCTTGGCCAGTACCCCGGGCGTAGACGATGTCGGGCTTACGGGCCCGGATGTCGTCCACGTCGATCTTGAGCTTCCGGCGCGTTTCGGGCAAGAAGCTGGTGAGAAACACGTCCGCCGTGTCCACCAACCGGTAGAGGGCCTCCCGACCCTCTTCGCTCGCCAGGTCCAGCGCGATGGCTCGCTTCCCCCGGCTGTAGTGCTTGAAATAGAAGGACTGATCGCCCGGCGCCAATGAGCCCCCGAGCAGCCGCATCGGATCGGGCGAGTGCGGACCCTCCACCTTGATGACGTCGGCACCCCAGTGCGCCAAGACGCCGCCCGCCGAGGGCACGAACGCCCACATCGTGAGATCGATGACCCGGATTCCCTTCAGCACGTCCATTGTGCGGTGTCTCCCTCGCTGATGGTCAACGGGTACGCAGAACGCTGCTCTCTGGCGTACCGCGAGCGTTCACGCTAGCGCCGGCAGAGCCCGATACCCCTCGAAAACCGATCCGTGCTGGCCTAGGATGAAAGGACCGGTCAGGTCCTAAAAGGGGGACAAGGATGAGCATCACCGAGACCAAGCAGCGGCTGATTTCAGCCGACTCACACGTCACGATCACCGACGAGTCGTTTCTTGAGCATTTGCCGACGAAATACCTTCCGGCCGTGCAAGACGCGATCGCTCAAGCGCAGGCGGCTAGCGCCGCGTTGAACATGCCGAACAACCGGGCAGACCGTAACTGGCCGGCCCAGGGCCGTCCCGGCGACCACGTCCAAGAGGACAGGCTGAAGGACCAGGACACCGACGGGGTCGAGGCTGAGGTCCTCTACAGCCAGAGCACCTTCGGCTTCGAGGGTGGAGTGTTTTACCGGCTGACCGACGCCGAGACCCGCGTGGCCGCGTTCCAGGCGTACAACAACGCGCTCAGCGACTGGATCAAGGCCGCCCCAAACCGGCTGATCCCGGTAGGGATCGTCCCGCTCGCCGACCCGGCCGAGGGTGTCGCCGAGCTGGAGCGTCTCGTGGGCATGGGTTTCAAGGCGGCAACGATCCCTACCTACTGGGCCTCCTACGACCTCGCCCCGTACTGGGACCACTCCTACAGCCGCTTGTGGCAGGCGTTCGCGGCCAACCGAGTACCGCTTAGCCTGCACACGGCTGGCAGCCCGGGTCTCAAGGGCATCCAGATCGCTGACCCCACCCCGGCCAAGGGCATCTTCCAGTCGCTGCCGCCCATCGTGATGGCCGAGCTGATCAGCACCTGGATCCTGGGCGGCATGGTTCCGCAGAACCCCGACCTGCACATCGTGCTCGTCGAGGCGGGGATCGGCTGGATCTCCTACTACCTCGAGCGGCTCGACACCATGTACCGGCGGCACAACTGGCCCAACCGGGGCATGATCAAGGAGCTGCCGAGCACCTTCTGGGCGACCCAGTTCCACGCCACCTTCGAGGACGACATCGTGGGCATGCGTACGCTCGACTTGCTCGGTGTCGACACGATCATGTGGGCGAGTGACTACCCGCACCCCGATTCGACGTGGCCCGAGTCGCTCGAGGTGGTCGACAAGCACTTCCAGGGCCTTCCCGACGAGGACAAGCAGAAGATCGTCTGGAAGAACGCGGCCAAGCTCTACAACTTGTAGCGCTGTATCGGTGCAACTCGCAGCGCTGAATTTGTAGCGCTCGACTGTTCACTTCACTCATTCACAGCAAAGGCCGGCGACGTCGCCGGCCTTTGCTGTGAATGAGGTCGTCACGCCGATTGCGTAGCGTCCCACCAGTCCGGGCGTCGGTCCCCCGCGATGCGCTGCGTGGTGAAACCCATGACCACGCCGTGCGTCGTTGACGGATCGCTGAGCATCGTCGTGCCGTCGCTGACGGTGAAGTCGACCCCCTTGCTGCGTAGATACTGCTCGGCGCCGCCAAGGTCGGCGACCCTGAAGGTGGCCGCGTAGAGACTCTCGTTGAACCGCTCCATGTCGTGAGCGACCGGTGAGGTGGAGTCCCGTGGCTGGGCCAGCTCGATGACCATGTCCTCGCCAAGGGCGACAAAGGCGCTTCTGGTCCTGGTCACCTCGACATCCACCTCGTCGAGCAGAGTGCCCCGGAGCACCCCCACGTAGATCTCGAGAGCCTTCCTCAGATCGCGCACCGCGATGGTGGCGTGGGACACGTTCTGGATGCGGAGCGGATGGTGACGCGCCCACCACTCGGGACTCCAGCCGGGTTTGAACCTCGGGTCCGACTGCGAGGCTCGGACCTCGGGCTGCCCGGCCCGCGGCCCGGGTACGAATTCGAGCTGGGTGAAGGTGTCGCGGGGGTGGGTGAACAGGGCGCCCACCGGCTCCTCACCAACCTGTTTGACCCCACCAGAGCCGAACGTGCGCACACCGGCCGCCACAAGGTCTCGGTAGAGGTCGGTCAGGCCCTCGGGCACGTACCACGCAAGAGAGTGCCACCGATGCCCGAACCTTCGGTAGAAGCGGCCGAGAGGCATGGCATCCCAGCCCTCCATCCGAAATGCCGGCGCCAGGGGCTCAACACAGAACGTGCCGATCAGGACCAATGAGGCATCGCGGACCTCGGTGGGTGAATAGCTGTCCGGCATGAACCGCTGTACCGAAAAGACGTCGTAGTACCAGGCGTCGAGCTCCTTGAGGTCGTCGGTCATGTGGATCATGTGGAAGTTCTGGGACAAGGAGAAGGGCATAGATCACCTCTTGGATGAATCTGAAGGGTCGTTTGAAGATGATGGGGCCCTTGGGAGTCCACCGGCTGGGACTCGCAACGGGGGCTTAGCGGCTCGGCGCGCTGCGAGGAACCTCGCGGAACGCGACGTCCCGGTCGGCCGTCCGCTCTCGGGGCATTCCGAGCACCCGCTCGCTGATGACGTTGCGGGCCATCTCGACCGTCCCGCCACCGATCGAGCCCGCTTGGCGGGTCAGGTAGTCGATGCCCAGTTGCCCGACGTCGGCGTCCTCCGTTGACCACGCCACGGCACCCGGGCCCGCGACCTCCAAACCGATGGTGTTGTTCCGAGCCCGTGCCACGCCCGTGTAGAGCCGGCTGATGGCCGCCGCCTGATCCGAGATCAGCCCCTTGCCGATCTTGTAGAAGATCCACTGGGCCAGCTCGGGTCCGACCAGTGAGAGGGTATGTGCCTCACCGAGCAGGTCGCGGACGCGAGGATCGTCGAGCAGCCCGGCCCGAGCAGCCAGCCGGACCAGGTCCTCGGTAGAAGTGCCGCGCAGCGGCACGCGCTCTTGGGTGGCGGGCCTGGTCGCGTAGGGCGAGCCCGCGGCCAGGGAACGCTCGTGGAAGAGCCATCGGATCCCGACGGTCCATCCGTCGTCGACCTGGCTCACCCGATCCAGATCGGAGATCCGGACATCGCTCATGAACACCTGGCAGAAGTCCCGGGCACCGTTGAGCATCTCGATGCGGTGTATCTCGATGCCGGGTTGGTGGAGATCGACGCCGAAGACACTAAGTCCCCGGTGCTTCTCGACGTCCCAGTTGGTTCTGGCCAAGCAGAGGCCGTAGTCCGCGTACCACGCGCCCGAGGACCAGATCTTCGAGCCGTTGAGCACCCATTCCTCGCCGTCACGGGTGGCGGTCGTCTGAGCGCCGGCGACGTCCGAGCCCCCACCTGGCTCGGAGAGAAGTTGCATCCAGATGTGCTCGCCCCTGAGCATCGGCGGTATGTGGCGCAACTTCTGCTCGTGCGGCGCGAACTCGTTCAGGATGGCACCGCAGGGGGCGAACGTGACGCCCATTCGTGCCGGATAGTCGTAGCCCACGATCTCCTCGTTGAGCACACGTTGATGTGCAGCCGTCAGACCTTGCCCCCCGTACGCCGTTGGGAACAGGATTCCTGCCAGGTTGCCGTCGAAGAGAATCCGTTGGAGTCGTCGGCTGCGCGCGATCTCGGCCAGTTGCTCGTCGTCGGTGAGCTCGGTGTCTCGTTCGGGCCCGGCTGGCGGCATGTTCTCCTTGAGGTACGCCCGCGCACGCTGCCTGAAGAACTCGAGGTCCTCCATCTCCTCGGTGATGCTCATGACGCCACCTGCGCCAGACCAAGGCGGGACTCGAGCAGGGCGACCAGGCGGTCGCGGTGCTCGGTGGGCGTCCCCAACAATGCCCGGTTGACCGTGATCCGACGAAGGAACAGATGCATGTCGTGGTCGAAGGTCACCCCGATACCGCCATGCATCTGCACGCAGTCTTGCGCCAACTCAGGACCATATTGGCCAACATAGGACTTGGCGACACTCACCATCTCCCCCGCGTCTTGCGACTCTTCCTGCACCCCTGCGGTCGCCGCGCCAACGATGGCGTGGCTCGCCTCGAGCCACGTCTTCATATCGGCGAACCGATGCTTGAGCTCCTGGTAGGACGCCAGTGGACGACCGAAGGTGTAACGGTTGAACGCCCACTCGGAGGTCATCTCGAACGCTGCGTCCATGGCACCGACGGTCTCGGCCAGCTGCATCACGAGGCCCAGCTGGACCAGTCTCGCCACGTCGCCCGACCCTGCCCCCGGCGAACCGACCACCGCCTCGGAGCGCACCCGGACGCCGTCGAAGACGACCCGAGCGAAGCGCCGGGTCAGATCGAGGCTCTGGAGTGGCGACACCTCCAACCCGGGCGTGTCCGCGGGGAGGAGGAACTGGGTCAGCCCGGCGGGACCGCGTGCGCTCACGAGAAGATGCTGGGCCTGCATGCCGGCCTCAACTGGTTCCTTCACCCCGCGCAGCACGAAATCGTCCCCGCTCGGCGTGGCCGACAGTTCCCCTTGGCCGAGCCGCTGATGCGGAGCTGGCTCGGCGTACGCCCAACTGGCCACGGCCGCGCCGGCGATGAGGTCGGGCAGTACGGTGCGCTTCTGCTCGGGCGATCCTGAACGACTGAGGGCGGCGGCCACCAGGTTGGACGGCAGGAACGGACCGGGTGACGCGTGGCGACCGAACTCGTGTGCCACGAGGGTCGCCTCGAAGACTCCCTTCCCGCTGACGCTGCCACCACCATCGGCCTCGTCAACCAGCAGCGAGGTCCATCCGAGCTCGGCGCCTCGTCGCCAATAGGCCGGGTCATAACCGATCTCCGAATTGCGCAGGTTGCGCACACTCGAGACTGGGCACTCGGCCTCGATGAATTTTCGGGTCGTCTCTTGGAAGAACTCCTGGTCTGACGTGACCTCGAGCTGCATTTAGGGTCCCCCTTGCATCAAGACGGTCCCGCAACGCTAGCCCGTAAGGGAATCAGCGAACGAATGACCACGGGACAGCGAATCAGCAGAGCGCGCCACCCCCTTTGCGTAGGATGGCGGCGCCGGTGCCCACTCGGGTGGCGGGCAGCTCGGAATGGGCTCGGTTGCACGAAACCGACCGCCGTGCAAGGTTGACTACAAACCCAACACCGCGAGGATCGGAGCAAGATGCCCAACGCCCTGAACAAGGTAGCGATTGCCGGTGTGGGCTACTCGACAGTCGGACGTCATCTCCCCATCGCCGACGACGAGCTTGTACGCCAAGCGGTGACCGCCGCCATGGATGACGCGGGCATGACCCGATCGGACATCGACGGCATCGGCACGATGGGTGGCAACGCCATGGCGATGGGCTGGCTCCTGGGCATCATGCCGCTCAATTACTTCTTCAACTCGGCGGCTGGTCCCGCGTTCGTAGAGCCGGCGATCAACTCGATCTCGGCCGTGGCCTCGGGTCTCTGCCACACCTGCGTTGCCGTGCGCTTGATCCGCCAGATGCCCGGACAGTCCGACCGCCTGGCCGCACCGGCGCCCACAGAGCCCGTGGGCGTGGGAGGCGACGCGCAGTTCTCGGCTCCATTCGGTAGTGGCGCGGCCGCAGCCTCGATCGCAGGGTTCCAGATGCAGGCGCACATGGCTCGATATGGGACCACCGAGGAGCAATTCGCGCAGAACGCGGTCACCCAGCGTTACCACGCCACCTTGAACGACGACGCTCTGTTCCGTGAACCGTTGACCGTCGAGGACTACCTGAGCTCGCGCTACATCAGCAAGCCGGTACGCCTCTTCGACTGCGACTACCCGTGCGACTCGGTGTCGGCGGTGATCTTCACCACTGCCGAGCGGGCCCGCGACTTCAAGAAGAAGCCCGTGCACGTCGAATCCTTCGCGCTTTCCGCCATACGAGACTTCGACATGTCGCTCCTCGAGGACCACACGCGCAACTCACCGGCACATTGTGCAGAAATGCTCTGGTCGAGGACGGATCTGGGACCCCAAGACGTCGATGTCGCCGAACTCTACGACGGTTTCACGATCATCACCTTCGAGTGGCTCGAGGCTCTCGGATTCTGTGGTCAAGGCGAGGCCGGACCGTTCGTCGCCGAGGGCAACACCCGATTGGGTGGTTCGCTGCCGCTCAACACCGACGGTGGAGCCTGCAACGTTGGTCGACGCCACGGAGCCAACTTCTGTATCGAGGCGACGAGACAGATTCGCGGTGAGTGTGGAGTACGGCAGGTTCCCGACACAGAGGTCGCGGTCTGGAGCAACGCCGTCGGTTGTTTCGCTGGTGCAGTTCTGCTCACTGCCTAGGCCAAGGCCCTTATCACGTAGTCAGCGTCGCGGGTCGGGGCGATCAACGTTCCAGTGTCGGGTCGTGCTCGCCATCCAATTGCCGTCGCTGCGCGGCAGCAGCGAGAAGCGGGTGATCACTCGCTGGCCCCCCTGATGGTCGCCGTACAAGATGTCGATCACGACGCGGTCTCGCCCGAGTATGCGCGCGCTGACAGCGGGGACGTCAGGGTCGCTCAGCTCGCGATAGGTGCCTTGCCAGAAGGCGACATCACCGGCGGCAATATAGAGATCTCGGGTGAGGCGGCGAAAGCCGTCGAGCGGGGGATGGTCGGGCCGGTTGAGGTCATTGGACAACTCCACCCGCCACCCGTCGAGAACGGCGATGCCCGACCCCACGTTGCGAACCCCCATGGTGAAGTAGATCGCGTCGTTGGTCACTTCGGCGGTGGCGCCACCGCCGGGCGTCATGACGAAGTGGTTGTCCATGAAGCTGACCTTGATCGGAGGGTCCTCGGGTCGAGAGGTCACCAGCAGCGGACGGATGCCTGCCAGCAGCGACTCCTCTGCCACCCGCGCAGCCCGATTGGCCGAGCGCACCGACGCGAACGTGGCGCCCGCTAGCACAAGCGTGCCCGCCCCGGTGGCTAGGGAGGAGATCACCACCCAGTCGGCCATCGACACATCGTAGGAGCCGGTCGCACCGACGCCCGGCCCAGGCGGTGCCCATTTGGCGTATTCTCCTCCGGCGGGTCGCAAGCGCTCTGCGGTTCCCGCCAATCCGCAACGGGTTGGACGTCGTCGCAGAAATCGACATCGGCATCCTTGTGAGCGTCTGGCCTTTAGGTGTCCGGTGGCCCGTCGCCCTCGTGCGGCGCGGGACCGACGTAGACCGCGCGGGGCCGGAACCGCAACCGGTACTGGTACTCCTCGATGGCATGGGCCAACCACCCCGCGCACCGAGCCACGGCGAAGATCACCTCCCCGGATCCGGGCGCGAGGTCGAGGCACATGCACACTGCGCCCAAGGCCAGGTCGACGTTGGGCGGCGGTAGATTGCGTTCGCTGACGACTCTGATGACGTCCTGCACGCCCGCCCACAGCCGCGCTGGTGGCCGGGCCTGCTCGAGCGCTACCAACAGCGCGGTCGCCCGTGGATCGACGACCCGATAGACCGCGTGGCCGAGCCCCGGGACCATCGTTGCGGATCGAAGTCGTTGGCCGACGACTTGCGCCGCCGGCGTCCCCTCGCTCACCTCGACCAGCAGCGCCCGGGCTGACTCGGAGTGAGCCCCGTGGAGGGGACCTCCCAACGCGCCCAAGCCCGTCTGCACCACCAGGTAGGGATCTGCCCAGGTGCTGGCGGCCACGCGCGCGGCCAAGGTGGAAGCCGCCAACTCATGGTCCGCCAAAAGCGCCAGCGCGGTGTTGATGACCGCCAACTCCCCAGCCGAGGGCCGACGAGCCGACAACCGGGACCACAGGCGCGCTGCGATCGAGTTGCGGCGACGGTCGTGACCCGCGACGTCCAGCGTGGGGATCGACGACTTCGCCCCACTCCCGAGGCGCGGCAGGCAGTCAACGAGCGCAGCGACCAGTGCACGCCCGGCTATCACCACCGCCTCGGGCCGGCGGTCATGACGAAGGGGATCGGTGGTTGCCACGGCGGCAATTGCTACCCGCATGCGATCCACGAGGGTCGCCGAGTCCGGCAGGTGGGTGGTGCACGCCGTCACCACCTCTAGGGCGTGCTCTGAGCACTTCCATGCCGGCGGTTCGCCGTCGTCGACGCCGGTCCAGAGCCATTCGGCCACCCGCTCGTAGCTGGCGACACGCGCCGCATCGGTCACGTTCCAGCCGCGGTAGTACAGCCGGCCTTCGGGCTCGAGCAACGTCAGGCCCGTGTCGACGAGGACCTCGAGCGCACCGGCCCTTCCGCCCCGGCGGGCCCGAGCGGCAAGCCGTTCGATCTCCGCCCGGTCGTATCGGCTCCCCCGTCGGCCCTTGCCCACCGGCTGGCTCGTGAGCAGACCCCGGCTCACATAGGCGTAGAGGGTCTCGGGCTTGACCCCCAAGCGCGCCGCGGCCTGCGATGCGCTCAACCACTGGTCCGGCACGAGTAGCCCTCCTGCAGTCCCAGTTGTACCGGTTCAGTCTTCATATATTGCGTCCTTACATATTGATTCACTCAACATTGACAATGTAATGCGGGAAGGAAAGGATGACAGGGAAGGTGTCGTGCCAGCTGCGCGACACTTCGGCACCGCACCAAGGAGGTCCAGTTCGTGCGCACAGTGGCAGATCTCATGACGCGGCCGGCGGTGACCGCTCGGATGGACGAATCATTGGCAGAGGTAGCGGGCCGCATGCACGACGCGGCCGTCGGATCAGTGGTCGTCGTCGACGGCGGCAGTCCGGTTGGAATCCTGACCGAACGGGATCTGATTCGTTCTACGGCGGCCAGCGCCGATCCCGACGGTGACCGGGTCAGCGCATGGATGACACCGGATCCCGACTGCGTCGCTCTCGATACGCAGGCGGAGGAGGCCTGGGAGTCCCTGGCCACCCACGGCTACCGTCACATTCCGGTCATGAGCAGCGACGAGCTTGCGGGCATCGTCTCGATGCGAGACCTGATGGGTGTCGCTGAGCTCCGACCACTCGAGGGAAGTCCGATCGACGTGCCGCGGGGCCTCAAGGGGGTGGTCGTGGCCGAGACAGGGCTCGGTGACGTTCGTGGCCTCGAGGGCTTCTATCACTACCGGCAATACTCAGCCGTCGAGATCTCCGAGCAGCTCTCCTTCGAGGATGCCTGGTTTCTGTTAACCGAAGGGTGGCTTCCGAGTGCACGTGAGCGCGGGGACTTCATGGCTGAGGTGGCACCACTGCGGACACTGTCCGAGCCCGTGCTGGCGGTCCTGCCCGCGATTTCCCGCGCAGCGAGCGCGGCGAGCGCGGGACCGCTCGATGCGCTGCGAACTGCCCTGTCGTTGCTGGCGACCGCCGAAGGGTTCCGCCCCAGCCTCGATGCTACGCACGCTGAGCTACGCGCCAATGCGTTGCGCGTGTGCGCCGCCGTCCCGACGCTCGTCGCCGCGTTGCACCGCCTGACGCGCGGTGATGATCCCATCGCCCCGCGACCCGACCTCGGTCATGCGGCCAATTATCTGTACATGGTGAACGGGCAGGAGCCCGATGAGCGCGTTAGCCGACCGATCGAGCAGTACATGACGTCGACCATTGACCACGGGTTCAACGCCTCGACGTTCACGGCCCGTGTCGTCACCTCGACGGGCGCCGACCTGGGCTCTGCCGTCGTCGCCGCCATGGGATCACTGTCGGGACCGCTCCATGGTGGCGCTCCCAGCCGTGCCCTGGACACCCTCGACGCCATCGGCACCCCCGAGCGCGGGAGCCTTGGGTCCGCGAGGCAATCGCCGGCGGGCAGCGGATCATGGGCTTCGGCCACCCGATCTACCGAACCTACGACCCTCGGTCGGCGCTCCTGCGCGAACGCGCCAGGGAGCTGGGCGGACCGCTCATCGAGTTCGCCGAACAAGTCGAGAGCACGATCCTGTCGCTCTTGGTTGAGCTGAAGCCGGCCCAAGAGCTGCATACCAACGTCGAATTCTACGCAGGCGTCGTGATGGAGTTGTGTGGGCTCCCACGTTCCCTCTTCACCCCGACGTTTGCCGTGAGCAGGGCGGTCGGCTGGTGCGCGCACATCCTCGAGCAGGCAACCGACAGCCGGATCATTCGACCGAGCTCGCGTTACGTGGGACCCCCGGCTCCCGCGCCACTTCCTTCATCAGACGAAGGAGGCTTCCGGCACCCGATGTGACTGGCGTACGTCGTGGCCCCCGTCATCGCCTGACCACTGCGACACCAGCGCACCCGAATGCGTTCTCGATGACGAGGCGTTGCGACGGTGAAGTCCCGACGCACCTATGAGCGAAGCTCCTTGTCGTCGGGGGAGGCGGCCATGCCCACGATCGCGTGGGACCGCGGGCGGGAGCGTCAACTTGACCGCGGTGCCTAAGGTGTCGAAGCAGTGTGCCAGTATTGGAGGACCCGAGGGACGCGGCGCTCACCGTGAGCCCTGCGTGGCTGAAACTCGCTGCTCAAGCCGACGACAACGGCATCACCGTGTTGCTCCGCGAATCGTGACGCGCGTCCTGGCATCGAGGTGTGGCCTCCCTCGACCAGCCCCTTCCTCGAGCAAAGGCGAGGGGACGAGCCGATGAGCAACCAGCGGTCTGCGAGGACGACGCGAACCGTTGACCAGCGGCGCGGGTCGAACCTACGCAGCCTCGGCCTCGCCGGCCTCGCCGGCCTTGGCGTCGCGTACGCCTCGCCGTCGGTCGTGATCCTCCCCTCGTTCCTCCGGCACCCGCCGCGGACCTTCGGCAGGTGGTGCCGCTGGCAAGGGCCCAGTGCGTCCGACGCCGTCGCTCTCACCTTCGATGACGGACCCTCAGTCGACACCGTCGAGACGCTGCGGCTACTCGACCATCTCGAGATGCGGGCCACGTTCTTCCTCCTCGGTCGCCAAGTCCAGACCCATCCTGAGCTCGTCACTCGGATGCACCGTGCGGGCCACGAAGTGGGCACCCATGGCTTCGAGCACCATTCGGCATTGTTGTCGAGCCCGCGAGCGGTGAGGCTCGACCTAGGTCGAGCTGTCCGTGCCCACCAGCAGACGCTGGGCCGACCACCTCGGTTCTATCGCCCGCCCTTCGGACACGTCTCAGCGGCCACGCTGCTCGAGGCCCGACGTCAGCAGCTCGAACTGGTGCTGTGGAGCCAGTGGGGGAAGGAGTTCGCTGCCACCGATCCCGACCGCGTCCTTGAACGGTTGGCGTCGGGCCTGCACCCCGGCGCAATCGTCCTCCTGCACGACAACGATGTCTCGTGCCGCTCGGGCACCGCCGCCCTCACGCACGCCGTGCTTCCTGGTCTTCGCGCCTTGCTCGCTGAACGCGGCCTCCACGCGGTGCCGGTCGGCGACCTCATCGGAGCCGACGCCGCTCGTTGACGTAGCCCTCAAGCCGATCGGTCAGACACCCCAGGTCGGCGGCAGTACCATCAAAGCAGGGTCGTGGCAGGACGGCCTGTGCCTCCAACCACGTCGCGCTGCTGCGGGGAGAGCTCACATGACAACCGCAGACCCTGCTCGTGGAGCCTGGGCCTTTCGGAGCGCGACAGCCGTGCGCCCAGTAGACCGAGGAGCACAGGACGCGGCACTGCCAGGCGAACGGCGAGTGTGGTCCGCCACGATCTTTCCCGGGTGGGACATCTCTGGCAACGCCAACGGCGGCTACTTGCTCGCCATGGCAGCCCGAGCTCTGGGCGCCACGCTGGATCGACCCGACCCGGTGACCCTGACTGCCCACTATCTGGCGCCCGGCACTCCGGGACCAGTCACCATCGACGCCAGCGTGGTGAAACAGGGTCGCCGCTTCGGCACGGCAACCGCCACGCTGCGCTCGGAGCACCGGCCGATTCTCAGCGCGATCGGCACCTTTGGCGACCTCGCCGAGGCAGGCGGGCCCGAGCTGGTCGATCGGGGGGCGCCATCGATGCCGGACCCCGACGACTGCGTTCCGGTCGTCGCTACCGACACGTTTCCACCTCCCTTCATGGGGCGCGTCGCGCTACGGCTGCACCCCGACGACGCCCAGTTCCTGGTGGGCTCCCAGTCGGGGCACGCCCTCATGAGAGGCTGGTTCAGCCTGCTCGACGACGAGCCGGTCGACACCATCGCGCTGCTCTGCGCCGTGGACGCATTTCCACCGACGGCGTTCAACGCCCAACTCCCGGTGGCCTGGGTCCCCACCGTCGAGCTCACAGTGCACGTACGGGCGCGGCCCGCACCGGGATGGCTGCGCTGCCAGTTCACGACCCACTTCGTCACCGATGGGTTCCTCGAAGAGGACGGCGAGGTCTGGGACGCGAATGATCGTTTGGTCGCGCAATCACGCCAGCTCGCTTTGGTCCCGCGGGGATGATGCACCCGGCGCCACCCGCCAGTTGGACGTCGCCGGGGACGGTGCGGCGCACCACGGATGACCGCACGTGACGACTGCCTGCTACCACGAGCGACACCGAGGGCACGACCAGGATCGACGCCTAGAGTGGCTCGCTCGGATGCCACTCGAGCGCGGCACGTCGGAACTCGCCCGAGGAGAAGAATGGAGGCCCACATGCCGGTGACACCGTTGACGGCACTTCCCGCCTGGAGCGATCTGCACGGGCACTACTCCGACATTTCCCGGCGGCACCTACGAGAGCTGTTCGCCCAGGACCCACAACGCGGAGAACGATTCGGTGCGGAGGCGGCCGGCATCTACCTGGACTACTCGAAGAACCGGATCACCGGTGAGACGGTGCCCTTGTTGCTGGAGCTGGCCCGACAGGTCGGCATGGCCGGCCGGCGGGACCAGATGTTCCGCGGCGAGCACATCAACGTGTCCGAGGACCGTGCCGCGCTGCACGTCGCCCTCCGGATGCCCTTGGGGACCTCGTTGATCGTCGACGGGGTCGACGTGGTCCGCGAAGTGCACGAGGTGCTCGACGCCATGAGTGCCTTCGCCGACCGGGTCCGGTCCGGCGACTGGAAGGGCTACACCGGGAGAGCCATTCGCAACGTGGTCAACATCGGCATCGGGGGCTCGGACCTCGGACCGGTCATGGCCTACGAGGCCTTGCGCCACTACGCCCGACGGGACATGACCTTTCGCTTCGTCTCGAACGTCGACCCCACCGACCTCGTCGAGGCCACTGCTGATCTCGCCGCCGATGAGACGCTCTTCATCATCGTTTCCAAGACGTTCGGCACCCTCGAGACGCTCACTAACGCCGGCTCGGCCCGCGACTGGGTCGTGGGCCAGCTGGGCGACGAGGCCGCCGTGGCCAAGCACTTCGTGGCCGTCTCCACCAACGCCGAGCGTGTTCGCGCCTTCGGGATCGACACCACAAATATGTTCGGCTTCTGGGACTGGGTCGGCGGACGCTATTCCATGGAGTCCGCGGTGGGCTTGTCGACCATGCTGGCCATTGGTCCCGACCAATTTCGCGAGATGCTCGCCGGCTTCCACGAGATGGACGAGCACTTCCGGACGGCGCCACTCGAGCAGAACCTGCCAGTGCTGATGGGCCTGCTGGCGATCTGGTACCGGGACTTCTTCGGTGCCCAGACCTCGGGTGTCATGCCCTACGCCCAGTATCTCAAGCGGTTTCCCGCCTACCTTCAGCAGCTCACCATGGAGTCCAACGGCAAGCACGTGACGCTCGAGGGGGTGCCGGTCGACTACGACACCGGCGCCGTCTACTGGGGAGAGCCTGGCACCAACGGCCAGCACAGCTTCTACCAGCTCCTTCACCAAGGGACGACCTTGGTACCGGTGGACCTGATCGGGTTCGGCCAGAACCTCAACCCGCTCGGGAACCATCACGACATCCTGTCCTCGAACGTCTTCGCCCAGGCCCGCGCCCTGGCATTCGGCAAGACAGAGGACGAGGTGCGCGCCGAGGGCACCCCCGAGCACGTCGTGCCACATCGGGTCATGGAGGGCAACCGCCCCACCAACGTGCTCTTGGCCCAGGTCCTCACTCCCAGAGTGCTCGGTTCCTTGGTGGCGCTCTACGAGCACAGCGTGTTCACGCAGGGAGCCGTTTGGCACATCGACTCCTTCGACCAGTGGGGGGTAGAGCTCGGCAAGGCACTGGCGCAGCAAATCCTCCCCGCAATGGAGAGTGCGGACGACCCACTGCCGTCGTTCGACTCATCGACGGACGCATTGATCCGTCGCTACCGGGCCTTGAAGGCGAAGGCGCCGGTTGCTTCCCACACCGAGCCGGAAGGAGGAACGGGCGATGGAACACCAGTTGACGGTCCTGCCTGACGCGGCGTCCCTAGGCCGTCGGGCGGCGGAGCTCGTCGCGGACGGTGCGCGGACTGCGGTGGCCGAGCGCGGACGCTTCACCTTCGCGGTGAGCGGTGGAAAGACCCCATGGGACATGTTCGCCCGATTGGCCGGCGACGACGTCCCCTGGGGCGGGCTCGAGATTTACCAGGTCGACGAACGGGTCGCTCCCGATGGCGACCCCGACCGCAATCTGACTCACCTGAGAAGCAGCTTGGGCGCGACACAGGCCAACCTGGTGGCCATGCCGGTCAACGAGCCGGATCTCGACCAGGCTGCGCTCGCGTACGGGGCGCTGCTCCCCCGCCGGTTCGACCTGGTGCACCTCGGATTAGGCCCCGACGGGCACACCGCCTCACTCGTGCCCAACGACCCGGTCTTGGAGGTCACCAACCAGTTGGTCGCGCTGACCCGCCCCTACCAGGGACACCGGCGGATGACGCTCACCTACCCCGCGCTGGCTCGGGCCGACGAGCTCCTCTGGCTCGTGAGCGGGGAGGACAAACAAGAGGCTTTGGCCCGGCTGCTGGCCGGCGACGAGTCGATCCCGGCCGGCCGGGTGCATGCCGGGCGCTCTACCGTCCTGGCGGACGCCGCCGCCGCCGCCGGGCGTCGCGCCTGAACGCTCCGACGGATCGCTCGGCCCGCGCCGCTCTGACCGTGCGCACGGGAGCATGGGCTCAGTGGAAGGGCAGATCGATCCGCTCGACGGTCGAACCACGGCCCACCAGGATCGTGGACACCATCTGGGGCGGGAAGAGGCCGTGCTCCACGACACCTGGCGTCGCCTCCAGCGAGGAGGCCAGCTTCGCAGGATCGACGATCGCTCCGGTGAAATCCGCGATCACTCCTCCATCGGGGCTGGGTGCGACGTCGCGGCGGCGCACCGTGTCCAGACGCGCCAGGGTCGACTCGAGCCCGAAGGCAAGAAGCTCCAAGGGGACCGGGGGGCGCAAGGCCGGCACCGGCTTGGTGGAGTCGGCGATCACCACGAACCGCCGGGCCGTCGCGGCGACCAGCTTCTCGCGGGTATGGGCGCTGCCGCCCCCCTTGATGAGCCATCCTTTAGGGCTGATCTGGTCGGCTCCGTCGATGGCGATGTCCAGCTGGGCCAGGGCGAACGGCTCGACCCGAAGGCCAAGCTCGGTGGCCGCCCGTTCGGTCCGCGGCGAGGTCGCCACACAGCGCACCGACAGTTCTCGGCTGGCGAGCGCGCTGAGCAGATACGCGACCGTCGTGCCGGTACCGAGCCCGACCGTCATGCCCGCTTCGACCAGCTCCGCCGCCGCACGTGCGGCGATGCGCTTCTCATCCTCCACATCGGGGCTCACCGCCGTCCAGGATGGGTCGCGCGCCCCGAGCTCCGCAACCGCCCGCTCGCGACGCCCCACCCAAGCTGCCGACGAGGTGATCGTCTCCCCTCTGGAACGGACGCTGCTCCCGAGCGTCAGCGTCCGCTCCGACCTATACTGCCGGCCGATGTACCTCAACGAGTTTGCTCCCACGCTGACGCCGCTCGACATGACGAGCTTGCCCGAGTTCGAGAGCCTCCTTCAGAGCGCCGCCGACCTTGGCATTCCTCACGAACGCGGCACCCGATATCGGTCGCGACACACCGTGGTCCGCAGCCTGCGCTTCCACTTCTCCGAGTGGGGCGAGCCGGGTGCCCCGCAAATCTTGTTGCTGCACGGCGGCAACCAGTCCTCGCACTCGTGGGATTCTGGTGAGCCTGCATCTGTCGGATCGCTATCACGTCTTCGCGCTCGACCAGCGCGGCCATGGCGACTCGGAGTGGGCTCGGGACCAGGACTACTCAATCGATGCCAGGGTGCGTGACGCCCTGGCATTCGCGGAGGACCAGGGCCTCGAGTCGCCGGTGATCATGGGCCACTCCATGGGGGGCCTCGTGACGACCACGCTCGCCACCAGGGAACCCGACTTGGCCCGGGGACTGGTCATCGTGGACGTCGGTCCCGAACTCAGCGAAAAGGGCACCAAGGTCATCCACGATTTCGTGACCCAGAACGTCGAGTTCGACGACCTCGACGAGTTCCTCGACAACGTCGTCAAGTACGATCGGTTCCGAACCCGCGAGCACATCGCCCGGACCGTCAAGTACAACATGCTCCGTCGGGCCGACGGGAAATACATCAGCAAGGTCGATCATCGTCAGCTCCCGATCTCCAACGCTGGCGCGAGACTGACGCTCGAGGACGTGAAGGTCATTCCCAGCCCGGTCCTGGTCATTCGGGGCGGTGACTCCGACGTGTTCGAGCCCGACGCGGCACAGCGTTTCGTCGATACCCTGCCGAAGGGTGAGCTCGTGACGGTGCCAAATTGCGGCCACAACGTGCACTCGGGTAATACCCCCGGGTTCTTGGACGCGATCAACCCCTTCCTCGCCCGCCTGAGCTGATCGCCAGGTTAGGTCTGCGGGTCGCTCATTCGAGCGCCCAGCAGCCGCGGGGGACTGGGCCCCGGCCAGAGGGCCATTCTCCGTCGCGTTCGCGTGCCGCCGCGATTCCCCGTCATGGCGTCGGTCCCAATCGGTAGTCTCGGTGGGTAGCACTCGATCACTCGATCGCCCAGTCACTGCATCGGGGATCGCAGTACGCCCACGACGACAAGGCAAGGTGGTGCGATGACGACCGCTACCCCGGCGATCGGCGGGCAGCCGAGAAATCTCGTCCTGGCCGCGATGATCTTCGCCGTCGCGATGACCTTCATCGACCAGACCATCGTATCGATCGCGGCCCCGCACATCCAAAAGGAGCTCGGCCTGTCGAGCACCGGCATCCAATGGGCGATCAACGCCTATCTGCTCTCCCTGGCAGCCCTCTTCGCGTTCGGTGGCCGGTTGGCCGACACGATGGGGCATCGCAAGATGGTGACCCTCGGCGTCATCGTGTTTGCCGCCGCGTCGGCGATGTGCGGCTTGACTCCCAAGGGCGGGGTGGCCGAGGCATGGCTCGTGACGTTCCGGGTCGTCCAGGGCGCGGGCGGCGCGATCATGTTCCCCGCCGCGCTGGCCATCGTCGTGCAAACGTTTGCCCTCCGCGAGCGTGGACGCGCCCTGGCCTTGTTCTTCGGCATCGCCGGCGGGCTCACGGCGATCGGTCCGGTCCTGGGTGGCTACCTCACCGAGTGGACGTGGCGGGCCATTTTCTGGGTCAACATTCCCGTCGCCATCATCGCGCTCGTGCTGATCACCATCTCCAAGCCACGGACGACGTTCCGCCCGGCCCGGATGGACCTGCGCGGCCTGGCGTTGATCGCGAGCGGGGTAGGCCTGAGCGTGTTCGGCTTCCAGCAATCAGAGATCTGGGGTTGGAGCAATCCTGGCACCGGACTCTGCATCGCGCTGGGAGTGCTACTGCTTGTTGTGTTCTACTTCGTCGAGCGGCGGACCGAGTCGCCGCTGATTCAGGTGAGCATCTTTCACATCCGGGCGTTCAGCGCGGAGAACCTCGTCCTTGGCATCACCATGCTGGTGTTCGTGCCGGTGTTCTTTTTCGCCAGCGAATACGCCCAGATCGCGCTCGGGAAGACCGCCCAGCAAGCCGGCCTTTATCTCTTGTACTTCTTCTTGGGATTCGTGGTGACGTCCCAGATCGGCGGGCGCATTCTCGACCGTCGGGGGGCCAAGCGACCAGTGGTGATCGGATGCGCTCTGGGAGCCGTGGGCTTTGCGCTGTGGGCCAACAAGATGCCCCAACTCAGTTTCTCCTCCCAGCAGTGGGATGTCATCCTGGCCGGTGCGGGAATGGGTTTCATGTTGACGCCAGCTAGCACCGACGCGGTCAACCGAGCCTCGAGGCTCTCCTACGGCGAGGCCACCGGAATCACCCAGACCGTCCGGAACTACGCCGCCAGCCTCGGCCTGGCAATCCTCGGCACCATCTTGGTGTCTCAGCTCCGCTCTCGCCTCACCTCCTCGCTGATCTCCCAGGGCCTTCCTCCCGCACGAGCGGCAGCCGAGGCCTCGACGATCTCGCAATCCCAGGGTTCCAGCGGGCAGGTGGCCACCATCCCCCACTTCGTACGCGTGGATTTCGCGCTCGGCCTCGCGAGCAGTCTTCTACGTCATGGCCGCCATCATGGCCGTCGCAGCGCTGGTTGCCCTGGTGGGCCTAGAGCCCGGGTTGCAAGAAGAGCAGGCGGGATCCCAGTTGCCCGAAACCGGTTCGGCGGACCGCGACATCCAACTCGGCTAGCGCCACCTCGACCGACGCGATGGACTCGGGCTGGTACCACAGAGAGGAGCCACATGTCCGACACGGAACCCACGCGGGTCGGGGTTGACGTCGTGACCAAGCCAAGCCCCCGATCGGTCGCCGACACCGTCACACGCCTCACGGAACTGGCGGGTCAGCGGGGCCTGAAGGTCTTTGCCGTGATCGATCAGAGCGCAGAAGCGCGCCAGGTTGGCCTGCAGCTCCGAGATACCGTGCTGGTCCTGTTCGGCAGCCCCAAGGCGGGCACGCCGGTGATGGAGGCGGCGCCGCTGATCGCGCTCGACCTGCCGCTCAGGGTGCTCGTCTGGGCCGACGGCCCTCAGACCAACGTCTCGTACTACTCCCCCGCGTCGCTCGCCGCCCGCCATCATCTCCCCGACGACCTGGCGGCGCGGCTGGCCGGCATCGATCCGCTCACCGACGCGCTGGTCGCCGGGTAGTGGCTGCGCACCGCTCACTGCCGGCTGCAGCCCGCTCGTGAACCCGTCCCCGATACGACAGGTCCCGGGGTCGGTGGCGCAGTGAGTTGCCCGCCGGCAGGAGGCGGCCCGTACATCGGGGTGGTCGGTCCTGGCCTGGCCACCGCAGACGAGGAGCAACTGGCCTACGCCCTTGGCCGTGGTCTGGCACAGCGCGGCGTCGTGGTGATCTGCGGGGGACTCTCGGGGGTGATGCACGCTGCGGCGCGCGGGAGCTTCGAGGCGGGTGGGACAACGGTTGGACTGCTGCCCGGGTCCGACCGATCCGAAGGCAACCCCTATCTCTCGGTCGCGCTCGCGACCGGACTCGGCGAGCTACGCAATGGCCTGTTGGTCGCCGTGGTCGACGGTCTGATCGCCGTGGGTTCGAGCTGGGGAACGATGAACGAGCTTGCGTTGGCGATGCGCTCGGGAAAGCCGGTGGTCCGAGTCGGCGGCTGGAGCCTGACGACCGACGTCGGGGCACAGGTACCGTTCGGGACCAAGGCCGACACGCCACTCGGGGCCATTACGGCCGTCCTCGAGGCCATCGGCCACTAGCCGCGTTCGTTGGCACCGCAACCGACGCTGCCTCTCAAAGCTTCCGGGGGGCTCTGGCGGCCGACGGAAGGATCAGACCGCGGGCAAGACGAACCGTTCGACGGCGTTGGCAAAACCTTCGTCCTCGTTGCTCGTCGTCACATGACGTGCCGCCCGCTGGACCTCCACCGAGGCATTGCCCATCGCGATACTCAAACCTGAGTGAGCGAACATCAGGACGTCGTTCGGCATGTCCCCGATCGTCGCTATCTGATCGGTGCTGATCTGATAGCGCGCCGCGAGAAACTTGGCCACGCTTCCCTTGTTCGCGTCGGGATGGGTGATGTCGAGATAGTAGGGCTGCGACTGGGCGGCCGACACGTAGCTCCCGAGCTGGGCACGCACCCCAGCAGTCGCTCGGTCCATGGCGCCCCGATCGTCACTGACGCCGACGATCTTGGCGACGTCGTCGGTCATGGCGTCGTAGGACGTCACGAGCGTCGGCTGGAACCGAACGGTTGCGGCCTCTTGTGCGACATGGGGCCCGGCCACGTCGCGCACGTACCAGTCCGCCCCGCGATAAAGCCACGGCACCAGGCCGAAGGACTCGAGAAGCTCGATGGCCGGCGTCACCGCATGGGCGGGAACGGCCTTCTGCTCGACCACCTTCATTTCGTCATCGACGATCAGCCCACCGTTGAATGCGGCAATCGGCGTGACGAGTCGTAGCGGATCCACCAGCATCGCCATGCCTCGGGGCGGGCGGCCGCTCGTCACGGCGAAGAGCACGTCTGCGTCGACGAGTTGGTGCACCGCGGCAACTGCCCGGTCCGTGAGCCTTTTGTCCTGCGTCACCAACGTGCCGTCCACGTCGGCCAGCAACAGCCGGATCGCGGGGTCTGGGATGCTCGACACCTCGCTCCTTCCGACATCACCGCGTGAGCACTCGGCTCCTGTTCGTGGCCTACCTTATTGGCCCATGGCCGCACGGACCACGTAGCCGTGACGTCGCGTGACCCCGGGTGCCGCAGGGATCACAAAGGCTCACCCTCCGCGTCGAAATAGTCCTCAGCAAGGAGCTTGGTCCGGCGGAACTCGTCGAACTCCACTTCGCTCACGCCCAGAACCTCCTTGAACACGTACTCGTTGTCCTGACCAAGCACGGGCGAACCGCGGTTCCACGCTTGTGGCACCCCAGCGAACAGGTGTCCAGGATGCGTGTGGGTGCCGACGTCGCTGCTCGTCAGGGGACGGAGCCAGTCACGCGCCTTCACATGAGCATCGGAGGTGAGCATCGCGTCATCCATCAATGGCGCGGCCGGCACGCCTGCTGCCTGGAGCAGATGGAACAGCTTGCGCGCGTCCTGGTCCGCCGTCCAATCCCCAAGAACCTTGTCGAGCGAATCATGATCGGTGATGCGCGCGGCATGATCGGCGTAACGCGCCAGGAGGTCGGCGCGGCCCAGCACTGCACACAGGGCCGCCCACTGACCATCGTCGTTGACACTGAGCGCGATCCAGCGACCGCCAGCGCACGGATACATCCCCTGCGGCGCTCGCCACGGGTCACGATTGCCGAGGCATTGGGGGTCCACGCCCGAAAGCTGCAGGTCGACCATGACGTCGCCGATGAGGTTGATCATGTTCTCGATCTGCGGGAACTCGACAACCTGGCCACGACCGGTGTGCGCGCGGTGGTGCAACGCAGCGAGCGTCGCGAAGGCAGCTCCGGGGCCGGACGCGGCGTCCATGTACGTCGTCGCGGGAGGCCGCTCCATCGGGTCGCTTCCCAGGTGCCCGCAGAGCCACAGGACCCCGGTGAGCGCGTCGAACTGGGGCCCGAAACCCATCCACGTCGACCAGTCACCGCTCAAGCCGGTGGCCGGCATGCGGACCAGCACCAGCGCGGGGTTCCGGGCCATCAGCTCGGTGGGGTGAAGCCCGAGTCCCGGCAGGCTCGCGGGTTTGAAATTCTCGACGAGAACGTCGGACCGCTCCACCAGAGAAAGCAGGAGCTCGAGTCCCTCGGGGCGGCGGATGTCGATGGAGCACGACAGCTTGTTCCGGGTCACCGAGTTGTTCATCGCGTGGCGGTTGTACGGACGATCCGGCCGGTCGGCCATCGCCCGGCCGTAACCGGCCTGCAGAGCGCCGAGGACGCCGACCTGGCTCGTCGACGGCCGCGGTTGCATGCCCTTGGTCGACGTCGGGAACACCCACGGGTTCTCGACCCGGATGACTTCAGCGCCGAGATCGGCCAGCAGCATGGTCGCATAGGGACCCGCATAGACCGTGGTGAGATCGACGACACGCACGCCCTCCAACGGCAGGCGTCGGGATTCGGCGACCGGTCGGCGAGAACGGGCCGGTCCGCGCAACTCGCGCGCCACCTCATCAGTGTGCTGACCGAGGGAAGGGGGGAGGCGTCGTAGGGCCCATCCCCCCTCACCGAGCCTGAAGGGTGGCCCGGGCAGATCGACCGCGCCGCCCTCGGGGTGGTCGACATGAGCCCAGAAACTTCGCTGGTGGAGGTGGTCGGCTCCGACGACCGCGGCGGGAGAGTTGAACGGCGCGGACGACCAGCCGTGACGCTGCGCCTCGGCGATCACCTCGGCCACCGTGCGAGAGAGCAGCCAGGGATAGAGCACTGCGTCGACTGCCTCGCGCGTCGCCCCTTTGGTCAGCACGTCGGGGTCGGCGAACACCTCGCGCAGTCCATCGTCGTCGAGGGTGGCGAGCATGCGGTCGATCCGCTGTGGCGTCGTGTAGAGGCTCACCCAACCGTCGGCACAAGGGAAGATCCCCGAGGGGATCAGACTTCCCCGCGAGACGTCCACCGTCGGGTAGGGCTCACGATCCCGGTAGAAGTAGGCAAGAAGCGATGTTGCCCGAGACGGTGTCGTGAGGAGCGTCTCGTAGGCCGCGCAGTCGACGTGCGACCCGACGCCCCTGGCCCTCGAAAGCCACACGGAGCCGAGGGATCCAGCCGCCGCCGCGGTCGCCACGATGCAGCTGGCGAGTTCGGCGGGAAGCTTGAGCGGTCTTCCGTCCACCATGGTGAGCATGCCCGCGAACGCCTGGGCCACGAGATCGCTCGACGCGTAGTGGGCGTAGGGTCCCGTGGTGCCAAATCCCGTGATGGTGGTCAGGACGACGTGGGGAACCCGTGCGTGCACGACCTCCCAGTCCAGGTCGTAGGCGCCCAGTGTTCCCAGGCCCGACGACTCGATGACAAGGTCGGCCCGTCCGACCAGTGCCCACAGGCCGGCGATGTCTTCGGGCGAGCCTGGGTCGACGATGATGCCCCGCTTGTTCGTGTCAACGTGCAGATGCGTTCCGCTGACCCTCCCACGGGTACCGTCGACGCCGGAGGCCACGCGGTCGCGCACGGCCGATCCGCCCGGCTGCTCGACCTTGACGACGTCGGCACCGAAGTCCGCGAACAACTTTGCCGCGTAGGCACCCGAGATGTCACCGGCGAGCTCGACCACCACGAGATCGCTGAACGCTCGTTTCATGCGGCGATCCTAATGACCCCCATCACGGCGTTTGGGCCGTGCTGCACAGAGCAGTTCGCGGGGCCTCCGTCAGGCCCAGGGGTCGCCCGTCACCACGTCGGTGCTGAAGAGGTGGACGGCGTTGAAGCAATCGTCGGGATCGGCGAGCACGGTGCCCGGTGCAACCCGCGTGCTGCCAATGTTCTTGGTCTTCAGGTAACGCTCCACGCTGTCGAGGTCCGACACCTTCCACGTGACCGAATAGATCATGTTGTGATACTGCTCGACGTGCCTCGCGAGGTGTGTCCCGGCGTCCTCGGGCTCGGCGAGCTCGATGAGCGAGTCGCCGAGTTGGAAGTACAGCGAGTGGGACCCGAGCGCGTCGTTGGAACCCTCGTGCAGCCACTCGGCCATCCACAGTCGCTCGTAGACCTCGCGGGCATGGGCCAGATCGGCAACCCCGACCGTGATGTGCGACGGCCGCTCGATGCCCAGCGGGTGGCGGGTCCAGATTCGCCGCAGCGACGACCATTCGGGCCGAAGTCGGAGATCGTTGCGCATCTCCGAGCGGCAACACTCGACCATGAGGCCATGGGTCTGACGGGGGCTCGGGTAGAAGTAGCCGATCTGCGACGCGTCCTCCACCGGGCCACCCCCGGGCTTGCCGATCGTGACCTCGTTGTCGGTGAGGTGCTTGGCCAGGCCCTCGAGGTCCGCGACCCGGTAGCCAGTGGAATGGAAATGGCGGCCGAAACGGTTGTAGAACCGGCCCACCGGCGTCGCCGGATCAACGGGCATCTCGGGTGCCATGACCTCGATGCAGTAGTCCGAGACCATGACGAGGGTGGCCCAACGCTTCTCGGGAGGCAAATAGCTCAGCTCGTCGGTGCCCATGAAGGTGACGGCGTCAAACACATCCTCGTACCAGGCGGTGAGCTCGGCCACGTCGTCGGTCATGTGGATCACGTGGATCATCGAGCCAATGCCGAAGGGCCCTGTTGTCTTGACCTGTCGTTCCATGTCGGAGTCGTCCTCTTCCCATCGCGGTTCCACGGCCACCGTATGGGGGGCACGCGCACTCGGTCAAGGCAGGGTCGAGCTCGGCGCGGACTCGCCCGAGGGGCGGTGGGGGCGTGACCTGGGCCCGGTGGACTGTTCACGTGGACGTCGGCTCGGTCACCTCGGCCTGGGCCTGGGCGCTGACCCAGCTCGCCAGCCACATCGGGCACTCGCCTCGGACTTGGTCGGGCGCCCAGGGAACCCTCCCGTCCACACCCTGGCGATGCATGCCGCGACGGCCTCACGATCGTCTGACCGGCGGATCGGTGCGTCGAGGACGTGGAACTGCTGCGCCCATGGCTCTGGCGCCTCGCTCCAGTCGGCGAAGCGGTAGGCCCCCAGGCGTGCGAAGCCGAGCGCGTGCGCGTACTCGTGAGCAACCGCCGCCTCGACGAAGGCGAAGGGTTGGGACATCACCCACGGGGAGAACTGGGTGGTGGGCGGATTGCCGGGCGACGTGCACCCATCGCCGCACCCGCCCGATCCGATCTCGTACCTCGGTTGGACGGCCGATCGTGCCCAGCCTGGGACCACCGCAACGACGGCGGCCGCCAGCTCACCGAGCCCACTGGGGACGGGCGGTGGGACCGCTGTCGTCGTGACGACCGGGCTCGGAGGCGAAGCCGGGCGCGGAGCGGTGGCGTCCCCCGTCGACCCCAAGGGTACCGACCGCGCCGCCCAGGTGTCGATGACCCACCGCGACGCTGCCTCGAACCGCCGCGAGCGTCCGAGCACGACGCGGTGGACGGCCGCTCGCGGGCCGTGCGCTTCGCGCACCGTTGCCCCCGCGGCGTGGCCCGTCAGGACTGCCTGAGACCCTCCAATGAGACCGACGGCCACCGTCGCCCGGATGACAAAGCCCACCATGCGCATGCGTCGCGGGCCACCCGGTATGACCACTGCTCGGACACTCCCTCGCGTTGCGTCACCACGAGATACGCACGACGCGCGTGGATATCCAAGCGCTGTTTTCCGCGCAGCAGGGGCCTGACGAGGGTGTTTGAGAGAACGGACCCCGAACTCACCGCTTAGAACCCCCTCGGCAACGTGGCCCCCATCATCCGGGCAGGCCGATGCCAGAGGGATCCATCGCTGGACGTTTAAACAGGATGCGATCGCAGACGACGAACTGGACCAGCCACAGCGCGCCGTAGGCTGCGAGATTGGCGAGCTCGATGATGCCCGTGTGCACCGGACGTGACGCGTCGAGGGTGGCGTCGGAGGCGAGATGCACGGCGATCGTCGAGACGGCCAGTCCGGTGAAGGACAGCACGACGTACGGCACCGCCTGGCGCGGCCGCACCCCTCCGCCGCCTCGTGACCAGACCCATCGCCGATTCAACTCGAACGAGGGGACCGTGCCCACCGCTGTCGCGACGACGTTGGACCAGGTGGCTCCCAGACCCGCGACGCCCACCAGCACCGCCAGGAGGGTCAGGCTGGTCACCGTCGAAATGGCCGACACCGACCCGTAGCGAACCAAGCGAGCGAGCAGAGGGTGACGCAGAGACGGCACGTCGGGGGCCATAGACCCAGCATCCACTGAGTGTCTGGGGCTCCACTGGGCCCCAACCGGGGCGGACCTGGGACTCTGCCCACGCACGCCGACGCTCTAGGTGGGGGTCGTGCGGCTCAGGACAGGACTTTTCCCCTGAAATTCCGCAGACCGATGGCGGCGAAGAGCCCACAGAACCCGACGAGCACGGGATAGATCACGTAGAGATGCATGTGGGGCGCGTTGGTGAACGCCGCCCGCATCCCCTCGTTCACGTAGATGAGCGGGTTGATCAACACGACCGTCTGGAGCCAGTGCCAACCGCCCACCTTTATCGGGGCCAGTCGGGTCCACTGGTAGTACGTGCCGCCGAGGAACGTGATCGGAAGGACGACAAAACCGAACATCAGCCCGATGTTTCGAGGTTCGAAGCTGGTGCCGAGCACCAACCCGAGCGACGACATCGCCACGCACGAGATGGGGACGATCGTGAGGATGAGCAACCAGTGAAGGTCGAGGTGTGCCTCAACGCCCGGGGCATGAACGACCGAGGCGATGGGTAGCACGATGATCGCCGAAATGGCTCCTTGGATCGTCCCCGACAGCACCTTGGACACCGCCACCAACCAGATGGGGCACGGAGCTTGCACCCGATCCTCGATCTCGCGGGTGAACCCGAACTCCTGTGACATCTGCAGGGCCACGGACTGCACTCCCTGAAACATGATCGAGATCCCGACGACACCGGGGACGAGAACTGTGGCGAACGCCCCTTCGGCCGACGTTGCCCCCTGACTGCCGCCCACGGCCTGTCCGATCTTGGGGAACACGAAGAGGAACACGAAGCACAGCAAGAACGGCTGCACCAGTGTGCGAATGGCAAACTCTACAAAGTGCTTCCCCAGCACCACCAGGTCGCGCAGCATCAACGCCCGCAGGGCGGTCCGGCTCGCGGCCACAACCGACCGCGTCGGCACGGTGGCCACGTGCACCCGATCGATCGAGCTAGGCAGTGCGGTGGCCGTCATTCTCGCAGCTCCTTTCCCGTGAGACTGATGAACACGGTCTCGAGGCTGGGCTCGGCTGCGGAGAGGTCCGCGACCTCGAAGCCCCCGGCCTCGGCCGCGGCGACGATGCGCGCCAGCAGGCGCTCGCCGCCTTTCACGTGCAACTCGACACCACCGTCGATCGGCCGGGTCAGGGTGACACCCTCCAGCCCTCGCGTGAGCGCTTCGGCCAGCAGCACCGGGTCACCGGTCGCCTTGACCGTCACGATGGTGTCAGCTCCTACCGTCCGCTTCAGGCCCGTAGGCGTATCGAGCGCGAGAATCCTGCCGTGGTCCATGATGGCGACCCGCCCGCAGAGCTGGTCCGCCTCCTCCATGTAGTGGGTGGTGAGTAGGATCGTCTGGCCCGCCTCGTTGAGCTCGCGCAAGATGTCCCAGAGGGCCAGTCTGCTCTGGGGATCGAGACCGGCGGTCGGCTCGTCCATGAACAGGACAGCCGGCCGATGGAAGATCGAACGGGCCACCATCAAGCGCTGCGCCATGCCGCCCGACAACGCATAGACCGACGCTTTGGTCCATCGGGAGAGCTGGAATTGCTCGAGGAGCTCGTCGGCGCGACGATGCGACTCGTGCGCGCCGATGCCGAAGAGCCGTCCGTGGAAGTAGAGGTTCTCCCTGACAGTCAGCTGACGGTCGAGCGTGTTGGTCTGCGAGACGGTGCCGATGACCTGCTTGGCCAACGCCGGATGGGCGACGACGTCGACGCCACCCACGTACGCGCTGCCTGAGCTCGGGATCACGCGCGTGGTGAGCATGCCCGCCGTCGTCGTCTTTCCGGCACCATTGGGGCCGAGGAGTCCGAAGATCTCGCCCGACATGACCCGCAGGCTCAGCTCGTCGACGGCGCGGAAGTCCGTGCCCCGGTAGATCTTCGTGAGATCGATCGTTTCGATGACGGCATCGGCCGAAGGTGCGCCGTTGGAGGTCGGGGGCATCATGGTGCTCGCCGGCCAACGCTACCGGCAACGAGCGCTCGAGCCCTAGCGGAACGCCGAGATCCGCTCCTCGGTGTCGTCGATCCGATAGCTCGTCGACGCCTCATAGCCCAGTCCGTCGCTCAAGCCGCGCTCCACTGCCTGTCGGTAGAGGTCCTTGTAGGCGGCCACCGAACCCGCGCTGTTGGCCGCCACGTCTCTCACCATCGCGTCGATCGCCTCGTCGATCTCGGCCAAGGGTACGGCGCGAGCCGCAAGTCCCCATTCTGCCGCCTCGGACCCGCTGAACCTGCGACCGGTGAAGGACAGCTCGCGGGCCCGGACCACGCCGAGCGCTCGTGGCAACCGTTGGCTCATCCCCCAGGTCGGTCGCAGCCCCCACTTCGCATGGGTGTCGCTGAACTGCGCCTCGGTCGCCGCCACGATCAGATCGCACGCCAGGGCCAGCTCGAGAGCGCCGGTGAAGCAGAAGCCGTTGATGCGGGCGATGACTGGCTGAGGTACCGCGGCTAGCCGATCAATGACGGCGCGCGCTGGCAGGTCGAGGTAGTCACCAACGGCACCACCCTCGAGTCGCCTCCCCCGGAGGGCCTTCAGATCGACCCCGGCGCTGAAGGCCCGGCCGGCCCCGGTCAGCACGATGACCCGGGTTTTGGGGTCCGACGACACGTCGTCGAGGGCCATCGCCAGCTCTTCGAGCATCTCCCTGGTGATGGCGTTCAAGGCATCGGGACGCGAGAGGGTCACGGTTGCCAGAGGGCCCGCGCTGTGGGTGAGAACCGACTCCATGGGGGGAGCTTAGGCGGGTGGCGCCGTCGGTTTCCGAGGCGTAGCGGCGCGCCTCGAGGCGAGCCCGTGCTGCGGCGCGGATCGGTCGTTCTGGCGGGTGTTTCGGGGTCCGAGATCGGACCATCGTGGGCAGCGCCACGCGGTGGCCTCGCCGTCACCTCCGGTGAGGAATTGTGGGTCCTACTCTTCGGTGGCCAGGCTGCCGTACGTGGGCAGGCCGGCGGTGTCGTAGGCGAGTTGGAGCGTGCCGCTCGGGTACGTGACCGATTCGGTGAGGCGCAGCGCCGTGGGCACGGTACCACCGGCGAACACCTGCTTGCCGCTGCCGAGCAGCACCGGGTACACCCACAGGTTCAGTCGGTCGACGAGGCCGAAGCGCAAGAGCGACTGCAAGAGGTCGAGACTGCCGATGACGTGGACCTCGTCATGGCGCCCCTTGAGGGCGGTGATGTTCTCGGCGAGGTCGTCGGCGACGAGCGACGACCCCTGCCAGGCGAGAGACCCAGCGAGCGTGCGGCTGGCAACGTATTTCGGGACGCCGTTGAGCAGGCGGGTGAACGGGATCTCCGGCGAAGCGCTCGGCCAGTACTCGGCAAAGATCTCGTAGGTCCTTCGCCCGAGGAGCAGGCCGTCCATGCTCCGAGCTTGCTCGAACATGACTCCGCCCGACTCCTGGTCCGCCAGTGGCGCCTGCCACCCGCCGTGCGCGAAGCCGCCGTCGCGGTCCTCGTCGGGCCCCCCAGGCGCCTGCGCCACTCCGTCGAGCGTCACGAACTCGGTCACGATGAGTTTTCCCATGTCGTGCTCCTTGCCTAGTGGCGATGCCGTCTCGAGTGAGACGCACCCGTCGTGTCGAACTCATCCCTGGCGCCACGATCGACGGCCGGGCGCACATCGCACGACTGGCTCAAGCCATTGGACGAGCGACGACTAGCGCGATGGCACCACGACCAACTTGCCCACGTGCTCGTTGGTCGCCAGGTCGGCGAAGGCGTCGGACAGGTGGTCGAGCGCGTAGGTCCGATGCACGCGAGGTGCGAGCTCCCCGAGCCGCTGACCCACGTCGAACATCGCGCGGCGGACAATCGCGGCGATCTCGTCGTCGCTCCGAGTGCGAAAGGTGACGCCGACCAGCGCGATCCTCTTGCGGGCCAGCTCGTCGAGATCGATCTCGGCGCTCCGGCCCCCGAGGCGGCCCACCTGCACGATGCGCCCACCGATCGCGGCGGCGACGATGTTCCCGGCGAGCACCGATCCGCCCACGTTGTCCACCACGACTCCGACGTCGGTGGCCTGCGCGTCGAACGCCGCGGTCGAGGTGTCGATCGCAGAGAGCACTGAGGTCGTCGGCTCGCCGACAAACGCCGCCAGCACGGCGAGCTTGGACGCCGAGCGGGACGTGGCGAACACTCTCGACGCACCGAGCATGGAGGCCAACCGGACGCCTGTGACACCTACCCCTGACGTCGCGGCGTGCACGAGCACACGCTCGCCGCGGATCAACGCGCGGTGGGTGACCAACGCGTCGTGCATAGTCAGGAGCGCGATCGGCAACGCTCCCGCTTCCTCCCACGTGAACGACGGGGGAACGGGCATGGCGTGGCGCGCCTGGACCACGGCGCGAGTGGCGAACCCGGCGCCCCGGCTCATGACCCGGTCACCGACCGCCCACCCTTGTACGCCGTCGCCCACCGCGAGCAGCTCGCCGGCCAGCTCTCGTCCCGTGGGTGGGCTCGCGCGCCGGCGCTGGTCGAGCAGGTCCGCTCGGTCAGCCCTGCTGCCCGCACTTCCACCAGAAGCTCGCCCGGCCCAGGGTTGAACCCGCCACCCGAGGTCACGATGGACCAAGGGGCAAACGACCGCCAGGCACCGGATAACGGTCGACGTTCAAGACGAACGACACGAGGCAGTAGTACCCCACCACGCCGATGAGGTCGATCGCGCCCGGCTTTCCCCAACGGTCGACGACGGCCGCAAAGGCCTCGTCTTGCACCGTCCCCACGTCGAGCAGCTGGGTCACGAACTCGTACACCGCCCGGGCATCCTCGTCGAGGTCCGGGCGCTCCCCACGTGCGATCGCGTCGGCAACCATCGGATCGACACCCGCGTCGAGCGCGAACCGGCGATGGGCATACCACTCGAACTGGGCCGTCCATCGTCTGGCCGTCATGATGATGGCGAGCTCGTTGAGCGCGGCGGGCATCGACGATTCGAAGCGGATGTACTCGCCCAACCGTTGGACCCGGTCCGCCAGGTCGGGACTCTGCAGGAGCGCCTCGAAGGGACCCCGCAGTCCGGTGGACGATCCCCGTGGTCCGGCGAGGATGGCCTCGGCGACCCGCCGCTGTTCGGAGGTCATATCGGCCGACCTCAGAGGGCCGAAGCGACGATCGCCGCCCGGCTCGACGGTCACGGCGTCGCCGCCCCGTAGCCGCCGTCGACCACCAGCTCGGTCGCGGTGACGTAACGGGCTTCGTCGGAGGCCAGGAACAGCACGGCGTGGGCCACGTCCCACGCATCGCCCATCTTCTTCATCGGGACCTTGGCGTCCCGAGCCGACAGCAACCCCGCGACGTCGCCGCCGGCGAGCTGCCCCGCCAACCGTGCCTCGACGAGGGGGGTGTGCATGAGCCCCGGCAGCACCGAGTTGCACCGAATGCCGGCGGTGGCGTGCTCGATGGCGATCGACCTGCTCAATTCGATGATCGCCGCCTTCGAGGCGCTGTACGCCGCGTGGGGACGGCCCAGGTGCTGGCGGTGCCCGGCCACCGACGACAGGTTCACGATCACGCCTCGACCCTGACGCACCATGACCGGCAGCACGTGATGGCAACCGAGGAACGTCGTCTTCAAGTTGAACTCCACCTGGGCGTCCCACTCCGCTTCGGTCAAGGACAGGGCTCCCCCGGGGGCCGAACCCCCGACGTTGTTCACGAGCACGTCGATCCCTCCGAAGCGCTCCACGCACTCGTCGACGGCGGCCGCCACCGCGGCGCTCACCGTCATGTCGCAGTGCCGAACCCGGCAAGTCCCCCCCTCCTCAGCGATGACCGCCTCGGTCACCGCGGCCGCAGTCGAGTCCACGTCCACCCCGAAGACCGTGGCGCCCTGCCGTGCAAGGAGCACTGCCGTCGCCTTGCCGTTCCCCCACCCGGGTCCGACTGAACCGATCCCGGTGACGAACGCCACTTTTCCGTCCATCCGTAACACCGCCGAGCACTGTACCGGTTGGCGCCTTTGGCAGGCGGACCGCGCGTCGGGCTCAGATCGGTTCGGCGGCATGCGGCGAGAGGTCCTCTGAGCGGACGTGGAGCACGTCCTCCCCCACGATCGCGACGCCTTGGGGTCCCGGACCCTCCCCCAGCCCCTCAGGGACCGATGCTTCGCTCGTGGCCCGCCGCGACGGGATGGCGAGGGCGGAGAACAGCGCGCCCGCCAATGCCAGGACCGCCGCAGTCACGAGCGCCAGCCGCACGCCGTGCAGGAAGGCTTCGTGGGCCGCGTCGAGCAGACCGAGGCGGGCCCCACGGGCAAGACCCCGGGCCGCCGCGATGGCACCGGTGATCGACGAGGCTGGCTGAGCGCAGCTGCCCGGGCGCCAGGTGGAGCCCGGCCCCGGAGAAACCGGACCGATAGCCCGACGCAGCGATGCTGCCACCGATGGCGATGCCAAGGCCTGACCGAGTTGACGGGTCGTCTGGTTGATGGCCGACGCACCGCCGGCCATCTCCTTCGGCACCGCCGTCATGATCGCTTCGGTGCTGGCGGGCACGAACACGCTGAACGCCGACGCCATGAGGGCGAAGCCGACGAAGAGGTTGGGTAGCTCGAATGGACGGTGGTCGTGGCGATGACCAACGCCGCCACGGCCGTCAGGGTCGATCCGGCGGCCACCATCCAACGCGCCCCGAAGCGTTCGGTCAACGCCGGCGCCCGAGGCATCAGCAGAAAATTGACCACCGTGATCGGACCCGAGGTGGCCAGCGCGGCGACCAGCGGGGATGTAACCCTTCACGATCTGAAGGCTCTGCACGATGAGGAACATCGACCCGGTCATGGCGATGAAGGCGATGGTCATGGCGGCCGCGGCCGCGGTGAGCTGGGGCGTACGGAAGGTAGCGATGTCGATCATGGGCGACGCCGACTCGACGCTCCCGGGCGACGAACGCGACCACGAGGACCGCGCGATCCACCGAACGACGCCGACGATCGCAGGCGACGACCACCCACGCACGGGACCCTCGATGATGCCCCAGAGCAGCGCGCCGAGCGCCAGCATGGACAGCGCAGCACCGAGCGAGATCGAAATCGGGCGGCCTCGGGATTGCGCGACGTCGGCACGAGGGAACGCTGGAGCGCCAACGCCGTCACGACGACCGGCACGTTGACCAAGAAGCACGATCCCCACCAGAAGTGCGCCAGCAGCAGCCCCCCGGCTACCGGGCCGATGAAGGCGCCCGTCGCGTTCATGAGCGACCAGTACGCGATCGCCCGACGCCGCGCCCGTTCCTCGGTGAAGACGTTGACGAGGATCGACAGCGTCGCCGGGCATGATCAGCGCCGCGCCCACGCCCATGACGGCCCGCCAGATGATGAGCTGATTCGGCGTCGTCGACAGGCTCGCAGCCATCGACCCGGCGCCGAAGATCACCAGGCCGACAGTGACCACCCCCCGCCGACCGAAACGGTCGCCGAGGCTGCCGCCGGTCAAGAGGAGACCGGCGAAGACCAGCGTGTAGGCGTCCACGATCCACTGGAGCTGCGAGGGCGTGGCGCCCAGCTGTCGGACCAGCGTGGGCAGCGCCACGTTGAGGATCCCGTTGTCGATGCTGACGATGAGCAAGCTCAGGCACAGGACGCCCAGTGCCGCCCACTTTCGCCGCTCCGCGTCCATCCCGAGTCGACCCCCATCACTTGGCGACGCCGACCGGCGCTGACCCGTCCGGCGACCTGTCGGCGTTCACGGCCTCACGCGCCCTCAACCTGCGGGCATGGTACCGAGGCAGGAGTTTCTCACGGGTGGGCTGGGCCAGCGAACTGCCTGCTGTCTGGCGGCCGCTCGAGCGGACGCCGGGGATTCACCCCTCGAGCCCGCTTGGTCCGGCCGGAACGTCCACGGCATGCTCCTGCAGCGCCCCAAGGGGAACCACGTCGAGCGCCCGCTCATGGGTAGAGGCCAGCACGACGAATGCCGCGGCACCGTCGTGGTGGGCCCGCAGCCAGTTGGTCGCCGTCACGCACCAACGATCGCCAGGCACGAGACCCGGAAATCGGTACTGGGGCATCGGGGTGATCAGGTCATTGCCAATGTCCCGTTGGTGCTGGAGGAACTCGGCGGTCACGACGGCGCAGATCGTGTGGCTGCCCCGGTCCTCGGGACCCGTGTTGCAGCAGCCATCGCGGTAGAAGCCGGTGAGGGGCTCGCTGCCGCACGGCTCCAGAGCGGTGCCCAGCACGTTGCGATCGACCATCTCGCCCAGTATCGCTCACCGGCCAGGACGCCCGGGGAGCGGCTCGCCCGTCGACGCGGACCCGCTCCCGATAGTGTCGGCGCGTGCGCCTCGACCTGCTGTTCGACCCCTTCGGGGGCGACTGGGAAGGCCTCCGCTCGGGCGCCTTGGCGGCCGAGCGGTCCGGGTTCGACGGCCTGTGGCTCTACGACCATCTGGCCGGCTCGGTGCACGGAGCGCGCCACGTGCTCGAGTGCTGGACGACGCTGTCGGCCCTTGCCGCCGAGGTACCTCGCCTGACGATCGGGCCCCTGGTGCTCAACGTGGCCAACCGCGACCCCGGAACCCTCGGCGTCATGGCGGCGACGCTGCAATCCATCAGTGGCGGACGCCTGCTGCTCGGCCTCGGCGCGGGCGGGGGACCACAGACCCCCTACGCCAGTGAGCAGATCGCACTTGGCCGCCAGGTGCGCGACGACACCGAACGTCGTGACGCGGTTGCGCACGCCGTCACGACACTGCGCCATATCTGGACCGGTGCGGTCGGACCAGCCTCGGGGTTCCTCGTCCCCGACCCGGCTCCGCCAATCCTCATCGGCGGATTCGGCCCGAAGATGGCGGAGCTGGCGGGACGGCTCGGCGACGGCATGAACGCGCCCGGCGGTCGCGACCTCCCCCGGCTCGTCCAGGTTGCCCGCCAGGCCCACGCTCGCGCGGGGCGCGATCCCGCCCATTTCGTCGTGACCGCCTCCGCCGGGAGCTCCGCTCGCCAGCTGGGCGCACTGCGCGACCTGGGAGTTGACCGCGCCATTGTGTCCGTGGGCGTCCCCTACGTCGACGGCGTCGGCGCGTTGCGCCACCTCGTCGATGCCGCGCGGCTCGATTGATCCAGTACCCCGCGGTGGTTGCCCCTCACCCCCTGTCCAGCAAGACTGGCGCCATGTCCCTCGATCCACGCTGGTCAGAAGCCGCCAACGCCCTCGTCGCCGCCCTCAATCTCAGAACGCCACCGATCGCCATCACGTTTTCGGAGGCCGCCCCGAGTGGCGTCGCCGCGTTCGACGATCCGATGCCCGACGCCGACGCCCGACGGACGAACCGGCCGGGTACCTGCGGGCTGCGTGTTCTGGACCAAGTCGGTCGACCGCACGTTCACCACCGTGGCCGCCGACCACGCCAACTGCAGCGTCGGCAGCCATGACCCACGGCTTCGCCACCTTGGACGAGGTGGCAGGCCGCTCCGACGTGGCCGCCCTCGTCGAATCGGGTTGGGTGACCATGGAGATGGTCCCGTCGATCGCCGTGGTCGCGAACGACCGGGCGCCGTGACCTATGGTCCCCTCGACCGAGACGCCGGTCGATCCTGACGTGGTACTGCTCCGCATCAACGGCAAGCAGCTGATGGTGCTGTCCGACGCCCTGCCCGGGCTCCGCATCGAGGGCAAGCCGCAGTGCCACATCGTCGCGGTGGCCAAGGAGCAAGGGGAGGTCGCGGCCAGCGTGGGCTGCATGCTCAGCCGCACGCGCACCGGCATGGCCAACAGCGAGATGACCTGCGCGATACCCGGCCCGAAGCTCCATGAGGTCCTCGACCGGATCGAGGCCACTGCGAGGACTGATGCCGTGGTCGCCGCATACGCCAACGAGGATGCCCGTCGCTTCGACGGCTGAGCCGCTCGACACATGCGGTTGAACCCCGCTGCTTCGGCAGCTGAGCCGCCCAGCACCGCGGCCTACTTCTTGGCGGCCTCGTAGTAGGGGTTGGTTCCGGCCGCGTGGTCGGTGACGTCGATCACCTGGGTGATCTCGGGCACCGACTCGCGCAGTGCCACCTCGATCCCCTGGCTGAGGGTCACCGCTGCCATCCCGCACCCGGCGCAGCCACCGCTGAGCCGGAGATAGGCCGCGGTGTCCTCCACGGCCACGAGGTCCGCCCGACCGCCGTGGGCGGCGATGCTCGGGTTGATCTGCTCTTCGAGAACCCGCAGGACCCGCTGGGCGACGTCCCCGCTGAGATCGGCCGGCGGTCCGGCCATCGCCGGGCCCCGGGGCGAACGACGCGGGGGGTCGGTTGGGGTTCTCGATGACCATCCCGCCCGTCGTGCACGTCGAGGATCGAGCCACGGACCCGGTCGATGCTGTCCGCCGGCACCACGACCGTCAGGCCGCCTCGTTCATCGGACCAGTCCTCAGACGCGGCGTCCGCGGCCGCCTGGAAGTACATGTCGTAGGTGTAGGCGTCGCCGTTGGTCCCGGCCGACCTCGACCCACAGGGCCAGGGAGGCCGCGTCGTCCTCGCTGGCCCGCACCTCCGGACCATGGCCAAGGCGGCGTCGGTTGACCCGCAGAACGGGATTCCGCCGTCTTGCTCGGGATCGATCATTGTGCCTACGCCTCTGCACTGGCCGGTCATTAGACATCATAGGCCCGTGTCCCGCATCCTCTTGCTGCTGCCGACCGGGACGTACCGGGCCCCGGACTTCATGGCGGCGGCCGGCGCCTCGGTGTCGACGTCGTCGTCGGGTCCGAACGCCGACAGGCGTTGGCTCGTTCCATGGGCGACCGGGCCCTTGTCGTCCCATTCGACAACACGGCCGCCGCCGTGCAAGCCGTCGTCGACCTCCACCAGCGGGCCCCGCTCGATGCCGTGGTCGCCGTCGACGACCGGGGTGCGGTGGTCGCCGCCTGGCGGCCGAGCGGCTCGGGCTGCCGCACAATCCGCCCGACGCGGTGGCCGCCACCAGGGACAAGGCCGTCATGCGCCGTCGAGTCGCCGCCGCGGCGGTCGCCCAGCCCGACTTCCGTGTCGTCGCCCCCCGGCGAGGTGATCGCCGCCGCGGCCCGGGAGATCGGGTACCCCTGCGTGGTCAAGCCCGTCTCGCGTTCGGCCAGCCAGGGGGTCATCCGAGTCGATGACGACGACCAGGCCGAGCGGCCGCCGTACGGATCCGGGCCATCCTCGGGCACTGCCCAGAGCCCCTTGCTGGTCGAGCGCTTCGTCGACCGGGGCCGAAGTCGCCGTGGAGGGTCTGCTTGCGACGATGGCCGCGCTCGAGGTCCTGGCCGTGTTCGACAAGCCCGATCCCCTGGACGGTCCCGTTCTTCGAGGAGACCATCTACGTCACGCCGTCTCAGCAGCCAGCCTTGTCCGTCCGGCCGCCATCGAGCCGGCGGCCCGAGCGGCGTCGGCTTTGGGACTCGCGAGAGGGTCCCGTGCACGCCGAGGTACGCGTCGAGCCGCGCCGGCACCGTCGATGCTCTCGAGCTCGCCGCTCGCTCCATCGGCGGCCTGTGCGCCCGATCTCTGCGGTTCGGGGCAGGCATCAGCCTCGAAGAGGTCATCCTCCGCGCACGCGCTGGGTCTGGGCTCGACGGCCTCGACCGCGAGAGGACATGCCTCGGGGGTCATGATGCTGCCGATCCGGCCGGCGGGGTCATCGAAGAGGTAAGCGGCACCAAGGCTGCAGCCCTCGCCGTCGACGGCGTCGTGGGTCTCGAGATCAGCATCGTCCGCCGGGACGGCCGGTGGTCCCGCTCCCCGAGGGCGATCGTTACCTGGGCTTCATCTTTGCCCGGGGTGACACCCCGCAGCATGTCGTCGACGCTCTCCGTCAGCCGAGGCATGTATCGAGTGTACACCTTCGCTGAACGCTGCCCCGGCCCACCGGTAGGCTCGCGCCAGTGCGGGTCCTGCTGATCTCGACCTACGAGCTGGGTCATCAGCCGCTGCACCTGGCCATGCCGGCCGCCGCGCTGCTGGCCGCCGGGCACGACGTCCGCTGTGTCGATCTCGCCCTCGATCCGCTCGACCCGCCGGACCTTCGACTGGGCCGATCGGGTGGCGCTGCTCGGTGCCGATGCACACCGCCATGCGCCTGGCGCTGCAGGTCGCCGAGACGATCCGGGCCCGGCGACCCGAGCTGCCACTGTGCTTCTACGGCCTGTACGCGCCGGCCGGGCGGGACCTCACCGTCAGGTCGACCGCTCGACGCCGTGATCGCCGGCGAGTACGAGACCCGGCCTGGTGGCCTGGGCGGGCGGCCACGATCCGGGTCCGACGGTCCAGCTGACCGGTCGCCGCGCCGCCGGTGCCCGCCCGCCATCTGCTGCCGCCGCTCGACCGGTACGCGCGGTTGGCCGTCGAACGGGGAGGAGCGGCTGGTCGGTTCGGTCGAGGCCAGCCGGGGCTGCTCGCACCGCTGCCGGCACTGCCCGGTGCCGGTCATCTACGACGGCCGGGTGCGGACCGTCGACGAGGCCGCCGTGCTGGCCGATGTCGACCAGTTGGTCGCCGCCGGCGCCCGGCACGTGTCGTTTCGCCGATCCCGACTTCCTCAACGCCCCGCTCCACGCCCGCTCCGGGTCGTGGCCGCAATCCACGAACGCCATCCTCACCTGACCTTCGACTGCACCACCAAGGTGGAGCACATCCTGCGCCACGCGAGACCGTCTCGGCGACCTGGCCGACGCCGGCTGCGTGTTCGTCGTGTCCGCCTTCGAGTCGGTCGACCGACACGCGCTCGCCACCCTCGACAAGGGCCACACCGTGGCCGACGCCTCCAGCGCCGTCGCGCTCCTTCGGCGCGCATGGCATCGAGGTTCGCCCGTCGTGGCTGCCGTTCACCCCGTGGACGACGATCCAGCGATCTGGTCGACCTGCTCGACTTCGTCGTGGCCACGATCTCGTGCCCAATGTCGACCCGGTGCAGTACACGGTGCGCCTGCTCGTTGCCCGAGGGCTCGTCTGCTGCTCGCGCAACCGGCACTGGCGCCGTACCTCGGCGCCTACGACCCGGCCCGGCTCGGGTGGGACTGGGTCCATCCCGATCCCGAGATGGACCAGCTGCAGCTGGCCGTCGCCGCACTCGTCGAACAGCGCGTCGCGCAGCCCGGCGAGGTGACCTTCGCCGAGATCGACGCCCTCAGCCGGGCGGGTGCGGCGCTTCGACGCGTGCCGGCGGCGGCGGGTTGCGTCTCACGCGGACCCGTCGGCAGTCGAGCCCGGATCAACGAACCGTGGTTCTGTTGCAGCGAGCCGACGGCCGCACAGCGAGCGCCGCTCGGCTCCCCCATCGCGCTCGACCCGGCGCGCTGAACGCGCGGCCATCACGAGTGGCCAGCCGACCAGCGCGCACGTGGGCAATCTGAGCGAGACCGTTGGGCGTGGAGCTCAATCCAGCTCGAGGCTGTGCACGATGCCCCTCGCCTCGAGGTCGGCGACCTGCGACTCGTCGTAACCGAGCTCGGCCAAGATGGCCCGGGTGTGCTCGCCGACCAGGCAGCCCGGGCCCGGGGCGCCGGGGGTGACCGAGAGCGTGGCTACCGGCCCGTGGCGGCGGTGGGCGCCGAACAGCGGGTGGACCACCGGGGCGGTGAAGCCGTTCTCGAGCACGGCCGGACTCGACATGATGAATTCTGAGAACGACCCCGTGCTCACCTCCACGCACGTGACGTCCTGGGCCGCCAGCGTGGCCTCCCAATCGGCGGCGCTCCGAGTGGCCAGGACCGAGCCGATCACCTCGGCCAGGGGTGCGTCATGGGCCAGCCGTTGCTCGGGGCCGGCGAAGCGCTCGTCGTCGGGAAGACCGAGGGCGCCGGCCAGCGCGTCCCAGTCCTGTGGCAACGGCGCGGCCAAGAAGACCCAGCCCTCACTCGCCGGGTAGAGGCGGTAGAGCGCGTTGACGCCGTTCTCGTCGTGGGTGGGCGCCGTTCCCTTGGCATCGAAGTCGAAGAAGTCGTCGGACACGACGTACGCGTTGGAGCACAGCATGGTGGTCTGGAGGTACTGGCCGATGCCGGTCCGCTGGCGAGCCAGGAGCCCGAGCATCTGGGCAGTACCCACCACCATCGCCGCCGCCGCGTCGGCGTTGGCCGTCGGTCCTCCGCTGTTGGCCCGCTGCGCAGCGAGGGCAGCGCGTCCCTCCTCGAAGCTGATCGGCGCGGCGCGCCCGAGGGCCTCGGGCCAACCGAGCTGGTAGGCCCGATGACCGGCCGCTACCCCCATGGTCGGTGCGAAGGCCGGGCGGGTGGTGTAGGGCCCGTCGGCCCCGTAGGCCGCGGCGTAGAGATAGACCTGGTCGGGATTGAACGGCGCCAGGCTTTCGTAGTCGTCCCCGGTCGCCACGCTGTTCTGCTGACGGTAATTGCGCATGACGATGTCGGAGCGCTCGACGAGCTTGTGGAGGATCTCGGTGCCCTCTGGCGTCCGGTAGTCGACGACGATGCTCTCTTTGCCCTGGAGCGCCTTGACGCCAGAGAACTCGCGTAACGGGTTCTGGTAGCGATGCGGGTCGCCGTCGGGTCCCTCGACCTTGATCACGCGGGCGCCGAGATCGGCCAGAAGCGCCGTTCCGAAAGGGGCGGCGTAGAACCAGGCCAGCTCGAGCACCGTCACCCCGGTGAGGGGGGCGGCGGGCAGCGGCTCGACGCCCGTTCTCCGCCCAGCGTCGGCGGGTTGGATCGGACGGGGTGAGAAGCCCGCCGTCTGGGTGTGCTCACCCAGGGCGGGTGCGCCCGGGCGCGGTGCCGCGGGAGTCTTGGTCAAGCTGACGAGCGGACCCAGCTGGCGGGTCTTGCCGAGCGCCGGATCGACCATCTCGAGCACGTGGCCGTTGTGCAGCATCTGGGGGTGGTCCATCGCCTCTTTGGCGGTGCGGTAGGGCTCGACCCCGATGTCGTCGGAGGCCATGAAGATCTCCATCCACTCAGCGAGGGTCTTCGAATGCACGGTGCGCAGAATCTGTTCGTTGATGACCTCTGGCGACTCGTGGCGCTCGAGGGCCTCGCGGTGCCACTCGGTCAGATCGATCGCCTCCAAGAACGCGGCCGCGAGGTGTGGCCGGAAGTTGGCGAATTGCAGCCACCCGCCGTCGGCCGTGAACCCGACGATCCCCATGAAGGAGAGGAACGTGCTGCCGGTACGTGGGGCCTGGGCCAGATCACCCCTGAGCTGGGGCCCGAGCCAGTTGTAGAGGTCATAGCCGCTCAACCCCTGTACCAGGCTTGTCTCGACCTTCTGGCCTACGCCGGTGCGGTGGGCGACGTAGAGGGCGGCCATGATGCCCTGCAGCGCCCCTTGGGCGGCGCTGAAGCTCCCTCCGGCGATGGCCGAGTAGCGGGGGCGATCCTGGTACGCCAAGAGGCCGGCCTTGGCGCCCACGACCGCGTCGTAGCCTCGCAGGTGCGCGAGGGGCCCCTTGGGTCCGAAGCCGGTAATGGCGCAGTACACCAGCCCCGGGTGCTCCCCGGCCAGCTGCTCATAGCCCAGACCGAGACGCTCGGCCACGTTCGGGCGCCAGTTCTGCACCACCACGTCGCTCTGAAGGGCCAGCTGGCGGACCCGCGCCGCGCCAGTGGCATCCTTCAGGTCGGCAACTAGGCTCTGCTTGCCACGATGCCACTGGGCGAAACCCGGCATCGGACGCTGAGGATCGCCCTGCGGAGGCTCGACCTTGATGACCTCGGCCCCGTTGTCGGCGAGCACCATCGTGGTGATGGCCCCGGCCAAGCCCCAGGTGAAGTCGACCACCCGCAACCCGTCCAGTGCCGTCGTCATCGCGACACCTCGGCACCAGGGTGAACACTCGCGTCGGTGGTCATCTGGAAAACCCCCTTTTCGGCTCGGTGGCGACTCTACCTTCGCCACACCTGGAGCGACGGTGCCGCTTGCTCACCCGTCGTCGGGTCACGCGTCGGCGTGACCTTCCAAGCCCAGCGCGTCGAGCAAGCGGTCGACGAGCTCCACCTGGCCGATCACGAGCTTGACGCGGGCGATGGCGAGCGCGAACCACTCGACCCGGTCGATCTCGGGGAACGACCGTCGTCGGCCCGACCTCGGCGGCCACTCGATCTCGAACTCGTTGGAGACCATGCGCTCCACCGACAGCTCGGGTGCGTGCAGCGCCCAGGCACGCACGCGCTTGCCACCCGCCTGGCGGATCTCCCCGAGCTCGATGCGTGGTCCACGAGGGGCGACGACACCGAGCTCCTCGGCGAACTCACGCTCGGCCGCCTGGCGGGGATCCTCTGCATCTTGGTACTCGCCCTTGGGGATGGACCAGGCGTGGTCATCCTTGGCTGCCCAATACGGTCCCCCGGGGTGGACGAGGAGGAGCTCGAGATTCTCTGCCGGAGCGCCTCGGTAGGCGAGGAGTCCGGCACTGCGCAACGGCACGTGACGTCGCCCGACGCTTAGATCCCCGTGGTGCCTGCCGCGTCGTCGCGGCCGGCAGCAGCCCACCAGCTCGGGGAGGCCGCCCCGGCCACGGGCTCGACGACCCGGCGCTCGGCCTCGATCACGTGCAGAACGGCGTTGACGAGCGCCAGGTGGGTGAGCGCCTGGGGAAAGTTGCCCAGCTGTCGCCCCGTCGCCGGGTCGATCTCCTCGCCGTAGAGGCCCAGTCCGCTGGCGAGGCCGAGCAGGCGTTCGCAGAGCTTGCGCGCCCGGCTCACCTCCCCGATCTCCACGAGCGCAGAGACGAGCCAGAACGAGCACACCGTAAAGCTCCCCTCGGGCTCGCCCAGACCATCGTCGACCTTGTCTGTCCGGTACCGGTAGACCAAGCCGTCTGATCCGAGCTCCTCGGCGATGGCGAGCACGGTGGTCCGGATGCGCACGTCATCGGGCGGCAGGAAGCGCATCAGTGGCAACACCAGGAGGGAGGCGTCGAGCTCGGTTGAACCGTACGACTGGGTGAAGCGTCCGAGGTGGTCCACCCCCCGTCGGCAGATGTCCGCGTGAATCTGCTGCGACGCCTTCCACCACCGCTCGGCGCGCCCGGACTCGCCGCGCAACGCGGCCAAGCGGGCGCCTCGATCGGCGGCTACCCAGCACATGACCTTGGAGTAGGTGAAATGGCGAGGTTCGGACCGAATCTCCCAGATGCTGTGGTCGGGTTCTTTCCAGCGTTGGAGCGCGGACTCCACCGCGTCGACCACCAGCGCCCACGCCCGCTCGCTCAACGAGTCCCTCGACCGGGTGTGCTGGTACACGCAATCGACGATGGCGCCGAAGATATCGGACTGTGCCTGACTCACCGCGGCGTTGCCGGCGCGAACCGGCCGGCTCCCGCCGTAGCCGCTCAAGTGGTCGAGCTCGACCTCAGGTGGGGGGTCGGACCCGTCGACCGCGTAGAGCACCTGGAGGTCACCCCCGCTCGGCACGCCGTGCGCGACGTTCGGGGCACCGAGGACGTCCGCCAAAAATGCCAAGAAGTCATCTGCCTCGGCGTCGAAGCCGAGCGCGTGCAGCGCCCAAAGCGTGAAGGCCGCGTCACGCACCCAGGTGAACCGGTAGTCCCAGTTTCGGTGGCCACCAGGATGCTCGGGCAACGACGTGGTGGGCGCGGCAAGGAGGGCACCGGTCGAGGAGTACGTGAGCCCTTTGAGCGTCACCGCACTGCGTTGGAGCTGCTCGCGCCAGGGGTGATCGGGGAACCGGCCCCCGTCTACCCACCCGCGCCAAAAGCGGTTGGTCTCCTCGAGCGCAGCACGGACCTCGGCGGCGTTGGTCGGCGGATCGCGCGGTGACCAGCTGAGCGCCACGAAGCACGATTGGCCCTCGGTGAGCCGGTGGCGAGCTCGCACCGCGCGGCCTTCGATGCCGAACCGAAGGTCGCCCACCAAGGTCAACTCGATCTGGCCCGGGTTCGTGGTGACGACCCGGTCATAGCCCGGACCGGCATAGGACCACTGCGCGTCGACGCGACCCCAGTCGAACGACGGCTCACAGTCCAGCTGCACGTCGACCGCACCGTGCAGGCAGGCGGCCGATCGGATGAGCACATGGGTCGCGTCGAAGTCGCCCGGTGTGCGCCGATGCAGCGAGGACCGGTCACTCGTGCGGTGCCACGCGCCAACCGCCAGGAAGTCCCGCACCGCGAGCCAGCCGGTCCTCGTCTGCCAGGTGGTGGCCAACACCATCGACCCGGGCACGTACCGGCGGTTGGCCGGCACCGCCGTGTCTGCCGGAGCAAGTCGAAACGAGCCCGCCGAACGGTCCAGCAGCGTGCCGAACACGCTCGGATCGTGCGGACGCGGCAAGCAGAGCCACTCGATAGCGCCAGTCGGGGCGACCAGGCAGGTGTTCTCGCAGTCGGAGAGGAACGCGTAGTCCGCGATCGGCGGGAAGATCGCCTCGAGCGTGTGGTCGGCCCGAGGGCCGGTTCCCGCTGTGGCGGCGGAGCCTGCGGTCTCGGTCGAGCTCGTCGTAGGGCCACTCGGCCGGAGCGCCACGAGCTTGGCACCAAGCGAGGGCAAGTGTCCTGTCGCGTGGCCTTGCTCGGACCCACCGGGTTCATCTGTGGGCATGGCGCCTCCATGTTCGGGCCGCGCCCTCGCACCGATCGGCCCGAGGGCCCTGGATCGAGCGCGTCGTCAGCCTCGTGCACCCTGCCCGAGGCCCGTCGGTGGGCCGACGTGCTGGCTCTGGGCCGATCGTAGCTGCCCCCTACGGCCGGGCGACCGATCACCCAGTCGCCGAGGTGGCCCGGCCTGGACCTTGGCGGGCGCTCGAGGGCTCAGGCCTCCCAGCGCAGGTGGGCGAGCGAGTCAGCGAGGGTGGCAGCGGATCTCGCGACACCCTGAGCCCGGGCGGCTTCGGCCACCAGCGCGGCCACTCGCGGCCCGACGCCGCGATCTAGGACCGAAGGGACGACGTAGGTGGCGGAGAGCTCGTCGGAGGGGACCGAGTCCGCAATCGCCGTCGCCGCGGCCAGCTTCATCGCTTCGGTGATCGTGGTGGCCCCGACGTCCAGAGCGCCGCGAAAAATCCCAGGAAAGCACAGCACGTTGTTGATCTGGTTGGCGAAGTCACTCCGTCCGGTGGCCATGACGGCCACGATCCCCTCGGCCTCCTCTGGCAGGATCTCGGGGTCCGGATTGGCCAGGGCGAAGACGATCGGGTTGTCGGCCATGGCGGCCACGTCGTCGCGGGTGACCAGCCCGGGTCCGCTCACTCCGACGAACACGTCGGCCCCGGCCAGCACGTCGCTGAGCGACCCGGTCACGCCCTCGAGGTTGGTGTGCTCGGCGATCCAACGCTTGCTCGGCACCAGGTCCGCCCGTCCCCGGTGGATCGCGCCCTGCCGGTCCGTGCCGATGATGTCGCCGACGCCCGCCTCCAAGAGGATCTTGGTGACCGCCACGCCGGCGGCCCCCATGCCGGCAACCACGACGCGCAACGCGGCCATCGGCTTGCCCACCACCCGAGACGCGTTGCGCAGGGCGGCGAGCACCACGACCGCAGTCCCGTGCTGATCGTCGTGAAAGACCGGGATGTCGAGACGCTCCTTGAGGCGCTCTTCCACCTCGAAGCAGGCCGGGGCGGCGATGTCCTCGAGATTGATCCCCCCGAAGACCGGCGCCAACTGCACGACGGCCTCGATCAGGTCGTCGGTCGAGGCGACATCCAAGCAGATCGGGAATGCGTCGACCCCGGCGAACTCCTTGAAGAGCATGGCCTTCCCCTCCATGACGGGGATCGCGGCGGCCGGGCCGATGTTCCCGAGGCCCAACACGGCCGACCCGTCGGTCACCACGGCTACCGTGTTGGCCTTCAGGGTGTAGCGAAAGACTTCGTCCGGCGCGGCTTCGATCGCCCGACAGACTCTGGCGACGCCCGGGGTGTAGGCCATGGAGAGGTCGTCCCTCGTGCGCAGGGGGAACTTGGAGACAACCTCGATCTTCCCTCGCTGGTGCATCTGGAAGGTTCGGTCCAGCGCCTCGAGCACGCGCACACCGGGGACGGCGGCCACCGCGCGCACGATGCGCTCGGCGTGGTCGCCATCTGCAGCGAGGACGGTGACGTCGCGGACCATGCGCCCGTTGGCCACCCCCACCATGTCAACGCCGAGGATGTTTCCCTCCGCCGCGCCGATGGCCGAGGTGAGGCGACCGAGGGCCCCGGGGTGATGGTCGATCTCGACACGCAGGGAGATGGACGACGAGGCATTGGGCACAGGCATGGGACGAAGGATACCGAGGCCGGTATGCTGCCAGACCGTTCGCCATCCCCCCGAGGCGTCGTCTGCCGCGGCGGGCTACCAGCCGACGATGGAGGCACGATGGAACACGTTCGCCTCGGCCGAACGGGACTGAAAGTGTCCCGCCTGTGCCTCGGCACCATGACCTTTGGATTGCAGTGCGACGAGGAAGCGTCCGGCGCCATCCTCAATGCGGCGGACGAGGCCGGTATCACCTTCCTCGACACCGCCGACGCCTACCCCCTGGGGGGCGACGGTTCGACCGTCGGCCGGACCGAGGAAATCCTCGGACGCTGGCTACGGGGTCGACGCGACCGCTTCATCGTCGCCACAAAGTGCTTCGCCCCCACCGGTCCGTCGCCGTGGGACCGCGGAGCGTCGCGCAAGCACATCCTCGACGCCATCGACGGTTCCCTGCGCCGCTTGGACACCGACTACGTCGACTTGTACCAGCTGCACGGCTACGACCCGTCCACGCCGGTCGACGAGACGCTCGGCGCACTCGACGACGTCGTGCGCTCCGGCAAGGCTCGTTATGTCGGCGTGAGCAACTGGCTCGCCTTCCGACTGGCCCGAGCGCTCGGGCGCTCCGAAGTGGCACGGGTTGTCCGATTCGACTCGGTGCAACCCCGGTACAACCTGCTCTTCAGGGAGTTCGAGCGCGACCTGTTTCCTCTCTGTCTCGAAGAGGGGATCGGCGTGATTCCGTACAATCCGCTGGCCGGCGGCCTGCTCACCGGCAAGCACCACCCCGGCGGACCGACAGAGGGGACCCGGTTTACCTTGGGGACAGCCGGTCGGATCTACCAGCAGCGTTACTGGCACGACCGCGAGTTCGAGACGGTTGAGCGCCTGGCAGCCATCGCGGCACGGGCTGGCGTCTCGCTCACCACGCTGGCCGTCGCGTGGGTCCTGGCCAATCCGGCCATCACCTCACCGATCGTGGGTGCCAGCCGGCCCGAACAGCTCGAGGACTCCGTGCGCGCGGTCGAGACCATCATCGACGACGACCTGCTGGCCGAGCTCGAGGAGCTGACCACTCCCTACCGCAAGGGCGACGCCGACCGCTGAGCGCGGGCCCCGCATCGCCGGTCGCCCCGGCTCACCAGGGCGCGCTCACCAGGCGTAATCCTCGGGGGCGGACCGGTGGCCCGGAAACAAGACGTCGAGCCGCTCGAGCACCTCGGGCTCGAGGGTGACTTCCAAGGCGCGCAGCGCGCCGTCGAACTGGTCGACGGTCCTCGGACCAATGATCGGACTGGTGACTCCCGGCCGACCGAGCAACCAGGCCAGAGCCACGGTCGCCGGCTCCTCACCGAGGGAGGCGCACAGGTCTTCGTACGCCCCGAGCGTGGCACGTAACGCATCGTCGGCTGCGGCCAAGCGTTGGTTGCGTCGGCTCCCCTCGCGTTCCTTGCGGACCACCCCACCGAGCAAACCGCTCTGGAGTGGCGACCACGGAATGACCCCCACCCCCAAGTCGGCCGCCGCGGGCAACACCTCCAGCTCGACGCTTCGAGCGAGCAGGTTATAGAGGGACTGCTCGCTCACCAACCCGGTGAAGTTGCGTGCCCTGGCGACGCCCTGCGCCTTGGCGATGTGCCAACCGGCGAAGTTCGACGAACCGACATAGAGGATCTTGCCCTGCAGGCGAAGCACCTCCATCGCCTCCCAGATCTCGTCCCAGGGCGTAGTGCGGTCGATGTGGTGCATTTGGTAGAGGTCGATGTAGTCGGTCTGGAGGCGACGCAACGATGCATCGCAGGCTCGCTTGATGTTAAGTGCGGACAGCCGGCCCTCGTTGGGCCAGTTCCCCATGCTGACAAACAGTTTGGTTGCCAACACCGTGCGCTCTCGTCGGCCGTCGCCCTTCTCGAACCATCGCCCGATGATCCCCTCGGTAGCCCCCGGGCCCTTCGTACGCCCGTAGAAGTTGGCCGTGTCGAAGAAGTTGATGCCAACCTCGTGGGCGCGATCCATGATGGCGAACGAGTCCGTCTCGCTGGTCTCGGGTCCGAAGTTCATGGTGCCGAGACACAGGCGGCTGACGCTCAGCCCGGTACGACCGAGATGCGTGTAGTTCATGCTCGGGCACCCTATCGGCAAGCCGGCGTCGGATACCGGTGCCTCGGCTGACCGGTCACTCCATGCTGGCGGCTGCCGATCCGTCGGCGATGGTCCGGTAGAGCATGTCGGGCCCTCCGGCGACCACGGCACGGCCCAGGTGAGCGGACCATCTGTCGCCGTACTCGGCCCGCCACGACCACAACCTCCGGGTGAGCTGATGGAGCGAGTGCTCCTGGGTCATTCCCATCGCCCCGTGCACTTGGTGTGCCGCTCTGGTCGCCGTCCTGGCCGCGTCGTTGGCCAGGAGCTTGGCCGCCGCGATCTCGAAGCGCGCGTCGCCTTCATCGGCGCGTCGTGCCGCCACCTGGGCGACCAAATCGACCAGGGCCGCCTCCTCGGCGCAGCGCACCACTAAGGCCTGCACGGCCTGGAACCCGGAAATGGCTCGCCCGAACTGCACCCGCTCGTCGGCGTAGCGGGCGGTGCGATCGGCCATCGCCCGCAGAGCCCCGGCCATCAAGGCGACCCGGCTGAGGGCGCCCCGGTACCTGAGCGCATCGATGTCGACCCCCGGCCCCGCAGGAGCCGACTGCTCGACGGCAACGGTCGCAAAGGTCACGGTGTCACGCGGCTCGCCGGCGAGATTGATCGCGTGGTCGATTTGGGCACGTGCAGGATCGACGGACACGGACACCACCTGGCCGTCGACAAGCGCCACGATGTGCTCCACCGAGCGGGCCCAGGGCACGCGGCGTGCGGTGCCGACGAGCGCGTCCCCTTTGAGCGAGAGATCGTCGCCCGCCTGTCCGGGTACCACCGTGCTCGGGCCTTCGGGCACGTCGAGCCCGGCAGTGGCCAACAACCAGCCGGCGAGCAATCCGGTTTCGGCGATGGGGATGGGGGCCGCATGCGCGCCCGCCAGGCCGAGGACCGCCACCGCGTCACTTACCGTCCCGCCGGCTCCACCGGCCGCCTCGGGCACCGAAATCCATGGCAAGCCGATCGATGCGACGGTGTCCCAGATGTTGGACGCCCATCCGAGCGATTCGGCCGCCTGGATTGCCTCATGGGTGCAGGTCGCGGCCAACGCGCGTTGGGCCGTCTCGACCAGCAGGTCGTCGGTCATCGCAGCCCCTTGGCGATGACCGTCCGCAGGATCTCGTTGGTCCCTCCTCGAATGGTCCACGAGGGCGCTACCAGCAAGGCGCGGGCGAGCAAGCGGTCGAATGCGCCGAGCGCCTGGGGTGACGGCTCGTCGTCCACGAGCGTCTGGATGCGGGCCATCACGTCTTGTTCGAACTGCGTCCCGAGATCCTTGCCCACCGCGGAGTGGGCCGACGGCGAGCGACCTTGGTCGATCATTCTCGCGACCGACAAGGACAGCTGGCGAATGCCCCACCACCGGGCGACCACGTCACCGAGGAATTCGACGGCTCGCTCCCCAAGCGCGTCGCCGTGCTCGGCTAGAAATCGCTCCACCACGAGGTAGGGCGACAACCAGCGTTCGGGACCAGCACGCTCGTAGCTCAGCTCCGATGTGTTCTGCAGCCAGCCCTCGCCCTCCACCCCGAGCAGGTCGTCGTCGGGGACGAACACCGCGTCGAACACGACCTCGTTGAAGTCCGACGTACCGTCGAGGAAGCGGATGGGGCTCACCGTCACGCCCGGGGAGCGGAGGTCGACGACCAGCTGGCTCAGGCCGTCGTGGCGGTTGTCGGTCTGCGACGTGCGGCACAACGTGATGACGTAGTCGGCGATATGGGCATTGCTCGTCCAGATCTTGGTGCCCGTGAGCTCCCAGCCCCCGTCCACCTTGGTCGCCTGCGCCTTTACGCCAGCAAGGTCGCTCCCCGCGTCCGGCTCGCTCATCCCGATGCAAAAGGACAGCTCGCCCCGGCAGATGCCCGGTAAGAAGCGTCGCTTTTGCCCCTCGGTCCCGAAGCGGTTGATGACCGGCCCGCTTTGGCGGTCGGCGATCCAGTGGTGCTCCACGGGCGCCCCCCGACGGAGGAGCTCTTCGACCACGATGAAACGCTCGACCGCGCTGCGGTCGCCGCCGCCGTAGGCCACTGGCAGCGCCATGCCGAGCAGCCCTTTGCGACCGAGCGCCAGGGAAAGTTCCTTAGAGGCCCCGGCAGCCATCCCGAGCCCCGGCTCGTAAGTGCCGGGCGCCAACAACTCGTCGAGAAGGGTCCGAACCTCGGTCTGCAGCGCGCGTTCGGCCTCAGTGAGCTCGGCCGGCTCGAACCTCATCCAAGTCACCGTACTGCGAGAAGCACCTCGGTCGCCTGGACTGCGAGTGCACCTCGGTCGCCTGGACTACGACGGGTGTAGCGGCCGTCGCGCTATCGGGCTCCAGCGCTGGGGGAACAGTTGCGCGGGAACATTGCGGCAGTACTCGCCGTTGTGCAGACCATGACAGCCCCGCGATGTTCAACGGCACAGTGATCGCCGAGAGTGACGACACGATCGTGGTCGAGGGGAACCACTACTTTCCACCCGCCAGTGTCCGGCACGAGTTCCTCGTGCCGAGCGAGACTCACACGCACTGTCCGTGGAAGGGGGACGCCAGCTACTACTCGGTGCGCGTGGACGGCTCGTTGGACGCGGATGCTGCGTGGTTCTACGACCAACCGTTTGCCGCGGCTGAGGAAATCCGTGACTTCGTGGCCTTCTGGCGTGCCGTCGACGTGGTAGCCGACAAAGGGGACGGTCGACCCGGGCCGACACCGCCGCCACGGAGATGACGTCACGGCCAGGCGGCTCACCATAGCGAGCCCTCGGGGTGGAGGCGTCAGGACGAGCGGCGGTTCGCCCCGAGGAACGAGGTCACGGCCCCGTTGAACAGATCGTTGCGATCGCCGGCCACCATGTGGCCGGCACCTTCGACGTCCGCGAACTGGGCATGGGGTACAAGCTGGAGAAGCTCGCGCGCACCTTCCTCGCTCAAGAGATCGCTCATCCGCCCTCGGATGAGCAGCATGGGTATCCGTACCCGGCGCGCTGCCTGCTCGAGACGGTCCGCGTCGATGAGCCGACTTGGTCGGGGAACGTCACCCTGGTCGCGCCATGCCATGAAGCGAGGATCCCAGTGCCAGGTCCATCGGCCGTCCTCGCGGCGCCGAAGATTCTTTTCGAGGCCGGACAGGTCACTCGGGCGGGGCCGGTGCGGGTTGTAGGCGGCGATCGCATCGGCGACCTCCTCGAGCGAGCCGTAGCCTTCCTCGAGTCGGGCGGTCATGAAGTCACCGATCCGCTGGGCGCCGGAAGCCTCGATCCGCGGGGCCACGTCGACAAGCACCAGCGCGCCGGCGACCGGTGTCTCGCTCTCTCCGACGGCCAGCAGGGAAGCGACGCCACCGAGCGACGCTCCCACGAGGGCCGGGGGCTCGGCGAACTGGCCGGCGATCGCCTCGATGTCGCCCGCGAAGGCGTCGAGGCTGTAGTCACCGTCCTCGGGCCAGGCGCTCTCGCCGTGTCCGCGCAGGTCCACCGTGTAGGCGATCCAACCGGCATCAGCGAGCGCACCGGCAGTGGTGCCCCACGAGTGGCGGGTTTGGCCACCCCCGTGGAGCAGGACCACTGCGGGAGACCCTTGCTCACCGACCACATCGGCACGCAGGCGGATCCCGTCTCGCCCACGCACGTCCACCTGGCGGACGTCGTCCCTGGACATTGTCACCGCGACCCCCGTCGTGTCGTCTCTGCTCGAAGGCTCCCGAGAGGCTCACTGCACGCGGCGACCTCGGACAAGGCCATCGGGACCACCACGGGCCCGACGTGACATTAGCGAACGACCAACAATGGGCGTCCGCTACCAACCCGCCGATCTGGGTCAACGAACAACCCGCGCCTGAGGCCTCGAGCGACAACGATTGACTTCCCTCCACTCAACCCCAACAATGCGACCATGACCTCAGCGTCGCTTTCTGCCGGCGGCGCGCTCTCGATAGTCCCGTCGGCCCTTCTCGCCGGTGTACTCATTTTCTTCCTTGTTCTCGCCGTCATCGGCATCTTCGTCGTCATCGTGGTCGCGAACCGGGCCGATCCGGATCCCGTCGGGCGTCGGCCGCTGGTCGTCTACTACTTCGGGGTTTCGTTCTTCGCCGTGTTCGCCGTCGTCTTCGGCAGCTTCGGGATCATTGACGCGCTGGTGCAGCTGATCGGCAATCACCCGCCGACCAATGGGTTGGCGCTTCACCCAGTCGGCGATGCCGTGGCCCGGGCAGCAGTGATCACGGCCATCGTCACGGTCATCGGGGCAATCCTGCTCTCCACCCACCTCCCCCGGGGCCTGGCCTTGGCCGAAGGCGCCGACAGCCGGCGCGGGCCGGCGGGCAGGGTGGCGCAGAGTTACGTGGCGAGCGTGACCTTCGTATCGGTGTTCATCGCCTCGGCGTCAGCGGTGGTTCTCGTCTATCAGGTCGTGCAGATTCTCGGACCCGGTGTCTTCGAGCTCAGCGGCACCCGCGTGGATGCACTGCGGGTGGTCCTTGGCGCGCTGTACCTCGTCCTCGCGGCGGGCGTCGTGGCCGCCTTCCACGTGAGCCTGCTCCCGCCCGAGCTTCGCGCCATCCGCCCAGTGCGACCGCCCACACGACCTCCTCCGCCACCGGGCGCCGAGTGGGCGGGCTCGCCGACCCCCGCCCCAGGCGTGGGCGTGGGCGACCTCGGCGTGCCACAGGCGGGGGGGTTCGCCCCCGGTCCCCCGCCTCCCGTCCCCTACGGAGCGCCGCCACCTCCGACCGCGCCCAGCCAACCCCCCTGGTCTGCTTCCTGATCGGCCCCGGCGGTCGCCAACTGGCCCGGCGAGGTCACGGTTCGTGCCGGTCGGCCCCGCCCCCGGGCCTTGTGCGCAGTGCCTCGGGCGCACCATCCGCTTGGGTCGCGGATGCTCCGACCGCCTCGGTCGCGGATGCTCCGACCGCCTGGGTCGCTGGCACGCCGTGGATGTCGGCGGCCCTCGAGGTGCGCCGGCTCATGATCACGATCATCAGGCTTCCTGCTGCGGCGACGGCCCAGCACGTGATCACCCGGTACACGATCGTCGCGACGACCGCATTGCCGATGCTGGCGCCGGCGAGGGCAAAGCCTCCGATCATGCCCCCCTCGACGAACCCGATCCCTCCGGGCAGGGGCGCCAAGCTGCCGGCGACCTGTGCCACGGCGTAGGCGAACAGGACCGCTCGCCAGGGGACGGGCAGACCGAGCAGCCCGAACGCCGAGATCAGCACGAACACGTCCATCGCCCAGTTGGCCAGGCTCAGCCCCAGGACGGCGGCCCCACCACGGACGGTGACCCGGAACCGCATCACCCCAGCGGCCCGATGCGACAGCTCTCGAACCAGCTCGACGCCACGCCGCGAGTGGTGACGCTCGAGCCACCGGGTGACCTCGGCCAGGTGGTGCGATGCGGCCACGACTGCGATGCCCCCACCGGCCAGGGCCAGCAGGCAAACCGCGAAGGCCCAGACCGGAAGCAGCCCCGCAATCAGCGCGCCCAGCGCCAGGAGGAAGAGGACCGACACCGTCGCCGCGAAGCCCCCGGCCAGCACGGCCCACAACGCGAGGGGCATGGGAACACCACGGCGGCGGTACTGGCTAACGAGCCAGCCGCTCGCGGGTGCCGAACCGCCGGGGACCACGTTGGTCACGCCGGTGGCTGCCAGCGCAAGCGCGGACATCGTCCGGCGCCGCAAATGCGCTCCTCCCGCACGCAGCAGCCGGCGCTGAACGAGGGCGTAGCAGTAGAACGAGAGCACCTCCGCGGAGAAGGCGCCGATCAACCAGGGAAGACGGGACCAGCTGAAGTGCCGCCACGCGGTGGCGACATCGTGCTCGGCCGAGTGGAGCCGGGTCACCACCAGGGCCAACCCTACGATCGTCAAGATGGTGACGAGGTACCGAGGCCGCGCCCAACGGCGCCGATCGGGCGGAGGGACCGGTGGGCTTGGCGGTTCGGACGTCGAGCGCGCCCGATCCTCTTGGGAGACGTCGGGCGCACCACCTGGAACCAGCTCCCGTGCGGGCGCTCCAGGGGATGTTTCGTGACCCGTCTTAGGTCGCCCGCCTAACGGCAATGTCGCTCCTCGTGTCCCATCTGCACCAGCCATACCCGCCCGGGTCACGAGGCTGCGGACCCGACAGGCGCCCCGAGCTCGCCCGTCAAGCGTCCAGGTGGCTCGAACGGATGCGAAGGGGGCGTCACCAGCATCGATCGAAGCCGTGTCGGGCGCAAGCACCGGCGATCCGCTCGTCAGAAGAATCCCTGGTCGGAGGGGTCCTCAGGGACCGAGGCCTTGCGCCGGTGCCGCCCACGGACTAAGACATGGCGCCATCGTGAACTACGTCGAGCGTTCCTCGGCGCCGTCAGACGTGGGCCGCCACCGGCTCACGGAGGCCCGAACCCGAGTGCTCCGCCCCATCCTCTTGGCTTGCGCCGCCGCGCTCGGTGTGACGGTCGGCACCCTGAGTCCGGCCACGGCCGGGGCCGACTCGGTATCGGCCCTGCAGGCCAAGGCCGCGCTGATTTCGAGTCAGCTGGTCGAAGAGCAGTTGGCCATCGCCGGCGACGAGCAGCAGTACGAAGCGGCCACCTTGGCCGAAGACCGTGACGTCGCGGCCATTGCCCAGGCTCAACAGCTCATTGTCGACGACCAGCGACAGACGGCCTTTGATCGCCGCCACCTCGTCGGCCAAGTTATTGGCGCCTACATCGATGCGGGCTCCGCAGCGCCGCACGGTGACGCGGCGCTGTTCTCCACAAGCGAGAAGACCGACCTTCGAATCGCCGAGTACCAGCAGATCGCCGTGGGCGACGTCCAGACGTCGTTGGCCGTGCTCCATTCCGACGAGCAACGCCTTAACGGCGTACAGGCGGCGCTCGCGCAGCGACAAGCCAACGATGCCGCGCTGGTTGCCGAACAGGCCCAGCTGCTCGGCCGTTCCAATGCAGCAGCGAGCCTCATGGAGCAGCAGCAGGGACAGGTGAATGGCGAGCTCGCGGTGGCCGTCCAGCAGCAACAGCAGGCCCGGGCGTCCTTGGCCACTGCGGCGGTGCGGGCAGCCCAGCAGGCCGCCACCCGGTCGCCAGCGGCGAGCTCGACATCGGGGCTCGACCCCCAGAGCGGTCACGCAACCTCCGACCCGGCGCTCAACCCGTTCCTCCAGTGCGTGGTCCAGCACGAGTCCGGCGGGAATTACGCGGCGGTCTCCCCGGGGGGCCAGTTCATGGGTGCGTTCCAGTTCAGCCAGGCCACGTGGAATGAGGCGGCGGGCCTCGCAGGGCTGCCCGCACTCGTTGGCGTCCCGCCCAACCTGGCCACAAAGGCAGACCAGGACACACTGGCCGTTGCCCTCTATGCCCTCGACGGTGAACGACCGTGGTACGACCCGTGCCGCAACGCCACGTAGCCCAGCGCGAAGCGCCCGGCCACGCCTCACGAGGAGAAGCGGTGGACACCGATCCTCTCCACCGCGCCCTGGGATCCCCTAGGCTTAGAGCGGCGAGGACCGGGCCGTCGCCAACGGCTCATCGGCCCCGATGGGGCCGATGCCTCCCGTCCGAGACGCCGTTCCGCCACCAAGGACCCGACAGCACCGGAGAACGAGGTCGATGACCACCAGCCGAGGTTGTGCCATCACCGGGTGGGGCGTGGCGTTACCCGAACAAGTGGTCACCAACGCGGACATCATGACGCTCTTCGAGACGAGCGATGAATGGATCGTCGAGCGCTCGGGCATCCGCTCCCGCAGGGTGGCTACGGGTCCGTTCGTCGCGACCCAGCCCCCTTCCCATCCGCCCGCCGGGTTCGGGACGACGGCCTCGCTCGCGGTCGAGGCCGCCCAACACGGCCTGGCCCTTGCGAGCCTGCGGGCTACCGACATCGGCATGGTGATCGTCTGCACGATGACCCCCGACCAGACGATCCCTGGCACCTCAGCGCCGGTGTCCGCCAAGCTCGGCATCACGGGCGGTGCGATGGACATCAACGCCGCTTGCGCCGGCTTCACCTACGGACTCATCACGGCGGCCGGCATGATCGCTGCCGGGTTGGACCGGGTGCTGCTCATCGGAGCCGACACCATGAGCAGGGCGACCAATTGGAAGGACCGGACCAACGCGTTCCTCTTCGGCGACGGCGCGGGAGCTGTGGTCCTCGAAGCGGTTGCCGGACAGTCGGCGCTGCTCGGATGGGATCTGGGCGTCGATGGGAGCTTGGCCGAGATCCTCTACGCCGACCATGGCGAGGGCATGGTCATGAAGGGCCAGGAGGTGTTCCGACGGGCGGTTCTCGCGACCGCCGAGTCCGCAACCCTTGCCCTCGAACGCGCCAAGGTGACCGCCGACGAGATCGCGCTGTTCGTCCCCCACCAGGCCAACCTGCGGATCATGCAGGCGGTCGCGCAACGTCTGGGGATCCCCAACGACAAAGTGGCGTCTGTCATCGAGCAGACCGGCAACACAAGCTCCGCGTCCATCCCACTCGCCCTCGCCGATGCCGTCGACATCGGTCGGCTGCACGATGGGGACCTCGTGCTGATGGCTGGCTTCGGCTCCGGTCTGACCTGGGCTACTGCGGTGTGGCGCTGGGGTCGCTGAGCGACTTCAACCGGCCAGCTTCCTGACCGTCTCGACGAGATCGGATGCGCGCTGGTCGCCGACCGGCACCGGCAAGACGATGAGATGGGTGACGCCGGCTTGCGCATAGGCGGCGATCCGCTCGGCCACGTGGCCCTCGGGACCACAGAGCGTGGTCATCATGACGAGCTCGTCGGGCACCGCGGCGGCGGCTTCCCCCCGCTTGCCACTCAGGTAGAGGTCCTGGATCTCCTCGGCTGCCTCCTCGAACCCGTAGCGCCGGACCACGTTGTTGTAGAAGTTCTTCCCCTTGGCACCCATCCCACCGACGTAGAGGGCAAGCTCGGGACGGGCTCGCTCACGTACGGCGGCTACCTCGGGTCCCTCCCCGATAGCGAGCAGCCCCCCGGCGGCGATCTGCAGGGGCCCGAGCGCGGGATCCCGCTTGGCGGCTCCGACCCGTCAGCGCGGAGCCCCATGCCCTGTCGGCCAGCTCGGGAGCAAAGACGAGCGGCAGCCACCCTTGGGCGACCTCGGCCGCCAGTGCCACGTTGCGCTCCCCCAGGGCGGCCAACCAGATGGGGATATCGGCGCGCACGGGATGGGTGATCATCTTGAGCGCTTTGGAAAGACCGGTTCCCTGGTCGGCGGGGAGTGGCATCTCGTAGTACGCCCCGTGGTGCTCGAGCGGGCCACCACGGGCCCACACCTGACGACAAATCTCGATGATCTCGCGTGTTCGCTCGATGGGCGCGGAGTACGGCACGCCGTGGAATCCTTCGATGACCTGGGGCCCCGAGGCCCCCAGGCCCAGGTGGAAACGACCACCCGACAGCGCATCCACCCCTGCCGCGGTCATCGCCATGAGTGTCGGTGTTCGCGAGTAGATGGGCAGGATCCCCGACCCGATCTCGACCCGTTCGGTGAGCGCTGAGAGGTACCCCATCAGACTGGGGCCGTCGAAGCCATACGCCTCGGCCACCCACACCAGGTCCAACCCGGCGTGCTCGAGCTCGGCGACCTCGGCGGCCGCCTCTCGAAAGCCGCCGGCGTAGCTCAGGTTGGTCGCGATCTTCATCGGTCCTCCTCGGCCGTTTGCGTCCACGTACTATCGCGGAATCGGTGCCCGGGTGCCCGGACGGGGCCGGGGAGGCGTGCGACTCGTGAGCCGACGAGCGCAGAGGGAGACGCCCGATGGACTGCCTGATCCGCAACGGGATGCTGATCGAGGGGACTGGTCGACCTGCTCGGAGGGCTGATGTCGCCATCGATGGCGGTCGGATCGTCGGCATCGGACGGCTCGGTCACGGCGGCGATCGTGTCGTCGACGCCTCGGACTTGATCGTTGCGCCGGGGTTCATCGACGGGCACACCCACTACGACGCCCAGGTCCTCTGGGACCCGACCCTCTCGCCGTCCACACTGCACGGCGTCACCACCATGATCGGCGGCAATTGCGGCTTCACGCTGGGCCAGGCGGGACCCCAGCACGCGGACTACCTGATACGGCTCCTGGCTAGGGTCGAAGGCATCCCGCTGCAGACGCTGGATGCGGCCGTCGACTGGTCGTGGCACGACACGGCCGAGTACTTCGCCCGCATCGAAGGAAGGGTGGCGGAGAACATCGGGTTCCTGGCCGGGCGCTCGGCGATCCGACGCCAAGTGATGGGCGACCGGGCCACCGGCGAGACCGCGACCGCGCAAGAGGTCACGGCGATGTGCGACGTCTTGGGCAGCGCCCTGCAGGCCGGGGCGCTCGGGTTCTCGTCGTCGAACGCGGCTACCCACAACGACGGCGACGGGGACCCGGTTCCCTCGCGCTTTGCCAACGAGCTCGAGCTCTTCGCGCTCTGCGGCGTTCTTCGGGACTTCCCCGGCACCACGCTGGAGTACATCCCGGTCCGTACCGCCGACGAGATGGCCCGTATGGCCACCATGTCGTTGATGGCCGCCCGCCGCTCAACTGGAACATCCTGCAGGTGGGTTCGGCGAGGAGTACAGACGTGGAGGCCGATTTGGCTGCCTCGGACCACGGCGACTCCGTCGGGGCCATCGTGCGCGCCCTGACCCTTCCAGCCCGGTCCGAGCAGCGGCTCAACCTGAGGACCGGGTTCATCTTCGACTCGTTGCCCGGGTGGGACCAGATCTTCAAGATGCCGGTCCCCGAGCGAAAGCAGGCCTTGGCAGACCCCGAGGTACGGTCCCGGTTGCGCCGGGGCGCTGCCCTCGCCGGGGCGAGGAGAGCCGAGCTCTCCGACTGGGGAGGCCACCTCATCTGCGAGACCTTCGACCCCTCGCTGCGCTATCTGGTCGGCCAAACCCTAGGAACGGTGGCCGCAGCACGTGGGCTCGATGCCTTCGATGCGCTACTCGACGTGGCCGTCGCCGACGACCTGCGCACCGTCGTGATGCCCCCGCCCGTGGGGGTCGACGACGCCAGCTGGCAACTGCGCGCGTCGAGTTGGCGGAATCCGCACGTGCTGCTCGGCGCGTCCGACGCGGGCGCGCACATGGACATGTTGGCGACCTATAGCTTCGCGACAATGCTGCTGGCCGAGGGCGTGCGTGAACGTCGCTTGCTCGAGCTCGAAGACGCCGTGCGCCTGCTCACCGACTGGCCGGCACAGCACTTCGGCCTGCGCAACCGCGGGCGGGTCGCCGACGGATTCGCCGCCGATCTCGTCGTGTTCGACCCTGTGCGCATCGGTCCAGGCATCGTGGCGACCCGCCACGATCTGCCTGCCGGGGCCGGGCGTCTCTTCAGCGAGGCCTCGGGGATCGAGCACGTGCTCGTCAACGGCACCACGATCGTCGAGCACGGCAAGCCGACCGGCGAGTTGCCCGGCGTGCTCATCCGCGCGGGACGCGACACCCTCACGGTGCTCCCGCCCAAGTTCGCCTGACCACCCGAACGAGGCGCAAGACGCCGCTGCGCTCCCGCCGGCCATGGCAACCCGAGCTCGTACCAGACGGTACGCGAAAGCGCCCCCGCAGTAGCCTGTGGTCGTGGACGAACCAGAGCTCGACCTCGATCTTCTTGCCTCGTCCCTGCACGCCGACGACAGCGACGTCCAGATCCTCTTGCGAGCCCTCGTCGAGCGGCTCTCCGGAGCGCTCGGCGCGCGCCTTTCGGTCATCCGGGCCCGTGGCCGCCTCTTTTCTAAGTCCGACAAGGTGGAGCGCATGACCATCACCCTCGGAGACAACCAATTCGACGCCGCGGTCGAGGGAGCGGCGTTGCGCTGTACCATCGCCCGCAGCTCGGGTGGCATCAGGATCCGCTCGGCGCGGGTGTCGACCCAGGACTGGCTGCGAGGGGTACTCGGTGCATTGGCCGAGGAGGCGGCGACCAGCCAGCAGACTCGCCTGGCGCTTGAGTCCATAGTGATCGGAGGATCATGAGCGACGCGACAGGTACCGACAACCCGGCGCCGGTGCACTCGGCCGCCGCACCGGTGGACTTACCCCCCGATGCCAGCCGTCGGCTCGCCGAGCTGGAGGATCGCCCTGGGCACAAGGGCATGTTCACGTCGGACCTCTCGGTCAACGAGTTCCTCCTTATCAAGGAGGTGGGCTTCCACCCCCTTGGCTTCGTGATGGGGAGCTCGATCTACCACCTCGGTATCCAGACGAGACGCTGGTCCCAGAGCCAGGAGCTCAGCAAGCTGACCGAGGCGATGTACAACGCCAGGGAGCTGGCGATGAACCGGATGGACGAGGAAGCCACCGAGTTGGGGGCTGACGGGGTGGTCGGGGTCAGGCTGGACGTGAACTACTACGAGTGGGGCTCGGACACGGCGGAGTTCATCGCGCTCGGCACCGCCATCAAGTCCGAAGACGGCAAGTCGTACCGGAACAACCTCGGGAAGCCCTTCACCTCGGACCTCTCAGGGCAGGACTTCTGGACGCTCATGCAAACCGGCTACGTCCCCCTCGGACTCGTGATGGGTACGTGCGTGTATCACATCGCGCACCGTGGTCTCGGACAGACGCTGCGCTCGGCCGGCCAGAACGTCGAGCTCCCCAACTTCACCCAAGCGCTCTACGAGGCCCGCGAGCTGGCGATGGTCCGCATGCAAGACGAGGCCAATGAGCTCGGCGCGACAGGCATCGTGTCGGTCCGCCTCGAGGAGAAGTCACACATGTGGGGGGACCACACCATCGAGTTCCTCTCACTCGGGACCGCGGTGGCCAAGGCCGACGGCGAGCACACCATCCCCGAACCCCGGACGATCATCTCGCTGGACGGCTGATGGAGAGCACTATCGAGCCCGTCGGCGACGCCCCACGGCGCGTGGTCCTCGGGACTGTCGGTAGCCAGCTTCGCCGCGTGCCTCGACCTCGGCATGGAGCCGGTCGGGGTCACAAAGGGCATCGCCGTGATGCAGTGGGCTTGGTACGCCAATACCTACGGTCGGCCCCCGTTACCGGGGCCGACCGGACGACGCCAGTACTCGGAGTCCTGGCAATGCCCGCACGGTTTCGTTAGTGCCGAGCACCGGCTCTATGGGTTCAACTACGAACAGACCTGGGTGGAGGGGAACTGGGCCAACGGGTTCGGCCTGGCCTATGGGCGGATGCTCGAAGAGGCGACCGCGCTCGGCGCCCACGGCATCATCGGCGTGGTCGACGACATGCACCAGCTGGCTGGGGCCGGCACGGCTGAGTTCTCGATCCGCGGCACCGCGGTCCGAGTTCCGGGCGCGGCGCGGCCCACGACCCCTTTCGCCACGTACCTCTCCGGGCAGCACCTGACCAAGTTGATCGAGGCGGGCTACGTCCCGGTCGGCATCGCCGCGGCGTTGAGCTCGGTGCAGATGATCGGCTACTGCATGACCCACTACCAGCTGGCCGGCACGAGCGGCATGGCTTGGGGCGGATCCGGCGTGCAGCCGATCCCCCAGGTCTCGAGGGCCCAGGCGGCAGCGCGGCGGCTGGTCCGCGAGCACATCCGAACCCAGATCGGCACGGACGCGCTCCACGGCGCGTCCTTCGAGCAGTTCGACCACGAGCTGGGTGAGGCCGACCTGGCGGTGCAGTGCGTGATGAAGGGCACCCGAGTGCGGCGGGTCGGCGCGTTCTCCTCCCTGCCTCAACCCGAACTCGTGGTCCCCCTCGCGTGACGTCGCCCATGGCGGACCGCCTCCGAGCCGCGGTCGATACGCTCGCCGCGGGCTCGACGACGACCCGGGCCGCGGCGAACCGGGGTGCTACCTCGGACCTCACGATCGACGAGGTGCTCGTCCTGCACGCGATCGGCTGGGAGCCCGTCGACATCGTGTTCGGCCTCTCGTCGTGGTCAGTTCCCTGGGGGGTATGGCAGTACCAGACCGGCGAGATCGCCGAGGCCTCTGCGGCCTTCGCCTCTGCCATGGCCGAGGCAACCGCGGCCATGCATGCCGAGTGCGCGGCGGCCGGTGGGACAGGGGTCGTCGGAGTCGAGGTCGAGTTCCGGGTGCAGTCGCACCACGTCGACATTTCGCTCACCGGTACGGCCGTTCGTCCCATTCATAGCGCGTCGCCTCCGCAGGCGAGGGGGAAGAGTCGAGCTCCCGTGGCGTTCGTGTCGGACTTGTCCGCCCGCGACTTCGCGCTGCTGGTCCGGGGCGGATGGTGGCCGGTGGGTCTGGTCGCCGGCGCCAGCTTCGTGGTCGCACCGCGACGCTCGGCCCGTCAGTGGGCGGCTCAGCAGGGGCAGAACGTGGAGCTGACCAACCTCACCGAGGCGCTGTACCTCGCACGCGAGGGGGCGATGGCGCGGATGCAGGAGATGGGGTTGTCCCAACACGCCGACGGGGTCGTGGCCGTCAAGCTCCGCGAAGGCCCGCTCGGAAGAGGCGCCCGCGCGATGCAGTTCATCGCCGTGGGCACGGCCGTCCGGCTCGATGGCGAAGCCCACCGCTTCATCGCCCCCTCGATGGTCGTCTCACTCAACGACGCCGCGCCGCAGTTCGACGCGACGAGCCTGCGGGGGGGTCACTGAATTGGAGGCCATCTGGCCAGGATCGCTCCTGGCCCTCGCCTCAGGTCGCGTTGATGAGCGACCGTGCCGCCATCTCGAAGTAGGCCAACAGCTCGCTCTGATCGTCCGCGGTCGCCGAGCTCAGGCGGACGGCATCGGACATATGGCGGAGCCACGCGTCGCGCTCGGGCAGGCCGATGAGGAACGGGGCATGGCGCATCCGCAGCCTTGGGTGTCCTCGCGCCGCGCTGTAGGCAGCCGGCCCACCCCAGTACTGCACTAAGAAGGCCGCCAGGTGGGCCTTCGCGTCGGTTAGGTCGGCCGGGTAGAGAGGGCGCAGGGTGGGGTCTCCGGCCACGCCCTCATAGAACCGATCCACGAGCTCGACGAAGAACGGTTCACCGCCCACCCGGTCGTACATCGCGTCCACCTGTCCGAAGGTAGACGCAATCGGGCACCGAGATTGCCCTCTGGTGACGGTAGCTGTGCTGGGCGGCCGCGATCTAGGGGTCCTCGAGCGCGGATCTCGCCCTCGCCCGCGGCGCTCTAGACTCCACCTGCCGTTTCGCGGGTGTAGCTCAATGGCAGAGCCCCAGCCTTCCAAGCTGGTTATGCGGGTTCGATCCCCGTCACCCGCTCTCGCGACCCAGCCCGGGCCCCGGTACTATTCGAACTTCTCGTGCACGTAAACGAGAAGTGTTAACCTGCACACGAGTAGTCGGTGCTGGCGCGACTCGTCCGGGTCCCCCCCAGGGCGAGTCGCGCCACCGGCTCTCTCCGGGCTGGTGGTCAGCAGGCCGTCGGGTGGGTGGGGGGCAGTCCAACGGCGTCACGCCTGGCGACCAGACACGAGCCTCAGGGCGCGCTAAGCATGAGCCAAAGGCCCCTTCGGGCAGAGCCCGATGCACCAGGGGTCGGAGATAAGCTCACTCGGGCAGGAAGTGTAGGAAGGACGTGCAGGGATCGACGCCGATGTCGGTCGGCATCGTGTTTGCGTGTGGGTGTCACACTGGCCCCACCGGGGTTGTGCTCCATGTGTGTGCGGTCCATTTGCGGGCCGTGTGCCACGTTAAGCTGGTCGAAGCGGACGACGACGACGCGGCGGCCACGGTCGTCGAGCACCATTGAACTGAACGCCCGGTCACCGCAGGTCCCCGCCAAGATCGCCAAGGGCAATGGCTGGGTCACGGGGCTGGCGCCAGTGCACTCCCCATAAGCTCGGGGAACGTGGATCGCATCACTGATGCCTTCTGCGCGGCGCCTGGTGCTTGCTTCCGCCTCATAGCTGACGACAGCTCCCCAAGCGGCGACGCACGCTGCCAGAAACCCCCCACGCTGCGCGGGACGTTCTCCGACGGTACGGGCACATACTGGACGGTGGACGCCTGCGACGACCACGCCGCTGATCTGGCACATCCGCAACGTCTGAGCACCTCCAGGGACGTCCGGCACGTTGACACTGGCCCGTGTGGGGTGTCGTCGATGGGCCAAGCGGTCCTCGGCGTCCCGCGCGTTATCGCCTCGGTACGTGGGAACCGATCTTCGGCTACCGGGGCGAGACGCAGCGAAACGATGCGTCGTCGTTTGTACTCCCCCTATCGGCATCAACTTGGAGAATCCGTGTGGTACGCCGCCGCTCGGACACAGCGGATCAGAAGCGGGCGCGCCGTTGTACGTTGACGAACGCGCCGGAGCGCCGCGGCGCATTCCAACACAATCGCCTACGAGCTCTCCCAATGATTGATTGCGTCGGAAAGGGAGACTCGAGGGCATCCCTCGCTCGGTCCGGTGAAGCACCCGCGCGCAAGGGCGGTGGGGTGAGGCGGGGAAACTGTGCGTTGTTCGAGTGCCAGTGGCAGCGCTGAGCCACCGCGTGATGGAACACTGGCGTGCGTGGAGCACTGGAACCCTTGGCAGCGAATGGTGCTGCTCGGCATCTTCACTGCCATCATGTGGTTCGTGGCGCATCGCGTGATCTCCGCCATCTACGGTCACACGGCGAATGCCCGGGCGGACAGGCTCCTCAACGCAGCCGACGAAGGGCCGCGAGTCCTCCTCTGGATCGGGCTCATCGTCGTGTGGGCCGTCGGCTCCTGGCTCATCGTCCGGTCGGGACACCGCAGCGGCACGTAGCTGCTCGCTGGATCGGACGTCGATGTGGTCAGGACCCGATGACTACTCCTCTTGCGCTTCCTCTACGGTGAGCTCGGCCGCCGGATCGGCCTCGAGACGTTCGTCAGGAATAGGACGACCACTTCGCACCGAACGACCATAGGTTCCCGCCTGCAGACGGGCTTCGGCTCGCTCGAGGCTGTCCAAGCGAGCGCGCAAAGCGCCCACGACCGCGTCGTCCGCTTCCTCAGCGGTCTGTCGCTCAGCAGGGTCAGCGATGTCGCCGCCTTCGTTGGCTTCGTCTCGGTCTTCTCGGGCTGCGTCGCTCGTCTCTCGGAGAAGTTCCTCGACCCGTGAGCGCTCGCTCGCCAAGAGCTCTGCCGCTCGCTGCTCGTCCACATGGCCTCCCCTGGTCGCCCTACGTCGCGGTGAGCGTATCTTCTGACCAACGGCACCCTCTCGTACCGGGCCTTCTGGAACGTCGCGTCGGGGGCGAATCGAGCGGCCGGTCACGGTGGCGTGCAAGTAGCTGACGGGCCAGTCTCCGCAACCTCGTTGCACCCGACGAGCAACGCCCCCCGAATGAGGACAGGCAAAACTGCCCGGACGAGCGAAGTGGATCGTCGACCGGCGATGCGTACAGCGTCGAGGCGGGAAACCGGAAAGAGGAGTTCTCGATGGGGCCACGGCTACTGGGGGGCACTACGCAGGCTTCCTGTCGCACGGCGACCACCTCGGGCCACAACGACGATCCCCAGGGTCCTGGGTCACCGGCGTCGCCGACGGCGCCAGCCCAGGCCGAATCGCTTGCGGGGCGGCCCCGCACTCCACATCGGTTGCGGTGGTTTGCCTTGTCGTGCCTCGTCCTGTTGGTAGGGGTGGGCGCGTCGGTAACTGGCGGGATGGCCTGGACCAACTACCAACGGACCCAGTCCCAACGGGGCTTCGTCGACACCGCGTCCAGCGTCTCTTCGTCGATCGGGGCTGCCCTGCGTGACGATCTCGACTTCGAGTCGTCCCTGGGCACGATGATGGCAACGTTCCCGGGGCTCACCAATCACCAGCTTGCGCCGTGGTTCGCCGGCTTGGGCGTGCGCACCCGCTACCCGGGCACCATCGGATTCGTGTTGATCGAGCCGGTGACCGCGGCCGAACTTCCGGCCTTTGCCGCCGCGGTAAACGCCGACCCGCTGGTCGGCGCGCCAGCGCAGACCTATGCCGTGACACCGTCCGGCGCGCGACCAATGTACTGCCTGGCCCGGCTCGGGCTTGTCCTACCCTCCAATCCCGTGCCAGAGGGGTTCGACGAGTGCGCGCCCCGCCAGGGTGGCGGCGCGGCGCTGATCGTGCGAGATGCACGCAAGCTCATCGACGATGGGCGGCGGGCAGTCCTGGGCTATTCGTCACTTCTCCAACTGCGTAAGGGGACGTTCCACACCGGGCTGTTCGCGGTGATCGAACCTGTCTACCGGGGTGGCTCGACGCCCAACACGGTGACTGCCCGCCAGGCGTCCTTCGTGGGCGCGCTCATCGGTACCTTCAGTGTCAAGGGCGTCGTGAATCCGATCCTGGTCGGGACCTCCAGACTCCACGTCACTGTCCAGGCTGGCACGGGCGGCCAGATATCGGCAGTGGGCCAACGGATCTCGGCCGGCAGCGACGGGCGCTGGAGCCTCGAGCAGACCACCGATACCTCTCCCGCATTCGAGGTAACGGTCAGCGAGCCCAAAGGGTCCGGTCCCCTCCTTCAGGGACTGGTGCTCGGGGCGATCGGCGCTGTGCTCAGCGGGGTGGTGTTCTTGTTCTTGGTCCACCTCCTGCGCTCTCGCAAGATGGCCCTGCGGATGGTGGAGAAGCGAACAGGCCAGCTGCGCCACCAAGCCTTACACGATTCGGTGACCGGTCTTCCCAACCGCGTGCTGCTGTTCGATCGAGCCGAGCACATGCTGGCGAGGGCCCGTCGGCGACCACTCGTGACTGGGGCCTTATATATCGACCTCGATGATTTCAAGGACGTCAACGACAGCTTCGGCCACCAGGTTGGCGACGAGCTCCTGTGCTCGGTCGGCGCCCGGCTGGGTGCTTCGGTCCGGCCTAGTGACACCGTTGGACGGCTGGGCGGGGACGAGTTCTTGGTCCTCGTCGAAGGCGAGAACTTCGACGCTGGGCCTGAGCTGGTCGCGGAGCGCCTGCAGGCTGTGTTGTCTGAGCCGTTCGTGCTGGGCTCGACTGAGGCCGTACACCTCGTCGTGCACGCGAGCATCGGGGTGGCGGTGGGAAGCCGCGACACGGCCGAGCACCTCATCCGCGACGCCGACATCGCCTTGTACCAGGCCAAAGCAGCCGGCAAAGGGCGCTCGGTCGTCTTTCGGCCCGAGATGCAGACGGCGGTGCACGACCGTTTGGCCCTCGAGATGGACATGCGCCAGGGGCTTGACGCGGGCGACCAGTTCTACCTGGTCTACCAACCGATCTTCGACCTGGGAACGTTCGGACCCAAGGGAGTCGAGGCGTTGCTCCGGTGGCGGCACCCCACACGCGGGGAGCTCCAGCCGGCATCGTTCATCCCGCTTGCCGAGGACTGCGGCCTGATGGTCCCCCTCGGACGCGCAGTGCTACGAGACGCGTGCAACCAGGCGGCCGCCTGGTACGGCGACGGTCACGACATCGACGTTTCGGTCAACGTGTCTGCCGTGCAGATCGAACGCACCACGTTCCTCGAGGACGCCCGGGGGGCGTTGGAGGAGAGCGGGCTCAGACCCCGGGCACTGACGCTCGAGGTGACCGAGACGTCGCTCATGCGCGACCCAAAGCACACCGTCCGAGTCCTTCGGGAGCTCAAGTCCCTGGGCGTCCGCGTGTCCGTCGACGACTTCGGAACCGGCTACTCCTCGCTCGCCCACCTCCGACAGTTCCCGATCGACGCCATCAAGATCGACCGGTCCTTCATCGCCCGAGCGGCGAAAACCCGCGAGTCGGCAGCGCTGATCCACACCCTGGTCCGGCTTGGCAAGACCCTGGGCATCGAAACGCTCGCGGAGGGCATCGAAGAGCGCGCCCAGCTCGACCTACTCCAAGGGGAGCACTGTGACAGCGGCCAGGGCTTCTTCCTGTCCCGTCCGCTGGCGGCTGCCGACGTGGCGCCGTTCTGGGAGCGCCGGGGCGAGGCGGCGCGGCCCTCGGGACGGGTGACCGCCCAGGCCCGCCTCGGTCCCTGACGGTCCGCGGCCCGGGGCGGCCGGCCTGGGATGATTGGCCTATGGCCTCGCCTGCGACAGCTCCTCGAGCCTCGTGGTCCACGGCGATCGCTTCAACGCGACCGCAACCCTCGAGCCACCGTTCCGCACCTCTGGCCGACCAAGATGACCTCGAGGGGTCGATCGACCCCCGACGCTCGTCTGAGGTCGATGGCGGAGGGACGATGGCACGACATCGCAAGGACCGGACACTTGCCGTCATCGCCGGGTCGCTGCTCCGACGCGAGAACGAGCAGTCCGGGCAGGACCCCCGTCAGGCCCCGCGACACGCGGCCGGGCGTGCGAGCGGTCAATCGGCGCTCAGCTCCCAACCGATGGGACAGCCCGGAGGCCAGCCGGTGCCGCTCAGCGGGACGTGCTCGTGCGGGCGGGAACGTCACAACGTGATGATTCCGGGCATCGTGGGCGATCGGTGGTTCCGCAACGTGTTCACCCAGTGCGACTGCGGCGAGGTCATGATGCTCACGATCGGACAGCGCCCCTCCCAGTGAGCAGCCGAGCCGCCGTGGCCCCCGGCCGTGGCCCCCGGCTGCGGCCCCGACGTCCCAGGTCCGAGCTCAGTGGACGGCGCCACCCTTCGAGCGTAGGTTTTTGGCTTCGATCCTCTCGTCCTCGACGATCCTCGGGTGTAGACCAGGGGACCTCGATCGAGGTCGGGGCAGACTCACAAGGAGTGCACCGTGCCGCTCGACCCGTCGGAGCTCGTCGCCATCCATCAGCTCTACTCGAGCTATAGCTTCGCCAGCGACCATGGAGACGCGAAGGCTTACGCTGCGTGCTTCACACCCGACGGCGTCTTCGAGATGCCCGGCCGGCGGGTTGAAGGGGCCGAGGCCCTGGCCGCCTCGACGGCCCAGAGCTCCGACGGCAGTGTCGGCATGCGCCACATCCTCTCGAACATCGTCGTGGACGGCGAGGGCGACCGGGCGACCGGCAAGGCCTATGCAACGTTGGTGCGCACCCAGAGCGCACCGGCCAGCATCTTGATGACCGGCGAATACGAGGACCAATTGGTCCGGGCCGATGGCGGCTGGCGATTCCACGCGCGGCGCTTCACCCCTGACGGCTCACCCGGCTGACCCTTTGAGCGGCAACGGTGACGCCCACCGCCATCATGAGTTGGGCGTATGCCGCTCACGCAAGCGAACGATGCGCACGTCTCCCAGGTCGGTCGAGAATTAAGTCTCTGGGTAGGTGAGGGGGGACGACGAGGTCGACGGAGTGGGAGCCGTCCCGTGCGAGCGCGCAGGGTCGGAGCCCGCAAATCCTGGGCGTTCAGCGCTGTGGTCCGGGACTGGCCCTCCTCGCCCGTCGGCTCACGATGCTCGCCGCCGGGCCAAGGGCGCGGCGGCGAGCACCCAGGCCTCGGCCGAAGTTGCCTGAACCTCACCCATTTCAGGATTCGGAGTCGACGGGCGAGATGAACCACCCTAGAGTCGGGCTCTCCAAATCCCACCGAGCTCTCGGAGGTCGGCCGAGAGCGTCGAGGGATCGAGCAACGAGGGCACGTTCGCACATCGGTGATCGGTCGCCGGTGTCCGGCGCGCCGAGAGGCCCCGGACACACCAACCGCGGAGCGCGGCTCGAGAAGCACGAGACAGGTGCCCAAGGAAGGGCACACGAGAGATAGGACGGTCAAGGGTAGATGCAACGGCGGATGCACTGGCGTACCTGGAACGTGGGGCGAGCAAGTGGTGCCGGAGCGGTTGGGCAACCGACTTCTTCCTCCCCTCGGGGTGGCCGTCGCCTCAGCTCGCTGCTGGTCGTCTCCGCGTTGCTGCTGGCCGCCGTGATCGTTCCCGTGGCCATCGAGAGCGCTGCAGCCGGGGCGAACTCGGTCAACCTCCGGGTGCTGCTCATCGGAGGTCCGGGTGGCGGAACCTCCGACCCGACCACCGCGGCCTGGGCCACTGGGCTCACCAACCAGGGTGTCGCCTATACGGAGGTCGACGCCACGGGCACCGCCGGGCTGGGCACCGAGTCGGTGACCCTGCCCACCCTCACCTCCTCGTCCACCTTGGGCCTCTATAACGCCGTGGTCTTCGCCGACAACCCGGCGTACTTTCCGGCCGCCCAGCTCGCCCCACTCTTCAGCTACGAACAGACCTTCGGGGTCCGCCAAGTGGACGGCTACCTCGACCCGACCGTGAGCGTTGGGCTCACGGCCGTCACGACGGGCGACCCGAGCATCGGGGCGGGCTTGGCCGGAATGACCGCGACGTTGAGTGCTCAGGGTCTGCTCGAGTTCCCGTCACTTGCCGGCCCCGTCCCCATGAGCACCGGTAGCTACGGCTACCCGGCCGCGGTGGCCACCGGTCTGCCGGCCGGGGCGAGCGAGACGCCACTGCTCACTGACACGAGCGGCAACGTTCTGGTCGGTATCTACCTGCACCCGAGCGCGACGAGCGACCCCTCTGACCCGCAGGCCGGCGTGGCCGAGCTCACCATCGGCTTCGACTACAACGCCACGTACACCCAATGGCTGCTGCTCGGACCCGGCCTGATCGACTGGGTCACCGGCGGGGCGCATCTCGGCCTCTACCGCAACTACGTCGAGATGGACATCGACGACACCTTCACGCCCGACGACTCGTGGGACACCACCAATCACACCCTCGATTACACCGACACCGACGCGCTGCGCATGCAGCCGGCGGACGTCACCTACGCCGCCCAGTGGTCGCAAGCCAACGACTTCCGCATGGACCAGCTGTTCAACTTCGGATCCAGCGTTGTCGCCCAGAGCGGCCAGCTCGTCTACGCCGGCTACAACCCCTCGGCCACTTCGGACCCTCTGCTCGCCGCGTTCCAAGCCACCGACCCGACCACCGGCAAGCCATACTCGGACGACTTCGGCTGGCTGAGTCACACCTATGACACCCCCTACCTTGACGTGGGCTGTGCCACCCAGGACTACATCGAAGCCGAGCTGAACGAGAACACCAGCTCGATCGCCGCCCCGGGGAGTGGGGGCACGGGGGGGCTCGGTCTCACTGAGTCCACCAACACGGCCGACGCCCTCGGGTACGAGAACCCCGACGTCTTCGTGCCAGGCAACCACTCGGGCTTCGCAGACCTCGTGCCGGGCAACCCGGCCACCGTGGACCCGCCGGACCTCGATTCGGCCACACCGGGCGGAACGGGTGGATCACTCGCCGCGGGAACCTACGAGTACGCGGTGACCGACCAGTTCGTCGCCGCTGCCCCCACGACCGCCAACCAGTCCTCGGCCTTCATCACCGATCCCATCGCGGTGAGCGCCGGCCAGACGGTGACCCTCAACTGGCAGGCCATCTGCCACGCGTCGAACTACCTGATCTACCGATCGGTGTCGCCCTACACGAGCTGGTCGCTGGTCGGCACCGTCGCCGCCGCACAGGCGGTGACCCTGCCCGACTCGAGCTCGGGCAACCCGACGGGTAACTCGACGACCAACGTGAGCGGTGGCGGCGAACTGCAAATCCCCTTCGTCGACAATGGCACCGAGTCGGTGACCCCTGAGCCGAGCTTCGACGCAGCCACCCAACCCGAGAACGCCGACGAGCTGCCGTGGGAGCAGAACCCCAACTTCATCCCGGCCCTCGAAGCCGTGGGCATCACCGCGGTCGGCGACGACGCCTCGAAGCCCTACCCCAACCCCCCGGACGCAACATTCGGCGTTGACGGGAGCGGTGACGTCACCGGAGCGAACTACACCGGTGCGGAGTACCCCGCCGCAGCCACCTTCGTCGATGGCACCGCCCAGGTGGTGCCCCGGCACCCGATCAACATCTATTACAACAACTCGACTGAAGCCCAGGCGGTCGACGAGTACAACACGCTGTACCTGCAGGCCGGGCTGGCGGCACCCAACAACTACGGCACCTGCGTCAACTCGTCGACCACCACGTGCCTGACCGCGCCGGTCAACTTCGCCTACATCGTGAACCAGGTCGTCTCGGGCATGTTGCAGTTCATGCTGAGCAATGACCCCCGGCCCAGCTACGTCCACCAGACCAACATCATGGGCGCGCCGCCTGGGTGCGCCACGGGGAACGCCGTGTGCAACGCCGCGCCGCCGGCGACGGCACCGGCCACCGTAGACACGACCGGTGACGGCCTGCTCTACAGCGTCCTCAACCCGTTGTTGGCCGAGTACCACAGCTACTTCAACTCGACCACGCCGTACCAGCAGCTCACCCTGGGCGCCATCGGCACCACCCTCGGTGAGCAGAGCAACTGGGCGGCCGTCCAGCCGGCCGGCACGGCCAGCGCGACCAACCAGGTCAGCGCCACCCGCTCGGGCGGCACGCTCACCATTACCAACAACGGCGGAAGCTCGGTGACCGTCCCGGTCACCGCTCCCCTGGGCTCGACCCTCGGCGGCTCAGCGTTCGGGAGCCAGTACGGCGGCACCCTGTCGGCCTGGGAGACCCTGGCAGCCGGAGCGTCGATCGTGATCGACATCCCGGGCAATCCGAGCATCACGAGCGCCAGCTCGGCCACCGCCGACGCGGGAGTGTTGTTCAACTTCACCGTGCTCACCACTGGCCTGCCGAACCCATCGTTGACCGAGACCGGGGCGCTCCCGAGCGGGATTACCTTCACCGACAACGGCAATGGCACGGCCACGATCACCGGACGTGCTCCGGCTGGAACCGAGGGCACCTACCCCATCACGATCAGTGCGGCCAACGGGAACCTGCCCAACGCATCCCAGACGTTCACGCTCACAGTCGTCAAACCACCCGAGCAGTACGACCTGGTGGGCTCCGATGGTGGTGTGTTCGTCTTCGGGCAGACGGGGGGCTTCTACGGGTCGCTCCCCGGCCTCGGGATCCACGTTGGCAACATCGTCGGGATCGTGCCCACCGCGGACGAGCGGGGCTATTTTCTTGTCGGCTCCGACGGTGGTGTGTTTGCTTTCGGTGACGCACCGTTCGAGAACTCGCTGCCCGGCCTTCACGTGAACGTGAACGACATCGTGGGCATCGTGCCGACGACCGATGACCGGGGCTACTTCCTCGTCGGGTCCGACGGGGGTGTGTTTGCCTTCGGCGACGCGGGCTTCGAGAACTCACTACCGGGGTTGGGCATCCACGTGCACAACATCGTGGGCATCGCCATCAACGGCAGCGGCGGCTACTGGCTGGTCGGCTCCGACGGCGCTGTGTACGCCCTCAATGCGCCCTACCTGGGCGGATTGGGTGGAAGTAGCACCACTCCGATCGTCGGGATCGCGGCTGACCAGGCGGGGACCGGTTACTGGCTGGTCGGGAAGAACGGCTCGGTCTACTCCTACGGCACAGCAAAATTCTACGGGTCACTTCCGGGCTTGAACGTCGCGGTCAACAACGTGGTGGGTATCGTGCCGACCCCAGACGAGCTCGGCTACTGGCTCATAGGATCCGACGGAGGCATCTTCGCCTTCGGCGACGCCCAGGAGATCGGATCGCTTCCCGGCCTGGGTATTCATGTGAACAACATCGTGGGTGGCGTGCCGACGTCGTGAGCCGGCGCTGAACCGAAGATCCCAACCTCACGGGCAGCCGGCTGAGAGATTGGTCTCAGCCGGCTGCTCGTGAAGGTCTTTCCGATCTTTGCTGCGCCGGTCGACAGGTCGAGAATTTGTCAGAATCCATTGACCGCGCTCCCCTGATCTCCGCTACGGTCTGTTGCGTGAGAGTCGGGATCACAAAAGTGTCGGATGTCGGGATAGGCGGCCACCCGCCGCTGGCAATCGATGCGGGGGGTGGCGGCTGCGCTCCCGCTCCCCCTCTTACCTTGACACTGCCGGTAGGGCGTTAGGGTGCTGCGGCTTCACAGCGGCTCGGCGGCCGAGGACCGATCGACCGATGCGCTCGGCGCGAACACCAAGTCACTGGAGTCCATCCGGGCGATCGCCACTGAAGTCATGGTCCGAAACGCGCCCGAGCCAATGGGCGTGTATGTGTTTCGCCCGGGCGAGGAAGGTGCCGAGCTACCGCTCCACGTGGCCAAGACCGTGTATAGGGAGAGCTTCGGGGCGACCCCCGACACGCTGGAAGAGGAATTCGAACCGTACAGGGACTCGATGCTCCTGATCTGCGTCCTCGACCATCGGCGTCGGCTTCCGGCCGGCGTGCTACGTCTCATCGCTCCGTCCACGGTCGGCCTCAAGTCTCTCAACGACATCGAGACGGTCTGGGGGCGACCGTACATCGACCTCTTCGCAGACACAGGGATCGAGTACGACCAGCCCCGGACCTTCGACATGGCGGGACTGGCCGTCGCCGGAGATTACCGGGCGCCGGCCCTGCACGGATTGGTGACGACGGCCCTCATCCAGGCCAGCTCGATGATCGCAACGCGTTCCGAGATGGAATGGTACGTCTCGAACCTCTACGCTCCGGCATTCAGGATGGTGCAATGGAAGTTCCGGCGGCCATATCGCGAGTTCGCCAACATCGAGATGCGTCCATACTCCCACTACAATCATCCCCTGATCCTTCCCGCTTGGGGCCGGATCTCAGAGTGGTTCGGCCGGTTGGCGACGCGCGACCGGGTCCTCTACGACCTAATGGTCAACGGCACCGGCATCGAGCCGGCTGTTCGCCCCGCCGACTGGGACCGTCAGGCTCAGCAGTTCTGCAAGCTCATCACCGTCGCCGGCCCCCGCCTCCATCTCCACTGACCAGCCGGAGTCCACGGTTGGGCATGAGCTCTCGGATGGTCTCGACCACGCGGTCCGCAGCGACTGGGCGGGCGTAATAGAAGCCCTGCGCACAGTCGGCGCCGATGGCCCGCAGGCGCTCTTCTTGGGCTGGCTCCTCGACGCCCTCAGCGATCGTGACCGCGCCGAGGGCCCGGGCCATTGAGACGATGGCCGCCACCAGCGTCTCGTCGGACGAGTCCGCACGCGAGAGGCCGTCGATGAAGCTCTTGTCGATCTTGACATAGTCGACCGGAAACTGCCGGAGGTACGCCAGCGAGGAGTACCCGGTCCCGAAGTCGTCGAGCGCGAGCTGTACTCCGAGTTCCTTCAGGCGGGTCAGCAACGCTGTCCCGTCGGCGGAGTTCTCCATGAGCAGCGACTCGGTCAGCTCGATGCAGAGCGCGTGAGGTGCGAGGTCGGTCTGTGCCAACGCAGTGCGTATCTTGGGCAACAGTGATGCCTTCTTGAGCTGGAGCGCCGATACGTTGACCGAAATGAAGATCTGCTCGAGACCGGGGAGCTGTCGCCACCGTGAGAGCTGACTGCAGGCCTCGTTGATGACCCAGTCTCCGATCTCCACGATGAGGCCACTGTCCTCGGCAATGGAGATGAACATACCGGGCGGCACGAGCCCCCTTGTCGGACCCTCCCAACGGAGCAAGGCCTCTAGCCCGATGACGCTGCGCCCCGACTCAGACAGGGTGATGATCGGCTGATAGACGAGACGGAACTCCTCGCGCTCGATGGCCAGACGGAGATCATGCTCGAGTGCAAGCCGGTCGGCAATCTGCTCGCGCATCGACGTGTCGAACACCGCGACGGTGTCCCGGCCGGCCTCCTTCGCCTGGTACATCGCGGTGTCGGCGTCCCGGATCAAGGTCTCGGCCTCGGTGCCGGTCTCGCTGGTTCTCGAGGTCGACACCCCGAGGCTCGCCGACGCGAAGACCTTGTTCTCGCCCAGGATGAACTCGGGGGCAAAGCAGCGTTGGATCAGCACGGCCTCGCGGCGCGCTTGCTCGGTCTCCGCGATGTTCGCGAGCACGATGACGAACTCGTCTCCGCCGATCCGCGCGACCATCCCGTTGGATCCCACCGCGTGCTCCAAGCGCTGCGCCACCTGGTTGAGTAGCAGGTCGCCATGTGTGTGGCCGAAGGTGTCGTTCACCAACTTGAAGCGGTCGATGTCAAGGAACACGACCGCGATCCCCGCGCCCGAGAGTCCCGGTTCGTCGGCCATCCGAGCAATCCACTGTTCAACCAAGGCGCGGTTCGGAAGTCCCGTGAGCTCGTCGTGGGTGGCCTGGTACGCGAGCCGAGATTCCGAGCTAGCGCTGGTACGGAGCGCACGAAACACCCGCCACGTAGCCACCAACGCTGTAATCATCGCAGCGGCACCGACGATTAGGTGATTGGCGAGCGAATAGATCCGGCTGCTGAACACCACCATGCTCGGTACGACCAGCGCCAGAGCCACCAATGCCAGACGGCCCCTCGTGGGAAGCGAGTCGGGTGCGCGCACGCGGCTGTTTCGGGCCACCGAAAGCTGGCGCATCGACGGGTGCATCGCCGCCGCACCGAATGCGGTGGCACACAGCAGGTAGGGCGTGTAGCCGATGGCCGGCGACACATTGATGAGGTGCACCTCACCCAGGAGCACCGTGAGGTCACCTAACAGCAACATCAGCACCGACGCCAGGAGGAACCGGCCCGAGGTTGCTCGCCGGGAGTGCGCATCAAAACCCACTCGGAAGGCAAGCATCACCAAATAGACATCGATGGCCGGAAAGCTGGCGAGCAGCACCCGGCTCGAGAGGGGAATCCCCCCGTCGGAAAGGAGAGGATTGATCAAGTACACCCACGCGAAGGTGAGTGTGGCCATCATCGCCATCAGGCCGTCGAGGATGATGTCCAGATTTCCCCGGTCCCTCGTACCGGGTTTGTGGGCGAGCATCGTCACCGCGATCGCCGTCAGTAGGTAACCGGGAAGCGCAATCACGTTGGACAAGAGATCTTGGGCCGGAATCCCATGTCCGGGTCCGTGTTGTTCACGAAATCCCAGATCGACCAAGAAGAACAGGACTGCCACCGCCACCAGCACCCAAGGTGCACGGCGCGCCGGACGGTTCAGAAGGATGCCCCCAGGTATCGCCAGCAGGGTGCCCGTTCCGAGCACGTCGACCGCACTCTGTTGCGCTGGCCCCAACAAATTGAGCCCGTATAGCAGGGTGATCACCACGCCTGCGAAAGCGAAAACGAACGATGGTGCGGCCGAACCCCTATGCAACGTGGAGATGAGCCGCATGTGCGTCCTTGTCACTGCTGAGGCGAGCTGCCGGGCTGATCGCGGGGGTGATCCACGATTCGGGATCACTGTAACGACGGCCGGTTGCGACACGGTTGCTTCGCTGTTGCAGGGCCGTTGGGAGATCTCCGGCCCAGCGGGTGCGCCAATGGGTGCTCGGCGGTGCGGCCCTCCGTCGCCCGGGTTCGAGCTCGGCACCTCGATCTGCAGCCGTCACCAGATACCCGGCGCGATCCTCCACGTCCCTCTGCGGTATTCCTCGTAGGGGTCACCAAGGCCTTCTATGAGGACCCGCTCTTCGATCACGATCCGGTAGGCATACGAGGCCAGCGGAAGCACCACGCAGAGCCCGAGGCCGATCCAGTTGTCAAGCACGTACCCGATCCCCACGAAGATCAAGATCGGTCCGGTGTAGCTCGGATGACGCACGACCCGGTACGGGCCGTCGGCGACCACGCGGTGACCATCTTGGACGACGAGGCGAGGCTGGAAGAACTGCCCCAGCGTCGCCACTGCCCACAGCCGCAGGACGAGGCCGCCAAGAGCAACGCCGATACCGAACACGAAAAGTGGCCATTGGCCGCTCGCTATGCGCGGGCCCCACCCCGTGTCCGCCGCAGCCAGTGCGCCCCCGAAGGCCACAGTCAGGCTCGCCACGATCACCAGGCCGGTCCCCTCGTCACGGGGTCTTCCCGAATACCGGGGACGTGAGCGGAGCATCCAGACCTCCGAGACGATCAGTGCACCAAACATCGCGCCGGCCGTCGCGTACGCCTCGAGCGGTGTCACCACGAGGCGCCCGAACGATGAATGGGAAAGATGAAGGACCAGCTCGGCGAGAACGACGAACGCGCCGATGCTCATGATGGCCCAGGGGACACGGTGACCCGGCGACTGCAGCGTCGACGCCAGTGGGAGTGCGACCAATGCCGGGACGCCGATCATCAGGACGACGGCCCACTCGCCGGAGTCGACGACGAAGGCACCCACTACGACGAACGCGAGGACCACCACCACAGCGGGAATCAGAGTGAATATCGACCGTCGTTGTATTCCGTCGGTGCCGACGATCTTGGAGACTGTGTGCATCGGTGTCCTCGTTGGGGCCTCGTTGCCTCAGTGTCCGAAATACCCGAGACATCATGTGTAAATGGGAAGGAAACTGACCTTACGCTTCGGTGGTTGCCGGACGGTTGCTACCGAGTTGCCAGTCTGGTGAACCGGTCTCCAATCAATCCCAATGGGCAGAATCGTGCGTCTCAAAATGGAACAGGATGTTAGTTTGGCCCTCAGTACCCAATGCGATCCCTCGTCCGTGGGACCGCTCGGCGGACAAGGACGGGCGCATGAGCACCTCTCTAGGCGAGAACAGCGAGTTCGGCCAGCGGTCGTCGAGACGACCCCTCCTGCGCGCGTTGGGCTCACGCAGTTTGGACCACTTCCCGAGCCCCGCGCGCCGCTCGTTTTATGTGGTGCTGATCGTTCTCGCGACGGTCACGCTTTTCTACGAATTCTCCGTGGCCGGCGCAGTCGGACCGTCCATCATCAGCCACTACCATATGACGTTCAACTTCTACGTCTACATCGCAGTGGCCGCGAGCATCGCCGGGGCGATTGCTGCGCTGCTGGGCGGCCTGGTGGATCGATGGGGGCGAGCCAATCTCATCGCCTACGGCTTGGTGGTCACCGGCCTTCTGACGTTGCTCGGCATTCCCCACTCGCCGAACAAGTGGGTGTTCTTGACGCTCTTCTCGGTGCTCGGGTTCGCGCAAGGCGTGATCCTGGTCGCGAGCTCCGCACTCATCCGCGACTTCTCTCCCCAGGTGCGACGGGCGGCTGCGATGGGCTTCTGGTCGTTGGGCCCGGTGCTCGGAAGCCTGATCGTGACCGAGGTGTCGAGCCACTCGCTGAGCCACCTCGGGCCCTGGCAGGACCAGTTCACGATCTGCGGAGTGGTCGGACTCGTGGTGGCCGCGGCTGCTGTCGCAGGATTGCGCGAGCTCTCGCCACAACTGCGCGATCAGTTGATGGTCTCTTCGACCGAAGAGGCCCTCATCGAGTCGCGGGCCGCGGGAATCGACGTCGCCGCCTCGACCGAGCACCCGTGGCGCCAGATGCTCCACCTTGACACGGTCGGGAGCGCACTCGGCTTCAGCGTCTTCCTTCTCATCTACTACGTGGCCGTAGGCTTCTTCGTCATCTATTTCTCGACGGTGTTCGGGTTCAGCCAGTCGCAGGCCAACAACATCACCAACTGGTTCTGGGCGTCAGAGGGCGCAACCCTGGTGATCGCCGGACTGCTCTCGGACCGCCTCGGCGTGCGCAAGCCGTTCATCGTCGTGGGCGCAATAGGTGGCGTGGTGATGACGATCATCTTCTTGACCCGTGCGTCGCATCCACACACCTCCTACGGAACGCTCGTGACCATCGTCGCCCTACTGGCCGTGGCCGTCGGGTTGGTTACCGGACCGTGGATGGCGGCCTTCACCGAGACGGTGGAGCGCCGAAACCCCGCCCTCACCGGAACAGGTCTCGCCGTATGGGGATGGGCAAGCAGGATCGTCATCGCGACCTCCACGTTCGCCCTCCCTCTGGTCGTCACGTCGGCGACCACGCTTGTCGATTACGGGCAGCGGGCCGAGGCCATTTCGGCGCAGTACTCGTCGCAGCTGGCCGTCGCCGAAACGGTTGCCCCGAACACCCTGGCGACCTTGGCGAAGGATCCAACTAATCGCGTGGCACTCGGCGCGGCGATCGCCGACGTCGAGCGGGCGCAGCACGTGACGGCGGGCGTCGCGGTGACCCGTTTGCTGAGTATCGCCAAGATGCCGAAGTCCGACTTGACGTTCATGGTCGATCACGGCACCGCGGTGCGCTCGGCGCTGACCAGCGCACCGAAGGAGTGGCAGCGGTGGTACTGGGTCTGCGTGGCCGGCGAGGTCCTGTTCTTGCCGACGATCTTCCTCCTTGCCGGCCGCTGGCGCCCGCGGCGCGCCCGCGCCGACCGACGTCGGCGAGCCGAGCTGGTCCGTTCCCAAAGCGGTGCGGTCGTCGGGCGTCACGCGCCCGTGCCCGTTCCAGCGACCACCGGGGCGGCCATCTGAGGTCACTGCTCGGTGAGGTCACCCGCTCAGTGAGGTCGCCGAATCATTCAGGATTGGCCTCGGCCGTGGGGTCGTCGGGGGTGCGATCGAGCACCCGGGGCAACTGGACGGTTCCGAGCTCAGGGCGCGACAGGAACCAGGGTGCCGGTGGGGGCATGATCATGTGGGTCAGCTGGTCCACGATGTGCTCGTAGTTGACACGCCACCCCGAGAAATGTCGCCACGCCTCGTCGAGGGGGCGCTCCACAGGGAAACCCACGCTGAGCAGACGCTGGTAACCCTGGGTGAACTCGTCGTAACTGAGCCGGATCGGCGCAATGGGGAGCGGATCGGCATCGTGGGCGATCCGAGAGATCCGTGCCAGCGACCGCAGACAGTTCATACCCATCTGCAGACAGGTCCGCGCCTGCCGAGGCGCTGACTGAGGGCAGGTGGCGTCGTGCAGCGCGGCCGCGTCGAGCATGGACGTCAGCGCGGTGAGCCATGAGCGGCTCGGGACCGGGGAGCGAAACCACATCAGCGAGGGGTAGTTGGTGTGGCTCTCGGAGACCTCGGCCGCCCAGCGCTCCCAGGTGCCATAGAGCCCCGGCAATTCGCCCATGATACGGAACCAGTGGTGCCGGGCGAGCACCTCGGGGCCCCACGCCGGCGTCCCCGCCCGTGTGGCCAACAGGCTCACTTCGGCCTCGCGCGCCGAAAAGGCGGAATACAAAGTGGGCAGATAGGCGATCTCGAGCGCGATCACGAGGAGTCCCGTGCCGGCGGCGATGAATTCGAGCGTCGCGGTTTGAGGATGCGATCCCGAGGCCACGCCGAGCGTGAAGACCGACGAGCCCGAGATGGCCATGGCGTGGCCAAGGGTGGAGCCGCTCGACCACCAAGTCATGAACCCGAACCCGACGACCAGCAGCACGAGCCAGACGACGAACAGCAGCACCATGCCCAGCGGGCCGACGATCGCCATCAGGCGGTCCTTCGCCTGAAGCGTCCCAGGTGTCGGGCGATGGAGCGCAACAGGATCGATGAGGTCGCCGCGCGGCACCACCAGGGTGGTGAACACGCTGATCGCGGTCGTCGCGACCAGACCGATCCCTACGAGGAACGCCAGGAGTCGGAGCGCAGGCTGCATCTCGCGATGATGACCGCATTGCCAGCGCCCAGCGCGAAGCGCTCCGCTCGAGCAAATTGTGGGCAGGACGGTCCAGGGGTCCGGTCTCGTCAATCCAAGGGCAAGCGGGGAGCGTCGACGAACGGTGCCTGCTTGGCGCCGTGGCTTCTGGCGCCCGAGGGCGGCAGCACCCGCTCGGGAGCGAAGGACCGCACGGTGTGGCTCCCCGAACGACCCCCGACCACCTCCACCCACTCGGCACCCGTCCGCTCGTTGGTGACGTGGGCGACGAACGTCCAGGTCGCCCCTCGCACCCGGGTCTCGCTCACCGCCACCGGGTCGCCAGGCTTCAGGCCTGCCCACCGGGTCCTTCGCCGGAGGTGCCCGGCCTCCGGCGGCACTCGAGCCGCCTTGCGCCGACCAATCCGCACACCGCCGCGCCGCTCAGGGGGGTCCGGCGACATCGATGTCCGTCGCGCCGTGGCCATCGCACTCTTCATAGTCGCAGTTGCGGCGAGCTCGGGGCTCCCCGCCCGCGTCACAGCCCCGCCCTAACCTGTGGGCCATGGCCCTCGCCCTGCCCCGTACCCTCTCGCCGACGAAGGTCTCCTCGTTCACTGGGTGTCCCCTGGCCTTTCGCTTCGTCAACATTGACCGCCTGCCCGAGCCTCCGTCTCCCCAGGCGGTCAAGGGGACACTGGTCCATTCGGCACTCGAGGGGCTGATCTGGAACCATCCGGCCGGGCAACGCACCCAAGAGGCGGCCCTGGCCGAGCTGACGGCAGCCTGGGCGCGCATGCTCGAGACGGCCGAGGTCACCGAGCTCGACCTCTCTGAGCAGGACGCCGCGACATTCGTCGCCGATGCCGCCGATCTGGTTCGCAATTACTTCAAGCTCGAGGACCCCGATCAGGTACGCGCCGCCGGGGTCGAGCTCGGGCTCGAGGTAGATCTCGGCGGCACCCGATTGCGGGGCATCATCGACCGGCTCGACGTCGATGAAGAGGGACGGCTCATCGTCATCGACTACAAGACCGGACGAGCGCCGGCGCCACGCTATGAGCACGCGAGGCTCTCGGGCGTGCACATCTACGCCCTGCTTTGCGAGCGGATGCTCGGTCGGGCTCCGGCCGAGGTCCGCTTGCTCTACCTCCGCGACCCCATCAGCATCACCGCGGCACCGAGCCAGCAATCGGTGCGCGGCCAGCAGCGGAGGACAATGGCCGTCTGGAGCGCCATCGAGCGGGCCTGTGCGAACGACGACTTCCGCCCCAGCCCTTCGGGACTGTGTCGCTCATGCAACTTTCAGGCCTACTGCCCGGTGTTCGGAGGCGAGCCGCCCACCGCCCTCGCCTCTTGAGGGGAGCGGAGCCTGGGTTGGCGTCCGTGCCCGCCCAGGGCGACCCTGGCCGGTGGGCTCGGTTCCAGATCCTGCTCGACGCGGCTGACCAAGCGGCGGAGCAACGATGGGTCCGGGCCCGAGGAAACGCAACACTCGACACCGCCGCCATTGTTACATCGAACCTGGCCGACTACGGGGCCATTTGGGTCGTCCTCGCTGCGTTCAAGGCGTGGCCGCGCTCGAAGCGCGCCAGGGTCATCGAGTCCCTCGCCGTGGCGGGGGTGAGCTCGGCGCTGGTCAACTGGGCCGTCAAGCGGGTCGTGAACCGGAGTCGACCGCTTGGCCCGCCGCCCACCGGCCCGCTCGCTGTGCGACAGCCGACCTCGTCGAGCTTCCCGAGCGGCCACACGCTCGCCGCATGGTGCACCGCGGTGGTGCTGGCCGACTCCCCGGGCGAGATGGCCGCCTACCTGACCTTCGCCGCGGCCACCGGACTCAGCCGGGTGCATTTGCGCGCCCACCACCTGACGGACACCATCGGGGGTGCGGGAATCGGCCTCTGGGTTGGCGTCGCGGCCCGGGGGACTCTCCGCCGACGACGTCGCCCGTCGGATCTGCCCTCAACGCCATGAGCAGGTAGGTCGCCGCTGGAAGACCCCCGCGGGCCGGTGTCGGGCAGGAGTGGGAATGACACCGGGTCCTCGGTGGTTTATCAGATATGGACATTCCCGCGTTCGCCGTCACCTGGGACTATCGCTGCCCCTTCGCACGCAACGCCCACGAGCACCTCATCACCGGACTGCGGGCAGGCGCGCCGTGGACGGTGACGTTCGTCCCGTTTTCGCTCAGCCAGGTGCACGTCCCCGAAGGTGGAACGCCGGTCTGGGACGACCCGACAAAGGCTCCCGACCTCCTTGCGCTTGCCGCCGGCGTGGTGGTGCGAGACCGCTATCCAGAGGTCTTCCTCGACGTGCACCAGGCGCTGTTCTCGGCCCGCCACGATCACGGCCGCGACCTGCGTGAGCCCGAGATCGTTCACGACGTCCTAGCTTCCGTGGGTGCTCCGGCCGACCAGGTGATGGCCGAGCTCGAGGCGGGTTGGGCCCAAAAGGAGGTTCGGACGGCACACGAGAAGTCCGTCAACGACCTCGCCGTGTTCGGCGTCCCCACGTTCATCGTCGGCGAGCAGGCCGTGTTCGTGCGACTCATGACCCGGCCGGGCTCCGACGTGGAGATGGCCCGTTCGACGATCGAGGGGACCGTCGGGCTGATCGGGGCACGACCCGACCTGAACGAGTTCAAGCACACCAAGCTCGATCGCTGACCCGATCCGGCGCGTCGGAACACAACACCCCGGTAGCCTCCGGGGCGTGTCTCACCCGGGTCCCGCTGATCTCGAGCGCTCCACCGTGGTCGACGCGCCAACGGCCGACGCACCTCTTGCCGAGACCCAGGGCTCACGAGGCAAGGGCCGCACTCGGGCGGCGACTTCGGTGGGCATCGTCGGTGGGGGCCAGCTGGCCCGGATGACGTTGCAGGCGGCGAACGCGATGGGCATCGCAACGACGGTCCTGGCCGAGCACCCCACCGATCCGGCCGCCACGTCGGCGGACCGAATGCTCTTGGGGTCGCCGAACTCGTCGGAGGCGATGGATCGGTTGGCTTCGCGATGCGGTGTCGTGACCTTCGACCACGAGCAGGTCGACCTGGGAATCCTCGAGGACCTCGTGCGCCGCGGGCACCTGGTGCGCCCCGGCCCCGGCACCTTGCAGATCGCCGTGGACAAGGCCGCGATGCGCCACCGCTTCGCCCGGGCGGGCATCGCGGTGCCGAGCTTCGCGGTGCTCGAGCCCACCCGGGCCAGCCCCGACGTCACGCTGGAAGAGATCGACGCCTTCGCCGAGAGGCACGGCTGGCCCCTCGTGCTCAAGGCGGTCCGGGGAGGCTACGACGGCAAGGGCGTCTGGCCGGTGCCCGATCGCGCAACAGCTGAGCGTGTCTGCCGCCAGGCAGCACAACACGGTACGGCGCTGCTGGTTGAGGAAGCCGTCGACATCACTGCGGAGCTGGCCGTTCTGGTGGCCCGACGCCCCGACGGCCGACCGGTGGCCTGGCCGCCGGTCCGTACGGTCCAGGAGAACGGGATCTGTCGTGAGGTGGTGGTCCCGACCGGGCTACCCGCGCACGTGGACTCGGCCGCCACGGCGTTGGGACTGCGATTGGCCGACGAGATCGGCTCGGTCGGGGTCCTTGCGGTGGAGATGTTCTTCGCCGGCGATCGTGTCCTGGTGAACGAGGTGGCCGCTCGACCCCACAACTCTGGTCACTGGACCATTGACGGATCGGTGACCTCGCAATTCGAGAACCACCTCCGGGCGGTGCTGGATCTCCCTCTGGGCGATACCTCGTCGACGTCCGCCCACACCGTGAGTGTGAACGTGCTCGGTGGCTTCGAGGGGTACGACCCGCGGGATTTGTTGGCCGACGCCCTCGAAGTGGTCGGAGCCCACGTCCACCTCTACGGCAAGGTCGCCCGTCCAGGTCGCAAGCTGGGCCACGTGACCGTTTGCGGCACCGATCCCGACGACGTGCGGAACCGGGCTTGGGATGCCGCGACGGCCCTCGGCACGCCCGGCGTCACCAGCGATGGAGGCCAGGCCCCATGACCCAGGCTCACACCCCGGATTTCCCCCTCGCTCCAGGGCCCGTCGGCGTCGTCATGGGGAGCGCCTCGGATCTGGCCGTCATGGAGGGCGCGGTGGAGGTCCTCACTCAGTTCGATATCCACCACGAGGTCCGTGTGCTCTCGGCCCACCGGACACCCGACGACATGCTCGAGTATGGGCACCGGGCGGCCGAACGTGGGCTCCGGGTCCTCATCGCCGGTGCGGGCGGCGCCGCACACCTGCCGGGGATGCTTGCAGCCGCGACCACCCTGCCAGTCATCGGCGTGCCGGTCTCCCTCGCCACGATGTCGGGGCTCGATTCGCTGCTCTCGATCGTCCAGATGCCTCGAGGGATACCCGTCGCTACCGTAGCGATCAACGGGGCTCGCAACGCAGCCTTACTCGCCTTGCGGATCCTGGCGCTGGCCGACCCCGCCCTCAGCAAGAAAATGCACCAGTTCCAGCTCCAGCTGGCCGACGAGGCGCGCGCCCAAGACGCGTCGCTCGGGCAGGGGGAAGCACCCACGGGCTGACTGGCGGGCCCGCTCTGGTCGGCTAGCTGAGTCGCCCGAGCCCGGTGGTCGGACGTCAGGTGGCGGGGCGCTACCGTCATGGCGTGACCCTCCTGGTTGAGCGGCTCGGCTACCCACCAGACGCCAAGGTGGCGATCCTCCACGCCGGTGACCTCGGTCTGTGTCACGCGGCCAATGTCGGGGTGTTCGACGCGCTGCGCGGGGGGCTCGCCACCAGCGCCGCGCTCATGGTGCCCGGCCCGTGGGCCCGCGAGGCGGCTGCGCGCTACCGCGGCGAGGACGTGGGGGTCCAGCTCACGCTCAACGCCACACTCGAGCTCTACCGTTGGGGGCCCATCACCCAGGCGCCGTCGCTGCTCGGGGGGGACGGTGGTTTCCCGCGCACGATGGACGACGTGTGGGACCACGCCGATCTCGACGAGGTCCGACGCGAGTGCCGCGCGCAGATCGAGCGGGCCATCGTATGGGGCTTCGACGTGAGCCACCTCGACACCCACCTGGCGACGCTCCAGCTCCGCCCCGAGTTCTTCGACGTCTACCTCGAGCTGGCCGTCGAGTTCGGCCTCCCCATGCGGCTCCTCGGCAGCCGCGAGACCACGGTGCTGGGCTTTCCCGCCCGTCAGCTGGCCGAGGAGGCCGGGGTGATCGTGACCGACGACGTGGTGGCCGTGGCTGGGGGTCATGACGGCACGGCCAGCTCGCCTCAGTCCATCGAGGAGCTCGTGGCCGGGCTGTCTCCGGGCGTCACCGAGGTGCAGTTCCGTCCGGCGGTCGATTCGGACGAACTCCGCGCCCTGGCGGTGGACTGGAGCCGAAGGGCGGACGACCACCGATTACTCTGCGACCCCCGGTGGACCACCGCCGCCCTCGAGCGGGTCGGGGTCCACCTCGTGGGCTTCCGGGCCCTTCGCGCGCTGTCCCACGCCGGTTCGGGGACCATCGGACCGAGCGTCTGAGACCGCGCGCCGCAGAGTTCAGCGGGGAACTCCGGCAAAGAGGTCGTCCTCCTCGGCGTCGGGCGGTCCCACACGACTGCGGGCGAGGATGTAATCGTCAAAAGGGTGGATCGAGGCCTGCACCTCGGGCGGGAGCCCGAACCACATCCGCGAGTTTGGATCGACCTGGGTGGCGTGGGCACGCAGCGCCTCGCGGCGTACGTCGAAGCCGGTGATATCGATGTGCGTGGTGCTGGGCGAGGCGGGGCTGCTCGACAGCCGCTCGAGCCACTCCTCGCTGAACGGCGACTCCAGCCCGAGCTCGACGAACTTCTCGTGGGCGCCGATCATCTGTTGGCGCGGCCAAGTCGAGTAATACAACTTGAGCGGGGTGAAGGGCTCACCCGTCCCGACAAAGAGTTGGGGATCGCCCGAGGCTTCGAACGCCGCCACGGAGATCTCGTGCACTCGGAGGTGGTCGGGATGGGGGTACTCGGACTGCTCGTCGGGATAGGTCACGACGACCTGAGGCCGCTCGCGGCGCATCACGGCGACCAGGCGTCCCACCGCCTCTTCGAGCGGCGCCATGGCAAAGCTGGCCGGGTTGGCGTTGGCCGGCGACCCGGACATCCCCGAGTCGCGATAGCCGAGCAGCACGACTTCGTCGTACCCGATGATCGAGGTGGCCTCAGCCAGCTCGGCCATGCGGATCTCCTCGATGCGTCGCCGGGTGTCGGGGGTATCGAGCGCTGGATTCAGCACCTCACCCTCCTCGCCGCCGGTGCAGCAGACGAGCACCGTCCGCACGCCTTGGGCCCGATACCGGGCGATGGTGCCGGCTCCTTTGGACGCTTCGTCGTCGGGGTGGGCATGGACGGCCAGCAGACACCGACGCTCGGACATCACCGAAACACTACCGTCAGACCTGGGCGGGTCCCCCCTCCCCTCACGAGGCCTTATGCTCATAGAGGGCGCGATGGCGCCACGAGGAGGGCAGAACGTTGGCAGGAGTCTTCAAGCGAATGTCGGCCATCCTGCAGGCGAAGACGAACAAGGTCCTCGACCGGGCTGAGGACCCCCGCGAGACACTCGATCTGTCCTACGAGAAGCAGCTCGAGAGCCTCCAGAAGGTCCGCCGCAGCGTGGCCGACGTGGCGACGGCGCGCAAGCGCATCGAGCTGCAGGCGGGGCAGCTCCAAAAGCAGGCCGACAAGCTCCAGGACCAGGCCAAAGCCGCGCTCACGCAGGGCAACGAAGACCTGGCCCGCGAGGCGCTGTCGCGGCGCGCCGCGCTTGGCGAGCAGCTCAGCGACCTGCAGACCCAGCACAGCCAGGTCGCCGAGCAAGAGGACCGGCTCGTCGCCACATCCCAGCGGCTCCAGTCCCAGATCGAACAGTTCCGGACCAAGAAGGAGACGCTGAAGGCCAGCTACACCGCGGCCGAGGCTCAAACCAAGGTCGGCGAGGCGGTCTCGGGCATTTCGCAGTCGATGGGCGATGCCGGCAGCGCCATGATGCGCGCCCAGGACAAGATCGCGGGCATGCAGGCTCGGGCCGGTGCCATGGACGAGCTGATCGCCTCGGGCGCCCTCACGGACCTGAGCTCACCGGTCGACGACATCCAGGCCCAGCTGGACAAGGTCTCCGCCGGCTCTCAAGTGGACGCCGAACTGGCCGCGCTCCGGGCCCAGATCGCCACGACGAGCCCGGGCGGGGCCCTTCCTCCGGCGGCGAGAGAGCCCGACGTCGCCGACGAGGCAACAGACGCCGAGATCGTGGAGCCGTTGTCCGCGGCGGCAACCGGGGACGCCAAGTCCGGGCCGGGTGACAGCAAGGCCGCTCCCCAGCCGAGTGCGGGCGAGGCTCTCTCATGACCCGCTCCTCGCGCATCGCACCGGACCACGGGTTGAGCGTCCGCATGTTCATCACTGGCTTGTTGCTCGTGCTGCTCTATGCCGCGTTCATCGGGATCCTGTTCGCCATCGGGCTGTCCCTGACGTTCATCTTGGTAATTGCCTTCGGCCTGCTGTTCGCCCAGTACTGGTTCTCGGACAAGCTTGCACTCTGGGGTATGCACGGCCGGCTGGTGACCCCCGAGGAGGCCCCGGCGCTCCACGGCGCGGTCGACCGCCTGTGCGCCCTTGCCGACATGCCCAAGCCGCGAGTCGCGATCGCTGACACCGATGTCCCAAACGCCTTCGCCACTGGCCGGAGCCCCAAGGCGGCGGTCGTCTGCGCCACCACCGGGCTCCTTCGCCGGCTCGACGAGCCCGAAGTGGAAGCGGTCCTCGCGCACGAGCTGTCCCACGTGGCGCACCGCGACGTCGCGGTGATGACGATCGCCAGCGGGCTCGGGCTCATCGCGGGACTGCTCACTAGGGCAATGTTCTACGCCGGGCTGTTCGGTGGCGGCGGGAACCGCAACAACCAGAGCGGATCCCAGCTCGCCGCCATGGAGGGCGTGATCATGCTGGTCTCGATCGTGGTCTACGCGATCAGCTTCCTGCTGACCCGTGCCCTCTCGCGCTACCGCGAGCTGGCCGCTGACCGGTCGGGGGCCATCCTCATCGGTCGTCCGTCGGTGCTCGCCTCGGCGCTCGTAAAGGTGACCGGCGAGATGTCGCGCATCCCGACGCGTGACCTGCGCAAGGCCGAGCCCTTCAACGCGTTCTTCTTCACGCCGGCGATCGCCCAGCGCGGAGGCCAAGGTGGGCAGGGCATCTCGCTTTCTAGCCTCTTCGCGACGCACCCGCCGCTCGAGCAGCGCCTCGCCCAGCTGGCCCAGCTCGAGGCAGAGCTCGGCCAGCCCCGCTGACGTGCCCGCAGCTCGTGGGTCTGCCTCCGGGGGCTGAACGGCGCTGATGGGACTCCTCGACACGATCCTCGGACGGACCAAACCGGTCCGAGCCAACCTCGACGCATTGTTCGCCCTGCCTTCGGCTGCGATCACCCTGCAGAGCGCCGGCGGCATCGTGGGGACCGGCAGGGCCGGAGTCTGCTGGAAGCCCCCGGCGAGCCAGTCGACCCAGGACGTCCAGCGTGAGATCGGCGAGCTGCTCGGCATCCCCGATGACGACGAGTCGGGTGCAGCTGCCGGTTCTGAGGCCAGCACCCCGGGCCCACCTGCTGCCGACTCGAGCCTCGATGCGGCAGGGACCGGACCTCTGCGCCAGGCCGAAGACGCCTACGGGTTCCGGTGGCTCCTGCTCGAGGACCCGATGCTCGACAACCTCGTGACCCGCGTCCACCTCGTCAACTCGACGCTGACCGACAACGGATGGGGCCCCCAGTTGCTCTGCTCGGTGTTCGGATTCAAGCCGGGGCCCGACGCCGGAACCGACGTTCGGCCGTTCTATCTCGTGTACCTCTTCAAGCGGGGCACCTTCTACCCTTTCGCCCCCGACGGCAAGGAGCACCGCGACAGCGAGCTCGAACTGCGCGTTCGGGCCCAACTCGGCACCGATCTCCCGGTCGAGAGCGACCTGTCACGGTGGTTTCCGCTGTGGGACCTGCCGGTGGGCTGAGCGCCATCGGCTCTCGCCGCGCCTAGCTCACGAGCTCGTATCAGGCACAATCCTGTCGATGGCCTCCGCCAGATCGAGGTCGCGCTGGGTGAGCCCGCCGGCCGAGTGCGTCGTCAGCCGCAGGGTCACGGTCCCCCACCGGATGTCGACGTCGGGGTGATGGTTCGCTACCTCGGCCAGCCAGCCCACGGCGTTGACGAAGGCCAGCGCCGTCGCGAAGTCCGCGAGTCCGACGACCCGCACGAGCTCGTTCTCCACGCGCGCCCAAGGCAGCCCTCGTTGCTCGAGCGCCTCGTCCACCGCGTGGACGCTCAGCACCCCGGGCACGGGCACTCCCTTCGGTCGGCGCTCACCAACACCCCGTCACCGATGCCTGCTTCGTCCGAGGACTCATGGATGGGTCATCTCCTCTGGTCTGACCGCCGCGTCGAACTCCTCGGCGGTCAGGAACCCGAGCGCTAGCGCGGCCTCCCGCAACGTGGTCCGCTCCTTGTGGGCCTTCTTGGCCACGTCGGCCGACTTGTCGTAGCCAATGATCGGGTTGAGCGCGGTGACGAGCATGAGAGAGTTCTGTAGGTGCAGCTCGATCTGACGGTAGTCGGGCTCCAGACCCTCGACGCAGAACTCGCGAAAGGCGCGACAGGCGTCGGTCAGCAGCCGCACCGAGTGCAAGAAATTGTGGATGATCACCGGCTTGCAGACGTTGAGCTCGAGGTTGCCTCGCGAACCGGCGATCCCGATGGCAGCGTCATTGCCCATCACCTGAATGCACACCATGATCATGGCCTCACACTGGGTGGGGTTGACCTTGCCCGGCATGATCGACGACCCGGGCTCATTGGCCGGTAGCACGAGCTCACCCAGGCCACTCCGAGGCCCAGACCCAAGCCAGCGCAGGTCGTCTGCAATCTTGGTCAGGGAGACCGCCAAGGTCCGCAGCGCGCCACTTGCAGCCACCAAGGCGTCGTGCGCGGCCAACGCGGCGAACTTGTTCGGGGCGGTGACGAAGGGCAGCCCGGTCAACGTGGCGATGGCGTCGGCGACGCGCTCACCGAACTCAGGATGGGTGTTGAGGCCTGTCCCGACCGCCGTGCCACCGGCCGCCAGCTCGTAGAGACCGCCGAGGCCCTGCTCGAGGCGAACCAGGTCGGCATCGAGCTGGGACACGTAGCCCGAGAGTTCTTGGCCCAAGGTGAGCGGCACCGCGTCCATCAGATGCGTCCGGCCGATTTTTGTGACGCCCATGTACGCTTCGGCTTTGGCCGCCAAGGCGTCGCGCAGCGCGCGCACCGTCGGGATCAGTTGATGCACGATCTGCTCTGCTGCTGCGATGTGCATCGCTGTCGGGAAGGTGTCGTTCGACGACTGGGACATGTTGACGTCGTCGTTGGGATGTACCGGCGACTTGGAGCCCATCACACCCCCGGCGAGCTGGATGGCGCGGTTGGCAATGACCTCGTTGGCGTTCATGTTGGTCTGGGTACCGCTGCCGGTCTGCCAGATGCGTAGGGGGAACTCGCCGTCGAACTGACCCTCGGCCACCTCGTGGGCCGCCGTGGCGATGAGGTCGGCGATGCCCGGCTCCATCTTTCCGAGCTCGGCGTTCACCAGCGCCGACGCCTGCTTCAAAACGCCGATCGCCCGAATGAGGGGCTTGGGCATCGTGTCGTCACCGATGTCGAAGTGGTGCAGTGAACGGGCGGTCTGAGCGCCCCAGTAGTGCTCGGCCGGCACTTCTATCTCGCCCATGCTGTCGGTCTCGATGCGTGTCGTGCCCACTCTTCCTCCTCGTCCCTGGCGCCCGGGTGGTCACGGCCAGCATGGGACCGGCGGCGGCGTCCGTGCAAGCGGACCACGTGACAGGCCTCAGACACTCCATTGCCCGACGAGATCGACCATCACCTCGGTCGACGCCAGGCCGGGATCCGGGACCACCAGGATGACCCCATCCGCCGCGGCCAGCAGCGGATGGGGGGTGATCAACGGCACCCGCCAGAGAAGGGCCGGCCTCGGGTCCAACCCCATCTCGCCGGCTGCGGCGTCGAGCGCTCGGCGGGCGCTGACCACCTCAGCGGGCCCTCCGCCCACGATCATTGCGTCGACCGATCCGAGGACGAGACTGAGCCCTTCGAGCTCGCGGCCGACGTCGCTCCAGATCGTCGGGTCACCGGCGCCGCCGACGGGGTCGACCAGGATGGGCGGTCCCTCGGGGTGCACAGACCGCAGGCGCTCGTTGACCGACCCGATGGCGAAGTGCTGTCCCCTGAGGGGCCGTGCGGACCCCGCGAACATCGACCGGCAGATGGCCGCGGCCTCCGCCAGCCGGACCAGCCCCAGGCTGGCCGCCCCCGCGCCGTCGACCCGCCGACCCGCGGCACCTTCGGGTCCCGGGCGAGCGCGATCACACAGGACGAGGGCGGCCCGCCCGTGGGTCAACGCGTCGAGGGTCAGCAGGTCGCGAGCCAGCACGGCGGGATGCCGGCCCACACCGACGTCGGCCACCACACCGGTGAACGCCGCGCCGATCGCGCCGGCCAGGCCGGCGGCAATGGTGAGGGCATCCGCGTGCCGATCGCCCTCAGCTCCGTCGACTCCGCACCACACGGCGTCGAGCCGACCCTCGAGGGCATCGAGCACGACAAGCAGCGCGTCGAGCGTCGCGACCGGTCCATCGGGCTCGGTAAAGAGCCCGATGGGGGGAAGCTCGAGCCCGAGACGAAATGGGGGGCGCCGTGCGATACCCGACGTTAGCCAGAGCGAGTCCGCCCATCTCCTTTCCGAGCGCCGCCAAGGAGACGAGCTAGGGGCGCTGCCAGGAGGTGCCGTCGGTGATCACCCGCCCGCTGCTTCTCAGCCGCTCGAGCAGAAGGCTGAGCTCGGCACGGTGGAGGCTCCTTGTCAATCCAACCGGTTGGTTGTAGTGTCCTGGCATGCCCTGGGACTCACAGGACACGAGGCGGCGCCTGCTGGAGGCCGCAATCATGGAGTTCAGCGCGTACGGCATCGCTGGCGCACGGGTCGACCGGATCGCTTCCGCAGCCAAGGCCAACAAACAGGCCATCTACGCCTACTTCGGCAGCAAAGACGCCCTGTTCGTCGCGGCGTTCGAGGACCGCATCCGCGATTTCCACGCTTCGGTGGACTTCGATCCGTACGACCTGGCCGAGTACGGCGGGCGCATGTTCGACAAGTTCGAGGACGCCCCAGACACGCTGCGACTGACCCTTTGGTACCAACTAGAGCGAGCAGATGGGCCGCCGCTCGAAGTCATCCTCGACTCGAACGAGGACAAAGTCCGGCGGGTAGAAGCCGCCCAGCGGGAGGGGAGGGTGACCAGGACCTACCCCGCTGTTGCACTGCTCGGCCTGGCGCGCTCAACGGCCATGGTCTGGCACACCCAGATACCCGAGCGCGCTGCGCTGTTCCCATCTGATCGGCGTGACCGGCGAGACATGGTCGTCCGCGCGATTGGGCAGATCCTTGACCAATAGGAGTGGGGAGCGCGGCGGCAACGAGCCGCCGAAGGCACCACGGCGCCCGTCTATTGCCGCTCTCGGCGCAGTTGCGTTGATAGCCGTGTTGATTTCCTCAGACTTCTACGCAGGTAACTTCTGGCTCGGCCATCCTGTGACGACGGCGATCCTCGCCTCTCTTACCGTCGTCTTGGTATCAGTCACGGTGATCGAGGTCGTCCTCAACCGGCGGTCTGAACGCAGATGGCGGTTGCTCGCCCAGTACGCGCTCTTAGAGTTGGCCGAGGCCGCACGCGGAGCGTGGGGTGTGCTGCTTGGAGTCATCGACGAAGGAAACAGCGGCAGCGACGATACGGCTGACCCCTCCCAAGTCATCGAGGTTCTCGATTCGCCGGCGCGGGCGCCGGTATTGAAGCGCAAGATTGACACGATCCTGACTGACCCGCTCCGGCGGGATGAGCTCCAGGAATCGCTCGAACAAACCCTTGCCACCTCCCGCGAGCTCATCAGTCGATGGGGAGCCGTCTTGACTGGCTCCACCAGTTTCTCCGAACTCTTCGATCGTCACGTCGAAATGATCGGACGTATCCACGGACTGTGGTACTTCCTGGCCTACGGCAGACGAAGGGGAAGCCGATTTCGGTCCCCCGGAGGCAGCCACCGAGACGACTGGTTCGTCGACAACCTTCTATCGATGACTCGCATCGCGATTCGCCTCGAAGATGAAACCTGGGCGATTGCGCTACGCGTCGTGCCACCGGACTGGTGGGACATGCGAACGGATGAACTGGCCGCGCCGGCACATGCCGCGAAGCCATGACCGATCGAATCGAACTCCACCAGCTTCAGCACGACCCGGTCCATCAGCGTGTGACGTTCACGGGCTCCGCGCCCGATGCTCAGGTAGCAAAGGCGAAGATCGGAGGGTACGGTTCTAGTCGTGGTAATCGGCCAGACCCGAGGGCCAGTACCCACGCGTGACGGTCAACTCGAGGGGTAGACCTCGATCCTCGAGCAGGTGTCCGCGGATGCGACGCACGGCGGTGGTCTCGTAGACTCGCGTGCCCGTCGCTACGACTGCAGTGCGAGCAGCGTCATCGAGTTCGGCACCTGATTCGCGCCCGGCGTCGGTGGTGCCAGAATATCTTGCCTCCAGGCGCGCTTTCGAGCGTTATCTTGTCCTCTGGGCCCTCGACTTCCATGTGGACCTCGGCGTAGGCCGTGCTGGGTAGCCTCGAGAAGGGTGCCGACCGCAGGAAGAGCGCTTTCGTCCCCGGCGATCCACCAGGGAGTGGCGTTCGGATCGAAGGCGCACCTCCCCGCGGGACCGCCGACATGCGATCGCCCGGCTTGGCTTGCGCCGCCCACTGTGACGCAGGACCAGGGCCATGAATTACCGAAGACGACCTCGAGGGTCCCGCTTGCTCGGTCGCAGCGACGCGGGGTGTACGTGCGAGCTACCGGCCTGCCGTCTGTGTCCGGCACGTAGACCTTGAGGTGCGTGGTGGGAGGCACACGCTCGAAGTTCACGAGCGCGCCACCGAGCCGTACAGACACGAGCCCGGGCGTCAGCTGCTCCACCGACACGACCTCGATCGGCCGCGGCGGGGGTCGGCGCTGCCCGCTCCTCTCAGCGCCTCCGCGTCTGGATGCGTCAATTCCTCCACTGCGAGATGCACTCATCTAGTGGTTCCTTTCTCAGGGTTCGGGGCGCGGGTCTGGCCCGAGCTCTTGCCCTGGGGGCAGGGGACGCCCATCCGGGGGTGATGGCGAAATGCACGGCGTGCTGAGCGGTGCAGCGGCGGTCGGGACCGGGCAACGCTCGAGGGTGCCAGCGGTCTGCATTACACAGTGCCGCTGGCCGAGCGACGTGCCCGCATCTGGATGGCAACGATGAGGACGGCGAGTACAGCGAAGCCGATGGCGACGAGGTACGCCGAGCGATAGCCGCTGGCGAGCGAGCCATGGTGGGCGTTGGTGACGGCGGCGGCGACGGTTGCCAGCGCGGCGAGACCGATGGCCTGGCCAATCTGCTGGGAGGTGACGAAGAGGCCGCCGGCGAGCCCGCGTTCACCCGGCCCCACGCCTGCCGTGATCGCGACCGACGCGGTCGGGAACGTCAGGCCCATTCCGAAAGCTGTGAGAAGGATCCCACCGAGGACATTGAGCTTGTAGGACCCGGTGCTCGAGATCGTGGACAGCCATATCTGCCCGATCGCCACGCTGGTCAGTCCGGTCACCAACATCTTGCGCACGCCCAGATGTGGGAGCACCCGGCGCGTGAGCTGGGTGGAGGTCACGATCACCGTCAAGGTGGCGGGGATGAACGTGAGCCCTGTTTCGAGGGGGCTGAATCCGAGGACCTCTTGGAGGTAGAGCGAGGTGAAGTACACGTAGCCGACGACGACCGCCCCAAGCAGCATCGTGGCACTGATCGCCGCCCGGCGAGCGGGATCGGCGAGGATCTCCAGAGGCACCACCGGGGTCCGAATGTGCGTTTCGACGATGAGGAAGGTCACGGCCAGGACCACTGCGAGGCAGAGTGCCGCCAAGGCAGTGGTGTTCGAGAAGCCGTACTGCTGACCTTGGCTAAGCCCGAAGATCAAGCAGGCGATCGATGCCGTAGCCAAGACCGCACCTGCGACATCGAGTCGCGCGGGTACCAGCCTGGAATGGGTGGGAAGCACACGCCGAATGGCAATGATCAGGACCACGATGATGGGTGGGTTGACGAGAAAGACCGACCGCCAACCGATGAACTCGGTGCAGATGCCCCCGAGCACCACCCCGGCGCTTGCCCCGGCCGCCGTCGCTGCAGCAAAGACACCGAGTGCCCGGGTGCGCGCTGGGCCCTCCTCGAACAGATCGGTGATGATGGCTACTGCTTGGGGCGCCACGAACGCAGCGCTGGCCCCTTGGCAGAACCGAGCTGCGATCAAGGCTAGGGAGGTCGGGGCAAGCCCCGCGGCAAGCGACGTGATGCCGAAGGCAGTGATGCCGATGAGGAGCACTCGGCGATGACCGAATCGGTCACCGACGCGTCCGCCGAAGAGGAGGAGGGAGCCGAAGGTCAGCGCGTAGCCAGTGATGATCCATTGGAGGTCAGCCGGCGCGAAGTGCAGCTCGCGCTTGATCGTCGGGAGCGCGATGTTGACGATACTGAAGTCGAGTTGGAGCACGAATTGTGCGGCAACCACCAATGCGAGGGCGGTGCCCAATCGCTGAATCCTCGGGATCGTGGTCATGCTCGTGGACCATCCCGGCGGGGCGAAAGTGGGATGGCCCGAACAGTCGGAGGCACCGATGGATCGTCTGATCGCTGGCGCATTTCGAGCTCTCCTTGTGCCACGTGCTGGCCTGCTGTGCTCGGTTCCAGAACCGAGTCACTGAGAACCGCTCGGCGTCCGAGACGTCCGGTCTTGGCGGTCGCCCGGTTGTGAGCGGCGAGGGTGGCGACAGTCGCCCACGGGATAGAGCGGCCGGCATCCGCCGCCCAGCGCAGCAACGATGCCTGAGTGCGGAAACCGCCCCGCCGTGAGCGGCGCCGTCGGCCCCCCTGCGGGTCGCCACCCCAGTAGGAGGCTTCCATGTCCATTCTGCGAGAGCGGTGCCGGTGGCCTCGCCCGCTGAAGTGCCCTCTGCTCCGACGCCGTCGATCGTGCATTTGCGTACCCTTCCGAAGAAGCCATGTCTCTATTGCGACTGTCTCCGACCTATCGTAAGAACGCAAAAATCATCTGACTTCCGGTAAACTGCCAACTGATGTCGGAAATCCGCCAACGTGAGGCGCCAGCGTTGGCGCTGGAGCGCATGGCCGGCGGGACGACCATGGCGCGCCACCAGCACCCTGGGCACCAGCTGATCTACGTCAGCACTGGCCTGCTCGTGGCCCAGACCTCAGCGGGCAGTTGGGTCGCCTCGAGGGACCGTGCCATCTGGATGCCCGCGATGACCTGGCACGAGCACCGCGCCTACGGTGCGGCAGTCATCCACACGCTCGGCTTCGACGTCGGTGTCCCGCCGCTGCCTCCCGATTCCCCGGCGATCGTCGCCGTGACGGCGCTGCTGCGCGAGCTCCTGGTCACGCTCACCGATCCTGCCACCCCGGCGCCAGAGGCTGATCGTCTTCGCGCCGTGCTCTGTGACCGCCTGCGTCGGACCGCCCAACGGCCCATCTCACTGCCGGCGGCACACGATCCGCGGCTTGCGTGCGCCTGCGCGATCGCCCTCGAACAGCTGGATAGGACGATCCCTTTGTCGACGCTGGCCGACGCCGCGCTCACGACTGAACGGACATTGTCTCGGCTCTTCCGCAAGGAGACCGGTATGAGCTATCCCCAGTGGCGCGCACAGGCCCGCGCCGTCCACGCCATGATCTTGTTGGCCCAAGGTGAGTCGGTCACCGACACCGCCAGCCTGTGTGGATGGAGCACGACGAGTGCCTTCATCGACAGCTTCCGTCGAGCCATGGGACAGACACCTGGCGAGTACCGCGACATCGCCGTCCGATAGAGGAGGCGCCGCCGCCATCGGCATTTCGGGACTCACTTCCTCCGCTCGTTCGAGCACGTCCCGGTCCGTGAGCGTGTGACGTTCCCGGGCTCCGCGCTCAATGCTCGCCAGTCGCCCCTCGTTCAGCTTGCCCATTGCCATGGTGACGAACATATGTTCGCACCCCGAGCCTGTCAAGGGCGGCCCAGCCTGCCCAGATAACGGCGGATACCTACCCGATGAGGCGTGACCGAGATGCCTCACCTATCCGACTATCCCGGGCGACCTGAGCTGGTGGGAGCCATGCTTCCCATGTTGAAAGCAGCACGCCGACCCCTCTCCCCCGAATGGGAGCGCTTCGGGCTCGAGGCAGACGGCTGGCATCAGCTGGATCTCTTGGCGAACCGGCTCACACGGCACCAGCACTTCGAACACCTCGGCCGTAAGAGCGTCCGAGATTCCCTCCACCAAGGAGCTCTGCGCTACCAGGGAATAGCTGCCGCCACCCGATCACAGCCAGAGAGTATGCAGCTGAGATTCTTGATGCGATGTCCCAAGTGCCGATGCGCCGGACCTGCGCGGCGCACTCCCTTGCATCACGCTAGAGCCATTCCGCAATCCAGCTGAGCCCAGGCTCTCATAGAGGAGAGGGGGCACGCTCTTAGCCATTGGCCATTACTGCTCTGATCCGATTAGGGCATGTGTTGGTTGGTACTTAGGGCTCACCGATTGACTGATTGCGCAATCGTGTAGTTCCAGTCGCCGCGGAACTTGTGCGGCGTGAGAGGCACAGCGGCCAGGTCGCCGCGGTGCGTGTCAACCTTTTTGAGACAGATGGTTCACTGATTTGGTGAGTCGGTGGCCTCCTCTTCCTGCGGTTGGTTGATCCACACGGTGCTCGGGAGCGCCGGCGGTGCCGGGGGTTTGCGAACGAAACGTTCGGGGTGCTCGGCGTAGGCGTCGAGGAGCACCGCACCACGGCGAGCTCGGATCCCTTCGGCCCGGCCGTAGTGGACGTCGGCGGGGGTGTGCAGGCCGATGCCCGAATGACGGTGATGGTCGTTGTACCAAGCGAAGAATCGAGCACAGTGCGCACGGGCGCCCTCGAAGCTGCCGAACCGGTCGGGGAAGTCGGGTCGGTACTTGAAGGTCCGGAACTGTGATTCTGAGTACGGGTTGTCATTGCTCACGTGGGGACGGCTGAGCGACTTGGTGACCCCGAGGTCGCCCAGCAGGTGGGCCACCGGTTTGGCGATCATGGGCGACCCTCGGTCCGAGTGCAGCGTGAGCTGGTCTTTGGCCACGCCCTGCTTGGCGATCGTGTCGGCGATCAGTCTGGTGGAGAGCTCGGACCGTTCCACCCGGGCCAGCATCCAGCCCACGGCATAACGACTGTAGATGTCCAGGATCACGTAGAGGTAGTAGTAGTTCCACTTCGCCGGGCCGTGGAGCTTGGTGATGTCCCACGACCAAACCGAGTTCGCCTTGGTGGCGATGAGCTCGGGTTTCTTGTGGGCGGGGTGGGTGGCTTGGCGGCGACGTTCACGGACCTCGTCGTGCTCGTGGAGGATCCGGTACATGGTGGAGACCGATCCGAGGTAGATCCCCTGGTCGAGCAACTTGGCGTAGACGGTGGCGGGTGCCTCGTCGACGAACTCGTCGGACTCGAGGAGCGCCTTGATCTGCTTGCGCTGGACCGGGGTGAGGGCCCGGGGCTGAGGTGTTGTGATCCGTTCGGGGCGCTCAGGCTGCGGGCTCTTGCGGTGCCGGCGATACCAGGTGGCCCGGTCCACGCCGACGGCGGCCAATGCCGCGTGCGTGCCCATGATCGGGCTGAGTTGGTCTATCGCTTCGTCGATCATCTCTGTTCGCCGTTCTCCGCCGTGCTGTCTGTGGCGAGTTGCTCCAACAGCGCGGAAAGTTTTCCCTGGATCTCGACGACCCTTCTCGACTTGTCGAGCTCCCCGGTCAGTCGGTCGACCTTCCGCTCGAGGCGGACGATCTCACGATCACGAGGATCGGCCTTTTGGCGGCCTGGTTGTCGGGCCAGGGCCTCTGGGCCCTGCTCGCTCTGCCGGCGCCAGGCGACGATCAGCGAGGAGTACAGGCCCTCACGGCGCAGCAGCGCTCCCCGAGCAGACCTCGGAAGAGCGTCGTACTCAGCGAGGATCTTGGCCTTGTACTTCGCCGAGAAGCGCCGGCGTCCCGCTGATCGCTCGGGGACCTCGGGGTCCGGTAGGGCTGCGTCGTCCATCGCACCAGCATGGAGGCGCGTGTCGTCAATGTGGTTGATCGTGGTGGTCATGGGAGAAGCTCCTTCTCCGCCCCCTCAGCTCATTGATTCGGTGCCAGGACCTGTCTCACCGGAGGTTGGCACAGAGGGGTGGCGCTGACTTTGGTGCCAGTCTCGTAGTAATTGAGGTCTTCTTCGGCCCGGATCCTGAGCCCCTTGGCCGTGGTCGTGTTCGAGATGAGCTCGACGATGGTCCGGTACGAGACGAGGGGACGGCCGCGCCAGTTCATGGAGATGAAGCTGAACATCTTGTGCTCGATCCTGTTCCACTTCGACGTTCCCGGTGGGTAGTGCACCACGGTGATCTCGAGGCCGCACTCTTGGGCCAGCTTGGCCAGCTCGACCTTCCAGAGCTTGACCCGGTAGCCGTTGGACCCGCCGGCATCGGCGGTGATGAGCAGCTGGGTGGCAGCGGGGAACCGAGGCTCTCCATCGAGTACCACCAGCGTCGGATGGCCTCGACCGCGAAGGAGGCGGTGTCGGCGGTGTCGCCCACCGAGACCCAGCCCTCGTCGTTGGCCAGGTCGTAGACCCCGTAAGGGACAGCCCGGCCCAGATCCTTGTCGACGAAGTCATGGGTCTTGGTGCGTGTGGGCTCGCCGGTGGGGTGCCATTCGGCTCCGCCGTTGGAGAACTCGCCCACGATCTCCTTTTTCTTGGTGTCGACGCTGATCACCGGCTGGCCCGTCTTCATGAACCGGCCCACCTCTGTGTTGAGGTAGGCGAATTGGGCGTCTCGATCGGGATGGGCGGTGCCCTCCTTCTGCTTGGAGGGGGCCTGGAGCGAGTACCCGAGGGACCTCAGGATCCGCCCGACCGTGTCGTCGGTGGTCTTGTAGCCCTGGCGCACCAACTCGGTGGCCAACTTGCCGGTCGACTTGGACGTCCAGCGCATATACGACATCGGGTTGCCCCGGGTCGCTGGGTGCACCAGCTCGTCGAGGGCCTCGAGCAGGCCGGGCTGCTTGTCCTCTGACTTGATGTCGCCGCCACCGAGCGCACGTTGGCGCGCTGTGGGCTCGATGCCCTCGCTCACCTCGCGTTCGGCCTTGATCACCGTGTTGCGGCTCATGCCCGAAGCTTCGGCCACCGCGCCCTTGCCACCGCGTCCGAGAGCCTCGGCCATCGCACCGGCTACCACGCGGCGTTGCAGCTCGTTCAGATGGGGCAGGACCACCTCGAAGAATCGCGGAGCTCATCTCGGCTGGCCTCCACCAGGCCACTCTACATCGCGGTACTAACTATCGGAGGACCCTTACCAGATTGATCTCTGAGGGTGCCAGGTTCACCGTGACCTGCCGAAGTGGCCACACCAGTCCGCTCGACAACAACGCCGCACGAACGCGGCGCGACTCGCGCACCGCAGCATCGGGCAGTCCGACGACGGTGAACGCGGGTAACCCGTTCGAGACATGGACTTCGACCGAGACGGACCGGCCCACCGACCGGTGAGCGTGGCCGAAGGGACGAGGGCGATCATGACGCTCCATTCGTTCTGAGCATCGGGGCGGAAGAGCCCCGCCACAGGGTCTCGCTGGAGGGTCGAAGAGAACGGGCTCGCACCCATCTGTCGGCCACTTGTGACCGTAGCGGTCGGCCGCGTCGCCGATGCCCCAGCCAACTTGGCTCCGCATCATCGCCGTCGCAGCCCGGCGGAAGCGAGTAATGGCCAGGGTTAAAATGCTCCCGTGGGCCAGGCCTCCCGGGATTCAGTTCCTTTACCTGTACCTCGTCTGTCTCCCCAGTGAGGTGCACTTCGGGACGCGTCCCGCCGTCGGCAGTCTTGCTCTGGTCGTTGTGGGGCCTGTTCGCCCAGCTTGGCGACGCAACCGACTGACGCGACAACCGCTCGGACGGGATCCTTCCCCAAGCACCTGGTGGTCAGTCGGGTGACGTGGGACCGTGGGCTCTGGTCAGCGAGGGTCGGGAGCCGTTAGCCGTCCGGCGGCAAATCAACCTGATCTTGGCAGTCGTTGCAGCGACCCCAGACGATCACAGCCGTGCGGACAACGGAGAAACCTTGGAGCTGGTCGAGCACCCCGGCGTCTATGTCCAAATCGATGTCCTCGATTCGTTTGCATGTCAGGCAGATGAGATGATGGTGCGGGCGTACTGTGGTGTCGTAGCGGATTGGTCCCACCCCGATAGCCAGCTCGCTCATCTCCTCGGCCACGACCAGGGAATGCAGCGTCTCGTAGATAGTTTTCAATGAGATGGTGGGCAGTTTCATCCTAACCCGGTCGAAGACAGACTCTGCGGTCACGTGGCCACCCGCGGTGCGCACAGCCTCGATGATCGCTCGGCGCTGGGGGGTGGCTCGAAGCCCGCGACGGTGGAGCACTCCGACGAGCTCATCTGGACTCGGCAGTCCACCCCCTTCGGTCACGACTGAGTCTTTACGCCATCAGACGAGATCGAAGCGGTCGAGGTTCATGACCTTGTCCCACGCAGCGACGAAGTCACGCACGAAGTTTCCCTTCGCATCGTCACTCCCGTAGACCTCGGCGATCCCACGGAGCTGGGAGTTCGAGCCGAAGACGAGATCGGCGGCGGTGGCTGTCCACTTGATCCGCCCGGTGTCGCGCTCTTGACCCTCGTACGTGTTCTCTTCTGAGGCGGAAGTCTTCCACTCGGTCCCCATGTCGAGCAGGTTGACGAAGAAGTCATTGGTCAACATCCCGGGCCGGTCAGTCAACACGCCATGCTTGGCGTGCCGGAAGTTGGCATCGAGCGCGCGCATGCCACCGACGAGAACCGTCATTTCGGGAGCGGTCAAGTTCAACATGAACGCCCGGTCTATGAGCCTCTGCTCCGGCGGCAGCTTCTCTCCTGCCTGAAGGTAGTTACGGAACCCGTCGGCAACCGGCTCGAGCACCCCGAACGACTCGACGTCGGTTTGCTCCTGCGAAGCATCAGTTCGCCCGGGCGCAAATGGCACCTTGACTTCATGCCCGGCACTCTTCGCCGCTTGCTCGACGGCCGCACACCCGCCAAGGACAATCAAGTCAGCGAGCGAGACTCTCTTCCCGCCTGACTGCGAGGCGTTGAAGTCCTGCTGAACCTGCTCGAGAATCTGCAAGGTCTTCGCCAGTTCGGTCGGGTCGTTGACCTCCCAGTCCTTCTGTGGGGCCAGGCGGATTCGTGCACCGTTAGCGCCGCCTCGCTTGTCGGTGCCGCGGAAGCTCGCCGCCGAGGCCCACGCGGTAGAGACCAGCTGGGAGATGGAGAGCCCCGTTGCGAGGATTTTGCCCTGCAAGGCAGCGATGTCCTGCTCGCCGATCAGCTCGTGATCGACCGCGGGAACGGGGTCCTGCCAGAGTTGCGCCTCTGGGACCCAGGGGCCGAGGTAGCGCGAGACCGGGCCCATGTCGCGATGCAGCAGCTTGTACCAGGCCTTGCCAAAAGCGTCTGCGAGCTCATCAGGGTTCTCGTAAAAGCGCTTCGAGATCGGACCATAGACTGGATCGAGCTTCAACGCGAGGTCCGTCGTCAACATCATCGGGGCGTGCCTCTTGGACGGATCGTGAGCGTCGGGCACGGTGCCCTGCGCCTCGGGGTTCTTCGGCGTCCATTGATGAGCGCCGGCAGGGCTCGACGTTAACTCCCACTCGTACTTGTAGAGGTTGTCGAGAAAACCGTTGTCCCATTTCGTCGGCTCGTTGGTCCAGGCGCCTTCCAACCCGCTGGTGACCGCATCGGCACCCTTGCCAGAGCCGAAGGTGTTCCTCCAGCCGATCTGCTGCTGTTCGATTGGAGCGGCCTCAGGTTCGGGCCCAACGTAGTCGCCACTGGCCGCACCGTGGGTCTTGCCGACCGTGTGGCCGCCGACGATGAGCGCAACCGTCTCCTCGTCGTTCATCGCCATGCGACGGAACGTCTCCCGGATGTCCCTGGCGGAGGCGAGCGGATCGGGGTTTCCGTTGGGCCCCTCCGGGTTCACGTAGATCAAACCCATCTGCACTGCGCCGAGCGGACCTGCAAGCTCCCGCTCGCCGCTGTAACGCTCGTCGCCGAGCCAGTCATCCTCCGGACCCCAGAAGATCTCGTCGGGATCGGAGATGTCCTCGCGTCCGAAGCCGAAGCCGAACGTCCTAAACCCCATCGATTCGTAGGCGACGTTGCCGGCAAAAATGATCAGGTCGGCCCACGAAATCGCCCGGCCGTACTTCTGCTTGATCGGCCAGAGCAGGCGGCGCGCCTTGTCGAGGTTGGCGTTATCGGGCCAACTGTTGAGGGGAGCAAAGCGCTGCGCCCCCTCTCCCCCGCCGCCACGGCCATCGTGGATCCGGTAAGTCCCGGCGGCGTGCCAGGTCATGCGGATGAACAGCGGCCCGTAGTGGCCATAGTCCGCGGGCCACCATTCTTGGGAGGTTGTCATGACGCCGATGATTTCTTGCTTAAGCGCGTCGAGGTCGAGGGTATTGAACTCCTCGGCGTAGTTGGAGGCTTCCCCCGGACTGCTCCCGCCAGTGCGGCTGCGGAGAACCGATAGGTCTCCCTGGTTCGGCCACCAATCCCGGTTGGTCATGGGTCGATGAGCTTTTGGCGTTGGTGGAGGGATTACTGGGTTCTCGCTCTCGCTGCCTCTATCAGACACGTGGTCCTTCTCCTCTCCCGCTAGCTCTTTGTGACGGACGGACACTTCCGACATTGCTTGCAGCCCGGATGGTGGGCGGCCATCCGCGGACGGTTAACGTCAGCCAATCCTCTGCCGACACGGCGGGTGCCGTGATGGTGCTCAGAGTCTCGGTTCTCGTAGTGGTCGCCCTCCCTGGTGAGGCTGCTGGCCTGCGACTTCACCTCCCGGACCGAACCGGTCTCCCGTAGCCAACATCTACGCTACTTATAGGGTTAGAACACGTCAATAGCAGGAACTCATCCAAATCACGTGCAGAGCTGCTATTGTCCTAACGGAGCATGAGGAGGCGACCATCACCGAGTTGGTACAGCGGTTGCGGGACCGCGACTGGCGGCTCACAGCCCAGAGAAGAGTTGTTGCTGAAGTCCTCGCCGGTGAACACATCCACCTGACCGCCGACGAGGTCTACACCCGGGCGCAGCGACTTCTGCCGGAGATCAGTCTGGCTACGGTGTACAACACCTTGAACGAGCTGGTCGACATGGGCGAGGTGCTCGAGATCTCCACAGGCGAGGGCCCGAAGCGTTACGACCCCAACACCACGGCCTCCCACCACCATCTGTACTGCATCGGGTGCGGAACACTGCGGGACGTCAACCCAGAAGGCACCGACCGGTTGTCGCTCACCGCGACCGAACAGCACGGTTTTGAGATTCTCGAAGTAGACATCGTCTTCCGGGGTCGCTGTCCCGACTGTCGCATCACCGCGCCCCCGAGGTCTTAGCTCTGTCATAACGCTGGTCGCGCACGGTCGCCAGCCCCAAAGAAGGTCAGCACAACCGCGGCGCCTGGTCGGCGCCCCGAAAATCAACATCGGCGCCGCCGCCAGTGCGACGACGACCGCAAGGCCGCCCAGGTCAACAGGAACATCAAGGACAGATTCGGCCGTTGGTGGGTCGTCGACCGACGCATCGCCTAGCGGCACCGACGGCGGCAACGTCCTCGAACAACAGCTCGTCGACCGTCTCGTCTGTGGGTTCGGGCGTGTCAAGGAAGAGTGCCTGGCGTTGACCCAGCCTTGATGGTTGTCCCGACGGTGGTCGGACCATCAGCCCACCCGATAACAACGACAGCCCCGCCGCCGAGTGCACACGGCTCACCTCGAGGGACTCGGCCCGACTCAGGTCCGGAAGAAGACCCGGGAGACGTTCGGCGAGCATCGTCTTGCCCGAACCCGGTGGGCCGACCAGTAAGAGGTGATGGCCGCCAGCGGCAGCGACCTCAGAGCTTGACGGTCTGGACGACCATCAGCCAGGGGACCGACTGCTCACCGAACTCGCGCAAGTCGGTAATCGCCAGGCCGACCTCCCTCCAGGCTGCCACGTAGTCCTGGAGCGGCCGGTGCATGCTGGCGAACGCCATCTTGAGTCCGTCGCGCTCCACGAGGTAGTCGTACCGTCTCGCACGCAGGTAGGGCTCGTCGATCGCGAGGTTGGTGGTCCCCATGACCGTCACGTCTTGGGCAGAGGCAAACGGGTGGACCAAAGCGACGCACAGATGGCCGCCACGCACGAGCACCCGGGCCGACTCGGCCACAGCGGTGGCGAGATCATCCATGTCGATGAGCGACATGCAAGCAACGACCAGATCGACGGTGGCGTCAGCCAGGGGAAGAGCTACCGCATCTGACCGTATGACCGGCAGGCCTGGATCCGCATCACGCGCCGCTGCGACCAACGTCGGAGACTGCTCGACGCCCACGACACGGTAGCCCAGACGTATCAGCTCACGACCGAGGCGCCCTTTGCCGCACCCCAGATCGACCGTCAATCCCTTGCTGGCGGAAGGATCAGACGCAATGTCGGCCAGGTGCCGTCGTTGAACCCGTCATGCTCGGAAGTACGGGCCCAGGCAATCCACTCCCCAGCGATCTCCTCCCAGTGGTCGCGAAGTCGGGAAACGCCTGCCATCGTCGGAGGCTATCAACGGCGAGCGATCCGGAGCCTTCGAGCAGCGGTGGCCGCACCCGTCTCAACGATCCCCCGATCGCTCGTAGGGTGTGGAGATGATCGAGACTCGCGTCGTGGTGGCCTGCGCCGAATGCCAGGTGCACTGGTACGTGGAGCACGAACCGCCCAAGTGCTCTGAGCCCGGTCACGACCACCGGCAGTTCGAGGTGCACTTGCACCGCACGGTGGTCACCCTGCCCGACGGTGCCCACGTCACCGCCGCGTCCTTCGATCCCATCGACCCCTACGCTCGTGACCGGTGGCCCGACTACGGGCTCTATCTCGACCACCATTGGCAGCCGCCATGGACCCGCGACTACCTCGACTGGCCGGATTTCGGTGTTCCCGAAGATCCGGCTCGCCTCGTGGCTGTTCTCAAATCCGCACTTGACCGTGCTCGTGGAGGAGAACTGGTAGAGATCGGTTGCCTGGGTGGACACGGACGCACAGGAACGGCCCTGGCCTGCCTTGCCATCCTGACCGGCATTCCTGCGGACGAGGCCGTCCCATGGGTCCGAGCCAACTACTGCGCGAGGGCTGTGGAGACCATCGAGCAGGAAGCTTTCGTTCTTGGGCTTCGTGTCTGAGGCCTTGTCCTCGTCGGCAAGAGTGCGCCACTCCTCGGGGACCGACTTGGAAGGAGAAGTGGCCGCCCCTCCCTAGGCAACACCCGGGCCGACTTCGGTGAGGCACTCTGGCTGGGCCATCAATACGTCACCGTGATGCGCCGGTGGGGACCGTCGACGGTCATCTGCCCACCGAACGGAAGGATGTACTGCGGATCGGTGTGGCCGAAGTCGAGCCCGAGCACAACTAGTGCATTGGGATTGTAGGACTCGACCGCACGCAGGACCGCTTCACGTTGGTCGCTTCGGAACTTGGCTCGCTCTGATTCGGTGAGCGGCCTCTCGGAGTCCCAGGCCTTGGGCTTGGCGACAACGATCGCTGGGAACTGTTCGAGCAGGCCCCGCTCTCCGGCGTTACGTAGCATCCGAGACACTTCAAGCGACGACGGCATGCATTCGGACGTCTCGAGCAACAGCACGCAACCGGCGTAGTCGCCCACTGGTCGTATCCACCGGTTGGCGGCAAGGTTCCAGTGGAGGACTTCGAGGTTTCCTCCCCAGGTTGGCCCCGTCACCACCTGCTCGGCGTTGTGCCACACCCAACCGTCATCCTCCAGCGTGGGCAACGGCTTGACCAGGTTCGAGAGGTCTCTCCACTCCGGGTTGACGTCGGTGAAGCGGTCCACGGGTCTTATCTCAACGGAGTCGTTGGTAAAGAGAGCCCGGCGAAACGACTCCACAAAGAGCGGGTGCGGTCCGCCGGCTCGGGCCAGCTGCACCATCGTGGACCCCCCGTGGTAGCTCACGATCCCCAGGTTCCACAGGTAGTTCAGCAAGTTGGTGTTGTCGCTGTAACCGAAGAAGGGCTTGGGATTGGCCATGAAGACGTCCGGGTCCAGGTATGGGAGAACGGTGAGTTGGTCCTCGCCCCCGATGGAGGTGATCACGGCGGCGATGCTCGGGTCGGTGAACGCTGCCATCACGTCCTGGGCCCTGGCTTGTGGGGCGGCATCGAGGACTCGGGTGGTCCGATACTCCACCGGGACCAGGCCGAGCTCGTCGCGGAGCACTCGCAGACCAATCTCGTGGACGTCGGGGTACGCCCCGGGCCCGGCCCACGACGGAGAGACGACGCCCACTCGGGCGCCGGCGACGACCTTTGCAGCAACACGTAGCTCGCTCACGGTCTCCTCGTCGGTTGACAGTCCACTGGGGGCGGGACAGCACATCCCTCTCTTCGCATCGTCATTGCGGCGGGATGTGCGGCTCGCTACTTCGAACCATCCTAAGTGTGCGCCGAGGACCCCCGTGATGGCCCACAGAACCGGGGTGTGCCCAAGTGACTGCACTTTGGGTTCGGCAACGCCCTAACGCCCGATGAGCCCAATGCAGGCGCTCGTGACGCGAGCATCGAGTCGACGACGCTCGACCCCTCATCCTGGCCGGCGGCGACCCGAATTGGGGGTCAGCAGCAAGGGCGACATCGGAGAAGCCATTTTGCTCTGCAAGGGTCGATACAGCAGACTCGGCCAAGGAGTGGAGAACCGACACCAGGAGGCTGCCACGCCCACGTACCTGCTTGAAGTGAGCTACACCCTCGAAGGCGCCAAGGGACTGAGGGCCGAAGGAGGCTCGTCTCGTGCGGCTGCCGTCACTTCGGCTGCCGAGTCAATCGGCGGGGTAACTATTCAGGTCTCGGCCACACCCGGTAGCCATACCTGACCCTCGAACAGAAGCCGGAGTCCTCCAAGGACGTCGCGTTGGTTCTTCTTCAACGTTGAGATGTAACTGCGGATGGCACAGAAGCTCCGGGCACCTTCGGTGGTTCGCCACGATCCGGAGATCTTTTGTTGGAGCTTGACCATCCGGATGTCGCGTTCGGCCTGGTTGTTCGTGAATGGTGCCCGGAAGTCCGAGCAGAACCGGAGCACATCAGCCCGTTGGGCATCGAGACGGAGCAAGAGGTTATGCGCCTTCTTCGCGTACCCGTGCCGCTTGGCGGTGGCCGGGGGCGGGTTGGCGGCGAACCCTCGGGCGATCAAGATGCCGTAGCGGACCCGGACCGAGTGCAAGGTCATGGGGTCGAGCGTCGTTTCCCCACGCTCGAGTGCCTCGCGGACAGCAACGTTGGCCTCGATGAGTAGGTCGGCCAGGTCGTTCGCCCAGCCCTGGTCCCAGACCACGCCGACGCCGTTGAGTTCTCGAAGGTGGTGCGCGTTGCACAAGGCGTGGGTGACCGCGAAGCTGCGGTAGGGACGCCACCCGTCGTGGACCGCGATCCCCGACATCTGGGCGATGACGCCGAGGTTCTCCATGGCCAGCGCCCCGCGACGCGGATGGCAGTCGAGGAGGGTCAGGGCGGCGTTGGAGGCGCCATGGACCCAGGCCAGTCGAGCCTGCACCCGGGCCCCGGTCTCGTCGAAGTGCACGGTATCGGCCTGGCGCAAGAGCACCCGTACGTGCTCGGTGAACTCGGTGGTCCCCGCGGCCGCCTCGCTGATCATGTTCGAGAGGGCGCCGACGGAGACCTCTTGGCCCAACACGTCGGCGAAGAGCTGGGCCGTGCGCTCGAGTGGCAGGTGTTGGTGCACGGCCAGGTAGGCGGCCAAGGCCCGGACCCCCGGACCGTAGACCGCCGGTGCGCTGGCTGTGGCCGGGAAGCGCGCCTTGGTCTCCCAGCCACAGGCACACCGTCGCTTCTCGGCGACATGCTCGGTCACTATGAAGGCGATGTCGGGCAGATCGAAGACCTGGCGGTGTTCGGTGTCGACGACTCGGGCACCGCGGAGCCCGGCCCTGCATCGCTCGCATGCGGCGGGCACGTGGGTCACGATCGCATCGGGCTCGGCCACCTGGGCCAGGTGCTTTCCTTCCGTGCCGGGTTGCTTCCCCGGCTTGGCCTTGGCTGCCGCACGGCGTTGCGCCCGCGACGGCGGCTTGGTCAATCCTTCGGCCGACGGTGGCATCGACGAGTTGCGTGGGGTGCGACCAAGACGCTCTTCGAGATCGGCCAGTCGTGCTCGCAGCTCGGCGATCTCCGCTGCCTGGGTGTCCACCACGAGCTCAAGGGAGGCCACGACCTCGGTCAGCTCCTCATAGGAGGGCGTGTCATCGAAGGGCGAACCGTCGTCGGGTGGAATTCCCAACGTTACCGCGGTGCTACCCCGTGTCGGTGATGGTGCGCTCAGAGACCTGAATAGTTACTCGGCGGGAAGCCCGACTGCTTCTACTTCGCCTTTGGCGGCAACGACGCGTACCTCATCGTCGATTATCCCGACAATGTGACCGCCGCCGGGACGGCGCTCGCCGTGACCGCCGCTGGCGGGGCAAAAGTGCGGACCGTGGTACTCCTCACGGCAGCCGACGTTGATGCCGCAGCAAACGTCCAGTCGACCCATCGAGCACCGGGCGGCTGACTCGACGCGCCAATTCCTCCCTCCCTAAACGGCAGACGTCGTACGTGGCGAGGTTGCATACCCCGCAAAGATTGAGACCAGAGCGACGAGAGACGGCAGAACGCGGCGAGGAGCAACCAGTGTGACCGACTCTGGCGCCTCCTTTTTGCTTTGACGGAACGGTCGGGACTGCGCCCATGTCCGGCCAGGCCACTGAAGAGGTCAGAGGCACCATCGGATGGTCTGTCAACTGGGGCCACATGCGCCTCGCAGACTTCCCGGCGACCTACCCCCTTCGTCTGGGATCGGCTGTCCCGACCACTGCGAGAAACGAGATCATGAACGAGACCGACGAAGACCTGGAGCACCTCCAGGAACTCCTCGACGGCAGTTATGCAGCGGCGGGGTTGCACCTCCGAGAGGTGATCACGTCAGAAAGGCGGTTGAGCGCCCAACAGGTCTGCTCTCGGCTCGTCGGGATGCGGCTACTGGTCCTCGCCACGGTGACCTCAGACGGTCGGCCACTGGCCGGCCCAGTCGATGGCGTGTTCTACCGGGGAGCGTTCCACTTCAGCTCCTCGCCCGACTCGATCCGTATCCGCCACATCCGCCTGCGACCGTTTGTCAGCGCCACCCACCTTCCTGGGGAGGACTTCTCGATCACCGTGCATGGTCGGGCCACCATCCTCGACACCAGTGTGCAGCAGAACGCCGGTCTACGACGGGTTTGGGTTGACCTCTACGCCCCGCACTACGGGGTCGAGTTCGAGGACTTCCTCGACGCCAACGTCGCCGTTCGCATCGATGCGGATCGCATGTTCACCTTCCACATGGCGTGACCGGACCGACGCCGCCCGGCTTCGCTGACACGAGCGATGGAGAAGTCGGTCAGTTCGCTGCCGATACCGTCATTCTGGAAGTCGGGATCGACGGCGGTCATGTCGATCTCTCACCAACCCTCGGCGCCCGGTTCGACTCGAGGTGCAACGCTGGTACATTCCATTCCAGTCATCCAGAAGACCTCTTGCGGTTCTGGTACTCGGCCTACCGGGTTCGGGAAAGACGACGCTCATAACAGCACTGGATTAAACGCTAGACCTCCCGGTTCGGCGCAAGACGAGCAACTGGTCAAGCGCTCGATCTTCGGTACCCGATGTTCGCCATCGACACTACTGACGGCTATAGTGTCGGGCTCGAGCTCATCACCGCCTGGGTCGATCGCCAGTATCGGCGACCGGCACTTCACGACATCGATGGGCCCGACGGATCGGTCCAAATCCAGACCTCGCTGCGCCACGCGGACCGCGTCACCCGGCAACTCCCGCGCTATTCGACCTCTTCGATTGCCTCGTGGCCTCGTGGCCTCGTGAGTGTCAACAGCCTTGGCCTGGGCAGGTTCTCACCCGCATCGGCGCCGGCCACCTGGAGTACCTCGCCGATCCCGTGCAGTTGCGCAAGGCACTGCTAGGTGTGACAACGACCCAAACCCGCAAGCACCCGATGCCCAGCAACACAGCGGACGGCACTCGCCCTCAACTGACCGAAGATGAGTCCGCTCACGGCCGCAACCGAGCAAAGGACAATAGCTCCCAGCCGCACGATGCTAAACCACAATGAACGAACTGGCTTGCCCACGAGAGGCGTGCCACTGCCGAGATGCCTCAAAGGATGTCGGCTACCCGAAGGGACTTGGGGCAACGTCGTGGCCCTTGAGCACGGTCATCAGCCTGTCGTGTGGGGCTTTCCAATCACCCGGCATCGCCATTGGAGACGCGAAACGCACTGCCCTCCGACCTGAGCACCCAGCTCATCGAGCTACCGCGCTACGAGGACACGGAACATCCGCCATCAAAGAGCGCGTGACGACACTGGTCGGGCAATGGCTGGTCGAGCGGTGGTCGGCCCACGTAGGGCCTACCGTGCGTCGATTTTCATGATCCGGGCCAGGTTGCCCCCCATGATCTTGGCCTGATCCTCCTGGGAGAAGGACTCCAACTTCTCGGACCATCCCAACGGATCTGCCAAACCCTCGGGATGTGGGAAATCCGAGCCGAAGGTGATGTTGTCGACCGGCACGTAGTTGGCGAGATCGGCAGGATTGCTCTCCTGGAACGCATGGATGAACACGTTGCGATTGAACACCTCGAGCGGGTCTTCGTCGAAGAGCACCGCCGACTTCTCCGAGGCCCGGCGCAGCTTGGTGACGAACGGTCGAACCCACTCCACTCCGAACTCGGTGGGTGTGAAACGGAGCTTGGGGAACCTGCTCGCCAGGCCATGACCGATGATCGATGCCATGGCGTCGACGACCACTGACTTCTCTGACGCCAGCATTTGGAATCCCGGGTTGCCCGGGCGGACGAAGGGACGGAACTCAAGGTCGCCATAGCCTTCCCACTCGTTCGAGTAGCGCTGGTAGCCCGGATCGCCCGAGTGCATCCCGACGGTGATGTCGAGCTCTTGGACCAACTCCCAGAACGGGTCGAACTCCGCCAACGCGAACGACCGGCGGCCTTCGTAGGTTGGGACCGGCGCCACGCGCAGGAGGAACACCTTCGCCCCCCGCTCGGCGACTCGCTGAAGCTCCTCGATGGCGTCGCCCATAATCGAGAGACTGATGATCGGCGTCGAGTAGATCGCGTCGGCATAATTGAAGGTCCAGTGCTCGTACATCCACTCGTTGAGGGCATGCACGACGACCTGCACGGCTCGTGGATCGTCCCAGAGCCGCTCCTCGAGGACGCTGGCAAGCGTCGGCCACAGCACGGTCCGGTCAATGCCCATGTCCTTCATCAGGGTGAGCCTGGGCTCGGGGTCGAAGAACGCGTCGACACCCGGGATTGCCTTCTTGAGCGACGGGTCGGCGTTCCGCCCGGGCGACGCAACTCGGTTGAACGTGGGGTTCGGGATGTAGTCGCTGATGTGATCTTTGATCGCGACCTTGGTACGACCGTTGATGTCGACGTACTTGATGATGCCTTCATATTCCTTGGGAACGAACTTCGTCATCGCCTCTTGGGTCTCGTACATGTGGTTGTCGGCGTCGAAGACCGGAAAGTCAAGCGTGCGCCCCCTCATGTACACGAAATTCTCTGAACCAATCGGGTCAGCCATGTCCGGTTCCCTTCTCGAGCTCACGACTCCTCACGAAGTCTCGACCACGTGCGATGCACCTTCATAATCGCCCAAATGCGACCGACTGGCGCCCGCCAAGTTCAGCGGCAGGGTACCCGCTTCAGCCGGTTCGTCCTGCGAGCAACGTCCCTCGGCCGACCCGATCGCGATCCCTCCCCACAGCGACCCGTCATATCATCCCGACCCCGGCGGCCTCATTGCGCCGCTGCCATTCCGCACGAGGCATGCGGGTCGTGTCCACGTCGGCTGCAAGTGCTCGCAGCGCTCCCACGGTTGCGTGGTCCCGCGTTAGGTGGGCGAATGGATCCCAACCGAAGAACCTGGCGGCGTTCTGCCACGTGATCTTGTGGATCTCCTCATCGGAAGCCTCCGCCGCCTGCAGTTCCTTCCAGACGAGCTCGGGGGACTCGGGCCAGGTGGTATCGGTGTGGGGGTAGTCGCACTCCCACGCGAGAATGTCGACGCCGATCTGGTGGCGGGCCTTCAGGCCGGAGGGATCGGTGATGAAGCAGGCGAGAATGTGCTCACGGAAAACCTCCGAGGGCAGCTTGCCGCCGAAATCGTTGTGCATCCAGGTTTGATTGCGGAAGTGACGATCCACACGCTCGAGGTAGAAGGGGATCCAGCCGATCCCTCCCTCGGAGAGCGCCACCTTGAGGTCGGGGTACTTACGCAAAGTCGGACCGAAGAGAAGATCCTGGGCCACCAGCATCGTGACCTGAGTCGGTAGGACGATCTGGTGGTCCAAGGGAGCTTCGGGTGCAAGCTGGATGAGGCCCTGCGCGCCGCCGATGTGGAGGCACAGCACCATGTTCTCGTCGATGATCGCTTCGAGCATCGGGTCCCAGTGGCCCGACAGGAAGCTCGGCCACCCCTGGGCATGAGGCGCTTCGAGGAAACTGACTGCCCGAAATCCCTTGGTGCCCATCCGGTGCACCTCTTTGACGGCGAGGTCGACGTCCCACATGGGAACGATGCCGAGCGGGATGAACCGACCGGGGTAGGCCGCGCACCACTCGTCGATGTGCCAGTCGTTGTAGGCCTGAAGCATGATGTAGGAGAGGTCCTTGTCCGCGCCTTCAGTGAAGGTTCGCGGCGTTGAACCCCGCCATCGTCGGAAAGCACATCGACGCCAGCACGCCATTGACGTTCATGTCGCGAACTCGCTCGTGCACGTCGAAGCAACCAGGACGGAGCTCGGAGAAGGCACCGGGGTTGAACCCCCATTCTTCGTGGGGCCACCCGACGGTGGCCGCCATCCCGAACGGCGTCGACGTCGCCTGTCCCTGAAACACCCATTGATCGATGCCCTGCTCGGTGCGAACAATCTTCGGGGCTCGATCGAGGTACTTTTTGGGTAGATGCCGGTCATACATGTCCGGAGGTTCGATCGAATGGTCGTCGATGCTGACAAGGACCATGTCGTCCATCTTCATCGGGATGCTCCTTCGTTGGCGTTGCGTGTGGGCGGTTTCGCTGTCACTCGGGCCGGTCAGCCAATGCCGTAGAGGTCGATCGCACTGAGCGAGGTGATCTCCTGCTTCTGCTCCATGGTCAATCCATCGAGTGCCTCGGCGAGCTCGTCGGTGACTCCGGGAAACTTGGCGTCGGGGTGCGGGTAATCCGAGGCCCAGATGATTCGGTCGGCTCCCACCAGCGGTGATTGGGCAGTGGTGCGCAGCATGCCTTCGTCCGGATCGAAACTGATCCAACACTGTCGACGCATGTACTCAGAAGGAAGCATGGACAGATTGGGGACCTCCCACTGGAACTTGCGGCAGTGGTGGTCGAGCCGTTCGAGCCAGGGCACGAGCCAGCCGCCGTTGGCCTCCAAAAAGATGAACTTGGCGTCAGGGAACCGATCGCAGACGCCGCCGGCCAGCAGATAGGCAATGGAGCTCATCACGTCGACCGGGTTGGCGATTGCTTGCGTGAACAGTGTGCTCGGCCTGGCTTGTGGATCGTCGAGCTGTTGAGCGGTCGAGCGCGCCCCTCGCTGTGGATCGAAGTCCTTCACGTACGAGCCGTCGGGATTCCGGGGCCGGGCCAGGCGCAGGCCAACGCATGCTCCGGGCAGGTCAGGGGCAAGGAATGGATGCAACGCGATTGGCAGACCCGTGTCGGACGCTGCCTGCCAAATCCGGTCGTAGACAGGGTCGTTGAACGGTCGCCAGTCGACGGACGGGTTGGGGCGCATGAACACTGACACCATCCCCGGCAGGTTGGCCACACGCCGGATCTCGGCAGCGACTCGCTCGACGTCCTCGGGTTCGTGCATCGGCGGTATCGCGCCCGCACCGAACAATCGCCCCTCGCCCTCTTGGACATGGTCTGAACACCAGTCGTTGTAGGCTCTGGCCTGGGCCTCGGCGAAGTCCACGTCCCGTTCGCTTTGCAATCCCAACAGCATGGTGGGATACAACACGGCCAGGTCGATGCCATCTTGGTCCATGTCGATCAGGCGCGCCTTGGCATTCCACGCCGCCGGGCGAGTTTCGGTATACCGCATCTCGCCGCGAAATGCCCGGGCTCGATCTTCGTCACTGGCCCCGGCGACGCCGGCAGCCGACAACCCGTTGGCCGGACCACGAGCCCCGTTGTAGACGAGCCACTCCTCGCCCTGGCCATCGGTCTCGATGTGCCAGATCCGATCACGGTACTTGGCGGGGGCGTAATCGGGCATCGCCGTCGGATGTTCGAGGATGTGCCCATCTGAGTCGATGTAACGGAGACCGTCCTCAGTGGCCATCCTCGCTCCAGTCTGTTCGGGGGTGACGCCGCGCGGTGAACCGGCCAGTTGACTGCTGGCGCGACCGTTGATCTCCCACCCCGAGCTCAAAATAGACGACTGTTATATCAACCCACACCGAAGGCACCATGTCAAGGCGCATACGGCGTCAGGGCGCACAGAGTCGTCAAGACCGCTGACGGTTTCGGATGCCCGGCAGGGCGAGCCGATGTCCCCCCATCGAAGTCCAGCGATCGAAGTCCGCCGATCGAAGTCCCGCGATCGATGGCCGGTAGGGTCAGCGCAAACATCACCGCGGACGACCTGGGCTGGTCTTCTGGCTTCGGACTGCCCGTGGAAGCGAGTAGCGTTGCGTGAGTGATCGATAGCACTACTGAAGCGAAGCCCCTGAAAGCGGCCCTGGCCATCGCCGCCGAATTCCGCGAACGCATTGCACGGGGCGAGCTCCAGGCCGGTGATCCGCTCCCCGTCGAGAGCAATCTGATGGACGAGCTGGGGGTGTCCAAAGGCGTTGTCCGCGAGACGCTGAGGATTCTCGAGGTCGAGGGACTGGTCGAGGTCCGGCGTGGCCTCGGTGGCGGCCCACGCGTCCGGCATCCCTCCATCTCCGAAGCGCTGAAAGGCATGGGCATCTACCTGCAAATCGGAGATGTTCTGGTCATGGACGTCTGGGAGTCGCGCGACCGGATCATCGCGAATGCCGTCGAGCGCCTCGCTGGTTGCCGGACTGAGCACGATCTGGCTGGGCTCGAGGAGAGCATCAAGGAACTGACGTCGACAGTCGGAGACCTCGACGTATACCACATCCAGCTCCTCGACGTTGGCGAGACAGTCGTCCGCCTCGCCGGAAACGCTACCGATTACGTGCTCGTCGTGGCACTTCGCCACGTCATCGCAGCTGAGTTGGAGACGGCGACTCGGGCGACGGTTGACATCGGTCGAGCCGTGGCTGCCGAGGACGAGCTCGCAACCGTGTGGCGGGATGTGTACCGGCACGTGAAGGCTGGACGCGGTCTGGCAGCGCGCCGTGCCTACGAGCGGCAGGCTGAATTCCTACGGGAGGGCCTCGCTGAGATGGGGATTCTGGAAGGTACCACCGTCGTCGATGTCTTCAACGCCCAGTAGTCGTCCCGTCGGCCCGCAACCTCTTCGAACCCAACACGAGGCACCGTCTTCACCTCGCGTGGTCGGGACATCCTGGTGCGAGTTGCGAAGTTCGCTCGTACCTCGTGGCTGCCGCCGTTGGTACCCATGACCTCTGCTCTCTTGAGGATGCCCCTTGGCATCCCGGCCGAATCGGGCCGAGGTTGATCGGCGCGGGCAGGATTCCACCGGCGTCGTAGTCGGTCACCCGGTGCAAAATTGGTGAGGAGTGACGAGTGCGCAGGCGACTTGCCACCCACCTCGAGAGCCGTGATCGGATCGAAGGATCAGCGCTGTCCCCGAGGATCGCGACACCGAGCGCCTTTGCACTCGACCCGAGTGTGTCCTTGCGGCACACAAAGCAGCCGGCCTGGTCACCGAGAACGCGACTCGGTGGTTTCTGTTTCCCTGGGTGCAACCCCCCCCTTCTCCGTTACGGTGACGGAGGACGACACGTTCTCCGTGACTCACGTCCCCACGTTCGACCGGTTCCACCCTCCCCGATGGCTCTTGGCGTGGTCTGCGCCCGGAACTACTGCCCCGGACCAAAGGAGGAGCTCCCTTTGGCATTCTGGGCACGCGGAGCAGTACACGCCAATGCCGGCGCCAGCGGGCCCGGTCCGATGTGGCTCGGTGTCGTGGACGCAGATGTCGCACCGCATAATCGCCTCCTCGGTTCGTCGTGTTCAGTGTCCGGCGAGCACCGCCGCAGTACTAGGCGTACAGCTCCCCGATGGGCATAGCTCATTCTGGCGTGCACGCCCGCGCAGACGACGGACCCTCAGGAGGAGCACCCTCGGGTCACAAGGTTCGCCTTGGTCGAGAGGCCCATCCATCGACACGGGTGCGTCAGGGGGATGATGCCGACGCCGGTTCGAGCGCGGATAGCCCGCGGCGAGCGACGATGATGTCGTCGATGAGGCCGTAATCCTTCGCCTCACGCGCGGTCATGAAGTTGTCGCGCTCGATATCTCGCTCCACCTGTGACGTCGAGCGACCGGAGTGGTGGCCGATGATCTCGGCCATCCGATGGGTGATGGCCATCACCTCGCGCAACTGGATTGCCATGTCGCTTGGCGCCCCTTTGGTGCCCGCCGAGCCCTGGTGGATCATGATCCGCGAATTGGGAAGCGCAAGGCGCTTGCCGTGGGTGCCCCCCGCCAGGATCATCGCGGCCGCCGACATGCCCATGCCAACGCAGATGGTGGCGACGTCGGGGCGGACGTGCTGGATCACGTCGTAGATGGCCAGGCCGGCGTACGCCAAACCCCCGGGCGAATTGATGTAAAGGGAGATGTCCTTGTCGGGATCCTGGGCCTCGAGGTAGAGCATCTGGGTGATGATGAGGTTTGCGACCTGATCGTCCACCTCGTGCCCGAGAAAGACGATCCGCTCTCGCAAGAGCAGGGAGTAGATGTCGAAGGCACGATCGCCCCGGCTCCCTTCATCGATCACCGTGGGAATCAGCGACTGGCAGTGCACCAGAAGTCCTCCTCGTCATGGTCGTCGTCTTCGTCGTGGGGTATCTCTCTTATGATATCTCGATTTTGAGATATCATACGCATCGGGCCGCCACCAACACGGAGATCCCAAGTGGACGAACGACGACACGAGACCCCATTTCCTGGGTTCAGCCAGATGTCGGCTCGGCGAAGAGCGCTGAGCGAGCAGCTCGTGGCACGCCGGATCCACCTCGGTCTCACCCAGACCCAGGTGGCGGCCCGCATGGGCACCTCACAGTCGGCCGTGGCCCGGCTCGAAGCCGGAGAGGACGACATCCGGCTTTCCACTCTCGATCGCTACGTCGCGGCGCTGGGTAGCCAGCTCGACTGGCGCCTCTTTGGCGAGGCCGGAAGTTGACCCCGCCGAGGTCCCCTGCTCCTCCCCCCTTTGACCCCGCCGACCAGGGGCCGGGCGAGCCGACGGGCCGCGCCCAGGACCGGCTCTTCGAGAGGCGGGTGGTCTTCCTCTCGGGCCGACTCGACTCGACGGCAGCAAACCACGCAGCCATTGCATTGATGGCGCTCGACGCGTGGGGAGACGAGGCCATTCACCTGCAGGTCGATTCGTCCGACGGCGAACTGGAGCCCGCGCTCTCGCTCATGGACGTCATCGAGCTCCTCGGGGTGCCGGTACGGGCGACCGCGCTCGGCCTGGTGGCCGGTCCTGCGGTCGGAGCTCTGGCGCTCGCTACGCACCGGCTGGCGTTACCCCACGCACGGTTCCGACTCCTCGAGCCTCGGACGAGCTTCTCAGGAGACGCACACCATGTGCACCAGTTGGCCGAGCACGCCGTGGCGCGCAGCCGTCTCTTCTGCGACCGGCTGGCCGCCGCCGTCGGCCAGCCGACCGAACACGTGGAGGCCGACCTCGCAACAGGGCGGTTTCTCAGCGCCGACGAGGCTCTCGTCTACGGTTTGATCGATGGGATCGTCGGGCCCGACACTCCCCACGCACCTCGTCCGAACGCGCCGATCGGATTCCGGCCTCGCTGAGGGATATCTCGTCCGGGCAAGCGCCAATCTCGTGGCGAGGAGGAGCTCAACGACGTGCGCCCCGCTGTTCGAAGAATCCCTGGTCAGTTGCCGCGACTGGCCCACGGCGAGTCGAACGGGGCCTGAAGGTACGCTCGTGCTGATGCGACAACCGTGCCTCGTTTGTGGAAGGTCGACCTCTCGGGCGATCTATCCGCTGAGGAACACCAAGGCTCGTGCGCAGCCTGACGGCACGATCAGGGTAGAACGACTACCGGCCCAGTACCTTTGCGATGACGACGTACAGGATGCCATCGCCTTCCGCTTCCGCGTCGGGTGGTGCGACGATCCCGAGTGCCGTCGATGGGGCCGGACTGGCGACACCTCCCCGTGCGGTGCGCCCTACACCATCCTCTGATCGTCGACAGCGTCCACCGATCGGCCTGAGCCGCCGTTGACGCCCACGAGTCGATCCGACTATGGCTCGCCCGTCCACAGATGATCAGATCGCGCAGCTCTCGTCCCCGCAGCTGGCGCTGTCGCTGCCTGGGGAGCCGACGGGAACCATGGGCAGCTGCGGAGCGTGGCCCCTCGCCCAGGCCTCCTCGAGGACCTCAAGGATTACCTGAGGATCCTGGGCCCCCGCTATTCCGAACGTCGAATCAACGACGAAGAACGGAACGCCGGTGACGCCCAATCGACGCGCGTCTTGCTCATCGGCCCGAACCTCGTCGGCGTAGCGATCGCCGGCGAGGAGCTCGGAGCATTCTCCAGCGTCCAGTCCGACCTCAGCCGCCAGCCGCACGAGGGTCTCGGGCTCTCCGATCGCTGCGCCTTCGCTGAAGTAGGCGAGGAACAGCCGTTCCTTCAGCGCGTCCTGCAACGCTGCTCCTTGCTCGCCCGCGAGATGGAGCAGCCGATGGGCGTCGAAGGTGTTCCCCGGTTGGACCCGGTCGAAGTGGACGTCGAGACCTTCGGCGGCGGCGGTGGCCGTCAGCTGGGCGTGAACGGACAGCGCCTCCTCTCGGCTCATTCCGTACTTGGTGGCAAGCCGTTGCGCAGAGTCACCGGCGGTACGCCGGACCGGCGCCTGGGGATCGAGCTCAAACGCCCGCCACACCACCTCGACCTCGTCGACGTGCGAGAACCGCTCGAGCGCTCGCTCCAGACGGCGTTTGCCTACTGCGCACCACGGACAGACCACATCAGAGAAGATCTCAATTCGCACCACCTGCTCAACGCGGTGTTGGGGCCAATTATTGCGGCAGCTGTCGCGCCATTCTGAGGGAGCGGTTCATACTCCGACGCCGCCCTTGACCCAGCTGCGCACGCCACCAAGGCTGCTTGCAAGTGGAGGGCTGCTCGGACCACCTTGTATGGCAGGCGCGGGCCCCTTCAGGCCGAGCCCCATGAACGTTGTGCTCGCGCTGGCGGCGGCGCTCTCCAATGCCGTGAACCTACTGACCCAGCACATCGCCAGTACTGCCCACCCGCGGAACGTTCGCGGGGTGGCGGTTCGTCCAGTAGCTCTTGCGCCGCCTACTGTGGATCCTCGGATGGGCAGCTCAGGTCGCAGCCTTTGCCTTCCAGGCGGTCGCCCTCCACGACGGACTCATCTCGACCGTCCCGGCCCTGCTCATGACCGAGCTCGTCTTCGCGCTCGTGCTCCGTCGTCTGTGGATTCACCAGGCCGTCAGTCGAGTGGCCCGGGGATCGGCCGGTCTGGCCTGTGCGGCGGTCGCCGCCTTCATCGTGGCGGCCGAGCCGAGCGAGGGCTCGGCCACTCCGACCTCCAGCGCTTGGGGGGCCCCGATCCTCGTGAGCGCCGTCCCGGCGAGCGGCCCTGTTCGCGTTGGCGTCGGCCGTGGACTGGGAACTCGAAGCGACATTCATCCAGGCCATGACCGCACGTTGACCGCCGATGGTATCGGTGGAATGTTCGCGCAATGGCCCGTCTATGCCGTGGTGGCGGCGGGGTCGTCGGCATGTCCGCGTCCAGTTGGCCCTGCACGTCGGCCCATTGCGCCTGTCCCAATCCTTACTCGTGATCGTCGATCCGCTGGCGAGCATCGTGCTCAGCGTCCTATCTCTTCGGCGACACTTCACTCCGAGCCCGGGACCATTGGCCGTCGCGCCCCTCGTTCGGAGCCATGTGCGTCGGCGGCGTCCCGCTCACCCGACCGGTGCCCGAGCGTACAGAGCGCGAACATCGTCGACCTCGCTGCCTCTCAACTGGTTGTGCAGGCCTGCGCGTAGATGCTCGACGGAACGAGGTGGTTCGAGCAAGCAGTTGCCCGGTCGGCCACGATCCATTTCGACCCAGTTGCCTGAAGGACGATGACGGCATCGTAGGAGTTGGCACTCGAGGTTCCCACTTCGACGTTGGCATAGGCCCAGCCGCCAGAACATGAAAACCCGCTCACCGATCGGACGGGTCCGATGCTGGGTGCGTTCATCGCGCCAGCCGAGATGGCCGCCTGGTCACAGGTCGCGGTACTGACCACCGTCGACGAGGTGACCGGAGGCAGTGTGCTGGTCGAGGTCAGGCCGCTCGTCGTCGATGTGGCGTTCGATGCGGACTCGGTAGTCGTGGTCGACCGCGACGCCGACGGGCTGCTCGAGCAACCCGCCAGGACGATCGCTCCAAGCGCGGCGGTGACCACGATCCGCGCGCCTAGCCATCTTCGCATGCACGAGCCTCCCGATCGCAGTGCGAACGGCCCAGCATGCTAGTCGAGTGCAGATCGACCAGCTACTCCGGTCCGCATTGACCCGCCCCACTGGGACACGCTGTAGGGCCGCGGGGTCCTGCGCCGCGAAGCAACGATCGGGATCGGGATCGGGATCGGGATCGGGATCGGGATCGGGATCGGGATCGGGATCGGGAGCAAACTACTCTGACTTCAAGTGAGCAGGGCATGTCGGTGCGAAAAGGCCTCGAGAGCGCACTTGGTCGTCGGTGTGCGACGGGTCCCGGCTCGCGTCTGGCGGGATCGTCCCGCACGGGGCGAAGCGGGGATCCCCCGCGTCGGATGAGACGTCAGGGTCGAGCCTCCGCGATAGCCGCAGTGGCGTTGCCCCTGTTCATCTTCGCGGCTTGCAGTTCGTCTGGACCGGTGGCCGTCAAGGTGCGGCGGTCAGCGAGCCCGACGGGTCCTACCACGACCGCTGCGCCGACGACCTCCCCGACATCAGTCGCCTCGATCCCTGCCGTCCCGACGTCCGGCGCCCCGACCTCGGCCACCTCCACGCCGGCGCGAACCACGGCACCACCGACGACTGCGACGCCCGCCCCCGCGGCACCGCCGAGCACCTTGCCGTTGGCCGGGGCGGGGGGCCTTATCGCCGGCCACGTGACCGCCGTGGGGGACTCGGTGATGCTCGATTATGCGGCGAACCTCCAGGCGGACGTCCCCGGCGTCGACGTCGAGGCCGCGGTCAGTCGGCAGTGGGCCGAGGGGGAAGTCGTCCTCCAGCAGCTGCGCTCCGAAGGGCGTCTCGGCGCAGTCGTGGTTGTCGCCCTCGGCACCAACGGACCTATCTCGGACGCCGACTTCGACGCCATGATGTCGATTCTGACGGGGGCGTCGCGGGTCGTGTTCGTGACGATCGTGGTGGGCCAACCCTGGGAAGACTCGAACAACGCCGTGCTCCGCAGCGGCGTTGCGCGCTACCCGAACACCGTCCTTGCCGACTGGAACGCGCTGGAGTCCCAACATCCCGACTGGGTCTACTCAGACGGCACCCACCTCCCCATCGGAGGCGCAGGAGCCCAGTCGCTGGCCGCCTTGGTGGCCTCCGAGGTCTGATTCCCCCCGAGGCCGAGGCGTCGCGCTGCCCCAGGCGAGCACGCCCGCCCAGGACCTGGTCGGGGCACCGGACGGGGGCGCCAGGCGCCTCCCCCAGAGCGCAGTACCGGTCGGCGTGGGTTGCTGTCACAATCGCGTCGGGCGCCGTAGGCGACGACGCCGTGGCGGTGCGGGCTCCTTGGGCTGGGGAACCCGGAAGGACCAGGTGGGAATGGACCGCGTCGGAGAGTGCAACGAACGAGCAGCCCAGGCCCCCGTGCCTCGCGCCGTAGGACTCGACGTCTGCACCGCCTCACCCCGCTGGCGCGATGCCTAGGCCAGTCGAGGGCAACAGCCCGTACAACCCCGGACTGGACGGCATCAGAGCCGTCGCCGTGCTCGGCGTCATCGCCTACCACTTGAACTTCGGTTGGGCGAAGGGCGGTCTGCTCGGCGTGGGCGTGTTCTTCGTCCTGTCCGGCTACCTGATCACCGACCTGCTTCTGGCCGAGTACGGACGCCACAGTGGCATTGCACTGGGACGCTTCTGGCTGCGCCGCGCCCGACGCCTCCTGCCCGCCCTCTTTGTCATGCTGCTCGTGGTGATCGGATGGGCCACCCTTCTCGACCAGGCACAGCTGCCCGATCTTCGCAGCAACGTCTTGCCGGCCGTCTTCTACGCGAGCAACTGGTGGTTCATCTTCCACCACGTCTCGTACTTCACCCGCTTCGGCCCACCTTCGGCGCTCGGACACCTGTGGTCGTTGGCGGTCGAGGAGCAGTTCTACCTCTTCTGGCCGATCGTGTTGTTGGCGGCCCTGCGCTGGATCAAGGACAAGCGCATCATCGTCGCCGGCGTGGTGACCCTCGCCATCGCCTCGGCTCTCGAGATGGCACTCCTCTACTCGCCGGTCACCGACCCCACCAGGGTCTACGACGGGACCGACACGCGGGCCTTCGCCCTCCTCATCGGCGCCGCCCTGGCCTTCGCTTGGCCCAGGGGCCGGACGTTCCACCCGATCACCCCGGCCGCCCGCCTCACCCTCGAGGCAGTGGGCGGTGCATCCCTTCTCGGCATCCTGGTCCTCTATTGGCGCACCAGCGAGTACGACCCCTTCATCTACCGCGGGGGCATGGTCCTGCTCTCGGTGCTCAGCGCGCTCCTCATTGCCGTGTGCGTCCACCCGGGGGCCCGTGCCGATCGCGCGCTCGGCATCGAGCCCCTTCGTTGGGTAGGTGAACGCTCTTATGGCATGTACCTCTGGCAGTACCCGATCATCGTCCTCACCACCCCGCTCAACGCGCCACCCAACGTCCTCAGGGCACTGATCCAGGTCGTCGCCATCCTCATCGTCTCGGCCCTGTCCTGGCGCTTCATCGAGCAACCGGTACGGCGAGGCGCACTCGGCCGCCACTGGTCCGAGCTGCGTCGGGGAGCGGTGCCCCGACTCGGAACCGGAGCATGGGCGATGGCCACCACGGCACTCGTCGGCATCTTGATCTGCGCGCTCGGCTTCGCCGGCGTGGTGGGGACCTCGGTCAGCCCGGCAGCCGACGTGAAGAGCATCCTTCCGCCCGCCCACCACGTCCAGCCACCGGTCACCACCAGCACGGTTGCGCAGCCACCGGGTGCTGCCGAGGCGACCACCTCGCCCCCGCCGCCAGGGCAGGGGGTCACGGCCATTGGCGACTCGATCATGATCGACGCCGCCCCGTACCTCCAACAGATGTTGCCCGGCATCGTGATCGACGCCCAGGTCGGTGCGCAGCTCTACGACGTGCAGGCCCAAGTCCAACAGCTCAAGGCCCAGGGCGACATTGGAGATCGCCTCATCCTCGAGCTCGGCACCAACGGGTACTACTCGGCGTCACTCCTCGAGAACGTACTGAACTCGCTCGGTCCGATGAAAAAGATCGTCCTGGTCAACACCCGAGTGCCCCAGCCGTGGGAACAAGCCGTCAATCAGACCATCGCGACGGTCGCACACTCCTACCCGAATGTGACTCTCGTCGACTGGTACGACGACGGTGCGAGCAATCCGCAGGACTTCGAGCCCGACGAGGTCCACCTGAATCCCGCCGGGGCCAGGTACTACGCCTCCTTGCTCGTCCAGGCGCTCCAGACGCCCCCGCCACTGCCGCCCACGACCACAACGACGACGACCACAACCACGACGACGACCACAACCACCAAGCGCGCCACCATCGTGAAGGCCCAAGTGTCGACCACCACCTCGGCCCGGGCCGGGGCGTGAGGGGCACCCGGAGAGACATTCGAGACCGAGCAGGGCCCGATTACTCGGGGTGCCCACGCTCCTGCGCCGCGCAGTGAATGCACGTGCGCGTCGCAGGGAGGGCCACGAGACGTTCTGGAGCGATCCGAACGCCACAGCGTTCACAGACCCAATAGCTCCTCTCAGCAAGTCTCGCCAACGCCCGGTCCAGCTCGACAAGGGTCTTACGTGCCTCAGCCAGGAGTCCGGCAACCTGTGCGCGCTCGAATGCGATCGTCGACCCCTCGGGGTCGTGCTCGTCGTCGATGTTCGCGCCGTGGGACGCCGGTACGATCGCCTCGAGATCTGCAGTCATCGCCTGGATGCGAGCCACTGTCGCCGCTCGCTCGTCGTCCAATTTCGCGCGAACCCTTGACTCTTCCACTCCCTATTCGTACCCGACGGAGCGTCGGGCACTGACGCGGCCGATCGGTGACCCTGCCTTCGCCGGAGGCGACTGCACCCGGGCCAGCGCCCCCTAGGTCGGTTCGGTAGCGCGTGGGGCGACAAACTGGAGCTCGAGCTCGAACGTGACGACGTCGGCCAGCGCCAACCTGTCCCCCCCGAGCGGCAAGAAGCCGAAATCGATCCCGAACTCACTTCGACGAAGCTGGCCCTCGGCGCTGAACCCCGCGTGGAGCTCGCGACCCTGGAACGTCTCCAACCCGTGAAACTCCACCACCATTTCGGTGAGCTGGGTGATCCCGTTGATGGTGAGTTCGCCTGACAGTCGGTAACTCTCGTTGGCCGGAACGATGCCGGTCGAGACGAACCGCATAGTCGGGTGCGCCGCTGTGCCGAAAAAATCGGTGGATCGCAGATGGGCGTCACGATCGTCGTTGTTCGTGTTCACCGACGCCATGTCGATGGTTGCATCGACGCGTATCTCGTGGAGGGAAGCGCCAACGTCCAGCGTGGCATCGAAGTGATCGAAGCGACCCCGCACCTTGGACAGGCCGAGGTGGCGAATGCCAAAGAGGACGGCGGAGTGGTCGGGGTCAACGGTCCACCGTCCGCTGATCAGGGGCAGGGCGACGATCTGGGTATCGGGCTGCATGGCGGTTCCTCCTCATTAGGCCGGTTCTGTTTTCCGGGTGAGTTACTACTTGTAACTGACCACATTGTCTGTCACCATGGGCAGCGATGGAAGACGGCACCTTCGAGTCACTCGGGCACATCCAAGGAACCATGGACGACGACTGGTGGGAACGGGCTCGCCAGGCCGGGGCATGCGAGGCACGTCGCACGCTCGACCTCATCGGCGACAAGTGGTCGGTCTTCGTCATCGCTTTGCTCGGGGATCGCCGCCGACGCTTCAGCGAGCTGAAACGGGAGATCGAGGGGATCAGCCAACGCATGCTGACCCTGACGCTGCGCCAACTCGAACGGGACGGCATGGTCGAACGCACGGTGTTCGCAGTGGTCCCCCCCCGGGTCGACTACGAGTTGACCGCGCTGGGCACCACGCTGCTCAACACGGTCCAGGCGCTGGTCGACTGGGCCATCGTGCACCGCGACGAGATCGCAAGTGCCAGGGGTCGCTACGACGCCGACCACAACACCCAAGCCACGGAGGTCGAACGCAGAACATCCTGACCCTCCCGGGGCGCGGCCCCGTGAAATTCGTGTTCCACCGTTCCGGTGCACGCCAAGGAGCTCCGCCTGCATCGCTGCGCGCCTGCGGGGAAGAGGGTCGCGGACGACGTCCCCTCGATGTCGGCGACGCTCGCCCAGGATCAGCGTCCGCCAACGTCGGCCGCGTCGGGACCCTGGGGTCGGCCATGGGTGGAGCTGGGTGCTACCGACCCCCGCTCTCCCTCGCTGGGTGCATGCTCAACCCAGTGCTCGACCTGGGCCGACAGTGAGCGGCGAGCCGTGTCCACGTGCAACTGGAACACGTCGGGCCGATTATTGTGACCACTCGGATCAAAGTGTTGGCGCAAGTGACGGGCGCGGTTCGCGTCAAGGTCGGCGGTGACAATAACGATCTCCTCGGTCAAGAGGTCGGTCAGTGGCCGCCCGGTCGGATCCACGATCTCGGTGCTGCCTCGTGCGAGCCAGTCGTCTGTGCCGTAGAGCATTTGGTGTCCAGGGAGACCCTCGGGCACCTGAGAGGCCCGCAGGCACTGGCTCACACCCACGACAAAGACGCCACCCTCGGCGGCGATGTGCCGCAAAGTACTCGGCCAGGCCGCTGCATCGCTCCACGTCGGTGCCAGATAGATGTCGACGCCTTGCGCGTAGAGCGCGGCGCGGGCAAGGGGCATGTAGTTCTCCTCATGCGTCAAGGTGCCGATGCGTCCGAACGGGGTCTCCACCACCGCGAGACCGGATCCGTCGCCCATGCCCCACACCAATCGCTCGGCTCCGCTCGGTATCAGCTTCCGGTGGACCGCGGCCAGCGCGCCGTCTGGGCCGAACAAGAGCTGCGTCGAATACAGCGTCGAGCCCACCGTTTCCCGCTCGGTGATACCGATTGAGAGGTACACCCCATACCGCTGAGCCGCCAGCCCGAGCACCTGAGTCACCGCCGAGCCGACTACCACCGCGTTGTCGAAGAGCCTTGCGTAGAGCGCACTGGCGTGCTCGTCCACGGGAGTGGTCCGCCACACCCAGTCGGGGTAGCCGGCGATGAACGCCTCGGGAAAGACCACGAGCTGGGCCCCGGTTCCCGCTGCGCGCTCGACGAGGGTCAGCGTCTTGTCGAGCGTCGCGTCCCGGTCCAAGAACACCGGGGCGTCCTGTACCGCTGCCACCCGCAGTGGGTTGACGCGTTGACCCATTGTCAGCGTCCCGCCCCCAGCTGGGCGACTGCGGGCTGCGGCATCGAGGCGAGACGCGCTCGGCAGGTGCGCTCGCATCGCCTCTGGGACCAGCTCCAGCGCCCCGTCGGTATCGCCGGACTCGATGAGGTCTCGCACCGTCGACGACGAGATCCCTTCGAGCAAGGGGTTTAAACGGCGCGAATCGGGTCGGGACACCCCGTGACATGAACCTGTTGATGACCGCGAGCAGCCGCTCGGTGTCGGCCTCCTTGTGCGCCGATCGCACGATGACGTCAGCGTGCTGCTCCTGGGCCAGCGAACCCGTCAGGCCATGAAAGGCGAGACAGCGTACGTTCTGCAGATGCTCGGTGGCCAGGCTCGCCAGCCGGACGCGCTCGTCGGGACTGAACATCCCCGACGGTTTGTCGGGATTTCCGAGGACCCCGACCACGACCTCGTCATAGTTGCCGGCCGCCCATTCGACGATCCAGAGGTGCCCGAGGTGGAACGGGTCGAACGAACCCGGGAACAGGGCCATGGCCATGCCCGAAGTATCACCCAATCCAGCTACTCGGACCACGGCTGGCCCGCGCTCGCGCTGTCGGGCCGCCTTGAGTCAACGCGACTATGGCCCTTGACGTGGGACGTCAACGTTCGCGCACGGTCTGGCGTGTTCACACTCCGATGATCCGACGTGCGGCGAGCTCCTCCTCACGAGCCTCGGAGTATCCGAGCTCCGCCAACACCGTTCGGGTGTCCTGTCCGACCAGCGGCGCCGGACCGGCCTGAGTCGACGAACGCGAGAATCGCACGAGCGGCGCCAAGCGCGGGTGCGCGCCGATCATCGGGTGGGTCGTCTCCGTCACGTCCCCGAGAGCTTCCCGTGGTCGGGATCGAGCAGCCACGTCTCGAAGGGGCCAGCTCCCACCTCGACGCACGCCACGTCCGCCGCGCGAAGGTCCCGCTCCCACTGCGCGGCGCTCTGGGTCCGGAGGATCGAGGACAGCGCCTTGGCCAGCTCCTCGTCGTGACGTCGTCGCTCGACCTCGGTGCCAAAGCGTGGATCACTGGCGAGGTCGACCCGCGCTGCCAGGGCACCGACCAGGTCGTTCCACTCCCTGTCGCCGGGTGCGGCAAGGAACACCCATCCGTCGGCCGCCTCACAGAGGCGGTACGGCGCGTGCCCCAACCCCGACGACGAGGCCGAGAGGCGTAGCGCGTTGGACTTCACCTAGTCCAAGGTCATGTCGGCCCGCTCGACGATCGAGGCGCCGTGTTGCGCCAGCCGACGCCCGCCCCGGCGGCGATAGTGGGCGCGTAGGCCGGACGATGGCCGACGGGCCCACCGGGTCCATACCCGGGCGCCGTCAAGTAGATGAGAATCCGGGTTGATGGCGAGGAGGGTCTCGTGATCGAGCAGCAGCCGCTCGGCCGCACCGGCCCGGAAGGATTGGAGAACGAAATCGGCGTGGCTTACGACGTTATACGCGATCTAACGTCCCTCTGGTGTCCCCAGATCCACCGCGACGCTCTGCTTTCCCTGCAACGCCTTGATGGCAGCGGCTTCGGGGAACTCGGGCAACATGTAGCGCTGCGGATCGCGAGTGACCGGCTCGAGCTTGATCACGCGTGCGCCGAGGTCGGTTAACAGCGTGGCCCCGAACGGTGCGGCGTAGTACGAGGAGAGCTCCACGATCGTGACGCCCTCGAGGGGCGGTCCGTGGGGAAACGCTCCGCCGGGATCCGGCTCCGCGGCTCTCAGGCGCGTCTCGGGGCTCGCGTCGTGGGCGTTGCGTCCAGGTGCAGTGCCGACGGTTGGCGGTGTCGCCGACATCTTGACCATCGGCGCCAGCTGACGCATGGCGCCGTGCTCGTCGTCGAGGACGTCGACAACCCAGTCGTCGAAGAACATTTGAGGATGGTCGAGCAGCTCATGGCCGTGCCGGTAGAGCTTACCCCGAACGTTCGGATCGGCGTCGAAGATCTCCTGCCACTGCGCGAGCCTCCTCGACCGAACGGCCTTCAGCAACATCTCCCAGTACACCCGACGCCGCTCGACGTCCTCAAAGTCAGGCGCGGTGTGCCACTCAGGGTCGTCGAACATCCAGTCCAGCTCCACCGCTCGCATGAATGCTCGGACGAGATGCTCGGTGGTCTGGGAGAACTGGAGCCACCGTCCGTCGGCGGTTAGCGCCCTAAGTAGGCGGAACGAGAGGCCACCGCTCGGTACGCCGTCTGCGACGGTCGGTGTGCTGACGAAGGCTCCCGGAAACCGCTCACTGATCACCCGCACGAACCAATTGAAGGTCTCTGCGACGCGCTGGCGGAACGTCTCGATGAGGACGTCCGATCCCTCGATGATTCGGCGAGCCACCTCGTAGTCGTCGCGCGATTTGAGGTCGAGCTCGATGCTTTTCTTCCCTCGTCCCCAAAAGGACCACGCCGCGTCCGACCGCAGGGCGCTACCACCCGGCGGTTCGATCTCGATCACTTCGGCGCCGAAGTCCGCCAAGAGCTGGCTCACCCCGGGCGCCGACGAGCGTTGTCGACAGGCCGACGACCCGTATGCCCGACAAGGCCCGGTCTCGCTCTTCGACCATGCGATCTCCCTCTCCGTTCGCCACCTCGACGAGTGACACGAGGTCCCTGCCCCCAACATTGGCATCTCCCTACCGGACCAAAAGGCGCACCCGACCCCGGTGCTCGTGCCTGCTCAGGGCTTCCCTCCGAGCAACCAGGCGTCGCGCCAGCGTCGTCACGGGGCCTCGGGCCAGGTGACGACGCAGAGGTGCTGCAACTCGCGTATCTCGGCGTCGCAGCCCAGCTCCTCGAGAATCTGACGCGTGTGCTGACCGGCGACACAACCCGGCCCCATCCGGCCCGGCGTGCCTGACAGCGTGACGACCGGTCTGTGATGGCGGTGGAGAGCGAAGACCGGGTGCACCACGTCGGCGACGCGCTCGGAGACGACCGGCTGGCCGAATCCGGTGATCGAGCAGTACGGTCAGCGCCGGGTTCCCCTCGCCTACGCGCTCGTACCCGAAGCCAAGCCCGTCAGCCACGCCCCATCGCCAGCTCTCGACACGCACGTCCGCTCGCGCGACCAGCTCGTCGACCGGCACCCCGTCGACTGCGTCCCGCAGATCGACGGCCATGAAGCTTGCCCCGATGTCACTGGTGGAAGGCCGGAAGCGCGCGCTGGGGATCGTCACTCGGAGGCTCCACCTTGGTCACGTGGGCGCCATTGTCGGCAAGGATCATCGCGGCGCGGCGACGCTCATCGGACCACAGTTCTCCACTGTGTCACCGCGCGTGTTCACTCTCAGCCAGGCCGTGGTCGCCGAGCCCCCCGACGACGCGCCCGGCCGGCTCCGCAGCTCGAGCCCGCCAACTCAGATTACGGAAATGAAAATCCTCCTGTCAGCCAGATCTCGCGTACTACCGGCAAGAACCGCCACGTGGGCGGTTGGATCCTGCATACTGAGTCGCCTACGAGACTCATGGGAACTGATCGCAAACCAGGAGGGTGTGGATGAATTCCGGAGGGTGTAGATGAATTTCTGTCAGCGGTGTGGGACCCAAGCCCAACCGGGCGACACCGTGTGCCGGCAGTGCGGCACCGAGATTATTCCTACGCCCGCGTCGACGACCTCGGGGCCATGGGATGCCGAGCAAGCCTCGCCGCCGCCCTACCCGCCGCCGCCCGCTGCGCCGTACCCGCAACAGCCGTACCCGCAACAGCCGTACCCGCAACAGCCGTACGCGGCCTCTCCTCACGGTCCGCCGCCCTACCCGCCGCCGCCCGCTGCGCCGTACCCACCGCCCACGTATCCCAGCGCTGCCATGCCCCCGCCCCCCGGTGCCTACCCACCCTTCGGCGCGTACCCCCAGGGTGGGCCCGAGCTCGTGCCCCCCACGGGCGCTCTCGCGGATTGGGGAACCCGCGCCAAGGGCCTTCTTATCGACATCGCCATCGAGCTCGTGGTGGCCGTGCCGCTCTACGTTGTCGGACTGGCCGTGCACGCCGTCCTCGTGCTCGCCTATTTGGTCGTCATTGCGCTGTCGGTCTATCTGGCGGTGCAGGTGGGACAGACGGGACAGTCGCCCGGCATGCGAATGGCAGGAATCAAGTGCGTCGGCCAACGCTCGGGCCAGCCGATCGGAGGCGGGTTGGGCGTCGTCCGCAGTCTCGCCCATATCGTCGACAACATCATCTGCTACGTCGGGTGGTTCTTCCCGTTGTGGGACAGCCAACGCCAGACCCTGGCCGACAAGATCATGAGCACCATCGTGTTCAGGGTTCCGCCACAGAGGTTCAGCCTCGCCCCGCCCACATGATGCCCGGACTGGTCGAAGGGTGAACCTTGCGGCCCGTTACCGGGTCGACCTCTCAAGCTCGCGGCGGGCGGGCGTCGTGCTGCTCGCGGGTGGCTTGGTGCTCGCCCACCTGCCGGCTAGCGTCGGGGTGCCCTGTCCGCTGCGCACCCTCACCGGAATCCCCTGCCCGTTCTGCGGCGTCACGACCGCAGTGCGCTCGACGCTGGGTGGTCACCTCGGTCAGGCGTTGAGCGCCGCACCCCTAGGTGTGCTCGTGGTCGTCGTGGCCACTATCGCGGCGATCGGGCGCGGGCCACGGACACTGCGCATCCCGACGGTGCTCCTGGTGGCCCTCCTCGTCGGCGAGTGGTTGTTCGAGCTGCACAGGTACCACGTGTTGCTCTGAAGCCGCCCGGTCGACGACCCGCCAGCAGCGCTGGTCGTCAAGCCGGGTCAGCAGCGCCGGCTCTTAGTGCTGGTTGATGGATCCCGTCGCCCCGTTGGCCTTGACGGCAGGTGTAGGGCTGGTGCCTTGCAGTGCCTGCACGAGCACCTCTGCGTTGCCCACCAACCCGGCCGCCGAATAGGGAACTACCACCTTGGCGTTCGGTGCAGCGGCCACGTCCTGGAGCGCGCGCAGTTGGAGGACGGCAAGCGTGTTGGGGTTGATCGCCACCTCGTCGATGGCGGCAAGTGCAGCCGCCTCACCTTCACCGCGCAGCAGGCGCGCCTTCTTCTCTCCTTCGGCCTGGAGCTCGAGGACCTTCATTTGGGCCTCGGCTGCCAGGATCGCGGCCGACTTGTTCCCTTCGGCCTCCAAGACGGTGGCTTGCTTGTGCCCCTGTGCCGAGTTGATCGCCGCCTGCTGGTCGCCTTCGGACTTGAGGATCATGGCTCGCTTGTGCTGCTCGGCCTCTTTCTGCTCGGACATGGCCTGGAGCACGTTGGTCGGCGGCGTGATGTCGAGGATTTCGATCCGGTTCAAGCGAACGCCCCACTTCATGGTGGCGTCAGCCATGTGGTCTTGCATCCGAGCGTTGATGGTCTCTCGCTCGGAAAGTGACTGGTCGAGGGTCATCTCGCCGAAAACGGCCCGGAGCGCGGTCAAAGAGAGCTGGTCGACAGCCAGTTGGTAGTCGTTGATCTCGAAAAGTGCCGCCTTCACGTCGATCACCTGGCAGAAGATCGTGGCACTCACCCAGAGGGAAACGTTGTCCTTGGTGATCACCGACTGCTTGTCCCCGGTCTGGGGGAACTCGCGCATGTCGACCTTCACCATCTGGTCGACGAAGGGCGCAAGCACGTGGAGGCCGGGCTGGTGAACCGACTTGAATTCCCCAAGCCGCTTGACCACGCCGACGCTACCCTGTTGAACGATCTTCACCGCTCGGGCGAAGACGGCCAGCACCAACGCTATTACAACTACCACGACCACGGCTATAACCGCGATCACTGCACCTGATGAGCTTGCGAGCATCGCTCGGCTCCTTCTGTCGTCACTGCACGGTAGGCCCTGGCATCATGTTGTCGACGAGCTGCCGCCCTCCTGCGCTGCGGGCGCCGTGAGAGGACAGCCCACGCGTTCATACAGCGTCGACCGCATAGACCACGAGCAGGCCACGTTCGATATCGGCGACCACCACACTCGTACCTGGCTCGATCGTCGAGGAAGGGTCAAGCGGGATCGCCATCCACTCCTCGCCCCGGGCCCGAACGGAGCCCGGATGGTGCGCGCCCCCGATGAGCTTGGTAACGAGCGCGGTGTCGCCGATCATGCCCTGAACGCCGCTCAGCACGTCGAACACCTCCTCACCGTGCCCCTCCTTGGGGCCGCCGCGCTACGACGGGTCCTCGCAGTCGAGCCTGTTGGCCCGTATCGACTATACGACCCGACCACGCCACCAGCTCATCAGCACGATCCCACGCTCGTGACCGAGCGCCCAGCCAACTGAGGCCGGTCGGATCGCGCTGGCCCCAGAAGGCATCGTCGATCACCTTGCACCCCGGACCTGTCGACCGACACGACGTCGAAGCGAATCTCGAGCCACCGTCGGCGATGCTCGGTCAGCCACCTCGCGGCGAGCCGACGCAGGCGGCGCTGCTTGGTGACCGTAACCGCCTCGAACGGAGCACCGAAGACGCAGCTCCGGCGAGACTTGACTTCTCAGATGACCAGGACGCCACCCTTGGCGCAGACGAGGTCGAGCTCGCCGCCCATCATGCGCCAGTCGCGCGCCAAGACCGAATAGCCATGCTCCACGTACCACGCCGCTGCCCGCTCCTCACCCGCCTCGCCCACGCGCCGGCGCCACCGGGCAGGGTCGCTGGATCGGGCCACTCAGTGAACTGTCGCCACGAGCCGCGCTCGGAGCCCCCGCGGGCCTTAGAGCTCCTTGTCCGGCAGTCGTTCGATGTTCACGTCGCGGAAGGTGACCACCCGAATGGAGGGCACGAAGCGGGCCGGCCGGTACATGTCCCAGACCCAGGCGTCGTTGATCTCGAGCTCCACGCAGGCCGGGGAGGTGTCGGTCCGCACGGTCAGGGCGACGTCGTTGGCCAGATAGAAGCGCCGTTCGGTCTCCACCACGTAGGAGAACATCGGCAGCACAGCTCGGTACTCCTGCACGAGAGCCAACTCGATCTCGGCCTCGTACCGCTCGAGATCCTCTTCACTCATGACGAGGAGGCGGGCGTCTCATGTGGGACTCGAGGCCGCGTGCGGGACGTCGGACGTCTCACGAACGGGCGGTCCGCCGCTCCTTGATCTTTGCCGCTCTCCCCGACAGGCCGCGCAGGTAGTACAGCTTGGCCCGTCGAACGTCTCCCAGGCTGTCCACCTCGATCTTCGCGATGGTCGGCGAGTGCACGGGGAACGTCCGCTCGACGCCGACCCCGAAGCTCACCTTGCGCACCGTAAACGTCTCGCGGACTCCACCACCCTGCCGGCGGATCACCGCCCCCTGGAACACCTGGACACGCTCGCGGGTGCCTTCAACGACCCGTACGTGAACCTTGACCGTGTCCCCGGGTCGGAAATCGGGGACGTCGTCTCGAAGGCTGTCGCGGTCGATCATCTCGGTCGGGTGCATGGGAGTCCTTCGGGTCTCGCGGCGGGTGAGACGAGCTAGTCATCGTAGCCGCGCCGGGCTAGCAGCTGCACCTCGCCATGCTCGCTGGAGCAAGTCGATCTCCTCGGCGCGGAGCCCCCCTCGATCCGCCACCAGGTCCGGCCGCCGTTCGAGGGTGCGGCGAAGCGCCTCAGCTCGACGCCAACGAGCCACTCGACCGTGGTCACCCGAGCGAAGCACCTTTGGGACTGACCATCCCCGGAAGGTGCTCGGACGGGTGTAGTGGGGGTACTCGAGGAGCCCTTCGGTGAAGCTCTCGTCAGCGGCGGACTCCTCGTTGCCCAGGACCCCCGGCACGAGGCGGACGACGGCCTCCACCACGACCAGCGCGCCGAGCTCGCCCCCCGCCAGCACGAAGTCACCGACCGAGAGCTCGTCGTCCACCAGATGGTCGGCCACCCGCTGGTCCACTCCCTCGTAGCGGCCACAGAGGAGCGAGAACCCCGTCAAACGGGCGAACTCGGCGGCGACGCCCTGGTCGAAGCGCCGTCCTCCCGGCCCCAGCAACACCAGCGGCCGTGGCAGCCCTTCGGTGGCCTCCACCATCTCGACGGTGGCGAAGATGGGTTCGGCCATGAGTACCATGCCCGCGCCGCCGCCGAACGGCGCGTCGTCGACCGATCGGCGTGCGTCCCTCGCCCCGGCGCGGAGATCGTGCACCCGCAGATCCACCAGTCCCGAACGGCGGGCCCGGCCCAGCACCCCGGCGTCGCCGTAGCACTCGACGACGTCGGGAAGGATGCTGAACACGTCGATCCGCACCGTGTCGCCCCGTCCTAGTCGAGCAGGCCGTCGGGGATGTCGACCACCACGCGCTCGCCCGGGGTGTGCCCAACGACGAAGCGCAGTGGCACCAAGCCACCACCCGCCAGCACGAGCAGGTCGCTCGCCGGGTTCGGTTCGACGGCCTCCACCGATCCGAGAAGCCTCCCCCCTTGGTCGACGACCTCGGCGCCCACCAGCTCGTGCACCCAGAGCACGCCGGGTCGGTCGGCAGGGGCGGCACGGAGCACGGTCCCGCGCAGCGCCTCGGCTGCGTTCCGGTCGTTCACACCCTCGAAGCGCACCAGGAACCGCTCCCCAAAGGGGCGCGAGCGCGTGACCCGAAGGGAACGCCGACGGGACTGTCGAGCACCGTGTTGGGGTCCAGCCGTGCAGAGAGCTCGCTCCAGAGCTCTACGACCAGCTCTCCGTCCAGCCCGTGGGGCTTCACCACTCGGCCGACGTCGAGGAGCTCTGGCGTCATCGGGTGTGCCGCGCGGGCCGACCTGATCAGTCGTCGACGATGTCGACGCTGGTCTGCACCCCGTCGCGGGCACCCGCGACACCCACCAGTGTTCGGATCGCCTGTGCCGTCCGGCCTCGTCGACCGATCACCCGTCCCATGTCCTCGGGACCCACGTGCAAGCGGAGCCGCACCGAGCCTTGACGCTCCTCGACGTCCACGAGCACCGAGCCAGGCTCGTTCGCCAGCGATCGGGCCAGATAGCCCAGGACCGCGCTCGGAGTACCGCCGACCGCTCGGTTGCCGACCACCTCGGACGCATCCCCACCGTGCACGGCGTTCACATCCCCATCCTCGTAGTCCTCGGTGGTGAGGTTGACGTCCGCTTCCTCGTAGTCGGTGGCCAGCACGTTGATGTCGCCGTCCTCGTACTCGCCCGGCCCGCTCACCTTGCCGCCCTGCCCGCGGTGAACTCGTCCCACGCGCCCGAGGTGCGCAGGAGCTTCTCCACCCGTTCGGTGGGTTGGGCCCCTTCGGACAGCCACTTGACCGCCTTGGCGTTGTCGATCTCGACGACCGCGTCGGAGTCGGCCGTCGACCGGCCCCGTGGGGCGTAGACACCCACGATCTCGAGGAACCTCCCGTCACGCGGCGAGCGGCTGTCGGCCGCCACGACGCGGTAGGTGGGTTGCTTCTTCTTTCCCATCCGCACCAGGCGGAGCTTCACTGCCACGAGATCGATCCCTCCATGTTCACCGACGACCCCCCATTGTCGCAGGTCCGCGGCTGCCCGCGTCCACTCCCCCGCGACCCGCCATCAGACCAGCTCATCGGGGCTTGGGTGGGGTCACCCGGCCACCCTTCTTCTTCGTTCTTGGGAACCCCACGGGCCGCGCCGCCCGCCGCGGCCTTCGCGCCGACGCCCAGTGCTCCCAGGGCACGAGGGTCCCCGTCGAGCCCTTCGGGGCTGCCGCCCGCCGACGCGAGCATCTCGGAGAGCTCGGCGCCGCGCGGACCGGCGAGTGCTGCCGACCCACGAGCACCGAACATTCCGGCGAGTTTGCCCATGCCGCCCCCGCCACCCGGCAGGCCCCCGGCACCGAAGCCCTTCATCATCTTCTGCATCTCGCGGAACTGCTTGAGGAGGGCGTTCACCTCCTGGGTGGTGCGCCCACAACCGCGGGCGACTCGGACCCGCCGCGACCCGTCGATGATCGAGGGATTCTGGCGTTCGGCCGGCGTCATCGAGCGGACGATGGCCTCCACGCGGTCGATCTCGCGGTCGTCGATCTGTCCGGCCGCCTGGCGCATCTCCTTGGACATCCCCGGAAGCAGCTTGAGCACCCCGCCCAGCGAACCCAGCTTCTTTACCTGTTGGAGCTGCTGGAGGAAGTCCTCCAAGGTGAACCGACCCTCGAGCATCCTGTTGGCGGAATGCTCGACCGCGTCGCGGTCCATGGTGCGCTCGGCTTGCTCGATGAGCGAGAGCACATCGCCCATCCCGAGGATGCGATCAGCCATCCGGTCGGGGTGGAACAGATCGAATTCGTCCAGTCGCTCACCCGTCGACGCGAATGCGATCGGCCGGCCCACGACCTCTTTGACCGACAATGCCGCGCCGCCTCGGGCGTCTCCGTCGAGCTTGGTAAGGATGACCCCGTCGAGCTCGAGGGTTCGGTGGAACGCCTCCGCGGTCTCGACGGCGTCCTGACCGGTCATCGCGTCCACAACCAGCAACGTGTAGTGAGGGCTGGTCACCTCGGAGATCCTCCGGACCTCTTCCATGAGCTCATCGTCGATCGCGAGTCGGCCAGCGGTATCGACGATGCAGACGTCACGGCCGATGCGCCGGGCTTCCTCGACGCCGGCGCGGGCCACCGACACGGGGTCCGTCGGCTCGCTGAACACGGTCACACCCGCTTGCGCCCCCATGATCCGCAACTGCTCCACGGCGGCTGGGCGCTGGAGGTCCGCCCCGACCAGCATCGGGTTTCGCCCTTGTTGCTTCCACCACCGCGCCAGCTTGGCGGCGGCAGTGGTCTTGCCCGAGCCTTGCAGACCGGCCAGAAGGACGACCGTCGGTGGCCGCGACGCGTAGGTGATCCGGAGGGTCTCGCCGCCCAAGACCCGGACCAGCTCGTCGTGGACCACCTTGATGACCTGTTGCCCGGGGGTGAGGCTCTTGGAGAGCGCCTCTCCGGCGCACTGGGACCGTACCGCCGCGGTGAATTCTCGCACCACGCCGAGCTCGACGTCCGCTTCGAGAAGAGCCGTGCGGATCTCGCGCAGCGCCTCGTCGAGGTCGGCGTCGGTGAGCCGGCCTCGACCGCGCAAGCGCGTCGCCACCCGTTCGAGTCGGTCCGATAGGGCATCGAACATGAGATCGCGAGGTTACCGGCCGGCCGGGGCGCTCAGCTCAACACGGCGCCGAGCTGCATGCTCACCCGAGCAGCGCATCGACGAACGCTTCCGCGTCGAAGGGCACCAGATCGTCGGGCCCCTCACCGAGGCCCACGAGCTTGACGGGAATTCCCAGCTCTCGTTGCACAGCGATGACTATGCCCCCCTTGGCCGACCCATCGAGCTTGGTCAACACCAGGCCGGTGACCGACACGGCCTCGGTGAACTGTCTGGCCTGCGCCAGCGCGTTCTGCCCGGTCGTGGCGTCGAGGACGAGGAGGACTTCGGTCACCCGGCCCGGGGCGCGATCGGCCACCCGGCGGATCTTCTTCAACTCCTCCACCAGGTTCACCTTCGTGTGCAGGCGCCCGGCGGTGTCGGCCAGCACCAAGTCATTTCCCCGGTTTGCCGCCCGCTGGACGGCGTCGAAAACGATCGCGCTGGGGTCGCCACCCTCGGCGCCGCGGACGATCTCGACATCCGAACGCGCTGCCCACGTCTCGAGCTGCTCGCCGGCCGCGGCGCGGAACGTGTCGCCGGCCGCCAGGAGCACTGATCGACCGCTCCGCGACTGTTGGCGTGCCACCTTGCCCACCGTCGTGGTCTTACCGACCCCGTTGACCCCGACGAACAGCCAGACGTTGGTGACGCCGGCTTCGGTGTCGAAGCGGAGCTCTCGGCCCGTCGACCGCTCCCCAGGCGCGCCGACCGCACCGTTGCCGTCCGCTGCGTGTGCGCCCCCGGCGGCAAGCTCGTCCACGCCGTCCACCGCAAGGAGATCGATCAGATCCGCCCGCAGCGCGCCGACCAACTGGGCGCCCCCGCTCACCTCCTTGGACTGGACCCGACGGCGCAGGTCCGCAAGCAGGGCCTCGGTGGTTCCCACCCCGACATCGGCTCGGAGAAGCGCGACCTCGAGCTCATCCCACGTGGCGTCCTGCAAGGCGCCGCGCTCGCGCATTGCGCCCACCACTCCCGACAGCAGTCCGCGCGCCTTCCCGAGGCGGTCCCGAAAGGTCGGCGGTCGCTCTTGCGCGGTGCGCTCGGCCTCCTCGAGCACCGGCTCGACCCCGGGCGCCTCGACGGGCGCCGGTTCAACTGCCGGCTCCTCGAGCACCTCGCCGACGGCCAAGGGTGCGGGCGGTGCCCGCGGGCGTCGACCCGGAGGGGCCTGGGTACTCGGTGGCGTGGCAACCGCAGCTCGTGGGGCCTCGTCGGGGGGGGTGGGCGGCGGCGGAGTGGTGGTCCGCCGGCGCCGACGGAGCCCCACGACGACGCCGAACAACACGAGGAGCACCACCACGCCGAGGACGATCCAAAGGGCGGTCATGTGGGTCGAAGCCTACCGGTGGTCGACCCCTCCGTCAGGAGGGCGCCGACCTCCGTGGCGCCCCAACCGGCCGCCCGGGACCGGCCGGCGCAGCGGTTCAGTTGGTCGCCGCCAGAGGGCGCCGATCGACCCGCTGACTGACCACCTGGGAGGAGCCGCCGGGCGCCATCGTCACGCCGTAGAGGGCGTCGGCGGTCTCCATCGTGCGCTTCTGATGGCTCACCACGATGAGTTGCGCCTCGTCGGAGAACTCGTGCAACAACCCGAGGAACCGGCTCAAGTTCACATCGTCGAGCGCGGCCTCGACCTCGTCCATGAAGTAGAAGGGCGACGGCCGGCTGCGGAACACCGCGAAGAGGAAGGCTAGGGCGGCCAAGGAACGCTCCCCGCCCGAGAGAAGCGACACCCGGCGCACGTTGCGACCAGCCGGCCGGACCTCCACCTCGACCCCGGTGTTGAGGAGGTCGTCGGGTTCGGTGAGGACGAGTCGACCCGTTCCTCCGGGGAAGAGCGTCGCCACGAGGGTCGAGAAGTGCTCGTTGACGTCGGCAGCCGCCGCGGCGAACGAGGCCATGATCTCCTCGTCGAGCGCCCGTACCACTCCTTGGAGCTCGCGCCGGGCGGCGCGCACGTCGTCCACCTGCTCGTCGAGCTCCCGCTGGCGCACCTCGAGCACGGACAGCTCGTCGAGCGCCAACGGGTTGACCGGTCCCAACGAGGCCAGACGTTGGGCGATGGCGTCGGCGTGCTCGGCTGCGCCCACGCCCTCTGGGAGATCGGGTGCTGGCGCGCCCAAGGTCTCGTCGGGCTCGCATCCCAACTCGCGACGAACCGACTCGGCGAGCGCGCCGGTGCGCACGTCCGCCTCGGCAACGGTCAGTTCCAGCGACCGAATCCGATCGCGCAGCTCCGACAGCCGACGTTCGGCCGACGAGCGTTCACGCCGCAACGCCTCGAGCCGCTCCCCACTTGCCCGCACCGCCTCGACTTGGCTGCGGTAATCCCGGCGCAACGACGCCAGGGCGTCCTCGAGTCGCAGTCGCTCGGCCGCCACCAACGGCTCGAGGCGCACCAGGGCCCGCGCGTCGGCCTGAAGTCGGCGTCGGCGAGCCGCCGCCTGCTCGCGCTCGTCGGCGTGACCGACGAGCCGGCGCTCCACCTCAGCCAGTCGTTGCTCGAGGACCCGGCGCCGCTCGGTGAGCTCTGCATGGCGGAGCTGCAGCTCGTGGCGCTGTTGAGCCAGGCGAGCTCGGCGGGCCTCGAGGTCCCTCGCCCCAGCGATGGCCTCCTGTGCCCGCGCCCCCGCCAGGTCCATCGCGTCCGTCAGCGCCGGCAGGGCCGCCTCGGCTTCGGCGAGGGCCCCGGCTTCGTCCTCGAATCGCGCCACAGCCGCTGCTTGCTCGTTGCGGGCCTCGGTGAGGTCGGCCAGCGCCCGATCACGCTCAGCCTCGGTACGGCGCCGGTCAGCGCCGAGTGCGTTCAGCGCGCTCGCGTGCCGGTCCAGCGCGCGGGCGGCGTCCAACGCCGCCCGACGGGCCGCGTCGAAAACGCCTCGGGCGAGCGCCAACCCGTCCGTGGCTCGGTCGGCGAGGTCGGCCGCGTCCAGGGCACGCTGCTCGGCCTCCTCGAGCGCGGCAGCCGTAACCATGGCCTGGCCGGAACGCACCCGCCAGCCGCTGGCGGCGAAGCGGTCTCCCTCGGCGGTCACCACCACGAGGTCCGGACGCTCGAGCGCGAGGTCGATGGCGCGCTCCCAGTCGTCCACCCGCACCGCTGCTCCGACCAGGGCATCGAGAACGATCTCGACGTCGGCTTGGGCACTCGCCGACGTCGCCCGGGCGCGGACATGGGGTCGCAACGACTCGATGTGTGCGCCGATCGGCAAGGTCCCGTTACGGCCCCAGTCCTGGTCGGACCCGCCAGGAACTCGGATCGACGTCGAGGTGCCGGCCCACGGGGTGACGGATCGGTCACGACGGGCCGCCAAGATGGCCCCGGTCACGCCACGCCCGCGCAGACGACCGAGCGCCTCACGAGCGGCGGTCCGACCCTGCACGACCACGGCGGCGGCCGACCCGCCAGCCGCCGCCTCGAAGGCGGCCTCCCAACCAGGATCGATCTCCACGACGTCGACCAGGGTGCCGACCACCCCATCCACGCCCCGGAGCACCTCGCCACCACCGGCCCCGTGGAGCTCCTGCAGCGCCCGAGCGAGCGCCTCGGCCCGGGCCGCCGTTCGATGCCGAGCCCCCTCGGCTTCGGCAGCTCCCCGCTCAGCCGCTTCGGCGCGATCCTGGGCGTCGACGACGTGAGCGTCGGCCTCGGCGAGCGCCACCTCGATGCCAGGACGCTCGGACTCGACCCCGGCCGCCCGGCTGGTGAGGTCGTCAGCGGAAGTCGCCAGGACCTCGGCACGTCGAGACAGCGCCTCGGCGCGACCGGCAGCGCCGGTGAGCGCCGAGCTGGCCTGCTCGACGGCGCGACCCAACAGCTCGACGCGGCCACGGGCGGTTCGATGAGCCTCTTCGGCGGCCCGAACCTCCGAGCCGTCGCCCCACTGTTCTCGAAGAGCGAGCTCGTCGGCGTCGACGACTGCGTCGTGGCGCGCCAGGGCCGACAGGTCGGGCCCGAGAGACTCGGCGTCGCGTACTGCGAGCGCCAGCTCGTCGGCCAGTTGCGCGCCTTCGGCTTCGAGGGTGGAGACCACGTCCTGATCAGCGGCCGCGTCGAGCGCCTGCGCCACCGCTCCGCTTCGCTCCCGCAGCACCCCGCCCAGACCGCGCGAGCGCTCCACCAGGCCCTGGAGCCGGCCGAGCAATCCCGCCAGGTCCTCCTCGCGGCGCGAGGACAGCTCGGCCGCGGTCGCGGTGGCCGCCTCGTCCAGCTCGTCCAGCGACTGGCGCAGGTCACGCTCTTCGCCCAGGACCGACGCCAACGTGCCGGCCGCGTCGGACCGCCGCTGGGCAAGGGACGTCAGCTCCGCGCCGGCGAGGTGCGCTCGCACCGCCCGCAGCTCGCCCACCAACCTCGCCTGCGCGCGCGCCGCGGCCGCCTGACGCTCGAGCGGGCGGATTCTGGCGGCGCACCTCGCGGGTGAGATCACCCAGCCGCTCGAGGTTCTCCCCTGTCGCCTCGAGGCGACGCTCGGCCCGCTCACGTCGCCGCCGGTGCTTGAGGACGCCGGCTGCCTCTTCGATGATCGCCCGCCGGTCCTCGGGTCGGGCGTTGAGCACGGTGTCGAGCTGGCCCTGTCCGATGATCATGTGCTGCTGACGTCCGACCCCTGAGTCCGACAGGAGGTCCTGGACATCGAGCAGGCGGCAGGCCGTGCCGTTGATGGCGTACTCGCTGTCACCGGACCGGAACAGGGTACGCGTGATCGTCACCTCGGCCATGTCCACGGGCAGGCGACCCGAGGCGTTGTCGATGGTCAGCGCTACCTCGGCTCGGCCCAGGGCCGAGCGCCCCGAAGTCCCGGCGAAGATGACGTCCTCCATCTTCTGGGAGCGCAGCGATCGGGGCCCCTGGGCACCGAGGACCCAGGTCACCGCGTCGACCACGTTGGACTTGCCACTCCCGTTCGGCCCGACCACCACGGTGATCCCCGGTTCAAACTCGAGCACCGTCGGGTCGGCGAACGACTTGAACCCTTTCATGGTGAGGGACTTCAAGAACATCGTGGCGACCCTACCAACCCTCGATCACCGAGCCCGGAACCCCTCGGTCCGACCCTCGCCCAGGGCTCAGACCTGGCAGTGCTCGCACAGGTACGTGGAGCGACCAGCGGCCTTGGTCCGCACGATGAGGTTGCGACATCGTCGGCAGGGTTGCCCCTCGCGGTCGTAGACCTGGTGGGATCCCTGGTAGTCGCCGATCTCACCGAACAGATCGCGGTACTGCTCGTCGGCCAGCGACGACCCACGGTGCTTGATGGCCTCGGCAAGCGTCTCGACCATTGCTCGGTAGAGCCGACGCACCTCGGTGGTCGAGAGGCTGTCCGAAGTGCGGTCGTAGCGCAGCCCGGCGGCGAAGAGGATCTCGTCGGAGTAGAGGTTGCCGATCCCCGCCGCGAACGCCTGGTCCATCAATAGACCCTTCAGGCCCGCCCGGCGCTGGCGCAGCAGGACGGCGAAGCGGTCCCAGCTCATCATGTCCTCGATCGGGTCGAAGCCCAGGTGGGAGAGCTCGGGGATGGCACGTCGGATGCCGGCCCCGTCGATGGGCGACCCCGGGGCCCCCAAGGCGGCCGCGCCGGGGCTGCCGTCGGGCCGTGGGGGCGGGGACGAGACGAACATCTCCCCGAAGGTCCTCGGGTCGACGTAGCGGAGCTCACCGCCCTGGGTGAAGGTGATCACGACGTGCGTGTGCTTGGGCCGTGGCTCCTTGGCACTCTTGACCCGCAGCAGCTGACCGCTCATGCCGAGGTGGACGACGAGCGTGTCCCCGCTGTCCAGCCCGACCAACAGGTACTTGCCCAGGCGCCCGACGGCCTTGATGGTCCGGCCCTCGAGGGGCGCCCGAAAGTGCTTGGCCGTGGGATGCCGTCGCACGGAGCGCCCATTGGCCACCGACACTCCTTTGATGCGTTTGCCCACGACCTCTTTGGAGAGGTCCTGGCGAAGGGTCTCCACCTCGGGAAGCTCAGGCACCGTTGTCCCCCGGATCATGACCCGTAGCCGCAGACAGCTCAGCGGAGAGGGCGTTCCAGGCCCGCCGAGCCGCGTCCTGTTCGGCATCCTTCTTGGACGATCCTTGGCCGATTCCCTGGCGCTGGCCGCCGACGATGACCTCGGCCACGAAATGGCGCTCGTGATCGGGCCCCGAGCCGGTCACCACGTAGCGGGGAGCCCCAGTCCCCCGGCGGACGGCGAGCTCCTGCAACCGGCTCTTGTGGTCGTAGTCGTCAGGCTCGGCCGCCGCTCGGGCGATGCGCTCGCCCAGGAGCCCGAGGACGAGCGGCTCGCTGGCCCGCCATCCGGCGTCGAGGTAGACGGCCCCGATCACCGCCTCGAGCGCGTCGGCCAGGATCGACGTCTTGGTGCGACCGCCCGAGGCCTCCTCACCTTTGCCGAGCAGGAGTACGTCGCCGACCCCGAGCTCCTGGGCCACTTCGGCCAGCACCCGGGCGTTGACCACCGCTGATCGAATCTTCGCCAGTTTGCCCTCGGGGTACTCGGGATACTCGACGTAGGCACGCTCCGCCACGATCACGCCCAACACGGCGTCACCCAGGAATTCGAGGCGCTCGTTGGACTGCGCACCCTCCTGCTCACCGCACCAACTGCGATGGGCGAGCGCACGCTCGAGGAGAGACGGATCGGAGAATTCGTGTCCCAGCCGTCGCGCCAACCGCTCCGCCCCGTGGTGGATGTTCCCCACGGGTCCTACGTCAGCTCGCTCCGAGCTTGGCGACGACGTAGTCCACGGCGTCGCGAACGGTCCGCAGGTCCTCGAGATCCTCGTCGTCGATCCGGAACCCGACGCTGCGCTCACCGAGGTCCTCCTCTAGCGCCTCCACCAGCTCGATCAAGGCCAGAGAGTCGGCGTTCAAGTCTTCGACGAAGGACGCGCCCTCGGTGATGGTCGACGGGTCGGTCTCGAGGATCTCCGAGAGCTGGTCCCGGATGAGCTCGAACACGGCCTGACGGTCGAGTGGGGCTCGGTCGATATGGGTCTCTGCGGGCACCACGGCTCCTGCGCGTCGGATCTTCGCTGCAGGGGCATGTTACCGGGCCCACCCCGACGGCGCTGTAGGGGTGGCGGGTGCGGCAGAGCCCGATAGGTCTGCGGCAACCTGACGCGCTCGCGCTTAGGAGGGCCCGGCCACCGACTCGGCGAGCCGGTCCACGAATCCACTCGCCGCTAGGTCGTAGGCGACCCGGACCGCGTTGACGATGGCCAACGCGGAGGACGACCCGTGGCTGATCACACAAACACCATCGACCCCGAGCAGCATGGCGCCTCCGACGACGTCGGGGTCGAGCTGGGTGGCGATTGGCGCCAGATGGGGCATCAGTGTCGCTGCCGCGGTGCGGGTATCTTCATCGGTGCCGAAGACTCCCATCAGGGCATCGAGGAGGTAACGCATCCCGCCCTCGAGGGTCTTGAGCGCCACGTTGCCGGTGAACCCGTCGGTGACGATGACGTCCACCGGCGACCCCATCAGGTCCCGCCCTTCGACGTTGCCCGCGAAGGACAACCGGCCGGCGTCGGCCAGAGCGGCCAGAAGGGCGTGCGCCTCCTTGACCAGCGGGGTGCCCTTGCTCGCCTCTTCTCCGATCGAGAGCAGCCCCACCCGGGGCGTCTCGATGCCGTAGCGCTCCGTGGCGTAGGCCGACGCCATGACGGCGAACTGCACCAACATGGGCGGCGTGCACTCCGCGTTGGCTCCCGAGTCGACGAGCACCGCCGGTGGGCCACCGAACCTCGGGATGGGCGTGGCGATACATGGGCGAAGGACCTTGGGGAGGCGGCCCATGCGCAGCATGGCCGATGCCATCGTCGCTCCGGTATTACCGGCACTGACCATGGCCGACGCCTTGGCGTCGCGCACCAACTCGGCCGCCCGCACCAGCGAGGAGTCCTTCTTGCGCCGGACGGCCTGGCCGGCCTCCTCGTCCATGCCAATGGTCTCGGTGCACGCGACGAGGGGAACCCCACCAGTGTCTCCGACCAGGTCGGGAGGGCCCACCAGTAGCACCGGCACCCCGGCGGCCATGACCTGCCGAGCGCCGTCGACCACGTCGCGGGGTGCTTTGTCCCCTCCCAAGGCGTCGAGCGCGACCGGCAGCTCGGCCAGCGTCCGCAGGGACGGGCGCTGGCCCGGCCGGCTCACGTCAATCGACCTCCACCGCCTGGCGCCCCTTGTACCAGCCGCAGCTCGGGCAGACCACGTGTGGCACCTTGGCCTGGCTGCAGCGCGGGCACACGCTGCGCGCCGGCCGGGCCAGCCGCCAGTTCGCGGCCTGGCGGCTGCGACCCTTGGCCTTCGACGTCTTCTTCTTCGGGACGGCCATGACTGCTCACCTCTGGATCGAAGGCCTGCCTGACGGCCGGACCACTGGAGCTCGCGCCGGCTGCCGGTCAGGTAGCCCCGCGAGCGTGTCCGGATGACGGATCCCCATCCGGGGCCGATCCGAGCAGCGAGAGGATAGCCCACCTCGGGTCGACTGGTGCCACGCAGCGACACTCCTCCTCGTTGCGGTCCGCGCCGCACGAGGGACACAGGCCTCGACAGTCGGCCCGGCAGAGCGGCGCTAGGGGCAGCTCCAGCACAATCGCCTCGCGGACCAAAGGACCGAGATCCAGCTGGTCGTCGACGATGGGGTACGCGTCGTCGTCATCGGAGGCCTCCCGAGGTCCACCGCGACCCCCGGGGGTTGCGGTGGACACGACGAACCGCTCTCGTACCGGCGCCGTGAGCTCGCCACCCACCACGACCGCGCACCGCCTACAGAGCCCGGACCAGGGCGCCCGCACCGTTCCCGAGACCATCACCCCTCCGGCAAAGGCCTCGAGCCACACGTCGCAGACCGCCTCTCCCTGGGCGGGCACCGCGCTCTGCACCGGCGACTCGAGCTGCAACGACCCGTCGGGGTCGAACAGCCCCGAACGGACCTCATGCCAGCGGGCACCGGGGTTTCGCCGAAGCCGGGCGACGTTGACGACGAAGGGATCGAGCGGCATGCCCACCTCCTTACGCAAGGTCTTGGTCGAAGAACCCATCCTCGCCCGGCGCCACCTCAACGGGGTGGCGCTCGGAGCTCTCGATCGACGAGGACGTCGCCTGCAGCTTCTCCCGCCCGGACTTGACCGTCCGTTGGATCCGGTCGAGCACGATCTCCATGCCGGCCAACTTCTGGTCGCAATAGTCCTCGGCCTCGTGGCGCACCCGGCGCGCCTCCTCGTTGGCGTCGTTCAGAGATCCGCTGTGCGACCTGGTTGGCCTGCCTGACGATCTCGGTGCGGGACACCATCCGCTCGGCCTGTGCCCGGACGTCCTCCATCAGCTGGGCGGCCTCGCTCTGGCGTTCGGCCATGAACTCCTCTTGCTCACGCAGTATCCAGCGGGCCTCGCGCAACTCGGGTGGAAGACGATCGAGCGCGGCTTCAAGCAGGTCCACGACCTCCTCGCGCGAGACGAGCACCGACGCCGACAACGGCATGGCCTTGGCGCTGGACACAATGTCGATGGCGTGGCGCACCAGGTCCTCGACCCGCACCTCGTCCTCGACCAGGGCGCCGTCGGAGCCCGGGTCGTCATAGACGTCGCTCATGGCCCCTCCGAGTGGTGGACGTCCCCTCCTTCGCACTTCGCGGTCAGCCGGGAGGCGACCGCCTTCGGCACGAACTCCGACACGTCCCCACCAAATCGAGCTACCTCACGCAAGAGCTTGGATGCGATGAACGAGTGGTTTGAGCTGGTGGGGATGAACACAGTCTCGACCCCCGACAGCTGGCGGTTCATCTGGGCCATCTGCAGCTCGTTCTCGAAGTCCGACACGGCCCGCAGACCCTTCACGATCGCCGACGCGCCGACCTCGCGGGCGACGTTGACCACGAGCGTGGCCATGGAGACGATCCGGACGCCAGGCAGGTGCGCCGTCGCCTCCTCGAGCATCTGACGCCGCTCGGCCAGATCGAACATTGGGTTGCTCTTCTGGGGATTGCGGACGGCGGCGACCACTACCTCGTCGAAGAGCGCCGCCGCTCGCTCCACCACCTCCAGATGGCCGTTGTGGAACGGGTCGAAGGACCCTGGGAACAACGCGGTCTTCACGACCCACCGGGTGACGGAGGGCCGACGGGTGCAGAGGTCGGGAGAGCCACGGTCACGAGCGTACCGCCGTACCGGCGAACCTTCGTGACCCTCCAGTCCGGCGCCACCTCTACCGGCCTCGAGGACTCGAGCACGAGCACCTCAGCCCGAAGCGATTCGAGCAAGGAGGTCCACTCCTCAAAGGCGTATGGCGGGTCGCAGAGCACCAAGTCGAAGGGCGGCGCCCCGCTCAACCAGCGGGGCAGCTCGCCGGCCACCACGTTCGACGGCGCTTCGCCCAAGCCCACGGCGCCCAGGTTGCCCCGAACCGCCTCGAGCGCCGCGAGGAGCGATCCACGAAGGTGACCGCGGCCGCACCGCGCGAGAGCGCTTCGATGCCCATCGCGCCGCTCCCGCAGAACAGGTCGGCGACGACCAGCCCTTCGACCCCACCCATTGAGCCCAGCATGTCGAAGACGGCTTCGCGGACCCGGTCCGAGGTCGGACGCACGCCTTGGGGGACCGGCGCGCTCAGACGCCGACCGCGGCTCTGACCCCCGATCACCCGCATCCCCCGTGGACCTCGCACACCCGAACGGTACCGGGGTGGTCGGCTCGCCATGGCCCCATCCAGGGCGCCTCGGTGTACACAGATCTGGGTCAGCTCTTGAACAGGAACTCAGCCTCCTCGTCGCTCAGGAAGAGACGGATCTCGTCGGCCAGCAGCGGATGCGTCGCGAGCACCGGATCGTCAGCAGTGAGCGAGAGGGCGACCGCCCGGGCGTCGTCGAGCAAGTCGCGGTCGCGCTGGATGGATGCCAGCTTGAGGTCGCTGCGGCCCTTCTGTCGCGTCCCGAGGATCGTCCCTTGTCCCCGCAGCCGGAGATCCACCTCGGCCAGCTCGAACCCGTCGGTAGTCGCTTCCATCGCTTCGAGCCGCTCGAGCGACCCGGGGGTGGACCCCTCGCCGAGTAGATAGCACCACGAGGGACGCGATCCCCGCCCGACCCGGCCGCGCAGCTGATGCAGCTGCGCAATGCCGAACCGATCGGCGTCGAGGACCACCATGACGGTGGCCTCGGGGACGTCGACGCCCACCTCGATGACCGTCGTCGCCACGAGCACCTCGAGCTCCCCGCTGCGGAAGCTGGCCATCGCCGCCTCCTTCTCCGCCGCCGGCAGCTGGCCGTGCAGCAGGCCGAGCCGAAGGCCGGGCAGCACCTCGGACCGTAGGCGTTCGAGCTCTACGACCGCCGAGCGAGCGACGACCCGCTCGGACCCCTCCACGAGTGGGCACACCACAAAGGCCCGATGGCCGCCAGCCACCTCCTGGCGTACCGTCGCCCAGGCCGACTCCACCTGCTCGGGCGAGCGGGCCCATACGGTGGTGACCGGGGTGCGACCGGGGGGAAGCTCGTCGAGCACGGTCATATCCAGATCACCGAAGACCACCATGGCGGCGGTGCGAGGAATCGGCGTCGCCGTCATGACCAGCAGGTCCGGATCGGCACCCTGTGCCACGTCATCGCGACCCTTCTCGCGCAGAGCGGCCCGCTGCTCGACCCCGAACCGGTGTTGCTCGTCGATCACCACGACACCGAGCGATCGAAATCCGACGTCCTCGGTCAAGAGCGCGTGGGTTCCCACCACGACGTCGACCGAGCCGTCCCGCAACCCCTCGCTGACCCGTTGACGCTCACGCGCCGGCGTTCGGTTGGCCAGCAGGGCCACCGACAGCGGTCGCTGACCGCCGAGTCGAGAACCGTCGGTCAATGCCAATCCGTCTACGAGCGCCCGCACGCTCATCAGGTGCTGTTCGGCCAGCACCTCGGTCGGGACCATCAACGCCGCCTGGTGGCCGCCCTGCACGGCCGCCAGCATCGTGGCCACGGCCACCACTGTCTTTCCCGACCCGACGTCGCCCTGCAATAGGCGGTGCATCGGCAAAGGTCCGGCCAGGTCGGCGAACACCACGGCGAGGGCCTTGCGTTGCGCTCCGGTCAGCTCGAACGGCAGTCGTGCCAGCAGCTCCTCGACGAGCGTGCGCGGTCCTCCTCGTCGCCGAGCGGTCAGCTCGAGGGGCGAGACGTCGTGGCGAATCGCCCGCGCGGTGCGTTCGAGGGCTCGCCGGCGGAGGACGAGGGCCAGTTGCAACCGGAAGAGCTCGTCGAAAGCCAGGCGACGGCGCGCCGGTCGCACGTCATCCATCGACTCTGGAAGATGGATGGCCCGGAAGGCCTCCGTCCGGTCCTCCAGAGCGAGACGAGCGCGCCACCCAGCAGGGAGCGGGTCGGCCAGCGCGCCGGCTCGGTCCAGCGCCTCGGTGACCCAGGTCCCGAGCTCCCAGCTGCTGAGACCTGCCTTGGCAGAGGCGGGGTAGACCGGCACGACGCGGCCGGTGCGATCGTGGGCGCCGTCTCGTCCCTCGACACCCACGACGAGATCCACGACGGGATTGGTCATCTGACGGCCACCCCGGTAGTCGTCGAGCTTGCCGAAGAACAACGCCTGGGAGCCTACGGCCAGCTGCTTGGCTCGCCACGGTTGGTTAAAAAACACCACTGCCATGCCACCGGTGCCGTCATGCACCTTGAGCTCGACGATCGCTCGGCCGTTGCGGGTTCGGCGGGCCCTCACCTGGCGCACCTCGGCGAGCACCACGGCCTCCTCGCCCAGTGCCAGGTCGGCCAGATCGACCTGGCGGCTTCGGTCGATGTAACGACGGGGATACGTCGTGAGCAGGTCAAGGACCGACTCCACCCCCCAGTCGACCAGGGCGGTGCCCCGTTTGGCTCCCACGCCGGCCAGGAGCGTGACCGGCAACTCGCTCAGCTGCCGAAGGCGTCGGCCGCTCTCGATGGCCGCCTCCCCAGTCACTCGATGCCGAAGAGGTAGGGGTACAGAGGTTGGCCCCCGTGGTGCACCTCGATGGCCACCTCGGGGTGCTCGTTGCGGAGCCACTCGCTGATCCGCCGCGTGCCAGACGGAGTCGAGCCTTCCCCCTCGATCAGCGTGACCAGCTCGTGGGCCGAGGTGAGCAGGCGGTCGAGCAGTGAGCACGAGGCGGCGACCATCGTCGAACCGATCGAGACGACGCCCTGGCGCGAGACGCCGATCCACTCCCCGGCGTGCACCGGACCGACTTCGGTCTGCGCGTCACGAACGGCCACCGTGATCTCGCCGGGCACCACGCGCGCGGCCGAGGCGGCCATCGCCTCGACGTTGCTCTCCAAAGAGGAGGCCGGGTCATAGGCCAACAGGGCGGCGAACCCCTCGACGATGCTCCCCGTCGGGACCACGCGCACCGTCTTGGCCGACAGGGCGTCCACCTGCTGGGCGACCGGCACGATGTTCTTGTTGTTGGGGAGGACGACCACCGCGCCCGATCCCTGGGCGTCGACCGCCCGGAGGATCTCGGCGGTCGAAGGATTCATCGACTGGCCACCGACCACCTGATGGTGCACACCGAGCGAACGAAAGATCCGCCCGATGCCATCCCCCGTGACGACGGCCACCACATCGGTCACCGGCGACGGCCCGAGGTCGAATCTCGAGTCGGCGACGCGCTCGCTGTCACGGACCCACCGCTCTTCTTCGACCTGCTCGAGCAGGTCGGTCACCCGGATCGCCGAGGGACGTCCAGCGTCGAGTGCCGCCTCGATCGCGGCGCCGATGTCGTCGGTGTGGATGTGACATTGCCAGAGCCCGTCGCCCCCGACCACCACGATCGAGTCGCCGAGGCCCGCCCAGACTTCACGAAAGGCCTCCACGGCAGCATCGGGCGCCTCGAGGAGGTACATCACTTCGTAGCGCAGGTCGGCGACGCCGCCCCCCGCCCGTTCCGAGACCTCGCCCACACGAGACGAACGGTCCGGCGCGACATCCCCCATGTGCGCGTCGCCCGGCTCGGGAAGTGCCCGCCCGTCGACCACCGTCAACAGCGCGTCGAGCAGTAGCAGGTACCCCGAGCCCCCGGCGTCCACCACACCGGCCCGGGCGAGCACGTCGAGCATCTCGGGCGTCCGGGCCAGCGCCTCCGCCGCGGCCGCGCGGGCCGACTCGAGCACCCCGACGAGCGGCCCACCGGACCGCTTCAGTTGGTCCGCTCCCTCGCCCGCAGCCCGGGCCACCGTCAGGATCGTTCCCTCCACGGGGCGGACCACGGCCCGTCGGGCCAGGTCACTTGCCTCCACGAGTGCATCAGCCACCTCGGGTGCCCCGACCGCGTCGAGCTCGCTCCATCGACCGGCAATCCCTCGCAGCAGCTGGGACAGGATCACCCCCGAGTTGCCGCGGGCGCCCATCAGCGATCCGTGGGCGACGGCCTTGCAGACCTCGGACATCGTCGCGTCGTCGCCCAGCTGCGAGAGCTCGGCGACCACGGCGTCGAGAGTCAGGGCCATGTTCGTGCCGGTGTCCCCGTCGGGGACGGGGTAAACATTGAGTGCGTTGATCACCTGCTGGTGCACCCGCAGGACGTCTCGGTAGGCAAGCATTACGTCGCGGACATTGGCGGGGGCGATCGCCGCCAGGGGCGTCATGGCTTGGGATGCTAACCTTTGGGCCGTTCGGCGACGGCTCCCACGAGCGTCGCGTCGGCCCGCATCGGGCCAGTCCGAGGAGGAACCGGTTCATGGCAGCTGTCTGCGAGCTCTGCGGCAAGAAGCCGTCGTTCGGCATGAGCCTGAGCCACTCGCACCGCAGAACCAAGCGGCGTTGGGACCCGAACATCCAGCGCGTGCGGGCTCTGGTCGATGGCGCGCCCAAGCGGCTGAACGTCTGCACCTCGTGCCTGCGCGCCGGTCGGGTCGTGAAGCCCCCGCGCCGTCAGATCCCCGTGGGCAGCTGAACGGTCCGGGCGGGTCAACGCAGCTCGTGCTGCCAGCCGGCTAGGGGCATCGCGTCACCGCGCAACGTACGTCGGGCCTGGTCGCCAGTGCATCGACCAAGGGCCAGCGGGGGACGAAGACCGGCCCGGGCAAACCCTTCGACCAAGCGCTCGGGGGCCGCAGTGGCGATCACCAGCTCGTAGTCCTCGCCGCCACCCAACGCCTCCCCTTCTGTCGCGCCGTCGGCGACTGGCACCTTCTCCAGCGTGACGCCGACGCCCGACGCCACCGCCAGACGATGCAGGTCGAGCGACAGGCCGTCAGACACGTCGATCATGGCGCTGGCGCCGAACGCTCTTGCCGCCCGGCCCTCGTCGACGCGCGCCCGAGGACGTCGATGGGCCAGGACCAGGGCCGTCTCGGACTCGGTGCTGGCCTCGATCGGTCCGACGGCCTCACGGGCACTTCGCGAGCTTGCAACGCTTCGCGCCCGCAGTAGGCGCAGACCAGCGGCCGAGGCGCCGAGCTCGCCGGTGACGAACAGCTGGTCACCGGGGGACGCACCGCTCCGGGTGACCGGTTGCTGCGACGGGTCGTCCAAGGTTCCGATGACGGCGACCGAAATCATCAGCTGGCCTGCTTGGGTGAGATCGCCGCCGACCACCGAGCAGGCCCACGCCCGCGCCGCGTCGAGCACGCCGGCAACGACCCGGTCCACCTCCACCCCAGTGGGGACGCACAACGTGACCAGCGAGTGCACCGGCGTCGCGCCCATGGCGGCCAGGTCACTGATCGCCGCCGCCATCGCCTTCCACCCGAGGTCGTCGAGCCCCACCAGGTCGAGGTCGGCGTGCACACCGGCCACCACCGCGTCCGTAGCGAGCACCAGCGGTCCGTGGTGCTCGACCACCGCGGCGTCGTCGCCGATCCAGATCTCACCATCGGGGGCTGACCCGAAACGGTCCCGGACTGCTCGCTCGATCCTCCGCACTACTGCGGCCTCGTCCTGACGCCCGGCCGCGGGCTCGAGGCCGGCCGACCGCGGTTTGGGTTCCACCAACGCCAATGCCTAGCATTGGACGAACGGACCGACGCGCGGCGTCGGGATCGCGAGCCGTTCGCTCCAGAGGAGGTAGCACAGCCGTATGCCCCCCACCACCAACACCAAGCTCCTCGCATGGGTGGACGAGGTCACTGCGCTGACGACTCCGGACAGGGTCGAGTGGTGCGATGGCTCGGCCGAGGAGTACGACCGGCTCTGCCAACTGCTGGTCGACAACGGGACCTTCACCAAGCTGTCCGACGCCAAGCGGCCCAACAGCTACTGGTCCCGGTCAGACCCCGGTGACGTCGCACGGGTGGAGGACCGGACCTTTATCTGCTCGGCCGAGGAGATCGACGCAGGGCCCAACAACAACTGGCGCGACCCCACCGAGATGCGGGCCGAGCTGAGGAGCCTCTTCACCGGGTGCATGCGAGGCCGCACCATGTACGTCGTCCCCTTCTCGATGGGACCGCTCGGCTCGGAGATTGCGCACATCGGTGTGGAGATCACCGATTCCCCGTACGTCGCGGTCTCGATGCGCATCATGACGCGCATGGGCTCGGCGGCGCTCGACGTGCTCGGCGACGGTCCGTTCGTGCCCTGTTTGCACTCGGTGGGCGCGCCGTTGGAGCCGGGACAGCACGATGTGGCCTGGCCCTGCGACGCGGAGAACAAGTACATCGTCCACTTCCCCGAGACCCGCGAGATCATCTCCTACGGCTCGGGCTACGGCGGCAACGCCCTGCTGGGCAAGAAGTGCTTCGCCCTACGCATCGCCTCGGTCATGGCTCGTGACGACAACTGGCTCGCTGAGCACATGCTCATCCTCAAGCTGACCTCGCCCGACGGCGAAACCCGGTACGTGACGGGCGCCTTCCCCTCGGCGTGTGGAAAGACCAATCTCGCAATGCTCATCCCGACACTGCCCGGCTGGAAGGTCGAGACGGTCGGGGACGACATCTGCTGGATGAAGTTCGGCCCGGACGGGCGCCTGTATGGGATCAACCCCGAGGCCGGATTCTTCGGGGTCGCGCCCGGAACGAACTCCCATACGAACCCCAACGCGATGTTCTCGGTGGAGGCCAACACCATCTTCACCAACACGGCGCTGACCGACGACCTCGACGTGTGGTGGGAAGGCATGACCGAGCAGCCGCCGGCCCACCTCACCGATTGGCGCGGCGAGGACTGGACGCCTAGCAAGGGCACGACGGCAGCGCATCCCAACGCCCGCTTCACGGCGCCTGCGGCCCAGGATCCGGCCATCGCGTCGGACTGGGAGGACCCGGTGGGCGTGCCGATCTCGGCGATCCTGTTCGGCGGGCGACGAGCCTCCGTCGTACCACTCGTGTTTCAATCCTTTGACTGGACGCACGGCGTCTTCCTCGGCTCGATCATGGCTTCGGAGACCACCGCGGCGGCAGCCGGCGCCGTGGGAAACCTGCGCCGTGACCCGTTCGCCATGCTGCCCTTCTGTGGGTACAACATGGCCGACTACTTCCGCCACTGGTTGGAGGTCGGGAAGGGCGCCGACGAGTCCAAGCTGCCGAAGATCTTCTACGTGAACTGGTTCCGCAAGGACCAGAACGGCAAGTGGCTCTGGCCCGGGTATGGGGAGAACTCGCGGGTCCTTGAGTGGGTGTTCGACCGGGTCACCGGGCAGGGAGACGCCGTCGAGACGCCCATCGGCCACGTGCCGGCACCGGGCGCGATCGACACGACGGGGCTCCCCATCTCCGCCGAGGAGATGCAGGCCCTCCTACAGGTCGAACGTGAGGAATGGCGCGCAGAAGTCCCCCTCATCCGCGAGCACTACGCGAAGTACGGGGACCGCATGCCCGACGAGCTGGTAGCCGCCCTCGACGAGCTCGAGCGACGCCTGGCCTGATCACGAAGCGGACCACTGACTGACGTCGGTGGCGGTCGCGCCGGTGTTGGCCGCATGCGGACGGATCACCCCGTCCTTGAGCTAGCGTTCCCAAGAGGTCGGGAGCGGACAAGGGGGGAGGCTCGATGCCGGTCAGTGCCTACGTCCTCATCCATACCGAAGTAGGTCGGGCAGCGGACGTCGCCCGACAGGTCCGTGAGATCGACGGGGTGACCACGGCGGACGACGTCACGGGACCCTATGACGTGATCGCCCGTGCCGAGGCCGCCTCGGTCGACCGGTTGGGCCGCCTCGTGGTGTCCCAGGTCCAGCGGATCGAAGGCATCACCCGCACGATTACCTGCCCGGTCGTCAACCTGTAGGCCCCCCACCAGGTCCCCCACGCGCGCGTCACCGACACCAGCAGTGAACGGGACTGAGCGGCCGCACGATCCCCTGCGGCGCCGGACGCCACACGTCGGATCGGTCACTGTGCGGGCGTGGGCCCCCGGTCGCGTCAACCTGATCGGCGAGCACACGGACTACAACGTGGGCCTGGCGTTACCCATGGCCATCCAGCTGGGAACCAGCGTCCTCTACGAGCCGGACGGATCCGCGTCGCTCGAAGTCCGCACTGACGCCGATGCAAGGTCCGCCACCTTCGAGGTCGGTCCAGGCGCCCCGTCTCGGGCCCCGGACCACATCGAGCCTCCGTGGGCGGCGCTGGTGGGTGCGCTGGTGAGCCAGCTCCACCCGACCTCGGGTGGAGCTGTCGAGATCGAGAGCAACCTCCCAATCGGCGCGGGGCTCTCGTCCAGCGCCGCCGTGTGCGTCGGCGTCTCCCTGGCCCTCACCTGGGCCAACGGCCCGGTCGAGGACCTCGTCGCCCTTGCCGAGCGTTGTCGAGACGCCGAGCGCCTCGCCGGTTCGCCCGTCGGGCTCATGGACCCACTGGTGAGCCTGGTGGGGGTACCCGGATCGGCCATCCTGATGGACTTTGCGGCTACCTCGTGGAGGGCGGTGCCCGTCCCCCCGGCCGCCGAGCTCGTGATCGTCCATTCGGGCCAGGAACGTCGTCTTTCGGACACCCGTTACGCCGATCGTCGAGCGGAATGCGCGGCGGCGACAGCGGTCCTCGGCACTCCATTGGGCAGAGCCAAGGCATCGGACCTGTCGGCCATCTCCGACCCGGTGCAGCGGCGTCGCGCCCGCCACGTCGTGACCGAGTGCGAGCGCGTCCGCTCCATGGTCAGCGCGCTCGATGGCGGCGACCTCGGGTTGGCCGGTTCGATCCTGAACGAGAGCCACCGCAGCCAAGCCCAGGACTTCGACTGCTCGACCCCCGTGATCGAGGAGCTTGTCAGCCGCCTGAGAGCGACCGACGGCATCTACGGTGCCCGGATGACCGGGGGTGGGTTCGGGGGTTGCGCGGTAGCCCTCGGCCAGCACGGCGCGCTCGGACATCGACCGATTGCCCCAGCGGGCGTGGCGGGTCACGGCATCGCCGGGTGCACACGTTGGCCGATGGCCGCCGCGCCCCGCGGGCTGAGCCGACGGGTCAGGAGACCGCGGGTGCTGCGGCGTCGTTCGAAACGTCGACGAGCCGTTGGAGGAGGGCAGCCGCCCGACCGTCGTCGAGGGCCGCACTTGCCGCAACGACCCCTTCGGCCAGCTCCTCGACCATTCCGGCGACCACGAGCGCTCCCGCCGCGTTCAGCACTCCGATGTCGCGCCGGGGCCCGCGTTCGCCGTCGAGCACCGCCCGGATGGCGCTGGCGTTGTAGGCGGCGTCGCCGCCCCGGAGGTCGGCGAGGGTCGCTGGCCCGAACCCCAGTTCCTGGGGGTCGACCCGGTAGGTTCGCACCTCGAAGGCACCTTCACCGTCTCCAGCGAGATCGAGCACGGTGGAAGGTGACGTGACGCTGAGCTCGTCGAGGCCATCGTCGGCATAGACCACCATCGACCGGGTGCTGCCGTTGGTACCGAGTACCGCAGCCATCTTGGCCGCCATCGACGGGTCACTGACCCCGACGAGCTGTCGCCGGGCTCGGGCCGGGTTGGCCAAAGGACCCAGAAAGTTGAGGATGGTCGGGATGCCGAGCTGGCTCCGCACCGGGGCAAGGATGCGCATCGCCGGGTGGAATCGTTGGGCGAAGCAGAACGCCATGCCCGCCTCACCCAGGCACCGTCTGACACCGGGAGCCCCGAGCTCGACCACCACGCCGAGGGCCTCGAGCACGTCGGCCGTACCGACCGACGACGATGCGGCGCGACCCCCGTGCTTGCAGACCCGCGCTCCGGCTCCCCCGGCAATCAACGCCGCCAAGGTCGACACGTTGATGCTCGACAGCCGGTCCCCGCCCGTTCCCACCACGTCGACCAACTCCAGCGGCTCGCGGGGCAGGTCGAGCGGTTCGGCGCGCGCCAGCATGGCCCGGACCAGTCCGGTCATCTCCTCGAGGGACTCGCCCTTGGCCCGCAGCGCAACCAGCCACGCAGCCATTTGCGCCGGCGTCGCGTCGCCGTCGAGCACCTGGGTGAGGACGCATTCAGCCTCCGCTGCAGCGAGCGAGGCGCCGACGACGGCCCGCTCGAGCACACCGGGCCAACCGCCGAGCTCGTCGAAGGACGTCACCGCCCCTCACCCACTCCCGACAGCCACACGCGGCGCTCTTGTACGGGCACGCCCGCAGGGTACCCAACCGCGTGCGCCCCGGTGAGCGCTCAGGCCGATTTGCGACGCTGACGGACGATGCGCCGACGTTCCCGTTCGGTGGTCCCGCCCCAGATACCCTCGCGTTCGCGTTGCGAGAGTGCGTGCTCGAGACACGCCTGACGCACCGGACACTCGGCGCAGATGGACTTGCCCTCGGCCGCGTCTGCCTCGACCTCCGGGTCGGGGTAGAAAGCCGCGACGTCGAGGCCCCGGCAGGCGGCATGCTTGCGCCACGTGGTGGCACTCATGGAAAACACTTCCTCGTGAACGTAAACGGTCGGGGGCCGCCGCATCGGGCCCGCGAAATTCGCCCACCTTCGCGGATCCTCCCGGCGGAACGTCAATTCTGGCGCATGGAGCGACCCCTGTAAAGGCCGGAACTCGGGCCACGCGGCTCAGCGCCGAGGGCTGCTGCCAGGCACTTCTCTGCATCCCCCCGATCGGCGGGCGAGCCCGAGGACCTCAGGCCAGCGCGATGGGCGTGCTCCGCCCGGTCAGATCACCCAGCAGCTCGTGACAGGTCGGTTCGCCGAGCTCGACACGGGACTTGTAGGCGGGATGTCGCACCACCAGGGCAGCAGGGTCGCGAGCGAACGCCCCAATTTCGGACTCGCTGAACGCGAACCGCACGTAATGCACCGCGGCGGTCACCGTCTCGCGGGTGAGCGCGGCGGCATGTGCCGCCTCGGGCATGCCCTGCACCAGGGTCGTCGGGCCGCCCGGCGCGGAGAGCTCTATAGCCAACGAACGCTCCACGCCGACCAGCGCCGGCAACCATTTCCGCAGATCCTCGGGTGTCGTGAGCTCGATGAACAACGTCGCCGACAGCTCTCCACGCCCCGGGAGCAGTCGGTTGTAGACGTCGAGCTCTTGCTGAATACCCTCGTCGGTGGCGATCCGCTCGGCCCGGGCCATCTCGAGAACCTGAAACCGCACGGTGTCAACGTTCTCGAAGACCAACGTCATGATGGGGCCGAGCGCGACCCGTCGGCGACGCTTGAGCTCGATGATCTGCTGGCGGTACCCATCTCGCACGCGTTCGTAGGCGCGCTGGTCGGGCACGTCGGCCAGGGTCAGCCCATCGGGTCGGTGCGCGGCTTCGTCAGCGGGCAACGACCCACGCCCGATCTGGGCCGCACAGGGGCCGCGGCCCACCCAACCCCGACTCGATCACGAGACGGACTCGAGCCCCTTCGCGAAACGCCCGGCGTGGGACTTCTCGGCCCGCGCCAGCGTCTCGAGCCACTCGGCCACCTCGTCGAAGCCCTCGTCGCGCGCCGTCTTGGCGAAGCCGGGGTACATCTCGGTGTACTCGTAGGTCTCACCCTCGATCGCGGACTTGAGGTTGTCCGTAGTCGGCCCCACCGGCACGCCGGTCACCGGGTCGCCGACCTCCTTCAAGAAGTCGAAGTGACCGAATGCATGCCCGGTCTCGCCCTCGGCCACCGACCGGAACAGGGCGGCCACGTCGGGGTACCCCTCGACATCGGCCTTCTGGGCGAAGTACAGGTACCGGCGATTGGCCTGGCTCTCACCGGCGAACGCCTCTTTCAGGTTGCTTTCGGTCTTCGACCCTTTCAGTGATGCCATCTGGCTCTCCCTTTCTCTTGCTTGCTCTTGGTGGGCTGTCGCTCTGTCGCTCTGGCCTGGCGCCGTTGCCGGAACGCCGGATGGCTCAGGTGTGTTTGCTCTTGGGCTCGAGCACGGTGCTCCTCTGCACGGAGCTCCGGGTGCGGGACAGGGTTGTCAGGCAGGTGATCGGACCTGCTCCTTGCAGTTGTCGCAGAGGCCGCGGAACACCACCTCGGTGGACCGCACCTCATAACCCTGATCGCTCCCAGGAGGCACGACCAGCGCGGACGAGTCAACGTCGACATCCCGGACCTTGCCGCACGCACGGCAGACCAGGTGGTGGTGGGCGGACTCGACATTCGGATCGAAGCGCACCATGCCGGTCCCCAGGTCGAGCACTGCGATCTCACCGAGTTCGGCCAGCTCGTACAGAGTCTGGTAGACCGTCTTCAGCGAGATCGTGGGCACCTGGGCCCGAGCGGCCTCGTAGACAGCCTCGGCCGATGGGTGCGCGACGTTGCCTTCGAGGATCCCAAAGATGCACTGGCGCTGGGCGGTCACCTTGCGACCCCGGGCCCTGAACACATCGGTGAGCTCTTCGGGCGGACGCATGCTGAGGACCATATCACCAACGATTGTTGTTTACCAGGAGTTGTTGAAACGGCGGCGACGTTGGGCACTGGGCGCACCGCTGAGGTGCTGGCCACGGGTTGTGAGAGGCTGTCGGGGTGAGCAACGGCGCTCCCCGCGTGCCCTCGTTCGGCCCTCTCGGGCCCGGCCCGGTGCAGCGCTCGTGAGCCAAGGCGTCCTCGTCGTCGACGTGGGCACCTCGGGCGTGCGCACCGCTGTGGTCCGCCCAGACGGCTCGGTGGATCATGCCATCCGCCAGGCCCTGCCGCCCATCACCCCCGCACCCGGGCTGGTTGAGATCGACGCGCGACGCCTCGCGGAGATCGTGCTCGAGCTCGGTGGCGTCACGCTCCAGCGGTCCGGTCCCGTCGACGGCGTGGGCATAGCCAACCAGCGCGCGACCACCATCGTGTGGGATCGCGCAACTGGTGAGCCGGTCGGGCCAGGAATCGGATGGCAAGACCTGCGCACGGTGGGGGCCTGCCTTGGCATGCAAGCCGACGGGTTCCGCTTCCCACCTGAACGCGTCAGCGACCAAGCTCGCGGCGATCCTCGACGAGATTGATCCGGAACGGACCCGCGCGGGCGAGCAGCTCTGCTTCGGCACCGTCGACAGCTGGGTGGCCTGGACGCTCTCGGGTGGCGCCCAGGGAGGGGTGCACGTGACCGACGCCACCAATGCGGCAGTCACCTGGCTGCTCCGACCCGACACCCTGGGCTGGGACGAGCGGTCGCTTGACGCGTTGCGCATCCCGCTCTCGATGCTCCCTGTCGTGAGGGACTCAACGGGCGTCGTCGGTGAGGCGCGGGCGCTGCCGGGTGCTCCTCCGATCTGCGGCATCGCCGGCGATCAGCAGGCGTCGCTCGTCGGTCAGGGCTGCACGCTGCCGGGCCTGGCCAAGGTCACCTTCGGTACGGGCGGCATGCTCGACGTGTGCACCGGGCCCAAACCGCCCAACGCGTTCGAGCGGGGCGAGCTCGGCACGTTCCCCATTGTGGCGTGGCAGCACGCCGGTGATCCCACCTGGGGAACCGAGGCGATGATGCTGTCGGCCGGCTCGTGCATCCAGTGGCTGCGCGACGATCTCGGCATCCTCGAACGGGTCGAGGATGCCGCATCCTGCGCCGCTGGTTGTGCGGACACGGGCGACGTGTGGTTCGTGCCCGCGCTCCTCGGGCTCGGCACGCCGGTCTGGGACTTCGGCGCCGCGGGGCACCCTGCTCGGCGTGACGCTGGGCACCGGCCGCCCCGAGCTGGTGCGCGCGGTTCTAGAAGGCATCGCCCACCGCGGCGCCGACTTGCTCGAGGCGGCCGAGCAGGACAGCGGACTGCCGATCGACACACTGCGGGTGGATGGCGGCATGTCGGCGAACGACGTCTTCGTGCAGCTGCTGGCCGATGCCACTGGACGCCCGGTAGAGGTGTCCGCCCAGCTTGAGGCCACTACTCTCGGCGCGGGCTACCTCGCCGGTATGGCCACCGGAGCCTGGAAGGGTCCCGACGACGTGGCAAGCACCTATCGGCCGGCGCGCACCGTCGAGCCTGGCGCACTCGACATGCGGGCCCAACGGCGCGACCGGTGGCTCGAGGCGCGACGGCGGGCCGAGCGCACGATTCCCGAGCTGTCGGAGATCGACTTTTGACCTCTCACGCGCAATCCCGTCACGGCGGCTACCGGAGAGCACGATGACCACCACCACCAGCGCGATCACCCAAGCCCGGCGACCCCTCGACGACTGGGTGGAGCTCGCGCGAGGTCTACACGCCAACCTCCAACGGGTGCTGCTGGGCGCGCCCGACGCGGTGACGGTTGCCGTGGTCGCCGCCCTGTCTGGGGGCCACCTGCTCGTCGAAGATGTGCCGGGCGTGGGCAAGACGGTGCTCGCCCGGACGCTCGCCCATTCCCTCGGCGCGAGGCTCTCGCGCGTCCAGGGTCACCCCGACCTCCTGCCGACCGACGTGACGGGGGTCTCGATCTACTCGCAGGAGACCATGGCCTGGGAGTTCCGCCCCGGACCCGTGTTCGCCCACGTCGTGCTCGTCGACGAGCTGAACCGCACACCGCCGCGCACCCAATCGGCCTTGTTGGAGGCAATGGAGGAGCAGCAGGTGACCGTCGACGGCGACACGTGGGCGCTCCCCCGGCCCCACCTCGTCGTTGCCACCCAGAACCCGGCCGGGCAGATGGGGACGTACCCACTCGTCGAGAGCCAGCTGGACCGCTTCGCCGTGTCCACGCCTCTCGGCTACCCCGACGCCGCGATCGAGACGGTGCTCGCCCTTCAGCGTGGTGGACGTCCGGCCCTGGCCGGGCTGCGGCCTGTCTGCAGCATCGAGCACTGGGCAAGCGCGATCGAGGTGACCCGGCACATCCACGTGGCGGTGCCGGTAGCCGAGTACGCCGTCGCCATCGGACGGGCCACCCGCCGGGCCCCTTCGGTCCTGCTGGGCGCGAGCCCTCGGGCCTCGATATCGCTGGTTCGCTCCGCCCAGGCCCACGCGCTCTTGTACGGGCGAGACTTCGTCTCGCCCGTCGACCTGCAGGCGGTAGCCGTGCCCAGCCTGGCGCACCGACTGGTCACCGACGGCGCGACCGCCGGCGAGTCGGTGGTCCGCGACATCCTCGGATCCATCCCCGCGCCCCGTCCATGACCGCTCGCTTGGGGGCGTCGGCCCATCATGCAGGGCTCGGGGCCAGACCCGCATTCGGTCAGCGGGCACCCCGACCCACTCGGGTCGTGGTGCCGGTGCTCGCCGCTGCGCTGTCGCTGGGCGGGTGGGCAGCGGTGGCCCACAACAGCGGCTCGGGCTGGGTCCAGGCTCTCGGGGCGTTGCTCGGAGGATTCCTGGCCGTGGGCCTGTTGGGGCCCGGTCTGGTGACCTGGCGCCTCGCTGTCATGGTCGTGGACGCACCGCTCGATGGGGTGGCAGGACGCCCGGTGGCCGTCGTGGTCACCTCGAACCTCCCGATCCGGGTCACCCCCCTACGGCCCTCGGGTTCCGATGTCGTGCTCGACGGAAGGGGCCCGGGGACGGTGTTGGTGGTGCCGTCACATCACTGCGAATTGCGCACCTGCAGGCTGCGCGTCGCCTCGGCGGCCCCGTTCGGCCTGCTCTGGTGGTACCGCGACCTCGAGGTGCCTTTGGTCCGACCGGTCTTGGTGGCCCCCAAACTGGCCCGTCCCGATCCTGGGCACGTGTCCGAATCCGCCGGCGTGAGGAGGCCGAACGGCGGGTGCCTCAACGACTCGGCGAACCTCGAGGCGTCCGTGAGTATCGACCGGGCGATCTCCGACACTGGGTGCACTGGCCGGCGACCGCGCACGCGGGGACCCTCATGGTGCGCGAGATGGAAGCGCCATTGGCGCAGCCGGTAACCGTGCGTGTGGATCTTCCGGTCGATCCCGACGCCGCCGAACGCCTTGCCGAGCGGGCGTTCGCAACGGTGGGCGAACTGCTCGGGTCAGGTCGTCCTGTCACCCTGATCACCCGCCAGTCCGACGGCGAGCATTCCGCGGCGGTGACCGGGATGCTCGATGCCGGTCGACGCCTGGCCCGGGCTGTGCCGCCCCAACCGGTGCCCCTACAGCTCCTGCAACCCGCGCCCCTGCAGTCCGAGCAGCCCACCCGTCGCGACGGACCATGAATGTCGTTGAGCGGATCCGGCGGGCAAATCTGCCGGGGCCTCCCGAAAACTCGATCCTGTTTCGGGTAGCGACTGCGGCCACCGTGGCGGTCGCTATCGCGGCCTGTTGGGCTCAGGGCGAACTGAGCGCGGGAATCGCGCTCGGCTCCATCGTCCTGGTGGCGATCGGCAACACCTTCTCGTATCGCCGACGGGACCATCCGCTCCCATGGGTGAAGCTGGCCCTGGCCATCGCCGTCTCCGGGGCGTTCCTCTGGTTCTTCCTCTCGGTCTCGCACCGCACCACCTTCGGGGACCTCGCCACCGTCGAAGGGCCGCTCGCCGTGCTCTTCACCTGGATACAGGTGACCCACGCGTTCGACGTGCCGTCCCGACGGGACCTCGGATTCTCACTGGCCGGTTCGGCCACCTTGATGGCCGTCGCCGCCGCCCAGGCCGTCGACTCGACGTTCGGGTTCTATGTCGTCGTCTGGGCAGCGTTCGGCATCGCCGGTCTCGAGCGCGATGTGGAGCTCGATGGCAGGGGGCGCACCAATACGTTTGGGACCGGTCATCTCGTCGTCCACCGGCGTCCTCGTCGTCGGTGTCGGACTGGTGGCGCTGCTCCCGCCCCCGCACGCCTCGAGCACGGTCCTGTTCCCTTCGTCGATCGCCAACGACGTGCCGCTCGGCTCGGCGGGCGGCCTGGTGGGCGGGGGCTCGGACGGTTCAGAACCGCTGAAGGCAGGGTCGCCATCGGGCGCGGACCGGATCGGAGGCATGCTCGGCTTCGCCGGGCCGCTCGACACGGCCATCCGAGGATCTCTGGGCAACCAGGTGGTGCTCAGGGTCCGCGCCGATCGGCCCTCGTACTGGATTGCCGAGACCTTCGACGACTGGAGCGGTCAGAGTTGGACCCAAACGGTGCCCAGCGGCACCATCGCGTACCACGAGCTCACCTACGGACCGCCCTTTTCCGTCCCCCTCCCCGACGACCAGAGCGCGTCGGGGACTCCGGACATCCAGACCTTCTACCTCGCAGTCCCCGGCCCTAACTTGGTGTTCCACGCCGCCAACGCCACCGAGGTCTGGTTCCCGACCAATCGCCTCTATGTGTCAGATGACGGCACCATGCGAACGGCCACCACCCTCGGAGCGGGGTCCATCTACACTGTTGAGTCCGTCGTGTCGACCCCATCGGCGGCCGCACTGCGGAGCGCGGGAACCACCCCCAACGGTGGCGCTCGGCTGACCGAGGCGGAGCAAGTGGTCGACACCCAGCTGCCCCATCCCTATCCGCGGGTCAAGGCGCTGGCCGCACGGATCACCGCCAACGCCCCCGACGTCTACGACAAGGTGGCGGCACTCGAGTCGTGGATCGGCTCGCACACCCGCTACACGACCGACATCCCACCCCTGGCCGCTGGGCAGGATACTGTCACCGACTTCCTGTTCGGCAACCGGCGCGGGTATTGCGAGCAGATCAGCACGGCGCTCGCCGTAATGCTCCGCTCGCTCGGCATCCCCGCCCGCGAGGCAACCGGGTACGTTCCCGGGTCGTTCAACCCGATCACCGACCTCTATGACATCGAGGCCAAGGACGCGCACGCATGGGTGCAGGTCTGGTTTCCCGGCTACGGATGGCAGAGCTTCGATCCCACCGCGCTCGTTCCGGCAGCCAACCCGACCCCAGCTGGCGCGCTGGGTCACGATCTCTCGGCCGGCCTGCGCCGGATCCCCTTGTTCCCCGCGGTGGCCCTGGTCGGCGTGGTGTCGCTCACCTTCTTGTGGTTTCGCCGCCGTCGCGCCGCGCCGAGCACCTGGACGGGGCGGATCACCAACGAGCTTCTTCGTGCTGCAAAGCGCCAAGGGATCCCACTCTCCGACCACGAGCCGTTGACGAGCGTGGCCAGCGAGCTCGATCGCCGTTGGGCGGGACACGACCCGCCGCCCATGCCGGCGCGGTCCTTGGCGTGGCAAGCCGAACGGGCTGCCTACGGTCTCGCCGAGCCGAGCGCCAGCGAGCAGCGGGTCCTGACCGCTGCCGCGGTGAAGCTCCGACGCGGTGCCCGTCGTCGAGGACGGGCACGCTCACAACCCGACGCGAGTCGGATCGACATCACTCCCGAGTGAGCTTGAGCGCCTCGTCCCACCCCGAACCAACGGCCAGCAACGGACGGTACGCCATGAGCTGGCGCGGCCGACCCACTGCCACGGCCGCGGTGAGGCGCCCCGATCTGCCGTAGAGCGCCACAAACCGCTCGTGGGTGAGGGACCCATCGACGACCTCCACGTCGTCGTCGGGATCGGGATGGCCGAGCAACTGGATCTTCAGCCCGTATTGGTCCGACCAGAAGTAGGGGACCGGGTCGAAGTCGGGCGCGCCGGTGCGCCCGACCAGCAACGCGCGTGCCGCGGCCGCTCCTCCGTCGGCCGCCAACTGCCAATGCTCGATGCGGACCAGGCCCTCGCGCCCGTCGTGGCGCCACAGCCAACGAGCCACGTCCCCGGCGGCGACCACACCATCGGCGGCGAACAACGCGTGGTCGCACACCACGCCGTTGTCCAGTGCCAAGCCCGATCCGGTGAGCCACTCGACATTCGGCAGGACCCCAATGCCGACGACCACTGCGTCAGCCTCCAGCGTGGTGCCGTCGCTCAGTTCCACCAGAGCCGTGGGACCCTCCCCGTTGTGGGGACCCCGAGCGTCCGAGCCGGCATTCGCGCTCTGCACAGTGATCACCCCGGTTCGGGTCCGCAACTCGACGCCGTGACGGGCGTGCATCGACCCACATGCCCCGCCGATCAACTCACCGAGCGCCAGGGACAAGGGCGTGGCTGCTGCTTCGATCACGGTCACCGTGCATCCCAGGGCCTGACAGGTCGACGCCACCTCGGACCCGATGAAGCCGGCGCCCACGACCACCACCCTCGCCGGGGCGCGCCGATCCAACGCGCCGCGCAGGCCCGCGGCATCATCGATAGTGCGGAGCAGGAGCTGCTCTCCGCTCTGCTCGGGTCCGAAAAGAGGCCGGGGGCGGGCGCCGGTGGCCACCACGATGCCGTCGGCGTCGATCGACGAGTCGTCGTCGAGCAGGACTCGCCGCGCCTCGGCGTCGAGGGCCACTGCTCGGCGCCCCATCCGATGGTCAACCCCAAGCGCGTCGAGCCGCGTGCGGTCGGCCAGCATGGTCTTCTCGGGGGGCCACGCCCCCGCGAGCACCTGTTTGGAGAGGGGCGGGCGATCGTAGGGTAGGTGCCGTTCGTCGCCCACCAGCACGAGCGACCCTCTGAACCCCTCGGCGCGGAACGCCTCGGCCGCCCGGAAGCCCGCGAGCCCGGCGCCGACGATCACCACGCGCCCGTCGAGCGCAAGGGGTCCGTCGGGCAGGCCGAGACCGCTCATCCGCCGCCGAACATGGCGAGCCACTGCGCGGCCGATCGCGGCATGAAGACCACGTTCCTGCGCCGAGTCTCCCCCATCGTCGCCGAGGGCTCGGTCGAGTAGAGATGTCCGGGATACAGCACGACGTCGTCGGGCACCCGAGCGAGGCGCGTCGTCAACGATTCGTACATCGCCTCGGGGTCGCTGCCGGGCAGGTCGGTGCGTCCGCAACCGTCGAGGAACAACGTGTCCCCGGCGACCAGTCTGCCTTGGACCAAGAAGCACTGACTCCCCGGGGTGTGGCCCGGCGTGTGCAGTAGTTCGATGGCGATCTCCCCCACCTCAACCACGTCCCCGCTGTCGTGGCCCACGAGCTGACCTTCCCCGACTCCGGTCGTACGCGCAACCCACAGCACCTCGGGCCGTTGGAGATGGATCGGTACGTCCACCCGTCCGAGCAGCTCGGCGATGCCCTCGATCGACCAGCTGGCGATGGCTCCACCCACGTGGTCGGCGTGATAGTGGGTGCCCAGCACGCCGACGCAGTGCATGCCGTCGGATTCGAGCAGGTCGAGGAGCTCATTGACCGCGTAAGCCGGATCGACGATCAGCGCCTCTCCCGTCGTGCGGTCGCCGATCAGGTAGGCGAAGTTGACCATCTGCTGCGCGATCGGGTCGCCCCGCGCAAAGTCGCGCCCCGAGAGCAGCTGGCGGAAGTACAGGCGGTCGGCCGACGTGCCGGTCGCCGGGTCCGGGGCCGCCATCAGAACAGCCCCGGGTGATCGTCAGGAAGTTGGCCCGGGTCAGCGTGCTCACGCGCATCACGGCTCATCGCCGGCGCACCATCCTCCCCACGTTCGGCATCGGCATGGGTCCTGTCATCGAACTGCTCCTCGTCTGCGTCGTCAGGGTCCTCGACATCCACCGCGCCGACATCGTCGACAAGGCCGCTCGCTCGTCCGGCGGTCCCGCCCCCCGCCTCACGAGCCGCCTCGCGCTCTGGGGGCAGCATGGTGGCGGACTCGAGTCGCGGCACCAACTCTTCCACCTGAGCCCGCGTCCGGCGCAACCGGCGATCCAGCTCATCAACGATGGCGGTGGCCCGCTCGAGGCGGGCCACGAGGAGGTCGACGTCGACCTCACGCTGCTCGAAGAACGCAACGATCTCGTCGAGCTCGCGGCTTGCCTCGGTGTAACTGAGGTCACCGACGGGAGAGCCCACGTCGTCGGCGACCAGTGGCTGACGTTGGTTCATCGCTCCTCCTCGACAACGAGTGGCGCTGCTCGGGTCGGGTCCGAACGCGCCACGAGCCGGGCGCCGCCAGCCGACTGGGCGCTGACCGACTCCACCCGGGAACTCGCCGATCCGTCAGCGAACATGGTGGTTAGCTGCGCACCATCGGTCAGGTCGCCGATGCTGCGCAGCACCGCCCCCGCACCGTCGAGCGTCAAGGTGTAACCCCGCTCGAGCTGCCGACTGACGTCGTACGCGGCCAGCAGGCGGCGCCAGGCAAGGATCCTGTCGCCGGCACCCTCGAGGTGATTGTCGGCTAAGGGTCCGAGCCGCGCGGACCGTTCCGAGAGGCGGCCACGCTCGTGCTCGGGCACGCGCCGAGCGTGCTCGGACAGCCGGCGAGCTCGGATGGCCAGTCGCTCACCGTGGGCACGCAGCTGGTGCCTGGCAGCGCCGGTGAGACGCCCCCGTGCCAGCGCGTCGCGGTGCTCGGCAGCGGTCAATATCTCACTCGCTCGACGACCGACCACTGAGGCGGATGCGGCAACCACGTCGTCCCACCACTGGCTCACCCGCAGCGTCAGCTCTCGACCGCATTCGGTGGGAGTGATGAAGGAACGATTTGCGACGATGTCGGTGACCGACTCGTCGCCTGTATGACCGATCCCCGCCCACACGGGAAGCGGCGAGGTGGCGACGGCGCGGGCAACGACCTCGGCGTCGAACGCTGCCAGATCGGCCTTCGACCCTCCACCCCGCACCAGCACGATCAGCTCGCAGTCCGCGCGGCCGGCCTTGGCCAGGCCCCGGGCGATCACTCGAGGAGCAGTGGCTCCCTGGACGGTCACTGGGGCGACTTGGATGCGGAAAGCGAGGTTCGAGCTCATGATCTGGCCGATGAAGTCGGCGAAGCCCTCGGTCCCCGGGCTGCCGACCAGACCGATTCGGAGGGGAACCGCCGGAACGGGGACCCGCCGGTTTGCGTCCAGCAAGCCTTCGGCGGCCAGCGTCCGTAACAAGGCTGCCCGTTGGGCGGCGAGACGCCCGAGCAACGACGTGACGTCGAGCTCAGCCAGGACGAACCCGATCTCAGCCCGAGGTCGGTAGAAGTCGAGCGTCCCCCGCAACATGACCACCATGCCCGGCGTGAGCTCGATGCCTTCTCGACGCAGGGTCGCCCGCAACGGTCCCCACGTCGTTCGCCAGCACTTGACCCGGAGCACCGGGGCTTGTCGGTCCCGAGCGGACTCAGGGTCGACCAGGTCCAGGTAACAGTGGCCGGTTCGAGGCTGGTCCGACACGCTTTGGATCTCGCCACGCACCCACAGTGAGCGATTGCGCGGGAAGACGCGGGCCAGGGCTGCGTCCACCTGGCCATAGAGATCGGCGATGGAGAGCGGGTCGGGACGACCCCCCGGGGCATCGGCTTCGAGCACCACGCGCACACCCTACCTAGGGGCCACCTCACGGCCCGCGCTGCGTCGTCGCACCGTCGCTGCCCACCTTACGGGCGTCCTTCGGGAGCCGCGCCTGGAGCGGGTCGCCTCAACACCGTGTCAGGGATGGCAAACTGACAACGACGGTGAGCCGGCTGGGTGGCCGCAGCTCCGAGGCCCCGCAGGTTAGCGGGGTCGGGGTTGAGGAAGGTCGGGGCTCCACAGGGCAGGATGCTGGCTAACGGCCAGTCGGGGTGACCCGCAGGAAAGTGCCACAGAGAACAGACCGCCGATGACGGGCAACGCCCGAACAGGCAAGGGTGAAACGGTGCGGTAAGAGCGCACCAGCGCCCTGGGCGACCAGGACGGCTCGGCAAACCCCATCCGGAGCAAGGCCAAGCGTGGGACATGGGTTGCCCGCCCGCAACCTCCCAGGAGGTTGCAGTCCTCAGGTAGGCCGCGTAGATGGATGGCCACCCAAGCCCCCACAGGGCTGGACAGAACCCCGCCTACAGGCCGGCTCACCGTCGCACCACCCTTACCGCGGGTCATTATAGGCTCTGAACTGCACTTTTGGCTTGTCCAACACTGTCCGCAACTGACCGGAGTCGACCGAGAAAGTCCTCCATCCTGAGGACTTTTTGAGGACCTGAGGACTTTTTGAGGACTGAATGGGGCCGGGAACGCGGCGGGAAGGGCGGGAGGTAAGGCCATGGCGAGCGTCGACAAGCGGCCCGACGGGCGGTACCGAGCCCGGTGGCGGGAGTACCCGGGCGGCCCGCAAAAGACCCGTCAGTTCCCCCGGAAGGCGGACGCCGAACGGTTTCTGGACGGCATACGCGGGGACCTCGTGCACGGGCTGTAGGTCGACCCGGCCGGCGGGAGAACATTGTTCCGCGCCTACGCCGAGTCGTGGCGGGCCAGCCAGGTCCACAGGCCGGCGACGGCCGCGCAGGTGGAGACTTACCTGCGGCTGCACGCGTACCCAGCGCTCGGCGACCGACCCATCGGCTCGATCCGCCGGAGCGAGATCCAGGCGTGGGTCAAGGCCCGAGCCGAAGACCTTGCGCCGGGGACCGTCGAAGTCGTGTACCGGTGGGTGTCGAGCATCTTCAAGGCCGCCATCGGCGACCGCATCATCGCTTCCTCCCCCTGCGTCCGCATCGCGCTGCCCAAGCGATTCGACGTCGAGGTCATCCCGCTCGGCACCAGCGAAGTGGACGGGCTCATCGCCGCCACGCCCGCTCGCTATCGCGGCGCTGATCCTGCTCGCGGCCGGAATGGGGATGCGGCAGGGGGAATGCTTCGGGCTCACCGTCGATCGCATCGACTTCCTGCGCCGGCAAGTCCGAGTCGACCGCCAGCTCGTCTCGGTTCGAGCGGGCGTTCCTGCGTTCGGCCCGCCCAAGAGCAAGGCGGGCTTCCGCACGGTGCCCATGCCCGATGCCGTGGGGCTCGCCCTGTCGAGGAGCCTCGTCGACTTCGGCACCGGGGCGGCGGGTCTCGTGTTCACCAACACGCTTGGACGACCGCTGCGTCGCAGCACGATCGGCGAGATGTGGCACCGGGCCACGGCGAAGGCAGGGCTGCCCGAAACGACCACCTTTCACGACCTGCGGCACTTCTACGCATCGCTCCTCATCTCCCGCGGCTGCTCGGTCAAGGCTGTCCAGAAGCGCCTGGGGCACCAGTCAGCCATGGAGACCCTCGACACCTACGGCCATCTCTGGCCGGACAGCGACGACGAGACCAGGGACGCCGTCGACCAAGTGCTCGGCGAGCTGACCGTCGCTGGGTGAGGTCGCCGTACTCGAGGGGATCGATTCCCCGGCCACGGCGCGAAACTCTTGGCCGATGACGCCAGCCGCCCGACCCGAGACTGAAGACAGTCGTCCGTCGACCAGCCTGGACGCCGAACTTGCCGCGCTGCGGTCCCAGGTCTCGCAGTTGCGGGCGGAGAATGCTCGCCTGCTACGGCTCTTGGAGTTGACGCCCCAGCAGGCCCGACTGCCAGCGCCGGTACAGGCAGGCATATTCGACGCTGCGCCGGGATCAGTCCATGCCGGATCTCCGCCTGGAATGAAGGTGGCGTTCTTCCGGGCGCTGTTCGCGGCGCGCAGCGACGTCTACGCGCAGCGCTGGGAAAACACCCGCTCGGGCAAGTCCGGGTGGATGCCCGCAGTCCGAGGTAGTTGGCGAAGAGGTCTCCCTGCTTCGGAGCGGGACTACCTACCCTTGACCGACGAGGTACTCGCGGCGCATCTGTCTGGTGAGCTCGACCTCGGGCTCTACCCGATGCTCGACGGCGACCGATGTGCCTGGCTCGCCGCTGATTTCGATGGCCCCGCCGCGATGCTTGACGCGCTGTCCTACGTGAAGGCGGCGCGGGCGGTTGGTGCACCCGTTGCGCTTGAAGTGTCTCGCTCCGGTCTCGGGGCACATGTGTGGTTGTTCTTCACTGCGCCGGTTCCCGCTGCCGCTGCGCGCCAGGTGGGCTCGGGGTTGCTGCGCGAGGCGATCGCACTGCGCGGAAGCATGGACCTGACCAGTTACGACCGCCTGTTCCCCTCCCAGGATGTTCTCCAGATCGGCGGGCTCGGGAACCTCATCGCTGCGCCACTTCAGGGGCGGTGCCGGCGCCGTGGCGCAACACTGTTCTTGGACCTTGCCACCCTCGAACCCCATGATGACCAGTGGGCGTACCTGTCCAGCGTTGCCCGTCTCTCTCCACCCGAAGTCGCCCGACTCGCGCAACGGCTGGGTCAGGTAACGGTTGGCGCCGCTGTAAACCGTCTGCAAACCGCGACCTCGACACGCATCTCGGTTCCAGCACCGAAAGCGGTGCACGCGCGGCTCAGCGCCGCGATCACCATCGACGGCGCCGATTTGTCGCCGGCCCTGCTGGCCACGCTCAAGCATGCTGCCTCGATGGCCAATCCTGTCTTCTACGAGCGCCAGCGGCGACGAGCCTCTACCTGGGCCGTTCCTCGCTTTCTGCGCAGCTATGACGAGACCATTACCGGCGATCTCATCTTGCCGCGCGGCCTCCTCGAGCGCTTACGGAGGCTGGTCGAGGAGGCTGGAAGCCACCTCGAGCTCGTCGACGAGCGAAGCTCCGGAGATTCTCACGTCTTCAAGTTCACAGCGACCCTTGATCCCGACCAACTGGTGGCGAGCGACGCGATGGCGCCCCACGACATGGGAGTGCTGGTGGCTCCGCCCGGTGCCGGCAAGACCGTCATCGCCTGTTCCCTCATCGCGCTCCACGGCGTCTCCACGCTGGTACTGGTCGACCGCAAGACACTCGCCGACCAATGGCGCACCCGGATCGGCGAGCTGCTCGGCGTCAAGGCTGGCCAACGTGGAGGCGGACGCACCAAGACTGGCGGCATCATCGACATCGCCACTTTCCAGACCCTGTCCCGCCGCACTGAGCTCTCGACGCTCACGGCCGGCTATGGGCTGGTCGTCGTCGACGAATGCCACCACGTCCCCGCCGCGGCGTTCGAACAAGCGGTCCGACAAGTCCCGGCACGGCGCTGGCTGGGCCTCACCGCCACGCCGTACCGGCGTGATCAACTCGACGACCTCATTGCCCTGCAGCTCGGCCCGGTCCGCCACACCATGAACCGATCCTCGTCGAGCACGCTCTCCGCTCGATCGCCCCAGACGGCCCCACCCAAGCCAGTTCTCTACGTGCACCCCACGTCGTTCCGCTACATCGGGGACGCTGACCCGTCGGCGCCCGGTGGGATCGCCGCCATTTACCGCGACCTACTGAATGACCCCATCCGCACCCAACAAGTGATCGACGACGTCATCTCCGCGCTGCACCGTGGACGGCACTGCCTCGTGCTCACCCAATGGACGAAACACCTCGAACACCTTGCTGCGGCTCTGGGCGAGGGCGGACATGATCCCGTTGTTCTACGCGGCGGCATGGGAGCCAAGGCCCGAGCCACTGCCCTCGCGCGTCTCGACGTTCAGCCCGGCGGAGCTCCCCTGCTGGTCGTCGCCACTGGCTCCTACATCGGCGAGGGTTTCGATTGCCCGGTTTTGAACACCCTGTTCTTGGCGGCACCCATTGCGTTCAAGGGGCGACTTGTTCAGTATGCCGGGCGCATCTTGCGACCCCACCCCGGCAAAGACACCGCCGAAATCCACGACTATCACGACGTCGAAACCGGAGTCCTCGCCTCATCGATGGCCAAACGAGCGCCTGGCTACACCAGCCTCGGTCTCCCCGACCCGCGGCACTTCGATCGCTGACCAGCAAACGGGGAGGTTCTCGAGGATCATGCTGGGGAATTGCGGCAGGCCCACGTTCACCTGGGCGACGGGACTTACGCGTGAATCAAGGCAAGCGCAAAAGGTCAACGGATTGTGCCCAACACGGGCCGAACAGAATCATGCCCGGATCGTGTAGGCGCGGACCCAATGGGAGAAATGTTGTCGGCGGACCCGCCCCGAAGTCAGCAGCGTGACAAGCACGCCGGAGCGGGACCGCCGAACATGCGGAGCCCACGCTCGCCGACGTGTCCGCCGGCCTTCCTCACTGCTGCTCGAGACATGGCATGGGGAACCCCGACCTGGGCCAGGATTCAGTAAACCTGTGTCTCGCTCGATGAGGTCACACAGCCTTGCGGACCGCGGAGTCCCAGGTCAACGGACCGATCGCGAGACCCAACGTCGGCTCAGATCAAGCGCTCCAATCCGGTGCGGGTTCCTCCGATCAGGCGTCATCATGGATCACGTCCGGTGTGAGCGCTGGTAAGATCAGCGGTATGGCCCGGACGGACAAGGTGACGGTCTCGCTACCTCGTGAACTCCTCCGCCGGATCGACGACGCCAGCGCGGCCGCCGGGGCCAGCCGCTCACACACGGTGGCCGAGCTGGTGAGTGCCGCCCTGCGTCAGTTGGACGAAACCCAGCGGGAGGCCCGGTACCGGGACGCCTACGCCCGCCAACCCGAGACGGCCGAGGAGCGTGATTTCATCGAGGCGACATCGGCTGACTTCTTCGCCTCCGCAGATCCCTGGGACGAGGGCGACATCGGCGCGCCCCGACGCATCGTCCAGACACCTCGTCCAATCCACGTCCCCGACCACCCGCCCGCCGACCACCCGCCCGCCGACCACCCGCCTGCAGCAGCGAAGCCACGACGGAGCCCGCGTGGAGCGAGGTGAGGTCTGGTGGGCTCGATGGCCACCACAGCAGCGTCACCCAGTCCTGCTGCTGTCGTGGGACGCCCACGGACGGACCGGCCGAGACCAGATCACTGTGGCAGAGGTGACGAGGACCGTCCGAGGGCTCGACGCTGAAGTAGAGCTCGGGCGTCGGGACGGGATGCGAGCTCGGTGCGTCGTCAACCTGGACCGGATCGTGACCGTCAACCGGGCGCTACTCGAGAGCCAAATCTCCACCCTGACAGCCGGGCGGATGGCCGAGGTGGAGCGCGCAATCCACCTGGCGCTCGGCATAGCGATCCCGTGCGCAGTCGGGCACGAGCTGTAGCTCGCCCCACCCGTCAAACCACCGAACCGACCCCGGTAGACAGACCAGGTCGTCGTTTCAGGCTGCCAGTCGCCCTCGAGTGCGTTTCGTGAACGTCTCGGGAAATCTGGGCGTGACTGATCCAAAGTCGGGACGTGGAAATCGAACTGTGGCTGGACCGTGGGTGGACCTCCCCTCACCGGAGTCCGTGACTTGCCACGATTGCAGGTTGCTGAGCGAGCAGAGCCTCGAGCCGGCTGTCGGGCCACATGTCGATGTATGGCCGATCACCGGCTTCATTTCGTCGCTCGATCCACTGGACGGCGTCCTGTGTGAAGCGACCACTCGTTGCCAGGATCATGATCAAGAACGGAGGGGGACCCCACAGCTGTAGCTGATCCAGCGCTTCGCGTACGTCGCCTTGAGCGATCGACCGTGACAGGTAGTGCTTCGCCTAAACGACCGTTCGCTCTGTCCGAGTTAGGCCGGTAGACCCATAAGTGATTAACTCAGCAGAGATGTCGCGTCCTCGGTCGGGAGCATTCGTTCGCATAAGCCAGCGAACGTTGTGGTATTCGGGTGCAGCTAGCAAGAGATCATAGAGAACGCTCTCAAATCCCTCGCCTGTAAGGCCGTTCCAATTGATCTGGACAGAGACGGCGCTTGACGTCACCGATGTGGCAAGCTCGCCAAGGTCGATTGCAGCGGCCTGTAGGCTCCACGTCGGGATATACAGCGGCCTCCACGTCCTTGCGCACGGTGGGCCAATCGAGATTCGCGATATCGTGGAGATCGGTCCCTTCGCCGAAGTGGAGGTGGCGATTGAGATCTTGCCAACGACCCGTTCGGACCGCCGAGTCGCCTACCAGCCGATCAAGCTCGCGAACGCCATTCACCAACTCGTGCCAGCGAGCGTCGCTGATCTTGGCGTTGTCCCTTTCGTACAGGGGCAACATTTCAGCCACGATCTCGTCTATGCGAGCCATCAACCCTTCGGCACGGGTACTGACTGCGAGCCGACGAGCTCGGCGAAGCCTGTGACGATACTCGTCGAGTGCGCGTTGAGGCTCGGATGCAGCCTCGACCGCGTCTACATGAGCACTGACCGCGCCCATCTCGTGAGCATCGAAGCGCCACTGAGCCAACTCGTTGAGATCGATAAGTCGGTTCGAGAATGCACTGCCGTTGATCAACGGCAGTGCGCTGGCTAGATCGTCCCACTGGCGGATGAGCTCGTCGTACTCAGGGAGCGAGCCGAACACCATGTCCTCAGGGATCAAGGCACTCGCACGTTCCCAGACTTTGTCCATCCGGGCGGGGTTGGCCGCAGCAATGTCGAACTGACCGAGCAGCTCGTCGAGTTCCATACCCCAAGCATGGCGCACTTGTGTCCGATCGAGCCGGAGGGCGCCGGCGAGTCCACACAGAGTCGACCGCGGCAATCGGAATCCTGTGCCTCCAGCGCGGTCGGCCTGACCGGATTGCTAGTCGGACGCCATACCACCACCGAGGAGAGCAGGAAGTGCGGTAGCCCGCATTCTCCTCAGGACCCGATTGGTGACGGGGATGGCGTCGGGGTGGACGCCTCCGTTGGATTCGACGGCAGCCCGCCAAGCTGCAGAACGCCGCTCCGGGGATGCCCGAATTGCTCGACCCAACCTCGAAGATCACGAGCCTTTGTCGCCGCCAGGGCATCACCATCGCCCTGATGACCGACGCTCGATTCTCGGGAGGATCCGTGTCGGATTCGTCATCGGACACGTTGGTCCCGAAGCCTTCCTGGGCGGCCCCATCGCCCTCGTCGAAGACGGGGACACGATCGTGGTCGATCTCGAGGAGAACTGGATCGACTGCCTCCAACTCGACGACTCGGAGACCTACCAACAGGCCTCGCGGACCCTCGTAGCGGATGACGACCATGTCGTGGTCGTGAAAGTCGTCGGACCGTTCGCCAAGTGCATGGACCAAGGTTCGTTCGCTGTTGAAGACGCGAGCGTTGCCCGTGAAGACCCCGTTCGACACCCCGCCCTCGACACCGGCGAGCTTCAGGATCGCTCCGCCATCGGGAGCGAGATTCCCTTGAAGCAAGCGCATACCGCCGGTGGCCTTGAACGGCCGAGTCACCGAATAGATCACCCGGTGATCGGGGACGGGTGGGGTGAGCCGATCGACCTGTTCCCCAAGCGTCTCGCCCGTGCACGTGAGCGCATCTCCGTCGAGATAGCCAGCAGCCAGGAGCTCGCGGACCACTGCGGGCACGCCGCCCGCGGCCTCAACGTCCACCATCGAGTAGGTCCCAAAGGGTCTCATGTCGACCAGCACGGGCAGGCGGCGCGACAGCTCATTGAACTCTGCTTGGGTAAGCACCTCACCCCAGAGGTCGATCCCCGCCGCCCGGGCGATCTCGACGCTGTGGAGCATGACGTTGATCGAGCCACCCATGGCAATGGCCACGGTGAGCGCGTTGCGTAGCGATGTCGGGGTCACGATGTCTCGCGGCCGGACGCCCCGAGACGCCATCGTTATGAGGGAGTCGACGAGTTGGTCGGGAAACTCGGTCGTCCTGCGGGGGTCGTCGGAGGTCGGTGAGATCATGTGGAGCGGCTCTAAGCCGAGCACGCCGATGAACGTCTGCATGGTGTTGTAGGTGAACATGCCCCCGCAACTGCCCTGACCAGGACAGGCATGCAAGGCAACCCGAGCACGAACCTCTTCGTCAGGATCGCCGGCTGTCTGGAATGCGGCCACGAGATCGAGCCGTGCACCCGTCTGCGGATCAACGCCTGGCTTGATCGAACCATCGGAGAGGATCACCGAGGGCACGTTGTGCTCGACGAGAGCGGCAACGGTGCCCACCGGCGGCTTGTCGCACGCGACGACGGCAATCAAGCCCGCCACACCGTTTGCGGCCAGGTGCAGCGACGTTGCGTCGTTGACCAGTTCCCGCCCGATGAGGGAGAAACGCATCTCGGGAGTGCCATTGAGTTAGCCGTCGGAAACACCCAGGGTGAAGGCCGGCGCGATTAGGCGCACTCGCAGATCCTCGCTGGCGACGCGCCGCGACATCGCAGCCTGAACGGCCGCCACCTTGGCCTGGACACCCAGATAGCACTGGCTGTCACCAAGGTTCCCCACCACGGCCCATACCGGGTCGTGGATCTTGCGAACTTCCTCACCCAAGAACGCCGCCGGGCCGACCCGCTGGACGTCTCAACCCGGGTTGGGAGAGCCCAGGCCAGAGGCAACGTCCGGGCCTGCGCTACTGGTCCCATCCACCAGTGAGGTCACGTCCCGAGCCTGCCGCCGCTGTTCGGCTGACCCTTGTGGACAGCTCGCTTACCAGCGAATTCTGCCGAACCTTGTTTTTCAGCCACCGGCAGCGGGTGGGCCGGCCGAACCGCATCATCGGCCGGTGGGTTGGTCAACCACGTTCTCATAGTGCTCCACGACTGGGAAAGGGTCATAGAAGTGGTGGAGGAGCTCGCGCCATTGTTGGTACTGCTCTGATCCACGGAAGCCCACCGTGTGGTCTTCCAGCCGATCCCACTCCACCAGCAGCAGGTAACACGACGGTGCTTCGACGCATCGGTCGAGCCGGAGCGAGCGGAACCCGGGCATGCCAGCGATGATGCCCTTCGCTTGGGCGAACGCCGCTTCGAAGTCCTGCTCTTGACCGGGCACGCTGAGGACCGCATGTTCGAGGATCACTGCTCTTGTCTAATCGCACCGCACGACAAGCCGAGCCCAGGTGCCCGATCAACGACCAGCCGTGACCGAGTCACCTCGGGCCAGAACGACGCACGCTCCACCCGCACAGGATGTTGCCGACGAGCACCAAGTTCGCATTTTCGAGGACGATTCGGAGGGCTCGAACTCTCAGGCCGCTGACGAGTGTTCCCAAATCGATGAGGAGACATCGATGGGATCCGAGCTGGCTCAGGGTTCAGTAAACCCATCCTGTTCGATCCGCGGGGCGATCTCGTCACCTCGATTCTGGAGCGGGTCCCCGAGCACCGCAAGAACGACGTGATTGTCCTCGACCCGGCGGACACCTCCCGGCCGGTCGGTCTCAACCCCTTGCAGTCGGCCCACGGGGTGAGCGCCGAGGTCATCGTCGAGAACCTGGTCGGGATGTTCAAGAGCTTGTACTCCTACTCGTGGGGTCCGCGGCTCGACGACGTTCTCCGGGCCGCCCTGCTGACGCTGGCCGGAGCCGAAGGCACCACACTGTGCGAGGTCCCGCTCATCCTCACCAACCCCTCCTACCGCCGCAAGCTCGTCGGCAAGCTCGACGACCCGGTCGGCCTAGAGAGTTTTTGGGGCTGGTACGAAGGCCTCTCAGACGCCGAGCGCCAGGCAGCGGTCGGGCCGGTGCTCAACAAGGTCCGCGCCTTCACCATGCGGCCGACGATTCGCTCCATCATCGGCCAGTCCACCCCCGCCGTGCAGATGCGCGACGTGCTGGCCGAGGGCAAGATCCTGCTCTGCTCGTTGGCCTCGGGCCTGCTCGGCGAGGAGGCCGCCGCGCTCCTCGATGCGCTGATCGTGGCCGAACTCTGGCACGCCACGACCGCCCGCTCCGGCATGGCCCCCGAACGTCGCAAGCCCGTCATGGCCTACCTCGACGAGTGGCAGCACTTCGTGCACCTGCCGACCCCGATTGCCTCGGTCCTCGCCGAAGCGCGGGGGCTCGGACTCGGCTTGACGCTCGCCCACCAGCACATGGACCAGCTGACACCCGAAGCCAAGCACGCCGTGCTCGCCAACGCCCGCTCCCGAGTCATCTTCCAGCTGGCGGCCGGGGACGCCCGGCTGATGGCCAAGGAGCTGGGCACGCTGCTCAGCCCCGACGACCTCCAAGGCCTCGGTGCCTACGAGGTGGCGGCCCAGCTCTTCGCCCATGGCACCACTCAGGCGCCGGCCACCGGGCGCACCCGAGCACTCGGTGCGCCGACCAGCGACCCCGCAACCATCCGGGGCGAGTCTCGCGCCCGCTACGGCGTGCCTCGCGAAGAGGTGGAGCAGGCCATTCGGGATCGCCAGCACGCACCGACCGCTGGCGCCATCGGTCGCAAGCCTCGCTCGGGAGGTTCCAAATGACGATGCACGATCAGAGTTCCGGTCGAGTCGAGTCGAACGCAGCGTTCTCCCCGTTCGCAGCACGCAGAGTGTCGAGGTCTGCCAACGACTCTCAGGGTCGATCTTGGAGCTCTACCTCCTCGACGTAGAGGAAGCCGAGGCAGATCTTGCGGATAAGCGTAAGCGCAGCGGCGTCTTGTCCTTTCCATGAATGCTCATTCGCCGATGTAGTTATCAAGACGGGCCTTCACCTCGCTACTTGCAATGGAGGGCGACTTTCTCATAAGCGACCGTGGGACCGAACATCGGGCGAAGTTCTCTGATGAGCCGCATTGCCGGCATGGTGCGGATCCACGAGCTCGGCGAAAGCGGTTCAGTCAGCGGCGATGGTCTGGTGGCGCTTCATACCGTAGAGCACAAAGGTCGCTGATCGACAACCCCGACCCGGGCTGGCCGCTTCTCGTGATGGCACGGCCGCCTGGTTCCGAGCTCCAGGGTCGCTCCGGGACGCCGCTGCGCTTCGTGTCCTCGCTTGCCTTCGGCGCCCCTTGACCTCGTCGCCGTCCGTGCAACCGGACCTCAGGCCAGCCCGAAGGGAGCCGGTCACCAGCAGCACGACGAGGAGGACTCCGATGAGCACCAGCACCCAACCATCCGACCGGCTCAGCGAACCCACCAGCAGTTGAGCGCAGCGATCGAGAGGTGGTCATCGGGGCCGACTGGCAGGAGATGCTCGACGTCGCCCGCCGGTTCCATACCTACTCCACGAACAACGTGTTCCTGATCCTGTCCCAGCGTCGGGATGCCAGCCGGGTGGCGGGCTATCGGACCTGGCTCAAGCTCGGGCGCCAGGTGAAATCCGGGGAGAGGGGGATCGCCATCCTCGCTCCCCTGGTGAGTCGGACCAGGCCGGTCGACGCTCGTGACGAGAAGGACCATGCCGAGCTCGTGAAAGTCCTGCGGGGCTTCCGGGTCGTCCACGTCTTCGACGTCAGCCAGACCGAAGGGGAGCCACTTGTTGAGGTTGCCCCATCGCTCCTCGCCGGGGCGGTCTCAGACGATCTGTGGAACGCGCTGGGTACCCAGATCACCGCGGCGGGGTTCACTCTCCATCGAGGCGATTGTGGGGGCGCCAACGGCATCACCGACTTCCTTGGTCGGACCGTCACGGTGCGGGCGGACGTGAGCGAGGCCCAGGCCGCCAAGACCCTCGCCCATGAGCTCGGCCACGTGCTGCTCCACGACATCGCCGAGCACCGGGGCGCTCGGGACCGCAACGAGGTCGAAGCCGAGAGCGTCGCCTATCTCGTCTGCGAGCATCTCGGGATCAGCGCCGGCGACTACAGCTTCCCGTACATCGCCGGGTGGTCCGGAGGCGATCTCGAGTTCGTCCGTTCCAGTGCCGAGCGCGCCATCTCCTGCGCCCGTCAGATCATCGAGGCCATCGACTCTTCCACATAGTTCGCCATCTTCACGGGCTCGGCCGAGATCCTCGATCACGCATGCGTTGGCCGACGGTCGTCGAAGGCATCGGGGTCCTCCCCACCAACCTCCCCACGGTGACGCTCCTGCTCCCCACTCCTGGTCCGTGGTGTCGTTGCTGTCTGCACCGAGGGTGCGCCGGTCCGGACGAGGTCAAGGGTCGCCCAGAAATCGGAGATTTCCGGGACGATCCACTCGTGGCAGACCCTTGACCTCGTCCGTTTCCCCGGCGCCGTCGGGTTGCGTCAGCAACACCACTTACCAAGGAGGAAGCAATGAACCAGCTCACCGTCATGGGACGTCTGACCAAGGACCCCGAGTCCCGGTTCAACGAGAGCGCTCCGGCGAAGTTCCGCCTGGCGATCGACCGTCGAGGATCAGAGGTAACCGACTACGTCGACGTCGCCGCCTTCAACGGTCTGGGCGAGATCGTGGTCGAGCACCTGAAGAAGGGGCGGCGGGTCATCGTCACCGGGTCGCTGCGGTACTCCGAATGGGCCGATGCCCAGGGGACCAAGCACTCCAAGCACGAGGTGCTCGCCGAGAACGTGGTCTTCGTGGACCCCCCTCGGAAAGACGAGCAGGCCAGCGGGGCCTGACCAGCTCCGATTCGAAGAACGGCCCCCTGATCGGGGGCCGTTTCTTCGCGTTCGCTCATTGCTTCACCCAGACTGGATCCGGGGTTCCCCCACGGCCAGCGTCGGAATTTCGAAGTCCTCGGCGTAACAAGCGGCCCGGCGGTGCTGGCCGGTGCGCGAGCACCTCTGGCGAGCAGCTCCAGCTGGATCGTGCCCGCCCGACCCAGCACTCCTCGCAGCATTCATGCCCCCCCGACCAAGCACAATCATTGACCCAGTCACCGCGAGGAACTGAATATCGCCACGTCTATTCGACGATGCATTCCCCCAATGTCGGATCGCTACTGCTCACCGGAGGATCGGAGACACACTGGCAGGTTCCGCAAGCGGAACCTGCAGGGGATCGGGGGCGTGGTACTCCATTGACCTCTAACAGGGTGCGGAAATTGGGTTCTTGAGCGGTGTTGATGGTGGCTGGTTGTCGTTCGGGTTGGGTTGATCGTTCTCGGTTGGCCGTCGGGGCCGCTCGTGCTTGGTGGTGGGGGGCTGTCGGTCCGGCGGGGGCGGTGTCGAGGGCGGTGATACGGATGATGTTGTAGACGGCTGCGGTGAGCTTGAACCAGGCCCGGTTTCGTTGTCGGCCCCGGTAGCGGAGTTGTCGGCCGCCTGCGATGGTCTTGACCCACCCGAACGGTTCTTCTATCCGTTTCCTCACCCGCGTGGACAGGCCATGCCCGTGGTGGCGGGTGGTTCGTCTATCGATGGCGGAACGCTGCCGGGTGGTGTTCTGGGCGACGTGGGGGGTGAACCCGAGGGCCCGGGCGTCGGCCACGAAATCTTTGGTGTCGTATCCTTTGTCGCCCGCGACGGTGCGCCGCCGACGGGTCGGGGGTAGCTTGGCGAGCATGGCCAACGCCGTCGAGCGTTCCGCGTAGCCGTCGGCGAAGCCGAGCTCGGCATCGATGATGAGGGCGTTGCGGTTCTCCATCAGCAGGTGCCCGGCGAAACACAACGTGGCGGCGGTGTTGAAGCTTTTGCGATACAACCGTGCCTCGGGGTCGGTGGTCGAGGCGTGGGTGACGTTGGAGCGCTTCTCGCCTTTCCAGTCCGTCTCGGTGTTGCGGCCCGACGCCGGCGGCGTGGATGGGCCGTCTTTGGGTTTGAAGCTCTTGTGCGACGCCCATGCTTTCAGCAACGTCCCGTCGACGGAGAAGTGATCCGACGACACGTAGCGGCGCAGCTTGGCCTGGCCGACCACCGCGGCGAAGAACTCGTCGGCCACGTCGTGTTCGAGGAGGCGGGCGCGGTTCTTGGTGAACGTGGTCGGGTCGAACGCCGGCTGGTCGATGCGCATGTCCAAGAACCACTTGAACAACAGGTCGTAGTTCAGTCGCTCGCAGAACGCCCGCTCGGAGCGGATCGAGTACATTGCCATCAACACCGTCGCTTTCAACAGCGCCTCGGGCGGCACGCTCGTCCGGCCGCTCGACGCATACATCCCCTCGAACACCGCGTCGAGCTCATCCAAGACGGCGTCGACCACGACGCGAATCTTGCGGATCGGATGATCGGGCGGGATCAGCTCCTCGGTGCTCAACGTCGTCAACATCGCCAACTGCGGATCAGGGGCTCCACGCATCCCACAATTCTCCTCGACCCGATCGACCCACACGAGCACCCTCAGCCGAATTTCAGCACCCTGCTAATCGGCCAAGAAGGAGCTCGGCCATGGCGCTGGGCGCGCTACAGGACGGCGGAGTCAGACCTCTCCAATGCCTCGCCCAAGCGGCCGCCTATCGGCGCAAGGTCGGAACTCGCGGTGGGGCGGCCGAGCCCAATCCAGGTCGCCGCAACCAACGTGGAGATCCTGGCACCGAGGAGTTGGCGCCGGCACGCGCCGCGCCAACGAATTTATCGTCCTCCTTCGACAAAACGGCCAGCTCGGCCGGCTCGAGAGCGGACTGCCTGGGTTCAGGACGTGGGGAACTTCCCGGGGATGTCCCGCGGACCTGATCGTCTGGTCCCGAGGGTCAATTCGTGCGAGCGTCGGTGGAGAGCGTTCCGTTACGAGCGAACCGTGCCTCGGAACGCGACGTGAGAAGGGGAACGGCTGTCGGCGACGAGGCTCATAGTTGTGGGTGGCTGGACGACGCAGCGCCATGGCGCTGGCGCAGCGTGCATGTCTGTGCCGCAGATCTTGCGAGCAGAACCGACTGAACCCCGGCGTGTCTCTGTCGAAAGGGCGCGGGCGTTCACGAGGGGTATGACGTGATACAGGTCGGAGCAGGCGAGGGCCGTAGAGCTGAACGGGGTTCGGCATGACCCGTCGGATGGTCACGCTCGTCCAGGCCGTGGAGGAGCGCCCCTGGCTCAGCGCACGGCTGCTTCGCCGACTGGTCAATGAGCGCCGGGTACCCTTCTACAAGCCAGCCGGTCGGATCCTCTTCGACCTGGGAGAGCTGGACGACTGGGTCGAGGCGGCCCGAGTTGAACCGTCCATCAGTCGTACCGGCGGCCGCCGGGTCAGCGGGTAAAGGTGCCTGCGGCACGTTGAGGTAGCGGAAAGATCTCGACACTCACGGAACCCGAAAGATCTGGTGTGTACCAATCCGACGCCAGACGATATGCGGTTCGCCCGGTGTGACCTGGTCCCCGTACTGAAACGTCGCTCGCCCATCGGCGGCCCACGTCATCTCGAAGACGCCGGTCGCGCCTTTGACACCCTTCACCCGCAACCCGGGACGGAAGCCGAATCCATCCTGCAGATCAGTGACGAAATCGGCGACCGCAGCGAGGAAGGCCGCCTGTTGACCTGGCGCAAGAGCGTCGAAGTCGGCACGGAACCGCGCCAACCAGGCAAACGTCGGCACCCGCCGTCAGGATTGGTGTCGCTTGCCGAGCCCGGGTCTCTTGGCCCGATTGCTCATGGCCGACAGGAATGCCTCGGGTGATTCGAATGACTCGAGCCGCCCGGCGATGAGGTCGGCATCGGCCTGGCGCTCCCCTGCTTGCCACTCAGGGTCCCAGAACCACGCCTGCGCCGCGTCGATGACCTTGCGTGGGCGCAACAAGATGCCCTCGGGCGTCAGCTCGGCATCAAGGAGATCACCTTCCTCGAGGTGTGCCGCAGTCCGGATGTCTTCGGGAAGCGTCAGCTGTCCCCTCGCCCGTAGCGTCGTCCGTGCCATCGACTCAGTGTATCTGTATTTCAGAGAATCTGAATCTCATACAGTCGGACCAGCGAACCCCAGGAGTGCTCACCAACAGCTGAGGACTTTCTGAGGACTTCCGCGCGTCATGCAAGATGAAGTACCAGCTCAGAGGGGTCTTTTTCCGACTGCCGACAGAACCCCGCCTACAGGCCGGCTCACCGTCACACCAGGTATTTCGTGCGTGAGTGACGATACTTTGCCACGTGTCACCACAAGGGCGCAGGGGCGTCGGCCATGGGGCACGGGCTCCCTGGTCGAAGCGAGTTCCGGCGTCTGGCGCCTTCGGGTATACGCCGGCCGGGACCCGATCACGGGCCACCCTCGCCAGGTCCGACGCACGGTGCGCGGCACCCAGGCCGCAGCTCAGGCAGCGCTCGGAAAGCTCCAGCAGGAGGTCGTCTTTGGCCGGCATCGGGGCACAGCCGCCAGCCTCGGAAAGCTCCTCGACGACTGGCTAAGCCACCCCGAGCGGATCGACAAGGCCAAGTCGACGACCACGACCTACCGCCAGTACGTGGAGAGGAGGATCAGGCCGGCACTGGGAGACGTCAGGCTGGACCGACTCACGGCGCACGATCTGGACCGCTTCTACGGCGGGTTGCAAGACGAGGGACTGGCCGTTGACACGATCCGGCTGCACCACGCCATCGTCAGCGGGGCCCTGACCCAAGCCGTCCGCTGGGGTTGGCTGGATGTGAACCCGGCGAAGTTCGTGACCGTGGGGCAGCGGGACCGGTCGCAGAAGGCTGCTCTCTCGGCCGCTGACGTCCAGGCGCTCGTGGCCGGTGCCGAAGCGGCCGAGGACCCCGAGCTGGTGGTCCTCGTCTTCTTGGCTGCACTGACGGCTGCCGCCGCGGCGAGCTGTGGGGGCTGCGTTGGGAGGACGTCGACTGGGAACGGGGCGTGCTCCGGGTCGCTCGGGCTTGGGTGCCCGAGGTCGGCGGGCAGCACCTAACCGAGACGAAGACGGGGACCGAGCGCGTCGTCGCTCTTGGCCAGGTCGGCGTGGAGGCGCTCCGGCAGTACCGGGCGAACGTGGCCGAGCGCCTCGCACATGAGCCGGACGAGTGGCTGATCTCCCACGACGGCCAGACACCCATGCGAGCCAAAAGCGTGACGGCCGCCGTCACTCGGCTCGGCACGAAGGTCGGCGTACCGCTTCACCTTCGCCAGCTGCGCTACTTCGCCGCGACCTACCTCGTCGGTCGGGGCATGGGCGTGCGCACCATCTCGGCTCGACTCGGCCACGCGTCGACGCAGATGACCCTCGACACCTACACCCACGCCATCGCCGAACTCGACTTACGAGCGGCCGACATGTTGGGGGCTGCGCACACGGTCTGAGGGCGACACTGCGGATCCCCTAATCGTCGGCGAGGTCTGCGAGGTCGATTTCGCCAAGTAGTGCTTGGAGGTCAGGCTCGTTGCTCAAGTCGAGTGGTTTCAACTCACCCGAAACTCCCACCTGTTAAAACAGCTTCTCTTGTCCAATGTCATTGAAGATCGTCCAGACCGCAGCGGAGTCCCACTGCACTTCCGCCAGCGCTGAGCGATCAAACCGGGCCGCGGCCAGACACTCCGGGTGCGTGCGGCCGTAGGCATGGGCTGAGCTGGCGCGAATCAGTACCGCCCGCACCGAGTTCACACCTGGCGCGACCGCGAACGACTCCCGGACTGAGACCAGTACCTGTCCGAGGAGTGGGGCGTTGTAATTTGGCAAGGGTCTTAAAGGACGAATTGCCAGCAGAAGTTACTTCCGGCCACTTGTCAGGAATCACACTGAGGTCCGGGGCAAGGACCACGATCGCTACCTCGTCACCGTGCATCCCAACGGCAGCCGATGTGCCTCATTTCGTTGAAGGCGTCCTCGAGTTCTTGCAGCACCGTCTGCGGGTCATTGGCAATGAGCCGCGCCCACCAGTCGTCCAGGTCCCCTTGCTGGAGATCATGCGCCGCAATCGTCTCCGCCACCAGCTGTTGTTGTCGAGCCTCGGCTGCAGCGCTAGCGTCCAGCCTTGTACGCTCTATCGAGCTCTGATGCCCCAGCACTCGAACGAGGTAGCTCCCGCTCTCTGTCTGACCAAACCGGGCGGCACCGATTAGTTCACGAGCCTCTCTCCAGTACCTCTGACCGTCATGGGATCGCTTTTCAACCTGTGCCTTTGCGCCAGCAGTTAGGACGTTGATCCCGGTAAAGAATGTCCCGCCAATCTCAATTGGCATCGCGCCCGAGGCCGAATTATCCGGATGCGCGTTGAATACCAAGAGGTCGGAGCTTTGCTCCATCAGACGCTCGTACCACAGTTGTTCGGTTTCCCCGTATAGGTGGCGAAATATCTCCAACACCGAATGCACCCGCGTCGAGTAGTCGTCAAACTGTCGATTGAGAGGAACCAACACGGCGGTGCTACTGCTGCGTCGGGCTCGCGTTCAGTCTCCTTATCGTCCTGCACGCTCTCGACGGCCCCAGATCGAGGAAGTATCCAGAGCGACCACTCGGGATACCCAGTGCGCCGACGCTCCCACCCGCGACTCTCGAGCTGAGCAACGACCGCCCATGGGTCACAGCAAGAAGATCGTCGTCCATCATGTCGCGGGGGTCGGATGTATGCGGGCCTCTGACTGATCGAGTAAGCGACACAGCTCTTCACTATCGAGGATATTCGAACGAGGAACCGCTTTCGTCATCTACTCCTGAGACGTTGGTGGTTTCACGAGAGTAGATACCCAATAGGCGCATCTGTGAATTCGAAGCCACTCGCGTTCGGATTGGTGGACCAGTCTTCGATGTGCTGGCATTCGCATGACAACAAGGAGGCGAGGAACGACAACGTTCGTCGTGCGTAGCCGGTCGTACGAGTTTCTGTCGAGGCGATGGGAGAATCATCCCGGCGGGTAACGTGTCAGCAGCAGTGACGGTCTTCAACTGAAAATCGATCCCCGCCCGCGGCAATCTTGGCTTCTATATGGCCCGTTCGATCTTGAGCGTCGCTTACGTGAACGCCCTGGCGGGCGCATGCAGATGTCAGATCAAATCGACCGTCCCGACGCCAATGGCATCGACGCCACCATTGAGCGCGAGATACTACGACCACCCAACAACTACGCATATGCTTCGCGGATCCCCGCTTCCATTCACGACAGGATCTGATCAACACGACTAACGCGTACACAATCGCCTTCCGAAACACCTATTGCAGCGCAGCTAGCGGTGGGTGTGTTATGAACTCATTCCCCTGCCGGGATGGCCTTGTCAGGATCGCATTTGGAGACGCACTCGGCACCCAGACTGAGTCACAACGGCTGAACCCGCAAGTACGTATTGGCGGAGGACGTCGTCCCCGCCGTGCTCAAGAACGACAGGCTGAACGTCCAGGGGCCGGGCGTCAGCTGTGGCCCCCTCTTGGGAATGCTCTGCAGATAGGAGGCTCGATGGGTTGAAGAAGTATGACCCGGCCTATACGGGGGGCGTCCCGGACCTCGGTGCAGCGGACGGCTGGGAAGTCGCCAACCTGACCATCGAGGGACTCCAAGTCGCGGGCCAAAACCCCACCCGCTCCTCGTTCATCACGAACCTGCGCAAGGTATCGGACTGGACGGACAACGGCTTGTCGGCTGGTCCTATCGACTTCAAGCCTTTCGGGCAGGCGCCGACGGAGCTCTGTAGGTACTGGTACCGGTTCGAGAACAAGAAGTTCGTCTCGATCCCCGCTGATGGCAAGCCGATCTGCGGCAAGGAGGTCCCTGGGAGCGGCACGCCGACGTAACGGCGCGGCCTTACCCTCGATCGTGCGTGCACCGAGCGGGCAGGGGTCGTAGCACCTCGGGCTCGATTTCTATCCGGGTAGAAATCACGTCCAGGGCGTGTTGTCCGGCGGTGGCGCGTTGCTCGGCGGTTGGCCAATTTCTACCGACCGCGCCGGTAGCGACGCACCACCCCGCCTCCGAACCACGCCAGCGCGCCGATGAGGGCTGCAACGAGGACCACGATCCAAAGCGACCAAGTGAAGTGCCAAATCAAGAAGTGGACTCTGATCTTTTCGGTGTTCTGGATCAAGAAGATCACGAGCGCGGCGATTCCCACGAGCGAAAGGATGACCCCACCCCCAAGCCGACCCCGTTGAGGCATGTCCATTACCCCCCCTTGCTTGGTAACCACGCCCTCGCCACAGCGTACCTGGGTGGACCATCGCGTCGGGGTCCGGTGAGGCGATGATCTTGAGCGGAGTGCCGGAGACGCCTATGCCGGCGTAGCATCGGCGCCGGGAACGGGCAGCGTCGGTCGCGCTCCGACGTTGCCCGTTCGTCGCGTCAAGGCCCGATCTGGTCCTAACCCCCACCGCGACCTTCTGGGGGAAACCTGGCGAATCTCTGGGCGCGGCGACCGAGGGTTTTGCGAGCGTGGAGAGCGAGCCAACGTCCTTGGCCTTGGCCTCAGCGTCGGGGATCACGGGCACGGACGAGAGGGCGACGACCCACGCGTACCTCGGTGAAGCACGTTGACTCCCGGTCGTAACAAGATTAACGTCTTTTGTGTTCTCGGACAGTTCGGCTGTCGAGAAAGCAGCGGGGGGGAACATGAGAAGGTCGTTCGTTCGCTTGGGTATGGCCGCTGGCGTGATGACGCTGATGGCGTCAGTGCTTAGCGGAGTCGTGGGCCAGGCCGGTGCCAGCACGTCAGGCCTCACAGCCAGCGCTCCGGGGATCACCCCGACCACGATCACGCTGGGTTTCATCTCATCAGAGACTGGTGGCGGCGCCACGACCTTCGGCGATACCCGCTACGGCGCCCAGGCGCGCATCGACGTGCAGAACGCCGAAGGCGGGGTGGACGGCCGCAAGATCAAACTCATCGCAGAGGACGACCAGACCACGACGGCGGGCGGTTTGACTGCCGCCCAACTCCTCACCTCTCTGCCGGTCTTCGGGGTCATGGACAGCAGCACCGAGTTCGAAGAAGCAGCACCCTACTTATTGAAGTTGGGCGTTCCGGTCACCGAGTCGGTCTCACCCACCGGGGGCGAATCCAACTACACCGACGAGTTCACCTACGGTCCGATCGCGGTGCCGACGCCGCCCACCTCGACCGAAGCGATTACCTTCAAGACGCTCGTGCCCGGGGTCAAAAACGTGGCCTACATCAGTTACAACGACCCCGAGGACGCCGTAGGCCAGACCGCCTTCGCCCAGTCCATGAAGATCGCAGGACTCAACGACTGCTACTCAGCGTTGATTCCGATCGGCACCATGGACTTCACGACGAACGTCCTGGCCATGAAGGCCGCGCACTGCCAGGCCGTCCTCGCCCCGCTGATCGAGAACTCCGATATCGGGTTGGCCACCAGCATCCACAACGCGGGGGCGAACATCAAGCAGTTCTACGAGACCGGCTACGACCAGAACTTCCTCGACGATTCGCAAGCAGTCACGGTGGGACAGGGCCAGTACTTCGAGCCAGGGATAAACCTCGCACTCAACACGCCAGCGGACAAGGCCTTCGAAGCCGCCATCAAGAAGTACGACCCGATCTACAAGGGCGGCCTCCCCAGTCAAGGAGTAGAGTTTGGCTGGATGGCCGCCGATCAGATGATCCTCGGGCTCCAGCTGGCGGGCCCCAACCCAACCTGGGCCTCGTGGATCAAGAAGCTGGCCACGGTGAAGGACTACACCGTCGGCGGGCTCAGGCCCACGCCTACCAACCTGTCGGAGCGGTGGAAGCTCACCGGGCCCCAGTGCCAGTACGAGGTGCAGCTCGAGGGCACGAAGTTCGTGCCCGCGCCGCGCGACGGCAAGCCGATATGCGGAAAGGTCATCGGCTAAGGGCTGTGGTCGTCTAGGTCCGGCGTGTCTGGACGTTTTGGACCTCTGGTTGAGCACAGAAAATGGGCGACGCTGAGGTCGCTGGGCATGCCGCAAGCCCGGCGCCGGGCCGTGACGACCGCATCGCCACAGCTCGAGATCAGGACCTGATCACGCGATACCCATGATGGGGTGCCGAGCGATTGTGCGCAGCCGCCAGATCGCCCGTCGCAACCAGCTCAAAGCTTGAAGCGGGCAGTCCAGTTGGCCTTGGAGCGGGGCCTCCATCGCAGCACTCTTGAGCTCGTCGCGCTCGAAGGTTTTCACGGTCGGTCCTCCACCCGGGAACAGGTCATACCACCAGTTCTGAAGTGCGACAGCAAGCTGCATGTTCTGATTGACAAGCGGGTGGATCAGCGGAGTCACCGAGGCTGGCCACTGCTGGGTCAGCAGTTCGGCATCGAACAAATTGATGGACCCGAGGTCTGCGTTCGTCTCGTCGGAGAGCTTGGCGCCAATCGGCGTGCTCTTGGTCCAATCGTCACCGGTAAAAGCCGTATCCAGAACGAAATCCGCTTGGTCCGCCAGGTACTTCTCGGCCGCACCGGTCGCCGGACCCAGGGAAAACCCGTCATCTCGGACGATAGAGGGGACCAGGCTGTTTCCGTCCAAGACGGTGAGCACAAGGACGTCGGCCCCCTTGAGGCCCGGCTGCCCATCGTTCAGTTAAACGTCGTCCATCTTCACGACCGTCGTCGTGGGATAGGGCGCGACCTCATCGGTCACCTCGGAGGTCTCCGGATCCACTTGGATCTATCGGGCGACCCCAAACTTGGATCCAGCACCAAACGTCGTCGTAACGACTTTGGACCAGCGACGGCTGCGATCGCCGATGTCAAGCGTCCAACCCTGCCCATCGAACGTCATCCGCGCTGCAATGGTGTCACGCGCATCAACTCGACCAAGCAAACGGGGATGGATACCCGTGGAGGTGTCGCTCCAGAACACAAAGTACTGTGGGTTTTCGCCCGATGTCGTCACACCAAGGGTCCCGAGTTCGATTTCGGCATCCGAGACCTCCACCCGTGTACTAACGACGGTTTCTGACAGTCCGACCTGAGTGGGAGGAGTGATCTCAGGCACATCCCATCGAGCAGCAATCTCAGAGACCTCAGCCGTTTCGGAATACCCGCCTCTGGCCCACGGGTGCGACAACAACGACAAGGCCAGAGCTGGCGGCTGGGTCCATGCGGCACCGCTCACGCCACCAGGGTTCACGACAGCCGGTGCCGCGACCACTACCGAGCCCGCTATCCAGAGCGTCGCCCGCCGCATCGTCCAAGGATGCCACGGGTCGGGTGAATACGAAGAATGTGGACCACGTTGTTCGAGCCCATCTGAACAGTTCCTGGGTCACCGGCCTCGCCAATATGGCCGACATGTCTGAACTATAGAAGTCCGCGCGACCTCTGGGAGCGTCTCAACCTCCCCCCGGCGACGAACGAGTACCACCAAATTGTCGAGAGGCATCGGATGGAATCCGAGCTGGCTCGGGGTACCGTAATCCCATGTCTCGTGGGTTGCGGAGTCCGGCCCTGACCGACAGCGTCGCCCAGCTAAGCTCGGATCCACCGATCGACTCGGTGTAACGCGCTGCTGCCGGCGATGTGTAGCTCGCCCGACTTTATGGCACAACGCTGAGCAGCTGTGACCCGTTCAGGCATGCGTCGAACCAGAGATTCTTGGCTCGGTGATTCGCACTGGCGGCCGCAGGTGCTCGGGGCCACGTCCACGTGACGGCTCAGGTCACGAGCGAGACGTCGCGGTGGCGAGTCAGTGCAGCGAGGAACCGCTCCGCCCATGGCCAACGTGCCGGCAGGTGCACGGTGAGGCGTCGGGCTGAGCGGGTGAGTCGTCCCGGCAGGCTCAGGTAACGGCGGCGAAAGGTCTCGGTCGTGATCGCTTCGCCGTCGAGTCCGAGACGGCTGCTGAAGCATGAGAGGTTGTGGGCGATGACGCCCAGGCCGAGCCAGGCGGCGTTGGCGCCGAAGCGGCCCGAGGGAAAGTGGTTCAGGCCCACGCCGTAGTTGAGGTCGCGGATGACGTTCTCGATCTGGGCGTGACGGCGGTGGTCGGCTTCGAGCTCGAGCATGGCACCGGGACGGTCGGTGATGAAGGCGTGGTAGGAGAACTCGGTGAACAACGCCAGCTGGCTCCCCGGCGTGGGTCGCACCCGACGGACGATGAGCCGACACAGCCGACCCTTGTTGCCAAAGGGCTGGTAGCTGGTCTCGGCCACAGCGGCGTCGTCTGAGAAGTAGGCGATGGGTGTCCAGGTGGACTCGTCGATGGCCTCGATCTCCTTTTTCAGGCCCGGATAGAGCTTGGCCGTGATCGAATAGCGCACATCGGCGGCCCGACAGGCGTCGATGACCTTGTGGTTGTAAAAGCCCGAGTCGGCCCGCAGCGTGAGCGGTCCCGTGGCGCCCGCTGTGCGCACCCGGTTGAAGCTCTCGGTGAGAAAGCTGGCCGCGCCTCGGCCCGAGTGGGCGTTGCCGCCCCGTAGACGCGAGTGCACCACCTCGCTGGTGCCAGCCATGGCGGCCACCAGCGGGTGATAGCCCCGGACCTTGGTGTGGCCGAACACGCCGCCTTGTTTGGCCAGCCCGTAGGTCTCGCAGATGGTCGAGTCGACATCGATCGTCGCCGGCGTGTCGCCCGGACCGGCACCAGCGGCCCAGGCCCGCCCCAACAGCTCACCGGCCACCTTGTCGAGTTGGCGAGCGTGGCCCCAGCTGAACGAACGCAAGAACGTGCCGAGCGTCGAAGGGGCACGCACCCCGTGGCCCAGCACCGCAGCCGTCTCACCCGAGCGCAGCACGTCGGCGTCGTCGATGCAGTCGCCGCCGGCCAACGCTGAGTGGACGAGGGTCATCGCCTTGTGGCCCACATTGGCGCGTCCGGCTCCATCCCCGAGGTCCACGTGCTCGTCGAAGAGCTCGCACAATCCGAGGTGCTGGGCCAGTGTCGCCGGCAGCATCAAGCCCGCGTTGGCCACCAGGCGCTCGTCGTCGAAGGTCACGTCAACGCGGTCGAGACTGTGGCAAGATACGCGCATCGAAACAGTGCCTTCCGGTAGGGGGTGTGGTCGTTGTGGTAACCACCATTTTCCCCTGCAGGAAGGCACGTTTCGCGGATGCGCGACCGCGATCAAGCTCTATTTTTCGGTGGATCCGGGCTTAGCTAAGGCACAGAGTCGCGGGCCTCGGTCGATGTCAGCCTCGCCAGAGCCCTGCGACGTTGCCAGTCCCCGGAATGGCCGACATCACCTGGCACTTGCGGCCCGGAGTACTGGTCGCTTCGTCGCGGCCTCCTCCCATTAGTCCGCGTGTCGGACAGCCCCCCGCCTATAGGCTGGGTAACCGTCGCAGCACAGCCTGGACCTCAGGAAATGGCCTCTTAACCGGAGCTAAACGGGGTGGAGTACCGGTTACCAGTCGCCGTTGTTTGGAGGCATTATTCGACTTCTGACAGAGGCAAGGCGGACGAAGTCTGAACGCACCGCCTGCCCGTCTCAATCGAAGACCGGCACGCGGCGGGGCGAGATGCTCGTGGCTCGCGGCTGGCCAGGCGACGCATTGGACCTCACTTGGTGAACGGGCTCGACGCGCCCATTGGGACAGCGCTCATGTCCGACGGGGCATCTTGCGGCCGGGTGGAACGACCTCGCTCACCAACTGGTCCATGAGTGCCGGTGCCACCGGCATGACCGCGGCCAGGTCCGGCAGCAAGGGAGGATCGCCCCCCTTTGAGGTACAACGTCTTGTGCTCCGAATAGGCGAACAGTCGCCACGCGTGCGGTGCAGTCGCCACCGTGGCGCCGGCGAACAGAATGGAGACGTGACGCCCGATGATGTCCTCGGTCGCGAGTTGCTCGTCATGTTCGGCGAGGACCAAACGGGCCTGGACAGCCATCCTGGACTTCGCTGATCGAGACCTGGGCTTCGCGAACGCGTTCCGACACCCACTCGATCGGCGCAGAGGTGGGGACATGAGCGCGATCGCCCAGTGGGCAAATCCTCCGTCACCGGTCAGGGAGTATCAAATTATCCACGAGCGGAACTGCGGTCGGCTTCACGAGATCGTCGTCGAGACCGGATGGCCAAGACGATCGCACGTTGGAGAGGACGCAGCGGACGCGGCGTGGCTGCTGCAGCATTTCGGCAACGTCCAGTTCCAACGCCACTGCCTCGACCTCCTCTTGCCACTACCACTGCCACTGCCACCAGCCGAGCGTGTGCCTTCACGTTCGACCCCTTGTGCAAGGTCGAAAGCCGGCTTCCCTGCTTCGGTACCAGGGGTATGCCGGTCGAAGACCCCGTTGGCCTGGACAAGCTGCGGGCAGCGTTCGACCTACGACGCTGGCAAGCCAGGAGCTCAGCCAGAAAGCGGGACTGGTCGTGCTGCCAGCCGGCAGCGGAGGGCGCACGGCCGGTTTTGACTGGCCGGATCGCTAGTAACCGATGGTGCCCTGCGCCAGCGATCCTCCGGTGCCCCCCTGCTCCCCTCCGCAAGCCTGCCCGCCAGCTTCGGCGCTCGGCCTTCGGGCCGCGTATCATGCGCGGTCATGAGCTCCATCTCGGACCTGGAACGATCGGAGCGTACAGCCCTCTGCGACCTGTTCGTCGAGCTGGGACCCGACGCCCCGACCCTCTGCGAGGGCTGGACGACGAGCGATCTGGCGGTGCACCTCATCATGTGCGAGGCACGCCCTCACGCGTGGCTGGGGGTGCCGCTCGGTAATCGTGTCCCGGCACTGCGCCGGTACTTCGACCGGATGGTGGACAAGGAGCGAGCGGGTGGCTGGGACGCCCTGGTCGACCGTGTCCGCCGTGGCCCCGCCTACGGACCCACGGCCAACGTGTGGGTCCGGGGGAATATGATGCTGCGCGAATGCCTCGTCCACCATGAGGACGTGCGGCGGGCCAACGAGATGGGGCCCCGCACCGACGTCCCCGAGCTCCAAGAGGCCGCGTGGGGCAAGGTACCCTCGTTCGCCAAGCGGATGCTCGCAGTGACGCCACCTCTCGGCCTCGACGTCGTCCACCCCGACGGGCGTTCCCGGCGGATCCGAGACGGCTCGCCGATAGTCCGGTTGACCGGTGAGCCGATCGAACAGCTGCTGTACGTATTCGGCCGCACGTCGGTCGCCCAGGTCGAGCTCGTCGGCGAAGCCAGTGCGGTACGGGTGCGCAACAGCGCAGGGCTCGCAGCCCTGCCCCGGGTCAGGACGGGGCCGAGCAGCTGACTGCTGTTGTCACCTCGTCGGTTCGTTATATCCGCCGAGGCCTCGAGACAGCCATCCTCGCGGCGAGGCGCGGTTCGGTGATAGGCACGAGCCTGCAGCTCGAACAGTTCGGCTTAAGGAGACCGCACTCGACGAGTGCGAGGTACCGAGGTCAGTTCCGATGGCGAGAGCCTGGGTGATCCCTCGATGTCCAGCCGACCTGAGACAGCAAGCGCCTGCGACGGACAGCATCAGCGTGTAACACGCGAGGACGAGTATCGCTTCGGGCTGCGCCAGCTGGGCACTTGGAAACGTTCGCTCCGGCCGGGCCGCCTGAGCGAAAAACGTGGGATCTGGCGCACTCTGAGGCCGATCTCGATTTGCGGTCCGACCGCTCGCACGGAGCGATCGAGGCCACTTGCCGGAGTTAGCAGACGGTCCAACGCCCCGCCGGATATCGATCCCCGTGCCGGCGATCGGGGGCAGACAACTCAGAGGCGCCCGGCTGAGCCGAAAATGAACCATCGCGTCGCGTGGATCTCCGCCGTCCAGCGCTCTGCCTCGATGAGTGACTGCAGCTCACCCGGCTCGTACATCACACTGACGACCCGGTACTGCGATCCGTCGCTAAGACGACGCAGGTGAAGGTCGGTGTCCTATCGGACGACAAATGGATCCTTCGTGGTCGTGTCTAGCTCTGGGTCATTTCGATTGTCGATGAGGAACGCCCGGCCCCGACGGGGTGAGGCATGAGTGAACGAGCGACCAGAACTCACCAAATCGGGTCCTCGGTACGTGCGAAAGCCAGAAGGAGGAGAACACCACGTCGTAGGTGGTGTCGGGTTGCCAATCGAAGAGATCCTCTTCGACATAGTTGACATCGGGGCGTCCACCCGTTCTCGGTTGATTGCGAGCACTTCAGGTGAACTGTCCACAACGGTGAGGCGCTCGGCTGTCCGTGCCAGACGCTCGGTCCACCAACCAGTTCCTCCCGTCAGTACCGACCGAGCCCTCAGCGCCAAAGGCGCTCAGGGCGTCCTCGACGACTGCTGCTTGGCGTTGCCATTCGAGCAGTCGTTCATCGCCCCGTTCAAACCGACCCCGTCGCTGCCACCACTCGTCGTATTCGGGCGCTCGCGCCCGATAGTACGAACGCTGCTCGGCGAGCAGCTCATCGTTCTCCACGTCCACAGTTTCGCGCTCGCAGTCGAGCGACTCAAAGATTGGCGGCCTGCACCTCGAACCGCGTACAGGGACAGGAGTCTGCTACTCGAACACTCTGCAGCGGTCCTACTCGGCACTGATCTTCTCGAGCCGCTCCAGGCTGGCCGTCACGAACTCAAGGACCGAATTCTGGTCATTGAGTCTCGACAGCAACGGTATCGGTATCGTCCGCGGGCAGCGGTGGGACGATCTTCCACTCCGCCAGCTCGACGACCACGCCGGCGGGTCCGTCGAGAAAGACCAACCGTCGGTCGTGGAAGTCCATCACGGTGTTCCTCGGGGCGTGGCCGAGGACGGCGAAGCGCCCGAGGGTGTCGTCGAGGTCGTCCACCCGGAAGCAGACGTGGTTGAAGCCGGACCGGGCGAGGTAGCCCGACCCTTCGTCGATCTCCACGACCGGATGGTGGAAGCGCAGAAGCTGAATCTCCTGGCGCACGGGGGCGCCACGGAGAACCAGGGTCACGTGGTCCGACTCCCACCCGGGTATCCCCATGAACGCGGCCATGGTCTGGCCAGACGCCACGACGACCTTGTCGCGGACGAAGCCGAGGATGCCCAAGAACTGTTCGGCCTCCTCCAGGTCGGTGACGACGAGGGTCAGGTGATCGAATCCCGGGGAGATGGCGACTCTCCTCCTTCTTCAGGCCGGTTCGGGTCGACTGGCGGCCCGGGCGATGAGGTCGTTGCAGGGGCGGTCCGGCTCGAGGATCTTGGCGGCCTGCTCATCCCCGCTCACCGGCAGGTCCGAGGGGTCCAAGGCCCCCACCTGGACGAGTAACGACGCCTGGTCCCAGTAGATGCGCTCGTAGGCCACCTTGCCGTTCTCGAAACCCGCCACCACGACGACCGGTAGGCGGACGGGCTTCCCGGTCGGCGCCACACCGGGGAGAAGGGTGTCCATCACCCGGTCGTGGGTAAAGTGCATTACCATCTCATCCACCACCCGGTCGGTCCCGACCGTGCGGGATATCTGGGTGGTGGCCACGTTCTCGGGCCAGTGCCCGATGAAGTGATCGTCGTAGAAGCGCCGGACCTCGGTGGCGCCTACCCCACCGGCCAGGGTCGGCAGGTGGGTGACGGAGGGCTCGTCGACCATGGTGGCCATGGTGGCGACCAGATCCATCGTCTCGAACTCACTGGCCACGTGCGTGTCGAAAACCGCACCCAAATCTGGCCCGGCCGGGTCGCTCGCCATATCGCCCTCCTTCTGACGCAAGGAAATCCGCCCGGAGACTTCGCCGTGCACTACCGCTGTGATTTTAGACCCCCGGCGGTCGGCTGTCCCGTGCGACCTGGAGACTTGGCAGCTAGCGCTGTCCGAGGGGATCCATGGCTAAGACGCTAATTTCGCCCTGTCACAGACGCGCTGGCCTATACCCCCGGTCCGGGCTCAGAGCCAAAGGTCGAGGGGTGCCATGACCTCGAGACCCACCGCTCTCGACCCAGCCCCGGCATCTGGCTCAACGCGCCCATGCTCCGAGAAGCGTGGACGCGTCTAGGCAGAGTCGCTCGATCACATGGGCGGCGGAGCGGGTTTCGATCAAAGACCCAACTCCCTGGCCCGCGTTGACGGAGACCAGCGCGAGATCTCCGGTCGCGATGCCAGCCACCAACGCCGATACCGCATCGCTGTCGTCGGCCAGCTGTTCCGCATGTCCCGACCATCGTTCGGTCAAGTCATTGCGCAGCACGCGTTCGGGGTACCTGGCCGGCCACGGATCACCAAGCGCCACGTCGAATGCGCTGGTGACCACGGTGTCTGGTCCTGACGCGTGCAGCAGGGCCTGACGTGCCGGCTCCGAAATCAGCGATTCCGGGCAGGCGGCGAAAGCGGTTCCCAGCCACACCCCTGACGCCCCGGCCGCCAACACCGCGGCGACGCCTCTACCGGTGGTTATCCCTCCGGCGGCAAGGACCGGGACGTCGACGGCGTCGAGCACCAACTCCAGTAACGGCAGGGTCCCGATCGTGGGCTGGCCGTGACCCCCTCCCTCGGCGCCGCGGGCCACCAGGACCTCGATCCCGGCATCAGCGGCCCGTCGTGCTTGATCGCTGTCGTAGACCTGGGTCGCCGTGACGATGCCGGCGGCGTGGACGGGGTCAACCCATGATCAGTCGTGGCCGAAGCTCACCGAGACCACCGCGGGCCGGACCTCGATTGCCGCCTCCAACAACATTGGGTCTCGCCGCACGGCCCAGTCGATGAGGCCGATCCCGAAACTGACGCCCGCCTTTTTCGGATGACGGACCTGGTTTCGAGGATCCTCGTCGACCCTAATCATCCGCCGACCTGGGGCCACGGGTGGCAGACCTTGTTCACTCTCACCTCCCGCACCGCCTCGCCGCCGATGCCGCCACGATAGACCTGAGTATGAACCCCTCAGGAGCAGCGTCACCGAGTCAGGTGGCGGCAAAGGTCGAACCGATGAAGGAGAGCCCAAGGCGAGCAGCGACCTGCCGTGACGACCAGTTGTCCCGACCAGTACTGTACAAAAGCGTTCGTTGCGCGAAGTCAGGGTGGGCTGAGCACCCCGCCGTTGCAGCCGCGCAGAGCCCGAGGCCGCGAAAGCCGATCTCCGTGTCCACGCCGACCTCGGGACCACCAGGCCCCGTGCGAACGGTCTGCGCGACGGAGGCCACTCGGGATGGCGCCAGAGATCGCTGGCCTCACGGAAGCCAGCATCTACGAGACTCCCTAGTGTCCTCCGCCGTTAATTCGTTGTAGAAGTGGACCGAGCTTTTCGAGGATCTGGTCGGCGGTCTTGGTCCAGAGAAATGGACTCGGGTTCTCGTTCCACGCTGCGATCCATGCTCGGATGTCGGCTTCGAGCGTGTGCACGGAACGGTGATCGCTGCGTTGGAGCAGATCCGCGGTGATGTAGGCGAAGAACCGTTCGACTTGGTTGATCCAACTCGAGTACGTCGGGGTGTAGTGCACGTGGAACCGGGGGTGCTTGTCGAGCCAGGCCTTCACTGCCGGGGACTTATGCGTGCCGTAGTTGTCACAGACGAGGTGGACATCGAGGCCGTCGGGGACAACGGTGTCGATCTTTGCGAGGAACTTCTTGAACTCGATGCTGCGGTGTCGGCGGTGCAGGCTCGAGATGACCGACCCATCGGTGGTGTTGAACGCCGCGAACAAGCTCGTCGTGCCGTGGCGGAGGTAGTCGTGCGTGCGCTTCTCGGGCATGCCCGGCATCATGGGAAACGCGGGCTGGGAGCGGGCGAGCGCTTGGACCTGGCTCTTTTCGTCGACGCAGTAGACAACGGCACCGTTGGGGGGGTTCAAGTACAACCCAACGACGTCGTAGACCTTGTCCACGAACAGGGGGTCGTTGGAGAGCTTGAACCCTTCGGCTCGGTGGGGCTTCAGCTCAAAGGCCTTCCAGATCCGCCCGACCGTCGAAGCCGACAGACCGGACCGCTCGGCCATCTTCGACCTCGACCAGTGCGTCGCGTGCTCAGGCGTCGACTCGAGCGTCGTGACGACCACGTCTTCGACCTGCTCGGCGGTCACCGTTGGTGGCCGCCCCGGGCGGGGATCATCAACGAGACCGTCCAAGCGGGACTCGACAAAGCGCGCTCGCCACTTGCCGACCGTTGGCTGGGACACTCCCTCGTGCTCGGCAACGGCTTTGTTCGACAAGCCCTGCGCACAGCCGAGGATGATCCGCGAGCGCAACGCCAAGGCCTGTGAGGACTTGTGTCGTCGAGCCCACCGCACAAGCTGATCGTGCTCCTCGGCCCTAAGTACGAGTAACGCCGTCGGTCGACCAGTCCGTGCCATGCACCATCGTATCACACTTATATAACTAATTAATGACGGGCGCTACTAGTAACACGTCAGAGAACTGGCCAAGCAGGCGGTCGCCATCACTCGTTCCTGACCAGACAAGGTGCACGTCATGGTCGTAGCGGAGTGGTGCAGGCAAGACCCACGGCAACCCGAGACCGGGGTCGGTAACCGGCACGCCGAGTGCGTCGAGGTAGCCGGCAGGGTGCACCGGCATCGCGCCAGGCGAGGACGGTGGCGGTTCGGCGTGCAAGAGACGCTCGAGCTCGAGTGCTGCCGCGTCGGGCACGTCGTGTCGAATTACCCCAAGGTTGCCCTCCCGAGAACCAGTAAAGGAGAACCGTTTGCCCCTCGATCGGTCCGGAGCGGTCTCATGGTCATCCCGCCGCGATCGTCAAACGTGAACGTGGTCCGCCGGTGCAGCTCTAGGGGTTCGAGCCCGCGCCTTGCAGCCGCCAACATGCGAGTATCTCAGAACGAGGCCCCGACCCAGCCCGTCGTGACCATCGCACCTTTTCGGGACGGCCACACCCGCCGGCTGAACAAAATGCGGTGGCTCGAACTAGCTCCTCTGGGCGAAGGACCCGACCACGCGGCAACCGGATGATCAACGCCCGCGTCGAGGCGCTCAGTATTCCGCGGGCGTTCGAGGCACGAAGGTGCATCATCCCCGCAAACGAAATCTACGAGCAGCAGACCGCTTGGGTGGAGGAAGCCATCCTTGTGGTGCGAGGCCAAAGGTCCAGCAGGCCGGCACGACGCAAAATCGCGATCACTTCGCCTAGTGTTGCCTCTGTGGAACCCGCGAACATCGCCTTGGCCATGGACGGACTTCCGTACCGTCATGATGTCGAGTTGGTTCGTCTGAATGGCTACCCGATCTTCGCCCGTCGACTGGACGGCCCCAAGCTGGCTCCGGGCTGGGAGATGCATCCCGATACCGATGAGCTATTTCAGGTCGTAGAGGGGCATATGGAAGTGATCGTGATGATGGTCGATGGGCCAGAACGGGTCGACCTGCCAGCTGGAAGCCTCTTCGTTATACCCAGAGGTCACTGGCACCAGCCAGCCACCCTCGAGCCGACCTCCCTGGTCTTCATGACTTCAGGTGCGACCGAGTGGACCGACCACGAAGAGAGCCCGCCACCGAACCTCTAGCAAACCGGACCGGTCCCCGACCACGGTGAGGCGATCTCCAGCAGCGCCAGCGACGTCTCCCCGATCCCTTGATTGAAGCGGATGCACTGGGTCACAACCTAGTGACGTGCGGCGTGAGTTCTGACCGAGCCTGGGAGATCACCCAACCTCCTCTCGGCCAACGGTACTAGTTCAGCGCGAAGGGTCCACCGATAGTTAATACGCGCGTGATGTAGCCTGGCCTGGTGGAGGCCAGCCGTGACGAGCTCGCGCGATTCTTCGAGATGGTCTGCCCCATCTGAACGAGGTGCAGCGCCGGGTGGTGGCCGGGGCGATGGCCGAAGCTGCTCGGGACGCGGTGGCAAGTCGGCGGTGGCCGAGGCGTCGGGCATGAGCCGCAACACGGTGATCAAGGCCGAACGCGAGGTGGCGCGGGCATCGAGCCCTCGGAGCGCCAGCGTGCGCTCGGCGGCGGCGACATCAAGGCTCGAGGACAAGCAGCCGGGTCTCTCGAGGCCCTCGACGAGCTGGTGCACCCCGAGACCCGGGGCAACCCGATGTCGTTTCTGCGCTGGACGTCCAAGTCGACCGGCCAAGCTGGCCGACGAGCTCGTCCGCCAGGGGTTCAAGATCACCGACGACACGGTCGGGCGGATCCTGAAGTCGCCTCGGCTACTCGCTCCAGGCCCCGTCCAAGCAGAAAGAGGGCACCGCCCATCCCGACCGTGACGCCCAGTTCGTCTACCTGAACGACGAGGTGCGGCGTGCTTCGTCAAGGCGGGCCAGCCGGTCATCAGCGTCGACACGAAGAAGAAGGAGCTGGTGGGCGAGTTCTCCAACGGCGGGGCCGAATACCACCCCGATCGGCGAGCCGACGCGGACCAAGACCCACGACTTCGTCGACAAAGAGCTCGGACGGGCCGTCCCCTATGGGGTCTACGACCTGGCCAACGACGAGGGCTGGGTCTCGGTCGGCGACACCGCCGACACCGCCAGCTTCGCCGTCGAGGCCATCCGGCGCTGGTGGCACGCGATGGGCCAGCCCCGCTTCCCCGACGCCACCAAGCTGCTGATCACCGCCGATGCCGGCGGGTCCAACGGCTACCGGGTCAGGCTCTGGAAGGTCGAGCTGGCCAAGCTGGCCCAAGAGACCGGCCTCGAGATCACCGTCCGCCACTACCCGCCGGGGACCTCGAAGTGGAACAGGATCGAGCACAAGATGTTCAGCTTCATCTCGATGAACTGGCGGGGCCGACCGCTCGTCTCCTACCGCACCATCATCGAGCTCATCTCGGCCACGACCACGACCAAGGGGCTCACGATCCGAGCCGAGCGAGGACCTCAACTACTACGAGACCGGCACCAAGGTCACCGACGCCGAACTCGCCGCCGTGCCGCTCACGCCCCACGACTTCCACGGCGACTGGAACTACACGATCGCTCAATCAAACTCTCGGTGAGCCCTAACTCGGTAACTTCAAATCCTTGGACCACAACATTCTTGTCTCGTCGGCGAAGTGAGGGTATGCGGATCGATCAATAGCCATCAGCTCGCAACCCATTCGTGCATAAAAGCGACACGCTGGCAGATTGATGTTCTGCGTTTCAACCGTGAGCTTGTAATAGCCGTTGGCTCGGCTCCACTTCTCTACCGCCCGAAACAACTCGGACCCAACACCGCTCGACCGAGATACGGGTCGAACCCGCAGGTCCCACAACACTGCCCGGTCCGATGCCTCAAGCCCGGGTGCGATCGCGGCACCCCCATCCTGGTGTCACCGTCGTACGCCACAATCAGGACCCAGTTTGACGTGTCGAATCGTGTGGACGCACTGGACCGGCGCCCCGCCATCAATTGCGTCGTAGTCTTTGATCCAGGGCTTCTCGAGCGCTACCTCTTTAAGATGGATGCCCCGAAGACCGCCGTCGGGAACGGACCCCTCGAGGATACGTTCAACCGCAAAGGCGATCGAGATCGAGGCGTACTGGTCCGCGTCGTCGAGCGACTCTTCCTCGATTCGTAGGCTCACGTATTGCGCCCCCATCGATCTGGGGGGAGAGAGGGAGACGGGAGGCGAAGAGACGACAAAAGGGGGGGGTGTCCCCATGTTTTTGTCAAGCAGTTCGGGGGGGATTTTTGGTGAGTGAGGTGGGCTCAGGCGGCTTGGGCAAGCTGGTCTGGCTTGTGCCCGGTCTGATACGGCCTTTGGGTGGCGAGCATGGCCAAGATGACGTTGCAGCGCCTGCGGGCGAGGCAGATCACCGCAGCGTTGTGGCGCTTGCCCTCGGCCCGTTTGCGGTCGTAGAAGGCCTTGGAATCGGACGAACGCAGGGAGGCGAAGGCGGCGAGGAACATGGCGTTCTTGAGCCGGTGATTGCCTCTGCGGCTTTTGGACTCGCCATTGATCGACTTGCCCGACTGTCGAGTCACCGGGGCGAGACCGGCGTAGGACGCCAGCCTGTCGCCGTTTGCGAACCGCGAGCCGTCGCCGATCTCGGCCAGGATCCTCGACCCGGTTCGCGGACCTATCCCGGGCATGGACGAGAGCAGCTCACCGAAAGGGTGGGCCAAGAAGACCTCCTCGATCTCGTTCGCCAGGGCGTCGCGACGGACGATAGACCCGGTCGAGCTCGCTCGCGAGCTCGGCGATGACCCGCCCGATCGTGGCTTCGGCCGGCACCGTCACCGACTGGGTCTCGAGGGCGCCCGTCACCGTGTCGGTCAGCTTGGCGGCCAGGCGAGGCGAGCGGGCCTTGATGACCCGCGTGATGTGGCCCCGACCGGCCGCCTTCATGGCGCTCAACGTCGGGTACTTGGCCAGCAGATCCCGCACCCCGGCTTGGCTGAGCCGGGCACCGAGTACGCGCTCGAGGGCCGGAGACACCGAGGTCAGAGCGTCACGGAGCCGGTTGGACAGCCTCGTCTGGTCAGCGGCGAGGTCGATGTCGAACCCGTTGAGGACCCGGAGGCGCTCCAGCAGCTCGTCGGAGCCGGCGTCGAGCCAGTGGACCTGTTTGCGCCGGGTCCGGCCCGTGTCGGCGATGACGAAGGCATCGCGTTTGTCGGTCTTGGCCTCACCCGGATAGAGGTCTGCGGCTCGGCGCATCACCAGGCCCGGCACATAGGCGACCGGCACCTCTCGAGCGCGAGCGACCGCCAGAGCGAGCTGGGCGATCGAGCCGGGTTGATCGATCACCAAGCCCACAGTGCCGTGCGCTGCAGCCCGCTCCAACAGGCTCGCCAGAGCAGCCTCGTCGTTGATCACCGACCGGACGAAAAGGCGCTCACCCTGGTCGTCGAGGACTTCGGCGAAGTGTTCTTCTTTGCCGACGTCGAGCCCAATCCAGACATCCACCTGCTCTGGGGCAGCCAACCTGCGGTTCCTCCTCGCTCGTCTCCAGTCTGGTCCGACACGGGAAGGCCGTCCACGGTGCGCTCGCCGTCATCCACCTTACGAATCAGCGATCCAGCCGCATGTCCCCATCAGAGGTTCACGCACCGACCATGCCGGCGGCAACACCCCCCAGGCCATCAACAGCTGCAGGGGGTAATGAGCCATACCGGCACCGCCGGACTTCCCACCCGCATCATGGTCGATACGGGTCTACCAAGAAGGTAAGGGGGACGCCGGCGAGGGGACGACACCGGGACCAGGGACGACGCCGGGGACAGGGCCGGGGCTAGACGGGACCGGGGCCCCGGAGCACCGAGGGCGAGGGCGCCCCGGAGGGGCGACCCGAGACCCGAGGGCGGACGGGGGCGGACGTACGAAACCTGGGAAAAGGAATTCGCGAGAACCCTTACGTAGCAACAATAAAGGGCACGAGAGTGGCCGAGAATGCCCTCTGGGGCCCGCAACGCCAGGACCGGTCCTGAGGGGCCCGAGGGGGCTCAGCGGGCGTCAGGGGAACGGGTAGGAATCGCGCCGGAATCGCGTTTTTGTCCACGCCAGCAGTGCCCAGCCCGAGGTGTGGGTGCCCGAACGGGCCGGGCGGCCTACAGCAGGGGGCCTGGGGTGGGGTGCTTACTGCGGCAGGCGGGAACGGGGATCAGGCGCCGGCCAGCTTCGGGCGTTGACCGCCGCCTTAGTGCCCCCGTCAGCCAACGTTCGCGGTACCCCCAAACGGCACATCGGAGATAGTGGAAGACGGGCCGAACCACGACGGTCCTTACTGCTTCGTGTCGCTCGCGACCACCAATCCCTCGGTAACTCGCGGCGGGTTTGGGAAGAGCGCAGCAGCGTTATCCTCAACCCATTGATGCGCCACTGTGACGGACTCGTCGGCACCGGCTTTGTCCTCGAACACGCTGAGGGACGCCATCGTGCCCTCGCCAGCGTCAATCCAGTAGTAGGCGATGAAACCGCTCACTTCTTCAAGGAGAGGCATGAAGCTTTCACGGACCAGGCGTCCCGCTTCGGCGTCGTCTGTGATGCCCTCGTACCTCCGAACGGCTGCATACATCGGCATACCTCCTTCGCTCACCCTTCTTGTGGACCGCCTGCGCTGACCTCCGGCTTCCCCCGCCGCACCTACCCACGCGGGCGAGCGGGACACAGCCATCATGGCCACATCGGCCCTTGCAGGGCAAGGGTGCAGTCTCCCCGGCGAGACACGGCAGTTCAGGGAGGCGACGCATACATCGAGGACGAACTTGGCTTGTTCCGATGGGATAGGTCGAGGCGGATGGAGCGAGCTGACGCCAGCTCGGATGATCTGGACGGTCAGTCGCCCCACAGGCCCTGTCGGAAGTGCGGATATGGGTGGTTTCAGCGTGAGCCGGGAGTAGCCCAATACGCCGGTTATGTTGCGACCTGCCGGGCACGACGTGGCAAACGTTGGTTGACAGGACGATTGATGCCATCGACCTCACTCGACGGGCCGGCCTTTCGGGGCCGGCTTCGTCGCGTCCCGCGTCAGTAGGATCGCGAGATGTCTCGGCGAAGGATCGCCACGGCTCGGCACGCTTGCCGGGTGGACCGCTGCCGCGGCGGCTTCACCTGGAACCCGAACAGGCTCCTCCGTGACGGAGAGCGCGCTCGCTGTGAGCGCTGCGCGGTGAGCTTCTTCTGGGACGCAGCCAACGAGGAGTGGGTGGTCGAGGTCGGCTCGCTGCCCTAATGCCCAGCTTGCCCCTGACCGCTACCCACCTTGAGCGGCGGGTGGCTTGCTGGCGAGCCCACCTCAGTGCCATGAGTAGACCCACCACCGGCGAAGCTGAGGAAACGCCCGTTGCGGGATGGACGCGTGCAGACCGTCATGGCTCGTGCGGCGGACGCATGTCACCTGACGGGGACCGAGCACGTTGCCGGTCGAGGCCGTCGCTCCACAACGCCATTCCCTTGGGGCGACCTCAGGATGGTCGGTGAGGTGGCGTAGGGCGACGGGGTCATAGGTGAGGGGGTCGTTCACGGCGGGGAAGACCATATGGTCGAGCCCCACGACTTGGTCGCTTCTCAGGAACCTCTTAGGTTGAGCGTTCCATAGTCCCGTTGGCGGATGCGGACGAGTCGGCGGGGTTGCTAGACCTGTGGCCGGACAGCGATGCGGCCGAGCTGGTTTTCCATGCAACTTGGCCCAGCGGTCCGCCACCAGCTTGTCGGGGGTTGGGTGGCGCCCTAACACCGGCTGGGTGTCCTCCAGCCTCCCGCGGTGCACGTCGCAAGACGGGCGCCCTCGCTCGGGGTCAGGCAGTGCCCCAAAGGGACGTCGAGACCCGGCCGGCCTGGACGGGCCGCTTGCGGTGGGACGACGCTACCGGTCCGCGTAGTTGTCGCAGACGTTCCGTTTCCGCCCTCAGGGCGTTGCAATCCGCATCCATGATCCATCGCAGTCGCGCCAGGTCTACGTCCTCAGCCATGCGGGGACCGTAACGCCGGGTTGTGACGACTTGGTGGACCAACGGGGGTGTGGGGACGACGGGTCCCCTAGTGCGATTTGACCGTTGTGCACGAGGCATGGATCGCTAAGTCTGCAACCAGGCGGCGCGATCCGCCCGCCGTCGCCAACCCACCTTCGCCCGATCGTGGGTTGGCGCCCCGTCCTTCCCTCCTGGTTAGTCTCCGATCCATGACCAGGGACACCGCGGTGCAGGTCGCCGTCGAGACGCTGGCGGCGTGGCACGACGCGGAACACGGTCTGCGGTGCACCTGCGTCGAGGGCGAACAGTTCGGCTACCAGGCAGCGGCTGTCGTGGACGCCCTCATTGCCGGAGGGTGGACATCCGAGCCATACGGCGGACCGGGGCCGGAGCGGTTCTAAGCCCTCGGAATCCTTCAAGGCCTCACGGGTCCTGTGATCAAAGACTCGAATCCTTCGCGAGGCAGGGTACTCAGGCAGTCTGCTGAACAAGCATTGACCAGCAATGGCAGGACGTCGGTCCATCTCCATCCCCATCGCGGGTCGTCTGCTGGAGCTGACGTAACCGGGAGGCAGGCCCACGCTTGGATTACTCCAGACTCGCCGATCGGCTGGCCGCAGATGCTGCAGGTGCGGATGGCGGTAGCCCCCCAGATCGCGGGATCGAGGTCCCCAACGTCGATGTCTGCACCATCGAGCAGCCCCGAGCTCAGCTTTGGGAATGGCGGATGGAATGAGACGTTCCCAAATAGGGCTCGAGTACTGACCGTGGTATCTCGCAGCGCAGTGCACCGGGTCGACACCCTGGGAAGGAAAGCTTAAGGACCCAGGGATGCGAAGTGTATTAATAGAAGGACGCCGCGAAGACACCTACCGAGGGCACGTTCAAGTGAGGGTTGAACCCTCTGTCCATGTATCGCCAGGCATATATATATCCGTCAACGATCACTTCGAACTGGCATCGGACCCCCAAGCTCCTACGGACGCCACCGAAGCGATAAATGTTCTAGAGCTCGAGTGGGATGCCATCGTTCAAAGAGCACCCCGGCTGATTGGAGTCGTGATGAACTCCAAACCCTCCGAGTCAGACCGTCAAGAGGCTATACGGAGGGCTGCCGAACATGACGACAGCCTTCAAGCGGAGGAGATGAGAAATATTCAGGGCGTTGATGGTGCGCCTGGGCAACGCGCGGTTACAAAGGAGCGATCGAGTTGAGCATGTACTCTCCCAGGGATGGTCGATTTGAGGGCACCTTCTCTCGGCAAGACCCACAAGGTGAATCCCTCGACTCAGCGACGGAACGGCAAGGCCAGTATTTCTCGCGCTCGATCAGACCTGCCTGGAAAAGCCCAGAGTCGGCCCAGCAGGCTCCATCCCGTCAACGTGACTTGCTATCGACCTCCTCCGTGTACTTGGAACCCGAAGTGAGCACGTCATCCTTGTACTCGGAATCCGAGGAAAGCAGGGTAAGCACTCACCTTCCAGATATGCCTATTAAGGCAGAACCCACCCAGGTTTTATGTAGTTGGGATGGAGTCGTCGTAGCCATAGGCAGGGAGACCTTCAAAGCGCGGATAATTCCGATCGGCGAAGGCGGGCCAGAACAGCTCGCCGAGTTCTCTCTAAAGGATATTTCTCCTGGAGACGAGACCCTGTTTAGCCATGGTGCGCTCTTCTATTGGACGATATCTTACCGAACCTATTCCGGGCGTAGGACAAAGAGGGAATCAGAGGTCAGATTCAGGAGATTGCCTCCTCCTCCCACTCCAAGCCCCGAGAGTGACGCTGATTGGCTAACGAGTACCAAGCGACTGTTCGACCGAGACGATGCTGCTGGAACCCCCGGCTCCTAACGAAATTGAGGTATCAGTATTTGGGCCAGGGTATGGAGAGTGCATTCTCGTTCACCTAGGGGTCAACCAATGGCTGATCGTCGACTCCTGCGTAGATCAACGATCTAAGCGTCAGCCCGCCTTAACATACCTAGAACAAATCGGAGTTGATCCCGGATCAGCAGTCCGCACGGTCCTGGTGACCCATTGGCATACTGACCACGTTCGAGGAATCAGCGATGTAGTTCGACGATGTGTAAATGCAGAGTTTTGGATGTCTCAATCGCTTCGGACGGACGAACTGCTCCTAGCCACTCGGAAATACGGTTCGGATAGAGCGAGCAAGCACAATGCTTATCGCGAGTTCCATACAGTAATAGATACCTTGAGTGTCCGGAGCGAGGGGGGCACACACGCGCCGGCCGCTGGCCTTGCAGGGGAGCGGACTCTATTGCATCGCAGGTTTGCAAGTGTTGATGCTCCAGATTGCGAAGTAGTAGCTCTTTCCCCATCGGTTGCATCCGTAACGGACTCCATGGCAGCTATTGCAGCTCAGCTCCCGGATGCTCACAATCTCGAATCGGAATACGACGCTGAACCAAAGCCGAACCCTTCGGCAGTCGTCCTTTGGGTGCGCGTAGGAGAGGCCTCAATCATCCTTGGTTCCGATCTAGAGAATCCGAGCAATCCGGATAGGGGCTGGAGAGCGATTCTGGCAAGTCCGTTTCAACCATCAGTAAGGTCAGCTGCATTCAAGGTCGCCCATCATCGCTCCGAGAACGCGCATCACGACGATGTGTGGACGCAGCTCTTGAAGCAAAACCCGTGGGCGGTGTTAACGCCGTTTCGGCGAGGAACCAACCCACTCCCTCGTGCCAGTGATCTCGAACGATTGCGACACCGCACAAGTCGGGTCTATTTGACGGCCGGCACCCGCAGGCTCCGGGCAGCACCAAAGCCGAAAGCCATCCGCCTGGCGATGATTCAGTCAACAGTGTCTGTTCGGGAAGAAGAGGGTGCCGCAGGCCACGTCCGGCTCCGTGCCCAATCCACAGCTACCACCAACGAGGAGTGGGCGATCGAACTGAAGCCGCCAGCTCGAAAGGTTTAGGCCCCCCAACCCCTCCACGATCCCCGCCCGGCCCGTTCGGGCACCCACACCTCGGGCTGGGCACTGCTGGCGTGGACAAAAACGCGATTCCGGCGCGATTCCTACCCGTTCCCCTGACGCCCGCTGAGCCCCCTCGGGCCCCTCAGGACCGTTCCTGGCGTTGCGGCCCCAGAGGGCATTCTCGGCCACTCTCGTGCCCTTTATTGTTGCTACGTAAGGGTTATCGCGAATTCCTTTTCCCAGGTTTCGTACGTCCGCCCCCGTCCGCCCTCGGGTCTCGGGTCGCCCCTCCGGGGCGCCCTCGCCCTCGGTGCTCCGGGGCCCCGGTCCCGTCTAGCCCCGGCCCTGTCCCCGGCGTCGTCCCTGGTCCCGGTGTCGTCCCCTCGCCGGCGTCCCCCCTTTTGTCGTCTCTTCGCCTCCCGTCTCCCTCTCTCCCCCCATCGATCTGGGCCTAACGCCATGGCGAACAACGTAACCGATTGGGCGGGTTGGTCCCGCTAGAGAAGGTCGAGGCTCAACTGCGCGCCGAGTTCGACGAGGCCAAGCTTTTCGGCAAGTGCCCGCGAGCGCGGCTGGTCGAGCCCGCCATAGGGGAAGCAGGCCCTCGTCTACTCGCTCGTTGAATCGCCGCGGTCGCCACCGCTCGGCCGTTTCCGACTCCACGGTGGCCAAGATAAGTAAGGGACGCACAAGTGTGCGACGCTGTTGGGCCAGGGCTGGTACGCATGCAGCCACGAGCGTTCCGTCCGGCACCCGCAGTACGAAGGCGTTCCCAGTGGTCTTGGCGATCCCGCTCTCATCGAGATCTTCCTTGGATGTCGCCCTGAGAAGTGGAGCGAGATCGCCCAACGGAACCTCCTCCACATCGGAAAAGCCTTGATGTGAGGCTGTGTTGGCCGGATAGAAGAGCGCAGCAGGCCCCAACACTCTTCGCATCGGGGGAAGCCGCGGAAGCAGCATTTGTGGCTCAACCGACTCCGCGGCGGTCAGGCTACCGAGCGCAGCCAGGACCGCCTCGCATAGATCGGAGCGCGGCACCGACGTGGTGACGGTGTCGGCGACGCGCAACAATCCGATCCAGCCGGAGGGGCACAGTCGAGAATTTGATCTGACATCGACCTGTAGACGGTCGAGCTGGGGCACGTTGGCTAGGGCGGAGCAAGGCCTGCTTGACGTGCTCAGAGATCGGAATCACACCCACAGCATTCTCGAAGCAGGCCCCGTTCGGGGACCAAAAAGCAGTTCTCTCAGCCTCCGAGAACGCTCGCGGCCGGTGCCGTGGGCCATGCGAGAGGAGAGCACGGCGCCGCCCACTGGCCGTCGATGCACGTCATGGTTATCGACGGCGACGGCAATCTCTCGGTCATCGAACTCAAGCGCGATCGGACTACCCCCTTGAGGACGCGTTCTCGCGCCGATTCGGAGCTGGGCCGCCCGACGCGGTCAATGGGTCCCACGCTCTCGCCATCGTCGCTGCACACTGGATGCAAGTACTGAACGCATTGTGGGATACCTATCAGGACAACACGGCGTACCAATCCATGTGGTCTTCTTTGGCTACCTGGTCGACGGTGAGCGCGAGCACCTCGCACGGTCTTGGCTCATAGAGCCCCGGGACGCAGAGATCAGCACAAGGGCTGCCAGTCCAGGCCATCGCAAGGAGCAGCCCTGGAAGTCAGGACTACTACATCTCCTTCGGGGTGGACGAGGGCCGGTCGTGGGAGGACACTCGCAAGTACGGGGGTTCGTAAGTGGCGGGGGAGGGGCGTGGTACGGCCGGTCATTGAAGGTGCTCGAACCCGATAATCGGGTCTTCGTCCACGTCCCAGGTGAGGGATATGTGGGGGTGGGGACGGTCACCCAGCCAGCCGTGATGGCGCGCCACTTCTTCCCGGGAGAGCTACAACCAACAGAAGATACTGCTCGATCTCCCCGTGGAAGAAGCTGGGCCGCGGGCGGGGCATCGATGATCCTGACATGGCCGAATGCGTGGTCGGTGTCCAGTGGACGAAGGCCCTTGCTCAGTCTGAGGCCATCAGGGAACCCGGCATGTTTGCCAATCGGAACACGGCCTGGCGAATGAGGATCCAGTTCACGACCGGCCGACTGACTGCTCGGTTCGGTCTCGACTCGTAGAGCAGCACTCCCCTACTCCCGCGCCTTCTTCGCCTGGTGCCCACTCACCAGCTCCCCGAGTTCGACCTACGGACATTGGCGCCATTGACTAGCCACAACTTCTCGTGCACGTTAATTTTTCGACTACCCTGTCCATCAGCTCGAAATGGTCCCGTGACGTGGACGTCGTGATTGACACTTGACTGATTCATTCTCGCCAGAATAACGTTCACGTGAGCGTTAATTTCCAAATCCCAATTTCATACTGCGTGGCCGTTCGCGTGAGCGGCAGGCGCTGCTACCCGGAGGTTGTTCATGAAGCGTTGGAATCGGAGCATGGTGGCCTTCGGCGCCGCGGTCCTCATGGCGTCAACCTGTCTCGGCGTTGTCGGCGCCGGCGTCGCCGGAGCGGCAGACAAGAGCCCCATTCTGGTCGGCTACATCGGCGACCTCACGGGACCCGCGGCCTCCACCTTCGCCGACGGGGCCGCTGCCGCCCAGGCCCGCATCGATTTGCAGAACGCCCAGGGCGGGATCGATGGCCACCCCATCCAAATGGTGACCGAGGACACGGAGTCCAGCCCCACGACGGCGGCCACCGACGCTGAAGAGTTGGTCAGCAAGAAGGTGGTGGGGATCATCGAAAACTCGGCCCTGTTCTTCGGGGGCGCCCCGTACCTGCTCAAGGAAGGCATCCCGGTGACCGGGACGGGCATCGACGGGCCCGAATGGAACACCGACACCAATCTCTTCGACGCCTTCGGTCCGCCCACCGCCGGCGAGGTCGACGGCCACTACTGGACCACGACCGGTGATGCGGCCATCTATAAGCTTCTTGGCGTCACCAAGATCGCCGGCGTCGCCAACCAGACCGAGTCCGCCGTCCAATCGGTCAACTCCGCCTTCTACGCGTTGGAGAAGGCCGGGCTCAAGAAGTGCTACGAGAACACGAGCCTCCCCTTGGGATCGGTCAACATCACCACGCTGGTGTTGGCGATCCAGAGCTCTGGGTGCAACGGCTTGTTCACCTCGTACGTGGACGCGACCGACATCGCGCTGGCCCAGGGCATCAAGAACGCTGGGCTCAAGATGCCGGGCCAGCTCTACGCCGAAGGCTACGACAACAACGTCCTGGACAGTCCGTCCGCTCGGGCCGCCCTGCAGGGCGACTACTTCGCGACGGGCATCGACTTCTCCAGTCCCAACACCGCAACGAAGAACATGCTGGCGGCCCTCAAGAAGTACGACCCGGCTTTCCACGGGGGGATCCCCGACCTGGGCATCTACGGTTCGTGGCAGTCAGCCGATCTCATGGTCGACGGCCTGCAGGCCGCTGCCTCGCATCTCACCTCCTCGGCGATCATCACCGACCTCCACAAGGTGTCGAGTTTCAACGCTGGGGGGATCTTGGCCTCCTCGTTCGGCTTCAATCACTTCGGGACACCCCAGATGTACCCAAAGCAAGCGTGTGAGTGGGTGGTGGAGCTGAAGGGCGCCAACTTTGTCACCATCAACGGTGGCAAGCCCATCTGCGGCACGTACGAGCCGGTGCTCGGTTCCTCGTAAGCACTCGGCCACCACGGCTTGTCGGCCGCGGTGACGGTCCCGGCAACCCTTGGAACATTCATGGAGTGCGAGTGGGATGGTGAGTAGTGGCGCTTCGTGCACCACAAGGCTCCACCCCGGTCGGGACCGACACGATCACTCGGACCTACTTGGGTGATGACTCCTTTGATCCATCTGGCGCCAGCACCTCAGTAACTGTTACCGCGCCGCCGCACGGTTGCTGGCTGGTCAGCGGTGCCAGCGGGATCTTCAGTTTCGCGAAGCCCAATTCTACTGTTCCACAGGGTCGATGAGCCTTCAGCAACCGGTGGTGGGCATCACTCCCACCGCCGATCGAGCCGGCTACTGGCTGATGGCCTCGGACGGCGGCACCTTCGCCTTCGGGGGCGCCAGGTACTACGGTGCGCCGAGGCCTCAGGCGGTGCCGTGCCATCAGCGGTGCGAACCCCTCGTGGCAAGGGCTACTGATTCGCGTTTGCCAACGGGCGGTCGTTGCCTTTGGCGCCGCGGCGAACCTCGGCGGTCCGGTCGGCTCCGTCGGAGGAGCGAACCCCACAAACGCATGTTCGCCACGGCCGACGGTGGCGGGGTACTGGGTGGTCCCGGCCGACGGTGCGGTCTACCACTATGGCGACGCGCCTGACGACGGCGGCATGGCTGGACAGCACCTGAATGCACCGATCATCGCGGCAACGGGCTGGTAACGACTGGTCAGTCGCTCTCCAGCCGTCTAGGAGTACTTGCGAACCCTCGCAGTGATGAGGCACATCTTCGTCGGCCCCGATCGGCGGGGCGGAGTTCCCTCGACGAGCCACGCGAAGGCCCAGCGGTGTCACCAAGCTCCGTGTCGGGTCTCCCAAAGCAGGCGGCCAAGCGTTGCTATCAACTGATCGGGCTCTTGGGACCGGTCGGGGCCACGTCTCGCCGCATGGTCTCCCCGCCTTGCAACCCGATCGCCACCAAGTTCGGGCCCCGACGATTTCACCATGTGAGAAGACAGGGTGGGTCAGGGGGTACGTAAGGTGGAAGAGGAGCGTAGGCGCGTACCGCGACAAAACGCCGACTGGATGACCAGGTTCCGCCTCGTCGGCGAACGCCGGCGCCAATGGCACGATTGCCTCGTGGTGGACATCTCGGCCTTGGGCATCGGGCTGGAATTCTCCGACGCCCTGCCGGCCGAATTGCTCGGTCGTCGCCTCGTCGTCGAGGTCTCGTCACCCATCGGGAACTCCATCACCGTATTGGTCGAGGCGGAGGTCCGCTATGCCGCCCATCAGGCGACCGGCGGGTGGCTGGTAGGCGCCGAGTTCTCAGGTCTCTCAGAGATGGAGCGTTCGGTCCTCAACAGCTTGGAGCTCATGCAGATCGCATGGTGATCAGGGCCGAGACCACAACGACAGCAAGGAGGGCATCTTGATCCACCGCCGCAAACACATCGCCGACCCGCCTCCGATCAGCCCCAAGACCGTACGGGTGCTGAGAGGCAGCCATGAGCTCGAGGAGGCCGTTGAGCGAGCGAGCGCGTTCGAACGGCGACATGCTGAGGAGTTCCGGCGTCGGGTAGGTCACTACGACCAGTATCTGAACGGCGACCGACTGGCCGAGCTGGAGTCGGCCAACTCGGCAGCCGACGTGGGCTGAGGCTTGGCGGTTTACCCCCCCGTGCGTGTTGCCCGTGACGGAGACTCCCGCCCGTACGATCCGTTGTGTAGACCAGGCGGTGGTGCACCTGCTCGAGGATATTGAGCGGATGTCACG
>CAWCCQ010000006.1:0-39401 GCA_963794215.1 uncultured Acidimicrobiaceae bacterium | reverse complement strand
AATCCGTTCCACGCAGGTTCGAATCCTGCCGGGGGCGCCGTTTCCGCCCGAAATCCACGCGAGCGCGTGTGTTGGGCGTCGTGTGCTTCCATCGAGGATGCCTACGCAGCAGAACACCCGACCGCCTCGTTGGGCCGTCGGCCGGCCCGGTCGGCGGCCACCCTCCGCTCGCCGGGCCGAGCACGCGGCGGCTCTATTCTCTACCCAGACCGAGAGTGAGGAATGATCCGTGCCGAACATTGTCAACGACGTGCCGCAATCTCATCGTGATCTTCTCGAGATGCCTTTGGTGGCAACCTTGGCTACGGTCGACCCGCACTCCCGACCACAGTCGACTGCCGTCTGGTACTTCGTAGACGACAACGGCGAGTTGACCGGGTCGGTCACGTCCGACCGACAGAAGTACAAGAACCTACGGAGTAATCCAAACTGCTCGCTTTTCATCATCGATCCACAAAATCCATTTCGTAACTATTCAGGTCTCGGCCACACCCGGTAGCCATACCTGACCCTCGAACAGAAGCCGGAGTCCTCCAAGGACGTCGCGTTGGTTCTTCTTCAACGTTGAGATGTAACTGCGGATGGCACAGAAGCTCCGGGCACCTTCGGTGGTTCGCCACGATCCGGAGATCTTTTGTTGGAGCTTGACCATCTGGATGTCGTGTTCGGCCTGGGTCGTTCGTGAACGGTGCCCTGGAAGTCCGAGCAGAACCGGAGCACATCAGCCCGTTGGGCATCGAGATGGAGCAAGAGGTTGTGCCGCCGTCTTCTTCGTGTACCCGTGCCGCTTGGCGGTGGCCGGGGGCGGGTTGGCGGCGAACCCTCGGGTGATCAAGATGCCGTAGCGGACCCGAACCGAGTGCAAGGTCATGGGGTCGAGCGTCGTTTCCCCACGCTCGAGCGCCTCGTGGACAGCAACGTTGGCCTCGATGAGTAGGTCGGCCAGGTCGTTCGCCCAGCCCTGGTCCCAGACCACGCCGACGCCGTTGAGTTCTCGAAGGTGGTGCGCGTTGCACGAGGCGTGGGTGACCGCGAAGCTGCGGTAGGGACGCCACCCGTCGTGGACCGCGATCCCCGACATCTGGGCGATGACGCCGAGGTTCTCCATGGCCAGCGCCCCGCGACGCGGATGGCAGTCGAGGAGGGTCAGGGCGGCGTTGGAGGCGCCATGGACCCAGGCCAGTCGAGGCTAACCCGGCCCCGGTCTCGTCGAAGTGCACGGTATCGGCCTGGCCAAAGATACCGGTACGTGCTCGGTGAACTCGGTGGTCCCCGCGCCGCCTCGCTGATCATGTTCGAGAGAGCGCCGACGGAGACCTCTTGGCCGAACACGTCGGCGAAGAGCTGGGCCGTGCGCTCGAGTGGCAGGTGTTGGTGACGGCCAGGTAGGCGGCCAAGGCCCGGACCCCCGGACCGTAGACCGCCGGTGCGCTGGCTGTGGCCGGGAAACCCGCCTTGGTCTCCCAGCCACAGGCACACCGTCGCTTTTCGGCGACATGCTCGGTCACTATGAAGGCGATGTCGGGCAGATCGAAGACCTGGCGGTGTTCGGTGTCGACGACTTGGGCACCGCGGAGCCCGGCCCTGCATCGCTCGCATGCGGCGGGCACGTGGGTCACGATCGCATCGGGCTCGGCCACCTGGGCCAGGTGCTTTCCTTCCGTGCCGGGTTGCTTCCCCGGCTTGGCCTTGGCTGCCGCACGGCGTTGCGCCCGCGACGGCGGCTTGGTCAATCCTTCGGCCGACGGTGGCATCGACGAGTTGCGTGGGGTGCGACCAAGACGCTCTTCGAGATCGGCCAGTCGTGCTCGCAGCTCGGCGATCTCCGCTGCCTGGGTGTCCACCACGAGCTCAAGGGAGGCCACGACCTCGGTCAGCTCCTCAAGGAGGGCGTGTCATCGAAGGGCGAACCGTCGTCGGGTGGAATTCCCAACGTTACGCTGTGGTGCTACCCCGTGTCGGTGATGGTGCGCTCAGAGACCTGAATCGTTACTCCATTTCGTACCCTCGAGGTGCGCGCCGAAGCCGAGCTCGTGCCGGACCCTGACAAGACGATCGTTCGGCGGTTCGCCAAGATTTACAACGTCGACGAAACCGTCCTGGTCAACGCGGGAGAGGATCGGTACACGGTGATCTTCCGCCCTCGGAAGATTCTCGTGAACCCTCCAATGGGGGCATAGGACCGGACCAGGTTGGCTCGGGGCCGCGCCGGGTGCGACGGGTCAGGGAGTGATCACGAGGCGCGCATCGCCACCTGGGTCGTTCCAGGCAGTTTCGATGTCGCTGAGAAGGACGGTGCGGGCGTCGATCTGGAACGTTCCGGCCGTGATGTCGGCGGCCAGCTGGGGAAGCTCAGCCACCATGTCGCGAGTCGGAACCGACCCTTGCCCACTGCCCACGATCTGAAGACGCGCGGCTGGAAGCGCTGCCGACGGGACAGCGGCGGTGGGACCGGCGACCGAGCCGACCTCGATCCAGGTGAGGGGGTGTTCTCGGTCGCTGCGGTTCATCACGACGGCGAGCATCGCGTCGGCCGTGGGCGGGCCCCAGAGGTAGTCGATGACGACGTCGACCTCGCTGGCTGCGCGGCCCAGGCGCTGCGCGACGACGCCGGGGTCTCCGTCAAGGGCGACGGTCTCGTCCGCGCCGAGCGCGCCGAGCGCGGCGAGTCGGGACAGCTGGCGGCCGGCGCCGATGACATGGCGCGCGCCGAGGCGCTTGGCCACCTGGACGGCCATTCTGCCGGCGTTACCGGTTGCGCCCAGGACGAGGACGCTTTGGCCGGGGCGGAACGCGATCCGCCGTCGAAGGGCGACCCATGCGGACATGGCCGGATTCATGGCTGCGGCGACGAGCACCGGATTGCTGTCCTCGGGGAGGGTGACGCTACGGCGCAGGTCGACCACCGTCTGCTCGGCCATCGAACCCATCGTGGTGTCGGGCAAAATGAAGTAACGAAGGGTGCCGTCCGGAGCGCGGCCCACACCATCGGTGCCGGGAACGAGGGGCAGTTCCCCGGCGCTCGTGTAGTGCGAGCCGTCTGCCTGAGACCGCACCCGGGGATGCAGGCCGGCGGCGATGACGTGGACGAGGACCTCGTCGGGTGTCTGCGGTGTTGGTAGAGGGAAGTCCTGATACATCGGTGGCCGGTCGAACGTGGTGACAACCGCTGCGCGCATGTTGACGCTCCAAGAGGGTGTGGGGAGTGAGTTCGCTCGTTAGCGCGACCGGTTCTACCAGCCCGTGGCCGCGACGATCGGGGCGTTCAGATGCTGTCCGGCCATGCTTCCGTCGTTTGGCGTGTCGCCGAAGTCGTAGACGGCGCCACCAGCGCTCGCCACCCAGTACCCCCCGCCGTCAGAGGTCGTGAAGATCGCGCTCGCCGGGTCCGAACCGCCGACCGCGCCCAGGGGGCCGCCAAGGTCGCCCGCGTCGCCGTAACCCGCGACCACTCCGTTGGAAAAGAGGATCCAATAACCCTTGCCGTCAGGGGTCCGCACCGCATATGTCGCCGCGACCGACTGGGCGCCGGGTGCTCCGTAGTAGGGAGCATCTCCAAAGGAGTAGACCGAACCGACCGATGTGACGACCCAATACCCGTTGCCCGTCGCGTCGGGCATGACAGCCACGGCGGGTGCGTCGCAGCCACCGATCTGCGGGCACGAGCCGGCGAACCGGGCGTCGCCGAAGGCGAACACGCCGCCGTCGGATCCCACCATGAAGTATCCGCCACCGTCGGCGGAGGGGACCATGCCCACGATCGGGGCATTGAGCTTGCGCACGGCCCCCGACGTGCCGGCGGGCGCGATACCGAGACCCGGGAGCGAGCCGAAGAAGCCCGAGTCCCCGTAGGCGAAAATCCCCCCGTCAGAGGCGACCAACCAGTAGCCGCCGCGATCCGAGGTGGGCGTGATGCCCACCACCGGGCGTTGGAGGTGCATCGAGCCGGTCGAACCGTAGAACTGGGCAAATCCGAAGCTGAGATTCCCCCCTCTCCTCCGACGAGCCAGTAGCCGTGCGACGTCGTGACGGGTGCGGATCCGGCTGGGGGTGCGGGTGTGGCGGATGGCGCCTGGGCGAACGTGAAGGAGGAGACCTGTGTCCCCGTTCCGAGCACGCTGGTTGCCCCGACGCTCACTGTCCCACTGCCTGCCGGCACGACGACGCTGGCCGAGGTGGCGGTGGCGGAGAGCACCTGGGCGGCTGCGCCGCCGAAGCTGATCGTTGCGTGCTCGAGCCCAAGACCCGAGATGGTGACCGTGGATCCGCTGCCACCGGGGGTCACCGAGGACACCTCGGGACACGAGAGGCCCCCAGCCAGCGGTGAGCCGATACCGGTCGCCGCGTCGTACCCCACGGTGGCTGCGAAAGCCCCCCCGTTGGACCCCGTCATGTCGGTGTTGCCGCTCGTGATGTCGGTGAATGCGGTGCCGTAGGCGCCCTCGGACGCCAGGGAGTACAACGACGTGGCCCACAGGCCGCTGGTCGCCACGCAGCCGTCGTTCCTGTCGGCGACCAGGCCGGCCAGCAACGGCGACGCCAGGCTCGTGCCGCCATACGCGCCCACTCGCCGTTGGCGTACGCGACCATGCCCACCCCCGCGTTCGACGAAAGGTCGGGCACCTCACGGCACTCGGTTCCACAGGACTGGGCGGTCGGCCACTGGAGGAGGTTGGGCTGGTCGCTCGGTCGAGGCTCATAGCGCGACTGGCCACCGCCCCCAGCGGCCTGGTCCGTGTGGCTGGCCGCGCAGGCGGTGGACTCGGTGGTCTGGCAGTCGTTCCACGCCGTCTCGGTTCCGTTCGAGTAGCGAGACGTGCCGCCCACTGCGGTCACCCACGCGTCCGACGCCGGGTAGTCGACCTCCTCGAGCGTCGACGAGCTGTTGGGGTAGCAGCCCTCGGATCCCGAGTCCCCGGCCGCCGCGAGCACGGTCTGGCCTTGCGTGGCGGCCTGCTCGAACAGCGCCGTGAACGAGGGGATCTCGTTGCCGGTCACCGCGAGCGGTTCGCACACGCCCCAGCTCGTGGTGACCACCTGCGCCTTGTCCTGGGTGATGATCTTGTTCCAGGTGTCGTACGCCCCCGTGGCCGTGGTGTTCGGTCCTTCGTAGGAGATGATCGACGCGCCGGGGGCCTCGGTGGCGGCCTCTTCGATGTCGGCGTCCGCTTCGATCGTGCCGTCGCCGCCGACCGTTCCGCCACCGCCGTCCACGGGGGTGGTCGTGATCGGATTGGTCAACCCGAAGCACGATTCGTAGGTGGCGACATCGGCCGGCGAGTGTGACGCCAACTCGTAGACGGCGATGGTCTCGCCGTTACCATCCTGCCCGTCGGCGAGCAGCGCGCCGAGCCCGTAGGCGGCCCCGATCGCGTCGAAGGTGTAATAACTCGAGCTCGCCGCCGTCTGGGCTGCCGCACACGGCGTCAACCCATCGGCATTGGGTGCCAGGGAGGCGCCGCCGGGCGCCGCCGGTGCAACGCTGCTCTCGGGTGCGAAGTGGGCAACGGTATCGAGCCCGAGGATGGCCTGGATCTGCCCGCCGGCCAAGGTGGAGGGGACGAGAGGAGCCTGCCGGGCGAGATAACCGACATGGCCTGAGGGGTCCCGGTACTGCTCGAATGCAGTTCCGAGCGCGCTCGCGACGTGGGTCTCGGTGGCGACGACCTTGACCGTGAGCCCCGAGACCGAGGTCGACACGAGCCCCGCGCCGTGCAGCCAAGACTCCACCGCGCCGACCTCGGCGGCCGACGGCCCGAACTCTCGGGCGAACTGTCCGGGGCCGAGCCACTCGTGATAGTCGGTCGAGTGCGGGTTGTAGAGATCCGCCAAAAGGCTCTGCAGCCGGCCCCGGTTAGAGGGTGGAAGGACGACGCTGAGTTCGAGCTGTTGGCGCCCCGGGACCGACCCGAGCGCCGTCGAGCCCGCAGGTGCGCTGCCCGGGGCGAGGGCGGACGGCCGTACGAGCGCCGACGACGCGGCGGTCGAGGGCGCGGTACACACCCAGGTCAGCCCGGCCAGCACGGTGGCGAGCGCCACGAGCCGTACGAGTGTGGCCGCACACTTCGTTCTTGTCGCCAACGCTACGCCCGCGGAGTGCAGACGGATCCATGTTTCGGTGGCGGAGCGCTCCGCCACCGGAGAGCTCGTGGGCCCGGCGCCGATTGCCCAGGCCGGCCCGAGGGGGTCGTCAGCGCGTCGGTGGAGCAGGGAGCGCTGCGTCTCGCTCGGGTTCTTCGTGCTCGCACTCCTGGTCCCAACCGTTCCCGAGCGCACGCGTTGCAGTGCCCGACGGCGCTCGGCGTCGGGCGAGGTGAGCGGCGCAGTCCTACGCGAGCGGGGCTCCGACCTCGCTGATGAGCTGCCGGTACGCCTGCTCGCCGAACCCGTTCCACATCTCGACAGCCGGTGGCGGCAGGGCGACAAGCATCTGGTCGCGCTGAACTTGGCTCATCCGGTCCCAGATGAGCCCGAGGATCAGCCAGATCTTGTCTCCCGCGAAGGCGGCCATGGCATGGCCAGGCAGTGCTGCCCACTCCTCGGCCGTCATGTGGGCGGCACACAGGGGCAGTAGGTCCTGCTCTTCGTCGTCGAGGTGCTCGAGGAGTCGACCTCCGAGCTCACCTAGCGTGGCGCCACACGTGTCCTGGGCGCTCTGGTCGCCTGCCCGCCAGGTGTTCAGTGCCTCGAGGGAGCTCGCCACGAGGTCGTACACGTCCGCGTGCTGGGCGGCGATGCGGTCGATGAGCTCGGCCTCCTCGGGGCAGCGCTCCCGCAGCACCGGAAAAACGAGCTCGTCCTCGCCGTCATGGTGCGAGTGGAGAAAATCGAGCACATTGTCGTAGAGGTTGGCGATCAAGTCGACGCGCGCAACGTCGTCGGCGCTCACCCCTCCGACCAATTCCGGCGCACCGATGAGGGTGTCGCGCAGCGCCTGATGGACCGCGATCATCTCGCTAACGTCCGGAGGCTGGGCTGATGGCATGTGTGGCTTCTCCTCGGCCCGTGCGATGCGTGGTGTGACACCCGACGCTAGGCCATCGATGGTGGGTGGATCTTGTGCGCCTCGACGTCGTGTCGCTCACCCCTCCAAAAGCAGTCCCCGCAGATATGCCGCCTGCCCGGCGTGCTGCAGATCGTCGGAAAGGACGCTGATCAGGCGCACGCCCAAGCTGACCGGAGGATCCCAGGCGGTGTCAACGATCCGATCGAGATCGGCGCCACCCAGTGTCGAGATGTACCCGATGGTGCGCTCGTGGACGGCGTCGTAGTAGCTGGCCAGCAGGTCGGAGGTCACCCGCACCGCCGCAACCTGCTCGGGGCGCTGCCCGTACCCAGTAGCCGCGGCCTCGAACGGCAGCCCGAACCGCTCCGCCCACCCGGCCGCGGTCCAGAGCTGCTCGGTTCTCGCTACGCCGGCGACGTGGTCGTCCTGGATCCTCGTCAGGTGCCAGATCAGCCATGCGATCGAATTCGCGTCGTCCGCGGGTCGGGTGGCCAGTTGATCGGCCGACAGCCCGGCCACGCTGCGGTGCACGACCTGGCTGATCCGGCCGAAGCCGTCGGTGAGCAATGCGGCGGGATCGATCGGCCGTCTCCTAGTGCTCGTTGGCGGTCCCTGATGACCGCGGGCCGAATCGTACCGGCGCCCTCAGGGCCGCAGTCCAAGCGCGAGCAGCGCCACGTCGTCGGCCCGGTCGCTCGGGAGCAACTCGACGACGCGTCCGCACACCTGGGCGGGATCGAGGTCCCCTGTGGTGCCGGCTGCGAGCAGCTTCATGCTGGCTTCGGCGCCCAGGACGCGCTCGTCGATGGCGCCGTCGGTGTACAAGAGCAGCACCTGGCCGGGCTCGAGACGACCCCGCCAGTCGGCCACCGCTGGCCCGTTCACCCCCAAGGGCGTTCCGGGTCGCACCGGCAAGTACCGTGCCGCGTCGGACCCGACCAGCAGGGGGGGTAGTGACCGGCCGAGGCCAGGACGAGCGCCCCGCTGCTCGGCACGAACGATCCGAACAGCCCGGTGGCGATGCGGTCGAAGTCCAAGAGCTGCCAGCTCTGCTGCAAGGCGGCGATCACCTGGCTCGGCGTGTCGAACTGGCCAGCGAGGGCTCTCGCCGCGCTGCGCAGATGGCCCATCAGGGCTGCCGCATCGCGGTCGTGGCCTTCGACGTCCCCGACGACGAAGGCCACGTTGCCGTTCGGGAGGGTCACCAGGTCGTAGAAGTCGCCGCCCACGTCGAGCCCACGGGTCGCCGGAAGATATCGAGTGGCGATCTGGAGGCCGGGCACATCGGGCAGTCGTTGGGGCAGAAGGCTCTGCTGGAGGACGTGGGAGGTACGCAGGGTCGCCTCGTACCGTCGAGCGTTGTCGACCACGGCGGCCACTTGCTCGGCCAGCCGTTCGGCGAATCGAACGTCTTCGGGGCGGAATGGCCGGCTGCCCGAGACGAGCGTCAGCGCTCCGAGCGTCGTCGTGTCTGCCACCAGAGGGACGCTCAGATAGGAACGGAACTCGAGCTCGCGAACCAGCGCGAAGTGTGCGTCGTCCCTCGTCGTGGCCCGCAGGAAGTCGTCGCTCATCACACCCGACCAGCGGGTCTTTCCGGTTCGGATCACTTCGACCGCGGGGTGGACCCCGTCGGCATCGGGTGGGTAGTCCCGACCCAGGCGATCCACGAGGCGCTGTCGGTCGGGCTCGCGGTGCCGAGCCACCATGCGTCGCGGGCGTCCGTCCTCGCCGACCACGTCGATGAGGCAGATGTCGCCCAGGGCGGCCAAGGCCAACTCGGCGAGACGACCCAGGGTGTCGGCGAAGTCCGACGCCTCAGCGATCACCCGGGCGGCTTGGGCGAAGAACGAGGCCATCTGGGCGAGCGCCAGCTCTTGCTCGTGCAGGCGAGAACGGTGCATCGCCTGGGCCGCCAGCTCGGCCATCGAGCTCAGGAACACGCGCTCGTTGGACTCGATCCCCTGCGCGCCCGGGTACGCCACCGCGGCCACCGACACCGACTCGTCCCGCACCACGAGGGGCAGGATCGCCCAGCTCGAGTGGTCGTTGGCTCCGGCGCGCCCGAACGGGTCGCCGTCGGCGCCACCGAGGTACTTCGCCTGCTTGTCGGCAACCGCCCGGGCGAGTGGCGAGTCGCTGAGCAACGACAGCTCCTCGGGTGGGCCGATCAGAACGGTGGGGGTCCGATAGGCGAGCTCGAGACGATCGTCGCGCACCAACCAGATGATGCTGGAGGCGACGTCTTGGCCCAGGGAGTCCACCGCGAGCGACTCCCCGAGCACCGCGGCGATCTCACCCAGATTGCCCTCCGCCACGAGCTTTGCGGTGAAGTCCTGAAGGCGCGCGAGGCGATCAGCGTCGCGCTGGGCGTGCACGCGGGCGGCGCGTTCGCTCTCGAACGCACGGACCCGCTCGAGAGCGCTTGCCAGACGAGCGGCGATGATCTCGAGGAGGTCGGCATCGACTTCGGCGAAGTGCCCGAGGTGTCGACTCCCGGCGTAGAGAACGCCGAGCAGACGGCCTTCAAAGAGCATGGGGACGGCGACGACCGAACGCAGTCCGCTGTTGCGGAGGGTCTCGGTGACCACGTCGATCTGCGCGAGGTCCGCCACGATGAGTGGCTTGCGGCGGGCGATCACCTGCCCGGTCATGCCCTGGCCCGCCTTGATGCCCAGTCCCAGTGTCACCTCTTCGCTGAGCCCCGTGGCGGCACGGGCAACGAGCTCGTCGCCGGTCTCGTTGGCGACCAGGACAGCCAGGGCGTCGGCTCCGAGCGTGTCCTTCAGCGTGATCAGCGCGGTTCGGAACAACGTGTTGAGTGCACGGTCCGAACGAGCTGCCGCAGCGGTGGTGGTGATCTCTTGCCACCACCGTGCCGCCGTGTCGCCGGCCAGCTGCGCCACCCGCTCCGCCGCGAGCAACCGCTCGATCTCGTGGTCGCCACCTCGTGGCATGTCGAAGTCTCCCATCGGGTCCGTGCTCTGGGGACCGCAAGATCAGTCTGTCACCAGGTGCGGGTCGGGGACCGGCCGCGTGAACTGGCCATCACCAGAGGTGTCAGGACAAAGTGAGCGCCCCAACCCGGCCTTCGAACAGGGTGGCATGTCGGGCCGGATCGATGACAACGAGGTCGCGGTGCACGAGGACGAGCGTTCGAGCTTTATCGGGGGACTCGGACTCACCCAGTCCTACGAGGACGACCACCAGGTTGCAGTCGGTCGTGTCGCCCTACCGCCGGGCGCGTGGGTGCCCGGCATGCGCCTGGCCCGCCCGAGCGTGTTGCTCACCTACGCGACGTGATCGCGGGTCGCAGGCGTCGCGCACCACGCTGCCGCGGGTGTCGGTGACCGTTGACCTGGACGTCGAGATCCTGAGACCTCCGCCGACCGCCACCTTGATGCTCGAGTCACGGATCCTGCGAGCCGGCCAGCGGGTCACGGTGAGCGAGGTGACCTTCTACGAGACCGGTGAGACCGACCCGTTCGCCGTCTCGACCGGCGCGTTCATGGCCTCGCCCCGTGAGGCCGACGCGTTTCGGGCTGGTGCGATCGGCGGACCATCGCAGTCGTGGTCCATGGCGCGTCCCTTGGCCGAGCACGTCGGGCTCGTGTGGTGCTCGAGCCGGGCGTGAGCGAAATCCACCGACGACCCGATCTGGGGAATGCCAGCGACAGCCTGCAGGGCGGATTGGTCGGACTGCTGGCGGAAACCGCGGCGGAGTCATTGGTATCCGCCGAAGCGGGCCGCCCGTGGTGGGGACGGCGTCTCTACGTCCGTTACCTGGCGGCGATGCGGGTTGGTCCGGGCGTGGCCAGGAGCCGCATCCTGCGGCGGGACGATGCGACGGCCACGGTTCGGGTCGAGGTTCGAGACCGTGGCCGCGACTCTCGGCTTACCGGCCTGGTCGGAGTCGAGTGCGTGCCCCTCGAGCTCACCGTTTCTTCCAACGACGACTAACCTTGTTCGTGCCCGGTGCCAGCGGTCGCGACCACGACGGGAGCCCCATGACCACAACGTGCGGCGAGAACGTCGTTCACGAGCTTTCACGATTCGACAGAGGCGGATTGGGCCGTGATCACCGCTCAGCTGAACGTGACCCAGTCGTTCGTACCCGAGCATGTGCTCCAGCAGCTGGGTCACCTTCGCAACGACCACGGGGGATTTCCCGTGGACCGTCTCGAGCACTCGCTCCAGACCGCGACCCGGGCCGAACGGGACGGACGTGGGCCCCAGTACGTGTTGTGCGCGCTGCTCCATGACATTGGCGACACTCTCTCGCCGTTCAACCATCCGGCGATCGGCGCCGCGATCGTCAAGCCGTTCGTGTCGGAGGCGGACCATTGGATGGTGGAGCACCACGGGATCTTCCAGGGCTACTACTTTTGGCACCACATCGGGGGTGACCGCAACGCCCGCGAGGAGTTCCGCGACTCGCCGTATTTTGAGTACACGGCGGAGTTCTGCGCGAAGTACGACGAAGTCGCCTTCGATCGTGACTACCGGAGCGAGCCGCTCGAGCACTTCGAACCACTGGTCCGCGAGCTCCTTGGTATCGATCCGGCGGGCGGATGGGAGACCACGGTCTGAGCACGTCGGTTCGACGCTCCCGGGCGGCGGAGGGCGACGCGCGTTGCGCCCGGTAGCGATCGTGGCTGGGTGTTCGCCGCCGACCCGCTATTCGGTGCACCGTGGGTATGTCGAGGCTGTCACCGCCGTCGGGGGCATCCCGCTGATCGTTCCCGCGGGAAGTGACGTCGACACCCAGGCGGTGTGCGAGGCGGTACTGGCCTGCTCGGCCATCGTGTTGACGGGGGGCGGTGACGTGACGCTCGGCACTTCCATTGAGTGCGAGGGAGCCGTCCCCTTGGTCGACCCGGACCCTGGGCGCGATGTCGTAGAACGCCACATCGTTCTCACGGCGCTCGCCGCGGGTCGACGGGTGCTCGGGATTTGCCGGGGCGCACAGCTCATGACCGTGACGACCGGAGGCTCGCTCATCAGGGATTTGCCTTCCGCCGGTCGGTGGGGACACCGATCGGGCGACCGTCTGATCGAAGCCGTTCACCCCGTGTCGGCCGATCGCGGCTCGCTCGCTGCGTCGGTCCTCGGCTCATTAGAGCGCGTCAACTCCCTCCACCATCAGGCCGTCGCCGACCCCGGACCGATCTTGCGCGCCAGCGCTTGGGACCCCGAGGGCGTCGTGGAGGCGGTTGAGGGCCCAAATCTCCTCGGGGTCCAATGGCACCCCGAGCGGCTCGTGGGCCTCGACGACCGTCACCTCGCTCCGTTCCGGTGGGCGATGGGTGACGGGTGATCGCTGTGCCGGGGCTTGTCCCGACCGGGTCGCTCGCCCCGGTACTGCGTGGCGCCTAGAGCAGGGCGAGGACGCGCCCGACACCCGCCGACAGGATGCCCTCGACCAGGTCGAGAGGGTCCGTCCCCGCGCTGCCCGCTGCCCTGATGATGAGGCCGTGCACGTAGGTGGCCACGTTCAGCAGCGAGCGTCGTTCATCGCCGCCTACCAGGGGCACGGGTTCGGACGCGGCGTCGAGTCCCGAGGCTTCCACCAGGGATTTTCGGAGCACGAGCAACTGGGTCTGGGCCGACGCGTGGTCGGTGCCGCTGTTTCGCATCCAGGTACTGAGGCACAGCCGCAAGATCAGCGCGTCTCCCGTCGTGTCCTCAGTCTCGAGGTCGGCCAGCCCCCGAGCGGCCGACCAGGCGAAGGCCGCGTCATCGACGGCCTCCCGGGCCTGGGAGGGGTAGGCGGAACGATCGGTCACCCGGCCAGTCTGGCGAAGGGGTGTAACACTCTGGTGGATCCGGGGTGAGCTGGGTAAAGATGTGTCCATGGCACGCACCATCTGGACGGGGTCGCTTACCTTCGGTCTGGTGACCATTCCGGTCGGCCTCTACCCGGCCACGTCGGATAAGGCCATCCACTTCAATCAGTTCGAAGAAGGTACGTCGGACCGAATCCGCTACAAGAAGGTCAACGAGCGAACCGGTGAGGAGGTCGACGCGGCTCGCATCGTGCGAGGGATCGACCTCGGCGGCGGAGAGTACGTCGTCCTGAGCGACGAGGAACTGGCCGCGGCCGAACCGAAGCGGTCGCGTACGGTGGAGATCACCGATTTCGTGGACCTCGACGAGATCGACCCGGTCTACTACCGCACGACCTACTTTCTCGGACCGCAAAACGAGGCTGCCGTGAAGCCCTACGCCCTGCTGCAACGGGCCATGCAGCTGGCAGGCAAGGTGGCGATCGCCAGCCTCGTCATGCGAAACAAGGAGTACCTGGTCACCGTGCGGCCCCAGGGCGACGGACTTGCGCTCGAGACCATGTACTTTGCCGATGAGGTGCGGTCGGCTGACCAGGAGCTACCCCACTTCCCACGCGGTGAGGCGCTCTCCGAGCGCGAGGTCGAGCTTGCCACCATCCTCGTCGACGCGATGAGCGGGCAGTGGGTGCCCGACCGGTACCACGACACCTACCGCGAGCAAGTACAACAGCTCGTCGAGCAAAAGCGCCAGGGCCACGAGATCGTCCACGAGAGCGGACCGGCCCCCGCAGCCCAGGTGGTCGACCTTATGGAGGCCTTGGCGGCCAGCGTGGCGGCCACCGGTCGAGCCGCGGCCAACGCCAAGGACTCAGCGAGGCCTCGACGGCGTGCTCCAGCCGATCCGGCCCGCTCGAAGGCCCCCCCCCAGCGCTCAGCAGATGGCGACGACGAGCAGTCGTCGACCGCTTCGGGGACCTCGGGTAGCCGGACCCGACGATCCAAGGGGGCCGCGTCCGACTCGGAGCGCGGCGCCCAGCCAGCACGGAGGAGGCCGGCTGCCGCCGGCGCCAAAGCCGCCGATGCGACCGACCCGGCAGCCAAGAAGGTTGCCAAGCGGCCGGCTGCCGCTCCGCTGCGAGAGGTCTCCTGAGCAGAAGTCTCTTACGGCAGCTGTCCGCACGGTGCTGACTCGGGCGGTCCTGGGGTCCGGAGCGCCTCGCTCAGCAGCCCAGGCTGATCCGGTGCCAATCGGGATCGTTCGGTTTATCGGGGCACCTCGCTCTCCGGCCTGTCTCCGCCGTCAGTGCTGGGGTCGGTTTCTGCGAGCCGCTCTGCGAGCGCCCTGACGAGCTCGAGCGCCTCGGAAGGTGAGAGGGAGGACCGTCCGGCGAGCCAGCAGCTGATCGGTGCGGCAGTGCGTACGGACAGATGGGCCGCAACGCTGGCAAGGTCGAGCAACTGGTCGCGCTCGGCATCGGTGATCGGCGATACGCCCATTGCCGCGGCCAGTTCGTCCAACCACTGGCGTTCGTCGCTCACCGGGGGTCTGTCCAGACCGAGTCGGGACCGACTGTGGCGCCGAGGGTTTCGGACACGTCGCAACGGTGGGGGATGAGGTTGTCGACCAAGGGCATGACCGCGATGTGGCCGCCGGCCGATACGCCGGGTCCATCGGGCAAGAGGGCGAGCGAGTTCGCCATCGCCAGTGGGCTCATTCGATGTGCCCCTTGTTGGCCCGCCGAACGCACGTGCAGCCACCCGTCGGGCCCGATCGCGCCGATGGCCGGTACGACGTGCAGTCGTCCATCACGGTGACGGACCAAGCTTTCGTTGCTGATGGCCTCGATGCACGGGCGATCGAGCTGACGGCGGCCGGACATCTTCCAGAGTGCCGGTCGCACCATGAGCTCGAAACTGATCGCAGCTGCGGCCGGGTTTCCGGGTAGCCCGAACAATGGCACGCCCGAAGCCCGCAGGATCGCGAAGCCGAAGGGCCTGGCGGGCTTGAGAGCCAGTTGCATGCACGAGCCGTCCGCGGTGAGCGTGTCCTCCAAGACCGTCCGGATGATGTCGCGATCTCCGACACTCACCCCACCGGTGGTGATGACCGCGTCACACCAGGTGGCCGCGCTCGTGATCGACGCCGCCGCGCGACAGGGTCGTCAGCGACTCTTCCAACGTCCAGCGCGTCGCACCCGGCGGCCGCCACGTGGCCGAGCAGCATGACCCGATTGGAGTCGAAGATCTCTCCGGGGCCCGGAGAGGTCCCCGGTGTCGCGAGCTCATCGCCGGTCGACAGCACCGCGACACGAGGGCGGCGGTGTACCTCGACCGACGGGCACCCGACGGAAGCGAGCAGGCCGAGGTGGAGGCCCGTGAGGACCGTCCCGGCGGCGACGACCAGGTCCCCGCTCTCGACGTCTTCGCCGACTCGACGAATGTGCTGGCCGGGAGTGACGGGAACTTTCACCACGACCGAGCCCGCCTCGCCGGTGGTGTGCTCGAGCGCACAGATGGCATCGGCGCCTTCTGGCAACGGCGCCCCGGTCATGATCCGGATAGCTTGTCCGGGCCTGACGGGGCGGCCCGGAGCTCGCCCAGCCATGACGCGGTCGATCACGCGGAGCCGGCTCGGCGGGTCGGCGCAGTCGGCCGACCTGACGGCGTACCCGTCCATGGCGGAGTTGTCGAACATCGGAATCCTGCTGGAGCTGCGCACCTCCGCCGAGGTGACGCACCCCAGCGCCTCTCCCAGCCCGACGTTCACCGGCGAGGTCGGGTGACAACGGGCGTGGACGAGGAGTCGCGCTCGGGCCACCGGTACGAGCCCATCAGCGTTGATTGCGAGCTTCATCGCTCCGCCTTGCGTTGTGCGGGTCTCGTGGCATCTGCCACTCGATCCCGAGCCGTTGGAGATCCTCGGGTGTATCGGTATCGGCGAAGGCGCGGGCGTCGACGACCGATCCCCAGTGCTCTGGACCGATCTCCTGGCACTGGCCAGCGCCCGGTAGTCCACGCAGCGATCGCTGACCCGACGCCGCTAGCGTGCACGCCGCTCGGAGGTCCGATTCGGACCACCGTGAGCACAGTGGCTGGCGCCGTCCGTCGACGACCGGCACGACGGCTCCATTGCCTTCCCAGTCGCCAAGAAGGCGGACGAGCTCTTCGGAGACGAAGGGGAGGTCGCACGCAAGCACTATTGCCGGTCCCATCGCGCCGCGCCGCTCGAGCTCTCTGGCTGCGGCCTCGATGGCAACCAAGGGGCCTGCGCCCCGTGGCGACTCGTGAATGTTGGGTAGTCCCGATCGCGCGTTGCCAACCTCGATCGCAGGAAAGGTTGACGACGCCAGCACATCCCCCAATCTGGCGGCGGCCACGCGTCCTTCGACCACCATCGAGGCCTTGTCCGCGCCCATTCGATGACTGGCGCCGCCGGTGAGAAGGATGCCGGCGACGTTGCGCGTTGGCCTCATTGCGTCCACGATCTGCGCCGCCCAAATGCGAACTGGGATCCCATGCCGGCAAGCCTATTGAGGCCACGGAACGTGAGAAGCAGGGTCTCACGAGCGTGGTGCTGACCAGCGGCGTGCGCCTCGCGTCCCCTTGTGGCAATGGTCCGGGTCAGTGTTGAGATCCTCGTCGACCACCCCGACAACGTGGTGACGCTCGCGTTCAACCGTCCCGAGATGCACGACGCGGACACGGGTCAGCGGACGCGTACGCGGGTCAGATCGTTAGAGCAAATGCCCGCGCCTGCGTGCCACCGTGCCCAACGCTCAAGACCGAGGAGGAGACCTCGCCACGCGTTGGGAGCCCCCAAACGCCAGTGGTCGCTTAGTCGGCCGAGATCGGCCTGGCCCAGTCGTGAGCGGATCTCCAAGGTGGGCCTCGAGCGTTTCATCAAGGCCGGCCGCCAAGCGCTCGAAGGTAGTTGCCTGAAGCGTCGTATCTGGTCAGAACCGGACCGATGCGCTCCACTCGGCGAGAATGGACGGGTCACCGAACACCTCGCCGCCGCCACCTCGATTGAGGATTCGTAACAGCAGGTCGGACGCAGGACCCCGCAGCGCGGCGTCCGCCTTGGTATGTCCTCGCGCCGTCGTGAAGGTCGGCAGGTCGATGGTCCACTCGCCCGGAGTGTCGGTGCAGTGCAGATGCAGTGTGCCGGACAGACCTCTGGGCCGGCGGCGTTTCCAGATCACGGTGAGGAGCTCGTCAATACCGTCGGCGGCGAGGCCCGGCTCGATGGGCGTCGCGACACCGGCGCTCGCCGCGGCGTCCCACGCGTGGACCGCAGTTTCGTGGGCCATGCGTCGCATCCAGAACGCGACGGTGGGAGGTTCGTCGGTCCAATTCCACGCGGGAGCCTCGGCTCCTCGCTCACTGCACCGGGCCACGAGCGCGTCGGCGCCGTCTTCGAGCCAGGTGAACACCGCGTCGTCGTCCGGCGAGTGCTCCGCGGGGAGCGTGACTCGAGCGATCCCTCCGAGACGATCGTGTCGGCCCAGCGATGTATCGAACCCAAATGGTGCAGCAGGTCTCGGACGGTCCAGTCGGGGCAGCTGACGACGGGTGCGTCAAGTCCGGCCGAGCGCGCCGCGTCGGACGCGTTGCGGGCATGGTCGGCCACCGTGGCGAGCAACGCAGTCCGCTCCATGACACCTCCATCGTTCAGCGATCGGTACCGGCGTAACGGGTCGTGGTTCTCCGCAGCGTATTGCCTCGGTGGCCCACTGCGCCGCGTGACGCAGCGTCGATTCCGGGCCCGGTTGGATGCTCTGGTCGCCCAAGGGAGGTACAAGCTCCACCAGATTTGCAACCTGCGGGCAACCAGGCATTACCTCACGCCTCTTACCATCACCTCTGCCTGCGATGTCCGGTGGTGCAACGAGACCCAAGCGTCGTCGGCGAAGAAGGACCTTGGTGGTCAAAGACCCCACTCGAGGTCGAGTCCGAGGAGTGGAGGCCGATGGAGACGCTGGAAAGCCCACAATCGCTGGAAGACACGTCGCTGCTCAGTCGCTGGCTGATGACGCCCGATGCGCCCGAGCTCCCCACCTTGGCTGACTTTGTGCAACGGCCAGCGTGGATGGACGACGCCGCGTGTCGGGGCGAGCCATCGCAACTGTTCTTTCCCCGCAACGAGGGTGTCTCCGAAGAGGCGCTGGCGTTCTGTCGGCGTTGTCCGGTGCGGCGCGACTGCCTCGACCACGCCATGGCTCATCCGGGACTGCGGGGTTGCTGGGGCGGTACCAGCGAGCGGCAGCGGATTCCGGCTGCGCCGAATGGTCGGCTGAGTCGGCTGAGTCGGCTCGACGAAGCTACTGCCCGCGCCATCGCTCGCTTAGGTGACCACGGGTGCTCCCCATACTCACGCACATGCGCCGTGCCCATCGATCGTCCGTTGGCTCCGTGAAGGGGCTAGTAATCACGTGACGAAAGGATTAACTTGTCCACGCGGGTCCGTTCCCGCGAGGGGGTTTTCCGGCGTAGGGGGAACCGGAGAACGGGAACGGAACAACACCGAACTTTCATGGTTCGGTGTTGTCGTACCCCAAATTCTTCCCTATCCAGGGTCGACGCTTCCCTCGAGCTCGCCTCCTCTTTCTCGAGCCGCCATCGGGGCGCGCAGTGGGCTTGGCTTGCGATCACAAGCACAAGGGAACGGCGTCGACAGCGACGTGACGCCATGAGCCCGAGGTCCGAGCTGATTGGCCGACGTTCCGGCGCGTTGACACTGGTCCCCGGGTCGTGCTTCGAACTGGTCTTGGCACAGGGTCGTCCGTCGCCATGTCCCCGCCCGGTCACGTGGCGCGGCCGACTGCAGACCATTCATGGTCGGTCGTGGGAAGCCGGCGCCTGCGACGAGCATCGCCACGGGCTCGTCGACCGCTCTCTCGTGGTGCCAATAGTCCCTGGTCCCTCGCCCGCAAGGCTGGACGTCCCCGGCCGGTAGGGTAGGTCGGCAGGGGCAGGGACGTTCGGGAACGGCACGTGGTGAAGTCAACGGGCTCATGGGGCAGGAGCTGGACTTACCAGGCTCATAGGGGGAATTGACGAAAAGTTTAGGTGGGTACGGTGTACTGGTCGGTGAGAACGGGAACGATCGCTGGGCACGAAAGCGCCGCGCGGGACTCGAGGACCGGACATGACTGACACCTACCGACCACCGACAGCGGCCAACGATGCGCCGCCCACCGCTCCCGACCTGCCCGCTTCCAGCGATCCTACGGCCGGGGCCGGTGGAGGCTGGGGTGCCGGCGGAGGGGCGTCCCTGCCGCCCAGGAGCGGCGATTGGGGACCGGCCGGCCCGTGGTCCAGCGCCCAATGGGCGCCCCCGGCACAACCACCGCGGAAGGGAGGTGCGCTCCGGGGCGCGCTGGCGGTCGGTGGCGTCGCCCTGGCGGTCCTGGCGGGCGTGGGCATCGGCTACGCCGTGTGGCAGCCTGGCACAACGCCCTCCTCATCGTCCTCCCCGTCGGGCGGAAGCTCGGGCCTGCCTAATTTCGCTCCGCCGGGTGGCTCGAACTCCGGTGGTGCGAGCTCGGGAAGCTCGAATGCCACGAGCCCCGCGGCCAACGGGGTGGCCGCCAAGGTCGACCCCGGTCTGGTCGATATCAACACCACACTCGGCTACAGCGAAGGGGAGGCGGCGGGAACGGGTCAGGTCTTGACGGCCAACGGCCTCGTCCTGACGAACAACCACGTGATCGAGGGCGCCTCGACCATCCAGGTGACCGACATCGGCAATGGAGCGACGTACTCCGCGTCCGTCGTCGGCTACGACGCAACCGTCGACGTCGCGGTCATCCAACTCAAGAACGCCTCGGGCCTCAAGACCGTCCCATTGGGCAACTCGTCGTCGTTGTCGGTCAATGACACCGTCTTCGGCATCGGCAACGCCGGTGGGGTCGGCGGTACGCCGAGCGTGGCGCAGGGCACCGTGACCGCCCTGAACCAGTCGATCACTGCGAGCGATGACTTTGGCGGGGGCTCCGAGCAACTGACCGGCCTTATCCGGACCGACGCGCCCATCCAACCGGGGGACTCGGGAGGTCCACTGGCGAACGCGTCGGGCGAGGTCGTCGGCATCGATACCGCGGCCTCCAGCGGTTTCTCGTTCCAATCGAGCTCCACCGCAGGTTTCGCCATCCCCATCAATGCCGCGCTGTCGACCGCCAAGCAGATCGAGAATGGTCAAGGGTCGACCACCGTGCACATCGGGGCGACGGCCTTCTTGGGAGTGCAGGTCTCGTCCGGCTCCGGCCCGGGCACGGGTGGGGGATTCGGTCAGGGGTCCTCAGGCGGATCAGGCGCGGGCTCGACCGCAGGGGCAGCGGTGGTCGGCGTCGAGCCGGGGACACCTGCCGCTGGAGCCGGCCTGGGGGCCGGTGACGTGATCACGTCACTCGGCGGTCAGAGCGTCGCCTCAGCCCAAAGCCTGACCAAGACCCTCGTCCCCTACCATCCTGGCGACAAGGTGAGCGTGGGCTGGGTGGATTCCAACGGCCAACAGCACTCCGCGACGGTCCAACTCGCGAACGGACCGGCTCAGTAGTTCGCGCATCTAAGCTGGGTCGATGCCGGCCGTGGTCGCTGTTGCGAACCAAAAGGGCGGGGTTGCGAAAACTACGACGGTCGGGGCTCTCGGGGCGGCACTGGCCGAGCAGGGCGTGCGCGTGCTGCTCGTCGATCTGGACCCACAGGCTTGTCTGACCTACTCGCTCGGGTTGGATCCGGACACGCTGTCGGGGTCGATGCACGACGTCTTCGTCCTCCGGGCCAAGGTTGCTGACGTCAAAGTGTCACTGCCCGGGACCGCACGCCTTGACCTGGCGCCGGCGACGATCGACCTGGCTGGTGCCGAGGTGCACCTCTTGGCGCGCACAGCCCGCGAGCACGTGCTGGCCCGGGCACTGGATCCGGTGCTCGACGAGTACGACGTCGTCCTGATCGATTGCCCGCCGTCGCTCGGAGTTCTCACCATCAACGGGCTGTCCGCGGCGAGCCATGTCATCATCCCGCTCCAGTGCGAGGCGCTCAGCCAGCGAGGCGTCGGTCAGCTCCTCGAGACGATCGACGACGTGCGCACGTTCGCCAACCCCGACCTGCGCGTGCTGGGCGTCGTCGCAACGATGTTCGACGGGCGAACGCGCCACGCCCGCGAGATCCTCGGGGATTCTGGCGGCGCGTCATCAGCTGGCCTTGCTCGGACCGCCGGTGCCCAAGTCGGTCCGCTTCGCCGAGGCGCCTGGCCTCGGACGGTCGATCTTCGAGCATGCTCCCGACTCGCCGGGGGCGAGCGCCTACCGCGCCGTCGCCGCCGAGGTGGCGCTGCGTCTCGGGCTTGACGCGGGGCTCGATCGCTGAGATGGAAGTGAACGGCTCAGGCGGAGGCGACGAGCGCCGCGGACCAGAGGATCCCCCCAGGTCCAACGCAACCGTGACCCGCTCGGCAAGCGCGCCCTGTTCGCCTCCCCGCCACGAGCGCCCGGTAGCGAACAGGGCGAAGGGGAGATGGCGGCGCCTCCCTACGGCCGCCGCGCCCTGTTCTCGTCGGCGGCCCCACCCAAGCCGGCACCCATCGGCCGGGGACCCATCGTGGTGCGCTGCTCAGTCTGCGGATCAGCCTCGCGGGTGAGCATCCCGAGTTTCCTGGCTTTGCAGCTCCCCGTCGGGTATTGGTGGCCCCGCGGGCGTTTTGACCGGCGGATGACGTGCCCGGCCTGCCGGCATCGGGTCTGGGCGAGCGTGAGCTTTTGGGCCTAGCTATTCGGCGATGTGGGCTATTCGGCGATGTGGCGGGCCAACTCGCCGAGCAGCTCGATTCCGGCAAAGTCGCTGCGGTCCGGATGTTGAAGGAAGAGCCGGCTCACGCCTGCCGCCCGATACTCCGAGAGGACCTCGCTGATCTCGTCGAGCGTGCCGGCGTAGCACCGATCGCGTGGCCCCCGGAATCGCTCCAGTGCCCTTTCCAGTCGTTGCTCTGCGTCGTCGTGGTCGGTTCCGACGACGACGAGCGCCATGAGCGACAGAGGTAGCGAGACCGAGGCTCGACCGACCGCCACGCAGGCAGCATCGAGGCGGTCACGGAGGTCGCGGCACTCGCCGGGGGGCGTGAAGGCGGTGTTGTACTCCTGGGCGAAACGAGCGGCGAGGGCAAGGGACCGGGCCTTGCCGCGCCCACCGACGATCAGGGGAGGATGTGGCATCTGCACCGGTGCCGGCAGGGCCCGCTGTCCCTCGAGGGTGAAGTGCGTGCCGGCGAAATCGAAGGGCTCTGCGGTCCAGCTCCCGACCAAGACCTCGAGATATTCGCCGAACCGAGCGTAGCGCTCCGCGATGTCGGGGAAGGGGAAGCCGTTCTGGCGGTGCTCGCCCTCGAACCAGCCGGCGCCGACGCCGACCTCCACCCGGCCTCCGGAGGCATGGTCCGCGGTGACCGCCACCCGGGCCAGCTCGCTTGGATGGCGGAAGGTCGCCGGTGACACCAGCGTGCCGAGACGTATCCGCTCGGTGCGCGATGCCAGCGCGCTCAACGTGGCCCAGGCATCGAGCGCCGGGCCCGGCGAACCGTGGAACGAGGTGTAGTGATCCGAGCGGAACAGCCCATCGAGGCCCGCGGCTTCCGTTGCCTGGGCCAGTGCCACCCACTCGTCCCAGGTGACACCCTCTTGGCCTTCGATCATGAGGCACACTCGCATCGAAAGAAGCCCTTCTCGTTAGGTGCAGCCCGCTGGGGCTGCCCGGCTTCGTCGGTCGCAGCCCGCTGGGGCCGCCCGACCTTTGCAATCTAGGCGGCTGCAATCTAGGCGGCAGACGAGACCGTGGGGCGCCTCACCTCGGCCTGACCTGGGCCTCGATCTTAGGAAGCTCATAGGCTACTTTGCGCTTCGCTTTAGAAGGCGATGGTCGAATGGTACGAGGCCAGTGCTGGGTCATCAACGTGATGGCGAGCCACTCGACCCGAGGGACAAGACGATGAGCGACGACGACATCGACGGCAGTGACGGCCTCGAACGGAGCGCCAAAGAGCACGCCGACGCCGACGACATCGACGGGACGGGCACCGAGCCCACGCCGCCGATTCCCCAGTCGGCTGCTGATAGTGCGCAGGCCGGGGTTGGCCACGGCGAGGGGTTCTCGGCAGCGGGGGCTCCGGGCCCCGCATGGTATGGGCCCCCACCCCAGGCGTGGCCTGGGGTCGCGCAAGACCACCAAGGTCGTATTGGCCGGCTGGTGCGCAACGTGACCATTGCGTGGGTGGTGGCCGGAGTGCTGCTCCTGGCAGTCGTCGGGCTGGCCACGGCTCTGGCGACCACGGGAACGCAGGCGCCGGTGCGTGCCGTCGGACCGTTTGCCGGATCAGGTCTAGGACCGGGGTTCGGGCGTGGGGGCGGATTCGGAGGAATCGGCTCGAGCCGCGGGGTTGCCGGAACAGTCGCCTCCGTGAGTTCAGGAAGCTTCACCGTCTCCACCCTTTCGGGGCAGACGGTGATCGTCGACGAACAGTCGTCGACGATCTATGACATGGGGGCGACCAGCGCCTCGGCGAGTGCCGTCACCAAGGGCGCCCACGTGCTCGTCCTGGGCACCCGTAGCGGAACCACTGTGACCGCAGCCCGGGTCGTGGTCCTGCCTGCGGGGCCTGGTGTCTCGTCCCCTCGATAAGCGTCCTTGCGTCGAGGCGTCGCTTTGGGAATTAGTTGGTCGGGCGCGACACTTGGTCAGAAGGTCCGTCCACAGCGCACGGGATGGGTCACGTAGCGCTGAGCTTCGCCTCCAGTGACTCGATGCGATCTGCGAGATCCCTGAGCCCGCCCGCGGTGTGGATGTCGAGGCGGTCGAGAATCTCGACCGTGTCGTCATAGGTGTGCTGCGATCGGATATCGCTGGCCACGCTCTGCACGTTCTGGCCGACCATGATCACCGACAACAGGACCAATTGGAGAAACGTCTGGGCGATCCACGCGATGATGCCCTCGCCACCTGGCTTGAGTGCTGGTCGCAACCCAAGGAACGCGATGATCGCGAACACATAGGCGCACCACATCGATCCGACGATGTTGGTGAGGAACACCGCGATCTTGGCGTTCAGTCCGTCCGCTCTCTTGACGTCCTCTCGCAAGCCACGAAGGCTGATGGCTTGAGCGATGTGGCGGCGGGTCTTGACGGGTTTGGCTAACTGGACATCGAGCATTCCGCTCTCCTTGTCGGGTTTCGGCACTCACGCGTGGGACAGCGACCGAATCCAATGCGGTGAACGGCAACGCACGTTCCGCCGGGCTAGGAGCTGGGATGTCGGCCCGAGGCGATGGTAGGCGCCAGCCTCCCGGTTTGGGTGGAACTGACTCGATGACGCGAGGTCGAAGGGTAGCGCCTGTGCTGGGGCTCTTAACGATTGACGGCTCCCCCACGGCCCTCAATCGCGTCGAGTCACCAGCTTCCGCCGCCCCGCCCGCGCCCTCCGAACGGACCTCGGCCAAAGGAGCCCGGGCCGCCACCCGACCTCGACCGTCGACGCCATAGCGCGACCCCGATCGATACCCCAATGAGCACGAACAGGAGTTCCATGTCATCGCAGGCTAGCCCTGGAGGAACTCGCAGTCCGACCGGGCCCGGTGGTGTCTCAGCGAGACATGGAGCGATGTTCGTGCCAGTTGGTCGGGGAGGGGGGATTTGAACCCCCGGCCTCCTGCCCCCAAAGCAGGCGCGCTACCGAGCTGCGCCACTCCCCGTCATTTTATGCCTTCTACCTGGTTCTATGTAGTTCCTTGCCGTGAGGGGCCGGTTGCACAACGCTCATTGCGCGGATAACCTTCTTTGCGCGGATGCCCGGACGGTACCCGCGACGCCGGCTCCCGAACCCTGGGAGGGACCTTCATGGACACCATCACCACCCAAAGTGTAGGTGACCTGAGCGCCCTGATTCCGTCCTTCGAACGCTCGCTGCGGGCCGCCAACAAGAGCCCGAAGACCATCGCCACCTACGGCGAGGCGGCGAGCCAACTGCTCGCCTTTCTGCGCGTATCGGGGATGCCGACCGAGGCCGCGAAGATCGGCCGGGAGCATGTCGAGAGTTTCATCGAGCGCCTCGTGGCGACGAAGGCCGCTGCTACAGCCAACAACCGCTACCGGGCGCTGTGCGCGCTCTTCAATTTCTTGGTTGACTTCGGTGAGATCACCGTCTCGCCGATGGCGAAGATGAAGCCGCCCAAGGTGCCCGAGGTGCCGGTGCCGGTGCTCACCGACGACGACCTGCGCCGCCTGCTCGCGGCGTGTGAGGGCAAGGCCCCCGAAGATCGGCGCGACATGGCGGTTCTGCGCTTGTTCCTAGACAGCGGGATGCGCCTGTCGGAATTGACGAACCTGAAGGTCGGTGACCTCGACCTCGACGCCCGGGTAGCGATCGTCATGGGGAAGGGGCGCCGCCCGCGCGCCTGTCCATTCGGGGCCAAGACGGCAAGCGCCCTCGACCGCTACCTCCATCTGCGGGCTCGGGACTCCGACGCGGCCACGAGCGATGCGCTGTGGCTCGGGGTGCGAGGACCGATGGGCACTCCTGGTATCCGGGCCCTCATCGAACGCCGGGCCAAGCAGGCTGGTCTCGAAGGCGTCCACGCCCACTTGTTCCGCCACGCCTTCGCCCACGCCTGGCTGAGGGACGGTGGCAACGAGACCGATCTGATGCGGCTGGTCGGATGGCGTAGCCGCGAGATGCTCGGCCGCTACGGCGCATCGGCAGCCGATGAGCGCGCCCGGGCCGCGTACCAGACCCGCTCTCCGGGCGACCGGCTGTGAGCAGCGACGCCGACTGGTTTGTTCCGCTGGGACTGGGCGGCGCCCCGCAAGCAGATGACCGCTGGACGTGGAGCGAGGTGACTTGTCTACCCGCTGCAGCCAAAAGACGACCGCCCAAAGGACACCGAGCCATCGTTCATGTCATGTGTCCGGGGACCGACTGCGGGTCCCTGGTGGGCCGAGTCGACGTCTCGCCGGACGACGAGCACACATTTGTCACCTGGCTCGGCGGAGCTCAGGAGGGGGTGAGCCAGGTGCTGTCGTGACGCCTGGAGGCGGACGGGACGTCGATGCTGTCGGAGACCTATTGGATCGGGCGGTTTCCCCTCATCCGCGCTGGTGAGCGTGCACCCGGCCAGATTTGGTTCTCGACAATCTGCGAGTCGCAAGGTCCGGTCGAGATCGGGGCAGCCATTCTGTGGGCCGGAATCGACGCAGCCAAGGTGCAGCGGTCGGGACGACCGAAGAGAATTCTCGGGACCATCCAAGCGGAGGACAACGGTCCCTGATACGCCGAGCGAAGTTAGGCCTTTAATCCCGCCGCCGCCTCATGGTGGACGTGGGAGCGGAAAGCGGGGCGTCCGCACCATTCTCAAAGGATAAATTGGTGCACGACGTCGCCACCCCGGCCGAGCGGAGCCTGCAAGCCCGACTCGCCTCGTATGTCAGCTGGTCGCAGACGGACGATCCTGCGGCGCGTACCGCGGCGGCTCGAAAGGCGTTCGCCGACCGATTTGAGCGCCAGGTTGACCCGGATGGCGTTTTGCCGGTAGCGGACCGTCGCCGGCGTGCCGAAGCAGCAAAGAGGGCTTACTACACCAGCCTCGCGCTGAAGTCCGCCAAGGCGCGCCGGCGTCGTGGGAGTCACGGTGCCTAAGCCGGGGAAGGGCTTCCGGCCTGACGAACAGGACTCGCGGGAGCAGAGCACCTCGGCCGCCGCCTACAGCAGCGCCCTCTTCCCTCAGCATGCCGCCCTCCTCTCTGCGTCAGCAATTGCGCCCGAGGTGGCCGCCGCTCGCCAGTACCGCAGTGCCGACACAAAGGCGCAGCTCGGGCGCCTAGGTTTCTCACCGTCGCAACAGCGGCCACCCGGGCTCCTTCTTCCATGCTGGTCGCCGCTCACGCACGAAATCGCCGGATGGCAACTTCGTGCCGACGATCCGAGAGTGGATCAACGGCGAAGTCGGGTCGTCAAGTACGAGACGGCCGCGGGGCGTCCGGTCGTTGTCGATTGTCATCCTTTCACTCGAGATCGTCTGGGGGATCCCGACGCTCCGCTGTTCGTCACCGAAGGAGTGCGCAAGGCGGACGCCGCGACCTCACAGGAGCTGTGCTGCGTAGCCCTCTTGGGGGTCTGGAACTTCCGCGGCTCGAACGTGCACGGGGGGAAGACAGTTTTGGCCGAGTGGGAAGCGATTGCGCTAAACGGACGCCGGGTGTACGTCGTATTCGACAGTGACGTCATGACGAACCCGGCCGTACACGGGGCGATGGGCAGGTTGAAGGCATTTCTCGAAGCGCGTGGAGCCGAGGTGTTCCTGGTCTGCTTGCCAGCGGGTTCCGGTGGGGCAAAGGTCGGGCTCGACGACTACTTGGGATCTGGGCATACCGTTGATGACCTACTCTCGCTGGCGAGCGCCGACCTTCGAGCCGCACCCATTGACGAGGCAGGCAGTGCCGGAGTGTTCGAAGTCCCACCGCCGTCCGCCCCGATGCTGGTCGCGCGAGATTTTGTTTCCCGGCATTTACCTGTGCCAGGAGGTACTGACTCTTCAGCATTGGCGGGGAGCGTGGTGGTCCTATGGCGGCGCCAGCTGGACCGAGGACGCCGACGCGGCGATTCGTTCGGCAGTTTACCGGGACCTGGAGCACACGTGGTATGTCGACGACGACGGGGAAAGTGTGCCTTGGCGGCCAAACCGGAACAGGGTGGCCGATGTAGCGGACGCGCTGAAGGCCGTGTGCCACCTCTCGGAACGGATCAATGCGCCAGCGTGGCTCGACGTTGACGGCCCCCCCGTTGGAAAGGTGGTGGCGTGCCAAAACGGGCTGCTCGAGGTCCATACCCGCCAGTTGTTCGGTCATGACCCTCGGTTCTTCACCCTGGTATCGGTGCCGTTTGCCTATCAGCCTGAGGCCACGTTGCCCGAGCGTTGGTTTCGATTCCTAGACGATCTGTGGGGTGATGACGAAGAGCAGATTCTGGCGCTGCAGGAATGGTTTGGCTATGTGCTGTCGGGTAGGACGGACCTCCAGAAGATGCTTCTCATGGTCGGTCCAAAGCGTTCGGGCAAAGGGACGATCGGCCGGATTCTGGCTGCATTGATCGGCAGGGACAACCTGGCCGCCCCCACTCTTGGGAGTTTGGCGATGAACTTCGGTTTGCAGCCGCTTATCGGTAAGCCTCTGGCGCTGATATCCGACGCGAGGCTTGGCTACGGCAGTACGAACGTAGTGGTGGAGCGGCTGCTCTCGATCTCGGGCGAGGACGCACTAACGGTGGACCGGAAATACCGGGAACCCTGGACGGGCCCATTGCCCTCGCGGGTCATGATCCTCTCGAACGAACTGCCTCGTTTTGGCGACGCATCCGGAGCCATCACCAGCCACTTCGTCCTGCTCACCCTCACGGCAAGTTTCTTCGAGACGGAGAATCCGGCCCTCACCAATGAGCTGCGTTCCGAACTGCCGGGAATACTGAATTGGGCCCTCGATGGCCTGGAGAGGCTAAGCCGCAATGGGAAGTTCACCGAGCCATCGTCGTCACGCGAGTCGCGTATCGCTATGGAGGAAATTGCGTCGCCTGTAGCTGCGTTCATCCGCAAGTGCTGTCACGTCGGTGCGGCCCTGGAAGTTCCGGTCAAGGCTCTCTACGTGGCCTGGCGGGACTGGTGCGACGCCAACGGCCGAACGCGGGCGGGCAGTAGTCAGAGCTTTGGACGAGAACTGCGCGCCCAGATGCCCACGCTGAAGATCGTCCAGCCCCGCACAGCGGACGGCCGCGATCGCCGGTACTGCGGCATCGCGCTCAGGTTGACAAACAATGACGCGGATCGCGTGCCAGGGCATGCCAGCGAAGCCCAGAGCCATAACGGCACACAGCGGTATCCATCCCAGGACCCGCAAAGCGCCAGCTCACCGGAGACGGCACGTGATGGCACGCGTGCGTCGCCATCGTGGCCTGGAAGAGGCTCTACGCCCCCCGTGATCGACGTTACGAACATCCAGAGGGTAGTGATATGAGTGAAGACGAACTCCTGACTGAGTTGCGCCGCTGGGGCGCCGTCGAGGTCCGCACTCCTGTCCAGCTGCTGGCCGAGCTGGCCTGGCGTGGCGTGACCGTCGAGCCGGGCCCAGATGGAGCAATCGTCCTTTTCGGTCCGGACGTGGCGCTCGACCACGACCTCGTGGCTGACTGCCGGCGTCTGCGATGGCTGCTGGTGTGGGGCCTTCAGGGTACTCGCACAGGCCACGCATGGCATGAGTGCAGCGCGTGCAAGGAGCTCCAGCTGCTCGGCAGGGGCGAGCGTCATTGCGCCATGACGCACGGTTGCAAAGGGACTATGCGACCTGCGCCAGGACCACGCTGGACGGTGGATCCAGTCCGCGAACCGTCGATGGCGGCACCGTGAGCGTCACCTGGGCGGCCGATCTTTCTCGACCCGTCGGGACTCGCCGAGGAGTCGTGCACATGCACGAACAATGTCGAAGCCGATAAGCCAGGCAAAATGAGAATAGGAGGTCCATATGATAACCAAGGCAGAACGGTCGGACTCCGATCGGTTGTTCGCCAGCAGATGAAGGTGCTGCGTTCTGAAGTGAAGGAGAGAGAACAGGAGATACTCGCCGAAATCGACACCTGTATTGCTGAACAATACGCTGAGGCCGACGCGGCCGCCGACGCGGCCGCCGACGCGGCCGCCGACGCTGCTTACCGAGCGATGAATGAGGTTGTTCGAGACGCTAACCGATCAATCGGCGACATTCTTGCCGAGAATCACGGCGAACGCTGGCGGCATCGTAACTTCCTGACGGTGCCCCGCATCCAACAATCGGACGAGGGGCGCAGGATAGTCCTCCGCCAAGCAGCAATCTCGGATCTCAAAGCGAAGGTCCAAACCGCAAACTTGCGCCTGGATCGAGCGGAAGCCGACCTCCTTCGGCAGCTCTCGATCGATGCGCTTGAGTCTGACGACGCCAGGGACTTCCTCGCTTCGATCCCGTCCGTCTCCGACCTCGTTCCGGTGGTGCGTATCGCTGAGCTTGAGGCAACGCTGGGAGAGCCAAGCCCACCGTTTGGTCCGCCCCGGCCGATGTGGGGATGAAGCCAGTGGTCGTTAGTTCTCCCCTTCCCACTAGCCTCGGGGTTTCTATCCCATGATGCCGACTCGGTTAGTCGCGGCGTGACCAGGCGCTGCACCGTTTGCGGGCATCCCGATCGGGATCTCATCGACGCATCTGTTGTTGGCGGAGCTCCGAATCGACGCATAGCGGCGCTTCACGGCCTCACCGAAGCGAGCATCCGGCGACATGCTGGCACCCACGTTCCAGCGACGTTGGCTCTGGCCAGGGGAGCTGCCGAGTCGAGTCGGGCCGACGTGCTGCTGGCCCAGGCCGAGGCGCTGCGGACCGATGCACTCGAACTCTTGGACGAGGCGCGCGAGAAGGGTGACCTCCGAACGGCGGTGTCCGCCATCGGTCAAGCTCGGGGGTGCTGGAATTGCTTGCACGCCTGGGCGGAGAGCTGTCCGCACGCTCGTGGTCCAGACGCTGGACCCGTGGCCGGAAGCCCGCGCGGCACTGGGCACTGCTCTGGCCCAGGCCGAGTCATGAGCGTCGCCGGCGATCTGGCGGTGGCCCTCGACCCAACCCGACTCATGACGGCATGTGGGCTCACGCCCGACCCGTGGCAAGAAGCGTTCCTCCGAGAGCGGCCTGCCCGACCTTTGCTGCTCGCCAGTCGGCAGGCGGGCAAGAGCACCGTGACGGCGGCCTGCGCCCTCCATGAGGCCGTCTACCGACCTCCCAGCACCGTCCTGCTGTTGTCGCCAGCCCAGCGCCAGTCCGCCGAACTGCTGGCCCGAGTTCGCGCCTTGCTCAACCGGCTCCCCGATCGACCAGTCATCGCCAGCGAGGGCGCGGCTGTCGGTCCGGTTGGCGAACGGCTCGCGCATCTTGAGCCTGCCGGGTACGGAGTCAACGGTCCGGGGGTTCAGCGCCGATCTGCTTGTCATCGACGAGGCCGCTCGGGTCGAGGACGCCCTCTACGAAGCCGTGCGACCGATGCTCGCCGTTACGGGCGGTCGACTCGTCGCCCTGTCGACGCCCTCGGGTCGCCGGGGGTGGTTCTGGGAGGCGTGGTCGGGACGAGAGCGATGGCACCGCAGCGAGGTTCCGGCGCACCTCGTGCCGCGAATCTCGAGGGAGTTCCTCGATGAGGAGCGTCGCACACTGCCCAACCTGGTGTTCGCCTCGGAGTACGAGTGCGAGTTCGTAGACCCGCTGGCGAGCGTGTTCTCATCCAAGGACGTACTGGCTGCACTCGACGACAACCTCGTGCCCCTGTTCGGCGCCACCGCGTGAAGCCCTATGTGCTCGCCGTCGACCTCGGCCAGTCCAACGACTACACCGCGATCATCGGCCTGCGAAGGTCTGATGACGGCATCCTCGAGCGCATCGGCATCGAGCGCCTGCCGTTGGGGATGAGCTATCCGACCCAGGTCGAACGCATCGCCCGCCTTACCCGTACCGGTGATCTCTGTGGCCAGTGCCTGGTGGCTGTCGATGCCACCGGTGTGGGTGGGGCTGTCGTCGACCTTCTCCGGCCCAAGGTCCGCCCAGCGCCGTTCTACGCAGTGACAATCACCTCGGGGGACAAGGCGACCAAGGACGGGGCGAGATGGCGCGTGCCAAAGCGTGACCTCGTCGCTGCAGCCCAGGTCGCGCTCCAGCAGCGCCGCGTCAAGCTTCCCAAGGCAAGCTGCGAGGCAGAGGCTCTTGTCGAGGAGCTCCTGGCCTACCAGGTGACCATTGGGGCGAACGGCCACGACACCCATGGGAACGACTGGCGCCAAGCTCCCCACGACGATCTGGTGCTTGCACTGGCGATAGGCGTCTACGTTGCCCAGGCGACCGCCGGAGATCGAATTTCCACTTTCTGTCGCCACGGGGCTCCTACCAGCGTTCAACCCCACTCAGGCGAACGGCGCTTTGCCTGCGTGGCAACAGCGTCATCTTCGTTTGGTGCGCGGCGGGAAGACGTAGACGGCGGCCCCGGCGCTTAGGCGTCACGTTGCTGCAGCACCAACCACCCGACCAGCACTGCACCGGCCGCCCACGCCGCAAGGACACCTAGTCCCGGCCAAGGCTGGATCGGCATGGTGCCGAGGTCCTTGGTCGCCTGGATCGCCAGCCCCGCGGGCATCGGGCCGATCGCCTCGTATCGACGCTGCCACGTGGTGCTCCCGGCCACCTTGGCGAGCAGCGGAAAAAGGTAGAGAAGGCCGAGCGCGCTCGCCACTGCGGCGGCGGTATTCCGTAGCGCGGTGGCGATGCCTAGACCCAGCAGGGCGATCAACGCGAGGTAGAGCACTGAGCCGACGGCGGCTCGCATTGTCGCCCCATTGCCTAAGGACAACGGCGCAAACCCGTGCGCGATCGTGAAGCCGCTCGAGGGAAGGATGAGCCGCCCAGCGAGCACATTGCCCACGACGCTGATTGCCCCGGCAACGGTCGCGACGCCCACGAGCAGCGCCGCTTTGGCGGCAAGCACGGTGGTCCGGCGGGGCACAGCCGTCAGAGTCGTCTTGATCATGCCGGTCTCGTACTCGTCGCTGATGGCCAGCACCGCAAGAACGGCGATGAGGATCTGGCCACCGACGTCGATGCCCGACAGGCTGAGCTGCGTCGTGTCCTGCTGGCAGCTAGCGACGCGTGGGGTGCAGGTGACGATGGCATCGCCGACGGCGCCCACCGCCACCGTGACAAGCACCGCGCCGGCGAGGAGCCACCAGTTGAAACGCACCGTTCGAAGCTTGGTCCATTCGGCGTGGAGGACCTCGCCCGCTTCCTGCCAACGGGACCAGCGGTCGACCGGCTCGGTTTGCACGGGGGGATGCCTCTTGATCGCATCTGTCGTCGTCGCGTCGGATCCTGCGCGCATCAGGCGTCTCGCGCTCGCAGCAGAACAAAGGCGACAGCGAGTGCGATCCCCGCATACAGGGCGAACACGCCGAAACCCGCCCAGGGGGCTAAGGCGAAGCAGCCCTTCGTGGGGTAGCACGCCACCTGCTGGTACCGCGGGATGCTGCTCTGGAGACTGAACGCGGCTGCCGGGGTGTACTTCTGGACCCACTGCGCGGCGCCCACCGGCAGCGTGAACATGAGGACGACCGGGAGCACGATCACCACGATGGCAGTGGTGACCGCGGCGGCACTGTGCCGGGCGATGGTACCGACGGCGACGGCCAATGCGGCGGACAGTGCGAAGAGGGCTCCCGTGCCGAGCGCGATCCGCAGTCCGGTACCGCTCCACAGGCCGGTCCCGGTAAGCCACCAGGGTGGCGCATAGCCGTGGGAGCGCAGGAGGTGCTCGGCCAACGGCAAGACGATCGCCGCCGCGACCAGCCCCAGCGCGAAGGCGACTACCGCGCTCACGATCACCTTGGCCGCCAGCACCCGGCCGCGACGGGGACTGGCCGACAGCGTGGTGCGGATCAGACCCCGCCGGTACTCGGCGGTGACGAAGAGCGTGGCCACGACGATCACGACCATCAGCGCCACCATCAGGCCGATGAGGCTGTTGCCCAGCGCGTCCTCCGGTGGCAGATAGGGTCCGATGTCGCCCGAGCCGGTGATGCCGAACGTGCCGGCGGACTCGGCGTACCCCCCGCCCCGTGGCTGATGCCCGGGCTCGATGTAGCCGGAGGTCCTCACCGTGGGCCCCACCTGGCTCCCGCGCCACTGACTGCCGGTCTGCCCGCCGTCGACGGCGACGTGGTCGAAGGCGCCCTTTGCCTGGGTCTCGACATTCGCTTGGTGCAGTTCAGCCGAGTCAGGCGACGCCACGAACATCCCGGTCTGCACCGTGACCGGCAATCCACGCAAGGTGACCGTCCCGATCGTCGTCCAGTGCGCGCCGTCGGAAGAGCCATAGGCCGTCACGGTGTCGCCTGAGCGGTTGAGGCGCAGCCATTCCGGTGAGGCGGCGGAGACGGAGGCGGCCGGGCCGGCGATGTCGTGGGTGTAGTCGTACTGCAGGCGCACTCCATGGTCGGCCGTCACCATCACGGTGGCGTAACTCGACCCTTGCGCGGTACTGGCCGTGATGATGATCCCTGCCTTGGCCCAGGGGTCGATGGTGCCGACGGTCAGCCCAGCGAAATCGATCGGGACGTTGGTGAGCGACGTCACCCTGGCCGTTATGCTGCCGTTCTCGCCCATGCTCTGGTGGACCAGGTAGTAGGCGTCGGTGACAGGTTCGCCACCGGGACCGATCGGTGGTGCTTGGCCGCTGCAGGACAGGCGGGACTGGTTCCCCGGGCAGCTCTGGCCGGCGCTCGAGGACAGGAACACGGACAAGCCCAGTGCCGCGGCGGTGGCGACGACGATGGCCAGAACCCAGGCCGGCACGGTGCGGAACTTGGTCCATTCTGACCGCGCCAAGGCGACGAATCCGTCGGATCCCGGACGGCGACCGGACCGGTACGGCGTGGCATGCTCGGGCCGCGTCGGCGTGATCAGCGAACTCATCGCTCAGCTTCCCTTGAACTTGGGACCGCGTCGACAGCGTGGAACTCGACGTCTTGCTTAGTCAGTTCCATGTAGGCCTCCTCGAGGCTGGCGTGGTGGGCAGACACTTCGGAGAAGGGCACCTGACCCTCGCTCAGCAACGCCACGATCCGCTCGGCCGGAATTCCCGAGACGACCATCGCCTCGGCGCCGGTCACGGCCACCGTCGCCCCGGCGTTGGTCAGCACCGTCATCGCTTCAGCGCGAGATTTGGTGCGCAGGCTGACCTGGTCGCCGGAGGCGGCCTCGATCAGTGCCGCCACGCTCGTGTCGGCGACAATGCGACCCCGTCCGATCACGACCAGATGGTCCGCCGTTCCCTCCAACTCGCTCATCAGGTGGCTAGACACGAGAAGAGCGCGACCCTCATCGGCCAGTGACTTCAGAAAGCCACGCATCCACACGATGCCCTCGGGGTCGAGCCCGTTGACCGGCTCGTCGAGCATGAGCGCCGGGGGATCGCCGAGCAGTGCGGCTGCGATCCCCAAGCGCTGCCTCATGCCGAGTGAGTAGCCCCCGGCATGGCGGCGCCCCGCCGAAGCGAGGCCGACCACTTCGAGCACCTCGTCGACTCGCCGGGCGGGGAGACTGTGTGAGTGGGCGATCCACAGCAGATGGTTGCGACCGCTTCTACTTGGCTGGAGTGCCGAGGCATCGAGAAGCGCGCCGATGTGGTTGAGGGGATGGCGCAGGCGGTGGTACGGCGTGCCGTTCACGAAGGCCGTGCCCGCGTCGGCTGCATCCAGACCTAGGACCACCCGCATGGCAGTGCTCTTGCCGGCTCCGTTCGGCCCTACGAACCCGGTGACCTGGCCAGGGGCCACCGTGAAGGAGACCCCGTCGAGGGCCACGGTCGGCCCGAAGCGCTTGTACAGACCCGACACCTCGATCGTCGCTTCCATGCCAGCAACGCTAAGAAATCGACGTCCCGGTGTCGTCACGCTGGGGAGCGATCTTTGCAGCCACCGCCAAGCAGGACATCTTCACCTTGCATCCCCCGGAAGGGGGACGCGCCGTATAGCCCTGGGCGGGGATGTCACCGACGCCACCAGCTGGGACAATAAGTACGTGCACCACGGAGACGAAGGTCGCAGCACCGTGGCCGCGTCGGCTCGGCGCATGGCCGCCGCCCGAGGTACGCCGGCCATCGCCGCGGGGATCGCTGGTCTGCTTGCTTTGATCGAATCAGTCGCTCGCGGCATCAGCGCGGCCCAAAGCGTCGGAGCTGGGGGGGAGGCCCAGTTCGTCCTGGCCTTCGGTCTCCTCGCCCTGGCGGCCACACTTCCGCTGGCAATGCTACGCAGCAACCCCCCGGGAGCGGCGATTGCCGTCTCCGCAGCAAACGCGCTCTCGCTCGGTCTCTTCCAAACGCTGACCGTAGCGGCGCTGCTCGCCCAATGCATCGTGTTCTATGCACTCGGCCGCTCCGGCGCGCTGCGAATGGCCGCCGCCATCACCGTGCCTTTCGTCGCACTGGCGATCGTTGCCGCAGCCGGCGCCGAGGGCGGTCGAGAGATGCAGATGCTCACGCTGTTGTTGGCCTCGCTCGGTCCCCTGGCGCTGTTGGGTGGATCGGCCCTGTTGGCTCGTGACGAATCGCGAGCGCACAGCGCGGCGCGAGAAGCACTCGCCGGAACCTTGCTCAAGAACGTCACCCACGGTGAGCGGGCTCGAATCTCACGTGAACTCCACGACGTCGTCGCTCATCACATCTCGATGATCGCAGTGCAGGCAGAGTCGGCACGCCTGACCGTCTCTGGTCTGCCCCCCGAAGGCAGCAGACGGCTGTCTGCCATCGGCGACACGGCACGCACCGCGTTGACCGAGATGCGCAGGCTGGTAGGGGTACTTCGAGAAGCGACCAGGGGGGTCGAAGCGGATGCCGAGTCCCAACGAGCGCCGCAGCCGGGTCTGGCGCAGCTCATCACTCTGGTCGATTCGGCACGCGACGTCTCGGGGGCCGGGGCCCGTCTCATCGTCTCCGGCTCCCCCGGTCCCATTGACCCAGGCGTCGAGCTTGCCGCGTACCGAATCGTGCAGGAAGCCCTGACGAACGCTCGCCGTCATGCGCCTGGGTGTGCGGTCGACGTCGAGCTCGACTTTGGCGATCGGGACCTCCGGGTCCGGGTGCGGGACAACGGTCCCGGGGTGGCGCAAGTGATCCCCGTCGCCGGACACGGTCTGCTCGGCATGCGCGAACGCGCGGCGGCTGTTGGCGGTGCTTTCCATGCGGGCGCGGCGGCTGGCGGCGGGTTTGTGGTCGAGGCGACCCTGCCCGTCAAACCGGAGACCGGCCTATTAGCGCCGATCCAAACGTGATGCCGAGCGAGGCGCACCGAACCGAGGTTTCGTACGCTGGAACACAACAGACGATCCAAATCGTTGTGGCGGACGATCACGAGATTGTGCGGACGGGGTTCGCCGAGCTGCTTCGAACCCAACCAGATTTCACCGTCGTCGGAACCGCCGCCGACGGCGCCGAAGCACTCCGACTGTGCCAGGAGCACCATCCAGATGTCGTCTTGATGGACGTTCGTATGCCGGTGATGGACGGCATCTCCGCCACCAAGGAACTCGCGGCTGGGCCAGGGAGCGCTCCTAGGGTCTTGATCTTGACCACCTTTGATCTGGACGAATACGTCTATGACGCATTGTGCGCAGGGGCCAGCGGGTTCTTGCTCAAGGACGTCACCGCCGAGCAGCTGTTCGACGCGGTTCGCGTTCTTCCGGGCGACGCACTCCTCGCACCCAGTGTCACGCGCCGGTTTATCAGCGAGTTCGCACGCATCCGCTCGACTGATGTCCCGCCGTCCGCTGCAGCGATCGATGTTCTCACCCCACGAGAAGCCGAGGTGCTCAAACTCGTTGCCGAAGGGCTGTCGACGGCGAGATCGCGCTCCGTCTCGTCGTCAGCGACGAAACCGTAAAGACCCACGTGAGCCGAATCCTCAGCAAGTTGGGTGCCCGCGACCGGACCCAGGTCGTGGTCGCAGCTTATGAGTCAGGCCTGGTTGTTCCGCGAAAGGGCCTGCCCTCGTGAGGCATCGCCGCTTTGTCACTCGGAAGGTCTGGAAGCGGATAAACGCATGAATTCGTCGTGCGGGCTACCAATGGGTGTAGCTGCTCGCGAAGGTCGTGTCACGGATGGATTCTGCTCAGAGATGGTCGCAGAATCCATCTTCAGCGCTTCGAGCCTCTGTTGTTCTTAGTTCCAGCTTCTCCACAAGACAACACCAGATCAACGAGGAGAAGGGGTCTAATCGGTTCACCGCTACCTTCGGGCGCAACCTCTAGGCTGGAAGAATGTCAGCCTAGGACACGTCTCCGGCTATTTCCTCGGAGATGGCTGCTCGTTCGCGCCGGACCCTGCGGCACGATGGTCCGACCTGGATCGTGACCCGATCCGAGACCCCAGAAGTGAAGTAAAACAGACCTCCTTGCCAAACAGGGACCCTGAGGCGAGGACTTCGCCGCTTCGACCTGCTAAATCGAGTGACCCGCCCAGGCAAAGGTCCAAGACAACAAGGTAAGCCGTCTCTGGGTCGTCAACGAACTCTGCAACCGGGACAAGCATCGCCTTCTCTTGGCGATGGTCGGCACCTTGGACGTTGACGCCAACCAGCCATGGTGGGGACTGCCCGACGGCGTACCGTCGCCTCGCTACTGGTTCAACCTCGAACCCCTCAACGACGGCGACGTGGTAGCCATGTTCACTTTCAAGGGAACGCCTGCGCCCCGCGAGTTCGATCCGAACATTTCCCTGACCGTGACGCTCAACGAAGGGCCTCCCGGCCATTGGACGCGCACTCAACCCGTCGACGTGTTCGCCCTCGGGATGCGGCAGCTCCTGACGTTCGACATCGACTGGAAGTTCGTCGAACCGCTCTTTCCCGGCGAAGCTCCCATCTGGACCTCGATGCCCCAGTAGTCCACGCACCGGTCCGCTTCGACGGAAGTTCTACGAGGCGTGGCTTCAAAGAACAGATCAGCGGGGTGAAGCCCCCCGATGAGCGTCCTGGACTCACCGACGCCCTCGACGCCCTCAGGCGACCTCCACGGGCTACCGGCCTCATCGTGGCCCGTCTCGACCGGCTCGCTCGAACCCTGACGATCCAGGAAGCGTGTCTCCAGATCGCCTGGCAGGCCGGAGCCACCGTGTTCACGGTCGACGACGGCGAGGTCCTGGCCGGCGATCCGGGTGACCCAATGCGCACGGCCATGCGACAGATGGCCGGGGTCTTTGCCCAGCTCGACCGGGCCATGGTGGTGAAGCGGATGCGCGACGGGCGATTGGCTAAGGCAGCGACGGGCAGGCACGCCATTGGTGGTTACCGCTTCGGGTATCGGGGAGAGGGCACGGGCCGCGAGCGCGACGCCGCACCAGACCCGGCCAAACAAGCCGCCCTGCGCCGCATCGTCGAGCTGCGCGGGGAGGGAACCTCGTATCGCCAGATCGCCGCTCAGCTCGATACTGAGGGCCTGTGCCCACGTCGAGCGGCCACCTGGTCCGCCATGTCGGTCCGCAACATCGTCGAGAGGGAGATGAGGACCCGATGAGGCTGCCGCTCCCAACCCCCAAGATGACGCCCCACGGCGGTGGTGGCCACAGACGAAAGACGCACCATGATCACCCCCAGACGAAGGCAAGCAGCGGTCGCCGTCGTGGTCGCCGCCCTGACCTTCGGTCTTGCCGCGTGCGGGCCGTCGACCGGGTCGGCTACCCGGAGCCCGACAACGAGTGCCCAATGGTTCGCAATCAACGGCGTCCCTTTGGCGGACCTCATCGACCAGCTCAACGCCACCTCGGGCGACTTCCTCTCGAAGGACGAACCCGACACGATTGCCACCTGTCAGCGAGCCAGCTACGACATCACGCTGCTGGACGGCGGCTTGACTGACGTGGCGCCCGCCGGCGATACACCGGTTGTTCGCAGACCTGGAGTTCGCACTGGCGGCCCTTGCTCCAGGCATATCTGCCTGCGAACGAGGTGGCCTCGACGCAAAAGTAGTCAGTCCTG
>CAWCCQ010000005.1:0-116921 GCA_963794215.1 uncultured Acidimicrobiaceae bacterium | reverse complement strand
TCCGGCGCTGTTGGCGATGACGCTCTTTGCAGAGGCCACCAACGATGTGTCTCAGCTCCGACACCACATTCGCCGGACACTCCCGATCGGCTTCGCGTACTGCGCGCTGTTGCTCGCAGTCTTCGAGCCGGGCGCTCCACTGGCATTGAGCGTCTTCGGTCGGGCCTACTCTCAGCACGGCAGTGAGACGCTCCGCATCCTGGTGCTGGCCGGCGCCCCTTACGTGGTGAAGGATCATTGGGTCGCCATCCGCCGAGCCCAGGGCCGGCTCACCGAGGCGGCCGGGACCGTTGCGTTTTCCACCATTTTCGAAGCCGTCTGCGCCACCGTCGGAGCCGTGATGTACGGGCTCGTGGGGCTGTGCGCGTTCTGGGTGGCAGCGACCGTCGCCGAGGCACTCTTCTTCGGCCCCGAGCTTGTGCGGGTCTGGCGAGGACGGCCCTCGGGCGTCAGCACCACCCAGGGCTCGTTGCGCGCGGCGACCGTCGGTGACGCACTGGCGGGAACCTGGCGAGGTCCGTCCCCGTTGGCGACACGCTCGTTTGACTACCCCGGTCGAGTGGTGGGATCAAGGGGACCGGTCGACGGGCGCGCCAACGGCGCGACGTTGCCCGACGCCATGGCTAATCGTGGTGACGAATGGTGGTGGTGATGTCAGGGGGAGACGGACAGGCCGTGCTGCGAAGGGAGCGGAACCCAGCAATGGACCAGGCTACGCGATGTTGCACCATGAGTTTCAGCGATGTCGTCTCGTTGCTCCGTTCCGACGCGGCGCGCTACATGTTCTACACTGATCGCAAATACACCCGGCGCTCGTTCGCCCTCATTGTGGTGACGCAACCTGGACTCCTCGCCTCGGCGCTGTACCGATTCGGGCATTGGGCTTACCAGCAGGCTGCGCTGAAGGGAAGGTTAAGCCGACTCCTCCACGAGCTCGCACGACGCCCAGTCGAGATCGTGACGGGCATTTCGATCTCGCCGACAACGCACATTGGTCTGGGTCTGTACATCGCCCACTTCGGGGGTGTGATCGTCGGGGAGGACTGCGTCATCGGCACCAACTGCAATCTCGGGCACGATACCCTCCTCGCGCCGAGCGGCCGAGGAGACCGGCGAGGTTCTCCGACATTGGGGGACAGGGTCAACGTGACCTGCGGAGGGCGCGTGCTCGGACCGATCAGCGTGGGCGACGACGTCATGATCGGGGTCAACGTCGTCGTGGCGGCTGACGTGCCGGCGCGCACGGTGCTCGCAGCAGCGCCGTCGGTCGTGCTCTCTCATCGCGGCTCGTTCGAGTACGTCCGCTATACCGGCGATGCGTTGGACCCCCAACGTAGTGAATCGGCACGACTGACCAGCGACACCTGATGACCTGCCCGACACGTTGGCAGCTCTCGGCAGTCTCGAGCGCCTAGGAGTAGACCTGCACGCTGCGGATGGACAGCGTGCCGCTGCTGGGCGTGGAGGCGTTCGCCGCTGTTCGATACCCCGCAGTCGTGGAGTTGGCCACCGCCAGGCTCATGATGAGCTCCATCGGCTCGTCGGGGATGGGCGTCTTCGCCTGGGTGATCTGCCCGATCAGCTTTCCGTCCAAGTACCAGTCGACCTGGTTGTTGGGTAGCCATTTGAAGCCGTACACGTGATACCCCGCCGACAGATCGACGCCTGCGTTGACGACGCCACCGAAGAGCCCGGCGCTCGTGTGCATGTGCCACGAGAAATTCTGAAGGGGACTGACGCCATTGCCGAGGAATCCACCCTCGAAGATGTCGATCTCGGTATTGTCCCCGTCGGTGCCCCCCGGTCCGGGGAGCAACCACAACGACGGCCACATGCCCGAGCCGACAGGCATCTTGGCGTCGATCTGGACAAAGCCGCCCGTGAATTGGAACTTGCCGTAGGTCGACACGATTCCCGAGCGCCATTGGTACGTTTCGGGGGTGTCACCGAGCACGGCCGCCGTCGGCGTTTGGGTCGCCAGCAACGTGAGGCTGTTGTCGACGATCACCTGGGAGGGTAGGTCGTACTCGAGGTTGGCCACGAGCGCGGGATTCTGCAGGCCGCTTCCTCCGTGGCCATTGGAGTTCCATGGCACGCCCGCGGAGCCTCGACTGGCGATGAAAGGGTTCCATCCCGCGCTGTTGAGGACGTCTCCGCCGAAGTCGTCGTCGAAGATCAGTTCGTTAGCGCTGTACCCCGGAGGCGCCGAGGGAATTGTGGTGGTAACGGTGGTCGACGGCGGTGAGGTGGTCGATGTGGTCGATGGCGCGGGACGTTGGGAATGCGAAACCGTGCCGGTTCGAGCAGGAGTAGCCGCCCGGGAAGGGGACGGTGGGGCGCCCAGCCTCCACACGAGGAGCCCCATCGCGAGCGCAACGAGGAGACCGCACACGGCAAGGCGACGACGCGGCTCACGGCGCGCGTGGCGCCGACGTTTTGCAACTGGCGTCGGACGCATCGGGTGACCTTCTGTGCCTCGTGGTCTGAGATTGTGGGTGTCGATTGCGGTGTTGGTGCAGCTACCTGCAGTTTTATCATTCGAAGGTTCGATTTAGGGAGCACCCTGGGTGCAAGGGTGTCGTGGTCACCCCTCGGAACGAGGCGTGACCCGCTCCGATCGCGACTCGTAGTTCACCGGTGGGAACGTCGCGATTAGTGGGGAGGCCGAGCGTAGAGGTGACGCCGCAGGCCGACGAGGGCGATGCCGATCGCCAAACCGAGGGCCGCGATGGCGGCATGCACGATCGTGTTGCTCATGGTCGGCGACGTGTCGATGATCGCGTAGGCGAGCGCGTCGAGAGAGAACGCGGCAGCCAAGGCAATGATCGACACGCGTGAGCGACGTAGCCGCCAATCTGCGCCGAGACCGCCGAAGAGGGGACCGACGATCATGGCAGCAAACGCCCACGGCGTCGCGCGCCACCACAGGTAGCCAAGGGAGGTGACGTGCTCCGCGGCGTACATGAAGCCGTAGTAGCCGAACAGGGCGGTCATGAGGCAGAGCAGCCCGAGGAGCGCTCCGACTCTTCGTGTCGTGGTTGCCATTCCGGCCACGAACGCAGCGGCAAGCCAGAACGCAGCGACGTTGGAGAGGTCCAAGGCCCAGTTCGGACCGTGACTGATGATGCGGTCGAGCACGCCGAACGCCGCGCCACCCACGATGGAGGAGGCCAGCTGGATTGCCCGCTGCCGGGTGCGATCGGTCCCCCAGGCACGCGACAAACCGGTCATGGGTGTTCGCTCCGTCTGTGCGTGACGGTGGTTCGCCCAGTGGTCACTGCCACCAGGTGGTCATGCTGGCCCATGCGCTCAGGCTTCATCCTTGGCTCGCCCATCGTGGGAGGTCCCTCGTCGGTGGTCCCTCCTCGAGGGTCCGTCCGTCCCTCCATGCTAGGTGGCACCAGAGACCGGCGGCGGACGCAGACGGACCACCGGGCGGTGGGTCGGCCGATCTGGGCGATCACGGCGTCGCTCCATGGGTCGCCCGACAGGTTCCCCCCGAACCCCGAGGCGATGTCCACCATCGGACGTAGTCAGGTCGTGCCTGTTGCGGTAGGCGGCCTCGTCCGCGTGGTGCAGACTGAGGGAGTGGCCCTTTCGGCCGGTCTGGACGACATGTGACAGGGCTGAACGTACCAGTGACGGGGTGGGTTGACAGCCCGGTTCGCCCGAAGTGTGACGCGGACCCCCAGGTCGTCATCACCGTGCTCGGGCCGACTGAGCAGCCAGTCGCGCTCACCGAGGCTCGCCAGGCGGCCCGGTACCGGCACCCGGCGACAGGGATCGCTCGTGGCGATCACCGCTCGCGACTTTCCTTCGAGCTGGATCCCAACCTTCCGGTGCTGCTGTTCCGCATCGGTCACTATCCGTTGCACCACGGGACCGTGGGCGCGATTCGCTCTCTGGGTCGCGCCGGCGTCCCGGTCTTCGCGGTCACCGAGGATCGCTTCACCCCGGCGGCCACGTCTCGGTATCTCACCCGCCGGATTGAGTTCCCCTCGAGCGGCAGCGAACCGCAGGCCACGTTGCTCGAACGTTTGATCGACGTAGGTCGCCAGATGGGCACCAAGCCACTGCTCATGTGCACCGACGACGAGGCCGCGGTCTTGGTGGGCGAGGGTGGCGCCGTGCTCCGGGAGCACTTCGTGCTGCCCGACGTGCCGCCCGATCTGCCACGGCAGCTCGCCAGCAAGCGCGGTCTTCACGAGCTCTGCCAGCTCCATGGCGTAGTGACCCCGAGGACCCGCTTCCCGAACACCTGGGACGAACTTCGCTCGGCCGTTGCCGAGCTGCAATTCCCCGTCGTAGTGAAGAATTCGGACCCCTGGTTGCGTTTGACCCGTCCAGCTGTCAGTGGCAGCACCATGGTGCGTGCCTGGTCGGCATTGGACGAGGTGGCGAGGGACTGGCGAGAGCCGTTCTGCGGGCTCGTCCAGGAGTACCTGCCTGACGACAGCTCAGAGGACTGGATCGTCCACGGGTACTGGGGCAGTGACGCAGAGTCGACTGCCGTGTTCACTGGGCGCAAGCTGCGCTCGTGGCCGCCGCACTTCGGCGCGACGGCCTACGCTCGGGTCGAGTCCAACGACGACCTGGTCGGCCTGACGCGACGGCTGTGCGAGCAGCTGGGCTACCGAGGCATCTTCGACCTCGATTGGCGCTTTGACCGCCGGACCGGCCGGTACAACCTGCTCGACTTCAATCCCCGCCTGGGAGCCCAGTTCCGCCTCTTCGAGGACGACGCCGGCGTCGACGTCGTCCGGGCGATGCATCTCGATCTCTCGGGCCGCGCGCTCCCGCCCGGCCGCCAGCGAGACGGCGAGCGCTTCATGGTCGAGAACCTCCACCTCGCCTCTCGCCGCGGTACCGCAAGCCGGGGGCGGTCACCGAGGCGCTGTCGGCGGGTCGGGCGGGCGCACGTCCCGAGGGTCCGCGCCTCGCCTGGATCGCTGCAGACGATCTGCTCCCAGTGCTGGCGTTCGGCCTGCGTCAGGTCGGGCTGTCGGTGCTGAGGCGCCTCGAGCTCGCCAAGGCTCGCCTACGGCGTCGAAGCCGCAGGGAGCCCGCCTCCGTCGACGACGACTAGGACGCCCGCGCCCGCTCCGCGCCGCAGAGCGCACCGCCCCCCGACACGCCGCGATCCCCCTCGGGCCCCGCCGCTCCCTCACCCGACGTAGAGAGTTCGTCAAGGTGCCGGTGGACCCCCCCTTGTACATCCTGCAGGCTGGTGCCATGACCGACCGCCGTCAGCCACGTCGATGCCGGGCTGCTCGAGGACCCGAGGTGGCCCCGGGTCCGCGCCGCCCGGCGTGAGCCCCATGGCGCGCCCGGGCGACCTCGACGCGCTGGTCGTGGGGGCCGGCCCCTATGGCCTCAGCACGGCCAGCCACCTGCTCGACCGCCACGGTGCGGTCCGGGTGCTGGGCACCCCCATGGGGGGCTGGTCCACCCACATGCCGAGCGGGATGTTCTTGAAGTCCACCGCGCTCGACTCGAGCATTGGTGCCCCGCGCCCGGGGTTCTCCATCGCCGACTTCTGCGCCGAGCGGGGGATCACCCCCTATGACGAGGGGGGCGGCGAGCGGCCGATCCCCATCGCCGAGTTCATCGCCTATGGACAGTGGTACCAGGCGCACCTGGTCCCCGAGCTCGAAGAGACCCCGGTGCAGGCGATCCGCGGGGGCCCGGGCGACTTCCGGGTCGAGGTGGCGAGCGGCGAGGAGATCGCCACGCCCAACGTCGTCATCGCCGCCGGGGCGGCCCCCTTTGCCTATGTGCCCCCCGAGCTCGCCTGCTCGGGGGGGTCCCGCTCGCTCGTCTCCCACGCCGCCGACCACGCCGAGCTCGCCTCCTTTAGCGGGGCCAGCGTGGCGGTGCTCGGGGCGGGCCAATCGGCCCTCGAGTCGGCCGTCCTCTTAGAAGAGGCCGGGGCCAGCGTGCACCTCCTCGCCCGCACCACGCAGATTCTGCTGGGGGGGCCCACCCCGCAGCGGGGACCCGAGCGGCCTCGAGCGCCTCCTGCGCCCCACCGCCCCCCTCGGGGCGGGCTGGCCGCACCTCGTGCTGACCCGCTACGCCGGGGCCTATGCCCACCTCCCGGCTCGGCTCCGCCTGAGCGTGCTCCGGCACATCTTGGGCCCCTTTGGCGCCTGGTGGCTCCACGAGCGCTTCTCGCCCACCATCGATGTCCGCCTCGGTCGGCGCATCGTGGCGAGCACGCCCACGGCCAACCAGATCGAGCTGCGCCTGGACGGCCCGGGGGGCACCGAGCACCTGGTGGTGGACCACGTGATCGCCGCCACCGGCTACCGGGTGCACATGGGGGCACTGGACTTCTTGAGCCCCGAGCTCCAAGGCAGCGTCCGGACCGTCGCGGGCTACCCGGTGCTGTCGGCCACCTTTGAGTCCTCGGTGCGGGGCCTGTACTTCAGCGGGCTGGCGGCGGCGGCGACCTTCGGTCCCATGCTCCGCTTCGTCTACGGCTCACGCTTCGCCGGCAGCCGGACCGCCGCGGGGATCGTGGAACCAGCTCGCCTCGCCGACCCCTTGGCCGACGCTCGTCTGTGACGTTGGGACCAGCCGCCCACGAGGGGCGCGCGGTCGACGTGCAGTGCCGGTAGCTCGCGCTGCTCAGCGATCCGCTGGCATGGTCGAGCTCTCCTTCATCGTGCGCCGATAGAGCGCCTCGATGTCCGAGACCACGCGCGACGCCACGAATCTCGTGGCTCGCTGGCGAGCGGCCGCTCCCATCACCGCCAGGGCGTGCGTGTCGCCCACCACGCGCCCGAGCGCGGTACCCAGCGCCACCGGGTCCGCCGGTGGAACCAGATAGCCGGTGACCTGATCGTCGACCAGGTCGACGATGCCGCCACTCGCGGCGGCGACGACCGGGCGTCCCGCTGCCATCGCCTCGAGGACGACGGTCGGGCAGGCGTCGGGCACGATCGACGGAACGACCACCGCCAGCGCTGTGCGCATGAGAGTCATCGCCTCGTCGTGGGGGAGGGGGTCGAGGATCTCGATCCCTGGTCCTTCCTGCAGGCTGAATCCAGGCGTACGACGACCGACGAGGACGAGGCGTGGAGGGTTCACCAGTTGTCGGTAGGCCTCGACGAGCGTCGCGACGCCCTTGTCGGCCATCAGGTCGCCGACATAGAGCAGCGGCGCGTCCGGCACCGTCTGGACCTCGTCGACGAGCAGCTCGTCAGGGACGAAGTTGGGGATCACCTCGTGGGGGACCCCGATCGCATCCAACCGATTGTGGCGTGCTACGGCTCGGCTCACGGCGATGAAGTTCGACACTCCACCTGCCCGACGTCGAGCGGCGAGCGCGTTGGCCACCGCCACGCCGGGGCCAGTCAGCCGGCCGTAGTGCCGCGCTGCGCATGCAATGCAGCGCGCCGGAGCCGGCCCGATGCACTCGGTGCCGTGCCGTACGTAGCGCTTTACGGCGCAGATGTGGCTGTAGTCGTGCAACGTGAGCACCAACGGTGTTCCGGTGGCGCTCGCCGGACCGATCGCCGAATTGACGATCCAGTTGTGCGCGTGCGCCACGTCGTAATGCTGTGCGGACATGAGGGACGCGATCGCCCGGCGCATCGCCCGATCCGCAACCGGCAGGGCGTGAGGGCGTCGGGCGTCGCTGTGCAGGAGCCCGATCGTCTGCGCCGAACTGGTGACCCGATGCACGAGGACGCCGGCCTCTTCGCGCACCCCTTCACCCGCCGAGGGGAGCGCGGTGGTGACCACGTCGACGCGGTGACCGCGTTCAACGAGGGCCGCCGCCAGATTGCGCGCGTGGCGCTCCTCACCGCCGATGTCGGGGGGGTAGAACTGGGCGAGGATCATGATCCTCACCCGATAACCGCCTTGTAGGTGGCGAGGAGCTCGTCGACGCAACCGTCCCAGGTCGAGAGCGCGGGCGGGCCCGACCTCCACCGCCGCCGTGCGGTCGTGGCCAAGATGGCCCGACTGAGGTCGGCGGTCGATGCGTCGAGGTCGACCAGGTCGACGAGGCCGGCCTTGCCGAGCTCGACGAGGCCCGAAGTTCGTGCCACGAGCGTGTCGCGACCCATCGCCAGCGCCTCCATCACGGCGACTGGATGGGCCTCGTACTCACTCAGGAGCACTACTGCGTCGGCGGCAGCGATGAGCCGGCCGAGTCCGTCGCGCTCGTCGCGCCCAAAGGCGGTGAACGACACGGCAGCGTCGACCCCTAGACGCCGCACCTGAGCTCGAAGCTCGGGTTCGAAGGGTCCGGTGCCCACGACGACCAGGTGCAGATCCGGTGCAGATCGAAGCAACTCGGGCACCGCCGAGATGGCGCGATGGTGACCCTTGTAACGCTCGAGCCGACCGATCGAAAGGACCAGTGGACTCCCGTGGAGATCGCCGGATTCGGCGGTCGCCTCCATGGGCTCGGTCACGAGAGGGTCGGCACCGTTGCGGATCAACGAGAAGCGTGCGGGATCAACGCGGAGAGCACGGGCGAAGAGCTCGATCTCGTACTCGCAGACGGCAACGAACCGATCGGTCCGGGCGAGGATGGGCCGTTCGAGGGACCACTGCAGCAGTCGGAGCTGGGCTCGCAATTGGCTGGAGCTGCCGCCGGTGTGGAAGGTCAAGACGGTGGGCCGTTCGCAGTGTCGAGCCATTGCGAGCGAGAGCGGTGGGAGTGCGGTATGTACTCCCTGAACGTGCACGAGGTCGCAGGGCAGTCGTCGCAAGGATCCCAAGAGCTGGGGCGACACGTAGTAGTCGCGCGACGCGGGCCACGCCGGGAACCGGCGGACGATCACCCCGTCGACCTCTTCGACCTCTGGCAGCTCGCCGGTGGTATCGGTCGTGAGCACGGTGAGATCGACCCCCCGCTCGACAAGCCGACGGCCGACCTGGTGGACGTGGGTCTCGATACCACCCATGAATGGGAGGCAACGAGCCGTGACCATCGCCACGCGCAGGTCGCTCACCGTTGACGCGGGGTGACCGGCGTCGTCGGCACGTCTCGGTACGGCGACGCCGCTCGCAACTTGCGACCGAGCGAGCGGACCCGGGCGTCGACGAGTCGGTAGGAATAGGCGCTGGCGGTGACGGTCAGTGCCACGAACAGCGACGTCGCGCGCCGAAGCGCTGTCCGGTCGAGGTCTGTCATGGCCAGCCAGAGGTAACGCGCCATTCCGGGAAGCAACGCGCTGCGGACATAGCTTTGGTCATGGCCCATCACGTCGGCGCCGTGAAGCCTGCGAACGTCCGCCTTCGATGTGCCTTCGACGGCGCTTCGCCGCACGAGGTAGGCGAGGTTGCAGCGGTGGGCTGGCGCGAAGTGGTGAACCACCGCGCTCGGGACGTAGTGCACGCGGTCGTTGCCGAAGTGATCCACGATTCCGGCGAAGAGCGCGAGCTCCTCGTTGGAGCTTGATTTGTTCCCGTTCCGAGGTCCGAGATGAGTGGGGAACCCGTCGACTGCCAGGAAGATCTCGCGCCGACCCGCCATGTTGGCCCCGATCGGTCGGGAGATGGGCCCTGGATCGACGCGATGTCCGGCGTACGTCGCTCCGACGACCCAGTAGAGCTCGGAAGGGAGCGCACGCGCCTCGTCCTCCCAATCGGGCTCGATCCGGCCGCCGGCACCGAGCACGCTCGGGTCGTCGAAGGCCTGACCGAGACGCTCGAGCCATTCGGGTTCGGCCCAGGCATCGTCATCGATGAAGGCAATGATGTCGCAGTCCGTCGTCTTCAACGCGGTGTTCCGGGCATCGGAAGCACCGTGCCCGAGGTTGCACAGAACTTGGGCCGATCCCCCGAGCTCCTCGAGGAGCAGGGTGTGCAATGCCGGGTTGTTGTCGATGACGAGGACCAACTCAGTCGGGTGTCGGGTCCCCGCCAGGATCGACGCCACGCACCGCCTGATCTGAGGAAGCCGCTCCATGCTGTGCGCGCACACCACGACGGCCATCGTGGGCTGATTCAGCGCCCGACTCCCGCATTGGGGCATTTGAGCCATGTCCTCCTCGGCACGTACTCCGACACAGAGTACTGGAGCCTTCAAAAAATCGTGAACGGCCGGCACGTTGCAACGGCCCCTGGCACGATGTCCGCCGCCGCCGCGGAGGATGGAGCTGGCCGAGCACGGTCGGCTCGGGCTGCGTACGCCACAGGATGGAACCCGTGGTCCCCAACGTTTGCCGTGTCGGGGTGGTGGCTGCCAGGTCGGGTCAGGCCCGCAGGTCGCCGGGTCCTGTCGGCACCTGGCGAATGAGCTCGACCTGGGGCGTGCGGTCTGGCGCCTTGGCCCGCTCGTCGAGCAGTGTGCGAAGTACCCGCATCCCGTCGTGAAAGGTGCGGAGGCTGGACTGTCCACTGCGCCTCGGCATCTCGAGGCTGGGGACCTCGGCCACCCGCAAGCCGGCAGTGAGCGCACGCACGGTCAGCTCGGTCTCGATCTCAAAACCCTCAGAAGACAGGCCGAGGTGGCCGAGGTAGCTTACGCCGGAAGGCGAAGAACCCGTAGCAGAGGTCGGTGAGCTGCGAGTCGAAGAAGCGATTGGCCAGCATGAGAAGGCCGCGGTTCCCCAGCTTGCGCAGGGGGGTGATGTCCAGCGACCCGCCGCCGCCGACGAACCGTGAGCCCTTCACGAAGTCGAAGCCGTGGTCGAGGAAGTAGACGAACTGGGGGATCTCGGCCGGGGACATGCTGCCGTCGGCGTCCATCGCCACGATGATGTCGTGCTGGGCCGCGGCGAACCCGGCGCGTAGCGCGTTGCCCTTGCCCGGGTGCGGACTCGCTGATGATGCGGATATCGGGCATGCAGGACTCGGCCATCAGGCGGGTGACGTCCGAGGATCGCCCGTCGACGAGGATCACCTCGTCGACGCAGTCGGGGACGTGCTCGAGGACCGACGCGAGGTTCCGGGCCTCGTTCTTCGCGGGCACCACCAGGCTCACCGTCGAGCGACGCGCTGCCTGACGGCTCGTCGACCGCTTTCTTGCCGGGCCAGCGATGGGTGTCGGGCGACCGTCCGTTTGACGTCGACCGCGCCGACCCGTTGGAGGCGATCCGATCGATGTAGAGCTCGGGGATCGACTCTTCGCTGGTCACGTGGGTGGCCATGGGTTCCGCCTTCCTGCGCTTTCCGCCATTCTGGCGGCGCAGTCCCATCTGGGTCTTGCCGTGCCGGCAGGGTGGTCATCGCCGCCTCACCCCGTCAGGCCCGTGTTCCGGTTCCGGTACCGCGAACGACGTCCCTCACCGATGAGGCCGATTGCACGCCGAGCCGCCACCGGAGATGCTGCATGTGGTTGACCACCGCACGCCGTGAGATGCCGAGCCGTGCGGCGATTGCCCCCCGGTCGAGCCCGTCGCCCATCAGCTCGAGCACGTGACGCTCGGTCGGGCTCAGGTCGTCGAGTCCGGCTGGCGCTCGGTGGCTGCACCCGTGATCGACTCTCCGGTCAGGATGGGCGCGAGGAGTGGGGAGGAGATCCAGATCTCGCCTCGTGAGGCGCACCGCACCGCGTTGGCCAGCTCGTCCTCGGGAGCGACCTTGAGGACGACCGCCGAGGCGCCGTCATGGAGGGCGAGGGCCGTGTCGGCCGGATCCCTGCGGTTGGTCAGCAGCACGAGGGCGGGAGCGCTCGGGACGCCCTCGAGCTCCTTGAGCAGCTTGTCGTCGTGGGCGTGGGCGAGCTCCTCGTGAAGGACGACGACGTCGGGACGCTGGGTCACGACGAACTCGCCGAAGCTGTCGATGTAGGAGTCAGCGGCCACGGCCCGCAGGTCGGAGACCTCGGCGAGCTTCTCGCAGAGGGCCTCGCTCAGGACCGGGGTCCGGTCGATGATGGCGACGGCGGTCTGGCCATGGAGCAAGTCTGCGATCTGGCGTGCGTGCCGAGCTACCGGCAGTGACACGAACTTTCTACGTCCGCTGGGGGATGGCAGTCACCCCCTCGTCCTCGATGCTCATACGGTGCGTCCGACGTGGTGCCCCGGCAGAGTAGGTCGTGCGACACGGGTGTCCGCCTCCCTCCGGGGTCCCGAATCGCAGGGATCGCCGGGCTCGGCGAGTCGAAGCCCAGGTGGTGAGCTCGCGACCCCGAGGGATGGTGTCGCCGGCGAGGAGCGTGGGGAGGCGCCACGTCCCCGATGAGGCCGAGCGGTCTGGGTCGGTTCGGTTGGAAGTTGCACCAGCTGGCCCGCTGAGCGTCTAGACGCCTGCGTAGTGCAAATTGCCAGGGTTCCCCCGACAAATTTCGCAGGTTGACAGCTCCTCGTTGTGGGGTGTCCCGAGGGATTGGTCGTGGGTGGTGCGGCGAAAATCCGGGGTGGGCACCGATCAACCCTCCGTCGTATCGTTCACTACGACCGATGACGTAAGCCAACGCCCTTAGTGGTCGGTAGCTTCGCGGAGAGGACGGTTCCGGGTCGAACAGTGGCCCGCGTCTGGTGGTCAGGGTACGCGATCGGGGTATGCCGACAGAAGCGTTGAGGAGGAGCCGGAGGACGATGCAGATCATCATCTGTGATGAGCACCTGATGTTCAGCGAGGCCCTCTCGTCACTGATGGCCCAGCGTGGCCACCGTGTGCTCGCCCGGATCTCGACACCCGACGACGCCGTTGCGATCCCCAACCGTCACGAAGCCGACGTCTGGCTGACCGAGCTCGAGTTCGAGGGCTTCAAGGGGAGTGCCGCCGTCCGGCGCCTGCGGGCCCTCGACCCGGGCCTTCCGATCGTCGTCTTCACCGCCAGGCAGGACATGGACCCTGCTCCATGACGCCCTGGCCGAGGGAGCCGACGGCGTCGCGCTCAAGACCGAAGGTATCGATGAGGTCGAGCGGCTGTTGCGGCGGGTCTGTGCCCTGCCCTTCAAGAGCAGCCACGGGCGGACCGGACCCGATAAGGCATGGTCCCAGCGGGCCCGGGCCACGTGCAACGACAGTCGAGCCGGGTGGGCACCCAGTCGCTCACCCAGAAGGAGCAGGAGGTCATGTGCCGCCTGGCCCGGGGCGAGAGCACTGCCGCAGTAGCGACGGGTCTCGGCGTGAGCGTGTCGACCGTCCGGACCCACCTGCAGCACCTCTACGTGAAGCTCGATGTGCACTCGAGACTCGAGCTCGTGGCCTACGCCGTGCGCAACGGAATGGTCAGGGTCGAGAACTCCGCCCAAGCGTTGTCGGCATGACCGGCCGGCAGCTGGGGTACGAAGCCAATCGTGCCATCGGGCGCGTCGGGCCTCCTCTCCGTCAGATGTCGTATGAAGCTCGTCCAAACAACGGTGGCCGATGAACGACTTACCCCCGCAAGCTGTCACCATGACTGAAACGGCCGTGGCGATCGTCGATCACCAGCCGGTGTTGTGCGAGTCGCTGTCGGTCTGCCTCTCCGGGGAGCCCGATCTTCGGGTGGTGGGCTCTGCCTCGACCCCGGTCCAGCTCGCCGACCTCGTGGCCACTGCACGCCCCGACGTGCTCGTCTACGACGCAGAGTTCGACGATTCCGACGGTGCCCAGACGCTCCGAGAGCTCCAATCCATGCCCTCGAGCCCTGCCGTCGTGATGCTCATGTGCGACGACGCGACGACGTCGGGCGCCTCGGCGATCCAGATGGGCGTGCTCGGGCTGGTTCTGAAGGTCGCGCCGGTCAAGGAGCTGGTGGAAGCGATCCGGCTAGCGGCAAAGGGCCAGATGTGGGTGTCGCCCCCGTTGCTGACCGGGCTCCTATCGGGAAGGATCGACACCGGGCGCCGTGAAGCGAAGGATCGGCTGTCGGTGCTCACCAAACGGGAGCTCGAAGTGCTCGACCTCCTAGTCGAAGGCCTCGGCCACCGGGCGATCGCCCAACGCCTCCACGTGTCGGCCAACACCGTGCGCACCCACAGCCAGAACCTTCAGAAGAAGCTCAACGTCCACTCCGCCCTGGCCGCCGTGGCCATCGCGCTCGACGCCGGGCTCCGCCCGGGCTGACGGACAGAGCAACCCCTTCGGGCCCCGCTTGTTGACGTGCCCCCTCAGGGCTGGGCGCCGAGATCCACCAAGTCGAACGACCACAGCTCGCTGTGTGTGGCGACCGGCCGGTCGCCGGGCCCCGGGTCCGATGCACCCCGATGACCTGGGCGAACGCGGGCGATTGCAGTCCACGCCCGGAACGACTCCTCGTCCTGCCACCGGGTGACGACGAGCCAGTGCTCAGGCGTCCGTCGGTCGGCCGCAGCAGGTCGAAGCCCTCGAATCCCGGCTGCGCCGTCGACGGCCCCGGCCCGTCGGGCGAATCGCAGGGCGAGCTCGTCGCCCGAGCCCGGCGGCACCTCGATGACGTTGATACGGATGACGGTCATGGTTCCATCCTGCCACCCTGTCGGCCGGCCGGTGTGAGGCGGCCGGTAGGGTCGTCGGTCGGCCGGTGTGAGGCGGCCGGTAGGGTCGTCGGCCGGCCGGTGTGAGGCGGCCGGTAGGGTCGCGACCTGGTTGCCATGACCCGCCCACAAGAACAGCTCGACTTTCGTCCCGACGAGCCCTCGGCGGTTCTGGCGCGCATGGATGTCTTGGCTCGGGCCGCAAGACGGGTGGCTCAATTTCGCCCCGGTCATCGTGGACGACGACGGCGGCGACAGTCGACGCGCCACGCGGCACACTCTGGCCTCGGTGCTCGGCAGCCCGCCGCCCCCCGCCGTCCCGCTGTGCACGTGGGTGCCTCGGGCCGCGGCCGGGCGCAGCTCGGTGGGCGTGCTCCACAACCGCGGAAGACGGGCGATTCAGTGGTTGAGCTCCGAGGGGATCGAGCTGCCCCGGGGCTGGCGAACCGAGCAGGACCATCAACGGCGGGGTCTCATCCTCGCCGTTCCCGAGGCTACTGAGCATGCGGCGATCCTGGGCTGGACCTGTCGGGCTGCGTCGTGGCTGTGTCGCGAGGACCAGACAGGGTCGTGGGTCGCCACGGTGTTCGGGCCGCAACCCGGGCGCTGATCAGGCCCGGAGCGCTCGGCCTGGCGCCCAATGGCCTGGGGGTCGCCGCCTGCGGAATACCTCAGCGTCGTGGCCGTTACATTACAGCATTACCCGTAATGAACGAGCTGGGCCGCCCGCAGGGTGGTCCTCGAAGGGCAGGTGCCCCCGTGACCGATTCGAGACTGACCCTACCGTTGTTGCCGCTCACCTCGGGCGTCGTGCTGCCCGGCATGGTCTTCACGCTCGCCCTCGAGTCCGATGACGCCAAGCGGCCGCGGACGCCCTCGGCGACAGCGGAGGGACCTTGCTCATCGTGCCCTACATCGAGGGGCGCTACGCGTCCGTCGGGGTCGTGGCCGAAGTTACCGAACGGGGCCGGCTCCCCGGTGGTGTGCCCGCCATTGTCGTCCGTGGCGACCAGCGGGCGTTGATCGGTACCGGTGTGCCCGGCACGGGCGCCGCCTTGTGGGTGGAGGCCGAGCCGGTCACCGAGCCGCCCGCGGATGACGAGGCGCAGGCGCTTGCCCGCGAGTACCGGGCCGTGTTGGAGAACATCCTGCTCGGTCGGGGCGCGGCGCGCTTGCAGCCCAGCTCCGTGACGTGTCCGAGCCGAGCCGCCTCGCCGACTTGGCCGGGTACTCGCCCGACCTGTCGATCAGCCAGAAAGTGGAGGTGCTCGAGACGCTCGACGTCACAGCGCGCCTTCGGCTCGTCGTGGGGTGGGCCCGCGAGACCCTGGCCGACCTGGCTCTGCGTGAGCGGATCAAGACCGACGTGGAAGAGGGAATGGAGCGCACCCAGCGCGAGTTCCTCCTCCGCCGTCAGCTCGAGGCGATCCGCAAGGAGCTCGGCCAGCGTGGCGACGGCGAGGATGGTGAGCAAGGTGACTACCGCGACGCGGATAGAGGGACGGACCCTGCCCGAGAATGTCCGTGCCGCGGTCGAGCGGGAGATCGACCGTCTCGAGCGCATGAGTGAACAGAGCCCCGAGAACGGATGGATTCGTACCTGGCTCGACACCGTGCTCGAGCTTCCGTGGGGCGAGGAGTCCGAGGACCGCCTCGACGTCAGCGAAGCTGCGCGGATCCTGAACGAGGACCACGACGGCCTGGACGACGTGAAGGACCGGATCCTCGAGCACCTGGCTGTGCGCAAGCTGCCGCGCCGAGCGCAATTTGAGCGCGGTCGGGGGCAGGGGAGCGGGAGCCATCCTCGCTTTGGTCGGTCCCCCAGGCGTGGGCAAGACGTCCTTGGGCGAGTCAGTGGCCCGCGCCTTGGGTCGTCGTTTCGTCCGAGTCGCTCTTGGTGGCGTCCGCGACGAAGCAGAGATCCGGGGTCACCGACGCACCTACGTCGGGGCACAGCCGGGTCGGCTGGTCCGCGCCATTCGCGAGGCGGGGACGATGAACCCTGTGATCCTTCTCGACGAGGTCGACAAGTTGGGGGCGGACTACCGGGGCGACCCGTCGTCGGCCCTGCTCGAGGTGCTCGACCCCGCGCAGAACCACACGTTCCGTGACCACTACCTCGAGGTCGAGCTCGATCTGTCCAACGTGCTGTTCATCGCGACGGCGAACATCGTGGACACGATCCCGGGTCCGCTGTTGGACCGCATGGAGGTCACCCGTCTCGACGGGTACACGGAGGCCGAAAAGGTCGCCATCGCCCGCCATCACCTGGTCGGTCGCCAGGTCGAGCGCGCGGCGCTCCGGCCCGGCGAGGTCGAGGTGACCGACGAGGCCCTCCGGGCGATCATCGTCGACCACACGAGAGAGGCTGGTGTGCGCTCGCTCGAGCGACAGCTTGGGCGTCTCATGCGCAAGGTCGCCACCAAATTGGCGGCCAGCGAGCTGGTCGCCCCGGTGAAGGTCGACGCGGGTGATGTCCGCACGTGGTTGGGACGCCCGCAGTTCTTCGCCGAGGTGGCGGACCGTACGAGCGTGCCGGGCGTGGTCACCGGTCTGGCGGTCACCGGCACGGGCGGCGACGTCCTGTTCGTCGAGGCCAGCGTGGCGGAAGGACCCGAGGGTTTGACGCTGACCGGCCAGCTAGGGGACGTGATGAAGGAGTCGGCCGAGATCGCCCTCTCCTACGTCCGCAGCCACGCCGAGGCGTTGGGGATCGATCCGGCCCTCTTCCGAGGGCGGCGATTCCACTTGCACGTGCCCGCGGGCGCAGTGCCCAAGGACGGTCCTTCGGCCGGCGTGACCATCACGACGGCGCTGGTCTCCCTGTTGCGGGACCAGCCGGTGCGGTCCGGTGTCGGGATGACCGGCGAGGTCACCTTGCGCGGACGGGTACTGCCGATCGGCGGCGTTCGTCAGAAGGTGCTGGCGGCGCACCGGGCTGGGCTCACCACGGTGGTCCTGCCCGCACGCAACGGCCAAGATCTCGACGACGTTCCCGAGGAGGTGCGCAGCAAGATGCGTTTCCACCTCGCCGATACGGTCGACGAGGTGCTGGGTGCGGCGTTGGGTGGCGAGCCCGAACGGCTCGACCAGCTGGACGGCGTGCCTGAGGAGCTCCTCGGCGCCGTAGCCTGAGCACGGGCATCCGCGCCGGCCCTGCCGGCGCGGATGCTGCGCAGGGCGAGGGGGACCAACGACGAACCGAGGAGAACCCGTGGACGATCGCCAGATCATCGAAGAGATCAGCGCCTTGGCCGAGGAGGAGCGCCGCCTCGAGGAGCTTCACGCCGGTGAGGGCCTTGCGCCCTCCGAGCAGGCGGAGCTGCACCAGATAGAGGTCACGCTCGACCAGCTGTGGGACCTGTTGCGCCAGCGGCGGGCACTGCGCCGGTCGGGACGGGATCCAGAGACGGCGACCGAGCGGCCCGGTGAGGTGGTCGAGCACTACTTGCAGTAGGTCACACCCGCACGAGGTTGCGCGACCTGTCGAGGCCGGCCTGTCGGCCGCGCCCAACCTGGAGGCGTCATCCTCAAGGGCTCAGCGGTAGCCGTCGGGGTTGGCGGACTGCCAGGTCCAGGCGTCACGACAGGCCTCGGCGAGGGTGAGCTCGCTTCGCCAACCGAGGACCGCCTCGGCAGCGGCGGGGTCGGCCCAGCACGCCGCCACGTCGCCTTCTCGCCGCGCCGCCATCTGGTAGGGGATGGGCCGTCCGACGGCGATCGACGCCGCGTCGATCACCTCGCGGACCGAGCTGCCCTCGCCGGTCCCCAGATTGAGGGCGCGGCAGCCTTCGACGCCCTCGAACGCTTCGAGCGCGGCCACATGCCCACGAGCGAGGTCGACGACGTGGATGTAGTCACGGATGCAGGTGCCATCGGGCGTGGGGTAGTCGTCGCCGAACACGTGGACCGAGGGGCGCTTGCCCACCGCTACCTGCATGACGACGGGCAGCAGGTTGTTCGGGATGCCGGCAGGATCCTCGCCGAGGCGTCCGCTCGGGTGTGCACCGATCGGGTTGAAGTAGCGGAGGAGGAACGCCCGCCAACCGTCGCCCCCGGCGACCACGTCTCGCAGCATCTCTTCGATATGGTGCTTGGTCCGTCCGTAGGGGTTGACGGGGGCCAGTCGGCAATCTTCGGTGAGCGGGACGCGCTCGGGTTCGCCGTAGACCGTCGCCGACGAGGAGAAGACGATGTCCCGGACACCGTGACGGTCCATGGCCTTCAACAAGGTCGCCGTGCCGGCCACGTTGTTGTCGTAGTAGCGCAGCGGCATCCTGATGGACTCTTCGACCGCTTTCAGTCCGGCGAGGTGGATGACCGCCGTCGGGGCTGCCGCCTCCAGGACGGCGTCGAGAGCCGCTTCGTCGCGGATGTCACCGATGTGCAGGTCGATCGCGCCGCCCGCCAGTTCTTGGGCCCGCTCGACCGCCACCGCACTGCTGTTGTGGAGGTTGTCGAGGATCGTGACCGTCCAGCCCGAGGCCACGAGCTCCACCGCGATGTGACTCCCGAGGTATCCCGCTCCACCTGTGAGTAGTACCGCGCCCGCCGTCGTGGTCACCCCGGTCCCTTCTTTCTGGCACTCCCCGGCGGTGCCTCGACCGCGAGGAGATTCTAGATGCCCACGTGACGGGCGCAGGGGGGACCGTGGTGCCGTCATGACGGTTCGGGTACCGTGAGCCGGGTACAAGAAGCTCGCGGAGCGGCACTGGTCGCTCGGCGGTCCCGGGTCAGCGCCGACGGACCGCTACGTAGGTGTCGAGGAGGTTCGATGGCGCAGAGTGCCGGGCTGCACGAGCCCGAAGACAGCCTGTCTGCGGCTACGGTGGACCGTCACCGGGCCATCACCTCGCTCCAAGAGGAGCTTGAGGCGATCGATTGGTACGACCAGCGGGTCAACGCCACCTCGGATGCCAGCCTCGCGTCGGTGCTGGCCCACAATCGCGACGAAGAGAAGGAGCACGCAGCCATGACGCTCGAATGGCTTCGCCGACAGGATCCCACACTCGACCGACACCTGCGCACCTACCTGTTCACGGCTCTGCCGGTGACCGAGGTCGAGGCGGCCTCGACGGCGATCGCAGTGGGGGCGGGGATCGACGGGTCACTAGGGATCGGTGGACTTCGGGGAGCTGACCAATGAGCCATCTGCTTCGGGAGCACGCGCCCATCTCTGATGCCGGATGGAAGCAGCTCGACGACGAGGCGCGCCAGCGGCTGGTGCCCGCGCTGGCGGCCCGCAAGCTGGTGGACTTCGCAGGTCCACTCGGATGGGAGCATTCGGCGACCAACCTCGGTCGCACCGCGGCATTGGAGTCGGTCCCGGTCGACGGGCTCCGAGCCCGGCAACGCCGGGTCCTGCCCCTCGTGGAGCTGCGGGCGGACTTCACCGTAGGGCGCGAGGAGCTGTTCGACGCCGACCGCGGGGCCGACAACCTCGACCTTGCCGAGCTCGATGTGGCAGCGCGCCAGCTGGCCCAGGCCGAGAACATCGCCGTGCTCCACGGCTGGGCGGCTGCGGGCATCGCCGGCCTCACCGAGTCCTCAACGCACCAGCCCATCGCACTCGGTGAGGCGTACGCCAACTATCCGAGTCGAGTCGCCCGAGCCGTCGAGATGCTGCTGGAGCAGGGGATTGGTGGTCCCTACGGTCTCGCGCTCGGCCCGCAGGGGTACACCGGGGTGGTCGAGACGACCGAACACGGTGGTCTGGTGGTGTTGAACCACCTCCACGAGATACTGGACGGACCGATCGTGTGGTCTCCCGGCGTCCGTGGGGCGGTGGTCGTGAGCCTTCGAGGAGGCGACTTCTTCTTCGAGTCCGGGCAGGACCTCTCCATCGGCTACGACCGACATGATTCCGACGTCGTGAATCTCTACCTCGAGGAGAGCTTTAGCTTTAGGATCGCCTCACCCGACGCCGCGGTCACCCTGCATCCCTAAGACTCGGGGCCGAGACGCTGGCCGAGGTTGGATGAGTGGGGTAGGTGCCCCGAGAGTCGAGCTGATCCCTCAGCAGTAGGGGTGGGCGAGGGTCAAGAGAAACTCGCCCTCCTCGGCCCCCCACATGCCGTCGACCACGAAGTCCGCCTGGAGCAGCTCGCGCTCGACCTCCTCGGGGGTGAACTTGGCGCTGATCTCGGTCAGCAGCTCCTCTCCCGCTGTGAAGGTGACTTCCATCCCTAGGACGTCGATGGGCACGACTTGGTCATCGAGGGAGCGAAGACGCATCTCGATCCAGCGCTCCTCGGCGTTCCACCTGGCCACGTGCTCGAATGTGGAGACATCGAAGTGCGCCCCGAGTGCGCGGTTGAGGACGTTCAGCACGTTGCGATTGAAGGCGGCGGTCACCCCTTCGGCGTCGTCGTACGCCGCCAGGATCCGCCGAGGATCCTTCACGAGATCGGTGCCGAGCAGCAGGTGGTCGCTTGCGGACATCGTGCAATTGAGGTCGAAGAGGAACCGACGCCGAGCAGCGGGTTCGAGGTTCCCGATGGTCCCGCCCAGAAACGCGACCAGACGGCTCCCGAGCGATGGGATCTCGTTGAGGTGCTGGTGGAAGTCGCCCACCACCGCATGGACCTCGAGCCCCTCGTACTCGTCGACCAGCCCCGTTGCCGCCTCGCGCAGGAACTCGTCGCTGACGTCAAAAGGGATGTAGCGGGTCAGTGGCCCCGCGGCTCGCATGGCGTCGAGGAGGACTCGGGTCTTATCGCAGGCGCCTGCTCCGAGCTCGACGAGGGTGTCCGAGGGCGCCTGGCGGGCGATTTCTGGCGCGTGCTTTACCAGGAGCGCCCGCTCGGCCCGGGTCGGGTAGTACTCGGGGAGCTGGGTGATGCGCTCGAAGAGGCGACTGCCCTCCTCGTCGTAGAACCACACCGGCGGGATGCTCTTGGGCGATTCGCCCAGGCCACGGCGCACGTCGTCTTCGAGCGCGGCGCGCAGGTCCTGGGCCGTGAGATGGATGTCGACACGCAGTGGCGTCTGGGTCGTCACGATCTGCCCTCGAGATCACGGGCGAGGCGCACGCCGGAGAACGACCAGCGGGCGGCGGGCGGGAAGAAGTTGCGGTACGTGGCACGCAGGTGTCCTGAGGGGGTCACGCACGAGCCCCCTCGCAGCACGTACTGGCTGACCATGAACTTCCCGTTGTACTCGCCGACAGCCCCGGCCGCGGCCCGGAACCCGGGGTAGGGGCTGTACGCGCTGGACGTCCACTCCCAGACGTCACCGAAGAGCGCATCGGATCCGGGGGGCGTGGCGCGCGGGTGCAGGTAGTCGAGGTCGAGGAAGGAACCGAGGACCGGTCTACCCGCGGCGGACACTTCCCACTCTGCTTCGGTAGGGAGGCGGTACCCGGTCCAGTGGGCGAAGGCGTCGGCCTCGTAGTAGCTCACGTGGCAGACCGGCTCGGCGGGATCCACGTCCCGCGGTCCGTCCAGGGTGAAGACCTGCCAGGGGCGGCGAGACGGAGCGAGCTCGTCGTCCGTGTTGCAGGACCAGTACATCGGTGCCCGCCAGCCCTGTTGCTGGACGACCGACCACCCGTCGGACAGCCAGAGCTCGGGTCGCGTGTAGCCGCCGTCGTTCATGAATTCGAGCCACTCTCCGCAAGTGACGGGTCGGTCGGCGAGGGCGAACGGCGTCAGATGGACGGGGTGACGCGGCGCCTCGTTGTCGAACGCGAAGCCGCCGCCAGCGTGACCCACCTGGGCCACACCGCCTTCGTGCTCCCACCAGCCAACGGGTCGGGCGCCTGCGTCGGGGCCCGATAGGGAGCCGTCCCGCTGGACCACGACCGGGCGGTAGGGGGGCTGGAGCGGGCTACGCGACAGCACATGCTTGATGTCCATCAAGAGGAGCTCCTGATGCTGTTGCTCGTGGTTGATCCCCAGCTCGACGAGTGCTCGTGCGCCCTCGTCCTGGACGGTGCGCAGGAGCTCGCCCATGGATTTGTCAACGTGGCGGCGGTAGTCGGCCACTTCGGCGATGCCTGGCCGTGATACCAGGCCGCGCTCCGAGCGGGGGTGCCGAGCGCCGACAGCCTCGTAGTAGGAGTTGAAGATGTAGCCGAAGGCGGGGTGGAAGGACTCGTAGCTTGAGAGGTTCGGCTCCAGCAGAAACGTCTCGAAGAACCAGGAGGTGTGGCCGCGGTGCCACTTGGTCGGGCTGACGTCGGGCATCGATTGCACCGTCTGGTCCTCGGGGGACAGCGGTTCAGCCAGTACTTCGGTCAGTGCCCGGGTCGCCTCGTAGCGAGACGTAAGCAACGGTCGGTCCCACCGATCGCCCGTTCCCATGCCTCGCTCCTTCTCGCGTGGTCGGTCCCGACAACGGCCTGAGCTCTCGCCGGCGCGAGCTTGACGCGAACTTAGCGAGGCCGGCCTCGGGTCGGTACGCGAGCGGCGAGGTCACCCGAGAGAGCTGGTCAGCGACCCTGCCAGCGCGGCGTGCGTCCCTCCTGTGCAGCGAGCCGACCCTCGGCCGCGTCGTCGGTGGCCGCAGCCACCTTGCGCATTGTCTCGCCGAATCGGATGGCGTCGAGGACAGGAAGTTCCTGGCTACGGTACGCGACCTCCTTGGAGGCCCGGGCGGCGAGGGGAGCGGCACTCACCAGGCGATCGGCCAGTCGCCGGGCCTCGGCCATGAGCTCGTCGTGGGGGACGACCCAGCCTGCAAGGCCGATGGCCAGGGCCCGTTGGGCGTCGATCCGCTCGCCGGTCAGCAGCAGCTCCATCGCGTACTGCCAGCCGACCCGCTGAGGCAGCCGGATGGAACCCACGATCGCCGGGACGCCGAGGCGCACCTCGGGGAACCCGAACTCCGCACGGTCCGAGGCAATGACGAAGTCGCACCAGGTGACCAGCGTCAGCCCATAGCCGAGGCAATAGCCGTTGACCGCGGCGATCACCGGCTTGAAGATCTCCCACCCGCTTTCGAACGAGTTCAGGGTGGGCTTCTCCCAGAAGGTGCCGGCAAAGTCACCGCTGGACCCGGCCATGTCGTTCATGTCCGCGCCCACGCAGAAGGCCCGACCTTCACCGGTCACGATGGCTACCCAGGCGTTCTCGTCGTCGCGGAATTGGCCGAACGCCTCGTTCAGACCGTTGCGCACGTCGGTGTTGATGGCGTTCAACGCCTCGGGACGGTTGTAGGTGATGGTGGCTAGATGGCCATCGAGCTCGTAACGCACCGATTCGTTCAACGAGCCTCCGCTCGGTCCGATTGCTCCGGCCCGCGGCCTGGGGCCCTGCTCGGCCGTAGGCTACTGGGCAACCCGGGTCGAGCACTCGCGTGACGCCGACGGTACCCATTGGGCGGGGCCGTGGCCGCAAGCGTTGGCCGGGCATTGTTATCGAGCGACCACGAGAACTAGGCAAGGCAAGGCAAGGACGGGCCAATGACTGAGCCAGTGGAGGCGACCAACGAAACGGCTCCCGAGACACCGGCGCGTGGTCGTTCGCGGCGGGCGGGGATCGTGCTTGGCGCCGTGCTCGGTGTCCTGCTGCTCTGGTTCGCTCTGGCGAATCTCCAGGACGTGAAGATCGACTTCTGGGTCAGCACCACCAGGGCACCCTTGATCGAAGTGATCGTCATCTCCGGGTTGCTTGGGGGATTGGTCGGTGGTCTGGTGCGCCGCCGGCGCCGTCCGGCATCCACGGGGTCGTCCCGGCGGCCACGCGCGTGATTTGGGACTTTGCCGTCGTAGACTTCGAAGCGGACGGTTCCGTGTGTGGGACGAGTCCTGCGGCGTCGGTCCGAATGCTGAGGGGCACGAGGGAAGGCCTCGTTGTCCGCAGGATCGAAGTGCGCGATCATGAGGCCGAGATCGTGGGGTCGAGGAGGTCCTTCACCGTGAGGCGAGGGCAGGGCGTTGACAAGGGGGAGCACGGTGCCGCTCTCCGAACATGAGCAGCGCATCCTTGCCGAGCTTGAGGAGTCGTTGGTCCGTCAGGACCCCGAGTTCGCAGAGCGCGTGCGCTCCGAGACCGTCTACCGGCACGCTGGTCGCTACTGCAAGTGGTCGGCCGTCGGATTCGTGGCCGGGGTGGTCGTTCTGGTCGCGTTCTACTCGAGATCGGTCTTCTTAGGCTTCTTGGGCGTTGCCGCGATGTTCGCTTCGGCCGTCGTGTTCGAGCGGAACCTGCGCCGCATGGGAAAGGCGGGTTGGCACGACCTGACGAGACCCAAGGGCGAGCGCAGAGAGGGTTCGGGCGGCACCATCGAGGGCGCGGTCCATGACGCCCGCGAGTGGTTGCGCGGTCGTTTTCGTCGCGAGCACTGAACCGGCTCCGCGGACGACGGTGGACGGCGCGGCGGGGCCAATCGAACGGCACACGGTCCAACAGTGTCTGGCGGTCGACATCGGGGGCACCAAGCTCGCGGCGGGCCACGTGGATGCGGCCGGCAACCTGCGCGACGTCGTGTGGGCGCCGACCCCGTCGGGGGCCGGACCCGAGGTCATCTGGTCGACCCTGGCTGATGTCGTGGAACGGGTCGCCGACCATGGCTCAGCCACGGTGTGCGGCGTGGGCTGCGGTGGCCCGATGCGGGCGGGGGGCGAAGCAGTGTCCCCTCTCAACATCCCCGGGTGGCGGGACTTCCCCTTACGACGTCGGCTGTCGGAGATGACGGGCCTCCCAACGTTCGTCGACAACGACGCCAAGGCGCTGGCCCTCGCAGAGGGATGGGTGGGGGCGGCACGGGGAAGGGCCGACTACCTGGCGATGGTCGTATCCACCGGCGTAGGTGGGGGGATCGTCTCGGGCGGCTCGCTGCTCGAGGGCCGAACTGGAAACGCCGGGCACGTCGGGCACATCGTGGTCGAACCAGAAGGCCGGCCGTGTGCGTGCGGGGGACGGGGCTGCTTGGAGGCCGAGGCGTCGGGAACTGCCATCGCCGCGATCACCGGCCGTCCCGCCGCTGAGGCACCTCACGAGATCGTGGTGCGCGCAGGCACGCTGGTCGGCCGGGCCGTCGCCTCGGTCGCAAACCTCCTCGACCTCTCCTTGGCCCTCGTCGGTGGGTCCGTGGCGTTGGGCTTCGGCGAACCGTTCTTCGACGCGGCCCGACGGGAGCTCTCCGAACGCGCCGGGTTCGAGTACTCGGCCTCGACGGAGATCCTGCCGGTGGGGCTCGGCGCCGATGGACCGTTGGTCGGCGCCGGCGCCGTGGGTTGGCGGTCCTGGAATCAGCTCGGCGACGATCGGCTCGATCGGATTGGGTGGACGTGAGCAAGAGGAGCCAGCGACGGCGCTCGCCCGTGGTGGCTCCCAGCGACGCCCGATTGGCGCTCGCCCGCACGGTCGCGCGCGCTGTTCTCGTGCGGCCCGACCTTTGGTGGGTCACCGGCCAGACGGTTCGGCGACTGGCGCCGGCTCGCTGGTGGGCGCGATGGCCATTCCTCCCGCTTCCCGATGCCCGGTATTGGGACTTTCGACTCCTAACCGCCTTCGGGACCGGCGGCGGGCACACGTCGTGGGAGCGGGGCACCCCCGTCAGCGACCACGCCCCAAGGCTTTCGGGCGCCGACGTGGTGGACTTCCTCGGCTGGTGTCGTCGGATGCCCGCCCCCGACCGATAGCCTCTGCTCGATGGAGCGGGTTCTCCTGCTCAATGCGAGCTATGAGCCGCTCGCCTTGGTCTCCGACCGACGCGCGGTGGTGCTGGTGCTCGCCGGGAGAGCGGAGGCTGTCGCGTTCAGGCCGACTTCGGCCGTTTTCCACTCGGCCCACCTTTCGGTGGCGGTGCCCTCCATCGTGCGGCTTTCGCACATGGTCCGGATCCCGCGCTGGGCCCGCACCCCGCCCCTCACGCGCCGCGCGGTGCTGCGACGCGACGGCGGGCGTTGCGTGTACTGCTCGGAGCCTGCCGACACTGTCGACCACGTGGTGCCCAAGAGTCGCGGCGGCCGCCACGAGTGGTCAAACGTGGTCGCCGCCTGCAAGCGCGACAACCTTGAAAAGGGTGACCGCCTGCTGTCGGAGCTCGGGTGGTCCCTGCCCTTTCGTCCCGCCGCCCCCGACGGCCATCTTTGGCGCCTCCGACAGCTCGCCGACATGGATCCGACCTGGGAGCCATATCTCGCGGCTGCGTCCTAACCCGCGAGCTGAGCACGGGCCGGACATTGGGTGAGCACGAGCGCGGAGCCGTTCGACGTCGAGCGGTTCCGGCCGCTCCGGACACGGGCGGTGGTCGTGCATCGCGCGAGCCGGCCGATCCTGGTCCTCGGTAGCACGCAGCCCTGGTCCGTCGCCTCGCACGAGCAGGCCACCGCGAGGGACGTCGCGCTGGTCCGCCGACGCAGCGGGGGAGGGGCCGTCTTCGTGGACGCCGCGGACCCGATATGGATCGATCTGTGGATCCCGAGCGACGACGAGCTCTTCGAGCGCGACGTGGCGCGCGCTGCGGGCTGGGTAGGGGACTGCTGGGCGGCGGCACTCGGAGGACTCGGTGCCGGTGGTCTGCACGTTCACCGAGGGCCGCTCGTCGATCGACCCTGGTCGGACCTGGTGTGTTTCGCCGGCCTTGGGCCCGGGGAGGTCGTGGCGGGGGACCGCAAGATGGTTGGCGTGGCCCAGTGGAGGAGCCGTCAGGGATCGTTGTTCCATTCGGCGGCCTACCGGCGCTGGGATCCCGCCCGCTGGACGATGCTGTTCGGGCTCGACGGGACCGAGCTGGCCGCCATGACGGCGGCGGTACGCGCCGCTGGCATCGGCCTTGACGAGCTAGTGGGGCCGTCTGTGGACGCCGAGACCGTCGTCGCCGCCGTGCTCAGGCACCTGCCCGACGCCAGTTCGTGGCAGGTGCTCCCGCCCCTCGCACCCCCGGGGTGACCGACGGCGGCCGTTGCCGCCCCACACGACACGGGTCACCGTGCCGACGCCTGGTGATGATCGTCGAGACCGTCGGCTCTCACCCGTCGGTGCTCGGCCCTCGCTCTCCTACTTCGGCGCTGGGCCAGGTCTGGTTCGGATCCTCGGCACTGCCCACACGGGCGGACTGGGTGCTCGTGCGCGCTGGGGCCGGCTGGGGTTCGACCATGTTGACCAGTGGGGGGTCGGGGCGTAAAGTGGCTTGAAGTGGTTCAAAAGGGTGAATTAGGGCGCGATCCAAGGAGCGTCGTGGGGGCAACGGTCAGTGGCAGGCTTCGTGGGCAGGTACGAGCATTCGCTCGACACCAAGGGCAGGGTGATCCTGCCGGCCAAGTACCGCGCCGCGTTCGATCGAGGCGGCTATCTGACGGAGAACCGCGAGGGGTGTCTGGCGCTGTGGACCCCTGGGGAGTTCGAGCGTCAAATGCAGGCCATGCAGGAGCGAGCAGCCGACGGCCGGGCCAATCGCAACCGGGCCCGACTGTGGGCAGCCAGCTCTCACGAGGTGGAGATCGACCGCCAAGGTCGTATGCCGATCCCGGCGCACCTTCGGGAGTTCGCCGCGCTGGAGGGCGATGTGCTCGTGCACGGGGCGATCGACCGAGTGGAGTTGTGGAACCCCTCCACGTGGGAGCAGAGGGTGCGGCCCGACGAACGGTGGTTACTGGAGGACGAAGGCGACGACGGGTGAGCCCCGGGGAGGTAAACGGGGGTAACGACACAGCAGGGACCATGCGCAGCCCCTCGACCGGCACGGTGGAAGACTCCTCCTCCGCCCTCTTCCCCGCTGGTCGATCGGGGAGACACCCCGAGAACACCTCGTCGGTCGAGGGGCTGCGGATGGTCCAGCAATTCGAACACCGGCAATTCGAGCATCGGCCCGTCATGGTCCGAGAGGTGGTGGACGTCTTCGCGCCCGTCCCCCCGGGTACCGTTGTCGACGCGACGTTGGGCGGCGGAGGTCATGCCGCCGCACTCTTGGCTGCCCAGCCCCAGCTTTCGGTTCTCGGGCTCGATCGGGACCCCGAGGCCGTCGCCGCCGCGTCGCACGCCCTAGCCGGCTTCGGCGATCGTGCCGTTGTACGGCACGCCCTCTTCGGCGACCTCGGCAACGTGGTCGCCGAAGAGGGCGTCAGCTCTGTGTCGGGCGTCCTGTTCGATCTCGGCGTGAGCTCGCCGCAGTTGGACAGGGCCGAGCGCGGGTTCTCCTACCGTCGAGACGGACCGCTCGACATGCGCATGGATCCAACCCAGGGTTCCAGTGCGCTCGAACTGGTGAACACGGCGCCCGAAGCGACGTTGATGACGCTCTTTGCCGCCCACGGCGAGGCACGCTTCGCTCGCCGCATCGCTCGTTCGCTCGCCGCCGCGCGCCCGTTCTCGAGCACCGTCGAGCTGGCCGACGTGGTCAGCAACGCCGTGCCGGCGGCAGTCCGCCGACGTGGCCACCCGGCGCGCAGGGTCTTCCAGGCGCTGCGGGTCACGGTCAACGACGAGCTCGGGCAGTTGGGTGCGGCCTTGCCGGTAGCTCTCGACCTGCTAGTGCCCGGCGGTCGCTGCGTCACGATCGCGTATCACTCTGGTGAGGACCGACTCGTAAAGGCGGCATTCGCCCGGGCCGCCACGGGCGGGTGCACGTGTCCGCCACGTCTTCCGTGCGTGTGCGGGGCCCGTCCCGAGCACCGCTTGGTCTTCCGGGGATCGCGGGGGCCTTCGGCCGACGAGATGGCGACGAACCGCCGGGCCGAAAGTGCCCGCCTCCGTGCCATCGAGCGCCTGATGAATCTTCCGTGAGCCCGTCGGCAACCGCGACGCGCGCGGCGGAAGGAACCCGGGGTCGCGCGGCACCCGCTCCCCGCCGGGCACCGGCCGCCGAACCGCGATCACCGCTGCGCGTCGTCGACGATCCCCGTCGCGCGTCGCGTCGTCGATCGGTGGTACCGGTCGTCTCGGTTGGACTCCTGGTGTGCAGCCTGCTGGCGGTCGTGGTCGGCCATGCTGTGCTGGCGGGGGGGCAAATCCGGCTGACCCAGCTGCAGGCGCGCCTGGCCGCCGAACAGGTGACTCACCGAAAGATCGAGTTGTCGACCGCCGAGCTCGAGGCCCCCGCCGCGTGGTCACCAAGGCCGAACAGACCTTGCACCTGGTGCAGCCCAACCAGATCACCCAGTTGCCGTCGGTCCCCCTGAACGTGCCGATCGCCACGCCACGTATGTACGCCGCCCCGGCGCCGATCCCCACCACGACCACCACCACGCAGCCCCCGGCCACGACGACGACCACGACGGCGCCTGGTGGGACGAGCACACCGAGCGCCACTTCCTCGAACCGGTGAGTCCCCCCGACACCGAGGTCCGTTCGCCGCGACGTCCGCCGGCGTCCGACCGGACCCTCGGGGCCGTACCTGGCGGGCGGGCACAGCCCACCACGGGGGGCGGGCGGGCACAGCCCACCACGGGGGGCCATCGGGCACAGCCCACGCAACGGCCGAGCGGTACCCCGCGCCGGAGCCGCCAGCTCCACGACCAGCTCCATGGGCGCCCATCGGCCGCCCGGCCATTGTCGATCCGGCGCTACAAGGCCAACCGACGGGGACTCGCAGTTGCCGCCAAGCGGGTCAGGTTCGTCCGCGTGGCCCTTTTGCTGCTGGTCCTGATCCTCGTGGTCCGGCTGGTCCAGGTGCAGGTCCTCGAGTCCAGCCATTATCAGACCGAGGCGAGCCACGAGCTGGCTGTGCCGGTGACTGTTCCGGCCCTGCGGGGTGGTCTCTACAGCCGCGATGGACAGGTGTTGTCCTTGTCGGTACCCACCGACGACGTGTACGCGGATGACTTTTTGATCAAGTACCCGCGCACCGAGGCCGCGGCCATGGCGCCGATCCTCCACACTTCGGTGGGGCGCCTCGCCGAGGAACTCCACCAACCGTCGGGCTATGTGCTGCTGGCCAAGAACGTGAGCGACGCGTCGGCGGTGAAACTGGACAGCGACCAGTTCCCCGGGGTCACGTTGGTGGCCGACTCCGAGCGGATCGTGCCCAACGGCAACCTTGGGTCACCGGTCAGCGGGACGGTCAACGCAGCGGGCCAAGGGGTGTCGGGCATCGAGTACGGGTACAACGCCACCCTGGCCGGCAAGCCCGGCTCCGAGACGCTTCTCGAATCCCCCGGCGGGATCGCGCTCCCGCAGAATCCGGTCAACCAGACGGCGACGGAGCCAGGGACCGGGCTCGAGCTCACGCTGGACGAGCCGCTGCAGTACGAGACCGAGCAGGCGCTCGCCGCCGAGATCGTGTCGTCGCACGCCTCCAGTGGGACCGCGGTGGTGATGGACGTGAAATCGGGGCAGATACTGTCAATGGCCAATCTGGTCGCGACGTCGCCGGCGCCTGCGTCGGCCGGGTCGGGCTCCAGCACACCCGCCTCGGGTGTCGGTCCGATCCCGATCGGACCCACGGACTCGGTCGACCAGGCGCCGACCAACCTCGCCCTGACCCAGCTCTACGAGCCGGGCTCGGTCTTCAAGCTGGTGACGTTCTCTGCCGCGCTGCAAGACGGATTGATCAGTCCCACCACGACGTTCAGCGTCCCCGACCAGATCACGCTCGACGGCTCGATCTTCCATGACGCCGAGGCGCACCCGACGGAGAGGCTCACCGCCACCCAGATCCTGGCCCAGTCGTCGAACATCGGCACGTCGGAAATCGCCCAGATCCTCGGCGAGAACCGGCTGTTGGGTCAGGTGAAGAAGCTGGGATTCGGTCAGATGACCGGCCTACACTTCCCAGGTGAGTCCGCCGGCCTGCTCGCCGGGCCGTCGCAGTGGGAGCCTACCGACCTCGTGTCCCTGCCCATCGGCCAGGTCGACGCGGTGAACGCCCAGCAAGTCCTCGACGCCTACAACGCCGTGGCCAATGGAGGCGTCTTCGTGCAGCCAAAGCTGGTGCGAGCAACGGTGGCGCCCGACGGATCAGCCACCGCGGTAGCGCCGTCCCCCTCGCACCGTGTGCTGTCGGCAGCCACGGCAGCCCAGCTCAACAGCATGCTCCAGCAAGTCGTGGTGCAGGGGACCGGCACGAGTGGGAGCGTCCTCGGCTACGCCGTGGCGGGCAAGACGGGCACGGCCCAGATCCCGACCCAGGGCAAGGACAGCTATGTCGCGGGGGCCTACATGGCATCGTTCGTCGGCTTCGCGCCCGCTGATCACCCGGTGTTCTCCGCCATCGTGGTTCTCAATCGGCCGAATCCCATCTTTGGCGGGACGGTGGCCGCCCCGGTGTTCTCTCAGATCATGAGCTACGCGCTCCACCGGTACCGCATCCCGACATCTCCCGGCGCGCCAACGAGCGGCGAGCCCACCGGCACGGCAGGAACGTCACAAGCGCAGGACATCACGTGAGGCCGAGGCAGGACCGGTACCATCGCGGCGGCAGTCGGCCCTACCCCGGAGGTTCCTGGGCCCGGGACCGTCCGCCGATCCCTCCCGCCCCGTGCAGATGACCCTGTTGCTCGCCGAAGTCGACCCGGTCGAGGTCACCGGCGATCCCGGGGCGATGGAGGTCACCGGCGTCGAGCACGACAGCCGGCGCGTGGTCCCCGGGAATCTGTTCGTCTGTCTGGCAGGCGCCACCACCGACGGGCACGATCACGTGCCCGAAGCGGTCGAGCGCGGAGCCGTGGGTGTCGTGTCGGAGCGCCCCCTCGCAGGGCGCGGGGCGATCGTGTATGTCCAGGTGGCCCCGGGCACGGCGCGCCCGGCGCTGGCCCGGCTGGCAGCCGCGTTCCAGGGCCATCCGGCACGGGAGCTCACCACAATCGGGGTGACCGGGACCAACGGCAAGACCACGGTCGTCCACCTGCTTGGAGCCGTGCTTGATCGCGCCGGACTCCCCACGACCGTCCTCGGAACCCTTTCGGGCGAGCGGACGACACCTGAGGCCACCGAGCTCCAGTCGCTGCTCGCCGGCGTCCGCGACGCCACGCGGGCCGACGGGGTGCGTCGAGCCGTGGCAATGGAGGTCTCGTCTCATGCGTTGGTGCAGTCGCGAGTCGACGCGGTGCGCTTCGACCTGGCGGTCTTCACCAATCTCAGTCACGATCACCTGGACTTCCACGGCACCATGGACGCCTACTGGGAGGCAAAGGCCTCCTTGTTCACACCCGGACGCGCTGCGTGCGGCGTCGTGAACGTGGATGACCCGTGGGGGCGGCGGCTGTTCGAGCGCGGGGGCATCCCAATGGTCCCTGTGTCGAGCTCGGCGCTCTCGGGCGTTCGGCTCGGACGGCGCTCGAGCCGCTTCGTCTGGCGCGGACAGGAGGTGGAGCTCGCGCTCGTCGGGTCCGTCAACGTGCACAATGCCCTCCTCGCGGCCGAAACGGCCATTGCCCTCGGGATCGACGCGCCGACGGTGGCCGGGGGTCTGCGCGGGGCGACGATCGTGAGAGGACGCCTCGAGACGGTGACCGCCCCGTCAGCGGATGGGCCGACGGTGCTGGTCGACTACGCCCATACGCCCGACGCGCTCGAGCGGGTGCTGACCGACGCGGCGGCAATGGCCGAGGGCGGTCGGGTGCTGGTGGCCTTCGGCTGCGGCGGTGACCGCGACAGCGCCAAGCGGCCGATGATGGGCGAGGTCGCGGCCCGCCTGGCCGATGTCGTGGTCGTGACGTCGGACAACCCACGTCACGAGGATCCCGGCGCGATCATCGAGCAGATCCTCTTCGGCGTAGGTCGGGGCGATTCGCGCCGAAGAGTCCTCGTCGAGCCGGACCGGCGGCACGCAATCGCCAAGGTGCTGGCCTCGGCGGGTCCCGGCGATGTCGTGGTCCTGGCCGGCAAGGGGCACGAGACCTACCAGCAGGTGGGGGACCAACGGCTGGCCTTCGACGACGCCGCGGTCGCCGCCGAGATCCTGGCTGAAGGGCAGGGAACCTGACCGGTGTTGTCGTTGATGGAATCTGGGGGCGTCGCCCTGTGGGTGGCGCTCGTGAGCACACCGCTGCTCATGCGGTGGTTGACCCGACGCCGGATCGGCCAGCACATTCGCGAGGACGGTCCGGCCTCCCACTGGGCCAAGGCCGGGACCCCGACAATGGGGGGCCTCGCCATCGTGGCCGCCGTCGTCGCGGGCTACTTCATCGGCCATGTCGGCCCATCGGTCCGGTTTTCGCGCACGGGCTACCTCGTGGTCATGGTGGTCGGGCTCTCCGGTGTCGTGGGCTTCCTCGACGACTGGCTCAAGGTCCGCAACAAGCGCAGCCTTGGACTCAACAAGCGGGCGAAACTTGCCGCCCAGGTCGCGGTGGCTGCCTTCTTCGCCGAGTTGGCAGTGCACTGGGCCCACACGTCCACCTCCCTGTCGTTCACCAGCGCCAGCTCGCCGGGCTTGCACCTCGGCCAGGTGGGCTGGGTCGTCTTTGCCGTGTTCGTCCTGGTGGGCACCTCCAATGCGGTCAACCTCACCGATGGCCTCGACGGACTCGCCGCGGGCTCGGCCAGCTTGTGCTTCGCCGTGCTCTCGATCATGGGCTATTGGATCTTTCGGCATCAGAGCATCTACCACGTGCTCCCCGCGTCGGCGATCGACCTGGCGCTGTGCTCGGTGGCCCTGGCCGGGGCGTGCGTCGGCTTCTTATGGTGGAACGCGGCACCGGCCCGGATCATCATGGGCGACACCGGCTCCCTGGCGATTGGTTCGGGCGTGGCCGCCTTGTGCCTTCTCCTCAACCTCGACCTGTTGCTCCCCATCATCGGTGCGCTCTTCGTGTTCGAGACGCTGTCGGTCATCTTGCAGATCGCCAGCTTTCGTATCTTCCACCGCCGGATCTTCCGAATGGCGCCCATCCATCACCACTTCGAGCTCCTCGGGTGGCCCGAGACCACGGTCATCGTCCGGTTCTGGATCCTCGCCGGATTGTTCGCTGCGCTCGGGCTCGGACTCTTCTATGGGGAGTTCCTGATCGCGGCCAGGGTCAGATGAGGGGTTCCCCCACTTGCCGGCGCCGGTGCGAGAGGCTGATTCGATGCGCCGTCGAGTGGGCACCGCGCCCGAGACGTCCCGACCGAGCGCGCCCATGAGCACGCCGGCCACTACCGCTGGTCACGTCCGCCGCCCTCGCTCTGCCGCTGCGCATCGCAACCGCAGCCCGCGCGAGGTGGCCCGTTGGGTGGTGGCGCTGCGACGAGTGCCGACCGCCACCGTGCTGTTGATCCTGACCGGTTGTCTGTGCGTGCTCGGCGCGGTGATGGTCGGGTCAGCGTCCACCGTCATCTCGCTGAGCCTCTACGGGACGCCGTGGGCCATCTTGATGCGAGAGCTCATCTGGATGGCGCTCGGGGTCGGGGCGATGCTGTTCGCCTGCCGCTTCGACTACCGGCGATGGCGCCGGCTGAGCCCACTGCTTCTCGTGGTCACCGGCGCGCTGCTGGTCGCCGTCCTCGTGCCCGGACTGGGTGTCGATGTCATGGGCTCGAGCCGGTGGATCGGCTTCGGACAACTCCGCCTCCAACCCTCCGAGCTGGCGAAGCTGGCGCTGGCCCTGTTCGGCGCCGACCTGCTCGTCCGGCGGGCCGAACGTGGTGGCGCTCCTCGGACCATGACCGGTCCGCTCCTGTTGGTCACCGCGGGGATTGCCGGGTTGATCTTGTTGCAGCCGGACATGGGCACGGCGCTGGTTCTCGCCTGCATGGCCCTCGCCTTGCTCTTCGTGTCGGGGGTTCCGCTCAAGCCAGTGGCCAAGGTGGTCGGGACGCTCGTGGGCATCGCCCTGCTCGTGGCCGTGTTCTCTCCGTATCGACGGGCCCGCATCCTGTCGTTCCTCGACCCGAGCGCCCACTCGTCGAGCTCGGGTTACCAGGTCGTCCAGTCCCTCATCGGGCTCGGCTCGGGTCACCTCGTCGGGCTCGGCCTCGGCTCGAGCCGCGAGAAGTGGGGGTACCTACCCAACGCGCACACCGACTTCATCTTTTCGGTCATCGGTGAAGAGCTCGGCCTGGTCGGTGCGCTCTTGGTCCTGGGCCTGCTCGCGGGGTTCGCCTGGTTCGGGCTCCGGACGGCCACCAGAGCGCCGGACCACTTCGGTGCCCTCCTCGCCGTTGCCATCGTCGCGTGGATCACCGCGGAGACGGTCATCAACGTGGGCGCCGTGATCGGCCTGCTGCCGGTCACCGGCATCCCGCTGCCCTTCATCTCCTTCGGCGGGTCGTCCCTCGTGATCACCATGCTGGCGGCCGGGGTGTTGGTCAACATCGCCCGCAACGAGCGGCCGCGGCGCGACCCCCCTCAACCCAGGCGCCAGCCGGTCGCCGAGCGCGCGGCCGGGCGGGTCCCCGTGGCCGGGCGTTGAGCGGCCGAGCTGAGCACGGCGGTCCACGGTCCCGCAGGTACGCGGTGGTCGCGGGCGGTGGCACCGGTGGCCACGTCTTCCCCGCCCTGGCGGTGGCGGGCGCGTTGCGTGCCCGAGGTCATCGGGCCAGCACCATCGAGCTGCTCGGTTCGCGTCGGGGCCTCGAAGCCGCGGTGATGGCACAGCTCCCCCCAGACGAGGCGTTCCCCTTCACGTTGCTCGAGGGGCGGGGTATCCGCCGTCGGAGCGACCCGCGTGCTCTCGCCCAAAACGTCGTCGCCGCTGGAGAGCTGGCGTGGGGCACCGTCCGAGCGTTGGTCCTGTTGGCGCGCTGGCGGCCCAAGGTGGTCGTCTCGGTCGGCGGCTACGCCAGCTTTCCGGCTGACGTGGCGGCGGTCGTGCTGCGGATCCCCCTCGTGCTCGTGAACGTGGACGCCGTGCCCGGACTCGTGCACCGGGTCTTCGGCCGTTTCGCGACTGCCAGTGCGGTGGCGTTCCCCGGTACTGTGCTGCCAAGGGCCGTGCTGACCGGGCCCCCCGTGCGGACCGAGCTCGTCGCGCTGGACCGCTCCCCGGACGGTGCTGCCCAGGCCAAGGTGGCCCTCGGTGTGCCACCCGATCGCCGCACCGTTGTGGTGATCGGAGGCTCGCTCGGAGCAGGGAGGATCAACGAGGCGGTGCTGGAGCTCGCGGAACGATGGCGCCGGCGGGGCGATCTGGCCGTGTACCACGTGATTGGTCGGCGCGATTGGGCTGAGATGTCCGACTCCGCACCGCGGTGGGCCGACGGACGCGCTGGCACCCTTTTCTACAAGGGTGTGCCCTTCGAGGCGCAGATGGGGCTCGTCTACCGGGCGGCGGATCTGTTCGTGGGTCGGGCCGGTGCCATGACCGTTGGCGAGCTGTGCGTCGCCGGCGTGCCCGCGGTGCTGGTGCCGCTGCCTGGCGCTCCGGGTGATCACCAGGGTGCCAACGCCCACGCGCTGGTGAGAGCCGGCGCGGCGTTGGTGCTGGCCGATGAGGACTGCGACGGGCCAGGCCTGGGCTCGCTGACCGAAACGTTGCTGGGCGACCCCGAGCGCTTGCGCGCGATGGGGACGGCCGCCCGCTCACTCGGCCGTCCCGATGCCGCCGCGAGTGCGGCGGAGCTGGCGGAGGCGTGCGCCGCCCAGGCTGGCAGGGCGCGTGAGTGACCCGGGTCCCCAGAGCGGGACGGTCCTCGATCTCGGGACCATGCGTCGGGTGCACATCGTGGGGATCGGCGGCGCCGGCATGAGCGCCATCGCTACGGTGCTGGCCTCGATGGGCTGCCGGGTCACCGGCAGCGACCTGAAGGAGTCCCCGGTGACGCGCCGTCTCGTCGAGCGGGGGATCCCCGTCGCCATCGGCCACCAACCCGACAACCTCGGCCCCCTCGACGCGCTCACCCGTTCTCCCGCGGTCGCAGAGTCCAACCCCGAGGTCCATGAGGCACGTCGGCGGGGCGTACCGGTGTTGCACCGCTCGGCCGTGTTGGCGGCGATCGCCGCCGCCCGCCGCACCGTGGCTGTTGCGGGCACCCACGGCAAAACAACCACGGCCTCGATGCTGGCGCTCATGATGGTGGAGGCCGGCCTGCGCCCGTCCTTCTTGATCGGTGCCGACGTCAACGAGATCGGCACCAACGCAGTGTGGGACAGCGGCGAGTGGCTGGTCCTCGAAGCCGACGAGAGCTATGGCACCTTTACCGCGCTCGACGCCGAGATCGCCGTCGTGACCAACGTCGAAGCCGACCATCTCGACCACTACGGGACGTTCGACGCGCTGCGCAGCGCGTTCGCCCGTTTCCTTGGGGGGGCGGTGGGTGGATCGGTCGTGTGGGCCGACGACCCGGTGGCCGACGGGCTCGGTCGAGCCGTTGGCGCCCGACGGGTGGGGACCACGGTGGATTCGGAGTACCGCGTGGTCGACCTGGCGCTCAGTCGGAGTGCCGTTGGGTTCGGGCTGATCGGTCCGAGAGGCCCGCTGGGCAGCCTGCGGGTTCCGGTGCCCGGGGTGCACAACGCCGCCAACGCCGCTGTGGCCGCCGTGGTCGCCCTCGGGCTGGGGGTCCCCTTCGCCGCCGTGGCCGCTGCGCTGGCCCGGTTCGCCGGGGTGCCTCGACGCTTCGAGTTTCGCGGTGAGGTAAACGGCGTCACCTTTGTCGACGACTACGCCCACCTGCCGAGTGAGGTGAGGGCGACGCTCGCCGCGGCGAAGGCCGGAGGATGGGCGCGCGTGGTGGCGGTGTTCCAGCCGCACCGCTACACCCGCACTGCCGCCCTGTCGGGGGCGTTTGGGACCGCCTTCCACGACGCCGACGCGGTCGTGGTGACCGATGTCTACAGCGCCGGCGAGCCGGCGGTGCCCGGAGTGTCGGGCAAGCTCATCGCTGATGCCATCGCCGAGCAGGATCCTGACGTCCCGGTGCTGTACGCCCCCGGCCATGGGGAGCTGCGGTCCGTCGTGTCGCGATTGCTGGCTCCGGGGGATCTCTGCTGCACGCTCGGAGCGGGCGACCTCACCAACTTGCCTGACGAGCTGCTCGCCGCGCCGAGGTGGTGAGCATGTGCGACGGATCGGGCCGCGACGGATCGGGCCGCGAGGAGTTGGCCCGCGTGGCCCGGGAGCTCGGCCCCCTCGCACGCGTCGGCGCCGAGCTGGGCTCGCTCACGACCTACCGGGTAGGTGGGTCTGCCGCCATCGGGGTCGACGCCCGATCGCCGGCCGACCTCCTCGCCGTGCGCCGAGCCCTGCGCGGTGGATCGCTTCCGGTGCTGGTGGTGGGCCGCGGCTCGAACATGTTGGTGGCCGACGCCGGGTTTGCCGGCGTGGCGGTGCACCTCGGGGGCGAGTTCGCCGAGTTGACCATCGGTCCGCACGACGGGCCCGAGGGCGGTGCGGTCGTGCGAGCCGGGGGAGCGGTGGGCCTGCCGGTGCTTGCGCGCAAGACGGTGGAGGCCGGGTTGGGCGGCCTCGAGTGGGCGGTCGGGGTCCCTGGCTCCGTCGGCGGCGGCCTGCGAATGAACGCCGGCGGGCACGGGTCGGACATCGCCGCCACTCTCGTCCGCTACGGCTGGGTGGACCTGTGCGCGCCGGCCGGCGGGGCATCAGGTCCCGAGCGGCTGGCTCTCGGCTACCGCAGTTCGTCGGTCTCCGAGTCCCAAGCGATCCTTTGGGCCGAGTTCCTCCTTGCCGCCAGCGACCGGGCCCACGGGAGGGCGACGATTGCCGAGATCGTCCGCTGGCGCCGCGAGCACCAGCCTGGGGGAGCCAACGCCGGTTCGGTCTTCGTGAATCCCGAGGGTGACTCGGCGGGCCGGTTGGTCGAGCTGAGTGGCATGAAGGGCCACCGGCACGGCTCGGCCCACGTGTCGGAGAAGCACGCCAACTTCATCATGGCCGACCAAGGAGGGTCGGCCGACGACGTGGTGGAGCTGATCGAGCTCGTACGGGCCGCGGTCGCCCGCACCTCGGGCGTCGTGCTGCGCACCGAGGTCCGTCTGGTGGGATTCGCTGCGAGCGAGAATGGGACCGAGCAGTGATGACCCCCGCCCGTGCCCCGACAGCCACACGACGGCGCCCGAGCCACGGGCGTCGCTCGACATCGAAGGTGCGCGACTGGTCGACGTGGAAGAACCGATGGCGGCCCAGGCGGTCGGGAGCTTCCGACCGCAGCGATCAGGACGTGGCGGCACCCGACGTGGACCCGCGCATCCTGCGTCGCCGCGCCGACGTGTCGCGGGGCCGCAGTCGGCGACGGCTGATCGTGCTGCTGGCCGCCGGTACGGTCGTCGTGCTGGGCGTGACCGGCTGGTTCATCGCGCACAGCGGGTTGTTGTCGGCCCGTGTGATCACCGTGGTGGGCGCGCCCGCCGGCCAGGACCCGAGCGTGATCGCGGCGGCCGGTCTCGCGGGGCACCCCCCGCTCATCGACGTGAACCCGGGGCGGGCGGCGCTGATGGTGCAACAGTTGCCGTGGGTCGGTCGGGCCACGGTGTCGCGGTCATGGCCCGATGGCGTACGGGTGTCGGTCACCCGGCGGGTCCCCGTGGCCGTCGTCGCCGCCGGTGCGAGTGGTTGGGCGGAGGTCGACCGCACCGGGCGAGTGTTGGCCGACGTGACCTCGGCTCCGGCGGGACTGGTGCAGCTGCGAGTGCCGGCGACGCCCACGCCTCCAGGGACATGGCTTTCGCAGCGCGCGTGGGCGGGCGTCGAGGTGGCGTCGACGCTGCCGGCGGCGTTCTCCGGACAGGTGACGGTGATCAATGCCCAATCCGCCGACGCGGTCCGTCTGCAGCTCACCACGCCGATCACCGTCCTGCTCGGCACCCCGACGGATCTCGAGACCAAGTACGACGACGTCGCCACGATCCTTGTGCATGCCACGCTGCACCCCGGCGACGTCATCGACGTGCGCGTCTCAGGCTCGCCGGTCATTAGCGGTCCGTGACGCTGGGCGTCGCAGTTTCGCACTGAACTCGAGCCTTTTGTCCCAGCACCGCGGGGAGCACCCCGGAGCTGGGAACCCTTGCTTGACCGCGTACGGCGCTCCCCGTATCGTGTGCCCCGTCGCGCGCGCGGCTTCAACCTCCATCAGAGGTTGAGAACGGCTCCGATCGAGGCGGAAGCCGACCCGTCGGCAGTACGAGGGCTACGAAAGGAATCGTGACCTGCCGACCCCTACCACTTCAGCACCGAGGGAGTTCATGACCGTCCCGCCGCAGAGCAACTACCTCGCCGTCATCAAGGTCGTCGGCGTGGGAGGCGGTGGCGTGAACGCCGTCAACCGGATGATCGACGCCGGGCTGCGAAACGTGGAGTTCATCGCCGCCAACACCGACGCGCAGGCCCTGTTGATGAGCGACGCGGACCTCAAGCTCGACATCGGGCGTCAGCTGACTCGGGGGCTCGGTGCGGGAAGCGACCCCGACGTGGGCCGCCAGGCGGCGGACGAGCATCGCACCGAGATCGAGGAGGCGCTCCAAGGCGCCGACATGGTCTTCATCACTGCCGGCAAGGGCGGGGGCACCGGCACGGGTGCGGCGCCGGTCATCGCAGAAATCGCCAAGGGCATGGGTGCGCTGACCATTGGCGTGGTGACTCGACCGTTTACCTTCGAGGGCCGCCGTCGTGCGATGCAGGCCGAAAAAGGGATTCAGGTTCTCAAGGAGAAGGTCGACACGCTCATCGTGATTCCCAACGATCGCCTGCTGAGCGTCTCGAACGACAAGACGTCGATGCTCAACGCGTTCAAGATGGCCGACGAGGTGCTCTTGCAGGGGGTCCGGGGCATCACCGACCTGATCACCGTGCCGGGCCTCATCAACACGGACTTCGCTGACGTGAAGATGGTCATGACCAACGCCGGGACCGCGATCATGGGCATCGGGGGGTCGAGTGGCGACGGGCGCTCGGTCAACGCCGCCCGGGCCGCCATCACCAGTCCGCTGCTGGAGGCCTCCATCGAGGGCGCGCGCGGCATCCTGCTCAATATCGCCGGTGGCTCGGATCTCGGTCTCTTCGAGGTGAACGAGGCGGCCGAGATCATCCACTCGGTGGCGCACCCCGACGCGAACATCATCTTTGGCGCCGTGATCGACGACTCGATGGGCGACGAGGTCCGCGTGACGGTCATCGCCGCCGGCTTCGAACGTTGGGAGGAAGTGGGCGGCCGGCCCTCTCAACCGTCGTCCTCTGCACCCGAGGGTCGCGGACGCCAATCGCCCGACTCGCCACCGGTGGACATCTTCGCCGAGGACGCCGGCGACGAGCTCGACCTCGGCGACGACGACTTCGACGTTCCGTCCTTCCTCCGTTAGGCCCGGTGCGGGCGGCCGTGTCACTCACGGAGCACGTGGCACATCGGCTGGCAGCGGTGCGCGACACGATCGACCGGGCCGGTGGCGATCCGGATCGGGTGACGGTGGTCGCGGTGACCAAGGGATTCGGATCCGACGCGGTGCAAGCGGCGCTCCGCTCGGGGCTCGTCGAGATCGGCGAGAACTACGCCGACGAGCTGCTCGACAAAGCGTCGGCGTTCCCCGCCTCGGCACCCGGGCCGCGATGGCACTACCTCGGCGCGATCCAGCGACGAATGGTCCGCCGGTTAGCCCCGCGGGTGAGCTGCTGGCAGTCGGTGGCTCGGTCGGCGGAGGGGACTGCGATCACCCAGGCGGCGCCGGGTTCCACCGTGCTGGTGCAGGTCGAGACCACCGGCGAGACCGGCCGCAACGGCGTCCCGCCCGACGCCGTGCCCACCTTGGTGCGGACCCTTCGAGGGATGGGTCTGGACGTCGCCGGTCTCATGACGCTCGCCCCACGCGACCCCGCGGGTGCACGCGACGCCTTCCGCACCGTCCGCACGTTGGCCGACCGCCTGGAGTTGCCGCAGCGCTCCATGGGCATGACCGATGATCTGGCGCTGGCGGTGGCAGAAGGATCCACCATGGTCCGAGTGGGACGGGGCCTGTTCGGTGATCGCCCGAGTGCACATGCTCGGCCACACTCGACCCGAGAGCCCAGCCGGTGACCGCCGTACTGCTCCGGTCTGCCCTAGGCACCCATTTGGTGGCACCCGAGGACCAACGAGGCGCGCCGGTCCGGGAAGTATCGCTCCGGGGAATTTGCATCCCGGCCATTTCCGTCCCGCCAGCGGGCTCCTCTGAGCCTCGTCACGCACTACGCTGTCAACCAGGAGAGATGCCATGGCCACTTCCTTCTTGAAGAAGACGATGGTCTACCTCGGTCTCGTCGACGACGAGTACGACGACCACGACGATTACGAGGACCGCGCACCGAGGGGGTTCTCCGTGTCGAGTCGCGTCGAAACGCGCTCGGCGGACGACCTGCCCGAAGAACGCGCTTCGAGCCCGGCGCCAGTTCGTCGCATCCGTACCATGCCCGTCGAGAGCCCATCGAGCGCACAACGCCCGGAGCCGGCCGTAGTCACCCCCCGTTCGTCGAGTGTGCGGCCATTGTCGTCCGAGTCGGCCAAGGTGGAAGTGGTGGCACCGTCGCGCTTCGGTGACGCCAAGGACATCGCGGACTGTCTCAAGTCGAACCGCCCGGTCATCGTCAATCTCCAAGTTGCCGAGCGCGATCTCCAGCGCCGGATGATCGACTTCTGCAGCGGCGTCACGTACGCGCTGAGCGGTGAGATGGAGAAGGTGGCCGACCAGGTGTTCCTTCTTGCCCCCACCAATGTGAAGCTCTCCGAGGAGGAGCGCCAGCGGCTCCAGGCTCGGGGATTCGGCCGATCCTGACCATCGCGTGCAGATCCTCGTCGCCATCGTCGAGCTGTACGTCGTCCTGCTGATCGTCCGCGCACTGCTCAGCTGGTTCCCCGTGCGCCCAGGCACCACGTTCGAGAAGGTCATCCGCGGGCTCGATGCCATCACCGAACCGGTGTTGCGTCCGGTACGGCGCATCCTGCCGCCGATACGCGCCGGGGGGATGGGTATCGACCTGTCGATCCTCGTGGTGGTCCTGGTGGCCCAGATCGTGCTCCTGCCGCTCCTGCGGGGCGCGTGATGGCCGGCGGGCCCGCGGCCTCGGCGCCCGCCGGCCGCGCTATGCCGGGGTCGAGCCGGGGCGAGCGGTAGACTCGACGCACATGGAGAGCACGCCGCCAGCCCAATCGATACTCGACACGCTCCGCACGGTCGAGTTCCGTCTCGGCCTGAAGGGCTACAACGTCGATGAGGTCGACGAGTACCTCGAGAAGGCGGCGGTGGAGGCTGAGGCGCTGCACGAGCAGCTCCGCCAGATGTCCGAGCGCCTGCGCCAGGCGTCGGAACGGATCGGTCAGCTCGAGAACGAACGCCGGGAGGCGCCGGCCCCCGCCGAGCCGGCCGGTGCCGCGCTCGATGTGGTGAGCGACGACACCCTGCAACGGACCTTGCTGCTGGCGCAGCGGTTCGTGGACCAGACCAAGCGGGAGAGCGAAGCCGAGGCGTCAAAGGTCATCTCCCAGGCCGAAGAGCGGGCCCGTACCACCTTGGCCCAGGCCGAAGAGGAGGCCCGTCGGCGGAGCAATGACGCCGAGCAGCGTCTGCCGCGAGGAGGTAGCGCGGCTCGAGTCACTGCGAGGCCAGCTGGCCGGGGACGTCGAGACCATGGCCCGGCACCTCGAGTCCGAGCGCAACCGGATCAGGGGCGCGTTGACCGAGGTGCTGAAGTGGGTCGACGAGAACGTCCAGCCGGGCTCCGGCACGTCCGGGCCCCAGCGCCCGCGTGGCGCGATCGGCACGGCGGACCCATCGCGGCCCGCCATGGGCGCGCCACCGGCTCCGCCTGCGGTGTCCCCGCCTTCTGCGTCGACGCCGGACGGCTCCGGGCGCCCCGGGGTGCCGAGGGTGATCCCTCCGCCCGCTACGGTGTCAGCTGGAGCGGGCTCCGACGAACACAGCAACGGCGAGGGTGAGGTTGCCCAGGTGCTCGATCTTCGGGGCGCGGCGGGCGGATCGCCGCCACCTGACCGTTCCTGAGCGACTCGGAGCTCACCCCGTCCATTCACACCCAGCGGTCCCAACGCCCCAGTTGGGCGCGTTGCCCGGGCCGATCCGGGTCAGTATTGCCGGCTCGCGGCGGGTCCGCTATCGTCACCCGCCCCTGACCCGGTCAGAGGCGTGAGGTCGCGCCGACCGGCACGCGGTCGAGGAGGAGGACCCAGATGACCCCAGCCAAGAAGGCGCCCGCGGCCAAGACGCCGGCCAAGGGGACGTCGGAGCCAGCAACGGGATCGACGACCCGGCGTGCCACCCCCAAGGGCCCGGTGGCCGACAAGACACCCAGCCCGGCGGCCAAGAGCACCGTACCCACCGCGGCGCGAGGGTCCTCGGGTCCGACCGACCAAAACGGGGCAGAGCCGGTGGAGGCGCTCGGCGCCTCATCCCGTGCGGCGACCCGCCGGCCGCCTGCTGGCACCAAGACCCGTGATGGCTCCGACGCGACGGTCTCGGGACGGGTCGCCACGAAGAACACGGCGACCGCGGAGCGGGAAGGCACCGAGCCAAAAGGTAGGTCAGTGGCGTCACAGGATGCTCCCTATGCGACCGACGACAAGTTCCTGGCCGACCAGCGGGAGCTGTTGGAGCACGAACGGATCGTGTACCAAGGCCAGGCCGCCGACTTGAAGGCCGAGGCCGACTCGCTCGCCCAAGAGCGTGAGCCCGGTGACGTCCAGTTCGACGAGGAGTCCGGGGAGGGGGGCACGGTCACCGTGGATCGTGAGCGTGACCTGGCACTCTCCGCGCAGGCGCTGGCCGCGGTCGAGGAGATCGACGCGGCGATGGTCCGGATCGGCACGAGGACCTATGGCGCGTGCGAACGTTGCCACCAGCCGATCCCCAAGGCCAGGTTGCGGGCACTGCCGTACGCCCGCCTGTGTGTGGCATGCAAGAGCGGTGGCCTGACACGTCGCTGAGCGAGCATCGCGGGCTGCTCGGGCCACCTGAAGCGCCAACGGCTCCTCGTCGCCGCGCTGGCCGTTGGCGGCGCCACTCTCGCTTTGTGTGCGCCCTTGGGCTCGCGGGGCTGGTAGTGGCAGTTGACCAACTCACCAAGTCGATGGCTGAGGCTGACCTTCATCGACCGGTTCACCTGCTCGGTCCCTTGGGGCTCGACCTCGGGTACAACTCTGGGTCCGCGTTCAGCCTCTTTTCGGGCCGTTCGGCGCTGCTCGGACCGATCGCCGGCGTACTCGTGATCGGCATCCTCGTAGCGGCGTGGCGAGCCAAAAGCACGGGAGTGGCCCTAGCCCTGGGGCTGATCCTCGGAGGGGCGCTGGGCAACTTGGCCGATCGAGCCTTCCGACGTCACCATGGCTCGGTCGTCGACTTCATCACGCTCTCGCACTGGCCCACGTTCAACGTTGCCGACAGTTGCATCACGGTGGGAGTGGTGGTGCTCGTCGTGCTCCTGGCCGGTCCGTCACGCTCCCGACGGGCCGATGCCGTCACGACCACGCCGGTCAAGGACGTGACCGGTGAGCTCTGACGAGACATCTGACGGGAACACGGGGGAAGCCGTTCACGGCGGTGCTGCCCTGGTACCGCTTCGTATCGAGGTCCCAGCCTTGCTCGACGGTGTGCGTATCGACCGGGCGGTGGCCCTCTTGACCGGAGTCTCTCGCGCCGCCGCCGCCGCCTTGGTCGCTGCGGGTCGCGTGAAACTGGGTGGCAGAGCGGTCACCGCCGGCAGCCGGCCGCTGGCCCAAACGGACATCCTCGAGGTCGAGCCCATGAACGCGCCGGTGGCCGGGGTTGTCGCCGAGCCCGACGTCGAGCTCCACGTGGTCTACGACGACGCCGACGTGGTGGTGGTGGACAAGCCCGCGGGTCTGGTCGTCCACCCGGGCGCCGGGCATCACCACCACACCCTGGCCGGCGGGCTAGTGGCCCGCTATCCCGACCTGGCCGACCTGGTGCTCGAGGGCGTGTGCGATCCCGAGCGCCCCGGCATCGTCCACCGGCTGGACCGGGGTACCTCGGGGCTGCTGGTCGTGGCTCGCACCCCCCGGGCATTTCGGTCTCTCGTCGCCCAGCTGGGCGTGCGATCGGTCGAACGCCGGTACCTGGCCCTGGCGCATGGGATCGTTGCCGAGGACCGCGGCGCCATCGAGGCGCCGATCGGGCGGTCGGCCCGCACCCCGACGCGTATGGCGGTGTCGTCGCAGGGCAAGCCTGCCCGCACCCGCTACGTGGTGCTCGCCAGGTACGAGGCGCCCGTGCCGTCCACCCTGTTGGCGCTGGCCCTGGACACCGGTCGCACCCACCAGATCCGGGTGCATCTCGCCGCCGTCGGGCACCCCGTGGCGGGTGACGACCGTTACGGATCGAACCGAGCAGCGCCCGCGGACCTCGAGCTGACCCCGGGGCGCCTGTTTCTCCACGCCTGGCGGCTCGGCTTCGACCACCCGGGGACTGGACGGCGGGCCCGGTGGACGTCACCCTTGCCGGCGGAGCTCGCGTCGCTCGTGCCAGAGCTCCCCGAGCTGTCCGACGACGGCCCTGACTGGACCGTCGAGATGCCCTGAGCGCTGCCGGTCAGGCTGCCTGATGGGCGCCGACCACGTCGATGTCGGCGCCGAGGGCCGCCAATGCCTCTTCTTCGGCCCGTCGAACCCGTCGTACGCCCACGCCCAGCCGCTCGGCCGTGGCCTGCAACGACGCCGGCGAGTCACCATCGAAGCCGAAGCGAAGTCGAAGCACGTCACGCTGGAGATCGGGCAACCGGTCCACCGCACCGCGCACCCTCTCGAGCACCAAGGTCTGGTCGACGTCGGCCACCCAGTCCTCGTCATCCGGCGCGACCAAGTCGCCAAGGGACGTTGCCGAGTCCGACGCGGCGGGCTGATCGAGGCTGGCGGCCACACGGGCGAGACCCTCGAGGTCCTGCCGCTCGGCTGCGGTCATGCCGGTGGCCTCGTCGAGCTCGGCCTCGGTCGGCGCTCGGCCGAGCTGGCCGGCGAGCTCCGCGGTGGTGGCGTCGAGCCGCTGCAGGTGCTCGCCGACCTCGAGCGGAATCCGGATGGTCCGACCGTGCTGTTGGACCGCCCGTTGGAGCGCCTGACGAATCCACCAGGTCGCGTAGGTGGAAAATCGAAAGCCGCGCTCCCAATCGAACTTCTCGACCGCCCGCAGGAGTCCGAAGGTGCCCTCTTGGACGAGGTCGGCAAGGTCCACACCTCGGTCCTGGTACCGCCTCGCCCAGTGGACGACCAGTCGCAGGTTCGCCGCCACCATCTGGTTACGGGCGTCCAGGTCTCCCTTGGCCACCAACTTGGCCAGCTCGATCTGCTGCTCGTGGTCGGGCATCGGGTAGCGGTCCAGGTCACGCAGCAGAAGCCCGAGGCTGTCCGACGTGCCCGCTGTCGATCTGTTCGTGCTCATCGGCTCACCCGTCCGTTCCGACCCCTCGTACTTGTCCTGACGACCTTCGCTCGTTTCATACCCACTCGCCTCATACTCATCCGGTGAAATGCAACGCCTGACCCGAGCGTGGCATTCCACGATCGGGGCTCTTCAAGAGGCTCCCCGGTAGTGTGCTCGGGGCGCCGATGAACGGTTGGGATCACCTAGTGATGGACGGTTCGGGTCGGCAGATACCGATGATCGGCAGATACTCATGATCGGTGGATACTCATGAACAGTAGGGGTCGATGCGGTGACTGACCATCGGCCCTGCCTGATCATGGCCCGCCATGGGGAGACGGAGTGGAGCAGCGAGGGGCGCCATACCGGTCGGACTGACGTTCCGCTCACCGACCGCGGTCGCGATCAGGCGATCGCCCTCGGGCGACGGTTGGCGAGCCACACCTTCGCCCTGGTCCTCACCAGCCCGCTTGAGCGGGCGCTCGAGACTTGCGCGCTCGCGGGGTTCGGCGACGTCGCCGAAGTCTGTGAGGACCTTGCCGAGTGGGACTACGGCGACTACGAAGGACTGACCACGCTGGCGATCCGACAGAATCGGCCCGGCTGGTCCTTGTGGGCCGACGGCGTTCCCAACGGCGAGACGGCGTCGGACGTGGGCCATCGGGCTGACCGGGTCGTGGCCAGGGTGAGGGGGCTGGACGGCGACGTGCTGTGCTTCGCCCACGGGCACCTGCTGCGGGTGCTGGCGGCTCGTTGGGTTGGGCTTCCGCCGGTCGGCGGCAGGCTGTTGATGCTCGGCACGGCCTCGACCGGGATCGCCGGGTGGGAGCGGGAGATGCCGGTTATCGAGCGGTGGAACGAGCCGGTCGTGGCGAGCCGTTGACCGCGCCACTGCCACTGACCGCGCCACTGCCATTGCCAGAGCCCCTGCGATTGACAGAGCCACCCCTCAGGGCCGGGCTGGCGGTGGCAGCCACGACGACGTCTCCGGGCCGCCCCGGGGCCTCAGAGCCCTCCGGGAGCTCGGGGTCACCGGGGATCGGGGATCCGCCGTGGGCTCTGCTCACCATGTCGGCGAGGGTGAAGGACTGCAGGTGGGTGCGGATGGTCTCGCCCACCTCGGCCCACAGGGCGAGGAGCACACACTGACCCTCGTGGTCGCACGCGCCGTCGGTATGGGGCTCGCCGAAGTCACCCGCCACGATGGGCCCGTCAACGGCTGAGACGATCTGCGCCAAGGTGATGCTCGCGGGATCGCGAGCGAGCACGTAGCCGCCCCCGACCCCCCGCTTGGAACGGACGAGACCAGCCCCCTTCAGTGCCAACAGGATCTGCTCGAGGTAGGGCTGGGGGAGCGCGGTCCGCTCGGCGATGTCGCGGACCGACGTCGGCGTGACCTGGGCCCCGTGCAGCGCGAGCGACAGGAGTGCCCGGCTGGCATAGTCACCGCGTGTCGAGACCTTCACGCAATCCAATGCTACTGCCCAGGGAGGAGAATGCTGTGCCCACGTGGGCCGGCGACTTATGGTGGCCAGGTGCAGAGCGCGCCCGAGCCCGTTCTTCCCGATTTCGACGGCGCCTGTCTGACCAACATCGTTCCAGCGCTTTTGGGTGCCCTCGGTGCCTCCGGCGACCAGACCGCCTGGCTGCCCGACGCCGTGAGGGGAGCTCGACAGGTCGTGTTGCTTGTCCTCGACGGGCTGGGTGCCGAGCAGCTGGCTGCCCAGGCAGCGCACGTCCCTACGCTGGTCAGCGGCGGTCCCATCATGGCGACCTCGGTGGCGCCCAGCACGACAGCCACGGCGATGACCAGTCTCGTCACCGGGCTGCCTCCCGCGGTGCACGGCATCGTGGGCTATCGGATCGCGCTCGAGGGCCAGATCCTCAACGTGTTGCGCTGGCGGTACCACGGTGGCGACGCCCGAACCCTCAAGCCGCCCGCCCGTTTCCAGCCGTTCCCGGCATTCCCGGGTTGGCCGAGCGTCGTCCCGGTCGTCACTAGGGCGGATTACGCGTCGACCGGGTTCTCCGCGGCGCACCTCGGGAACTCTGAGCTGCATGGCTGGCACGTCTCCTCGAGCATCCCGCTCGAGGTGCGAGGCTTGCTCGAGCGGGGTGACCGGTTCGTCTACGCCTATTACGATGGCATCGACCGGGTGGCGCACGCCACCGGGCTCGGCGACCATTACCAGTTCGAGCTCCGGTCGGCGGACCGACTGGTGGCGAGCGTGCTCGAAGTGCTGCCCCCCGGCTCCGCCTTGGTGGTGACCGCGGACCACGGGCAGGTGGAGGTCGGCCAGAACGTCGAGGTGCTCGGCAGCGACCTGATGGACGCGGTGGTCCTGATGTCGGGGGAGGGGAGGTTCCGGTGGCTCCACGTCCGTCCCGGTGCCGCCGACGATGTGGCCGCCGCCGCCCAGGACCGGTATGGATCCATCGCCTGGGTCAGGACCCGCGAGCAGGTGATCGAGGAGGGGTGGCTCGGAGGCGAACCTGTTCCCGACGTGGCGGACCGATTGGGCGACGTCGTGCTGGCTCCTTTCGAGCCGACAGCGTTCCTCGACCCGGCCGACACCGGGGAGCAGCGTCTGGTGGCGCGCCACGGCTCGCTCACTGCCAGCGAGATGCTGGTCCCCCTGCTCGGCTGGGTGTCGCCCGCCGGGTGAATAGAGATCGCCCGGCGGTGGCATCATCGGACCATGCCAACAGATGGACGACTGAGTGGTGTGCCGATGGCCTCGGAGGATGGATCGGGGGCGGTGGCACCGGATGAGGTGCTTCCGGCGATCCGGTCGGGGACCCATGGTGCGGAGTCCGACGAGGCGGTGGCCGGGTCGGACCAGAGCGACGAGCGGGGCGAGTCCATCGCGCAACCCGCGAAGGTCATGCGGATCGGCTCGATGGTCAAGCAGCTGCTCGAGGAGGTCCGTCAGGCCCCACTCGACGAGGCCGGACGGGTCCGCCTCCGGGAGATCTACGAGCAATCGGTGCGAGAGCTGGCGAGCGGACTCTCGCCGGATCTGGCGGCGGAGCTGGACCGGATGGCAACGCCGTTCGATGAAGCCGCCCCGTCGGAGTCCGAGCTGCGAATCGCCCAAGCACAGCTCGTAGGGTGGCTCGAGGGTCTCTTCCACGGGATCCAGGCGGCCTTGATGGCCCAGCAGATGGCTGCCCGGGCCCAGCTGGACGAGATGCGCCAGCGGGGTCTGCCGCCCGGCCCCGATGCCACGCCGGCCCGGCCCGGCACCTACCTGTAGCACCCGTCGATCACGCCGGCCTGAGCGGTCCTTGGCGGTCAGAGCAGCGGGGTCCGCAGGCTCCCGAACTCGTCGGAGGGTGGAGCAGGGCGGCGCTCCCACGTGTCGCGGCAGCTGTCGGCGCAGAACCAGACCTCGTTGCCCAGGGGGTCGACGGCGATAGCCTCGGCCACCGCGGCGCTGAGCGGTATCCCGCACACCGGGTCGGGTACGGCGCTGCCTTCGAGCGCCCGCATCCCGAGAGTCGCCACCGAGAGAGGTCGCTCGAGCCCGCGGAGAGCCACCTCGCGCCGATCGGTCGGGGTGCCCCATTTGGGCAGGGCGCTCACCAGGGCGGCGTCCGCCAGGAGCTGGCCACCTTCGGCCTGGTCGCAGAGTCGAGCGGCCACGTTCACCGGGTGGCCGATGTAGTCGTCCCCCTCGAGCAGGATCACCTCGCCGGCCGAAATACCGGTGCGCACGGCGAAGCGCTCGCTGGGCGTCTGCGCACACTCGATGGCCCAGTGCATCTCGAGGGTGGCCGCCAGGAGGGGCGTCGGCTCGACGCCGACCAGCATGGCGCCGTCGCCGAGCCACTTGGCGATCCGCACACCTCGGCGCGAGCAGATCTCGCGCAGCAGGGTCCTGAACGCCGTGAGCACCCGCACGGCCCGTTCGTCGCCCTCGCTCTCGGTCAACGCGGTGAAGCCGGACAGGTCGGTGAAGCCGAAGCATCGGATGACGCGCACGGCACGATCGTGGCACGTCGGCGGCCGCCGAGGGTGCGTCGCGCCCCGCCCGGCGGTGGCGCTGCGCCGCCCCGACCCGCTGCGCTATGTTCGGAATCACACCCCTGTAACTCGTCCACAGGGTGTGGAGAACCTTGCGGACGCCCGGAGGAGGGTGGCATTGGCAGCATCGATGGCTCGGTCGTTCACGCACCTGCACACCCACACCGAGTTCTCGATGCTCGACGGCGCGGCGCGGGTCAAGGACCTGGTCCGGGCCGCGGCCGAAGACGGACAGCCCGGGCTCGGGATCACCGACCACGGCAACATGTACGGCGTCCTCGACTTCTACAAGGCTTGCACCGACGCGGGGATCAACCCGGTCATCGGCACCGAGGCCTATATGGCGGCCGAGTCACGCCACGAGCGCCCGGTGCGGCGTGGCAAGGTCGACGACACCGGCGGTGACGTCGAGGGTGGCCAGAAGCTCTACTACCACCTCACCCTGCTCGCCGAGACCACCGAGGGCTACCGAAACCTGCTCAAGCTGTCCTCGGCGGCCTACCTCGAGGGGTACTACTACAAGCCCCGGGTCGACTGGGAGCTGCTCGAGCGCCACCACCACGGGATTATCGCGACCACCGGTTGTCTCGGGGGGGTCGTGGCCCAGGCGCTGCTCGCCGGCGATGTGGAGGGGGCCACGCAACGAGCGGCCCGACTCCAGGACATCTTCGGGCGTGACAGCTTGTTCGTCGAGGTCCAGGACCACGGCATCGCCGCGCAGACCCAGACCAACCCACAGCTGGTCGAGATCGCCCGTCGTATCGGTGCGCCGTTGGTAGCCACCAACGACAGCCACTACACGCACCGCGAGGACGCCGTCTCGCATGACGCGTTGCTCTGCGTCCAGACCGGGGCCACCATCGACGACCCCAAGCGGTTCAAGTTCGAGGGGACCGAGCACTACCTCAAGACGGCCGCCGAGATGCGCCACCTCTTCGGCGAGCTGCCCGAAACGTGTGACAACACCCTGCTGATCGCCGAACGCGCCCACGTCGACCTCGAACTCGGCAAGCCCAGCCTGCCCGAGTTCCCTGTCCCTGAGCGGATCACCGGGTCGACCTACGACCAACGGGCCATGGCCTACCTGCGTGAGCTCACCTTCCACGGGGCCCACGAGCGCTACGGCGAGGGGCTACCCGACGAGGTTCGGTCCCGGCTCGACTACGAGCTCGGGGTCATCGGGGACATGGGGTTTGCTGCCTACTTCCTGGTGGTGTGGGACCTCATCCGCTTCGCGCGCGACTCGGGGATTCGGGTCGGACCGGGTCGCGGGTCGGCGGCGGGGTGTTGCGTGGCCTACTGCCTGCGGATCGTGGACCTCGACCCGATCCGCTACGACCTGCTCTTCGAGCGATTCCTCAATCCGGGCCGCAAGCAGATGCCCGACATCGACATGGACTTCGACGAGCGCTACCGGGGCGACATGATCCGCTACGCGGCAGAGCGCTACGGCAGTGATCGGGTCGCCCAGATCGTGACGTTCTCGACCATCAAGGCCCGGGCGGCGGTGCGGGACGCGGCGCGGGTCCTCGGGCTGCCCTACCTCGTGGGCGACAAGATCGCCAAGGCCATGCCACCCCTGGTCATGGGGCGCGACACGCCGCTGTGGGCCTGCCTCGCCAAGACCGAGGGCTATGAGGATGGGTACGGCGCAGCAGCCGAGCTTCGGGCCATGTACGAGCAGGATCCTGAGGTCCACCAGGTCGTCGATGTGGCCAAGGGGCTCGAGGGCCTCCGACGCCAGGACGGGATTCATGCCGCGGCGGTGGTGATCACCAAGGACCCGCTCACCGAGTACCTGCCGATCCAGCGCAAACCCGACGCCGGGGGCAAGCCCGAGGACGCGCCCATCGTCACGCAGTACGAGATGCACGGTGTCGAGGAGCTGGGCCTGCTCAAGATGGATTTCCTCGGGCTGCGCAACCTGTCGGTGATCGAGCGTTCCCTCGACTTGATCGCCTCGAGCACCGGCACCCGGCCCGACATCGACGGCGTGGCACTCGACGACGACGAGACGCTGGCGCTCTTGCGCCGCGGCGACTCGGTTGGGGTGTTCCAGCTCGAGGGCGGCCCGATGCGCGCGCTCATGCGCTCGCTCGCCCCGACGAGCTTCGACGACGTGGCCGCGCTCGTCGCGCTGTACCGGCCGGGCCCGATGGCGGCCAACATGCACAACGACTACGCCGACCGCAAGAACGGCCGCAAGCCGATCCGTTACGAGCATCCCGACCTCGAGCCGATCCTCGCCGATACCCAGGGCCTCATGATCTACCAGGAGTCGGTCATGCGAGTTGCCCAGAAGTTCGCGGGCTACACGCTCGAGGAGGCCGACAACCTGCGCAAGGCGTGCGGCAAGAAGATCCGGGCGCTCATCGCCGCCGAGCGGGAGAAGTTCGTGGCCGGATGCGTGACCCAGGGCTACGGCGACCGACTCGGGACCGAGCTCTTCGACATCATTGAGCCCTTCGTGGACTACGCGTTCAACAAGTCACACTCCTATGGCTACGGCCTCGTGGCGTACCAGACCGCGTGGCTCAAGGCGCACCACCCGGTCGAGTACATGGCCGCCCTACTCACCTCGGTGAAGGACAACAAAGACAAAACCGCGGTCTACCTGGGCGAATGCCGATCCATGGGGATCGAGGTCGCCGTGCCCGACGTGAACCGTTCGGTCGCCGAATTCGCCCCGCGACCATTCGACGACGGTGTGGGGCCGGGCATCGTGTTCGGGTTGGCCGCCATCCGGAATGTCGGCGAGGCACTGGTCGAGCGCATCGTCGCCGAGCGGAACGCGCAGGGCCCGTTCGCCGACATCTATGACTTCTGCCGGCGGGTCGACCCGATGGTCCTGAACAAGCGGACCATGGAGTCCCTGGTCAAAGGGGGGGCGTTCGATTCGCTCGAGCATCCTCGCCAGGGGCTGTGCCTCGTGCTCGACGAGATCGTGGACCGGACGCTTGAGCGTCGTCGGGAGCACGACATGGGGATCGCCACGCTCTTCTCCTCGCTCGAGCCCGCTGACCCGAGCCAGGACGCCGGACGCTGGGAAGGGACGCGGGTGGCAGTGCCCGCCACCGAGTTCGCCAAGTCCCAGCGGCTCGCCTTCGAGAAGGAGATGCTGGGACTCTACGTGAGCGACCACCCGCTCATGGGCCTGCAGCCAGCATTGTCACGGCACACCGACTGCACGCTGGCCGATCTGATCGAGGCGTCGGCCGTCGGCGCGCCCGAGGGCGGCTACGCCTCGGAGGGGACGGTGCGCTCGGTGGGCGGCGTGGTGACCGAGCTGCGGCGGACGACCACGAAGAAGGGTGATCTGATGGCCCGGTTCGTGCTCGAGGACCTCGAGGCGTCGATGGAGGTCTTCGTGTTCCCCCGGGTGATGGCCGAGTACGGCGCATTGCTCGAGAACGACGCCGTCGTCGTCGTCCGTGGCCGCATCGACCTGCGTGACGAGCAGGCCAAGCTGGTCTGCATGGAGGCCCGTCGCCCTGTACTGGTCGTCGACGACTCGGCCGAGCTGCGTCTGGCACTGCCGCTCGTGGCGCTGACCGACGACACGGTGCACCGCTTGAAGGACATCCTCGTCGAGCACCCGGGCGCGTCGCCGGTGCTGTTGCACGTGGGCGAGAAGGTGCTGCGCTTGCCCCCCGAGTTCAACGTCGACAGCCGCAACGGGTTGGTTGGGGAGCTCAAAGCGCTTCTCGGGGCTGGGGCCGTCGTCCCCTGAGGTGGCTGCTGGGCGACTCGGGTGGGACAGGGTTGCAGCCGACCGGTAGAATTGGGCCATGCCGACGGTAGCGATGACCAAGGACTGCACCGCGCTCAGCGATGCGGAGCTGGGCGAGATGGCCGACCTCTGCGCGGAGCGCCCTCCGGCTTTCGACATCGGGTTCCTCTCGAAGCAACGCGAGGAGTGGGTGCTCGTGACCCTCGCCCGCGAAGGCTCGCGCTTACGCGGGTACTCGTTCTGCACGCTCGAGCGGATCGGGGGCACTCCGTCCTTGCTCGTGGGACTGGCCTCGGTGGACCGGACAGCCAAGGCCGAGACGGTACTGCGCGCGATCATGGTCGACCAGTACCGCCGAGCCCTGTTGGCCTTCCCCGACGAGGACGTTCTCCTCGGGACCCGGCTCCTCACCCCCGAGGGGTTCCGGGCCTTTGCTGGCCTGGTCGACGTCGTCCCAAGCGTGGGGCACAAGCCCTCGGGAGAGGAGCGCGCCTGGGCCCGTCGGTTGGCCAAGCGCTTCGGTTGCGACGAACGGCTCAACGACCGGACCTTCGTCCTCAAAGGCGACCGCTCGGCTGCGGGCGGCCTGGACTTCCTGGCGGCCAAGGTCAAGCTTCCCGAAGGCGTCGAGGTCCTCTTCGAGGGCGTCGACAGCGCCCGAGGTGACCGTTTGGTCGCGTTCGGGTGGGCGATGGCCGAGGATCTGGCCGGCGGCAAGCTCGGGCGCTAGATTCCCGCACCTCCTTTGCGCCCTCGGGCTCCTCGACCCGACGCCAGGATGCTCAACCCGACGGCAAGATGGCGGCGCACACCTTGTAGCAGTGGCCGTCGCGCGGGCGGCTGAGTGCGGTCAGCACGTAGTGGGGCCGGTAGCCCAGCGCATTGGCCAGGTCCTTGCCCGAGAGGCGCTCGCGGCGGGCCGCGTCGAGCGCTCTGGCCGCGTGGGAGTCCTCCACCGGGAGCCAGACGTCGTCGCGGTTCCAGCCGAACCTGACCCAGGTCGAATTGTCCGCCCGGCGGCGAATGAGCTGTGGCCCTCGCCCGGGCACGACCAACGCGACCGACGGACGAGCCCCCCGGAACTCCCAGTACGGCGCCGAGGGCCCGGCGAAGCCCAGGAGTTGGCCGTCGGGCGGCGCGGCGAGACGCTCGAGCAGGCGCCGGACGCGCCGGCCCCGCAGCGTGCCCACCTGCCGGGGAAGCCCAGCCCCGGTCGCCGCCTCGGGTTGGGCCAAATCGTCCAGCTCGGGGTCGTCGGCGAGCGTCGCTTCCACCACGTCGAAGGCGGCGAGGTCGGGCCCGTGGTCCTCGGGCCACGGGATGCGGAGCCGAAGCACCGCTCCCGACGCGAGATCCACGCAGATCGAGTCGTCCTGTGACGTGGCGAGGACCAAGAGCCGTAGCTCTGAGCCTCCGGCCACGAGCACCCGGGCCCGCCTGCCCGACTCTTTCAACAGCGCCCGCGCCGTGCCGCCCCTCAGCTCGTTGGGTGCCTGACGCCCGAAGCTGGGCCCCTCGCCGCTCACCGGTCGCCGTCCCGCCCGTGTGCAACCACCGCCAGCTCGGCCAACTGCCCCGCCAGCGCGTGACGGTCGCCGGTGGGTGCTCGACAAGAGAAGCCGCGGCAGAGATAGGCCATACCGTCGTCCCGTCCCTCCCACAAGGGACTCGGCGTCCGCTCGCCCCACGCCAGCACCGTGGTCGGTAGCCATCGGTGGTGGACCTCTTTGACCAGATCGGGGCGGTCCCCGGCGACGAGGACCTCGACGCCGTCGTCGATCAGCCCGATCGCGGCGGCCAGATCGGGGACGGCCATCGGGTTGGCGACCAGCAGCGGCCCGGCGAGCTCCACGATGCGCTGCCCAGCCGCTCGGTAGCGATCGACGCCGCTCAGGGCGGCCAATCGCAAAAGAGCCCCGGCGGCCACTGAGTTCGCCGCGGGTATCGCCCCGTCGACGATGTCCTTTGCTCGGACGATCAGTTCCTCGGCATCGTTGCCGGTGGTGAACAACCCGCCTAGCCCACCCGTTGCCTCGGCGGGGGCACCGGACTGCTCGGGTGCTGGGGCATCCCAGAAGTTGGCGAGCAGGTCGTCGGCGACCTCCATCGCCCGGGTCGTCCACTGGGCCTTGCCGGTCAGCTCGCCGAGCCGGGTGCAGGCGTCGACCACCCAAGCCAAATCCGCGGCGAGGGCGAGATGGCGTGCCCTGCCCCCTTGCCAGCTCCGCAGCCAGCGTGCGTCCTCGGGTCGTCGCAGCTCGCGGAAGAGGAACTCCATGACCCCCTCGGCCCGACGGGCCCAACGGGCGATGCCGGTGGCGGCCGCCGCCTCGGCCAAGGTGGCCGCGAACATGGCGTTCCACTCGGTGAGGACCTTGTCGTCGGTGGCCGGTTGGGCTCGTCGCCCCCGGGCCGCAGCGAGGAGCGCCCGGGCCTCTTGGATCGCCGGGGGCCGAGCGAGCGGTGCGCCGAGCGGGCGGTGGGGTATCGAGGTACCCTCCCAATCGCCGTCCTCGGTGATCGAGTACCACTCGAGGACATCGTCGAGCAGCTCGAGCCGACCGGCGGCGTCCAGAACCTCTCGGACCTGGGCGGGCGTGAAGGTGGCGTGCGCGCCCTCTACCCCCGCGGCGTCGGCGTCCTGGGAGGAGAACAGGCCGCCCCCGGGGGCGTCGAGCACGTCGAGCACGTACTCGATCGTCTCGGTGGCGACCAGCAGATGGTCGGGGTCGTCGGTCGCCTGCCACGAGTGCAGGTAGGCCCTGGCCAGCAGCGCCTGGTCGGTGAGCATCTTCTCGAAGTGGGGCACCAGCCACCGCCGGTCGGTCGAGTACCGGCAAAACCCCCCGACCAGGTGGTCGTAGATGCCGCCAGTGGCCATGGCGTCGAGGGTGCGCCGGGCCATGGTGCGGGCGGCGGGATCGCCGGTGCGCCCATGCTGGCGAAGGCAGTGCTCGACAAAGGAGGGCCTGGGGAACTTCGGCGCGCCGCCGAAGCCTCCCCACTCGGGGTCGAAACGGGGCTCGAGCTCGGTGACGATCCGGGCACCAACGTCTGCGCTGCTCGGGAGCGCGCTCCCCACACCGGCCGCGACGTGACGGGCCGCCTCGTCGAGGACGCCCACCTCTTCGGCCACCGCGCCCGCCAGCGCGTCGGCCTGGCGCTCGACCTCGGGCCGCCGAGTGGACCAGGCGTCGGCCATGGCGCTGAGCACCGCACGGAACGACGGCATGCCCGAGCGCTCGGTCGGCGGATAATAGGTGCCGGCGTAGAAGGGGCGTCCGTCGGGGGTGCAGAACACACTCATCGGCCATCCACCCGACCCGGTGAGGGCGAGCACCGCGTTCATGTACACGGTGTCCACGTCGGGTCGCTCCTCGCGGTCCACCTTGACCGACACGAAGGAGCGGGCCAGCTCGACCCCCACCGCGGGGTCCTCGAAGCTCTCGTGAGCCATCACGTGGCACCAGTGGCACGAGGCATAGCCGATCGAGACGAAGAGCGGTTTGTCCTCGAGCCGCGCTCGTTCGAAGGCCTCTGGCCCCCATGGATACCACTCCACCGGGTTGTCCGCGTGCTGGCGCAGGTAGGGGCTCGTCTCGGACCCGAGGTGGTTCACGTCGACGATGCTAGACACCCCTGCGCCGGCCTCGGCGAACCGGCTGATCGCGTAGCGTGCCAGCCATGGAGCTCGATCTCAGCGCCAGGACCGCGGTCGTGACCGGAGCGAGTCGGGGAATCGGCCTGGCCATCGCCCGGCGCCTCGCCGAGGCCGGCGCGAACGTGATGCTGTCCTCCCGAAAGCCCGAGGCGCTCGAGGAGGCGGTGTCCACGTTGGCCCCGACCCGTGGCGCGACGACGTGGTTCGCAGCCAACGCCGGCGATCCCGAGCAGGCCTCGGCCTGCGTGGATGCGACGATCGAACGGTTCGGCCGGCTCGACATCCTGGTCAACAACGCCGCCACCAATCCGTACATGGGCCCCATGGTCGACATCGACCGTTCGAGGGCGGACAAGACGGTCTCGGTCAATCAACTCGGGCCGTTGCGGTGGACCCAGATCGCCTGGGACCGATGGATGGCCCAGCACGGGGGCAGCGTCATCAACTTGGCCTCGGTGGGCGGGCTGACCCCCGAGCCGGACATCGGTTGGTACAACGTGACCAAAGCGGCCGTCGTCGCCCTGACCCGCCAGCTCGCCCTCGAGCTAGCCCCAGGCGTGCGGGTGAACGCCATCGCGCCGGGGCTGATCAGGACCGAGTTCGCCCGTGCCCTCTGGGAACCCGACCTGGCCCGGGTTGTCGCGAGGACACCGCTCGGCCGGATCGGCGAGCCCGAGGACGTAGCGTCCGCCGCCGTGTTCCTGGCGTCGGACGCGGCCTCGTGGATCACCGGACAGGTCATCGTGGTGGACGGTGGGGCCATGGTCCAGCCCAACGGCTCCATCGGCTGAGAGCCCCGCTCGCGTCGTCAGCGAAGCTCGTTAGCGAAGCTCGTTGTGGCGCACCTTGCCCGAGGCGGTGCGCGGCAAGGTGTCGACGAGAACGAGCTCCTTGGGCGCGGCCCACGGGGCAAGCTCGGCCACCACTGCGTCGTGCAGCTCGGCGAGGTCGGGCCCGGTGGTCCCCGGAGCGGGGATCACCCAGGCCACCACCCGCTCACCCCACTCGCGGTCGGGTCGCTTCCACACCGCCACTGCACCGACCGACGGCAGCCCGGCAAGGACCCGCTCGACGGCCGCCGGCCATACCTTCTCGCCGCCGGTCACGATCACCTCGTCGAGCCGACCAAGCACCACGAGCCGCCCGTCGGGGCCGACGTAGCCGCCGTCGCCTGTGGGAAGCCACCCGCCGGCGGCGTCGGCGCCCGGCACAGATGGGTCGGTGCCGTCGCGGTAGCAGCGCAGCAACATCGGGCCCCGCAGCAGAATCTCCCCGGCCCGCCCGCCATCTGGCGTCCCGTTGCCGATCGCCACCTCCACCCCGTCGAGGGCTCGCCCGTCGTAGACCACCCCTGAGCCGGTCTCGGTGAGGCCGTAGGTCGTGACGACGTTGTCCGCCGTGCGCTCCGGCGGGGCCGCCCCGCCCAAGAGCACCAGCGTGAAGAGCGCCGGATCGATGCGGCCCAGCGCGGTGGCGACCAACGAGACATGGGTGGCGCCCCTCGCTGCCGCCCGGACCACCCACTCCGCGTCGAACCCGGGTAGCACCGTGAGCGGGGTGCCCGTGGCGAGCGCTCTGGTCACGACCGACAAGCCACCGATGTGGGCTAAGGGGAGGCACGCCAACCAGTGGTGACGCCCGGGGTCGATCCCGAGGCGAGCTGAGGTCGCCCGAGCCGACGCGAGCACGGCGTCGTGGGTCAGGACGACGGCCCGGGGCTCGCCGGTCGACCCGCTCGTGCAGAGGACGAGGGCATCGCCATCGTCAACGGGCCGGCCGCCCTCCAGCGCCGTGCGGGCACCGTCTGGACCGAGTACCGCGGTGGGCTGGAGGGCGGCGAGTTGGGCGCGCCGGGCCGCCATTGGCAAGCGGCTATCCAGGGGAGCGGCGGCGTCGCCGTGGTCCCACACCGTGCGCAGCGCGCGGACGAACTCCGGACCGCCGGCCAGGTCGAGTGCCACGAGCTCGCGCATCGGCCGGTAGCGTAGGTCGCCGTGACCGAACCCATCGCTCCTCGGACGGTCGTCGTCGGCGCTCCCACGGATCCGCTCGAGCCCCTGCGCGCCCTTCCGGCCCCCGACTGGGAGATTCGTCGGGCCTTCGTCGACATCCGCTACGAGGTGGCTGAAGGGATCGCAAAGATCACGATCTGCCGCCCCGAGGTGCGCAACGCGTTCCGGCCCCAGACCCTCTTCGAGCTGGCCGAGGCCTTCGGGCTGGCCCGCGACGACTCCGAGGTCGGCGCGGTCATCCTGACCGGTGAGGGACCCGACGCGTTCTGCTCGGGCGGCGATCAGCGGATCCGGGGCAACGACGGGTACCTAGGCGACGACGAAGTGGCCAAGCGCGGGATCGGCCGGCTCAACGTCTTGGACCTCCAGGTCCAGATCCGGCGCCTGCCCAAGCCCGTGGTCGCCATGGTGGCCGGCTACGCCATCGGCGGCGGGCACGTCCTGCACCTCGTGTGCGACCTGACCATCGCCGCCGACAACGCGCGCTTCGGGCAGACCGGCCCGAGGGTGGGGAGCTTCGACGGGGGATTTGGCTCGGGGCTGCTCGCCCGCACGGTCGGGCTCAAGCGGGCCAAGGAGATCTGGTTCTTGTGCCGCCAGTACGACGGTCCCCAGGCGCTCGAGTGGGGTCTCGTCAATGCCGTCGTGCCCCTCGAGGACCTCGAGCGCGAGACGGTGGCGTGGTGCCGTCGGATGCTCACGCTCTCGCCGATCGCTCTTCGCATGTTGAAGGCCGGGTTCAACGCGGCCGACGACGGGCTCACCGGGGTCCAGCAGTTGGCCGGCGACGCGACGATGCTCTTCTACATGACCGAGGAGGGCCAAGAAGGACGGGACGCCTACGTGCAGCGGCGCGACCCGGACTTCTCACGCTTCCCGCGCCGTCCGTGAGCCCGACGGGTGGGGAGGCCCGAGAACCTGCGAGGACCGTGAACCCTCGCACCGCTGCGAGCTCCTCGAGCGATCGCTCGCTGCGCGAGCCTGGAGCGCCCCCCGGGCCGGTGCGCCGCTGGGTGCTCGGCGCGCGGCCCAGGACTCTGCCGGCGGCCGTCGTTCCCGTGCTGGTCGGTACCGCGGCCGGGTGGACGTTGGCACGGGCGGCCCAACGGTTGGCGACCACGCCAGGTCTGCGCTCAATGCCGGTCGGGCCGGTGGGTGGGCTACAAGGTCTGATCGTGTGGCGCGCGCTGTCGCGCTGGTGGTGGCCCTGGCCGTGCAGGTCGGGACCAACTACGCCAACGACTACGCCGATGGGATTCGGGGCACCGATGCGGCCCGGGTCGGCCCGCTTCGTCTCGTGGCGTCGGGCTTGGCGTCACCAGCTGCGGTTCGTGGCGCAGCCCTCGGTGCCTTCGGGGTGGCCGGGGTGGCCGGACTGGCCTTGGCGGCGGCCACCACCTGGTGGCTCGTGCCGGTCGGGGCGGCGTGCATGGCTGCCGGTTGGCTCTATACCGGTGGGCCCCGCCCGTACGGCTACCTCGGGCTGGGTGAGGTCTTCGTCTTCGTGTTCTTCGGCGTGGTGGCCACGGCGGGTTCGGCGTTCGTCCAGTACGGGCACCTGTGGGGTCCGCCGGTGGCGATCGCCACGGCCAGGGAGCATTTCGACTGGCTGCTGGCGCTCTGGGCGGCGGTTCCTGTGGGCCTGTTGGCCACCGCCTTGCTGGAGGCCAATAACCTGCGCGATATCGACGGGGATGCGGTCGCCAACAAGCGGACGCTCGCCGTTCGGCTCGGTCGCCGCCGCGCCGGATGGCTCTATGTGGGTTCCGTGGTGCTCGTTGCCCTCGGGATCGTGCTGGTCGGACTCGTTCGCCCGTGGGCGCTGCTCGCACTGTTGGCGTTCCCCTTGGCCCTACGCCCTCTTCGTCTGGTGCTGCGCGGCGCCAACGGACGGGACCTGCTTCCGGTGCTCGGAGCGACCGGGCGTCTGCAGCTCGCCGTGGGGCTACTGCTCGCGCTCGGGATCGTGTTGTGAGGGACGCGGGCTCACGGGGGCGCCACCGACGGTGGCGTGCCGACGTCCCCGATCGGACGGGCATGGTCCAGCCAGCCTTGGATCATCCGGGCGGTGATCGCGGGTTGGTGAAGGTGGGCGGCGTGCCGGGCACCGGGGACCAGGCTGAAGGCGGCCGAGGGCATGATGCTCGCCAGCCGAGCCGCGTGGGCCGCGAAACGAGGGTCGTCCTGTCCGGCCACCACGAGTGCGGGCACGGGAACGGCCCCGAGTCGGTCCCACAACGGCGCCTGGGTGCCGGTGCCCGCCCGGCGCAGGCTCGAGGCGAGACCGCGCGGCGTATTGCGCAGGCGTTCAGCCAGGTCGGCAGCATCGGCACGCAGGCCAAAGAACATCGGGGCCTGCAGCCAGCCCTCGAGGAAGCCGGCCAGGTCGCCGGTGGACTCGAGCCTTGTGGCCATCGCCTCGTCGCTGGCCCGACGGCGCGCCGCTGCGTCGGGGTCTTCGATGCCTCCGGTCGCACCGATGACGACCAGCCGGGCCACCCGGCCGGGCTGCGCCAAGGCGGCGTGGAGCGCGAACCGGGCCCCCAACGAGTACCCGAGCAAGTCGAAGGGGGCGCCGTTCAGCGCTTCGTCGGCCGCCTCGACGAGCTGTTCGGCCCCGTCGACGAGGTTGGTCTCGACGTCGCTGGATCCGCCGTGACCGGGCAGGTCCACCAACACGAGGTGGTGGGTCTGGCCAAGGCGGTCGCCGAACGCCCCCCAGAGGCGCCCAGTCTGAGTGAACCCGTGGGCCAGCACGATCGCCGGTGCGCCGCGGTCTCCGACGCTCTCCCAGTGCAGGACACTCATCGCCGGTGAGCGTACCGACACACGCCTCGGATCAAGCGACCTTCGCGGCCACCCTCGTCGACGAGTGGACAGCGCTCGGCGTGCGCGACGCAGTGGTGTGCCCCGGGTCACGTTCCACGCCGATGGCTCTGGCGCTGGCGGCCGGGGGGCTGCGCGTGCACGTCCGCCTGGACGAGCGCAGCGCCGGTTTCTACGCTCTCGGGCTGTCGCTCGCCACTGGCCAGCCGACCGTGGTGTGCACGACGAGCGGTACCGCGGCGGCCGAGCTGCACCCCTCCGTGCTCGAAGCCCATCATTCGTGCGTGCCGCTGCTCGTGTGCACGGCGGACCGGCCTCCCGAGCTCCAAGACGTCGGCTCGCCCCAGACCGTCGACCAGGTCCATCTGTTCGGCCGAGCGGTCCGGTGGTTCGCTGCTCCCGACACCGCGCGAGCTGACACGGCAAGCAGCTGGCGACCGCTCGCCTCACGGGCCTACGTCGAAGCGGTCGACGGACCGTCGGGTCCGGGTCCCGTCCACCTCAACCTGGGGTTCCGCGAGCCCCTGATCGGCGTGCCGGGCCCGTTGCCGCGTCGCCGAGCGACTCATGCAGCATGGCGCGCCGCGAGCGACGTTTCCGAGCGTTCGACCGATGCGGCGTCGGCGACCCGGTGGGGCCACTGGTCGGCGTGCCGCGGTGTGCTGGTGGTGGGCGAGGGCTGTGGACCGCCGAGCGGGGTGCTCGAGCTCGCCCGAGGCCTGGGGTGGCCCGTGCTGGCCGATCCCCGGTCGGGGTGCCGGGTCGAGGATCCGCTCGTCGTGGCCGGCGTCGACGTGTTCCTCCGGGAACCGGCCGTTCGCCAGGCTCTCCTCCCCGAGGTGGTACTGACGCTCGGATCGGCCTGGGCGTCCAAACCCCTCGCCGGATGGATCGCCGAAGCCTCGACGGCTGGCGCGCAGATCGTGGCGGTCGACCCTTGGTGGCGGTGGAGCGACCCCGATCACGTGACCGACACCGTGCTGCGTGCTCAGCCGGGACCCTGGGTCGAGGCGCTGCGAGCTGAGCTCGGCGAGGGCCAGCACAGGAACCGACCGGGCAGTTCGGAGGGGGATCCTCGAGCGAGCATCGACCAGGTGCCCTGGCTCGAGGCCTGGATCAGGGTAGAGCGGGCCACTCAGGCGACCATCGACGACGTGCTCGGGCTCGCGCCGTCCCCTGGCGTGGGCGCTCCCCGCAGCCTGAGCGCCACCGGGATGTCGGAGCCCGAGGTGGCCCGGTCGATCTTCGGCATGGTTCCCCAGGACTGCCGACTGCTGGTCTCTTCATCGATGCCGGTGCGTGACTTCGAGTCCTTCGCCCCGCCGGTGGCGGCCCCGCCCCGGGTCTTTGCCAATCGGGGCGTGAACGGGATCGACGGGGTGAGCTCGACGGCGCTGGGGCTCGCAGCAGGCGGGCCGAGCCCCGTGGTGTGTGTCCTGGGTGATCTCGCCTTCTTGCACGACGTCTCGGCTTTGGTCCAGTCGTCGAGCCCGATACTCGGATCGGGCTGCACCTTCGTGGTGGTGGACAACGGTGGCGGGGGCATCTTCTCGTTCCTCCCGCAGGCCCGCGCCCTGGAGCTCGGCCCCTTCGAGCTGCTCTTCGGAACGCCCCAGGCGCCGGACGTCCTCGCCGTCGCCGCAGGCTTCGGATTGTCGGTCGCCGAGGCCGGTTCGGCGGCCGAACTCGCATCGGCGCTGGCACGCCTCGTCGGCCACGGGATCGCGGTCGTCCGAGCCCGCATGCCCTCACGGAGCGACAACCTCGCGCTGCACCAGCGACTCTTCGACGCGGTGGGCGCCGCCGCCAAGGCGGCCCTGCACTGAGACGGAGCGGTCCGGACCCCGTGCGGGGCACCAGGTCTCGATATGGCAGTGTGGTGACGGTGGGGTTGCTCTCGGCCGATCTGGAGTTCCGCGGGCTCGTGCACCAGGTGAGTGACCCCGCAGTGCTCGGGCATCTCGACCGCGGGGGTGTGGTCGGCTACGCCGGCTTCGACCCGAGCGCCTCGAGCCTGCACGTCGGACACCTGGTACCCATGTTCGCGCTGCGCCGACTCCAGCTCGCCGGCAACCCGCCGATCGCGGTGGCCGGTGGCGGGACGGGCCTCATCGGCGACCCGGGCGGCAAGACGAGCGAACGGCCGATGCTGAGCAGCGAGGAGCTGGCCGCCAACCTCGCGGGCATTGGTCCGCAGCTCGAACAGCTGCTGGATTTCTCCGCGTCGGCCGGCTCTACCCGTGCCACGCTGCTCGACAACTCGCGGTGGCTGTCGGGGATCACGATGGTCGACTTCCTGCGAGACGTCGGCAAACACTTCACCATCAACCAGATGGTGGCCAAGGAGTCGGTACGGTCCCGATTCGAGCGCGAGGGGCAGGGCATCTCGTTCACCGAGTTCAGCTACATGCTGCTGCAGGCCTACGACTTCTTGCAGCTGCACCGCGATCGGGAGTGCACCCTGCAGATCGGCGGCAGCGACCAATGGGGCAATATCACGATGGGCATCGAGCTCGTGCGCAAGGTGACCGGCCACGAGGTGTTCGGGCTGACGCTGCCCCTCGTGACCAAGCCCGACGGCACCAAGTTCGGCAAGACCGAGTCGGGCACCGTGTGGCTGGACCCGGTGCGCACGAGCCCGTTCCGCTTCTACCAGTACTTCCTGCGAGCCGAGGACGACATCGTGGGCACGCTCCTGCGCCTGCTCACCTTCCTCTCGCACGAGGAGATTCTCGAGCTCGAGCTCGAGGTCGCCGAGCGGCCCGAGCGCCGAGCGGCCCAGCGTGCCCTCGCTCATGAGGTCTGTGGGTCGGTGCACGGGGCCGACGGGGTGGCTCGGGCCGAGCGGGCGTCGGCGGCGCTGTTCGCCGAGGACATCGCCACGCTCGACGAGCAGACACTGCTCGAGGCGGTGGACGAGGCGCCCTCGAGCGTCCTGTCGCGGGCCGCGCTGGTGAGCGACGACGGGACGTCGTCCAGCCGTTTGGTCGATGTGCTGGTCGACACCGGGCTCGCCCGCTCGAAGGGTGAGGCTCGTCGAGCGGTGGCCCAGGGCGGCGTCTACGTGAACAACCTTCGGGCCACCGATCCTGACCGGGTGCTCAGGACCGACGACCTGCTCCACGGTCGTTACGTGGTGCTCCGCAAGGGCCGTCGGGACTACCACCTCGTCCGGGTGGAATGAGCCAGTGCCTCGGGACGGGGCCTGCCCACGGCGTCAGCGGGGGTCGGGGCGGCCGGATGGCACGTCTGGGCGGGCTCGGGGCGCTGGTGGCGGTGGTGGCGCTGCTCGCGGGATGCACGCCGGCAGACGAGGTCGGCTCGTCGGCGCAACGGGTCGGCACGTGGGTGCAGTCGACCCAGATGGGCCAGTCGGTCGGTACCGTGCTCGATGACGCGGCGCGGGTGACGTGGGCCGTCTCGACCCACCAGGATGCTGGTGTCATCCACACGGTCTGCGCGGTACTTCTCGACGACACCGAGGCGGCAAACGAGAACCTGCCTACTCCTGACCAGCAACTGACCGTCCTTCTGTCCAACGCCTACGGCGAGGAGGGGACCGCGGCGAACAACTGTTATGACGCTGGCACGACGAATCCAACCCTGCAGGCGACGTCGGCACGCCAAAGGGCGACCGCCCGCGCCGGCATCGAGCGAGCGCTGGCCCGGGTGATCACCCTGACCGGCCACGGCGTCCCCACCACGACGACCACCCAGCCCGGCGGCGGCGGCATCTTCGGATGACCGTTTCACCGGATGCCCCCCGGACGGCCGAGTCCGCTGCGCCGCCGGGGGCGGCCGACAACCCCGGCCACCACGTAGTCGGACCGGTACCCGCCGGTTGGGATGCCGACGACTACGACCGAGCCCGACGAAGAGCCCTCTGGTCGCTGCCCACCGGGCTCTACGTCATCGGTAGCCACGCACTCGTCGACAATGAGGCGCAGTGGAATCTGATGACGGCCAGCTTCGTCGTACAGGTGGCGACCGAGCCGAAGGTCCTGGCCGTCTCGATCGACCGGGCATCGCGCACCCGACAACTCGTGTCGGCCGCGGGGGTCTTCGCACTCAGCCTCCTCGGACGCGACGACCGAGCCCTCGTGCGCCGCTTCGTGAAGCCGGTGCGCGAGGTGGCGATGGGTGGGTCGGGCCGACCGGCGACGCTGGAGGGGGAGTCGGTCAGCTTCGCGACCACTGGCGCGCCCGTCCTATCCCGGGCGCTGGCGTGGCTCGATTGCGAGGTGCGTCACCAGATCGACCTCCAGAGCCACGTCCTCTTTTTGGGCGAGGTGGTCGATGTGGGGGGCAGGGGTGTGTCGGCTGCAGGTCGGACCGTTGGTGAGGTCCTCCGCATGGAGGACACCCGCATGAGCTACGGAGGTTGAGCAGGCGCGGCGCCCCGAGGGCTGTCAGCCGTCAGCCGACGTTTCGGGAGCGGCGGGCCGGAGATCCACCCGCAACGTGAGGATGCCGTCTTCGAGCTGCGCCACGGCGTCGGCGAGCATGGCGTAGTCCATGAAGTCGAGCTGAGCCTGTTCCCGCAACCGCTGACGCTCGGGGCCCTCGACGGGCGGCAGACCCCGACGACGCACCGCGTCGGCTCGCTGGCGAAAGCGGGCAATCATCTCGTCGGGATCGAAGGAGGCGGGCATGGGTGCACCGGTGATCGGCAGCGGGCGTGTCCCGCTGATCGTAGTGGCCATCGAGGATGCCGGACGCTGTGGGGCGGGCGCTCGGGAGCCACCATCGCGGTAGATGGCCCTGCTCGACGGACTACAATGGCGGGACCGGAAGACGGCACCAACGAGGGGAACAGCCGTCCGGGGGCTACGGCAACCAGCCGGTCCGATAGGCGCTCACCTCAGGCGATGAGGGGGTGGGCAGCAAGGAGCTTTCGTGAAGAAGGGTCGCCATCGGCGCTTCGAAGAAGCGCGCAGCCTCAAGCGATCAGTGACGATGTCGGGTCAGCGCTGCCCTGAGTGCGGCGCCGAGCCCGAGGACGTCCATGCATCGTGGTGCCTCGCTGAAGAAGACCAGTACGACCGGATCTTGGGGTCCGTGGCGCCGGCCCGAGACGACTCGGAGCCCGACCCCCTCGACGACTGACTCCGAGGCCAGCTCGCCGGCTTCGATGCGCAAATCCGCGTTGGCCGCGGGCGCCGCTGCTCAGCCGCCGCCGGGGGACGCGCTAGTCCCCTTGCGCACCGCCGGGTGGGGCAGCGCCACTCGATTTGCTGATCGCCGGGCCCTATCCGCGAGGTAGGCGACCAAGCGCTCGTACGTCCGCTCGCCGACCATCGCCTTGAGCTCGGGCGCCAGCTGCGCGTAGACGGGTTCTGCGCCGACGAACGCTTCGGGTGACTCGGTGCACCACCAGTGGAACTCGAGACCTCCTTCGCCCCAGTGGCGCCGGTCCCACTGGCGGATGGTGGAGGTCACGTGTCCGTCCTCGGCAACGTCGTCCTCGCGCCGCAAGGGGAGCTGCCAGCAGACGTCGGGCTTCAGGTCCATCGGGTTCTGCCCGCGCGCCACGGCCACCTGGTGCAGCGCGCACCCAGCTCCCGTCCCGAACCCCGGACGGTTCAAGAAGATGCACGCCCCGTCGAAAAGCCGGGTGACCAGCTCGCCGTGCTCGTTCTTCTTGACGACGCCCTTCTTCAGACCGCGGTCGCGAAACTGCCACTCCTGATCAGTCAGGGTCCGGGCGATCCGCTTGACCCGTCGCGGCGTCGGCGCTATCGACGAAATGCGCGCCGTACGAGCAGCAGCCGTGCTCGAGCTCGGGAGCGGGACCGGTGAGGACCCCGAGGCACCCGTTGCCGTAGATGCACGTCCACGCGCTCGTCAGGAACGTGACATCGAAGGTCCAGGTCCGTTCCTCGTCCTCATCCTCGAAGCTCACCCACTCGTGTGCGTCGAGAGGAAGATCGGGTTCGGCCACGACCCGCAACCCTATCCGCCTGACTCGCTGGTCTGGTCACGACGGCAGCGTCGACGCGGCGCATAACATCTCGCGCCGAAGCAGGAAGGGGCACGACCAATGGGCCGGCCTCGCTGGCAGTGCGCGGGCACGAGGGCCTCGTCGTCCGGGCGTCCTCGCCGGGTCGCCTGCGCGTTGAGCGGTCCTTGACCGATCGAAGCGGCGGTTCGAGCCCGCCCCGATACGAGAGCGTGAGTGACATGGACAGCACCCTGGTTCCCCTTGGCGATCCGATCGGTCCGTTGACGAGCTTTTGTGATCCCGACGAGATCGTGGCCTACGCATTGGCGACCAACGACCCCAATCCGGCCTATCTCGAAGGAAAGGCAACCCCGCCGATCTACGCGGTCGTCCCGGTCTTCGCCGCCTTCACCGGCGTGGCGCCCCTACCGCCGGCCGCCGGCGCGGGTGCCCGCGGTGGCGTACATGGCGAGCACGACCTGCGGATCCTCCGTCCGATCGAGCCGGGGATGGACCTCCACACGACCGCAGAGCGGTACTGCGTCGTCACGAGCAAGGCGGGGATGAACATCTTCGTGCGGCTGCTCAGCTCGGACGACGAGGGGCGGCCGGTGCTCGAGCAGTACTGGTCCTCGATGATGATGGGAGAGGTCACGGGCGGCGACCAAGGGCCGAGCGCGCCGGAGCACGCCTTCCCCGACGAGGCGCGCGCCCAGCTGGTCGGCACGATGCAACTGGCGACGACCAGGGACCAGACGTTTCGCTACGCCGGAGCGTCGGGCGACCGGGCCAGAATCCACGTAAGCCACAAGGCGGCCGTGAGCATCGGCTTCCCCAAGAAGTTCAACCAGGGTTTGTGCACCCTTGGGGTGACCAGTCGGGGCCTGATCGAGCTGGCGGCTGGGGGGGACCCGACGCGCGTGCGGCGGGTCGCGGTGCGGTTCACGTCGCCCACGTTCCCCGGCGACGACATCGAGGTGGCGGTCTACGACGCGGGGAGGACGGAGGCCGGCTTGCGAAGCTATGCCTTCGAAGCAACGTCGTCCGGAAACGTCGTCTTGCGCCACGGCCGGGTGGAGGTGACGGACTGACCGCCTCGTGGCGACCCCGAACCCGTGCCTAACTCGACGACGCAGGACTCGCAAGAAGCACGGCTTATCGGCTCGGCTCTCGTAGGATGTGTCCGATGGTGACCATTACTCCCGAGGCCAAAGAGGTCGTGCAAGGCGCGCTGGCCGCCGAGCGGGATCCGACGCTCGCGCTGTGGCTCGAGGTCAGCGGGGTTGAGGGCGCCGCCTACGCCTACGACGTGTACTTCAAGGCGCTGCGGCACGCCGGACCCGACGACGTGGTCACCCGCGACGAGCAGCTGGCGGTGGTCGTTCCCGCGGGCAGCGTACGGCCATTGACTGGAGCACGGCTCGAATGGACCGAAGAGAGCGAGGGGGGGCTGGTCCTGGTCAACCCGAACCGCCCCGGGCCCGAGGAGTTGGCACCGGGCGTACCGCCCGAGGTGCTTGCCACGGGAATGGACGGCGAGCTTGCTCAGCGGGTGATCGCCGTCTTGGAGTCGTCGGTGAACCCGTCGATCGCCGGGCACGGTGGTCGGGCGGATTCTCGTCGGGTTGGACGAGCACGATCGGGTGGCCTACGTCCGACTCTCTGGGGGTTGCCAGGGCTGCGCGATGTCCAGGATGACCCTGACGCAGGGCATCGAGGCGACGCTGCGAGACGAGATCGCCGAGCTCACCGGGGTCATCGACGTCACCGACCACGGTGGCGGCGAGAACCCGTACTTCTGATCGGGTGACCGCTTCCGGAGTAGACGTCCCGCTTGTCGTCGGCTGCGCTGCGGGCGGCCTCGTGATCGGGGCGCTGCTCGGAGCGATGGCCGGCAAGGTGGCGCCGGCGGCCGCCCCGGTGCGCGACGCGCTCGGAGAGGCGAGCGAGGTAGTCAGAGTCGAAGAGCGGGTTGGCTCGTCACCCGCGCCCCGGCCCGGCTCGTCACCCGCGCCGCGAGCACCCGAGCAGGTCGGGACCGACGGGCAGGCGGCCGTCGGCACGCCGCCGGCGGCTCTCGCACCGGCCCCGCTCTCGCCAACGGCGCTGGGGGTTGCCAGCGTGGCGACGGCAGCGCTGTTCGCCGCTGCCGCGGAGCACTTCGGCTCGGCGCCCGAGCTGGTCGCCTATTGCGTGCTCTTCGCCGCCCTGGTCGCGCTGTCCCTGGTCGACCTGCGAGTGGGTCTCGTGCCTCGGACCATGCTCTACCCGCTCGGTGCGGCGATGGTGGTGGCCTTGGCCGCTGCGTCGGCCTCCCAGGGGGAGTGGCGCGCGCTAGGCGACGCGGCCATCGGGGGTGTCGCAGCGTTCGCCGTGTTCTTCGCCGTTTGGTGGGTGCACCCCCGAGGCATGGGGCTCGGGGACGTCCGTCTGGCCGCGCTGATCGGCGCAGGTCTCGGGTGGCTCGGACTGCTGCACGTCTACGTGGGGTTCGTCGTCGGTTTCCTCGCTGGCGCCCTGTTCGGGATCGTGGTCATGGCGGCGCGCGGCACCGGACGCAAGACCAAGCTGCCCTTTGCGCCGGCACTCGCCATCGGGGCGGTGGTCGGCGTGCTGTGGGGCAGCGCGCTCGTGAACGCCTGGCTCCCGGGCCACGGTTGAGGCACCGCCACCAGGGCCCAGTCCTCGGCCGAGTGCCAGCTCAGAGGGGCCGAGTAGGTTGATGGGATGCTGCAGTATCTGACGGCAGGCGAGTCGCACGGTCAGGGGCTGGTCGCCACCGTCGAGGGCCTGCCCGCTGGGTTGGCCATCACGGTGGAGGACATCGCCGACGAGCTCGCCCGGCGACGACTCGGCTTCGGCCGTGGCCCTCGCATGCGCTTCGAGCGGGACGAGGTCACGTTGCTGGCCGGGGTGCGTCATGGTCGGACCCTGGGCTCACCGGTCGCCGTGCTCATCGCCAACACTGAATGGCCCAAGTGGACCGAGGAGATGTCCCCAGCTCCGGGTGCCCCGTCACGCGTGCTGACCCAACCGCGTCCGGGCCACGCCGACCTCGCAGGGATGCAGAAGTACGGCTTCGCAGATGCCCGGGACGTGCTCGAGCGTGCCTCGGCGCGCGAGACGGCGGCCCGGGTCGCCGTGGGCGCTCTGGCCAAGGCGCTGCTCTCCCAGCTCGGGGTGAGCATCCTCAGCCACGTGGTCCAGCTCGGAGATGTTCGGGCCCCGGGCACAGTCCGCCCGCTTCCCTCCGACCTCGGGGTCATCGACGAGTCGTCGGTGCGATGCTTCGACGAGTCGACCGCCGAGCGGATGGTCGCCGCCGTGAAGGCCGCGGCCAAGGAGGGGGACTCCTTGGGCGGGGTCGTCGAGGTGCTCGCCTACGGCGTGCCGGTCGGCCTCGGGAGCCACGTGCACTGGGACCGCCGGTTGGACGGGCTCCTCGCCCAGGCCCTCATGAGCATCCAGGCGGTGAAAGCGGTGGAGATGGGCGAGGGCTGGGACGTGTCGAGCCGTCGGGGGTCGGTCGCGCACGACGCCATTCGTTTTGACGACACCGCTACCGAGACGGGGGGGTTCCGTCGGGAAACGACCAGGGCGGGAGGGATCGAGGGTGGGATGTCCATCGGGGGGCTCATCGTGGCGCGGGTGGCCATGAAGCCCCTCGCCACGCTGAACCGTCCGGTGCTCGAGACGGTCGATGTCGTCACCAAGGAGACCACGCTCAGCTTTCGCGAGCGCACCGACGTCACCGCCGTGCCCGCCATGGGCGTGGTCGCCGAGACGATGACCGCGATCGTTCTCGCGTCTGAAGCGCTACGGAAATTTGGTGGCGACTCGCTTGCCGAGGTTCGGCGCAACCGGGACGGCTTCGTCTCGTCATTGGGTGAGACGCCGTCGGCGGCACCCGAGCCCAGCGGTGCACCCGGATCACGAGACGCCGAACCGTGAACGCGCCGGGCGCTGGTAGGGGCTCGCCCGAACGGATCCTGTTGATCGGCATGATGGGCGTGGGCAAGACGACGATCGGGCGGATCCTCTCTGAGCGACTGGGCTGGGCCTACCTCGACTCGGACGCCCAGGTGGAGGCGGCCGCCGGCATGACGGTCCCCCAACTGTTCGAGGCCCGGGGCGAGGCGGCGTTCCGCGCGGCCGAAGCGGCTGCGCTCGGTCGAGCCCTCGGAGGAGACGCCCCGGTGGTCGTGGCCGTCGCCGGGGGAGCGGTCCTCGATGCCGACTCGCGGAAACTGATGGTTGGCTCTGGCACGATCGTCTGGTTGCGCGCCCGCCCCCAGACGCTCGCCGGGCGGCTGGGTGACGGCCGGGGACGGCCCCTGTTGGGGGACGACCCGTCGGCCGCGGTCGAGCGTCTCGACGAGGTCCGACGGCCGCTGTACTCGCAGCTGGCCGATGTGGTCGTCGACGTGGACGGGCGTAATCCGCTCGACGTCGCCGACGAGACCGTCCGGCGGATTCGGGGTTCGTCGCAGCCCTCGTCGGCCCCGCCCGACGAGGGCGGAGGCCGCTCGTGATCACCGTGCCAGTCGAGCTCGGCGATCGGCGCTATGACGTCGTGATCGGTGAGGGCGCACGGCACGAGCTGGCCCGCGCCGTGGCCGATCTCGGCGGGGTGGAGCGCGCCGCCGTGGTCACCCAAGCCGGGGTGCGCCAGAGGCCATGGTTTGCCGCTGTGGACCCCGGCGTGCCCTACGAGGTGCTCGAGGTGCCCGACGGCGAGTCGGCGAAATCGCTGGCCACCATCGAGTTGCTGTGCCGTCGCTTCGCCCGGGCAGGGCTCGCTCGTAGCGATGTGGTGATCGCCGTGGGCGGTGGAGTGGTGAGCGACGTCGCCGGCTTTGCCGCCGCCTGTTATCACCGCGGGACTCGGTACGTCAGCCTGGCCACGACGTTGTTGGCCCAGGTCGACGCCGCTGTTGGCGGCAAGACCGGCGTCAACGTGGCGGAGGGCAAGAATCTGGTGGGCGCCTTCTGGCAGCCCTCGGCCGTCCTTTGTGATACCGAGACGCTCTCGACTCTTCCGCCGCGCGAGTGGGCTTGCGGCCGCGGCGAGATGGCCAAGTACGCGTTCATCTGTGGGGACGTACCTGACACGTCGCTGCTGGCGCTTGACCTCGACGAGCAGGTGGCACGGTGTGTCGCCATGAAGGCGGCCGTGGTGGCCGCCGACGAGCGAGAAGACGGCCTCAGGATGGTCCTCAACTACGGCCACACGCTCGCCCACGCGCTGGAGGCGGCCGCGTTCGGCTCCGGTGACGGGGCCGACATCCGTCATGGCGAGGCCGTCGCCGTCGGCCTGGTCTTCGCGGCGCTGCTGGCGCGCCGACTGGGTCGCGTCGACGACGAGCGGGTGGCCGTGCATCGTGCCGTCGTGTCGGGGTTCGATCTCCGGGCCGATCTGCCCCGGGGCCTGCGGGCGTCCGAGCTGTTGGCGTCGATGGCACGGGACAAGAAGGCCCGCAACGATCTCACCTTCGTGCTGGACGGCCCCCGGGGCGTGGAGCGGGTGCGCGGGGTCGATCCTGAGGCGGTCCTCGCTACCCTGGCAGAGATGGGAGCGGCTCGATGAGTGGTGGGATCGTGCTCCTCCTGTCGGGACCCAACCTCAATCTTCTGGGTGAGCGTGAACCCTCGGTCTACGGGACCGACACCTTGGCAGACCACGTCGCCACGGCCGCCACGGCCGCGCACCGCCACGGACTGGTCCTCGAGCATCTGCAGTCCCAGCACGAGGGTGAGCTGGTCGAGGCCGTACATGGCGCCCGTGGTCGGGCGGTGGCCATCGTGATGAACGCAGGGGCGCTGACCCACAATTCGTGGTCGCTGCACGATGCACTCTCGGCCTTCGACGGCGTGGTCGTCGAGCTCCATCTGTCCAATCCGGCGGCCCGCGAACCCTTTCGGCATGTGTCGGTGATCGCGTCGGTCGCCGACGGCTCGATCGCCGGCTTCGGCAGGATGGGCTACCAGCTGGCGATCGACGCCGTGAGCCTCCTGCTGGCGTCGAGAGCGACCGGGAATCCCGCTGCGAGCGTGTTGCGATGACCGATCTCACGATGATGACCCGACACGCACCGACGGGGATCGCGCCGGGCGCTGCTATCTTGGCGCCCGGCGTGCTGGTCACCGTCGAGCCCGGGGTCTGCCGCCGGGGCATGGACGGAGTAGGGATCGAAGCCACGCTGGTAGTGACCGAGCAGGGCAACCGCCCGCCGACCAGTCTCACGAAGGATGTCATCGCCTGATGGCCGTCTCCACCAACGACCTCAAGAACGGCATGACCCTCAGCCTTCCCGAGGGCCTGTTCAGTGTCGTCGAGTTCCAGCACGTGAAGCCGGGCAAAGGCGGGGCGTTCGTGCGGACCAAGCTGAAGAACGTTCGCAGCGGCGCGGTGGTCGAGCGCACGTACCGTGCGGACGAGAAGCTCGAGCAGGCGATCATCGACAAGCGGGACATGCAGTTCCTCTACCGCGACGGCTCGGAGTACGTGTTCATGGACACCTCCACCTATGAGCAACTATCCGTCGAGCCATCGGCACTCGGGTCCGCAGCCTCGTACCTGAAGGAGACCGACGCCGTCGTGCTCGAGCTCTACGCCGACGAGATCGTCGGCGTGGACCTTCCCGCCGCAGTCGAGCTCACCGTCACGGAGACCGAGCCCGGGTTCCAAGGTGACCGGGTGTCGGGAGCCCGCAAGCCCGCCACGCTCCAGACCGGGCTGGTGGTTCAGGTGCCCCTCTTCGTCAACCCCGGCGACGCGATCAAAGTGGACACCCGCTCGGGCGAGTACTTGACCCGGGCCTGAGTGGCGCCGTCGCCCAAGAGGCCCTCGGCCGCGCCGGGCCGCCGAACTTCGCGCGATGACGGGCCGGACCAGGTAGACGGGGCCACCCGGCATCGCGCCCGCGAGCGTGCACTCTCGTTGCTCTATGAAGCCGAGATGAAGGGGATTCGCCCGACCGAGGTGGTTGCCGAGCTTCCGGTGGCGCCCGACGACTTCACCACTGAATTGGTCGGCTCCTCTGAGCGCCATCAGCCCGAGGCCGATGAGCGGATCGCCCGGGCGTCGACGAGCTGGCCGCTCGATCGCATGGCCGTGGTGGATCGACTGGTGCTCCGTTTGGCCGTGGCCGAGCTGCTCGAGCCGGACGGGCCTCCGACGGCGGTCGTGATCGACGAGGCGGTCGAGCTTGCGAAGACCTATTCGACCGATGACTCGGGTGCCTTCGTGAACGGCATCCTTTCGGCGGTGAGCGGTGAGCTCTTGGACATACGAGGCGCTCGCGCGAGCGAGGTCCAGAGCAGCGATGGTGTGCCTTCGGACGGCGAGCCGGCTGCCGGCGACGCCGGGGTAGGTCGTGGAGTGGACGGGCAAGTCTGAAGTTCCGGCGCCCAACGTCGGTGAACGAGGTGGGCCCCGCGACGGGCGGTCATGATCGAGGGCGACGGTGGTAACGTTTGGTCCCGACCGTGAAGCGAGTCCTGTGAGGCTCGTACGGACAGGAGGATCGGTGGCCGAACGCGAGCGCAGCCATACCAGGCCGCTGGGTGGCGTGTTCGTCCCACATTCTCAGGTCCTTTCTGCATCCGACGTTCGACGAGCCCTGACGCGTATGGCACATGAAGTCGTCGAGCGCAACGGCGGCCTCGACGAGGTCGTGCTGGTCGGGCTGCAGACCGGCGGTGTCCCTTTGGCCCGCAGGCTCGCCTCAGTGCTGAGCGATCTGGATGGTTCGACCGTGCCCACCGGGACGCTTGACGTGGCCTTCTATCGCGACGACATCGGGCTCCGGCCGGTGCTGCCCGAAGCGGCCACCGACATCCCGATCGACTTGACGGGCAAGATCGTCGTGCTGGTCGACGACGTCTTGTTCACTGGTCGGACGGTTCGCGCCGCGCTGAACGCCTTGGGCGACTACGGCAGGGCCCGTGCGGTGCAGCTGGCCGTGATGGTGGATCGGGGGCATCGCGAGCTGCCAATCCGCCCCGATTTCGTGGGCAAGAACCTCCCAACGCGACGGGAGGAGATGGTGGACGTCACCGAGGACGGCGTCAGTATCGGGACGCTCGAGGACAAGTGACGGCGGCACGAGCAGCATCGGGAACGGCCCGGATGCCCCGACACCTGCTCTCGATCGATGATCTGGGGCGCGACGGGATCGCTGAGCTGTTGCGGGTCTCCGAGGCGTTCGCCGAGGTCGAGCGCCGGCCGATGCCCAAGGTGCCGACGCTGCGGGGCAGGGTGGTCGCCACGCTGTTCTTCGAAGAGTCGACCCGGACACGCCTGTCGTTCGAGACCGCAGCGAAACGCCTCTCGGCAGACGTGCTTTCCTTCTCCGCGGCGTCGTCGTCGCTCAAGAAGGGTGAGTCGTTGCGCGACACCGTCGAGACGGTGGAGGCCATGGGAATCGACGCACTCGTGGTCCGCCATCCGTCGTCAGGTGCCACCCACCAGGTGGCGCGTTGGGCCCGGCGTGCCCGTGTCATCAACGCCGGTGACGGGTGGCACGAGCACCCGACCCAGGCCCTGTTGGACTGCTTCACGGTCCGTCAGGTCCTGGCCGAGCGAGCCGGGGCTGATCCGGCTGACTTCGGGGTCCGCTGCTTCGACGGTCTGCGGGTGCTCATCGTCGGCGACGTACGCCACAGTCGGGTGGCCCGATCCCAGGTGCTGGCGTACAGCGCGCTCGGGGCACGCGTCACGTTGGCCGGGCCCGGCAGCCTGCTGCCCCCGTCCCTGGAGGGTTGGCCGGTCAGCGTCGCCCACGACCTTGATAGGGCGCTGGGTGATGCCGACGTCGTCTCGTTGCTCCGGTTGCAGGCAGAGCGCGGAAGCGGAGCCTTCGTCCCGTCGTTGCGCGAGTACACGGCGCACTGGGGCCTCACGGCTCAGCGCGCTCGGCACTTGTCCGAACTGGCGATCGTGACCCATCCGGGCCCGATGGTCCGCGGGGTGGAGATCGGTTCCGACGTGGTCGACTTGCCCAATCTGGTCGTGACCCGACAGGTGACCAATGGCGTCGCGGTGCGGATGGCCGTCCTCTTCTTGCTGCTCGGGTCGGAAGGCGCGGTGGACCCGAGCCCCCCGGAGGGCTTCATCGCCCGGGAGGCAGGCGTGGCTCCGACGGAGCCCGAGTCAGGCGTGGCTCCGACGGAGCCCGAGTCAGGCGTGGCTCCGACGGAGCCCGAGTCAGGCGTGGCTCCGACGGAGCCCGAGTCAGGCGTGGCTCCGACGGAGCCCGAGTCAGGCACGGCTCCCCCGATCCCTCTGGGAGCGGTCGGTGGCTGAGCGCAGGGTCGTCGTGCGGGGTGGGACGCTCGTGGACCAGCGAGGAATGCGGACGGCCGACGTCCTGGTCGCGGGGTCGACGATCGAGGCGGTGGGACCCGACCTGCCGGTCCCCCCCGGCACCTTGGTGCTCGATGCGGGGGGCTGCCTGGTCGGGCCGGGTCTGGTCGACCTGCACACCCACCTCCGGCAGCCCGGACGCGAGGAAGCCGAGACCGTCGAGACGGGTGCCCGGGCCGCCGCCCTTGGCGGGTTCACCGCCGTGGTGGCCATGCCCAACACCGAACCGGCGATCGACAACGCTGGGACGGCCCGGGAGGTCCTCGGGCTCGGCCGCTCGGCGATCACCGAGGTGGCGGTGGCCGGCGCGATCACCGTGGGGCGCCGCGGAGAGCGCCTTGCGCCGATGGCCGAGCTGGCCGCGTTGGGCGTCCACCTCTTCACCGACGACGGCACGGGGGTGCAGGACGGGGGGCTCATGCGCCGTGCGCTCGACTACGCACGGGGACTCGGGGTGACCTTGGCGCAACACTGCGAGGACGAGAACCTGGCGGCCGGCGGGGCGATGCACGAGGGTGCGTGGTCGAGCCGGCTCGGGTTACCGGGGGTTCCGTCGGCCGCCGAGGAGGCGATGGTCGCCCGCGACTTGGCGCTGGTGCGCCTCACCGGCGCCCCAATGCACTTCTTGCACCTGTCGACCGCCGGATCGCTCGAGCTGCTCCGAGGGGCCAAAGCCGAGGGTCTGGCGGTCACCGCCGAGGTCGCCCCCCACCATTTCTTCCTGACCGACGCCGAGGTCGCCAAGTTCGACCCCGTCTTCAAGGTGAACCCCCCGCTGCGGAGCGAAGGGGACGTCGGGTCGATTCGCCAAGGGGTGGTTGACGGAACGGTCGATGCCATCGCGACCGATCACGCACCGCACCCGCCGGAGGCGAAGGATCTTCCCTTCGATGAGGCACTTCCGGGCATGCTTGGACTCGAGACGGCATTTTCGGTGGCCTTCACGGTCTTCTACGCGGCCCCACTCGATGGTTCGGTCACCGACGGCTCCCAGGGCCGGGCGGTCGCTGATCGGGTCGCACTCAGTGCCCAGCAGTTGTTCGCGCTTTTCAGCTGGCGGCCAGCGGCGATCGCCGGGCTCGACGCACAGGGCGCGGCGATCGCCGGCCACAGCGCCCACGGTGGGCCGCTCGTCCCGACGGCCGTGGCCAACCTCTGCGTCTTCGACCCATCGGCGTCGTACCGAGTGGATGCCGGTGCGCTGGCCAGCCTTAGCCGCAACACCCCGTACGCCGGGCGCGAGCTGCGCGGCCGTGTCCGCCACACCGTCTTGCGCGGCGAACCGGTGGTGATCGACGCAATGGTGCAACGGTGAGCGGGACGAGCATCGAACCCGCCGTACCCCGCCAGCCCGCCCTGCTCGTGTTGGCGGACGGTGAGATCTTCGAAGGCGAAGCGGCCGGCGCGCCAGCCCCTGGTGGCGTCGCGACGGGGGAGTTGGTGTTCAACACCGCCCTGAGCGGCTATCAGGAGATCCTCACCGATCCGTCCTACGCAGGGCAGGTCATCGCCTTCACGTATCCGCACATCGGCAACTACGGCACCAACCCCGACGACGACGAGGCGCCCACGGTCTGGTGCCAGGGCGTCGTCGTGCGAGACCTGGTCGATACGCCGAGCAACTGGCGCGCGACCGAAGGGGTCGAGGCGTTTCTGGTCCGTCACGGCGTCGCCGCCATCACCGGGATCGACACCCGTCGGCTCACCCGCCACCTGCGCGATGCGGGCGCAATGCCGTGCGCGTTCGGTACCGCGGGTGAGTCCGGCCTCTGGGCTGCGGCACGGGCGGCCGAAGGGACCGATGGTCGAGATCTCGTGTCGAGGGTCACGACCACCATCGCCTACACGCGTGGCAAGGGGCCCTGGCGCCTCGTCGCCTTCGACTTCGGGGTCAAAGAGACCATGCTCGGGCATCTCGGGCGCATGGCCACGGTCACCGTGGTCCCGGCGTCCACGTCCGCTGACGAGGTGATGGCGCTCGAGCCTCACGGCGTGTTCCTCTCCAACGGGCCGGGGGACCCCGCGGCGCTCTTGGGGCCGGTCGCGACGGTGGCCGATCTCCTGGGCCAGGTCCCCATCTTCGGTATCTGCCTCGGTCATCAGGTGCTCGCGACCGCGCTGGGTGCCAGCACCTACAAGTTGTCGTTCGGTCACCACGGCGCCAACCATCCGGTGCGCCGTCTCGAGACGGGAGGCGTCGAGGTCACTAGCCAGAACCACAACTACGCCGTCGCCCTGGGCCCGGGTCGAGGGATAGACGTGACCCACGTCAACCTCAACGACGGGGTCGTCGAGGGGCTCCGAACGCCATCGGCCGCTGCGTGCTCGGTTCAGTACCATCCCGAAGCAGCTCCGGGACCGCACGACGCTCACTATCTCTTCGACCAGTTTCGCGCCGCCATGGAGGCCGGTGTGCCGTCGGGGAGGCATTGACAATGCCGAGACGCGACGACATCGAGGCCATCTTGATCATTGGCTCGGGCCCGATCGTGATCGGGCAGGCCTGTGAGTTCGACTATTCGGGCACGCAGGCCTGCCGCGTCCTCTCCGAGGAGGGCTATCGCGTCGTGCTGGCCAACTCCAACCCGGCGACGATCATGACGGATCCGACCATGGCCGATCGGACCTACATCGAGCCCTTGGACGCGGATGTGCTCACGGCGATCATCGAGCGCGAGCGACCCGACGCGCTGCTGCCGACACTCGGGGGCCAGACTGCACTGAACTTGACCATCGAGCTGGTCGAACGCGGCGTACTCGATCGGTTCGGGGTCGAGGTGATCGGTGCGCGGCCCGAAGCGATCCGAACCGCGGAGGACCGTGATCGCTTCAAAGCGGCAATGGAGGAGATCGGGCTGGAGGTGCCGCGGTCGGGCTTCGCCCACTCGCTCGACGAGGCCACGGTGATCGCCGCCGAGATCGGGTTTCCCGTGATGGTCCGTCCGAGCTTCATCCTCGGCGGCTCGGGCACGGGCATCGCCACCGATCTGGCATCGTTCGAGCGGTTGGCACTCGAGGGGCTCGCCGCCAGCCCGGTTAGCCAGGTGCTGGTGGAGCGCTCCATCGCAGGTTGGAAGGAGTACGAGCTCGAGGTCATGCGCGACGGCGTGGACAACTGCGTGGTCGTCTGCTCGATCGAGAACCTCGATCCAATGGGCGTCCACACCGGTGACTCGATCACGGTGGCCCCCGCGCAGACGCTGACCGACGTCGAGTACCAAGCCATGCGCGACGATGCCTTTGCCTGTATGCGACGGGTCGGGGTCGAGACGGGTGGCTCGAACGTGCAGTTCGCCGTCGAGCCGTCGACGGGGCGCCGCATGGTCATCGAGATGAACCCCCGGGTCTCGCGGTCCTCCGCGTTGGCCTCCAAGGCGACCGGCTTCCCGATCGCCAAAATTGCCGCCCGCCTTGCCGTCGGGTACCGGCTCGACGAGATCACCAACGACATCACGGGTGCCACCCCGGCCAGCTTCGAGCCGACGATCGACTACGTCGTGACCAAAGTGCCGAGGTGGGCTTTCGAGAAGCTGCCCGGGTCCGACGGGACACTGGGCACCCGGATGCAGTCAGTAGGGGAGGTCATGGCCCTCGGTAGGACATTCTGCGAGTCGCTGCAGAAGGCCCTACGTTCACTCGAGCAGGGACGTGCCGGGCTCAACGCCGATCCCGCCGAGATCGACCTCGAGTTCCTCGACGACCAGGCGCTGGATCACCGAGTGGCCGTGGCCAGGCCTGACCGGATCTTTGCCGTCGAGTCGCGCGCTGCGCAGGGGCGTCCCCGTCGAGCACCTAGCGGCGCGGACGGGGATCGATCCGTGGTTCCTCACCCAGATCGCCCGCATCAGTGCCGAGCGGGTAGCGCTGGTCGCGCTCGCCGCCACGACCGGCGGCGGCCTCGGCGCGCTCAGCGCGCTCGGCCGCGATGGCTTCCGGCGGGCCAAGCGCCTTGGGTTCTCCGACGAGCAGCTCGCCTATCTCCTCGGCGCCGAGGAGCGCGACGTGCGTGCGGCACGTCTGGCAGTCGGGGTGCGCGCCACCTTCAAGGCGGTCGACACGTGCGGCGCCGAGTTCGAGGCGCTGACGCCGTATCACTACGGCACATACGAGGACGAGGACGAAGTGCGCGCAACGGCGGGCCGTAAGGTCGTGATCCTCGGGTCGGGTCCCAACCGGATCGGCCAGGGCATCGAGTTCGACTATTGCTGCGTGCACGCCAGCATGGCCCTACGTGCCGCGGGCTACGAGACGGTCATGGTCAACTGCAACCCCGAGACCGTGTCGACCGACTACGACGTGTCCGATCGTCTGTATTTTGAGCCCCTGACCGTCGAGGACGTTGCCAACGTCATCGACGTGGAGCAGCGCAGTGCGCGCGAGGGCGGTGAGTTGGTGGGGGTCATCGTGGCGCTCGGCGGGCAGACGCCGCTCAAGCTGGCGGGCTCCCTGGCTCCTGGGCTCGTCCTGGGAACCAGTCCCGCCTCGATCGACCTGGCCGAGGACCGCGAGCGTTGGAGCGCCCTGTGCTCGCGGCTGGGCATCGCCCAGCCTCCGGGGGGTACGGCGACGACGGTTGCCGAGGCGCTGGAGGTGGCCGAGCGGGTGGGCTACCCGGTGTTGTTGCGCCCGAGCTACGTGTTGGGCGGGCGGGCCATGGAGATCGTCTATGACGCCGACGGCGTACGGCGAGTGATGGCGACGCTGACGGCGCGCGGTACCGACCTGGGCCCGAGTATCGACCCGGCCAGGGAAGGGACACGTAGCGTCGGGGTGCCGCTGCGTCCGGTGCTCGTCGACCGCTTCTTGGAGGACGCCATCGAGGTCGACGTCGACGCGTTGCGCGACCAGCGAGGAGAGGTGCTGATTGCCGGGGTGATGGAGCACGTCGAAGAGGCTGGCGTCCACTCGGGGGACTCCGCCTGTGCGTTGCCGCCCCAGACGTTGAGCCCGCAGGTCGTGGCCGAGCTCGAACGCCAAACGGCCGCCCTCGCCGACGCCCTCGACGTCGGTGGCCTGTTGAACGTGCAGTTTGCCGTCAAGGACGGCCAGACGTTCGTGCTCGAAGCCAACCCTCGAGCCAGCCGGACCGTGCCCTTCGTGGCCAAAGCCACCGGTGTTCCGGTGGCGATGGCGGCGGCTCGGGTGATGGTGGGTGATTCCCTCGAGCAGCTGCGTCAAGAGGGTCTGCTGCCCGCCTCGGCGCTGCGCAGGGTGCCCCCGCCCCGGTATGTGAGCGTCAAGGAGGCGGTCCTGCCCTTCAACCGGTTCCCCGAGGTCGACACCCTCCTCGGGCCCGAGATGCGTTCCACCGGAGAGGTGATGGGCGTCGACGAGACGTTCGGGCTGGCCTTCGCCAAGAGCCAAATGGCGGCCGGAACGCGGCTGCCCAAGTCGGGCACCGTCTTCTTGTCGCTGGCCGACCGGGACAAGCCGAGCGGGACCCGGGTGGCCCGCCAGCTTGCAGAGCTCGGGTTCTCCCTGGCCGCCACCTTGGGCACTGCCGGCTTCCTGCGCGACCAGGGTGTCGACGTCGACACGCTCGTGGCCAAGGTGGGCGAGGAAGGCCTGGCCGCCGACGCGGTCGAGCTGATCGCCGGGGGAAAGGTCCAGATGGTCGTCAACACCCCACGAGGGCGGGGATCGCGTGCCGACGGCGCGCACATCCGAGCAGCCGCGGTCGCCCATGGGGTGCCCTGCCTGACCACCATGGCTGCCGCCCGGGCCGCGGCGGGGGGGATAGCGGACTGGTCCACCCACCCGCTGGAGGTGCGCAGCATCCAAGAGCTTCACGGCGCCCAATCGCACGGCGCCCGGCAAGACCCTTGAGCGGGCGACTCCTGCGACGACGGGCGCCGGTTGGGGGTGCAGCGTCGACGGTCGTTGACATGGCCACCCGGGTCGGAGGCGTCGACCTGGCGAACCCAGTGATGACCGCCTCGGGCACCGCCGGCTATGGCACTGAGCTCCACGCGTACGGGAATCTCGCCTCGCTGGGCGCCGTGGTCGTCAAGTCGCTTGCCGCCGACCCGTGGGCGGGCAACCCACCGCCCCGGGTCCACCAGGTAGAAGGGGGGATGCTCAACAGCGTGGGGCTCCAGGGTCCTGGGCTGGCCGCCTGGCTGGAGCACGACCTGCCCCTGCTCGCGGACGTCGGTGCCACGGTCGTTGTGAGCCTGTGGGGGCATCGCGTCGAGGACTTCGCCCGATCGGCCGGAGTACTGGCCGCCCTTCCTAGCCCCGAGCGACAGGCGATTGTCGCCGTCGAGCTCAACGTCAGTTGCCCGAACGTCGAGGACCGATCGCGCATGTTCGCCCACTCGCGCCAGGCCACCGCCGACGTCGTGACGGCGTCCGCCTGCGGTCTGCCGCGTTGGGTAAAGCTCAGCCCCAACGTGAGCGATCTGCGTGAGATCGCAGCCGGCGCCCTCGACGCGGGAGCGGAGGGGTTGACCCTGGTCAACACGCTGCTCGGCCTGGCACTCGACGTCGAACGCCGCCGACCGGTGCTGGGCGGCATCGGAGGGGGGCTGTCGGGTCCGGCCGTCCATCCGGTCGCCGTGCGCGCCGTGTGGGAGTGCCGAGAGGCCTTCCCGACCACTCCCATCGTGGGCGTCGGCGGCGTGCTGACCGCCCGTGACGCGGTCGAGCTGCTGCTGGCGGGCGCCGACGCCATTCAGGTGGGAACGGCGTCCTTCCGGGACCCGCGCGCTCCGTGGAAGATACTCGCCGGCCTCGAGCGCTGGTGCGCCGGACACGGGGTGGCCTCCGTGCGCGAGCTTGTCGGATCGGCCCACGGCTGGTGAGCGCCGAGACGCCGTCGTTCGGAGCCCGGGTCCTCGAGGCGGTCCGGGCGACCGGCCCGCTCTGCGTTGGTATCGACCCGTCGCGATCCTTGCTCGAGGACTGGGGGCTCGACGACGACGTGGAGGGCCTCCGAGAGTTCTCGTCGAGGTGCCTCGACGCGTTCGTCGGGGTGGTCCCCGTGGTCAAGCCTCAGCTCGCGTTCTTCGAGCGGCACGGGCCTCCTGGGCTCGAGGTCCTCGCCGGGTTGCTGGCCAGCGCGCGCGAGCGCGGCATCCTCGTGATCGCCGACGCCAAGCGCGGCGACATCGGCAGCACCTCGGCGGCCTACGCCGAGGCGTGGTTGTCCCCGCGCAGCGTGCTGGCGGCGGACGCGGTCACCGCTGCTCCCTATTTGGGTCTGGGGGCGCTCCAACCCATGCTGGACATGGCGTCGGCCAACGGGCGGGGTGTCCTGGTCGTCGTACGGAGCAGCAATCCCGAGGGTCGGGGGGTCCAAGAAGCGGTGACCGCCACCGGGGACAGCGTCGAAGACATGCTGCTGGCACAGATCGCGGCGCGTAACGATGCCGAAGGCCTGCCCGTCGGTTCCTGCGGTGTCGTCGTGGGCGCCACCCTCGAACCCTCCGCGTTCGACCTTGCGGCCGTCGGCGGGATCGTGCTGGCGCCGGGGATCGGGGCTCAAGGGGCTGGGGCCAACGACGTCACTCGGCTCTTCGGCCGATGCCCTCCGGGGACGGTCCTGCCGAGCGCCTCACGATCGGTCCTGGTGAATGGGCCCGAGGTGAGCCGGCTCCGCGAGGCCGCCGAGCGAACGGTTACCGAGGTCGCCGACGCGATTGTCCGACCTGGTGGTCGGTGAGGCGCTATCGTCGCGCCCATGCCGCAACCGCCTGCACTCACACCCGAGCAGCGCCAGGCTGCACTCGAAAAGGCCGCCAAGGTCCGTCGCGAGCGCGCCGAGGTGAAAGAGAAGCTAAAGCTGGGCTCCCTCTCGCTCGACGAGCTCCTCTCCAAGGCCGACGGGGACGAGACCGTCGGCAAGATGAAGGTGGTCTCGGTGCTCGAATCGCTCCCGGGTCTGGGAAAGGTCAAGGCCCGGCGGTTGATGGAGACCGTTGGCATCAGCGAAAGCCGTCGTTTGCAGGGCCTGGGCGCCAAGCAGCGGGCCGAGCTCCTCAAAGAGACTGCTCGCTGACCGATCGACCTCGGACCCGCTCGTCTTCGTCCTGATCGGTCCGGGCGGAGCTGGCAAGGGGACGGTCGCCGAGCACCTGAGCTCGGCGGTTCCTCGACTGTGGTTGAGCCGCTCGTGGACGACGAGACCTCGGCGCGTCGGTGAGGCGGCTGACGCCTACGTCTTCGTCAGCCGTGACGACTTCGAACGGCGTGCGCACGAGGGTGGTTTCTGGGAGTGGGCGGAGTTCCTTGGAAACCTCTATGGGACGCCGAATCCCGATCCACCTCCGGGCCATGACGTGTTGCTCGAGATCGACGTCCAGGGCGCCCGCCAAGTGCTCGAGCGCTGCCCGGATGCCACCGTTGTCCTGTTGGTCCCGCCGTCGCCCGAGGCGCAGCGCGAGCGGCTCGTCACGAGGGGCGACAGCGGGGAGCACGTGCGGCGACGCTTGCAGAAGGCCGAGGAAGAGATGCGGGTGGGCCGGATACTCTCGGGGGAGACCGTGGTGGTGAACGACGACGTGCACCGGGCTGTGGACGAGGTGGCCGGTATAGTGGCTTCCGCACGTGCCGAGCGGCGCGGCGGCGCGGCCGCCCGACGCTCGGACGACTCGGAGGATGCGTAATGGCCAAAGGCCGCAACACCTTGATGGACCCGCCGATCGAAGATCTCCTGGATAAGGTGGATTCGAAGTTCACCCTTGTCGCGTTAGGGTCGACTCGGGCCCGACAGGTGAACTCGTACTACAACAGCCTGGGCGAGGGGCTCGGCCGTGTGGTCCCACCCCAGGTGACATCGGTGTCAGGCAAGCCACTGTCGATCGCGTTCGAGGAGGTGGCCGCCGGCAAGGCGACGTACTCGCGTCGGGACCCCGACGAGCAGCTCGCGGACGATGAGGTGGCCGCCGACGCTGTCGCCGAGGACCTCGGACTCAGTGCCGTCGTGACCGAGGTCGAACGTTCCGAGCCGGACCTGGCCGAGACCGATGGGCCTGACCTCGTGATCGCCGCCGACAACGGACTGAACCACGAGGGCGACGACGTCGTGGCCCTCGAGGACGACGGGCCAGCCGCCGGATAGGGGCCATGAGCAGCGGCTCGGGCCTGGCGCGGCGCCAGTGAAGACGTCACGTCGGGAGGCGACCCCCGAAATACCCTGTGTCGTGCTGGGCGTGTGCGGGGGCATAGCCGCGTACAAGGCCATCGAGGTCTGTCGCCGATTGGTCGACGCGGGCGTGTACGTCGTGCCCGTCCTCACCCCCGCGGCTACTCGGTTCGTCGGAGAGGTGACCTTTTCGGCCCTCGCCTCCGAGCCGGTCCAAAAAACCCTGTGGGACGAGGGTTCGCCCATCCCGCACACTGCGCTCGGGCAGCGCGCCGACCTCGTGGTGGTGGTGCCGGCGACGGCGCACCTCCTCGCTCGTTACGCGGCGGGGCTGGCCGACGACCTGTTGAGCGCCACCTTGTTGGCCACCCGTTCGCCGGTGGTGGTGTGCCCGGCAATGCACACCGAGATGTGGGAGCACCCCTCAGTCCAGGAGAACCTGGCAACGCTTCGCCGGCGGGGCGTGACCGTAGTCCCTCCCGAAGAAGGCCGTCTGGCGGGCGGCGACCGGGGCGCGGGACGGCTGGCCGAGCCAGCGCACATCGTCGAACGGTGCTCGAACTGGTCGGTGCCTCGTCGAACGGGCGGGACTTCGAGGGCAGGCGCTTCGTGGTGAGTGCTGGCGGCACCCGCGAGCCCCTCGACCCGGTTCGGTTCCTCACCAACCGATCGTCGGGCAAGCAGGGCCACGCCGTGGCGGAGGCAGCGGCCCGCCGGGGGGCCACGGTGACCCTGGTCAGCACGTCTGCACTGGAGGTCGCCCCGGGGATCGAGATCGTCAGGGTCGAGACGGCGGCCGAGATGCACGAAGCCATGCTCGACCATGCGCCAAGGGCCGACGTGGTGGTGATGGCAGCAGCGGTCGCCGACTTCCGCCCGAAGGTCTCCGCCTCGCAGAAGTTGTCCAAGGAGGACGGTGTGCCCGAGATCATCCTCGAGCCCACCGCCGACATCCTGGCCGAGCTGGCAGCCCAGCGCCCTCCTGGGCAGGTGCTGGTCGGGTTCGCCGCCGAAACCCGTGACTCGCTCGAGCGAGGCCGACGGAAGCTGGCTCGCAAGGGCGTCGACATCCTTGTGGTCAACGACGTGTCGGCGCCGGGAGCCGGGTTCGACCACGACACGAACATCGTCACCATCTTGGGCGTGGATGGGGCTGAGGACTCACTGCCGTTGCAGTCGAAGGTTGCGGTGGCCGACGCCTTGTTGGATAGGGTGAACGACCGGCTCCAAGGTGGGCCACTAACAGAGTCGTCCCCCAGGAAGCGGGTCACGTGAGCCTCCGAACAACATTCACCTCAGAGTCGGTCACCGAGGGCCATCCCGACAAGATGGCCGACCAGATCTCCGACGCCGTCCTCGACGCCATGTTGGAGGGCGACCCGTTCAGTCGGGTGGCCTGTGAGACCCTGCTGACCACCGGCCTGGTGGTGGTGGCCGGCGAAATCTCGACCGAGACGTACGTCGACATCCCGTCCTTGGTGCGCGACACGGTCTGTGAGATCGGGTACGACAACGACGCCTACGGCTTCAACGGGCGCACTTGTGGCGTGCTGGTGGCGGTCGACGAGCAGTCACCCGACATCGCCCAGGGAGTGGATTCGGCGTTCGAGTTCCGGACCGGCAGTGGTGGGGAAGACCAGCTCAACGCCCAAGGTGCCGGTGACCAGGGCATGATGTTTGGCTATGCCTGCGACGAGACCATCGACCTCATGCCGCTGCCCATCTGGCTCTCGCACCGCCTGGCCCAGCGGCTGTCCCAAGTACGGCGGGTGGGCGTGCTGCCCTACCTCCGGCCCGACGGCAAGACCCAGGTCAGCGTGGTCTACGAGGACGGCCGCCCGGTCCGCATCGACACGGTGCTCATCTCGACCCAGCACCAGCCCGGGATCGACCTCGACACCCTCTTGCTCCCCGACCTGCGAGAGCACGTGATCAACCCGCTGCTCCCCGGAGACCTCGACACCGAAGGCATGCGGGTGCTGGCCAACCCCACCGGCACCTTCGAGCTGGGCGGCCCGCACGCCGACACCGGCCTAACGGGGCGCAAGATCATCGTGGACACCTACGGCGGGATGGCACGTCACGGCGGGGGAGCGTTTTCGGGCAAGGACCCGTCCAAGGTCGACCGCTCGGCGGCCTACGCCGCTCGCTGGGTGGCCAAGCACGTGGTTGCCTCAGGCGCGGCCCGACGGTGCGAGGTGCAGGTGGCCTACGCCATCGGCGTGGCCCAGCCAGTGTCGCTGCTCGTCGAGACCTTCGGCACCGAGCGCGCCGATCCCGAACGGATCGCGAAGGCCGTGCGCGAGCTGTTCGACCTGAGGCCTGCCGCGATCATCCGCGATCTGGACCTGCGTCGCCCGATCTACCGGCGGACCGCCGCCTACGGGCACTTCGGTCGGTCCGACAAGGAGTTCTCCTGGGAGGCGACACCGCGGGTGGACGACCTCTCACGCGCTCTCGGGCTCTGAGAGACGACGTCGCTCGGGCCAAGCCACCGGGCGACCGGGTGGTCGGGGTGCTTCCCGACGTGCCGGCCCTGGGCCGGGCATTCGACTATTGGGTGCCGGCCAAGTGGCGCGACGCGGTTCGTGTCGGGTCGAGGGTGCGGATTGCCCTTCAGGGCCGACGCGTCGGGGGCTGGGTGGTCGCCGATCCCAGCGATCCGCCCGACTCGGTACGGCTCCAACCGCTCACCGGCCTGTCGGGATGGGGGCCTCCCCTCGGCGTGATCGACGTGGCCCGGTGGGCGGCGTGGCGTTGGGCCGGGCCGACTACCGCGTTCTTGCGTGCGGCGTCGCCTGCGCACAATGTCCACGCGCTGGCCACCGCGCCGCCCTGGCCGGTCGCCGGCCTCGAGTCGTTGGGCCTGCGTGACGACGCGGCGGGCGGGCCCGACCCCGTCGTTCTCCACGAGGCGTTGACGCGCCTCGACCAGCCGACGCTGTTCCGGGTGGCGCCGGACGTCGACCTGCTCCCGTCGGTCGAAGCGGTGGTGCGCTGGGCGGGGGCACGCCAGGGCGGACCGTCGCCCCCGGGGGTGCCGCGCCGTGGCCGGACGGCGCGCCGGCCGGGACGGTGCTGGTCTTGGTACCCAACCTGGGCTGGGCCGAACGTCTGTCCGCCCGGCTGCGGCGCCGCGGCATTCCGGTGGCGGCCAGCTGGGAGGAGGCAGCGTCGGGCTGGCCGGTCGTGGTCGGTGCGCGCTCGGCGGCGTGGTCGCCGGTGGCCCGTGTCGCAGCCGTCGTCGTGCTCGACGCGCACGACGAGGCGTACCGCGAAGAGCGGGCTCCCACCTCCAATGCCTGGCAGGTCGTTGCGGAGCGCGCCCGGCGCGACGGAGCGCCGTGCCTGCTCGTCTCGCCGTGTCCCTCGGTGGTGCAGATCGCACAGTCCGAGCTGCGACCCGTTCCCCGAGCAGTGGAGCGAATTGGCTGGCCGGCGCTGGTGGTGCTCGACCGGCGCGGCTCGGACCCTCGTGAAGGGCTACTATCCGAACCCTTCGTCGGTGCCGCCCTGAAGGTCCTGGGTGATGGCGAGAGAGTCGTCTGCGTGCTCAACCGCACCGGCCGCGCTCGCTTGCTGGCCTGCGCCGGGTGCGGGGAGATCGTGCGCTGCGAGCATTGTGGCCACGCCCTGCACCAAGTTGATGAGCTGCTCTCTTGTCCAGCTTGCGGGACCGAACGACCGGTTGTCTGCGCGAACTGTGGCTCGACCCGCCTGCGCCTCTTGCGACCGGGTGTCGCTCGGATCCGCGAGGAGCTCGAGGCGCTGCTGCGGGTCGAGGTGGCTGAGGTGTCGGGTCCCGAGCCGAGCTCGGGTGCCCGCGGCGCCTTGCCCGCGGACGATCCGATCGGGCGTGGCGACGGGCGGGCCTTCGTCGGCACCGAAGCGGTGCTCCACCGGGTGCGCCGCGCCGGGTTGGTGGCCTTTCTCGACTTCGACCAGCACCTGCTCGCCCCGCGCTTCGGCGGAGCCGAGGAGTCCCTGGCCCTGCTCGCGTGTGCGGGCCGCCTAGTCGGGGGGCGGGGCCGGGAGCCGTCGCGAAGCGGCGTCGGCAGGGTGCTCGTCCAGACCAGGCTGCCCGACCACGAGGTGCTGAGGGCCGCGGTCGAAGGTAACCCGGGGATCGTGGCGAGCCACGAGCTAGCGGTACGGCGCCAGCTGTCGTTGCCCCCCGCCGGCGCGTTGGCGTTGGTGTCGGGGGCCGCCGCCGGGACGTTCGCCACCGCGTTGAGCCAGCTCACCGCCCTCGAGGTCTCCGACCTCGGCGAAGGGCGCTGGATGGTGCGCGCCGCGTCAACCACCTCCCTGTGTGACGCACTCGCCACGGTGCCCCGTCCGGCCGGACGGTTGCGAGTCGAGGTCGACCCCACCGCCCTGTGAGGACGGGTCACGGCCTTTCGCGTTCGGTGAGTCGTGACGGACGCCTGGGCCAGTCAGCCCGGGCGGGCTAATGAGCTCCGGGCTAGCGCGGGGGCCAGTTAGCCGGGCGGGGCCAGTTAGCCGGGCGGGGCCAATTAGCATGGAGACGTGGCCATCTTCCCGATTCGCCAATACGGCGACCCGGTCCTCAAGCAGCCGACCCGCGAGTTGGAGAAGATCGACGGAAGCATCGCGAAGCTCGTCGAGGACATGATCGAGACGATGTACGACGCGCCCGGGGTGGGGCTGGCGGCAAACCAGGTTGGTGTGCAGCGACGGCTGTTCGTCTACGACGTGGGAGACGGGCCACGACCGGTGATCAATCCCCGGATCATCGAGAGCGACGGTGAGTGGACCTACGAAGAGGGCTGCCTGTCGGTGCCCGGGCTGAACTGGCCCATTGTCCGGGCCAGTCGTGTGCACCTGGTGGGTCTCGATCTCGACGGTAATGACGTCTCCATCGAGGCCGAGGAGCTCGAGGCGCGGTGCTTCCAGCACGAGATCGATCATCTCGACGGGGTGCTGCTGCTCGAGCGGCTCGACGACGACCAGCGGCGCGAGGCGCGCCGGATCCTCCGGGCGCGGGCGTTCAGCTTCTCGGCGGATGCTGATCCGGAGGCGCCGGCGTCCGGCTCTTCTTGATCCTCGTCGAACCGGCGATCGTGGGCGTGGGCGTGGGCGTGGGGGCAATCGGTGGGCGGGGGTGGTGACCCGCCTTGTGTTCCTCGGGACGCCCCAAGCTGCCGTCCCGTCGCTCGACGCCTTGGTAGGCGCCGATCACGCCGTGGCGCTCGTCGTCAGTCGACCCGACCGTCGTCGTGGTCGTGGGGGAGTGATGACGCCAAGCCCGGTGAAGCAAAGGGCGCTCGAGCTCGGGCTCGACGTCACCGACCGCCTCGCCGACGCCCTCGAGGTTGGTGCCACCTTGGGGGTTGTGGCCGCCTACGGACGGATCATCCCCGTCGCAATCCTCGATCGGGTCCCGATGCTCAACGTGCACTTCTCGCTCCTGCCGCGCTGGCGGGGCGCGGCCCCGGTGGAGCGGGCCGTCCTGGCGGGCGACGCGACGACGGGGGTGTGCATCATGGACGTCGAAGAGGGGCTCGACACCGGGGGCGTCTATGCCCGGGCCGAGGTGCCCATCGGGCCACGTGAAGGGGTTGGCGAGCTTCGGGCTCGGCTAGCCGTTCTCGGCGCCGAGCTGCTGGTCACCACCTTGGCCGGCGTCGAGCAGGATGGTCTTGGAGCGCTCGGCGATCCCGAGCCCCAACGTGGAGAACCCACGTATGCGCCCAAGATCGATCCGTCCGAGCTCGAGCTGCGGTGGGACCGATCGGCCGTCGAGCTGGACCGGGTGGTGCGGCTCGGTCGGGCGCATACGACGTTCCGAGGCCGGCGTCTGGGCGTCCTGGAGGCCGTGCCCCGGAACGAGCCCGGCGGTGACGCGCCCTCTGGCGGCGACCCGCCGCCCGGAACGCTGCTCGGCAGCTCCGTGGTCACCGGTGAGGGATCGTTGGACCTCGTGCGGGTCCGCCCGCCGGCGGCCGGGCGATGGACGCCCGTGCCTGGCTCCGGGGGTGCGGCCGGCGGCCGGCGAGGCGCTCGGGCCGTGGGGTGACGTCGATCAGGACTGAGCGTCGCTCCGCGCCGGTAGGCTCGGCCCGGTGACGAGGGACGTCGGCGTTGTCGGCGCGGTGAAGGTCGCTCCTTCGGTGCTCTCTGCTGATTTCGGTGCGCTCGCCGAGGCGGTCGGTGAGGTGGCCTCGGCTGCCGACTGGCTCCATGTCGACGTGATGGACGCCCACTTCGTCCCCAACCTCACCATCGGTCCGCCCGTGGTCGCCTCGCTCCGCCGCCACTCGGGTCTGTACTTCGACTGCCATCTCATGATGACCAACCCCGGGGACTACCTACGAGCCTTCAAGGAGGCGGGGGCGGACGGGTGCACCGTGCACGCGGAGATCGGGGCGACCGACGATCTCGTCGCCGAGATGCGAGGCCTGGGCCTACGCGCCGGCGTGGCCGTCAACCCCGACACGCCATTCGAGGCGATCGACGCCCACCTCGACCATATTGACCTCGTCCTGTGCATGACGGTGTTTCCGGGCTTCGGGGGACAGGCGTTCATGCCCGAGGTGATGGGCAAGGTCCGCGAGGTTCGTCGGGCCGTGGCTGAACGCGGGCTGTCGGTCGACATCGAGGTGGATGGGGGAATCAACGGGCGAACGGCCGCGGTGGCGGCCCAAGCGGGGGCGAACGTGCTGGTGGCTGGTTCGGCCATCTTCGGGCACGTCCGCCCCTGGGAGGCGGTGGAGGCCATCCGCAACGCTGCGCTGGGCACGGTCGCGGCTCCCGGCTCGTCTTGAGGGCGATTCGGGTGACGGCGGGTAGGATCGGGAGGCCATGGACAGCCCGCTGACCTGCGACGAGGAGTACATGCTGCGCGCCGTGTCGCTGGCCGCCGGCGTTCGGGGCACCACCGCGCCCAACCCGTGGGTGGGTTGCGTCGTGGTGAGCGGCGACGACCCGACCGAGACGTTTGAGGGAGCGACCCAGCCGCCGGGCGGACACCACGCCGAGGTGGTGGCGCTGCGCGGCGCCATGGAGCGGGGACGCGCACAGGGCTCGACGCTCTACACCACCCTCGAGCCCTGCTCGCACACCGGCCGCACCCCGCCCTGCGTGCGGGCCGTCGTCGACGCCGGCGTGTCCCGGGTGGTCGTCGGCGTGCTCGATCCCGATCACCATGTGTCGGGAACTGGGGTGGCGGCGTTGCGGGCGTCGGGGGTGGAGGTGACCGTCGGGGTCGGTGCAGCCCAGGTGACCGACCAGCTCGCCCCCTATCTCAAGCACCGGCAGACCGGCCGTCCCTGGGTCGTCCTGAAGCTGGCGGCAACGCTCGACGGGCGAATCGCGGCTCCCGACGGATCGAGTAGATGGATCACGGGTGAAGCGGCGCGTCGCGACGTGCACCGACTTCGGGCCATCTCTGACGCCGTGCTGGTCGGCGCGGGCACCGTACGGGCCGACGATCCCGAGCTGACCTCGCGGATCGATCCGCTGCCCCCCCGCCAGCCGTTGCGGGTGGTGCTCGGCCACGCGCCGCAGCGACGCGCGCCTACAACCAGCCATCGAGCTGTCAGGGGACCTGGGCGTCGTGCTCGACGATCTCGGCGCCCGCGGCATATTGCAGGTCCTGGTGGAAGGAGGAGCCCAGGTGGCCGGTGCGTTCCATCGGGCAGGGCTGGTCGACCGCTATGTGCTGTACCTGGCGCCTGCGCTGGCCGGAGGGGAGGATGGGCGGCCCATCTTCGCCGGGCCCGGTGCCCAGAACGTCGGGGACTTCTTCAGGGGCACCATCGTCTCGGTGGACCAGCTCGGGATGGACTTACGCGTGGAGCTGGCGGCGTGAGCACCTTTTCGTCGGTGGACGAAGCGATCGCCCAGATCCGGGTGGGCGGGATGGTCGTCGTGGTCGACGACGAAGATCGTGAGAACGAGGGCGACCTGGTCATGGCCGCCGAATCGGCCACACCGGAGAACATCGCCTTCTTCCTGGCGCACACCTCGGGCGTGATCTGTGTGCCGCTCCTTCCCGAGCGGGCCGACGAGCTCGACCTGCCGTTGATGGTCGTCGCCAACACCGAGGCCCAACGCACCGCCTTCACCGTGAGCGTGGACGCCCGGGGCACGACGACGGGGATTTCGGCCGCCGATCGGGCAGCAACCATCGGCGCGCTCGTCGACCCCGCCACCCGACCGACCGACCTCAACCGGCCCGGGCACATCTTCCCCCTGCGGTACCGGCCCGGCGGCGTCCTCAAGCGGGCCGGGCACACCGAGGCAACCGTCGATCTGTCGCGTGCCGCGGGGAAGGCGGCTGCGGGGGTCCTGTGCGAGATCGTCTCGGAGGACAAGACGTCGATGGCCAGGCTTCCCGAGCTCGAACGCTTCGCCAAGACCCACGGGCTTCCGCTCATCTCGATCGCTGAGCTCATCAGGTATCGGCGACAGAACGAAAAGCTGGTGCGACGGGTGTCCGAGGCCCGGATCCCCACCGAGCTCGGCCTTTACAAGGCCTACGTCTACGAGTCCGTCCTCGACGGCGAGCAACACCTCGCACTAGTGCTCGGCGACGTCGATGGCCAACCCGACGTCCTCGTGCGGGTGCACTCGGAGTGCCTCACCGGTGATGTGTTCGGCTCGCTGCGCTGCGACTGTGGGCCTCAGCTGCACAAGGCGCTCGATCTGATCGAGGCCGAGCGGCGCGGCGTGATCATCTACCTGCGGGGCCATGAAGGTCGAGGCATCGGTCTGGCCCACAAGATCCGCGCCTACCGGTTGCAAGAAGAGGGTCACGACACGGTGGAGGCGAACCTGCGTCAGGGTCTGCCGGTAGACAGCCGCGAGTACGGGATCGGTGCCCAGATGCTGGTCGACCTCGGCGTGAGCACGATGCGTCTCATGACCAACAATCCGTCCAAGTATGGCGGCCTGCAAGGGTTCGGGCTCGACATCGTCGAGCGAGTGCAGCTCGAGTCCTCCCCCAACTCCCACAATCTCGAGTACCTGCGGACCAAGCGCGAACGCCTTGGGCACCTCCTCGAGGGCCTCGACGACGTCCTTTGAGCGCCTCGTCCCCTACAGCGATGACCTCGGCCTCGGCCACGATGACCTCGTCCCAACGCCGATGACCTCGGCCACGATGACCTCGTCCCAACGCCGATGACCTCGTCCGACGAGACCCGGCTGCCCGATCACGTGCTGGCCGACCTTCCGGGCCTCGTGGGCACGCACCTTCGAGGCGATCACGACGGACGCGGCCTGCGCGTTGGCTTGGCCTGCGCGCTGTTCAACGGTGGGATCACCTGGCGGCTGATCCAGGGCGCCCTCAGGGGTCTTACCGACTGCGATGTGGACCGTCGGGACGTAGTGGTCGCCTGGGCCCCCGGTGCGTTCGAGCTTCCGCTCGTGGCGCGAGGCTTCGCCCTGGCCGGATCGGTTGACGCGGTCGTGTGCCTCGGTGCGGTGATCCGTGGCGAGACCGGTCACTACGACCTCGTGGCCGGCGGCTGCGCGTCGGGTCTCCAACAGGTGCAACTGGAGACGGGTGTGCCCGTCGTTTTCGGCGTTCTTACCACCGAGACCGTGGCCCAAGCGCTCGAGCGGTCCATGATCGGGGAGGGCCAGGACAGCCAGAACAAGGGCTACGAGGGTGCGCTCACCGCGGTCGAGATGACCAAGCTCCTGGTGAGCACGTCCCTACGTGATCCGGCTGGCTCCAGGGCCGGCACGGCCCGCCGGACCTCGTCTGCGATGATCTGACGATGTTGCGCCTGGTCCTGCCGAAGGGATCGCTCGAACGCGCCACCCTCGAGCTGTTCAGCGCGGCCGATCTGACGGTCGGTCGGTCATCGGACGTCGAGTACCGGGCGCACATCGCCGATCCCCGGGTCGACGAAGTGCGGATCCTGCGTCCCCAGGAGATCCCGGTGTATGTCGCCGACGGTCTGTTCGACCTGGGCATCACCGGCCGCGACTGGATCGTCGAGCGGGGCAGTGACGTGGTGTCGCTGGGCGAGTTGTCGTACTCCAAGGCGACCGCCAACCCGATTCGTGTGGTGCTGGCCGTCGCCGAGTCCTCCTCCTTCACGTCGATGGCCGACCTGGCCGACCACCTGGGCCGCCTGCGGGTGAGCACCGAGTACCCCGAGCTCACGGGCCGAGCACTCGCGTCGGTCGGGATCAAGGCTGACATCTCGCTCTCCTACGGGGCGACCGAGGCAAAAGTGCCCGACATCGCGGATTGCGTCGTGGAGATCACCGAGACCGGCCGGGCGCTGCGGGCCGCGGGGCTTCGCATCATCGAGACCTTGCTCGTGTCGAAGACCGAGCTCATCGCCAACCCAGAGGCGGCTGCCGACCCAGTCAAGCGCCACGCCATGGAGCAGATTCTGACCCTGCTACAGGGGACCCTGGAGGCCCGCGAAAAGGTGCTCGTAAAGCTCAACGTCCCCACTGATCGTCTCGACTCGGTGATCGACGCCCTGCCGGCGCTCCGTGCCCCCACAGTCTCCGAGCTATCGGGCAATCGCGGATTCGCCGTCGAAACCGTGGTGCCGAAGGCTGACATCAACACCCTCATTCCCGCCCTCAAGGACCGAGGGGCGACCGACATCCTCGAGCTCGCCCTCGCCAAGATCGTCCACTGATGAGCGGTCGGCACGACGGCCACGTCTGGGCATCCCAGCGCATGCCCCATACCGGGGTCATCCTCGCCTTCGACGCCAACCGGGGGCTCGGGGTCGTGCGCGACGGTGGGGGAGCCGAAGTGCCCTTCCATTGCACCGCAATCGCCGACGGGTCGCGCCAGATCGAACCGGGAACCGCCGTCGTGTTCCTCGTCGCGTCCGGCACGTTGGGCCAGATCGAGGCTCGAGGTATCGTCCCTCGCTCTTGAGCTTGCGCCGAGCGCGCACGAGCACTCGCGCCGAGCGCGGACCTCGGATGGCTGCCCCTAGGGCGTCACCGGGTCGGGCGTGGTCGGGTCAGGCGGTGCCGTTTGGCGTGGCGGCGCGGCTGGCGCTGTCCAGCTGGACGTAAGCAAGCCGAATCTGGGCCAGCCCGTCGTGGAGCGTCGATGACGACGCACCGAGGCGTGGGCCGAGTCCGTCCACCAGGTAGCCCAAAGCGTCGATCGCCAGACGGGCCTCGGCCAGCTGGGGTGGCGAGCTCGACAAGTAGACGGCGGCCAGTTCGAAGAGCCCGTAGCAGTGGTTGGCGATGACCACCTCGGGAGGGGTGCCCGCCAATTGGCGACGCAGCTCCTCGGCATACTGCGCGTCGTCCTCTGGTCGGTCCGATCCGGGGCCGTCACCGGTTCTCGCTGCCGCGGGGTCTCTTTCGGGTGCCGGGGTGTCGGTCCCGTAACCGCCCTGCAGTGACGACGGCCCCGGGGGCGGTCCCGCAGGACCCGGGTTTCGGGGAGCGGAGGATGGGGGCGAACCGGGCGCCGGGGACCCGGCCCGGGCCACCTCGTGCTCGCCTGAAGGCGTCCAGAGGCTCATGCTGGTAGCTTAGGAGGAGAACCAAGAGGAAGCGGGGCCGCCCAAGGGGGTCGCCTCCACCCGCCACCGGAACGCCTCGGGCGTTGTGTTGGTGCGTCGGGTCGAAGTCTTCACCACCGGGCCCGACCCGGGGGTGGCGCCGCTCCGGAGATCGGCCCGCCGCGTGCGGTGGGCCCGGCCAGAGGAGTGATGCCGCATAGTCACCGCCACAACAGGTGAGCACCGGATTAACGACCGGATTCGCGCCGCGAGGTCCGCCTCGTCGATCCCGACGGGCAGCAGCTTGGGATTAAGCCGCTGCCCGAAGCGCTCACCATCGCCCGTGGACTCGATCTCGACCTGGTGGAGGTGGCCCCGATGGCCAACCCACCGGTGTGCAGGATCATGGACTACGGGAAGTTCAAGTTCGACGAGGCGCAGCGGGCCAAAGAGTCCCGACGCAAGACGGTCCACGTCGGGATCAAGGAGATGAAGTACCGGCCCAAGATCGGTCCGGGTGACTTCGACACCAAGACCCGTCAGGTGTCGAGGTTCCTCGACGAGGGCCACAAGGTGAAGATCACGATCATGTTCCGAGGGCGAGAGGTGTTCCACCCTGAACTGGGCAAGCGGATCCTCGACCGCATCGCCGATCAGATGGGCGGGTCGGCCAAGGTCGAGGCCGAGCCACGTCTGGACGGACGCAACATGGTGATGGTGCTCGCACCAGACAAGCGGGCCCGTCAGTCGGCCGCTTCGAGGGCACCGAGGGATCAGACGGCCGACCATGCCACCGACCAGGCGGCAACGGACGGCCAGGAACCAGTGGGCCAGGGACCGGCCCCCCAGGGGCAGGACGGACAGCGACACAACGGCGTGCAGGCGCCCGCGGGCGCCCCGGCGACGGGGCTCGACGAAGGTGCTGTCACCGGCGCGGTGGCGGCCGATGCCGAGGGAGAGGGCTGAAGTCATGCCGAAGATGAAGACGGACCGGGGTGCCGCGAAGCGCATCCGCGTGACCGGCACGGGTCGGTTGCGCCGCCGCAAGGCCAACCGATCGCACTTGCTCGAGAAAAAGTCCAGCACGAGGACCCGCCGCCTCGGTCGCGAGACTGAGATATCCAAGGCCGACGATCGTCACGTACGGAGGATGCTCGGCCTGTAGTCCGATCTCGGGGTCCGGGTCGGGTCCCGTAATGTTCGACGGTCCCCGACGGGGCCCGACCGTTGCCGCAACGCTCTGGCTTCCGGGGTGGTGCCGCGGCGGTCCCCAGCACGACAGAGACAGGAAAGGAGCACCTCATGGCGAGAGTCAAGCGCTCAGTTCACGGCCGCAAGCACCACCGTGCGGTTCTCGAGCAAGCCAAGGGCTACTACGGGAACAAGAGCCGCTCGTACCGCGCCGCCAATGAGCAGTTGCTGCACTCCATGCAGTACGCCTACCGCGACCGCCGCGCCCGCAAAGGCGAGTTCCGCAAGCTCTGGATCCAGCGGATCAATGCGGCGGCACGCCTGAACGGGGTGAGCTACAGCCGGTTCATCAACGGGTTGCACCAGGCCGGGGTGGAGGTCGACCGCAAGGTGCTCGCGGACCTGGCCGTGACCGACGGTGAGGCGTTTGCCACACTGGTCCGGGTGGCCGAGGGTGCGCTGGTCGAGACGGGCGCGGAGGCTTCCTGACCCAGGCGCTCGCGTTCTCGCACCCCAAGGTGCGGCGGTTGCGGCGCCTCCTGCTCAAGCGCTCGGCGCGTTGGGCGGATCGAGTCTTCGTCGCCGAAGGGACCGAGCTGGTCCGCACCGCCCTGGCGGCAGGTGCGCCGGTGGAGTCGATGTTCGTGGCGGCCGGTGCCGGGGAGCATCGGGTAGTGGCCGAGCTCGAGTCCGAAGCGCACGCCCACGGGGCGCGGATCTTCGACCTCGCACCCGGTGTGCTCGAGCGGGTGGCGTCGACCGTCGCACCCCAGCCCGTGCTGGCGATCGTCGGCATGGTCGACGTGCCGATCGATCTCCTGCCCACAGCCCGGCTGGTCGTGGTGTGCGTCGATGTGCGTGACCCGGGCAACGCCGGGACCGTCCTACGCAGCGCCGACGCCGCTGGGGTCGACGCAGTGGTCTTTTGCGGGGAGACGGTCGACCCCTACAACCCAAAGACGGTGCGCGCCTCAGCCGGATCGCTCCTTCACGTCCCCTTGAGCGTCGGCGGCGGACCCGGGGCCACGCTCGACCTGCTCGGCGCCAGGGGACTGCGGCGCGTGGGCACGACGGTGCAGGACGGACTGGACTACGCCACGATCCCGTGGGAGCAACCGACCGCGCTCGTCTTTGGCAACGAAGCGGCGGGCCTGTCGAGCCAGCTCGAGCCACACCTCGACGCCCTGGCCCACATCCCCATGGCGGGGCGGGCCGAGTCCCTCAACGTCGGCGTGGCCTGTGCCGTGCTCTGCTTCGAGGCGTTGCGACAGCGGCGGATGGTCGAGTCGTGACCGCGATCGGTGCCGTTGGCCCTACGATGCCCCGCATGTCCACCCTACGTGAGCTCCGATGAGCGACCGTGCCGTGGAACCTACGGTGGACCCTGCGGCCACCGTCGACGTGGCCGTGGTCGACGTCGCGGCGATCGAAGGCGCAGGCCTCGGTGCCATCGCCGGGGCCTCCACGACCGACGAGCTGGCATCGGTCGAGACGGTGGTGCTCGGCAAGCGCTCGGTGCTGTCACTGGCGCACCGGGCGCTGGGCGAGCTGGAGCCCGGCGAGCGTCGCACGGTCGGTAGGGCGCTCGGCGCGGTGCGGACGCGTTTGTCCGAGGCCATCACGCAGCGCCGTTACGTGCTCGGCACGGCCGAGCGTGCAGCCGAGCTCGCCTCGGACCGGCTGGACCTGACCGAGGTAGTCGTCGGCCAGGTGGCCGGTCCGGTGACTCGTGGCCATCTCCATGTGGTCACCACCACTCGCGACTCCCTAGAGGACGTCTTCGTGGCCATGGGGTTCACGGTTGCCGAAGGGCCGGAGGCCGAGACGGACTGGTACAACTTCGAGGCCCTCAACATCCCCCCCGCCCACCCAGCACGCGGCATGTTCGACACCTTCTATCTGGCGCTCGGTGAGCCTGAGACCACCTTGCTCCGTACGCACACCTCCCCGGTGCAGATTCACCTGATGGAAGAGGCGGTGGCCCGTGGGTCGATCCCGATCCACGCGGTGATGCCCGGTCGCTGCTACCGGCGCGACACGCCCGACGCGAGGCATCTTCCGGTCTTCCACCAGATCGAGGGCCTCGTGGTGGACCGGGACATCACGTTCGGCGACCTGGCGGGCACGATCGAGACGTTCACCACTGCGTACTTCGGGCCCGACATCCATTCGCGCCTTCGCCCCGCGTACTTCCCCTTCACCGAGCCGTCCGCCGAGTTCGAGATCACCTGCACCATCTGCCACGGCGCGGGCTGCCGGACCTGCTCAGGGACCGGATGGATCGAGCTCGGCGGCTGCGGCTTGGTCGACCCGGCCGTGTTCGACGCGGTCGGCATCGACGGCAGTGAATGGTCCGGCTTCGCCTTCGGATTCGGGATCGACCGGTGCGCCCAGATGCGCCACCAGATCGCCGACATGCGCGCCCTGGTAGAGAACGACATCCGTTTCCTGCGGCAATTCTGAGCGGGGAAGGAGGGTCCCGGTGCGAGCGCCCCTGTCATGGCTGAAGGAATTCGCCCCATTCGACGATGACGTGGTGTTGCTGGCAGCGACGCTCGATGATCTCGGACTGGTCGTAGAGGGGATCGAACGGATCGGGGAGGGTCTTGCCGACGTCGTCGTAGCCGACGTCCTCGAGATCCACGCCATCGCCGGTGCCGATCGCATCCGAAGAGTCGTCGTCGATGCCGGCGCCGGGCCGCTGGACGTCGTGTGCGGCGCCTGGAACTTCGCCGTCGGCGATCAGGTCCCCTTGGCTCCGGTCGGGACGGTCCTGCCCGACGGCTCGACCATCGCCCGCCGCACCATCCGCGGGGTTACCTCCAACGGCATGCTCTGTTCGGGGCGTGAGCTCGGGCTCTCCGAGGACCAAGCGGGCCTGCTGGTACTGGGCGAAGAGGTCGCTGCACCCCCTGGCGTCGCGCTGACCGAGGCGTTGGGGATCGAGCCTGACATCGTGTTCGACCTGGCCGTCGAAGGGAACCGCCCCGATGCGTGGTGCATATCGGGCGTGGCTCGCCACCTCGCTGCCCGGCTCGGCTTGCCCTTCACGTTTCCCGAGCCGGTGCCGATGTCCGAGCGGGTCCCCGAGGTCAGCGAGGTCGCGTCATTGGTCCTCGATGCTCCCGATCTGTGCCCGCGGATCACGGTCCGGGTGGTCCGCGACGTTCGGGTGGGCCCGTCGCCGCGCTGGATCGCCCGTCGGCTCACCTTGGCCGGCATGCGTCCGATCAACAATGTGGTCGACGCCTCGAATTACGTCATGTTGGAGCGCGGGCAGCCGACCCACCCCTACGACCTGGCCCGGCTTGGTGGTGCGGGCCTGCTCGTGCGGGCTGCTCGGCCCGGGGAAACGCTCGAGACCCTCGACGGCGTGCGCCGGACCCTGGGCAGCGCCGATCCCGGAATCCGACGCCGGACGGGACTGCGTGATCGCCGACGCCGCGGGGGTGCCCGTGGGGGTCGCGGGTGTGATCGGGGGGGCCTCGTCGGAGATCACCGAGGACACCACGACGGTGCTTCTCGAGACTGCGTATTTCACGCCGATGGCTATTGCCAGGACCTCCCGACGCCTGGGCGTGCGAACCGAGGCATCGACGCGTTTTGAGCGGGGGACCGACCCGTGGGGGCTGGCGTCGGCTGCCGCGCGATTCTTCGAGCTGCTCGGTCTCACTGCTCCGGACGCCACACTGGCCTCAGGCACCTTGGAGGCGCGCGGGCAGGTGCCCGAGCCGTTCGAGATCGGTGTCGACCTCCGGCGGGTCAACACGCTCCTCGGCACCGCGCTCGGTGCCAGCGACCTGGCCGAGCTCCTCGAACCGTTGGGCTTTGCCTGCGCACCGCGAGGCGACGAGGTGGTGGTGACGGTTCCGACGAACCGTCCAGACGTGCGACCGGCCCCCCAGGGGGTCGCCGACATCGTCGAGGAGGTGGCGCGGGCCTACGGGTACAGCCGCCTTGCTCGGCGGCAGCCGGCGTGGCCCGAGCCCGGAGGGCTCAACGCCCACCAGCGAGAGCGCCGTCGGGTCCGCGCCGCGCTGGTTGGACTTGGCGCCGCCGAGGCGGTCACCCAGAGCCTGGTCGGCGCCACCGATCATGTGCGCTTCGGGTACCCCGCCGCCGTCGAGGTGGCGAATCCGCTTGCGACCGACGAGGGCTTCCTGCGACGCTCCCTGCTGCCAGGGCTGCTGCGGGCCCTCGCGTGGAACGCGGATCGCCGGCAGGGCGATATCCGGCTTTTTGAGGTGGGCACGGTGTTTATCCATCCCTCCGAGGGGACGGCGCGCGTCGTGGAGCGCAGCGGGGCGGGCGGTACCCACCGCGCCGAGCTCCCTGCCGAGCGAGAGATGGCCGGTGCGCTGTTCGCGGCCAGCGACGACGACGCACGCACCGCCGTCGCGGCCTGCTCGGTCGTCCGCGATGCCCTTCGACTGAACACGCTCCGGGTCACCGCGCCCGCTGAGCACCGGCCCGTGCCCCCGGGCCTGCACCCCACCCGCTCGGCATGGCTCGTGGTCCCGGGGGCGGACACGGTCGTCGGTGCTGTCGGCGAGGTTGACCCCGACGTCGCCGTCGACTTCGGTCTCGACAGGCGCCGGATCGGTTGGCTTGAGCTCGATCTCGGACTCCTGCTCGACCCCACTGCCGTGGCCCGTCGACCCGACACGGTGCAGCCGGTGAGCCGCTTTCCGTCTTCGGACGTCGACCTGGCCTTTACGGTGCCCGACGAAATCCCAGCCGACCGCATCGGCGAGGCGCTGCGAGACGCAGGTGGTGAGCTGCTTGAGTCGGTCGATCTGTTCGACGTGTACCGAGGCCCCTCGGTGGGACCAGGCCGGCGCAGCCTGGCCTTCCGGCTCCGGTTCTGCGCGTTCGATCGCACTCTGACCGACGCCGAGGTCGGCGTGCTCCGCGAAGCGTGCATCGCCGCGGCCGCGGCCGCGGGCGCCCTCCTGCGCTGAGGCGGACCGACGGGTTTCTCCCGTTGCATGTATATGCTCCCGAGGGTATAGTAATTCAATGAAGGCTGGGGTGATCGGGGCGTCGGGGTACGCCGGGGTGGAGCTGTTGCGGCTCTGTGCCGCCCACCCCGACATCGAGGTGGCAGTGGCCACCGCGGCTACCGCGGCGGGCGACGCGGTGCGAACGCACACGCCCTCGCTGGCCGCGTCGTACCCGGGCCTGGTGTTCGAGCCCTACGAGCGCGACCGACTCGAGGGGTTGGATGTCGTGTTCTTCGCCCTTCCCCACGGGCGGTCCCAGCAGTTGGTGCCCGAGCTGCAGGGTCGGGTCAGGCTAATCGTGGATCTGGCAGCCGACTTCCGGCTTCACGATCCGGGGCTTTACCCGAGGTGGTATGGCGAGGAGCATGCCGCGCCCGAGCTGCTCGCCCGCGCGGCTTACGGACTTCCAGAGCTGTTCCGAGACACCCTGGTCGACGCGGACCTCGTGGCTGCTCCCGGTTGTTACCCGACCGCGGCCGCCCTGGCGCTGACCCCGCTCGTCCGTGCAGGGGTGATCGAGCCGAGCGGCGTCATCGTCGATGCCGCGAGTGGGATGTCGGGCGCGGGGCGGGCGGCGACCGGTCGGCTGCACTTTGGCGAGGTGGATGAGAACTTCGTCGCCTACGGCCTGCTCGACCACCGGCACACGCCCGAGATCGAGCAAGCCACGGGGGCCGAGGTGCTGTTCACGCCCCATTTGGCCCCGATGGTCCGAGGCATTCTGGCCACTTGTTACGCCCGGCCATCGGCGCTCGGGGCGGGCCTGTCGGGTCACGACGTGCTGGGCATGCTGCGTGACGCATACGCCGGGGAACCCTTCGTGGTGGTGACCGACGAGCCGCCCGCCACCAAGTCGGTCTCCGGATCGAACTCCGCGCACATAAGCGCACGGGTCGACGGACGGACGGGATGGATCGTCGTGCTGTGCGCCATCGACAATCTGGTGAAGGGCGCATCGGGCCAAGCGGTGCAGTGTGCCAACGTCATCCTCGGCTTACCCGAGGCGACCGGACTTCCCGTCGCGGGGCTCTATCCATGAACGCGACCCAATCATGAGTGTGACCGCGCCTCGAGGGTTCGAAGCCACCGGCGGCAGCGTCGGAATCAAGCCGGCGGGGACCCCGGACCTAGCGGTCGTCGCCAGCGCCAGCGGGCTACCCCTCGCTGCTGCCGGGGTCTTCACGTCCAACTCGGCCGCTGCTGCGCCCGTCGAGGTGAGTCGGGAGCACCTGGTTGCGTCCGGTGGCCGGGCAGCCGCAGTCGTGCTCACCTCGGGGAACGCCAACGCCGCGACCGGGGCGGCCGGGCGGTCGGCCGCCCTACGTATCTGCGGGCTCGTTGCCGAGCGGATCGGCGCGCGGCGCTCGGAGATCCTGATCTGCCAGACCGGTCTCATTGGGGTGCCGTTCCCGATGGCAGCTGTCGAGCCCGCGGTCGGTGGAGTGGTGGGTTCGCTGCGGCCGACGGCCGACGGCGCTGCTGCAGCGGCGAGGGCGATCATGACCACCGACACCGTTCCGAAGGAGGTGGTGGTGGATGGCGGGGGCTTCTTGGTCGGCGGGATGGCCAAGGGGGCGGCCATGCTCGCGCCGGACATGGCGACCATGCTTGCGGTGCTGACCACCGATGCACGCTGCGACACGGCCACGCTCGGGGACCTGCTGGGGTCGGCGGTCGGCGGGACTTTCAACCGCCTCAGCGTGGATGGCTGCACCTCGACCAACGACACGGTGATCGTGCTCGCCTCGGGTGCGGCGGGGGGGGTCGGGATCCACGCGCTAGGTGACGCCCTCTCCGGGGCGTGCGGGTCGTTGGCCGAGCAGATGGCGGCCGACGCCGAGGGAGCCACCAAGGTCGTCCGCTACCGGGTGAGTGGGGCGCGCTCCGACGAGCAAGCGCATCGGGCTGCCCGCAAGGTGGCTGAGTCGTTGCTGGTCAAGTGCTCGCTCAACGGGGAGGACCCCTACTGGGGTCGGGTCGTCAGTGAGCTCGGGAGCGCGGGTGTGGAGTTCGAGCTCGGCTCGGTCGCCGTGTCCTACGGGGGCACGGTGGTGTGCGCCAACGGCGAAGCGGTCAGGCACGACGTGACGGCCGTAGCCCAGCACCTTGCGGGGCGACATGTCGAAGTCGCGGCCGACCTGGGCCTTGGGTCAGGGACCGCGGTGGTGCTCGGGACCGACCTCGGCCACGGCTACATCGACGAGAACCGGACGACCTCGTGACCGCCATCCCGGCGAGCACCGATCCGGCCACGATGGCCTCGCTCCTTGTCGAGGCGCTGCCCTACATCAGGGAGTTCTCCGGCAAGGTGGTGGTGGTCAAGTATGGCGGCAACGCCCTGGTGTCGACCGCAGGATCGACCGATGGCGCAGTGTCGACCGCAGGATCGACCGATGGCGCAGTGTCGACCGCAGGATCGACCGATGGCGCAGTGTCGACCGCAGGATCGACCGATGGCGCAGTGTCGACCGCAGGATCGACCGATGGTGCCGACGACGCCGAGCGCCACCAGGCGGGAGCGCTTGCCGCCTTCGCGCAGGACGTCGTCCTCGTTCGCTCCGTGGGGCTCTTGCCGGTGGTCGTGCACGGCGGCGGTCCACAGATCGGGGCGCTCATGCGCCGGCTCGGCAAGGAGACGTCGTTCTTGGATGGCTTGCGGGTGACCGACGCCGAAACGCTCGACATCGCACGCATGGTGCTGGTGGGCAGGATCAACCGTGACATCGTCTCGGCCATCAACGTCCACGGACCGCTCGCCGTGGGGCTCTCGGGCGAAGACGCCAAGCTCATCACGGCCGCCGCACGTTCAGCCGAGCTCGGGTACGTGGGCGACGTGGTGCACGTCGATCCGACGATGCTCGAACGCCTGCTGGCCCAGGGGTTGATCCCTGTGGTCGCCACCATCGGGGTCGGCCAGGGTGGCCAGGCGTACAACATCAACGCCGACACCGTCGCCGGAGCGCTGGCCGAGGCCCTGGGGGCCGACAAGCTGATCTTCCTCACCGACGTCGAGGGCCTTCGGGCCCGTCCCGACGACCCGGGGTCGTTGCTGAGCCAGGTGACCGTGGCCGACCTCGAGGACATGGTGCGCTCCGGTGCGGCCTCCAGCGGCATGGTGCCCAAGGTGGAGGCCTGCGCGCAGGCGGTCCGGTCCGGGGTGCGGCGCGCCCACATCCTTGACGGTCGGGTCCCTCACGCGTTGTTGCTCGAGCTGTTCACCGACGCCGGGGTCGGCACGATGGTCGCGCCGTGACGGCCGTAGCCCGTTCCCGAACGGCGGTGGTCGGGTGAGCACGCCGGATCGCAGCGCCCTCATGCGCACCTACGCCGAACCGCCGGTGACCTTCGCGCGAGGCGAGGGCAGCCGACTCTTCGACGCCGAGGGGCACGCCTACCTCGACTTTGTGTCGGGCATCGCGGTGACCTCCCTCGGGCACGCCCATCGGGAGGTCGCCGAGGCGATCGCCGAGCAGGCCCGGACCCTGAGCCATGTGTCGAACCTCTATGGCAACGAGCTGGCGCCCGAGGTCGCGGCGACAATCGATCGCCTGATCGGTGGGGGGACCGTGCGGGCCGAGGGTCAGGTGTTCTTCGCGAACTCGGGGGCTGAGGCCAACGAATGCGCGCTCAAGCTGTCGCGGCGGTGGGGTGGCGGCGCCCGGCATACGGTGATCGCCACGGCCGGCTCGTTCCACGGTCGAACCCTGGCCACCCTGACCGCTACCGGACAACCCGAAAAACACGTGCCCTACGAGCCACTGCTACCGGGATTCCGCCACGTCCCCTACGACGACCTCGCCGCGCTGGACGCCGCGCTGGACCCCGAGGTGGTGGCAGCCGTCCTGCTCGAGCCGGTGCAGGGTGAGGGCGGGGTCGTGGTGCCCTCGTCGGACTACCTGGTCGGCGTCCGTCAGCTGTGCACCGAGCGCAACGTGCTGCTCATGCTCGACGAGGTCCAGACTGGGCTCGGGCGCACCGGTCATTGGTTTGCCTTTCAGGCCCAAGAGCTCCAGCCCGACGTGGTGACCATGGCCAAGGCGCTGGGCAACGGGATGCCTGTCGGGGCGTGTTGGGCACGCGCCGAGGTGGCGGCGGCGTTCGGACCAGGGGACCACGCCACGACCTTCGGCGGTCAGCCGCTTGCGCTCGCTGCGGTCCGGGCGACACTGGCGGTCATGGAGCGCGAGGACGTGCCCGCTAGGGCCCGGCGGGCGGGTCGCCGGCTGGCCACCGGGCTGGGCAACCTCGCGGGGGTTCGATCGGTCCGCGGCGCGGGTCTGCTCCTCGCCGCGGTGCTCGAGGTCCCCGCACCCGAGGTGGCCGCCCGCGCCCTGGCGGCCGGCCTGCTGGTCAACCCGGTCCGGGCCGACGTTCTTCGCCTGACCCCTTCGTTGCTCGTCTCCGACGAGGAGATCGACGAGGCACTCGAGGTGCTCGAGGTCGTCCTCGGCGAGCTCGAGTCTTTGGCGCGGTCGTGATGGCGGGCACCGTGGTGCGCCGCGCCCAGGTGCTCGATGTCGACGACCTGGGCCCTGATGGGCTCGATGCTGTGCTCGCGCTCGCCCGTCGCCCCAAGCTACCTCGGGTGCTGGCGGGCTCGGGGGTCGCGTTGATCTTCGAGAAGCCCTCCGCCCGCACCCGCAATGCCACCGAGATGGCCGTGGTCGCGCTGGGTGGCCACCCCCTGTCGCTGCAGGCCAACGAGGTGGGCATCGACTCGCGCGAGAGCGCCGAGGACGTAGCACGGACCTTGGCCTGCTATCACCGAGTGCTATGTGCCCGGGTGTTCGATCACCAGGTGCTCGAGCGCATGGTTGGCGCACTCGGCGCCGCCGGGGTCGAGGTGCCGGTGATCAACCTCCTCTCTGACCTGGCGCACCCGTGCCAGGCCATCGCCGACCTGCTCACCTTCCGCGAGGCGTTCGTGCCCGACGATCCGGCGCCGACGGCGCTCGTCGGCCGGAGGATCGCCTACGTGGGTGACGCCAACAACGTGTGCCGCTCCCTAGCCAAGGCCGCGGTCATGGCGGGGATGCACGTGGCAGTGGGTGCACCCGAGGGCTACCAGTTGAGCGACGCCAGTGCCGCCGAGATCGACGAGCTTGGTCGCGCCTCGGGGCGGGGAGGGACCCTCCAGCGCATGCACGACGCCCGACAGGCCGCCGCCGGCGCCGACGCGCTGTACACCGACGTGTGGACCTCGATGGGCCAAGAAGACGAGGCCGAACGGCGCCGGCGGGACTTCGCCGGCTACAGGATCGATACCGCACTGCTCGGCCGGGCGGCGCCGGGCGCGATCGTGCTGCACTGCCTTCCCGCTCATCGCGGCGAGGAGATCAGCGCCGAGGTGCTCGACGGGCCGCACAGCGTGGTTTGGCGCCAGGCGGCGTACCGCCTCGACGCCATGCGAGGTCTGTTCGCGTGGCTGTTCGGGGTGGGTGACCATGGTCAGCCGTGAGGGCGCAGGGATGAGGATCACCAAGCAACAACGCCAACACCGGATCGTCAAGCTGCTCGAGACACGTGCGGTTGGGAGCCAGGCGCAGCTGGTGGAGTTGCTCGCGGCCGAGGGCGTTGACGCCACCCAGACGACCGTGTCAGCGCGACCTCGAGGACCTCGGGGCACTGAAGGTCCGGCTGCCCGGCGGCGAGACCGCGTACGCACTGCCCGAGCTCCCCAGCCAACAGATCGCGCCCGTCGATCATCTGCGGCGGGTACTCGGGGAGTGGGTGGTCGAGATCGGCCACTCGGCCAACCTCGTGGTGTTGCGGACGCCACCCGGCTCGGCGCATGTCGTAGGCTCGGCCCTCGATCGCAGCGGGCGGCCGGGCGTGCTCGGCACGGTGGCGGGGGATGACACCGTGCTCGTGGTCGTCGACGAAGGCCAAGGTGGTGCCCAGGTGGCTCAGGAGCTGGCAATCATCGCGGGTTTGCAAGCGCCTCCGACCCGAGGCCTCTCGTCGCGGTCCAGAGCATCATCGACGACATGGCGACGACGGTGAGGCGTCGCCGCACGCGCACTCGTGTTCGGCGGGTCGACCGTTCAGGGCGCGTGGAGGCACCGCCGAATGCCTCATACGTCGGGCGCTGAGCCGGCTCGCATCGAGACAGGCCCGCCACGCGGCACGGGTGCGACGTGCCGCCGAGGGGTGCTGCAACGGAAGGATGATTATGGCGAAGCGTGTGGTGCTGGCGTACAGCGGAGGGCTCGACACCTCGGTGGCCGTTCGCTGGCTCCGAGAGGAGCTGGGAAGCGAGGTGATCGCCGTCGCGGTCGACGTCGGCCAGCAGGGCGAGGACTGGGATGCCATCCGCCGCCGGGCGCTGGCCGCAGGTGCCGTGGAGGCCGTCGTCGTCGACGCCCGGCGTGAGATGGCCGAGGACTTCTGTGTACCGGCCATCAGGGCAAATGCCCGCTACGAGGGGAAGTACCCGCTCGTGTCGGCTCTGTCGCGCCCGGTCATCGTCCGACACTTGGTGCGTGCCGCGCGCACCTTCGGCGCCGACACGGTCGCTCACGGATGCACGGGAAAGGGCAACGACCAGGTCCGCTTCGAGGTCGGGACACGCTCGCTCGCCCCGGATCTCGAGGTGCTGGCCCCGGCGCGGATGTGGGGTCTGAGCCGTGCCCAGTGCGTCGAGCTCGCCGCAAAGTGGGAGATTCCCATCGCGGTCACCAAGGACAAGCTCTACTCGATCGACGAGAACCTCTGGGGACGGGCGATCGAGTGCGGGGTGATCGAGGATCCCTGGGCCAACGCTCCGGACGATGCCTACACGCTGACCCGGGCCACCGCGAGCGACCCCGCCCACCTGGTGATCGGATTCGACGCCGGGGTTCCGTGCACCATCGACGGGCGGGCAGTGCCGGTCGAGGCGTTGATTGCCGAGGTTGGGCGGGTGGCGGGCTCGAGGGGCTTCGGTCGGCTGGATATGGTCGAGAACCGCCGAGTCGGGATCAAGAGCCGGGAGGTCTACGAGTGCCCGGCAGCTCTTGCGTTGCTGATCGCCCACAGCGACCTGGAAGATCTGACCCTCGAGCGTGATATGCATCACGAGAAGGCGCGACTCGAGCCACGCTGGGCGGAGCTGGTGTACGACGGCATGTGGTTCTCGCCCCTGAAGCAGGCCATCGACGCGTTCGTCCTCGAGTCCCAGCGCCACGTGACCGGCGAGGTGCGTCTGCGCTTCGACGCCCCGGGGGTCTGCACCGTCGAGGGGCGGCGGAGCGCGGTGGCGCTCTACGACCACGGTTTGGCCACCTACGACGAGAGCGACCGCTTCCGGCACCAAGACGCCGAGGGTTTCGTACGCTTGTGGGGCCTCGGGGTGGCGACCTGGGCTGCACGCCAGGGGAGCGGGCGCTCGCAGGACGTCGCAGCGACGCCCGACGCCGGGGGGTCCCCTGTCGGCCCGAGCTCGTCGGACGGGTCAGGGAACGGCGGTCGGTGACCCTCTGGCAGGGCCGCCTCGGCGACGGGATGGCTGAGGAGGTTGCGGCATTCACGATCAGCGTCGGCTTCGACCGCCAGCTGGCCGAGGACGACATCGAGGGATCCCGCGCTCATGTGAAGGGGCTTCTCGCGGCGCGGATCCTCACTGGTGACGAGGCCCAGACTCTGCTCGACGCCCTGGGCCAGGTGGGCAAGGATCTCAAGTCCGGGAAGTTCGACTTCGAGCCGGGTGACGAGGACGTCCATACCGCGGTCGAACGCCGGGTCACCGAGATCGCCGGGGATGTGGGCGCCAAGCTGCACACCGGGCGCAGCCGTAACGACCAGGTGGCCACCGACCTCCGCCTGTGGTGCCGACGGCGCTTGCGCTCCGTGGCTCTCGACGTCATGGATCTCCAGCGAGTCCTGCTCCGGCGCGCCTCGGAGGCTGGCGACGCCTACCTCCCGGGGTACACCCATCTCCAACGGGCCCAGCCGGTGCTGCTGGCCCACCACCTGTTGGCCCACGGTTGGGCCCTGGCGTGCGACGTCGATCGCCTGGTCGCCACCGTCGAGCGGCTCAACGTGTCGCCGTTGGGGGCGGGCGCCCTCGCCGGCTCGTCCCTTCCACTCGATCCCGAGCTGGTGGCCAGCGAGCTCGGGTTCGCTGCCACCTTCGAGAACTCCCTCGACGCGGTGTCCGACCGCGACTTCGTGGCTGAGGCCCTCTTCGACCTTGCCCTCCTAGGTGTGCACCTCTCTCGCATGGGCGAGGAGATCGTCCTGTGGTCGAGTGAGGAGTTCGGCTTCTGCGTCTTGAACGACCGGTTCGCCACCGGGAGCTCCATGCTGCCTCAGAAGAAGAACCCCGACGTGGCCGAGCTGGTCCGAGGCAAGACCGGGCGACTGATCGGTCATCTGACCGGGCTGCTGGTCACCCTCAAGGGGTTGCCGCTCGCCTACAACCGGGACCTGCAAGAAGACAAAGAGCCGCTCTTCGACGCCGTCCACCAGGTGCGTCTCGGCTTGCGTGCCTTGGGGGGGCTCTACGCGTCGGTCGAGTGGTCCCACGAGCGGATGCAGCGATCTGCCGACGGTCCGGGTGCCGCCGCCGTCGACCTGGCCGAGCTCTTGGTGAACCAGGGCATGCCGTTCCGCCAGGCGCACACCCTGGTCGGGGCGCTGGTGCGCGATTCCCTCGAGCGGCACGTGCCGTTGGTCGAGCTGGTCCAGGCGCACCCAGACCTGGGCGACGAGGGTGCCGCACTGCTCGAGCCGGGCGTTGCGGTCAGCCGGCGGACGACCCCCGGTGGCGCTGGGCCGGCGCCCGTCGCCGTGCAGCTCGAGCGCTTCGCCCGTCGGCTCGACGTCGACCGGGCCCGGGTTGGGCTGCCCACCGGGGCCGGCGCCCAGGGCGGCGAGGCCGAGCCCACACCTGGTTCGACGCCCGGTGATTGACTCGCTCGAGCGGTGGCGCTCCATGGCCACCGTCGAGCGGGCCGACCTGGTGAGGGACCCCGTCGACGTCGCTCCCTGGCTCCTCAACAAGGTGCTCGTCTGCGCCGGGCGAGTGGGGCGGATCGTCGAGGTGGAGGCCTACCGGGGGGCCGACGACGCCGCCTCCCACGCGTTCGGGGGCCTCACCAGACGCAACGCGACCATGTTCGGACCCGCCGGACACCTCTACGTCTACTTCACCTACGGAATGCACTGGTGCGCCAACGTCGTCGTCGGCCCCCCCGGCGTTGCCGATGCCGTGTTGCTCCGCGTGCTGGCGCCGCTCAATGGACTCGAGCTCATGCGGGCGGCTCGCCCAGCGGCCAAGAGCGAGCGGGATTCTGTGCAACGGCCCAGCCAAGCTGTGCCAAGCGCTCGGGATCGCCCGCGACTACGACGGTGCCGATCTTCTCGGCGGGTCGCCACTGATCCGCCTCGTCGACGACGGCCAACCACCTCCGTCGCGCCCGTCCCAAGGCCCCCGGATCGGGATTCGTCGAGCAACCCTGCTGCCGTGGCGCTGGTGGGTGGAGGGGGACCCCAACGTCTCGCGGTCCGCGCCACGCCCGCCGGCGCCACGGGCACCCCACCGACCAGGGCCCGGCCCCCTCGGTCAGCCAGCGAACCGCCCTTGGACGAACCGTTCGAGCAAGAAGTAGCTCGCCGGTAGGAACAACACCAGCAAGGCCCGCTCGCGCCAAGGATGGCCAGCGATCCACCATCCGAGGCCGATGAAGAATGGAAAGAGGGCGAGGACCTCGCGCGTCTCGCTCAACAGGACGTTTTGGAAGCAGAACACGCACCAGGCCAGACCCAAGAGCAAGCCGTAGGAGCGGCGGACCCGGAGGAACACCCCGACGGCCACGACGGCAAGGGTGAGCACCGTCACGAAATCGAAGAGCTCTACGACGCTGGCGGTCGACGTGTCGAGGAACCTGAGGTGGACCATGTCCGAGACCGTGTGGCTCAACAACGTCCAGGGGAACGCGAAATGGCGGTGCCAGCCGCGGCTCTGGGCGTGCACGAAGGCGATGGCACTGCCCACGTGGACCTGTTGGTAGACGAGCGTCGCCGCGAGCGCGGCTGCGGCCGGCGCTCCGACGGCCAGCAACCGTACGGCGTCTCCACGCCAACCCCGGGGCGGGCGAACTCCAGTCGGCCGAGCCATCCAGGCCTCGAGCGCGAGGGGCAAGACCACCAGTACCAGGTAGTACTTGGTGAGCGCCGCCCCAGCTGCGAACAACCCGGCGGCCAGCCACCAGTTCCGGCGGGCGGCGTAGAACGCCCACACCAAGGTCGCAAGGGCTAGACCCTCGGGATAGGGCGCGACGAAGAAGAACGCTGTCGGGAACGCCAGCAGGAGGGTCACGGTCGTGCCCGCTGCTGCGCCCCGGTCCAACGTGACCAACTGGTGCAGGCCCACCAGGCCAGCCCACAGTGCGACGGTGCTCACGAGCGCCGCGCTGAGCACCCACCCGGCCCCGCTGACCAGGTGCACGGCCCGAACCCCCAGGGGGTAGAGCGGCGCGAACGCCACCGCGTTGGGGGACTGGCCAGCGGTCGGATGGCGGCCGGCGTAGCCGTGCTGGGCAATCGAGAGGTAGTACCCGGCGTCCCAGCGGTCGAAGACATCGACCAAGAGCGCCGGTCGCCGGGCCACGAGGTGAGGGAACGAGGTGCCGTAGGCCGACACGAGAGCGATGAGCTCGGCGATCACCCGGAGCATCACCGTGCCACCGCTCGCCACCGCGATGGGTCGACGCCATGCGTGCCACCAGGTCCGCAGGCCTCCCGCTTTGGGCGGCCGTCGGTGCCCGCCGCGATGGCTCGGTGCGTCGAGCCGGCCGGGTTCGGCGTCCAGGTTCACTCCGAGCGCCGGGCCCGGGACAGATTGGGGAGCCACATCGACCCGAGCGCCATCGATGGGGACGTCGTCGGTGTTGAGGTCGCTCACCCCGGCGCAGCTTAGGAGAGCGGCTGGCCTTCGCTGGTGTTCATCACGCGACGACAGCGTCGGTGGATTTGCCCGAGGGTCGAAGGTTACGAGACGCGTTGACGACCTCGCGCCAGGCTGGTACAGTGACCTTCCCGCTGCAACGGTGCTCTCTGTCGGGAGGTAACCGTGCGGCAGGTCCGAGGGGGATCACCGCAGGCTTCGGCTTGGGGTGATCGTGCCCTCGGAGGAACCCGGCACCAACGCCCATTGTGGTGCGT
>CAWCCQ010000004.1:0-626276 GCA_963794215.1 uncultured Acidimicrobiaceae bacterium | reverse complement strand
ACTCGCCGGGCGGGGAGACTGTGTGAGTGGGCGATCCACAGCAGATGGTTGCGACCGCTTCTACTTGGCTGGAGTGCCGAGGCATCAGACGCCGATGTGGTTGAGGGGATGGCGCAGGCGGTGGTACGGCGTGCCGTTCACGAAGGCCGTGCCCACGTCGGCTACATCCAGACCTAGGACCACCCGCATGGCAGTGCTCTTGCCGGCTCCGTTCGGCCCTACGAACCCGGTGACCTGGCCAGGGGCCACCGTGAAGGAGACCCCGTCGAGGGCCACGGTCGGCCCGAAGCGCTTGTACAGACCCGACACCTCGATCGTCGCTTCCATGCCAACAACGCTAAGAAATCGACGTCCCGGTGTCGTCACGCTGGGGAGCGATCTTTGCAGCCACCGCCAAGCAGGACATCTTCACCTTGCATCCCCCGGAAGAGGGGTCGCGCCGTATAGCCCTGGGCGGGGATGTCACCGACGCCACCAGCTGGGACGATCAGTACGTGCACCACGGAGACGAAGGTCGCAGCACTGTGGCCGCGTCGGCTCGGCGCATGGCCGCCGCCCGAGGTACGCCGGCCATCGCCGCGGGGATCGCTGGTCTGCTTGCTTTGATCGAATCAGTCGCTCGCGGCATCAGCGCGGCCCAAAGCGTCGGAGCTGGGGGGGAGGCCCCAGTCTCGTCCTGGCCTTCGGTCTCCTCGCCCTGGCGGCCGCACTTCCGCTGGCAATGCTACGCAGCAACCCCCCGGGAGCGGCGATTGCCGTCTCCGCAGCAAACGCGCTCTCGCTCGGTCTCTTCCAAACGCTGACCGTAGCGGCGCTGCTCACCCAATGCATCGTGTTCTATGCACTGGGCCGCTCCGGCGCGCTGCGAATGGCCGCCGCCATCACCGTGCCTTTCGTCGCACTGGCAATACCTCGCCGCAGCCGGCGCCGAGGGCGGTCGAGAGATGCAGATGCTCACGCTGTTGTTGGCCTCGCTCGGTCCCCTGGCGCTGTTGGGTGGATCGGCCCTGTTGGCTCGTGACGAATCGCGAGCGCACAGGGACGGCACGAGAAGCACTCGCCGGAACCTTGCTCAAGAACGTCACCCACGGTGAGCGGGCTCGAATCTCACGTGAACTCCACGACGTCGTCGCTCGTCGCGTCTCGATGATCGCAGTGCAGGCAGAGTCGGCACGCCTGACCGTCTCTGGTCTGCCCCCCGAAGGCAGCAGACGGCTGTCTGCCATCGGCGACGCGGCGCGCACCGCGTTGACCGAGATGCGCAGGCTGGTAGGGGTACTTCGAGAAGCGACCAGGGGGGTCGAAGCGGATGCCGAGTCCCAACGAGCACCGCAGCCGGGTCTGGCGCAGCTCATCACTCTGGTGGATTCGGCACGCGACGTCTCGGGGGCCGGGGCCCGTCTCATCGTCTCCGGCTCCCCCGGTCCCATTGACCCAGGCGTCGAGCTTGCCGCGTACCGAATCGTGCAGGAAGCCCTGACGAACGCTCGCCGTCATGCGCCTGGGTGTGCGGTCGACGTCGAGCTCGACTTTGGCGATCGGGACCTCCGCGTCCGGGTGCGGGACAACGGTCCCGGGGTGGCGCAAGTGATCCCCGTCGCCGGACACGGTCTGCTCGGCGTGCGCGAACACGCGGCGGCTGTTGGCGGTGCTTTCCATCCGGGCGCGGCGACTGGCGGCGGGTTTGTGGTCGAGGCGACCCTGCCCGTCAAACCAGAGACCGGCCTATTGGCGCCGATCCAAACGTGATGCCGAGCGAGGCGCACCGAACCGAGGGTTCGTACGCTGGAACACAACAGACGATCCAAATCGTTGTGGCGGACGATCACGAGATCGTGCGGACGGGGTTCGCCGAGTTGCTCCGAACCCAACCCGATTTCACGGTCGTCGGAACCGCCGCCGACGGCGCCGAGGCAGTTCGGCTGTGCCAGGAGCACCATCCGAATGTCGTCCTGATGGACGTTCGTATGCCCGTGATGGACGGCATCTCCGCCACCAAGGAGCTCGCGGGTGGACCAGGGAGCGCTCCCAGCGTCTTGATCTTGACCACCTTTGATCTGGACGAATACGTCTATGACGCGCTGTACCGCGGGGGCCAGCGGCTTCTTGCTCAAGGACGTCACCGCTGAGCAGCTCTTCCACGCCGTTCGCGTTGTCGCACGCGGCGACGCACTCCTCGCACCCCGTGTCACGCGCCGCTTGATCAGCGAGTTCACACGCATCCGCTCGACTGATATCACACCGTCCACTGCCGCGATGGATGTTCTCACCCCACGAGAAACCGAGGTGCTGAGGCTCGTTGCCGAAGGGTTGTCAAACGGCGAGATCGCCGCCCGCCTCGTTGTCAGCGACGAAACCGTAAAGACCCATGTGAGCCGAATCCTTGGCAAGCTGGGTGTCCGCGACCGGACCCAGATCGTGGTCGCCGCTTATGAGTCGGGCCTGGTTTCTCCGAGAAAGGGCTTGCGCTCGTGACAATCACCGCTTTGTCGCTCGGAAGGTCTGGAAGCGGATAAACGCATGAATTGGTCCGTGCGGGCTACCAATGGGTGTAGCTGTACGCGAAGGTCGTGTCACGGATGGATTCTGCTCATAGGTGCGCAGAATCCATCTTCAGCGCTTCGAGCCTCTGTTGTTCTTAGTTCCAGGCTCTCGCGCGACCGCGCCAGATCGACGGAGAAGGAGTTAATCGGTGCACCCCTACCTTCGGGCGCAACCTCTCGGCTGAAATATGAGCCTAGGACACGTCTCCGGCTATTTCCTCGGAGATGGCTGCGTTCGCGCCGGACCTCCGCACGATGGTCCGACCTGGATCGTGACCCGATCCGAGACCCCAGAAGTGAAGTAAACAGACCTCCTTGCCAAACAGGGACCCTGAGGCGAGGACTTCGCCGCTTCGACCTGCTAAATCGAGTGACCCGCCCAGGCAAAGGTCCAAGACAACAAGGTAAGCCGTCTCTGGGTCGTCAACGAACTCTGCAACCGGGACAAGCATCGCCTTCTCTTGGCGATGGTCGGCACCTTGGACGTTGACGCCAACCAGCCATGGTGGGGACTGCCCGACGGCGTACCGTCGCCTCGCTACTGGTTCAACCTCGAACCCCTCAACGACGGCGACGTGGTAGCCATGTTCACTTTCAAGGGAACGCCTGCGCCCCGCGAGTTCGATCCGAACATTTCCCTGACCGTGACGCTCAACGAAGGGCCTCCCGGCCATTGGACGCGCACTCAACCCGTCGACGTGTTCGCCCTCGGGATGCGGCAGCTCCTGACGTTCGACATCGACTGGAAGTTCGTCGAACCGCTCTTTCCCGGCGAAGCTCCCATCTGGACCTCGATGCCCCAGTAGTCCACGCACCGGTCCGCTTCGACGGAAGTTCTACGAGGCGTGGCTTCAAAGAACAGATCAGCGGGGTGAAGCCCCCCGATGAGCGTCCTGGACTCACCGACGCCCTCGACGCCCTCAGGCGACCTCCACGGGCTACCGGCCTCATCGTGGCCCGTCTCGACCGGCTCGCTCGAACCCTGACGATCCAGGAAGCGTGTCTCCAGATCGCCTGGCAGGCCGGAGCCACCGTGTTCACGGTCGACGACGGCGAGGTCCTGGCCGGCGATCCGGGTGACCCAATGCGCACGGCCATGCGACAGATGGCCGGGGTCTTTGCCCAGCTCGACCGGGCCATGGTGGTGAAGCGGATCCGCGACGGGCGATTGGCTAAGGCAGCGACGGGCAGGCACGCCATTGGTGGTTACCGCTTCGGGTATCGGGGAGAGGGCACGGGCCACGAGCGCGACGCCGCACCAGACCCGGCCAAACAAGCCGCCCTGCGCCGCATCGTCGAGCTGCACGGGGAGGGAACCTCGTATCGCCAGATCGCCGCTCAGCTCGATACTGAGGGCCTGTGCCCACGTCGAGCGGCCACCTGGTCCGCCATGTCGGTCCGCAACATCGTCGAGAGGGAGATGAGGACCCGATGAGGCTGCCGCTCCCAACCCCCAAGATGACGCCCCACGGCGGTGGTGGCCACAGACGAAAGACGCACCATGATCACCCCCAGACGAAGGCAAGCAGCGGTCGCCGTCGTGGTCGCCGCCCTGACCTTCGGTCTTGCCGCGTGCGGGCCGTCGACCGGGTCGGCTACCCGGAGCCCGACAACAGTCCCCAATGGTTCGCAATCAACGGCGTGCCTTTGGCGGACCTCATCGACCAGCTCAACGCCACCTCGGGCGACTTCCTCTCGAAGGACGAACCCGACGCGATTGCCACCTGTCAGCGAGCCAGCTACGACATCACGCTGCTGGACGGCGGCTTGACTGACGTGGCGCCCACCGGCGATACGCGGTTGTTCGCAGACCTGGAGTTCGCACTGGCGGCCCTTGCTCCAGGCATATCTGCCTGCGAACGAGGTGGCCTCGACGCAAAAGTAGTCAGTCCTGAAGCCCGAGTTCCGCAGTTGGTGGTCACACGGAGACCCAATTTGTAGGCGCTGAGCTGGGCAGATGGTGATGTTCGGCCGTAGCGCGTGTGCCTACACGCTCGCGGCGGGCCTCGTGCCGAGTTCTTCCTGGTCAGCAGGTTGAAGGACGCTCACGGCGGGCGGTTTGGGGACTCCGCAGGCCGAAAGAATCGCCGCTTGTTCGCTCGTGAGCGGGGTGGTCTGGACGACGCTTCCGGTGGGGCCCCAGAGCTCGACGGCATGGACGCGGCGGAGCTCGGTCGCGATCTGGCGCCAGGTCATCGACGAGCGACGCTCGGCGACCCTGACGAGCAACAGGGCGAGCCAGCACAACAAGACGTGGGCGCGTATGCGGTCTTCGAGGCGGTGGAAGACCGGTCGCAAGAGCAGCGTCGACTTCATGTCCCGAAAGCCGCGTTCAGCCTCGAGGAGGTTCTTGTAGCCGAGGGCGATCTCTTCTGGACTGAGCTCGGGGTCAGAGGTGGACAACAAGTACTTGCCGTCGAGGCGCGCTTCGTCGCGGATCTTCTGCTTGTCCACGACGAGGCGACCCGAGGCGAGCTGGCGGACGTAGCGGCCCAAGGACTTGTGGTCTCTGAGCGCGCACTCGGCGCGGGCGTGGGCCTCGTCGGACGTCCGCTTCTTCGATGTGCGGTCCCGCTCGCGCGCAGCGGCGATCCGGGTGATCTCGGCCTCGATGCGTGCGAGCTTGTCCTCGCGCTCGGTGCGGTCTTTCTCGGCTTCTCCCGGGTTGTGGCAGACGATGAAGCGACGCGACTTCTCTGCGCCAAGGCGGACCTCTTTCACCTCCAGGTTGTCGCGCACGACCCTGTAGCGACCGGGGCGGCGCAGCGCCTCTTTCGCATCGGGCGAGCCGTCGCGCATCTTCTCCCCGCAGATGTAGTGCCCACCGCCACGCGTGAGATAGGCGAGGTTGTCGTCGGAGGAGAACCCGCGGTCGACCACGGTGATCACGCGCCCCAAGCGCCAGTGGCGCAGGTCGTCACGCACGCCCTTCAAGATCGTCTGGTCCGAGGTGTCCCCTGGGAAGCACCAGACGCGCACGGGGATGCCCTCTTTGGTGACCGCGAGCCCGATCACGACCTGGGGGAGGTCGGGGCGGTGGTCCTTTGAGTGACCGAGGACCCTGAAGCCCTCGCCTCCTTGGTCTTCGTCGTCGAGCTCGAAGTAGGTGGAAGTGGTGTCGAAGAAGAGCAGGTCGACTTCGAGGTTCAAGAGGTCTGCGACCGAGAAGAACACCTGCTCTTGGACCTCTCCTTGCGCGTCGGCGCTGACGAGGAGGTCCATCGCCCGATAGGCCTGGTCCTCGTCCATCACCTCGAGACCCGAGATCGCCACGTCCTTGGTCGCCCACGACGACGCTGCGAGCTTGGACGCGGGATCGATGGCGCGGTTGGCGACAAGTGCGAAGAGGACTCGTTCCATGTCGATCGAGAACCGCCGGCGCCCGAGCACGCGGCCAAGTGCCTCGTCGACGCCGAGCGCGTGCCAGAGCGCGTCGAGCAAGTACGCGCTGCCCATCTGGCGCGACGCCACGACCCGGAGCCCCTCGCCTGCGGCTTCAGCGAGGTCGGTCGACTCGTCTTCTCCCAAGTAGCGGTTGATCGAGCGCACGAGACGACGGAGGCCCTCGAGATCGAGGGTGTCCTCACGGCCGAAGTTGACGAGCACCTCTGCGACCGTCGATTGCCCGTCTCGTCGGTTGTGGGCAAGCTGGACGTAGCGGACGATCGATCCGTCCTTGTTCTTGCGCTGCGTCGTGCGCAGATACATGCCTGCAATTGTCGCACGTCACAGCACGCCAGCCGCGGATTCTTCACCTAGTCGTGTGCCCACAGGTTTTCGAGTGTCCGAGCCCCCGTCACGCCCGTGAGCAGGGAGAACGTCCGCTGGAGGGCCCGCGTGTGCCCGCCAACTGCGGAACTCGGGTCACGACTGTCGTAGGTTTGGGTTCATGTCCAGCCAGGACGATCTACGCCGTCTCGCGTTGTCGCTACCGGAGACCACCGAGCAGCCGTCGTATGGAACTGCCGGGTTCCGTGTCCGCGATCGGTTGTTCGCCCGGCTGCGCCCCGAGGGCGACGCCGTGGTGTTGTGGTACGCGGCTCTGGAGGAGAAGTTGGTCCTGATGGCTGCCGCGCCGTCCAAGTTCTTTTCGACGCCTCACTATGACGGCCACCCCACCGTCTTGGTCCGGCTCCATGAGATCGACCAGGACGAGTTGTGGGAGGTCGTGGCCGAATCCTGGCGAGTCCGTGCTCCTCGGTCCCTCAGGTCTCGATTCGACGCAACCCTGGGCTCGCTACGTGAATGGCCCGGACGCTAAGGGCTTCGGTTCGTTAGGGGATCGGCGGCGGAGCTTGGTCATGCCCACCCACCATCCGAAAGAGCTTATCGGTGTCTGGATGCATCTCCCTGCCCGGAGCCCCCTTGGGGCCGTCCAGTCGACGGGCGAAAATAGGTAGCCATTCAGACGAACCAACTCGGCATCCTAACCGGTATGGAAATTCGTCCAAAGCGACGGCAATGTTCGCGAGTTCCATACAGGTATCGCTAGGGCGGCGTCCCAGTGACGGTGTAAATCGCGAACGGGCGCAGGCTCCTTGTTGATGATGTTACGCGGCGGCTGTAATGGCGTTGGTGGTGGCCTCCTTGTCGAGGGTTGGGTGGAGCAGCTGGCGGCGGAGCTCTTGGAGTTGACGGACCGCTGCGGGAGTCATGACTACGCCGCTCCAGCCCCGGCTAGCCCGGTCCAGCACGGCCCACACCAAGCTCAGGCAGGAGCGTTCGCCGGGGAGCCGTCCGATGACCTTGACTCGCCGACGGGTCTCGCCGAAGGTGCGTTCAATGAAGTTGGCGTGCCGGAGGCGCTTGTGATGCTCGGCGGGGAAGCGCAGATAGCTGAACAAGCTGGCCAGGTCGTCGTTGAGACAGGCGACCGCGGCGGGGAACTGTCGGCCGTAGGTGGTGGAGAAGGTCCGGGCACGGGATCGGGCCACCGCGACCGAGCGTTCGCCGGGCGGCTCGCCGGTTGGATCGAACAGCGCCCAGTAGGCGGCCTTGACCTCAGCCTGATGCTCGGCGGGGACCTTGGCCAGAACGTTTCTGGCGCGGTGGATGGCGCAACGCTGGCGCAGGCTGTGAGCGAACACCAGTTCCACCGCGGCGAGCAGTCCGGGAGCACCGTCAGAGACGACCAGCAACGGCGGGCGCAGTCCGCGGCCGACCATACCTTCGAGGAACCCGGCCCAAGCGTCGGTGGACTCGCTGGCACCAGGCTCGAGACCCACGAGCACCGGCCGGCCCTCGGTGGTGATCCCCCAGGCGGCCAACACCGGCTCGGCTCGGGATCCTTCGTGCATTCTGAAGTGCGAGCCGTCCAAGTACAGGTACTCGAGCGAGATGTTCGAGAGGTCCCGGGCCCGCCAGGTGTCGAACTCCACCTTGATGGCCTCGCACACCCGGCTCACCGTCGACTTCGACAGGGCCGCCTCGGCGCCCAGCGCGTCGGCCAGGGTGGCTTCCACGTCGCGTACCGACAGGCCCCGCACGAACCCGGCGATCACCAGGCTCTCCAGGGCGTTGGTCCGGCACACCCCGATTCCGAGCAGCCGCGACGCGAAGGCCTCGTCGGTGCCCCGCAGCTTGGGCCGTTCGATGGTCACCGACCCCGTGGTGGTCTTGATCGTGGTCGGACAGTGCCCGTTGCGGCTGCCGGGACGAGATCGCTCGCCATGGGCGTAGCGCTCCCTGCCCAAGAACTCGGTGACCTCGGCCTCGATGGCGGTCTGCATCAGCAGGCGCACCCCGAGCCGGGCCACCTCTTCGAGCACCTCGCCGAGCTCACGCTCAGAGGCGAACAGGTCGTCGATGTCAGCGCGGACGCGCTCGATAGGTGATACTCGTGTGGACACGGGTGTGGGTTCCTTTCTCTGCTTGCAAGGCTTCGAAAGGAACCTACGCCCGCCGTCTATTTACACCGCGAACCGGACGCCACCATCGCTAGGCCAGTCGTCGCTATTGCGCATGAGACTCGCACGACCCGGCGTCTCGATCCTGTGCCTGAGCACCACGCTAACCACTCCAACCCCTGGGAACATCGCTCGCTTCACCCCCATGGTTCTGAGCCACCGGTGTTGACCTACCCCCACTCCCCAGCTCATGATGTTGGTGGCGAGCGAGGGCTCGTCGATCTTGAGGTGGGGGTGATGCCACGTGCCTACCGTCGCTCGGTGGCGCGCGCTCAGATCGTGGATTTGTCGGTGAGCAAACTGGGAACGTTGTCCAGCGGATCCTGAGTTCCTTTCGGCTTCTGGTCGAGCCGGTGCGCCATGTTTGCACGGCCTCGATCAAGGAGTCTCAGTTGGATGCAACCGCAATCCACGCCTACCAACGCGCAGGCGCGGATCCAGAGTCCGAAAGGGTCGGACCGTTCCTGGCAACCTTTACGCCAGGGAACGATCACCCGATGCGCAACTACGCCGTCCCCGACGATGGCGCTCAGCCGTCGCGAGCCGAGGTCGAGCAACTGATCGAGCTGTACCAACGACGGGGACTAAAGCCACGCTTGGAATACGCCGACCGGGCGGCGCCCGATTTGGAAGTCATCCTGATACAGGCCGGGTTCGAGGTTGAGGCGCGCCTCGCACTCATGGCTTGTCCGCGCGGCCATGGTCGCGCCCTCGGCGCCTCCTCCGATTTTACGGTGGCGTTAGCCGAGAGTGACGAAGACCACGCAGACGCAATGGCAGTAGCTGGCGAGGCTTATGGCGAGCCTGTCGCCCGACCAGAAAGGGCAGCTATCGCGGCGCGCCGCCAAATGGTTCGCGCCGGTGCTGCCGTTGTCCTCGCCCGTCATCGCGCGACCGGGGACGCGGGCGGTTCGGGCCTGTTCACTGTGCCGCGAGCAGGGATCAGCGAGCTGGCAGTGGTGGGGACCAGAGAGGCGTATCGCCAACACGGCGTCGCCACGGGGGTCACTTCCCTGCTCGTGCAGATCGCGCTCGAGCAGGACGGGGTCGAGGCATTGTGGCTTACTCCCGAGGATGCCGGAACCCAAAGAATCTGCTCTCGGGTCGGATTCGTCCCGCTTGACACCCGCATGGTCCACATCTCGGTGCCAGTGGCGATTGAACATTCCGCCTGACGCGCCCAACCTCCACCCGCGGGGTCCACCAGGCCGAGAAGCCAGCTAGGTCCAGGCGACATTCGAGCTGCACGGACTGGTCCGCCGCAGATCGTTTGGAGGTACTCCGCCGCGGTCGGTGGAAGGCTACCGACATCGATGTGGGCGCCGCGCCCAAGGTGAACGCGGCCAATCTCGCCACGTTGGCGTCGGGCCAAAGACGTCACAGACGTTCGGGACCGGGCCCACCGTAGGGTTCGGGCGTCCAGCCACCAGCGATAAGCGCATCGACCACCGCGGCCGCTTGGTAACCAAACTGCTCGCCCTCGACGCAGGTGCAACGCTCCCCTTGGTCCCGATCATGCCAACTCGCCAACGCGATTTGCACTGCGGTCCCTCGTGTCACAACTCTGAGCCTAACGAGGGCATCTTGGGTGCTCGACCGAAACTGTGCGGGGTTGGGCGTTTCACCGGCGGCGACTACCACCTCTCGGTGACATCCGAAGTGCCAGTAACGTATCGCGGTCGGCCATGGAGAATGGAGATCGGCCATGCACGCCATCATGATCCACACCCACATCACTGACCTGGCCGAGGCGAAACGAAGCCTCACCGAGGAAGTCATTCCCATGATAAGGGGCGCTCCTGGATTCCTCGGCGCCTACTTCGTTGCTCTCGATGACACGCATGGAGTCTCGATCGAAGTGTTTGAGACCGAGGAGCAGGCCCGCGCTGCCGCACCTCCAGAGGGCGCCAAGGCACCCGGAGTCAGGCTGGACACCCTCCAGTTCGGTGAGGTCATCGGTTCGACCTGATTGCCGTCGGTCCGGGGAGGGCAGGTCGCCAGCGACTCGAGGGCGATTTGTAGAGTCTCTCCGATCGTCCCACTCCGTGCTCTGTCGAGGTGTCGCACTAACCGCCCAACTGAGCATCGCCTACATGGGGCACCGGCCGATCCAAGTGCCTCCCACGCTCCGCCAAAGTGCGCCAGCATTTGCCTGGATGGCCGCGCTCGAAGCGCTGCGCCTCGCTGAGCGGGGACCCACAATCCCGATGAGCTCTCCGGCGGTGAGCGCCAGCAGGTCGCAATCGCCCGTGTTGTGGTCGGCGAGCGTCACCTTCTCCTCGCCGACGAGCCGTCGGGCGCCCTCGACTCGACCAATGGCGACCGAGTGATGCGCATGATCCTCGCCGCATGCAAGCCGGGTGTCGCAACGGTGGTCGTCACCCGCGAGGCTCAGCTCGCGTCATGGGCAAACCGGGTGGTGTCTCTCCGAGTCGGCGGGGGGTTGGTCAAACGGTTCCGGCGCCGAGCGCCGAGACCCTGCTCGAGGAGCGCAGTTGGTCGGGGCCTCGGCGCTAATCGTTCACCTCGCCGCAGCGGCTCTGCAGTCCTGGCCCGAACTTGACTCTCGATTCCAGTGTGTAGGATACTTCGTATGGTATTACATGTCCTACTAGGGGAATAAAGATCGGGCGATGAGCTACCTGGAACTACGCGACATTTCGAAGATCTACGGAGAGGGAGCCGCAGAGGTGCATGCCCTTCAGCGCATCGATCTCTCGGTCGACGCCGGGTCCCTGGTGGCAGTCATGGGCGCCAGCGGGTCGGGCAAGAGCACGCTCTTGACCATCGCCGGCAGCCTTGAGGATCCCAGTGGCGGTGAGGTCTACGTCGATGGTCGGCCCCTGTCGTCGTTGTCGCGCAACGGAAAAACTCAGCTCCGACGGCAATCCGTCGGCTATGTCTTCCAGGACTACAACCTGCTCGCCGGGCTGAGCGCGGCTGAGAACGTGTCTTTACCCCTCGAGCTCGACGGCGTCGCAGCTCGCAAGGCCCAGGCGGCGGCCCTCGAGTCGCTCGAGAATTTCGGAATGAGAGATCGGGCTTCGCACTACCCCGACCAGTTGTCGGGTGGCGAGCGCCAGCGAGTGGCGATCGCCCGTGCCGTCGTCGGCAACCGTCGATTGCTCTTGGCCGACGAACCCTCGGGTGCTCTCGACTCCACCAACGCTGAGGCGGTCATGCGCCTGATCCTTGCGGCCTGCCACCGAGGTATGGCCGCCGTCGTGGTGACCCATGACGCTCAGCTCGCCTCTTGGGCCGACCGGATGGTCTTTCTGCGCGATGGCAGAGTCGTCGACCAGACGCTCCCAGGCGACGGCCCAGCAGCGATCCTCGCCGGCCTCCCGAACCAATGAGCGTCGGCGCCCTCGAACGGCCGGTCGCTGCACCGGCCCCCGAACCAACCACCGGAGGCGTTCCGGCGCGCCGGGCCATGGTCCGATGGGCTTGGCGCCTCTTCAAGCGAGAATGGCGCCAACAGCTGCTCATCTTGCTACTCGTTGTGGTCGCCGTGGCCGCCGTCGTGGTTGGCGCGGCCGTCGCGGTCAATACCCCACCACCAGCTAACGCTGGCTACGGCACGGCCGACGACCTGGCCACCTTCACGAGCTCCCCGAAACAGTCTGATCTGCACTCGGCGGCCGCACAGATTGCCGCGCTGGAGCACCGCTTTGGCACGGTCCAGGTCATTGAGAACCAGATGCTCCATATCCCCGGGAGCACGCAGACCTACGATCTTCGGTCCCAGGACCCGCACGGCCCCTACGGCGGGCCAATGCTGCGGCTGCTCTTGGGGCACTACCCGACCGGCCCGAACGAGATCGCCCTCACTCCGGGGCTGGCGTCCGAGCTCAACCTCAGGATGGGCGACTCGTGGGCTTCCCAAGGCGGCAAGACAGTGGTAGGGATCGTGCAGAATCCTCAGAGCTTGCTCGACGAGTTCGCCCTGGTTCCGCCGGGACAGGTGACGCACCCGACCACGATCGACGTCTTTTTCGACGCCCCAGGCGTGCAACCGGGGCGCATTGGGTCCAACGTCTCGACGCCGGGATCGCTCAACAACAACTCCATCAATCCTGACACCATCGTGCTGGCGTTGGCGACCGTCGGCATGCTGCTCATCGCACTGGTGTCGGTTGGCGGCTTCACGGTGCTGGCGCAGCGCCGACTGCGCGCCATCGGGATTTTGGAATCCATGGGGGCAACGGACCGCAACGTCCGGCTCGTGCTGGAGGCCAACGGCGTCATCGTGGGCGCCGTGGGCGCCGTGGTGGGCTTCGGGCTGGGTCTAGTCGCCTGGCTCTCCTACCGGTCACACAACGAACAGAGCGCGCATCACCTCATCCCTATGTTCGCCCTGCCGTGGACTGTGATCGTGGTGGCGATGGCGCTCGCCGTCGTCGCCACCTTCTTTGCCGCCGGCCACCCTGCCGCGCGCCATGACTCGCGTCCCCGTAGTCAGCGCCTTGGCCGGACGCCCCGCGCCGCCGCGCCAGATCCACCGCTCGTTCGTTCCTGGCGTGATCGCGCTCGTCATCGGATTCATCATGTTCTCCCTCTCTGGCGCGGCCGGGAACGGCGGCGGCGTGGTATGGCTGATACCCGGGTTCGTCGCGCTAATCGCGGGGATCATCCTCGTATCTCCCTTTTTCCTGGCCCTATTGGCAAGGGTCGGACGGAAAGCACCCATCGCCATCCGACTAGCCCTGCGCGACCTTTCTCGGTACCGGGCCCGGTCAGGTTCGGCCCTCTCGGCCATCAGCGTTGGGGTCCTCATCGCGGTTGTCGTCTGCTCCGTCGCCGTCGCCCGCTACAGCAACGTCTACGACTACGTCGGGCCGAACCTGGCATCGAACGAGCTCGCCGTCTGGAGCCCGAACGGACAGAATGGCAACAGCCCCGATCCCAGCCAGCCGACGCCTCTAGGCATAGTGCGGCAGGAGGCCACCGTCCACGCCATCGCGGCCGCTGTCGGCGCCACTGACGTCGTGGAACTGGACAACCCGGCGTCATCGGTCGGCTTGCAGAACCCCAGCGCCTCAGGTCGCCAGTGGGACGGACAGATCTACGTGGCGACGCCGGCGCTTCTGCGGGCCTACGGCATTGATCCGTCATCCATTCCGTCCACCGTCGACGTCGTCAGCTCGCGCCCTGGCCTCTCGGGCTCCGGCGTGCAGCTGACCTATGGAGGAGGCGGCGGAAAGGGCGGCGGCCCCCTGGTCGGCCCCGGGTCTGGTGGTCCGGATGGCGGCGGGGGTCCTGGTCCGGGAAACACCAACACCTGCTCCCCCGGGTCGTGCATCGCCCATCCAGTCGTACAAGAGGAGAGCCAGCTGCCGACGGGGACGGATGCACCCAACACGCTGATCACCGAGAGCGCGTTGCACCGGCTGCACCTCGCGGACCAGAGCAGCCTCGACGGCTGGATCATCCAGGCGAACAGCCCGATCACCTCCGCCCAGATCACGAACGCACAGGCACTGGCGGCGACCAATAACCTGAGCATCGAGTCCAAGAACGACGCCCCTACTTCGCACGAAATCGTGAACTGGGCCACCGTATTCGCCATCGCGCTCGCCCTGGGCATCCTAGCGATGAGCATCGGCCTCATCCGGAGCGAAACAGCGAGCGAGCTGCGCACGCTCGCTGCCACCGGCGCCAGCTCCCGCACTCGGCGCACCCTGACGGCGGTCACCGCTGGCGGACTCGCCTTTCTCGGCGCGCTGCTGGGGACGGTGGCCGCCTACGTCGGGCTGGCCGGATGGTTCCACTCCAACGCACTGGAAGGTGGACTGTCGGACATCATCGACCACGTCCCCTGGAGCAACCTGTTCCTCATCGTGATCGCTATGCCAGTTGTCGCCGCGGTCGTCGGCTGGGTGCTGGCGGGACGGGACCCAACGGGGATCTCTACTCGCCCGATTGAATAGGAGGCCCGCCTGTGCCTCACATTGTGGCGCGTGGGACTTCGCAGTTAACCCGTTTCCAGCGCGGTTTCGCTCGCTTTCAAGATCGCCGCGGACCATGGAGCACGTCAGGAGACTCAACCTTGGGCTCGGAAGAAGGTTCCTACCGGCCAAGGAGCTGGTCGACTGGACGGTCGACCTAAGCGGGCACCGGAGCAGCCCGAATCGTCTTTATGCCAAGCTAGGGGCGGTGTGGATCGACTATGACCGAGAGGCCAGGCGCTACCGAGCAGGTCGGGAAGTGCCTCTCGACCAGCTCGAACCCTGGCGTCGGTTCCTGGGCGCGTTCATTCGCCCAGGACACGAACCTCTTCTCGATATCGGGGCCGGGACTGGCCTGTGGACAAGAGCCTTCGTCACTTGGTTCGACGCCAAGGTGATAGCTCTCGAGCCCTCCTCAGGTATGCGCGAGGTAGGCGCCGAGATCGGCTTGCCGTCAAGGGCCCACTACGTGGCGGCCAGCGCCGAGCACGTGCCCTTCGGCCGGGATGCGTTCCGCGCTGCCTGGCTCTCGACCGTGGTGCACCACTTGACCGACATCTCTGCGTGCGCTGGGGAACTACGCAGGACTCTCGCGGAGGGGGCCTCGGTAATGATCCGCAATTCGTTCCCTGGTCGCCTCGAAGAGGTAGAACTCATCAGGCACTTCCCCGCAGCTGCCGCCGTAGCCACCCACTGGCCGACCCTGGAGAAGGTCGTAACGACCTTCTCCGAAGCCGGATTCACCCAGAACAGAGTGCTAAGAGTGCGAGAGGAACGGTGGCGAGACCTGCAAGGAGTACGGGACTGGGCTGTCGCGATGAGAAACACCGACTCCGCCCTCGCACCGATCTCTATTGACGAGTTCGCCGAGGGACTGGGAGTCTCGACGGGGCGATCGCTCGAGGCGAAAGGCCCGGTCTGACGGGCACCGATCTCGTCGTCCTGACCTAGCGCGACGAGCTTTGGCAGCGGGCGGGATCCTCTCGGCGAGTGATCTGTACTGACATTGGGTATTCCGGGCGCGATTCCTATCTTGGCGCAGGTCGGGCAAGCGTGTGGTCGCCTACGCGCGCACGCCGGGAAATGGGCGAGATCGGCGACGCCGTCAAGCGCTGACAACGCCGAACTCAGTTGTTGCTCGCTTTGCCGCCACCAGGCCTGAGGGTGATGGTGGAAAATGGCCCTAAGGGGCCGGCTCGTAGCAGTTGAACATCCAGCGAATACCGAAGCGGTCCAGGCTGCACCCCCAGTACGCCCAGGGCATCTCCTGCATTCCCGTCGAGTCACTTCCGCCCTCGCTGAGAGCAGCGTAGAGGCGGTCGGTCTCCGCCCGGCTGTCGGGCTCAAGGCAGATTGTCACATTGTTTCCAACTTTGAGCTCATGGCCCATGGAGCCGAGCATGTCGGTGCCCATCAGGACGTGGCCAGCCAGAATCGGCAATTCGACGTGGGCGATCATCTTCTTCTCGGCGTCGGACAGCTCGGGCGATCCGGGTCCGCTCGGCATGTTCCCCATACGGGCAATCTCACCGGTGATCTCGGTGCCGAAGACAAAGCTGTAGAAACTGAAGGCTTCCTCAGTCGTCCCCATGAAGTTCAAGTAGGTGCTGACCCGGCTCATGGCTGCTCTCCTTACCGTCTCACCCGTCGCTAACCGCCGGAGCTGTCTTCTGCGAGGTTCGACGATAAGCCGCTCTGACATTCATCGCGGCGGGGCCATTTTTTCGGTCGGCACCGAAAGGCCCAGAGGGCCGGCCCGCCGTGGGCCTGCGCAGAATGCGGTCACGACCCGACGACAGGGCCCCTCGGCCCACGCGGTTACCGGCCCCAGTTGGAGGATGTTCCGTGGCCACCGCTGAAAGGGAGGTCCTCGGAGTCCTCTTGGTTCTGTCGGAAGTGGCCCGCACGAGGACGGCAACTCGAGCGGCACCTAAGGTTGAGTCGCGCACAAAGATGGGAGGTAGACATGAGCGAGGCGATCGACCGTTACGAGCTCGTTGCGGCTGGATTCGACCGGAGGGTCAGGGCTGTTCCAACCGACAGATGGGGCGCTCCGTCCCCCTGCGAAGGTTGGTCCACGCGCGATGTCGTCGCTCACGTGGTCGGCAATCATCGTTCGATGGTTGCGTCCGCGACAGGGAGCGAGGCTCAGAATTGGGGGCCGACGACGACCCAGAGCGGGCCTGGTCCGAAGCCCATGAGCGTATGAGCAGCCTGAGCAAGGATCCTGGTCTATTGAGCAAGCCGGTGAACGGACCCGGTGGCCCCATTCCGCTCGAGGAGGCTCTCGGGAGTCTGGTCTCGATGGACACCCACATTCATACCTGGGACCTGGCACGAGCTGTCGGCGGTGACGACCGCCTCGACCCAGACGTGGTGCGCTTCGCTTGGGAGATGCTGCAGCCCATGGACACGATGATCCGTCAACCCGGGGTCTTTGGTCCGAAGCTCGATCCGCCAGTGGGGGCGGACGAGCAAGCACGCCTGCTGTACTTCCTGGGCCGACGCGCCTAGACCGCGCCATCCGCAAATCGCTATTGAGCAGCATCCATGCCGCGCCGTGATCTCGCGAGTGTTCGGGACTACAACCGGCCAGAATTCGGCAGTCGGATAACGATCGGATGGAAGATGGCCAGTTCGGCAGTCCCAGACGGTTTCCCCGGTTCGGCACCGGTGCTTGGGTCTGTTCCCGCGCAGTCGATTCATACCCTGTCCGCTCCTCGGCCGCACCGTCCTTGGAGAAATGTCATCCAGAACCTCCACCTGAGTGCTCGTCGAGCAAGTTTGTCGACCAAGGCACCGGGCGCGGCGCCCGGCGTTGGGCGCTGACCACGCACTCCGGCGGCAGCTCTGGCAACCGGTGCGAGGCGCGCTTTGGGACCGCACTATCCGAGCCATCCGATGGACTCGAGGACCGGGGGGCGCACCCGATGGATCGCTTGGTGTGCGTGGACGTTGCCTACCGTAACGGGCATCGGCCACTAGAGAGAATGCTCGGCACGGTCACGGCAGGCGGTACGCGGTCGGGCTGCTGGCAACTCACCTCCGCGGACCCGCATCCCCAGAGGTGAAGAGGGTGACGCCGGCCGCCGCGCGTCGTAGGCTCCCCGGAGACGATCTCGCTTCGACAAGGAAAGGGGGTGCGCCCGATGGCTACACCGACACTCAAGGTGACGGGCATCAACCATGTGGTGTTGCACGTGAATGACGTCGAGCGCTCCATGAGGTTCTACATGGAGGTTCTCGGTTTCGAGAGTCGCAGCATTGCCGCTGGCTCGGGGCGCAAGATGTGCTTCCTCCGCTGCGGCATTCAGGGTCTCGATCTGTTCGAGGTGTCCGGGGATGCCCACGGCGGCGAGGAGATGAACCACATGGCCCTGTGCGTCGCCGCGGATGGCCTCGACGAGGTCGTGGCACTGCTGGCGAAGGCGGGGGTCGCGACCTCCGAAAGGACTCCGCGCAACACGGTGTTCCTCCACGATCCCGACGGACACCGAATCGAGCTGCTTCCCCTGTCGGCTCACGAACGGATGGCGGAGCGTGAAGCGGCGCGAGCTTCGGCGTGAGCGATCCCCGAGACGTGATCGGCAGAGCCGTCCCACCTGGCGAGCACGACTGGCTCTCGGAGACCTACGTCCGGCAGTGGATCGCTTCCGACGTCACCCGCGACGGTGAGCGGCGGCCGAGATTGCGCCGTGCCGTGTCTATTCTGCCGTTCGAGAAGGAGCGGGACATCAGCGTTCTCGATCTCGGCGGCGGCTATGGCGAACTCGCGGCTCAGGTACTCCAGGAGTTCCCGAACAGCACGGTCGTGCTGCACGATTACCCGCACCGATGATCGCCTCCGCAAGAAAGCGCCTCGTCCGATTCGGCACGCGGGTCGACTATCGGTGCTCGGACCTGCGAGAAGCGGGCTGGAGCAACGCCCTTGGCGGGCCGTTCGACGCGGTCGTGTCCGCGATCGCGATCCACAACCTCCGCGATCCAGCGGCAATCCGGGACGTGTATGCGAGATCTGCACGCTGGTAGCGCCCGGAGGGGCATTCCTCAACATCGACTATATCTTCCCGAGCTCGCCGCTCCTGTCCGAGCTCTATGCCCAAGCGACCGGTATTAGCGCCTGGCGTGGAGCAAGCAGCACCGCAACCGACGACGTCGAGCACGCAACACTGCAAAACCAGCTGCGATGGCTTCATGAGGCGGGGTTCACGGCGGTCGATTGTCTATGGAGGGAGCTGCGCGAGGCCATGCTATGCGGGCTACGCGCCGCCGTCTGATCACGACACGCCGCGAAGCTCGTCCGACCTCCCTCCGCTGGCTTCGACCCTGGCTCACCGGCCGATCCACCTAATGGGCGTTCTGGGCGTCGACCTATCGCCTCGACCTCGCTTCGAGGACTGGTCGGTGCGCCAAATTCCGCCAGAGGCATAGGATGGGAACCAGGTGGCCGGGCATCCCGCAGTTTCATGTCTCGCTGGAGAGCCCCTGCAGCCCGAGTTGTCGGCCAACCCCCGATAGAGCGCCTCGGAACACAGCCAGGATTCTCGATGTACGAAGACGACTGCCCGCTCCAGAGAGCTGGACCCGTTGACTGGCCCCCTTTTTGCGGATTACTTCGCCTTCTTGACCGATGCCTCGTTGAGAGCCACAGCCTCTCGGATGAAATCCTTCAACTCCTTTTCGTCAACCTTGTCGCCTTCTTGAAGATCGATGGCACGGCGGAGGTTGCCCTCGAGGCTGGCATTGAACAGTCGTCCGGGGTCCTTCAGGCGGGCGCCCCTCGCGAAGGTTAATTTCACGTGTGTCTTGTACGTCTCGCCCGTGCAGATGATTCCATCGTGGTACCAGGTTGGAACGCCGTCGGGATTCGACGACTTGACCCACTTGCGTTCCTCAACCACCTGTGGATCGGCCTGCTCGATCAACGTGCGGAGTCGAGAAAGCATCGCGACGCGCCAGTCATCGTTCTTCGTCATCGCTTCGAGCCTAATCTACTGCCGAGCCTGTTGCGGCCTGCTTGATGACAGGCGTCGAGCTTGCCCTGTCGCACGTCGCCGGGTTCCCTGATTCCCTCCGCTCCCGCGTGGACGAGCTCGTCGCAAGCGACCGCGATGTCCACAACCTCCGCGATGGGGTATGGCCCGTCACCGCAAACATTTCCAACCTCCACCCGTTCGGACACGACCTTCGGTTCGGCACGCGAAGGTGGCAGTGACTGCGGTCACCCGGGTTGACTAAGAGTTGGCCTCCAAGAGCCCGGCCCAGTGGCGAGGTTCGTCATCAGCCGCCACGTTTCGGACCAGACGGTCGAGTACGCCTTCGAGACTGGCCACTTCTTTCTCACTGATGCCGGCTCGGAGCCGCCGGTCGAACGACATCGCCGCCGCCCGCAAACGAAGGAACGACTCCTCACCCGCGTCGGTCAGCTCCACCACATGAATCCGACGGTTGGCGGTGTCGCGTTGCCGAGTGATGAGCCCTTCGGCGTCCATGGAATTGAGGTGGTGGGTGAGCGTGGCCTCCCTGACCCCGACTGCCTCGGCCAGTTCCCGCTGGTTGGCGGGGCGTCGGACCTTCAGGTTGAGCAGTACCAACCACACCGGCTGAGAACCTCCGGCTTCGGCGAGCGCCTCATCGAAGGCCCGCCGCACGATCCGGGCAGCACTGGCCAGATGAAGACCGATCGGTGGCTGGGCAGGAGGCGACACCTGGTCAGGATAGCACCACCCAACGATGTCTAATGATTTGATCTCTAAGCCTTAGAGAACTATGGTTATCGAGAGCGCCTTCGCCCAAGGAGACCCACCCAGATGTCAGAGCAGATCCACGCATTCCTCACGCGATGGACCGCTGCCGAGCGCGCCGGAGATACCGAGCAGCTGGCGGCCCTCCTCACCGGAGGACTTCTCTAGTGTCGGTCCACTCGGATTCACCCTCCCTCGGCCCGCATGGGCTGGACCGCCATCGCCAAGGCCTGGCCTACGAGCAGTTCAGTCTCGAAGAACTCCAGATTCGCCGCTATGGCGGCGTTGCTGTTGTCTTGGCGCGCAACAACGCCCGTGGCACCTATCAACGTCAGCCCCTTCCCGAAGCGCTCCGCGCCACGCTCGTCATTGCGTCAGGCTCGGAGACCGTGCGGCTGGCCGCCGTCCACATGAGCTTCATCGCCGGCACCCAGGGCTCCCCACCCGTGCCAGGACCGACCGACTCCGCCGAGACCAGTGCCACCACGAACGAAGAGGAGAAGGGACAATGACCGACCTGGACGGCCGCGTCGCGCTGGTCACCGGAAGCTCGCGGGGCATCGGGGCCGCCATCGCCAGACTCTTCGCCGAGCGAGGCGCTGCCGTCATCGTCCATGGTCGCGACGCCAACGCGGTGCGGGCCGTGGTTGCGGACATTGAGGCAACCGGCGGTCGTGCCCTCGCCGCGATTAGCGACCTCACCCAGTACGACGAGATCGAAGCCATGCGAACCATGATCGAGCAACATCTCGGCCCGATCGCCATCTTGGTCGCCAACGCCGGTGGCAGCACTGTTCGGCCGGGGCCGCTCGAAGACATCGCCGAGGCCGAGTGGCGAGGATCAATCGACGCCAACCTCAACGCGACCTTCTTGACCATCAAGGCTTTCCTGCCCGGAATGAAACGACGCCATCGCGGCACAATCATCACGATGTCCTCGGCCGCTGCCCGACGCCCGACGCCCCAGTCGCCACTGGCTTACGCCGCCGCCAAGGCAGGTATCGAAGTACTCACCAAGGAGCTAGCCGCCCAAGCAGGACCCGATGGCATTCGGGTCAACTGTCTGGCCCCCGAAACGATCCTGACCCAACGCAACCAGCAACAGATACCCGAAACCACTCAAAAGCAGCTGCGCCACACCCATCCGGTCCAACGCCTCGGGACGCCAGATGATGTTGCCCACGCCGCCTTGTTCCTGGCCTCCGATCACTCCTCGTGGATCAGCGGGATCACCCTGGACATCGCCGGGGGCTCTGTCCTTGTCTAGATGTAGACGACCAGACACGCCGAAACCGCCAACGCCGGTCAGCGGCGAGAGCGAGACGAACAAAACATGAACACGGAGAGCTCGATGAGCAACCGGCCACCATGGATGCGCCGCCAAGCGAGGTTGATGCGACTCGTCAACCCGCCGATGCGTCGAATCCTCGCCCTGCCGTTCTCGACGCCGCTCAGCAAGCGACTGACGCTGCTCTACCTCACGGGGAGACGCAGCGGACGCCGCTACCGACAGCCGGTGAGCTATTTCAGAGACGGGAATTCCCTACTAACGCCGGTAGGCGGCAACTGGAAGCTCAACCTCGAGTCCGGCCGCCCCGAACGGATCCGACTCAGCGGGCGCGATGTCACCGCACGCCCAGATCTCATCGACGACGCCGACGAGGTCGACGACGCGCTCATGACCATGACCGCAGTCAACGCGAGAGCCGCAGGCTTCATCCCCATCGCCCGGCGAGACGACGGCCAATTCGACCGAGACGGACTCATCAACGCCGTGGCTCACGGGTTCCGCATCGTTCGGTGGAACCTCGATCGCTTGGATGAGTAATCGCAGATGACAAGTGGTGGGCTGAATCTCTCGAGCCGCGAAACGAGTTACGAACGGTCCCGGCGTTGCTCGCGCGAGCCTCGTGGATGCCCGGGGTTCGCTGGAGAGGCGCCGAGGACCGCAGTCCCATTCGCGCAGCAATGTAGACGGCCATCGTGGACGATGACTCAGACGTTCGTCGGCAGGCTGTGATGATCCTGGACCGCTCATCGTGACGATGAGCGTGGCAGTGAAGGGCAGCTGGGTGGGGCCGGTCCCCCATCGTCCGAAATTGGACCAGGCCTATCTGTGATCGGGCCCGTTCGGCTGTTGCGCCTTGTCCACACCCTCAGAACGAGCCGTTCGGGGATGCACATCAGTTGTGTGCCGGCACCGTCGGGTTTTCAGACTTCGAACCCGAAGACCGCGAGGGGCGTGGTTCTGCGTATCGCGACTGCGCTTCGGGACCTGGTCTCCCAGGGCTGAGGATAGGGACCTCGAACTCGATGCTGGCCTGAGGCGCGGGAATATCGGCTGGCCATCCTGAGATGCCGAAACAGACGTTCGCGGCTTCCGAGAGGGGCCACAGGCCGAAGTGCTTCGTCCCTTCGAGCTTCTGGGTGAACAAAGAGTTGCCTTCTTCACCTTCGAAGGACAACCCAAGGCGTCATCGAGTGCGCCGCCTCAGCGTCTCGCACGATCGGGGCGGTGCTCGCCACGAACTGGACATCTGCCGGCTTCCAACTCCATGAGTCATCGTTTCTTGACTTCATGCTGGCTGATACGGCTCGAGCGACCAGTGTGAGCCCTTGTCTTCGTCCAAGTGCGAGCGCGCTACGCGTCCCTGGTCCTCATTCGCCAGGCCCCGATGGCTGTCCAGAACACGATCCAGCCCACGATGACCAGTGACGCCGCCAAGGTCGACTCCGGTATCAGCGTCTGGCCGCCGCCACCGCCTGGACCGCCACCGCCGAACGGCGTCGGCAGCCCACCCGGCTCGATATGGACCATAGCGACGCCGACGATGCCCCGCTCGAGGTTGACCAGGTGCGTAATGATGTGGCGGCTGAAGATCGGCGTCAGGATCAGTTCCAGTACGACGAGGAGGATGACCGGGACCGTCCGCTGTCCCATCAGTGACGCCAGCCCGAGGCCGACGATGAACCCGATGGTCGCCTCGAGCGCGATCCACAGACCGACGTCGACCATCAGTGAGGTCGGGGGGACCGTGAAGTTGGCCCGGTAGTCGACATAGTCCTGATTGGCGACCGCGACCGCGAACGCCCGAATCTGGGCCGGCGATTCACTGGCGGGGACGGTGATCGTGCCCTTCGGTGTCTTGATGGTGGCACCGGGCGGGGGACCGCTGGTCTGACCGTTGCCGCACGGCACGCTCGGCGGCGGGCCGTTCAGACCTGGGCCCCCGTTGTAGTTGAAATTGCAGATGCACCTCGTCGGCATGCGACGCCGCCCAGCTGTCCAGCGCCGGCCGCGAGAGCCCCTGCGGCACGATCACCCCGTCGTAGTTGAGCTGGGTCGGAGCGGCGAACACGCAGACCGCGCAGACGATCATGTAGCCGATCGCCACCATGGAGATGACGATGGCCAGCCCGGCGGGGATCCGGGCAAAATACAGGGCCATGCGGGAACGGCCGGTGATCACCAGGTGTCGGAACATCCCCTCGGTGAGGTCGACCGACCCCGCCGTGCAGCCGACGACGGCCGCCACGATGAACCCGAAGATGTACATGAAGCCGGTCACCAGCGTGGTGAAGATGGAGTAGCCCCCGGCCGGCCCGTAGGACTTGGGGTCCACGGCGTGGGAGATGAGGCGCACGGCGAGGAAGACGACGGGAATCCCGATGTTGACGGCGATGAGGGCGATCATCAGTCCCCGGCGCCTGCGCAACTCCATGAAGCGCGTGGTGACCATGCCCCACGTCGGGATCCACGAGCCGCGGTGATCGCTCCGCGCTTGTACCGGGATCGGCGCGGGAGCCGGACCCGGAGCGGGTGCGCCCGTATTGAACGATCGTCGTCATTCCGAGGCTCCCAATCGGCTCGTCACGGAAAGGAACCACTGCTCGAGCGAGGCCTGGATGTGCTGGAGCCGGTACACCGAGATCCCGCCCTCCACGAGCAGGCGATTGATCTCAGCGATGGCATCGCGCTCGGTAGCCTCCGGGAGGGAGATTGCCAGCCCGTCGTGCCCGACCTGCACGTTCGCGCCGAACATCGTCCCCTCGAGCAGGTGGCGCGCACGGTCGGGGTCGGAGCACTCGATCTGCACCTCGAAGGAGGACCCGGCGAGCAGTTGGGCGATCGGTCCCTGCCGGATCACCTTGCCGCGATCGACGATGGCCACCGCGTCGCAGGTACGCTCGACCTCGTCGAGGAGATGTGACGACAGCACCACGGTGCGACCTTCGGACACGAGGGACGTGATCATGTCGCGCATGTCGAGCATGCCCGCGGGGTCCAGCCCGTTCATTGGCTCGTCGAGAATCAGCAGCTGGGGATCACCCAGCAGGCAGGCGGCAACGCCCAGCCGTTGGCGCATGCCCATGGAGTACTTCGACACCTTGTCGTCGGCTCGATGCAGGATGCCGACGCGCTCGAGAGCGGGAGCCATGCGGCCCTTCGCCGCCGGCTCACGGGCCGCGGCGAGGATCTGCAGATTCTGGCGACCGGTCAGGTGGCCGTGGAAGCGAGGCTCGTCCACGATCGCCCCGACCCGGGCCAGAGCCACATCGCGGTGTCGAGGGACGGCGTGGCCGAGCAGGGACATGCTGCCGGCATCGGCGTGGGTCAGGCCCAGCAGCACCCTGATCAGCGTGGTCTTGCCAGCACCGTTCGGCCCGAGGTAGCCGAAAGCGCAGCCGCGGGGAACGAGGAGCTCGACGTCGTTGACGGCGATGTTCTCTCCGAATCGCTTGGTCAGCCCATGCGTCTCGACCGCCCACTGGCTGTCTGCCGCTCGCCCGTCCACTGTGTCCGAAAGCAGTGCTGTGCTCATACGATTGCGCCGCTCAACCCTGGCGAGAGCGTCCTTGCACTTATCATTGTGCCCGCACCCTTCCCATTACTGATTGCCGCCTCTCATTGCACCCTGTTTTTCCGGTGGTGCCGACACGCCGTACGGCAATGGTAGCAACGGGCAGTCGGCCTTAGTATCCGGGGTGCCGGTGTCCTGCACCTGGTGCTAGCACCCCTCTTCGCCCCGGCGACGTGGAACGTTCGCTGTGTCCGAAAGTCGCCGATGTCATCCAAGAGCGACGCAGTTGACATATGCCGGAGCGGGCGCGACGTGATCCAGATGACGTCAGCATCGACCAAACCGAGCGTTTGGTTTAGAGGTCTTGACTCGGAAGAGAGCGAACGGGCGTGCACGCTGGAGCGGTCCGCGAGCGGGATGAGAATGCGTGCGGCCTACTTGGCGTGTTAGGCGATGATTCAAATACTTCTGCCAAGCAACTGTGGCGCCAGCGAGTACTACTCGCTCGGAGGCTTGACTGCTCGAATTGAAAGGTGACATCCATGGATACCCGAGGATTCGGAAGCGAGGCTGAACCCAGGGGCTTCGCAAGTGCAGGCTGTCGGCGCTCCGACCGAACGATTAACCCGATCGCGGACCGAGCGCGCTGGCAGGTCTCGTTGGCTCGTGCGCCTCGGACTCCTTGCCTCCCTCGCGGCGGCATTCGCGACTCTGCAACTGCTCCACATCCGCAACGCCATCCATGCGGACGTAGGGCTGGTTTTCGCCGGCCTGGTCATTCTCCATCTGACGCAGCGTCGCCGCCGGATTGTTCGCCTGTTCGCGCATCTCATGCGCGTTCGCCCGCGAGGCAGTTACGTCTCTCGGCGTCAGATACGATTCTCGCGTTCATCACGACCAATGTCGTAATTTCAGGGCTCCTCGACTGGGGCCGGGGAAAACTTTTGCTCCTTCCCCTTCCGCCGCCTTCCCAGAGTTGGCACCTGACTTCGTCTGCCATGCTCGTCGTGCGCACTGACCCTCACGGCGATGACCCCAGGCTACCCCAGGTGCCGCAGCACACATCTCCGAAGGGAGGATCGCCCCAATGGTCAATCTGGTTGCAGTCGCCCCGTCACCGGAGAGAGAAGCGCCGGTCGAAACAGGAAGAACGCCTACAGATTGCCATCCTCTCGGCGAGTCGAGGCGTCCATCGCCAGACCAAGAATCGGACCGGGACGAGGGTTTAGCTCTACCGCAATGCGGGAAGACATAGGCCGAGCCCTTTGAGGGTCCGAACAGGGAGGGTAGAGCTAATGGTCATTTTGCTGGTCTTTCTACTGGTCTTGCTTTTCGCCGGATTGGGGTTTGCTCTTCACTTCTTGTGGATCGCGGCCGTCGTGTTTTTTGTCTTCTGGCTGGTCGGGCTCGCATTCGGCCGGGGCGAGAGCTCCGGCAGCCACCGCTTCTATCGGTGGTAGCCCCGCCTGGGATTTGGCCGAAAGCGAAAGGAACACAAATGTTTGGGCGTTGCGACGAGCATCATCGTCTTCGCAGTAGGAGCAGTCCTCGACTTCGCAGTCACGGTTAGCACCGATCAGCACGGCTTTGACACTCACGCTATCGGCGTGATGTTGATGGTTGTCGGGATCGCCGGTTTTCGTCCTGTCGGTGATCGCCGCGACCATGGGCTCAGTGGGTCTGGGCATCGGAGTACCGTCGTCGACGACGGGCAAGGGGCACTTCGTTCGGCGGGACGATCGCTGCACCTGATCCCCGTCGTGGTCCGCCCAATGAGCCAGACACCTCCAACCGAGCAATTCCGAGCCTTGGCCACGGATCATCCGGTGCCGCCCTCCAACCCTCGCGCTGTGCCGTGTTCGGGCCGACAACTCTCGCACGGCGGACCCGAGCGCAAGCCCCCAACGGCCTTGCCACCAATCCGCAGGCTTCAAGGAGCTGGCCCGAACTCAGGAGCAGGGCAATCCACAGACCTCTCTTGCGGGCCCGATCCTCCCACGCGCACGATCACAGGGACGCGCTGATTCCGCGAAAGGCTGAGTCTCGCTCGAGTTCGAACCAGTGGCCCGCTGTGTACTGGTTCAGGCTCAGAGCAGTGACCGCCTACGTTGATGGCGGCGCCCTCAAGGGTCGAGGTCGTGGTCGAGCACCCCGACCTCGAGCGCTCGTCCTGCTGGGCCCAGCCTCAGTCCCCTCAGGCGCTGGGGAGGACGGTGACCAGGGTCTCGGAACCGTCCGCCCCCACGATCTGGACAGCCAGAGGCAGCATGGGCGGCTTCGAGTCCGTCAGGATCGCCGTGGGATGCTCGATCGAGTGCCGGAGGACGACCGGGTACCGGCCGTCCCGGCCGCCCACAGCGACCGACGCTTCGTCGGCGTGCTCGTCGTACTCGATGTAAGCGAGCGGTACCTGTTCCGCCTCGAACTCGTCGCCGAACTCGGCGTCCAATAGCTCGATTGTGACATCGTCCCCAGCCCGCGCCAGGGTGAGTTCTTCCAGCACCTTGTGCCAGTCTTCCTTGTTGCGCTCGTGGATCATGTCGGTGCGCCGACCCTTCGTGTGCTTTGCCATGCTCGAATTCTCGCGCCGTGCGGGCCCGAGGACCAGGGGCAACGAGGTTCGTGGCGAACGCACAAATCGGACCAGGTCGATGCCCGAACGCCTCGATTCGCGGCCCTTCCGATCGGCACGCTACATGCCAGGGCGGTAAGTTCCGCGGGCTGGGGCGGTGCGGACGTGCCGGTCTAGTCCGAAGGTCACGGCCGCCCCACGAGCCAGCAGACCATCAGGCGGGTCACCGAAAACTCGGCGGCCGGTCAGTAGGGATCCTTCGCTTCGATCATCGCCTGGTCCGAAGCCGAAGTCGCGCCAGGGCCTGCGAGGTCGCTCCGTCGGGCGGCGGCCGGTTTCGTGATGGACGCGCGGTCGGGTGGCCGTCGCGGTCGAAGATCATGATGAGCTCGGCCGGGCCTCGATAACTACGAGAGCGTGCAGCGTCATGGTGACAAATTCGACGCCCTCACCAGTCTCGACGGCGCTCGCTCGTTCGTCCAGCGACAGGCCATCCTTCCCTCGAACACGCAAAACCAGTCGTGATCGGGGTCCCCGCGTTGTTGAGCAGCCCAGTGGCTCGGTCGTGCGCTCGTCGCAGCTGTTCGTAGTGGGGCGAACGTCGTCCTCGCGGCGCACGTCGAGGAGTGCCTTGAGCCTCCACGGGAAGGGCCGTGGCAGCGAGAGTAGCATGTCAAGCCTCATCGTCCGCTGCCAGTCTCGATTCGACCGATCGTAGAGAAGCTGAAGTTCGTACGTGTCGCGAGCTCGTCAAGCGACAGACTGATCGTCTGCCGTAGATTTCGCAACCGGGTCCGAAACACCTGTTCGATCTCGTGAAGCTCCATTACTCCTTCGATGTTCTTGCGAATATCCTCCGGTCTCATGCGCTGTTGGGATACGAAGGTATCGTCAGGTCATGAGTGACCACGCCCCCGTAACCGTCGAGCGTCACTGCGACGTCGCCGTCATCGGTGGATCGGCCGCCGGACTCGCCGCGGCACTTCAACTCGGCCGCCAGCGCCGCTCTGTGATCGTTGTCGACGAGGGCGAGCTGCACAACGTGCCGACCGCCTACATGCACGGCTACCTCGGCCACGAGGGGCTTCCGCCGCTGGAGCTGGTCACCGTTGGTCACGAGGAGGTCCGCAGCTACGGGGGCGAAATCCTCCCAGGTCGTGCTCGTCGTGTGACCCGCACCGATGACGGTCTCTTCCGGGTCGAGCTCCTTGGCGGTCGCTGCATCGTCGCTCGTCGGGTTCTTGCCGCCACCGGTCTGGTAAACGAGTTGCCGGACATTGACGGCCTCGCTGAACACTGGGGGCGCGACGTTCTCCACTGTCCGTTCTGTCACGGGTTCGAGGTCCGTGACCGGCGCGTCGTCCAGATCGTCACCCACCCGTCGGAATTGCACGCCGCCGCGTTGTTCCACCACCTCTGCGCCGAGCTCACCATCGTCCTTCACGGTCACGTCGACGCTGCCGGCGCCGAACTTGACGCCCTGCGAGCGAGAGGCGTCCTCATCCTGCACGGGCGGGTGAGGCGCATCGTCACCGGCGCCGACGGCCACGTCGCGGCGCTTGAGCTCGCCAACCATGGTCGCACAGTCGCCGACGTCGTCGTCGTCGGTACCCGGTTCAAGGTCCACGTCGAGCCATTCGCGTCGCTCGGCCTTCGACTTGTTGCGCACCCGAGCGGGCTAGGCGAGGTCGTGCAGACTGAAACGACGGGGCAGACAGCAATCCCGGGCCTCTTCGCGGCCGGCAACCTGACCGATCCGAGCCACCAAGTGTTGTCCGCCGCCGCCAGCGGCAGCCGGGTCGGCGCCATGATCAGCTTCAGTCTCGCCCACGACGACGTCCGAACCACGGCCCGACTATCGGCCAATGAAGCCGACTGGGATCACCGCTACGGGGGCGACCAGCTGTGGAGCGGGCATCCGAACGGCACGCTCGTCGAGGAGATCAGCGGCCTAGCGCCCGGCCGCGCTCTCGACGTCGGCGCGGGCGAGGGCGGCGACGCGCTCTGGCTGGCCGAACAGGGTTGGAACGTGACAGCGAGTGACATCTCTCAACGTGCGCTGGATCGGGTCAACGCGCAAGCCGTACGCCGCGGTCTACGCGTCGAGTGCCATCACGCTGATGCGAACGCACTCGACGCGTTCAAAACCGACGCCTATGACCTCGTGTCGGCCCAGTACGCCTCAATTCCTCGCACCCCCGACGGCCGGGGTCTACGCAACCTCATGAACGCGGTTGCTCCCGGTGGCACGCTGCTCGTAGTCGGCCACGACATCCAGCCGATGCGAGCGGCCATCGACCTGCCGGCTCACAGCCAGGCATTCGACCCAGATGCCTACCTCCGGGTCGAGGATTTCGCAGCAACCATCGCCGGCTCGGAGCAATGGGACATCGCGGTTCACGAGAAGCGACCTCGTCCGCCCGGACCCGCATCTAGTTCACACCACGTCGACGATATCGTGCTGCGCGCCCGACGCCGCGCCACCTGAGTAACCGACGCCCGGATGACTTCCGGCCGAAGGAGTCGCCCGGCCAGACCGAGCACCGATCTACATCGGAGCGAGCCACTGGGAGTCCAAGGAGGAGTTGCCTTGCATCTGGCGCCGCTCGGAGGGCGGGTCGCTCTGCCGAGTGGCGTGGCGACGTTTCGTACGTCAGCTCGGTGTGGTTCCACTCAGCAGGCGGCGACAAGGGTCGGCCGCCAGTAGTCCGGCCTATCGCGCAAGCTCGTCGTCTGCCGCCACGTTTCGGACCATACCGTCGAGCATCTCTCGACATCGCTGCCGCGATCGCCGACCTCACCCGCTACGAGCAGATCGAGGCCATGCCAGGCTCGAGGGATGCGACGTGATCACAAAGCCAGAGCTCATCGATAACCTCGACGACAGTGGCCCCCATAACGATGATCGCAGCCGACCCGAGATCCGCGAACTTCATCCCGGTCTGGCGGCGGGACGAGGGCCACTTGGACCGGGACGAACTTGTCAACGCCGCGGCCCGTGGATTCCGCCTCGCGTGGTAACACCTCGACTGCTCCGAAGAGTGGCCGCCGTCAGGCCAATCGAGACAGAGGCCGGACGCGTCTGCAACGCCGGTGGCTTCGGCACCCAGCCAGTGCGACCGACATGCGCACCCACGTCATACACGGGTAGCAGGCGACCCCGATCGAGGCCACAGACCTCACTCATCCTGAGTCCTGGCGGCCAATCCGATGCGTCTGGGATGCAGGGGTAACGAGGCCCGATAGGTCACCCGATCAGGGTGAGGACGGCCCATCGGTCCACCCCTAGCGTGCCGGGGGCCCGCGAAGACTCTGGCATGGGCCAGACGACGTGAGACGGAGGAGCAACAATATGGCCAAGCCCGACAGCGTCTTCCTATTTATTGGCACTTACCCCGACGAGGTGAGCGCACGGAACGACTACGAGGTCTTGAAGGACCTTCACCTGCGCGGCGCCATCGGCACCTATGACGCTGCGGTGCTGACCAAAGACGGCAGCGGGAAGATCCACGTGAACAAGGATGAGATGGCGACCCGGCACGGAGCCTGGGGCGGAGCGGCCGCCGGCGCCCTCGTCGGGATATTGTTTCCCCCTTCGATCATCGGCACCGCAATCGTCGGTGCCGCAGTCGGTGGAGTAAGCGGACACCTGTGGCGGGGTATGTCTCGAGCCGACGTGAAGGAGCTCGGCGATATCATCGACGATGGAGAAGCTGCCCTCATTATCGTCGGGGAGAGCTTCTTGGAAACGGCCTTGGAAAAGTTCGAATTGAAGGCTGACAAGCGCGTTGCCAAGGAACTGGACGTCAAGTCCAACGACATCGACAAGGCTGTCCAGGAGGCCGCCAAGGAGGTCAAGTAACTGACGCATTGGTCATGCGCGGGTTTCATGTGCGGCCCCAGAGTTCCCGCAGTAGCGCGCGCCTCCCCGAAGACAACTCGAACTTCGTGTTCACTCGCGACCTCGTTGTTCGCGGCACCGCTTCGAGGGCGGCCCGGTCATCATGAAGCCGGTTGCTCCGCCACTCCTGTTGGCGCTCTCGTAGCGATGACGACGGAGTGTCCACCTCGCCCCGGGTTCTGGCTGCGACAGCGGCGGGACAAGCGCCGCGTTGCCCGATGGGCTCAGGTCACCCAACCAGGCGAGACCGATTCGTGTTCGGCAACTCCGAGGCGGTGGCAAGGATCACCCGGTGGTGCCATGCTCAAGCAGTTCAAATCCAGAGAAACCGACCCCAAGGAGCAGACAGATGATCAGAGCACTCATTGTCGGAGCGGTGGTATTTCTCGTATCCACGTTCCCGGCGACCTGGCTCCTCATGCTGTTTTTCGGAAACCTTCACTTCAAACTGGGCTACTGGGCAATGCTTCCCCTCGGGGTAATTGCGTCCGGGCTGCTGGGCGGATCGAGCATTTCACGACTCTCGAGAGCTTAGAAGTACTGCCCGAACGCATTCGTTGGCCGCTCGGCCGCGGCCGCTCGAGGTTGCCGCGCTCCAAACGACGCCGAGATTTCGACCTCGGACCCGCGAGGGAGTTCGCTCCGGGGCCTGTCAGAAGCCGGCAATAATTTGCGGCGAGGAGCGCAAACGCCGATCAGTGTAAAGAGGGTAGCCATGATGGCGGTCGTGCGGGCTTGGAGCCAAGAAATCTAAGCTGTTGAGCGACTGATCTGCTCGATTGCCGACTAGGCAGAAGGCGATGACCGGCGCCACGACGGTCGAGGCAGCCAGGAACACGAAAGGGCGGCCGCAGTTTTTGCCGCCGATGGGGACCAGGCGACTGCTCAAGCCTTGGCGGACAGGCTAGTTCTCAGGAAACACCTGGGCCCAGTCGCGTTTGATGCTGACGACCGTCCAAGACTTGTCCTTGGCCCGCTCTCGCGCATCCTCAAATGCAGCGACACACTCGAACTCCCTCTCGGGGTCGTGCAGGCTCATTGCGTCGCGCTCAGCGACTCGAGCGAAGCGCAGCATCGGGACCTCGCCGTTGGAGTTGCCGCCCGCATCAAGCGGCCGCCGCCAAGTTGACGGTGACACGTTGGTCTCCGGAGGGCTCACCGACATCCGGCTCCAGATCCCCACTGGCTTCTCCGGCCCGTCGATCGCGCTCGGCCATGTTGGCGTGTCCCGCCAGGACGCCAGCAACGCCTCACCAACCACAGCGCGACCTTCCTCGCTCAACGACCCGACCTCTGCGGTCGACACGAGGTCCGCCCATAGTGATGCCCCACCGCTCCCAGGCTCACCCGTTCCTGATCAGCCAGCTCCGGAAAAGGTCCCTGGCCACGGGATCTGATTGCATCTCCTTTAGTCTCTATGCGATCTGTTCGGCGGTGCTCTCACCGGTCGGCGCACGTCGAGACACCGGTCCCGGCACCCCCCCAAGGCGGATGAGGAGCCGCCGGCTGATCAGGCCCGGGTGCCGCGGCCCCACAGGCTGGTGCGAAAGTTGGTTTCGGTCCGTCCCGGGCCATGCCGAGCTCCCGGGCTGCGGACCTGGTGTTCAAGTGGCTCAATCACCCCCACAAGGTGAGGAGGCAAGGGCCATTCGGTGCCACCATGGCGCCAAGCCGAGAGGGAAGGACTGCCATGGCCATCGGACCTGTCGAGTACATCATCGTGGGTTTCCCTGACAATAATTTTCACGGAAAGATCGTGCCAGCCCTTGCCGACCTGATCGAGAGCTCGACCGTGCGTGTCCTTGACCTCGTGTTCATTAGTAAGGACAAGGACGGTGCGATCACCGCATTCGAGTTTGACCAGCTCACCGATGCCGAGGCCACGGTGGTCCAGAGTCTGGACGCTGAAGTCGGCGGCGTAATCAGCCCCGAGGACATCGAGCATGCCGCCTCCTTTCTGGAGCCGAACACGTCGGCGGGCCTTCTCATCTGGGAGGACCTTTGGGCGGCCCCGTTCGCCGACGCCGTCCGTCAAGCGGGCGGAGTGGTGCTCGAGGGCGCGCGAATCCCATACGAGCTGGTGAGCGCCATAGAAGCGCTGGCTCAGTAGTAATCCGGCACAAAGAGAAAGAGGCTCATCATGATGCGACGACGTCCCATCGCCCGTATGGCGGTTGGTACTGCGGTGGTGGCGGGAACTGCCGGCGCTGTCAGCGGCCACATGGCCAGGAAGCAGCAGCAAGCGGCGGCGGCGCAAGCCCCCCCCATGGCGCCCCAACCCGAAGAAGCCGCTGAGGATCCTTACGAAGCGCTCGAGAAGCTCGGGAAGCTCCACGAACAGGGCATCCTCACCGATGAGGAATTCGCCGCCCAAAAGGCGAGGATCCTCGCCTGAGGAAGAACTCCCCATAGTCGGCAGGTCCCTTCGCGCCGCATAAATCGCTGAAGACGATACTGGATCCGGTGCTGGCCGACCCCAGATCCTGGGCGGGACTCGTAGCGAATGCTCGTGCCCAGCGTCCGTCTTCGCATGGGGCACGCGGGCAGGTACCGACGCCAGATCGGCGGGGTATTCGGAGGCGATCGTGCCCGGTACTCCCTATTCATCGTTCGGCTATCGAGCCAGATCTCATCTGGCCCAAGCCGACGGAGGTGGATAGTCCGACAGCGATCGCGGAACGATTGTCCCTACGTGAAAACGGTCAGTGACACTGGGGGTGAGGTCCATAGTGGACCGAACAAGAAGTCGAGAACGCGGACGTAACGTTCACTGTCACCTTGCCCTCTGGCCGCAGGCCCGTAGCCTGCTAGTAGTACGGGACGCGGTCTGACGACGCTCTCTCGGCGAAGTCACCTGCGTCGTTCCGAGGACGGAGCGGGCTGATTACCAGCGGCCTCGTCGTCAGACGAGGGTGTGGTGGCAGACCGTGCAGACTGCTCGATCACCGGAAACAGCGTGGGCTCGACAATCTTCTTCACCTCATCCGGCAGGCTGAGGTCACCTCCGGTATGGGCGGTACTGAACTCTCGCTCGGACCGGCCACTTCCGATCATTGACCGCAACCACTTCAGCATCGTCGTGAGCCGATTACCGAAGCCTGTCAGGAAGCCCAGGTGAACGAACATCCACACCAGCCAACCTGCGAAGCCGCTCAGATGAACGCCCCGCACACTCACGATGGCGCGGAACCGTCCAATCGTGGCCACGGTGCCCAAGTCCCGATAGCGAAATGGCTCGGTGGGCTTGCCCTTCAGCCGTCGGAGAATGGTATTGGCAGCATGGAGGCCACCTTGCATGGCCACTTCGGCAACGCCGGGTAAATTGTTGCTGTTGGCCATGTCGCCAACGATGAATACTTCAGGGTAGCCAGGCAGCGAGAGATCCGCTAGCACAGTGACCCGACCGGCCCGATCCACCTCCGCGCCAGAGGCAGCTGCCAACGATCCAGCGAGCGGGGAGGCTTGGACTCCGGCAGCCCAAATGGTGGTGCGCGCGTCGAGCCTCGAAGATCCGTTCGGCCCGTCCATATCGACGCCACCCGGATCGACACCAACGACTCGCTCACCCATCCGCAACTCGATACCGAGATGTAGCAGAGTCTTCGTCGCCCTACCAGAGAGCTGATCCCCGAATGTGGCCAGAGGCTCTTTCCCACCGTCTACCAGAATGACTCGAGCGGACGATGACTCGAACGTACGGAATTCGCCCTTCAGGTTACGGTTCGCCAGTTCACGGATCTGGCCCGCCAATTCCACACCAGTAGGACCCGCGCCGACCACGACAAACGTTAGCCAGAGTTTCTTCTCGGCGGGGTCAGTGATCATCTCGGCCATCTCAAATGCCCCGAAGATTCGCCTCCTCAGCTCGAGCGCGTCGTCGAGGGTCTTCATCCCAGGGGCAAAGAGCGCGAACTCGTCGTGGCCGAAGTACGACTGCGTCACGCCAGCGGCGACGATAAGACTATCGTACGGGTACTCGACCTCGGTTCGCCCAGCGGCGGTGGCATGAACAACACGGCGCTCAAGGTCGATGTCGCCCACCTCGGCCAGCTGGACACAAACGTTCTTCTTTCTTCGTATGACGTGCCTCAGGGCGGGCGCAATCTGGCCAGGCGAGAGCATCCCCGTCGCTGTCTGGTAGAGAAGCGGTTGAAAGAGATGATGATTGCGCCGGTCGACCAGGGTGACGTCGACACGTTTTCCGCCGAGCAGGCGGGTAGCCGGTAGCCCTCCGAAGCCACCGCCCACGATAACAACTCGATGGGTACCGTTGGCTCGATCGACCGACTGAACTTGGGAATCATGGCGATCACTCATGGAAACCAACCCGCCTATGCGGTTATCGGGGCGGTGATCATCCGACCACTACCGAGAAGCTATTCCGGTCTACCTGCTCTCCTCAATCGTTCGGCAGCGACGGGTCACCTCCGCTCCGAATCGGATCACTTGCGGTCCGGCCGTGCGATCAACAGGGACGGCCCTGCCTCGCCCTGCAATCCACTGCGTCGAGCCCGCACTAGCGAATCACCACTGGCGACGGCCGGAGGGGCGTTATGGGGTCACCTCTGCCTCGATGAGGCGAGACACTGCCTCGATCAGGGCCAGATGAGTAAACGCTTGCGGGAAATTTCCCAGATGCTCACCAGTGGACGCATCGATCTCCTCGGCGTACAGGAGCAGCGGACTCGCGAAGTTGAGCAGCTTGGTGCACAGCATTCGGGCGCGGGCAGTCTCCTTGATCATCGCCAGTGCCGTAACAAGCCAGAAGGAGCAGATCGTAAAGGTCCCTTCCTCTCCCTCGAAGCCAGTATCGGTCGTGCTCACCTTGTAACGGAGCACCAGGTCGTCTTGGGTCAACTCGTCAGCGATAGCCAGCACGGTGTTCTTGACCCGTTCGTCGCTGGGTGGCAGGAATCCCATGATCGGGATCAGGAGCAGAGACGCGTCCAGTTCGTCGTTCTCATAGGCTTGACGGAAGCGCCCAGCGTCATTGACCCCTTTCTCGCAGATTTCCGCTTTGATCCGGTCGGCTGCAGACTGCCATCGTTCGGCCCGGTCGTGGTCGTTGCGGCCGCGGGCGATGCGTGCACCACGATCGGCCGCCACCCAACACATGACTGCTGAAGCAGTGAAGTGCTGTGGATCGCCCCGGATCTCCCAAATACCTTGATCAGCGTCTCCACTGTGCTCGATGGCAGCATCGACGAAACCGGCCAGGCCATCCCACACGTCCTTTACGAACTCTGCGTAGCCCAGTTCGGCATAGGTGTGCACCGCGTCGAGGAGCATGCCCCAGACGTCGTTCTGGTGTTGATCCCAGGCGCCATTCCCCACTCGGACCGGTCTCGAGTCCTTGTACCCTGACAGATGGTCGAGTGTTTTCTCCGTCAGATCCTTCTCCCCTCCGATCCCGTACATGATCTGCAGTTCAGAGATCTTCGTGAGATCTCCACCTGCGACGGCATCCAGGACAAACGCAAAGTATTCAATCGCCTCCCACTCGAACCCGAGGCTATAAAGCGAGCGAAGCATGAATCCCGTGTCCCGGATCCAGGTGAACCTGTAGTCCCAGTTCCGCGCCCCCCGGGCGTCTCGGGAAGGGACGTGGTCGACGCCGCCATGATCGCGCCGGTTGGCGCGTAGCTAAGCCCTTTCAGTGTGAGGGCGCTCCGTTCGAGATAGGGCCGCCACGGGTGATCGGGAAACTTCCCTCTGCCCAGCCAATCTCGCCAGTACTCTACGGTCGACTCCACGTCCTTCAGCGCAGACTGAGCGTCTTCGGGTGGGTTCTCACCCCACGAAAGCGCGACGAACCCTGTTTCGCCTTCCTTGAGCGTCGAGCGCGCGTACGAACGAGCTCCCAACTGTGCAAGGCGAAGGCTGCTCGACATTCTCAGCGTGGGATCGCCAGCTGGCGTCTGGACGAGCATGGAGTGGTACCGATCACCGTCGTAGGTCCACTGGCCCCGCTCCATTCCGTAGTCGAACAAGGGGAGGCAGTTGACGACCACCTCGACCATCCCGTCGATGCAAGTAGCAGTCCGCAGGAGAGTGCCGATGGCAGCGGAGTCCGCAGGTGCTCTCCGGTAGCCCGCCCGACGAGGCGCTTGATCAGGGACAGGTCTGATCACGAGCAGGTCCTGCACGACCAGCCATCCCGTAGGAGTGTGCCACGTCGTCTCCAGCACCATCGTGCCCGGAACGTACCTCCGTTGATGGGCCACACGAGCGTTGGACGGACCAAACCGAAAGGTCCCAGCGGATCGGTCCAGCAGAGCGCCGAAGACACTCGCTGAATCGGGCCGCGGCAGGCAGAGCCATTCAACTGATCCTCCGGGCGCGACCAGGCAGCTATTCTCGCAGTCCGAAAGGAACCCATAGTCGGCGATGGGGGAAACGCGCTCATAGCTACCGCCTCCTAGGGTTGCCCTGCAGTAATCCACGCATTCAAGGCGACGATACCGACATGGATTTCAGACGACATCACTCGGAACAGGTGATCGCGAGGATCTCTGAGCTGAGCGAATCCGCTGATCATCGCCGGTGTGGGGCAGACCGCCCGGGCGGCCCGGCTTGGGGAAGCAGCCCTCACCTGCTTGCAGAGTGACACAGCTGGTCTGGGCGATGGTGAACCCGAATTTGGTCGACCACCGTAACATTGCTTCCATTTTCGCCCGTTACCACACGTACATAGGTCGTTACGTCCCCGGTGTTGATCCTCGGAAGCGTACGTTTCCACAACCGCTGAAGGCGGACCATTAGCACGCCACAGACCAGACAGGATGTTCATCGGGTGCCCGAGGGGGAGAAGGAGGTCTTGTCCTGGTCACACAGGTAATGTTGTCCCCATTCCCCCTAAGGCGAGACAGGGCAGTGGTCTTTCGGATACCCAACGTTACCTGCGAAATAGTCGAGAGCGTATTTGGTCAGCAAGTCGAGCTTATCATGCCCACACTTTTGTTGCTGAGGGGGGCTACAAGTTGCGCTATTTTCCTATCCCCGATGTTCCCGAGAAGGAACCTCGGTTCGACGAAGTGGTCACTCGAGCAGAGGTCCCCTATGTGCTCGAACGCAACCTGGAGACCACAGGCCTCCCCATGGACGCACATTCCGGCTGGCTCATCACACCAGTTGGCGAGCGCAGCCGGTCCTGCCGGCCTGCCCTCGCCGAAAGCCCGAGAGTGAAAGCACTCGCGGAGGTGGTCCGTCCGACCATGGGTATTAATTGCATGAACGTGGCGCCCAGCTCATCCCACAGGAACCTGTACACGCGACGCCCTTGGTCGCCATTGGCCGCATGAATCTTCGTGAGGACGTCCAATCAATTTGGTGACATTGCCGGATGTCGATACCTCGAATAGCGCGGATCAAAGGTGGGCCAGCCTTGTTGTCAACGTGATACGCATCGTGTAGCTCTACAGGTCCGTTAATCGATATTCGGACAAGAAATTCTTTTTCTTTGAGGAACTTTCCCCCAGGAATCAGTCAAGAGTGTCCCTTGGTCTGAAGCGTGTTCAGCGCACGTTGGCCCGGCTTCGCGTACTGGCGTGACAGATCTATGGAACGACGAAACAGTCCAATCCATCATTGTAGTTTCGCCACCATTCTAGGCAACAACGACCTCAGTGACGTCTTCGTGAGCACTCAATAGCTGTCGAATACACATCTCGTAGGATCGTCTGGCAGCTTAAATAGACTCCCCGGGTACAGGAAACTCTCTTTTTGAAAGAAACAAACCGTAACTCGCAATCCATGTTTCAGATCGCACCGGATGGCTTTCCCATGATACGGAAAGCGGGAGCGGCTCGCGGCAGTGTCAAGATCGATGGTTTCCATCGATGCCCGGCACCGCGCCTCGGATGCCGGCATTGCAGGGTGCCTAAAGTGGTTGATTTTGGTAGATCTTTTCCCAATGATGCGGAGTTCACCCGCTGATCTTCCACCCGGGCTACCTCGCCCAGGTCTTCGGAGGTCGCATCGCGGCTCAAGTCAGCTTCCGACGGACGACCACCACGCCTCACCCGAGTCGGGTGACACAGGCATCAAAGCTCGCTCGACGCTTCTCCGGGCCGGGTGTCTCGCCCACCCATCTAGGCCTTTTGCCTGGGACCAAGGCGGACAATGGCTTCTCGGGCATCGAGGGTCTTTGACCAATTCCACGGAGCAACCGGAACGACTCGCCAGACTGAACGGCGGCACTCCTTCCTGGGCCGCTTGGTGAGTGAAACCCGCGTCCGTTTCCACCCCGTCCGGGTGATGTCGTACAGTCGAGCCCGCGCTATCGTCGCCCCGTCTCACTTCGCGAAGGCTAGGTTCGACATGCCCTTCTTGCTTGGTGCAATCTACTTCGTATTACTTGTTACCCTCGGACTCTTGACCATCAGGAAGGGTCATCTGGTCCTGTTTATTGTCGGTTTCATCTTTCCTCTCTTGTGGTTAGCGGGAGCGCTCATGCCATCGCGCTCCCGGGTCAGATAGGGCGCACGCCCCCGCACAGCGACGTCGAGCCCAAGGGCTGATCTGGACAACGTCTAAGCGATGTCATCTGACCCCATCCTCCGGCCCGTCAGCAGCCGTGGTGGTACCCCAACAGTTGATCCTCCTCGCACACTTTTGGTGCTTGGAGGAGCGCTGATATCAGGCCGCTACGCGTTGGCCAGGTATGTCCTCTTCACGTATACCTTCGTCGGCTATAAGGGGACAGTTGCTAGCGTGTCCTTCATTGGAAAACCTGTGATGATGCGACCACATTCTTTTGGCGCGCATTTACTAGTTAAGGAGAACGGTTCCGACCATCGTGTGGGAGGCATTGGCACAGCGATGTCCTCCGAGGACCGACCAAGGGGGCTGCTCAGCGCTTCGGAGACCGCAGCCTCTCAAGAACCCCACGTTCTCAGCCACTTTCTGCCAGTGCACGACACCGCCGGGCATGAACTTGGACCTGAACCAGTGGTCAGGTGTGGGCCAGTAAGTCACCTTGGTTGGGCGATGACACACGAGAAGACGCACAGCATCATGTGGGTAGGAAGGCCCGTCAGTCACATGTCTGGGAAATCCTGCAAGGCGGGAGGGAGACGATATCCCTCCCGCCTTGTGTTTCTCTCTCTGCTTGACCCCGTAAATCACCATCGACCGGCCCTTGCGGACCCTCCGTCACGGGAAGGTTCAAGGTCACACAAATCATCAGAGAAGCTCGCCGAGCAATCGCGGGCCGGTTCATCGGTGCGCTCGTCCCCCGAGCGTCATGAGGAGCACCCGAGATACTGACCGTATGAATTGCGTCTTCGCTCTCTGAACCGGCAGGGCCTAGGAAAGGGACTCCTCGAAGATCGCGCTTCTGGCGGTCGTCCTCCCTGTGGCGGTCGTCGCGCTGGCCGAGCGAGTGACGGCGTGCCAGGCTTGGTCGATGGATCTCCGTCCGTAGCTGTGCCTGGTGATCACTCAGTTCGGAACCAGAGGAACGCGCCCTCCCAATTTGGCCATCTCTCAGGGGTTTTACAGTTTCTCAGGGTAATCACAGTATGTAAGCGCGGCTCGCACACAGGGATGGGCGGAGATCCCGAATCACTGGCTCGGCCCGTCCGGGGAAAGGGATCCCTCTTTCATCACCCAAACAGGGGGATGCCGAGTCCCGATTGACCCCCTCATACTGGACAAATGGTCGTCACGGTCATCCGGCCCTCGAGCGCCTTCTCCCGCTCCGGCGGGTAGAGGCAATGACTCAGTGCGACATTCTTCCAACCGCCCCCGATGACGAGACAGTTGGCGAGGGCCCCCCGACCACTGGTCCCAACTCACCGAACGCCTGGGTCCGTCGACCCAGGCTCGACACGGAGTTCGAAGCGGGGGCCAGGGCGAGCCTGACGGTTGTCACTGCCGGCCCGGGCGAGGGCAAGACGGTAGCGCTCTCCCAGTGGGTGCGCTTTGGCGCCCACCCACCGGCAAAATGGCTGACGTTCGAGCCGGCAGACAACAATCCCGATCGTTTTTGGCGACGGCTCTTGAACACCGTTCTTCCTCCATCGACGCACCCGCCGTCTCTACAGGAGAGAAGAAGACCATCTTCAGGCACCGCGCCGGCAACCACGGATCGGGTGCTGACCTGCGTCGATCTATCGCCAATGCTGGTCGTGTTGGATGACTTCCACGTCATAAGCAACGGTGACATTCTTGAAAGCTTCGCTCGGTTGGTCTCCCACCTTCCACCAAGCGCTCACCTCGTCGTGGCCGGAAGGGGTGACCCTCCCCTTCCACTCCATCGGCTCCGGATGAATGGCGACCTCGCCGAGATTCGAACCAACAGGCTCCGTTTCACCCGCGACGAGGCAAGCTCACTCTTTGGAATCACCGCCGGCCAAGTGCTCGAACACCAGATAGGCGAGATCGTCGATCGGACCGAGGGTTGGGCCGCTGGACTCAAGTTGGCCGCCGTCGATTTCGCCGAGGGTGGCGACCCCCACCGGATGCTGAGCCGGTTAACAAGTGGCGTGCTGACAGATCATTACTTCTCTCGTACTGTGCTCGACGGACTTCCTCCGGACCAGGTGCGGTTCCTGCTTGCCATATCGATGCTGGATGGCACAACTGGCGAGCTCTCCGAACAGCTTGCCCACTATCCGGACGCCGCTCGCCTGCTGGCGACGCTCGCGCGCCAGAACCTGTTCATAACATGCTCGGATTCGGTGGGCCTGTGGTATCGGCTCCATCCGCTGTTCGCTGATTTTCTACGACGTTTTGCTGATCGGGAAGACCCGGCAATCCGGCCCGGCTCCCAGCGCGGGGCGGCCGCGTGGTTCCATCGGAACGGCGACCTCCTCGCCTCCATGCGCTACCTCGCGAGTGCCGGCGAGAACGACGAGGCGTTCGCCCTTGCCATCTCGACGTTGGTGCGAAACGTAGCCCATGGACCTCGCCTCTTGCCCGACACACCGACAATGCTGGAAGCGTTACCGAACGCTTACCTCAGAAGCGAGATCCATCGTTCGTATGGGGCTGCTGTCGACCTCTTGCACTCAGGGCAGCCCGATAAGGCGCTCCCGTGGCTCCTACGTCTCGACATGATGCGGTCAAGCGCCAACGCGGCACGTTGGCATTATCGTGTCGAGTTTCTCTGGGCTCTTCACGCCACGCTTTGCGGTGACGCCTCCACGGTGCTACGGCACTGTGAGCTAGCAGACTCGTTCATGACCGGCGAGAATGCCGCAGACCACGTTCCGAGCGCTGGCGATGAGGAGCAACGCTGGCTAGATACCGTGGATATCGCGATACCCGGCACGTTGATGACGCTTCAAGCACGAGCCCATCTCTGGTCAGAGCGACCCGACAACGCTCGTGCGATTCTGGCTTCCCCTCGGAATATCGTGGTCGACCGTCTAGGCCGACTCGGAGTTGCCGCCTTGCTGGCGTGTGCCGAGGGTCAGCTTCGCGAGGCCTCTAGTCTGGCCCGTCACGCTCTGGCAGAGTCTGACCTTGAGCATCCACGCCAAAGCTTGGCCGCGCTTGATTCCCACTTGGCGCTCAGCATTGTGCTGTGGGAACGCGATGATTTGGCGGGTGCCTCGAGGGAGGTCGACGAGGCCCTGCCGGCACGGGATTCGGCTCCGCTCAGTCCGATTTTCCGAGCCCTCGAGTGTCAGCGTATTCGCGTGATGGTGGCGCAGGGCCAGGCTGTTGAGGCTCTGGGTCGAATCTCCGCCCTACGAAAGATTATGGAAGCTGGCTCGGCTTCCGGGCCTACTTCGTTGCGGCTCAACGATCTGGAATGCAGGTGCTGGCTGCTGCTCGACGACGTCGAACGAGCCATCGTCGTCGCTGGACACAACGCCAGTCCGGAAATCGAGGCGTTGGTTTTTGTACGCCAGAACCGCCTCGGCGAGGCCGCCGACGTCCTCGCCGTCGCCCAAAGAACCAAGGTGAGTGCCGAACTACGACGTCTCACCCTCCTTGGGAACGTAAGGGTGCAGCTCGGACTAGAGCGCGAAGCTCTTGATACCGTCCGAAGCGCCCTCGATCTGGCCAGGGCCGAGGGGTTCACACGAGCGTTCGTGGACCATGCGGTACCTCTCCTACCGCTCTTGCAACGGATCGCAGGGCGATTTCCTGACACGTACATGACGCGGCTCATCGTCCATCTGGAGCGATCGATCCTGGCCGCGTCCAAACAGGGTTTGAATCCCTTGTCAGTGCAACTTTCCGTGCGTGAACGGGAGATACTCAGCTATCTCCCGACTCATCGATCGTTGGGCGTGATCGCCGATGAGTTGTACATCTCTTTGAACACCGTGAAGAGCCACGTGCGGTCGGTCTATCGAAAGCTTGACGTGAACTCTCGTTCACAGGCCGTGAGCTTCGCTCGGGCCAGACATCTTCTTTAGTCTTATCCATCCCGTTCACTCGAGCATGTGAGGGCACGTTCTGCCTCTGACGGGGGCCCAGCTCCTGATCCACCCACTGTGAGCATCCCGAGGAGCTTAACCCGCTTTCCCGGACAGGTTGGCTGTCGTGATCATGCCGCAATGACGGCGGCGGTGTGTAGTGCTTCGAACTCGATGGGACTCCGATCTCCAATCGAGGTGTGTCGACGGACGGGGTTGTAGAAGGCCTCAATCCATTCGAAGATCGACGAGGCGAGCTCGTCTTTGGTCTTCCAGCGTCGGCGGTCGAGGAGTTCTCGCTGCAGGGTCGACCAGAACGACTCCATCATGGTGTTGTCGACCGAAGAGGCCACCCGGCCCATCGAGCCGAGCAGGCCGGCTTGGCGCAGCCGATGGCCGAAGACCCAACTGGTGAACTGCGACCCCTGTCGGCGTGCAGGATCGTTCCGGGTGCGGGGTTGCGCCGCCAGGTGGCCATCTGGAGGGCGTCGACGACGAGCTCGCTTCGCATGTGATCGGCGATCGACCAGCCGACGACGCGTCGGGAAAAGACGTCGAGCACGGCACAGCAGTAGACCTTGCCTTCCTTGGTCGGGTGCTCGGTAATGTCGGTGCACCACAGCTGGTCGGGACCCTCGGCCACGAAGCGGCGCTGCACGAGGTCGTCGTGGGCGGCTGGTGCAGGCCGGTGGCGGCCCTTGCGCTGGTGACAGATGCCCTGGATACGCGCCGAGCGCATCAGTCTCGCCACCCGCTTTCGTCGTGGTGGCCCCGACCGAGTTTCAGCTCGGCGTGGACCCTCGGGGCCCCATAGGTGGCCCGGGAGGCCTTGTGGACCTGTCGGATCTCGTCGAGCAGATGGGCGTCGTCCCAGTCCCGCTCCGACGGCCGGCCCGAGAGCCACTCGTAGTACCCCGAACGCGATACCCCGAGCACCCGGCAGGCCACCGTGACGTCGATGCCGTCACGGCTCAGCTCATGGACCAGCCGGCGGGTCATTTTGGGAGGACGTTCTCCCGGGCGAAGAAGGCCGACGCTCGCTTCAGGATCTCGATCTCCATGTCCTTCACACGAACCTCGCGTCGCAGCCGGACCAGTTCGGACCGCTCGTCCCTCGAGAGCCCTCTTTGGTCCCCTCATCGATGTCGGCCTGGTGGACCCAGTTGCGCAGGCAGGACTCGGAGATCCCGATATCTGCCGCGATCTGGGCGACCGGCTTCTCCTTCAGACGGGCCAGTTCAATCGCTCGCCGACGAAACTCAGGCGGGTGCGGACGGGGCATCTCGGACTCCTTTCCGAAACGATCATCGTCTCAGAATCAGTGTCCGGGAAAGCGGGTCAGGCTCCCCGATCCCAAAGTGGGAGGATGAGCACAGCCATGAAGCGTCTTCGGCACAGTCCCGAACAGGCCCTGCGCAAGGTCCGAGAAGGTGAGCGGCTGCTCAATGAGGGCACTGATCTCACCGAGGTCCTGCGCCGCCTCGAGATATCCGAAGCCACCTGGAATCGGTGTCGAGCCCAGTACGCGGGCATGAAGGGCGAGGTCGAGTTCAAACGGCGGTGGCTCGAGCAACACCAACCTGCATGCTCATAGCGGGTGGAACATCAAACGGGGTCCCGTCACCTCAGCAAAGCGCACCGACATTCCATGAGTCGAAACAGACCCCCAGTCCCTGCTCGCCATTCGGCCGCAAACCCTGGTTGTCCGGCCAATACCCGGCGACACCGACCCAACAAACTCATGTCGGGACTGGCATTGCAGTCGTCGGGAGTGATGCGTGGCCTGTTCGTTTCACCCGCCGTGAACATGAGCGTGCCATCCGAGGGCGACCTCGGATGGCACGCTCATGACACCAATGCCTCCGCAACGACCACCGTCACGGCGCACCGCTCAACTGCTTCTGGCTCAGGCCGCGAGGATCTTTCCCTTCTGCTGCTGGAATTCGGCCTCAGTGATAACACCTTGATCGCGAAGTTTCGCGAGCTTGGCGAGCTCATCGGAGGTTCCTGTGCCGCCACTTGAGGCGGCTTCCTGTACATAGTCTCGAAACGCCGCTTCTTGAGCTTGCGCTTGTTGCGCTTGGCGCTCGTGCATCTTGCCGCCACGGGCGATCAGGTAGATGAGGACACCAAAGAAAGGAATGATGACAATAAATAGAAGCCAAAGAGCCTTGCTAAAGCCTGAGAGGTCGTGGCTACGGAAGACATCGCCAAAAACCATGATCAATAGCCAAATCCATATGAAAAACGAGAAAAACCACAGCATTGTCCAGAAGGCGTCTAGCAATGGATATGAACTGGCGATCATTGATCGTCCCTTTCGGTCGGCCACCGGCGGCTCATACAGAGCCTCTTGCATCTTGAGACACTCATGATCACCCCGGTTGGCTGACCCGCCATCACCCATCAAGGGTGAAAAAGGCCACTCCCCCGGTTGCGACGTCCCCGCGGCTGGCCGCCAAGCCGCCGACCCAGATTGACTAGCCCCTGGTCAAGGCGGCACGTTGCCAACTCAACCGGCTAGTGCCTTCGAATTCCGGTGATTTCGAACCGCGCACTGCCACCCTGCGATGAAGCTCCTCGCGTGCGGGTCGGGAGAGCCCCAATTTCCGACGCGGCATACGCGCGTTTGTTGCCCAGGTGTACGCCAGACCTCCAAGGGCCAGTGTCTAGGCTTGTTGGTGAATCCAATCCGGAGTCCCCACGACCGAACTCAAAGGAAGCAGTTGACGCATGGCGGCGTGGGCGATCGCCTCGTTGCGAGTTCGTGCGTCAAGTTTGTGGTAAATGTGCTTGAGGTGCGACTTCACGGTATTCGGAGAGATGCGCAGGCTCGCCGCAATATCGACGGTCGAAAGACGCGTGGGGAGCAGTGAGAGGACGTCCAACTCGCGCTGAGTTAGCTCCCGGTCCGACGTCGTTGGATGCGTCATGACCCGACCCTGCAGATGACCAGGCACGATGCCCCATTTGCCGGCGCGCATGGCGGGCGACGGGAGCGTCCCCAACCAGGGACGGTTCGGGCACACCGCATCAGCGGCACCCCGAGTGGTCGCCCAGGCTCCAAGACGCTCTTATCGGTCACTCCGGAATCTCCGGCGGCTTGCCAGTGTCCACGATGTCCTGCTCCGCTCGATAACGGTCTGACAGAGTCTGGCAGTGTGGCGCCGATGGGGACTCATACGCCTAGGGTGATTCGCGCATCTGTCAGATCAAGCCATGAGAATGAGCGACCTTCACGGCTTGCGAACGTGAGGCTACTCCGAGCTTCCGGTAGACGGCCTTGGCGTGCGTCTTGACCGTATTGAGCGAGACGTACATCATTTGGGCGATCTCATGCTGGGAGAGATGGCTCGGGAAGTAGCTGAGCAGCTCGCGCTCGCGATGGGTCAGCGGTTCGAGGACGACGTCCAGGTTTGACAGCCATAACCGGCCGTCCACCGATCGAGCCCGAGATCGCAGTCCTTCGAGGTAGACGTCAGGATCCCGTCCTGCGATCACGTGCAGCATTCCGGTGAGCTCCGAGACGTCATCAAGGATGACCCGGGTAAACTGCTCTGGCCGGCCCTTTTCAATGGCGCGGGAGAGAGCGCTTTCACCGCGGCGCTCGTCACCGAGTTGAAGATACGCCCGTGCGAGCAGCACAAGCTGTTCCATCTCGCTACGAGGCGAGGCAGGCCCTTCAAGGGAGACCATCAGCCTCCCAACCACACGATCGGGGCGGCCCGCGGCCAGATCAATCCGCGAGACCACCTCTACGCTCCGGCACTTAGGGTCGCATGCCTTGAGGATCCGGACGGAGCCCTCCAGATCACCGAGCGTGAGTCGACACCTGATCTCGACCTCGTCCAGTTCCCGACCGGTGCGCTCCGGCAGGAAGCGATCGAATTCCGCCTCCCGGAGGTCGCGGACGTAATCGAGAGCCTCCGTTGCTTGCCCTAGCGCGAGCATCGTAAAGGCCGACTTGGATCCTACCGCCGTCCGCCAGTGTCCGAGGCTCCAGCGAGCACAGACTTCTTGGGCTCGTCCTAGCCGATCGGTAGCCGAGGTCAGATCGTCGCGCTCATAGAAGACTGTTGCCTGCGTGATGAGGCTGTTCAGTACCCAGATCGATCCAACTCGGCTCTTGTCCGCCCCGTGTTGGACCGCATCCGCTAGGCCCATGGCCTCTCCGAGGCGCCCCTGTTCTAGCGCGCTCCTCGCCAGAACCGCCTGATAGGAGGGGTGATCGGAAAGCGTTTCGGCCGGCATTTGATCTCGAAGCACTGCAATGGCGGCTTGCGTGTCGCCACGCCAGAGCTGAGCGTCCACCGCGAACGGACGCACATTGGCAACGAGCGCGGCGTCCATGGCGCCTAGCCATTGGGGGTATGTCTGGGCCCCATGGAGAACGGAGGCACGTTCGAAGGTGAACCGCTCCGCAGCCAGCCCATAGTGGAGGAGTACCCCGTCGGGATCGGACAACAACCCATCACGGATGGTCCAAAGGAGCTCGGCTTGTCCCAGGAGCAGCTCGTGCTGCGGATGGAAGCGGCTCGTCCGTTCGATGGCACGAATGCATCTCGCGGCCTCGAACAGTCGAACGTCCCAAAGAAGCTCCGTCGCGAGCACACACAGGCGGAACGGATCCGCCTCGAGATAGTCGTCGGGGACCATTGAAACAACGGACTCTTGCTTATCGAAAGGCGCCCTCTCGTCCAGACGGCCGATGATGCTCTTCACTCCGAGGGCGAATGCTGCTTCGTACTGCCCCGCGTCCACCAGATTGCGCACCGCGGATCCATGATCTCCTTGACTGATGAACCACGATGCAGCCCTTGCGTGCGCTGCCCGCCCGATCAAGGGCGCCTTGCGCCACACAATGCCCCGAAGGAACTCCAGAAACAGCCTCTGATACCGATAGGTTCGCTTCTGGACGTCCAGCGGAACGATGAAGAGGTGTCGTCGAGCCAGTTCCTCGAGGATCTCCACGGCATCGAGTCGACCCGTGACAGCCCTACACGCGTCCGGGGTCAGCTCGTCCAGTACCGACGTCTGGACGAGGAACTCGCGAAAGGGACCCGGCAGATTCGCAATGACCTCCCGAGTGAAGTACTCGGCGACGAGCTCCACCTCGCCTGTGAGGTGTGGGCTCAGCAATGCGTCCTCGTCCAGGCCAACGAGCATGAGCGAGGCTAGACGAAGGCCCGCCGCCCAGCCTTCGGTCCGCTCAATCAAAGCCCGCACCTCTTCGCGAGGGAGCGGGCGGTTTCTCGCGGCCAGGAAGAGTGCTTCGGCCTCGTCGACGTTGAATTGTAAGGCTTCTTCATCAATTTCCTGATACTGCCCAGAGCTCCGGAGATGGGCCAACGGAAGGTTCGGAAGCCACCGGCCGGCCATGACAACGTGAATCTCCGCAGGGAGACAACGGACGAGGTGTTCGATCGAATCAAGTACTTCGTGAGTAGTGATGACCTCGACGTCATCCAATGCCAGCACATACGGCCCGCCTGGGACATTGGCAAACGACCCACAATGACCGCTTCGACAGTCACGTTCCCCGAGAATTTGGGAGAGGACGCTCCCGAGCCAAGGATCGGCCAAGCGCCCGGCAACCTCCAAGTGCCGTATGAAGCAAGCGGGGTCGTTGTCGAGTTGGGTCAACTCGGACCACGCCACCATAGGGGTGCTCCCGATTTCGGCCCAACTCGATAACAGCCCTGTTTTGCCCGACCCCGGTGGACCGATGACCGCGGTCAGTCGACTGTGGCTGGCAACTGTCAACGCCTGCTCCAGTCGGGGCCGTGGGATCCAGCCGCTCGGCCGGGGTGGCCTATCGGAAAACAGACGCACTCCGCCTTCGCTCCGGCTCAAGGTCAGAGGCACCGACATGCTCCACCTCCCGTGTCGCGAAGTCAGGACGTCACCGAGGCCTGGAGCGACGACCAATCTCGACTGTCAAACAAACGCTTCGGGATCCGTCAGTCCGCCGCAACGACCCCAGCCGGTACTTGATCCCTCCCCTGTCCACCCGAGTATAGGCACCCCGAGTTCTCGGAATCTCGGTCATCAAACCGTCATATTTGACCCTCACGAGAGTCATGGGGCGGCCGCCTGTCGGGGTTCGATGGCGGCGATCGGGGGTGGCCCGCTGGACGGCTGGCGCGAGCAGCAAGTCGGTCACGAGTCGGCGCGCTCATTCCCCACTATGACGCTCGACCTGGTGGCTCTGCCCCATCTGGATCGCACTGAGGAACACCCTGACAACAACGCCCAAAAGGACCAGGTCCGAGACAATTTGAATCATCACAACTACCCGCGCAGAGTCGGTCATTGGGACGATATCGCCGTAGCCGACCGTGGAGAACGTAGTGATCGTGAAATAGAGAGCTTCCGTTCTTGTCAGGTGAACGGTAAAGCTCGCCGGCGCGGCGTTTTCCATCAAGAAATAGCAGACGGAAAACAGGAGCAGAAATAGAGGCGTGATCATTGTGAGCGCCTCTATTGCCCGAATTGCCGGATAGTTGGAGCGGATGATGGTTCGTATCTCGTACGCGATCACCAAGATGACGCAAACCAAGCCCGCCGCGAGCAATGTCGCGGTCGATGCAGTACCGATCACAGTCAGCGGCAATGCGTAATACAGGACAACCAGGACAGCAGCGGTCAATAGGGCGCGAGCCAGGGCTCGGGCAAGGACCCGGCGGCGTTGCGCTGGGGTGAGGCTCCGCATCGGAATGACCTCACTGTGAGGCGGGACATTCGTCACAGTTCGGCACCTTAGAGAGCGACCGACACCTCAGCCTCACCCAACGCGGGGGATGCACCCCGACGTGGCCCATCCCCCACGATGAGCCTCAGCACATCAGTCGTCGGTTGCCAGGAGCTCCATGACCCACACGAGCACCTCGTCCCAAGATATAGGGCGGCGTATCTCGTCGAGTTCCCCCGCCACTGCGACTACTGCATCGTCGATGCGGAGGGCAACTCGACGCAGCAATCGAAGAGCTCTTTTTCGAGAATACCTCTGCACCAGGATGACCATTAGGACGAGTGGGCCCAGCGATCCGACCGCGGCCTCCGCTCCGATCGTCTTGGCCAACGAGGCCGATTTGGTCATGGTATCCGACTTTCTTCGCTGTCTTTCTTCCGTTACCCCGACACTTCTCGCGCTCTCGCTGGAGATCGGTTGACAAGCTCAATCACCCAGCCCAAAAGCTCACCCTCTAGGCATAGAGCCCCCTGGTCGAACAGTGGGACCTGTCCTCCGACATTACACCCCGACCCGAACGTCGATCCGACCCTCCTTGACTGCCGCGGAGAGCATCGCGTAATCCTTCGCATTCTGAACGGCATATGACTGTGCAAACCGGCGACGCAACGTCAAACTTGTCGTTACCACCGACGTAAGCCCCAATTGCAATTGGATCACCTGACTGAGCGTACGCCCTGGACGCTCGGCCCATCCCCATCCGAGCTCCAACATACTCAGCGTTCGCGACTGACCTGTCCGCAAGCTCAGTCATGTCAGTCCCAATCGTTGACCCCATAGTCGGCTGGCCCCGAGCGGGACTCAGAGGTATTCGAGTACTCAGATGGGTTCCGTTGAGGCACGATGAGTTGGGGGTATTCGTGGCGGTCAAAGCGGACAATGAAGTGACGGAGTTGCTCCGGAATCGGTGCCACTACCGCCAACGTGCACCAGCGCTTACCCACGACCGTCACCGCGTAACGTCCTACCGCGACCTTGCGAAGCCGGTTATCAGGCCCCACGACCGCGTTGATATAGCGGGCTACCGCGCAATCCGAACCGCTGTGAGGGACACCTGTGATGCCTACAGCCTCTAGATTGTTTGCGACGGCTTGCGCCGTCGGACCCAAGTCCTCGAGAAGCGCCGAGATTTGCGCTCTAAGAACCGCACGCCCTTGCTTTCTCCTCAACATGGCTTCCGTCTCCGATGCACTTGTGCGCTTGTGCGCTTGTGCGCTTACGGGTGACTAGGCACTCCTCTTCCTCGATGAAGCTCGAGTTCTTAAGGACGCTCGAGCGACAGCGGGAAGATCCATGATGGAAGGTTCATCAGGAACTGGCGTCACCCCAGTGGGGTGAACAATTTCAGCCGGAAAGGCGATGGACGAGCTCCCAAAGCTTCTCACCAGGGAGCCACGCGTTCGGGGTGACAACCGGCTAGCACGAGCTCGAAGGGCGACCGCCCCTCCAGCCCGCCAAGGTACTGCTGAGGGCGACCCTGATGTCAATCACTGAGGCGGGCACTGGCCAGCCTCGGGCCCGCCCCACCTCGTCGCTAGACCTCAGTCCGCTTGAATCGTCCGTATGGTGGGTGGTCTTTCCGCTTGATCACGGGACGTCCCCCCGTACCGGCGTACGGGGGGACCATGGTCATTCGGAAGCGGGGCTAAATCCGTATACTGCCAGCCCATAAATGACGAGTATATCGATAAGGATTGCGAGGATCGACCACCAGGGGTAGACGCCGATCCACAATATCTGAGCGATCGAGTTACACACGGCCACCGTAATACCGACGATCGCGGCCCAGCCGAAGCCACCGAAGATAGCGAACGCCGCGAGAACCTGGATGATCCCGAGGATCAAAATAGCCCAACCCCAAGCGTTCACGCTTCCGAAAACCAGATGATGCACCGTTGCGGTGCCATCACCATTTGGAGTGGAGTAAAAGTATAGGTATTTGGGATTGACGATAGCTACGATCCCGTCGATGAAATTGAAAAATCCCACAAGCATGAGCATGATGCCGGCGAAAATGCGCCAACCTATTCCGCGATCCTCGTACCGTGTCGCCATGGGTGTCTCCTCATCGATCTAATGCCATCCCCGTGTGGCCTCGACGTTAGGGCCGATCGAGCGTAGAAATGTCACCCGGTCTGGGTGAAATCGGGGCCTGCCCACCGCGATCATTGGGTAGTGGTAACTGCCCCGTCGGTGCTCTCGACAATGCCTAATGCTGGCGGTGGCAGCCCGGAACGCCCCGGAACGCGGGGCACCAGCGAGGGCACCGCCCGTCGATCAGCGAGCCAGCGCAATCGGGCAGCACGCGCGTCCCAGGAATAGACGACAGCCGTCCCGGCGATCAGGTCGTGCAACGCCCGACGCTGGCGCTGGACCAGGATCCACAGTGCTCCAATGAGCAAGAAGGAGAGGCTCACATGCAGGGCGACAGCCCGGAGCACCGCCCAACGCCCAGTCACCGCCTGACCGTCCTTCTTCACCAGTCGCAAGCCGAACAAAGCCATACCGAGGGTCCGGCCTCCGACCGTCCACTGGTAAGAGAAGTACACCAACGACCACGCGACGAGAACGAGCGTCGCTGCCACCTGGTCGTGGTTGATCGAAAAGCCCTTTCCGGTGATCAATTGCCAAGCTAACGACGCCGCGTAGACCCCGAGCGCATAGATGCCCCAAATCGCGGCAAGGTCGACGGCGAGTGCAGCGCCCCGAGTGACCACACCGGCATAGTTGCCTTGACGACCTTCGCTCAGGGTTGCAATCGGTGCCTGTCCCATTAGGGCTGGCGCTCGTCTATGCGACTCGGTGCCCCGGCGACCAGGAGCAGCGCGGGGCCAGGCGAGCCGTCTTCGGGATTTCGTCGGAGAATTCGGTTCACCCAACGATTGAAGAAATCGTCCAGGCCCACTCCCTGAGCGCGCACGACTTCGAGCACGTCGACCATCACACTGGTGGTCGACCGGGCGATCAACGAACCAACATCGCTGTGTCCGACGACCGCGTCAACATCGATACGTTCGATTACGGCGTCAATGTCGATCCGCCCGACGACCGCGTCTAGGTCGATCCGTTCGACCACCGCGTCAATGTCGATCCGCCCGACGACCGCGTCAATGTCGATCCGCCCGACGACCGCGTCAACATCGATGCGTTCGACGAGTGCATTGATGTCGATACGCTCAAGGAGCCCGCCGATGTCAACTGCTTCGAGGATTGAGTTGACTACCCGCGCAGCGATCGACTGTGCCAAGTGATCGACATGCTCGGTTACAGGATTCCGACTCACAGCCGACCGTCATCGCTTCCCCGCGTGGCGTCCAGCCCAGCTCGGTGCTCGGCGCGCCCCTGTGCGGATCCCTCAAGCATGGTGAGTGCTCTTCCAAATCACATCTGCCGTCCTAGCCCAATGGGGACAATCGGAGCACGAAGTATCAGTTCCCCGACGTTAGGACATGAGCGTCATGTGTGTCCGCCCCACGTGACGAATGAGCGCGTGAAGCTATCGCGGACGTGAGTTCATTTCCTCACCCAATCGGGGTGACTCTGCCTTCTCGACCGCCGCCAAGAGCAGCTCATTCGCACGAGAACACCGGATTGATGCTTCGTCGGTCCGCCCGTCGGGGGGTCTGCGGGCCTCGACAATGAGCACCCCAGACGTACCGCGGACCCGAGTCACTTCTCAGACGAGCTTTCCGGCCTTGCCACGGCTTGCCTCCGCACGCGGTGCACGTCGATCTGGCGAGACCGGGTCGTGGCTCCGCGGGCGCCGATGGGGTACTAGTACCAGGGCGACGTGGGCGGGCCACCTCTCTCGACGGCCTTCGACTGACCGGCCAGACTTTGGACACTTGCAGTCTCCGGAGGTCCCTGGTCAAGTGAGAGAGGTCGCACGCGTCGTCTCCTACCGGTTCGGGGCGACCTTTGGCCGGCGGTGGCCCACCTACCTCGCCGTGGTCCTGACGGTGGGCGTGATGGGCGGACTGTCGATGGCGTCGATCGCTGCTGCCCGCCGCACCCAGTCGTCATTCACCACGTTCCTGGCCAGCACCAACCCCTCGGACCTGACCATCGCGGTGTTTCCTCCGGGAAACGGGGCCAGCTCGACGGGCGGTTACTCGGCCAGTCTCACCACGGCGATCAGGCACCTGCCCGACGTAACGCGGGTGGAGAGCTGGGTCCAGCCTTTCGGCCTGCCATTGGGACCACGAGGCGCTCCCGACGTGTCGACGCTGTCGAACGTGACCGTGGTGGGAAGCGTCGACGGGCTGTCGTTCAACGTCGACCGTCCGGGCGTGATCGAGGGCACGATGGCCGATCGGACCCGGCCTGATCAGTTCGTCACCACGCCAGCGGGTGCCCACTTCGCCGGTTGGCACGTCGGCGAGGTCGTCCCCTTCGGCTTCTACACCGCTCGCCAGATCGGGTCGCCCGGCTTCGCCACCGGAAAGGAGATACCAACGATCCGGGTGGACGCCACATTGGTAGGAGTGGTGCAGTTCAGCGACAGCGTCATTCAGGACCAGGTCGACCAGTACCCAACGTTCGCCCTGTTCACGCCCGCGCTCACTGACACCCTCGTGGCGCGGGGAATGACCTTCGCCACCTACTACGCAATCCAGACGGCGCACGGCGGGCAAGACGTCGCCGCCGTGGAACGGGGGTTCGAACACCTGATCCCTCCGGGCGCAACCGTCCAAGACCACGTCACCTCACTGGTGGCGGCGAAGGCGGACCGGGCCATCCGCCCCGAATCGATCGCGCTCGGGGTGTTTGGGATCATCGCCTTGCTAGCCACTTTGGCGGTGGGCGGGCAGGCCATCGCCCGCACCCTCAGGACCGGCGTCGCTGACCTCGACGTGCTCCGGGCCATCGGTGCCGGGCCCGCCGTGGTCCTAAACGACGGTCTCGTCGGCACCCTTGGGTCGATGATCCTCGGCGCGCTGCTCGCCCTAGGCGTGGCCACGGCGCTGTCACCGTTCGGCCCGATTGGCCCCGTACGCTCCGTCTACCCCGACGGAGGGGTTGCCGCCGACTGGACCGTCCTCGGATGGGGAGCGGTGGTCATCCTCGTGACGCTCGGCGCTTTGTCGGTCGCGGTAGGTCGGCGTGTCGTGCCCCACGGTCGCACTGGCCTGCGAGCGCCGCCGGTAGGGCGCCGTGGGATCCTGGCCCACTCTGCCGCGGAAGCCGGTCTGCCGGCGCCCGCGGTCGCCGGGTTGCGATTCGCCCTCGAACCCGGAACCGGACGACGGGCCGTGCCGGTGCGTTCGGTGCTGTTCGGCACGGCCCTGGCCGTCGTTGTGGTGGTCGCCACCCTCACGTTCGGCAGCGGGTTGCACACCCTCGTCTCGCGCCCTGCCCTCTACGGCTGGAACTGGACTTACGCGTTGTTCTCGGAGAGCGGCCCCGATGTCCCACCCCAGGCGGTCACGCTCTTGGACCACGACGCCAAGGTGGCCGCCCACTCCGATGTGACGATCGCCGACCCGGAGATCAACGGGGAGATCGTCCCGTCCCTCTTCGAACGGGCCGATGCCACAGTGCAGCCCGTCATCTTGTCGGGCCACGGCCTGCAAGGCGACCACCAGATCGTCCTTGGCGCGGCCACCATGAAGGACCTTCACACCCATGTGGGTGGAACCGTCACCGTCACCTACGGAAGCAAAGCCAACGCCCCCTATTACGTTCCGCCGACGGTGCTCGAGGTGGTTGGCACCGCCACAATGCCTGCTATCGGCTTCCCCAGCTCCGAGGGTGACCACACCTCCATGGGCGCCGGCGCGCTCGTGCCCGTCGGGATCATTCCCGCCTCGTTCCTCCAGGCCCTGAAGGCAAGTCCCGACCCCACCCTCGACGGTCCAGAATTCGTTTTCGTCCAGATGCGCGGAGGGCTGAATCGAGCTGCCGCCCAGTCAGATATACGACGGGTCGCCGTAGCCGGCAACCGAGCCTTCACCCGGGCGCCCAACGGCGACGGTGCGGGCGACACGGTCCTGGTCGCCTCTGACCTCTTGCCAGCAGAGATCGTGAACTACCGCTCGATGGGGGCCACGCCCGCCCTGCTCGCCGGAAGCCTCGCCGCTGCGGCGGTGGTCGCTCTCGGTCTCACCCTGGTCGCGTCGGTGCGACGACGCCGTCGGGACCTGGCGCTCTTGAAATCGCTCGGGTTCACCGGCGGCCAGGTCTCGGCGTCGGTGGCTGTGCAGGCGACCGTGATCGGCATCGCTGGGCTGATCGTGGGACTACCAGTCGGCATCACGCTCGGTCGGTGGCTTTGGGTGCTCTTCGCTCGCGAGATCTACGCCGTCCCCCAGCCGACCGTTCCCGCCTTGCAGCTCGTGATCGTCGTCGTCGGCACCCTGGCGCTGACAAACATCGTGGCGGCTATCCCGGGGCGCATGGCCGCGCGAACGCCAACCGCGTCGATACTGCGGGCCGAGTGACATCCGAACCCCGGCCCAGACCGGCTCGGCGGGCCCTCAACTGCCAGCGCCGTCAACCAGCGCTCCGCGTCTCTCGCACTGATCGGCGGGATACTGACAGAAGGCGCGACGCCGTAGTCTGTCCACGCCACGGTGGTCGCGCGCTGTCCACCCACGTCCCGAGTAGCTGGTTGTCGGCCAGCACGCCATGATGAGTCGATGGCCACCGGTGACGCCCTGAACGACGGCCCGCTTGTGGGGATCCGAGCGATGGTCTTGTCCCCCAACCTCGTGGGTATGGTCGTGGCGCAGTTCCTCGCCGACTACGGCGTCGAGGTGATCATCGTGGAGCCACCGGGCGGATGTTCCCTACGCTCGGCTGCCGCATGGCCGGCGTGGGCGAGGGGATCGAGGAGCCTTTCCCTCGATCTGCGCGAGGAGACCGGAGCGGCATGCGCCGCCACGCTCGCCGCGGACGCGGACGTGGTCTTCGAGGCCTTTCGTCCCGGAGTCGTCGAACGTCTAGGCCTGGACTATGACACGCTGGCGACCAGTAACCCTCGACTCGTCTACGCCTCGGTCACCGCCTTCGGACGGGATGGGCCCCTCGCCGATCTGAAGGGCTACGAGGGAACCGTGCTGGCGAAGATCGGAGGGTTCGACCAGTTCACGGTGCTGGTCGACCGGCCCGGACCCGCCTTCCCCTCTGTCCCCTATTGTTCGTGGAGCGCCGCGCAGCTCGCGATCCAGGGAATTCTCGCTGGCCTTTTCGAACGGACGCGCAGTGGCACCGGTCAGCGGGTCGATACCACGCTCGTGCCGGCGATCGCTGCACACGACGTGTTCAACTGGATGGTCCGCCTGATCGCCAAACGCTACGCCGGCGCCTTCACCGAAGTGCCGCCTGTCGACCCCCGCACCCAGGTGCCGAACAGCTGGATGTCCTATGCCCTCATGATCCGGTTGTCGGCGGACGGCCGTTGGTTGCAGTTCTCCCAGGCGACTCCCAAGCTGTTTCAGGCGTTCTTGCGGTCTGTCGATCTCGCCGGACCCGAGTGGCAAGGCGCGTGGGAGGACGAAGACCTGACGCGCCGTGCGGCATTTCGCGACAAGGCACTGCGGCGATTCGGGCACGAACCGTCGCCGAATGGCAAGAGGTGTTCGACGATGATCCGGATGTCTTCGCCGAGATCTTCCGCGACGGCCGCGAGGTCTTCTCGCATCCTCAACTCCTCCACGACCGGCGCATCGTGGAGGTCACCGACGCCGTGCGGGGTGTGGTGCGCCAGGTGGCGCCGCTCGTCACCCTGTCGGACACGCCCGGCCGAGCCGACCGCCCGGTGCCCGAACTCGACGGTGACGACCGGCGGGCGCCAACCTGGACGCAAGCCCTCAGCGATGCCACGACACCCGCCGACGCTCTCGGACGCGGCGCCGCCGCGGGCCAATCGGGGACTGGTCTGCCGCTCCACGGGGTCACAATTCTCGAGCTCGGCACGTTCTTCGCCGGACCCTTCGGTGCCACCCTTCTCACCGACCTCGGTGCCCGCGTCATCAAGATCGAGCAACTGGACGGCGATCCCATCCGCTGGCAACTGCCGATGCCCGAGGTCGGAGCGGTCAAGGTTCTCCTGGGCAAACAGAGCGTCACCCATCGACATCAATCGACCAGAAGGCCAGGAGCTGGTCCGCGAGATCGCGACGGGTTGCGACGTCGCGCTGGTCACGTTTCGCGCGGGCGTCGCCGCGCGGATCGGTCTCGACGAGGCGACGCTACGAGCATCGCGCCCCGACATCATCTATCACACCGCGTCGGGCTTCGGCACGACCGGACCCTACGCACACCGGCCCGCATATGCACCGACGATCGGAGCCGGCTCGGGCATGGCCCGTCGCAACGTCGGCTCGTCGGTACCTGAACGTGCCGATCTCACACTCGACGAGGTCAACGCGGGAGGCAACCGTCTCGGTGGCGCCAACCTCACCATGGGCCACGCGGATGGGTTCTCAGGGATCGGCGTGGCGACCGGACTCCTGCTCGGGCTCCTGGCTCGCGCTCGGGGCTACGGCGGTCAATCGGTGGCGACGACGATGCTCTCGACGATGAGCCACGTGCTCTCCGAGGACATGATCGAGTACGAGGGCCGTCCCCACCTTCCCGTGGCCGACACTGGGCTCCACGGCTTTGGCGCCTTGTACCGCCTGTATGAGACCGCGGACGGCTGGGTCTTTCTGGCGGTCACCACGCAAGTCGAGTGGCTCGCGTTGACACGTGTGATGGGGAAATCGACCATCACGCACGACGCCCGTTTCGAGTCCCCGCGGGACGACAGGAGCACGACGACGCCCTGGCGACCGTGCTCGCAGAAGCCTTCCGCTCGCGGCTGCCGCCGGGTGGGAGGCCGCTCTGGGAGAGGTCGACGTAGCGTGCGCTGCGGTGGTTGCCGGCCCGTCCCACGCTGTCCTGATGGATGAGAACGGTCTCGGTAGGGCGCTCGGGATGGTCACCGACGTAGTCCACCCCATCCTCGAGGGCCATACGCGGCTCTCCCCGGTCCTTCAGCTCTCGCGCTCGACGACTCGGGCCGAGGGGGCACCGGCGATCGGCCAGCACACCGTGGCCGTCCTCCAAGAGCTGGGCCTCGGACCTGACCAGATCGCCGAGCTTCGCACCAGCGGGGTGATCGGCTGACGTCACGCCCGAGATGCGGAGCCGTCCGGGCCGTGGCGAGTCATGCCGCCATCGCATCGTGAATGGCGAACGGGTAGGCCGATGCGACGGTGGCGGAGACCCGAAGCCTGGTCGTGAGCACGATCACGACCAGGGCCGAGACCAACGAGACGGTCGAGCCCGTCTGTGCGACGGAGATGCCGTGTGCTTGAACATGGCTGGGGGATGGCCCGGCTCGGGCGGCGCGTCACCGAGACGACAAGCGTCCTCATCGTCGAGGAGTCGGCTCTGACCCACCACGGCCACCACGTCCAGTCGGCGCCGCGCCGATGACCAGAGACCTGCTGCCCGTTTCGGGCCACCCGGGGTCGAGGGGCACGGCGACGCCCGGGACGCTCTCGCCTTGCGAGGGGTCCCATCGGGACGGCCAATCTCCCTCCGAGTGCGGAGGACCTGGCGCTCAAGGTGAGGGGTACAGGCAGCCTGCGCCCCTCGGTCGCCAGCAGGTGCAGGCTGCCGGCCCGCTCGTGCGCCACGCTCCGAAATCGCAGCCCAGCTGGTACGCTTTGCGCAGCGCACGAGCTGTCCTGGACCCTGGCGACTTCTGCTCCCAAGGAAGGGAGCCCCGCCATGGGGCTAGAAAACAATTCGCTCTTGATCACCACGATTGCCGGCGGTGGTCGCACCGAGACCGCGGATGATCACGCCAGCGGTCCTTCGCGTGTGCGTCGCTGCTCGCCACTGACCGGAGCAGATGTGACGTGACTGCCCTCGTCGAATGGTTGATGGAACCCAGCGCCGCCTGAGGTCGAGGGGTTCGAACGCCCCCCTTGGCAGGCTCGGGCGGCATGTCGCGGTCAGCCTCCGGAGGTGTTCTTCCCGCCAACCCATGGCAGCTACCTCCAAGCCGCTGCTCTCTGTGCGGCCTGCCCGGTGTGCCAGGCATGCCTTGAGTACGCGTTGAGCCACCCTGAGCCCTTGGGCTACTGGGGGGGCACAACCGAGAACGAACGTCGCAGGATGCGACGGTTAGCGGCACAAGTGAATGAGCCCAGCAGTGGGGGCTATCAGAGACAGGGAGATCGAAATGACCGAGGACCAGGCCAACGCAAAGGCCGAATGGAACGTGGCGGAATGGCACGGCAAGATGATCATCGATCGCAACGGCGAGAAGATCGGCAAACTCCAGGATATCTACGTCGACGTGGAGACTGATCAGCCGCAGTTCGCCACCGTCAAGGAAGGCCTTATCGGGAGGCACTTGACCTTCGTGCCGGTCGGCGGGATTCGCATTGGCCCCGATGACCTACAGGTCGCCGTGACCAAAGAGGCGGTCCGATCTGCGCCGGAGATCCAACTGCATGGTGAAGAACTGTCTCAGGCAGATGAGTCGACCCTCTACCACCACTTCGAGCTGAACTACACGCCGATCAACACCGAGAGCGGGCGACGCCTGGCTCGCCGCTGAGCGCCTGCTGCGCGATCACGCCGCCTGATGCGCCGCATCCCAGCGCCGCCGGTACTCGACCTTGGAGGTCTCGCTGACGTCCACATCAGTTGCTCGAGAGCGAAGGGCACCGACGTTGGCCTGTTCCCGAGGGATCGCCGCGAACGGGTCATAGCGGAAGAATCTGCAGGCGTTCTGCCACGTCATGGCTTCGATCTCTTCGGCACTGCAGTTGGCACCCTCGAGCTCGCCCCAGAGAAGCTCAGGTGAACGCGGCCACGTCGAGTCCGAGTGGGGGTAGTCGCATTCCCACGCGATCGCTTCCACCCCAATACGGTCCCGCACCTTGAGGGCGGAAGGGTCGGTGATGAAACAACCGAGAAAGTTGCTTCTAAAGAGTTCGGTGGGTGTCTTGCCGTCGGCGACTTTCAAGCCCGTCCACCGGTGGTTCCACATGTGACGGTCCATCCGGTCCAAGAAGAACGAGATCCACCCGATGCCACCCTCCGAGAGCGCCACCTTGAGGGTCGGGAACCGGGTGAACACCCCACCCACCATGAGGTCGGCAGCGGTGACCGCCGAGAGTTGTGGAGCAAGCACGATCAGATGGTCGGCATTGGCCGTCTTGGGCCGGTTGAGGAGCCCGAACGCACCGCCGATGTGGAGGCACATCGCGACGTCGTTGTCGCAGAGGGCCGTGAAGACCGGATCCCAGTAGCCGTCCTCGTCGAAGGCGGGCAGGCCCACACCGTAGGGTGTTTCGGGTAGCGACACTGCAGTACAGCCCTTGGCAGCGATGCGCGCGATCTCCGTCGCCATGGCTTGCGGGTCATAGGTGGGCACGATGCCAAGCGGGATGAAACGGCCCGGGTGCTCACCGGCGAGCTCGTCGATGTGCCAGTCGTTGTAGGCGGCGACGACCACATTGGTCAGATCACGATCCACGGTGGAACGTGCCAACGACATCCCGTTGAACCCGGCGAAGGTGGGGAAGCACATCCCAGCCAGCTGTCCGTTCGCGTCCATGTCCCGGACTCGTAGGTCGATGTCGTAAGTGGCGGGCCGCATCTCGGGGAAGCCGATGGGGTCCATCCCCCATTCCTCGTGCGGCCACGAGGCCACCGCGCCGAGACCTGACATCCCCGTCTGCTGGCCCTGGAACTCCCAGTATCCCTTGCCGGTCGTCTGATCGTGAAGATAACGCGGTGCCTGATCGCGATACTTCGCGGGCATGTGGCGGTCGAACATGTCGGCGGGCTCGATGATGTGGTCGTCGATGCTGATGAGGATCATGTCGTTCATCTGCATGGTGGTCTTCCCTTCGATCGCCTGGACTCGTGCATGGCTCCTTGGCGAAATTTACACCCGATGGCCGTCGTCCAGCTTCGCCGCGGTCGCGGCTCGGTGTCCGTTGGGTCGTCCTCGTTCGGGCACTGTCGACCGTCGGCTCGCCTTGCGTCGAAAGCCCCGAGGGAAAGGGCTACTGCCGCATCCCCTCGGGGCTTTCACGATGACGTTTGAAATATGGCTACTCAGCGAGAGCCATCACGACACCGGCGTGCCGCTGCCCGGGATGAGCTTTCCGCAGAAGGGCTTGCCATCCTTGGGGAACGGAACGAACTTCTTGTTCACGAACTGTACGTAGGTGCCGCACTCGGTCGCCGGGGCCTTCCCGAAGTTCTTGAAGTCGATCGGGGCCGGAGACAGGCCCTCGTCGGTCCAGCTGGTCACCTTGCGCAAGTCGGCGATGACGGACGCTCGAGTTGGGTTCTTGCCGGCCACCTGGAGCCCTTCGATGGTCAGGTTTCCGATTTCCCATCCCAGCTCGGCCCCCAGGTCGGGGATTCCACCCGTGTACGAGGGGTCGTACTTCTTGAGCTCGGTCAAGAAGGACTTTCCTGCCGCGTTGGAGTAGGTGGTCCCGGGGAAGTACGCCCCGTTGGCCGCCTTCTCGTCGGCGGCGCTGGCGAAGACCTGTTGGGACGGCCCAGCGGCGTAGACCACCTTCACGTCACTCAGACCTTCTTGCTGGAGTGCTGTGGACACGGCCAGGCTCGAGGAGAGCACGCACGAGCATTCGGAGGCGTCGCAGCCCGCGCTCTTGAAGCTCAGCGCGTAGGTCGTGAAGCTCACACCGCCCAGGGGCGTCACATAGTCATCGCACACCGAAAGTCCGTCGGCCTTCATGACGTCGATGAATGGGTTGATCCCCCGGGTCGACGACGGAGTGTTCGAGGCGATGAAGCTGATCTTCTTCGCGCCGACGGCTTTCCAGAAACCACCGTCGGTGTAGCCCGGCTCCGTCGGGTCGTCGTTCCCCGAGATGTTGAACATGTTGGTATTGGGCTGTTCATACCATTCGGGCCCGTCGAGGGAGGATCCCATGACCGGGATGCCCGCGGAGTTCAGGTAGGGCGCGGCCCCGAACAGCAGGGCGCTCACCTCGGAAATCTCGAAGACACCCTGGCTCTGCACCAGCTCTTTGGCAGCCGTCTCGGCGCCCGAGGGCGAGGACGTCGTGTCCCCGACCGCCCAGGTGATCTTGCGACCATCGACTCCGCCAGCGGCGTTCTGCTCCTTGAAGCGGGCCTCCATGGCCGCCGGAGAGTCCTGGAAGGTCGACGCTGCCGGACCCGTGAGGTCGCTGATGATCCCGATCTTGATTGCCGACGACGTCACCCCTGGGGCGCTCGCGCTCTGCGCGCCAGCACCTGTGGCACTGGCACTCAAAAGCGCGAATGCGAGCAGCGCCGACGCGATGAATGAGCAGGCTCCGATACGAGCCCATGACCGTACGAACTGATGGCGCACGCTTCCCCCCCCTGTATCGGTCCCCCGATATCCGCTCCCATTCGGGACGCGGAACGTCACCACACTAAACTTTTCGTAACCGGTTGTCCATCACTTTGGCAAGTTCGCGCGACGATCAACAGACGCCGCTCAGGTCCGAGAGTCCGCGCGGTGGCCCACTTTGATCGGACACACCCCGTCAAGGGTCGTGCAGCGCCGGGCGGCACTCGTCGATCCGTGACGTCCGTATGGTGCCCCCTCAGTGGACACGCATCCGTTGTGCGAGGCCGCTCTGGCCGTTAAGGTCCTTATCTAGGTGCAGATGGCCCACCGGCGCGGTGGCGCCGAAGATGGCCCAAAGGGGGGCACACATGAGCGATCCCGTTCGAATCATTTCTGCCGACTCACACGTCACGGTTCCCAAGGAGCGGGTGTACGCCGAGCTCCCGGCCAAGCTGCGCGAGAAGGTAGAAGCAGCCGAAGCGGCCTACGCGGCACAGAACCTCCAGGCCAAGCCCCAGAAGGCCAAGCAGGCCGAGCTCAAAGAGCAGAACACCCCGACCGGTATGCCCAACATGCGAGAAGGGGCCCCGTGGCCTGCAGCAGGAAGGGCGGGCGAGTACGACGCCGCTGAGCGACTCAAGGACATGGATATCGACGGGGTCGAGGCCGAGATCCTCTACGTGGGCTCGGGCGGCGCGTCCTTCGGCAGCTTGAGCCCCAAAGAGCGGGTCCAAGCGATCCGGGCGCTCAACTCGGCGGCCATCGAATGGGCGTCGGTCGACCCCAAGCGCCTCATGCCGGTGTACATCCTGCCGGTGGAGGACATTGCCGTCTGCGTCAAGGAGGTGGAGCGGGTCGTCGCCGAGCACGGCAAGGCCGTCCAGCTCCCCCTGGTACCCCGCGAGTCGGGCGCCCCTCCGTACTGGGACAAGGCCTACGACCCCTTGTGGGAGGTGCTGACCGAGACCGGCATGCCCATCAGCCAGCACGTCGGTGGGACGCGCTACCTCATGGGAGACGTGATGCCCGAGGACCCGACCCCCTACAAGGGGATCTTCCAGTCCCTGCCGCCGATCTTCATGGCAGAATGCGTGGCCGACTGGACCGTAAGCGGGGTCCTCGAGCGTTGGCCCGACCTGCGCGTCGTGCTGGTCGAAGCCGGGATCGGCTGGATCCCCTACTTCCTCGAGCGGCTCGACACCATGGTGGGGAACCACGGCTGGCAGACGTTCGCCGAGCACGCCATCACCGAGAAGCCCAGCTTCTACTGGCGCCGCAACATGGCCGCCACGTTCGAGCAGGACACGACGGGCATGCGACTCCTCGATCTGATCGGTATCGAGAACCTGATGTGGGCGACTGACTACCCGCACCCCGACAGCACCTGGCCCCGGAGCCGCAAGGTCCTTGAAGACCACTTCGGGGGCATGTCAACCGACGACGTCGAGCTCATCGCCTCGGGGAACGTCAGCCGCATCTACAAGCTCTAGCCGCCCCGCACGACGGCGAGGGTTGGTCCCGGTCGGCACTGGACACCCACACTCAGGGTGTCCAGTGCCGCACTGAGGCGTCGACTGCACCGCGGAGCGGTACAGTTCCTCCATGCTTCCTGACGACGTACAGATCATCTCGGTCGACGATCACGTAGTCGAGCCGCCCAACGTGTGGCAGGACCGGCTCCCGGCCAAGTTCAAAGAGCTGGGCCCGCGCAACGAGCGCGACGATCAGGGTCGCGACCTGTGGATGTTCGAAGGCACCCCCCGCTATAACGGCGGGCTCGGGGCGGTCGCCGGCAAGGACCGCAAGGACTACGGCCTGGACCCAGTGAGCTACAGCGACATGCTGCCGGGCTGCTTTGACATCACGGCCCGGCTGGCCGACATGGACACCGACGGCATCCACGCCGAGCTGTGCTTCCCGACCTTTCCGGGCTTCGCCGGCAACACCTTCTACGCGGCAGCCGACAAGGACCTCGCCGCAGCCTGTGTCTCGGCCTACAACGACTGGCTGATCGACGAGTGGTGTGGGGCGGCCCCGGGCCGCCAGATCCCGATGGTGCTCGTCCCCTTCTGGGACGTCGAGCGCTCGGTGGTCGAGATCGAGCGGGTGGCGGCCAAGGGGGCCAAGGCCATCACCTTCCCCGAGGCGCCCCACAACATCGGGCTGCCCTCGTTCCACACCACCCACTGGGACCCGGTGTTCGCCGCCGCCCAGGCCGCACAGCTGCCCTTGTGCATGCACTTCGGCAGCGGCGGCACCCCGAACGTCGCCCCCGACGGCCCGTTCACCGCGGCCATCGCCCTCTTTGGCCTCAACTCCCAGCAGTGCACCGTCGAGCTGGTCAACTCCCGGGTCTTCGAGCGCTTCCCGGGGCTCAAGGTGGCCCTCTCCGAAGGCGGGATCGGCTGGATCCCCTACATCCTCGAGCGCTGTGACTACACCTGGGAGCGCCACCGCTGGTACACCGGGATGGAAGACGCCCGGCGCCCCTCGGAGATCTTCAAAGAGCACATCTACGGCTGCTTCATCGCGGACGACGCCGGGCTCAAGAACATCGACCTGATCGGGGTGGACAACATCACCTTCGAGTGCGACTACCCCCACTCGGACTCCAACTGGCCCCACACCCGCAAAATGCTGGCCGAGTCCTTGGCCCACGTGCCCGACGACCAGGCCCGCAAGATCGCCGAGACCAACGCCCGGAAGCTCTTCAACTTCCCGAGGGCCTAGGACCGAGGACTCGGGGCAGCCCGGGGACCGGGTCCTCGGAGCCATCGACTCGCAGTGCCCGCCGAGCGTGCGCTCGGTGGGTCAGTTTCCGTCCCGCCCGAGGGGCTCAGCCCTCAGTACGTAACAACAGGCACCCGGCCTGCGGCCCGTGCGCGTTGGCAACCACCGCCACCTGGGCATCGGGCACCTGGCGGGGTCCGCATTCACCCCGGAGCTGCAGGACCGCTTCGGTGAGGAAGGCCAAACCGTGGAGCCGGCCCTCGGTGAGCTGACCACCGTGGGTGTTCAGCGGGAACCGGCCACCGGGGCCGATCGTCTTCCCGCCGTCGACCCAGTCTCCGAATTCACCGATTCCGCAGAACCCGAGGGCTTCGATCCACGACATCGTGATGTGGGTGAAGCCGTCGTAGAGCTCGAGCACATCGACGTCGTCGGGTGTCAGGGACGTCCGCGACCACATGCGGCGAGCGGCCGGCAAGGTACCGCCGAACATGAAACCCTGGGCGAAGACCCAATCTGGGTCCACCCCGGTCCCGTAGGCCATCGAGTCGACGAAAACAGGTTGCGTGGGCAGATCGGCGGCGCGCTCGCGGGTCGTCAGCACCGCAGCCGCCGCTCCGATGACCGGATAGTCGCAATCCAAAAGCAGGAGTGGCTCCGTGATCGGCCGAGACGACGTAGTCGTCCATTGTGATCTCGGCGCGCAGGACGGCCCGGTCGTTGTCGGCGGCCCAGCGGCGAGCGTTCAGGGCGATCCGCCCGAAGTCGTCCTGCGTGGTGTTCAACTCGGCCATTCGTCGACGCATCTTCATGGCGATGGCCATCATGATCCCGCCGCCATAACCGTAAGGGGACATGAACGCCAACGGTCCATGGGCCTCGGGCGGACCTTCGCGCTACGCCCCGGTGTGGCTAGCGTCTCGGGTAATGGTCCTGTACACGAGGGGGGGTCTCGGCACAGCCCGAGGCGATCGCCATCGTGGCGTCCATGGCGCTGGCCAGCCCTGACGGCCCAGATCCCATGATGTCGTTGAACATGGCCAGGTCTGGGATACCGAGCAGTCGTTGCGTACGCGTCGCCATCGGGGAATCCGTCCCAAAAACGAGTATTCGACTACCGCATCGACATCGGCCGGCACGAGCCCGGCATCGGACAGCGCAGCGAGCGATGCCGTCCTCGTCATAGCATCGATGCTCGGCGCACCGTGGCGAACCGGGGGCGAGTACCCCACGCCGACGACGGCCACGTCGCGGGTCAGCATGGCGTGAACACCGGGAGCGCTGCATCGTCGCGTTGCTCGAAGGCGACGGCGACCGGCAGGCCCACCGAGACTTCTTCTGGAGCTATGCCGACCACATTCGACAAAACGCGCAGTCCGGGGTCCTCGTCGAGTTCGACGAGCGCAACCACGTAGGGGATGCCCTCGCCAAACGCCGGGTCGAAGGCCTGCCTGGCGCTCGTGAACGAGTACACGATGCCCCGTCCGCTCACGTCGGTGGCAACCAGATCCTCACTCTGGCATCGCGGGGCAAGAAATGCTCGGAGGAAACTGCCAGTGTCGACAGTTGGCACACCGTTGCATCGTCAGACGTCCAGCCCTTGCCGCCTCCCAGTAGAAGGCGGTCGCGTCGTCCCCGACGGGAATGGGCTTTGGCACAAACGACGTCTCAGACCACGGCACCACTGATTTTGGCCTGCAGAATCCGTTCTTCGTCCCACCCGAGCCCGGCAAGGATCTCGTCTGCGTCCCCCGAGAACGCAGGCGCGGGATTCAGCGTGTTCGCTGTACGGTCGAACAGGATCGGTGTCGAGACCAGGGGCAGGGTGTGGCCACCCTCATAGTTGACGGTCTGGACGAAGCCGTTGGCGACCGCCTGGGGATCACTGGAGAGATCGCCTGCCCGCTGAATCACGTCCCACTGCCCGCGCTGGGTGAGTAGGAGGGGCTTCCAATAGTCGAGCGGCTGCGCCAAGAACGTCTTGTCGAGCTCGTCGACACAGTCTCCGGCGTTCTGCGCCCGCGTCGCGGCGTCGGCAAAGCGGGGGTCCTCGAGCAGATCGTCGCGCCCGATGGCCCGGCAAAGCCCTTCCCAGTAGGCGTCTGGCTGCAGCATGCAGAGTGCGATCCACCGGTTGTCCGCGGTCCGGTAATTGTTCACCAGCGGGTTGAAGGCGTTGCGCCGCGAGGAGGCCTTCGGCATTTCGGCAATGCCCGCCTGCGCGGCGCCGACGATGGCCATCTGCATGCACCACATCGCTGTGGCGAGCAAGGCGCCCTCCACCACGGAGCCCTCACCCGTGCGCGCCTTGCGTACAAGAGCGGCAGCGATGCCACCGGCAAGGGCCATGCCCGAGAGGGAGTCGCCAAAGGCACCCGACGGCATACCCACCGGGTCGTCGCCTTCTCGGGTCACCCCCGCCGACACGCCACCTCTGGACCAGAACGAGATGGAGTCGTAGCCACCCTTCCCAGCCTCGGGTCCTTGGGGACCCGAGCCAGTGCCGGCCGCGTAGATGATGCCGGGGTTCTTGGCCCGGATCGTCTCGAGATCGATGCCGAGCTTCTGGCGGGTCCCCGGCAGAATGCTCGTCAAGAACACGTCGGCCTGGGCGACGAGGTCATGGACGATCTGCTGCGCCTCAGGGTTGTTGAGGTCGAGGGCAATGCCGCGCTTGTTGCGGTTCCAGACCTCCCAGGTGTAAGTGGGTCCATCGGCCTGCACACCGCCCACGACGAGGGACCTGATCGGGTCGCCCTCGGGGCCTTCGATCTTGATCACGTCAGCGCCCCACTCAGCCAGGACAGCGCCAGCCGACGGCACGTAGGCCCACATTGACACCTCGACGACCTTCACTCCGTCGAGCACACCGCTCATGAGCAATCCCCCTTCCCTCCAGAGGTGACGCCATTGCCCCCTCAGGTACGTACCGACTCGGTTCTCAGTTGCTGTGCGCATCGGCACAATAGCCCGCTTTGCGGGTCCCGATCCTCGTGAGAGCTGGGACTCCAGCCTGACGGCGCCGCGGATCCTCTTTTGGACCAGGCTGCATGCTCGCGGCGTGACATTCTGCTGGCAAGGGGAACTCGCGCCGTTGTCCAGTGAGGATTTTGGCCGTGCAGCGCTCCAGCGTCAGCGAACCCGCTCGCGCAGCCGTTGAGCGAACGACTCCCAGGCACTCGCCCGCCGTACGGCTTCGTCGAGCACTTCGTACAGGCGACTGACCGGCACCGCCTCGGCATAGCCGAGAACGTCCTCTGCGACGTCCGTCTGCTCGAACCACCTGGCGAACCGCTGCCGTTCGGGAGTTGAGACGTAGGCAGCCTCATCCGACCACCGTCGTGCGGGGACCCCCTTGGGCTCGGAGATCTCGGCCAACCGGGCTGGAGCGGCGTCAGGCGGGCATACCCCAGAAGGACGTCGTCGAACGGTGCGGACGGTCTCAGGTGAGACGCTCACCATGGCGGCGATCGTCCGCAGTGACGCGTCCGGATGGAGCGCCAGAGCCGCCTCAACCCGTTCGCGGGTGCGTCCGCGGCGAACACTCTGATGACGCCCGTCCTTGCCGATGCGCATCTCGGCACCCCCGGACGGCGCCGCGTGGAAGGACACGTGACGGGAGCGGAGCGCGCCGACGGTCTTGGGCGAGAGGCCGCAGACGTCGGCGATGCGGCGGTCGGACCAGTCGGGGTGGTCGTCGAGAATGGACCGGGCAGCCTGTCGCCGTTCGTCAAGGGTGAGGGGGAGCCCGTGGCTCGTATTCGCCCGGATGGCCTCGATCCGGGCGTCCTCGTCGGTGCCCTCGAAGAACCTGACCGGTACGGCAGCAAGCCCGAGGCGCTTTGCAGCGGCCAGGCGGTGTGTGCCGTCGATGACCGTCATCGTGGAGCGATGGACCAGAATGGGCGGCCACGCTCCTCCGGCTTCTACCAGGGCATCGACGTGGAGCGGGTTCTCACGGTTCGAGCGCGGGGTGAACCCAAGTCGGAGATCGACCGTCTTGACCAGGGTACCGGCAGCGTCTGCCGGCCCTGGCGGCGGTGCGGGAGGTCCCAAAAAGGCAACGTTGGCCATCCTCCATTACTCAACCGGGCTGAACGACCCGGTTCAAGGGGGACCGAGTCGACAATCCATTGCCAGATCGGCAACAATGGAGGGGAACGGGGGGTCCTCGTGAATCTCGCGCAACTCGACTGTTTTCTGACGATCGCCGACGAACTGCACTTCGGTCGGGCCGCCGCGCGGCTGCAAGTGGAGACGTCCACCCTCAGCAAGCGGCTACGTGATCTGGAGTCCGAGCTCGGCGTGCGGCTGTTCTCCCGAACGACGCGTCGGGTAGCCCTGACCCCCGAGGGAGCGGTCCTCGTGGCCCATGCCGAGCGGGTCGTCGACGAGGCCGCCACCCTTCGCGCCGTGGCGTCGGCCAGCGCCGCCGGCCAATCAGGCAGGGTGTACGCCGCCTACGCACCGGGAACGGGCGAGGACATGGCCACCCTCGTCCGCGCCGTGCGCCGGCGGTACCCAGACGTCACGGTCTCCGTCGAGGTTCACGTCAGCTTGGAGGTAGCGCACGCGGTCCACCGCGGGGACGCGTCCTTTGGGATCTGCAACGTGGCGCCATCGCCGGACCTCTACGGCGTTGCGTCACTCGTGATCGGCACGGCCAACCTTCAATACGTGCTGGTATCCCTCGACCATCGTCTCGCAGAACGCCCAGAGGTGCCGATACGCGAGCTGGACGGCGAGACCATCGTGCTCCCGATGAGCTCGGTCCTCCCGTCCATGCAGGGACTGAGCGAGGGGGACTTCATCGGCACGAACCTCCGGGTCCGCCGCGAGAACGCCGCCGACGAGGCCGCTCTCGTCGACTTGGTCGCAGCCGGCTATGGCATCTTTTTCTGCACCGTGGACCTCCTCCGGCGCAACGCGCGGGACGACGTGGTGGCCATTCCCCTAGTCGGCAGGCTCCCAGAGGTCCATCGGTATCTCATCTGGCGGGCCGACAACGATTCGCCGGTCGTGCGGTCCGTCCTGGCGCTGGCCGGGACACTGGATGCCGAACAGCACCGTTCGCGTCGGCCACCGAATCGGGCCCGGACACCGTGGTCGGTTCCCGACCTGCCCTCGACGACGGCCGGCCGGCCGGGCCCTGCAGTGGCTGTCACAGGCCGTCGACAGGCGCCTATGGGGTTGGCGAGCACCGCGCCACTTCCCTGAGGCTCTTTCGCTGATCGCCGTCGCGGAGCCCGGTGACCCCGCTCCCCGTTGCTCCTCTGGCGAGCGTCTGGAAGGATCGGGCGACACAGGAGAAGGGGGAGCCGTGGCGAGCGACGAGCTGACGTGGATGGCGGCATGGCAGCTGCGAGACCTGATGGCGAGCAAGGAGATCTCGCCAGTCGAGGTAACCGAGCACTTCCTGGGACGCATCGAGAATCACGATGCGGTGCTGCACGCGTTCCGACACGTTGATGCATCGGGGGCTCGGGAACGCGCCAAACAGGCACAGGACCAGGTGTTACGAGGGGAGGAGCTCGGCCGCCTCCACGGCGTCCCCCTGGCCGTCAAGGAGCACATCGCCGTGGCAGGAATGCCCGTCCTCGTTCTCGGGGTCGGCGACAAGACGGCCCGATTCGACGACCTCGGGGTCGCCCGCCTGCGCGACGCCGGAGCTGTCATCGTCGGCACCAACACCATGATGGGAACCCAGGCGCCGGCGCCGGGCCAGTACAACTGGAGCGCCGAAGCACGCAGTCCCTGGGACACCACACGTGTACCGGGATGGTCGAGCTCAGGGGGCGCCGCCTCGACGGCTGCGGGACTGCTGCCGGTCACGATCGGCTCCGACGGGGGCGGCTCGACGCGCCTGCCGGCCGCCTACTCCGGGCTCGTCGGTGTGCACCCGACGGCGGGGTTGATCCCGACGTTCAATTACGCGGTACAGCGGAGGGGTGACCGAACGGGCACCATCGGTCCCTTGGCACGGAATGTCGTGGACGCAGCAATCGTCCTCCACGCCATGGCCGGCCCCGACGGACGCGACTTCGACTGTTTGCAAAGCACCCCGCCCGACTACCGCGCCGACCTGGCGCAGGGCATTGAAGGGTTGCGGCTGGGCTGGACCGACGACTTCGGCTACGCGGCCATGTACGCCTTCGAGGAGAGCGCCCGAGTCATCGGCCACGTCCGCGACGCCAGCAAAGGATTCGCCGCGCTCGGCGCGACCGTCGAACCACTGCGCGAGACGTGGGAGGACTTCTACCCCGGCATCATGGGCACGATGCACCTCTTCTCCGGAGGCGACCGAGCCGACCGAGCGACGTGGATCTCGTCCATCGACCTGCGCGACCGCAACTGGCGTCGCTTTCGCGCCGTGTTCTCCGAGCACGACCTGATCGTCAGCCCGACCTCCCAGCTGCTCTCCCCGACCGTCGAGCAGTGGGCCGCCCGGTGGGCCGGCGACGGACCCGTGCCATTCCCCCACGGCACCTTTGCGCCGCACTACACGAGCCACACGCACATGTTCAATTGGCTGGGCTTTCCGGCCGTGAACGTGCCCGTTGGCTTCGTTGACGGGCTGCCGGTCGGAATGCAAGTGGTCGGCTGGCCTGGCAGCGATGCAAAGGTTCTGCGTGCAGCGCACGCCTTCCTCAGCGCCGCACCGCGCGAGGAGCACCCCTTGGGCTTTTGAGGCCGTCGGTCCCGCCCGAGAGGCGACGCCATGGGGCCGAGGTCACGCACGACTCACACCTGATCGTCGTAGGGAGACGGCAGGTCTCCCCCATGGCAGCATTGGAGCAGTGCACAAGACGGTGATCATCGGGGCCGGATTCGGTGGACTGACCGCAGCCCGTGCACTCATCGGGAAACCAGTGGAGGTCACGCTCGTCGACCAACGGAACTTCCACACCTTCCAACCCCTTCTCTACGAGGTGGCGACCGCCGGGCTCGATCCGGGCGACGTGGCCTACCCGGTCCGAGCGGTAATCGGCCGCAACTCCAACATGCATTTCCGTCTCGGGATGGTCACCGCCATCGACTGGAGCCAACAGCGGGTCTGTTTCGCCGGTGCAGACGAGCCGCACGACGCGACAAGCGACGCATGCGCCGATGACCTGCCCTTTGACTCGCTCATCGTCGCTACAGGTGCGGTGGCCAACTTCTTCGGCGTGCCGGGTGCCGCTCAGTACGCGCATCCCCTCTACACCCTCGACGACGCCCGCAAGCTCAGGAACCACATCCTGCACCGTCTCGAAGAGGCGGACGCCGAGCCGCACGCGCACGGCGCCGACGGCACGCTGAGCTTCGTGATCGTCGGCGGCGGGCCCACCGGGGTCGAGGTCGGTGGCGCGATCGCCGAATTGCTCGACATGTCCGTTGCGCGCGACGGCTTCCGCTTCCATCGATCCTCGGCTCGTATCATCGTCGTGGACGGGCTCGACCACTTGCTCGGTACGTTCAAGCGATCGGCACAGACCTACGCAGCCACGACGCTGCGGAGCCGAACCGTCGAGCTCAAGCTGGGTGAGATGGTGGCTCGCATCACCCCCGCCGAGGTGGAGCTCAACGATGGCTCGCGCATCTCGACCCGGACGGTGATCTGGGCGGGCGGCGTCACCGTCAACGGGACTCTGGCGTCGGCGCTCGGGGCTCGGAGCGCCCACGGCGGCCGCCTCGTGGTCGACTCCAACCTCGAGGTCGGTGCACATCGGCGAGTGTTCGCGGTGGGTGATGCGGCGGCGATCCCGCTGGCGCCCAAATCCAACCTCACCTGCCCGCAACTCGCCCAGGTCGCCATCCAGTCGGGACGGCATGCCGCAGCGCAGATCGTGAGGCTGGTCGCGGGCAAGCCGATGAAGCCATTCCACTACCTGGACAAGGGCATCATGGCCACCATCGGTCGGAAGGCCGCCGTCGCCCAGCTTCGGGGCGGCATCGTTTTGCGAGGCACGATCGGATGGATCGCCTGGTTCGGCCTCCATCTCATTTACCTCATGGGATTCCGGAACAGGGTGACGGTGCTCGTCAATTGGACCTGGCGGTACCTGAACTGGACGTCGGGCCCTCGGGTGATCGTCGGGAGCTTCGACGACGTGGTGGCCGACCAAGCGGGCGCGTCGGGCGCATGATCGAAACGTGTGGCTCGGACGGGACGAACCGACGACTGCGTGCGCCGGGAATCTGCCCGAGGAAACTGGGGGATGTCGAAGCGAAGGAGGGTCCACCCATGAACATCACGAGGGGCTTTCGTAGCCGCGCCAGCCGCGACCCGCGTCTGCCGCCGGGCCAATACGACGTGGGGTCGGACTGGCCGGTGCTCACGGCCGAAGCGACCCCGTCGCTCGACACCGCCACCTGGTTGTTCTCGATCCGCGGGTTGGTAGAGCAGCCGATGACCTGGACCTGGGACGAGTTCCGGGCGCTGCCCAGCGCGACCTACGCCGGCGACATCCACTGTGTCACTACCTGGTCCAAACTCGGGGTCAACTTTCAGGGCGTGTCGGTGGACACGCTGCTCGCCGCTGCACGACCGCTTCCCTCGGCGAGCCATGTGCTCGCGACGTCCTACACCGGCTACTCGACGAATCTCCCGCTGGCCGACGTCAGCGGTGGTCTGGCCTGGGTGGCTTGGGAATTCGAGGGGCAACCCCTCGCACCCCAACACGGCGGTCCGGCCCGGCTGCTCGTCCCCCACCTCTACTTTTGGAAGAGCGCAAAATGGATCTCAGGTCTGGAGCTCCTCGACCACGACGAGCCGGGTTTTTGGGAGCGCAACGGGTACCACGACCGGGGCGACCCCTGGTTGGAACAGCGCTACCAAGGTGACTGAACAATCCGCCGGAGCCGTTGGCGTACCCCACCCCGGAAAGTGGCAACGAGCCACGGTCGTCGAGGTCCGCCGCGAGACCACCTCGGCCAAGACCTTCCGCCTCGCACTCGCGGTGCCCACCTCCTACCTGGCGGGCCAGCACTTCATCGTGCGGCTCACTGCCCCTGACGGGTACACGGCATCGCGCTCGTACTCGGTCGCCTCCGCGCCCCAAGGCCTGGACCCGTCCGACGAGATCGAACTCACAGTGGAGCGACTCGAGGACGGCGAGGTGTCCTCCTTCCTGCACGATGTGGTGGTGCCCGGCGACGACCTCGAGGTACGCGGTCCGATCGGCGGTTGGTTCGTGTGGCGGGGTGACACACCAGCCGTCTTGATCGGTGGAGGTTCCGGCGTTGTCCCGCTCATGGCCATGCTCCGTCTGGCCCGCCGGAACCGTCGGCCAGACCTCGTCGACCTCATCGTGTCGACCCGCGCCCCAGAGGACCTCTATTACGCCACCGAACTGGACGGTCCCAATACGACGGTGCTCTACACACGCCGGGCCCCCGCTGGCTCGCCCCGACCACCGGGTCGGCTCACCGAGCGCGACCTGCCACCATCCAGCACAACGGCGTCGACCGTCTTCGTCTGTGGATCGTCCGGATTCTCCGACGCAGCGACCACGAGCCTCGCCAAGCTGGGCGTGCAACCCGACCGCATCCGAGTGGAGCGTTTCGGGCCCAGCGGTTGATGCACCCGAGCACGGCACGAGTGAGGCGCTCCAGGGCAAGCGAGCAGATCCAGCGAGATGAAGGACGCACGAGATGGACTTGACCGGCCGGATCGCCGTGGTGACGGGCGCGGGTCGCGGGATGGGCGAGGCGATCGCCCGCCGGCTGGCGACGAACGGCGCAAGGGTGGCCATCGCAGATGTCGAGGTGCAGTCGGCCGAGTCCGTCGCCACCAGCATCGGCGCGACGGCACTCGCCGTCCACCTCGACGTCCGCTCGTGGGCATCGGTCGACAGTGCCGCGGAACGGATCGAGGCGACGCTGGGCCCCGTCGACGCTCTGGTGAACAACGCGGGAATCTCTCGGGTAGCGCGATCCGAGGAATTGCCGCGCGACTGGTGGGATGCGGTGATCGACGTGAACCTCAACGGCACGTGGCGCTGCTCGCAGGTGTTCGGCCGGCTTATGATCGAGCGACGGCGCGGCGCCATCGTCAATCTCGGCTCCGCTTATTCGGAGATCGGAGCGCCGGGCCGAGCAGCCTACGCTGCCACCAAGACCGGGGTGATCGGGATCAGTCGGGTATTAGGCACTGAATGGGCGGGCCGAGGAGTTCGGGTCAACACGGTGGAGCCCGGCTATATCGACACGCCCATGATGCAGGTGACCCTCCGGGCCGGAGAGCTTGACGCCGAGCAGCTGCTCGGTCGCATTCCGGCCGGTCGCGTCGGCTCCCCCGACGACGTTGCCCGAGTGGTTGCCTTCTTGCTCTCCGATGCCGCGAACTACATCACCGCTACGACGCTGCGTATCGACGGCGGCCACCTGGCCTACGGCGGGATTCCTCCCGCGTCGTCGATGCCACCGCCGATCGAAGGCGCCGACTGAGCGCTGGTGGTGACGTAGCTGCACAGGCGGTCGCCTCAACGCGATGGCTGCTCATACGCGCCAGCAGTTTTCCCCCAGGCTCTGGCCAGCGATCGGGGTGGTCAGGACCCGATGCCCCAGGAAGAGCACGGCGCCCGGTCGCATCCGGCGTACCAGCGACTGCTCGAGGGCATTCTGGTCGTCATCGTCGACGCAGAGGCGAAAGGAGTACACGACGTCGAACTGCGAGAAACCGTCGAACGCCTCCGCCTCACACTCGAGAACCGTGGCCTCGGGAACCAACCGCCGGGCCACCTCGGCGTAGGGCGAGTAGTGCTCGATGCCCGTCACCTGCCAACCCGACAGGTGGGCGAGCAGCATAGACCGACCGATGCCGCATCCGAGGTCCAAGAAGCGCCGTCCGTCGGTGCTGGCAGCGCAGACCTCGAGCCCGGACAGGTACTCGGGCAATCCGAGCGGCACGTACCCGTAGTGGACTGTTTCATCGGGCGACGGGGGAAGCCACAGCTCCTCCAGACGTCGGATCATTCCCTCGACGGCGTCGAACTCTTCGGGACCCATGGGCTCCAGCCGACTGTAGCGCCTGCGCTTCCAGCAGACTCTCAGGTGGTCGTTGCCGCCGTACCCGAGGGGAGCGAGCGCCTAGGGTTGCCCTCCGTCAGGCCTGACTCGTGCGCACCGTCAGGTCTGACCGCCCTGCTCGCGCAGGAACTGCTCGAACTCGGCGGCGAGCGCGTCGCCCGAAGGAAGATTATCGAGGTCGACGGGATCCTCGCGCTCGTCGGCGCGCCCCTCGAGCTGGACGACGTAGCCGGCGATGTCCTCGTCTGCAGCGACTACGTCACTGACCTGACGCTCGTACGCCGCCGCGGCGATCTCGAGCTCGGTGGTCGGCACGTGAGTCACGAGGAGGGAGCACACCCGCTCGACGATGGCCAGCGTCGCCTTTGGTGACGGCGTACTCGGGATGTAATGCGGCACCTGTGCCATCAACGAGGCCACGGGGATGTCCACCTTGGCGAACGAGTCTTGCAGCACCCCGACGATCCCGGTGGGTCCCTGGTATTGGGGAAGCTGCAATCCGAGGCGGTCCGCCATGCCCGGATCGGCCGTCGAACCCCGTACCGGGACCATTCGAGTGTGCGGCACATCGGCAAGCATCGCTCCGAGAGTGAACACCGAGCGGACACCCAGATCGGTGGCCACGGTCGTGACACACTCCGAGAAGGCTCGCCACCGGAGATGCGGTTCGACCCCGATCATCAGGACCACGTCGCGCGACCCTGGGATGGACGCCGCGAGGAACCGGTTCTGTGGCCAGACGATCTCGCGCTGTCGGTCCCGCCGGAGGCGCACCTGGGGACGCACGGCGGTGAAGTCATAGAACTCCTCCGCGTCGATCTCGGCGAACGCCCGGGCACCCCACTTGGCGGCGAGGTACGAGGCGGCACCGGACGCCGCAGAACCAGCATCGGTCCACCCTTCGAAGGCGGCCAGCATCACCGGTTCGCGGAGCCGGGGTCGACTAAGCCACTGGAGGGTTTCCATGTAACTACGCTACCCGCCAGGGCCCTTGGAGCGGCGTCGAACGGGGTGCGGGTACCTCGCGCCGGCCTGACCGCCCTCGGGGACAGCGCCGCGGATCAACCATCCCTCCTGCTCACAGCCCCGGTCCCTATCGGTCAAGCCCCGCGCAACGTCAGAGACCACCTCCGGCCGAGACCGGGGACTGGAGGGACTGGCCGGTCCCCGTGTCGTGCCGGCCCGACCTACACGCCCAGCTGGGTCAGATAGCTGGCGACCCACGGCGACGCGGCGGCCAACGCCAGGTCGGCGACCGGACGCAGTGGACGCGGCACACGCCGAACGACCAGAAATGCGGTGGCGCCGAACAGGACCGCCGTCGCCACCCTCGCCGTGGTACTCGGCTCCACCTTGGCCCGCAATGAGAGCCCCTGCATGGGGATCATTCTATGGCCTCGACGATCGGGCCTCGACGATCGGGCCTCGACGATCGGGCCTCGACGATCGGGCCTCGACGATCGGGCCTCGACGATCGGGCCTCGACGATCGGGCCTCGACGATCGGGCCTCGACGATCGGGCCTCGACGATCGGGCCTCGACGATCGGGCCTCGACGATCGGGCCTCGACGATCGGGCCTCGACGATCGGGCCTCGACGATCGGGCCTCGACGATCGGGCCGGACTCTAGCGAGCGCGTCGGGCCACTTCGTTCTTCACGTTCTCGTAAACGTTGCAATCTCGGCCCGCCACGCCTATCATTGTGGGAAGTAACCGAGTAACTGTTCGGAGGTCGGGTCCCCCCCCACTCGTCCGAGCGTTTCCGGTACACGGGAACCCCACCGGCTCTTCGCCAGGTGGGGTTTCTCGCGTCTGGAGCGCGAACGCGCAATCGGGACCCGAAAAGGGCCCCGATTGCGCTCCATTGACACGTACCCGAATGCATCACCCGGGAACACCTTGTGGTCTAGCCGATGTCCGGGCCCAACGCAGCGCGGCCGAGGACAAATTCCCCAAGCAGCAGCACAGTTGCGGTCCTCCTGTCATCGTCGGTCATCTTTGGGGGCTGACGAACGGACCAAAGCCAGCACGTCCCCGTATGTAGAGAAGTTGGCTCGCGCGGTCCGAGTGGGTCCGCCGCGATGACTACGCTCCAGCCGTGGCGAGTTTTTTGGTCAGATACCAAGGCTGGACGCGGAAGCCCGACGAGCGCCTGGTGCGCTTCCGGCTCTCCATCGAACGGGACGGGCAGCCGTTCCAGGTTGCCTTCGTTCCTGTCGACGACAAGGTCCTTGAGGCCGCTGAGCTAGACCCGCCCGACGACCAGCTCGGGACCGCGCTCATCCTCGAGGTAGCCACCGACATCGAACAGGCGGTGGTCGAGCGGGCCATCCCCTTGGCTGATCCAGGGGCGGACTACCAGATCGCACCGGTGCCCGAGGCCCGCGTCCGCGAGCTGATCGCGGAAGACGCCACCCCGGTCGTGCACACCAACGGGGTGGTATTCAGCTTCGAGCAGGCGGCGCCGGCCGCCGGAACCAACCGCTGACGCCCGCCCGCTGAACCCTTCCGGGCAAAGGTTGCCCGTCCCCACTTGGACTTGGCTCGGACCTCCGAGCTGCTCAACCCGCAAAAGGCCTCGTCACGAGGCCCGCGTAGCGAGCAATTCACGCTCGGACAGGAAATCCCACCACGCTTCGGCCGCCTTTGACGCCGAGTGGACGATCACCTCGCGCTGGTCGCCGGCAAACTCGGCGAGCGCCTGGGTCGTCCAGGCGGCGTGGGCCGTGTCGACCTCTGCGTGGACGTCCCAGAACCGGGTGCCCGCCCTGTCGACCCCGTAGTGGCGTCGCAGACCTTCTCCCTTGCTCGACGCCACCGCCGGCGACTGGACCTCATAGGCACCGATCGCCGCTAAGGCGGCTAGCGGACTCTCCGAGGCGGCCGAGCGATAACACTCCACCAACTCGGTGGTGGCGGGCATCGGATCGGCCGCTGCGGGAGCGCCCACGGCTTGGGCGAAGTCCTCGAAGAGGGTCAGGTGGGGCAGGGGTTCCAACTCATCTCGCAACGTCGCCGCCACGAGCGACCGGGCCGGGCCGGGCCGCAACCCGGCGACGACGCTGCCCAGCACCCGGGGGAACAGTGCCTCCATGTGACGGTACTGGCCCGCGTAGTCCGCAAGTTCGCTGGACGCCAGCTCGCCCGCTTCCCACCGTTGGTAGAACGGGTGCGTCAGGAGGTGACGCCCCGCGAGCGCCTTACCGAGCAAATCGTCGACAGGTTCTTTGGCCATGACCAAGTGTAGGTCGCTCCGATCCTCGGGTCCCCGAGCGGGACTTCGTGCCCGATAAGCGACGAACGGGTTTCTGGCTAACGTTGGGGCCCATGCCGATCATCCGAGCACCTGGCACGGGAGGCGAGCCGTGTCACGGGTTGCCGGCCCCAGCGGGCTGACGGGGACCGCGCCCGACAGCGGCGCGCTGCTGCGCGATCGCCGGGCCAGCGCCGGCAGCTCGATCGACCGGCGCCTCCTACGCCGTATGCCTTCAGTCCGCCTCCACTTGGCGGCTGCCCTCATCGCAGGGGCCGGCGCTGCCACGCTGGTCGTGGTCCAAGCCGTGCTGCTGGCGTCGATCGTCGACCGTGCGCTCCTGGACCATGCACCGACGACCACCCTGGTACCCCTGTTCGTCGGCTTGGCTGGTGCGCTCGCCGGCCGGGCGTTCTGCCTGTGGGGCGGCGAGAGGACCGCTCGAGCGCGGGGCGGTTGCACTCGTACGTTCGTTGCGTCGCGATGTGCTCGACAAGGCCCTCGCGCTTGGCCCGGCCTGGTTGACCGGTGAGCGTGCCGGCGAGCTGGCGCTCAGCACGACCCGTGGCGTCGACGCGCTCGGCGTGTACTTCGGTCGCTATCTCCCCCAGCTCGCGCTCGCCGGACTCGTACCTGTCGGGCTTGTCATTTGGATCGGCGCTCGGGATTGGGTCTCTGGCTGCGTGCTCGTCGGCATTCTCGTGCTCGTGCCCGTCGCCATGGTCGTCTTCGGGCGCGAAGCCGCCAAACGGGCGGGCAGGCAGTGGCGACGGCTGTCGTCGCTCTCGGCCCGCTATCTCGAACTGGTCCAGGGCTTGCCGACGCTACGCGCCCTCGGACGCAGCGAGCACGGTCGAAGAGAGGTGGCTGCCAGCACCGAGGCCCTGCGCCAGACGACGATGGGAACCCTGCGAATCGCGTTTCTCTCGGCGTTGGCCATGGAGCTCCTCTCGGGCCTCGGTGTGGGCCTCGTGGCGATGCTGCTCGGGCTACGCCTCCTCGACGGAACCATTGATCTGGGCACGGCACTGGCCGTCTTGCTAGTGGCGCCCGAGGTCTTCCTTCCCCTTCGGCGTGCCGGTGCCGAGTTTCACGCCAGCACCGAAGGCCGGGCCGCAGCGACACGAATCCTCGACGTGCTGGACCTGCCGGTGGAACCCGGCGATGGCGACCCGCGCCCTTCACGAGCGCCCTCGTCGGTCAGCATCGCGTTGGACGAGATCGTGGTCACGTACCCGCACCGAGCGACACCCGCGCTGGCGCTGGCCGAGCTCCGAGTCGATCCGGGCGAGCACCTCGCGATCATTGGACCCTCTGGCTCCGGGAAATCGACCCTCCTGTCGGTGCTGCTCGGGCTGGTGTGCCCATCGGAAGGATCGGTCACCCTCGGTGGAGTCGACCTGTCCGAGGTCGACCTTGCCGAGTGGCGACAACTGATCACCTGGGTCCCCCAACGGCCCCGCCTCCTCCGCGGCTCGCTGCTCGACAACGTGCGGTTCGCCTGTCCTGACGCCCCGGCATCATCGGTGGACAACGCGTTGCACATCTCTGGTCTCGATGCCCTCGTGGCGCGGCTTCCCCGCGGGCTGCGATCCCCCATCGGTGAGGGCGGGAGCACCATCAGTGCCGGTGAGCGCCAACGGGTGGCCATCGCCCGGGCCGTGCTGCGCGACGCGCCGTTGGTACTGCTCGACGAGCCCGCCACCAATCTGGACCCCTCGGCCATCCGCGAGCTCGAGGCGCAGCTGTCCGGGTGGGCGGCGCGGCGTACGGTGGTCGTGGCGGCCCACCGGTCATTTCTGGTGCCCGTCGACCGGACGGTTGGACTCGAAGATGGCGCGAGCGGGGACCGGGACGTCGCCCCCCGGCCGATCCGGGCCGAATCGTGAGCGCGACGCCCTGGGCACGGCTGGCCCAGATGGTGCGCATCGGCGCGCCCTCGTGGAAACGGCTCGTGCTGTCCTGTGCGCTCGGCGTCGCCGCCTCCGCCGCCACCGTCGGCCTCCTGGCGGGATCGGGCTACCTCGTGGTTCGAGCGGCACTCCGACCCGGCCTGGGCGCCATCGCCGGACTGCTCGCCCTGGTGGAGGTGATGGCATTCATCCGCCGCGCCGCTCCGCTACGGCGAGCGGTTGTCGTCCCACGACGTCGCGATGCGGGCCCTCGTGCATTGGCGCCTCTGGCTCTTCGACCATCTCGAACCGCTCGCTCCGGCAGGGCTTCGCCAGTGGCGAAGCGGGGATCTGCTCACCCGTGCCATCGGTGATGTGGACACGCTGCAAGACCTCTACATCGGCGCGCTCACCCCTGTGGTGGTCACCGTGACGGTGTCGGTGCTGGCGGTGGTGGTTGTGAGCGCGCTCCTCCCCCTGGGCGGACTCATTCTTGCCGTGGCACTCGTCGTGGCCCTGGGGCTCTCGTCGGCGCTCACCCTCCTGAACGGCAGATCCGAGGCGCGCGAGGCAACGCTGCGAGGGGAGCTGAGCGCCGACGTGGTCGATCTGCTGCAGTCCGCCCCTGAATTGCTGGTCTTCGGCCAGGACGCCGCCGCGCTCGAACGTATCGCCGACAGCGACGCCGCCATCGCCCGATCCACCCTCCGTCGGGGCGCCGTGGGAAGTTGGGCGTCGGCGATCGTCGTGTTGTGCGCCGGCGGTGCAGCCCTGGCCATCCTGGGAGCGGCGGTGACCGCGTTCGAGGGTCATCACCTGAGTGCCAGCCTGGTCGCGGCCCTCCCCTTGGCGGCAATCGGTGCCTTCGAGTCCGTCCCGCCGTTCATTGCCGCCGCGCATCGGGTGAGCGGTCTGTTGGCCGCGGGAGATCGTCTCTTCGCACTGGCGTCGACCCCGACCCCGGTCGACGATCCGGCGCAGCCCCAGGCGTTGCCACCCGGAAGCCTGGTGGCGGCCCAGAACGCTCGACTGCGCTATGCGAGTGACCTCCCCTGGGCACTCGATGGTCTGACTGTCGCGCTCCATCCCGGGGAACGGGTGGCCCTCAGGGGGCCGAGTGGGTCGGGCAAGAGCAGCCTCGCCAACGTCCTCCTGCGATTCTGGGCGCTCGACGAGGGGAATGCGACACTCGACGGCGTCGACCTCGACCGGTTGGCGCAAGCCGACGTTCGTCGGGTCATCGGCGTTGTCGAGCAGGACGCACGCCTCTTTGCTGGGAGCATTCGCTACAACGTCACCCTGGGCCGGCCCAAGGCGGACGACGACGAGATCCGTCGCGTCCTTGAGCTGGCGCAACTCGCGGCGTGGGTCGACGCGCTTCCCGACGGCGGCGAGACACCGGTCGGCGAGGAAGGCAGTCAGCTGTCAGGAGGCCAACGCCAGCGCGTCGCGCTCGCCCGGACCCTTCTTGCCGATCCGGCAGTACTGATCCTCGACGAACCCACCGCGGGGCTCGACGCGCCCACGGCCCGGACACTGCTCGAAGACCTGCTAGCGGCGAGTGGGGAGCGCAGCGTCCTGTTGATCACCCACCACGAAGACGAGGTCACCGGATGTGACCGCATCGTGACCATCGACGCTGGACGCGTGGCCACCGATCCCTGAGGACCCGAACCCCAGGCCGCGTGGAGTGCCTCTCTCAGAATGGGTGCTCAGGTGGGAGCGCTCAGGAGCGGGACCTCGTTGTAGGTGTGCAGCACAGGCCCAGCCGATCCCCAGGCGATGCGGGTGAGCGATCCATTGGACAAATGGAGTTTCGTCGATACGGTCGGGTCAGCTCCGAGGGCCCATCCGACCGCTGCCTTGATGGGCGAGACATGGCTCACCACGACAACGTCCTGCGTGTCTGCAGCGCGCTGCCCCGTTCGACGCGAAGAGCTCCTCGCACGCGTCGGTCACCCGCCGGGAGACCTCGGCAAGGCTCTCACCTCCCTCCGGGCGGAACGTTGGGTCCGAGCGCCAGGCGCGCCACACCTCAGTTGGCACGTCCTGAAGAAGGCGGCCCTCGAGCTCGCCATAGTCCACCTCGACCCAGCGATCGTCGATGGTGAGCTGCTCGACCTGGCAAAACTCCGCCGCGGTGTCCCGCGCCCGGCGGAGCGGGCTGGACCGCACCGCGTCGATGCCGCCCAGCGCGCGAGCGGCCGCCGCCGCTTGTCGCTCACCTCGAGCGGTGAGCGGTACGTCCGACCGGCCGAGCAGGCGGCCGTCGGCGTTGGCAGTGGATTCGCCGTGGCGCACCAGCACGAGCATAGGAGCGTTCCTCGCCGTCGGCCGTCGCGATCAGTCCGCGACACTGGCTCGGACGAGGATCCGGCCGCATTGCTCGCACGTGACCACGGCATCATCGGGAAGTCGTTTGATGCGGTCAAGCTCGACGGCCGGTAGCTGCAGGTGGCAGCCTTCGCACCGTTGACCCACCAGGCGCGCTGCTCCGGTGCCACCTAACCGGGCCCGAAGCGTCTCGTAGCGGCGAGCAAGGTCCGGAGGCACGCGGTCGAACATCTGCTGGCGTTCGGCGCGCACCGTTGACAACTCGGCGTCGATGTCGGCCTCGCCTTCGGCGACACCCACCCTGAGGCCGGCGGCGGTCTCCTCGAGCGTCGCCCGCTCGCGCTCGAGCCCGCCCACCTCCTTGTCCAAGGGCTCTTGTTCCTCCATCAACACGAGCTCGTCATCCTCGAGCTCGTGTTGGCGCAGGGCGAGATGCCGGACCTCCTCGTCCATGGCCTGGAGGTCCCGAGTGGCCGAACCCCGAGTCGAGTACAGGCGCTCGGCGACGACGGCCCGTCGCGCTTCGAGCGTCTCGACCTGGTGCTGGAGATCGGCCAACCGGACAACCACCGCATCACGTCGGGCCTGGGCCTCGGAGGCCCGGACAGCCGAGGCGACGAGCTCGCCCTCGACCTCGCCGAGGGCGAGCCGATCGGGAAGGATGAGCTTGCGGTGCTCGAGCTGGGAGATGGTCGTGTCGAGCTCCTGCACTCGAATGAGCGCGCTCAAGGGCGAGACCACCCGGTCGCCGCCGTCGCCCGCTGGCCTCGCGTCGTGACCTTCGGCCGAGCTCAGCGACTCCGCCACTGCCTCCTCACCGCTCACGTCAGGCCCCCTTCCCCTCGGCGATCCTCGGTACCCATCCATCGCCCGCCACGCTTGGTCCACAACGACCGCGCCGCGACGAGGGCACCGATCAACGCCTCGTCGGCCATTGCCGACGCTTCGTCCCATGTGCACCATCGCACGTCGGGACTCTCGTCGGGCGGCGGGTCGGGGTCCTCGTCCCCGCCGATGACCAGGTACCGCAGATCGAGATGCGTGTGACCAGCTGACGCTGGATGCACGTCGACATGGATGAGACAGGGTCCTTCGGGTGGGTGCGCCACCACCAGACCAGTCTCCTCTTCCGCTTCACGCAACGCTGCGTCCGCGGGTGCCTCGCCGGACTCGAGATGGCCGCCGGGCTGCATCCATCGCCCGAGGAGACGGTGGCGATGGAGCACGATGCCGCGGCAGCCGGCGATCAGGGCAGAAGACGTCAGGTGCACCAAGTCGGCGTCACGGTCCCAGGGCGCGTCGAGACGCTCGAGCTCGGCCAGAAAGCGCTGCTTGGACCGCACCTCTCGATCATCGATCGTCTCGTGACGAGCGACCAATGCAGCGAGCGACCACGCAGGCGGGCTGTCATCACGTTGGTGGACGTCTGGGTCTGCGTCGTTCGAACCCATGTCGCATCCCTACCACAGCTCACCCAACTCCCCCGCGCGAACCGGTAGCGTCCATGCGCACCGATGACTGCTGCCAACGCCCCCGTCGTCGTCGCCAGCTTCAACGTCCACGCCGGCATTGACGGCTGGGGCCGAGCTTGGGACGTCGTCAGCGCTGTTCGTCGGCTCGAAGCGGACGTCGTCATCCTCCAAGAGGTGTGGAGCCCCGACGGCCGGCCGAGCACCGCCGACGCGATCGGTTCGGCACTCGGGTACGACGTGCTCGAGCACTCTCTGGCCCGAGGGCGCCGCGCCGGGCCGCACCCGCGGGCAGACGGGCGCTGGATGCGCCGCCTCGACTGGCGAGGAGCCGGCCACGCCCTCTACCTCGACAGCTACCGGCCACTCTCGAGAGCGAGCGCCACCACAAGTCGATTCCGCCACGCCGAGCCCGGTAGCTGGGGCCTCGCCGTCCTCAGCCGCTTGCCCATCCTCGAGCATCGGGTGGTCGAACTGGGCAGGTTGCCACGCGACCGCGTCTCGAGGTCGGCCATCGTCGCCCAACTCGACGCCGGTGGCACCGAACTGCTCGTTGCCGGTTCGCACATGGCGCACCTGACCTACGGCTCGCCGGTGCAATTCCTGCGCCTCCGCCGAGCACTGGAGGTGGCGGCCGGCAGCGGGCCCGCGGTGTTGGCGGGCGACATGAACCTCTGGGGCCCACCGGCCAGCTTGTTGCTCTGGGGCTGGCACCGGACCGTCAGGGGCCGCACGTGGCCCTCGTGGCGGCCACACAGCCAGGTCGATCACATCTTCGTCAAAGGGCCGCTGGCGTTGCGCTCCGCCGAGGTCATGCCCGACTGGGGTTCGGACCACCGAGCCGTGCGGGCCCGACTCGAGCTGCGCTGACCTCTCACGACGGCTTCCGGCAGGCGGTCACGAGCCAGGTCCGGTAGTCCATGTCGAACGACCCACCGGCCTCGTCGAGGGTCTGGCCGACTGCGCGCAGAACCAGGGCCAGGCGATCGGCAGGAAGCGTGCGGTGGTCGCTGTGGGTCGGAAGGAGGTCCAGCCACTGCGCCGTCGAGTAGTGGGCGCTCCAGCGATAGGTCCTCACCTCGACGCGGTCGAAGGCACCGGTCGCCGCCAAAGCATCCCCGGCTCGCTCGAAGCGCCCGTCCTGGATGAAGCCCATCGCGATCGATCGGCGGCCTAGGCTTGGCGCCGAACGCCGATAGGCGCCCTCTAGGGCCTCCTTCAACGGCGAGCGATGCATCCCTTGGTTCCAAAAAAGACCGATTCTTCCACCCGGATCGAGCACCGAGGCCGCCTTGGCGGCTCCGACGACCGGGTCGACCCAGTGCCACGCCTGACCCGACACGACGAGATCGAACGTGCGACCCCCTTGCGTCCACCCCTCGAAGGTCCCGGCCTCGACGACTACCCCGTTGCGCCGGGCAAGCGTCGCCATACGGTCGTCGGGTTCGATGCCCAAAACCGTGCAGCCTCTGGCCAAGAAGAGTCGGCTGACGATCCCAGTTCCTGCTCCTACGTCGAGCACCCGCAGGGCGCCGTCGCCAAGGAGATCATCGACTAGCTGAGAGGGATACGTCGGGCGAGAGCGGTCATACCGTTCGGCATCGTCACCGAAAGAACCCGCCCGCAGCCGGTCCTCGTGCAGCACGCCGCCATGATGACATGTTCCATGGCTCGAGCATCTGGCGGGGCCCCGACCCGCGCCGCGGCGCTCGGTAGCATGCCCGACATGCGCCTTGGCCTGAACGGGGGATCCTCGAGCATCGACCGAGTCATCGAGCAGGCCCGCCAGGCGGAGCAGGACGGGTTCGCCAGTCTGTGGTTCCCGGGCGCGGTGTCCGGCGATCCGCTCGTCGCGATGGTCGAGGCCGGACGAGCGACGATCAGCATCGAGCTCGGCACGTCGGTGCTCCAGACCTATCCTTGCCATCCGGTCTTGCAGGCCAATCGAGTCGCTGCCGCATGGGCCGGCATGGAGCGCGACGGGCTGGTGCTTGGGATCGGCCCCTCCCACGAGCCGGTCGTGGAAGGCTCGCTCGGGCTTTCCTACGCGCATCCCGGACAGCACACCGAGGAGTACGTGCGGGTGATCACCGCCCTTCTGCGGGGTGAAAAAGTCGAGCTCGTAGGCCAGGAGATCACTGCCCGTGCCCGGGGAACCGCCGCCGAGGTGCCAGTTCTGGTCGCTGCGCTCGGAAGGCGGCTCCTCCGGGTTGCCGGCGAGCTGACCAGCGGCACCATCACCTGGATGGCTAACGCCAGGGCGGTGGGCGAGCATGTGGCGCCTCGTATCCTTACGGCGGCTGCCGACGCCGGGCGACCACCAGCGCGCATCGTGGCCGGACTCCCTGTCGCCGTCCACGACGACGCGGAAGAGGCACGGGCAGCGGCCGAGGCACAGTTCGGCTTCTACGGTGCGCTCCCCAACTACCAGCGCATCCTCGCCATCGGTGGCGTGACAGGGCCGGCCGAGGCGGCGATCGTCGGTAACGAAGCGCAGGTGGAGAACCAGTTGCGGGCGCTCTTCGATGCGGGCGCCACCGATGTGTGGGCTTCAGTCTTTCCCGTGGGAGAGGATCGCGCCGGATCGCGACGACGGACCCGCGAACTGCTCATTGCCCTCGCAGCCCTCTGACGCAGCAGTCTCCCTGCGCCCACATCCGGCCCCCACATCACACGTCGGGAACCGGGGCCCAACGTACTGAGCGCGCGCGTCGAGCGCACCCGGCATGATGAAGGCGCAACGAGGAAAGGAGGCCAGGTGAGCCAGGTGACCTGGACGAACGTCGACCGCAACCTCATCGACCTGCTCGAGCCGCCCAACGACGCCCTCGACGAGGCACTCGAAGCCAGCCGGGCCGCTGGTTTGCCGGACATCAACGTTGCGCCCAATCAAGGCAAGCTCCTCCATATCCTGGCCCGAGCCCAGCAGGCCCGGGCCATCCTCGAGATCGGCACCCTCGGGGGCTACAGCACGATTTGGCTGGCCGAGCGCGCTGGCACCGGGTGGCAAGCTGGTGACACTCGAGATCGACCCGCACCATGCCGACGTGGCGCGTGCCAGCGTCGACAACGCCGGCCTGGGAAACCTCGTCGACGTCCGAGTGGGGCCGGCGACCGCCGGCCTGGCGCAGCTGGTCGACGAGGGGTCAGGTCCCTTCGACCTCGTGTTCATCGACGCCGACAAGATGGGCTACCCGGACTATTTCACGTGGTCCCTCCAACTGGCGCGGCCCGGCGCGCTCATCATTGCCGACAACGTGGTTCGCAACGGTGCCATCATCGACCCGGCGACGACGGACCCCAACGTGCAAGGCGTTCGCGTCTTCCTCGAACAAATGGCCGCCGAGCCCCGAGTGACGGCAACGGTCGTCCAGACAGTCGGCATGAAGGGCTACGACGGCTTCGCCATCGCGCTCGTCCTCGAATGATCGTGATCCCCTAGAGGCCGCTCCCGAGCGCGCAGTGCGGTTCCCGTCCTTGACCTGCCAAACTGACCAGACGGCGACGGAGCCCGAGACGGAGCCTGTCGAACTCGAACCATCCACCGTCCCCCTCTCCGCCCGAGCTCATGGCCCAGTGCCGCGCCACGTCGCGGCATCCATCCGATAGAGCACATGAGGGCGTAGCCGATTTCCCTCATCCACGCGAGGGTGATCGAAATCGGCGTCTGCATCTCGACGCATGCCAAGGCGCTCCATCACCGCTCGCGACCGGCGGTTGGCGGGCACGGTGAAGGACACGATCTCCTCCAAGGCGAGCGCGCTGAACCCGAACCCGAGCGATGCACGGGCCGCCTCGGTGGCGTACCCATAGCCCCAGAACCGATGAGCCAATCTCCAGCCCACTTCGACGGCCGGCCCGAACGGATAGGCGACATCGATGAAGCCGAGCCCGACGAACCCGATGAATGCCGGCCCGTTCTTCACCTCGACCGCCCACATGCCAAAGCCTCGATCCTCGAAACTCGCACTGGTGCGAATCACGAAGCGCGCACTCTCCTCGCCCGTGAGCGTCGAAGGGAAGAACTCCATCACCACAGGGTCGGCGCACATTTCGGCGAAGGGACCGAAGTCGGTATCGCGCCAGCGTCGAAGGCGGAGACGTTCGGTGTGCAGCTCGGGTCCGGACACGCCCCGGCGCCAGTCGTCGTCCGGCCCGCTACTGAGCGGGTACCGCTGGCATTTGCTCCGGCGCGCTCGCGAGCATCTCGTCGAGAGAGAGTCGACGCCCCGACTCGACGCTGAGCGGCGAGGGGGCGGTCAAGATCGGGAGGGACGTGCGCCGCAAGGTGCGGGCGCGGACGTGGCCCGAGAAGAGGCGCGCCACGCTGCGACGTCGATGGGAGCCGAGGACGATCGCGTCGCACCCGCGCTCGTGCGCCACCGATGCGATGCAGCCGGGCACGGCTCGATGGGAGGCCACCTGCACGCTTCCGGTGGCCGTCACCCCGGCGGCCCGGAGCTGGCGCACCGCGTCAGTCACCAACGCAGTGGCCTCTTCCCTCGTGAGGAGCGTCAGGCCTCGCCCGCCAATCAGTCGCTCGTTGACGTGCAGCACGTGCACCGAGGCCGAAGACTGTTGGGCGTATGCCCCGGCGAAAAGGACGGCAATCTCACAACCCCGAGAGTCATCGATGGCGAGGAGCAACTTTTCGAACATTGCGTTTCCGGTCGTTCGGGCCGTAGCCGATTGTTTCTAGCATGTTTCAGGTCTCGGCCACACCCGGTAGCCATACCTGACCCTCGAACAGAAGCCGGAGTCCTCCAAGGACGTCGCGTTGTTCTTCTTCAACGTTGAGATGTAACTGCGGATGGCACAGAAGCTCCGGGCACCTTCGGTGGTTCGCCACGATCCGGAGATCTTTTGTTGGAGCTTGACCATCCAGATGTCGCGTTCGGCCTGGTTGTTCGTGAATGGTGCCCGGAAGTCCGAGCAGAACCGGAGCACATCAGCCCGTTGAGCATCGAGACGGAGCAAGAGGTTGTGCGCCTTCTTCGCGTACCCGTGCCGCTTGGCGGTGGCCGGGGGCGGGTTGGCGGCGAACCCTCGGGCGATCAAGATGCCGTAGCGGACCCGGACCGAGTGCAAGGTCATGGGGTCGAGCGTCGTTTCCCCACGCTCGAGTGCCTCGCGGACAGCAACGTTGGCCTCGATGAGTAGGTCGGCCAGGTCGTTCGCCCAGCCCTGGTCCCAGACCACGCCGACGCCGTTGAGTTCTCGAAGGTGGTGCGCGTTGCACAAGGCGTGGGTGACCGCGAAGCTGCGGTAGGGACGCCACCCGTCGTCGACCGCGATCCCCGACATCTGGGCGATGACGCCGAGGTTCTCCATGGCCAGCGCCCCGCGACACGGATGGCAGTCGAGGAGGGTCAGGGCGGCGTTGGAGGCGCCATGGACCCAGGCCAGTCGAGCCTGCACCCGGGCCCCGGTCTCGTCGAAGTGCACGGTATCGGCCTGGCGCAAGAGCACCCGTACGTGCTCGGTGAACTCGGTGGTCCCCGCGGCCGCCTCGCTGATCATGTTCGAGAGGGCGCCGACGGAGACCTCTTGGCCCAACACGTCGGCGAAGAGCTGGGCCGTGCGCTCGAGTGGCAGGTGTTGGTGCACGGCCAGGTAGGCGGCCAAGGCCCGGACCCCCGGACCGTAGACCGCCGGTGCGCTGGCTGTGGCCGGGAAGCGCGCCTTGGTCTCCCAGCCACAGGCACACCGTCGCTTCTCGGCGACATGCTCGGTCACTATGAAGGCGATGTCGGGCAGATCGAAGACCTGGCGGTGTTCGGTGTCGACGACTCGGGCACCGCGGAGCCCGGCCCTGCATCGCTCGCATGCGGCGGGCACGTGGGTCACGATCGCATCGGGCTCGGCCACCTGGGCCAGGTGCTTTCCTTCCGTGCCGGGTTGCTTCCCCGGCTTGGCCTTGGCTGCCGCACGGCGTTGCGCCCGCGACAGCAGCTTGGTCAATCCTTCGGCCGACGGTGGCATCGACGAGTTGCGTGGGGTGCGACCAAGACGCTCTTCGAGATCGGCCAGTCGTGCTCGCAGCTCGGCGATCTCCGCTGCCTGGGTGTCCACCACGAGCTCAAGGGAGGCCACGACCTCGGTCAGCTCCTCATAGGAGGGCGTGTCATCGAAGGGCAACCCCCATATATTCGAGCGCCAGAGAATAGTTATCTGATTACCTCAGAGCCCGTCGCGAGAACCGGTTCGTGGGATCCCGGTGAAACTTCTAATGTGTGAGCCTGGTCATCTGGCCGACCGGCGCATCTCCGATGTGCACCCTGGTCATCTCGCCGGTCCCCTTCCCGCCGAAAGGAGAACGGGCGTGCGGATCGCCCCGAAGCGATGCAGCGCCCCGGCCGCGAATGCCCAAATGTTTGGTAGTGCAACACGTCCGGCCCGAGTCCGCCTTCGCCATCGAGGAGGCCCTGCACCGCGCTGGGGTCGCGGTCGACGTCCGGCAGGTCTTCGTCGGCAACGCGATCCCCGACAGCGTCGCCGGCCTGGACGGATTGGTGGTCATGGGCGGCCCGATGTCCGCCGCGTCCGACAACGGTTTCGCGACCCGCTCCGCCGAGATCGCGCTGCTGGCCGACGCCCTACGTGCCCAAATCCCGACCTTCGGGGTCTGTCTCGGCGCGCAGCTGCTCGCCATTGCCGCGGGGGCGGCCGTCTTCCCCGGTGGGCCCGAACCCGAGATCGGGTGGCTCCCGGTGAGCCTTCTCGAGGGTTCTGAGGACGACCAGCTCTTTGCGGGGCTCGACCAGACCCTGACGGTGCTGCACTGGCACGGCGACACCTTCGACATCCCCTCTGGGGGCCAGCATCTGGCTCGCAGCGAGCGCTACGCGAACCAAGCGTTCCGGATCGGTGACGCTGCCTGGGGAGTGCAGTTCCATCTGGAGGTTGACGTAGACGCCGTGGAAGGGTTCGTGACCGCGTTCGGCGGCGATCTGGCGGACCGACCGGACGCGAGCGCGGCGATCCGCGAGAGCGCGGCGAGGGCAATCGGGGCATTGGTGCCGACGCGGGAGGTGGTGTTCTCGCGGTTCGCCGAGTTGGTGTCGGCGCACGCCACCCGGACTGACCTCGTCGGCCGGGCCTGACGCTCGGATCGGACCCCTCCACTTGCGCCCACCTCCTGGCCGAGCACAGCGAGGAGTCGTCCGCTCGGTCATGGTCTGCGACGGAGCCTGAGGACGATCGCGTCGTTCGGCGATGGCGGCCAAAAGGCGGTGCGGGGCACCACTCGGCCCGTTTCGGCGCTGAACCGTTGCGACCATCGGAAGTGGCCCGGTGCGGTCGGTCCGGTCCAGTGCCGGGCCACATGGCGCGGCACGACAAGGTCAGCTCGGTTCAACCGACTGCGCGGTGCGACCAGGCGTCGGAGCAGAGCGGTGGTTGCCGAAAACGGGGGGTTGGACACCACGTTGAAGGGATGCCGAGGGAGGCGGAGGTCCCTGCAGTCGGCGTGCACGACGATGACCGAGGTGCCCTCGAACCGGCGGCGCAGCTCGGCGAGACGTCGGGGCTCGAGCTCCACCGCGATCACCCGAGCCCCCTGGCGCACGAGCGGGCCGGTGAGTCCGCCGAGACCCGCCCCGACGTCGAGGACGACATCGCCAGGTTGGACGTCCGCATCGGCGACCACCCGTAGCGCCCAAACCCTAGTGAGTCGGTGCCACCCCCATCGTGTCCCAGAGGGACCGGACACGGCGCGTGACCACGGCGAAGACCATGCGCGCCGATCGTACTCGGCCGCTCGAGACAGATGCAGAGCGGCCGTGTCCGGACGTCATGGTCGGGCCCTCACGTGTCGTGCGGTCGCACCACCTCTTGGGCGAGGGCATAACGGCCGGGCTGCTGGTGCGCGGCCGCCCAGACCTCGGCGTCCTCGGCAGAGCCGAACGAGCCAACGATCTGTTCGGGAGCGTGATGCGCAGGCCCACACAGCACGACGTAGGACGACGACGTTTCGAACCCCGCCCCGCCCCGATGCTCGGTGGACCAGTCTCCCTCTAATTCGCGGATTGCCTCGGTCCAGGATCCCTCACCACTCGAGGCCGGCTCGCCCTGGCCGAATTGCAATCGTCGAGCTGATCCCGCGCCCCACAGACGAATCCAGTCGTACCGCATCCACTCACCCGCCGAAAGTGCCCAATCGAACCCGGAGGGAGCCGACGACCAGGGGATCGCGGCGTACCGGCCGCCACCCATGGGATCGGGGTCGATCATCCACACTGAACTCGCGGTCTCGACGCGGCACGGTCCACGTGGGACGAAGAGGTCGCTCGGCCCCCCATGCGCGTCGATGCGTCGGCTCATCATCCACTGCTGGCCGAACGGGTCCCGCAGCCGTCCAGCGCGGTCGCCGTAGGAATGATCAGCGAGAGGATAGATGACCTCGGCCCCGGCGGCGACTGCCCGTTCCCACGCCGTATCGACGTCTTGCCAACTCAGCGCCATGATCGCGGTCACGACTCCCGCCACGGCGTCCGGCGACCGAGCCGGCGCCTCGGGGTCGGGGGCCTCGGTGACCATGATCACCGAGGCACCGATCTCCACCTCCGCATGGATCACGTCACCATCGGGTCCTGTGACGCGCTCGCCTCTCTCTTCTGCGCCGAAGGCCCGTCGGTAGAAGGCGACCGCGGCCGCCCCGTCCCCGACAACAAGGCGGGGCCTGAGGGTCACGAGGTACTCAGGTGCAGAATTCACGCGCTCAGATTTGCTGCTCACCACCCGAACTCCTTCTCGTCAGGCCGTCGGAGCAGGCTGAGAGCGACGTTACTGAAAGACTATGCCCACCCGGCCCCCGGGGCTCCCCGTCCAGCCTTCGTTCGCCTGGACCTAACATCGCCAGATGGCCGTTGGCCGCATGCATGCCGAAGAGTTTGATCTGAACCCCGGCCTCGTCCGGCGGCTCCTCTGCGCTCAGTTTCCCGAGTGGGCGGACCTGCCATTGATGCCGGTGGCGTCTGGCGGCACCGACAATGCGATGTACCGCCTCGGAGCCGAGATGGTGGTGCGCCTTCCCCGCGTGCCCTCCGCGGTACAACAGGTCGCTAAAGAGCACGAGTGGCTCCCAAAACTGGCGTCGCACGTTCCACTCGCCATCCCTGTTCCGTTGCGTGTGGGCGAACCCGCCGCGGGCTACCCCTGGCAGTGGTCCATCTACCAATGGCTCGACGGGCGTAGCGCGATCGATGCGCGCCTGGCCGATCCCTACCGGTCCGCAAGCGACCTGGGTGATTTCGTCCATGCACTCCAGCGCACGGGCCCTTCGGGTGGTCCGCCCCCCGGCCCACAGACCTCGTTTCGAGGCGTTCCACTCGCCACGCGCGACGATGCGACGCGCATGGCCATCACTGCCCTGCGCGACCTGCTCGATTCGGACCGGGTGACGGCGGCCTGGAACGCGGCTCTCCTCGCTCCGGCCTGGCGGGGAGATCCAGTGTGGCTGCATGGCGACCTCCACGGCGCGAACCTTCTTGCGCGCCGCGGTCGGATCTTCGCCGTCATCGACTTCGGGTGCCTTGGCGTGGGCGATCCGGCCTGCGACACGATGGTCGCCTGGACCTTCCTCGCCCCAGAGGCCCGGGGCGCGTTCAGAGCGGCACTGGATGTCGACGACGCGACCTGGGCCCGGGGGCGCGGTTGGGCATTGTCGGTCGGGCTGATTGCCCTTCCCTATTACCGGCGCACGAACCCGGTGCTCGCCACGATCAGCCGTCAGGCGATCGCACGAGTCCTCGATGACCGCGACGAGGCCGCTTGACCGTTATGTGACCTTGGGCCAGGCCGGGCCGATTCATCGAGCGGTCGACACGCGAGGCCGCCAAAATGACCAGTCGGGACCTGGGTGCCGGCGGCGGCCGAGCCAACAGATCCTCGGGGCGATGGCCGAGCCGTCGACGAGCGTGCCCGCTGGGCCCGGGCATCGACCACGATCCATGTCAGCTCGGCGAGGTCGTCGGGGCCGAACGGCAGGGAGGGGCCGATCGAAGATCGCTGCCCGAGCCCCGGGGGCGGCCGACGGCTACCGTGGGAACCGAGCCACTGTGACGCTCGCCAGGAAGGAGTGGTACCGGCCATGGCACATCAGACCCACCAAGAGCACGACACCCACGTCCACGGTCCCGACTGCGGGCACGAGTCGGTCGTCCACGGCGATCACGTGGACTATCTCCACGATGGGCACCGCCACCGCGAGCACGACGGGCACTGGGACGAGTGCGAGGTCGAAGAAGAGGTCGAAGAGCTGGCCGCCGACGAAGCAGCGGTCCGCCGGGTTGCCTCCGGCGAACGATAGAACGGCCCGAGGCTTCGGTGCTCGAAAGCTTCGGCAAATGCTTCCCCAACCAGCGACACAGCCGACACCAGTGCCGGGTGTGATGGAGTTGCCCGGTGGTCTGTGTCCCCGAGGTGGTGCGGAACAAGCTCGTCCGACTCGGCGCCCAGCAATGGCTCGACGACCTTCCGGAGCTCGTCGCAAGCATCGAGGCTGACTGGTCGATCACCGTCGGTCGACCATTTGCTGGTGGGACTGAGTCGTTCGTGGCTGAGGCCACCCTCGACGACGGCACCCCAGCGGTGTTGAAGCTGCTCATTCCGGACACGAGCGATGCCGTCATGTGCAACGAGGCCGTGGCACTTCGCCTGACAAAGGGCGAGGGTTGCGTCCTCCTTTTGCGTGAGGACCCGTCTCGTGGGGCGCTGCTCCTCGAACGCCTCGGTCGGCCGCTACAGGAGTTCGGTCTGCCCCTCCGGCAGCGACAGGAGATTCTCGTTTCGTGCGCTGCCAGAGTCTGGCGGCCCGCAACGGGGTGTGGCCTCCCCACAGGAGCGGAGAAGGCAGACTGGCTCGGCCAGTTCATCACTCAGACATGGGAGGAGACGGACCGCCCGTGCTCCTTGCGTTCGGTTGAGCACGCGCTCAGGTGTGTAGCACGTCGCAGGAATGCGCACGACGACGAGCGGGCCGTGCTGGTCCACGGCGACGTGCACCAGTGGAACGCACTCGAAGCAAGTGCCGGGTTCAAATTGGTCGACCCAGACGGCCTGCTGGCAGAACCCGAGTACGACTTGGGCATCATCATGCGGGAGGACCCCGAGGAGCTGTTGTCCGGCGGCGACCCCTACGACCGAGCGCGTTGGCTGGCCGACAGGACGGGACGTGATCCCGCGGCGATCTGGGAATGGGGAGTCGTCGAGCGAGTGTCGACTGGGCTCCTGTGCACACGGATCGGGCTGCAACCTGCCGGACGAGCGATGCTCATGGCCGCGGAGCGGGCCGCTGACTGACAGACCAGCATGGCTTGGCACTCAGCGGCTGGTTGACATATCTAGCAACGCTGGCTACCGTCGAGCTGGAGTTAGTTCTTGGCCTGGTCGACGTCGCCGGTAACCCCGGGTTCGCGCCTTGGGCGCAGCGTCGTCCAGCCCGCCAAGCGCTCACCCGTGGGCGAGCGTCCCCGATGGCACGTCTGAGAGGGTGAGAGTGTGATCGTTCTGTTGGTGCCGCTCTACTGGGTGATGCGAGAGTTCTTCGACCGTTGGTACGGCCGGCTCGACGATCCCCCAACCGACATGAGCGACCCGATGTTCGCGGGGCTCGAAGACCTCTGAACCAGTCCGTGGAGTTCCTTCGAACGCAATCGGGAAGCTTCTTCCGGCGCCTCACCTACAGCCCTGTAGCGCTCAACCACTACTGCACGGTTTCGGGTGCCTCGGCCACCGCCTTGATCCGTTCGAGCGTCGTGCGCATTCCGTCGACGTTGGTCCGTCCCCGCGCGCTACCGGCGACCCTCCAGTACAGACGAAAGAGCGGCGAGTCGGTCAGCTGGAACGACTCGGTCACGTCGGTACCACTTCCACGAGGTTCGAAGTGGTAGCCACGTGTTGACGACCTTACCGCCCGGGCCCGTCACGCCAAAGGTGAACTCGCGGCCCGGTTCGCACGCCGTGACCGTGCAGTTCGTCCAATAGACCGGTCCTCTACCGTTGCGACGGACATGGCCGCGGAACCGGGCGCCAACAGCCGGGCCCGTCGCCCCGTCCAGCCACTGTGCCTCGAAGGTCTCAGGGCTGAACCGTCCGATCTGGGTGACATCACTTACGATGGCCCATACTCGATCGGAAGTTGCGGCCATGTGGACGGTTACCGAATCGTGCATGTGCCGACCATAGGCGGTCAGTGCTACAGAAGCGTCCGTCGACGGACGACCGTGGAATGCCATGCAAGCATGGACCGGTGACGCGTGATGCAGTAGTCCGGTGGGTGGCGGGTTACGAGCGGGCTTGGCGGTCTCCGGGCACCGACCGCCTTCGTGAGATCTTCGCCCCTACGTGACATACGTACCCTCTCCCTGGGCGTCACCGATTCGGGGTCTGGACCAGCTCGGCGAGTTCTGGGAGTCCGAGCGTGCGGGTTTCGATGAGTCGTTCACCATCCAGAGCCACATCGTTGCCGTCGAGGGCGCCTGCGCCGTCGTGCGGGTAGCTGTCCGGTACGGCGACCAACCAGCGCAGCGCTGGCGAGACCTCTGGGTGCTCACCTTCGCCCAGGATCGCCGTTGTCGCATCTTCGAGGAATGGCCGTTCTCTCCCGACCAGGGTGACGGTCACGGCACGTGTTCGCCGTGGGCATAGATTTCGTGAGGCCACAAGTGACTCGTCGCATGCGTCTCGACGACGTCCGCAGCGCTGAGCAGGCTGCCGCAATCGGTTGGTCCGGCGGAGCGGATGCGGTCCGCGAAAGGGGGGTGCTTGGCCCGCGTGACGAGGTCGACGGATTCGACGTAGCGCGATCCCTAAAGAAGGGCGTGCATCGCCCAGAACCGACTCTGACAGCTCGGAGGATACGGCTCCGGTCAGGATCAGGCGAGCAGCTGGTCGTGCTCATGGTGGACTCTCCTCCCGCCACGCGACGTTCCGCCGCCATCTCCGACGTCGGCATCACGCTGACCCCGAACGAGCTCGTTCCGCCGAACGTCCCCGGCTGGCGTGCCTGGCGAACCCAGGGCGCGTCGTTCTGGCCGACATGCCGCCGACAGTGCGTCTCGGGGTCACCACGACCGGACGGTACGGCGAGACAAGAGGCACCCGAGGCGACCTCGCCTGCCTCTTGGCCAACCAAATGCTAGGAGCTGGACAGACGATGGAACGCGATGGCAGCCGCCGTCGCGACGTTCAGCGAATCGACCTCGTCGACCATGGGGATGGAGACGACGACATCGGCAGCCTCCAACGCGCCAGCCGACAGGCCGGGACCCTCGGCACCAACGAGGAGCGCAACAGGTTGGGGCATCCTGAACGATCCTGACCCGCGGCTGGGTCCTCGGTCCGCCACCCGCGACACAAGCTGGGAGAGCGGCATCGACTCTCGTCCACCGGAGAGTGACGATGGCGGATGGGGTGCGAGCGCGACCACGAGAAAGCCGGCCGACCGGACCTGCTCGCAGGCGCCGGGCCATGGTGCCAACCGCGCAAATGGTACGTGAAGGATGTGCCCGACCGAGACCCGTACTGATCGGCGATAGAGAGGGTCGGCGCAGGTCGGGTCCAGCAAGACCGCGGCGATACCGAAGGCCGCGGCGTTGCGGAACATCGCCCCGATGTTCTCGTGGTCATTCAAGCCCTCGAGCAGAACCACGATAGGGGGGCCGCCGCCGGCGCTCGACATGGCGACGGCGTCGAGCAAGATTTGGCGGGCGTCCGCGTCGGCGGGGCGTTGCGCCACGGCCACCACCCCGCGGTGCAACGCAAACCCAACCGTGGCCGTGACGACGTCACGACGTCCGACATAGACGGGCATACCACGGGACCGCACCGCATCGACCAAATCGGCCGCCGACCGCTCCTGGTGATCGTCGATAAGCAGGGACCGCACCGCGTACTTCGATCGGAGCAACTGGTCAACCGCGAGCTTCCCCTCGACCACGAAGATCGCCTCTTCCGCCTCCACGCGTCGCCGTGATGCGGGCTCACTGAGATCGCGATAGAGAATCAGGCGATCATCTGCGGGGTCGTCAATGGATACCAGCGGGCCACGCATCAGACCACCCTATGGAATCCATGGCGTTGAAGCTTGGCATCCCCCTGCCCGGAGGCGCAGATCTGCTTCGGGTACTTCGGGCGAGCTCTCAGCTTGGGCTCATGGACGTCCCCAGGCAGGAGACCGAAGAGCTCGACGATACGGCCCCACCGCGGCTCGTTCTATCGGTGCTCATCAACCGTTGAGGCTGCTCACCTCGCCCTCGGCCTTTGCCACCCGACTGTTCGCTGCGCGTGCGGCCCGACGAGCGACGTCCCGATTCTGACGAGCAGCAAGGACCGTCGAGGCAATCTCGATTTCCGCCGTTTTCAACTGGCGCAATTGCTCTTCGACCGCTCCCACCTCCTGGCGGACGCGCTCGCGTTCTGCAACAGCCTCGGACAGGACGCGCTCTTGTTCATCGGCGTCTCGCCGAGCCTCCTGCGCTGCAGCCCGAGCCTGACGAAGGGCCTGGTCTGCCGCCCTCACTCGGGCCTGGTCGCTCTGGACCCGATCGCGCTCACGCGCGTCGTCGTTGGCCGTTTCGTGACTGAGGAAACTGGCTCGGGTGGCTCGGTGCTTGGAACGGTTCCAACGTGATCGAGCGTGCCCAGGCCGGTGTAACGCAAGCCGCTGGTCAGACGACCCATTCGGAGGACATCGGCGAGCGCGGGATCAGCGACCGCGGCTTCGAAGGTGCGCTGCACCTCGTCTTGAAGAGCGTCGCTGATTGTTTGACCCGCGTCACGAGCAAGTTGCTGCCCCTCGTCGGACAACGCCTGAACCAGTTGCCGCCGTCGCTCTGAGAGTCGCCGCAGCGTCTGCCCGGCGAGCTCGCCCTGGGCACGGCTCAACGCTGGCCCAAGATCGAGAAGCTCGCCCACCAGGTCACTGCGTACTCGGACCAAGAGATTCACCAGCCAGGCCCCGGTGGTCGGCCGTCGCAGCTTCTTGATGGCCACGGCCAAATCTCGGTTTCCCGCCTTGCGAGCGTCGGCTGCCCGAATATCACGGGTCGTTACGAACTCCATCGGCGCGAGTGCGTACAATTCGGCGGCGATCGTTTCGAACTGTTGGGTCATCGATGTGGCTGCCGAGGCCTTGGCTCTCTCACTGTTCGAGCTTGAACAGTGAGCCCTCGAGCACCTCGGTGGCCCGCTCGATCACGTCAAGCTGTGGTTTGGTTGTCATAGCCAAATACCTTCCAGCGAATCGCGACTGATCGGCTTGGGCATCCCACGCCCCCTTCCCTCAGTAGCCCTCGAAGCATCGCATCGAGGTAGACGATACTCGGGCCTCCAACGACGTTTGCAGGATCGGGTCGCCGTCCTGTCCATGGAGGGCATACTCGGCCGCCAGCCCGAGTATCGACGGCGTGATTGCCCCGGCGCCAGCACCCTCATCATGGCGCGAGCGTCGGCAAGATGTCCCGGGGTACCACTGGGCCTCTGGGTGCACAGTACAAGCACATTTACGGAATAGCTCGATGTCCAGGCCGATTACGCAGGGATTGCGAGGGTTCCGTCGACCGCTTGATCTCGAACTGATTTCTGCCCACCCTCCACGCGTGTACCCCACGTTCGGTCCCAAGCGGATCGGGGAATCCTGCAGCCCATGCAACCCTCGCTTGGTCCGACCACTAGCCGTACCGCTTCGCGCAGATGGCAACGACCGACCAAAGGGATGATCGTGCTTCACCCGATGCTGTGGCCCCATGGATGAAAAGGAAGACTTCGTCGCACTCTCTGAGCTCGTCTTCGAACGGACTCGAACCCGCCTCATCGAACCCACTGACAAGGAATACCTCTGGGAACCTGCGCCTTCCTGCTGGTCGTTGCAGGTCCGTGAGGATGGGACGGCGACCGCCGACTGGGAAGCAAATCCCGAGACTCCCCCCTACACGACTATTGCTAGCCCGTACACGAGTATTGCTTGGCGGCTCTGCCACCTGATCGACTGCTACGGCAGTGTTCGCAACGAGCTCTGGCTACGAGGTGCTTTCGATGATGCAGGGCGTTCTCGATCCGCCCCTCAGGCGAGTGCGGCAGCAGCATTGGTAGCATTGGACATTGCCCACGAGTGGTGGGCGGGCCTCTTAGCCTCGATCCACCGACAATCTTGAGATGAAGCGATGAGGTGGTTGTATTTTGACTGGCGGCTGACGCCACCCGGCCTCATCGGTCCGCTGACCGGGAACCTGGGCGTGACAAGCCAGGAGCATTCCGGATTGTGCGAGTTCGATGTCAGCGCCTGATGCCGCCGTCTGCGGTGCGCCGCCCGCGGGACACAGCGCTACAGCGGGACGGGTGGCAGGCCTCGCAGCTTGTCGAGGACGCGCAGGAAGGCATCGGCCCAGGGCCATTCGAGGGGGGTGCGCAAGGTCGGAGTTCCCGAACGGTTGACCAGGCGGCCCGGGACCCAGAAGTACCGGGTGCGCAGCGTGCGCGCCACGGTGAAGTGTGCGGTCGCGGTGATCTCGCCCAGCAGGGCCGTCCAGCGGATGAGGTCGTGGGCGAGGGCGGCGCAGAGGAGCCAGGCCGCGTTGGCGAAGAAGTACCCCGAGGGCACGTGCTCGAGTCCCGCACCTTCTTTGAGGTCCCGGATGGCCAGCTCGACACGGGCATGTTCACGGTGGAAGGCGTCGACGTCGACGGGGTGGCCTTCGAGGTCGGTGATGAAGGCGAAGTGGCGCCACTCGGGCCACAGCGTCGCCTGGCGTGCGATCAGGCGGGTGCGCCGCACGATGAGCCGGCGTCCTTTGTACTCGCACTCGGCCACCTCGGCCTCGCCGTCGTTGGTGTATTCGATCGGGGTCCAGGCCGACTCGGCGATGGAAGAGATGGCGCTGACCACGGACTTTTGCATCCGCACGCCCATGGTGAAGCCGACTTCGAGGCGCTCGAGGACAGCGATGGTGCGGTTGGACCAAAACCCCGAATCGAAGCGCATGATCAGTTCGCCGCTGGCCCCGGCCCGGCGCACTCGGGCCACGAGCTCTTCGACGAAGCGCACCGCGCCACGTCCGGTGTTGGCCGCACCCCGGCGCAGGCGGGCATGAAGCACCTCGCCGGTGTCTGACCGCGTGGCGACGAGCGGGTGATAGCCAAGCACGTGGGTGTAGCCATAGCCGGCCCCTGCCTTGGCCTTGCCGCAGACTTCGCAGATGGTCGAGTCCAGATCCACGACCATCTGATCTGCACCGGGACCAGCCCCGAGCGACCAGGCCCGACGCAGCGCCTCGGCGAGGACGGCGTCGAGTTGGCGGACATGGCCGAAGGTGAAGGCGCGCAAGAACGTCCCGAGCGTCGACGGTGCCATGACCTGGTGCCCGAGCACTGACCACGTGGCTCCCGAACGAAGCACGTCAGCGTGGTCGATGTGGGTGCCGCCCGCCACCATGGCATGGACCAACGTGAGGACCTTGCGCCCGGGCCGGGCACCACCGACACGTCCACCGAGACGAACAGTGCCATTGATGAGACACTCGAGATTGAGCCGAACGACCAGCGTCGCCACCAGCAACAGCCCGGCATTGACTACCAGGTTGGGCTCGTCGAAGATCACGCTGACGCGGTCGATCCTCCGCGATACTGACGACACAGAAAGTGCCTCCTCTGGTGCTGGTGAATCGTGACTTCGAACATCACAATTCTTCCAGGGAGCCACTTTCCGCGGATGCGCGGTTCTTCAGTTCATGCGTTCAATCGGTGGATCGAGGCTAAGCGTCGCTGACCGACGCGGACCTGTGCGAGCCTCTTGGGTCCGTCGCTGGGATGTATGCCGAGTCGAACAAGGCTGGCTTCGCCCTTCACATGCTGGACGAGATGATCCACCATGCGGCCGAGATTTCCCTGCTCCGTGACCTCTTTAGAGCAACGCGTGGCCAGTACACGTAAACCTGAGTCGGTGCTCAACTGGCCCGATCCGCCCATGAGATCCAGCCACCCATTGCTGTTGGGCGTCGCCTGCGAGTTCTCGCATTCACGGAACGCAAAGCGAATGGCCCGTTCGGGACCCCGTTCTATTTGGGGCGGCGTCGTCGACCATGCTGCCACGACGTTGGGCCTGGCATCAGGCATCGACACGCCGAGCGGTGAGGTAGACACGCTTGGACTGGTACTCGTCGGGGAAGAGCCTCGCGATGCCCAGTCTCGATCACCTCGAAGGATCGGCGTTGGAGCGCTGCTCGTAGCTCACCTTCTTGGAAGAGCGTCCCGCCGACCACCTCGATCCGATGGCCCAGGAACTCGTCCGTGTAGACCTCCCCCGCGCCCAAGTGCGTGGCAACGACAAGGAGTCCCGCTGGGATGAGGACTCGGTGGAATTCGTCGAGCACCTCACCAAGCTCTCCCCGGGGAAGGTGTCGGATCGAGTAAAAGGCAACGACTCCAGACAGTGATTCTGGCCGGAACGGAAGCGATCGCATGTCAGCGGCAATGAACGCTTAGAGACCGCTCCTCACTCGGGCAACTGCGAGCATTCGAGGGGCGAGGTCGAGCCCAATCGCCCGAACGCCTCGGGTGGCAAGGTACGAGCCGACCTGGGCCGGACCGCACCCCACGTCGAGGACGGGTGCACTGGCGATTACCCGGGCGCTTGCCAAAGTATCAAGAACGGAGCGATCGACACTGAGCTGCTCGAGGTTGTCACCGAATGACGCCGAGTATTCTTCTGCCGTTGCCTCATAGGCAGCGCGCACGGCCTTTGGATCGAACCGGTCCACAAACCCAGTATGCCGTCACCCGGACAGGACCATAAGAGCTCCTGCGGCCGTTCCATGGTGCATCCAGCCAGCCGACACCAGCACGCTCAGGACCGCGGTGGCATGTCACCTGACCTGTCAGGACTGCCACACGTTCCTGCCAGCTACCTTGCCACGTTAGATTCGCCCACCGCGTTCGTCGAGCACCGTTCGCAAGACCCGTCCGACCGCGTCGGGACGTTCAAGGTTGACATAGTGACCCGAACCCTCGACCACATGGAGTTTTCCTTTCACCGCAAGGCCGGCCGATCCGGCGGAGGAAGTGGGCGATGGCGTTCGGTCCTGTCCACCGCAGATGACGACGAAGGGCTTCTGCCACTCCTTAACGAAGTCAGTCCGGTCCTTGCGACCGTGGAACGCCTTTACACCCCCGATGACCTCGTACACGTCCTGTGCGAATGCGATGTCCCGGGCGGATTGGATCACGGCTGGATTGGCGTGGTGGCCGAAGAGGGGCTCCCACATGCTGGGCCAGGCCTCCTCCATCCCTCCCTCGTCCAGCATGCGGAGAGCGTCATCTCGGACCAGCGGCTCGGGGCGGTGACCTACCTTGGCCCCTACGAGGACGATCGCTGCCACCTTCTCGGGGGCACGTCGAGCAACCTCTAGGGCGCAGGACCCTCCGGCCGAACTGCCCACGACCACGAGTGGTCCCGCTCCACAAAGGTCGAGAACACCCTCAGCCCACTGCTCCAGCGAGTCACCAAACCGATAGAGCGACGGTGCAATCGTCGAATCACACGGCAGAAGCTCCTCGTTCTTCCACATGGTTCCATCCAGCGGGAGGGCATGAAGGAGTACGAGTTCCACCAGGCAGAATCCTATGCAAGCACCCCGACTCGCGTTGCCCACCAGCGAAACGGAGTCGAGGCACCGAATGGCGGCTCATAGGCCGAGAGTCATCGTCCATCTCTGGGTCGACGGGTGTCGATTTCGTTCATGCCCGACTCATTCCCTGGTGGGTGAGCAGCCCCAGGAATCGAGCGGGCCCAGGTTGCCCACTACGAATCCGTTTGACCTATGGTCACAAGACATATTCCACGGGTTCTCTCGCCGCCCCTTGGATCGCGCGCTCGCCAGGAGCGATGCCAGAGCCATACGGTCCCGATCCATGATCCTTGCCAGGGTTCACCTCGTGGTGGACGTAACTCGAGGTCCACCGCGTTGCGCTCGATGCCCACCGAGCTGTGGGGCACACCATGACGGCAGTCGACCGGGGTGCGCTCACTCGTGATCTCCGACGAGTCAAGCCGTTCAGCTCTCTTCGAAGAGGGACTCGCCCCTTCTGAGGCGGGTGGCGATGCGGACGACCTGGGCAAGCTCTCGACGCGTTGGCGTGTGGGCGGCGAGAAAACGTGCTGTGCCCGAGAGGATCAGGGCTGCCTGCTCTGATCCTCTCGGCCAAGCTGCCGCTTGGCGGACGGCGGCTTCATAGGTCTGGAACCAGTGGAACTCGGCGTCTTCGCTGAGTAGGGCAGAGCCGAGAGCAGCCACGACCGACGCCTGATCGCCCCCAGAGTGAAGCCAGCCGTAGACAATGGCCCCAGCCTCGTCGACGGCGCCTTCGCGGTCCCAGCAAGCCTGCAATGCACCAAGGCCGGGTCGGTCGGCGGCGAGGGGATGATCGGCAGGGCGACGGGCAGGGGGCACATTGAAGAAACGATCGAGAAATACCTTCATGGCCCCTTGATAGACGCCACGCATGAGCTCGGGGGTCGGAGCCCGAGCAATCAGTCCGTGAACGGCGTTGGCTGTGGTGAAGGCGTGATGGACGACGTCCCAGTCGGCGTGATCGTTCTGGGTGTGAAAGCGCGTCAGGCGCAGGGCGGCCGCGTAGGCGACGGCTCGTGCGAGTTCTTCGGGGGTCGCGCCCTGCCCAGTCGCGGTGGTGAGGGCGGCGAGGATGGCAACTGGGTCATCACCGAGGATGGCCCAAGCCAGAGCATCGGCGTCCAGATCGCCGGCGAAGACTCTCGCACCGGGCGATTGGGCGGACGGAGCGGGCTCGAAGTCGACCAAGGCGAGCAGCCCTCCCAGATCGTGGGGATAGCGCCACTCTCCAGCCTCCTCAGAGCGTGAGGCGGCGGCGGTCTGGTGGGCGAGGGCGGGAAGAATCTCCTGGGCCTGATCCCAGCCAAGCAGATCGAGAAGCTCGAAGGCCTTGTTCGTAAAGTCGATCGTGTGGCCACCGTCGATAAAGACATGGTCGGTGACGGCCGAGCCCATAAGACCAACCATCACAGAGACCCGAGCGCCTCCCGCAACGCCGGTGGCCAGCACCCGTTCAGCACCATCGCCGTTACGGGTGTCGACGAACCGACGGTACCACGAGGCGAGCCGTTCCTCGCCGATCGTGGCATGAAGTGGAGACAGCGGAAAACGAGGAGCTCGGCCACGAGTGTCGCGGGACACGAAGGCGAGTCCCTGTACGAGAGCGAGGGCCCGATCCGCTGGCGCCAGCACCGGCAGAACGTCGGCCATGGCAGTGAGCACGGTCAAGCCTGGCCCCCAGCCCTCGTGTCGGTTGCGGATTGCGAATTGGACGCCGGCTCGGATGGCAGCAGTGGCGCCCTCATCGGGCCCAAGGCGCTCGAGAAGGCCGAGGACGGCCTTGGCCGTTACGAGCGTGAGTCCATGCTCAAGGCCCTCTCCGAGCCGGCCCAAATGGTGGCCAACCGGGTCGTCGTCGGGTTGAACGACCACAAAGATCTCGCTCCCACTGATTTCGACGCGGTGGGACCGTACGTCGTCCGCGAAGGGGTCGAGCGTCCCCCCCGATTGCAGGTCGAAGCGGGCGTGGTGCCAGTGACAGGTCAACAGTCCGTCCTCGACGGTCCCGCGGTGTAGGGGAAAGCCCATATGCGGGCACCGGTCGTCGAGCGCGTAGGCGCTACCCTCGGACCAGAAGACGCAAACCGGCATGGAGCCGGCCTTACCGACAAGACATCCCTTGGTCTGAATTTCTTCGACTGTGCCAATCCTGACCCGTTGCATGCCTGTCCCCTCTCCAAGACCGCACCGCTCACCACAACCCTACGTGTTCATCCTCCTTTGTCGCCGAGGGACCGAGGGTGACGAGCAGGTCATTGCAACGGTGCTGCGCAATGGTCGGCGGTGCGCTTTTGCATGTTCACCGCCCAAGCGACCACCAGCGGCCTCCTTGGCATCTCCCCGTGCTTGCCCTATACCGGCCCAGCGGGGGCGCCGTATGGCCAAAGAACGCGACGGCTTGACCGATGAGATCGAGTTCCTGATTTCCGTCGTTGACGACTAGGCGCCGTCGGCTGTGGTTGCAGAATTGCGAGCCCGCCTCGCCGACATTCACACTGGCCAAGACCTGATCATCGGAGCCCCATGGATCGCTCCCATCCGCCGGTCCGCGAGAAACCGTCGATGTCCTGACGATGATTCTCCACCGTCAGATCCGTCATAGGGCCATGGAAACGACGAATCTTGCGGACCTCTATCACCTGCCAATCGTCGATTGGACCGTTATCGAGGAGCGTCTCGCACAAGGGATACCCCAAGCCCCCGGTACCGGCGGCCCCGACCGACACACCAGCTGGTTGGCGACGATCAATCGGGATGGGAGTCCGCATGTGACAGGTGTTGGTGCGCTCTGGTTCGACCGCGCCTTCTGGTTCGAGACCGGGGAGTTGACCCGCAAAGGGAGGAACCTGGCGCGCGATCCGCGGTGCTCGTTGAGCGTTGCCACGCACGAGTTCGACCTTGTCGTAGAGGGCGTGGCCGAGAAAGTCATGGATCCGACCTTGGTTGCCACAATGGCAGAACGGTGGAGCACGCAGGGATGGCCAGCCCGAGTGGATGGTTCCGGGGTCGCCCTCACGGCCGATTACAGCGCCCCGTCAGCCGGGCCTCCCCCATGGACGATCTTCCGCTTGGCGCCGCGCCGGGCAGTTTCCCTCCTCACGGTTGAGCCAGGAGGAGCCACGCGCTGGCGATTCGATCCAATTTGATCTCCACTTTACCGATCAGCAGCATGCCCGCGTAGACGTGGCAACTCTCGTTCGTCACATCGACCGAGGCGGCGATCGGCCAGCTCGCCGTGGCCGCCTTGGCTTAACCCTCTCAGGCCCCGAGCACTGAACCGAAGAGGTTCTCCATGGCTTGCCAATGGCGCTCGGCGGCTTCTTTGTTATAGCTGGCGTTGTCCGGGACAGCGAAGCCGTGATGGGCAGGGTAGGTCTCGATCGCATGGGCGACAGCGGCCTCGGTGAGAGCGTTCTCGAGGCGGTCCTTCTGTTCGTCGGGGAACGACTGGTCCTCGATCGCCCCGGCCACATAGACGGTCGCCTTGATGGCGGCCGCGTTGTGGTGCGGGCTGTCAGGATCGTCTTCCTTGGCGATGTTCCCGCCGTGGAACGAGGCTGCTGCCGCGATGCTCGCCCCCAAGGCTCCAGCCGCGATGAGTGAAAGTCGACCGCCCATGCAGTAGCCGGTGGTACCGATGGCGCCCGGCTTCTTCTCAGGTAGCGAATCGAGGTAATCGACGAAAGCGTGGGCATCGCTGACGGCCATCCCGGCGGTGTAGCCCCGCATCATGCCCATGATCCTCTCCATCGACTCCTTGTTCCCGAATGCGGTGCCCATGTCAACCGGCTCATAGGGGCCGTTGCGGTAGTAGAAGTCGGGCACCAGGACGACGTAACCAAGTCCCGAGAGCCGTTCGCCCATCTGACGCATGGTGTCGCGCATCCCGCCCGCATCGGCGAAGAGGAGCACTCCCGGCCAAGTTCCCTCATGGTCGGGAGTGCTCAGCGCCGCCGGGCAGATCCCGTCCCCGGTCTCGATCTCCACGCTTCGTTGTGTCATGGCGTCCTCCCAGCATCGGCCCGATGCGCAACCCTACAATCCCGAAGCACTCCGCTCGTCGACCGAGGCGAAGCTGCGCCCGACAACCGAGCGCTGGGTCGCTAGTGCGTGAGGTCCGGTTTGGAATGAGTGAATCGCTCGTGGTGCTGGCGGAGAAGATCCTTGCCATAGTCGTTGCCGTTGGGCGTGCGGACCACGGTGTGCACGTGGTTGCGGGTCGGCATGGTGTTGTCGAACGCGATCCCCGCGGTGTGATCAAACTCGATGATGATGACGGGGCTGTGGACCCGGTAGTAGAAGACGGCATCATCATCGCAGTCGCCCGCCCACGCGAAGTACGTCTCATCCAAATGCTCAGCCACTTCGGCTATGCGCTTCTCGGCGTGGATCGGGCGGATGTGACCAACGTAGGTCTCGATGACGGCTCGCATCCTGCCTTGCTGATCGGCACGCAGCTCGTCGTAGCCGATCCCCTCGTAGCGCAATTCGTAGTTATCTCGGAACGCAGCGCAGAAGACCTCGGGCGGCAGCTGGGTCCCCAATGTGGTTCTGGCCCGTTGGTCGACATCCAGCGATTGCATGAGCGCGAGCCCGTTGCGCTCCTCGGCGGCGAAGACCCGTGTCCCGGCATACTTGCCCGCTTCGGCAAAGCATGGCTCGGAGCCCATGAACGACGGTGTCATCACCACCTGGTCAGCGAGCACAAGGCAGTTGATGTTGAGGTGGTGTCCATCTATCTGCCAGCCCCAGGGATCGCTCCGCGATGGAAGACCGAAGATGCTGATCCAGTAGAACCACTCGCCGAACTCGTCTGGCTTCCCGGTCATCTCCATGACGGTCTCGTTGAGTTTCATGACGTCGCGGGCCGTTTGGAATCCTCCTGCGCTCATGGTCGCAGCCATCAGTCCGAGCGCCCGGCCCCGCTGCTCGTCGGTCATGTCTTCCAAACAGACACCGTGGCGCCAAATGTAGGGGTGGATGTTCACCCATCGTCGCCATTCCTCGCTGTCAATCGGGAACACGGTCAGCTTGCGCTGCTCGGGCGTCAGGACGTCGAGGTACGCGGTGGCCGCATCAACGATCGGTCGTGTGGACGCGCCCGGGCGCCCGAGTTGGAACAGATTCGATTGGAGCGCGCCCTCTGTCGAGATGCCCTTGAACGGTTCGGCCAGTGCCTCCGTACCCCGGTCCTGGAACATGCGGGCAACGCTGGAGAGTTGGTCGTTTGGCCGGGCAAGCATGATTTCGGGCCATTGCCGTACTCCAAAGGAAAACTCCCCCACGCACAGGACCCTACCGCGCACCTTCGGGGCTCTCCACCCCTCGTAGTCGGCGGCAACGTCCTGAGCCGCCGACTACGAGGGGTGGACACCGGACAGTCGTTGACAATGCCCTAGACCAAGGATCGGTCACGGTCCCTGATCGGCACGATGTTCCACGTCGCGTCGTCACGTGTCACCGTGCCGACCCACCAAGCAGCGGGGGCGGAACTGCTGGCCGAGCTGCAACCAACTACTACCGCATCGCTTTCGAAGCCTACCGGGTCGGTGCCCCACCAATTCGCAGGGCCATTCCCGGGTTTCGTCATTACCAAAGGTTCCCCAGAAGCCCAAGCACTCCGCTGAGTCTGTTCCTTCACGGACTTCCGGGGTGGATTGGGGTGGGCGCTGCCGGACTCGAACCGACGACCTGCTGCTTGCAAGGCAGCTACAGACCCTTTACCGGCACCCGCGTACCCCCATCTACCTGCGATGATACAATCCGAAGTGGGCGGGTGGGGGAGGTTGGGGGGACCGAACTACCCCCAGAACTTCCCCATAACGAGCCACTTCTGCAGGGATGGAGGCCCCAATGGCACGACCCCGAATGCTCGGCTACGGCGAGGGCTCGGTCTACTTCGAAAAAGAGACCGGTCGCTGGAGGGGCGAGCTGCATCCCAACCACCAACGGCGTCGCGTGTCGGGCACTACTCGCTCGGAGGTGGTGAGCAAACTTGACAGCCTGCGCCGTCAGTTGGGCGACGGCCTGCCAGTTGGGGATGACACCCGGCTTGGTCCATGGATCGCCTGGTGGGAAGCCCACGTCGGTACAGCCAAGTCTCCACGAACAGCCCGGCACGACAGCTGGGCCCTCGGCCAGCTTGACCAGATCACCACGAAGCGCCTTCGGGACCTGACGGTCGCGGACGTGGAAGGCGAACTCCGCCGATTGACCACGCGCAAGGTGCCCAGGCGAGACAGGCGCGGCGGCAACCGAGGACCACTGGGTCGGTCGGCCTTGGTTAAAGTCCGACGGGCCCTCGGTGAGGTGCTCACCGAAGTAGAGCGCCGGGAGATGGTCGGGCGCAACGTGGCCAAGCTGGCACGCATCCCCGTAGGTGCGAAAGGACCGGCACGACGTCGCTCGCTCACTCCCGACGAAGCCAGAAAGCTGATCGACGCTGCGGTCGGCCACCGTCTTCATGCCCTTGTCGTCCTGATGCTGCATTGCGGGCTACGACCTGGGGAAGCGACGGGCCTCCCATGGGACGCAGTGGACCTGAAGGCGGCCAGGCTCACCGTCCGCCAGTCCCGCAACGTGTTGCCCGACGGCACCTTGGTGATCGGCCCAACAAAAGCGCATTCAGAACGGGTCCTAGCGGTCCCCGCCCCCGTGCTGGGCGCCCTGCGGACGCACAAAGCCCGTCAAGCCGCTGAAGAGCTGGCCTCCCCAGCGTGGGAAGACCATGGCTTGGTGTTCTGCAACGAGATCGGTCGGCCACTTGATCCGTCCAACCTTGTGCGAGACATCACACAGCTCTGTAAGACGGCCGGCATTGAGCGGATCACCCCGAACGAGCTTCGGCATTCAGCTGCGTCACTACTGGTGGCCGATGGAGCCCCCCTCGAGGAGGTGGCTGACCTGCTCGGCCACAAGGATGTCAGGATGCTCGCCCAGGTGTACCGGCACCGGGTGAAACGGGTGGTCGATCTGACGGCCGTTCAGGGACGGATGCTCGGCGAACGCTAACCGAGGTCCGCTCGTACCGAGGCAGCGCCGGATGTGCTCCCCTCCCCCGCCGACCATCAGGAGCCATGACGAGAGTCGCCGACGACCAGACCTTCAGGTGCCAGGCCAACCCCAGGTCGATCAGGACTGGGTCGGGACAGGGTCTGGCGGTGGAGGTCCCGTGTAGCGGGCGTACGGCCTGATGATGCCCCGGCTCTCAGCGTGCTCGGCGATGTTGGCGCACCAGCCAATTACCCGGGCTGACGGCGAACGTGGGTGTGAACAAATCTCGAGGAAGGCCGCAGGTGGCCATGACGACCCGGCGTAGCACTCGACGTCGGCGTAGAGGAGGTGATCGGGGTGGAGCTTGGCCAGGGTCTCGGTGATGATCCGCTCCACGCTGATGGCGAAATCACCCGCGTCTCCACCGAGTCCAAGGGCGATCTGGCGCAGCGTGACCGAGGGCGGGTCGTCGGTCCGGTAGACCGGGTGCCCGAAACCCATAATGCATTCGCCGCGCTCGACGGCCCGCCGTACCCATGTGACGGCATTGGCCGGGTCCCAACAGCTTCGAGGGTTTCGAGCGCCCGGCGATGGCGACTCCGCCCGGGTGATCGCCGACCCGGCAACTGCCAGAGCGTTGTTCACGTTCTGGAGCACTAGCTGGTTCGACTCGTCGAACAGATTCAGGTTCAATAGCAAGTAGCCATCGGTGAGGATGAACCCGACGATCGCCGCTCCTTCTATAGCGATTTATAGCGAAAGGGACCATTTGGGTGCCGTAAGCGGCATCGGGCGTGGTGAAACTATTCGACCCTATTATTGCCTCGCACTGGCCCACCTGGTGATCCGGCTTCGCGACTGAGCAGCTCCAGTCGGACCCACTCCCGGAGGGCGGGATCGGGTAGAGCGCCGACCTGACGGGCCACCACCTTCCCAGCCCGGACCAGCAGCAGTGTGGGGATGCTCTGGACCGAGAAAAGCTGGGCCACACTGGTCGCTTTATCCACATTCACCTTGGTCAGTTTCATTCGTCCGGCCTCTTCCTGGGCAAGCTTTTCGAGGGCCGGGCTGATGACCCGACAAGGCCCGCACCAGGGCGCCCACAGGTCGACGAGCACCGGGACGGTTGCCGACTCGACCACCTCGGAGAATCGTTGGTCGTCGGCGTCGGTGATCCATGGCAGGGGTCTACCGCAGTGGCCGCACTTCGGCACGCCCTTGGCGGCGTCGGGCACGCGATTCCTGCGCCCACAATTGGGGCAGCGGACGATTCGGGCCCCCACAGCTCAGGCCGGCCCGCGCTCGGCCAAGGCGTGCCGGCTCACGCCGCGGCCATCGCCCCGGGCTGGGCGGCGGGTGCCGCCGCCTCCTCGGGCGGGGGGTTCTCATAAGTGACGGTCAGCTCGCCACCACGGAGCTCCACTCGGATCTGGGCACCGTCGCGCACGTCACCGCCGATGAGCGCCCGCCCGATCCTCGTCTCGAGCTCGTCGCGCGACGAACCGGCGCAGCGGACGAGCGCCGTACACCGGGTCGTACCCCTGCTTGGCGATGAAACGACGTGCCTCGTCGGTGACAGCAAGGGTGATACGCCGTTCGGCCAGGCGACTCCGCAAGTCGTTGCACATGAACTCGACGATCCGTTCGATCTCCGGCTCGGTCAGGGCCTTGAACAGCACGATGTCGTCGATCCGATTCAAGAACTCGGGCCGGAAGTGACCGCGCAGCTCGGCCATCACCCGGGCTCGAGCGTCCGGCTTGATCTCCCCGCTCGGCGTAACCCCCTCGATCAGGAATTCAGAGCCGATGTTCGAAGTCATGATGATGACCGTGTTCCGGAAGTCGACCGTGCGGCCCTGGGCATCGGTCAGCCGGCCGTCGTCGAGGACTTGCAGCAGCGTGTTGAACACATCCGCGTGGGCCTTTTCGATCTCGTCGAACAGCACGACCGAATAGGGCTTGCGCCGCACCGCCTCGGTGAGCTGACCCCCCTCTTCGTAGCCAATGTAGCCAGGCGGGGCCCCCACGAGCCGACTCACCGTGTGGCGTTCCTGGTACTCGGTCATGTCGAGGCGCACAATGTTGTCCTCGGTATCGAACAAGGCCTCCGCCAGCGCCTTGGCCAACTCGGTCTTGCCCACGCCCGTCGGACCGAGGAACACGAAGGAACCGACCGGGCGACGCGGATCCTTGATCCCCGAGCGGGCGCGGATGATGGCGTCGGTCACCAGTTGGACCGCCTCGTCCTGGCCGACCACTCGCTCGTGCAGCACCTCGTCGAGTCGCAGGAGCTTCTCGCGCTCGCCCTCCTGCAACCGGCTGACCGGGACGCCCGTCCACCGGGACACGATGCTTGCGATCTCCTCCTCGGTGACCGTCTCCCGAAGGAGCCGTTTCCCGCCTTGTTTGGCCCCCAGGCGCTCCTCCTCCGCCTGCAACCGTCGCTCGAGCTCGGGGAGCTTGCCGTGCCGCAGCTCGGCGGCGCGGTTGAGGTCGTAGGCGCGCTCGGCCTCCTCGGCCTCCTGCCGCACCCGCTCGAGCTCCTCGCGCAGCACCTGCACCCGGCGCAGCGCCTGCCGTTCGGCCTCCCACTGCGCCCGCATGGCGTCCGTCTCGGCCCGAAAGTCGGCGAGCTCCTTGCGCAGTTGCTCGAGGCGCGCCCTGCTCGCCGGATCGGTCTCCTTGGCCAACGCCGCCTCTTCGATCTCGAGTCGCATCACTCGTCGAGTCAGCTCGTCGAGCTCGGCCGGCATCGAGTCGATCTCGGTCCGGATCATGGCGCACGCCTCGTCGACCAGGTCGATTGCCTTGTCCGGAAGGAACCGGTCGCTGATGTAGCGGTGGCTTAGGACGACCGCAGCCACCAGCGCCGCGTCCTGGATCTTCACGCCGTGGAACACCTCAAGTCGCTCACGGAGCCCCCGAAGGATGGACAGGGCGTCATCGATGGTCGGCTCGTCCACAATGACCGGCTGGAACCGCCGCTCGAGGGCGGCGTCCTTCTCGATGCGCTGGCGGTACTCATCGAGGGTCGTCGCGCCGATCATGTGGAGCTCGCCCCGGGCCAGCATCGGTTTCAGCATGTTGCCGGCGTCCATGGACCCTTCGGCTGCGCCGGCCCCAACCACGGTGTGGAGCTCGTCCACGAACAGCAGAATGCGCCCTTCGGCCGCCTTGACCTCGTTCAGGACCGCCTTCAGCCGCTCTTCGAACTCGCCCCGGTACTTGGCCCCGGCCACCAGGGAGCCCATGTCGAGGGCGAAGACCGTGCGGTCCCGCAACCCCTCAGGGATATCTCCCCGCATGATCCGCTGGGCCAGTCCCTCGACGATCGCCGTCTTGCCAACGCCAGGGTCCCCGATGAGCACCGGGTTGTTCTTGGTCTTGCGGGACAGGATCTGTATCACCCGACGGATCTCGGTGTCACGTCCGATGATCGGATCGAGGGTGCCCGACCGCGCTTCGGCGACAAGGTCCCGCCCGTACTTCTCGAGGGCCTCGTACGCGGCCTCGGGCATGGCCGAGGTCACCCGCTGATTGCCTCGGATGTCGGTCAGGGCTTGCAGGAACCGGTCCGACGTCAGGCGGTGGGCTCGCAGCAGGCGACCCCCTGGTGTCTCGGCACCTTCGCTTAGCATGGCGATGAGCAGGTGCTCCACCGAGATGTACTCGTCCTTCAGCCGTTCAGCGTGCTGGCTGGCGGCGTCGAGCAATCGGGCCAGCTGCGCGGTGATGCGCACCTCGCCAGGGGTGACGCCGGGCCCGCTGACCCTGGGACGACGCTCGAGCTCGGCTTCCAGATCGGCGCGAATCCGAGCCGGATCGGCGCCGGTGCGAGCCAGGAGCCGCGGGACCAGGCCCTCGGGTTGCTCGAGGAGTGCCAGCAGCAGGTGCTCATCGTCCACCTCCGGGTGCCCGAACCGGAGGGCCTTGGTCTGGGCGTCGTGCAGCGCTTCCTGGGATTTCTGGGTCAGTCGGTTCAGGTCCACGGTCAGCCTCCGGTGTTCGTCGGGCGGCGGCGCCGGAGCGCTGCCTCTTGTTCGGCGATTCGATCGAGAAGGGCGGTCACAAGACCGAGCGCCGCGTAGTTGAGGGCAAAGCCGGCGCGCAGGCGCTGCAGGCGGGCCGCGGCAGCCAGCTGGTCGGTGGAGAACCACAGCTCACCGGCGGCATCCGTCCGGGACTCGAGCAGGCCGAGGGTGACGAACCGTCGGACCATGTCGGGATGCAGGCGCGCCGCCCGGGCGAACGAGTCGAGGTCGAGCAGGCGCGGACGGCTGATCGGGAAGGTCATCGTCGTCGGGGGTCGAAGCTCGACGTGGAGGCCAAGGCCTCGAAAAGCCGGCGCTCCTCGGCGGTGAGCGAGCGGGGTACCATGATGCGCACCTCGGCTATGACGTCCCCGGCCCGTCCCCGGGGGTTGGGCAGGCCCCGCCCGCGGAGACGGAGGCGACGCCCGCTCGAGGTGCCCGGCGCCACCTTGGCCTTGGCTTCTCCGCCGGGCGTGTCCACGACCACCGTCGCGCCAAGGGCCCCCTCCCATGGGGACAGCGGCAGCTCGACATGAATGTCGCGCCCCTCGAGCCGGTAACGGGGGTGGGCGGCGATCCGCACAACCAGGTAGAGGTCCCCGGGAGGCGCGCCCTCCGTCCCGCGACCACCCTGACCGGCCAGTCTGATGCGCTGGCCCTCGGTGACTCCCGCCGGGATGGTGACGGTGATCGTGCGGTCACCGTCCGGTCCGCCGACCGCCAGCGAACGCCGGACCCCGCTGAAGGCCTCCTCGACGGTAACCTCGATCTGGGCCTCTTGGTCGGCCCCGCTGATTGGACCCCAGCCGCGCCCGAAGCCGGAGCCGGAGCCGGAGCCGATTCCACCGAGCAGATCATCGATATCGGCGTCCTCTCCCCCAAAGCTCGAGAACCACCGGCGGTCCGAGGATCGGCGCCGCCCGCCGCGACGGGCTCGGGTGCCGGCCCCGCCTCCTGCACCTGCGGCGCGGGCGCGGGCCCAGCTGTCGGGGTCGACCCCTTCGGGGACCCGGTTGAACTCGTGGCCGAAGGCGTCGTAGCGACGCCGGGACTCGGGATCCGACAGCACATCGTAGGCCTCCGAGACCTCGGTGAAACGACCTTCAGCCCCCGGTTCGCGGTTGACGTCGGGGTGATAGGTACGGGCCAGCTTCCGGTAGGCCCGCTGAATGTCCTCGGGCTTGGCATCCCGAGGGACGCCCAACACGTCGTAGAAATCGCGTCGATCGGCCATCATCCTGAGCCGTCGGCCACCAGAACGCCTGCCGGGCGGAGGGTGCTGGTACCGGTGGCGTAGCCGGGTCGGACCGCGGTGACCACCGTGCCGGGCGGAACGTCGGCCCGAACGGTCCCGATCGCTTCGTGACGGACCGGGTCGAAGGGCTGCCCGACGTCGTCGAAGCGGGTGTAGCCGAGCCGGGCCAGGACTCCGACGGCATGGTCGCGCACCGCCTGGACGCCCTCGACCATGGCCCCCGGGTCCTCGGCCGCCGCACGAAGGGCGCGCTCGAGATCGTCCACCACCGGTAGCCACAGGGACGCCACCCGTGCCCGTTCCTCCGCCCGTTCCCGTGCTATCTCGCGCTCGGAGCGCTTTCGGAGGTTGTCGAGGTCGGCGAGGGCCCGCCGCAACCGGGCCTCGAGATCGGCGAGTGCCGGGTCGAGCTCGGCACCGGCGCCCGGGCCGGTGGCAATGCCTGTCCGGGCGCCGCCTTCGGGCACCTCGGACCGTTGGGCGCTCGCCTGGCCCTCCACTCGGGACACCGGATCGCCTTCCGATCTGGCGTTCGCTTCGTCGGCGAAGAATGGTGGCTCGTTCATGGCGCACTCAGCTCACGGTGAAGTCGGCGTCGATGACGTCGTCGTCCCCTTCCTGGGTCGTCTCTGCGTAGGGTCCTCCGTCATCGTGGCCGTCCCCACCTGTCGGCCGAGACATAGCGAGGCTGTGGGCAACCTGCTGCAGTTCGGCCGTGAGCGATCGAACTCGGTCGAGGGGCCCCTGGTCCCTGACCACCTGGCGTGCGTCGTTGACGAGCTGCTCGGCGCGGGCTTTCTCATGCAAGGGCACGGCGTCCCCGAGCTGTTCGAGTTGGCGCTCCACCTGGTGAGCGATCGCATCGAGCTCGTTGCGGGCGTCGATTTCCTGGCGCAACCGTGCGTCTTGTTCCCGGTAGCGCTCGGCGTCGGCCACCATCCGCTCGACCTCTTCTTGGGGGAGGTTGGAGCTCTGACTGATCGTGATCCCCTGCTCGCGTCCGGTGTCCTTGTCCCGTGCGGTGACGTGGAGAATCCCGTTGGCGTCGATCTCGTACGTCACCTCGACCTGGGGAATCCCACGGGGGGCGGGCCGGATTCCCTCGAGCCGGAACCGACCGAGCACTCGGTTGTCGGCCGCCCGCTCTCGCTCGCCTTGTAGGACGACGATGTCGACCGCAGATTGATTGTCCTCGGCCGTGGTGAAGACCTCCGATCGCCGAGCAGGGATGGTGGTGTTGCGCTCGATCACCCTTGTCATGAGGCCGCCGAGCGTCTCGACCCCCAGCGACAGGGGCGTGACGTCCAGCAACAAGACGTCCTTGACCTCTCCCTTGATGATCCCAGCCTGAATGGCAGCCCCGACGGCCACCACTTCGTCGGGGTTGACGGTCATGTTCGGGTCCTTGCCGCCGGTGAGCCGACGAACCAGGTGCTGCACCGCTGGCATCCGGGTCGCACCGCCGACCAGGATCACCTCGTCGATGTCCGCCTCGGTTACCTTGGCGTCGGTCATCGCCTGCTGCACCGGGCCGAGACAGCGCTCCACCAAGTCGTGCGTGATCGACTCGAAGGTCGAGCGAGTCACGGTGGTCACCAGGTGTTTGGGTCCGTTGGCGTCGGCCGTGATGAATGGGAGGTTGACCTGGGTCTGGGTGACCGACGACAGCTCCACCTTGGCCTTCTCGGCTGCCTCGAACAGGCGCTGCAGGGCCTGTGCGTCCTGGCGCAGGTCGATCCCGTTTTCACGCTGGAATTCGTCCGCCAACAGGTCGACCAGGCGACGGTCGAAGTCGTCGCCACCGAGGTGGGTGTCCCCTGACGTGGCACGGACCTCCACCACCTCGTCGCCCACGTCGAGAATGCTCACGTCAAAGGTGCCGCCGCCGAGGTCGAAAACCAGCACGGTCTCGTTCGTCCGCTTGTCGAGGCCGTATGCCAGAGCGGCCGCCGTCGGCTCGTTGATGATCCGCAAGACTTCGAGACCGGCGATCCGTCCGGCGTCTTTGGTCGCTTGGCGCTGGGCGTCGTTGAAGTAGGCCGGGACGGTGATCACCGCTTCGGTAACCCGCTCGCCGAGGAACTTCGAGGCGTCCTCGGCCAGCTTGCGCAGGACCAGTGCCGACACCTCCTCGGGTGCGTACAGCTTGCCCCGCACGTTGAACCGCGCAGTGCCGTCCGGGCTGGGAACGACGTCGAAAGAGACCGCCTTGGCCTCGCTGTCGACCTCGTCGTTGCGGCGCCCGATGAACCGCTTCGCCGAATAGATTGTCCCCTTGGGATTGAGGATCGCCTGCCGGCGGGCGAGCTGCCCGACGAGGCGCTCCCCCTGCTCGGTGAATGCCACAACCGATGGGGTCGTCCGCGACCCTTCGGCGTTGGGAATCACCGTCGGCTGGCCTCCCTCCATCGTCGCGATGACCGAGTTCGTTGTGCCGAGGTCGATGCCGACGGCCTTTGCCATGGTGCTCCCTTCGGTTGCGCTGGTCTTGGGCGATGGATGTCGTTCGTGTTCAGGGGTGCATGGCGTTCCTGGTAAGTGCTGAATGCTCAACGACGTGCATTGAATCCGCTCGCCTGACCACGCGCAGCATCGATATCAAGCGTCGAGCTCGCTGCATCAAACAGCCGAGGTACGGGCTTTGGCTTCCTCGGCGGGCGGCGTCGTGCGCGTCGACTCAGCCGGGATCGCCCGACCCTCTCCAGCGCCGGCCGCGATCTCCACCTTCCGCGGCTTGGACTGCTCTGCCACCGGAATCGTCAAGGTCAAGGTGCCGTTCACATATGCGGCCTCGACATGCTCGGCCTCGAGGCTTTCGCCGAGGAACAGCTGACGGGTGAACGTGCCTTGCGGCCGCTCGACGACCACGACCTCCTGGTCCTCGGTGGGCTCCCACCTCCGCTCGGCCCGTACGGTGAGGACATTCCTTTCGACCGTGAGATCGATGGATTCCGGATCCACGCCCGGAAGGTCAAGCCGGACTACGAACCGATCGTTCTCTCGGTACGCGTCCATGGGGATCGTTGCCATCCCGGTCGAACCCGCTTGACGGGCCAGCATCTGCGAGAGCCAGTCGAGCTGCCGAAATGAGTCAAAGCGCATGAGCATGGTCACTCCCCTATTCCCCCGAGCAGTTCCTCGAGCAGTTTCCATATAGGTAGTTCCTGGCTGTTCGGACGCAGGCGTGCAGACTGGAGTCGCAAAGCGATCTCCCGCGGGGTCCTTGAGCGCAACCTGCTCGAGCTCGTCCATCAACCTCGCGGTAAGGCGGTAGTGGTCACCATGTCGGGAGCCCGTTTCGGGCTGGTCCCCGGGCACCCTCGCTCGGGCCTCCATGTTTGAAGTTGGGATCGAACGCCGGCTTCCGATACTCCAACCGTCGCGCCACGTGCCGAAGAGCGCACCCCTCGATCGCGTGGTCCGAGGCAGGGGGACCTCCGGGGACCGAGCCTGCTGAGGGGATCGTCGGACCGGACTGCCCATTGGACCGGACAGTCAGAGGTGTGCGGTCCTGGTGACAAGGCTCGGCGCCACGACAGGGTCGTCCCGCTCCTCGCTGGAGGCTTGGGCAACGACCATCCGAGTCAGCTCAACACGGGAGTTGACGTCCAGCTTCCGATACACCTGCCGAAGATGAAAACCGACCGTGTGCTGCGAGAGGCACAGCCGCTTGGCCGCTTCGGCATTGGTGAGGCCAGTTGTCACCAAGGAAGCCACCCTGCGCTCCGCTTCGGTCAGGCTGGCCAATCCCGAGAGCGGACGCACGACACGAGCTTGGTGCCGGCGACGCCCGAGGTCACCAATGCGGGCCCGAACCCTTCTCGCGTCGCGCTTGGCACCGGCCTCCTCGTACGAGGTAGCCGCTTTGCCGAAGCGAACGCCCGCCGCCGCGGGGTTGGTGGCGACCAGGACTCCGGCGGCGTCCTCTTCCGCGGAGGCTCGGCCCCACGGGTCGACGTGATGCATCGCCGCGTCATCGAGTGACGCCGGGTTCCGAGAAAGCAGTCCGCCGGCGTGAGCGGCTGCGACCTCCACTGCATCGAGCCCGGGGTTGCCTTTTGCCAACTCCTCGGCAATCGCGACAACCGCGACGGCCTGCTGATGATCCTGGGCTGCCAGGGACACTCGTACCCACCAGGGGGCCACTGCCGAACTCTCGAGAATTAGACGATGGCTCCTTCCCCTCACCTCGCACGACCGGCCAAGGCAGGCTAAACCCGCCGCTGGCCCCTCCTCGGCCTCGACCAGGCGAGCGACGGCCCACCCATTGATCGCCCAGCCCAGTGGCCCGACGTCTGGAGGCAGGACCGGAGTTCTTCGCAACTGACGACGCGCTTCCCCGAGATCGCCGTCAACAAGAGCGGCGAGTGCGAGCACGGCCCGACCCATCGGCTCCAAAACGCGAATCCCCTTGTCCTCCCCCAAGGCCAGCCCTGCCCGTGCCTGGCTCGTGGCTTCGGTAATCAGCCCGCTGGCTAGGTTCAACCGGGCCGAGATCATGAGCGCGAGCGTCGTCAGCGCCGGATCTTGGGCGAGCCGGACTCCCTGTGGGACTTCCTCGATAGCCGATGCCGACCCTTTGAGGTCGCCGATCGACGTCAGCATCGCGGCGAGCACCAACTGGAAGTAGCGCGGGCCCACGGCAGAGCCTCGTGCCGCGGCTCTGCGTGCCGCGGCACGGATGAATGCCAGCGCCTCGTGCAGACGACCGTCATCCCAGGCCCGGTAGGCGATCGTCGCGAAAGCCCCCGCCAGCGCACCGTCCCCGCCGTGCAGGTTCGACGCGCCAAGAATCGCCACGGATCGCCGTTCCGCCGAGGCGTGGCGCCCGGCCGCGGTCATGGCTTCCATCAAGATGAGCTCGCCGTCGACGTACAACTCGTCGGTCAGACCCCTCGCGTCTACGACCTGCTCCGCCTCGGCGATCGCACCCTCAGGGAGGCCCTGCATCAGGAGAACAGTCGACTGCCGGAGGTGTCTGCACGCCCAAACGGGCTCGGTGACCGTCATCTTCCCCACTCCCCGGGGACCTGAACTCTTGTGGAGGCAGAATCACCGGCTATAAGGCGCCCATGGACCGCTTCTCCCAACTTCGACGACCACTTGATCTGAAGGTTTCGGTCACCTGAAGCTCTTGAGGCGCCATTTCGTGGTCGCACGTGAGCCGGTGACAATGACGATCAACCAGGACAGACCCCTGGGGCTCGCCACAGAACGTCCGGCGGTTCTCCCAGGTGCTTTCGGTTATACCCACGTCGATCCCCTTCACACATCCAAATTGCAGCGGTCGCCCGACGCTCGACATCGACCCCCGCACCTACGAGACCACGCGAACGCGTGGTGCAGCGACTGACGTGACGCATGAGGATACGCCGCAAGAAGTCTGGGTCGGACGCACGAAGGGAACGGTGTTCCATGGCGGTCCATCTCAATGAGCGCAGCTTCGAACATGCCAAGACCCTGATCGGGCAGGGACGCTTCGTCTTCGATGACCGCGACGCCTGGAGCGAGCACCAACCGTCGGCCGCTGAGGAGAACCGCTTCATCAAAGCGCACGGCTGGGGCGACTACGGGGCCTGGCACCTGGGCGTCGACGACGAGCTCAAGGAGGACGTCAAGGGTCACTACAAGTTCCCGTTCGGTGATTTCAAGAACGTCCACCGATGCGGCGTCCTGGCGGCTGAGTCACACGCTGGACAGCGGAAAGAGTACAACGTGGAGCTTGCCGTGGCACATCTGCACGGCATGTTGGAGGCAATGCACACGGCCGCAGGCAGTCGCCACTAACCACGGCTTCGCCCGTAGGCGTGGCGCCCGGCGCGGATCGTGAACAAGTTGGTCATGACCAGGCGAACGTGAACAAGGGGTGCGAATGGCATTGATTGGAGTCGCGACGTTCGAGCGGTTCTTCCGCACCGCAGCCGGGGTGTCCGTCGATAAGGACGACCTGAAGCGGTACAGCGACTTCGTGAATCGCAAGATCTACGACATGCTGGTCCGGGCAGAGGGCATCGCCAAGGCAAATCTCAGAGATGTCATGGTGCCCGAGGACCTCCCCATCACCAAAGGTCTCCAGGAGAATATGTTCGAATTCAAGAAGATGAACGAACAGATCGAGCTGCTCGATATTCTCAAACACCTTGCGACCCTGCCCCAGCTCGATCTGGCCTGCAGCGTCGAGCTGAACGATCGTCTCCCCCTCGTCGCCGGTGGTCTGACACTCTCCCTCGCCAAGCTGTTCATCACGGTGGATCCCAAGATGAAGGAGCCGCATACCGTCCAGTGGGAGCGCAGCTTCCGGATCTTCGACCTGCTCCTCTGACCGGCGTTATCGACGATCGTGATGTTTACTTGAGGCAGGATGATGTCCTGGTCTCGCGACGACGACAGCCTGGGATTCTTGGCAAGTGACGCGGCACTGATGGCAACCTCTGGCTTCGATGTCGTTCGCCGCGGCATCCTGTGGCAAGGCCTTGAATCTGGCACCGTCGGACCGAACGATCCGTCAGTGTGCACGCCGGGCCGCCGCCAGTGATCCCCATCGATATCACCGGGATGCTGTCGACGCATACATGTGGCAAGCGCTCGGACGGTCCCTTTTGCTTGGCGAATGTCGGACATCCCAACGCTGCTCGACATGCATAAAGACGTGTACAACCAAGCGTTCGGAGACGAGGGTCGCCAGTATGGCGCTGCGCACCAAATGGGCTTTCTCTCTTCACCTTAAGGCTGGTCCAACAACTACGCGAGTCCGCAGCGGACGTCGCGCATGACCACTTTGGAAAGGCGATGTGATTGGCAATTCGCACGGGGAAATGTCGGGTTGGGTTGCACGGCCTACTTCGCCGACAATCCTTCGGGTCATCGCCTATGACCCGTTCAACGAACCGTTCGTCCGCTCGCTTTTGCGCCCGATGGCCCAGAGCCGCCGCCTGGGTGGCCACTTCTCGCACTCGGCCGCCACCGTTGGAAAGCGGAGAATGATGTCAGCACACCGCCAAGCGACAGAGGATCCGCTCTGTGACAACCTGGCGGTCCCTCCCGTCCGCATGGACGAGGACGCCCTGACGTTCGTAGCGGACGAGGACCGGCTGCGTGTCGCGCTCGAAGCTGGTCAACCGTCGCTCGATCACGTAAGGCTCGTCGTCAGGGCGATGCTCCATCCTCGCCCGAGCGAGGAGGCGTCGCCGACAGTCCTCTTCATCTACCTCGATGGACACCGCGACCTGGGGCTTCAGGCCGAACGGATCGAGGGACTCCAGTCCCTCCACTGGGCCAGGGTGCGCGGGAAACCGTCCAGTATGAAGCCGGCCTGGGCGACGGCACGGTCGAGCTCGCCGACGACCGCGGCCGTGACTAGTTCATCGGGAACCAACTCACCGCGGTCGAGACAGGCGGCGACCGCCACGACCAAGGGGAGAGCCGGCAGCGCCCTCGCGGCGGAGCAGGGAACCGCTGCTCAGATGGGCGACGCCGAGGTGCTCGGCTACACATCGGGCCTGGGTGCTCTTACCTGCACCAGGACGGGCCAACATCACTAGCCTGCTCACTGGCGGTCGCCCTGTTCCAGGGGCCACAGGAGGACGTCACTTGCGCCAAGTGCTCATGGGAGGTACGTCTTCGAGCTCGAAGGCCACCTGATCGATATAGCACCAGTACCAATCCTCGCCTGGCTCGAGGGACCTCACGATGGGATGGAGTGTCGCGTAGAAGTGCTTGGTGGCATGACGGCCCGGAGAGCTGTCGCAGCAGCCGACATGGCCGCACTGCTGGCAAAGGCGGAGGTGCACCCAGTCGCGCCTGCCGGCCGCGAGGCATTCGAAACAACCGGGGGAACCCGGCACCACGTTTCTAATGGTGTCGAAATGCGTGCATGGTGGTGGCGCCATGGTCGTCCTCCTCGTACCTGCATGTGATCGGGTGGGGAACCTTCAGCCATCGCACCTGGGTCACCGAGCTCCCCATGCGTCCTCGAGATAGTGATGAACCATGGCCAGAGCCACCGACCCCTCGCCCATGGCGGCGAGGACCCGCTTGGTCGAACCGCTCCGCACGTCGCCCACCGCAAAGACCCCAGAGCGACTCGTCTCGAGCGAGAAGATGGGCCTGCCCGGTGGCGGCGATATGCCATCCCCCGAGGCGCGGGCAGCTGGTCCGGTCAAGATGAACCCATCGTCGTCAGTGGCAAGGACGTCACCCAACCAACGGACCGACGGCGTGCCGCCGATGAAGACAAACAACGCCCCCGCGTCGATCGTCCACCTCTCACCGGTCACGTTGTTTTCGATCTCCAGCCCACTGAGGTGCTCCTCGCCGACCAGCCGGCGAACCTCGGAATTGGTGATCACCTCCACCTCCGGGCATCGGGCGATCCGGTCGACGAGGTAGCGAGACATATTCCTTCCCACGTCGTCCGAGCGGATCACCAGGCGGACTCTTGCGGCCTGACGAGCCAAAAAGACGGTCGCCTGACCGGCCGAATTGCCTCCCCCAATCACGGCCACCGGATCATTGCGACAGGCCCGCGCCTCCACGTCAGTCGCCGCGTAGTGCACGCTAATGCCCTCGAACTCCTCGAGCCGCGGCACGTGCAATCGGTGATAACGGACGCCGGTTGCCACGACGACGGCTCGAGCATTGACCGCAGAGTCATCGTCGAGGACCACCACTTGGCAACCCTCACGCAATTGCAGCCCCACAACCTCGGCTGGCACCTTGAAGCCGGCGCCAAACTTGCGGGCCTGAAGAACGGCCCGTTCGGCGAGCTCACCTCCAGAGATACCGGCCGGAAAGCCCAGGTAGTTCTCGATGCGGGAAGACGTTGCCGCCTGGCCACCGACGGCCACCGCGTCGAACATGATGGTCTCGAGGCCCTCGGACGACCCGTAGAGGGCAGCGGCAAGCCCCGCCGGTCCGGCCCCGATCACCGCCAAATCGCAGATCGGATCCCGTTCGGTGAGCGAACGGTGCCGTAGCCCGATGACCTCGGCCAACTCCGAGTTCGACGGGTTGCGCAGCACCGTCCGTCCGGCGAAGATCACCACGGGCGTCTCGTCTGGGCGGACGTTCAGCGCGGCGAGGAGGGACTCTGCCGCGTCGTCCTCTTCGAGGTCGATCCACGTGTGGGGCAACCGGTTGCGAGCGGCGAATTCGCGCAGCCGTCGGTACCCTTCGGAGAACCGCGACCCGATGATCTTCAGTCCGATCCCTAGGTCGATGAGCATGGACCGACGGATGAGATAGGCGCGCAGAATCAGGTCACCGATGGCGCGATCCTCGGCGACGATCTCTAGAACGCGGTTCGGGGGTACCACGAGCACGGCACCCGGCTCGTGCACGACCGCGGAGACGAAAGCCGCCTGGCCGGTCAGGAGGCCCAACTCCCCCAGGAAACGCCTTGACCCGTGGACCCCGATCACCGTCTGGTCCGGCTCGCCAAGCCCTTCGACGAGGGCCACCTTTCCCTGAAGGATCACGTGGAAAGCGCAGCCGATGTCACCCGCTCGGTACAGGACGTCACCTGGCCCGGTCGTCCGCTCAGCTCCACAGGTCGTGAGCCGGGCTATCTGGGCCGGCGACAGCCGCGGATACGCACCGAACACGTCCATCGCTTCGGACTCAGAAGCGTCCTGGACCGTGATGCTAGTTCGAAGCGGCGTCTGTGCTGTTCCGCTGCCACTGGAAGCGCTCGCGGAGCGCCGCGTCGTTCCAGTCCGCCGACCGCTCGTGATCATGACGCTCCTCGAGCGTTCGCCCTCCCGCTGACGCCGTCAGATCGATCGTCGGCCGTCGAATCGAGCGATTCGCCGGGTGGTGCCGGGGACACGCTCGTTCTGTGCGGCTGCTGGTGGGCCGGGAGTGCACCCCGGACGAGCGAAAGCAGGCGGGCTAGCGATCGCTCACCCTCGCCGTGGTGAGCACGCTTGTTCTTCCGCAGCTCTTCCTCGATGCGCTGCCACTCTTGGAGACGATCGCTCATGTAGACGATCGTCTCTTCGGTCAGGCCGGGTTCGGCGGCGATATGTGGCTCCCAATCGATCTCCTCCAACAGGTTGCGCAGAATGGAGGTCATGACGATCTCGAGATTTCCGGGCAGCCGCGTCAATAGTCGTAGTGCGTAGAGCAGCTCCTGCTGGGCATGCTCGGCGCGACGGGACTGCTCCAGCAGCACCGCCGACCACTCCGGCGCGTATAGCCGGAGGCACCACGGGCACACACCGGTCCGTTCCCCGGCGATCTCAGCGAGCGTTGACTCTTTGTGACAGTGCCGACACCGGACGAGAATGGGGTGCGTCGCCATTTCTGAACAGTATGGAATGCGGCGGCCGGCTGAAGCATCACATGATCGCGTAGGTGCATGCAGGCCCCGCGACACTCGAACGGTTCGGTCGGCCAGCCGATTACCCTAGAGCAGTAGACGCTGGTGCGGAGAGAGGTGGTGCCCTCAGTGCCCGATCCGCGTTCTCCAGAATCAAAAGAGGTCTGCTGGCCGAGACCGTGGTCTTCGAGTCGTCGTCCGCCCGACGCGCCGGTCCATCAGTCTTGCCGACGTGAAGCGATGGAGCTTCGAGTTCACAAGGGGATCGCGTGGTGGCGAGTCGGGCCACTACTTCGCCACGCTGAACGGCGAGGATCGAAGGGTCGACGCGCGGCTGTGTCCCCTCGATCCGGACGGACCCGGGTCGGTAGGTCGTCGACAAGTTACCCGAGGCGCCCCATCTCTGCGGAGAACTGGCGATGGTCGGCATGGCACAACTTCGCATGTACCTCGACGCCGATGATGGGATGAGCGATGTCGCTCGCCTGGCCATGGGACCAATCCTGCTGCATGCACTGCGGTCGGCGAGATTGCAACGAACCGTGGCCGCAGCGCACAGCGTCGGACTGTACACCGACCTTCGACAGCATCACGGATAGATCGGCATCGTGGAGCCCTTGGGGAGTTGGCCCCTTCCGACCTGTCACTTCGTCATGGCGTCGCCCATCGCTTTTACGTTCTTCGGGACGGACACGGATCATCGACCGTGCTATCGGCTCGAATGGCTGGTGCCGACCCTGGCTCTCCTCGATCTGGCCATTGCTGAGCGGATCGACCGATCGCTCTCCACCATCTGAGGGCGCTCCGATGGTTCCAACTATCCTGCGGCGCCGGTCCGTGGAGTACGGGGCATGGTGAGGACGCCTGCGCGATGGCGCCTGTTCCTGTTGGTGGTCTTCTTGGGTTTCGGCGTGGTGCCGGCCTGGACGTTCGGCGCCGCTCGTGCAACGGCGACAGCGACCTCACCGCCACAGGCATGGGACACGCTCCTCGGTCGGGCGCAAGACCTCGGACCCAGTGTCGCTCGGTCGGCCGAAGTGCTCGTGGAGCTCCGCAGCGCCCAGCGCCCGTCGACCCTCCTCCGTTGGGCCGCCGAGCAGGGACTGGAAGCGACCTGGTTCAGCGGGCAACCTACGGCGATGTTGTCGGCGCGGCCGGCTGCGCTCGGCCGCGCACTGCGAGTATCGATCGACGACTACCACCTTGCCGGCTTTTCCCGCTTCTACGCAGCGAGGGGTGACGCGCGAGTACCCGACCCTCTGCGTTCAGAGGTCGTCACGTTCGGGCGTATCTCTTCATTCGGTCAGTTACACGCCGAGAATGCCCCCGTCGTCGGGCTGGGCCCGGGCGGATTCCTCGACGCCTACAACGCACGCCCGCTTCGGAGCAGAGGCTACGCCGGGCAGGGTGAGACGATCGTGTTCTTCGAGGTGGACGGCTACTCACCCAAGGACCTTGGGACCTACGCAGCCCACTTCGGTCTCCCCCAGTTCGCCGATCCTCTCCCGCATCTCGGCGCTCTGGGTCTGAAGGCAGAAGGGGAAAGTGCGATGGACATCGAGGTGGCGCATGCGATCGCGCCGGATGCGAGGCTCGTTTACGTCGACCTGTTGTCTTTCGGGGGCAGGGACACCTCGCCGGCGTCCCAGTTCGAGCAGGCGTTCTCGACCGTCATGCGGCGGTACCCCGGCGCCATCTGGAGCATCAGCCTGGGCCAGTGCGAGGACCTGTTCTCGAGTACCGACCTCAAGGCGGTGAACCATGCAGTGGAGGCGGCGGAGCTCGGGGGGACCACGGCGTTCGTGGCCAGCGGAGACTCCGGTGGACTCGAGTGCCTCGGCGCCCATGACGACATCCCGTCGATCCCCGCGGAGGGGATCTCATTTCCCGGCGACCTGCCGAACGTCACCAGCGTGGGCGGCACGACGCTCGACGTCACCGGCTCGGGAAGCTACGTCGGCGAGACGAGCTGGTCCGAGCCGCTGCTCTCTCAGGGGTCGACCGGCGGACAGTCCACCCTATTCACCAAGCCTTCCTGGCAGTCCGGACCGGGCGTCATCAGCTCGTACTCTGACGGCGCGACGTGCGCCGCGCCGTCTGGCACCTACTGTCGCGAGGTCCCCGACGTCTCAGCGGACGCGGCACCCACGACGGGCGCCGCTATTCGGTTCAAGTCAACATGGCTCACCAACGGGGGGACCTCGCTGGCGGCACCAGAATGGGCCGCGTTTACAGCGCTGACTGACGAGTACCTGCGTTCGGTCGGGGACCGACCAGTGGGTTTCGCCAACCCGCTGCTCTACAAACTAGCGAACGGCCCGCGCCGGTTCCCGCCGTTCCACGGGGTCGCCGCCGGCGCCAACGACTTCTACCCGGTGACCTCCGGGTACAACATGGTGACCGGACTCGGGACGCCCGACGTGTGGAACCTGACACGTGACCTGGTTCCCCTCCTCAAGGGCGGCGGTCCGTGACCAGCGCATCTCCCCAGGGCGGACATTCGCCGAGCACGGCTGGCGACGAAATCGACGAACGTGACACCGCGCCGACGGCGACCTGTCCGCACTGCAGTGCGACCGCACCCGACGCCCACTACTGCGGAGCGTGCGGCGCCGATCTCGCGCACGGGCATATCGACAAGGCCTCGAGGCGGCTGCACTCCTACGCCGCCTTCCCCGACGAGCCTGTGCTGCGTGCGTCGGTGGTGAGCACCCTGTTCCCCCAACTAGCCCGCAAATCGCTCCCCCACTTCCGAACCATTTTGTCCGTCTTCGTCCTCGTCCTGCTCGCCCTTGCGGTGGCGCGCCTCGAACCGGCGGTGATCGCCGTGAGCGCCCTGGGTGTCCCGCTGTTATTCGTCAGCTACGTGGCCGAGATCGACCCGGTCGAGATCTGGTTCGTCGTGCCGTCGCTCGGCGTGCTCGTGGTGGGTGCAGCGCTCGGCGCCGGCTTCGCTCTGGCGTTCGGCCCGATGGTCTCTGATGCGCTTGCCCCGAGTCTGTCACCGTCGCTCACGAGCGCTGAGGTGCTCCGCTCGGCGTTGCTGGCGCCGGTGATCGCACAGCTCCTGATGCTGGTGCCAGTCATCGTGCTCTGGTTGCGGCGGCCGACGCAGACCGAGGCGCTCGACGGGTTTACGGTTGGCGCCCTGAGCGCGCTCGGGTTCACGGCGGCCATGACGCTGACCGAGCTCGCATCGCGGGTCCAGGACGGCAACGTGATGCCCGGCTCAGTACTATCCGTGCTCGCCAGCGCCGTGATCCGGGGACTGACCGTGCCGCTCATCGCTGTGGCCACGACCGGCTATATCAGCACCACGCTGTGGAGCCGCCGTGGCGCTCGCCCGGAGGTGCGGGGTCGATGGCTGGCCTCACCGCCATTCCCACTGGCATTTTCCCTCCTGTTGCTGGTCGGCCTGGGCTTCGCCGACGACGCCGGGTTGTCGGACGCCTTCCTCCTTGTGATCCATCTGCTGGCAGCGATACTCGCCTTCGCGGTGTTACGGGTTGGGTTGCACCACGTCCTGTTGCTCGAGCAACGTGACGTACGCATCGGGGAGCGCCGCGTATGCCCGCACTGTGCGCGGCTGGTCCCGGCCATGCCGTTCTGCCCAAACTGTGGCGTCGCCGAACGGGCGACGGCATTGCGCCCGCTTCCGCCGGTGCACGGCTCCGGTCGCTTTGACGTGGGCGGGCCCGCTCCCGACGGCGAGCACGACGACGCGCTCCGTGCCCGGGCAGTGCCCACGTCATCGACCGCTACCCGGGCCGCGGTGTTTCGGAGCGCCAGTAACGAACAGGTTCGTGCAATCCGCGGACTGGGAACCCACCGTCTGCTTTTCGTGCTGCTCCCCGTGCTGGCCATTGGCGCGGGGCTACTCGCCGTGCTCGCCGCAGTCGTGCCCAGCCCGGCGCCCGCGGCGTGCGAGTCGCTGCGCTGCTTCACGCCGTTCGGCCCCCTTCCTATCCGACACGGCACAACTTTTACCAGCACCGAAGGATGGGGGGTCGTCTGGTACCCGGCGCGAGATGTCTTCAACATCTCGCCTCCGACCACCTCGGCCAGCACTACGGGCGTCGGGCTCCGCCTCGACTTCACATCCGCCAAGGTTCCGGCCGAGGACGGCGAGCTGTTCTTCGTCGGCGAAGATGCCCATGGCATGACCTCCTCTCAGCTCGTCGCCGCCCTGCAGCAGGCGAACGTCCCGAACGCGACACCCGACTACGTCCTGCCGGGCGCAACGGTCGGTTACCAGGTTGGCTACGGCGAGGCGTTCGAGACCACTCCCAATAGTTTCGAAGGCGACGGCCTCACCTATGAGGTCGTGATCGCCTGCGCCGTGGTGAATGGTTATGGAGTGTGCGCGTATGCCGTCGGACTCCGGGTCCGCGTCAGCGCGTTTGTCAACCACCCCACGCCATCCCAGCTCCTGCTGTCGCTATGGAGCGACCCCGACGTCGACGGTGTCTTCTGGAAGGGGCATCCGATTCCCTGAGCTACGCCCAGCCGATCGTGGCGGAGCCAAGCGTCCAGCGACGCCCATCGCCGGCGCGAGATTCCGCGGTGAGCGGGATCAGCCGCCGCCGAGCGTTCCTCCCTCGCCCGACCGACGCGCCTCACGAAGCCGAGCCGCCCAAGCCGCCGACGAGCCTCCCGGCACCGGCAAATGCACCGACACCGAGCGCGGCAATGTTCGAGGAGGCGTAGCTCGACCCGCTCGCGTCCCCCGAGTCTACCTCGCGACACGGCCGTCGACCGCGACCTGGGCGCTGTCCCCCAGGTGCACCTCGGTGGACTGGATGCTAGTGAGCGAGCCGATGAATCCGAAGCTGCCGGCGTTCACGACGGTGATGACGTCCGTCGTGGACCCGGCATTCACCGGCTGTCCGATGGACGGGCCAACCGAAGCGACGGTGCCGGCGATGGGGCTGACGAGCACGGCGTCGACCAGAGCCTGCTGCGCATCGATCGGCGACGCGTTGCCGAGGCGATCGATGTTCTGATCACTGGCCAGGTCTTGCGGACTATTGGTCGGCGCCGACGCCCCGTTCGAACCCTGCTTGCGCATTGCTGGCGCGGTTCGATCCGCCGGAGCCGCCCGCCAACGAGGCGCCCAATTGAGCCTCGACCCCCTCTGAGCGGGGCCGGGATGACCCAATCGGTTACCGTTGTTGGGCACGGGACGTCTTGGGCTGTCGAGCGATGGGGCGCAACGTGTGACCTTACGGATCGAGGAAGAACGGTTCGACTTAGCATGCGTCGTGTCGCTGCGTCCTCAAATAGCGGTATAAGCTTGGCCGCCACTGCAGCCCTCTGACTCGGGCTTAGATGGCGGCGACGGATATTCGCGTCAATCACGAACTGGACCGAATCATCACCTTCATAGGTCGTGAACGTTGGTTCGACTCCGGCTAGCTCGCATGCGGCCAAACGGTTGCGTCCGTCGAGAACGCGGCTCTCTTCGTCGAGTGTGATCGGAATGCGTAGGCCGTCCGACTTGATGCTTTCGACCAGGTTTTGCATCTCTGCATCGCTGAGGTTCGGCAATAGAGCCGCAACGGGGTGGATCTCGTAGTTGTACTTGATCATTGCCGCACCCTCTTGGTGCCACCGTTGGCGATGAAGTCCTCGACGTCGGTGCGGGCGATCAGTCTCTTGCGGCCCACTTTGAAACTGGGCAACGTGCCGTCGCCGATCAACGACCAAATGGTGTTGGGCGAACAGTGAAGCTCCCAGGCCACCTCGTTCACCATGAGGGCGAGGCGCCCGGGAGCCGGCTCTACGGCGACCGCGGGTTTCCGAGCTCGAGCGCCCTTTCTGCGCCGGGCCGCACGGTTTGATCCAAAGGACCATTCGTAGCTGCTTGACACCGCTTCCTTCCGCGACCCCTCATGGGAACCTGGCGGAGGAAGAAGGGTCGCTATGCGATAGAGGCCTCCGCCCGGTCACGTCGAGCGGGGAGACGCGGTGTAGCGGTAGAGGTGCGCGAGCTAACGAGGGGTGGTGGGGCTTGATAATCCACGTCGATCGCTGTGTCCACGACCAGGTGACCTGGGCCCGCAGCGTTAGGAAGGCTCCCCCCGAGATCAGTCCGACGATAAAACGCCGCGATCGCCATCAGCCTTGCTGCGATCCACCTACACCACAACAAGTGGCGGTGGCGGTCGGACAAATGCGGCGGTCGAGAAAACAGGTCCATCTGGCGTCTGTGCCAGGCGCGGCCCTTGAGTATCAGCGTCGGCCGGCCGTCATCACTGAACTGACCAACGCCCCTCGGCGTGACAATTGCTACACGGGCATCGCAGTGCACCATAAGTACTCTCAGACATTACTCGGCTCACCACCGCCGTAGCCCACGCATGTGTTCCCTGACCCATTCACCCCCAGAACTACCCCCAGAGACAGAAGTACCGCTTGCTCCCTCGTCACTACAGTTCAGTGAGCAGGAAGTTTCGTGTGGGCGCTGCCGGACTCGAACCGACGACCTGCTGCTTGTAAGGCAGCTGCTCTAGCCAACTGAGCTAAGCGCCCGTACCGCCACCCTACGTGCCTCGGCGGGGCGCCCGGGAACTGACGCATGGAGAGGCGTCAGGCTCCACTCGTCACCAGCTGGTCCAACAGTGCGCGGGTCGCTGCAGCGGCCGGGCGGCGAGGATCTCCATCCCGGGCCACAAGGTCCTTGTCGTCGCGATCGACAACCACGGCGCCGGCTTCGTGGCAGATCAGGGCCGCGGCCAGGTAATCCCAGGGGAACAGGTGGGAACCGCCCACCACCATGTACCCGTCGAGCGACCCGTCGGCGACCGCGCACAGCTCGAGGGAAGCAGCCCCGATGGCCCTGAACTGCGACCATCCCGGATGCCGGTTGGGAAACCCCGAGATGCCAATCACCGCCTCGCCGATCGAGGAGGCTCCCGACGCGCCGATTGGTTGCCCGTTCCCACGGGCCCCCTGACCTCGGATCGCGTCGTAGCGGTTGCCGGTCGCCTGGTTGAGCACGAGCCCGACTCGAGGCCCTTCCTGGTCGAGGACGCAGATGCTCGTGGCATAGAACGGCAGCCCAAGGTGAGCATTGGTCGAGCCGTCCACCGGGTCGACCACCGCCAGCATGCTCCCTGGTCGCCCCGGGCTCAGCCCCGACTCCTCGGAGAGAACCGCCAGGCCACCGCCCCGCAGAACCCGCAGAGCCGCATCGTCCGCCGCCAGGTCCAGCCGATACTGACCTGGACGAGTCCCCGCCGGACCCCAGTCCTCCAGCCCGTCGAGGGCCGCCCGTACCGCCCCGGTCGCCGCCACCAGCAGCTCCAAAAGTCCCTGGTCGTCCACTCCGGGCGACCCTAGCGGCTGGTCCTGGCCTCGAAGTACACCGCTAGGCTGGCTGTCCTGTGGCAGCCATCGACGTCGCCGGATACGTGGCCGATCTCAAGGACCACTCCGTGGACCACGGCTTCCACGTCCACGACGAGCGCCATTTCGTCGAGACTTACTCGCTCCGGCAGGTCTGGGAGGTCGACCTCCACCCCGAAGAGGGCTGTGGCGGGCCTCTGGACCTGCATTTGGCGCTCGACGTTGACCCCCGCGTGCTCCTCTCCTTCGAGGACGCGGTCGTCGGGCTGGGCGACGAAGAGGATCCGCCGGATGACTTTCACTTCCCCTTGACGTTCACGTGGGCCCTCCCTCCCTTGCCCAATGGTCCCGACCTGTTGCGCCTGGCGATCGATCTCGCAGGGATCGGCGGCATCGAGCTCCCACTGGAGGTCTCGGCAATCGACTCGTTCGCTTCTGCAACCGACGGCCCGGAGCGGCGGCTCAACATCGTGGCGCGCCATCCGGTATCCCTGGCCCGGGTGTTGGCGGGCGAGGAGCTGCTGTGCGACGTCTTCGATCGATGCTTGGCGGTGAGCCGGTTCCTCCTGGAGTCCGCCGATCATTGGCTCGAGTGACGTGCGTCGGGCGAGTACGACCGTTGTCCTGACGGCGGTCCTCATCGCCATGGCGGCAGTGTTGGGTGGATGTGGACAGCAGGGCGGTGACGCCTTGGCGCGCGCCGCGTGCGCGCATGTCAACCACTCGATCAAGCTGTACAACGACGCGGTTGGCGCCATCAGCGGCGCCGAAGCCCGCGCTGATGTCGCTCAGGCCTACGTCCAGCTCCGCGACGCACTTCCTCTGGCCGCCGCGGCGACGTCCCAGAACGGCCAATGGGTAGCGCTCGAGACGACTCTCTCGGAATCGTCGCGGGTGGAAGAGGGAAATCTCGTCAGCGGGCTGCAACAGGAGTGCGCGGTCGCCGACAGCGCCAACCCGGACCAACCACCATTGCCAACGCAGGTCCCGACCGTCCCCTGAACCTTTCGGGCCTTTTCAGGACCTTTCCTTGTACGTTTTGGCCGCGTGATGCATCGTCGCGAGCGGACTCAACGATGCGGAGATGGGCCAACAGCACGAAACAGGGCAGGCCGCGACGCGGGGTGCACGAGGATGCTCGGGTCCTGTTTCACCGGCCCGACGTTTCTGGGTCGGCCTGCGTCAGAGGTTGGTCGGCGCGGCTCAGACGGACGACGACAACAGGCGGCAGGTCATGGCGGGCACAGAACACAGGTGGGAAGCCAGCACGCTGGCGCCGCGAGTGGCGGTTCGGCCACCTGCGCCGATCGGGCTCCTCATAGGTCCGGCAGCGTGTCGTGTCCGACCCGCCGGATGCTGCCGCGCGCGCCGCGGCTCGGAGTCACTCCGGAGCGTTCTCCGACCACAGCGCGACGCCCGCCGACTGCAAGCGGTCCTCGAGCCAGGCCGTGCTGTCAGGTTTGGGCATCTCCGACTCCCATCCCGCAAGGATCGTCTCAACCTGCTGTCTGGTCGTGATGCGAGCCACTACCGCAACCGTCATCCCGTCCGTCGGAGCGCTGTCGCTGGCGTTCACGTGGAGACCACCGAAGAGGTCCATCTTCTCGATCGGGACGGGTTCCCGCATGACATAGAGCTCGCCGGTGTCCTCCACCCAGTTCAGCTCGTAGCGAACGCCCGCCTTGCTCCGCCACTCGCTGCCCAGCTCGATCTCGCTCGAACTCCGACGACGAGCGTCGCTGTCGTAGAACTGCTCGATGTCCACCTCGGGGACCTTAGTGGCCGCCGAGGGGCGCGCAGGGACGACGGGCTCGCCGGACCGCCGCCGATACCTCGTGGTTGGCCGGTGCTCACCGCTGCGGGTCGCTGCACCGGGTCCCTTCTGCAGCCGTTGGACGAGAGAAAAGATCGTGCCACCCCCTCGGGTGGGAGAAGCGGGGGGAGCCGACCTCGCCAGCATCGGGCCATGACACAGCTACGATTCCGACCGATCGACCGCCTGAACGCCGAGTGGGCTGCGTTGAGCTCCTCACCCGAGTCCAGTCAGGCACTTAACGCGCTTGCCGCCGCCGAACCCGTGATCGACGCCCTTGGTGTCGTCGACCTCGGGTCACTCGTCGCCGGCCTGCGAACGGCGACCGGCTCGCTGGGGCGGACTGAAGCGGCCCGGGCGTTCCAAGCCATGTTGCGTTCGCAGTCGGTGCATCACCTCGTGCCGCGTGCCGTCCTTCAGGCGGTGGTCCCCGGGCTCGTCACCGTCGCCCGACGGCTCGGCTGGGGCGTCGGCGGGGACTGGGAGGACGGAGGTGCCTTCTTCGCGGATCTGGTGGCAACCGCGTGGGAAGTGATCAGTGACTGGTCGGGCGAGGACCGCCAATACGCCATTCTCGACCTTCTCTCCGCGGTGCGATGCCGCGCCAGACGCCAGCTGCTGCGCCAGCGTGACGCGCTTGCACAGGTGGAGCTCGGTCTCGATGGCGATGATGACCTCCTCGGGCACGGCGGATCGACGACGAGTGACCTCGAGCTGCTCGCCCAGACCATCGACGATCTACGCGGGCGAGGGCTCGAACCATCGGATGCGGCCGTGATCTACAGCAACCGGGTTCTCGGGCTCTCGATCGCCGAGCTGGCCAATCTGACCGGCCGCACCCGACGCCACCTGACCCAGTCCCGTCAGCGGGCCGCCCAACAGCTGTGCGCCTGACGGGTCCGGCGCCACGTACCCGAGCGACGATGCCAGGGCTGGAGCTGCCGCCACAGAGCGCGCCCAACGAGCGCCGAGCGCGCCACGTGGCGCAAGGCGTGGCCCTCCCCCAGCGGTGGGCCGTCCTGGCCGTCGTGCTCGGCGCGATGGCGCTCGTCATCGAGCTCTCTGGGACCTCCCCAGCGCATCATCCCTCTGCGCGCTCGCTGCGGGGCACGGGCGGGCGGGCCACACGGCCCAACGCGTACGCAAAGGGAGCCGATCGGTCGGCGTCGCCAGGTGACGATGGCGCGTCGGGCCCACCCCTCCAGGTCGGTCCGTCGGCAAGGCCCTTGAGCGCAGGTCCCCCAACGTCCCCCGGTACCTCCGATGGCCCCGCTTCAGCCACCACCAGCCAACGTGCTACCGCAGCCTCGAACACACCCAGCCCCTCGGGCGTGACCGTCGGGCTCGGCGTGTCCGATGCCAGCTCCAGTTACGGCCCGCTGCCTTCGAGCGGCCAAACGATCTCCGGTACGTCGTCGAACTCGATGCCGGCCGCGACGGTCACCGCGTCCAGCTCCGATCCCGGCACTGTCTCGTACCCCGGCAACCTCGAATACCCCGACGACGTCTCCGCGGCGTACCCCTACAGCGCGCCGACAGCCTCGTTCAGCGCAACAGCCGCGTGGAGCGGTGGAGCAATGCTGACCATCACCGTGGCGTGCCCGGGCGGGGACCAAAGTGGGTCAGGCACGAGCGGCCTGACGGTCACCTCGGTGAGCGGACCAGGCGCGTGCACCGTGACGCTGTCTGAGCCGCCGACCTTGGTCGGTCCCGTTGGCTACACACTCACGATCACCCCAGATGCCCAATGAGCCCAAACCGGTCGGGCCCGCAGGACGTCGAGCACCGTGCCGTCGTCGACGCGGCCTTCGGGGTGCTCGCCGCCGTGGCGATCTTCGTGGCGGTGCCTGGGGTGCTCGTCCTGGCCCTCGGGTTCCCCACGCGGGTCCAATGGGTCCACGCCTCAGGACTCGGGGGGCAAAGCGCGCTCGACGCGCTCGACGCGCTCGCCTGGATCGCTTGGCTCGGCTGCTGCGTCCCGCTCATCCGTTCGGTCGTGCAACGGGTTCGTCGAGGCGACACGTTGTCGGGCGCAGGAGCATCGTGGGTCGACCGGCTCATCGCGAGCATGGCGACGGCGGTGCTGTTGGTCCTGCCGATGACCGTGACAGTGGCCGGCGCAACCACGCCCGCCACTGTTGCCGATCGCCCAGCCCCGACGACGGCTCTACACAGCGGCGAGTCGTGGGTGCCAGACGTTCGGCCCGTGGCATCTCAGACAACGAGCGTCGCGCAAGATACCTACGCGGTGCAGCCAGACGACTCATTGTGGTCCATCGCGCATCAGCTCTACGGCGACGGGGGCGAGTGGGAGGCGATCGCCCGGCTCAACCTGGGCACGGTGATGGACGACGGGACACGATTCGTCGATCCGTCCCTGATCCGTCCAGGGTGGCGGCTGGCCCTCCCACCCGGCGCCGCGTCACTCGCCGCCGGCGCCGCGACGCCTTGGGTGCCCGCGCCATCGATGACCGAAAGACCGCCCGCCCCGACAACATCCGCCGCCGTTGCGCCGCACGGCGTCGAGTCTTTCGCTGTCGCCATCTCGAACCACGACCGCTCGCAGGTGTATGGCTCGTTTGCAGCATCAGACACCACGGCGCGGCGAATGGCGCCGTCGATCGCCGTCGGGCAGCACCGCGACGAGGAGTTTCCTCTGCTCGCGCTGAGCGCCGGCATGGGCGCGCTGGGTGCGGCCGCCCTCGTTCGGCGCGTGCGCCGCGCCAGGCGATTGGGCGAACGGCCCGTCGGCGATGGACCGTTGCCCGAGACCAGGTCTGACGGTACCCATGGGGACGTTGACGAGGCGGTGGACCTCGAGATTCTCTTCGCCAGGTTCGATGGCGCGCCGGCCCTCGATTGGCTCGAGCTCGCGAATCGACTGTTGGCCCTTGTCGAACGGTCCGCTCGGCCGGTTCCCGATCCCCTCTTGTTCCGCGTCGGAATCCGACGGTGTGGACGTCTGGCTCTCCGCTCCAGCCGGGTGGGCGCCTCCCCTGTGGGAACGCCGCTCGGACGGACGGGTGTGGCACCTGTCGTCCCAACACGACCCGGTCACCCTCACCACCGAGTGCCACGGTCTTCGTCCGGCGCATCCTGCGCTCGTGCCGATCGGGGACAATGAGCAGGGCACCTGGCTCGCCGTCGTCGGTCCCGGTTGTTGCCTTCCGATCATCGGCCCGGATGCCGACGCCATGGTCTCGACGATGCGGCTCGCCGCCGAGAGCTGGCCGTGGTCGGATCAGCTGACGGTCAGCGTGGATCCCGATGTCGCGGTGCACGAGACCCATCTGGGTGCACGCACGAGCGTCCACGCGAACGACGACCGGGTGGCCGTGCTGTTCGTGGGGGACCCAGCTCGGTTAACTCGGTCCGCTCGGGAACTTTGCGGCGTGCTCACCACCTTGCCGGTGCCTGCGACGGGAATGACCGTGGCCGTCGACGCGCGAGCGGCCACGGTGCACCCTCTGGGCCTCACCCTCCGTCCCCATGTCCTCGGTTCGGAGCACCGCAGGGCGGCGCTCGAGCTCGCGCGGTCGAGCTTTTCTCGAGGTCCCGCCACCAGTCCCTCGGAGACTCCCGAGGCGGGAGCTCCTCTGGTGTCGTTGGCACCGGACCTGCCCACCGAGGGAGCGGGGGTCCGGGCACCTCGCGAGCCGGCACGAGCCGCCGTGCGCTCGCCTGGCCGCGACACGGTGGCGCCAGGCGCGACCGACCCACTCGTTGTCGGTGCCGTCGACGTGCGTCTGCTCGTCGCCGTCCCGAGGTTGGAGGGACTGGCGGCCGAACTGGAGCCCAAGCGCGTTCGGCGGGCGACCGAGCTCGTGGCCTACCTGGCTTTGCACCATCCCTCGCCAGTCACCAGCGATCGGCTGCGGACCCGGGTCCTCGGCTCCCCTGACGCCGATGCAGCAGCAAAGACGCTGTTCAACGTCGCCACCGCGGCACGAAGAGCCATGGGTACCGGGCCGGCGGACGAGCTGCTCCTGCCGCCCACGCTCAAGACCGGCCACTACCGAATCTCCGAGCACGTGACGGTCGACACCGAACGGGCCGCCGCGATGATCGCCGCGGCGAGACGGGCCGCTGGCTCTGACGAGGCCCTAGCCCTCTACCGCGCCGCACTCAGCTTGGTGGAGGACGAACCACTTTCGGGGATCCTGTCGACCTACGGGTGGTGGCAGGCCGAAGGCCACGAAGGTCGAATCCGAGCTCTGGTAGTCGAGGCGGCGTGCAATGTGGCTCGACTGGCGAGCGAGGCAAATCTGGATGACCTGGCGGACTGGGCGATCGCCCGGGCCCGTCTGCTCGACCCCTACAGCGAAGCACTTTCGCGTGCCGCCATGCGGTGGGCTGCGTCGAGCGGGGACACCGACCGGCTTCGCCGCGAATGGGTCGAGTGCCAACAGCGGGTGGACGAGTTCGATCCTGGCAGCGTGCCGTCGGAGCGGACCGAAAGGCTCTACGCCGAACTCACTCGTCGGGCCGTCTGATCGGCGTCGCGCACCAGGTCCGGTCACCCCCGACGCCGGCGGGCGGTACTGGCCCTGCCGACCGAGTGCGCCGGGCCACTCAGGCGAGCTTCGCGGCGATCGAAGCGGCCCCCCGGAGCACGGACCCGTCTGCCCCGGCACTGCTCCAGTGCCTCGTTGGCCCAGATCTCGCTTCATCCATGAGGTCCGACAGGAGCGAACCGAAACTCAGGTGGGGGTCGACCCATAGGTAGCGGGCCAGGGAGCCGGGAATCGTGTTGACCTCGTTGACGTAGATCTGCGCACCGTCACAGAGGAAGTCGATCCGTGCGACGCCGCGAACCCCTGCAAGTCGGGCGACCGACGAGGCGGTCGAACGGATCGTCTCGCAGAGCTGCTCGGCCAGAGCAGCAGGCAGCTCACGGGGGGCACTCGCCATCCCCTCCCCGCCCTGGTATTTGTCGGCGTACCCGAGGATCTCGGGCGTGCCCGCCCCTCCCGCCCGAGGCGTCCGTAGCGGTCGTTCGATCGCCGAGAGCTCCAGAGTCGGCCAGGTGCGAACGGCGATCTGCAGGTCGAAGCAGTCCTCGCGGTAGGGCTCGAGCACGGCCCCAGCGTCGAGATGGCGATTCGTCTCGAGCAGGGCTCGGGCGGTGGCCAGATCGGCGACCACGTCGATACCGATGGACGAACCGCCAAATCGGGGTTTGACGATATAGGGCCCGTCGAAGCTTGCCGTGCCCGTCTCCGGCCCAAGCGCCACCCGGTCAAGCGCGGGGAGTCCCGCGGAGCGAACAAGCCCGAAAAAGGCCAGCTTGTCCATACCAAGGGACGCCGACGCCACCGTCGGTCCTGTATACGCCAGACCGCTCAAGTCCAAGAGACCCTGTAACGTCCCGTCCTCGCCGGGCCCACCGTGGCAGCACACGATCGCCACGTCGAGCGGATAGGACCGAGCTCGCCCGAGTCGGCTTCCCTCGGCAACGAAGCCTCCGCGGGGGCCGGTCATGAGACGGAGCGGGGTCGCGCCCCTCGGAACGCCGTCCACGAACGCCGATGCTTCCAACGCCGGATCCACGTCGAACCAGTCCCCAACCTTCGACCAGTACAAAGCCCGTACGGTCACGCCGTCGCGCAACAGTTCGTGCGCGGCCTGCAACCCGGTCAGGATGCTGACGTCGTGCTCGGGCGATGGCCCGCCGAAGATGATCGCCACATCGGGCACTTGGTCGCTCCCTCGGTCACTCAGCGCGATGGCTGGGGCTCGCGCCCCGCTCCTCGGCGCGCCACGGTCGTCCGGACCGCGCAAGGGTACCGGTCACGCCCGGGGTGGTCGTTCGGCACGGGGCTCACGGGTAGTGATCAGGCAGGTCGTTCTCGTACAGGACGGCGTCGCCCGGACCGAGATTCGCCCGGACCCATTCGACCGCCTGTTGGCGGGTGCGCACGGTCACCGCACGACCTCGGGCACCGGCGAGCAAGGCCCGGCGGTTCGTGCGACCGACCACCACCAGGTCGCTGGCCGTCTCAACCGCCGAAGCGCCAAGCAGCTGGTTCTCTGCACGTTGGCGACCGCCCAGCTCGACCATGCCCGGCGTCACCACCACGCGGCGACCCGATGCGGGAACGGCGGCCAGCGCCTCGAGGGCAGCGCGCGCGCCTGCCGGATTGGAGTTGAACGTATCGTCGACCACCACCACGCCGGAGGGTGACGTCCCCTGGGCCAACCGGTTCGCCACGCTCGGGATGCTGCGAAGGCGTCGGGCGACGGTGTCTGGCTCCACTCCGAGCTCGATCGCGACGGCGGTTGCACAGGCCAGGTTGGACGGCTGCACACCGGGGGGAACGCCGATCGCGCTGGCGACGCACCGACCCCCCATGACCAGCGACATCGCCGAGCCGTCGCGCCGGACACACACCTGGGCCTGCTCGTCGGCGCCAGAGCACCCGACCACCCGCCGTCCGCTCCCATCGTGCTCGATGCGGCGCGCCAGCTCGGCCAGCCGCGGGTCGTCGACGTTGAGCACGACAACCCCTGCCGTGGTGAGGATCTCGGACTTGGCCGTCAAGACCCGCTCCTCGGAGCCGAACCGTTCGAGATGAACGGGGCCGATGGCCGTGATGACGGCAATCGCCGGCGGGCACCAACGACAGAGCTCGGCGATCTCGCCGGGTCCGTAGGTGCCCATCTCGGCGATGAACACCTCGGTGCCCTCCACCAGCTGCTCGTTCACCGCTCGGGAGAGCCCCGCACGGTTGTTGAACGACGCCGGACTGGCCACCGTCCTGCGCGAGCCGTCGAGCAGGTCCGCGAGGTGCTGCTTGGTGGAGGTCTTCCCGTAGGACCCGGTAATGCCCACGATGGTGGGCGCCACGTCGTCGAGGCGACCAGCGGCTGTTCGGACATAGCGGCCCAGCGCACGCCGCTCGATCGGCGCGAGCAGGCGGCAGCCGATATCTACGAGCACCGGTAGGACCAACGCGGTCCCCACGCCGAACGGCGCGGGAGCACCGATTCAGCGCGCCGAGCACCACCACTGCCGCGGCCAGGGCGCCGGACACGACGGCCAGCGTGCGCAACCGCCGAGTCGGCTGCAGCGGGGAGCTCCGACCCCGAATCGACAGGTGCACCGGTGCGGTGGCCAGGACCAGGACGCCCGCGACGCCGGCGAGCGGCCAGCGAACGGCGGCGGCGACGCTGACCAATGCCAGGCCGCCAAGCACGAGGTTCAGCGGCTCGCTCGACCACCAGCGCAGGGCGAAACGGACGGGAGCCCCCGGCAGGTAATGCTCGCGCTGTGCCACGCGCAGCCAGCGCAGGCCCGCCGGCACCATGGCGAGGAGTCCGAGGACGAGGACGGCCCAGGCGATCCACCCAGTGGCAGCGGACATCAGGCTGCCGCTGGCGGCGAACCCGGCCGTCACCCGAGGGCCTGCCGTACGGCGCGGTGCAGCACCTCCGGAGCGCTGAGCGGGGTGAGGTGGCCCGCCCCGGCAACCGGGCGCAGGGTGGCGTTGGCCAGTCGGCCGGCCTCCCTCTGGGCCACCGACAGCGGCGTGACCGGATCGTCGTCGCCCCAGATCAGGGCGACCGGGCAGGTAATAGCCTCCAATTGGTGCTCGTAGCGCTCGGCGAGCGTCGCCACGAGCACCTGACGCATCACCCCTTCGGCCGCTCGATAGTCGGCCGAGCCGTACCGTTGACGGGCCGCTTCCATCCGCTCGTCGCTCAGCACGCCCCGACGATGGGCGGCCCGGGCCAACCGGAACGCTAGCGGTGGCCGGCTCGGGGATCCCGGTGGCGGCGCGAGGGGCACCCCAGTGAGGACGAGGGCACGGACGCACTCGGGCCACCGCGCCGCGAGGTGCAGCGCGACCCGACCGCCAAAGGAGTGGCCGAGCACCACGACCGGTCTCGACATCTCGGTGAAGACCGGGGCGACGGCTTGGGCGTAGTCCGCCGTGCCCCAGGTCCCGACCGGCGCCGGCGTCGCGCCAAAACCCGGAAGGTCGAGCGCGATGGCATCGAGCTCGGGGTCCGACGGATCGTCTGGTCCCCCCGGGACTGCAGCGAGCACCCCGTCGAAGTCGCGATGGCTCCGGGCCCACCCGTGGAGCGCCAGCACGTCGGGAACGCCGGTCCCACTCGACGAGCCCCGGAGCGCGCCGTCAGCGAACGACCGGAGCACCGGCTGGAGTCCCCCGAACCGGTCCTGCCGCGGGCCACTCGTCGGCTGGGTGCAGTCCACCTCGTGACATTCGGGCCACCCTACCGGTGGGGCAGGGCGACGGGCGCCACACCCCACCGTGCCACGCTGGCTACCGTGGCATCGTGCCTGCACCCAGCGAGGTCGTCGGACCGATCGCCCTCGGCGGCGCCGACGATGACCTGGCGCTCCCGGCGGGGCTGACCTCGGCGCAACGCGAGGCGGTGCTGGCGCCCGATCCCCTGCTCTGTGTGCTGGCGGGCGCGGGCACCGGCAAGACCCGGGTCCTGACCCTGCGCGTCGCTTGGCGGGTGCATCAGGGTCAGATCGATCCGGACAAGGTCCTGGTGTGCACGTTCAGCCGCAGAGCCGCCGACGAGCTGGGTCGGCGGCTCTGGGCTCTGCAGGTCGGCGACAATGTCCGGGCGGGCACCTTCCACCGGACCGCCCTATCACTGCTCACCCAGCACCGGGCCGACCGAGGGATGCCTCCCCCGCTCGTCCTGCCGGATCGGCGTGGCCTGCTTGCCACGATCGTCCCCGACAGCCGGGCCCCCGGGCCCGGAGACGAGGGCGCACGTCGAGCGGGCGAACGCCCTCGGGCGGGTACCCGGGGTCGACGTCCGGCGCTGGTGGCCCAACTCGACGCGGAGATCGGCTGGGCCAAGGCGCGGCTGCTGCGTCCCGCCGACTACGCACAGCGCGCGGCGGCGTTGGGTCGCCGTACCGTGGTGCCCGCTGATCAGATCGCCGATCTCTATCAGCGCTACGAGGTAGCCCGTCGACGAGAGCGCAGCCTCGACTTTGACGATCTCCTGGCGGTCTGTGCAGATGTCCTCCACGAGGACGGTGCCTTCGCCGACGCGGTCCGCTGGCGGTACCGCCACCTCTTCGTGGACGAGATGCAAGACGTCAACCCTGCCCAGTTCCGGCTACTGGCGGCCCTGCTGGGCGATGAGCCCGACCTCATGGTCGTCGGAGATCCGAACCAATCGGTCTACGGCTGGAACGGGGCCGACCCGTCGCTGATCGCAGACCTTCCGGACCTGTTGCCCGGCATGCGAGTCATCCGACTCGACGAGAACCATCGGTGCACCCCCCAGGTCGTGGCGGTGGCCTCCGCGGCGCTCGGGTTGGAGCCAGGGGCTGGTGACACCCTCGATCGGCCAGTCGCGCGTCCAAGCAGTACCCGGCCCGACGGACCGGTGCCGAGGGTCGTGGCTCATGAGCACGACACGGCTGAGGCAGAGTGGGTGGCCCGCGAGGCCTGGATGGCCCGACGCCCGGGCGGACGCTGGTCGGACATCGCGGTCTTGGCTCGAACGAACGCCCAGCTGGACCTGTTGGCGGCCGCCTTCGAGCGCGCCCAGGTTCCCTACCGCCAGGCGGGGGCCGAGCTCGCGCCGGGCAGCGACGTGCGAGGAGTGCCGACCCGGTGGCCTGGCGAGCCGCCCTCCTCGCCGGGCTGGGTTGACGACGGCGACGGGGTTCCCCGACCTCCCCAAACGGAGACCGGTGAAGGTGACGACGGCGACGGGGTCGTCCTCGCCACGTTCCACCGGGCCAAGGGTTTGCAGTGGCCGACGGTCTTCGTCACCGGGCTCTCCGCTGGACTCGTTCCCATCGCGTCGGCTCGAGATGAGCAAGCCATCGCTGAGGAGCGACGGCTGCTGTACGTCGCGCTGACCCGGGCCGAGAGCGATCTGACCTGCACCTGGGCCCGCTTCCACGAGGAAGGAGGGACCGGCAGCCCGCGCAAGGCGTCTCCGTGGCTCGAGCCGGTGAATCGGTGCGTGGAGCGCATGCAACGGGAGTCCCGTCCGCTCGGCCCGACCGACGCGTCCGCTCGCGTCGGTGCGTTGCGGGCCCTGCTCGAGCCCCACCGAGCGAAGACGCAGGGGCAGGAGCTCGAATAAGAGCGCCGATCGGATCGAGCGGAGCGGTCGATCAGGCGGAGTGCTCGGTGTCGAGGCTCGTCACCAGTCGATCACCACGGGTGCGTGGTCGGAGGGTTTGGGGCCCTTGCGGGCGTCGCGGTCGATGACGGCCGAGGTGACCCGCCCGGCCAGGGCTCGGCTCAGCAGGACGAGGTCGATACGAAGGCCCCGACCCTGGTGGAAGTCTCCGGCGCGGTAGTCCCACCAGCTGAAGATCCCACCTTCGGGATGGAACCGCCCGAAGACGTCCTCGAGGCCGAGATCCATGATCGCCTGCAGTGCTTGGCGCTCGGGCCCGCTGGTGTGGGTCGCCCCGACGAACTGCTCGGGATCCCAAACGTCCCCGTCGGTGGGCGCAACATTGAAGTCGCCGCACACGGCAAGGTCCGACCCGCCCGCTGACGTCGCCGCGAGCTGGAGCCGCAGGCGGTCGAGCCAGGCCAACTTGTACTGGTAGTGCTCGCTCTCGAGGCTCCGCCCGTTGGGCACGTAGACCGAGTGCACGCGCACGCCGCCGCAGGTAGCCGCCACGAACCGGCACCCGTGCGCGTCCTCGTCGGACCCGAACCCCAGGGTGGGATCTTCCAGGCCGATACGACTCACGATGGCCACACCGTTCCATCGGCCGTCGCCGTGGTGCACCGACTCGTAGCCGAGCTCAGTGAACGCGGCGCGGGGGAACGCCGCGTCGGCCTGCTTGGTCTCCTGCATGCAGAGCACATCAGGGGCTTGCGCGACCAGCCAGCCGGTCACTCGGGGGAGACGGGCGGTCAACGAGTTCACGTTCCAGGTAGCGATGCGCATCGTCGGACCTCAGCCCCGGTCCACCAGCACGAACAACAGGTCCGCTTCGCACGCGAGGTCTCCCCCGACGTGCGCGCGCCCGTGACCTCGACCAGCGCGCGCCGAGAGCCGGTCGATCTCGACCTCCAGCCCGAGCGTCTCGCCTGGGAGCACTTGGCGCCGGAACCGAGCGCGCTCGATGCCCCCGAAGAGCGGAAGCTTGCCCGCGTAGCGCTCGTCAGCCAGCACGGCCACCCCGCCGAGTTGGGCCAGGGCCTCGACCATCAATACGCCGGGCAGCGTCGGACGGCCCGGGAAGTGACCGGCAAAGAACGCCTCGTCCCCGGTGAGCGCCCAGTGGCCCGAGGCCGACCGGCCCGGGTCGAGCGCGCTAACTGCGGTGACGAAGAGGAACGGGTCGCGGTGAGGCAGCAACTCGACAGGATTCACCCCGAGGACGATAGCGGCGCGACCGTGCTCGCCGGGAGGCCTCGAACCTCAGGAGCCCACTGACGCCGTGGGCGTGCCGACGAGGCTGAGCTCTGCCACGCGGCGAGGAGGATCGAGCCCGACGAGGACGAACGGGCGTCGCTCACCGCGGGTCAGGACCTCGCGCGCCTTGGTCGGGGGTGGGTCACCCAGCCCCGACAGCGGGACGTAGCAGTGCAAGCTCCCGCCTTCGGGCAGCTCGACATCCACCATGGCTCCATGTGACGTGTACGACGCCACCACGCCGTCCACGGTGCTGCCAACCGGATAGGTGGCAACGAACATGATGAAGGTGAGTGGCTCGTTGACAGCCGGGGGTGGCGCGGCGGCGTTGCTACGTCGCTTGGAACGCTTGGCCCCCTTGCCCGCGGGGCCCTTGGACTTCGACAGACCATGGCTGTGCACCAGCTCGGGAGGATCGATCGCCTCGGCGGTCGCTTCGGCGATCGCCGCCCGGACTCGATGGTCGGCCACCGGCGCCGGACGCTTGACGCCGACAGCCTTCTTCCTCGCCGTTGCAGCACTGGGCTGAGCTGTCGCGGCCTGGGGCGTCGCGGTCTCGCCCCGATCCGGCATCGCGCTGGGCGCGCCGGGCGGCGGGCCGGTTGGCGTGGCGGTCGTGGTCGACTTCTTTGCCGCTTTCTCGAGCGATCTGGACGCCTTCGCAGCGGGAGCCGTCTTGGCCGCCTTCGCGGCGGTGCCCGTCGCGCTCTTGGCCGGCGCAGCGACCTTGGCGGCCTTGACTGGGGCCGCGGACCGACTGGCTCCTAGGGCCTTCTTCGCCGCGGTCTTCGTCGTCTTCTTTGCGGCTTTCGCCGCGGTCTTCGTCGTCTTCTTTGCGGCTTTCGCCGCGGTCTTCGTCGTCTTCTTTCGGCGGCTTCTCTTTGGGCTTTGGCCGCGGTCTTCGTCGTCTTCTTTGCGGTCTTCTTCGCAGCCCTTTTGCCGGCCCTCGCCGAGCCGAGCCCCGTGACCTCGGGCTCCTCCGAGGCGTGCACGATCACGTCGCCCACCTCGCTGTCGCGACCTGTGTCCCCTCCCCCTGGCGGGTCTCGGCGCGAGTCGCTCGCCGTCTCGGCAGGCCCCTTCGACGGCGTCTTCTTCACCGCGACCTTCGTCGCCTTCTTCGCGACCTTCTTCGCCGCGACCTGCGTGGTCTCGGCTGCCGGCAGCGCGACGGTCAGTGTGGCGAGGGGTTCGGAGACGACGCTGTCTTCGACCTCGCGATCGGCCGGCACGACCCCGACAGCCGGGACCGAAGCGGCGCCCCAGACGTCCCCCCAGACGTCACCGATCCGAGGCTTCGAGCCGTCAGGATGCCGGGCCGCCTTCTTCGCCGCCTTCGCCACCCGTTTTGCCGCTTTCGCCAGCTCGGCGGCCTTGACTGGGGCCGCCACCGAGGCAGCCTGGCTCCGGTTGGCCCGACTCGTGGCTTCGCGGCTCTTGGGTCCCCTGACCGGAATCCTGGGCGTGAAGATCCACCCGATGCCCGGAACCGGCTTCCCACCGATCAGCCTGCCCTCCTCGAAGAGCCACGGGTGCTCGCCGTGGAACTCTTGGAACGAGTCGTTGGACAGCACCACGGCGCCCGTTCGTTCGGCGATACGCAGGACGAACGCATCGCCCCGGCCGATTGCCCCGGCCGGCGGGGACACCACCTCACCATGCAGCTCTGCCTGTTCGAGCTGTTCGCGCTCACTCGCGTCGATCCGATGCTCGAAGGACGCGTCAACCACGACGATGACCTCGGCGTTCGGATCTTCTTCCACGTAGGCGCGCACGGCCTCGTCGAGCTGCGCCAGGCTGGGCAGCGTCCTTCCTTCGGTCGCCAGGTTCGACCCGTCGACGACCACGTGGTGCGTGTCAGCCATGGTGGCCGCTAGTCAAGCATCCCCGCCGGGGGCCCACCCGCGGAGGGGTGACCCTGCACCGGCTCAGCCGATCGCCCGGCGAACGAGATCGGCCTGCTCGAGCTGGTGAAGCGCCGCGCTGCCGGTGGCCGGGCTGGCCGACTCCTCGCGGCTGACATGCCGTAGTGAGTAGCGCTCGCGCAACAGACGGTGCAACCGGGCATGCACGAAGGACCAGGCGCCCATGTTCTCGGGCTCCTCTTGGAGCCAAACCACTTCGTCAGCCCTGGCGTAGTGATCGAGCAGGTGGACGATCGGCTCCTCGGGCCACGGGTAGAGCTGCTCGACCCGCACGATGGCCACGGCCGCGGGGTCAAGAACTGGCCCCGCGGCGTCGGGCGACGGGTCCAGAGCGGCCGAACCGTCCAGCAGCTGGTCTCGGCGTCGCAGGGCCTCATGAGCAATCTTTCCGCTGCACAGAACCACCCGGCGGACCACTGCCGGGTCGGGGCGGTAGGGATCGTCGAGGATCTCGGCGAAGGTTCCGTTGGTGAGGTCTGTCAGGGGGGAACGCGACTCACGGGCTCGGAGAAGCGACTTCGGGGTGATAGCGATGAGCGGCGTCTTGGGAGCGCGGTGCACCTGGGCCCGCAACAAGTGGAAGTACTGCCCTGCGGTCGAGGGCTGGGCCACGCGCAGGTTCCCGTGCGCGCACAACGACAAGAAGCGCTCGAGGCGTGCTGAGGAATGCTCGGGTCCCTGACCCTCGAAGCCGTGCGGGAGCAGGAGCACCAACCCCGCCCGCTGACCCCACTTGTCCTGAGCGGCAACGAGGAAGTTGTCGATGATGATCTCGGCGCCGTTGACAAAGTCGCCGAACTGCGCTTCCCACGCCACGAGAGCGTCGGGCGCCTCGACCGAGTACCCGTACTCGAAGCCCAGCGCGGCGTACTCCGAAAGGAGGGAATCTCGAACGGTGAAGTGCCCCAGATCAGGACGCATCCCATCCAACGGCGCCGGTCCTCCCACCTCGGCGAGGCGCCCGGCGAGATGGGACAGGGGGACGAACTCTGCACCGGTCACGTAATCGACCAGGACGGCGTGACGCTGGCTGAAGGTCCCCCGCCTGGTGTCCTGCCCGGTGAGTCGCACGTCAGTCCCCTCGACAAGCAACGAACCGAGGGCCATCGACTCGGCCAGCGCCCAATCCACCTGGCCAGCGGCCACCATCTCGTCTCGTTGGACGAACTGGCGCTCGAGCTTGGGGTGCACCGTAAAGCCCTCCGGCGCCGTCCGGGTGGCCCGCGCCAGCTCCAGTAGGAGCGGCTCGGGCACGCCGGTGGCCACCGGCTGGATCGTCGGTGCCGAGCGTCCGGGACGGGGCAGATGGGCCGGGGGGGGCGGCGGCTCGGCTCGGACCTCGTCCAGTGCACGCTGCAGGCGTGCGTTGAAGTCGTCCAGCGCCGCTTCGGCGTCCTCCAAGGTGATGTCCCCTCGGCGCACCAGCGTCTCGGTGTAGAGCTTGCGCACCGAGCGCTTAACCTCGATTCGCTGGTACATGAGCGGCTGGGTGTAGCTCGGGTCGTCGCCCTCGTTGTGCCCGTGCCGTCGATAGCACACGAGGTCGATCACGACGTCCTTGTGAAACTGCTGGCGGAAGCCGAACGCCAGCCGCGCCGCGCGCACGCACGCCTCGGGGTCGTCCCCGTTCACGTGGAAGATCGGTGCCTGCACCATCTTCGCCACGTCCGTCGGGTAGACCGAAGTCCGGGCGGCCTCGGGCGCGGTGGTGAAGCCGAGTTGGTTGTTGATGACGACGTGCACCGTGCCACCGATCCGGTAGCCCGACAGGCCCGAGAGGTTCAACGTCTCGGCCACCACACCTTGGCCGGCAAACGCCGCATCACCGTGCACGAGCACCGACAAGATCGGGAAGCCACCAGGGCTCTCCGCCGTCGCACCCATCGTGCCGTCGGTCGGCGGCGCCAGGCGGTCCTGCTTGGCCCTGGCCATCCCCTCGACCACCGGATCCACGGCCTCGAGGTGGGACGGGTTCGACGCCAAGGTGACGGGAAGATCGATCCCCGAGCGCCCGGTGAACTTGCCGTGCGCGCCCTTGTGGTATTTCACGTCGCCCGAGCCCTGCACCGAGTCAGGGTCGAGGTTGCCCTCGAACTCCTCGAAGATTTCGCGGTAGGACTTCCCCACGATGTTGGCCAGCACGTTCAGCCGGCCGCGGTGGGCCATGCCCATCACGGCCTCTGCCGTGCCAACCGCCGCCGCCTCGTCGAGGAGGGTGTCGAGCAGCACGATGGCCGACTCGGCCCCCTCGAGACCGAACCGCTTCTGACCGACATAGCGGGTATGGAGGAACCGCTCGAACACCTCGGCGGCGTTCAAACGCTCGAGGATGTAGCGCTGCTCGGCGTCGGCCAGCGTGGTCGACACCCCTTCGACATGATCTTGGATCCACCGCTTTTGTGCCGGATTTTGAATATGCATGTACTCGATGCCCAGGGTCCGGCAATAGGCGTCGCGCAGCAAGTGCAGGATCTCGTCGAGGGTGGCGACGTCTCGGCCCGCCAACCCGTCGGCCAGGAACGGCCGCGGGAGGTCCCAGATGGTCAACCCGTACGTGGCGGGATCGAGCTCGGAGTGGAAGTGCGGGGGCTCGGCATCGAGTGGGTCGAGATGGGCGATCAGGTGCCCCCGCACCCGGTACATGTTGATCAACGTCTGGACGTGCACCTGCTTGACCATCCGCTGGTGCTCGCCGACGTCTCCCTCGCTGGTCACGTTCACGTCAGTCCGCCAGCGGGCGGGCTCGTAGGGCACGCCCATGGACGCGAAGACGTCGTCGTAGAAGTGGTCCTTACCCGTCAGGTAGTCCGAAATCCGCGAAAGGAACAACCCGGACTCGGCGCCTTGGATGATGCGGTGGTCGTAGGTCGAGGTGAGGGTCACCACCTTTCCGATCCCGAGTTCAGCGGTCACTCGGGGATCGGTGGCCTCGAAACCGGCGGGAAACCCGAGCGCCCCGACACCGACGATCGCGCCCTGGCCCGGCATCAGTCGCGGCACCGACTGCACCGTCCCCAGTGTCCCGGGGTTGGTCAGCGTGATCGTCGTGCCGGCGAAGTCGTCCGCCGTGGCCTTGTTGGCGTGCACCTTGCGCACCAGGTCCTCGTAGGCGACCACGAAGGCACGGAAATCGAGGGTGTCTGCGTCTTTGATGCACGGGACCAACAGCGTGCGCGAGCCGTCGGGCCGCTGCAGGTCGACCGCCAGGCCAAGGCCTACTCGAGCGGGACGTCGTACTCCCGGCGTGCCCTTCTCGTCGACGGCGGCGACGAACGAGCGGTTGAGCGCTGGAACGTCGCGCAGGGCCTGCACGACCGCGTAGCCAATCAGATGCGTGAAGCTCACCTTCGCGCCCGTGGTCCGGGCCAGTTGATTGTTCAGAATCTGGCGGTTGACCTCCAGAAGCTTCGCCGGCACCACCCGCACGCTGGTCGCCGTGGGGACGCCCAGACTGGCCTCCATGTTGCTCACGATCCGCGAGGCGGCGCCACGTAGGGCCACCACGTCGTCGCCGACCGCCTCGACCCCTCTGCCCTTGGCGACAACGCCCAGGGTCTGGGCAGCTGACGCCGAAGTGTCGGCCACCGCACTCGGGAGGGGTGCCGACGGCACGGGGAGAAGCGGCGCCGGCGCCGGCAACGCCGAAGCGGCCACGGGCCGCGCCGGGATTGCGGTAGTGGCAGAACCCGGAACCGGAGTGGGGCGATAGTCCGCGGAGAATTCGCGCCAACTTTGGGCCACGGACCCCGGATCGGCCAAGAACCGGTCATACATGTCGTCAACCAGCCATGCGTTGGGGCCGAACGAGCCCCCCGAGCGCCGCTCGTCTTCGCCGTCTCGCCGGCCGGCAGCGCGAGGCATCCCACCCGCGTCGCTCATTTGCCCAGACTAATGGACAGGCGTCGTTCTCCAGGGCCACTCCTCGAGCCGGTGGAGTCGGTCCCACCCAAGAGCCAAGCGGCTGGTCGCAGGGCGAGGCCCAGCTCCGGGCAGTGCGTCTGCGGCGCCCGCCCTACGCGCGTGTCGCTGCGGGGGGCCATCGGCGTTAGCGTCGGGCGGGCATGGTGGGCTTGTGACCGACACTCTGGCGCTACACGTGATCGATCGACCTCCGATCGCCCCCGCGTGCGCTGGCTGGGACGACCGGCGCACGGTGGTGCTGGTCCACGGCTCGCTCGACCGAGCCGATAGCTTCCGGCGAGTCATGCGACGCCTCCCCGAATTCCGGGTCATCGCCTACGATCGGCGCGGTTACCAAGGCTCGAGAGCGCTCGGCGCCGGGACGTTCTCTGAGCACGTGTCGGACCTCCTCGGGCTTCTGGCCGCCCTGGGCGGCCCCGACGCGTGCCACCTCGTCGTTGGTCACAGCTTGGGAGGCGCGGTGGCCCTCGGTGCGGCACTGGCTCGGCCGCCGCACCTCGCCGGCGTGGCCGCTTTCGAGCCGCCGAGGTGTTTTGGGTCACCGCTCGCGACCCGACAGACTCCGGCGCTCGGAGAGGCAAATGGGCGAACGTCGACGCCTGAGCAGACGGTCGTCCGCTTCTTCTCGGCGATCGGTGGTCCAGCCGCCTGGAAGGGTCTGCCACAACGGGCCCAGCTGGAGCGGCTGGCCGACGGGCCGGCCCTCGACGCGGATCTGCGTTCTGCGGAGAGCGATCTGGGCCTCGACCCCCGTGCGCTTGGAGCGCCCGCTGTGTTCGGACGAGGAACCGCCGGCTCTCCTCGCCACCGGGCGAGCGCCGGCTGGCTGGCAGATCACGTACCCGGCTCGATGCTCTACGAGATCGATGGGGCTGGGCACGGTGCCCATCTGTCACATCCCGACGCGTTCGCACGGTTCGTCCTCGCCGCATGGGACCACTCGCTCGCTGGCAATGAAGCATGAACGTGCTCGCGAGTGGAACCCATGGTCTGATCGGCTCGGCCTTGGTGGGGTCCCTGCGAGCCGACGGGCACCGCGTGGTCCGGCTCGTGCGACGTCCTGAAGACCCCGACGCCCCCACCACTCGGCGCCACACGTCAGAGGACCCGGCGGAACATCAGCGAACGGACGCCGACGCCGCGAACGAGGACGAAGTCCGCTGGGACCCGACGACCGGCTTCATTGACCGGGGCGCCCTCGAGGCGCGCGGACCGTTCGACGCCGCAGTGAACCTCGGGGGCGCGGGCATCGGCGACCGGCGCTGGACCGTCGCTCGGCGCCGGCTCATCGTGGCCAGCCGTCGCGAACCCACTCGCCTGTTGGCCAACACTCTGGCCACTTTGTCCCCCCGTCCCGAGGTGCTCGTGTCGGCATCGGCCGTCGGGTACTACGGGGACGCCGGCAGCCGCGCCCTGCCCGAGTCGGCCGCCTCGGGCGACGGGTTCCTCGCTGAGGTGTGTCGGACGTGGGAGGCCTCTACCACCCCGGCCACCGACGCGGGGATCCGGGTGGTCCTCTTGCGATCGGGCATCGTCCTGGCGAGGACGGGTGGAATGCTGGGGCGCCTCTTGCCCCTGTTCCGGCTGGGACTCGGCGCGAAACTGGGCAGCGGCCGTCAGTACGTGAGCTGGATCACCCTTCGGGACGAGGTGGCGGTCATCGAGGCGGCGATGACGGACCAACGCCTGTCGGGGCCCGTCAACGCGGTGGCGCCCGGGCCGGTGACCAACGCCGAGTTCACGGCAAACCTGGGTCGGGCGCTCCATCGGCCGAGCGTCCTCGCCGTGCCCTCCGTCGCCCTGCGCGTCGCCGCGGGCCGGGAGCTGGCCGACGAATTGCTCCTCTCGGGCCAGCGGGCACAGCCGGTTCGCCTCCAGTCCATCGGTCATCGCTTCGACGACCCGGACATCGACCGCGCCCTGGCGTCGTTGCTCGGCCCCCGCTGACCTGACCCACGCTCACCTGACTCACGCTGAAGTGACCCACGCTGAAGGGATCCACGCTGAAGGGACACAACGGCAAGGCGTAGGCGCCGAGGTGCCAGGGTGACGATTTCGACGGACCGACTGGGTTGGGTCGCACTAGCCGTCGGCGGGACCCTGGGCCTGGCCAGTTGCCTGCTCGCCACCCAGAAGGCAGCGGCCAGCGCTGCGCAGGACTGGCCGCCCTTCGTGCTCGTGACCGGGCTTCTCCTGATCGGCCTGGTGGCCGGGGCCGACGGGCTGTTCGAGGCCTGCGCCGCCGTCTTTGCTCGACGCTCACACAGCGCCCGGTCCCTGCTCGTGACTGCTGCCGTGCTGGTGTCGGTCACCACCGCGGTGCTCAATCTCGACACCTCGGTGGTGTTCCTCACGCCCGTGCTGGTGCTCGCGGCACGGCGCCGGCGCTACGGCGAGGTCCCCTTCGCCTATCTCGCCGTCTTCCTAGCCAACGGAGCGTCACTCCTGTTGCCCGGCTCGAACCTGACCAACCTCATTGTCGTCGGTCGCTCCAACATCGACGGCGGTGCGTTCGCCGCCCGGATGCTGCTGCCCTGGGTGGCAAGCGTCACGGTGATCACGGTGGTCGTGGCGGTCGTCTGCCGCAAGGATCTCGGCGCGACCCCAGTCGAGAGCGACCCTCGGGGCCCGACGGCGCGCGTCGGGACGGGACTGTTCGCCGTGGCCGTCGCGGTGGTGGCCGTGCTGGCGCTGCCACCATCGCTCGCGGCGCTGATCGTCCTGGCCACCGGCGTGCTCGCAGCGGGCGAGCACCTCGTGCGTAGCCGTGTGTCGATGGGGAGCGTGCTGCGCTCGGTCAACGTTCCCATCCTGGCGGGGCTGTTCGGCGCCGCCGTCGCTGCGGGCACGATCGCCCGAGAATGGTCGTCCGTCGGTGGGTTGGTCGTCCATGCCTCGTCATTGGAGAGTGCAGCCATCGGCGCCGGGTCCTCAGTGGTGGTGAACAACCTGCCCGCCGCCTCGTTGTTGACCGCCCGACCGCCCGCAAATCCCTACGCGTTGCTCATCGGCCTTAACCTGGGCCCCAACCTGGCCGTAACCGGGGCATTGTCTGCTGCGCTCTGGATGCAGGTGAGTCGTTCGGTCGGCTTCGCGCCGTCTGCGACACGGTTCTCGGCCATCGGCCTGATCCTCGCTCCACTCTCGATCGCTGCCGCGCTCGGCGCCCTGGCGCTCATCAGTTGATGATCACCACTCAGCCCCCAACGATGGGTCCGGCGCAGACGCTTTCGGCGAGCCTCTTGGAGCGCGAGCGCAGCGAGAGCAACTCGTGGTAGCCGTCGTCGTCACCCTTCACCCCGCTCACCAGTGGTGAGTGGGAGAGCCAGAACACCCCGGTGAACAGCACGAGCAGGGAAAGGGCCTCCAATGGTCCGTGGTATCCCGAGGTGTTGAGGTTGTCCCCGAAGAGTCCGATGCCGATCAAGATGCTTGCGAGCGGGTCGACCAGAACCAGTGTCGCCTGTGATGCGGCGATGGGTCCGGCGTGGAACGCATTCTGCGCCAAAAAGACCGACAGCAGGCCGGTCGCCACGAGCCCATAGGTCTCCCAGTGCCGAAAGATCGAGGTCCAGTCACCGTCGAGGTATTGCGTCGCCATCTTGATCAATGCCGCAGTGAACGCGAAGCCCACCGCCGACGCAGTGCCGAACATGGCGGCGCGCCACGAGCGCGAGCCCCGCAGCGCGAACAGGATTGCCCCCAGCATCACGCCCGCCGACAGCGCGCCCACGATCAACCACTCCACCGCACTCGGCACGCGCTCGCCACCGGTCGGCTCCGCGAAGAACAAGAACCCGGTAAGGCCGCCGGCCGCCGCCAGCACGCCCACCCACTCGCGTACGCCCACCCCGAACCGGAACCAGGTCGCGAGGATGAGGACCAAAAAGAGGAGCTCGGTGGTGAGGATCGGCTGCACCTGGCTCAGACGACCAAGGTGCAGCGCGGCGGCCTGGGTGACGAACGAGACGATCATGAGCAAGAAGCCCAGAACCCAGATCCCTCGGCGCATGGCGTGGGTGATCAAGCTCAGTTTGAGGGTCGACCCCTGGGGCGCGCCCTCCACCCCCATACGTTGAAACACGCTGGTAAGGGCGTTGGACAGGGCGGCGAACAGGGCGAGCACATAGACCATGGGATCGGCACTGATTCTACGTGGCGGGCACCGGCCGACGCCCGGGATCCCTCACCGGGCGAACGCGCCGAACCAGCAACGCCCTCGTCACACCGCGATCACAACGGCCGCTCGGGTGCCCCCTCGGCCGCGGACTCCGACCCGGCCTGCGGATCGCTCCCCAACGCCGCCCAGGGTTCGATGTCCAACGCCACAGCGGGGCCGTCGGGAGGCGTCCACGCCGTTCCGGTCGGCACCCGAGCGCCATGGCCAATCGGCAGGCCGTCGACGAACGCCCAGCTTCTGCGGTGAATCGAGCACAACCCGTACCCGGCGAGCGCGCTCATGTGGGTCGGCGAGGGATAGCCCTTGTTCCGCTCGAAATCGTAGGGCGGGAAGTGCTCTGCCTCCTCACGCATGAGCCGGTCACGGACGACCTTCGCCAGCACCGACGCGGCGGCCACCGCCGCACAGTGGGCGTCGGCGTCGATCCGAGGGACGATCGTCGTCGGCGTCGCGACGACGGGGAGCGGCAGGAGTCGATCACGGTCGGGTCGCGGCCGCAGGAGATCGACCGGACCGTCAACCAGCAGCGCGTGCGGACGCAGTTCGAGGGTGTGCAGTGCCCGGTAGGCGGCAAGACGCAGCGCCGCGGTCATCCCCCATGCGTCGCACTCGGCCGCGCTTGCGTGGCCCACCGCTGCGTCGGCACACCAAGCGGCCACCTCTTCGAAGATGGCTTCGCGTCGCGCCTCGGCCAGCATCTTCGAGTCCTGAAGCCAGACCGGCATCGTCGAGGCCCGAACCGACGGGAAGAGCACGGCCACGCCGACGCTGACCGGACCGGCCCAGGCGCCCCGGCCGACCTCGTCCATGCCGGCCACCCACTCGTGGCCGGCACGCCACAGGTGACGCTCGTGGCGCAGGCTCGGCCGCACACCCCGTGGGCCGGCCCTCACGGTGCGGGCTCCACCCGCGCCACCAACGCGGCTTCGGCGGGGTCGAACGGCGTCGCCAGGAAGGCGTGGACGATCTCGCTCGCCACCTGCTCGCTGGCCAGGCGCAGACCGATCGCCACGACGTTGGCATCGTTCCACCGTCGGGCTCCCTGTGCTGTCGGGGCGTCACCGCACAGCGCGGCGCGTACACCGGGCACCTTGTTTGCCGCCATCGAGACCCCCGTGCCGGTCGTGCAGCAGACGATGCCCAGTTGGGCACGGCCGGTCGCCACCGCGTTCCCCACCGCGTGCCCGACCTCGGGCCACGCCGCGCCGTCGGCCAGTACATCCACCTCGTGACCCTCCTTTCGGAGCTCCCCGACGAGACGGTGGGTGACCCCGGTGCGCTCATCGGTCGCGAAGGCGATCCGCACCGCCTCACCGTAGCCAAGCCGGCGCGGAGCGACAGCGACGCTCGTCGCAACGTGAGGTGCTGCACCACAGGGTGTCTAACCTGCAACGCATGTCGCGCCGCGTGGCCATCGTTCCGCACACTCACTGGGACCGTGAGTGGTACGCCCCGTTCCAGACGTTCAGGATGAAGCTGGTCGAGACCCTCGACGCGGTGATCGACCTGCTAGAGACCGACCCGGGCTACCGCTGCTTCCTCCTCGACGGCCAGATGGCCGCAGTCGACGACTACCTCGAGGTCCGATCCGAGGCCGAGGCACGGTTGCTCGCTCTGGCGGTGGCCGGCCGGATCACCCTGGGCCCGTGGTACGTGCTAATGGACGAGTTTCTCGTCTCGGGCGAGACGATCGTGCGCAACCTGCAAAAGGGCCTGGCGCGCGCTGCGGCCTTCGGCGGCGCGATGGACGTGGGCTACCTGCCCGACATGTTCGGCCACGTCGCCCAGATGCCCCAGATCCTGCGGCTGGCTGGGCTGTCCCAGGCAGTGGTCTGGCGCGGCGTGCCCTCGGCCATCACCAGCACCGGCTTCTGGTGGGAGGCGCCCGACGGCTCCATCGTGCGTGCCGAGTACCTGCCGGTCGGCTACGGCAACGGGGCGTCGCTCCCCGACGATGCCAAGACCTTCGTCCGTCGCGCCCGCGACCACTGCGAGGAGCTCGGGTCGTTCTTGATCGACGGCCTTCTCTACATGAATGGGTCGGACCACCTCGGACCCCAGCCCTCGCTCAGCCGGGTGGCGAGCGAGGCCAACGCGCTCCAAGACGACTTGCACTTCGAGATCACGTCCCTTCCCGACTACCTTGCCGGCGCGCCGACCGGCGGTCTCCCGCGGTGGAGAGGCGAGCTGCGCTCGGGCGCACGTGCCAACGTGCTCATGGGCGTGACCTCGAACCGAGTCGACGTACGGCGATCGGTCGCCCGGACCGAGCGGGCGCTCGAGCGGCTCGCCGAGCCGTACGCCACGCTCTACCTCCCTGCGGATCACTGGCCCGGGCACCTGATCGACCTCGCCTGGCACAACGTGGTGCTGAACTCAGCCCACGACTCGATCTGTGCCTGCTCGATCGACGAGGTCGTCGACGCGGTCCTGGTCCGGGCGGCCGAAGCGCGCCAGATCGCCGTCGGCGTTGCCGATCGCGCCCTCGGCGCACTTGCTCGGTCGCTCGATCACGAAGGTCCCGTCGTCGTCAACCCCTCCAGCCGGCCGCGCTCGGGGGTCGTCGAGGTGGTCGTTGCCGCGAGCGATCCCCCCGGGCCCGCCGAGCAGGTCGTCTCCGAGCAACTCGCGCTGCCCGGCACGCTCACCCTCGACGCGGCCACGGTGCGCACGCTGCTGGGCGTCGTGCAGGGCACCAAGCTCGGTGACGACGCCTGGGTGCACGCCGTAGAGATCCGCGAGGACGAGTCGGGGATTGACCTCACGGTGTCGATAGGGGCCGAGGAGCGCGCAGATGTCCCGGTGGCCGAGATGAAACAAGACCTGTACACCCGGCTCGGCGCGCGTCCGGGGGTGAGCGTGCGGGTGGTCCTCGACCGGCCGCCTATCCGACGGGTGGCGGCCAGAGCGAACACTGTGCCCGGCTTCGGGTGGCGGGCGTTCGCTCCCGCGGCGCTGACCGCCCCCGTCAGGGTCGGCGAGCCGCCGACCGCGGCCCTGGGCGAGCCGCCGCGCGGTGTCGTCCTCACCAACGGGCTGGTGGAGGTGGTCGTGGACTCCTCGACAGGCACCTTCTCGGTGGACGGCATCGCCGGGTTCGGGCGGCTCGTCGACGGCGGAGATCTCGGTGACTCCTACAACTACTCGCCGCCGGGCAGGGACGAGCTCGTCGACCAGCCGAGTAGCGTCTCGGTGGCCGTCGTCGAGCGCGGTCCGGTCAGGGCCAGCGCGCGGATCACCAGTTCCTATTCCTGGCCCGACCACGTCGACGGTGGATCTCGAGCGCGCGTGGGCGAGCAGACCGTCGAGGTCCTCACGACGATCGAGGTTCGGGCGGACGAACGCCTGGTGCGGGTCAGCACGTCGTTCGTCAACCCGAGCCGCGACCATCGCCTGCGCGTCCATCTGCCGCTCCCGAGCCTCGCCGAACGGTCGATGGCCGAAAGCGCATTCGAGGTTGAGATCCGTGGGCTGCACGCCGAAGGCAGGCCCGAAGAGCGCGCCCTTCCCACCTTTCCAGCACGCCGCTTCGTGAGCGCCGGCGGGCTCACCGTCGTCCACGACGGAGTCGTCGAGTACGAGCTCATCGATCTCCGGCAGACCCCCGACGGCGAGCGGGCAGCCGAGCTCGCACTGACCGTCCTGCGGTCCACCGGCATGCTGTCACGGCTTGGGATGGCCTACCGGCCGCTCCCCGCCGGACCTCTCACGCCCGTCGAGGGTCTCCAGCTTCTTGGCCAGGACATCGAGCTTCGCTACGGGCTTGCGATGGGCGAGGTCGATCCGTGGGCCCTGGCCGACGACTTCCTACTCCCGCTCGACGTCGTCCAAGCCTGGGGTGGCGGCGAGCGACCAACCTCGGGAAGCGCGCTCGAGGTTGCGGGCGCCGAGGTGAGTGCCGTCCGACGCGAGGGTTCGATGATCGAGGTCCGCCTGTGTAATCCGGGGCCCGCTACCACTACCGTGCGGTTCGCAGCAGGCACCACGGGGTGGCTGGTGGACCTGCGTGGTCGCCCGATGGCGACATTCACCGAGTCCTTCGAGCTCCGGGCCTTTGGCATCGCCACGGTGCACTTACCAGAGCACTGATCCCACCCGCTCAGCTCGAGATACCCCGCAGGAAGGCCTCGTCCCACTCGGGCCGGGCCGGGCGTTCCATGAGCGCCACGAGGGCGTCTCGAGGGGAGCGATGCCCGGCGACGATGGCATCGACCTGCTCGACGATGGGCATCTCGACGTCGTGATCACGGGCCAGCTCGAGGAGCGGCCCGGCCGTCCGCACACCCTCGGCCACCATCCGCATCCCGCCGACGATGGCTCCGAGTGCTCGGCCCTGCCCGAGCTCGAAGCCCACGGTGCGGTTGCGGCTCTGCGGGCTCGCGCACGTGGCGACGAGATCGCCGACGCCGGCGAGTCCTCCGAAGGTCAACGCTCGACCACCTAGGGTCACGCCCAGGCGGGCGAGCTCGGCCAACCCCCGGGTGATGAGCACTGCCCGGATGTTCTCCCCTAGCCCGAGTCCGTCGCAGATTCCGGCGGCGATGGCCATGACGTTCTTCGTGGCGCCGGCGATCTCACAGCCCACCACGTCGGTCCCGGTGTAGACACGGAAGGTCGCGGTGTGGAGCAGCTCTTGGATGCGTTCGGCCTCCGCGACGTCCTCGAGGGCCACGACCGTGGCTGCCGGCTGTCCCTCGGCCACCTCGCGCGCAAGGTTCGGCCCTGTCAACACCCCGACCGGGTTCTCGGGTGCCAATTCCCGCACGATCTGCGACATCCTCAGGTTGCTGCCCGCTTCGATGCCCTTGGCCAGGCTGACCACCGGCACTTCGGGGGGAGCGACCCGACCAGCTGACCCAGAACGCCTCGAAACCCGTGCGAGGGAACGGCCATCAGGACCAGATCGGCGCGACGCACCGCGTCGGCGAGCGACGAGGTCGCCTCCAGCGCCTCGGCTAGGCGCACGCCGGGGAGATAGGCAGCGTTCTCGTGTCGCTCATTGACCTGCCGGGCCAGCGCGGCGTTGCGTGCCCAGAGCACCGTCGGGACACTGGAGGCCAACAAGGAAGCGATGGCGGTACCCCACGAGCCGGCGCCCACGATCACGACGGTCTCCCTTGGCACCGCGCAGAGCCTACGGCGTGCCCGGCCAGCTGGTCATGCTCGCCGGGTGGACCGCGCCCGTGCCTCCTACACTGGTCCGATGAGCACCGGCACTGCGCGCCATCGGCCACTGGGCACGGTGCTGCCGGCCGACGCCTTGGCGGGACAGGACGTCGTCTTGATCCCCGTCAAGAGCTTCGCCGAGGCCAAGCAACGTCTCGGTGCAACGCTGAGCGACGACGAGCGGCTGGCGTTGGTTCGCCAGATGGCCGAGCGCGTCCTGTCCGCCGCTGCCCCGTTACCGGTGGCCGTCGTCTGCGACGACACCACGGTGGCCGATTGGGCACGCGCGCGCGGTGCGCTCGTTGTCTGGGAACCGGGGCGAGGGCTCAACGGCGCGGTGGAAGCAGGCGTGGAGCGTCTCGCGAGCATGGGTGTCGCGATGGTCACCGTGGCTCATGGCGACTTGCCGTTGGCGTCAGGATTGGGCTGCCTGGAACGATTCGACGGGGTCACGCTCGTGCCCGACCGTCGCGACGACGGCACCAACGTGATCCGGTTGCCCGTCCGAACCGGGTTCCGTTTCTCCTATGGACCGGGGTCGTTCGATCGCCATCTCGACGAGTGCGCCCGACTCGGTCTCGCCACCCGCGTGCTGCGCGTGCCCAATCTGGCATTCGACGTCGATTGGCCAGCCGATCTCGCCCGGGCCCGGCTTGCGCTCCGATGAGCCGCCGGTGACGGCGCCGGAGCCGCCCCTCCCACAGCCGGGTAACCAGGTGGTTCCGGTCAACGACCTCCCCAGGGATGGACCCATCACGCGCAACCTGCCCACACCGGCTCGCGCGCTGGCCATTGGGGCGCATCCCGACGACATCGAGTTCGGCTGCGGGGCGACTCTGGCCAAGTGGGCCGCAGCGGGGTGCACCCTGCAGCTTCTCGTCCTCACCGATGGGTCGAAAGGCACGTGGGATCCCGAGCGCGACCAGGCGTCACTCGTCGCGGCGCGCCAGGACGAGCAGCGCGAAGCGCTGTCCCGACTCGGGGGCGGTGATGTCGCGTTTCTCGGGCGACCCGATGGCGAACTGCGTAACGGCGTCGGCGAGCAGTGGGAAGTGAGCCGTTGGATCCGTTCCGTCCGACCCGACGTCGTACTCGGTCATGATCCCTGGCGGCGCTACCGGCTCCACCCCGATCATCGCAACGCCGGATTCCTCGTGACCGACTCGATCGTGGCCGCGCGCGACCCGCTCTTCTTCAGCGATCAGGATCTCGCACCGCACCGGCCTCACGCCTTGCTCCTCTGGGAGGCCGACGTGCCCAATCACGTCGAAGAGGTAGCAGACGAGCTTGCCGTAAAGGTCCATGCGCTCTTGGCCCACCGGAGCCAGTTCGAGACGACGCATGGCATTCGGGTCACTACACCGGCAACCGCATCGACAGGCACGCCGTCCTCGGCCGTTCCGTCCCACGATCGGGAGGACACGTCCGCGTTTACCAATCGGATCCGGCGCCAGCTACAAGAGCACGGAGCGCTCGGGGGCTTCCCCCTTGGAGAAGCCTTCCACTTGATGACCGACATCTGATCACCGACACCACCGTTCGACCTCCAACGCGGTCTACGACCGCGCTCTCAACGGCGTGGCTCTGCACGACGCACCTCGCAGCACGCGCCCTTCTTCACGCAAACGTCAACGTCAGTAAGCGGGCGCATACACAACGGGCGGGGCCTCTCGGCCCCGCCCGTTGTGGTCAGCGGTTCGCCCAGCCAAGCTGGGCACGGATGCGCTACCGCGCCCGCTTGGTGGTGCGCTTGGCCACTCGCTTGGCCGGGCCCCTGGTGGCCGTGGCCCTCGTCGTGGTCCGCTTGGCCACTCGCTTCGCCGGGGCGCGCTTGACGGCCTTCTTCACACCCACGGTCTTCTTCGCGGTGGTCCGCTTGGCCACTCGCTTCGCCGGGGCGCGCTTGACGGCCTTCTTCACACCCACGGTCTTCTTCGCGGTGGTCCGCTTGGCCACTCGCTTCGCCGGGGCGCGCTTGACGGCCTTCTTCACACCCACGGTCTTCTTCGCGGTGGTCCGCTTGGCCACTCGCTTCGCCGGGGCGCGCTTGACGGCCTTCTTGGCGGCTGGTGCCGCCTTCTTGGTGACCTTGCGAACGGGCGCGGTGGCCTTGCGGGTCGTCACCCGTTTCGCGGCCCGTTTCGCTGGTGCTCGCTTCTTTACGGCAATCGCCACAGATTCCTCCTTGGTTCAGCGCTGAGACGGCACGAGGGCAGCGGACAGTGGCTCGCCGGGCGGCGATGCGAGGCCGAGTGCGCCCGTGACTCGTTGGGTGGACGGAACACTTCTCTCGATGTCGAGAAGCATGTGCCCACTCGACGCCGATCGTTGCGTTCCTGCTGACCGTCCGTGCGGTGTAGCGAACGGACACCGCCATGAGAGGGCACAAGTCGACACACCACAGATGGTCGATTCGCGCCCCGAGCTCGTGCGTGCACGTTCCATTCCTCCATCGCGCGTCGGGTCGCGCACAATCACACTTCCTTTTCTTGTCCAGGTCAAGCATTCGGTCATGATTCGATCACTTCTATCGCGCACGCGCGTGATGAGCGCGTCGCTCCCGACGCGCTCATCACGACGTTCACGCGTGGTTCGGGCACTCCCAGACCACCCGCGCGTGAACATCTGCACTCTTCGAACCTGCGTTCGCACCTCGAGACGCTTGTCGCGCGCCCACACGCGGTCGGCACATCGAGCGCGACGCCGCGCGTTGGCGACCACTTCCCTCTCGGGAGTCCGAGCGATGGTGACGATATGGAACGAGGGGATGGGAGACGCGGTGAACGAGTACCGAGACGTTCAGGTTGGCGTCCAAGACGACGTCACCGACAGGGTGGATGCGGCGATGCTTCTTCACGCCGTACGTGCTGCGGCAGGCCGCACCGGGGGCCGGGTCTACCTCGGCGGGGGCGACAACGGATGGGCCTGGGCCGGGCTAGATCGCTCGACGCTGGTCCTCGGGCCATCGCGCTCTGGCAAGACATCATCCCTGGTCATCCCCAATATCTTGGCCGCACCCGGGGCCGTGGTGACCACGTCGACCAAACCCGACGTCCTCCTCGCCACCGCCGGTGCGCGGTCGCGACTTGGGCCGGCATTGCTCTACGACCCGAGCGGCACGATCGACCCGCCCCCCGGAGTGACGCGGATCGGATGGTCGCCGGTCTCGTCGAGCGCGACGTGGGACACGGCGCTCCTCACGGCCAACGCGATGGTGCAATCAGCTCGAGGCGACGCACGTGCTCGGTCCAACGCGAGCCTTGACGATCACTGGACGGAACGAGCATCGGCTCTGCTCGCTCCCTTGCTCTTCGCCGCTTCGTGCAGCGACGCACCGATGAGCACCGTGCTCCGCTGGGTCGACCGTCACCACGGAGTGGATGCGCTCGAGATCCTCGCAACGTCCCCGACGAACGAGTCGGCCACCGACCTCCTCGCGGGGATCCTCTCGACCGACGCTCGCGAACAATCAGGGATCTGGTCGACTGCATCCGGCGCGCTCGGCGCGTACCGGTCGCACGCTGCACGTGCGTCGACGCTCGCGCCGTACTTCGACGCTGACGCGTTCTGCGGGGCGACCAGCACGTTGTACATCTGCGCCTCTGGACGTCGTCAACACGCACTCGCGCCGCTCGTGGTCGGGATGCTCGGCGAGATTCGTGACGCGGCATACCGCCGCGCTGCAGCTGGCAGCGCTCGACCCCCGGTGCTGATGGCCATCGATGAGGCCACCAACATCGCGCCGGTGCCCGACTTGCCCACGATGGTGAGTGAGGGCCCCGGACAGGGGTTACTTACGCTCGTCTGCCTTCAGGACCTCTCACAGGCCCGAGCCCGGTGGGGTAGCCAGGCGGAAGGGTTCGTGTCGCTCTTCGGCACGACTGTTGTGCTGAGAGGCATTGCCGACATCGCGACGCTCGAGGTGCTCTCGGCCCTGGCGGGTGAGGAGGAGATCCCGACAAGGACCGTCGGTACCGCCCAGGGCAACGACGGACGTCCACACCCCTCGACCAGCATCTCGACCGTTCGCCGCCGACGACTGGCCGTGGACGAGATCGCTCGAGGGTGGCCTGGACTGGCCCTTGCGCTCGACGCGCACAACCAGCTCGGGTGGGTACGACTCTCGCCTGCGCACACCAGCGCACCGTGGCGTCGGCTGGTGCATCTCGAGCCCGAGCGAGTCGCCGAGCGGCGTCGCACCCTCGATCCGGGTCGCAGCGGCCCGAGCAACTCGATCATGGGGCGGTGAATCATCGGGCTCCGATGTCGGGACCCGAGCGCTCGACGACCCGGCCACGCTCGTGGCTCAGTGCCCGCGTGCCGCGCTCGATCAGCTGGGACACCCGAATTCGGTCGGCGAGTTGCGACACGCTCATGCGACCGAGGTCGTTGTCCGGACCGAGCGCGTAGTTGGCGTCGCCGACCGCCCAGCGTTCCCGATAGCGCTCGATGCCCAGTGCCGCGTCGCGCCACGCCGCTTGCGCGCGGTGGTGCAACGGACGCGGTCCGAGGGCTCTGAGCAGGTATCTTGGCGCCACGATCCGACCGATCGCCTGGACCGGCTCGGCAATTCCCGGCGCGAGCAGTTGGGCCGGCGGCAACAGTCGACCAGGCGGGCCAGGCACTTCGGCGTGGTCACCTGGCAAGGCGCGGACCGACGCGTCGAACGCCATGGCCCATTCCGCCGAAGACTCGACAGCGGTCACCCTTCCGCCGCTGGCACTCGCGTCGGCCCAGGCTTGGACAACCGACCGGCGGGTCGCTGCGGCATGGTCCGAGTTGGACAAAGCGGCCGCGAATCGGTGCTCATCCAGCCATTGGTTCGTCGTGGCGCCTCGGTCGAGCCATCGCGCCACGGCGTGCTCGTCGATCCCGACATCGACGCCGATGCGGCGCCAACGGTCGAGCAACTCGTCGTGCAAAAGGTCACCCGACTTGGGCTCGCGTGTTGTCATTCGCGCGCGACGCGCGCGCCGAACGAGCGCGATCCCAGCTGACTCGCCGCGGCCCGGACCTCAGCCGCCCGTCCCGAGAACGCGCCCATCGCTACCGGGTCCACACCTTGGATCTCGGACAGTCCGTTGCGGCGCCGTTCCCAGGCCGTGCCCAAGGAGATGAGTAGGTGATGGCGCAGCTCCGCCTCGTAGAGGCTGGCCATCACCCGCCGGTGCGCGAACACCCCCCGCCCGTCGATCGACGACCACCGACCGTCGGCACCATGGGTGAGATTGGCCACGACGAGATGCGTGTGGAGGTGCGGGTCGAGGGATCTGCTCACCCCGTGCATGAACGACGCAGCGATCGTGCCACCTCCTTGGAGCACGCGACGGTCCTCTCCGGTGCCGCGGCGCACCGAAATGGCCCGACGGTCCAGGTAGTCAACCACCGCGTCGACCGACGACGTATGGGCCTCGATCACCTCGTGGCGTACGTCAAGCGGGGCCAGGGCGAACAGAATGCTCACGGACTTGGGTGCGCTGAACGTCAGGTCGAACGCGGTGACGCGCCCACGGCGGCCCACCAGCGAACGATCGGTGCGCGGGGATCGTCCCGTCAACACCGTGGCGAGCGCCTTGTCGCCCACTGCACCCTCGAGCCCGAGGGCCGATGCTCCCTTTCCCGACCACCGACCGACGCTGGCAGTGCCGCTGGAGCCGAGTCCCGACGACGCACCGGCCGCGGAGAACGCTCTGGGCGGACCCAACTCGCGGGCACGGTCGCTGAGGTAGTAGGCGCCGTCGGCCGTAGAGAGCGCGAGCATGCTCAACACGTCGACGGAGATGTGCACGCGATCTTCTGCACCAAGCTGAACGGTCGCGCTCCCGAAGGTTCTCGGTGCGCTCGGGGATAGCCAGCGAGCAGATGACCTTCAAGAAGAGTCGCGATAGCGGCCGAGCACGCGCCGCGCGGCACTCGCGCCCAGTTCCGCGAGGTCCGATGGCTCGAGCAGTCGCACGTGCGGCCCCAGCTGGAGCAGGAGTCGCTCGAGCCAAGCGGTGCCACCGACGGCCAGCGTCACCTGCGCGATACCGTTGCCCAGCTCGCGCACGTCGAGCACCGGCACGCTGTCGACAATCCATCGCGCGTCCTGGTCCACCCCGAGACGCACCGTGATCGACCCCGGACCGGGGAGGAAGGCGTCGGGACCGATCGCGTCGGCGTCGTCGGGCTCGCGGCTGTGCGCGTCGGGCGGCTCGCGGCTATTCGCCTCGTCGGACGTCTCACGCACGGCGCGAATGCGGTCGATTCGGAACCGCCGATTGCTGGTGGCAGCATGGCAGTACCCGTCGAGGTACCAGTGCCCGTCGAGGTTGAGCACTCGGAGCGGGTCGACCATGCGGTGGGTCGTCTCGTCGGAGGAAGCCGAGTGGTACTCGAGCTCGACCCGCCTGCGGGCGTCGGTCGCCTGCTGGATCTCGACCAGCAGGGACGGCGAGTCGAGGGCGACGACCAGCTGGTCCCGTTCACCGAGTACCGCGGCGAGCTTGCCCAACGCCCGGTCCAGCGCTCCGTTCTCGTCCGCTCCGGGCACGCCCATGATGGTCCGGCCCGCCGCCAGGAGAGCGAGTCCCTCGGCAGAAGTGAGCCGCCGCGGTCGCGCCAGATCGGCGGGTAAGAGCGCGCTCACCGACTCGTCGGTGACCACGATCTCCATCAACATGTCGGGCGAGTACGGCGGCAGCCCGCAGCACGCCGCTAGCTCCAGCTCGCGCACCAGCTCCGCTTGGGGAAGCCCGAAGCGGCGAGCCACCTCGGCGATGGGCGCCTCACCTGCCCTGGCCAGCCAGCCCACGATGGCTAGCAGCCGACGGAGTCGAAAGCTGGCGTCGTGACGCGCCGTCGTCCCGGGGTGCGACCCTGCTGCCTCCCGATCTGGTGGCGGGCTAACGGGCTCGGGGGCGCTCTGAGCACGCACCTCCTCCCCTACGGTCGACGTGCCCGCGGCCACCAGCTCCAGCCACGTGGTGATCGACGCACGCTCCGAGGGGGGTCCGAGCACCTCGGCGTGGTCGAGAAGCTCGAGCACCCACGATCGAAATGTCTCGGGGCCCGTGGTCCCGAGTCGAAGAACGACCGACCCATCCGCTCGCCGTTCGACCACGGCGTGCTCCCCAACCTCTTCTACAAGTCGCGCCGACTCGATGGAATCCACCCAGAGCAACACGTCGGCCTGGTCACCGTCGCCGGCGCGCCACGGGTCGTCGGGCATCGCGTGGATTCGGTCGACATCGACGGGAAGCTCGCCGCTTCCGGGCTCCCCGGGCTCTGGTCGTCCAGCGATCCGGTCCACTCGAAAGGTCCGTACGGCGCCACGCGCCCGATCGAAACCCGCGAGGTACCACCGACCCGATCGGAAGGCCAAGGATGCCGGCGCCACGCTCCGGAGCTCATCGTGGTACACAAAGGACACCTCGGCGTGGGAACGCAGGCTCTCGAACAGCGGCACCAGGGCGGGCGGCGGGACCAGGGACGCCACGGCTCGAGACTCGGCCAACCCGGTCGCCCCCAGCTTCAAGAGCGCCTGGCGGCCGCTAGGATCGCCGAGGTGAACGCCGGCGACGGCGAGGTGGAGGGCGGCCTGCTCATCGGCCTCCAGCTCGAGGTCCGGGAGGTAGAAGGCCTCGGGATGGATCCGATAGCCGAACTGCTCTTGACCCTCGACCGGTTCGGTGGCCACAGGGATTCCCTCGTCGCGCAGCAGTCGCTTGTCGCGTTCGAACGCCTGGCGCCGTGCGTCGTGGTCCGTCGGGTATCCCGGCACCTCGTCGGCGATCGCGTCGAGGGTCAGGGGGCGATTGGCGCCCAACAGCACCAGCACCAGGTCGGTCAGGCGTTCAAGGCGATCCGGTTTGGCCATCGACAGCAGCGTAGGACGGCGTCGGGGGCGGGCGAGCGATGAAGGGCTCGCGGTGAAGGGCACTTCCCCCTACGCGTTCGAACCCCACGTTCTCGAGTGGGTGATCCTGGTCGCGGTGGCGACCGGCTACCTCGCGCTCACCCGCGGCGGGAACTGGCACGCGACGAGGCGCCAGCGCGTCTGCGAGTTGGGCGGCCTCCTGCTCATCGGGATCGTCCTGGGTTGGCCGATCGGTGATCTGGCCACGCACTGGTCCTTGCTCGCGCTGGTGGTCCAACGACTGGTCCTCACCTTGGCGGTGCCTCCCCTGCTCTTGCTCGGGCTGCCACCGGCCCTGATCACCCGGGCTTCCGAGCCGGCACCCATCGACGCGGTGGTGCGCACGCTGGTCCGCCCGCCGGTGGCCGTCGCCGTGGTTACCATCACCGCGGTGGCGAGCCTCAGCGTCGCCGCCGTCGATGCCCAAGCCTCGTCGGCGGCCGCCCGCGGCGCGCTGGATCTCGCGCCTGTTGTTTGCCGGTTTCGTGCTGTGGGCGCCGGTCCTTGACGTGGTCCCCGGCCGACCGATGTCCGCGTTCGGGCGCGCCGGCTACCTCGTCGTGCAATCGATCGTGCCCAGCTTCTTGTCGCTGGTGTGGATCTTCGCCCGTCACCCCCTCTATCCCCCTTTCGCTCACAGTCAGCACATCGCGGGCATGTCACCCCTGCTCGATCAGCAGCTTTCGGGCTTCGTGGCCAAGTTCCTCACCATCGCGACCTTGTGGACAGTGGCGATCGTTCGTCTCAATCGCGATCACGACGCGGGTGGGGATCCCGACATCGGCACGCTCAGCTGGCACGATGTGTCGCGCGAGCTCGCTCGGGCCGAGCGACGCGAGCAGCGTGCCCGGCGGCGTTGGTTACCGCCGCCGTGAGCTCAGCCAATCCCGAGGTGCAGGTGCGCGAACCGAGGCGGGAGACGGCCGAACAGTACGGTGCCGAGCAAGCGCCCGTGGGGATACTCGGTGACCACGACCGCAGCGTGGCCACTGCGACGCCCGAAGGGGCGGCTGACGTCGCCGGCGTTGAATGAGCCGTCGAAACCGATGAGGCAGACCCCCGAGTCCTTGGGGAGGGCCAACGAGGCGACCACCGATGCGAGAGCTGGGTCACGCCGCAACGCGGCCAACGTGATGAGTCTGGCTCCCACGAGATGCCCATGGTCATGCACCGCCGCGTTGGCCGCCGGGAGGGCCAGGAAGCACCCTCCCGAGGCTGTCCCGAGCGAGCTACGCGCCGTGGAACATCCAGAGAGGAGGAGCACGAGGGCGCATGCGGCTGAGGCCGCGGCGAACGACCGCCGGGCGACGCGCCCACCTCGCACGGCTCATCAAGCCGACCCTTGGGTTCCGCTGCGACTGGCCATGGCGTTCGAGGGGTGGAGGAGCATCGCCGCTTCGACCGGCGCGTGGAGGGCACGTCGGGGCCAACGGCCCCGACGAACCTCGAGCGCCAACCACCCCGCAGACAGCCATCCGACTACCAACTCGGCCCAGAAACTGAGAAGACGGTACATGAGTACAGCCTCGAGGCTGCTGATCTTCGCTCCACCGAAAGCGACCAAGGCAAAGGTGATGCTCCCCTCTACCGCACCCAATCCACCGGGGGTGATGGGCAGGTTGGCGGCGAGTTGGCCGGCTCCGTAGGCGAGCAGGAGCCCCTTGATAGGGATGCCCGCACCGATCACGAGGAACGAGAACGCGAAGCATGCCCCGTCGAGCAACCAGTTCGCGAGACCCCACCCGAGCACCGCGAGGACGTCCCGCCAACCCAGCCGAGCCACGGTCACCCGCTCGACCACTCGGTCGATCTGGTCGGCCACGTCGCCGTGGGGCCGTCCGGTCAACCGCCGGCTCACCCGGATGCTCCAGCCAACGGCCAGCGCGAGCGGTCGCTCGTAGACGAACAGGATCCCCAGCAGCACCGTGATCAGCAGGACTCCGACCACGACCGGGATGAGGTCGAGGCTCGCCCCTTCGCCGGTGGCCAGGGCCAGCCCGGCCGCGGCCACCAGGGCGAGGGAGACCACCGACGCGACGATCGTGCCCACCAGCGCCCAGCCGGCGAGGGCGTCGTCGGCCCCGAAGCGGCGGTACCAGCGGAAGCCATACACCGCGGCGAAGACCCCGCCGGCCGGCAACGAGTTGTTCAGAGCCTGGGAGGCCAGCGTCATGGCGAGCAGCGGACGTACCGGCGCCACGAGACCACCGACCTCGAGCAACCGGTACTGGAGGCCGGCAAAGGCGACATAGGAGGCCGCCTCGGTGACCACGGCCGCCGGCAGCCACCACCATCGCAGGTCGGAGAAGACCTGGGTAAAGTCCGACAGCTCGTCGCGGTGGCCACTCAGGACCCAGAGAACGAGCGCGCCGCAGCGCGAGACCACCCACGAAGCGCGCCACCGCCCACGCTCGGGGCCATCGTCGCCACGGCGCCCGCCCCCGTTGGGCTGCGAGAACGCCGTTCGGCTCGCCCGGATCCGGCTCGGAGCGAGGTGGGTCGTCGGCTCGGGGACTTCCGTGGGTCTGGTTCGTCGGCTCGGCCGAGGCGCTCGACGCGGCGCTGCGTGGACTAGTGGATGAGCTTGATGTAGTCGAACATGGGGAGGTAGAGGCTGATGATGACCGTCCCGACCACCGCACCCATGATGACTATCAGAAACGGCTCGAGAATGGAGGTCAAGTTGTCCACGGTCTGGTCGACCTCGGCCATGTAAAACTCGGCCACCCGGCTCGAGCATCTCGTCGAGTGCACCGGTCTGCTCACCCACCTCGACCATCTGGACCACAAGGGTAGGGAAGATGTCGCACTCACGCATGGGGTCGGCGAACGGACGTCCCTCACGGATCGCCGCCTTGATCTTGAGCGTGGCATTCGCCAACACCATGTTGCCCGACGCGGACGCCACGATGTCGAGCGCCTCCATGGCGGGGACGCCGGCGGAGAGCAGCGACGACAGCGTGGCCGCGAAACGGCTCAGCGCAGCTTTGCGGCTGAGCTCTCCGAAAATTGGCGGCTTGAGCTTGAACGTGTCCCACTTCATCCGCCCCGATTCGGTCTTGATCCACCGACGGAACCCGATGATGCCCGCCACCACGACCGCCAGGACCACGATACAGCTCCCAGCTCAGCAGCACGTTGGAGATCCTGATGATGATCTGCGTCGGAAGGGGAAGCTGCCCGCCCAGGGTCTTGAACAGCTTCTTGAACACCGGCACCACCACCGTCATCATCACGATGAAGATGATCGCGATGACCCCGACGACCACGATGCGGGTACGTCATGGCCCCCCGGACCTTGCGGTTCAGCTCGACCTGCTTCTCCAGCTGGTTCGCCGTGTTCTTGAGCACCGTGTCGATGCTCCCCCCGATCTCACCCGCCCGGATCATCGACACGTAGAGGTGGTCGAACACCTTGGGGTGCTTGGCCAGCGCCGCCGACAGCGCCAGCCCGGACTCCACGTCGTCGCGGATCTGGTGGATCTTCTGAGCGAGATACTTGTTTTCGGTCTGCGTGGCAAGCACGGCGAGGGATCGGCTGATCGAAAGCCCTGAGTCCACCATGGTGGCGAACTGGCGGCTGAAGACCGCCACTTCCTTGGGTTTGATCCGGTCGGTGAAGCCCGGGATCACGATCTCGGTCTTCAATCCCGGTCCCGCCGCCGGGGTGACGGTGACCGGCAGGTAGCCCATCTCGCGCAGCCGGCCAACGACCAGGGGCAGGCTGTCTCCTTCGAGCTTCCCCTCGATCAGCTGCCCCGACCGGTCCCTGACCTTGTAGTCGAACGTCAGTGCCATCTCTTCCTCTTTCGGTCCGCCGGGCCGATCGCTCGGCTTCCGTCCTTATTCATTGCCGTGCCCGTTATTCATTGCCATGCCCGTTCACTGCCTGTCACGCACGTGGCCGCCGGCCAACGGACGTCCCGTGAGCGCATTCGGTGAGATGCTGGCTCACACGTTGTGGAGATGGTTCCTGAAGTCCTCTTCGCTCCGGCAACGGTCGAGCGCCACGCCTTGGGTCACCACGCCCTGGCGTACGAGTAGAGCTAGGGCCTGGTCCATCGTCTGCATCCCGAACTGGCCGCCCGGTCTGCATCAGCGAATAGACCTGGTGGGTCTTGGCGCCACGGATGAGGTTCTGAACTGCCGGCGTGCAGACCAGGACCTCGGCGGCCACCGCCCGTCCCTGCCCGTCCGCTGTGGGCACCAGCTGCTGGGTCACGACACCCTGCAAGGAGGCCGCGAGCTGGATCCTGATCTGGTCCTGCTGGTTCGGCGGGAACACGTCGATGATGCGGTCGATGGTCGAGGGTGCATCGAGCGTGTGCAATGTCGCGAACACGAGGTGGCCGGTCTCCGCCGCGGTCAACGCGGTAGAGATCGTCACGAGGTCACGGAGCTCGCCCACCAGGATCACGTCCGGGTCCTGGCGGAGCACACGCCGCAGCGCCTCGGCGAACGACTCGGTGTCCGAACCGACTTCCCGCTGGCTGATCACCGACCGCTTGTGGTTGTGGAGGAACTCGATGGGGTCCTCCACCGTCACGATGTGCAGCGGCTTGGTCCGGTTGATGATGTCGACCAACGAAGCCAGGGACGTGGACTTGCCCGATCCCGTCGGTCCGGTCACCAACACCAGTCCGCGCCGCAGCTCCGTGAAGGACCGCACCGACTCAGGCAGTCCCAGGCCCTCGAACTCCGGGATCTCATGAGGAATGGGCCGCAGTGCCGCGGCGATCGTTCCCCGCTGGAGCGCGAGGTTCACTCGGAACCGGCCGACCCCGGCGATGGTGTGCGAGGTGTCGAGCTCGTGATCCGCCTCGAACCGCTCTCGCTGGGTCTGGGGCAGGATGCCAAAGATCAGCTCGCGCAACGCGGTGTGGTCGAGCCGGCCCACGTCTTCCATGGGGCGCAGCGCGCCGTGCAACCGCACGGTTGGCGGCATCTCCGCGGTGAGGTGGAGGTCCGACGCGCCGATGCTGACCGCGTAGCGCAGTAGGTCGTTCACGTGCAGCGACATACCGCTTTGCCCGCCGATGTCGGCAATCGGTGGCCCTGCACCTTGCAGAGGCGCCGGGAGCGGAGGTGCCTCGGGCCCCCGGGGTGCTCCGTTCGCTCCGTTCGTCTCGTTGATGCCATTGACGCCTTGCCCGTCATGCCCGGCTGTAGGTGGGTGCCCTTCGGGAACCGAGGATTGGGGCGCTGCGGCAGGGGGCGATGAGGCGCCGTGCGCGACCAGGATCTGTTGGATCACCATCGGGTCGGCGAGGACCGGGACGAGCTCGTGTCCCACCAACTCACCGAGTGAACGCACGTCGGCCAGTTCGGGCGGCTCTTCGAACGCCACCAGCAACTGGTGGCCCACCGTGCGGATGGCGACCGCCTTGTGATCCTGCGACAACGCGGGCGGCAGCAGGGCGGCCGCTTCTGCTGTCGGAGGGTCGGCGAACAGGTCGACCGCCGGCAGTCGGGCGAGCTGACCCAGCGTGTTGACCACGACCGAAGCCGGCAGCACGCCGCGACTGATGAGCAGCGTGCCCAGAGGCGCGTTGGTGGCATGCCGCGTCGACGAGATACGGGCCGAGTGCATCCTCAGCGATGTACCCCGACGAGGTGAGAGCTCGGGCAAGTCGCCGTGACCAGTCAGCGCGATTGGCTGTCGATTGCGGGCTCATACGACCACCCGGAGCACTTCTTCGAGCGTCGTCTGCCCGAGGGCTGCCTTGAGCAGACCGTCTTGACGGAGAGTACGCATCCCTTGTTCACATGCCTTTCGTTCCATGTCCACAATGGAGGACTGTGCGATGATCATTCGGTCGATCTCCTCTGACATGTTCATGACTTCGGCCAACACCATCCGACCTTGATAACCGGTGTGCCCACACGAGCGGCAACCGACGGCGCGATGAAGGACCGACGTGTCGACACCCTCGAGGTCAGCCAGGTTGTACCCGGCTGCCACGAACTCCTGTTCCGTCGCGTCGTACGGCTCCTTGCAGTTGGGGCACAGGACGCGAGCGAGTCGCTGGGTGAGCACGCTGCCAAGCGCCGAGGTGACAAGGAAGGGCTCGATTCCCATCTCTGTGAGCCGCAGCGGGGTAGCAGCCGCAGTGTTGGTGTGCAGGGTCGTGAGCACAAGGTGACCGCTCAGTGCGGCCTCCATGGCGATCTTCGCCGTGTCCGCGTCACGGATCTCGCCGATGAGCACGATGTCGGGATCCGAGCGCAAGATCGACTTGAGCGCGTTGGAGAAGACCAGCCCGGCCTTCGGATTGGTCTGGACCTGGGTGATGCCGTCGATCTGGTACTCGACGGGGTCCTCGACGGTCACGACCGACTTTTCCGAGGACGTGACCTCGTTGAGGGTCGCATAAAGGGTAGTGGTCTTGCCAGCCCCGGTCGGGCCGGTCACCAAGATCACCCCATAAGGCTGGTGGTAGGCCTTGGAGAAACGAGCCAGCGTGTCGGGGAAGAACCCGAGCTCCGGCAGCGTACGCAGGCTGGCCGACTTGTCGAGAAGCCGCATCACAATGGTCTCGCCGTAGATCGAGGGAAGGACGGCGAGCCGCAGGTCGATCTGGCGATCGCTGACCGACAGCGAAACCCGGCCCTCTTGGGGAATGCGGTGCTCGGTGATGTCCATCTCGCCGAGCACCTTCAGGCGGCTTACCACCGCGTTGGAGATGGAGGACGACGCCGACGTGGCGTCGTGCATCACGCCGTCGATGCGGAAGCGAATGCGAAGGCGTTTGGGGGTCGGCTCGATGTGAATGTCCGACGCCCGTTCATTGAGGGCCTGAAGGATGAGCAGGTTGACGTAGCGAACGATGGGCGCGTCCTCGACAACCGCCTGGAGATTCTCGAGCTCGAACCCGGCGGCACCGGCGGCACCTGCCTCCGCATCGCCGGCGACCTGTGACACATCGACGTCTGACTCGTGGACGAAACGAAGGAAGTGCGCGATCTGCGATCGGGTCGCCACCACGGGCGTGAAGTTGCGACCCATGATCGTCCGCAGGTCGTCCATTGCGAAGACATCGGTGGGATTCGCCATCGCCACAACCGGCACGCCGTTCTCGATGCGGATCGGAAGCACCATATGGTGGCGGGCAGTGGCCTCGGGAATGAGGGCCGCCGCTACGCGGTCCACCGGAACGACGTTGAGATCCACGAACTCGAGGCCCACCTCTTGGGCCATCGCCCAGACAAGATCGTCCTCCTTGGCCAAGCCGTGGTTGAACAGATAGCGCGCCAGAGACTCCCCGGCCTCTTGGTGCTCTCGCAGCGCGACCGCCATAGCCTCTGCGCTGACCCGACCCGACTCCACAAGCACGCGTGCAAGCATCGGCCCGGCCACCGAGTCGGCTGGCGGCGGCTCATCGGCTTCGAACAGCCCGTACCCCTCGGGAGGTCGAGGTGCCTCCGAAAGGGATGGGGCACCGTCAACCGTCAGGTCATCCTCGGATGGTTCTGGGTGCTGCGCTGGTTCCCGGCTGGCTGCCGCAGTGACGAACCCTGCCGGAGGTATCGGAGGCGCGACGATTTCTGGGCGCTCGGCGACCGGTGCGGGTTCGGTGACTGAGGCGGGCTCGCCAATCGGGGAGGGCTCAGCACTCGGGGAGGCCGGTGCAGGCCCTGCAACCGATGTGGGTTCGGCGACTGAAGCGGGTTCGGCGACTGGGGGCGGCTCGGCGACCGGCGGAGCCGGTGCCGGCGGCGTTTCCGCTGTGACCATTGGCGCGAGGTCCAGGGGCAACGCAGCGGTGGCCTCGGCTGCGGGCCCTGCTGCCTCGAGGTGCCGGGCCGTTCCATTGCCGTTCGACAACGGGACCCCGATCGCCTCCGCGTTCCCCGGCGAGGGTCCCACCCGACCGGTTGCTGCTGGCGCGAGGCCGTTCGTCGCACGGGGAACCTTCGTCGCAACGGAGGTCTCGGCGGTATCCGGAGGCCCAGTTGGTTCGGCAATCCCCGGCCGCGCAATGACGCCAGGGGCGATCGTCCCCACGGGCTCGTCGGCCATCAAGGCGACGCCGACCGATTGAACGAGGTCGTCGGGAAGCGGACCAACGTCCGCAACGGGGGCGGCATAGAGAGTGCCGAGCGCTCGAGCCACCTGGTCTTCGCGGGCCACCACCGCAACGAATTCCCGACCCACGCTCGCCCGCAAGGCGTCCATGGCGAACAGATCGCCGGGGTCGCTCACAGCGATGACCGGAGTCCCCAGCCGACGGCCGATGGGCACGACGCGGTGTCGGCGCGCGACCTCCTCGGGCAAGAGTGCGGCGGCGCCGGGGGCCAAGGTGGACTGGGTCAGGTCGACGAAACGCAGGCCGTGCTCCTCGGCCAATCGCCGGGCACTGTCCTCGGCCACCTCCACGTCAGTCATTCACCTCCCCTTCCTCGCCTCTGGTCACTGTGGACTGGGCTTGGAGCATGTCGTAGCTCCCAAGTTGCTGCACTCCGTCGCACATTTCGGGATGATCGCGACTCTTCGGCATGACTTCTGCCCGCTGTCTCTTCAAAAGGATACCTTTCAAAACTCCCAGGTGGTAGCAGCCATTGTGGACGAGAACTCTCCCTGACATACACGGTGAGAATCGAGTTTGTACACGGTTGCAAATAGGTTGAACCGAGGTGGCTATTTGGTGGTAAACCGGTGGCAGCCCGGTTAGCGGAAGCTCCCATGGAGCCGATGAGGAGGTCCCGGAAGCTACAGTCGCCCTCCAATGGCGGTTGACACGGCGGCGCGGACGCTCACCGTCGTCGCATGTGGCATCGGCGGACTCATCGTCGGCTCATTCCTCAACGTGGTCATCTACCGAGTGCCTCGGCGGCGCTCGATCGTTCACCCCGGATCAGCCTGCCCGCAGTGCAGTACGCCCCTTTCGGGCTGGGAGAACATCCCCGTGATCAGCTGGATCGCACTCCGCGGCCGGTGCGGGCATTGCCAGGCACCCATCTCCATCCGTTACCCGCTCGTCGAGCTCATGACCGCGTGCTCGTTTGTCGCGCTCGGCGTGTGCGTCGGTCCCAGCGCTGCCCTGGTTCCGATCCTGATCGTGGTAGCCGCGGCGACAGTGGCCGCCGCCATCGAGCTCGACGGCTTCGAGGTGCCTCGCAGCATCGCGGCAACTGCCCTCATCGGGGCAGCCGGGCTGATCGCGGTCTCGGTGGGCGACCACGAGAAGGGGCGTCTCACGTGGGCAGCGATCGCAGGACTTACCGCCGCCCTCGTCGTTGCGGGTGGTACGGCGCTGATCGCCCATCACGCACCGACCGGTAGACGCGAGACCCCCGTGGTGGCTCTGGCCTGGTCGGCGGGGTGGTTGTGGCCCCCCGGCGGTCTGGCCTTGGCGGCCTGCGCAGTTATCTGCGCGCTGGGCGAGAAATCGACCGACTCGGTGCCGAGGAGCGTGGCATCTCGGTGGGACTTGGCCGCGTTCGTGAGTGCGGCCTTCGTCATCGTGCTCGTTGGGGCCCTCGAGCACGGCCCTCACCCTTTGTGAGGACCGATTTGCGAGGACCGATGATCCTCCCAAGGTGCCACTGCACCCCGCTGAGCGGAGCCGGTTGGCTCCTACTGGGGTGTGAGCCCCGTGGCGACGAGCCCGCGACGCTCCAAGAGCACTCGCAGGTCGTGAGGGTTGGAGGCGACAGCCAGCGCTTCTTGCAAGGTGATCGTCCGCTGTTGGAGCAGCTCAGCGAGGCTTTGGTCGAAGGTCTGCATGCCGTAGTACTCGCCATCGGCCACGATCTGCTCGATCTCCGCCGTGAGGTCAGGGTCCGCGATGCATTGACGGATGCGGCCGTTTACCACCATCACCTCGAGCGCGGGCACGCGACCCGTCCCGTCGGCACGTCGGACGAGCCGTTGTGCCACAGTGCCCCGCAATGCCCCGCCAAGAGAGACCCTGATCTGCGCCTGCTGGTAGGGGGGGAAGAAGTCGACCATGCGGTGGATGGTCTCGGTGGCGTTGATCGTGTGCAACGTCGTGAGAACGAGGTGACCGGTCTCGGCCGCCGACAGCGCAGCGTAGGCCGTCTCGGGATCGCGGATCTCTCCCACCAGGATCACGTCGGGGTCTTGGCGAAGCACGACCCGCATTGCGGTGGCGAATGTGTCGGTGTCGAACCCCACCTCTCGCTGCTCGATCGCTGCCACCTGATCGCGATGGAGGTACTCGATCGGGTCTTCGATGGTCACGATATGGCAGGGTCGGGTGCGGTTGATGTGGTCGATCATGGTAGCGAGCGTCGTCGTCTTGCCCGACCCGGTCGGTCCGGTCACGAGGATCAGGCCTCTCGCCTCGTCGGCGAGGTCATAGATCACCCGGGGCAGCCGAAGCTCCTCCGCCGTTCCTGGGCTCGGTCGGACTCGGCGAAGAACGATGGCTACCGATCCTCGCTGGTAGAACGCGTTACAGCGGAACCGACCCACACCCGGAACGGCATACGCGAAGTCCGCCTCGTGGTGCCGGTCAAAGATCTCGGCGATCTGCGGCGGCATGATCGTCTCGACCACCAGCTGGATTTCCTCCGGCCCGAACGGCTGCTCGTTGCTCAACAGCCGCAGCTCGCCGTCGATGCGCATGCGCGGAGCTGCACCGGCTTTCACGTGCAGGTCCGACCCCTCCCATTGAGCGAGGAGCGCCAGCAAGCGATCGAGGTCGCCCTGGTCCATTGGCTTCCAGCTTACGTCCTACCAGGTCGATAAGCGTGAATGGTGCTTCTACTCGTCCCGCGCGCGTGCCCGCCGACCGCTCGAGTGAGACCCCGACGGCGGCGACTAGGCGAGGCTGGCGTTGCGGAGATCGTCCACCGACAACTCTGCGGTGGCATCACCCCCGCACTGCGGGCAGTGCTCCACGTGACGCCAGGACCTGAGCAGTCGCGTGCCCTCAGGATTGAGCAGCACAACAAAGGACTCCGACAAAGGGTCCAGCTCCAGACCAAAATACGGACGCCACGCAGTGGAGGCGTCGAGATCGAGGCCCTTGAGGATCCTCCGAAAGCGCATTCGGCCCGTGTCGAACAACCACGTGCTGTGACATGACTCGAGGACGAGCGGAGCGTCGGGGGTGGCTTCCACACTCAGATCATGCCCCAAGATCCGGGGCAACCGAACATCGGATCTGGCTCGGTATCGTTTCGGTTCAGTAACATGAGAGAAGAACCTGGTCAGAGCCCACGAGACACTCCAGGGTGCTTCCCGAGCCTCGCTGGTACGACACGAGAATCCTGCGCCGTTGGAGGGATCCGGTCGGATGCGTGGTTCGCCGGCTCCGACCGCTGGAGCAAGGGCACGGCAGAGCGAGGCACGAGCAGCCTATCGTGCCAATCATCAACCACCGACTGCCGTCAACGCGGTCCGTATTTTCTGGAGACCTGAATGCAGTAATGGTGGACCCGCATTTCTCACCTTAGTTTTTTTGGATTTCGATCCCTCTGCGGTAGAGTTGCTGGCAATTACTGATGGCGGACAAGTCATGTTCAGGTGACCAACTTTGAGTTACTCCTCTCCAGGAGGAGGGGGAGAGCCAGCGAACGGCTGAGCACCTCCCTGATCGGACCCGTACCGGCGGAAGGCGGGATAGGCGGATGGCACAACGGATCGTCGGGCTCGATATCGGCACGAGTGCGGTCCGCGCTGTCGAGCTGACAGTCGCCGAAGGGGCGAGACCGGTGCTGGAGGCGTTCGGACAGGTAGGTCTGCCGCACGGCGCCATCGTCGACGGGGAGGTCCGGGACCCCAACGGGGTCGCCCAGGCCCTGCGTCGGCTATGGCAGGAGGGCGGCTTTCGGGAAAAGCGGGTCCGACATCGGGGTGGCTGGGCTTCGAGCAATCACCCGAGAGCTCGACATGCCCACGTTCCCCCGGAGGAACTCGACGACGCCGTGCGCTTTCGTGCGGACGACGTCGTGCCATTTCCGATGGACCGAACCGCCGTGTCGCGCAAGGTCATCGCGCAGTACGACGGACGCCGAAGGGGCGGCGACAATCCGAGTGCTCGTCGCTGCCGCGCATCTCGATCTCATCAACTCCCTCGTCGCAGCCGTGGAGGGCGCTGGACTGCAACCGGTGGCCATCGACCTCAACACCGCCGCCCTCGTCCGGGCCATCGCCTCAGAGGAAGCCACCTCCGAAGGCGGACCCGAAGCCATCGTCTCGGTCGGGGCTGGGCTGACGCTTGTGGTCGTCCATCAAGGCGGCATTCTTCAATTCGTACGAACGATCGACCTCGGTGGGGAATCGATCACTCGATCAATCGCGAGTGCCCTCGATCTACCCGAGCCCGATGCTGAAGCGGTGAAGCGACGGCTCGCCACGACCGGAATGGACCCTCGAGCGCAGTCAGCCTGTGCACAGGCAGTGACCGAACTCGTCGCGGAAGTTCAAAATTCGGTTCGATTCTTCTCTTCCCAGCCGGGCCGAGCTCCGGTTGGGCGCCTGCTGGTGACAGGGGGAGGGGCTCAGACCGCAGGTTTCTTGCCGAGCTACAGCGCCGCTCCACCGTCCCGGTCGTGGCCGCGTCTCCCTTGTCAATGACCGACACCAGCCGTCTCCCGATCACGCCCGAGCAGGCCGCCACCATCGATCCCACTTTTGCCGTGCCGATCGGCCTCGCACTTGCCAGATCGGTCCGGACGCCCCTTCAACCTGCTGCCGCCAGAAGTCGTTCAGAGGGCAGCCCAACGGAAGCTTCGTCGAGGGCTGTTGGTCGGCGCTGGCGTTGCGGCCGTCTTGGTTGCCGGTCTAACCACGTGGCGACGTCCTCGCAGTGGATAGCGCGAAGAACGGGGTGGGAACCCTGAAGTCAAGCATCGCGGAAATTCAGACAGTTCAGATTCCCAAGTACGACAAGGCGGTCGCACTCAGTACCGAGGTCCGGGCCGAACAGATGCAGCCGATCCCCGTCCTCACCAATGAGGTCGATTGGTTGGTCGTCCTCAATGAGCTGAGCCAGATCCAGCCCGCTAACACGGTGGACGCGGGCATATCACTCGAAGCGACACCACCGCTAGCCGCCGCGTCACCTACCACCTCAGCCGGAACGACACCCAAGTCCGCAATCGCCCTTCCAACAGCCACTGAGACAATCGGTACGCTCAGCACTACCGTCACTGTGCCAAACCTTCCCTCGGTGACCGCATGGGGACAGGCGATGAACAGTGGCGTCGTACTGACCAATGTCTTGCCTTCAGGCACCCTCACCCCACTGCCTTCGGGTGTCACCTTCCCGGCCACCATGAACATTAGCGGAGAAGCACAGAGCCAAAGACTTGCTCAGTTCGAGGAGCCACTACCGTGAGCCAAGCTGTCCGTTTACCCGATGTTCTCAAGAACCGACGCGTTCTGCTTGCGATCGGTGTGGCCGTGGTGCTGGCCCTTGTTTGGCTCGTCGCGTTCTTCCTCCCCCAGGGCAAGGAACTTTCCAAGTACCAGTCCCAGCAACAACAGTTGGAGACGCAGCAATCCTCGCTTGAAGCACGCCTAGTCCAGTTACGGGCAACGTCCAAGGCCGTTCCTAAGTTGCTGGCTCTCCAATCCCAGTTCAACGGGTTGATCCCCTCGTCCCCTGACGTGTACAACTACCTCACTCTCATGTCGAACACCGCGAGTGCGGCTGGGGTGCACCTGGTCAGCATCACGCCTGCGACCTCAGGCACCCCGGTTGCAGGAACCAATCTCTTTGCAATCCCTGTGACACTCAATACCACGGGGACATACGACAGCACCCTCGGGTTCATAAAGGCCATCTACGCCCTACCACGTCTTACGGTGATCGACTCGGTGTCAATATCGGGCGGCGGACCCCCAACGAATCGGTCGTCATCCTTGAGCGAGTCGTTTGCTCTTACGATCTACACCACCGCTAAACCGACGACCCCAACTGCGGGATAAGGGACCATGGACAGACATTCACTCTCAAACAGGCAAAACGGTCACGAGGTGACCTCAGGCCGCGCCACTGTGAGTCGATCATTGCTTGCCCGTGCTACTGGCGCGATATGCGGAATCGTGGCAGTGGGCGTCCTCCTGACCGGCTGCGGGGGCTCAGGGAGCGCAGCACCGTCCCGACAATCGGCACAGTATGCGGCTACGCAGTCACCAGCAACAGCGGTTCACGCCACGGCCACCACAACCACCACGCTTCCGGCCCAATGCGGAGCTACCCGAGATCCGCTGGATCCGACTAACACGCCGGCCCCGAACCCGCCCCACTGTTGAGGGTGCGAGTGACTCCTTGGGGCGGCATCCCTCCTTTGCAGGATTGGAAATTCAAGGGCATGTCGTGCTGGAACGCGATGGCTACGCAGGAACCTCAGAAAAGCCTTGGCTGAACCATCGAGTCCTCGCTCAGCGGACCGACCGAAGCGCTAGTTCGTAACCAGAGCGTGAATCGGCTCCAGAATTCTGGAGGCTCCTTCCCTTGAGAGGATCGAGCAATGCCAAGAAGATTCCCCGTACCCTGTCGCCGCTCATCAGGCATTCGGCTTTTTTGGCTCAGGCGATCAACCGCGAGGTTCCGTGAGCGCCGGGCGATCAGCGTGCCATTGCGCATTAAGGGCCCGATAAGCCTGACGACCCCACACTAGTGGCCGCATTGCACCCACGCCGCAGCCTGTCGCCCTGAGGACGGTGATCTCTTCGCTCTCAAGTGAAGGACAAATACCGGCCAGACAACAGGGCCAGGCTGATCGGTCGCATGCCGCCAGGCTCACGCTAGTGCCAACCGCGGATGCCCTCCCTACCGAGATCGCCGCCTGCTCGCTCAGCACCCTTTGGCGGTCTCGACCCAGAACCTCTGAACCTGATCGCGCTGCCAACCCGGTGGCCGCCCGGGCGAATACATCTTGTCTCGCATCGCCCACTTCGCCTTTTGTTGCCTGCCAATTCCCATCCCAGGAGACCTCCGTCATCGAGGTGTTGCGACGACCGTTGGAGTCGCCCCAATACCTCAGTCATTCGCTAACACCGCGCGTACTGGCCGGGGCCGGAGCGGTAGCTTCGGTGGGAAGCCGTGGGGATTCGTAAGCCAGCTGGCCCAGTCCTTCAACGGTCTCTACAAGACCGAGCTGATCTACTGACGAGGGCCCGAGCGAAAACGTCGAGCATGTCGAATAGAAAACTCAACTATGTGGACTGCTTCAATGACCGCCGCATCCACCACGAAATCGGCAAGATCCCGGCGGCCGAGTTCGAGGAGAACCACTACCGTCAGAAAGCAGCATGAAAAGCCACACCTTCACAGACAGCTGAGTCTCTAGGATACCCGGGCCGATTCACTCAAACAGATCACATCCGATCTGGCACCGGGTCCCTAGCCTCTCTATGAAAAGGGGGCCGTTGTCAAGGTCGTGGGTGAAGGCGCCAGCTCTCCGGTGGAGGAAGAGCCGGGGTCAAGGGCGGCCGCTGTCCACCCCTCCCTTCGCGAGCGTGGGCCGGTTGAGCCCTTGACCCCGGCGTGGTGAACCTCGGGCGCCAGCCATCATGGACTTCTGGCCGCAGCTCGTCTGCGGCCCCTGACTGCGTTCCTCGCTGTCATGGTTGGAGCGGAAGCTCATCTCTCTATCGCGTCCTCGGGGGGATGATCAGGCTGGTGGGAGCATTCGCTTCGGCGGCGCATCTCAAATGGGGGCCGTCATGCGGCCAGAGGCAAAGCGGCGCCTGCCGGAGCGAAGTGGTTGCGGGTGTAGCATGTGCCAGATCGCCTCGGCGAGCTTGCGGGCGATATCGACGCGGGCGACCTTCTTGCCGCGCTGACGGCCGAGACGCTGTGCGGTGCGCTCATAGCGCTCGTGGTAGACCGGCGAGCGGCGCGGCGTGTGTCGCGGCCTCGATGAGCGCCCAGCGCAGATAGGTCGGCCCGTTCTTGGCCAGCGAGCCGCGATGGTCGCGCTCGCCGGACTGGTAGACGCGTGGGCACAGCCCGGTGTAACCGCACAGCTTGGCTGGCGAGGCGAAGCGGTGGATGTCGCCGATCTCCGCGGCGATCGTGTAGCCGAGCACCCACGCGATCCCTGGCGCGCTCATCGAACAAGTGGCACGTACTCGTGCTTGGCGCCGACGCGCCCGCAGCTCGCGCTTCGCAGCTCGATGATCTGGCACGTCGATGGTCATCAATCAATGCCCAGGCTGGCTTTCACGGTCTGGCCCTTCCGGGCTCGGGCAGCGCGAGATGCTCAAGCAGCTTACGTCCTTTCGCCCCAAACAGGTCGGTCACCGGGCAAGGGACACCGAACGCCACCAGTGTCTGGTGGACGCGGTTCTTCAGTGCGGTGCGATGGTGGACCAGATGCAGCCTGAAGCGCGCACGCTCGCGCTCGGCGCGCACCGCCGGGTCTGGCAGCCAGACCTCCGGCACGAGGTCACGGCGGCAGAGCTCGGCCAGTACCCAGGCGTCGATCCGGTCCGTCTTGCAGGCGAGCGGCGCGAGGCCCCTGACCTTCTGCGCGTCCGCGATCTCGACCGCCCAGCTCCTGGAGCTCCAAGGCGTCGTGTACGAAGCGAGCGCCGTTCATCGACTCGATGACGGCGAGCACCTCGTGCTTACCGTGGTCGCGCCAAACGGTCCGGCAGATGGAGCGAAGGCCGTCGAACTCCGATGGCGCCGACCTCACTTCGACAGTGTTCCCTCCTCGTCGAGGAGATGCACGTCGAGGCGGTGTCGCTAGAGATCCAGTCCAGCGTGCAACATGGTGTTCAGGCCTCCTTCTGGGGCGGTTGCTTCCGGTGAGAAGCCAACGTTCCCACCGGGGGGAGGCCCCCTCTTCATGGCATTCGATCATTCATAGGACTCCGGGAGCGGCGCCGACAAGGAGCGCACTCCCCATGGCTGGCCGGTGACCTAATGAATGGCGTGAAAGAAGCCCGCCCCTTGCCTCGTGTTGAGTTGTCACGCCTTGCGGAGTTGCTTCGGGGTCAGGCGCTGGGACCCGTGCCGCTATGGGAACGCGGCACGCAGGCGAGTGAATGCGGTGGCGAGGTCACTGGCCCGCGGCCACGACTCGTCGAGTCGCAGAACGAGATGGCGTTGCCGGCGAACGAGGACGGCGGCGACGTGCAGGACGCGAACCCATGGTCTTGGGTTCGGCCTTGGCCAGGTGACCGTCGAAGCAGGTCATCTGGCTCCATGCGATTAATGACCCGGCGAGACGCTGAGGGCCACGGTCTCCTCGTTGCGACAGAAGCTGTCGAACGGCAGTTTGGCCAGCCCGCTCGCCTTCGTACAGCGCACCCGGTCCTCGACCCGGGCGTGCCCGCAGTGGCGCAACTCGAGCGCCGCGAGGTCGTCGCTTTGGGTCGTTGGTGACGAACCAGGTCTGGCGCACGCCGGCGTGTGTGTCGACAAGGCTAGCTGAGCCCCCGGGTGTGGGCGCCCGGTCGGCACAGAAGGCGGAGATCCTCGGGCCACCCGTCGAGGGTCACCAGCCCGGTCAGCTCGACCACCTGTGCGCCGTCACGAACGCCTCCCTCGCGCTCCACTGCTCGGACCCAGTCGTCTTCTTGGGCCATGAGGAGGCCGTCACGCACAGCACCAACGAGCCAAAGCCGATGGAGTACTCGAAGTTGGCACGAGCGAGGGCCTCGACGAAGCGGTGCGTGGCCCCCGCCCAGTCGGCCCGCACCAGGATCGGGTGGACCACCACCGTGGGGTCGTCGCCTTCTTCGTGGCCCAGGCGGTACTCGGGCGGATTCCCAGCACGGAGCGCTCCAACAGCTCCAAGTGGTCGTCGGTGTCGTTGGGCGCGGCGTTGCCCGGCCTAACTTGGCGGCCAGTGGTTCATTGGCGTTGTCGCACCACACGCCGAGGGGGTTGAACCCGAAGCCACGCTTGGATGTGGGAGCGGCGTCCTCCTTCTCCGAATGCGAGGTGACGAGCGTCGAGTCGAAGTCCAAGACGAGCGGCCCGACCGGTGGATAGGCGTTCCAGACGCGGTCGAGCCTCGGACAGGGCGCCGGGAATGGCCCGCTGTTCGACCGACGTCGTTGCCTGAATGGCGTGCCACGCCGTGGCCACCGAGGCGACCGGGCCGAAGAGGTCCGCTTACAAATGCGGCCAGGTCGGCCAGGCAGTCCGCCCCGTCGGCAATGGCCACGCCGAGATGGGTGAGCACGACGCCCGGATCGTGGGTGTGCCAGGAGATGCCGCACTCGGACATGGCCACCGACATGGCCCGCGTCAGACCACTGCGATCGGCGAGTTCGGCCAGCAGTGCAGCACCGGCGTGGGACACCAGGTTCTTGCCATCGAGGGTCACCTTGGCGCGTCGAACCGACCTACTACGATGCACCTTCAAGGAGCCCTCCCGCTTCTGGCGTGAATGTCGTTGTGGTGACAACATTCTCCCAGTTGGGGAGGGCTTTGACGCGGACGCTACGACTGGTCATTTAGAAGTCTGACGAATTATCGAATGCCATGAAGAGGGGGCCTCCCCCCGGTGGGAACGTTGGCTTCTCACCGGAAGCAACCACCAGAAGGAGGCCTGAACACCAATGTTGCACGCTGGACTGGATTCCGCGACACCGCCTCGACGTGCATCTCCTCGACGAGGAGGGCACGACCGTCGAAGTGAGGACGGCGCCACCGGACTTCGACGGCCTTCGCTCCCTTGTCCGGACCGTTCGGCGCGACCACGGTAAGCACGAGGTGCTCGCCGTCATCGAATCGATGAACGGCGCCGCTTCGTCCACGACACCTTGGAGCTCCACGGCTGGTCCGTCGAGATCGCCGACGCCCACAAGGTGAAGGGCCTCGCTCTGCTCGCCTGCAACACGGATCCGCATCGATGCCCACGTCCTGGCCGAGCTCAGCCGTCGGGACCTCGTGCCGGCGATTTGGCTACCCGACCCCGAAGTCCGCTGCGAACGTGAGCTGGCGAGGTTCCGACTGCATCTGGTCAAACACCGCACGGCGCTCAAGAACCGCATCCACGCCACGCTCCTCGAGGTCTGTGGGTCTCGGACCTCTTCGGTCTTGACGGGCGCATGCTTCTCGGCAGCTCTCGTTCCCTGAACCCTGGAAGGGAGACGTGCAAGCAACGTTGCGGCTCATTGACACCATCAGTTCCAGATTGACGAGCTCGAAGTGGAGCTCATCACCGACGGGGCCGACCACCGCTACGTGCCACTCCTTCGGGACCGTGCCAGGGATCAGCCACGTGCTGGGCTACACCATCGCGGCCGAGATCGGCGACATCACCCGCTTCGCCACCCCGACGAGCTGTGTGGCGACCGCGACTTTGCCCCCGCGTCTACCAGTTGGGCGACAAGGACCACCGGGCAGCCTGGCCAAGAACGGCCCCACCTACCTGCGCTGGGCGCTCATCGAAGCGGCCACGCATGCCCAGCGGCACCCGATCTATGCCGAGCGCTACCGGCGCACCGCCACACGGCTCGGCCGCCAGCGTGGCAAGAAGATCGCCCGCGGTCCCTATCGCCCGCCGTCTCACCGAGGCGATTTGGCACACGTTGACCACCGGCCAACGATTCGCTCCGGCAGGCGCCGCTTAGCCTCTGGCCGCATGACGGCCCCCTATCGAATTGCGCTACCGGGAGCGAATCCTCCCACCGACCTGATCCTGCCCGTGAGCAGGCGATAGAGAGATGAGCTTTCCGCTCCAACCATGACAGCGAGGAACGCAGTCAGGGGCCGCAGACGAGCTGCGGCCAGAAGTCCATGATGGTCTGGCGCTGGAGGTTCACCACGCCGGGGTCAAGGGCTCAACCGGCCCGCGCTCGGTGAAGGGAGGGGTGGACAGCGGCCGCCCTTGACCCCGGCTCTTCCTCCACCGGAGAGCTGGCGCCTTCACCCACGACCTTGACAACGGCCCCCTTTTCATAGAGAGGCTAGGCAAACAATCGGCGCTGAGTACCTAAAAAGAATCAATTATCGGCGACGCCTCGATATGCACCCCTTATCGCCAGGGGGTCACATCTCAGCCGTCGTTGACAAGAGCCTCCTGCGATCCCAGGGTGTAGACCTCGCGCACATAGCAAGTACCGAGCATTCGAAGCGGCGCGTCGGACCGGCCTGGCGGAATTCGATGCCCCAGACTCTCCCCTTTGTCGTTCGTTGCTCGAGAGTGGCCAGCCTGACTCCGATGAGGTCGGCCCCCATCGATGCGCGAGAAAAGACGGAACGTCTCCGTTACTCAGCGCCTCTCCCGGACTGAGAGAAGACGGGTGTCCAAGCCGGGGCGAACGGGACCTCCAGCGCGATTTCGCTGTCCCGCGGTGGCGCGATCTTTGCGGCGGGTCGACTGAACAAGATGGCGACGGCAAGCATTGCGACCGTCGGAAGCCACCAGCTCCAAGGGCCGGTATGTTGGTAGCTATAGATCGTCTCTCCGCGGCCATAGCAACGACGACGGCGAATCCGGCTTGGAGGTGAGCGAGGCGGCAAGGAGAGCGAGGGCTAAAGGTGGCCAAAGATAGTATGGGTTCATGACGGATTCGGAAACGCACCTTAGGCCCATCGCCGGTGCCGCCAACCCAGACGATCTCGGCTGGTGACGGGCACCTTCGATGGACCGAAATGCCAAGAAGGACACAGAGAGCAATTGCAATGAGGCGACCGGGTCCGGCGGCGACCACCTTTCCTGCCATAGTCGTGACGAGCGACGTCGAGAACGTCGTGTTGACCGAGCGTTTTCGACTCCCCGATCCGCCTGGCCACTGTCGATGCGCCGGTGAGATAGCGGGCGCTAGCGCGAGCCAGGTGTTGGATGGTCGATACTCGGGTAGTTGGGCTGCTGAAACAGGGCTCGTGAGGAGCTGGACCAAGATTCGACGAGCGGAATAACCAGCAAGAGCGCTGCCGGCAGTGTCGACCTGAACGCCAAGCCCAGCCAACGCACCGCAGGTGCCAGGCCGAATGCGAGAAAAAGCATCAGGGCCGCCAACGGCTGACTCGCCAAGGCCAGTCCCCACAGCCAGCCGGACGCTTGCCAACGAGACTCCAAGGCAAACTTCAAGCCACAGACAGCGAAGGTCATCGCCAGAGCATCTTCCGGATGGCCCCAAATGGCCAACACTGGCCAGAGCACGGCCGCTTCCAAGCAACACAGCGCCTGTCGGCGGTTCCGATTCACGCCGATGCTGTCCGCAAGGGCATCGAGGGGGAAAGTGCCAAGGCGCCGATCAACATCTCGACCGGCCCAAGCACCAGCCAGGCTGTAGGGTGAGTAAGCGGAGAGGGCAACGATCCGACAGACCGAGATGCCCGGTGAGCGCCGCGACCGGAGCAAGGACGAAGGTGATTAAGGGGAAAGTGACGAGGCCAGTCATCGGAGAGTAGACGTCCCCGATATCGCCCCAGGCGATGTAATGAGCGCCACGAAAGGTACCCCAGATGTCGCCGGGCACGACCCAGTAGCTCCCATGTTGGACCAAGGGCGCCCAGAGCACCGAAAAGAGAAATCCGGTAACTACCAGTCCAGACCACACAGAAGAGGCCAGGCGAAATGCCTGATCTTCACCGACAGGCGGTACGGATGGAAACCAGCCCTGTCGAGCCAGGTGCGCCAGACTTTGGTGGACCGCCCGGGCGACCGCGATCTGGCGCCATAGTTGACCATGGTTAGGTGTTCATTCCAGTTTCTAACGAGGATGGTATTCGGCCGCCACAAGGAGGGCCCCGCCGCTCTGGCAGGGCCCTCGTTGCTAGGTCGACCCAATCCCGAGGATCGGGATGCAGACGAATTCCAGTAACTGGAGGTTATCAGAAGGCGCCCGGAGCGTCAGTCGGATACGACACCTTCCAAGTGATCCCGGCGGCGGAACCACCGACCGGGAAGTTGGCCACTGCGGTTGAGCAGGCGCCGATTCCGTGGCTGGTACTCCACTCGGGTGTACTCCGTCCCGGCAGGCGCCGCGCCCAAGGGCGAGGCAGATCCGTCGTTGTCGCTGACCGCCCAGCAGGTACCGCCGTTGTTCGGCGAGTAGGCCACCAGCATCAGCTCCTGCCCGTCAGCGGAGACGCCGATAGCAATCTGGTTCCATGCCGCAGTCGTCACCGCCCCCGTTGCCACGAACGACAACTCGGGCTCTTGGGTCGACAACGTCCCACGAGGGCCGCAACCGCCGGGTAGCTCGCCTGCTGGGTGTAGACCGCCTTCGCCGAGATCAGGGCGTTGGTCAGGTTGGACTGCGCGGCCCGGTCCTGCGCCCCGCCCTTCACACCCAAGAAGGTGGGAATGGCGATGGCCAGCAGGATGGCCATGATGAGGAGGACGACCATCAGCTCGATGAGGGTGAAACCAGCTTCAGCACCCTCCTGCTCGGCCGCCCCGGCCCGCTTGGCCAGCGCTTCGCGCGCAATGCGCAGGAGCCTGGCGCTCATTGTGGTTTCCATCTGACTGTGTCCGCCTTTCGGAATCATTTGGGTATGTGTCAATGGATACGAGCCTCTTGACCCGTGGCGAAATGGTAACGCTCGAGCCCCCAAGATGTCTGCCTCAAATGCCCAAGTCAGGGCCGAAAACCGCATCTCTAACCCTGCGGCAACCATCCCGCCCCCACGCGGCCACTCCCAACCCTAATTTCTCGATTTTTGATTGAATGTCCGGTACGCTATTTACAAGCCAGACACGGCGGCGGTCGGTGAAATGGGACATCGACAGCACGCGCGCCGCCCTGGAGGGAGCGCAGACATGACGACGCAGAACCCGCAAGGTTCGCATTCTGACAATGAGACGGCGGACCTTGTCAGGTCTGTCGCCCTATCTTCGGCCCGGTTGTGGGAGGAAGTGCTCGAGCGGCTGGTCCGTGTCGAGCGCTCGCAGGTCGAGATCACCCAGACCCTGTCGCGCCTACAGGCAGCCCTTCCCTCGGGTGCAGTACAGCAGGCTGAGCTCGCGGGTCGCGTCGGGCCGGCGCTCGGACTGCCGTCCGCACCCGCTCCATTGCGACCAGGCGTTGGGGCTATTGAGGTCAACGGCACCGAAGTGAATGGACGCCACGGTGCCCCGTCCAGCACAGAGGCAGCGACCGAGGCCATCTCTACCGAACGCAGTGCCCCCGTGCTCGGGACCGGTACGTCGGCAGAGGACTACCGGCCCACGCCGGGCCCTGAGGTGATCGCCACCGCGTTCGCTGCACAAGGCGCACCCGCGCCGCAGTTGAACGATCTCTTTGCTCCCGCCGACGCGTCGATGACGTCCCCGCACGATGCCCAGAGCAACTCACCATCATCGTTCCTCACTGATCAATCAGAGCCCGTCGTGAGCCACATGACAGGCCCCGAGCTCGTCGGCGACGACGCGGCAGTGGTCCGACCCGATGTCTTGCCACCACCTCCGCCGCCGCCCCCCGGATTCACCGACCTGAGTGAGCTGCCCCCGCCGCCGCCCGGCTTCAGTGCCGAATCCATGTCATCATCGGCTGCCGCGTCGAGCCCGCCAACCGATGACGCAGGGTCATTCGAAGCTGCACAGGGGTCCGAGACGGAAGGAAAGTCGGGACGTTCCCGTTTCGGGTTCAAGAGGAAGAACCGCAAGCAACCTCAGGCCAACGCAGCTGGCGAATCGATGGCGCAGCAAACGGCAGTTGATCCTTCCCTGGCCGGACTGCCGGATCCTCCGTCATCCGCCGCGGTGGATGAGTTCCTCGTCGTTGCCGCCGCTCTCGATACAGCCGGGCGGCAGGAGGGGGTGCCGGCTCCCATCGCTCAGCCTGCACCTCCGGCACAGATGCCACCTCCGGGCTTCGCACCACAAGTGGTTCAACCCTTGGCGCCAGCCTTCGGTGCGCCGACGGCCCCGCCCGAGCCTCAAGCCTGGACACCCGAGGCTCCCGTGTATGCAGCACCGGCTGCGCAACCCGAGGCCCAACCGTTCCCCCCGCCCGAGCCTCAAGCCTGGACACCCGAGGCTCCCGTGTATGCAGCACCGGCTGCGCAACCCGAGGCCCAACCGCCCACGAACGCCATCGAGGCGCCGCCCTGGGATGTGCCGGCGACCCAAATCCACCCTGCTCCACCGGCAGAGGCCACGCAAGCTGAGGTGTTGCTGCCACAGGCCCACGCGTTCTCCCCGCCGCGTCCAGGTGCGCCGGCGGCGACTGACGCCCCCCAAGATGCGCCCGCACGGCAGTCGGTCGAACCCCCTTGGGCCGCTGCGGTTCCCCCACCGCCTCCGCCTCCAGTTGCACCGCTGGCGCCCGTTGTACCGGTAGCGCCTGTTGTGCCGGCGGGGCCGGCCGGGGTCGGGATCCCTCCCGCTCCTCAGGCGCCGGCAGGGTTCTCGATCGAGGATCTCCGCGGTGACGGGGCAATCGGGGCACCACCGCCGCTCCCGGTTGCTCCTTGGGCTGACTCTTCACTCGCGCCTGCCGCACCGGCCCCGGTGCTCCAGGACACCGCGAGTCAGCCCGTCCAGCCAGCTCCATGGGCCAACGCTCAGGCACCGGACGTAGCCCCAGCAACGGTCATGGCCTCTCCCGAGGCACCGTCCCCATCAGTGCCTCAGGCGCCGGCAGGGTTCTCGATCGAGGATCTCCGCGGTGACGGAGCGATCGGTGCGCCGCCACCGCCACCCCCCGGGTTCGCCTCCCCGACGTCCCCCTCCCCCACACCGGCTGCGCCGATGACGATCGAAGAGCTTGGTCTCGATCAAGCCATGCCGCCGCCGCCGCCAGGGTTCTCTGCCGGCGTCCCGGGGTCGGCGACCGGCTTAGCCGAACCCGGTGCCATCGCGCCGCCCTCGTTCGGCAGCGCCCCGCCGCCCCCGCCCGCCGGCTTCGAGTCCTCGCCAACGGAGAACCGGATGAGCGCGCCGCCCCCGCCCGCAGGCTTCTCGGCTGCTGATTTCAGTGGGGTCGACGCTATCGGCGGAAGCGTGCCTGAGGCGGAGCCAGCACCGGCACAACCCATGGGACAGTCACCGGCCTCGCTGATGGGGGCGGAGATTCCCGAACCGCCCATCACCCCGGACTTCTTCGCCCGGGCTGCCGGCCGCAAGCGCCGCTGATCGGGAGGAGGGCTACTCCTCGTTGGGTGGGCGGCGCCAGGGGCCCGAACGACCACCTGACTTTTCCCAGAGCGCCACGTCCTCGATCGTCATGGTGCGGTCGGCAGACTTGCACATGTCGTAGACGGTGAGGGCGGCGACGGTGCACGCGGTCATGGCCTCCATCTCGACCCCGGTACGGTCGACGGTCTCTACCTGGGCCTCGACCTCGACGTAGTCGTCACCGATCGAGAAGTTCACCGCCACCGATCCGACCAACACCGGGTGGCACATCGGGATCAGATCGGCGGTGCGCTTGGCCGCCTGGATGCCGGCGATGCGGGCTGCGGCAAGCACGTCACCCTTGGTGATGGCGTTGTTGGCGACCTTGGTGGTCGTCTCGGGCAGCATCGCCACACGGCATCGGGCCAGGGCCCGACGGTGAGTCGGTTCTCGGGGGGTGACATCCACCATCCGGGCACTACCGAGCGGGTCGAGGTGAGCCAGGCTTCGTTCGGGCACGTGGCAAGTCTAGGTTGCCGTGGGTACCAGGTCCGGATCTCGGTGCCCGTACGGTAGGATTGGCACTCGACATCCGTGAGTGCCAACACGGTAGGTGGTCGAGGCCGGCCGGCGAGCGCCTGCCGAGCGAGAGCAGGAGGGCAGCTAGACCGATGCCGACTTATGAGTATGCCTGTACCGAGTGCGGGCACCACGTCGAGAAGGTCCAGTCATTCTCCGACGAGCCGCTCACCGTATGCCCCGACTGCGGCGGACCTCTGCGCAAAGTCTTCGGATCAGTAGGGATCGTGTTGAAAGGCAGCGGCTTCTACAAGACCGACAACCGGCGTCCTGCGTCGGTCGGTGCCAGCTCCACGAGCGAATCAGGCGGGGCGGGCGGCTCTTCAACCGAGTCGTCGGGGGCCAGCACATCGGGTTCGGGCACCGCGGGGGACTCGGGGTCCTCGACGACGCCGGCCAAGAGCAACCCCAAGTCGAACGGTGCGAGCTCGAACGGCTCGGGGTCCTCGGGCTCGTCGGGATCCACGACGAGCGCCGGGGCCGGTAAGGGATCCTCGGGCAGCTGAGCCGGGAAGCTGAGATCGGGCGGACCTGCGCTACGGATCGGCCGATCCGCCTATTCGCCGCTCAGCTGCATCTCGCCGATGGCCACCGTCTGGCCGGCGGCGATGCCAGGCAACCAGTGCAGATCCGATCCCACGAAGAGGATCGACTGGAGCATGCGCTGCAAGGTGGACGCCACGGTGACCTCGCGAACCGGATCGGCCAGGACGCCGCCCTTGATCATCAGCCCCTCCACGCCGACCGAAAAGTCACCGCTGACCGTGCTCACCCCGGAGTGGACCCCGGTCACGGACTGGACGTAGAGGCCTTCACCGACCCGAGCCAGGATCTCGGAGTGGTCGAGCTGACCGGGGCTCAGCAGGAGTGCCCGGCAACCCGGTGACGGCGTGCCGGCGAAACCCCCCCGAACCGCCGAGCCGGTCGAGCTCTTCCCGGCACGACGTCCTGAGACCGTGTCGTAGACGAACCCGTGCAGCACCCCGTCGCCGATCAGGACGTTGCGCCGGCAGGCCAGCCCCTCCCCGTCATACGCGGCCGCCGTCAGTGCGCGCTCGTCGGTCGGATCGTCCACCAGGGTGACTGCCGGCACCGCCACCGACTCGCCGATCCGGTCGGCGAAGAACGAGCGGCCCTTGACGACCGCCTCGCCCGACAGAGCGGACGAGATGACCGCCAGGATCGTCGAGACGACCCGCGGATCGAGCACCACCGTCAGCCGGGAGGAGGGGACCTTGTGGGCACCGAGCATGCGGGTCGAGCGCTCCACCGCTTCGCTCGCTGCCTCCTCTGGCCGCAGTGCAGCGGTCGATCGTCCGACGCTGAAGCCGCTCCCCGTCTGGGAGTCGGCTCCCTCGCCAGCGATGGCGGAGACCGAAAGATAGGCGGAGGTCCGGGTCGTGTGGGCGCGGATGCCGGTCGTCGAAGCGAGGGCGACTTCGACCTCCTCATCGCCGTAGTCGGCCGAGGAGACCTGTCGGATGCGCGGGTCGGCGGCGCGCACCTGACGTTCGAGTTCGATGGCCAGCTCGACCTTGCGGTCGGTCGGCACCCGGGGCAAGGCCTCGTCGAAGAGCGCCAGCTTCGCCGCCTCCACCCCGTCGGGCCGGGCGAGGACGACCTCGGGATCAGGCGTGGAGAACCGAGCGTTGTCACGGGCCTCGGTCAGCGCAGCGTCGATGACGTCCTGGTCGAGGGACCCGGCCCAGGCGAAGCCCAGACGGCAGCCACCGTCGACCCCGAGCAGCACCCGGACGCCGACGCCCGAGGAGGTGGCCGAGGACAGGGACTCCACCTCACCTTCGAAGGCACGAACCTCGGTGTCGCGGCTCCGGGCCACGTACACCTCGAGCTCTTCACCTGGGCGCGCCCGCTCGACCACGGCCACCGCCAACGCTTCGAGATCGCTCACCGGAGGCATCCCTACGCCGCGGTGCCACCGACGGTGACGCCGGTGATGCGCAACGTGGCCTGACCGCAACCGACTGGCACGCTCTGGCCGTCCTTGCCGCACGTACCGGGCGTCATGTCGAAGTCGTTGGCGACGACGTCGATGCGTCGCAGGACCTCAGGACCGTTCCCGATCAAGTTGGCGTCCCGCAGCGGCTCGGTGATGTGCCCGTCTTCGATCAGGTAGGCCTCGGTCGTGCCGAACACGAAGTCGCCCGTCGCCGTGTTGACCTGACCGCCCCCCAGCTTGGCCACGTAGACACCGTGGGGGGTCTGGGCGATCACCTCGGCCGGATCCTCGGTGCCGGCCAGGAGATACGTGTTGGTCATGCGCACCATCGGCAGGTGCTGGTAGCTCTGGCGACGACCGTTGCCCGACGACCGGCGACCTTCCTTGCGGGCCCGCAGCCAGTCCCACATGTACTCGGTCAGCACCCCATTCTCGATCAGCACGTTGCGCCCCGCGGGACGCCCTTCGTCGTCGACCAGGAAGTTGCCCCACTCGCCGGCGACGGTGCCGTCGTCCACCAACGTTACGAGCGGGCTCGCCACCAGCTCACCCATCTTGCCGGCGTAGACCGACGAGTCCTTCACGATGTGGTCGGCCTCCAGTCCGTGGCCGCATGCCTCGTGGAACAAGATGCCGCCGCTGCCCCCGGCCAGCACCACGGGCACCTCGCCTGAGGGCGCCGGGCGGGCGGACAGCTTGGAGAGGGCACGCCGGGCGGCGGTGCGAGCGATGTCGGCCACGTCCACCCGATCGAACACCTCGAACCCCTCGGTCCGCGCCACCGTCTCGTGCCCGGTCTGCATGCCGGTGTCCCCGGTGGCGACGCACACCACACTGAAACGGGTGCGGACCTGGTCGTCCTCGGCGAGCAAGCCCTCGGAGTTGGCGACGACGAACCGACGGCGGCTGTCGCCGTAACCGGCCTGCACCTGGGTGATCGCACTGCCTGCCGAGCGGGCCGCGTCGTCCGCCCGAGCCAGCAGCTCGAGCTTCTGGGCCTTGGCCACCCCGCCGGGCAGGGTGCGGGCGCGGCTCGCCCCGCGCACCTCGGGGTGCAACGCGACCGTGCGGGTGCCACCACCGCCCTGACGGGCCACGGCGGATGCCGCCTTCGCCGCGGCGAGGAGCCCGGCCTCGGACAGATCGGCCGTGTGGGCGAACCCCGTGGTCTCGCCGACCAGCACCCGGATGCCCGCCCCGCGGTCGCGGCCCGAGGACAGCTCTTCCACCTTGCGGTCGTCCAGCGACGCGCCCATTGACTGACGGTCCTCGGCGAACACCTCGGCGGCGTCTCCGCCGCTCGACAAGGCGGTCTCGAGCACCTTTTGCAGCACGTTCGGCTCGATCAGGGGGCTCTCGCTCATCAGGGGTATCGTAATCGTCATGCCCGCGACCCGATCCGGTCTCGATGCCCCAGTGGACGACATGCTCCGGTTGGGACTCGCGGCCATCGTGGCCCTCGAGGTGGGCGAGGTCGACACGGCCGACACGCTGCGATCGGGTGACGTGCCCGTGCTGGCGACGCCACGACTCATCGCCCTGTGTGAAGAAGCCAGCTGCCGTGCCCTCGACGGGCGCCTGGCGGCCGGCCGGACCAGCGTCGCCACCCGGGTGCGTTTCGACCACCTGGCGCCGGTGGCAATCGGCGCGACGGTGACCGCCGAGGCCACCTTGGTTCGGGTGGAGGGTCGACGGCTCACGTTCACCTTGTCGGCCACCTTGCGATCCGAAGCGTGTGCCGACGTGGTCGGTGCTGGCCGGCTCACGAGGGTGTTGGTGGACCGCGCGGCCTTCTTGGCCAAAGCAGGGTTGAGCGTGGGCGTCGAACCCCGACGGCTGGCGTGAACCCGGGCCCCAGGGCGCACGGCATGCTCCTGCCCAGCATTGAGACCCCAGCTGACGTCCGCTCGCTGACCTCCGACGAGCTGACCCAGCTGGCCACCGAAATTCGGACCTTCATCGTCGAGACGGTCACGGCGACCGGGGGCCACCTCGGGTCGAACTTGGGCGTCGTGGAGCTCACGCTGGCCGTCCACCGGGTCTTCGATTCCCCGCGTGACGCCGTGCTGTGGGACACCGGGCATCAGGCCTATGTCCACAAGCTCCTTGACCGGACGGCGCTACAGGTTTCCGGGCCTCAAACGGGCGGGCGGGCTGTCTGGCTACCCGAGCCGCTCGGAGTCCGAGCACGACTGGATCGAGAACAGCCACGCGTCGACCGTCCTGTCCTACGCCCATGGTCTGGCCAGCGCGTTCGAGCTTCGCGGCGAGGCGGTTGGCCACGGCGGTGACCGCCAGGTCGTCGCGGTGGTGGGCGATGGCGCGCTGACCGGCGGTATGGCCTACGAAGCGCTCAACAATTTGGGGCACTCGGGTCGACGAGTGGTGGTGCGTCCTCAACGACAACGGTCGCTCGTACGCACCGACGGTCTCGCACCTTTCCCACAGCATGACCAACCTGCGGCTGAACCCGACCTACGTCCAGACCCGCGAGCGCATCCGCAGCTTGCTGCGCGACATCCCTGCCTTAGGCGACCTGGCGTACACCAGCCTCCACGGCATCACCAGCGCGCTGCGCGAGGTGGTCTCCCCCCACACGTTCTTCGAGGCGCTCGGGGTGCGCTACGCCGGGCCGATCGACGGCCACGACGTCGGGCAGATGGAGCAGGCCTTCACCCACGCCGCGGCGTGGGACGGACCCATCGTCGTCCACGTCCTGACCCAGAAGGGCCGGGGCTACGCCCCCGCCGAGGAAGACGACGTCCAGCATCTCCACGACGTGAAGGCCCGTCGGCCGGACCCCACCGACAACGTGATCGGCGCGTCGGTGGGCAGAGCCGTGGGCGGTGCGCTGGCGACCGACACGGGCGGCGAGATCGTCCGCGCCGACGGAACCACCGGCCCGCAGCGGGTCGTCCTCACCACCTACACCGACGCCTTCACCCGGGCCCTGCTCGACGCGGCCGACCGACACCCCGACGTGGTGGCGCTGACCGCGGCCATGCCCGGGCCCACCGGCCTGCTCCCATTCGAAGCCCGGCATCCCGACCGGTTCTTCGACGTGGGCATCGCCGAACAGCACGAGATGACAGCTGCGGCGGGCATGGCGATGGGCGGGCTGCGCCCGGTCGTCGCCGTCTACTCGACCTTCTTCTGCCGGGCGTTCGACCAGGCCAATCTCGACGTGGGCCTCCACGGGCTGCCCGTCACGCTCGTACTCGACCGGGCCGGCATCACCGGCGACGACGGGCCAAGCCATCACGGCATCCTCGACCTCGCCCTGACCCTGTCGATCCCCGGGATGACCGTTTTCGCCCCGTCTTCGGCCGAGGAGGTCAAGGTCATGCTCGACACTGCGCTCGAGCTGCCCGGACCCTCCTCCATCCGCCTCCCAAAGACGCCGGCGCGTCACGTCGGCGCCGACGAGGTAGGCCAGGGTCTCACCAGCCGCAGGACCCGGGCGCGGTGACGGCTCGATCTGCCTGCTCGGCGTGGGCAAGCTGCTCGAGGCCTGCGAGCTGGCGGCCTCCGAGCTCGAGGCAGAAGGCCGATCGCGCCACCGTATGGGACGTGCGGGTGGTGAGCCCCCCGGACCCCGCGATGCTGCTGGATGCCGCCGCCCACAGCCTGGTCGTGACGGCCGAGGACGGCGTGCGCTTCGGCGGAGCCGGCATGTTCCTCGTCGACGGCGCTGCACCACCTGGCCGACGAGCAGGGGCTCTCGGTCCCCGACACGAGGGTCCTCGGAGTGCCGCGCTCGTTCATCGCGCACGGGAAGGCCGACGACATCCTCGCCGACCTGGGTCTCGACGGACCTGGCGTGGCAAGCTCGGTGCGGCGCGCACTCGGCCTCCGCTCAGGCGATCGGGCGGGCGGTCCGAACGCTCCCGGCGCGGACCTGACCAACCGCTCTTCGGACGACCCCCCAAGGGGCGCCAAGCAGACCCCGGTCAGCCCGGGTCGCTCAGCCCTTGTTCGCGCCGTGTGCGCGGACGAAGTCGTTCACCGCGTAGTACGCGTCGATCGACTCCCCGGCGTCGCCCCAGAACCCCTCGAGCACGTCGTAGGCCATCTTGCCCTCGGCGACGTAGTGGTTGTTCACATCGGTGATCTCGAGCTCGCCGCGACCCGACGGCTCGAGCGTCTTGATGATCTCGAACACCTCGGCGTCGTAGCAGTAGATGCCGGTCACCCCGAAATGGGACGGAGGCTCCTCGGGCTTCTCGATGATCTGGCGGACCGTGCCGGCACCGTCGAGCTCGGGCACGCCGAGATGCCGAAGGTGCTCCGGCTCGCTCACCTCGGTCAGAAGGATCCTCGCCCCCGACGGTTCGGCCCGGAACGCCTCGACCATGGGTTTGATCGACCGCTCGACGACGTTGTCGGCGAGCATCACCAGTGCCGGCTCCCCGTCGGCGAACCGCTCGGCCAATCCCAAGGCCTCGGCGATGCCGCCCGGCCGGTCTTGGTAGCCGTAGGACAGACGATCGATGCCGAACTCGTGCCCGTTACCGAGCAGCCGAAGGAACTCTCCAGCGTGCGTCCCGCCGGTCACGAGCATCAGCTCGGTGATGCCGGCGTTGACGATGGCCTCGATCGACCACTGGACCATCGGACGGTCGTAGATAGGCAGGAGGTGCTTGTTCGTGATCCGGGTAAGGGGATGCAGCCTCGACCCGGTCCCACCCGCCAGTAGGACACCCTTCATGGGGGCCCACACTAGGTCATCGGGCCGCCGCGTCACCCCTTGCGACGGAGCGGTACGGTGCGAGAGAGGACGCGTGGCCGAGACTCGCGCCCTGACGAAAGGGCAGGGGCCATGGCCGACCAGCAGATCCCAACGACCGACGAGGAGTGGCGAGCTCGACTAAGCAACGACCGCTACCAGGTCCTTCGGCACGGCGCCACCGAACCAGCCTGGTCCGGCGAGTACCTCCACGTCGACGGCGACGGGGTCTTCCGCTGCGCGGGTTGCGGCGCCGCCTTGTTCCGGACCGACGACAAGTTCGATTCGGGATTCTGGATGGCCGAGCTTCGACCGAGCAGCGCGCGAGGGAACGATCGAGGAGCACCAGGACACGAGCTTTGGCATGATCCGTACCGAGATCACCTGCGCGGCCTGCGGCGGGCACCTCGGGCACCTTTTCCCCGACGGGCCGACCGACACCGGGCTGCGCTACTGCATCAACTCCCTCGCGCTCGAGTTCGAGCCTGGCGGTGACACGGGATCGAAAGACGACGCCCACGACGCGGAGGAGACGCGAGCGGGTTGACAGCGCGCCGCCCGGCGGGAGCCCTCAACGATCAGTGGCCACAGTCTCGGGAACATCGGGGTCACCCTGGGGAGCCGACGCGGCGCTTCGCTCGGTTCGCTGCACCTCGACCGTGGCGAACAGCAGGCTGGCGCCGATCTCCTCGGCCACGATCTCGACTTTGGCGCGCCGCTCGCCCTCTTCGGTCTCCCAACTCCGCTGCTCAATGCGCCCGGTAACCATCACCCGCGTGCCCCTCGTTAGGCTCAGCGCAACGTGCTCGGCCAGATCCCGCCAGCACACCACGTCGAAGAAGGACGTCGCCTCCTCCCATTCCTTGGTCGTGCGATCCTGCCACCGGCGATTGACGGCGACGCCCAGCACGGTGCTCGCTTGGCCGTCGCGCGTGTAGCGAATCTCGGGGTCGCGCGTCAGGTTGCCGGTGATGGTGGTCGTGTTGCTCACGGGACACTCCTCGCTGTAGTGGGCTGACCCACGCAGCGTGCCGGGGCGACCTCTCCCAAAACCTTGCACCGACGACCCTCTGGCCAACATCGTGCTCGGAGTGATCCGCGCAGGCCTCAGACGTCGAGGAAGCGTCGGATGGCCAGGGCCGAGCCCGCGGAGCCGATCAGGGCCCCCACGATGATCACCACAGCGTCCGTCCAGAAGACCTCCCAGCCCGACATCCGCATGAGGGTGAAGAGGGCTTGGGGATTGTTCGGATTGCCAATCGCGTCGAAGACCAGATGGAGCGCGTAGACCGCGGCGGCGGCCACAGCCGAGCCGAGGAGGCCTTGCACCATCCCCTCCGACATGAACGGGATCCTGATGAACCAGTTGGTGGCTCCGACCAGCTTCATCACCGAGACCTCTCGACGCCGGGCGAAGATGGCCATCCGGATCGTGTTCAAGATGAGGACGGTGGCCGACACCAGCAGGACGACGGCCACGATCAACAGGACCCATTGCACCACGTCGATGGCCTTTTGCTGGGTGTGGATCGCGGCCACCGGCGCCGTTACGTTCCGTACGGCCGGCTGGCCGCTGAAGCGTGAGATGACCTGGGTGGCGTCCTGGGGAACAGTGGGCGTACAGGTGAACGACGTGACCATGCCCGGCACGGTGAGGACGGAGAACTCGTCGGGCGTGAGCAGCTTCTTCGCCAGCTCGTAGTTCGCCTTCTTGCCCTCGTACCCGCACGGTTGGCGTACGTAGGGCAGCTGCCCGAGCTGGGACTTGACGGCGGCCAGCTCACTCGTCGAGGCGGTGGGTTGCATCCACACGGTCACCTGGGTCTGGCGCTGCCAGACGATCTCCGCTTGCGCCGCGCCCTGCTTGAGCAACAGAGCGGCGCCGACCAACGAGAGCGAGACGGCCACCGTCAGCACGGCGGCGATGGTCATGAGTCGGTTGCGCCAGAGGTTGGACCCCGTCTCGCGCAGCACGTAGTCCACCGAGACGGGCATCAGCTGAACCCACTGGCCGCGTCGGTGACCGGAACCGGACCGGTGTTGCCGTCGATGCCGTAGACGCCTCGTGCCTGGTCGCGCACGAGCACACCGTTATTCAGCTCGATGACCCGACGGCGCATCCAGTTGACGAGCACCTCGTCGTGGGTGGCGACGACCACCGTGGTGCCGGTCCGGTTGATGCGGTCGAGTAGCTGCATGATTCCTTGGCTCGTGGAGGGGTCGAGGTTCCCGGTTGGCTCATCGGCAAGCAGGATGAGCGGCCGGTTCACGAACGCTCGAGCGATAGCGACGCGCTGCTGCTCGCCCCCTGAGAGCTCGCCCGGCAGGCTGTTGCGCTTGTGGGCGAGGCCCACCAAATCGAGCACCTGGGGCACCTGAGTTCCGACCACGTGCTTGGGTCGCCCGATGACCTCGAGCGCGAAGGCCACATTCTCGAACACCGTCTTGTTGGGCAGGAGCCGGAAGTCCTGAAAGACACAGCCGATGTTGCGCCGCAGGTAGGGCACCCGCCACTTGGGAAGGTTGACGATGTCGCGACCCGCCTCCCAGATGTGGCCACGGTCGGGAAGCTCCTCGCGGAAGAGCAGCCGGATGAAGGTTGTCTTGCCCGAACCCGAAGTGCCGACCAGAAAGACGAACTCGCCCTTGTCGATTTCGGCGGAGACCTCCCGCAGCGCGACGGTGCTGCCCTTGTAAACCTTGGTCACATTCTCGAACCGGATCATGCGGAGGGCGGTGCTCCCGTCGTCGGACCGCATCCACGCGGTGAGGCCATGGAGGGCGACCCATGGGACGCGAAAATCCTACCGGGGCCGACTGCCGCCGGGTGGGCATCTGTGTTCTGGCTGATCACGAGGGCGAACCGGCGCCCGAACCACGCTGGCGCCGCAGCTCGGCCTCCATGAAGGCGTCGAGATCGCCATCGAGCACAGTCTCCACGTTGCCCGTCTCGACCCCCGTACGGAGGTCCTTCACCAGCTGGTAGGGCGCGAGCACGTAGGAGCGGATCTGGCTGCCGAAGGCGTTGTCGGAGCGGTCACCGCTCAGGGATTCGAGCTCGGCCCGGCGCTCCGCACGCGCGCGCTCGGCCAGCTTGGCCCCGAGGATCTGCAAGGCCTTGGCCTTGTTCTGGTGTTGGCTCCGCTCGTTCTGGACGGCGACGACCACTCCGGTCGGCAGGTGGGTGAGGCGGACGGCGGAGTCCGTCTTGTTGACGTGCTGCCCGCCGGCCCCCGAGGAGCGATAGGTGTCGATGCGTAGGTCCTTCTCGTCGATGTCGACCTCATCGGACACCTCACTCAAGAAGGGGACGACGTCGAGCGAGGCGAAGCTCGTCTGGCGACGGCGCTGCGCGTCGAAGGGTGACATGCGAACGAGGCGGTGCACCCCACGCTCCGCCGCCAGCAAGCCATAGGCGAAGCGGCCGTGGACGATGAACGTCGCCGACAGCAGACCGGCCTCCTGCCCAGGAGTGGCCTCGTCGACCTCGACCGTAAAGCCCCGGCGTTCGGCCCACCGCTGGTACATGCGCAAGAGCATCTCGGTCCAGTCCTGCGCGTCGGTCCCGCCAGCGCCCGCGTGGACCTCGGCCACAGCATCTCGGTCGTCGTACTCGCCGGAGAACAACGACTGGAGCTCGAGTTGGTCGAGGCGACGGGCCAACTCGTCGGTGGTGGACTCGAGCTCCGCCGCCAGAGACGGATCGGGGCTGCCGTCCTCCAGCGCTTCGGCGACCAGCTCGCGGAGCACGCGGGTGTCCTCGAGCTCCGATCGCAGCGCCGTCAGCCGGTCGACGTCATCGGTGACCCGACCGAGTTCGGTGGTGACCGCCCGCGCCTTGTCCGGGTCGTCCCACAGATCCGGCCGCGCCGCGTCCGCCTCGAGCTGGCGGCGGCGGGCCTGCAACGCGTCGAGCCCGAGGTAGCTTTCGGCCTCGCTCAGGCGGATGTCCAGCGACGCCAGCTCGGCTTCGAAATCCCGAGGCTCGCTGGCACCCGCCGCCTCAGGCGGCGCCATGACAGAACTTGAACTTCTTCCCGCTCCCACACCAGCACGGGTCGTTCCGGCCGACCTTGGCCCCCGCCCCTTTGGCCACCGTCGACGCGGCGCTCGAGCCCGACCCGGAACGAACCGGGCGCTGGCTGGGCGAGCCGTTCGCGCGCGTGCCGTTGGGTGCGGCGCCGACCGCGGAGGCCGCCTCTGGGTCACGTACACCTCCGAGGGCGAGTGGCGCCGTAACGGCGTCGACCATCGTGCCGCGATCCCTGAGGAGCGCGGCCGAGAGCATGCCCGGGTCGTTCACCGGCTCTTCGGCCGCCACGTACACCGCCCGGTCAAGATCGGGCTCGGCGGCCGGCTCGATCAGGGCCTCGACGTGAAGGACGTAGCGCAGGTAGTCGTCGTCGATCCCCTCCATCAGCTGTCCGAACATGGAGAAGCCCTCGCGTTGCCATGCGACCAGCGGATCCTGCTGGCCCATGGCCCGCAGGTTGATGCCCTCACGCAGATAGTCCATCTCAGCCAGGTGGTCCCGCCACCGCTGGTCGATGATCTGGAGCATGACCTCGCGCTCGATCTGGCGCGCGGTGTCGGCACCTCCGGGCATGGACGCCGAGTGCTCCTCGTAGAACTCCGAGGCCTCGGTCACCAGACTCTCGATCAGGTGCTCCACCGAGTCGGCCTGTTGGAGGTCCTCGGTCGAGAACTGGGTCGGGTAGTACTGGCTCACCTCGGCCACCAAGTGCTCGAGGTCCCACTCCTCGGGATAGTCGCTCGGGCAGGCGGACCGGACTAACGCGTCGAGGGTCGAGTGGAGCAGCTCCTCGGTCTGCTCTTGGAGATCCTCGCCATCGATCACCTGCAGACGCCTGGCGTAGATCACCTTGCGCTGCTCGTTCATCACCTCGTCGTACTTGAGGACCTCTTTGCGGATCTCCGAGTTGCGCGCCTCGACCGTGTTCTGGGCCCGCTCGATGGCCTTGGTCACCATCTTGGCCTCGATGGGCACGTCCTCAGGCAGCGCTCTCCCCATCACCCAGCTCATCGCCCCCGTGGCAAAGAGCCGCATGAGCTCGTCCTCGAGGCTGAGGTAGAACCGGCTCTCGCCGGGGTCCCCCTGGCGCCCCGACCTACCCCGGAGCTGGTTGTCGATGCGCCGGCTCTCATGGCGCTCGCTCCCGAGCACGTAGAGCCCGCCGAGCTCGCGCACCCGAGTGCCCTCTTGCTCACAGCGCCGCTCGAGCTGGTCGCGCACGCGTGCGAGCTCGGCCGCGCCCTCCTCGGTCCCGAGGTCGAGTCCCTCGCCCGCAGCCTCGCGCTCGGCCAGCAGCGTGGCGTTGCCGCCGAGGATGATGTCGACGCCTCGACCGGCCATGTTGGTGGCCACGGTCACGGCGCCGAGGCGGCCGGCTTGGGCCACCACCTCAGCCTCTCGGAAGTGCTGCTTGGCGTTCAAGACCTGGTGGGCCACGCCGCGCTTGTCGAGGAGCCGCGAGAGGAGCTCGGACTTGGCCACCGACGCCGTGCCGACCAGCACCGGCTGACCAGCCTTCTGGCGCTCGCAGATGTCCTCGACCACGGCGTCGAACTTTGCCTGCTCGGTCTTGAACACGAGGTCCGGCTCATCCGCCCGGACCAGTGGCTGGTTCGTCGGGATGGGCACCACGGGCAGGTCGTAGGTGCTCGCGAACTCGCCCGCCTCGGTCTCCGCCGTGCCGGTCATGCCGCCGAGCTTCTCGTAGAGTCGGAAGAAATTCTGGAGCGTGACCGTCGCCCAGGTGTGGTTCTCCTCTTTGATCCGTACCCGTTCCTTGGCCTCCACCGCCTGGTGCAGCCCGTCGGACCATCGGCGCCCGTCGAGCGTCCGACCGGTGAACTCGTCGACGATCTTCACCTCACCCTGGTCGACGAGATAGTCCTTGTCGCGCTGGTACAGCTCCTTGGCCCGAAGGGCCTGGCTGAGCTGGTGCACGTAGTTGGTGGCGACGGCGTCGTAGAGGTTCTCCACGCCGATCGCCCGCTCGACCTTCTCGATGCCCGCCTCGAGGGGCACGACGATGCGCTTCTCCTCGTCGACCTCGTAGTCGGTGTCGCGGGTCAAGGTCCGGGCGATGCTGGCGAACTGGTAGTACAGCTTGGCCGCCTCGTCCGCGGGGCCCGAGATGATGAGGGGGGTCCGGGCCTCGTCGATGAGGATGGAGTCGACCTCGTCCACGATCGCGAACGCGTGGCCGCGCTGGACCATCGTGTCGCGGGTGCGGGCCATGTTGTCGCGCAGGTAGTCGAACCCGAGCTCCGTGTTGGTGCCGTAGGTGACGTCGGCTGCGTAGGCCGCCCGCTTGGCCACCGGGTCGTCGACGTCGGGGCCGACCCGGCCCACGCTCAGGCCCAGCCATCGGTGGAGGCGGCCCATCCACTCGGCGTCACGAGCGGCCAGGTAGTCGTTCACCGTGACCACGTGCACCCCACGGCCGGCCAGCGCGTTGAGGTACACCGGCAGCGTGGACACGAGCGTCTTGCCCTCGCCGGTCTTCATCTCGGCGATCCAGCCAAAGTGCAGCGCCATCCCCCCCATGAGCTGGACGTCGAAGTGTCGCTGCCCAAGGACCCGCCAAGCGGCCTCGCGCACGACAGCGAACGCCTCGACGAGCACTTCATCGAGCGTCTCGCCCTCGCCGAGACGCTCGCGGAACTCCACCGTCTTATGGCGCAGCTCGTCGTCGCTGAGGGCCTCCAGCTCGGGCTCGAGGTCGTTGACGAGAGGCACTAGCTCGGCCAGACGACGGACCTTCTTGCCCTCGCCGGCCCGCAACACCCGAGTGAAGACGCTCATGACCCCACAATCCTACCGGCCACCGGCTCGGTGAAGGGGCGCCCCCGTCCGCGCCGTCAGGGCAGCGTGTAGGGAGCGGACGACCGGGCTGCGTGCGGCTGACCTGGTCTTTGACCCCACACTCGCCTGCAGCGGGGCTGGCGGGCCCGGCGCCGGCGGCCCATGGCCCCGCGTCGCCGTCATCGCCCGCGTCCCTCCGTCGCCGACCGCCTCCGACAACCGGAGATCGGCCGGGCAGGGCTTACCTCTAAATCGCACCATGCTCAGCAACCATGAGTTGCCTTACGTGGGTCGTTTCGCCTGCGACTGGCTTCGACTTTCAACCACAGACCCGCACGCAGCCCGCGCTGATGCTACAGCCCGGTCCCCTCGTAGCGCGAGCGGACCATGAGCGCCGCGGAGGTGGCCGCCAGACGGGCCACGAGAACCACCGCGGCGAGCGGGAGCGCGGCCCGACGCCAGCCCTCGGTCGATCGCCAAGCGAAGCGCAGCGCCGAGCGGTGGTGCGCGAGCAGCATCCGGTACGGGTGCTGGCGCGTCGACAGACCTTGGGTGTGGGTGACCACGGCGGCCGGTTGCCACGCCACCCCCCACCCTCCGCGGTGGGCCCGCCAGCACAGGTCCATGTCTTCGGCGAACATGAAGTAGGCCTCGTCGAAGCCCCCGAGCTCCTCGAATGCGCCACGGCGGACCAAGAAGCACGCTCCCGACACCCAGTCGGCCATCGCCAGCCCGTGGCCGGGTGCTCCCGACGAGCGGTAGCGACGCGTGAAGGGATTGTCGGGGACCAGGTGGCCCAGCGCGGCGTGGCCGGCAGCATCCACCATGCTTGGGAAGCGCCGGACCGATGGGTAGGGCACGCCCTCGGGCGTGAGCACGGTCGGGCCCACGATCGCCCACGAGGGCTCGGCGTCCAGCGCGCCGACCAGCGCGCCGATCGCACCTTCGTGCACGCGGAGATCGGGATTGCAGACCAACACATAGGTCGTCTCGCCGGTCGCGGCCACCCCCCGGTTCACTCCGGCCCCGTAGCCCAGATTGCGGCCCGGGTGAACGACGGGCGTGCCCCAGGCCGGCGGAAGTGCCCGGCTTGCTGCGCTCGGGTCGCCGTTCTCCACCACCACGATCTGGCCGATCCCCTCAGCTCGAAGCGACCCGACGCAGTCGGCCAGCACCGATCCGGCCCGGTAATCGACGACGACCGCCGCCACCGCCGCCCCGAGGGACCGTCCCGGGCCGACGCTCATCCGCCCATCCAGCGACCACCAAGCACGTCGACCAGGCGCTCGAGGCCGTCGTGCCAGTCGGGTAGCGAGGGGTAGCCCGCAAGGCGGAGGGCGGCGTTGTCCAGCACCGAGTTGGCCGGGCGGGGCGCTGGGCGGGGCGGGTGCAACTCGGCCGTCGAGATCGCCTCCACCCGCTTCGGGTCATAACCGGCCAGCGTCACGACGGCCCGGACAAACCCGCACCACGTCGTCGCTCCCCCGTTGGTGACGTGGAAGACCCCCGGCACGCGGTCGGTGCCGAGGGTGACGACGGCCGCCGCCAGATCAGCGCTGAACGTGGGCGAGCCGTGCTGATCGTCGACGAAGCGCAGTGGACCTTCCCCCGTGGCGAGGCGCAGCGCCGTCTTCACCATGTTCGGCCCGTGCGCGCCGCAGACCCACGACGTGCGCACGATCGTGGCGCCATCGGGACACTCTGTCTCGCCGGCGAGCTTGCTGCGGCCGTAGACCGAGCGCGGGTTGGTGGGGTCCCACTCCAGGTAGGGGCGGTGCGAGGTCCCGTCGAAGACGTAATCGGTGGAGAGGTAAACGAGGTGCGCGCCGACCCGACGCGCCGCCTCGGCCAGGTTCCGGGTGCCCATGGCGTTCACCCGGAACGCCCGGTCCGGGTCCGTCTCGCAGTCGTCGACGGCCGTGTAGGCCGCGGCGTGGACAATGACATCGGGGCGTACCTCGCCCACCGCGTCGAGTACGACCGAACGGTGCTCCACCGGAAGGCTCTGGTGGTCGGTCGCCACCGTCTCCACGCTGCTGTGGGCTGCGCCCTCGGGGCCCCGCAACGCCCGGCGGCGACCACCCGGAGGGACCACCCCGTCGAGCGCCAGCGCGACGTCGCGCCCGACCTGCCCTCCGGCGCCGGTCACCAGGACGCGCATCGAAATCAGCCGGCGTGTCCCCAGGCAGCCTCCGCGACGGGCGCCCGGTTCCGGAGAGGCTCCCACCAGGCGCGGTGGTCGGCATACCACTCGACGGTCCTGGTCAAGCCCTCCACGAAGGGCACCTCGGGCTGCCAGCCGAGCTCATCGGTCAACTTGGAAGAATCGAGCAGGTACCGCCGATCGTGCCCCGGACGGTCGGCGACGATCGTCTTGAGCGACGCCGGCTTCCCGAGCACACCGAGCACCTGGTCGGCAATCTCCTCGATGGACGCCTCGACGGCACTGCCGACGTGGTAGGTCTCGCCGAGCCGGCCCCGGTCCAGCACGGCCTCGACCGCTCGGCAGTGGTCGTCGACGTGGAGCCACTCACGGCGGTTCTTGGTCGACGCGTACAGCGGGAGCGGTTGGTCGTCGAGCGCGTGGGTGCTGAAGAGCGGGATCACCTTTTCGGGGAACTGGTACGGCCCGTAGTTGTTGCAGCAGTTCGTGATCGTCACCGGCAGCCCGTAGGTTTCGAAGTAGGCGCGCACTGCGTGGTCGGCCCCGGCCTTGGAGGCGTTGTAGGGGGTGCGTGGACGGTACGGGCTCTGCTCGTGGAACGCCTCGCTGCTGTCGAGGTCGAGGTCGCCGTAGACCTCACAGGTCGAGATGTGATGGAACCTCGACACCCCCCGTCGCCTGGACGCCTCGAGAAGGGTCTGGGTCCCGAGCACGTTGGTGCGGAAGAACAGTCCGGGGTCCAGCACGGCCAGGCTGTTGTGCGACTCCGCCGCGAAGTGCACGACCGTGTCGATCGCCTCGGCCTCGAGGATCCGCTCGGACAGCTCCAAATCTCCGACATCGCCGTGCACGAAGCTGATCCGCTCCTCCACGTCGACGAGGTTGGCCCGGTTCCCCGCATAGGTGAGCGCGTCCAAGGCGACCACGTGGTCCTCTGGGTGCCGTTGTACCCAGAAACGAACGAAGTTGGAGCCGATGAAGCCCGCACCGCCGGTAACGAGGAGCCGCATAGACCGACGACTCTAGTGGAGGCCCTCGCTCGGGCCGATGAGCGCCGGCCTGACGTGCACCACGTCGCCCGCGGCCACCTCCCGCACGCCCTGGAGCGTGTCGACCACCAACAGCCCGTGGTCGGTCACGTCGGTGGCCGTCCCGTCGAAAGAACCGGAGGCCAACTCCACCCGCACCCGGCGGCCCAGCGTGGCGCACCGGGCACGCAGCTCGGCGATGAGGGCGGTGCCGGGCGATCCATCCACGAGGGCCAGACGGCGGCGCTCCAGGGCGGTGAGCAGCGCGCCGAGCAGGTCGTCGCGGGAGATCGACCGGCCTGACAGCTGGACGAGGGACGTCCCGTCGACGTCGGGTGGACCGGGCCACTCGATGTTGAGCCCCAGTCCCACGACGACAGCCGCAGCTGCGGGCCCTCCCGGGACGTCCGGGAGCACCTCGGCCAACACGCCCGCCAGCTTGTGATCGTCCACCACCAGGTCGTTGGGCCACTTCACCAGGGCTTCGACACCGGCCACCGATCCACAGGCTTCGAGCGCGGCGAGCGCCACCGCGGTCGGGCACAGATGCAAATTCGGTGGGGACAGCGGGGGTCGCAGCAGGACCGACACGAGCAGCGAGGCCCCCGGAGGCGACTCCCAGGATCGCCCGAGGCGGCCGCGGCCGGCGCTCTGGTGATCGGCAACGGCGACCAACCCCTCTTTCGCACCAGCGCGGGCCTGGTCGAGCAGGTATTGGTTGGTCGACGGCAGTGACGTGAAGTGCCGGACCTGCCACGACGGCTCTGCCGACATGGCAAACACCATACGGCTCGTGCCAGTGTGATGGGCGGCGTCACGATTCGAAAGGCCAAGCGTGCTCAACAAGGTTCTCATCGCCAACCGGGGAGAGATCGCGGTGCGGGTCATCCGGACCTGCCGTGAGATGGGCATCCCCACGGTGGCCGTCTATTCAGATCTCGACCGTGGGGCTCTGCACGTCCGGCTCGCTGACGAGGCGTACGCGCTCGGAGGGCAGACGGCTGCCGAGAGCTACCTCAACACCGAGGTCATCTTGGGGATCATCGAGCGCAGCGGCGCCGACGCGGTGCACCCCGGCTACGGATTCTTCTCGGAGAACACCGACTTCGCCCGGGCCATCACCGACATGGGCGTCACCTTCATCGGTCCCCCGCCCGAGGCGATCGAGGTCATGGGCGACAAGATCAGCTCGAGGGTCGCGGCGGAGGCAGCCGGTGTCGCCGGTGTCCCAGGGCTCTCCGAGCCCCTCACGTCCCCCGACGAGGTCGTGGCGTTCGGCGAGGCGTTCGGGTGGCCCGTGGCCATCAAGGCAGCCTACGGGGGCGGCGGGCGTGGCATGCGGGTGGTGACCGACCCCTCGCAAGCGGCCGAGGCGATGGAGGCCGCCCAGCGCGAGGCCCAGGCATACTTCGGTCGTTCGGAGATCTATCCCGAGCGCTACCTGACGTGGCCGCGGCACATCGAGATGCAGGTGTTGGCCGACACCCACGGCAACACGCTGTGGTTGGGTGAGCGCGACTGCTCGGCCCAGCGCCGCCACCAAAAGCTGATCGAGGAGAGCCCGGCGGGCAATTTCCCCGACGAGATCCGCCAGGCCATGGGCGACGCGGCCGTGCGCGTGGCCCAAGCGTGCGGGTACGTGAACGCGGGGACGGTCGAATTCCTCTACGAGGACGGCTCGTTCTACTTCTTGGAGATGAACACCCGGCTACAGGTCGAGCACCCGGTCACCGAGCTTGTCACGGGCCTGGACCTGGTGGCATGGCAGCTTCGCATCGCTGCTGGCGAGGCGCTCAGCTTCGGGCAGGACGAGGTCCGGCGAATCGGCCACGCCATCGAGGTTCGGATCAACGCCGAAGACCCCTCCGGGGGGCGCTTCACGCCGTCCCCCGGCACAATCACTACGTTCCACACTCCGGCGGGTCCGGGCGTTCGGCTCGACGCGGGGTACGAGTCGGGCGACACGGTCAGCCAGTTCTACGACAACCTGGTGGCCAAACTGGTGGTGTGGGCTGAGGATCGCGAGTCTGCTCGGCGGCGGATGTTGCGAGCCCTGGAGGAGACGAGTGTCGTCGGCGTGGCGACCACGATTCCAGCGGACGTGGCCATCCTGTCGCATCCTGACTTCGTCGCGGCCCGCCACTCGACCCGCTGGGTGGAAGACGCGCTCGATCTGTCCGAACTGTCGGTCGCTCCCCCGGTTCCCGTCGAGACCGAGGGCGACGAGAGCCCGAAGGTACTTCGGGAGGTGACCGCCGAAGTCGACGGCCGCCGCTACGCCGTCAGGCTCTGGGTTCCCGACCTCGGTCCCATCGGCCCGAGCCCCGCTGGTCGCGGCGCGGCACCCAAGCGACGGGGCTCGCACGCGGTGGCCGCCGGCGCGGGCTCGGGCTCCGTCACGGTCCCCATGCAGGGCACCATCGTTCGGGTCCTGGTGGCCGAGGGTGACGCCGTCCAGGTTGGGCAGGGCATCTGCGTGCTCGAGGCCATGAAGATGGAGAACGCGATCAACGCCGACAAGGCCGGCGTCATCAAAGAGCTGCGGGTCGCCGAGGGCGACTCGGTCGCTGGCGGCGACGTCGTCGCAGTGATCGAATAGTGGTGCCGTGACCGACGACATCGAGGTGGGCAAGGACCCGAGGCGACCCCCTGCACGTGGCGACGGGCAACACCTCAAGCAGGTCGCCCGCGGCGTCGTCGATGCCCGTCGTACCGAGCTGGTGCGGCTGAGCCATACCATCCACGCCCACCCCGAGACGTGCTTCGAGGAGACGTCGTCGGCCAGATGGACCGCCGAGGCGCTTGCGGCGGGCGGCTTCAGTGTGACCGAGGGGGTCTGCGACCTCCCCACTGCCTTCGAGGCACGCGCCGGCTCGGGTCCCCTGGTGATCGCTATCTGCGCCGAGTACGACGCGCTGCCCGGGGTGGGCCACGCCTGCGGTCACAACGTGATCGCCGCAAGCGCAGTCGGTGCCGGGCTGGCCCTCGCCGAGGTCGCGGACGACCTCGGTCTGACGGTCCTCGTGCTCGGCACCCCGGCCGAGGAGGGTGGAGGCGGGAAGATCCTGCTCCTCGAACGGGGCGCCTTCGACGGCGTGCACGCCTCGATGATGGTGCACCCCTGGCCCGAGGAACGGCTCGAGGCAACCTGCTTGGCGGTGTCGCACTTCGACGTCCACTTCCACGGTAAGGCCGCCCATGCCTCGGCCGCGCCCTGGGAGGGCATCAACGCTGCCGACGCCATGACCGTGGCGCAGACCTCCATCGGTCTGCTGCGACAGCAGCTCCGCCCCGGGGACCAGGTCCACGGCGTAGTGACCGAAGGCGGCTCGGCGGCCAACATCATCCCTGCCGCCGTGTCGGGCCGTTTCATGTGCCGAGCGACGACCTTGGACGCGCTGGAGGTGCTCGAACCACGGGTCAAGCGGTGTTTCGAGGCGGGGGCGCTGGCGAGTGGCGCCTCGGTGGATTACCACCCGATCGCCCCGCCCTACTCCCACATGGAGAGCGACAGCGGGCTGCTTGCGGCGTACCGTTCCAACGCAGAGACCCTCGGCAGGACCTTTACCGGCGATGACGAGGGTGCCCGACGGCCGACGCTGTCGACCGACATGGCGAATGTCTCGCTCGCCATTCCGACGATCCACCCGCTGATCGGGATCGAGTCCCATGGCGCGGTCAACCACCAACCCGAGTTCACCGCCGCTTGCATCACCCAGTCTGCGGACGCGGCGCTCTACGACGGAGCTGTCGCTATGGCCTGGACCGCCATCGACGCCGCGCTCGAACCAGCGCTGCGTCGCAGGCTCCTCGGTCGGGAGAACTGAACCGGCCATTTCCAGCCCGCGCGGCACCCCAAGCGCGATCTGGCACCCCGAGCCGTTCTGCCGATCCGGGACGCCCTCGCTCAGCCTCGCGGCTGGTAGGCCCCGAACTCGTCGCGCAAGACGTCGGATACCTCGCCCAGTGTGGCCATCGCCCGAAGAGCGCCCTTCATCGGGACGAGGACATTCTGGGTGCCGCGCGCCGCAGCTCGCACCTCCTCCAGCGCCGAGGACACCGCGGCCTGGTCGCGCGCTGCGCGAACCGACTGGGTCCGAGCGATCTGGTTGCGCTGGAGCTCGACGTCGATCGGGAACACGTCTCCGGGTTCGGTGACCTCGTCGACGAAGCGGTTCACGCCCACGACGATGGTCTCGCCGTCGTCGACTGCCTTGGCGAACGAGTACGCAGCGCTCTCGATCTCCTCCTGCATGAAGCGCTCCTCGATGGCGGCGACTGCGCCGCCCAGCTGGTCGATCCGATCGAGGTAGGCCTGGGCCCCCCGTTCGACCTCGTCGGTGAGCGATTCGACGAAGTAGGAGCCTGCCAGCGGGTCCACGGTGTCGGCAATCCCCGATTCGTAGCCGATGATCTGCTGGGTGCGCAGCGCGATCTTCGCCGCCCGGGTCGTCGGTAGGCCGAGCGCCTCGTCGAAACCGTTGGTGTGCAGGCTCTGGGTGCCGCCGAGCGCGGCCGCCAGCGCCTGCATCGATACCCGGACGATGTTGTTCTCCGGCTGTTGCGCGGTCAGGGTCGACCCCCCGGTCTGGGTGTGGAAGCGCAGCACCTTGGAACGCTCGTCCTTTGCGCCGAACCGGTCGGTCATGATCCGGGCCCACATGCGCCTGGCCGCTCGGAACTTCGCGACCTCTTCGAAGAGATTGTTGTGCGCGTTCCAGAAGAACGAGAGCCTGGGTGCGAAGTCGTCGACGCTCAGCCCGGCGGCGATGGCCGCTTCGACGTAAGCAATGCCGTCGGCGAGGGTAAACGCGATCTCCTGTACGGCCGTCGAGCCCGCCTCGCGGATGTGGTAGCCCGAGATCGAAATGGTGTTCCAGTTGGGCAAGTTCGCCGCGCAGTACGAGAAAATGTCGACGATCAGGCGCATCGACGGCCGGGGCGGGTAGATGTAGGTGCCCCGAGCGACGTACTCCTTCAGGATGTCGTTCTGGATGGTGCCCCGGATCTTGGGCCCCGGCACGCCTTGCTCCTCGGCCACCAATTCGTACAAGAGCAGCAAGATGGCCGCCGTGGCGTTGATGGTCATCGAGGTGGTGACCGTGTCGAGCGGGAGGCCAGCCAACAAGAGCCGCATGTCGGCCAGGGAGTCGATGGCCACGCCCACCTTGCCGACCTCACCCTCGGCCCGCGGGTGGTCCGAGTCGAACCCCATCTGGGTGGGAAGGTCAAACGCGCAAGACAGGCCGGTCTGTCCGGCGTCGAGCAGGAATTTGAAGCGCTCATTGGTGGCCTCGGCCGTGCCGAAGCCCGCGTACTGGCGCATGGTCCAGAGGCGCTGCCGGTACATCTCGGCATGGATACCCCGGGTGTAAGGGAACTTGCCGGGCTCTCCCAGGCGCTCGGCGGGCTCCCACCCCGCGAGGTCGTGCGGACCATAGACCGGCCGGATCTCAATACCCGAGTCCGTCCGGTGCTCTTTGGGGGTCTTCGCGTCGGGTGTCACGCTCTTAGGTTAGAGATCCGCGGGTGCGTGCGCCCAGCGGGAGCACCGGCCGCAGGACCGGACACGGACAGACCGGCCCCGCTCCCTCGAATCAGTGCCCTTGATCAGTGCCGGTGCGGCATGCACAGCTCGTCGTACTCGGCGATCACGATCTCTGCGGCCTCAGGTCCGCAGGCGGGACAGTTTGGGTCACGCCGGACGTTGAAGGTCCGGAAGGACTCCTCCAACGCGTCGTAGGCCAGCAACCTGCCCACCAGGGGTTCCCCGAGCCCAAGCAGGACCTTGATGGCCTCGAGCGCCTGGATCGACCCGACGATGCCGGGCAGCACGCCGAGGACCCCCGCCTCGGCGCAGGACGGCGCCAGCTCAGCCGGAGGGGGTTCGGGAATCATGCACCGGTAACAGGGGCCCACGTACGGGTTGAAGACGGTCACCTGGCCCTCGAACCTGAAGATCGATCCGTGCACCACCGGGATGCGCTTCAGCAGCGACGCGTCGTTCACCAGGTACCGAGTCGGAAAGTTGTCGGTGCCGTCGACGATGACGTCGTACCCGTCGATGATCTCGAGCACGTTGTCAGCACCCAGCCGCACGTCATAGGTCGCCACGTCGACGTCGGGATTCATCGCGGTCAAGGTCTTCTTCGCCGAATCGACCTTGCGGTCACCAATGCGCTCCATGTTGTGGAGGATTTGGCGTTGGAGGTTCGACTCGTCCACCACGTCCATGTCGATGATCCCGAGGGTCCCCACTCCCGCCGCGGCCAGGTACAGGGCCGCCGGTGACCCGAGACCCCCGGCACCGAGCAACAGCACCTTGGCGTCGAGCAGCTTCTGCTGCCCTACCTCGCCAACCTCGGGCAGCAAGAGGTGCCGCTGGTAACGGTTGCGCTGATCGGCGCTCAGGGTCCTCGGCGCGGACCAGGGCTTGCCCTCGTCCTTCCAGCGGTTGAAGCCACCGGCCATCGAGACGACGTCCGAGTAGCCCAAATCGCCCAAGGTCTTGGCGGCGAACGCCGAGCGCGTACCGCCGGCGCAGTACACGACGATGGGCAGCGTCTTGTCGGGCAGCTTGCCCTCCACCTGGAACTCGAGATGGCCTCGCGGCAGGTGCACCGCCCCCACGATGGCACCCTGCTCGTACTCGTCGGGCTCGCGGACGTCGAGGAAGGTGGCGTCGGGCACCTTCGCCAGTGCCTGGTCAGTACTCACCTCGACGATGGCGGACTTGGCAGAGGCGAGCAGCTCTCGCGGTGTCGTGGGCACGGTAATGACCTCCGGGCGATCTGAAACCTGCTGGGTAAAACCCTACCAGCGCGATCAACATTCCCTCGGGGGGAATCGGGCGTCGGAGTCGCCGCTGGCGCTGTCCTACGGTCGGCGCCAGCACAAGGACGAGGACGAGGACCCGGGCGGTTCTCACGACGCCCGACAGGCAGGACGGTGTGGCCATGGAGCTTCACGAGGCGGTACGAGGACGGCGGATGGTGCGCAGCTTCAGCGCGGCACCACTCGATCCCGGCCAACTAGGGCGGCTGTTCGACGACGCCCTGCGTGCGCCAACGGCCGGCAACAGCCGGGGGGTGGCCTGGCTACTGCTCGAGGGGCCCGCACAGACAGACATCTACTGGAACGCGGTCACCACCGCCGAGTGGCGGGCCAGGGCGCGACGGTGGAAGGGCCTATCGGCCGCCCCGGTCGTCTCCCTGGCGCTCGCCTCGCCGTCTGCCTACCTGCGGCGCTACAGCGAGCCGGACAAGTCGGCGTCAGGCCTCGGTGCGGCGTCGAGGGGCGGCCAGGGCGAGAACGGCTGGCCCGTTCCGTACTGGTTCGGCGATGCCGCCTTCTCCACCATGACCGTGCTCCTGGGTGCGGTCGAGCTCGGCATCGGCGCGTGCTTTTTGGGAAATTTCCGCGGGGAACGCGTGCTCCTCGAGGCTCTGGGCGTCCCAGACGAGTGGCGGCTGTTCGGCGCGGTCCTCCTCGGCCACCCCGCCCCCGACGACCCTCCCTCAGGCTCGCTGTCACGTCCCCGACAGCCCCGAGGTGCCCAGCTCTTTCGGGGCGCATGGGGAGGCGGGGCCCACAGCGGGCAAACGGACCGGTAACCTGCGCGAAGGGGTACTTGGACCCTGTTGGTTGCGACACCGTCACGCGACGATGGGTCCATGCCACCACGGACGATCATCGAGCTTCCCGAGAGCGATTGCTACTCGCTCGTGGGCCACCAGGGGGTCGGTCGGCTCCTGTACATCGACGACCTAGGCCCCGCCGCCATCCCGGTCAACTACGCAATCGACGGGAAGAACGTCTCTTTCGCAGGGAAGGTAGCCACCAGTTGCACGATGTCCAGGTCGCTGACCGCATGGCCGATCAGGTGTCGTCGGCCGCCGCTGTACTGCGACCCGCTTGGACCCGTATGGCATGGCCGCGCCGCCAGCAAGGTTGCCCGCAAGGTGGTTCACGCACCGTTGACGGATGGCCACTTCGCCGTTCCGTGGAGCCGCGCCGACCCCGTGGTCGGGGGATCGGTCAACCGGACCACCCGAGGAGTTTCCCCACGGCGAGCTCCAATGTCTCCGCGTCGTGGCGTGGCGAGATGAGATCGTCGACGCCGTGGGCGTCGATCCGCGCTCGACCTATGTCGAGCGATTCTGGCTTCCTGTCCTGGGCCCTTCGGCAACAGTGCTGCTGCGCCGCACCGCCGACGGGCTCGAGGCCGCTCCGGAGGGGTACCTTCTCCACCTCGGGGAGACCGGACGGGCGCTCGGGCTCGGAGCCTCGACGGGGCACCGTTCGGCGTTGCGCCGGGCCATCGTGCGATGTGCACGCTTCGACGTGGCCCGACCGCTCGGATCGGGCACGCTGATGGTCCGTCGACGGATCGCCCCGCTCCCCCGCCGGCATCTCGCCCAGCTTCCGGCATCGCTCCAAGATGAGCACCGGATCTGGGAGTGTCGCCGCCTCGCCCAGACGGCTGACGCCAGGACGCGCCGGGCCCGCCTCTTGGCGCTCGAGCTGGTGGGCCTCGGTGAGGATCCCGGTCGGGTCGAACGACACCTGGTGCGCTGGGGCGTCGACACCAGAACCGCCGCCGAGGCCAGCGCGTGGGCGCAGGACCGTCACGCCACCGTGGCACGCCTGGCGTTCGGTCAGTCCGCCCCATAAGCGCGCAGGAACCCGAGCAACGTCCGCACGCCGAACGCGGTTCCGCCCTTGGACAGATAGCCGCTGTTCTCCGTCGAGCGGCCCGTGCCGGCGATGTCCAGATGAGCCCAGGAGGTGTCGCCGACGAACCGCGACAACAAGAGTGCCGCGGCGATCGCTCCCGCCTGTCCGGCCTTGCCGATGTTCTTCATGTCGGCCACGTCCGAATCGATGTGATCGGCGTACTCCTCAGGAAGCGGCAACTGCCAGAGACGCTCGCCAGCCTTGTCGCCCTCGGACTTCAGCTGTCGGGCCAACGTGTCGTCATTGGCGAAGAGCGCGGCGATCGAGGTCCCGAGAGCGACCGCGGCGGCGCCGGTCAACGTGGCGACGTCGATGATCGCGTCGGGCTCGAGCTCGGTGGCCAGCACCAGCGCGTCGGCCAGCACCAGGCGCCCTTCGGCGTCGGTGTTGAGCACCTCGATGGTCGCTCCATTGCGAATGGCAAGCACGTCCCCCGGTTTGATCGCCTGACTGCCCGGCATGTTCTCGCTGAGCGGCGCGATCGCCGAGACCCTCACCCTCACCCCGAGCTCGGCACAGGCGGCCAAGGTCAACAGGACGATGGCCGCGCCACTCATGTCAGTCTTCATCGTCGTCATGCCTTCGGCCGTCTTGAGCGAGAGCCCGCCCGAGTCGAACGTAATGCCCTTGCCAACCAGAACGACGTGGGGCATGTGGCCGCCCACCTCCATCGGATCCGCCGGGACGTAGTCGGCGCGCACCAGCCGCGGCGGCTCGGCAGAGCCCCGGCTGACCCCGAGCAGACCTCCTAGACGCTCCTCGGCGATCCGGCTCTCGTCCCACACCGACACCTGCACGCCCTCGGTGGCCCTCAGGAGCTCGACGATCCGCTCGGCGAAGCGTCGCGGCGGGAGCTCGCTCGGGGGGGTGTTGATCAGATCGCGGGCCGCGGCGACCGCCGCGGCGGCGCGCGTGCCCCTCTCGACTCCCTCGCCCAGCGCCTCGAACAGCTCGTCGGGCGCCTCTGCCACCACGATCAGCTTCTCGATGGCCGCCGGTCCCGGCCGAGAGCGGAACTCGTCGAACCGGTAGGAGGCGAGCACCGCACCCTCGGCGATCGCCTCGCCCAGCGTCGCCGGAAGGTCAGCGGCGGACTCGACGACCGGCACGCACAACGCCGCCACGCCCCCCTCTCCCGCGGCGCGCACGAACGTCGCAGCGGCCCGGCGCCACTGGTCGGGCTCCAACGCCCCCGAAGGCCCCAGGCCCACCAGCACGAGCAACGGGCCGGACAGATCGCCCCCGACGACGAGCGTCTGGCCCACCTTCGCCCGGAACCCGCGGCGCTCGCACAGGGCAGCGTCCAAGGCATCCGGGAGCTTCGCTCCCCCAACCGTGACCGGCAGGCCCGGCGCGAGCACCGGGCCCTCGCTGCCCGAGAAGACCGGAACGCCGATGGCAGCCAGCGCAGGCAGCGATCCGGACAACGACACGACCTCGACCGTGAGCATTACCTGCGGCCACCTCTCTCAGGGCGTTGGCCGGTTCGGGAACCTTGACGGGCTGGCAGGTGGACGTCGCCCTCCTGCCAGCGGGCCATGGTCCACAGCAGGTCCGAGCACCGGTTCAGGTACTCGCCCACCAAGGAGCCCTCGGCGAGCTTGCCCACGCCGCGCTCGGCACGGCGGACGATCGTGCGAGCCACGTCCAGGGTGGCCGAGCGGCGGTTCGCGCCAGGCACCACGAACTCCTCGGGCATCGTGGTCCGTTCGGTCAGCTCGTCGATGGAGGCCTCGAGGGCGGCGACCATCTCCGGCGTAACCTGGGTGACGCCCGGCGTCAGCTTCCGACGATTTGCCGGCGCGGTGGCCACCTCGGCCATCAAGACGTAGAGGTCGCGCTCGAGCCCGACCAGCCGTTCGTCCAGCTCGGAGCCCGGATCGGCCTCTGCCCGGGCGAGCCCCATCGCGGCCTGCGCCTCGTCGACCGCGCCCGCGAGCTCGATGCGGGCGGAGCCCTTGGGGACCCGGCCGCCGAACAGCAGGCCGGTGGTCCCGTCGTCGCCCTTTCGGGTGTAAATCCGCACCGCTGCGGATGCTACCGGGCAGCGCCGGTACCCTTGTTCTGCAATGACCAGGCCCACGACCCTGTTCGGGAGGCTCGACCCTGACGCCTCTCCCTACCTCCGAGCCTTGCGCGAGCGCGTCGTCATCTTCGACGGGGCCACCGGGACGAACCTGCAGATGCTCGATCTCGGACCCGACGATTTCGGCGGGCCCACGCTCGAGGGATGTAACGAGTTGCTCGTCGACACCCGACCCGACGCCATCGAACAGCTCCACCGGAGCTTCCTCGACGTGGGTGTCGACGTGGTGGAGACCAACAGCTTCGGCTCGTCCTCGGTGGTGCTCGCCGAGTACGGGTTGGCGGACCGAGCGAGAGAGCTCAGTCGGACCGCGGCGCGCCTAGCTCGCAGGGTGGCCGACGAATACTCAACTGATCAACGCCCGCGCTGGGTCGCGGGGAGCATGGGACCAGGCACCAAATTCCCGACGCTCGGCCAGATCTCCTATGCGGATTTCACCCGCTCCTACGAGGAGCAGGCCCTGGGGCTCCTCGAGGGCGGCGTGGACCTGTTGGTCATCGAGACCATGTTCGACCTCCTGAGCGCCAAGGCGGCCATCAACGCCTGCCGCCGAGCCATGTCCCAACTGGATCGACAGGTACCGCTCCAGGTGCAGGTGACCATCGAGCTGACCGGACGCATGCTGCCGGGCACCGAGATCGGTGCTGCGCTCACCGCGCTCGACGCCATGCAGGTCGACGTCATCGGCCTCAACTGCGCCACCGGACCTTCGGAGATGGGTGAAGCGCTGCGCCACCTCTCGTCGCACAGCCGAGTGCCCATCTCGTGCCTACCCAACGCCGGTCTCCCTTCGGTGGTCGACGGCAAGATGCACTACGACCTGACCCCCGAACAGCTCGCCGACCACCTTGAACGGTTCGTGACCGAGCTCGGCGTGAGCGCGATCGGCGGGTGTTGCGGCACCACGCCGGCCCATCTGGCAGCGGTTGTCGCCCGGTGCTCCTCGGTTGCGCCCGCACCGCGCGCGCCGGTCCACGAGCCGTCGGCGAGCTCGATCTACTCGGCCGTGCCCTTCGCGCAGGATACGTCGTTCCTGGTGGTCGGCGAGCGCACCAACGCCAACGGTTCGAAGCGGTTCCGCGAGGCGATGCTCGACGGCGACTGGGACACCTGTGTCGCGATGGCCCGCGAGCAGATCAAGGAGGGGTCACACGTCATCGACGTGTGTGTGGACTACACGGGCGCCGACGGCGTCGCCGACATGCACGAGGCCGTCAGCCGGTTTGCCACCCAGGCGAGCGCGCCTCTCATGATCGACACAACCGAGGGCCCGGTGGCGCGGGCCGCGCTCGAGTGGCTCGGGGGGCGAGCCATCTTGAACTCGGTCAATCTCGAGGACGGTGACGGCGACGGCACCCGCCTGGACACGTTTCTCGGCCTCGCCCGCGAGTTCGGCGCGGCGGTGGTGTGCACGTGCATCGACGAGGAGGGTCAAGCCAGGTCGGCCGAGTGGAAGGTGCGCGCGGCGCGCAACATCCGCGACATCGCGGTACGACGCTACGGACTCGAGCCATCGGACCTGCTCTTCGATCCCCTGGCGCTTCCACTGTCGACCGGCATGGAGGAGAGCCGGCGCGACGGGATCGAGACGATCGAGGCCATCGCGCGCATCAAGACCGAGCTGCCGGGGGTCTCGACCATCCTCGGGCTCTCGAACGTCTCGTTCGGCCTCAATGCCGCGGCGCGCCAAGTGCTCAACTCCGTGTTCCTCCACGAGTGCGTGGAGGCCGGGCTCGACGCGGCGATCGTGCACGCGTCGAAGATCCTGCCACTGTCCCGCATCGACGAACGGACCAGGGAGGTCTGCCTGGACCTGGTCCATGACCGTCGGCGCGAGGGGTACGACCCTCTCCAGGAGCTCTTGGCGCTCTTCGAAGGGGCCTCGGTCCATGCCGCCGAGCGGGAGGACCACCACGACTGGCCCGTCGAACGCCGCCTCGAGCAGCGCATCATCGACGGCGACCGCAACGGGCTCGAGACGGACCTCGACGACGCACTGGCGAACGGCCTGGGCGCGCTGGCCATCGTGAATGACGTCCTCCTCAGCGGCATGAAGGTCGTCGGTGAGCTCTTCGCGTCCGGAGAGATGCAACTGCCCTTCGTCCTCCAATCGGCCGAGACGATGAAGGCGGCTGTGTCCTATCTCGAGCCGCACATGGAGAAGTCCGAGCAGGGCGGCAAGGGAACGGTGGTGCTGGCCACGGTGAAGGGTGATGTCCACGACATCGGGAAGAACCTGGTGGACATCATCTTCACCAACAACGGCTACCAGGTCGTCAACCTCGGGATCAAGGTAGGCGTGAGCGAGATGATCGCTGCCGTCAACGAGCATGGCGCCGACGCACTGGGCATGAGCGGCCTGCTCGTGAAGTCGACGTTGATCATGCGCGAGAACCTCGAAGAGCTCAACGACCGCGGCCTGGCGCATCTGCCCGTCCTCCTCGGCGGGGCAGCCCTCACCCGCACCTACGTGGAACGCGACCTGCGCCAGATCTATCAAGGGCGCGTGTTCTACGGCAAGGACGCCTTCGAGGGACTTCGGACAATGGACCGGCTCGTCGAGCTGCGGGAAACCAGCGAGGACGACCCGTCGTTCGGACGGACGATCTCCGAGCGCGACGTGCGAGCGCGTCGTCGCCTCGATCCCCCACCAGCCGACCTCCCCGCCGACCTTCCGGCCCGGGCCCCCGGCGTGGAGACGACCAACCAGGTCTTCGAGCCGCCGTTCGTCGGCAGCCGAGTCGCCAAAGGCATCGCCATCGACGAGATCGCGTCCTACCTCAACCTGACCGCATTGTTCCGCAACCAGTGGGGCTACCGCCCGGACAAGGGTCTCGGCGAGGACGACCCGGCCTTCAAGAACCGGGTCAGTGCCGTGCTGCGCGACGAGCTGGAGAAGGCCAAGCGGGCCGACCTCCTCGTGCCCCAGGTTGCCTATGGGCACTTCGCGGCGAACAGCGACGGCGACGACCTGGTGGTCTACAAGGACGAGGGTCGGACCGCCGAGTGGTTGCGCTTCCGCTTCCCCCGCCAGCGCCAAGATCCGTGGCTGTGCATCGCAGACTTCTTCCGCCCGGAGTCCTCGGGGGAGCCCGACTGGGCCAGTTTCCAGCTCGTGACGATGGGAAGCCGGGTCTCCGAAGAGACCGCTCGGCTGTTCGCGGGGGACAAGTACCAGCAGTACCTGCACCTCCACGGCCTGGGCGTCGAGATGGCCGAAGCCCTTGCCGAGTACTGGCATCGGCGGATCCGCGAGGAGCTCGGGGTCGCCCACGAGGACGGGCCCAACCTCACTGGTCTCTTCCGTCAGCAGTACCGGGGCGGTCGTTACTCGTGGGGCTACCCTGCCTGCCCCGACCTCAGCGACAACGCCAAGGTGGTCGAGCTTCTGGGTGCAGACCGCGTCGGCGTCAGCGTCAGCGAGGGTTTCCAGCTCCATCCCGAGCAGACCACGACCGCCATCATCTGCACCCATCCCCAGGCCAAATACTTCGTGGCATGAGCAGCGGACAGGCCGCTCGCCGGTCCGTCGTCCCACCGGTCGCCACCGAGGGTCGTTGACCATGGAGGCCGCTGGGCAGTACTTTTGTCCAGCATGGGAACTGTGCTGAACCCTTCGGGGGCTCAATTTGCCGCGCTCTCCACGACGACGAAGGTCATCGAGATCGCCATCGTCGCCGTGGTGGTGGTACTGCTCCTCGTGACCCTGGTGCTGTATCGGCGCAAGAGCGCGCCCCCGAAGACGGCGGCTGCCGCGGCCCCGGCGACGCAGTCCTACTACGGCGACGTCACCTCCTTGCCCAACGGGCAGGGCGCGCTTGCCGGAGCCCAAGGGCCCGGAGTCCCCTCCCCAGCGAGCGACCCCTTTGCCGGGTTCGCACCTGCGCCGGGACCGGTTCCCGCTCCTGCCGTGGCCGCCCCGGCTGCTGCTCCGTTCGGGACCTCCCCTGCACCGACGCCGTTCGGAGCCGCCCCGGCTGCTGCTCCGGCTCCGCCGTCGGCCCAACCGGCGCCCGCCCCGGCCCCGACCACCCCTCCCCCGGGAACCCCTGCGGGGTGGCTCCCCGAGCCCAGCGGCGTTCCCAACACCCTGCGCTACTGGGACGGGTCGGCCTGGACCCAGCACGTAGCGCAGCGCTCATAGCCGCTGAGGTCGCCACCCGGGCGCCCGGTCAGACGGGCAACGACACGGCCCCGGCGGCGAGAGCCGAGCCTCGGGCGTGGTAGCTCGACCGGGTCAGCGGAGACGACTCGATGTGGCGGAGACCGAGGCGACGGCCTTCGCGCCCGACGCGTTCGAACTCCTCGGGCGTCCACCATCGAGCGACCGGCAGGTGCTCGCGGCTCGGACGCAGGTACTGCCCGACCGTAGCGATGGAGACTCCCACCGACCGCAGGTCCGCCAATGCCCCGAACACCTCCTCCTCGGTCTCGCCGAGGCCCACCATCAACCCGGACTTGACGACCAGACCGCGATCGGCGGCCCGGGCCAGCACGCCGAGACTACGCGCGTAGGTCGCCGAGGGCCGGACTGCTCGTTGCAGCCGGAGCACGGTCTCGAGGTTGTGGTTGAGCACGTCGGGCCGGACGTCGAAGATGACATCGAGCGCGTTGGGGTCTCCCTTGCAGTCGGAGATCAGCACCTCGACGGTGGTGCCCGGACGTCGGGCGCGAATTGCCTCGACGGTGGCCGCGATGCCCGACGCACCGCCGTCGGGCAAGTCGTCTCGAGCCACGCAGGTCACCACCGCGTGGGCCAGCCCCATCCGATCGACCGCCTCGGCCACCCGCTCGGGCTCGGATGGGTCGAGCGGCAAGGGGTGGCGCGTGTCAACCAGGCAGAAACCACATGCCCGGGTGCAACGTGACCCGTTGACCATGAAGGTCGCCGTCCCCTCCGACCAGCACTCGTAGATGTTCGGGCAGCCAGCTTCTTCGCACACGGTGACGAGCCCGAGGTCCCGCACCGTGCGGCCGAGCGACAGGTAGCGGTCGCCCATCCGCGCCGGCACTCGGAGCCATGAGGGCTTGCGGTCGTTGAGGGCCAGACCGTCGTCGGGATCGACGCCCGCCTGACGGAGCCGCCGGAAGGGGGCTCGCTCGCTCCGGGTGGGTCCCAGGGCCACCGGCGCGGCGGAGGCCGCCCAAGGGGGAACTGCCCCTGCCCCAGTTGGCGCAGCGGCCGGCGCAGGCGGTGCCGAAGCTCCCCGCCCGATGGGGGTGCTCGCGCTCTGACGATCGGCGGCCTGCGAGACCGACCACATCGCGCGGGCCCGGGCGACGATCGCTTCGATCACGACCTCCATGGTCGTGCCCATACCCTCGGCCGACAACGAGGTGACCGGCCGGTCGCTGATGCCACAAGGGACGATGTGGGTGAACATCGACAGATCGCAGTCGACATTGATCGCCACGCCGTGCAGGCTTCGGCGTCGACCGGGGCCAACCCGAACGGTGCGCACTCCCACTGCGGCGACCTTGCCGCGGCGAAGGGCCGTCGACACCAACCCACACCCCGGGATATCCACCCAAGCGGCCCACCCCGCCGGCCACCTCATCGAGGCCCAGGTCGTGCAGGCCCCCGATGACCACGTCCTCCACACGCCCCACGTGTGCGGGTCCTGCCTCGGGACCAAGGCCCAGGTCCACGATGGGATAGACGACCAGCTGTCCGGGACCGTGGTAGGTCACGTCCCCACCACGGTCGGCACGCTCCAACGTCGCACCCACGCTGGCTGGATCGACGAGCACATGCTGCGGATCGGCCCGCACGCCCAGGGTGTAAACGTGAGGGTGCTCGAGCAACAGCAGGTAGTCGTCGTCGGATCGAGTGGCGACGGCATGTTGAAGGGCGCTGGCCTCCGAGTAGGGCACCACGCCGAGCCGACGGATCCGTAGCACCGAAGTCCCCCTAGAGCTCGGCTGCCCAGTCGCGGGTGTCGAGCAGCTCGGCCACCTTCGCGAGGAACGACGACACGTACGCACCATCCACCGCCCGGTGGTCCCAGCTCATCCCGAGCATCCCGGTGGAATGGATGGCGATGGACTCACTGCCGTCGGGAAGCGTAACGACCACTGGGCGCCGCTTGATCCCGTCGGTCGCCAAGATGGCCACCTGCGGCTGGTTGATGATCGGCACCGTGAAGTACGTGCCGAAGGGCCCGTCATTGGTGATCGAGAAGGTCCCACCAGCGATGTCGTCGGCTCCGAGTTGCCGGGTCCGCGCTCGGTCCGCGACGTCGCGGATTCGGCGCGCGATCCCGCGCAACGTGACCTCCTCGGCACGGTGCAGCACAGGCACGATGAGTCCTTCGTGATCCAGGTCGACCGCGATGCCCAGGTTGATCTGCTGGTACACCACCAGGGCATCCTCCACGACCGAGGCGTTGAGGTTCGGGAAGTCGCGTAGCGCCTCCACCGTGGCCCGAGCCACGAAGGGGAGGTAGGTGAGCGAGAAGCCCTCCTCCGCCTTGAAGCGAGCGCCCCACGACCGCCGTACCCGCTCGACGTTCTCGAAGTCCGTCTCGTATGCGATGAAGGCATGCGGTGAACGGGCCTTGGAGCGGACCATGTGCTCGGCCGTCCGGCGACGGACGTTCGAGAACGGAATGACGCGTTCGCCGGGCTGGCGCAGGGTCGGCACCGAGGACGCGCGAGGCGCCGGCGCAACCGAGGGTTCGGGCGCTACGGCGGCGGCCACCGCCGTGACGCCGAGGTCCGTCGTGGTTGTGGGCGGCTGCGGCGTGGTCGGCGCGTAGGGGGTGGCCGGCGGCGCAACCGCCGGTCCCTCGGCTCGCCGTTGGTCCAGGACGGCGAGCACGTCCTCACGAGTGACGCGGCCCCCGAGGCCGGTGCCCGTCACCTCGGAAGGATCGATGCCGTTGTCCGTGATGAGTCGGCGTACGACCGGCGAAAGTATGCGCGGATCGTCTCGGACCTCGGCGCCGGGGGACGGAGGGGCCGAGGGAGTCGCTGGCGTGAAGCCCGAGGGCGGCGGGGGCGGCGGGGGGGGTGCGGGGGGAACCGGCGGCGGCGGGGGCGGCGCGGCCTGGGTCATCGTCGGTGGCGGCGGGGGCGGCGCGGGAACAGTGACCGGTGGTGGTGGTGCAACCTGCGGAGGCGGCGGAGAGGCAGCGTGGGCCGCCGGTGCGGCGGGCGCCGACCCATTGCCTTGGGCCTCACCGATCACGGCGAGGCGAGCCCCTACCTCCACGGTGTCGCCCTCGGGGACCAAGATCTCGCTCACCACGCCGCCGAAGGGGGACGGTACCTCGGAGTCGACCTTGTCGGTCGAGACCTCGAACAGCGGCTCGTCCCGGACGACGACGTCGCCGACGGACTTGATCCATCGCGTGATCGTCCCCTCGGTGACGGTCTCGCCGAGTTGCGGCATCGTGACGTCAGGCAACGTGCAGACCCCTTCCTGTGAGTGCCAGCACCGTCTCGCCGAAGGTCTCGGAAAGCGAGGGGTGCGGTTGGATGAAGAAGCCCACCTCTTGCGGTGTGGCCTCCCAGTTGACCGCAAGGTACCCCGAGCCGAGCTGCTCGGTGACCCACGGCCCGACCATGTGGACCCCGAGGATGCGTCCTGTCGAGCCGTCGAGGCGGCGTTCGGCGACCACCTTGACGAGACCTTCGGTCTCCCCGATGATCCGCGCCCGGCTGTTCCCGCCAAAGGGGTCCTTCTTCGTGACGACGCTGATCCCCCGCTCCAGCGCCTGCGCCTCGGTCAGCCCGGCGAACGCCACCTCGGGGTGGCAGTAGATGGCCCACGGCACCCGGTCGTAGTCGACCGGCGTCGTCGGTTCGCCCAAAATTCCCCGGATCACGACGATCGCTTCGGCGAATCCCACGTGAGCCAGCTGCGGGGTGCCGGCCACGAGATCGCCGACCGCCCATACCCCCTCGGCATGGGTTTGTTGGTAGCGGTTGGCAACGACGAACCCCCGCTCGTCGAGCACGACGCCGGTGCCTTCGGCGAGCAGGCCTTCGGTGCGTGGGCGGCGACCCACGGACACGACGACGGCCTGGACATCGAGCTCCTCGCCACCGCCGTAGCGCACTACCGTTCCTGATCGGTCTGGTTTGGGGGAGTGGCCATGGACCTCTACCCCGGTCACGATGTCGATGCCCCGCTTGCGGAAGGAGCGAGCCACGACGCTGGCGACGTCGCTGTCGCAGGCCGCCAGGATGGTCGGGAGGAACTCGAGCACCGTGACCTTAGAACCGAGGTCGCTCAGCAACGAGGCGAACTCACAGCCGATCGCGCCGCCGCCCACCACCGCGACGCTGCTCGGGAGCCGGTCGAGGTCCAAGAACTCGTCCGACGTAAGCACGAGCTCCCCGTCGACGTCGAGGCCGGGAAGCGTCCGAGGCACCGATCCAGCCGCCAGCACGACGTGGCGTCCGACGATCTCAGTTCCGGCGTCCTCGCCGTCGACCACCCGGACGCGGTGCCCCGCAAGGAGCATCCCAGTGCCCGAGAGCACGGTGACCTTGCGGCCCTTCAGCAGTCCCGAGAGGCCCCGGTACAACTGGTCCACGACGGTGGCCTTACGAGCCTGGCTCACGGCGAAGTCGACGACGGGCTCGCCGCCAACGGCGATGCCGAACTCTCCGGCGCCGACCACCGCGCGATGGACCGAGGCGGTCTCGAGGAACTCCTTGGCCGGGACGCACCCTCGGTGCAGGCAAGTGCCGCCCACCTTGTCGCGCTCGACAATGGCGATCGACAGGCCGGCGAGCCGCGCCATGCAGCGCCGCCGCGTATCCACCCGGCCCACCGCCAATGACGACCACGTCGTACTGGGTCTCCACGGTCGTCGTCACTCATCCTCCTCGTCGCGTCGGACCACGTCGTCGCGTCGCCGTCCCCCGAACGGGCCGGCAAGCCCCAGCTGCGCGCGCCGGCAAGAGCCTACCGGGCCGGTGCAGCCGGCCGACGTGCTCGACTCACGACGGCGAGACGCGACGCGCGCACAGAGGCGGTCGGGTCAGGCGCGCGACGTCGTGGTTGGGTGTGCCCTATCGCTCGGCAAACGTCATGAGCGGAGCCCCTCGACGGTGCGACGTACGCGCCCGCCGATGCGCTCGGCGCGGGTCGCGACGAGGGCACCCAGTGCGCCGGCGCCCTGTAGGGGGCGATAGGCGTCCGATGCTTCGGTGAGGGCACGGTCTTCCTCGGCGCTGAGCTCGATATCCGCCGCGGCTGCGTTCGACTCGGCCTGCTCGACCGACGAGGCACCCGGGATCACGACCACGTTGGGACGGTGGAGCAACCAGGCAAGAGCGATCTGGGCCATCGAGACCCGGTGCGCGTCGGCGACCTCGCGGATCGCGCCGAGGAGTGGGGCGATGCGGCGCAGGTTCTCGGGCAAGAACGCGGGCGTCAACGCCCGTGAGCCACGTGGCAGGTGCTCCTCGTCGTAGCGCCCAGACAACACGCCCTGACCGAGCGGGCTGTAGGCGATGACGATGCGGTCGTGTGCCTGAGCCCAGGGGAGCAGATCGCCCTCGACCCTGCGGTCCACGAGTGAGTAGCGAACCTGGTTGGTGACGACCGGACCGAGCAGTGCGCGCTCCGCCGCTTGCCAACGGACGAGCGAGTAGTTGCTCACGCCGACGTGGCGCACGAGGCCTTCTCGTTGGAGCGAGGCCATCGCCGCCATCGTCGTGCGGATCGGCACCACAGGATTGGGCCAGTGGAGCTGGTACAGGTCGACTACATCGATGCCGAGGCGTCGAAGGCTGCCGCGTAGTCGGCGCTCGACGATGGGGCCGACGGGCGCCACCGGAAACAACTTCGAGGCCACGAAGGCCTCCTCACGATGTCCGGCGATGGCGTGCCCGACCGTTCGCTCCGACCGCCCGAACCCGTAGATCTCCGCGGTGTCGAGGAGCGTGACTCCGAGCTGCAGGGAGCGCTCCACGATGGCCGGTGCGATCTCCGACGCGTAGGCCTGCCCGTAGGCCCACTCCCGCGATCCAAATTGCCAGGTACCCAGGCCCACCGAGGACAGCCGGACCTGCGCGGTCTCTACGTACTTCACGATGCCCTTTCCGGGTCCCGGCTCCAACACCTCGGGTCCGGTGAGAATTCTCAGTTCTGCCGCGTCGCCGATCCGCCGGGGCTCGACGTGCCGGCCCCGGTCGCGGCCGCCGCGGTGGCCAATTCGTCGACCACCTCGTTCCAGGTGTCCCCCGAGTGCCCCTTTACCCAGCGGAAGGTCACGGCCGGGGCTGGATCCAGCGCCAACTCCAACAGCGGCTCCCACAGATCGCGGTTGGCCACCGGCTTGCCCTGGGCGTTGCGCCAACTCCGCCGCTTCCACCCCTTCCACCAGCCGTCACGGAAGCAGTTGACGACGTAGCTCGAGTCGCTCACAACCTCGATGGAGGCGAGGGACGGACGTCGCAACGACCGCAACGCCTCGAGCGCTGCGGTGATCTCCATTCGCTGGTTGGTCGTCGCGGGCTCGGCCCCACTGGCGTACGGACCGTTCGGGACAGCCCATGCCCATCCGCCACGCCCGGGGTTCCCCAGGCACGAGCCGTCGGTATAGACGACGAGGGCGCCGGAGTCGGAGCCGTTCTCGGGATCGGGCACGGCGCCATGTGTAACACGCCGGTGACCCCGACGAGGTGAGCTTTCGTCTCTGCTTGGCGGGTGGGAGTATGGGTGGGTGCTGTTCGACGGGATGTCCCACCAGATGCCGGACATCGATCCGGGCGAGACCTCCGAGTGGATCGACTCGTTCGACGCGGTGGTGGGCGTCCACGGCCGGACCCGGGCTCGATTCCTGCTGATGAAGCTGCTCGAACGGGCGCGGGCGTTGCAGGTCGACTTCCCCGCAACCGTCTCGACGCCCTACGTCAACACGATCCCCGCCGGCGAGGAGCCGTGGTTCCCCGGCGACGAGGACCTCGAACGCCGCATCCGTGCCTACATCCGCTGGAACGCAGCGGTCATGGTCACCAGGGCCAATGCCCGAACCGACGGGATCGGGGGCCATCTGTCCACCTACGCCAGCTCGGCCGCGCTCTACGAGGTCGGCTTCAACCACTTCTTCCGGGGCAAGTCGGACGGCGGCTGGGGCGACCAGGTGTTCATCCAGGGTCACGCGTCGCCCGGGATCTACGCCCGGGCGCATCTCGAAGGCCGGATCTCCGAGGAGCAGCTGGACAACTTCCGCCACGAGGTGGGCGGCAACGGGCTGCCCAGCTACCCCCACCCGCGCTCGCTCCCCACTTTTTGGGAGTACCCCACCGTCTCGATGGGACTCGGCCCGATCAACGCCATCTACCAGGCGCACATCAACCGCTATCTCCACCACCGTCGGCTGGTGGACACCAGCACGGGGCGCGTGTGGTGCTTCGTCGGCGATGGCGAGATGGACGAGCCGGAGTCGATCGGCGCGCTCGGGGTGGCGGGGCGTGAGCACCTGAGCAACCTGATCTTCGTAGTCAACTGCAACCTCCAACGCCTCGACGGTCCCGTACGCGGCAACGGCAAGATCATCCAGGAGCTCGAGGCGGTCTTTCGCGGCGCCGGCTGGAACGTGATCAAGGTGATCTGGGGATCGCGCTGGGACGAATTGCTCGCCCGGGACGTCGACGGGGTGCTGTTGGACAAGATGAACACCACTGTCGATGGCGAGTTCCAGAAGTACGCCACCGAGAGCGGCGCGTACATCCGCGAGCACTTTTTCGGACCCGACCCTCGACTACGCAAGATGGTCGAGCACCTGAGCGACGACGAGCTGCGAACTCTCCCCCGAGGCGGCCATGACTACCGCAAGCTCTATGCCGCCTACAAGCTGGCGACCGAGCAGAGCGAGGCGCCAACCGCCATCTTGGCCAAGACGATCAAGGGCTGGACCCTCGGCCCCCAGATCGAGGCCCGCAACGCCACCCACCAGATCAAGAAGATGACCAAGGACCAGCTGCGCGCTCTGCGCGACCGGCTGTATCTGACCGACGAAATCCCCGACTCCGCCCTCGAGGCCGACCTTCCCCCCTACTACCGGCCGCCCGAGGACTCCCAGGCCTACGAGTACCTGATGAGCCGGCGCAAGCTGCTGGCCGGCCCGGTGCCCTCACGCGTGGTCCGGCCGGCCCGGCCGGCCCTCCCCGATCCGAAGATCTTCGCCGACCTGTTGAGCGGCTCGGGCAACCAGTCGGCGTCGACGACGATGGCCTTCGCTCGCCTGTTGCGCAACCTCGTGCGCGATCCGACCATCGGACCGCTGGTGGCGCCCATCGTCTCGGACGAGGCGCGAACCTTCGGGCTCGAGTCCATCATCGCCGAGGCGAAGATCTTCGCGCCCGACGGACAGCGCTACGTCTCAGTGGACGCCGACCTCCCGCTCCACTACGCCGAGAGCAGTTCGGGGCAGTTGCTGGAGGAGGGCATCACCGAGTCGGGCGCCCTGGCCTCCTTCACCGCCCTGGCCACCTCGTACGCCACCTGGGGTCAGCCCATGCTCCCGGTGTTCCTCTTCTACTCGATGTTCGGCTTTCAACGGGTCGGTGACCTCATGTGGGCGCTGGGCGACATGCGCGGTCGCGGGATCCTGGCCGGCTGCACCGCCGGAAGGACCACCCTGCAGGGCGAGGGGCTCCAGCACGATGACGGCCATTCGCCGCTGCTCGCCTCCACCAACCCGGCGGCCAGGGTCTATGACGCCTCCTTCGCCTACGAGGTGGCGGTCATCGTCCAGGACGCGATCGCCAAGATGCTCGGCCCCGAGCCTGAGGACAGGTTCTTGTACCTCACGCTCTACAACGAGAACTACCCCATGCCGGCCCTGCCCGAGGGCCCCCAGGGCGACGCGATCCGCAAGGGCATCGTCGAGGGTCTGTACCGCTTCGCCGAAGCGCCCGAGGGTGACGGGATGCGTCGGGCCACGGTCTGCTTCTCGGGCCCGATGTGGCAGGCAGCGACCGAGGCACGCGACCTGCTGGCTGAGGAGTGGGGCGTGGGGGTCGACCTCTGGGCGGTGACGTCGTGGGGGGCATTGCGCACCGATGCGCTCAGCGCGGAGCGCGCCAACCGGCTTCGGCCCACCGAGCCGGCCCGCATCCCGTTGGTCAGCAGCTCGCTGTCGTCGGGTAGCGGACCGATCGTCGCCGTGACTGACTACATGCGGGCCGTGCCCGACCAGGTCGCCCGGTGGGTGAGTCGGCCCTTCACCTCGCTCGGCACCGACGGGTTCGGGCGCTCCGACGCGCGCAATGCGCTCCGACGTCATTTCGAGGTGGACGCGGGCCACGTGGTGGTGGCGGTTCTCGCGGGGCTGGCCGATGCCGGTCAGGGTGAACCGGCGGAGGTCGCCAAGGCCATTCGACGCTTCGGGATCGACCCCGGCGCACCCGAACCCTTCAACCCCTGAGCGCGCGACCGCAACGGCCGGCTAGTCCGCCCCAGGAGGACGCCCGTTGGCCTCCTGAGGCGGGGCAACGTCAGTTGGTCCTGCTCAGCCCCGAAGGCGAGGTCAATGGGGCTCCCAGGCCTCGGGGTCCTTGGTGAGGCGGGCGATGGACTTGGGAAATTGGCCGCTCACCACGTCGGCCAGGGTCAGGTTCTCGAGGACCGACCGCAGGCTGGCGCGGACGGCGACCCAGACCAGCTGGAGGTGTTCCGCCGCGCCGGTGTACTCGGTCGCCTCGGGCCGGAACCCGCGGACCTCGGCGAGTGGTCCGTCGAGCGCACGTATCACTGAGGCCAGGGTGACCTCACCAGCCCCACGGGCCAGGCGGTAGCCCCCGTCAGCGCCCCGCTGGCTGGCAACGAGCCCAGCTCGACGCAGATCGGCGAGGATCGCCCCCAAGAAGCGGGGCGGCAGGCCCTGATCGGCCGCCAGCATCTCGGTGGTCTGCGGGGACCCGGTGGCCGCCAGGGTCAACAGCGCCCGCAGCCCATAGTCGACCTTCGCCGGAACGTGCACCTGGTGATTCTGCACCACAGAGCGGCGTCGCCCGCGGCTCGTCCGTGCCAAGATTTGCCCATGCCCGCCCGCAAACTCCACCTGAGCGGCGATCGGTCGGCCGACGCCCTCTTGTCAAAGGATCCACTTGCCCTGTTGGTGGGCATGGTGCTCGATCAGCAGATCCCCCTCGAGCGTGCCTTTGCCGCGCCGGCCGAGCTCGCCCGACGACTCGGGGGTCCTTTCGACGCGGCGTCCCTTGCGGCCATGGAACCCGACGAGCTCGTGGCCGTCTTTTCGGCCCGACCGGCCCTGCACCGCTTTCCGGGTGCGATGGCCGGTCGGGTCCAAGCGTTGGCTCTGGCGGTGGTGGAGGATTACGGTGGCGACGCATCGAGGGTCTGGGGAGACGCCCGCAGCGGCACGGAGCTCATGGCAAACGTGAGAGCCCTCCCGGGGTTCGGGGACCAAAAGGCTCGAATCTTCGTCGCCCTGCTGGGCAAGCAGCTCGGGGTGCGGCCCGAGGGTTGGCAGACGGCGTCGTCGCCCTTCGGCGATCCCGGGACGTTCCGATCGATCGCCGACATCGTCGATTCCGAGAGCCTGGCCAACGTGCGGGCGTTCAAGCAGCAGGCGAAGGCGGCGGCGCGTAGTGCGCCACCGGCTTCCGCGTCTCGCGGGCGCGCCACACGCCAATGACCGGCGGCCTCGCCGGGCGACGCCTATACCTGTGCACCGGCGACCGCCCGGACTTGGCCGAGTTCGTCGCGTCGTGTATCCGCGGAGGCGTCGACATCGTCCAACTACGCGACAAGGACCTTGCCGACGAGGCGGTCCTCGCCCGGGCCAAGATCCTGCGGACGGTTTGCGGCGAGGCAGGAGTGCCGTTCATCGTGAACGACCGGCCGGACGTGGCTGCGGCGTCCGGGGCGGACGGCGTTCATCTGGGACAAGACGACCCCGCGCCCGAGGGAGCCCGCGAGCTCCTCGGACCCGACGCACTCATCGGCCGCTCCACCCATTCGGAGGAAGATCTGAGCCGAGCCCTGAGCGAGCCAGTCGACTACATCTCGGCCGGTCCGGTCGTGGCCACCCCGACCAAACCGGGCAGGCCTCCAACACCCACCGGCTACCTCTCGAGCGCCGTTGCCCGATCGTCGGTGCCGGTCTTCGTCACCGGCGGTGTGTCTCCGGCCACCGTGCCCGGGCTCGCTGCAGCGGGCGCCCGGCATTTCGTCGTCGTTCGCTTCCTAACCGAGTCGGCCGACCCCGAAGTCGCCGCACGGTCCTTGCGGGCGGCCATCGACCAGTGCGTCGGGGTGGCGTAACGCTGCCTGTGCCTCTGCGTCTGCGTCTGCGTCTGCGTCTGCCGCCGTCGCCTAGCGCTGGCGCTCGAGCCAGCCGATCAGCGTGGCGATGACCCGGGGGTCGGCCCACAGACCGTGCCCGGCGCCGGGCACCAACCTGAAGTCCACGTTTCCAGTGGCGTCGGTCGTGCGGGCCGCATCCGCCAGCGCCCACGCGGCAGCGGTCGGCACCTCGACGTCGTCGGACCCGTTGACCACCAGCAACGGTCGCCCGTCGAGTGAGGCCGCCGCGTCCAGCGGTCGAACCACGTCCAGCTCCGCCGCCCAGGCATCGACGTCCGTAGGAAAGTCCAGATGACTGATTACCCCGCTCAGCCGGCAGACCTCGACGAGGCGATCTGCGTCCTCGCCGCCTCTGGGGTCCGCCGGGGTCCCCAAGCACGCGACCGCCGCAACCCTGGGGTCGTCGGCCGCCAGTCGCAGCCCGAGTGCCCCGCCCAGGCCGAAACCTACGCACCACGCCAGCGCGTCAGCCCCGAGGGAGCCGTCGAGCACGAAGCGGAGGTCCTCGAGCCACCCGGTCGCCGAGAAGTCACCGTCGGAGCCGGCGGCACCACGAAGCGCCGGCACGACCACGCTCCATCCCGACTCGTGCGCCAGTCGATCGGCCAGTGCCGGGTAGCTGCGTCCCGCGCCCGCCCCGCCACCCGCGCCCCGCGGCAGCTCATGGCAGAGCAAGACAGTGCGGGCGGGTCGGCCGCCGGGCGCACCCGCGGCTCGATACACCCGCAGGTTCCCCGCCGGTCCGGCCAGGACCGCCCACGAGCCGGGCACCAGTTCGCTCGGCCGGTGCCCGGACGCGTCGAGGTTCGCCGGGCTCAGATACCGATGCGCTGGGCCAGCAACTCGCGGTGATAGGTGGGATCGCCGAGGAGGAGCTCCGAGGACTTGGCCCGCTTGAAGTAGAGGTGCGCGGGGTGTTCCCACGTGAACCCGATGCCGCCGTGGATCTGGATGTTCTCGGCCGCTGCATGGAAGTACGCCTCCGAGCAATACGACTTGGCCAGGCTGGCGACCACGGGCAGCTCGTCGGAGTCCTCGGCAGCCGCCCAACCCGCGTAGTAGGCCGCCGACTTGGCGGACTCGACCTCCAACAGCATGTCCGCGCACTTGTGCTTGATCGCCTGGAAGCTCCCGATGGGCCGGCCGAACTGGATCCGGGTCTTCGCGTACTCGACCGACATATCCAGGACGTGCTGGGCGCCGCCCACCTGCTCGGCGGCCAGTGCCACCGCGGCCAGGTCCAGGGTCTTGACGAGGCCGGGTAGCGCGCCACCCTCGGTCCCGATCAGCCACGCCGGGGTGTTGGCGAAACTGAGGCGTGCCTGCTTGCGCGTCTGGTCCATCGTCGTGAGCGGCGTCTTGGTGAGCCCCGCAGCATCACCCTTGACCCCGAAGAGGCTCACCCCGTTCGCCGTGCGGCCGGCGACGACCACGAGATCGGCGACCAGACCGTCGATGACGTAGGACTTGTGCCCGTTGAGCTGCCAGCCATCGCCCGTCGCCGTCGCCTCGAGCGTGATCCCCTCAGCGTCCCAGCGACCGTTGTCCTCGGTGATGGCGAGCGTCCCGATGGTCTCACCCGAGGCCAGTCCGGGAAGGAGGTACTTCTTCGCCGAGTCGTCGCCGGAGGTGAGCACCGCATTGGTGGCCAACGCCACGGTCGCGAAGTACGGCGCGCACAGCAACGCCGCTCCCATCTCCTCGAGCACCACCATCAGCTCGACGTAGGAGAACCCCGAGCCTCCGTACTCCTCGGGGATGATCAGGGACTGCAGGCCCAACTGGTCGGCCATCTGGCGCCAGACGGCGGGGTCGTAGCCCTCGTCGGTCTCCATGAGGCGGCGTACCTCTGTTTCGGGCGACTTCTCGGAGAGGAACCGCCTGACGGCGCGCCGCAACTCTTCTTGCTCTTCACTGAATGCGAAGTTCACGGAGGTCTCCCCCTCTGCTCGCCGGTCCGATGGTGTGCTGCGGACCGGCCGGCCATGCCGGTTTGGCCCCGTTCTAGTCGATCTGTCACGGACGCCACCAGCACGGCGCCGGCGCGACCTGCCGCCGGAGCACCAGGCGCCCTGGCCCAAGGGCCCGGGCTGTGGGATCGTTGGTCCATGCCCGAGCTGGTGTGCATCTGGAACGACGCGGCGTGCGAGGTACACCGCATGGTCGTCGGTCCCATGGACAACAACGTGTACATCGTGCGGTGCCGCCGCTCTGGTGACGCAGTGCTGGTGGACGCAGCCAACGAGCACGAGGCGCTCTTGGAGGTGTGCCGGACCCTCGGGGTCCGACAGGTGGTGGAGACCCATGGCCACTGGGACCACATCCAGGCGGTCCCCGCCGTGCGCGACGCGGGAATCGCGGTCTCGGTGACCGCCGCCGATGCCGGCATGCTCCCGTCCTACGATCTGCTGCTCGAGGACGACTCGGTGCTCGAGATCGGCCGCCTCCGAATCCGGACGATCGCGACGCCAGGGCACACCGCAGGGTCCATGTGCTTCGCCGTGGAGGGCACGCCCCTCCTGCTCAGTGGCGACACGCTGTTCCCCGGGGGACCGGGCAACACGTCCATGACCGGTGGGGACTTCCCCACGATCATCCGGTCCATCGAAGAGCGGCTCTTTGGACGCTTCGACCCGGGGACGGTGGTGCTACCCGGTCATGGGGCCGCCACCACGATCGGGTCCGAGGTCCCACACCTCGGGGAGTGGATCGACCGGGGCTGGTAGGCGGCGCCCCGATCAGAGCGCGGTCGCCGGATGCCGGGGGGTGCGGATGAGCTCGATACCCTCGGGTAAGCCTTCGACCACCACGGTGCCGTTGCGGACCTCGACGTCGACACGTGCGCCCGCCAAGGGAATGCCCTCCACGCGCAGCGGCCCGAACTGCTCGGGCACCATGGGTGCCAGCCAAGTCTTGCCGTAGGGCACCCAAGGGTCGAAGCGCAGCAACGTGCGCAGGCACAACAGCGGCGACGCCGCCGCCCACGCCTGGGGCGAGCACGAGGTCGGGTAGCTGACGGGGAGGGGGATCTCGTCACGGCTGAGCCCCGAAAACAGCTCCGGCAGCCGCCCGCCCTGGGCCACCGCCGCGTCGAGCAGCCCGGTCACCACCCGCTGCGCCCCCTCCTCGAACCCGTAGCGCGCCAATCCCGAGGCGACGATCGCCGTGTCGTGCGGCCATACCGAACCGCAGTGGTAGCTGACGGGGTTGTAGCCACCCATCGAGGTGCCCAACGTGCGCACCCCCCAACCGCTGAACATCTCGGGTCCGAGCAGCCGCTTGGCCACTGCCTGCGCCTTGTCCTCGTCGACGATCCCGGTCCAGAGGCAATGACCCATGTTCGAGGTCAGCGAATCGATCGGGCGCTTCTCGCGGTCGAGACCCACGGCGAACCACTCACGGTCCTCGAGCCAGAAATCGCGGTTGAAGGCGACCTTCAGCGCCGCCGCCTTCGATCGATACAGATCGTGGGTGGCCATGTCGCCCACCTCGAACGCGAAGTGGGCCCGTGCGAGGTACGCGCCATAGACATAGGCCTGCACCTCACACAGCGCTATGGGGGCAGCGGCGATTCGGCCGTCGGCGTAACGGATCCCGTCCCAGCTGTCCTTCCACCCCTGGTTGGCCAGACCTCGAGACGTCATGCGCTGGTACTCCACGTAGCCGTCGCCGTCGCCGTCGCCGTAGTCACGGATCCACTCGAGGGCCCGGTCGGCATTGGGCAGGAGCTCGTCGACCTGCCTGCGGCCGAGGCCCCAGCGGCGCAGCTCGCCGAGCAGCATTACGAACAGGGGTGTCGCGTCGGCCGTCCCGTAGTAGATGCTGCCTCCCCCAAGCGACAACGAGCCGGACTCCCCGAAGCGCATCTCGTGGAGGATCCGGCCGGGTTGCTCCTCGTGGACGGGGTCGACCCGCGTGCCCTGAAACCGTGCGAGGGTCTGCAGGACCCCCAGCGCCAGGTCCGGGTCGACCAGCAGCGCGCTCCATGCGGTCAGCAACGAGTCGCGCCCAAAGACGGTCATGAACCACGGCGCCCCGGCAGCCACCACCACCCGCTCGGGGTACTCCGGATCGAAGATACGAAGAGCGCCGAGGTCCTCGGCGCTACGCGAGAGCACCGTTCGCAGCCCCTCGTGCTCGGTGGTCACATGGGGAACTCGCTGCCGCCATTCGGCCAGACGCTCGGTCGGGGTCGCCCGGTCCACCGGCTGCCCGCAGCGATAGCGCGGGACGACCGCCACGGCCTCGATCATCGGCACGATCTCGATGCAACCGGCCCAACTGCCCGACGCGGGAACGAGCACCTCGGCCATGACGACATCAGGGGTGACGTGGAACGACCGCTCGGGGACCATGGTGCGCACCGCGACGCTGCCGTCAGCCCCGTCCGTCGAGGGGTCGTGGGTCACGAAGCGCAACTGGACCCCCCGGTGGGTGCTCCCCCGCCGGCAGGTGACGGTCAGGGCATGGCCTTCTGCCGTGCGGGTGAACTCGCCGTCACCGCTGATCGCTCGACCCTCCTTGACAGCGAAGAGATCCGCGAAGTCGGCGTCGACCAGAACCTCGACGAGGCAGACGGCGGACTCGTTGCTGTAATTGCGGATGGAGAGGTCCTCCCGCATGCCCTGGCCGACGTAGCGCGACCGGAACACGAGCAGGCTCGAGTCCGCCCGACCCACATCAGGCAGACTCCGAGTCACGAAGGTGGCGCTGAACGGGTCGGGGTTCGAGACCGTCAGCCCTTCGAGGCGTTGCCCGTCGAGCCGGAGCTCGAAGTGCGACAGCACCCGGGTGTCGCGCACGAACAGACCCTGCGCCGACCCTGGGACGATGTCCCCGGACCGGGCGGAGATGGCGAACGTCGACTCGTCGACGAGGGTGACGACGCCTTCGGCCGCATCGAGGGTCGTGACCTTGCCGGCGTAGGTCCAGGGGGTGGGCGCCACGGAGCCTGAGCGTACCGGGCCTCACCCAGATTCCCTGAACCGGCTGCCTGGAAGCTCGGCGGACTCCGGTCGTGCAAATCCGACCAAAGAGGTAGACTTTCGGCCATGGCCCCCCTCCTCGACATCGAGGATCTCCATGTGTCCGTGGACGGGGTCGCCATCCTGAACGGCGTGAACCTCGTGATCGAGCCGGGCACGGTCCACGCCCTGATGGGTCCGAACGGCGCCGGCAAGTCCACCCTCGCGGCAACGCTGATGGGCCACCCGACCTACGAGGTGACGAGGGGGGCGATCCGCCTCGACGGTGAGGACGTGACCGCGTGGGCGCCCGACGTCCGGGCCAAAGCCGGGATCTTCCTCGCGTTCCAGCAGCCGGAGGCCATCGAAGGGGTCTCGGTCACCCAATTCCTGCGCCAGGCCATGTCGGCACGCAAGGGAACCGAGGTCTCGGCCCTCGAGGTCCGGTTCGCCATGAACGAGTGGATGGAACGCCTCGGGATGGACCCGTCGTTCGGTGAGCGCCATCTCAACCAGGGGTTCTCGGGCGGCGAGCGCAAGAGGAACGAGATACTGCAGCTCGCCATGCTCGAACCCCGCCTGGCGGTGCTGGACGAGACGGACTCGGGTTTGGACATCGACGCGCTCCGTGTGGTGGGCAGGGGCGTACACGCTGTCCGAGCCGCTCACCCCGACATGGGTGTCGTGGTCGTCACCCATTACGAGCGCCTGCTCGAGGACCTGGTGCCCGACCAGGTGCACCTGCTCGTGGGCGGCAGGGTGGTCACGAGCGGTGGCGCCGAGCTGGCGGCCCGGGTGGAGACCGGGGGCTATGACGAGTGGAGGGACCAATGAGCGTCCGGGCCGACCGAACGGACCGCGATCCTGCGAGCGGCGCGCGGAGGGGGAGCGACGACCCGATCGACGTGGAGGCGGTTCGCAAAGACTTCCCGCTGCTGACGCGCACGGTCCACGACCGCCCGATCGTCTACCTCGATTCGGCGGCGACGGCTCTCACGCCGCGCTCGGTGCTCTCGGCCATGGACCAGTACTACGAGACGACGCACGCCAACGTGCACCGCGGCGTGTACCTGACCGCCGAAGAGTCGACCTGTCTCTACGAGGGGACCAGGACCAAAGTTGGGCGCTTCATCGGCGCACCCGACCCCCCACACGAGATCGTGTTCACCAAGAACGCCACCGAGTCGCTGAACCTCCTGGCGCACAGCTGGGGGCGTCAGAACCTGCGATCGGGCGACGTCGTCGTCCTGAGCGAGCTGGAGCACCACGCCAACATCGTCCCGTGGCTCATGCTGGCCGAGGAGCGCCAGGTGGAACTGCGCTACGTGCCGATCGACGGCCACGGGCGGCTGGATCTCTCCGATCTCGACCGGATCCTCGACGGGGCCAGCCTGGTGAGCGTGTCGGCGATGTCCAACGTCCTCGGCACCGTGCCGCCGATCGCTGACATCGCGCAAGCTGCGCACCGCGCAGGAGCCCTAGTCGCCGTCGACGGTGCGCAGTCAGTCCCCCACTTCGAGGTGGACGTCGCGGCCCTCGGGATCGACTTCCTGGCGTTCTCCGCGCACAAGATGCTCGGACCCACGGGTATTGGCGTGCTGTGGGCCCGGGCCGAGCTGCTCGACGCCATGCCGCCGTTCCTCGGCGGCGGCGGCATGATCCTCGACGTACGCACCGATCGCTTCCTGCCCGCCGACCCCCCCCAACGGTTCGAGGCCGGCACCCCACCCATCGCCGAAGCGGTAGGGCTCTCCGCCGCTGTCGACTACCTCTCGTCGGTGGGGATGCAACGGATCTTCGCCCATGAGCTGGCCCTGACCGCCTACGCGCTCGGGGCACTCGCCGATCGGCTGGGCGATGCTTGCCGGGTCTTCGGCCCCCCGGCCGGCGCAGACCGCGGCGGGGTGCTGTCGATCGCCCTCGGCGACATTCACGCCCATGACCTCGCCCAGGTACTCGACCAATTCGGGGTCTGCGTGCGCCCCGGACACCATTGCGCGAAGCCCCTCATGCGCAAGTTGGGTGTGCCGGCCACCGCCCGGGCCTCGCTGGCCCTCTACAACGACGAGCACGACGTCGACGTGCTGATCGAAGGGCTGGTGGAAGCCGGTAGATTGTTCGGGTGACCTTTCGCCTGCCGAGGACGGCCTGATGCCCGACTTGGAAGAGCTCTACCGCGAGATCATTCTCGACCACTACCGCTCGCCACGTAACCGGGGCGAGTTGGTCTCGCCTCCGGCCCACCGAGTCGAGGGCTTCAATCCGCTCTGCGGCGACGAGGTGGTGCTCACCCTGCTCGTAGAGGACGGCGCCCTGACCGACATCAAGGTCGCGGGCACCGGGTGCTCGATCAGCCAGTCTTCGGCCTCGCTGATGTCAGCGGCGGTAAAGGGACGAACGCTGGACGACGTCCAGCGACTGATCGCCACCTTCAAGGGGATGATGTCCATCCACGAGACGAGCCTTGGCGGCGAGGGCGAGCACGCCAATGGTCTCTCCCCGGGACCCGAGACCGTCGCCGGCGAGCCTGAGCAGGTGGACCCGGCCAAACTCGGTGAACTGGCGGCCCTGCAGGGCGTCGTGAAATTCCCCGTCCGGATCAAGTGCGCCACGCTGAGCTGGAACGCCCTGGCACAGGGCCTGAGCGAGCTGGCCGCCGCCAACCCCGCCTGACCCCGACCGAGTCCACCTGAGTCCATCAGGAGGGGCGAACAGGCGCGTTGAGCGGCCGTGTGTCAGCCGGGCGTGCAAGGCACCGGGTCGAACGACGGTGCCGTCGTAGTCGAGCCCGGAGGAGTCGTCGTGGCACCGGTGCTCGGAGGTGCCGTGGTGGTAGTCGGCACGACCACCGGCGGCGGGGTCGCGACTAGGGACGTATCGGGTGGGGGTGCGGTCGGGGTGGTCAGCTGGGTCCCGAAGAGCGAGACCAGCATCTGCTGCGCAGCCGGCTGGTCGACGAACAGCACGTCGCCCCAGGGCGAGACGTAGCCGTCGCTGATGGTCGGCAACGTCTGGGTCTGGATGCTGTCGGGGTTCACGCTGTGGAAGTCCTCGGCCAGTCCGACGAGGTCGGAGAGCGAGAGCTGGTCGTCGATCACGATGCCTTGAGGGATCGATCCGATCAGGGCGTTGATCGTGAGGGGGTTGTACTTGGTCTTGGCCTGGGCGATCAAGGCCCGCAGGAACACGTCCTGGCGTTGAATCCGCCCGAAATCGCTCGTTCCGTCATACTGCCAGTACCCGTCCTCGTAGTACTCGTAGTGACGACTGCGGGCCACGGCCAGGGCCTGGGTGCCATTCAGCAGTTGGCACCCCGGAGTCGTGATGTCGAGACCCGAGTAGGCGTCCTTGGCCGGGTATGGGAAATCGAGATAGATCCCCCCGAGAGCGTTCACCGCGCCTTCGAGGCCTCCGAAGTCCACCTGCATGACGTGGTTGATCGGGATGCCGAAGTTGGCCTCGATGGTCTGCACCAGGTCGTTCGCGCCACCGTCGAATGACGCGTTGATCCGGTTGAAGGTACCGTCCTGCGACACGTCGGCACCGACCATGGAGACGAGGGTGTCGCGCGGGATCGAGATGATCGAGATCTGGCGTGTCGCCGGGTCGACCCGCCAGATCATCACAACGTCGCTGCGCTGTCCCTGCACCACGTCGGCGTTGCCCGCTTGGGCCTGCTGGGCCGGCGTCAGCCCGACACGGGAGTCCGAGCCGATCACCAGCATGTTGAACGGCTGGCCGCTTATCTGCTGGGTCTCGGCGGGGATGTGGACCTTGCCGATCTGGTCGTAGCGGTACCGGGCGTAGCCGTAACCCCCGGCGACCATCAACAACGCGAGCACCACCAGCACCGACAGTGCGCTGAGCAGCTTGTGCCGCCGTATCCACGTCCGACGTCGAGGCGGACCGGGCGGCGCCAGTGGGGTCTGGTCGATGCGTTCGCCGAGCGAGCGAAGGCCTTGCTCGTTGGCGACGCCCGTCGCCGGGGTGCCCTGAGGGTCCATCCGCGCCCCGAGGGACCGCAAGCCCTCTTCGTTGGGCACCGAACTGCGCCTGGCGCGACGCGAGGGGGGCGGCGCATCGCCGGACGAACCACCGGTGGCCATCGGCAAACGCTAGCAACGTGCACGCGAAAGTCTTGGTCAACCCACCACGAATCCCCAGCCCAACCGTTGGAACTCGCCTCGGTCAGCCCGTTGCGTACGCGCTGTAGCCGGTCCGCTCGAGCTCGTGCGCGAGCTCGGGCCCCCCGCTGGCGGCGATCCGGCCGTCGACCAGCACGTGCACCTGATCCGCCCGGAGCTCGACGAGCAAGCGCTGGAAGTGGGTCACCGCCAGGACGCCCAGCCCCCAGTCGCGAGTGGCTGCCTCGAGCCGGCTGGCGACAGCGTGCAGGGCGTCCACGTCGAGACCTGAGTCGATCTCGTCGAGAACACAAAACGGTGGGTGCAAGACGCCGAGCTGGACCATCTCGTTGCGCTTGCGCTCGCCGCCCGAGAGGTCGACGTTGACCGGTCGGTCGAGAAACCGGCGGTCGAACCCGATGGCGGCCGCCTCGGCCAGCATCCGTAGCCGCAGAGTGCCTTCGAGACCGGCGTCGTCGCCATTGGCATCGGGGTCGTCCCTGAGAAGGTCAGGGCGATCCTCCATGCGCTCGAGGCGGTCGCGGCGGCCACCGTCGCCACTGACCAATGGCGCCATGGCTTCGGCCAACATCGCCTCCAGCCGGACACCGGGGACCTCGATCGGCTGTTGCAGGGCCAAGAAGAGCCCGGCGCGCGCCCGCTGCCACGGGGCAAGAGCCAGCAGGTCGGTCCCGTCGATGCTGACCCGGCCCGAGGTGACGGTGGTGCCCGGCCGGCCCATGACGCGCGTGCGCCAGGGTGCTCTTGCCTGAGCCGTTGGGCCCCATGACGACGTGGACCTCGCCGCTGCCCACCCGCAGGTTGATCCCCTTGAGGACCTGGTGGCCGGCGACCTGCGCATGCAGGTCCTCGATCACGAGCTCGTGCCCACCATCGGTCCGCTGTGCACTCACAGCACCACCGCCACGTCGTCCCCGTCGATCTCGACCGGGTAGACCGGGACGGGCTTGGTGGCCGGCAACGAACAGCACTCGCCGCTGCGCAGGTCGAAGGTGCTGCCATGGCGGGGGCACTCGAGCTCGAGCTCGTCTGCCCATACCTCGCCCTCGGCCAACGAGTAGTCCTCGTGACTGCAACGATCACCGATGGCGTAGAACTCGTCGCCCACTCGGACCAGGGCCACCCGCACGTCGCCGACGTCGAACCGCCGGGCCTGGCCCGTCGAAAGGTCCTCGCGGCGGCACAGCACCACCCGCTCAGCCATCACGAGCCTCGCCGCGCGCTTCGCCATCGTTGGTCGCGAGTGCGCGGGCCAAACGGGTCCCGAGCTCGCGGCGCAAGGGCGCGACCACCGCACGCACCGGAGAGCGCTCCACGATGTCGTCGAAGAACCCCTGGACGATCAGCCCCTCGGCCCGGTCGGGGGTACGCCGCGCGACTCGAGGTAGTAGAGCTGATCTTCGTCGACCGGCCCGACGGTCGACGCGTGGCTGCAACGGACGTCGTTCTCGGCGATGTCGAGGTTGGGGACCGAGTCGGCATGAGCCGAAGCGCTCAGCACGAGGTTGTGGTTGGTTTGCATGGCGTTCGAACGGACCGCACCATGGCGGACCCGGATGAGCCCGCTGTACACCGAGTGCGACGAAGCCGCTACCGCGCCCTTGCACAACAGGTCGCTCGTGGTGTGAGGGGCGTCGTGATCCTGGGTGGTCCTGATGTCGTGCACCTGGGAGCCCGTCCCGAGATAGGCCGAACGAACCTCGGTGGCACCCGCCTGGCCGACGATGCGGGCATCGGTGCGGGACCGGTCGTAGGCGCCACCCAGGCCGATCGTGAACGTCCGCAGCGTCGCGTCGCACCCGACGCTCGCAGCGATCCGCCCGATGTGCCAGGCGCCGGTGCCCAGCACCTGCAGGGACACGTAGGAGAGCGAACCCTCGTCGTCGACGGCCAACTCGGTCACCGGCACGACCAAGGCCCTCGAGGCACCGGGGGCGCCGGCAACCACCTCGACCACCTCGACCGTCGCGCCCCGCCCGACCCGGACCACCGTGCGGGGAAAGGATGCGGGTGCTTCGGTGACGCCCTCTTGGGCACCGTCACACCAGTGCACCACCATGATCGGCGCCTCGACCGACACGCCGGGGGGCACCTCCACCACGACGGCATCCGGGGAGAAGGCGTCGTTCAATCGAACGAGGGCGTCGCCGCCGGCGAGCACCGAGCCGAGGAGCCCGGGGTCGGCGGCGTCACTGGAGGCCGAGCGCACCCTGACGCCGTCGACACCCGAACGGTCGCCCACTATCGACACTGGCATCCCGTTGTGAACGATCACTAGGGCGACGGCTCGTGCCATCTCCCCACGCCAAGAGGCCACAAGCTCTTCAGCCTGTGCTCCGAGGGCTCCTCCCGAGTTGGTGGCCGGGCGATATGCGTCGAGGTCGAGGTCGTCGATCGGCGAATAGCGCCACACCTCCTCTTTCTCAGCAGGCAGGGGCATACCGCTGTAGGCCTGGAACGCCTCTCCTCGACGTTGACGGAGCCACGACGGTCCGAGCAGAGCGGACGCGCCATCGGCAGTGAAGGTTTGCAGGATTCGACCTTTCCGGGGTCTTGCGGTGACTCGTCTTGCGGGGATTCTCCGAGTGACCAACGGCCGTCTGTGGAGTCTAGTGGGGTGCATCGAGGTCGCCGACCGACGGGACCAAGGGGGAATGGGCGGGGGGACGCCGGCCAGTGGTCGGCCGACACCACCGCAGGACTCGTCCAGGTGGACAAATGGGAGCGGCCAGGTTGCAGGACGGTTAGAGGTGGATCGAGAGGAAGAAATCGGCCTTGTTCTTGGTACATCCAAAAGGGTCGAGCGTATGCTTCCAACCAGCTCAACAGCCTTCGGGCGCACCTCTCACCTCGGCGGAGCGAGAGTGCTTATGCCGTGCTTCATTACCGAGAAATGGCGGATTCTCATATGCGGGATTACACGCACGGCGCCGTTGACCGCCTCCTAGCGCCCGATCTCGAAGCCGCGGCCACTAATCGGCTCGTCACCTCGATCTCATGAAGTCGCTCATGCGCTCGCGCCGATTCGCAAGTGATGAAGGGATGAGCTTGCTTGAAGTGGTCATGGCCATCGTCATCCTGCTGATGATCCTGGTCCCGATCTCCTACGTCCTAACCAACAGCATCACCCAGTCGGCCAACGCTCGGCAGAGGACGACCGCACTGGGCCTCGCAGAGCAAACGATCGAGACCCTCAACAACCAAGGCCCCCCTGTGGTCAACGGCGTCCCGGCCGTGGGGGTTTGGAGCACGCCGGTCACCCAGACCCTGACCAACGGCACATACCACGTCAGCGACGCCTTCTACTGGGCATCGATCAACGGCGTCGACAACCTGTGCACGTCCCCGACGGTTCCCCAGGCGCTCGACGTGTCGGTCAAAGTCACCTGGGGCTCGTACACCTACACCACGAGCCCTTCGAACTTCATCAGCGACCCTTCCGAGACCGTTACCGACGCCACCCTGCTCGACTACCCGCCCGTCCAGCGTCCCGACGAATGGGTTCCTCACGGTGCAGATCGAGGGAGACCCTTCGGGCACCGGCAATCCGGAGCCAGCTGACGTGTTCGGCATGGCGTGGGGTGGGATCAACGGTCGGGTCCCGAACGTGCCGATCACGGCCACGCTGGCCGGTACGACCTACACCGGTTACCCCGACGGCAACGGTTGCGCCGTCATGGAGGTGCCGCCCACCAGCGGCACTCCCTACACGCGTGCAGGTAGGTCCCGAAACGCTTAATTCGGCATTCGTCGCCAGCGGGGGCACCGCGACGAGCATCACCACCACCGCATCGGTTAGCACGGACACCGTGACCTCCCTCGGGCCGTACCTCTACGACGAGGGGGCGTTCATCAATGTCGCCCTCCCCAATACGACCGCCACAGTGAACGGGGTGTCGTGCGTCAACTCGGGCTCGGTCAGTGCGTCGTGACCGGCCAAGCACCTAACAGCGCCAGCGCACCCAACACCGCGCCGGACGCAACGCTAAGTGTCCTCTCGGGTTCGACGTGGACCTCGAGCACCCTGCCCAACGGGGTCAGCCAGATCGAGTCGGTCGCCTGCGGGAGCGCGTGCGTCGGGGTCGGGTTCGGGCCCAATGGCGCCAGCTACCAGGGCGAGGCGATCGTCGACTCGACCTCGAGCCCCGGGGCGTGGTCGGTGAGCACTCCGCCGACGGCGTGGGGCGTGACCAACCTCACCCAGGTCGTCTGCCCAAGCGCCACCATCTGCCTGGCCATCGGCTCGGGTGCGAGTTCCGCCGTCCTGCTGGCGGCAACCGTCAGTAGCGGATCGTTGACGTGGACAGCCAAGGACACCCTTCCATCGGGTGTCACCTCGCTGTCCCAGATCGTCTGCTCGGGGACGACCGCCTGCCTGGCCATCGGCACGGGCAGCACGGCGACGACACGCGGTCCTCATCGCCGGCACGGTGAGCTCCGCCACCCAGACCTTCGTGTCCGACCCGTATGCCGGCCGGTGCTGGTGTCACCTCGCTGTCCCAGATCGTCTGCTCGGGGACGACCGCCTGCCTAGCCATCGGCACGGGCACCACGGCGACGACACCGGTCCTCATCGCCGGCACGGTGAGCTCCGCCACCCAGACCTTCGTGTCCGACGCGTATGCCGGCCGGAGCTGGTGTCACCTCGCTGTCCCAGATCGTCTGCTCGGGGACGACCGCCTGCCTAGCCATCGGCACGGGCAGCACGGCGACGACACGCGGTCCTCATCGCCGGCACGGTGAGCTCCGCCACCCAGACCTTCGTGTCCGACGCGTATGCCGGGCGGTGCTGGTGTCACCTCGCTGTCCCAGATCGTCTGCTCGGGGACGACCGCCTGCCTAGCCATCGGGGGCACTTCGTCTGGCGGTGCGATCATCGCCGGATCGGTCAGCGCATCGGCTCAGACGCTTGCCAAGGACACGCTGCCATCGGTGGTGACCTCGGTCTCCCAGATCGTCTGCTCGGGGACGACCGCCTGCGTGGTCATCGGCAATACCTCCTCCGGCGCGGCGATCGTCGCGGGAACGGTCAGCGCGGCGGCTCAGACCTTCGCCAACGACACGCTGCCGTCGGGCGTCCAGTACCTCTCGGGGGTCGACTGCTTCGTGGCCGGCTCGACCACCACGTGCGAGGCGCCTGGAGCCTCACAGACGGGAGCCGTTCTCCTGTCGGACGCTGCGGTCTCTTCGGGAAGCCAGACCTGGACGTCGAGCGCCCCGGCGGGAGTGGGGGGAATGACCATGGCGAACCTGCCCGTATCGGTGAACAGCACCGAGCTCGGCTCATCATTCACCGTCTGTGCCTCGGGTGCGTGCGGCGCTTCGGTCGGCCCCCTTTTCCCATTCGCTTCGGGCTACTCGATCGGCGCGGGTGACTGCGCCGCCGAAGTGGCAACGGCCTCTGCGCAGGCAGCGACGCAGCCGGCGGCGTCGGGCTCGGCCGCGACCAGCGTGGTCCTGCCGCTCGGACTGCTACCCATCGAGGTCACCGATGCAAACGGAAACCCGTTGGCCGGAGCCACCATCACCGCGAAGGTGGCCGACCCCAACCTCCCTGCCGACCAGCCGTGTAACGACAACGTGACCTACTCCCTGCCGACGACCGGGCCCGATGGCGTCTCGAACGTGGCCGCGATGTACGAGACGTACACACTGACCGTCAAGCAAGGCTCGAACACGGCCACCGTCACGGTGAAGCTCACCCCGACTGGGACCACCGCAACCTATTCGTCGGGTCCCGCGGTCACCGCCGCCCTGCCTCAGCCCGTCGTGGTGGCGCTGTGAGCGACCGACCAACGCCGGACATGGTTCGGCCTCTCGCTGAAATCCGATTGCCCCGAAGCAACGCGAATGAGTCCGCCGACCCGGTGGCAGGGCGGCGCGATGACGAGGACGGCTACACCCTGGTCGAAGTGCTCATCGCGGTGGCACTCTTCGGGGTGCTTCTGGCGATGGCCATTCCGGTCGTCGACACCCTGTTCCGAACCACTGTCTATGTCAACAACTCCTACTCGAACGAGAGCCAGCTGCTTCCCATCGGGACGAGCTTCCAGAGCTTGATTCGCTCGGTCGTCGAGCCCGACCCCACGCTCGCGTCTGGCCAACCGGTGCCGGCGTACGGCCTCTACACGGCCAATAACGGCACCAACAACGTCACGACCACCCTGACGTCAAGCTCGGCGACATTCTTCACCAACGTCGGCGACACCGAATGGACCGGCCGAGGTGGTCGCCTCGCTCTCCGGTTCGACCTTCACCATCAAGGTGGCCCACGCGAACGCCGGCAGCTGCCCGGGGGTCAGCACCGGCTCGGCGTGCACCTGGGGAACACCGCACGACCCTCGTGACCGTGAACAACGTCGTCAACAATGTGGCGACCGCCCCGATCTTCACCTACACCGTGGATATCGGTGGCACACTCGTAAGACCACGTACCGCGACAACTGCCGCGGATGCCGACGGAGTTCGCCACGTGCAACTCCACCTCGTGTCCAGCCAACGATATCGAGAGCGTGAAGGTCAACCTCGAGGTGAACGCAGCGCCCAACAGCGCCGGACAGGCGCAGGACGACACGGTCGTCTACGAGCTGTCACCCATCTCGCAAGGGTACCTATCGGAGGTGGGATGACATGTGGCAGCGGACCGTTCGTAAGGGCGCCTCGGCTCGGGTCGGCCTTAGACGCAAGGCGCTGACTCAGGGCTCGCTGCGCGACTGCGGTCAGGCCGCGCTCGCAATGGTGCTGGGCATCACCTTGCTCCTGACCACAGGAGGAGCAATCCTCGCGTCGACGGCGATCCAGCACGACCCGCTTGTCCAGAACGACGTCGTCCAGCACTTCGCCTACCGGGCGCTCGAAGCCGGATCGAATGCCTTTCTTGACAATGTCAATGCCAACCCCAACCTGATCAACTGCACCGCGAGCTCGCCGTCGGGCGGCGAGTGCAACCCGACGGAGTACAACTCGTGGAAGCAGGTGGACAACACCAGCGGCTCGGGCATCGTTCCCGAGTGGTATCTGTGGGAGAACCCGGTGTTCTGCTCTGGTACTTCGACCATCACCGGCAAGTGCATCGCCCTCACCGGTACCGCGAACCTGGCCTACGTCGAAGTGACCATCTATGGTGCAGCCGGCTTCCCCGGCCATATCGACTACCAGGACTCGTCGCAGGTCCTCACTCCGGAGAACGGATTTCTCTCGCGGGTCTGGTGGAGCAATTATGAATCCACTGATCCCCAATTGACCGGCAGCCCGACCTCGGCGTGCACCTGGGACTGGAGCAACAACTACAACGGCCCAGACCTCCTGGGAACTGGCGACTGCAGCGCGGTGTACTTCGGCCCGAACGACATCATCAATGGTCCCATCTTCTCCAACGACACCATCTGGGTATCAGGGGATCCGACACTTGGTCCAGTGGAAACAGCCGACAGCCCAATTGGGACCGGCTGCCTCTTCTACGACCAGTCGAACGGCTGTATCACGGCTCCCAATAACAGCATCGTCAACCAATCGACCGCGAGCACGGCAGGAGACGCCGACAACCAAACCAAGGAACCGCTGCCCCAAACCGACAGCTCGTTGAAGGCCATCGCACTGCTCAACGGCTGCGTCTACTACGGACCGACGACCATCACGTTCGACACCAACGACATGATGAGCGTATGGAGCCCCGATACCTCGACGTCGTCCTCTTGCATGCCGTCGACCGCGGGTGGCCAGGTGCAGGTGCCCAACGGCGCCCACGGCAACGGCGTCATCTACGTCGACACTGCCACCACGGTTGGAGGACAGGCCTGCTCGGAGGCAAATACATCAGCGGAGGGTGCCAACCCCTTCGACAACTGGCAATCGTCGACTTCCACCAATGGGCCGGCCGCCCAATGGGGCACAGTGAATGGGGCCTTCTACGATTACGCCGACGGCTCCACGTCATCTCCTGATTGCGAAGGCGACGCGTTCGTCTCGGACAATCCGACCGGCGGGGGGGTGTCCGGACAGCTCACCGTCGCGACAGCCAACGACATCATCATCACTGGGAACCTGCAATACACCGACTGCGGCGGGAGCTTCAACAGCACCACCTCGGGACCGTGCTCCTACAACTCGGGCGGTACGAACGACTCGCTCGGCCTCATCGCGAACCAGTACGTCGAGGTGAACCACCCGGTCGTGCCCAACTGCACCACGACGACCACGACTAGCGGCCACCCACCGAAGACCACGACGACGACCACCTGCACCGGGGTGACCTCGAGCTCCACCCTCGAGGGACTGTGCGTGTCATCCGCAATGGGTACCCCTTCGGCCGCAGTATGCAACCCGGTCGACGGTTCCTCCGGCCACAACACGCTGACCATTGACGCGGCCATCTTGGCCTTGAACCAGTCCTACCTGGTCAACAACTGGACCATCGGCAACCCGGCTGGGACGCTCATCGTCTACGGCTCGATCGATCAGGACTACCGGGGTGCGGTCGGGACGTTCTCCGGTTCGAGCATCGCCAGCGGCTACTCCAAGGACTACGACTGGGACAGCCGGCTCGAGTACGTGACGCCGCCGTACTACCTCACGCCGGGGACCCCGGCATGGGGCCTCGCCTCGTCGGCGACGGACCTGACGCCCGGCGCTCCGACCTGCTCGGGGTGCGGTATCCCGCCGACGTGACCCCGATCTCCCAAAGTCCTGACGCCGTCCGCCGCGGGCAGAAGGCGTCAGATCGCAGTTGGGTCAACAGGCTTCGGGCGGTCAACGCCGCCGGCGCCACCACTTGCGGCCTTGGCTGCGCTCCCGCTTCGCGTCATCTTGACGGACATCGGCGAGCACCTCGTCGGCCACCTGGTTCACCACTTGCTCGGCGTCGGCAAGCAAGCTGGCCACCTCCGGCCCCCCGGTCCCCGGTTCGTCCTCAATCGGGGGCTCGACGAGGCTGCCGTGCACCCAACCGGCATCAGCCAACCGCCGTTCGTAGGCCGGGCAATTGTCCAGGACAGCGCCACGGCGCCTCGGGAGCCAGGTCAAGGACGCAGAACCGAGCGACCTCGCCCGAGGCGTAAGTTCGACTCTGGAAATGCTTGCACTCCTCCCGCATCGGCATGACTCAATGGTGCCACTCCTCAGCAGGTCGCGGGTGCGCCTTAGCCGACGGAGCCTTCCATCTGCAGCTCGATCAGCCGGCTCCACTCCACGGCGTACTCCATTGGGAGGGTCCGGGTGATCGGCTCGATGAAACCGTTGACGATCATGCCCATGGCCTGGCTTTCCGAGAGCCCTCGGCTCATGAGGTAGAAGAGCTGGTCGTCGCCCACCTTCGACACCGTGGCCTCGTGACCAATCCGTGCATCGCGCTCCCCCACCTCCATGTAGGGCTTCGTCTCGGAGACCGAGTTGTCGTCGAGCAGCAGGGCATCGCAGCGAACGAAGGACTTGGCCCCTGTCGCCCCTTCGTCGACGTGCACGAGGCCCCGGTAGGTCGTGATACCCCCGTCCTTGGAGATCGACTTGGAGACGATGGTGGACGTGGTCTCGGGCGCGGCGTGGATCATCTTGGCTCCGGCGTCCTGATGCTGCCCCGGGCCGGCGTAGGCGACCGACAGCACCTCACCGGAGGCCTTGGGGCCCATCAGGTAGACCGATGGGTACTTCATGGTGAGACGCGAGCCGATGTTGCCGTCGATCCACTCCACGTGGGCTTCGGCTTCGGCCCGCGCCCGCTTGGTCACCAGGTTGTACACGTTGTTCGACCAGTTCTGGATGGTCGTGTAGGTGATCCGGCTTCCCGGAAGGGCCACCAGCTCGACCACGGCCGAGTGCAAGGAGTCCGTCGTGTACACCGGTGCCGAGCACCCCTCCACGTAGTGCACCTGGGATCCTTCGTCGGCGATGATGAGGGTCCGCTCGAACTGACCCATGTTCTCGGCGTTGATCCGGAAGTAGGCCTGCAAGGGCATGTCGACCTTCACGCCCGGTGGCACATAGATGAAGGACCCGCCGGACCAGACGGCCGAATTGAGGGCCGCGAACTTGTTGTCGTTCGGGGGGATGATCGAGCCGAACCACTTCTGGACGAGCTCGGGATGCTCGCGGACCGCGGTGTCCATGTCGGTGAACAGGACCCCCTGGGCCTCCAGATCCTCGCGGTTGCGGTGGAAGACCACCTCGCTCTCGTACTGCGCCGTCACCCCAGACAGGTACTTTCGCTCGGCCTCGGGGATGCCCAGCTTCTCGTAGGTGTTCTTGATGGCGTCAGGAAGGTCGCTCCACTCCTTGACCTGCTCGGACGTGGGCTTGATGTAGTAGTAGATGTTGTTGAAGTCGAGGTCTGGCATGTTGATCGCGAACCAGGGCGCCATGGGCCTGCGCTCGAAACGGGCCAAGGCCTTCAGGCGGAAGTCACGCATCCACTGCGGCTCGCCCTTCATCTCGGACATCTCACGGACGATGCTCTCGTTCAAGCCCTTCTTGGGCTTGAAGACGTAATCCTCCTCGTCGCTCCAACCCAGCTGGTAACGCCCGAGATCGAGATCAACGGCCATGAGTCTCCTCGGCATCCACTGGCAACCGCATCGGTCACCTCGCCGGTCGCCGACCCGGCGGAGGGATTTCCCCTATCGAGATAGTAACAACTCCCGGTTGGCCCCGAAACGACCAAGATGCCTCCCCACCAACGGAGCCACGTCTGGAAGGCTGTGACGGTGCCAGGCGACCCACCCGACGCCCCGACGCTCCGAGCCGCAGCTCCCCCCATGCCCGAGCGGCGTCGCACCATCCTCAGCGCCCACGGAGTGGACCGGGTGGACGACTGGTACTGGCTGGCCGACCGGGACGATCCCGCTGTCCTCGAGCATCTCCGGGCGGAGAACGACTTCACCGAGGCCTCGCTGGCCCATCTCGCCCCTCTCCGACAGACCCTTTACGACGAGATGGTGGGCCGGATCGCCGAGACAGACCTGTCGGTGCCCGTGCGGCGGGGTCCCTGGTGGTACTACCAGCGGACAGTGGAGGGTCAGAGCTATCCGGTGCACGCGCGTCGGCCAGCCACCACGAGAGAGGCGCCGCCGCTCGAGTCGACGATTCCCGCCGACGAGCACTTGCTCCTGGACGAGAACGAGCTGGCCGGAGGCCACGGCTACCTCCATGTGGCCAATCTCGTCGTGAGCCCCGACCATCGCTGGCTCGCCTACGGCGTCGATACCACCGGGTCCGAACGCTACGAGCTGCGCTTCAAGCAGGTAACGAGCGACGGAGAGGGTCCGCCGGCAACCGAGATCGTCCCCGACACGTACTACGGGCTCGCCTGGGCAAGTGACAACCGGACGGTCTTCTACACCCGGGTCGACGCGGCAATGCGCCCGTACCAACTCTGGCGGCATTGCCTAGGTGAAGACCCGTCCGACGACGTGTTGCTGCTCGAGGAGCCCGACGAACGATTCGTACTCCAGCCAGCGCGGACCAACGACGGCGCCCTCATCGTGGTCGGGCTGCACAGCACGACGACGAGCGAAGCGTGGATTCTGCCGGCGGACGAGCCTGACGGTCGCTTTCGGGTGGTCTGGCCTCGTCGGCACGGGATCGAGTACCACCTCGACCACCACTGGCTCACCGGTGCCGGGGAGACCGGCAGTGGCGACGACACCGCCGGTGGATCGCTCCTGATGGTCACGAACGACCAGGCAGAGGATTTCCGGCTGCTCTGGTCCCCCGCTCGGGACCCCGAGGGTCGATGGGACGAGGTCGTGCCCCACCGAGACGGCACGCGTCTCGACGATCTCGAGGTCTTCGAGCGCCACCTCGTGCTCCACGAGCGGACGGGCGGCGAGGCGCGACTACGGGTGGTTCCACTACCCGAGGCACTCTCGCCGGGCTCCGACGTGCTGGAGCGGAGCTGGCTCGTGGCTTCCGATGAGCACCCGTCGACGACATGGGCGGGACCCAACCCTGATCCGGCGTCGCCCTCGCTGCGCTTCGAGCAATCCTCGTTGGTCTCGCCTCGCGCGGTGTTGGACATCCCGCTCGTCGGCGGGGATCCCGTCTTGCGCAAGCGGCAGCCTGTGCTCGGTGGGTACGACGCCGCGAGGTACCGCACGTATCGCCTCGAAGTGCGCGTCGCGGACGGAGCGATGGTGCCCTTGTCGATCGTGCACCGGGCCGACCTCCTGGCCGACGAGGACTCGCCATTCGGCACCCCACCGCAAGATCCAGCGCCGTGCCTGCTGTACGGCTACGGCGCTTACGAGCACTCAATCGATCCGACGTTCTCCTCCTTGCGACTTTCGCTGCTCGACCGCGGCTTTGTCTTCGCCATCGCCCACGTGCGGGGCGGCGGCGAGCTCGGCCGGCACTGGTACGAAGAGGGCAAGCTGCTGAACAAACCCCAGTCGTTCGACGATTTCATTGCGTGCGGCCGCTATCTCGTCGATGTGGGCTTCACAACCCCCTCGTTGCTGGCGGGGCGTGGCGGCTCCGCCGGCGGCCTCTTGATCGGCGCCGTGGCCAACCTCGCTCCCGAGCTGTTCGCAGCCCTGATCGCCGAGGTTCCGTTTGTGGACTGCTTGACGACCATGCTCGACGAGACACTGCCGTTGACCATCGGTGAGTGGGAGGAGTGGGGTAACCCGATCACCGATCCCGATGCCTACGCGGTGATGCGCTCCTATTCACCGTACGACAACGTGCGCGCCACGCTCGAGGACGGCACACCGGTCCGCTATCCCGCCATCCTGGCCACTGGCGGGTTGAACGACACTCGGGTTGGCTATTGGGAACCAGCCAAATGGGTGGCCAAGCTCAGGGCGGCGAACGCAGAGAACCGCGTGCTGCTGCGGACGGAGCTGGGCGCGGGCCATGGTGGTCCCTCTGGCCGCTATGACGCCTGGCGCGACGAGGCGTTCGTCTATGCGTTCTTACTCGACGCCCTCGGGCTCACAGACTGAGCATTGGAGACTCCAACCGGGCCGTCAGAGTCCGCCCGGAGGAAGGTGGAGCGTCGAAGAACCAGCACTGGGCGCACCGCAAGAGCGTTTCCAGGCACTGTGGAGTTGGCTCTCCACGGAATCGAACCCCTCTGACCCCCGAGCCACTCGTTTGCCACCGGATTCTCAGGGTCCGTCGTTAGCGTCACCAATGACGTATGCAGTTGGAACCGACCAAAGGATCGTGTGGATGGAAACCACAATGAGCGCCAGGCTCCTGCGCATTGCTCGCGAAGCGCTGGCCAAGCGGGCCGGAGCGGCCGAGCAGGAGGGTGCTGAAGCTGGTTTCACCCTCATCGAGCTGATGGTCGTCCTCCTCATCATGGCCATCCTGCTGGCCATCGCCATTCCCACCTTCTTGGGTGTGAAGGGCGGGGCGCAGGATCGGGCCGCGCAGTCCAACCTCACCAACGCCCTGACTTCGGCCAAGTCGTCCTATTCCACAATCGGTTCTTACTGTGCTGCCTCGGCATGCGGTACGGGAGCAGTGAATACCTCAGCACTCATCACGATACTGAACTCCCAGGAGCCTGAACTGGCCTTCACCAACGGCGCTGTATCCGGATCCGCGAATTCCGTCTCGATCCAGGTGACTGCCGACGGTCAGCAGCTCGTCCTGGTCGATCAGTCTCAGAGCAAGACGTGTTGGGCGGTCAGCGACAACGACAACACCTCCTCTGCTCTTGGCGCCGCCGGAGCTGGAACTAAGTACGCAGAGTGGAAAATCTCAAGTGGTACCTGCTCGGCGGCGCCCGCAAGCTTGACAACCGCGGCCTTGACGGACACGCCGGGGTGGCAAGAACAGTTTCCGGCCTCTGCGCCTACTGCTGGGCCGTAACAGAACGATCTCCTGCCCGAGATGGCACTCGATCTCGCTCAGGCGGCGGGACTCGAGGATGAGGTGACCGTTGGACTCTGGGACGCTCCGGAGGAAACGACAGGGTCGAAGGTAAGAGTGAACGGCGCCCGAGCACCGGTCGGCAGCGTCACCGGTGCCCCGTCGAGCGTCAAGGAGGCAACGCTCGGAGCGCCCAGCACGACCGTGGACTGGCCCTGGGCCGAGACCGATTGCTGCTGGCCCGGGGTCAGGGTCTGAGAGACGTAAACGGACCCGGTGGCGGCGTTGCGCACCATGATCCAGCAGTTCCCCGTTGTTGCCTGCACGGTCAGCGTGTATGAGGACGAGGGCGGGGTGTACTGCGCCGAGAACGCGGTCGACACGGTGGGGGGGAACTGGTCCGGGATGGTCGAGGTGGGCGTTGCACCAGCCTTTGGCCGGCTGACGGTCTTCGATCTGGACCTTTGGGCGGTGGAACCCCCAGACGTCCCCGTGGCGGCCGATGCCGTGTGATTGGCCGACGATGACGAGGAGGACTTCGGTGGTGACGAGGGGTGATGGTTCCCGCTCGAGCCAATGATGAGAAGAACAGCGACCAGTGCCACGACGACGAGTCCGGCGGCGATCGCGCCGCCGACCCGACGGGGCCGCCGGTTCATCACCGCCATCGAACGGTCCCGGCGGCGGTAGTCCTTGGTGCTGCGAGGGGGGTTCGCTCCAGGGCGCCTCGACACGTCGTCGAAGACCATGCCCCCTGGTGGGGTGTCGTTGAGGGTCAGTGGCATCGGCCCCCGGGGCTCGGCGTCGCCCCCGACGCGCACGGGGTGGGAGTTGCCGGGTTCGAGCACCCGCACCGCCGAAGCATTGGACTTGGCTCGCATGGTCTGCAGGGTGCTGAGGGCGTTTTGGTAACCCTCGACCGAGTGGACCTCGCTGGATCGCCGACGGGAGGCCCATACGGCGCCGAGCACGGCCAGCGCCGCGAGGACGACCACGAAGACGATGACCATCGGCACCCATTCAACAGGACTGTGGCGTCGAAGGCGCAGCGGTGGGCGAGGTGGGTCGAGCGTCTCCCATTCCCCCAGCTCACACACCCGCCGAGCCGGCTCGCGGCCACTGCTCAGGTTCGTAGGCCCACCCGGGGGCGACGCTCGAGCGGGATGGCGTCACGTTTGGGGTTGGCGCGATCACGCCCCGAAAGCACCGGATCGACGACCCCCCAGTCGGCACCGACCACGGGATCGTCCCAGGCCAGGCCGAGCTCGTCGGCGGGATTGTAATAGCCGTCCACCTGGTACCAGAGCAGTACATCGGTGAGCGACGCGAACCCGTGGGCAACACCGGGGGGGATGAACAGACCCCGGTCCTCCTCGCCGGTCAAATCCAGCGTCGAGGTCGCCCCGTCGGTGCTCGAACCCTCCCGCAGGTCGTGCAACACAACCCGGGCAGTGCCGCGCAAGACGTACCAATAGTCGGCCTGGTGGAGGTGATAGTGCAGCCCTACCACGGCCCCAGCCTGGCGCTCGGACCGATTCGACTGGATCATCTCGCGACCCAGCGGAAGCCACTCGCGTCGGTAGGACTCGACAAACCGGCCTCGGTCGTCGCCGTGCACGTCAGGGACGACGAGCACAACGCCTTCGATCTCCTCGGACGGCACGATCGTGGGCACCGGGCGAAAGGGTAACAGCTGACGCCCAGCGTGAGACGGGCGCCCCTCACCCGGCAAAGGTCCCGAATGCTCCCTGGTAGAAGATGAGCGGTCGACCCGAGCCGATCCCAAGGTCGACCACCGTGCCGGTGACCAACTCATGATCTCCGGCATCGTGGATAAGCCCGAGCCGGCACTCGACGTGGGCCAGGGATCCTTCCAACACGGGGGCGCCGGTCACCCCGGAGCGCCACGGCACAGCGGCGAATTTGTCGCCTCCCGACACGGCAAAGGCTCTGCACACGTCCATCTGGTCCTCACCAAGGATGTTCACGCAGAAGGCCCCGGCCTTGGCGATCCTCGGCCAACTGGTGGAGCTCTTCGCCGGGGCTAGGGCCACCAGCGGAGGGTCGAGGGACAACGCGGTGAAGGCCTGGCAGGTGAACCCGACGGGCTCGGTGTCCTCCATCGCAGTCACGATCGTCACACCGGACGCGAAGTGACCGAGCACTCGGCGAAACGCCGCCTCGTCGAACGGCTTGGGTCCCCCACTCACCGCGAGCCGAGGTCGATATTGGTCCCTTCCTTCGCCGCAGCAACCTCGCCGAGGGACCGGGCCGAGTCGAGCCCCTGAGCGTAGCCCTCCAGGGCGGCCACGTTGGCGTCGTCCCTATTCGGGTCGTGATGAAAGAGCAACAGACGGCGGGCACTGGCTTGGGTGGCTACACGCACGGCGAAGTCGGCGGTGGAATGCCCCCAATGCCACTTGGTCTTGAACTCTTCATTGGTGTACTGCGCGTCGTGGACGACCAGGTCGGCGCGGTCGCACAGCTCGAGGACGCCGGCGGGCACCTCACCCTGGTCGCGCGGCGCCTGGTGATCGGGGACGTAGGCCAGCGATCGACCGTCCGCCTCGATCCTGAACCCAAGCGTGTCCCCGAGGTGGGGGACCCTGCGGGCGCTGATCAAGGCGTCACCCACGGCGAACTCACCCTCGGAGATCTCGTGGAACGTGACACTGCCACTCAGCTCGCTGAGCTTGACGGGGAAGAACGGGGGACGGAACAAGGCGCCCATCGCTTCGTCCAGCGAGCCGCCCTCTTGACGCGGACCGTAGACGTCGAGCACGGCGCCGCGCAGGAGAAGCGGGCCGAAGAACGGGAGGCCGAAGATGTGATCGAAGTGCAGGTGGCTGAGCAGCACGCTTACCCGGAGTGGACCTGAGCCGGTCCGGGGGGTGGCAAGCAGCGAGTGCCCGAGCATGCGGAGCCCCGTGCCCAGATCGAGGATGAGTGGCGTGTCACCGCTCGTGCGAACCAGTCCGCAGGAGGTATTCCCGCCATAGACCCCGTAGTGGCTGCCGGCGCAAGGGCACGAACCCCGTGTCCCGAAGAACGTGACGTCCACACCACGGAGGTTACCGGCGGCCCGGAGCCAGGGACACTCCTGCGTCTGCCCTTCCTCAGACCAGTGCTAGCCGCCCTCCCCCGACCCAGCGGGCCAACCCGTCGTCGACGAGCGCCTGGGCCACGCGCGCTGCACGACCGGCTTGCCCGGGCCAGCCCGCGGCGACGGGCAGGTCCGCCGCTGCCACCTGGCCCGAGCGCAGGGCGGCCACGATACGGCCCCGGCCCTGGCGATCCGAGCCAGCGAAGGTCCCTTGCGACCTCGACGCGCCGGCGCTCGAGCGGGCCGGGTCAGGCAACGGGGAGCCCGAACGCGCCCAACGGCAACGTCGACGCAGCGGACAATCTCCACACGCCGGGGCGCGCGCCGTGCAATGAGACGTGCCCAGATCGAACAAGGCTTGGTTGTAGGCCCAGGCGTGGCCACGTGGAACGAGATCGTCGGCCAGACGCTGCGCCTCGGGCGCGGTGAGGGGTCGACCCGCCACGGCTCGCGCCAATAGCCTTCCCACGTTGGTATCGACCACCCCAACGTCGTGCTCGTAGGCGAAGCTGAGCACGGCACGCGCCGTGTAGGGGCCCACTCCGGGCAGCGCGCGCAGTGCGGCCAGATCGTCGGGGACCCGCCCGGCGTGGTGCTCGACGATGGCCACGGCCGCCCGATGCAGGTTCGCCGCACGGCGGTTGTACCCGAGCCCGGCCCACGCCCGTACCACCGCGCCAGCGCCAGCGGCTGCGCACGCGCTAGGGGTCGGGAACTGTTTGATGAATCGTCCGTAGGGCTCGACGACGCGCGGCGCCTGGGTCTGCTGGAGCATCACCTCGCTCACCAAGACGCGCCAGGGATCGCGGGTCGAGCGCCACGGGAGGTCCCTGCGATGGTGCTCCCCCCAGCCGAGGACCGGGCGGGCGAACGCGGTGCGTTCGGTTCGCGACACGTGGGCCGGCTCCGTGGCGCGCGATGGTTCAGTGGCCGCTCTCGCCGGCATCCGACCACAGCGATTGCGGGTAGGGAAGCTGCCGCGGTGGCGCGTCGGCACGCTTCCACACCATGACCTTGCGCACGAACGAGCAGACCTCCTCACCGCGTTGGTTGAACGCCTTGGTCTCGATGGTGACGACGCCACGATCGGGCTTCGAGCGCGACGCCACCTTTTCGAGGACCCGGCTCACCGCATAGACGGTGTCACCATGGAACGTCGGTCGGCCGTGCACGAGGTTCTGCACCTCGAGATTCGCAATGGCCGAGCCACTCACGTCCGCGACGCTCATGCCGAGCGCGATCGAGTACACGAGGTTGCCCACGACGACGTTCCTGCCCTGCGGGGTCTCGTGCTCGGCGAACCACGCATTGGTGTGCAAGGGATGGTGGTTCATCGTGATCATGCAGAAGAGATGATCGTCGGCCTCGGTGATCGTCTTGCCCGGCCAATGGCGGAAGACGTCGCCCACGACGAAGTCCTCCCAATAGCGACCGAACGACCGATCGTGCACGGTCACGGTTCGAGGCGGGGGCGCGTGGTGAACCCGAGGGACGCACCCGGGAGCGATTCGCCGTCGATCACGAGACGCCACACAAAGCGAGTGCCCGCGGACAACGGAATCGGCCCGAGGTTGACCGCCAGCGCCACATCGATGGGCGAACCCTCGGGGACCCCCCCCGGCTGGGCGACGGTGAACTCGCCCCGCACCTCTACCGGTTGGAGGCCCTCAGGGGTCTCCACCATGACCGGACGACCGTCGGCGTCCTCCAAGAACAGCTCCCAATGGTGCGGGGCTCCGGCCTCGTTCCAGTCGACGTCGATCTTGAGCGCTACTGCGGAGGGCACCGGGTCGGGCCCGGTCATGCTCCATCCCCCACCAAGGATGTAGAGCTTCCCGTCGGCCACCTGGGCCGCGTCGCACAACAGCATCGTGACGTTCACCCAAGCGAGGTTACCGGCCGCATGACGCGCCACCGTAGAGTGCAGATCGATGACTTGCCCGACGCGATTGCAGGGCTCACCACGGGGCCCGAGGCGATGAGCGCGCTCACGGGCCTGCGCGACGACGTCTACCGACGGCCGCTAGCGACAGCCCTGGACCGGCTGGGCCTTTCGTCGGGGTGGCGCTGCGTCGACGTGGGCGCTGGTGGGGGCGACGTGTCGGTGGCGCTGGCCGAGATCGTCGGCCGCACCGGGCGAATCTACGCGGTGGACGCCGATCCGTTGGCTCGGGACGAGGCCGCTCGGGCAGCCGCCGAGCACAGCCAAGTCTTGGCGCTCACCCAAGCGGGCGAGGACTTGGTACTGCCCGAGCCGGTCGACGTCGCATTCTGCCGGTTCTTGCTCCTCCACGTGGTCGACCCGGCGGCGGTGCTCCGCCGGATGGCCAGTGTCGTCCGCCCGGGAGGATGGGTCGTCGCGCAAGAACCTGTGACCTCAGCTGGGCGCGTCGGTGGCATGGCGCTGTCGATGCCCACCGCGCTGCATCCCGACGTTGGAGCGATCCTGCCCGCCTTGGTCCGCGACACCGGGCTCGACCTGGTCGATGCCTGGGCTGAGGCTCCCGCGGGCGTCGGGCCCGGTCCGGTGACCGCCTACTTGGCGTCGCTGACCGGCGTCGATCCCGGGGACGATCCGGTAGTGCTGCCCCCGCTGGTCACCGTCATCGGCCAGCGACCGACCACCACGTCGCCCTAGTCATGGGCAACCTTGATGGCGCATTCCGCCCGAGGGCCACTCCCGGCCCGTGGGTCGGGTTCGGGGGATTCGTGAGTGCGGTGCCCGTCAGCGGGCAGATCGGACCAATCCCGCTCGCTCGCCGCGGCTCACGAACTTGGTGGCCATCTTGCGGCTCGCCTCGTCGATCATCTCGTCCCCGAACATCACCGCCCCGCTCCGCTCCTCTTCGGTGGCCTTGCGATAGGCATCGAGGATGTCCCAGGCCCGATCGAACTGCTCTTGGGTGGGCGAGTACACCACGTTGAGCACGGTCACCTGGTCGGGGGTGAGCGCCCATTTCCCGTCATAGCCGAGCAGTCGGGTTCGCTGCGCGTAATCCCGCAAGCCTGCCTCGTCTCGGACGTAGAGAAACGGACCGTCGATGACCTGGATGCCCGCCGCCCGCCCGGCCATCAGGATCTTGGCGAAGACGTAGTGGAAATGGTCCCCGGGGTATTCGGGCACGTGGACACCGCCGGTCAGCACTGGCATCTCCATCGACGCGGCAAGATCGGCCGGACCGAGGATGACCGCCTCGAGCCGAGGGGATGCGGCACAGATCGATTCGACGTTGATGAGTCCGGTCGTGGTCTCGATCTGGGCCTCGATCCCCACGTGCCCAGGTGGCAACCCTGCGTTCTTCTCGACCTGAGTGAGCAACAGGTCGAGGGCGACGATCTCGGTCGCGCTCTGCACCTTGGGCAGCATGACCTCGTCCAGACGTGGGCCGGCCCCTCCCACCACGTCGATCACGTCTGCGTAGGTCCAGGGCGTGTCCCAGCCGTTCACCCGGACGCAGAGGACCCGGTCGTCCCAGGCGAGACCATTGACCGCGTCGATCACCTTGGCTCGCGCCACGGTCTTTTCGCTCGGGGCGACTGAGTCCTCCAGATCGAGGAACGTCATGTCCGCGGCGACGGTCGGCGCCTTGGCCAAGAATCGGTCGCTCGACCCGGGTGTCGACAGGCACGACCGACGGGGCAAGTGACGTGAGCGAGCTGACACGCCGTGATGCTATAGCGCCCCGTTGCGGCCCCACCTGCCAAGCTGCCGGAAGCTCCGCCACCGTCGCAGAAACTTCTCTTCACTGAAACAAAGTGGGTCTGACAGGGATTTGCTACCTCCGGTACGACCAAATCCACTCCGTTCCGCTCGGAAATGGTTGATCGGCGCGGACCGCACGGGTAAAGATGTGCGGCATTGTGACTGACGGAGAGGGGCTTCGAGGCCACTCAACGCCGCGCCTGGGTTGGCGCGCCCGCGCGCTCCTTGGCGCCCTGGGGCCGACCCTGGCGGTCGTTGTCGTGTCATCGTGCGCGGCGCTGTCGGGCGCCGTGCTGTGGTCGTCGGGACCCGCCGGCGCGTCACCGCTCTCCAGCGCCCAGGCAAAGGCCTCGCAGATCGAAGCCGAGATCCAGGCGACCGGTCAACGCATCTCCGCCCTGGGCCAGCAGTACGACCGGGCAGAGTCCACCGCGAGCACGCTGCAGGCCCAGATCACCACCTCTCAGTCCAAGATCTCCTCGGACCGTCAGCAGGTGGACTCCGACGAGGTGACCCTACGCAAGGCAGCACTGAACACCTTCGTCAGCGCCGGGGAGGCTGACGCACAGAACCCCTTGTTCTCCGGGAACGAGAAGACGCTGGCCGCCAGCCAGGAATACAACGAGGTGGCCGAGGGCGACGTGACAGTGGCCGTCGACAACCTCCACACCGCTCAGGCGCAGTTGGCCACCGAGGTGGACAAGCTCCAGGTCCAGCACCAGCAAGCCGAGGCCGCGTTGGCCGATGCGGAGAGCGCCCAGGCGGCCGCCACTGCGCAGTCACAACAGCAAGAGGCGGCGTTGACCCAGGTGAAGGGCCAGATACAGTCGATCGTCAGCCAGCAGGAGGCCGCCCAAGCCGCCGCCGCCCAGCAAGCGGCCGAGGCCAAGATCCAGGCGCAGCGCAACGTCCTGGCCTCGGCCACCTCGGGTCCGGCGCGCAACATCCCACCACCCCCGTCCTCCGGCGGCGCCGGGGCCGAGGCGGTGGCGGCGGCCGAGAGCTACCTCGGGGTCCCCTACGTCTGGGGTGGAGCAAGCCGGGCCGGAGTGGACTGCTCAGGTCTCACGATGCTTGCCTGGGCAGCCGCTGGCGTGTCGCTCCCCCACTATTCGGGCGCCCAGATGGCCGACAGCATGCCCGTACCGATCTCGGACCTCGAGCCGGGCGATCTGTTGTTCTACGGTCCAGGCGGGGACACGCACGTCGCCATGTACGTCGGATCGGGCGAGATGATCGAGGCGCCCTACACCGGGGCCCACGTGTGGATCACCGGACTTCGCCTGGGCGACGGGTTCGTGGGTGCCGGACGACCCTGAGGCCGTCCTGAGGGCCTAGGGACCTCGGACGCTTCGCTGCGGGTGGCGGCGGCGTGAGCTGGTAGGCGCCAGAGTTGCCGACCGCTGGTGCGTCATACTGGCCGGGACGCACTCTCGCCATGAAACCGATCCCCGTCGCCTTCCACATCGGTCCGCTGGACATCCACACCTACGGCATCGGGCTGGCCGTCACCTTCTGGTTCGCCTACCGCTACTTCGAGCGGCGACTCGCTGCGCGCGGCTACCGGACCGACTGGGTCGGCGCCATGTTCGTGTGGGTCGTCGTGGCAGCCGTCGTCGGCGCCCGCACCCTGCATGTGCTGGCCAATCTCGGGTACTACTCCTCGCACCCCGGTGATGTGGTCGCCGTGTGGCACGGGGGCCTGTCCTCGTTCGGCGGACTGCTGTTCGCGGTGCCCACCGGGGTGCTGGTGGCGCGTCGCCGGTGCCCCGAGCTCCCCATCCGCCGGGCCCTCGACATCGTTGCGCCGGTCCTGCTGGCAGCCTGGGCGATGGGTCGCCTACTCGGACCCCAACTGATGGTGGCTGGCGGTGGCCACGAGACGCACCAGTGGTTCGGCATGTACTACGCCGGTCAGGTGGGAAGACGGATCCCAGTCCCGATCATCCAATCGTTAGAGGATTTCTCGGTCTTCTGCCTGCTGATCGCGCTCGATCGCCACCTCGGACGGTGGCCCGACCACTCGCCGCGCACGAACGCTCCGAGTGGGGCCGTCCTTGGTACTGCCATGGTGCTGTGGGGAATCGAACGCACGCTCGACGAACACCTCTGGCTCGGCCAGGACGGCCATCTCGGGTCGGTGCTGGTGCAGGTGGCCGGCCTCATCCTGGTAGTCGGCGGCGTCGCGCTGTTGGTGGTCACCAAGGCCCGATGGACGCGCTGGCTGGCCGAGGGCGCGCCCGGCGGGCACCCCGACACCCTCACGGTCGGCGTCGCCGCCGAACGGACCGGTGGCATCTCCCCCGCCTCGTCCTGAGAGGGAGCTTCAGGTCGTCGCGAGGTGCTCGAGGATCAGGCGGGCCAGCTCCTCGGGTGCCTGCTCGGGCACCCAATGGCTCACGCCCTCCATGACGGCGAACACGTACCTGCCGGCCACGAACTCCGCCGTGCCTTCGGCTGCCGCCCTGCCCAGCGCCGAATCACCGGTCGACCAGACGTAGAGGGTCGGGACGACGACCGGGGGAAGTCCGTCCACCCCGATCCCGTCGGCTCGGTACCAGTTGATCGCCGCGCTCAAGGCACCCGGAACGGTGAGGGTGGCGACGTACTCGTCGGCGACCGCCGGGTCCAGATCGGCGGCGTCGAACAGGGTCCGCAAACCCGAACCACTCCCGTCGCTTCCCAGCAAAAGCCGCTCGGGCTCCTCGGGCCGCCGGAAGAGCTCCACGTAGCGCGAGCGCTCCTGGCCCTCACCGGAGCTGGCGAGGCGGAGCGCGTCGGGATGGGGGGTCGAGACCACGCTCAGGCTGCGAACGCGCTCGGAATTGCGGGCCGCGACCACCCAGGCCACCCGCCCGCCCCAATCGTGACCCACCAGGTCGAAGACCGGCATGTCCATGGTGCTGGCGATCGCCAGCACGTCGGACGCGAGGTGGGGCATTGCGTACTCCTCCACCGCGGCCGGCCGGGCACCGGGGGCATAGCCCCGCTGGTCGGGGGCAACAGCCCGGTAGCCGTGTGCGCCCAAGACCTCGAGCACGTGACGCCACGACCACGAGGTCTGGGGAAAGCCGTGCAGGAGCAGCACCGGCCTGCCCGACGACGGACCGGCCGCCCGAGCGGTGAACGTCATCCCGTTCGCGTCGATCTGAAGGCGCTCCACGTCCATCAGCGACCTGACCACCCGCCCGGGCCGGCCACCAGGGGTGCTCGGCTACTCGCCAGGCGCGCCGATACCGAGCGGGCCGCCCTGCTCGGCCGCCAGGGTCGCCACCTGTTGGGGCGACAACCGCAGCGTCTCTTCGGGCACCGAGTCGACGAGCGCCTGACGCCGTCCGTAGTCGTGGGCCACCGCGGCGAAGCGCTCGGACCGCTCGGCGACGACGTCCGGGGACGCGTCGGAGAGGAAGCCGAAGAGCAGGAGCGCCACCTCGACGTCGTAGACGCTGGGTGCCCGACCGAACAGCCCCGAGCGGCGCGAGGCCAGCGCCGCAGAATCCGATCACGACGTCCTCGGCGGACTCCGAGGCACCCAGGGACAACCGGTCCTCGAACCGGTGGGCGAGCAGCAGGGCGTAGCCCTGGTCGGGCCCGGGGGTGCCGAAGCCCTTCCCCGCGGGACGACGGGGACCCCGCAGATCACCCGGACGAGACGGGATCCACCCGTGGGGCACCTCCAGCCGGAATGACGGCCGCACCTGGTCGGCTTCGGGGATGGGCACGAACGTGGGCTGCGTCATGGCAGGCTGAGGTTACTCCGCGTGCAGCAGCGCATACACCATGGAGTCGTAGAGTGCCTGCCAGCTGGCCTCGATGATGTTCTCAGAGACCCCGATCGTGGTCCAGGTCCGTTCCCCGTCCGAGGTGTCGACGAGCACCCGGGTCACGGCCCCGGTCCCCCGCCCGCTGTCGAGCACCCGGACCCGGTAGTCGGTGAGGTGGATGTCGGCCAGCACCGGAAAGTGCACCCCGATCGCCTGGCGCAGCGCGGCATCCAGCGCGTTGACCGGCCCATTACCCTCGGCCGTGGCGACCATGCGATGCGGGCCCACGTGGACCTTCACCGTCGCCTCGGTGGTGGCCGGCACAGCCGATCCCTTGGGCGTCGACGGGTCGTCCCCGGTTGCGTGGTCGGTGATCACCCGGTAGGACTCGACGCTGAAGTACTCGGGTCGCCACCCCGACGCGTGGCGCAGCAACAGCTCCAGCGACCCGTCGGCCACCTCGAAGTGGTAGCCCTCGTGCTCGAGCCGTTTGAGCTCGTCGAGCACCCGACCCAGCACCTCGCCGTCGAGATCCAGCCCGAGCTCGGCGGCCTTCAGGGCGAGGGTCGACCGACCGGCCATCTCGGACACGACCACCCGGGCGCCGTTGCCCACCAGATCGGGCGACACGTGCTCGTAGAGGTCGCGTCGGCGGGCCACCGCGCTCGTGTGCAGGCCGCCCTTGTGGGCGAAGACCGAGGACCCGACGTAGGGCTGCTGGGGGTTCGGGGCGATGTTGACCAGTTCGGCGATGTGATGCGACACGGGCGTGAGACGCTCGAGCCGCTCGGGTGGGATCGTCCGCACGTTGAGCTTCAGCGAGAGGTTGGGGATGGTCGCGGCCAGGTCGGCGTTGCCGGATCGCTCGCCGTAGCCGTTCACGCAGCCCTGTACCTGGGAAGCTCCCGATCGCACCGCGGCGAGGGAGTTGGCCACTGCACACCCCGAATCGTTGTGGCAATGGATGCCGACCTGCACCCCGACCTGATCGACCACGTCGGCAACGACGCGCTCCACGGCGTCGGGCAACGCCCCGCCGTTGGTGTCGCACAGCACCAACGCTTCGGCGCCCGCATCCTCGGCCGCCCGCAAGACCGACAGCGCGAACTGCCGATTGTGCTGATAGCCGTCGAAGAAGTGCTCGGCGTCGAGAAACACCCGTCGGCCCTGACCACGCAGGAAGGCCACCGAATCGGCGACCATGGCGACGGCTTCGTCCAACGAGGTCCGCAAGGCGTCGGTCACGTGCCGGTCCCAGGACTTCGCCACGATGCACACGACGGGGGTCTGGGCTTCTACCAGCTTGCGCAGGACGTCGTCGCCCTCCGCCAACACCCCGGCGCGGCGGGTGGACCCGAACGCCACCAAGGTGGAGGTGGCGAGCGCGAGCTCGCCCTTCGCTCGTTCGAAGAACTCGTCGTCCTTCGGGTTGGCGCCTGGCCAACCTCCCTCGATGTACGCCACCCCGAGGTGATCGAGCTGCTCGGCCACCCGCAGCTTGTCGTCCACCGTGAGCGAGAGTCCCTCTTGCTGGCTGCCGTCGCGCAGCGTGGTGTCGAAGATGTCCACCGCCTCGGGCATGCGGGGCAGGTCGTAAGCGTGGGAGCCCGAATGGTGCCCGTGCGCGTGTCGCGGCCTGTGATCCCCCGCGGGTCCCGCGGCGTCACTCGACATGGTCGAGCCAGTCCTTGTATCGGTCCAGCTCGCCGCGGACGGCGGCAAAGTAGGTCGCTTGGACCGCCTTAGTGATCGGGCCGGGCCGGCCGTCGCCCACCGTCCGGTCGTCGACGGCCCTGATCGGCACCACCTCGGCCGCCGTGCCAGTCAAGAACGCCTCGTCGGCCAGATACAGGTCGGTACGGATGAGTGGCTCATGGCGCACCTCGACGCCCAGGTCGGCGGCGATCGTCTCGACCGAATCCTGGGTGATACCGGCCAGCGCGCCGGCGTCCGCGGTGTGCGGGGTGACCAGGGCACCGTCTCGGACGATGAAGAGATTCTCTCCGGTGCACTCGCTCACCTGGCCGTTCGGGGCGAGCAGCACGGCCTCGTCATAGCCCGCCTTGAGTGCCTCCACCTTGGCCAGTGACGAATTGACGTACATGCCGGTGCCCTTGGCCGCCGTGGGCACGGCGTTGGGATCGTGCCGCTGCCACGAGCTGATCTTGACCGACACGCCGTTGGCCACCCCCTCGTCCCCGAGGTAGCTCCCCCACGGCCAGGCGGCGATCGCAACCTGGACCGGAGAGGCGAGTGGATTGAGCCCCATCTCCCCGTAGCCCAAGTAGACGAGGGGACGGATATAACAGCCGTCGGTCAGCCCGTTGGCCGACACCACCGCGCGCGTGGCACGCACGAGATCGTCCTCAGAGTAGGGAATGTCGATGAGGAAGACCTTGGCCGACGTGAACAGCCGGTGGATATGGTCGCCCAACCGGAATACGGCCACGCCCCGATCCGTGCGATAGGCCCGGATGCCCTCGAACACCCCTGAGCCGTAGTGCATCGTGTGCGTGAGGACGTGGACCGTGGCGTCTGCCCAGTCGACGAGCTCACCATCCATCCAGATCTTTTCGGTCGGCGTGATGGGCACGGTCAGACCCTTTCTGCGACGGCATCGCCGATCGCGCTGGTTGCGAGTGTCGTGGGACCTTGCGCTGCGGTCGCGAGCAGGGCGCTCGATCCGATGACCTCGTTGATCGCCTTGTGCAGACGGGCCGCCGCGTCAGCCTCGCCCAGATGCTCGAGCATGAGCGCTGCCGAGTGGATGGCTGCCAGGGGATTGGCCACGCCTTGCCCGGCGATGTCGTGCGCCGCCCCATGGACGGGCTCGAAGAGCGAGGGCCCCGTACGCGTCGGGTTCAGGTTGGCCGACGCGGCGAAACCGATGCCCCCGCTGACCGCTCCGGCCAGGTCGGTAAGAATGTCGCCGAAGAGGTTGTCGGTGACGACCACGTCGTAGCGGGCCGGTTGCTCCACTAGGTAGATGCAGGCCGCGTCGACGTGGTTGTAGTCGTAGGCCACCCCGTCGAACTCGCGTGCCACCTCGTGCACGGTGCGCTGCCAGAGATCACCGGCAAAGGTGAGCACATTGGTCTTGTGCACGAGCGTCAGCTTGCGACGCGCCCGTCGCTGGGCCAGGTCGAACGCGAACCGAACGCATCGTTCGACGCCCATGCGGGTGTTCACCGAACCCTGGGTTGCCACCTCGTGCGGGGTCCCCTTGCGCAAGAATCCACCCTCACCGGCGTAAGTCCCCTCCGTGTTCTCGCGGACCACGACGAAATCAACGCCCTGCGCGATCGACCCAGGCACGCCACTGAACGGGCGCAGGTTGACGAACAGGTCGAGCTCGAATCGCAGTCGCAGCAGCAGGCCGCGCTCGAGGGTCCCCGGCGGCACGGTCGTGTCACCGATCGGGGGACCGACCGCCCCGAGCAGGATGGCGTCGAAGGTGCGCAGCTCGTCGAGGGTCGCATCGGGCAGCACGTCCCCGGTCCGGACAAAGCGGTCTGCCCCGAGATCGAAGGCGGTGGTGTCGAGGTGCACGCCAGCGGCGGCGACAACCTTGAGGGCCTCGCGGCACACCTCCGGACCGATCCCGTCGCCGCCGATCACTGCCACCCGGTGCGCCATCACCGCCGTCCGCTCCCTGCTGTTACGTAGCCGTTCGCCATCTACCAAAAACCCCCTCGAACATCTCCAGAGCGGTGGTAGCCCACCGGGACTCCAGAAATTGAAAAACCGCCCACCTAGTGGACGGTCGAAGAGGCACGCACCAATTTGGGGTGCGTGCCTAATGAATGCTGCGTACAGAGCCAGAAGAGCCGGCCATCGCCCCAGATTCTCCCCCATCGGCCGCGGAGTCGTCAACCAGGGATCCACCTCCACCCTGCACGGACCCACGCCGCGGGGTCGCACAGGAGCCCAGCGAGTTCACCGCGTGGCGTGCCGAGCCGGTAGCCTCGACGTGTCGTCGCGCTGCCCGCAGCGCCGCGCACTCACGGAGGAAGCAGTGACCGACGTACCCCTCAACCAGGCCGAACCCACCCGTCTCACCCGCACGACCTTCGAGCGACTCCACGCGGAGCTCGAGGACCTGACCACCCGGGGACGGGTCGAGATCGCCCAGCACATCGAGGCGGCCCGAGCGCTGGGCGACCTTTCGGAGAACGGCGACTACCACGCGGCCAAGGACTCCCAGGGCAAGATGGAGTCACGGATTCGCCAGCTCCAGGCACTACTCAAGACCGCGCAGGTCATGGAGGACGACAGCGGGGCGGGCGGCGGTGACGGGACCGTCAACACCGGGACGACCGTGACCCTGCGCTACGAGGGCGACGACGAGGACGACGTGCAGGAGTTCTTTGTCGGGTCGATCGAAGAACGACAGGGCGCCCTGCCGGTGGTCTCGCCGAGTGCGCCGCTGGGCCAGGCCCTCCTCGGAAAGCGAGCCGGGACGACGGTGGAGTACAAGGCCCCGGGCGGCGTCCTGCGGGTCGAGATCGTAAAAGTGGGGGGCCAACCATGACCGCGCCAGCCACGGATGCACCGCGGACGCTCATCGACAAGATTCTGGGACGCCCATGTGGTGCGCGCCGCGGACGGTGAGCCCGACCTGCTCTTCGTCGATCTCCATCTGGTCCACGAAGTCACCTCCCCCCAGGCCTTCGATGGGCTGCGACTTGCCGGCCGCGGCGTACGTCGACCGGACCTGACGGTGGCCACCGCCGACCACAACGTGCCCACCGAGCACATCGACCGACCGGTCGCCGACCCCATCTCGGCCAGACAGCTCGAGGTGCTCGCGGCCAATTGCACGGAGTTCGGCATCCGGTGCTACCCGATGGGCCACCCCGACCAGGGCATCGTCCACGTCATCGGTCCCGAGCAGGGACTCACCCAGCCCGGGATGACGATCGTCTGCGGCGACAGCCACACCTCGACCCACGGTGCCATGGGGGCCCTGGCGTTCGGCATCGGCACCAGCGAGGTCGAGCACGTGCTGGCCACCCAGACCCTCACCCAGCGCCGACCGGCGACGATGGCCGTCGAGGTCGACGGCGATTTGCCGGCGGGGGTGACGGCCAAGGACGTGGCACTCGCCATCATCGGACGGATCGGGACCGGCGGCGGCATGGGTCACGTCGTCGAGTACCGCGGTGACGCCATCCGGTCCCTCACGATGGAAGGCCGGATGACGCTGTGCAACATGAGCATCGAAGGCGGAGCCCGCGCCGGCCTGGTCGCTCCTGACGACGTCACCTTCGATTACCTGCAGGGTCGTCGCCACGCGCCGAACGGCGCCCAATGGGAACGCGCACTCGACGTGTGGCGCTCCCTCGTGACCGATGACGGGGCTACGTTCGACAAGGAGGTCCACCTCGCGGGCGCCGACATCGCGCCCCAAGTGACCTGGGGGACCAACCCGGCCCAGGTCAGCCCGATCGACGGCCTGGTGCCCGACCCCGAGAGCTTCGCCGAGGCCGGCGCACGCGACGCGGCCGCCCGGGCGCTTGCCTACATGGGGCTGAAGGCCGGCACTCCGCTGCGCGAGGTGCCCGTCGACACCGTGTTCATCGGGTCGTGCACCAACTCGCGGATCGAGGATCTGCGGGCAGCCGCGGTGGTGCTGCGCGGGCGTCACGTTCGCCCCGGATTGCGCGCGCTGGTCGTCCCCGGCTCGCATCGGGTGAAGGCGCAGGCCGAGCAGGAGGGACTGGACACGGTGTTCCGGGCAGCCGGCTTCGACTGGCGGGAGCCCGGATGCTCGATGTGCCTGGCCATGAACCCCGACAAGCTCGTTCCTGGGGAACGGTGCGCGTCCACCTCGAACCGCAACTTCGAGGGGCGCCAGGGACGGGGGGGCCGTACCCATCTCGTCTCGCCGGCCGTGGCGGCGGCCACCGCCGTGGCGGGTCACTTCGCCACCCCGGGGGATCTCGATCGATGAAGCCCGTCACCGTGGTGACCGGGCGAGCCGTCCCGCTCGACCGGAGCGACGTCGACACGGACCAGATCATCCCCTCGGATTGGCTCAAGCGGGTTGAACGCACCGGCTTCGGGGCCGGACTCTTCTCCGAGTGGCGCGACGACCGCGACTTCGTCCTCAACCACCCCGAATATGTGGGCGCCACCATCTTGGTCGCTGGCCACAACTTCGGTACCGGCTCCTCCAGGGAGCACGCGGTCTGGGCGCTGATGGACTACGGGTTCGAGGCGGTCGTCTCCTCTCAGTTCGCCGACATCTTCCGCAACAACTGCACCAAGCAAGGGCTGCTCCCAGTGGAGGTCACTGCCGAGCTTGATCGGGCGTTGCTCGCCGCCATCGAGGCTGACCCGACCCTGGAGTTGACGATCGACGTGGCGCGGGGAACCGTCGAAGCACCGGCCGCCGGACTTTCCGGAACGTTCCCGCTCGACGACTTCACCCGCGACCGACTGCTCAACGGCTGGGACGACATCGGGCTGACGCTCCGGCACGCCGATGCCATCGCCACCTTCGAGGCCCGCCGTCCCGCCTACCTTCCGAGCGTGGCCGCCCTCTGAGCCGCCCCGCCGGCGGACCCACCTGCGTCCCGCGCCGGGGGGCCGTGAGGGGCCCGCTCAGGGACGCTCGGCTGTGGGAACCCGGTTGGCCGCGCTTACGACGGCAGCCAACGAGGCACCCAGGATGCTCGAATCCATCCCGACGCCCCACCACGCCGTCCCGTCGGCCTCGACCTCTACATAGGCCACCGCAGAGGCGCTGCTCCCCGCGGTGAGGGCGTGCTCGCTGTAGTCGCGCACCTCGAAGTGGATGCCCAGCTCGTCGCGCAGACCTGCGACCAGCGCGTCGATCGGCCCGTTCCCGCGGCTCGACACGGTCCGATGCTTCCCATCGACCAGCAGTTGGGCGACCACCTTCGTGTCACGTCCGTCGGTAGCCACCTCGGACCCGACCAACCGGATCCGGGTGTCCTCTGAGAGGTAGGTGTCGGTGAACACCTCCCACATCTCGGCGGGCCGGATGACGGTGCCGCTCGCCTCGGTCACCCGCTGGACACGTCGTGAGAACTCCACCTGCAGCCGACGGGGCAGGTCCAAGCCGTGCTCGGTGTCCATCACGTACGCCACCCCACCCTTGCCGGACTGGCTGTTCACCTGGATGATGGCCTCGTAGGTGCGGCCCGTGTGCTTGGGGTCGATGGGCAGGTACGGGACCTCCCATTCGCGATACTCCCTCCCAATGGCGCTCATTCCCTTCTTGATCGCGTCCTGATGGGACCCCGAGAACGCCGTGTAGACCAAGTCCCCCGCGTAGGGGTGGCGGGGATGCACCGGCAAGCGGGTCGCGTACTCGGCTACCCGCTTGACCCGGTCGATGTCGCCGAAGTCCAGCGCCGGGTCCACGCCCTGGGAGAAGAGGTTCATCGCCAGGGTGACGAGGTCCACGTTGCCCGTCCGCTCCCCGTTGCCAAAAAGCGTCCCTTCGATACGGTCCGCCCCGGCCAAGACGGCGAGCTCGGCCGCGGCGACCGCGGTGCCGCGGTCATTGTGCGGGTGAAGGCTGAGCACCAACGAGTCGCGATCCTTGACGGTGCGTCCGAACCACTCGATGACATCGGCGTACACGTTTGGCGTGTACATCTCGACCGTAGCGGGGAGATTGATCACGATTGGCCGGGCCGGGGTGGGCTCGATGACGTCCATGACGGCTTCACAGATCTCCACGGCGAACTCCGGTTCGGTGCCAGTGAAGGACTCCGGCGAGTACTCATAGCGCACATCGGTCCCGGGCAGCGTCTTCTCGAATTTCCTGCACAGCTCGGCGGCTCGGACCGCGATGTCGATGATTCCGTCCTTGTCGAGACCGAAGACCACTCTGCGCTGGAGCTCGGACGTCGAATTGTAGAAGTGCACGATTGCCCGGGGGGCACCGACCAGTGACTCGTAGGTGCGCTCGATCAACTCTTCGCGACACTGCACGAGCACTTGGATCGTGACGTCGTCGGGGATGAGCCCGTCCTCGATGATCGTCCGTTGGAAGTCGAAGTCGGGCTGGGACGCCGAGGGGAACCCAACTTCGATCTCCTTGAGCCCGACTCCGACGAGGGTCTCGAAGAGCCGGAGCTTGCGTTCGGGATCCATCGGATCGATGAGCGCCTGGTTCCCGTCCCGCAGATCGACGCTCGCCCACTGCGGCGCCTTGGTCAACTGGCGATCGGGCCACGTCCGGTCGCGCAAGACCAACGGCACGTGGGACCGGTACAGATGGAAGGGCATCGGCGAGACGTCGCACGGCAGCGCCAGGCGCATCGGCTGCTCACGCCCGACACCGCCACCACTGTCGGTTGCATCCATTCGTCACTCCCCTGTCCTGATTGCCGTCGTCTCGTTCATCGGTTGTTCGATCAAGTTGCCGTCATGATTGCCAAGTTGCCCACGCCATCGCCCGAAACAGCCCCTTGCGCTCGCGCCCAACAAAAAACCTCCCGGCCGCAGGGCGCAGGAGGTTGCAGGCGAACGCAGGTGGCGTTCGCCGTCAGGTCAGCAGCAGGACTCGGGCGGGGGCTCCACGCATGGCTTCCATGCTGCCAGCGCCTCCGGCCGCCGTCAAGGACGGCGCAGCTCGCGGGCTACCGTGGGTCCGTGCGGCACCTCGTGCGGATGATCGGAACCCTCGCTGCGCTCGCAATCGGCGCCGAAGTGGCGGTGGTGCTGCGACGCTGGCGCACCGAGCGTGCACCTCGGCGCGAGCTTGACGGGAAGGGGCCGGTGATCGGGAGCCTCGACACCTGGCCCCCAGTGCCCCGGGCGCCCTCGGCGCCTACCCCTCTACCTTGAGCGACGCCCCAACCATGCTCACGCACGGTGGAGTGCTCAGAGTGTGACGCGATGGAGGTCCAGGATGCCGGCGTCGCCGCGCAGCCGGGTCAGCGACTCGTCGGGAGCAGGCCCGTTGGTGGCCAGCACCATGAGCGCCGTGCCGCTCTGCCGGCTTGGACCCACCGCCATCGAGGAGATCGAGATCCCCGCCTGGCCCAGCACAGTGCCGACCACGCCGATCATGCCCGGACGATCGTCGTTGCGGACGAGCAGCATGTGCGGCGACGGGGGGACCTCGACGAGATGGTCGTCGACCATCACGATCCTCGGCTCGACCCGCACTCCGGCACCGGCAAGGGTGCCCGACACCGAATGGGAGCCCGAACGGACGGTGATGAGGCTCTTGTAGTCGTGCGAGGTGACCGAGGACGTCTCGTGGACAACCAATCCGCGTTGTTCGGCGAGCTGGGGAGCGTTCACGTAGGACACCGGTTCGTCGGTCGACCCAGCGAAGAGCCCTTTGAGCACTGAGAGCGTGAGGATGCCTGTGCCGGTGCCGGCGAGCGTTCCGAGGTACTGAATCTCTAACTGGTCGGGCAGGCCCTCGTGCAGGCACCCGAAGAACCGGCCGAGCTGCTCGGCCAGCGGCATGAACGGCCTCACCGTCTCGGAGACATCAGTGGCCGCCACGTTCACCGCGTAGGGGACGAAGTCCCCCGACAGGGCCAAGAGGACCTGCTCGGCAATGGTGACACCGGCCTTGTCCTGGGCTTCGACGGTCGAGGCACCCAGGTGAGGGGACACCACCACTGACTCGAGCGCGAAGAGTGGCGACTCGGTCGTCGGTTCCTTGGCGAACACATCGAGACCGGCGCCTTGGACCACGCCGTCGCGAATGGCGTCGGCTAGGGCCTCTTCGTCGACGATCCCCCCCCGGGCGGTGTTGATGATCCGCATCCCGGGCTTGGCCTTGGCCAGCAGGTCACGACCGATGAGCCCGATCGTCTCGGGCGTCTTGGGCAGATGGACGGTTACGAAGTCCGCCGCGGCGACGAGATCCTCCAACGAGCACAGCTCCACACCCATGTGGCGCGCACGATCGGGCGACACGAACGGGTCGTACGCGATCAAGCGCATGCCGAAGGCCAGTGCGCGTTGGGCCACGAGGGCCCCGACCGCGCCCGAGCCCGACCACACCGAGAGTCTTGCCGTGGAGCTCGACCCCCTCCCATTTCGAGCGCTCCCACTTGCCGGCCACCAGCGCGGCATGCGCCTGGGGGATGTTCCGAGCCTGCGCCAACAAGAGCGCCATCGCCTGCTCGGCGGCCGAAAGGATGTTGGACTGCGGCGCGTTGACCACCATGACGCCACGGGCCGTCGCCGCAGCGACGTCCACGTTGTCGAGCCCGATTCCTGCCCGCCCCACGACCACGAGCGACGTGCCGGCAGCCAGTACCTCGGCGGTCACCTGCGTCGCCGATCGGATGATCAACGCCTGGGCGCCCTCGACGACACCCGGCAGCTCTTGGGCGTCGAGGGCCTCACGTACGTCGACCTCGTGACCCGCCGCCACCAGCTGGTCCAGACCGCTCTGCGCGATCTTCTCGGTTACCAGTACCCGTGCCACCCTGCCGTCTCCTTACTCCCCACCCATCGGACCTCTTGTCTTAAAACCTGCCTGCCGGTTCAACGGACCCTGCGCGCGGCCACACCCCTGTCGCCCGCGCGCCCACTCGGGGTGCCGATGCTCCGAGGTGGAGCGCCCGCCGAACCGTCACCGCAGCGAGACCACTGGCCGTCGGATCACTCCGCGTCAGCGAACAGCTGGCCGAGCCTCGCCACTCCTTCGGCCAGATCGTCGTCCCCCAACGCGTAGGACATGCGGAAGTATCCGGGCGCGCCGAAGGCCTCACCGGGCACCACCGCGACCTTTGCCTCTTCGATGCAGATCTCGGCAAGCTGCGCGCTCGATTCGGGACTTCGGCCGCGCAGCTTGCGGCCGAGCAGTCCCTTGACCGAGGGAAACGCGTAGAACGCACCCTCGGGCTCGACGCACGAGACACCGTCGATCTCGTTCAGCATGCGATAGATGGTCCGCCGGCGGCGGTCGAAGGCCTCGTGCATCTCGTGCACCGCCCGCAGGTCCCCGGCCACCCCGGCAAGCGCCGCGCACTGGGCGACGTTGGACACGTTGGAGGTCTCGTGCGACTGGATGTTGGTCGCCGCGACGACCGCATCGGTGGGCCCGATCAGCCAGCCGACCCGCCAGCCCGTCATGGCATAGGTCTTGGCTACCCCGTTCACGACGATGCACCGATCGACCAGCTCGGGAACCACGACGGGCATCGAGTGGTGTACGGCCCCGCCGTAGACCAGGTGTTCGTAGATCTCGTCGGTCACCACCCACAGCCCTCGGTCGACCGCCCAGCGCCCGATCTCTTCGATCTGCCCGCGCGTATAGACCGCTCCGGTCGGGTTCGACGGCGAGACGAACAGCAGGACCTTGGTACGCGGGGTCAGGGCCGCCTGCAAGTCGTCCGCCGACACGCGGAACCCACTCGACTCGTCTGAGGTCACTGGCACCGGTACTCCTCCGGCCAGCGCGATCGCCTCGGGGTACGTCGTCCAATAGGGCGCAGGAACCAGTACCTCGTCGCCCGGGTCGCAAAGCACAGCGAACGCGTTGGCCACAGCTTGCTTGCCGCCGTTGGTGATCAGGACCTGACCCGCCGGAACGTCGAGGCCCGAGTCCCGCTTGGTCTTGGCCGCTACGGCCGCCCGGAGCTCGGGCAGCCCGGCGGTCGGCGAGTAGTGGTGGTTCCGAGGGTCACGACAGGCGGCGACCGCCGCGTCCACGATGTGCTCGGGGGTCGGGAAGTCGGGCTCACCTGCCCCGAAGCTGATCACGTGCTCGCCCGCGGCCTGAAGCGCTTTGGCCTTGGCGTCGACCGCCAGTGTCGCCGAGGGCGCAACGGCGGCGGCCCGCCTCGAGATCCGTCCTGATTGCCCGAGTGCCGACGTCGACATCACCGATGTAATGATTCCATACGTGACCGACACCCCCGACATCCGCATCCCCCCTGAGCTCCTGCCCGTAGACGGGCGCTTCGGCTCCGGCCCGTCGAAGGTCCGTCCCGAACAGGTCGCCCGACTGGCCGAGGTCGGCGGCAGCTACCTGGGCACCAGTCACCGCCAGCCGACCGTCCGTCACGTCGTCGGACGGGTACGAGCCGGACTGGCCGAGCTGTTCTCGTTGCCCGACGGCTACGAGGTGGCGCTCGGCAACGGGGGGACAACGTGTTTTTGGGACGCGGCCACCTTCGGGCTGATCGATCGCAAGAGCCAGCACCTGGCCTTCGGCGAGTTCTCCTCGAAGTTTGCTGCGGCGGCCAAGGCGGCACCCCACCTCGACGACCCCCATGTGATCGAATCCCCCGCCGGGACGCATCCGCTGGCGGTGGCCGACGAGTCGATCGACCTCTACGCGCTCACCCACAACGAGACCTCGACCGGGGTGGCGATGCAGATCGAGCGACCCCGCGGCACCGATCCGGCCCGGGGCGGTGGCCTGGTGGCGGTGGACGCCACCTCGGGGGCTGGCGGGCTTCGTGTCGACCCGACCCAGTTCGACGTCTACTACATGGCGCCCCAAAAGTGCTTCGCCTCAGACGGTGGCATCTGGCTTGCCCTCTTGTCGCCGGCGGCCGTCGAGCGCGTCGAGCGGATCGACGCGTCGGGTCGCTGGACGCCGGCCTCCCTCGATCTGGCCATCGCGCTCGAGAACTCACGGCTCAACCAGACCTATAACACACCGGCCTTGGCGACCCTGTTCCTGCTCGCCGAGCAGCTCGACTGGATGCTGAAGGGAGGCGGCCTCCCCTTCACCAGCGGCCGGTGCGACGACTCCGCAGAGATCCTCTACACCTGGGCCGAGCGGTCCGGCTTCGCCCGGCCCTTCGTCGAGCGCCCGTCGGACCGCAGCCACGTGGTGGGAACCATCGACTTCGTGGCCGCGATCGACGCCGCGACCGTCGCCAAGGTTCTTCGGGCGAACGGGATCCTCGACACCGAGCCTTACCGCAAGCTCGGACGCAACCAGTTGCGGATCGCGATGTTCCCTGCCATCGACCCCGAAGACGTCGCAGCGCTCTGCGCGTGTGTCACCCACGTGGTCGGAGCACTGGCATGAGCGCCGTGGACCATGACGGTCGCCCGGCCATCGTCATGGTCCACGGCCTGGGCAGCTCGGGCTCCTTCTGGGACAACCTGCGCCCCTCCCTCGACGCCCGCTTCCGCGTCCTGACCCCCGACCTGCCAGGCCACGGACCGGGCGCGACCCCCCCGATCCCGGCCCTGGCGCATCCGCGCGAGCTGGCGGGGTACCTGATCGCGCGACTACGCCATGACGGGGTGGACCAACCCCACCTCGTGGGCCTGTCGCTGGGCGGGTGGGTGGCGCTCGAGATGGCGGCCCTCGGGTTCGGCGCGAGTGTTGTCGCCCTGGCGCCGGCTGGTCTGTGGGAGCCGGGCGCTCGGGTTCGCGCGGAGCGAGCCCAGTCGATGCTCCGCAGGGCCCTGCCGTTCGTCAAACCGCTCCTTCCCACCCTGACCGCGAACGCGACGGTGAAGCGCATCGGTCTGCGCTCGTTGGTGGTCCGCCCCAACCGGGTCTCCGACCAGCAGTTCCTGGCCGCGGCGATCGCCCTAGGGCAGGCCAAGGGGTACGGGGTGTGCGATCGGGTGGCGGTGCGCTATCGCTTCGACGCGGGCACCAGGGTGCGCGTGCCCACGACCGTGGCCTTCGGGGACGCCGATCGTGTGCTTCCGCCAGCGTCCTCGCAGAACCCGGCCCTCATGCCCGAGGGTGCGGCGTTTTCGATCGTCGAGGACTGCGGTCACGCGATGAGTTGGGACCGACCTGACCAATGCCTCGATCTCATCGCCGCAAATGTGGCGCGCGTCGACCTGGCGCCGACGTAGAGCACTTCTTCGGGTTCATCCGCCAGAGGCATCTTGCACCCGCTGCTTACCGGCGGTGATGAACGGCATCATGCCTCTGAGCTCGGCACCAACCTGTTCGATCTGGTGCTCCTTACCGGCACTGCGCAGGGCGTCGAACCTCGAACGGCCGTTGCGGTTTTCGGCGATCCACTCCCGGGCGAAAGAGCCGTCACGGATCTCGGACAAGATGCGTTGCATCTCGGCGCGCACATGGTCGTCGATGACCCGGGGGCCTCGGGTGAGGTCGCCGTACTCAGCGGTGTCCGAAATGGAGTACCGCATGCCCGCGATCCCCTGCTCGTACATGAGATCCACGATGAGCTTAAGCTCGTGGAGGCACTCGAAATACGCCGACTCAGGCTGGTAACCAGCTCCGACCAGCGTCTCGAACCCGGCAGTGACCAGCGCCGTCAGACCTCCGCAGAGCACCACCTGCTCACCAAACAGGTCGGTCTCGGTCTCCTCGGCGAACGTGGTGTCGAGCACTCCCGCCCTCGTGGACCCGATGCCGTGCGCGTAGGAGAGCGCCAGGTCCCTCGCCTTACCGGTCGCATCCTGTGCCACCGCGATGAGCGTGGGAACCCCGCCACCCTCGGTGTAGGTCCGGCGCACCAGGTGGCCGGGACCCTTGGGCGCGACCATGGCAACGTCGACACCCGGCGGGGGGACGATCTGCTCGAAGCGGATGTTGAAGCCATGGGCGAACATCAAGCAGTCGCCCTGGTTCAAGTGCCGGACCACGTCCGCGTCGTACACCGCCTTCTGGTCGGTGTCGGGCAGGAGGATCATGATCACGTCCGCTTCGGCCGAGGCTTCGGCCACCGACACCACCCTCAGCCCCGCCTCCTCGGCCTTGGCTCGGCTCGATGAGCCAGCTCGGAGCGCAACGCGCACGTCCACGCCGGATTCGGAGAGATTGAGCGCGTGGGCATGACCCTGGGAGCCGTAGCCCAAGATCGCCACCTTGCGCCCCTGGATCAACGTGGGATCGGCGTCGGACTCGTAGTACATCGTGGCCATGGTGGGTCTCTCTCGCTCTAGTTCGGGGTTGTTCAGGTTCAGGGTTGTTCAGGTTCTGGGTTGGTGTGGAGGTTCGTTCGGGTTCTGGTTGTCCTCGATCCGAGGTTGTTCTGAGTGAGGGTGGTCGGTGCCCTCTCACCCGGCCTGGTCGGGTGACGGCCGGTTCCGAACGGGCCGGCCCTCCAGCTTAGGCAGCGCCACGCGGCCGGTTCGTTGGAGCTCGATCACCTGATAGGTCTCGAGGAGTGTTTCGAAATCGTCGATCTTGTCGGGGCGGCCGGCCAACATGACCGTCAGGCGGTCCGAACCCACGCTCACCACTTCGCCGCCGAACACGCCAACGAGCTGGATCACTTGCGAGCGCTCGGTCGGACCGGCGGCGACGGTGGCCAACAGCAGCTCCCGCTCGATGGCGTCGGCGGGAGCCAGATGGGAGATGGTGACCACGTTGATCAGCTTGTCGAGCTGTTGGACCACCTGCTCGAGGGGGGCCGACTCGACGTCGACGACGATGGTGATCCGGCTGAAACGCTCGTCGTCGTCCGTCGGGGCAACGGCCAACGAGTAGATGTTGAAGCCGCGCCTACTGAAGAGGCCGGCGACCCGAGCGAGAACGCCCGCCTTGTTCTCCACCACGACCGAGAGGATGTGGTGACGGGGCCCACCCTGTCCTCCCAGGGTGCGCAGCGGGGTCGCCACTGGACCGGTCATCGTGGCGCATCCTGCTGGTCGGGATGCACCACCACCGCGTCGTTGGACGCCCCCGCGGGCACCATGGGAAACACCTTCTCGAACGCGTCCGTTCGGAAGTCGACCACCACCGGCCGGTCGTCGATGGTGTTCGCCTTCTCGATCGCCGGACCCACTTCTTCGGGTGACTCGGCCCGGATGCCCACACAGCCCATCGCCTCGGCCCACTTCACGTAGTCGGGCAGGTCCGGCGAGAGGTAGACCTCCGAGTAGCGCTCCCCGTAGAACATCTCCTGCCACTGGCGCACCATGCCGAGATACGCGTTGTTCAAGATGGCGATCTTGACCGGGATCCGCTCCGCGCTGGCCGTCACCAGTTCCTGGGCGGTCATCTGGAAGCATCCGTCACCGTCGATCGCCCAGACGGTCCGCTCGGGCCGCCCGACCTTGGCCCCGATCGCTGCCGGAACGGCAAAGCCCATGGTGCCTGCGCCGCCCGAGTTGACCCAGGTGTAGGGGTGATCGAAGCGCCACCACTGCGAGGCCCACATCTGGTGCTGACCGACTCCGGCCACGACGATGGTGTCGGTCGCCGAGAGGTCGCGCAACGTCTCGACCACCATCTGCGGCTTGATGACGGGGCCATCGCTGCGGTCGTAATGGAAGGGGAACCGCTCCTGCCACCCGTGCAGCTGCTCCCACCAGGGACCCAGATCCGGTCGGCCCGCGGCACGAGAGCCGGCGTCAGCCCGCGCCCGAGCGGGCCCCGATCCGCCCTCGGATCGAGTCGAAAGCCCCATCGCAGCGAGCGCACCGAGCAACTCCTCGATGACCAGGCGACAATCACCGGCGATCCCGACGTCCGGGGTCCGCACCTTGCCGAGCTCCGACGGGTCGATGTCGACGTGGATCACCCGAGCATCGGGGGCGAACGCGTCCACCCTGCCGGTCACCCGGTCGTCGAAGCGCGAACCGAGGGCCACAAGAAGATCCGAGCGTTGCATGGCCGTCACCGCCGTGTAGTTGCCGTGCATTCCGGGCATGCCGAGACACAGTGGGTGCGAATCGGGAAACGCCCCCCGAGCCATCAGGGTGGTGACGACCGGGATTCCGGTCCGTTCGGCCAACTCCCGCAGCGCGGCGACTGCCCTCGCCTTCAGAATCCCGCCACCGGCATAGATCACCGGACGCTCGGCGGTCAGCAGGAGCTCCGCCGCCTGGCGCACCTGCACCGGATCACCGTCGGTGCGCGGGTGGTACCCGGGGAGGTCGAGGTCCTCGATGGACTCGGGCCAATACCACTCCATCGTGGCGTTCGACACGTCCTTGGGCAGATCGATCAGTACCGGCCCCGGTCGTCCCGTCGTCGCCACATGAAAGGCGGCGGCAACGACCCGCGGGATGTCCTCAGCCCGCTTGATGAGCCAGTTGTGCTTGGTGATGCCCATGGTCACCCCGGTGATGTCGCACTCTTGGAACGCGTCGGTCCCGATGGAAGCGGTCGCCACTTGTCCGGAGACGACGACCAAAGGGGTGGAGTCCATGTACGCGTTCGAGAGCGGGGTCACGATGTTGGTCGCTCCCGGGCCGCTCGTGACCATGGCCACGCCCGGGCGGCCCGTCACCATGGAGTACCCCTCGGCCATGTGACCGGCGCCTTGCTCGTGACGGACGAGCACGTGGCGGATCGACGAGTCGAGGATTGGGTCATAGACGGGGAGGATGGCGCCACCAGGAAGGCCGAACATCACCTCTACCTGCTGGTTCTCGAGGCTCTTGATAAGCGCCTGTGCTCCGGTGAGTTGCATCGTCGTTCCGCTTTCGTGTCGGCGTTCTTGTGGGTCGGATTGCCCGTTCGGGCGAGGTCATCTGCTCGGGGGTGGTTTGGCGGGGCGCTAAGAGTCCCGGAAATTGAAACGACCTCCCATCTGGGAGGTCGGCAAGCGCGTCGCGGGGTGTGGGCGAGCGCTACGTGCTCGATACCAGGATCTCGTGGGCCGGTTCCCTAGTCACCACCGCATTGTGCCATGCGAAGACCGGCCAGACAACTCGACCGCCCAGCCCGGCCGATCACGATCGATCAACCGGACTGAGAGCACCGGCAGCGCAACACCAGCACAGCGACCCCGCGGGCGCACGCAGCGCCAGGGGCATGAACTGAACGATCGAGGGCGCTGGCGCGCTCGATCGTTAGCCTGTCCCTAGGGCTCGGTGACCGCGCCCCGCTCGGCGCCGGTGACGAGCCGTGCGAATTTGGCCAGGACCCCGCTCGTGTAGCGAGGCTCGAACGCCTTGAGCTGCGCGGATCGTCGCCCGAGCTCCTCTGCGTCCACCAGCAGGTCGATCCGATGCTCGTCCACATCGATGACGATGCGATCCCCGTCGTGGACCAGCCCGATGGGTCCGCCGTCGACGGCCTCGGGCGCGACGTGACCGATGCAGAACCCGTGCGTACCACCCGAGAACCGCCCATCGGTGACCAGTGCACAGTCGGCGCCGCGACCCACGCCCTTCATCGCCCCAGTGACCGCGAGCATCTCCCGCATCCCCGGTCCACCGCGCGGACCCTCGTAGCGGATCACCACGACGGTTCCCGGCTGGATCGAGCCGGCCAAGATGGCATCCATCGCGTCGGGCTCGCCGTCGAAGACCCGTGCCACTCCGTCGAATTGCTGCTGGTCGATGCCCGCCACCTTCACCACCGAGCCCCTGGGAGCCAATGAGCCCCGCAGGATCGCGATGCCACCGGTCCGGTGGATGGGCGCCGACAGCGGGTGCACGACCACCCCGTCGGGCGCGGGGGATCCAGGCGGGCGAGGTTCTCGGCGATCGTTCGTCCGGTCACCGTCAGGCAGTCCCCGTCGATGAGCCCGGCGGCGAGCAGCTCGCGCATGACGACCGGCACACCACCGATCCGGTCGATGTCGACCATGTGGTACGCCCCGTGGGGTTTGGTGTCCGCAAGGTGGGGCACGCGCGCCGCGACACGGTTGAAGTCATCGAGCTCGAGGTCGACCCGGGCCTCGTGCGCGATCGCCAGCAGATGCAGCACGGCATTGGTCGAGCCGCCCAGGGCCATCACCACCGCGATGGCGTTCTCGAATGCCGCCTTGGTCATGATCTGGCGAGGACGGATGCCCGACCGGAGCAGCTCGACGACGGCCTGGCCGGACGCGAAGGCATAGTCGTCGCGCCGTCGGTCGACTGCGGGAGGCGAGGCGCTGCCCGGCAGCGACATCCCGAGCGCCTCTCCGACCGAGGCCATCGTGTTCGCCGTGAACATGCCGGCACACGAACCCTCGGTCGGGCAGGCGTTGCGCTCGATGAGGCTGAGCTCCTCGTCACTCAGCGCGTCGACCGCGTGGGCGCCGACCGCCTCAAAGACGCTCACGATGTCAAGTGCGCGGTCCTTCAACCGTCCCGGCAGGATCGAACCCCCATAGAGGAACACGCTGGGCAGGTTGACCCTTGCCGCCGCCATGAGCATGCCCGGAAGCGACTTGTCGCACCCGGCGAAGGCGACCAGGCCGTCGAACCGCTCGGCGTGCATGACCGTCTCTACCGAATCGGCGATCACCTCGCGACTAACCAGCGAGGCCCGCATGCCCTCGTGGCCCATCGAGATGCCGTCCGAAACAGCGATCGTGACGAACTCGAAGGGAAACCCGCCCGCTGCACGGACACCCTCTTTCGAACGCTTGGCCAGTCGGTCGAGCGGCAGGTTGCAGGGCGTCACTTCGTTCCAGCTCGAGGCCACCCCGATCTGTGGCTTGTCCCAGTCGCCGTCGGTCATGCCAACCGCCCGCAGCATTGCCCGGGCCGGCGCCTTGGCCGGCCCGTCGGTCACCGCGTGGCTGCGGGGCCGCATACCCGGTCGATCGACGTCGGGCCCACTGGAGGAGGAGGCGTCGGAGCTCATGGGCCAATAGCATACGAGGCCGTCGGGTACCCTGACGTGCGAACGAGCCGGCCAGAGGAGACCAACTCATGGGGCAGATCATTGTGGCCCTGACGCTCGCCGCCGCCGCCGGGTTGTCCCTTGTCGCCTCCAGCGTCGTGGCCGCGCCGGCCGCGGCGGTTACGCACAAGGCGAAGGCGAAGCACAAGGCGTCGAAGGCCAAGTCCAAGAAGCCGCCGCCCAAGACCACCACGACGGCCGCCAAATCCGGCAACTTCAATTCCTGCTCGGTGGTTACCCAGGCCGAAGCGGCCAGCGCCATCGCTGCGTCGGGTGAGCCCGGGTGTCCTGGGCAACGCCACCGTCGAAGGCGGCCTCGCCTGCGTCTTTTACGGACCATCGGCGCCCACCCCGACGACGCCCAACGTGGCGCAGTCCGACTCCGTCCGGGTCGTGGTGGTGGAGGGTTCTGACGCCTTGACCTGGTACGACGACTACAAGTCCAAGGTTCACGCTGAGCCGATCACCGGCTACGGCGACCAGGCCTACTACGACGGCTCTGCCTCACTCAGCGTGCTGAAGGGCAGCGACTACCTCCGAATTGCCGTGAGCCCGGCCGGCGCCCCGCCGTCGCTGACCGACGAGGAACAGCTGGCCACGGCCATCTTGCCCAAGCTGTAGCCGCTACCCGCGCAGACGTCGTAGCTCGGCCACGACCGCCTTGCCGTCCGCCTTCCCGCGGGTCGCCTTCATGACCAGCCCGATGAAGAACTGCGCCAGCTTGTCGTCGCCGTCCCGGTAGCGCTCCCACTCGTCGGGATTGCCCGCGACGACCTCGCCCACCACGGCGGCGACGGAATCGGCCGACAAGGCCTCGAACCCCTTGGCGCGTGCGATCGCCAGGGGATCACCGCCACCTCCATCGACGAGCTCGGCCAGCACGACCTTGGACTGCGTCGCCGACAGAGCGCCGCTCTCCTCGAGGCGAAGCAGTTCGCCAAACGCCGCGGCATCGAGGGTTCGGGCACGGGCGTCGCCACCCAGCTCGTTCGCGGCGCGGGCGAGGGCCAGTCCCGGACGCACTCCAGCGGCCGCGGCGGCGGCGACCAGACCGTCGAGCTGCTGGTCGACGACGGCCCGCACCTGGTCGATCTCGGCCTCGCTCACCTCGCCGTCGAGCAGGTTCACCAGGGTCGCCCGACGTTCGGCAGGCATCGGGGGGAGCGCGGTCGCCACCCGATCGATCCACTGCCCATCGGGGTCCACCGGCACGAGGTCGGGCTCGGGGAAATACCGATAGTCGTAGGCTTCCTCTTTGGAACGAAGCGTGGACGTGCGACCGGCATCCTCGTCCCAGTGGCGGGTCTCCTGGTCGACCTTGCCGCCGCTCTCGACCAGGGCGATCTGACGGGCGGCCTCGAAGTCGATAGCCCGACCCAGCGAGCGCAGCGAGTTGAGGTTCTTGATCTCGCACCGGGTACCGAGCTCAGTCGAGCCCGCGGGTCGGATCGACACGTTCGCGTCGATGCGCATCGATCCTTCCTCCATGCGACCGTCCGACGCCCCACTGGCGATCAACACCCCCCGCAACTCGGACGCGTACGCCCTGGCCTCGGCGGACGAGCGCATGTCGGGCTCGCTGACGATCTCGACCAGGGGCACACCCGAGCGGTTGTAGTCCACCAGCGAATGGTCGGCGTCAACGATCCGCCCTCCCGCCCCGACGTGCGTGGTCTTTCCCGTGTCCTCCTCGAGGTGGGCGCGCACGATGCCGACTCGCTGGCCGCCGGGGAGCTCGAGCCAGCCGGTCAAGTTGATCGGTTGGTCGTACTGACTGATCTGGTAGTCCTTGGCCTGGTCAGGGTAGAAGTAGTTCTTGCGGTGGAAGATGGAGGGGCGGATGGAACAGTGCAGCGCGAGACCAATGCGCATGGCCAGCTCGACGGCTTGGCGGTTGAGCACCGGCAGCGATCCCGGCAGCCCGAGGCACACCGTGCAGACATTGGTGTTCGGCGCCGCACCGAACACGTTGGGGCACCCGCAGAACAGCTTGGTCGCGGTCTGGAGCTCGCAGTGGACCTCCAATCCAACCACCATCTCCCATTCCGACGCCCGGGCTCCGAGCGATCGGGCGGTCGCCGGCGCGGCTCACGACAGCGCCCCCTGCGGCGCCTGCTGCTCGAGTGCGGCCGCCACGCGGAACATGACCTGCTCTCCGAGCGCCGGGGCCAGCACCTGAACTCCGACTGGCAGCCCGTCGGCGCCGCGGCCGTAGGGGACGGTCATCGCCGGGTGACCGGCCAGGTTTGAGGGGATCGTGCACACGTCGCTCAGGTACATAGCCATCGGGTCCTCCAGCTTCTCACCCAGACGGAACGCCGTGGTCGGCGTGGTGGCCCCGAGCAGTACGTCCACCTGCGCGTAGGCCCTCGAGAACGCCTCGATCACCAGGGTTCGCACCCGCTGTGCCTGGCCGTAATACGCGTCGTAGTACCCGGCGGACAAGGCGTAGGTCCCGAGCATGATCCGGCGCTTCACCTCGGCGCCGAAGCCGGCGGTGCGGGTCGCCGTGTTCATGGCGGCGACGTCGGGGGCGTCCACTCGCAAGCCGTAGCGGACGCCGTCGTAGCGGGCGAGGTTCGACGACGCCTCGGCCGGGGCGATGAGGTAGTAGGCCGACAATCCGTAGCGCAGCTCGGGCACCGACACCTCCTCGACCAGCGCGCCCGCACGCTCCAACGCGTCGGCCGCCTCGTGTACACGGCGCGCCACGTCGGGCGTCACCCCGTCGACGAGCTCCGCGCAGTACCCGACGCGGAGCCCCTGGACCCCTTCTTCGAGCAGGTCGACGAGGTCGGGGGGCCCGCCTGGGATGGAGGTGGAGTCGGCCGGGTCGTGGCCGGCGATGACCTCCAACACGAGCGCAGCGTCCTGCACAGTGGTCGTGAGCGGACCGATCTGGTCGAGCGAGCTCGCAAACGCGACCAGCCCGTAGCGCGAGACCAGGCCGTAGGTCGGCTTGACCCCGACCACGCCACACAACGCTGCGGGTTGACGGATCGATCCCCCGGTGTCCGAGCCGAGTGCGAGCGGCACGAAGCCGGCCGCTACCGCGGCTGCCGACCCTCCGCTCGAACCCCCCGGCACCCGGGTGTGGTCGTGGGGGTTGCACGTGGGACCGAACCACGAGCTTTCCGTCGAGCTGCCCATGGCGAACTCGTCCATGTTGGTCTTGCCCACGATCACCGCTCCCGCCTGGCGCAATCGGGACACGACCGTGGCGTCGTAGGGGGGCCGCCAATCGGCGAGGATCCGAGACCCGCACGCGGTCTGCAGTCCCCGGGTGCACAAGTTGTCCTTGAGGGCGATCGGAACGCCGGCGAGCGGACCGGGGTCGCCGCCTGCGGCGATGGTTGCGTCGATGGAGCCCGCGACCCGCCTAGCCCCCTCCTCGTCGAGGCTCACGAACGCGTGTACCAGACCGTCGTCGGCCGACACTGCAGCGAGTGCCCGCTCGAGCTGCGAGGCGGCCGACGACTCGCCGGTGCGGACGGCACGGGCGACCGCAGCGACACTCAGAGCTCCCCCGTTCGCGTCGCTCATGTGTCGTCGATCACGGGACATCGCCCACGATCCGTGGCACCCGGAACCGTCCGTCCTCGACGTCGGGGGCCACAGCCAGCACCTCGTCGCGGTCGACGCAGGGGGCCGTCTCGTCGGGCCGCAGCACGTTGCGCAGGGGCAGGGGGTGGGCGGTCGGGACAATGCCGCTGAGGTCGAGGGCAGCCACGTCAGCCGCGTGCTCGAGCACCGTGGCCAGCTGAGCGGTGAAGCGATCGAGCTCGTCGTCGCTCAGTTCGAGGCGAGCGAGCCGGGCCACGTGAGCCACGTCGTCGCGCCCGATCGTCGCCCGTTCGGGGGAGCTGCTCACCGGTCGCCTCCGCCCAGCACCCTCGAGGCAAAACCCACCGTTCGGGCCTCCACCTCGTCGCGGTCGTAGTCGAGCGTCGCCACGTGATAGCTGCGCTCGAGCCAGATCCGCTCGAGCGGACCAGACGCCGACGCCTCGAGCCGGTCGCCGTTGGACGTGGGCACGACGTGATCCTCGCGGCTCGAGAAGAGCAGGACCGGGCAACTGATCTCCCCGAGCCGGGCGGCGACCCCGCGCGCCGCCTCGAAGAGGGACAGCGCGCTTTCCAGCGGGGAGGCCTCGTAGGACAGCTCGGCGGCGTCGGGCAACGCGATGTCGGCGCCAATGCCCGGCGCCACAACGGCGCCGGCCGCCAGCATCTCGCGCACGGCGTCGAACATCTCGGGTCCGGGCGGCTCCACCATGGGGTTGACGAGCACGAGCCCGCAGATCTCGGGATGGGACTCGGCCAGCCAGGCAGCCAGCGTGCCGCCCATCGAGAGCCCGACAACGATCACCTGCTCGCACCGGGCGGCCAGGTCGAGATAGGCCGACTCGGCGGCGGCCGACCAGTCCGACCACCGGGTGCCCACCATGTCCTCGATGCTCGTCCCATGGCCTGGTAGCAGCGGCAGCTCGACGCTGAGGCCCGCACTCGCCAACTGTTCGGCGATGCCACGCATGGAGAACGGGTTACCGGTGAAACCGTGAAGAACGAGAGCTCCTTCGGCGGACCCGATCACCGACAGGGGCTCCGCGCCTGGCAGGACGGGGGCGGCCACGTCGGCATAGTACCGGCCGGCGGGTATCGTACCGACGGCCGTTTGGGCAGAACCGAGGAGCTTTCACATGGCGTACCCGTTCCTGAGCGACGAGTGGGTGCACGAGGCTCGTGCCCTGCGCGCCGAGTACGAGGGGACCATCCAACCGCTGCCCCAGGTCGTGCGCATGAACCTGGTGGTGACCGAGGTGCCCTTCGGCACTGGCCTGATCGACGCACACCTGGACACGTCCTCGGGCCAGCTGGACCTGGACATGGGACACCTCGAGAGCCCCGATCTGACCGTCACCGTCGACTACCTGACAGCCAAGGCCATCTTGGTGGACAACAACCCCCAGGCCGCGATGCAGGCCTTCATGGCGGGAAAGATCCGGGTCGAGGGCGACATGGCCAAGCTCATGGCGCTTCAGGTCGCACCGACCGACGGATCGGCCCAGCAGTTGGCCGGACGTTTGCGCGACATCACCGACTGACAGCCCCAAGCGCGCTACGCGCCACAAGGTCCGGCGGGTCAGATGCCGATGCGCGGCATCTCGTCGAGCAGCTCGGCCACCGACCAGCGGCCCACCTTCTCCACCTTGGGCCCGAGCGTCCAATTGTCGAACCGTTGGACGATGCCACCCTGCACGAAGAGCACCTGACCGTTGGCTGGGCAGTTCTCGGTCGCCAGGTAGGCGACGATCGGGGCGACGTTCGCCGGATCCCACACGTCGAACTGGCTGGGCTGTGCTGGGGCAGCGACGATCTCGGCAAGCCCCGGTGCCGACTCGGTCATGCGGGTGCGAGCCGAGGGCGCCACCGCATTGACGCGCACCCCGTAACGAATCAGCTCCTGGGCGAGGATGACGGTGAAGGCACCGATACCGGCCTTGGCCGTGCCGTAGTTCGACTGGCCCGGGTTCCCGAAGAGACCTGAGGTGGATGAGGAGTTCACCACCGCAGCCTTCACCTGGTGACCTGCCTTGTGGCGGGCTCTCCAGTGGGCAGCGGCATGACGGGTCGGAACGAAATGGCCCTTGAGGTGGACGCGGATGACGCTGTCCCACTCGTCCTCGGTCATGTTCACCAACATCCGATCGCGCAGAATCCCGGCATTGTTGACTAGCACGTGGAGGTCACCGAACGCTTCGACGGCCGTCGCAACGAGCCGACGACCACCTTCCCAATCCGCCACGTCGTCGCTGTTGGCGATGGCCTCACCCCCGGCCGCCTTGATCTCGGCCACCAGCTCGTCAACCAGCGAATAGTCGTCACCCGAGCCGTCCATAGCCGAGCCGACGTCGTTCACGACCACGCGCGCGCCCTCCGCGGCGAACAACAAGGCGTGCTCGCGGCCCAGCCCCCGCCCGGCCCCGGTGATGATCGCCACACGTCCGTCCAGTGCGCCCACCCGTGGTCACTCCCGTTCCGGCGTGCGAGCGGAGCGACGTCGTCCGCGGTCGCACAGTCTCTCATCTGGCAGACGGGGCCACGCCAATCGACGCCCATCGAGCACGGGCGCCGCTGGAGAGGGTTAGCGATTCGGACGAGCAATCACCAACGGATGCTCACCGCTGCCCTGCCGACCAGCGCCGTCGGTTCGTGTGCGGACCTCATCACCCGCCGAATCTCCAGAACCACCGAGGATCGCGCGCGTGGGCGTGGAAATGATCGGGGATCTGGCGCATGACCTGGTCGACCGCCCATCCATCCGCCCCGAAGCGAGCGTCTGCCACCCGGGACAGCTCTCCGAGCATGTGGTCGACCGCATCGGCGGGCGGTGTCCTGCCGTGCTGGCGCCACACGACCATGGGCACGTCGCAGATTCTCGCAGTCGGCGATCCAGCACACCTCGTCCTCGTGGTGCCAGGTCGTGATCCTCGCCGCTTCGCAAAGCGGACAGTCGGCCCGGGATGGTGCCGAGGCAGCGGTCTGGCCAGGGCTCACTGGGTCAGGGCTCACTGGGTGTAGAGGTTGACCGACTGGCCAGCCGGCAACTGTTGACCGGCCAGGGGATCGGAGGTGAAGACCTTACCCCCCGAGGGGCCGTACACCTGGCCGACGGACAGTCCGACCTGCCCGAGGGCTGCGGTGGCTTGGGCCACCGTGTCCCCCGACACGTTCGGAATGCTTACGATCGGCGGTCCGGTAGAGACATAGACGGTCACCGCCGATCCGACTGGTGCAGCAACCCCCGCCGCCGGGGCGGTCCGGGTGACTTGACCGGTGGGGTACTGAGTCGAGGACTCCTGGGCCTGGGTCACGGTGAAACCGAGCGCCACCAGCGCGCTCTGTGCGGCGGTGAAGCTCCCACCGGCCAAGCCGGCGGGAATGGGGACGGGCGGCGGGCCCTTGGAGATGGCCACAAGGATCGTGGCGCCGTACGGAGCGCTCACCGGATTGAGCTTGTTGTCATAGGACCAGTTGAGGACCTGTCCGACCGGTGTAGTGGCGCTGTACGCCGACACGGCGGGGCAGGCCACTTTCAGGTGGGCCTCGGAGAGCAGGCGGGTGGCCACAGAGCAGTCCACACCGAGCAGGGAGGGGACGGGGACCGAGGGCGGCCCCTTGGAGGGCACCACGCGCACGGTGCTCCCCTCCTTCATCGATTGGGTGGGTGCCGGGTGCTGGTCGATGATCAAACCCTCGGCCACTGTTGTCGAGTACGACGCAGGTCCCACCGCCAGAACGAAATGGTCGGCGGCAAGCGCGTGCCGGGCCTGAACCAGGGTCAAACCGCTCAACACCGGAACGTGATGGCTCGGGGTGAACACCTTTTCGGCCCGAGCCACCAGCAAGCCAGCGACCGCCACCGCAGCCACCACAAGGACTGCGGCGACCCAGGGCCAGCGCCGACGCCGTCTTCGGCGGACGATCGGCACCGAGGCCGGAGGGCTCCAACCAGTGCCGGGGCCAGAACCTTCGAGCGCCTCCACGTCGAACACCTCGCCCGGGCCGGCGTGAGCCCTTGGGGCGGCGGTGGGGGCGGCGGTCGCGCCGGTGCCGGCGAGCGACACCGCGGTGAGGTCGTTCGGGACCACCTGTGGGGGGATTCCGGCAGGAACCGTCGCCGACCCCCCGGCAGTGGTCAGCTTGAGGGGCAGCCGAACCGGCGGCGCGAGTCCGGCCGCGACCGCCTCCAACCGATCCCCCAGCTGCGTGGCCGTGAGCCGGGCTTCGGCCTCGGGAGCGGCGGCCCGGGCGAGCACGGCGTCGAGCGGACCGAGCAGCCGATGCGAGGGCAACGGCTGTCCGACGCGGGCCATCAACGTGCCCACGGTGGTGTCGACGACGAACGGCACCACTCCGGTGACCGCCTCGTAGAGGACCAGGGCCAACGAGTAGACGTCGGCACGGCCGTCGACGTTGCGCCCCTCGGCCTGCTCGGGCGAGGCGTAGCGCGCGGTGCCGACGACGGCCCCCACCGGCTCGGTCCACGCCGCTTCGGCTAAGGCTCGGGCCACCCCGAAGTCGGCGATACGAACCCGCCCTTCCTCGTCGAAGAGCAGGTTGGCCGGCTTCACGTCGCGGTGCACGAGTCCCCGGGCGTGGGCGTAAGCGAGACCTTGGGCTGCCTCCACGCCGAGCCGGGCAGCCTGGGCCTGGCTGAGCTTCACGTTGTTGTCGAGCATGTCCCGCAGGCTGCCGCCGCCCAAGTACTCGAGCACCAGGTAGGGCCCATCGGCGTCCTCACCCCAGTCGAAGACCCGGAGGACATGGGGGTGGTTGAGGGAGGCCACCGAGCGGGCCTCGGCGCGGAAGCGCTTGAGGAAGGCCTCGTCCTTGGCCAACCCCGGTTGGAGCACCTTTACGGCGACAAGACGCTGCAACGACACGTCTTCGGCGAGGAAGACGTGCGCCGACGCGCCAGCGCCCAGGGCGGAGACCAACCGGTACCGCTTCCCGAGGACCCGGCCGATGGAATCGGAGATGAGGGGCATCGAAGCGCTCCCAGGCTAGCTGGGCTGGGCGGGGGTGCCGTGGACACGCCCCGTCGAGCACGAAGAGCCAGCCATCGGTGCCAGGTCAGGCTGGTAACTCACCCGTCGCCAGGAGCTGGTCGAAAGCCTGCCCGGCGACCACCGGCACCCCGAGGGCCTCCGCCTTGACCAGCTTGGCGGCTCCTGGCTCGGCGCCGAGCACTAGGGCGAACGTGCGGGCCGAGACACTGTTGGGTGATTTTCCGCCCCGACCGACAATGGCCGCTTCAGCCGCTTCGCGCGTGTAGCCCTCCAGTGATCCGGTGACCACTACCGACCGACCGCGCAAGGTCTGAGGAACCTCGTCGGCCGGGTGGCGATCGACACCCTCGGGGGCTCCCTGGTCGCCGCTCGCAGGGAGTGCCGCGCCCGCGGCGCGGTTCGCCACGACGCCGGGCTCGGTGGTGGTGAGCTGCGCGGCGACCAGCCGGTCGAGCACCGCGCCGTTCGCCGGGTTGGCAAGGAACTCGACGAGGCTGTCGGCGATGACCGGCCCGACGCCTTCGACCGCGGCGAGCGCGACCGTCTCGGCAGCCCGGAGCTCGGCGAGCGAGCCAAACACCCGGGCCAGGGCACGCGCGGCGGTCGGCCCGACGTGGCGCACCCCCAGCGCCACCAACAGGCGACTGAGCGGTCGAGCACGCGAGCCGTCGATGGCGCGCACGAGATTGGTGGCGGAGATGTCGCCAAGGCCCTCGAGGCCCGCCAGCTGGTGGCGCTCGAGCAGGTACAGATCGGCGGGGTCGGCGATAAGTCCCGCACCAATCAGCTGCTCGACGCGCCGCTCCCCCAGGCCCTCGATGTCCATAGCCGTGCGCGACGCGAAGTGCACGATGCGCTGCACCCGCTGAGCCGGGCAGTCGATATTGGTACAGAACGTGTCACTCTCGCCCTCGAGGCGCACGAGCGGGGCGCCGCACGAGGGGCACGACGCAGGGAAGCGCCACGGCGCCGACCGTCGGATGCCAACGCGAAGTTCACGAACGGGGCCCAGCACCTCAGGAATCACGTCCCCGGCCTTTCGAACCACCACGAGATCCCCAGGCCGCACGTCTTTGGCTCGCACCTGGTCCTCGTTGTGCAGGGTGGCCAGCGCCACCGTCGAGCCGCCGACGAAGACCGGCTCGAGGATGGCGAACGGCGTGGCACGCCCGGTCCGGCCGATCGACACCTCGATCCGCGACAGACGGGTCGTGCGCTCCTCGGGGGGGAACTTGAACGCGATCGCCCACCGTGGCGCGCGCGACGTCGTCCCCAGACGTTCGTGCAACGCCAGGTCGTCCACCTTCACCACCAGTCCGTCCACCTCGTAGGGCAAGTCGTGTCGGTGGCCGGCCAGTTCTCGACACCTGGCAAACACCTCGTCGATGCCGATCACGGTCCACGCGTCGGGGCTCACCGCGAAGCCGGCCGACCCGAGGAGGGCCAACGACTCGCTCTGGCGCTCTGGGGGCCAGCGTCGGGCGGGCTCTCGCTCGTGGGCATCCTCAGGCGGGTCGCCGTCCACTTCGCCGATCTGATAGGCCCAAAAGGCCAGCGGGCGGGCGGCAGTGATCGACGAGTCCTTCTGGCGCAGCGAGCCCGCAGCCGAGTTGCGGGGGTTGACGAAGCTCTTCTCGCCCGCCTGCCGTTGTCGCTCGTTCAACTCGGCGAACGCCGCGGTCGGCATGTAAATCTCGCCTCGGACCTCGAGGTGGCGCGGATAGGGACCCGCCGCTGGAGCCAACACCTTGGGCACGTCGACTACCGTCGCCACGTTGGGGGTCACGTCCTCCCCACTCACGCCATCGCCACGGGTCGCCGCCCGCTGGTACCGCCCGTCGATATAGGTCAATGACATGGCCACGCCGTCGACCTTGGGTTCGCATGAGAAGGCGAGACTTCCGAGGTCAGTGTCGGGCAGCAGGCGGCGCAGGCGATCGGCCCAGGATCCGAGCTCCTGTTCGGAGACTGCGTTGTCGAGGCTCATCATGGGCACCCGGTGGCGGACCTCGGCAAACAGGGTCGATGGCGGTGCGCCGACGCTCTGGCTGGGCGACTCGGGGGTGAGCAGATCGGGCCAGTCGGTCTCGATCCGGCGCAGCTCGCGGACCAAGAGGTCGTAGTCGGCGTCGGGGATCTCGGGGTCATCGAGCACGTGGTAGCGCTCGTTGTGATACGAGATCGACGCACGCAATTCGAGGGCGCGGCTCGCCGCCTGCGCGTGGTCGCCGGGCGGGGACAAAGGGTTCTGGGCGTCGGCGCTCATCGGGCCGACGGCGGTGTCGAGCCCCACCCGGGTCCGCGCCGCGAGCCCGAGACGATGCCGCCCCCGAGCACCACCTCGGGCGCCTCGGCGTCGTAGATCGCCACGGTCTGACCGGGGGCCACCAGCCGCTCGCGTGACCCCAGTGCAACGAGCACGGCGTCTGGGCGGCGAACCAGGCGAGCGTGAACCGGGTGTCCGTGGGCGCTCACCTGTGCGATCACCGCTTGACCGGGGACCGGCGGCTCGTCGACCCAGCTGAGCGACGCCGGGTCGAGCGCCACCTCGCTGCACCGAACGTCCTCGTCGCCCCCGACGAAGACCCTCCGCGCCGCCACGTCGACATCGACCACGTAGCGGCGGGCCCCATCCTCGCCGTGGCCCATGCCTCGCCGCTGCCCGAGGGTGACCAGCTCGACCGCCCCAACCTTGCCCACCGCCGCCCCAGTACGTCGGTCAATCACCTGCCCGGGGTGGAGGTCGAGGCGCTTGGACAAGAAGCCCTCTCGCCCCTCGGCACCATGGATGAAGCACACGTCCTGGCTGTCGGGCTTGGCCGCGGTGCGCAGACCCAGGCGCGCCGCGTGGGCGCGCACCTGGGCTTTGGTCATCTCTCCCACCGGCAGCACGATGCGCCCCAGCTGCCCCTGCCCGAGCATCGACAAGACGTAGGACTGGTCCTTCTCCAGGTCCACGCCGCGCAAGAGGCGGTACGCACCGCCAGGGCCCGTCGCCACCCGGGCGTGATGGCCGGTGGCCAGCGCGTCGTGGCGCAGGCGCGCCGAGCGGGCCAGCAACCGGTCGAACTTGATGTGCCGGTTGCACTCGATGCACGGGTTGGGGGTCTGCCCGGCGGCGTGCGACGTCACGTAGGGAGTGACCACCGCCTGCTCGAACTCGTCGGTGAGGTTGAAGACGTGATGGACGATCCCGAGCTGATCAGCCACGCGTCGGGCGTCCTCCACGTCGGCCACCGAGCAACAGCCCGAGTCCGACGGCCCACCCCACAACTTGAGCGTGGCCCCCACCACGTCGTGCCCCGCCTCCACCAAGAGGGCCGCGGCCACCGACGAATCGACCCCACCCGACATGGCCACGAGCACTCGCACCGTCTGAGTCTGTCAGCCCCGCAACGATGCCACGGCCTCGACCACGACACCGATCGCCTGCTCGATATCTTCAGCCGTCGTCGTGTAGCCAAGCGAGAAGCGAACTGCGCTGCGCGCCTCGGCCGCCGGCACCCCCATGGCAGCGAGCACGTGGCTCGGCTCGAGGGCGCCGCTCGCGCAGGCCGAGCCCCCTGACGCGCAAACACCGTGCTGGTCGAGCACGACCAGCAGCTCCTCTTGCTCGATCCCGGCGAACCGGAGGTGCGCGTGGCCGGGCAGCGTGCGCTCGGGGACGACCGACGCGACGGCCCCGGGTACGTGGGTCACGATGCCGTTCACCAGCCGATCGCGCAATGCGCGCACCCTCGCCCATTCGGCGTGTCGGTTCGCCTCGACGGCCTCGAGCGCAGCAGCCAGGCCAACGACCCCGCCGACGTCGTGGGTCCCGCTTCGGCGGTCACGTTCCTGCCCGCCCCCGTGGACGATCGGGCTGACCGTCGCGGGCTCGCGTACGACGAGCATCCCCACGCCCCGTGGACCGCCCAACTTGTGGGCGCTCACGGACACGAGGTCGGCGCCGGCGGCCGCGGAACCCAGATCGAGGTACGGCGCCGCTTGCACCGCGTCGGTATGCACGAGCGCGCCAGGCGCACGTCGGGCCACCGCCTCGACGACGGCGTCGAGAGGTTGGAGCACGCCCACCTCGTTGTTGGCGAGCATCACCGAGACCAGCGCCACATCGGCGTCGAGCAGGCCGTCGAGCGCGTCCAGGTCGACCACGCCCTCGGGGTCGACCCCAAGCATCCGAAGCTCAACTGGCTCGATGCCTCGGAGCCGGGCGGTGGACCGTGTGACCGCCTCACACGACGAGAGCACCGCTGCATGCTCGATCGCAGAGCACACGACCGCGCGGGTCGCCAATCCTGTCTCCAGTCGTGCGGCAAGCGCTCCGACGATGGCCAGGCTGTCGGACTCACTGCCACCTGAGGTGAAGACGATCTCTCCGGGCGACGCCCCGACCACATTGGCCACGCGCTCGCGGGCATCTTCGAGTGCCCGCCGGGCGTCGCGGGCGACGTGGTGGGAGCCCGAGGAATTGCCGAACCTGGTCGCCATGAAGGGGGCCATGGCCTGGGCGACCTCGGGGCGGAGCGGCGCGGTGGCCGCGTGGTCCAGATAGATCGTGCGGCCAGCCGGGCCTGCCGACCTCCTCGCGATCATCGCGAACGACTGGGCGTCACGCGATCCAGACCGCCTTGGCGTTGCAGAACTCCTTGATGCCCAGTTTCGAAAGCTCCCGGCCATAGCCGGAGCGCTTGACACCACCGAAGGGGAGTTCCGCCGACGAGGCAACCATGGCGTTGACGAACACCAGCCCAGCGACGATCTCGTCGATGCAACGCGTCTGCTCGGCCGCATCGTTCGTCCACACGCTGGCGCCGAGACCGAAGCGGGTGCGGTTGGCCAGCTCGATCGCCTCCTCGAGGTCCGACGCCTTCTCGAGCACGGCAACTGGACCGAAGACCTCCTCTTCGAACACTCGCATGCCGGGCTTCACGCCAGAGATCACCGTCGGCGGGTAGTACCAGCCGGGGCCGTCGGGCACCTCGCCGCCGCACTCGATGACCGCGCCCTTCGCCCGCGCGTCGTCGACCTGTGACGACACCTCGGCCCGCTGGGCTTCCGAGACGAGCGGGCCAACGTCGGTCGCGGGGTCCAGCGGGTCCCCGAGACGTAACTCGGCCATGGCCGCCACGAAACGGGTGGCGAACGCCTCGTAGACGGGATCCTCGATGATGAACCGCTTGGCTGCGATGCACGACTGGCCGTTGTTCTGCACCCGGGCCACCACGGCCGTGCTGGTCGCCTTGTCGAGGTCCGCTGACGACAACACCACGAACGGATCCGAGCCACCGAGCTCGAGCACGCACTTCTTCAGCGCCTTGCCCGCGTGCTGGGCGACCGACTCACCGGCCCGTTCGCTGCCCGTCAGGGTCACCGCCGTCACCCGGTCGTCGGCGATCAGCTGGGCAACTGTGGCCTGGTCGACGAGGAGCGCGCTGAATGCGCCAGCGGGAAATCCGGCCCGGTGGAAGAGCTCGCCGAGGTACGAGGCGGTCTGCGGGACGTTGGACGCATGCTTGAGCAGCCCGACGTTCCCCGCCATCAGCGTCGGCGCGGCAAAGCGGATCACCTGCCACATGGGGAAATTCCAGGGCATGATCGCCAGTACCGGACCCAACGGTTGGTAGTGGACGAGACTCCTGCGGGCGGCCGTTTCGATCTCCTCGTCAGCGAGGAGCTGCTCGGCGTGCTCGGCGAACCAGCGACACGCCATGGCGCACTTGGACACCTCGGCCTTCGCCGAGGCGAAGGTCTTGCCCATCTCGGTGGTGAGCATCCGAGCGACCTCGGGCTGCTCGGCTTCTAGCAGCTCTGCAGCGGTGGTCATCCACCGGGCTCGCTCGCCGAAGGAGGTCTGGCGGTACACAGCAAAGGTCGACGCAGCCTGAGCGACCAGGCCCTCGACCTCGTCGGGCGTGTGCCCAGCAAACGTCTGCTCGACCTTTCCGGTGGCCGGGTTCGTGGTAGCGAAGGCCATAGCAGATTCTTACCAGCTCGACCCCCTGCCTCGACCGCCCGCCCTGTTGGGACGGTCGGAGCCGGACCCGCCGAACGAGCTGGCAAGCTGGGCGCATGGGGCCCGACGCGGTGCGCGCCCAGAGCGACGAGCAGCTGGCACGCCACCTGATCGAGCGGGCCACGAGGATCGTCGCCTTGACCGGTGCGGGAATTTCGACCGACTCGGGAATACCCGACTTCCGGGGGCCGGAGGGGGTGTGGACCACCAATCCCGGGGCAGAGCGCCTGGCCACCTTGGAGACCTACGTCCGCGATCCGCAGGTTCGACGGGCCGCCTGGCGCAGCCGCAACTCGTCTCCGACGTGGACGGCAACGCCCAACCCGGGACATCGCGCCCTGGTCACCCTCGAGCGCACAGGACGCCTCGCCCTCCTTGTGACACAGAACATCGACGGACTTCACCAACGGGCGGGCAACCGCCGCGAGGGGGTCCTCGAAATCCATGGCTCGATCCATCAGGCGGTCTGCCTGCGCTGCGGGGACCGACAACCGATGCGCCAGGTGCTCGCACGGGTGGAGGCCGGCGAGGACGATCCCCGGTGCCTCGCGCTCGGATGCGGCGGCATTCTCAAGTCCGCGGCGATCAGCTTCGGGCAGAGCCTCGTGGCCGAGGACCTCCGCAGGGCCCAGCACGCTGCGGAGACGTGCGACCTCATGCTCGCCGTCGGGACGACGCTCAGCGTCTATCCCGCCGCCGGGCTGGTACCCCTGGCGGTTCGCTCGGGGGCGGCGCTCATCGTGGTGAACGCGCAGCCCACACCGTTCGACGAGCTTGCAGACGTGCTCCTCAAGCGGCCGATCAGCGAGGTGCTGCCGATGATCGTCGGCGCCGTGGGCGACTAACGATCGCTCTTGCGTCGGGGCCGCAGGGCGAACCACCAGATGCTCGCCATGGTGCCGAGCACGCCGAAGGCGGCGGCAACAGCTCCGAGCACCTTCCGCGCGCCCCGGTCGGCCATGCCCCGAGACCCTATCGCTCCCGAGCTCCGACGAGGCCGTCCCGCTCGACATCCCTCCCGAGCTCCGACGAGGCCGTCCCGCTCGACCCCGCCGGAGCTCAACGGCTCACTGCTTGTGCGCTTCGACGTCCAGCTCGATCCGGACCCGGTTGCCGACGATCAACCCGCCACCTTCGAGGACTCCGCCGAAGCTGACCCCGAAGTCGCGGCGATCGATCTCCGTGCTGGCCTCGAAGGCGACGACCTGGGACCCGGGAGCCACGCCCGGTCCGGCACCGAGGTACTCGAGCTCGAAGTCCACCGGCTTGGTCACACCGCGCACAGTCAGGTCGGCTTGGAGGGTGTAGGAGGAGTCGGACAGCTTGGTGAGCCCGGTGCTCTTCAGCGTCATCGTGGGATGGGACTCCACCGCGAAGAAGTCACCCGAGCGGAGGTGGGTGTCGCGTTGCTCCTGGTTGGTCTCGACACTTGCGACGACCGCCTCCGCCTCCACCGAGGACTGCTCGGGATCGTCAGCGATGGTGATCGTCCCGCTGAACTCCCTGAACTTGCCGCGCACCTTGGCACCGACCAGGTGGCGGGCGACGAAGCCCACGGTCGAGTGCAGGGGGTCGACGACGTACGTGCCGGGGGCGGGGGCGGGGGCGGGGGATTCAGTGGCCATGAGAGCTCCTTCACTCGTTCGGACCACTTCAATCTATCTGACTAGTCAGCTTCTTGTCAATCAGATTATGACTGGATAGACATGGTACGCTCGTGGCGTCCGGAGGAGAATCCATGACGAGCCTCGACGAACTCGGCCCACCGATTGCCGGCGCGGCACGCCCTGAGGACGGCAGGCAGGCCCAAGCGGTGCTCCGCGACAGCCCGGTGCTCGACGAGCGAATCGTGCTGATGGGTCTGCTCATCGAGACGCACGCACACCTCGCCCGGGTGCTCGGCGCAGAGCTCGAGCAGCACTGTGGACTCCCACTGCTGTGGTTCGACGTGCTCGTGCGCCTCGGGCGCTCCCCCGAGCAACGGATGACCATGACCCAGCTTGCCGAAGGTGTCTCGTTGACCTCCGGCGGGATCACCCGCCTGGTCGATCGCATGGCCGACGCGGCGCTGGTGGAGCGACAGGACTGCCCATCGGATCGGCGCAGCGTGTTCGTCGTCTTGACCGACGCGGGCCGGCTCCGGCTGCACAATGCCGCCCTCGTCCACCTCGATGGCCTCGAGCGTCACCTGATCGGTCCGCTCGACGACGCGGATGTGACGATGCTCGAGGGAATCTTGCGCAAACTGCGAGGCAACGGACCGATCTGCGGCGGTTGAGCCCAAGGACCCTCAGGCCCGTTCGATCCAGGCCGTGGCCTGAGGGTGCTCGTCGAGCCCGAGCACCGTGCCCTCCCCTGGACCAGGGGTGGTCCGCACCGCGTTGGCGAGGACCTCTCGGCCGATCGTATCGAGGTGATGAGCGAGCACGTCCAGCCCGGTCAGGTGCAGATGGATCCGGTCCGACACCTCGAGGCCGTTTGCCTTGCGCAGATCTTGGACGAGACGGACGACCTCGCGGGCCAAGCCCCGCAGCCGAAGATCCTCGTCGAGCGTGAGGTCGAGGGCTACCACTTCGCCCCCGTCGCGCGACACCGCGAAGCCGGGCCGGCCCTGCACCCGCAGCTCAACGTCCCCCTCGGTCAACTGCACGACCCGGTCGGCAAGGGCGACCTCGACAGTGCCACCAGCCTCGAGGGTGGCCGCCACCTCGGCCGCATCGAGCACGCTCAACGCCCGAGGCAGCGCCTGCACCGAGGATCCCAGGCGTGGGCCCAGCACCTTGTAGTTGGGCAGAAGCTCGAAGCGGAGGACCTCACCCAGCTCCTCGGCCATGACGATCCGGTCGACGTTCAACTCGTCCTCAACAACCCCGGCGGGGATGCTGGGCGCCCCGGGTGCCACGAAGACCAGGGCGCGGGAAAGGGGTTGGCGCACCCGGACCCGCGCCTCGCTCCGCGCCGCGCGACCGAGTGAGGCGAGTCGCCGGGCCAGGCTCATCTGCGCCTCGAGCTCCACGTCGACGAGACCGCCGCGCTCGGCGCTGCGGGTGTCAGGCTCGGGCCAGTCGGCCAGGTGCACCGATTCGGACGCCTCGGCGCCCGTGAGCTCGCGCCACATCCGGTCCGCCACAAACGGGCAGAAGGGAGCCAGCACCACCGACAGGGTCGCCAGCACCTCGTGCAGGGTGGCGTGGGCCGCCAAGCTGTCGGCCGGCGGCGCGTCGGGATCGGTTCGCCAGAAGCGGCGGCGATTTCGGCGGACGTACCAGTTGGAGAGATCCTCCACCAACGATCCGAACGCGCTGGCCGCGGCCAGCGGCTCGTACGCGTCGAGAGCGGTGGTCACCTCGGCGACGGTCGATGCGAGCCGAGAGAGCACCCAGCGGTCGAGGTCCGGACGTTCGACCACGGGCGGCACCTCGGGGTCCGCGGGATCGAAACCGTTGAGGGCAGCGAACGTCGTGAAGAAGCTGAACGCGTTCCACAAGGTGAGCAGGACCTCGCGCAGCGAGGCGTCGATCGCCGACAGGCTGGCCCGCGTGGGCGTCCACGGGGAGCCCTGACTGAACATCCACCACCGCAATGCGTCGGCACCACGCGAATCGAGGATCTGCCAAGGATCCATGACGTTGCCCACCGACTTGGACATCTTGCGCCCGTCGGCGTCGACGATGTGACCGAGGCAGACCACGTGGCGATACGGGGCGGCCTCGAACACCAGAAGGTTCACCGCGAGCAGCGAGTAGAACCATCCCCTCGTCTGGTCGATGGCCTCGGAGATGAAGTCCGCCGGGAACGCGAACGCTTCCGCCGAGCCGACGGCGTGCGGGTAGCCGACCTGGGCTGCCGGCATCGACCCCGAGTCGAACCACGCGTCGATTACCGGCTCGACTCTTCGAGCGGTACCTGCTGGGCCGTCGCCGGCGGTACCTGGTGCGCACTGCGGACAGTCGAACACCACCTCATCGATGGCCGGACGGTGGGGATCGATCTCGCTGACGTCTCTGCCAGCGAGCTCGGACAGCTCGGCCAGCGATCCGACACAGAAGGTGTGACCTTGCTCGCAGCGCCACACCGGAAGGGGGGTTCCCCAGTACCGATCTCTCGAGAGGGCCCAGTCGACGTTGTTGTCCAGCCATTCGCCGAACCGACCATCGCGAATGTGCTCGGGGTGCCAGTCGATACCCGCGTTGGCCGCGAGGAGCTCGGCCTTGCGCGACGACGTGGCCACGTACCAGCTGGGCTTGCCCCAATAGATGAGGGGGGTTCCACAACGCCAGCAGTGCGGATAGGAGTGACGGTAGGCAAGGCGGCGCACGAGCAGACCGGCTACCTCGAGGCGGTCGTTGATCCGTCCGTTCGCCTCGCGCACTGGCACGCCGGCCAGCCAGGCCACGTCGGAGGTGAAGCACCCGTCGGGCCCCACCGGGTTGAGGGCCGGCAGCCCGTTGTCCCGCCCCACTTGACGGTCGATCTCCCCGAAGGCGGGGGCCAGATGAACCAGCCCGGTGCCTTCGTCGGTCGTCACGAACGCGCCCGGGACGACCCGCCAGCCGTCACCAGCGGGCGGTGCGGGCACGTCGTCGAAGGGTCGGCGGTACCGCAGTCCGATCAGGTCGTGCCCAAGCATCCGGCGGGTGATCACCGCCTCGGCGCCGAACACGGCCTCGACCAGCTCCTCGGCTACCACCATGCCGTCCACCACGGCGTAGGTGAGCTCGGGGTGGACGGCCACCCCGGTGTTTGCGAGCAGCGTCCACGGCGTCGTCGTCCACACGACCAGCGCGGTGGCGTCCCCGACCAGCGCAGGATCAGGTCGCTCGAGCGGGAACCGGACGTACGCCGACTCGTCCTCCTCCTCGAAGTACACCTCAGGCTGACCCAGCTCGTGGCTCGAGAGCGCCGTGCCGCAGCGCGGGCAGTACGGGACGACCTTGAGGTCCTCGTAGAGCAGACCGGCGTCGAAGAGCGACTTGAGGTGCCACCAGACCGACTGCACGTACGCCGGGTCGAAGGTCCAGTACGCGGCCGAAAGGTCGACCCAGTAACCGATCCGCTCGGTCAGCTCGAGCCACTCGTCGACGTAGGAGACGACCGATTCACGGCACAACCGGGTGAACTCGGCGATGCCCACCTCTTCTTCGATCTGCTGCTTGCCGGTGATCCCGAGCCGTTTCTCGACCTCCACCTCGACGGGCAGCCCATGGGTGTCCCACCCAGCGCGTCGGGCCACCTGGAAACCTCGCATGGTCCGGAACCGGCAGAAGAGGTCCTTGTAGGCCCGGGCCCACACGTGGTGCAGCCCGGGTCGCCCGTTGGCGGTGGGTGGCCCCTCGTAGAAGACCCAGGGCGACGAACCGTCTCGGGCCGCGACGGATCGCTCGAAGACCTGGTACGCCTTCCAGCGCGCCAGCTCCTCGCGTTCGAGCGTGACGAAATCAGTGTCTGGGGGAATGGGTCGGAACACGGTCCTCGATATCGGACAGGGGTTGGATCACAAGGGGGTGGAGACGACTCCGGGCAGTCGACGGGCCCGGACGGCCACGAGACGCTCCCACATCTGGTCGTCGGCCTGCACCAGCGAGTCGAGCACCACGTCGGCCAGCAGGATTTCCGGGCGGTCCCGCTCGGCTGCCTCGGGCACGGCCACGCACGACATCTGTGCCGCCTTCGCCGCCAGCACGCCGGCCGGGGAGTCCTCCCACACCACGCAACTGGAGGCCGCCACCCCGAGGCGTTGCGCGGTCGTGAGGAACACTGCGGGGTGGGGCTTGCCGAACTGCTCCTCCTCGGCGGAGTGCACCACAGGGAACTCGGAGACCAGGCCGAAGTGCCCGAGAACGGCCTCGATGAGGCGGTACTCCGACGACGAGGCGATCGCCACCGACAGCGACCGGCGCCGACAGAGGTCGAGTGCCGTCTCGACACCTGGCAGCAGACGGCCGCGCGACACGACCAGCTCGATCACGGCATCGACCACCTCGCGAGCGACCTGGTCGGTGGAAGGACCCGGCCACGGGTAGCGCTCGAACCAGTACCGGGTGACCTCGTTCACGAACATGCCCTTGGTCTGCCGGCAGCCCGCCGACTCGAGAGGTACGCCCAGGGTTCCGAGTACGGCGATCTCGGCTTCGTGCCACAGCGGCTCGGAGTCGACCAACAGGCCGTCCATGTCGAAGATCGCGGCCACCAACCCCCTCGCGCCTCCCGGCGCCGACGCGCTCAGTTGGGGAGCTGCGCTTCGATCGCCTCCACGACGGCGGGGTCCTCGGGGGTCACCTGAGGCCGAAAGCGGGCCACCACGGTTCCCTCGGGCGAGACGAGGAACTTCTCGAAGTTCCACTCCACCTCGCCAGCCTTGCCGGCGGCGTCGGGTGCTGCCGTGAGGTCCGCGAAGATGGGGTGACGCTTGGCCCCGTTGACGTCGATCTTCTCGAACAGCGGGAACGAGACCCCGTAGGTGGCCGAGCAGAACTCGGCGATCTCCTCGGCCGTGCCGGGCTCTTGACCCATGAACTGGTTGCAGGGGAACCCGACGACGCTGAATCCCCTATCGGCGTACTTCTTCTGCAGCCGCTCGAGCGCCTCGTACTGGGGGGTCAGTCCACACTTGGAGGCGACGTTGACCGCCAGCACAGCTTTCCCACGGTAGTCGCCGAGCGAGGAGGGCTCGCCCTGGAGCGTGTTGATCGGAATGTCATAGAGGGTCATTCACCAAGGCTACCTGGACGAATCATCCAACGCGCTCGCCGTGGCACCGCACGATCGCCGCGGCCCCCAGAGCGGACCTGGGTCGCCCGCGCACACGCCCCAGACCGGGGCTCTCACCCGCGACCCTCGACGCACCGAGGCGGCGGCGGCACCGCCCCGATCGCCTCACCGCCTTGGTCGAGCGCCACGACGGGCGGCGCGAGCAGTGCCGGCGCCGGCCCCCCGCTAACGCCGACACGCTCGGCGCGCAGCGCCACGCGTGCGCTGCGTACACCCGGGATGGCTGCGGCGGCGGCCGCGGCAAGGAGGAACGAGCAGGCGAGGAGTCCGAAACTGACCGTGAAATTGTGCAGGGGCGGGTAGGTGTGCACGGCGCCCGCACTCAGGATGCTGGCCACCACTGCGCTCCCGATGGCGCCTCCGATCGTCCTAATGTTGGCGTTCATACCCGTGGCGGCCCCGGTCTGGGTATCGGGCACCGCCCCGACCACCAGGTTGGACATGGCGGCGAATGCCAGGCCCACGCCGAGCCCGCTGACCGATGCAGCCACGAGGAAATCCCACTTGGTTGCGCTCGTTACCACGAGCAGCACGAAGGCGAACGCGCCCATCAGGCCCCCCGCGATGAGCAGCAACTTGGAGCCGAACCTGGCGGTGAGCCGGCCGATGAACAGACCGGTCACCAACATGGCGCTGGCGTTGGGCGCCAGGAAGAGACCGGACACCGTCGGCGAGGCACCGAACCCGTAGCCTTGCGACGCCGGCGTCTGCAGGAACGGTGGGATCAACACAATGCTCGAGTACATCCCGACGCCGAAGAGGAGCGCCGCCAGGTTGGTCCACCAGACGGTCGGAATGCGCATCATCTGCATGTCGATGAGCGGCTGGTCCGAACGAGACTCTCGGCGCACCCACACGACCACGGTCACGACGAAGACACCCATGAGCGCGAGCACTCGGGGTGACGTCCAACCCCACGTAGAGCCCTCAGAGAGGGCGACGAGCAGGGCGGTCAGCCAGGCGGACAACAGAGCCGCAGAGGGGAGATTCACGCGGCCCGGAGCACGGACTGGCGACTCTGGGATAACGCGCCACACCGCGATCAACGTGACCACCGCGAGCACCGCGGGGATCCAGAACAGCCAGTGGTAGGACAGATGCTCGATGATGGGGCCGCCCATCACGATGCCCAGACCCCCGCCGACGCCGATGATCGTCGAGAGCAGACCGATCCCCCAGACGACCCGCTCGGGAGGAAACTCGTCGCGGATGATCCCGAACGACAACGGGAACGTCGCCCCACCGGCGCCCTGCAGCATGCGCGCCAGGATCATTGTGCCGATCGAGGTGGACAGCGCACCAAGGACCGAACCGATCACGATACCGACGAACACCACCAGCAACAGCTTCTCTTTGCCGTAGATGTCGCCGAGGCGTCCGAGGATGGGCGTCGCGACCGAAGCGCTCAACAGGTATGCGGTCAGCACCCAGGTCACCGACGCCTCGGAAGTGCCGAGCGCGTGCGCCAGGGTCGGCAGCGCGGGCAAGACCAACGACTGGAGCAACGTGTAGGACAGCGTGCCAAGGGCCAGGACCGCAAAGGTCATGCCGTAGTGCCGGCGCGCCACCTGTTCGGCGGCCGGCCGATCCTCGGTCGTTGCCATGGCCCCCCGCCTCGAGCGCTTCCCCGGGCCCGATGCTATCGGCGCTAGGGACACCGTCGGGGTAAGGGCCACCTGGCGCGTGGACACCCAAAGCCGAGCTGCCTGGACCGTGGAGATACTGCTCGGACCGATCACCAGAGATCATCAGAACCCGATCACCAGGGATCAGAGGACGGCTGCCAAGGGCGTAGACGCCAGTCCGTGGGCCTGCGCGACCGGCTCACACACCACCCGACCCTCGACGACGTTGACCCCGAGGGCCAGCGCGGGATCCGAGGTGACAGCCTCCCGCCAGCCTCGGTCGGCGACGGCCAGCGCGTACGGCAGCGTGGCGTTCACAAGCGCATGGGTAGAGGTGTGGGGGAACGCACCGGGCATGTTCGCGACGCAGTAGAAGATCGATTCGTGGACGGGGAATGTGGGGTGCGAATGGGTCGTGGGCCGAGTCGACTCGAAGCACCCCCCTTGGTCCACCGCCACGTCGACGAGGACGGAATCCAGCGGGCATCTGCGCGACCAATTTGTCGCTGACCAACTTCGGCGCCCGAGCCCCCACCACCAGCACCGCCCCGATCACCAGGTCGGCGTCGATGCACGCCGCCTCGACCGCGTGGGCGCTCGAGGCGATGGTCTCCAGCGCGCCCCTGAAGTGGTGATCGACCTGGCGCAAACGGTCCAAGTTGGTGTCGAGGATATGCACGTTGGCGTGCATGCCCACCGCCAGGGTTGCCGCCGCCATGCCGGCCACCCCGGCGCCCAAGATGACCACCTTGGCCGCCTGCACGCCCGGCACACCGCAGATGAGGGTGCCTCGACCCCCGTCCAGCCGGGCCAGGTGATGCGCACCGACCAGGGGCGCCATCCGTCCGGCCACTTCGCTCATCGGGGTGAGGAGTGGGAGCGATCCGTCCGACATCCGGACCGTCTCGTAGGCGATGGCGGTGTTCCCTGCGGCGAGCAACGCATCGGTGCACGCCGCGAGGCGGCGAGGTGCAGGTAGGTGAAAAGCACCTGACCACGGCGCAACCCGAGGCGTGGGTACTCCTCGGCGACTGGCTCCTTCACCTTCATCACGGAATCCGAGGCGGCCCAGAGCTCCTCGGCCCGGTCGACGATGTGGGCACCCGTCGCAACGAAGTCCGCGTCGGGAAGGGCCGAACCCGCGCCCGCGTCGTGCTCGACGTAGACCGTGTGGCCCGCCGACGAGAGCTCTCGCACCCCCGCCGGGGTGATGGCCACGCGGTACTCGTCCTCCTTGACCTCTTTGGGAATCCCGACGATCACCAGACGCTCCTCTGCGGGATCGGGGCCCGGGCGGGCGCTCGGTGACCGACGGCCGTCATGTCTCGATGTTGCTCATCACGTGTTTGATCCGCGTGTAGTCCTCGAAGCCGTAGACGGAGAGATCCTTGCCGTACCCCGAGTGCTTGAAGCCCCCGTGGGGCATCTCGGCGACCAGCGGCAGGTGGGTGTTGATCCAGACGCAGCCGAAGTCGAGGTCACGCGCCATTCGCATGGCCCGCCCATGGTCGCGAGTCCATACGCTCGACGCCAACCCGTACTGCACGCCGTTGGCCCACGACAAGGCCTCGACCTCGTCGGAGAATCGCTGCACGGTGATGACCGGACCAAAGACTTCTTGTTGGACCATCTCGTCACCCTGCTCGAGACCGCTGACCACCGTCGGCTCGAAACAGAACCCCCGGGTCCCGACGTGGGATCCCCCGGTGAGCACCCGGGCGTGTGTGGGGACGCGCGCCACGAACCCCTCCACCCTGGCAAGCTGCGCGGCGTTGTTGAGCGGGCCGTAGTCGGCCTCGGCGACGTCGGTGCCGCCCACCATCGTGCTCCGGGCGCGTTCGACCAAGGCGTCGAGCAGGTCGCCATGGACCTTGGGCCCTGCGAGCACCCGGGTCGCCGCTGTGCAGTCCTGGCCCGCGTTGAAGTACCCGGCTGCGGCGATCCCCTCGGCCGCTTCGGCGACGTCAGCATCGTCGAAGACGATGACGGGGGCCTTGCCCCCGAGCTCGAGATGTACTCGCTTGAGGTCGGCCGCCGCGCTCGTGGCGACGTCGATCCCGGCGCGCACGCTGCCGGTGATCGAGACCATCGCGAAGGTGGGATGCTCAACCAAGAGCCGCCCCGTGTCACGATCCCCACACACCACGTTGAGCACGCCCGGGGGAAGGTGGTCGGCGAGAATCTCCGCCATGAGCAAGGTGGTCACCGGCGTGGTGTCCGATGGCTTGAGCACCATTGTGTTGCCGGCCGCCAGCGCCGGCGCCCACTTCCACACGGCCATCATCATCGGATAGTTCCAGGGCGTGACTGCGCCGCACACACCGATCGGCTCGCGCCGGATATAGGAGGTGTGACCGGCCAGGTACTCCCCAGCCGATCGACCCTCCAACAACCGCGCGGCGCTGGCAAAGAACCTGATCTGGTCCAGCATTGGCGGTACTTCCTCGGCCAGGGTCAAGGCGAGGGGCTTGCCGGTGTTCTGACTCTCGGCCCGGACGAGGTCCTCGGCGCGCTCGCCGAGTGCCTCAGCGGCGCGCAGCAAGGCCAAGCTCCGGTCCGCGGGGGTGGCCCGCTTCCAGTCCGAAAACGCGCTCGCTGCCGCGCCTACCGCGCGTTCCACATCGAGCGCGTCGGAGACCGGCGCCGTGGCGAACGCCTCCCCAGTGCTCGGATCGACGATGGCCACGCGCTCGGCCGAATGGGACGCAACGTGCTCGCCACCGATGAAATTCGAAAGCTCCTGCAGTGCCCCTCCCCATGTCAACCGCCCGGGCCGGCGTCCCGAGACCGGCGTGCCGGCCCGGGCGGTGCGACGCCGACCCATCTCCTCCTTAGGATCACAGAGAATGTCCACTACGACAAGAGCCAGTACGGACGAGATCGTCGATTCCGGACCTAATCAGCACGATTTCGCTTGACTGTTGTAGGTAATGTGAAAGAATTCGGCGTGGAGGCGGCGGGCCAGAGCGAGACCGCACCCCAGGGAGCGGCGTGACGGTGCAACCGGACAATCCCAAGACCGTCGAGGTCGACGGGGCGCCCGACAACGCCGACGGCCATGGTCAGCCTCCGGGTACCGCGACAATCCTCGACCGGGCCAATCGGGCGATCATCGAATCGCTGCAGAAAGACGGACGCCGCTCGTATGGGTCGATCGCCGACGAGGTCGGGCTCTCCGAAGCGGCCGTGCGCCGGCGTGTACAGCGTCTGCGTGAGAGCGGGGCCATGCAGATCGTGGCTGTCACCGACCCCTTGCAGCTCGGGTTCACGCGCCAAGCGCTCGTCGGGATCAGCGTGGAGGGCGACGTCCGCCAGGTGGCCGATAAGGTCACCGCGTTGGGTGAGGTCGACTACGTCGTTGTGTGCGCCGGATCGTTCGACGTCCTCGCCGAGGTCGTCTGCGAAGACGACGACCGCCTGCTGCGTCTGCTCAACGATTCGATCCGGTCCATCCCCGGCGTGCGCTCGACCGAGACGTTCGTGTACTTGAAGTTGGCCAAACAGACCTACACCTGGGGGACCAGATGACCGACCACTCGACGGACACCACGGACGGTCGGGGCAGCTTGAGCGAGCGAGCCCGGCGCCACCTGTGGATGCACTTCACTCGCATGGGCGTCTATGACGACCAGCACGAGGTGCCCGTGATGGTCCGAGGCGAGGGACCTTACGTCTGGGACCAACACGGCAAGCGCTATCTCGACGGCTTGGCCGGCCTCTTCACGAGCCAGATCGGTCATGGGCGCACCGAGCTCGCCGAGGCAGCCTCCAAACAAGCGAGTGAGCTCGCGTACTTCCCGCTGTGGACCTACGCCCACCCGCGGGCCATCGAGCTCGCGGACCGGATCGCCGACCTGGCGCCCGGCGACTTGAACCACGTCTTTTTCACCTCGGGCGGCTCCGAAGCGGTCGAGTCGGCGTGGAAGCTCGCCCGCCAATACTTCAAGATCGTGGGTGAGCCCAATCGCTACAAGGTCATCAGCCGCGACATCGCATATCACGGCACCACCATGGGGGCGCTCTCAATCACGGGTATCCCCTCGCTACGAACCCCGTTCGAGCCACTGGTGCCGGGCAGCCTCAAGGTGACCAACACCAATTTCTACCGGGCGCCGTACTTCGGCGACGACCTCGAGGCCTTCGGTCGCTGGGCAGCGGACGACATCGGGCGAACCATCGAGCGAGAGGGCCCCGACACGGTCGCCGCCGTCTATCTCGAGCCGGTGCAGAACGCTGGTGGTTGCTTCCCACCGCCCCCTGGCTACTTCGCCCGAGTGCGCGAGATCTGCGACCGCACCGGCGTCCTCCTCGTCTCCGACGAGGTCATCTGCGCATTCGGACGCCTCGGGGAGTACTTCGGGGCCGGCCGGTTCGAGTACCAACCCGACATCATCACCGTCGCCAAGGGGCTCACGAGCGGTTACGCCCCCCTCGGCGCGATGATCGCCAGCGACCAGCTCATCGAGCCGTTCCTCCACGGGGATCGGAGCTTCGCCCACGGGATCACCTTCGCGGGGCACCCGGTGAGCTGTGCCGTAGCCCTCGCCAATCTCGACGTCTTCGAGCGCGACGACATTCTCGGCCACGTCCGCTCGACGCGCGACGCGTTCCGCGGCGCGCTCGAAGGTCTCTATGACCTCCCCATCGTCGGAGACGTGCGCGGCGACGGCTTCTTCTACGGCATCGAGCTCGTGAAGGACAAGGGCACGCGTCTCAGCTTCGACGACGACGAGAGCGAGCGGTTGCTGCGGGGCTACCTTTCGGGCGCGTTGTTCGACGCCGGCCTGATCTGCCGCGCCGACGACCGTGGTGACCCGGTGGTGCAGTTGGCCCCGCCCCTGATCTGCGGGCAGACCGAGATCGATTTCATCGTCCAGGTGCTGCGCGAGGTGCTGTCGGAGGCGTGGCGACGGGTGTAAGCGACACCGGACACGACGGCGCCGACCCCTACCGGGGTCTGTCGCTGTGGTGGGACACGATCGACGCGAGCCGACCGCAACGTCCGACGCTCCCGGGAAACGGGGACGTCGATGTGGTCGTGGTTGGTGCCGGGCTCACGGGGCTCTGGACCGCCCGATCGCTCAAGCTGGCGGATCCGGCGATCCGGATTGCGGTCGTCGAACGCGAGGTCGTGGGGTTCGGGGCGTCGGGGCGTAACGGCGGCTGGTGTTCGGCGCTCTTCGCCGCCTCCGCGCGGCGACTGGCCCGCGAGCACGGTGCGCCGGCGGCTCGGGCCATGCGCCGGACCATGGAGGCGACGGTCGACGAGGTCGGTCGCGCCGTCGCCGAAGAGGGGATCGACTGTCACTTCCTCAAGGGAGGCACGGTGGTGGTCGCCCGCAACCGGGCACAGGTGATCCGAGCCCACGCGATGCTCGACGCCGCCCGAGCGGCCGGTGTCGGCGAGGAAGACCTGCGCTGGCTGGACGGCGCCGAAGCTCGTCGATTGCTCGAAGCCAGCGCGGTGCTGGGAGCCACCTTCACCCCTCACTGCGCGGTCGTGCATCCGGCGCGCCTGGTACTCGGACTGGCCGAGGCGGTGGAGCGAATGGGCGTCGCCATCTACGAGCACACCGCGGTCACCGCGGTCGACGCGGGGGGTCTGGGTCGACGACCCACGGTCCGCACCGATCGGGGCACCCTGCGATCGGAGGTAGTGGTGCTGGCCGTGGAGGGTTGGACAGCCCAACTACCCGGACGGCGCCGCGCGGTGGCGCCGATCTACTCGCTCATGGTGGCGACGGAGCCGCTTGGTTCCGCGCAATGGGAGCGCATCGGGTTGCGCGAGCGCGAGACGTTTGCCGACCATCGGCACGTCATCGTCTATGGCCAGCGAACAGCAGACGACCGTTTGGCCTTCGGTGGCCGGGGCGCGCCGTACCATTTCGGATCGGCCATCCGTCCCGCCTATGACCACGTCCCGCGCGTGCACGAGATGCTTCGCCTCGCCCTGGTCGATCTGTTTCCGGACCTCGAGGCCACTCGGCTCACGCATGCCTGGGGCGGCCCACTGGGCGTGCCGAGGGACTGGTTCCCCTCGGTCGGCCTCGACCGGTGGTCGGGTCTCGCGTGGGCCGGCGGTTATGTGGGCGATGGGGTCTCCACGACCAACTTGGCCGGCCGGACGCTCGCCGACCTCGTCACGGGCAACGACAGCGAGCTGGTCCACCTGCCATGGGTCGACCACCGCTCGCCCCGTTGGGAGCCCGAGCCGTTGCGCTGGTTGGGCGTAAACGCAAGCTTGTGGGGCATGCACCTCGCCGATCGGTCCGAGGCGCGCACGGGTCGACCGTCGTGGCTGGCCGCCCGGATGGACAGGCTCCTTGGTGGCTGACCGGCCAAACGCGACCTCGCGATGAAGTCGGCCACCCCCGGGTGCTCGACGAGCCCAGTCAGCGAAAGTCGCGCGAGGCAGGTACCGGCAGGTCGGCGTGGAGGGCCTCGACCCGCTCGGCGGTGAGATTGACGACATCTTGGGCAACCTCGAGCCGGCCGCGAATCACCAGCACCGGGGCGCGACGGGCGACGTGACGCCAGTGGGCCCACGCGCCGCGCGAGAAGACCACGTTCACGTGACCGGTCTCGTCTTCGAGATTGACGAAGACCGCCCCTCGGGCGGTTTCGGGATGCTGGCGGTGAGTGACCACACCCGCCACGCGCACCTGGCTGCCGTCCGCCCGGGTGGCCAGCTCGGCCGCTCGAACCACCCCCCGCGTATCGAGGTGGGGGCGGAGGACCTCCATGGCGGTCTGCTCGGGGGTGAGACCGAGCGCCCAGAGGTCATCGCCCACCGCGTCGAGCGGGGTCGGCTCGGGCAGTGGAGGAGCGTCGCCACCCACCACGATGCCCGGCAAGCGGTCGGGAGTGCCCTGAGCCGCCGCGCCGGCAGCCCACAACAATCGCCGACGAGCGACGGCCGACGCGCCACGAGCCGCTTCATCGGTGCGCCTCTGACCAGGGTTCGGCGCCGTAGGGTCCGTCACCGCGTCGAGCGCGCCGGCGGCGGCCAGTGTTTCGAGCTGGGCCTGAGTCACCCCTGCCCGGCGGACCAGGTCCTCGGATCCCGCCCACGGTCGACCTTGGGCGATCCGCTCGGCAGTCGCCTCGCCGATCCCCCGCACCGAGGCCAACCCGAGCCGCAGGGCGGGACGGTCGTCGGGACCACCGGGCCCCTCCAGCGACGAGGTGGCCTGGCTGTGGTTCACATGAGGCCGGTGGACGTCCACCTGGTGGCGTCGGGCATCGGCCACCAGACTCTGAGGCGACCAGAAGCCCATCGGTTGGGCGTTGAGGAGCCCGGCGAAGAACGCCGCCGGGTAATGGAGCTTCAGCCAACTCGACGAATAGACCAGATGGGCGAACGAGACAGAATGGGATTCGGGGAAACCGAAGTTGGCGAATGCCGCCAGCGCTCGGTAGACGGTGTCGGCCGGCTCGCCGGTCACCCCTCGCTCGGCCATGCCGGCGTACAGCCGCTCGCGGAGACGCTCCATGCGTTGTGCCGACCGCTTGGCCGCCATGGCCTGCCGTAGCTCGTCTGCCTCTGCCGTACTGAACCCGGCGATCACCACGGCCATCTCCATCAGCTGCTCTTGGAACAGCGGCACGCCGAGCGTCCGTCGCAAGATCGGCTCGAGCAGCGGGTGCAGGTACGTGATCGGCTCGAGATAGCGTCGCCGCCGGATGTAGGGGTTGACCGCCTGCCCTTGGATAGGTCCAGGACGGATGAGCGCCACTTCCACCACCAGGTCGTAGAAGCACCGTGGCTGGACCCGGGGCAAGGTACCCATCTGGGCTCGGCTCTCCACTTGGAAGACCCCGATAGTGTCGGCGCGACAGAGGAGGTCGTAAACCTCGGGCTCTTGGGGAAGCTTCCCGAGGTCTACTGACACCCCGTGGTGCTCGTGCACCAGATTCACCGTCGCATGCAGCGCCTCGAGCATGCCGAGACCCAGTAGGTCGAATTTCACCAATCCGATGGCAGCACAATCATCCTTGTCCCACTGCAGCACCGTCCGGCCGGGCATCCGACCCCACTCCACCGGGCAGACCTCCACGATCGGCCGGTCGCAGAGCACCATGCCGGCCGAGTGGATGCCGAGGTGTCGGGGACGGTCGAGGAGCTCCCTCGCCAGCTCGGCGACGAGAGGAGGTGGGCCGGAGGGCTCCGACGTGGTTGAGCTGATGGCGGCGGCCTGCCCGCCGCGCTGCCCATGGTCGATGGTGGAGGCCCAGTCCTCGACCTGCTCGACCGAGTGGCCTAGCGCTTTCCCGATGTCGCGGATGGCCGAGCGCGGACGGTAGGTGATGACGTTCGCCACCTGCGCGGCATGACGCCGCCCGTAGCGGGCATAGACGTACTGGATCACCTCCTCACGTCGACCGGACTCGATGTCCACGTCGATGTCCGGTGGCCCGTCGCGCGCCGGAGAGAGGAAGCGCTCGAAGAGCAGACCCAGCGTGACAGCGTCGACGTCGGTCACGCCGAGGGCATAGCAGACTGCCGAATTGGCGGCCGATCCCCTCCCTTGGCAGAAGATTCCATGGCGTCGACAGAATTCGGCGATGTCCCATACGACCAAGAAGTAGCCGGCGAACCCGAGTGCGCCGATGACCGACAGCTCATGGTCGATCTGGGCCCAAGCTCCACGGACCTGCTCGTCCCCCCGGGGGCCGTAGCGCTCCACAGCACCTCCATGGACCAGATCTTGGAGATACTGCTGCTCGTCGTAACCGGGCGGGACGGGAAAATCGGGCAGCGCGGGCGCGACGAGATGCAGGTCGAACGCACAGTCCTCACCGAGCTCGGCGGCCCGCTCCACAACTCCGGGCCATCGGGCGAACCGTCGAGCCTGCTCGGCCCCGGACCGTAGACAGGCCAAGGGGGCAGTGGGCAACCAGCCCTCGAGCTCCACCAAGGGACGTCGTGCCCGCACCGCCGACAAGGCGCTCGCTAGGCGATACCCCGACGGCGTGGCGTAGTGCACATTGTTGGTGGCGATCGTGCTCACCCCGGCTTGGACCCCCAACAAGGCCAGCGCGTCGTTGCGGGCGTTGTCGAGCGGCTCACCGTGGTCCCACAGCTCCACCGCGACCGACTCCCGACCGAAAGCGCTGATCAGGCGGTCGAGCTCGCGCCGAGCAGCCGAAGGGCCCGACGCCATCAGTCCCGATACGACGGGGCCCTTACGGCAGCCGGTCAGCACCAGCCAGTGGCCCCCGTGGAGATCAGCCAGCTCTCCGAGCTCGAAAGCCGGCCTTCCCTTCTCGCCGCCACGAAGGTGCGCGTCCGCCAACGCGGTGGAGAGACGGGCGTACCCGTCGGGATCACGCGCCAGCACCACCAGGTGCACCCCCGAGGGATCAGGCTCACCAGTCCGCGGGCCGGCCGGTGAGAGAGTCACCTCGGATCCGAAGACGGTGGGCAACCCGACAACGCGAGCCGCCTCGGCAAAGCGGACCACGCCATACAGACCATGGTGATCGGTGAGCGCCAGCGCCCGAAGGCCTAGCCGGTGCCCTTCAGCCACCAGCTCCTCGGGATCACTGGCGCCGTCGAGGAAGCTGAAATCCGAGTGAGCGTGGAGCTCGGCATAGGCCGTCATCGTCCGCCGTCACTCATAGACGGCCTCCATCCACCAGTGCTCGCGCTCGACGACGACCAACATCGCCCCCGCGGCCGTCACGACCTGCAAACGGGCTCGACGACGACGGCTCGACCACCAACGTTCAGTCGAGGGCCAAGGACCGGCCCATCCCACCACCTCCCGCCAAGGACCGCCCTCGATGGAGATCAGCGCCGGATCGACGCTGAGCAGGCCACGGGCGCTGACCTGCACGGCCCGACCCGCATGATCGACCACCGCCAGCTCGACCGGAGAGCTCAGGACCCGGGTCGGAGACGGGACGGGGAGGCGGCCCGGCCAAGGGGCGACGAGCGGGCTTGGCGTGGAAGGGCGGCTGGGGGTCAGGGACCCCCAGGCAGGTGCCCCCCAGGGCACGAGTCGAGCCCGCTCTTCGGGGGATCGACCGCCCTGGAGGCGACCAACGAGCAGTGCGGCGACACCCAGCCGGTCTTGAACCCGGACGAACGCGTCCGCGGCACGGTCGTCGGCCGCCGACACACCGCCGAAGAACCCCGGCTGACGCGGACGCTCGGCGTCGTCGCGGTCACCAGTGGCAATCTTGAGCCGGCGGCTCACTCCCGGGTCTCTGAGCCCGACCAGCTCGCCTTCGCTCCCCTCGGCCACCCGGTGGCAGGCGCCGGCATCCGACCCGAACCGGGCCAGGACATGGCGGGACGGCAGCGCAGCGAACTGGCCCAGGGTGTGGACGCCCAGACGTTGCAAGGTGACGGCCAGCTCCGTCCGACGAAGGACCGCCACCGACCAAGGGGCCAGAAACCCGGCGGTCTCCCCTCGGGGGACGAGCAGCCCCGATCGGGCGGCCAGTATCGCGGCAAACAGACCGTCTGCCGCCCCCACCTGCACCGATCCGATCACCGGCTGTCCCGTAGCCGCGTCGGCCACTGCGGCCGTCAACTTGTCCACCACCGTCCGCTCGCCCCCGAAGAAGCGGCTCGGCCCGCGACGGGAGCGTGCAGATCCCTAGACCGACCGGGTCGACCCATGGGCAGAAGGTTTCGGCGACCGCCACGACCTCGGCGAACGCCCGAGCCTCATCCCCTCGGTCACCTTCCTCCAGCAGGGCTGGGCACCAGAGCGCGATCAGCCGCTCCATCCCCATCAGACGAGCTCTCCGCAAAAGATGCCGTCCGAGCTGGTAACCCCGGCGGCCGGCTCAACCGCCTCGGTCACGTTGCCGGCGCCCGACGGCAGCCAGAGCCGGCGCAAAACGGTCCGGGCCGCCGATCGCCGACCGAGCGCCTCGACGTCGGCCAGCCGGCGTTGCAGATGGCCGTGTCCGGCCCCGAGCCCGTGCCACACCGCCATCGTCACGCGCAGGGTGAGATCCGGGGCCTCGGGCCATTCCTCGACCTTGTCGACGAGGACCACCAGCGCCGTCTGACGCTCGCGGGACCTGGCAGCCAGCCGTCGTGCCAAGGCTGGGCGACAGGGCCCCGGGGGTCGCACGAGAAGGACGTCAACCCCTCCGGAGAGCTCCCCCACCGCGTCCACCCAACCCCCCCGCGGTCGTGGGACCAACGCGAGGCGCCCTAGTTCGATCCCGAGCTCGGCCATGGCCACCACGCCCGGATCCGCAAGCCCGACGATCGCGCACCAGCTCCCATGGGTGGAGGGGGCGGCCAGCAGGGCGAGGGCGAGGGTGGTCGCGCCCGACCCAGGTCCACCAGTGACCACGATGGTGCTTCCTCGCCGTAGCGCCCGGTCGGGAAAAAGGGGGGTCAGCGCCTCCGACAGGGGGAGCAGACGGGTTGCGGCACTCGAGACGGGACGAGACCGCGCTGCCAGAGCCGGAGGCAACTCGGGCTTGGCCGGGCGCCGTAGCGCCACGGCGACGCCGCGGTCATATATATCGAACATATGTTCGCACTATAACGAGCCCCTGTGGGGGATGCACCCGCAGACAGGGCCGGCTCCACCGGGCCGGGTGGCCGTCAGTCGATCAGGCGACCGGCCGCCGGTGGAGGTCGGGCAGGCCGGTGTCCAGGGCGTACACGCTCTCGGGCACCAGGGTCGGCGTGCTCGCGTTCAGCACCTCGCCCCGGAAGAACGGCGGTCGAAGCCTCGAATAGACCAGCCATCAGCACCACCCCGATGTACCAGCGCCCGAAGTCGATCAGAAAGACGCCGCCCACGTGCCAGTGGACGCCCGGGACGGTCCAAGAGGTGTAGCTGCTGCCCTGTGCCCCAGTCCTGGTCGAACGAGTAGCCGCCGATCGCCCACATGATCGCCCAGCCCGACAGCGGAAGGACGCCCCGCATGAAGAAGTTGCGGGTGCTCTGGGTCAGGGTCTTGCGGTAGTACCAGGCGCAGGCGAGCCCGGTGAGGCCGTAGTAGAAGGCGATCATCACCCCGAGCGCGGACACCGAGTCGGCGATCACCGTGCCGGCAGAGACGTAGTTCATGATCACGTAGAGAACGATCGAACCCCGCCCATGGCGAGCGTCGAGACCGTCGGCGTCAGGTACTTGCGGTGGATCTTGGCGAAGGACCTGGGGATCGCTTTGTAGACGGCCATCGACAAGCGTGGTCCGGGCAGTAGGCAGGATCGTCGTCTGCGTCGAGGCGGCGGCGGAGCTGAGGACCATCAAGATGAGCAGGTGGGTCAGGAAGCTCCCGAATCCCGACGAGCCGAAGACCGAGTGCCCGAGCACCCTCAGCACGTCGTTCTGGTTGTTCGGGTTCCCGAGGCCGATCCCCTTGGTGCCGAGGCCGGCGAAGGACTGTACCGACAGCACGACCAGGCGCGTAGGTGGCCAACAGCACCAGCGTCGAGAGCACGGCGGCCCGACCCGGGATCTTGTCGGGGTCCTGGGTCTCCTCGTTGACCGACACCGCGGTGTCCCAGCCCCAATAGATGAAGAGCATCAGGGTCAGCCCGTCGACGAAGGCCTTGAAATTCACCCCGAACGGGTTGAACCACGACCACGACGGGGTCAGGTGACCCGCCGGTGCCGTCCCGTTGCCCACCTTCACCAGGGCCACGACCGACAGCACGATCAGCATGGTCAGCTCGATCCCGAGCAGCACCTTCTGGAAGTTGGCGGAGATCTCGATGCCGACGTAGCAGATGTAGGTCATCGCCACGATCCAGAGGATCCCCACCAGCAGCACCCACCCGCTGCTCGCGTCACTCCCGATCCCGTTGGCATTGAAGAGGAGGAACACGTACTGGCCGGCGATCTGGGCCAGACTGGCCATCACCAGCACGTCGGCGGCGACGATGCCCCAACCGCCCATCCATCCGGTCCGGGGCCCGAAGGCCCGCGTGGCCCACGTGAAGACGGTGCCGCAATCAGGGTCGGCCTTGTTCAGCTCGTTGTAGGCGAAGGAGATCAGGAGCATCGGGACGAAGGCCAGGATGGTGACGATCGGTGACTTCGGACCGATGAGCACCACCACGAACCCCAAGGTGGCAGCCAGGCTGTAGGCCGGGGCGGTGGAGGCGACCCCGACGACGGTGCTCGAGATCAGGCCGAGCGCTCCGCTCTTGAGGCCCTTCTTGGCGGCCGTCTGGTCCTCGGCCGCGAAGCACGACCCCATTGCCGACTCCGAGCGCGTCCGTCATCGTCCCTCCCTACGTCGAGGTGGCCGCGACGATAATGGGCGTCCACGCCGGATGCATTCCCATTTTTGGCCCTTGGTGCGTGACTCTGACCATCTAGCGGCTCCTTCCTACTCATAAGTGGAGTGAAATCCTGGTCCCACACCGGATTTCGGCGTTTCGTGGTCCGTCCGCTCAGGAAGCACGAGCCCGGGCCACTCACTAGTAAGTCAGCACGCCAGCTGGGATACTGACGCTGACAGTGAGCGTGCGGAAGGACCGCCGCCATGCGTCGGGACGGTGAGAACAGGCGGAACGATGACCATCACAGGGAAGCCCGAAGCGGCAATGACCGCATACACGCCCACCACTCCGCTCGAGGCGGCGGTGCTCGAGTCGGAACGATTCCAATTCTCGACCGACACAGCTGGCCGAGAAGTCGTCTGCGTCGGCCAGCGACGACTTCCCCAAGTGGTCCTGCCCCAGACGGCCGACGGATTACGTGACCTGGTCGAAACACTCGCGGAAGGGGGCGGGCGGGCGTTCACGGCCAGTCGGGGGGACCCCTGGTTGATCGAACCGATTGACGTCGATGCCGAGCCGCCCACCGTGGCCGCCGAGGAGTACTTGGTGATGAGCCTGCGTCCTCTGAAGTCCGACGGAAGGCCAGTTCGGGTCGCGGGGAGCCGAGGCGTCGTGCGTCTCTTCCTCCTGCCGTGGACGATGCCGGCGAAGACCCTCGATTTCGGCCGCCATCGCCACTACGTGGTGACCAGCTCGCGGGGGGTCGTGGGCGAGTGGGCCCCCGCCACCGACGGACGTCGAGGCATGATCGTCGGCCTCCCCGAAATCTGGGTGGGCATCTTGGAGCGCCAGTGCCACCCGAGCACCTCGCTGGCCTTCCGGTGCGATGTGCCGGTGCCGTGGGTGGCCGACGGAGGCCTGGCCAACGCCGTGCCGACGACAGTCGGCGCCTACGCGCTGAGCGGCTTTGGCGACGGGTACGCGACCGGGCGCAGCGACGCCAGTACAGACCTGCTCGACGGCCCGCGAGGAACCGAGGCCTGGGTCGCCAAGGTGCCGATCGTCATGACCGAGGGCGACGTCGTCAGCCCCGTGCTCATTCCCTCGGATCTCACCGTCGACGAGGTTCCCCCAGGGCCCTGGGAGCTCGAATTCGAGAGCCCGTCGGACTTCTCCTTCGACAGCCTGCACTAGAGAAGACAACGACTTGACCGGCAAGTTGGCTGCGCTCCCCGTCGAGCCCGTAGCCACCTGGCCAAGGATTTACGACGAATTACGTAGTTTTGCTCTCTCCAAATCGGGTAGCTGCCGATCAGTGCTCGCCTCGAGTCCGTTGGAGGTCCGACGCGATCGAGAACTCCTTGGCGTTAGCCATCGGCGGATTCGTAGCCGTTCTGGTCGTGATCTGGTGTTTGAGCATTATTTTCTCCGGTCCCGCATCGGCCGCTCCCTCGGGTGCAGTGCCAGTACTTCCCTCGGTGCCCGTCACGTCGAGTCTCTCGTCTCTTGTCCCCAGTTCCGGCCCGAACCCGTCGGGTTCAGCCGCGTCGTCAACTCCTCCGTCAAACCAGACCGGTAGCCCCGTTGGTGCCGTGGTAGCCCCCGTGACCAACACGGTCGCGCCGGTGGCCCAGACCCTGACCAACACGGTCGCCCCAGTCCTCGCCCCGGTGACCAACACCGTGGCCCCGGTCGTCGCCCCGGTGACCAACTCCCTCGCCCCGGTGACCAACACCGTGGCCCCGGTCGTCGCCCCGGTGACCAACTCCCTCGCCCCGGTGACCAACACCGTGACCAACACGGTCGCGCCAGTGGCCCAGACCCTGACCAACACGGTCGCCCCAGTCCTCGCCCCGGCGATCCAGACGGTGGCCCAGACCCTGACCAACACGGTCACCCCGGGGACGATCGCGCTTACGTCGGTGGGCGGTGGCGGAGGCGTCAGTCCGCCAGCACGGTTAGTAATTCCTGTCTCCCTGACTGTTCCAACGCCGGTGACCGGAACGGGGATCGCGGTTTCAGCGGCTTCACCGACGATCCCTGCCAGGGGGGTCGCGAGTACCACCCCCCTGGTTTCCCCGGCGGCATCGTTCGTGGGAGGGCAGTCGCCCAGTACCCCGAAAGGCCCTCTCCCCTTCCCTGCGATGCCTGCAGCGTCGCCATCTGCATCCGCATCGTGCGATGGGCTGACTAGCTCGAGCTGGGTGCTCATCTTCGGCGTCATACCCGCCGCGTGCCTGCTGGAGGCACTGCGTCGCGAGCTGTCGCGGCTCGACTTGGTGGGATCACGCTCGATTGACTTGCTCGCTGTCCTCGAACCCCCCGGTTAGCCCAGCGAGGGCTCTGGCCGTCGCTGAGGGCCTGAGCAGACAGAAGCGGCCCAGCACGTCGCCGACGCACCGCCTCGTAGTGCGCCCCTGCATGAACGACAAGGGGTTCGCCTCGGTCACTACTTGGCAGCGCCGCCACCGGACGTCAACGCCCGATGTGGTGGGTGCAGCTCGAGCGGAGGCCAGCTCGAGGTGAAGTGTTGAAGTAGGCCGCCTCGCAGCCCGACATGCGCCGGCACGAGGTACGACAGTGACGCCGGCACGGGGTAATTCTGGGTATTGCGCTCCATCATTCGTAGGAAATGGCTCGTCTATTGTGCGAGGTTATATCAGGATGATTCTTAAATAATTCGTTAACATCTCGCACGCACCGAGGATAGGGGCGTTTGCTGCAATCCACGTGGCCAGTGCGTAACTGACCAGGTACAGCCCTCTTTCTTCGCCAACTTCCTGCAATCGCCAACGAAACCGTCTGGCTTTGTCGCGCCTAAAATGAGGGCCAGAAAAACTAAAATAAAAGGGGTTTACAGGGGGTAATAAATCGGTAAGTTTTGACTATGGAGCTACCGGTTCACGCAAAGGACGGAGTTTCAAACGTCTGAGGAAAGTCCTCAGACGAATCGGACAAAGGAGACACCATGACGGGAATGTCACTCGAAGAACTGGACAGGGAGCACGCCGAGTACCTGCCGGATCGTGAGGTCATGTGGTGCTACCGGGGCAACAACGCCGCAAGCAGCAACCACGCCACGGTGAACAACGGCAACGACGACGGGAACACCTACCAAGACGGCCTGGTGAACGTGTCGGCGCTCAACGGCAACCTCGACGGCAACGGAAACCTGACTGGGATCCTCCAGAAGTAGAGGTCAGGTCCTGTCAGCGCTGGGGGGGTGTCCCCATGTTCTTGTCAAGGCCTTCGGGGGGGATTTCTGGTGAGTGGGTGGGCTCAGGCGGCTTGGGCGAGCTGGTCTGGCTTGTGCCCGGGCTGGTAGGGCCTTTGGGTGGCGAGCATGGCCAGGATGACGTTGCAGCGCCGGCGGGCGAGGCAGATGACCGCGGCGTTGTGGCGTTTGCCCTCGGCCCGTTTGCGGTCGTAGAACGCCTTGGACTCCGGGAGCGCAGCGAGGCGAAGGCGGCGAGGAACATGGCGTTCTTCAGCCGGTGGTTGCCTCTCCGGCTCTTGGACTCGCCGTTGATCGACTTGCCGGACTGGCGGGTCACCGGGGCGAGGCCGGCGTAGGAGGCCAGCTTGTCGCCGTCCGCGAACCGCGTGCCGTCGCCGATCTCGGCCAGGATCCTCGACCCGGTCCGCGGACCTATCCCGGGCATGGACGAGAGCAGCTCACCGAAAGGGTGGGCCAGGAAGGCCTCCTCGATCTCGGCGGCCAGGGCGTCGCGGCGGGCGAAGACCCGGTCGAGCTCGACGGCCAGCTCGGCGATCACCCGCCCGATCGTGGCTTCGGCCGGCACCGTCACCGTCTGGGCGTCGAGGGCGGCCATCACCGCGTCGGCGACCTTGGCGGCCAGGCGAGGCGAGCGGGCCTTGACCACCCGCGTGATCCGACCCCGCCGGCCGCCCGCAGGGCGGTCAGCGTCGGGTACTTGGCCAGCAGGTCCCGCACCCCGGCCTGGCTGGAGCCGGGCACCAAGCGCCCGCTCCAGGGCCGGAGAGACGCTGGTCAGCGCGTCACGGAGCCGGTTGGCCAGCCGGGTCTGGTCGGCGGCCAGGTCGATGTCGAACCCGTTGAGGACCCGGAGGCGCTCGAGGAGCTCGTCGGAGCCGGCGTCGAGCCAGTGCACCTGTTTGCGCCGGGTCCGGCCGGTGTCGGCGATGACGAAGGCGTCGCGTTTGTCGGTCTTGGCCTCGCCCGGATAGAGGTCGGCGGCTCGGCGCATCACCAGCCCCGGCACATAGGCCACCGGCACCTCCCGGCTCGGGCGACCGCCAGGGCCAGCTGGGCGATCGAGCCGGGCTGGTCGATCACCAAGCCCGGCAGTGCCGTGCTCTGCGGCCCGGTCCAACAGGCTCGAGCGCGGCCTGGTCGTTGACCACCGACCGGGCGAAGAGCCGCTCGCCCTGGTCGTCGAGGACCTCGGCGAAGTGCTCCTCTTTGCCGACGTCGAGCCCGACCCACACGTCCACCTGCTCCGGCGTAGCCAACCTCGGTTCCTCCTCGCTCGTCTCCAGTCTGGTCCTGCTCGGGAAGGCCGTCCACGGTGCGCTCGCCGTCATCCACCTTACGAATCAGCGATCGAGCCGCATGTCCCCATCAGAGGTCCACGCACCGACCGTGCCGGCGGCAACACCCCCCAGGCCATCAACTGCTGCAGGGGGTAATGAGCCATACCGGCACCGCCGGACTTCCCACCCGCATCATGCTCGATACGGGCCTACTAAGAAGGTAAGGGGGGGGCGACCCACGGGTCGCCCCCCCACTCATATCCCGCCACTCAAAGCAAGGAGTCTTCGCATGGCCCTCGTCGTTGAGCCCCCCCAGCAGGTCCCAGGGCCGCCGGTGGGTGCACGACACCGAAACCTTTGGGGCTGGCCGAGGGCACCGAGTTGTTGGGGCGCTACGAGGGCTCGGCCTACGCACAGCCCCACTACATGGTCCGCCGGCGCGACGGCCAGGTCATCTATGTGTCCCGGCTGCTCACGTGGTCTTGTCGCTGCTCAACGGCGAAAGGGAGCTCGAGGGTGTGGCGATGCAAGTGAGCGACGAACTGGGTCGGCAGGTGATCGCCGACAACGTCGGGTACGTGGTCGAGCACAAGCTCGCACCCCTCGGGTTGCTCGCCAGCTCGACTGGGGAACACCCGTTTGGCGAGGACCGGGCGCTCCCCCGGTCAATACCGCTGCTAGCCCTGCGCTATCGGACCAGAGTCATCCCCGCCCGCTTCCACCGCAGCGTCACCGCTGCCCTGCAACCCCTCTTCTGGCCACCACTGGTGCTCGTCGTGCTCGGGGGGTTGCTCGCCACGAACATCTGGCTGCTCGGGACGCACCCCCACGCACTTACCCAGGCCGCCAAGCAGCTCCCCTTTCATCCCGCCCTGTTCTTGTTGGTGACCGGCCTGGTGCTCTTCTCAGGGTTCTTCCACGAGCTGGGCCACGCCGCTGGCACGAGGTGCGGGGGCGCCGCACCCGGGGTCATGGGGGTTGGCATCTACCTGGCCTTCCCGGCGTTCTACACCGACCTCACCGACAGCTACCGGCTGAACCGCCGCGGCCGCCTGCGCAGCGACCTCGGCGGGGTCTACTTCAACGCCGTCCTCGTCGTCGCCGCCGCCGCGACCTACCTTGGAACCGGGTTCGGCCCGCTATTGGTCTTCATCACGGTGTCCGAGGCGGCGGCGCTCTATCAGTTCCTGCCGTTCATCAGGCTCGACGGCTACTACATCCTGAGCGACGCGATCGGCGTGCCCAACCTGTTCGCCTTCCTCGGTCCGGGGCTCTCGAGCCTGTTCGGGCACCACGACCCGCGCGTCGAGGCCCGTCTCGCCATGGTGAACCGCCGCGCCCGGGTGGCCATCAAGGTCTGGGCCGCCCTCACGGTCGTCTTTCTGGCCGTCAACTTCCTCCTGATTGCCCTGGTTGCCCCCGTGCTCTTCCCTTCGGAGTGGTCGGCCCTCGACGTCCAGGTCCATCGCATGGTCGCCGCCTTTGCTCGGCCCAACCTGGCCAGCGGGCTCAACGATCTGGTCGACGTGCTGTTCTTGGCCATCGTTCCGCTCGGGGTGCTCTTGCTCCTCGGCATGCTGGGGCGCCGGGTCGTCGGAGGCCTCCGACGGTGGTGGTCCACCCATCGAATCCTCACCGCGGCGCTCGCCGTCGTGGTCGCCGGCGCCCTGGTCATACAAGCCGGGGCGCTCGTCTCTAACGTCGTGCCCCACAGAGCGCCGTCGGTGGCGGTGAGCCCCGCTTCGACCACCCCGGCCGAGCCGCCTGCGCTCCCGACAGGCGTGCCCACCAGCCCGGCCCCGACGGCGGCCCCTGTTGCGACCCCGACGGCGGCCCCCACCAGCCCGGCCCCGCTCGGTCCCGTCTACGTGGTCCAGCCCAGTGACACGCTGTGGGATCTCGCTTCTCGCTATCTCGGGAACCCACTGCGCTATGAGGAGCTGTTCGTCTTGAATCGGGGAATCTCCCAGGTCGACGGGCACACCTTGGTCGACCCCAACTTGATCTATCCCGGAATGCACTTGCGGTTCCCCGCCGACGCGACCGGCGTGCCGACCACGAGCCTGACCTCGGCCCAAGCACTGCAGGCCCAGGCTCTCTCACTGGGAGGAGGTGGTGCCCTGATGGCGGCCGGGTTGTCCCCGTGATCTCGGGTCCTGAGCTGTGCGTCGGAACCCAGACGTATCGGGCCGCACGCCGAGCGGCCCCTGGGAGAGGTCGGTCAGGATCGGTGCCAGACCAGGTCCCCTCCGATCACAGTAGCGAGGACCATGTCGCTCGAGAGGACGCGGCGGGCATCGACCCACGGTAGGGCCAACACACAGAGATCGGCCGGTGCGCCTACCGCCGGGCGGAGGGGCGCGCCGCCCGGATCGCACAGCGGGCTCTGGTAGAGGGCCAAGGCTCGTTCAGGAGCCACCCGCTCCGCCGGTCCGAGCACGTGACCGGTGCTGGTCCTGCGCTCGACCGCCGCCCGGATGCCGATCCAAGGATCGGCGGGTCCGAACGGCGCGTCGCTCCCCGCACCGAGCGCGACACCCGCCTCGGTCCACCCGGCCAGCCGGTAGAGCCAGGGCCGGTCCACGTCGTCCACCTCCCGCAGATAGCGGTCGCCGTGTTCTGTCACAAAGGCGGGCTGAGTCACGACGCACGCCCGCACCGAGCGCACGAGATGCACCAGTTCGGGGGGTGCCACGCTCGCGTGCTCGAGACGATGGGGCCCCAGGCCGGCCTCGGCGAGCGCCGCCAGGGCCAGCACCAAAGTATGGCGCGAGACGCAATGAATGGCCACACCGCGATCTCCCGCCGAGCGGATCGTGCCGACGAGCTCGTCGAAGTCCGGGTAAATCTCGCTCGATCAGCATCACCTTGCGCTGGCCGATCTCGACCGATCCGGTAGGACGCGCGGCGAGGTCCGCGCCGCCGAGCAGCCGCACCCGCTGGCGGAGCACGCCTTCGAGCCGAGCCGCCTCGATCAGGGCCAGCTCGCGGGGTCCGTTCCCCGCGGTCGCGTCCGTCACGGCGGTCACTCCGAAGCTGGCGAGCGTCTCTCCGACGGGCCCGAGTTGGGGCGATCGGTCTCCATCGATCCTGCTGCCAAGCCACCCGTCGAGCTCGAACACGACCCCGGTCGGCGTTCCGTCCTTCGCGCGCTCGACGCCGTCGGAAGCCAAATCCGCCAGCCCGACGTCTCGGAGCGCTGCACCATTCAGAATCCACGCGTGACCGCTGCGATGCTGCACCCGAACCTTGCGATCGGCCATGTCGCCGAGGATCCCGTCGAGCAACGACGCGCTCAGGGGCCCTGCCACCGAGTCGTCGTACCCGACCCCACGGACCCATCGCCCACTTCCAGCCGCCTGCGCAGCCTCCCGCAGGGCGGCTCGCAGGCCCTCGACGGTCGTCACCGCGGGCGGCCCGCAGGGCACCGACGTCCGCCGGGCGGCCATGCTCAAGAGGTGCAGATGATGGTCCCGAAGACCAGAAAGCACGGCGCCGCCCCGCCCGTCGACAATCAGATCGGCTGAGCCCAGCTTTTGGACCTCGGCCGAAGGGCCGATCGCCGCCACGCGGCCCCCCTCCACCCGCACGGACATCGCGCAACGCCCTTCCACCTCTACGTTCGCGAGGATCAGCGAGCCGCGGACGCTGTGCTCGTCTTGCATCCTCACAGCGCCCTCAAGACGCGCTCGGTGTCCCGGCCCAACTCGGGCCCCGCTTGGAGCGCGGCCCGAGCCCTCGGGGGGGCGACGGCCGCCGCCTCTGGTCGCGCAAGGACGCGCCCAGATCCTGGCGACCACGCCGGGCCGATCGCATGCCCCACGACCTCGCGCATCGAGAGGTCGACGGTGCCCGTGGCACCGGCCACGATGCCGGCCAGGAGGGCAACCGCCGCATGAAGCCCGGTCACCGGGTCACCGGCGGCATCGCCGCAGAAGCAAGGGGGACCATTCGGGGACGCTCGGGCCACAAGACCCCCTGCCGCCGCCGCGTCGTCACCCGAGCGCGACCCATTGGCGCCAGGGGCCGGTCCGGCCGTACCCGGTGATGCTCACCCAGAGCTGCCCTGCCCGCGGTTCGATCCCGAGCTGCTCCATCGCCCGGGGCCGTGACGCCTCGAGCACCACGTCGGCCGCAGCGATGAGATCGGCGAGCGGCCCTGTGGGACCGAAGGGGATCGCCACACTGAGCTTGCCCCCGTTGAGCAGGTCGAAGAACGGCGGCGACCACGACCGGGTGGAGTCGGGTCGGGCCGGATCCTCCACCTTCACGACTCGACAACCCGCGGTCACCAGTAACGACGAGGCGAGCGGACCGGCCCATAGCGCGCTCAGGTCGAGCACCAAAGGGACCCGGCGCGCCGGGCGAACGATCCGCGCCTTCACCGAGCTGCCGGTGGGGAGCTCTGGTCGGCCCGACCCGGAGCCGGTGGGTACGTGCCCATCTATCAACCACGGTGCGGGCGGCCACGGTTGACCGCGCGCCTCGAGCTGGGCGTCCGTGCCGCCGGCCGGTGGTCCCACCTGAGCCACGGGGATTCCGAGCAGCTGGGCACGCTCGACGAGCCACCCCACCGGGTGACGTGCCACGACCGGCCCCAGCTCCTCCCACCCCAGAGGCCCCGCTTCGAGCCACGCCGGCACGAGATCCAGGTCGCTCTGGCGGGCGTGGCTGACGGCCAGCCACCCGTCGGACGCCGCGAGCATACGAGCGGACCCCGAGGCCGACACGCTGCCTCGCCGCCCCTGCAGCCGTGCTGCCGCCGCCCGCTCGCCCAGTAGCGCGGGACCGTCCAGCGGACACGCGACGCCCCAGCAAGCGGCCAACAGCTCGAACGCGGCGGCAGCGCCCCGCATCGCGGTAGCCAGCGACCCCGGTGCGACAAGCAGGTCGTCGTCCTCCGAACTACCCGACAGGGCCATCGCGCCGGATCGGGCCCAGTCCGCTGCCGCCGACTGGGTCGGCGCCACCCGCACCGTTGGTGATGGCATACCGGCCACCTCAAGGCCCGTCACCCCGAGCACCCCGTCCCACCCATTCTGCGAGGAATGGCCCGTCACCGTGCCGCTCACATCCACCTTGCCGACGTCGAGCCACCGACGCTGGGCGCTCGCGATCTGCGATGTCTTGACATCTCGGTGCAAATCGACCTGGGCGCCAAGGAGCACGAGCAACCGTCCGGCGTAGGCCGCCGCGGGATCGTCTCCCAACTCCAGAAAGCGAAAGCCCGCCAGGGGAGTCGCCGGCGACGATGTCACCCGTTCAGACGATGTCACGCGTTCGGTCGAGAAGAGCCTCGAGCTCGAGATTCATCTGAGCCTCCGGGGTGACGTTAGCGCTGGAGGTCAAAGGTCACGACAATGCCCCGCCGGCCCTCGTGCACGGAGGTGACGCCTGCCATGATGAGGTCCGTGCCCCATCGCGACACCGTCACCGGGCGCGCTCGCGCAACGGTCGCCGCCCTGCTCCTGACTCCCGGAGCTGGCGCGGGCGCCGACCACTCGGCGCTCGTGGCCATCGACCGTGTGGTCGGCGCGAACGGCACCATGGTCCAACGGATCGATTTTCCGTATCGTCTAGCCGGACGGCGGGCCCCTGACCGACCCCCGGTCCTGATCAAGACGATCGTCGACGCGACCGCCCAGCTCGCCGAGGGCTTGGGGGTGCCGGCCAATCAGGTGGCACTGGGTGGACGCTCGATGGGCGGGCGAATGTGCTCGATGGCTGTGGGCGAGGGATTGCCCGCGGCGGCGCTGGTGCTCGTCAGCTATCCCCTCCACCCGCCGGGCCGACCCGAGCGGCTTCGTACAGACCACTTCGCCGATGTGGCTGTGCCGTGCCTCTTCGTATCGGGAACCCGAGATGCGTTCGGCACCCCCGACGAGCTCGAGCAGGCTTCAGCCTCGATCGCCGGGCCGGTGACCCACGTATGGATCGAGGGCGGCGGCCACGGCTTGCGGGGTCGGGATCAAGTCGTGGCCGACGCGATCGCCGGTTGGCTTGACGCACGGTGACCACGCTTCGTGGGTCCGGGGCAGGTCCACACGGCGTGACACGGTGGCCCCGATGCGGGTAGATCACCCCGGAGATTGGCCCCAGTGATCCCAGTAGGTGACCTCCTCGACCGGCCGGCGCACCGCCGGCCGGAAATCGTCGCCCGTGTAGTAGGCAACCGGTAGCAGGCACGTCTGGGCGTAGCCAGCTGGCACTCCCAGTAATTCGGCGGCCTCCTGCTTGTGACGCAGGTGCACGGTCGTCAGGCACGAGCCCAAGCCCCGGCTGCGCAGAGCGAGCATGAAGCTCCAGACGGCGGGGTAGATCGAGGGGGCCCAGCCGGCCGCCCCGCCCGTCTCCTCGACGCAGGGCACGACCAAGGTCGGGACCTCGTGGAGGTGCTCAGTGAGGTAGCGGGCCGAGTCCCCGACCCTGCGCTGTTGATCGGTCTCGGGCACCGTTGGCGCGGGAAAGGGCGACGAGGCGAGTCCGGGCCGACGGTAGAGGTCGGCGAGGGACTGACGGACGGCGGGGTCGGTGACCACGATCCACCGCCAGGTCTGCGCGTTGGACCCCGTCGGCGCCTGGATCGCCAGGGCTAGGCAGTCGAGGATCACCGAGCGCGGAACCGCTTGGGTGAAGTCGAGCCGCTTGCGCACGGCACGGGTCGTGCTGAGGAGGTGGTCGATAGTTCGAAGATCCATGGCGGTCATCGGCGCAACCCTAGGCCCGCGCCACGAGGCCGGGCGGCTCACAGGACCGGTAGCTCACGGAAGCAACAGGCGCGAGAGGCGCCGCCTGGTGACAAGCAGCCCGACGATCGCCATGACCGCGAGGTAGGCCACGTGGCCCGCCAGGGACCACGAGAAGTCGCCCGTGCTCAATCCTCGGAGGAGGGCGACCCCCTGGTAGAGCGGCGTCGCCCGCACGACCAGCTGCAGCCAGCCTGGGTACACGCTGAGAGGGTAGAACGTGGCCGAGAACAAGAACATGGGAAGGATCGCCAAGGAAACCAGGTCGAAGTCCTGCCAACTCCGCATGTAGGACGTTCCCGCCATGCCGACCGCGGCGAACGACCCGCTGACAAGAACGGCGCCGGGGAAGCACAGCACGGCCCACGGAGAGCTGACGTAGCCCAGTCCAGCCATCACCACGATGAACGAGCCGGCGTAGAGCGATCCGCGCGCCAGGGCCCATGCCAGCTCGCCTGCGACCACGTCACTGATAGCGAGCGGCGTGGCGAGCACGGCGTCGAACGTCTTGGCGATCTTGAGCTTGAAGAAGATGCCGAACGTGGCATCGAACAGGGCGCCGTTCATCGCCGCAGCGGCCAGCAGCCCCGGCGCCACGAAAGCGGTGTACGCCACCGGACGTCCGCCCACCTCGAGCGTGCCGACTAGGTGGTTCAGACCCGCGCCGATCGACAGGAGGTAGAAGAACGGCTCGAAGAATCCCGACACGAAGAACACCCATTGGCGCCGGTAGACCAAGATGTTGCGCTCGATGAGTCGACCGGCGCGTCGGGTCCCGAACAACGCCGTCGGCGTCAGCCGCAGCGGGATCGAAGGTGAAGGTGACGTCACCGGAATCGACCCGCTCAGACCACGAGACGGCGCTCGTAGGTGCGGAACGCGAGCGCGCCGCCCACTGTGGCGAATGCAACCAAGTAGAGCGCATCGCCCACGGCCGGCCACCACTGCGCCTGGCCGAGGACGAGAGCGCGGCACAGGGCGACGCCGTGGAACAGCGGCGTGGCGTAGGCAACCGGCTGGAGCCAACCGGGCAGCTCGGCCACGGGAAAGAAGGTTCCGGAGAACAAGAACAACGGGATGAGCCCGAACCGGTAGATCGCCACGAATCCCACGTCGTTCTGCTGGCTGGCAGCAAACGCAGAGATCGGTGTTGCGAACGCCATGCCGGTGAGGACCGCGGCGGGCAGCGCCAGCACCGCCAACGCAGAGCGCACCGTCCCGAATGCCGCCATTACGGCGAGATAGGTGGTTGCGACGAACACCAGCCGCAGCGCGATCCAACCGAGGTGTCCGGCGAGCACGTCGACCACCCGCAGCGGAGAAGCCAGCATGGCCAGATAGGTGCCCACCCACTTGATGGCGGCAAGCACGGGATACATGGACTCGTTGCCCGCTACCTGCATGGCCGTGGCCGCGAGCAGCCCCGGCGCGACGTAGTCGAGGTAGGTCACGCCCCCTACCAGCTGGACATGGTGGTCGACCAGGCTGCCGAGCCCCACGCCCATGGCGGCGAGGTACAAGACGGGGTACAAGAAGCTGGTGGTGACCGAGCTCCGCCACGTGCGGCGGTACGCGTAGGCGTAGTAGCCCAGCGATCGGACCCACCGTGGCCGGCCCGCTCGGTGGGTCCGCTCGCCCGCCTCAGACGATCGCAGCTGCACGTGACGTCGCCGACTCGGAGTGCACCAGGTCCCGTCAGTCGACGAGTGCCCGGCCCGTCAGACGGAGAAAGACGTCCTCGAGCGTCGATCGACGGACGATCGAGCTCGACGGGTGGAGCCCACGGCGGAGCACCTGCTCGAGCACGCCGTCCCCGTCGTCGGTGTAGATAAGAACCCGATCGGGGAGCACCTCTGCTCGGTCCGCCAGGTCCGCGATGCGTCGCAACACGTCCTCGTGCTCGCCGAGGCCGAAGCGGAGCTCGAGCACCTCGCGCGTCGAATGACGCGTGATCAGCTCGCGGCGGCGTGCCGTGGGCCGCGATGCGACCGTGATCCATTACCACGAGACGGTCGCAGAGCTGCTCGGCCTCGTCCATGTAGTGGGTGGTGATGACCTGGGTCACTCCGTCCTGCTTCAACCGGTACAGCCGATCCCACAACAGGTGACGCGCCTGCGGGTCGAGACCGGTCGTCGGTTCGTCGAGGATGAGGAGGTCGGGCTCCGACACGAGGGCGCGGGCGATCGTGAGACGCCGCTTCATGCCGCCCGACAGCGGATCGACCTTGTCATGGGCTCGGTCGGCGAGTTGCGCGAACTCCAAGAGCTGCTGCGCGCGGTCGCGGATGACCGATCGCGGCAGGTCAAAGTACCGTCCGTAGATCATCAGGTTGTCGAGCACGGTCAGCTCAAGGTCAAGCGTGTCCTCCTGGGGAACGAGTCCGATGCGGGAGCGGATCTCCGAGCCATGGTCGGCCGGATCCATGCCCAACACGCGCAACGACCCACCACTCACCGGGGACATGCACGCGATCATGCGCATCGTGGAGGTCTTGCCAGCGCCGTTGGGGCCGAGGAAACCGAATGCTTCGCCTCGAGCGATGTCGAAGTCGATGCCGTCGACGGCTGTCAGCTCGCCGAACCGCTTGACGAGCCCCCGGGCTTCGACCAGGGAGGCCTCGGGGGCCGTCCCTCGGTCCGGTCGGGTGCGAGTGGTCGCCCGCGGCGAGCTGCGCGACGTTCGCACGCCGCAACGCTACCTGGCACGATCGCTCTGACCGACTCGACATCGGTGCGCACGACCGAGCCGGGCTCGCAAGGACCGAGGGCACCCCGACGCCGTGCGCCAGCACGGCAAGCGGCACCTGGCGACCGCCCAGACCGCAGGTCCATCGGGTCCCAGACCCAAGGTCCGGCTCGCAGACCCAAGGTCCGGGTCACAGACCCAACGACCACCGGGTCGCAGACCCAAGGTCCACGGCTCGCAGACCCAAGGTCCTGTGAGCTTGGATGGGCGTCTCCCCAAGTGTTCGCGCCCCGGAAACGACGGCGAAACAAAAGGGTGGCAGCCTTCAGGAGTGGGCGATCTGTTCGATGGATACCGCCTGGGCGGCGAAGGCCCCCTTCAGCATGCCTTCGAGGAGGTCCTCGACGCCTCGGGCGCGGCGCGGCCGCAGTACCGAGAGGTCGTGTCGGTCGTCTCGCAGATGAGCCCGGACGACGTGTCGGCCCGCGCTGGGCGACTGGCGCGAGCGTTTCTCGACCAGGGCGTGACGTTCGATCTCGACGGGGAAGAGCGGCCCTTCCCGCTCGACGTCATTCCCCGGGTCTTCACCGACCATGAGTGGGACACGATCGCCGAGGGGGTGGCCCAGCGGGTCCGCGCGCTCGAGGCCTTTCTGGCCGACGTCTACGGACGGGGGCGCATTCTCCACGACGAGGTGGTCCCCCACCGCATCGTCACCAGCTCGCCCGGGTTCCTCCGGGCGGTACACGGCTTCGACCCGGCCAACGGGGTGCGGATCCATGTGGCGGGCATCGACGTGGTGCGCGATCACGACGGCTCGTTCAAGGTTCTCGAGGACAACATCCGCTGCCCCTCAGGGGTCAGCTACGTGCTGGCGAACCGCCAAGCGATGGCCCGCGTGCTGCCCGAGGTCTTCTGGGGCCAGCCCATCCACATGGTGACCGACTACCCGGCCCGCCTCGTGCAGTCGCTCCGTCAAGCCGCACCCGCCGGGGTGGCGGACCCGACCGTCGTCGTCCTGACGCCGGGCGTGTACAACTCCGCGTTCTACGAGCACGCCTTGCTCGCCCGCCTCATGGGCGTCCATCTTGTGGAGGGCCGGGACCTCGTCTGCCACGGCACCGACATCTTCTTGCGGACGACCGACGGCGAGGTGCCGGTGCACGTGATCTACCGGCGGGTGGACGACGAGTACATCGATCCCCTCCAATTCCGACCCGAGTCCCTCGTGGGATGCCCGGGCCTCGTCAACGCAGCGCGGGCTGGGCGGGTGACGGTCGCCAACGCCGTGGGCAATGGGATCGCCGACGACAAGCTGGTCTATTCGTACGTCCCCGACATGATCCGCTACTACCTCGACGAGGATCCCGTGCTCCAGAACGTCGAGACGCTGAGGCTGGTCGAGCCCGGCTCGCTCGAGACGGCGCTAGCCCGGCGCGAGGAGCTCGTGTTCAAGAAGGTGGATGGCTCGGGCGGCAAGGGTCTGGTCATCGGCCCGTTCGCCTCACCGACCGAGCTCGACGAGGTCTGCGCTCAGGTAACGGCTGATCCACGCGGGTGGATCGCCCAGCAACTGGTCCCCCTGTCCACCTCACCCACGTGGGTCGACGGCCACATGGTGCCTCGCCACGTCGACCTGCGGCCGTTCGCGGTCAACGACGGTGAGCGGATCTGGGTACTGCCGGGAGGGCTCACGAGGGTCGCGCTGCAAGAAGGCGGACTGGTCGTCAACTCCAGCCAAGGCGGGGGTTCGAAGGACACCTGGGTGGTCGGGGGCAACCACCAATCGATGAGCGCGCCCCTCCGGAGGGCACCGGCCGTCCAAGTGGGGCCGCCGATGGACTCCGGCCCGCCGATGGACGCAGAGCAGGGACAGCAATGAGCAACTCCCTCCTGAGCCGAGTGGCCGAGTCCATCTTCTGGGTCGGGCGGTACGTCGAGCGGGCTGAAGGTACCGCTCGCATTCTCGACGTTGTCGTTTACCAGGCATTGGAGCAGAGCAGCGCCGCAGGCGACAGCGCGTCCCAGCGCCTGTTGGCCGTGATGGGGCTCCCCTACGACGACAACGAGCCGAATCTGTGGCAGGTCACCGAACGCCTGGCTCGCGACCCCGACAGCCGGTCCTCGATCGCCGGAGCGATCAACGCGGCGCGCGAGAACACCCGCGCTGTGCGCCACGTGATCCCCGTTGAGCTGTGGGAGCGGATCAACGCCACCTGGGGGGAGCTGCCCGGCCAGTGGTCGTTGTCACGCCGCGTAGGACCGGCGTCGTACCTCGCGTTCATCAAGACCCAGATGGCGGCCATCACTGGGCTAGCGGACACGACGATGAGCCGTGACCAGACTTGGCTCTTCTTCACGTTGGGTCGCTGTCTCGAGCGCACCGACGTGGTCGCTCGCCAATTGGCGTCACTCTCTTTCGAGGACATCTCCGATAGCGGCCTGGTGATGCTCCTTCGCTCCTGTGGCGGCTACGAGCCCTACCTCCGCCTCTCCCAGGGCGTGGTCGAACCGGGCCGCGTGCTCGACTTCCTCCTGCGGGACCGGTTGTTCCCGCGTTCCGCCTTCGCCTCGCTGACCGTGGCCGAGGAGTGCCTCAACCAGATCTCTGTCGGCAGGGACGACGAGTGGGAAGAGGCGCGCGGCCTCATCGGGCTGGCCCGGGCCGAACTCGAGTACTCGGCGCCCGCCTCGCTCGCCTTGGGCCTGCCCACCCGGCTCGAGCGACTGCAGCGCACCATCTCCCAGGTCTCCGACGCCATCACCCGCCGCTACTTCGCCCATGACATGCCCACCGAGTGGCACAGCGGGAGCGAGTCGTGAGGCGGTTTGATGGGTGGCGGCTACGTACCGAGCACATTACGAGGTTCACCTACTCGGTTCCGGCGCGAGCCTCCTACAACGAGGTCCGCAAGATCCCACAGAGCACCAGCCGGCAGACCTCACTCGACGCCAAGGTCCATACCTCCCCCAACGTCCCCCAGTACGGCTACCGCGACTACTGGGGAACACCGGTGATCGCCTTCAACGTCGATGGCCCGCACGGCGAGCTGCTCGTGCACGGCGAAGCGCTCGTCGAGACCCACGCCCCCGCGGAGCCGCCCACCGCCACCTGGGCCGAGGTGGCCGCGGCGGGGGTCCGGTTTGCCGAGCTGCTGACCGCCAGCCGGTTCACCGAACCCAACCCGTCACTGATCGAGACGGCCACCGAGCTGCGGGCGGCGACACCCGCCCAGACCATTGACCAAGTGGTCGGTTGGGTACATGGTGCGCTCGAGTACGTTCGGGGCGTCACCAGCGTCAAGACGTGCGCTACCGAGGCGTTCGAGGCCAAAAGGGGCGTATGCCAGGACTTCGCCCATCTGGCGCTCTCGATGTTGCGCGCCTGCGGTATCCCTGCCCGCTACGTGTCGGGGTACCTCCACCCCGATCCAGAGGCAGCGGTAGGGGAGGAAGCACTCGGCGAGAGCCACGCGTGGGTCGAAGCGTGGGCGGGCGACTGGTGGGGCGTCGATCCCACCAACGAGATGACCGTCGGCCTGCGACACATACTCGTCGCTCGTGGCCGAGACTACGGTGACGTCGCCCCGATCAAGGGAATCTACGCCGGAGGGGCCGAGCACGAGTCGACGGTGACCGTCAGCATCACGAGGACGGTCTGAGGCGGGCGGGTGAACATGATGGGCGAGAACCGCGGAGCGTGATGAGCGTGACGAGCACAGGCGCGGAGGCCTGAGGATGGAACGGGTCGCGGTACGGATATGGGTCCCCGATCGTCCGGGCGTGCTGGGCGCGGTCGCGACGCGTATCGGCGGGATCCGCGGGAACGTCGTCGGCTTGGAAGTCCTCGAGCGCGAAGGTGGTATCGCCGTCGACGAGCTCATGGTCGAGCTGCCCGACGCCGGCATGGTCGACCAGATGTGTGGTCAAATCCGGCTCGTCGACGGTGCCGGGGTGGAGGACGTCCGATCTGTTGCCGACGACGAGGAGGAGCGAGGCCTCAAGGTCATGGCGGCAGCGCTCGCCATCTTGGAGACCGCCAATTCGGTGGCCGCCCTCAGCGCCCTCATGGGGTACGCGGGGGAGCTCTTCGAGCTGGACTGGTCCACCCTGGTCGATCTGCGCTCGGGCACGCACGTCCAGTCCGTGGGAGAGGTCCCGACCGTTCCGTGGCTGTCGGCGTTCGCCGAAGGCGCCCGAACCGAGGGTGGCGACGGGTGCACGGACCGCAGTGGAGTGCTGGCCGAGGAGTTGGAGGCCGCCGGGTTGACCCTTTACGTCGGCCGCACGGTGCCGTTCCGCCGACGCGAGCGCCGTGAGGTCGAGATGCTCACCAGGGTGACTGATCGCGTGTGGGCGGCATTGGAGCCGGGGCCGCCCATTCATCCGAGGTGGTGAGCGCAGCAGGGCAGCTTGAACACAGGTGGATCGTCGGACTTCCCAAAGCTGAGAATCCATCTGCATCTCGAGGGCTCCGTGCCGACGACACTGCTCACCCACGCCGCCGCACGGCACGGGGTCGCGCCTCTCGAAGATCGAGCGGCCCCAGTGGGCGACGGCCGACCGGGGAAGACGCCCATCGGCGACCTGCGAGAGCTCCTCGCCCACCTTGATGCGTCCTGCGCGCTTCTCGACCGAGCCGACGACCTCTTCGCGCTCGCCTACGACGTCGCGACCCGAGCCAGGACGTCGGGGACTCGGCACGTCGACGTCATCGTCAACCCTGCGCATTGGCCGACGTGGCAACCCAACCTGCGGGGCATGCTCGACGCGCTCGATGCGGGGTTTTCGGCGGCCGAGCTCGACGGCGGGGCGACCGCGGCACTGTGCGTCAGCCTGGCGCGGAACCAGACCCGGGGCGAAGCGCTCGAGCTCGTCGAACGCATGCTCGGGATCGGGCACCCGAGGGTGGCGGCGTTGTCGATCGACGGCGACGAGTCGAACGGGTCACACACTGCCCGCTTCGTCGACGCCTTCGGGGCCGCCGGCGCCGCCGGACTGCGCCGCTGCGCCCACGCCGGCGAATCCAGCGGGCCGCTCGGAATCCGCGAGGCAATCGATCTCCTCGGCGCCGAACGCATCGACCACGGGATACGGAGCATCGAAGATCGCGGCCTCGTGGCCGATCTCGCTCGGCGCGGGGTGCCACTCGACATTTGTCCAACTTCCAACGTGGTGCTCGGGTACGTCGGCTCGCTCGCCGCTCATCCGGTCGACGCGTTACGCCGAGCCGGGGTCGCGGTCACGATCAACACTGATGATCCGGTGCTCTTCGGCGTCGACCTCGCCGGCGAGTACGAGCGATGCACCGCCGCCTTTGGGTGGAGCCGTGACGTGGTCGCCGACCTCGCTCGGACATCCATCACGGCCAGCTTCGCCGACGAGGGACGCCGGCGAGACCTGCTCGGAGAGCTCGACACCTTCCTCGCTGTCTCGCCCGAACAGCCACCACGGCTCGACGGTCGGCCGCCAGTCCGCATCCAGGCCCCCACGGCCCATCCGAGGCAGAAATAGCGAATTCACGAGGCGGGGCTTGACGTCGAGGCCGCGCGCCACGCATCGTTGGCCGCACGGACGCCCCGGGTCCGCGTGCTCGCTCACCGATCGCGACACCCGCACGCCGATCGCGACAACAGGAGGTACGAGTGGCCACCGGAATCGAGAGCCCCAGGTCCGCCATTCCCGAGGCCGACCTGCCGTTCCACGTCGAGCAACACGGCATCGACTTCATCCCGCTCCAGGAGCGGTGGGCGCGACCGCGCGACGTCGGTGCGATGTGGGCGGGAGCCAGCGTCCAGATCGAGTATTTCATCTACGGCGCCATCTTGATGACGTTCGGGTTCACGTTCGCCCAAGCGTTGAGCCTCATCCTCATCGGCAACCTCTCATACCTGCTGCTCGGCTTGTGCTCGTTGCAGGGACCTCAGGCCGGCACCACGGTCTTCTCCATCAACCGGGCCCCGTACGGGCCCAACGGCTCGCGGCTCATCTCGCTGTTCAACTGGTTGACCCAGATCGGCTTCGAGGTCGAGGGGCTCATCCTCATCGTCGGCGCCGCACTGGTGCTGCAGATCAAGGCGGGATTCACGCCGGGCGATCCCGCCAAGGTCATCTTCGTCCTCGTCGCCGTGGTCATCCAGGGTGTCCTGCCGTTCCTCGGGCACGCCACCATCGTCAAGACGCTCCGGCTACTTGCCCTACCGTTCCTCATCCTCTTCGCCGTTCTGCTGGGCTTCGCCCTACCGCACGCAACGGTGCACGGGGTGGCGCACGGCGCCGACTGGCAGACCTACACCGAGGGCCTCGCGTTCACGATCGCATTGAGCGGGCTCGGGTGGGCCGAGTGCGGCAACGACTACTCGCGCTACTGCGCGCCCAACGTGTCCAAGCCGGCGCTGGTGGGCTGGGTGTTCCTCGGGACGGCCATTCCCCAGATCCTGATCATGACGCTCGGTGCCGCGGTGGGCACCTTCATCAAGGGTCTCGGCACCGGCACTGGTGGCTTTCTGCCCCTCGCGCACCAGAGTGCGATTCCCGCATGGTTCGTGACCGTCTTCCTCATCTTCTGCATCATCCAGCTGTTCGCCATCAACAGCCTCGACATGTACTCCTCAGGAGTGACGCTGCAGGCGCTCGGAGCCCGACTGAAGCGCTATCAGGCCGTGGTGGTCGACTGCGTCATCGCGCTCGGCGTGACCATGTACGCCATCTTCAGCGTCTCGTTCAGCCAGTACCTGACCGACTTCGTCGACGCAGTCATCGTGTGGATCGCTCCCTGGTGCGCCGTCTATCTCGTCGACTGGGCCATGCGGAGATTCCGCTACGTCCCTTGGGAGCTGCAGCGGACCGACTCGGGCAGCCTCTACTGGCGGGACGGTGGCGTCGTCTGGCCAGCGATCATCGCGCAGCTCGTGGGCATGTACGCCGCGTTTTCGGGCCTGTCCGCGACGTTCCACCTCCCGCGGTGGCTCAACGAGCTCACCAACCACACCAGGGATTCCGCCGGATACGGCGCGGACTTCAGCATCTTCTTGGGCCTCGGCGTGGCCGGCCTGGTGTACTTCGTGCTGGGCTGGCGAGGAGTTCGTAAACAGACCGCCCAGCAGGACACGCTGCTCGCGGCATCAGATGCGCTGGCTGCGGCCTGACCCACCACGCACCCCTCAGGCCGGGCGCAGGCCGGGCGCGTCCGCCGGCGACGTGCCCGCCGTGCCCTCCCAGTCCTCGACCAGCGTGCCGTCCGCGCCCTGCCTGAACAGCGGAATGGCACCGAGCGCCTGCACCAGTGCCGCGTCTTCGCCGAGGAAGCTACGCCACTTCGATCCCTCGGTGACGAGGGTGCCCACGACCACCGGCTCCGCACCCACCCGACGCATCAAGTTGAGCGCCGCCTTGGTGGATCCACCGGTAGAGATGACGTCGTCAACGACCGCTACCCGGCGCCCCTGCACCGCGCCCAGGCGGGCTCGGTCGAAGAGCAACCGTTGGGGCAACGCAGTCGTGATCGACTGGACCGGCTCCGCGATGGCATCCGTGAGATCGATCTTTGGCGTCTTGTGCAAGATGACGTAGTCGTTGAGGCCGAGCGCCCTGGTCACCTCGATCGCCAGGGGGATACCCATGGTGGCGACCGACACGACGATCTCGGCGCCGTACGGTTCGAGCAGGCCGGCCAGCTCCTGGCCGGCCCGTTCTGCGAAGTCGACACCCAGATCGACCGAGATGAGCAGGGCAATCGTGAGATCGTCGGCGATCGAGACGAGCGGGATGTCGAGCTGTTGCGATCCGACTCGGACCCGGTGCTTGCCATCGGCGTTCACGGGCACGATGCTGACCCCGAGCAAGGGAGGGCCGCAAATGGCTGCGTCCGGCCGACTCGACAACACCCTCGCGACTGCGCTCGTGCACCTCGCGTTGGACGAAGCTCGGCTTGGGGCCGACGAAGGTGGTATCCCCATCGGGGCGGCGCTTGTGGAGCGTGACGGGACACTGCTCGGGCGGGGCCACAACCGCCGCATCCAGAGGGATGATCCGACCGCGCACGCCGAGACCGAGGCATTTCGCGCGGCGGGCCGTAGGCGTCACTACGGCGAGCTGATCATGGTCACCACCCTGTCGCCCTGTTGGTTCTGCTCAGGTCTCATCCGACAGTTCGGTATCGGCGCAGTGGTGATCGGCGAATCGCGCAACTTCACGGGTGGTCACGAGTGGCTGCGGGACCTCGGTGTGGAGGTCATGGAGCTCGACCTTCATGAGTGCGTGACGCTACTCGGCACGTTCATCGCCCAACGTCCTGACCTATGGTTCGAAGACATCGGTCGTTGAGACGTTCGCCGTTGGGTCATCGCCCCCAACCACGGTCCGACGAATCACCGTTGGGCGATCCAAACGACCAGTCGTCGCTGCACCAGCTCGTCAGTGCGCCGGGCCAAACAGCCGATCACCCGCGTCACCCAGCCCGGGCACGATGAACCCCCGTTCGTCGAGCTGCGGATCGACAGCCGCGCACGCCACCCGCACGGTTGGGTGCTCACCACCCAGGCGTTCGAGCCCCGGAGCCGAGGCCAGGACACACAGTGCGACGACCTCTTGCGCCCCTCGTTGGGCGATCATGGCGCACACCGCAGCCATCGAACCGCCCGTTGCCAGCATCGGATCGCAGACCACCACCCTCCGACCGCTCAGGTCGGCAGGCAACCGATCGAGGTACACCTCGGGCTGGAGCGTGACCTCGTCCCGACGAAGGCCGACATGTGCGACCTCACTGAGCGGTAGGAGGCTCTGCACGGCGGGGACCATTCCGAGCCCTGCCCGCAGGATGGGCACGACCAGCACCATCTCCTCCACCCGTCGACGTCGGGCGCCGACCGCGACGGGTGTGTCGACCGGCCCGTCCACCGTGCGAAGGTCGCGCAGGGCCTCGTAGGCGACGAACGTGGAGACGTCGGCGATCAGCCGACGGAACGTCTCGTTGTCGGTGCGAGCGTCTCGCAGCGTGCCCAGCCGGTGGGCGACGACGGGGTGGTCGACGACCGTGACCGCACCGCCTTGTCGGGCATGCTTCGCGTTCATCACGCCCGGTCAGTGGTCAGCACGATCGGCGACGTCCGGCCGGTCGTTTGGACGGCGCACCATCAGCCGCGAGGCTAACCGGAGCGGCGGTAGGGCTGCGCGCCAGACCGTTCGCTCACCGGACCGCGAACCCGCGCTCGCCACGCGGCGGCTCCTCGACCACCTCGATCGACGTCACCTCGGCGCCCCTCGGACCGGACCCGCACCAGGCGAGCACTCCGTCGACGGCCGGCCCGTCGCCCTCGAACACCGCCTCGACCCGGCCGTCAGGCTGGTTGCGGACCCAACCGGCCACACCGGCGGCGGTGGCCCGTCGGACCAGCGAGATTCGGAAGCCGACGCCCTGGACGCGACCGCTCACCACCACTCGCCTCCGGACGATGCCACTCGCGCCCACCCCCACCAGCGACTTACCAGGCAGCAGTTAGCGACGGGGGACGTTCTGGAGGCGGACCTGGCCGAGAGCCACCGGTTTGCCCTCCGTCGTCGTGATCCGGACCTCCCAGAGCTGCTGGGTTCGGCCCTGGTGGAGTGGGGCCGCCTCGACAACCACTCGCCCCTCGGACATCGGACGGATGAAGTTGGTCAAGTTCGACACTCCGACCGCCTGCTGGCCCGCCGCCGCCACGGCCCGGCTCGCCCCGTAGCTGGCAGCTTCCTCAACCACGGCGGCGTACACCCCACCGTGCACGATGCCCGAGGGCTGATGCTGGGCGGGACCCAGGTCGATCCACCCGCTGACCCGGTCGGGCCCGATCTCGCTGAGGTGCAGGCCCGTGGCCAGCATGAACGGAGTCGGATCGCCGAACCCGGCCTGTCCAACGCGTGCGTCGGGAAGTCGTTCGCCATCAGCCATGCACCGATCATGGGCCCCAGACCCCCGCGCGGGCCAACCCGGTGATGGCGCTCGGCCCGACGCCCATCGAATGAGCGTCGTCCCTGGTCACGGCCATTCGCGGCCCGCCAGCTCCCGTCGCGCGCTGGAGCGGGCACCCCCCTGGCGGGCGCCGGCGCGCTCCGACTACACGTACCGGGGCCGCCCAGCAGCTAACGTGCGGCGGACCAGATCGCAGCACCGGTATCCGGCTGACCCGTTGGAGGGTCTGGCCGGGGTGGCCGGCGAACCACCCTCGAGCGCCCACCTGGCGCGACCGGCGGTGGCCCGCAGCTCCCGGACGAGCAGCGACCAACCCGACGCACTCGCGCCGTCTTCGCCGCGAGCCCATCCAGATCAAGGCGGTACGAGCACGACGTAGGCACAGGGCACAGGACAACCGGCCGCACACCCTGCGGCGCTACGCCAGGACGGACGACGCCTTCCCGCTCTCCGCCCGGGGCCCGAATGCGATGGCCGGAGCCCGCGACACCGAGCAGAGGAAGGCGCGCGGAGGCGCCCGACGAAGGGAGGTGCCATGCGGACCCGCATTGCACTCACGACAACAATGACCGTCATAGCGACCAGCATGGTCGTCAGCAGTTTCATCGCAGGGGCCGGCGCCGGTCCGACCCGCTCCCCCGGCCCAGCCGGGGGGTGGGTGACCACCAGCGACCGGGTGCCGTCAGGCACCGCGGTCCCCGGCGCCCTCGGGGAAATCCCCGAGGGCGGCTTCCAAGACACGGCCGGGCTCGCGCACGACACTTCGGGGGCTCCCCAAGGAGGCTCGGCCGGGCGCTCGCTCTCAGCCGAGCTCTCGATGGCCAATGCCCTGCACAGGGTGACGGCCACCCTCACCCCACCGCCCGCGTCAGCCACGTCGTCCACAGCAGGCTCGGCAGCGCAAACGGCGACGGCGTTGAGCACGACCACTACGAGCACGACGACCACTACGACGGCCCCACCGACCGATGCGACCAGCACGGCCACCGCGGACTGGGCCTGCATCCGGATCCACGAGTCGGGCGATCGTTACAACAGCCCGGCCGCGCCGTCTGGCGCGTATGGCGTCCTGCACTCGACGTGGATATCGATGGGCATGGGGGGCTGGCCGTACCAAGCCCCCCCGAGCGCCCAGGACGCCATCGCGCTCGAGCTCTACCACCGCTACGGCTGGACACCCTGGAGCACCCGGTTCGTGTGCGGCCTGGGCTGAGAACCGGCAGGATGACCCGGTGACCGGGCCCGCTGCCGTACGCCCCCCGCCGTTGGCTGCGGCACCCGACGCCCTGGGGGTGGCGCTGCCCGCCGGATCGATGCTGTACGCAGACGAGGACACCCGCGTGCTGGAGGGTGGTCGCGTCGTCGTCGGGGGGCGGCCGCTCCGGGTCCTGCAGCTGACGCCGCGCGGCGCGGCGGTGGTGGCTCGCTGGCACCCCTGGGGCAGGTTGGGGACGGACCGCCCCGAGCGCGTCCTCGCCCGGCGCCTGGTGAACGCCGGGCTGTTCCATGTCCGTCCCGGCGGCACCGAGTTCGACGAATCCGACGTGACCGTGGTGGTGCCGGTTCGGGACCGCCCCGACCAGCTTCGTCGCCTGCTCGAGGCGCTGGACGGGCTCCGGACCGTGGTCGTCGACGATGCGTCAGCCGACCCCGCCGCCATCGCGCAGGCTGCCCGGGACGCCGGCGCCACGTTGGTGGCGCTGGAGCGCCAGGTGGGGCCCGGCGCCGCTCGCAACGTGGGCATGGCCGGGGTCACCACCCGACTGGTGGCCCTGGTCGACTCGGACTGCCTCCCCTCTCCCGGCTGGCTGGGCCCCCTGCTGGACCACTTCGACGACCCGATGGTCGCCGCGGTGGCGCCCCGGATCGTTGCGGAGGCCGCTGCGAGCCGGATCGGGCGCTACGAACGGGCGCGGCCACCCCTTGACCGGGGCCCTCGGGCAGGGCTCGTGGGACCGAGGGCGCAGATCCCCTTCGTCCCAAGCGCGACCCTCCTCCTCCGAGCCGGCCTCGCTCCCCCGATCCGCTTCGACGAGACCATGCCCGCTGGGGAGGACGTCGATCTGGTCTGGAGGCTGGTCGGCGCCGGGTGGTGGGTTCGTTACGACCCGACCGCAACGGTCGCACACGACGTTCGTCGCGGATTGCGAGCGTGGCTCACCCAACGGTTCGAGTACGGCACCACCGCTGGTCCTCTCTGGCTCCGTCATCCGTCCGTCGTGGCTCCCGCAAGGATTCCGGCGTCGAGCGCACTCGTCTGCATGCTGGTGCTTTCATCCCGTCCGGTGCTCGCCGCCATCCTCGCCGCGGGGTCGGCCGGGGCATTGGCTCGTCGACTGTCCGGAACGGTGCGGCGTCCCATCCCGCTGGCGATCGGTCTCACGGCCCGGAGCACGATGGCCACGCCGCCCGCAGTCGCCTCGGGCCTCGTCCGGGCGTGGGGCCCCGCCCTCGTTGGCCTGCTCGGATGGCGTCGTAGCCGAGGTGTCGCAGCGGCTCTGCTGGCAACACCCGCGCTCAAGGACTGGGCGAGCAGCTCTGACGCGCCCAACCCCCTCGGCTACGCCGTGGCCCACCTCATCGACGACCTGGCCTACAGCGTCGGCGTCTGGACCGGGTGCCTCCGGGCCGGGGTGCTGGGTCCCCTCGTCCCCGTCATCGTGTGGGGAAGCGATCGCTCGAAACCACCGCCGTCGGCCAGCCGACCCGGAGTCGGCCGTATCGGTCTCGGGCACCCGGGGAGGCTCAGCCCAAACGGATCACTCCTCGAATGTTTCGTCCGGCGTGCAGGTCGTCGTAGCCATCCTGTACCGACGCGAGGTCGTACTCGCGGCTGATCAGTTCGTCGACCGTCAGGAGGCCTTGGGCATGGAGCGCGAGCAACCGTGGCGTCTGGACCCGAGGGCTCACCGAGCCAAAGACCGTGCCCAGGATCGCCTGGTTCCACATGGCGAGGTTGAACAGGTTGAGGTGGACATCGACCTGGTTCATGGGCGCGAGCGCGGTCACCACGATCCGGCCGTCTTTGGACGCGGCTGAGCAGGCCGGAAGGAGAAGGTCCCCGGTCATCGTGCCCGGCGTGAGGATGACGACGTCGGCCATGCGCCCATGGGAGAGCTCGGCGACCAGCAGGGTCGCTTCTTCCATCGACTTCGCGCGATGCGTGGCGCCGATCTCGAGCGCCTTCTCCAGCTTGAAGGGCAACGGATCAACAGCCACGATGTGGCGAGCCCCGGCCAGTCGGGCGCCTTGGATGGCCCCCGATCCGACCCCTCCGCACCCGACGACGACCACCACCTCGCCTGGCCGGACCTGACCCCGGTTGACCGCCGCCCCGAAGCCCGTGGCGATTCCGCAGCTGATGAGGGCCGCGGCGCGCAGATCGGCGGAGGGATCGATCTTCACGAGCGACGCCTCATGGCACACCACGATCTCGGCGAAGGTCCCGAGCTGGCACATCCGATTGAGCGGCTGACCGTCGAGGCGGTAACGCCAGGTCCCGTCGCTGATCATCGGTCCGCAAAGCGTCGTGATGCCCAGATCGCACAGGTTCTGCCGACCCGACGCGCACCAGAAGCAGGTGCCACAGGCCGGGATGAAGGCCACGGCAACATGGTCGCCGACACTCACATCGGACACCTCGGGTCCGACCTCCACCACGATGCCGGCTCCCTCGTGGCCCCCGACAACCGGAAAGAGCGACGAGAGGCCAAAGAGCTCGAGGACATGGGCCGAGGGGGTCAGATCACCCTGGCGCAGATGCTCGTCGGAATGGCACATGCCGGCGAAGGCCATCTGCACGACCACTTCGTGGGCGGCGGGCGGATCGACGTCGATCTCGTCGAGTGTCCAGGGCTCGCCGACCCCAGCGCACACCGAAGCTCGAACCTTCATGCCCACCTCCCCAGTCGGTCGGCATCAGTATGACGGTGGAAGTCGACATCGACAACGGGCGGACCGTCGGCGACCGCGGGCCACGACCTGCCGGAGAGGGCCCGCGTCGGTCATGATGCACCGGTGTCCGACGCCGTCGCCGTGCGAGGTCCCTCGGCAACGGCGACCCTCCGCGGCATCGTGGCCGACACGGTCGTCGGCCAGCCCGACGCGCCGTTTCTCCGCACGCTCGACGGGGCGATCTGCACGTACGGCGACGCCGGTCGACGGGCGGTGTCACTGGGTACCGGGCTGCGACGGGCGGGCGTCTCCCCTGGCGACCGGGTCGCCGTCCAGGTCGAGAAGAGTGCGTTTTCGGTCATGCTCTACCTGGCCTGCCTCCATGCTGGCGCCATCTATGTCCCTCTCAACACCGGCTACACCGACGACGAGGTCGAGTACGTCGTGCGCGACGTCCAACCAGCCCTCGTCGTGCGAGATCCCCGCCGCGGGGCGTCACCTGCTGGCTGCCCGACGCTGAGCGCGGACGAGCACGGAAGGGGAACGCTCGTCGATCTGTGCGACGACGACCTGGTCGGCGCTCCGATTCCCGATCCATCTCCGGCGCCCGGTGACACCGCGGCCATCTTGTACACGAGTGGGACGACGGGTCGTCCGAAGGGCGCCGTACTCTCCCAGGCCAACCTGGCCAGCAATGCCCTCGCTCTGGTCGAGGTCTGGCAATTCACCCCCCGCGACGTGCTCCTGCACGCACTGCCCTTGTTCCACACCCACGGGCTGTTCGTGGCGACCAACTGCGTGATCGCAGCGGGTGCTTCGCTGATCTTGCTACCGCGATTCGAGCTCGACGGGGTGTTCGAGGGGCTCGGGGCCTCGAGCGCATTCATGGGGATCCCCACCTTCTACACGCGGCTCCTGGCCGACGATCGGCTCACTCCGACTGCCTGTTCGTCCGTCCGGCTGTTCACATCGGGATCGGCCCCGCTGGCGGCGCCGGTGCACGAAGCGTTCGCCGAGCGGACCGGCCATGCCATCGTGGAGCGGTATGGGATGACCGAGACCTCCATCCTCACGTCGAACCCCCTCGGCGCCGAGCGACCGGGAACCGTCGGGCTGCCGATCCCAGGGGTCGACCTTCGGGTGCGCGACGCCGACGAAGGCGCAGCCGAAGACGACGCCGACGGGGTGACGCGGGGCGCAGGAGCCATCGAGGTCCGTGGTCCAGGGGTGTTCGCGGGGTACTGGGGTCGGCCTGAGCTTCGCGAGTCCGAGTTCACCGCCGACGGGTGGTTCAGCACCGGCGACCTCGGCACGATCGACCCCGACGGCTACCTCACGATCGTGGGACGGTCCAAGGACGTCATCATCAGCGGTGGTTTCAACGTCTATCCGAAGGAGGTGGAGGACGTGCTGGCGTCGATCGACGGCGTGCTCGAGAGCGCCGTCGTGGGCGTGGCCGACGCTGACCTGGGCGAGCGGGTGGTGGCAGTCGTGGTCAGACGCCCCGATGCCACCTTCACCGAAGAGGCCTTGCGAGCTCGGGTGCGCGAGCACCTCGCTGGCTACAAGGTGCCCAAATCGGTGCACTTCGCCGACGTGCTTCCACGCAACGCCATGGGCAAGGTGCAAAAGGCCGTGCTGCGTTCCGAGCTCGACGGAGCTCAGGTCTCGTAGTCGTAGAAGCCCCGCCCGCTCTTGCGTCCGAGGAGTCCGGCCTCCACCATGCGAGCCAAAAGCGGGGGCGGAGCGAAGGACGACTCCTTGAACTCCTCGTAGAGCGATTCGGAGACATGCAGCACGGTGTCCAGGCCAACGAGGTCGCAGACCGCGAACGGGCCCATGGGATGGCCGCAGCCTTTGACCATCCCGGTGTCGACGTCCTCGGAGGTGGCGAACCCGCTTTCGACCATTCTGATGGCCGACAGCAGATACGGGACGAGCAGCGCGTTGACGACGAACCCGGCGCGGTCCGGCGCCCGGACGACCTGCTTGCCCAAGACGTCCACGGCGAATCGTTCGGCATCGGCCAGGGTGTCGGCGCCGGTGAGCAACGACGGCACGATCTCGACCAGATCGAGCACCTGGGCCGGTTGGAAGAAGTGCATGCCGACGACGTGGGCAGGCCGGCTCGTGGCCATGGCCAGCTTCATGATCGGGATCGACGAGGTGTTCGACGCCAAGAGCGCGTCGGAGTCCTCGACCACCTTGTCCATCAGGGCGAACACCGAGAGCTTCTCCGCCTCGGACTCGACCACGGCCTCGATCACGAGCTGGCGTTGCGCCAAGGCGGATGGGTCCGTCGTGAAGGTGATGTGAGCCAGCTCGGCGGCCGCGGCCACCTCGTCGAGCCGTGCTCGCTCGACCGCCCGACGCAACGACGACTCCACTCGAGCGCGCCCCGCGGCGAGTGCGCCCTCGTCGAGCTCGAGAACCACCACGTCACGGCCTGCCCGCGCGGAGATTTCAGCGATCCCCGAACCCATCAGCCCGCAACCCACTACGCCAACCCTCTTGATCTCGCCCTGTTGCATGCGGCGCTCCTTGTCGTCAACGCCACCCCACGCCGCCCTCGGGCACGACGTCGGGCCGCGGCAAGACCCTGAGCGGACCTCACGCAACCTCCGGTCGTCCCACGACTGACGGCGTGGCGAGGCGAGATGTGACGAAATTGTGCCACACCGGAGTCAGTCCCATTAAAATCCCAGTTGAGGGGCGGTACGAGCCCGAGCGAGGCCTCAGTGGACCTTCAGGTCGGTGAGCACCGTTCGTGCGGCCCATTCGCCGCACATCCCGTGCACACCGCCCCCGGGGGGCGTGGACGCTGAGCAAAGGTAGGGGCCGCCCGGCGCCATCCGGTACTGGTTCCACGAGACGAGCGGGCGGAAAAGGGTCTGGCGCAAGGTGGCGGCGCCGCCGTTGATGTCGCCACCCACGTAGTTCGGGTTGCGGCGCTCCATCTCGGCCGCCGTGATGGTGCTCCGACCGATGATCAGATCCGAAAAGCCCGGAGCGAACCGCTCGATCTGACGCTCGATGCGATCGGTCATGTCGACGTCGGACCCGCCCGGAACGTGGCAGTACGCCCACAGGGTGTGGTTCGGTGCCGGGGCACGGGTGGGATCGACGACGCCGGGCTGGACAGCCAGCACGAAGGGGCGGTCGGGGTGCCGCCCGGCAGCCACCTCCGCCTCGCCCCGTGCCACTTCCTCGAGGGTGCCACCGACGTGCACCGTCGCCGCCCTCCGACAGACCTGGGCATCCCAGGGAAGGGGACCCGACAGCGCCCAGTCGACCTTGCAGACGCCCGGCCCCTGGGCGAACCGGGCGAGCGCCCGGCGGCGATCGGCGGCCAGGCGGTCGCCGGTCATTGCCAGCAGCTGGCGCGGGCCGACGTCGAGCAGCACGGCGCGCGCCGGGGCAGCTCGTCGAGGTTGCGCACCCAGCGGTCCGTCTGCACCCGACCACCCGCCGCACCGAGCTCAGCCACCAGGGCGTCGACCAGCCGAGCGCTCCCGCCCTCGACGACAGGCCAGCCCGCGCTGTGGGCGAGCATGGTCAAGAGCAGCGCGAACGCACCGGTGAGCGGGGTGCCGAGGGGCAGCATCGAGTGGGCACCGGCGCCGGCCAGCAGGGCACGGGCCTCGTCGGAGGCGAAACGGCCAGCCAGTCGGAGCACGGGCAGCAGACCGACGAGACCGAAGCGGGCCATGCTCACCGGGTGCTTCGGCACCGCGCGCAGGGGCGCGAGCACCTCGGGCACGATCGCGTCAGCCGCGGCCACCAGCGGTGCCATCAACCGCGCGTAGCGGTCCGCGTCGATTCCGAGCGAGGCCGCGGTCTGGTCGAGCGAACGAACGACCGCACCCGCCCGACCGCCATCGAGGGGGTGCGCGAACGCTACCTCCGGGTCACACAGCCTTACACCGTGGGACGCCAGGTCCACACGGCCGAAGAAAGGTGACGCGACCGCCATGGGGTGCACCGCGGAACAGACGTCGTGGAGGAAGCCCGGCACCGTCAGCTCTTCGGTACGGCACCCTCCTCCGGGCGTCGCCGCACCTTCGAAGACCTCCACCCTGAGGCCAGCTCGCGCCAGGGTGAGCGCTGCGGCGAGGCCGTTCGGACCCGACCCCACGACGACGGCATCGAGCACGCCACGGCTCACTGCGGACGAGCCCTCACAGGTCGAGCACGGTACCTTCGGCGGCCGCGCTCACCGACATCGGACACGTGGCGAGCCGCTCGACCATGGCATCGATCGCCCCATCGGTACGGTCCGGCCGGTGGTGGAAGAGCGCCACGGCCCGGGCCCCGGCCCGGCGGCCCAGCGCGATGGCGTAGTCGGCGGCCGCATGTCCGAAATGGGACTCGGCCTCGAGCTCCTCAGGCAACAGCTGCGCATCGTGGATGAGGAGGTCGACGCCCTGAGCCAGGCGCATCGCCGCGTCGTGGTACTCACCCCATCCGTCAGGACCCGGACCGAGCCGGGTTGGACAGTGATCGGGCAGGTACGCCAACACCGAGTGGCCGTCACTGACCCGGTACCCGAACGTGCGGCCTCCCTTATGGGGGATCTCGACGACCTGCACGCCGAATCCTTCCAGCGCGACCCACCCCGGGGCGAGGAAATTGAAGGCCCAGGCACCGCGCAAGCCCCCGGGTGAAATGGGAAAGTGGGGAGGCGACATGCCTCGGGCGAGCAGCGCCTCGGCGCTCGTCCCCTCTCCTTGTTCGGGTAGCCAGACATCGACGCGGGCGTCGGCCCGGTCGCCCCCGGCGAAGAACGGTAGCCCGTGGACGTGGTCCCAGTGCAGGTGGGTGAGCAGGAGGCTGCCGTCGAAGGCCGAGCGGTCGAGCAAGCGCGTCACCTGACGGAGCCCGGTGCCCGCGTCGAGAACCAGCGTGGGCCTCGATGCCCCGTCGTGCGCCAGCGCGACGCATGACGTGTGCCCCCCGTAGCGGACGAACTCGATCCCCGGAGCCGGCGTCGAACCACGAACGCCACAGAACTGGACGCGCACCGTCAGCCCGTACCGGAGGCTTCGCGGCGGTGACCCTCCGAGAGCTGCTGCAGGTCGACGCGGTCGAGGTACGCCGCATCGACGACCGCCACCCGGCAGGGGGTCACCGCCACCAACGACGAGGTCCGGGTGCCGCCTTCGAGATGCGCTCGTTCGCCGAGCAGGGCCCCTGGGCCGTACTCAGCCAACCGCTCGCCGCCCTTCTCCACCCGGAGCACGCCGTCGAGCACCAAGAACACGTCGTTACCCTCCTCGCCTTCGTGCACCAGCACCGTACCCGCACGCACCCGGTCGATCCGGGGTTTGGCCTGGCCGCGCATCACCTGCGCCGACAGGGCGCGCTCGAGCGCGCTCTCCACTGCGGTGACCAGTGCCTCAGAATCGAGATCGCCCCAGGGGCTGTGCTTGCCGAACGACCGGCGGTACCAGTCCTTGAAGTCGGTGAGACCTGACTTTTGGACGAGTTGCCCCTCTGCGCCGTAGACCCAGTGGCGCGGGAACGTGCTGGCACCGTTCATGGTCGCCTCCGACCGTCCATCCGCGTGGAGGGTCAGGGTGAGCGTGGTCCACACCAGTGGTGCCTGCCACTGGACGAACGGACGGCGCCGGACCCGCCGGGGTGCGGGCAACCCGGTACGCCCCCCCGCGGTCTGAACGAAGGTGACCGAGCTCGGCCCACACTCGGGCTCGCGGCGGATGTCGGGCAGCCCGACCGCCTGGAAGCAGTGCCGCAACGCCGCCAGACGCACGGTCGTCGAGCCCATCATGGAGCCACCGCTATAACCCTGCGCCGTGATCTTTCCCGAGTCGTCGACCTCCACCCAGCCCCGCAGCACGTTCGCGAAGCGGAACCGGTCGGCCGCACAGAGCTCCTCGATGTCGTCGAGCTGCTCGGGCGGCGGCTCGTCGTAGTGAGTGAACCCGGCGTCGAAGGCCAGACGGGTACTGCCCTCGACCGCCTCGGAGGGAATCCAGGACAACGATGTCACAGAGCTTTCGTGGCGCATGCCACCATCGTCGGTGGGTCAGCGGGCATCGACCAGGGTGGTGCCCACGGAAGGGTGGGGGAACTAGCACCACCGCGCGCTCGGGCGTTCGCCCCCTGGTGGTGGTGCCCCGCTCGTGAGAGAACTGCATCGCATGGACGACGACCCGGCGACTCGCATCATCGAGGTCTTTCTGGCTGACGACAACCTCATCGTTCGTGAGGGAGTGCGTGCGCTCATCGAGCGACACCCCGATCTCCACGTCGTGGGAGTCGCCGCTGACTACGACGAGGCGGTAGAGGGGGCGACGGCCGCCAATCCGCACGTCTTGGTGACCGACATCCGGATGCCGCCGTCGTTCCAACGCGAGGGGATCGAAGCGGCCCAGGAGATCAAAAAACGCCATCCAGGGACCGGGGTGGTGGTGCTCTCTCAGTACGACGATCCCGAGTACGCGGTCTCGTTGTTGGCGCAGGGATCCGCCGGCTATGGGTACCTCCTCAAGGACCACATCGCCGAGGGCAACCAGCTCGTCGACGCCATCCGGTCGGTGGCCACCGGGGGAACCGCGCTGGATCCCGCCATCGTCGAGGCGCTGGTCCGACCGGTCACCACCCACGGCGGCCTGACCCTCGAGGAGGAAGAGCTGCTGGGGCTAGTCGCCGAGGGCAAGCCCATCAAGGCCATCGCGGTGGCGCGCGGTCTACCCCCCGAAGCGGTGGACGCAGCGGTGGAGGCCGTTTTCGTCAAGCTGGCTGAGGGCGTCTCGGCAGGCACCGAGGGCGCGCTCAAGCGTCTCCGCCTCTTGCATCAGGCCATCGTTGACCGCGAGGAACAAGGCGAGACCTTGTCGCGGCTCTTGCCCGGCGGGCTGGTCGAAAAGTTGCGCCGCGACGGTCGCCACATCGGCGAGACCGAACGGGTCGAGGTCACGGTGCTCATGAGCGACATCCGCTCGTATTCCTCGATCGCCGAGCACGCCGACCCCAGCCAGTTGGCCGGGCAGCTCAACACACATCGGGCGGCCATGAACCGAGCCATCCTGGCCAGCGGTGGCACGGTGATGCAGTTCGTGGGCGATGCGGTCATGGCGGTCTTCGGGGCACCGTTCTCCCAAGTCGACCACGCGGACCGGGCGGTCGAGGCAGCCCGGTCGATGCATGCTGAACAGCGGGTGATCAACGCTCGCTGGGAGCGCGAGCAACTTCCGGCGTTCGGCCTCGGACTGGGCCTCTCCACCGGAGAGGCCGCGGCGGCGCTCCTCGGGTCCGAAGAGCGGCTCGAATATACGGTGGTGGGAGACACGGTGAATATGGCGCAACGACTGCAACAGCTGGCAGCGGCCGGTGAGACGGTGCTCTCCGAGGGCACACAGCGGGCCCTCGGGTCGCCGGTTCCTGCCGTCGCGTTGCCACCCCAGCTCGTGAAGGGAAGGGAGAGTCCCGTGTACGCCTACAAGATCGCGGCGGAAACGAGGTCCGCCACGATGCCCACAGCGTCCGAACGAGGAGCATGACCATGAGCACGACGACGAGCGACCACGCGACCACCGCGCCCTTCGCGTTGGAGGCCCACAAGGTGCGCAAGACCTTCGAGGCCGAGAACGCTCCGGTACGGGCGCTGCGCGGCGTCGATCTGACCGTCAACGACGGTGACTTCGTCGCCCTGATGGGACCCTCGGGATGTGGCAAGTCGACGTTCCTCAACCTCGTGGCCGGGCTCGACGTTGCCGACGAGGGGACGATCCTCGTGGCCGGGGAACCAGTAACCGGGCGCAGCGAGGACGATCTCGCTCGTCTGCGCAGAACGCATATCGGGATCGTGTTCCAGTTCTTCAACCTGCTCGAGAGCATGACCGTGCTCGAGAACGTGGCGCTCCCAGCCATCATCGCCGGCCGCAAGCGTCGCCCGGCCGAGACTCGAGCCCGCGACCTGCTCGACCTCCTCGGCATCGGCGACAAGACATCGGCGATGCCCGGTGTGTTGTCCGGTGGACAGCGCCAACGGTTGGCTATCGCCCGCGCGTTGGCCAACGATCCCACGCTGCTGCTGGCCGACGAACCCACCGGAGCCCTCGACTCCGAGGGCGGCCAGGAGGTCATCGAGCTACTGAGTCGGCTCCACCACGGCGGCCAAACCATCATGCTGGTCACCCACGATCCGGGGGTTGCCGCGGTCGCCGAGCGCATCGTGCGCATGAGGGACGGTCGTATCGTCGACGACCGCCCGCCCGAGGACGATGAGCCGGTCAGTGGGGGCACGATCGTCGGGGCGCGGTGACCGAGCGCTCGATCGTGGTCGACGCCACTCGTCGCGAGGAGCCGGACTCGCCGAGCGGCGCCACGTCGAAGAGGGGCTCTCAGCTGCTGCCCGACGGGCTCATGTTCCCCGCCACGGTGGCCCTGGGCGCCATCGCCCTCAGCACCCGGACGAGCAGCGGCTTGCCCGGGCTGCACCTGGCCACGTTCGCCGTGTTGGTCACATGGTCGCTCGCCGCCGTGGTCGCCCGGCTGAAGGACGACGCCCCCGCGCTCGGCCGAATCGTGGGTCTGGGCGCGCTCGTGGGTGCCGCCGCGCTGGCCGCGCAACGCCTGGCGATGTCGAGCACGGGCAGTGAGCACTCGGCGGAGCGGGCACTCACGACGGGGGCGGTCCTCGTGTTGGTGGCGATGACCTTCCACGTCCTGCTGGCGCTGCCCGACGGATGGCTCGGGAGCCGAGCGCGGCGTGGCGTGGCGGGCTCCGCCTACGGCGCCGCATTGGCCGCCGCCGTGGCGTTGGGCGCCTCGGGCCATGGGATCTCTGTCTGGGTGGCGGCGCTGGTCTGGTCGCTCGCCATCGTCGCCGCGCTCCCCGCCACCCTGCGCCGGTACACCACGACCGGCGGGCACGCGCGCGAGCGGATGCAGTGGCTGGCCATCGGTGTCACCTGTTCGGGCACCATCGCCCTCGCCGCCGGCGTTCTCGACGTGCTGGTGCGCTGGCCGAGCCGGGCGGACATCGTGTCGGTGACGAGCACCATCCTCATTCCGGCCGCTCTTCTGGTCTCCCAGTTACCCCGAACGGCGCCCCGTGCCGACCGGCTCCTCGTCCACGTCGTGTCCATCGGCGGCTTTGCCGTGGTCGTCTCTGTCATCTACCTGGTGGTCGTCCTCGGACTCGGCGGGACGCCAACTGATTCGGCCGACCGCCAGGTGCTCGGGCTCTCGATGGTGGCCGCCGCTATCGCGGCAATCGGATACGTGCCCGCCCGCGACCGGCTCATCCGCGCGTCGACAAACCTCGTGTACGGCGCGAGAGAGGCGCCAGACGAAGTGCTGCGAACCTTCGGGAACCGGCTGACCCGGGCGATCACCATGGACGAGCTGCTCCTCCAGCTCGTCGAATCGTTGCGCAAGACCATGGCGCTCACGAGCGCGGAGGTGTACTCCGGCACCGGCGATGTGCTGGAACGAACAGTGTCGGTGCCAGACCGAGGCTCTGGATCACTCGTCTTGAGCGAGCGCGAACGGCCCGTCCTGGCCCGCGCCGGGGTCTCGGGCAATGCCTGGGCTGGCGTCTGGCTCCCGACGCTCCTGGACGGCCGAGCGGGGCACCAGGTGCGGATCACCCCGATCAGCCACGCGGGCGAGCTACTGGGGCTGATCGTGGTGGAGCGGCCCTCCGACGCCGATGTGTTCACCGAAGAGGATGATCGGGTCCTCACCGAGCTCGCCCGCCAGTTGGGCTTGGCGTTCCACAACGTGCAACTCGACGCCGCGCTCCAGACCACACTCGACGAGCTGCGCAAACAGGCGGACGAGCTTCGGGCATCTCGAGCGCGCATCGTGGCCAGCGGCGACGCGGAGCGGCGCCGGGTCGAGCGAAACCTCCACGACGGCGCACAGCAACACCTCGTCGCGCTGGCCGTCAACCTCCGACTGACGCGCGATGTCGTGACCGAGGACCCGCAAGGTGCGCTCGAAATGCTCGACCTCCTCGCCGAGTCGGTGCAGGAGACCATCCAGGAACTGAGGGAACTGGCCCACGGCATCTATCCGCCTCTCCTTGTGGACAGTGGGCTGAGCGAAGCCCTGCGGGCCGCGGCCAACCGCAGCCCGCTCGACGTCGGCCTGACCTGCCAGGGGATCGGGCGCTACCCGGCGGAGATGGAGGCTGCGATCTACTTCTGCTGCCTCGAGGCGCTCCAGAACGCGGCCAAGCACGCCCCGGGGGCCACGGTGCAGATCCGAGTCTGGGAGGACGCCGGCGGGTTGCTGTTCGCCGTCAGCGACGACGGACCGGGCTTCAACGCCGACGCAGCTCGCAACGGCCATGGCTTCATCAACATGGCGGACCGACTCGGGGCCTTTGGCGGCACGGTGCGCTGGGAGTCCGAACCCGGCGCCGGCACCGTCATCCGTGGTTCGATGCCACTGCCCTAACAGGGCGCGGTGATCCCGCCCTAACAGGGCGCGGTGATCCCGCCCCGAGTCCCCGCCGGGGTGCCAGGGACGCCCCGCTCACTTCCGTCCATCGGTTGGCTTCTCGTCGCCGGCGACCAGAAACGGGCCGGGCCCTTGATCGGCCCACAGACGTCGCAACGTCTCGGGTCCGAGACGTTCCTTGTGCACGTAGGCCCGGGCGCCACTCGCCACTGCCTCAGGAGGAAGGTCGGCCACGTCGTAGGTCGAGCAAAGGAAGACCACCGTGTCGGGGTGAGCCGACACGATGCGTCGGGTGGCTTCGATGCCGTTCATCTCCGGCATGTTGATGTCCATGAGCACAAGCGCCGGCTGGAGCTCGTCGGCCATGGAGATGGCCTCGGCGCCACTTGCCGCCTCCCCGACGAGCTCGAAATCCTCGGTCCGGCGCAGGACCGCTCGAGCGGCGGCCCGAAAGGGTGCCTGATCATCGACCACAAGCACGGCGAGCGGTGCTGCCATGGCCCAATTCTCCCACGCCCCGGGCCCCCCGGTGATGGTGGTGCCATCCGCCCCGAGGGGAGGTCAGCCCCCCGTCTGCTCGCTCAGGTAGACGAGGACCGCCTTCACCCGACGGTTGACGTCCTTCTCCTCGGACAGGCCGAGCTTGGAGAAAATCGAGTTGCTGTGCTTTTCGACCGCTCGCTCCGAGACCTCGAGCGCGTCGGCGATTGCGGCGTTGCTCTTCCCCTGGGCCATCTCGGCCAGGATCTCGCTCTCGCGGTGGGTCAGCCAGGTCAGGTCCGACTTCCGGCGGGCGCGGGCGCGCACCAGCTCCTCGACGACCATTGGATCGATGACCGACCCCCCCTCAGTCACGGTCCGGATCGCCCGTGCCAACTCCTCGGCGCCGGCAACACGCTCCTTCAAGAGGTAGGCCCGACCCGCCGAGCCATCGGCCAACAGGGTCAGTGCATACGACGGGGCGGTGTACTGGCTGAGCACCACCACACCGATCTCGGGGCGGTTGGCCCGGAGCCACGTAGCTGCTTCGATCCCCTCGTCGGTCCCCGTCGGCGGCATCCGGATGTCGGTGACCACCACGTCGGGGCATTGCTCGTCGACCTGAGCCAGGAGCCCGGGAAGGTCAGCGGCAACACCAACGAGCTCCATATCTGCCTGGGCATCGACCAGCCGCGAGACGCCCTCGCGGAAGAGCGCATTGTCTTCGGCAAGCACCACACGGATCGGCATCGTGGCATGACCGTAGCGCGAGCAGGGCACCTCGGCCCGATCCACACGCGACCGGCCATTTGGGCACGCTTGACGTGTGGCTGCGACGCCCCCTTGGACCAGGTACCATTGCGCCCGCGAAAGAGCCTGCACATGGACCACCGAATCGAACCCCAACCCCGGACCAGCCGTGGCACGTACCGCTGAGAGCACCGGCGCTACGCCGCCCCGCTCCCCCCGAACCGGAACCCCGGCCGGCGGAGGGGCGAAGGGTGCGACGGCGGCGGCAGAGGGCGAACTTGGGATTGCTCCCGGCTCGGAGACCGCCGGAGAACTCACCGCCGCGGAGACCGATATCGGCACCGCGACCTGCTCGGGGACCGAGGCGACCATGCGTATCAGCGATGCCGCTGAGCGATTGGGCGTGTCGGCTCGCACGCTGCGTTTCTACGAGGAGCTGCAGCTGGTGAGCCCCTCAGGGCACACGGCCGGCGGGGCTCGCCGCTACGCGCCCGAGGACCTGGTCCGGATCGAGCGGATCCAGGAGCTCAAAGAGATGCTCGGGCTCGGGCTCGACGAGATCAAAGAGGTGCTGGAGACCGAGTCGCGGATCGAGGAGCTCCGGGCGGCCTACCACGAGAATGCAGGCGTCTGTACCGAGGCCGCTGACTCCGAGCGGCGGGCGATCCTGCTCGAGGCCCTCGAGCGCCGAACCTCGATCACCGAGCAGCTCGACCGCAAGATGGCGAGGATGGCGGCCTTCCGGGCAAAGCTCGTGGCCGACGCCTCGCGAACCCGCGAGATCCTGGCCCAGCTCGACCGCTGAGCGCTCGAGCTCCTTTGCCGCTCGAGCATCCGCCGCCCGCCTCGCCGTGGCCGTCAGTCGCGTGCAGGGTCAGCGGGTCATGGGCATCGAGTTGTGGCGGACATCGCTGAAGGGCAGTTCGCGGTCCGGCGCCGCCTCGCGCGGGAGGTCGAGCACGCGCTCGCTGATGATGTTGCGCTGGATCTCGCTGGTGCCGCTGACCAGTGCGACGGTCTGGCGGGACAGGTAGCTGATCCCGCGCATCTCCGAGCCGGCGTCCTCGGGTCGCCAGGCGACGGCCGACGCGCCGGTGACCTCCATCGTGATGTCCGAACGGCGAATGCCGTTGACCGAGTTGAGGAGCTTGAGAATCGAGCTCGCTGCGGGCGGGAGCAGGCCCTTTCTCATCGCCGTCACGATGCGTGGCCCGGTCTGGGCGGCCACCTTGGCATTGGCGTAGGCCTCCGCAACCAGCTGCCGGACGTGGGGATCGTCGCCCTGGCCCGTGCTGAGCGCCAGTTCGACGAGGTCGTCGCGGCGGCTGGCCTGGGCACCGCCGGCGGCAAATCCCCCGGCGGGCGGCACCCAGTGCTCCGATCCGCCATTGAGCACGTTGCGCTCGTGGACAAGCAGCCTCGACGCGACCGCCCACCCGTTGTGCAGCTCGCCCAGCAGGGCGTCGGCGGGCAGGCGGACATCGTCAAAGAATTCCTGGCAGAACCCGGTCTGTCCGCTGACCATCTTTAGCGGTTGGATGGTGAGGCCTGGTGCGTCCATCGGAACGAGAAAGACGCTCAGTCCCCGGTGCTTGGGCACGTCCCAGTTGGTGCGCGAGGCACATGCCCCAGTCCGCCCGGTCGGCCGAGCTCGTCCAGATCTTTGAGCCGTTCAGGATCCACTCGTCGCCGTCGCGATCGGCACGGGTCAGCGCGCTCGCCAGGTCCGACCCGCCCGTGGGCTCCGACAGGAACTGGATCCACAGATCCTCTCCGCTGAACATGCGGGGGAGGAAGGTCCGCTTCTGCTCCTCAGAGCCGTACTCGAGCATCGCTGGTGCGTTCATGCCGAGGGTCAGGATCCATGGCCCGAGGCCGGAGACGTCGTAGCCTGCCACCCCGGCGTTGAAGGCGCGCAGGTGCCCCGGGGACAGCCCTTGGCCCCCGTAGGCGCGGGGGAAGGCCAGCCCGCCGAACCCCGACTCGGACATCAGCTTGAGCAGCGCCCGCCCACGGGACAGCAGGTCACGGGGATCGAGTCCCATCTCCTGGACCAGCCGGGTCAACCGCTCGCTCGACCCGAGGGGATCGAGGTTCTCTGCCGCCCATGACCGAACCCGAGCGGTGAACTCCTCGATGCTCTCCACACGTTCCAGGTCGTCGGTGACCGTCATCTCGTCCTCCTCGATATTGCAGGCCTCACCCTCGCACACCCCGCCAGGTCACGCACGCGCCCGGGTCGCCCTAGCGACGGGGCGCGCTCTGCACAGCCTGAGCCGGTGGCTCGTCGTGCGAGCCACCGTGGGAGTGGGCGATCCACGTGGCGAACATGGTCGCGTAACTTCCACCGAGCGCGACCAGCTCGTCGTGGGATCCCGCCTCGACGATCCGACCGTCGTCGACGACGACGATGCGATCGGCCTTCATGGCCGTGGATAGGCGGTGCGCGATGAGCACCGCGGTGCGCTCCTCGAGCAGGACGTCGAGCGCGGCCTCGATCTTGGTCTCCGACTGCAGATCGAGGTTGGACGTCGCCTCGTCGAGCACGAGCACCCGGGGATGCGCCAGGAAGGCCCGGGCCAGCGCCAGGAGCTGCCGCTCCCCCGAGGACAGTGACTGTCCGCGCTCGTGCACCACCGTGTCGAGGCCGTTCGGCATCCGCTCGATGACCTCGACCAAACCCACCTGGCGGACGGCGTCCCAGATCTCCTCGTCGCTCGCCCCCGCTCGGGCGAAGGCAAGGTTCTCGCGGATCGTGCCGGCAAAGAGGAAGGGCTCCTGGGGCACCACCCCGAGCTGGCTCCGGAGCGACTCGAGGGTGACCCCGCGCAGGTCGTGCCCGTCGATCAGCACGCGGCCGGCCGTCGGGTCGTAAAACCGGGTGACCAGCTTCGCCAGCGTCGACTTGCCGGCGCCGGTGGGCCCGACAAAGGCCACCGTCTCGCCAGCGGCGATCGTCAAGTTGATGTCGGAGATGACCGGGGTCTCGGGGTCGTAGCCGAAGGTCACATCCTCGAAGGTGATGTTGCCCTCGACCGGGGGCAGGTCGACGGCGTCGGGTGCCTCGAGCACCGTGGGTTCGGTGGTAAGGAGGGTCCGCAGCTTGGTCACCGACGCCTGGCCCTGCTGGTAGGTGTTGTACTGCTGCACAAGCAGCTGGATCGGCTGGAAAAACCGGTTGAGGTACAAGAAGAACGCCGCCAGTGCGCCGATCGTCAGCGTGTGGTCCAGCACCATCGTCCCGCCGACGGCGAGCAACACACCCTGGCCCACGTAGCCCAACATCTGGCTGCCCGGACCGTAGACGGCGTTGATCTGGGCCGTGTACATGTTCGCGCTGCGGTACTCGCCCACGACGTTGCGATGGTGCACCACGTTGTGGCGCTGACGGTTGTGCGCCGTCACGACGCGGACGCCGTGCAGGCTCTCGGAGAGGTCGGCCAGGACGTTGGCGATCCCGTCACGCACACGGATGTAGCCGCGCTCCGATGCGCTGCGGAACCACAGGGACAGCAGGGTGAGCGCGGGGACGATGAGCACCACGGTGATGAAGGCAAGCCTCACGTTCAACGTGAACAGCAGCACGGTGATCACCACCATGGTCAGACCTTGCACCGCGAACTGCGCCAGGCCGTCCTGCAGCAGCTGCTGGAGGTTCTCGATGTCGCTCGTCATGCGCGACATGAGGACGCCGGCCTTCTCCTCGGTGAAGAAGTCGAGCGACAGCCGCTGGAGGTGTGCGAACACCTTCACGCGCAGGTCGTTCATGACCCAGGCAGCCAGCCGACCGGTGACCTTCACCTGGAAGCGCTGCGCGAGCCCGGTGATGACGAGGCAGAAGATGTAAGCCACCGACAGCCAGACCACCACGGCGAACTGCTTGGGGATGATGCCGCGGTCGATCGCCTCGCTGGTCAGATAGGGGCCCGCCTGCTGGACCACGCTCACGATGACCACGAAGAGCAGGGCGAGCAACAGCAAGGAGCGGTGGCGGGTGACCAGACGCCACAGGGTCAGCCGCTCGTTCTCGTCGTCGGTCGGGCGGTGCGTGAAGCGCGCCGCCGGCTCGCCGTGGTCCGGCTCGTCGGAGAGAAGCTTGTCCACCCCGGCCTGGAGCTCAGAAGGGATGCCGGCGAACGGCAGGTTTCCCTGCGGGGCGCCCGGACGGCCCCCGGGGGGCCCGAACATGCCCCCTCCGGCGTTCCCGCCGCCGAACATGCCCCCACCACCGCCGCCCCACGCCATCAGCGCATCTCCCCGGTCAGGAAGGGATCGCCGACCGAGGGACCATTCGGGGCACCGAAGAAGCCCTGCTGGTCATCGGCACCATTGCGATCCGGTGCCCCAGCCGTCAGCTCCTCCTCCTCCTGCTCGGCCTGGGCGAGCACCTCGGAGTACAGCGGGGTGCTGGCCAGTAACTCGGCGTGCGTGCCGTCGGCGACCACGTGGCCACCCTCGATCAGCACGACGCGGTCGGCCAGGCTGATGGTGGACAGCCGGTGGGCGATGATCAGGGTCGTCCGGCCCTCCATGAGGAGCCGGAGCGCGCCATGGATCTGCTGCTCCACCTGTACGTCGATGGCACTGGTTGCGTCGTCGAGGACCAGGATGGGCGGGTTCACGAGCAGGGTCCGCGCGATGGCGATGCGTTGGCGCTGGCCTCCCGAAAGGGTGTAGCCGCGCTCGCCCACCACCGTGTCGTAGCCCTCGTCGAGCTGGCGGATGAACTCGTCGGCCCCCGCGGCCACGGCGGCTGCCTCGATGTCGGCGAAGTCGGCCGTCGGGTGTCCGTAGGCGATGTTGTCTCGGACCGACACCGAGAACAAGAAGGGTTCGTCGAGCACGGTTCCGACGTGGGCGCGCAGGCTGACAAGGGTCAGGTCCCGCACGTCGTGGCCGTCGACCCGGACCGCTCCCCCGCTCACGTCGTAGAAACGGGTCAGCAGCCGCGACACCGTGGTCTTGCCCGAGCCGGTCCGGCCGACCAGCGCCACGGTCTCCCCCGGGCGGAGGTGGAGGTCGAAGTCCGAGAGCACCGGAGTTCCCTCGTCGTAGCAGAATTCCACGTGCTCGAAGCGCACGTCACCTGCACTGTCGACGAGATCGACAGCACCGGGCCGGTCGACGATGGTCGGCTGCTCGTCGAGCACTTCGTAGATTCGACTGGCCGACGCGGCGGCCCGCTGGCCCATCATGATGATCATGCCGAGCATCATGAACGGGGCTTGCAGCATGAACAGGTAGGAGTTGAATGCGACGATGTCCCCGACGCTGAAGTGGCCGTGGATGGTCGCGTAGCCACCGGTAAGCAGCACCAACGCCAGCCCGAGCTGTGGAAGGTTCTGGATGGTCGGCGTCCACTTGGCGCGGATGTCGGCATCTTTCACGTAGCTCCAGCGGAGCTTGTCCGCCGCCTTCGCCAGCGCCGTGAGCTGGGGCTGCTCGGCGGCGAACGACTTGACGACCCGCACCCCGTTGATGTTCTCGTCGACGATCGTGGCCACATCGGCCAGTCGAGACTGGATCAGCCACGACACGGGAAACATCGACTTGCGCATCTTGATGCCCGTCCAAAGGACGAGCGGCATCGTGGCCATGGCCACCAGCGCCAGCGGGACGTTGATCGACAGCATGATGCCGAAGGCCACCACGGCGATGCTGCACTGCACCAGGATCTGGGGGCCGAAGGTCAGGTACATCTGGACCGAGCGGATGTCCGAGTTGGCCCGTGAGATGAGCTGACCCGACTGGACACGGTCGTAGAACGGGAACGACATCCGGGTCAAGTGCTCGTAGATGATGTTCCGCAGGTCGTACTCGAGGTTGTAGGCCGTCTGCATCAGGAACAGGCGCGCCACGTACCCCGACACCCCGGCGAGGAGGGCCAGGCCCATGATCCACCACACGTAGTGGCTGAGGGGCACGGTGTGCAGCTGAATCGAGTTGGTGATGGCATCGGCCAGGAGCCGGGGGATCTGGACCTGGAGCACCAAACCGAGAAACGACAAGACGAGCGACGTGAGGAAGATGCGCTTGTGGGCCAGGACCAGCGGCATGGCCCGGCGGAGCCACGACTTGCTCGCGTCCGGATCGATCGCCGCCCGTGGCGCCTCGTAGCGCGGCGCCACGGCGATGGGAACAAAGGGGCGGTCGCTCGGCTCGCCGCCCTGTCGGCTCGTTCGGCTGTTCACGCTGGGCGGGGCGGTCATCGACCAGCTCCCGCGCTTTGGGTCCGGGCGTTGCGGTTGGGCGCGCTCTCGCCGGCGGCGCTTTGGACGTCGGGTGCTTGGGCGGCGCGCTTGTGCACGATGGCGTCGCTCCAGAGCTCAAGGCAGTCGAGGGCTCGTGCGGCGAGGTCGGGATCCGGAAGGTTCGCCGCCAGATCGCCCGCCATGGCGTCGAGGTGACGGTCGGCGCGGGCCAGCGCCTCGCGACCGAGCTCAGTGAGCACGAGCGTCACCCGTCGCCGGTCGTCCTCGCCATGACGCCGTTCGACCAGGCCCCGGTTGACGAGACCGTCGACCACCGAGGTGATGCTCGGAGGGCTAACGGCCAACCGGTTGGCCAACGACGAGGACATGGCCGATCCCCCGGCCAGGAGGATCAGGATCCGGTACTGGGGGGGCGACAGCTCGATGGCCCCTAGGGCGCGGACGAATTCACGCGACAACCAGGCGATGGTCCGGCCGGGACCAGCGGCGAACGTGGGACTCGACACCTCGTCGCCGCAGGGCGGAACTCCTTTGACGTGCACATGTTTAGCCTAGCGAAATATGAGGGAGGCTGCATCAACCAGCTGTGCGGGCGGGCCAGTTGGCGCGCGACCCGGCGAGGCCGGCTCAGAACGTCGTCATGCCGCCATCGGCCGCCAGGGCGGCGCCAGTCACCGCGCTCGACGCCCGGCCACAGAGCCACGCCACCAGGGCCGCCGGCTCCTCGGGTGCCAGCAGGCGTTCGAGGAGCTGCTGACCCGCGAATTCCTCGGGCGAGGGCATGCCGTAGATGCGGGCCGACTCGCGCAGAGCGCGGTGCGGGTCGAACCTGGGCAGACGGCGTTGGCGGTCACACCGGTACCCGCAAGGTCAGCTGCCAGGCCCTTTACCAGCCCGATCACCGCGTGCTTGGACGCGCTGTAGGCCGCCAGCCGGCGCAGGCCCAGCATGCCGGCCGCGGAGGCCACCGCCACGACCCGGCCGGCACGAGGCAACGGCGCGTCCAACAACGTCGGGACGGCGGCCGTCGCAAGTCGCCGAACACCGAGGACGTTGACGTCGAACAGCACGTTCCAACGCTCGTCGTCCATCGCCCACAGCGGTGGGCCGCCGCTGATGACCCCGGCGACCGCCACGGCCGCGTCGAGGCGCCCGAAGGACCCAATCGCGAGGTTCACGGCGGTGTCCATGTCCGCCTGGTATCGGACGTCGCCCTCGAGGGTGGCGACGCGCCGGCCATGGCGAGTGATCAGGCTTGCCAGGTCCTCGGGTGCGGCGAGTGGGTACTCGAGCGCCGGATCGTCCGCGCACCGGTCGACCGCGACGACCCGCCACCCGGCGCCGACCAAGGCGCCCACCGTTGCCGCCCCGATCCCTCGCGCCGCACCGGTCACTACCGCTACCGGATCTTGGGCCTGCTCGGTGATCGGGTCGCTCACCGGCCAACCGGGGTCCAGCGGAGCACTGGTCGGCCCCCGTTCCCAACCTCGATCGCTCGGAGCAGCGCGCGAGCCGTGGCTAGCAGGCCCGAGGTGGCCTGGTCCAACAGTCGTCGTCCCTCCCCTTCGGTGGCGCCCCTCGGATCGCCCAGCACGCCGTTTGGCGAGACGACACGCACACCCGAGACACGCAGCGTCGGAAGGATGTCCTCGAGGGGTTCGAGGCAACCCGGTGCCCACTCAACCGGCCGAACAACCGTGGCGTCGATCGAGAGCATCATCGAGGTCTCGGTCCGCCCGGCGTGAGCGTCGCCGCCCGCCACGGCGACCCCGTGGGCACACACCCGGTCACCTTCACTACGGCAGCGCCGAACCGCTCGCTCCAGCGCCTCGGCGTTGCCCCCGTGGCCCGACACGAACAGCACCGCGCCGAACGAACATCGGGCAGACCGCACCAGCTCCACCAGCACCTCGGTGAGAACGCTGGTCCCAATCGACACCGTGCCCGGGAAGTGGGCGTGCTCACCACTGGCTCCGTACGCCACGGGCGGGCCCACTAGCGCTCGAGCCGGGCCCCCCTCCTCCCCACGGGCGAGGGCGGCCACCAGTCTCGTCGAGAGTTCGCTGGCGATCCGGGTGTCGGTGTCGAGGGGAAGGTGCGGACCGTGCTGCTCGAGCGAGCCCACCGGCACCACCAGCAGCGCGGTGCGGGCGGTGAGGGCCACTTCGGGCCAGGAACGATCGGCCAGGCTCCGGAGCGGCGGCACCGAGCCGGTCACGATGAGGGCAACCCCCGGAAGCGCACCGGGATCGGTCCGGGCACCGGTTTCCCCTGCCGGTCGATCCGGCTGTGCCCGACGATCGGCTCGGGGGCTGGGGGGTTCGCAAGCGCTCGTGCCTGCTCACCGTGCCCGAAGACGCACTCGGGGTCCGGTCCGTCTAGCGGGACGCCGGTGAAGAACTTCGCCGCCATGCACCCGCCCCGGCACGCGTCGTAGGACCCGCACGATGCGCAAGCCCCCGCGCTCTGAGGAGCTCGCAAAGCCGAGAAGCGGGCGGAGTCCCGCCATACCGCACCGAAGCCACCCGGATCCCTCACGTTGCCCGCCAGGAACTCGTCGTCGATGACGAAGGGGCACGCGTAGACGTCCCCGACCGGATCGATCAGGCACACCACCCGACCCGCGCCACAGAGGTTCAGGCCGTCCAAGGGTGCACCCAGTGCGGACAGGTGGAAGAACGAGTCGCCCGTCAGTACCCTCGGGTGGTCCTGCAGCCAGTGGTACAAGCGCCGTTGTTGGTCCCCCGTGGGGTGGAGCGCCTCCCAGGAGTCGACCGCCCGCCCCGAAGGCCGCAGACGGGTCAGCCGTAGCTGGGCGCCATAGGAGGCGGCGATCGTCACCAACTCCTCCAGCTCGTCGACGTTGTGCCGGGTAACTACCACGCTGATCTTGAACCCGCCGAACCCCGCCTCGGCCAATAGGTCCATCGCCCTGCGGGCGGCGAGATAGGAGCCAGCGCCCCGAATCGGGTCACTGGTGGCGCTGGTGGCGCCGTCGATGCTGATCTGGACGTCGACGTAGTCCAATTCGGCCAACCGGCGAGCCCTGGCAGGCGACATGCGGGTGCCGTTTGTGGAGAACTTGACGCCGACGCCGCGGTCGACGGCGTACTCGAGGAGCTCAAAGAAGTCGGGCCGCAACATCGGCTCGCCCCCACCCACGTTGACGTAGAACACCTGCATGGCCGCAAGCTCGTCGACCACCGATTTGGCCTCTGCCTCGCTCAGTTCGTTGGGGTCCCGCCGGCCCGAGGAGCTGAGGCAGTGGATGCACGCCAGGTTGCAGGCGTAGGTCAGCTCCCACGTGAGACAGATAGGCGCCTGCAGGCCCAAGGTGAAGCGATCGCGCAGGGTGGGTGCGGTCGATCGGACCGGGGATTGTCGGGTCCCGCTCATCACATCGGTGGTTCGTTCAGCCACCGGCGATCACCTGCGCGAAGGCCAGCTGGGCCAGGGCCCGCTCGTAGCGTCCACGCTCGTCCGGACCGACGAGGGCCGCCATTGCCTCGGACGCGGTGCCGTAACGGTCGAGCGACCTGACCAACTCGACGAGGTGGGGAGATTTCAAGAACACGAGCCTGCGATTCTCGAAGTGGTACGCGAGCGCACCGAACTCCTCGTCACGCAATGCCACCCGCGGATGCAGGCGCCACGCTCGACCGGGGTCGAAGGGGGCAGCCACTGCGGGGACCTCCGCGGCGTCCACGCTCAGTACACGCCGCACATGCCGTCGATCGAGACCTCCTCGACCAACAGCTCGACGACCTCGAGTTCGTCACCTCCGTCGTCTCCCGAGGCCGGCTGGCCCTGCTCGCCGTCACGCTCCGGCGCGAGCAACAGCGCTGGGGACGCCACAGCGTCGGCACCGTCGATGAGTCGGGTCTCAGACATGGGTGGCTCGTCTCCTCGGGCTCGTAGGTGGCGGTGCTCAGGTACGCTCTGCGGTCTGGGCCAGGGCGCTCAGTTCCTCTCGCAGCACTCGGCGTAGGAGCTTGCCCGTCTCGTTGTACGGAAGCTCGTCGCGGAACTCAATCTCGTGGGGCGTACGGGACGAGCGCAAACGGTCGCGAACCCAGGCGCGCAGCTCGTCTGGGCTGACCTCGTGTCCGGGCACGAGCACGATCGCGGCAGCGACGTGCTCTCCCCACTCCTCGTCGGGCACGCCCACCACCGCCGCCTCCTCTACCGCCGGATGGGCGAGGAGGACCTCTTCGATCTCACCCGGCGAGAGGTTCTCGGCCCCTCGCACGATGACGTCGTCGAGGCGACCCTCGACGTAGAGGTACCCACCATCGTCGAGCCAGCCGGCGTCCCTCGTCCGGAACCAGCCCCCCTCGGCCTTGTCGTCGCGGTCGAGGTACTCGCCCGAGACCTGGTCACCTCGGACCCAGATCTCGCCGGGTTCGCCTGGCGCAAGCACTTCCCCGCTGAGCGCGTCACGGATCTCGAGCTCGAGAGTATGGATGGGCTGGCCCACCGACCCGAGGCGTCGGCGCACGGCGGGGTCTTCCGAGGCGATGGCGATCCGGTGGTCGTCGGGCGTGAGCACGGCGACCGTCGAGCTCGTCTCGGTGAGGCCGTAGGCGTTCACGAAGTTGGTGCTGGGCAACAGCTGGAGCGCCCGCTCGATCACCGGCACCGGCATGCGACCCCCGCCATAGGAGATCGAGCGCAACGAGGGCAACGTCTCACCGCTCTTCTCGAGGACGTCGAGGATGCGCCCCAGCATGGTGGGGACGACCATGGCTTGGGTGATGCCCTCTTCGGCGACGACCTTCACCCAGGACTCGGGGTCGAAGGCACTCAGGTAGTAGAGCCGCCGGCCGCCATAGATCGAGGTCAAGATCACCATGAGCCCAGCGATGTGGTACGGCGGCACGCTGACGAGCGTCGCCTCCTCCTCGTCGGCGCCGACGAATTCCACGGTTCCGAGCACGTAGGAGCACAGGTTGGAGTGCCGGAGGACCGCACCTTTGGGCTCGCCGGTGGTCCCACTCGTAAAGAGGAGCACGGCGATGTCCTCGGAGGCTTCCTCCTCGTAGGGCACGAGCGTGGGGTCGTCGAGCGCGGCAAGAAACGCCTGCTGTTCGACGAGCTCGATTCCCTCGATCGGACCGACGCGCTCGGCCACACCCTCGTCGACCACCACGACGGCCGGAGCGATGCGGGACAGGATGGCCTGCAGACGGTCATCGGCCAAGCGGAAATTGAGCGGGACGAAGGGGAGCCCGGCAATCGAGCCCGCCAGCAAAGTGATGGGCACGACCTGCGAATTGCCGCCGATCAGCCCGATCCGCTCGACGTTTCGCCGGCGGGCCCACGCAGCAGCCAGCCGCGCCTTGCCCAGCAGCTCGTCGACGCGCAGGCCCCCGTCCTTCGATCCGATGATCGGCCGGTCGCCTAGGGCGTCGCCCGCCATCTCAACCAACAGCGAGATCCTCACTCGACCTGGCTCCTTCGGTGCAGCCTCGCTGAGCCGTCGCCGGCTCAGACCTCCTTCGGCGCAGTACCGGAACCCGCTCCGCGGGGTGCATCCCGGCACCTCTGCCCTGACAGCTCCGCCCCCCGTCCGAACGGCCTTCCCAGCACAACCGGGTCGCGGTGTGGCGTCCGACAACCTTAACGACTCGCGAACTCACGTGTGGAACCGAGCGATGGACCTACCATGCGTCGATGCCCGAACAGGCTGACAGCGTCCAACGGATGTCCCCCCGAATGCTCCGGAGCTCCTTGGCGGACCCCGACTGGCCCGAGCAGGCGGTCACCGCCGGGGAGTCACCTCTCGTTGTCGTGGATCTCTCGGATCCGAGCGCCGATCAACTGCCCCCGGTCGTCCAGGCGCCCATGCCGGGCGGGTCGGTGCCGTGGCGGATTCTGGTGGGCGTCGCCGATCGGCCCCGTCCCGAAATCCCGATCGGGATCTTCGACGCGCTCGTCTGTAGCGAACCCGCGCCCCCGGGGTGGGTCAGGGTCGCCGACGTCGATCGAACCCTCGAGGCGTTCACCCTGACCTGCGCGTCGGCTCCCCTGGCGGCCTGCACCATGGCCCAGCTCCTGCGGCTCAACGAGCACCTCTCGATCCCCGAGGCCACCTTGAGCGAGTCCCTGGCGTACTCGATGCTCTTGGCTGGCCCCGAGTTCGCGTCATGGCTGGCAGCGCGTCCGTCTCTCACGTACCGGCCCGTGCCCGAGCCGGTCGAGGTCGGCAGCGACGGTGAGGTGGTGACCCTCACGTTCAACCGGCCCCACGTCCGCAACGCCTACGACTCGGCGACGCGGGATCGGCTCGTGGAGATCCTTCGGGCGCTGGCCGCGCTGCCGTCGTGCCCACCGGTCCGTCTGTCGGGTCGGGGACCCTCGTTCTGTAGCGGTGGGGACCTGAGCCAGTTCGGGACGACCTCGAATCCCGTGACGGCGCACGCCGTGCGGACCAGCCGCCTTCCGGGCCTCTTGCTCCGATCGGTCGGCGCCACCGCCTGGGTCCACGGCAGCTGCGTCGGAGCGGGGATCGAGCTTCCGGCCTTTTGCCCGTTGGTGGTGGCGGCGCCCGGAACGACATTCCGCCTGCCCGAGGTCCCGATGGGCCTGGTCCCCGGAGCCGGTGGCACCGCCAGCATCGTCGGTCGGATCGGGCGCCACCGGACGGCGTACATGGCCCTGGGTGCCGAGGCGGTAAGCGCACCGACGGCGCTGGAGTGGGGCCTCGTGGACGCGGTGCGGACCTTGCCGGGCATCGGGGAGGATCCGTCGGCCGTGGTCGGGGAGGATCCGTCGGCCGCGTGAGCGGTCAAACCGGCAGGGCCCGCAGCGTGGTGACTGCGTGCACGCTGACCGCACCGTCCTCGTCGAGGAAACGGGTGTCGACCACGCTCGTTCGGCCTCGGGTGGTGACGAGCTTGCTCTCGAGATCGAACTCCGGACCGGTTACCGGCGCCAGGTATTCGAGCCGCATGCTGGTCGTCGCCAGCCACACCGAGGTCGTGGGCTCCAACGAACCGTGCACCGTGGCGATGGCGACCAAGTCCACGTACGTACCGGTGAAGCCCCCGAACAGCTCTCCTCGTGGGTTCTTGACGGTGTCGGGCATCACGGCACGCACTCGCAGCAGGCCGGGACGCTGCTCGACCACCGGCCACGACCACGATCGCAGGAAGTCGGCCGCGGGGTGTCCGCGCCGGAAGAGGGAGGGGCCCTCGTCGGCGATGCCGTTCGCAGGATCAGCCGGTACGGTCACCGACCCTGCTTAGCAGACCGGCCATTGGCAACCCGCGCCCAGGCCTCAGCGCCCCAACGTCGGTAGTATCGGCCGTCGGTCGAGCCGAAGGGAGCCCGCAATGACCACCCTCGACGTGGCCCGACGCGTCGTGCTCGAGGCGTGTGCCCCACTCGGCCTCGAACTGGTTGGGCTCGGCGAAGCTCTCGGGAAGGTGCTGGCGGAGCCGGTAGTCGCCCCCCATCCGGTCCCCCCCTTCACGACCTCCTCCATGGACGGCTACGCGCTGATCGCCGCTGACACGACGTCGTCTCGGGGCCCCTTGAAGGTGATCGGACACTTGCTGGCGGGTTCCGCGCCCACCATGGAGGTCCACCGCGGCGAAGCGGTGCGGATCATGACGGGAGCTCCGTTGCCCCCGGGTGCCGACGCGGTGTGCATGGTCGAGCGCACGCGCACCGAGGACGAGGGGTCGGCGGTCGTCATCGAGGGCACCGTCGCGCCGGGCACGTCGATACGCCGAGCTGGCGAGGACGTGGCCGAGGGCGCCGTGGTCTTCGCCGCTGGCGAGCTGCTCGGTCCCGGGCACCTCGGGGTGCTGGCCAGCATCGGCGTCTATCGTCCGCTCGTCCGCCGTCGCGCAAAGGTGGGCGTGCTCTCGACCGGCGACGAGCTGACCGAAGGGCCCGGAGCCCTAGCTCCGGGCCGGATCCGCGACGCGAACCGCTACACCCTGCTCGCGCGCCTGGCGAGCGACGGTCACGAGGTCGTGGATCTGGGCATCGTGGGCGACGATCCCGTCGCGATCACCAACGTCCTGCTCGAAGGAGCCGCCTCCTGCGACGCGCTCGTCAGCAGCGGCGGTGTGAGCGTGGGGGACGTCGACTACGTGAAGGTCGTGCTCGACCAGCTGAGTGGGGGCTCCATGCGGTGGATGCAGATCGCCATCAGGCCCGCCCGGCCCTTGGCGTTCGGAACCCTGGCCGAGGACGGGACGCCGGTGTTCGGGCTTCCCGGGAACCCGGTGTCTGCACTGGTGAGCTACGAGCTGTTCGTTCGTCCGGCCCTACGGCAGATGGGAGGCCACGCCGAGCTAGACCGACCCCGGGTGGTAGCGATCACCGACACACCCCTCGAGCGCAGGCCCGACGGCAAGCTCCACCTTGTCCGGGTCGTCGCCCACCACGGGGTCGACGGGCTCGTGCACGTGCGCGTGTCGGGGACCCAAGAATCTCACATGCTCTGGGCTATGGCGCGAGCGAACGGGCTCGCGTTGGTGCCCGACGGCGAGGGGATCGCCCGAGGCGAGAGCGTCGAGGTGCTCCTCACCGACGCGGGGGGGATGGCCCCGGCCAGCTGACCTCGAGCGACCTGGGCTCAGTGCGGGTGGCCGCCGGCCATCAGCTCGAGGGCATGGGGCACCACGTCGAGCACCGCCTCGAGACACTCGAGCGCACCGTTTGGCGAGCCGGGCAAGTTGATGACGAGCGCTCCCCCGCGGGTGCCCGCTGTCCCCCGCGAGAGCCTGCCTTTGGGATCCGAGAGTTGCATGGCCGTGGCCAGCGTCGACGCCCGCCGGTCGAGCACCGACTCGGTCGCCTCAGGCGTGAGGTCGGTCGGTGCGAACCCCGTACCACCCGTCGTCACCACCAGGCCGGCGAACCCACGGCACAGCTCCACCAACGCGGTGGCCACCGGCTGCACTCCATCGGGCACCACCGACCGTCCGATCACCTCGAAGCCGGCCGCCTCGAGCCGTTCGACCAGCACCGCTCCCGACCGGTCCTCGCGTGTACCGCCGTGGACCGACTCGGACACCGTCAGTACCTTGGCGTAGAGATCCATCGGGGTCGGAGTCAAGCAGTCCCAGGTGCAGTCAGGGCGTCCACCTCGGCTGCCTCCTCGGCGCTCAGCCGCCAACTGCCGCCTGCCACGTTGGCTCGAACCTGCTCGGGTCGGGTGGCCCCGGCGATCACCGAGGCGACCACGTCCTTCGACGCCAGCCACCCGATGGCCAGATCGAGCAACGAGTGCCCGTGGGCACTCGACCAGCTGGTGAGCTTGTCGATCAGGTCGAAATTGTGTTCGTTGAGCATGCCTGACGCCCGGTCGCCCCATCGCTGCAGCCGGGTACCCTCCGCCGGCGCCTGGCCGCGGGCGTACTTGCCCGTGAGGAGCCCACTGGCGAGGGGGAAGAAGGGAAGGTAGGCGAGTCCTAACCGCTCACAAGCCGGGATCGCCGCCGACTCGTCCTCTCGCTGGAGCAGGTTGTACTGGTTCTGCACGCTCACGAACCGAGCCGCACCGTCTTCCACGGCCGCTTCGGCTTCAGCCAGCTGGTCGGCCGAAAAGTTGGAGCACCCGATCTCGAGCACCTTCCCCTCGCGAACCAACTCGCCCAGGGCGGCCAGCGTCTCGGCGATCGGCGTGGATGGGTCCGGACGGTGCAGCTGGTACAAGTCGATCCGATCGGTGCCGAGGCGTGCCAAGCTGCGCTCGGCCGCTTGGCGAACGTAGAGCGGGGCGGCACCGCCCTGCGTCTCCTTGCCCACCGGACTCCCGAACTTGGTGGCGATCACGACGTCGTCGCGTCGGGTGCCGAGCGCCCGCCCCAACCGTTCTTCGCTGTCGCCGTAAGAGTCCGCCGTGTCGAAGAAGTTGATCCCCGAGTCGATGGCCTGACCGACCACCGGTCCCACCGCATCCTCGGTCATGCCGAAACCGAAGTTGTTGGTACCGAGACCGACGAGCGAGACCTCCAGCGATCCGATCTTTCGCGTGTCCATAGGCCTGGTCTACCACAGGCCCTGCGGGCCGGGTCCGGGGGGCCACGGGCACAGCGAACCCGACCTTGGGGTCGCACGACGGTCCGAGATGCCCGGTCGACGAGAGCGAACCGGTCGACGGTAGGGTCGGATCGTGCCGGCCAACGAACGGACCGAGCAGATCGCCGGTCGGAACGTGACGATCTCGAATCCCGACAAGGTGTACTTCCCCGCCCTGGGGGCGACCAAGGGCGACCTGGTCGCCTACTACGTCGGTGTCAGCGACGCCCTGCTCCGCACGGCCCGGGGACGGCCGGCGATGCTCGAGCGCTACCCCGACGGCGCCGCAGGCAAGTCCTTCTTCCAGAAGCGGGTGCCCAAGGGTGCCCCCGAGTGGCTCGAGACGACGACGGTGGCAACCCCAAACGGCACGGCGTCCAACGCGCTGGTGGTAGCGGACACTGCGCACATCGCCTGGGCCGTCAACCTGGGTTGCCTCGGCCTGCACCTGTGGGGCTACCTCGCCTCGGACCCCGAGCATGCCGACGAGCTGCGCATCGACTTGGACCCCCAGCCCGGTACGAACTTCGACGACGTGCGCCAGGCGGCCGCATGCACCCGTGAGCTCCTCGAGGAGCTGGGGATGACCGGGTACCCCAAAACCACCGGCAATCGCGGAATCCACGTTTATGTGCGACTCCGGCCACGGTGGGACAGCGTGGCGGTGCGGGCCGCGGCTGTGGCGCTCGGACGGGAGCTCGAGCGGCGACACCCGGCGCTCATCACCGCCAACTGGTGGAAAGAGGAGCGAGGTCGGCGCATCTTCGTCGACTTCAACCAGAACGCCCCCCACCGGACCGTGTTCGGGGCGTGGTTCGCTCGCCCACGACCCGGCGGCCAGGTGTCCACGCCCTTCGCTTGGGACGAGCTGGCGACGATCGAGCCCGAGGAACTCACGATCGAGACGGTGCCCGAGCGCCTGCGCATGCGCGGAGACCCGTGGGCAGCGATGGCCGACGATCCCCAGGAGCTCGAACCGCTGGTTGACCTGGCGACCCGCGATCGGGCGGCTGGTCTGCACGACGCCCCGTGGCCACCCGAGTACCCAAAGCAACCCGACGAAGCACCCCGGGTGGCGCCGAGCCGGGCTCGACGGGAGTAGCCGTGGATCCTGTCGACGCCCTCAGCAGCATCGCCTACTTACTCGAACGGGACGGTGCCGATGCTTACAAGGTGCGGGCGTTCCGGGGTGCGGCCCGGTCGGTGGCCGACGTAGCGCCCGAACGCCTGGCCACGTTGGCGGCCGCCGGAAAGCTCAAGAGCCTTCCGGGCGTCGGCGATTCGACCGCGCGGGTCATCGGGGAGGCGCTCGATGGGCAGGTTCCCGAATACCTGGCGTCGCTCGAGTCCGCCAGGCTCCGCACCGACGAGTCGACCGCGGTCCGCCCCGAAGCGCGCCGCTTGCTGGCTCGGCTGGCGGGCGACTGCCACAGTCACTCGAATTGGTCGGACGGCGCCAACCCGATTCGCGAGATGGCCGAGGCCGCGATCGCCTTGGGTCACGACTACCTGGCCTTGACCGATCACAGCCCGCGCCTCACCGTCGCGCACGGTTTGTCCGCCGAACGACTGGCCGAGCAGCTCGATGTGGTCCGTGAGCTGAACGCGGAGCTGGCTCCGTTCCGGATCTCTGACCGGCATGGAGGTCGACATCTTGGAGGACGGCACCTTGGACCAGAACGAGGAGCTGTTGGCCGAGCTCGATCTGGTGGTGGCGAGCGTGCATTCGCACCTGCGCATGGAGTCGGAGCCGATGACCAAGCGCATGCTCGCCGCGATCGAGAGCCCGCACACCGACGTGCTCGGTCACTGCACCGGTCGGATCGTGGTGGGCCGGGGGCGCCCACCCTCGACGTTCGACGCCGACGCCGTGTTCGGTGCCTGTGGTCGCACCCGCACCGCGGTGGAGATCAACTCACGACCCGAACGCCAGGATCCGCCCCAAGAGCTCCTTGAGCTGGCGGTGGGCCACGAGTGCCTCTTTGCCATCGACACCGACGCGCATGCCCCTGGGCAGCTCGAATGGCTGCCTCGGGGTTGCGAAAAGGCGGTCGACGCCGGGGTGAGGATCGACCAGGTCGTCAACACCTGGCCGCTCGCCGAGCTGCTCACCTGGACCGGACGGTCGTCGTGAGCGGACCCGGGCTGGCGATCGGAGGACTGGGTACCATCGCCCGGTGAGCTCGCCCGTGGTACCCCCCGTGGCCCCGATGCTGGCCAAGCCGGCCAGCGAGCTGCCGGCGGGCACCGACCTGTTGTACGAGCCCAAGTGGGATGGGTTCCGCTGCATCGTCTTTTGGTCCGGCCAGGAGATCGAGCTCGGCAGCCGCAACGAACGACCACTCACCCGCTACTTTCCCGAGCTGGTTACGGCCCTGTCTCAGAGGCTCACCACCCCCTGCGTGATCGACGGCGAGATCGTCGTGACCGGACCAGGCGGGCTGGACTTCGACGCGCTGAGCCAACGGATCCATCCGGCCAAACGACGGGTCGACGAGCTGGCGTCGGCCACTCCGGCGTCGTTCGTCGCCTTCGACCTACTGGCTCGCGACGCGCGGGACCTGCGCGACGAGCCTTTCTCCGAGCGCCGGGCGCAGCTCGAGGACCTGCTCCACGACAGCGGTCCCCCTGTGCACCTCACCCCCCTCACCCGCGATCTGACAGTCGCCCAGGATTGGTTCTCGCGTTTCGAAGGCGCTGGCCTCGACGGCGTGATGGTCAAGCGGGCAGGCCAGCCCTACGAAGCAGGCAAGCGGGTGATGCTCAAGGTCAAACACGAACGGACCGCCGATTGTGTGGTCGGGGGGTTCCGACCCCACAAGGACGGCGCCGGAGTCGGCTCCTTGCTGCTCGGCCTGTACGACGACCACGGCGTCCTGCACCACGTGGGGGTGGCGTCGGGCTTCAGCGCGGTGCGCCGAGCAGCCTTGGTGGACGAGCTCGAGCCCTACCGCGCGGGGTCCGCGGACCACCCGTGGGCTCCCCCTGCGTCCGGGGAGCCGACTGGCCGCGTGCCCGGAGGAGCCAGCCGGTGGAGCGCCGGCAAAGATCTGAGCTGGAGCCCTTTGGCTGCCGAGTTGGTCTGCGAGGTGGCCTACGACCATCTCCAAGGCGACCGCTTCCGGCACGCCACGTCCTTCCGCCGTTGGCGCCCTGATCGGCGACCGAGCTCGTGTACCTACGACCAGCTCGAGGTGCCAGTCCCCACCGAGCTCTCCGAGGTGTTCGCCGCGGGCTCCTGAGCGTCGCTCAGCTCGCGCCGAGCGCGCTGGCCCGGTCGAAGAGCACCGGGTCGCGGAGGAGGCCACAGATCTCTTCGAACTCCGGACGCGGGCCGTTCCATCGCAGTGTCTCGACGGAGCTGACGATGTCCGGCTCCACTCGGAGCGTGGCAAGGTCGCAGAAGAGCTCGGCCAGGGAGCGGTCTTCAGCGAGGCGACCGGCCAGCGTGGCGGCGCCCCGGACCGAGCGACGTACCGAAGGCTCCCAATCGGCCACGTCGTCGGGCACAGAGGCGATGTGCCCGTAGTGGGCCAGCACGGTCGCTGCTGATCGGCGCCCCCATCCCAACAGGCCCGGAAAGCCATCTGCGGCGTCGCCCACCAACGCCAGCCAGTCGGGGATGGACTCAGGTGCGACGCCGAACTTGGCCCGGACGCCCTCCTCGTCGAAGATCTGTCCACTGCGGCGGTCCAGCTGGACGACACGGCCACCCGACACGCACTGGGCCAGATCCTTGTCCGGCGTGCAGATCAGCACCTGGCCGACTGCTGCGTCGGCACCAGCCACCGAGGCCGCCGAGGCCAGCGCGTCGTCGGCTTCCAACTCCACCATGGGCCACACCACCGCACCCATGGCGTCCAGCGCACGCTCCAGGAGCTCGAACTGTCCCCACAATGCCGGGTCGATGCCCTCGCCAGTCTTGTACCCCGGCCACAGCGCGTTGCGGAACGACTCGATGACGTGGTCCGTGGCTACCCCGAGATGGGTGACGCCGTCTCCGAGCATCGAGAGGACCGACATGATCACCCCGCGAACGGCCGCGATTTCGGTGCCGTCCTCACCTCGCCGCGGCGGCTGGCCGAAGAACTGCCGGAAGAGCTCGTACGTGCCATCGAGGAGATGGACCCGGGTGGACATCTGCTCGACGCGGCGAGTCGTCACCAGCCGACCGCGTGCGGTGCCAGCGCGGGCGTCACCCCTCCTGCGATGCGCCCGTGGCGCGCGCCGGATCGATCCACCCATCGGGCGACGTCAGGTCCCAGGTCGAGGGCTCCCCGGGGTTTTCGTGCACCACCCCTCGCCGCTCGAGGGCCCGGAGGTGGGCGAGCGCCTCACCCACCGCGGCGCGCCGCATGAACCCGTCGATCCGCTCCCAGGGCCTCGACCATTGCATGTGGCCGGCGATCTCCCAGGCCGTGGTGGATCCAGCGTCGATCGACGCGAGGATCTCGGCAAACCGGTGCTCGTGGTGGGCCTCCAACTCACGCAGCCGGGCGCGCAGATCAACGAACCGATGCTCGTGCGCCGGAAGGACTTCGTCCGCCTCGTACGGCTCCAACTTGTGGAGCGACCGCAGGAAGTCCCCGAGTGGGTCGTCACCCGACTGAGGATGCAGCGAGACGTTAGGGGTGATGCGCGGCAGCACGTGGTCGCCCGACAGCATCAGGCGATTGGCCGGCTCCCAGAAGCACAGATGTCCAGGTGAGTGCCCGGGCGTCCAGATCGACCGCAGATCCCAACCCGGCACCTCAGGTCGATCTCCGTCCTCCAACAGGACGTCGGGCTGGATCTCGTCGACGAGGCCGCGCACGGGCATGGAGGCGTTCTGGAGCGCGGGGATCTCGTCGGACGGCGCCCCCATGCGACGGAGCATCGAGCCCATGCCGTCGAGCAGCGCCGTGGGGTCCTCATAGCGACCCTTGATGAGTGCTGCGTCCGCCGGGTGGAGTGCAACCCACGCGCCCGACGCCTCACGTACCCGACCGGCGAGCCCGTAGTGGTCCGGGTGGATGTGCGTGACGAGCACGCCTCGAACCGCCTCCACCGAGGTGCCGAGGTGCGACAACCCGGCCGTCAGTGCGCCGAACGCCTCGTCGGTGTTCCAGCCCGTGTCGACCAGATAGGGCCCGTCGTCGGTCTCGAACACGTAGACGAAGACGTAGCGCAGGGAGTTGTTGGGCAGGGGCACCGGAACGCTCCACAGCCCGGGCCGGACTCGTTCGACCGGCGGCAGACCCGAAGGAGCGACGCTGGTCACCGGCGACGACTGCTCAGCGGGCATTGTGCAGGATCTCGCGGAACGGAAGGTCGCGATCGAGCTGGGGCTCCTTGGGCAGCCCCAGCACCCGCTCCCCGATGGTGTTCCGCTGGATCTCGCTCGTCCCCCCGGCGATGGCGGTCATCGGCGAGCTCAGCGATTCTCGGGCCTCGGCACCGCCTTCGGCGGCATCGGGTGTCCAGGCTTGAGCGGCCGGCCCGGCCAGCACCATCCCGAGGTTGGAGGCCTGACGTGCAAGGAGTGCGGTCGCCAGCTTGGCCACCGAGCCCTTTGCGCCCACCTCGATCCCCGCCGCGATCTCGTCGCGCATCTTCTGGCCCATGTACGCGAGAACCCGTTCGGCGACGAAGATCTTCACGATCTCCTGCCGAACGACCGGGTCGTCGCTCAGCCCGCCGCGCTCGGGCCACCGCGATGAACCTTCCCGAAGAGGCACGAGCCCAGCTCTGGCCCCCGCCTCCAGCACCCGTCCCCGCACCCAGCGCCAGCCGCTCGTGGGTGAGCATGGCGAGCAGGGCACGCCAGCCGTCGTTCTCGGCTCCGACGATCGAGCTCGCCGGCACGCGCACGGCGTCGAGGAAGACTTCGTTGAAGTGCGAGTCGCCGTTCATCTGCTTGAGGGGCCGGATGGTGACGCCGGGCGACGACAGATCGACGATGAACATCGACAATCCCTGATGCTTGGGAACGTCAGGATTGGTGCGAGCCATACAGAGCGCGAAGTCGCTGCTGCGAGCGCCCGAGGTCCACACCTTCTGCCCGTCGATCACGTACTCGTCCCCGTCGCGCAGCGCCCTGGTCTGGAGCCCTGCGAGGTCCGAGCCTGCCCCCGGCTCGGAGAGCAGCTGGGTCCAGGTCTCTTCGCCCCGGATCATGCGGGCGATGTGGCACCGCTTCTGGTCCTCGGTCCCAAAGTCCAGCAGGGTAGGGGCACAGATGCCGGTCGTGACCGCCTCGGAGGTCGGCGGCAGCCGGTAGCTGGCCATCTCTTCGTTGAAGGCCTTCTGGTAGGCGTTGGTCAGCCCTTGGCCGCCGTAAGCCGGGTCGAGGGTGATCCCGAGGAACCCGGCATCCCACAGCGCCATGCGAAACGCTCGGCTCTCGGCCGGATCGGCGGTCCCGCTCGGGGCGTATTTGTCGGCGTTTGCTGCCAGCCAGGACCTGGCCCGCTCGGCGAACTGCTCGAGATCGGTCACTCGCGCTCCTTCAAGTCGACGGTCAGTCGACAGTTCCGATAGCGACAGGCGGATGTCGTTCCGGCGAGCTTACCGGTCCCGTAGGTCACACTCCCAGGTCCTCGCCGCGCCAGCGATCGTGGCGTACCGATGGCGGCCCCCCCGACCACGGGCCGGGTCTCTCCACGCACCACGATGGCACGCGCACCGCGACGGGTAGTGTCCTGCTGGGCAACGGCCGGCAGCTCGGGCCGCGAGGCGTCCCAGGGCTGGCCGCTGACGGCTCAGGTCGAGCGCACGGAGTTGGGGAGGTAGCAAGTGGAGCTGTCGGTCACGGTCAACGGCGTCGCTCATCGAGGGTCGGTCGAACCCCGCCTCCTACTCGTCCAGTACTTACGCGAGAACCTCGGCCTCACCGGAACGGTGATCGGGTGCGACACCACGTCATGCGGCGCGTGCACCGTCCTGCTCGATGGCCGATCGGTGAAATCCTGCACAGTCCTTGCTCTGCAGGCCGAGGGCCACGACATCACCACCATCGAGGGCCTCGATCGTGACGGTGAGCTCCACCCGGTGCAAGAGGCCTTCAGAGAGCATCACGCGCTTCAGTGCGGCTACTGCACGGCCGGCATGGTGATGGCCGTCATCTCTCTCCTCGACGAGGACCCCGAGCCCGACGAGCGATCAATACGCGAGGGCCTCGAGGGCAACCTCTGCCGCTGCACCGGTTATCACAACATCATTCTCGCCGCACTCGCCGCAGCCGACATGGCGAAGACCCCAGGTGCCGTGTGATCCCCGCCGCCTTCGACTACGTCAGAGCAGCATCGGTCGAAGAGGCGATCGCCGTCTTGGCCGAACAGGGCGACGAGGCCAAGGTCCTGGCGGGGGGGCACTCGCTCCTCCCCCTCATGAAGCTGCGGCTGGCGGCGCCGTCCGTTGTCGTCGACATCGCGGGCATCGAGCGCCTGGCGCACATCGGCACCGATGGCGACACCGTCGTCATCGGTGCAATGACCCGGCACGCCGAGCTGCTGGAGTCCGCGCTGATCCGCGAGCACACGCCACTCCTGGCCCGAGCGGCCGGGTTCGTCGGTGACCCCCAAGTGCGGCATCGAGGCACGATCGGCGGATCGATCTCTCACGGCGATCCGGCCTCGGACTTACCAGCGGCCCTACTGGCATTGGGCGGCACGCTGATGCTGCAAGGCCCTCGCGGTGAGCGCGCGGTGTCGGTGGACGATTTCTTCGTGGGTTTCCTCGAGACCGCGCTCGATCCTGACGAGCTGCTGGTCGAGATCCGGATCCCCGCAGGACGGGCGTCGGGATGGTCGTTTCAGAAGTTCACCCGACGCGCACAGGACTGGGCCATCGTCGGCTGCGCGGTCTTCCGCGGGGACGAGGACCGGGTGGCCTTGGTGAACATGGGATCCACCCCGAGGCGTGCGCGGGCGGTGGAGCAGGCCCTCGCCGCCGGCACTCCGCCCGACGAGGCAGCGGAGCTCGCCGCGCAGGGAAGCGATCCGACCAGCGACATCAACGCCAGCGCGGAGTACCGCCAGCACCTCGCGGGTACTGGTTCGGCGTGGATTGAAGGAGGCGTCCCCGACACGTTGATGCTCCGAGTACCGGCGCCCGATGTGGCGATGCCGCGGCGGGCTCGTTAGCGTTCAGCGAATGGAACTGCAAGGGACCGCAGCAATCGTGACTGGAGCGGCATCGGGCCTGGGCGAGGCCGTGGCCGACCGCCTGGCCGCCGCCGGTGCCCACGTGGTGGTGGTCGACGTCGACGATGCCGGGGGCAAGCAGGTAGCCGCCCGGATCGGAGGCAGCTTTGCCCACGCCGACGTGGCAAGCGAGGCCGACGTGATCGCCGCCGTCGAGCTCGCCCGCTCCCATGGTCCAATCCGGGCGCTCGTGACCGCCGCCGGCATCAGCATCCCGCGACGAACGATCGGTCGGGACGGCGACTTCGCCTCCGCCCATCCACTCGACCTCTACGAGCGCATCGTACGAGTCAATCTGATCGGCAGCTTCAATTGCGTCCGACTGGCCGCCACGGCCATGTCGACCAACGACCCGGTGGACGAGGACGGGCAGCGAGGGGCGATCGTGACCGTCGCCTCGGTGGCGGCGTTCGAAGGTCAGATCGGGCAGGCGGCCTACGCCTCCTCCAAGGGTGCAGTGGTCGGAATGACCCTACCGGTCGCACGCGATCTCGCCGTAGTCGGAATTCGTCTCAATTGCGTGGCGCCCGGTCTGTTCGACACACCGATCTACGGCCAGGGACCCGAGGCCGAGGAACTCAAGGTGCGCCTCGAGCACGACGTCCTGTTCCCGCGGCGCCTCGGCCGAGCTCACGAGCTCGCCAGCACCATCTACGAGCTCCTCACCAACGACTACATGAACGCGACGGTCGTCAGAGCCGACGGCGGCGTTCGGTTACCGCCCCGGTAGCCCGGACATGGGCCGGACGCGGTACGGGTATCGCGCGGTCAAGATACACATCTGAGCATTCCGGTGGACCGCCGCGCAGTGAGGACCGACGGTGCACCATTGGAGATGGAGGAAGCCCGTGAGCGGTCCCGTTGCGCCGAATCCGTACGACATCCTGCCCCCGGTCATGCCGTTCACCCTTTCGAGCCATGACGTTGCCGAAGGGGACCGGCTGCCCCTAGCGCAAGCTCTCGACGATATGGGCGTCGGGGGGTCGAACCAATCACCCCATCTCACGTGGCACGGCTATCCACCCGAGACGCAGGGGTTTGCCGTCACCTGCTTCGATCCCGACGCGCCGACAGGAAGCGGGTTCTGGCATTGGGTACTGGTCGACCTTCCTCCTTCGGTCACCGAGTTGCCCACGGGCGCGGGGAGCGCCGACGGCGCAGCCCTGCCCCCCGCTGCGTTCCACGTTCGCAACGACTACGGCCAGCGGGCCTATGGCGGTGCGGCACCCCCACCCGGTTCGGCCCCGCACCGCTACATCTTCGCCGTGCATGCGCTCGACATCCCGACACTCGGCATTGATGCCGAGGCGTCGCCCGCCCTCGTCGGGTTCAACCTGACCTTCCACACCCTCGCGCGGGCGACGCTCACCGCGCTGTTCTCGCGCTGAGTCGCTCGCCACGATCCGACTGAGGGACGGTCGAGGGACGAGAACGGTACGCCGGCGCGCGCAAACTGGGCAACACCGAACGTCGACAACACCCACCTCATCCGCCAACCGGGATCTTCGATGTGATCCAGCTCCAACACTGCGCGTTCCGTCGACCACTCGTGGCTCCCCGGGAGACTACGCCCGACCGCCGCTCTCACCAGACTTAGGACTCACATGTCATTCGCGTTCATGGGCACCAGACATCGGGCCGCAGCCGGAGCCGTGGTCGGCGGAGCTGTGGGCGAGCGCCGCCCCGACGAGGACAACCCGGCGGGCGTGCTCAATCAACGAGATCTCATCGGCGTTCGAACCGCCGACGTCGGCGCGACCCGTGAGCGGGTTCGCCGCAGACGGCTCCGGCGGCTGTCTATCGTGCTGGCGCCTATCGCCGCGTGGCTGTTGGTGAGGGATCTTGTCTGGCACCGAGGGCCGTTCGCCCTCCCCCACCTCTCGACGGGCATCCGTCCTTACCTGCCCGCGACCGCCTTGATCGTCGTATTGGTGGCGGTCATGGTGATCCCGCTGCTCGGCGCAGGACGGTCACCGCACGTCCTGTACCGACCGGGGGAGATTCCGACGCGCTTTTCGGACGTTCGCGGGGCCGACGTGGTGGTCGAAGAGGTGGTCAAAACACTCAACCTGTTCCTCGCCCACAAGACGTTCGGCGAGAAGATGGGGGGCTCACCGCGCCGTGCGATCCTTTTCGAAGGACCCCCAGGAACCGGCAAGACCTTTCTCGCTCGTGCCATGGCCGCCGAGGCCGGAGTCCCGTTCCTCTTCGTGTCGTCGTCCGCGTTCCAGTCCATGTTTTACGGACAGACCAACCGCAAGATTCGCTCGTACTTCCGCGCCCTCAGGGCCCACGCTCGCCGAGAGGGCGGGGCGATCGGCTTCATCGAGGAGATCGACGCTATCGGGGCCTCACGCGGCGGGATGGGGGGCGGCCACCGTGAAGGCATCGCGGGAGTCGTCAACGAGTTGCTCATCCAGCTGCAGTCCTTCGAGGCGCCACCGCTCTCGACCCGCCTTGCAGGCGTCGTGATCGATCTCTGCAACCTGTTCCTTCCGACACATCGCCAGCTCCACAAGCCGGCCGCGCGCGACGCCAACATCTTGGTCATCGGGGCGACCAACCGGGCCGCGGACCTCGATCCGGCGTTGCTACGACCGGGCCGCTTCGACCGGTCGATCTACTTCGACCTTCCCACTCGCGCAGGACGCCGCGACATCATCGACTACTACCTCACGAAGAAGGCGCACGACGAGGAGCTCGACGATCCCGACCGACGGGAGTCCTTGGCCTCCATCACGGCCGGGTACTCCCCGGTGATGATCGAACACCTCTTTGACGAGGCTCTCATCTGGGCCCTCCGGCGGGGGGCCGACCGACTCGACTGGTCCGATCTCACCAAGGCCAAGATGACCGACGAGATCGGCCTCGCCGCCGAAACGATCTATACCGACGAGGAGCGCAACATGATCGCCACCCACGAGGCGGGCCACGCCACCGTGGCCTGGCTGGTGGGCAAGGGGCGCAAGCTCGACGTACTGTCGATCGTCCGACGCAAAGGAGCGCTGGGCCTGCTCGCCCACTCCGAGGTCGAGGAGCGCTTCACGAAGACCCGCAGCGAGTTGAACGCCCTTATCCAGATCGCTATGGGCGGGATGGTGGCCGAGGAGGTGTTTTTCGGCCAGAGCTCGTCGGGCGTGGCCGGCGACCTCAAGGCGGCCACCGACTCGGCGTGCCAGATGGTGGGCGCGCTCGGCATGGGATCGACGTTGATCTCGGCGGTATCCCTCGAGGTGCCTGGCGCGGGGAACCTGGCCACCAAGGTGCTCTCGACCGACGCCGGACGCGACGAGGTCGAGGCCGTCCTCCGATCGGCCAAGGCGAAGGTTCGCACCATGGTCGAGGCCAACCGGGCCACCCTGGAGGCGCTGCGCGACGCACTGCTGCAACGCAACGAGCTCATCGGCGACGAGATCCTCGAGGTGATCGAAGGGGCACAGGTGGCGAGCACGACCGTGCGCGTCCGTCCTTCAGACTTCGGAGCCGGTCTGAGTGCCGCCCTTCGCGCCGACGTCCGCGCTGGTCTTGGCGCCGACCTGGGCGTCAGCCCGGCCACCGATCCGGCCACCGAGCGCTAGGACGCCCGAGCGACCAGCACGCTCAGAGCCCTACCCGCCCGTCCCCCTCCGATCAAGGCTAGGACTCGCGAGAGAAAGGGCGGACCGGCTAAGCCGACCGCAGCGGTCAAGCGTTCGCTTTGGCTCCGCTAGGGCTTCCCAGCCGATCGCCATTCTTCGACTTTGCTGTCGGCAATCCTCCGGGCATTGGGAGCCTTTGCCCAGACCCTGAAACGGGCTTTCTCGTCATCGTTGAGCTGGCTGAAGGCCGTCACCCGACCAGAAGACTCGGGTCGGGTCGTGCTCCGGGCAGCTGACCTGCCCGACCTGGTCGCTTTCTCGATATAGGGATCGAGTACCTTTCGCAGCTTGTCGGCATTTCCTTTGCTGAGATCGATCTGGTACGTCTTCCCGTCGAGCGCGAACGAGACCGTCTCGTCCGCATCAGTGCCGTCCAAATCATCGGTGAGCTTTACGAAGACCGTTTTTGCCATAGCGGGGATCATAAACCCATGTCGACGGCAAAGCACCACTGCGGCAAACGGCCGCGACCACACTGATCGATTGGACACGCCCGCACTGGCCGATTGGCCACGCCCGCACTGGCCGATTGGCCGCTGTTAGCCGATTGCTGTCAGTCCACCTGGCTCCCACGCTTGGATCCCCGGTCTTGGGCTAACTTCGAGCCGACTTCCATGAGATCGGGGGAACCGATGAGTGACGTGCCGGACCTGTTGGAGCTCGACGAACTAGAGGGCGGTCGCTACCAGGTGCATCATCCCGACCAGTCGCCTGAAGGCCGCGATGTCGTCTTCGGCGGTCAGCTCCTGGCCCAGATGATCATGGCCTCGGACCGAGCCGGTGGCGGCGCCAAGGATCCCAAGTCGATCCACGCGATCTTCGCTCGGGCGGGGACCTACGCCCAACCGATCGAGCTGCAGGTCGATTCGCTCCAGTCAGGTCGAACGTGGGCCAGCGATTCTGTCACCGCGCTCCAGGGCGATCGTCTGCTCTCTCGAGCGCTCGTGCTGATGCACGCCGACGAGCCCGATCTGATGCGCCACGGTGCGCAGATGCCGAAGGTGCCCCGTCCGGACGAGACCGCGGCGGGTGCCGGGCTCGGCTTCCCCGGAACCGAGCTCCGGACGATCGCCGATCCACCCGACGCGCCCGGTGGGGTGCCTACCCAGTTGTTCTGGCACCGCTATAGCGACAAGGTCGACTCGGTCGCCGCCAACGACGCCATCTTGTCGTGGGCCACCAACGGCTTCTTGATCGGCCTCGCCATGCGTCCCCACCGCGACGTGGTGGACATCTCTCAGGCCCACCGGACCATCTCCACGGGCGTCATCGCCCATACGCTCAACTTCCACGAGCGGATCGATGTCAGCCAATGGTTGCTGGTGGCCCAGGAAGCCACCTACGCAGGGCGAGGACGTATCCATGGACGGGGACTGGTCTTCACCGAGGACGGTCAGCTGGTGGCCACCTTCAGCCAGGACAGCATGGCAAGGGGTATCGAGGGCGAGCTGGATCCGCGCCATGCAATGTGATCCTCGGACAGGCCTCATCGACGGCCGAGCTCCCGCCACTCGCGTCGCCCTAGCCGCCGCGTAAGCTCCGGCTCGAGCCGAGGGACCCCAGGCAGGCGTCGACACGAAGGGACCCACGTATGGGACTGTTCCAACGAGCGCACGACATCATCGAGGCGAAGGCGAACCGTGCCCTGGACACGGCCGAGAAGCCCGACGAGATGCTCGATCTGTCCTACGAGAAGATGCTCGAGCAGCTCACCCAGGTGCGCCGAGCTCTCGTCGAGATCGCCGCATCTCGCAAGCGCATCGAGCTCCAAGAGACCCAGCTCCAGAGTTCGATCGATCACCTGCAGGACCAGGCGAAGGCCGCGCTGGCCGCGGGCCGCGAGGATCTGGCCAAAGAGGCGCTGTCTCGCAAGTCGGTGGCTCAGAGTCAGGTTGACGCGCTCGAGCCCCAGCACGAGCAGCTGACCGAGCAGGAAGAGAAGCTCACCCACACCCTCGACGCGCTCCAGCAGCGGGTCAACTCGTTCCGCACGCAGAAGGAGACGCTCAAGGCGCAGTACACGGCGGCCAGCGCCGTGTCGTCGGTAAACGAGAGCGTCGCCGGCATCTCCAAGTCGATCGGCGACTCCGGGGCGGCCCTCCAACGAGCCCAGGACAAGATCGCCACCATGCAGGCCCACGCCGGCGCGCTCGACGAGCTGCTCGAATCTGGGGTCCTCGAAGATGTCGGCGGCGGTACCGACGACATCCAGAAGGAGCTGGACGAGGTGAGCAGTGCCAGCGATGTCGACAGGGAGCTGGCCGCGCTGAAAGCGCAGGTGGGAACCGGAGAGGCACCCGCACTGGGGACCGCCTCGACCTCCGAGACCACCTGAGTCCTCGGGCTCTCCTCTCGCCACGGGGGCGAATGGCCGGTAAAGGGTCGCGACGATGCTGCCGATAACGCAGTGGGACCCATGGGCAACGCCGACTCCGCGCCATGCTGACGCACGCCTCGACGCCGCACGCCGAGGTCGACGAGCGCGCCCTGGAGATCGAGCGCCTGTGGACACGACTGCGCCAACACGGGGACCGAACCGCCATCGCGCAGCTGGCCGACCTCTATTATCCGCTGGTCCGCCATGTGAGCCGCTCCGCCCGCGGGGACTCTCGAAGCGGGCCGAGCTCGACGATCTCCAGGGATACGGCGCCGAGGGTCTCCTCGACGCCATCGAGCGCTTCGATCCGGATCGTGGGGTGCAGTTCACCACCTTCGCGGCGCATCGCATCCGAGGGGCGATCTACGACGGCATCCGCAATGCCGACTGGGCGCCACGCAGCGTGCGCCGCAAGGAGCGGGCGATCCATGACAACGCCTCGCACCTCCTAGCCGAGCACGGTCGGACCCCGACCGAGCAGGAGGAGGCGGGGGGACTGGGCGTCGACGTGGCGACCCTGCGAGCGCACAAGGTCCAGGTCTCCAACGCCTACGTGGACTCCCTCGACGGCCAATCGGGCGTCGAGGAGCTCGATCCGATGGACGCCGTGGTCGATAGCGACGGCGAGCCGCTCGCCGCCGTCGTCGCCGAAGAGGTAACCCGAACGCTCGCCGCCGCACTGGCCAAGCTCGACGAACGGGAGCGGACCGTGGTCGCCCTCAGCTTCGAGAAGGGCATGACCCTGGCGGAGATCGGCAAAGTCCTCGGAGTGACCGAAAGCCGGGTCTGTCAAATCCGGGGGCAGGCGGTCAAGCGACTCCGGGATTACATCTACGCCCGTGGGATGGCACCAGGCTGAGGTTGACCTCGGGCCGCCGCAAGGCTGGCCGACGTCGTCAGTCTTGCGGCGGCAACTCGTCTCGGCCACCGTCCGGTCCGCTCGGGGGGCTGTGATCGACGGCCGCCGGCCCTGCCATCGTCCGCCAGCGCAACGGCGCGACCACGGCCACAGCCGCGGTGCCGGCGGCGGTGAACGTCCCCGTGCACGCCACTACGGGCAGCCACGACACGATCTCCCCGGGAAACGTCACGGCGACGGGCAGCGCCACCAGTCCCGCGCCCACTCCTCCACCGATCAGCGCCAGTCGAAGGGTTCGACGATGTCGCCGCCGGATTTGGCGGGTCGCCCGAGGCATCCTGATCACGACACCGAGGTCCCCCACGAGCCCGGCTGCGTCCGAATAGGACAGCGGGGCGTGCGCACGGTCGCTCCTGGCCAAGAACTCGGCGAAGTCGAGCTGACCTACCGCGTGCGCGTTGGCGATCGCGCCGAGCACTCGGTCCCGCACCCTGGTGGGCACGAGGAGGCGGGTGGCCGCGAGAATTTGGTCGAGGTCGGCGGCAGTTCTCGCCGACTCGACGTTGTGCACCGCGTCCTCGTAGCCCCCCGAACCTGAGAAACGGCCCTCGGACGCCGCCCTGCTCAGCAGCTCGAGCGCTCGGTGACGCTCGAGATCACCGATTCGACGATGCCCAGGCAGACGCCTACGCATCGCGTTCGGGCCGCAAGTCGACCAAGCCCTGCGTCGCGGCGTGCATCAGTCGATGGACCGCCTGGTCCGTCAGGTCCGCGGCAACCGCCTCAGGGAACGACCCCCACGCGCGGGACGCGACCTCGCGGACGTTGCGCTCGCCGTCGGCCGCCCGCAGGAGCGCTGCCGTCGGCTCGTCGACCAGGCCGCCGCCCACCCCGGGCGCGACGGAGGCTGCCAGCAACCCCTCGGGCGGATCGAACGCCAGCCCGGCGGCGGGTACCGGCACGTCGGAGCTGCGGACCCCCGGGGCGCGCCCGACCAACCGCGTTCGGTGCCGGCCGCCGCCACGCCGGGGCCGACGCAGGCGAAGGACCGCCGTGCACACCCCAGTCGCGCCCAGCGCGCGCAATGAATGCGTGTAGCGAGCGATGAGCGCCACATGGTCCTCGTGATCCCCACTTGCACGATGGGTGGTGAGCCGTGTGGCCAGCTCCAAGACGTACGGCTGCAACGGATGCCACTCGCTCACGACAAGCCGGGTGTCGAGTCCCGCCGCCAGCGTCTCGAGTTCTCCGACGAGCAACGGCCCAGCGTCGCCACACAGCAGCTGGCAGACCGCGACCAGCTCCCCGTCGGGGGCCAGCACTTCATGCGCGCCGCCAACCACCCGTCGGATCAGGCCAAGACCGTCGGGCCCTCCAGCGACCGTCTCCGAGGTGCCCGAGCCGGGTACGGTCGGCACGTAGGGAGGAAGGGTCACCACGAGATCGAACTGCTCACCGGCTACCGGCTCGTAGAGATCGCCGGCCAGCAGCCGGACCGGGTGATCGACGGCGTTGAGCACCACGTTGAGGGCGGACAGTCGAAGCGACCGGTCGTCGATGTCAGTGAGCACCGCTTCGGACGCGCCTGAGGCGGCCAGCAAGCCCTGAATCCCGCAACCCGCGCCCAGGTCCAGCACCCGCCGACCTCGCGTCGGGGGAGAGCGGCGGCCAAGCGCAAGGAGTCGAACCCTACGTAGCCCGACGAGCCCACCGCTGCGGCGGGCTCGTAAGTGGGCGGCGTTCCGGTCATCAGCAGACCCCGCAGCGCGGGAACCACGACCCATCCATCGGTCCGCACCGCGTCACGGTCCTCGACCATCAGACCGACGGCGCAGAGCCTGGCGAGGACGTCGGTCACGTGGGCGAGCGATGCCACGGTCAGGTCGGCGCGGCTCACCGGGGCTCCCAGGGCCACGAGCCGCAACAGGCTGCGCTCGGGCTCGTCGAGGCGTCCCACTACCTGTAGCGCTACCCCGCGGTCGGCGGCGAAGAGCTCGGGGCCGACGATCTGCTGGTAGAGCTGTGGGTACCCGACGTCGAGGAGCAAGGTCGCCAGGTCACGCACTGCAGCCTCCTCGGCTCCCGCCAACACCCCGGTCACGACCATTCGGGTGTTTGGCCGTGTGCGATCGCGGAGCTCGGGACCGATGGCCCTCACGCATGGCCTCGATCGCCGGTGAATCCTGAGGCAGCACGGAGGGTGCGGGATGGTGCACGGTTGTGCGCAGGTTCGACGGTAGCGCGAAGACGAAGGCAAGTAGCCGCGCAACGACGAGATAGAGCTCAGGAGGGATCTGCTCGTCGACCCCGCACACCGCGTAGAGATACCGGGCCAAGGGTGGGTCCTCGACGACGGGGATGTCGTGACGGGATGCTTCGTCGCGGATGCGCAGCGCCAACGGCCCGCTCCCTTTGGCGACCACCCGAGGGGCGGCGCCGCTCTCGGCGCGGTAGTGGAGCGCCACCGAATAGTGCGTCGGGTTGGCCACCACGACGTCAGCGGTCTTGACCGACGCCATCATCCGTGAGCGGGCGATGGCATAGGACCGCCGTCGCAGCTCCCCTTTGGTCGTCGGATCACCCTCCTGCTGACGATGCTCGTCCTTGACCTCCTGCTTGGTCATCTTCAGTCCCGACGTGAGGCGATGGCGCTGGATGGCGTAATCGGCAAGCCCGAGGGCCAGTCCGAACAGAGCGACCACACGGATGAGTCCCAACACCGACGAGGCGAGATAGCCGACGATCGGGCCGAGGCCCACGGGAGCGGTGCCGCCCAGGGTGTGCAACGCCATGTCGAGGGTCCGGTACGCGACCAGCGAGAGGAGCGCCAGCTTGAGCACTTGTTTGGCCAGTTCCCACAGTGTGTTGGGCGAGAAGAGGCGCTTGAGGCCCTTGGCCGGGCTCACGCGTGAGAGTTGCGGCCGCGCCGACTCGAAGGAAAGACCAGGGCCGACCTGCGCCACGTTGGTGACGATGCCGAGCACCATCATGGCGGCGCCGAGCGGCACGACGATGTAGAGGACGTCGAGCAGCCCCGAGCCGAGCAGCCCCGTCGCCGACGACGCGGTCGGCGCGGCCATCACGTTCGACGCCGCAGCCATCAAACCAACCACCCTGCGCTCGGCCATGCCGAAGTACCAGCTCGCCAGCAAGGACCCGAGCAGCAGCGCGGACCAGCCCCCGATGTCCGCTGAGCGCGCCACCTGCCCTCGTCGACGTGCCTCGCGTCGGCGCTTGGGGGTTGGCTTTTCGGTCTTCGAATGCTTGTCCCCTATGGCCATCGGATCATCTCCCGAACAGACCGGCGCTGTCGTTGAGGGCTCGCGAGAGCAGCTGACCCACGTAGTCGGGCAGCACCGATATGCCAATGGCCGTCAACGCCATCGCCAGGAACACCTGCAGCGGGAAGCCCAAGATCCAGACGTTGACCTGGGGCGCCGACTTCGCCAGCAGGGCCAGAACGATCTGCGCCACGAACAGGACCGCCAGGACCGGAGCGGCGATCTCGAGCGCCGAGGTGAAGAACGTCGCGAGGTCGGCCACGACGATCGTCGCCATTCGTCCCGCTGACCCCAGCGTGAAGGCCGGGGCCTGGAACGAATTGATGAAGCCCTGCACCATCAAGAGGTAGCCGCCGGAGAGGAACAACAGAACGATGGCCAGCTGTTCGTAGAACTGTCCGAGGAGCGGCGTCTGGTCCAACCCCAACGGGTCGATCGACGGCGGCAGGGTCAGCCCGCCGGCCAGGTCGAGCATGCTCCCCGCTGCGGTCACCGCGCCGAGGAGCAGGTTCACCACGAAGCCCAGGGACACGCCGGTGACGATCTGGACCACCACCGAGCCGACAAGTCCGGCCGTATCCGTGGGCAGGCTGGCGTGGGGAATGGTGGGGCCGACCAACAGCGCCAACCCCACGGCGATCGCCAGGGTGGCAACCGTGGGGATGACGTTTCGGCTGTTGAAAGGGGGCACGACCATCAACCAAGCAAGCGCGCGGGCGAAGGCCAGGATGGACGCGATGAGCCAACTGGCGTTGACAGCGATCTCCACGCATCACCCCGACCCGAGGAGCTGGGGCAGACTGGCGAAGAGCTGCTGCACGAACCCCACGAACTGCCCGAGCATCCAGTGTCCACTCACGCCGATCACCAACCCAACCACCAAGAGCTTGGGCACGAAGGTGAGGGTTACCTCTTGGATCATCGTCACCGACTGGAACAGCGAGATGACGAGACCAACCAACATCGCTGAGAGCAAGATCGGCGCGGCGATCTTGGCCGCCGTCAGCATGGCCTCCGAGGCCAGGTGCAGCGCCAGCTGCTCGCTCACCGGAAACTCGTCACGAGCGACTGGGTCACGAGGACCCATCCGTCGACCAAGACGAACAGCAGCAACTTGAACGGCAGCGACACCAACGTCGGCGGGAGCATGACGATCCCGAGCGACATGATGGTCGCCGCGACCACCAGATCGATGATGAGGAACGGGACGAAGATGACGAACCCGATGATGAAGGCGCTCTTCAGCTGCGTCAGGAGGAACGCGGGGATGATCGCGGCGAGGGACGCCTTCATTGGTGAGGACGGCGACTCATGGGCCGTCTTGGTCGTGAGCGCCAGCTCCTCCTGGCCGGTCTGCTTGAGCATCCACCGCTTGAGCGGGACCTCCGCGCGGTCGTAGGCCTGGGTGGCCGAAATCTTCCCGTGCAGGTACGGCTGGAGCGCGTCGTGGTTCATGGCCCCAAGCGTCGGCGCCATGATGAACAGCGAGATGAACAACGCGATGCCCACCAGCACCTGGTTGGGTGGCGTCGTCTGTAGCCCGAGAGCTTGGCGCGTAAGCCCGAGCACGATGATGATCCGGGTGAACCCGGTAAGCAGAATGAGGATCGACGGGGCGACGGCCAGCACCGTGACCGCCAGGATGATCAGGATGCTCGACGTTGGCTTCTTCAAGCTGTTGCCGAAATTGAGCGTGACCTGACTGGAGGCCAGCAACAAATCCGTCATTGTTCCTCGGCGCAGGAGCGCGGCAACAAGGACGGCAAGGAGTACGCCGAGTACGCCGAGTACGCCGAGTACGCCGAGGAGGAGGTCACCGGGCCCGGGCGGGCTCGATCACCGCGGCACCTGACCAGCTCGAGCGTTGCTGGTTCACCGGCGAGCAGTCGCTGTCCGTAGCGCTTCGAGGAACGACGGCCGCACCGCCAGGGACCCTGACGCGGGCCTTGGCGCCGCCGAACGGACCGCGCGGGCGAGGTCCTCGAGCGGAGCGGCAGCGGTCACCGGCCGCTCGCCGCCGAGGTCGGCCTCGCCCGGGAGGGCCCCACCCTCGGCGTCGCTGCGCGGATCGTCGAGGAAGGTGATCGTCGACCCGGCGATGCCCACCAGCACCTCTCGATCACCCCATCGCACCGCGGCCAACGACAGCCCCTTGCCGAGCGACTGGCGACTGAGGACGGCAAGCGGTGCGGCGCCGCGCTTGGCGGCCGGCGAGCCCGATCGGCGCGACGAGCGACCCATGACCTTCCCGACCCCCCAAACCCCGCCAACCACTACGACGAGCGCCACGATCATCTGGAACGCGACATGCCCGACCGAGACGTCGGCGGAGGTGGACGGCCCGGTGGTGTGATGAGTGGCGGCCCGGTGCACCGCCGACACGAGCACGGTCACCCCTCGAGCCGCGGCGTTCGCTCGGGTCATTGTGCCGCCCCATCTCCCGCGACGACCTCCTCGATCTGCACGCCCAGTTCGGAATCGTCGATCACGACAATCTCGCCTCGGGCGAACAGCGTTCCGTTCACCAACACGTCGACCGGGCTGTTGCGCGAACGGTCGAGCTCGATCGTGGAGCCTGGGTGGACCTCGAGCAGCTCTCGCAGCGCCAGGCGCGCCCGCCCCAACACGACCTCGACCTTGAGCTCGACGTCTTGAAGCGCCTCGATAGGTATTCCGGCGCCAGAGCGACCCGTTCCGGAGAGTGGCACGGGATCCGGTTGGGTGCTCGATGCGTCAAGTTGGGTCACTGTTCGTCTCCTGTCAACGGTCGTTCAGCTTGTGGCCCGTCACCGTGCACGCCAGGCGCCTGCCTTTCTCCACCAACACACCCCGGGCAAAGGGGATCCCTTCGGCCAGGACGTCGAATTGGGTCTCTGTCCCGCTGTCGTGACCCAAAGGGACCACGTCACCGACCCTGAGACCGAGCAGCTCATTCGTGGTCAGCGAGACCGGTGGGTAGGCGACCTGCACTTCTACCGGCACGTCTCGCAGGCGGTTGCGCCCGGCGTCCGAGACGGCCGGTTCGTCGGATCCCCCGATCCTCTGCAAACGCTCGAACGCCTCGACGATCGGCAGGAGGGCGGACATCGGAATACTGAGATGGAACGTCTGCGGTGTGTTCTCGGCCACCGAAATAGCCAGCTCCACGATGAGGCACGTCTCTTCCGGCCGGCTCGTCTGCACGTAGATCGCGCTGCTGAACTTCTGGACGATCCCGAGCCCCAGTTCGACAAAGGCGTGGAACGCCGCCGGGATCGCCTGGAACAGCTCGTCGGCGACTGTGCCGATCAGGTGGGTCTCGATCTCGGTGAGGGTCGGACGCTCCGGCACCTCGGTGCCGTCCCCTCCGAGGTAGACGTCGAGCAGGTGCAGCACGAGCTTGACCGGTAGGTGCAGCACGAACCGACCCTCGAGAGGCAGGAACAGCGCACTGGCGAGGAACGTTGGGTCCGGGAGCGTTCCGGCGTAGACCTCCCATGCCATCTGCTCGAGGCCAACCACCTCCAGCTGCACCGCCTGACGCAGGCTCGCGGTGAGTGAGCCGCCGACGCGGTGGACCATCGAGTCGAAAACGGGCTGAAGCCGGCGGATCCGGGCGCGGTCGATGACTTCGGCTCGCCCGAAGTCGTAGCGACCCACCCGACTGTCCCCGACCGCGTGGACCAGGTTGGAGCTCACCACGCGACCTCATGCGCGGAAGTTCGGATCACTGGATCGCCTCCAACGACGCGATCGCTTGCTGTGTCGTGCTGATCACCTTGGTGTTGGCCTCGTAGGCCTCTTGCGCGGTGATCAGATCCGTCAGCTGGCTCCCAAGGTCGACGTTGGACTGCTCGAGCTCTCCGCCCAACAGCGTGCCACTGCCTCCTTGACCCGGTGCTCCCACACGGGCCTGCCCTGAGTTTCCGGTGATCCCGAAGAGCCCATTGCCCTGTAGGGCCAGTCCCCCCGGGTTGGCGAAGGTGGCCAGGGCGATCTGGGCCAGCGCCTGGGTGTTCCCGTTCGAGAACGTTCCGGTGATCACCCCGTTCTGACCGATGCTGAAGCTCTGCAACGAGCCAGACGTGTAGCCGTTCTGACTTTGGAGGGCGGCGGTCTGCTGGCCCGCGAACTGCGTCAGCGCGGCACCCGATGTAGTCGCGGGGAACTCGAAGGCCCACGTGTCACCCGTGGAGAAGGTGTAGCCCGCCGGCATCGTGCCCACTGGCACGGAGAGCGATCCGTCCGCGTTGGTGGTCGATCCGCTGACCGAGGCCACCTGTCCGGTCGCGGGGTCGAACGTGATCGTCGGTGCCGTCGTCCATAGGTCGTCGGTGCCACCTGCGGGGTCCGGAACGGTGCCCTGCATGGTCCAGGTGTTGGCGGTTCCTGCGACTCCGGTGAAGGTCAGCGTCACGGGAACGACATCGCCCAGCGCGTCATAGGCGTCGAGCGTCGTCGTGACCACCGACGGCACGGTGCCCACGCCATTCCACGCCGGCAGGTTCCCGCCCAAGGTGAGCTGGGTGGTGGCCGACGCGGGGATCGTCTCACCAGTTGGTATCTGGATGCCAGTGACGGGGGCATTCGTGTCGAGCGCGCCGGTCCCACTGGCTTGCCAGCCCAAGACAAGTCCGCCGTTCTGGGTGGATAGGTCGCCGTTCGCGTCCACGGTGAGACTCCCGTCTCGCGTGTAGTACTGAACACCCCCCGAGTCGACCACCAGATAGCCGTTGTCCTGGATCGCCACGTCGGTGTTGACGCCAGTCTCCTCGAGCGAGCCTTCCGAGAGGTTCGTGGCCACCGAGCCCACGGTGACACCCGAGCCGATTGCGATGGGATTGACGCCCGCACTACCACCGTTTGCCGGTGGCGCCGCCGCACCAGCGATCTGTTCGGCCAGCAAGTCCTGGAACTCGAGGTCCTGGCTCTTGTAGCCGACGGTATCGGAGTTGGCGATGTTGTTGCCGATGTCGTCCAGAAGCGACTGGTTGGCTTCGATGCCCGAAACCGCCGCGAGGAGCGATCGTTCAGTCATGTGGTTCTCCTGTTTCCTTGTCGTTCGAGGTAGTAGCCGCAGGTGTCGTCGGGTATCCCGGACCCAAATCGCCCGCCGGTTCAGGTGCTCAGCTCACATTGGTGATCGACGTCAGCGGCACCGAGGTCCCCCCGACGTCGAGGGTCGGATTACCACTCGAGTCGAACGAGACACCGGTAACCGCGCCTGTCATGGACGCTCCCGAGACAGTGGCCGTGACCGACTTCCCGATCAGGCCGGTCGCCTCGTTCGCCTGGGCCGCCGACTCTTCCTGCGTGATGGCCGAGCTCATGGAGTTGACGGCTTCCATCTGGGAGAGCTCCGACGTCTGTTGCATGATCTGGCTCGGATCGGTCGGATCGGTCGGGTCCTGGTTCTGCAGCTCTGCGATGAGCAGCTGCAGAAAGAGTTGAGGATTACTCAGTTGGCTAGCCGAGCTGGTCGAGGTCGCCGCCGCGCTCGAACTGCTGGCGTCCGAGGATTCGACACCAGTGACGCCGATAGTCATGGCATGCCTCCCTTCTCGTCGATGATCACAGTCGGAGATCCAATAGTCGGGTGCCTGCCGGGTCGCCACGCCCGGGCTGTCCAGAGCCTTGGGGAGCGATGTCGGGTCCGGACACGTCCGCATCGAGCGATCCGTCAGAGAACTTCGACGAGTCGGGGGATTCAAGTTGTCCTGATTGCCGGTGCGCATCGCCACTCCCCGCGTCAGCGAGCACGACCGTCGCTCGCTGACCATGACTCGTCAGCTGCTGTTGGAGCTGTGGGAGGTTCTGACGCAGCGCGTCATGACCCGCGTCGGATGCCGCGGACATCCGGACCACGACGCCCTGATCCGTCGTCGTGACCGTGACTCGGACATCCCCGAGGTCGCCCGGGTGGAGAGCGACGGTGAGTGACCGAGTGCCGTCGCTGCTGACACGCAACGGCGAGATCACGCTCACCAGTTGCGAGGCCACGCCGGGCATGGATGTCTCGAAAGTCGAGTTGCCCTCCGAGACGCCGGCGTGGAGGGACGATCCGGCCACGGAGATGGGCGACTCGCCACCGGTGGGCACGGCAGCCAGCTGCCCGTCGGGTGCCGGAGTGGTCGCCGGGGCAGCACGGGCGCCGCCGGAATCCGCGCTTGGACGATCCTGCGCCCGACCATCGGCACGTCCGGTCGCCGCGGTAGTGACGAACGACGAGGTCGCTCCCTGGGTGACCTTCGAAGCAACCGAGGCCGACCCGAGCGACGAGTCGGGTCCTCCTCGATCGACGGACCTCGTGGGCGCACTGTTGTCCGTTGTGTACGCACCGTTGTCGGTCGCCACGCCGCCCAGGGAGCTGCCGGGCGGCACCGACGACCGATCGGTAACTCCACCAGCGGCCCGCCGGGTGCTCGAGGCAAAGGTGTCGGCGGCCACGACCTGGGAGCCAAGGGGCCCAAGCGTCACGCCAACCCCACAGATCGTCGGCAGCCCGGCGGCTTGGTCATTGGGGCTCCGCGTCGTACCCCCACCCCGATTGGGCGCCGGTCCGCTGGTCGCGCCCGTCGAGCCTGCCGTGCCCGCGTTGTTTGCCGTGCTGGTCTTGTTCGCTGTGCTCGAAGGTTGTTTCCGGCCACCGCTGGGGGCGCCGGTGAGCGCCACCGGGTCGTCGTCGGGCCCTACTGCGTCTGGCGCGCCCGGAGTTCCACCCTCGCCCGCAACGGTGACGGGCGGGTCTATCGGCGCGTTTGACGGAACCTGGGTTCCTGTCTGGTTCTCGTTTTGGAGCGTGGAGGCCGGTTCGCCCAAGGTCTCTAGCAGCGTCTGTTGGAACGACCCCGCACCGTCGACGCCCTGGGGTGCACCGGGTGCGAGGAGGTCCCCCGGACCATCCGTTCCCACTGGCGCGGTCGCCGACGGTGGCGTGGGTGTCAGCGGGGTCACGTAGTGCCTCCCAGCGACGCCATGATGGACGAGACATACTGCTCGGTCTCGGGATAGGGAGGTACGCCCCCGTACTCGGCCACCGCGCCGGGACCGGCGTTGTACGCCGCAAGCGCCAGGGGCACCGAACCGTACTGACGGAGGTACCCCGACAGAATTTGCGCGGCGCCGTTCACCGCTTGGGCCGGATCCATGGGGTCGACACCGAGCGCGGCTGCGGTCTGGGGCATGAGTTGCATCAGCCCTTCGGCCCCCGCGCCGCTCACCGCCTCGGTGTTGAAGTTGGATTCCTGTCGGGCCACGGCGACCAAGAGGGTCGCCGGCAGGTCATAATTGCCGGCTGCAGCGACGAACAGTGGGGCCAACGCGGCCGGCACGCCGGATAGGGCTGACGATGCCCCACTGGCCCCGCCAGAGGTGGGGCTCAGCGCGCCGGGGGCGTCCATTGAGGCCATGAGGCTCGCCGAGGAGGAACTGTCGTTGGTTGCTTCGTCCGTCGGCGACGGCAGCACGCGACGGATGGCTAGTGGATTACCCACCGGCTCGATCCGGACGGCGGCGCCAGTGTAGGGAGCGTCGATCATCTGGCCGTTGCCGACGTAGATCCCGACATGACCTGGCGACGACGCTGTCCCGTCGCTGCCGGCGAAGAACACGAGATCGCCCGGCTGCGCATCGGCCAGACTCGCTACCGGGGTACCGGCCGTCGCTTGTTCCTCACTCGTTCGAGGCAGGCTGACTCCGAGTTGGGCGTACACGTACTGAACCAATCCCGAGCAGTCGAACCCCGTTGGAGTGCTGCCACCCCATTGATAGGGCACGCCCAAGTAATTCTCAGCCTCGGCAACCACATCGGCCCCCGAAGGTGACGCGCCGCTTGCACTGCTGGAGCCACTCGCGCTAGCGCCAGACGCAGCGGAGGATCCCTCGAGCATGCCCTGTACGGACGACAGCACGGCTGCGAATCCGCCGGTCGGGGCCGCCTGCTCGAGCGCCGTGGGCAGGCTCTGCAGCGTCGCGCCGACCTGGGAGATCCAACTCTCGATTCCCGATAGCGTGTCGGTCACCCAGAAACTCCCTGCCGATCGCGGTGACGCTCGATCTCGTTCGCCACATACCGCGCGGTCACGATGTCGTCGACCAACGCCACCTCGGCGCGGCGTTCCTCGTCTTCGTGCTCGGCCCGACGGCGCTCATCGAGACGCTCGAGGATCGCGACGCGGCGGGCTGCCTCGGACCACACCACGCGAGCCCGGGCTGCGGCCTCTGCCACCAGGGCCACCTCACGCTCGGCCACCCGCAACGTAGCGGCGGCCAAGCCGGTCACCGCCTCCTCCCGATGGAACACGTCACTGGCCCTGGGTCCGAATGCGGGTCGAAGGGACCGGTAGCGCGCGAGCTCGGTATCGCGAGCCGCCAGGGCGGCGTGCAGTTGGCGCTCGGCGCGACCGAGCACGGCGCGGGCGTGCTCTTCTTCAGCGACGCGGAGCCGAAGAATCGCCTCGAGGCGGAAGCGGTACCGCTTCACGAACCCTCGCTGGAAGCTTCGACGGAGATGGAATCTTCGAGTGCCGCAGCCGGGAGGGGAACGCCCGCTGCGCCGATAGGTATTGGGCCGACAGGTACTCGGCCCACAGGTACTACGTCGACAGGCGCCGGCTCGAGGTCGGGCTTCGCTAGCAATGAAGACAGCCAGCGCCATGCCTCCGCCGGCGGAACCGTCGATGAGACGTCCTGGCGGAGGAAGGCGTCGATGAGGTCTTTCAACTCGATGGCCCGATCGAGGAGGGGGTCAGCCCCCTTTGCGTAGGCGCCGACGTCGACCAGGTCCTTCGCGTCCCGGTAGGTCGCCATCAGCCGACGGAGCTCGCGCACCAGCTCGCGTTGCTCAGCCGAGGAGATCGCTGGCGCCACCCGTGACACCGAGTCGAGGACCTCGATACTCGGGAAGTGTCCCGACGTCGCCAGACGCCGGGACAGCACGATGTGGCCGTCGAGAATCGAACGCGCCGTGTCGGCTATCGGCTCGTTCAGATCGTCCCCCTCCACTAGGACCGTGTAGAGCCCGGTGATGCTGCCTCGCTCGCCGGCCCCGGCGCGTTCCAATAGGCGCGGTAGGAGCGAGAACACCGAAGGCGGGTACCCCCTCGTCGCTGGAGGCTCCCCGGCGGAAAGCCCGACCTCGCGTTGGGCCATCGCGAAGCGCGTGAGGCTGTCCATCATCAAGACAACGTCCATGCCGTCGTCACGAAACCACTCGGCGATCCTCGTAGCGGTGAACGCCGCCCGTATACGCACGAGCGCCGGCTGGTCCGATGTGGCGACCACGACCACCGAACGGGCCAGACCCGCAGGACCGAGATCGCGGTGGATGAACTCGTTGACCTCGCGGCCGCGCTCGCCGATGAGGGCGAGGACCGACACCTGCGCGTCGGTGCCCCGGGCGATCATCGAGAGCAGGCTGGACTTGCCGACCCCTGAACCGGCAAAGATGCCCAGACGCTGCCCGCGTCCACAGGGGATGAGCGTGTCGATGGCCCGAACTCCGAGCGAGAGCTGTTGGTCCACCATGGCCCGGGCAAGCGGATGGGGCGGGTCGATGTCGAGACTGACCTGTTCGCACTCGAGGAGGGGCGGCCCGGCATCGAGCGGGTGACCCAGCCCGTCGAGTACTCGGCCGAGCAGCTCGTGGCCGACGCCGACACTCAGAGGCCGGCCGAGGGCTTCGACCGGGTCGCCATAGCGCACGCCGGTCAGCGCGCCCAGCGGCATGCAGGCCAGAGTCCCATCTTGGACCGCCACAACCTCCGCCGGGAGGACCGACCCGTCCGAGCGTCGGATATGGACCGCCTCGTTGACCGCGGCGTCGATCCCATCGACTTCGAGGCGAAGGCCGACCAACCGGGTCACACGGCCAGTCCGTCGCGGCACCACGGCCTGGCGCAGTGTCTCGCGCAACGTGGGGGACCGCAGAACGCTCATTGGGCGCGCAATATGGCGCTCGGGGATCGTAGGCGGGCGAGTTGTTCGCGCACGCGATCGATCGCGGTGGCGACCTGGGCGTCGATGCGGCACGGACCGGCCTCCACCACGCAGCCGCCAGACGCGATGCTCGGGTCGACGTGCACCGACACCGTGGTGCCACGCACAAGGGTCCTCACGTCGTCGTCACTGAGCCCGCTGTCAGGGGGAAGGCGCACGACCAGGTCCTCGCCGATCGGCGCGATGGCGAGTGCCCGGACGAGCGCGTCGCGCTCCATCGGCCTGCCGCTTGTCACCTCGTGGCCGACCAGGGCGCTCAACAGCTCGAGTGCCAGATCCACAGAGTCGCCCACGACCTCATCGACGATGCCCTGACGTTCGACGGCGACCACCGCTGCCACTTCCGCGAGGCGACCAGCCACAGCGGCCACAGCGGCGTCGCGCTGCGCGGCCGCGTCGCGGACCCCCTCGGCTTGCGCAGCCCCGAATCCCTCCTCGAACCCGAGGCGCCGCACCCTTTCCGCCACCTCGGGCGCAGTTGCGAACAACTCGGCGACCAAGTCGTCGGCAAGACCCGAGGCCGCCAGCACGTCAGCTTCGAGGACCACCGAGGCCGGCGCATAAGAACCCGCGGGCATTCCGGAGATGACCCGCACGGTTCTAGCCGACAAGTTCGTCACTTGCCCTCCCGAGCACGATCTCCCCGGCCTCGGCCAACTCACGGACCGCCTTTACGATGATTGCCTCAGCCGCCTCAACGGCCGAGAGCCGCTGCGGACCGAGGGAGGACATGGTCTCGACAAGGTCCTCCGCCGCCCGCTCGGAGATGTTGGCAGTGAACTTCTCCACCACGTGGGCAGGCTTCCCCTTGAGCGCCAGGGCCAAATCCTTGATGACCACCGAGCGCAAAGCGATCTGCATGGTCTGCTCATCGAGTCGGATCACGTCGTCGAACACGAACATCTCACTGCGGATTCGCTCGGCGAGCTCGGGGTCGGCCGACTCGAGTCCGGCCAGTATCTGCCGCTCGGCAGCACGGTCGGCGCTGTTCAGCAATGCGACGACGCGTGCGATGCCATTGACATCGCTCGAGACTCCCCCTGAACGGACGAACGCAGAGAGCCGAGATTCCAACTCGGTCGCAATGGTCTTGATCACTTCAGCGGGAACCGGAGCCATTTTCGCGATCCGTCGGGCGACGGCGATGCGCAGGTCCTCATCCAGCCGCTCGATCACCCGGGCGGCGTGCTCATGCTGAATGTTGGCCAGCACCAGCGCCACGGTCTGGGGGTGCTCCTCGCGGATGAACCCGACGATCTGCTGAGGGTCGATGCGGTTGAGGAAATCCAGCGGATGTGCCCTGCGGAACGTATCGAGCTCGGACATCACTTCGTTCGCCCTACTCATGCCCAACCGGTCCCTGAGCCACCGCTGCGCCAGCTCGGCACCACCCTGGCGCACCTGCAAGAGCGCGTCGGCCTCGCGAGCGAATTCCATCACGACTTGTCGAACCTCTTCAGCGCCGAGGATCGGCAGCCGCGCCATCTCCGCCATGATCGCGATGACGTCGGACTCGCTCATGTTGTTGAGGAGCTTCTGGGCTCGGTCGTCGTCCAGCTGCGCGAGGACAACCGCCGCCCGTTGAGCCATGCCGAGATCGGTCACGAGGCGCTCTCGGAGGGAGCCTTCAACTGCAACCAGCCGCGCAAGACATCGGCGACCTCCTCTGGCTGGTCGTCGATAATGTTCTCGATCTCGAGCGGGCGCCTCGGGCTGCCGATGGCGAGCGGGGGTCCGTCGCCCGCTGACTCGGCAATCGCCTGTTGCAGGGCAAGCGAGCTGATCATCGTGTCCGTCGGCACCGCTTGGCGCCGGGCACGCTTAGAGTTCCGCCACAACAAGAAGAGCACCGCGGCGACGAGGAGGAAGGCTCCGAGCGGCTTTCCATCCTCCGAGAGAGCGCTCGAGCCGCCCTTTGAAGAGGAGCTCGACAGAGCGGCGCTCTTCGCGAATGGAGCTTCGTGAACGCTCAGCACGTCGCCACGAGCGGTGCGGATGTTCGCAGCGGCGGCGATTCCCTGCTGTAACGCGCTGAGCGAGACACCCTCGGGAAGGGCCTTGGAGTTCACCAGCACGGCGACAGACTGGTTGGTCACCGAGCCGGGCGCCTGGGTGACCGACTGGCTCTGCGTGCTCGCCTCGCACGTCTGGTTGGTCGAGGAAGATGAGTAGTTGCCGGTGCCAGTTGACGAGATGGTCGGGGTGCCCGTCGATCCGGCGGCACCGCTCGGCGGAGAGCCTGAGCCCGAATAGGTCTCGCTCGAGGTCTGGGTGTTCGTACACGCCAGGACCGGCTGTCCTTTGGGTCCGGGGAGGATCGACTGGGTGGTCGTCTGCACCTGGTCGTAGTCAAGATCGGCGTTCACCTGGACGTCTGCGTTGTTCGGGCCGAGCACCGACGTGAGATACGCCAAGACCTTGGCCTGTTGGGCATCGTCGTACGCGGCGGTGTCGCCGCTCCCGCTCGACGCACCGGCGGTCACGCCCGGACCCGCCAACAGGTCGCCGTTGGAGTCCGCGACGGTCACGTCCCCCGCCGCGAGTCCTGGGACGCTCGAAGAGACCAAGTGGACGATCGCGGACACCTGGCCCCCGGTCAGGGTCGTGCCGGGTTGGAGGTCGACCAGCACCGAGGCGCCGCTCGGATTGGTGTCCTGCAAGGCGAAGCTTTGATTGGCGGCGAGTGCCACGTTCACTTGGGACGACGTGACGCCGGTGATCGAGTCGATGGTCTGCTCGAGCTCACCTTGGATGGCCCGGAGGTAGTCCGCTTGCTGGGTCAGTTGCGAGGTCGTCAGCCCCTCCTTGTCGAGGATCGAGAGGCCGACGGTGCTCGATGCGGGCAAGCCGGCCTGCGCGGCCGCCAAGCGCTCTTGGTCCACGTCGTTCTGTGGCACCAAGATGGTGCTACCCCCGTCTTGGAGTTCGTAAGGGACGTGGTTCGTGGCCAGGGTCTGGGTGATGGCGGCCGCATCCGACGGCTGAAGGTTCGTGAAGAGCGGCGCGTAGGTCGGCTTTCCTGCCATCGACATGAAGATCACCGCCCCGCCAATGATCCCGACGGCCACCAACGCGGTGACGGCGCGCTGTCCCGGGGTGAACCCGGTGGCGAAACGGCGGGCGCCCTGGCGGAGACGAGCGAGCTCGGTGGCGGGAACGAGGGCCATGATGCCGTTAGAACGTCATGCTCATGATGCTGTTGTAGGACGTGACGGCTTTGTCGATGAGCGCGTCGGAGACCTGTGTGTCCAACGACGCCTCGGTCGCGGCGATCATCGTGTCGGCAAGGTTGCCCTGACCCGCGGCGGCCTGTGCTTCGTCGCTCGACGCCGTTGTCTGCGCGTTCTGAAGCGAGTCGACCGCGTTGCCGATCGCCTGGGAGAACGAGTCTCCCGCCGCGGGAGCGCCCGCAGCGGCTGGAGCTTCCGCCGTTGGCAACGGCGGAATCGGCGAAATGGGGGGGATGACCATGTCAGGTCCCGATCGAAAGCCCGGCCTGGTACGCGGTCTTCGCTTGCTCGATCACGTTCGTATCGGCCTGGTAGCCCTGCTGCGCCTCGATCAGGCTCACCAGCTGGTCGGACATCGAGACGTCCGGAACACGTACCTCCCCGCTGGCGTCGGCAAGCGGACTGTCCGGATCGGACTCGATCACCCCAGTGTCGCTGCCGAGCTCGATCGACGAGACCGACACACCCTCGCCATCGGCCATGAACCCAGGCATGCCGGATCCGATCGCAGTGAGGATCGGCGTCTGGGCTGCGTAGGCGGTCGAGCTCGTCGTGGTCACGTCGTCGACGTTCGCCAGGTTGCCCCCGGTAGTGTCGATCCACGTCTGCATCGCGTCGATGCCCGAGCCGGCGATCGGCAGCGCTCCAAAGAGGCTCACTGGAAGCTTCCGCCCGCCGAGCCTTGAACGAGCCGGAACTGGGCGTTCAGCATCTCGCTGGTCGTCTGGTACTGGAGCGTCGCTTGCTGTGCCTCAACGAGCTCGTCGCTCAATGAGACGTTGTTGCCGTCGCTTGCGGGCGTATCGCTGGACGGCGACGAGGTGATGGTCGCCGTCGATGGCCCCGTTGCGCTGATCGCCTGCTGCAGGCTCTGTTCGAAGGAGACCTCGGTATCGGTGAAGCCCGGGGTCTCCGCGTTGGCCAGATTGTTGGCGATCGCATTTTGGCGCTGGGTCAGGCCGTCGATCGCGAATTGCAGAACGCCGACGATGTCACCACTCACGAGCATGCTCCCGTTTCATGTCGCTCCGGTGCGACGACCCATCAGGATCGAGCCAGTCCACTTGTCCCCGCGCGAAACCCTCCTGGATTTGCTGCCCAGTGATCGGCGCGAGGTGCCCGCGCCTTTAGGGGTTTTTTCGAGAATGTGGTCGAGGTCTGCTCGCTCGCCCAAAGGTTCAGGCGCGGCGGTCGAGGAACGCCGGGCTCGGCGCCTGCGCGGCGTGCATCAACGCACGAAGCGCGCCGAGGCGGACGCGTAGCTGGTGCTCGACATCCTGCTGGCCGGCGAAGATCATCTGAGCCCGTCCGACGAGCTCGCGTGGCAACGGACCCAGACCGCCAGGCGCCGAATAGGGGCCAGGGAACGAACACTCCCCGGCGAACGCCCTGCGATATTGGGCGAGGCGGTCGCTCAGCTCGTCGAGTACCGCATCCCAGTCGGGCGCGGTCGTCACGGCCGGCATCCTAGAGTCTGGTCGGCGCCAGAGGTTGGTTCAGACCGCGCTGGCAGCCGGCGTCGCACCGGCCAACTCGGCGGCGGCACGGCGGTTGGCCTGGGCAATCTCGTCGAGAAGCGAGAGACAGGGATCGATCAGGCGCCGTTCCTTGCGCAGGTTGGCTTCGACGAGCTGGCAGAGGCAGAACGTGTAGATAGAGCGGAGGCTGCGCCCGATGTCCGTGCTCGTGTCCAGCGGGTCGCTCAGGGCCATCAGGACCTGTTGGGCATGGACCAGCCGATCGTTGACCACCTTCAGATCTCCCGCGACGAAGCCCTCGTGGGCACCGAGCAGATCGCGCCGGACCGCGTCGAACAGCATCAGGAGGCGCTGGGCTGGTGTTGCCGTGGTGACCTGGTCGACCAGGTAGCGGCGGCGAGCATCGGCGGTTTGGTCGTCGAGGTTCACGGCTCAGAATCCCGGAAGCTGGTCGATCTGGCTCGAGAGCAGCGAGCTTTCGTTCTTGAGCGTTCCCAAAGTCGACTCCATGTTGGCAAACTCGTTCTCGAGCACCGTCTGCTGACTGGACTCGAGCTGTTGGTACTGGGTGATGCCGCTATCGAACCCCGCCGCCTCGTTCGTGAGACCCTGGATGGCGACGGTGATCGAGCCCGACGTGGCGTTGGTGGCACCGTCGGCGGCGGCGACGAGCTGTTGGGCCACACCGGGCGAGTAGACGACCGAACCCAGGGCTGTCGGGGTGGTGATGCCCGAAGCCTGAACGAGCACCGACAGCCCGTCCAGATCCCCCGTGGGTGACGCGGCGAGCACCTGGCCCGTACCCGTAGCTGCTTCCCCGTCGATGGTGCCGGCGACGTCGGTCCCTGCGAAACTGACCGGAGTCCCCACGGCGGCCCCGCCCAGACCGGTCGTGCCAGCTCCAGTACCGCTCGAGGTCACATCGAAACTCTGGGCGCTGCCGTAGCCAGTGCTCGTCACCTGGAGCTGTCCGCCGCCCACAACTGTCGCCTCGAGCGAGAGTCCCTGCTGGGCAAACACCTGGTCCAGGCCCGAGGCAATCGCAGTGAGGCTCTCGCCCGGCTCGGTCTCATAGGCGGCACTGGAACCGTTCTGGGTGAAGGCCAACGTCTCGCCGATCGTGACCGGACCCTCGAGGGCCGCGCCCAGATCCGTGGCCTGCGAGGCGGACTGCGTCACGTCGACGGCGTAGCTCCCCGGCAGCGTCTGGGTACCGGCGTACGCCAGGCTGACCTGCCCGACGTAGGCTGACGACGAGGGAGAGAACGTCGATCCCTGGGTGAAGAGGGACTCGATCGCCTTTGGGTTCGCCGCGTACGCGCTCTCGAACGCCGCCTGATCGAACGAGAGCGATCCGTCCGAATTGAGGGTTATCCCCGCCGCCGCAGCATTGCCCAGGCTCGAGGCGCCTTGCGCCGAGCTGAAGATCGAAAGGATTTGCTGCTGCAAGCCATCCAGGATGGCAGAACCCATCAGGGGGCCGGCGGTCTGGGTCGTCGCGTTGTAGCCGCCCAACGTCTGGATGTCCGACAGCGCCTGGTTGGCCGCGCTCACCAACGCGGCCACCTTGGTCGCCTCGCCACTGGCGTCAGGCTGAACGGTTACGGTGGCCTGCCCCTCGGACGCAACCGTGACGGCCGTTCCGACGAGGAGATCGTCGAACGTGTTCGTCGCCGAGGTCAGGGTGTAGCCGCCCGAGCCGCCCACCGAGACCGACGCGTCCTGGGCCGCCGTGATGGTCGAGAGGGACCCGAGCGGAGAACCGGTAAGCGCTGCGGGATCCACACTCACCGCTCCGGCAAGCCCGGTCTGGGCCGAGGCGATCTGGAGCAGGTAGTTACCCGACGGGAGTGCCACGGCGGACGCCGTCGCTCCGACACCCGCACTGTTGATGTTGGCGATCACCTGCGCCAGGCTGCCGTTCCCGCTGGAGACGACCGCCGCGTCGGCCGCCCCTGCGGCCACGAGAGATCCCGAAGCGTTGACCGTCGACGCGACCGACGCGCTCGATGGCGCCCGAGGGGGCACCGATGGTCACCTGTTGGCCAGGATCGATCGAAATGAGGACGGTCTGGGTTCCGTCGAGGGTCACCACGGCATCGGTGCCGGACGCCGACTGGCCCGAGGTGAGACCGAGCGTGCTCAGTGCGTCACCCCCGGTGATCTCGATACTCGCCGCGCTCCCCTGCCGAAGTGATGAGAGCTGCAGGTTACCGTTGTCGCCGATCGACGCGGCGAGCGGTGCACCGGCCGTCGTAGCCGCCAGATCGATCGCCGTCACCAACTGGCTCGGCGTGTAGGTCCCGGCGCCAAGGGTGAGTACGTAGGTGCTGCCGTTGACCGAGACGTCGAGGCTGTCGTTCGTCCCAGTGGTGATCGTCGTGGCACTGCCTGCCGCGGCACCACCCGAGAGCGACGCCGCCTGGGACGATTGGGTCACCGCGAGGCTGTGGGCACCGAGCGACAGGCCTCCTGACGCACCGAGCGCGCTGAACCCGAGTGCAGCGCCTCCGGTTGCCACGAGGAACGAGGGTGCCGTTGTAACGACCTGACCCTCGGAGGCCACGACACCCTGTGACGCCAGGACGTTGCCCTGCGCCAGGCCGTTGACCGTAAAGGCCAGCGACCCGGGCGTGGCTCCGGCGCTGGCTGTCGCACCAGCGACCGAAGAGTTGGACGTGCTCGCCGTCATCAGGTTCCACGAAGACCCCGTGTTGAGCGACTGGGCGGCGTTCAGGAGCGCCTGCATGTCCGAATTGACGGTCTGGTAGTCCCCAGCCTGGCTCTTGGCGGCCGACTGACGGTTCTCCAGATCCGTGATGGGAATCTGATAACCCTGGAGCAGAGCCGTGATGACTTGCTGGGTGTTGATACCCGAGACGAGCCCATTGACAGAGACGGTCGATCCCGACGCGCTGACGGTCATCGTCCCATCCTCCTCGCGGCTCGCTCGAGTCGTAGTGATACCGGGCCGGGCTCGGCTCGAGCCGCACCCAACAACGGTGAGGTCGAGCCGAGCCCCGGACCGATGCGGCTCATCAGATGAGCTTCAGCACCAGCGACGGTTGCTGCTGGGCCTGCGCCAACATGGCCGTGCCCGTCTGCAACAGGATCTGATCCGTCGAGTACGTGGTCATCTCCTGCGCCATGTTCACGTCCGTCAGCTGACTGTCCGCAGCCGTGAGGTTCTGCTGACCGACGGTCAGGTTGGCAACGACGCTCTGGAGCTCGACCTGCACGGCGCCGACCGAGGCCTCGATGGTGTCCACCGAGGCGATGGCCGCCTGCACGACCGATGCCGCTGCGGCAGCGCTCGTTGCGCTCCCGACGCCAACCCCGCTGCTCAGACCCAGAGAGCTGGCATCGGCACCCGAGATCGAGAGAGTGATCTGCTGGTTCGAGAGGTCGAACGCCCCCACCTGGAGGACCTGGTTCGAGAAGCTCCCGTCGAGCAGCGTGGTCGACCCATAGCTGGTGGTGCCGGCGATCTGGGTGATCTCGGACTGCAGGGCAGCGAACTCCGACTGGTTAGCGGCCAGCGACGTCGGGTCGTTGGTCGCACCGTTGGCCGACGACAGGGCCAGCTGATCCATGGTCTGCAGGATGCTCGAAATCTGGTTCAAGGCACCCGAGGCGGTCTGAATCAATGAGACGCCGTCCTGGGAGTTGGAGATCGCCGTCTGGTACCCGTTGGCCTGTGACTCGAGCGCCTGGCTCGTGACGTAGGCGGCGGGGCCGTCAGCAGCGGTCTGGATCGCCAGACCTGACGAGAGCTCGTTGATGGCCTTGGCCACACCCTGGTCGGTAGCGTTCAAGTTGTTGTACGCCGCGATGGCGGACAGGTTCGTGTTTACGACGAGAGAAGACATCCGTATCCTCACTTCTCGTGCTGTGCGGCCCACGTCCGTGTGGGTCGCGCTCGCATCTTGCCCCGGTCAGCGGTGTTCAGCCGCTGTCCGAGCAGCCCACCACCAAGGTGAGTCGAGATTCCTATCGGACCGATCGCATTGGGGCTTGAGTCGAACTTCCTGTGAGCCGATAGACCTGATGTGCCAGGCCGGGTTCGTCGACGTAGCGACTGTGCGAACGACCAGGCGGCCTCCGCGAACGACCAGGCGGCGCCATGAGCCGGCGCGAACCCCTCACGATCGTCGTCTGGGGCGGTGAGGACCGCCGGGCGACCAGGCGCTTCGTGGGCCAGCTCGCCCTCGATGTCGAGCCTGGTGACCAGGTGGTGCTCTTCGGACCCGGCCGTGACCTCTCGAGCCCCGGGGCGTGGAGGACGGTCGCAGCCGGGCGCTCGTTGCGCCGGGTTCCCGAAGGTGCCTCACCGCCCCGTCCTCACCGGGTCGTGGTGGTGGTCGACGACCGATCCACGGTATCGGACCACTGGATCGATCGGCTGGCCACCGCCTTCGAGGACCCCACGGTGGGCGTCGCGGCCCCGCGCACAAATGTGGCCGACGGTGACGAATTGCTCATCGGCGTCCCCTATCGCCCGACCGAACCCGATGAGCGGTCTCGGTTCGTGCGACGGATCGGCGAATCCACCGCGGCCGAGATGACCGAAGGCGGCGTCGTGCGAGTCGGCAGCCTCGCCGGCCCGTGCGTGGCCCTCCAGCGCTCACTCCTCGGATCGGGAGGTCTCGCGGAGTGGAGCCGGGATCCCCACATCGCCGAGTGGTCCCAGCGGGCGACCGACCGCGGCCTGCACTCGGTGGTCGTCGAGCGCGCCTACGCACACCACCCGGGAGGTCCGAGCCGCTATCGGAGTGGAGATCGGACCGGCCTGCGGCCACTTGTGAGCGCGTGTCTCATTGTGAAGGACGAAGCGGAGAATCTGCCGCGTTGTCTCGCCTCGTTGGCGGGCCTGGCCGACGAGGTCATCGTGTACGACACGGGATCGAGCGACTCGTCGGTCACCGTGGCGCGCCACGCGGGCGCAAGGGTGATCGAGGGGTACTGGGACAACGATTTCTCCCGCGCCCGCAACGAAGCGTTGGCGTCGTGCCGGGGGCGCTGGATCCTCTGGCTGGACGCCGACGAAGCGCTCGCCTGTGAGGACCCCGCAGCACTGCGCGTCGAGCTTCAGGCGCTCGGCAGCGACACCGAGGGCTTCTTGGTACTCATCGACAACCTACGAGGGAACGACGCCTCCACCGTGCTCACCCACCCGGGCTGCCGACTGTTCCGGCGCTGCCAGGGCAGGTGGGAGGGCCGGGTGCACGAGCAGGTGGTAGCCAGGGCCGGATCGGTCGACCTCTCACTTCAGCTGCTCGGCCGAGCACGCATCACCCATTGGGGCTACTTGCAGTCGGCCATGAACGGGCGCGGCAAGGCACAACGGAACCTGCGGTCGGCCCTCGGCGACCTGGCCGGAGGATCCCAGCTCGACCGCGGCGCGAGATTGTTGAACCTTGGTCGTTCGCACCTGCTGGCCGGTCATCATCGAGAAGGTGTCGACCTGTGCCGCCGCGCTGCGGCGACCGCGTCGTACGCGAGCACGGTCCGGCTGGCGGTGCGCGGGATGATCGAGGGCCTGCTCGCGCTCGATCAACCCACCGAAGCACTCGAGGAGATCGATCGGCTCCGCCGGATCAGCTCGGTGCCCAGCCTCGCTGACCTGCTCGAAGGCAGGGCCCGCCTGGCCCTCGAGCAACCTGAACGGGCGCTGGACTGCTTCGATCGGGTTCAAAGCGGGCTGGACGACGACGGATTCGAGTACGGGCCGCGCGACGTGGCTGCCGGCCGAGCCCAAGCTCTCGCCGGACTGGGCCGCGACGATGAGGCGGCCGACACGCTCCTCGACTCGCTGCGGCGCGACGGGGGACTCGACGCGGATGTCGGACTACTCGTCGAGAGCCTGCAAGGCGCCGGGCGGTCCCTTGGCGAGATCCCCGCCGCGATCGCCCCCGATCGGTCGGCGGCGTTCATCCCCCAGCTGTTGCAGCTCCAGCCAGCGGTCGCCGACGCCGCACTCGACGCCTGGTACCTGTGCGATATGACATATCGGCCGGCGTTGGCCGCAGCGGCCGTCGTAGGCCCGCGGCTTTCGGTAGATCGGCAGCTCGTCTGGTCCCACCGACTTCGCAGCAACGGACTCCCCGCTGCATGTCCCCTCGTGCGATCGGCGACCGACCTCATGATTCCCGCCGGCGATCGGCTGCTCGCCGCCGCAACAGCCGCCGTCGCCTTCCTCGACCCCCGGGGGCGCCAGGCCTTCGCCGCGACAGCGCTGAGCCTGCCGCCCGAGGACCGCGTGGCGTACCGGGCCGCGGTGAGTGCCCTCGACCCGGAACTCGCCGTGCTGATGGATCAGGCCGAAGCCATGCGACGGTTCGCCGAAGATCGATTCGCCGGGAGCGACCAACTCAAAAAGCCGCCGTCGAGCTCCGCGCCCACTGGTCGCCCGCCGTCGAGCTCCGCGCCCGCTGGACGTCAGGTACTGGTGGTGGACCGTGAGGTGTCAAGCATCCGGTCCCTCGCCCTCGCTGTCGCCCTGCGTGCCGCCGGCCATGACGTCACGCTGGCGCAGCCCCAACCTGCGGCCCCCTCTGCTGATCTTCTCGAATCGTGGGGCGTGGCGGTCCATGGTTGGGCCGCTTCGGACCCAGACTGGATGATCGGCGCCGGGCGCCTGGTGGCGCGCCTCTACGCCGAGCGGCCGTTCGACGTCGTCGTGCTGGGGGCCAAGACGGGTCCACTCGTGTCCACCGTTCACCGGCTGCTCCCCGCCGCGGCGGTCGTGGTCGACCTCGACCACGACCACGACCACGACCACGACCACGACCTCGACCTCGACCTCGACCACGAAGAGGCACCCAACGGCGCCGAGCACGCGGAGATGCCCGGCGGTTCCCTCCGAAACGAGACCGTCGACCTGTTCGTGTCGGCACAGGCCACGATAGAGAGCCAAGGGACAGGCCCCACGATCGTGGCGGCCACTGCTGACACGGTGTTCGGTCGTCCGCCGGCAACGCCACTAGCGGTTCGCAGCGGACTGGTGATCGTTGGCAACTTCCGGACGGTGGCCGATACCGCGCAACGACACTGGGTCGACATCGTCGCTCCCGCACTCTCCGCGAGCCTCCCCCCGACGGCTGCCGCAGTCGTGGGCGACGATCCTGCGGCGCTGATCGCCGGCGCGATGCCGATGAGCATTGCAGTCGGACCGTTGGCCGATCCCACGCCATGGCTGCGCGCTGGCGCGGGTGGTGCTCGTACCGTTCATGAACGGGGCCGAGCACTGGCTCGCCGCCGCGGCCGCGTGCGGCACGCCCGCACTTTTGCTTCCTGAGGACCCCAGCGCCACCCGGACGCTGGTCGAGGCCGTGGCCGCCCTCGTGACCAACGACGAGCTCTGGCATCGCTTCGCGCCCGACGCGCTCGTCGAAGTCGGCGACCTACCCCCCCCGGTCCGCGAGGGGCAGTCGCCGGTGGCTCGGTCATCGGCTGTCGATCCGCTAAGTCTCCTGCCACCTCGAAGCATCCCGCCCCGTGGGTCAGGCCGAGACGGTGTTCGATGGGTCGGACCGATCTTCGCTCACAGCAGCCTCGCGGACGTCAACCGCGAGCTCGTCTCGCGCCTTAGCCGGCTCGAAGGGCTGCCTGCGCTGCGGGCTGTGACCAACGAGCGAGGCGCGCAGCCCGCCGATTCGATGGAGACGTTGAGCCACGTGCACGTAGCGCCCGGGGGACCGAGTGACGCGCCGTCGGCTCTCGAGATCCGTCATCAGTGGCCACCCGATTTCACGCCGGTCCGGAGCGGTCGTCTGGTCCTGATGCAGCCGTGGGAATTCGGGGGGCTCCCTGCCGAGTGGATCGGCCCCGTGCGCGACGTGATCGACGAGTTGTGGGTACCCACCACGTGGGTGCGCGACCGGGCCGTCGAAAGCGGGATACCGGCTCGCAAGGTTGCCGTCGTGCCCAACGGGGTGGACAGCGCCACGTACCGCCCCGACGGACCACGATTTGCATTGGCGACAACGAAGGGGACGCGGCTGCTTTTCGTCGGCGGGTGCATCCCCCGCAAAGGCATCGACGTGTTGCTCGAGACCTACCTAGCCACCTTCACTGAAGACGACGACGTTTGCCTGGTGGTCAAGCCGTTCGGCTCATCAGACGTCTACCGCAACTCGTCGGTTGAAGCCGACGTCCGGCGCGCCGCTGCAGGTCGGGGTGCCTCCATCGAGCTAGTGGACGGGGACTTGAGCGACGCCGACATGGCCGCGCTCTACCGGAGCTGTGACGCCCTCGTCCACCCGTACCGCGGCGAGGGCTTCGGGATGCCCATCGCCGAGGCCATGGCCTCGGGTCTCGCGGTGGTGGTCACCGGTGGCGGTGCGGCGGACGACTTCTGTGACGCCGACACCGGTTGGATCATTCCTTCACGGCGCGTCGACATGCACCCGGGCGACTGGACCCCTACGGGAGCTGGCACGTGGTGGCTCGAACCCGATCGCCAGGCGCTGGCCGCTGCCATGGTCGAAGTGCTGGGCGACCCCGACAAGGTCCGTCACCGAGGAGGCGTCGCTCGAGCACGGATCGTCGAGAGATTCAGCTGGGACGTCGTCGCCCGCGCCGTCGCGGCCCGGATTGTGGGACTGCTCGATGGGGTTGCTTCACCTGGGCGCAGCGCGGGCCCGGCCGACGGTCACCACCGCACCAGCGCGCCGACCCCCTCGTGGCCGATCGAGCCCCCGGGCGTGGGGACCCGCACGTGAGCACCACCGAGGTGCCCACGACCTCGCCCACGCGTGTTTCGGTCGTAGTGGCACTCGGGCCGACTTCGCTCGGCGGGTCGATCGCCCCTCACCTGGCGAAGGGTCCCCAAGCCTTGTCCGTCGTTGTCGAACGGCTCGCCGGCCAAGTGACCAGGTACCCGGGTGCGGAGCTCATCATCGTCGACGACGGCGGAAGTCAGGAGGTCCGCGCTGCGGTCGCCCCCGTCCGCGGTCGGGTCCGCTTCGTGCACAACCTGGCTCCCAGAGGCACACGCGGGGCCCAGGCCACCGGTGCAGCCCTTGCGTCGGGACTGATCATCGTGCTCGTCGACCCGCGCCAACGGCTCGAGAGCCGATGGCTCGACGCCGTGTGCCGGCCCTTCGACGTGGACCCCGGCATCGGGATGGTCGAGGCCCGTGACGCCGAAGCGGACCAACTGGATGCGGACGACAGGCGACCTGCGACCGTCGTCGCGCTCCGCCACACTGCCCTCGAGTCGATAGGAGGGCCTGGCGCCCTACAGAGACCCGTGGGTCGGGTACCGATTGCCGGTCCGGCCGATGCGCCCAGCAAGACCTCGCCGCTCCCCGAGGACAGCGCACCCGTGCCCGCGGGCCCCGAGCAGCCCTGCGGACCGCTCCTCGACCCCGCCGTTGGTGTCGAGCTTGCGGCGGCTCGCTGGCGGAGGACGGTGGTGACGGACCTCGGTGCGTCGAGCCAGCCGACGGTCCTGTGGCCAGGCGACCGCGAGGCGCCGTCGAGCACGGCCGTCTGGCGTCCCCCGTACCTGCCGGCAACATCGAGAAGAGGACTCAACGTCGTTGGGCTGCTCGAGGCAGCCTGCGGGATCGGCGACGCGGGCCGCCGCTATGTGGCCGCCGCCGAATCGGGCGGGACGCCGGTTTCCACCTTCGCGGTGAACCTGCATTCCTCGCCATGGATCCCGTACCGTCGTCGTGGTGACGAGCAGTTCGTCCACGACACGACGCTGCTCGTGCTCAACCCCGAACTGCTGGGCACATTTTCGGTCCTGGCAGGGTCGGAGCTCTGGGCCGATCGCTACACCGTCGGCATGTGGTTCTGGGAGGTCGAGCGCCTGGCCAGCCACCACCGATCCGGCTTCGAGTACCTCCACGAGCTCTGGGTCTCGAGCGAATTCCTCCAGACGGCGTTCGCCCGCGAGACGGACAAGCCGGTCGTCACCGTACCCATGCCCGTGCCACGCCGAGACGGCACGCCGCCGGTCGACCGGGAGGCCGTCGGGATGCCGAACGCCTTCACCTTCCTCAGTGTGTTCGACTTCGGATCCTTGGCGCCGCGCAAGAACGGTCTCGGTGTGGTCGAAGCGTTCTGCGAGGCCTTCGACCCCGGTGAGGGACCGGTCCTGGTGCTCAAGACCATCAACGCCCCACATGACCCGACCGCCTACCGAGCCCTGCACAACGCCATCGGCGGTCGGCGCGACGTCCTGCTCATCGAGGGCTACCTGAGCGACGAAAAGCTCACGAGCATGATCGGGCATGCGGATTGCTACGTATCGCTCCACCGCTGCGAGGGGTTCGGGCTCACCCCAGCCGAGGCGATGGCCTGGGGCCGGCCGGTGGTGGCCACCGCGTACTCGGGGAACCTCGACTTCATGACGCCAGCCAACAGCTACCTGGTCCCCTTCGACTTGGTCGACGTGCCACCGAGCGCTGCGCACATCTACCCGATCGGTTCGCGTTGGGCCGAGCCGCGCCGCGCTGATGCTGCCCGCGCCCTGCGCACCGTGTGGGAGCGGCGCGACCAGGCGGCGGCGCGCGGTGCGTTGGGTCGAGAGGACATCCGCCGGACCCATGGAGAGTCGACGGTGGCGCGGGCCATCGAACGACGCCTGTCGGAGATCGACCGGACGCTTGGTCGGCGCGTTGGGCCAAGCAGCCACGGACCGATAGGCCCGGCACGACTGAACCGGCCCGAGCACCGGCTCGCATCCCGGCTACACCGGTGACGGTCGCCGAAACGAAGGAAGTGGCGTGATCCGCAGCGTGTGCGTCGTGAGCCGCGAGTACCCACCCGACACCGGGTACGGGGGCATCGCTCGGGTAGCGGAGATGACAGCCCAGGCGCTCGTCGAGCGAGGCATCGCCGTTCACGTCATCTCGCTCAGCCCGAGCGGTGTTCGCACCCGGATGCTCCACTCCGGGGTAGCCGTGCACCGGCTCGGCGCGCTCGTCCAGCCTTTCAAGGACTGTCCGGACATCGACCAGGCGCTCTGGGCTGCGACGGTGGCCGACTTCTACCGCGAGCTCGACGCCCAGATCGACTTCGACGCCGTACTCGCCCCGGATTACGGCGGGGAGGCGGCGAAGATCGAGCTTGGACCGGCGACAATGCTCGTCACCCAGCTCCACTCCGCCCGGGCCATCGTCCAGCCGTGGCGGCTCGATCCACGATGCGAGCCGAGTTTCGTTGCCGCGTCGGAGGCCGAACGCCTCGCGCTGGGGCGATCGGACCGCATCGTGGCACCCACCCAGCTGGTGGCCGACCGAACGCTGCTGTGGCTCGGACCCCACGCGCCACCACTCGACGTGCTGCCCGTACCCTTCGACACCTCAGGATTCCCCACCCGACGTCATGGCGGCGAGCACGCGCTCGAGCTCGTGTTCGTGGGTCGCCTCGAACCGAACAAAGGGCCTGAGCTGGCCATCGAGGCGCTCGCCGAGTTGAGGCGCCGGGGCGTCGATGGGCGCCTCACGCTGGTCGGCCGCGACACGGCGACCGGACCGTCCGGATCGTCGTACCGGCAGGCGATGCTCGTCCCGCAGGTGACCCGACTCGAGATGGCCGACCAGCACGTGCGGTTCGTCGACGAGCTCGATTTCGCAGGCGTGCTCGCACAGTTGGCCGTGTCGGATGCAGCGATCCTCCCCTCACGTTGGGAGAACCTCCACGCCGCTGCGCTCGAGGCACTGGGCGTGGGGCTACCCGTCGTCTGTGGTGCCCAGAGCGGACTGGCCGGCTGGGTGGGCGTCGACGACGGTCTCGCCACCATCGACGTCGACAACTCGTTGGCCTTCGCCGCTGCAGCGGCCGACCGGCTCTGCGACCACCGGTGGCTCCAGCACGCCGGCGACCGTGGCGCGGCCCTGATCCGCCGGATCTTCAACCCGGCAACCGCCGTGGAGCGCCTGCTCGACACGCTGGAGGCGCAGGGCGCCGAACGTCGCCCGTTCGGGACCACGACGCGCGTCGCCCGCCACGCCCCCACGCTCGGCGTCATCGTGCTCGCCCACAATGCCTTGGCCTACACCCAGCGCTGCGTGCGGAGCCTGCTGCACCACACCACCGTACCGATGCGGCTGGTGGTGGTAGATAACGCGTCGGTTGACGGGACCGCCGACTGGCTGCGGTCGCTCGACGATCCCCGTGTGCACCCGGTCGTCTCGAGCGAGAACCTCGGGGTGCCGGGCGGCCGCAACGCTGGCCTCGACCACCTGGACGGGGACGAGGATTGGATCGTCTTCCTCGACAACGACACCGAGGTGCTCGCCGACTGGTGGCGCCCCTACGTCCAGGCCCTCGAGGCGGAGCCGGAGGCGGGCATCGCCGGTGAGGAGGGCGTCATGACCCGATGGGGACCCGACGGGCGCCAGCTACTCGCCGTGGCCGGAGCCGGCGTCCAGCCCTGCGACGTGGTCGTGGGCTTCTGCATGGTGATGCGGCCCGCCTCCGTGGAGCGGATCGGCCGGTTCGACCCCGGCCTCGGGCTGTTCTGGCACGACGACGACGACTACGCCCTCCGGGCGGCCCGCGTGGGCGAGCGGGTCCTGCGCGTGGGCTGCGGTCGGGTGCTGCACTACGAGCACCGCTCGTCGGCCACCGTTCCGGGCATCTGGGTGAGCCCCGGCGAGCCGGCCGCGATGTCCGAGGACAACCAACGGTACCTGGCCCGACGGGTGAGCGGGCAAGCTGTCGGCTCCGAAGCGCCCTTCTTGGTCACCGCCCTGGCCCACGAGGTACTGGGGGATCCGAACCTGCTGGCGACGTTCGCCCGGGCCTTCACCGCCGACGATCCGGCCGCGCTGGTGATCTGGGGGCCCGGATACGATCCAGGCACTTTCGAGCTCGACCTCCGCGAGGCGGCCGCCGGCGTCGCCTTCGACCTCGAGGCGGGGCCCAAGGTGCTGGCCCTGCTCCCGCCCGAAGGGCGCCCCGCTGACGAGCGGCAACTTGCCGACCAGGTGTTCGCCGTGCTCGGCACCCGCCCGATGCTTGGCGCGCTCGCGCACCTCGCGGTCGTGCCCCCCGGTGACCCGGATCGACTGCGACTACTCGCCGCCCGCACGTGGCGCGCCCAGCGGCGCGGTGCACCTCGTGTTCCCCGGCGCGGGCCACAGGTGCTCGCCGGGTCGGGTTGATCGAGGTCGGCTCCTCGATCGCGACCTGCGCGGACCCCACGAGGTCCACCGGGCGAGGAGGGGCGAAGGGGCACGCGGGAACCACTTGGCTGTAAAGGTTCCGCACCGGGCTGCCGATGGACAGGTGACTTGGAACGAGCCGGTAGCCGGTCGGGGCCCGACCGGCTGAACCTCGACTCGGAGCCGAACGTCAAAAGGACAGGTCCATGACCGGCCAACAGAGGATGGGCCTCTTCGGGGTGCCCGGTGCGGTCATCGTCATCGTGGCGATGCTGGTCGTGCCGTTGCCGACCTACGTCCTCGACCTGCTGATCACGATCAACATGTCGGCCGCGCTGGTCGTGCTGCTCACCACCATGCACGTCAAGAAGGCCCGAGACTTCTCCGCGTTTCCTTCGCTCCTGTTGATCGCCACCATGTTTCGCCTGGCGATCAATGTCAGCGTCACCCGACTGGTCCTCCTCCACGCCGACGCCGGAACAGTGGTGCACAGCTTCGGCAGCTTCGTGGTCGGAGGTCAGATCGTCGTAGGGATCGTCGTCTTCCTGATCTTGATCATCATCCAGTTCGTGGTGGTGACGAGTGGCGCCGGAAGAGTCTCGGAGGTCGCCGCCCGTTTCTCCCTCGACGCGATGGCACCGAAGTTGGTCGCCATCGACGGCGAGCTCAACACCGGGCTGATCGACGAGAAGGAGGCGCGGCGGCGGCGCAAGGAGATCGACGAGACGTCCGAGTTCTACGGGAACATGGACGGTGCCAGCAAGTTCGTCAGAGGCGACGCCGTTGCGGCGTTGGTCATCACCTTCATCAACCTCGTCGGCGGTTTCGCCATCGGGGTGATCCAGATGCACCTATCGGTGAGCGATGCCATCCACACCTACAGCATCCTCTCGATCGGCGACGGACTGGTCTCCCAAATCCCCGCGCTGTTGCTGTCCATCTCCGCGGGAATCATCGTCACCCGCGGGGCGACCGAGGATGAGGACTTCGGCACCGATGTCGTTCGACAGATCACCAGGCAGCCAAGGGCACTGCAGATCGCCGGCGTCGCCATGGCGGTGCTCGGGCTGGTGCCCGGCCTCCCGCACATCCCGTTCTTGGTGGTGGGCGCGATCCTGTACCTCGCCTCGGGGAGGATCCGAGGTTCCGCCGCCAGCGCCGTCGAGGACCAGGCTGGCGAGCAGCCGACCGGATTGGCTGCCCCAGATACCCCCCAGGCACTAGCGGGCGAGATGCGTCTCGAACGGCTCGAGCTCGAGTTGGCGCCAGAATCTCACTTCCCTGGCGGACCCAGAGCGAGGTGGCGATCTCCTCGACCGGGTGCGCGGGTTGCGGCGGAAGATCGCGTTCGAGAAGGGATTCGCAATTCCCACGGTACGAACCAGGGACAGCCTCAATCTCTCGTCCAGCACCTATGCGGTGAAGGTCAACGGGGTGGAGGTAGCAAGGGGCCACGCCCCGCCAGGGCGCATGTTGGCCATCGGCAGTGGGCTCGAGGCGCTGCCGGGCGACCTGACGATCGAGCCGGTCTTCGGTCTACCGGCGAAGTGGATTCCGGCCGAGGCGCGCGAGCAAGCGATCCTTCTTGGGATCACACCCATTGACCGCTCGGCGGCGGTCATCACCCACCTCGCCGAGGTCGTGTCCACCCATGCGGCGGACCTCCTGAGCGCACAGCAGGTGCAGATCCTCCTCGACTCGGTTCGCGCCACCGATCCGGCGGTCATCGAGGAGATGAAGGTGGCCCAGCTCACGTTGACCGACCTCCACCGTGTCCTCGGATCGCTCTTGCGCGAAGGGGTGCCCATCATCGACTTCGTGCGCATCGTCGAGGCCGTGACCGAGCGCAGCCGCCAACCCAACAAGACATCCCTGTCGCTTGTCGAGGCTGCTCGGGCCGCCCTTGGGCCCATGATCACCTCCACGCACGCAGTCGACGGCGTCTTAACCGTCATCACCGTCGACGCCTCGTTCGAACAGACACTGGTCAACGGTGTCCATATGACCGAGGCCGGCTCGGTCCTGGCTGTCGAGCCTCGGCTCACCGAGCACCTCGTCTCTGAGGTCCGACGACTCTATGACGACGCTGGACGGGGTGGGCAGTTCCCAGTACTCGTCGTGGCGTCAGCCCTTCGCCAGGCGCTGGTGCCGCTGTTCGCCGCGGCGCTCCCGCGTATGGCGGTCATGTCCATCAACGAGGTCGGCCGCCAAGTGCAGCTCAATCGGATCGGGGTGGTGAGCAGAGTCGATGCAGCGCTTGGTGTATGAAGGCCGCGATCCCGAGCGCTTGCTGCGCGACGTCTGGGAGAAGCACGGTACCGGCGTCCGGATAACCGAGCCCGAAGAGGCCCGCAAGGGGGGAATCTTCGGCTTCTTCAGCAGGGTCGTCTATCGGATCGAGGTCGAGCCCTTGGTGCCGGCGCCTCGTGGTCAGGACGCAGTGCCAAACCACGAGGCGCCGGCACAAAGGACCGCGGTCCCCGCCAATCCCCTGTCGCCCGACCCCGTTGCCTCCGCAACTGTCCCATCGGTACCCCCCTTCCCACCCACCGCGATCCCGACAACGGCCGTCCCACCCGGGCTGCCATCTATGAACCCAGACGGGTTCGCGGGATGGGTCGGCCTGGAGGCAGGGCAGGCCGCAACGCTCGGACGCCTGGCCGACAGCACGGTGGACGTGCTCGAGCTTGGTGCTCGCGCTCGGGTTCCGTCCTTCGACGCTGTGCTCGAAGGTGTGGCCAACTCGCTCGGCGAGGCGCCCGGCGAGTACCGCCCCGGGCATATCTTGCCCCGGGTCGCTTTGGGAAGCGTCCTCGCCGACAAGGGCCAGGGTCCTGGCGCCGCACCAACGAGAATCCGACGACGCCGCCCGCAGCTCGGGCATCCTCGTCGGCGGTGCACCACCCCCGGCCACAACTCAGCGCAACCCGGCACCTTCGGGCCCGACCCGGCAAGGCGGACCCGCCACTTCGGCACGACGTCTCGCGACGGTCCTCGACCTCTTGCAGGGAGCCGGATTTCCCGAGCACCTGCTGGCGGGGATGGAGCGATTGGCGGCGGCGGACTTCACCGTCGAGGAAGCCTTCAGCGCACTGCCGCCCCCACCCGCCCTGCCCGCTGTGGCTGGCAGCTTGATCGCCGTCGTCGGGGAAGGCCACGAGGCAAGAGCTGCGGCGCGCGACCTGGCCGTCGAACTCGGGCTCGACCCCGATGAGGTCGCGGTCGCCGCGCCGTGGCGCGCCGCCCGGGCGCTAGCGCCCGACCTTTTTGTCCGCACCCCCGAGGAGGCCGCGGCGCTTTCACCGGGATGGCGACGCGACCGCGTGGGTCTCGTCGCGGTCAATGCACCGTTGCTCGGGTGCGATCACGAATGGGCCAAGGCGATGCTCAAAGCACTCCGACCCTCGATCACGTTGGGCCAGCATCTGGCGACCACCAAGCCCGAGGACATCGGTCGCTGGGCCCGCATGATCGGTGGTCTCGACGCCCTGGTAGTCGAGCAGATCGACAGCACCTGTACCCCGGCTGCCGCACTTGGCGCCGGGGTGCCGGTCCTTCGCCTCGACGGTTTTCCGGCCACCGCCAAACGGTGGGCTCAGATCACGACGGATCTCGTGGCTACCCGATGAACGACGTCACCCAACGCGATGAGTCCGACGACTCCGCGGCGCGAGGTCGGTGACGTGCGGGGCGTCCGTCGGCCAGAGCTCGTCGTGCTCGCGGCGCTGGTCGTCTCGCTCCCGTCGATCGATCTGCTGCTCGACGGCAGTCTCGGGCTGGCGACCGCGCTGTTCCGCTTTGCCGTCGCGGTGGCGTTCTGCTGGGCCGGGGCGGCCATCTTGGAGACCCTCTTCGACACCTACTCCCGCCAGGCGCGCCAGCGCGAGCTCGAGCAGCGCATTCGAACGCTACGCGGTCGGAACCCCGGGCAGGACCACGAGCCGGACGAGCACTAGCCGCCGCCTGCCGCACCCTCAAACCGTTCGTCTCCGTAGGCCACGCGGTGCGAAGATATGGGTCGCGTCAGGGCCACAACGACGACGAACGGTCGGGTTGTCTCGAGGGAGAAGGTAGGCAGATGCTCGTGCTGCGTCGGCGATCCAACGAGGCGATCGTCTTCGAGGGTGGGCTGTCGGTGACCGTGGTCTCGCTCGTCGACCGGCGAGCGTGGCTTGGCTTCGAGGGGCCGGACATGCTGGCGCGGCGTCGCGCTGAGCGTGCTGGCTGCCGCCGACGAGGAGGTCTGCCTCGGCATCCGTTCACCGTCCAGCGTCGAGCACCGGGGGCGGGTGACGTCGGTCACCGTCGCGCCGTCGCCTGAAGGTCACGAGGGGCGCGACGACGCGGTGCTACTGCTCCGCCGTCGGCCCGACGAGTCCCTTGAGATCAATGGTCTTTCGGTGTCGACGTCAGTGTCTCCGGCCGGCGACGGCCACATCGCCCACCTTCACGTGCGAACGCCACGGCTGGCCGACACCATCTCACTCAGCGTGCTCTCGGCGTCAGGCGTGGAGGCCCGCATCGGCGTAGACGCCCCCGAGACACTGCGGGTCTACCGCAAAGAGGTCTGGCTTGACGTCCGCGAGGCCAACGTCTCGGCGGCACTCTGGTCACCTGACGATCTTGCTGCGCTGTCGGCAACGGTTCCGCCGGGCACGTGGGGACGCGACGAGCCGGCATCGGCCGGCACCGCCGGTCCGTAATCCGAATCACTCAATACCAACTGCGCACATCGACCATCATGCCGGTTGACCACGATTGGGCCGAGAAGGTTCACGGTGGGTGACAGTCCCGCCCTGCGGCTGACGAGGGCGAGAACCTCGACGTCCTCGGGTCCTCGCAGACCGAGCCGTTCCACGTCGGGTCCGGGGACTGCCACGACGTAGTCGGGAAACAGCCATCCGGGTCGCGCCGCCACGAACGCAAGCCCATGGTCGTCGAGACTGACCAAGCGACAAAAGGGAGCCGGGCTCGGACCCAGGTCGCTGAGGGCGAAGCGGGTCGCGTGCGGCCAGCCGATCAGTGGCGCCATGAACGACAGCGAGCGCGCCGGGCTGGCGTCGACCCCTGCCGATGCGCATGGCGCGGCCGGCTGGTCCGGGCCGATGGTGAAGCTTGGAACGAGCGACGAGCGCGCGGCTGGCGTCATGGTTCGCGACTCATCGTTGACTGTCATCGATCGCCACCCCTCCGTCGTCTACAGGTAGCTCACGAGCGAGGTGGTGTTGAGTTGCGAGGTGGCGTAGAGGGCCGCCTGGTACGCGGTCTGCTGGAGCTGCAGGTTGGTGATGGCCTGCGCCATGTTGACGTTGGTCAGCGAACCGAGTTGTTCTTCGAGCGCGCTCGACGTACTCGTCGCCTGGGCCGAATAGGACTGCATGAGCTGCTGGTTCGAACCGAGCACGGCGGCCTGCGATTCGACCTGGTTGATCGCCGTGTCGAGGTTGTCGAGGTCGGCCGTCTGGGCCGTGTCGATCGAGGCGGTCGTGCCAGTCTGGAGATCCTGGACGATCTGGGCCAGCACGCCGAGGTTCCCTGGCGCGCTGCTCAACAGCCCAGAGGCCCCCGAGCCGAAAATCGACGGGCCGGCCACTGACATGGCCACCTGGGTTCCCGGGGCGACCGTCACGCTCGGCGCGTTGCCCGCACCCACGTAGGTCCCGTCCGCCGAATACGCCTCTTGCACGTTGCCGGTTCCCGCGAAGATCGCCTGTCCCGCATATTGGGTGTTGGCCAGACTGGCAAGCTGGGTGAGGGCCGAGCTCACCTGCTGCGCTACAGCGGTCACCCCGGCGGACCCTCCCGAAAGGCTAGTCCCGCTCAGACCCAACACCGCGCTGCGCACCGACTGCAATGTCGAGAGGACCGAGCTGACGGTGGTGTTGGCCAGAGTCAGCCATCCCATGCCGGTTTGCGCGTTCGTCGAGTACTGGTTGGCGCGGGTAAGGCTGGCCTGGAGTTGCAGCGATTGAGACGCGGCGGCGGGGTTGTCCGACGGGGACACCAGCGACTGCCCGGAGGAGATCTCGTCCTGCAGCGCCGCCATGGCTGCCTGGTCTGAGGTCAGGTTGGAAATCAAGTCGTTGCTTAGGACCGACGGGGTGACGATCACGGGTCCGGAGCTGCCGATGGCAGTCATCGTCTCACCCCCCCTACACCGCGCTCAGCAAGGACTGGACCGCGGTGTCGACCACGGAGATCAGTTTCGCCGATGCCTGGTAGATCTGCTGGAACTGCATGAGGTTCGTGAGCTCTTGGTCCTGGTCGACCCCGCTCACCGCCTGCAACGACTGCTGGGCCTGGTTGGCCACCGAAGTCTGGACGGTGACTTGGGCGTTCACGTTTTGGGTGGCCGTACCGAGGTCGCCGATCAGCTGCTGGTAGGCGGCATCTGGTGCGCCTGGCGACGTTCCGAGCTCGGCCATCGCCTGGGCATTGCTCCCGTCATTGGTCGCCGCGGCGCCAGTTGTGCTCGCCGCGGCGAGGAGCAAAGGGTTGGCGACAACGGCCGGGTTGACGGCGAGAGTGGCTGCCGTTGACCCTGTGAACATCGGCTCGGTGGCACCTGAAACCCCGCTTGCGGTGTAGCCCGCAGCGAGTTGCGCATTGACCGTGCTGGACAGGGCTGAGGCCACCGCGTCCAGCTCGGAGGAGAATTGGGGGATGTACTGGTTGAGCCCGGCCAACAATCCAGCGATCGAGCCGCCACCGACCGGCGCTGCCACACCTCCGGGTTGCGCGGTGATCGACGTAACGCCTCCGGCGGTCGAAACGGCCAGGGTGCTCGCCTGATCTCCCTGGACGACGGCGATCCCTCCGAGCGAGACGGTCGCCGTACGGTTCGGTGCGCTGCGCACTGTGACGTCGGCGAGCTGGGACAGCTGACCGATCACTGCATTGAGCTGGTCGACCCCCTGGTTGGCATCGGCCCCGGACCCCTCTTGGGTGAGGATCGACTGATTCAGCTGGGCCGCCTGCGTCAGCAGCCCGTTGACCTGGGACACCTGCTGGGAGAGCTGGCTCTGCGTGCTCGCAGCCAAGGAGGAGAGCTCGCCCGAAGTCTCGTTCAGGCCCTGGGTGATGCCCTGGGCCATGGTCACCAGCTGGGTCCGAGGTGCGCTCGCGCTCGGGTCGGCGGCAACCGCATCCCACTGCGACCAGAAGCTGGCCAGCTCGCCCGCGAGACTGTCGTTGGCCGAGGTACCCGACGTCGACGATGTGCTGTTGCCCAGCGGGAAGAGGTTCTCGACGCCCGTCAGAACCTGCTGCAGCGAGCTGAGGTTGGCCAGCGATCCCTGGGCCTGCCAGTTGTTCGCAGCGAGCAGCGCGTTGGTCGCCTGGGCGACGGTGGTGACCTGTACCCCATCGCCGACCCCGAGCGAGTCGCCACCAGGAAGTGCCGACAGCTGCGCCGACTCGTCCACATACCCCGGGGTCTGGGCGTTGGCGATGTTCTCCGAAGTGGCCGCCATGGCGGCCCGCATCGCGTCCAGGCTCGAGGAGGCAATGCTGAGCGACTCGTCCACGGTCAGGCTCGTGCGTTCAGGAGGTTGACGCTTCCTTGCACAGCGCTCAGGGCCCCGCTCGAGTCGTACGCCGTCGGCACCTCGACGCCGAGCAGGGTCAGGGCGGCGCCAGTCGCGAGAAAGCCTCGGGCGAGCAGTTTGCGGTTCTCGGTGCAGAGCCGACCGACCTCCGCCACAGAGGCGACCAGATCGTCACGTCCCTGCTCGAAGATGTAGCCCCATGGCTCCGGTGCGGCCTTGGCCAGCTCACGGAGCGTCGACTCGGGTGCAACGCCAAGGCTCACCGCCGCCTGCTGGAGAGCCGAGCGGAAGGTGGAGTCCGCCTGGTTCACCGCCGCGATGGCTGCCTCCATCTCGCCGAGCGTCTCGTTTAGCCAGGCGCTGCGCCCGGCCGACAGCATCATGTGCTGCACCTCGAACTTGAATGCCAACCGACGGAGCGCCGGTCAATTGCGCCTCGGTGCAACCGACCAGGGTCTCGAGCGAGGTTTGCGTCAAACCATCCACAGCAGGACTATCGGCACATCGGGCGCGATGGTGAAGGGGCAATTCTTGTGTCACCCCGGTTCGTCACTGGACGACTCTGCCCCGGTTCGTCACTGGACGACTCTGCCCCGGTTCGTCATTGGACGACGAAGCTGGTCAGGAAGACTGCGTCGACCATCACCGGTCCTTTGGGCTGGTCAAGGACCGATTGGAAGTCCTTCAGCAGCTCGGCCTTCAGCGCCGTACGACCCGATTCGACCAGCAGTCCCCCATAGGTCTGGTCACCGAGCGTGGCGGTGGCCGCGTTCAGCAGCTGCGGCTGGTCCTTGGCCTCTACCTTGGCGGTCTCGGCCACCGTCAGCTGGAGCTGGATGGTTGCTTGAACGAGGTGGCCGTCCGACAAGGTGGTGGTCAAGGTGCCCAAGGAAACCACGGCGCCCGCCGGTGGGACCTCGCCAGGGCGGAAATGAGGCTTGAGCAGCTTGCCCTTCAGGACCACGCCGACGAGCAGCAACAGCACCACGCCGACGATGAGGAAGAGCTTCTTCTTGCTCTTGGGCTTTTCGGCGGGCGGCGCCGCTGGGGAAGCGCCCTTGGCGGGAGGCGGCACCGAGGTGAGCTGGGCGGCCGAGGTACTCATGGACCCTCCTGTCCCGCGTTGAGGATGACAACGTCAACCCGCCGGTTCTCGGACTGGTTCGCCGGACTCGTATTGGGTACCGCCGGCCTGGTCTCGCCGAAACCGACCGCTTGCAGGCGGTCCTCGGGCAACCCGTCGACGGTGGTCAAACGCTGGACTACGTTGGCCGCGCGCACCGCAGAGAGCTGCCAGTTCGAAGAGAACAGCCCTCCGCTGATGGGCTGGTTGTCGGTATAGCCCTCGACCACGATGTCGTTGGGGTCAGTGCGGACGACTGTGGCGATGGTGTCGACGACGTCGTCGCCCACCGCACCCAGTTGAGCCGAGCCGGTGGCGAAGAACGCCTTGTCAGCGAGCACTCGGACGACGACTCCCTCGCGGTCGGTGCTCACCGAGGCGGCGCTGCCGAGGCCTTGCTGGTCGAGTGCCTGGAGTACCTGGCGCTCGATCTCCGACGGACTCGGCGCCGAATCGACCGGGGACACGACCTGGCTGGACTGCGTGATGCCCGCATGGCTCTCGAGGCTGGTCTGTTGCAGGAGGCCGTTGTCGCCGTTGTTCGTGACCGCCGACTGGCTGAACGTTTTGGTCAGTCCCATCTTGAGCTCGAGGAATTTCTTCGCGCTGATGGTGCTCAGCGCGAAGAGCACCACGAAGAGGGCGAGCAGTAGCGTGATCATGTCGGCGTACGTGAGCAGCCAGCGCTCACCGTTGCCCTCTTCGTGCCCGCCACCATGCGAAGAGCGACGTCGACGCGAGCTCACGCCGCCAGACCCTTCTCCTCGGCTTCGCGGCGGTTGGACGCCGGAAGGAAGGCCTCCATGCGCATCCGGACCACCCGAGAGGTGGCACCGGCTTGGATGGCGAGGAGACCCTCGAGCTCCATCATCTTGACTCGCACCTCGAGCTCACTGGCTCGCTTGAGCTTGTTGGCCACCGGTAGCCAGATCAGGTTGGCGCTCAGGACACCCCAAAGCGTCGCCGTGAAGGCCGAGCCGATGGCCGGCCCGAGCATGCCCGGGCTGTTCAAGTGGGCCAGGACGTTGATCAAACCGAGCACCGTGCCGATGATCCCCAAGGTCGGAGCGAACCCACCCATGTCGGCGAAGAGCTTTGCTCCCATCCGGTGGCGGTCTTCGACCGCGTTGATGTCGCTCTCGAGGATCTCGCGGATCTCCTCGGAGTGGTTGCCGTCAACCGCCAGCTGCACGCCGCGCCGAAGGAACGGGTCCTCGATGGTCTTGGACTCCTTGTCGAGCGCCAGAATCCCGCTTCCCTTGGCCAAGGTCGCGAGTCGAACCATCTCCTCAATTGCCGCCGGTAAATCCGAAGCGTCAGCCTTCGTGGCGCGCTTGAGGATCTGGGTCACGGACTTGACGTCGCTCTTCATGTACCCACCGGTCGCCGCGAAGAACGTCCCGCCGAACACCAGCAACATCGGTGACGGCTTGAAGAGGCCGACCGGGTTCCCGCCGTCCATGACCATCGACATCACCACGACCCCAAGACCGCCACAGATGGCGATCAAGGTCCACTTGTCCTTCATCCGCCTTCCCCGTCGAGCACGCTGTCGTCCCTGCTCACGAGGCGGAGCACCGACTCGGGTTCGTCGGCAGCCCTGTGTCGAGCCACGATGCGGCGAGCCTCGGCTTCGACCTGCGCGCGGTCGTGTCGGACCAGTTCGACGACATCATCGATGGCCTCGGTGACCACGTACCGGCTTCCGTCCACCAGCAACACGTGTGTCTCCGCCCCACCCTCGACGCGCTCGATGAGCTGGGCATTGATGGCGAATGGCTCGCCCCGTACGTTATGTACAACGATCATCGGTTCACTTCTCCCGCCAGGGCGCGACGACGCCTGGAGAGACAATCGGCACGTCGGGCGGTGAGCTTGAACGACCCATCAGGCCGCGCCTTCTCAGAGCTCGCTGCACGCTCGATCGGCGACGTCATCGGCGAGTCGTCACCGCTGCCACCTGCAAGGGTCCACCGTTCGGCGGGGGTCCTTCGCTACCGTGGCCCGCGTGACGGCGCCAAGAGGAGGCACAGGGACGAGAATCCGACGCAGACGTCGACTGCCCAGAAGCGCCCGAGCAGGCCATTCTCGGCGCGGATGGGGCGATCCCCGCTGCGGGCGCGTGGTCCGACGAACGACTCGCGACGCGACGCGACGCCCGCATCGGCCACGGTTCGAGCTGCCCCGGCCACGGCACGAGTTGCAGCGGCCGCGCGCAGGTGTGCAGTGGCCACGGCGCTCAGGACGAGGTGAACGAGCTCTGGTCCCGCTTCGGGGCAACCGGCTGCGAGCACGCGCTCGCCGACCTCGTCGCGACCCACATGCCGCTGGTGCGCTTCGTCGCCGCTCGGCTACTGCCCATGGTTCGCCAACATGTCCACCACGACACGTTGGTCGAGCACGGCGTCATCGGACTGACCGAGGCGATCGTGCGTTTCGAGCCCGGACGTGGAGTCCGCTTCGAGACGTTCGCCGTTCCGCGGATTCGAGGCTCGATCCTCGACGAGATCCGGGCGGTGGACTGGACACCTCGCTCGGTGCGCTCCAAGGCCCGTGCCTTGGGCATGGCCCATGAGGAGCTTCAGTGGGCGCTGCATCGTCTGCCGACCGACCCCGAGGTCGCGTCACGACTTGGCTGGACAGTGGACGAGGTTCGAGCGCGTCACCATGTTGGTCCAACGTGGGTCAGTCGGCGTGCTCGACGAGGATGTCTACGACTTCGCGTCCGACGCGGCGGCGGACCCAGCCGTCATCCTCGAGCAACAAGAGGAGCGGCGAGCGGTGCGGCACGCCGTAGTGAACCTGCGTGAGCGCGAGCGACAAGTCATCGAGCTCTACTACTTCGAGGAGTACACCCTGGCGCAGATCGCCGAGGTGCTCGGGGTGACCGAAGGTCGGGTCTCACAGATCCGTTCCAAGGCGGTCACCAAGATGCTGGACCGACTCTGGTCGACCGAGCCGGTCCAGCGATCCGCAAGCTAACCAGAGACTGCCGGCACTCCGGTCCTCACATAGCTAGCCCCTACACAACCGGCCAGTAGTCGGTCTGCGGTTGCTCGGACAGGTCCCGCCGAGCGTCGCTCGTTGGCGAACAACGGTCCGCCCGACGCCGCTCGGCCATCTCGGGCAGGGACGCGGCACCGTGGGGACACCGCTGAGGTGCACCCGACCCGCCCGAACCCGATGATCCACGCATGGGACGCGCGCGCGGACGGTCCGGGGACGCCTCATGCGTACCGTGCTCCTCCACGGCCCGCCGGCGGCGGGAGCGGCGCCGATCGAGGTCGCGAGGAGGGTTGATGCACACACCATCGACAAGTCACGCCGGGCGGATCGCGGGAGACCGATGATGCTCGCCATTGGGGTCGGGTTCCTCATCCTCATTGCGGGTGGCCTGCTGGGCAGCACGTTGCTCGCGGGATCTGGCCGAGAAGGCAGCTCCGACCAGGATTCGAACGTCGCGACGGCAGAGCAGATCGCTGCGTTCATCGCCATGTCGAGCGGGCTAGGCCGCGGCGATATCGCGCAATTCGGTCCGCGATCGCTCACGGTCACTCGTGCCCATCTGACGTTGGGGAACGGCGCCCGGCGCCAGCGGTTCGACAGCGAGACGATTGCACTGCACGGTCTCGTCTACGACCAGCGGGCACGCGTCGAGTACATCTCCCCGCCCCGGGGAGACACCCGCTTCGACGCCCGCACCTGAGACCCTCCGACGTCCGGACGCCTTGGGACTCGCCTTCCACCATCCCCCCTCTCGAGCGGTCCGCTCGCTACGGTCGCGGCCGACAAACCTACGTCATCGTGACTAGCTCCAGGCTCGGCGTGAGCGTCAGCGCGCGGCGCGACGTCGGGCAGGACGTGATGTGGCACGGGTCGGCGCCGCGTCCACTGCGCACCAGGAGAGAGAACGGATGCCCCACAAAGTCAAGCTGTTCGTGGCCGTAAGCCTCCTGACGGGGGTGATCGCATTCGGCGTCATCGCCGGGGCAGCTACCACAGCGCTCCTGAGTCTGGGAAGCGGCCAGAATGGCACCGTGAGCTGCGCCGGCATGAAGCTGAGAGCGGCCAAGCTGAGCCCGGTCCAGTACTCACTGACCTGCGTCGGCGGCGGGGGCAGAGCGGTTACGTCGGCGACGGTCTCGAGCGATCCACCGACCTCGAGCGATCCACCGACCTCGAGCGTGCCCACGACGTCGACCAGTTCGACCACGACGTCCTCTGCGCCGCCGCCAGCCGTCACCCAGACGACCCCCTCGGGACTGTGGGCGCCTGGCGTGGCGGATACGTGGCAATGGGACCTCAACGACTCGCCGCCCGGCGCGATCCCGAACGGACCGGTGAACTTCATCGACATCGACGGCTTCGACAACACCGCAGCGACCGTGGCGCAAATCCACGCGGAGGGCATGAAGGCGGTCTGTTATATCGACGTCGGAACGGCCGAGAACTATCGACCCGACTTCAATTCCTTCCCTTCGTCATTGCTCGGACTGTCGAACGGCTGGCCCGGCGAGTACTGGTTGAACACGAATCCGAGCGGCCCTTACTACTCCACCCTGCAAGCCATCATGACGGCCCGCTTCGAGATGTGCGCCAGCAAGGGTTTCGACGCGGTCGAACCGGACAACCTCGACGGCTCGGAGAACAACACCGGCTTCAACATCAGCGTGGCCGAAGGCGATCAGTACGCCGAATGGATCGCTAACGAGGTGCACAGCTTGGGCATGTCTGTTGCCCAGAAGAACTTCGAAGATCAGTCGAGCGTGCTCGAGCCCTACTTCGATTTCGTGATCGAAGAGCAGTGCTACCAATACAACGACTGCTCCGATCTGCAGCCCTACGTCGACGCCCACAAGGGCGTTTTCGACGTGGAGTACGACGGCAATTGCCCGAGCGGCACGCTCGTGCCGGGAGTGAACGTGATGCTAAAGGACCTCAACCTCGACACGTCGCCACGAACCGTCTGCTCTACCCCACCCGCACCGTGACCCCCTAGACCGCCAGAGCGGATCGGATCACGCGGCGTCCGGTGGTCCGTTCATCCAGCCGCTGGGCCCCGGGCTCACCAGCGACCCGGCGGGGCTCGACGCAGTCCATGTCCCTGGAGCGTCGCCGGCCATCACGCGGATGCGGGCACCGGGCTCAGTGCCGCGGAACTCGACCCCATCTGATCGAAACCCAAATCCAGCGATCCATCCCGGCCCGTCTGCACGGTGATGACCGTTCTGCCGATCAGCTCGTTGAGTGCGTCGAAGAGCGACGCCTTCGTACCCGAACCCGCTTCACCGGCCGAGGCTCGGGACCGGAGCCTAGGGGTGACGCTCAGCTGCCCGGCGACGAGCATCTCGCGGTTCCCGTCCTCGCCGAAAGAAAGGCGGAGGCGCTCTCCCTCGCCGAGGACCGACGTCAGGGCCAGGCCCTCATAGGAGGCTAGGTACTCGGTACGCAGCCGTCCAGGCGTGTCCACCCACTGGCGCGACGGCACGACGCTGCCCTGCTCGACATCGACGAGATGCTCCATGACCGACCAGTTAGCGTCGGGATTGGTCGTCGCCACGAAGCGCAAACCCGCCCAGGGGACGAACGCTCGCCAGCCACAGCTCGTTGTCGGGCTCGCGCCCGAACTCCCACCACTGCCCGTCGTTGTCGAACGAGCCGTACTCGTACTCGCGCCACGGAGGCGACAGTCGGTACGCGATGAGTCCATAGCCGACCATCAGGCACCAACTCTCGTCGGGGCTGAGGGCGGCTGCCGCCGGGTTCCCGTAAAAGTCGCCCATCGTGACGGCACGGGCGAGCTCCCTCCCTTGGAGGATCACCAGCTCGTAATGCCCGCGCACTGTGAAGTTGCCGCGATCGGACCAACAGCCGGTCACCCTCATAGGACGGTCCGTGCTCGAACGGCGTCTCGAACGTCCGTGGTGGGACGGGACGACCCTCGTCGACGACCATCTCCCAATGATGGCCCACGCGCGTGGTCGAGCTCGATCATTCGGCCTGAGCCCGGGCCCCGTTACGCTCGTCCCATGAGCTCCCTCGTCGACGGCCCGGCGACCTACCGATACCGCGTGCACTGTCAGTGGTCGGGATCGACTGGCGTCGGCTACGAGCACTACGAGCGCGCCCACGACGCCTGGACACCGCCGGCAGCGACAAAAGTGCGCCTCTCTGCCGACGAGGCCTTCGGCGGCGAGCGAGCGCTGCCCAATCCCGAACAACTCGTCGTCCTGGCCGCCGCGTCGTGCCAACTGCTGAGCTTTCTGGCCGTGGCCGCGCGCGCCCGGATCGACGTCGTCGCGTACGACGACCACGGGGAAGGCGCCATGCGCAACGATCGACCCACCCGCCTCGACACGATCACCCTGCGACCGACCATCTGGGTGGTCCCACCCGCCACGGTCTCGCGGGTCGAGCACCTTGTGGAGGTCGCCCACCGCGAATGTTTCGTGGCCAACTCGCTGCGCACTGAGGTCCACGTGATCCCGACTATCGTCGTCAGGCCGGTCGAACCGGCTGGACGAACTTGACTGGTTGCGTGGCGCTCGTGCGCGACGGTGCACTCGTACCCTCGACATCGGGGCGACCGGAATCGGGTTGGTAGCGCTAGCCGCCAGTCCGTAGCCTCCATTGACATGGCCGCCTCGTTCTCCGAATCAGTCAACACCTACGTCGACGACGCGTCGGCACTGCTGGATCTGCCCGACAGCGTGAGAGTCCTGCTGGCGAGCCCCTACCGGCAGCTCGACGTGCAGGTACCGATCCACGCCGACGACGGTTCGGTACTGGTCTTTCGTGGCTACCGCGTGCAGCACAACGGCGCGCGCGGCCCGTTCAAAGGTGGACTCCGGTTCCATCCAAGTACCGACCTCGACGAGGTACGGGCACTTGCGTCTCTGATGACCTGGAAGTCTGGCCTGCTCGACCTCCCTTTTGGTGGCGCCAAGGGCGGCCTGAACGTCGACCCAGCCGCGCTGTCGTCGCGGGAGCTAGAGGCCGCGACCCGGTCCTTCACCCACGCCATCTCGGGGATCATCGGCCCCAACCTCGACGTCCTAGCGCCCGACGTGAACACGGACGCACGCGTCATGGGATGGGTGATGGACGCCTACTCGTCCCGGGCTGGTTGGTCTCCCGCCGTGGCCACGGGTAAGCCACTCTCCCTCGGTGGCATCCGCGGTCGTCTCGAGGCCACCGGGCGAGGCGTCGTGGCCGTCACCGCCGCCACGTTGGGCGCCCAGGGCCGCCAGCTGGCGGGTCGACGGATCGTGGTCCAGGGGTTTGGAAACGTAGGCCGACACGTCGCACGGTTCGCCAGCGAGCAGGGCGCGCTGGTGGTTGGCGTCTCGGACGTGTCAGGAGGGCGCCACGTCCCTGATGGCATCGACGTACCGACGCTGCTCGACGAGGTCCAGTCGGGTGCATTGCTCAAAGAGGCCCGGACCGGCGACTTCGTGACCAACGCCGAGCTGCTCGCCCTCGACTGCGACGTGCTAATCCCCTCCGCTCTCGAGAACGCCATCGACACCTCGAACGTCTCACGAGTGCGAGCCGCACTCGTCGTCGAGGGTGCCAACCATCCGGTCACCCCCGAGGCCGACGCCGTCCTGCGCGACGGCGGGGTCACGGTGCTCCCCGACATCCTCGCCAATGCCGGCGGGGTGGCGGGCAGCTACTTCGAGTGGACGGCCAACCTCACCGAGTTCCAGTGGACTGAGGAACGGTTCAACACCGAGCTGCTGGGGTTCTTGGAGCGAGCTTTCGCACAGGTCTGGCGACAGCACCTCGAGCGTCATGTCGACCTGCGCACCGCTGCCTACATGATCGGGATAGCCCGGGTGGCCGAGGCGGCTCAGCTGCGGGGGCTGGCCTGAACGGTCTTGGGGTCCGGTGACAGCTGCTCGAGCAGCACGGCTCGGCGGGGACAGTCGGTAACCGCCCGGGTGGCCAGCGCAACGAGCGTCGGGTCGATCGGCGTACCGTCGACGATCGGGTAGCCCCACTCGTCGATCGTCACCCGTTCGGGGAGGATCTCCGCGCAGAACCCATAGGCGTCGCAGGCCACCGGGTCGACCCGGATGCGCAACCGAGTTGCCCGCTGTCGTGACGACCTCATGATGCGCTCTTGATCCAGGTAGTAATTGCGGGCAGCGTCAGAACGCTGCGGGCACCATGCGCGGTGCAGCCATGGCCCCCGGCGTGAGCAAGCACGTCACTGGCGAACACCGACAGCGCGCTGCGTACCAGCCGGGCCACACCGTCGGGGTGCCCGCATGCGCCCCGATGCTCGATGCTCGCCACCCGCGCCCGCATCCGATCGGGTCCGCCTGGTCCTGATCGACCGGCCGCCAGCTGCTCGAGATCGGCGGCGATTGCCGGCAGTCCGAACACGCAGGGACCGCATTGGCCAGCGCTCTGAGCCGCCATATAGCGCGTGATGCGCGCCGTTTCGGTGATGCCGCACGAGCTGGCGGGCAGGGCGACCACGACTCCCGCGCCCAGGGTGGCGCCCGCTGCGTGCAACGGTCCCGGAGCATACGGGGTTGCGAGCTCGGACCTGTCGAGCCAGCTGCCGCCGTACCCGCCGAGGAGCACCGCGGACAGCTCTGTCGGCGGCCCCGCTCGACCGACGACATCGGCGACTGACGTCCCGAGTTCGACCTCGAACACCCCAGGCCGCTGCACCGCCCCGCTGATGGTCACCAAGACCGAACCCGGCGCATCGGGGATCCCTGCCTGCCGGAACCAACCCGGTCCGTGTCGGGCGATGAGCGCGACGTGAGCCAATGTCTCGGGATTGTGCACAAGCGCCGGTCGATTCTTGACCGCCAGAGGCACCGACTTGTCGAGACGGAAAGCCGGGACACCCCGCCGATGGTCGAGCCACGTGACAAGTGCCGACTCCTCGCCGACCACGTAACGGCCCGGCGGACGGACCACCGACATCGGGCATCGCTCGATGCGGTCCCCTTGGCGTTCGTCGAGCGCTCGGCCGACGGAGGCGGCGGCCGAATCGTCGTCGTCGGCCACACAGATCAAGATCTCCGCTGCACCGACCACTTCGGCAGCGACCTGGGCCCCGTCGAGCACCAGGTGCGGCACCTCGCAAAGAAGCACGTGGTCCTTGGCGCTCGCCGGTTCCCCCTCCATCGCATTGACGACGACCATCGGTCGATCGGCGCACCGTGCGACCGACCGCCACTTGACCGCGGTCGGAAAGGCTGCGCCGCCCCTGCCCACAAGTCCGGACTGCGCGACCGCTTCTGCGGTCACGGTCCTCCAGCCCGGGTCGTCGTGCGAGGGAAACGACAGCCGTCCGTGGGTAGCCACATGGGCGAGGAGATCGACGCGCGCCCCTTGCGCGCGGCCTGCGCCCAGGAGGCGTCTGGTCACTGCCGAGGGGCTCCCTGTCGTTGCAACCGTTCCCACGATCATTCGCCAACCCTCCTTGCGAGGTCCGCGGGCAGCTCGCCCCGTCCGGAGATCGACGCCCTGGCGGCCCAAGTGCGTGCCCCCACCCTGGCGGACCGAGCCTTGCTCCGTGCGTGATCACCGATCCTCCACGCGAGCGAGCCGAGTACCGCGATCATGCAGAGGGCGGCCAGCGCGTCCATCCACAGCGCGGCGGCATCGGTGCCCATGCCGAGGGAGTGGGCCATCGCTACCGGCCAACTCGCGTAGGTCAGCCAGTGGATGCGTCGCCAGGCCCTGGCGCTGATGCGCTGACGCAGGGCACCCGAGGCAAGAACTGCCAGGATCAGATCGACGCCCAACGTCCCCAAGCCGGTCCAAAGGGGCCGGTACGGCGAGGCGAACGGCACGGCAACAGCGAGCCATCCGACATGGATGTAGGTGTCGAGAACGGCCGTGAGGACGTGCATGGCCACGAACGCGGCGGCGATCAGCGCCACCCGCTTGTGGAGGTCGGCGAGCGCGAATGCCGGCCAAGAACGGCTCTTGGCGCGCCCGGCGGTCAGGATACCCAGCACCATCGTGCCGCTCAGCAGCGCCAGGGCCACTACGCCCGTTGCCCGCATGGCATACCAGACGGTCGTCGACGTGGTCGCAAGCATCACGCCCCTCGTCCTCGCTGATGGTCGCTTCGAAATTCAGTGGGCCACGAACCAACGACCGTGACCCTTCCCTTGGCGTCCACTAGCCGTGCGGGTACGCCGTTGATCGCCAAGTTGCCAACTGCGTCGAGACCCCAGACCACCGCGGCCGTGCTCCAGGCGTTGGCCTCGACGCAGTTGCGCGCCAGTGTCGACACCAAGGACCACACCGGCGGTGCCGGCTCCCCGGTCCACGGGTCGACGATGTGATGGAGCTGCCGGGCACCACGCGTCCAGGTTCGGCCAGTCGTGCCCGACGTGGCCACGGCGCCCTGGTTGAGGGACAGGACCACGTCCACCTCGTCTGCGCTGGCCCTACAGTGCGAGGCGATCCCCACCGCCCAACCGTCGCCGGGAGGTTGCCCGGCCACCGCCACGTCACCGCCCAAGTTGACCAGCACGCCACACCCCAGGCGCGAGGCCAGCCCATTGGCCGCCCGGTCAGCCGCGAACGCCTTGGCGGTGGCACCGAGATCGAGATGGACACCGGCGGGGACACCGACCGAGCACAGATCAGGGTCCAAGCAAATCCGCCACCAACCCGGGGCAGGCTCCGGAGGGTGGTCCACCTCGGCGACGGCGCCAATCGCGTCGAAGTCCCGGTCGTAGCCAAGATCGACGAGTGCCGAACCGACCGTTGGGTCCACCGTGCCCGCAGTCAGGACGGCCACGTCGCAGCCGACTCGGATGGCCTCGAACAGGAGCGGGCCGACAATCACGGGCTGCCCGTTGCTTCGACGCTCGAGGCGACGGATCTCCGAATCATCGCGAAAACGACTGCAGGCCTCGTCAAGTGCGGCAAGCTCGTCAGCCAGGTAGGCCAACGCTTCGTCCGCCCGGTCCACATCGGTCACGGCGACCACCGCAGTGGTGCCGATGGCACGCAAGGAACGGGTTGCGATTGGGTCCTTCGAGGACCGGATCATGATTGCCCAGACGTTGTGGTCGGCTTGGCCGACGCGGCCGCCTTGGTGGTCGTCGTGGTCGTTGATGCCGGGGTGGTCGTGGTAGTGGCGTCCGCGGTCGCCGTTGACGCCGAAGCTGCCGACGCCGTGGGGGTCGTCGTCGCCGTGCTCGTGGTGGTCGCCCCGGCCCTCGCCGACGATGCTGTCGCCGAAGAGCCCGTCTTGGCGTCCGAAGCGACCAGGAGGCCCAGGCTGGCAGCAACTGCGCACGCGCCCACGGCGAGGGTGGTGGTAACACGACGAACTCTGGCCATTGCCCGGTCACGGGCCCCACCAGCTGGGTGGTTCCGTACCTGTCGCCGGCGGGGATGCGATGCCATGTCTCCAGTAGAGAACGACGCCCAAAGTTCCCGCTGGAGATGCCCTGAGTGTCACCTGTGAATCTTCGACCGACGGCGCTCGAGACTCAGTTCAGCGCCGCACGCACGACATGTCTCGTTGCGCAGTCCGTGTCTCTCGTCCAACAGGCCTCTCCTAATAGGGCTCTCCGAGCGGATCGAGGTAGTCGTCGGCGAGCATCTTCTGCTCGCGATAGCGCTCGAAATCCACGTCGGAAACGCCGAGAAGCTCCTTGTAGACGTACTCGTTGTCCTGTCCCAACACAGGTGAGCCGCGACGCCACGCCTGGGGAACACCTCGATAGGCCAATCCGGGGTGGAGGTGGGTGCCGACGTCGAGGCTCTCGAGCGGGCGCTGCCAACCTCGGCTGCGAAAATGCGCGTCTGCGGCAAACGACTCGTCGTCCAAGAACGGGCCCGCGGTCACCCCTGCCCCCTGGAGCGCTTGGAAGGCCTCGAGCGCCGACTGGTTCACCGCCCAGGCACCGATCAACTCGTCGAGCTCATCGTGGCGTGCCTGGCGTGACGCCGCATCGGCGAACCGGGGATCTCGACCAAGATCGGCGCTGCCCATCACCGCGGCGAGGGCCCGCCACGACTCGTCATCCGCCACCGAGATGGCGATCCACTGGTCCGTTCCCGCGCAGCGGTACAAGCCCTGGGGCGCGCACAGTGGATCGCGGTTGCCCCAACGTTGGGGCTCGACACCGAGCTCATAGTCGACGAACACATCCCCGAGGTGGTTGAGGACGTTCTCGCTCTGCGCGAACTCGACCATCTGTCCGCGGCCGGTGGCCGACCGATACCTGAGCGCGGCGATCGTCGCGAAGGCCATGCCAGGTCCCGACGCGCCGTCCATGTACGTGGTGGCGGGACTGGTCGTAAGGCCTGACCCTCGATGCCCGCACAGCCAGAGCAGACTCGTGAGGCCGTCGAACTGGGCACCGAACCCGGTGTACCCGGACCAGTCACCAGTGAGGCCCGCCGGAGGCATCCGGACGACGATCAGCCGAGGGTTACGCGCCTGCAGCTCGCTCGTGTGGATGCCGATGCGGTCCAGTCCGCTCGCCTTGAAGTTGTCCACGAAGACATCGGACCGCTCGGCCAGGCGCAGCAGCAGCTCGCGACCTTCGGGGCGCCTGGTGTCGATCGTGCACGACAACTTGTTGCGGCCGAGGCAGTTGTTCATCGTGTGGCGGTTCCATGGCCGATCGGGCCGATCGGGCCGGGCGGGCCCGTACAACGACCCGAGGTACCCGAGGAGGTTCGAGATGGTCGGACGAGCCTGGTAGCCCTTGGTCGTCGGCGGGAGCACCCACGGGTTCTCGACACGGATGACCTCCGCGCCGAGGTCGCCAAGAAGCATCGTGGCATAGGGGCCGGACCACACGGTGGTCATGTCGAGCACCCGGATGCCGCTCAACGGCGGCGTGGCGCTCGCCCGGCGCGCGCCAGATGCAGGTACCTTCCAGGCCCCCGTCGGCTCGGCTACGGCCATGAGCGGTGCGTCCACCTCGGCGTCGATCTCGGAGTCGTGCCCGCCCAGGACCGGGGCGAGGCGCCGGATCGCCCAACCACCTTCGGAGAACCGGCAAGGGGGGCCGGGCAGATCGAGTGCGCCCACCCGCGGATCGTCGGTGTGCACCCAGAACCCCCGTTGACGCAGGTGCTCGGCCTCGAGGACCTCGGCTGGTGAGTTCACGCCAGCGAGGGGCCACCCCACCTTCTGGGCTGCAGCGGTGGCCTCGGCGCGCGTCCGAGCCAAGAGCCAGGGGTAGAGGGCGGCGTCGACTGCCTCTTTGGTCTCCCCCCGCTCGAAGGCATCGGGGCGGGCGAACGCTGCTTTGAGGTTCTCGTCGTCGAGGACCTCGAGCATCTCGCCCAGTTGCTGAGGGGTGGACATCATGGCCATGTACCCGTCCGCACACGGATAGACACCGGTCGGGATGAGCGTGTCGCTCGCCACGCTCCCGCGCAGCGCGCCGGGGGCGCCGCCTCGGTACTGGTACGCCAGAAGAGTCGTCGCCCGCGCCGGCATGGTGGCCAACGCCTCGACGGCCGAGGAGTCCACGAACGAACCCCGGCCGGTCGACTCGGCGTGGAGCACTGCGGCCAGCCCGCCGAGCGCCGCCACGTTGCCGACGAAGCACAGGGCCAGGTGTCCGGGCAGGCGTACCGGGCCTGCGTCGGTGCGTCCGCGCACAAGGGCGCCGCTGACCGCTTGGACCACTAGGTCGTCCCAGCGGAACCCGGCGTAGGGGCCGGTCGTTCCGAAGCCGCTGATGTGCACCACCGAAAGTGCGGGCGCCCTCGATGCCGCGGCGTCCCAGCTCAATCCCCAAGTCGCCATCTGACCACGGCCCGAAGACTCGATCACGAGTTGGGCGCGGTCGACGAGACGGGCGAGGCGTTCGCGGTCGCCGTCCGCGGCAGAGTCGAGCACCGTGCTGCGTTTGTTGGTGTTGAGGTGCAAGAACGCCCCGCTTGGCGGCCGGTCGTCGGGGCCGCCCCCATCACCCAGGCGGCGCAGCTCGTCTCCCTCGGGGAGCTCGACCTTGACGACGTCGGCACCAAGATCGGCGAACAACTTGCCGCAGTAGCAGCCGGCGACGCCGTGAGCCAGCTCGACGACCCGTATCCCGCTCAGCAGCTGCTGCACCCGCTGTCCCTCCCCCGACGCTGACGTCCTGGGAGACTACCGAGGGAGCGACCCAAGTGCCCTGAACCCCACCGGCCCCATGCGCGGTCAGGCCCGCTGCAGAGACTAGGTACCGTGGAACGCCATGGAACCGCCAGCCACCGAACCCACGGAGATCGCGTACTTCTCAATGGAGATCGCCGTATCGGACTCTTTCCCCACTTACAGCGGCGGGCTCGGCGTCCTAGCCGGCGACCACCTCCGGGCTGCCGCAGACCTGGGCCTACCACTGATCGGCGTCACCCTCGTCTATCACGACGGGTTCCTCTCGCAGTCCCTCGACCCGCGAGGGCACCAGGTCGAGCATCCGGCGCACTGGTCGCCCGCCGACCAGCTCCACAGAATGGACGAGCAGGTCGAGGTCTCGATCGGTGGTCGCCGGGTAGCTGTCGGCGGGTGGCGGCTCACCCTCAAGGGAGTGGGGGGCCACCAGGTGCCGATCTACTTCCTCGACACCCGCCTGGGCGAGAACCATCCCGCGGACCAGGCCATCACCGACCGCCTCTATCCGGGCGATCCGGTGCTCCGACTGTCCCAGGAGGCCGTGTTGGGACTCGGCGGTGCGGCCATGGTGCGCGCGCTCGGTCACGACATCGCGACCTACCACATGAACGAGGGACACGCAGCGCTCGTGCCGGTCGCCTTGCTCGCACGTGGGCCGGACGGGGCGCTGCAGGCGACCGGATCGGAGCTCGACGGGCTCCGAGACCGATGTGTGTTCACCACCCACACCCCGGTGCCGGCAGGACATGACCGGTTCGCTGGCGAGGTGGTGGAGGAGGTGCTGGGAGTCCCGCTGACCAAGGGCCTCGAGCAGCTGGGGTGCATTGTCGACGACGAGCTCAACATGACGATTGTCGGCATGTTCTTCGCCGGGTTCATCAACGGAGTCGCTCGCCGGCACGCGCTGCTGTCCCAGGCGATGTTCCCGCGACGGCTGGTTCGGTCGGTGACCAACGGCGTACACGTCGCCACCTGGGCGGCGCCAAGTTCCCAGCGGCTCTTCGACCGCCACGTCCCCGGCTGGCGGCACGACAACGCGTTGCTGCGCTACGCGGTGGCGATCCCGCCGGGCGAGATCCGACAGGCGCACGGCGAGGCCAAGCGGGTACTGCTCGACGAGGTCGCCCAACGGTCCGGGCACTCGCTCGACTCCTCGGTGCTCACCATCGGCGTCGCGCGCCGCGCCGCGGCGTACAAGCGCAACGACCTTCTCCTCGACGATCCCCAGCAGCTCCGACGGTTATCCGAAGAGGTCGGACCGCTGCAGGTGCTCTACGGCGGCAAGGCCCACCCTCTAGACATCGAGGGCAAGGAGATCATCGCCCGGGTGAGCGCCCGTGCTCGAAGCCTCGAAGCCAGCGTGACGGTCATATACCTCGAGGATTACGGCATGACCCTGGCCGCCCTGCTGTGCGCGGGAGTGGACGTGTGGCTCAACACTCCCATTGCGCCGAACGAAGCGTCCGGCACGAGTGGGATGAAGGCGGCCATCAACGGCGTGCCGAGCCTGAGCGTGCTCGATGGGTGGTGGCTAGAGGGTCACGTCGAAGGCGTGACGGGCTGGGCGATCGGGAGCGATCGGGGAATCGCCACAGACCCGAACCTCGATGATCCGGTCCGGGACACCGCCGACGCTGCCGAGATTTACCGAGTCCTCCGCGACGTGGTCATACCCCTCTACTACTCAGATCCCGACGGATTCGCTGAGGTCGGTCGAGGCGCAATGGCGTTCAATGGGTCGTTCTTCAATACGCAGCGCATGGTCAGTGAGTACGCATCGAGCGCCTATCGGCGAGCACCGCGGGCGTTGGGCACCTTAGGCTACTAAAGACGCACGTCGGTCCCACACCACCGGGTCCGTTCTCTGCGCAGGTCGACCGAAGGTGATCCATTCCTCCCGTTCACCCGTAATTCAAGTCATCGACAAAAACGAGGGCGTCCGATGGCAGGCAAGTAGGCACGGTGTGGCACTGCAGTCACCACGCACGAGAGAGCAACCCCCCGATCGGCGACTCTGCAGTACCATCAGTACAGTCATGGGAGAGCCGCCGAGGCATATCCGTGCTATCACGCGAAGCCGTAGCACGGCGAGCCAGCGGACCCGACCTCCGCCGGACGGCGAGGCGTGACCGCGCTCACGCCAGGGGTTCGACGAGGAGCCGACTGGCTTCGCGCAACGCGCGACGCACGCCTTGCCCGAAATGTCGCGCTCCTCGCAGTTCGGATCGGACTGGCCTGGATCTTCATCTACCACGGCGCGAGCACGCTCTTCGGGGCATTTGGGAGCTCGGGAATCCACGGACAGACCGTGTTCTTTGACACCGTCGCACACTTGCATCCGGCCAAGTTCTTCGCAGTGTTGAGCGGCATTATCGAGTTCTTCGGAGGAATCGGGGTCGGCGTCGGCTTCCTGGGAAGGCTCGCTGCTTTGGGTCTGTTCGGCGACATGGTCATCGCCATGGCGACGGTGACGTGGCACAACGGAATCGTGTCGAACGCGGTCGGGGGCGGTTATGAGCTCAACGTCGCTCTCGCCGCACTGGCTCTCACCGTGGCGATCCTCGGCACGGGTGACTTTTCCGTTGATGCCGTCCTCCGATCCCTGGCCACGAGGTGGCGACGCTCACCGTAAGCGGCTCGCGACCGCTTCTACGGAACCTCGTCCGTAGTCAGTCGGTACGTTCGGGACGTCGAGCGTCGATGTTGAGCCGGACGTAGTCGACCGTGACCGGCGAAGTGAGCCGCCGCATGACCAACTCGACAAAAGGCGCACGCAGAGGGTCCGGAAGGCGTTGGACGTGGGTCCCGAGCGTCACCGTGGACAGATACTCGGCCGGATCGTCCGGTACGACCGGGTGCGGCACGAGCCAGGTCCGCACGTGGCCGAATCCGGCAGCCGATAACCGCTGGGCCGTCTCCTCGGGCCCTGCATAGAACCACGACGGCTCCCAGGTCTCGAACCACGCAGAGAAGGGAACCTCAGTGGCCACTTCGTCCGCCACGCGACGAAGCTCCGAGATATTCCCCCGACCACCGCACTGGGCGACCAGGTGACCGCCGGGACGCAGCGCGTCGTAGAGACGGGCGAAGAGTCGTTCATGGTCGAGCACCCAGTGGAACGTCGCCGTGGAGAACACCACGTCGACGGGATCGTCCAGGCGCAGTTGGAGAAGATCGACGAGGAGCACCTTGGCTCGATCTCCGAGATTCGCTCGGGCGACGCGCACCATGTCAGGATCGGCGTCAGCGGCGACCACCCGACCATGCGGCAGCCGGTCGAGCAGGAGCTCAGTCACCCGGCCGGTTCCACAGCCGGCGTCAAGCACCACCTCGGTGCCCAAGAGCGGCACGCGGTCGAGCACCTCTGCAGCCATCGCCGTCATCGGCCCCCCGACCCGGTCGTAGCTTGCCGCATCCCAGCCACGCGTCACGGGGCCACGATACGTGCGGGCGACCACCGACAGCACGCGCTGACTCAGGAACCTGGGTCCACCAGCTGTTCGGACAACGCGTCGACGGCGGCAGCCGAGACTCCCGCGGCCAGCGCCCACTCACGTGCGCCCCCATATCGTTCGTGCAGCCCGCCGAGGAAGGTCTCCATGGTCGCTGCCTTCACGGCGAACAAGTGGGGTGCCTCGGCCATTCTCTTGGCAGTCTCCGGGTCGCTCCGTTGCCGCGCCCGAATGCGGTCGAGCCGGCTGGCGGTGAGCACGTAGTCATCCACGATGAGCTGCCGGTCGACTCCCAAGATGTCCAGCACGAGAGCCGCCAGCACCCCGGTTCGGTCCTTGCCGGCAGCGCAGTGAAAGACCAGAGGATGCGCCGACGCGTCCGCGACCATCGTGAGCGCATCTACCAGCGCCTTGCGTCCCGAATGGAGCCATTCAAGGTACAGGACCGCGAGCTCGATGTCGGCGAGAGACCGCGCATCCTCGCCCTGGCTGATCCCTTCCTGCATCACCGAGAGATGCAGGTACCGGATGGGTTCCGCCGCCAACGGTCCTCGACCTGTCTGCTCGACTTCGCTGGCGGTCCGCAGGTCGATGACGCTCGCCAGCCCAAGGCCACGGAGGACCTCGAGGTCGGCTGGCGTCAACTCGTGCAGCGTGTCGCTGCGGTAGAGCGTGCCCCAGCGCGTGACTCGACCGTCAACGGTCGGGTATCCCCCGAGGTCCCGGAAGTTGTACGCCCCGACGAGGGGCAGGAGGCGATCACGGGTCGGCATATGGCCATCATGGCGCGGACAGCTCCACTGGCCATCATGGCGCGGACAGCTCCACGAGCACGTGGCGCGATTCGGCGGGTCAAGGACCCGTTCCCCCAGGATTCACGTACTTGTTACGTCCGGGCCACCCACAGGACGCACTCGCTCCGTAACCTGATCTTGCCGGTCAGGCGTGGCGGCAGTCCTGTGCACCGAGTTCGGTCGACCCCGGCTTAGCCGCGGCGTTGCTTGTGGCGACGGCCCATCGGAAGTGGATCAACCCCAGGACGGCCCCAGGGAAGCGCGCGACAGACCCACTCCCCCGCCGCTTCGGGACGGCACCCGTCGCTTGGGGGAGGGCACCAACCCCTCCCCAGCGTCGACGACGGGCGTGCCCGCCTTCGAGGAACGATGCCGGCTCACCTCGACAGGGTCCTCGTCGGGGGTTCTCCCGTGTTCGCACCCGTCAACCACAGATTAGTGAGGATGAGAGGGGACGAAGCGGGGAACAACGGGGAAGAAATCGCCGGCCGTGTGGAACGGGGCATCTCGCAGTCCCGTTGGCCTCTCTCGACCGCCTCGACCTCTCCGCATCGGCCTCACCTAGAGAATGGACGCGGTGCGATTTTCAACTGGGCTCCTGCGGAATCCGCCACCGCTGCGAGGCGGCCGTACGGGGTATTCTCGGGCTCCGTCACGACCAACCCACCGAGGGAACGCACCTCAGCGATGGACTCGTCGACATCGTCGGTGTGCCAGTACATCGACCAGGCTGCCGATGCGCCTTCTGGGAGGAAGCCGGCGGCATCCATGATGCCCCCAAGCTCTCCCTCACCGTTCGGGTCGCGCATCGTCGCGTAACGGAACGTCTCGCCGTCGCCTACGGTGACCGTCTCCCATCCGAACGTCGACCGTGGAAGGCAACGGCCCCCGGGTAGTCCCGAGTAGGGCCGAATTGGACGACACGGTCAGGCCTGCCAGCTCATTCTGACTCAGTCACCTTTTGGACGGCCACGGAGCGCAGATCTCTTCGATGACCTCGGGGCCACCATCTGCTCGGAGCTGCGGCCGAGGTCGCGGCGAAACTCTTTCGCCCAGGCCGCATCGATGGCTGTCGTCACAACCCTCCGCGCGGGAGCTTGAAGCCGCACCGATGTGGGTATCAACCCAATATGATGCACAGCCGCCGCTTCGCCCTCCCGTTGCTCGCTTTCCCCTTCATCGTTCGAGGCGTCGAGACGCTCCGAGACCCCCAGGCCCAGGTGAAAACCTCTGGCCAGGTCAGCGCCGTGCTCGCAGCAAAGCTGAGGATCCCCGCGGACCCTGAGCGCTTGGTCGTGCGCACGGCTCAGATTCAGGTGGTTACTGGGTCGTTGCTCGGGCTAGGGAGAGCGCGCCGGCTCGCAGCGCTCACGCTCCTTGTCTCCATGCTTCCAGTGTCGTACGCCAACCACGTGCATGCCCAAGACGATCTCGGCAATGCACCACTGCGCCGTGCCGATCTGGCAAGAGACGTCGGCCTGATGGGCGGACTACTGCGAGAGATCTTCGCTCGCCACGACACGACAGGGTCGGGCGCGGTGGCACTACGGGCGTTCGGGAATGCCGTCGGCCCGAGCGCCGCGAGCGTCGCGCCCGCCATCAAGGACGCTGCCATGAGCTCTGGTCGGGGGGTGAGGCGGACGTGGTCGGGCGCGGCACGAGCAGCTGAGCGGGCTGCCGTACGCTCCTCTACAGCGCTGCAGCGTCTGGGTGAGTCATCCGCGACGCACGTTGAGGGATTGGCATTGGCGGGGCTGAGTCGCGCCGGGGGCGCCGTCGGCGAGGGGACCGACACCGCCGGTCAGATGCTGGCGGCAAAGCTCCACCGGCTGCCGGCCTAAGAACGAGATCGACATGCCCGCAAAAGGTGACGGCACCAGGTCACTGGTCGTCCACAACGACCAGTCGGACGGCCTCGGTAACGGGCATGACTTCGAGCACATCGACGTCCCGAGCCGCGAAGAGGTGGCCGAGGAAGGCGCGTTAGGTCACCCCGGAAAGCCGCTCAACCGCCGTAATCCCTTCTTCGTCGGCCTGACCGGCGGGCTGGGCCTCCTCGTTGCCTACGTGTTGTTCCGGGCCGTGTCCGACATCGGCACGGCACTGGAGCTCATCGGACTCGCGCTCTTCTTGGCCATCGGCCTTGACCCGGCAGTGGCCTGGCTTACCGCCCGTCGATTTCCACGCTGGGCCGCCGTGGTTGTCGTCGTGCTGTTGGTGCTCGCCTTCATCGGCGCCTTTGTGGCGGCGGCGGTGGGTCCCATCAGTCGTGAAATCCACGAGCTGCAGGTCAACGAGCCCAAATGGCGCGCCGAGGCGGAGAATGGCAAGGGATGGATCGGGCATCTGGTCACGCAGTTCCACCTGACGAGTGACCTCAAGTCAGGCAAGCTCACCAAGGCGATCAACCCTTCCACAGTCGCCGGCGGCGTTGTCGGAGCCGGCAAAATCGTGGTCTCCGCGATTAGTGCCGTGGTGATCACCTCCGTGCTCACGGTGTACTTTCTGATCGCGTTGCCCGCCGTGCGTAGCTTCTGGTTGCGTCTCATGCCCCGCTCGCGGCGGCTGCGGGTCGCTGCCCTAAGCGACGAGGTCCTCTCGCGAGTGGGTGGGTTCGTACTCGGGAACCTTCTCACCTCGCTCGTGGCAGGGCTTGGCACGTGGGTATGGCTCACGATTTTCGGGGTTCCGTACCCGCTCCTGCTTGCCCTCCTCGTGGCCGTCTTGGACCTCATTCCCATGGTTGGCTCCACCATCGCCGGCATCGTCGTGTCGGCGGTCGCACTTTCGGTGAGCCTGCCCCTAGCCCTTGGCACGCTGGCCTTTTACATCGGCTACCGATTCTTCGAGGACTACCTGCTCACTCCCCGGGTCATGCGTCACACGGTACGCATCTCGCCAGGGCTCGTCGTGATCGCGACGCTGGTCGGGGGGGTGCTGCTCGGGCTCATCGGTGCTCTCGTCGCCATCCCCGTCGCCGCCGGCATCCACCTCGTCCTCGAGCAAGTCACCTTTCCGAGCCTCGACAAGCGGTAACCGAGACGCGGTCGGCTTGGCGACGACGATGGCCTCACTCCACTACGCCATCCGCGCCTACGCCACCCAAGGAGACCCGCCGACCGAAATCCTGACGAAGCTGTCAGGACTGCTGCACATCGGGAAGGACGGCCAATTCGCGACGGTGCTCTGCGCGATCGTCGAGGTGGACGGGCATAGGATCACCCTGGCCAATGTGGGGCACCCACCCCCAATCCTCATCTCGCCATCCGGTGGCGAGATCGTCACCGCCGCGGTCGGTCCACCTGTCGGGATCAATGAAGGCTCCCGGTACGACGCGGTCACACTCGACGTACCCCCTCGGGCCACGTTGCTCGCCTTCACCGACGGCCTGATCGAGCGACGCGGGGAAAGCATCGATGAGGGATTGGCTCGCCTTCGTGGGGCAGCTAACGCGGGGGATCGCTCACTAGATGACCTTCTGACCAGGGTCGTGCGTGAGGCATTGCCCGACCAATCTCAAGACGACACCGCCATACTGGGTTTGGCATGGAAGACCTAGACCGTCCGGGCGCCCGAGCATCGGTGAACCACTGGACCGACGCGGAGGGGAGGGTGATCGTCGAGATCAACGGCGAGATCGACATCTCGAACATCGCGTCCGTCCGCGAGATGCTCGACCCAATCGCCGCAGCTGGACCGCACCATTTCGTCTTCGACCTCAGCAACCTCGCGTTCATCGACAGTTCGGGGCTCGCCCTGTTCCTGGCCGTGGCGCAGCAGGTCGAGACCGTCCACCTGAGAAATCCCTCACGCATTGCGGTACGCATCATCGAAGCCACCGGCCTGAGCGGCGTGCTGCCGACCGAACCATGATCGACGCTCACCGCAGGTTCTCTCGCGGTCTGGCTCGGTGATGCACGCGCGTCATTTCGTGGCCGAAGCCGTCTCCGGCGCGCCACAGGACGTGAGGGATGCTGTCGAGGTAATGGTGTCGGAGATCGCGGCCAACTGCGTCGTGCACGCAGCCACCGGATTCGACGTGCGTGTCGAGCAGGTCGATGACCACCTCCGAATCGAGGTGACGGACAGTGGCGTGGGGGACCCGGTGCAGCAGCGACCGCAGCCCAACGATCAAAAGGGCCGAGGGCTGCTCATCGTCGACGCGTTGGCTGACGAATGGGGCGTCGTACCGACCACCCCGCAGCCAGGCAAGACCGTGTGGTTCACGCTGAGGCGGGCCGGCATCCCACGGGGGACAGAGGTCATCGCCTGACGCTTTATGGCTGGTGTCCGGACCACTGCACCATCAGCACGGTCGCGTCGTCACTCAGCGTGCCTCCATGGTGGTCCAAGACGGCCCGCACGACGTGACGCACGATAAGGGGTGTGGCGATCTCGTCCGAGGCAAACCTGCCGACGAGATCGCTGAGCCGATCGATGCCGAAGTCGCTTCCTCCAGCGCTCCGCGCCTCGACGACTCCGTCGGTGTAGAAGAGGACGCTGTCGCCGGGTTGGAGGGAGGCCACATTCACCTCGAACCGGCTCGGACCAACACCCCACGGAAGAGTCGGGGGTCCGTCCAGGGATCCAATGACCCGACCCGCCCGGACGAGAAGGGGGTTGGGATGCCCCGCGTTGATCCACGTCAGGTCACCGGAGGTCAAGTCCAATCGGCCAATATGACCGGTGACAAAGGCCTCACTACCGTGCTCCTCGGCGATCGCCGCGTCGAGGCTCCGGTGCGTGAAGTCGAGCGAGCGACCCTCGCGCCGGTCGTGGCGATAGCACCCGACCGCCAAGCCGGCCACCAGGGCAGAGCGAAGTCCGTGCCCCATGGAATCCATGAAGGCAAACTCGAGCTGGTTGCCGTTCAACGCGTAGTCGAAGAGGTCACCACCAACCTCGTACGCCGGCTCCAGCATGCCGGCCACAACGACCCGAGAGGATGCGAGGGTGAGTGGAGGCAGCAGATCCCACTGCAAGCTGGCGGCCAAGGTCATGGCCTTGCGTCGGCGATGAAGTCCGTACAGGTCCGTCACTCGGGCTTGAGTTGCCAGAAGATATCCGGCCAGGACACCCAGATCGGCGCAACCAGCCAGGACATCGTCGTCGGACCGGGGCACGGTGAGGCCGAGCACCCCTGTCGCATCCGACCCTTCGATGATCGGCACCCACACCCGAACGCCGTCCGGCCGCTCGGCTGTTGTCGCCCGGCGCTGGAGGAAGGCCCGACCGGCGATCGTCGTCCCTATCTCTTCGGCGTGGGACACCTCTGCGTGCACCGCACGATCGCCGAGCGGCTCGAGGATCTGCTGCTCGAAGTCCGCCAAGTAGAGCACCAGGTCCCAACCCTCGAACGCAGAGGCTACGGACGTCACCAGCTGGACAACGTCCGCCGGATCAGCCTGGGCCATGGCCCGAAGGAGCCCACCGAAGTGCCGCATCTCGCTCATGTCCCCGCCCTTCATAGCAGTCAGCGCACCCGCAACGACCGCCCGACCCGAGTGGCCGGCGGTTCGACTCGAGAAGGCCGTCTCCCTTTACCGAGCCTCAATCAACGGGATCGGGTGGGCGGCCGGGAACGTCCGGATCAAGGGGGGCCGGCTCGGGTCCGATGGGTACTGGATCAGAAAGTTGCGGGGCGACACGGTCGTCGAAGCTCACCGAACTCCTCTCCTCGAGTCAAAGGTTGGGCTCGAGGAGCGATACCCCGGCCTCGGACCGTGAAACCTCGGGTGCAGGGCACGCCACTGGAGATGCGCGACCCAAAGTGACGCCCGTGGGACGCCGGACCACCCACAACCTTTGAGAGGGACGCCCGACAGACGGGAGCGTGGTTTTCTCCTAAGGGCTCACCGATTGACTGATTGCGCAATCGTGTAGTTCCAGTCGCCGTGGAACTTGTGCGGCGTGAGAGGCACAGCGGCCAGGTCGGTGGCGCTGACTTTGGTGCCAGTCTCGTAGTAATTGAGGTCTTCTTCGGCCCGGATCCTGAGCCCCTTGGCCGTGGTCGTGTTCGAGATGAGCTCGACGATGGTCCGGTACGAGACGAGGGGACGGCCGCGCCAGTTCATGGAGATGAAGCTGAACATCTTGTGCTCGATCCTGTTCCACTTCGACGTTCCCGGTGGGTAGTGCACCACGGTGATCTCGAGGCCGCACTCTTGGGCCAGCTTGGCCAGCTCGACCTTCCAGAGCTTGACCCGGTAGCCGTTGGACCCGCCGGCATCGGCGGTGATGAGCAGCTGGGTGGCAGCGGGGAACCGAGGCTCTCCCATCGAGTACCACCAGCGTCGGATGGCCTCGACCGCGAAGGAGGCGGTGTCGGCGGTGTCGCCCACCGAGACCCAGCCCTCGTCGTTGGCCAGGTCGTAGACCCCGTAAGGGACAGCCCGGCCCAGATCCTTGTCGACGAAGTCATGGGTCTTGGTGCGTGTGGGCTCGCCGGTGGGGTGCCATTCGGCTCCGCCGTTGGAGAACTCGCCCACGATCTCCTTTTTCTTGGTGTCGACGCTGATCACCGGCTGGCCCGTCTTCATGAACCGGCCCACCTCTGTGTTGAGGTAGGCGAATTGGGCGTCTCGATCGGGATGGGCGGTGCCCTCCTTCTGCTTGGAGGGGGCCTGGAGCGAGTACCCGAGGGACCTCAGGATCCGCCCGACCGTGTCGTCGGTGGTCTTGTAGCCCTGGCGCACCAACTCGGTGGCCAACTTGCCGGTCGACTTGGACGTCCAGCGCATATACGACATCGGGTTGCCCCGGGTCGCTGGGTGCACCAGCTCGTCGAGGGCCTCGAGCAGGCCGGGCTGCTTGTCCTCTGACTTGATGTCGCCGCCACCGAGCGCACGTTGGCGCGCTGTGGGCTCGATGCCCTCGCTCACCTCGCGTTCGGCCTTGATCACCGTGTTGCGGCTCATGCCCGAAGCTTCGGCCACCGCGCCCTTGCCACCGCGTCCGAGAGCCTCGGCCATCGCACCGGCTACCACGCGGCGTTGCAGCTCGTTCAGATGGGGCAGGACCACCTCGAAGAATCGCGGAGCTCATCTCGGCTGGCCTCCACCAGGCCACTCTACATCGCGCGTACTAACTATCGGAGGACCCTAAGCATGCATGACGCGCAGCGCTGTCCACACCTCCTGGTGGGAACGGAGAGTGGCCATGACATCAACGCAGCACTCTGAGGCGTCGCCGTTCTTCACGATCGTCGGACGACTGAGGAACCGGACCGTCTCAGCCCAACTGGTCGGCGGGCGCCTGACGGTCGACGCCGAGGTATGGGACGCAGCAAGCCAGCGGAGCGGAGGGTTCAGCGCCTTCGCAACGGCGCAGGGCGACGACGTGATCCAAGGCATGCTGAAGGACCCCGGCGGCGCCGCGCAACTGCTCCTCGAATCCTTCGAGCAGGTAACCCACGCCAGGCTCGGTATGGAGCTCCACAACCATACGACGAGTGGTGACACCCAGGCCTCGTCGAACGCCGATGCCATCGCGCAGAGCCGACGGTGCCCAGCGTGCGGGGGACGGGATCTGCGGTGCGAGTTCCACGTGGGCCGATGGTGCCCCAACGGGTTCCGCGACAATCACTTGCACTTTTGGTGTCCGGACTGCGACCGCCAGTGGGTACCGGGCGACGCGTTGGCACCCGTAGCGTAAGGATCGCCCACGGCGACCAAAGGTTCGATCGAGCTGACTGCCTACGGCGTCGTCGTGTTGACCATCCGAATGCTCGTCTAGGTTGCGGTAATCTTTTCGTTCCTTCTGAGCTGGAGAAATGTCCTGGGAGCCACCATCTTGTCCGTCGAGTGTCCGTGTACTTCCGGTCTGGCATCCATGACCTGGCGCGCTCTGTCCTCCTCGCCGGGCCAGAGGTGGCTCTAGGTCTTCAGAGCGATCACAGCGTTCGCGTGGCCCAGGATGGCCTGGGCCTGGCGGACCGACGCTCTTCTGGCGATCAGGGCGCTGCCACAGAAGTGACTCTAGCCACGTCCTTGAACAACTAGTCCTCTGAGGGGTACTTGGCGAGGTGACGGCCAGTTCGTCGAGCACGATCTGACCGCTGGGCACCGTCCGAGATTTCGGACTCTTGGTAGGACCGATCTGGCCGTTTTGGAGCCATTGGCGCGCCACACGTCGGGTGCTTCTGGTCGCGGCATCAAAGGACTCCCGGCGCTCGCCGAAGCGCTGGACCTGCTCGACCGAGGCGGCGCCGATGTGCTCGTCGTCAGCAAGCTCGACCGGCTCAGCTGCTCGGCCATCGACTTGGCAGCAGGCTGACCGCGCATCGCAACGGCTGGGGCGCTCATCGTGTTCGACCACGACATGGACATCCCCGCGGGAGAGCTCATGCTCAACGTGCTCGCCGCCTTCAGCGCCTACGGGTCCGACCTCATCTCGGTGAGAACCAACGCGTCCCATGATGTATGCGCCTAAGCGCTGGTGAGCGTCAAGAAGATGCCGTTGAACCGGAGGGCCAGCGCCTGGACAATGGTCACCGCACCGCCGCGTGCTCCTTTGGGTGCTCGTGGGTTCTTCACCCTCGGGCTGCGGCGCGGTGAGCGACTCGGGAGCCGCACTTTGTTGGCTGATGGTCCCGTTTTCACTTTTGGCCATTCTCATCCCTATCGGTGATGACAGGTCGCGGGGACGAGATGCACGCCCCTGCATGCCTCCGCACGCCCCGATCCAATAGAGAACCTCCCCTCCCAGGCGATCGGGTGTGAGAAAACCTAGGGGCACTTCACGTCGGCGCTTCAGCGATGAATCAGTCTTGCAAGTGATACGGCTCGCTTGATTGCCTAGAGCCGTCCGTGCTTACCTGTCACGAGGAGGTAATCACGATGCAAATCGGACGGAATCTTCGGGTGCTGCTGGCTCTCGCTACCATCGCTGAGGGTGTCGCTGCGTGGCGGGCTCCGAAGGATGAGCGGCGGCGCGTGGTGGCTTCCCTCGCTATCGTGCGCGGCTCGCTCGGCGTGCTCACATTGCTGCTGGAGCTGGGGACTGCTCGACAGGCTTCCTAGGCCAGACAGATCGACGCTGGTGGGGGGCGTCTGCATCACGGCGGACCTGACGAAGTACGGTCGACTCGTGCGCTCGACACCTTGAAGGATTGGTCGAGGTGCGCCATGTCGGGCCGTCCTTCCTTCTGTACCAGTCCAAGTAGCGGGGCACGGCCAGACCGGGTGCCGTGTAGTGGTCGACCCCACGACAGTCGAGTTCATCGACTCCTCTCCGCATCAGTGCGCTCCTCAGGGGAGCCGGACGGGCTCGCGCGCATGGAGGGACATCTGTGGTTCACAATCCTGCGGCCAGGGTCCGCAAGGTCTTCAAGGTATTGGGCCTTGTTGGCACCATGCGCGTCGAGGACGCCACGTCGTGGCGTCTAACGCCCGCACGAAGCCCGCGGCCACCGACCGCGTGGGCGGGGCTTCGCCGGGCGATCAGGAGTGGGTCGAGGTGGTCGGCCGTTCCGCTCCACTTACGACAATCGGACAGGATCGTTTGCTCATACCCGGGCTTCGGTCACTACGACCGAGGGTCGAGGGAATCTCCATTTCCGATGTTCGTGTGTGGCGCCCCGCCGTTTCGCAATAGGGGGCTGCCACCCCTCGGCGGTCGCAGAATCCCGAGCGCACGCGCTCGGATTCGAGCCGCCGGACTCGCAGTTCAGCCTGCATCAACTTCAGGTGCCCCGCGAGATCATACGCGAGCGGAATTGCGACCTCGACATCCCCGGCCCCCTCGTACAGGAGAACCACGCTGCGTTCCACGCCCTTCTCGTTGAGAGAGATGCGGAAATCGAGCTCGACTTCGACAGTGGCGCCGTCGCCGCGACGTATCTCCATGGCAGGATGCCTCAGCGCGCACAACTCGCGCTCGCTCATCCCAAAGAGCCGACAGGCCGCGGCATTGGCGGCCAGAACTCGGCCTTTGGGAGTCCCGATCACGGCGGCCACGGCGGTCAGGTGGTAGAAGAGGGCGCGGAATTCAGCCTCGCGCAAACGACATCTCGGGCGGTGACCACCCTCGGGTACCGAAGAATCTTCCCATGCGTCGGTCACGATTGGAACTGGGTCGCTTGCTGGAACCGGGGGTACCCACACGGCTCCGCCGACCATCCGAGCCAGCAAGGAGGTCGCATCGGGCGCCCCTGTCTGGTCGGCGAGACCTGCTCAGAAACCGATTGGCCTTCTTCCGCGAGTCGATGATGTTGAGTGTCTGCCGAGTAGTCGCCAGCCGGTAGAGGCGGAAGTCCTTAGCAGGCGAGAAGAGCTACACTGCCGCCCCGATGCCATCCTGGCCTCATGTGCGGTCGATTCTCCCGACACCGAGACACGAGTGGTTCACGAAGAAGCTCGGGCGCTACCTGACGGGCACGTCCGAGGCGACGGGCACGTCCGAGGCGACGGGCACGTCCGCGGCGACTACCTCTGGGCTTCCCGAAACCTTCGAGGTCTGATAGACGAACGACCCGACATCTCGACTGCCCAATTCGGGGCCGCTTGGGTCCTGGCCCGTCGCAGGGCTCGAACGTTGCGCCCCGGGCAATGAGCGCGTCGACCAGAGCCGCTGCCTGCTAAGCGAACAGCTCGCCCTCGTCGCAGGTATACCAAGGCCCGGGCTCACGGTCATGCCACGCCACCAGCTACTCCGCACCCACCCGCACCGCCCCGTTTGGGGTCACGCGACCAGCTCGCGTGCGTCGTGCCACACCCCACCCTCTCGCTTCGGCGACGTGGCCTCGCGACAGAGCACCGCTCGCTCCTTGCCGAGCCGACCCTGCCACCGCTTGACCTCGCGAGTGGCATCTCGGTAAGGCATCGGGTTCGTCGCGGCAACGTACCTTCCCCGTCGGGCGCCTGAACGCTGGCGATGACGACGTGGGGGTCGCAGGGTGCGACGAATGTGGCCGACTCGGGTGCCCGGTGAATCCACTGCGGGACCCAGCTCCGAGCCGCGCTGCTCGACGCCTGGGCCAACAGCCTGCTTGACTCTCGGTATGCCGTCTTGGGCTGTCACCGTCTACGGCGTCTGCGCCGTCACGTTCATGATGGCAATGTACGCCTTGGAGCGCCGAGGAAGGGTGTTCGTACTGCTCTTCGCACTCGGATGCCTGCTGTCGAGTGCCTATGGGTTCCTCTCGGGCGCCTGGCCCTTCGGCGTCGTGGAGTTCATCTGGTCAGGTATCGCTCTTCGCCGATACAGGGCAATAGCGTAACCTGTCGCCCTGCCACCAGTCTTTCGACCAGCTTGTCGGGGGCGACGAAGTCAGCGAGCGCTGTCAGTGGGCAATCGGTTCTCATAGACCTGGGCGGCGTGGAGCACGATCCAGTGCATCCGGTCTCGGTGGGCGTCGCTGACTACGATGGCTCGCAGGCACCCCCGTCGGCAAACGCAAGGTCGCCTAGGCACGAGGACTGATGCCGTGTTGGCTCGTGAGCGCGTCGGGAATCTGCGCTACCTGTGGCCCCCGGTCGGACTGAGCCGGTCGGCTACGCCCGCCTCAGGTGCCGCGCCTCGCGGTCCCTCTTGCCGACGGCACTGGCCCGACGCGAGTCACGTCGGTGCCACGAGCCCACCGCACAACGGGTGTCGGACCACGTTCGGTGAGTGCCCCGACTGCGTGCAGCTTCCATGCGTCGTCACAAAGAGCGCATCGTCCGGGCAAGTGCACGGCGGCCTTCTTGTCGAGAAGGGAGATGCTTCCGTCCGAAAGGATGGCGTAGTGTCGCACCATGTTTCACACCCCCAAGGTGTTGTCCATTGTGCGATTGTCAGGTGCGGGCGCACATCCTCCGTCTGCACGATTTTGCTGGTAGACGTGAGGGAAGGAGACACCGAGGCCAATACTCGGCTCAGCCCTCTCGCCGATAGTGGCTTCGATCGTGGTCAGGGTCGTCCCCCGCGGACGCACGAGGGGAACCAAGCGGATTCGACGGGAGCTAGTGCCGTGACCGGCAACCTTGGGCGGTCGCGTCCACCATATTGACTCCTGGGTCGCGCAGAATTGGCCTCCTGCGAAAGAGGAGGTCAGGTGCGCGAAGGGATACGCGTTCGGGAGATCACCAACGACGAGGGCAGACGCTTGCTTCAGATCGTGCGGCGCTCGTCGGGCTCGGTGGTGAGGTGGCGTCGGGCCCAAATGGTCCTGCTCTCGGCCCAGGGCATGGACGTGGCCCAGATCGCCAAGGTGGCCTTCACCTCGCCTGATCGGGTCCGAGAGGTCCTGCACAACTTCAACGACGACGGCTTCGACTCCTTGGCCCCCAAGTACTCGGGCGGGCGACCACCGAAATTCAGCCTGCCTGAACGACGGGAGATCAAGAAGATCGCCCTGTCCCGTCCGGTCGACCACGACCTGCCCTTTTCCACCTGGAGCCTGACCAAGTTGGCCGAGTTCCTCGTCGCCGAGGGGGTGGTCGACGACATCAGCCACGAGGGTCTACGTGTGCTCCTCCGTGAGGAGGGTGTCTCCTTTCAAGTGATCAAGACCTGGAAACAATCGAACGATCGTGATTTCGAGGCCAAGAAGAACCGGGTGCTCGAGCTCTACGACATCGCCGATGGCAAGCAACAAGGCCAAGAAGGGCGACCCCACCGTCGTGATCTGTATGGACGAGTTCGGACCACTCAACCTTTTGCCCCGACCCGGCAAGCACTGGGCGCCGATGATCGTCACGGGCGACGCCACTACGACGAGCCCACGACGCCGGCGGCGTCGGGCCACTTACACCCGCACCAAGGGAGTGCGTCACCTCATGGCCGCGTATGACCTAGGCAAGGACAAGATCTACGGTCACATCAAGATGAAGAAGGACCGGACCACCTTCCTCGAGTTCTGCCGCTACCTGCGGACCCTCTACCCACCGAACGTGCGCATCGCCATCGTCATGGACAACTTCAGCCCGCACCTCTCAACGAAAAGGGACACCCGAGTCGGTGAGTGGGCCCAGGCCAACAACGTCGAGCTGGCCTACGTACCCACCAACGCCAGCTGGCTGAACCGGATCGAGGCCCAGTTCCAGGCGCTGGCCTATTTCACCCTCGACGGCACCGATCACCGCTCACACGAAGAACAGAACTCGATGATCCGTCGCTACATCGCGTGGCGCAACCGCAACGCTCAGGACAAGACATTGCGTGAGCTGGTAAAGCGCGCAAACGTTGCCTGATGCGGCACTAGTGGGGAATGGACTGGCTGAAGTGGAACAGGTTCTCGGGGTCGTACGCCCGTTTGACCTGCTCAAGCCTCGGGAGGTTCTGGCCGTAGTAAGCGCGCCGCCAGCCGACGAGCGTCGGGTCGATGTAGTTCTGGTAGGCCTCGCCGGTGACGAACGGCCGCATCGATTGCCACGCCGTCGAAAGCCAGCGGTGATTGGCGGCAACGGTGCTCGTCGGAGCGCCGATCGGCCAGTTGGCGCTGTACTGGACAGACGCCAGCGCGCTGCGATGGACGAACGCCGTAGCCTCCGCAGCCAGCGCGTTGATCGCGCCTCCCGACGCGTCCAAGACGATTCCCCCACCAGACAGGACTGGCGAGATATGGCGTTGTTCGACGGCCGCCACGAGCGCCTCCACACCTGCTTGCGGGAGAGCCTTGCCCACGTAGTCGGACTTGGCCGCCCATGGCTGACGGGTCAGGACGCCTGCAGGGTCCTCGGAAGGAAGATGGCACTGGGCCACTGAGTCGGCATCACAGCCCGCTTCGACCATCATCGCGTGGGGATAGGCCGCGACGCCCGTGTACCGGGTGAACGGCAACTCGCCGACCGCCCCCTCGAACGCTGCGAGAAGGGACTCGAGGGCGCTCAGGTCTCCTACGTAAACACCGGTCACCCTGGCCGCGGGCCCGACGCCTTGCGGCGTGGTCTGATCGTTGAGCAGCTGACAATTGGACCACAGCTCATCTGGAGCGTTGGGCGCCCATTCGAGCCACGCCGGGATCACCCGAGTCACAGCTGACCAGGGCCACACCAACGTGAAAATGCCGAGCTCGCCGACTGGGTGACACTGAAAGGTGAACGAGGTCACGATCCCGAAGTTCCCACCGCCTCCACCCCGCAATGCCCAGTACAGGTCCGGATGTTGCTCCGCAGAGGCCCTGACCTGGTCGCCCGATGCCAGGACCACCTCGGCCTCGAGCAGGTTGTCGCATGTCAGACCGAACTTGCGCCCAAGGACGCCAACTCCTCCCCCTAAAGCCAATCCGCTGATCCCGACCGTGGGGCATGAACCACCCGGAAGTGCCAAGTTTCTCGCGCCCAACGTCGAATAGACGTCGACGAGACGAGCTCCCGCACCGACCAGCGCCGTCGAAGTCGGCTGGGGTTCGACACCGGCCAGCCGGGTCACGTCGATCACCAAGCCGGTCGAGGTCGAGTAGCCGCCGTAGCTGTGCCCACCTGCGCGAGCCGAGAAGGGCACGCGATGGTCCCGGACGAACTCTACACACGACACGACATCTGCCGACGAACCGCAGTACGCGATCCCGAGGGGCGAGATCGCGTCATAGGTCGGGTCGGACAGTTGCGCCGCGGTGCGATAGCCGGGATCGCCCGGTCGCGTGAGCGTACCCGACAGCCGTCGACTGAGCGCCGACCAGTCAGCGGCAGTGGCCGCTGCGCCCTTCGGGGCCTTCGTGTTGGAGGTTCTTCCCGCCGCGCTGCCACTTGACGTCTTGTCGCATGCCCCAAGGGCGAGCGCGCCAATGCCCGCGCCCGCGTAGCGCAGGAATGTCCGTCGCTCCACCGCGTGATGCTATGTGCCACGACGTCCATTCGAGGCCGAAAGTGACGGCGTGGATGCTCCGCGGGCGGAATCCCGACCAGCCGTCGGAACCCGCTCGGCGCCCCGGTCAAGTTGATCACGGAGCGTTGAAGATCGGTGTACTCGCCCCGATGATGGGGTTGGAGCCCAGACCCACTGCGTTGATCGTGCCCGGCGTCAGCCAGATGCCCAAGGTGTTGCCCTAGATCGTGTTGTTCGCCACCACGATGGTGTGCGGGGGTGACGGCCGACGGATGCCCGTGGTCTGGTTGGCGATGGGTCCCGGCGGGTCCGAGCCATCCATCAGGTCCACGTCGTTGGTGCCAATGGTGTTGCTAGTGACCAGGTAGCCGTTGACATACGCGTTGGGCGCGTGGCTATGGATCGAGATACCGGCAAGGCCGTTTGGATGTAGCTAGTTGCCCGCCACGACATTGTCGTAGGAGGCCGCGTGCGGGCCAGGAGCGAAGATGCCGACACCGGCCCCGTAGCCCGCGACGCCGGTTGGCAATCATCTGGTTGTCGACGAGTCCGGTAGCGGGGTTCAGGCCCAACACTCTCCGCCGGAACTCGTTCGAGGGCGCGCCCCAGCCCTACCGGCAGCCGGTGCGTCACGCCCAGCGCCACGTGGAGTCGACTCCGGCGCGATCCTCCACGATCACGCCGAGAGTGGCCAACCGGTCCCGCAATCTGTCGGAGCTCACGAAGTCCTTGGCGGCACGTGCCCGGTTTCGTTCGGCTACCAGCTCTTCGATCTCATCTTCTGGCACCTCGAGCTCGAAACGCTTGCGATCCAGGTCTTCGGGCTCGAGGTCAGCCAGACCAAGACCGAGCAACGCATCGAACACAACGGCAAGCGTGACGAGCTCGCCTAGCGGCACCGTCGAGTCCCGTGAGGCGGCGACGACTGCCGCGAGGGCCTGCGGCGTGTTGAGGTCCTCGGAGATGCCCCGATCGAACGCGTCGAGGTGAGCCTGCGCTGCTAATCCGAGCCCAGCTTGCGGCGCGCGTCGAGCCGAGGCGAAACGGTCGAGCAGGCGACGGAACCCCGTTCGGGCGCTCTCCATGGCGGTCCAGCTGAACTCCACCTGGCTCTGGTAGTGGGCTTGGAGGATCAGGTAGCGGTAGACGAGCGGGTGAAAGCCCCGCTCGATGAGATCGCTGACCAGGATGCCGCCGGCGCTCGACTTGGCAATCTTGGCTCCGTCGAGATTGATGAACTCACCGTGCAGCCACCACTGGACCCAGGGCTTGCCATCGGCGAGATACGCCTCGCTCTGGGCGATCTCGTTCGTGTGATGTACCGGGATGTGGTCGACGCCCCCCGTGTAGATGTCAAAGTGGCTTCCCAGGTACTCCATTGACATCACCGAGCACTCGAGATGCCATCCCGGCGCTCCGCGGCCCCATGGTGAATCCCACTCCATCTGGCGGTGGTCGCTCGTCTTGGACGTTCGCCAGACGGCGAAGTCACTCGGGTTTCGCTTGTCGTCGACGACGTCAACCCGTGCGCCCGGGCGCTGGCCGCCGATATCCAGTCGGGCGAGGGTGCCGTAGTGCTCGTCCCTGGAGGTGTCGAAGTACAACCCAGACGGGAGGAGATAGCACGCGCGGTTCGAATCCAGGAACCTGGCGAACCGGATCATCTGGGGCACGTGGTCGGTCGCCTTGCACCAGACATCCGGCTCGAGCACACGCAAACGTACGAGATCGGTGTGGAACGCTCGAGTGTAGTGCTCGGCAATCTCCCAGGCATCACGACGTTGGTGTTGCGCCGCGAGCTCTAACTTGTCCTCGCCCTCGTCCGCATCCGAGGTGAGGTGACCGACGTCGGTGATGTTGATCACGTGACGGACTTGGTAGCCCTTCCAGCGAAGGGCACGCTTGAGGGTGTCGGGGAACACATAGGTCCGCATGTTCCCGATGTGCTGATCCGCGTAAACCGTCGGCCCACAGGAGTACATCCCTACCCGAGGAGGTTCGGACGGCTCGAAATGGGAAACCTGGCGAGTTCGCGTGTTGAACAGACGCAGGGGACGTTTGGCACTGCCCGCGGGCACGAGGTCCGATGGTACCGCCCCCACCTGAAAACGGGGAGCGTCGCCGCCTCGCAACTCCACCACGTCAGGATCGCAACCCGCACGCGGCGCGCACGGCGGCCATGACCGTCTTCGCACGCCTTCTCGCCCGGGCCGCACCGCTCGCCAAAATTGTGTTGAGGGTCCGACGGTCGGCCAGCAACTCCGTGTGGTGGGCACGGGCACCCCCAAATCGACCCTCAATCAGCCCAGCCACCGCATCCTTCATTTCTCCGTATCCCACATCCCCGGCGCGATATCGAGTGGCCATAACCTCGGTCGCCTGGGCGCTTGCCAATTGGCGATAGAGGGCGAACAACGGGCAGCTCTCGGGATCTTTGGGTTCCTCGGGCGATCGGGAGTCGGTGACGACGCGGCGAATGCGCCGGCGTAGCTCATCGGGCGAGGCAAAGATCGGGATCACGTTGTCGTAGCTCTTGGACATCTTGCGCCCATCGGTGCCCGCGATCGTGGCGGCGTCCGGGTCGATGACGGCGGAAGGGATGCGTAGCACCGGGCCGAACTGCTGGTTGAAGGCCACTGAGAGTTCCCGGGCGATCTCGAGGTGCTGAGCCTGGTCACGCCCCACGGGCACCAGCGTTGCCCCGACGACCAGGATGTCGGCGGCCATGAGGACCGGGTAGGTGTAGAGGCCGGCAGACACCCCATGATCCGGCGGGCGCCCTGCCCGCTCGTTGGCGTCCTTCGCCGACTTGTAGGCGTGCGCCCGGTTCAATATGCCCTTCCAAGTGTTGCACGCCAGGATCCAGCTCAGCTCGAAGACCTCGGGAACGTCCGATTGTCGATAGAGCACGCTGCGGGCCGGATCGAGTCCGAGCGCCAACAGCGCGGCAGCCAGCTCGTAGGTCCGGGCGGAAAGCTCCGCGCGATCGACGACCGTCGTCATCGCGTGCCCGTCGGCGATGAACACGAGAGCGGGCTGCCGGGCCGCGAGCTCGAGTATGGGGCGGATCATGCCCAGGTAGTTGCCCAAATGGGGCACCCCGGAGGGTTTGATGCCCGAGAGCACGATCTCGGATCCACGTAGTGGGGTCGTCATGGGATGGCTTCCTCCTCTTGCCGATGGTTTGAGGAATCCACCCCATGACGCAACGAAGCCGCCAATGGGGGCGGCTTCCTCGTCCTGCGCTACGACGCGCCGATGCCGCCCTATGCCAAGGGACACCACCACGAGTCGGCGCCGAGGTTCACGTGCACGTCCTCAGGCTAGCGGATCAGTCCCTTGCCAGCGTGAGAGGTCGAACGGGACACTCGCCAGCTCGGATAGACGGGAACCCAACCCAGCATCCGGGCCCGGCTGTTGTTTGCGGCCCGGCCCTCGGCACGGCCTCCGATGGACGCAAACCTTCCGCGAAGCGCCTCGACGTAGAGCGGCCCCCACTCGCCCACCCTGGTCGGCTCGTCGTCGACGATATTGACCGCGCTGCGCGGCCACCTGAGCGCTGCGACCGTCGGCCTCGCAGCATCGTCGATGTGAACGAGCTTGACCTGACGACGCACGCCGCGACAACACCGCCCCGCGCGTTGGCTGCCTCGGCGCCGTCCGCTCCGTACCAGGTGCCAGGGCCGTAGAACAGCCCGTGTCGCAAGACCACCCCTTCGGCAAGCTCGAGCACCGCGCCTTCGAGGGCATTGATCGACGGGAACAACGGACCACCGGTTTCGGGGTTTGTGGCAAGCGGTCCACTTCGGTAGCGGGCAGCCCACCAGGTTCGTAGGCCCACGAGATGCTTGGGCAACCATCCGCGTCACGCCCGGGACAAGAGCAGCCTCAACCAGGTTGGCCGTCGCCTTCCAGCCGAAGCTTCGCGTCGGCTGCGAAGTCCGACCCCGCCAGATCGGTCAGCTCATGGATGATCGCGTCCGGCGTCACGTCTCGTACGGCCCGTTCGACGCCCTCTCGCTCGAGGGCATCCATCACGACGCCGGAGACTCCAGCCGCTTCGAGCGCTGGCTAGCGATCCGCCCGGCGCGTGGTCCCGAAAACCTCATGGCCATTCAGGACGAGGCGGCGGGTCACCGGCGCGCCAATGACCCCCGACGCCCCGGCCACCAAGATCCGCACGAAGCAATCTCTCACTGCGGGATGTCCCTGGGGCCGGGTATATACCCCCTGTGAACTGCACTCTTCCATCTACCGGCGACCTGGACGGGAACTCGATCCGCGGAGCAGGGCCGAGTCGAGGTACTCCGCCGACAAGACGCTGCCCGTCGCCCCGGCGACGGTGGCGTGGAGTCGGCTACCGTTTTGGCGCCGCAGAGTCAATGATCGTTCGGAGGTGCGGGCCATGACGTGGCTTGCCGGTGTGCCCAGAGGCGACACCGACTGGGAACGCCTCGCGTCCGTGCGCCCAGAGGCTTTCGAGGCCCTCGCTGCCGTCGTGGACGCAGCCTGGCAGGACACCGATCCGGTGCTCCTCGAGCTGGCCCGCTTGCGGATCGCAACGCTCCTCGGGAACACCGCGGAGTTCGCACGACGCACCCCGAGCGCGCTCGAGGCCGGACTGAACGAGACCCAGCTGGCCGACCTGTCAGCATGGCCGACCTCACCACAGTTCACGGCCCGTGAGCGGGCCTGCCTGGCGTTGACCGAGCAGTTCGTCATGGACGCGACTGGCGTTACCGAGCAGCATGTCGCGGCGGTGACCGACCACCTTGGGGCCGCGGGCTGCTACGCGTTCGTCGAGGCGATCTCAGTCGTAGAGACCTTCCAGCGAGCCTGCCTCACTCTCGGCCTGCGAACCGCGCCGGATATCGATGAGATCGTGCGACACACCGATCGTGAGTCCACCAGCAAGGAGGTGCAATTGTGAAGCCGAAAATCCCCCTGCCGCCCGATGCCGTCACTGAGTCAGGCCTGGCCGACACGACGGGCATGGCCCCAGCCATCGCTGCGGCACGCGGGCGTCTTCGGCGCGTCGCCTTCCGCATGCACACCGTCGACGCCGTGACCACCGAACTCGTCCGGATCCGCAATGGCCGCTTCCAACACTGCAACTTCTGAATGAGCGCCCGCAGCGCAGTTGCGTTGCAGCAGGGAGCTGACGAGCAGATGCTCGCAGCCGTCGACGACTACGAACACAGTGAGCTGGTGCCCTTCCAGAAGGCCGCGCTGCGCCTCGCCGACGCGTACCTCGTTGCGCCTGCAGAGATGAGCGAGCTGGTCAAACATGACGTAGCCGCGCACCTGAGCCCTGACCAAGTCATCGAGCTAGTTCTGAAACTCATGGGTTTCAGCAGCGACAAAGTGATGGTCGCGCTCGGCCTCGATTTCGATGAGGTCAAGCCATTCGTCATGTGACCGAATCGCGACCTGATCGAAGACGAGCTCCGCACGGCTGCGCGACACGGTCATCCTCGACGTAGGAGCTGGAACGGGTATCGCCTCACCTGACCCACGCGCCAGTGGCGCACGGGTGGTTGCCTGGCGTCATGGTGGATCCCTACACGACGACCATGTCGATCGCCCGTGCTCGTTGAAACCATGCCGAGTTCAGCGCCAGCTCGCCAATCCGTCTTCAGCTCGCATCCGACGTAGGCGATTGCGCGGATGCTCCGGTGGTCTTGACTGCCGATGAGGTCCTTCGATCGCGCTTTGACCACCCGACTGATGTCGGCATCCAGGCAGTGGCAACGTAGGCAACGACCACCGCCACGATGACCAGAGGTATGACGGCAATGCCGTCGCTGAAGAGGAGAAGCGTGGCGAGCAGGGTGCCGGTCAGCGGAAGCTTCAGCATCACAGTGGCCAACGCACCAATTCCCATCGCGACACCGGGAACCAGGCTCATGCCGGGAAGATGCGACGCCGCAATACCCGCTGCCGCGCCGATGAACATCGAAGGGAAGACCGGACCGCCGCGAAAGCTCGAGAGTGAAAGCCCATACGCGAGGGACTTGCAGGCGATGAGCAGGACGAGCGCGCCGATTGTCCATCCGCCCGCATGCAGCACCAATGTGGGGAGGGCCGACTGTCCGGAGAAGAGGACCTCAGAGGCGCTGCGTCCGGTCCCCTCGGCGAAGGCCACGGCGAGGCCAGCAACTCCTAATCCGATCAGCGGCATCAGCACCAGCATTCGCCGCTCGACGATCGCTTGGAGGAAGAGCCCAAAGAGCCGAATGCCAGTACCGAGGACAGCTGCGCCAAGCCCGAAGACAAGGGCCCAGAGGAACATGACGCCGTTCGGATGGCTGAAGGGGGGCAGACCGGCAATTGACAAGGAGAACGTACCGAATCCGGTGAGTGAGTCCAGTCCGACGAAGATCAGGGTGCCGATGCCGGCGGCCAGCAGCCCAGGGACGAGCACGACCCCGAGCATCGGACCACCGAGTCCGGACGCCTCCATCAACAAGAAGGCTGCGAGGATCGGCGAGCCGAACAGCGTACTGATGGCGGCGAAACTTCCGGCCGAGGCCATGACGATTGCAGCCGTGGGAGGCGCGTCTCGTTTGGCGAGGTGGACTGCCCACATCCCCAAACCGCCGCCAATGGCGATCAGGGGTGCTTCGGGTCCCAGGACAACCCCCAAGGACAGTGTGGCTAACGAGGCCAGCACCACTCCCGGCAACTCGATGGCCGTTGGTGGGCCTCCAGCCTTGAATCCTTCGGCCGGCTTGTGGCCGGCGGTGCCCGGTAGGTAGGTGATGACGCAAGCGACGATCACACCAGCCAGGGCAAGCAACGGCAACGGCCACCAAGCGGGCGTTCCGCTGAACCCGATCTCTTTGGGCAATGAAGTGAACATCCACCCCTGCAGGAGGCTTACCAGCTTGAGATAGCCGTAGGCCACGGCGGAAACCGGGATACCGATGATGCCAGCCATGACAAGCAACTGCAGGTAGCTGCGCGACTTGACCAGGTCGAGCGGGTCGGAAGGGGCCGAGCCCGCCTCGGGGACGGAAGGCTCCTTAGGAGCCGACGGAGCCGGAGCCGACGCCGGGTCCGTAGTGCTCACGCCCGGCCCGCCTCGACGCTCGCAGCCTTCAACCCGGACAGCTCGATCATCCCCACCAGCTTCCGGGGCCGCGCTGACGAGGTGCGGACCAAACCTTGAGCTCGGGAGCTAGAGGTGGCCAAAACCACCCGACTCCTCTTTTGTCATCGCTACGCTGACCGGATGCCTTTCAAAATGACCGATGGATTTCCGGATATCACTCAGCAGGAGACCTGAAAGGTCGCGACTTACGCCCTGGCGAACCAGGATTCGCTGTACTGCAACGCCGGAGACCGACCCGGTGAGTGGATATGCCGGAACCTGCCAACCGGCGACCCGCAGTCGGTCGGCGATGTCATACAAGGTGTAGCCGGGGTCCTCCCCCTCCTTGATCCGCCAGGCCACCGACGGAATGCCCGTGTGCGGGTCGCCGTCGCAGAGCAGCTCGAACGGACCGAGCTTCACGATTTCTGTGGCTAAGAATTTAGCCGTGTCGTAGCACGCATCGTGGACGTACTTGTACCCCTTCATCCCCAACCGAACGAAGTTGTAGTACTGCGCGATGATCTGACCCGCCGGTCGCGAGAAGTTGATCTGGAAGACCGGCATATCGCCACCCAGATAGGACACGTGGAAGATCAGGTCCTCGGGGAGATCCTCCTTGGTCCGCCAAAGTACCCACCCGACCCCGAGGGGGGCCAACCCGAACTTGTGACCCGAAGCGCTGATCGACTTGACCCGCGGGATACGGAAGTCCCACACCACGTCAGGTGCACAGAAGGGGGCGAGAAACGCTCCGCTGGCTCCGTCGATGTGCATCTCGACGTCGAGACCCTTCTCCTCGGCCAGTGCGTCCAGCGCCCGAGCTAGCTCGAGGACGGGTTCGTAGGTACCCGTGTACGTGACGCCGAACGTGGGGACCACCATGATGGTGTTCTCGTCAATTTGCTCGAGCATCCCTTCGACGTCCATGCAGTAGCGACCGGGCGACATCGGGACCTCGCGCATCTCGACGTCCCAATACTTTGCAAACTTGTGCCAGACAACCTGGACCGGGCCACACACCATGTTGGGTGCATCGCTCGGCTTTCCGGCAGCCTGACGCTTGGCTCGCCATCGCCACTTGGCCGCCATTCCGCCGAGCATGCATGCCTCCGAGGAGCCGATGGCCGAGCATCCGACGGCATTGCCGCCTTCAGGAGCATTCCACAGATCGGCCAACATATGGACGCAACGGCGTTCGATCTCCGCCGTTTGGGGATACTCGTCCTTGTCGATCATGTTCTTGTTGATCGACAAGTCCATCAGCTTATGGATATTTTCCTCCTCCCACGTTTGACAAAACGTGGCCAGGTTTTGCTGCGCGTTCCCGTCCAGTAACAGCTCGTCGGATATCGCCTGAAACGCATCGTCTCCGCGCATCTCGTCAGGGGGGAACCGATCGGATGGCAAGGTTGTGAACAGATCCACACCGGCGTAGACCGAATCGAGGTACTCGTCACGGACGGATTCGTGGTGGTGAAGCGGCATACCCTGAGTTCCTCGTTCTGGCGCTAGAGCACGCCCGTGGCTTGGTCATGTTGTTGCACTCTTGGGCATCGACGGAGCGGGACGCCCACGGAGCAGTCGGGATGCACAGTGTCGATTGTCCCTTACCGGAGCCTCCGCCCAAGATGTCAGAAGCTTCTTCGGATTCGAGACGGGGGTCATCACCCCTGGAGGATGATTGGTAGGCACCCGCCCGCTCCGGCCGGGCATCATGTCGGGTAAGCCTTTTGGCCAGCCGTGGTGCGCCTGATCCTGCGGACCTGGATCTCGAATGCCGAAGGAATGCCAAGGAAGATCAGACAAGCTCTCGGCGGGAGCCGGGCGAGCTCGACCACTAGCCCGGATTCTGCTTTTGGCGGCTCAGACCACGGGTCGCAGCTCCGAGAATCAACCGGACCCCTACGGCAACCAGGGCGAGATCGGAGAGCATCTGCACAGTGACCACCAACTGCGAAACACCGGTCTTCGGTGTGATGTCACCAAAGCCCACCGTCGAGAACACGGTGACGGTGAAGTAGAAGGCCGATATCCGATTCAGAGGCCCTCCGAACGTGGCCGGATTGGATCGGGCCATGGTGAGATAGATCCAGGCGAAGAGGAAGAGGAACAGCGGAACGATGGTGGCCATGGCGACGGCAGCACGGAGCATCGGACGGTCGTGACTCGATATCAGACGAATCTCGTTGGCCAGAACCGCCACGAATACGGCCAACGCGACAAGCAGGCGCAACGCTACCGATTGATGTGGTCGGTGCTCCACTGGCAGCAAGGCGTAGAGCAGCACGAGCAGGGTGGCCGTCAGGAAGGCGCGAACACCTGCTCGGACGATATGGGACCGCCCAAACGCACCGAGATCGTCGACGGGGGACGAGGTCATAGTGGAGAAGGTAGTGGCGCTGAGGTTCGACTTCCCAGCAGACGAGAGTGGGTTGATCCCGATCCTCGCCCGACAGATGAGCCCGGCGGTGCGCCGGCCGTCTTGACTCCCCGATGGCCGGCGGGGGGAGTGCGGCGAGCCCTTCAGCGCACCGACGCCACCCGTACCGATCATCGGATCGGAACCGGCCTCGGCGCAGGACTCAGTGCCGATCTGGTCGCACAGCATGTCAGATCGCCCTGGGTGCCTTGTCACATGGAGCGGTCCACCCAATGAGGTCAACGGCGTGGCAGCCCCAACGGGATTCGAACCCGTGTCTCCACCTTGAGAGGGTGGTGTCCTTGGCCACTAGACGATGGGGCCTTGCAGGGTTCAGGCCGCCCTTCGCGAACCCTCATCCTGAGCTCGGGGGGAAGGACTCGAACCCTCAATAACTGGACCAGAACCAGTCGTGTTGCCGATTACACCACCCCCGAACGGGCGACTGTGCAGGCTAGCCGAAGTCCGGGGGCCGGCGACAGCCCTCGGTTCAACCGAGATCGGCATGAAGCTGACTCAGGTGCTGGTAACCCACGATCCGTCCCAGTCCGACCCCCAGGGTCTCCTTCAAGAAGTACGGCACGGTTGCCCACCCGGTGATGGGCGAGGTCCTGGTGGGGGTGGGCAGTGGCTTCAGACCCAGCCCTGAGGCAATGGCCATACTGCGATCTTCGTGGAACGGGTCAGTCACGACGAGCGTGACGAGTGTGGCACCGTCGGACTTCACGATCGGGGCGGCATCGGCGAGATTCTGATAACTGTCGTCGCCGCCGACTTGGCGGACGTCGCCGCTCGGCACGCCAAGACTCTCCACGTACCGGGCACCCGCCTGGGCCTCGGTGAACACGTCCCCCTTCTCCTTCCCTCCCGTCACGATGAGGAGGTGGGAGTAGTGCGCCCGCACCAGCAGGACCGCTTCGTTGAGCCGCGCCTGAAGGTCCGGGGACGGCACGCCGTCGTACTGCGCGGCGCCCATCACCACGATGGCCCCAGCGGTATCGGGCGAGTAATGCCGAGAGGTGAGCCAGACCTGCACGAGAGTCACTCCGAGGTACACCACGGCTGCGGCCACCAGGAGTGAGACCAGCTTGAACGCCAACCGCAGTGGCCCGAAGAACATCAGGACGCAGGGGCGATCGTGGCCCTTGCGATCGCCTTGCGCAATCGGCGAAGCACCTCGGCACGGCCGAGGACCTCTAGCGATTCGAACAGGGGCGGGCCGACGGTGCGTCCGGTCACCGCGACCCTGATCGGAGCCTGGGCCTTCCCCAACTTGCGTCCCCGGGCCTCCGCCAGAGACGCCGTGGCGTCGTGCAGGGGTCCGGCCTCCCAGGGCGCATCTTCGTAGAGCGCGACGGCGTCGTGAAGGATCTCGAGTGCACCTGGGTCGTTGGACACGACCTTCTCCCAGCTGGCCTCGTCGATCCGAGGATCGGGAAGAAACACGAAGTCGACCATTGCCGGTACCTCTCCGAGCACCGTCACCCGTTCTTGGACGAGCGGGGCCAAGCGCTCGTACACCGCTTCGTCAAAGCACTCGGGCGGCCACGGCGGGCCTCCCCCCTCGGGTGACCACTCTCCCTCGACGGGTGCTACCCACGGCCTACTGGCCCTGATGAACTCCCCCGTCGATAGCTGCCTGATGTACTCGCCGTTCAGGTGCATGAGCTTCTTCACGTCGAAGAACGCGGGCGCGTGGTGCACGTCCTCGAGGCGGAATTGGCGGATGATCTTGTCGATCCCGACCATCTCGGTGTCCCCCGGCGGACTCCATCCGAGCAGCGCCAGGTAGTTCCGGAACGCCTCCGACAGGTAACCCTGGTTGCGGTAGGACTCCACTGCCACAGGATCTCTGCGTTTGGAGAGCTTCTTGCGCTGCTCGTTCACCAACATCGGCAAATGGGCAAAGACGGGCAGCGTTCGTTCGCCCTGCGGATCGCCCGAGGCGGCGGCCCGTTCGTTGAGGGCCAGCCAGAGGAGATTGCCCTTCGGGGTGGTGGGTAGGAGGTCCTCTCCGCGGATCACGTGAGTGATCCCCATGTCTCGATCGTCGACGACGTTGGCCAGCACGAAGAGGGGCTGTCCGGACGACTTCACGCAGACGAAATCCTCCATAGCCCGGTGAGGAAAGCTCACCTCTCCGCGGATCACATCGGACACCACCGTCTCGCCGTCGTCGGGGGTGCGAAAGCGCAAGGCGGTCCCCACCGAACGGGGCAGGTGGCGATCACGGCAGAACCCGTCGTAGCCGGGTATGGGGTTGCCTTTGGTGCGGTCCTCCACTGCCTGGCGGGAGCAATCGCACGGGTAGAGGTAGCCCCCTTCCCACAGCGCATCGATAGCCGACTCGTAGCGCTCCGACCGCTCTGACTGCAAGAAGGGCCCTTCGTCGGGCGGCATCTCCAGCCACTCCATTGCGGAGCGAATCCCCTCGGTCCACTCGATCCGGTTCCGTTCCGCGTCGGTGTCCTCGATGCGAAGGACGAACGTGCCCTCCTGCTGGCGAGCGTAGAGCCAGTTGAAGAGGCAGGTCCGCGCGCTCCCCACGTGGAAGTAGCCCGTCGGTGACGGCGCGAAACGCACCCGGGGACCGCTCAACGGCGGACCACTGCTAGTCGTCAGCCAGAGAGATGGCGCCGGTGGGACAGCTGCTCACTGCTTCCTCCAGCTTGGCCCGCAGCGACTCGGGGGGATGCTCCTCGAGCACGTAGAGGAACCCGTCATCGCGGACCTCGAAGACCTCGGGGAGGATACTCATGCAGATCGCGTTGCTCTGGCACAGGTCGAAGTTGACCGAGACTTTCACCGAGAACCTCCCCGGTCGCCTCCGACAACCGGGGCGACAACCGCTCCAGCATACCGGTCACTAACCCCCCGGCGGGGATCGTGGCAGATCAGTTCGGGTCGGGGGACGCACGGTGGTCGCCGACGTCGGCGCCCCGCTCACGGGGGTCTTGACCCTCGAGCAGCTGCGCGAAGAAGGTCCGATCATGGAGGATCGGCACGTCGGAGAGGAACAGCTTTCCGTAGCGCTCGAAGTACATCAGTTGCTTGCCGAGCAGGAAGGTTCCACGGTCGAAGTCCGACAATGTGCCTCCTGCCTGGTCAGCCATCCGTCGTAGCCGTCGCTGGGCGCGAAGGCGGTGCGCGACAGCGCCGGGTGACCGGCGGTGCGCCTCGATGCCTTGGGCCTTGGCCACCTGGACCTGCGTGGCCTGCATGACTGCCGCGAGGCTCACCTCCCCGAAGGGGCGGTTGAGCGTCGGTTCGATGAGGCTGCGCACGAACGCTGTGAGCTGCTCGTCACTCAGACCCACCGCATCCTGGATGGCGGGACCGTAGGTCGACGTGATGTGTGCGGTGACGTCGGTCCACGCGGACTCGTCGCCCAGCGCCCCTGCGAGCAGCCGGAGAAAGAACCGGTGAGTGTTGGCGTCAAGGCGGCCGACGATCCCCCAGTCGATGATCCCGATTCGGCCGTCGCGCAACAACAGCATGTTTCCGGCGTGCACGTCGCCGTGAAACGCACCCCACCGCACCGTCGTGAGGAAGAACGCCCGCACCACGGCCTCGATCAGGGGTGCGGGGTCGATCCCCAGATCTGCCACTCGGGCCACATCGTCGATGGGCACGCCGTCGAGGTACTCCATCGTCAACACATTGGGACCCGACAGCTCCGGAAAGGGTGCAGGGACCACCACCAGAGGTAGAGAGACCTCCTCCCCGAGCTGGCGAAAATGAGCCAGCGAGCGAGCCTCGTTGCGCAGATCCATCTCCTCACCGAGCTGTACCCGGAAGCCGTCGACGAGCTGCAGGATGGAGCCGGCCATCTGGTCGCCGGTCTGCCGGACGACCAGCTCGATCAGGGGAGTCATCAGGCGCAGATCAGTCGACGACGCCCGTTCGATGCCCGGACGCAGGACCTTGACCGCCACTGAGCGGCCGTCGTGCAAGCGAGCCCGGTGGACCACCGCGATCGACGCGCGCCCGATGGGATCGGGTTCGAACTCGGCGAAGACGTGATCGAGAGGCATCCCGAGGTCATCCTCGACCCGGGCACGAACCGCGCTCAGCGCAACGGGTGGTCCGGTGTCCAGGCACGAACGGAATTCGTTCGCGACCTCTTCGCCGAACATTGCCGGCGACGACGCGATGATCTGTCCAAACTTGATGAAGGTGCCGCCCAGGTCCTCAAACAACAGACGGAGTTGATGGGCGATCGCGGAGCTGGGCACGCTGCTCGATCGGGGATGCCGGGCCAGACGCAGCACCAGCGGGGTGAGATGGCGCGCGGTGGACGCGGCGATCGCCCCGCTCCGGCGGATCAGATCGATCCGTCCGGGCTCTGGGAGGCGGCGGGGCCAGATATCGGGCGCGGCGTGGAGCGCTCCAGTCGGGGACTGCGGGCAGCTCGTCACGGCTGCAGGCTACGTGCTCAGGCTGCCGGCGCCCTCCGGTCCTGCTCGTCCGCCTGGACCCGACTCCCGCCGGCCGATCAACCGCCTGTGGTCGTCGTCGTTCCCGGTGACGTCGAGGTCGTCGTGCCCGGTGACGTAGAAGAGGTCGTCGATCCGTTCCCTGAAGTCCCGCCCGAAGACCCGAGACCCGGGTCCTCGAACTCGAAATACGCGGTGGTGCAGTCCCCGCTCGAGGCGTTGGCGGCCACGAGGTCCTCGGTGCTCGAGGCCGGCCCGTAGCGCCACACCTGCAGGCTCGGCTCGCCGGCAAGGCAACTGTCGGTGCCAGGATCGCTCGTTCCGAACCCTGTCAAGGTAGACAACGGATCGACGAGCGTACCGGGTCCGACGAGACCAGAAGCCACCGCCGTCAGCTCCACCGTCTGGCCCTCGTAGGTCCCCCAGTAGCGATACGCACTCGTCGCTCCCCCGGTCACCGGTGGCCCCGACGGCGTCGAGGTGGGTGGAACAGTCGACCCCCCTGATCCCGATGCCGGCGTCGTGGCCGGCGTGCTCGCCGTTGTGCCCGCGGTGGTCGACGCGTCACTCGAGGACGCCGGGGTCGGCGATGGGACCGACGACGAGGTTGCCGGCGTCGAGGGAGTGGTCGTGACCGGTCCGTTCACCGTGTCACGCTGCGGCGGCGCGAATCCGTCCAGCGCGGCCAGCATCGTCGAATCGTTCCCGTCCATACCCAGCGCCCAGATCCCCACGCCACCCAGATGGAAGCTCTGGGCTAACGTGGCCAGCAGGTACAACGAGCTCGGGTCCTCGAAGAAGTCCTCGTGCCACTGGGTACCTACCTGATAGGACGACCAGGCGGTGTTCGTGACCGCGTCCCAGTAGACGGGATGGCCGTCGGAAACGGCCTGGGAGTACGTGATTGGGACGGCGGCCCCTGAGGCCTGGGCCGCCAGGGTCCCATCGCTCGTGGGCCAGTCGTAGCCGTAGTACGGCACGCCCAAGATCACTTTGGCCGGCGCGACGACCGCCGAGTATTGGCGGGCGGTCGTCTGGTCGCTCATCATCACGCTGGTGAGCGGCGAGGTGGCCGAGGGCGCCGCAGACAGGTTCAGCTGGTAGGCCATGACAAAGAAGGCGTCGACCCACGGCGAGAGGGCGCCGATGTCGTAGAACCCCTGCGGGTCTCCGGCCGAGCTCGCGTAGGTGTCCATGCTCACCTGCCAGTGCGGGTCGACCGTGTGCAGGGCACTCGACACGGTGGCCACCAACGTCGTCAGGCCCGCCTGGTCGTGACTGCCCGTACCCTCGAGATCCAGGTTGACCCCATCGAGGCTCTTGGCCGACACAGCATTCACCAGGGCCGCGGCCAACGTCGCTTGGGCGGTCGGATCGGCGGTCAGATGATCGAGTGCGGTCTGGTCGAAGCAGTTGACGGTGAGCACGACCCGGTCCCCGGCTGCATGGGCCCGGTTGACGAGGTCCACGAGGGCCTGGCTCTGGTACCCGTTCCAGCCGGGACCCGACTCGTCCAATGTTCCGTCAGGGTTCACCCCGATGCTGAAGTACGCCAGCGTCGTCAGACCCCGCACGTCGAACCCGGCGCTCTCGGGGAGTGTCCAGTACGGAGCGAATCCGAACACCTCGTGGGGACGGAGCGGCGCGGCGTCGGCGAGAGACGGCGGCGCCGGCGCCGGCGCGGCGGTCGCCGCAGGCAGCGCCACTGGAGTCTCGTTGACCTGGAGCATTCGCGCGATGTCGGCCATCGACGAGGCACTGAGCCCCCCTGAGTGCGGGACCGTCGGCGACGTCTCGCTCTGCGTGCTCCCACCGGCGGTGGGGACCACCAACAGCATGCCGGCGACGGCACTGGTGGCGACCGCGGCCACGACCAGGCCCGCCACCAGAGGTCGTCGACGACTTCCCGGCCGTCCCAAATCGCCCGCGGGCGTGGCGGCCACCAGCCTCACGGCGCGACGCGTCACAGCCGCCAGCGCCAACCACGGGAGCGAACGTGCGATTCGACGCGACACCGGGTCGGCCAAGGGTGCGCTCCACCGGCGGACGGCGCGTCCAGCCCGACCGAGCACACCGGCGGCGGCGAGCGCGCTCGTGAGGCCCGAGCGTCTCCCCCTGCGCCAGAGCCAGGCGCAGGGGGAGACCACGGGGGCCATCCGCTTGAGCATCGTGGGGCCGAGCAGCGTGGGCCTGAGCGCGAAGGTCTTCAGGACGAGGTCCTCGGGCACGCGAGCCGACCTCTTCAATCGAGACGTCGACTGAGCCCGACTCCACGAGCGTGCCCGGCGACGAACGTCAGCCAGAATCGCCCCAACCGTCGCGGCCGGTGCTCGAAGCTCCCAGTCCGCTGCCCCCTGGGCTCCGACCACGCGAAGAAGCTGGTGCGACGACCCGTCAGGTCCTGAGAGCACGCCGTCCGCGTCGAAGCCGGCGATGGTACGCCAGGCAAGGAGCGTTGTCGCCGGGCGGGCAACGTGAGGCCCATCTGCCAGTGGCCGCAGGAGGACGCCGCGTCGACCGACCACGACCTCGCACGGGGCTGTCGGAGTGCCCTCGCGGAGCAGTGCCACGTGCCGCCCGGCCCGACGCGCCGATCTGTGTGCCTGTTCGGATGTCGTGGGAATCCCCTCGCCAGTATGAGTCCGCCCTGCTTACTGGCCGAGACAGGACCCCCGGGCCCTCCTTCTGCACCTTTCGGCAGCGTGCTCGGGGAGCCCGGGGTCGACCGCCTGACCGGTCCGCGCCCCATCTGCTGTTCGGCTCTCCAAGTGTGGTTGAGCCCGATCCGACATGCAAGCCATCCGGTCACTGGGCCCGCTCGATAGGGGCCGGCTCGGCGGCCCCAGGGGGCTGCCCTACGCGTCGGTGACCGCGGCGACCAGCTGTTGGAGCGTGTCCTTGGCGTCTCCGAACAGCAAGACCGTCTTGTCGTCGTAGAGCAGCTCGTTCTCGATGCCGGCGAACCCGGGCCGCATCGAGCGCTTGAGGAACACCACGTGCGAGGCTTCGTCGGCGTTGATGATCGGCATACCGTAGATGGGACTACCCGGGGAGTTGCGGGCCGCGGGGTTGACGGTGTCGTTTGCACCGACGACCAGGGAGACGTCGACGGTGCTCATCTCCGGATTCGCGTCGGACATCTCTCGCAGCTCCTGGTAGGGCACCCGGGCTTCGGCCAACAAGACGTTCATGTGCCCAGGCATGCGGCCCGCGACCGGGTGGATCGCATAGAACACCTCGACGCCACGTGCGGCCAGCAGATCGGCCAGCTCGCGGACGACGTGCTGGGCCTGGGCGACAGCCAACCCGTATCCCGGGATGATCACGACCTTGCGGCTGTAGGCCATCAGGACGCCGATGTCCTGGGCGGTCGCCGTCCGCACCCCGCGCCCCGCCGGATCCCGGCTGTCCGATCCGACGGCCACCGTGCCGAACGCGCTGAAGAGGATGTTCGGCAGAGAGCGCCCCATGGCGCGGCTCATCATGCGGGTCAGGAGGACGCCCGACGCCCCGACGAGCGTGCCGGCCACGATGAGCAGGTTGTTGTCGAGGGTGAAGCCTGACGCGGCGACAGCCAGCCCGGTGAACGAGTTCAAGAGCGAGATCAGCACCGGCACGTCGGCCCCGCCGATGGGTAGGACGAACACGGCGCCGAGCACAAGGCTCGCGGCCAACAGAGCCCACACCACCGCGATCGACGAGGTGACCAGCGCGGCGATCACCAGTCCGACGACTGCCACGCCCAACGCGGCGTTGAGGAGGTGCTGGTTGGGGTACGTGATCGGCCGTCCGGTCATGAGCTCCTGGAGCTTGGCGAACGCCAGCGCGCTCCCCGAGAACGACACGCAGCCCACCACGATCCCGAACAGCACCTCGAGCACCTTGTAAGTGGCAAGCGTGCGCGTGTCGCTGCCCACGAGCTCGGTGATGGACACGAGCGCCGCCGCCCCGCCGCCTACGCCGTTGAAGATGGCCACCATCTGGGGCATCGCGGTCATCTTCACCAAACGCGCACTGGGCACCCCGACCGCCACCCCGATCGCCATTGCGATCACGATGAGCGCCACATGGGCGAGGCCTGGTTGGGCGAACGTCGCCCCGACGGCCAGCGCCATCCCGGCCGCGCCGAGCGCATTGCCCCGTCGAGCGCCTCGGGGCGAAGAGAGGCCTTCGAGCGCAAGGATGAACGCCACCGCGGCGAGGAGGTAGCACAGATCGATCGCGGTGCCACGGCTCATGAACGGCACCGGTCCAGCAACAAGAGGAGCGTCACAGGACGGTCAGTGACCATCCGCCCCCCCGGCGCGCCGGCCACTGTCGGGGTCGGCGACCTCGTCCGCAGCGTGCTCGCGGGGCTTGGCCTTGAACATCTCGAGCATCCGATCGGTGACGGTGAAGCCCCCGACCACGTTGAGGGTGGCCAGGGTCACCGCCAAGAACCCGAGCACCTCCTCGGATCCCGTATGCGCGGCGCCCAGCACCAACATGGCCCCGACCAGGATCACGCCGTGGATGGCATTGGACCCCGACATGAGGGGCGTGTGCAGGATGCTCGGGACCTTGGAGACCACCTCCACGCCCACGAAGACCGCCAGGGCGAAGACCGTCAGGTACTCGAGCACACCGTTGGTCACGATGCCGACCGCCTGATCGTCGGCGGGCTGCCGTGCTGGAGGACGCAGGTGCCGGCGACGATCTCGTCGTCCCAGTCCGGAGCGAGCGTCGCGTCGTGCACGAACAGCTCGAGGAGGTTGAGCACGTTCCGGGAATAGAGGAGGCTCGCATGGGTCGGCAAATCCGATGCCGGATTGCTCAGCCCCACCACGATCGTCCCGCCGACGACGACATCGCTGCCGGCGACCGTCGCCTCGCAGTTGCCCCCTGAGTCCGCCGCCATGTCGATCACGACCGCCCCAGGGGCCATTCGCTCGACCATCCCTTGGGTGATCAGCACAGGGGCGCGCCGGCCCGGCACGGCAGCGGTCGTGATCACCGCGTCGGAGGCTGCTACCTCGTCGGCCAACGCGTCCTGCAGCCGTGCCGACTCGTCGTCGGTCAGCGCGCGGGCGTAGCCGCCCGTTCCCTCAGCGAGCACTCCGAGGTCGAGAAACGTGGCGCCAACGCTCTCCGCCTCCTCTCGGGCCGCCGCGCGCACGTCGTAGGCCTTCACCACGGCCCCCAGCCGTCGGACGGTGGCGATGGCCTGCAGGCCGGCCACGCCCACGCCCATCACCAGCACCTTGGCCGGCGGGACTGTCCCCGCGGCCGTCATGAACATCGGAAAGAACTTGCTCGATCGTTCGGCAGCCAAGATCCCCGACCGATAGCCCGACACCGTGGCCTGCGACGACAGGGCGTCCATTCCTTGCGCACGGCTAATCCGAGGAAGCTGGTCGAAGCTGAAGTAGCTGACACCTTTGGGAGCCAACACCGCCAGCATGCTGGCGCCGGCACCCGGTGCCAGCATGCTGATGACGCAGCTGCCATCAGGGAGGCGGGCCGCCTCGGCGACGCTCGGCGGGTTGATCCGTACGTGCATGTCGGCCCCTGCCAGGGCCGCGCCGGCATCGTCGAGCACGGTGGCACCGGCGACACGGAAACCGTCGTCGGGGTAGGACGCACGGGCGCCCGCCCCGGCTTCGACGACCACCTCCCAACCCTGAGCCACGAGACGCTTGGCCACGTCGGGCACGATCGCCACTCTGCGCTCGCCAGCCAACGACTCGGCGAGCACGGTCAACTTCACGCCGCTCTGTCTACCAAAGTGCCCGCCCGCTCACGTGGTTCGGCTCGTTCGCCCCACGCGCTAGTCGTCGGCCCCGGCGCCCCGCCGGCGGCGCCGGGCGTTGGGTCGGGGATCGGCGGGCTCGGACCCCCCAGCCACAGCCGGCTCGGCGGGATCGGAGCTGTCGCCGGCCGGGCTGGTCGACGCGTGTGCCGGCCTGGGCGCGGCCGGCTCGTCGGCGCCAGGACGGGGCGGATCCCAAGGTTCGGATCCGAGCCACCCCGGACCGTCCAACGGGAACCGGTACTCGGCATCGGCCGCGATGGCCGCCGCCCGGTCGACACTGAGCGGTGGAGCGAAGTAGTAGCCCTGCGCCGCATCCGAGTCGAACTCACGGACCAAGGCGGCGTGCAGCTCCGTCTCGACCCCCTCGGCCACCGTCGACATGCCCGAGGAATGGGCCAGGTGGACGACGGTCTCGACCACCATCCGGTTGATGCCTTCGTGAGCCTCGAGCCCGTTGACGAACGACGCGTCGATCTTGATCGTATTGACGGCCATGCGTCGGAGCAGGTCGAAGGAGTTCCAGCTCGTCCCCACGTCGTCGACCGCCAATTGGACTCCCATGGCGGTGATCGCCCGCAGGTCACGCAGCGCGTACTCGTCGGACATGACGTGCTCGGTCACCTCGACGGTGAGGCGGTCGGCCGGGAGTCCGGACTGGTCGAGCGCCTCGCGCACCGCCGACGATGCGACGCCCCGGCGCAACTGGACGATCGAGAGGTTCACGGCAAGCTGGACGCTCGGGGACCACGTTCCCGCGTCGTGGCAACTGGCTTGCAACACCCACTCGCCCAGGGCGACGATATCGCCGTTCGCCTCGGCCCAGGGGATCAGCAGACCCGGCAAGATGACTCCCTGGGTGGGGTGCTGCCAGCGCATGAGTGCCTCGAACCCCAGAAGCTTGCCGGTGGCCAGGTCCACGACCGGCTGGTACTGGAGCATCGGCTCGCCACTGAGCACGAGCGGCTTGGAGTCCACTCCCCACTCGTGCTCGCCGCCGTCGACTACCAACGATCCCCTCCGGTCCCTCACCTCACCAAAATCCGCACGACAAAGGCCGCCTCTCCATCATGCCTGAACGGGTCTTGCAGACCGCGCATGAGCGGACCGAGACCGCACACCGGTCCGCCTGGACCCCAGGACGGTTCGGATCAGGACCCCGTCTGGCGCAAGAGGTTCGACACCCTCTGATGAGTCACCCCGAACAGACGGGCGATGGACGGGATGCTGTTTCCTTCGCCCCGAAGCTCCACGACCAGCGCCTTGCGCAGGATGCCGCTCGCCAGCGACAGGCGGGCCAGTGTCTGGCTGAGCAGCTGCAACGTACCGGGCTCCTCCTCGGCCGCCAGCGCGTCACGCCAGCTCCCGCCGCTCGCCCGACGTCCCTCGACAGACCGGATCCGCTCGGTCAGCACGCGGTGATCCCGAGTGCTGTCCTCGAGCACTCGGGCCAGATCGGCGAACGCACGCGATACGGGGTCCGCTCCGTCGTCGGTCGTTGTGGTCATGCCTGGCAACCTCCCGCCGTACGTCGATGGGTCGTTCCGAACCTTCCCGCATCCCACATTGCACAAACAAGGCCCTGGTCAGAGTGCAGGCAGGCCGGTCAACTACCCTCTAACTCGTACCCCAGCACGGAGGGCGAAATGCCATTCGACGTGTCGAGAGCCCTACAAGAGCGTCACGGCGACAACTTCGAGCTCCACGCGCGCCTGATGAACCCCCAGCTCGTCCGGGTCTTGACCACGATCGGGTTCGACCGGCTCTATGTCCGTGGCGAGGGCTGTTACCTCTACGACGAGACCGGAGCCCGGTACCTCGACTTCCTAGCCGGCTTCGGTGTCTTCGCGCTCGGTCGAAGCCATCCGGCTCTCAAGAAGGCGCTCCATCAGGCGATCGATCTCGACCTTCCCAACATGGTGCAGATGGACTGCGCCCTCTTGCCGGGACTGCTGGCCGAGCAACTGGTCGCTCGGGCCCACGCCGGAATCGAGCGGGTCTTCTTCTGCAACTCGGGGGCAGAATCGGTGGAGGCGGCGATCAAGTTCGCCCGCCAGGCAACCGGACGCTCGAGAGTCGTGTTTTGCGGTCATGCGTTCCACGGTCTGACCACCGGTGCCCTGGCCCTCAACGGCGGCAAGGAGTTCCGTGAAGGTTTCGGCCCCCTGCTGCCTGGGGCGACCGAGGTCCCCTTCGGCGACATCGACGCGCTCCGCCGCGAGCTGCGACGGGGCGACGTGGCGGCGTTCATCGCCGAGCCGATCCAGGGCAAGGGCGTCTACGAGGCGCCCGACGCGTTCTGGCACGCTGCTCAAGAAGCATGTCGGAGCTACAAGGCGCTCTTCGTGGCCGACGAGGTGCAGACGGGCCTCGGGCGGACTGGCAAGTTCTTCGCCCACGAGCACTGGGGGTTGACGCCCGACATCATCACCGTCTCCAAGGCGTTATCGGGAGGATTCGTGCCGGTCGGCGCGGTGCTGTGCACGGACGAGGTGATGATGCGGGTGTTCACCTCGATCGATAGGGCGCTCGTCCATTCGACGACGTTCGGGCGCAACCAGCTCGCCATGGTGGCCGGGTTGGCGACCCTCGCGACCTTCGACGACGAGAGCATCGTCGAGGGCGCCGCATCCACCGGGGCGCTGCTCCAAGAACGGCTCGGGGTGCTGGTGGACCGCTACGAGATGCTCCACGCGGTGCGAGGCAAGGGCCTGATGGTTGGGCTGGTGTTCGGCGAGCCCACCTCGCGGCACTGCGCCGGCGGTGGCACCTGCTCGAGCGGATGCGCACCGCGCTGTTCTCCCAGGCGGTGGTTATCCCCCTGTTCCACCGTCACCGCATCCTGACCCAGGTGGCAGCCGACGGCGTCAACGTGGTCAAGCTCCTTCCCCCCCTCATCGCCGACGTGGAGGAGGTCGAGTACTTCGTGGATTCGCTGGATGACGTCCTCCACGACGCCCACCACGGTCCGGGTCTGTTACTCGAGGTCGGTCGCACGGTGGCCAAGAGCAGCCTGCGGCGCGACAAGGCCCGGCGACGCACGACGGACCTCGACCGCCCAGTCGCGTCGGTGGTCAAGTGATCCCTATGGCTCTCGACGAAATGACCCTCGAGCCTGGTGATCGTGTCGTCGTGACTGGCGCGGCCGGCTTTGTCGGCTCAGCGATCACCCGAGCGCTCCTCGCACGTCACGCTCGCGTGGTCGCCACCATCGAGCCCGGAGGTGACGCGACGAACTTGGCGGACCTCGACCTCGAACGCGTGACACTCGACATCCGCGACCGCGCAGGCGTCTTCAGCGCGATGCGCGGGGCGAGGGCGGTCTTCCACGTCGCCGCGCTCTACCGCTTCTGGGGTCCTGACCCCGAATCCTTCTACGCGGTGAACGTGGAAGGCAGCCGCAACGTCCTCGAAGGAGCGGTCGCGGCGGGTGTCGCACGCGTGGTGTACACGAGCACGGTGGGCACCATCGGGCTGCCGCATGGCGCCAAGGACCGGATCGGGCGCGATGGGTCCCCAGGTGGGCTCTACGCGAGCGAGCGGGCGGTCGCCCGGGCTGCCCACCTCTATGGCCTCTACAAGCAATCCAAGTACGTGGCGGAGCACGAAGTCCTACGTGCTGCCGCAGAAGGTGCCCCGGTGTGCATCGTGCTGCCCACCTTTCCGCTCGGACCACGAGATCGCCGGCCGACCCCTACCGGCAAGTTGGTGCTCGATTTCCTCAACGGACGGATCCCCGGTTACGTGGACACCGCGATGAACGTGGTCCACGTCGATGACGTGGCCGCGGCCCATCTCCTCGCGCTCGAGCGTGGGCGGATCGGACGGAGCTACATCGCTGGCGGCGAGAACCTCACGATGCTCGACCTCCTCCGCGAGCTGTCATTGTGCACAGGCCTTCCGATGAAGGCACGACGGTTCCCGAGGGCCATCGGGGTTTCGGCCGGCTATCTCTCCGAGCTGGTCCAGGGCCGCCTGATGGGGCAAGAGCCGGCCGTCCCCCGAGAGGCCGCCCGCATGTCGACAACTCGCATGGTGTTCGACGACTCGAGGGCGCGCGCCGAGCTCGGGTACACGAGCCGGCCAGCCTCCGAGGCCATCGCTGCCTCGGCGCGCTGGTTCGTCGAGCACGGGTACGTCCGACCGGCTCGCTACGCGCAGATCCTGCTGTAGGCGCCGAGCGCCCGGAGCGGCCCCGAGCTAGGTGCTCCCATACGAACGTTTGAACGATGCCGAAGGGGCCGAATTTGAGGGAATACCCGTGGAGCGACTTCGCGAAATACGCTACGCCGTCCGATGGTGCCCGAGGCATTCGACGGGGCCTCGACGGGCGGGGCCGGCAGGGCCCGGACGAACCGGTCGTCGTCGCCACGAGCGTGCCGGACGCACCCGATCCCATCTGAACGACCTGACAGTGAACGTGACTGGACCCCGAGAATCTTGACTCCTCCTGATCAATCGATCGTTTGGGGCGCTGACTCCGTCGAGCTGAGGCCGAGGCGAATGAGTGGCCGCCCCGGTGGCTCGCGGGGGACCAACCTCCCACGCCAACCGCGAGCGGGCGATCAGGGGTCGGTACACTGCGGAGCTGAAGCGATCGATTGAGACTAGAAGGGTCGTGTTCGCAACCAGTCATGCTCCTTTTGACCTCGATACTCATGCTGGCCTTGACGATGCGCTTCTTGGGCACAAATATCACCCGTGCACGTCCCGCGCCGGCCCAAGTGAGAGGAGTCACCGATGGTCACTCCTGACACCGATCATGAGGCCGGCGTCGGACGCGGGGCCGCCGTTCGGGGGACGTTGTGCGCCACTACGTCGACTCTGGTCACACAGGACCCCTCGTCCACCGACTGGCCGGCGTCGCTCGGGCCAGTCGCAATCTTGTCCCAGGCCCCCTCAGAGAACTTTCCGGTCGCGTCTCGACTGCTTCCCACAGGGTCGCGTCGACACTTGATGGCGATCTACGGCTTCGCGCGGCTCACGGACGACATTGGGGACGAGGCTGCTGGGGATCGCCTGGCACTGCTCGACTGGCTAGAACGGGACCTGCGCCGCTCGGTCACCGGCGACGCGGTGCACCCCCTACTGCGAGCACTCACCCCAGGTTTCAGGGAGCTGGACCTGCCCTTGGCGCCGTTCCTCGCGCTCATCGACGCCAACCGCCAGGACCAGAAGGTGCGCCGTTACCGGAGGTTCGAGGATCTGGTGGCCTACTGCATGCTGTCGGCTGCCCCGGTCGGCCGCCTCGTTCTGTGCGCGCTGGGTCACGAGAGCCCCGCGCGCACGAGACTCTCCGACGACGTGTGCGTGGCACTGCAAGTGGTCGAGCATCTCCAAGACGTCGCGGAGGACCTCCGAGCGGACCGCGTCTACCTCCCGCTCGAGGATCTCCACGCCTTGGGTTGCGACGAGGCGGAGCTGGCCAGGCCCACGGCGAGTCCGGCCCTGCGGCGCGTCGTCGCCCTCCAATGCGGGCGCGCCCGGCGACTTCTCGCCTCGGGCATACCCTTGGCGGCCTCCCTTCCACTGCGCCCCCGCGCCGCGGTTGCTGGGTTCACCGCGGGGGGCGTGTCGGCACTCGGTGCCATCGAGCGGCACCGGTTCGACGTATTGGGCACGACCAACAGGCCACCGCGCCTTGGCTTCGCCGCCCGGATGGTCTCGACCATGGCACTTGCAACCTCTCTGCGTCTCCGGCACGGCGCCCCGGACTGGGACGTCGGCGCGTGAGCGCCCGGGCGGAGAGAGGGGCCGTCGACACGACCAGCGCCTATCGCGCCTGCGAGGTCATCACGCGGCGCGAGGCGAAGAACTTCGCCTACGGCATACGCCTGTTGCGCGGCCCCGAGCGTCAAGCGCTCTCCGCGGTCTACGCCTTGGCCCGCCGCATCGACGACATCGGCGACGGTGACTCCCCGCTCGAAGCGCGAATGAGCGCGCTGGCAGCGGTGCGCAAGGAGGTCCACAGCATCTCGGACCGGGCCGACGAGCAGGTGCCGGCAACCGATCCCGTGCTCTTCGCGCTCAGGGACGCCGCCCGCCGCTACCCGCTCCCGCTCGACGCCTTCGACGAGCTGATCGATGGCTGCGAGATGGACGTGCACGGGACGTGCTACCAGACGATGGACGAGCTCGTCGGCTACTGCCGCCGGGTGGCGGGCTCGATCGGACGCTTGTCCCTGGCCATCTTCGGTACCGACGATCCGTCGGCCGCGGCACCGTTGGCCGACGACCTCGGCGTGGCCCTCCAACTGACCAACATCTTGCGCGACATCCTCGAAGATCGAGGGCGGGGCCGCGTCTACCTTCCTGCCGACGATGCGCGCGCGGCGGGCTGTCGTCCCGACTTGTCAGACCCACCCGACGCCTTGGCCGCCCTCGTCGCCGTCGAGTGTCTCCGGGCCGAGGAGTGGTTCGCTCGGGGGCTGCCGCTGCTCGCCCTCCTCGACCGGCGTAGCCAGGCGTGCGTGGGCGCGATGACGGGCATCTACCACAGGCTCCTGCGCAGGATCGAGCGCGACCCAGGGGCAGTGACTCGGGGGCGGCTGTCGCTCCCCGCGTGGGAGAAGATCTGGGTGGCGACGACCAGCCTGGCCGGGGTGCATGTATGAGCCCGACCCACGTGGTCGTGATCGGTGCCGGGCTCTCGGGCATCAGTGCCGCCCTCGCCGCCGCGGACGCGGGGGCTCACGTCGAGCTGATCGAACGCCGGGCCAGGATCGGCGGCCTCACCTGGTCGTTCCGACGTAACGGACTGTCCTTCGACAACGGCCAGCACGTCTTCCTCCGGTGCTGCACCGCCTACCGCGGGTTCTTGGCTCGCATCGGAGCGAGCGACCAGGTGACCCTGCAGGAGCGCCTCGAGATTCCGGTGCTCTCCCCCGACGGGACTCGATCGTCGATCAGCCGCGGGCGGCTGCCGAGTCCCTTGCACCTGGCGGCCTCGCTCGCTCGCTACCGTCACCTCGCACTCGGTGACCGGCTGCGCCTGGCGCGCCCGGCAATGGCCCTGCGTCGGCTCGACCCCGATGACCCTACGCTCGACCGCCAGACGTTCGGGTCGTGGCTGACAGCCCACGGCCAACACCGTGACGCCATCGACCGGCTCTGGAACCTCATCATCCTTCCGACGGTGAACGTCACGGCACAAGAGGCGTCCCTGGCGCTTGCCGTCAAGGTCTTCAGAACTGGACTCCTCGACGAGGCGGATGCCGGCGACGTCGGGTGGTCCACGGTGCCCCTGGCGCGGCTCCACGCGGACAATGCCCAGCGCGCGCTGGCTGACGCGGGCGTCGAGACGACCCTCGAGGAACGGGTTCGTTCGGTCACCCCAAGGCGCGACGGTCGCCTCGAGGTGACGACTGCCACCCGCGAGCTGCGGGGGGACGCGGTGATCGTGACCACACCCCCCGACGAAACTCAGGCCCTGCTACCCACCGGCGCGATCGGGCCCGTCGAGGGCCTCGGATGGTCGCCCATCGTCAACGTGCACCTCGTCTTCGACCGCCGGGTCATGGATTTGCCCATGGCGGCCACCGTCGGCTCGCCCGCCCAGTTCATCTTCGACCGCACGACCTCGGCCGGCGCGGAGACCGGACAGTGCCTTTCGATCTCATTGTCCGGCGCAGACCAGTACCTCGGTCGTCGTCCCGACGAACTCCTGAGCCTGTTCACCGGCGCCATCGGCGATCTCTTCCCCGCCGCCCGACATGCTCGGGTGGTAGACGGCGTCGTCAGCCGCGAGCACCACGCGACCTTCCGTGGCGGTCCCGGGACCGCCGCCCTCCGCCCGCCGAACCGAACCTCCGTTCAGGGCCTTTTTGTTGCCGGCGCGTGGTGCGACACGGGTTGGCCGGCGACCATGGAGGGTGCGGTGCGCAGTGGCGTCGCCGCCGCGCGTGACGCACTCGGCATCCGCTCTGTCCCACCAGGTCCTCCCACTCGTCAGCTGCAGGAGATCGCGCCGTGACCACCTCGATTCTTCCGTCCTCGGCTCCCGTGCACGAGCCGAACCTGCCCCCGCCCGCATTGCAGCGGACAGCTGACCTGGTGATACCGGCGATCGACGACACGGTGGCCCGATTGAGCGACGAGCTGCGCGCTCCAGTCGCGCACCACCTCGCTGGCGGCGGCAAGCGCGTACGGGCCGCACTGGTGCTGCTCTCTGCGGCCGCTGCGGGCGCGGACGAGAAAATCGGGATCGTCGGGGCAGTGGCCATCGAGCTCATCCACAACTTCTCACTGCTCCACGACGACATCATCGACGAGGACCGAGAGCGCCGGCACCGTTCCACCGCATGGGCAGAGTTCGGCGTCGGCCGCGCCATCGTGGCTGGGGACGCGCTGGCCACGCTCGCGCTGCAGATCCTCCTCGAGGAGCCCACTCCCGAGCGGGTCGCCGCCACGGTGTCACTGGCGGCCGCAACCCAGGCCATGATCGCCGGCCAGGCCGACGACATGGCGTTCGAGTCGCGGACCACGGTGTCCGTCGAAGAGTGCATCGCGATGGAGCAGGGTAAGACCGGTGCGTTGCTGGCGTGCGCGGCCGCGCTCGGCGCCACATTGGCCGGAGCGCCCCCGGCTGTCGTCGACGCGCTCTACGAGTTCGGCGCCAACCTCGGCACGGCATTCCAGGCTGTCGACGACATGCTCGGGATCTGGGGCGACCCCGCCGCCACCGGCAAGCCCGTGGGCAGTGACCTGCTGCGCGGCAAGAAGACGCTGCCAGTGGCCACCGCGCTCGAGCGGAACGACGAGGCAGCCGCTGCGCTGCGATCGATCCTCGACGGCGACATTGGCGAGGAGCAGGTTCGGCGTGCGGCCGAGCTACTGGTCGAGAGTGGGGTGCGCGAGGAGATGCGGACGTTGGCCGTGGAACACCTTGAGCGCGCCGCCGCCGCCCTCGACCGGGTCGACCTGGCGCCGGGGCCGGTTGCCGAGTTGCTAGCGATCGCTGACTTCATCGCATCGAGAGACCGATGACGACCCTTTCGACACGTGACGTCAGCACCGGGGCCGACGAGCGCGCTGGGGATGCGCGCCACGCGCTCGGCCGAGCCGCCGAGGCGTTGAGCCAGCTCCAGCACGAGGAAGGCTGGTGGAAGGGGGAGCTCGAGACGAACGTCACCATGGATGCCGAAGATCTCCTGTTGCGCGAGTTCCTCGGCATCCGCACGGACGCGCAGACTGCCTCGAGCGCCCGCTGGATTCGCTCTCAACAGCGAGACGACGGCACATGGTCGACGTTCTTCGGGGGTCCGGGCGACCTGTCGACGACGGTGGAGGCCTACCTCGCCCTGCGCATCGCCGGCGATCCGATCGATGCGGACCATATGCGTCAGGCCGCAGCGTTCGTCCGCGACGCTGGCGGGATCGAGTGCACCCGGGTCTTCACGCGCTTCTGGTTGGCCCTGTTCGGCAAGTGGCCCTGGAGACGCCTGCCGGTGCTCCCGCCAGAGATGTTGCTGCTGCCGTCCTGGTGCCCGCTGAACATCTATGACTTCGGCTGCTGGGCACGCCAGACCGTGGTGGCACTCACCATCGTGGGCTCGTACCAACCGGTCCGCGGGCTCGCGATCGACCTCCACGAGCTCACGTGCGGCACTCCGGATCCCTCGCCCCGCCCCCTTCGCACGTGGGCGGGCCGGTTCGATCTACTCGACCGTCTGCTCCGGGTCTACGGGCGCCATCCGCTCGTCCCACTGCGGGAGCTCGCGCTCGCGCAGGCCGAACGTTGGATCGTCCAGCGCCAAGAGGCGGACGGATCGTGGGGAGGCATTCAGCCACCCTGGGTCTACTCGCTCATGGCACTGCATCTGCGTGGCTACCCCCTCTCGCACCCGGTGATGGAGGCGGGGTTGCGGGCGCTTGACCGCTTCACGATCGAGGACGAGCGTGGACGCCGCCTCGAGGCGTGCCAGTCCCCGGTCTGGGACACCGCGCTGGCCGTTGTCGCCCTCAGCGATGCCGGCGTCGACGCCAAGGACCCGTCCTTGCAACGGGCTGCCGCATGGTTGCTCGGCGAGGAGATCCGCGTGCGGGGGGACTGGAGCGTGCGGCGCCCCGACCTCGCCCCTGGAGGGTGGGCCTTCGAATTCGAGAACGACAGCTACCCCGACGTCGACGACACCGCCGAAGTGGTGCTGGCCCTGCATCGGGTGGCTGGTCGCGACGGGAGTGCGGTCGCTCGGGCGGTGGACTGGACCGTGGGAATGCAATGCCGCGACGGAGGTTGGGCCGCGTTTGACGTGGACAACACCCGGACGCTTTGCCGCGAGCTGCCCTTCTGCGATTTCGGGGAGCTCATCGACCCGCCGACTGCCGACGTGACCGCGCACAGCGTCGAGATGCTGGCCGTGCTCGATCGGGAGCGCCCGAGCATGCAACGCGGGGTCCGATGGCTCCTCGCAGCCCAGGAGCACGACGGTTCGTGGTTCGGGCGGTGGGGCGCCAACTTCGTGTATGGGACCGGCGCCGTCGTCCCGGCGCTGGTAGCCGCGGGCATCGAGCCAGTCCATCCGGCGATCGAGCGAGCCGTCGGCTGGCTCGACTCCCACCAGAACGACGATGGGGGGTGGGGTGAGGATCTCCGCTCCTACCGTGACGCCGCCCACCGTGGACGGGGCGCGTCCACCGCCTCACAGACGGCGTGGGCCTTGCTGGCGTTGCTGGCCGCCGGCCGTGACGGATCGTCCTCGGTCCAACGTGGTATCGAATACCTCGTCCAGACCCAGCGCGACGACGGGAACTGGGACGAGCCCTGGTTCACCGGAACCGGGTTCCCTGGCGACTTCTACATCAACTACCACCTCTATCGGCTCGTGTTCCCGGTGATGGCTCTCGGCCGCTACGTGCACGGCCGCCGCGGGGGACCCCGTGGCTGAGCCCCGCGGGTCACCGACGGCCCGTCCCCGCCCAACGCAGCGGACGACCGACGCTCAGGTCGGGTCCTGCCCCGACGAGGGGGCGCCCCGACCGTCGGTCACGCCAGGCCGCGAACCCCTGGTGCTCAGCGCCCTGCGCATCGAGGCCAGGGCGGTCGGCGGATCGGTGACGGTGACCGGCATGGGCCCGCGGCGGGCACGTGAGCGGGCAGCCACCATGGCGCCGGCGCTGGCCGGGGATCAGCCCGTCGCGATCGCCGGCGTGGCCGGGGCGCTCGATGCCGACCTGCGTCCGGGCGACTTGGTGGTCGCCAGCGAACTGCGAACCGTCGACGGCGAGATAGTGCGTCGATTGCCGGGGGCCGACCTGCTCGCCGCCGAGCTGCTCCGAGCAGGGTGCCGCGTTCGGATCGGCCCGGTCGTTTCGTCGTCGTCGTTGGTCAGGGCGCCCGGGGCCCGTCGAGCCCTCGCCAGCACCGGTGCCCTCTGCGTCGACATGGAGTCGGCGTTCATCGCGCGGGAGCTGGCCGAGCAACCGATGGCCGTAGTGCGGGCAGTCGCCGACACGACCGACATCGGCCTCATCCATGGTGGGATCCGAGCGCTGCGGGCGCTCCGACAAGTCCGGGTACCGATCGACCGATGGGGTCGGGCGCTCGGGGCACGCGAGATCCTCCTGGCGGCGCCCCGATCCTTCTGCGCCGGGGTCGACCGGGCCATCGAGATTGTCGAGCGCGCCCTGGAGCGGTTCGGCGCGCCGGTGTACGTCCGGCGCCAGATCGTCCACAACTCGCACGTCGTACGCAGGCTGGAGGCGCTGGGTGCCGTCTTCGTCCTCGAGCTCGGCGATGTGCCCGACGGCGCAGTTGTGGTACTCGCCGCGCACGGCGTGTCCCCCGAGGTGCGAGCCGAGGCTGCGACTCGCCGGACTCTCACCGTGATCGACGCCACCTGCCCGCTGGTGGCCAAGGTGCACCACGAGGCGCGGCGCTTCGCGTCACAGGCCTTCTCCATGGTGCTCATCGGCCATCCCGACCACGAAGAGGTCGCCGGAACCATTGGCGAGGCGCCGGAGCGGATCAGGGTGGTCCAGGACGTCAGCGACGTTGGGGTGTTGCCCTTCGGCCCCGACGAGCGCCTGGCCTTCCTGACTCAGACGACACTCGCCACCGACGAGACCCGGGCGATCGTCGAGGCGCTGCGCGCGCGCTATCCGGCGATCGTGGGGCCGCACGGCGACGACATCTGCTACGCCACCCAGAACCGCCAAGACGCGGTGCGCGCCCTGGCGCTGCGTTGTGACCTGGTGTTGGTTGTCGGATCGCCCAACTCGTCCAACACGTCCCGCCTCGTGGAGGTGGCGCGGCGAGAGGGCTGTCGTAGCGAGCTCCTTGAAGACGCCTCAGAGCTGCAGCTGGACTGGCTCGACGGAGCCCGGGTCGTCGGCGTGACCGCTGGGGCGTCAGCACCCGAATCTCTTGTCCGACAGGTCCTCGATGCGCTCGCGCCCCTTGGGGCGCACACCGTCGGCGAATCCCGAACCACCGAAGAAACCGTTCGTTTCTCCCTACCACAGCAGGTGCGCTAAATGCCCATACCCATGCGACAGAACATCCGGATCGGGAGCCATCTCGTCCGCCAGCGCCTAAAGGGGACGAAGTACTACCCGTTCATCGTCGAGATCGAGCCGCTCTTCGTGTGCAACCTCTCGTGCCCTGGTTGCGGCAAGATCCAGCACCCCACCGACATCCTGCGCAAGCGCCTGTCGGTCGAGGACGTGCTCGGGGCCGTCGAGGAGAGCGGAACCCCGATGGTGTCGATCGCGGGCGGCGAGCCGCTGCTCCACCCCGACATCGCCCAGATGGTCGAAGAGCTGGTCAAGCGCAAGATCTACGTCTATCTCTGCACCAACGCCGTCCTGCTCCGTCGCCGCCTCGAGCGGTTCACCCCGTCGCACTTCTTCTCGTGGGTCGTGCACGTCGACGGACTGGGCGAGCGTCACGACAAGGCGGTGGATCGCGAGGGCGTCTTCGATGAAGCGGTCGCCGCCATCCGCGAGGCCAAGGCGCGCGGCTTCCGGGTCACCACGAACTCGACGTTCTTCAACACCGACTCACCCAAGACCGTCCGCGACGTGCTCGACTTCTTGAACAACGACCTGAAGGTCGACGCCATGATGATCTCCCCCGCCTACGCCTACGGGAAGGCGCCCGATCAGGAGCACTTTCTCGGTGTCGACCAGACGAGGAAGCTCTTCACCGAGGCGTTCGCCGACAACCGGCGTCGCAAGTGGCGGCTCAACCACTCGCCGCTCTTCTTGGACTTCTTGGAGGGAAAGGCCGAGTTCGGGTGCACAGCGTGGGGCATCCCGAGCTACTCGGTGCTCGGATGGCAGCGGCCCTGCTACCTCATGGCCGACGGGTACGCGAGCAGTTACAAAGAGCTCGTCGAGACCACGGACTGGGGCGCCTACGGTCGCGGGAAGGACCCACGCTGCGCCAACTGCATGGCGCACTGCGGCTACGAGCCGACCGCGGTCATCGCATCACTCGACTCGCTCCGACAAGGGCTGCGCGCGCTGGTCAGCACGCACTGAGCGACGTGACCACCGCACACACACGTACCGACGCGGCGCCCGATCTGCGCGTCGCCGACGCCGGCGACCTCAACCAAGTGGGCACCGGTGACTTGGCCCAGCTGGCCGAGGAGCTCGACCGTCTCGATCGGGCCGAGCTCCGTCGCCTGAGCGCCGACGGGCTGGCGGCCCTGGCCGACCGGATCCGCAAGTTCCTCGTGCTCGCCGTGTCGGCGACCGGCGGCCACCTCGGCTCCAACCTCGGGGTCGTCGAGCTCACGCTCGCCCTGCACCGGGTCTTCGACTCCCCACGCGATCAGCTGGTCTGGGACACGGGCCACCAGGCCTACGTACACAAGGCGCTGACCGGCCGCGCCTCGTCATTCGGACGGCTTCGCCAAGCCGGCGGGCTGTCGGGCTACCCGAACCGGGCCGAGTCCGCACACGACCTGGTGGAGAACAGCCACGCATCGACCGGCCTCTCCTACGCCTACGGGCTGGCCCGGGCTCACAAGCTGCTCGACGAGACGCGCCGAGTGGTCTGTGTCGTAGGTGACGGTGCCCTGACCGGCGGACTCGCCTATGAGGCGTTGAACAACATCGGGACCTCGAAGACGCCGGTCGTCGTCGTCCTCAACGACAACGGTCGGTCCTACTCCCCGACCGTCTCGACATTGACGACTGCCGGCCGGGCCGCGCCTGGCGACACGACCGGCTCCAGTTCGACCAGAGCGTTCGTCGAGTCGTTGGGGATCGCCTACGAGGGACCGATCGACGGACACGACATCGAGTCCCTCGAGCGCGCGCTGCTGAAGGTCGACTGCCACACCGGCCCGGTCCTCGTCCACGTGCATACCGTCAAGGGGCGCGGCTACCAGCCGGCCGAGCAGGACGAGGACAAGTGCCTCCACGACGTCGCCCCCTTCGATCCGGCCACTGGGCTCGTCAGGCCCAGAGCCGGCGCCGCGCTCGAGCTTCACCCAAGCATTCGGCTCCGCCCTCGTGCACGAGGCGGAGCAACGCCCCTCACTGATGGCCGTGACCGCCGCAATGGCCGGTCCCACCGGGATGCGGCCCTTCGCTGAACGCTTCCCGGACCGATTCGTCGACGTCGGGATCGCCGAACAGCACGCGGTGACCGCGGCAGCCGGCATGGCCATGGCCGGCCTGCGTCCGGTGGTCGCCATCTACTCGACGTTTCTCAACCGGGCCTGGGACCAGGTGTACTACGACGTGGGGCTGCACCGCCTGCCCGTGGTGTTCTGTATCGATCGCGCCGGAGTAACCGGTGACGACGGACCCAGCCATCACGGCCTCCTGGACCTGGCACTGCTCACCAAGGTGCCCGGCATGACTGTGCTCATGCCCTCGTCCTACGACGAGGTACCCGTGATGTTGCACCAGGCGCTCGAGATCACGAGCGGGCCAGTCGCCATACGATGGCCGAAGACCCCCGCCCCTCCGGGCATCGCGGGAACCGGGCTTCGGGCGCGGCGGCTGCGGACCGGACGTGATCTGTGCTTGCTCGGCGCCGGCAAACTGGTGGGCGCGTGTCAGGAGGCAGCCGAACTCCTCGACGAGCACGGTGTCCAGGCAACCGTGTGGGACATCCGGGTGGCCGCCCCGCTCGACCCCGTGATGATCGACGACGCCGTGTCGCATCGGGCGGTGCTCATCGCAGAGGACGGTGTCGCCGAAGGGGGAGTGGGCGCCATGGTCGCGGCGGCCATCGGACGGCTCCACGAAGGGGGATCTCAGCCAGTCGTGGTTCCTTGTGGGGTCCCGATCGACTATCTCGCCCATGGACCGGCCGCCGACATCCTGGCCGATCTCGGACTTGACGGTCCGGGGCTCTGCCGCAGAGCGCTGGCGACGCTCCGGCGCCCCACCCGCGGGACGTTGCTGGCAGCTACCCCCTGACAACGCACCCGAGACCTCCGATGCTCGCCGTCACGTCGATGTCCGATGCTCGCCAGACATCGGGTCCGATCGGCGCGAGCATCGGGTCTAGTGAGCGAGCTCGTGGACCACGTCGGAGATGAGTTCGAACGGCGATACCGGGCCGTGGAGGCGCACGACGTGCGATTCGACGGTTGGTTCGTTGTAGCCGTCACCTCGACCGGCATCTATTGCCGTCCGAGCTGCCCGGCGGTCACGCCGCGGCGGGCCAACGTCCGCTTCTATCCCACCGCAGCCGCGGCCCAGCTAGCCGGGTTCCGGGCCTGCATGCGCTGCCGGCCCGACGCCACGCCCGGGTCGCCCGAGTGGAACCGCCGGGCCGACGTCGTCGGGCGGGCCATGCGCCTCATCCTCGACGGCATGGTCGACCGGGTGGGTGTCGCCGGGCTCGCAGCCGAGCTGGGCTACAGCCAGCGCCAGCTTCACCGACTCCTCGTCGCCGAGGTCGGCGCCGGAGCCCTGGCCCTGGCCCGCTCGCAACGCGCGCAGACGGCTCGGGTGCTGCTCGAAACCACATCGCTGCCCGCCGCACAGGTCGCGTTCGGCGCGGGCTTCTCGAGCGTCCGACAGTTCAACGACACGGTGCGCCAGGTCTTCGCCATGACCCCGAGCGGGTTGCGCCGGAACGCGAGCCGCATCGCCGCGGCACACCGTGCCCACCCGCAGTTCTCATCGGGGGCACCGGCGATCTCCGTGCGCTTGGCCCTGCGCGCGCCTTTCGACGCCGACGCCTTGTTCACGTTCCTCGTCGGGCGATGCGTGCCCGGAGTCGAAGCGGCCGCCGACGGCGCGTACTGGCGCACGCTGCGGCTGCATCATGGCGACGGATTCGCCCGGATCGCCCACGACGACCGAGGCATCGGTGCCACGTTCTGGTTGGCCGACCTGCGGGACCTGGCTCCGGCCGTCACCCGGTGCCGGCGCCTGCTGGACCTGGACGCCGATCCGGTGGCCATCGTCGAGGCGCTGGGCCCGGATCCGCTGATCGGGCCGCTGGTCGCCCGTAGTCCGGGACGACGGGTCGCCGGCGCGGTGGACGGGGCGGAGCTCGCCTTCCGCGCCGTCGTCGGCCAACAGGTCTCACTGGCTTCGGCACGGGCAGCCGCCGGTCGGCTCGTGGCGCTGGCCGGGCGCCCGGTGCGGCAGGTCTCGGGGGCGCCCGACGACGCCTTGGGACTCACCCATCTGTTCCCCTCGCCCGAAGAGCTCGTCGCGATCGACCCCCTCAAGCTCCCCATGCCCCGGGCCCGAGCACGAGCTGTCCACGCGCTCGCTCAGGCGATGGCGTCGGGCGACGTGAAGATCGGTCCCGGGGTGGCGCCCGACGACTTGCGCGCGCGATTGGCCCGGATCACCGGTGTCGGGCCCTGGACGACCGCGTACGTGGCGATGCGGGCTCTCGGAGACCCCGACGCGTTCATGCCGGGCGACCTCGGAGTCCGACGAGCGATGGCCGCCCTAGGTGCTCCCGACGACCCGCGCGCAATTGGTCGCCTGGCGGAGCGTTGGCGGCCCTGGCGCGCCTACGCCCTGGCCCACCTGTGGGCCCACCGACCCTCAGCGAGGAGTGCCGCGTGAGCGCGACGGCTGACCCGATGGAGCCGACGGCACCTGCTCGCCAGCGGCGGACCCCCCAACCGCTCAGCGTGAGTGCAGCGGGGGCACGCACGGTGACGACGCCGATCGGGGACGTGCAGCTCTGCGGAGTGCCGGGAGGGCTGACCAGCCTGCAGCTTCCGGGCCATCACGACACGATCGCCCGTCCACCCAGCGCCGAGCCGGCCGACGTGCGCGATCTGCTCGACGAGGCGGAACGCCAGCTCCTTGCCTACTTCGCCGGCACCCTCCAGACGTTCGAGCTCCCCCTCGTCCCCACGGGCAGCGAGTTCCAACGCTCGGTGTGGTCGGCCTTGCGCACCATCCCGTACGGGACCACGATCTCTTACGCCCAACTCGCCGGAGTCGTCGGCAAACCACGAGCCGCCCGGGCCGTCGGTCAAGCCAACGGCGCCAACCCGATCGCGATCATCGTCCCCTGCCACCGCGTGATCGCCGCGGGAGGGGGACTTGGTGGCTACGCGGGAGGCCTGGAGATCAAGTCCGAGCTCCTGGCTCGCGAGGGCGTTCTAGCGCCGCGACGCTGAGCTCCGCACCTCCCGTCTCACCGCCTGGCCCCATCACAGAGGACCCGGCCGGTCACTGCGCCCGTCCGCGGTGTCCCGCTGGCCCGGCTGGGTCGCACGAGGGGCCGGGCCGTACCGAGCGAGTCGAAGGTCTAACCTCTCCCTACCGCCGGAAACGGCTCGGTAGGGTCGTGCGCGGTGAGCCGTGTGCGGCGAGTGCAGCCGCAGGTGCAGCGTAAGGAGACAGCGATGCTCGCAGAGATCATCGGGCCCGATCTTCTGATCGTCCTCCTCGTGGCGGTGGTCGTCCTCTTCGGCGGAGCGGCCATCCCCAAGTTCGCGCGCAACCTAGGCTCGGCGAAGAAGGAGTTCGAGAAGGGGCTGCACGAGAGCCATGAAGAAGGCGCCGCCAGCCCCGACGGCGCAGGTGGCGCAGCGGATCAGACGCTCGGCGGGAAACCTCAGAACCCCAACTCGGACTCGGGGTCGAGCGCTACGCATTGAGCGGGCCGGCCCGGGATCTCGAATCCTTGGGCGAGTTGTGACTGTGAGTGGCCCCAGCACTAGTGTCGCCCCCGTGGAGATGCCGATGGCGGGCACACCGATCGACGATCCAGGCCGCGACACCCCCCTCCAAAGGCCTCGGCGGCGTTCTCGTCGTTGGGCCCTGGGTGCCGCGCTGAGCATCCCGCTGCTGCTTGCCGGATGCCAATTGCCCAGCTTCGGCGCCTACCGGGGCGCCACCCGACAAGGCCAGGACGCGTTCAAGCTCTGGCAGGGCTTCTTCGTGGCCAGCTTGGTGGTGGGTGGGGTCGTCGCGGCCCTCATCCTCTGGGCCGTGATCCGCTATCGCCGGCGCTCAGACAAGATGCCCGCCCAAACCCAGTACCACACGCTCTTCGAGATCACCTACACCGTGGTGCCCATCGTCATCGTGCTCGTCTTGTTCGCCTTCACCGTCGTGACGGAGAACGAGATCACGGCCACGCCCCCGGCCCAGGTCGACATCCAGGTGACCGCCTTCCAGTGGGGCTGGCAGTTCTACTACCCGGCCACCGGCAAGATCGTCCAGGGAGTACTCACCGAGACGCCCCAGATGGAGGTCCCCACCGGGGAGAGCGTGGGCATCACGTTGCGGTCGGCCGACGTCATCCACGGCTTCTACGTTCCCGAGTTCAACTACAGCCAGTACGCCCAGCCCGGCCACGTGAACCACTTCAACTTTTCCGTCCTGCACAGTGGGGTCTATCGTGGTCAGTGCACGCAGCTGTGCGGGCTGTACCACTCCTTGATGTTCTTCAGCGTGAAGTCAGTGCCGCCGTCACAGTTCGAGAGCTGGGTGCACCAGGTATCGGCGAGTAGCCTGACCATCAATCAGCTCAAGGCCCAGATCGCAGCGAAAGGACCGGGAGCGTGACCGACGTCATCACCCCTACGGTCACCGGAGGCGGCGCCGAGCTCCCGGGCGAGCACGTCGCCCACGCTGCGCACGCTGGCGAGGACCACGGACCGTCGGGCCTGCTCAAGTGGCTGACGAGCACCGATCACAAAGTGATCGGGATGAGCTACATGATCACGTCGCTCGTGCTGTTCTACATCGCTGGGATCATGGCGCTGCTCATCCGCTTGCAGTTGGCCACCCCGAACTCCTCGTTCGTCAGTTTTGCGCAGTACAACCAGCTCTTCACCATGCACGGCAGCCTGATGCTGTACCTCTTCGCCGGGCCCTTCGCCTTCGGAGGCCTGGCCAATTACATCGTCCCCCTGCAGGTCGGGGCGCCAGACATGGCCTTCCCTCGCCTCAACGCCCTGTCGTACTGGCTGTACCTGAGTGGCTCGGTCACCATGCTCCTCGGGTTCGCGGTGGCCGGGGGCGCGGCCAGCTTCGGCTGGGTGTCCTATGCCCCGCTCTCCAACGCGACGAATTCCCCCGGGGCCGGTGGCGACCTGTGGATCATGGCGCTGGCGCTGACCGGCTTTTCAGCCATCTTCACTGGCGTGAACCTCGTCGCCACCATCTTCTACTTGCGTGCCCCGGGGATGACGATGTTCCGCATGCCCATCTTCACCTGGAACATGCTGGTGACCGGCATCCTCATCCTGATCGCCTTCCCCGTCCTCACCAGCGCGCTGATCATGCTCTTCTGCGACCGGCACTTCGGGACGCACATCTTTACGGTGTCGGGCGGGGGATCACCGCTGCTGTGGCAGAACCTCTTCTGGTTCTTCGGCCATCCCGAGGTGTACATCCTGGCCCTGCCCTACTTCGGGATCGTCACCGAGGTGCTGCCCGTGTTCTCCCGCAAGCCGGTGTTCGGCTACAAGGGCATGGTCTTCGCCACCATGTCCATCGCGGCACTGTCCACCGGAGTGTGGGCCCACCACATGTTCACCACCGGCGCCGTGCTCCTTCCTTTCTTCTCGCTCCTGAGCTTGCTCATCGCCGTGCCAACGGGGATCAAGTTCTTCAACTGGATTGGGACGATGTGGCGGGGCGAGCTGCACTTCACGGCACCCATGCTGTTCTGCGTCGGGTTCCTGTTCGCCTTCTTGATGGGCGGGATCACAGGGATCATGCTGGCCGCACCGCCTATCGACTTCTTCACCCACGACACGTACTTTGTCGTGGCCCACTTCCACCAGGTCCTCTTCGGGACGGCCGTGTTCGCCGGGTTCGCCGGCCTCTACTACTGGTATCCCAAGATGTTCGGGCGCATGCTCGACGACCGCCTCGGGCGTTGGCACTTCTGGGTCATGTTCGTCGGTTTCTGGCTGACCTTCATGCCCCAGTACGTGGTGGGATTGAAAGGGATGCCCCGCCGAGTAGCGGTCTACCCGAGCAACCTAGGCTGGGAGATCTACAACCAACTCTCGACGATCGGCGCTTTCGTCATCGCCGTCTCGTTCGCCATCTTGTTGTGGAACCTGTGGATCTCGTGGCGGCGCCCGGTGCTGGCCGGTGACAATCCGTGGGACGCTCACACGCTCGAATGGTTCACCACCTCGCCGCCACCCCACCACAACTACACGCACCTCCCCCCGATCCGCTCGGAGCGGCCAACCTGGGACGCCAACCACCCCGATACCCCGTCGCTGGACCACGGTCACCCCCGCCGGCCGGTGGGAGGCCCGCGCCCCGAACAGAAGGTGGGCGCGCCGTGAGGATCGAGGCGCTGTTCCTGCTCGGGATCGGCGTGTTCTTCGGCCTGGTCGGCACGGTGTACTGGTTCACCGCCTACGAGGACGGCGGGACCATGATGCTGGTCGGCACCTGCCTGCTGGGCCTGCTCCCGGGGAGCTACTACTTCTACTGGCACCGGCGCATGGGTGCCCGCCCCGAGGACCGACCCGACGCCGAGATCGCCGACGGCGAGGGGACGATCAGCTCCTTTCCGGGATCGAGTATCTGGCCGTTCGTCCTCGGAATGGGGGCGTTCATCTGCGCCCTGGCGCTGGTCTTCGGGTTCTGGCTGATTCTTCCCGGCCTCGGGCTGATTTTCACCGCCCTGGTGGGGGTCACTGCCGAGAGCCGGCGGGGTGGCCGCGTCTGAGCACGCGGCCTTCGGCCAGCGCAGCCCGACTCCCCTGCACGACTAGTTCGTCGCCTTCATGGCGTCGGCGCGCGGCGCGGTGATACAAGCCGGCTCGCCCTGCCCTCCGGCCCGTTGGTGCGGAGCCGCGCTGTCTTGATCTCCGCTATCGGGTGCTACGACGCCGGGCGTGGTCAGCGGGCGTGTGCGCGCTGCGTTCAGCGTGCGCTAATCCTTGGCGTTCCTGCTGTCGACGTCCGGTACCGCTACCCGAACGCGGAGATCGACGTGGCTGGCGTCGCTGTCGTGATCGACGTGGTCGCGGCGAACGTCGCCGGCAAGCTCGCCGGTCGAGGGAGGACAACGCCCGACCCTTCCGCCGCTGGCGCACTGGTGGCCGGGTCGTTCGGACGACCGGCACTCGGGAGGACAGGGTTGCTCGATAGCGCTACGGGGCCTCAGCGTCGCTGTTGGCCATCATTGAGAGGTTCAGACTGGCGGCCTCGGCGCCCCCCAGTCGCTGTGGTCGGCCTACCACATCCCGAGCTGGCCGACATGGGCAGAACCAAGTCGCCCCCTTCGCCTTGCTGGCTCGCCGGGCCGGTTGGCTGGTCCGGCTGGCTGGCTCAGCGGTTGACCCGACGGACCGCCACCCCGACCTCCCCGTCGACGGGCAACGTGCGTTCGAGTCCGTTGCCGTCGGGGGGCAGCTCGATGAGCACGGGGACCGGCTCTGGATGCAGATCGGTGCGATGGTCGCCCGGGCGAGGGTCCGACACCTCGGCCACGTACTCGCCCGATGCGGTGCGGCTCACTACCATGGCCCGCTTGCGCTGCCCGATGCCTGCGACGCCCTGCATCTCGACGCAGATCCGCCACGTGATGGCGTAGACGACAAGGGGCACCACGAAGACGGCGATCCGGAAGAACCACAGCACGATGTTGAGCGAGACGTGGAAGTAATTCGCCAGTACGTCCGTCGAGCTGGCGCCGAACACCACAAAGAGCATGGTGAAGAAGGCAGCACCGAACGCCGTCCGCTTGGGACGGTTACGAGGCCGATCGAGCAGGTTGTGCAGCTCGTTGTCCTTGGTGAACCATCGCTCGATCAAGGGCCAACCGAACGCGATGTTGAACACAAGACCCGGGAAGAGCACCGCCGGGAAGAAAACCTCCCAGGGGAGCGTATGACCCCACCCGGTCCACTCCCAGCTCGGCATGATGCGCAGAGCACCGTCCAGCCAGCCCATGTACCAGTCCGGCTGGACGGCGTAGGAGATTTTGTCGGCCTGGTACGAGCCGAACTGCCAGATGGGGTTGATCTGCGCCAGCCCCCCGAGCAGCCCGAGGACGCCGGTCACCATGAACAAGAACCCCGTCGTTTTGGCCATGAACGTCGGGAACATGGGCGACCCGACCACATTGCGCTCGGTGCGACCCTCACCGGGGAATTGGGTGTGCTTCTGGCGCACCAGCAGCCCGAGGTGCGCGCCGATGAGCAACGCGATGATCGCCGGCAGGATGAGGACGTGGATCGTATAGAAGCGAGGGATGATGGCGTTCCCCGGGAAGTTCCCGCTGAACAAGAAGGTCGCCAAGTAGCTGCCCACGAAGGGGATCGACAGCAGGATCGAGTAGGCGATGCGCAAGCCGGTGCCCGATACGAGGTCATCGGGTAGCGAGTACCCGATGAATCCGTTCAGGATGGCCATGATCAGCAAGGTCGTGCCGATGACCCAGTTGGTCTCGCGGGGCTTGCGGAACGCTCCGGTGAAGAAGATGCGGGCCATGTGCAGCACGATCGACCCGACGAACACGTCCGCCGCCCAGTGGTGCATCTGACGCATGAGCAGCCCGGCGCGGACCGAAAAGGAGAGGTCGACCGTTGACGCGTACGCCTCGGACACCCGTTGGCCGTCGAGGGGTTTGTAGGAGCCGTGGTAGATGATCTGGGACGTCGATGGGATGAAGTACAGGCTGAGAAAGATGCCCGTGGCGATCAGGACGACGAACGAGTACAGCGCGATCTCGCCCAGCATGAAGGACCAGTGGTCCGGAAAGATCTTGTCGAGGAAGACCCGCCCGCCCTTGGCCAAGCCGAACCGCTCGTCAATCTCGGCGACGACCTTGGAGGTCCGTCCATAGGGGCCGAGAGCTGCCTGCGCCTCCCGTTTCGTACGTGGGCCGTCGTTGGTGGTAGTCACGTGGTCGTCCGCTCCCAGAAACCGGGCCCAACCGGCTGGCTGAAGCCCGATTGTGCGCGAAGATAGCCCTCGGCGTCGACCATCAAGGGGAGCTGCGGGAGCGGGCGGGGGGCGGGACCGAACTCGGGCACGCACCCGTTCAGCACGTTGAACATCGACTGGTGGCAAGGGCAGACCAGCAGCTGAAGCTGCTGCTCGTACAGGCCGACCGGACAGCCCAGGTGGGTACAGAGCTTGGAGTACGCGAGGTACCCCCGCGGGCCCCAACTGGAGCGACCGGGCTTGGTGGTGACGGCGACGGTGGACACCCGGATGAGAATCGTCTGGTCGACAGCCTGGCCTTGGTCATTGTCTTGGAAGTGGTCCGGAAACACGGTCACGATGCCGCCCACGTCGAGGGTGTCGACGTGGATCGGCCGCCCGTTGGAGTCCACCAGCAACGAGCCCCGTCGCCAGTTGGTGCGATCGAACGTCACGCCGGGGACTGGTCCGAGCGAACGCAGGAGCGGGAAGATGGCCACGATCCCGAAGATTCCCGCTCCGCCGGCGAAGAGCCCGCCGAGCAGTCGCCGCCGCTTGACCACCACACCGGTGCGTTGCACCAACGCGGCCGACAGGGCGTCCTGTTCCTCGGGCGCGGACGCCAAGGTGTGTCGTTCCTCGACGAAGGGCCCCTGGGGCATGAGGTACTTTCCCCAGGCAGTCAGCCCGAACCCGAGGAAGAACAGCCCGGCGCCGAAGGTGACTGCGATGACCCACGGCTTGGCGTTCACCCAGTAGGCGGCCCCGAAGCCGCCGATCGCCACGATTCCGAGCACGAAGAGAGTAGCGATGATCCGCTCGGTCCGCTGGGGGTGGGCGGCCATCTCCTGGAGGTGCGGGTCGTCGAACCTGGCCACCGGCACGGGGACTGCGGTGCGATGGCCGTCGCCGTCGGAAGTGGTGAGCACGGGAGGGATCTCGCTCACGCCCGATCTCCGATCCAGAAGCAGACCAGGGCCAACCCGCCCACGCCGAACAGCAGGGCGATGAACCCCTCGGCGACGGGCCCGATGCCGCCGAGGTCGTTGCCGCCGGGGTTGGTCGGGTGTTGGATGTATTCGGTCACGTAGGCCACCACATCTCGCACTTGGGCGTCGGTCAGGTTGCCGGTGAACCGGGGCATGTTAGCCGGGCCGGTCCGGATCGCCTCGGCCACCTGTTGTGGGGTGGCCTCGTGCAGGCTCGGGGAGAAGGTCGAAAAGGCCAGTGCGTCACCGGCGCCGGTGATGGTGTGGCAGGCGGCGCAGTTGAGGGAGAAGAGGTTGGCACCAACCGCCACGTCGGCCCCCTTGAGGTTGGGGTAGGGGACGAACGGCACCGCCGGGTCGAGCGAGTTCACCCAGGCTGCGACCTCGAGCGACTGCCGGGGGTTGAGCCGTGGCGGCTTGCGCTGGGCCTGTACGGCGTTGGTCGAGGTGGCCGGCATCCGCCCGGTGGCCACCCAGAAGTTGACGGTCGCCGGACCCACGCCGATCAATGGCGGGGCGATGGCCGAGCCTTCTGCCTGACTGCCGTGACAGCTGGAGCAGTCGAGCGCGAACAGGGCCTCGCCGAGCGGAATGTACGACGCCGGCGGCTGCTTGTAGATGATCGCCGAGTTGCCGTAGGCGACGAGCTGGCGCTTGCCATTGACCGTCTTGTACACGCGGATCGACGAGTTGGCCCCGCCCGTGTTCTTCGGGCCACCCAGGTACCCCGGGCTCCCGACGCCCGGCGGCAGTGCCACACCTGAGCGGAAGTTGCCAGCATCGACCCCACCGCCGGTCGCCACGCCCCCGACACCGGGATTGGCCGCGCTCGCGGGCCCGGCGCTGGCCAGCGCCAGCAGTGCGCCGGCGCCCATGGTGGCGACGAGGAGGACAGGAAGCACGTAGCGGTTTTGCAGCAACCTACGCACGGACACCTACTTGAGGAGGAACAGACAGCTGTACAGGCCAACCCACACGATGTCGACGAAGTGCCAGTAATAGCTCACCCCTTGCACGACCGAAAGCTCTCCGGGGTCGCCGCCCTGTCGTCCCTTCATGCGTCCGAGCAGGAAGGTCATGGCGATGAGCCCGATGAAGACGTGCAGCCCGTGGAGGCCCGACATGATGAAGAACAACGAACCGTACGCGTTTGTACTCGGGCGTGTGGTGATGGTCGCCCACTCGAACGCCTGGTTGGCCAGGAACGCCGCGCCCAGCACGATGGTCCAGGCGATCCGAATCCGGGCCGAGCGGCGGTTGCGCCACTCGGCCTGGTGGACGGCCCACTGCATCGTGAAGCTGGACGACACGAGGATGGCAGTGAAGACACCAGCACGGACGACGTCGAGATGGGTGCCCGGCGGAGGCCAGATCGCGTGCTGGGAACGAATGGTGAAGAAGGCGGCGAACAGCCCGCTGAAGAACATCAGTTCCGAGCCGAGCCAGATCATGACGCCGATGGCCAGCATTGGCGGGCGATCGTGGACGATCTTGCCCCGCTCGGCCGGCTCACCCACCGAGATCGCCTGGGTCACGGCGTAATTCCTAGTCGACCGGCGCCACCCAGCGCCAACATGCTGGTGAACCCGATCGTGCGCGGCGTGCTCGAGTCGGTTCCCGCCACGGGTCCGCAACTCGATCCCCACCGACCCGGGCAGGTGGCCGGCTCACGGGCCTGTTCAGACCCGCTCGATCACCCGGTCCTGGCGCATGGCGTCGGGCAACGGGCGAGAGTGGACCACCGAAAGGCGCTGGGTCGGCCGTGTTAGGGCCACGTAGAGGGTTCGCAGCCCGCGCTGGGTGGCGGGGGCGGGGCCCTCCTCCGGCCCGACCCGGTCCTCGGCAGCCACCAACGCCGGCTCGACCACGATCACTGAGTCGAATTCGAGCCCGTGCGCCTCGTCCACCGGCAGCACCACCAACGGCGCCGCCAGCCCGACGCCGCGCGCCTCGCGCGGGTCGACCGCGCGGACGTCCCGTGTCTGGAGTCCACTGAGCAGCGCGGTGACCAGCGACGGCGGGGCGAGCACCGCCGTGCGCCCCGTCCCCACCGCCGCGATCTCCGCCTCGGCCAGCTCGGCCACCCGCTCGACCAGCTCGGGGGCCGACGCCTGCACGACCACCGGTGGGTGCCCGGAGCGGCGTACCGGTTGGGGTGGCGCGAGGCCAGGGGCGGCGCGATCGAGAACCGCAGCGGCGAGCTCCACCACCTCGGCCGGGGTCCGATAGCTGACGGTGAGCTCCACCAGCCGGGGCGAGCGGTCAGGCAGATGGGCGGCGATCTCGTCCCAGCTGCTCGGCGCCCAGGGCCCGGTCGCCTGGGCGATGTCACCCACCACGGTCATCGAGCCCGACAGCGAGCGCCGGGCGAGCATCCGCAACTGCAGCGGCGAGAGGTCCTGCACCTCGTCGACGACGATGTGGCCGAAGGAACGGACCTCCTCGACGTCGGCCGCGCCGGGTGCCGCCAACGGGGAGGCGTCGAGCCCGGCCGGCCAGAACCCCACCTCGGCCCGCGCCCGCGCTTGGTCGGCGGCTTCGGGCCGTTGGCGCCGCGAACGTCCCTGGCGCGGGCCGAGCAGCCCACGAACCTCGTCGACCAGCGCGGCGTCGGCCGCCGACCAGGGGGCCTCCTCGAGCGATCGGCTGCGCGGCCGGTAGAGCGAGGCGACCTCTTCGGACGTGAGGATGCCCGCACCCGCCGCAGCAAGGAGGGGCCGGGCGCCCAGAAGGTCGTGCACGAGCTCGTGGGGCGCCAACCGGGGCCACATGCGGTCGAGGGCTTCGGCGACCTCGGGCGCGCGCCGCACCCGACGGCGCAACTCGGCGGGATCGACGCCGCCCTCGTCGGGCTCCCCGAGACCACTCTGGCCTCCGTCCCCCCCCGCACCGGGGGGCCACGAGACGTCCGGCCCGGCGGCCACTCCCTGCGCCGCGCCACCCCCGGTGCGCTCGCCGCTGGAGGGATCCTCGGCGATCGCGGGGTCCTCCCAGCCGGCGGCAGCCAGCCGTTGGAGGTATTGGTCACTGAGCAACTCCACGACCCGGCGTTCCACGAACCGGCGGCGAGCGTTGTGGGTCCCGGGGCGGCGTCGGGCCAGGTTCACGATCTGGGCCGACTCCGCCTCGGTCATCCTCAAGATGAGCGGTCCAAACGGCACTGTCAGATCGGCGCGCAGCGGACGCTGACGGGTCCGTACGGCCCGGGCGAGCACTCGGGCCATCCGGGCCTCGCCCTTGAGCCGCGCCACCTCAGGGGCGTCCTTGGCGCAGACCCGGATTTCGGGCACCAGCCCCGACACGGTGGACAGCGTGACGCCCGTCTCGCCGAGCGACGGGAGGACCTGCTCGATGTAGCGGAGGAAGAGCGGGTTGGGCCCGAGCACGAGCACGCCTTGGCGCTCCAGAGGGAATCGGTGCGTATAGAGCAGATAGGCGGCCCGGTGAAGTGCTACGGCCGTCTTGCCCGTCCCCGGGGCGCCCTGGACCATCAAGACGCCGGCCAGCGGTGAGCGCACGATCTCGTCCTGCTCGCGCTGGATGGTGGCGACGATGTCGCCCATCCGTCCCGTCCTCGATTGGCCCAGCGCGGCGAGGAGGGCGCCCGGGCCCCCGAGGACTAGGCCGTCGCGTACGAGCTGGGGGCCGTCGAGGTGAGCACCGGAGGCTCCCGGACCCGCCGCTGGTGCCGAAAGCGACGACGATTCGTCGAAGCCGGGCACGTCATCGGAGGGACCAATCCGCAGCGGCCGCGTGAAGTACTCATCCTCCAACCCGGTGACGGTCCTGCCCCGGACAGCCAGATGGCGGCGCCGGGCGAGGCCCTGGGGGTCGAGCCCGGTCGCACGGTAGAACGGCTCGGCTACCGGGGCCCGCCAGTCCACCACCAACGGCTCGAGGTCTTCGCCCGACACCGCGAGCCTCCCGATGTGGTAGGTCTCACCGGGCCGTCCGTCCGCTTCGGGCAGGCGATCGATGCGACCGAAGCACAGCGCCTGATCGCCGATGTCGAGCTGGGCCAGCCGGGCGAGGCTGGTACGCACCACGATGTCCCGCTCAGTGCGTGACTGGAACGTGCCCCCCCGGCCCAAATCCAGCACTGACGTGAGCATCCGGTTGGCATCGGCCCGCATGGCCTCGAGTCGTCGATGGGCGCCGTCGAGGAATCGCTGCTCGTCTTCGAGCTCCGGATCGCTGGCCACGTCGCCTCAGACGCCCCTTTCCCTCCCCGGTCGGGGAACCCTCTATTCTACGGGAAGCCGCTGCCGACCCGTCACCGGAGTGGTCCCCTGTCCAGCTGACCGGGGTGTCCGATGGGGGCTGCGCCTTCCACGTCGGCTACGACGGTCCCGGGCAGCGACCAGCTCGGGCAACGGCGACCGATCGGCAAGGAGGACCAACGGTGATCTCCCCCAGGACCGCCGAGCGCCCCTTGGTCCTCGCGCCGTGACCGGGCCCTTCGATTCCCCATCGGGGTCACGGTTCGTCCGAGCCTGCCGTCGGCTACCTGTGGACCGGACGCCGGTCTGGTTCATGCGCCAAGCCGGTCGGTCTTTGCCCGAGTACCGCGCCGCACGCGGCCAGGGCAGCATCTTGGGCGCGATCGCCGATCCGGACCTTGCCGCCGAGCTGACCCTCCAGCCGGTCCGGCGCTACGGAGTGGACGCCGCCATCTTGTTCTCTGACATCGTGGTGCCCGTGCACGCCATCGGCTTCGGCGTGGAGATCGTGGCCGGGCGCGGGCCGGTGGTCGCGGAGCCGTTCACCTCGTCGGCGGACCTCCGGCGGCTGAGGCCGCTCGAGCCCGAGATCGACGTGCCCTACGTGATCGAGTCGGCACGCCACGTCGCACGCGAGCTGTCGTCGCACGACGTCGCGCTCATCGGGTTCGCCGGTGCACCGTTCACGGTTGCCAGCTACTTGGTGGAGGGTGGCCCCTCACGCACCTTCGCCAAGGTCAAGGGGCTCATGCACACCGACGCGGCGACCTGGGAGGCGCTCATGGACCGACTGGCCGATCTGACGGTCGCCTTCCTCCGAGCCCAGGTCGCCGCCGGAGCCACCGCCCTCCAGCTCTTCGACAGCTGGGCCGGATGCCTGTCACCCTCCGAGTACGAACGAAGCGTCCTGCCTGTGACGGCCCGCGTCCTACACGAGGTCGCGGACCTCGGCGTGCCGACCATCTTGTTCGGGGTGGGCACCGGCGAGCTGCTGGCACAGATGGCCGCCAGCGGCGCCGACGTCATCGGCGTCGATTGGCGAGTGCCGCTCGACGTGGCCCGCGGCCGGGTCGGGGCCCAGCGGGCGGTCCAGGGCAACCTCGATCCGGCGCGGGTGCTCTCCCCTTGGCCGGTGGTCGCCCGGGCCGCCCGCGAGGTGCTCGACGCCGCCGGCAGCGAGCCTGGGCACATCTTCAACCTCGGCCACGGCGTGCTGCCCGAAACCGACCCGGGCGTCCTGGGCGCGCTGGTCGACCTCGTGCACACCGAAGGACGCGCCGGTGTGCTCACATGAGGAAGTGAGCGCACACGCCCTCGACACGCGCGTAGGGGTGCTGGTGATGGCGCACGGCACCCCCGACCGACCCGAGGCGATCGCTGAGTTCTACACCCGGATCCGCCGCGGGCGGCCGCCGTCCGACACCCAGCTGGCCGAGCTGCAGATGCGCTACGAGGCAATCGGAGGAACATCCCCGTTGACGGCGCGGACCGAGGCGCAGGTTGCCGGCCTGCGACGCCTGCTCGAGGCGCGTGCGCCCGGCCGCTACCTGGTCGCTCTCGGTTCCAAGCACGTCGAGCCGTCCGTCGAGGTCGCGGCGACCGCCCTGGCCGACGCCGGCGTGGGTTCGGTGATTGGGATGGTCCTGACGCCTCACCCGTCGTCGATGGGTTCGGGCGAGTACCTCGCGCGGGCTGCCGACACCTTGGCCGGTCACCCGGCGGCGCCACGGTTCATCGCCATCGACGGGTGGTACCAGAACCCGGCCTTCGTCGCCGCGCAGGCCAGGCTGCTCGCCGCCACCATGGCCGAGGCACAACGGGCGTCGGGGCGAATCGCCGTCCTCTTTACGGCCCACTCCCTCCCCCAACGAGTGGTGGCCGAGGGAGACCGCTACCCCGAGCACCTCGCCTCGTCGGCCGGCCTCATCGCCAGCGCGGCCGGCGTCGAGGAGTGGAGCGTGGCCTGGCAGAGCGCGGGGCGGACCCCCGAACCATGGCTCGGCCCCGACCTCCTCGAGGTCATCCGCTCCCTCCCCTCGGCGGGGGCGGACACCCTGGTCGTGTGCCCGGTCGGCTTCGTGGCCGACCACCTTGAGGTGCTCTACGACCTCGACATCGAGGCGCGCCACCTCGCCGACGAGGTGGGAGTGAGATTCTGGCGTACCCCCTCGCTCAACGACGACCCGCGTTTCCTCACCGGCCTCGCCGACCTCGTGATCGAGGCCGAGCAGGCACACGCCCCGCGGGGTCTCTCGAGATGAGCGCCGACAGGCGAGTGCGCCCCACCGTGGTGGTGGTCGGCGGCGGGATCAGCGGGCTGGCCGCCGCTTGGGAGCTGACCGGCGGTGCTTCGGAGTCGCCCGACGCGCCGCTCGTCGTAGTGCTCGAAGCGAGCGGTGCCCTGGGCGGCAAGCTCCGCACCGCCGAGCTCGAGGGCCGTTCCGTGGACGTCGGACCTGACGGCTTCCTCGCCCGACGCCCCGAGGCGACTGCGCTGTGCCGGGAGGTCGGGCTGGGTGATGAGCTCATGGCACTCGGCGCGAGCGGAGCCTCGGTGTGGGTCCGCGGGCGCAAGCGCCGCCTCCCCGACGGTCTGGTCCTCGGCGTGCCCACCCGCTTCTGGCCGACGGCGAGATCGCGGATTCTGGGCGCCAGGGGGTCGTTGCGACTGCTGCTCGACGTGCTCTCTCCCCGACCCGACGTCCGCGGGCCCTTGGGTGATCGGGCCATCGGACCGCTGGTGGGACGCAAGCTCGGCCACCGGGTCGTGGACCGACTGGTGGACCCCCTCGTCGGCGGCATCCACGCGGGCAACGTCAGCGACATGAGCGCTGCCGCCGTGTTCCCGCTCCTCCTGGCCGCGGCCCAGCGGCGGGGCAGCTTCATGCGCGCTCTGCGGCGGGCCGGAACACCCGCCCAAGGGAACCCGAGCCCCGGGGGGACAACCGGCGGCGAGCCAACGGCACCCGCCGTCACGACTGCGTTTTGGGCGTTGGAGCGGGGCATGGGGTCCCTGGTGGACCGGCTCGAGATGAGGCTCGTCGAGCGGGGCGTGGTGATCCGAACGGACGCCGCGGTCGAGCTCCTCGACCGCGGCCGCCCCCGCGAGCAGCCCTGGGTGCTGCACACCACGACGGGCCCGGTCACCGCTGACGGCGTCGTGCTCGCCGTGCCCGCGCCAGCCGCCGCGGCTCTCCTCGAGCCGCACGAGGCCGACGCTGCGACACTGCTCGGCGGCGTCGAGCATGCTTCGGTGGCCCTGGTCACACTCTGCTACCCCGTGGCGGCAGCGCCCGAGGCACTGGAGGGAACCGGGTTCCTTGTCCCCCACTCGACGCCCGCGGTGGGTCCGCCGACCAGGCTGCCCGACGACGGGGGGGACCGAGCGGGGCGCGACCCCCGGGCGCTCGTCACCGCCTGCACCTACCTCGATCGGAAATGGCCCCACCTCCGGCGTCCGGGTTCCCTGCTCGTCCGGGCGTCGGTCGGTCGTTTCGGCGATCAGCGCCACGAGTCGTTGAGCGACGCCGACCTGACTGCCCGCGTGGCACGTGAGCTGGAGGTCATGGTGGGCACGACCGGTGAGCCAACAGCCACCAGGGTCACGAGGTACGCCGACGCGTTCCCCCAGTACCGGGTCCACCACCTCCTGCGGGTGGCCGGCATCGAGTCCGCGCTCGGGCGATTGCCGGCTATCGGTGTCGCCGGCGCTGCCTACCGGGGCGTCGGGATCCCCGCCTGCATCGCCAGTGGGAGGACCGCCGCCCAGGCTGTGCTGGCCTCCATCGCACCGCTCACGAGCGAGCCCGGCCCCGCACGGTGAGCCGGCGCCGGGGGCGGGTCGTGCTCCCGTGCCTCCTGGGCGGGGCAGCGCTCGCACTCTCGCTTCCCCCGTTCGGCTGGTGGCCGTTGGGGCCCCTCGGTGCCGCCGTGCTCTTTTGCGCCCTACGGGGCCTTCGCGCCCGGGCCCGGTTACTCGGTGGCTGGGCCGCGGGGCTCGCGTGCTTCGGCATCGGCTTGTGGTGGGCCGGGTCGTTCAACTGGTACGGCGCCGTCGTCCTCGTCGTGGTCGAGTCGGCGACGATGGCGGCGGCGTCGCTGCTCGTGCCGGCTGAACGCGGGAGGCTCTGCGCGTTCGTGGGCGCGTTCACCTTGCTCGAGGCACTACGCGACAGCTGGCCGTTCGGTGGGCTCCCGCTCGGTGCGGTCTGGCTAGGGCAGGCGAGTGGGCCCTTCCTGCCAGCGGCCCGCGTGGGCGGGCCCCTGCTGCTCACGGCCATGGTGTGGGCCGCAGGCGGCGTGCTGGGTTCGTTCGCCCTTGTGGTCGGTCGGACAATGGTCGATCGGAGAGCTGTCGGTCGGAGACTTGTCGGTCGAGGCCGCCACGTTGCCGCGAGGCCATTGGACCGACGCCCTCGGCGGCGTCGTGGCCGCGGTGACGCTCGGCTGCGTGCTCGCGTTCGCCACCCAAGCACCAGACGGAGGATCGCCCGTCGGCACGCTCACTGTCGCCGCGGTGCAAGGCGGGGGTGAGCGAGGGTTGCGCAAGGCCGAGGTGGCGCCGTCGACGGTATTCGCCGCGCAGGTGGCGGCAACGGCCCGATTGCCACGTCCGAAGAACGCGGGCGAGGGGCGAACACGCCGTCTTGTGGTGTGGCCCGAAGACGTGATCTCCCTCTCCCGCCCGCTCGAGGGATCCGCCACGGAGATCGCCATGGCCGCCATAGCCCGGAGCCTGGGCGCCACCTTGGTGGCTGGCGTCACGATCACGGTGTCGGATCACGCCTTCCGCAACGAGGTGGTGGCCTGGTCACCGGCCGGCCACATCGTCGGGACCGTGGAGAAGGTCCACCGGGTGCCGTTCGGAGAGTACGTACCGGACCGGGGGTTCTTCGCCCACCTGGCCAACTTGTCGGCGGTGCCGCTCGACGCCATAGCCGGCCACCGAACCGAGCTGCTCGACACGCCGGCCGGACGCTTGGGCGTCCTGGTGTCCTACGAGGTCTTCTACCCCGAGCGCAGCCGATCGTCGGTCCGGGCGGGCGCCCAACTGCTCGTCGTGCCGACCAACACGTCGTCCTACGCGAACGGTCAGGTCCCCGCCCAAGAGGTCGCGGCGGACGAGATACAGGCCGTGGAGAACGGACGGTCCCTGGTGCAGGCCTCACCGACGGGGTACTCGACGATCGTGGACGCCAGCGGCCACCTCGTGCGGCACAGCCGGATCGGGGAACGTGCCGTGGTGCGCGGCGTCGTCGGGATGCGCGCGGGCCAAACGCTCTACGTCCGGTTCGGGGACTGGCCGATACTCGCCGCCGCCCTCGTGGCGCTCGGCGCGGGGTGGGCCGACGAGCTGGCCCGGAGAATCAGTCGTAGTAGCCCGAATGGATATAGACGCACGGGATTCCCTCGGTCACGAACATCGCATGATTCGACGGGTCGTCTTCCATCGCCAGTTGGAGGTCGAAGCCAAACCGGCGCAGCTGACGCACCGCGTCCCGCTTGAACTCGGTGACCCGTTCGTAGTTGCCACGGTCGCGCATCACGAGCAGATCCCAGCGAAGCCCGTAGCGGTCGAGCCAAGCAAGGGTCTGGGGCCGCACACGCTGGGGGCGCCCCGTGAGGAGCACGACCCGGAGGGCGGGGTCGAGCAGGTCGATCAATCGGGCGATCTCTTCGATGATCGGGTCGTCGCCGCACGCCTCGAAGAAGGCTCCCCAGTCCCGCCGCCCGCTCTCGATGAAGTGCTGGCGACCGGCAGCGTCCGAAAGCACGCCGTCGATGTCGAAGATGACGGCCCGGCCTGGTTCGACGGGGCCGGCACGCCATCGCCAGTTGTCGGGGACGCCGGGATGCGCATCCATCTGAGGTCCCTCCGGTCCTTCCTCCCCTGGGTTCCCGGGCGTCGGGTATCCCAGGAGCGCCGCCCGAGGAGCATACCGGCGGCCGGTCGCACGGCCCCTCGCGCGCACATCGACCGCTCCCGTCACTCCCTAACAGGCTCGCGCGTGGCACCATTGGGTCGTCATGTCGCCCCAGCCTCCCGCCGAGGTGACAACCTCCGCCTGGGGCCGCTCGGCGCCGACCGGGCCCTTCGGGCCTCTCAACTTCGGCCCCGCGACCCCTCCTGACCAGCGCACCTCGGACATGCTCGAAGTGCGCATCCCGCTCGGGCGCCGGGTCATGGTGCTGAGTGACTTGACGCTGCTGCCCGAGCCCACACCGTCATCTCTGGCCCTAGCCGCCGACGTGGCCGGGGTGCTCGAACGATGGGAGGGGCCCGGGGTAGTCGTGATCTGCGGCAACCTGTTCGTGGCGCCGGTCACCTCCCCACCCACCGCCCGCCAGAGGATCCTCGACGCTCTCGACGCGCACGCCGGGCTCAAGGAGGCCATGTGTCGACTTCGGCGCCCGCCCCGACTGCCGGATCGTGGTCCTCCCTGGCTGGCGCGACCCGGCGTTCCGCGAGGACCCCGGGTGCGGACCCGAGCTGGTCGCGCTCGGTATGGAGGTGGTCGGCGGGGTGGACCTGCTGCTGGAGACGGCGGGGGGCCTGCGCCGGGTCCTTCTACGTGCGGGCGCACCGGGTGACCTACCGGCGGGGCAGGTCACCACCGATACTACGGACACCCGCCCGTGGTTCAACGGGCTCGGGCGGCTCGAAGACCCGACGGCATCTGGTCGGTTCGTCACCTCGCGCCTCCTCTATCGTCGCCTCGGCCGGATCTTCTTGTGGGTCGCGCTGCTTCCGGCGCTCGTGGCGAGCTTGCTCCGGTTGCCGGTGGTCTTCCTCGCCCTCGATCGGTTCCTGGGCGGGCACTCGGGGCCCCGCCGGGCACTCGCCCACGCCTACGCCGCGACGTGGCCGGACCGGTTGCTGTTTGCTCTCGGTGCGACGACAGTGGTTGTCGGGGTGATGGCCCTCGTTGTGGCCGTGGCGTCGCGCGTCGCGTGGACGGCGCTCGGTGGGGACGCTCTCATGCCCGCCTGGCAGCGCCACAGCGCCCCTCCCCGCCCACTCGCCGAGCCCGATCCCTCCGCCGTTCTACTGCTCGACGGGGGACCGGCACCTGATGCCGTCCGCAGCGCGATCAGCACCGGGGCCGCGGGAGTCATCATCGGGGGCGCCACGCGGCCCGAACTGTCCCGCCTCGACCCGGGCTTCTATGCCGTCCCGGGGGCCACCGCCGAGCTTGTCCGCGAACACGCCGGGCGCTGTGGGCTGCCCCCCGTCTTCGTGCACCACCGCCAAGCGAGCTGGATCGAGCTCGAGACCGGTGCCGACCTCCACGTGCGGCTGCTCTTGGGCGACGCCGACCTCCCGACCTCGACGGCCCTCGAACGGTTGGTCAGCGCCGAAAGGGTGGTGAAGGGGCACAAGGCGGCTCCCGACGTCCACCCCGCCCAGGTGGCCTCGTGGCCCCACGGCGCCACCTGGCCGCCCGCAAGTGACACCTCGGGCGAGCGGACCCGGGTGCGGCGGACGCGGCGGATCGCCGCCTTTGCCATCTTCGCCACCGGGCTGGTCGACCTACTGGAGGCGGTGACGCCGCCGCTGCGGAGCCACTTGCACCTCATCGAGCAGTTCCTGCCCCTCGGGCTGTCACAGGCGGCGGGCGCCCTGGTCGCCCTGGCCGGGGTGAGCCTCATGATGCTGGCCCGCGGCGTCCTGCGAGGCCAACGCCGTTCGTGGTCGGTGTCGGTCGTGCTGTTGTCGGTGACCATCGGGCTCCACCTCGCCCACGACGCCGCACTGGTCGGCATCCTGCTGGCCGCCGGGGTCCTCACCCTGCTGCTCGTCAAGCGTGCGCACTTCGCCGCCGTCACCGACCCCGGATCGCTCCGCTCCGCGATGGTCGTTCTCGGACTGGGCGCGGCCACCGCCGTCGGCGCGGCATCCCTGGCCATCGGGCTCAACGGGGCCTTCCGGCGCCATCCGTTGCCACCCTGGCCCGAGGTGCTCGGCGCAGCGGCCGAACGACTGGTCGGCCTGCACACCGTCTCGCTTCCCGATGCCGTGGACGACTGGATCTCCCCCAGCCTGCTGGCGGTGGGGATGGCGTTGGCGGTCGTCGCGTTGGCCCTCTTGACCAGACCAGTGGTCGACCGGCGACTATCGGCGGGACGAGGTGGTCCACGCCGACGCACGGCCGAAGCCCGAGCCGCGACATCGTGCGCCGTCACGGGTCGGGCACGCTCGACTACTTCGCGCTCCGCGACGACAAGCAATGGTTCTTCCACCGCGACAGCATCGTCGCCTACGCCGTCAACGGCGGCGTATGCCTCGTGTCGCCCGACCCGATCGGGCCGGTCAGCGAGCGAGTGCAGGTCTGGGAGGCGATGCGCCGCTTCGCCGACCGACATGGTTGGGCAGTGGCTGTCATGGCCGCCGCCGAAGAGTGGCTGCCCATCTATCGAGAGTCGGGAATGCGCTACGTGTACATCGGCGACGAGGCGGTCGTCGACGTGCGCACGTTCGGGCTCGACGGCGGCCACATGAAGGGGCTCCGCCAGGCGATCAACCGCGTCCGACGTAACGGGTACACGGTGGAGATCCTCGACCCGACCAAGCTTGGTGACGCCAGGACATGTCAACTGGTGGAGCTCATGAGCGCCAACCGGCGAGGCGACCAGGAACGCGGCTTCTCCATGACGCTCGGCCGGGTGTTCGACCAGCGCGACACCGGCTTGCTGCTGACGGTCGTGAACGGCCCCGACGGCAGCCCCGCGGCAGTGTGCCAGTTCGTCCCGTCGCCGGCAATCGGGGGCTACTCGCTGGACCTCATGCGTCGTGACCAGGGCCAGCACCCCAACGGCCTGTTGGACTTCGCACTGGTGGCCACGATCGAGCACGTGCGCCAGCACGGGGGACGGGGGCTCAGCCTCAACTTCGCGGCGATGCGCTCGACGCTCGAGGGCGAGAACGGTGACGGGCTCACCCAACGGGTGGAACGTTGGGCGCTGCGGCGATTATCGGGGGTGCTGCAGATCGAGTCGTTGTGGCGTTTCAACGCCAAGTACGAGCCCGCCTGGTCGCCCCGTTACGTGGTGTGGGACTCGGCCGAGCAGTTCATGCCGGCCCTCGTACAGATCCTGCGAGCGGAGTCACTGACCGACATTCCGGTGGTCGGGCGTTTCTTCGCCTCCGGCGGATCTCGGCCCGGCTCGACCCTCGAACCCGCATCGGAGAACTGACTCGTACCTGAACCTGAGGCTGCTCCGGCCGGCCGCGGTGTCCGCTCGGGCAGAAACTCAGTGTCGCGATTGGGCGAGAAACCCAGTGTTGCCATCGGGCGTCCAGCTCCGGACCGCCCTGTCGCGCGTGAAGCCCTCAGCGGGCTACGGCATGAACAGCAGCGTGGCCCGGTGGGCGAAGTCGAGCAGCGGCCCCGGGATGACCCCGAAGACCACGGTCACCGCGACACACAGGCCGATCGCTACCGCTGCCAGGACAGGAACCGGCACCCGGGCCTTCTCCGGGCTGCCGGCATCAGGGTCAGAGTCGGCGTCGTCGGAGGGCTCGGTTTCAAAGAGCAACTCAGTATTGAGCCGGTCGACCACGGCGAGCGACGTGGCGCCCACCGGTGCGTAGGCGCCGGCCCCCGACAGCTCGTCGGGACCGCTATGGCCCCACGCCGGGTCAGACACCCCCGCCGTCCCCATATCCGCTTCTGGAGCTACTGCCCCGGGCGGACCGGGCGCCGAGGCGTGGGACGCAGCCGCCGGCGGCCCGCCGGGCACGGTGCCAACGAGCGCGCCGGTCTCCAAGTGAGTTGATGGCGAGTACATGAGCACTGCGACCCGCAGGTAGAAGAAGGCGGCGATCGCCGCGCTCACCATCGCCACCACGGCCAGGGGCAGGGAATTGGCATCGACAGCAGCCACCACGACGCCGAACTTGGCGAGGAACCCGGTCGTGAACGGGGCACCCGCCTGGGCGAGCAGCAGGATAGCGAAGGCGAAGGCGAGCAGCGGTTGGCGCCCCGCCATCCCGCGGTAGGCGGTGATGTCGTGGTTGCCGTCGCCCGGCCCTCCGACCACCGTCACCACGGCAAAGCTCCCGATCACCATGAACGTGTAGGCGAACAAGTAATAGAGCGCCGAGCTGACCCCGGCGGCCGAGGCGGCTTGCAAGCCCAACAACACGAAACCGGCGTGGTTGATCGACGAATAGGCGAGCATCCGTTTGACGTCACGCTGGACCAGAGCCAGCACAGCGCCGACCAGCAAGCTCGCAATGGCGATCACGTAGATGACCGGCTGCCAGTCGGCGCGCAAAAGGCCGAAGGACGAGATGAAGACCCTCAAGAAGGCGGCGAACCCGCCCACCTTGGCCACCGCGGCCATGAAGCCGACCACCGGCGAGGGCGCGCCCTGGTACACGTCGGGGGTCCACATGTGGAAGGGCACGGCGGCGATCTTGAAGGCGAATCCCACGATCAGCAGGGCCATGCCGGCCAGCAAGAGGCCGTCGGAGGCCACGACGTTGTGCGCCAGGTAGTCAGCGATCTGTGCGAGGTTGGTGGACCCGGTGGCGCCGTAGACGAGGGCGATCCCGTAAACGAAGATGGCCGACGAGAAGCCGCCCAAAATGAAGTACTTGAGCGCCGCCTCCGCCGAGGCTGACCGACGGTGATTGAACGCGGCGAGCACGTAGAGGGCCAGCGAGAGGATCTCGAGGCCGAGGAAGACGATGACAAGGTCGTTCGCCTGCCCCATGAGCATGGCGCCCGACGCCGACACCAGGGCCAGCACGTGGAACTCGGCCCCATCGACGCCCTCGCGTCGTAGGTATCCGTCGGCCACCAACGCGCTCACCAGCATGGCCGACGTCACCAGCACGGCGACGAAGCAACTGAAGCCGTCGACCGCGACGGCCCGGTCGACGGTCGTGTACGCACCGTGGCTCTGGACGTCGGACCATTGCCACAGCGCCAGACCGAGCGCCGTCCCCGAGATCGCCACCGTCGCCACCGTCGCCACACGGACTCGGGTCTGGCGGCGAAACAGCGAGGAGCCGCCCAGTAGCACCACCGCCCCGCCGATCATGACGAGCTCAGGCAGAATGCCGAGGTAGCGGATGTGGGGCAGAGCGATGGTCGGCGCGCTTAGCGAATGGCTCACCGCGGCGGCCGCGAGTGCTTGGTTCATGGGGTGGTCCGTCCTTGTGGGGCCGGCCGCGACACTGCCAATCGGACGCCGGGAGTCGATACCCGCGACGCGTGCGACGAGGCGGCCACCGCCGGCTCGGGCGCGTGGGTCGCCGTCTCCACCCGGTCGACGAGGCGATTGACTGCGGGGTTGATGCGGTCGAGCGCCGGCTTGGGGTACACGCCGAGCAGCACAATCAAGACGAGCAACGGCGCGATGACCAGACGCTCGGTCCATCCGAGGTCACGGGTGGTGGCGCTGGCCGGGTCAGGCTCGCCGTGGAAGGCCTGCTGGTACGCCCACAGCAGGTACAGCGCGGCGAGAACGACGCCGGCTGTGGCCACGACCGCCCACCAGCGGTGGGTCAGGAACGTGCCGGACAGCACCAGGAACTCGCTCACGAAGCCGTTCAGACCAGGCAGACCGATCGAGGCCATCATGGCCACGGTGAAGGCCGCCGCGAGCACTGGGGCGGGCGCTTGCAGTCCGCGCAGCTCGGTGACCTGCCATGTGCGCCGACGCTCGTAGATCCAGCCGATGAGCAAGAAGAGCGCTGCCACGATCAACCCGTGGTTGACCATCAGCAGGACGCCTCCCGACAGCCCTTCGGAGGAGAAGGCGAAGGTCCCGAGCGCGATGAACCCGATCTGGGCGAGCGAGGAATAGGCAACCAGGCGCTTCATGTCGCGCTGCACGCTGGCCACGATGGCGCCGTAGAGGATGCCGATCACCGCGAGTGTCAGCAACAGCGGTGCCAGCGTCTTGGAGGCCTGGGGGAACAGGTTGAGGTCGAACCGGATGATGCCGTAGGTACCCAACTTGGCCATGACCGCCGACAGGACGACCGAGCCTCCGGTGGGCGCCTCGGCGTATGCGTCGGGGGACCAAGTATGGAAAGGAAAGAGCGGCGCTTTGACCGCGAACGCCGCGGTGAAGGCCAAGAACAAGAGGATGCCGGTGGTTGACGAGAAGTGGGTGCGCTCGAGCGCCGGCAGCGAAAACGTCAGCACACCGGTCTGATGCTGGTGGATGAACGCCACGGCCACGATGCCCACCAACAGGAAGGCCGATCCGAGAAAGGTGTAGATGAAGAACTTGATCGCCGCATAGGCGCTTCGGGCGTAGCCCCATCCCCCGATGAGGAAGTACGCGGGCACAAGCGTCAGCTCGAAGAACAAGAAGAACAGGACGAGGTCGAGCGAGATGAAGGTCCCGATGCACGCCGCCTCGAGCAGGAGCATCCATGCGGTGAACGCGCGGACGTCGTGGCGCGTCCGAGCCCCGACGAGCACGATCGGGAACAGCACGGCAGCCAACAGGACCAAGAAGATCGAGATGCCATCGACGCCCACGTACCAGTCGATCCCGAGAGCTGGGGCCCACACGTGGTGGGAGACGAATTGGTAGCCGCCGTTGCCGGCGTGCAAGAGCACGGCGATGGCAACGGCGAAACCCAGGGTGACCGAGGCCGTGAGCAGGCCCACGGCCTCGCTGGCCCAGCGTGGGGCCCGAGTCCAGAGGGCGACGACCGCCGCACCGGCGACGGGAACGAGGACGAGGACCGTCAGATAGGGGAACTGGGTGCCCGAGCTCATGACCACCACGTCCGGCTGGCGAAGAACACGATGATCGCGGCGAGGCCTAGGGCGATCCCCAGGGCATAGTTGCGAACGTAGCCGGTCTGCACCCGCCGGGCGCGTGAGCTGACCCCACGCACCAAGGAAGCCGCGCCGTTCACCGCCCCGTCGATGATGCGCCCGTCGACCACGATCGCGCAGAACCGGGCGAAAGCCTGACCCGGTCGTCCGATGATCGCGTCGTAGAAGTCGTCCCAGTACCAGACGCGCTGGAGGAACATCGGCTCGAGTGCCGGCCGCTCGGCGGTGCGGCCCCATAGCTGCCAGCCGATAGCGAGACCGACCAGCGCCACGACCGCGTCGGTACTGGCCAGGACCCATTGGTTGAGGGTGTCGGCGTGGTCGATGAACAGGTTGCCGGCAAAAACCGGCGCCAGGAAGCCGGCGACGCTGTCGTGGCGGATCCACGGCAGGTCGAGGATGCCGCCAATCGCGGCCAAAACGGCCAGCACCACGAGCGGGAAGCGCATGATCCAGGGTGACTCGTGGGGCGTGTGCAGTGCCGGGCGCCGGCCGACCGCCCTTCGCCAGCGTTCCTCGCCGTAGAAGGCCAGCACGAACAGACGGGTCATGTAGTAAGCGGTGAGCAGCGCTGTCAGCAGGCCGACCGCCCAAAGGGCAGGACTCTTGGCATAGACGTTGGTGAGGACATCACCCTTGGACCAGAACCCCGAGAACGGCGGCACGCCGACGATCGCGAGCCAGCCCACGAGGAAGGTGGCAAACGTCCACGGCAGGTACTTGCGCAGACCCCCCATGCGTTTGAGATCCTGCTCGCCGTCCAGCGAGTGGATCACCGAACCGGCGCCGAGGAAGAGGAGGGCCTTGTAGAAGGCGTGACTGACCATCAAGAAGATGGCGGCGACATAGGCCCCGGACCCGACGCCGAGCATCATGTAGCCGATCTGGGACACGGTCGAGAAGGCGAGGACCTTTTTGATGTCCTGCTGGGACGTGGCGATGGTCGCAGCGACGAACGCCGTCGCCGCTCCGATGATGGCGATCACCCACCGCGCGTCGGGCGACAGGTCGAGGATCGGGTTCATCCGGCACAAGAGGTAGACCCCGGCGGTCACCATGGTCGCGGCATGGATCAGCGCCGACACAGGCGTCGGGCCCTCCATCGCATCGGGTAACCAGTTGAACAGCGGGATCTGGGCCGACTTTCCCGCCGCGGCCATAAATAGGAGTAGCACGGCTGCGGTGGCTGTTCCGCCGGCCAGCAGGTGCCGGTGCGAGAAGATGACGAGGTAGTTCAACGACCCCACCTTCGAGAAGATGAGGAACATCGCAAGCAGGAAGCCCACGTCACCAATCCGGTTGTAGATGAAGGCCTTCTTGCCGGCTGACGCTGCCGATTCGCGTTGGAACCAGAACGACACGAGCCAGTACGAGCAGACGCCCACGCCCTCCCAACCGACGAACGTGACGAGCAGGTTGTTGGCAAGCACCAGCACCAGCATCGAGAACACGAACAGGTTCAGGTAGACGAAGAACTTGGAGTAGTCGCGGTCGCCCTTCATGTAGGCGATCGAGTAGAGGTGGATGAGCGCGCTGACCCCGGTGACGAAGAGGCACATCGTGATCGAGAGCGGGTCGACCAGCACCGCGGCCTTCACGTGCAGGGCACCGACAGCGATCCAGGTGAAGTAGGTCTGGGTGAACTGTCGGTGCGAGGCCGGAGTCACCTGCAAGAGCCCGGCGAACGTGATGCAGGCCGCCACGAAGGATCCGCTCACCGCTACGGTGCCCACCACCCCGGCCAGCGGATCGCCGATTCGCCGGCCGACGGCGGCCAGCACCACGAAGCCGACGAGCGGCAGCAGCGGCATGAGGAACGCGACGTGGAGCACGGTTGGGGTCAGCCCTTCAAGGAGTGGAGGTCGTCAGCCATCACGCTGCGGCGTCGACGGAAGATGGCGACCACGATGCCCAGGCCGACCACCACCTCGGCCGCGGCGACCACCAGTACGAAGAACACCAGCACCTGCCCGCCGATGTCGTTGAGCATGCGCGGCGAACGTGACGAAGGTGAGGTTGGCGGCGTTCAGCATCAACTCGATGCACATGAACATCACCAGGACGTTGCGGCGGACCAGCACCCCAAGTCCACCGATGGCGAACAGCACGGCCGCCAGCGCCAGGTACCACCCACCCCCCAGGCTCACGTGGCCACCTCCTCGCGTTCAGCCACTTGGGTTCCGTCGGGCACCGACGGGCCTGTTGACCCCACGACGGGCTCGGCGCCGCGCGTCCTCCTGGTCGGTGCCCACCTCGACCAGTGCGGGCCGGCGATCCGATTCGCTCGGACCCGCCCCCAAGGCGGGCAGATCGTCGTCGGTGTCCACCAGGTCGTCGCCCAAGTCGTCGTCACCGCCGCCCGGCGGCCGGCGGGCCAAGACGACCGCGCCCACGACGGCGATGACCAGAAGCCCGGCTGTGGCTTCGAACGCGTAAAGGTACTTGGTGAACAGCGCCACGCCGATCTGTGCCACCTCGGAACGGTGCGCCGTCCGGATCGGACCCACTACCCCGTGCGCGCCGGTGATCCAGTGCGCAGTGGCCGCCAGGGCCATGATGCCGCCGACGGCCACCACCACGATGATCACGGCCAGTGGACGCTGGGCCGGCAGCGGCTCAGACAGGTTCTCCTCGCGGTCGACTCCGAGGAACATGATCACGAAGAGGAACAAGACGACGATGGCGCCGGCGTAGACGATCACCTGTACAGCCGCGATGAAGTTCGCGTCCTCCTCGACGAACAGCACGGCGATCCCGAGCAGGGTCATCACCAACGACAGCGCCGCGTGCACCGGGTTGCGCGAAAGCACCACCCCGACCGCGCCGGCCAGGATCACCGCGGCGCTGATCACGAACGTCACCACGTCGGGGACGCTGGCGCGCGTGGCGGCCAGCGCCAAGGCAGCGACCATCACCCCTCGTTCGGTCCGGCGGCCACCGGAACCGGACCCCGCTTCCGGAGCTGGCGAGCTTCACGCACCGCGCGCAGGCGCTCGCGGTTACGGCGCATCTTGACCTTGTTGCGCTCCGCCGAGAGCTGGGCCCGCCAGACACGTCCCCGCATCCCTCGATGCTCGAAGGGGATGTCCTGGTCGAGGAGATGCGGCTCGAGCACCTGACGGAGGGGCTTGGAACCGGTGGCGGCGTCGTCACGGCGACCCGATTGGCCCCCTTCGGCGGGCCGCACGCCGTAGCCCAGCTCACCAGACCACTGGACCTCGCCCTCGTAGGCCGCGCTGCCCGATGGGGAGGTGGCGCGCATCCACCCCGAGGTCATCAGGTCGTCACCCTCGCGCCAGTCCTCCCAGGGAAGGTGCTTCGGCCGCCCGTCGTCGTCGACGACCAGTTCGGCCTTGGTGTAGATGGCATCGGAGCGGTTGGTGAAGGAGAACTCGAAGAGCTTGGATTCGGTGATCGCTTCGGTCGGGCAGGCCTCGACGCACAGGTCGCAATGGATGCAGCGGAGGTAATTGATCTCGTAGACGAAGCCGTAGCGCTCCCCGGGCGAGACCGGATGGTCCGGTGGATTGTCGAGCCCTCGGACATAGATGCAGTCCGCCGGGCACACCCCGGCGCACAGCTCGCAGCCGATGCACTTCTCCATGCCGTCCTCGTAGCGGTTGAGGACGTGGCGCCCGTGTTGACGCGGCTGTTTGGGCTTCTTCTCGTCGGGGTACTGACGTGTGACCCGCGGGCGGGCCAGATGCTCGAAGGTGAGCTTGAATCCGCCGAGGAAACTCATGTCCTCCTTGAGGTCGCTCAAGAACCCCATCAGCCAGCTCCTCGGGGTAGGCCGTCCGAGCCCCCGTCGCCGTTGGTCGATGCGCCGAGCGGAGAAGCGGTGCCGAAGAGCGACGCCGGGCCCGCCTTGGCCCCCATCGGCGGTGGGCCGCCACCCTGGTGCTCGCCGCCCGAGCCGACGGCGAACGCCCGGCGGAGCAGCCCGCCGGCCGCCACTACCGCAACCGCCACCACGAGCCCCCACCAGTGCCAGACGACCACCGCCGCGACAATCATGAGCCACCCGAGCGTCAGGGGTATCAAGCGCTTCCAGCCCAGGTCCATCAGCTGGTCGTAGCGCAGTCGAGGAAGCGCCGCCCGCAGCCACACGTAGACGAAGAGGAAGACCATTGTCTTGCCCAGGAACCAGATGATCGGCATCCACACGTCCGAGGTGGGGATGAAACGCGGGATCGGGCCGTCGGGCCCTCCGAGGAAGAGCGTCACGGCCACCGCGGACATCGTGATGGTGTTCATGAATTCGGCCAGGTAGAAGAGGGCGAAGCGGATCGAGGAGTACTCGGTGTTGAACCCGCCGACGAGCTCGGAGTCGGCCTCGGTCAGGTCGAAGGGCGGACGGGTCAGCTCGGCGGTGATCGAGACCATGAACAAGATGAACGGCACGAACCCGAGCCGGATCAGGTTCCAGTCCCAGAATCCCGCCGACTGGGACTGGACGATGGCCCGGGTGGACAGCGAGCCCGTGATGAGCACCACGGTCACCACCGTCATTCCGAGGGCCGCCTCGTAGGAGATCATCTGGGCCGACGCGCGGACCGCACCGAGCAAGGGGTACTTGGACCCCGATGCCCAGCCGGCGAGCATGACCCCGTAGACGGCGATCGACGACATGGCCAGCACGAACAGGATGCCGACGGGAGGATCGGCGACCTGGAGCTCAAAGGTGTGCCCGGAGATGGAGATGATTCCCCCGACCGGAATCACCGTGAAGATCAAGAGCGCGGGCAGCAGCGACAGGTAGGGCGCCAGCTTGAACACCCCGAGATCGGCTCGCTCGGGCAACAGGTCTTCCTTGAAGAAGAGCTTCGTGCCGTCGGCCAGCGTCTGGAGGAGACCCCAGGGCCCAGCCCGGTTGGGGCCGATCCGGCTCTGCATGTCCGAGATGACCTTGCGTTCGAACCAGATCATGAGCATCACCGACACGAGCAGCACCGCGAAGGCCACCAGCACCTTGATGACCACGACGACCCAGTCGAACCACCCCACGCCGTGGGCGTACAAGGGGTCGCCCGACGTGGTGTTCGCCAGCAGCAGCGCCAGCCCCGGGTGCACCAGGGTGTTGGTGGCGCCCATCACACGCTCTCGAGGTGGACGTCGGTGACCGAGGTCGTGGCGTCGATCAGGGTGGCGGCGACGTTTGGCGTCCCGCGACCACCAGGCAGGTTGAACTCGATGGCGACCACGCCGCGGGCCACCCCTGGGTCGGCCTTGGCCGGGAGCGTGACGCTCCCGCGGGTGGAGCGGACCCGGACCGGGTCACCGGTGCTGACGCCCAGGCGGTCGAGGTCGTAGGGATTCGCAGCGGCCACCACGTCGCCCACCAACGGCGCCAATGAGGGTGAGGTGGTGACGGCGCAACCCGAGTCGTAAAGCTGACGGCTCGCCACCAGGCGCAGCGCGTAGCTGTTGGGCGGGGTCACGTGGACCCTCGGCACCGCAGCGACCCGCCCGGTCAGGGTGGGCGGGGCTTGTGCGTCCGGACCGGGCGACGCCACCGGGTCACCGGACGCGGTGTCCTCGGGACCGACATAACGACCAGCCTCGCCAGGATCCCCGAACGGCACGTCGGCCAGGCCGATCCTCGGGGGCGCCCCTTGGAGCTCGACCGATTGGACGCCGGGGTTGGCCACCGGATCGTTCGGCGCTGGGCGCGCCATATCAGGGGCGCTTCCGGCGAACGGTACGACGACGCCGTCGGAGAAGCCATCGGACTCGATGAGGCCTTGGGTCAGTCCCCCGAAGGCGGGCGCCCACTGACCGATCTCCTGCCAGAGCTGGGCAAGCGACGTGGCGCCCAGATCGCCGCCCAACGCCATCGCCAGCTCGACCGCAATCGTCCAGTCGGGCCAGGCGTTACCCGGAGGGACGAGCTTCTGCCCGAGTCGGCTCACCCTGCCCTCGACGTTGGTCGTGGTCCCCGCACGCTCATGGGCGACCGCGGCCGGAAGCACCACGTCGGCCCGGCCCACCGACTCGGTCATGTGGCCGGCCACCGCCACGACGAAGTCCGCCACCCCGAGCGCTCGCTCGGCCAGCTGGCGATCGGGGAAGTCGTCGAGCGGGTCAGCTCCGAGCAGCACCAGCGCACGCACCCGATGCGCCGCGTCCCCCTCGCCGGCCAGCGAGGCGAGAACTGCCGTGGCGTCGAGGCCGGCGTCACCGGGCACCGAGCCCCAGCGCTGGGCGAACCACTCGCCGGCATCGTCGGCCGACACCCGCCCCGGCAGAAGCCCCGGCGCCAGTCCCATGTCGAGCGCGCCGAGCACGTTGCCTCGGCGCAGGGCGGGAAGGAACCGGGCGTCCGGCCAACTGGCGGCGATGAGCTGCGCCGCCTCGGCAGTCACCCCCGCGTGCTCGGCCAACGAGGGTCGCCCCAGCACCACGACGACGCCGGCACCACCGTCGCCCCCCGCGGCGAGCAGGTCGCGCGCGGCAGCGATCCGTTCTTCGGGGGCGGCGAGACCCTCGGGATGCAACGCCAGCTCGCCCTGGGCTGACCCGTCGCCGGTGAGCGCCCGGACGACGACCGGCGATTCACCCGGGCGTATCGGGATCGGCACCGTGGCCAGCGCCGTCAGGGCACTGGGCCGTTGGGCCAGCTCGATGAGCTTGGTTCGGCCCTCGCGCGCCGCTTCGCGCAAGCGCAGGAAGAGCACCGGCAGCTCCTCGCGCAGGTCACCGGTCAACAGGACGACCACCTTGGCAGCGCACGCGTCGTCGATGGTCGCTCGAGGCAGGGACAGCACCAGTTCGGCGGGCAGACCGTCCCCGAGTTGCGCGTCGACCGAGTCGGTGCCGATGACGGCTTTGGCCAACTTGGCCCACGCGTAGGCACCCTCGTTGGTCAGGCGCGCGCCGCCGAGCACCGCCACCGAGTCCGCTCCGCCAGCCGCGCGGGCCGTGGCGATTCCGGTCGCCGCTGCAGCCAGCGCCTCACCCCAACTGACCGGCTCGAGCGTCCCGTCCTTGCGGACCATCGGTTCGCCGAGCCGACCCAGCCCGCCCCGTGCGTCCGATGCCGTGCTCTCCTCGCCATTGACCGACTCGAAGACGAACCGGCCCTTGTCGCACAGCCAGCTATGGTTCACCGGCTCCGAATCGATGCCCATGATCCGGGTCAGACGATTGCCCGACGACTGGACGGCCACCCGGCAGCCGAGGGCGCAGGTAGTGCAGGTGGACTCCACCTGGTCGAGGTCCCACGGACGCGCCGCGAAGCGGTAGGGCGTGGCCGTCAACGCGCCGACCGGACAGATCTGCACGGTGTTCCCGCTGAAGTACGAAGAGAACGGCTGTGTCGGGAACGTCGCGACCTCGACCCGCTCGCCGCGTCCCGCGAAATCGATCAGCGCCTCACCCGCGACGTCCTCGGCGAACCGGGTGCATCGACTGCATTGGATGCAGCGCTCGCGGTCGAGCAAGACCAGATCCGAGATCGGCAGTGGCTTCTCGAAGTGCCGCTTCTCCTCGACGAACCGGCTCTCCCCCGGCCCATACGCGAGTGTCTGGTCCTGAAGCGGGCACTCGCCGCCTTTGTCACAGACTGGACAGTCGAGCGGATGGTTGACGAGGAGGAATTCGAGCACCCCATCCTGGGCCTTCTTCACCTTCGCCGACTCGGTCACGATCTCCATGCCCTCGGAGACCGAGACGAAACAGGCCGGCTGGAGCGTGGCGCCGCGGGGGCCGCTGACCTCGACCAGGCACATGCGGCACATCCCTACCGGCTTCATGCGCGGGTGGTAGCAGAAGCGCGGGATGAAGGTCCCGACCCGCTCCGCCGCGCTGATCACCAACTCCCCCGGACGAGCGGTGGCCGCCCGCCCGTCGAGCATGAACGAGACACCCCCGTCCTCGGCCGGATCGCTGGCGACGGCTCCCGCCGGTGCACGGTCAGGCATGCGGACAGGCTCCTTCCTTCACGTGCACGAGGAACTCGTCGCGGAACATCTCGATACCCGAGTGGATCGACGAGGGAATCGACGGGCCGAGCACGCAGATCGTGGTCTGCTGAGGGGGCCAACCCAGCCCCGGAGAGATGTTGTCCGACACGTCGAGCAGCAGATCGAGGTCGGCGTCACGGCCTTCCCCATGCTCGATCCGGTAAAGGATGCGTTCGAGCCATCCCGAGCCTTCGCGGCAGGGCGTGCACTGGCCGCAGGACTCTCGGGCGAAGAACTTGGTGATGCGCCACGCCGCACGCACGATGCAGGTGGTCGAGTCCATCACCACGATCGAGCCCGACCCGAGCATCGACCCCGCCGCGGCAACCTCGTCCTGCCCGAGCGGTAGGTCCAGCTGATCGGGCCCGAACCACGGCGCCGACACCCCACCTGGGATGAATGCCTTGAGCTCGTTGCCGTCCCGTATGCCGCCACCGAGCGCCGGGTCGTAGATGAGGTCACGGAAGGTCGTCTTCGCCATCTCGAGTTCGTAGACGCCCGGATTGCGCACGTGCCCGGACAAGGCGAAGAGTCGGGTGCCGGTAGAGCGTCCCAGGCCCAGCGCGGCGAACGCGGCGCCACCGTGGGTGATGATCCATGGCAGGTCGGACATGGTCTCGACGTTGTTCACGACGGTGGGCTGACCGTACAAGCCGATCGCCGCGGGGAAGTACGGGGGCTTGATCCTCGGAAATCCCCGCTTGCCCTCGAGGGATTCGAGGAGCGCCGTCTCCTCGCCGCAGATGTACGCGCCGGCACCGGGATGGACGACAACGTCAACCGAGAATCCCGAACCGAAGATGTCCTCCCCCACCGCACCGTGGTCGTAGGCCTCGTTGAGGGCCTGTTGGACCCGCTCGAGACCCAACGCGAATTCGCCGCGCAGATAGATGAAGGCCTGACTGACCTGCAGCGCGAAGGCAGCGATCAGGACACCCTCGATCAACTGGTGCGGATCACGCTCGATGAGGAGGTGGTCCTTGAACGTGGCCGGCTCGCTCTCGTCGCCGTTCACCACCAGGTAGGTGACGGGGTCCTTGCGGAGCATCGCCCACTTGCGCCCGGCCGGAAAGCCGGCCCCGCCACGGCCCAGGAGGCTGGCTGCGTCCACCTCGGCGGCCACCGCCTCCGGGGTCATCGTCAGCGCTTTGCGCAACGCGCTGTACCCGCCTGTGGCCAAGTACCGAGCCAGCGTGAACGAGTCATCCTGGCCCATGCGGGCGGTGAGGATCTTCGGCGCGTCGGTCAGTGCCATCAGCTCGCGCCTCCTTGTTGCGCCTGGGCCCGGCTGGCCTGCTGCGCGGCCATGGCGGCGCGTTCCTCGGCCACCCGCCCCCGGTCCGTCCGCAGGCCCCCGTTGCGACGCACCCGCACCAAGGTCCCGTGGGAGGGGATCGTGTCGGCAAGCCTGCCCGCCCGCAGGTCGAGGACGAGCTCGTCGAAAGACGCCGGGCTCTGTGCCCCGACGAAGCGGTGGTTCACCTGGACGCACGGCGTGCGGTCACAATCGGCGAGGCACTCGGCTTCCTCGAGCGTGATCGCACCGTCGGCCGTAGTCGCCCCGACCCGCACACCCAGCGTCTCCTCGGCGTGCTCGAGCAGCTCTGCCGCGCCCCCGAGGAGGCAGGCGATGTTCGTGCAGATCGAGACCAGGTAGTTCCCCACCGGCTCGACGTGGAGCATGTCGTAGAAGGTGGCGGTGCCCCGCACCTCCGCGGGCGTCACGCCCACCAGCTCGGCGATCTCCTCCATCGCCTCGGGACGGAGCCATCCATCCTGCTCTTGGGCGAGATGGCACAGCGGGATGAGAGCCGAGCGGGGCTCGGGGTACAGCACGATCACCTGCCGGGCGCGTTCGAGGGTGTCGGGAGCGAGGTGGCTCACCGGTCGACTTCTCCCATGACCGGGTCGACCGAGGAGATCACCGCGACCGCGTCGGCCAGCAGGCCGCCTCGCAGAAGCACTGGCAACGACTGGAGATTCACGAAGCTCGGACCTCTGATGTGCATCCGGTACGGCTTGGAGGTCCCGTCCGAAACGAGGTAGCACCCGAGCTCGCCGCGGGGCGACTCCACCGCGACGTAGACCTCGCCCTCGGGCACTCTGAATCCCTCGGTAAACACCTTGAAATGATGGATCAACGCCTCCATCGACTCGTCGATGCGGGCCCGCGGCGGCGGGGTGACCTTGCGATCCTGCACCCGGTAGTCGCCCGGTGGCATGCGATCGACGATCTGGCGGACGATCCTGATGGATTCGCGGATTTCGTTCAGCCGGATCGAGTAGCGGTCGAAGTTGTCCCCGTAGGTTCCGACGATGACATCGAAGTCGACCTGGTCGTAGGCGAGGTAGGGCATGGCTCGGCGAAGATCCCAGGGGACTCCTGTCGAGCGCAAGATCGGTCCGGTGGCCGACAGCGCCAGGGCTTCTTCGGCGGTCAAGTTCCCCACCGCCTCAGTGCGCTCGCGGAAGATCGGCTGGCCCGTGAGGAGCTCGTCGTACTCGTAGGTACGAGCGAGGATCGTGTCGCACAACACGAGCACGTCGTCCTGCCAACCGTCAGGGAGATCGGCCGCCACGCCACCGGGACGGATGTAGTTGTGGTTCATTCGGAGCCCCGTCGTCTTCTCGAAGAAGCTGAGCACCATCTCGCGCTCGCGGAACCCGTAGATCATCATCGACGTGGACCCGAGGTCCATGCCGTTGGTGGCCATCCACATAAGGTGCGACGAGATCCGGTTGAGCTCGGACATGAGCATCCTGATCCACACCGCGCGCGGTGGCAGCTCGACCCCCAAGAGCGCCTCGGTGGCGAGCGAGAACACCAGCTCGTTGTGCAGCGGGGACAGGTAGTCCATCCGGGTGACGTTGGTCGCCCCCTGCACGTAGGTGAGCTCCTCCCCCGTCTTCTCCATGCCGGTGTGGAGATAGCCGATGACCGGCTTGGTCCGAAGGACCACCTCACCGTCGAGCTCGAGCATGAGACGCAGCACGCCGTGCGTGGACGGGTGCTGGGGACCCATGTTGATGATCATCGTCTCGTCGTCGCGCCGCTCGAAGTCGATGTCGCCCAGGTCGACACCGGACCCTTCGGGAAGCCGCAGGACGGCACCCACCTCTCGCCCGAGCTGGGTCGGGTCGGTGTCGGTGCGGCTGGCGAGTTCCTGGGCCCCTTCGGAGGTCTCCCCCGCCTTCCAGCTCGGAGCGTTCGCGTGGAAGAAGAGGTCGTCGCTCATGACCGGAGCTCGCAAGGGATGGTCGACGGCGTCATCGCGGCCCCGGCGCCTCTTTGAACTGCACCGGCACGCGCCCCACGCCGTAGTCCTTGCGCAACGGGTGGCCCTCCCAGTCCTCGGGCATGAGGATACGGGTGAGATCGGGGTGGCCGCTGAACACGATGCCCACCATGTCGAAGGCCTCGCGCTCCATGGCGTCGACCCCCGGGTACAGGTCGTAGAGGCTCGGCACCACTGGATCGGCCTCGGGAACCTGTACCCGCACCCGCACCCGACGGTGCAGCGACAACGACAGGAGGTTCACGACGACCTCAAACCGCTCGGCCCGAACGCCCTCGGGAAGCCGGCGGCCGGGATGGGTGAGGTAATCCACCGCGCACAGATCCGCGCACAGCTCGAACCCGATCCGAGCGAACGCCTGCACCATGTCGTGGTAACGCTCGCGAGGCGGGAACGCCACCTGGTCGACTTGCGGTCCGCCGCCTCTGGGCACCTCGGGCATCACCGCGGTCAGAACGGACGACCCGGGCTGGTCCTCGGGCGCGGGTGTCGCCGACCCTGGTTGGGCGTCGGTCATCGGGGCGTCGCCACACGCACGGCATCGGGCGCCTCGGGCACCCAGCCGGGCGTGCCCGGGCCTTCCCCCGACGCCGGCGGAGCGGGACGGCGGGTGATCGCTCCGGTCCTGATCTTCTCGTGGAGAGTCAGGATCGCGTGCAGGAGCGTCTCAGGAGACGGAGGGCACCCGGGGGCGTAGACGTCCACCGGCACGATCTGGTCGACGCCCTGGACGATCGCGTAGTTGTTGAACATGCCGCCGGTCGAGGCGCAGACGCCCATCGAGATGACCCACTTGGGCTCCATCATCTGGTCGTAGACCTGTCGGAGCACCGGTGCCATCTTCTGGGACACCCGTCCGGCGACGATCATGAGATCGGCCTGCCTCGGTGAAGCCCGGAAGACCTCCATCCCCATCCGGCTGATGTCGTAGTCCGCGGCGCCCACCGACATCATCTCGATGGCGCAGCAGGCCAGCCCGAACGTAGCGGGCCACACGCTGTTGCGGCGGGCCCACCGGACGAGATCCTCGAGTCGCCCCGTCAAGAAATTGTGCTGAAGGTCCTCGAGACCCACCGGCGCCCTCTTTACGCAGCGCGACCCGACGTCGGAGAATCCGCCGAGATCCTCCCGATCGTCGAATCGGAGGTTCGTGACGGCATCCCTTCGTGCAGTCGCTTGGCCGGCCCCCAACTGAGTGCACCGTTGCTGACGAGGTACAAGAACGCCACGAACACCACGACAGCGAAGATCAACACCTCGACAAAGCCGAACACCCTGATCTGACGGAAGATCACTGCCCAGGGGTACAGAAAGACGATCTCGATGTCGAAGATGATGAAGATCATCGCCACCAGGTAGAACCGCACCGGAAACCGGGTCGGCGGCTCGCGGTCGGGGACGATCCCGCACTCGTAGGGAGCCGTCTTGGCCGCCGTTGGCTTCTTGCGCGGGCCGAGCAGCCCCGAGGCGAGGAAGGACCCCGAGGCGAAGAGGATCCCGAGGACGAGAAGTAGGAAGATCGGGAGGTACTGGTCCACGCGGTCTTGGTTCTACCACGGGCCACTTCCACGGGGCACATCAGAGCGGTGACGACGCCCCACCGTTGGCGCCTACCATCAATGCGTGACCGATGGCACTTCGCACCCTGACGGCGTCGCACAAGTCGCTGACGGCGCCGCACCAGGCGCCGACAACATCGGCCCGGTCACCGACGGCGGCGGACCGGACCCACGGGTCGAGCCCAGCGGGCGGCCACTTGGCGGCAGTCCGGCCGACGAGCACGTCCACGACGTCGTCATCGTCGGCGCGGGACCGTCCGGGTCGGCGTGCGCCTACTGGCTGGCCGAGGCCGGGTGGGACGTCGTGGTCGTCGAGAAGAAGCAGTTCCCCCGGGACAAGACCTGCGGCGACGGGTTGACCCCCCGAGCCGTTCGCCAGCTGGTGGACATGGGACTGTCCGACGCGCTGGCCGGTGCTCATCGCTTCGGGGGCCTGCGAGCCTTCGGCTTCGGCCAGATGATCGAGATGCAGTGGCCTGAGCACCCGGCGTTTCCATCCTACGGCTACACGATCACCCGCCACGATCTCGACGAGCTAGTGGCCGACCGGGCCGCCAAGGCGGGGGCCGGGGTCTTGCAGGGCCACGAAGCGCTCGCCCCTCTGGATCCTGTGGAGGCGGAATCGCCTCTCCCTACCGGGGCAGCACGACTGCCCCGCACCGAGCGGGCCCCGACCTGGACCCGCGACACGCTGGCGTCGTGCGCCGGCGTGGTTGTGCGGAACCGCCAGTCCGGTACCACCCGCACACTCCGGGCTCGCTATGTCGTGATGGCCGACGGGGCCAACTCGCGGCTCGGACGGTCTCTGGGGGCCGGCAGGGACCGGAGCCACCCGCTTGGGATGGCGTTGCGTGGCTACTATCGCTCGCCGCGCCACGACGACCCGTTCATCGAGTCGCACCTCGACATCCGCGGTGCCGACGGTGACGTGATTCCCGGCTACGGGTGGATCTTCCCGTTGGGGGACGGACGGGTCAACGTTGGCGTGGGCCTGTTGTCGACCGATCGGCGGTGGCGGGGCGTCAATACAAGCCGCCTGATGGAAGCCTTCGTCGCCGGTGCGCCGCCGTCGTGGGATCTCAGGCCCGACACGTGTTGCGGCCCCCCCACCGGTGGAAAGCTGCCAATGGGCCTGGCCGTCGGTCCCCACCGGGGCACCAACACCTTGGTCATCGGCGACGCCGGCGGCTCGATCAACCCTTTCAACGGCGAGGGGATCGCCTACGGCTACGAGACGGGGCGATTGGCTGCCGCGTCCCTCGGTGAAGCGCTGTCGGGGCACGGACCCGACGCGCTCGTCGAGTACGAGCGCCGCCTGCGCGACGCCTACGGCCCGTACTACGCCGTGGCCAAAGCGTTCGTCCGCCTGATCAGCGATCCCCGCGCCATGCGGTTGTGCGTCGGGCTCGGCATGCGCTCGGAGTTCGTGATGACCCAGCTGCTCCGGATCATGGCCAATCTCATGCGTCCCGACGTGCTCGGTACCGCAGAAGCGGGCTATCGGGCGATGCTCGCCCTCGCCGACCTGCTGCCCGAGTTCGCCCTCTCCGGTGACGACACCGCGGAGGCCACGACGGCCTGAACGGGCCCACCGCCACGGCACCCGGCCAAGCACGGCGGCCCACGGGCGCCTGAGTTCGCGCGCCCGTCTGGCCTGCGACGTCAGGAGCTCACGTCGCCGTCCCGACCCCCTCCGCCACGATGTTGTCGGCCAGAGTCAGCGACAACGACGACGTCAGGGTCGAGGGGAACGGCGTCGCTTCGCTGAAGGTGAAGAGGGTGGCCTCCACGCGGTCGCCACCGATCAGCACCACGCCGAATTGCACCGGCACGGTGGTCCCCTGGGTGGTGAGCGGGATGGTCACCTCAACACCACTGCTCGTCACGCCTTGGCGCTGGGGAACAGTGATGGGCTGGACCTGGGGCTGACCAACTTGGTCACCGCTGCCGCCGCTCGTTGCGGCTCCGACGAACGAGGTCCCGAGGGCAGCTCCGAAGCAGGCGGGAAACTTCGCGTCGGCGATCTGCGCAAGGTCGGCGGCGACCTCGGTGGTGGACGGGTACACGTCCACCGAGGACCCGGCCTCCTCGGCTCCCGCGGCCTGCCCAGGGGAGTCCGATGGCGCGGCGAACGCCGGCGAGGAGGAGGACGCAGTTGGCGTCGACCCGGCGGGTCCGAAGATCCGGTCTTCGGACGGGGCGATGCCCATACACTGCTCGAACTGCGCCGCCACCTGGTCTGCAAGGTGCGTGTCCTGCTTGGTCGGTGCAGCATTGGACGTGCTCGCACCGAGGAACCCACTCAGCGGACCGTTGGACGCCCGGTCGACGGTCCACGTCGCGGGAAGATCCGAGGGTTGGAGGTTGATCTGGCGAGCCAACTGGCGGTCAGCAAACGCGGCTCCCCCGGGTGCCGGCCGCGGAGCAGGGGCTTGGGCGGCAATCGGGATGACGATCGCCGCCGCCACGAGGAGGACTTCGGCCCCCACGAGGGTCCAAAGCAGCGGTCCGAAGCGCCGACGGGCACGTGCTGCCGTCGGCGCACTCCCGTAGGGCTCGACGAATCCGGGCTGGACGGACCCCGGCTGCTCGAAACCCGAACCCGGCCATAGAGGTGCAGGCGCCCAGGCTGACTGCTCGGGCTGGCCCGCCCGGATCGGCAGCTCGGGCGCAGGCGCCCAGGGGGCGTCCTCCGGCACAGGCGCCGAGCCGCGTTGGGCGACCTGGGACGCCCAGGTCGGCAGCTCAGATGCGGGAGCGGACACGATCGGCGGAGGCACCACCGCAGCGAGATGCGCAGCGCTCGCCCCGCGCGCTGCCTCGACGCGTTGGCGAACGAGCGACGCGAGCGCATCGGCGCTGGACGCGGGGAGCTGGGCCGCGGGAATCAGCCACCGCAGCGGCCTTCCGGCCACGACGGCCGACATGGCCATTGCCGGGGATCCGTCGGGGAGTGACGCGAGATCCCCACATCGGACGTCGCTCAGCGCGAGATACTCAACCGATTGGGTCGAGCGCGTGGCTGCGCTGATCATGAAGATCCCGCCCGGACCGATGTGCAGGTCCAGCCCGGGGATCTCGCCGATGGGCTTCACCACCCTCGACTCGAGCAGGACCCCGGTGAATTGCACGGCCGCCTGCGATCCGAGGACCTGGTCGGTCACCGACCCTGCCCCTCGGCGACCTCGGCGGCAGCCTCGCCCGCGGCGTCTACCGCCAGGTTCAGCTCGTGATCCGAATGGGCCATCCCAGGAAAAAGGATCTCATAGGGCCCCGGGGCCAGCGCCACGTGGCGTCGGAGCATGGCGTGGAAGAACCGTGGGTACACCTCGGTCTGTGCCCAGGCCTTCGCTCCTGCGTACTGCGTCGGAGCCGATGTCTCGACACCGGCGGGACCGACGAACAACCCAACCAACGGGCCGATCGAGGGGCACGACGAGGCCAAGCCACCGGCCGTGATCGCGGCAGCCAGTTCCGACGCGAAGCGGGTGGCCCGCGCCTCGAGGGCGCCGTAGTCCGCGGGGTCGGTGGCGGACAACACGGCGAGGCCCGCAGCGGTCGCCAGGGGGTTCCCCGACAACGTCCCAGCCTGGTAGACGGGTCCCTCGGGCGCCAGGCCGGCCAGCAGCTCTGCCCGACCACCGAACGCGGCCAGGGGGAGACCGCCCCCGATGACCTTGCCGAAGCACCACAGATCGGGAACGATCCCGAACCGCTCGGTGGCGCCACCCACACCCAGCCGAAAGCCGGTGATCACCTCGTCGAAGATCAACAGCGCACCCGCCGCGTCGCATGCAGCGCGTAAGCCCGCCAGGAACCCCTCCGTGGGACACACCAGGTTCATGTTGGCGGCAACCGGCTCGACGATGACACAGGCGACCCGATCGTCGACGTCGGGCACTACGTTGTAGGGGACGACCAGCGTGTCGGCGACCGCTCCCTTCGGGATGCCCGCGGATCCGGGCAAGCCGAGCGTCGCCACCCCGCTCCCGCTACCGGCTAGGAGCGCATCGGCATGCCCGTGGTAGCAGCCGTCGAACTTGACCACCCGATCGCGACCGGTCGCCCCGCGGGCAAGGCGCACGGCGCTCATGACCGCCTCGGTCCCCGAGGAGACGAAGCGCACCTGTTCGCAACCGACCACCCGTTCGACGATCGCCTCGGCCAGCAGCACCTCTCCGGTGGTCGGCGCTCCGAAGGTGGTCCCCCGGCCTGCCGCCGCCCGTACCGCGTCGACGACCGCGCGATGGGCGTGCCCCAGCAGCACCGCCCCGTAGGACTGCACAAAATCGAGGTATCGGTGGCCGTCGACGTCGTACACCCACGGTCCCTCCCCGCGCTGGACCGTGTACGGCGTGCCGCCGACCGAGGCGAAGGAGCGCACCGGCGAGTCGACGCCGCCGGGGATCACGCGGCTCGCTCGGGCGAACCACCCATCGTTGCCGTTGACCGGCCCCTGGACCGTGCCGAACGCCTCAGCGGCGCCACCGGTCGTGGTCATCCCTGCAAGAGCTCGGCGAGCATCGGCGCGAAGTACGTTAGAACGAAGTCGGCACCTGCTCGCTTGATGGCGGTGACCTGCTCGAGCGCCATTGCCGTCCCGTCGATCCACCCGCGCTCGGCGGCTGCCCGGACCATCGCGTACTCCCCGCTGACGTGGTACGCGGCAACCGGCACGTCGACCGCGCGGCGGACGTCGGCGACAACGTCGAGCGATGTCATCGCCGGCTTCACCATGACCATGTCCGCCCCTTCGGCCACGTCGAGCCTCACCTCGGCGAGGGCCTCGCGCCGATTGCCGGGGTCTTGCTGGTACCCACGTCGGTCCCCCCCACCGGCGATGCGCACCCCCACCGCGTCGCGGAACGGCCCGTAGGCGGCCGAGGCGTACTTCGCCGCGTAAGCCAGCACCGCGGTCTGTGCGTGCCCCGACTCGTCGAGGGCGCGCCGGATCGCCGCCACCTGCCCATCCATCATGCCGCTCGGCGCCACCACGTCAGCGCCGGCCCGCGCCTGGGCCCGTGCCACCCGCTCGTAGAGCTCGAGCGTGGCGTCGTTGTCTACCGACCCGTCGGCGCCGAGCACGCCGCAGTGGCCGTGGTCGGTGTACTCGTCGAGGCAGAGATCGGCGATGACGACGAGCTCGTCGCCGATGGCGGAGCGCACCTCGCCCAAAGCCCGTTGGACGATCCCGTCGGGGTCCCACGCACCCGAGCCCGTGGGGTCCTTCTGCATGGGCACCCCGAACAGCACGATGCCCGGGATGCCGAGCTGCACCAGGCGCTTCGCCTCAGCGAGGAGCGATGGCACCGTGTGCTGAACGTGGTCGGGGAGCGAGGCAATAGGCACGGGATCATCGATCCCTTCGCGCACGAAGAGCGGAACGACGAGGTCGTCGACACCGACACGGGTCTCGGCCACGAGCCGGCGCAACGCGGGGGTGCGGCGCAGGCGGCGCAGGCGTTGGGTCGGGAACACCGCATGAAGCCTAACGGGGGTCACCGACGTGGACCGATGAGCGGTGGTCCGCGGCACCAGGGCGCAGGTGGCCAAGGACGGTGGCCACAATGTCGAGGGTCGCCGGGGACGGTGACACGACGACCCCGTCCAAACCCTCGCCCTGCGCCGCTCGGGCCGTGGTCTCCCCGATGCACACCACCACCGGCGGAACGATCAGCGGGGCGCTTGCCGCGTCACGCATCGCCAGGAAGCCGGTCACCGCAGACGGCGACGCAAACGTCACGGCATCAGCTCCGGCCACCGCGCGCGCCGTCAGGGCGTCCGGACTCGGAGCACTCACCGTGCGATAGGCGACGACCTCGTCCACCCACCAACCCCGGTCCCTCAGGCTCGACGCGAAGGCGTCCGAAGCCGCCTCGGCGCGCACGAACAGGACGCGCCCGCCCGAGTGCGCGTCGGCCACGACCATCGGCCTTGCATCGGCCATCGCATCAGCCAAGCCTCGGGCGTCGGCGCGGCGCAGGGACTAGGTCGGCCGTCAGATGGTAGGCAGCGAGGGCCGCCGTCGTGCCCAGTCCGACCGAGCCGAGCCGGGCCGGGCCGAACGCGCGCCCGTCGCGCAGCAAGGGAACGAAGCGGTGGACCGCGTTGGCAGAGGTGAACGCGACCCAGTCGTACGCAGCGACCTCGCTCGCCGCGCGGCGCAGAGCGGCGCCGCCGTCGTGGGGATCGGCGAGCTCGATGGCTGGAAGGTGCACGACGTCGACACCGTTGACGCCGAGGGCGCCGGCGAGATCGTCGCCCGAATGCCCGGGCCGGGTCACCACGACGGTTGGGCGATGCACCTCTGGGTGCGACCCGAGGTCGAGTGCGGCAACCGGCCCCACGACGATCACCGCCGGCGACCCCAGGTCGACATGCTCGAGCGCGCGAAGCGTCGTGCGCACGGTGCGTTGCGCCGCCGTCGTTCCCCACTCGACCACCGCGACCGGCGTGTCGGCCGGGCGACCACCCGCCTCGAGCGCGCACGCGATCTCTGCCCGATTGGCCATCCCCATGAGGATCACGATGGTCCCTCCGGCCTGGGCGAGCGAACCCCAGTCGACGCCGCCCGGAGCGGTCGGATCACCGACGTGGCCGGTCACCACCGTCACCGACGTCGACACGCCGCGGTGGGTCACCGGTATGCCGGCATACGCGGGCACAGCGAGGGCGGAGGTCACGCCGGGCACCACTTCGGGGTCGAGCCCCGCTTCACGCAATGCCTCGACCTCCTCGCCACCCCGACCAAAAACGAACGGATCGCCGCCCTTGAGCCGCACCACCATCGCTCCTGTGCGACCGCGCTCGATCAGGAGCCGGTTGATGGCCTGCTGGCGATCGACGCTGGCATCTGCGGCGCCCGGCGCGCCTCCCCCCGAGCGCTTGCCGACATCGATCCGTTCGGCTCCCGCGGGCACCAGGGCGAGGATGGCGGGATCGACCAGCCGGTCGAACACGACCACGTCGGCCTGGCTCAACAGCTCGAGGGCACGTCGGGTGAGGAGCCCGGGGTCGCCGGGGCCCGCGCCGACGAGGTGGACGGTCACGGCCCGTCCGGGGCCCCGGACCGAGGGCCGGGCAAACGGACCCAGGTCGTCAGGGCGCTCACCGACGCTCCGCCACACCGCTCCATCAGGTGATCGGCCACCGTCGTGCCGAGCGAGTGTGGATCGTCACCGCAGCCCTGCGTCGTGACTACCGTGCGCCCGTCGGGACTGGCGATCATGGCGTGAAGACGGATGCGCCCGTCGACGGCACCCGCGGCCTCAGGTTCGGCCCAACCGGCCACCGGGGCCGCGCAGCTGCCCCCGAGCGCGGCGAGGAACGAGCGTTCGGCGTCCAGCGTCCGGTGTGACCACGGATCATCGACGGCGCTCAAGAGCCACGCAACCTCTGGTCGGTCGCGCCGACACTCGACGGCGAGGGCACCCTGCCCGACTTGAGGAAGCACCCTCGCCGGCGAGAGCACCTCGGCCACGCGGTCGGTCCATTGCAATCGCTCGAGCGCGGCGAGGGCCACCACGACGGCGTGCACCGAACCGTCTGCCGCCCGGGCCAAGCGGGTCGCCATGTTGCCGCGAAGCTCGACGAACGTGAGATCGGGCCGCCAGTTGGCGAGCTGCGCTCGGCGCCGGACCGATCCGGTCGCCACGATTCCACCCGGCGGCAGCTCGTCCACGGCTCCCCCGACCAGCGCGTCGCGGGGATCGGCCCGCTCGGGAACCGCGCCGATCACCAAGTCAGGCGGAGCCTGTGACGGGAGGTCCTTGGCCGAATGCACCGCGGCGTCAGCGCGTCCCTCGAGGACCGCGAGCTGTACCTCCTTCACGAACGCGCCCTGCCCGCCGAGTCGGTCCAAGGGCATCTCGGCCAGACGGTCGCCTCTCGTGCTCACGATGACGGGCTCGACGACCAGACCTCGATGATGGGCTTCGAGCGCCGTCGCCACCAGCTCCGCCTGCCGACGGGCCAGCGGCGAACCCCGGGTAGCCAGTCGCAGATGGCGACCCGCGGGCCAACGTGGGGGTTGAGGCGACACGGTCTAGAGGTCGAAGAGAATGCGAAGCGCCTCGACCAGGCGCTCTCCCCGGGCGGTGCCGGCCGTCTCCTTCAACAAGATGGTCGGCTCGTGGAGGACCTTGGCCAGGACCGTGCGGGACAAGGAATCCACCCGCTCCCACTCGGCATCCGAGAGCTCGCCGGTGCCCCGTCGGCGTCGGTCGAGCTCGGCAACCCGAACCTCTTCGAGACGTGATCGCAGCGCGGCCACCACCGGAGCGGCACCCCGCGCCCGGTTGTCCTCCCGGTAGCGCTCGACTTCCTCAACCACGATGGCCCGAGCCTCTTCGGTCTCGGCCAGCCGCTCTTGGAGCACGAGGTCGACCGAAGAGCGGAGATCCTCCATGTCCACGAGCGTCACCTGGGGAAGCGTTGCCAGCTCGGGCTCGATATTGCGTGGCACGCCGAGATCCACGAGCAAAAGGGGCCGAGGGTCTCGGGCCCGGGCCGACACCAACTGCGCGGCGCCCAGGACGGGCGTCGCCGCCTGCACGGCGCTGATCACCACGTCACACCACTCGAGGAGCTCGGCAAGCTCAGCCAGCGGCGCCGGGCGGACCATCACGGTACTCCGCAGGCCCGAGATGGCCTCTTGCGCTCGGGCCAGGCTCCGGTTCGCCAGCACCACCTCGGCCGGCACCGCGTCAGGCGATCTTTTGGTCAGCGCGCCCAGGAGCCCCGAGCCCATGTGGCCGGCGCCCAGCACGAGAACCTTGGTGCCCGCCAATCCCTCGGGCAGTCGTTGCTCCACCAACTCGACCGCCGCGTGGGCAAACGACGTCGTCCCCCGAGCGATCCCCGTCTCGGAACGGACGCGGCGGCCGGTGTGGACCGCGTGACGGAACAGCCGGGCCAGCACTGGCCCGCTCACCCGCTCAGCCTGCGCCCGCTCCCAGGCCCGACGCACCTGGCCGAGCACCTCGCTCTCACCGACAACGGCCGATTCCAGGCCCGATGCGACGGCGAGCAGATGGGCGGGCACGTCCTCGTCGAAACGGACCCCGAGCGACGGACGCAGCGACGGCACGTCGGTTCCGGCCAGGTTGGCGAGGAGCTGCTCCACCTCCGCAACGGCGTCGTGGAACCGGTCTACCACCGCGTAGACCTCGGTCCGCAAGCACGTCGAGAGCAGGACCGCCTCTTGGAGGTTGGCGCACTCCCGGAGGTTCCCCAGCACCTTGACGTGGTCGTCCTCTCCGACGACGACCCGCTCGAGGAGGCTCAGCGGCGCCTGGCGATGCTCCAGCCCCACGACGACAACGGACAAGGGCGGGCGCCTCCTCGGTCAGACCCTTCCTCGCCCACCCGGGGGCGGACGGAGAACGACGATTGGTTCAAGCTGGACGGTTACCCGTCCGATCCACCCAGCCATTCTACCGGCCCGGCTCAAAGCGGATCATTCGGGCAGGGCAGGACCTCCCGATTCCCATCCACCCGAACCCCCGGTGCTCAGGCCGCCCGACGGGAACACCGGCATCGCCTGGGGCCCGGCCGCGGCGCGTCGTTGCTCGTAGAAGCTCATCACTTGGAGCTCGATCGACAAATCCACGTAGCGCAACAGCACGTGGGGCGGGACGGAGAGCACCTTCGGGGCAAAGTTCAAGATGGACGACACACCGATGTCCACCAAGGCGTTCGTGACATCCTGGGCTACCTGGGCGGGCGTCGCCACCACGCCGATCACCGGAACCAGCGGGCCACTCAGCGTGCTGAGCGCGTCGATTCCCTGCACCTCCAACGTACCGATTCGGGTGCCGATCACCGCCGGGTCGGAGTCGAAGAGTGCCGCCACCCGAAACCCGTGGGACGAGAATCCGGCTGAGTTCACGAGCGCCCGCCCGAGGTTGCCGATGCCCACGACCGCCAACGGCCAGTCCCGATCCACGCCGAGCGCCCGATCGATCTGTGCAAGAAGAAACGCGGTGTCGTATCCCGTACCCCGGGTCCCAAAGGATCCGAGCAACGAGAGGTCCTTTCGGACCTTGGCCGCGTTCACCCTCGCGAGGGTGCCCAGCTGCTCGGAGGAGACCGTGGCCCGGCCGTTGCGGCACAGCTCGGACAGCAGACGTTGGTAGATGGGGAGCCGGACCACGGTGGCCTCGGGTATCCGCCGGAGACCGGGCTCGCCACTCGGATCCGGCATGGACCGCGAGCGTAGCCACTGCGTCACCAGATGAGCTCGAGCAGGTCCCCCACGCCCACGTCGAGCGCCATGGCGGCCGAGCGTTCTCGGGCCACCACGGCGAGGTGCCCATCGGCGTCGGCCATGACGCCCAGGCCCTCGTCGGAGAGATCACCGAAGGTGTGCACCACCCTCAGCACGAACGGCCCCCGGTGCGTTGGGCCGACCGTCGTCTCGATCGGCACCTCGAGTGCCAGCAGGTTCGCCAGCTCGGGATCGACGGTGGCGGACAGCTTCACGTTCCCGAACCGGTCCACCCACACGATCTCTGCTCGCAGGCATCGACGACCATCAGGAAGCACGCCGCGCTCGTCCACCGCAGCAGGCAGGCGAACCAGCGATGCCGGGTCGACGCGCTGTCCCAGGCGATCGGCGGGCACGCCTGAGCACAGCGCGGCGGCGGCCGGCGCAAAAAGGTCTCGGCCATCGAAGCTGACTGGTCGCCAGGGCTCCCCCGCGGCCGGCGCGAAGAGATCGATGGCCGCCGAGATCGGGCCCGATCGCTCAGCCGCCGCGAGGAGCAACCCGTTGTCGGGGCCAACGAACCACTGCGCCAACCCGGTGCTTCGTGTGCCGAGCACTACGCCTCGTCGAGCTCCACCGACGCCGGGGTCGACCACGGCCAGCACCACCCCTGGCCCGAGGTGCGGGAGTGCACGGGCCAGCAGGAGGGCCCCGCTCCGCACGTCGAAGGGGCGTAGTTGATGTGCCAGGTCGACGACGGTCACCTGTGGGGCCAGCCGGCGGATGACCGCGTGGACCACACCTACGAACTCGTCGTGCAACCCGTAATCGGAGAGGAAGAAGACGGTGTCGGGAAACGGGGCGGCCTCGACGAACGGCGCCCTCGAATCGATCGGCGCGCTCAACCCGCTCGGGTCAGCTGCTCGGCCACGTAGCGATCGATGTCCACCTCGCGGAGCCGGAACGACCGCCCGATGCGAACCGCCGGCAGACGACCAGCGTTGATGAGGCGGTACACCGTCATCGTGGAGACCCGCAGCATGCGAGCCACCTCTCCGACGGTCAAAAAACGCGTCTGTGCCGTGTCGAACTGCTGGGTCATCGCTCGTGACTCCCCTTCCGCAGGGTAGGACTGTACGCCGTTGTCGGCGCGCGAGAAAGGGGGCTGCGACGGCCACGTGCCGGCCGCCGGGTCAGGGCTCGACGAGATCAAAGCGCGAGTGTACGAGCCCGCTCCACGGCGGCCACCACAGCCTCCAGGATCGCCGAGCGAACGGCTCGCGACTCGAGCACGCGCAAGCCGGCGGCCGTCGTGCCCCCTGGCGAGGTCACCGCGGCCCGGAGCGACTCCGGATCGTCCCCCGTGGCCGACAGCAGCTTGGCCGAGCCGAGGAGGGTCTCGACGGCGAGCGTTCGGCTGAGCTCCCGCGGGAGGCCGACCAGCACTCCCGCCTCGATGAGCGCCTCGGCCACCAAGAACACGTAGGCCGGGCCTGACCCCGACAGCCCGGTGACGGCATCGAGCTGGCGCTGGGGAACCCGGACCACCCGTCCGACCGCGGAAAGGACCCCCTCGGCCCAAGCCAGGTCGTCGCTCCGCACGTGGCTCCCCCCCGCGATGGCGGTGATCCCGGCGCCAACGAGGGCGGGGGTGTTGGGCATGGCCCGCACGACCACCGAGCCTGCGGGCAGGACCGCTTCAAGTCGCTCGGCGGACATGCCGGCGACGATCGAAAGGATCCGGGTCGGCCCCGCGGCGCCGAGCGCTCGGCAGACAGCTTCGGCGACGTCGGGCTTGACCGCCAGCACGGCACCCCCCTCGCGAGCAACCATGATCGCTCCGAGAGCCGGCTCGACCTCGAGGCCCTCATGCTCTGCCGACAGTGCCTCACGTCGCGCGCCGTCGGGCTCGACAACCCCGATCGCGTCGGGACGCCAGCCCGCCGCCACCAAGCCGGACACCAAGGCGGAACCCATCTTTCCGCCCCCAACCACCAGCAGATCGACCGACATGGCCCGGGAGGCTAGTCGCGGGTGGGCGGACGACGACCCCGGGACCGGCGGCGCCGGTAGAGCGACGGATGGCCCAGCGTCATGGCGGTGGGAAAGAACTCGTCGACGTAGTGCACCGACGCCCCGGCGATGCGATCCAGCTCCAGGTCGGTGACGGAGCCCGCAGGGATCCGCCCATTGAGGTAGACCGCGTCCTCGGCGCCCAGGCTGAAGCTCATCCCAAGCAAGTCGGCGTTGCGGCGCAAGAGGTAGGCGTAGACCTCGGCGGCGTTCTCCTCAGGCGCAGGCATGAATTGTGCCTCGTGGTGGAGTGTGCGTTGACGCAGCGTCAACCACACGGTGATGAACTCCTTCTCCTCGCCAGCGAAGCGCAGATACCAGCGACGTTCGGCCGTCCGATCCGTGACATCCTCGCGCTCGGCGGCGACGAGCAGACCCCCCACCTCGCGCGCACCCTCGATCCACTCGTCGACCACCTGAGCGGCGGCCTGCGTCTCGCGCTCTTCGGGCGGACCGACCAGCGGCACCGCTCAGCCCTCGGGCCCGAGCACCGCCAGGAAGCGGTTCAACACTCGACCAGTCGACCGCTGACCAGGTCCTGGTAGATCTCGCGGAGGCTCACAGCCGCGCCCCGCCACGTGTAGGCCCTGGCCCGGGCCACGGCCGCCGTCGAAAGCCGCTGGGCGAGGGTCGGGTCGGACACGACGCGCCGAGTCCGCTCGGCGAAGGCCACCGGTGAGGGTTCGTCCACCAGGTACCCCGTGCGACCATCCTCGACGAGCGTCGTCAGGCCGCCCACCGCAGAGGCGATCACCGGGGTGCCGCAAGCGGCGGCCTCGAGCGCGACCAGACCGAACGACTCTGAGCGACTCGGCACCACGCACACATCGGCGGCCCGGTAGAACGTCGAGAGCAGCTCGTGGGGTTGGGGCGCGACCATCGACACCATGTCGTCGACTCCGAGCTCCTTCGCCAAGGTGCGCAATTCCTCGTAGGCCTCCTCGCCTCGGGGCCCGCTCGGTCCGCCCACCACGGCGAGGCGGTACGACTGCCCGTCTTGGTGCAGCTCGTGGAGGGTGCGCACCGCCACGTCGGCTCCCTTGAGCGGCTGGATCCGCCCAACAAAGAGCAGCAGCGCTCCGTCGGTCGGCAATCCGAGCGCACGCCGAGCCTGCGGGCGGTAGCCCGGACCGAAGATCGCGTGGTCCAGCCCAGGAGGAACCACGGCGATACGACGCGGATCGGCTCCGTAGAGGTCGGTGAGCTGTTCGGCCTCCACGTCACAGGACGCGAGCACGGCGTCTGAGCAGCCGATGATCGTGGCCTCGGCTTCGGAACGTCGGTGCGGCACGTCGGCCTGCAGCTCCTCGGGCCCAGCGACCGCCTTCACCCGGTCGAGCGTGTGGAACGTGCACACGAGCGGAAGGTCGAGCTCGTGCTTGATCACGTGTCCCGAAAGGCCCGACAGCCAGTAGTTGGCATGCACCGCCTCGAACCGCCCGAACCCGTCCTCGGGCTCCCTACCCCGCGCCGAGGTCATACGGGCCAGCACCCCGTCGGTGAACTCGTCTATCAGCGCGGGCAACGCCTCTTTGGGCACGTAGCGGGCGGGCCCGGCGATGACATGGTGGACCCGCAGACCCGGTTCGACGTCCACGACCGGGGCCAGATCGGACGCCCATGCCCTGGTGAACACGTCGCACTCGACACCCGAACGGGCCAGCGCTGCGCAAAGTTCGCGCACGTAGACGTTCATCCCTCCCCCGTCCCCGGTGCCAGGCTGCGCCAGCGGCGAAGTGTGGAGCGAGAGGACGGCCAGGCGTCGCATGCGTGGGCGAGCCTACTGGCGAGGTCCCGATCGCCGGTCGTGCGACCGTGCAGGCGCCGCGGTTTCGCGGCGATCTCGGGCGACCACGTAGCCCGGCGATCGGCTCACGACGTGGCGCGCGACTCGGGGTCCTCGCTCGGTCGTTCGTGACGAAAGGCCAAGTAGATGCGGATGAGCGCCTGCTTCTGCTCTTCGTTCAGGTGGGGGTCCGCCAGGATGGAACGGGCCAGGTCGGGGGTGTCGGTCGGAGCATCGAGGATGCCAGCGTGCACATAGAGCGTTTCGGCCGAGATCCGAAGTGCCTTGGCGATCTGTTGGAGGATGTCCGCCGAGGGACGCCGGAGGCCCCGCTCGATTTGACTCAGATAAGGATTGGAGATGCCGGCGAGCTCCGACAGCCGGCGCAACGAGAGGCGGGCCGTGTTGCGCTGCTCGCGTATGAAGCCGCCGAGGTCGCTCCACCGATCGCCTCCGTCGCTCTGCACCGACGTGAGCGTAACTCCGGCGCTCCCCGTGGCCTTGTCTCAAGGCCCATTGGGATCCGTACCCTCCCAGCTCCGTACCTCGAGCTCAACCGGTCGCCTTCATCGAGCAGCAGGGGGGCGGATCGGTCCGCTTCGGCCCGGAGGGGCGTAGCGGTACACCACCAGCCCGATCACTGAGCGCCGGGGCACCGAGCCGAAGACCCGGCTGTCGGTGCTCTGGTCGGCGTTGTCGCCTTGGACCGCCACCGTGTCGCGATCCAGCCCGACCACGCGCTTGACCAGGATGCGCGCATCAGGAGGCCCGCGGGGGTCTGGCACGGCGACCAGCGTCGCGGGCCGCAGGGGCCAGAAGGGCGGCACACGTAGGACGAGCAGCCGGTCGCCCGGCAAGAGGGTCGGCGCCATGCTCTCGCCGTGCACCTCGACGCGTCGCACCACGACCGCGCCAGCGGTGATCGACGCGAGGACGAGACCGACAAGCGCCCGGGGTCCGCGCCGACAGGCTCGTGCCCAGAGCGACCTCGGGTTTTGCGCAGATGAGGACCTGGGTAGTGTGGGGCCAGCGTGCACGACGTCCACTGTGTACGAACGGATCCCGGCCCGCGGCGGACCGGAAAGGAGCCCGACCAATGCGCATCATCGACCGAGCTGCCAGCGCCCTGGACCGCCTCTCGGCGCCGCGAGCGGCCTACGCCCACTGTGACTTGCCCTGCGGGATCTACGACCCGGCACAAGCCCGTATCGAGGCCGAATCGGTGAAGGCGATCCAAGAGAAGTACAACGCCAGTGACGACGAGGCCTTCCGCACCCGGGCCATCGCGATCAAGGAGGAGCGGGCCGACCTCGTCAAGCACCACCTGTGGGTGCTGTGGACCGACTACTTCAAGCCCGAGCACCTTCAGAAGTTCCCCGAGCTTCACAGCGTGTTCTGGAACGCCACCAAGAAAGCTGGCGAAGCGAAGAAGACCAACGACGTCGCGGTTGGTCAAGAGCTCCTCGACCAGATCGCCGAGATCGACCGGATCTTCTGGGAGACCAAAAAGGCGTAATGCCTTTTTGGTCGTCCCGACACGCGCTGGGAGGATCGCAGCGATGCCGTCCGCCCACCCCGCGTTCGGCGGACCGGTTGGCAGGCAGCGCTCGGAACGAGGAACGCTTCGCAATCGGGGTTTCCAATCACCCTAAGAGGGTGAAGCGAGCCCCGAGACTGCATCGGTAGCGTTTGGGAAAGTAGGCGTTATTGCGACGCCCACTGCGCTGGGCTCGCCAGACGCGTGGGGTGGACCATGACCGATGTACGCACAGACCAGCCTGTACCAGGTGGGGATGACGGGCCGAGACTGTGGCTACGGGATGCCGACTACCGCGCGCTTTTCTACCACCTGACGCCGGCCGCCATCATTGGCGCTCCCGATGGCCGGGTCCTTGCGGCCAATCCCGCAGCCTGTCGACTCTTCGGAATCAGTGAGGGCGAACTCTGCGCCCTCGGGCGTCCTGCCATCCAGGACCCCGACGACATGCGTTGGGCAGTGGCCCTGGCCGAACGGAGGTTGAACGGGTACGTCCAGGCCAACCTGCGAATACGTCGGCGCGATGGCGCCATTGTCGAGGTGGAGCTCACGTCCAGCATCTACCTCAACGAGGAAGGCGTGGAACGTAGCTTGGTTCTCCTGAACGAGAAGCCCGGGGCTGTCGAGTCACCGACGCCATTCGCCTACGACCTCGTCGGACACGTGAAGCTCACCCAGGCCGAGCTGCGGATTCTCCGACTCCTCCCCACGCATCACTCGATCGGCGACATCTCAGAGAGCCTTTGCGTTGGGCAGAACACCGCCAAGACCCATATGGCGAGCATCTATCGCAAGCTCGGCGTGCACAACCGGGCTTCGGCCGTGGCCCGAGCCCGCACCTTGGGGATTCTCCGGGTCACCCTCGAGTAGCACACGCCGGCGCACTGCCGCGACCTGCGACCGAATCGGAGGTGAGCCCCGAGGTGGCCAGGCAACCCTGTTGTGCGTCGGCCGTCCTACCGGTGACGTCGCCAAGGCCCGACGAGCCGCTTCGCCGGGCTATTTCGGCACTGGATCATCTCCCTCGGGTGATCCTCCCACTGGTCAACGATGCCATCGTGCGATCGGGAAAGCACCCCGAAAGGACGGTCCTGTGAGCGCGCGACAAGAAGTCCCCACCCCGAGCCCACTCGGACCGCTGGCCCGCTACGAGCAAGGGGTGATCCAGCGGATCGAAGACTTCAACGATCCTCGCCAGGAGTGGCGGCGGCTCTTCTCGGAGGTTCTCGGCACGTTCTTCCTGGTGCTCGTGGCCGCCGGCGGAGGCATGATGGGGCAAGCCTTTCCGGGGGTGATCAGCCGAAGCGCCGCGGTGGTGGCCCCGGCGCTGATGGTCATGGCCATCATCTTGTTCATGGGCAAGATCTCTGGCGCCCACCTCAACCCCGCCGTCAGCATCGCCTTCGCGCTGCGCCGTGACTTCCCGTGGGGACGCGTCCCCGGCTATGTCGTCGCCCAGCTGGGTGGGGCGACCCTGGCGGCGCTGGTCCTGCGTTCGGTCATCAACGTTTCGGCCAAATACGGGTCCAACTATCCCGCGCACGGCTACTCGAACGTCGCCGCGTTCTGGATGGAGCTGCTCTTGACCATGGGCCTCGTCAGCGTGATCCTGGGCACGGCTTCAGGAGCCCAGAACGTCGGCATCATCGGTGCCTTCGGCGTCGGCGGCTACATCGCCCTTGCTGGTCTGTGGGGCAGCCCCATCTCGGGCGCCTCGATGAACCCGGCCCGGACCTTCGGGCCTGACCTCGTCGGAAGGACCTTCACCGGGTACTGGGTGTATGTGGCTGGTCCAATTGCGGGCGCTGCCCTGGCGGTGGTCATCGCTTTCGTCCTCCGAGGCCCGGGCGGCGGGAAATCGGGATCCGGGGCGGCGCAGGGTGACCTCTTCACCGAGACTTACGATTCGGGAAGGTCCTGAGCGTTCGGGGGACCTGAAGCCGGTCAGCGGGCGACGATCACCCCGCCGGCAAGAAGCTTGTCGATGGCCTCTTGATCGAAGCCCAGCCAGCTCATGATCTCGAGTGTGTGCTGCCCGGGGATCGGTGCCGGGCGCTGCACCACGCTCGGGGTCTCCGAGAATCGGATCAGGTTCCCGAACTGGCGCAAACGGCCGAGCTCGGGATGGTCCATCTCGGCAACGAGGCCCAGCCGGAAGCTCTCCTCGTCGAAGAGCGCGCCCTCGCCGTCGACCGTGTTGAACGCGATCTCCGACGGGACTCCCGCTGCGTCGAACGCCCGGCGCCACTGAATCGCCGTGCGCGTGGCGAGCACCCCTTCGAGAAGGCCCTCCAGCTCTCCTCGATTGGCAGTACGACCCTCTGGGGTGCTGAATCGCTCGTCGGCAGCGAGGTCGTTGCGCCCGATGGCCGAGCAGAGCGAGGCCCAGTGCTCCTCCTTCACGCCTGCCACCTGGAGCCAACCGTCCTGGGTCTCGTACAGCCGGTAGAGCGGCCCGAGACCGGTCTGCGCCTTGTCCAGCTTCGGCGGGTTGGCCGCACCATCCTCGGTCAAATACACGTCTGAACAGACGTACGTCGCCGCGTTGATGAGCGAGGTCCACACCGCCTGCCCCTCGCCCGTACGATCTCGCTGCGCCAACGCCGTCAACACGCCGACGACCGACGCCAACGCATTGGTCGTGTCGGTGTGTCCGGTCCGGTAATAGAGGGGGCGATTGCCTTCCTCTGCGGGACCCTGCTCGTACTCGAGACCCGACAGGGCCTGAGACAGCGAATCGTTGCCGCCGAGGTGGGAAAGCGGTCCCTCGGGGCCGTACATGTAGGTGTTGCAGGAGATGATGTCGGGCTTGATCTGCTGCAGCGACTCGTGGTCGATGCCGAGGCGCGCGGCCACTCCTTTGGTCATGTTGTGGTGCACCACGTCGGATCGCTCGACCAGACGGCGCACCACCTCATAGCCCTCGGGCGACTTCAAGTCCACCTTGATGGACCGCTTGCCCTGCTCGCAGCCAAGCAGCACCGCGCTGGTCCGCATCATGGCCCCCGTTGGCGTGTCCTCGGCGCTCTCGACGTGGATCACGTCGGCTCCCAGACCGGCCAGGACCATCGGCCCGTACGGACCGGCCAGCATGCGGCCGAAGTCCAGGACCCGAATACCCTCGAGCGGGTAGCGGGGCGAGGGGCCCGAGGCGATCTCGGCCGCCGCCGGAGCCGGCCGGGATTCGGCAAAGACCTCCTCGTTGTGCTGGCCCGGCGCCGGCCGCGGCCGGGGGCTGCGGGGCGGGCTCAAGGTGAGTCGAAAGGGCATGCCCGCCTGGATCGTGGGCCCCACCTCAGGGTCGTCCACGGTGACCGCCATCTCGTTGGCGACGATCTGGGGGTGCCGAAGTACGTCGCGGGTGGGCAGGATCTCCGCCACCTGATAGAGGTCCTCGTGCATCCGGTCGACGATCTCCTGGCGCTGGCGCTGGCCGATCACCTTCTCGATCGCGCTGTAGACCTCCGTGGGCGGGGTGTCGAGCGGTATATCGAAGATGTCGTGGATCGCTGGCCCCCTTCTTCTGGGTCGATCCGGGAAGAACCTGGATCCACCCATCTGCAGATTCCATGACCTCTGCCTGGTGCACCCCGGGCGGATATGTCTTGGTCATAACGGCCTGCACCGTTGCCTGGTTGTGCTCGGCGTACGCCCACAGCATGCCGGTGAATGCGAGAACGCCCTGGTACAGGGATGTCTCGACTCGCTGTCCCCGGCCGGTCAGCGACCGGGCGTGCAGGGCAGCCAGGATGCCCGTCGGCACGAGGTACAGCGCGCCGATGCTGGGCAACGGACTGTGCAAGAAGATGGGTCCGGGGCGCCAGCCGGGCTGCTCCCACTGCAGGCCCGAGCGAGCCTGCACCAGGGCGTCCCAGCCGGGGCGCGACGCCAGGCGGCTGTCTGAGGGAAAGGCCGGTATCGAGACGTACACGAGCTGGGGAAACCGCTCGGCCAGCGACTCGTAGTCGAGGCCGAGCGCCGCCATGGCGCCGGGCCGGAAGCTCTCGGCAACCACGTCGGCGGTGGCCACCAGCTCGAGGAAGCGCTCCTTGCCTTCGGGGCTCTTCAGGTCGAGCGTGACGGACCGGCGGCTGCGGTTCCACACCCGGTAGCCCGGATACGAGCGATAGGGATCGCCCCCCGGGGGCTCCACCTTGATCACGTCGGCACCGTGCTCGGCGAGCAACAGGATTCCGGCCGGGCCGGCCACTCCCCACGTCAAATCCAGAATTCTCGATTCCCTCTAACGCGTCCATCGCGATCCCCTCCGGTCGAACAAAGTCAGCTGAGACTACGAAACATCGGGCGCTGGGAGGCTCTCCCGAGTTGGACGCGACCGTACTGCGTCATCACTGGAAACGAAAAGAGGGAGGGGCAGGCGCGAAGCCTGCCCCTCCCTCTTTCGGATTGTGCTTGTCAGGTCAGCTTGTACAGCTCGGCGGCGTTCTTCCAGCAGATCTTCTGCTTGTCCTCGTCGGGCAGGTGCTGGAAGTGCTTGACGACCGTCTTCCTGCGACTCCGGCCAGGTGGAGTCCGGGTGCGGATAGTCGCTGGCCCACATGACGTTGTTCACACCGATGCGGTCGAGGATCTCCATGCCGACCATGTCGTCCTCGAAGGTGGCGTGGCACTGGGAGTACCAGAACGTGCTGGGAAGCTCTTCCATCATCCCCCGCTTCGCCCAGTTGTGGCGGCGGTGCATGGTGTCGAGGCGCTCGAGGTAGTAGGGAATCCAGCCGATGCCCGCCTCGACGAGCACGATGTGCAAGCCCGGGAACTTCTTCAGCACGCCGCCGGCGATGAAGGTGCCGAGGATCTCGGCCATGAACATCGGCGGCAGGGACTGGAAGATCCCCTTGGCCGGGGTCGGGTCGGCGGCGCGGACGAAGCTGAGACCCTTGGTCGCCGTCGTGTGCAGGCTGAGCGGCAGACCAGCCTCGCTGAGCGCAGCCCACAAGCGGCTCGTAGCGGGCGTCGGCGAAGGTCGGGTACTCGTAGACGTCCGGGTAGCCCGAAACCTGGACCGCCTTGAACCCAAGGTCGATCATCCGGTGCAGCTCGTCGACCGACTCGGAGACCTCGGCGATGGGGATGATGCCCACCGGCAGGAAGCGGTCGGGAGCCGCCTGGATCCACTCCGACATGGCGTTGTTGTAGGCCTGGAAGGCGGCGACGCGGGCGGCAGGGTCCTGCAAGCGGTAGAAGACGCCGCCGTCGAAGCCGAAGGTCCCTTGCACGTAAAGGACCTCCGTCGACACGCCGTCGGTGTCCTGGTCCTCCATGCGGGCGGTGATGTCGGCGTCACCTGGGCGGCCCTGCGCCGGCCAGTTGCGACCCTCCCGGTTGTTCGGCATGTTCATCGCAGCCATGGCGGCACGCTGGGCGGCTACTGCCTCCTCGACCGCAGGACGGAACTTCTCCGGCAGGTGGCGATAGAAGGCTTCGTCGGTGATCGTCAGGTGCGAGTCGGCCGAGATGAGCCGCTGCTGTACTCCTGTTGTTGTCATGTGCTCGTATTACCTCCCCGTATGGGCGCCCATACGGGCGGTCTCCGACAATTGAAGGCCCAAAGCGCCCGACAAGCAACCCTCCTCGGTTGGACGGCTCACCGGCGCGTCATCGAGGTCATCATCACGAGAGGGGGACCGAGGTGCGCGGTGGGTGGCGCCGACCTCCTCGCCAATGAGCTGACAAATGGGCTCGGCTCAGGAGTGCGGCGCGCAGGTCCTGTCGGTTGGGAACGACGCCAGCCGGTCCTCGTCGATCTCTGACTCGCAGACCTCGCACGTCGAGTAGCTCCCCGCGGCCAGCCGGCGGAGAGCCACATCGACATCGTCGAGAAGCCGTTCGGCCCCAGCGAGGAGCCTCTCGTAGTCAAGAGTGCCATTGCCCGCGGGGTTAGTCAGGGCGTCGTCCACCGGGCGAGCGTACCTGCCCGGTGCGCAGGCCACGCGAACAGTGGCCCCCCAAGGGCCCACTCGGCTCAGGTCCCCCATAGGCGGGCCGCGCATCGGGCGACCCGTATATTGGCCCGATGGCACCGCCAGGCGCGCGCACCCCGACCGCGGGCCACTCCGGGCCGGAGCGGCCGTTGGCTGACCTGGTCGGTAACCCGACGACCGTCCGCTGCGCCGACGGGATCGAGCGTGCCCACCGCGACTTGGACTGCGCCGCGTCCACGCCGGCCCTGCGGGTCGTGGCCGACGCAGTGACCGACCTCCTCCCCATGTACTCGAGCGTGCACCGGGGGGCCGGCTTCAAGTCTCGCTACTGTACCGCGGCCTACGAAGAGGCCCGACACGCCATCCTGGCGTTCACCGGCCGCGCCGGGAACGTTCCGAATGCGGGGAGGCCCTCTGACGACATCGCCATCATCTGCCGGAACACCACCGAAGCGCTGAACCACTTGGCGTACCGTCTGCGCCTTGCGCCAACCGATGTCGTGGTCACCTCGGTCGTGGAGCACCACGCGAACCTGCTGCCGTGGACACGCGTCGCACAGGTCCGTTGGATCGACTGCGCCGCCGATGGCACCTTCGGCGTCGAGGACGTAATCGAGGCGCTCGACCGCGGCCCTCGGCCCGCGGTCCTCACGGTGACCGGCGCGTCCAATGTGACCGGGTGGATGCCCCCGATCAAGGAGATCTGCGACGCCGCGCGTGCACGTCGTGTGCCCGTCGTGCTCGACGGCGCGCAGCTGGCGCCACACCGACCCCTCCCCCTCGGACCCGACTACGTCGCGTTCAGCGGTCACAAGCTCTACGCCCCGTTTGGCGCCGGTGCCCTGATCGGCCCACGCTCGACGTTCGCCACCGGCGATCCGTTCCTGGCTGGGGGCGGAGCGGTGGACCTGGTCGACTTGAACGAGGTCCTGTGGTCCGACCCACCCGAGCGCGAGGAGGCAGGGTCGCCCAACGTGATCGGTGCAATCGCCATGGCGGCAGCGCTGCGCGAGATGGGTCGCATCGGTTGGCCGGCCATCGAAAAACATGAGAGGAGCCTCGCCGGTCGACTCCGCAGTGGCCTCGCCGCCATCGAGGGGGTCCGCGTGCTCGGGCCACCGCTCGACACCGAGACCCTCGCCGTGGCGACGTTCACCATCGAGGGAATGCACCACGCGCTCGTCGCGGCACGGCTGAGCGCCGAGTGGGGCATCGGCGTCCGGCACGGCTGCTTCTGCGCGCACCCCTACCTCTTGCGATTGCTCGGCGTCAGTGCCAAGGAGCAGGCGGCGGCCCGGGCGCGGGTGATCGGGCACGACCGGCGTGACATCCCCGGCGCCGTGCGTGCGAGCTGCGGCCTCGGCACGACCAGCGACGACGTCGACGCTCTCTTGTCCGCGGTCGCCGAGTTGGCGCGCGGCGCTCCAGCGCCGATCGGCTATGACCAGGACCCCGTCACCGGCGATTTCCAACCGACCAGCGAGCTACCTGGCTGGTCGCGAACGGGGACGGCGTCCGGCTCGCCCTGTGCCCTCGGCTGAAGGTTCGTCCCCCCACGGTTGGGTCGACCCCGACTGCTGAGCGCTCAGCGTTTGGCCGGCTCTGAGTACGTTGCCATCGCGGCGCTGCTGGGGTGATCGGCCAGCCGCAGCACCGGCACGTCATCGAGCGCCTCGCGCGGGTAATCGGGCTCCACGGTCTCGCCGATGACCACCTCGACGAGGCGGATCTCGCGACGCATAGGTGCCAGGACCGTGAGCCGTTCTCCGGTCGCGTCGATGACCGTCGACTCTCCGCTGTAGCGACAGCCCGACTCGTCCCCCACCCGGTTCACGTACACGTGGGGAGTTCGGTTCTCGATGGCGCGGGCCCGAACGAACACGGCCCGCTCCTCGGCGTCGTGGTCCCCGGTGGCAGCAAGCGTCACGAGCAGGTCGGTGCCGGCTCGGGCGAGGCCGCGCGTCACTTCGGGGAACGAGAGGTCCGCCGCCATGAGCGGCGCCACACGGAGCCCGGCCAGTGTCACCACGATGAACGACGATCCAGGTGCGAGATACCGATGCTCTTCGGGGGCGAGATGGACCTTTCGGTAGATGCCCGCGACCTCCCCCTCCTCGTCGACGCACAGCGCAGCGTCGCAAGGAAACCCGAAGGAACGCTCGGCCATGCCGACGACCACGGCAGTGTGTGTCCGGCGAGCTGCCTCACGAATGCGTTGCACCGCCCGGGAGCTGGCGGAGACGGCACTTTCCTGGGCAAAGCGCAACGAGTTGCCGTTGAGGAACAGCTCAGGGAACACTGCGAGGTCGGCGTCTGAGTGCTCGGCCAACAATTCTGCGACCCCGTGGGCCGCCGTCAGGACGTCGTTGGTCATCGGTTGGAGCTGCGCCAGAAGGACCGCTGTGGGATGCTCACGCATTGGGTGCTCGCCTCATGACTCCGCGCGCAGCGTAGGAGCCCGAGGTGCCCAAGCCAGGGACCCTGGGTCCACCACTGGTGAAGGGCGAGGGACTAAGGCACCCGGTGGCGCCGATCCTTACCGCGCGGAAGGAGACGGGTCAGGCGAGCGTCAGTCGACCCGTTCGAGCAGGACCACGGGGATCTGGCGAAATTCCTTGCTCTTCTCCTCGTACTCGGCGAATCCGGGCATGACCGCCTTCTGCTTGGACCAGACCTCCTCGCGCTCGGGCCCCTCGAGCACGCGAGCCGCCACGTCGATGGAGTCACTGCCCACCTCGACCGTCGTACGCGGCTGCGCCACCAGATTGTCGAACCACTGGGGGTTCGTCGGTGCCCCGGCTTTGGACGCGAAGATCGCGAAGTTGTCTCCCACCGGTAGATAGACGAGCGGGTTGACCCGCTCGGTACCGGTCTTGGCCCCCTTGTGGTGGACCAGGATCATCGGGGCGCCCTCGAAGTTCCCTCCGACCTTGCCGGCGTTGGACCGGAACTCCTCGATGATCTGGCGATTCCACGCGTTCGGATCGGGGTCGGGCATATCGCTCGTCTCCTTCATGACGCCCGGTGGGGCGGATCGGGTGCAGTGCGCAGCCGGTGAACGCGGCCTTGTCCCAGTATGCCGGGTCGGACAGCAGCTGCGACCCGTTGACATGTGACTTAATAGTCACGTATTCTGGCGTCGTGGACGCGGTGTTCAAAGCGCTTGCCGACGCCACTCGACGGGCCTTGCTCGACGAGCTGTTCAGCAACGATGGGCAGACCTTGCGCGCGTTGGAGGAACGCTTCCCGATGACGCGCTTCGGGGTGATGAAGCACCTCAAGCAGCTCGAGGAGGCCGGACTGGTCGTCACCAAGCGACGCGGCCGCGAGAAGCTGCACTTCTTAAACCCCGTCCCAATCCGGCTCGTCCACGACCGGTGGGTGAGCAAGTACACCGAGCCCTGGGCGGCCGCCCTGAGCGACCTCAAGCAGAGACTGGAGAACCCGATGGAGAAGGTCTTCGAGATCTACATCCGCACCTCGCCCGAGCGACTCTGGCAGGCGATCATCGATGGCGAGACGAGAGGCAAGTACCAGTTCGGGAGCTCGATCAGCTCGGACTGGTCCGTCGGATCGCGCTACGAGATGGGCAATCCCCGGGCCAACGAGCTCCTCGGTGAAGGCGAGAATCTCGAGGTCGACCCGCCTCGGCGCCTTGTCCAGAGCATGGTGGCGTTGTGGAGCGACGACGTGAAGAGCGAAGGAACCTCACGGGTCACCTGGGAGATCGAACCGGTCGGTGACGATTCGTGCCGACTGACCGTGACTCATGACGAGCTGCGTGACGACGCAAATGCCGAGCTCTACGGAGGGTGGCCGATGATCTTGTCGGGCTTGAAGACCTGGCTCGAAACGGGAGAGGTGCTCACGACTCCTGGGTCCCTGCGCTACGCCTGAGTCGCCGGGTGGTCAGACGGCTCCTCCGTAGAGGTCGAGCGTCCTCGCCATTCCCCCATCGGCGGAGATCGTTTCGCCGGTCACGAAGCAGGCGGCGTCCGAGGCGAGGAACACGATCACGTCCGCCACGTCCTCTGGGTCGCCCACCGGTGGAGTGGGGTCTGACGCTCGATCGCCTCAGCAACACCGGGGATCTGCTTGTTGGCCGCCCACAGGTCGGTGTCGACCACCCCGGGAGCCACCGCGTTGACCCGGATTCGGCTGGGCCGAGCTCGATCGCGAGGGACCGGGTCGCGGCGTCGAGCGCCCCCTTCGACGCGGCGTACGCCGCTCGCCGAGGCGTGCCCACCAGCCCCGAGACAGAGGACAGATTGATGATAGAACCGCCGCCTTGATCGATCATCGACGGGACGAGCGCGGCGACGAGGAGCAACGGAGCCCGGACGTTGACCGCCAGCATGGTGTCGATAAGCGCAGCGTCGGTGTCGACGGTCGCTAGCCGCGCCGCGATGGCGGCATTGTTCACCAGAATATCGACATGGCCCAGCATGTCGAGGGCCTGACGGGCCGCCGCGCCTGGGCCCGCAGCCTCGCCGAGGTCTAGAGCCACAATGACCGGTTCGTGGTCAAGCTCCTGAGCCAGAGATGACAAACTGGCCGGCCCGCGAGCGACGAGGCAGACGCGGGCGCCGGCGCTGTCAAGCGCACGTGCCGTCGCCGCACCGATCCCTCGCGATGCTCCTGTGACCAGCGCCGTGCGGCCATGGAGGGAAAATCGGTCCATCCCTGCAGCATAAGGAAGCGCATCTTCAACGAGCCTGCAACCGGGCAGCCACCTCTCTTTCACCGTCCTTCACGTAGGTTGCAAAACGGGCCAGCACCACCCAGAGGGACCGAGGTCGCCGTGACCATCCGACAGGATCCGAAGCGCGGCCCGTCCGGGCGGTCAGCGATGGATCGTGGGCGCCTTCTCGACGCTCCACTTCTCGACGACGGAGTTCTCGACAGCGGAGTCCTCGACAACCCTGCGCTCGCCGGCCCGGTGAGCGCCAAGGCGCTGCTCGAACCCGGCGCGGTCACGATGCATGCACAGCCGATCGTGTGCCTTGCCGACGGCAACGTCGTCGCATTCGAGCTCCTTGCCCGCACCACCTTTCCGACCGAGCTCTCACCGGACCAGTGGCTCCGCCTCGCCGAGGAGGAAGGCATCAACACCGAGGTCGAGCTCGCCTTTTTAGAGGCGGCGTGCACCAGAGGCGCGCCACCCGATGGCGTGCGCCTGTTCATCAACCTGAGCGCGCGCACCGTCATGGATCCCCGCATCGACGAGCTGGTCCGTCAGCTTCCACCGCACGTGATCGAGATCACCGAGCACGAGCCGGTCGCCAACTATCACGAGCTCCGCCTCCGGCTCCAGAACTGGCCGACCGACACGACGATGCTAGCCATCGACGACGTGGGCTCGGGGTACTCGAGCATGTCCCATGTGCTCCAACTGCGGCCGCATTTCATCAAGGTCGACCGGGCCCTCGTTCGCGGGGTCCACCGCGACCGTAACCAGCTGGCGGTCCTCAAGGGGATCGTGGGCTATGCCCGACAATGCGGCGCCACGTCCCTCGCCGAGGGCGTCGAGACCCACGACGAGCTGGCGGCGCTCCGCATGATCGGTGTCGACCTCGTACAGGGCTTCCTTGTCGGACGACCCGGACCGCACTGGCCCGAACCGCGGCGAGTCCACGCGACTGCCCAACATGCTGGCCGCGCCACCGGCTCGGCATCCCTTGCCGTCCTGGCGCCCCAACCCGACGGCGTCGACTCTCTGGCGGCAAGAGTGGAGTTACTGACCGATCCGAGGGAAGCAGCCGACGAGATCACCACCTATCTCTACGAGAACCTCGGCGTACTGCCCAGCGTCTACGTCGAACGAGGGAACGCACTGCGTTTCTTGTCGGGGAGGGGGCAGTGGCAGGTGCTCGACGGGATCGAGTCCGGACTCGGCCTGACCGGGGCCGCGCACGCCACAGCCCAGAGGGTGCTAGTGCACGACGTGGCTTACGACGTCCGATATCGCGAGGCGGTCCCCGGCATCGTGGCCGAGTTGGCCATGCCCCTGTGGGTCGACGGCCAAGTAATCGGCATCTTGAACGTCGACGTCCCAACCCGGATCAAAGACCGCCAGATCGCGGCGGTCGAATCGGCGGCGCGAATCCTCGAGGGAGCATTCAGTCGCTCGGGATTGCCGTCCTCTGAGGAGTCACCGTTCAAGGTGTTGGGCCAACGAGCCTCGCGGGTGGCCGCCGCGTCGTCGGTCGACGCGTTGGCCCGGGCCACCGTATCGGCCGCCGTCGACATCTCCGGTCTCGAGACGTGCGGGCTGTGGCTCGAGAGCGACGAGACGTTGCGGTTGGCCGCCGGCTACGGGCAACGCGCCGATGTTTTCGGCTCCCTCCCCCACCGGCACGTCGCGGAGCTGGCCCGACTCGTCTCGCACGTCGCCTCTAGCTACAGCACCGGACCGGTGTTCACCCGAGCGTTCGGTCCGACTGGTGCACTGCGCGATCAGGGCTTCGGAACCGTGCTCGTCGCTGCCGTCCGGGCAGGCGCCGATGGCGCCGGCGTCCTGGTCCTCGGCGACCGTGATGCCCGCCTCTCGAGCTCGGAGGTAGCCGAGGCGATCGAGCTCATTGACGAGCACGAGGCGCCAACTCGATCAGATCTTTCGCTCGGAGTCCGTCCAGTACTTGTCCCTGAGCACGCGCTTGCGAACCTTGCCGTTCGGATCACGTGGCATGCCTGCGACGAACTCCACAGAGCCGGGACACTTGTAATGCGCAATCCGGCTTCGGCAGAAGTCGATGATCTCCTCCTCGGTGACCGGGGCGCGCGCCTCGACCACCGCGTGTACCCGCTCCCCCCACTCTTTGTCCGGAATGCCGAACACGGCGACGTCGGCGACGGCCGGATGCGTGAACAGGACGCTCTCGACCTCCGCGGGATAGACGTTCGCCCCTCCTGAGATGATCATGTCGATCTTGCGGTCGGTCAGGAACAGGTACCCATCCTCGTCGAGATAGCCCATGTCGCCCGCCGTGAAGAACTCGCCGCGCCAGGCTTGCTCAGTCTTCTCCGGCGCCCCGGCGTAGCGGAAGCGTGTCGGGCTCGAGAAGTAGACCGTGCCGACCTCGCTCGGCCCCAACTGCTGGCCGTCGTCGTCGTAGGTACGCACCTCTACCCCAGGAGCTGCCCGCCCCACACTGCCGGGCTTGGCGAGCCATTCCTCGGCTGGGCACAGGGTGGCCAGCCCTTCGGTCGCCCCGTAGTACTCGTAGACCGAACCCGGCGGGAACACATCCATGATGGCCCGTTTCACCCCGACCGGGCACGGAGCCGCAGCGTGGAGGATGCGCCGCACCGACGAGAGATCGTAGGACGCTCGCCGGTCCTCAGGGAGCGCGAGGATACGAACGAAGTTGATCGGCACCATGTGGCTCCATGTGACCCGGTGGGCCTCGATGAGCCTCAGGCACTCGTCGGCATCGAAGTGCCGCATAATCACCACGGTCTGTCCGAACTGCTGCACGGCGCGGCTGGCGAACGCCCCCGGGGCCGTGTGGTATGCGGGACCGACAAGGAGATGGACCTCGTCGCGGGCCTCGAGCCCTTCGGTCTGCCCCCGACCGAGTGGGCGCTTCCCGTCAGGCCCCAGCTCGACATCGGGGACCGGCGGCATCATGGCGTTTCTGAGGGCGATCGCGGCGGCGCCAGTGGGCAGATCGCGCTCGATGGCCTTGGGCTGGCCCGTCGTGCCCGAGGTATAGAAGCGGAAGCCGGCGAGGGAGGGCTCGGCTGGCCCTTCGAACGGCCCGTCATCCTCAGCCCCGACCATGGCCTCGTACTGTTCGCCCACAAAGACGGCCGGTAACCCCGACATCACCTCGCTGGCGTCGGCCTCGGCGAAAACGGCCTTGGCGCCCGAGTCCTCCACCAGATAGGCCACCTCGTCGTGCATGTTGCGCCACGACACCGGGACCACCGTGATTCCCGCCCGCGCGGCAGCTCCTGCCACCTCGAACCACTCGACACTGTTGCGTAGGGCCGACGCGATGCGGTCGCCGCTTTCGATGCCCCTGGTTTGCAGTGCCCTGGCGAGCTGGTTGATCCTTCTGTCGAGCTGGTCAAAGGTAACGACCCGGTCCCCGTCCACGAGCGCAGGCTTCGTCGGCGTCGCCCTGGCGAACGCCGCAATCCCAACGTCGCTCATCGAGTACCCCCTGTGTCGGCTCCACGGACCGATGGCCAGCCATCGATCGCTGCGCCGATGGTAGCGATCCGGCGCCGCTGCGGCTCCTCCGTTACGATCGCAGCTCGAGAGGGGGGACGAAATGGCAGGCATCCTCGAAGACATCCGTGTCGTCGACATGAGTGACGGCATCGCCGGGGCGGTCGCGGCCATGTTGCTCGCGGAGTCCGGTGCGGACGTCGTCCTCGTCGAGCCACCAGAGGGAAACCCGCTGCGAACCCAGGCCGGCTTCCGCACGTGGCACCGGAGCAAGCGCAGCGTGATCGCGGATCTCGAGGAGCCCGACGGGCGTGCCCGGCTCCACTCGTTGTTGTCGTCGGCAGACGTCCTGATCCACCAGATGCCGCCGTCGCGAGCCGAGGCGGCGGGCATCGACGACGAATCGTTGGCTCGGCGCCATCCCCACCTGATCCCGTGCTCGGTCCTCGGGTGGCCCCTCAACCATCCCGACGCGGACCGGGCGGTCGACGAGCTCCTGGTCATGGCCCGCCTCGGCATCTGCGACGAGCAATTGCCCATGGGTCGCAACGGTCCTATCTACATCCGGTTCCCGCTCGGGACCTGGGGGGCCACCTACCTGGCCGCGTCAGGCATCGTCGCTCGCCTCCTCGTTCGGCAACGTTCGGGCCGGGTGGGACCGGTGCACACCAGCCTGGTGCAGGGCGCGCTCGTGCCGATGGGCATGCACTGGTCGAGGTCCGAAACCCCCTCAGAGCCCTTGGCACTCGGGATGCCCAAGGAAGGACGGGGTTCGCAGAGCTCCCTCTTCGAGTGCTCGGACGGCGTCTGGATTCACCTGATGCGTCCTCCGGACTCGGCACCCCTCATGCAAGCCGCACTGGCCGCGATGGGGGACGAGGAGGTGGCCCGGGCCAATGCTGCGGCGGCCACTGACGGCCTATCCCTCGGCTACCCCAACCGAGGCGCCAACGCCGCCGCGTTCGCCACCCGTCCGAGCGCCGAGTGGCTCGAAGACCTGTGGGCCCATGACATCCCGGCCCAGCCGGCAATGGCGTTCGGATCCATCTTCGATGACGAGCAGGCCCGAGCGAACCGTTACGTCGTCGAGCTCGATGATCCCGACGCGGGCCGGATCACCGTTCCAGGCATGCCGTTGACCATCCACCCTCCACAGAACATCAAGGGCGCCGCTCCCCGACTCGCGCAACACACCGACGAGGTGGCGTCCGAATGGAGCGGCCCACGCACCAGCCCCGTGCTGCGGGGCACGGCGCAGCGCTGGCCCCTCGAGGGGGTCCGGGTGCTCGATCTCGGCAACTACCTCGCTGGGCCCTATGGACCCATGCTGATGGCCGATCTGGGCGCCGACGTGGTGAAGCTCGAGGCAACGACCGGCGACCCAATGCGGCCCGGAGCGTGGCCGTTCGCAGGTTGCCAGCGCGGGAAGCGTGACGTGGCGCTCGACCTCAAGTCCCCAGCGGCGAGACCGGCGTTGGAGGCACTCGTGCGCTGGGCCGACGTCGTGCACCACAACCTGAGGATGCCCGCGGCACGTCGGCTGGGCGTCGACTACGAATCGCTGCGGGCCATCAACCCCGACATCGTCTACTGCCACACGAGCTCCTACGGGCCGGAGGGCCCTCGCGCCGACTGGCCCGGGTACGACCAGCTCTTCCAGGCGCAGTGCGGATGGGAGGTGCTGGGTGCCGGTGTCGGCAACGCGCCGATGTGGCATCGGTTCGGGTTCATGGACCACCAATGCGCGCTGTCCTCGGTCCTCGCGACGCTGCTGGCGCTCCTCCATCGAGATCGCACCGGAGAGGGGCAGCAGGTCGCTGCCTCCCTGCTCGGCGCCGGGGTGCTGACCGCCAGCGAGACGTTCGTCGCCGCCGATGGCACGCTCGTCCCGGTCGCCGAGCTCGACAGCGAGCAGACAGGGATCGGTCCCAGCCGCAGGATCATCCAGCTGGCTGACGGCTGGATCGCGATCGCGGCCACCGAAGCGGCACAGCTGCAGGCCCTGTACGCGGTTGCAGGGGCGAACGGGCCCGATGTCGTGGCCGGAGCGCTGGCACTCCGCCAGTGCGACGAGGTGCTCAAGGCGCTCGACGCGCAGGGGGTACCCGCCGAACGCGTACGGGAGGCTCAGCGATACCCGTTCTTCGACGACCCGGGAAACCAGAAGGCCGGGTTGGTCGCCCAGTACACGCACGCCGAATGGGGAGCCATGGAGCAACCGGGCGCGATGTGGTACTTCGGTGACCTTGACGTACGGCTCGAATACGCCCCGCCGGTACTCGGCGAGCACACGGTCGAGGTGCTGACCGATGCCGGTCTGACTCGCGCCGAGATCGAGCGCCTCATCGCCGACGGGGTCGCCCTCGCCCGCTGATCGATCTCCCACCGAGTCGAGCACGACGGTCGTTAGGCTGCCCGGCATGGCCATCACCGAATCGGACGGCGTCCTCGCGCTCGTCGACGTCCTGCAACTCGACCAAGTCGGTGAGGGCAGGTTCATCGCACAGAACCTGATCGGGGCCGGCAACGGCCGAGTGGTCTTTGGGGGCCAGATCCTGGCTCAGATGGCCATGGCTGGGGCACTGGCCGTCCCCGACAAGTCGGTGAAGTCGCTGCACGCCATGTTCGTGCGTGGCGCCGACCCGGTGGAGCCGCTTCTCATCGAGGTCGAGGTACACCATTCGGGGCGGATGTACGCGTCGACGTCGGTGACCGTGGGGCAGGCGGCAGGACTCTGTGCACGGGCACTCGTTCTCCTCGATGCCCCAGACACAGAGCTCGCTCGTCACGCCGACCCCATGCCCGACGTCGACGGTCCGGAGCCCGCCCCGGCGACCGCACGCCGCGCCGGGGAGGTCGGAGAGCTGCAGATCGTGGGCGACGTCGACTTGAGCAATGCCGACGAGACCGGACCGCCCGAGCTGTTCGCGTGGAGGCGCTTCCCCGGGGCGCCCGACGACGACGCGACGAGTCGAGCCCTGCTCGCGTACGCGAGCGAGCCGCTGCTCTTCCCGACGGCTCTTCGCCCCCACGGCGGGCTCAGTCAGGCGTCGAGCTCGACCGAGATTATCCCTGCCGTCATCACGCACGGCATCACCTATCACGACCAGTTCAGCGCATCCGAGTGGCTGCTGCTCGCGCTGTGGAGCCCGCACGTCGGCCGTGGCCGCATCTTCGGAACGGGCAATGTCTTCACGCACGACGGGCGGCTCGTCGCCTCGATCACTCAGGAGAACCAGCTCCGTCCTGTGCGACGGAGGGAGTGACGGCGGGGCTCTCACGGGTTCGCTCGTTGGGCGCCGGCTCGTTGGGCTCGGGTCGGCGCGCTCAGCGTCCATCCCGAAGGAGCTGAGCGAGCAGCTCCCGTTGGGAACAAACCCCAAAGTGGCGGTACACCGCGCTCGTTGCGAACGATGCTCGGGCTGGAACATCACATCGGCAATCTGCTGTCACGCTCGCCGCGGACCAGTCGCGCGAGAAATTCCCCTTGGCGCGAGGACATGGCACCAACGACGGGCCATTGGACGCACGCACGCAACACGCGACGGATCGGCGTCCTGGAGCCCGAGAGGATTGCCGCAGCATTCGGACGAAGCTCTACTGGTATCTGCATCCCAACGCCGGGAAGTGCAGCGACGGCCAAGCCAAGTCGAGGCGGCGGGCTCTGGCGCATCGGGACGACCATACAGAGCACCTCCCGCCAGCCATCCGAGGATCGCAAACCGGTTTGCAACGTCGCCATTCCTCCGTCCCCAGCGACGCGGCCGATGGCGATATCGCGCTCTGCAAGCCGGCGGGTCCTTGGAAGCCCAAGAGGGGCACGCCCCGGTACGCCTTGGCTTGCAGGCCCAAGATCCGATCCATGCCGCGGCTGACGAACTCGATGACCCAGTTGTGGTCCGTGAGAGTGAGCGCGATGTTCATGTCGATGTTCATGTCGATGTTCATGTTCTGTAACTGTGAACATCCACAAGGGACCGACAATTCCACCTTTGTCACGCGACGCCATCGTTCTGGCGAAGGCGAAGGCGAAGGCGAAGGCGAAGGCGAAGGCGAAGAGTGGGTAGTGGCCGTGCCGCAGGGCTGGGCGATGTCCGACGAGCTCAGCGGGCTGGCCATCTCAGCACCCTGCCTCCCCAGGCGGCATCACCGGCGATCGCGGTGAGAACCTAACCGTGGTACTCGACGGGAGTTGCGCGAGCAGGTGACGGTCGGCGCTCAGCGCTTCGACAGCGTTCGCCCGCGCCGAGTGCCGCTCGATTACCGACTCGTCCGCACAGAGAATCTGTGGGACGATGCGGCGTTGCCACGGATCCACGTGGCTCGATGCAGCGGCGCCGATTCGACCAGGCGTCCGAGCAGCGACCGCACGGTCAGTGGGCCAACGACAACACGCGACAAAGGGGGACGGCGTGTCGACAGAGCTATCGGGAGGGGCGCTCGCGGGGAAGGTCGCTGCGGTGACCGGGGCGACGAGCGGCTCGGGAAGGGCAATCGCTCGGCGTTTTGCCCAAGAAGGTGCCAAAGTGTTCATGCTCGCCAGGGGTGCGGACCGGCTGGCCGAGATGGAAACGCTGGCCGGGCCAGGAACTGTCGGGATCCCCACGGACGTGGGTGACCCGTCGGCCGTGCGGGACGCCTTCGCGCAGATCGCTGACGAGGCGGGAACACTCGACATCCTCGTCAACAACGCTGCCCTCTACCGGCCGTGTCCGGTCGAGTCACTCACCGACGAGGACATCGACGCGCAAGTTCGAACCAATTTCCTCGGACCGGTGTATACCTGCCGGCAAGCGCTCCCTCTCCTGCGCGCTGCGGGTGGCGGTGACATCGTCAACACCTCGAGTGAGTCGACCCTCGACCCATTCCCCCACCTTTCGATGTACGTGGCGAGCAAGGCGGCATTGGAAGCATTCAGCCGGACGTTGATGATCGAGGTCGCCGCCGACGACATCCGGGTCACCAACCTCGTCCAAGGCACGGCGGCAGGTGATGGGGGCGGGTCGACGGGCTGGGCGTGGGATCCCGATCGGGCCGCAAGCGCCTTCGAGCTGTGGAGCGAGCACGGGTACTTGCATCGGGTCTCGGGCACCCTCGGGGGCCAATCGGTCGAGGCCGTGGCGGACGTGCACGTTTTCGTCGTCACCCGCCCGCGAGGCCAAAGGCTGGACACAGTCTTCTGCCGCTCGTATTGAGGCGTCCCCCCGGCCGGCTACCGGCGACGTGGTTGCCCGGCCAACGGACCGGTCCCTACACTGCGAGGGATCCCAGCGAGGTGCGTGCAATGGACCGACCCGAAACCCGGTACGGACCCGACATCTATACCGAGCCGAGCGGCAGCCCGGACACCTTGGCGAACCTCGGACCCTTGCGCCCGATGGCCGGCATCTGGGAGGGCATCAAGGGTTCGGACCAGCATCCAGTGGCCGAAGGGACCGGCCTTGACGCATTCGTCGAGCACTACGAACTGCACCCGATCGACCGCCAGACGAACGGTCCCCAGCTCTTCTACGGGTTGCGCTATCACACCCACATCACCAAGCCTGGGGATGCCGAGACCTTCCACGATCAGGTTGGCTACTGGCTGTGGGAGCCAGCAGCCAGGGCGGTCACGCTGACACTTGGGATTCCTCGGGGTCAGGTGCTGTTGGCTTCGGGGCCGGCCGAGCCGGACGCGACCGAGTTCGAACTGAGGGCCGCTGTCGGCTCCGAGGTCCATGGCATCTTGTCCAACCCGTTCTTGGACGAGGCGTTCCGCACGCTCAGCTATCGCATCCACGTAACGGTCCTCGACGACAAGACGTGGTCCTACGAGGAAGAGGGTGTGCTGGAGATTCCGGGCCGTGACCAGCCATTCAGCCATACCGACCACAACACCTTGACGAGGATCGGCCTGTCGGACCTCAACCCGTTGGCCTACGCCGCCGCTGCTTCGCGAATACCCGTCGAGGCCGAGGGCAGCCTCGGCATCGGCTCGTTGCGGACGGCCGCCATCACACCCTGACCGGCGGATCGGCCGCGGCGCCCTGTTCGGTGCCTAGGAAGAGAGTGGTCCGCGCTCGGTGGCAGGCGACCAGGCACCGAGAACGGCGTCCCTGGTCGTGACCGTGGCGATCGCGCGCATGGTGTGCTGAAGAACCATGTCGCCATACTCTTTGGTGACGGCGGCGACGCAGTCTCGAGGAATCACGACGTTGAACCCGCCGCTGTAGAGATCGATTGCTGCGCCGAGCAGGGAGACGTTGAGCGACACCCCACCGAGCACGACCGTTCGCACACCCATGTGACGCAACATCGACTCGACCCCCGTGTCGTAGACCGGGTTCATGCCGTGCCAGCGGTGGAGCAGAAAATCTCTCTGGTCGAACCGCAATCCGTCGGCCAGTTCGCCGTTGGCGTTCATTGCCGCCTTGGCCTCGCCCTCACGACGCCCGTACACCCTGCCGTCATCGCGGTGAGCCATCAAAGCATAGATGACCTGGGCGCCGGCCTCCCTCGCCCCGTCGGTCAATGAGCGGAGCGCGGGCACCAGCGCCCGGGTGTGCTCGGCCAACGTTGGCAGGTTCTTCGTGTGCGTCGTCAGGCGCTACACCTCCACGACGATGACCGCGCACCCCTCGGGAGGTTGGAGAAGCGGGCGCAGATCCCGAGGCACGGCATCGACTCTATCCGAGCACCTCTGGCAGTGCTCGTTGGCGATGTCCGAGCAGTTGCCGCCGTTCGGACATGACGTGTCGTCAGGAGTGTCGCGGGCTCAACGAGCGCGCAGCGCTCAACGAGGTGGTCCGACCAGCGCGGGAGGCAGGTCGTGCTGATGGACAACGGTGAGGTGCTGGACCGCCCTCGTGAGCGCGATGTAGAGCAGGCCGAGACCACCCGGCGCGGCACCGATAGCCCCGGGTTCCACGACGACCACCGCATCGAATTCCAGACCCTTCGCATCCTCTGGCCGGAGCATCGCGAGGAACCCCGGGCGCGGCGGTCGGCCCGGGGCGTCGGTGGCTATCCCTTTGGACCGCAGTTGGGGAACCAGGTCCTCCAACTGATCGGCTCGCGCGATGACGGCTACCGTTTGGTACGTCGCGACAAGCATGCCGGCGGACAACGCGAGCTCGTCGGCCAACGCGCCGTTGGTCCGGCGGAACTCGGGGGGAACTCCGCCAACTCGAGCCGAGCGGGTCGGACGGAGGTGCGGCGCGGTGACGGCGAGCAGTCTGTTGGCCAGATCCATGATCGAGGCCGGCACACGGTACCCGACGTGGAGCTCGTCTACCTGTGCATCAACGGGAGCACCGAGGGCGCTCAGCGCCGCCGACCAGTCGCCAATGGCGCCGGGCGCGGTGGCTTGCCCGAGGTCACCGAGGACCGTTAGGGACCGACCGTCACTGCTCCGCCGGCTCACCATGCGTAGCGCCATGGCTGAAAGGTCCTGGGCCTCGTCGACGACGACATGGCCATAGCGACGAGGCGGGGCGGCCAACAAAGCCTCAGCTTCGTCAAGCAGTGGGAGATCCGCCTCGGTCCACGCTTCGTCGCGAATGGATCGGGCAGGGGGCCGCGCCAAGAGGTCCGCGTCATCTGCACCCAGCCCCGACGACCTCAGCGCCGCAACGCCTGGGCGCCCATAGAGGCGTCGCAGGAGGGACGGGGCGCTCTGGTTCGGCCACATCCGCGTCAGGGCACCTTGCAAGGACCGGTCCGATGACAGGTCCTCGGCTACCGTGGCGTCGTCCAGCACGCTCCCCCGCCGATCGACGAGCTCCCGCACGACTGCAGTGAGCACTGCGCGACGGAAACGGGACCGACGATCTCGAGCGGTGCCCCCCGATCCCTTGGCCGCGTCGAGCAGCTCGTTCAGCTGTTTGGACGTGAGGCGGACCCCGCCCCACCTCGTGTGTGCTCGGACCTCGCCGGATGCCGGAACGAGCGTCGATTCCACCGCGGCCGCGATTACCGCCGCCATCCGAGGATCTCCCTTTAGCTGAGCGGTGCCGCGAGTCTCGCGTCCGCGCACCACCCAGGCCGGCACGAGGCCTGGAAGGGTGGTCTGGGTCACCGCTACCTCACCCAGCGAGGGAAGTACCTGGGACACGTAGGCCAGGAACACGCGATTGGGTCCAAGTACGAGAACGCCCTCCCGTTCAAGGCGTCGGCGGTGTTCGTAGAGCAAGAACGCCGCACGGTGCAGCCCAACGGCCGTCTTTCCGGTCCCCGGACCCCCTTGCACGACGACGGTGCGGTCGACCGGTGCTCGGATGATGCGATCCTGGTCGGCCGCGATGGTGGCGACGATGTCCCGCATCTCGCCGCCCCGCGAACGGCCCAGCGCGGCCAGCAGCGGATCAGGAAGGCCGGCACCACCCGTCCGTCCGGCGGTGCTGGGATCAGTGAAGTCCTCTTCGAGCACCTCTTCTAGGCGGCGGTCGTCGAGCAGGAATCGGCGGCGCCGGCGCAGCCCGAGCGGTCCAGCGTAGGTAGCCCGGTAGAACGGCACCGCAACCGGGGCGCGCCAGTCGACCACGACCGGCTCACCTCGTCGGTCTTCGACGTGGCGTCGGCCGATGTGCCAGCTAGCTCCTTTCTCCTCGTCGATGCGCCCGAAACAGAGAGGGGACCGATCGTCGCGCAGCGAATCGAGCCGTTCGTGAAGCCGGCGTTGCGCAATCGTCGCATCCCAGTCTCCTGGCGCCCGCTCAGCGGCGTCCTGCTCCGCGACATGCGTGCGTCGCTCCATCTGTGCCAAGAGCTCGTACCGCGCGATCGAGGAAGCGCTGCTCGCCGGCCACAGCCTCCGAAAACTCCGCTTCCGACGGCGCTACGTCGCCGTCGGAAGAAAGCGGCGGGGGATCCACAACGACGAACAGTAGGCCGTCGGCACAGCCACAACAAGACGCCAAACCAAACGTTCGGACGCCATTTCGGACCAACGAAATTGAATCCCTAATAGCTAAGTATGAGCACCCAGAATTGAGCTGTCAACCACCGAAACCACGCTGCCGGAGCTCACCCCCTTCCTGTCGTAAAGCCCACTGCCCAGCAAGTCATCCGCCAGCCGGCCCGACGGTTCGGCACCGCTTGGCGGTTGCCGAGCCAGCTTCCCCTGTCCAGGGGCCGCGACGCTAAGTCGGTCCGGTATACCGATGATCATCGTAGTGATGGTCATCGGACAACGAACAGGGCGGCCGCGCCATGGTCCCGTTGGGAACCACGATGATCAGTACCATCAAGCAGAGGTGCCTTCGCTAGAAGGTAAGTCATCCAGCCGAAATGCCACCATCGCTGCTGCAGTCCGATGGGAAGGTTACGTTGTTCGATTCACTTCAGCCGGGCGGCCGATCGTCGATATCCTGGGCACATGCCGAGCCGCCCGAAACGACGAGCCCAAGGTGCGGGCGTCGAGGTCGTCCGAGCTTCCTTTGATCGAAGCATCCTGGTGCTCACAAGCCTGGCGGACGGTCCAAAGCACGGTTACGCGCTCATGCAGGACATCAAAGAATTCTCGGGAGTCGAGATGGGTCCGGGTACGTTGTATGGCTGCGTGGCCAAGCTCGAGCGCACGGGGCTCGTCGAAGCTCTGCCGGCAGAAGAGCGTCGCCAGCCGTACCGGATCACGCCGGCGGGAATGACGGCACTTCGCGAGCGGCTCGTCGAGTCAGCTCATATCTCGACTGTCGGACTGGCCCGGCTAGCCGGCTCGTAAAGCCAAGGTCGGCGGCGGATCCCCGTTGGCATCACGCTCAGACTTGCAACTCACGAGTTCGTGGGGAAAGGACGGGGTTTGGCCCGCTCGAACGCCCCCGTCGCGCAGCTGCTCCTCTGCTGTTTGTTGTCACTGGTTTGGCAGAGACGGGTGATCACGCGGGGACCGGCCGGCGTCGGTCGAGGGGTCGACAGCCCTTGTCGTCTCGTGGCGCGCGCCGGATTACTTGAAGAAGTGCGTCATCGGCCGGGTCAACTCTGTTCCGTCGACAAAGATGTCGACCTTCTCGTTGTAGAAGGCGACCAGGCCGGCAATGGGAAGGAGCTGACGGGTCGGGAAGTCATACGCCCAAGCCAGGTCAGGAAACGTCGACTCGCTCACCCGGACAGACCAGTAGCGACTTGTCTGTCCCTTGTACGGGCAGGACGTGACCGTGTCGGAGGGGTCGAGGTGGTCGAAGTTCACCTCCGTTCGGTTGAGGTAATAGCGCGTAGGCAAGCCTGTCTCGAACACCATGACCGGGGACGCTGACTCGGCGAGGACCACGCCCTCGAGCTCGATGCGAACACGTCGGGTGGAGCGCAACGCGTCGACACGGGTGTACGGATTGCGGGGGTGGACAAGAATCTCTTCGTCCTCCTCGAACCAGGCATCAAGGGCGTTCCACTCGAAGCGGACCATGCCGGCGAGACCCTTCAGCGCGTCATCGGAGTAGAGCCGGGCCGAGCTCGGCCTTGCGATGTCGCCGACCCGCAGCCCGTGGAGGCGAGCGGTCCCCCTACGCAAAGATTGTGCGTGCTCCTCGTCGATCAATAGATCGGCGCGGACGTCGGCGATGGGGATGTAGTACTGCGGGTAGTTCGCCCACTCCCATACGTAGAGCGCCTCGGTGGTGTCCACCACCGTCTGGCCGGCCAGCACAGCGCGGATTCGGCGTGGCACCGGCTCGATGTGATCGACCGGGACGATCATCTGTGGATAGTCACCCATCACGTTGTCCTCCTGTGTCGGCTGAGCGGGGAGGGCGCACTTGCGTGCACGCCGTCGATCGCGGCGATCCAACGACATCCGAGCACCGACTACAGGGTCGCACACGGTTGCGTTCCCCGAATGGCGCGGCGTCGGGTGACTCGTGCGCAGTAGGGTCCACCCTGTGACCCGGCCACTCGACGAGCGCGAGCGGGAGGAGCTCTGCGACCTCTTCCTCGAACTGGGGCCCGAAGCAGCGACGCTTTGCGAGGGTTGGACGTCGACCGACTTGGCTGCCCACCTCGTGCTGCAGGAGCACTTCCATCGCTGGGACGGCGCCCGGATGGCGGATGCAAAGTCCGAGGGCTGCCTGCCCTCGTCCAACGCCTCCGTCAAGGCGCTCCCCTCATCCCTTGGCGGGTGCCCGGCGTTCGTAACCTGATGAACGGATTGGAGTACTCATCCACCACGAGGATCTTCGACGGGCCAACGGGAAGGGCCGACGGATGGGGCGTGCTGACCTCGAGGATCTGTCATGGCGGGTGCTCGGACTGCCCGGCCGGCGGCTCGCTCGGCGGATCCGACCGTACGGGCTGGAGCTCGTCTCGGCCGACGGCCGTCGCCGCCAGTTCGGTTCTCGAACGTCGGCGGTGGTCACCGGCGAACCGACTGAACTCACCCTCTACGTGAGCGGAAGGCGGTCGGCGGCCGACGTCGAGTTCAGTGGGTCACCCGACGCCGTCCAAGCATTGCGAGGCACCCCGGTCGGACTCCGAACCTGCTGGTTCGAATCTGGGCCTCGATCCCTCACTCGAGAGCGATCAATCCCTCGGTTGCGGCGACACTACCAACCTCGACGGCGCTACGGCGCTTGCGGAGGAGCAGCGCGGCGATGGCCAGTGCGACGGCGGTCAACCCCGACGCCACTACGAACCCCAGGTGAAAGCCGTCAGCCTGCGCCACCGGCTCGGCGACATGTTTGCCGAGGAGGTGGGCCGTTCGGCTGGCTGCCACGCTTGCCAGCAAGGCAATGCCAATCGATCCACCCATCTGCACCGACACGTTGGTGAGACCCGAGACAAGGCCCGATTCCGCCGGAGCCACATCGGATAACGCCACGCCAACGGTCGGCGTGAACACCAGGCCGAAGCCCGTCCCCACCAAGAGCAAGGCGGGAAGGATGTTCGTCACGTAGACCGCGTGAATGGGAGCCTGCGAGAACCACAGCAGCCCGGCGATCAGTGCTACCAAACCCGTCAGGATCAACGGCTTGGGCCCGGTGCGCGGGATGAGAAACGGGACGACGGCCAGCGAGATCGCGGCGACCAGGAGGCTGTTGGGGAGGAAGGCCAACCCGGTACGAAAGGCGCTGTACCCCACGACGAACTGAAGGAATTGCGACCCGAGGAAGTTCGTTGCAAAGGCGCCCATTGGATAGACGAAACGGATGACGTTTGCGGTAACGAGGTTGCGGTGCCGGAAGATGTGGAGAGGGATGAGGGGCGTCCGCACGCGGGATTCGACGGCGATGAACGTCGCCACGATCACCGACCGCGGCGGCGAAGAGCCCGAGCGTGCGGATCGAGCCCCAGCCCACATCGCTGGTCTCGATCAGCGCGTAGACGAGGATCATGGGCGCCGCGGTCACCAAAAGAGCGCCAAGAACGTCAGCTCCGGCGCGAAGGCCCAAGCCGGCGTGCGAGTCGAGAAGACGAGCGCTCAGCACCAAGGCGGTGATCCCGACGGGCACGTTGATGAAGAAGATCCAGTGCCAGCTGAGCTCGATCAAAGCTCCTCCGAGCGGGAGCCCGAGCGAGGTACCTCCGAGGGTCACGGCTGCGAAGATGCTCAGTGCCCGGGTCCGCTCCTTATGATCCGGGAACATCGGCGAGATCGTGCCGAGGACCATCGACGACATGCACGCGGCGCTGGCGCCCTGGAGAAAGCGGGCCGCGACCAGCACGCCGGCGGTTGGCGACACGCCACAGAGCATGGACGATGCCACAAATGCACCGAGGCCGAACAGAAAGAGCCGCTTGCGACCCACTAGATCGCCGAGCCGCCCAGCCAAGAGGAGAAGGCCGCCGAAAGTGATGAGGTACGCGTTCACGACCCAGGCCAACGACGCCTGCGAGAAGTGTAGGTCGCGCTGGATGGTCGGGAGAGCGACGTTCACCACCGTGCTGTCGAGGGCCACCATCAGCTGGCCGGCGGAGAGCACGACGAGCGCGAGCCAGCGACGGCGCTGCACCGCGGTGGGGGCCTTACCTTGCCCTTCGACTGCTTCAACCAAAGGGCCTCCCCTTGTCCCAGGTGCGGTTTGTGTGCCGGCTTAGCTAACCAACTGATCGCCGAGGTGGCAAGGCCGACCCCGGTGGTCCAGCCTCGCAGGTCGAGCCGTGGTTACATCTGACGGTGCACTTCGAGGCTGAGCACCACTTCGGCGGGCCGGCGCACGCCGTCGCGGCCGTCCTGGCCGATCCCGCCTTCTACCTCGGCCTCGCCTTCCCCGACCTGAGCCAGCCTGAGCTGCTAGAAGACCGCAAGGAGGGCGACGCTGTCGCACTCCGTCTGCGCTACGAATTCGTAGGGGACGTGGACCCCATCGCCCGCCGCCTGATCGGGTCCAACCGGCTGGCGTGGATACAAGAGGTGCAGATCGACCAATCGGCGGGCTCGGGAGCGCTGCGCTTCGAGGCCGAGCGGGACCCCAAACGCCTGCATGGTGGAGCCCACTTCGTGCTCGCCACCGTCGCGGATGGCACCGTTCGGCGTCTCGGCGGTGAGCTGATCGTGGCCGTACCTGGCGTCGGCCGCATGGCTGAGCGACGCATCGTGCCCGGGCTCTTGCGGCGGCTCGACATCGAGGCCCAGGCACTGAACGCTCGCCTCAAAGAAGCCCCGTGACGCCGGGGCCGCTCTCAAGCGAGGGGCGACACAGGTCTGTCGGCCTCGGGCACCATCGAGCACGTGAGAACGCGTTACTGCTGCTGATGGGCAGGTGACCCCAAAAGGTACAGCACAACGCCGTAGGACAGGGCGGCGCCGAAGGCGAGCAACGCCATGATCAGCGAACTGATGTCGCTGTTGAAATCGAGGAAGCTCGCACCGTTGAACGCCGCGCCGATCACGAGCACCACGGCGAGGATCGACCAGGCGCTGACCGAGGCACGGTGGAGCGAGCGCGAGCGCACTGCGACACTCACCGTCATCACGATCAACGCGAGGCCCACGAGCGTGTGGAGCGCGAGCGTGACGGCACCGTGGCCGACGGCCCAGGCCACGCTGTGGACCGATCCACTGAGGTAGTTGGAGGGATGCGCGCCGGGATGATGAGGGGGGATACTCGCGTAGAGGTTGACAGCCATCCCGATACCGGCCTGCACCATGACCAGGACGAGCGCCCCCAACGCCATGCGTCGCAGCGCATCGATGCCCCCATCGCCAGCTTCGGGGCTCACGATCGGCACCGGGCCGGCCGACGGCGCTTGCCCCGTGCTCATCTCACAAACAGTAGGGCGAACGGCTGGCCCGGTGGGTCACCAGTCTGGGGGATTCACGAGGAGGTAGCGTCGACGACGGTACCGTTGTTGGGCGCACTCCGCAGGGGAAACTGCACACCAGTGAGCGCCTCTGACACGTCCCACAACCGCCGCGCCACGTCCGAATCCCTCGCCGCTCGGCTGCGGCTCACCAACGTCGGTGCCCCGTGCTGCTGCAGGAATCCGCTAGGCCCCGCGAAGCTGTTGCCCGAAACGTCGGCGATCGCGGCATACAGCGTGGGCAAGGCACCTCCCAGGGCGTCCTGCGCGAGCAGTCGGTTGCCGATCGCGCTGACAAAATCGACGCTCGGTCGCCCAGTGTGGAATTGCAGGTTGGTCGACGCGTAGCCAGGGTGTGCGGCAGTGGCGCGTACGGTCGAGCCGACTTCGGACAGACGACGCTGGAGCTCGGTCGTGAACAGCAAATTGGCGAGCTTGGACTGTGCGTAGGCCCGCCAGGCGCGGTAGCTCTTGTGTTCCCAGTTCAAGTCGTCGAAGTCAATGGTGCCGAAGCGGTGGCCGGTGGACGAGACGGTCACCACCCGACCCGTCACGTGCTCGAGAAGGAGGTTGGTCAGGGCGAAGTGCCCCAAATGGTTGGTGCCGAACTGCATCTCGAACCCGTCGGCGGTCGTGGCGTACGGCGGGATCATCACGCCCGCGTTATTGATGAGGATGTCGATCTCACCGCCCCACGCTGCAGCGAAGTCCCTGACCGAGGAGAGGCTGGCGAGGTCGAGCACTCGGACCTCGGTCGTGCCAGGCAGCTCCGCCGCCGCCTGGCTGCCCTTCTCGAGGTTGCGCACGGCGAGCACGACCCGTGCACCGTGCGCCGCCAGCACAGTGGCAGCGGCCTTGCCGATGCCACTGTTGGCGCCGGTGACGATGACGGTCCGGCCGGTCATGCCGGGGAATTCTTCCGCCGAGAAAGTTGTCATAGGCTACATAGTAGGCGTTGACTACAATGCTGTCAATGACTACTTAATCGCTATTCTCGAGTCCCAATGACCAAGAACGAGGATGTGGCGACCCCTGGTGCACGGCCCTATCACCACGGGAATTTGCGCCGTGCCCTGCTCGACGCCGCCGAACGCACCCTGCGAGAGCGCGGGGTCGACGCCCTCTCGTTACGTGAGCTGGCCCGCGAGGCCGGCGTCAGCCATGGCGCGCCCCGTCGTCACTTTGCGGATCGCCAGGCCTTGCTCGATGCCCTGGCGGAGTCCGGCTTCGAACGACTCGGGTTCGCGTTGCGCACGGCGGTGCGGCAGGCCGGCCCAGATTTCGTCGGCCGACTGCGTGCCGCCGCGGCCGAGTACGCGCGTTTCGCGATCGAGGACGCCGCGCTGCTCGAGTTGATGTTCGCCGGCAAGCATCGTGACGGCGAACCGTTGCTGCACGACGCCATCGAGCGCGCCTTTTCGGTGATGGTCGAGGTGATCAGCCAGGGCCAGACCGAGGGATTCTTGGAGCCTGGCGACCCCGCGCGTCGGCCTGGTCCTCTTCGCGACGGTGCACGGTCTCGCGGCCTTGGTTGTCGGCGGTATGGTCCCGCACGAAGAGCTGGACCAACTGCTCGTCGACGGTGTCGAACATTTCTTGCGCGGTTCGCGTACGGACTCGCTCCCGTCGACCCCGGGCGAGCCGAGCTGATCTACGCTCGCTCAAGCTCCGGTGAGCACGCCCACAGATCTCAGGTTTCTACGTGTCCCAGTCGCTCGGCGAGGAAAGCTCGCTCCACTGCGTTCTCGCTGAGGAGTAGGGCTTCTTCATAGGCGATACGAGCCTCAGCGGGACGGTCCAGTCGTCGCAAGAAGTCGGCACGAGCCGATGCGAGGTAGCTGTAGGTGGCCAGAAGGGGTTCGCTGGCAAGCGCATCGAGGGCCTCGAGTCCGGCCGTGGGACCCTCTGCCAGACCGATGGCCACGGCGCGGTTCAGGGCAACGACGGGGGACGGCCAGATCGAAACGAGGAGGTCATAGAGGCCGACGATCTCCCTCCAGTCGGTGTCCTCCCACGAGGGAGCCTCGGCGTGGACCGCCGCGATGGCGGCCATCAGCGCGAATCGCCCCGGCGGCCGACGTCCCAGCGCCTCGCGTACCAGAGTGATGCCCTCGGCGATCGCGGGCTGGTTCCAACGGGTGCGGTCTTGGTCGGCAAGCAGCACAAGGTCGCCGTCGCCAGCGAGCCGAGTTGCGCGGCGGGCGTCGGTGAGGAGAACCAGGGCCAGCAAGCCGGCAACGTCAGCGTCGTCTGGCAGAAGTGCTCGCAGTATGCGGGCGAGATCGAGCGAACGTTCCACCAAGTCGCGGCGGATCAACTCGGCCCCGACGGGAGCAGTGTGCCCGGTCGTGTACAGCAGATGGACCACGGTGAGAACCGCGTCGATGCGAGAGGGAAACTCCTCGATAGGCGGCACCCGGTACGGGATGCGGGCGAGCGCGATCTTCTTCTTCGCACGCGTGAGGCGGGCTGCCATGGCGGATTCCTTGACCAGAAATGCACGACCCACCTCGGCCGTGGTCAGTCCACAGACCAGACGGAGGGTCAACGCCACCTGCGCGTCAGGCGCGATGGCCGGGTGGCAGCACGTGAAGATCAACCGCAGACGGTCGTCAGGAATGTCGGCGGTGTCGGGGGTGTCGAGATCGCCCGGCCCCAGCACCTCCACTGACTCCACGAGCAAGGGCAGTGTTCGTTCGCGCGCGTGGACTCACGTCGTGCCACGTCGATGGCGCGCCTGCGGGCCACCGTGGTGAGCCACGCTCCGGGTCTCGAAGGGATCCCGCCGGTCGACCACGCGGTCAGCGCCCGGGCGTAGGCATCCTGGACGCACTCTTCGGCCTGATCGATGTTCCCGGTGACGCGCACCGTCGCGGCAAGCACGAACGCCCACTCGCGACGGTGCGCGTCGGCGACCGCCGCCTCGACCGCCGCATGCACGAGACCGTTGTCCTCCCTCAGTCGAACGTCCTAATCGGTCGGACCTCGACGCCGCCAAAGGGCATAGGAACCTGCTTCGCCAGGGCGAGCGCCTCGTCAAGGTCAGTGGCCTCCACCAGGTAGTAGCCACCGAGGGCTTCCTTCGTCTCGGCAAACGGGCCATCGGTCACGACGAACTCACCCGAGGAGCCCTGCCGCACCGAGGTGGCCGCGGCCGTGGGCTGCAGCGCGTTCCCCCTCGCAACGAGGCGGCGTTGCGCTCGCCAAAGACTTGGTGACCCTTCATCATCTGATCGAACGCGCCGGGTTCGGGGTTGTCCAAGGCAGCTTCTTCCCCGTAGATGAGGATCAGGTACTCGGCCATGATGTGCTCCTCTCTCGCTCGGCCCATCGTTGGGGCCTCTTACTGAGTACGACGACTGAGAGGTGCCGCAATCGACAGCGTCAGCGATTTGACCCTACCGCCGCCAGATCGGCTCTGTTTCGGCTCGACCAGAGCCGGATCCGATCCAGGTGATCGGAGGAGGGGCCATATCGGGCCTTTGGCGTCATAGGCGCTCACACCCACTTGGGGCTGATCGTGACCCAGCAGCACGAAGCGATTCATGCCGTCGCATCAGGCATTTCATTCCTCCTCAAACGCGCTGACGGTGACGGGTGACAACTGGCGCGATTCCCCCGACAGCACTGAGGAGCTGCGCCAGCGTGCTGACCTCGCCGGAGCGCCCCAGGGGAGATGGCCGCAATTCGCCGGGCAGTGTGGCCGACTGGAACTGGCAGATCGTCACCCCGGTCGGGTGATCGTCGGTACGGTGACGTGAGCGTTGGGGACGTTGATCCCGGTTCGAATCTGCATCGTGACCAGTTCAGGGGTCACTTCTGTCACCGAGAGGGGGCGGTAGGGCGCACACGGACAGGATTGGCCCACCCCACCGAAGGCACCTCGTCGCGCCAGGTCCAGACGTGGTGATCGCGCTGCTCGGGGAACGGACCATCGCCTGGGGCCCGTCGACAACCTCGCAACGACCTCGGGCGTCGGCGCCCGGCCTCCGTGTCGTAGCCAGGAAGGTTCGACTTACCCGACAGCGGTAGACCGTGACAGGATCGGGGCCAATGAACACGTAGGGCCGCTAGTGGCGTGAATCAGAAATCCGCGCGCAGTACGTAGCCAGGGTGTCGAGGATCTCGTCGGCGCTCTTGTGCCAGACGAAAGGCTTTGGCTCCTCGTTCCACTGTTCGATCCATTGGGAGATGGCCGATTCAAGCTCCTTGGTCGATCGATGGGTGCCCCGACGCAGCCACTTGTTGGTGAGTTCGGCGAACCACCGTTCGACCAGGTTCATCCACGAGCTGTAGGTGGGCGTGAAGTGGAGATGGAACCTGGGGATGGCGAAGGAGCCACTTCTTGACCTCAGGGGTCTTGTGGGTCGAGACGTTGTCGATCACGAGGTGCACATCGAGTTCCTCGGGAACATTGCGGTTGATGAGGTTCAAGAAGCGACGGAACTCGACAGCCCGGTGGCGTTCGGTCATGTCGGCGATGACGTGACCGGAGGTGACATCGAGAGCGGCGTAAAGGTTGGTTGTGCCGCCTCGGACGTAGTCACGTGTGCGCCGTTCGGGCAGACCCGGCCGCAGCGGGAGCAGCGGCGAGGTGCGGTCCAGGGCTTGGATCTGGGTCTTCTCGTCGACGCACAGCACCAAGGCACTGTCGGGTGGATTGATGTACAGCCCCACCACATCTCGGACTTTCTCGACGAACAGAGGGTCCGGGCTGAGCTTGAAGGTGTCAACCAGGTGTGGCTTCAGGCCAAAGGCTCGCCAGATCCGAGAGACCGCCGACTGGCTCATGCCCGTGGCCTTGGCCGACGGGGCTGACCGGCGTGCTCGCCGCTATCGTCGCTGCGCTGTGGACCGTGTCGACCAGTGGGTGGCGTCGGTAGGTGTCTCCTCCAGCGTCTTGACCACGACAGCCTCCACTGCGTCGTCACCGAGAAGGCGAGGTGCACCCGGACGAGGTTCGTCGTGGAGGCCATCGAGTCGCAACGCCACGAACCTCGAACGCCACTTGGACACGGTGCCGAACCTGACGCCCAGCTCCTTGGCCACGGCGGTGTTGCTCTGGCCCGTTGCACAGGCCAGGACGATGCGACATCGAAGGGCCAGCGCCTGGGCGCTCGTCGGGCGTCGGGCCCAGCGTTCGAGCGCCGACCGTTCGTCGTCAGTCAACTCCAACGGTTCGAGAATCGGACTCGGCATTGCGCCTCCCATCGTCGCTTATGACGACAGGAAACGCGCAGCCGGATAGAGAAATTCCTAGCTCATCAATTATTTATGACTCGGGTCACTAGCTCATCGGGTAGAGCAGGGGACTTTTAATCGGATTCTGGCCGTCCTGGCCCGTCTCCACACGTCGCCAATCAGCGCATCCTCCCTGTTCACACCGGTGGCCGTTTGCACGCCCTCGCTGGGCGTCGCAGCCTTTCTCGCCAAAAAGATTGGATGAAAGATTGGATGGCCCAGCCCCTCTTTGTCCAAGGTCCCGACGGGCGCACCGTCATCAGCAGGTGCGGGACCGGATCGGGACACCACCGAGCAGCAGTTACTGGCTGGGGTTACCCCACCACCGATCTCCCATTGGCTCGAGACATGGAATGGGCAACCCTGACTTGGCTCGGGTTCCCGTAAACCGATGTCTCCTGCAATCGCCCCTTGAACGGCCAACTCCCTGGTCAGCCTCTTGTTACAGCGGGGTGAGGAGGTTTCTGGGGAGCTTCGTGGAGTGCGGTTCAGCTGACCGATCCGACGACCCTGTGGGTACCGAAAACTCGATCAGCCCTGACCGGGATATTGGCGTGCCGGCCGGATCGTTTCCTACCCTCGGTGCTACCGAGTTCGGACTCGCCCCGCTCGGCGGGCAGCGACGCGCCAACATGATGCACCCTCCCTGGTTGGACCCGGATGAGTTTTCCGCCCACAGGTTCCCATCCGCTCTAATCCTCGTCGCCGCCTTCCACATCCTTGCTGGTGGCGCGTCCTACGCCGACCTCGATGCAGAGTGGTTCCGAACGCCTTCCCGAAGTCCGCGCCCGCCGCCTCGCACCGGCCGTCTGTCGTCCCGCCAAGCTCAGCCAAATGGGGACCGATACAAGAGCGCGAAATCCCCTGGCTCAGAGGAGATCGCGTCGTCGTGACAATCCAGTCGTGGCAATACTCAGTTGTGGTGCATTATCGCAGTTGACGTCCGGGCTCCACACTTAACTGAGCCCCGGCTATCCCCAACTGACCGGAGGACCTGTCATGACGCTCAAGCAGTACCCCGAAGGCTCGCGCTTCATTGGGGTGATCGGCCGAACGGCGGACGAGTCGAGTCCGGCCTGGCCGACGGTGCCCCGAGCCGCCAAGGGATCTCCCAACGTCCTCTTCATCGTGCTCGATGACACCGGTTTCGGCCAGCTGGGTTGCTTCGGGAGCCCGATCGACACGCCCAACCTCGACGCGCTTGCCCAGAACGGCTTGCGCTTCAACAACATGCACACCACCGCGCTGTGCTCGCCGAGCCGATCCTGCATCGTCACCGGGCGCAACCACCACTCCAACGCCATGGCATGCATCACCGAGTTCAGCACCGGCTACCCCGGCTACAACGGCAACGTCCCCTTCGAGAACGGGTATCTGTCCGAAATCTTGGTCGAGCGTGGCTACAACACCTACATGGTGGGCAAGTGGCACCTGATCCCCGCCGACCAGGAGACCGGCGCAGGGCCCTACAACCGTTGGCCGCTCGGGCGCGGCTTTGAGCGCTTCTATGGATTCTTAGGCGGCGATACCAGCCAATGGCACCCCGACCTGGTGTACGACAACCACCAGGTCGAGCCGCCACGAACCCCCGAAGAGGGCTACCACCTCAACGAAGATCTGGCCGACATGGCCATCCGGTTCATCGCCGATGCCAAGCAGGTCGACCCGGACAAGCCCTTCTTCATGAACTTCTGCCCGGGCGCCACGCACGCCCCTCACCACGTGCCCAAGGAGTGGGCCGACCGCTACGCCGGGCAGTTCGACGACGGCTGGGAGGCGTACCGGGAGCGGACCTTTGCCCGGCAGAGGGAACTCGGTATTGCCCCGCCGGACGCCGAATTGTCGCGCCACGACCCCGACGTGCCCGAGTGGAGCTCGCTCTCAACCGATGCAAGGCGGTTGGCGAGCCGCATGATGGAGGTGTTCGCCGGCTTCTTGAGCCACACGGATCACCACATCGGGAGGGTCCTCGAGTTCCTGCGCTCCATCGACGAGTTCGACAACACCATCGTGATGTTCGTCTCGGACAACGGAGCGAGCGCGGAGGGTGGCGTCGACGGCACCACCAACGAGGCACAGTTCTTCAACAATGCCCCAGAGACCCTCGAGGAGAGTCTCGCCGTCATCGATGAGATCGGTGGACCCAAGCACTTCAACCACTACCCCTGGGGCTGGACCTGGGCGGGGAACACGCCCTTCCGCCGATGGAAGCGTGAGACCTACCGCGGCGGGGCGTCGGATCCCTTCATCGTGCACTGGCCCAAAGGAATCACGGCCAAAGGCGAGGTCCGCCACCACTACGCCCACATCATCGACATGGTCCCGACCATCCTCGATCTCCTCGGGATCGAGGCCCCCGAGACGATCAAGGGTGTCTCCCAGTCACCCATGCATGGCGTGAGCTTCGCCCACACCCTCTATGACGCGTCGGCGACGTCCGACCACCCCACCCAGTACTTCGAGATGCTCGGGCACCGTTCCCTGTACCACGACGGGTGGCGAGCCGTGTGCCCGTGGCCGGGTCCGTCTTTCGCCGAGGCTGGCGTGGGCTTCGGCCAGCCCATCAGTTCTGAGACCCTCTCGAAGCTCGACGCCACCGGCTGGGAGCTCTACCACGTCGACGAGGACTTCGCCGAGAACCACAACGTCGCCGCCGACAACCGAGAGCGCCTCATCGCCATGATCGCCACCTGGTACGCCGAAGCGGGCAAGTACGACGTGCTCCCCATCGATGGTAGTGGGATCGCGCGGGTCCTTGTGGAGAAGCCCCTTCTCGCTCCGCCCCGGGACAAGTACGTGTTCTTCCCCGACACTCAATCGGTACCGTTCTTCGCCGGGCCCCGGGTCCTGAATCGTCCCCACGCCATCACCGCCGAGGTCGAGGTCCCCGATGGGGGCGCCGAAGGCGTGTTGTTCTCCCAGGGAACCGCCGCCGGCGGGTTCAGCTTCTTCGTCAAGGACGGCGTGATGCGGTACGCCCACAACTATCTGGGAAAAGCCACGTACCAGGTGGTCGCCGACACGCCGGTCCCAGCGGGGAGCCACGCCTTGCGCTTCGAGTTCGAGCCCACTGGCGAAATGGATCTCCTCCAAGGCAAAGGCGCTCCGGGCCGACTGCAGCTCTACATCGACGGTGCGCTTGTCGGCAATGCCGAGGCGCCGACGACGGTGCCCCTCGCCTTCAACCCCGGGGCCATGACCTGTGGTGCGAATCCGGGCTCACCGGTCGTCGATGAGTACAAAGGGCCATTTCGGTTCACGGGCACGTTGCATCGCGTGACGATCGACCTCAGCGGTGAACTCATCACCGACCCCGAGGCCGAGCTCCGTCTGCACATGGCCCGGCAGTAGCGCCTCACACCGCCACCTGATCGGCGCTGACGTTGGGCCTCCATCTCCAAAGGTCAGCGACCGAGGTGCCGAGAGCGTGCCGGCCGGCCAATCTCCGGGCCGGCTCAGAGTCGTTCCGACGCGGAAGACGGACTCCTGATCTGCTCGGCTGGACCCTGAGGTGGATCGTCTCGCGACGGAATCGCAGGCGGAATGAGCCCGCTGCCGACCGTCAGTGACCGGAAGCCCCTAAACGAGTGTGGTGACCTCGCTGCGCGCCCAGCACAGAAGGGCTGGGCGAATGATCAGATGACCTCGGGTAGAACCCGACCTGGCTCGGGTTCCCGTAACCCATGTCTTCGGCAGTGGGGGCGGCGGTGCCACTACGGCGGCATAGCCCCAGTTCAAGGGCAGAATCGCAGGCCTTAGTCGATGCCGCGACACCCCGACAGTTCCGATGACTTGCTCGCCACAGCCGATGCGCCCGCTCGATGCTGCGGGCGTCCTCGCTGCCGGTTCGCCGTGCGCTGGGAGCTCGAGAAACGGTTTTCGATGAGCGTTCAGATCCCGGACGGCCTTGGCAGGTTCTTATTTCCCCTGTGCTACTGAAGTTCGGCAGCTCACTGCAAAGTCCAGCCGAGGCCCGCCGGGGGTCAGCCTAGTGGTGATCGCCCGGGTCTGTGGGGTGAGTACCTCGGCTGCGTAGAAGTGGCCGGCCGGCCGTCGGACACCTCACCCAAGGCTCGGGAGGCGATGGAGGTGTGGTTGAGTCGGAGACAGGGTGATCGGGGATCCGCCTCGCCTGGCAATCATACGGGCGCTCTCCTCGCATATCGTCTCGCGTGGGCGACCGGGTGGGATCTTCGGCACCGATACCCTCGTCATTGAGTAATTCTCGGAAACGACGCGCTGCGTTAAGGGCGGTCCCTGATCGAGTTTTTCGGAGTTGTCCCTAAGCGTTCCCGCGCGGCTGCCAACTCAGGCGCACTGGCAGATGGTCACCCGTGCTTCTTGTCTACTGGCAGCAGCTTGACCTTGAGACCCTCGATGACCGCGCCGAATCCAAACTCGAAGAGCTCGTCACGCGAGAACCTGGCTGAGCGAGTCACGCCCTCCAAGGTCGCGCCAGCGGAACCGCCAACGATTGCGTCGGCCATGACGTCCAAATCGATCTGACCCGTCATGAAGGTGTAAAGGGTGGCGAAGCCGAGGACGGCATCTTCGGGACTAAAGCCTCCGTCGCGAAGGATCGCGAGAACGCCCTCGGCCAGTCGCGTCCCTTCGGCGGACCCTCGATCACCGAGCTGGGCCGACATGCCCGGTTGATCGGCCAAGACGCGGCGGGCGTCGCGCTCCAACCGTCGTAGTCGTTCTTCCCACGTCCCCTCATCGGGGCCCGGGATCCGAATCTCGTGAAGGATGTGGTTCATCACCAGTTCGTGAAGGGCTTCCTTACTGGGCACATAGTGATAGATGGTCATGGGAGGAACACCCAGCTCTCTCGCGAGGGCTCGCATCGACAGATTGTCGAGGCCCACTTCGCGGATGAGTCGAAGGGCCGCGGCAACGATCCCGCTCTCGCTGAGGGAGGGCGGTCGTCCCCTCGTGCGGGCCGGGAGAGTGGGTGTGCGGTTGGGTCGGGTGATCGGGCAAGTGTAGGTGGTCGCCACTGTTCGTCGAGCCCTTCGAACGACCAGCGGGCCCGTGGTCACACCGACGACCTGCACTGACATTAAGACCTCGGTTCAAAGCGAATCGAGGTCGGGTCCTCGCCCAGTCCACGAAGTGGAGGCCGCAACTGGGCGCGAAACGAATCTGACGACCCATACCTCTGGACGATCGTGCTCGTCCGTCCGGCGCGTCGGTTCAATCAACCAAGGCGGGACCATTGCTATTTTCCGTACATCATACTACAATGCCCAAACGGCGCTCGGCGGCGTAGACGTCGAGCGCCGTTTGGGGGGTCCCAGTGCGTCGCAAAGCTACGGCAGTTGGTGTTGGTCAGCCTTCAGAGGCCGAACCGAGGATGACGGTCAATTCGATCAGCATCGGTCTCATCCGCGACCTCAGCGGGCCTGTAGGCGGGCATTTTATGGGCTTCGTCCCGAGCGCAGGCACGATCGCCCTCCAGAACGCTGAAGGCGGGGTGGACGGCCGAAAGATCCGTCTCATCGTCAAAAACGACGCGACCAACCAGGCGTTTCTTCCAGTGCCGAGCAGTGGCAGGCCAATCTGCGGAAAGGACCTTCTAACTCCAATCAGTCGGCGTCGTCTTGCACTTGGATTCCGCGATGAGTGGTAATCGGGCAGTGGTCTATGTCGAACCGGGCACGGTTGCCGTCGAAGACACTCCGTTCCCGAAGCTGGAGCTCCAAGATGGACCGGGAGTGAACCCGGCCAACGTCGGACGCAAGACGCCGCACGGCGTGATCCTCGAGGTGATCGCCACCAACATCTGCGGGTCGGACCAGCACATGGTGCGTGGTCGCACGACCGCCCCCGCGGGGTTGGTGCTGGGTCACGAGATCCTGGGAAGAGTCATCGAGACCGGTCCGGGCGTGGAGTTCGTCAAAATCGGCGACATCTGTTCGGTTCCCTTCAATATTGCCTGTGGGCGTTGCCGAAACTGCAAAGAGGGAAAGACCGGTATCTGCCTGAACGTCAACCCGGACCGACCGGGCTCCGCCTACGGCTACGTCGACATGGGAGGCTGGGTGGGCGGCCAGGCCCAGTACGTACTTGTCCCGTACGCGGACTGGAACCTCCTCGTCTTTCCTGACCCTGACCAGGCCATCGAGAAGGTCCGGGATCTGACGATGCTCTCGGACATCTTCCCGACCGGCTTCCACGGTGCGTTCACGGCCGGAGTCAAGCCTGGCTCGACGGTCTACGTCGCCGGCGCCGGTCCGGTCGGGTTGGCGGCCGCACACTCGGCCCAGCTCCTCGGGGCCGCCGTCGTCATCGTCGGAGACCTCAACGAGCGATCGCCTAGCCCAGGCCCGCAGCTTCGGTTGCGAAACGGTCGACGTGTCGCTGGGCGACCCCCAGGACCAGGTCGAGAGCATCCTCGGCGTGCCCGAGGTCGACTGCTCGGTCGACGCGGTTGGCTTCGAAGCCCACGGCCACGGAACCGGCTCGATCCAAGAGGCACCGGCGGCCGTGCTGAACTCGCTCATGGCCTTGACCGCGGCGGGCGGCGCGCTTGGCATCCCGGGCCTGTACGTCACCGAGGACCCCGGCGGGATCGACGCGGCGGCAAAGATCGGGTCACTGTCGCTTCGACTGGGGCTCGGGTGGGCGAAGTCGCACTCTTTCGCTACCGGTCAATGCCCGGTCATGAAGTACAACCGCGGCCTCATGATGTGCATTCTGCATGACAAGGTGCGCATTGCCGAGGCGGTCAACGCCACGGTGATCTCCCTCGACGCGGCACCCGAGGGCTACCGCGGCTTTCGACTCAGGGGCGGCCCAGAAGTTCGTCCTGGACCCCAACGGCTATCTGGGCGCGGTCGCTTGAGGAATCCTGCCCTCCGCAGGTTCTGACCACGTACTAGGTGGACCGAGCCAACCTCCAATCTGAAAGGCGCTCGTCCCATGTCAGCCAACGACACCCATGCGGGTATTCCCCGCCACGAGATGACCAGCGAATGGGCCGATCTCTCCGCCGTTCCCAGGGTCGAGTCCTCATGGGCGCACAGCGGTCTCGTCGCAACGTCGAGCGGGGAACTGATCGGGTTCCACGCCGGGCAACTCGTGGCCTTCGATAAGGAGGGCACGCCGTGCAGCGCGTCGTCAACCAGGAGCTCACCGAGGGGCACGGCATCACGCTCGTCCGAGAGGGAGATGATGAGTACCTTTGGATCAGCGATCCCGGCTTCGTGTTCCAGTACACGGCCGACGTTGCCGACGACGCCATGGCTCCGATGTTCGGGAAGGGTCTCCGTCATGTCGGCGGTGAGCCACGTGTCGTCAAGGTGACCCTTGCCGGAGAAGTTTGTCTCGCATTGCCGATACCCTCATTTGATCCCGGTTATGGGCCCGGCCAAATGGGCCCGTATTGTCCGTGCGGCACTGCCATCGACGAGGAACGGTTCGGGGGAAGCGGAGACATTTGGGTTGCTGACGGCTATGGCAGCAGTTTGGTCCATCGCTTCGACAAGCTAGGGCGTCACGTGTTTACGTTGAGCGGTGACGAAGGTGGCGGGCGGTTCAACTGCCCCCACGCCGTCTTCATCGATCGGCGCAACAATAAGTCCCCAGAGCTCTACATAGCCGACCGCGGGAACAAGCGGGTCCAGGTGTACGACCTCGACGGTCGATACCTAAGGACCTTCGGTGAGGACTTCTTGAACAGTCCGAGCGGTTTCGCCCAATGGGGTGATGTCCTGGTCGTTGCCGAGTTGTTCGCGCGGCTCGTGGCCCTCGATTCTGAGGACCACCTCATTGGTTACATCGGCGCAGATCCAAGATCTGCATGCAGACCAAGGTTGGCCCGATCGGCCGGCGTGGCCGAATTCACTCGACGCGGACGGGCGGGCGCAGCCACCTCCCGAACCTCAGTCCAACGAGTTCAACTCCCCCCATTCGATGGCCGTCGATGCCGACGGAAACCTCTACGTCTCGGAATGGCTCATTGGCGGTCGGTACACGAAGTTGACGGTCCTGCCCTACTAGCTCAGCTCACAGACATTCAATCTGTCTCTCTGTTCAAGAAAGGTGGCTATGACGACACAGCACGCTGATATCGATCCGCTGTTCGATCCGGAGATCGTGCAGGACCCGCACGATTACTACAGGCACCTGCGCGAGAACGATCCCGTCCATGAGGTCGCAGGCACCGGTTGCTACCTCGTCACCCGTGCCGAACTGATCTACGACGTTGTCGGGAGGCCCGAGGTGTTCTCGAGCATGTCTGGGGATTTTCTCCATAAGGGAGACTGGCCTCTTGCGGCATTGCGTCCGGTTGCATCGGGGTATTCCCCCAACGAGAATGGCGGCGGCGTGGCCACCGTGGACCCGCCCGATCACGGACGTCAACGCAAGGTCGTCAGCCGAAAGTTGTCGACCGCCAACATGAGAGCCATGGAACCGGAGTTCCGGGCCTTGGTCGACGCCGCGCTGGCCGATGTCCCAGCTGATGGGCGCTTCGAATGGATGAGTCGGGTCGCCGAGCCACTCCCGATGGTCATGGTCGCCCGCATTCTGGGGCTTTCCGATCGGCTTGCTCCACTTCTGAAAAAGCAAGGATATGCGTCGGTCGAGCGCATCAGCGGGTTCATCTCCGAAGAGCGGATCAGCGAACTCGAGCACGTTCAGCTAGAAGACCTAGCTCCCGTCATCGAGGCGTACACAGAGGCCAAGGCGAACTCCCAAGCCTACTCGGGTGCCATGATCGGCATCCTGGCAAAGGCCGTTGTCGATGGAGAGCTCACCGATTTTGAGGCGATGAGTATCCTCACGGTGCTCATCGCGGCCGGCGGGGAATCGACCACCAGCCTCACTGGCACTGCCGTGCGCTTGCTGGCCGAGCGGCTCGACATGCAAGAGCTACTCCGGGACGACCCTCTGCTCATCCCCACGTTCGTGGAGGAGGCGTGTCGGTTCGATCCACCGTTCCGTGGCCACTATCGGGTGACCACCCGTGATGTCGAGCTCGGAGGGAAGGTGCTGCCGGCGGGCTCGCACCTGGTGTTGATGTGGCCAGCCGCGAATCGGGACCCCGCTGAGTTCGAGAACCCCGACGAAGTGCGTCTCGATCGGCCCAACCCGCGTCATCATCTCGGTTTTGGATGGGGTATCCATCTCTGTGTGGGCGCGCCGCTCGCACGGGTGGAGGCCAAGGTGGCCATCGAAGCGCTGTTGGCCAGAACGCGATCGTTTGCCGTCGATCCCGACGCACCTCCACTCCGATACCACCCGAGCTTGATGGTTCGCCGCCTTGTTTCACTTCCCCTCCTCCTCGACCTCAAGGACTGAGGGCCTGGTCGAAACCCGGCGCTGCGCTCGCGCAATATCTTGCGGTCCTGTCATGTAAGTTACCTATTTGTCATTTAGATCTAAATGTCATAAGGCTCAAGCCGAGCATGAAACAAGGGGGAACCATGTTCCAAAGGAAGCGGGCGACCACTGCCGCGTGGCTGGGGGCGATCACATTGGCCGCAGTAACGCTGGTCGCGACGCCCGCGGGGGCGAGCTCTCCGGGCGTTACGTCGAAAACGGTCACCTTGGGCCTCATCACATCGTTGACCGGCCCCTCGGGACCCGAGGACGCCGGCATAATCCCGGCTGCGCAGGCGCGCATCGATCAGCAGAACGCCGAAGGCGGCGTCGACGGCCGCCAGATCAAGCTCATCACCGAGGATGATCAGACCAACCCTGCCACGAACCAGACCGCTACCTCCGCCCTTCTTTCCGAGGGGGTGTTCGGGGTGATCGACCTGAGCGCGGTCACCTTCGGCGGCTACAAGCTGCTCCAGCAGCAGGGCGTGCCGGTGACCGGCGGGGCCTACGACGGGCCGGAGTGGAATGAGCAGCCCAACACCAACATGTTCAGCTTCTCAGGGCCCGGCGATCCCAAGGACCCTCAGTACTCAACCGATGCGAACTTCGCCAAAGCGCACGGCGGGACCAAGTGCGGCGCGTTGGGCTACTCCATCTCGCCGTCGTCGCAGGCCTCGGCCAGTGGGTTCGAGCTGTCCTGTGAACGTGCCGGATTGAAGAACGCCTACCTCAACACCACGGTGCCCTTCGGCAGCGTCAACGTCACGACGCTCGCTCTGCAGATCAAGGCGGCTGGAGTGGACACCTTGTGGCTGCCGCTCGACGAGGTCACCAATTTCGCGCTGATGACCGCCCTCAAGCAGGACGGGGTCAACATGAAGGTGATACTCAGCGCCACCGGCTACGGGCAGCCCCTGATTAGCGACACCTCGGCGGTTCCCGACGCTCAGGGCGCGTGGTTCTCGGCCACGGCCGCGCCGGTCGAGCTCAAGACGCCCGCCACCGAGTCCTTCCAGGCGGCGTTGAAGAAGTACGCCCACTACACCGGGGTCCCCGACTTCGCCTGGTACGAAGGATGGGGAGCCACCGACCTCATGATCAAGGGCCTCGAGGTGGCCGGGAAGAACCCAACCCAGCAAGGGTTCATCACCGCCTTGCGCAAGGTCGACAACTACAACATGGGTGGGCTCGAGAACCCCGTCAATCTGACGCTGAGTCATTTCGGTGAGGCGCCCAACAAGCTGTGTGGGTACCTCGCCCGGTTCGAGGGCACATCCTTCGTGCACCCCACGAACGTGTGCGGCACGATCCTGCCCAACTCGGACCAGCTCCCGAGCGCCTAGTTGGTCTCCACCAAGGCCGAAAAACGGTACGCTGTTGGTCGGTCGTCAGTCTGCCTGAGGGTCCTTGGTCGTCGCCACCGTGTCGAGGCTTGTTCGTCGGCCTGGTCCGTGCCTTCGCGTCGTAGAGCCGGTAGCTCTCCCTTGGTCTCGATGATCCGACAGCGGTGGGTGAGTCGGTCGAGGGTGGCCCCGGTGAGCCGCTCTGAGCAAGGACTTGGAAGGGCAGGTTGGTCGTCTCGATCATCGACGTGCGCTCATAGGCGCTCTAGATCACGTCGAGGAGCAGCTCTACGCCGACCTTGGATACCGGCACGCGGCCGAGCTCGTCCAGCGCACTCCACCCGCCCAGGATGTGCAGACAAGCGGTCTCGACGATAATTCGGAGGGCTCGACCTCTCCGGAGACTGGCGGGTCCCGGCAAATCGTCGAGCCATCGGATCGGACCGGGTTCCGTGAACCCATGTCTCAGGACGACCCCTCAAACGCTGATTCTCCCTAGTCAGGGGCGCTCAGGGCGTTCAGAGCGGGCGAGACGCGCCTCGCACCACCGTTGCCGGGCTCTGGTCGTACGCTACGACCTCGACGTAGCTCAGGCACCACCTGGGTAAGTCGGCGGCGATCAAACTATAGGCGTCGTGTTTCGCCGGCAGTCATCCTGTGACGGGGCTCGCCCCGGCGGGCGAAGCTGCCGCCATCGCAGCGAGCAGCGCCGATCGCGTCTCGCTGACCGGGGTCAAGAGCAGGTCGGCGGTCGGCTCTACCAGCACCTTGCCATGTCGACCAAGATCGAGGGCAAAGCAGCGAAGTCCAGTCGACCAAGCCGACGACGAGCCAGATAGACCAACTGAGGCAATGTTTTGGGTATTCGCCGTTCGTCGTCCTTTGGCACCATTTCTCACCCTCTCGCGGCCTGAGGACTGCCCTGGGACGAAAGGGCGAGCCGACGCAATGAACAATGGCCGTTCTGAGATGGCTTGGTCTCAGAGAGTCAGTCCCGCTCAGCACTGATGGCGAGGATGAACAGCCCAACACGGCTCCTCGACTCCTCCACCGCGGCGGGCCGGACATCGCCCTCCGGCCCCTTGGCTCCGGTCGCAAGTAGAGCAAGGTCAACGATCGCATCCTCGATTCGCCGCAGGCGGGCATCGAGTTCGGGGCTGGTCATCGCCCGAACCTCCGAGAGCCTGCCGCAAGGTGATCTTCGTGTTTTTGTTGGTCGACCACTGTTCTGCCCTCCTCCCTGACGCGAGGTCGGGACGTTACCCACGTCCCGTCGAAGTGAATCAGCCTGGACTGGAGATGACCGATGCCTTGGCATCTGCGCCGGTGGACGCCATGGCAGCGTCGGCGGGTGAGGAGCGATGGTCGCCGCGACATCAAGAGCATTCCCCCAGAGTTCTGCGAGGATCGCCATCCCAGTGTATGCCTCCGACATCGCCTCAACATCCAGCGCCGTGGCTGCCTCGACGACCGCGGCAACCGCATCCTGGCTCGTTTCGACAATGGTGGTAGTGAGCGCCACAAACCGACCGGCGTCAACGCCCCCAGTCAACCGCGAAGTTGTCTCCATCCCTTGAGTCAAACACGCCGAGATGCCCGCACAGTGAATTTTGGCCAGATGCCCCGGGATCGGTAAGAGATGACCGCCCCAAGGACGTCTTCGAGCACCTGGACATGCTGCTGGACTCCCTCAACTCGAACACGCGACGTGAGTGCTCCTCGCCCAGCAGACCCGCAGAAACCAATCCCAATCGAAGGCTCAGCGGCCCATTTGAGGGGGGCGGCCGAACGGAGTCCGCCCTGGGCGAAGGGTAGGGGGAATACGGCGGAGAGGTGCGCCATGGAGCCCGAGACCAACGTGCCCGACATCTCGCCTCCTCCGCCTGGGCAAAGGCTCAGACTTTTTGTCACGCCCCTGGTTTGGATTGAACCCGTTTACCTCTGGGTGGGGGACAGAGTCCGGACGCGAAAGGTTGAAGCGAGGGGAGTTCGTCGGTCTCCGACATGGAGCGTTCAATCTTGAACACCATTCTCCCTGATGCAGGTGGCCTGGTGAAGGGCGACCGCGCACCAATGCTGCCGCAAGCCCACCCCGACGGACTCCGTCCCCCTATCCGTCCCACGAAATTCAAGTCAAGACGCGTCGAAACGTTCGCCGCCGATGACGCCCTCAGACCGGCCAGACCGACCAGCAGAGGTCGTCGATGGGTATCCCGAACCATCGCAACCAGTCCCATCTGGGGTCGGACCGCCTCCACTCCTCAACGGCAGCGTCCCAGCGGAAGTTCCGTCGGCACTCACCGCTTGGGGACGACCACTGCACCAGTGGTTGGCACTGGGCGACGAATCCTTCCCCTCGACGGGCAAGCTCGTAGCGCAGGACTCCGCGACACCGAGAGGTTGGGCACAAGGTCACCTGGTGGATCATCACCGTGCTGCTCGCAGGACTCGGCTGTGTCGCGGCTCGATATCGAGTGCCGCCCGCAAGGTATCGATGGCCTCATGACGAGACGCGCGAACCACAAGAGCTATTGAACCATTCGAAGGTAGCTCCCGTATGAACGCAGCGTGAAGGGCCGCCGAACTTGTGGTGGTGCATCACGTTGGGCCGTTATCAGCGTGCGGTCGGGTTCGGCCATCTCGTTGGTCATGAGCCAAATCGACAAGTTCGCCCGAAGGGTTTCCCCAACTGTTACACGGAGGACGCTTGCGGGGCTCTCGGCTCTCATAGCCTGGGATCCACCGGTCCCGTGTGACTCACCCCTCCCCCCCAGCAGACGGTCCGCTTGAGGTGAGGACCAGATCGGGCCCGATGCCCTGCCGACCACAGAGGGGTTGCAATCGTTGCGGACCTCGCCACAGCGCTTGATTCTGGGTTGGTCGGGCACTCTTGGGTTGTGCTAATCAAGAGGCGATGCCATTCGTGTCCCTACCGGTTAACGAGGAGGTATGGGCAGCGCTGGATCGGGTTGTGGCCGCTCATGAGGCCCTCAAGTCGTTGGAATTTAGACGCAAAGAGCTCGCTGGGATGCGAGCGGCGGCAATCGCCGATGCCCGCTCGCACAACGCCAGCTTGGACATGATCGCCGAGAGACTGGGTCTCAGTCGGGAACGTGTCCGCCAGATCGCTTTCCGCTAGTAGGCGGCCGCGTCGCCGAGGGTATCTGGGGTGATAATGCGGCGAAGCGGGGCCGAACACCCTGTGCGTGCCGGGAACCCGTCTGCCGAGGTCATGCGGCGAGTCGCTGCTCATGAATGAGGCCGCCAAGAACGTCGGATCGTCGAAGGTGCTCTACGTTGAGCTCGCCGATCGGACTGGGGCTCGCGTCAGCCATGGAGGGTGGCCGTTGGCTGAGGGGCCGGTCGGGACGATGCCGGTTGTCGTGCCGACGTAGTCGCGGAGCACGGCTCGAGGTGACGTCGTCCGAGGATGAGCATGCGGTCTAGGCACTCTGGTCAGACAGTGCCCCGGACGCGCTCGGCCACAGCATGTGCCAGCAGCGCCCGGACCGTGGTCCTGAGGATCCTGAGGCCCTCGGTCAGTGCGGTGCTTGAGTGGGCCATCAAACCCCGCTGACGGCAATAGCTCGAGTTACCTCCCCCGCAAGGTCAACCTCCAACCGCTCCGGCGTAAGATCGAGAAGCAGTCCATCAAACCGACCCTTAAGATCGCCTGAGTGCGGGCCTGGCTGGAGCACGGTGGACTGCTGACCCTTCTGCGCCACGAGGCCTTAGCGTTGAGGTCGTGTTCGGCAACGGTGGGGGGAAGGCCAAAGGTCCGATCCACACCCGAAAGCGGATCCTGCCTCGGGAGAGCGAGGAACGCCTCGTCCACATCGGAAACGAGCTCCCACCGCCGAGCGAGGATGAGCTCGAGATCGTCGCCGGGCTGCGAGCATTGCGACGACGCCGGCGCTTCCTGACATGGGGTACTGCGCTCATCGCCGCGGCGCTCTGCGCGGGTGCCATCGCTCAATGGGTCCGACCGGTTCCCGACGTCACATTCCAAATCCGAGGGGTCCGTCTCCCTGGAGCAACACCGTCCTTCGCGTGGCCAAGCGGCGGAGAGGCCGCGGCAACGGTCGTTGGCGTTGGCCAGGCGGGCCAGGTACACGGGGCCCAATCCGTCCCGGTCGCCGGTCTGGCCGAGCTTCTCGCTGCCTATGTGGTCCTCTCGGACCATCCGTTGGCACCGGGCGACGACGGATCAGCGATCCCCGTCACGCAGGACACGCTCGCGGCCTATCAGTCGGGGCAGGCGAACCAGGAATCCGAGGTCCCGGTCGCAGCGGGCGAGTCACTGAGCGAGCTCCAAGCCCTCGAAGGACTGTTGGTCGACTCGGGAGCCGACATGGCGACGCTCCTCGCCGACTGGGACGCCGGAAGCGTCCCCGACTTCGTGGCGAAGATGAACGCAGCGGCGAGCACGCTCCACCTCGCCTCGACACACATCGCCGACCCGAGCGGCGTGGACCCGGCCACAACGAGCACGGCAGAGGACCTCGTCCGACTGGGCGAAGCATCGCTGTCTATCCCGGTCCTCCGACAGATCGTGTCGCTGGGTCAAGCAACCGTGCCGATGACTTCCGTCGTCTTCAATCTCAACTTCGACCTGGGGCACGACGGCATCATCGGCATCAAGACGGCGTCAGACTCCAGTGCACGCGGCTGCTACCTCGTCGCGGCGCAGCAAAACATCGGCGGGAAGGACGTCACGGTCGTCGGTGCCGTCTTGGGTCAGCTGGGTGGGGCGCTGGGACCAAACACGGCCGCAGTCGATGCGGGTGACGCGCTGGTTAGGAGTATCTTCGCCGCGCTGCACAACTTCACCATCTTCGCTCCGGGCCAGAAGGTCGCAGAAATGCGTACTGCCTGGGGTTCGGTGGCACCGGTGACGGTAGCGCAGCCGGTCCGCGTGATCGGTTGGTCCGGTCTCGTCGCCACCCTGACCATTCGACACCGCGCGTTGAAGGGTTCACTACCGAGCGGAGCCACGGTCGGCACGCTGGGAGCGAGACACGGCTCGCCACGAGTGGAGTTGCGAACCGCGGGCGCGCTCTCGGGCCCCGGAGTGTGGTGGCATCTGACCCGTTGAACGCCCCTACGGTGGCGGGGGTCACTTCTCGGGGCATCCCTCCTGTATCGCGTCCCACCAGTAGTCCGCTCCGCAGACGCGATTCGAAGTGGGCCGAGTACGCCTGGATCGTCTGGGAGGAAGACGGGCCGAACTATCGACTCCGCATCGGGCTTGGCGCCGCCCCCGGCACGGCTACCGGGTTCATCGAGACGATCGATGGCGAGTGGTCGAGTAGTGCAATGAGCCACTGATAGCTCTGTTCCTTCCGCATCCTCCGAGATGGAGTCGATCTGCTCGGGCGCGTCACCATCGCGGTCCGGTATTCAGTATGAGCGTTCTGGGTTCGCGACTGCCCCCGGTGCGGCCCAACGATGGCAGGCATCCACTCCCGACTGATACGGCTCGAGCGACCCGTGTTAGCCCTCGCTTCTTCGTACAAGTGCGAGCGCGCTACGACCACTGGGTCGCGGTCCTGGCCGCCAGCGTTTACGCGTCCCTTGTCCTCATTCGCCATTCGCCAGGCCTGATGGCTGTCCAGAACACGATGACTAGTGAAGCCGCTAACGTCGAGCCCGGTATCAGCGTCTGGCTGTCGTGGCGCCCACGGAACCTCGCGTTTAACGCCTGATCGTCGAACGCGGGTTCCTCTGATTACAGAATTCGGGTTAATGAAGAGATCGCACAGGGCTAGCGTCCTTTGTCCTCGTACAGGGAGAACCAGTTGCACACAGGGGGTCAGCTTGGCACGCCGACCGAATGCTGGTATCTCGGCACGTCTGACTGCGCCCGGTTCTCGCGCTGATTCCTACGAGCACCCGATGCGGCCCGCCTCGCGGCCTTCAGGGGGACGCAATAGGTTGGGCGTGGAAGCTCGCATTCAGTCGTGGCATATCCGTTCGCTCGGTGCACGCACGATCGAGGGTAAGGCCGCGCCGTTAGGTCGGCGTGCCGCTCCCAGGGACCTCCTTGCCGCAGATCGGCTTGCCATCAGCGGGGATCGAGACGAACTTCTTGTTCTCGAACCGGTACCAGTACCTACAGAGCTCCGTCGGCGCCTGCCCGAAAGGCTTGAAGTCGATAGGACCAGCCGACAAGCCGTTGTCCGTCCAGTCCGATACCTTGCGCAGGTTCGTGATGAACGAGGAGCGGGTGGGGTTTTGGCCCGCGACTTGGAGTCCCTCGATGGTCAGGTTGGCGACTTCCCAGCCGTCCGCTGCACCGAGGTCCGGGACGCCCCCCGTATAGGCCGGGTCATACTTCTTCAACCCATCGAGCATGGCCTTCCCCGCCGGCGTGCTGAACGTGTAGGCGTTGGCAAAATACGCCCCAGTGGCGGCCGCGATGTCCGCCGGATTGCTGTTGACCTGGTTGGAGGCGCCGGCAAGGTAGACGACCTTGGCGTCGCTCAGACCTTCCTGCTTGAGCGACGTGGACACCGCCAAGCTCGAGGCCAGCACGCATGAGCAAAACGCGAGTTGGCAGCCGGCCGACTTGAAGCTGAGCGCATAGGTGGTGAAGCTCACTCCGCCCAAGGGCACGACGGTCGGGTCACAATTAGTTAGTCCGGCGTACTTGTTGGCCTGCTCATCACCAGTCTGCCCCCGGGTGGACGAGGGGGTGTTCGAGGCGATTTCACTGATCTTTTTCACGCCGAGCAGCTTGTAGAAGTTGGTGTAGTTCGTGTACGCCGGTTCCGTCGGGGAGTCGGGTCCCTCGATGTTGAACATGTTGGTGTTGGGCTGCTCGTACCACTCGGGACCGTCGAGCGACGAGCCGATCACCGGCACCCCCGCCTGATTCAAGTACGCAGCGCCGCCGAAGAGGAGCGCACTCACTTCGGAGACGGCGAAGACTCCTTGGGTCTGCACCAGTTCCTTCGCAGCGGTCTCTGCCCCGGTGGGCGTCGACGTGCTATCCACGACGGACCAGGTGATCTTGCGCCCATCAACCCCGCCAGCCGCGTTTATCTGCTTGAAACGCGCCTCCATCGCCGGAGGCGTATCCGCGAACGTCGACGTGCCCGCCCCGGTCAGGTCGCTGAAGATCCCGATCTTGATGGTGCTGGGTGTGATCCCCGGAGCGCTCGCCGTGAGGCCTGAGGTGCTGGCACCGGCCTGGCCCACGATTCCGCTCAGCACTGACGCCATCAGCGTCATCACGCCAGCGGCCATACCCAACCGGACGAGCGACCTTCTCATGATTCCCCCTGCTGCTCTCGACAGCCGAACCGTCTGAGAACACACAAAACGTTAATCTTGTGAAGACAAGGAGTCAACGTGCTTTCACGGAGGCGAACCCGGTGAGGCATCGTCGCCCTTCGGTCCGAGCCCGTGATTCGCAATGCCGAGGTCAAGATGTGAACTCGCTCTGCAGTCGCAAAACCCCAGCTCCTCAAGGCCTGATTCCCTCGCCAAGTTTCCCCACAAAGGGTCGGACTGGGCTCGGGCAGACCGGTCGGTCACGAGGTCGCGGTACCTCCATAGGTCGTCTGCCTCGTCGGCCCATTGGTGGTCGAGTCCGAGGAGCAGTCGCCTGCATCGCCGTGCCGAGCTGCTCGCCAGTGCGCATTACGGCGAAGAACAGGTTGTAGATCGTGTTCGCCGCAGCCTTGTGCGACTCCGACGGTTGCTCGACGACATCGTTTGAACTGCACAATGAACCCGTCGCTGGCGCAGGAACTCCTCGCGTGCGCTGGGCAGTGTCGTAGTAATGCGCCTGGTCATCTGATCCGCCTTCCGCCAGATAGTCACCCGCCTGCTACCCATCGACACCTTGCGCTCGTATTATCCCGTTATAAACCCCTCTCTTGATGGTCGTTATCCGGAGAATCTCCCTCGGGAAGTGCGTCGACTCAGCTGGGCGAATGAGCAGGCCCTTGACACCACGGCAGAGGAGGGCCACTTCGTGGCGAAGCGCGACAGCTCGACCTCCTTCGCTCCTTCTGGCCGACGCAGCAAGACGAGGATGCCAAGGACGCGACCGAACCCGGGGTAGGCGAAAGCCCAGTGCCGGCTCTGAGGGCGGTGTCAGCGCCGCACCGCCGGACGGTGGCCGATCAAACGGTGTTCGAGAGCTCCCTACTCAGCAGTCCGATCGCATTTTCGGACACCACGCCCCAGATGTCCCCCCGGGACCCCTGGGGCGCCTGCGAGAGGCCTTCCTGTGCACCTGGCACTTTGCGAGTGCCCCAGCCCCCTTGCTCTTGGGACAGATGAGGCTGGGCCAATGGAGAGTCTCTCGTGCTCCATGTGAACGCCCCGGCCGCCATGGATAGGCTGCCACCGGGAGGTCACGGGATGAGGGACGGTTCTGGCAAGAAGCACTCGAGATGTCGAGCGCGAAAACTCCGTGCAGCAAAGCACGTGGCATGGATGGAGACGCGCCCGCCGGCGCGGAAGAAGCGGGTCGCACGCCCCGACAACGAACGGACGCTGGCGGATGTCTTGAGTAAATCCTTCCGGGAGCGCGACTGAGGGCGAACAGAAGAGGCCGATCAGCCGGTCGCTCCTGCCATGTCGCGTCGAGGCCGCAGGATCAGTTAGTCAAACGCACGGTCGTTGGCTCCGTCGATAACCATCGCACCTGATCGAGTTCGTCTTGAGTCCACCCACCTCGAGCACGAACCGCGTTCAACATCATCGTCTTCGGTGCCTCGGACTCGACTACTGGCGGCAAAGTTCCAGTTCGACTGGGCGATTGCCCCGAGACTACTCACGCATCAGGGCCGGAGCCCAGAGGCGGCAACGCGCCCATCTGCTGGAACACCTCCATCAGGTTCAGTTCGTCCCAGTGTTCGACGAACATGGCCTCCTCGACGCGCCAGATATCGATGGAGCGCATCTCCACCTGGTTGCCGCTCGCAGGGATGCCCAGCAACTCGCCGCTGTGGGTACCGCGGTAGATGAAGCGCCCAACCACGCGGTCACCGCAAGTCACGACGTCCTCCATGGTGGCGCTCAAATCGGGCAAGGCGGCGAAGAACGTGGTCCAGAAGTGGCGGTTCGCCTGACGGCCGTCGGCGACGAAGGGGTTGTGGTTGCGATAGTCCTCGGCCACGAATCGGTCCACCAAATCCGGCTCGTGCGTGTTCAGCATCACGAGGTAGGTCTCGGCGAGGTGCTGTCCATTCGTTTCCATGTCGAACTCCCATCGAAGGTGTGCGGATGCTAGCAACGCTAACCCCCTGAACCCAGAGCGTCAATAGCAGTGCTCGTATTAGGAGCGGTGCTACCATTCGGCATGGCCATCGCAGACCGTCGGCTCCGTGATCGCGCCGCCCGTCGCCGACTTATCACGGCAACGGCGCGAGCCATTGCCGAGCGCGAGGGCTGGGATGCGGTCACCACCCGTCGGTTGTCCACCGAGATCGAGTACAGCCAGCCGGTGCTCTACAAGCACTTCGCATCCATGGAAGACATCGTCGAGGCCGTCGCACTGGAAGGTTTCGGCGAGCTCGCAGAAACCCTCGGCACGGCGCGACGCAGTGCGCGAGAACCTCAGGAGGTGTTAGCCCGGGTCGCCCGCGCGTACAGCAACTTCGCGACCGACAACAGGGCGCTGTACCACGCGATGTTCACGTGTGCCACGCGATTGCCATTCGGTGCCGGGGACACCCCAGTCCAGTTGTTGGCGGCCTTCGCGGAACTGCGTGCGGCAGTCGCCCGTGCTGTCGGCGGGCGGGATGTGGACACCCTCACCGAGGTCCTGTGGGCCGCGCTGCACGGACTGACCACACTCGGGCAGAATGATCGGCTACGGCCGGGCCGTGAAGCTGAGCGTATCGAACTCCTGATCGCCCAGTTTTGCGACGCCAGGTCCCCGAACCCCGAGGAGCGATAGTCGGGAGCGGGGACGCCGTGCCTGCCCGCGCTAGGCGCCACGGCGGCCTGGCCGCCAACGTCGTGAGGTGCGCGCGATAGTTGGCTCGCTAAAGAACGAGGCCGATATCGATGCGTCACTGCGGCGTGGCGATGCCGACGACGGCCACCTAGAACTCGCGCCGCCGAGCTGACCGCCGACAAGGATCAGCACCACGGCGACACCTACTGACGTGCCGAATCGATGGCCGAAAACATTGAGCAGCGCAGCTGGATATGGCAAGCCCTAGGCAGCCCTATGAGCAGCCGCCAGGACCGCCAACAGACTCCGCCGCAAAACACGGGCCGGTGCGCGGCGCCACCCCGTATAGGGCAGGGGGGCAAGAGCGGAGAAGCTCCCGAGAAAAAAGCTTGCACTATCCAGCCGCCCAGATCCTGCACTACTAGTGTCGTCGCTCCCCCGTTGATGTCCCGAGAAATCCGCCGCCCTGTCGGTCCTGGTCAGACCTTCGGGTTCGCGACCCGACGAAGTCACTGGTGATCAGCCGCCTGCGTATGCACTACACGGGCACGGGCTTCCCCAATGTCCGCGCCCAACGCGCCCAGGCCCCGAGAACTCGCATCCCGTTGTGACCGCTTTCGACCTTCGGGTTCCGTATGACAAGCGCGTCTCGCTCCTACCGACTCCCGGCCCCTTCTCTGTGGATGGTAGGGGTGTGCTCTCCCTGTGGATGGCAGGGGTGTGCTCAGTCGTGTTTTCGACGCCTCGGTACAGGTCACGCCGGGGTGGGCTCATCGAGTAGGGCGATGCGCCCGAGGAGAGTGTCTTCAAGTTGCGTCTGGTCGGGCCAGGGGAACTGGGGTGCGTCAGCGTGTAGAAGGACGAGGCCGTGCAGGGCGACCCAGAGCGCGGTGGCGGTGAGGAAGGGATCTTCGGCACGGGATGAGCCGGCCGAGGTGGCGGCGGCGGCGTCGTGCACGAGGAGCTCGAACGACTCGACGCCAACCAGCCGGTCGACTCCTTCGCCGCCGTTTTCGTGCAGACGCAGGTCTGGCGTCTGCCCCCCTTGCCCTGCGTTAGGGGTCGGGTTGCGACCGAAGAGCAGGGCGTAGAGGTTCGGGTGCTCAGCGCCAAAGGCCAGATAACCCCGGCAGGCGGCCAGCAGCCGGGCGCGGGGCTCGTCGATACCAGCACGGGCGGCGAGCAGATGCTGCAGGAACTCCTCGAACCCCTGTGCGATGACGGCCCGGACAATTTGTTCCGGACCATCAAAGTGGGCGTAGATCGATTGCGCGGCAATGCCGACCCGGCGAGCGACCCCGCGCAGGGTGACCGCGTCCGCCGAGTGTGACTCCTCGATCAGCTCCCTGGCGGCGCGGATGATGTCTGTGCGAAGTTGGCTACCTTCGCCGCGTCGGTTCGGGCGCCGGACGCGCGCTGCGTTTACGTCTGTCACCTGACAACTGTGGGCCACTTCCTCTCAACCAGCAAGACAGACTTGCATCCGTTAGATGACGCATGTAAGGTGATGACTGTCAGGCCGCACTGCTCGGCACCGCTCGGATCACGAGACTGACTCACAGAAGGGTGGTCCGAGATGCCTGGGGGAAATAGCCTCGTGGTTCGACGCTTTGTGGAGGAATTCCAGTCGAAGCATGACGTGGCCGTCGCCCAAGAACTGATCGCCGAGGACTTCGTCGATGGAAGTCCGTTTCCGGGGCTGTCACCCGACAAGACCGGTACCTTGACCCTCCACGCCATGTTGTTTGCCGCGTTCCCCGATCTCCGTGCGGAGATCCACGAACAGGTCGAAGAAGGTGACAAGGTCGCCACCCGAAAGAAGTTTCTGGGGACCCACAACGGCGAGTTCATGGGCATCGCCCCAACGGGTTCTCCAGTCGCGTTCAATGTTATCGACATCATCACGGTGCGCGACGGGAAGATCGTCGAGCACCGGAACGTGTTCGACGCCCTCACCCTGATGCAGCAAATCGGCGCCATTCCCGCCGAGAGCTGACCATCAAGGACAGGCTTGCGAGCCAGTTCGGGGACAAGTCCCACCTCCTCACTTTGCTCCGCCCCGCAATTACTGGACGACACCCAAGAGGAACCTGTCGTGTCCACTATCGAAACGAATCTCGGCCCGCTATACGTCGATGACGAGGGCAAGCCTGACCAACCTGTCGCACTGCTGTGGCCCAGCCTATTCACCGATCACCGGATGTGGCACCATCAGATCAGCGCGTTGCATGACATCGGCTGGCGAACCCTGGCCCTGGACCCACCCGGCCACGCTCAGAGCAGCGGGCCCGGCCGCTCCTTCACGATGGACGAGTGCGCACAAGCAGCGATTCAGATCCTCCACGCGACCGGCGACAACGCACCCGCCGCGCACCTCGGCACGTCCTGGGGCGGGTTCGTCGCACCAAGGATCGCCCTGCGCGCGCCGGAACGGTTGCGCGCAATGGTCTTGTTCAACACATCGGCGGAACGAGGCACACCGTTCGAGCGCATGAGGGCCGCCACGCTGACCAAGCTGATGGCGATCGGCGCGCTCGACAAGACGACCGTCCGCATGATTGTGTCGGGACTCCTCGCGCCCGAGACCCGACGCCAACAGCCGCGGATCGGCGCCGACCTTGCCGAGCAGATGCTCGCCTGGGACCGCCGAAGATTCATCACCTCCGTGCGATCGGTCCTGATCGACCGAGACTCCGTGCTCGACAAACTCGCCGAGGTGAAGGTGCCGACGCTCGTCGTATCCGGCACAGAGGACCACACCCTGCCGGCCACCCACAGCCAGCGAATCGCAGACCACCTGCCAGGCGCCCGCCACGTTGAAATATCCGGCGCCGCGCACCTCGCAGCGCTGGAAAAGCCAGACGAAGCTAACTCGCTCATCCTCGATTTCCTCAAGCAACTGCCGTAGGTTTCCACGGTATGCCAGAACTTCCCTGGACCTCACAAGGAACCGGGGAGCTCCCATCGACCTGCGAGTCGACCGCCTGACGGTCGAAGAGACGTTCTTGGCCTTGACCGGACGGTACGTCCGAGAGTCAACACCGTGCGCGGATACCTGGCGATGACACGCACCGAGCTCCGGCACTTTGGTCGCGAATCCTTCTCGGTCATCTTTGCGCCACGGACCTGGCGATCCTCGCCGGCTTCGGGGTCATAGCGGGTGTCCCTGCCAGGTGGCTCCTCCGCCGGGCCTGACAGAGACCGCAAGGTGAGCAGAACGAGCCCATCCTTTCGTGGGCGACCTCAGCGGCGCGGGGACATGACCGCCGCGCTGTCACGAGTTGTTCGGCCAGCGGAATGCGGGCGTCTCCCGGTACGGTCTGAGAACTGGGCCCGGTGAGGGCGTCGCGGCGGTTGTGCATCCAGTCGACCGTCCGGGCGCAGAGCTTTTCGAGCCGCGGGTCGGGCTGGACGCGAACGCCAAAATCCAGACGCTGATGGCACATCGCGTCATCGAACACCTCGACGAGCTGGCCGCCCACCCTCGCTCGATCCTCGAGCTCGGCTGCGGGACCGGTCTGCTCACCGCGCTTCTGATCGACCGCTTTCCCGACGCAAAGATCACGGCCGTGGACTTCTCGCCGAAGATGATCGAGGCGGCGCGCGCTCGGATCGAAGGCAGCGACCAGCTGGAGCTCGTGCTCGTGGACATCGAGGAGTACCACGCGGCAAGCGATTTCGACCTCATCGTCTCGAACGCCGCGATCCAGTGGCTCAGCGCACCTGAAAAGACAATGACTGCCCTGATGAAAAGGGTCGTCCCGAGCGGCTTGATGGTGCACCACACCTTCGGTCCGCGCACCTTCCGCGAGCTGGAAGCTTCGATGGCCCGAGTGGCGGCTCAACTTGGCGGCGGGCAAGCACGTCGCGGCATCGGTCTCCGCTCAGTAACGGCGTGGCACGAACTCTTTCGGCGTGCGGGTGCGCAGTCGATTGCCGCTCGGAGCCGAGACATCACCGGCCACCACGAGAACAGCAGAGCCTTTCTCGAAGAGCTGCGAGGTACGGGAGCTTCCTACACGCCGGACGACAGGCACGGGCCGAGCTTTATCGCCCGCGTGATGCAGGACTACGACCAGCAGTACACAACCGACCTCGGCGTGCCCGCGACCTACGAGGTTCTGGAATTCAGCGCCACGCGCGGCGCGGTTTGAGGCGGTCTCTTACAGCTCGCTGAGCCAAATGGACACTCAATGCGCACCGTGGCGGTTACGAAACAGCGATACGAATCGCCCTCGCTCAAGTTCTAGCTCAGCCTGCCGACGAACCGGGGCGACCTTCGGGCTGAGGTTTCGCGGGATGCAGCTCGGTCACGGGCGCTCCCTTCGATCCGAACCGACGACGGATCGTCGCAATGACCGATCGACGCTCGGGTCGCTCCTGCCCATCCGGGCGTGTCGTCAGAGCCGCCTGGCCGAGGGCCTCGACGAGCATCGTGATCAGCTTGGGCACCTCGGTCAGGTCGACACGAGTCGACGCCACGCACGCGTCGTCCCGCCAGTGGCTAAGGACGAGCGTTTGTCGATCAGCGTGCCACGTCACTCTCAAGCCTGCGCCAGAACCCCGAGCGTCGGCAATCCAAAGGTGCTTGCCTGCAACCTTTCCCACACTTCGATTATCCGACGACGAAGCCGCTTTGTCGAGTGGTGAGGGTGGGCCACACGGTGGACACCAGCGTCCGTCCCGGGGACCCCCGAACGCTAACCGGGCAGCACCCTCAGGCGCCCGTGTGTTTCCGCCTTCAGGTTCAATGCCTGGCACCAGACCCGAGATCGGATACACAGCGGGCGGCAGCTTTCCACGTTCTTGGTGATAAAAGAGACAGCGAGTGTGAGATGAACCCGGGGCGATCGCGGGCGAGCGCTCAGGTGAGCGGATCATCGGGGGCATAGCTGCGGCGTATCACCCGGGGCAGTCGCACTCCGAACGCCGGGTCATGGAGGCAGGCGATCGGCAGATCAAGATCCTTCGGCTGACCCACCCAAGTCGTCGTCCCGACGTTAGACACACGCATATGAATCGTCGGCTCGGTTCCCCGCACCACTTCAACTTCTTCGTCCGCCCACTGAAGCCGCAGATGCTCACCGCGCCGGGCTCAACTCGGCCAAGCCTGCTCTTCTTCGAAAACCCGTGCGAAAACCCAGTCCCCTTCATCACGTTCCCGGAGCATGGCGACCACTCACGTACTGGCCTTGGACGGATGCGGTGCGGCCAGAACTCGTCGCCTCCAAGAACCACGAGGTCAGAGGTCAGCGATTCCAGAGACTGACCGGGACGAGCCAAGACGGCAGCATCGACCTCCCACCACGCCAGATCGATAGCGTTGCGACCTCTGGCCTGGTCAACCGTCAGGTGACGGCGAGGTGCCTCGCCCCGTGGTCCGCGGTCCGGGGATGCAAGAGCGCATCGTATGCCTCACGGGATGCCCGACAATCACCTGCCTGCTAAAGCCACCCCACGAGACCACAAACAATCTAAGCGAACATAAGTTCGTACGAGGGTTGCCTAGCGGGCGGGTGACGCAGGCGCGCCATTCCCCCGACCACCGAGCTGTTCTAGGCTTGTTGCGGTGCTGATTCGGGCGTTCCTCGCTGGGCTATGCGTGTGGGTAGCAACCGCCGCACTCCTCCAGCCCGGCCTCGCTCAGCTCGTGCCCTTCCTCGTGGTCCTCACGGCCCTGAGCGCCGTGGCGCTGCTGTCGTTGGGCACACGAACAGCGATCGTGCGCATCCTCCACTCGGTACGAGTGCAGTGGCTGCGATCGCTCGGCGTGCCGGCGACCGGGCTCTCGGGCTCGGTCCCCACCCTCGTTCTCCTGGCACAGCCTCGACGTTGAGCTGACCGACGGTCCCCGTGACCGTCGTCGACCCTCAACCCTTCGAGACTCCCAAGGAGAACCCATGCTTGCGCCCTCTGCCGCCCTGCTGGCGGAGAACACACTCGTCCACCTCGTGGGCGATCTCTTCCACCCGCTCTTCGTGGTGGTGGCCACCGTGCTGGCCGCCATCTACGCCCTGATCCCCAGCTTCGGCGTCGCCATCATTCTTTTGACGCTCGTGGTCATGGCGGTGCTGACGCCCCTCACCGTCAAGAGCGTCCGCTCGATGGTGGCCATGCAGCGCCTCCAACCCGAGATTGTCCGCCTCCGGCAGAAGTACAAAGGATCCGACAACCGGGAGCGGCTCAACGAAGAGTTGATGCACCTGTACAAGGAGCAGGGCATCAATCCGGCTGGGAGCTGCCTCCCGGTGTTCTTGCAGTTGCCCTTCTTGATCGTGCTCTATGACGTGATCAAGGGCTTGACCGCTACGGTCACGACGAGCGTCCATGGGCATCTTGTCACCCTGGTGCAGCCCCGGTACATCCCGACATCGTCTCGGATGTTCCACGATCTGGTGGCCGGTCACGGGGCGATGCACTGGTTCGGCATCAACCTGGCCGGGGGGCCCTTCTCGGCCCATACCCAGTGGTTCGGGGTCCTCCCCTACCTGGGCCTGATCGTGGTGGCCGTGGTGCTCCAATACGTCCAGGTCGCTCTGGCGAGCAAGTCCTATTCTCAGCGCCCGGCAACCCAGCCGATGCAGAGGATGCAGTGGGTGCTCCCCGTCCTCTTCGCCTACATCTACTTCATCGTTCCCGCTGCGGTCGTCCTCTACATGATCGTCTCCACGGCCATCCGAGTCGGAACCCAGCACCTGCTGTTGCGCACCAGCACCGCTGAACCTCCGCAGAGTTCCAGGGCTAGCCCGGAGACGTAGCTGACCCATCCTGTCCTGCCCTCACTTTCTCCACCGAAGGGGTGAACCGAAGGCTTCGGATTCCTTTGAGGTGCGGAGCGGACAGTGAAGAAAATAGACGTGAGCGATCGGTTACAACCGACGCTCTTCGGCGGATGTCACGACTACACGGGCAACAAGAACCCTGATGGATACGGCCGGGTCGGGTCGGAGCTGGCGCACCGCAAAGCGTACGAGGCGGTGCACGGACCAATCCCTGCGGGTTTGTGGATTGACCATCTCTGTCGGAACCGGCTCTGCTGCCCACGAGAGAACATCTTGCGGAGTCCGGACACCATCGCCTCCAAACAGTCGCGCCAGAACGTCTGTCATCGGAACAGCATTTCACGGGACAGGGTTCTGGAACTGGGTATACCTCCGAGCCGTTTCAAGTCGAACCACTGCCAGTATCTGTTCTCAGCTCAATAGGCCCACGCAGCTGCGGGCGCGATTCTAAGAGTTCGCTCGAGGTCCTCCCCGGGAGTGCGGCCGCCTGAACGAAGGCGCGAATGATCGGATGAGGTCGCTCAGGACTGCTGGACACCTGCGGGACGAACAAGGTACCCACGAAGAATCGGTGCCGAGGCAGCTCGATGATGCGCGGCTCGTCGTCCTGGTCGACACCGGAGACCACGAGTCCGCAGTCTTCGAGCTCCGATAGGTAGTCACCGTTCAACCCGAAGTTGCAGTAATAACGCTCGGTGGCTGTCTCGGTCCCGTACGCAACCGATGCTCGAGTCCCGGAGCGAAGACGAACGGTCATAGTTTGCCCGGCAAGCGAACATGTCAGGGCGCTGATGAACAGTCGAGAAGCCGACGGGTCGTACTCGGCGCTTTGGGCGTCGACGAACCCGAGGACATTGCGTGCGAATTCGAGGACGATGTGCTGGAACCCGGCGCAGGTCCCGAGCAGCGGAATATCGCCAACACGGGCGACCTCGATGGCGTCCAGGACACCTCGGAGGCTTCGGTAGGGGCTCATCGGGGCAATCCAGACACCGTCGTAATCAGAGAGGTCAGCCGCCGTCACTCCCTCGAGTTCGGGTGTGGGTATCCAGGTGACGTCGGCTGTCCACCCTTGGGCATCGGCGGCATGATGGATGGAGGCAGAAGTCGCCGGATGCGTCTCATGCCTCGCCTGGTAGTCCCCGACCACGGCGATCGAGAGGTCCTGGTGTTGACTCGGGTAGCCGGACGAGCCTTCTCGTTCGGAGGGCATGGCGCCAGGATATCGGTCGAGAATCGGCCAATCTGTGGAGCGCAAGCAAGTTCGCGCCCAGCGCACCAAGACGGGTAAGGCGCTCCCGGACCAGGGCACTCTCCGGAGGCGTGGAACTCTGGTCCGCCGTTCGGTGTCGCCAAGGCGGTGGGAGACATCGGATGGAATCCCAGCTGGCTCAGGATTCCGTAAACCGATGTCTCCAAGGATTGTCTCTCAAGGGCGAACTGCCTGTTCAGAGCATTATCCCCGAGTGTGAGGAGGCCCCTGGGGACGTTGGCGGGGAAGCTCACCGGGTGTGCGCGCCAGCCCATTGACATTTGTCGACCGCCATCTCTCCGCGCCGTAACCGACCACCACCTCAGCCCGTGTTCTCCGCGCTGAGAGTCGAGTCTGCGGCGTGGGATGCCGGAACCGTCATCTGCTTCGAACTCCGCTCATGGAGCTGGTCGTGCCGTGGGGCAGATGCACAATTTGCGGCTCCAACCGTGGATGGAGCGACCTGAACGGCTTGTTGGGGCCGCGTCGACGTGTTACGGCAGACCGCCTACGAGAGACTCGAGCTGGGAGTAGTGGACGGCGTTCCAGGGGATGTGTTGGCGTCGATCGGAGACCGGCACCTGGACAACACGGTCTCGATTGCCATGTCAGCGCGTCGAGTGATACACCATGGCCATGGCACCGATGGTTATGCGCCGTGTCCGCCAAGCGGCGAACCGAACGGGACGAGCGACGACGCTCTCTCGGTCAGAACTTCCTTCAAGCTGACCTCGCCGAGGATCTCGCCGAGGCGGTTGATGTTTCGCCCGGAGAGCTGATCATTGAGCCGGGCGCCGGGAACGGGGCAATCGCGTTGGCGTTGGCCCGACGCGGCGCGGCAGGTGATGGCCATCGAGCTGGACGCCACCTGGGCCCGGCGACTCAGAGACAGGAGCCTGGCGTCAAGCCCGGGGCGAATTCGCGTCATCCATGGGGACTTCCTATCGGTTCGGCTGCCGTCGCGCCCGTATCGCGTTATCGGCTGCCCACCGTTTGGCCAATCCACGGCGCTGTTGCGTCGACTCCTCCAACACCCG
>CAWCCQ010000003.1:0-567337 GCA_963794215.1 uncultured Acidimicrobiaceae bacterium | reverse complement strand
CGCTGGGCCGAGCTCGTCTACGACGGGCTCTGGTTCTCGCCGCTCAAGCAGGCCCTCGACGCCTTCTTGCCTCGACCCAGCGCTACGTGACCGGCGAGGTTCGGCTGCGCTTCGAGGCGCCGGGGGCGGTGCGTCGTCGCCGGGCCGGCGGAGCCCGGTCGGCCTCTACGACTACGGACTGGCCACCTACGACGCCGCCGACACCTTCCACCACGCCGACGCCGAGGGCTTCGTGCGCCTCTGGGGCCTGGGCGTGGCCACCTGGGCGGCCCGCCAGGGCGGCGCCGGCGACCCGGGCTGCCCCGAGACGACGGCGGGTCGTGACCCTCTGGCAGGGTCGCCTCGGCGAGGGCCCGATGGCCGACGAGGTGGTGGCGTTCACCGTCAGCCTGCCCTTCGACCGGCGGCTGGCGCGCCGACGACCTGGCCGGCTCGCGGGCCCACGTCCGGGGGCTGGGCCGGGCCGGGCATCCTGCCGCCGACGAGGTGGCCATCCTGCTGGCCGCCCTCGACCGGGTCGAGGAGCGAGCTGGGGACGGGCACCTTCGTCTTCCGAGCCGAGCGACGAGGACGTCCACACCGCCGTCGAGCGGCGGGTCACCGAGCTCGCCGGCGACGTCGGGCGCCAAGCTCCACACCGGCCGGAGCCGCAACGACCAGGTGGCCACCGACCTGCGCCTGTTCGCCGCCGGGCGCTGGTCGCCGTGGCCGCCGAGCGTGCTCGGCGCTCCAGGAGGTGCTGCTGGCGCCGGGCCCGGGAGGCCGGCGACGCCTACCTGCCGGGCTACACCCACCTGCAGCGGGCCCAGCCGGTGCTGCTCGCCCACCATCTGCTGGCCCACGGCTGGGCCCTGGCCCGCGACGTCGACCGCCTGGTGGCGACACCGTCGACCGGCTCGACGTCTCGCCCCTCGGGGCCGGCGCGCTGGCCGGGTCGTCGCTTGCCCCTCGACCCCGACTGGTGGCCGAGGAGCTCGGCTTCGCCGGCCGCTTCGAGAACTCCCTCGACGCGGTCTCCGACCGGGACTTCGTGGCCGAGGCCCTCTTCGACCTGGCCCTCCTCGGCGTCCACCTCTCCCGCCTGGGCGAGGAGATCGTGCTGTGGTCGACCGAGGAGTTCGGCTTCTGCGCGCTCGACGACGCCTACGCCACCGGCAGCTCGATGCTGCCGCAGAAGAAGAACCCCGACGTGGCCGAGCTGGCCCGGGGCAAGGCCGGCCGCCTCATCGGCCACCTGACCGGGCTGCTCGCCACCCTGAAGGGCCTGCCCCTCGCCTACAACCGCGACCTCCAGGAGGACAAGGAGCCGCTCTTCGACGCCGCTCGACCAGGTCCGCCGGGCCCTGCGCGGCCATGACCGGGCTCTAGCCACCGTCGACCTCGACACCTGGCGACCGATGCGGCGGCCGCCGACGCGCCCGGCGGCGGCCGCCGTCGACCTGGCCGAGTCGCTGGTGGAGGGCGGGATGCCGTTCCGCCAGGCCCACGCCCTGGTCGGCGCCCTCGTGCGCGACTCGCTCGAGCGCCAGGTCCCCTGGCCGAGCTCGTGGAGGCCCACCCCGACCTCGGTGACGAGGCGGTGGCCGCTCTTGGAGCCCGGGGTGGCGGTGACCCGCCGCACCACGCCCGGGGGGGCCGGGCCCGGCCGGTGGCCGAGCAGCTGGACCGCTTCGGTCGCCGGCTCGACGTCGACCGGTCCCGTCTCGCCGGCCTGCCCAGCGGCCCGCCACCGCCGGCCTCCGTCTGACCTCGGGTGGCCGAGCCGGTCGAGCGCTGCGGCGCTCGCCGCCGATTCGTCGAGGTGGCCCCGCGGCTCCTCAACAAGCTGCTCGCCCGACGGGTCCCGGGTGGGTCGCATCGTCGAGGTCGAGGCCTACCGGGGAGCGGATGGACCCGGCCAGCCACGCCTACCGGGGCGAGACGGCCCGCAACGCCACCATGTTCGGGCCCCCGGGCCGGCTCTACGTCTATTTCACCTACGGCGATGCACTGGTGCGCCAACGTGGTCTGCGGCCCCGAGGTGTGGCCCGCGGCGGTGCTGCTCCGGGCCCTCGCCCCGGTGGCCGGGCTGGAGGAGATGCGGGCCGCCCGCCGGCGGCCGGGCGCGAGCGCGGACCTGTGCAGCGGGCCGGCCAAGCTGTGCCAGGCCCTCGGCATCGACCGGGAGCCACGACGGGGCCGACCTGGTCACCGGGGACCGGGGGGTGCTGCTCCTCGACGACGGGACGCCCCGCCGCCGGCCCGCCCAGGGCCCCCGGGTCGGGCTCTCGAAGGCCACCGAGCTACCGGTGGCGCTGGTGGGTGCCCGGTGACCCCAACGTCTCGAAACCGGGCCGGCGGGCCGGGCCACCCCGGTCGGAGCCGAGCCGGCGCCGCCGTTGACGGCGCGGCGATCGACTGGTAAGGTAACCATCCCGCCGCAAATGGGAGCGCGTCCGCAAGACGAGCCACCCGTGCGCCGGGGCCGAGGGAGTCGCCTCGACGGTGTTCACCGTCCGACGTCGCCCCTCGGAGCCACCCGGCACCAACGCCGTTATCGGTGTGTGCCCGGTCGCTCCTTGAAAACGGAATAGGGAGAGCCAAAAGCCAGTGCGGGCGGCTCACGGCGCTTCGGCGCCTTGGGTCGAACGTCAAAGAAGTGCATTGGCAGGCTGGGAGGTCCCCTCGGGGACATCAACGCCTGTGCTGTCAACCGGGGACGAGTCATCCCGGGTCGGCTCTCCGGTTTCGGCAGAGCCCTTCGGGGCCGAGCCAAGACCTCGATGGAGAGTTTGATCCTGGCTCAGGACGAACGCTGGCGGCGTGCCTAATACATGCAAGTCATCCTGGCTCAGGACGAACGCTGGCGGCGTGCCTAACACATGCAAGTCGAACGCGGTCCATTCGGTGGTAACACTGATGAAGACCTAGTGGCGAACGGGTGCGTAACACGTGAGCAACCTGCCCCGAAGACCGGGATAACACCGGGAAACCGGTGCTAATACCGGATACCCCCACCGGATCGCATGGTCTGGTGAGGAAATGGATTCCGCTTCGGGAGGGGCTCGCGGCCTATCAGCTTGTTGGTGAGGTAACGGCCCACCAAGGCTTCGACGGGTAGCTGGTCTGAGAGGACGATCAGCCACACTGGGACTGAGACACGGCCCAGACTCCTACGGGAGGCAGCAGTAGGGAATCTTGCGCAATGGGCGAAAGCCTGACGCAGCAACGCCGCGTGGGGGATGAAGGCCTTCGGGTTGTAAACCCCTTTCAGTGGGAACGAAATTGACGGTACCCGCAGAAGAAGCCCCGGCCAACTACGTGCCAGCAGCCGCGGTGATACGTAGGGGGCGAGCGTTGTCCGGATTTATTGGGCGTAAAGAGCTCGTAGGCGGTTTGGTAAGTCGGGTGTGAAACCTCCAGGCTCAACCTGGAGACGCCACTCGATACTGCCATGACTAGAGTCCGGTAGGGGACCATGGAATTCCTGGTGTAGCGGTGAAATGCGCAGATATCAGGAGGAACACCAGTAGCGAAGGCGGTGGTCTGGGCCGGTACTGACGCTGAGGAGCGAAAGCGTGGGGAGCGAACAGGATTAGATACCCTGGTAGTCCACGCCGTAAACGTTGGGCACTAGGTGTGGGACCCTATCGACGGGTTCCGTGCCGCAGCTAACGCATTAAGTGCCCCGCCTGGGGAGTACGGCCGCAAGGCTAAAACTCAAAGGAATTGACGGGGGCCCGCACAAGCGGCGGAGCATGTGGCTTAATTCGAGGCAACGCGAAGAACCTTACCTGGGCTTGACATGTAGGGTAAAGCCGTAGAGATACGGTGTCCTTCGGGGCCCTACACAGGTGGTGCATGGCTGTCGTCAGCTCGTGTCGTGAGATGTTGGGTTAAGTCCCGCAACGAGCGCAACCCTTGTCCTATGTTGCCAGCGGGTAATGCCGGGGACTCGTAGGAGACTGCCGGGGTCAACTCGGAGGAAGGTGGGGACGACGTCAAGTCATCATGCCCCTTACGTCCAGGGCTGCACACATGCTACAATGGCCGGTACAAAGGGCTGCTATCCCGCGAGGGGGAGCGAATCCCAAAAAGCCGGTCTCAGTTCGGATTGCAGTCTGCAACTCGACTGCATGAAGTCGGAGTCGCTAGTAATCCCGGATCAGCAACGCCGGGGTGAATACGTTCCCGGGCCTTGTACACACCGCCCGTCAAACCACGAAAGTCGGCAACACCCGAAGCCGGTGGCCCAACCCTTGTGGAGGGAGCCGTCGAAGGTGGGGTCGGTGATTGGGGTTAAGTCGTAACAAGGTAGCCGTACCGGAAGGTGCGGCTGGATCACCTCCTTTCTAAGGAGTGATTGTCGAGTTCATTTCGAACTGATCACTTCCCAGTCGATCACTGGTTAGTCGGCTCGTTCGTATGCCTGCCGCGTCGGACCGCCTCATCCGCTTGTGGGAGGAGCCCGTCCGGCAGGGTCACGGCCTCTGCGGACGACGTCGGACTGTCCCTCTTCCGTTTTCAGGGAGCGACCATCTGGTCGTGTCCTGGCGATGCCGCGGGTCGATTTCGAGATCCCTGACGGCCGCTCGCCCCTGCGTGCCCGAGCTGCGCAGTGTGCAGTTTGGTGGCGCGTGCCGGCCGTCCCTTGAGAATTCCATAGCGAGCACGAGCATCTTTGTTCTCCAAGCTACAAAGAGCCAACGGTGGATGCCTTGGCGCCTGAAGCCGAAGAAGGACGTGGGAGGCTGCGAAAAGCCACGGGGAGCTGCCTACCAAGCTTCGATCCGTGGATGTCCGAATGGGGAAACCCGGCACCCGTCATGGGGTGTCACTCCGGCCTGAACGCATAGGGCCGGGAGAGGGAACCGGGGGAATTGAAACATCTCAGTACCCCGAGGAGAAGAAAGCAACAGCGACTCCCTGAGTAGCGGCGAGCGAAAAGGGATCAGCCTAAACCGAGCCAGTGTTAAGCCTGGTGGCGTTGCTGGGTCGGGGTCGTGGGATGCAAGAGAAGGGGCACCAGACCCTTCGCGGAGTTACAAATCCCGTGCTTAGCGGAAGTGGTCTGGAACAGCACGCCATAGAGGGTAAGAGCCCCGTACACGAAAGGCACGGGGTCTCCGCTTGGACATCCCGAGTAGCGCCGGATCCGGGAAAGCCGGCGTGAATCTGCGAGGACCACCTCGAAAGGCTAAGTACTCACAGGCGACCGATAGTGAACTAGTACCGTGAGGGAAAGGTGAAAAGTACCCCGGGAGGGGAGTGAAATAGTACCTGAAACCGTTGGCTTACAAACAGTCAGAGCGTCGTCGGCTCCGATGCAAGACGCAACCGCTTTCGGGGCGGCGATGCACTAATCGGTTTGCCGGCCGTGATGGCGTGCCTTTTGAAGAATGAGCCAGCGAGTTACCGTGTGTGGCGAGGTTAACCCGACGAGGGGAGCCGGAGCGAAAGCGAGTCTGAATAGGGCGTTCAGTCGCATGCGGTAGACCCGAAGCCGAGTGATCTAGCCATGGGCAGGCTGAAGCGGGGGTAAGACCCCGTGGAGGGCCGAACCCACCTTGGTTGAAAACAGGGGGGATGACCTGTGGTTAGGGGTGAAAGGCCAATCAAACTCGGTGATAGCTGGTTCTCCCCGAAATGCATTTAGGTGCAGCGTCAGATGTTCAGCATCGGAGGTAGAGCACTGAATGGGCTAGGGGGCCTACAAGCTTACTGACCCCAATCAAACTCCGAATGCCGATGCTCCAGAGTCTGGCAGTGAGACCACGGGGGATGAGCTTCGTTGGTCGAAAGGGAAACAGCCCAGACCGCCAGCTAAGGCCCCAAATTCTTGACTAAGTGGAAAACGATGTGGGAACGCAGAAACAGCCAGGAGGTTGGCTTAGAAGCAGCCATCCTTTAAAGAGTGCGTAATAGCTCACTGGTCGAGTGGTCCTGCGCGGACAATGTAACGGGGCTCAAGTCAAGAGCCGAAGCTGCGGATTCTCGTCGCAAGACGGGAGTGGTAGGGGAGCGTCGATCTCGCAGTGAAGCGGCGGTGTGAACCGTCGTGGAGCGTGGTCGAGTGAGAATGCTGGCATGAGTAGCGAGAGAGGGGTGAGAAACCCCTCCGCCGTAAGCCCAAGGGTTCCTGGGGAAGGCTAATCCGCCCAGGGTCAGTCGGGAGCTAAGGCGAGGCCGAGAGGCGTAGTCGATGCACAACTGGTTGATATTCCAGTACCACCGTGTCCGCGCCCATCCCGAATCAGGGGTACTAAGGGGCTGACCTTCGGGTCGAACCGACCGACCCTGAGCGAGGGAAGCGAAGGGGGGACGCAGGAGGGTAGGTGAGCCCAGGCGTTGGTTGTCCTGGGGGAAGCGTGTAGGGAGAGGTCTAGGCAAATCCGGACCTCATATACCCTGAGACGTGATCCCGAGCCGTTTCAGGCGAAGTCACTAATCCCATGCTGCCAAGAAAAGCCTCTAGCGAGCTGGCACGGTGCCCGTACCCCAAACCGACACAGGTGGGCAGGTAGAGAATACCAAGGCGATCGGGAGAACTGTGGTTAAGGAACTCGGCAAAATACCTCCGTAACTTCGGGAGAAGGAGGGCCTCATTAGGGTGAAGGACTTCGCGTCCCGAGCTCGAGGAGGTCGCAGAGAATTGGGGAAAGCGACTGTTTACTAAAAACACAGCAGCGTGCGAAGTCCTAAGACGATGTATACGCTGTGACGCCTGCCCGGTGCCGGAAGGTTACGGGGAAGGGTTAGTCCTTCGGGCGAAGCTCTGAACCTAAGCCCCGGTAAACGGCGGCCGTAACTATAACGGTGAAGATCAACTTGGCTGTTATAAAACTTGGCTATATGCTGGAACATCCGAGTATCCGGCGGTACTCGTCCATGTCACACCCGCTTCGTAGGGTGCGGCATGGGCAGTGAAAATCCGTCCGGTGCGGACAATCAGCAGGAAACCTCACGAGCCGAGCGTTCTGCTCGATCCCAATTGGATCGCTGGGTTTCGTGGATGGCGAAGGCTGCTTCTGGTGTCAGTGCATCGGAGTCACTCTGATGCATAGACACGGAGGTTGGCAGCTTCAAGCCGCCTTCCAGGTTTACCAGCATCGGATTATCGACGACGTGCTCGAAGCACTGATGTTCGTTCTTTCGGATGCGGTACGTGTGCGCGAAAGGTCCGAAGAGCAGCGTCCTGACCTATTCGGTCTGGGCACTCCGTGACTTGAAGAGATCGATCATTCCGTTCTTCGAGACGTACCCGCTTCTTGTGAAGGATGAGAACTTCGACTCTTCGCAGAGGTTGTGCGAGCGATGCGGCGACGAGAGCACTTGACGGTCGATGGATTCGAGCGGATCGTCGCACTGTGCCTTTGGCATGAATGCCAATGGCAAGCAGCGGGCAAGAACTCATCGAGCAGATTCTTGAGGGATCCTCAGAGACTACACGCGAAGCTCCCGGTTGGACCTGCTCATTTCCCAATGAGCGCAGTCGATCGGGACGAAGATATAGTCCGACCCCTATGGCGACATGGGGAGCTAGGCAGAAATGATCTAGCCGCTCATATCCATCGCTAGCGTTTTGCGCTAGTGGTAAGGGTAGTAACAAAAGTGCCTAAGGTAGCGAAATTCCTTGTCGGGTAAGTTCCGACCTGCACGAATGGCGTAACGACTTCCCTACTGTCTCAACCACAGACCCGGCGAAATTGAAGTACGAGTAAAGATGCTCGTTAGCTGCATCAGGACGGAAAGACCCCGTGGACCTTTACTACAGCTTGATGTTGGATTTTGGTACAAATTGTGTAGGATAGGTGGGAGCCTTGGAAGCTTCGGCGCTAGCCGAGGTGGAGGCAACCTTGAAATACCACCCTGTTTGTGCCGGGACCCTAACCTCGGCCCGTTATCCGGGTCAGGGACAGCGTCAGGTGGGTAGTTTGACTGGGGCGGTCGCCTCCTAAAGTGTAACGGAGGCGCCCAAAGGTTCCCTCAGGCTGGTTGGCAATCAGCCGTCGAGTGCAATGGCAAAAGGGAGCTTGACTGCGAGACCTACAAGTCGAGCAGGTGCGAAAGCAGGGCATAGTGATCCAGCGGTTGCGTGTGGAAGCGCCGTCGCTCAACGGATAAAAGGTACCCCGGGGATAACAGGCTCATCTTCCCCAAGAGTCCATATCGACGGGAAGGTTTGGCACCTCGATGTCGGCTCGTCGCATCCTGGGGCTGAAGCCGGTCCCAAGGGTTGGGCTGTTCGCCCATTAAAGCGGTACGCGAGCTGGGTTTAGAACGTAGGAACACTGCGTCCCCAGGAAGTAATCCCTGGGTGTTCACTGGCTCATATCGGTGAAACCCTGAGCGTTACAACCGAACGGTAAGTTCAGGGCAATACCGAGGGAAGGCCAACACGATGAGAGCGTTCGAAGCGTCCTATGTTGCAGGGATTTCTGGACGGGGATGGGAGTATTCACTTCCAACTCGTCCGCCAGAAGGAGTACCGGTTCGGGTTCTACATCCGAGCGAGTGTCTCGTTCTCGCAAGCGACGTCCGCAAGACGAGGGTTGGTGTATATCCAGCAGCTCGTCGGCGGAGGATACCTGCGAGATCGGGGAACCGGTATGAGTGATCTCGTCATCACGAGTCGGCCCGATCGTGACCTCCTTGCTGGAAGAGATCAGACCCTACGTCGTCTTTAAAGAAGAGCACGTAGCGGCGAGCACTTCGGCTCCTTCCCCGGCTTGGCCGGATGACGGGACCCCGAGGTGTTCCTGCAGCTAGCACGTGAAGTGGACGCTTTTGCAACCCTAAACTATTCGAAAACGAAGCGGATTTCCGCCGTAGATGTCGAGCAACATCTGCGTAGCAAGGGCGTGTTGTGCCCCTGTAACGACTTCCTCGCCCGTCACAGCGAGGAGATGGCTTTGTAACGTCGCACTGCGGCGTGCTGGACCCCCAGTGAAGCCATAACACGCCAGCCCCTAGAAATAGGGTGGAGGTATAGTCTATGCCCGCAGTAATGCGGGAATCACATGCGTGAGACAGTTCGGTCCCTATCCGATGCAGCCGCAGGAGATCTGAGAAAGGCTGTCCCTAGTACGAGAGGACCGGGACGGACGTAGCTCTCGTGTGCCAGTTGTCCTGCCAAGGGCACGGCTGGTTTGCGACCTACGGGTGGGATAAGCGCTGAAAGCATCTAAGTGCGAAGCCCGTTTCAAGATGAGATCTCCCACAGGGATAACCTGGTAAGGCCCGTGGCTAGACGACCACGTTGATAGGCCGGAGGTGTAAGCACAGCAATGTGTTCAGCCGACCGGTACTAATCGGCCGAGGGCTTGGAGACTTGCTCGTGCTCGCTCTGGAACGCTCAGGGACGCGATCGACGCGCCCGTATCGACCGACGGCAGTGCCCTGCCGATGGTCCGAAGAGCGCAGAGTTTCCGGTGGCCATGGCGGCGGGGAAACACCCGTTCCCATTCCGAACACGGCAGTTAAGCCCGCCAGCGCCGATGGTACTTGGGGGGAGGCCCCCTGGGAGAGTAGGACGCCGCCGGGATTTCTTTGATGAAGGCCACCGTGTGCGGTGGCCTTCATCGCGCCCGAGCGAGGAGCGCCCCCGGGTGAGGAGCCGGGCGGCGGGGCACGTACACTCTGCCGTGGATCCGAACCCGAAACGCTCGACGGACCCGTTGCCCGAGAAGAGCGGCGCCCAGAGGTCGGGTGGGGGTGGCTCGGCCAGGCGGGCATCGGGGTCGGGAGCCAGCGCGAGCCGCTCGGGTGCTCCCCGGGCCCGCGCACCGAGGGGAGCCGGTGAGGATCGGCGGCGAAGCGCCTCCCCTGGTGGGGCTCACTCACAGAACGGGCGTTCGGGAGGAACGAAGGGGTTCGCCGCGTCGGGCGGCTCCGCCCGGGCCCCGCGGACGTCGGCGAGTGACAGTGGGCGTCAGCGTCCGGGGGCTTTCAGCAGCCCCCCGAAGAGCGGCGCCGGTCGCCCGAAGACCAGTGCCGGTCGTCCGAGCGCGAGGAGCAGCGGGCCGCGGACGGGTAGCGGCGCGAGGACCGGTGGCCGAGACTCGAACAGGCCTGCGAGTCGGACGTCGGGACCGACCGGTGGAGCCGATAATCGGTCTCCGAGTCGGCGGCCTGCCCGGCCGGCGACGCCGGAATCCGGACGTCGAGCAGGAGGCGGGCACGAGGACGGTGGACGCGGCGCCCGCACACGTCCGTACGACGGGCCGAGATCTGGAGGATTTGCTCGCACGAGCTCGACCGGCGCGGGTAGGCCGCCGGTGCGTTCCCACTCACGTGGCGGGTCTCCGGACCGCGCGCCGTCCACGTCCCCTCGAGGGCCCGGGGTCCGTCCCTCCTCACGCGGCGGGCCCGGGGTCCGACCCCCATCTCGCGGCGGGCCCGGGGTCCGAACGCCACGCGGGCGGCCACCGTCTCAAGGAGGACCACCTTCTCGCGGAGGAGCGCCCGCGCCTCGCCGGGCACCCATAGAGGGCAGAGCAGCGAGGGAAGGATCGGCCCGTCGGTCCGCTGACACGCGTCCGTCCGCGGCTCGGCCGGCACCGCATGGGCTCCCGTCGGCAGCCAACGAGTGGGGTGGTGTGGCGCGTCGGGGGGCACGCCTGGTCCGCACCGGCGAGCTCACCGACGGTCGCGAGCCTGTCCGGTCTTCCCCGCCACCTCGGTCTCCCGTGGAGCGGTGGGTCAGGGCCGACGGCGACTCGGAGTGGGCGGATCAGCGTCCAGCACGTCGAGAGGCAGCCGAGGGGAGATCGGCGCCCCGTACGCGGGCACGAGCCGTCCGTGCTTCGGCCGAGCGTGCAACGGCCAGTCGCCCCATCCCTTCCCCGGAACGCATGGCGATACTGCCCGCGGATGTTGCCGCCCAGATCCGCAACGCCGCGGACTCGGCGACCGCCCGCCACCGCGAGGTCCTCGTCTCCAAGATGGAGGACGCCGCTGCCGCCTACGAGCGGGGGAGGTACCCCGAAGCGGCGAGGCTGGCCAAGCAGGTCGCAGACGAGGCCCCCGCAGTCGCCGCTGTCCGCGAGCTTGCTGGGCTGGCGGCGTACCGCTCGGGTCGGTGGCGGGAGGCGATCCGCCACCTGAATGCCTTTACCGCCCTTGGGGATTCGTCCGCCCACGTTCCGGCGCTCATGGACAGCCACCGGGCACTCGGCCAGCGGGGGCGGGTGGCCGACCTGTGGTCCGAGCTGCGTCGGCAGTCCCCAGGCCCCGACGTCCTTGCCGAAGCCCGCATCGTCGCTGCTGGCAGCCTTGCGGACCAAGGAGATCTGCGGGGAGCAATCGCGGTGCTCGCCACGGGAGGTGCGGCCAAAGCCCTGCGCAACCCCGCTGGGCGGCATCTGCGGCAGTGGTACGCGCTCGCTGACCTCTACGAGCGGGCGGGCGACCTGCCCAGAGCCCGCGAGCTGTTCAGCCGTGTGCTGCGGGCCGAGCCCGACGCGTATGACGCCGCCGAACGACTCGAGGGTCTGGGCCCGGATCGCTCCCGACGCAGCCGTCGACCCGCGCCGCGCCGACCCAAGTCCGACTCGCCCGAGACGGGGAGCTCCCCCCGACCAGCGTCGGTCCGGAGAAGTGCGCGGACAGCGGGGGAGCGACGCGACGCGGCGCCGAGCGAGAGTGTCGGGTCACCTACAGGCACGCCGGCGCCCCGCGAGGTGGTCGCAGGGCCCCGGAGTTGGTCGCAGGGCCTCGCGAGATGGTCGATCCCCAGTAGTCTTCGAGCATGGATCTCCAGCAGCTTCTGGGGGACGAGGCGGAGTCGCTGCTCGGCCACCAGGCCAAAGCCTTCCCCAAGGAGGACCTGGTCCTTCCTGGCCCCGACTTCCTCGACCGCGTGGTGCGGGACTCGGACCGGAGCCCGACCATCCTGCGAAATCTCGGCGCGTTGTACGGCACCGGACGGCTCGGGGGGACGGGCTATCTCTCGATCCTCCCAGTCGACCAAGGGATCGAGCACTCGGCCGCGGCCAGCTTCTCCAAGAATCCCGCCTACTTCGATCCCGCCAATCTTGTCGAACTGGCCCTCGCGGGTGACTGCAGTGCCATCGCCACGACGCTCGGGACCCTCGGAGCGGTCTCGCGGCGCTATGTCCACAAGATCCCGTTCATCGTCAAGCTGAACCACAACGACTTCCTGCACTATCCGAATACCTATGACCAGGTCATGTTCGCCTCGGTCCAGCAAGCCGCCGATCTCGGCGCGATTGGCGTCGGCGCCACCATCTACTTCGGCTCGGACCAGTCCGACCGCCAACTCCAGGAGGTTCGGCACGCCTTCGCCGAGGCACACCGGCTCGGGTTGTTCACGGTGTTGTGGTGCTACCTGCGCAACCCAGCCTTCGTGGTGGGGGGTACCGACTATCACCTGTCGGCCGACCTCACTGGCCAGGCCAACCACCTCGGGGTGACCATCGAGGCTGATCTCATCAAGCAGAAGCAGCCGGAGAACAACGGTGGCTACCGCGAGTTGCGGTTTGGGCGGACCGACGACCGAGTCTACGACGAGCTCACGACCGACCACCCCATCGACCTCACCCGGTGGCAGGTCGTCAACTGTTACGCCGGCCGTGTCGGGATGATCAACTCGGGCGGTGAGTCGAAAGGGGAGGGAGACCTCGCGCAGGCGGTGCGCACGGCCGTGATCAACAAACGGGCCGGGGGGACGGGATTGATCGTCGGCCGGAAGGCGTTCCAGCGCCCGCTGGCCGAGGGTGCCACGCTCATTCACGCAGTCCAGGACGTATTCCTCGATCAGACCGTTACGATCGCCTGACTCTCACCGCGGGGCAGGCGCCCGGTCGCGGCGGCAGGTTCTCGCCGCCCCGATGGGGCGGCAAGTATGCTGTTCATCAGCTCGACACAATCGCCCTGGCGAGCGAGGGGCCCTCGCTTCCGACCCCTCAGGGGACCGTACGGCCGTGGAGCGAGGACGACACGAGACAGGGGAGCCCGTGACGACGGGAATTGATTCGACGCCCGAGGCGCTGGACCGGGTCGTTATCCGCTTCGCCGGCGACTCCGGCGACGGTATGCAGCTCACTGGCGACCGGTTCACGACGTCGAGCGCGCTGTTCGGCAACGACCTGTCGACCTTTCCGGACTTTCCGGCGGAGATCCGAGCTCCCGCGGGAACCCTGGCCGGCGTGTCCGCGTTCCAGGTGCACATCTCGGATCACGACATCCTGACGCCGGGCGACGCCCCCGACGTACTCGTCGCCATGAACCCCGCGGCGCTCCGGTCGAACGTGGACGCCCTTCCCAAAGGGGCGTTGCTGCTCGTGAACAGCGACGCCTTCGACGACCGCAACCTTGCCAAGGCGGGCTACCAGGCAAACCCCCTGACCGATGGCTCACTCGGGGCCTACAACCTCTACGAGATCCCGATGACGACCATCACCCAGCAGGTCTGCAAGGACGCCGGGGTCAAACCGCGCGACGCCGAGCGGTCGAAGAACTTCTTTGCGCTCGGCCTCGTGAGCTGGCTCTACACGCGCCCGATCGAGCCCACGCTCGAGTGGATCACCCAACGCTTCGGCGACCGGCCTCAGGTGGCCGAAGCGAACACCCGAGCCTTTCGGGCCGGCTACGACTTCGGCGAGACGGCCGAGTTGTTCGAGTCGAACTACGAGGTCAAGCCGGCGAAGTTCGAGAAGGGCGAGTACGTCCAGGTCACCGGCAACTCGGCCCTGTCGTGGGGGCTCATCGCCGGAGCGCGCCAGGCGGGACTGCCGATCTTCTTGGGCAGCTATCCGATCACGCCGGCGTCGGACATCCTCCACGAGCTTTCCCGTCGCAAGGAGTTCGGCGTTCGAACGTTCCAGGCCGAGGACGAGATCGCGGGGATCGGGGCGGCACTCGGTGCGTCCTTCGGTGGCTCGCTGGGTGTCACCACGACGAGCGGGCCCGGACTGGACCTCAAGTCCGAGACCATCGGGCTCGCCCTCAACCTCGAGCTCCCCCTGGTGATCGTCGACGTCCAGCGGGGCGGACCATCGACCGGGCTGCCCACCAAGACCGAGCAAGCGGACCTCCTTCACGCCATGTACGGGCGCCATGGCGAGTCCCCGGTGCCGATCATCGCTCCGCGCACACCGGCCCAGTGTTTTGACGCGGCCATCGAGGCCATTCGACTGGCGGTCAAGTACCGAACCCCGGTGATCCTGCTCTCCGACGGCTACCTCGCCAACGGGGCCGAACCCTGGCGCCTGCCCGACCTCGACGCCCTGCCCACCATCGAGCCCGACTTTGCCGCTGAGCCCAACCACCGCGAAGAGGACGGGTCCGAAGTGTTCTGGCCCTACGTGCGCGACCCTGACACGCTGGCCCGGCCTTGGGCGCCACCGGGGGTGCCCGGGCTCGAGCACCGCATCGGTGGCTTGGAGAAGGCGGACGGATCGGGCAACGTCTCCTACGACCCGGTCAACCACGAGCGCATGGTGCACCTGCGTGCCGCCAAAATCGCCGGTATCGCCGCGACATCCCCGAGGTGGACCTCGACGATCCCGACGGCGACGCCGAGCTGCTCGTGCTTGGTTGGGGGTCGACCTATGGCGCCATCGCGGCGGGGGCTCGGCGTGTCCGGGCGCGGGGGATGAAGGTCGCCCACGCACACCTGTTCCACCTGAACCCCTTCCCGACCAACCTGGGTGAGGTGCTCGGGCGCTACTCGGCGGTGCTCGTGCCCGAGGTGAACCTCGGACAGCTCAGCCGGTTGGTCCGGGCCGAATTCCTCGTTGACGCCCGGTCCCTCAACAAGGTCCAGGGCGTGCCGTTCCGAGCTGTCGAGATCGAGACGGCCATCGTGACCCTGCTCCAAGGAGTGTGATGACCAACACCGCCATCCCCGTGACCACCCGCAAGGACTGGACGAGCGATCAAGAGGTCCGGTGGTGCCCGGGATGCGGGGACTACTCGATCCTCGCCGCCGTGCAGATGCTCCTACCTGACCTGGGTGTGCGCCGAGAGAACACGGTCTTCTTGTCGGGCATCGGGTGCGCTGCTCGATTCCCCTACTACATGAACACCTACGGCATGCACTCGATCCACGGTCGGGCTCCCGCCATCGCCACCGGCCTGGCGGCCAGTCGCCCGGATCTCGACGTCTGGGTGGTCACCGGGGACGGTGACGCCCTCTCGATCGGCGGCAACCACCTGATCCACGCCCTGCGGCGCAATGTCAGGGTGCACATCTTGATGTTCAACAACCAGATCTACGGCCTCACCAAGGGGCAGTACTCGCCGACCTCCGAGGTGGCGAAGGTCACCAAGTCGACCCCATTCGGGTCGGTCGACGCCCCGTTCAATCCGGTCAGCCTGGCGCTCGGCGCCGAGGCGACCTTCGTTGCCCGAACCCACGACATGGACCGAGCACACATGCAAGAGGTCTTCCGGCGGGCCCATGCGCACCGCGGTGCGTCCTTCGTCGAGGTGTACCAGAACTGCAACGTCTTCAACGATGGGGCTTTCGAGAAGATCACCGCCCGCGATGCCCGGTCCTCGATGCTGATCCCCCTGGTGCACGGCCAGCCGATCCGCTTCGGCGCCGACATGGAGCGGGGTGTGGTCCAGCGTCCCGATGGTCGGCTCGAGGTCGTTGACGTGGCCGACGTCGGTGAGGCTGCGCTGCTCGTGCACGACGAGTCACGAGACGACCCGGGGCTGGCGTTCTCCCTGTCGCGTCTGGCCAACGGCCCCTACGAGCCGACCCCCATCGGGGTCTTCCGTGCAGTCGAACGGGCCGAGTACGGCCAGGAGATGTCGGCGCAGATCGTCCGGGCCCAAGATGCACGTGGTGCTGGCGACCTCGGGGCCCTCCTGCGTTCGGGCTCCAGCTGGATGGTCGACTGAGGCGTCTGACTGAGCAGGCAGCGCGCGCCTGGCCGCTTCCTAGGGCCGGTTGGGTCTGCGCGCGTGCGGCGGCCCAGCTTGGATGGGTCAGGGCTCGAGAGGTCTGAAGACCATGCCCGTCCGGGGCTTGGGTATGAAGTAGGTCGTCTTGGGCGGCATCCGCCGCCGGGCCGTGGCCCACTCGGCAATTTGGGCGATCGTGACCGGCCGCAGGAGCACGGCGGCGCTCGCCGAACCGTCGACGACGGCCCGGGTGGCCTCTTGCCACGTATGGCGGTGCGTCGTCTCGTAACCCGTCTCGAGCCGATCGAAGACGAGCTGGACCAAGCTGGCGTCGAGATCGCTGTCAGCGGCGTCGTAGGCCTCGGCGAGGGGCTGGAGGAGGTAGGCGTCCTCGGGGGTGACGAGGGCCATGGAGCCGGCCTCCATCAGGGCGGCGACGGTTCGCTCGTTCGCGGCACCGGCTCGGATCACATCGAACCACTCCCCGAACGCGGGGACGAGGTCGAGATTGCCGGGCCCGCTCACGGTTCGATGGATAGCGCCCACGCGCACCTCGTCCTCGCTGAGCTCCACAACGAGCGCCATGACCAAGTCGTAGGGACCGGGGGCCCCGCCAGTCGCCTCTTGTCGCTCTCGTTGGTAGGTCCGGGCCGTCTCATAGCGGTGATGACCGTCGGCGATGATCACCGGGGCGCTGGCCACCACCAGCGCGACCTGCGCGATGGCGTCGGGATCGTCGGTCATCCACAGTTGGTGGCGCACGCCGTCGTCGTCGTGGGCGTCGGCGACCGGATCGCCCCGGAGGTCTATCGAGTCGGTCAGGCCCGACGCCAGGGAGAGACCCCAGATCGGCGAGAGGTTGGTCACCGTCGCCCGGAGCAGGTCCAGGCGGTCACTGCGGGGCTTGGGCAGGGTCAGCTCGTGGGGGAGCACGTCGTCGTCGTTGGGCCCGGGTAGCCGGAGCGCGCCGATGACGCCCGTCGATCGACGGCCGTCGGGCGAGGTCATGCGATAGGGATAGAGCGCCGGCCGGGGGTCCAGAACGAGCAGTCCGCTCGCTCGCCATTCGGCGAGCAGCTCGGAGGCCACCCGGTAGCGGTCGCGATGACCGAGCAGATCGGCCTCGGGCAGCTCGACCAGCACAGCGTTGGCGCGCTGGCGGCTGGCCAGACGCTGGCGTTCCGACGAGGTGATCACGTCGTAGGGGGGAGCGATCACGTCGTCCATGCGCACCCGTTGCCGGTCGTACCGCAATCCGGCGAACGCCTCGAGGGAGGGCATCGCGCAACTCTGCCGTACCGCGCTGCTCGGCGACGCGGAGGCGGTGAGCAGAGGGTGAGCCCTAGACTTCTCCCGTGCCTACGGAGCGTCGCACCTATCCCGACGTGGCCGATAGGAGCTCGAGCCGAGTGGCAACCCTTCCCAACGCGCTGACCGCGTTGCGCCTGTGCTGCGTGCCGCTCTTCGTCTGGCTGGTCTTCGGCGCCCACGAGCAAACCGCCGCGGCGATCCTTCTGGCCGTGTTCGGTGCCACCGACTGGGTGGACGGGTTCCTCGCCCGACGCCTGGGTCAAGTGTCGAATCTGGGCAAGGTGCTCGATCCGACGGCGGACCGGGTGTTGGTCGCCACCGCGGTGATCGTCGTCATGGTCGACCGCGCGGTCCCGAGGTTCTTCGGCGTGGCCACCCTCGCGCGGAAGGTCTGGTGACCGCGACGGTGCTGGCGCTCGGGGCCCTCGGGGCGGCCCGTATCGACGTGCTGTGGGTGGGCAAGGCAGGGACCTTCGCCCTGATGTTCGCCTACCCGACCTTTCTCCTCGGCCACGGAGCCGCCGGGTGGCAGGTGCCCGTCCGAGACACGGCCTGGGTGACCGGTGGCATCGGGCTGGTGCTGGCCTGGGTCGCCGCGTTCGCCTACGTCGGCCCGGCACGCCGCGCGTTCACGCTCGGACGAATGGGCCGGCAACGGGCGATGATGCCTGTGGGCTCGCCGCCCGCGTCAAGAGCCCTGTCGCCGACCCGAGGGCTGCAGGGCGTGTCGCTGAGCAGGGGATCCGAGGTGAGCCGATGAAGGCCGTCATCATGGCCGGGGGTGAGGGCACCCGACTGCGGCCACTCACCTCCAACCAGCCCAAGCCCATGCTGGCGATGGCCAACCGCCCGATGATGGAGCACGTGGTGCTCCTCTTGCGCCAGCACGGGATGACCGACATCGTCGTGACGGTCGCGTTCATGGCCAACGCCATCCGTAGCTACTTCGGCGATGGGTCCGAGCTGGGCGTCCGGATGGTGTACGCCACCGAGGAAACGCCGCTCGGGACCGCCGGATCGGTCCTCAACGCCCGCGAGCAGCTCGACGAGCGCTTCGTGGTCATTTCGGGCGACGTGCTCACCGACATCGATCTGGGAGCGGTCGTGGACTTCCACCAGCAGACGCGGTGCGCTGGCGACGCTGGCGCTGTGCTCGGTGGAGAACCCGCTCGAGTTCGGGATCGTGATCACCCACGAGGACGGTGCGGTCGAGCGCTTTCTCGAGAAGCCCACCTGGGGTCAGGTCTTCAGCGACACCATCAATACGGGGATCTACGTTCTCGAGCCCGAGATCTTCGACTTCATCCCGGCGGGCAGGTCGGTGGACTTCTCGAGCGAGGTCTTCCCGGCGGTGCTCGAGGCCAGGCGCCCGATCTATCGGCTACGTGGCCGACGGCTACTGGGAGGACGTCGGGACGACCGAGGCCTACCGCAAGGCCCACCAGGACATCCTCGACGAGCGGGTGCAGGTGGAGATCGACGGGTTCCGCCTTCGGCCTGGCGTCTGGCTGGGCAAGGGATCCACGGTCGACCCCACCGCGATCATCGACGGCCCGGCGATCATCGGCGCCAACTGTTCCATCGGATCGGGCGTGGTGCTGGGCGAGTACTCGACCCTCGGCTCGAACGTGCGGGTGGGCGATCGGGCGGAGGTGCGGCGCTCGGTGATCAGTGACAACGGCCACCTCGGTCCGGGCGTGCGGGTCGAAGGGGCCGTCGTCGGGCGGTCGTGCGACCTGCGCACCGGGTCTCGCGGTGCGAGCCCGGTTCGGTCCTCGGCGAGGGGTGCCTCGTCGGGGCCCACGCGGAGATCCGGGCGGGCGTGAGGGTGTACCCCTTCAAGACGGTCGAGGCCGGAGCGACGGTCAACTCCTCCATCGTGTGGGAGTCGATGGGGTCTCGGGTGCTGTTCGGCCGGGAGGGCGTACGCGGCATCGCCAACGTGGACATCAGTCCCGAGCTGGCGGTGCGCCTGTCGATGGCGTGGGCCTCCACCCTGGACAAGAACACCATCATCACCGCGTCACGCGACACGAGCCGGACCGCCCGGATGCTCAAGCGGGCCATCATGGTGGGCTGCAACGCCGCCGGGGTCAACGTCGACGACCTCGAGGTGGCCACTGTCCCGGTCACCCGGCACCAGGTTCGCAGCTCGGCGGCGACCGGGAGGAGTGACGGTCCGGCTGGCCGAACGACGACCCGCAGTCGGTCGTGATCCGGTTCTTCGACGCCGGCGGGCTCGACCTCGCCGAGAGCGGCGCAGCGCAAGATCGAGCGGCTCTACCACCGTGAGGAATTCCGCCGGGTGCTGGCCCGCGAGATCGGCGACCTCGACTTCCCGCCGCGGGCGGTGGAGCACTACACGGCGGCGCTCATCGCCAGCGTCGACCTGTCGAGCTCACGGGCGGCCGGGTCTCAAGTTGGTGCTCGACCTCTCGTTCGGCGTCGGCCAGCTTCGTGATGCCCCAACTGCTCTCCAAGCTCGACGCCGACGTGCTGGTGGTCAACCCCTACGCCCACACGCCGGGGATGATGTCCGTCGACCGAGCCGCCAACGCCGCTCGGGTTGCCGATCTCGTGCGGGCGTCGGGCGCGCAGCTCGGCGCGGTGGTCGACGCCAACTCGCGAGCACCTCGTCATCATCGACGACGAAGGCACGGTCCTGAGCGACGACCAATCGCTGCTCCTGTTGCTTCGGCTGGTCATCGAGACCCAAAAGGATCCCCGGGTGGCGCTGCCCGTGGCCGTTCCCGGCACGCCGAGCAGATGTGCGCGGACGCCGGTGTGCCGCTCACCTTCACCAAGCTGTCCTCGTCGCATCTGATGGAGGTCGCGGCCGGGGGGTCGGTGACCTTTGCCGCCAGCCAGTCGGGCGGGTTCTTGTTCCCCGACTTCCTGCCGGCCTACGACGCGACGGCCACCTTGGTCGAGCTGGTCGCCATGTCTGTCTCCACCGGCCAAACGCTTTCCGAAGCTGGGTTCGGTCGCTTCCCTCGGTCCACATCGCCCACGAGTCAGTGGTCACGCCGTGGGAGCAGAAGGGCCTGGTGATGCGCACGCTGGTCGAGCAGCTCGGCGATCGCGATCTGGTGCTCGTCGACGGCGTGAAGGTGCCCGAGGAGGACGGCTGGGCCCTGGTGGTCCCCGACCCCGAAGAGCCGGTGACCCACGTGTGGGCCGAGGGGCCGAGCGACGCCGGGCGCGGGCGCTGGCCCAGCAGTACGCCGTCCGGCTCCGCCAGCTGCTGCGCTGACGGACCAGTCGATCGTCCGTCTGCCTCGCTCGGCGCAGTTCGGCCCGGCACGAGATTTCTCACTCGGGCATGGAGCCGGGTACTGGCGGTCCAGTATCGTCGGCCGCCATGGACGTTCCCGACAGCTTGCGGTACTCCTCGGACCACGAATGGGCGCGGATCGATGCCGGCCGGGTGCGGGTCGGCATCACCGACTACGCGCAGGACGCGTTGGGCGACATCGTCTTCGTCGATCTGCCGGCGGTGGGGGACCGGGTGACGCCAGGACAGGCGCTTGGCGAGGTCGAGTCCACCAAATCGGTGTCGGAGATCTACGCCCCAGTGGGCGGAACGGTCGTGTCGGTGAACGGCGGGCTCACCGACACGCCCGAGCAGATGAACAGCGACCCCTACGGGGACGGGATGGATTTGCGAGATCGAGCCCGAGGACCCCGACGCCGCCGCGTCGCTGCTTTCTGCCGACGCCTACCGGCAGCTGACCGAGTCCTGAGCGCCTCGGTGACTGTCGCCGCCGTGACCGCCTCGCGGCGCGAGCAACCCCCTGGGGGGCGGCTCCGGAAAGTTGGCCGGTCGACGCGGCTACCGTGATGGGCGTGTTCTGCCACAACTGCGGGCATCGCAATCCTGATGGTGTCAATTTCTGCTCGTCGTGCGGCGCCGCACTGGCTGTCGGCAGCCCCGACGCCACCATGACCCTGCAGGCCATCGACGACCACGGCGACACCGGCGACGACGAGACCTCCGTCCCGTTGGCCGAGCTACCGCTCGGCGCGGGGGTGCTGGTCGTCAAGCGGGGACCGAATGTCGGATCGCGCTACGTGCTCGAACGGTCCGGTGACCTTGGCCGGTCGCCACCCCGACAGCGACATCTTCCTCGATGACGTCACGGTTTCGCGTCGGCACGCCGAGCTCGAGCGCCGTCCCGACGGTCAAGTAGTGCTGCGTGACCTCGGCTCGCTCAACGGTACGTATGTCAATCGTGAGCGCACTGAGGAAACCGTGCTCTCGGGGGGGGACGAAGTGCAGATCGGGAAGTTCAAGTTGGTGTACCTCGTGGCGGAAGACCGTTGAGCCCCGAGCACGGCACTGGGCCAGCGCGCCGCAAAAGGGGCAGACTGGGAGGTGAGCTCGGACCTCGGACCACAGGTCCGGGACGTCGGCCCGGGGACGGTGAGGGAGATCGATGGTGACCAGCCGGACGCATCTGTCGATCGGTGACGTGCTGACCCTCTTGCGCGAGGAATTCCCAGACGTCACGATCTCGAAGATCCGATTCCTCGAGAGCCAGGGTTTGGTCAACCCCGAGCGGTCTCCGTCGGGCTACCGCAAGTTCTATGACCATGATGTCGAGCGGCTCCGTTGGGTCCTGCGCCAGCAGCGCGAGAACTTCCTGCCCTTGAAGGTCATTCGCTACCGCCTCGCCGAGACCGGCGGGCAACTGCCGCCCGACGAGGACCCGCCCGAGGCGGGAACAACGGACGACCGAGGGCCCCAGGAACCCGCTGCGGGGGGCCACGACAGCGCCGCGCGCCCGCTGGCCGACGAGGGCCTCGTGCGCAACGGGAGTGGCGATCACGCCGTCTCGAGCGCGCGGATTCCCGAACCGACGATGGTTCTGGCCGAGGCGCAGCCGGTCCGACGCCCCCCGGCCCTAGCCGAGTCGGCGGCCGCGGGCGAGAGCCTTGGGCCCGCGCCGACCGGAACTGGGTCAGAGCCCCGCGACGCGGGGAGCCTGGGCGCCGAGGACTCCGCAGCAGGCCGACCCAGCACGGGGGACGTGGGCCAGGCCGGTCCGAGGTTGGGCGACGCGGCCGAAAGACCGGGCTACGGGGAGGCGGGTCGCGGGATGCTGCCGGGGTTCGTGCTCGGGCACGCGGCCGAGGATCCCGGCACGCCCGGTTCCCCAGGTGCCCTCAGCGGTCCGAGCGCTGGCGAGACGGTCGCGTCGGATCCGAGCGTGCGCTCCTTCGGCGGCCCCATCGGGCACGAGACCGCACCGGTGACCCCGGCTCACGCCCGGGGAAGCGACGCGGAAGCTCCGGCGTGCGCCGCCGGACCAGAGGCGGTCGACGCGCAGGCGCGAACCACCGGTGACTCGGGCTCCCCGGGTGGCTCGTCGGATCGGCCTGAGGTATCGAAAGGATCCGAAGCGACGGACGCCACCGACGACGGTCAGAGCGACGCGGCGGCCGTTGCCGCCCCCGATGCCGACAGCGGTCCACCGACCCGAACGAGAGGGGGCAGCGGTCGGGACTCGTCGCGATCTGCGGCCTCGGGAAACGCCAGCGACGAGAGCCTGGCGCTCTCTTTTGATGTCTCGCTGGGCGTCAGTGGCGTCAGCCTGACCATCGAGGAGCTGTGTGGCGCGACGGGGCTCTCTGCCGCTGAGATCGCCGCCCTCGAGGGCTTCGGCTTGGTCGAGCCCCTGACGGTCGCCGGTGGTCGCTACTACGACGAGTGCGCGGCTGGCGGTGGCGCACCTCGTGTCGCGCTTCGGACGCTACGGGGTCGAACCCCGTCACCTGCGGCTGTACCGCAACGCGGTCGACCGCGAGTCGGGCCTCGTCGAGCAGATCGTCACGCCGTTGCTACGACAGCGCAATCCCGAAGCACGCCAGCGGGCCAACGACGCGGCCGCCGAGCTCGGCACCCTGGGCCAGCAACTACGGGCCGCCTTGCTGCGCAGGGAGCTGCGCCGGCTCCTTGGGGGCTGAGCCTCCCCGACGCACACGGGCGACCATCGCTCGAGCGGGATCAGGAGTTCGACAGCACGATCAGAGTTCCTGGTGCTTCGGGGGGCGGCGAAAGTGCCGTCGGCGGGGCGCTACATTGCTGTCATGGTCGAAGTTCGGCTTCGGGCTGTCCGAGTAGACCTCCAATCGAACACTCCTGTGCTGCTGTTGCAGGAGACCGAGGGCGAGGGCAGGACGCTTCCCATCTTCATTGGCACGCCCGAGGCGACCGCGATCGCGTACGCCCTCCAAGGGGTCGACATGCCCCGGCCGATGACCCATGACCTGATGAAGGACGTGCTCGGGGCGCTCGACGTGGAGGTCGAACGGGTCGTCATCACCGAGTTGCGGACTGCGACCTACTACGCCGAGTTGCACCTGCGGCGTGAAGCGCAACGGGCCGTCGTCTCGAGCCGTCCCTCCGATGCCGTAGCCGTGGCCGTCAGGACGGGTAGCCCCCTCTACGTGTCCGACGAGCTCATGGACGCCGAGGGCATTCTGCTGGCGATCGAGACCGGCGAGGACGACGAGGACGCCACCCCCGAAGAGCTTGTCGGACAGTTCCGCGAGTTCCTCGACTCCATCAAGCCCGAAGATTTCGGTTCGTGAGCGCGCCGTCGGTGCGGGGCTGGCCCCGCAACCCGACCACAAGGCGCTGGCGTAGGTGGGAGCTCGGGGGAGTCTTGTTGGCCACTTCGGTCGCACTCGCCGCATGCTCGTCGGGATCGGGAGGCGGGTCGACCACCACATCCAACAGTGGGGCGACCACGTCGTCGACGTCGACGTCGACGACGTCCAGTCCCTCGACGTCGAGCACCACCAGCACCTCCGCCGCACTCGCCACGTGCCAGGTCTCCCAGCTGACGGTGACCCCCGAGCAGGGGACCGGCGCAGCGGGCACCATCGAGCTCTCGATCGACCTGGCCAACCACTCGGCAACGACGTGCAGTCTGTTCGGGTACCCCGGAATGCAGCTCCTTGACGGGTCGGGGAACGATCTCCCGACCAACGTCATCAGAGGAGGCGGTCCTCAGTTTGAGGCTCCGCAAGCCAACGGGGCCCCGAGCACGGTGGTGCTCGCCGCCGGCCAGACGGCGGCCTTTAGCCTGAGCTACGAGGACGTACCGGTCGGGAGCGAGACAAGTTGTCCCACGTCGGTCCATGCTCTCGTCACCCCACCCGGTAACTTCACGTCGGCCACCGTGCCCCTCGCCATCGCGCCGTGTGGGGGCGGGACAATCCACGTGTCACCGGTCTACGCCACCTCCTGAGCACAGTGGGTGCCGAACCGCTCGACGGCTGGCCGTCGCCCTTGGGGGCCGCTGCGGTCGCCGGGGCCAGGGTCCAGCGCTCGGGGCTGACCAGCGACGGTGAGTATCTCTACTGGCTCGAGAGCCGCCCGGCCGAAGGTGGCCGGGTGGCGATAAACCGTGCGCTACCTGGTGGAGCGCCCCACGAGGTGTCGCCGCCGGGGGCCAACGTTCGCAGCCGGGTGCACGAGTACGGCGGGGGCGCCTTCTGCCTGGTGGCGCCCTCAGGGTCCACCTTTGGGGGTCTCGAGGCCACGGGCCTCGGCTCGACCGGGCTCGCGTCGACCGGCATCGCCTACGTGGAGGCTGATGACCAGCGCATCTACGATGTGGCGTCGGGTCGGGCACTGACCCAACTGGCGCCGGCAGGGGAGCACTGGAGCCACGGAGACCTGCGCGCCATGACCCTGGGAGGGTACGTGCTGGCCGTGCGTGAGCAGATCCGCTCCGACGCGGTCCGGCGCAGCATCGTGGCGGTGCCGCTCGGCGAGGAGGCGGACGCGGTCACCCTCGTCGAGGGCCCGGGGTTCCTGGCGGCGCCACGCGCCGATCGTGGCGGACGGCGCCTCGCCTGGGTCGGCTGGGAGCATCCCGAGATGTCATGGACCTCTTCGACCCTGTGGGTGGCTGATCTGCTCGACACCGAGCACGGGCCGCGCATCGACGTGCCCACGCCGGTGGCCGGCGGACCAGGGGTGTCGGTCGGCCAGCCCTTGTGGGCTGACGACGGATCGCTGTACTTCGTCAGCGACGCGGCCGGTTGGTGGCAACCGTGGCGCTGGCGACCCAGCGGCGAGACCAGGCGCCTGTGCGATGAGGCGGCTGAGTTCCACGCCCCGGATTGGGCCCTCGGGCAGGCCTCGATGGCGACCATCGATGACGGACGAGTCGTGTGCCGGATGCGCACCGCCGGCGTCGACCGGGTGGTCGTGATCGCCGCCGACACCGGCGCGCCGTCGGTTCTCGAGCAGCCGGCCGTGTCGATCGGCGCGCTGTGCGGCCATGGGCGGGGCGTGGCCTGGTCGGGCTCGACCCCCTACTCTGCGGGGTCAATCTGGTGCCTGCCCGAGATCGACCCGGCGCTAGGGGCGCGGTCCGCGCCGCCGGCAAGCGCGCAGACCGCATGGCAGTCGACGCTCGACGGGTACCTCGCCGTCGCGCCGTTGGCCGCCCCGCTCCGGGCTGTCGATGTCTCGGTCGCCCAGCCCTTCTCTTTCGTCAATCGTGAGGGCGACGTGGTCTACGGGCTCTTTCATCCGCCGAGCGTGCGCAGGGCGGACCTGACGCGGCACCCTCGGCGACCGCCGCTCGTGATCCAGTGCCACGGGGGACCGACCGGCTCGGTCGAAGCAGGGTTCGACGTGGTCGTCCAGTTCCTCACGACAAGGGGGTTCGCCGTCGCCGCGGTCGACTACGGGGGCAGCGCGGGCCATGGACGGGCGTATCGCGACCGGCTCGCGGGGCGTTGGGGCGTGCTCGATGTGGACGACTGCGTGGACGCCGCAACGCATCTGGCGCAGGTCGAGCTCGTGGACCCACACCGGATGGCCATCCGCGGCAGCAGCGCCGGGGGGTTGACGGCGCTGCTGGCCCTGGCCCGCTCGGGCCGGTTTCGTGCCGCGGTCAGCTGGTACGGCGTCACCGATCTGCGCCTGCTGGCCGAGTCGACCCACGATTTCGAAGCCCACTACACCGACTGGCTGATCGGGCCGCTTCCCGAGGCGGCTGCGCGCTACGACGAGCGGTCGCCATGCCGAGTGGTCGGACGCATGTCGGGCGCGGTCCTCCTCTTCCAAGGGCTCGACGACCGCATCGTCCCACCCGGGCAGTCGGCGGCCATGGCCCAGGCGCTGGAGGCCAAGGGCATGCGCTGCGAGCTGGTCGCCTTCGACGGCGAGGGGCACGGCTTTCGGCGGGCCGAAACGATCGAGCGAGCGCTGGAGGCCGAGCACGAGTTCTACTCCGAGGTGTTCGTCGGCGGGGCGCACTGAGCGGGCAGTAGTCTCGGGTGCGACCTCGGGTGATCCCGACCACACGCTGGGTTCGATACGTGGATCAGAGCAGTGGAGCCCCGACCGTGGAGAACGGCATGGATCGAGCGCTCCGACAACGGACCTGGAGACGGATAGCCCTTTGGCAACCCGAAGAGGCCGACGCGGTGCTCTACGCGGCGTCCGCCCTCTTCGCCGAACTGACCGCCCGCCTCTCGTCGATCTCTCTCTACCGCCAATGGGGCGAGCTGGCGGTCGGCCCGTACATGGTGGGCGCGGTCGCGTCGGCGCTGGTAGCCCGCAGCCGTCGCGCCCGCGCGGCCGAGGAGCTTGGGCTCCCCGCCGGACGGCTCGACGAGCCAATGTCAACCCCGCCCCGAGCACGGCGGCAATGGGGGGCGGGTCGCATCTGGGTGTTCGTGTTCGTGCTGCTCGGAGCCACCGTCCTCCCGCTGTCCTTGGAAGTGTCCTGGCGCGCCGAGGGCGACCCTTCCGCCCACGTCCAGCCCGAGACGGTGGTCGTAGAGCAGGCCGCGCACCTCGCGGCCCACGGTGACGACCCGTATCGCCTCGTCACCAACGACGGTCGGGTGGTCGACGAGGTCAAGGGCGAGCCAGCCTACGAAAGCTTCTTTCCCTACCTACCCCTCATGACGCTCTTCGGCCTGCCCTCCAGCACGAAGGAGCCCATCAGGCTAACCGACGCCCGCATCTTCTTCAGCATGGTGACCTTGCTGGTGGTGATCGTCGCGCTCGGGTTGACCCCTGGGGACGACGAGCCCAAAGTGCGCACGTTGCAGGTGCTCACCGTGCTGCCAACGGCCGCGCTCCCGCTTGCGACCGGCGGGGACGACATGCCGATCGTGGCGCTGCTCCTCCTGGCGATGGTTCTCGCACAACGCCGACGGCCCGGCTGGTCGGGTTTCGTGTTGGGCATCGCCGCCTCCATGAAGTTCACCGCGTGGCCGCTTGCAGCGCTGGCGCTCTTCGCCGCCCGCGACCGACAGGGCCGGCGCGCCCCGATCTCCATGGTGCTCGGGATGCTGGTGGTCGCTGGGCCCGTGGTCATCCCCTTCGCGCTCCACGCGCCTCATGCCTTCTTCGAGAACGTGATCTTGTTCCCGCTCGGCCTTTCAGGAGTGGCCTCGCCTGCGGCGAGCGCGCTGCCGGGGCATCTCATCGTGAGTGCCTTCCCGTCGCTGCATCGAATCTTCCCCCTCACCGTCGGCCTGGTCGGGGGAGCGTTCCTCGCGCTCCGGCTAGTTCGTCACCCGCCCGTCAACGCGAGCCAAGTGCTGGTAGTCACCGGGTGGGTGACGCTGATCGCATTCATGCTCGCGCCGTCTACTCGGGTGGGCTACCTGCTGTATCCGGTCAACTTCTTCGTGTGGAGCCGCATGCTCCGAGAGGAGCGACCGGTCGAGGCCGAAGCTCAGGTGCCCGTCGAGGCGTTGTCGGCCGGCTCGACCTGATCGCCCCGCGGCTGAGCCCCGGGCTCGCGGCGCCGACCCCAAGGCGGAATCCCGTCCTCGAAAGTCAAGAGCCGTCCTGGTCGGACCTTTCGGCGTGATGGATCGGATCCACTCCGCCCGACCGGCCCGACTGAGGATCGGGGCCCCACCCGAAGTGGTCGACAGGTCCGTGACCCGAACCGAGCCGCCAACCGGCCGAACCGGCTAGTGCCCGGGCCACGTAGGCCTTGCCGGCACGGATGGCCGACAGCGGGTCGAGCCCGTTCGCCAATCCAACGGCGATGGCCGCCGACAGCGAGCACCCGGTCCCGTGGTCGTTAGCGGTCTCGATCCGCGATCCCCCGAGCACGGTCACCCCGTCGGGTCCGGCAACCACGTCCGGAGAGCCGGGGGCCGCCAGGTGGCCCCCCTTCACCACCACGGTGATGGCGCCCAGCGAGCGGATCTCCTCGGCCGCCGCCACCATGTCCTCCACCGATACGAGGGCGTCGGGGGCCTTGCCGGTCAGCACCGCAGCCTCGCGGAGGTTGGGTGTCGCCACCAGCGCATAGCCGAGCAGCAGGTCGCGGTAGGCCGAGACCCCTCCTTCGTCCATGAGCAGGTGACCCGTCGAGGAGACGAGCACCGGGTCGACCACCAGGTTGGGCAGCTGCCCCCGGGCCGCGAGTTGGCCGACGGCGCCAACCGTTTCGGACGTGGCCAGCATCCCGGTCTTGGTAGCTGCCACGGTGAGGTCCTCGCACACCGCGTCAACCTGTGCCACCACGAACGACGCGTCGAGGCGCACGACGGCGCGTACGGCCACTGTGTTCTGGGCGGTCACCGCCGTCACGGCGCATGCGCCGTGGACCCCGAGTGCGGCGAAAGTGGCCAGGTCGGCTTGCAGCCCGGCGCCGCCCCCCGAGTCCGAACCGGCGATCGTGAGGACCACGGTGGGGGTCATCTGGGCAGCCTACCGACGCGCTCGCCGGGCGCTCGAGCAGTCGCGCCTGGGGAAGTGGCGGCGACCGACGCCGGTAGGCTCGTCAGCGGTGACCACCCTCTCTGTTCCAGACGCGGCGGACCACCCCGGAGCCTCTCAGGATCCCCCCGGCCGAGACGCAGCCGGGCAGGGCGAACGCCCGACAGGAGGCTCCGCGCTGGTCATCGCGGGCGAGACCCTGGACTCCCGCCTCTTGCTCGGAACTGGTGGGATGGTCAGCATGGCGATACTCGACGAAACCCTCGAAGCGTCGGGCGCGGCCATGGCCACGGTCGCCGTTCGGCGGTTCGATCCCGCGTTCGGAGGTTCGCTGCTCGACGTGCTTGCCCGTCGCGCCGTCCGGGTCCTCCCGAACACCGCGGGGTGTCGAACGGCCGCCGAGGCCGTGCTGACGGCTCGGCTCGCTCGGGCAGCGTTCGAGACGAACTGGGTGAAGCTCGAGGTCATCGGCGACGACCGAACCTTGCTGCCCGACTCGGTGGAGCTGCTCGCGGCGGCCGAGGAGCTGACCGAGGACGGGTTCGTCGTGCTCCCGTACACGACTGACGACCCGGTCGTGGCCCGACGCCTCCAACAGGTGGGCTGTCCGGCGGTCATGCCCCTCGGGGCACCCATCGGGAGCGGCCTGGGAATCCGCAACCCGCACAATCTGGCGCTGCTCCGTGCAGCCGTCGACGTGCCGGTGATCCTCGACGCCGGCGTGGGGGTGCCGTCCGACGTGGCGCAGGCAATGGAGCTGGGCTGCGATGGGGTGCTTGTCGCGTCGGCCATCAATCGAGCCCACGACCCGGTGGCCATGGCCCGAGCCATGCGGCTTGCCGTGGAGGCCGGTCGTCTCGCCCGGGGGGCTGGACGCATCCCGCTTCGGTTCCACGCCGACGCCTCGAGCCCGACCGAGGGCCGCGCCGACCTGGGGGCTCCGGCACCCGACTGACGAAGCGGCGGGCAGGGTCGAGGGGACGGGCAAATCCCGGTAGCTGGGGGAACGCCCGGACCGAGGTCACCGGTCCGGCCCAGGTGTCGACGCCCAATATTAGGGTACCCTAATGTGGTGACATCGCGTCGGTCGATGCAGGGGGGGAAGGGCGTGCGAGCGCGAGCGGTCAAGTTCCCTGGCGAACCGGTCTTCTCATGACCGACCTCGACGTCGCCGACCTGCACAAGTCCTTCGGCCAGCACCCCGTGCTGCGCGGCATCGACTTATCGGTTCCCGCGGGCTCGTTCACCGCGATCCTCGGCGCCTCGGGGAGCGGGAAGACCACCCTCCTTCGGATCGCGGCCGGGTTCGAGCGACCCGATCGGGGCACCGTCACGATGGGCGGCCGCACGTTGGAGGCACCCGGCCAGCATGTGCGTCCCGAACGTCGGCGCATGGGATATGTCGCGCAAGAAGGATCGCTCTTTCCCCATCTGACGGTCGAGGCCAACGTGGGGTTCGGGTTGCGTCGCCGCAAGCGGGGCCGGCGGGTGGCGCAACTGCTCGAGATGGTCGGCCTCGGTGGCCTCGGCCCGCGCTACCCCCATCAGCTCTCGGGTGGCCAGCAGCAGCGGGTGGCCCTGGCCCGGGCGCTAGCGGTCGACCCCGAGGTGGTGCTTTTGGACGAGCCGTTCTCCTCGCTCGACGCCGGATTGCGGTCATCAGTGCGTAACGACGTGCGCGACGTCCTGCGCAACGCCGGCGCCACGACGCTCCTGGTGACCCACGACCAAGATGAAGCGTTGTCGCTGGCCGATCTGGTCGCCGTCATCCGCAGCGGCAAGATCGCCCAGGTCGGCTCGCCCGAGACGCTCTACGGTGACCCGGCGGACCCCGAGCTGGCGCAGTTCTTCGGGGACATCAATCTGGTGACAGGCACCGTGGTTGGCGGATCGGCGGACACCTCCTTGGGCAGTCTGCCCCTCGCGCTTCACCCCGACCGCCACCTGCGCGAGGGCCAACCGGTGCAGGTGATGATCCGCCCCGAGCAGATCGAAGTGAGCGGCGAGCCGGGCACTGAGCAGCTCACCGGCTGCGTCGAGAGCGTCGAATACTACGGGCACGACGCGGTGCTGAGGGTGCGCCAGGCGGGGCGAGCTGGGCCCGGGGGCCCGGTGCTCGTGGTTAGGGTGGTGGGCGGCGATCTGTGGCGTCCGTCCCAACGGGTGAGCCTGCGAGTACGCGGCGCGGTCACCGCCTGGCGGGAGGAGAGCACGCCCGCGTAACTACGTGCGTGTGGTCCCAGCGCGGTAGAGTGCTGGCCAGTCTGCGGAGCGGAGGAGGCCCAATGGCGAGTGGCGCTGAGCCGGAGGTTGAGGGTTTCGGGGGTCCCCAGGTCTGTGCGTTGATCGGGATCTCCTACCGCCAGCTCGACTACTGGGCGAGGACCGGCCTGTTGCGGCCCTCGTTGGCCGAGGCCCGGGGGAGCGGGACCAAGCGTCGGTACGCGTACCGCGACGTGCTCGAGCTCAAAGTGATCAAGCAACTGCTCGACGCCGGCGTCTCGCTGCAATCCGCTCGCCGGGCAGTCGAGTGCCTGCGCGAAGACCTCGGTGCCGACGTGGCCTCTTCGAACCTGGTCCTCACCGGCAATCGGTCTATCCTCGCCCGCTCGAACGGCGAGGTCGTCGACCTGCTGGCGGGGGGGCAGGGAGTCTTCAACATCGTGCCGCTCTCGGGCGTGGTCGGCGAGCTCGACGCCGATATCGTGCGCATCGGCGCTGGTGCGGCCGCCCGGCGCGACGAGCTCGCACCCGCCGACCGTCTCTCTGCACGAGCGGCCGGGGAGTGACCGGCCGGCAACGGCCCGATCGACGCCGGGACCCTTCGACGGATCATCCTTCGGCGGTGCCCGCCGCCGGGGTGCGGTTCGCCCATCCCTCTGAACGGATGTTCGCGGCGCTGCTCGACGCGGCCGGCGTGAGGTGGGAGTACGAGCCGGTCGAGTTCGTGTTGGCCTGGCGGAAGGACGGGACGCCGTCGTCGGGCTTCCGACCGGACTTCTGGTTGCCCGAGCACCGCTGCTTCGTCGAGCTGACCACCGCGGATCAGCGTCTTGTCACCCGCAAGAACGCGAAGGTTCGGCGTCTGCGCGCGCTGTACCCCGAGGTGGAGGTCGAGGTGGTGTACCAGCGGGACTTTCGGGCGCTGTTGGCGCACCATGGACTCGCATTGGTGGCTGGCAGCGCGGCCTAGGCTGACGCCGTGGATGCGGGAGCGCCGGGCGTCGCCGACGAGGAGCGCGTCGCCGAGTCGAGTGAACGAGCGGCTCGGCACTCGCCGCTGCACGCCGAGCACGTGGCTCTCGGCGCACGGATGGTGCCCTTCGGCGGCTGGGAGATGCCCGTTGCCTACCGGACTGGCACGGTGGCCGAGCATCGGGCCTGTCGGACGGCGGCGGTGGTCTTCGACGTGAGCCACCTCGGCACCGTGCGGCTGGAGGGGGCCGACGCCGAGGACCGGCTCCAAGGCGCGCTCACCAACGACCTCAACAAGATCGGCCCTGGGCGCGCCCAATACACCCACCTCCTCGACGCCGAGGGGTCGGTTGTCGACGACATCATCGTGTGGTGGGTGAACCCGGACCGCTTCGACGTGATGCCCAATGCGTCGAACACCGAGCGTGTCCGGGCGGCGATCGGGGGCGTCGACACCACCGCGAGCCGGGCCGTTCTGGCCGTACAGGGGCCCGACGCTCGCCGGTGTCTGGGCCAGGTGTCCGCCGAAGCCGCGTCAGTCGGTCGGTTCGCCGTCAGAATCCTTCGAGTGGGGAGGTGCCCAGTGCGTGGCCGCGGGGACCGGGTACACAGGCGAGGACGGGGTGGAGTGCGCGGTTCCAGTAGCGGTGGCTCCGAGCCTGTGGGAGGCGATCGTCGCGGCCGGCGTGCTGCCAGCGGGCCTCGGGGCCCGCGACACGTTGCGCCTCGAGGCCGGGCTGCCGCTCCACGGCCATGAGCTTGGCCCGGGCATCACGCCCCTGCAGGCGGGCCTGGGCTGGGTGATCGGCTGGGACAAGGGCCACTTCACCGGGCGAGAGGCGATCGAGGCCGAGCGGGCACGCGGTCCGGCGCGTCGGCTGCGGGGCCTGTTGGCCGACGGCCGCCAACCGCCACGTGAGGGAGCGCTCGTGCGGGTGGACGAACGGGTGGTCGGCACGGTGAGCAGCGGGAACTTCTCGCCGATGCTCGAACGCGGGATCGCGCTGGCGTTCATCGACACCGACGCACGGATCGACGACGGGCGGGCCGTCACGTTCGAGCAGCGAGGACGGTCATTGCCGGCCGCCCTGGTTCGGCCCCCGTTCTGGCCCCCACGAAAGGAGCGTTGATGGGCGACTACCTGCCCCATACCGACGCCGACATCGCCGCCATGCTCGAGTTCATCGGGCTTGGCTCCCTCGACGACCTGTTCGCCGCGGTGCCCGAGGCACTCCGGATCGTCGGTGGGCTGGGCCTGCCCGCGGGCCGGCCCGAGCCTGACGTCCTCGATCACCTCGAGACGCTGGCCGAGGCCAACGTGGCCCGTTCGGACCGCTTGGTGTGCTTCGCCGGAGGCGGTGCCTATGACCACGAGGTACCTCCGGTCGTCCGGGCTCTGGCCGGCCGCTCGGAGTTCGTGACCTCCTATACCCCCTACCAGCCCGAAGTGGCCCAAGGGGTCCTGCAGGCAGTCTTCGAGTTTCAGACCATGGCGTCGCGTCTCGCTGGCCTGCCGATCGCCAACGCCTCGCTCTACGACGGAGCCAGCGCGCTCGTCGAAGGGGTCAACCTCGGGGTGAGCGTGAGCGGTCGCCCGGGTGTCTGGGTGTCGTCGGGCGTCCACCCGCACTGGCGGCAGGTGCTCGGGACGTTCGCGGCGGGGACCGGGCACCAGCTCGTGGCCGTGCCACTGGTCGAAGGGCGTACGGCTTGGCCCGACCCGTCCGAACCGCCCGGCGACGCCGGGCCCCCGAGCGTGCTGGTCGTGGGGTACCCGAACTACCTCGGCTGCATTGAGGACTTGGCCGAGGCCCGGCGCCGGTGCGACGAGCTCGGCGCGATCCTCGTGGTGGCTTCGGACCCGGTCTCCTCGGGGATCCTCCGCTCGCCCGGCGAGTGGGGTGCCGACGTCGTCGTTGGGGAGGGGCAGGCCTTCGGGACCTCCCTCGGCTTCGGGGGCCCCTACCTCGGACTCTTCGCCTGCACCCTCGCCCACGTCCGGCGCTTGCCGGGTCGGCTGGTCGGCGAGACCGTCGACTCGGAGGGCACCCGGGCCTACGTCACGACGCTCCGGGCGCGCGAGCAGGACATCCGCCGCGAGAAGGCCACGTCCAACGTGTGCACCAACCAGACCCTGATGGCGGTGACCGCGGCGATCCAGTTGGGCTGGCTGGGCACCGCGGGCTTGGCCGAGGTAGCCCTGCGCTGCGCTCGGGGGACCAGATACGCCCGTGAGGCGTTGTTGGGGCTGGACGGGGTCGCTCCGCTTACCGGCGACACTCCGGTGGTGCGGGAGTTCGCTCTGCGCACCCCGATCCCCGCCTCCGTGCTCATCGAGCGGCTGGCTGAGCAGGGATTCCTCGGTGGCCTGGCGTTGGACGCCTTGGTGGGCGACGGTGCCGACGGGTCGGTGGCGCAGCCCGATCTCCCCAACGCGCTGCTGGTGGCCGTGACCGAGCGCCGGACGGCCCGCCAGATCGATGCCTTCGTGGCCGCGTTCGACAAGGCGCTCCGCTCGTGAGCACCCCGACGCCCCAGCCGGCGGCGGGCGGTCGGGCGTCCAGCGCCCCACTTCTCGGCCGGGCGGCCGAGCCCACCCTCTTCGAGCTCTCTCAGCCCGGTCGGGCCAGCTGGCAGCTGCGGACCACGGGCATTCCCGAGTGGACGCCAGAGGAGTTGGTGCCCCCAGCGCACCTGCGCGGGGACCCCGTTGCCCTGGCCGAGGTCTCCGAGCGCGATCTGGTGGGGCACTTCACCCGGCTCAGCCACCGGCAGTTCTCGGTGGATCTCGGGGCGTACCCGCTCGGGTCGTGCACGATGAAGTACAACCCCAAGCTCTGTGACACGGTGGCGTCGCTGCCCGGGCTGGCCGGCGTGCACCCGGGGGCACCGGCGTCGCTGGCCCAGGGGTGGCTCGCCCTTCTCGTCGAGCTCGAAGCTGCGTTGTGCGAGATCACCGGCATGGCCGCGGCCACGCTCCAGCCGGCGGCCGGGGCGGCGGGCGAGCTGACCGGGCTGTTGTTGATGCGGGCCTGGCACGACGCGCACGGCGAGCAGCGCCGGCGGGTCATCATCCCCGACTCGGCCCATGGAACCAACCCGGCGTCGGTGACCCTGGGTGGCTACCAGGTGACGACCGTGCCGAGCGACGCCCGCGGCTGTGTGGATATGGCGGCCCTGCGCGACGTGCTCGACACCGATGTCGCGGGGATCATGTTGACCAACCCCAACACCCTCGGGCTCTTCGAGGACGACATCGTGGCCATCGCCTCCGCGGTGCACGAGGTCGGCGGTCTGCTGTACTACGACGGGGCCAACCTCAACGCCATCTTGGGAGTGGTCCGGCCAGGTGACATGGGCTTCGACATCGTGCACATGAACCTGCACAAGACCTTTGCGACGCCGCACGGCGGCGGTGGCCCGGGCGCCGGCCCGGTCGCCGTCTCGCCCCGCCTGGTCGACTTCTTGCCCGGTCCGCGGCCCGTGGCACTGGGGCCGGCGACCCCGGTCGAGCAGCGTCAGGCCGGGGATCTCGACGAGCCGGGTACCACTCGCTTCGGCTGGCTGACTCCGCCCCACTCGATCGGTCGCGTCCACAGCTGGCACGGCAACGCGCTGGTGCTGGCCCGGGCACTCACCTACATCGCCGTGCACGGCGGCGACGGCCTACGGCGCGTGGCTGAACGGGCGGTCCTCAACGCGAACTGGATCCGCACCCGGTTGAGCGGTGTCTACGACGTGCCCTTCGACCGGATCTGCATGCACGAGGTGGTTCTGGCCGCTGCGACCTTGCGCAAGGAGTCCGGAATCCGAGCTCTCGACGTCGCCAAACGGCTCTTAGAGGAAGGGTTCCACTCGCCCACGGTCTATTTCCCGTTGATCGTCGACGAGGCGCTGATGCTCGAGCCGACCGAGACCGAGAGCCTCCAGACCCTCGAGTCCCTGGCCGATGCCCTCGAACGCATCGCCCGCGAGGCGGCGGTCGACGACAGCTTCGTGCTGGCGCCGCGGACGACGCCGGTGCGGCGGGTGGACGAGGCCCGTGCAGCCAGGACGCTCGTCCCGACGTTCGACGCGCAACGGTAGGTCGATCGGGCGAGCAGTCTCAGAGCACGCCCGCCAAGGCGATGCCGGCGGCCGCGGCGAGCAGAGCGGCGCCCAGCCCGCCGAGGGCATACACCGTGGCCTGCCAGCGTCGTCCCGCGGTGGTGGCCAGCTGCACCGTCTCCCAGCTGGCGGTGGACCACGTGGTGAACCCACCGCAGAGGCCGATGCCGAGCACCGAATGCCACCTCGTGCCGAGGCCGTGATACCACAGGGCACCGGTTACCACTCCGAGCACGAACGACCCGGTGACGTTGACCGCCAGCGTTCCCAAGGGCATGCTCCCAGAGGTCCGATCCTGCACGGCGCCGTCGGCGAGGTACCGGGCGACAGCTCCGAGCCCGCCCAAAATCCCGACGACCGCCGCGATCACCACCGTCGGTCTCCCGTCGCAGTGTCGGTCGTCGGGTTCTGTAGGGCGCTACTGCCCGTGGCGCTCACCGACCCGCTCATCGGGGCCGACCGGCGCGGTCGTTGGGCCCCTGGGCGCCCGCGAACAGGGGCCGACCTCGGCCACGACGGCTTACAACGATGCGCGCCGCCCAGATGCCCGCGGCGACCGCCGCCATGCCGGCGACCAGCGTGGCGAACAGATACCCGGCGGCGAGGCCGAGGTGATCGCCCTTGGCCAGCGCGGTCGCATCGACCACCAGGGTGGAGTATGTCGTCCATCCGCCGAGTAACCCGGTCCCGAGGAACGGACGCAGGTAGTGGTTCACCGGTTGTCGAGCGAGCACGAGGGTGAGCACCACGCCCAGCGCAAGTGCCCCGCTGGTGTTGATGGTGAAGGTGGTGAGGGGAAATCTCCCCGGCACAGTGGGCCACGCGAGGCCGAGCTCGTAGCGCGCCAGCGTCCCGAGCGCCCCGCCGGCCATGATCACTAGGAGGATGAGCGGTTGCGCCCGGTGCGGGCGGGCGCCGTGCGGCGTTGGCCGGTGGGTGCTGGAGGGCTCGGCCGGATCCTCGGGGTCGAGGTCCGGGTCCACCGGAAGTGCGCCAGGCCTCGAGGCGCGTGCTGAGTGCCTCGGGTCCGCGGACCGGGCGTCAGACCAGGGAAGGCTCAGTCCGTCCGCTCTGATGCCGTGGGGGATGTCGGTGTCGGGGGTGTCGTCGGGCTGGTTGTCGGGCATCGTCCTTCCTTCGGAAATCGGAAGGAACCATTAGCCCACGACGAGCGGTTCAGGGAGGTTCGTGCCAGACACGGCCTCCCGCCGGCGGGATCCATCGCCGGGGGCGGTTGAGCACCCCTGCCAGTCTAGCTTTTGGGCCCCCGGACGCCGAAGAACGGCCGTGCCCAAGGGCGACGGCCGTTCTCTCGGTCCGGATCGGTTCTCTCGGGTCCGGACCGGCTCAGACCGCGGTCTGCGGCTTCTTCGGGGCGACCACCACCGGGGACGCCGTGTCCTTGGTGACCAGGGAGGTGACATCCTTGGTGAACGAGCGCTGGACGCTCAAGAGGCGCTCGACGAAGTCGAAGCTCGTGTCGACGGCTTGGGTGGGCGAGGGCAGGCGGTCGACCAGGGGAAGCTTCGGGGTCTCGGGGATCATGCCCTCCATCGCCTCGGTGGTCTTGCGCAGTGCGCCGAGGGTCCAGCGTTGGCTGGTCTCGACCGCCTTGAGCACGCCGTCCTGCAGAGTGGTGGTGATGTCGAGCGCGGTGGGCATGGATGGACCTCACTTGGTTTGGTTGGTGAGTGCGTACTATACCTAGCGTCTTCTCCCAGAGTCAAGCACTTGCCTGAGATAGCAAGCGCTCTGGCCCAGCGCGGCTCAGGTGGCGAAGCTGGCCCGGAGCGCCTTCTTGTCGAACTTGCCCACGCTCGTCTTGGGCACCGCGTCGATGAGCTCGAGGCGTTGGGGTAGTTGCCACCGGGCGAAGCCGTTCGCGCTGAGGTGCGCCTGCAGGTCGCTCAGATCGAGCGAGCAGCCGGGTCGGACGACCACGCAGGCGAGCGGACGTTCCTGCCACTTGGGGTCAGGAACCGCGATCACGGCCGCCTCGAGGACCGAGGGCATCGCCATGATCGCCGCCTCCATCTCGACCGAGGAAATCCACTCGCCGCCGGATTTGATCAGAATCCTTCGTGCGGTCAGCGATGACGAAGTACCCGCCTTCGGACGCGATGGCAACGTCGCCGGTCCGGAACCACCCGTCATCGCTGAAGTTCTCGGCACCCTCTCCCTTGGCGTAGGCGTCGATCACCCACGGTCCACGGACGTAGAGGTTTCCCATGCTCTCGCCGTCACGCGGCACTGGTTGCCCCGCGTCGTCGCGAATGGTGACCGAGATGCCTGGAAGCGGGATGCCCGCCTGGGTGCGAACTTCGTCGGTGATCCGGTCCTCGGGCCAGTCCCGCATGCGCTCTTGGGGCCACGCGATCGCGGCGAGCGGCGAGGTCTCGGTCATGCCCCAGGCCTGGACGATCCGCAGATCGAGCTCGTCGAGGTACCGAGTGATGAGCGCACGCGGGGGCTGGCTGCCGCCGACCACGATGTGGCGCATGTCGGGTAGCCCGCCGCGGGCGGCGATCTCGTCGGCCACGGTGAGCCAGACAGTGGGGACGCCGGCGCTGATGGTCACCCGCTCCGCGACGAGGAGATCGACGAACGCCGCTGGGTCGAGGGGGCCAGCGAAGTAGACCTGCTTCGCCCCCGCGAGACAGGCACCGTAGGGCATCCCCCAAGCGTTGGCGTGGAACATCGGGACCTGTGCCAGCACCGAGTCGCTCGGCCCGATGGCCATCGAGGCGGCCGAGGTCACGCCGAAGGCGTGGAGGTAGGTCGAGCGGTGGGTGTACTCGGCACCCTTGGGGCGCCCGGTGGTGCCCGACGTGTAGCAGAGCCCGAGCGGCGTGCGCTCAGGGATATCGAGCGGGTCGTACCCGGTGGGCTGATCGGCGATCAGGTCCTCGTAGGCGATCACCCCGGGTAGCGAAGTGTCAGGGACACTCGAGTCGAGCACCACGACGTGACGGAGCCCGGGAACCTGATCGGCTACTTCCTCGAGCAACGGGAGGAAGTCGGAGTCGACCAGCACGGCCCGATCGTCGGCGTGACCGATGATGTAGGCGAGATCCTCGGGGGAGAGGCGAGCGTTGAGGGTGTGGATGACCCGAGCCGTGCAGGGAATGGCGAAGTACGCCTCGAGGTGACGGAAGCTGTTCCAGCCCAAGGTGGCGACCCGCTCGCCGCGCTCGATCCCGAGCCGGTCGAGCGCGTGCATCAGCTGGCGGGTGCGCGCGCCGAACCGCTTGTAGTCGTACCGGTGCAGCCCGCCCGAGGGCAGACGGCTCACGACTTCGGCATCGGGTGCGTAGTTGGGCGCGTGGTCGAACATCAGCCACGCGTTGAGCTCGACGTCCATCATGGCAGCGACTCCCGGCGATCGATCGGACGACGATACCGTGACCCGCTGTCCGAGGCCCACGCCATGTCTGCCTCGCCCTGAGCATCGGGCGCCGGGGGGCGCTGAGCATCGGGCGCCGGGGGGCGCTGAGCGTCGGGCGCCGGGGGGCGCTGAGCGTCGGGCGCCGGGGGGCGCCGCGCAAAGGAACTCAGGGTTGGAGCACGTAAAGCCCAGGGGCGGGCTCTTGTGCGGGGTGCTCGTGACTGCCAAGCGTGGGGGAGGGGGTCCGTTCGTCCCCCGAGCGCTCGGCGAGCCAGGCCGCCCAGGGCTCCCACCACGAACCCTTTGTCTCCTGTGCCTCGGCGAGCCATTTGTCGGGGTTCGGCCCGGCCTTGGCGCCCGTGGTGTAGGTCATCTTGGGGTTTCCGGGCGGATTCACCAGGCTTTGGATATGCCCGCTCGAGGACAGGACGAACTCGCTCGGACCCGAGAGCAGCTGGGTGGTCGAATAGCACGCCCGCCAGGCCGTGAGGTGGTCGTTGCTCGCCGCGACCACGAAGTTGTCGCACTCGACTTCGGCGAGGTCCACGGGGGTGTCGAGGACCTTGAGTGAGCCGCGGGAGAACGAGTCGTTTTGGAAGATGTCGAGGAAATCCGCGTGCAGTGCGGCAGGCAGCCGGGTGCTGTCGGCGTTCCACGACAAGACGTCGAACGTCGGAGGATCGTCCCCTAAGAGGTTGTTGTTGACCCAGTAGTTCCACAGGAGGTCGTTGGGCCGCAGTAGCGCGAAGAGGAGTCGGCTGGCGCTCCCTTCGAGCACCCCGGTGCGTCCCGAGTTGCGGGTGGCGTTGCGCACGACCGCGTCGGACCCGAACATGCCGATCATTGTGGGCACGGCGAAATCGAGCAGCGTCACGGCAAACGTGGCGCTGTGCACAAGGGTGTCCCGGGCCGCGGCGAGGTGGCCGAGCAACGCCGCGGTGGTGATGCCCCCGGCGCACAACGAGATCGAGTTGACCGAGGCGCTCTTGGTGATCTCCGCGGCGGCGCGTACGGCGTCGAGCACGGCACCTACGTAGGTGTTGAGGTCCCAGTCGCGCTGCTCCGCGGTCGGATTGCGCCAGCTGACCACGAAAACCTGAAATCCCCGGCGCACCGCGAACTCCACGAGGCTTCGTCCGGGCGCCAGAATCCATGAAATAGAACTTGTTGATCTGGGGCGGGACGAGAACGAGCGGCCGGGCGTAGACCGTCGCGGTTTGGGGCTGGTATTGGATCAGCTCACAGGTCTCGTTGCGGTAGACCACGGCACCGGGGGTGATCGCCAAGTCCTTCCCTACGGTGAACGCGTCGGGTTGGACCGAGCGGGGAACGCCATGGTTCTGGCGGACGTCTCGGGTGATGTTGCGCAACCCGCGGACCATGCTCTTGCCGCCGGTCTCGAAGGCGCGCTCGAGGGCCTCGGGGTTGAGTGGGAAGAAGTTAGTGGGCGACAGGGCGGTGGTGAGGAGCCTTGTGGCGAACCGAGCCCGCTCCTCGGTCCGCCAATCGAGCTCGGCGTCGGCGATCACCTGCTCGACCGTGCGCTCCCAGGCCAGGTAAGTCTGGGCCAGCCGACGGAACCCCGGGTTGTCCCGCCAGGCCCGGTTGGCGAACCGCCAGTCACGGCCTTCGGGCTCGACGTCGGACCGTCCGGCGAGGATCTTGGTGAGCTCCAGTCCGAGGCCGGCGAGGCGTCGAGGGGCGTTGGTCGAACGGGAGGCCACGTGGGCCAGGGCCCCGACGAGTCCCAGGCTGTCGACGCGGGCGAGGACCTCACCGCCGGCCAGCGTCTCGATGATCTCGGACGACAACACCTCGGGCATCGGCATCACCTCAAGATCGCTCTTACAGCGCCAACCGACGCAGTATCTCCTGATTAGACCCCCCGAGCACCCCTGCAGTCAACGCTCTCAGAGTTGGACACATCGATCTCGGCAACCGGCACGCTCCTCGTTGGCGGGGACCCGTTCGCGACGGGTCGGCTCGCGTCGTCAGGGGTCGGTCCGAAAGGCACCGTTCGCTAGCATTGGCAGCATCGTGAGCGAGAATCCCGAGTCCGACGGATCGCGTGACTGGGGTGTCTTCGGTGCCTACCTGCGCACGCAGCGCCAGCTGGCGCGCCTGAGCCTGCGCCAGCTGGCCGAGCTGACCCGGGTGTCGAACCCCTACCTGAGCCAGATCGAGCGGGGACTGCACCAACCCTCGGTCGCCGTGATCAAGTCCCTTGCCACGGCCCTCAATCTGTCGGTCGAGGATCTGCTCGTGCAGGCCGCAGGCGTAGAGGACGAGGGAACGGGTGGCTCATCGACCGAAGCCGCCATCCGCAGTGATCGGCGCCTCAGCGTGGGGCAGAAGAGCGCCCTGCTCGCCGTCTATCACTCGATGGTGCAGGAGGGTGAGGCGCCCACCCGCTCCCCTCAGGCGCCCGAGAGTCCCGAGAGTTCCAAGAGTCGGGACGCCATGACCCAAGAGGGTTCCTCACAAGCCTGACGAGGGGGCCGCGCCCAGGTCGCCGAGCACCGCAATGGTTGCCTCGGGGATCGCTGAATCGCTCCGGCCATCGGTGGCGGAGCGTTGCGGAGCCGGGCCGGCCGTGACGGACGCTCGAGAGCCGCGGTCCAGCCCGAGTGGCACGAAGGCCATCGCGGTCAGTCCCATGGCCAGCAGCACGTCAGGCAATGCGCCGCTGTGGACAATTGCATCGAGGATGCCCTCGACGGCGCTGGCGCTCACGAAGGTCCACACGACGGCCACGGCCACGAGCACCTGGCGGAGCCGCCCACTGGCCACCGTGGCGAGCGAGACCAAGCCCCAGCTTAAGTACCACGCCCACAAGACGGGGCTCAGCAACGCGGTGATGAGCAGCATCAACCCGAGCGTGCGCATGCGCCCGAGCTGTTCGCTATGGGCGAGGAGCCAGCAGCAGACGGCGCCGGCCAAGACGATCCCGACGACGTCGACGACGACTCTCACCCCAACGAAGGTCAGCGGCAACCCGATCAGCGCCCCGATCCCGGCGATGACGTGGGCGATGCTCGACAGTGGCGTCACCCCGGTCGAGACCTGGTCTGCCGTATCGAACGTGCGAGTCCAACCCCAGCCGAGCCCGGTGACTGCCGACACCGCGGCGAGGACCGCTCCGGCAATGCCGAGGGCGCCGAGGGTGCGGGCCACCCGCGTCCACGCGGACGCCCCCCGGGGCGCCCAGGTCCAACCAATCACGACGACGGCAAGGAGCGCCGGCGACTTCACCCCCGCACCGAGCGAGCACAGCACGATGCCCGGGACCGGACCGTAGCGTTGCGCGACCGCCAGCCCGGCCATCATGAGGCCCACCATCAGGGCGTCATTGTGGAGCCCGCCGACGAGCGAGGTGAGCACCAACGGGCTGCCGGCGCCAAGCACGATGGCCTCGGCGGGGTCCTTCTTGGCGGCACGCGCCAAGGTGGGCACGGCGAGCATGACGAGGGCGAGGCCACCCAGCGCGAGAAGGCGGAGGGCGACCAGGTCGGCCAGTTCTTGGTGGCCGGTCAGACCCGTTACCGCACCGTCCACCGACAAGAACAGCGGCCCGTAGGGCGAGGGGGAGTTGCTCCAGAGCGTCCCGCCGAGCAGGTTGAACGATGTTGCGCCAAGGACACCGGTGCCGTACTGGTACGGGTTGATGTGGTGGCTGACCATCTCGCCTTGCCCCGCGTAGTTGTACGCATCGCGGCTGAACAGCGGGGGAGCGAGGAGGAGGGGGATCATCCACAGCGCCAACAGGCCCACGATCCGCCGGACTGGGACCCCTGGAGCTCGCCGCAGGTACCGCATCACGCCGAGCCAGGTCCGAGTCATCACGAGCAGCCCGCCATAGACAAGGAGCAGGGCCAGCGCGGGCGGGGCGCCCAGGGGACCGATCGAACCGAGCGGACCGCCGGGCGTCCCGAAGAACCAGGCTCCAGGAAGCTCCGAGATGAATGCCTTTCCGCCGAGCTCGGCTCCGGCGACTACCGCGCAAGCCGCGAGGGCACCGAACAGCGCCGGGCGGCGGAGGCTCGCCGGGGCCTTAGCTTCCAGCAGAAATGACCGGCCCACAAGGGCACGGTAGGCGCGCCGTGACCCCGGTTTGACATCACCCTGGTGGTGGGAGCGACACCGGGGTGCACTCGACGACGAAAACGGGCAGCAACCTAGGCTTGAGACCGTGACCAACGTGCGCGCATTGCAGAGCGTCGAGCTGGCGAAATTCTGGGAGGAATTCGCGGCTGTCATGGGGGGTCCGGAGGGCTTGATGACCTACCGGTACCTCGGCACCCACGCCGAGGCACAGGACCGCCACCACGCCACCGGCAACCTGCGGCTGCGTTCGGACCTGCGCTCCAGTCACGGCCTGCTGGCTGCCCCGCTGACCATCTTGGTGGCCGACGTCATCGGTATTCTCGACGATGCGATCGCGGTGCCCGCACCGACACAGATCGCGCTCGAGATCCTCGACAACGGCGCCGGCGTCGAAGAGGTGTTCTGCGAGGGCGAGATGTTCCACGAGGGCCGAGCGCAGCTCTTCAGTCGCGCCCGCCTCTACGACGCGGCCGATCACGGTCGGATGCTCGCTCTGTGTCGGGACGCCGGAGCGGTCCTGGCCGCCGCTCCCGAGGGCTATCACTACGTCGACCCGGGCCCGGGTGTGCCCGACTCATTGTCGTTGCCTCCGCTGTGGCAGGCCTTCGATGCCCGGCGTCGCCCTGACGGCCGGCTGGAGGTTCCCGAGCTGACCGGACGGATCGGCTCGACGTCGGGTTCGCTCCATCACGGCCCGACCCAGATCGTCCTCGAGACGGCCGCTCGCGGAAGCGGCCGCGCAGGCCGTCGGGGACGATGCGTTCCGCATCTGCCATTGGCACGTCACCTTCTCCGCGCGGGCACCCACGGCCCGTTCGTCGCCGACCCGACGGTGCTGATCGTTCGGGACGACGCGATCGCCGTGGAGGTGGATTTCCGAGACGAGGGGAACGACCGGCTCATCGCCGCAGCCTCAGCGGTGTTCCGTCGCCTCTGAGCCGGGCAGTGACGGTCTCCTTGCCGGGCCCTGCGCCGATGGCTGGGGACCGGTGGGGTGTGGACAACTCGGCCACCTGGAACGATCCGCGGTCCAACTTGACATAATGTGCATTATCGGCGGTTCAGGTACCGAGGCAAGTCTGGGCGATATTGCAGGATGTCTCGACGCCAACCGTCCGTTCCCACTCGAGTTGGATAAGGACGCCATGCACGGCAGGCGCTTCGAGAGTTCGCACGGGCCGTTCAGTGTCGGTCTGCACGTGGTTGCGGAGGCACGGCGGATCACGTGATGTGGGCTCGTTTGTGTGATCGTCCGTCGACGTCGATGTCCGAAAACTACCTCGATGTCATTTTCGGGCCATCGTTTGCGCCCACCGAGCCGGCCGACCCAGAACGGTCGGGCGCCTGGCGCCGCGCCGCTTCCCAGGTGGAGTGCCAGGACCCGTGGTACTGGGCACGGCGCTCCTCTTCGAAGATGCTCAGTTGCCCGGCAGCGAACGCCAACTCTGAGGTGCTCACTCGTGCAACCTGGCGGAGCCATGCCGCGGCGGCCACCGCGTCGTGCAACTCGCCCAGCTCCGTTTGCAGCGCCTCGGCGGCTTCGGCCAGACGTCGGGCCCGCCTGCCGAGCACGGGTTGCGCCGCCTCGGCCGCGTAGCGGAGCTGTTTGGCGCGGATGCGGACCCGGTGTAAGAGGGCATCGCTCGGCTCGCGCTCGGCTCGCCGTACGGCTCGACGAAGCTTTCGCCAGCGCCGGGCCAAGAGGGCCGGCAGCACCGACCCTGCCGGCGTGTCCGGGTCCAGAGGCACTCGAGGGTCCGCGGCGCGTGCTTCTGCGCTGCCCCCACGGTCCACACCGTGGCCCTCACTCTGCTCGCGCGCGCTCGGGATTGGTTCCTCGTTCGTGAGTGGTTGCTGCTCGTCCTCCGATTGCAATGGGGGTTGTGCGACAGCGGTGCTCAGCTCCTCGAGGAGGTGCAGATAACGGTCCGAGTCGAGCGCTTCGAGCAACGCGTCCTGGGCCGTCTGGCGCTGATTGCGCAGCACCTCGAGCAGTCCCGTGACGCCCTCGGCGTCCAGCATGGACGGGTCGTGCCCGTTGTGCCCGTTGTGCCCTTCTGGCGTGGCTGGGTCGTCGGCGTGAGCGGCGGCGACCGCACGAAGCCGCTCGTCGAGCACGTCGGCGTCGCGGACTGCCCCGAGAAGGCCGCCCAGCCATTGCAGGTCGCTCCGCTGCCGCTCGACCCATGTCTCGTCGAGCGCGATGCCGAGCGTCTTCAAATCCGAGCGGAGCCGGCGGGTGGCCACACGAGCCTGATGGACGTACTCGGTGTCGGTTTCCCCCGCCCTGATCCCCGGGTCGTGGCCCACCAGACGGTCCACCCCGGCGGCGAGCGTGGCGCGGACCATATCCTCCACGGTCGACGGGGGGCCGAGCGGCTCGACGTCGAAGGTCTCGAGGTGGCCGAGTCCGAGCGCCCGGTTCAGTTTGGGTTGGGACGACCCGGGCCGGGCCCCAGCGTCGATGAGGACGTCGACGACCTTGGCCAGCACCTCCTCGTCGGCCGCGCCGAGCTCGATCTCCACCTCGCGAAATCGCAGTCCTTGGCGTACGCCGCTCACCACCGTGACGAGGTCGTCGTCCACCTCTACGAGGCGTTCGCCAGATGGCGACAGCACCTCGCTCCGCCGCCGGGTGGTGAGCAGCTTGGCCACAGGCACCAGATGGGCGTGGCGGATGACGCCGACGACGAGGCGGACGGCCGCTGCGGGGATGTCGGCTTGGGAACCGGGCCAGGAGAACTCGTCGCGCGCGAGCGCCGCGTGGGAGGTCCGGGTGGGCAACTTGAGCGTCCAGAGGTTCTCCCCGCCCGCGAGCCGGTCCTTGCGCTGGCGCAACGTCAGACCCCGGCGCAAAAGACGCAGGTCGGGTGTGTCGTAGTAGGTGGCGGCCAGGCGAACGAGCGGGAGCGCCACGGCCGTCGCGCCCTCGACGACTCCGTCGAGGGACGGCTGCTCGTAGTGCGGCTCGACGTCGAGCTTCACCTCTCGTTCGAGCGACGGGGTCGTCACCTGAAGGCCCTCCGATGATGTGCCGGAGCTCCACACGTGCCCCGGTCCACCTAGTCCACCCTACCGGGGGTCGCCCATTTCGCCTCGTGCGTGGGTGTGGCTGATTGCCGAGCGCACGCAGGTGGGTGCCGTGCGTGTGCGGTCCGTGGTCGGGCACGCCCCTTTCGGGCACGGGCCACGCGGGCCTTTTCGCGGCACGGGCCGCGTGGGCATGCCCACGCGGGTGCATTGCACTTCGACGCGCCGGGTTCAGCTCGTGGGAGGCTGGCGCTCGCCCCGACCGGGTTGGTTCGACCCATGGTGACGGGTACCGGCTGGCGAGCGCAGGGCAGTGATGGAGGTGATGTCGTGGACACGGCGATCGACGTGGTGGTGGAGATCCCCGCCGGTTCACGCAACAAGTACGAGTACGACCACGAACGACACGTGATCCGCCTCGATCGACGACTGTTCACGGCGACCGCGTATCCGACCGACTACGGGTTCGTGCCCGAGACCCTGGCGCTCGACGGCGATCCGCTCGACGCTCTTGTACTGCTCGCCGATCCGACGTTTCCGGGCTGCTGGGTCCGGGCCCGGGTGCTCGGGGTCTTCTGGATGCACGACGAGAAGGGCCCGGACGCCAAGCTGCTCACGGTGCTCGAACGGGATCCCAACTGGGACCATGTCGTGGACCTCGACGGCCTTCCCGATCATCTGCTCGCCGAGATCGAGCACTTCTTCGCCATCTACAAGGACCTCGAACCGGGACGATCGAGCACGGTGGGGGGGTTTGACGGGCTCGGTGCCGCCATGCGTGAGCTTGCTGAGTGTCGGGAACGGCATCGAGTGCGGAGCCTGAGCCACTGACGCGAGGGGTACACGACGTGCCGAGCACCACCCGTCAGGCGTCCGAGCGCGTCCCAATTCCGGATGGACAATCACCTCCTGCCAGGTCGTGTCGCGGACGGGCGCGGTGCGCGGTAGCGTGACCGCCGCATGCCTCGCCACATCGAGATCGAGCTGACGAGCCACGCCCCCGACGGGTCGTGGACCTGGCGGGCTGCCGGGGCCCGCCAGCCGCGGCGGACTTCTCACCGCCGAGCTCGTACCCGGTGAGGCGAAGGTCGGTGATCAGTTCCGCGCCGAGGTGGAGTCGGGTATCGAGGGAATCGAGATCGTCGAGCTCCTTCCGCCCAAGGCGTCTCGGTCCGCCAGTCTCGGCCAGGGGCGCATTGAAGTACTGGGCGCGCCGCCCCGCGGCAACGACATCTCGGTGACCCTTGCGCCGGGATCCCGCCGGCGCCGCGACGACGACCGTCCACCCCGTCGCGACGGCCCCGGTCGGGCCGAGGGCGGCGGCCGAGGTCCTTCGACCGCGCGGCGACGTCCCGACGAGGGCGCTGGGGGAACATCCGAGCGTCCGAGTTGGACAGGGTCGGACAGGGCCTCGCCCACCGCCCGTCGTCCAAGCGCCGAGCGGCCGTCGTCGAGCGGGCCACGCGAGCGGCCGTCGTCGAGCGGGCCACGCGAGCGGCCGTCGTCGAGCGGGCCACGCGAGCGGCCGCGCCGTCCGACTGTGTCGACTGCACATCGCAACGCGGCGCTCGCGAGCATGCGTCCTGAGCAGTTGCCGATCGCCGAGGCTGTTCTTCGGGGGGGATGCCCGCCGTACGTCAGTCGATCGACGAGCAGAACACCGCTGCCCGCGCCGCGGGGCGGCCCGCGGTGGCGTCCGACGCCATCTTGAAGATCGCCGAGGAGCTCCTGCCGACGCTCAAGTTGGCGGAGTGGAAGGACCGGGCGACCTCGGCGCAGGCCGCGGGCGCGAACTACGCCTACGAGAGCTGCGGGCAGTCGTCGCGGCGTCGCGGACCGTCACACTCGACGATGAGGCGCGCACACTCTCCCGGGCGCTGCAAGAGTCGCTCGACCATCGGGTGAGCGCGTTGCGCGACGACTGGCTGTCACGTATGAACGGAGCGCTCGACCAAGGGCGCACACTTGACGCGCTTCGGGTGTCGGGTCGCCCGCCAGAACCCGGTACACGTTGCCCCGCCGACGTTGCGGTCCGGCTCGCCGAAGCCGCAAGCGCGGCCATGACTGCCGAGCTCCCTCCCGCGCAATGGCTGGCATTGCTGGATGCGGTTGTCGAGTCGCCGGTGCGCCGGACGGTGAAGCCGACGGGGATTCCTCAGGCCGACGAGGTAGCCGCCGCGGCCCGCAACGCTGCGGGACTCGTTCCCGAGCTCGCCAAGCTGCTCGGTCTGCGTATCCCTCCGCCGCCGCCCCGTCGCATGACCGTGCGGCGGTCGATTAGCTCGCTGAGCGGTGGAGGACCAGAAGGCGGGTCTTGAACCCGCTGCGCTCGAAGAGCTGCTTCGTCGACCGATCGCCGGGAAGCGCCAACGCGTCGATCTCATCGCAGCCGTGGTCCGCGAACCACGCGAGCAACGACTCGATCAGCTTGGCGCCGACGCCGACCTCGCGAGCCTCTGGTTCAACGTAGCAACAGTCGATCCGGCCCGCGGTGGGCTGTCGAGCCGCGATGCTCGCGGCGGCCAGACCGACCACCACGCTGTCGATGGTCCCGACCAGCAACGTCCGCAGGGGTACGTCGCCGGTCGCCGTCGACGACCACTCGGTGATCACGTCCGCCGGCGCCGCGCAATGTGTCCCGGCCTGCGTCGTGGACTCCGGCGACGATGCCGATTCGGATCAACTGGTCGGCCCCCCGGGCGTCTTGGGACTCGTCGAGCGCGGCGCGGAGAAGCTCGATGCAGCGGGGAAGGTCGTCGTCCAGCGCGTGACGAACATCCTCCATATCGGGCGCCTTCAGCCTTGCCCGGTTGGGGGAGCCTCGGCGTTCAGGAGCTGTTGCACCCGGTTCAAGATGGTGCGCCGGCCCCGGGTGGACGATTCGTAACGCCCCACCGCGTCGAGCTCATGGCGCCCGAGTCCGTCGAGGCGCCGGACCACGTGACTGGCCGAGAGCGTGTCGTAACCCGGGATGGCCGCGTCGACCTCGCTCGCGTCGACGCCCGGGCGCGCAGCTCCCACGGAGATGTCGCGCTGCGACGGTGTCGCGTCCTCGAGGTCGAAGTCCGGGTGCTGGCGGACTTCTTCGTCGCCACTCGTGACGGCGTCGGGAATGCTGCCCCCTATGGCGTTCGGCGCAGGCGCGAGTGGCGACGCGCCCACCTCATCCCCGACATAGCCCCGAGCGCCCGGCGCGTCGGGGTCGTCCAACGGTTCGGGGTAGCTGCCGGTTGCGGCTGCGTCCTCGGGTGCGGCTGCGTCCTCGGGTGCGTCGGGCCGATCCGCGAGCTGCTCCCAGCGATGGCGAAGTTCATGGTGACCCCGACCCACCACCATCTGGCCTACGAACCGGGCGTTTCGGATGCGCAGCTCGAGATGCGAGCGACCTTTGGCGACCACCTTGGGGAGATCTTCGACCGCAGTCAGCACCAGTCCTGCAGGCGCGAACACCAAAACGTCTAGTGCCTTGCGCGCCAGCGACGTGATCTCGTCGCCGTCGCCCCCGCCGCTGTCGCCGGCACGAGGATCAGGCCCAGGGTCAGACACAGTCTCGGCAGAACATCTTCTTCTTGTCGGCGAGCTGGCTGGGGTGCTTGACCAGAAAGCACGAGCGGCACACAAACTCGTCAGGTTGTTTGGGCAGGACGCGTTCGGAGACTTCGGAGCGGTCATCGACGTCCGCCAGCTCGTCGTCCTCCGGCTCGTCTTCGACGACGAGGCGCTCCTTCAAGATGACGTCGAGACTGGCTTCGACGTCCTCGTCGTCGGGTTCCTCGTCCTCGTCCTCTTCCCCATCGTCGGCGGGCTTCTCGATGACCGCCGCCGGCTCGGCGATCAGCAGCTCGTCGTCCTCGTCGTCCTCGTCCTCTTCGAGGTCGAGGTCGACGGCCAGTGCCTCGTCGTCGATGTCGACCTCGACGCCGAGGCCGTCGTCGAGGTCATCGTCCATGTCCGGCTCGAGGTCGTCCGCCAGCTCCTCGAGGTCATCGGGTGCGGGAACCTCGTCGAGATCGTCTGCCATAGCCGCCTTTCGCCTCGTTCGCCGCGGGAGCATAGACGGTTGCTCCACACCGTCGAGCACCCCGTGCAGCGAAATGTACTCACCCGAGGGCGGTGCTCTGAAGGACCCCTGGGCGGCCCCCCATCGAGGGGGTCGAACGGATCAGGGAGCGAGAAAACTCACCCTGCGGAGGGCTTCTTGCGGGAAGGTCGGCGCAGGCGGCCGGGCCCGGGGATCTTTGGGGCCATCTCAATCATCGACGCAGTGGTCATGCGGACGATCGAAACGTTCTCTACTCGAACCCCGGGCCTCCTCCGCCTCTCAACATCCCACCGGCCGGGTGCCGCAGGTCTGAACCGGCGATCCTTCCCTTGGGGCGTTTGGGACTGCCGTAGACTAGGCGTAGACGGGCCTACGGCGTCAAGAGCAAAAAAGTGGTCCTGAGTAGGGATGCTGAAGGTTGTTCCTGGTCAAGAAGTCGCAGATTTCCCGGCGCTTCGCGATCGGCGTTTGCGCTCCGCGCGGCGTTCTGCGTCGAGCCGGGCCAGGTCCACACTGCCGTAGTCCACGTGGCTCATCGCTGCCGCTATCGCCCGGTGACCGGCCCGTTCGGCGACGGCACGGTGCATCTGTTGGGCGACCTTGCGGTACGCGGGGTGCCCCTGGGGCCCCGAGCGGAGCTCGATGAGGTGGAGCGCCTCGCGCGCGTTCATCTGCATGACGAAGCGGATGCGGTACGCGAGGGCCACCGCGTAGGGCGCTTGTGCGGGGAACGGTTCGGCGAGGATGTCGTGAAGCTCGCGCGAGCGCTCGAGTGACTCGACGAAGATGCCCTCGAGCCCGGCGTCGACGACGGCCTCGGGGAGGTCGTAGCCCAACGACACGCCGAGCGGCTGCCACTCCACGGTGAGGATCCGGTGACGTTGGAGATCACGGAAGGCCCCGTAGTCGGCGGTGATCTCGAAGCGGTAGTCGGTTCGCTCGAAGGCCCGCCCCGGACGGTGCCGGCGGTTGGCCCGCTCGCCGACATAGGCGCGCAGGAGGGTCGCGCGATCGTCGGCGCCCAGCGCGCGCACCCGAGCGAGCAGCTCGCTCTCCGAGGATGTCGAGTGAGGGAAGCAGATGGCGGCGAGCACCTTGTCCTCGCCCTCGGGGTCGAAGTCGACCAGGGTGACCTCGACGTCGTCCTGGGCGCCGGGCGGTGACGAGGCCCCCGCTCCCCCAGCGCCCGGGACCGAGTCGGGCCAGAGTCGTTCAACGATCCGCGCGGTGTCGCGGCGAGTCCCCGCCAGGTACTCGGACCACGCGCCACCACGGTCGGGTTGGTCGACGCGCTGGAGGAACGAGGGGATGACCTTGCGGAGCTCGCGCAACATCATGTCGGCGTAATGGCGGGCCTCGGGGAGCGGGTGGGTCCGCATGCGCAGCAGCAGCAGCTCGTAGGACTGCCCGGTCCCGTAGATGCCGATGTTCGACAGCGATGCCGCCGGCAGCAGCCCGCGTAGGGCGTCGAGCGACTTGGCCCGGATGGCTTGTCGATGAATGACGTCCGAGTCGGCTGGATCTCGCGGGTGGCGGGTCGACAGCCACGACTGCAGCCTGGGAAGCAGCTGGGCGTACGTATCGAACATCCGGTCGAGATCGCCCACGTAGCGGGCACCCAGGGCCGAATCGAGGATCTCGGGTGGCCGGTAGAAGCGGTAGTGCCCGCTCGGGAGCCGGGCGTCGTAGCCGATGTATCGAGTGGACTGCTCGAGGTAGGCCATGAGGCGACCCCACTCGAGCACCTTGGACAACACGTTGGACGCCTGTTCGCAGGCCATATGGACGCCGCCGAGCTGCGCGACCGAGTCGTCGCCATACTCGATGAACACCCGTTCGTAGAGCTGCTCGGCTCGTTTGAGCCCGACGGTGGCGTCGATTGTGGCATCCCCCGCGATGTCGAGGTCCTCGACGAATTCGTCGAGGAACAGGCGCCGGAGGGACTTGGGCGAGCGTGAGTAGCGGGCGAAGAGGGCACCCTTCACCACCTCGGGCAGGTTGACCAACGCGAAGACTGGCAGGTCCAGGTTGGTGACGTACCGCCGCAGGACAGTTACTTCGGCGTCCGTGAACGATTCCTCTACGTAGGGGAACATGCCCAGATCACCTTAGGACCGCCTTGTGCCGGGGAGTGCGGATGGGGCGAGTCCCCCGGCGGCCACCACCCCGCGCAGCAGCCCGGGCAGGGCCGCAGCGGCCGCAGCGGCCGTTGCGGGGTCCGGGGACACGACAGCCACCTGGCCGACGAGGTCAGCCACCTCCTTCACCGTGCGGACGAAATCGCCCGGAGCCAGCTCGCCGACGTCGTGGGCTGCCACGTCGAGCACCGTGGCGAACGAGGCGCCCCTGGCCCACGACGTCACCGCGGCCGCCACGCCGCCCTCGGGCTGACGGGTGCGTGGGACCAGGTGGACCTCCTCGAGCCCGCGGATCCGTTCGGCGTGCTGGTCCAGGCGCCCCAGGCGCGAGGCCAGGTCCAACCTTCGCTGCTCGCCCAAGCGGTCCGCGCCCTTCGTGTGCCGCGCCTTCTTCGCATGCCCGCCGGACCGCGCGCTGTCCGCGGCGGATCGTTGGGCATGCCGGTTGCCCGAACCGGGCGTGTGCCGGGCCCGTCGTCGTTCGAAGACGAACGCGGAGAGGACGCCGGCGAGGACCGACGGCTCGGCTCCGGTGAGGACTTCGGCCTCGAGGGCCTGGGCGATCAGGAGGTCTGACGCGTGGTAGATCCGGCACAGGTGCGAGCCCGACGCGGTGAGGTGCCAGCCGTCGACATAGCCCAGCTCCTCGAGGACCGCCAGGCGTCGACCCAGCAGCTCCCCCATCGACGGCGCGGCCGTCCCCGACGCCGAGCGTCTCGAGGCCTGCCACTGCCCGAAGGACCGGCGCAGGAGCTCGAGTGCCTCCGGACGATCGAAGCGTCGGACGAGGTTGACCGCCAGGTTGTAGGTCGGTCGGAAGGCCGAACGAAGATCCGGTGGCGGGGCCACAGCGATCCGGGCGGCGTCGGCGACGGCGGTTTCGGGCGACCACGCAACCACCGCGTGACCTTCGGCGTCGAGCCCGCGCCGACCCGCCCGTCCGGTGAGCTGTGCGTACTCCCCTGAGGTGAGGGGCGCCCGTCCGGAACCGCCGAATTTGGTGAAGCGCTCGATGACCACGGTGCGTGCCGGCATGTTGATCCCGAGTGACAGCGTCTCAGTGGCGAAGACGACGCGCAGCAGCCCGGCGCTGAAGAGCGCCTCCACCGCCTCGCGGAACGCCGGGACCATCCCTGCGTGATGGGCGGCCACGCCGGCCTCGAGTCCCTCCAGCCACTCGTCGAATCCGAGGACGCTCAGGTCGTCGTCGGTGAGCTGGGCCACCCTGCTCTCGACGATCTGGCGCACGACGCCGCGCTCGTGGCGCTCGGTCAGCCGCACGCCGTCACGCAGGCACTGACGGACCGCGTCGTCACACGCGGCGCGGCTGAAGATGAACACGATCGCCGGCAGGAGCTCCACATCGTCGAGCGTGTCGATCAGCTCGGTCCGACGAGGGCTGCGAAAGGGCAGCCGGGGGCCGCCCGCTCCGCGTCCGCCTCGCCACTGGGGGGGCCTGGCTCGTGACGCCCGCCGGACGGCCTGGTCGACGCGCAGCCCCTCGGCGTCGGCGCGTCCGTCGCTCAGGAGCGGAAGGAGCATCGTCTGGTCGTCGTCTCGGCGGTGTACGGCGAAGTGGTGGCGCAAGGTGATGGGCCGATGCCGTTCGACGACCACGTCGGTGGGGCCACGGATCGAGCGCAGCCAGTCACCGAGCTCGGTCGCGTTGTTCACCGTGGCCGAAAGGCAGATGAAGCTGACCTCGGGCGGGCTCAGGACGAGCACCTCCTCCCAGACCGCACCGCGGTAGGGGTCTTGGAGGTAGTGGACCTCGTCGAGGACAACGGCCTGAAGCCCCCCGAGGAGTTCCGATCCGGCGAGCAGCATGTTGCGCAGGACCTCGGTCGTCATGACCACGACCGGCGCCTCGGGGTGCACCGAGGTGTCCCCGGTGAGCAGCCCCACCCGCTCGACTCCGTAGCGCTGCACGAACTCTCGGTACTTCTGGTTGGACAAGGCCTTGAGCGGCGTCGTGTAGAAAGCCTTCCCCCCGCCGGCGACCACCTTGTCCACCCCGTAGGCGGCGACCAGGGTCTTCCCCGATCCAGTGGGAGCCGACACGAGGACCGAGTGACCCTGGTCGATGGCCTCCAGCGCCTCGAGCTGGAAGGGATCGGGAGCGAAGGGGAGACCGGCGAGGAACCCACGTCGGAAGGTCCGCCAGTCGCTCGGCGTGGCCAGGGCACTCGAGCGCGCTGGGCGGGGTGGGGTGCTCACCGCTTGAGCAGCTTTCCGATCGCGATCGCCACGAAGTAGAAGGCGACCAGCGGCACCGCCAGGGCCAGCATCGAGAACGGGTCAGAGGTCGGCGTGAACACCGCTGCGGCCACCGTGATGCCCATGACCGCCCATCGCCACCATGCGAGGAGCTTGGCCGGAGTGACCACGCCAGCGAGCTCGAGGGATACGAGCACGACCGGGAACTCGAAGGTGATGCCGAAGAGCACCATCAACACCAAGATGAGCCCGAGGTACGGAAGGGGGTCGTAGATCGCGTGGAGGTCGGGGCCGCCGACTGCCTTCAAGAAGCCCAAGGCGTGCGGCAGCGTCACGTAGGCCACCGCCGCGCCGCCAGCGAACAGCGCCACGGCGGCGGCGACGAAGGGCACCGCGTAGCGCTTTTCAGCGGCCTTGAGCCCCGGGGTCACGAAGCGCCACGCCTCCCAGAGGATCACTGGCGACGCCAGGACCAACCCTCCGAAGGCGCCGATCTTGACCCGAAGGGAGAGGCCGTCGAGCGGAGACGTCACGTACAGCGTGCAGCGTCCGTGATTGACCGTGCACAACGGACGCAAGAGAAAGTTCAGGATCGGATCGTAGAGCGCCACGGCCACGCCGGCGGCCACGACGAACGCCACGACACAGATCACCAATCGTCGCCGAAGCTCTCGCAGGTGCTCTACGAGCGTCATGGCGTCGGGCTTGGGTCGGTCTCTTCGGCCACCCAGCAGGGGGACAGCCACTCGGGTTCCTCGTTCCGCTTCGGTCAGTGCTCCGGCGAGCTGTCAGTTCATGCTCGGGTCGGCCGTGACTTCGATGCGTCCGGGCTCCCCATGAGGCGCGGTCAGCGATCGCTCGGCGGCACGGTCGACCGGCCAGGGAGCTGGACCCCCTTGATCCCCTGGGGAGACCGAGCCGTTGGAGCTGGCCCCGGGGTCGGGCACGGCCGGCTCGGAGCCGGGAGCTGGCAGATCGGCGAGCTGGTTCAACAGCGAGAGGGGCGACCGGGCCATGCGGGCGATCTCGCTGGTCGGCGGCAGGTCGGGCAGCGATTCGCGCAGCTCTGTCTCCACGCGCTGTTGCAGCTGGCGCAGCGCGCGCCATCCCGTACCGAACTGGCGGGCCACCTGGGGCAGCTTGTCGGGCCCGAGCAGGATCATCGCCACTACCGCGACGATCAGGAGCTTGACCGGGCTCAGCGACAGCACCGCCCGAGTCTACCGATGGGCCAGGGAGTTCCCCGTCGTCAGAGCGAGGCGATGAGTCGCTCGACCCGCTCGTCGTGGGACTTGAAGGGGTCCTTGAGCAGCACGGTTCGCTGCGCCTGGTCGTTGAGCTTCAGGTGGACCCAGTCCACGGTGAAGTCGCGGCGGCGCTCCTTGGCCCGCCGTACGAAGGCGCCCCGCAAGCGGGCCCGGGTCGTCTCGGGGGCCTGGGTCATGGCCGTCGCAATGTCCTCGTCGGTGCAGGCCCGCTCCATCTGGTCGCGCTGCTGGAGCTTGTAGAACAGCCCCCTCGAGCGGTCGATGTCGTGGTACATGAGGTCGACCATCGCCACCTTGGGGTGCGACAGGGGCACGTCATGACGTTCCCGCACCTGCTCGACGAGCCGGTACTTGGCGACCCAGTCGCACTCGCGCCACAAGGAGAGCGGGTCGGATTCGAGTCCCTTCAGGCAGTGCTCCCACATGTCGAGCGCCCGATCTTCCTCGTCGCTGAGCCCGTGACGCTCACGGAACCGCAGCGCGCGCTCGAGGTACTCGCTCTGGATGTCGAGCGCCCGCATCTCTCGGCCGTTGGCCAGGCGCACGCGTCGCTGACAGGTCACGTCGTGACTGATCTCGCGGATCGCCCGGATGGGGTTCTCGAGTGTCAGGTCCCGCAGAACGGTGCCCTGATCCTCGAGCATGGCGAGCAGGATGCTGGTCGTGCCGACCTTCAAGAAGTTGGCGTACTCGCTCATGTTGGAGTCGCCGACGATGACGTGCAGGCGACGGAAGCGCTCGGCGTCGGCGTGCGGCTCGTCGCGGGTGTTGATGATGGGTCGGCTTCGGGTCGTCGCCGAGGACACGCCCTCCCAGATGTGCTCGGCTCGCTGGCTGATGCAGAAGACCGCGCCCCGGGCCGTCTGGAGGACCTTGCCCGCCCCGGCGAACACCTGGCGGCTTACGAGGAACGGGATCAGCACCTCGGTATAGCGATTGAAGTCGTCGTTGCGCTCGGTGAGGTAGTTCTCGTGGCAGCCGTAGGAGTTGCCTGCCGAGTCGGTGTTGTTCTTGAACAGGTAGACGTCGCCGCGGATGCCCTCCTCGCGCAGTCGGGCCTGGGCGCCGCCGACCAGTTGGGCAAGGATCCACTCCCCCGCTTTGTCGTGGGTGACGAGGTCGCCGATGCGGTCGCATTCCGGCGTGGCGTACTCGGGGTGGCTGCCGACATCGAGGTACAGCCGGGCACCGTTCTCGAGGAAGACGTTCGAGGATCTCCCCCAACTCACCACCCGCCGGAAGAGGTAGCGGGCCACCTCGTCTGGGCTGAGTCGGCGCTGGCCGCGCAAGGTGAACGTCACGCCGTACTCGTTCTCGAGCCCGAAGATGCGACGATCCACGCTCGTCACCGTAGTGGCAGGTGGTCTGTTTGCGGCCGACCCCCGGTCGCCGTTGCCTCTTCCCTGGTCGGGAGGCCGCAGCGGCGGACCGCAGGGCCCTCGCGGCTCAGGCCTCGGCGGGTTGGGGTCCGGCGGGTCAGTGGTCCGGCGGGTCAGTCTCCGGCAGGCCAGTGGCGCGGCTTAGCGGCCCCACGGCTCTGTCCAGGTCGGCTCAGCCCTCGTCGCCCTCGGCTGAGGCCGTGCCCTCGTCGCCCTCGGCCGCTGTGGCTTCGGTTCCTTCGACCTCAGCGCGCCCCGTGCCATCGGCGCTGTGCCCGGTCGGCGGGCTTGGGGAAACCGAGGCGTTGGACGCCAAGAGCCTCGCCAACTCGTCGTCGCTGATCCGCTGGAAGGATCGACGCCCGTTCCGGGGACTGAGGAGGGCAACCTCGAGGTCGTGCTCTTGGAGCGAGCGGTCAGGGCCGGACAGGGCCTGCACGGTCGCCCGGAGTGCCTCGCTTAGATCCCAACCCTCCTGCCAACTCGACGAGAATCGCTCTGAGATCGTTTCGGCGTCACCACCGAGCACGGCGAAGTGCTCCTCGTCGGTGATCGTGCCCTCGTAGGCGATGTGGTAGAGCTGATCGGGTCGACCGTCGGCGCCCAGCTCGGCGACCAGGATCTCGACCTCGAGCGGCTTCATCTCGTGGGTGAAGACGTTCCCCAGGTACTGCGCGTAGAGGTTGGCCAGGGACCGGGCGTCGACGTCCTCGCGGCTGAAGGCGAAGCCCTTGGTGTCGGCGTGGCGCACCCCAGCTACCCGGAGCTGGTCGTACTCGTTGTACTTGCCCACTCCCGCAAACGCGATCCGGTCGTAGATCTCGCTGATCTTGTGCAGGGATCGAGACGGGTTTTCGGCCACGATGAGCAACCCGCCGGCATACGCGCTGGCGATCAGGGAGCGGCCCCGGGCGATTCCCTTCTGGGCGTACTCGGCCCGATCCTTCATCACCTGCTCGGGGGCGACGTAGAAGGGCATGCTCATCGGGGCTCACCTCCGCCGTTGGCCCCACCGGCTCGCTCGCTGCGTTTGCGCTCGATCAGCGCGTTGAACCGTTCGGCGACCTCGGCTTCGGGCAGCTGTTCGTAGCCGTCCACGGTCACCACGGCCACCAGGGGGTAGATCCCGCGAACGAGATCGGGTCCACCGGTGCCGGCGTCCTCGTCTGCCGCCTCGTAGAGCGCCTCGACGGCGAGCTCCACCGCGTCGGCCCGTTCGAGGCCTTCGCGGTAGCCGAGCTTGATGGTGGTGCGCGCGTCTCGTCCTCCCGAGCCCGTCGCTTGGAACTCAGCCTCTTCGTAGTGGCCGCCCGTCACGTCGTAGGTGAAGATGCGCCCAGTTGCCCGGCGCAGGTCGAACCCGGCGAAGAGGGGCACCACCGCCAAGCCCTGCATGGCGAGGGGCAGGTGCTGTCGCACCATCTGGGCCAACTGGTTCGCCTTGCCCTCGAGGCTCAGCGAGATGCCCTCGACCTTCTCGTAGTGCTCGAGCTGCACTTGGAACAGCCGAACCATCTCGACCGCCGGCCCCGCAGCCCCGGCGATGGCCACCGCGGACCACCGGTCGGCGGGAAAGACCTTCTCCATGGCCCGGTGCGCGATGGAGTAACCCTCGGTGGCGCGCCGGTCCCCGGCCATCACCACTCCTTCGGCGAACCTGAGGGCGACCACCGTGGTGGCATGGCGGAACTCGGCGGGGCTGTCGCTGGCAGTCGGGGCCGCGGGCACGCCGGACCGCCGTAGCAGCGCGGCGAAGTCAGGTCCCGGATCGTCCCCGGGAGGAAACAAAGGGAGCGCCACGGTGGACTACTGGCCGCCCTTCTGGACGTAGTTGCGTACGAACTCCTCGGCGTTGTCCTCGAGGACCTCGTCGATCTCGTCAAGGAGGTCATCGAGCTCCGCCTTAAGCTTCTCCCCGCGCTCGGAAGTGGGCGGCGCCTCTTCGGTCACCGTCGGTTCGGTCCGCTCTGGAGCGGCCTTGCGCTTCAACTCTCGCTCTGGCATGTCCTCGTTCCCCTCAGGAGCTCAACCGCTCCAGCAGCTCGGCCGGGCTCGCACTGCTCTCCAGCAGCTCAGCCGTATGTTCGGCAGTTCCTTTGAGTGGGTCCATCATAGGGACCCTTCGTAGCGGGTCGGTACCGAGATCGAAGACCAACGAGTCCCAGTTGGCCGTGATGACCGCATTGGGCCAGCGAGCGAGGCAACTGCCACGGAACCAGGCCCGGGTCGAGCGGGGCGGCGTGGTCACGGCCTCGCCGACCTGCTCGTCGGTGAGCAGTCGCTCCATCCCGAGCCGGGCGTAGAGCGACCGCTCCGGACGCAGATCGTGGTATTGGAGGTCCAGCGCAGCGAGGCGCCCGTCGTCCCAGCCGCAGCCGTGGCGCTCGCGGTAGGCCTCCATGATCTGGCGCTTAGCCACCCAGTCCAGCTGTGTGGCTAGGGTCGCAGGATCGGCTTCGAGGGCACTGAGGACCGACTCCCAGCGTTCGAGCACCTGGTTGGCGACGGCCTCGTCCCCGATGGCGGCGAGCCCTCGGGCCTTGGCGTAGTGGCGAGCGGCGCCGAAGAGCTCCCACTGGATCTCGAGCGCGGTAGCCGTGGACCCGTCGGCCAACTGGATGGGTCGCGCCAAGGTGAGGTCCACCGACGTGTGATGCATGGCCCGAACTGGATCAGCGGGGTTGAGCTCGCGGCTCGGGAGCGCACCATCCTCCAACATGGCCAGTACCAGTGCGGTGGTGCCCACCTTCAAGAAGGTCGCAATTTCCGAGAGGTTGGCATCGCCGACGATCACGTGGAGGCGGCGGAACCGCCGCGCGTCGGCGTGCGGCTCATCGCGGGTGTTCACGATGGGCCGCTTGAGCGTGGTCTCGAGGCCCACGACCTCCTCGAAGAACTCCGCGCGCTGAGAGATCTGGAACGGCACCACCCGAGGGTCGAGCGCTGGTGTCTCCACCCCCACCTTGCCGGCACCAGCGAAGATCTGGCGGGTGACGAAGTGCGGTACGACGCCGTTGACGACGGCGGCGAAGGGGACGTCTCGGTCCATGAGGTAGTTCTCGTGGCACCCGTAGGAGTTGCCCTTGCCGTCGGAGTTGTTCTTGTAGACGACGACACCCGGATTGTCGGGGAACATGACTGCCGCGGCGAGCATCGAGCGCCGGAGCACTTCTTCGCCGGCCTTGTCGTGCAGGAGGACCTCGTACGCGTTCGTGCACTCGGGCGTCGAGTATTCGGGATGCGCGTGGTCGACGTAGTACCGGGCACCGTTGGTGAGGACGGTGTTGGCCAGGTGCGTCTCGACCATCGGCGGCAATGCGCCCTCGCGGGCGAAGCCGCACCGCGTCCTTACCGGGCGTCTCGTCCTCGAAGTCCCACCTGGTTCGGCGGTCCACCTCGGCGGCGTAGGCGTTGACCAACATCGACGATGCGGTGATCGGGTTCCCGTCTCCGCCGCCGGTCTGAATGCCGTACTCGGTCTCGATTCCGCAGACCTTGGCAATGGCCACGAAGCCGACCCTAGTTGGTCTCCTCGACGCGCGGGGCGCTGGGCGAGGATTGCCGCCGCCGGCCCGCTGCTCCCTTATGGGGCACGCCGACCCTAGAGGTACTGCCCGGTGCCCACTCGCTCGATGGACCGACCACCGTGCACCTCGCGGTCCTCGGTGAGCAGCGTGCGCACGTAGACGATCCGCTCCCCCTTCTTTCCGGAGATCCGGGCCCAGTCGTCGGGGTTGGTGGTGTTCGGGAGGTCTTCGTTCTCCTTGTACTCCTGGCGTATCGACTCGAGCAGGTCGTCGCCGCGGATGCCTGAAGGACCGGCGGCGATCTCGCGCTTAATCGCCAGCTTCTTGGCTCGCCGGACGATGTTCTCGATCATCGCTCCCGACGCAAAGTCGCGGTAGAAGAGGATCTCCTTGTCGCCGTTCTGGTAGGTGACCTCCAAGAACCGGTTCTCGTCGTCGGCCCGGTACATCTCGGCGACGGTCTCTTCGATCATGAGCCGCGCGGCCTTGGAAGGATCGCCACCACCGAGCCGGTCCACCTCGCGGCGGTCGAGGGGGAGGTCGGGGGTGAGGTAGCGGCTGAAGATCTGTGTCGCCGCCTCGACATCGGGTCGCTCGATCTTGATCTTCACGTCGAGGCGCCCAGGGCGAAGGATGGCCGGGTCGATCAAATCCTCGCGGTTGCTGGCACCGATGACGATGACGTCGCGCAGGGCTTCGACCCCGTCGATCTCGGCCAGCAGCTGGGGCACGATGGTCGACTCCATGTCCGAGCTGATCCCCGTGCCGCGGGTGCGGAACAAGGAGTCCATCTCGTCGAAGAACACGATGACCGGCACGCCCTCCTCGGCCTTTTCCCGCGCCCGCTGGAAGACGAGCCGGATCTGGCGCTCGGTCTCACCCACGTACTTGTTGAGGAGCTCGGGACCTTTGATGTTGAGGAAATAGCTCCGGATGTCCTTGTTCCCCGTGGCCTCCGCCACCTTTTTGGCCAGGGAATTGGCCACGGCCTTGGCGATGAGGGTCTTGCCACACCCTGGGGGTCCATAGAGAAGGATTCCCTTGGGCGCCGGTAGCTTGTAGGTGGCGAAGAGCTTGCGGTGCAAGTACGGCAGCTCGACCGCGTCGGTGATCGCCTCGATCTGGATATCGAGACCGCCCACGTCCGCGTACGTGATGTCGGGTACCTCTTCGAGGACGAGCTCCTCGACCTCGGGACGGGGCAGCTTCTCGATGAGCAGTTGGGTGCGCGAGTCCATGAGGACGGCGTCACCAGCCCGCAGGTGGACTCCGAGGAGCTCCTCGGACAGCTCGGCCACTCGCTCCTCGTCGGCCCGCGCGTAGACCAGTGCCCGCCGGCGGTCCGAGAGCATCTCTTTCATCGTGACGACTTCGCCGGCCAGCTCGCCTTCGCGCACCAGCACCACGTTCAGCGACTCGTTGAGGACTACCTCATCACCTTTGCGCATCCGCTCGGGGTCGATGTCGGGGTGCAGCGAGACCCGCATCTTGCGTCCCCCGGAAAACACGTCGACGGTGTCGTCGTCGTTGCGGGCGAGGAAGGTGCCGTAGGCGGCGGGCGGCTGGGTGAGCTTCTCGACCTCTTCGCGCAGGGCGTTCAACTGCTCTTTGGCCTGCTGAAGGGTGAAGGTCAGTTTCTCGTTCTGCGACACCGCGTGGGCGAGCTGACCCTTGGACTCGAGAAGACGTTCCTCGAGGGCCATCACGCGCCCGGGGCTGTCCTGCAACCGGCGCCGGAGGGCGTGCACCTCCTCTTCGGCGTCGACCAATCGGCTGCGCAACGCTTCGAGCTGCGCGCTCCCATCGGTTCCCAACTCGTGCTCGTCTGGACCAGGCGTCGGACTCACCTCCCAACGGGGCGACCGGTGCTCACCCTATCGGCCGTCGTGGCCTCCTGTGCGACACCTGCTCGCGCTCCGAGGGCGCGGGGAGTCGGTTCTGGACCGGTGCGTGAGCATCGCGACGGTCCGTACTACGCTGGACAACGGGCCAGGTTGGACTCCGGGTCCCCGTGCCGCAGTGGTCCGACTGCCCGCTGCGGAGGGGATCCGACGTTCGGCGCAGCACCAGGACGACCAGTAGCGGGAGAAGGGCGAAGCATGAAGGTCTGGATCGACCAGGATCTTTGCACGGGTGACGGTCTTTGCGAGGAGATCGCCCCGGCCGTCTTCACCCTGCTCGATGACGGGCTGGCCTACGTCAAAGAGGGCGACACGGTCTTCAGCGAGCCCGGAGGATCGGCCGGCATGGCACTCGTGCCCGGTGACCTCGAGGATGCCGTGGTGGAGGCTTCCGAGGAGTGCCCAGGCGAGTGCATCTTCATCGAGCGCGACTGATCGGCCACCCCTGACAACGGGCGCTCCTTTCCCCTGACGTCCACGACACCGGTCAGGGAGACAGACGCCGGACCGAGGTGAGGAACCCGGTGTGGGCCACCATGCGATGGTCGGGCCGGACCGATCTTGCCTCGACGTGCCAGGTCCGCCGCAGGATCTCGACGGACTCGGCCAGGCCCCACCGCTCGCTCTCGAGCGCCTCACGTAGTTGGGCGGTCTGGTTGATGGTCGGGAGATAGGCAAGGAGAATCCCCCCCGGTCGTAGGGCAGCTGTGGCGTGGGCCAGGACCCGCCAAGGCTCGGGGAGGTCCAGCACGATGCGATCGAGCGAGCGCTCATCGATGCCTTCGGTCACGTCACGCACCTCCACCCGGTAGGGCACCGCCGGGCCCAGGGCGGCCTCGACGTTGGCCTGAGCCCGTGTGGCGAAGTCCTCGCGAATCTCGTACCCGATGACGTTGGCCCCTGCCCGTAGGAGGGTCATCGAGAGGGCACCTGAGCCCACGCCGGCTTCAAGGACCCGTTGACCAGGCCCGATGTCCGCGGTCATCAAGATCGCACCGAGGTCCTTGGGATAGATCACCTGCGCACCGCGGGGCATCTTGAGAACCAGGTCTGCCAGCGTCGGCCTGAGCACGAGGAACGCACGTCCGGTGGAACCCTTGACGGTCGATCCCTCGGGTAACCCGATGATCTCGTCGTGCGCCAGGATGCCGGCGTGGGTGTGGAACTTGGCGCCCTCAGCTAGCGTCAGAAGGTAACGGCGCTGCTTGGGGTCGATCAGCACGACGCGCTCTCCCGCACCTAGCGCTCGGTCAGCCTGCTCGTGCACCCCTTCTGGGCCCTCGATGACTACGGCTTGCCGGCGCGAGGAGTGCCCGGGTCGGCAAGGGTCACGAGCAGCCGGTCGCCGACCTTGATGGGCACCGACAGTGCCACGGGGGAGCTCGGACGCCGGGCTCGGCGAAGCACCAGCGCGGCGAAGGCGATGACCAGCCACGCCCGGGGCTCCCCGCCGAAGCCTCGCCTCAACCCGACGCGGCTCACCCGCCGCAGAAGCCAGTCCAACATCGATCTCAGAGCCTGCGGACTTCGAGCACCGCGGTGCGCTTGCGGCCACCGCGCCGCCCGGCCAGGTAGGCCAGGGTGATGAGGGCCAGGGCCACGGCTCCGCCCACCACAGCCGCCTGCGGCAGCGCCGCACGAACTGTGGACTCTCCTTCGCCCAGGACGTTGTCGAAGGCGGCCTGCAGATCGTCTTTGGTGATCCGCTTCTCGTTGATCCGGGTGGCCATCAGTGCATCTCTCCTTCGGCTGGGTCCGGGGGGCGCCGACGTGTGGGAACCGCCGTGATCCTCCACGCAGCGAGCGCGATCACCCCCGAGGCCAGCACCACGACGATGACGTACGGAATCCACGACAAGTTGCCCTCGAAGGCTCCCGTCTCGGTCTGGAGGATGCGCAGCGTGGCGAGGAGGAGCAACACCGTTCCGGTGGCGATGAGCAGCGAGCCAGCCAGGCCGGCCGTGAGGAACCGCCCGAGGCCCTTGAGAGGAGTGACCGCCTCTTGCTTGATATAGGCGATGCTCAGCTGGAGCGCGTCGGCACCGCTCGCCTTGACGCCCTTGTCGCCCCGGTGCTCCTCGGGCTGCTGCTCGCCTCGTCCGAATCGTGCCACTCGCTCCCTGATCTTCTGCTCTCGACGCCAACGGCATCCTGCCTGCCGGGCCCGTTCGGGCACCGAGCCCCGGATCGAACGCGCCCTGCGCTGGGCCGCCGGACTGGTATCGGTCCTGGCGCCGCAGGAGCGGACTGTGGACCCGTACCAGCCGGGACCAGCCACATCCTCCCTTGGTCGGCCGCCTGACCGCAAGCAGCAGCACGGGGTTCGAGCTCGTGCCGACCGCCGCGTGCGCTCGGCGCCCAGCCTTCCCACTCCTGGTCTCGCTTGGTGTGCACACCTGGTCCCGATCGCTGTGCCGAGTCGATAGGGTGAGTTCATGCCCGGTCCGGCCGTCTTGCCTGCCGACGATCCCCTGGTCGAGCAGCTCGGGATCAACGTCATCCGGGGACTGGCGATGGACGCTCCGGCCGCCGCCAACTCAGGGCACACCGGGACGGCCATGGCGTTGGCGCCGCTGGCCCACGTGCTGTGGACCCGCATCATGCGCTACGACCCCACAGAACCCGCATGGCCGGACCGTGACCGTTTCGTGCTGTCTAACGGACATGCATCGATCCTGCTGTACTCGATGCTGTATCTCACCGGCTACGGCCTCACGCTCGACGATCTGCGGGCCTTCCGCCAGTGGGGCAGCCGCACGCCTGGTCATCCCGAGCGTCGGCACACCCAAGGCGTCGAGGTGACGACCGGACCGCTGGGTCAAGGGGTGGCCAACTCGGTGGGCTTGGGCATCGCCGAACGCTACCTACGGTCACGATTCGGGCCCGAGCTCTGCGATCACCACACGTTTGTCATCGCCGGAGACGGCTGCTTCGAGGAGGGCATCTCCCACGAGGCCGCCTCATTGGCCGGGCATCTCGGCCTCGGACGCCTGATCTGCGTCTACGACGACAACCACATCACCATCGACGGGCCCACCGAGCTCGCGTACACCGACAACGTCCCTGAGCGGTTCGCCGCGTACGGGTGGCACGTGGACCCCGTTGGCGAGATCGCCAACGACACCGAAGCGCTGGAAGCGGCACTCCGGCGGGCCATGGCGGTCGAGGACCGACCGTCGCTCATCGTGCTGCGCAGCCACATCGGATGGCCTGCACCCCACCTGACGGACACCAACAAGGCGCATGGCGACGTCTTCCCCGCCGATGAGATCCGCCTCACCAAAGAGATCCTCGGGTTGCCTCCCGACGAGGCCTTCTGGGTCCCTGACGAGGTGCTCGACCACTACCGGCGGGCGATCGTGCGCGGCGAGGAGCACCGGGCCCAATGGCAGCGGCGGTTCGTGGCCTACAGCGGCGACCGGGCCGGTTGGGACGCTGCACAGGCGGGGCAGGGCCTGAGCGGCTGGGAGGTGAAGCTCCCGACCTTCGAGACCGGCCAGATGCTGGCGACCCGCCGGGCCATCAACGCATGCGTACGTGCGAGCGCCGACGTGGTGCCCGGACTCGTCGTGGGCGCGGCCGATCTGACCGGGAACACCGGCATGCTCCTACCTGACCCCACGCCCCAGTCGAAGGAGCACCCCGAGGGCCGACAGATCTACTACGGCATTCGCGAGCACGGGATGGGTGGCGTGATGACCGGCATGGCTTGTCACGGTGGCGTGCTCCCCGTCGGCGGAACGTTCTTCGTGTTCAGCGACTACATGCGTGGCGCCGTTCGGCTGGCGGCGTTGTCGCGCGCCCATGTCATCTACTCGTGGACTCACGACTCGATCGGGCTCGGTCAAGACGGACCTACCCACCAGCCGGTGGAGCAGCTGGCGTCCTTGCGTGCCATGCCGGGGCTGACCGTGGTGCGGCCGGCCGATGCCAACGAGACCGCACAGGCGTGGCGTCAGGCCGTCGACGGAGAGGTCCCCGTAGCCTTGATTCTCAGCCGTCAGGATCTTCCGGTGCTCGAGGCCACGGCCCAGCTCGGGGTCGAGGGTGTGGCGCGGGGCGCGTACGTGCTCGTCGGGGAGACCGGTGACGAGCCGCCCGACGTGGTCCTCGTTGCCACCGGCAGCGAGGTCTACCTGTGCGTGGATGCCGTCGAGGAGCTCGGCAAAATCGGTGTCCGTGCCCGGGTCGTGTCGTTCCCCTGCTGGGAGTGGTTCGAGGACCAGGAGGAGGCCTACCGAACCTCGGTCCTGCCGGTCGGCGTCCCCAGGTTGTCGGTCGAGGCAGCTGCTTCCTTCGGATGGGATCGCTACGCCGATGCCAGTGTCTCGATCGACACCTTCGGCGCATCGGCACCCGGAGAGGTGGCTCTGGCCGAGTTCGGCTTCACAGTCGAGAACGTGGTCGATCGGGCGGCCGCGCTGGTCCGATCCCCAGAGACGAGATGAGCCAGAGCGGTTGCGGGCGGACGTGACCCAACGTCAGCCCTGCCCGGGCGAGCGCCATGATCGTCAATGAACGAGGAGGTCACCGATGACCCGACTCCATGAGCTCTACGAGCGTGAGGGCCAAAGTCCCTGGTTGGACAACCTTCGTCGGGACTGGCTGCACAACGGACGTCTCGCACAGATGATCGACGACGGGGTCCGTGGGATCACCTCGAACCCGACGATCTTCGCCAAGGCGATCGAAGGGCAGGCGACCTACGACGAGCAGTACAAGAGCCTCGTCGGCTCCGTGTCAGTGGAGGACGCGTACTGGAGCCTGGTGGTGACCGATATCGTCGACGCCCTAGACCTGTTGCGTCCCCTCTACGACCAAAGCGGCGGGTCGGACGGTTTCGTCTCGCTCGAGGTCTCTCCCGCTCTCGCCCACGACACGGCGAGGACGACCTCGGCCGCCCGCACGCGTTGCATGAGCAGGTCGACCGACCCAACCTCTTGGTGAAGATTCCCGCAACCCTCGAAGGCTTGCCGTCCATCGAGCAGATGATCGGCGAGGGGCGAAGTGTCAACGTCACGCTCATCTTCGGACTTGACCGCTACGACGCGGTGATGGAGGCGTACTTGTCGGGTTTGGAGACCTACGCCGCCTCGGGCGCCACGGACCTGTCGTCGGTCGCCAGTGTTGCCTCGTTCTTCGTGAGTCGGGTCGACACCGAAGTTGACCGGCGGCTCGAGGAGCGGGCGGGGGGTCAGCAGGGCGACCCCGCCGTGCTCGCGCTGCGCGGCAAGGCCGCCGTGGCGCAGGCTCAGGTGGCGTACCAGCATTTCGTCCGCACCTTTGCCGGTCCCCGGTGGGAAGCCCTGGCAGCGAAGGGGGCGCGTGTTCAGCGGCCGCTGTGGGCGTCCACGTCGACAAAGAACCCCAACTACCCCGATCTGCTTTACGTCGACAACCTGATCGGTCCGAACACGGTCAACACGATGCCCGAGGCCACGCTCGAGGCGGTCCTTGATCACGGCACCATTCGGCGGACCATCGACGCCGATCCGGCCGCCGCCACTGGCCTCCTCGACCAGCTGACACGGGCGGGCATCGACTTCGACGACGTCGCCCAGACCCTCGAGGAAGAGGGGGTGGCCTCGTTCGCCAAGTCGTTCGACGAGCTGCTCGCGGTGCTCACCGACAAGGCCTCCGAGCTGGTCGGTTCGAGCCAGGCCGGAGCACCGGCGGACGGGGCGGGTAGCTGAGTGCCTCCAAATCGAACGGGCCGATGACCCAAGACCCGATGACCCAAGACCCGATGACCCAGACCCGAACAGGAGAGCGTCATGAAGATCGGGATGGTCGGCCTCGGCAAGATGGGCGCCAACATGACCGAGCGCCTGCTCCTCGGCGGGCACCAGATTGTCGCGTTCGACCTGTCCGAAGAGGCCCGATCAGCGGTGGCCGCCAAAGGTGCCGAGCCCGCCGCGTCGCTCGAAGAACTGGCGTCAAAGCTCAGCCCGCCTCGAGCGGCGTGGGTCATGGTGCCAGCGGGCCCGCCGACCAACGAGACCATCGCCGCTCTCGCGCAGCGTTTCGAGGCCGGGGACGTCATCGTCGACGGTGGGAACTCCAACTACCACGAGGCTGCCCCGACGGCCGAGCTGCTCGCGGCCAAGGGCGTCGGCTTTGTCGACGCCGGCACCTCGGGGGGCGTGTGGGGCTTGAAGGAGGGCTATTGCCTCATGGTTGGGGGGACCAAGGAATCCGTCGCCGTGGTCGAACCCGCGTTCCTCACCCTGGCACCTCCGGGTGGCTATGCGCATGTTGGTCCAGTGGGTGCTGGGCACTTCGTGAAAATGGTCCACAACGGCATCGAGTACGGGCTGATGCAGGCCTACGCCGAAGGCTTTGACATCATGAAATCGGCCGGCGAGTTCGATCTCGACCTCCACGAGATCGCGTCCATCTGGCGCTATGGATCGGTCGTTCGGAGCTGGCTGCTCGAGCTGACCGAGCGGTCACTGGCGGCCGGCTCGGGGTTCGATCAGATCAAGGGTGTCGTCACCGATTCGGGCGAGGGTCGCTGGACGGTCGAGGAGGCCATCAACCGAGCTGTGCCAGCCCCGGCGATCTCCGCGGCGCTCTACGCGCGCTTTGCCTCGCGAGAGCAGGACAGCTTCCAGTACCGCCTGCTGGCCGCCTTGCGCAACCAGTTCGGCGGCCACGCGGTGACGCTCGAGTCCGGGCAGGCGGGGCTCGAGACGAGGACGCCAACCGGCGAGGCGCCGTGACCAACGCGTCGCCCCCCGAGGTCGATGGGGCCCCGGTAGGGGGACTTGCCCCCACACCGGCCCAGACCCCGCCCCTCGCCATGGTCATTTTCGGGGCTTCGGGCGACCTGACGTCGCGCAAGATCCTTCCGGCGTTGGCCAACCTCGCCGATCAGGGTCGGTTGAGCGAGCACTTCACCGTCATCGGCGTAGCGCGTACCCCGTGGAGCGACGAGGACTTTCGTAAGGCCGCGTTGAAGGACGTGCCCGGCGCTGGCGAGCAATGGAAACGACTGGTGGAGCGTTTCCGCTATGTGGCGGGCGAGTACGCGTCGCCCGAGACTTTTGATCGGCTGCGAGCGGTCCTCAGCGAGGCGGACCAGAGCTATGGGACCGCGGGGAACCGTCTGTACTACTTGGCGACCATCCCCGACATGTTCGCCCAGGTGGCCGAAGCCCTGGCCAAGGAGGGGTGCAATCACCCGGGCGAGGGCGGCCAGTTCGCGCGACTCGTGATCGAGAAGCCTTACGGCCGGGACCTGCAGAGCGCGAGGCAGCTCGACAACTCGGTGCACTCTGCGTTCGACGAGGACCAGATCTTTCGCATCGACCACTACATGGGCAAGGAGACCGTCCAGAACGTCCTGGCCCTCCGCTTCGCCAACGCCATCTTCGAACCGATCTGGAACCGGCGCTATGTCGAGGGAATCCAGATCACGGTGGCCGAGAGCCTCGGAGTGGAGCACCGCGGCGGGTTCTACGAGACTGCCGGCGCGTTGCGCGACATCGTCCAAAACCATGTCATGCAGGTTCTGGCGCTCACGCTTATGGAAGCCCCGACGGCCATGGACGCGACACACATCCGCGACGAAAAGGTGAAGCTCCTTAAGGCGGTGGACATCCCCACGCCCGACGAGTCGGTCGACCGCGCGGTCCGCGGTCAGTACACCGCTGGCGTCATCGACGGCCTCGCCGTGCCCGGGTACCGCGAGGAAGAGGGCGTGGCCCCTGACAGCACGACCGAAACGTACGTCGCGCTGCGCCTCAACGTGGACAACTGGCGGTGGGCCGGGGTGCCCATCTACGTGCGCACCGGCAAGCGACTGCCGCGCCGGGTCACCGAGGTGGCGCTCCAGTTCCACCGGGTCCCCTACCTGGCCTTCGAGGGGATCATGAGCCGCCGCCTCAAGCCGAACGAGTTGGTGTTGCGCATCCAGCCCAACGAGGGCATCAGCCTTCATTTCGGCGCAAAGGTGCCCGGTGACTCCTTTCGAGTCCAGTCGGTGGCCATGGATTTCCGGTACCAGTCGGCGTTCACCGACAAGGGACTGGACGGCTACCCGCGACTACTGCACGACGCCATGATCGGGGATCCCACGCTGTTCATCCGTACCGACGAGGTCGAGCAGGCGTGGAAGATCGTGGACCCCTACCTCGAGGCCTGGAAGGATCCGGCCGGCCTGCACTTCTACCCCGCCGGCACCTGGGGTCCTCACGTGGCCGAACTCTTGCTCGAGCGCTCGGGTGACTCGTGGAGGATCCCCGAACCGTGAGTGGGTCCCCAAGCCAGAGCCACCACGCGCGCGATCGGGGCTATGCCACACCGGCGGGGACCGACACCCCGCGGCCGATCGACCCCGAGGCGTACGCTGAGCCGCAAGCGACGCTCGACCCACGTCACCTCGACCCACATCACCTCGATCCAAGTCACACTGTCTCCGAGAGGCCACTGTCATGACGTTGCACGAACCGACCACTACCGTCCGTGCCGCGCCGGTCGACCTTGGCGACGGCCTGCGCGGCCCGGCGCCCGGCGCCCCCCACTGGTCGGTGGCCGACCTCCTCGAGGTGCCCTACGACGAGCTGCTCGCGGCCGCCCGGCGCGTCCGGGACGAGGCCCACGGCAACCGAGTGACGTTCTCGCCGAAGGTCTTCGTACCGCTCACGATGCTCTGTCGCGATCGTTGCGGCTATTGCACCTTTGCCAAGGCGCCCGCTCGACTTTCGAGTCCCTACCTCTCGATCGACGAGGTGGTAGAGCTGGCGCGCCGGGGACGTGACGCGGGGTGCCACGAGGCGCTCTTCACGCTCGGTGAACGGCCCGAGCTCCGCTATGCGGCCGCGGCGGGCTGGCTCGACGAGCACGGCTATGCCTCCACGGTGGACTACCTGGCGGCCGCGTGCGCGGCGGTGCTCGAGGAGACCGGTCTCCTCCCCCACGCCAACGCCGGGGCGTTGCATCGCGAGGAGCTCGCCCGCTTGCGGCCGGTGAGCGCGAGCCAGGGGATGATGCTTGAGACCCTGGCGGAGGTGCCGGCCCACCGCCGTGCCCCGGACAAAGTCGCGGCTCGGCGGCTGGCCACGTTGGAGGCCGCCGGGGAGCTGGCCATCCCCTTCACGACGGGCATTCTGGTGGGCATCGGCGAGGACCGGGTTGCCCGACTGGAGACCTTGCTGGCGATCGCCGACGCCCACCGCCGCCACGGCCACGTCCAAGAGGTCATCGTCCAGAACTTCTTGCCCAAGCCCGGCACCGCGATGGCCGGGCAGGCCCCTTGTCCCGCCGACGAGCATTTGTGGTCGATCGCCGTGGCCCGCCTCCTGTTGCCCACCGAGGTCCATGTCCAGGCGCCGCCCAATCTCTCCGACGATCTCGCTCCGTTGCTCGCCGCGGGCATCGACGACTGGGGGGGCGTCTCGCCACTGACCATCGACCATGTCAATCCCGAACGCGCGTGGCCGGCGCTCGACGTCCTGCGGGCTGCCACAGAAGCAGCGGGACACACGCTGGCGCCGCGACTCACCCTCTACCCCTCCTTCGCGCTCGACCCTGCGCGCTGGCTGGATCCGGCGGTGCGCTTCGGCGTGCTCGACGCGAGCGACGCCGAGGGCCTCGGACGTGACGCGCCGTGGTGCTCGGGCGGCGAGATGGCGCCTCCCGACCTCGTTACCCCGAGCGCCCTGATTGGCGGGGGGGCCGGCAAGATCGGGCGGGCAGGCGGTGCGGTGGCCGAAGTACTCGATGGCGTAGCGCTCGGTCAGGAAGTTGGCGAAGACGAGATCGTCACCCTTTTCTCGGCCCGCGGTCCCGAGGTTCGAGCGGTCGCCGAGGTGGCCGACGACCTGCGAGCCGCACTCAACGGCGACGACGTCACCTTCGTGATCAACCGGAACATCAACTACACGAACGTCTGCACCTTCAAGTGCAAGTTCTGTGCCTTCTCCAAGGGCCCGTTGTCGCTCAACCTGCGCGGAGCGCCCTACCTTCTCGAGCTCGACGAGGTCACCCGACGGGTGGCCGAGGCCGAGGCGATGGGTGCGACCGAGGTCTGCCTCCAAGGGGGCATCCACCCGAAGTTCGATGGCGAGTACTACCTGTCGGTGCTCGGCGCGGTGCGGGCCGGGTCCTCACGCATCCACATCCACGGCTTTACCGCGCTCGAGGTGACCGAGGGCGCCCGCCGATCTGAGGTTCCGCTGGCCGACTACCTGCGCCAACTCCAGGCGGCCGGGCTCAAGACCCTGCCCGGCACGGCGGCAGAGATTCTCGACGACGAGGTTCGAGCCGTGCTGTGTCCCGACAAGGTCAACACCGAGGAATGGTTGGAGGCGCACCGCACGGCGCACTCGGTCGGTCTGCGCTCCAACGTCACGATCATGTTTGGCGCCATTGAGCAGCCGGTGAGCTGGGCTCGACACATGATCCGCACGCGGGCGCTCCAACGCGAGACCGGAGGGTTCACCGAGTTCGTGCCGCTCCCCTTCGTGCACATGGCGTCGCCGATCTACCTCCAGCGCCGTTCGCGTCGGGGCCCCACCTTCCGTGAGACCCTGCTCATGCACGCGGTCGGGCGGATTGCGTACCGCGGTTCCATCGACAACATCCAGGCGAGCTGGGTCAAGACGGGGGTCCGCGGCGCGCGCCAGCTGTTGCTGGCCGGGGTCAACGACCTCGGCGGGACCCTCATGGACGAGAACATCTCACGCGCCGCTGGTGCCAGCCATGGCCAACGCATGGGGGTCGAGGAGCTCGAGGAGCTCGTCGCACCCCTCGGCCGTCGTCTGGTGCAGCGCACCACGCTCTACGGCAGGGTCACGGACCACGCCGAGGTCTGAGGGCGTGCCAGGACCTGCACCCGACGTCGGGAGGGTTCCCGAACCCGGCCCCGTTTCCGCTGGGTCGCCGGCCGGAAGGTTGGGCGACGCGGCGGGCCCGGTCGGCGAGGCCGGTGTGCTCGCAGGAGTCCCCCCGGTCCCCGACGTGGTTCCCCCCGCCGAGCATCCGCCGACCGAGGCCCTCGAACGGGCTCTTGAGGATCTCACCGGAGGGCGTCCACTCGGGCATGCGCAGTCCGACCTCTTGCGTTCGATGCTGGCGACGCTCTGGGAGCTGGCCCGGGAGGGGATGAGCACGGGTGACCTCAAGATCGCCGACGCCGCCCTGGCCGAGATGACCGAGGCGTTCCGCGTCTTCCGGCCCTATCGCTCGGTGCGCAAGCTCACCATGTTCGGATCTGCACGTACCTTGCCCGAGGACCCCGTCTACGTCATGGCGAGGGAGCTGGCGAAAGGAGTCGCCGAGGCCGGCTGGATGGTGGTCACCGGCGCCGGTCCGGGAATCATGGCGGCGGGGACCGAGGGAGCCGGCCGGGACCGGTCGTTCGGCGTCAACATTCGACTGCCCCACGAACAAGGGGCCAACCCCTTCATCGCCCAGGATCCCAAGCTGGTCGAGATGCGCTACTTCTTTACCCGCAAGCTGATGCTCATCAAAGAGTCCCACGCCTACGCGGTGCTGCCGGGAGGCTATGGGACCCAGGACGAGTGCTACGAGCTGCTGACGCTGCTCCAGACCGGCAAGGCCGAGCCGGCCCCTGTCGTGCTGGTCGAGACGGCGGGCGGCACCTACTGGTCAGCCTGGGAACGCTTCATCCGCGAGCAGGCGGTGCAGGCCGGGTGGGTGTCTCCCGAGGACACCGCGCTGTTCGTGATCGCCGACTCGGTCGAGGAGGCGATCCACGAAGTGCTCACCTTCTACACCAACTACCACTCGTGCCGATGGGTCGGTGATCTCCTGGTGCTGCGGCTGCAGCGGGCCCCGAGCGAGCGGGCGCTCACAGAGCTGACCAAGCAGTTCGCCGACATCGTCGTCTCTGGCTCGATCCGGGCCATCGGCCCCCTCCCCCCCGAGCGGGCGGGCAACGACATGCTCGATCTCCCTCGGGTGGCGCTGCGGTTCGACCGGCTGCACTACGGGCGACTGCGCATGCTGATCGACGCCCTCAACGAGCTGTAGTCGCTCCCCTACTCTTCTGGGCCCATACCGTCCAGCAGCGCCGCCGCCTTCTCCACCGCCCGGCGAGCTCGGGTGATCCGCCGCTCGAGGCGCGCGGACTCGTCGGCTGACGGATCATCCCCGTCCATCGCGGTCCGGAGCCGGTCGATTGCCAGGTCGGTCAGCTGTTCGGCGATCTGTGTCAGGGCTCCGCCGATCTCTGACAGCTCGTCGTCCACCGCTCCCCTCTCAGCGCTCGGGTGGGGCGTCGACGTCGACGACCTCCATGTCGCCCCGCGCGAAGCGGGCTCGCAGCGCCTTCTTGTCGAACTTGCCGACCGAGGTCTTCGGGATCGCGTCGACGAACGTCCAGTGCTCGGGGAGCGACCAGCGGGAGACCCGGCCACGTAGGAACTCGGTCATCTCCTGGGCGGTGAGTGACTTCCCCTCGACCGGCGCGACCACCACCAGGGGTCGTTCGGCCCAGTGATCGTCGGGGATCCCCACCACGGCCGCCTCGAAGACGTCGGGATGGGCCATCACCTCGCCTTCGAGGGCGACCGAGGAGATCCACTCTCCCCCGGACTTGATGATGTCCTTCGTGCGATCGGTGATCTCCATGAACCCGAGCTCGTCGAGCGTCCCGACATCGCCGGTGCGAAGCCAACCCTCGTGGAACCGCTCGGAGTCCTCCTCCTTGTAGTAGGACCCGGTCACCCAGGGTCCCCGGACCTCGAATTCTCCGACGGACGATCCGTCCGCAGGGAGGACGTCGCCCTCGGGCGCCACGGCACGTACCTCCACGCCGAAGACGACCCGCCCAGCCTTCAGTCGGTAGTGCATCTCGAGCTCGGGCGGGCACCCGGCCGGCGGGATGGCCAAGGCGGCCAGCGGGCTCGTCTCGGTCATGCCCCACCCCTGGATGATGGGTACGCCGAGCACCTCCTCGAACCCTTCGAGCAGCCCGCGTGAGACCGCGGAGCCGCCGCAGACTACCCGCCGCAAGGAGGACAGATCGGCGTCTGTGCTCCGGGCGACCCTCAACAGGTCGTTCCAAATGGTCGGCACGCCGCATGCGGTGGTGGGGCGGTGCTCAGCGATGATCCTGACCAGGGGTTCGCCTTGGAGGAACTGCTGGGGCAGGACCATGTCGGCGCCGACCGACCACGCGGCGTAGGGGATGCCCCAGGCGTTGGCGTGGAACATGGGCACCACGATGAGCGCCCGGTCCTCCTCGTTCATGCCGAGCGACGCGGCGGAGGTCGCCGCCATCGTGTGGAGCCAGGTCGAGCGATGGCTGTAGACGACCCCCTTGGGATCGCCGGTGGTGCCGCTCGTGTAACACATGGCGGCAGCCGATCGTTCGTCGAGCTCGGGCCAGTCGTAGCCAGGCTCCTCGGCGCCGAGGAGCTCCTCGTAGCGGAGGGCGCCGGGGAACCCCGAGGCGTCGCCCGCGCCGACCACGATCACGGTCTCGACCGTCTTGAGGTCGCCGATCACCCGGGCCAACAGCGGGAGGAGCGTGTCGTCGACGATGACCACCTTGTCCTCGGCGTGGTTGGCGACGTAGCTGAGCTGGTCGGGGAAGAGGCGGACGTTGAGCGTGTGGAGGACCGCGCCCATGGACGGAACGGCCAGATAAGCCTCCATATGGGTCTGGTTGTTCCAAGCAAATGTGGCGACTCGGTCCCCGGGGCCGACGCCGAGCCGACCGAGCGCCTTGGCCAACTGCTCGGCTCGGGCGCCGACCTCGCCAAATGTGGCCGATCGGTGCCCGTCGGCCTCGATGGTGATCACCCGGTGATCGGCGAAGGCCTGCTGGCCGTGGCGGAGGATGCTGCTCACCAGGAGCCCTCCGTCTTGCATGGTGCTTCGCATGGCACCCCCACTTGGATCGACGACCATCGCGGCGCGAGCAGGGCCCAGCGTACCGATCCCTGGGCGACGCGTCGCGGGCCACCTCGGGCGACCGTTGCGTCATAGCAATCGTTCTGCAGCCGTTGGGCCGGCGCGTGTCGGCTCGCGACAGGCGTGGGAGGTCCTGAATGGCCAAGGCATCGATCGTGGCGGTCGTCGTAGTGATGGCCCTCGGGGTGGGAATGGGCGGTTGTGTCACCCTGGTAGCGGGGTCGGCGGGCGCCCCGTCGAGTCCTGCCGCCGGCGTTGGTCCCAGCGGGCAACAGGGGGCGGTGGCTGCGGGGGTGCCCGCGGTCCCTGCGGCGTGGGAGTCGCTCGCCCAAGAGGCGGCGGCAGCGGAGTGCCCTGGGCTGGCCTGGACCGTGCTGGCAGCGATCGGCCGCGTGGAGAGCGACAGCGGCCGCTCCACGGCGCCAGGCGTCGCCAGTGGGACCAACAGCGCAGGCGCTGAGGGGCCGATGCAGTTCGAGCCGGCCACCTTCGCCGAGTACGCCACCGTCGGTCCGGGTGGAGCCGACCCCGCCTCGCCGTACGACCCGGTCGACGCCATGTACAGCGCGGCGAACCTGCTCTGTACGGACGGAGGTGCCACCGCGAGCGGGTTGGCGGGCGCCGTGAAGGCCTACAACCACTCGACCAGCTACCTGGACACGGTGCTGGTCATGGCCACGGCCCTGGGTGCGGACCCCGACCTCGACGCCCGTGCGGCCGGCGCGCTGCAGTTCGCCGCGGCGCAGCTGGGCGTCCCCTACCAGTGGGGCGGGACGGGTCCTGGGGGGTTCGACTGCTCAGGCTTGGTGCAGGCGGCCTACGGGGCGGTGGGCATCGGACTGCCCCGGGTGGCCCAGGCACAGTTCGAGGCCGGCCCGCCGGTCTCCGTCGGCCAACCGGCCGAGCCCGGCGACCTCATCTACTTCGGCGTATCGACGAGCGCGATCGACCATGTCGGCCTCTACGTGGGTGAGGGGCAGATGATCGACGCGCCGCACACCGGTGCGGTCGTGCGGGTGGAGCCTGCCGATCTTCCCGATCTCGTCGGAGCGACGCGTCCAGGTTGATCGCTCCGGGCTCAGCGCAGCGCCATCGCTCCGGGCTCGATCGGGGCCGGCAGCGCAGAGTCACCCATCAGCCATCGGTCGACGCCCTGGGCGGCCGACCGTCCCTCGGCGATCGCCCAGACGACGAGGCTCTGGCCTCGGGTCATGTCCCCGCACACGAACACCCCGTCCACGTTCGTCGACCAGTCGCTGCCGGCGGTCACTGCACCGCGGTCGCCCACGGTCACCCCCAGCTCGCGGATTACGCCGCGGCGTTCGGGGCCGACGAATCCCATAGCCAGGAGCACCAGGTCGCACGGGAGCTCGAACTCGGTGCCCTCGACGGCGACGAAGCTGGGCCGCCCGTCGACCGTCAAGGCCTCGACCTGGTGGCCCCGCAGGGCGCGGACCGCGCTGGCGCCGTTGTCGACGAAGGAGGTCGTGGTGACCGAGTAGAGCCGGTGCCCGCCCTCCTCGTGGGCCGAGGAGGTGCGAAGGATCACCGGCCACACCGGCCACGGATGCTCGAGTGCCCTCGTGCCGGGCGGCTCGGGAAGGATTCGAACTGGTGGACCGACGCGGCACCCTGCCGGTGGGCGGTGCCCAGGCAGTCGGCCCCCGTGTCCCCACCGCCGATGATGACCACATGCTTGCCGGCGGCCGAGATCGGCGACGCCGGCAACACTCCCTCTTGGACCAAGTTGGCCGGCTTGAGGTACTCGAGGGCGAAATGGATCCCGCTGAGCTCGCGGCCGGGCACCTCGAGGTCGCGCGGGAGCGTTGCGCCGCCCGCGAGCACGACCGCATCGAAGCGCTCACGCAGCTGCTGGGCCGAGATGACCGACACGTCGGGCGCGCAGGCCACCGTCTCGCCGCGCTCTTCACCCGGCTCGAGCTTCGTGGGGTGGGCGGCATTCGGCGCGGCGCTTTGGCCGATCGCCGGGGGCTCGTCGAGGGGTCGACCCACCGACGTGGAGCACTGGAAGGTCACGCCCTCGGCACGCATCTGGGCCAGACGACGGTCCAGCACAGCCTTCTCCATCTTGAACTCGGGGATCCCGTAGCGCAGGAGACCACCCGGTTGCTGGGCGCGCTCGAAGACCACCACCGAGTGCCCGGCGCGTGCCAGCTGTTGGGCGCAGGCCAACCCCGCCGGACCCGAGCCGATGACCGCGACGTGCTTGCCCGTGCGCTCCCTGGGCAGCTGGGGTCGCACCCAACCGTCAGACCACGCCCGTTCGACGATCTCGTACTCGATGCGCTCGATGGTCACCGGCTCGGCGTTGATACCGAGCACGCAGGCGGCCTCGCAGGGGGCGGGGCACAGCCTTCCGGTGAACTCGGGGAAGTTGTTGGTGGCATGAAGTCGCTCGATGGCGTTCGACCAGTCGTCGCGAAAGACCAGGTCGTTCCATTCGGGGATGAGGTTGCCGAGCGGGCAGCCCTCGTGGCAGAAGGGGATACCGCAGTCCATGCAGCGAGCGCCCTGCCGCCGGGTGGCCTCCTCCTCGAAGGGCTCGTACACCTCGCGCCAGTCTCGGAGGCGCACCGGAATGGGTCGGCGCCTCGGAAGCTCGCGGTCGAACTCGATGAAGCCGGTCGGCTTACCCATGGGCGGTCGCCATGACGGCGTCGTCGACGGACCGTCCCTCGCTCTCGGCCAACGCAGTGGCTTCGAGGACCCGCCGGAAGTCGCGGGGCATGACCTTGACCAGGTCGAGCTGAGAACGTTGCCAATCGGACAGGAGACGGGTGGCCACCGGGGAACCCGTCTCTTCGCGGTGGCGCAGGATCATCGAGAACACCCACTCGTGGTCGTTCGGGTCCGAGCGGCTCGACGTCGACCAGCTCAGGGTTGAAGCGCTGCGCGAAGGTGCGATCCGGATCGTGGACGAAGGCGATGCCCCCCGACATGCCGGCACCGAAGTTGCGCCCGGTGGGCCCGAGGACCACCACCCGACCGCCGGTCATGTACTCGCACCCGTGGTCGCCGATGCCCTCTACGACCGCGACGGCACCCGAGTTACGCACGCAGAACCGCTCGCCCACCTGACCCCGGATGAACACCTCGCCGCCCGTCGCCCCGTACAAGATGACGTTGCCGGCGATGATCTGGTCCTCGGCCACGAAGCGCGACTCGAGGGGCGGTCGCACGACCAGGCGCCCTCCTGAGAGCCCCTTGCCCAGGTAGTCGTTGGCGTCGCCGAGCAGGCGCATGGTGACGCCTCGGGGGACGAAGGCACCGAAGCTCTGGCCCGCCGAGCCATTGAAGGTCAGCGTGATGGTGCCATCGGGCAGTCCCGCCGCGCCGTGGCGCCGGGTGATGGCCGAGCCGAGCAACGTCCCGACGGTCCGGTCGACGTTGGCGATCGGCAGCTCTACTCGGACCGGGGTTCCCTCGTCGATGGCGACCTGGCACGCCGGAAGGAAGCGATGGTCCAGGGCGCGCTCGAGGCCGTGGTCCTGTGATCGGGTCTGGCGCGCGGCGGTGTCGTAGGGCGAACCCGGCACGGCCAGCACTGGGCTCAGGTCGAGACCCGAGGCCTTCCAGTGGTTGACGACCTCGGTCGTGTCGAGCAGGTCGGCGCGGCCGATCGCCTCGTCGAGCGAGCGCAGGCCCAGGCTGGCCAGGTGCTGGCGCACCTCGTGGGCGATGAACTCGAAGAACGTGGTCACGAACTCGGGCTTCCCGCTGAAGCGTTCCCGAAGCCGGGGGTTCTGGGTGGCGATCCCGACCGGGCAGGTGTCGAGATGGCAGACGCGCATCATGATGCACCCCGACACGACCAGTGGCGCAGTAGCAAAGCCGAACTCCTCGGCCCCGAGCAGTGCGCCGATCACGACGTCGCGACCGGTCTTCAGCTGGCCGTCGACCTGCACGACGATCCGATCACGCAAGCCGTTCAGCATCAGCGTCTGCTGGGTCTCGGCCAGGCCGAGCTCCCAGGGGATTCCGGCGTGCTTGAGGGAGGTGAGGGGTGCGGCGCCGGTTCCGCCGTCGTGGCCCGAGATGAGCACGACGTCGGAGTGTGCCTTGGCCACCCCGGCGGCGACCGTGCCCACACCGACCTCGGCGACCAGCTTCACGTGCACCCGGGCCTCGGGGTTGGCCGACTTGAGGTCGTGGATCAGCTGGGCGATGTCCTCGATCGAGTAAATGTCGTGGTGCGGGGGCGGGGAGATCAGCCCCACCCCCGGCGTCGAGTAGCGGGTCCGCGCGATCCACGGGTAGACCTTGGCCCCGGGGAGTTGTCCGCCCTCCCCGGGCTTGGCTCCCTGGGAGATCTTGATCTGCAGGTCGTCGGCGTTCACCAGGTACTCGCTGGTCACCCCGAACCGACCGGAGGCGACCTGCTTGATCGCGCTGCGCCGGAGGTCGCCATTGGCGTCGGGGACGAACCGCTCGGGGTCTTCGCCCCCTTCCCCGGTGTTCGAGCGGCCACCGATGCGGTTCATGGCGATCGCCAGGGTCTCGTGCGCCTCGGCCGAGATCGACCCGTACGACATCGCCCCGGTGGAGAACCGGCGCAGGATGTCGGTGGCCGGCTCGACCTCGTCGATCGGGATCGGTCCCGTCGGCGCCGGTACGAGCCGGAGCAGGCCACGGATGGTGCCGAGCCTGGTCGACTGGTCGTCGATCAGGGTGGTGTACTCCGAAAAGATGTCGAAGCGCTTGGCCCGGGTGGCGTGCTGCAACTTGAAGACTGTCTTGGGGTTGAAGAGGTGGTGCTCGCCTTCGCGTCGCCACTGGTACTCGCCCCCCACCTCGAGCTCTCGATGGGCGCGCTCGGTGGGCCGGTCGAGGTGGGCCAGACGGTGCCGGGCGGCCACTTCGGCGGCGAGCACGTCGAGCCCGACCCCGCCGATCCGGCTAGCGGTGCCCGTGAAGTACTCAGCCACCAGGTCGCGGTCGAGGCCGATCGCCTCGAAGACCTGCGCCCCGGTGTAGGAGGCGACCGTGGAGATGCCCATCTTGGACATGACCTTCAGCACGCCCTTGCAGGCCGCCTTGATGTAATTCTGGTGGGCCTGGCGCGGGGAGATGCCTTCGAGTTGCCCGCTGGCGATCATGTCGTCGAGCGTCTCGAGCGCCAGGTACGGGTTGACCGCCGCTGCGCCGTAGCCGATCAACAGGGCGATGTGGTGCGTCTCGCGGGCGTCGCCGGTCTCGACGACCAGGCCCACCCGGGTACGGGTCCGCTCACGCACGAGATGGTTGTGCACGGCGGCGACAAGGAGCAGGGAAGGTATGGGGGCCAGCGCCGTCGTGGCGTTCCGGTCCGACAGAACGATGACGTTGGCTCCCTCGGCGATGGCGGCGGAGATCTTGGCCAGGACCTCAGCGATGGCGTTGGCCAGATCCTCGCCGCCCTGGGCGGTCGGCCTCCCCGCGTCGCCCGCCGCGGCGATGGGGAACAGCCCGTCCACGGCGAACGCCTTGAACCCCGGTGTCTCGCCATGCTCGTTGACGTACATGAGCTTGGCCAGGTCGTCGCGGTCGAGCACCGGCTGGGGCAGCAAAATCTGCCGGCACGAGCCCTGCGTGGCCTCGAGCAGGTTGCCCTCGGGCCCGACGGTCGCCGCCAACGAGGTGACCAGCTCCTCGCGGATGGCGTCGAGGGGTGGGTTGGTGACCTGGGCGAAGAGCTGGGTGAAGTAGTCGTAGAGCAGCCGCGAGCGGTCCGACAAGACGGCGATCGCGGCATCGGACCCCATCGACCCGGTGGGCTCGGCGCCGGTCCGGGCCATCGGGGCCAGGATGAGGCGTAGCTCCTCGGTGGTGTAACCGAAGAGGCGTTGGTGGCTGACCACGCTGGCGTGCTGGGGGGTGAGCATGGCCCGGGCCGGCAGCTCGGCCAGGGTGATCTGATCCTTGGTCAGCCATTGCGCATAGGGATGCTCGGCCGCCAGGCTCGCCTTGATCTCGTCGTCGTCGACGATCCGTCCTTGGGCGGTGTCGACCAGGAACATGCGTCCGGGCTGGAGCCGCCCCTTGCGCACGATGGACTCCGGCGGCACGTTGAGGACGCCGACCTCGCTGGCCAGCACGACCAGTCCGGTGTCGGTTACCCAGTAGCGCGCCGGGCGCAGCCCGTTACGGTCCAGCACGGCCCCGACCACCGTGCCGTCGGTGAAGACGACGGCCGCCGGCCCGTCCCAAGGCTCCATGAGCGAGGCGTGATACCGGTAGAAGGCCCGCCGAGCCGGATCCATCGAGGCGTGGTTCTCCCAGGCCTCGGGGATCATCATGAGCACGGCGTGGGGCAGCGACCGACCACCCAGATGCAAGAGCTCGAGCACCTCGTCGAAGCTGGCGGAGTCGCTGGCCCCCGGCGTGCAGACCGGAAAGACCCGTGAGAGGTCGCCCGGGATGAGGTCGGTGCGCAGCAGTGCCTCGCGGGCGCGCATCCAGTTGCGGTTGCCTGCCACCGTGTTGATCTCGCCGTTGTGGGCGAGGTAGCGGTAAGGGTGGGCGAGCGGCCAGCTGGGGAAGGTGTTGGTCGAGAACCGCGAGTGGACGAGCGCCAGCCCAGACTCAACCCGCTCGTCGGCGAGCTCCGGGTAGAACTCCCCCAGTTGCCCGGGGGTCAACATGCCCTTGTACACGAGCGTGCGGGCGGAGAGGGACGGGAACGAGAGGTCGTCGACGGTGTGCTCGGCACGCTTGCGCACCACGAAGGCCAGACGTTCGAGCGCCATGGGGTCCATGGGCTGGGTCGGAACGAGGAACACCTGCTCGATGTGGGGCTGCGCCCGGCGCGCGGTCTCTCCGAGCCCCGAGTCGTCGACGGGCACGACCCGCCACGCGAGCACCTGCAGTCCCTCTTCGGCGGCGATGGCCGCCAGCTGGGCCCTTGCCTTGCCGGCGTTTTCGGTGTCCTTGGGCAAGAAGGCCAATCCGGTCACGTAGTGCCCGGGCTCGGGCAGGTCGAAGCCGGCGTCAGCGGCGACGTCGGCGAGGAACCGGTGTGGCACCTGGAGCAAGATGCCCGAGCCGTCCCCGGTGTTGGCCTCGGCGCCCGAGGCCCCCCGATGGGCCAGGCGGTCGTTGACCGTCATGGCTTGCGCGACGAGATGGTGGGTAGCCCGACCCTGGAGATCGGCGACCATGCCGATGCCGCAGGCATCGTGTTCGTGCGCGCCGTCGTAGAGTCCCTCGACATGTGCGCCACCAAGGTCCGAACGGGCCATGGTCGTCCTTCCGGGCTCGTTGCCGTCTGCGTCGCCCGACCGTGCAGGTCGCTCACCAGATGGCTCTCAACTGATGGAGATCTGCCGCCCGGGACGACGCTGGCCCTGGAGCAGTAGCGCGACTCTACCAGCAGTCTTTGACCCTCCCGTCGACCCGACCGGGGGTTCCGTCGGGCGCGTCGGCGCCCCACGGGCGCGCTGAGCCGCTCACCGTAGGATCGACCCGTGCGGACCGATGCGGTTTTCGTCGGCGGCGGGGCGATCGGGCTGGCGAGCGCCTGGCTGGCCGCCCGGGCCGGACTGTCGGTGGAGGTGATCGACCCAGCGCCGGGACGAGGCGCCTCTTGGGTGGCCGCAGGGCTGCTGGCGCCGGTCAGCGAGGTCTCCTTTGGAGAAGGGCGTCTTGCCGGCCTACTGGCCGCCGGGGCCGCCCGTTGGGGAGCCTTCGCCCAAGAGCTCGAGGCGGCGGCCGGCGCGGCGGTGGGCTACCGATCCTGCGGCGCCGTCGCGGTGGGTCTCGACGCGTCCGATCGCGCCGCTATCGACGACCTGCTCCCCCTCTACCGCTCGCTCGAGCTCGAGGCCACCCGCTTGACGGCCACCCAGTGCCGCCGTCGCGTCGAGATTCTCTCCCCCGACATCCGTGGTGGGGCCGATCTTCCGGCCGATCATCAGGTGGACAACCGCCGGCTGGTCGAGGCCTTGGTGGTGGCGTGTGATCGGGCGGGGGTCCGGGTCCGCAAAACGGTGGTCGACGAGGTGATCGTGACCGGCGCAGGGGCGACCGGCGTGCGTCTAGCCGATGGGTCGGAGCTTTCGGCCGGGGCGGTCGTGCTGAGCGCGGGGTGCCGAACGAGCCACGTCGGCGGGCTGCCACCCCACACGGTGCCGCCAGTGCGGCCGGTGAAGGGCCATGTGGTGCGGCTCAAAGGATCCTCGTCCGAGCCGCTCTTCGAGCCCACGGTCCGGGGCCTCGTCCACGGACGCCCCTGCTATCTCGTGCCCCGGGGAGACGGTTCGCTGGTGGTCGGGGCGACCAGCGAAGAGCGGGGTTTCGATACCACGGTGCGCGCCGGAGCCGTCTACGACCTGTTGAGTGACGCCCGGGCCCTGGTTCCTGCGGTCGACGAGCTCGAGGTGGTCGAGGCGAGCGCGGGGCTGCGGCCCGGATCGCCCGACAACGGCCCGTTCATTGGCTGGACCCGGGTAGCCCACCTGGCGGTGGCGAGCGGGCATTACCGCAACGGCATCCTGCTCACCCCTATCACCGCGCAGGCGGTGGCGGCGCTGCTCACCGGTGGTGAGGTGCCGGCCGCGGTCGAGCCGTTCGACCTAGGCCGAGCCGAGCGTGCCGGCTGGATGGGCACCGACGAGCCAGGGTGCTGAGGTGGACGGCACTTCGCCCATCGTGCGGGCCACGCTGAACGGGGACTCGGTCGAGCTCGCTGCGGGGACGACGCTCGCCGACCTCGTGCGCCAGGTCGCCCCGAGCGACCGCGGCATTGCCGTCGCCCTCGACCGCGAGGTCGTCCCCCGGTCGCGGTGGGGTTCGGTGATCGTGTGCGACGGGCACCGGATCGAGATCGTCACCGCGGCCGCCGGGGGCTGAGCGACCAAGCGCCGAGCGCCGAACGAACCGGCCACCGAGGGCCGAGCGCGAAACAACCGGGCCCGAGCGATCGGGGTGTCGATGCCGCTGGACCGCGCGGCCGGACGCTGACCTGGCCCGGCCGCGCCTCGAGTGGGAGGATGAACTCCCATGGACCGCGGCCGTACAGCATTCGTGCTGGCCGGCGGGGGCGCCAAGGGTGCCTTCGAGGCGGGCGCCGTGCGCTACCTCGTCGAGGAACGTTCCATCACGCCCGATGTGATCACCGCAGCGTCAGCCGGCGCGATCGCCGGGTCGGTGATCGCTCAGGCCAGGACGCTCGAGGAGTTCGTCTGGCGGGCACAACAGCTGCGTGAGGACCTCCTGGCGATGACCCACACCGAGCTGCTCTTCGGTACGCAGCCTTGGCTGGCCGCACTGCGAGGTACCCGGTTCGGTGCAGCCATCGACAACTTCATCACCGAACGGACTCGGCCTCCGATTCCTGGTGAGACTCTCGGCCCGACGGTGGGTGGCGTCCCGACGGCGCCGACGACGGGACGGCGCGGGCTCGAAGTCCTTTTGGGTCTCTTGCGAGCGGTCCCGACGTTGCACCGCGCCGGTCGGGGTTTGCGGGGGAACTCGGGATCGGTGATGACGCTCGAGCCGCTCGCGGCGGCGCTGAGAGCGCGGGCTCGAGCGGGATCCACCCCGTCGACCCCGAGCTCATCGCTCGACCGGGGCTCGACCTACGGCTTGCGGTGACGGCCCTCGGGGCCGGGCGCCTGCGCTATGTGACCGAGTCCGGGACGATCGTCGAAGACGACGCGCGCACGCCAGTCCCCGGACGGGGCGCCGGCCCAGTCGATGTGCTCGAAGGCGTCCTGGCGTCGGCGAGCGTGCCGATGATCTTCCCCTCACGCGCTGGCCGACGACGTCTACGCCGACGGCGGGGTGCTGCAGAACATCCCCGTGCTCCCTGCGTTGCACCTTGGCGCCGACCGCATTTTCGCCGTCGTCGCCGTGCCGCTCGAGCAGCCTCCCGACCGCCGTGATTTCACCAACGTCAACGGTGTCGGGGTGTTCTTGCGTGCCTTCAGCGCCATCGTCTTCGCCGAGCGACAGCGGGCCGACATCAGCCCGACCCTCCCGCCGGGCACGACGCTGACGGTGATCGATCCGATCGTCGACGTCGTCGGGCCCTTCGAAGTGTCCCAGGGCTTGATGCTGCTCGACATGGACTACGGCTGGTGTCGGGCCGCCGACCTGCTTGCCGACGTGAGCGACCCGGTCCGGGCCGCTGCGGTCGGCGCGACCGACGCCATCGTCACCGCCCGCGCCACGGCCTGGCATCACGAGGAAACGATCTGGCGTCACGGCGAGCCTGGCGCATTCGAGCTCGATCGTCTCCGCAAACTGAAGCAGACCGTACGCGACGCCCTACGCGAGCGCCGGGTGCTCGGGTTGCCCGTACCCGACGGCGCCGACCGTTGGTGGGCGGACTACGAGGTGCACCGCCGACCACGGCCACCGTCGCTACCGGGAGTACCGCTCGTCGAGGACCGCTGAGCCCGAGCTCGGGCCTACTGGGGCTCAGCACTCCCCGAGCAGGGCTTGCCAGAACGGTGGCGACGGCAGGGCCTGGTAGGGGTTGGCTCCGTTGGTCATGGAGCCGTCGGTGACGTAGAGGGACCCGATGTTCATCTGGGAGCTCTTGTGACGGAATCTGGCGCACCTCCTCCACCGACGTGGCTCCGTGTGCGATGACCGCAAAGGATTCGGGCGGGTAGGACGAGGTCCAGTCGGGCATAGCGAAGGCAGCGAACGAGCTGGCGACGTTCTCGAACAGCACCAGCGTGGTCGCCACGCCATCGCGCAGGAGCCAGTCTGTCGGCGGCGGCGCGCCCACGTTGGCCACCGTGGTGCCCCTCGCGACTCGACTTGCGGATTGGTAATAGGCGGCGCGACCGTCCGCCGGGCTCGAGCTGACCTCGTCGAGGAAGATGCCAGCGATCGAGGGGTACAGCACGAACCAGAGGTTGATCTGACCGATCACGGTGCCCGGATCGAAACCGCCGGGACGTCCGAGCGGCACGGCGCCGTAGTGGGTGCTCACGTAGCCGAGCACCGGGATCGTGGCCGAGGATCGAGCGATCACCGAGGCATAGGCGGCATCGATCGTGGGCGCGCGCAGAGTGGAGTCCTTTAGGGCATAGGTCGCGATGGCAGGATCGGCAAAGCCGTCGGCGCTCTGTGGGCTGTTGGGTCGGGGCGGGACGGCATCGGGGTTTACGGCACCGTTGAACACGTTGGCGATCAGATGGCTGGGTCCGCAGTCGCCGGTTCGGGCCCGGGCGGTCGCATTGATCCACTCCTGCTCCCCCAGGGCCTCCCCAGCGATGTCGGCGGGGTACACATACATCGGGATGATCTGGCTCTGGACCAGTGGCAGCGGGTCACCTCCCACAGCTCGGCAATCGGATCAGCGACCGACTGTCGACGCCGCCGTTCGGCGGTCGCCGCGGTCGACGCCTGGCCGGCGACTCGACGAGTGTACGAGGGCTCGCGCCATGCGTGGTTGACCCCGAGATCACCATCCAGGTCGCGGTTGACTCCAACGGTCGTTGCCGACCGGGTCCCTACGATCGTTGAGGACCCGAGCGCACCACCTCGGTCATGCCCACCCGGTAGCGGTCCATCAGCTTGCGGCCGTGGTGCTCACAGGCATCGGCCTCCCAGCACAACCCGTTGCGGGTGGTCTTGAGGGTCCCATGCCAGATGACGGGTCGAGGGCACGGATAGCTCAGTCCGTCACGCACGACGGTGCCGAAGCAGGTACCAGGCGTGGGGGCGATCAGGCTCATGGCAGCCATTGTGCAGACGCTGGGTTGCCGTTGGGTTGCCCGCACGGTTCCAGAATGGTTGGGACGGGCCGATGAGGTCCCAAATGCGAGCACAATTGGCATTTCGGGAGCTGATTTGCCGGGGAGAATGAGATTCTGGGCCCGAGAGACGCTGGGGGGACGCCGTGGGGACGGGCCGATCTTACGCTGGTCCTCGCAGCACAGTTCCCAGCCTGCTGCACACACAAGAGGGGGGGAGCCGCCGCTCCTCCCCTTTTGTGTGCCTGGCAAATCGTCCCCTGCCGCGCACCCTCGCCTCATGCGTGGGCGCCTCTCGCGCGATGCAACGGCATCGATCGAGCAGCTAGAGCATCACGCATCCAGATGCTACGCCGATCGACCTAGAACGATGAGGACGCCGGTCGAGGCGTTGGTCGAGGATCTTCGCACCGCGCCTACGATCGCGGGATGAAGGAAGACCACGTGATCCCGTTGATCGTCATCCCCGCACCCGAGGCGACGACGGTCGTCGGGGGTCGTCCCGGATCCGAAGGGACGCCAGTGCGGGGTGAGGGTTCGCTCTCCTTCTCGTGCGGTCAGTGCGGACGGCTGCTCCTCGAGGGTGTGGAGCCAGGCGATGCGCAGGGGATGACGTTCGTGTGTGGTTGCGGGGCGTACAACGCGACCATCGAATTCTTCGACTGAGCGCACGTCCATGGCCGTCCCACGGCGAGCCATTGCCGGCTGCCGAGCCGCCCACGCCGCCCTCCTCGAGTCCATCAAGAACTTGAGCGACGAAGAGGTCAAGGCACCGAGCCTGCTGCCGGGCTGGAGCAGGGGGCACGTCTTGAGTCACCTGGCGCGCAACGCCGACAGCGTGGTCCGTCACCTCGCGGGTGCCGCACGCGGCGAGGTGCTCGAGCAGTACGTCGGAGGGATCGCGGCTCGCTCGGCGGCCATCGAGGAGGGCGCAACGCGACCGGCGGCTGAGATCGTCGACGACGTCCGACGGAGCGCCCACGCGGTGGAGCGCTCCTTCGCCGAGCTTCCTCCATGGGCGTGGGAGAACGAGGTCCGCGGGACGTTTGGAGGCGAGTACCCCGCGCACGGCGTCGTGTTTCGGCGCTGGCGCGAAGTGGAGGCGCATCACGTCGACCTCGCGGTCGGCTACGGCGTGGAACGTTGGCCCGAGCCACTCGTGATGCGATGGCTCGCAGAAGAGCTCGATGCACTCGTCACTCGTGCGGACCCGGCCCAGGTGCTGGCCTGGTTGATCGGTCGCGCTCCTGCGCCAGAGCTCGGACCGTGGTGAGGATCTCGACAAACCCTTTGGCACGTGCGACAAGGGTTTGGTGCGCTCCGTGCGACGGGTTGACGTTCAGACGCCCAATTTACGGAAGTCCCAGCTGACAATTTTGTCGGGTGCGAGCCGCAGCCACGCGTGCCGTCCGTCAGCGGCGAACGCACTCTCGTGGGAGTACTTGCCGGCGAAGAGTCGTTCAGGAGCTTCGAGGTCGGGATCGGGCGTGCCGGTTCGCGGAGCTTCGCCGACCCGCTCGAGGTGTCCGATGAGCTCGACGCCGCGCAGCTCGCCGTAGGAACCCCCGGCGTCGACGACGACGCTCACCCGAGGGTCGCGCCCGACGTCGGTCCAGCGTTGGCTCTTGACCACCGAGTTGAGCCACAGGGCCCGCCCGTCCCAGACGAACCACAACGGAACGTTGTGTGGTGCGCCGTCGCGGCCCACCGTCGCCACCCGACACGTCCGTTCGTCTTCCAAGAACGCGTCGAGCTCCTCGGGGGACATCGCAATTCTCCGGCCGCGCCGTTGGGTTCGTGGCTGCTCTTCGGACATCGGGCCCCTCCCTTCGACGCCGCACCGTGCGCGCCCTCTCCATCGTCGGCCGCCTCCTCCGAGGAGGCGATCGCTCAGCTGCAGCGTGCCTCACAGAGGCTGCCGCGTCGAGTCGATGCCGACGCGGTCGATCCGACGGGCGCGAACGACTTCGGCGGCGCGACGCGCTAGACAGATCGGATGCAAGTGGGCGTCGTGTTTCCACAGACCGAGATCGGGGCGGACGTTGCCGACGTTCGGCGCTACGCCGAGCAGGTGGAAGCCTTTGGGTATCGACACGTCTTGGCGTACGACCATGTCGTGGGCGCAGACCCGGCCGTCCACCGTGGTTGGAGGGGTGCCTATGACGTGACCTCCACGTTCCACGAGCCACTGGTCCTGTTCGGCTACCTGGCTGCCGCGACGTCGCTGGAGCTCACCACTGGCATTGTCATCCTGCCGCAGCGTCAGACCGTCCTCGTGGCCAAGCAAGCGGCCGAGGTGGACCTCCTGAGTGGTGGGCGCCTGCGATTCGGGGTGGGCCTGGGGTGGAACGAAGTGGAGTACGAGTCGCTCGGGGTCCCATTCGCCGGCAGGGGCCGGCGGCTCGAGGAACAGATCCCGCTCCTGCGCCGGCTCTGGACTGAGCCCTCGGTGACCCATCGAGGCGAGCATGACCACGTGCGGGGGGCAGGTCTCGCTCCCCTTCCGATCCAGCGGCCCATTCCGATTTGGATCGGTGCCCGCTCGTCTCGGGCATATCGCCGGGTGGGGCAGCTCGCCGACGGATGGTTTCCGATGGTCCCCCCCGGGCCCGAGCTCGACGAAGCTCGGGCTCTGATCAAAGAAGGTGCCCGTGGGGCCGGTCGGGATCCGTCCACACTCGGCATGGAGGGACGGGTGAATTGGGGTGATGGGGGCGCCCAGAGCGTGCGCGATGAGCTCGAGCGTTGGCGGGATGCCGGGGCGTCCCACGCCTCGGTCAACACGATGCGCGCCGGTCTGGCGACCGTCGACGACCACCTGGGCGCGCTTGAGACGGTGGCGGCCACGTTCGATCGTCTGGCTGGCTGATGCGGTTCAGCGTCTGGCCGACGACGCGCCAGTCTTGGGACGACCTCGCCGAGATCGCGCACCATGCCGAGTCCACCGGATGGGACGGGATCTGGATCGCCGACCATTTCCTGCCCGCGGCGCCGCCGCTGGAGGTGCCGACCCACGAGTGTTGGGGGGTCCTGGCCGGGCTGGCGGTCGCTGTCCCCCGGGTCCGCCTCGGGTCTCTCGTGGTCGGGAACACCTACCGCCACCCCGCTGTCCTGGCCAACATGGCGGCCACGGTGGATCATCTGAGTGGCGGTCGGCTCGTGCTCGGCATGGGCGCGGGATGGCAGGTGAACGAACACGAGGCGTACGGGATTCCGCTCCCGCCCGTGCCCGAGCGCCTGGCGCGCCTCGAGGAGGCCTGCGAGGTGGTCACTTCCCTCATGCGTCGATCGAGGACGACCTTCGAGGGCCGCTTCTACCAGCTGATCGACGCCCCGCTCGAGCCCAGACCCGTTCAGTCGGAGCTGCCGCTCCTCATCGGCGGCGGTGGGGAGAAGGTCACGCTGCGCATCGCCGCCCGCTGGGCCGATGAGTGGAACACCTGGGGAACCCCTGAGGTGCTCGCTCACAAGAACGTGGTGCTCGATCGCCACTGCGCTGTGATCGAGCGCGATCCCTCGGTCATCACCCGCTCGGCCCAGGCGATCGTTCACCCCCAAGACCCCGGGGTGTCTACGGTCCCCTTGTCCGGACCGGCCTCCATCAGCGGAACGGCCGCGCAGCTGCGCGACACGATGTCGGCCTACGTCGACGCCGGGGTCGATGAGTTCATCGTTCCGGACTGGAACGCGGGGCGCGGGTCGGCCAGGCGGGACTTCTTCGACTGGTTCGCCGCCGAGGTGGCCGCTGAGTTCCGTTGAATCGGCGCTGCGCGCAGGCCTTGGCTAGGCTCGGCCGTCTTCGCCGCTCAGTGACGTACCAACGTCGGTCGGGGGCGGCAGTTCGAGAGAGGTCAGACGATGCCAATCAATCCAGATGCGGTCGGTGCGACGTCCGAGCCCCACGAGCGATCGTGGACATCGAAGGACTGTCTTCTCTACGCGGTGGGCGTCGGAGCCGGCGCCCTCGATCCGACCGGGTTCGAGCTCGAATTCACCACCGAGAACTCCGACGGGATCGCCCAGCGGGTCCTGCCCACCTTCGGGGTCATGGTCGGCATGGGCGGGGTGTCGGGGGACAAGCTCGGCACCTACAACCCGGCCCGCTACGTCCACGGTGGCCAGTCGCTCGAGCTGCTGGGAGAGCTGCCGGTGGAGGGAACGGTCCGGGTGCAGTCGCGGATCGCCGCCATCTACGACAAGGGGTCCGCTGCGGTCGTGGTGACCGAGTCCGAAGCTGTCGACGTGGCGTCGGGCAAGCCGCTCATCCGTTCGGCCACGACAGGGTTCATTCGTGACGAGGGGGGCTGGGGAGGCGACCGCGGCCCGTCGGGCGGTCTGAATGCCCCGCCCGATCGAGCGCCCGACCACGTCGTGACGTATCAGACCCGAGCCGACCAGGCGTTGCTCTACCGGCTGAGCGGTGACCGCAACCCCCTCCACTCGGACCCGACCTTTGCCAAGCGCGGGGGGTTCCCCAAGCCGATCCTGCACGGGCTGTGCACGTTCGGGTTCACCGGACGTGCCCTCTTGCACACGTTGTGCCAGTCGGATCCCGCGCGTTTCACCTCCATCGACGTCCGCTTCTCCAAGCCGGTCTTCCCCGGCGATTCCCTCGAAGTCCAGATGTGGGTAGAGGGAAACGAGGCGCTGTTCCGTACAGTCGCCCAGAGCGGCGACGTCGTGATCGACAACGGCCGGTTCCGCTTCGCGTGAGCACGATGGCGCGCCCGGCGGCCCGTCGACTTCCGGGGCGCACGGTTGACGGGGCGTCTAGGGGGGCAATCGGATGGGCGGCCGTGCGCGGTCGGCTGGAGGTATCCGAGCACCTTCAGGCGCGAGGGACCTACTCGGTAGGCTCGGCCACCCATGGGCCACACCCGCATCGGCATCTTGAGCGATACCCACATGCCCTCGGATCTGCGCGAGCTGTGGGACGAAGTGCGGGTCGCGTTCTCGGGAGTGGATTTGATCGTCCACTGCGGCGACATCGTCCATCCGATGATCCTCGACCAGTGCGAGCAGTGGGCACCCGTGATCGCCGCTCTCGGGAACAACGACTTCGACTGGAAAGACCCCCGGATCGCCCCGGTGCAATATCTCGATTTCGAGGGGTTCCGGATCGCCGCGGTCCACGACATGGAGCCCGAGGATGAGCCCATCGACGTGTTGCGTCGGCGCTATCTGCGCGGCGAGCAGGCCGACGTGTTCGTGACTGGGCATACCCACTTCGAGCGGATGGACTATCGCGATGGTGTCCTGCAGGTGAATTCGGGCAGCGCGGTGCATCCGCACCTGTGGTCGACCCGCCTGGGCACCGTCGCACTGCTCGACCTCGAGCCGGGTCAGCTCCGGGCCAAGATCGTGCGTCTGGGTGAGACCGAGGGCTCCCGCAACCCCGGCATCGAGTACGAATTCGACGGCGCCACGGTGCAGCGTCTCGGTTGACGGCGCGGCTCGAGGTCGATAGATCCTCGGATTCGCGCTGCCCCGCTCGCGCTGCCCAGTTCCCATGCGGTCCGAGCCATGCGGTCCGAGCCATGCGGTCCGAGCCATGCGGTCCGAGCCATGCGGTCCGAACTACCATTCGCCCGCCATGTCCTTTGGCTCGAGAGGCGGGGGAAGATGAGCAACGGAACCATCGGCAAGGTCCGGAACCCTTGGGCGGTGATCGGGCTGTCGATCATCTCGCTCGGCATTTATGCGCTCTACTGGCAGTACGCCACCTTCAAGGAGATGCGGGCGTACTGCGGTGCTGGGATCGGCGGACTGCTGGGGCTGGTTCTCGCCATACTGCTCGGCATCGTGAACGTCTTCGTCATGCCCGCGGAGGTCGGCCAGCTCTATGCATCCGACGGGAGGGCCAAGCCAGTAAGTGGTCTGACCGGGTTCTGGGTGCTCCTTCCCTTCGTCGGCGCCATCGTGTGGGTCGTCAAGACCCAAGGCTGGCTCAACCGCTTCTGGGAAGCACACGGCGCGGGCTGACGCCCCATGGTCACCGCCACGGTGAGATCAGTAGCCGGTCGAGTGAGATCAGTAGCCGGTCGCCCGAGCCGCTGGCGGTCGTGGCGCGCCGGTCATGTTGGACAGGTGGGGTGAGGGACGCGGTACCGCCGACAGCGGGCTGGCGATGTCCTCGAGGGGCCGCCGTTCGGCCGCTACGCCAAGGATGATCTCGACGATCCCGCCCACGATCATCACTCCGGCACCGATGAGGTAGCCGACGAACAGTTTGAATGGATCTTGACCGTTGCCGATCAACATCCCGTAGAGCCATGGCCCCATGGCGCCGAAACACTGAGCGATGGCGAAGAACACGGCGATCGCCTTGGCTCGCACCTCCACCGGAAAGATCTCGCTCACGGTCAGGTAGGCCGCGCTGGCCCCGGCAGAGGCGAAGAAGAAGATCACACACCAACAGGCCGTTTGGCTCACCGCGTTCAGCACGTGCGCGTTGAAGAGCAGCGCGCTCACGACCAGCAGCGTGCCGGAAAGAATGTAGGTTCCCGCGATCATGCGCCGGCGCCCGATCGAGTCGAAGAGATGCCCGATCGTCAACGGCCCGATGAGATTGCCGAGCGCGAAGAAGATGAAGTAGTACGGCGTGTCCTTGGAGGGAACGTTGTAGATCTTGGTCAGTACGAGCGCGTAGGTGAAGAAGATCGCGTTGTAGAGAAACGACTGGGTGATCATCAGGGTTGCGCCAAGGATCGACCGTTTCGGGTACCGGGCGAAGAGCGTGTGGGCCAGGGCGACGAACCCGATGTCGGTGGCTGGGGTGATCTCGATCGCCTTGGACTCGTCCACGTCCGCCAGCTTGCCGCCTGTGCGCTCGGTTGCTCGTTCGATCTGTTCGACCGCAGCCTCTGCTTCTTGCTCACGACCGTGCATCAGCAGCCATCGCGGACTTTCAGGAAGGCTCTTCCTCACGAACAGGATGACTACTCCGAGGACTGGACCGGCCAAGAACGCAACCCGCCATGAGTAGCTCACCGAAAGATGGTTGACCACGAGAAGGGTCAACACCGTGCCGATCAACGCGCCGCCCCAATAAGTCCCGTTGACGGCGATGTCCACCCTGCCTCGGAACTTCGCAGGGATGAGCTCGTCGATCGCCGAATTGATCGCCGCGTACTCCCCCCCGATGCCCATGCCGGCGATGAACCTCGACGCCCACAACCAGTAAACCCAGAACTGCGAGTGCCCAAAGGTGAGTGAGGTGAGGAAACCCCCGAAAAGGTAGACGCCAAGCGTGATCATGAACAGATTGCGTCTTCCCCACTTGTCCGACAGGCGGCCGAAGACCAGCGCGCCAGCCACCTCACCGAGGAGGTAGACGGTGCCGACGGCAAACGCCACGTTCGCCGTCGAGAGGTTGAGCGAGTCCTTGTTGCTGATGAGGCCGGTCACGTTGCTGGCGATAGTGATCTCGAGGCCGTCGAGAATCCACGCCACCCCGAGGGCCACGATGAGCCGTGTGTGGAAGCGGGACCATCCGAGCCGGTCGATTCGAGCTGGAATCAGGCTCCGGATCCTCTGTGGCTGGCCATCGGGCCCCGTCGGTTGCGTCGGCGCGTCGAATTGCAACGTGGACATCGGTCTCCCCCATTGTCGGCTGGCCGTAGCATTCCCAGCCTCCGGGTTCAGTATTCCCAGCTTCCGCGTTCTCCAATCAACGGTCGTGTCGACACGAGAGAATCAGCGCGTCGGCACGAGAGAATCAACGGCTGTGTCGACGACAATCATCGGCGGTGTCTCCACGAGACGGTGTCGGCACGAGAGGAAGCGGTGTCGCCGCGCCAGACGTGCGCGTCGACGCGCGCTGCGTCACCAAAGATCAGCGAGCCCGGCGTCGACCGTCCCGGTGACCGGCAGCGCGGCGCGCGGAATCGCTCGGTCGGCCGCGCCGCGAACCGGCCGGTGATCGAGCAGCCTGTCCATGCTCGGCGGAAGGAACCGGGATCGCTGCGCGTAGCTGTGGCGATCGGTCCAACCGGATGGATGGCCGTGGTGGTAGCGCAAGGGCACATAGATGTGCAACAGACGCCGCGCCCTGGTTAACGCCACGTAGAACAGTCGGCGTTCTTCGTCGATGCCGTCGTCGTCCTTCGTGGCCATGTCGGAGGGGAATGCGCCATCGGCAGCGTGGATCAGGTGGACCACTCCCCATTCGGCACCCTTTGCGGAGTGGACCGTCGAGAGCGTCAGCCAGTCGTCGTCAAGTGCCGGGGGCCCCGCGAGGTCGCCGGTCGAAACTGGGGGATCGAGGGTGAGCTCGGCCACCAGGCTGTCGCGGTCTGTTGCGCTCGCCGCCAGCCGAGCGAGAGCGTCCAAGTCGGCCAGCCGCGGCTCGGGGTGGTCGTAGCGGCGGCGGATCATTGGCTCAAGCAGGTGTCGCACGCGCTCGACCTGAGCGCCCGGGGAAAGCCCCGCGGTCCGGCACTCCCCCAGCGCGTCGGCCAGCGCCGCGAGATCGCCCGCCGCCCGCGAGGGCGCGGGCCCGCCGGACGGATCGTCGCAAAACAGGGCAAGGGGATCGGGGCCGTCGCGACCCGGACGTCGTACGCCCAGCGCCTCGACGATGCGCGCCGCTGAGCTCGGTCCGATCCCGTCGGCCAGCCGTAGGACTCTGGTCCAGGCCAGCTCGTCCCACGGGTTACTCGCCAGCCGTAAGCAGGCCAGCAGATCTCTGACGTGTGCCGCCTCTAGGAATCGCAGCCCGCCGTACTTGACGAAGGGGATGCGGCGCCGGCGCAGCTCCACCTCGACGAGGTCGCTGTGGTGCGAGGAACGGAAGAGCACCGCCTGCTCTCGCAGGGTGATCCCCGACTCGTAGAGCTCGAGGATCGTCGTGCACACGGCGTTGGCTTGGGCCTGCTGATCCGGACAGGTGGCCAGTGTCGGGCGGGCGCCGCCGCCTTGGTTGGTCCACAGAACCTTTGGGTAGCCCTGAGTGGACTCGGCGATCACGGCGTTAGCCAGGTCGAGAATGGCGCTCGTCGAGCGGTAGTTCTGCTCGAGGGTCACCGTCACGGCCCCCGGAAAGTGGGTGGGAAAGTCCAAGATGTTGCGGACGGTGGCCGACCGGAACGAGTAGATGGCTTGCGCGTCGTCGCCGACCACCGTGATGCGCGCGTCGCTGGTGCGTAGGGCGCGCAGGATGTCGGCCTGGACGATGCTCGTGTCCTGGTACTCGTCGACCAGCACGTGGTCGTAGCAGCCGGCGAGTACGGGTCCGACGGCGGTGTCGGTCACCGCTGCCCGCCAGAACAGCAGCAGGTCGTCGAAGTCGAGCAGGTGCTGGGCGCGCTTGCGACTGGTGTACTCGGTGAAGATCGTGCGCAGGGGTTCGACGGCATTGGCGCACCACGCAAACTCCCGGGTCACAGTCTCCTCGAGCGCTCGTTGGCTGCTGACGACCCGGTCGTAGATCGCGGCGACGGTCTCGGTGCGCGGGAAGCGATGGAGCGAGTCGGCCGCCACCGGGGCGCGCACCAACGCGAGCAAATCGCGGGCGTCGCCCTGGTCGAGCACGCTGAACCCTTCGGCCAACCCGAGCGATGCGCCGTAGCGGCGCAGAACTCGGTGGGCCACCGAGTGGAACGTGCCGGCCTCGACGCGGCGGGCCATGGTCGGGTTCGCCATCTGGCCGGCCCGGCGGATCAGCTCCGTCGCCGCCCGCCTGCTGAAGGTGACGAGAAGAATCCGCTCGGGAGCCACCCCCTCGCTCAGCAGGCGCGCCAGCCGGGCGACCAGGGTCCGGGTCTTGCCGGTGCCCGCTCCGGCCACCACCAAGAGGGGCTGGTCCCCGTGGTCCACCGCGTCTCGCTGCTTGGGGTTCAGACCGATCGACCAGGCTGGGGCCGAGTCGTGATGGGTGTCGGCGACGACCACGAGACCACACTATCGTTCGATGCGAACAGGTGTTCGTGATCGGACGGGGACGGTCGGGTCGGGAGTATGGTTCTGGGCGTTGAGAATGAAGTTCCTGCGCGGGGGAGACGAGCGAGCGTGGTCATGAGCGAACCTACGGAGCAGGGACCCTCGGGGCGTCAGTCCACGCCGGGCGCCCACCGCGCCGTGCGCCGTGCGCTCGTCGCTCGGGAGTCGGCCTATCTCGACGACGTCCACCGGCTGCTCGACGCGGGCCTCGAGATCATGGAGGAGTTGGGGGACGAGAGCGGTCCGCGGGTCGCCGACATCGTGCGGCGCGCCGGCCTGTCGAACCAGGCCTTCTACCGTCACTTCACGAGCAAGGACGATCTCGTGGCGTCGGTGGTCGAGGCGGGGGCGCTGCGCCTGGTCGGCTACCTCGAGCACCAGATGGCCAAGGAGCCCGATGCCGAGGGACAGCTGTGCGCCTGGGTCAAAGGCGTGCTGTCACAGGCGGCCAACCCCGACGTGGCCCGGGCGACGCGCGCTGTGATGTGGAACCTGCGCCAGTTGCCCGGCGGCATGGCCAGCCGGACTCGTCCGGCGGCGCTGGACGAGCTGCTCATCGCCCCCCTCGGCGCGCTCGGGAGCGGCGATCCCCGTCGGGACGCGGCCTCGATCTCCGCGGCGGTGTTCGGCCGGCTCGACCACTTCTTGTGGGAGTCGCCGCCCAGCGACGACGACGTGACCCACCTGGTCTCCTTCTGCCGGCGCGCGGTGGGCGCGGCTGGGCGCGCCCTGCGACACCCCCTCGCACGACCGGCCGGCACCGCCCGGTACCCACTGACACGGAACGGAGAGAGCTCATGCCCGTTAAGCCACTGGACGAACGCGATCTCAACGAGCGGCTGCAACGCTCGCTGGGAGGCCGCAAGGTGGCACCCGTCACCGCCCTCACCGGTGGGGCGTCTAGCCTCACGTTCTGGACGACCATGGACGGCGGCGACAAGATCGTCGTGAAGGTCTCGCCTCCGGGCCTCGATCCAGTGCGCAACCGGGACATGCTCCGCCAGGCCCGGGTCCACAAAGCGCTGGAGGGCTCGCCCGTGCCAGTGCCCACGGTGCTGGCCACCGATGCGGGTGATCCGCCGGACGTGCCTCCGTTCTTCGTCATGGAGTTCGTGCCCGGCGAATGCGTCGAGCTGGCGTTCTTGGCGCCCGGCGACTTCGGCCCCCCGAGGTGATCCGGGGCCGACTGTTGGCCTGCGCGGACCTGATGGGTCAGCTCCACCGGGTGGATCCGGTCGCCATCGGCCTTGGGGACGAGCCCGAGACCAGTCTCGTCCAAGAGGTGCAGCGCTGGAAGGACTCGCTCGACGTGTGCGACGAGGACCTCAAGAGCGGGACCGACGACGTCTACGAGCGATTGCTCGCCAGGGTTCCCACCGCCGAGGCCTCGACGTTGCTGCACGGTGACCTGCGCACGGGCAACGTGCTCGCCGAGGATGACCGCGTCACGTCGATCATCGACTGGGAAATCTGGTCGCGCGGCGATGCTCGAACCGACCTGGCCTGGTTTCTCGTCTTCATCGAGGACGCCCGGCGCGAGCACCCCCCGGGCACCCCGACCGTCGCCGAGTTGGTCGACGTCTATCAGACGGCGCGGGGCGCACCGGTCGAGGGTCTCGACTGGTTCCGCGCCCTGGTGCGCTACAAGCAGACGGCGACCGGCGCGTTCATCACCCGCAACGCGCGCCGCCGCGGAGCCGAAGTGGTACCGGTCGACAACAGCACCAGCTGGCTGCTGCAGTCCGCTCGCGAGCTTCTGGGTTGAGGGTGCGGGCCCGGCCCGACTTCGGCGCGGGTCGGGCCCGCACGCGCCCTCGCTGAGGGCTCACAGTGTTCGTGCGCTGCCGCCGTCGAGGAGGATTCGCGCGCCGTTGACGTAGCTCGACGCGTCACTGGCGAGAAACAGACAGACGCCGACGGCGTCGCTCGGCACCCCGATGCGTCCGAGCGGGTTGCGCGCCGCGATCGACTCGATCCGTCCGGCCGGCCAGGCCCGGGCGATGTCGGTGTCGAAAGGTCCGGGCAGGACGGTGTTGGCCCGTACCTTGTGGGGCCATGCGCCGGCGAGCCCAAGTGTGAGCGCATTGAGGGCAGCCTTGGCCATGCCGTAGGGAAGGTAACTGGCGTCGGGGTGCAACGCGCCAGACGCCGACACGTTGATGATGGATCCCCCGTCGCCCTCGTTCATCTGCGTCCCGATCAAGACGCTCAGGCGGAAAGCCCCCCGGGCGTTGACGGCGTGGGTCTTGTCGTAGAGCTCCTCGCTCACCGAGACGAGATCGGGGTAGAGCGGCGACATGCCGGCGTTGTTGACCAAGACGTCGCAGCGTCCGAAGGCGGCGTGCACAGTGTCGGCCAAGAGCTGGGCGTCGTCCCAGCGACCAGCGTGGAAGGCGACGGGCAGCGCGCGGCGACCGCTGGTCGCGGTCACCTCGCGGGCGAGCTCCTCGCAGCTCTCCAGCTTTCGGCTCGCGATGACGACCTCGGCGCCGGCTGCCGCGAAGGACTCGACGATCGCCCGGCCGATCCCCCGGCTGCCACCGGTCACTACGGCGACCTTGCCGCCGAGGTCGAAGAGCTCTGAGGGTTGCATGGTTTCTCCCCTGTTCGCGTCCCTTGTTCTTCTCGAGCTCAGCGGCCTGCGTTCTTCTAGAGCTCAGCGGCCTGCAGATCGATCAGGTCGGCGAAGCGCTCGCGGGCCGCGGCCCGCAGCGTCGGCAGGTGGCGGCTGGGCCAGAGCCCGTCGATCGGCTTGTACTCCCGCAGCACCTGGCGCGCCACGGTCACCTTGTGGACCTCGGTCGGACCGTCGGCGAGCGCGAGGCTCTCGGCACCGATCAGCATGCCGACGAACGGCATCTCGTTGGAGACGCCGAGTGCGCCGTGCAGGTGCAGCGCTCGTTGCGCGATGTTCGTGAGCACCTTGGGCATGGCAGCTTTCACCGCGGCGATGTCCTTACGCACCCGCAGGTAGTCCTGGTGCTTGTCGATCAACCAGGCGGTGCGCAACACCAACAGGCGGAACTGCTCGAGCTCGATCCAGCTGTCGGCGATCTGTTCCTGGACGATCTCCAAGGAGGCCAGCGGTCCGTTGCGGGTCTGGCGCGAGAGCGCCCGCTCACACATCATGTCGAAGGCCCGTCGGCACTGGCCCACGGTGCGCATGCCGTGGTGGATGCGCCCCCCACCCAACCGGGTCTGGGCAATGGCGAACGCGCCGCCCTCTTGTCCGAGGATGTGATCCTTGGGCACTCGGACGTTCTCGTAGCGGATGTAGGCATGCGTGCCCTCGACGTCAGGCTCGAGCCCAACCCCGACGTTGCGCAAGATGGTCACCCCCGGGGTGTCGGCCGGCACGATGAACATTGACATGCCCTGGTACGCACTGATCTCGGGGTTGGTCACGGCCATCACGATCAAGAAGCTGGCGAACCGAGCGTTCGAGGAGAACCACTTGTCGCCGTTGATCACCCACTCGTCACCGTCGAGCTCGGCGCGGGTGGTGAAGAGCGTGGGGTCGGCTCCGGCGTGTGGCTCGGTCATCGAGTAGCACGAGGAGATCTCGCCGTTCAAGAGGGGTTGGAGGTAGCGCTCCTTTTGTTCGGGCGTACCGAAGTGGGCCAGGATCTCGGCGTTGCCCGTGTCGGGCGCCTGGCAGCCGAAGATGGTCGGCGCCCACCTGGACTGGCCGAGGATCTCGTTCATGAGCGCCAGGTGCAGCTGCCCGAAGCCCTGACCGCCCAGCTCGGGAGTTAGGTGCGCCGCCCACAGGCCCTGGTCCCGTACCTGTTGCTGCAGCGGCCGGATGGCCTCGATGGCCCGCCGATCGCTCTTGTCGTAGGGGTTGCCCAACACCAGGTCGAGCGGCTCGACCTCTTCACGGACGAAGGTCTCGATCCAGTCCAGCTTCTCTTGAAATTCAGGTTCGGTGTCGAAACCCCAGCTCATGGCCTGCTCCTTCTACATCGCATTCTTGTTAATCAGAACGACGTTCCGGGGTCAAGCTAGGCTGTCGGCGGGCACGACGCAAGCAGGGACCTTTCGAGAAATGAGCCACCGCCATGACACCTGACCCGTACTTCGACCTCACCGGCAAGATCGCGCTGGTCACCGGCGGGAGCCGGGGCCTGGGCTACCAAATGGTGCGAGCCTTCGCGGAGCGTGGTGCCGACGTCGTCATCGCCAGCCGCAAGTTCGACAACTGCAAGGCGGTCGCCGAGGAGGTTCAGGCGCTCGGCCGTCGGGCCATGCCCTACGCGGTCCACGCCGCCAAGTGGGACTCGATCGACGGGCTCGTCGAGGCGGCGTACGCGGAGTTCGGACGGCTGGACATCCTCGTCAACAACGCCGGCATGAGCCCGGCCATGCCGAGCCACGAGGTGTCCGAGGAGTTGTTCGACAGCGTGGTGGGGCTGAACTTCAAGGGACCGTTCCGATTGGCCAGCCAGGTGGCCAAGCGCATGTACGACGGCGACGGCGGGGTGATCATCAACGTCACGTCGTCGGGCAGTCTGATGCCGCTTCCGGGCGTGATCCCCTATGGCAGTGCGAAGGCGGCGCTCAACGCGATGACACGCTCGCTGGCGGCCGAGTACGGGCCCAAGGTGCGGGTCAACACCCTCTCCCCCGGCCCGTTCCTTACTGATATCTCCAAGGCATGGACGCCCGAGGCTCGCGAGACATCCAACAACGCGCTGGGCCGTCCGGGCCGTCCCGAGGAAATCGTCCCGGCGGCGCTGTTCCTTGCCAGTCCAGCAGGCAGCTTCACGAGCGGTGCCATCGTGCGGGTCGACGGCGGCCTGCAGATCGGCCAGTGAGGTTGGTGGGCCCCCGCGCCGCGCTCCCTACCGTTTTTCCGCGCCGCCGTCGACCCGCAACGTCTGGCCGGTGACCCACGACGCGTCGGGACTGCACAGGTAGGCGATGGCTGCGTAGAGGTCCCGGCTCTTGCCCATGCGCTTGACGGCGTTGCCGGCGACGACGGCATCGGCATTGGGCAAGGCATCGGTGGCCGCCTCGAACGCCGAGATGCCCGGGGCGATGCAGTTGACGGTGATCCCACGATCGCCGACCTCGGCGGCCATTCCCATGGTCATGTGCTCGACTGTGTGCTTCGTGAGTCCGTAGGGGTTGCCACCCGATCGCGACGCCATCGAGGAGATGTTCACTACACGGCCCCACTCGCGCTCGGCCATCAAGGGCACCGCAGCCTGGTAGCAGCGCAAGGTCCCTGTGACGTTGACGGCCCATGCCCTGTCCCAGACATCATCAGGGCACCCGAGCAGCCCGGCCTCGTTGAGCCCGCGCCACAACCCCGCGTTGTTGATCAGGATGTCGAGGCGTCCGAACTCGTTGCGTGTCGTCTCGATCAGGGCGGCAACGCTGGCCTTGTCGGTGACGTCGGCCTGCGCTCCAATGCAGCGGGGTCCGACGGCGGTCGCCTCGGCCGACGCGCTCGTCGGTCCCCTTCAGGTCTGCCAACACCACGTGGGCCCCGTCTTGGGCGAAGTAGCGGGCATAGTCACGACCCAGTCCCCGGGCCGCACCGGTAACGATCACCACCCGGCCGTCGAACAACCCCATGGTGTGTCCTCCATCGATTGGGTGCGGCACTGTCGGCACAAGCCGCTACGGCTACGCCTGACGCACGCCCCGTGCGACGGTAACAGGGATCAGCAGTTCCCGTCAGGTGCCCGCGCCAGCCGTGGCCTACGACGATGCGGGCCCGGTCTGGGCCGACCGACGCCCACTTGTGCGAGCGCGGCCGAGTATGGAAACATCCCTTTCGCAATCGCGAACGTCACTTGACGAACCGCAGAACGTCGCGGCGACGTCCGAGTTCGCCAGCAACCAACCAGAGGGGGTGGAGTCCATGGCTGAGGGAACCTGGCTGCGCGACAAGGCAGCCTTCGTCGGGTTCGGCCACACGCGCTATGGCACCCGCGGCGAGCTCGGGGCCAACGGCCCGGTTCCGCTCGTGGTCGAAGCGGTGATCAAGGCGGCCGAGGACGCCGGCATCAGCCCCGCCGACATCGACGGCTACTGCTCGTACTCGGGCGACAGCGTCGAAGCGGGCATCTTGGCTTCGACCTTCGGCGCCCCCCAGCTGCGCTTCACCGGCATGGGCTGGGGCGGCGGCGGGGGGGCCATGGCGGGCACCTTTTTGTACGCGGCCATGGCCGTGGCCACCGGGCAGGCCAACTACGTGGCGATCATCCGCGGCGTGGTCCAAGGCGGCCCCTTCGGCCGGCGCTTTGGGGGCATGACCCCGGCCCGTCCCCCCCGCTTCCCCCTGCTCGGCTCGCCCGGTCAGAGCTTCGCCTTGGCCGCCCGGCGCCACATGCACGACTACGGCACCACGATCGACCACTTCGGGGCGGTGGCCATCAACGCCCGGCGCAACGCGGCCACCAACCCCGACGCACGCTTTCGCAGCGAGATCACCATGGAGGACCACCACAACTCGCGCATGATCGCCGACCCCTTGCGGCTCTTTGACTTCTGCATGGAGTCCGACTCGGGCAACTGTGTGATCCTGACCTCGGCCGAGCGGGCCAAGGACCTGGCCCAGCCCCCCGTGCACCTGGCCGGCGCGGCCATGGGCGCCCCCTATCGCTGGGGCATGGGCATGTTCGGGGGCAACAACATGTCCGCCGAGGACTTCGCCTCGGCCGGCCAGCGCACCGTGGCCCAGGACCTCTACGCGAACGCCGGGCTCGGGCCGAGCGACGTGGACGTGGCGGGCATCTATGACCACTTCACCCCGATGGTGCTCATGGGCCTCGAGGACTTCGGCTTCGTGAAGAAAGGCGAGTCGGGACCCTTCGTGGCCGAGGGCAACATCGCCCGTGAAGGTTCCCTGCCGGTCAACACCCATGGGGGCAACCTGGCCGAGGTCTACAACCACGGCATGAGCCACGTCTATGAGGCCATGCGCCAGCTGCGGGGCACCTCGCCCAACCAGATCACGAACGCCGAGGTGGCCCTCGTCGTCGCCGGGTCGAGCCCCTCGCCCTCGAGCGCCATGCTCCTCACGAAAGGCTGAGCCCCATGACCGCCACCGACCCCGACGCCCCGGATCGCAACCAGCTCCCCGCCCCGGGGTGGACACCCGCCGCGGTGGGCTACTGGGAGGCCGCCGGGCGCAACCAGCTCGTCGTGCAGCGCTGTGGGAACTGCGGGCGCCACCGCTGGCCCCCGGCCTGGGCCTGTTATGCCTGCCAGTCCACGCAGTGGAGCTGGGACGAGCTGCCCGGCACCGGCACGGTGTTCACCTACACCTGGGCCGACCAACGCGCGGCCATGGACTCGCCCATCTACAACATCAGCGTCATCGAGCTGGAGGGGACCACCGGTGAGCCGGTGCGCCTCATGACCCGGGTCATCGGCGTGGACAAAGAGACCTTGGTGGTCGACCTGCCGGTCCGGGTCACCTTCGAGCCCTTCGACGACGAGCTGGCCGTCCCCTTCTTCGAGCCCGCCGACTGAGGTCCTTCGAGCCCGAGGAGCGGCCGGCGGCGGGCGGCGGCCTCAGCCGTGGGTGAGGTCGAGGGCGGAGAGGAGCGCGGGAACCTCCGCGAGGCCCCGCAGCATGTCGTTGAGGTGGGTGCAGCACCGGAGCTCGGTCAGCGAGTCCTGCACGCTCGTGCGGAACCCGTCGACCCGATCGCCGGCCAGCGACGAGGCGTGGGGTGCGGCCCAGGGGCATTCGGGAAACGGCAGCACACGTGGGATCGCGTCGAGGGTCTCGAGCACGTGGGTGTCGGCGTCCATGGTGGCCGTCACCGTGTACTCGTGCACCGCCAGCTCGATGTGCTCGGGGTCCCACAGGCTGTCGCGGAAGTGGGCGTCCACCTCGATGGTCGACCCCACGCGCCACGCGTCGATACGCCGCCGCCGGCGCATGCACACCTCGGGAGCCGGCTCGACCTCGTGCCACGCCCACGGATCGTCAGGCGCGGCGAGGTCGCCGGCCGTGCGGATGGCGTGGGGCATCCCCGTGCCTTCGTCACGGCTGGCCTCGTAGAACCCCCCGGGCCGGAGCCCCGAGCAGATGATCCGGCCGTCGCTGCGCAGGCGTCCGCCCCCCCCTCGAGCACCGGGCGGTGGCCACATCGGACGGGCCCGGGACCACGCGAACCCCGCGATGAGGGTCGCCCCGGCGACGTCGTCGAGCAAGAAGTACAACGGGGTCGCCGCCTCGCGCTCTCCGGGCAGCGCGGCATCGATCGCAGCCCGCATGCCCCCGCCGCCCTTCGCCCCGATCAATGCGTCGGTCCCGGGGCGTTCGGGGGTCGCGGCGATCCGGGCGATCGTCCTTTCGGCACCGATACCGACCTGCATCTCGGCCTCCGCCAGCACGACCGGGGTCCCTGCCTCGGTGGTGAGCAGGTCTCGTGCTCGCCCGCGCAGCTCGAGGGGCGTACCGAAGCCCCCCGGCCAGGTCATATTGATGTGCGCGGTGCGGCGGACCGATCCGGGTCGGCGGGCCGGCGTGCCGACGACCGAGTCGTCGGGCGGTTCGGGGAGCGGGTCAGGCATGGGGGTCCCCTTTTGCGTGCCACCCCGGCCCGGTGTGCGCGCCGGGCTGGGCGTTCGTCATCGACATGGGTCTCTCCTCATCGAACCTCGCCCTTCTCGGCGTCCAGCGCTGCGCCAAGGGCGGCTGCGCGCCAGTGGGCCCGGGCACGACATGGCGCCCCAACCCTCTTGCGGACCTGCGGCGCGTCCTCAGCTGGCGATGATCCCACGCGATCGCAGGTCGTCCAGCGCCTCGTCGCCGTAGCCCAGCTCGCGCAGTACGGCGTCGGTGTCTTGACCGAGGAGCGGCGCCCCACGGGCGAGACCCTCGGACCGAGAGAAGCCGACCATCGGCTTCAGTCGGACGTATTCGCCCACCGCGGGATGCTCGAGCACCACGAGCTGATCCTCGAGCCTGGCGATCGCGTGATCACCCTCCATGATGCAGGCTTCGGACGGGCCATCCTGCACGCGCACGCACGCGACGTCGCACGAGGTGAGGGCGCGCTCCCAGTCGTCGGCGCGTTGCTGTGCGAAGACGTCGACGAGCGCGTCACTCAGCTCGTGGGCGTGCTCGTGGCGCGAGGCGGAGCTGGCGAACCGGGCGTCGTGGGCGAGGTCGCCGTAGGTCGCGAGTGCCGCGTTGAGCGCGTGCCATTCCTTGTCCGTGTCGACGGCGAGGAAGACCCAGGTGCCTTCGGCCGCCGGATAGAGACGGTAGAGCGGACCGAGCCCGACGATCTGCTCGTCCACCGTGGCGATCGGGGCCCGACCCTCGTACTCGACCATGTCCTCGGAGAGCACGTGAGCCATCGTGTTGAGCATGGTGGTGAGCATGGATTGCCCTGGAGCGCCTCGCTTGCGGGCCACGAGCCCGAGCAGCATCGCGGTGCCCACGGCGAGCGAAGAGTTCGCATCGGGGTTGGATCCGCTCATCGAGCCGCCGCCCACCCGCAAGGAGAGGTCCTTCACCTCGTCCATGGTGAGGTCGGCCCGCTGGACCATGAGCTTGCCGAGGTTGCGCCCGCCCTGACCAGCGCCCGCCCCGATCGTCGGCGCATAGGCCGGACGGTGTCCGTAGGGGCCGTCGACGCCGAAGCCCGGCGCGTTCAGGTACACCAGGTTCGGGTTCACCTCCAGGAGGCTCTTGTCGTCGTAGCCCAGACGTTCGGCCACCCCCGCCCGGAACGACCGCAACACGACGTCGGCCCGCCGGACGGCCTCGTAGACAATGTCCTTGCCCTCGGGTGTGCCGATGTCTACGGCCACGCTCTGCTTGCCCGAGAGCACCTTGACCCCACCGACCTCGGGGAACGGCATGATCCAGCGCATCGGGTCGCCATCGAGCTGCTCGAACTTGATGACCCGCGCACCGAGGTCGGCGAGGATGGTCGACCCGTACGGACCGGCGTAGAACGTGCCGAGCTCGACGACGGTCACACCGGCCAGTGGTGCCTGGCCCTGGGGCGCGTCGGTTCGAGAAGCCGCCGCCGCGGCGCGGCCACGTTGGCGCAGCTCGGCGCTGTCCTCGTCGAGCGCCCGGGCCGGCCTGGTCAAGAGCGCGGGCGTGGCGGTCATCTTGACCAGTGGCCCAGGCTGGAGCACCGGTCCCAACTTGGGGTCCTCGACGACGATCGCTTGATGGTCATGAACGATCTGGGGGTGATGGAGGAGCTCGGTCCCGGTACGGAAAATCTCGGCGAAGACGTCGGGTTCGTGTTCGAAGATCTCGTACCACTCCTCGACGGTCTTCGAGCGGACCGCCGTGAGCATCTTCTCCCAGTAGGCCTCGCGGACGTCGATGTCCTCTGAGGAATGGGCGTCCTTCCACTCGGGGTCAGTGAGCATCCACTCGAGCCCCAGGACTCGCATGAAGGCGAGCCAGAGCCGATCGGAGGTCTGGGAGAACTGCAGCCAGCGGCCGTCCTTGGAAAGCCCGACGAGCAGCCGGAACGAGAGCCACCCGTTGGGAACTCGGCGTGCCTCGTTGACCCTGGGTACCGCGTTGAACGCGCCCGGAAACTGCGCGGCGACGGTCCGCACGAGCCAGTTCCAGCAGTCGTGCGCGGTCTGTGCTTGCCACAGCGTCGTCTCGACTCGCTGGCCGACGCCGCTCGTCTCACGCTCGTAGAGGGCGGCCAGCAGACCCTGCAAGAGCGTCTGCGACGCGCTGAACGACGCCGCCGGGGTGGCGCAGAACGACGGACCGTCACGGTGGGCGAGATGCAGCGGACCGAGCGTCCCGATCTTGGCCATGACGATGCCCTCGTACCCCTTGAGCTGGGCGTAGGGACCGTTGCGGCCAAATCCGGTGATCGAGCCGTAGATGAGGCGACCGTTATCCTCCTTGAGCTGGTCGTAGCCCAGCCCGAGGCGTTCGGCGACGCCCGGACGCCACGATTCGATGACCACGTCGGCTGCGTGGGCCAGCGAGCGAGCGACGGCGACGTCCCCCTCGTCCTTCAAATCCAGCTCGATGGACTTCTTTCCCCGGAACCAGAAGGGGGCGGCAGGTTGCCACCGCAACGGGTTGCCACCTGGCGGCTCGACGACGACCACTTCGGCACCGAAGTCCGAGAAAAGCTGGCTGGCAAAGGCGCCGGGCAGCGTGCTCGTGAGGTCGACGACTCGCAGACCTTCGAGCGCCTCAGTCATTGGACACTGTCGATCGGTGTCGTGGCCACATCTGACGTCCTCTCGTTGCGTCGGGCCTGACCGGCCACGCCTCGTCGGCGCTGGTCGACGCGCCCGAACACGAGGTCGACCAGCGGTGGACGGTCGTTCCTGCCTCCCCCGCTACGCGCAGCATCCTACCAAGGGCCGGTGCCTTTGAAAATCGCATTGCTAAACCGCTCGGCGCCGCGAAGACGTGGTCAGAGGCCGAGCTCTTGGACGAATTGCGCAGCTCGCAGGATGGAGCCGGTGTAGGCCATCGGGTCGTCGCAAGTCACGACGTGCACGATCGTCCGCACCGGCACGTCAATCGGTACCGCAGCGTCGGCATCGACCATGCCGCGCTCGCCCATGAGCTCGACCAACTCGGTCCGGGTGAACCCGGGGTCCACCGTCACGATGGCAACACCAATTCCGCGCAGCTCGGGTGCGATCACGTTCCCGAGCCGGTTGAGGGCTGCCTTGCTCGCCGCGTAGGCGACTCGCTCGCCGATCCGGATGGCGCCCGACCTGTCGCTGGCCGAGGGCACGGGCACGAGGTCGCCGGCTCCCGAGCTCATGTTCACGATCACCCGCCCCCCGCTCACGCATCGAGGGGAGTGCCGCTTGCACGAGCGAGAACGGACCGTGGAGGTTCGTGTCGAATTGGTGCAGCCAGTCGTTGCGATCGAGGTCAAGGATGGAAGGGGTCCCTCTGGAGGTGTCGGCCGCGTTGTTGATGAGGACGTCGATGCCGCCGAACGTCTCGACCGCGGTCTTCGCCAACGCGTCGATGTCGGCGAGGCTGTTGAGGTCCGTCCGCACCGCCAGAGCCCGACCTCCGGCCGCCTCGGTCTCCGCCACCGTCTCGGCGATGGTGCCGGCGAGCCGACGATGCGCCTCGACCGTGCGCGCCGCCACCACGACGTTGGCACCCCGACGACCGAACTCGATGGCCACCTGTTTGCCGATGCCTCGGCTCGCACCGGTGATGACGATGGTCTTTCCCTTCACGTCCACGACCGAACCCCCAGCCTTTTAGTGGTGTAGTGCACCGATCGCTGCACTGCGACGACGTCTCATCTCAGGCCCGCAGCGTCTGCGAATTCTTCGATGCCTACTCGGGCCCTACTGCTGCGCGTCCAGGGAGTGACCACCAACCGGTCCACGCCGGCCACTTCGTAGGCCGCCACGACCTCGGGGTCGTAACCCGCCGACCAGCCGGTAAGGAGCGTGATCTCCAAGGGCGGCTTGCCGATCTCCGCTCGGCGGCGTTGGAGGTCGCCGATGATCTGTGTGGCGCGCTCGGGCGGTGGACTACCGCCGAACCACCCGTCACCCTGCTCGACCGCTCGGCGCAGCGCGGCGGGGCCGGTGCCGCCAATGAGCAGGGGCGGCCGAGGACGCTGGATGGGCTTGGGCTCGAACCCCGACGGTGCGATGTCGTAGTGGGCCCCATGGAACTCGGGGCGATCGTCGTTGAACAGCGCGTGCATCACCGCGATCATCTCGTCCATGCGCGAACCGCGGGTCGGCCAATCCTCGCCCACGGCCACGTACTCAGCCTCGATGTTCCCGCTCCCCACGCCCACCGAGATCCGACCCCCCGACAACACGTCCGCGGTCCCGATGGCCCGCGCCAGATGGAAGGGCGAGTGCATAGGCAGCACGACGACGCACGTGCCCAGACGCACGGTCGTGGTCACCGCTGCGAGGTGCGAAAGGGCGACCCAGGGTTCGACGAATCGAGAGTCGGCGCGGAAGTTCCGCCGATCGCCCTCGGGTACTCCATCGAAGGGAACGATCACGTGCTCGCCGATCCACAACGACTCGAAGCCGGCGTCCTCGGCCGCCCGGGCGAGCGTTGCCATCTCGGCGGGATACACCGGCGTGAAATTCAGTCCGAATTGCATGGCCCCACCCGCTTTTGTCGGTACTCGAGCGACGCTCGCCGGTCAGTCATCGGCCGTCGCAGCTCGAGTCGGGACCATTCCAACTCCGCGAGCTGCGACGGCCTCACAGGCCGGCGGGCAGCGACACGTGGGGGAAGAGCTCTTCGAAGGTGCCCATCCGTATCCGGCGACTGTCCTCGGGGGAAAGGTCGTCGAACAGCTCGTGGAGCGTCTTTTGGGTGTGGCCATAGGTTCCCTCGAGGTGCGGGTAATCCGAGCCCCAGGCCACGTTGCGGTACCCCATGTGCAAGAACGCCTGGACCGCGCTGGCCTCGTGCTGGAACGAGCAGTAGACCTGCGCGAAGAGGATCTCCTTCGGCGAGCGCGAGAGTGTGGGCCGTACGAACATCGAATGCTGGCGATAGCCCTCCTCCATGCGGTCGCCCAAGAACGGTACCCAGCTGGCCCCACCTTCGGAGATGAGGACCTTGAGGCCAGGGTGGCGGTCCAGTGCCCCAGAGGCCACCATCAGCATGGCCGCGCGCTGACCGCTGTAGGTCGAGTTCGTGTAGTTCAGCACCGCGCCACCGGGTCCTCGGTACATGGTGTGCTCGCCCGGGTCACCGCCGATGTGGAAGGCGGCAATCATGCCGATGTCCTCGAGCGTGGCCCACAAGGGATCCCAGGCCTCACTATTGAGGGGCACCATCGTCGAGTGGTCGGTGGCCGAGTTCGGGTTGGCTGGCGTGGGCATCGACACCGCGTAGAGGCCGAGCTCGCGGGCCCGGATGGCAGCCGAAACCGCATCGTCGATGTCGAGCAGCGGAATCGACGCCGCAGCGATGAGTCGGTTGGGCGCGATGCCCTGGATTTCGGCCACCTTCCACTCGTTTTCGGCCTCGGCCGCGGCACGGATCAAGGCCCGGTCGTTGATGGACTGCTCCCAGAGGCCCAACGAGGAGTAGACGACTTCGCCCCAGATGCCCTCTAGGTCCAGATCGGCCACCCTGGCCTTCAGGTCCCGGCGCCGGGGGGTCGGCTGCTCAGCTCGCTCATCGACAGCCCGTCGATCTTTTTGGTGGCGATCTTTGGCAGCTCGCGGCGGAAGGACTCCCCATCGACGTGGATGATCTCGGACGCTCCATCCGCGGATTTTTCGGTCCAGGGCATCCGGGCCGCCATCGCCGCCGGCAGGATCTCGTTCCACAACCCCTCGGGCTCGATGAAGTGCGAGTCCCCCGAGTGCGCCCAAATCTTGTTGTCGCTCATGCTGCCCCCTTGGTTCGATGTCCTTCGCTGGATCGTTCACGTGTCGGCGGCCGCGCCTGGCTTAGGAACCTTCAAGGCGTTCCCCTCGAAGGCGAAATCCTCGATGAGCGCGACGAGCTCGAGTGGGCGGTCACTTTGGACGGCGTGCCCGGCGTCGTCGACCACCTCGTAGCGTGTCGACGGAAGCCGTCGCAAGAACTCGGCCACGTCCTCGTCGGTGACGAACTTCGAGAGGCCGCCGTGGACGAGCATTGTCGGCACCGTGATGGCGCTGACGTCCTCCCACAGGGGCACAAAGTTGGACCAGTCGGTGCCATGTGTGGGTCGGGGACCGAAGAGGTCGTAGCGCCAGGTCCAGAGTCCGTCGGCTCGGCGGTAGGAGTTGTGGCGCACTCCCCTACGGACCCCCGAGGCCGCCCGGTACGGGCTGAGGGCTACCGCGGCGTCCGCCATCGCGTCGAACGACTCGTACGTCGGTGGCCCACCGATGAGCGCCACCGAGCCGCGCTCTTGGGTGGTCATCGGGCGAGTCGGGTCGTTGACTTGCGGGGTCACGTCGACGATCACCGCCCGGGCGCAGAGGTCCGGGCGTTTGGCCGCGAGGTGCGTCGTGGTGGCTCCGCCGAGGGACATGCCGACGACCACCGCGGGGTCGACTGCCACAAGGGGTAAGGCGATCTCGAGAGCCTCGACGTTGCGCCACGGTCCGTAGTTGCGATCTTCGCGTCGAGAGGATCGGCCATGACCGGGGAGGTCGAACGCGACGGCGGGCCTGTGCAGGGCGAGCGCCACGGTGTCCCAGGTGTGCGCGTTCTGACCACCGCCGTGCAGGTAGACGACCTCAGGTGGCCCCGAGCCCCAAGCGATGTAGCTCAGGCGCTGGCCGGGCCCGATCTCGATGTCACCCCGACGGACCTCGGGTCGCCCGTCAAACGACAGATTCCATTCGGCAGCGTTCTGGTCGAGCAGCCCGAACTCGTCGTAGTCTTCCACGTCGAGGGTGTCGTCAACCGTCGTCATCCCGCCCCCGGAGTTGCTGTCAGCGAGCACTGGGGCGGGCTCCTCAAGATCCCAGCCGTGCTCGGCGCTTTTTCGAAACCGCTCTTTTTATCGTACCGCAAGTCGGGCGGGCCGGGTCGGGAAGCCGCCGGGGCTTCCGCGCGACAGCCGTGCCATCATGGGAGGGTCCGACCCCTGGGTCGGAGGGCCAGGGAGGTAGACCCGTGAAAGCTGTCCCCGACGAACGACCTGCCCTGTGGACCGGCCACTTGAGGCTTCGGGTAACCGATCCGGAGCGCGCCGCGAACTTCTACCAGAAGCTCGGGATGCGCCCGGTCTTTGTCGGGCCCTCGCTTGCCGTCATGGAGCTGCGCGGCGGCACGCATATCGTCTTCAGTGGGGAGTCCGACATTGATTCGGGCATGGCGGTGCCCTTCGATTTCATGGTGGAGGACCTCGACGCCACCCACGAGGCCTGGGAAGGCATCGGCGTGACCGTCTCGGCGATCACGAAGGACGAACGGAAGATCCACCGTTGCTTCACCGTCACCGACCTCGACGGCAACATCGTGGTGGTCAACGACAGTCATGTGGTGGGCAGCGTCTAACGGTCGACCTCACCGTGAGGATTGGGCGCGATCGTAGAGGTTCGGGCTGAGAGTTCTCCCCGAACTGGGGTTTGTCGGGTCACTGCCGCCGAGAGGATCATTGTAATCGAACGCGTGTTCGCCTATCCTGCCCCGAGGACCACTCGGAGAGAGGCAGGGAAGGCAATGACAACCATCGAGGAGAGCTCGCACGAGCACGCGTCGTCTGGCGAGCCCTTGGATCGCCCGGGACAGCTGCAGGCAGAGATACAGCAGTGCCAAATTGAGATGGTCTATTGCTCACTGCTCGAGCGTCGCCGGCTGCAACGACAGATCATGCGCGCTGAGGCCGAGATCTCTCGTATTGCGCATTCCGACGCTCGCTCGCAACCAGCGCGCTCAGCCCAGGGGCCTTGGCGGACGCATCGTTAGGCGGGCGCGGCGGTGCAGGTGGCCGCATCGGCGCGTGCCAAAACCGCTGGTGAGCGGCGACCAACGAGGTCTGTTGCTCGGGCGATGACTGGGACTCGCGCCAGCGCGCTCCGAACGCGAGGCTTGTCTGCTTGACTGCAGTGGTGGCCTGGGAATCGCTCTCTGAGTCGCTCGTCACCAAGCCCGGGTGGCGTGCTCAGCCCGATCCGTGCTGGTGTTACGGACCGCCTGAGGCATCCAAGCTCAGGGTGATCGTCGAAGCTGACGGCAGTTACATCGTGCACGACGCCGTGTCGGGTACTCGGCACGACTTCCGCACGCTGGGCGAACTGCTGTCGTGGCTCGATGAGCGCGAAGCAGAGCTGGCGGAGGCAGCCGGCCCCGAGGGTTCACGGTAGATCCGGTGGGGACGCGCGTGTCGTTCGAGACCTGTGCGCAGCAAGCCTGCCAGCTACCGAGTTCAGTCTCGCTGAGGTTGCTTTCCCACCGGATTGTCAAGAACGGTGTCCGCCAGGGTCCGCTCCGTCTCGGGGCGGCTCGCGCGCTTCTTGCGTGCCGGCGGTTGCTTTTCCATCCATGCCCCGTGCTTGGCTGCCCGGAGCTTTCGCGCTCGACACCTCGAGTGCTTCTTACCAGAACCGTCCTTCATGCATACCTCCAAGGCGCAGCCTACACACACGAATGACCTCGGCTGTTCCTGCCCGAATCAGCCGTTCTTGACAGTGTCCGCTCACCTCAGTGGAGCGCCTGTCGTTGCGGGACTTTGGGGCGTTGGCGACGGTCAACCGGTGAGTGGCGGGACGCCGGTAGGTAGGATGCCCACAACGCAACTCGCAACCGAAAAGGGGACCGCCATGCGGTCAATCGGCTATATCACCACCGCAGCGCTTCTGGCCCTTTCTGTCGGGGCGCTCGTGCTGGCCAATGCGGCGATGCCAGACGTGAAGCGATACCTGCGCATGCGCAGGATGTGAGGGGTGCGGCGACCTCGCGAAAGCGCTACCTCCTAAAGCCGCACGAGTGGGCGGTTCGGGCGACTTGACGACATGGTGCAAGTCCCGCCGACTCGACCGTGCACTCCCGCCTTCGCTCCTCCCTCTGCTCGCCCGCCTCTCAGGCACGTCTCAGGATGGATGGATACCCTTCTCGTGGCGGCGAACCGGTGACGATGACCACCCCCTCGGTCGTCGTCACCGGGGCGTCGTTCTCTTGAGAAGCCATATCCCGCGGCGCCGTCAGTGTGTTTTGGTTCCGCCGCACACTGTCTGCTTGGCTCCGCCGCACGCGGCGCCAGACAACTTCGACGTCGACAGACCACGATGGTTGGCGGGCACCGCGTCAGCTGGTGTGACTGGGGCGAACGAGTCGCTGCTGCCACCTCACGTGGCCGATTCTCATCGGGCGGCCGACCCAGCCATTGGGGTCAACCGCAACTGGTCGGGCTGCCGGGATTTGAACCCGGGACCTCTTGACCGCCAGTATCCGCCGCTAAACGGTGTGCACTCCCTGTCTGACCCGAGCCAAGGACGCGAAGTAAGTGCAGCTCGGAGATGGTGGGAGTACCCAGCTAGCCAGCTAGCCCTGGTGAGGTTTCGGGGACTTCTTGTAGGGCAGCTTTGAGTAAACGCCGCGTTGAGCCTCCAAGGTGATCGATGCAGTCGCCCGCGATCTCAGGTTTTCCAACGCTGCGTCCGCCAGCGTCTCGAAGTATCGACCGAAGAGCGCCGCCACCTTCGGTGGACGTCCGAGAACATCCACGCAGTAGGTACTTTGGCCCAGTCCGCGGAGTAGAGGTTCCCGAATGACGGGTGCTCGATCGCATGCCGAATCCCCTCTATCTCGGCCACTGAAGCGAACCCGTCGATGTCGGCGTGGGAGGCGAAGCCGCTCGCACGTGCGGCCACTGCGAGCCTCGGACCCAGGTCCGGGGTCCCCAGTGACACCTGCGTCACGAGCGAGCGTGTGCTCGACTCGGATCGGGCGTCAGGCCAGGGTCTCGTCCCATCACGCGACGCTCCGACGCATCCCCCGCCGTCCCCGCTGGCTCGTCCCGCCCCACACGCCCTGCAGATCGGGCTCCTCGAGGGCGTAGCTGAGGCACTCAGGCCGCACCGGGCACGCCGCGCGCAGCTCACGCGCCCTTTCCAGGCTCCCGCCCCGCTCGGGGAAGAAGGTCCCCACCGGCTCGCCCTTGTACGCCGCCTTGGCCATCCACGCTGGACGCCGGAGGAAGCTCTCGATGCCGGGCGGGTCGTGGTCGTCGCGGCCGGCCATCAGCCACATGACCAGCGCTTCGGAGGAGGTCGGCACCAGCGCCAAGGGTACGATGAGGGTGGCGCTTTTTGGTGCTTCCCCAGCTACAGTCCGAACCCCCGTAGGGACCTTCCCCAGCACCCGGTTCGTCGACCGCTAGGCCTTCCTTTGGTTGCTGGGCGCCGGGAGAGGCACCAAGGCTGGGCAACTAGGAACGAGAGCCGACATGGAAGAGGGCTTTCAGCTGAACGGTCGTGTGGCATTCGCAGGCGTTGGTCCGCGCCGGACGTTTGACGTGTGGCGTAAGACCGATACCGACGAGTGCGTCGTCCTCATCCCAAATGCTGCCTTGGCGGATGAGTCCCTATTGGAGTGGACCCGGTACGTCCCGACCGTCAAGGCTGATGGCGGCCTGATCGTGCCCCTACTTCGATGGGACGAACACGTGACTGCCGAGGGCCAGGTGCGGCGGTAGCCCTTTGCCGTCACTCTTCGTCAGGATTGGCCGCCGCGAGGCGGATCAAGACGACGCCGTTCAACGACATCTTGATCGACTCTCGAAGGGTGATGTCGATTCCATCTCGAGCAGTGAAGTGAAGAAGGCTCCGGAGTAGCCGAGGAAGGTAGTGGACGCTGGTCAGCGTTTCCAGCGGGATCGCGAGAGTGAACCCGCGATTGCGCACCAGCATTTCGTGATCGGTGAACCCCACCTTGCGACGGCGTCGACGGCGCGCTGCCACCTTCGGGTGCTCGCCCACCCACGTGAAGGTTCCGTCATTCAGCTACTGACCCGAGTCATAAATAATTGATGAGCTAGGAATTTCTCTATCCGGCTGCGCGTTTCCTGTCGTCATAAGCGACGATGGGAGGCGCAATGCCGAGTCCGATTCTCGAACCGTTGGAGTTGACTGACGACGAACGGTCGGCGCTCGAACGCTGGGCCCGACGCCCGACGCCCGACGAGCGCCCAGGCGCTGGCCCTTCGATGTCGCATCGTCCTGGCCTGTGCAACGGGCCAGAGCAACACCGCCGTGGCCAAGGAGCTGGGCGTCAGGTTCGGCACCGTGTCCAAGTGGCGTTCGAGGTTCGTGGCGTTGCGACTCGATGGCCTCCACGACGAACCTCGTCCGGGTGCACCTCGCCTTCTCGGTGACGACGCAGTGGAGGCTGTCGTGGTCAAGACGCTGGAGGAGACACCTACCGACGCCACCCACTGGTCGACACGGTCCACAGCGCAGCGACGATAGCGGCGAGCACGCCGGTCAGCCCCGTCGGCCAAGGCCACGGGCATGAGCCAGTCGGCGGTCTCTCGGATCTGGCGAGCCTTTGGCCTGAAGCCACACCTGGTTGACACCTTCAAGCTCAGCCCGGACCCTCTGTTCGTCGAGAAAGTCCGAGATGTGGTGGGGCTGTACATCAATCCACCCGACAGTGCCTTGGTGCTGTGCGTCGACGAGAAGACCCAGATCCAAGCCCTGGACCGCACCTCGCCGCTGCTCCCGCTGCGGCCGGGTCTGCCCGAACGGCGCACACGTGACTACGTCCGAGGCGGCACAACCAACCTTTACGCCGCTCTCGATGTCACCTCCGGTCACGTCATCGCCGACATGACCGAACGCCACCGGGCTGTCGAGTTCCGTCGCTTCATCAACCGCAATGTTCCCGAGGAACTCGATGTGCACCTCGTGATCGACAACGTCTCGACCCACAAGACCCCTGAGGTCAAGAAGTGGCTCCTTCGCCATCCCCGAGCTCGGAACCCATCTCCACTTCACGCCCACCTACAGCTCGTGGATGAACCTGGTCGAACGGTGGTTCGCCGAACTCACCAACAAGTGGCTGCGTCGGGGCACCCATCGATCGACCAAGGAGCTTGAATCGGACATCTCCCAAATGGATCGAACAGTGGAACGAGGAGCCAAAGCCTTTCGTCTGGCACAAGAGCGCCGACGAGATCCTCGACACCCTGGCTACGTACTGCGCGCGGATCTCTGATTCACGTCACGAGGAGGTTTCGGACAGCACGTAGCATCACCCGCACTGGATGCGACTGGAGGCCGGCCTTCGGGCCGGCTTAGTCGCGCCAGGTGGCGATCAGAGGTGGCCAATCGGCCGGTGCGGCGAGCGGCCCCTAGGGCGATTTGACCGTTGTGCAGGAGTCACGGATCGCTAAGCCTGGGACTAGACGGCGCGGTCCGCCCGCCGCCGCCAGCCCACCTTCGCCCGATCGTGGGTTGGCGCCCCGTCCTCCCCTCCTAGTTATAGTTAGGCTCCCGCTGGTGACCCGCGAGACCGCCGTACAGATCGCCGTCGGGGCCCTGGCGACATGGCACGACACGGACCACGGGCTCTGATGCGCCTGCCTCGAGGGCGAGACTGTTCGGCTACCAGGCGGCGGCCGTGGTCGATAGCTTGATCACGGGAGGCTGGACGCCCGAGCCGTACGAAGGACCCGGTCCCAAGCGCCTCTGAATCAGGTCCATTTTCGATGCCAATCGCATCATCGACGGGGCCGCCCTTTCGGGGCCGGCCCCGTCGCGTCAGGGGTGAATCTGGCAAACTCCGTCCTGCGGCCCGGGGGCGCCACCACGTTGCGTTTCGAGACAGGCATGGCCCCGGGCCGCGCCCTTGGTCGCAGCCCGACCACCTGGTTCCTTCGGTGGCTACTACCGCTGGTGGATGCGTACGAGTTGCCCGGGTTGATAAATCTGAATCCGGCCGGCGCGCTTGCCGAGCAAGTGTCGGGGCTTCCGCAACGGCGAAGCCTCGGGCCGCCGTCCGCCACCCACCCTGGCCTTGTTGGCACCGAACCCTCGACGCGGCCATTTCGGTTCAGCTGCGGTACGTGACCTCGTAGATGCGCCCAGGATCGATCTTGGTCCCGGCTCCTACCTGCTCCGAGGTCATCGCTTGGCGGCGCTCCGCGTTGGCTTCGTACGAAGCCAACTCCTTCCACAGATGGATCACGAGGCCTTCACCCGTACTCGTGTCGAACATCGACAGGAGCTGTTCCGACCCAGGAGCACGCGCTGCTTCGTCGGCCACCGTGTTCGTCTCCCCTGTTGTCGGCGTCGTAGCACCGCTTGGCAGAGTGATTGGGTGCACCTCAGCGATCGTGTCACTGACCTCCCCCCAATGCATACAACTCCTGTTGCGAGTGTCACACGACAGGGCAATCGGGTCAACCAGAACGAGGTGTAGTCGATACGAACCCGGAACGGCTTCGTCGCGTCAGTGCCAGGCGTAGACCCACCACCGGAATTCTTCTGCTCGAAACCTCCGGCTCGGCAGCGTTGGTTACCGTCAGATGGGCCGTCGAGGTTCTTGTTCGTCTCGACGGTGACGCCCGGCCGCCCCTTGGACGGCGCCGGAAGGCGATCCGCCCGTGTGCCCCCCAGTTCGGGGCGGGTCGCGGCAAGGTCGGCCTCGCCCGACCTGCACCCATTTCGGTAAACCGTTTCCTACCTGGCCGGGAGTCGCAGAATCCCGAGGGCGCGTGCTCTGGCGACGGCTGACGAACGGCTGTGCACTCCGAGCTTGCGATAGATGCTCGCCAAATGGGTCTTCACCGTGTTGTGTGCGCTGAAGAGCATCTGGGAAATCTCCGCGACGGAGTGGTGGGTGGGCAAGAGTCCCAGAATCCGCAGCTCGGCCTGCGTGAGCTGAACCTGTCCACTGAGGTGATACCTGAGTCGAGTCGGCGAATCGACGTCACTGGCCACCTCGGTCAGGGTGATCAGGCTGCGTTCCACGCCGTCTTCATTCACGTAGACGGTCGCCGTTTGGTGGACCTCGATGACTGCGCCATCACCCCGCCGCATCCCGAGCGTCGCGGTCACCCGCCCGGTCAGGTCCCCCTCGGCCACTGCCGCAGCCCAGCGAAGGTCGTCGGGGTCCGCGAGGTCAGAACGTCCAACCCCACACAACTCAGCCTCAGTCATGTCAAACAGCCGACAGGCCGCGGGGTTGGCGGCGAGGATTGGCCCATGTGGCTCGCTGAGGATGACCGGCACGGTGAGGTTGTAGAATAGCGCGCGGTATTCGGCATCCCGTAGCCAAAATCTTGGGCCGTCTTCCCACTCAAGTACTGCGTGCTCTGTGTTCACATCGGTCATGGCTACCCCCGTCTGGCGAGCCCGGACCAGGAGCATCGCGATGCAGTCTTGGGGATCGCTTCACCTCCTTTGGATGATTGAAACCGACCTCCTGACTGCCGAGGTGGCTCTCGCGGGACTAGATGCGCCTCTGTCGCTTCCCCCCGGCCTAGGTACCGGTAACCCAAATCGGGTGAGTGGCGAAAGCTCTGCTCGGCTAGCTTCTGGAGCCATGCCGGACGGGGAGGTGCCAGATGTGGCCGACGAGCATCGGATCGAGGGGCTCGACCGTCTGTCCGAGTTCGTCACGCTCGTCCTGTGCTGTCTCACGAGCTTGGCTGACGCCATTGTCGACCTCGGTGGGGACACCTCGGCCATCGCTGTCGAACTGACGAGGATCGAGGAGTTAGCTGACCGCATGCGCTAGTCGAGCGGGATCCATCGCTTGCTTCAGCCGCGCATCCCCCCCGTCACGGGAGTTCCGGGCCTGCCTCGACACGCAGAATCTGCCGCACGGTGGAGTCTGCGTTGTGCACCAACCAGCGGACGTGGGCATCCAAGCCGGATTCATCTTCGACCGTGATGGGGACTGTGAGCTCAGCGCCCGAAAAGAGCGTCACAGTCACATCCATGAACGCCCAGGTGTATTCGGTCGCCGGCACGATGACCAGTCTCTTGATCTCCACAGCGCCTCCGGCTCGTTGTGAGTCGGTTACATTACAGAAGTCATGAGACCTGCAGGTAATGCCCTGGTCGCCATAGGCCTACGGCCGGATTCACCCACATCGCCGAAACGGGAGGCCGGTGTGTCTGGCACGAAGCACACAAGCTGGTCGCGTTACGCGGGAGGAGGCCGTACAGGCGTCCCGCCAAGTGGTGGGTTTTGAGTAGCAACCGACGACGGTCCACCACGTCGGGGGGCCATCGGCGTGATCCTCGGCGTGTTCCTAGCCGAACGCACGAGGAAGTCAACCGATGGCCTTGACCAGTCTGTCCTATCCGAGTTGCTCGATGCCTTTCGCTCCGGCGAGGGTCGCGACCTGATCCAAGAGGCCGTGCGCCACGTGTGCCAAGAGCTGATCGAGGCCGAGCTGACCTCGGTCATTGGCGCCGAGCGCTATGCGCGGGTCGAGACCCGCACCGCCGAGCGCAATGGGCACCGCCCTCGAGTGCTTGCCACCAAGGCCGATGACGTCGAGCTGGCCATCCCCAAACTGCAAAAGGGCAGCTTCTGATCCTCGATCCTCGAGCCTCGGCGTCGTATCGACCAAGCCCTCTACGCGGTGGAGATGGAGGCCCACGTCCAGGGCGTCTCGACCCGGGCCGTGGACGACCTGGTAGGGGCGCTCGGAGCCCGCTCGGGGATCAGCCGCAGCGAGGTCTCTCGCATCTGCGCTGGCCTCGACGAGGTGGTCGCGCATCGCTCCCGCTCGAGTTGGCGAAGGTATCGGTCGAGCGCCTTGTAGGTCCGTTCGCCGAACGTAACGACCCGAACGCGGTTGCCGTTGCCCCGCACCGCGACCACCTGGCGCTTGAGGTCGATGTCGCCCACCTTGAGTGTCGTGATCTCCGACAGGCGACAGCTGGTGTCCAGGAAGAGGCGCAGGATGGCCGCGTCTCGGCGATGCTCCAGGCTGGTGCCCGACCGAACCTTCAACAAGAGGGTGAGGGTTTCATCAGGAACGATCGGTGTCGGTTCGCATTCGAAGGCTGGGGCCGCCGCGGTGGCGGGTGACCCACCCATGTGCACCCGGCCTTTGAAGTCGGTGATCTCCCGGCGGGTCCCCTGCTCGGCGATGAACTCGCGGATGTCGTCCCGGGACACGTCCACCGTCAGCGGCCGGCCATGGTCCTTGAGGTAGTCCGCGAGCAGACGGACGCTCAGTCCGTAGGAGTACGGTCTTCTCGGACTTGCCCTCAGCCCGGAGCGTGCGCTCCAGCGACTCGAGCATCCGCTCAACGGAGACACGCCGGGTGGGCCCCTCGGGACGTCTTGCCATGTCCGAAATAAGCACAGGTGAAGCGCTGTGCCGGTGGATGGTGTCCCAGTTAAGTGACATTATCCCTTGTGGTCGGGCTGCCGGGATTTGAACCCGGGACCTCTTGACCCCCAGTCAAGCGCGCTAACCAAGCTGCGCCACAGCCCGCTCCGTGGGGGTGCAGGTTAGCCGGTGGCGGCCCTCGGCGTGGCCTCCCTGGCCACGAGGGTGCTGCGCCGCGGCGGGGGCACACTGGCAGCTCCCTCAAGGGTGCGAGATCACCGTTGATAGATCTGCATCTCGGCGACGCTTTCGGTCATGTTCACGTTGGCCGTCGGGTCGCTGGCCCAGGTGGCAGCCGGGCCAAATACCGCCTCACCGAGAATGGCGAAGTAGGGACCCGTCGTGCCACTCGTCGCCTGGCCCGCTTGGACGCCGTTGAGGTACGTGGTCACCACGCCGTTGATGAGGGACACCCCGTAGATGTTGTAGGTATTGCAAAGGTCGACTCCAGCGTCGTAGCTGTTGATCGACAATGCGGGTGTCTGCAGGTGGGAGTTGAAGAGTAAGGTGCTCTCCCCGCCATCGATCCCGGTCTCTTGCAGGTCGATCTCACGCTGCTCGTTGCCCTGGCCCAAGAACCAGATCGAGCTCCACGAGCCGTTGTTGTCGTTGAGGCCCGCACAGCCCATCTTGGCCAGGAACTGCGCGTAGAACGCCGAGTGCCCGGCGCTTGGGAAGCTGACCTTGTTGTACGAGTTGATGAAGCCGCTCGTCCAGGGCAGCGTGAACGAGCCTTCGTTCGACGTGTTGTAGGTCCGGTCCCCTGTGTAGGTGGCGGTGAAGCTCACACCACAGCCGCTCGGAGTGAACGTTTGCGGCGAATAGGTGGATAACACTGCCGGATTGACCCCGGTTGAGGTCTGGGACACGTTCCCCGGCAGGTCGTAGTCCAACGTCAGTCCGCTCGCCGCGAGCGTCGTACCCAGGTACGGCGAAGTTCCTGTCTCGCCCCATGTGTAGTAGGCGCCTGACGTTCCGCTGGTGTTGTCGTCGCTCACCCCGTAGTTCCAGTTGGCCAGGTTCGAGAAGTGGTCGTCGTTGGTCAATTGGGCGGACGTCCAGCCCGCGGGCGGGGCCATGGGTTTGGGGCACGTCGATGGCTGGGTCGTGGTCGTCGTGGTGCTTGTCGGGGGCGGCGCGGTGGTCGTGGTCGGAGGCGGGGTCGTGGTCGGAGGCGGTGGGCCGTGGTGATAGCCGTTCTGGTTCGACGCGAGCGCGCCGGAGGATCCCGACGATGGCGAGTTGGCCCCGAAGACGGCGATCCCCAGGCCCGCCAGTGCGAGCACCACGGAGAGGGCGAGCAAGGGAATGATCCGCCGATCCTGCTCCGCCAGGAAACCGTTCTTCACTGCGTTGTCCCTCCATAGCGCTCATCGGAGTCCGGAGCGATCACTCGGGTTGCGACCGACGAGATCCTCAACCGAAGGCCCGGGTGACGACCCTCGCGCCTCGTTGACGACCGACCGCATCGAATGCGCGTGGCGCCGCCGCGCCGTTTTGGGTGGTGGTCGATTGCGACGCCCACACGAGCCAAGCCTTTCAGCTCTGGGCGAGGGCGGCACGCCACTGGGAGCGAACACCTCTCCTTGCATGACGAGAACGAGCCGGGTTGCACCCAAGATGACGTAGTCGCAGTAGTACTAATGTGCGCGATCCCCCTCGGGCCCCGCCGCTCCCTCACCCGACGTAGAGAGTTCGTCAAGGTGCCGGTGGACCCCCCCTTGTACATCCTGCAGGCTGGTGCCATGACCGACCGCCGTCAGCCACGTCGATGCCGGGCTGCTCGAGGACCCGAGGTGGCCCCGGGTCCGCGCCGCCCGGCGTGAGCCCCATGGCGCGCCCGGGCGACCTCGACGCGCTGGTCGTGGGGGCCGGCCCCTATGGCCTCAGCACGGCCAGCCACCTGCTCGACCGCCACGGTGCGGTCCGGGTGCTGGGCACCCCCATGGGGGGCTGGTCCACCCACATGCCGAGCGGGATGTTCTTGAAGTCCACCGCGCTCGACTCGAGCATTGGTGCCCCGCGCCCGGGGTTCTCCATCGCCGACTTCTGCGCCGAGCGGGGGATCACCCCCTATGACGAGGGGGGCGGCGAGCGGCCGATCCCCATCGCCGAGTTCATCGCCTATGGACAGTGGTACCAGGCGCACCTGGTCCCCGAGCTCGAAGAGACCCCGGTGCAGGCGATCCGCGGGGGCCCGGGCGACTTCCGGGTCGAGGTGGCGAGCGGCGAGGAGATCGCCACGCCCAACGTCGTCATCGCCGCCGGGGCGGCCCCCTTTGCCTATGTGCCCCCCGAGCTCGCCTGCTCGGGGGGGTCCCGCTCGCTCGTCTCCCACGCCGCCGACCACGCCGAGCTCGCCTCCTTTAGCGGGGCCAGCGTGGCGGTGCTCGGGGCGGGCCAATCGGCCCTCGAGTCGGCCGTCCTCTTAGAAGAGGCCGGGGCCAGCGTGCACCTCCTCGCCCGCACCACGCAGATTTGCTGGGGGGGCCCACCCCGCAGCGGGGACCCGAGCGGCCTCGAGCGCCTCCTGCGCCCCACCGCCCCCCTCGGGGCGGGCTGGCCGCACCTCGTGCTGACCCGCTACGCCGGGGCCTATGCCCACCTCCCGGCTCGGCTCCGCCTGAGCGTGCTCCGGCACATCTTGGGCCCCTTTGGCGCCTGGTGGCTCCACGAGCGCTTCTCGCCCACCATCGATGTCCGCCTCGGTCGGCGCATCGTGGCGAGCACGCCCACGGCCAACCAGATCGAGCTGCGCCTGGACGGCCCGGGGGGCACCGAGCACCTGGTGGTGGACCACGTGATCGCCGCCACCGGCTACCGGGTGCACATGGGGGCACTGGACTTCTTGAGCCCCGAGCTCCAAGGCAGCGTCCGGACCGTCGCGGGCTACCCGGTGCTGTCGGCCACCTTTGAGTCCTCGGTGCGGGGCCTGTACTTCAGCGGGCTGGCGGCGGCGGCGACCTTCGGTCCCATGCTCCGCTTCGTCTACGGCTCACGCTTCGCCGGCAGCCGGACCGCCGCGGGGATCGTGGAACGCCGCGGGACGAGGTCCGGCACACAGACGAGGTCCGGCGCAGGGTCGAGAACGAGCGCCACAGTCGAGCCCGAGCCCGCAGAGGAGATCACAACCGGCCCGGTGTCATGATGGGTCTGCGCTCCAGGACGGCCGCAGAGCGGACACCGGACCCGGGGTCGTCGACCGCGCATCCTCAGAACGTCTCGTACCGGGTGGCCAAGATTGCGCCCTATGTGCGCGGGTCGTGGCTCGATTTCGGCTGTGCCGACGGTGGCTACGCGTCGGAGCTGCTCAGAGTGGGAGCGCAGCGGGTGACGGGCGTCGACGCACAGCCCGACCGCATCGCCACCGTGTGCGCCCGGGGCCTTCGCGACGCGTCCTTCCGCGTGGTCGACGGCGACACGTTGCCGTTCGAGAGCGGCTCGTTCGACGGGGCGTTCGTGAACGAGGTCATCGAGCACGTGGCGGACGAGACAGTGACCCTTCGTGAGCTGCGGCGTGTCTTGCGCCCCCGCGGCGTGCTGGTGGTCATCAGCCCCAATCGTTGGTTCCCCTTCGAGGGGCACGGTATCCGGATCGGGTCGTGGAGCTCCTCGGGGCCCGCACCGTTAATCCCATGGTTACCCCGACAACTCTCGCGGCCTGTCATGGAGGCCAAGAACTACTGGCCGGGCGAGTTGGTGGCTCTGGTGGGCGATGCAGGCTTCGACGTCGAGCGAGTCGGGTTCGTGTGGCCGGTCTTCGAGCAGTACAACTGGCTGCCGGCCCGCTGGTCCGAGTGGTACCGCGCCAGAATGACGCACTTCGACTCGCTGCCGGTCCTCCGCCGGTTCGGGGTGTCCACGCTGGTCATCTCGCGGTCGCCGGCCTGACTGCGCCCGTAGGGGAACGGGCTGCGCGGACCGGCCGTGACTCGGTCCGTGTCCCCAAGGAGGGGTCGCTAGGAGTGCTGTTCGTCGAGCTGCGCGGTCCACTCGTCGACCGTGATCACCCGGGCTTGGCGGGGGAAGACCTTGTCGAGCAGCACTCGGTGGACCTCGTCGTCGGTGTCGGCGCAGGCGTCGCGCAGCACCGTTGCCCGGAAGTCGAGGTCTGAAGCCTGCCGCAGGGTGGAGAGCACGACCCCGCTCGTGGCGATCCCGCCGATCACCAGGTGGGCGATGCTCCTTGCCCGCAGGACGTACTCCAGATCGCTGCCGGCAAATGCGCTGATCCGCTTCTTCGTCACCACCACGTCGCCGGGCTCCGGAGCGATCTGCGGAGCGATCCCCGTTGCCGGATCGTCGTCGGTGAAGCGGGTGCCCTGCCCGATGCGCGAGAAGATCTCGTTGTTCGAGGAGACCTCGGGATGACCGCGCCGGAAGAGCAGGCGCACGTAGATCACCGGCACCTCGTGCGATCGCGCCGCAGCCAGCGCTCGTTGCGCCGCTGCGAGGAGCTCGGCGGTGCCTCCGTAGCCGTCGACGACCGCCTGCTGCAGATCCATCAGTACAAGGGCCGAGTCCCGAGGCGGAGGCACGGTGGGGCTATGCAGGCGGGTCGGACGCGGGTCGGACCCGGGCGGTGAACGACCGCCGTACGATGCGCCAACCCTCCGGCGTCGGGGCCACCTCGTCCTCGTACTCGCCGGACCGGGTCAGCCCCTCGTCGGTGATGAGGATCACACGCGACCGCAGCCGGACGCCGCGGTCGTCCTCTTCGACCCGGATGTTGGTGATGTGATGGGCGAGGGGATGTCGAGACCGACCCATGAACTTGCGTACCGCACCGATCCCGACCAGGTCCCTTCCGGGCAGCGCGGGACTCGAGTAGACGACGTCGTCGGTGAAGACCCGGCGGAGCCCGTCCCAGTCGCGGGCGTCGACCACGTCGCCATAGAGCGCCGCGAGCTCGTGGAGCGCGATGCGGTCGGTTGGATCCATGGCCCCCGATGCTACCTCGGTGCGCCCGCTGGGCACCGGGTCAGCCGGATCACCCGATCCTCGAGGCAGCTGTGTCGTGCCCTCCCCGAGACGTCCGTCAGCCCGGCGCGCCGGCCGGCGATCCCGAGGGCGAACGAGCACCATTGGGCTCGGCACCTGCGATCCGCCTCGGGTCGTCACTCCTGCCGTTGAGATACCCCTGGTCGAGGTCCTTGGGTTCCGATCGGGGCCCTCGGGGGCCCGATCGGAGCACTCAGGGCGCCAGTGGGGGTTGGGAGCCGGTGGGCGACGCTCGCTAGTCTCCCTCCATGGCTGCCGACCGCGCGATCAAGTTCATGTTGGAGTACCCGATCTCGAGTGGGGAGGGGGGCGCCTGGATCGATCCGGCGAACATCGCCGAGTTCGCCCGGGTGGCCGAAGCGTCGGGGCTCGACGCCCTGGCTTTCACCGACCATCCGGCGCCATCGAAGAAGTGGCTCGACCACGGTGGCCACGAGACGTTCGATCCGTTCGTCGCGCTGGGCTTCGTGGCCGGGGTCACCTCGACGCTCCGGCTCATGACTGCTCTGACGGTCGTGCCCTACCGCAACCCGTTCCTCACGGCCAAGTCCATGACGGCGGTCGACGTCCTATCGGGCGGTCGAAGCATCTTCGTGCTCGGCACCGGCTACCTGCGCTCGGAGTTCGCTGCACTGGGCGTCGACTTCGACGAGCGCAACGACCTGTTCGACGAGGCGGTCGAGGTCATGCGTGGCCTCTGGGGCACGGACGAATTCCATTACGGTGGGCGGCACTTCGAGGCACTGGGCGTGACCCTGACGCCCGGAGCAGTCCAGAAGCCCCATCCCCCGCTGTGGCTGGGCGGGAACGCCAAGGTCGTGCGTGACCGCGTGGCCGCCTGGGGCCAGGGCTGGGCGCCGCTGTTGGGTGGCCCAGTCCTGAGCAGGACCACCCGGACCCGGCCCATCGCCTCCGACGAAGAGCTGGCCGTGCTCATCGGGCAGATCGGCGACCGCATGGAGGAGCTCGGGCGGGATCGCAAGACGCTCGACGTGTCGTCGGGAAGCGCCACTCCCCTGCCCGACGGCGCGAGCGTCGAGCAGCAGATCGACGCCATCGGTCGCCTCGCCGAGATCGGCGTCACCTGGACCCACCTCCGCATCCCGCGCACCTCCTTCGAGGCCGCTGTCGACGGATTGCGCAGCTATGGCGAGGAGGTCGCCGCCAAGGTTCGCTGAGGTGGTCGGCTCCGCCCGTCACCACCGATAGGCCAAGCCAGGTGCTTAGACGTGATGGGCCAGCCAGGTAATGCCTTGGTAGCTGCGGTAGCCCAGGTAGATCACCGAGGCCGCCACCATGAATTTGAAGTACCACGGCACCGGACGACGTTGCGGCTCCTCCAAGGGGGTCCCGCAGGTCGGGCACGTCCCACCGTCGCCGACATCCTCGTCGTCGACCAGCTGGTCGCACTCGTCGCACCACGGCACGCCGGCTCCCCTTAACGCGACCCGCCGGTGCGCACGCGGATCTTGACGGGGGTGGGCCCCAGATCGAAGTGCTCGCGTAGCCCGCGTTCGATATAGCGCAGATAGGTCCGTGGCAAGCGCCCGGTCGCGAAGAGCGTGAACGTCGGCGGATCGATGGCGCCCTGGACGCCGTACTGAATCCGTGCACCCGGGGCCGGCTGGGCGCTCTGGATGTCCCGCAAGGCCCGGTTGAGGGTGCCGGTCGGGACACGCTGGTGATAGGCGCCGATGGCCTGGTGGAGTGCCGGCAGGATGCGTTGCACCCCTCGTCCGGATCGAGCGGAGACCTTCAGCACCGGGGCCGGACCCAAGAAACTGAGGCGTTCGACGACGCTGGCGAGCACGTCCTCGCGCTCGGCGGTCGCGACGAGGTCCCACTTGTTGAGGACCACCACCGCGGCGCAGCCCGAGACGCCGATGCGCTCGGCCAGGCGCTGATCCTGATGAGTAGCGCCCACCGTGGCGTCGATCACGAGCAGGGCCACGTCCGACTGCTCCAGCGCGCCGAGGGCGCGTAGGACCGAGTAGTGCTCGGTGCCCGGGTCGGTCCTCGAGGGCCGGCGCATGCCGGCAGTGTCCACGAAGCACAGCGGGCCCTCGGGCGTGGTGACCACGGTGTCGATCGCGTCTCGGGTCGTTCCGGGTAGGTCATGGACGATCGAGCGCTCCTCGCCGATCAGTCGGTTGAACAGCGTCGACTTGCCGGCGTTGGGCCGTCCGACCAGCGCGACGCGCGGCGTGCGCGCTGCCGCCTCGCCCACTGATGCTTCGGCGTCCTCGGGGCCGGGGGTCGCCTCCGAGCGGTCCGAGTGGGCCACGGCGACCGGCAGCGTCGCCACCACCTCGTCGAGGAGGTCCCCGGTGCCCCGACCGTGGATGGCGCTCACCGGCCACGGATCCCCGAGCCCGAGGGAGACGAACTCCCAGACTTCGGCTTCCCGTGCAGCATCGTCGACCTTGTTCACCACCAGACGGATGGGCGCCTCGTTGCGACGAAGGGCCTTGGCGGCGGCGACGTCGTCGGCGGTGACCCCGACGGTCACGTCCACGACGAAAAGCACGAGGTCGGCCTCGGCCACCGCTCGCTCGGCCTGCTCGCTCACTTTGGCGTCGAGTGCGTCGCCGCCGAAGAGCCACCCGCCGGTGTCCACCACCCGGAACGGGACGCCACCCCACTCGGCATCGAGCTCCTTGCGGTCGCGGGTCACCCCCGGCTCGTGCTGGACGACGGCGGCTCGACGGCCCACGATGCGGTTGACGAGGGAGGACTTGCCGACGTTCGGTCGGCCGGCGATGACCACGGTGGGTGTCGCCGGCCCGATCGGGGTAGCGCTCATGGCGCGGGTCGGGCGGTGGTCGAGAGCACCGGCCGGCCTTGGAGGGCACCTCGCAACGCTCGCCCGTCGGTGGCGACGATCTCGACGGTTCGGGGCAAGTCCTCGGGGGTGAGGCCGTCGAGGAACCGTCCGTCCGAGAGGCAGACGTCGGGCACGAGGTACCGGTGGCCGACGGGCTCGTTGGCGAGGACCCGGCTGAGGTCGCTGCCAGTGAGCAGCCCGGCCACCCCAATGGTGCCGCCGAAGTACTCGTTGGTGACCTCGAGGACCCGGACCGTAGGCCCCAGACCCCGGCCGTCGTCGAGGCCCTCGAGCAGCGCTCTGATCACCGGCGCGGCGAAGGACCCGGTGAGCACGGCCGTGGGTGGATCACCCTGCGTGGCGCACGCGGGTATCACCGCGGCCCCGTGGCTGCGCACCGCGCGATAGCCCTCGGGTGGCGCCCCGTCGACTGCGGCGAAGAAGCCCGGACGAACGCCGTGCGGGGCGCTCGGGTCACCTCCGAAGCGCTCCTCAAAGGCCCGCACGATGCCGATACCGTTCTCGTGCTGGGGGAAGCCGTCGTAGTCGGCCGTGGATGGGAGCTCCAGGCCGGCCATCAGGTAGTACTCGTCGGACGCGTAGACGAGGCGCCGTCCGAGCTCGGCCTGGTAGATCGCCTGCCAGTGGGCCACCGCCTCGCAGACGGCGACTGCCTCGGACGTGCTGTGAGCTCGCATGTCGGGTTCGTGGGAGAACCGGCTGAGACCGAGCGGCACGACCCCGACGCTGGCCAGGGTTGGGAACTGGTCGAGGATCCCGACCAAGGTGTCCTCGAGGACGTCGCCGTCGTTGACCCCGGGACAGACCACCACCTGGCCGTGGATCTCGATCCCGCCCGCGAGCAGCACCCGGAGCCAGCGGAGGCTCGTCGCACCCTTGGGGTTGCGCAGCATGGCGGCGCGGACCTCGGGATCGGTGGCGTGGATCGAGACGAACAGCGGGCTGAGCCGTTCCTCGAGGACCCGCTCGGCGTCGAGCTCGGTGAAGCGGGTGAGCGTCGTGAAGTTCCCGTACAAAAAGGAGAGGCGGTAATCGTCGTCCTTGAGGTAGAGGCTCGTCCGCATGCCCTTGGGGAGCTGGTAGATGAAGCAGAACGCGGAATGGTTGTCGCAGGTCCGGATGCGGTCGAAGACGGCGGAGGAGATCCCGATCCCGAGCGGTTCGCCCGCCTGCTTGGACACCCGCAGCTTGCGGGCGAGGGGCCAGCCAGCGCGCCGGACCACGACCTCGATCTGCTCGCCGTCGGTGAGCTGGTGGTACTCGATCACATCGCTGGGCGCGCGGCCGTTGAACGACACGAGCTCGTCACCTTCGAGGAGCCCGGCTCGTGCAGCCGGCGACGCCTCGGCGACGGAGGTCACCGTGGGCGACGACATTTCCACAGGCTACCTGCGCCCCGGGCCGCTCAGGACCGAACGAGTGGAGCCGGTGGCGCCCGGCCGCCCGGTGGCGCCATCGAGATGCCCACCAGGCCCCGGTAGTGTTGTGGCGTGGCAGTCGAGCGGGTCCTGCTGGCCGAGCCGCGTGGATTCTGCGCCGGCGTCGAGAAGGCGATCAAGGCCCTGGCCTGGATGGTCTGCGTCTTCGAGCCCCCCGTCTACTGCTACCACGAGATCGTCCACAACCAGCACGTGGTCGACCAGTTCCGAGCCCAGGGCGTGATCTTTGTCGACGACGTGGACGACGTGCCCGAAGGGTCCCCGATCATGCTGAGCGCTCACGGAACGGCGCCCGACGTGGTGCGCCAGGCCCGTCAGCGTGGCGGCGTGGTGATCGACGCCGTCTGCCCACTGGTGACCAAGGTCCATCACGAGCTCAAGGTGCGCAGCCGCAAGGGCTACACCATCTTGTACATCGGGCACTCGGGCCACGAGGAGGCGGTGGGCACGATGGCCGTGGCGCCCGAGGCAGTCCACCTGGTCGAGCACGAGTCGGATCTCGACGCGCTCGACACGCTGGCCCGCTCGTCGGCGCCGGTTGCGCTGCTGGCCCAGACGACCTTGAGCCACGACGAGTGGCGGGGCCTCAAGGAAGCCGCCGAGCGACGATTCCCGGACCTGTGGATGCCCAACCGAGCCGATCTGTGCTTCGCCACCACCAACCGACAAGCGGCACTCAAGGCCATCGCGGCCCGCTCGGACACAGTGATCGTGGTGGGCTCGGCCAATTCTTCCAACACGGTGGCCCTCGAGACGGTGGCGCGCTGGCTCGGGGTGTGCGCGGGTGGTCCGCGTTGACAGCGCCTCGGAAGTCCCCGGCGACCTTGCGGGCACCGTGGGCATCACCGCCGGCGCTTCGGCCCCCGAGCTGCTCGTCGCCGAGATCGTTTCCCTGCTGGCCCCCAGCCTCGGCGTCGAGACCGTCCACGTCACCGAGGAGGACGAGTACTTCCCGCCCCCACCCGAGCTGCGCGAACTCCTGCGAGCGCTGTCCACGACCGTCGGCCTGCTCTGCGGCAACCCGCTCGGCGACTCCTCACCCGATCCGGTCGGCGAGGACCGCGAGCTTTCGGCGGCCGACGTGCTCGGGGCCTTCGCCTCGTGACGTCCCGGGTCGCCGATGACCGTTACGCCGAGCGCTACCGTTCCCTCCAGCAGCTGGCGGTGCGCGAGGCCGAGGCGGACTTCGACGAGCGGTACCCCGACGCTCCCTTGGACGCGGTGGTGGCGCTGATCTGCGCGTATCGCGAAGAGGCGAGCATCGGTGCCGTGCTGGCCAAGGTCCCCACTCGCGCCTGCGGGCTGGCGGTCACGCCGTTGGTCGTCGTGGACGGGGACGAGGACGCCACCGCCGCCGTGGCGAGGGCGGCGGGGGTTCCCACGCTCGTGCTGCCGGTCAACCTGGGCCACGGGGCGGCTCTGCGGGCCGGCTACGACCTGTGCCTGCGCCGCGGCGCCCGCTTCGTGGTCACCCTCGACGCGGACGGCCAGAACGACCCGAGCGAGATCCCCGAGCTGCTCGAGCCACTGGTGAACGACACGGCGGACTTTGTCGTCGCCTCGCGCCGGCTCGGCCTCGACACCACCTCCGACTCGCTTCGGCGGGCCGGGGTCGTCGTGTTCGCCTGGCTGATGAACCAGCTCAACGGCACGGAGCTGACCGACACCTCCAACGGCTTCCGGGCCCTTCGGGCGGCGATGCTCGCCGACCTCGTGGACCGGCTCGAGCAGGATCAGTACCAGACGGCTGAGCTACTGACGACGGCGATCCGCAGGGGCTGGCGTGTCACCGAGCGTCCGACCGTCTGGCACGAGCGGGTGTCGGGCGAGTCCAAGAAGGGCGCGAACCTGCGCTACGGCGTCCGCTACGCCCGGGTGCTGGTCGGCACTTGGCTGCGCGAGCGATGAGCCGGCGCGCCCCAGGGTCCGTCTCGCCGGCCCCCAGCCGGCATCACTCTGCGAGCTGCCGAGCCCGGTCGTAGGCGGCCTGGATCGCGGCCCGCAGGGTCGCGGTGCGCTGGTGGACCATGCTCCGGGGCACCCGACCCGAACCGCTGCGCTCAGGGGGTGTAATCGGCTCGCCCACGACGACCGAGATCCGCCGCGGTTTGGGGAACCTCGAGCCCAACGGCATCGAGAGGTCCGAGCCCCCGATGCCGATGGGCACCATGGCCGCCCCAGTGCGAGCGGCCAGGAAGGCAACGCCGTCGAGGAGCGGTTGGATCTCGGCCCCCTGCTGACGGGTGCCCTCGGGGAACATGACGAGGACCTGTCCCTGCTCGAGGACCTGCTGGGCGCGCTGGAGCGCCTCTCGGTCGGCCGAGCCTCGGTGGACCGGGAACGCGCCGACGGTGACCAGAATCTTTCCCAGCAGGCGCGAGCGCCACAGGCTGGCCTTGCCCATGAAGAACAGCTTGCGCTCGGTGACCGCGGCGGCGAACACGAAGTCGGCGAAGGACCGATGGACCGGCGCCAGGACCACCGGTCCGATCTCGGGGATGTTCTCGCGCCCGATGACGAGCGGTCTGAACCACAGTCGGAGCACGATCCTGACCGTTCGCCGGGCGATGCGGTACACGAGGGTCCAACGGGTGTCGAGGACGAAGGGCACCTCGCGCCCCCGATCCTCGTGCGGTGGCGCTCCGGGCGAGCTCACAGCCACGACGCCACCTCGCGCACAACGTCGTCGATGCTGCGACCCGTCGTGTCGAGGACCCGGGCGTCCTCGGCCACGGCGAGGGGCGACGCCGCGCGGGTCGAGTCGAGCCGGTCACGGCGGGCCACCCCCGCGGCGGTCTCGTCGGTGCGCCGTCGGGCCCGCTCGGCGTGCGACGCGGTGAGATAGACCTTGAGGCGGGCGTCAGGAAAGACGACGGATCCGATGTCGCGGCCTTCGACGACACCGCCGCCGTGCTCCTCGGCCCAGCGGCGCTGTCGGTCCACCAGGTGCCGGCGCACCTCGGGATTGGCGGCGACGATCGAGACGACCCGGCTCACCTCGGGCGAGCGGATGGCCGCGCTGACGTCCACGCCGTCGATCCTCGTGGTGTCCTGGCCGAGCTCGATCTGCGCGGTCCGGGCGATCTCGGCGACCGCCGGTGCATCGTCGGGATCGACGCCCCGGTCGAGCGCCGCCCAGGCCACTGAGCGGTACATGGCGCCGGTGTCGAGCCGCTCGACGCCCAACCGCTCGGCCAGGGCGCGCGAGAGGGTCGACTTGCCCGATCCCGCTGGACCGTCGATGGCGACGATCTCGGGGGTGCCAGGTCGGCCGGCGGACCCCACGGTGCCAGGGTCGGGAGCTCCTGTGCTGGCGGCGCGTGGTTTGCCTACCTCAAGGGCCGAACCCCCGAGCGAGGCGAGGTCGTCGAGGAACCCCGGATAGCTCGTGGCCACCGCGCCGAACCCGCTGAGCTCGCTTTCCCCCGGGCCGGCGGCGAGCGCGGCGACGGCGGCAGCCATGGCCATGCGGTGGTCTCCGGCGCTGTCGAAGTGGCCGTGGTGCAGACGACCGCCGGGCCCTACACCGGTGACCCGTAGCTCGTCGCCGACTGCCTCGGCCCGGGCCCCGAACGTCTGCGCCAGGGCCACGACCCCCGACAGGCGGTCGCTCTCTTTGACTCGCAGCTCAGCGACGTCGCGGAACACGGTGGTCCCTTGGGCGAGCGCGGCGGCGACCACCAGCGCGGGAACCTCGTCGAGGGAGGGGATCTCCGCGGCCTCCACCGCGGTGGCGATGAGCGCGGGGCCGTAGTGCACGACCACATCGGCGGACTGGTGCTCGCCGGGGTGCCAGGTCACGTCGCCGCCCATCCGCTGGAGAACCCCCAGGAAGCCGATCCGTTCTGGGCCGGCGTAGATGCCTTCCACGACGAGCGCGCTGCCCGGAACGACGCAACCGGCCACGACCCAGAAGGCTGCCTGCGAGGGGTCGCCCGGCACCCGCAAGGTCAGCGGAGAGAGCACCGAGGGTCGCACCCGCACGATCCGGCCGCTCCCCCACGGCTCGACCGTCACGTCGGCGCCGGCCTCGCGCAGCAGCTCCTCAGTGTGCGATCGGGTGGCGACCGGTTCTCGCACGACTGTCTCGCCGCGCGCGCCGAGTCCGGCCAGCAGGATGCACGACTTCACCTGGGCGCTCGGCACCGGTGGCGTCCAATCGATGCCCCGCAGCGCCCCGCCGGTGATGCCCAGCGGTGGCAGGCACCGCTCGCCGCGCCCGAGGACCTGCGCACCCATTGCTCGCAGCGGCTCGGCGATCCGGTCCATGGGCCTCCTCGACAGCGACTCGTCACCCACCAGCTCGCTGTGGATGGGGAGGCCGGCCAGCACGCCGGCCAGCAGTCGCATGCCCGTCCCCGAGTTGCCCAAATCCAGCGGCCCGGCCGGGTCGTGCAGGGTGTCGCGCCCACCGCGTACGGTGAGCGCTCCGTCTGTCGGGGTCATCTGCACGCCGAGAGCTTCGAGGGCGACTCGGGTCCGGCGCACGTCGTCACCATCCGAGAGCCCCCAAAGGACCGAGTTCCCCGGGCTGAGCGCGGCCAGTAGCAGGGCCCGGTGCGAGATCGACTTGTCGCCGGGGGTCCGCACGGTGCCGTCGAGCGCGAGCCCACCCCGCACGCGCACCACGTCCCCGAGCGCCCCCGCGGACAATGGCGCGTCGCTCGCGGTGCTCACGCCAGCTCCGTGACGGTGCACCGGTACCCGCGGGCCACGACGGCGTCGTGCAGCCGGGGTGCAAGGGCACGCTCGACGACCAGCACGAGCACGCCGTGCGCTCCCTCGCTCGAGTCCGCGATCTCGATGTCGTAGATGTTGACGCCCCAGTCGCCGGCGATGCGGGTGATCTCGGCCAGCACGCCCTGGCGGTCGGGTACGGGGATCCGGAGCTCGGCCAGGTCGTCGGGACAGCGCCACGCGGGCGGGCAGCGAACGGCGGGCGGCGCTCGCCCGGTAGAGCACCTCGAGCAGGCCCTGTCGGTCGTGGCTGGCGATTCGTTGCCGCATGGCGTGCAGGTCGGCAAGGAGGGTGTCGAGGGAGGCCACGATGGCCGGGGCGTTGTCGTTGCAGACGTCGGGCCAGATGCCCGGGTGCCCGGCCGCGACCCGCGTCATGTCCCGAAAGCCCCCTGCGGCGAGCCGCAGCAGCGCCGCGTCGTGCGGAGCGCCCGTGGTCGCGGCGTTCATGAGCGTGGCGGCCACGAGGTGCGGCACGTGGGAGACGACGGCGACGAGCCGGTCGTGGTCGGCCGGGGTGAGGGCGACGGGCTCGGCACCGAGCTCGCTCACCACCTCTTGGAGCCGTGCGAACGCGTCGAGGTCGGTCTGCGGGGTCGGCGTGAGCACCCACACGGCGCCGACGAAGAGATCCGGGTCGGCTCCCGCCAAGCCAACCTGCTCGGATCCGGCCATGGGGTGACCGCCGACGAAGCGGGCGTGCCCGACGGCGTCGACCACGGACGCCTTCACGCCGCTCACGTCGGTGACCACCGTGTCGGGGCGCCGTTGCTCGTCGAGCAGCATGGCGCGCGCCACGGTGGCGACCGAGGCCGCGGGCGTGGCCACGAAGACGACTTCGGCCGATCGGTCGTCGCCGATTTCGTCGAGCACCCCTTCGGCGAGCGCCTGGTGCGCCGAATGAGGGTCGTGGTCGGTGCCCGTCACGTGCCAACCGCGCTGGCGCAGCGCGAGACCAAGCGATCCGCCGATCAGTCCTGTGCCCACCACTTGAGCCCGGCGGGCCGTTGGGACCCCACCTGCTCGACCCGGTGGTTGCTCGTCGGACTGGTCCGCCGTCGGTCGCTCAGCTGGGGAGGTCATCGCGGAGCCCTTGGGCGCCGTGCAGATAGACGTGATGGATCTCGTCGCGTCCGAGCGACGTGTGGATGTGCAGGAGCACCCGGACGCAACGCGGGGTCGCACCGCGCACCGCGATCTCGGCGGCGCACAGCAGCGGAACCGCCCCGAAGCCAATACCCCGGGCCGCCGTGGCGGGGAACATCGAGATGACGTCCGCCGTGGCGGTGAACAGGATGCTGATGATGTCGTCTTCGACCAGCCCGTTGCGCTCGAGCAGGGTTTGGAGCAGCTCCTGGGTGCGGACGGTGACCTGCTCGACGGTGTCGACATCGACGGTGGTAGCCCCGCGGAGGCCTCGGACGGTGCGAGCGGCAGACATCGGGCGAGATGCTACCGCCGCGGGCCGCGCCGTCATCAGCTCGCCGACCGGGCCAGGGCTCGGACCTCGGCCCCCGAGAGCGGTCGCCAGTGGCCGGGTTCGAGCGCCGGGTCGGCGATCGGGCCGATGCGGGTGCGTACGAGGCGCCGCACGGGGTGGCCGACGGTCTCGCACATCCTGCGTACTTGGCGATTGCGGCCCTCGTGGATCGTGATCCGCAGGAGTCCTGCGCCGAGCGATCCCACCCGGGCCGGTGCTGTGGTTCCGTCGTCGAGTTCGACCCCCTGGCGCAAGGCGCGCAGGGCGCCCGCCGACGGCGTCCCCTCCACCTCGACGAGGTACTCCTTGGGCACGCCGTGGGACGGATGGGTCAACAGGTGGGCGAGCGGACCGTCGTTGGTGAGGATCAACAGTCCCTCGGTCTGCCGATCGAGCCGGCCCACCGGGAACACCCGGGGCATGGCGGGGACCAGCGACACCACGGTCGGCCGGCCTTCGGGGTCGTCGGCCGTGGACACCACGCCTGGTGGCTTGTTCAAGAGGTAGTGCACCAGGCCGGGTGCGACAGGGATCAGATCACCGTCGACGGCCACCCGAGCGAGGTGGACGTCGATGCGCTGACCGAGGATGGCGACCTGCCCATCCACCGTGACGCGGCCCTCGGCGATCAGCTCGTCGCAGGCACGCCGGCTGCCGAGGCCGGCTTGGGACAGGACCTTTTGCAGGCGCACCCCGTCGGGTCGGGCGGGGTCGGCCTGGTCGCTCCTCGTGTCAGCGGGCGGCGGACGGTCGTCCACCTCGGGACCTTTCTTGTCGGCTTAGTCGGCGTCGCTGGCGGAAGCCGACGGTCGCAGTCCGCGCTCGAGCTCACCGACTACTTCGGGTCCGGGAAGGAAGTCCTCCACTCGGGGCAGTTGGTCCACCCGGTCCAGCCCGAGCCGCTCCAAGAACAGCTCGGTCGTACCGTAGAGCACGGGCTGGCCGGGGCCCTCGGCCCGTCCTACTGCCGCGATGTAGCCCGCGCTGCTCGAGCATGCGCACGACCCCGTCGACGTTCACCCCACGCAGGTTGGAGATCTGGGCGCGTGAGACGGGTTGGCGGTACGCGACGATGGCCAAGGTCTCGAGCGCTGCCGTGGAGAGCCGGTGCGACACCTCGCGGTTGGCGAAGCGCTCCACGTAGGGCGCCAGATCGGGATGGGTCTGGTAGCGGTACCCCCCCGCCACCCGGGCCAGCACGAACCCCCGTCGTTGGGAGTGGTACGTCTCGGCCAGCAGACCGCACGCGCCGTCCACCCGATCTACCGGCTCCTCGAGCAGCTCGGCAAGCAGACCAGCCGGTACCGTCTCGACGGCCACGAGTAGGACGGCCTCGATCGCCCGCTGGAGCTCGTCGTCGGTCATCCCTCGTAGTCGTCGATCGGTCCGAGCCCGACGCCCACGCCCACCAACGCCCGGTCGTCGTCCAGCCACGCGATCTCGAGCTCCCCGAACGTCCGTCCTTGACCGAGTGCCACCTTGCCGAGCTTGCACAGCTCGAGTACGGCGAGGAAGTGGACGATGACCTCCAAACGCGTCGCCAGGCCCTCGGTGAGAGCACCGAAGCTGGTCCGACCGGCGCGAGGGAGGTACGTGCACAGCTGTTCGACGGTCTCCGCCACGGTGACCCGGTCGACGGTGACGTGCGAGAGGTCGACCCGGGGAGCCGGACGTTCCGCTGAGGCACGAAGGTAGGCCTGGGCGATCAGGTCGGGGGTCACGCCCGTCAGGAGGTCGGGCGCGTGGACGACGAATCCTTCGTCGAGACCGACCTCGCGCGGTACCGACCGTGAAGCCCCTTCGGCCATGGTGACGAGCACGTCTGCGATGGCGGCGTAGGCCCGGCACTCGAGCAGTCGTGCGAGGAGCAGGTCGCGTTCTTCGAAGCCCACCAGCTCTTCGTCCTCGTCGACCTCGTCGGGCCCGGGCAGCAAACGCTGAGACTTCAGCTCGAGCAGGATGGCCGCGACCAGCAGGAACTCGGAGATGGCGTCGAGCGTGAGCTCGGCCCGGTGCTCGGTCACGTGGCGGACGAACTCGTCGACGACCGGCGCCAAGGGCACCGAGAGGATGTCTACCTCGTGGCTGTTCACGAGGTGGAGCAACAGGTCGATCGGGCCCTCGAAGGCCGGCGTGGAGACCCGATGACCCATCTCCCGACCCTACCCAACCGGTGCCTGCCAGGCGCGCACCCTCGAGCGAACCGGGCACACGTGGGCACACAGCGAGAGCGTGTCAACGCGCGATCCACTCGAAGCCGTACGAAGGGCGCGTACCCGGGCCTACAGTGACGGGCCATGATCAGGGTGTTGTCGGGCGTGCAGCCCTCGGGGGATTTCCATCTGGGCAACTACCTGGGTGCCTTCCGTAATTGGGTGTCGCTCCAGCACGAGCACGACGCGTTCTACTGCCTGGTCGACTTGCACGCCTTGACGCTGGACATCGAGCCGTCGGTCTTGCGAACGCGCACCCTCGACGCGGCGACGGGATTGTTGGCGCTCGGTCTGGATCCCGAGGTCTGCACCTTGTTCGTCCAGAGCCACGTGCCCGAGCACCCCCGCTTGGCCTGGTTGCTCGAATGCACCGCCACCATGGGCGAGCTCCGTCGGATGACCCAGTTCAAGGACAAGGGCGCCGGGCAGGAGACCGTTCGGGTGGGTCTGTTCACCTACCCGACCCTGATGGCGGCGGACATCTTGCTCTACGACGCCGACCAGGTGCCGGTGGGCGACGACCAGCGCCAGCACCTCGAGCTGGCACGCGTCGTGGCCACCAGGTTCAACCACCGCTACGGCGACGTGTTCACCGTGCCCGAGGGGGCCATCCCCGAAGTCGGCGCGCGCGTGATGGATCTCCAGCATCCCGAGCGCAAGATGTCCAAGTCAGTGGACTCGCCCCTCGGGACGGTCGGGATGTTCGACGAGCCCGCCGAGCTCATACGCAAGGTCAAGCGGGCGGTGACCGATACCGGTGATGACGTGCGCTACGACCCGGCGACCAAGCCCGGGATCTCCAATCTGCTCGAGCTACTGGGCGCAGCCACCGGGCGGCGGCCCGAAGCGGTGGCCGAGGGTTACACGCGCTACGGCGATCTCAAGACGGACGTTGCCGAAGCTCTCGTCGAGATGCTCCGACCCCTCCGCGAGCGGCGCAACGAGCTGGAGAGCGACCCAGGGTCGGTGCACGACGTGCTGGCCCGGGGAGCCGAGCGGGCCCACGCGGTCGCCGCGACGACCTACGACCGGGCGGCTAGGGCGATGGGCCTCCTGCCCGCCTGATCGGTCCGGGTAGCCAGCGCTTGGGTGACTGCTCGCTCGGCCGACGCCTCAGTTTCTCAGCCGATTTCCCAGCCGATTTCTCAGCCGAGGCCGCAGATGTGCAGCCACAGCGTGAAGACGTCGTTGGAGAGGTGCGTGATCAGCGAGGTCCCCCCGACGTGCACGTAGAGAGAGAGCAGGATCACCACGACGACCACTGGCAGCAGGTACCGGCGGATGTGCAGGTAGCGCGGCCAAAGTGACCCCGGGATCATTCGTTCGAGCACGGCGGAGCCGTCGAGGGGCGGGATCGGGACCAGGTTGTACAGCGCGAGGACGAGATTGGCGAAACCGGCGTAGAACACGATGGTCCAGACGAGGGACAAGGCGAGCACCCCGGTCAGCCGGTCCAGCGCGATCTGATGGATGAGCGCGCTGTCGTGGGCGAGGCCCAGGCGGAAGACGATGGCGGCTAGTGCGACCAGTGTGAGGTTGACGGCCGGTCCGGCCAGCGCCACGAGCACCGACTGGTTGCGCGGGCTGCGCAACCGCCGGGTGTCGACGGGCACCGGCTTGGCCCACCCGAAGAGGAAGCCGGTGCTCACGACCATGAGCGCGGGCAGGATCAGGGTGCCGACTGGGTCGATGTGCACCAGCGGGTTGAGCGACAATCGACCGGCCCGCTTGGCGGTGTCGTCACCGAACAGGTAGGCCACCCAGCCGTGCGACACCTCGTGGAGGATGATCGACGCGACGATGACGAAGAACAAGATGATGTCGTCGCTGCTGATCCGATGGGCACTCAGCAGCAGCGCGACGACGGCGACGATGCCTGCGGTCCACAGCAGGGCCCGGGGGTTGCTCGTCCACCCCGGTCGGCGCCCGGGACCTCTGCCGGTTCGCCCCGAAGAGGATCCCGATCCTCCCGCCCCGCCCGGCACCGGGCGCATCCCATAGGGACCGAACCCGCCGCGCTGTCCGCTGGGTCGTTGCGGATCAGGCGGAGGAGGCCATGGTGATGCGGGGTCGCTCACGAGACGGGCGAGCTAGGGGCGCGAGGCGCAGACGATGCACAGGCGCGCCATGGGCATCGCCTCGAGGCGGGCCGGTGCGATGGCCTGCCCACAGCGCTCACACAGCCCGTAGGTGCCCTCCGACAGCCGGCTGATCGCCGCTTCCACCTCGCCGAGCGCTTCTCGCAGCTCACCGGCCAACACCTCGGCTTCCCCGCGCTCGGCGGTCACCTGGCTCGAGTCGGCGAAATTAGGGTCGTACTTGAGGCCCCCCTCGTCGCCGAACCCCAGCTCGGCCAGCTGGTGGCGCAGCTCGGCCCGCTCGCTCTCGAGCAAGGTGCGGTACTCGACCGCGTTGGTGTCGGTTGGGGGAGCGTCGCTCGCCATAGCTCAAGACTAGAGGGTGGGGGCCGCCGACACGCTGCGCGCTCCTCGGGCCCTGGCCTGGGTGGGCGTGTGCGCTCAAGGCGAGCCGCGCGGGTGGGCCGCCTCATAGGCAGCGCGCAGGTGCTCGGCCGACACCTTGGTGTACAGCTGCGTCGTGTTGATCGACACATGGCCGAGGAGCTCTTGGACCACCCGAATGTCCGCCCCGCGGCCAGCATGTGGGTGGCGCACGAGTGGCGCAGCACGTGGGGGCTGACCCGGGTGCCCAGACCCACCGTCTCGGCGTGGCGGCGCACGATGGCGTAGGCACCTTGACGCGACAGTCGGCTGCCCCGCTGGTTCAAGAACACCGCCTCGGCGTCGCCCCGCCGCCGCCACCGGTCGGGCTGCAGACACCCTCGGCCGTCGGGCGTGAGCCACGCGTCGAGGGCGATCCCGGCGAAGGTTCCAAGCGGCACCAGCCGCTCCTTGGATCCCTTGCCGTAGAGCCGCACGAGCCCTCCCCCGGCGGTCAGGTCGGCCTGGTCGAGCCCTACCACCTCGGAGATGCGGGCCCCGGTGCCGTAGAGCAGCTCGAGCAGGGCCCGGTCTCGACGGGCCGGCGCGTCGTCGCCGATCACGGCGCCCAGTAGCGCCTCCACCTCGGTCTCCGACAGCGCCTTGGGCAGGCGGAGGGGTACCCGCCCCACGCCCACCTCGGCGGTTGGGTCCGAGTCGGCCATGCCCTCGTCGAGTAGGAAACGGTGCAGGCCCCTCAGGACCGAGGTGGCTCGGGCCACCGATGCCGGACTCCGCCCCGACGCCCGCAGCTCCGCGAGGTACTCCTCCACCTCCTCAGCGCCGAGCGTGGCCGGTGTGTGTCCCCCAACCGCGAGGGTCGACTCGTACTGGAGAAGATCACGCCGGTAGGCCGCGATGGTGAGCCGCGCCCGGCCCCGCTCCACCTCCAGCCAGTTGAGGTACTCCTCGCTCGGCGTGGAAAGGACGTCGGTGGTCATCGGTCGCCGCGGCTGGTGGTCGGTTCGAGGGCTCGTCGGCTCAGGTCCCGATCCCCATTCGCTGCCAGGCCAGCCACAGGGCCAAGATGGTGGTCTCGTCCACCAACGTGCCGTCGGTCGTGAGCGTTGGCAGGTCGGCCAGCTGCACGTGCTCGACCGACATCCACTGCTCCTCGGGACCGCCCCGGTCGGTCGGACAGGGTCGAAGGCCCGTCGCCAGGAAGATCGTGGTGAGTTGGTCGCTGTAGCCCGGTGAGTTGCGCACCGACGCCAAACGCTGGAGCGTCTCTGCCTCGAGGCCGGCCTCTTCGGCCAGCTCGCGCCGCGCCGTCTGCTCGGGCGGCTCACCGGGCACGTCCTGGGTGCCTGCCGGTATCTCGAGGATTCTCGCTGCCCACGGCCGAGCGGAACTGGCGCACCAACGTGACCGTCCCGTCGTCGGCTACCGGGGCCACGGCTACCGCGCCGGGATGGCGGATGACCTCGCGCTCGAAGGGCTGGCCACCAGGATCGACGAGCCCCAGCCGCACGACCCTGAAAACCCGGCTCGCCAACAACGGCGCTTCGGTCAGCTGGTGGAACTCGCCGTCGCCCGATGTCCCGAGGTGCTCGCTCACCGCCGCTGGCCGGTCAGTGGACCGGGTCGAGATCGTTCAGGCCGATGAGCCGCGGCTCACGACCCTCGGCCCGCTCGAGGGCGGCGTCGATCAACTCCCGGAAGAGTGGGTGCGGTCGGTCGGGGCGGCTCTTGAACTCCGGGTGGGCTTGGGTCCCGAGCCAGTAGGGGTGGTCGGGCAGCTCGATGAACTCGACTAGCCGGTTGTCCGGCGAGACGCCCGAGCACGAGAGCCCCGCTGCTTCGAGCTTCGTGCGGTACCGGGGGTTCACCTCGAAGCGATGGCGGTGACGTTCGGTCACTGACTCGGTCCCGTACGCCTTGGCCACTTGGGACCCCGCCACGAGCGTGGCCACGTAGGCCCCCAGGCGCATCGTGCCGCCCTTGTCGGTGACCGAGACCTGCTCTTCCATGAGGTCGATCACCGGGTGGGGCGTGAGGGAGTCGAACTCGCGCGAGTTGGCCCCTTCGAGCCCCGCGAGGTGGCGGGCCACCTCGATCACCATCACCTGGAGCCCCAGGCACAGCCCGAGGCACGGGATGTCGTGCTGACGAGCGAAACCCGCCGCCGCGATCATCCCCTCGACCCCCCGCTCCCCGAAGCCGCCCGGGATCACGATCCCGTCGAGATCCCGGAGCCGGGTGGTGCCGAGCAGCCCGGGGATCTGCTCGGCGTCGATCCAATCGAGGACCACTCGGGCACCGTGGTGGAAGCCGGCGTGGCGCAAGGCCTCGACCACCGACAAGTAGGCGTCGGGCAGGTTCACGTACTTGCCGATGATGCCGATGCGCACCGGCCGCTCGACCGACTCGACTCGCTGGACGAGCGCCTCCCAGCCGCTCAAGTCGATCGGGTGCGCCGCTTCGTCGATGCCCAAGGTGCTGCACACGAAGCGGTCGAGACCCTGCTCGCGCAGTACGAGCGGGATCTCGTAGATGCTCCGAGCGTCGACGTTGGAGATGACCGCCTCGATCGGCACGTCGCACAACAAGGAGATCTTGCGTTTCAAGCCGTCGGAGATGGGCTGGTCGCTGCGGCAGACGATGACGTCTGGTTGGATACCCCGGCTACGCAGCTCGGTGACCGAGTGCTGGGTCGGCTTGGTCTTCTGTTCACCCGACGGGCCCAGGTAGGGCACGAGGGTGAGATGCACGTAGCAGACGTTCTCGCGCCCGACATCTCTGCGGAACTGGCGGATGGCCTCGACGAACGGGACGATCTCGATGTCACCGACCGTTCCGCCGATCTCCACGATGACCACATCGACGTCCTCGTTGGCCAGCCGTCGGATGCGTTCTTTGATCTCGTCGGTGACGTGCGGGATGACCTGCACCGTCTTGCCGAGATAGTCGCCTCGGCGCTCCTTGGCGATCACCGACGAGTAGATCGACCCGGTCGTGGTGTTCGACCCCTGGTAGAGGTTCTCGTCGATGAACCGCTCGTAGTGTCCGAGGTCGAGGTCCGTCTCCCCTCCGTCCTCGGTGACGAACACCTCGCCGTGCTCCCCCGGGTTCATGGTGCCCGGGTCGACGTTGATGTACGGATCGAGCTTGCACATCGTGACCCGTAGGCCGCGGCATTTGAGGAGCCGCCCGAGCGAGGAGGCAGTGAGCCCCTTGCCGAGGGAGCTCGAGACGCCCCCGGTGACGAAGACGAACTTGGTCATCGTGCGAGGCGGGTCACAGCACGTGGCCCACTCGCCGCTGCGCGCGTAGATCGGTTTGGCACCCTCCCACGCTAGACGACGGTGGTGTCGGCCAAGGTGGACGCTGGCCGACTGCCGCCAAAGGCGAGCAGCTCCTCGGCGTGGGCCCGGCCCGTGACGCTGTCGGGGCGCCCCGAGAGCATGCGGGTGATCTCGATCACCCGCTCGGCGGGTTCGAGGACGGTGGCACGGGTCGAGGTCCGACCCCTTCGGGCCTCTTTGTGCACCGCCACGTGGCGGTCGGCGAAGGCGGCCACCTGCGCGAGGTGGGTGACCACCAGCACCTGACGGTCGGCGGCCACCTGACGCAGCGCCCTTGCGAGCGCCAACGCGGCTTGTCCGCCCACACCCGCATCCACCTCGTCGAAGACCATCGTCGCCGGCCCGCTCATGGCGACCAGACGCAGGGCCAGCATGGCCCGGGCGAGCTCGCCCCCCGATGCGGCCCGCTGGAGCGGGGCGAGCGGCTCCCCGGGGTTCGCACCGAACAGCAGCTGGATCGGTTCGCCGGCGCCGCTCTCGCCCACGACCACCTCGAGGCGTGCCCCGGGCATGGCGAGCTCGCCCAACCGACCTCTCACCGCTTCAGCCAGCCGGGGCGCCGCGGTGAGGCGTGCCCCACGCACGGACGTCTCGACCCGGCTGAGGGCACTGATCGCCGTGGCCCGCTCAGCTTCGAGCGCCGCCGCCACCTCGGTGGCGGACTCCAGCTCTTCGAGGCGTTGTGCCGCTCGGGCACCGAACGCCGCCACGTCGGCGAGGGTCGGGCCGTACTTGTGACGCAGCTCTCGCAGCGCTCTGCGTCGGCGTTGGACCTCGGCCAGGCGTTCGGGATCGTCCTGCCAGCGTTCGAGGACCGTCCGCAGGTCGATCGCCAGGTCCGCCGTCTCGGCCATCAGGGCGCGCAGCCGACCCTCCCAGGCCGAGAACGCCCCGCGCCCAGCGAGATGGTCCGCTGCCTGGGCGAGCAGCTCGTCGGCCCCGGTGGCCGGGCCCCGGGTGGATGGTTCGTCCGGGCCCCGCAACGCGGCGAGTGCCCCCCGTGCCGCGTCGCGGTGCGCTCCGAGGTCGGCCAGCCGCTCCTCCTCGGCGACGAGGGCCTCCTCCTCGTCGAGGTCCTCGACGGCCGCGGTGGAGATCTCGGCCAGTTGGTGGCGCACCACGTCGATCTCGCGGGCGCGGGCAGGCCCGTCTCCGCCCAAAGCGTCGAGGCGCTCCTCGAGTCGTCGCACCAGTTGCCGGGCGTCGACCAGTCGCGCCGTGTCCACGCCGGCGAACACGTCGAGGGCGAGGCGCTGAGCCGAGGGGTTGCGCAGCGACTGGTGCTCGTGCTGGCCGTGGATGTCGATCAGGGGGCTGCCCTGCTCGTTCAGGGCGCTGACGGGAGCCATCCGCCCGTCGATCCAGGCCCTCGAGCGGCCGGTGGCGGGCAGCGAGCGGGCGAGCACCAGCTCCCCGTCGCTCCCGTCCTCGGGGTCGGGCAGCTCGAACCGGGCTTCGACGAGAGCCTCGGTCGCCCCGGAACGGACGAGCCCAGGACTCGCACGGGCGCCGAGCAGTAGCTGGAGCGCCTCGACGACGAGCGTCTTTCCGGCGCCGGTCTCACCGGTCAGCACGGTCATCCCTGGCCCGAGCTCGAGGGTGAGGTCTTCGATCACCCCGAGGTTGCGGACGCGCAGATCCCTCAGCATCGGGCGCGTCCGGTCAGGATCTCGGGTCCTGGGCGAGCGACGCGGCCAGTGACGCGGCGAGCAGGCTCGCGAACCCGGGGCCGCCCGGCGAGACGATGCGCACCGGCTTGGCCGCCACCCGGCAGGTCAGCAGGGTTCCCGGGTCGAGCCGTGCCGCCTCGTTGCCGTCGACCACCAACACGGCGGGTGGCCCGTCGGTGACCTCGACCCGCACCACTTGATCGGCGTGCAAGACGAGGCTCCGATCCAAGGTGAGGTGTGGGGCGACGGGCGTCATGATCATGGCGCGCAGGCGCGGGGAGACGACCGGTCCCCCGGCCGACAGGTTGTAGGCCGTCGAGCCCGTGGGCGTGGCGACGATGAGCCCGTCGGCCGAGTACTTGAGGAAGGGCTCGCCGTCGACGGCCGTGGCCAGGCGCACCGTGTGGCCAAAGACGGTCTTCTCGAGCACCACCTCGTTGAGCGCGAACCACGAACCGGTCGCCTCGTCGGAGCTGTCCATCGGCGTGGACGGAGGTGGTTCGGGTCCGAGCCGGACGGTCAGCGCCGCACGCTGCTCGATGTCGACGGCGCCCTCGAGGGCCAGCGCGAGGACCTCTTCGAGCTGGTCGGGACGGAGCTGGAGGAGGTACCCGAGCCGTCCAAAGTTGACGCCGATGACCGGTACGTCCGCGGCGGAGACGAGAGGCGCCATGCGCAGAAAGGTCCCGTCGCCCCCGAGGCTCACCGCCAGGTCCACGTCCTCGAAGCACACGTCGGCCAAGGCCTCCTCGTGCCCGTCTTCGATCACGGCGCCCGACGGCGTGAGCCGGAGAAGGCGCGCACGGTGCCCCCGCTCCTCCAGCCAGGCTGCGGTCCGTCGGGCCATTTCCTGTGCGTCGGGTCGAGTGGGGTGCGACAAGATCGCCACGGTCGACATCGTGCGCGGACTCTCAGGCACCGTCGGCTCGCCGTCGGGCCTCGTCCAGCGCGCCATCGACCAGCTCGGGGACGAAGACCGGGCTCGTGGCGCGGTGGCGCGCCGATGCGTGGACGAAGAACTCGGTGTTGCCCGATGCGCCGGTCAACGGTGAGGGCATCACCCCAATGATGCCGGTTCCGTGGGACTCGAGCGCGGAGGTGACCCCAAGGATGGCCGCCCGCCACACGTCGGGGTCGCGCACCACGCCCCGGCCGCGCGAAACCTCCGCCCGCCCGGCCTCGAATTGGGGCTTGACGAGGAGGAGGAGGTCCGCACCCGGGGCGATCGTCGGATCGCACACGACCGGTACCACCCGCACCAACGAGATGAAGGAGAGGTCGGCCGTGACCACGTCGAGGGGCGTCCACGAGCCACCGGCCCCCTCGAGGGCTTCGCCCGACAGCGTCCGGATGTTGGTGCGCTCGAGCACCAGGACCCGGGGATCGGCACGCAGCCGGGGGTCGAGCTGTCCGTGGCCGACGTCCAGGGCGACCACGGACGCTGCCCCGTGCTGGAGCAGGCAGTCGGTGAACCCGCCGGTGGAGGCGCCCACGTCGAGGGCGCGTCGGCGGGTGACGTCGACGGCGAAGCGGCTAAGCGCGGCATCGAGCTTCTCGCCCCCGCGGCCGACGAAGCGCGGCCGGGGACCGCGAAGGACGACAGGTTCGCCGGGTGCGACGAGGCGGGCCGGCTTGTCGGCGATCGCACCGCCGACCAGGACCGCTCCGGCCTCGACGGCGGCTTGGGCTTGTTGGCGGCTGGGAGCGAGCCCCCGCCGCACCAGCTCATGGTCGAGCCGTCGGCGTGGGGCGCTCAGCTGCCCGTTCCCAAAAGACGGACCGGTCCGGTCGATCCGGTCTGGTAGGGATCGGCGCTGACGTGCACGGATCCAGCGTAACGCCGTGACCACGACGACGACCGCCGCCGCGGGCCGGGCCGGGTCACCCCTCGTCGAGGAAGGCGTCGATCAACGCGCCGAGGTCGGGGGCGCTGACCGCGGGTCGAGGGTCGGGTGGGGGTCCGTCGGCCGGCGTGACGCCCGACAGCACGAGGGCGAAGGGAACATGCATCGCACTGGCAAACACCCCGTCGGTGGACGGACGGTCGCCCACCACCGCTCGGAGCGCGGAGTGCCGGGCGGTGACCAGGTCGGCCATCGGTTGGTGCGGCTTGCCGGCCACCACCGGGGTGGCGCCCGACGCGGTGGCCACCGACGCCAAGAGGGCGCCCGCACCGGGCATGAGCCCATGGGGCGTCGGGTGCGTGGGGTCCTCGTTGGTCCCCACCAGGCGCGCCCCACCCCGCACGGCCGTCGCCGCGGCAGCCAGGCGATCGAAGTCGAAGCGGTGGGTCCAGCCCACCAGCACCACGTCGGCGGGTCCCTCTTCGACGATGGTCACGTTCTTGCCTTCGAGCGCCTCGACGGCGCCACCGTCGGCCAGCGCCAGCACCCGCGAGTGGGCGGGCACCAGCTCGGCCGCCGCCTGGGCCGAGGTGACCAAGTCGTCGGCGGCGGCCGGCACTCCAGCCCGATGGAGGCGGTCGACCAGCTCGGCCAGCGTGGGCGCCGAGTTGTTGGTCACGTACAACGTCCGCACGCCCGCGTCGTGCAATCGCTCGATGGCCCGAGGCGCGCCGTCGATGGGTTCGCCGGTCAGCCAGACCACGCCGTCGAGGTCGAGGACCCACGTGCCGCCGGGTTCGGGCGGCCAAGGCGGCACGACCACCGCTACCTCGGGCCTCGGGCCTCGGCCGGAGGCCAGTCCGGGTCGAGCTGGCGCAGGAACAGCGCGCACCGCTGGGCCTCGGTCGCCTCGCCGATGGCCTCGGCTGCTCGCCGAAGCGCTTCGAGCGAACGCAAGAAGCCCCGATTCTCGGGGGTTCGCCAGCGCACGAGCCCGGACCCTCGCCAGCCGCTGGCACGAAGCTGATCGAGGCCCCGGTGGTAGCCGACCCGAGCGAACGCGTAGCGCTCCACGTCGTCATCGGTGGACTCGGCCAACGACGCCCACGCGTCGAGGCAATCGGGCCACCTGGCGGCCACCGCTCGGAGCGTCTCGTCCCGTTCGCCGGCCGGCCGGGCGTTCGCTTCCGCCAGAGCGGCCGCGCGATCGGGCGCCAGGGCCGGAAGCATCGTTTCGGGCGCGCCCGACGTGAAGGTCACCGAGTGCTCGTCAGCCATGGGCTGCACATTACGCTCAGCGGTCGGGAGGGAGGCTCGCGATGGAACTCGGTCGAGTGGGAATATGGAGCTCGTATTTTCGCTCCAGCGAAGACGAGCCTGTCCGGGCAGCGGCAATCGAGCTCGAGTCCCTCGGCTTCACGGCCTTGTGGATCCCCGGCGGAGCGGGCGGAGCGATCCTCGACGAGGTCGGGCGGGTCTTGGCGGCGACGGAACGACTCGTGGTGGCCACCGGGATCCTCAACATCTGGATGCACGACCCGAGCGACGTTGCCACGGCGCATCACCGGCTGACCAGCCAGGCGCCGGGTCGCTTCTTGTTGGGCCTGGGGGTGAGCCATGCGCCGCTGGTCGATGCCCGATCGGGGCGCCAGTACGGGCAGCCGCTCGAGGTCATGAGCCGCTATCTGGACGACCTCGACGGGGCTCCCACTCCCGTACCGCCCGACCAGCGGGCGCTGGCGGCGCTGGGGCCCAAGATGCTCGAGCTGGCGGCGAGCCGCTCGGCGGGCGCGCACCCCTACCTGGTGAGCCCGGAACACACTGCGTTTGCCCGGCGGGTGCTCGGGGACGGGCCGTTGCTGGCGCCCGAGCAAAAGGTGCTGCTGGTCACCGACCCCACTGAAGCCCGCGCCCGCGCCCGCGAAACCCTCTCGCTCTACCTCAGGCTCCCCAATTACGTGCGCAACCTGCGTCGGACCGGGTTCTCCGAAGCGGACGTGACTGGGGGCGGCACCGATCGATTGGTCGACGCCCTCGTGGCGTGGGGAGACCTCGAAACGATCGTCGAGCGGGTCCGCGCCCACCTGGACGCCGGCGCCGACCACGTCTGTGTCCAGGTTCTGTCCGCGGGTCCCGAAGCGCCGCTGGCCGAATGGCGGGAGCTGGCGTCAGCGCTCCCCGAGTTGCGCGAGCGATAACCGCCGGCTGGCTCGCCGCTGATGTCGGTGGATCGACGACCGTGGATCGAGGTGCGTGCGACCGGCTAGCGGTGACCGCCCCGACGTGGCCGCGGTCGGCTGGCACTGGGAGCCGGTCGAGAGACGCCGTCGGGGCGGACACCGGTCCCCGTCGACACGGGTCCCGCGGGCGATGGGTCGGTGCTCGGAACTGGGTCGGGTCCTCCGAGGCGGGCTCGGTCGTCGGCCTCTGCGAGGAGCTCGCTCACGCTGGCGTCGAGCTCGTCGAGGAGCGCACCATGCCCCGGCAGGAGCGCCTGGAGGCTCCGGAGGATCGTCGTGTAGCGACGCTCCACCTCGCTCTCGTCGGACGGGAGCGCGATGAGCGCCCAGTCCCGTTGCGTCATCGGGCCACTTCCTCCCTGGTCACGTGATGCCGTTTCGTAGTTCCGGCCCAAAGCACCTGGTAGAGCCACTGTGTGTCGCTGAGACGAAGTGTCCCCGATCGCCGTGCTCCCGTCAAGCGGGCGCCTCGCTGCTCAGGGGCGGGCAAAGCGCGGGTCGCGTCGCTCGAGGAACGCCGCGACGCCTTCCCGCGCGTCGGCTGAGCCGGAGATCCTGCTAATCGTCTCGGACTCTTGTGCCAGAGCTGTGGCGAGGTCTCGGGTCGTGCCGCCCACCAAGAGCCGCTTGGCGGCACCGAATGCGCCCGTTGGGCCAGCGGCCAGCAATGCGACGAGTTCTTCGGCGGCCTTCTCGACGGCGTCGTCGTCGACGACCCGGTTCACGAGCCCCCAGGCCTCTGCCTCGGCCGCCGTGAGCACCCGGTTGGTGAGGACGAGGTCCATGGCCCGGCGCAGTCCGATGGCCCGGGCAAGGTAGAACGAGGCGCTTCCATCGGGCGTCAGGCCGACCTTCGTGTAGGCCAACGTGAACTTGGCCCGCGACGCGGCGATCACCAGATCCGCCGCGGACACCAAGCTGAGGCCGGCTCCGCCGGCCGATCCGGCGATGGCGACCACCAGCGGCGCGTCCATCGCGGCGAAGGCGGCCATCGCGCCATGCAGATCGTGGGTCACTCGGGCGACGTGCGCGGGCAGGCGGTCGCCGAGCGCGCCGAACTCCGCGATGTCGCCGCCGCCGCAGAAGACCTTGCCGGACGCGGTCAGCAGTACGACGCGGACGGTGTCGTCCCATCGGAGCGTGTTGGCGGCGTCGAAGAGCTCGGCGGCCATCTGGCCGTTGATGGCGTTCGCCGCCTCTGGCCGGTTGAGTGCCAACTTGGCGATGCCGTCGCTGAGCGAGAGCTGGATGGTCGTGTAGTCCTTCGAGGGGGTGCTGGCGCTGGTCACCCGGGCAAGTCTAGGGATACTCGCCCGTGCCGAGCAGTGCGAACTGCGGGCGCTCCGCCACCGGCGGTCCTACAGTGGCGGCGCCAACGAGGTCACTGAATCGCCGGAGGTGGACCATGGGGGGACTGGTGCTGTACTCGGTCGAGGACGGGATCGGGACGCTCGTACTGCATCGACCCGAACGCCTCAACGCGATCGACGCCGACATGATCAATGAAATGCTCGACGTGCTCCGCCAGGCATCGGTGGACCGATCGGTCCGTAGCCTCATCCTCACTGGAGCCGGACGCGGCTTCTGTGCCGGCGGCGATCTCGCGGTCCTGGGTGGCGGCGCGTCGGGGGGCACCGGCTCGAATCCGGGCTCGGCGCCAGAAGCCTCGACGTCGGCACGTGCGGCCAACCTGCGCGCCCTGATGGAGGCGACTGAGCTCCTCTACGAGATGCCCAAACTGACGGTGGCCGCGGTGAACGGCCCATGTGCCGGGGCGGGATTGTCGCTGGCGTGCGCGACCGACGTGCGGATCAGCGCCCGCTCCGCCATCTTCACGACCGCTTTCGTGCGGGTCGGGCAGACCGGCGACTATGGCGTGTCGTGGCTCCTCCCCCGGATCGTCGGGCCGGCCAAGGCGCGCGAGCTCTTGTTGCTCTCCGAGCGGATCGACGCGTCTGAAGCTGCGCGCCTCGGGCTGGTGAGCTCGGTGGTGCCCGACGAGGAGTTGTTGGCCTCAGCTCGGTCGCTCGCTCGGGCGGTCAGCGAGTTCTCGCCGCTCGCTCTGGCTGCCATGAAGGCCAACCTGCACGACGCTGCGACCAGCACCCTGTCCGAGTCGCTTTCGAACGAGGCGGTCCGGATGGCCGAGAACTCCCAGCTTCACGACACCCGCGAGGCAGTCGCTGCCTTTCGGGAAGGCCGGTCGCCCGTCTTCGAGGGCCGCTGAACGGTGAACGGGCATCGCCCGCGGCGGATGCGAAGCAGGTGACGCCGGCGCGCGGTGAAGGCCCACCATCCACCCGCCGCCTGGGGGGATCGCGCCCTGGACGCTGATCCTGCACCGCCGCGCCGTCGTCGCCGACATCCTCTCGTACGTAGGTGGTCGGTCGGTTGCGGGCCGGTTGCTAGCTGGTGATATCGCAGCTTCGCCGCGCAGCCCGGTGGTAGGTGGTGGTGGTCAGTGGTGGTGGTCGGTGGTGGTGGTCAGTGGTGGTAGCGGACCATCCAGTCATTGCCGCAGGCACACCAGACATGGGTGTGCGGCTCGCGATAACCAAGCGGGCACCAGTTCTCGGCGTGGCTCTCAGCCTGTTGTTGGGTCGATCCGCACTGGGCGCACGCCCCGATGAAACCCCGCGAACGCCAATGACGTGGCGCGGCGGTCTGTGGTGTCGTGCTGACCCCTGCGCCGTCGCTGGCGGGCTCCATGCGTGCAGCAAACAACCACCGCGTCCATGCGGTGTCCCCGTCGCGTCCCGCTAGCTGCGGGCAACCCAGTCGACGGGTTTGTCGATGACCAATGCCACCGATGTGGTCACGTGCTCGCCGAGCACGGTGCGCAGATGGGTCTCGCTGAACGGCGGGACGTCCACGTGCCGGTCGGCTGGGCTCTCGCCCGGGGTGAAATCGCCCTGGACCCGATAGCCAGCGTCCCGAAGGCGGTCCAGCAGCGCCTCGATGTCCCGACGCCGGAACAGCACCGTGCCACCCGACTCGACCGTGTGCTCGTCCGACGAGAGGTTGAACTCGGTCGTGTGGACCGCGCTGCCCCCCGGCCGCAGGCAGTGCATCTGACGCTCGACGAACCGTGCGCCGGCCTCCAGCGATCCCAGGTGCTCGAACGCGCACGACGACCACGTGAAGTCGAACCCCGCCAAATCGACCGGAAGCTCGTTCATGTCGACGTGTCGATAGGTGACTCGCTCGGCGAAGGCGGTCGGATTGCACAGGCCGTGCTCGTTCAGGCCGGCCAGCGCGCCGGCATATTGCAGGCCGTCGGTCCACCCTTCGGCTTTGGCGCGGGCGGGGTCGAGGTCGGTCGCCGTCACCTCGCAACCGAGCTGGGCGAAGAGCGCCACCAAGGGCTCACGGCCCACCCCGAAGCCCAGAGCGCGCCGTCCAGGCTCGAGCAGCGAACGCTCAAAGAGGACCTGACAAATGAACAGCCACTCCCACATCTTGCGGTGGGCGACGAAGGGCTTGGGGTCGTCGCCGTTCGGGTCCCATACGGGTCGGAGGCGGTCCGACCACATGCGCAGCTCAGGTGAGGCGAGCGACGCGTACGTGCAGAGCTGGGAGTTCTCCACGTACGGATGCTCTCACACCGGCGCCCGGTGGGGACCCTCAAGTTCCCAGGTCCTGGGCCCCCGGGGGCGCCGTTACGAGGCCCGGGCCCATGACCTGTCGGTGACTACGATCGGGGCCCATGAAGATCGCTGTCTGCGTCAAGCATGTCCCCGATGGGAGAGTACGCCTCGACCCGGGCACCAAGCGGATCGACCGTAGCGGTGATGGTGCGCTCAACAAGGTCGATACCAACGCCCTCGAAGAAGCACTGCGGATCAAGGACAAGACCGGCGGAGAGGGCGACGGCGCTACCGAGGTCGTGCTCGTGTGCTTCGGCCCATCGGGCGCCACCGAGTCGTTGCTCACCGGGCTGGCCCTGGGCGCCGATCGCGCCGTCCTCGTGAGTGACCCGAGCGCCGAGGGCTCCGATCTGTTGGCCACCTCCAAGGCGTTGGCCCGTGCGCTGGCGCGTGAGGAGGCCAACTTGGTGCTCTTCGGCCAGCAGAGCAGCGATGGCGGAGGCAGCCTGCTGTGGTCGGCCGTGGCCGAGCGTCTCGGGCGAGGCGCGGTCTCCCAGGCCGCCGAGGTGGTGTTGGGCGACGACAGCGTGCGGGTCACCCGCCAGTCCGAGTCGGCCGACGACGTCATCGACGTGGCACTGCCTGCTGTGGTCGGCGTGAGCGACTCGATCAACCAACCTCGGTATGCCTCCTTGCGCGGGAAGATGGGGGCCAAGAAGAAGCCCCTCGAGGTTCTTTCGGTCGGGGACCTTGGCCTGGCCCCCGACGAGGTCGGTGACGCTGGGTCCAAAACCACGGTCCTCGGGATGGGCCCACCGCCACCTCGAGGATCGAGCACGCTGCTCGAGGATCAGGGCACCGCCGCCCAGGCGATCGTCGATTTCTTGGTGGACAAGGAGCTGCTATGAAGCCGCTGGTATTGCTTGAGCACGACGGCGCAGCGCTGTCGGCGGGCTCGCTCGGGGTGTTGTCCAAGGCCGTCACCCTGGGCGATCCGGTAGCCGCCGCGCTGATCGGGGGCCCCGAGGTCGACGCCCTGGCGGCCAGGGCCGGCGCCTATGGTGCCCGGGTCGTCCATGTGGTGAGCGACGCCGCCTTCGCCGACCCGCTCCCCGGACCCCGGGTCGACGCCCTCGCCGCGCTCGTGGCGTCCGAAGGGTATGACACCGTGCTGTTCGCCAACTCGGTGCTCGCCGGCGATGTGGCCGGGGCCCTCGCCGCCCGGCTCGAGGCCGGCCTCAACTGGGACCTGGTCGACCTGGTGGTGCGCGACGGCGAGCTCGTCGGCACCCGACCGGCCCTGGGTGACTCGGTGGTTGTCGAGGTGGGCTGGCGCGCCGAGCCACGCCTCGTGCTCTTCCGGGCCGGCTCCTTCGAAGCGGTGGCCCTCGATTCGGGCGAGCCGAGTGTCCAAGAGGTCCCGCCCCTCTCTCTGGCTCCGCACTCTCTGGCGGCTCGACTGGTCGAGCGTCGCCACGCCCCTTCGAGTGGCCCCTCGCTCGAGGACGCCGACATCATCGTGGCCGGGGGGATGGGGCTGGGCGGCCCGGAGCACTTCGCACTGGCCGAGGAGCTCGCCGGCGCCTTGGGCGGGGTAGTCGGCGCCACCCGGGCCGTCGTCTACGCCGGGTGGTACCCCTATTCGGCCCAGGTGGGTCAGACCGGTAAGACGGTGGCACCCAAGCTCTACGTCGCCCTCGGCATCTCGGGGGCGGTCCAACACAAGGTCGGCATGCATAACGCCAAGACGATCGTCGCCATCAATACCGACCCGGGGGCGCCCATCTTCGAGCTGAGCGATTTGGGGGTCGTTGGCGACGTGCACGCCATCGTCCCCCAGCTCATCGAGCTGGTACGCCAGCGCAAGGGGGCAGCGTGACCCCGTCGCACGGGCAGGCCGACAAAGTGATCCGGGCCGCCGACTACCCGCCATCGTTCGACCCCGCTGAGTTCATCGCTCCCCCGACTGACCCGGCCGACCTGCGCATCGAGGTGGGGGCCTTGGTGGTCGGGGCCGGGCCCGCCGGCCTGGCCTGCGCCATCCGCTTCGGTCAGCTGCTCGCAGAAGACCCCGAAACCGCAGAGCGCCTGGGTGAAGTGCCGCTCGCCATCTTGGAGAAGGGCAAGCAGCCCGGATCGCACCTCCTGAGTGGGGCGGTGGTCAACCCGAGGTCCTTGTCGACGCTCTTGGGCGAGGAGGTACCCCTCGACAAGCTCCCCAGCTACGGACCGGTGCGCAGCGAGGCGGTCTACGTCTTGGGGCGCAAGACGGCCTTGCGCATCCCGCCCCCTCCCCCGATGCGCAACCACGGGAACATCGTCTTCTCGCTTTCCGAGCTCGGTCGATTCCTGGGCGACCACGCCGAAAAAGGTGGGGCGATGATCCTTTCGGGCACCGACGCGCGCCAGTTGCTCGTCGCCGACGGTGCGGTCGTCGGCGTGCGCAGCGGCGACAAGGGCCGCGGCGCGCACGGTGAGGAGCTGCCCAACTTCGAGCCGGGCAATGACATCGTGGCCAAGGTGACGATCCTGGCCGAAGGCACTCAGGGCCACCTGAGCGGGGTGGCGCTCGACCACTTCGGGCTCCGCCCCGACACGCCCCAGGTCTTCGAGCTCGGGGTCAAAGAGGTCTGGCGGGTGCCTCGGCCGTTGCGCCACATCATCCACACCATGGGCTGGCCGCTGCGAACACGCGCCAAGTACCGCGAGTTCGGCGGGTCGTTCCTCTACCCCATGGGCGAGGACATGGTGACGATCGGCATGGTGGTCGGGCTCGACTACCGCGACGCCGAGCTATCGGTCCACGACCTGCTCCAAGAGCTCAAGACCCACCCCAAGATCGCCGCGGTGCTCGAGGGTGGGGAGCGCCTCGAGTGGGGAGCCAAGACCATCCCGTCCGGCGGCTTCTCTGCCTTGCCCCAGTCCCTGCATGCTCCGGGGTTGCTCTTGTGTGGCGACGGAGCCGGGATGGTGAACATTCCGACGCTCAAAGGCGTGCACTACGCCATCGAGTCGGGACGCCTGGCGGCCGAGACGGCCTTCGCGGCGTTGCTCGACCAGAGCGCAGCGCCCGAAGAAGGGCCGCTCCCCCCCTGGGCGCGTACGACGCCGCGGTACGCCGGAGTTTCATCTGGAGCGACCTCTATCGTGCGCGCGACATGCGGGGGGTGTTCGCCCGTGGCTTCTTCGTGGGCGGGGCCTTGGCCAGCATCATGGAGCTCACCGGGGGTCGGGTCAGCCTGGGCAAGGTGCGCCCCGAGCCCGACGACGCCCAGCCGCTGATCACCACCGGCCGGGCCGAGCGTTACCCGGCCCCCGACGGCACCATGACCTTTGACAAGCTCTCGTCGGTGTTCGCCGCCGCCAACCGCACCCGAGACGACCAGCCCAATCACATCCGCATCGACCAACACGTGCCACCGCTGCTCGCCACCATGTGGACCCACCTGTGCCCCGCCCAGGTCTATGGGATCGGGCCGGCAGACGAGGACGGCCTGGTGCAGGTGACCGTCTCGCCGTCCAACTGCGTCCAGTGTGGTGCCATCTCGGCCAAAGGCGGTCGTCTCACCCCGCCAGAGGGTGGCTCAGGACCTGAGTACACCCACACCTGATCGCTGGCGGACGGTGCCGCCGGCGTCTCACTCGGTGGGCGTCATGTCCAGGTCAGGCGGCGGCTCGGCCGGGACCTTCCACCGCAAGAAGCCCTTGTCGTAAAATTCGTGATTGGCATTCGCGCTTTCGACCATTTTGTCGAAAGCGGTCTCGAAACCATCCCAATCTTCGTCTTCGATGCACCGGCGAACTGCCGAGACGTTTTCATCGAAGAATTTCTCCATGTTTTCGACGTATTTGGGGCGAAGAATGATCCCCTTTTCCATCAAATTCACGGCTTCCGCCAGCTGAAAGCGCGCCAAGGGCTTATTGTGCGCCTTTCCTGCGTAGTAACACTTCCAAATTCTCTCCCCGACCAGTGGCATGATCTCGGCCATCCCAGGGAGTAAATGCCCTAGGTCGCTCAATTCGAAGGAGCCACCTTTGATCTTGATCTCGTGATCGTGCTCCGCAGCGTCAGACATGGCTGCATTATCGGCCGCAACGACTCCGAGCGTCAAGGCGCTTGGGGGTAGCACTGTCTGGGGTGTGGTGCTACATCGCGTTGATCATTCGGTACATGTCATAGGGGTAGGGCAAGGGGGTACGGCTGGACCGGTCCAGTGCCTCGACGTGATTGGCGTCCAGCGCCCACCCCTCGGCCCCGAGGTTGTCTTCGAGCTGGGCAAGGTTGCGGGCGCCGATGATCGGTGACGTTACCCCCGGGCGGTGCAGGATCCAGTTGAGGGCCACCTGTGCCGGCGACTTGCCAACCTCGGCCGCCACTTTGGCGACCCCTTCGGCGACGCGGAGATTGTGCTCGTTCAGGCGGCGCCGGGCCTGGGCCTCGGAGGCGCCGAGCCGGGTGTCCGAGGGGACCGAGTCCGCGCCCTTGTACTTGCCGGTCAGCACGCCCCCGCCCAGTGGGCTCCAGGGAAGCACCGCGATGTCGTGCGCCGCGCAGAGTGGGAGGGTGTCCAGCTCGATCTCGCGCGAGATGAGCGAGTACTGGGGCTGGTGCGAGACGATCGGTGCCCAGCCGTAGCGGTCGCAGGCATCGATGCCGCGCTGAAGCTCCCAGCCCACGAAGTTGCTCAAACCCCCGTAGCGGATCTTTCCTGCGGTGACCAGGTCGTCGAGGGTCGAGAGCGTCTCTTCGATGGGCACGGCAGGATCGGGCCAGTGCACCTGGTAGAGGTCGATCCATTCGGTGCCGAGCCGCCGGAGGGACGCCTCGACAGCCCGGGTCAGGTGGCGGCGGTTGGCTCCCCGATCGTTGGGTCCCTTTCCCATGGGCATCCGGCCCTTGGTGGCGAGCACGACCCCGTCACGCCGGGCACCCAGGGCGCGCCCGGTGATCTCTTCGGCCACTCCCCGCTGGTAGACGTCCGCGGTGTCGACGAAGTTGCCGCCTACGTCCAAGAACGAGTCCACCAGCGTCGCACTGGTCGGCTCGTCCGCCTCGTTGCCAAACGTCATGGTGCCCAAGCACAGGGCACTGACGCGCAAGCCCGATCGTCCTAGCGTTCGAAGTTCCATTCGGGAAACCTAACGCCAGCCGCGCCGACCCGTGACGTCGACGCGCCGGGCTTCGAGATGCCTGCCCGACCGCGTGGCGTGGCCGGGGTGCTCTAGGGCTGGGTGTTCTGGTGGGCCCGTGTGGGGGCTCGACCCACTGGGCTGGTTCAGGCCGCGTACTTCCCAACCCCGAGCGCCTTGGCGATGGAGCCGCCCATGATCAGCTCCTGCTCGTCTTGTGGCAGATCCTTGACCACCTCGGAGTAGGCGAGCGGGTCCTCCATGCCCTCGGGATGAGGGAAGTCCGAGCCGAACATGACGTGATCGGCGGGGAGCCCCAGATCGATGAGGCCCTTGGGGTCGGGCTCGTGGAAGGCGTGGAACCACACGTTGCGCTTGAAGACCTCGAATGGCTCCTCGTCGAACAGGACGGGCGACGCCTCATAGACCCGGCGCAGCTTGGCTGCGAATGGCCGGATCCATGAGCTCTGGTACTCGACCGGCATGAACTTGAGCTGGGGGAACCGGGTGGCGAGCCCGTGCCCGATGATCGAGGCCATGGCGTCGATGAGGGGGTTCTTCTCCGAGGAGAGCGCGATGAAGCCCGGGGACCCGTTGCTCACGAAAGCCCGAAACTCACGGTTGCCGGTGCCCTCCCATTCGTTGGTGTAACGGGTGTAGCCGGGGTCACCGCTGTGCATGCCCACCACTAAGCCGAGCTCCTGGACCCGCTGCCAGAACGGGTCGAACTCGGGCAGGGCGAACGAGCGCCGACCCTTCCAGGTCGGGACCGGGGCCACGCGGATCAAGAACAGCTTCGCCCCCCGCTCGGCAATGAACTCGAGCTCCTCGAGCGCTCGGTCGAGGACGGCCAGGCTGATGATCGGTGTGGAGTAGATGGCGTCGGAGAAGTTGTAAGTCCAGTGCTCGTGCATCCACTCGTTGAGGGCGTGGACCACGGCGCAGGCGGCATCAGGGTCGCCGGCCAGCCGCTCTTCGACGACGCTGGCGAGGGTCGGCCACAGCAACGTCCGGTCGATGCCCATGTCCTTCATCAGCGCAAAGCGAGGCTCGGGATCGAAGAACGCGTCGAGGGAGGGCATGGCGGCCACCCGCCGGCCCATGCCGGTGGTGTCGCCGGCCGACCGATGCAACCCGTCGCCACCCTTGGCGACGTCCAGCCCATAGCCCCCCGGTACGGCGACCTTGTTGAAGGTGGGGTTGGGAATGTAATCGCTGATCATGTCGCCGATGGCCACTTTGGTTCGGCCGTTGATGTCGACGTACTTGATGATCCCCTCATAGGCCTTGGGGATGAACTTGGTCAGAGCGTCGCGGTTCTCGTACATGTGGTTGTCCGCGTCGAACGTCTCGTACGGCAGACGCCGCTCCCTGACGTAGATGAACGCATCGCTCATGTGTGTCCCCCTTTTTCAGACGAGCCCTTCGACGCGAGCTCTCCAAGATTGCGCCTGGCAAAAGGCTAGCCAAGTTCGACACTTCCCGCCTTGCGCGACATAGGGTCGGCGCCGTGATCGAGTTCTATGATGCAGCCCCTGCCGATTGGGTCGCGCCCGGTGAGACGGCGACGGTCGACGTGGAGGGACTGGCGGTGGCCCTGGCCAATGTGGACGGGACGTTCTGCGCCTTCGCCAACGAATGTCCCCATCAGGGCACCCCACTCGGCGGGCTCTCGCTCCTGCGCGGGCGCCTCATCCGTTGCCCCGAGCACGGCAGCACCTTCGATGTCACGACGGGAGAATGCGTCCTGGCCTCACAAGACGGATGGGCCGGACCGGTCCGGACCTATGAGACCCGGGTGGTCGACGACGTGGTCCAAGTCTCGCTCGACTGATCGGAGGCCGCCGTCGCCCTCACAGACCGTCGAGCAGCCCGGTCAGCGCCCGCAGCACCCGCAGTGCTGCCGACAGCTCCGGTTCGTCGAGCTCGACCAGGCTCTGATCCCACAGGGTCTGCCACTGCATCCGGTGGTCGTCCACGATGGCCCGCCCACTGGCGGTGAGCGAGACCAGGCACACCCTCCGGTCGTGGTCGGCGCGCCGACGCTCAACGATGCCGTTCGTTTCGAGCTGGTCCAGCATCGCGGTCACGCTCGCCGGGTTCAGGTCAGCGCTCTTGGCCAGCTCGCCAGCGGTCACCTCGTCGGTCTTCCCGAGGACGTAGAGGGCGCGCAGCTGCGAATGGGTCAGGTCGCGCGACTGATGCTGCTCGCGTCCACGCTGCTCGCGGCCGCGCAGTCGTCGTTCGGCGCCGAACAGCTCTCCCATTGCCAGGCGGAGCTCCTCGAGCGTCGTCTGGCGGCTCGTGGAGGACGCGACGGCGGTCATGCGAGGGCCTCGATCATCGACTCCTCGGACGCCTCGGCCATGACGGTCCCCTCTGCCCGAGCCCTGCGCTCGACCCGCCAAAGGATAACCGCAGGCACGAGCGCGACGATGGACAGTCCAATCACCCACCAGTAGGTCTGAGCGAAGCACGCAGCTACCGCGTTGGCGGCGGCGTGGCCAGTGAGCGTCGTCGAGACCTGTGCCAGGTTCTTCTGCAAAACGACCGCGATCACCGCCGTGCCAAGCGATCCACCGACGCGTTGGATGACATTGAGCTGGGGGCTGGCGTCGTTCACTTGCTCCTCGTTGAGGGTGGCGAAGGCCGCGGTCATCGCCGGCATCATGGCCAATCCCACCCCCACTCCTCGGACGATCATCGCCGTGCCGATCAGCACGTAAGGGGTGTCGGCACCGATGAACAGGAACGGGATGGTGGCAGCGACCATGACCAGCACCCCGAGCAATGAGGTGAGACCGGCGCCGAGCCGGCGGGTCGCCATGGCGGACCGGTTCATCCCGAGAGAGGCGCCAATGCCCTGGGGGACCAGCAAGAGGCCCGTATGGATGGCGTCCTGACCCCGTGCCACCTGGAAGTACAGCGGGAGCAGGATCATGGCGCCGAACAACGCGGCGCCCAGGCAGAACATCACGACGGTGGCCGAGGAGTAGGCGCGGATCGAGTACAGCGACAGGTCGAGCAAGGGATTGTCCGTATCGGCGCGCCCGCAGGACGAAGACGACGAGGAGCACGACGCCCAGCACGATGGGGCCCAGGACCGAGCCCGAGGTGAACGTGCCGGCCGTCGCGCTTTGGGACAGTCCGTAGGTGATCCCGACCGTTCCGGCTCCCGCCAGCACGAGTCCCTGCCAGTCGAGCTTGCCGGCGGTCGCCGGCTCCGCCCGGTCACGGGGCAAGAGGCGCGCTGCGACGATGGCGGTGACGATCCCGATGGGCACATTGACCCAGAAGATGGCGTGCCAGCTCACGCTCTGGAGCAGGAACCCGCCCAGGGTCGGACCGAAGACCGGCGCCAGTACCATCGGCACGCCGATGGCGCTCATCACCTTGGGCAGGTTCACCGGGCCGGCCGCCTTCACCAGGATCGTCATTCCGGTCGGGACCAGCATCCCGCCCCCGAGGCCTTGGAGGGCACGGAACGCAATGAGCTCTGGAGACGAAGACGCCAGGCCGCAGAGCGCTGAGCCGGCGGTGAACAGGATGAGTGCCTGCATGTAGACCGTGAACGCCCCGAAGCGACGGATCGCCCAGGCCGAGAGGGGGATGACCGCGGCCAGCGCGAGCAAGTAGGCAGTGATCACCCACTGGATGTTGCTTAGCGGCGTATGGAGATCCCTCGAGAGGCTGGCGAGCGCCACATTCACGATGGTCGTGTCGAGGATCGACATGATCGAGCCGAGCACGATCACGATGGCCACGCGTTTGACGTGGGGATCGATACGGCCAGACGTGGGGCCGGCCTGCGAATGGGTCGTACGCTGCATCGGGGTGTGCTCCATCGGGGCCTCCACCAGGGGCCCACTGTCGGGGATCAGATGCGTGCCCGCCGATCTGAGGGCGGGTCCCGCTCTGACAAGACAACAAGAGGTTTGGGAACAAACTAGATGCCAAACCTTCAGCTGTCAAACGACAGACGGGTCAGGGCGGCCGCGACCCCGAGCCGACGGCAGGTGAGCGCGGCGCCCTGCGGGTCTCCTCTGTGCTTGGCTACCGTGGGCAAACCACGAGCCAAAGCCCGCCGATACGCAACGGGCAATCGCTGGCTTCGCTTCGTCCCTCATGACTATTCGGTAAAAAGCCCTTAGCCGCACTACGAGAATTGTGGGAAGCGGATGAGTGCTTTTCTTACCAAGCTTAAGCGGATGAAGACGACCCTGTTGTATCTGGCCAACAAAGCGGAGCGTATCCGAGTGTGGCTTATTGGTCAGCGGTGGTTTACAAGCACCCTCATGCCGGCGTTGCCGAGGCGAGTGCGGTGGCTCCTGCGGACCGTCTATCTCGCCCCGGTGGACGCTGCGGACCGGTTGCGAGGCGAAGGGGCAGCGGTGGCCTCGCCTCGGGCCCACAACTATTCGGGCGCCATGATCGACGCAGAGAAGAACGGTGCCGGGCTCATCGCGGCGCTCAGTGAGGTCGCCGGTCTGACGCCAGCATCCCGGGTGCTGGACGTGGGGTGCGGGCTCGGTCGCCTCGCTACCGCTCTGGCGGGCTACCTTGGGCCAGAGGGTTCCTACGACGGGCTCGACATCGTGCCCGACGGGATCGACTGGTGTCGGGAGCACATCGCCGGGCCCCATGACAACGTGCGGTTCACCCTGTCGGACGTGCGGAACGAGGAGTACAACCCCCAGGGGACAATCGACGCGGTCGACTACAGGTTCCCCTTCGAGGACGGCTCGTTCGACGTCGTCGTGCTCGTGTCGGTGTTCACCCACATGCTCCCCGACGAGCTCGACCACTACCTCGGAGAGATCGCTCGGGTGCTCGGGCCCCAGGGGAAGTGCTTCGCGACCTACTACCTGCTCACGCCCCAGGCCCGGGCGCTGATGGCGACGAGGAGCTCCCCGCTGTCCTTCAAGCATGACTTCGGCTCCCATGCTGTGGTCAGCGCCAAGATGCCCGAGCTCGCGGTGGGCTACCACGACGGCTACCTCGACGACCTCTACGCCAAGCATGGCCTTTCGGGTGAGCGGTACTTCGGGTACTGGTGCGGACAGCCCTCGAAGTGGTCACCCGACTCGGGGACCGGCGAGCAGGACGTGCTCGTCGGATCCAAGGTGCTCGTGTCGACGATGGTCTAGCCCCAGCGCGCTGGTCGCCCCAGCCAGGCTGAGGCAGGCTGGCAGCAACCTCAGCCTGGCTCCGGCGGTCGGCCGGCGAGCTGCGCGGCTGAGCCACTCAGTCACGTCGCGCCGGCACCGACGGGCGAGGGTGGATCCGGGCAGCATGTCGAACCCGTGGGGGGCACCTGGGTAGACGTGGAGCTCGGTAGGGACGCCGGCCTGATTGAGCCGTTGCGCGTAGGTGATGTCCTCGTCGCAGAACCCGTCTGCCGTACCGACGCAGAGCAGGGCGGGAGGCAGGTCGCGCAGGTCGGTGGCGCGGGCCGGCGCGGCGGTCGCGGGGACATCGTCGGTGCCATAACGCGCACCGAGGTAGGACCGCCAGCCATAGGCGTTGGCCGCTGGATTCCACACCGGGACGTTCCAGCCGCTCGATGCCGTCAGTTGGCGGTCGTCGAGCATCGGGTACATGAGCAACTGGAAGGCGATGGGTAACTCGGCCCGGTCCCTTGCGAGCAGGGCCAGCGCCGCGGCGAGGCCGCCACCGGCGCTGGCTCCGGCGATGCCGGTCCGCTCGAGGTCGACGCCGAGCTCCTTGTGGTGCGTGTGCACCCAGCCGAGGCCGGCGTAACAGTCCTCCAGAGGTCCTGGGTAGGGGGTCTCGGGTGCCAGGCGGTAGTCGACGGCCACGCCCACGCACTCGAACCGAGTGCACCAGCGGTCCAGCCGGGCATCTTCCATCTGGTAGCTCCCGAGGACGTACCCCCCGCCGTGGATCGCGTAGACACACGGGAGCGGTCCCCCCAGTCCCTTCGGGCGATGCACCCTCACCACGAGGTCGGCGTCGCCGCTCGGCCCCGGCACTCGGTGGTCCACCCGCTCGACTCCGTCGGAGAGCCTGACGTCCGCCGCGGTCATCTGGCGCCGCCGAAAGGCCGGCAGTACCTCGTCGCTCAGACCGTCGACCTTCGGCATCGCCGTCAGATTGGCGGCGATCTCGTGGTCGATGAAAGGTGTCGCAGCCAGAGCCGGTCCGTCGGTCATCGGCGGATCATAGGACGCGACCCGTTCTGGATCGGGTGGAGACTGCGCCACCAGCGCAGTGGCGCGAGGTTCCTATCGTTGCGTGACCCGTTGTATGAGGGACGTCACGCATTTTGCCCGTGTCGGTGTCGAAGTCCCTGCACCCGTCTCGTCCTCTGGCCAATCCGCAGGAGATCCGCAGCAATCGTCGAGTGGCCCGCTGTAGCGTGCCAAGCGCTATGGGGTCCGCGGCGAGGAGGCAGGACAAGCGGGGCCGCTGGCAGTATCGGGGCGACGACGGGCGGTGGTACTTCTGTTCGGACGACGGTCCGGTCGAGGAGCCAGCTGCCCGCCGTACGCAGTGGCGTTGGATGGTGCTCGCCGTCGGGGCATTGGCCGCGCTGGGCGTCACGCTCAACACGGTAGGACACCACACCCAGGGCACCGGGTCCTCGCAGTTCGCTGTCCAAAAGACGCCCTCGGTGCCGACTGCCTCTCACTCCTCGACCGCCGCCGATGGTGTCCCGACGACGACCACCCTTCCCTCGACGGTAGGTTCCACGGTGCCCGCGCACTCGGTGACCATCGCCAGTCTGGCGTCACGCCTGTCGGATCCGAAGCCGGGGTCCGTTCCCTCGTCGATCTTGTCCCCGACGACGGTGATCGGCGCGACCCCGGTCGCCGCCACGACCAGTCCGCAGGCCACCACGACGACGGTCGCCCCAACGACCACCACGACGGCGGCGCCGACCACGACGACGACCACCAAGGCGCCGACCACGACCACCACGACGGCGGCGCCGACCACGACGACGACCACCAAGGCGCCGACCACGACGACGACCACCAAGGCGCCGACCACGACGACGACCACCAAGGCGCCGACCACGACGACGACGGCAGCGCCGACCACGACGACGACGGCGCCGCTCCTCGGGTTGGTGGCGGCACTGCTGCCCTAAGGGCGACCCAGGCGTCTCGGCGGGCGGACCCCGCTCCCTGGGGCGGCAGCGCAGGTAGCGGAGAGCAACCGCCGGGCTGTCCCGCAGCAGACGGAACGGGCCCTCCACTCGCTGTGGGCAAACACCGAAGCAACGCTGGTTCGGTGTTTGCAGCGCCCCCACTCCCGATCTTGCCCGGAGTGCCCCCTCAGCAAGGGGAACCGCAACCGGTAGGTTAACAAGTTCGCCACCTATTTTCCAGGGTTCGCCTGACCTGCCCCATCGGTCTGGGCGCGAGGAAACAGTGGCCCTCAATCAGTGCCCTCAATCAGTGGCCCTCAACCGAGGTGCTCAACTCCAGCTGAGCGACTTCACCTCGGTGAAGGCCTCGAACCCGAGCGTGCCCCACTCCCGTCCAATGCCCGACTGCTTGTATCCTCCGAAGGCACCCTTCTGTCCGATGCCTGCCATCGTCTCGCCCCAACCTGGACCCTGTCCGGATCCGGGACCGAGGTCCACGAGCGGCACATTCCCGACTCCCTAGGGCGCTCATGCTCCCCGCCCGGACCTGACGAGCGACGTTGAACGCCCGGGCCGTGCTTGCTGCCACCACTCCGCCGCCCAGACCGTAAGCGGAGGCGTTCGCCAAGCGGACCGCATCCTTGTCGTTTCCCGAGTAAGGGATCACGGTCAGTACCGGGCCGAAGATCTCCTCCTGGGCGATGCGCATGTCGTTGGTGCCGATCATGACGGTGGGCTCGTAGAAGAAGCCCTTGTCGAACCCGGCCGGCCGCTTGGCTCCGCAGAGCACCTCGGCGCCTTCCTCGACACCTGATCGCACAAGACCCTCGACGCGCTGACGTTGCTGCTCACGGATCAACGGGCCGAGCGTCGTGTCAGGATCGACCGGGTCGCCGATCTTCACGTGGGCCAGCGCCGCCTGGACCCCTTCTTTGTAGGCGTCGAGGAGGTGCGAGGGTAGCAACAGTCGAGTCTGGAGCACGCAACCCTGGCCGCAGTGGGTCAGCACCGCCCCGAACCCGATCGACCGTGCATAGTCCTCGCTCACGTCGTCGAGGACCACCTGCGCCGACTTGCCGCCGAGTTCGAGGTGGAGCCGCTTCATGGTGGCCGCTCCCGCGGCCATGATGCGCTTTCCGGTCGCCGTCGAGCCGGTCATGGTGACCATGTCGATCAGCGGGTTATTGGTCAGCTCCTCGCCCACCTCGGCGTGCCCCGTCACGACGTTGAACACGCCCGGGGGCAGCCCCGCAGCATCGGCGGCTTGGGCGATCAGGAACGCATCGAGCGGTGTCCACGGATGTGGCTTGAGGACCACCGTGCAACCGGCGGCAAGCGCCGGGGCGGTCTTGACCACGTTCAACATGAACGGGAAGTTGAAGGGCGTGATGGCACCCACCACACCGACCGGCTCGCGAATGATGGCGGAGCCGCCCATGCCCATCGGTCCGCCGGTCGGCGCGGTGGGCTCCACCCAATTGAAGGTGTGTTCGGCGATCGCCGCGTTGGAATCGAACATACCGATGGATCCGGCGCCTTGCACGAAGTCGGTCATGAACCCGACGGAGCCGGTTTCAGCCACGATGAGGTCGTGAAGCTCCGCCCCACGCGATCGAAGCTCCTCGGCCATGCGACGCAGCACCGCGGCGCGCTCGGCCGGTTTCATCCACGGCCAGGGACCTTCGTCGAAGGCCCGTCGAGCGGCGTCGATCGCGCGTGCGGCGTCCTTGGGCGTCGCCTCGGGCACGACCCCAATGACCTCCTCGTTCGCTGGGTTGATCACCTCGATCGGCTTGCCTCCGGCCTCGCCCTTCTCCCACTTGCCATCGATGTAGAGATCGAATTGCCAACGTGCGCCCATCGGAATTCCTTTCGTCGTCGGTGCGTTCAGTTCCAGATTCGGATACGGGCCGTCAGGAACGGCTCATCATGGCCTTGACCATGGGTGCCCCGGCCTCCCAAGCACCGGTGAGCGAGGACATGACGTGTCCGGAGTCCACCAGGAGGTTCACCCCGCTGATGCCGCTTGCCGCCGGGCTGTTGAGAAAGACCATGGTGTCGCCCATTTGGTCCGGGGTCAGATGCGGGCTGTTGGTGGCATCGCGGTAGTCCTGCGCGAAGGTCAACCAGGTATCGGCGTTCGCACGAGCCAACGGGGTGTCCGTCGGTCCGGGACAGATCGCGTTGATCCGAATTCCGCGGGCCAACAATGGGTAGCTCTGACTCGCCACGTAGCAGTTCATGGCCTGCTTGGAGAACCCGTAGCCGTCGGTCCCCGGGTGAGACTGGACCCACGCGTCGGCGGAGTCGAAGTCTGGAGTGTCGAGAAACTCCATCAGCAAAGGGATGCGGTTCTCCCAACCGAGTCCGGCCACCGAGGAGATCATGCAGACCGCGGAACCGGTGGGGAGCGCGTCCGTGGGCCAAGAGTTGCTCGATGATGTGGCGGTGCGAGATGAAGTTGATCTTCATGATGCCAGGAGTGCCGTCAGCTACCCCGGCAGCGGAGAAGACGGCGTGGACAGGCGCGTCCACCTTTCCGAGTGCCTCGTCGACTGCTTCCCGGTCACGCAGGTCCACCTGGACGAACTGAGCGACCTCGAACTGCACCGGGGCGTAGTCCATCACGATGACGTCGCCTCCCAGTGCCGCCACGGTCTTTGCCGCGGCCGCCCCCATGCCAGTGGCACCGCCGACCACCAAGGATCGCTTGCCGTCGTACCGGAACGCCGCGACATCACTCATCTCACTGCTCCTTGTTCTTGGGCTATCGGGTTGTTCTTGAGCCATCGGGCCTGCCCGCAAGACCGTCGCGGACGGCCTGTCGTCGGCGGGCTGTGGAGTTGGGCTTGATTGGCCAGCGAAATGGGGTGAGCCGCGGCAGCCGCACGTCACGGGCATCGGCGTTTGGCGCGTTCAGATCGTGGCTCCCACCGCCAACCCGAAGAGCTCTGCGCAATGGCCGCCCAACAACTCGTCGATGGACGACGCCTCGACGCCGTGGTCTTCGAGCATCCATCGCGCGTCAGCGGGACCAGCGGCATCGTGCTGGGGGTAACGCGAACCCCAGGCGGCCTTGCGGCCAAGGGTGCCCGGCCTGCGGGCCACCGGCTTCTCCCAGCTGTCGAAGGAAACGGCGATCGGATGCCGATCCCAGACCTCTTCGGGCTCGAGGCAGACTGGCACCGACCCCATGCCTCCCAGCCAGAGGTAGGTTTCGCTCTTCTCGAGGGCCAGGGGAACCCATGTTGCACCGCTGTGGGCAATTGCGATGCGCAGGTAGGGCAGGTCTTCCAAGAGTCCGTGGAACAGTGCTGCGGTCACGAACAGATCGGCGTCTTGCATGTACGCGATGGGCTCGGCGATCGTGTGGCGGATACCGGCGAGTCGTTGGGACACCCGGTCGGCGAAGCCGCCGCTCGACACCAAGTCGTTGCCGGTGATCCCCAGCGACGGATGCACGCACGCGACGAGGCCGAGCTCGTCCACCCGCTGCCACAGGGCCCGGAAGGGCCGATCCTCGACGAACGCCATGGCGACCGGTTCGGATTCTCGTTCCCTGCACGGCCCTCGCCGCGGTCAACTGCCGGCCGAAGGACTCCGCAGCAGCGTCCACGTCGTAGAACGCGGGACGGAAAAGCACGGCCGTGAACCCCTTTGCCGCCACTCGTTCGAGCTCCGCACGCGCGAGGTCGTCGGTCTGCAGGGGCAGTATGGCGACCGGGTGCAAGCGTCCCGCTCCTCGCGCCGCGAGCTCCCAGACCCAATCGTTGTAGGCACGGGCGAGGATGGCCGCGGCCTCGCGGTCGCGGACCTGCGGCAGGTACTCGTTGAAGAGAGTCGGGTACACGATGGCCTGGTCGACGCCCATGGCGTCCATGTCCTCGAGGCGCGCCGCCGCCTCCGATGCGCCCGGGTTGAGCCGGTGGAACGCATGGGGATCGAGGCCGCCGATGTCCTCAAGGGTCATTCCCGGGCGCCAGATCGCCTGGCGAACCAACTTGGCCCGGTGCAGGGACGTGCCTGGTTGCCCGTTGAGCACGATGGTCTCGTTGCCGTCGTCGTCGATGACGTGGTGGAATGCCCTGGTCGCCGTCGCGCGCTGCTCGGAGGGGACGAAATCGTCCCACACCGCCGCCGGCTCGTAGACGTGACTGTCCGAGTCGATCACCTCGGCCACCTCGGCCATCAGTACGACCCCGTTGCGCGGGTCGACGCCCCAACGATCGATCGTCCACCGACGGGGTCGAGTCCCATGGCCGCCAATTGGTCGGCGTTCTCGCGGGGATGAGCGACGATGTCAGCCCACTCGGCGAGCTCAGGACCACCGGGGAACCAGTCGGGTCGCTCGATGGGACCGGCTTCATCGGTGACGAACATCTTGGGCTCGATGCCGTACCAGCGGCACGCGTTGGCCCCGAGGAGCTTGGCTTGTACGGCCTCGGGCACGCCAGCCTCGGTCATGTTGCGCATCGCGCTCCAGACGTCGGCTCCGTCGTGGTGATAGGCGTCCGAGGCCCAGATGCCCACGTTCTCGAAGTCGCCCCACTGCTCGAAGACGCCCACCTCGTCGGACTCGAAGGAGATCACGCATTGCTCGGCGAAGGCTTGGGACGGAAGGCGGTCACCCGCCACGTCTCGCTTCGAGGCATAGAGCTTGTAGAGGCGGTCACAGGTCTCGAGGGTGTAGGGCAGCCACTCGGCATTGGATTCGAACACGGCCATGTGCAGCCGGTCATAGCGGTCGAGGAAGCCGCTCAGCAGGACCTGGGACAGCCATACCTGCATCTCGTGGATGAACGAGAAGGTCTGGCTATCGGTCCCCGCACGGGTGAACAGCTCGCCGGGCGACGTCAGGTACCCCGCACCGAGCGGGTGCGGCATGGACGGCGCTGGGAAGGTGTGCATCCCGAGCACCATGCCGGTCTCCTCGAAGGCCCGGAAGACCTCGTCGTAGTCCCCGCCGCCCGCCATCATGGCCTGGCGGACCTCGTTGGGGTACTTGGCCTGGGCGTCGATGGGCCGGATGAGGCCGACCGGGTGCCCGAGCGCCTTGGCCCGGTGGATCTCCTTGGCCGTGCGCACCGGGTCCTGCACGGGCAGCAGGGCCGCCCCGTAGAGCCGATCGGGCACCTCGCCGCACCAGTCGACCAGAAAGTCGTTGTAGGCCTGGCAGAAGACGTCGACGCCTTCGGCGTCGGTGGCGAAGGGCAAGTGCATAATCACCATGGTGGGGATGACCAGCACCTGGTCGATGCCCATCAGATCCATCTCGGTGATCCGGGCGTGGGGATCGATGGCCCCATCGTGGTGCACGTAGGCCCGTTGCTCGTCGGTGAGCGGCACCATCGAGCGCAACTTGCGCATGATCTTCTTGTTCATCTGGGGCCCAGCGATACAGATCGGGTTGTAGGAGGGGGCGAAGTGACCGTTGCCGCCGCCCATTACCGGAGTGTCGCCGTTCAACCAGGCTTCGTTGTCATCCCGCCAGTAGGTGTTGCGGACCAGCTCCTTCTTGGACTCGGGCACGTAGCCCCAGATTTGCTCGGGGTCGTTGATGTGCGCATCGCAGTCGAAGACCGGGATTGACTTGGTCAATCGTGCCATCGACCCCCCTCGTGGTTAATCCGTATGCGGATTAGGAATCGTACGTCATGCCGGCGCGGCACACAACGGGGATGGACCGATCCCCCGGGGCGTCACGCCTGTCCCAAGCGCCCGCGCCTGCACGTGATGGGGCGACGCCAGCCGCCGCCCGGCCGGTGTCATGATCATGCCCTGTGGCCGTCCCGGTGCAGCCTGCCGTGACCCGCCGGCACCGCCGCCAATGGGTCGCCCACCAGGCGTGGCGCGTCGGCGCCGTGACCGTGCTCGTCCTCGTGGGGGTGCTTGCCGAGGGAGCACTCCCGTCGGCCGGCCGGTCTCCTGCCAGGAGGCTCCCCCACTCGGGTTCGGAGCACCTCGACCGTGCGGCCACCTTCGAGGGTCCCGACGGCGTGGAAGCTCGTTGGGTGGTTGCGGAGAACAAGCGGCCAGGAACCACCGGCTGGCAGATCACCGAACCACCAGGCGCGGGCACGATCGACGGCTACGCGTCGGCCGTCCAGGCGACGCCTGGTCAGCACGTGACCTTGTTCGTCTCCACCGACGCCGCGACCTTTCGGGTTTCAGCCTTTCGGATGGGCTACTACGGCGGGTCGGGCGCGCGCCTCGTCTGGCGCTCGTCGACTGCTACTGGCGCGCTCCAGCCTCCCTGCCCAGTGACCCCGGGGATCAACATGGTCGAGTGCTCGTGGACGCCGTCCATGCAGTTCACCGTTTCTTCGGACTGGGTACAAGGTGACTACCTCCTGAAGCTGGTGGGCAGCGGCGGCCAGCAGAGTTACGTCCCGCTGACCGTCTGGGATCCCTCGAGCCATGCGACCTATCTCGTCCAGAACTCGGTGCTGACGTGGCAGGCATGGAACACCTACGGCGGGTACGACCTCTATGGGGGTGGGCCGCCGGGGACGACGCCCACGTTCAACGACCGGTCTCGGATCGTCTCCTTCGACCGTCCCTACGCAGTCGACGACGGTGCTGCCGACTTCCTCGGCGAGGAGTACCCCTTGGTCCGTTTCGTCGAGCAGCACGGCCTGGACGTGACCTACGACACGGACATCGTCACCGGGCTACACCCGGGCGTCGTGACCAACCACAAGGTCTTCCTCAGCTTGGGTCACGACGAGCAGTGGTCCCTCGAGATGCGCAACGCGGCCATCGACGCACTAGCCCGGGGGGTGAACCTGGTCTTCTTTGGAGCCAGTCCGGTGCTTCGCAAGGTCCGGCTCCAGCCCTCCCCCCTCGGACCCAACCGCGAGATGGTGAACTACCGTGACCCGCCCGACGACCCGCTCTACGCCTCGGACCCCGCCCAGGTCAGCCAGAATCAGTGGATTCAGCCCCCGGCCAACTGGCCGCCGAGCGAGCTCGTCGGCTCCTCGTACCTGGGCTATGGGATCGACGTCCCGCTGGTGGTGACGGATCCGTCGTCCTGGCTCTACGAAGGGACGCACCTGAGTGAGGGGTCAGAGTTGGACGGCGTCATCCGGGCCGACTTCAACGGGTACGTTCCCTCGGCCGCCAATCCGGCCAACGTTGAGATCCTGGCCCACTCTCCTGCGACGCCGACCACCGGAACCCGCGGGTACGCCGACACGACGTACTACACCTCGTCGAGCGACGGCGGCGTGTTCTCGACGGGCACCAACGGGTGGATACCCGCAATGGCGCCGTGCTCGCCCTCGTCCGCGTCGTGTCCGGCCACGGCCCTCGACCAGATGACCGCGAACGTCCTTCGACTCTTCGGGGCCGGTCCGGCAGGGATTCTCGAGCCCTCCGTTGCCAACTGGCAGGACTACTACTGACCGGCATGGTCACGAGAGGTGAGGCGGCCCCGCAATGGTTGTTCCGCACCGCGGTGCTCCTCGACTCGCCGGTCGCCGTCGCCGGGTTCACCGTGGTCGCAGCGGTCACCTTTGTGCTGCTGCGCCTGGACTTCGTGGGCCATGGCGACATCTCGCGGTTCATCGACGTCGGCTCGGACTTCGCTGATCGCGCCCAGGTCCCCCGCGGCGTGACCGTCGTGCGGGGTAGTGGCTACGACGGGCAGTTCTATTACCGCCTGGCCCTCGATCCGGCCGATCTGCACCGACGGGCCTACGGCATCACCCTCGACACCGTTGCGCGGGTTCAACGCATCATGTACTCGGCCTTGGCCTGGCTTGCTGCGGCCGGCCAACCTCGTCTGGTCCCCGACGCTCTGGTCGGGGTCAATGTGGGCGGGCTGGGCGTTCTGGGCTGGTTGAGCGGAATCATCGCCCGCGATTCGGGACGGCGGGCGGCATGGGGGCTGTTGATCGTCGGGTACTTCGGCTTCCTGTTCAGTCTCGGACGCGATCTCACCGAGATCTGCGAGGCCTGCTTCGTGGTGGCCGGGCTTGTCGCGCTCCGTCGATCGCGGCCGCTCGCCGGCGGAGTGATGTTCGCCGCCGCCGTCTTGAGCCGCGAGACCGCGTTGGCCGTGGTGGCCGCGGTCGCCCTCGCCGCCGGGTTCGACCTCGTGGGCAAGAAGCGGCGACCCGGGCTTCAGGATGCCGCGTGGCTCTTCCCCCTGGTCGTGTACGCGGCCTGGCAGATAATCGGCTGGACGGTCACCGGACGGTGGCCGTTGCGTGCCGATGCCGGGGACAATCTCGCAGTCCCGTTCGTCGCCATGGCGGGCGCCCTTTGGCACTACGTCCGCATCGTGCCGTCTTCCCACGCGCTGATCTGGCTGGGCGAGCTCGTCGTCCTCGGCGTCCTCGCGTGTCTCGCCGGCTTGTCACTTCGCGAATCCGAAGTGCCGTTGCGTGAGAAGCTGGCGTGGACGTTCTCCAGCACGGTCGTGGTGTGCCTCACCAAGGGAATCTGGGAGGGGCACGCCGACTTCCGCGGCTTCGAGGATCTCTACGTGCTGTCGGCAATCGTGCTTGTCGGCTCCAATCGTCGGCTGCGTATCGTGGCCGTTCTCGTGGCCATCGCCTGGGTCGTCACCTTCGTCCACCGGGTGACCCTCTTATAACGGTGCGACTCCGCCGCGATCTCACTCGGCACCGACCCCACCGGGCAAACACCCAATCCTGCCCTGGCCACTCGGGGTGAGGCAAGCAGTCGAGAGTCAACTCTCGTGCGGCGCTAGGTGGGGGGGGTGTGGTGTTGGAGGAACCGCCGGACGGTCGTCACTGCGTTGTTCACCTGGTCGGGGGTGTCGCGCCAGGGCTCGAGCAACTCGCCGTGCGGGGCCAGGGCGGCGATTTCGCGTCCGGTAGCCGTGGGGTGGAACTCGTCGACTCCGGGCAGCACTAGCATCGGCGTCGCACAGTTCCTCACGAAGTCTCTCGAGACGCTGACCACGAAGTCACCGTCCCACATCTGGGTGCCGAACCGTTCGAGCGCCTGGCGATCGATCTCGGGCCGATCGTCCTGCACGCGCCCGGCCCACGCGCGCCACATGGACTCGAAGAGCTGTGCGTTGTCCTGCGTCACGCCGATCGGTTGTTCGAGCACTGCGGCCACGACCCGAGTGGGAGCTCGCTCGATCAACTTGAGGATGTAGGAACCGCCGATGCAGCACCCCATGACGTGGAACTGGTCAATGCCGAGATGGTCGAGTACGGCCAACTGATCGTCTGCCAACGCCCCCCACGGATCGGGCACGTCGAGCGGGCCGGTGGACCGGCCGGCGTTGCGCTGGTCCATGGCGATGAGCCGGAATTCGCCGCGATAGGCGGCCAAGGGGTTGAGGGTCGCGCGCTCCCACATCTCGATGGTGGAGTGCATCCCCCCGGGTGCGATCAGGAGCAGGGGGAACCCATGTCCATGCTCTTCGTAGTAGATCGTTGTGTCCTGTCGAGCAACGAGCGGCATCGGCTACGCCAGCGGACGATCCACCCGGACCGCTCCTCAGTGGCCGGGGGTGGCGTGCGCCAGAGTCCGGGTCACGTGGGGGATGCCCGATTCGATGAGCTTGCGAGCGACCGAGAGTGGGATCGGCCAGACCACTGGAATGCGGAAACCCACGCCGATCGCTTCGGCTCGGACCCCGTCATCGTCGACTAGGAGCCTGACCCAGTCGACTCGACGAAGCCCCGCACCCTCCCCTGGTTTCGGCACTGACGTCCCTCCGTGCTGCCTCTTTCTCAAAGTTAGGCCTACCGAATATCGCTGTCAAGGGGGCCCACGGAGGTTGGTGACCACAGACCTGTCCTGGCGGCGGGCCGTGGGTATGCGTCCATCGGGTCGGGCGCGGTGCGATACTGACCGCACCTTTCTACGTGACTGGGATTTCTACGTGACTGGGAGATGGCGCAGTGTCGGACGTTCACGAGCAGTCTCCAGCCGTGTGGTGGTGTTCAGGATGCGGGACGCCCGTGCACCCGCCTGACGAGGTCGCCCCGGCGGCATGGTGCTCGAACTGCAACCGGATCACCGGGGCAGTGCGGGCACCTGACGCCCGACACCGCCAGCGGGCAACTGGGCGCGGTCACCTGCGGGGCCACCGGTGGGGCGCCCCGGGCAAGATTCGACGGTGACCGTAGCGGCTCCCCGAGGGTCGGCCATGCTGCCGACCGCCATCGGTCGAACCACCCCCAGATGGTTCGGGGGCTGAAGGCGATGACACGTCACCACCAATGACCCACTGCACGCGATGACGCGTACCAACAGGCCCCGCGGACAGCGTCGTCGCACTGGCGTCGGTCGTGGGAACCCTCCTCCTTGCCGGCTGTACGTCTGGAACGGTCCAGAAGCAAGCCGCGGCCCCAGTCGTGTCCACCTCGACGTCGACAACCGCTGCTCCCGCGGCCCTGTGCCCGCTCACCGGGACGCTCGTTCCTGGCGGAGGTGCCGTTCCCCAGCGCCCCGCCCTCGCCGTGAAGGTCGACAATTACTCGGCGGCGCGACCCCAATCAGGCTTGGCGGACGCTGACATCGTTTTCGAAGAGCCGGTGGAAGGTGGCATCACCCGGTACGTGGCGGTCTTCCAGTGCGAGCAGGCGGCGCTCGTGGGGCCGATCCGCTCCGCACGGAACATCGACATCGGGATTCTGGGGGAATTCGGTCAGCCGTTGCTGGTGCACGTGGGGGGCATCGCGCCGGTGCTGGCCAATATCAATGCGTCGCCGCTGATCAACCTCGACCTCGGCACCTACGGCTCGGTCATCCAGAACGTGCCCGGTCGTGTCGCTCCCTATGACACGTACGCCTCCACCTCGGCGTTGTGGGGGCTTCGTCCGAGCGACACCACGCCACCGGCACCGGTCTTCTCGTTCTCCGCGGTGCCGCCGGCGGGCACTCCGGTGGCGTCGATGAGCATCCCGTTCTCTGCTGAGGCCCAAGTGGTCTGGAATTACAGCGCCGGTCAGAAGGACTACCTGCGCTCCTATGGCAGCTCGCCCGACGAGATGAGCGGAGGCGGCCAACAGAGCGCCACCAATGTCGTCGTGCAGTTCGTGCATGTGACCTACGGACCGTGGTTGGAAAACAGTGAGGGGGGCCTGGAGGTGCAGGCTGCCCTTTACGGCGGGGTGAGCGGCCAAGCCGAGGTGTTCCGCGACGGCGAGGAGATCGCGGGCACCTGGCAGCGTGGGTCGCTCGCATCGGCCACTCAGTTCACGGCGAGCGACGGCGCGCCGATCGCACTGGCGCCGGGGCGAACCTGGGTCGAGCTGGTCCCCACGACCGTCACCGTGACCACCACGCCCCCGTCGTCCGCGTCGGGATAGCACCAGCGGCCGTCCTCGCAGTCGACAAACTCGATCGGTGGCCCGCTCGAACACCGTCCCTTGATGCAGGGCGTCAACGATGCGGTGGCGCAGGCGATCGGCGTCGGGTCCAGTGTGCGATCGGCCCGGCCGTAGTGTGCGCTTGCGGACCGTTCAGCTCGGGCGACGTCGGTCCGCTCGGTCGTGTCGAGAGGGTTAGCCTTCCACCAGTGACACCCGTGGTCCGGACCGAGGATCTGGTCGATGCGCGCGAGCTGGCCGCCATGCTCGGGTTGAGCCACGCCAACAGTGTGAGCACCTACCAACGTCGGTACGCGGACATGCCCCGGCCAGTGCTGGAGCTGGGACAGGGTCGCCCGAAACTCTGGCTCAGACCCCAGGTCGCCGCCTGGATCGACACCCGTTTGCCCCGATGAGCGAGAGACGCGAGATAAGGGCCAACGACCCGTGTTGGTGCGGAAGCGGTCGGAAGTTCAAACGCTGCCACCGCGCCGGACAGGACCGGGTGCAGCCGGGTGAGCGTAGTCCGCGTCGGCTTGTGCCGGACCACATTTCGTGCCCCGACTACGCGCCAACCGGCCGCCCCGAACGCGTGACCGAGCCGTTGGTCAAGACGCCCCAGCAAATCCAAGCGATGCGTCGCGCCGGGCGGGCCGCGGCCGAGGTCCTTGCGACGGTTGGCGCCGCCGTGGCGCCCGGTGTGACGACGGACGCCCTCGACGCCATCTGCCACGAAGAGTGCATCACTCGGGGGGCCTACCCGAGCCCCCTCAACTATCACGGGTTTCCCAAGTCCGTGTGCACCTCGGTCAACGAAGTCATCTGCCACGGCATCCCCGACTCTCGTCCCCTACGCGAAGGCGACATCGTGAACATCGACGTCACCCTCTATCTCGAGGGCGTGCACGGCGACACCAATGCCACGTTTGCGGTCGGGCGAATCGACCACGACTCGAGACGGCTGATCGACGTGACGGCCCAATCGCTCAAGCTCGGCATCGCGGCGGTCGCCGCCGGCCGGCCGGTGAGTGCCATTGGTCGCGCCATCGAGCGGCTCGCCCACGACAACGGCTACGGCGTCGTGCGCGCCTTCGTGGGACATGGCATCGGCGAGGTGTTCCACAACGGGTTGCTTGTGCCCCATTACTACGACGTGGCGGCCACCACGCTCCTCGAGCCAGGGATGACGCTCACCATCGAGCCGATGCTCACCATGGGTACGTGGCGGCACGTGAGCTGGGACGACGGCTGGACCGCCGTGACCGCCGATGGCCGACGCAGCGCACAGTTCGAGCACACCCTCGTGGTGACCGACGGCGGGGCTGAGGTGCTGACCCGGACGTGAGCCCGCTGGCCAAAGCCTGACCTCACCCAGCCTGCAACCTCGCGGCAACGTAGGCGAACCCCCGCCCACGTAGCTTCGTGACGGTCCTTCTTCGGCGACTTGTCCAAAGGTGCCCCTGTGCGGCGGGAAGAGCGGTCCTCGAGTACCCAATGGCGGGCGGCACCGTTTCTGTCGGCCGCGGTGAGCGTGTTGGCCTTTCTCGCGCCGGTTGCCGTGTCGGTCCTGGCCACCGTCGCCGTGGCCCATGCCCTACCTAAGGCCCCTGGCGGGGCGTGGGAGGCGCTCTGGTGGATCGATGTGCTCATCGTGCCGATTCCGGTGTTCGTAGTCGCCGACCAACTGAGCCGACGGTTGTTGCCTCTGGCGGTCCTCTTGAAGATGACGATGGTCTTTCCCGACCGTGCACCAAAGCGGCTGACCGTGGCCCGCAAGGCCGGGTCTACCCGTGACCTCGCCCGTCGGATCGAGGAGGCCACTAACCGTGGCGGCGACGACGACTTGGCGCTCGCCGCCGAGCAGATCCTGGCGCTCGCCGCGTCCCTCAGCGCCCACGATCGCCTCACGCGCGGGCACTCCGAGCGGGTACGGGTGCTCACTGACCTGATCGCGATCGAGTTGGACCTGCCCACGGCCCACCGCGACCGACTGCGGTGGTCGGCGCTCCTCCACGACGTGGGCAAGCTCACCGTGCACCCCCACGTCCTGAACAAGGCGGAGAAGCTCGACGAGGCGGAGTGGGCGCAGCTGAAGAACCACCCCTTGGAGGGGGCCCGGCTCACGAGCCGCTTGGCCGGGTGGCTCGGCGAGTGGGCGAACACCATCGCCGAGCATCACGAGAAGTTCGACGGTACCGGCTACCCGTTCGCGCTGCGCGGCTCGCAGATCTCCTTCGGCGGGCGCATCGTGGCCGTCGCCGACTCCTACGACGCCATGACGGCGGTCCGTTCCTACAACAAACCCAAGAGCCCCGCAGCGGCCCGAGCCGAGTTAGCGACCTGTGCGGGAAGCCACTTCGATCCCCAGGTGGTCCGCGCCTTTCTGCAGGTGTCGGTGGGCCGGTTGCGCGTGGCAGGCGGACCATTGAGCTGGCTCGGCTCGTTGCCATTCGCCAACGGTGTCGGCGGGATGACCCAAGTGGCAGTGGGGGCGGGACGCGTGGCGGTCGCCGCGACGATGGTGCTGGGCGCTGGTGCCCTCGGTGCGATCCACGTTGGCACTCGCCCCTCGCACACGGTGGGGGCGTCAGTCGGGTCGTTGAGCACTTCGGGCATCATCCACGAGGGAGGGGACGGTCCCCGTCCTCGTGGCTTCACCGCGGCAAATGCCACGGGGATCGGTTCGTCCCCGGCAGCGTCCGGCTCATCGGGCGATACGGGGTCGGCTACCAAGGGGTCGGCTACCAAGGGGTCGGTCGTTGACCCGGGGCCGGCGGGACCTGCGAGCCAGAGCACCGACGGAGGCGATCCGCTTGCCGAAGGCTCGGGGGGCTCAGGTGGTTCGACGCCCGGATCGACGACGATCGCCGCGCCGGCCGTCTCGACCACAACGAGGGTGGCGACCTCGACGACCGCACCTTCGACGACCACCTCGGCCCCGGCGACGACCACCTCGACGACGCCGGGTGCGACCACCACCAGCGCGCCGCCTCCGGCGCCCCCGACGGGGTTAACGGCCAATGGGTCATGTGAGGTGGTGGTCCTCGTGCCTGAGGTGACCCTCGCCTGGTCGGCCAGTACCAGCCCGTCGGTGACCAGCTACCAGGTGCTCCGGAGCGCGAACGGTTCCTCGTACTCGGTGATTGGGACGTTGGGCAAGGGGACGACGACCTACGGCGACACTTCGGTAAGTGGAGGAACCACCTACTCCTATGAAATCCGCGGGTAGCGCCGTCGGGTTCGGCGACGAGCGGAACGGCTTCGGCGGCTCCCCCGGTCTTGTGCCTGTGACCCTGGGTGCCGTGAGCCCATCTGCGGCGCCAGGGCTGTTCGTGAGTCCAACGAGAGGTCCCCAGCCGACCGCCGCAGTGCATGTCAGGTTGCTCTCAGTCGGGGTCGGCCCTCAGGTGCCGATCGAAGAAGGTGACGATACGCCGGCGGGCGTCGTCGGCCGAGGGTTCGTGGTACCCGCCCCCGATGAGCTTCCCGACCACTGCGAAGAGGGCACTGTCATGGTCATTGAGGAACGAGTGCCCAGCGTCGGGGTACTCGTGTACGTCGTGGTCCACGCCGGCTGCAGTGAGGGCTTCGTCCAGGCGTGCAGCGGCGCCGCGCAACGTCCGGTCCTTGGCCCCAAAGCTCCCAACGATCGGGCACGACCCGACCAGGAAGCGAGCTGCGTCCTTGGGGACCTGGCCGTAGTTGACGCTTGACGCGGCAAAACCGTGGTCGGGCGCCAGCAGGAGGGCGAATCCGCCGCCCATGCAGTAGCCGATGACGCCGATCTTCCCGGTGCAGTCGTCACGGCCGGCCAGCCAGTTGCGCACGGCTTCGACCTCGTCGAAGGCTCGGCCACGACGGGCGCGCAGGTCACGAAAGATCGAGCGCAGGCATGTCCACTTGGTACCCCAGGAGAACAGGTCCGGCGCCACGGCTACGAATCCCTCGCCCGCGAGCCAGTCGGCCTGGCGCTTCACGTCGTCGCTCATGCCCAGGGCGTCGTGGATGACGACGACACCGGGCCATGGGCCTTCGCCCGCCGGACTGGCCAGATACGCCGGCAACCCGCGCGCGACGTCGATCGTCACCTCAGCCATGTCGGTGCCCCCTCCCGCAGCGCCCCTGCTTAGGGGCGGTCCTGCTCACCCGCCGGCCACGGTCGAGGTGGGCGCGACGCCCGGGGGGATCGTGGTCGTTGTCGGTTCGGTCCCCGACGTGCCGGTCGTGGCGCTGGCGGGCTCGGTGGTGGTGCTCGAGCCGATTGCTCCGCCGCCGGCGCCGTTCGAGGACGTGGTCGTGGTCAACGGCGCGGACGTGCTCGTGGTCGTGGACGGCACGGTCGTGGTGGTCGTCGTCGAGGTGGTTGTCGCGCCGGAAGACCCGAACAGATTAGACACTGACGCGCCGGTCGTGGGGCTGCCTTGTACCCCGAACAGACGCGAGAGGGGCTTGCCGGCGACGACCTCGACGCCGGTCACGACGAGGAGGGCCAACGCGAAGACCCCGATCACTGCGGCCGCCATGACGGGCCAACCGAAGCCATGGCCGGGGTGCTGGCTCACCTCGGATTTCGGGGGTTGCGCTCCGAGAGGGTCGCCGCCCGAGGGACTCGGCTCCGTCTGGCGCGGCGTCGATTCCCTCGTGCAATGCCGTGGGGGCGCTGCGGGGCGCGTGGGTCGCTCGACCGCTCGGGCCGGTCCACCCGAGGTGGCGGACGAGACCGGCCGGGCCTGACTTGGCCACGACGACCTGACGGACGGCGCGGTGGGTCCGTTCGATCGACTGCGCCACGACCGCGGTGCCCGTGGTCGCGACGGCGCTCCCGATCGCCACCCCGATCACCGTGCCCCGCACGCCGAAGACCGACGCGATGAGCGCGGACAGCACGGCACCGATGGCCGACGCGATGATCTGTCGAACGCTGAGTTTCATGGTCGAACGCGGGTCGTCATGTCACCTGGTCGTCGGCGATCATCACACCCCGAGCGGGGGGACAATCATGCCCACGGATTGGCAGCTGCCCCCAGCCTGCAACGGCGGGCGACGCGGCGCCGGGGATTCCCTCCCGAGCAGTGGACGAAGCCAAGACCCTACCCCGAACGGCGTTGTCGAAACCCGCGACCGCCGCGGCCCTCTGACGCAGAGTCCGAGTGCGGCGGCACGTGCCCAGGGAGGTGTGGCTTTGGGTTGCGCACTGGGGGGAGCGTCGGCGTCGCCGACTCGACGCGACGCTCCATGCACCCAGTCGAGCAGCTCGACGTGTGACTGACGGCACCGCTCATTACCCAGCCTATTGGGCCGCGACCCCGTTCGAGACGTGCCGACAGCCACTGCTGACCCGCCTCGCGTGGCCGGTCATGACTCGAGCGGGTGCGGTGGGGTCCCGACGCCAGTCACCAACGTCGGGACCCTCCACCGTTCACCTGGCACGTGCCGAGGTGGTACCAGGGCCAGGTGGCGTGCGAAGAGTCACCCTCCACTACGCCCAGGTAGCTGCAGCGAGCCCCGCGCCCTGGTCACCCGACCGTAGCTGGGGGCGAGGTTCGTGGCCATGGGGCGCGCCCAATTGACGCTGAATTGTGACGATTGGTCGCCCGGGGGTCGCGACGACTCGGCGGCATTGTCGGGGCGCCGTCAGGTCGTTGGCGCGGTGCTCGGGAGTTGTTGCTGCTCTTTGGGGGTGATCGGTCCGACGGCCGTCGCCAGCATGACGGAGTTGGGAATCTTGAGCACACCGTCGTCCGTGCTCATGGTGACGTAGGTGAGGCTGACGCCGAGCACGACGGCTTCGAAGACACCGCCGAGGGCGCCTGAGCGGATTCGGATGTGGTCGCCCACGGCGAAGGGCCTGGCGAGAAGCAGCACGAGGGCCGCAAAGACGTTGCTGAGGCTCTGCTGCGCAGCGATCCCGAGCACGATGCCGGCGAGGCCGGCACCTACGAGCAGATGCTCGATGGAGACATCGAGCAGTCCCAGTTCGGCGAAGATGATGATCACGTACCCCACGCCTGAGGCGACCAGCCGCACCGCTGCCCCGCCGGCCGGCATGCCGCGCGGGCGATCAGTTGGCCGAGCCCGGCGGCGGCGCGCCGGGTGGCGATGACACCAAAGACCGCAAGCACCGCCGCCGACACCCAGACCGCGACGCGCTCGCGAAGTCCTGGCCCATGGACATTGCCCAGCGTGCTCCCCACGATCAGGGCCACTAGGGCGATGGCGCCGGTCGGCACGGCGATCTTCCAGTCGTGTTTGCGGGCCCGGGCGACCGCCTCGATGGTTCTCTGGCGACGTTGCAACTGGCAACCTCCTCGTCGGCGGAGATCCGTAAGGGACGTGTTGGATCACGACGGAGGTGGGCCCCGGGGTCACCACTAGCGTGGGAAGGTGGTATCTGCGGACAAACTGGCGGCGTTCCTGGCTGAGCCACGCAACATGATCCTCGCCGGCGTCCGTAAGGACGGGCGACCGCACATCAGCCCCAACTGGTTCTTCTGGGATGGCGAACGGTGCTACGTGTCGACCACGCGCACCCGGGTCAAGTGCCGTATCTTTCGCCGCGACCCGAGGGCGCAGGTGGCGGTGGACGACGCAACAGGTTTTCGCACTGTGCTGGTGGCTGGCACCGTCGAGATCCGCGAGGACCTCGAGGCCGAGCTGCCTCGGTTCCGCGCGCTACGCGAGAAGCACGGCGCGGCCGCTCCGAGCGACGAGGAGCACCTGCGGCTCCTACGCGAGGAGGGTCGGGTGCTGCTCGCCATCCTCCCCGAAACACCCCCTGCGACCTGGACCGCCTGGGGTCTGGACTGAGACACGGGGGGCGCGGGTCTCCCTGTGCGCTGCCCGGTCGGCGAACGGCGTGTGAGGAGGGTGCGCCCACTTCGCGGCCTGCTTCTCGTACGGTGGCCACATGACGGACCTGCGCCGCCCCCGTGTCCCAGGGCGTTGACGCGCCGGGCAGGCGCGGTCCGTCGAGTCAAAGGAGTGCCCCGTCCACCACGACGAGGCCGGCCTACTTCAAACGGTCGCCTTCTCGAGGATGTGGATGGCGCAGGTCGACCCCAGCCCGATGACGTGGGTCATGCCGACCTTCGCGTCGGGGATCTGGCGATCGCCAGCCTCGCCACGCAGGTGCATCGTGACCTCGACGAGGTTGGCTGCCCCGGTGCAACCGATGGGGTGGCCCTTTGACACCAGGCCACCCGACACGTTCACCGGAATCTTGCCGTCGCGATAGGGAGCACGCTCGTCGATGAACTTGCCGGCCATTCCGGGCTCGCACAGGCGCAAGTTGTCGTAGTGCACCAGCTCCGCAGTGGCGAAGCAGTCGTGCAGCTCCACGAGGTCGAGGTCCTGGGGGTCCACGCCGGACGCCTCGTAGGCGATGTCTGCGGCACGACGAGTCAGGGTATTGACGTCGGGCGAGGACATGTTGTCTGAGTTGTAGGGGTCGGTTTGCACCACGGACGCAGAAATCTTCACCGCGCGCCTGCGCACCTCGTCGGGCAACGACTTCAGCTTCTCACCGCTGACCAATACCAGGGCCGCGGCCCCGTCGCCGGTGGGTCCGCACATCGGCAAGGTATTCGGCCAGGCAATCACCTCTGAGCCCATCACCTCGTCGAGCGTGAAGGCCTTGCGGTACTGGGAGTACGGGTTCAACGCCGAGTGCTCATGGCTCTTGACGGCCACCTTGGCGAACTGCTCGAACCCGACGCCCTCGTTGTTGCGAGCGTACTCGAGGCCGATTTCGGCGAACGTGCCAGGCATCGTTCCTGTGCCCAGAATCCCTTCGGTGGGCATGATCTGCCCCAACCGACCGTTCGGCTGGAACACGCGCTTTTGACCACTGCTGCCACGGGCTGCCAGTGTCGCCTGGCCGGCCACCGTCATGCCGCTCTTGCCCATCTTCTCGTAGCCGAGCGCCAGCCCGACATCCGAGACACCGGCCTTGACCTCCATGTACGCGGTGCGCACGGCCATGGCGCCCGTGGCGCAGGCGTTCACGACGTTGTACACAGGGATGCCGGTCTCTCCGATCTGGTCGAGCACCCGCTGACCCGAGCCGGTCTCGTACTGGGTGCCACAGCCGAAGACCTGCACGTCGCCCATGGTCATCTGAGCATCGTCGAGGGCGGCCATACAGATCTCGCTCGCCATGTCCATCGAGTCCTTGTCGGGGAATCGGCCGAAGGGGTGCATGGCTACCCCGATGATGTAGACGTCTTCTCCAGACATAGGGACCTCCTGGTCAGTGTCGAAATGAACAAAAGTGATTGGTCTCGATCAAGTGATCTCGATCAAACCAAGTGATCTCGATCAACTGGTCTCGAAACCAAAGGCGACGGCTTCGTTGCCCTCGTCGTCAGTATCGACGGTGTAGGTCACCAGCTGCACGGGGGCGCCGAGCTTGATGTCCTCAGGGCTTTCGAGATCCACCTGCAGCAGGTTTGCCTTAGCGTTGCCGCCGCCGTCAAGATCGACGATTGCCGATACGAAGCCCGCGCCGGCGGCACCCCGCTTGACGACCGTAAAAGTGCGTAGGGTGCCGGTCGTCGCCAGCTTCCTCGCTCGGAAGGGCCCCTTCGTCGAGCAACGGCTGCAGGCGCTGCGCCGTCCGTAGTAGAGCGCGCCGCAATTCTCGCACTCCTGAGCCTCCAGGTGAGGCTCGCCGTCGTCGAGGACCAGGTAATTCACGACAGGCATCTGAGACATGGGCGGCAGCATACCGCCAACGGCGTGCCCGGTCCTGGGGACCCGACGACGCCCAACGCCTCGGAAGGATCGATACGCAAACGCCTAGACGACTCGGGAGCAGACCGGGCACAGGTCCCGCCGGCCGACGAACGTCCAACGGGCCGCGAAGGCGACCCGCACGGTCTCCTCGTCGATCCCGTTCCGGGTCAGACCCGGCGGAATCGTCTCGCTCGTCCCGCAGTGATCGCAGACCAGCTCGCTGCGGCGGACCTGGACGGTCACAACGTCCCCCCCGTGCGCGATCGAACCGCCGCCCGTCGAACCCCGAACCTCCCCGGCATGGCAACACTCCTGGCCCTGGACCGACGACGCTGCCCGAAGTCGGATCGCGTCGCCTCTCGGTCATTGATACGGGCCGGAGCGGGGATTGGATCACAGAATGCCTCACATGGTCCCGATCCGCGGCCGAGGTTTCCTAGCTGAAACGCTCCTTGGCTGCCTGATAGACCTCGGGCGGAAGGGCGCCCTTTGAGGCGGCCGCGACGTTGGCAGCCAGGTGAACAGGATTCTTGGTGCCGACGATGGTTGTGTGCATGTCAGGGTGACTGATCGTGAAGCGGAGCATGAACTCCATCGGGGTCATGTCGCCGAGCAGATCGTCGATGTCGGTCTTCTCGAAGCGCTCCTTACGTTCGCGCATCATCTGCTGGTACTGCTCGGGGTAGTCGGAGCGAGGCTCGGGCATGCCTCTCGCCACTCCGCCGCGGACGATGGTGCCGCCGCCGGCTCGGGCAGCGACACTGATGGCATCTTCGTGCTCTCGCTCCACTGCGGAGTACGGGATTTGAAAGGCGTCGAAAACGCCCATGGCGATCTGGTCGGGCAGGTGCGGGAGCGTTCCTGAGATACCCAGGAAGCGAACCTTGCCTTCGTCGCGCAACGCGACAAGTTCGGACAGGGCGTCGTGCGCAGCCAGGGTCTGGGGCGAGGGGCTGACGTGGAATTGCACCAGGTCCAGGTGGTCGGTACGCATCCGCCGCAGGCTCTGCTCGACGGCAGCCCGGATGTTCTCGCGGGTGAAGACGTGCTCGCGGGGGCCAGCTCCGGACTCGCCCACTCCGTCACCAACCGGGCATCCGCATTTGCTGGCGAGGAAGTACTCGTCTCGGCGATGGGAGATGGCTCGCCCGATGTGCTCTTCGGACGTGCCGTAGTCCGGCGAGGTGTCGATGATGTTGATGCCGGCGTCGAGCACCCCGTTGAGGATGGTGTCGACCTCGGCGGGCTCGAGGCGCCGGCTTCGGAGCTCCATGGCTCCGTAGCCGAGCTTGGTCACGGTCTGATCGGTCCGTCCGAGGGTGCTGGTAGGAAGTGCCATGGGCTGATCATCCCACCGTTCGCGGTCGGTGCTGAGTGGACACACGGTCCGGTCGTTGCTGAGCGTGAATGCTCCGGCCCCCACAGACTGCGACACGCTCGCGCCGGTCTCTACGAATGGTTCGTGACCGCCTCCAGCTCGTGTGTCGACCGCCGGGCGACACGGTCGTCGAGACACCGGCGCTCGCCGGCCCGCGGGAATTGGCCCCGATATGATCGGCAGCTCGACCCGCCCCGAGGCTGGAGGAGCGCGTTGCGCATGGCGAAATTCGAGGGAGCCGACAGGCCGTGGGAGGTCGACCATCGCTCCCTGCAGGCCCCGACGGCTGACGTCCCCTCGTCTCCGCGCCCTAGGCCCGATCCTCGTCGCGGCCCGGGTCGGCAACGGGGTGCGTCGCGGTGAGGCTGCTGAGAATCCTGCTGGCAGCCGCGACGGCCGCCGCCGTGGTCGCGATTCCGGTGCTGTTCGCTATTTTCCCTGGTTGGACCGAGTGGCCGGTGGAGGACCGTCGCTGGCTGTTGGGGGGTTGGATCGTCGCCGTCGCGCTTGGCGCAGTGTCGACTGCCGTGGTTCACCATCTCCTTCGCGAACGTCTCGACGCCCACGAGGAGGCGGTGGTCTGGACCGAACCCCGGCCTCAGCTCAGAGCGCGCTTCCGCGGCGGTCGGGATGTGAGCGCCGTGGCGCTGGGCGAGCGCCACCACTTGAGGGTGTACGTCCCGCCCTCTCGTGACCGTCGGCTCGTGGCGGCCGCCGCTGGCCTCGGCGCCCGCCAAGCCCGTAGGCAGGGAACGCCACCAGTGGGGACTGCGTCGGAGGGCATGACCCTCGGCGGGGTCGGTCGTGGGGAGCCACCTGGGTCGCCCGATGCCGGTCTGGCCGGTGCGCCCGGTCCTAACCCGTTGGGGCTGCGGCGGGCCTGGCTCGCGGCCGGCCTGGTGCTCGCCCTGGTGATGGCCGGAATCGTGACCTTCAACGTGGTGCAAGGGACGGGTCCGGTGCACGTCGCCATGGCGAATGCGAGGTCCGGCCCGCCCAACTCCGCTCCGCCCGCCACGCATCCCACGACAGGGGCCACAAACCCTGACGCGCCGACCAGCACGACTGCCGGCTCTAGCGCGTCCACCTCCACTTCTACCGCCCCCACCAAGCGTTCCAAAAGCTCGGGATCGCTCACCTTGACCGCCGATGTCCCCAAGGGCACCAGCACCGGCTCCGGGTCGTCCACCTCGACCACGTCAGGATTTGGCGGCGCCACCACGACCGGTGCGGGTGCCACCACCGGGGGCAGCGCGGCCACCACCTCGACTACGGCGGTGGCCGGTGGGAAGACGACCACAACGGTGCCGGCCACGACCACGACGGCAGCACCGGTGACGACCACGACGGTGCCGGCCACGACCACGACGGCAGTACCGGTGACGACCACGACGGTGCCGGCCACGACCACGACGGCAGCACCGGTGACGACCACGACGGTGCCGGCCACGACCACGACGGCGGCCGCAACGCCCTAGGGGAGCCCCTCTGGCGGTGAGCTCGGGGTCAGGCAGTGCTGGGCGACTCACCCAGCACTGAAGAAGTCAGCAGACGTCGGCCCGGTGCTGAGCAGCGCACCAGCTCAGGTCAACGTCGAGGGCGCCAGGCGAGCGCGCCGAGCGCGAGAACGGCAACCGGCCACAGTTCCCACACCCCGGCGACCACCTGGACGAGCGCCGCCACGATGGCTAGCGTCGCCGCGGCGGCGGGTAGCCCGAGACGACGCGGCGCCGCCAGCGACGATCGATCGCTGCTCTGGATGGCACTTGGCAGATCTCCGACGAGCTCAGCAAGCTCGTGGCGATGGCGGGCCCCGTAGGCTGCGTCGATCCGCTGGCGTCCCTCGTCGAGGCTCAGTCGACCTTCGCCGATCGCGTGGGCGACCACCCGCGAGGTCGCCTCCCGCTCGGCGTCGGAGGCCAGCACTGCGCGCACGATCGGGGTCGTACTCGGCGGGCTCGACCGTGGTGAAGGCACCGGTCGCCGACCCATGTGGCCGCCCGGACGCGAACCGGGTCGGTGCTCTCGCCACCATGTGGCCGCCGACAGGGTTAGCCACAGCCCGGCCAGCCAGAAGCCAACCCAGAAGACACCGACAATTGAGGGGACTCCCCCTGACCATTGGTGGGCGACGTGACCGACGACGCCGGGGACCGAGCCAATCACCGCCTGCTCCCCCACCTGGCCTGTTCGCACCGGCCCACGACCACGATCCGATCCTACGCATCTTGGCGGTCCATGACATGGCGGCTCCCCGACCGCGTAAAGTTGCCACGCCGCCCGCCGTCGGCCCCGGGGAGCGATGGAGCGATCTGATGGACTTCACCGTGCCCGACCACATCGCGGACATCAAGGACGCGGTGCGCAATCTCTGTGACGGGTTCCCCGGCGAGTACTGGCGGGCGCTCGAGCCTGACCGGTACCCCCAGGAGTTCGTCGCTGCATTGACCGAGCACGGGTGGCTCTCCACGCTGATCCCCGAGGAGTACGGCGGCGGGGGTGGCACGCTGAGCGGTGCATGCGCAATCCTCGAGGGGATCGCCGCATCGGGCGGGAACCCGTCGGCTTGCCATGCCCAGATGTACGTCATGGGCACTCTGCTCCGCCACGGGAGCGATGAGCAGAAGCAGCGGTGGTTGCCGCTGATCGCCAAAGGCGAGCTGCGGCTGCAGGCCTTTGGCGTGACCGAGCCGCTCTCTGGGGTGGAGACCACCCGGCTGAGCACGCGTGCCGAACGGACTGCCAACGGTTACCGCATCACGGGCCAGAAGATTCGGACGTCGCGTGCCGAGCACTCGGACCTTATGATCCTCCTCGCTCGGACCCGGCCGCTCACCGAGGTCACCCGCACGGCAGACGGACTGTCGGTGTTCTTGATCGATCTCCGAGAGGCCGCGGACGCTGCTGACGATTCGCCCGATCCGGACCATGATGAACCACAGCACGACTGAGATGTTCTTTGATGGTCTCGAGGTCGGCGAGGACAGCGTGGTCGGCGAAGAGGGACGTGGGTTCTCCTACATCCTCGACGGCATGAACGCGGAGCGAATTCTCATCGCGTCCGAGTGCATCGGCGACGGGCGCTGGTTCACGCAGAAGGCCTCGAGCTACGCCTCGCAACGAGAAGTGTTCGGTCGGCCGATCGGCGCCAATCAGGGGGTGCAGTTTCCCATCGCCCGCGCCTATGCCGCGATCGAGGCGGCCAGCTTGATGCGCGACAAGGCCGCGTGGCTGTTCGAGCAGGACCAGCCGTGCGGCGCCGAGGCGAACATGGCGAAGCTGTTGGCCTCGGAGGCGTCGTGGGCTGCGGGCAACGCCTGCATCGACACCCACGGGGGCTTGGGGTTTGCGGTCGAGAACGACGTGGAACGCAAGTTCCGCGAGACCCGCCTCTACCAGGTGGCGCCCGTCCCCACGAACCTCGTTCTGGCCTTCCTGGCCCAGAACGTCCTCGGGATGCCCAGGTCCTACTGAACAGTCGAACGGCTCGCTCGGAGCTTCGGCGACCTAATCCAGGCCAAGCCTACGGCGATCCTCTTGGAGATCAGCCTGCCAGCTGAGGTACTCGTCCAGCCAAGCCCACCCTTTTACGGTTCGCCGCTCGATGATCTCGAGCGCGGCCTCGCAACTCCTCATGTGGCGCTCGATCTGGTCTCGAGGATCCATGTCGAGAATCGTATTCCTCAGGTTGTTTCGCTGGTCAAGGTGTCGCCGAGTCGGCTCGACGCGATGAGCGCAGCCGGCGCCTGGCGCTACGCTGAGTCCGGTGCCAACGGCCTCGGGCGACGGCGAGGGCAGTCCGAGGTTCCAACGCCAAGTGCTCCGTCGTTGCGAGATACGTTGGGCGGCCTTCACCCTGTTGGCCCTGGCGACGCTCGTATCGGCATGCTTCGGCGTCGCGCCACAGCCCGCATCAGCGCGAGGTACCAGGGCGGCACCCTCGTACTACGTCGCAGTCGGGGATTCGTACTCGGTGGGCTATCAACCTGGAATTGGCGCCACGCCCGGCTATACGTCGTACGTCTCGAGACGTGAACACCTCACGTTGGCCAACTTCGGGTGCGCTGGCGCCACCACCACTTCTGTTCTCCACGACATCGGGTGTCCCGACGAGCTTCCCAATACGCCCGGTGCAATGTCATATGCCGCGACAACGCAGGCTGCCGCTGCCGAGGCCTTCATCAGTGACCACGTCGGCCACGTCGCGCTGATCACGGTATCGATCGGGGGTAACGACGTCACCTCGTGCGCGGTAACTGCGGACCCGGTCTCCTGCGTCGCGCGCGCAGTCGGGGACATCACGACTAACGTCGCCGCGCTCGCCTTGGGTCTTCGTGCCGCAGCCGGTCCGAAGGTGGCGATCATCGGGTTGACCTATCCCGACGTCATTTTGGGCACCTACGTGTATCCCACCCTCCCGGCCACGCCGGCTCGAGTCGCCGCGGCAAAGTTGTCGGTGACGGCATTCAGGTCGGTGTTCAACCCGGCTCTGAGTGTCGCCTACGCGCTAGCCCATGGCACCCTGGTCGACGTTACGGCTGCGACCGGCGCGTACACCTCGCTGGCTCGAACAGTCCGGGTGGCGCCCTACGGCCGAATTCCGGTGCCAGTGGCTCGGGTGTGCGCCCTGACCTGGTTCTGCGTGCGCGGCAACATCCATGCGACCACGCAGGGCTATGCGCTCATCGGAAAACTGGTCGTCGCCCGGTATGCCCGCTTGCACTGATAGTGAACAACCGCGCCCTTGGGCGATTGTTCGTTTGGACCCCTCGTTCCTACTCGGGTTCCTCGTCGCGGTCGTAGATCTCTGCCGGAGTGCCGAAGGGTAATCCGTCGGGCTCAGGGAGCACCGTGTGGTGGGGGTCGAGAGGTTGCTCGTGGTCCACACTCCCCTCCCCTGGCCCGAGCAGGCGGACGTGGCGTGGGTTCGGGTCGCTCTTCCCCCGGAGATAGTTCGCCAGGTTGTCACGCCGCCTCGGCCAGAACCGCACGACTTGACGGTACTGGCAACCGGTCGGCTGTCGGACGCGCGAGCCACTGATCGCTTCGACTGTTCGCTAGCACCGCGAGAGCTCCTGGTCACGCCGGGGCGCGACGCTCACGCCGCGCGACGTAGGCGAGTGTCGGCTGTCGTCAGGGCAGGGAAGTCGTCTGGCGCGGCGCCCGCCGGGTCACTCCACGCGGGTACGTAATCGCGATGTCGTCCGTTCGCCATGGTGCGAAAGGGGCGACGACCGCTGTCAGCGCCTGTCTGGTGCTCACTCGGACCTGCTCTCGCCATTCGGAGGTGAACTCGACGGGGTGGCGGGTAGGCCGTAGCCACACCCTCTGGCAGAAGGCACGCTTGACGCTGGTGTTCGCTGCGTCGCGGTGGTGCTCACCAGACGCTCTGGGGCCCGTCGTGCTGAGTCCGATCGCGTCCCGAGGAAACGGGACAACCACGGAGGTAGATGCCGCGGCGGTCGAGGGAGGAAATCTGCGAGACGGTCATCGAAGAAAGGGGCAACAGTCGTGCGGCGACTTGGCACAACTGGGACCCCAGCTGGGTAGTGCGGATGGTGACACGGCGTCGGGTTCGGCGAGGACGAAGGAGGCACATGACGCAGCCACATGACGCAGGCACTCGCACGGCACGCTGGGGTTACGCGTTGATCTGTGAGACGAATGGGTCATGTCATTATGAGATGGCCCGACGACCAATGGCCGAGACCCTAGGCAAGTGCTCTTGTTCACAAGCACAGCCCGTGGCGTTCGCGTATTTGAGGGTCTGGCCTCTGCCCAGGTACTCATTGGGTGAGCGGCCGGCTGGTCGGCTCGGAACCCCTCTCGCACTGAGGTCTGGTCCACTCGAGGCCTGAGCGACGAAGGCGACTGTCCTGAGGGGCCGGCCCTCTGGTTCCACTGTCCTTCGGTGCCGCACATCCGAGCCCGGAAGGTGGACTGGCCTCGGCATCCAGCGACTACGTTGGCGCCATCAAGGAGGGTGCGGAGATGCAGATCATCAACGTCAAAGTGACCTTCGGAATCCCCGCTGAGAGCGAGGCCGACGCAGTGTTGGCGTTGATTGGTTGCTTGAACAACGTTCGCGAGCAGCTTCCGGGATGGTCGCTCGACCCGGCCACGAACGAACGCATGAGCTTGGCGGTGATCCCGGGGGTCGAGGCGAGTGGCCCTCCGGTCCGATCGTTGTAGCAGCCGGCGAACATCGAAGACGTGGCCCGCGCTTCGTGCCGTCCGGGGGGTCCTTGTCAAGCACGTTGACGGTGGCACCTTGTCAAGGTACCTTCACAAGGTGCCCGACGGCCTGGATGCCTGGGATGAGTGGGAGTCCTTGCTCGGTGCAGAGAGCCCGGACTTGCTGGCCATTCTCCGTGTGGGCGCGCAGTTGCAGGCCTATCTTGCGGCTGTAGAGCGTGAGGCACTGAAGGCCGCTCGCGGAGCCGGGCTGACCTGGGGGCAATTGGGCGAGGCGCTCGGGACGACGCGCCAAGCGGTGTGGCAGCGGGCTACGACATGGAACGAGACGGGGCCGCCGTCAGGCAAACCTCGAACCGGAGCGCACCCGCTGATCGACGAGGACGTCCTCGCGCGCCTGAGAGAGTTGCAGAGCGACGGCGCCGCTCGACGCGATCGCATTGCCGGGGAGATGTTCGACGGTGCCACTGACGTGTTGAAGTTGCGCCGCCCGAGACCGAGGGGCTAGTCGAAGAGGTTTCGTGAGCGGCACCGTCGCTGACGCTCAGGCGCCCCTCTAGGGCTGGCACGACGGGGCGGGAGAAAAATCCGTGGCGAGCTTCCAAGCTGCGCGCAACTGGAGCACAATGACCCAAAACGACTACCCTCGAGTAGTCCCGCCCGAGACCCCGGCGCCGCCTATCGGCTTGGTGGAACGGAGCGCGGAACGTGCCAGATTTGTCCGCTGCGGCGGATTCCTTTCAGAGGTTTACCGAGGCCTCACTGCAACGAAGCCCCGGCACGGAGAACGATGTTCTTGCGAAGCTCGCTAGCCGGGACGGAATGAACCCGGAACTGGAGGTGTGGGTGGACGATAGCGGCTCCCCTGTCACCGTTCGCATCGTAGGCCCGCTCAGTCGCAACACCGGTCCGTTGCTCCTCGCCGCCATGGGCACATTGCTTCTGGAGAGTTTCCGAACGTTCACCATAGACACGGCGACGCCCGAGGTTGCAGAGGCGTCAGGTGCAGCGACCTTGATCGTGCTCCGACGACACTGGTGTGGCACGGCGTTCAATTCGCAGTGCGCCTACCTCACGCGAGGTCCAACTCGTCCATCGGCGCAACCTCGCGCGCAGGAGTCGCTGCCAGATTGAACTGAGCGATGCCGTGCCCGAGTGTCATCTCCGGGGTTCGAACTTGCCGCGGTCACGACATGCTGCTGTCACGACACCGACGGGGCGGTCGTGACGTGGCGAGCCACGAGGGAGCGCGTCGGCAGTTCGTTCCGGGGCCAAGTAGCCTCCGCACGGAGGAGGGGCGCTCATGGAGGGGACCGACCGTATCCGCGAGCACACGCTGGGCACGATCCTGGTGCGCTCTGCGGCTCGAGATCCGCATCGCACGGCTGTCATCTGGCAGGGGCGGAACACGACATATCTCCAGTTGAATAGCACCGTCAACCGCGTTGCGCACGCTTTGGCGGATCGGGGAATCAGCCGGAGCGACCGGGTGGCGATCCTGGCCCACAACTCCCAGGAGTACCTCGAGCTCTATTTCGCACTCGCCAAGCTGGGCGCCATCTCGGTTCCGATCAACTTCATGCTGACCGCCGAGGACGTTGCTTTCATCCTCGGGCACGCCGGGGCCAAAGGGATCGTCGCCGAGACCGCCCTGGTGCCTGTGGCGTCGCGAGCCCTCGAGGCAGCCGGAATTGACGGCCGGCACGTGTTGCGCGGCGTGATCGACTCCGGCGACAGGTCCGCCGCAACCATGTGGGAGCCCGTTGCCGATTGGCGTGCGCATTCTGACCATTCCGAGCCGGACGTGGTTGTCGCTGATGACGAGCCGATCCAGCTGATGTACACGAGCGGGACCGAGTCGCGCCCCAAGGGTGTGACTTTGAGCAGCCGGTCCCTGCTCTGGCAGTACGCGGCCATGATCATCGATGCCGGGATGAGCCGCGACGATATCGAGATCCACGCCCTCCCCTTCTACCATTGCGCGCAACTCCACTGCTTCATCTCCCCGGACATCTATCTCGGAGCGACCTCGGTCATCCTTTCCGACCCCGACCCCGCCAACGTGTTGTTCGCGATCGAGGCGCACCGCGCCACGAAGCTCTTCTGCCCGCCGACCGTATGGATTTCACTGCTCCGCCACCCGGACTTCGATCGCCACGATCTTTCGAGTCTGGCCAAGGGCTATTACGGCGCCGCAGCGATGCCGGTCGAAGTCCTGCGCGAGCTGATGCGCCGCCTTCCCCACATGAAACTTTGGAACCTCTATGGCCAGACCGAGATGTCGCCGCTCGCCACTCTGCTGCGCCCCGAGGAGCAGTTGTCGCACGCCGGGTCTGCCGGCCGCGCTGCGCTCAACGTCCTCACCGAAGTGGTCGACGACGAAGATCGCCCGTTGCCGCCCGGGTTGGTGGGAGAGATCGTGCACCGCTCCCCCCACGCCATGGCTGGGTACTGGAACGATCCGGACAAGACTGCCGAGACATTTCGCCACGGCTGGTTTCATTCGGGCGACCTAGGGGTCCTCGACGAGGACGGGTACCTGACCATCGTCGATCGAAAGAAGGACATGATCAAGACCGGTGGAGAGAACGTTGCCAGTCGCGAGGTGGAAGAGGTCTTGTTCCAGCACCCCGACGTGGCCGAGGTGGCGGTCTTCTCGGTCCCCGACGACTACTGGATCGAGGCAGTCACCGCAGCGGCCGTGCTCAAGCAAGGAAGCGCTGCCACTCCCGCCGATCTCGTCGCGTTCGCCAAGGAACACCTCGCGGGTTACAAGGTACCCAAGCAGATCTTCTTGACCGATCAGCTTCCTCGCAATCCCAGCGGCAAAGTACTCAAGCGTGAGCTCCGAAGCATCTACGCCTCGAAGCCACAAGGAGCGATGCCCCACTAGACCTTGCCTTATTGGCGATGGCGAGTTGGCAGCGCGCGCTACGGCGTTGGCGATGGTATGCGTCGCGTGCGTCTCCGAAGTCGTCAGACGTCGGCGCGCCATGTCAATCCGCTGACAGGGCCGATGAGAGAATGTGTGTGGCGAGCACGCGGGGCTGGTCGAGCATCACATAGGTACTGGCATGGGCAATGATCTCGAGCCGGGCGTTGGGAAAATCAGCCTCGAGGCGTCTGGCGTGATCGACGGGGAAGGGCTTGTCGGTGTCACCCCGTGCGAGCAGTACCGCTCTGGTGAAGCTCTTGATCGACGGCACGGCGTCGAGGGTGACGCTCGGTTCGAGGGTCTGGGTGACCCCGAGCGCGTCGCGCCGGGCCGCGCTGTTCGTGGGGAACGCCTCGAACGCCAGGGTAGTCAGCTCGGCCGGAGGTGGCGTGACGCAGACCGACTTCATGAACGCCCGCTGTCCGGGACTGGTGGCGAAGATGCGGAGCAGCGCAGACACCAGGAACGGTGCGTAGCGTGACACCTTGGCGATACGGTCGAAGCCTTTTGGCGGAAGTGTTCATAGCTGTCGCAATTGGTAAGTACGAGTCGTCCCACGCGGTCCATGCCCGGGTGGGCGGTCCCCTAGTGATCCGTCGCTGAAATAGCCTGGCGGGCTATGGTGGCAACATGCCAGTGATGACTGCAGAACCGTTGGCGATGTCACGTAGCGATCGGCGCGAGCTCGAGCGGCTGGCTCGCTCGACGTCGCTGCCGCACCGCACCGTGCGCCAGGCCAAGGCGTTGTTGTGGGCGGCCGACGGTGTGGCCAACGAGGAGATCGCTCGGCGCTGCGAAGTGGACGCCGATACGGTGCGCCGTTGGCGTCAACGCTTCGAGGACCAAGGCGTCTCGGGCGTGGGGGCGATTGCCAAAGGCCGAGGGCGCAAGTCCTGGCTGCCCGAGGGCACCGTTGCTGAAGTGGTGAGACTTACCAACACGACGACACCGCCGGACGGATCGACGCAATGGTCGACGCGCACCTTGGGCGAGTATTTGGGCGTCGGCAAAGACACCGTGGCCCGGATCTGGCGGGACCACAACCTCAAGCCCTGGCAGGTGACGACCTTCAAGGTATCCAACGACCCGCACTTCGAGGACAAGCTCGTCGACGTCGTCGGCCTCTACATGAACCCACCTCGAGCGCGCCGTCGTGTTCAGCTTCGACGAGAAGACCCAGGTCCAGGCGCTCGATCGCACCCAGCCCTCGTTGCCGATGAAGCCCGGGCGTGCTGGCACCATGACCCATGACTACAAGCGTCATGGCACCGTCGACCTCTTCGCCGCCCTCAACATCGCCACCGGCGAGGTGATCACGGACTACCGCAAGCGCCACACCGCGGCCGACGTTCTGGCGTTCTTCAAGAAGATCGACCGAGCGGTCCCCAAGCGCTACGACATCCATGTCGTCTTAGACAACCTCTCGGCGCACATGGCACCCGAGGTGACCGAGTGGTTGGCCGAGCCGGCCCAGGCGCGCTGGCATCTGCACTTCACGCCGACCAGTTCGAGTTGGCTCAACCTCGTCGAGCGTTGGTTTGCCCTGCTCACCGACAAGCGCCTGCGCCGCGGCGTCTTCGGCAGTCTCAAGGAACTCACGGCCGCCATCCGCCTCTGGGCCAAGCACTGGAACGAGGACCCCAAACCGTTTCTATGGACCAAGGCAGCCGACGAGATCATTGAGAAGGTCCGTCGAGGACGGGCCGCACTCCACCAGGTCAATTCCGCGACGGGTCACTAGGGGGCGAGGCAGAGACCACCACCGGTGTCACTGCCGACGGGGGTCACGTCGCGCAGATCAAGTGCGTCGAGGAAGGGTGGGATCCGTCGGGTCGTGGCTCGGGCTGAGAGGTCGGCGCGTGGCGCGGATCGCGATGAGCTCCGAGGGGCCAGGTGGGCAGGATGCATTGCACTCCGTCGAGAAGCTCCGCCACGGCCTCCCACACCGAGCCTCCCACGTAGACGCCGTGCACGAAGACGACTGGCGGCCCCGAACCGATCGACCGGTAGCGGATCGCGACCCGTCGATGTCGGCAACGCCCGCGTGCCATCGGCTCTGGCTTGCGTGACTCATTGGTCCGCGGCCCTCAGGCGCTGGGTTGGATCTGTTCCAAGAGCGCTGCCAGCTCGCCTAGGGCGGCGTCCCCGAGGAAGGCGTACTGTGCGCCGATCCTTTCGTTGGTCTCCGCCTCGACGGGCGCCTTGCGAATCTTGGCCGTCTCGGGGTCAAGGTACGGCGGGTCCCAGCCGTACATCTTGGCCATCATCTCGCCCTCGGTGGCCATGATGGCGTCGACCGGCGCCAGTCCGGCCGCGACCACGCAGGCGGCATGGACCCCGCCCCGGTGCTCGCTCAACACGTTGATCGCCCACGCAAGACGCTCGGGGAGACCGGCGGGCGCTGGGGAGTTCCGCCAGCCGCGGGCCAGCGGCGCGTCGTCCACGTCCACGCCGGCAACCAGCGGTTCGAGAAGGATGCTGGCTCGTTCGAGCCCGGGCGAGCCACCGAGGGCACCCGGAGCCCACTGGTAGGCGCAGTCGATGAACTTGGCCACGCCCTCGTCGAGCGTGAGCTTTTTCCGGCCAGCCGCCCACGCCGATCGTACGAGGGCCGGAGAGGGGAAGACCATTGCCTCCGCGACGACCGACGCATCGACGTCGCCGAGAACGCCACCCCGGCCGACCATGTAGAAGGGCCACGGATAGCCCTCGAAGCCGAGGGCTGCGCCGGCGTCCATGAGTGGTCTGCCCATCCATATGCCGCCAAGGGCGTCGACACGCGTGGCGATCCTGGCCACAACATCACCACTAGTCATGTTCCCCTCCACTTTCTCGGATCCGCTCAGTAGGACTGCGGCACGAGGGCGCTCACGTCCTCACCGGTCATCATCTTGGCCGGCAGAGCGGTGTCCCAGTAGTCGGTCCAGCGGGTGATCTTTCCGTCGCGCACGACGAAGGTGCCCATGACGGGCACGCCGTGCACGGTGCCGTTGGGTCCCTTGATCATGTCCAGCCGTTCGGTCATCACGACGCCGCCCGCCGCGGCGAGGTTCTGCATCTTGTACTCGTAGGAGTCGGGGAACGCGCCGAACTGACCGGCCAGGTTCTCGACGATGGCGTCGACGCCGACCGTGGCTGACATCCCGGTGTTCTGATAGATGGCGCCATCGGCCAGGAAGGGCCTCAGTGCTTCGGCATCCCGCTTGACCATCAGACCGCAGAATTCCCCCACGATGCTCGCTGCGTCGCTCATCTCAGCTCCTCCCTCGGTGCTCACATACACCTTGTAGGCAGGAACATACTGATTGTATGCCCGCACCGCAACCCCGCTCGGAACAGGCGCTCGCCACGCGTGCCGCGCTGGTGCGCGCCGCCCGTCGGCTCTTTGTCGCCAAGGGCTACTTTGGCACCGGCACCGAAGAGATCGTGGCCGAGGCCGGTGTCGGTACACGCGGGGCCCTCTACCATCACTTCGCCGACAAGCAAGCATTGTTCGAAGCCGTCTTCGAAGCGGTGGAAGAGGATCTGATCGCGGTGGCCGGCGATGCACCAGGTGGGGCCGGCGTGTTCGAACGTCTGCGATCGGGGCTGCTCGGGTTCCTCGACGCGGCGTCGACCAGCGCCGAGGTGCAGCAGATTCTGCTCGTCGACGGGCCGGCGGTGCTGGGTTGGCAGCGATGGCGAGACTTGGAGGAGCGGTACGGACTGGGGGCGATCCGGCTCCTCCTCGATCAAGCCCTCGCGGAAGGAACGATCGCCCCTCAACCCATAGATGTCCTCGCCCACATCCTCCTTGCTGCCGTCGACGAGGCGGCACTCTTCATCGCCAATTCGCCGCATCGGCGCAGCGCCAAGAACGAGGCTGTTACCTCCATGAACCGACTGCTAAGCGGGATCAGCGTATGATCACGCACGCGGTGTGCAGCGGCGCTCGGGCTGTTTGCTGGTCGACCCTCGACCCGACAGAGGGGCTCATTTGGTCTTCGAATCCGCTCGACGTCGCTGGTGCTCCCGAACGGCCAACACGGCGTACCACACGACTGCGAGCCCCACGATCGCCCACACCACGTTGGCGGCGGTGCGTTCGTGATAGCCGACCGACAGTGCAATGCTCACGAGAAACGCAACGACGGCAAATGCAAGAGCCGCCACCGGCGAACGCCACGATGGGCTTGCTGCGAATCGCCGTAGCCGATCCATGCCTTCGCAGACTATTCGCCGCCAGGTCCTGGGGTCGTCCCTCGGGCAAAGAACTCACGGATGTCCGATCACTGCGCGTGGTCGTCGGTTGCCTTCCCAGCTTCCCCGGCCCGACGGGTCTCTTGCTCGCCGCCGGGCGCGCGAGCGTTGAGTCCTGGACCGCGGTCGACTTAGGGTGAGAGGAGTAGTGCCACCCACCCAATGGCCTTGCCGGCGGCCCGCCTCGCTGCTGATTCGGTCGGGTACACCCGGCCAGAGAAGTAGCTCACCGCGGTCCACACGCCCATGTCCTGGGTCCCGGCGGAACTCCTCAAACCCGAAGGTACCGTCGGGCCGTGAAAAGAGATCGACGCACGGCTGGCGTCCTCTGTCTGGTGGCTGGACACCACCGACCACGATGGGTCGAGACGGGACGACACGGGGGCATGGTAACGAGCCAGACCGCTGCGGGCAGCCCGGAACGTGCACCTTGTCTGGGTGCTGGGCCTCGTCGAGCGAGCCGCGGTGGCTCGGTCTGCCCGCCGATGGCGTCAGGCAGACCGCTTGGTGATCAGCTCGGGGACCACACGGGTTTCGGGCTCCCCATCCAGCAGCCTGAGGCGGGTTGCTCCCTGTCGGCGGTGCCCGAAGGGCAATCCTGCCGGTAGTGGGAACGCCGTCCGCCGCTGGTCGCGGGCTTGGTCGTCCTCGGGCGCTCTCATGCGTCTTGGTGTGCCTCGTTGACGACCCTGATGGTCGTCGACCTCTCTCCGACCGCCCGCTGACGGTGCAGTTCGGTCACTTCATCAACGGACAGCACCCGGACATGCCTCGGCGTGCCGTCAGGATTCGACCGCGAGCCCAGGTAGCTCGCGAGCTGGTCGTGTCGATTGCGCTTGAGGAACTTCACACGTCGACCGTACCGCCGGGGTGTCTCATTCCCAAAAAGGTCCCGGATTCGATCGGAGGGCTCGGTACCCACCTCGCGGCTTCGGGTGCACTACCGCGCACGCACCCGATTCGCCGAACGGTGAGAGCGGGCGACCGTCCGACCGTCCGATGATCGAACTCTCTACTTGAGGGTGAGAGATGAACTCCCTGCTCATCGAGGCATGCTCCACCAGGACCCGGTCGCGCCGGGAGGGGGACGCCGAGTCTCGCCTCTCCCCTGTGACGGTCCGGGTGGTCATCGAACCTGGGAGCACCAGACGGTGCGCAGGAGGAGAGGGTGCCCATGCCCATCACCGCTGGAGGAGGGCTCATGGTCTCGACGGCTCCCGACGAGTGACACGCACCGAGACCTCGTGGCGGCCGGACCCGCCGGTCTCGACCGCGCGGATCGGAGCGGCGGGCAGCGTGGGTTTGTCGTCGTCGGCAACTCGTGGGCACGTCGTAGGCAATAGGAGAACGATGAGCGCGGAGACCGGTCCAAGAGAACCTAGGATGCCTTGTGACGGGCGACTCGAGGCCGGCCTTTCGGGGCCGGCTTCGTCGCGTCTGGGTGCAGGTCCCGGAGCGTATGGCGACGTCTCAAGTCGGGAGACCGGGGATAGGGTCCGCCTGAGGTTCGCTCCGCGTGCCCCGAGAGGAGCTCACATGATTGGTGAGAAGGCCTTGCATTTCCAAGGCAAGCACGTCGACCTGGCTGGTCTGCAATCGAAGATCGAGGAGTATCTGAAATCGGACGGGTTCACCGTACAGAGCTCGCCGGGCAGCGAGCACGGGACAGTTCTCCAGGCCAAGAAGGGTAGGTTCCTGGCGGCGGTGATCGACGCGGACCGGGCCTTGACCATCACGCTGTCAGGATCAGCCGACGACGCTCTGGTGCGCATCGGCATCGGCAAGTGGATGCAACATTTGGCGACGGCTGCCGTTGAGACCTTGCTGCTCTCCGAGTTGTTCCTTCCGGTTGACGTAGCGGAATCCGCGTGGAACCTCGAGGTGGAGGACAAGCTCGTCAAGCAGATCGACTCATTCGTCGGTTGAACGTCGGACGTCGGGGCGAGCGATCTTGCCTACGCCGAATGGTTCTCCGCGTCTCGGACCCCGCGAAGACTCTTCCAGGCCGAGTGCCCGGCTGTTGATATCGACGAACGCCCATCGTGACGGTTCTGGCGTCGCTGTTTCCGACACTCAATACCCTGAGGCGATAGCGTCGTGGGACCAGTGGCCGTCTGATCTGGCAAGGGGGATCAGCATGGAGCCTCGCCTCACCGGCGCCGAACTGCTCGACTACCTCCACCGTCCCATTCTGGTGAGGCATCCGAATCGCACGGCGTACTCCGTTCGGTGGCGCCCCAAGGGCATGCGTTCGCCTCAGGGCGCCTTCGCCGGGTTACCCATCATCTATGAGGTCCGTGGTCCATATGGCGCTGCCGCCGATCACGCCTATCTGTGGTTTGGCTCCGAGGAGATCTTCTTCCCCCTGTTGAGCGCACCCAACGACCCCCCATCGACCGAGGTGGCTGCTGCCGCGCAGGATGCTTTCGAGACTTTCCTCGCATGGCAGCAGGAAACTGAAGAGTACTGACCTGCGCGCTAAACTTGGACACCCGAGGTAGGAGGATCGGCCGGGAGCAGCGCTCGGAGCAGACCAGCAGACATGAACGTATGCTCCCCCATCTCAGCCCAAGCTCCAGGCCGCCGGCCGAGCACTACGCGAACACGTTGAAACTGCGAGTGCTCGTTTCAGGGGGATCAGCGGGGGTAACTCACAGGACGGCATCGTGCGACCCTTCCCATGTTCGGTACCCAACAACACAAGCCGGTCCAAACGGTCCAGGGCGATCACGGTCGGGCTACGTCCATAGGGGTTCAAAGAGGCGAAGGACTCGCTGCGGAGTATGTTCTCGATTGTCTGTGCTTGGAGGCAGGTCGTTGCTTCCGCTACGTTCCAGACCCTCTATCGCCGAGTGGAGATGCACCCTGTCCCGAACAGGTCACGGTGCGAGGGTCCTTCTCCGACGGGACGGGCTCCCGATTGACGGTTGACAGTTGCGCTGGCCACGCGCGCGACCTTGACCAGGTGTTCGTCGACTACACGAGGACGCCGGCCGAGGGCCAGAGCGGGCTCGACCCGTTCTGTGACGTCTTCGGGCTCGGCTGGCCCGCGTGAACGGTGGGTGACGCGATCGGTCCAGCGGGGCGATCAGGTCGGACGGCCCAGTGCAGCGCAGACATTCCGCATTATCCCTGCTCGCAGACGAACCGCGCCCGCCCAGCGTGTCAACGCCCCTCGAACACGCTGGGCGGCGCAGGTCCGCCGGGGCAACCGTAGAGGCTTGCTTCGACAAAGTGGGCGCACCCGGTCTGCAAGCGAAGCGGCGCACCAAGTCCCACCTCGGTTGTTCATTCCGGCCAATACGAGTGACGTCGTGCGCGAGCCAGCCGCTCACCATTTTCCACAGAGAGACGACGATCCACCCCGAGCTGCCCGTCCCCGTCACGATCGACTTGGTTGAGCATCTTCTGGCCGGCTACGCCCACCACCTCGACGTCATGCCCGCATGCCCGACGCGCGAACGCTTGTCCGGGGGTTCGACGCCTCAGTCCCGGCGCGGACCCAGGGGTCAGCCAGGTTCCGGTCGCCGTTTTCGAAGACGCCGCGGTTCAGGTCGCCGCTGTCGCTGTGACCCCGACCGGGCCGTTGCATCGCTGACATACCCGACGACTGGCCGGCCGAGATCGCCTTTTCCCGCGAGCCCCCAGTGTGGCGGACTCGGCTGCCACGGGTTCTTCGGGAGGTCTCGTCGAGAGGGGCGAAACAGGGCCCCGAGGAGTTTCGTTGCGCGCAACCGGCGCGACCAGCGTTCAGTCGGGATGGGGCACTGGCTCCACCCCGATAGGCACGACATCGACGCGGTAGATGTACGAGGACTCTTGTTCGAGTTCCACCTCGATACCGCGTACGAGTGCTGCCACTTGCTCGCCACGGAGGACGTCCGCGACGTTGATCCGGGCGAGAACCCAAACCTGACGTGGTCCGACGTAGATGACGAGAAGTTCGCGTATGGCGGTGACACCGGGGTAGGCCAAGACGAAAGCTCGCACTCGGTCCTTATCGGCCGTCGGGATCGGCTGGCCGAGCAGGAAGTCGTGGTTACGCCTCACGAGGCGAAGGCTGATGCGGATGAGGACCAAGGCAATGAGCACGGCTGCGATCGCTTGGGGTACCGACGACCCGATGATTTCGCTGACGCCCAGGCCGACCAACGCGAAGAGGTCTCCGGCGATCGATACGGCGTCTTCGTTGAATACCGCTCGCAGGCTGGGGTCTGAAGTGGCGGCGGCCTGGTCCAGAATGTTCCTATTAGCTAGGCGCGCCTCGACGCTCATCTGGTGCGCTGACCGGCGCAGCGAGACGAAGTCGAAGATGGTTGAGATCCCAAGCACGACATAGGCCACGACGAACGATGACGTGCCGGTGGGGTGGAGTAACTCGCTGATCCCCTCGCGTAGGGAGAACGCAGCACCGGCTATGAACACGCCGAGCGCTGCGATGAGCGCCCAGAAATACGCTTCTCTGCCATAGCCGAAGGGATGTCGGTCGTCGGGGGGACGGCTGCTGCGGCGCTGCGCCACGAGGAGGAACACGTCGTTGGCGGTATCAGCGAGCGAATGCGAAGCTTCCGCGGCCAACGCCGGTGAGGTGGTCACGATCGCGGCCGCGACCTTGGCGAGCGCCACTCCTCGGCCCGCGAGCAGGGCCACCCAGACCGTCCGTCCGCTTTCACTGGGCATGACGAATGGCAGTCTTCCATCCCGACTCTTGGCGCAACCCGTCCACCCGGGTTGGTGCGACACCGGGGCGACTCGGAGCCGACGGGCACCCGCTCCACGCCTCGAACCCGTGCTCTTCGTAAAGCGATTACCTCAGAGGGGCTCGCGCAACGGTTCGCAAAACCGGTCGATTGTCGACGATATTCCGGCCTCTGATGCTCGGGGCGCCCAGACGTGCGTCCCGAGCTTCGTGATGGTCACGGGTCGGGTCATCTGGTCCGCCAGCACCGCCCAATTCGGAACATTGAAGCCATGGAGGTCGTCGCGAATCGCTGGTCGGTCTCGGACGACGGAGGCAACCACACCCCAATGGTCACCTTCAGCAGTGCCGAATACCTCGGCCACCAGGGTGGGAGCATCATCGGAGTCGAAGGGCGAGGCGGTTCCCCGCCGCGGATCGAGATCGTCCAGCTCTGGGTCGTTCCACCGGCTCGGCGTGGAGGCGACGAAGAGCCCGCCCGGCCGTAACACCCACCGCGCTTCGTGCAGGGCATCAGCCCGATCGACGACGAGGTTGAGGTAGTTGACCCCCGCGGCGCCATCGAACGCCCGATCGGCGAAGGGAAGGGCCGACATGTCGCCACGAATCGCGGGCCGATGGGCCTCCGCCCACATCTGCGGATCCAGGTCCAGCACGCCGCCAGCGATCCCTCGTGCTGCGAGCAACGCGGTGATCGGACCCCGACCGCTCCCCAGTTCGGCAAACCGGCGGGAATTCTCGAAGCTGCGGGCCAACCCCGGGTAGATGTCCCACCAACAGGTAGTTCTCGTAGACGCGCCTGAAGGCCGCCAAACGGGCCCCGTCGGGGTGCTCGAAGGAGCCGGTTCGAGAACCGGGCGCTCACTGATCCGGAGAGAGCAGCGTTCGACCGGAGTGCCAAGCTGGTCGCTATGTGTGGCCGATTTTCCCTGTACGAGGACAAGGCCAGCTTGGCCGATCGCTTCGGCGTCGACGAGGTGGTCCCCGACGGCATCCCACCTCGCTGGAACGTGGCCCCGACCCAGCCGGTCGTGACCATTGCCCCTTCTAGAGACGGGAAGAGGCGCCGTCTGGGCGAGATGCGCTGGGGCCTCGTGCCGTCCTGGGCCAAGGACCCGACCATCGCGAACCGGATGATCAACGCCCGGGCCGAGACGCTCAGCACCAACAACGCGTTCGCCAAGGCGTTCGAGACCCGGCGCTGCATCATTCCGGCCAGCGGGTTCTACGAGTGGCAGAGGCTCGAGGCCGGGCCGGGTCGTCGCGCCAAGCGCCAGCCCTTCTACATCCACTCCAAGGATGCGAGGCCCCTCGCCTTGGCCGGGCTCTGGGAGGTCTGGTACGACGCCGAAGACAAGCCGCTGCGCACCTGCACCATCATCACCACCGAGCCCAACGCCCTGCTCGCGTCCGTCCACGACCGGATGCCGGTCATCTTGTCCGAGGAGTCCTGGGACCGCTGGCTGGCCCCCGAACCCCTGACCAAGACCGAGGCGGCAACCATGCTCGGGCCAGCTCAGAGGGATTCTGCTGGTCCTGACCAAGGTGAGCACCTTGGTCAACAGCGCGAACAACGACGGGCCCGAGCTGGTCGAGCCGGTCAAGGCGGACTGAACGGCAAGGGTCTGTCGTGGGGCGCACCCGGCCTCTCCCCGAGGGCCCAGGACGTCGACAGCGCGCACATGGTCGCCGACGGTCGCCCTCGCGGTCACTCGGTAAGTAACCCTCTGCCTGAGGTTGATGTATGAATCCCCTGCTCAGCGGGTGATTGAGCCCTCGAATCAAAGTGCTGCTCACACACCGCCCGAGGTGGGGAGTCCGAACATTTCTCGGCAGCGTTCGAGGCCGATCACTTCGATGTCGTCCCTGCGATGGGCTACCCAGGTCGCTCGGTCGAGCCGCAAGTCCACGGTCATCGCTGGCTGGTCGCGTTGAAGCTCTCGATGCCTTCCGTTGAGCGAGTAGCCCATCGCTCGCGAGGTTCCGAGTGATGCTGCGTTGTCTTCGAAGGCCCTGCTGTACGCCTCGACCGCACCCAATTCGTCGAACGCCAGGTGCAAGATAGCGGCGCGCATCTCCTTCCCTAACCCGAGCCCCTGGTGAGCCCGACCCAACCACGAGCCGGTCTCCACGGTGCGGAGCTGGGAGAAGCTCTTCGCCAATAAATCCTGAGAGCCGACGGGCTCCCCGTCGGCTAAGACGACCGCCGTGAAGGTCCACTCGTCGGGTCGCCAGGTTGCTCGCTTGCTCCACCACCACCGTAGGCACTCACGCTGTCGTCGTTCAGGAGGCCCGTCGGTCCAGGGTACAAAGAACGGCATCGTCGACGGGTCGTGAATGCCCTCGTCGATCAGGGCAACCAGACGGTAGAGGTCTTCGTCGGTCGCTAGACGCAGCTCGAGGCGCGGCGTACGAATCCGCAGGTCAAACAGTGGCCAGTAGGGATGAGCCATGCCCTCAGTGTGGCAGCGGAACATCGACGACGCTCCAATGCGAGGGCGGACCGCGCCAGCCCACCGTGTCACCGCCTCGCACACGTTGGGCGCTACAGCTCCGTGAGCGGTGAGGGTAGAAGGCCGATCCGCAAAAGGGAGCGCATGACGCTCGGTGCCGTGTCATGGCTCTGGCCTGGTCTGATGGTTGAACGAGCGAGGCTTCGGGTACGTCTCATTGACGTTGTGCAACTTCCCAGCGTTTCGCTTCCCGCTGAGCCTCGCTGCGTGCGTGCCGCTCGCTCCTGGGCCCGTGATCACTGCCCGGAGGCGTGCGACCCGACGGTCCGTGAGGATTCTGGTGCTGGTGGCGAGCGAGTTATTCGCCAACGCGGTACTCCACGGTCGTGGGCCCATAGAGCTCTCCTTGGTGCGGGAGTCCAGGCACATCCGGCTCCAGGTGTTCGATACGGGACCGACCTGGGGTCACGTCGCGGTCCCTGACGACGAGCACGGTCGGGGGCTGGTCATCGTCGAGGCGCTGAGCCGAACTTGGGGGATGACACCCGAGCGCGAAGGACACACCGTCTGGGCCGAGTTTGATTGCCGCTCAAGGGGCTGACATCGCCTTGAACGGTCCGTTGACAGGATCCTCTGTTGTGGAAATGGGGGGTTGCGCGGAAATCGTGATCAGAGGTCCGAAACACCGCTTGGCGCCGCTCCGCTGAGAAGAAGAGATATTGGGGTCCTATCCGAGTGCGTTTCGTGTCGAGGCCGTCAGCGCGACCCAAGACGGCGCGGCCACGGCCGTGGTCCAGGTGTGGGGTGAGCTGGACATCGAAACGTCGCCCATCTTGCTGACGTGGCGCAGAGCGAGACCGCACTAGGCGTGCGGGTCGTGGTCGATATGTCCACGGTCGAGTTCATCGACTCGTCTGGTGTGAGTGCGGTGCTGATGGCCGTCAAGCGGGCGAAGGATGCGGGAGTGGTGCTCGCGGTGCGCAATCCTGCACCGAGGGTCCGCCGAGTCTTTGAGGTCCTGGCCATCGACGCGGTGCTCTTCATCGAAGGGTCTCGGTGATGCCGCTGCAATCAGAACGTTTCGAACCTCGCTTGACGCGATCGCAAACGTTAGGTCGAAGTGTCATCGGACACCGACATCTCGGCCAACAAGACCACTCTGTTCCTGGAATCTCGGCGTACAGAATCTCGGGGGTATCGACGAGCATCGACGGGGCCTGCCGCATGGCTTCTTTGAAGTGTTCAGAGTTGACGTGCTCGGCGCCCGCATCAGCATCGCGGAATCCTTCAACGAGAACGAACTGATCTGGTTGCTCGACGCTACGAGATCAATCGAACCAAAGATTTCCTGGTTCGTGGCGAGTGGCCCGCGTGAAGTCGCTGATCCGATCGATCCATTCGCCACTGCATTCTGGGCGCACATTGAACTTCACAACGATTGAAATCATGGGCCCTCCTGGTGGCCTTTGTCGATCTCGGCCTGATGGATCCAGTTGCGAGGTGGGAACGACTCGGAAATCTCAATGCCCGCTGCGATGGGTGACCGGCTTCTCCTCGGGGTACCCGCAATAGCTCGCCGGCGGAACTCTCTTGCGTGGCGACGGGGCATCTCGGACTCCGTTCCGAGGCGCAATCGGGCGAGCCACTCCTTGTGGCCGTGGAGCCGGATGCCCTCGAAGGGAGTCGTGATGGCGTCCCTGGCTCACCAAGATACGACACTCGCCGTCCCTGCGGCGTGCTCATCCACCCCTGGGACCTCGTAGTACCACGATGGATCGGGGGCCTGCCGAGACGGTGCCTCCAGCGACCGCTGGGCCGGACTGTAGGGATACCTTGGGATCGAAGGTGTCGAGTTCAGCGTGCCACGTCTGGCCGGCGCGGGTCGGTGGGATCGTGAACGCGAGCGGTTGCCACCATGCGTTGACCAGGACGAGGAAGTCGTCATCGACGAGGAGTCTGCCGTCCTCGGCGCGGTCGGGGTCGTCCGAGCCGTCGAGATGGAGGGTCAGGGCGCGCGCGTCGGGGTCAGCCCAGTCGGCCGCGGTCATCGCGGTGCCGCTCGGTGTGTACCAACCCAGCTCGGAGGCCTCCATACCGGCGAGGAACCGGCGGCGCCGGAAGACCGGATGCGTCTTTCGCAGCGCTACCAGTCGGCGCGTGAAGGCCAACAGCCCGGGGTCGACCTGGGACCAGTCGAACCAGGTGATCTGGTTGTCCTGGCAGTAGGCGTTGTTGTTGCCCTGTTGGGTTCGCCCGAACTCATCGCCCCCCAGGAGAAGCGGCACGCCGAAGGAGAGGATGAGGGTAGCGAGCATCACGCGCTGTTGGCGAGTCCGCAGAGCGACGATGTCGGGATCGTCGGTCGGCCCTTCGGCGCCGCAGTTCCAGGAGCGGTTGTCGTCGGTGCCGTCTCGATTGTCCTCGCCGTTCGCCTCGTTGTGCTTGGTGTCGTACGAGACCAGGTCGGCCAGGGTGAACCCGTCGTGCACGGTGATCAGGTTGACCGACGCGGTTGGGCGTCGACCGGGGTTGGCGAAGAGATCCGAGGACCCGGTGAACCGGGTGGCGAACTCCCCGAGCAGACCTGGGTGGCTTCGCCAGAAGTCCCGCATGGTGTCTCGGTACTTGCCATTCCACTCCCGCCACAAGGGTGGGAAGTGTCCCAGCTCATAGCTGTCCCCTTGGCCGACGTCCCACGGCTCGGCGACCAGCTTGGCTCGGGACACCACCGGGTCCTGGGAGACCAAGTCGAAGAAGGCCGAGACCTTCTCGAAACCGCCTTCCTGGCGACCCAGCGCCGGTGCCAGGTCGAAGCGGAATCCGTCGACGCGCATCTCGGTGAGCCAGTAGCGCAAGGAGTCCATGATGAGACGTAGCGAGAAGGGATTCCCAGCGTTGAGCGTGTTCCCGCAGCCGGTGGTGTCGACGTAGTGGCGCAGGTCACCCTCGACGAGGCGGTAGTAGGCGGGGTTGTCCAGCCCTCTGAAGCAGAGCGTTGGTCCCAGCTCGTTGCTCTCCGCCGTGTGGTTGAACACGACATCGAGGATCACCTCGAGCCCCGCGCCATGGAGGGAGTCGACCATGGCCTTGAACTCGGGTACCTGGCCGCCAACCTTACCGGCGCGCACCGCGGCCGAATAGGCGTCGTGCGGGGCGAAGTACCCAATGGTGTTGTAACCCCAGTAGTTGGTAAGTCCACGCCTCAGTAGGAATGCCTCGGGGATGTTCTGGTGGACCGGGAGCAGTTCGACGGCGGTAACACCGAGGCCGACCAGGTGGGCGACGGCGGCTTCGTGACCGAGTCCGGCGTAGGTGCCGCGCAGGTCGGCCGGGATCTCCGGATGGTTCATGGTGAAGCCCTTCACGTGGACCTCATAGAAGACCGTGTCGGCGTAGCGGCGATTCGGCCGGGGTCGGTCGCTCCAGGTGAAGGCGGGATCGATGACCAAGCTGCGGGGTACGAAGCCGGCGGAGTCCAAGGTGCTCGGGGCGTCGGTGTCGTCCCGTGCGTATCCGAGTACCTCCGGGCCGAAGCGAACCTGGCCGGTGGTCGCCCGGGCGTAGGGGTCGATGAGAAGCTTGAGCGGGTTGCCGCGCAGCCCGCCGCCGGGGTCGTAGGGACCGTCGACCCGGTAGCCGTAGGCCTGTCCCGGCCCCACGCCGGGAACGAAGCCGTGCCACACCCCTGCGTCGAAGTCCGGCATGGTGAGGCGGGTCTCGGTCCCAGACCCGTCGAACAGGCACAGCTCGACGCTGTCGGCGAACTCGGCCACCAGGGCGAAATTGGTGCCCCCTGGTTGGGGGGTAGCACCCAGCACCTGCGGGTTACCCGGCCGGATCGCGGAGAGCGGAGGATCGAATACGGTCACGACGTGGCCGATGCGCGGCCGATGGACCGCAAGGCGTCGCCCAGGGACGCCACATCGCCGTGGCGGCGGCGGATCGTGTCGGCGATCACTCCGGTCCAGCCGGTCTGGTGGGAGGCGCCCAGCCCGGCGCCGTTGTCGCCATGGAAGTACTCGCTGAACACCAGGTTGTCCTTCCACGCCGGATCGTTCTGGAGTCGGTCCACGCCCCCGAAGCACGGCCGGCGGCCGTCGGGGCCGACTAGGAAGATCGACACCAGGCGACCGCGAAGGTCCTGGGTGATCTGGCCGAGCGTCAGCTTGTTGCCGGACCCGGTGGGGTACTCGATCGGCAACTCATCGCCGAAGAAGCGCTCATAGCGTTCGAGCGACTCGAACACCAGGTAGTTGAGAGGGAACCACAACGGCCCTCGCCAGTTGGAGTTGCCGCCGAACATGTCGGTGGTCGATTCGGCCGGTTCGTAGTCGATGGTGGCTTCAATCCCCTCGACCTCGAGCCGGTAGGGATGGTCCCGGTGATAGGCCGAGATGGCTCGAAGACCATAGGGGGACAGGAACTCGGACTCATCGAACAATTTGGTGAAGATCCTCTGTAGGCGTTCGACTCCCACCACCCCGAGCAGCAGTCTCTGGTGGCCCGGCTCGCCCCTTAGCAGCCCGGCTTCGGCCAACTTCTCTTGGTTTTCGAGACCCTGACGGCGCAGCAAGCGCGGAAACCGCTTCGCGACCACCATGGCGTCCAGCATCTCCTCGTCGACCACGGCGGCGGCCAGGGCCGGGATGACCCCGACCATAGAACGGACCTTCACCTCCACCCTGGACCCGTCAGGGGTGATCAGCCGGTCGTAGAAGAGGCCATCCCTGTCATCCCACAGGCCCTGGGTGTCGATGGCTTCGCTGATGGCCGCGAAATGCTCGACGAACTTGAGGACGAGATCCGATGCGGGCCGCTGGCCGCTGCGGTTCAAGATGACCGCCATGGTGGTCATGGCCAAGGAGTACGAAGCCATCCAGCCGGTGGCGTCGGACTGCTCCAGCGTGCCGCCCACCGGCAGGTGAGACCGGTCGATCGGCCCGATGTTGTCTAGCCCGAGGAACCCGCCCTCGAAGAGGTTGTTTCCCTCTCGGTCCTCGAGGTTGACCCACCACGTGAAATTGACCAGGAGCTTGTCGAAGACCCGGCTGAGAAAGTCGATGTCATGGCCGCCGTCGATGGCGAACACCTCCAGCGCGGCCCACGCCTGGACGGGAGGATTGACATCCCCGAAATCCCACTCGTAGGCGGGCAGCGCTCCGTTGGGGTGCTGGAACCACTCCCGGCACAAGAGGATCAGCTGGTACTTGGCAAAGCCGGGATCCAGGTGCGCCAGGGCCACGCAGTGGAAGGCCAGATCCCAGGCTGCGAACCACGGGTACTCCCACTTGTCCGGCATCGACATGATGTCGAAGGCGTCGAAGTTCTGCCACCGGGCGTTGCGGCCCGAAAGGCGCGACGCCGGCGGCGGCGGCTGCGTGGGGTCTCCCGCCAGCCAGCGAGACACGTCGTAGTAGTACAGCTGCTTGCTCCAGAGCATTCCGGAGAAAGCCTGGCGCATCACCATTGCCTCGTCCGCCGAGGCCGCCTTGGGGGTCAGCTCGCCGTAGAACTCGTCGGCCTCGCCTCGACGGCCGGCCATCACTGCGTCGAACGAGCTGGCCAGCGCGGCCGACGCCTCGGGTCCGGTACCTCGGGGTCGCAGGCGCAAGCGCAGCTCGACCGTCGCTCCCGGCTCCACCGCCACCTGATACCAAAATGCGCACTTCGTGCCCCGACCCTCGGGGTTGACCGTCGGCGCACCGGCCACCACGTGGTCGTTGATCCCGTCTTTCGGATAGGGGGGACTGGAGGATATGCCGTAGAGCCGGCCGTGGTTGGTCTCGTTCTCACAGAACAGCAGCGTCGGCTCGGTTCCCCCCGTCCCCTGACCGCCCACGAGCTCAAGCTCACCAAGGAAGGGATGTTGGACGCCGACGACGGCGGCCCCTGTGGCGGCCAACTCCGGCTTGGGGGCGTCGAACTCCCACGACCAGGTGTTGCGGAACCAGGCCGTCGGCAGGACATGGAGGGTGTCGGCCTCCGGGCCGGCGTTCGTGACCTGGATCGACATCAAAAGGTCGTAGGGATCGGCCTTCGCGTAGTGGACTTCGACTATCCAATAGCGGTCCTCGTCGAAGGCGCCGGTGTCGAGCAGCTCATACTCGGGGTCCAGCTTGGTCCGCCGGCCGTTCTCCTCTCGGAGATCCTCATAGGGGAAGGCGCCCTGTGGGTAGTGGTAGCGCCACCGGTTCCAGGCGTGGCTGGGGAGGGCGTCGAGGTACCACCAGTACTCCTTCACGTCCTCCCCGTGGTTGGCCTCGGCCCCGGTGAGGCCGAACGCCCGTTCCTTCAGGATCGGATCACGGCCGTTCCAAAGCGCCAGACCCAGGCACAGACGCTGTTCGACATCGCAGAACCCCGCCAGTCCATCCTCACCCCAACGGTAGGCCTGGGATCGCGCGCGATCGTGCGGCAGGTAGTCCCAAGCCTCGCCGTCAGCGGAGTAGTCCTCGCGCACCGTGCCCCATTGGCGCTCGCTGACGTACGGGCCCCACAGGTACCAGTCGCTGGCTTGGCGCAACCCGTTCTCGAGTCTTCCAAAGCCGCTGACCCGCTCGGATTCGACGCTCATCGTGCACCCGTCCTTCTACCGCAAAGTTGGTGACCACTCGCAATGCCGGTGGCAGCAACGATCTTTGCAAACTTCTCCCACGTTGTCAGAGAGCACAGCCCGGCTCGCGTCGAATTTAAAATCCAATTCACCCGTAGTTCACGTCAAGGTCGCTTCGGTCCGCGTCAGCTCCGCGTCCGGCGGCGTCTTTGCGGAGACGGCGTTTGCCCGTCCTCCCCGCCGACCGCTCCACTCGGGCAACCGCCAGTCGAGCGGACCGAGAAGCTCGAAGGCCACGCCGGACCGGCTCAGTCTCAGTGGGAACCGGGTCGGGCACATCCCTTCCGCGAGAGGCGTTGGAGGCGTAGGAGCGGTCATTGAGGGGTGCGTCGGTTCATCCCCCGGCCGCCTTTGGCCATCCTCGGTCTGCTCAGTGGGCTTATGGGTCGGGGCCCGGCTTGGCGTCCAGTTCGACACCGGACAGGCTTTCTGGCCAATGGTTGATCTGCGGCACACGAGCGTGGGCACGGCGACAACGACGGGTACACCAGCCACCACGGCGACAGCGAGGGATACACCAACCACACCACGACGACGCCGGCTAGTCCATCGACCACGAAAGCCACGGCGAGTCGCAGCACGACGGTGCCTCGCGGTCTCCTGATGGCAACTGCGCGAACTCGACGGTCTCCACCAGTGATGCTGAAGGGTCGGACAACATCGATCCGGATGTGGGTTTCAGTATTGGTGGCTGAGCAATGATGCGGGGAACGGATCGCACGGGCCGGAGACGATTGACGTGTGCAATCAGTCGAGCTGGTAAGCGGTGTCAAACCAACCGGACGATCGTGGTGCAGTCGAGACAAACCCCGACACCGAGGACGACGGTGGTCGCCGTGACAACCTGTTGACCCGGCCCACCTCGGGGTGGAGTTCCCTCACCAACGGCGGAGAACTCATGTTCTTCCGTGATACCCAGCTCAAGTCCGGGTCGGTTGACACATTGGCCGCGTTGCAATGGCCGGTATCGCAGGGCTGGTGGCGTCGTCCGATTTCCAACTCAGCTGAGCTACGGCGTCGAGGTTTGCTTCACCAGCGGTCCGAGACGTTCGCGCTTAGCGGACTGACGTTCAACTTGAGCTACCAAACCCTTTTGAGGGTCAGGCGTCCGGCGGCATAGAAAATGTTCATGCCAGCGCCGTGGCCAAACCTGTTGGTCCGACACCTCGATCCGAGCCGGGATTGGTGGTGCATTTCGAGCGAGTCCAGTGAGGGGCAATTGGGGTCAGGACACTGCACTACCGAATCAGGGCTCCCTGCTGAGTACGCGGAGGCGACGGGCACTCATTCGCCCCCCGCTTGCTCTGCCCGATCGTACTGACGCGCTCACATTCGGCCTAATTTCGAGGTGTCGAGCGCGCACGAAATCGACCGATGTGGGTGAGGAGGTTGGCGCGCCGGGCTGACACAGTTGCTAAGCGGGCCGTCAGTCACAAGATGGAATCGCAGCGCGAAGCCCAGGTAGCGAGCAACCACCCCTTCGCTCGGTCCTGGGCTTTGCCGCGTTCGATCACAAGAAAACCATTGCTGTTACTCGGCGTACGTGTTGCAACGCGGACGAAGACATCTATGCTGGGTATGCAGAACTTACGAGAAGTTTGGCTCCTTCGTCGCTGGACTACGGAGCAGGCTTCGTGCGTGAGGTTCTGGGTAAGTTCTTCGCATGGCGAAAGATGACTGGGACATTTTCGGTGGTTCTGATGGGCCACGGGTGGTGATGGATGACGGAGACACCTTCGGTGGCGCTCACGGGCCACGGGGATTTCTCGCTCAGCCCGGCCGATGCTGGCGAGTGATTCGTGATCCTGAACCAGGACGCGGTGGTCAGGCATTGCATTGTCCCGAACGCGCCACGGTGCGAGGCGTCTTCATCACAGCGGACCTGACGAAGTTCACGGTCGACTCGTGCGCTCGACACGTTGAGGGATTGGTCGAGGTGCGCCGGCTCAATCGCTGAGCGCTTCGGTCATCACGTCACAGGCGTCCAGTATCCGTAGGGCCGCGGCACGGAGATCAGCGAGGTCCAGCAGGAACATGCCCTTGTTGCGCTTGTCGGACAGGTCCTCAGGCTTCCAATTGCCAATGAGCCGCGAGGGCCCCGCGATTGGGGTCAACGTCGCTTGCAAGCGTCTCAGTTCATCCGCCGATGAGTTCATCGGAGGGACGGTAGCCGAATCACCGTTCCGGATAAGTCGAACTCATGCCTCTGCGCGGAAGGAAAAGAGGAAAATTGGACGGACCTTACTCAACCGGGGAATCGCAGAATCCCGAGGGCGCGTGCTCGGGCGACGGCCGACGAACGGTTATGCACTCCGAGCTTGCGATAGATGCTCGCCAAGTGGGTCTTCACGGTGTTATGAGCGCTGAAGAGCATCTGGGAAATCTCTCCGACGGAATGGTGGGTGGGCAAGAGTCCCAGAATCCGCAGTTCGGCCTGGGTGAGCTGTACGTGTCCACTGAGGTCATACGTGCGTCGAGTCGGCGCATCGACATCCCTGGCCGCCTCGGTCAGGGTGACCAGACTGCGTTCCTCGCCGTCTTCGTTCAGGTAGACCGCCGACGTTGTGTGAACCTCGATGACCGCGCCGTCAGCCCGCCGCATTCCGAGCGTCGCGCTCGACACGCCCCGTCAAGTCCCGCTCGGCCATTGCCGCAGCCCAACGGAGATCGTTGGGGTCCGCGAGGTCAGAACGTTCAACTGCACAAAGCTCGGTCTCACTCATGGCCAACAGCCGACAGGCCGCGGGGCTGGCGGCGAGGATTCGCCCGTGTGGCACGCTGAGGATGACCGCGATGGTGAGGTTGTAGAAGAACGAACGGTAGTCGGCGTCCCGCAGCCAGAGCCTGGGCCCGCTATCCCCGCCGGATAGGCCGTCCTCCGTATACATATCGGTCATGGTTCCCCCCTCGTCGAGCCCGGACCAGGAGCATGGCGATGGGGCTTTGGGGCATTCCTCACCCCTATTGGATGATTGGAAGTGACCTCTCGACTGCCCGAGGCGGGACTCGTGGGACCCGATGCGCCCCTGTCGCGTCGATCGGATTCCCCCGTTCCCCCGACTCGGGTGAGTTGCTGGCGGCACGTTGCGACGCTCAGTCTGGGCGTGGTCGGCCCGTTATCCCCGGTATCACGGTCTAAGTTGCATCTGGCGCACTAGCGGGCGGTGCGGGCCTACCGCAGCCAATACCCCAAATCGGGTGAGTCGTGTCACGACATGGGTCGGGCTACCCTCGGCGGCATGACGGATGGGGGGACCGTAGGGAGGCTCGAAGACCCGCCCGACGGGTCCTCGTCGCGGAGTCGGGGCACCGAGACGGAGGTGCTCGCCTGCTTGACCGAGTTGGCCACGCTCGTCCTTTGGTGTCTCACGAGCTTGGCTGACGCCATCGTCGATCTTGGTGGGAACACCTCGGCCATCGCAGCCGAACTGAGCAGGGTTGAAGAATTGGCTCGGCTCTTGGGCTACTCGAGCGCCCTCAGGGCCTCCTCCTTGGGGCCGGTCGACTTCGGAAGTTGACGGGTGGCGGCCATCCTCGGGATAGCAGGCATACTTCTGCAGGCCGTCAGAGCGTCCCGCAGGGAATCGCAGGTAAGTTCTATCCGCACGGCTAACGCCGCTCGCCTGGCTACTTTGGACCGCCAACTTGGCCACTCAGCGCTCGAAACAGGCCCTCACGGGCAATCAGCGGTAACAATCGAGCATTTTTTGACCATTTCTGCACATTGGCGATCAATGGGAGATTCGGTCGGAATGTACGCACGACCTACATTCTTCCTGCGTGTCGAGGGGTGTCGGAGGGGGGACTTAGACCCCCACGCCCTTGCAGGCACCAGCCCCGCAAGGTGTCGGCAATCTCCTCCGTTTCCCCTGGTGCTACTGGTCATGCTCGGCACTTGTCGGCACTCCCGTTTCGGCAGGTGAGGCGGCACCAGCCTTCGCCTGCCCTTGGTCGTACATCTGGCGTAGGCGATACGGAAAAATGCAGGTTTGAAAGTCTATACTCAAGAACGTGGCCTACCCTTTAAACTGATTACATCACGTTCCATGAAGGCCTGGGCGTTTATTAGCCATGATTCAAAAGACAAAGATGACCTCGCTAGACCGCTAGCGGACAAGCTTCGAGGAATGCTATGTCCCGTCTGGCACGACGAATACTCCTTTCGAGTGGTCAAAGTTTTGGGGGAATCAATCGACAAGGATCTGACGAAAGCGAGGAAGTGTATCCTTCTCCTCTCCCCTAACCTCTTGGCAAACGACGGATAGAGCAACAGAATTTAATGCTGCCACACGGGACAGCCTATGGCCCGTGTGGCACAACCTCTCATGGCTGACGTTTCCGCCGATATTCCAATGATTGCTGATGTAAAGGCGCTTTCTTCGTCGTTGGGTATGGACGATCTCACGCGCCAGTTGTTCCTGGAAATCAGGCCTACGATTAACGGAAGACCCCGATAAGCTATGCGTATGGCTAAAACGGTATTCGTCAAGCTCACCGACGACCTTGATGGTTCCGACGCGGAGGAATCGGTCTCCTTCGTCATAGATGGGAAGTCCTATCAGATTGACCTCAGCAACGCGAACGCCGGGAAGCTGCGCAAAGAGCTGGAGCCCTACATCGTCAAAGCTCAAAGGTCCGGCAGAGCGGCGCGCTCGCGCCCCGAGTCCTCCGGACGAGTGACGGCGTTCAGCCAGTTGACCGAAGACGAACGGGCCCGCTACCGGAAGTGAGCGAAGGCTCCCACTGCTCGGAGGATTGCTGACGCCAAGGTGCAGGAATGGGAAGCAGCCGGAAAGCCGTAGTTACCGAACGGTCACTCCTGCGCCCACTGTGGCGACGATGGACGTCCCTCCGACCAGCTCAGCGGAGTGCCAGACGATTGGAAACCAGAGTCCTAAGCCAAGGTGAGTTAGCTGGGCTCTAACACTTGTCGATGGCGTCCCGCATCGAGTCGCAGGCTTCCACTATCCGCACGGCTGCTGCACGGAGGTCACCAACGTCCACCAGGAAGATGCCCTTGGCCCGCGTCAAGTCCTCGGGACTCCACTTACCAACAAGTCCAGCGGGCCCCACGATGAGTTCCAGCGTCGCCACCAGCCGTCTCAGTTCTTCGGCAACCTCAGTCACCCAAAAGAGGTTAGTCGGGTCACCCGAAAGAGGTTACTTGGCTCATCTCTCCGCTAAGGTCGAACTCAGCCCGCGGCTCGTCACTCGGCCGGGAATCGGAGAATCCCGAGCGCGGCGTGCTCGGGCGACGGCCGACGCGCGGTTGTGCACGCCAAGCTTGCGATAAATGCTCGCAACGTGGGTCTTGCCAGTGTTCTGCGCGATGAAGAGCATCTGGGAAATCGTGCCGATGGAATGGTGGGTGGGCAAGAATCCCAGCATCCGTAGCTCGGCTGGCGAGAGCTGCACGTGCCCACTGAGGTTGTAGATGGGTCCAGGCAGCGTATCGACATGCCTGGCCTTCTCGTCTAGGAGAATCAGGCTGCGTTCCTCGCCCTCCTCGTTGAGCCAGATGCTGGACGCGAGCGCTACTTCGATGATGGCGCCGTTACGCCGCCGTATCCGCAGGTTGGCCTCCACGTACCCGTTCAACCTCCGCTCGGCCACGGCCACTGCCCAACGCATGTCGTCAGGGTCCTGGAGGGGAGCACACCCAAGCAAGCGGAGTTCGTCCTCGCTCGTCCCGAAGAGCCGACAGGCTGCGGGATTGGCCGCAAGGAGTCGACCTGGGGGAGCGCCAATGATGGCGGCACGCGTCAGTTGGCCGAAGACCGAGCGGTAGTCGGCATCCGGCAACCAGGGTCTTCGCCCATCGTCACCTTCGGGTACGGCGTATGCGGCCGATGCTTCGCTCACGGCTGACCCCGCGAAACAACTGACCGACCTCTGCAGGCGCCATACCGCCACCAGACCGGGAAGACCATGGTCAAAGATTGGCAGACGGCGAAACCGCCTGCAATTTGCACCTGCGGGCAGGCTGGCGGATGCCCACCCCATCACTCGGAAATCTCTGCAATTCACAACCAACCCGCGTTGAGAGTAGACATCTGCACGCTTGACGCGCGATACGCAGATACAACAAAAGGGTCCTCCTCCTTGGTCGAATGACCAAACGGGCTGTTTTAGCTGCGTCTATGAGTGGGTAGGATTCACTTATGACACTAGACAACGGGCTACGGGTAGCGATGGATGATAGGCCATCGGAATTTCTTGTGCGACCTGGTAGGTGCTGGATGATCGTTCGTGACGCTGAACCTGGTAGCGGTGCTCGGGTGGTCCACTGCGCAGAGCGCGTCACGGTGCGCGGCGTCTTCATCACGGCGGACCTGAGGAAGTTCACGGTCTACTCTTGCGACGACCACATTGAGGGATTAGTCGAGGTGCGCCAGCTCAATGGTTAGTGGGCGGTGTCATGGCTCAATCGTGCGCTAAGCAAGCCTAGCAAAATATAGTTGTGATTTCGACGCCTGTAGCTGAGAGCGGTTCAACTGATTCTGTTTACAGGGGCCCCAAATCGGGCGGGCTAGTCCACTGACGACGCTCGCTCAAGGTGAGCACGCCCAGAACAAAGGAATAGGTGTCCGCTATCAGGGCCACGACTACCCCGTGTCGCCTGTTTCTAGCGCTCGACAGTGGCCGGGCAGAATCCCCAGGGAACATGCTCGGTCGACGGCCGACGAACGGCCTTTCACCCCAAGTTTTCGGTAAATGGCCTTCATGTGGCTCTTGGTGGTGTTCTGAGTGACGAGGAGCATCTGGGAAAGGGTCTCGATGGGGTAATGGGTCGGCATGAGTCGCAGAACCCGCAGTTCGGCCTGCGTGAGCATTTGGTGTCCAACGAGGTCATACGCGGGCGGTGGTGCCCCGACACCTCGGGCCTTCTCGTTCAGGAGAACCAGGCTGCGTTCCTCGCCGTCCTCGTTGCGGTAGATGCTGGATGTCAGCTCGACCTCAACAAGGGCGCCCTCACGCCGACGTATTCGCACGGTGGCCTCGACGTGGCCGTTCAAACTCCGCTCGGCGAGGGCGACCGCCCAACGCCGGTCGTAGTGGTCCTGGACGCCAGGACGCCCAACTGCGCAGAGGTCTTCCTCGCTCATGCCAAAGAGCCGACACGCCGCGGGATTCGCCGCAAGAGTTCGGCCATCGGGAGCGCCCATCACGGCAGCGCCAGGTAGGTGGCTGAAAAGCGCGCGGTAGTCGGCATCCCGCAGCCAAAGTCCCGGCCCACCATCCCCCCCAGATACTGCGTGATGTGTGCGCACATCGGTCACGGTTGGACCCCTTTCAGGGACAACCCCCCTTGGCGTTGGGGACCGGCTGCCAGGATCTGGGGGAGAGGGGGAAAGCTGCCGCAACCTACCGTTGCCCGCACACGCGGCCAATAACCCAAATCGGGGGAGCGTCCGCCTTACTCTCACCCGTATCGGGCGATGCAGTCCCTGTCTTCCCTGGTCAGGGCCCTAGGCACGCGGGACTCCACTCCCAGAAATATCTCAGGCAAATCTCAGAAACTTCTCAGGCGACGCGCCGGGCTACCCTCGGCGGCATGACGGATGGGGGGACCGTAGGGAGGCTCGAAGACCCGCCCGACGGGTCCTCGTCGCGGAGTCGGGGCACCGAGACGGAGGTGCTCGCCTGCTTGACCGAGTTGGCCACGCTCGTCCTTTGGTGTCTCACGAGCTTGGCTGACGCCATCGTCGATCTTGGTGGGAACACCTCGGCCATCGCAGCCGAACTGAGCAGGGTTGAAGAATTGGCTCGGCTCTTGGGCTACTCGAGCGCCCTCAGGGCCTCCTCCTTGGGGCCGGTCGACTTCGGAAGTTGACGGGTGGCGGCCATCCTCGGGATAGCAGACGTTGGTTGCTGTCAACCAGTCGACCTACTCAACTCGTTGCCGAACTCATCGCGAATCGTCGGGGCCAGGACCCTGGTCGGCAAACAGGCTGCCACTGGGGCCGGGAAATCGACCGATGTGGGTGAGGCGGTCGGCGCGCTGGGATGACACGGTGGCTGGGCGAGCCGTCAGTCACATGGCGGAGACGCAGCGCAGAGCCCAGGTAGCGAGCAATCCCCCCAGTCTCGCCCTGGGCTCTATCGTGTTCCGGTTTAGAACTCGGCAACCCTGGGTAGCCCCCCAACTAGCACCAGCGTTCCTGGCAGTGCAGTAGGTGCTGGGACAGCGAAGTGCTCGCCCATGCCGACAGTGAGACGGGCGCTTCGTTGTGAGTGGGCTACGTCTCCTCAATGGGCAAGTTCCCATCGAGGCCCAGCACCTCGAAAACCTGGCGGACTCTGGACGCCGGATTGCGCACGACCAGCGCCCCCCCGCCTTCCCTTGCTCGTGTCACACCGACGAGGAGTGCACTGACGCCAGAGGAGTCGATGAACTCGACCGTGGACATGTCCACCACCACACGGACACCTGGTCTGGCCGTGCTTTGCACCACGTCAGCGAGCATCGGCGACGTCTCGATGTCCAACTCGCCCCAGACCTGGACCACGGCTGTTCGCCGTCCACCCTCGCCGCCACTGTCGCTCCCCACTTCGACTCGAAACTCGCTGGGCAGGGTCACGACTCCTCCCTTCCTCGCAGCAACCCCGTGCCGACTGTCCAAGCCAGGGAGTGATACATCCCTGTTGCGGTATGGGCAACGACGCGAAGCGGAGGAATCATGGTAAACCCGCAGCTCAGTGGGGGTGGTGGCAGTCGAACTCGGCCCACACGCTGTGGCCTTCAGACTCCCTCGTCATCCCCAGGCACGGCTGAGTGCACCGACGATGAGGAGACCACGGCCGTGCTCGTCGTCAGAGATGGTGCGGCCGTTGCCCCAGGACGGTCCCCGGTCGTAGACCTGGAGTAGGACGCGGTCTGGCTCTCGAACGAGCGACAGTTGAACAGGCCCTCGACCGTGTAGGCAGGCGTTGGCGAACACTCGCTTGCGGCCAGGACCACGTGCTCGCAGCGGACGGCGTCGCACACTTCGGTGCAGCTCTCCCTAACCCAGCTCCGAGCCGAGCTTGCACACTGGGGTTCAGCGGGTAACGAGACGCTCAGCGGTTCCACAGCCTTCCATGCCTACCCATTGCGTAGCGGCTGAACCGTCCAGGCTTGAATTGGAGGTTTGCCCGGATTGCGATATGGGTAGGTTGCCGCCAGCGATTCCCCGGAGCGGGGGGTTCGCGGGAGAGGGGGCGAGATGTGTACGGCGCTCCCCGTGTCCCTCGTCCAAAGGGGGCGTGTCGATGGAGTACGTCGACGACTGTTGGTGTCTGGAACCCGGTAAGTGCTTCCGCTACGTGCCGGACACTCGGTCAGCCAGCGGAGATGCTCCGTGCCGACAGCCCGTGACCGTACGGGGATCGTTTCGGGATGGCACGGGCGACCGGTTCATGGTGGATAGCTGCGACGGCCATGCCGAGGGCCTTGACCAAGTGTTACTCGACTACACAGTTCTGCCCACCTTGGATGTACAGGCGCTGCAGTTTTTCCTTGGCGATTTACGAGCACGTCGAACCCAGACCCACTAGGGCCACCTGCTAGTTACCCTCGGGTGGTTGCGCTACCAGCACCCAGCTGACGACCATGACCGCCTCAACGCCGCTCGACTGGCTGCCCTGGCCGACGCCTGATTGATGGGCACTCATTGGACACTCACGGGCACGCAGCGATCGAAACGGGCACTCGTTGGCACTCAGCGGTGAGCCCTGGTCATTCCTGACCACTCCTACACACTCGTGAGCAACATTCTTTTCGCTCGGAATGCCTGCTCTATTAGGAATCTTCCTGCGTGTCGGGGGGGACTTGAACCCCCACGCCCTTGCGAGCACCAGCCCCTCAAGTAGGTTTTGGCCCCTCCCCCACCAGGACCGATCTGCATTTTACCAGCTCAGAGGATACCCTAATCGTCACGTTGAGACATCAACCGACACCGATCCCCACGTCGCTATTGCACGCTTATTGCACGGTCGGGCTCGGGAGGTCGCCCGCGCGGGCCGCCAAAGTAGCGACCGGACGGGTCAACGAATGCGTAGCACCGCTATGCAATGGGTCGTTGACCACCGGCCCGACGTCACTCCCCCGACTGCACAACGAGGCCGGTGGAGCGGGACATGACGTTGGCGTGTGACGCGACGGGCGTCGGCAGGCCGATCATCGACCTGCTCCGCGGCGCGGTCAAGCCGTTCGGGACGAAGCTGCTCGCCGTCATTATCACCGGCAGCGCGTCGCCGTCGCGAGTTGGCAACCGCTGGACCGTTCCGAAAGTCGACCTCGTCGGGTCCGCACAAGTCGCCTTGCAAACCGGGCGGCTCAAGGTGGCAGCAGCACTCACGAACGCGCAGGTGCTCGTCGATGAACTCACCGCGTTCAGGGTGCGCCTGTCCGAGAATGGTACTGATACCTACGGAAATGACATGCGCAGCAGCCCTCACGACGACCTGGTGCTGGCGCTTGCCATCGGGCTCTATGTGGCCGACAAGAGGGTCGGGTCTCGTATGGTCCACGCGGGAATCGAACGACCGGTGCAATCAGACCGACCGCCGGAAGGAATCCGGTGGATGGCAAACTAACCCCGCGACGATCCGCAGACATACGTTGAAGCGTTATGGCCTCGAAGAGAGCTACTTTAGAACTCTGAGAGATTTGCCGCCCAGCGAGATCCTCTGGCGGGTTACACACGAGAGGGACGTTGAGATAGAGTTCCTCGAAGAGCGGAAAAGGTGGATTCTCGACGACGTGCTCCCACCACCGCACCGATGACCGACGACGACGAGTTGCTAGCCGGACTGGAGCGTGCTCGACCGTTCGTGGTTCACCCGGTTTGGGGTTGACGGAGCATTGCCCAGACATCGGGACCACCACCGCTGATCTGCCGGTGATCAGTGAGCTCGAAGCCGAGCGCGGAGTAGAACGCAACATTCCACGCGGACGATGTCTCCAGGAAGGCGCTGACGCTCTCGTCGTCTGCCAGTGTGAGCACTGGGAGGAGTACGGCTTTGGCCAGACCCCTGCGCTGCATCGCAGGCGTGGTGCCGACCGTAGCGAGGTAGTAGTGCCGCTCTACCGGCCGCCATCCGGCGATCTCTCTCTCGGCCGCTATCGACGCCTCATGGCGGCTACCTTCCAGTTCGGCAGTGATCGACTGGACCTCGGCATGGACGTTGGAAGGTACGGCCTTGGCGCTGTCCATCCAGACCGCCACGGACTGAACGATGTCCCCCATGATGGCGACTGACACCTGACCGAACGGCAGCCCGAATGACCGCAGGGCTATCCGCTGAAGTTGGGTAACCCGATGCAGATGATTATCTGGGTCGACCGTCCATCTGGTCCACGGGTAGTCGGCGAATGCTTCGCCAAGCACAACGGAGGCGCGATCGAGGTCGGAGAGATCTGCGTGCCTGACTTCGATCGACACTGCACGTTTATACCAACGGCGTCTCCGGACCTCGATTTGCTGACCCGCGCCGACGCTCTGATCAGCAGCGCCGCGCCACCCTCAGGCTCGACACCGCCAGCGGGCACTCCCCGCGTCGGGAAGGATCACCCGCGGAAGCAACAGCTGACTCACGTGAGATGCGACAGGTCGAGCCGCCGAGACGGGCGTGCAGCTCAGTGAGCACATGAATGCCCGGCGACCCGACCCGCCGCGGTTGTAAACAACCTCAGATGACTACCCGCTCGCTCGATCAGCTCCTCTTCGATGCCGGTGCTCGATTTGGGGACCCGCGTCGGGTAGTGGTACGTCATGTTCGTTCCCGGGACATCGACTCCTTGATGGTCGGATCAATCACTCGGGAAATGTTCCGAACTGTGCGGACGTCTAGGTCAAATGCAGTAGAGACAAGCAGGCTCCCACGTTCGCACGTACCCTGAGTTTGTCCCCCCAATCGAAAGGCGTACTTGCTATGCCAAATCGGCTATGGCGGACTCCTCACGCGCGACCCTTGTTGGCCATCGCCCTCGTGCTGTCGCTCACCGGTCTCGCTCTGGCCGTCAACGGATCGGCTCAGCCGACTCAAGCGTCCAAGAGTATGTCGCTCGTGGAGTTTTCCCATCACCATCGGGGTACGGGCGGTGGATCCACCACCACGACCCGTCCGCCGACGACGACAACCACGACGACGCATCCCCCTTCCTCCACGACGACGCCTACCTCCAGCACTACCACCACGACCAGCACCAGTACTACAACGACCACTACGCCGTCGTCATCGGTTGCCTTCGTTCAGGCCGACGACACAAGCACGATCGACGGGACCACTGCCGGAATAAGTACTGGCCAGTCCAGCCAAGTGCTCGCTCACAACACCGGGGTTGGCCACTCTGTCGTTCTCATGATTCAGAGCCTGACCGGCCCCGGCGGCGAGACCGATAGCGTCACCAAGGTCACCTCAGGGATGGGCACCTTCCAGTTCGTCAACTCGTACAACGATGGTGCCGATTTTGAGATATGGGTCTGCACGGACACGACCGGCGCAGCCGACACGGTCGCGGTTAGCACGCCGACGAATGCTTGGAACGCCTTTGCCGTGGAGTTCAACACTCCCGCCACTGGCTTCGTAAACGGTAGTGGCCAGGTCGTCAATCTGCCCTACCTCGGTAATCAGAGCTGGACCGTTTCACCCGGAGCGGCTGGGAATCTCGTCGTCGTTGGCGTCGACACAGCCGATGCCTACAACACCGCTCCTGCGCCACCGTGGACGTACTACAACTCGGGGTACTGGTCGTTCATCAACGGGACCTCGGCGGCTTGGCAGGTGGCTCCGTCGTCGGCTCCTCTCACCGCCTCTTGGAACACAGACGGAGGGCCGAGCAGCTCCCAGGGTGTGGTGCTTGAGTATTAAGAGGCAGCCACATGAGAAGTGTCGTGGCGCGCCAGCTCCCGGCCGACACTTCGGCGCGAGGGCTCAACTTCTACTCCAACGGCCTGGTCACCGTCCTCGGACCGGCTGGATGGGCGTGCGGCGCGCTGGTGGCGGGCGACGGAGGACAGAAACTCGACGTGTACCCCCCAGGTCAACCTGACGACAGCACGACCATTGCGCCAAAGGGCGCAGCGGTCGTCGAGGTCGATGCCGACTACGCCGGACACCTTCCGGGCGCCGAAGAGGTCTGCGCCCAGTTTCCTCACTCGGAGGCCGCGTCGGAGGTCAGGTCAGCGGGGTCCCCCTGTCCGGCTCATGCTGGGCGGAGAACCTCAACTCTGACCGACGATGTCGTCACATTCACGGACCCGCCCCGAATCACTGGAACAGCAGCGGGTTCAGGAGGTGCACTCATATCCGCGGGGGCAGTCGTCTACCCCCAGCTCCCGTTCGCCTCGAACGACAGTGTGGACGTGTCGCTGCTTTCGTGCACGTTGCCCAAGAACAGCGCCTCGTTGTGCTGCGCGATCTTGTAGGACTTCTTGGTGCGCAATCCCCCGACTTACGCCGGGGAGTCTTCGGGGTAGTCCTTTCACCGACCACCGAGGACCTCCAGGCGATCCGCAGCGGGCAAGACCATGTCGCTGGCGAGTGCCGCTGGTCTCTGTGTGCGGCCGATTCTCCCTGTACGAGGACAAGGCCAGCCTGGCCGATCGCTTCCATGTCGACGAGGTCGTGCCTGACGACTTCTCGCCTCGCTCGAACGTTGCCCCGACTCTGCCGCTCGTGACCATCGCCTCGTCTCGGGATAGCCTCCGCTCGTTGGTATGCGAAAGACCCCGCTGGATCGTCGCATCGTGGCTCGCACTGCAAGGAACTCCGGCAGCATTGAAGAAAGAAGGGCGCAGTGATGGCTGAGGACCGCGACGGCGAACTCACAGTCAAGCACGGGCAGCTCTCTTACTTGCAGCTTCCGGCCCTGGATGTGGCTGAGTCTGCGAAGTTCTATGCCGAGGTGTTCCGGTGGGAGTTCGTGCCTGAGTACCCCGGGGGCTTCGACGCCTCAGGTGGACTCATCGGGGCTCTCCATACTGACCACTCCCCGGCGACAAGCGGTGGCCCGACTCTGTGGCTATTCGTGGAGGACATCGACGAGACGCTAGGTCTCATTACCTCGCACGGTGGTCGGATAGTTGCAGCAGTCTCCTCGGAGGGTCCCCGCCTCCAGGCCACATTCGCAGATCCAGCAGGCAACGTGCTGGGAGTGTGGCAACAACGGACTGAGTGACGGCGGGATCCCCCGGCTGGGCCGTGAGGAGGAACACCGACTTGCTCCCCGAAGAATGACGGGCCGGAGCTGATCGAGCCAGTGGCGGGCGACTGAGGACGCCAACCCACTGTCGCGCAAAAGGTGGGTGGCGGACGGCCGAGCCAAGCCTTCGCACTTTGTGGAAGCCGACATTTGCTCGGCAACATGCCGTCTACCGCCAGTTTTAGCGACCCCGGTAACTCGCGCACATCCGCCAACGGCATTAGGCGCCATAACCTGAGAGCGGGCTGAGAAGCGACCGAGTAAACGGACGGCGCCCTAGAGTGCCGCGCCGTGAACGACCGGATCTCCTTCGAGCCCGTCGCTCTGCGGCATCTCACCTACGACCTAGAGTTCGCTCCCCGGGACGACCGCTGCGGGGCGGTGGCGGTCACCGGAAACGTCCTCGGCCCCCGACTGGTGATCTGCGTTCGCCCCACCAACCATGTCGGCCTGCACGCGTCCGAACCCAAGCGGGGATTCCCCACAGATCAGGCAGTGGTGGGTGTGGGCCTGGAAGTAGGAGCGGGTGGCCCCGGGAGGGTCAGCCCAACGCCTCCACCCACGTCTGAGCGCACCGCGGACAGAAGAGGTGACGGTGGTCAGATCGGGACGAGCCGCGCGGACAATCCTCGTGAACGCTCTGGATCGGCGAGATCGGAGCTTCCATCGGCGACGTCGGAGCGCAGCTCGGGCACTCCGCGCGCAGACCCTCAGACGGCGCCTCTTCGATGGGGAGCGCCACTACCCCTCCCTTGCGAAAATCGACCCGCCCGGTGCAAGTACAAGTAGACTATGACGCCCGAGTGGGTCCGGCACTGGGAACTGATTACAGAACCCTCGACACTCGCGACCAGGCAGTTAGCGCATCAAGCTGAGGTAGAGGGTCGGTGAGAAACCTCGCAACATCAGGGGTCACCGAAGGACTCAAGCGCCTCCGCGGTGGCCTTGTAGTCCGAGCCGAACCACCACGGCCGTCCGCTTTCGTCGACCGGCTGGGGAACCGTGAAGTCGTCCGGAGAGTCGGGAGCAACGAGCCCGTCCTGGAGCTGCGCGGCGTGGAGGATCAGGCGGTGCATCCGGTCTTGGTCGGCGTCGCTCACTGCCATGGCGCACCATACCTGCCCCGCTCTATCCAAAATCGAGCACGAGGCGTACGGTGATTACTGCAACCCCCGCTAGCACCAGCGTCCCAGACCCCGGCGACTCTTGCTCCGAGACAAGGAGTGCGTACGCGTGACTGCAATCCTGGGCGGTCTCGACATTTCCGTCATCCCATCCGGCGACGAGGTGGTGCTCCATCTCACAGGGGAAGTGGACCTGGCGACCGTCCCGACGTTGGACGCCACCCTCATGACGGCCATGGTCGCTGGGACTCGACTGGTCGTGGACATGGCCGCTGTCAGGCTCTTCGATTCGGCCGGCGCCCGCGTTCTACGTCTAGCCGCTGAGCGTGCCCGTGAATCCGGCGCCACGGTCGTCATCCGCAATCCCCGGCCGATCGACCGCAAGGTGTTCGCCGCGCTCGGCTTGGGGGCGATCCTGGACATCGAGGAGGAGAGGGCGTAGGGGAAGTGAGAGGCAAACGCCCGGCCCTGAGCTTTGCTACACCAGGCGCCGCGATGAGAGCTGTTCCGTACGGTCTAGGTATTCGCGGAATCCCATCGCGTCGCCGACCGACCTGCACTCCAGCGCGACCTCCACACAGCACGCGAACGTCCAGCCCGCGATGCGTCGCGCATCAAGATCTAGACGATCGGCAAAGAAGGCGACCTGCTCCCGCGCGTCACGCAGGTCACACCGCGACAGAGAGTGCCCCACGTCAAACGCGCGATCACCCAGCACCGGATACGGATCGATCGCCAACCATCCACGCTCGGAGAGCACCACGTTCCCCGGCCCAAGATCGCCGTGTAGCAGCACCGTGTCCGTATAAGACGAGGTCAGGGACGTGAACAGCTCGTCCGCCTGCGCGAGGACGCCTCGATCTACCGGCCGCTCAAACCGATCGAACCAGTCCCACATCGTCTCGCGGCAGCGCTCCACCAACATCGCGAGTGGCTCGAACTCGTCCTCTGCGGGAGGTTCGACTGCGTGTAACTCGGCGAGTACCGACGCCACGACCTCGTTGCCGGTCGCGACGTCGAGGTCATCACCGTTCGTGCCGGGCACGCACAGCTCGAGCAGCAAGGACTGACTCGCCTCGTCGGAGTCGAAAAGTCGCGCCGCTCCGCGACCGGCCCAATGTTGCAGGCCCTTTGCCGCCCAGGGGTTGGGATGACCCGGACACTCCACCTTCAACGCCGCGCGGCTGCCGTCCGCTCGACGGACGGGAGCAACCCACCCGACGTTGCCGCCCGGCTCGAACGGGGCGCCTACTTGCAGCTGCCAGGCACTCGCCGCGTCAGCGACCAGACTCGGTAATCGCGCCAGCCAGTTGCCTCCGACATCGCCGAAAGCCGAGACGACGGTGCGCGCCAACCGATCCGGGATTCGAAGCTCTCTCGTCATGTGCGGCCTGTCTACGTTCTTCGGGTCACCCGAACCTCGCCCAAATTCCCTGCGGACCCCAGTCGGCTCGGAGGGGGCGTCCGGCGATCTTTCATTCGATGAACCTGTCGACGCCCTGGTCGTAGAGCTGCTGCTGCGTCTCGCCCGTGACCCAGAGTTCGTCACCGCCAGGGACCGGCGGGCTCGACGAGATCGAGAGGCGAATCACGCGGCAAGGCACCGGCGACCACGAGCCAGAAATGGCGTTCGATCAGCTCGACGGCGGCCAGCGTGTCGTCGGTCACAGGAGAATTTTCCGATCGGTCGGAAAACTACCGGAGGTGACGGAGGCGCCAGGCTCGGCGGACGGAGCGGGGCATCTGAATACGCGTCTGGACGTCGTAATGGACGCTGCCGTTCCTCAGTGTGCGCTTCTGGATGCGGGCCATGTCCGTGGCCCTTGCTCTGTGCGTTTACGGTGGTCATTGCCGATTTGCCTCCTTCTAGGCGATTCGGTCGGGCTGGGCGGTCTTATCCACCGCCTAGCCCACTCGTCCAGACCCTACCTCTCGCGTCGTCGCAGATCAGGCGGTAAATCCAAGTCGGCTTGGGACCCAAGTCCACTAAGGGTGGACCGTAGAGAGAGGACCCGAGAAGCGGCTTTGGAGAGTGGCTCACCCGATACGCCACAGGTGGCAGGTCGCCAGATCAGCCGGATGTTCCTGACCAAGAAGGAGGCAGTGACCTAGGCCAACGAGATCGAGGTCGCCAGGAACAACGGTTCGGCGATCGACCCGAAGAGGGGCCAGGTCACCCTCCGCGAGTTCGCAGACGAGTGGTTGGCCCAACGCCACGACCTCGCGCAACGCACGACCGAGCTGTACCGACACCTGCTCGATCGCCACGTCCTTCCCACCTTGGGCGACACACCGTTGGCCAACATCACCCCAGCCGCCGCGCGGTCGTGGAACTCGAAGATCGCCAAGCTCCACCCGACGACGGCAGCCAAGCCGTACCGGTTGCTGTCAGGGATTCTGAAGGTCGCCGTCAGCGACGAGGTGATTCCGAGGACCCCGTGCGTGGTGAAGGGAGCGGCCACCGAGAGAGCGCCCGAGCGCCCGACGGCTTCGATTGCCGAGGTGCAGGCTCTCGCCGACGCCATCTCCGAACGCTTCAGGATCGCTGTCCTCTTCGCGGCGTGGTGCCAGCTCCGACGCGGCGAGGTCCTGGGGTTGCGCCGGAGGGATGTGGACATCGTGGGAGCGAGCCTTGTCATCGCCGAGACCCGCACGGCGATGATGGACGGCACCGTGGTGACCAAGGCCCCGAAGACCGAGGCCGGGAAGCGCACGTTGGCTGTCCCGTCCAACATCTTCCCGTTGCTCAAGGCCCACCTCGACGCCCACGTGGACCCCGACATGAACGCCCTCGTGCTTCCGGACGCCGATCCGGCCCTCCGCCACGCTTGAGATCGCGCCCGAGCCACCATCGCCCGGAAGGACCTCCGGTTCCACGACCTTCGGCACTCCGGGCTCACCTGGTCCGAGACGACCGGCGCAAGCGTCGCTGAGCTGATGCGCCGGGCCGGGCACAAGAGCCCCGTGGCAGCCATGAGATATCAGCACTCGACCCAAGATCACGACCGCGTTCTGGCTGACTTGGTGCCTGCGGCGACCATCGTCCCGATCGGGCATGTTGAACAGATGATGAATGGGAGCCCCGAATAGGGCGCCCAGCGACGAGGTAGGTCGGAACAAAAACATGCTCTGACCTGCGTGTCGGAGGGGGGACGTCGACGCTTCCCGACTGGCGAATTGCTGAATGGATCGGCGTAAGGTTCTAATCTCGGATGGCGGAGGATGACCAAGCGGCGTTGGTCCGCGGCCGGAAGTATCCGTCACGTGGACGCCAGCTTGTCCTCTAGAGCTGTAGCAAGGGCCTGGAGGGAGGAGCGCCACGCGGGGTGTACGGCGGCGCTGGGATTAGCTTGCACCAGGGCGGACACCGCTCCTTTCACCTGTCGTTCTATCTGGTCGTCCCAGTGCTGGCCTGACGACGAGAAAATTTGGGCCATTCGGTCCTTCCACTTTTTCTTTCTGGCCCTGAAAACCGTATTTCTTACGTTTACACCATACCGAGTTTTAATCATCGGGGCATAGAAGTCGATGTCATAGATATCTTCGAGTTCGGACTCTTTCATTCCCGGGGAATTTGCAAAAGTACGGTCAGCGGGCTCCAGGAGACCTTCGGCTTCGGCTACCTTCGCACACTGAATCCCAGCGGCGTCGTGATCGAGAAAAGCGTGTGCCACGCACAGTTGGTCCCTAAGATTCGACAAGCGATAAACTAAATTCGACGAGCCGTGCAAGGAATCAACCGCCAATGTTCCCTGAAGTATGGCATCTCCGACGGGTCGAGAAAGAATAGGCAAGATCGCTAGAAGGCTGGACCGATCATCATCACCTTCTACGACCAAAATAATCTCGGCGGCTGCGAGGCTATCCGATACACGGACTCCGAGGGTCGTCCGTATCTCCGCAATGGAGGTGGCCGAGCGGGCTTTGCTCCGATCAACGATTACATTGCTGGAGATGTTTGAACGGTTAATCAATATGGGACTGTGGGTGGTGACGACGACTTGCTGACGGCTTGCGATGTCCTGAAGTACAGTGCGCAACTGATGGATAGCATTGGGGTGTAAGTGAGCCTCAGGTTCTTCGATCGCGAGGACAAGTTCAGAGTTCCCGGCGGCTTCCTGGGATACGTGATGAATGAGGGAAATGGCTGCAAGGCTTTGAACACCGTCTCCCTTATACTGGAGCTCAGTCGGAGTGCCATCGTCAACGATGATTCGCGAGTCTCTTTGAAGGGCGCCATAACGATCTTGGACCTCGACATTTACTGATTTTACGTCCGGTAGGAACGTACTCAGCATTTCTTGGATGGTGGATGATATTTTCTTGAGGATCGGGGCTTGGATTTCAGCAATTCGTTCTACGGCAGCTCTATACTCGGGGGTGTCTTCTATGCCTTGAAGCTCGCGTTGAATCATCTCATCCACGAGCCTTGAAGCTGCCGAGGCGGTGCGAACAGTTGGTATGTTCTTCATGTCCAGCCGGCTCGATATGAAACGGGCTATTAGAAACTGCTTCTGGGTTAGGCTTGGTCCGCCTCGTCCACGCTTCCTAACTTCAAACTTGGCCGACGATGCATCTAAGGTCAAGCGAATTGGCAGAAGCCCATTGAGGGTACTTTTGACTTCCCGTTTGAAGGCGTCCACCTCTCTTGCGTTAAATTGGAACTCGAAATCGAATATGGTGGTACCCCTTGGCGTCGTACCTTGCAACGAGATCGGAAAGTCTCGCTTCCAGTCGTAAAGCTGCCCCCCCCGTGTGACAGTGTCGAGAAGAGCAGCTGGATCGCGCGAACGGTTCGCCCACTTGCCATGCGGAGTGTTGGAGTGCGCATCCCGCGCTGCAGCATTTCCATGCCTCTTACAAGGCCGGAAAGGATATTTGATTTCCCTTCATTGTTGGGCCCGATCAAGATAGTCAAGTCGCCGAGGGTAATCTTTTCGGCATTCCTAATACTCCGGTAGTTCTTTAAAGAGAACGATACGAGTCGCAAAAGGACCTCTTGAAGGTAGTGGCTACGTTGATCCCCAGAATCTGTCGGGTGCGCTTCTTGTAACACAGCACCCGCAAACTGCATGGGCAGCATAGGGTCTCAGGAGTGCTTGATCCGGGATTAGCTCTGGCGGAGACGACGGTGGCGAACGTGGCGGGAGGCTCGCCTGACATTGCTGCAGAGCGAGCGATCAGGTCTGAACTGTGGGAGCAGCTTTCCAAGGAAGGCGCAACATCCCTCGAGGCCGGTCGGTTGAGAGAACTTGGGGTCTACGGGGGCGCGCAAGGAATCTGGGTTGATAAGGCTCGCACCGGCGAGCTCACTCCCGATGGTGTGGGAGTGGCTGTTGGCGTACTGCATACCGGCTCTTCATACGCAGACGACCTGACGGAGGACGAGCTGCTCTACCACTACCCGAGGACTGCCCGTCCAGCAGCGCGAGACGCCGGTGAGGTCGAAGCTCTCAAGTGGGCTCAACGATACGAGATGCCCGTTTTCACCATCACCCGAGCGGATGGCGCCGGGAATCGGCGTCAGGTGCGGTTGAGTTGGGTCGAGGACTTTGACGACGATGATCGCGTCTTCCTTCTGTCCTTCGGGGACTTGCCAAATGGCCCCATCATCGTTCCGGAAAGCGAGGCCCCCTTCTTCCTTACAGCGACAAAGGAGGAGCGTCAGGCGCTTCGAAGGGTCCGTGTCGGCCAGCAGCGATTCGCCATGAGCGTGTATCGGCGGTACGGCGGGAAGTGCGCTGTTTGCGATGTAGGCGTCACTGAGTTGCTCGACGCCGCCCACCTTTGCGCCGCGGGTGAGTCGGGAGCCAACGATGCGCGGAACGGACTTTCCTTGTGCGCATTGCATCATCGAGCATTTGACCGCGGATTCTGGGCCGTCAATCCAGTGACGTCCGAGCTGGCCGTGCGAGCTCAGGGACCGACCTTGGGGGAGCTCATGATCACTCGGACCTCGATCGAGCACCTGCCGGCTCTCCCCCACCCAGCGGCACTCGAACACGTTTGGGGGCGTTTTCGCCCGGGCGCAGAACCAGGTAGGCCGGTCAAGGCCGGCCAGCGGCCGCCCGGAGGGGCAGCCTTGAGGGGCTCGGAGAGCTGGAAGGAAGAATGAAAGAAGAGCCGGCTGGTGCCGGCTCATGGTCAGCGCTCCCCTACCGTCCGAGGCAGAGGATGAGATTGTCGCTATTCTGCGAGTATGGCTGCGGACTTTCGCTCGGATCGGTTGAGTCCCGAAGGAAGAGGCAACGCTCTCAGAGCGTGGGCAGCCTGCACAGAAGCGGTCAAGGTGCCGGAGAGATCGCCGAGCGCGTCGATCGTTGGGCCGGCGATCGAGAAGATCGCCAGGGATCGGATCGCCGATCTGATCGGGTTCTGGGTGATCTGGCACCTCTACGGCGGCTTCGAGGGCCTGGAGCGTCACGGCTACCACCGAGCGACGATCTACCGGAAGATCAGCCGCTTCCGGCAGGATTTCGGGGCTCATCCGGACGACTACGAGTTCCCCGGGCTGACGGTTGACCTCAACAAGTACTGGAAGGCCGCCCGCGAGGCGACGGAGGCTTCGACACAGTAGGTGTCGCTGTCTTGCGACAAATCACATGGATGTGATTAGATGTCGCCATGTTGCGACAAGTCGATGGCGAGCTCCGAGAGTTGGCCTCTGGCGTCGATGCGTTGTACCTCTCCGGCCGGGCGGCGTTATCGGCGGAATTGGTGGGTCGCCTTGAGGCAGGCCGGGGCCTAGCGGAGACGAGCGGTTCGTCGGTCTCCTACCGCTTCGGTGGTGAGGACTGGGAGATCGCCCCGAGGGGAGTTGGAAAGTACCGGTTCCGGCTTGACCACCACCGAGGCATGGTGGGGCTGAGCGTGAGTGAGAAGCTCCCGGCGATCAGCGTGCAGCCCCGCTCGGAGTTCCTCCACGGTGCTGGCGCCGAGGAAGCTGTCGAGTGGTTCCGGCAGGTCATCGAGGCCGAGTGTGGAGCCGTGCTGTTCAGCGCGAAACGGCTGGACCTTCACGCTGACTGGCAAGGGTGGGACCTGGTCGGCGACGACCGGCACCGCTTCATTTGCAGGGCCAGAGCGCGAGACACTCACGAGGAGGGCGAGGACTTCACGGGGTTGGAGTTCGGAAGGCGCAGCACCGGCACCGTGTGCGCCCGCATCTACGACAAGACGGTGGAGTCGGCCAAAAAGGGGACGGGCTTCTGGAAGGACATCTGGGGCCCTGCGTTCGACCCCGACGTCCCCGTTCTGCGTGTGGAGTTCGAGCTTGGGCGCCAGGGCCTGCGAGAGTACGGAATCAATTCGCCCGAGAGCGCGGTTGCCGCTGCGGGGTCCCTGTGGATGGACTTGACGCAGAACTGGCTGTCGTACCGAGTTGCGACGTCTGACCAAACCAAGGCGAGGTGGCCCGTCGCCCCGGAATGGGAGCGGATCAGCCGTGCTTCGCTCACCGAGGACGTCCAGGGCATCGACCGTATGTACACCGGCAAGCGGCGGGGTGAGCTGGAGAAGCTGGCGCCCGGGCTGATGGGCTATCTTGCGGGTTTCGCTGCGTTGCGGCGCACCTCGAAGTGGCATGACACCGTCTTTGACCTTGGGCGATTCGTGCGCTGGTACGAGGATCGCACGGGCGTGGGGTTCGCTACACGGGTCGCTGACAGGGTGAAAGCGTACGGACTCCCGTGAGCGGAGAACCGGACTACGAACGGGTGGCCGACGTGATCATCCGGGTCGTACTGCGCCTGTTGTCGAAGGATGATGGACCGAAGGGAGGGCTCGGTGCTGACCGTGGCGTACTGCCGGGTATCAACCGACGAGCAGGCCGCCGAGGGCTTCTCGATCGAGGGACAGGCGGACAAACTCCGGGCCTACTCACGTTTGCGCGACCTCGGTGAGGTCGCCGTGCTCGCCGACCCCGGGTGGTCCGGCAAGGACATGCACCGACCCGGGCTTCAGCAGTTGTTGGCAGCGGTCGATGCACGGCACGTGTCCCACGTGCTTGTGTGGCGGCTCGACCGGTTGTCGAGGAATTTGGCCGATCTGATCCTTCTGGCCGACAGGCTTGGCGAGCACGAGGTGGCGTTGCACTCGGTGTCGGAGAACCTCGACCTGTCGTCTGCCGCGGGCCGGATGTTTTACAACATCCTCGGGACATTCGCCCAGTTCTTCCGTGAGCAGTTGGCCGAGAACGTGAAGATGGGCAACGAGCGGGCGGTCCGCGAGGGGAAGTGGATCAATCGACCCAAGACCGGCTACGCCATGGTCGATACTGAGCTGGTTCCCAACGAAGACGCCGATCGGGTGCGGGAGGTCTTTCGGCTCCGAGCCAGTGGGCACAGTTACCGCAGCATCGAGACCCAGACCGCGATTCTGTACTCAACGGTTGGGGCGATCCTGCGCTCGCGGATCTACCTCGGCGAGGTGCTGCACAACGGGGTGTGGTCGCCAGGTCGCCATGAGCCGATCGTGACTGAGGAGGAGTGGCGGGCGGCTAACCGTGGCTTCGTCCCTGGGCGGCGTCGAGGCAATGACGTGCTCTCTGGCCGAGTGCGTTGCGGACTGTGTGGTCGACGGATGGCCACGACCCAAAACGGAACCGGCAGGGTGCTGTATCGCTGCCGGAGTCGGGGCCAAGGGTGTGCACAGCCTGCTCGGACCAACAACGGGCTTACCAAGGCGGCGGTGCTCGGGTTGCGGTTGATTGCTGACGACGAGCGCTTACGAGCGGCCATTCGCCGGAAGCTGGCCGGAGGCGGCCCGGCGCCCGACAGGGTCCGCCGGCGCCCCCGGACAGCGCCGGCGCTGACGCTGGCGAAGCTGTCGGAGCAACGGCGCAAGCTGCTCACCCTCCACTACGACGACCGGATCAGTGCCGAGCTATTCCAAGAGGAGGAACAGCGCCTCGTTGATGCCATCGAGGCTGCGAAGCGTGCGGCGTCGGAGGAGTCTGCCGAGACGCAGCAAGGCAACGAGCTCGAAGCTCGGTTCGAACAGGTGGCGGCAGTTTTGGGGAACCTGGACCTACGGCGAGTCTGGGAGGTGGCAGAGCACCACGAGCGCCGAGTCTTGATCGAAGAGCTGATCGAGTGGGTGAGCGTCTTTCCCGATCACCTCGAGGTCACCGTGAGTGGCGCTCCGCCGCTGAACGTCCTGTATGGCGAGGTGGGACTGAAGGAGCAGTCGCAAACTGTTGGTGTCGGAGGGGGGACTTGAACCCCCACGCCCTTGCGGGCACCAGCCCCTCAAGCTGGCGCGTCTGCCTATTCCGCCACTCCGACCGGCGTGTGCCTCGGGCGATGACCCCCGTAGCGCGCCGCGATGCTAGCGCGTCAGATGTGGCGTCCTCGGCCCGCCGCTGCCCCCGAGCGAGTGGCTCAGGGTGAGGTCGTCGCGCTCGAAGAGGGCAGCGAGGATGCCGGGACCGGACGACGGAGCTGCCAGGTGGCGAGGGTGTCCAGCAGGTTGGGTCCATGGAAGCTGGGCGTCACCCCGTAGGTCTGTGCCGACCAGCCGAGCACGGCTGGTTCGGCGAACAGGGGAAGCGTGGCCATATTGGTCCACAGCTGCGCGTCCACCTGGGCGTAGATCGGCTGGGCCTTGACCGGGTTGAGCTCCTGTTCAGCCGAGTCCAGCAGGCTGTCCACGGTCGGGTCCTGGAGGTTCGACCAGTTCTCCGAGCCGTTCTGCCCCGGGGGGCCCAGTGAGTCGGTGTACTCCGCGACGGCGCGGCTCGGGTAGGGCGTGGCGTCGAAGGGCAGGAGCGCCAGGTCCGCCGCGCCGCTGGCCAGCGCGATGCCTGTGGCCGTGCGCGTGGGCTGCGAGGAGGTCTCGACGGTGAACCCGGCCCGCTCCAGCTGGCTGCTGACCTCCTGAGCTGCGGTCACGGCCCACTGGTCGCCGTCGTCGACCACCAACCGGAGCACAAGTGGGGACCCAGCGGCGGTTTCCCATTGGCCGTTGATGCCCAGCTGGTCGCCGGCGGCGAGCATCAGGCGAATGGTCGCCGCTGGATCGGCAGTGGTGGGAAAGGGCGAACCCGACCCCGGCGCAGGGTTCGTGGTCGTCGTCGTGGTGGACGCTTGATTCAGGCCGACGAAGTTGTTGAGGGCATTCTGCGTGGTCGGCGAGGTCGGGTAGGCGGCCTGGTTCTGTGCGTAGAGGTGGCTCTGGGCGGGCACCACGTTCGCGTCGATCCACCCGGTGGCCTCGCTCACCAAGCTTTGACGGTCCACGGCATGGGCGATGGCCTGCCTGACGTCCACCGACGAGGTGGCGAGACCCTGGGTGGCGAACTCGAGCTGGAGGAACGTCGAGGAGAGGTCGAGATCACTGTCGACGGTGGGATTGCTCGCGATGCCGTCCACGAAGGCAGGTGTGGCCACCTGCGGAAGGACTACCTGTGCGGCACCGGAGGCCAACCACGACGAGAGCTGGGTGGGGCTCGAGGCCACTCGGATGACCACTCGGTTGAGCAACGCTGGGGCACCCCACCATCTCGGGTTGCGGGTCAGCACGATCTGTGACCGTTGCACCGAATGGATCTCGAAGGGCCCGCCCGACAGGTCGATAGCGGGATCGAGCAGCGGGCACGACGGGTTCCACCCCGCCTTGTCCATCACGTGGGCCGGCAGGAGCGAGTTGAAGAGCATCTGCCATTGGGCGTAGGGCTGTTTGAACACGACGGTGACCGTCTTGCCGTGGTTGCTCGCTGTCATGCTCTTGATATCGCGATACCCCAGGGTCGAGGCGTCCTGGACGACGGGCAAGTCGAGCGCGTCGGTCCCCCGCTGCTGCTCCCAGGCGTACTCGAAGTCGGCGGCAGTGATCGGCGTGCCGTCAGACCAGACGGCCTTGTTGTCGATCGTGTAGACGACCGTCTGGGGCGTGGTGCTGACCAGCTCGGCCTGGTCCACCAGGGTCAGGTTTCCCGTGGACTGCCCGGTGGCGTCCACGGTGAAGGTGCTCGGCAAGACGGCCTGCAGCACCAGCCTACTGGCCCAGTTGGTTTGCGAGCTGGCGTTGGGGTTGCAACCGATGGGCGCCTGATCGATGCCGATGGTCAGGGATCCCCCCTCGACCGGCGCCAAGGTCAGCTGCTTGGACGTGTCCCCCTGGGTGCACGAGGCAGCGAGCAGCAGTGTCAGCACCAGTGCGACCGCGACCGGCCACCGTCGGGGGCGCCCGCCCCGCTCGATCACTGCAGCCGGAGGTCCAGGACAAGCGTGGTGAGGGCGAAGATGATGGCCACGGTGACGGTGATGCGGTCCAGGTTGCGCTCGACCACCGTCGAGCCCTGTGCCGCCGCGCCGACGCTTCCGCCGAACATGTCGGACAGCCCTCCGCCTTTGCCGCTGTGCATCAGGATGAGGAAGATCAGCGCGAGCGCGGAGACCACCTCGATGACGATGTAGACCCACGTCAGCATGGCACCTCGCTGTCGGTCCCGGTCATCGCCGGCTCGTGCTCCTCTGCTCGCTGTCCTCGCTGTTGCTCCCCCCAGGCTCCTGGGCGCGAGGGGCTCACGAACGGTAGCAGGCGGCGACCTCTCGGAGGGTGTCGACGAAGGCGGCGGCCGCGAGGCTCGCCCCGCCGACGAGCAGCCCGTCGACGTCGGGCTCGGACACCAGCTCGGCGGCGTTCTCCGCGTTTGCCGAGCCTCCGTACTGGATGCGCACGGCTCGCGCCGCCGCCTCCCCGGCGATGTCGGCGACAACCTGGCGGGCGAAAAGGCAGGCGTCTTCGGCGTCGACCGGGGTCGCCGCCCGCCCTGTCCCGATGGCCCAGATCGGCTCGTAGGCGAGGACCATCCCGCCGACCTGCTCGGGGCTCAAGCCTTCGAGCGCGATGCGCAGCTGGGTGTCGAGGACCCGTTCGGTTTGGCCGGCGTCCCGTTCCTCGGCGGTCTCCCCCACGCAACAGACGGGGGTCATGTGCTGGGCAACCACGGCGCGCAGGGTCGCCGCGACCGTGGCGTCGTCCATCCCGAACAGCTGTCGCCGCTCGGAGTGGCCCACGAGGACGTAGGTCGTCCCCAACCGGGCGAGCATCTGCGCGCTCACCTCTCCGGTGAACGCGCCGCGTTCGAGGAAGTGGCAGTGCTGCGCCCCAAGGGCCATCGGGATCGACTCGCCCTCGAGGATCGTGCCCACGGTGCGCAGGTCGGTGAAGGGCGGATGGACCGACACGTCGCAGTGCGCGGTGTCCTCGGGCGCCAGTCGCAGCCCGATATCACGTACGAGGTGGAGCGCCTCGGCGTGGTCGTGGTGCATCTTCCAGTTGCCGCTGACCAGTGGACGGCGCCTAGCGACGGGTGGTGCAGCGTCGGGCAACCGGGGCGTCCTCGAGCTCAGGCGGTTCGGTCGGCCAAGTGGCCGGGAGCGTTCGGCGCCGCTCGGAGGGCGGCCAAACCGGGCAGATCGCCGTGCTCGATGAACCGCAGCGATGCACCCCCGCCCGTGGAGAGGAAGTCGATTCGATCGACCAGGCCCATGTGCTCGAGTGCGCTGGCGCTATCACCACCGCCCACGACGGTGAACCCGGGGCACTCAGCCACCGCCTCGGCCACCCGGCGCGTCCCGGCGGCAAAACGATCGTCCTCGAACGCACCCATTGGTCCGTTCCACAGCACCGTGCCCGCGCCGCGGATCACCCCGGCGAAGGCGTCGGCCGACTCGGGTCCGATGTCGAGGCCGCTCCAGCCGTCGGGTAGATCACTGCCGAGCACCTTGGTGTCCCCTCGGGGACCCTCCACGCACGCCCCGAACGCGCCGCCGGGCTCGAGTGCCACGACGTCGACGGGCAGGACCACCGGCACGCCAGAGTGGAGCAGGCGCCGGCACTCGTCGATCCTCGTGGTGTCGACGATCGAGGCGCCTACGTCGTGGCCCAGGGCGGCGAGGAAGGTGAAGGCCATGGCGCCCCCGACCACCAGCGCGTCGACTTTGCGGGCCAGCGCCCGCAGGACCCCGAGCTTGTCCCCTACCTTGGCCCCACCGACCACCGCCACGAACGGGCGCTTGGCGTCCAGCAGGATTCCTCCGAGCACCTCCACCTCACGGGCAACCTGCCGACCTGCCGCGCTGGGAAGGAACGCCGGGGGGCCCACCACCGAGGCATGCGCCCGGTGCGCTACCCCGAACGCCTCGTTCACGTAGGCATCGAACCCGTCGGTCAGCTTATGGACGAAGTCGGGATCGTTGGCCTTCTCGCCCGGTTCGAACCGCAGGTTCTCGCCCAGCTCCACGCCGGGGCACAAGGCGTCCAAGCGGGCTCGTACTGGCGCCATGTCCCACTCGGGGCGGACGGTCCCGTCGGGACGACCCAGATGCGAAAAGGCGGTGACGTGGGCGCCGTGGCCCTTGAGCCACTCGAGGGTGGGCAGCGCCGCGCGGATGCGAAAGTCGTCGGCGACCAACGGGCATCCGGGGGTCCGCTCCTCGAGCGGAACGTTGAAATCCACCCTAACCAGCACCTTCATACCATTGACGTCGGGAAGGTCCTCCAAGAGAGGCAACCCGCGCAATGGTGCCGGCCGGGTGGGGCGGGTCACCGCAGAGCGCTCCGGGCGGGAGGTTTAGGGAGGCCTACGGACATCACGCCGATGTTCCGACGATGCCAGCCAGGTCCACCAGTCGGTTCGAGTAGCCCCATTCGTTGTCGTACCATCCCTGCACCTTCACGAGGGTCGACTGGCCATCGATAGGCTGCACCATGGTAAGGCCCGCGTCAAAAGTGCACGAGGCTGCGCTCCCGACGATGTCCGAGGAGACCACCGGATCCTCGGTGTAGTCGAGTACCCGATCGAGCGGGGGACGCGCGGCGGCCTCGGCGAAGGCCTCGTTCACCTCGGCGACGGTTGGGGTGCCGCGGACCACCGCGGTGAAGTCGGTGATCGAGCCGACCGGCACCGGCACCCGGAGCGAGGATCCGTCGAGCTTGCCGCGCATGTTCTCCAGGACCAGGCTGGTCGCCCGGGCCGCCCCGGTCGACGCTGGCACGATGTTGATCGCCGCCGCCCGGGCTCGCCGCAGGTCCTTGTGGGGAAGGTCGAGAAGATTCTGGTCGTTGGTGTATGCGTGCACCGTGGTCATCAGGCCGCTCACGATGCTGAACGCCTCGTCGACCACGTGGACCATGGGCACGAAACAGTTCGTGGTGCACGAGGCGTTGGAGACGACGACGTGGACCTCGGGGTCGAACTGCGCGTCGTTCACGCCGACCACGAAGGTGGCGTCGGCATCGGGCGACGGCGCCGAGATGATCACTCGTGAGGCCCCGCCCTTGAGGTGTGCGGCAGCGTCCACCCGAGTGGTGAACCGTCCGGTGGACTCGATGACCACCTCCACGCCGAGCTCGGCCCACGGGAGGGCCGCGGGGTCGCGCTCGGCCAGCACCCGCATGCGGTGGCCGCCCACGATCATGTGGTCGCCGTCCACCTCGACGGGCACGGGGAGCCGGCCCCGAGTCGAGTCGTAGTGCAACAGGTGGGCGTTGGTGGCGGGCGAGGTGAGGTCGTTGATCGCCACCACCGACACGTCGGCCCCGGTGTCCAGCACGGCACGCACGAAGTTGCGCCCGATCCGACCGAAGCCGTTGATCCCTACCCGAACGGTCATGTTCGCGCTTCCTCCATTCACCGCTGGTCGCTCATGCCAGCAGACCGGAGAGTGCCCCCGCCAGTTTGGCAGGGTCGTGGGCCAACTTGCTGGGAGACGACAGCGTGGTCTCGACCACCCGGATGCTGCCACCGAAGGCCCCGACGGCGTCGAGGTCCCCGACGGCCATGCCCGAGCTCGGGTCATAGAGCACAACGTCCACGCTAACGCCGTGATCGGCCAGGGCCCGCACGTGGCTCGCGACGTCATAGCCTGCGCTTTCGGGTTCCTGGGGGCGGAGGTTGCAGACGTAGACGCGCTGTGCGCCACAGCGCGCGATGGCCTTAGCGATGCCTGGGATAGCCGCTGCGGCCAGCACGCTTGTAAACAGCGATCCCGGACCGATGACCACCTGGTCGGCGGCGGCCAACGCGGCGACCGCCTCCTGGGTGGGCTGGCGTCGGCCGGCACGAGCGACACCCTCCGGATGCGCGCCGCCGAGGACACCGCGACCTGCCCGGCGACCTCGCCTCCATCCGCCTCGGCCTTGAGGACGACCGGCTCGGTGGTGGCCGGGAGCACTCGTCCCACGGCGCCGATCATGGCCGCCGCCGCGTCGACGCCGGCCACCAGGCCGCCTGCCGCCTCGACCAGGCCGGCCAGTACCAGGTTCCCGAGCGCATGGCCTGCCAGCTCACCTTCGGCGAACCGGTGCTCGAAGGACCGGACGACCACCGAGGTGGGGTCCGCCAGGGCGACGAGACACTTTCGGATGTCGCCCAGGGCGACCACATCGAGCAGCTCGCGCAGGCGACCGCTCGAGCCCCCGTCGTCGGCCACCGACACGATGGCGGTGACGTCGCTCGCGTACCGGCGGACCGCCCGCAACGTGGTGGCGGTGCCGTGACCACCACCGACGGCCACCACCGCCACCGGCCGTGGGGAAGGCAGGACCCGGTTCGTCGTCATCGGGCATCTCGTCGCGTCGGGCCGCGTTGGGTCTGTCCCATGGTCCGGGACAGGGTCCAGCGCATGAGCCAGGCCATGGTCTTTGGTCTGGCCCGGCTCACCGGTCGATGTCCCGATGGAAGACCGAGGCCCTGACGCCGTGGGCCGCCAGCCGCGCCGCCAGCGCGACGCCCAATGCCACCGACCGGTGCCGTCCCCCGGTGCACCCCACGGCGACCGTCAGGTACGACTTGCCCTCGCGCACGAACGCCGGCAACAGCATCGTGAGCAACTCGTCGACCTTGGTCAAGAACTCCTGGGTCTCGGGCTGTTCGAGCACGAAGTCACGCACCGCCGGATCCAGCCCGCTCAGGTGACGGAGCGCTTCGGACCAGTAGGGGTTGGGCAGGAACCGGCAGTCGAAGAGCAGGTCGACGTCGAGGGGGATGCCGTGCTTGTAGCCGAAGCTGAGGATCGAGGTCTGCAGTCCCGACTCGCCATCCTCGGCCCCGAACATCTCGAGGATGCGGTTGCGGAGCTGGTTGACGTTGAGATCACCGGTGTCGAGCACGATGTCCGCTTCGTCGCGCAGCGGGGCGAGGAGGCCACGCTCGTCGTCGATCGACTGCTGGACCCCGCGAGCCCCCATCGGATGACGCCGTCGGGTGCCCTCGAATCGCCGGACCAGCACGTCGTTGGGGGCGTCGAGGAAGAGCATGCGGACCCGCTTGCGTGACGCGCGCAGGGTGGCGAGCACCCCGGGGACGTCCTCGAGCTCGCCCCCACCGCGGCCGATGACCAGCGCGACGCGTTCGGTGTCCGATCCGGGGTGGCCAACCAGGTCGGCCACCTTGGGCACCAGGGCGGCGGGCAGGTTATCGATGACGTACCACCCGAGATCCTCGAGGGTGGCGGCGGCCGTCGACCGTCCCGCCCCCGACAACCCGGTGACGACCAGGAACTCGCTCATCGCCGGCCCTTCGGCCTCGCCCCGCTCATGCACGGCCATTCTCTCCCACCTTTGGCGAAATTCGCGCGACGTACGAGGTCATGAAGGGCGTCGTAGACGCTGTCCGCCACCTGGTCGGGAAGCCACGGCAGGGCCCGCAGGTCGTCGCGAGCGAGCGCCCGTAGCGACCGGACGCCCCCGACCTCTTTGACCAGGCGGTCCCTGCGCACGGGCCCCAGGCCGGCGATGCCATCGAGCACGCTGGCGGTCATCCGCTTGCCCCGGCGCTCGCGATGGAAGGTGATGGCGAAGCGATGTGCCTCGTCACGGACCCGCTGGAGGAGGTACAGAGCCTCCGAGCCACGCGGCGATGCGGATCGGATCGGGGCTCCCGGGGCGGTAGACCTCTTCGAACTGCTTGGCCAGGGAGGCGAGCTCGATCTCGCCGCTGAGCCCGAGCGACTCGAGCACCCGCTCCCCCACGCCCAGCTGCCCCTTGCCGCCATCCAGCAGCAGAAGCTGGGGCGGGTAGGCGAACCGCCGGGGCACCCGCCGCGGTGCGCTTGCCTCGTCGAGTGGGTTGGCCGGCGCTCGACCCCCGTCCTCACCGGTCGTGTCGTGATCGGTCGCGTCGTCGTCAAGCGCCGTGTCGTGATCGGTCGCGTCGTCGTCAAGCGCCGTGTCGTCGTGAAGCAGGGCCATCTTCGCCGCCGCGGCCCGTGGCGCCGCCGGTTCGTCGGGCCGCTGTGCCCGCTCGGCGCGCTCGGCGAGCAGGGCGGTGAGGCGGCGGGTGAGCACCTCCTCCATTGCCGCGTAGTCGTCGTTGCCCGGCACGTGCCGCACAGCGAAGCGCCGGTAGTCGGACTTCTTGGGCAGGCCGTCCTCGAAGACGACCATCGAGCCGACGTAGTCGGTGCCCTGCAGGTGGCTCATGTCGAAGCACTCGATGCGTAAGGGAGCCTGGCGGAGACCGAGAGCGTCTTGGAGCTCGGTGAGCGCCCTCGACCGGCTGTTGTGGTCGGCGGCACGGCGCAGCCGATGGCGGGTGAGGTCCTCGAGGGCGTTTCGGGTCACCATGTCCTGCAGCGCCCGCTTGGCCCCCCGGACCGGCACCCCCAGCTCGACGGGTCCCCCGCGTTGCCCGCGCAACCACTCCTCGAGCAGCTCGCCCTCGTCGGGGTACTGGGGGACGAGGACCCGGCGGGGTACCTCGGCATCACGTTCGCCGTAGAGTTGCTCGAGGACCCGCTCGACGAATTGCGGCCCAGTGAGATCCTCCACCTTGTCGGCCACGAAGCCCTTGCGTCCGACTACTCGTCCCCGCCGGACGTGAAAGACCTGCACGGCAGCTTCGAGCTCGTCCTCGGCGATGCCGATCACGTCGAGGTCTTCGGGGCGATCCGAGACCATCTGCTGGGTCTCGGCTGCCTTGCGCACGGCGACCAGCCGATCCCGCAGTCGGGCGGCGCGCTCGAAGTCGAGCTCGTCGGCCGCCAGGCGCATCTCGCGCTCGAGCCCCGAGACGACCGGCGCGGTGTCCCCCGAGAGGAACTGGATGAGCTCCTCGACCATGCCCTCGTAGCGATCATGGTCGACCGCCCCGACGCACGGTCCCGAGCAGCGGTCGATGTCGAAGAGCAGACATGGTCGCCCGAGTCGTTGGTGACGCCGGAACTTGTTGTCCGAGCAGGTCCGGACTGGAAAGCTGCGTAGCAGCAGATCGAGCGTTTCGCGCAGGGCACCCACGTGCCCGTAGGGCCCGAAGTAGCGCACACCCTTGCGCTTGCGGCCCCGCACCACCGCCGGCCTCGGCCATTCCTCGGATACGGTGATGGCCAGCCAGGGGTAGCTTTTGTCGTCCTTCAGGCGGATGTTGTAGCGGGGCTTATGGGCCTGGATGAGGGAGTGCTCCAAGATGAGCGCCTCGACCTCGGTCTCGACGACCACCCACTCGACCCGGTCCGCCTGGGCCACCATCTGGGCGGTGCGGAACGGGAGGACCGAGGCGTGCTGCCAGTAGTTGGGCAGCCGGTGGCGAAGGGACTTGGCTTTGCCGACGTAGAGGACCCGGCCGTCGGTGTCGAGGAACTGGTAGGACCCTGGCGCGTCGGGGATGGTGTTCGTGGGCGGAAAGGACCGCATGGTCCCACTCTCGCGCCCCGATCCGGTCCGTCGTGCGCCCCGCGGGTCGCCTGAGGAGATCGTCCGCCCTCGTGCCGCGTCGGGCCGCCTACACTGGATTCGCCGGCCTGGTATCCCGGCGATACACCGTGCACCGAGGCCGACAACCCCGCGGATGGGCGACCAGGCTGTCCCCGCCGGCCAGATCGGTGCGTTCCCCATAGGGGGTAGACGTCATGATTCGGCTCCAAAGTGCGCTCCCCGAGCGCTACAGCAGCGCGTCGGGCGATGAGCTGGCCGAGTGGATCGGCTCAGCCAAGGCCGCCCTGGGCGACCGATTGCTCGTGCTCGGGCACCATTACCAGCGTGACGAGGTCATGCGCTGGGCCGACGCCCGCGGCGACTCGTTCGGGCTGTCGCGGATCGCCGCCGACCGGCACGACGCCGAGCTGATCGTCTTCTGCGGCGTGCACTTCATGGCCGAGTCGGCCGACATCCTCACCTCGGATCGCCAGAGCGTCGTGCTCCCCGACCTCAATGCGGGCTGCTCGATGGCTGACATGGCCGATCTCGACTCGGTGGAGGAGGCTTGGGACGCCCTGGCCGAGGTCATCGACATCGAGCGGGTGGTGCCCGTCACCTACATGAACTCCTCCGCCGCGCTGAAAGCGTTCGTGGGCCGCCACGGGGGGTCGGTGTGCACCTCCTCCAACGCCCGAGCGGTACTGACCTGGGCGACGTCCGAGGAGCCTGGAGGGGGCAGGGGTCAGCGGGTGCTCTTCTTCCCCGACCAGCACCTGGGCCGCAACACCGGATTCCAACTGGGCTACGGCGCCGACGAGATGCGGGTGTGGAATCCCCGGCTCGAGTGCGGCGGGCTCGAGGAGGCTGACGTGCGAGCCGCCCGCCTTCTGCTGTGGAAAGGGCACTGCTCGGTCCATCAGCGGTTCCGACCCGAGCACGTGGCGGCCTTCCGGGCAGCGCACCCCGAAGGGATCGTCCTGGTTCATCCCGAGTGCGCCCACGAGGTTGTGGAGCTGGCCGACGAGGTGGGGTCGACCGACCACATCATCCGGGCCGTCACCGCGGCCCCACCGGGCGCCGTGCTGGGCGTGGCAACCGAGATCCACCTGGTGAAGCGCTTGGGCGACGAGTCGCCGGACAAGACCGTGGTGTGCCTGGACCCGCTCGTCTGCCCGTGCTCGACGATGTCGCGCATCGACGCTCCGCACCTGGCCTGGGTGCTCGAGCGCCTCGTGGCGGGCGAGGTACCGAACCGGATCACCGTGGACGCCGAGACGACCCAGTGGGCCCGGGTGGCCCTCGAACGTATGCTCGCCACCGTCTGAAATCTCCGCGGGCGGGGTCGCTCCGCGGACTCAGCTGCCGGCACTGGGCCGTCCGAGAACGGCGCGTCGGGCGCTCAGAGACCGAGAACCGGCTTGAGGACCTCTCCGGTGTAGCTGTTGGGGGTCTTGGCGATGTCCTCGGGCGTCCCGGTGGCCACCACCCGACCGCCGCCGTCGCCACCCTCGGGTCCGAGGTCGATGACCCAGTCGGCGCTCTTGATCACGTCGAGGTTGTGCTCAATGACCACCACCGTGTTGCCCTGATCCACCAGGCGGCTCAGCACCTCGAGCAAGCGCCGGGTGTCCTCGAAGTGCAGTCCGGTCGTGGGCTCGTCGAGCACGTAGAGCGTGTGGCCGGTCGGCCGGCGTGACAGCTCGGTGGCGAGCTTGACCCGCTGGGCTTCCCCACCCGACAACGTCGGCGCGGGCTGTCCGAGGCGCACGTAGCCCAGTCCCACGTCGACCAGCGTCTGCAAGTGCCGGGCGATCGCCGGCTGGTTCGCGAAGAACGCCAGCCCCTCCTCGCACGACATGTCGAGCACGTCGGCGATGGACTTGCCCCGGAAGGTGACCTCGAGCGTGTCTCGGTTGTAGCGGGCGCCCTGGCAGATTTCGCAGGGCACGTAGACGTCGGGTAGGAAGTGCATCTCGATCTTGATCGTTCCGTCGCCCGCGCAGGCTTCGCAGCGTCCACCGCGCACGTTGAACGAGAACCGCCCGGGTTGGTAGCCACGGACCTTGGCCTCGGGGGTCTGGCTGAACAGGCGGCGGATGTGGTCGAAGACGCCGGTATAGGTGGCCGGGTTGGACCGCGGGGTACGGCCGATCGGTGCCTGGTCGACGTCGACGACCTTGTCGAGATGCTGAACGCCGTCGACCCGTCGGTGGCGGCCGGGTTGGGTCTTGGCTCGGTGCAGCTGGTGGGACAGGACTCGGAGCAGGATGTCGTTGACGAGGGTGGATTTTCCCGACCCTGAGACCCCGGTCACCGCCACCAGGCAACCGAGTGGGAACCCGACGTCGATGTCGTCCAGGTTGTGCTCGCGCGCGCCGCGCACGACGACTTCGTCGCCGCTGCCCTGTCGACGGATTGCAGGTACCGGTATCTGTCGGGTCCGGGCCAGGTACTGCCCGGTCAGCGACCGTTTGTTGGCGATGAGGCCCTTCTTGCCCAGCACCGGGCCCGCATGGATGATCTGGCCGCCGTGCTCACCGGCACCCGGTCCGATGTCGACGACGAAGTCGGCGGTCCGAATGGTCTCCTCGTCGTGCTCGACCACGATGACGGTGTTGCCGAGGTCTCGCAAGCGGACCAGGGTGGCGATGAGACGCTGGTTGTCGCGTTGATGCAGCCCTATGGACGGCTCGTCGAGGACGTAGAGGACGCCCACCAGCCCGCTGCCGATCTGGCTGGCGAGCCGGATCCGCTGTGCCTCGCCCCCCGACAAGGTGCCTGCCGAACGGGCCAGGGACAAGTAGTCCAGGCCGACGTCGAGTAGGAACTGCATGCGCTCACGCACCTCTTTGAGCACCCGATCGGCGATCAGGTGCTCGCGCTCGGTGAGGTCGAGCGCTGCCACGGCGTCCACCGCCCGGACCACCGACAGGCTGCACAGCTCGGCGATGTTCATCCCCCCGACGGTGACCGCCAGGGACTCAGGCTTGAGTCGCGACCCGTTGCATGAGGCACACTCCACCTCGCGGATGTATTGCTCGACCTGCTCGCGCGACCAATCGGACTCGGCTTCGGAGTGCCTGCGTTGCAGCCACGGCACGATCCCCTCGTACGCGGTCTCGTACGACCGCCGGCGTCCGAAGCGATTGCGGTACTCGACGTGCACCTTCTTCGCGCCTGATCCGAACAGCACGAGCTTTCGGTCCTTGGCTCGCAGCTTGCCCCAGGGCGTATCCACCGAGAACCCGCCGAGGTCGGCGATCCCGTCCACCAACCCGGTGAAGTACTGGCTGCGGGCGGTGGCCCACGGGGCCAGCGCGCCCTCGGACAACGAGAGGGTCGGGTCCGGCGCGACAAGCTCGGGATCGACCTCGAAACGCGTGCCAAGACCGGCGCAGGCCGCGGAGGCGCCATAAGGGGAGTTGAACGAGAAGCTCCGGGGTGCGGGCTCCTCGAAGCTGATCCCGTCGACGTCGCAGGCCAGGTGCTGGCTGAAGGTGATGAGCTCCTCCTCACCCTCGGCTCGGCTCACCAGGACCTCGGCCGTCCCGCCAGTCAGCCCGAGCGCCGTCTCGATCGACTCGGTGAGCCGCTGCCGAGCGCTGGTGCGCCGCACCAGGCGATCCACCACCACCTCGATCGTGTGCTGCTCGTAGCGGGCCAGGTCCAACCCGGCTCGGTCGGCCAGCTCGACCGGTTCCCCGTCGATGCGGGCGCGCGCGAAGCCCTGCTTGGCGAGATCCTCGAGCAGCGAGCTGTACTCGCCTTTGCGTCCGCGGATGACCGGGGCGAGAATTTGGAACCGCGTCCCCTCGGGTAACTCGAGCACGCGGTCGACGATCTGCTGGGGCGTCTGGCGGGCCACGGGGCGTCCGCAGATCGGGCAGTGAGGCTTTCCGATGCGGGCGTAGAGCAGCCGCAGGTAGTCGTAGACCTCGGTGATGGTGCCCACGGTGGACCGTGGGTTGCGCGACGCGGACTTCTGGTCGATCGAGATCGCCGGGGACAGCCCCTCGATGAAATCCACGTCGGGCTTGTCCATCTGGCCAAGAAATTGTCGGGCGTAGGAGGACAGGGACTCGACGTAGCGTCGCTGTCCCTCGGCGTAGATGGTGTCGAAGGCGAGCGACGATTTCCCCGAGCCAGAAAGCCCCGTGAAGACCACGAGCTGGTCGCGGGGCAACTCGAGCGAGACGTCTTGAAGATTGTGCTCGCGGGCCCCGCGGATCACCAGACGGTCAGACACCTCTGGAGGATATCGGAGCGCTGTCACACTCCGAACGGGATCAGTCGGCGTCCGCGTCGGTGTTGGTCTGCACGTCCGCGATCACCTGCAGGTCGCCGGGGTCGGCGGTCGCGCCCAGGCGCAACTCGACCAGCTCGTCGCGTAAGAGGGCCGCCTCCTCGAACCGTAACTCGGCCGCGGCGGCGTGCATCTCGGCCTCGAGCTGCGCCACCAGTTCGGTCATCTCGCCCGGTACCGGGCCGCCCGGCGCCCACCCCCCTCCGCCGACCGCCATGCGCGTGCGCACCACCCGGCCCGCTCGTCCCGAGCGCACCTCGGCACGGCTGCGCTTGGCCCTGCTGGTCTGGTCACCCGAGCCCCGGAGCCGCTCGAGGATGTCGGTCACCGCTTTGCGGATGGTCTGAGGGTCGATCCCGTTGGCCGCGTTGTAGTCGATCTGGCGCTGGCGTCGCCGCTGGGTCACCCCGACTGCCTCGCGGATGGCGTCGGTGATGGTGTCGGCGTAAAGCACGACCCGGCCGTCCACGTTGCGCGCCGCGTGCCCGATTGTCTGCACGAGGGCCGACGCCGAGCGCAAGAATCCCTCCTTGTCGGCGTCAAGGATGGCGACAAGGGAGACCTCGGGGAGATCGAGGCCCTCTCGGAGTAGGTTGATGCCCACCAGGACGTCAATGGTCCCGAGCCGAAGAGCGCGGAGGATCTCGATCCGGGTGATCGTGTCGATGTCCGAGTGCAGGTACTGGACGCGCACGCCGGCATCGGCCATGTAGTCGGTGAGGTCCTCGGCCATCTTTTTGGTCAGCGTCGTGACGAGCACCCGCCCGCCCTTGCCCACCGCGTCGTCGATCCGGGCGAGAAGGTCGTCCACCTGGCCCTTGGTCGGTTGGATGACGACTTCGGGGTCGACCAGGCCGGTCGGCCGAATCACCTGCTCGACCATCTGGGTGGAGTGCTCTTGTTCGAACGCACTCGGCGTGGCCGAGACGAAGAGGGCCTGGGGTACCCGTTCGACGAACTCCTCGAAGCGCAGGGGCCGGTTGTCGGCGGCCGAGGGCAGACGGAATCCGTGCTCGATGAGCACGTCCTTGCGCGACCGGTCCCCGGCGAACTGGCCATGGAGCTGCGGGATGGCCACGTGGCTCTCGTCGATGACGACGAGCATGTCCTTGGGGAAGAAGTCGAGCAGGGTGAAGGGAGCCTCCCCGGCCTGGCGACCGTCGAGGTGCCGGCTGTAGTTCTCGATACCCGAGCACACTCCCGTCTCAGCGAGCATCTCGAGATCGTGCTGGGTCCGCACCCTCAGGCGCTGGGCCTCGAGGAGCTTTCCCTCGGACTCGAGCTGGGTCAGTCGGGCGCGCAGCTCGGTCTCGATCGACGCGATCGCCCGCTGGATGGTCTCGTCCCCCGCCACATAGTGCGTGGCGGCAAAGACGACGGTCTCAGGCATCTCGTCGCCCATCTCCCCGGTCAGCACGTCGAAGGGGACGATTCGTTCGATGGTGTCGCCGAAGAGCTCGACCCGCAGCGCCGTCTCCTCGTAGGCCGGGTGGATCTCGAGCGTGTCACCCTTGGCCCGGAAGGTGCCTCGCACCAGGTTGACGTCGTTGCGGGAGTACTGGAGGTCCACCAGCCGGCGTAGCAGCGTACCCCGGTCCTCTTCGGCCCCGACGGCCAAAGGGAGCATGCGGCTCCGGTACTCCTCGGGGGAGCCCAATCCGTAGATACACGACACCGAGGCCACCACGATCACGTCGCGCCGGGTGAGGAGCGAGGCCGTCGTGGCGTGGCGGAGCCGGTCAATCTCGTCGTTGATCGACGAGTCCTTCTCGATGTAGGTGTCGGTCGTCGGGAGGTACGCCTCGGGTTGGTAGTAGTCGTAGTACGACACGAAGAACTCGACCCGGTTGGCCGGAAAGAGCTCCCGCAGCTCGGAGGAGAGCTGGGCGGCGAGCGACTTGTTGGGCTCGATGATCAGCGTGGGGCGCTGGAGTGCCTCGACGGCCCAGGCAATGGTGGCCGTCTTGCCGCTGCCGGTGATTCCCCACAGGGTCTGGTAGCGGTCCCCGCGACGCACACCGGCCACCAGCTTGTCGATGGCGGCGGGCTGGTCGCCGGCCGGGCGAAATGGCGACACCACGGCGAAATCGGGCACCCAGTTGATGGTACCGGCCGCAGCCCCACGGCGGTCCCGCCGCCCTAGGGGCCAGCACGGCGCTGAGTATGCTTCGCAACCGGTTCAGAGCCCATGAGTACCGCCACCGTCTCGCCGCCTGCGCCCGAGCTCACCTCCCCGGTGATCGAGGGCCGGGGGCCACCCAAGTGGTGGGGCCGCACGGTGGACGCCGCCACGTGGCTCGTCCTGGCCGCCATCAGCTACGTCCCGTGCCTGCTCACCCGACCGGGCCAGGTCGCCGCCGACACCAAGCAGTACCTCTACCTGGATCCCGGGCGCCTCATCTCGAGCACGATCTCGATGTGGGACCCCGACGTGGGCGCCGGCACGGTGACCCACCAGAACATCGGCTTCCTGTTCCCGATGGGGCCCTACTACTGGCTGGTCCATGAGCTCGGCATCCCGACCTGGGTAGGCCAGCGGATTCTGGATGGGCACCTTGTTCTTCGCGGCGGGCACCGGCGTGCTCGTGCTCGGCCGCCTGCTCGGTCTGTCGCGCTTGGGCGCTGGCGCCGCCGCGCTGGCCTACATGCTCACGCCGTATGTGATCGACTACATCGCCCGCATCTCGGCCATCGTGCTGCCCTGGGCGGCCCTCGGCTGGATGGTGGCGCTGACGATCCTGGCGGTGCGCCGGGGGGGCTGGCGCTACCCGGCCCTCTTCGCCCTGGTCATCGCGCTGGTCGGCGGGGTCAACGCGACCTCGATTCTGCTGGTAGCCCTTGCCCCGATCCTGTGGGTCGTCTGCGCCGTGTGGGTCACCCACGAGGTGTCCTTGGGCCGGGCGGCGGCCGCGCTGGCCAGGCTCGGAGTCCTGAGTGCGCTCGTGAGCGTGTGGTGGGTCGCCGGGCTGTGGGCCGAGGGCGCCTACGGCATCAACGTCCTTCGCTACACCGAGACGATCCCGACGGTGGCCTCCACGTCGTTGTCCTCTGAGGTGCTCAGGGGCCTCGGGTACTGGTACTTCTATGGTCAGGACAAGATCCAACCCTGGACCTCGGCGTCGTTGAACTACACCCAGGTGCCGTGGCTGATCGTGGTCAGCTTCGCGGTCCCTGCGCTCTCGTTCGGGTTGGCCATGGTGAGCCGATGGCGCAACCGGGCCTTCGCTATCGGCCTGATCCTCCTCGGTGTGGTCGTGGCCGTCGGCGCCTACCCCTTCGACGACCCGACGCCCCTGGGGAGCGCCGTCAAGGCTGCCGGATCGGACTCAACGGTGGGTCTGGCCATGCGCTCGACCAATCGGATCGTGCCGCTGGTCCTGCTCGGACTGGCCTTGCTGCTGGGTGCGGGGGTGAGCGCGCTGCTCGCGTACCGCCGATGGCTGGGCATCGGCGTGCTGGCTTTGGCCACCGCTCTGGTCGTCGCCGACCTGCCCCCGCTGTGGAACGGCACGCTGGTGGCCACCAACCTGTCACGTCCCGAGCAGCTCCCCACCTACGTGCTCGACGCCGCGCACTCTCTCGACGCCCAGAGCCACAGCACCCGGGTGCTCGGGCTCCCCGGCGAGGACGAGGCCTACTACCGCTGGGGGGTGACCACCGATCCTGTCTGGCCCGGGCTCATGACCCGTCCGTATCTCCAACGCACCGCCCCCCCACAGGGAGAGCCCGGCTCGATCGATCTCCTCCAAGCGCTCGACGAGTCCATTCAGGACGGCACGTTCGTCCCATCCTCGCTCGCCCCGATCGCTCGGCTCTTCAGCGCCGGCGACATCCTTTTTGAGTCCGACGAGCAGTACGAGCGCTTCGGCACGGCTCGTCCCCAACCGCTGTGGCTGCAGCTCACCTCGCCCGCGGCGGGGCTCGGGGCGGCAGTCCCCTTCGGTACACCCAAGCCGCCCACGACCATCACCTATCCCTTGACCGACGAGACCCAACTGGGCATCCCGACCGGTGCGTCGTTCCCTCCACCGGTGGCGACCTTCGCGGTGAGCGGCGCCCGGCCGATCGTGCGGACCGAGGCAGCCGCCTCCCCACTGGTGGTGGCCGGAAGCGGCCAAGGGCTCGTCAACCTCGCGTCGCTCGGGCTGCTCGCCGGCAATCCGACCATCGTCTACTCGGCGACGCTCGACGCCCACCCCTCGACCCTCTCGCGGGCGATGGCCGAGGGCGCCGTGCTGGTGCTGACCGACACCAACCAGAAGCAGCTCGATACCTGGGGCACCTTGAACGATGATTACGGCTACGTGGAGCAGGCGGGCGAGACCCCACTCGCTCCCGAGCCGAGTGAGCAGCCAATCGACCTGTTCCCCGGTGCGGGTTCTTCGACGCAGACCGTGGCCGAGCTGACGGGCGTCACCTCCGTGCGGGCGACGAGTTATGGCAATGTGATCACCAACACACCCGAGGACCAGGCCGAGGCGGCGGTTGACGGGAACCCGGCGACCGTGTGGACCGAGGGGGCGTTCGGTCCCGCCACGAACCAGACCATCCAGATCGAGCTGGCCAAGCCCGTCACGACAAGTCACGTCACCTTGCTCCAAGCCCACGGTCCGAGCCAGAACCGGTGGATCACTCGGGCGACCGTGCGCTTTGACGGTGGTCGCCCTCTGAACGTGGCGCTCGGTCCCCCTTCGCGCACGGGTGCGGGCCAGGTCGTGCCCTTTTCCACCCGTTCCTTTCGCACCCTGTCGATCACCGTGGACGCCACCAGCGCCGGCACCCGCAAGACATACGCAGGTCTGAGCGGTGTCGGTTTCGCGGAGGTAGCCATCCCCGGGGTGACGGCGGTCAATGAGGTGCTGCGTTTGCCGACCGATCTGTTGGCTCGGGCCGGTACTGCCTCGTTGTCCCACGAGCTGATCGTGGAGATGGACCGGCTCCGGGCGGCCACGGTGCCACCGCGCACCGATCCCGAGTCGAGTCTCGCTCGGGCGTTCACGCTGCCGACGGCTCGAACCTTCACCATTGGCGGCACTGCTCGAATCTCCACGCTCGACTCCGACTATCAGGTAGGGCAGTTGCTCGGCCAGATCGGAGCTAGCTCGAGCACGGGCGCCACGCGTGGGGCCGATTTGGGCCCCGCCGTGGTGGTGGCGAGCAACTCCTCGAGCCGTCTGCCGGGCGACCTCGACGCCCGGGCTTCCGCCGCGATCGATGGTGACCCCTCGACGGCGTGGGTGCCGGGATTCGGCGACCAGATCGGCAACTGGGTGCGATTCAGCTTCAACCGGTCGATCAGCTTCTCCACACTGGACCTCGAGGTGGTGGCGGACGGACGGCACTCCATCCCGACGCGGATCACGCTGACGACTGCCAGCGGATCACGCACGGTCGATCTCCCGTCCATCGCCACTGGCAAGGGTCGTACCCAGGGCGCGACGACCAGCGTTCCCGTCGATTTCCCCGCGCTGAGCGGCAACCAGGTCACCGTGACCATCGACGCGGTGCGCGCCGTCCATTCACTCGACTACTTGTCCGGTCGGGAGGACACTCAGCCGATCGGCCTTGCCGAGGTGGGCATCCCCGGTGTCGTCGGGTCCAGCGTGCCGGCGTCGATCCCCTCGCCGTGCCAGTCGGGCCTCCTCAACGTCGACGGCGTACCCGTCGACGTTCGAATCACCGGTTCGACTTCTGCCGCCCTCGACGGTGATGGCCTGAGCATCTCGGGATGTGGGAACTCGGCGCAGGGGGTCACGCTCAGCGCGGGGACCCACGTGCTTACCACGGCAACGAGGGTGCCCTCAGGGTTCGACATCGACGCGCTGTCGCTGGCCTCGGCCCCTGGCGGTGCGGCGCTTCCGACCCCCCCCGGGGGGCAGCTGCCCAGCGTGGCGAGCGCCCCGTCCCCGGCCGTGCGGGTGCTGAACCAGGGACGGAGCCAGGTCACCGTGTCGGTGGCGGGCAACGGCACTCCGTTTTGGCTGGTTCTCGGACAGAGCCAGAGCCGCGGCTGGCAAGCCACGACGGCTGGCGGTCGGGCGCTGGGAACCTCCATGCTCATCGACGGGTACGCCAACGGCTGGTACGTGCCTGGCGCGCTGGCCAGGGGCACGACGGTATTTCATCTCACGTGGACGCCCCAGCGCGTCATCGACGCAGCCTTGATCGTGTCCGGTGCGAGTCTGGTCGGAGCGATCGGGCTCATCGCGCTCGATCCGCCGTGGCTCGGTGGGCGCGAGGTGACGCGCCGCCGCAGGCGCTGGACGCGTCGTCGGACACGACTCGCAACCGACGGCTCGCCCGAGGCCCCGACCGATGGCTCGCCCCGGGCCGCGAGCTCGTCGTCCACTGCCCTTGTCGTGTGGCGGGCCGAGTTCTTCACCCAACCATTCGGCGTGCCGATGGCCCACATGCCGGCAGGACCTGAAGAGGGCAGTGCATTGCACGACGGCAGTGCGTTGCACGACGGCAGTGGCCCCGACCCCGGCGGATCGGACGGCTCCGTCGATCCCGGGGGGCCAGTCGGGCCCGACGGCGACGTGGGTTACGGCGGTCCCCTCCGTCCGCTGGTGACCGCCCCGTGGTGCTATTCAGGTCGTTCGCCTTCAGCGATCGTCGCCATCGTGACCGCCGTGCTCTGCGGCCTGGTGGCATCGGCGATCGTTGCGCCCGTGGCGGGTCTGTTGGTCGCGTCGCTGATCGGTCTGGGCCTGTCCGTGCGGTGGAGCCGCGCCGTGATCGCGCTGGGAGCGGTGGGTTTGGTCGTGGCTACGGCCATCTTCGTGGCCGACCGGCAGGCGGCTCACCGTTACCTGCCCGACATCAACTGGCCGGCCTTCTTCGGGCCGGCCAACTCGCTCGTGTGGATGGCCTTGTTGTTGCTCGGTGTAGACGCCGTCGTGACGGTGGTCCGACACCGAGCCACGCGCCCGCGCTGAGCAGTTCTTCCTCCGCATCGTCGAGCAGCGACACTCGAAGGACGTCGTGGCCAGGGCGCGTTTAGGAGATGATGTCGTCGGCGCCAGCGACACCGTCGGGCACGTTGGGTTCAGAAGCGTCGCCCCGGCGCGGAGGCCCAACTCCGGCCATCACCACCTCGTCGGGCTGCACGGGCTCGAGGTCGGGACTCGGTGCGGTGGTCGGTGCCGGGCTCGGCCGCTCGCGCCGTCTGAACGCGGTTGGTCGCCAACCGATGGCATTCTTCAGTCGCAGGGCCGGTTTCTCGACGACGAAATAGCTGAGAACGGCCGACAGGACCGACATCCCGAACACCAGAGTGAAGAACCCCCAGAACTCCATCGTAAAGAGTGGAAGGTGGCCCTGCTCCAGCAGCTTGTTGATCCAGGTTTCGTGCCAGAGGTAGATGCCGTAGGACACGATTCCGAGTGAGGCCATTGGCCAACTGCAGAGGAACCTGCGGATCAGGCCCTTGCGCTGGGGTCCGAAGACGGCCGGCAAGAGGAGGAAGAAGGCGAAGAGGCCATAGAGCGTCTGGAGCGCCATGTACTTGAAGGACTGGGTGAACACCGGGATGATCGGCATCCCGAGGTGCGAGAGCCCCCAGAACACACCGGCGGCACAGAGCCAACTCGCCCACGGGAACCACCATTGGCCGAGCAATCGCGGCTCGGAGTCGGTGTGGTGGAACCAGGCGCTAGTCACCGCCAGGATGAGCCCGAGCGAGAAGAGGTCGAGCTGTGCGGGCAGCCAGACCGTCATCACCCTGAAGAGCGGTGAGTGCCCGTGCTGGTTAGAGAGGACCCACACCCGCCAGCAGATGTTGATGACGAGCAATCCGAGCACGCCCAGGAACTCGGTGCCCAGACGGGCCCGCAGCGACCGTCGCTCACGACCCCAGCCGATCAGCGCGGCATAGAAGGGCAGGAAGAGATAGAAGCTCATCTCGACGCACAGTGTCCAGGCCTGGGTCACCCCGAAGAAGATTTGCCGAGGCACGTAGAATCTGCCCAAACAGGTAGTGCACGACGTAGGAGCTCACGCCCGCACGCTTGGGTCCGATGGCGTCGGCGTGCAGTACGAACGTGGAGATCGTGAGCACCAACCAGTAGGCGGGGACGATACGCAGTAACCGCCGGATCCAAAACGCGCCAGCGCTCAGCGACGGGCCTCCCGAGAGGTGCGCCACGGCGAAGGGTCGATAGAGCAAGAACCCCGAGATGAGGAAGAACACCGCTACGCCGATCTCGAGGCGTGCGGTGTAATTGCCGAACGAGCTGCGCGAGGTGATCCCAGTGACGAAGGTCGTGTGGACGAGGAGCACGCCGATGGCGGCGATCGCCCTGAGCCCGTCAAACGCCGGAAAGCGCGGGGGCCGGACCGGGGGTGTCGCGGGCACCAGACCGCGGTCGATGAGGCCCTGAAGTGCATCGTGCCCGTTGGTCGCCCCTGATGCCAGGGACTCCGGTCCACGGTGAGCAGGCTCCGGCAGCGCGGTTGGCGCCTCGCCTGCGTCTCTCGACGCCATGGCGGTCGCGGCGGCCGCCGGAAGAGCCTCGGCTGAGGGAGCGTCCGAGGCGGCGGCCGGGGCCGCCAGGTCCGCGAGCTTGTGACGACTTGCGTGGGCAGGACGACGACGAAGGCGGCGCCACAGGCGGGTGCCGGCGCCGAGGAGGGCGTCGAGGGTGACAGCGCTCAAAATGGCGAGTGCGGTGTCGGCTTCGACCCGGTAGCGCGTGTCGGCGAAGGTCGCCACCACAGCAAGGGTGGAGGTGACCATCAGCGCCACGAACGGGAAGACCAGGACTCGTCGACGCCGCAGGATCACGAGCCCGGCCAGGGACAGTGCCGCGAACGGGTAGAAGAACCAGAGCCCGAGGAGCGAGACCCACTGGGGACGCCCGTCGAGAACGTCGAACGTGGTCTGCTGGTACGGGCGGTAGATGCCCCACAGGCGCGCCGCTCTTATCAGGGCAACTTGCACGAACCGCGAGCGATGGGTGGCGATGTAGTGGTCGGCGATCTTGCGGTACAAGACGTCGTTGTCCGACTCGTCGTTGTGTGCGGGGAGCTGCACCTTCTGGATGCAGCCGATGTTCCACCAGGCCACGGTCGGCCCGTAGTAGGTCGGGTTGCAGTTGGACACCGCGAGCGTTGCGCCGCCTTGATCGGAGAGGAACTCGGGGTGATGGAACGTGGCGAGGTTGCGCCCGACCCACGGTCCGCAGACGAGGCCGAAGGTGAGCCCCATGGCGACGACCAGGCCGATCCGTTTACGCCACCCAATCCTCCGGCACAGCAGGATGACGGGGACGCCCACGAGCACGACGAGCAGCACGAGCTCGGACCGGGCGAGGGCCGCCAGGGCCAGATAGACCCCGATCTCGACGGCGACCCGGAGGGACGGTCGCCGCCAGAACCGCAGGACCGCCCACAAGAGGAGGGCAACCGCCAGAATGACGAGCGTCTCGGACATCACGACGCTCGGGTTGACCCACAGGTCGGGATACGTCGCCACGAGCAACGCGGCGAGTATTCCGGCGCGAGGGCCGGCCGCCAGCCGGCCGACCAGCCCGCAGACCACCACGGCGGTGGTGAAGAGCAGGCCCATCCACACCATGTGCGACCCGTAGCTGGTGGCGCCCGCGATGTCGGCGATCGCCAACGTGAGAGTGGTCAGCGGTGGGTGCGCGGCCGAGGGGACGAGCACGTGGCCGTCGTACGCCCACTTGTAGGGGTCCACGAACCAGTGGCCTTGCACCAACAGCTTTGCCTGGTTTGCGTAGTAATACGCGTCGCCGCCGAGCTTCGCCGTTTTTGCCACACGGTGGATGAAGGTCAGTTGAATGGTGAGCGACACGCATGCCGCCACCGCCAGCCCGACGACGAACCACCATGGGGCCGGCGGCACCTCGGGCTCGACGACCACCGGCTCGGGCACCACGCTCGAGGCCTCGGGAACCTCGGGCAGGACGGCCACCCCCTCGGGAACCTCGGGCAGGACGGCCACCCCCTCGGGAACCTCGGGCTCGACGACCACCGGCTCGGGCACCACGCTCGAGGCCTCGGGAACCTCGGGCAGGACGGCCACCCCCTCGGGAACCTCGGGCAGGACGGCCACCCCCTCGGGAACCTCGGGGACCGCGTCGGATGCTGCGCTCGACCGCGTCGGGTTGCTCTGCGGCAGCCGGCACCGGCGGAGGGTCGGGCTCAGCGGGCACCATCGAGGCCGGACCCCGGGTAGATCCCGAGCCGCGCCTTGACCAAGAAGGCGGCGTGGGAGAGCCCGGTGGAGAGATAGCGCTGGTGCGAAGTCCCCAATCGCCGACGCTGAACGATCGAGAACTCACCGAAGCGGATGGCGTCACTACGCATGGCCTGCACCTTGATGGCGGGGCTGAAGTTCCAGTCGCCAGCGGTGATGCTGAGGTTCCTGCGAGTCTCTGAGCGCAAGGCCCACATCCCCGAAAGGATGTCCTTGATCGGCGTCCCGAAGAGCAGGCGGGTCTCCCAGTTGAGTGCTTGGACGCCGGCGCGCAGTTGCCAGGGGATGGTCGTCCCTGGCCGTAACGGGTATCGGTTGCACGACACAAAGTCCAGTTCGTGGTCGATCAGATGGTCGAGCAGGCTGTGGATCTCAGCGATCGGGTACGTGCCGTCCGCGTCGGCGGTGACGATGAGATCGCTGGTGCAGGCAGCCATTCCGGTCATGTGGGCGTAGCCGTAGCCGATCCCGCCCCAAGACCGGTCGTCCACCAGCACGGTCAGCCCGAGCTCCTTGGCCACGTCCACCGTCCCGTCGGTCGAGCCGTTGCTCACCACGATCGTCTCGTCGACGAGGGTGGGCACCTGGGCGATCACGTCGCGCAGGTGCTGCTCCTCGTTTCGGCACGGGAAGTACACGCTCACGCTGCGATCACGGTACATCGGAGTCCGCCCGTCGCCGGACCTCGTCGGCCAACGTCTGATATGTGGTGAGGGCAGTCGCGTCCCACGAGAGGTGCTCGGTCCGGCGGATGGCCCCGAGGCTGAGGCGGCGATGGAGGAGCTTGTCCGACAGCACTGCGTGGGCGGCAGCCACCAGCTCCTCGTCGCTGTCGGCCAGGAAACCCGACTCTCCGTCGACCACCGCGTCGGCGTGCCCGGCGATGCGGGTGGCGACGGCGGGCACGCCACACGCGCCCGCCTCAGTCAAGGTCATGCCCCAGCCCTCGCGCGCGGAGGTGGACATGACCAGCCACGACCGCCGGTACAGGCTCACGAGGTCCTCGTCACTCAAACGCCCCGACAGCGTCAGCCACGAGGTGGCGTCGGCCGCTCGGATTTGGGCCTCGAGGGCGGGTCGCTCGTACCCCTCCCCAACGATCACGGCTTGCAGGGTTCGGTGCTGGCGACGAAGGGCGACGAGCGCGTCCACCAAGCGGTCGAAACGCTTGACCGGTACGAGGCGTCCAACCGCGACCACCAGGGGATCGTGGTCGCGCTGGCCCCCGGGTGAGTAGCTCGGGTCCACCCCGGGAGGTGCGACCGTGACCCGTTCGGGGCGCAGGCCCAGCCGGTCGACGATCTCATCTTTTGCTGAGTTCGACAGGGTGATGATCGGGGACCGTCGGTAGAACGGCGGGGCCAGCCGGTGCTCGATGGCATGCCCGAGGCGGGCCAGACCTGGGCGAAGCACCATCCCCCACATCTCGTCGTGGACGTGGTGGATGAAGACCACCCGCGGCAGATGGCTCCACACCGGGGTGAAGAAGGGCATACCGTTCCACACCTCGACGATCGCGTCCCCCGAGCCGATCCGACCAGTGAGTCCCTCCAGGGCGGTTCGAGGGAACACTGCGTAGCGACCGGCGCGGCGTCGAGCGGTGTAGCCGTCGCGGTGAATGACCCCAGCGCTGCCGTCGACGCGCGACGACCAAAGGGTGACGTCCACCCCGGCGCCGGCCCAGCGGGACAGGACTCGGTGGGCGTGGTGCTCCGAACCCCCCGCCTCGGGGTCGTCGATGTCCCGCCATGCGAGCACGTCAACGATGCGTGGCCCGCCGGCCTGCACGGCGCGCCAGAGGGCTTCGGGCTCCGAAGCGGTGCGGGTCGGGTCGGGTCCCTGCTGGGCGGCGGCCTTCCTCGCGTCGTCCCCGGTCACTGCGGCCACTGTCCCCCCTGCACCCTTGGTGCCACGGCCACGTGACGTGGTCCGGCCGGTCACCTTAATCCCGCTCTGCGCGGACGCATCGTGATCGCCAAGCGCCGGTGGCGGACATGAACGGCGACGAATGCCACCAGCGTAGCACCCAGGAGCCCCGCTTGAACCACGAGATCGGCGTCCGCCGTGGCCACGAGACGGCCGCCTGCCCGGTCGATCAGCACCACCGCCAGGCACGCACCGACCGCGAGGAGCACGATGATCCAGCGGCGGGCGGCGCCGAAGAGGTAGTTGGTGAGGATCACGGTGATCCCCAGGCACGTCATGGCGCCCACGAGCGGTGCAAAGGCGTGCGCCGCCCCGTCGAGGCGTGCCGAGAAGAACACGGTCAAGAACTCCTTGGGCACCACGATCGCCATCGCCAGCAGCACCAACGCGGGGGCGAGCAGAAACAAGAGCGTGACGCCTAGTTGTCGCAGCGCGTGATGTCCCTGGTTCCAGCGGATCGTGGCTTCGGGCAGCACGTAGCTGCCCAGCAGGATCGCGCCGAAGACCAACGACTTCGCGGCGACGGAGATCGCGGCGTACGCACCAGCGTGCCCGGGATGAAGCCGCCCGACCAGAATCACGTCCGCGTTCTGAAGGATGCCGAGCAGGGCGAACCCGACCAGCGCGGTCGTTACGTCGGCCGACACCGAGCGCCGTTGGGTCCTGATCCCGCCGTGCCTGGGTGTCGGCGTCGGGGGTCCCTCGGCCATCGGCCGAGGGACCGCCGCGGTCGGTGCTGGGTCCGAGAGCGCCGGTCGAGCCGTCGTTGGTGCCTGGTGGGGCGCCGAGGGTCGTTGGCGTTGCTGTCATGGTCAACGACGCCCGGGCATGGCGCCGGGCGTGGAGCGCCGCGGCGATCTCGGCCGCCAGGAACCCCAGCCCGTAGCCCCATACACCCAGGCCCGCCACGGTCAGGCAGATCACCAGGCTGGTGCGGACGCCGCTCTCGACGAGCAGGTTGGCGGCCAGCGGCCGGTACTGGCGGCCCGCCTGCAGCACGCCACGGTCGATGCTCACGAGCAACCAGACGCCCCCAGCGACCAGGATGGCTGCCACCCCATGGTCGTTGGGCAAGGAGAGGGCGCGGGCGAGGGCCCGTTGACCGAGCACGGCCACCACCGCGAAGATCCCGACACCGACCAGACAGCGGTGGTAGAGGCGCCGCACCCACCGAGCTCGATCCTCGACGCTCGGAGTGGCCGTGACCCGGCGCACCACCGCCACCAGCACGGCGGACCCGGGCATGGAGAGGATGAAGAACAGTCCGAGCAGCTGGGCCACCGTGCCGTACTCACGGGTGGTCAGTGCCCGGGCCACTAACACCGTGGCCAGGATGTTGATGGCGTTGGCGACCAGCCCGGCAATGGCGAGCGGTCCGGCCTGGACCAGGCCGCCCACGAAGGTCTCGCGCGGCGGCTCGCCGTCGAGCGGCTCGGGCACCATGCCCACGCCCGGAGTCTTGGCGAGTGAGCCGATCATCGACTCGTCGGCCGACTGGAGGTCGTCGAAGAGCACCGACCACGAACCAGTCGGGTGGCCGACGGGGTCGCTACCGGGCGGGCTGTCGGTCATGCCGCACCCCGATGGCCCTTAGGCCCTAGCGCCGCGACTGGGCAGGACCGGTGCGTCCCTGCCTGTCCCCCCGCCCAATGAGGTCGTCTCGGCGATCTCCTCGTGGTACTCCTCCTCGACGTTCACCGCCCAGATGTCGTGGTTGGCCCCGTGGATGTTCTCGACCGTCAGCATCGCCGTGTACATGGAGTGGTCCTGGTTGTTGTACTTGTGCATGCCGTTGCGCCCGACCAGGTGGACGTTGGGCGCGTGCTCAGCCAGGTAGTCGCGGATCACGGCCACGTTGTCGCGGTAGTCGGTGTCGTAGTGCGGGTAGGCCTTGGGGACCCGTACGACGTAGCCGATCTCGACGTCGTCGGCCCGCGCCAGGCCCAGCGTCTCGAGCTCGCGGATTCCCCGGGCGATCAGCGCCTCGTCGGAGCTCGTCCACAGCTCATCGCCCTCGAAGACGAAGTACTCGAGGCCAAGGCACGTCCGGCCGTCTTTGACCATGTAGGGCGACCAGGAGCCGAAGTTCTGAATGCGCCCGACCTTGACCTCAGGCGAGTGGATGTAGATCCAGTTGTCCGGAAAGCCACTCGACTCGGGGACCACCAGGGCCACGGTGAGAAAGTCGCGGTAGCGCAGGTTGCGTCCCGCCGCCAGCACCTCGGGCGGGGGCACCGGGTCGAGGCTCGTGACCAGCGACGACATGGGCATGGTGGAGATGACATGGGAGGCGGGGCATTCCTCGGTGGAGCCGTCCGGCAGCACCAACGTGACCGAGGTCGCCGCACCGTCCTCGACGTGGATTGTGCGCACCGAGGTCTCCATGCGAACGGTGCCGCCGGCCTTCTCGACCAGCTCGCGGCAGCGTTCCCACATCATGCCGGGGCCGAACTTGGGGTACTGGAACTCCTCGATCAGCGACGTGATGTCCTTCTGGTTGCGCTTGGGCAGGATGGCGTTCAGCACGGCCTTGCTCAAGTTGAGGTTCTTCACCCGCTGGGCCGCCCAGTCGGCGGGCATGTCGCGTACCGGGACACCCCAGACCTTCTGGGTGTACGTCTCGAAGAACGTGCGGTACAGGCGCCAGCCGAACCGGGCCACGAGCCAGTTCTCGTAGTTGGTCTGGTCCTTGGGCGGGCGCACCCGCGCCCGGAGATAGGAGAGCCCGCACAGGATGGCCTCTTTGGGGCCGAGGTTGCCCAAGGCGTTGAGGGCCTTGAGCGGATAGTCGTAGTACTTGCCCTCGTAGAAGATCCGGCTCATCCGCGGTCGGAGCAAGAAGTCCTCGTCGGGGAGGATCTCGTGCCACAGATCCTCGACCGGTTGGACCTTGGTGAAGAAGCGATGGCCCCCGATGTCGAAGCGCCATCCGCCGCGCTCGACGGTACGGCTGATCCCGCCCACTACGTCGTCGGACTCGGCCACGACGACCTCGGCACCGGCCTGGACGAGCTTGTAGGCGGCGGTCAACCCGGCCGGACCAGCGCCCGCGACCACGACAGGTCGGCTCGGGTCGTTCTTGCGTTCGGTTCTCGTATACGCCACCGCGTTCCTCCGGCCCCTCGGCCCCGTTCATGGGGACCAGGGCCCCGTCCTCCCGCTGTCCCCTCCGTACCGCCACTCCGGGACCGAGGCGAGCCTTGCTCGGCCCGGATGCGTCGACCTCGGGCGCATCCGCAGGGCTGCGTCGCCGAGCATCGCCCCGTTCCCAACGGTGCGTGGCTAGGCAGCCGGGCCCGAGGATAGTTGCTGTGACCTCGGATGCGAGTAAATGGGCCCCGTCGTCTGCCCTCAGCGGCGTTGGGATGATCCGTCGGCTGGCAGATCGGCCTGGCCAGGAGCTCAGGGCACCGACAACCCAAGGAACGCGACCAGGGCGTACCCGGCCAGAGCGGCACCGAGCAGCGAGAGCACGAACCGTTCGGTGGTCGGTCGTGCGCAGAGGGTTGCTGCCGCCATGGCCAGGGGAAACGCGCTCAGCGCGTACCGCTCGAAAGAGTCGAGGTTGGTCCCGCTCAACCCGAGGGCGACGACCGCGGTGGCGAACGCACCGTAGGGGGCGGGCCAGCGGCGCCAGAGCACGACCAGCAGCACGATTGCCACCAGGACCCACGGGACGTGGAGCGCCGTCCCGTAGTGGTGATGGAGGACCCCCGCCGCGTCGGCGCGCAGCGTGTTGAAAGGGTCGCTCAGGCCGCCGTGGTGCGCCGACTGGGTCTGGACCCGCAGGGGCAGCCAGAAGCTGCCCACGGCGACCTGCGACCAGATCAGGAAGGCGAGACCCCCGGCGACTGGTGCTGCCGCGGCGACGAGCCCGCCGAGCCGGTCGCGCAGCCCGAGCCGACCCCAGTGGCGCACCAACTCGATGGCCACGGGCAAAACCAGCAAGATCCCGAGGGGCCGGGTGAGCCCGGCGGCCACCCCGAACGCCCCGGCCCACCACCAAGCCGGGCGCCGGCCCGGAGCGGGGCGCACCGCCATGAAGCAGGCCACGCTCAGGACGAGCAACAGGCCCTCGGCGTACCCCATCATCAGCACGTAGGCCGATGGCGCGAGGGAGAGCATCCAGACGGTTCGACTGGCCAGCCCCTCGTCGGTCTCGCGCCGGACCAGCGCGTACAGCAGCGCCGTACCGATCAGGCTGGACAGGTTGGCGATGAGGAGCAGGGCCGCCCCGGCATCGATCCCCGGGGCCAGGGCGAGGGCGCGTCCGAAGAGTGGGAAGAGCGGGAAGAAGCGCCACCCCTGGTGGCCAAGAGGGCCGTACCCCAGGCGGGCGATGGCGTTGTAGTAACCGGCGTCCCACGACAACAGGCCCTGGTGCACCGTCCGGATGCTCACCGCAGTGGCCGGGTGCACGCGATCGACGACGAGGTGCGCGAGTGCCAGCGCACCGAGGACGATCACCCGGGTGGCCGCCCACTGGGGCAGGACGGCCAGCAGGCACGCCCATGCTCGGCGCGGTGCGCTCAGCGGGTCCGAGCGCACCCGGTCACCCGGCGGGGGTACTGGTGGTCCCGCTGCCCGCCGATGCCCGGGGTGGCGCCGAACTCGGTGAGCTCCATCGGCTCGTAGTAGTGCGAGGGTTTGGGATTGACCCACTGGTGCCCGCCGTAGCCCGGCGCGCCCAGAAGATCGGCGGCCAGGGTCTGGCACTTGGTGCCGAAACCCACGTACTGGGGGTACCAGACCAACCAGATCCGGTGTGACGAGCCGGCCTCGGACTCGAGACGGTGGGCGAAGGTGGCCGGGTCGGCCCCCTGGGCCACCTGCTTGTAGTCGATCCAGTTCACGAGGTCGGGGGAGGCGCCCCGCGGGAAGGTGATCTGGCGGTACCCGGCATCGGCGGTCAGTCGGTAGACCGAGGGACCGAGCTGGTCGGGGCAGTAGGCCACGATGTCGCCGGGACGGGCCTGCGCTCGGAGCACGCTCGCCACCTCGGTCGACTGCGAGCGCTGGGTCCAGATGTTCTCCACGCTCAACGCCAGACCGGCGATCACCGCCACTGCGATCACCACCGTCCGCACCTTGGCGTCGAGCAGGGTCAGGGCCCCCATGGCCACTACCAGCAATAACGGGAGGAACACGACGGACGCGTACCGGGGCGAGAACGCGCTCTGGTCGAGGATGCCGCCGGTCACGGCGGCGACCAGGGTCAAGACCACCACGAGCGACATGGCCCGGGCCGGCCGGCGGGTCCGGATGTCGAGCTCGATGTGCCAGCGGTCGCGGGCCGCCCCGAACAGGGCGAGGAAGGCCAGCAGCAAGTAGAGCAGCGCGAGGAGGCGGCCCTGGTTCGACCCGGCGGCCGACAGGGTCGCCTGGTTGTCCGTGAAGCCGGTGACGGCGTTGAGCACGGCGGCGAAGTTGGGTGGAGGCGCCCAGGGCGTGCCGGTGTGCTGGGACTGGAAGAAGAAGGTCGGCACCCAGGGGAGGAAGGCGATCGCCCCGACGACGACGGCGCCGAGCGTCGGTGCCATCCGACGTCGAACCTCCCCCGGCCCGCTGCGCCAGAGCGACCAGGCGAGCAGGATTGCCACGACGGCCACCAAGTACACCGACCAGTACTGGGTGTAGAGCAGGGCGGCGGTCACCGCTGCGACGGCGAGCAGGTTGGCGGGCCGTGGCTGGCGCAGGGCTCGCGCCAGCGCCAGGTATCCACAACCCGTGAGCAGGATGACCAGCGAGTACATCCGGGCTTCGGTCGAGTAGTAGACGGCGAAGGGGGCCGACGCAACGAGCACCAACGTGAACGCGGCGACGGTCGGGCCGCCGAATCGTCGGCCACAGAACCAGGCCACGGGCAGCGTGAGCATGCCGATGACTCCCGACAGTGCGCGCGCGGCCAGGTTCGAGGAGCCAAACACTTCGAGCCAGAAATGCAGCAGGACGTAGTAGAGCGGCGGAGCCCCGTCCTGGCGCAGCGCTGCGTGCAGCGAGTGCAGGGGCAGCCGGGCGATGTCGACCGTCAGGGCCTCGTCGAGCCACAGGTCCGAGCGGGTCCAGAACCGCAGGACGGTGCCGAAGAGGACGACGACGACCACACCGGCGATGGCGACGCGTCGCGGCCATCCCGCCAGCGGGGCGAGATGAGCGGCGGCGTCCTCGGGCGCGTCAGTCGACTCGGTGCCCGCGGTGGGCAGTTCGGTCTCTCGACGCGCCGGTTCGTCCGGGCGTGCGTGAACGTCGATGGCCATGGCCGACGACGCGCTGCGGCGCGGAGGTCAGCCCTCCGGTCCGCCACCCTCGGCCGAAACGGCTACCCCAGACTCCCCCCAGTTGACTGTCGCGTCGTCGCCGGCGGGCGCAGCGTCGTCGCCGGCGGGCGGGCCGTCGGCGGCTTGCGTCGTGCTCGCCCCGGGAATGGCTCCGGGCTGCTCGGTGACGTAGTCGGCCCACGCCGCCTGGGCTTCGGTTTCGGGAGTGAAGTCGGTGTCGCTGTAGTCGAAGCCGCCGATGTAGTTGCCCTCTTCGTCGTAGGCGTGGGCCCCGAAGGCCTCGCGGTACTCCTCGGAGACCTCACCACCCTCGGCCGCTTGCTTGATCGACAGGCTGATGCGTCGGCGCTGGAGATCGATGTCGATGATCTTCACCCACAGCTCCTCGCCGGGGCTCACCACCTGCTCTGGCAGGTCGACGTGGTGGGCCGCCATCTCCGAGATGTGAACGAGGCCCTCGATGCCGTCGCCGACCTGGACGAAGGCGCCGAAGGGCACGAGCTTGGTGATCCGCCCGTAGACCAGCTGGCCCACCTGGTGGCCATCGGCGAACTCTTGCCAGGGGTCCTGTTGGGTGGCCTTGAGCGACAAGCTGATCCGCTCCTTGTCGAGATCGACGTCGAGCACCTCGACCTCGATCTCCTGACCCACCTGGACCACCGACGAGGGATGGTCGACGTGCTTCCAGCTGAGCTCCGAGACGTGGACGAGGCCGTCCATCCCTCCGAGGTCGACGAAGGCGCCGAAGTTGACCACCGACGAGACGACCCCACGCCGGCGTTCGCCCGGGCGCAGGTTGGCAAGGAAGTCGCCGCGCTGCTCCTTTTGGGCCTCCTCGAGCCATGCACGACGCGAGAGCACGACGTTGTTGCGGTTCCGGTCGAGCTCGATGATCTTGGCCTCGATGACCCGGCCCACGTAGGGCTGCAGCTCGCGTACCCGGCGCAGCTCCACCAACGAGGCGGGCAGGAACCCACGCAGCCCGATGTCGACGATGAGGCCGCCCTTCACCACCTCGATGACCGGGCCCTTCACCACCTCGTCGGCATCCTTGAGCTTCTCGATCGTCGACCAGGCGCGCTCGTACTGGGCCCGCTTCTTGGAGAGGACGAGCCGGCCCTCCTTGTCCTCCTTTTGGAGAACGAGGGCTTCGACGTGGTCGCCCAGGTTGACGATCTCTTCGGGATGGACGTCGTTGCGGATCGACAACTCGCGGGCGGGGATGACCCCTTCGGACTTGAAGCCGATGTCGAGTAGGACCTCGTCGCGGTCGATCTTGACGACCGTGCCCTCCACGATGTCACCGTCGTCGAACTCGACGATCGTGCCGGCCATCACGTCTTCGAGAGGGGCGCCAGCTAGATCGTCCTCGGTGATCCGGCGGGGGATGTAGTGGCCTTCGGGGTCGAAGTTCCCCATCGGTTCGTTGGACAACAGGGCGGTGGAGCGCGCGTCGGACATCGAGAACTGCTCGCTTTCGGACGGGGTGGTCGCACCGGGACCGAGAGACGACAGTGGCCTGGTCGCCGGTGCCGACCAGGCAGTGAAGCGTACCACCGGCGCTGTGGGCCAATCCGCCCGGCCGTGCTCGTCTGGTCAGGCGCCGCCTTTGGCCGCCGCCCACGAGTCGCCCCACGACATCGAGACCCGCAGTGGCACCGAGAGCTGTGCCGCGCCGATGAGCGCCGACTCGGTGAGCGCGGCCACCGCGTCCTCCTCGCCCGGTGCAGCCTCGACGATGACCTCGTCGTGCACCTGGAGGACCAGGCGGCTGGCCATGCGCTCGGACTCGAGCGCCGAGTCGAGACGGACCAGCGCGGTCTTGAACAGGTCGGCGGCCAGCCCCTGGATACCGGCGTTCATGGCCTGGCGCTCCGCGGCCTGGCGGACCCGAAAATTGCGGTCGCTCAGCTCGGGCAAGGGACGCTTGCGGCCGAGCTCGGTGCGGGTGAAGCCTCGGGTCCGAGCCTCGATCACGGTCCAGTCCATGTAGCGGCGCACCTCGGGGAAGGCGTCGAAGTACCGGGTCATGATCTCGTTGGCCTCGTCGACCCCGGTCGCCAAGCGCCTGGCGAGCCCGAAGGCCTCCATGCCGTAGGCCAGCCCGTAGGACACCATCTTCGCCCGCTCCCGCTGGGTGTGGGTGACCTCGTCGGCGGGCACCCTGTACACGCCCGAGGCCACGGCCCGATGGACGTCGGCGCCGGTTCGGAAGGCCTCGACCAATCCAGGGTCCTTGGAGAGGTGGGCGATGACCCGGAGCTCGATCTGGTCGTAGTCGGCGACCAAGAACCGATGACCGGGGGCAGGCACGAAGGCTCGGCGGAACTGGCGTCCACCTTCAGTGCGGACCGGGATGTTGTGCAGGTTGGGGCGGTCCGAGGACAGCCGACCCGTGCGGGCGACGGTCTGGCGGAACGAGGCGTGGATGCGGCCGTCGGCCGCCACCTCGGCGATGAGGCTCTCGCCGTAGGTCGAACGGAGCTTCTCGACCTCGCGGTAGCGCAGCAGGGTCTCGACCACCGGATGGTCGTCGATCAGGGACTCGAGGGTCGCGGCGTCGGTCGAGTAGCCGGTCTTGGTCTTGCGACCGGGCCGAAGCCCCAGCTCCTCGTAGAGCACCGTGCGCAGCTGGGGTGTCGAGTTGACGTTGAAGCTCCGGCCGGCGAGCTGGTGGATCTCGGCCTCGAGCTGCTTGACGTTGCTCGCAAGCTCGTCGGCGATCCGGCGCAGCTCGGCGGTGTCCACGCCGATGCCGGCCACCTCCATCCGCGCCAGCACCCGCACCAGTGGTCGCTCGACGTCGTCATGGAGCGAGCGGAGCCCATCGGCGTCGAGCTGGGAGCGTAAGGGCGGGACCAAACGGGCGGCGGTCGCCGCCTCGGCGGAGGCCCCGACGACGCGGTCGACCGTCTCGGCGTCCGTGTCGAGCCCGGCACCTAAAGTGAGCTGGCCGAGCACGGCGGCGCCCTCCTCGCCCCCGACCGGTGCACGGGCCACCGCCTCGAGCGAGTAGTCCCCCGTCGAAGGATCGAGCAGGTAGGCGGCGACCGCCGTGTCCATCGCCAGGCTCGTGCAGTCGATGCCGAGCGGGAGCAGGGAGCGGAACAGCTCTTTGGCGTGGTGAGCCGTCACGGGTGAAGAACCCATGAGCCCGGCCAAGGCCTGACGGGTGGCGGGCTCGGCGAGCCGTTGTGCGTCGAGCCACAGCGCGTGGTCCCCGACGTTCAGGGCGACGCCAGCGAGCACGCCGCGGCCAGGGTCGGTGTCCCAGCGCCCGGCCACCCCGACCAGCGCGCCGGACGCCGACCCAGACGCCGGACTCGACTCGGACACAAGCCGTTCGAGGGCCGCCACGGCCCCGGCCGCGCTCGAGGGCCGAACCAAATGGGCGGGCGGGCTCGTGTCCACGAGCGGTCCGGTCCCCACGGCGGCGGGCTCGCCTTCGGGGGAGGCCCCTCCGCCTGGACCCCCCTGCTCCCTGGCCGCCAGCGCCTCCTCGGGGGCCCAGGCGCCGGGCTCGGGGACCGAGGAGCCGGGCCCCGGAGATCCGAAGGATCCCGTCGGCCAGCATCGGCACGATCCGCTGCCAGATATTGCGCAGCTCGAGTCGGGTGCAAATCGCATCGGCCTCCGCCAGCTGCCAGCCGCCGAGGGAGAGATCGGCGACGGCCACGCCCAACGGGACGTCGCGCACGAGCATCATCACGTGGGCGTTGGTGAGAGCGGTCGTCTCGTGGGCGGCCAGATTCGCCCGCAACTTGGGGGTGAGGGCGTCGAGGTTGGCGTAGATGCCGGCCAGGTCCCTGTACGAGGTGAGGAGCTTGGCGGCGGTCTTCTCGCCGATGCCCGGTACCCCCGGGAGGTTGTCGGAGGGGTCGCCGCGCAGCGCCGCCAGCATGGGATAGGTGCGGGGCCCCACCCCCGTGCGCGCCACAATCCCCGCCTCGTCGTAGAGGGTGTAGTCGCTCACTCCGCGGCGGTTGTAGAGGACGCGGACGTGGGGGTCCTCCACCAGCTGGAAGCAGTCGCGGTCCCCGGTCACCACCACGGCGTCGACCCCGCGATCCCTCGCCTCGGTGGCCAGAGTGGCGAGCACGTCGTCGGCCTCGAAGCCCGGCGCCTCCACCACCGGCACGGCGAGGGTCCCGAGCACCTCGCGCACCATGGCGAATTGCGGGAGCAGGTCGTCGGGGGTGTCGGCCCGGCCGGCCTTGTAGTCGGCTACCAGGTCGTCGCGAAATGTGGTCCCCGGAAGGTCGAACGCTACGGCCAGCCCGCTCGGACGATGTTCGCGCACCAGGTACACCAGCATCGACATAAAGCCGTGGACCGCGTTGGTCACCACGCCTGAGCTGGTGGCCAGGTCGTTGGGTAGCGCGAAGTAGGCCCGGTACACCAGGGACATGCCGTCGAGCAGGAGAACGGGTCCCTCCTGAGTCGCCTGGTCGGCCACGCGGGGTCCCTCCGAGGCGCTCAGGGCGCGAGGGAGCCGTCGACGACTTGCTGGGCCACCTCGCGCATGCGTGTCCTCGAGCGCATCGCCGTCTGTTGGATGAAGGCGAAAGCGTCGCCCTCGCTCATGGCGTCGCGGTCCATGAGGATGGTCTTGGCCTCGTCGACCACTCGGCGCGTGGCGATCTTGTCCTCCGCGGCACCCGCGATCGCTGCCGCCTCTTCGTCGATCGCCCACTCCTGGCGGCAGCTGGCCAACACGCCTTCGATGGCGGGCAGGAGCTCACTCCGCCGGAACGGCTTGACCAAATAGGCCGCCACGCCGGCATCCCGAGCGTCCTCGATCAGATCGCGTTGACTGAACGCAGTGAGCACCAACACGGCCACCTTGTGACGCGACGTGATCTGACGCGCCGCGCGCACGCCGTCCATGCCCGGCATCTTGACGTCGAGGATGACGAGATCGGGATGGTGGGCATCGACCAGAGCGACCGCCTCGTCCCCGCGGGCGGTCTCGCCGACCACCTCATACCCGGCGCTTTGGAGGATCTCCTTGAGATCCAGCCGGATGATCGCCTCGTCCTCGGCGATCACCACGGTGGTGGCGCGGTCCGCTGCCGCGGCGCCGTTGCCGTCAGGCGTCTCGTGCCCGCGCAGGGTGGGGTCCGAGCTCACCGACGTCCGCTCCCCACGTGCATCAGCAGCTCGTCCTGCCGACGCTGGAGGTCACCTAGGGTCTCGACCAGGGCCTGGCGAGCCCGGACGAGCACGTCCGCGTGCCGGCGTGCCTCCCCGTAGTCGCGGGCGGCGAGCGGGGTCTCAGAGACGAGGGATCGCAATCGGGCATCCTCGGCGGCGTCGGTCATGACGTCGAGTTGCTCGTCGAGTACGGCCAGCTCGCTCCGGGCGCGCACCAGCCGCTCGTGCACGTCGCGAATGCGTCGCTCGAGCAAGAAGCGTTGCATGGTCCGCTGAGTCTACGTCGAGCGTCTGGGGCACGAGCTGCGGGCCGCCGAGCTCAGCGAGATGGGGCGTAGGGGACCCACAACGTGTGCTCGGGGCTCGAGTACCGGGCCAGCGCCGCCGGGTCGGGCTTTGGCGCCACCCCTGGTCCCCCGTAGAGCGCGACGCGCCCGTCGACAGGCTCGGGGTAACCGAAGGGCTCTCCCATCAGGTACTGCGCCGGCGCCGAGAGGTCGCCGGGGAGTGAGAAACCCGGCAGGCTGGCGACCGCGGCGTTGACGCTACGACCGAGGCCGCTCTCGAAGAACCCGCCGACAAAGGCCGCGATCCCCGCGGCCTGACACGCGGCCTGGGCCATGTAGGCGGCGAACACGCCGCCCAGGCGGGCGGGCTTCAGGCACGCCACCGCGCAGGCGCGATAGCGCAGCGCGTCGCGCACCCGGTGCACCGACGAGAGTGACTCGTCGAGGCACAACGGGGTGGCGAGCTGCTCGGCCAAGACGGCGTGGCCGGCGAAATCCTCGGCGGGAAGCGGCTGCTCGAGGCACCCGAGCCCGAGGGGGTCGAGCTCGGCGAGGCGCTCGGCGCCGGCGCCACCTCGATCCCCCAGGCGATAGGCGCCGTTGGCGTCGGCCTGTAGCAACAGGTCGGGGTGCCCAGCGCGCACGGCGTGGAGCGGCGCGATGTCCCAATCCGGCTCGATCTTCACCCGGACCCGACCGAAGCCCTCTCCCACCAACCGGTCGACTGCGCGCACCAGCGTAGAGATTCTGGTGGTCGGCCGGAATGCCCACGAGCGCGCCGGCGTCCACCCATTTGTCCCGAGGGGTCCGCTGGTTTGGGTCGGCGGTCGAGTCGAGCGCGCCGAGCCGATCGACGAGTGACAGTTGCTCGACGCGGAGCTCGGCGTCGAGGACGGCCATCTCGATGGTGGCCGCGGCCATGCGCGCGTCGGCGGTACCGGCGAAGAGGGCCGCGATCCGCGACGCCTCAGGCAAGTGACCGTCACGGGCCCAAGTGGCCTGGGCCAAGCGGGGCAACGCGTGGTCCACAAGCATGGTCCACACGTCAACGATCGCCGGGTCGACCGCGGTGCCATCGGCCAGCGCCGCGCACTCCCCCCAGCCCTCGGCTTCGTCGGTGACTACCCGCAGAAGGATCAACGGCCGGGCGCGGTGCGTACCCGCCGAGGTGCCGATGGGCTCGCGCAGCTCGAGGTCCAGAAGGCGCAGCTCGATACCGTGCAGGCGCATCGTCAGGCCTCTCGGTGCCGCGGCGGCGCGCCGATAGGCTCTGGGCTCCAGCCCGGATGGCGGAATCGGTAGACGCGGAGGCCTCAAAAGCCTTTGCTCGAAAGGGCGTGCGGGTTCGAGTCCCGCTCCGGGCACCGCAAGGCTGGGGCTTCGCGACCCGGCTACCCCGGCGGTCGCCGGCTCGGCTCCATGGACCCAGGCTCGGGTGGTCGCTGTGCTCAACGTGCTCCCTATGACGTATTCGGGCGAAGGGCCCCGAGGAAACCGACGCCGACCGTACCCGCCCACCGCGATGTGCGAGACCCACCACGACGTGCGAGAAGAACTGCGAGGAAAGGACCAGCCGCCGGCGTCACCCGAGGCGTGAGGAGTGCTTCGGGCCCCGCTGTGCGGGCGCAGCCGGGTCATCGGCGTCGAAGCCTAGAAGCCCGGCCCAGCTCAGGCCGGGTGGATGCCGAACCGGCGCAGCGCCAACACGGGCATCTGGGCGCGGACCTCGGCGACCCGTTCGGCCGTGACCTCGGTCACGCACAGTGCGTTCTCGCCAGGGGCGGGCGAGGCGCCGAGCGAGCAGATGACCGTCCCGGTCGGGTCGACGATCATGCTCCGTCCCGAGTAGTTGGGCTCGGGTTGGGCGGCGGCAAGCACGTAGGCGGTGCTCTCGATGGCCCGGGCCCGCAGTAGGACCTCCCACTGCTCGGCCTTGCCCGGTCCACGCACCCACGCCGCGGGTACCACGATGACGTCCGCCCCGTGCTCGACGAGCCTGCGGGCTACCTCGGGGAATCGGAGGTCGAAACAGGTCATCACCCCGATCCGCATCTCACCCACGTCCACCACGCTGGCGGGCGCGTCCGGCGCGCCAGCACGTACCCGCTCGGACTCGCGCCACCCGAGCGCGTCGTAGAGGTGGATTTTGCGATAGGCGGCCCGAAGACCCTCGGGGCCGACGACCACCACGGTGTTGAAGACGCCCTCGGGGTCCTGAGCCGGTTCGAACATGCCGGCGATCACCACCAGCTGGTGATGGCGCGCCGACGCCTCGAGGGTCGCCACGAACGGGCCGTCTAGAGGTTCGGCGGCCGGGCGCAGGTCGGCATCGGGTGGACCGAACCCGACGAGCATGGCCTCGGGCAGCACCACCAACCCGGCTCGTTGTCGGCCCGCCGCGGCCACCGCGACCCGGGCGAGGCGGCGGTTCTCCTCCTTGTCGCGACCCGAGGCGACCTGGGCGACCCCGACCCGCATCCCATCACCTTAGGCTCGAGGTCACGGTCCAGCGCATGGGCGCACGGCCACCGGGGTCGGCGCCCAAACGTACGTGAGCGCATCGATCGTGCCAGACTGAATCATTCACCGCCGGAACGTTCCGGCCCGCGGCGCGTGTCCGCGTTCCCTCGTCGGAGGCGAGCAGGTCGTGTTGGTCTTCACCTTCCCCGGGCAGGATTCCAACGGCCCGAGATGGGCCGACCCTGGGTGGACCATCCCTCGTGGGGGTTCGTCGAGGAGGCGTCGGAGGCCGCGGGCCGCGATCTGGGCGAGCTCCTCCTCGAGGCCCCGCTCGAGGTGCTCACCGAGACGGCCAACGCCCAGCTGTGCACCTTCGTGCTCAGCCTGGTGGTCCTCGACGCGGTGGAGCGTGTGGGCATCTCACCCGCAGCATGTGCCGGACACAGCTTGGGTGAATACACGGCCCTGGTCGCTGCCGGAGCGGTCACCTTCGCCGACGGGGTCGAGCTCGTGGGTGCCCGGGGGGAAGCCATGAGCCGGGCGACCGCCGAGGTGCCCGGCACGATGGCCGCCCTGATGGGACTGTCCGACGACGACGCCGAGACGGCGTGCCAGCGCACCGGCGCCGAGGTCTGGGTCGCCAACTACAACGGCCCGGGCCAGGTGATCGTCGCCGGCCGGGTGGAGGCGGTGGAGGCCGCCTCGGTGATCGCCCGCGAGCTGGGCGCACGCAAGGTGGTCCGCTTACCAGTGGCCGGCGCGTTCCACACGCCGCTCATGAACGGCGCCCGGCCGGCACTGCGCAAGGCGCTCGACGAAGTCGATTTCGTGGCATCCGAGGTTCCTGTCGTCGCCAACGTGGACGCCCGGGCACACGAGGAGCCCGGGGCTTGGCCCGAGCTCTTGGCGGCGCAGTTGTGCAGTCCCGTCCGCTGGCACCAGTCCCTTCAGACGCTGGGCTCGCTCGGGGCGGCTGCGTTGGTGGAGCTTGGGCCAGGCGGCGTGCTGACCGGCTTGGCCAAACGCGGCGCCCCCGGCGTGCGCGCGCTGTCGGTGGCCGCTCCCGAGGATCTCGACGCGTTGATGGACGCCGTCGGGACGCTCGACCTGGCCACCCCGGTGCGCCGGCGCCGCTCGGTCGACGAGCAGCGCTATCGCTCCGAGCGCCTCGTGACCAGTCCGGCCGAGGGCACCTTCAGCCCGGACCCCGCGCTGGGTACGGGCGGGGTGGCAGACGAGCCCGCACCCCAACGGCTCGAGGTGGGCGACGTGGTGGGTCACGTCGGCGGGCACGAGGTGCGCACGCCGTTCGCCGGCGAGGTGGTGGGGTGGTTGGTCGCCCAGGGTGAGCACGTCGCTGACGGGCAGCCCGTGGTGCGCCTGCGGGTGGCAGAAGACCAGCCGTGATGAGCGAGGAGGCGGTGTCAGCTACGGCGCGGGTCGTGCTGGTCACTGGGGGATCCCGTGGCATCGGCGCTGCCTGCGTGTCGTGGTTCGCTGCGCAACGGCGACCGGGTGGCCGCGACCTACCGTGGGTCGTCGGCCCCCAAGCCCCCCGCCGGAGAGGAGGACGACCGCTTCATGGCCCTGCACTGTGACGTGACCGATCCCGAATCGGTCGACGCGGCGTTCGCGGCGGTCGAAGCGGCCTGGGGCCCGGTCGAGGTGCTGGTGGCCAACGCGGGCGTGACCCGGGACATGCTCATGCTGCGGATGGACGAGGCGGCGTGGAGCGAGGTCATCGACACCAACCTCACCGGTGGGTACCGCGTCGCACGGCGAGCGGTGGCCAAGATGGTGCGCCTCCATCGGGGACGCATCGTGTTCGTCTCGTCGGTCGGGGCGTTCATGGGGAACGCCGGGCAGGCCAACTACGCGGCATCCAAGGCCGGCCTGGTCGGCATGGCTCGGGCCCTGGCCAGTGAGGTGGCGAGCCGAAGCATCACGGTCAACGTGGTGGCCCCGGGCATGGTGGACACCGACATGCTCGATCAGCTGAGCGAGGAACGGCGTGCGCGTGTCGTCGACCGCATCCCTTTGGGCCGGATGGCCAGTCCCGACGAGGTGGCCGACGCGGTCGGCTACCTCGCCTCGCCAGGGGCCAGCTACGTCACCGGGGCGGTGCTCGCGGTGGATGGAGGACTGGGGATGGGCCTCTGAGAATCCCAGGCACCCCCGGGGCCGGAGTACCCTCGATGCTCGGCCCTGCCCAAGCCGGCACCTGACCGGCGGCCCGAGAGCCGACACCGACGACAAGGAGTGGACCAGTGGACAGCGACGCAGCCTTCGAGAAGTTTCGCGAGAGCGCAGTTGAGGTGCTGCAGGTGCCGGCCGAGAAGATCACCCGTGAGGCACGCCTCGCCGAGGACCTCGATGCCGACAGCCTCGATCTCGTCGAGCTCGTGATGGCCTTGGAGGAATCGTTCAACATCACCGTCGAAGAGACCGAGCTCGAGGACATCGAGACCGTCGGTCAGGCATTCGACCTCGTGTACGGCAAACTCTGATGCTCCTCGGCGTAGGCCGCGAGGGTGCCATCGCCGGCCGTCGCGTCGCGGTGACCGGACTGGGAGCGGTCACCTGCTGCGGGATCGGAATCGACGCGTTCTGGGATGGCCTGTTGCGACCCTGGGAGGGCGGCCCGCGCACCGTGCCGGGGTACGATCCGTCCGCGTGGTTCGGACCCAAAGAGGCCCGTCGGCTGGACCTGTTCGCCCAATACGCCGTGGCGACCTCGTTGATGGCGCTGGAAGACGCGGGGGATGTCGGTGCCGATCCCGAACGCTCGGGGGTGATCTTCGCGACCGGGGTGGGCGGCTTTTACACGCTGGCCGAGCAGGTGAACGTCTACTACACCAAGGGCGCCAATCGGGTGTCCCCCTTCCTCGTGCCCATGATGATGGCCAACGCCGCGGCGGCCAACGTCTCGATCGCGCGTCGGCTGGCACGGCCCTTCGGAGAGCATCGTGACCGCCTGCGCGGCGGGGACGCACTCGCTCGGAGCGGCCGCCAGACTGGTCGCCTCGGGTCGTTGCGACGTGGTGATCGGGGGTGGGTCCGAGGTGGCGATGCAAGAGGTCGCCGTCGCCGCCTTCGCCAACATGACCGCGCTGTCGGCGTCGGGGGTCTCGCGCCCGTTCGACGTCGGGCGCGACGGCTTCGTCATGGGCGAAGGTGCCGCGGCGCTGGTGCTCGAGGATTGGGACCGTGCCGTCGCCCGGGGGGCGCACATCTACGGCGAGATCGCCGGAGCGGCCAGCACCGCGGACGCCCACCACATCACCGCCCCCGAGCCATCGGGCGCCGGGGCCGTCTCGTGCATGGAGCTCGCGCTGGAGGACGCCCAACTCCACGCCGCGGACATCGCGCACATCAACGCCCACGGCACCTCGACGCCGCTCAACGATTTCGCCGAGTCCCGGGCCATCAACAAGGTCTTCGGCGAGCCGGGCCCGGCGGTCACCTCGACCAAGGGTGTGACCGGACATTGCCTAGGGGCGGCGGGCGCGGTCGAGGCGGTCGCTGGACTCCTTGCCATCGACCGGCGCCTGATCCCGCCCACCGGCAGTCTCGAGCAGCTCGATCCCGACATCCACCTTGACGTCGTCAGCGGCGAGGGCCGTGCCTGGACACCGGGCCCGGTGCTCTCCAACTCGTTCGGCTTCGGCGGGCACAACGGCTGCCTGGTGATCCGGCCCCCCGACTGAACCCTCGCCGGGCTGCCCTGGCGCCAACCGGCCCTCAACAGGCCGCTCAGCCTGCGTCGAGAGCGCCGCGCAGCTCGCGCACGAACGCAGCGGCCCCGTCGGGACCGGCACCCTCGAGGAGCCGCCGCACCAGAGCCGAGCCGACCACGACCCCGTCTGCCACCGCACTGGCCGCCTGGGCCTGGGCGGGGGTCGAGACGCCCACCCCGACGCACACCGGCAGGTCGGTGAAGGGTCGGACCTTCTCCACCACCTCGATGAACTCGCTCCCCGGATCGCTTCGCTCGCCCGTGACCCCCATCCGGGCCACCGCGTAGACGAAGCCGTGACATCGAGCGCAGATGGCCCGGGCTCGCTCGGGGGGCGTCGAGGGTGCCACCAGCAAGACGGTGTCGATGCCCGCCGCGTTGGCTTCGTGCTCCCAGCCGCCGAACTCCTCGAGCGGCAGGTCCGGGACGATCGCCCCGCTCACACCTGCGTCGGCGAGCCAGCGGGCCATCCGGTGATGGCCGGCCCGGAAGACGACGTTGTAGTACGTCATGACGGCCACGGGGATCTCGAAGCGGGCGGCGGCGATCGCGTCGAGCAGACCTCGGGGGGTCGAGCCCGCCCCCAGGGAGCGTACCGAGGCCTCCTGGATCACCGGGCCGTCCATCATGGGATCGGAGAACGGAAGGCCGACCTCGACGGCGTCGGCCCCGGCGCCCGCCAGAGCCTCGACCACCTCCAACCAGTCGGGCACGGCGCCGGCCATCACGTAGGGGACGAGCAGCTTGGCTCCCCCGTCGCGCCGGGCGCGCAGCGAGGCTTCGAGGCTCGTCGACGCCAGTTGGGTCGCCGCATCGGTCCGGTGGCTCTGGGGGCGAACGCTCGTCACGGTGAGGGGACCTGGCCGAGTAGGTCGCGCACCTGGGCGACGTCCTTGTCCCCCCGGCCCGACAAGGTGACCAGCACCGTCGAGCCAGCGGGCACCGCCCCGCCCGCCTCGCGCACGACCCACGCCAGGGCGTGGGCTGACTCGAGCGCCGGAATGATCCCCTCGGTGCGGGCGAGGAGGGAAAAGGCGCGCAGAACCTCCTCGTCGTTCGCCTGCTCATAGGTGGCCCGACCCACCTCGGCCAGGTGGGCATGCTCGGGACCGATCCCCGGATAGTCGAGCCCGGCCGAGATCGAATGGGCCTCGACGATCTGGCCCTCCTCGTCTTGGAGAAGCCGCGAGTACATGCCGTGGAGCACCCCGGGGATGCCCGAGGCCATCGCCGCGCCGCCCTGGGCCTCGACCCCGACCAGCCGGGCACCGGTGTCGACGAAGCCGGCGAAGGTGCCGGCCGCATTGGAGCCGCCTCCCACGCAGGCCACGACCGTGTCAGGATCGCGGCCGTCGAGCAGGACGCGGCACTGGGCGCGCGCCTCGTCGCCGACCACTCGCTGCAGCTCGCGCACCATGTAGGGGAAGGGGTGCGGGCCCATCACCGATCCGAGGCAGTAGTGGGTTGAGTCGACCGTGGCGACCCAGTCGCGCAGCGCCTCGTTGACCGCATCCTTGAGCGTGCGGCTGCCGCTGGCGACCGGGCGCACCGTGGCCCCGAGCAACTCCATACGAAAGACGTTGAGCGCCTGGCGCTCGATGTCAACCTCCCCCATGTACACGGTGCACTCCAGCCCGAAGAGCGCCGCCGCGGTGGCGGTGGCCACGCCGTGCTGACCGGCACCGGTCTCGGCGACGAGCCGCCGCTTGCCCATGCGTGTGGTGAGCAGTGCCTGGCCCACCACGTTGTTGAGCTTGTGCGACCCGGTGTGCGCCAGGTCCTCGCGCTTGAGAAGGAGCCGGATGCCGAGCTGGGCCGAGAGTCGGTGGCACTCGGTCACCGGGGTGGGGCGTCCGCCGTAGCTGGTCAGGATCTCCGCCAGGTGGGCGCGGTACTCGGGGTCGGACCAGGCCTCGTCGAAGGCCACCGCGAGCTGTTGGCAGGCGGGGACGAGCGACTCGGGGACGTAGCGCCCGCCGAACTGGCCGAAGCGTCCGTCGACCCCTGGGCGGCCCATCAGCTCGGGGTCGGCCGCGTCGGGCGCGCTCATCCTTCCATCCAGTCGTAGGGCCGCTCGCCGAAAGCCCGATCCCCGTCGTCGTCGGGATCGTCGTCGGGCCCGCCCCGGGGGCCCGCGAGGAGCTGGGCCGCGGCGCGCGCCGCGGCGACGAAGGCGCCCACCAGTTTGGGGTCCTTGGATCCCAGGCCGCTCTCGACGCCGGTCGACACGTCGACGCCGTAGGGGTGAAGGTGGGCGATGGCCTGCCCCACGTTGGTCGGATCGAGACCCCCCGCGACGATGAGGCGGGAGGGATCGACCACGCCCTCGGCCAGACGCCAGTCGAAGACCGCACCCGAGCCGGGGCTGGCGCCGTCGATCAGCAGGTAGTCGGCTCCGAACTCCACGAAGTGGGCGATGGCCGGGTCGCCCGCGGCGAACGCCTTGATCGTCGAGGGCACCCGCTCGCGGATCCAACGGCTCTGCGACGGAGTCTCGTGACCGTGCAGCTGGATCGCGCCCAGGCCGATGTGGTTCGCGATGTCCACCACTCGCTGGGGGGCCTCGTCGCGGAACACGCCGACCGCGCTGATGCCGCGAGGCAGCCGCTTGACGATGTCGGCCACCGCGCCCGGCGCCAGCTGGCGGGGCGAGGGAGCGAGCACGAAGCCCACCGCGTCGGCGCCGAGGCCCACGGCGAGCAGGGCGTCGGCCTCCGAGGTGATGCCGCAAATCTTGACCATGATCTCGCCGGACGTGCGCATGGTGGGTGGAGCGTCCCGTCCGATCACCCGGTACCGACGACCGAGCCAGCCCGCGGTCCGACCGAGTGGCCTCCGAGAGCGGCCACCTCGGCCGCGGGGTCCTCGGCCAGGACGAGGGTCTCGCCCACCAGGACAGCGTCGTAGCCCGCGGCGGCCAGGGCTGCGGCATCCCTCGCGTCGCGCACCCCGGACTCGGCGATGGCCACCACGTCGTCGGGGATGTGAGAGGCCAGCCGGACTGCTCGTTCCCGGTCGAGCGCGAAGGTCGCCAGGTCGCGCTGGTTGACCCCGACCACGGTCGCCCCGAACGCCAAGGCACGCGCCAGCTCGTCTTCGTCGTGGACCTCCACCAGCGCGTCCAGGCCGAGCTGTCCGGCCAGCGCGCCCAGCGCGGCCAGCTCGCGGTCGTCCAGCGCGGCGACGATGAGCAGCACGGCATCGGCGCCCATGAGACGGGCATCGCAGACGTCAGCCGGGGCCACGGTGAAATCCTTGCGCAGCACCGGGAGGCCGGTCGCCGCCTTGGCGGCGCGCAGGTCCTCGGGCGAGCCGCCGAAATAGTCGCGATCGGTCAGCACCGACAGGCACCGGGCGCCTCCCCGCGCGTAGGCCCGGGCGAGCTCGGCCGGCACGAGATCGGGGGCCAGGTCTCCCTTGGAGGGCGACCGCCGTTTGATCTCGGCGATCACCCCCGATCGACGTCTCGTGCGATCGGCCAGTGCGGCGGCGAAGGGCACGCTTGGCGGGGCGTGCAACGCACGCTCGACGAGCTCGTCTAGGTCGCGCCGATCGGCCCTGGCCGCCACCCGGTGGCCGGCCACGATCGCGGAGAGGTACGTGGACATGATCGGCCAGCGTAGCGGTGCCCCGATCCGGTCCAGCGGAGCCCGAGACGTCGTCCCCGACGAGCGACAGGCGACATGAGAAGCTTGGGCCGTGGACGGGGACATCGGCACCGTGGTGGTCGTCGAGGACGACACCCACATCTCGGACCTGGTTGCGATGTACCTTCGGCGCGACGGCTTCCGGGTGTTACAGGCGGCGGATGGCGAGGCCGGCTTGAGCTCGGTCGGGCGTGAACGGCCACGCCTGGTGGTCGTCGACGTCGGCCTCCCCGGGGAGATCGACGGGTTCGAGGTCTGCCGGCGGTTGCGAGCTCAGGGCTCGGTTCCGGTGGTCATGCTGACTGCCCGCGACGACGAGGTGGATCGGGTGCTCGGCCTCGAGCTCGGGGCCGACGACTACGTGACCAAGCCATTCTCCGCCCGCGAGTTGGTGGCTCGGGTGCATGCCATCTTGCGCCGCAGCGAGGCGCGTCCGACCACCGAGGCCCCGCTCACCGTCGTGGTCGGCGGGGTGGAGATCGATACCGGCCGGCGCGAGGCTCGTGGCCCCGAAGGCCCGGTGGCGCTCACTCACGCGCGAGTTCGACCTGCTCGCCCACCTCGCGGCCAACCAGGGTCTGCGCTGCTCAGCCGCCAGCAGCTGCTCGACGGGGTCTGGGGCCGTGACTGGTTCGGCGACGAGCGGACCGTCGACGTCCACGTGCGACAGCTGCGCAAGAAGCTCGGCGACGCCCTGCCCCTGGCGACGGTCTGGGGCGTGGGCTACCGGCTCGACTGAGCGCGCCGACCGGTGCGGGCACGCTTAACCGTTGCCATGCTGGCCCTCATTGTCGGCACCCTGGCGGTCACGGCGTTTGGCAGTTTGGTCCTCGTGCGTCGGGCCGCCCAGAGCACGGCCCAGCAGCAGCTCTACACCCAGGCCCGTTCGGTCGCCGGCATCATCGACCGCAACAAGCGGGGCGCGAGCCTGGTGTTCCGCGATCAGGCGGTGGTCAAGCTGCTCGGCCAGTACCGCTCGTTGTCGGTGGTTGGGCTGAGCGCGACCGGCGCCTTTTCGAGCCCACTGCCCGACGAGCTTCAGGGACGGCTCCTCGAACCGAGCGCGCTCGTGGACGGGCAGGCCGTGGCCGGCAGCACTCGTAGCTTCGCCTACGTGCTCATCCCGCTGCACCTGAGCACGGCCGAGAAGAGCAAGCTCCATCCGCCGATCCCCTACGAGGACACCGCCGTCTTGGTCGCCACCCGTACGGTGACGCCGCCGGTCAACGGCCTCGGGTACTTCGTGTTGGTGGGACTGGTGGTGTTGGCCGTGGCGACAGCGTTGGCCTACTACCTGGCTCGGCGGTTCTCTCGGCCGCTGCAGGTCGCCGCGGCGACCACCGGTCGCATCGCCGGCGGGGACCTTCAGGCGCGCATGCCGGTGACGTCTAAGGATCTGGACGAGTTCGCCGCCCTGGCCACCGCCATCAACGCGATGGGCGAAAGCCTCGAGCGAGCCCAGAACCAGCAGCGGCAATTCTTGCTGTCGGTCTCCCATGACCTGCGAACGCCCCTCACCTCGATCCGCGGGTATGCCGACGCGGCGCTCGACGGCACCACCGACGACGTGGCGGGCGCGTTGAGGGTGATCGTGGCGGAGGCCGCCCGACTCGAGCGCCTGGTTCAGGACCTGCTCGATCTGGCCCGCCTCGACGCCGAGCGTTTTTCGTTCCATCTCGAACGGGTCGACGTGGCCGACGTCGTGCGCCAGACGGTGGCTCGGTTCGTCCCCGAGGCCGTGCCCGCCGGCGTGTCGTTGCGCACGGCGCTCGGGGAGGGCGAGCACCTCTGGGTCCGGACCGACGCCGACCGGCTCGTGCAGTTGCTGTCGAACCTGGTGGAAAACGCCTTCAAGTTCGCGCGTCAGCAGATCGTCGTTGGCGCCCGCGAGGATCCGGGCGTCGTCGTGCTCTGGGTGGTCGACGACGGTCCAGGCATCGCGCCGATGGACCTCATCAGAGTCTTCGAGCCCCACTTCACCTCGGATCGCGCACCCAGACGGGGCACGACCAGCGGGCTCGGCTTGGCCATCGTGGCCGAGCTAGCCGGCGCCATGGGTGGGGGCGTGCGGGCCGACTCGCCGCTCAACGACACCGGGGGGACCCGCCTGACCGTGTGGTTGCCAGCGGACCCTTCGGATCGGGCGGGCCCTTCAACGCAGCGGTAGCGCTCGCACCTCGGCCGAGCGGGGACCGCCCTGGCCCGTCGAGGCCGGTTCGAGCCGGACTGACGTACCGGTCTCGACCGACCGGTGCACGTAGGCCAGCCCGACGATCGCGTCGAGCGCCGGGGACCAGGCGACCGAGGTGAGGGTGCCCACTTCCTTGTGGGTACCCTCGGCCGACGCGGCCGGCACCACCAGGGATGCCCCGAGCAGCTCGCCCGTGTCGCTCGTGTCCCCCGAAAGGACGACGCCGCACAGCCGGCGCGCCACCCGGCTCCCCCGGGCGTCGAGCCGGGCCACGAGCTCCTGGCCCGTGTAGCAGCCCTTGGTGAAGCTGACCGCGTGGTCGACCAGGCCGGCCTCGGCGGGGATGGTGCGCCCGTCGCCCAGCTCGTGGTCCATGGAGGGAAGGCCTGATTCGATCCGGCACGCTTCCCAGGCCGCCTCACCGCACCAGCGCAGGCCGGCGAGCTCGATGCTGGGCTCGGGCCCGAGCAGGTCGACCCCGCCCCAACCGTTGAACCAGGAGGGGGCGACGAGGACCACCCCGTCGCCCCCGCTTCCCACATCGCCGAGTGCGGCGCCCCGGAGGGCCAGGCATTGCCACGCCTCGAGGCGCATGTCGAACTTGGAGCGCAGCTTGAAACGGGCCAGGCGGGCGCGGACGGCCTCGCCGTGCCCCGACTCACAGTCGAGGAGGAACGTCTCGTCGCCCACCCGGCTCACCCGCACGAGGGCCACGATCTTGCCGTCGGGCGCGAGCAGCAGTGAGTCGGCCGAGTCGCCCACCGCCAACGGGGCGATGTCTTGGCTCAGTTGCCCCTGGAGGTAGCCCGCGGCGTCGGGCCCCTCGACCCGCACCACGTCGCGGGCCTGGCGTACAGCGCCCCTCCCGTGGCGCAGCGCCTCGTAGTCAGCCCTCACCACGGCGCGTGCGATATCGAGGGGTGCGCTCATGTCGCCGACCCCGACGCCACCCGCATGGCGGCCATCGATCGTGCCGCACCGATGGCGACCAACAGGGCCCTCGCCTTGTGCGCGCACTCCTCGTCCTCGAGTACCGGGTCGCTGTCGGCCACGATGCCGGCGCCGGCCTGCACCGACGCCCGGCCGTCGGGGCTGACGACCATGGTGCGGATCACGATTGCCGTGTCGAGGTTCCCCGAGAAGTCGAGGTAGCCGACGACGCCGCCGTAGATCCCCCGCTTGGTCGGCTCGAGCTCATCGATGATCTCCATGGCCCGGACCTTGGGGGCGCCCGACAAGGTGCCGGCGGGCAGCGTGGCCCGCAGGACGTCGATGGGACCCTTGCCGGGAGCCAGGCGGCCCGAGACCTGCGAGGTCAGGTGCATGATGTGGCTGTAGCGCTCGACGGTCATGAGCTCGTCGACGTGCTCGGTGCCGAAGCTGACCACCCGACCGACGTCGTTGCGGGCGAGGTCGACCAGCATCACGTGCTCGGCGAGCTCTTTGGGATCCTCGGACAGCTCACCGGCGAGCCGGCGGTCCGCCTCGTCGGTGACTCCCCGGGGCCTCGAGCCGGCGATCGGGCGCGAGGTGACAACGCCGTCGCGCAGGCGCACCATGGGCTCGGGGGACGATCCGACCACGGTGACTTCGCCGAAACGCAGGAAGTACAAATAGGGGCTCGGGTTGAGCAAGCGCAGCGACCGGTAGACGTCGAACGGGTCGACCTCGAGCGCCACGTCGAAGCGCTGCGAGAGCACCACCTGGAAGATGTCGCCGGCCACGATGTGCTCCTTGGCCACCTCGACGGCCCGTCGGTAGTCCTCGGCGGAGACGGTCCGGGCGGTCGCCGGCACCGGGGCCGAGGCGAGGGGCGGGGCGATCGGCACCGAGGTGACGGGGGTGAAGCAATCGGCGGCGAACGCCCCAAGTCGCTCGGCGGCCTGTCGGTGGGCCAACGCGATGTCCTCGTCGGTCCAGTCCGGGCCGATCATGACGTTGTCGATGAGCACGACCCGCTGGCGCCAATGGTCGAACGCGGCGATCTGGCCAATGACACCGAGGGCGGCGTCGGGGTGCCCCAGATCGTCGGGCGGCGTGTCGGGCAGGTGCTCGATCTCGCGCACCACGTCGTAACCCAGGTACCCCACCACCCCGCCGTGCAGGGGCGGCAGGTCGGGCAACGAAGGAGCGCGATGCTCGGCCAAGAGCGCGCCGAGAGTGGCCAGCACCCCGCCGCCCGGGGGCGCAGGGACCTCCAGCGGGCCCTCGGTCACGATCTTGCGGCCGCGCGCCACGATGGTGGCCAGCGGCCTGCGGCCGACGAACGAGTAGCGGCCCCAACGCTCGCCGCCTTCCACCGACTCGAGTAGGAAGCCCGGCCCGTCGCCGACCAGGGCCAGAAAGGCGGCCACCGGCGTCATCGTGTCGGCGATCACCTCACGCCACACCGGCACGATCCGGTGAGTGGCGGCCAGCCGGGCGAACGTCGCGAGATCGGGGACCACCGCCGGCGCCTCGACCCCGGCGCTCGACCCCGGTGCGCCACCCCGGCCCTCGGTCACCTCGTGTGCCCGGCGCGCGGCGGGGTCAGTGGTGCGCGTGGTCACCCGCGGTGGTCGGTCGGCCCCGTGGCGTGGAGCGGCCGGCCGGGTCCCTTGGCGAGCGTCCGGTAGAAGCACGAGCGCTCGCCGGTGTGACACGCGCCGCGTCCGTGCTGGTCGACGAGCACCACGACGGTGTCGCCGTCACAATCGAGCCGCACCTCGCGCACGTACTGGCGGTCCCCGGAGGTCTCCCCCTTCTGCCAGTACTCGCGCCGGCTACGGCTCCAGAACCACGTTCGACCGCTCGACAGGGTCCGGCGAAGTGCCTCGGCGTCCATGAACCCGACCATTAGCACCGTGCCGTCGTCCGCGTCTTGGATCACGGCGGGCAAGAGGGCCTCTTTGGCGAAGTCCACGTCGGCGAGGACGGCGTCGTCCACCTCGAGGGGTGCGGCCACGGCCCCGGGGTCGTCGGGACCAGCGCTCGGGGTCGACGCCACCCTAGAGGTCTCCGAGGTCGATGGCATCTCAGAGGTAGAGCCCGGTCCCGCTGTCGATCCGCTCGGTGGCCACCGCGTGGATGTCGCGCTCGCGCAAGATCACGTACTCGTCCCCGTGGACCTCGACCTCGAAGCGGTCCTCGGGGTTAAAGAGCACCTTGTCGCCTACCTTGATCGCCCGGACGTGCGGCCCGACGGCGACGGTATCGGCCCAGGCCAGCCGGCGCGACACCTGGGCGGTGGCAGGGATCAGGATCCCCGATCGCGACCGGCGCTCACCCTCGGCCGCCGACACCTGCACCAGTACTCGGTCGAAGAGCACCGTGATGGGCTGCTTGGGCTCTCCGGGCTGGGCCGATGGGTTGGTTGCCACACTCGCACGGTACCGCATCGCCGGCGTCGCTCCGTCAACGCTGCCAGGGTCCAGGCCACGGTTCTCCAGCAAACCGGGGTACACCCGCGGCCGAGCCCGAGCGGGCCGCTTAGGGTTCGGGCGGTCGGACCGCCACCCCCCGCCCAGCCATGAACGCCTTGGCTTCGGCCACCGTGTGCTCGCGGCGGTGGAAGATCGAGGCGGCCAGGACAGCGTCGGCACCCCCCACGAGTGCTCCTTCGACCAAGTGTTCGAGCGAACCGACGCCGCCCGAGGCGACCACTGGGATGTCGACGGACTCGACGACGGCCCGGGTCAGCGCGAGATCGAACCCGTCACGGGTCCCGTCGCGATCCATCGAGGTGAGCAGGATTTCGCCGGCCCCCAGCTCGGCGCAGCGCACCGCCCACCCCACGGCGTCGATGCCCGTGCTCTGGCGGCCGCCATGGGTGAAGACCTGCCACCCACCGCCAGCGGCGCGCGCATCGATGGCCACCACCACGCACTGGGCGCCGAACTCGGCGCTCAACTCGGCGACCAGCTCGGGGCGTTGCAGCGCCGCGGTGTTGACGCCCACCTTTTCGGCACCGGCACGCAGGAGACGCCGGGCGTCGGGCGTGGCGCGCACGCCCCCGCCGACGGTGAGGGGGATGAAGACCTGCTCGGCGGTCCGCTCCACCACCGACACCATCGTGTCGCGCTCCTCGGAGGACGCGGTGATGTCGAGAAAGGTCAGCTCGTCTGCGCCCTCGGCGTCGTAGCGGGCCGCCAGCTCGACCGGGTCGCCGGCGTCAACGAGGTCGACGAACTGCACACCCTTGACGACCCGTCCACCGGTGACGTCGAGGCAGGGGATCACTCGGACGTGGCGCACGCGGCGATCGCCTCCTCGAGCTTGAGGCTGCCATCGAGCAGGGCACGGCCGACCACCACGCCGGCCAGGCGGCGAGAACGACGAGGGGAACGCAATTGCGCCAGCGCACGCAGATCGTCGGTCGTGGCCACCCCGCCCGAGGCGACCACGGGGAGCGCGGTCGCGTCGAGGAGCACGCCCAGGCCGGCGAGGTCGGGCCCGCCGAGCGTGCCGTCGCGCTCGATTGCGGTGGCCACCACCGCGGCGAGGGGCATCGATGCCACGCTGTCGAGCACCTCGTCGATGGCCTGACCCGAACCCTGGGTCCACCCACGCACCGCGGCCTCGCGTACCCCGTCGGGCCGCGTGCGGTAATCGAGCCCGAGCGCCACCTGGCCGGGGAACTGCCGCCCGCAGCGGACGAGGAGCTCGGGATCCTCGAGGGCTGCCGTGCCGAGAACGACCCGGCGGATGCCGCCGCCGATCAGCTCGGCGACATCCTGCTCGCTGCGGACCCCGCCGCCGGTCTGGACGGACAACCCGGTCCGCTGGGCGATGGCGAGCACCATCGGCCGGTTGGCCGCTCCCCCGTCGCGGGCGGCGTCGAGATCCACGACGTGGAGCCAGCGGGCACCGGCAGCGGCGAATTTGTCCGCCACGCCGAGTGGATCCCCGAAGGGTCGCTCGCGCTCGAAGTCCCCCTGCTCTAAGCGGACCGCCCGCCCGGCCCGCAGATCGATCGCCGGCAGGAGCTCCATCAGCTCGGGACCGGCGCGGCGGCGGGGCCGCCCACCGGGGTGCCCCCGTCGCGATGGGCGCAACGCCGGACGAAGTTGGCCAGGATGGCCAGGCCGACCGTGCCGGACTTTTCGGGGTGGAACTGGGCACCCCAGACGTTCTCGCGCTCCGCTGCCGCAGCCACCGGGCCCCCGTACTCGCATTCGGCCACCGTCTCCTCGCCGATGTCGGGGGCGAAGGAGTGCACGAAGTAGACCCACGGAGCCCCGGCCAGTCCCTCGAGCATTCCCGCTCGGCGTCCTGGACGCCGGACGAGGGGGTTCCACTGCATCTGTGGGTGCTTCACCCCGGCCGGCAATCGACGTACCGAGCCGCGCAGCACGCCCAGGCCCCGAGCACCGGGGCTCTCTTCGGAGCGTTCGTAGAGCAGTTGGAAGCCGATGCACACCCCGAAGAAGGGGGTGCCCGACTCGATGGCGGCGAGCGCCGCCGCATCCAGCCCGCTGGCCCGCAGGGCATCGGCGCAAGCGGCGAAGTTCCCGACACCCGGCAGGACGACGCCCGCTGCCCCCTCGACCTGCGCTGGGTCGCGTACGAGCGCCGCGTCGGCCCCCAGGTGCTGGAGGGCCTTTTCCGCTGAGCGCAGGTTGCCGATGCCGTAGTCGAGCACGGCAATGCGCGTGGCGGGGTGCTGGTCGGGCTCCGCGGTCCGATCGACGCGGGGGCTCACAGGGAGCCCTTGGTCGAAGGGACGCCCTCTCCTTCCACCCGGACCGCGTCACGTAGCGCCCGAGCGACGCCCTTGAAGGTGGCTTCGACCACGTGATGGGTGTTCTTGCCCTCTCGGAGGCGGACATGAAGGGTGAGGGCGCCCGAGGTGGCGAACGCGCGCCAGAATTCCTCGGCGAGCTGGGGCACGAAGGGTGGTGAGCCCAGCCCGGGCGTGTCGGGGGCGAAGTCCACGGCGTAGGCCAGGTACGGGCGTCCCGACAGGTCGAGGGCCACCTCGACGAGGGCCTCGTCGAGCGGCAACGCCAAGGAGGCGAAGCGCCGGATCCCCGCCTTGTCGCCGAGCGCCTCGGCGAGACAGCCGCCAAGCACGATGCCGACGTCCTCGACCGTGTGGTGGGCGTCGACCTCGAGGTCGCCTTCCGCCTGTACCCGGAGGTCGAAGCCGCCATGCCGCCCGAGCTGCTCGACCATGTGGTCGAAGAAGGGCAGCCCGGTCGCAACCTGCGCGGACCCGGTGCCGTCGAGGACAAGCTCGGCCTCGACCACGGTCTCTTTGGTGACCCTGCGTCGGCTGGCCCGGCGTTGGTGGGTGGTGTCGGGTGCGCCGGGCATCAGAGGCTCTCTTTCATCGCCGCGACGAAGCGGTCGTTCTCCGGGCGGGTCCCGACGGTCACCCGCAGGCACCCCTCGACGCCCACCCAGGTAGAGCAGTCCCGCACGAGGACTGACCGATCGAGCAGGCGCTGCCAGAGGGCGTGCGCCGACCGCTCCCTCGGGCGGAACAGGATGAAGTTGGCGTCCGAGGGCCAGGTGTCGACCGGCAACGCAGCGAGTGCGTCGGCCAGGCGGTCGCGCTCGGCGGCGATCGTGGCGACCCGGTCGGCCATCTCGGCGGCGAAGCGCAGCGCCACGATGCCGGCCAGCTGGGTCGGGACGGACAGGTGGTACGGGAGTGCGACCTCCTCGCAGGCGGCCACCACGTCGGGATCGGCGATGACGTACCCGAGCCGCACCGACGCCATCGACCAGGTCTTGGAGAACGTCCGGACCACCGCTAAGGCGCGGGTGTCGCCCACTGGGCCGCCGTCGGGGGGTTCGTGGGTCAGCTCGAGCGCGCTCCACGAGGCGAACTGGCCGTAGGCCTCGTCCACCACCAGCAGGCCCGGCTGGCCGTGCAGGAGGGCACGTACCACCTCGGGACGTTCGCACATCCCCGTCGGATTGTTGGGCGAGCAGACGAAGGTCACGGCGGGCTCGCCACCCTCCATGAGGGCGAGGGCCGCCGCGGGGTCGATGCGAAAGTCCGCATCGCGGGCGCGGCCATCACCTCGGTGCCGGTCAGCCGGCTGATGTGGTCGTGCAACGTATAGGTCGGCTCGAACAGCAGCGCCCGCCGTCCCGGACCGCCGTAGGCCAGCAAGAGGCACTGAAGCACCTCGTTGGATCCGTTGGCGCAGAAGATGCGGTCCGTCGCCACGCCGTGCAGCTCGGCCAGACCCCGACGCAGCTCGCCGGCCGAGCGGTCCGGATAGCGGTGGAACTCCACGCGCGAGAGCTCCTCGGCAAGAGCGGTGCCGAAGGCTGCGGGGGGCCCGAAGGGCGACTCGTTCGTGTTGAGCCTGACCTCGGCCGGTACTTGGGGCGAGTGGTAGCCCGCACCGAGCTGCAGGCCCGGACGCAGGGCCGGAAGCGGGCTCACGATCGCAGCCGGATCGACTCGGCGTGCGCGGGCAACCCCTCGACCTCGGCCAGGGTGATGACGTGCGGACCGAGCTCGGCGATAGCCGAGCGGTCGGCCCACACGGCGTGGATGTGGCGAACGAAGTCGTCGGTGCGCAGGGCGGAGGCGAAGCGCGCGCTGCGGTTGGTCGGCAGCACGTGGTTCGGGCCGGCCAGGTAGTCACCCAGGCTGGCCGGCGCCCAGGGTCCGACGAAGACCGCACCGGCGGCCCGCACGAGGGGGAGTACCTCCTCGGCCCCCTCCCACAGCAGCTCGAGGTGCTCGGGCGCCACGGCGTTGGACAGAGCGACCGCCCCGGCCGGGTCGTCGACCAAGCAGAGGTGACCGCCCGTGCGCAGGGTCTGGAGCAGGTCGGACCGGCGCGGCGAGGCATCGACGATCCGGTCGACCTCCTTGTCGACCTCGTCGGCCTTGTCCTCGGACCAGGTCACCAGCCAGGCCGACCCGTCCGGGCCGTGCTCGGCCTGGACGACCAGATCGATGGCGGCCAGGACGGCGGGGGTCTCGGGCGCCGCCACCACCACGACCTCGGAAGGTCCGGCGAACGCTGAGGCCACGCCGACCACCCCGGCGACCTGGCGCTTGGCCTCCGCCACGTAGAGGTTGCCCGGGCCGGCGATGACGTCGACCGGCGCGATCGAGGCGGTGCCGTAGGCCATCGCCCCGATGGCCTGGGCGCCCCCGACTCGGTAGACCTCGTCGACCCCGGCGATGGCCGCTGCGGCCAGGGTGGCGTCGTCGATCTTCCCGTCGGCCGCGGGGGGCACGCACAAGACGATCGACTCGACCCCCGCCATCGTGGCTGGGGCGGCGCACATGAGCACGGTCGAGGGGTAACGGGCGCGACCGCCGGGGGCGTAGCACCCCGCCCGCTCGACGGGGCGGCGGAGCTCGCGCACGGTCACCCCGCCCGAGCGGTAGGGCCCGGGTTCGGGTGCCGCGTGGCGGTGGTAGTCACCGATCCGGCCATAGGCCACCTCGAGCGCCGAGCGTAGGGCGGTCGGAATGCGCCCGAGCGCCGCTGCCAGCTCGCCGCTCGGTACCGCCAGCTCGCCGACTTCCACCCCGTCGAGCTCGGCGGTGAGCGCCCGGAGGGCGTCGTCGCCCTCGGCCCGGACCCGGGCGAGAATGGCCGCCACCGTCTCGCGCACGTCGGACCCGGGGTCGCCCGGCCTGGGCAACGCGTCGGCCAGGGAACCCGAGTACCCGCGCAGGTCGATCCGGGTGAGCGCCATGGGCCGCCAATGTTACCGGCGCCGCCCGGGCCTCCGGTTGGCCACCACGCGCCGACGGCGCATGGTCCGGTGCCCTCGAGTCTGTCGGTCATGATCGGGAGATGGTGTCGCGTGCTGAGTTGTCCGCCATCCACTCCTCGCTCGACGAGAATCCTCCGCCGGATCACCGCAGCGGCCGAATCCGCGCGGGCTGAGAACAACGAAGAGCTGGCCGCCGAACTGTTCGGCGTCGAACGAGCGCTCAACGGAGCCAACCGCCGGCTTCGCCGGATGGCGGGCATCTGACGGCGAGGCGGTCCGAAGGGAGAAGGGGTCGAGAAGGCCCCAGGGGGTCGCGAGGGTCGCGAGGAGATCAGACGGCGTAGAGCACGAGGTCGTGCCCGAGCAGCCCGGCCGCCCCGCGAAGCGCTGTCTGACGCGACGCTACGACGGCGCAGTTGCGTCGGTCGGCGGCCTCGGCCACCTCGACGGCCACCAAGTCGGTGGTATCGGCCCTTGCCGCCAGCTCGCCGGTCCGTCTCGCTTCGTCCCCGGAGAGCGCCTCGACTTCTGCGCCGACGAGCAACGACGCGAGGCGGTCGCCGCGCGCCTCGCTGCGGTAGGCCTCGGCGATCGCCGAGGCTGGCACGATCGGTACGATCCCGTTTGCCAGGGCGGCCCGGTGCAGGGCCCACACCATGCGCTCACCGCGGGCGGCGGCGCGCAGGGCCCCGACCCCGTAGACCAGGCCCGCACGGCTGCCCGCCATCAGCGCCGCCGAACCCTCGACGCCATGCCCGAGACACCCGAAAGCAGGCGGGCCAGCAGTGCTTCGCCGGCGGCGATCTCCTCGGCGGTCAGGTCCCCCGCCTCGGCTTCCCACGCCGCCACGCCGCGCAGGCCCTGACGGACCCGCAGCTGGCGTTCAGCGGCACTCGACAGCCAGGCACTGAACGACATGCCGTCCTCACGCGCTGCGGTCTCGACGGCCGCCGCTACCTCATCCGCCAAGGACACCGACCGCTTGGTCACCACGGGTGAATGGTAGCACCCCGAGTAGCACCATCGACGCGCTCGGGGCAACCTCAAGGGAGCTCGCGTGGCCGTGCGGACGCGCCGACGGCGCCCAAAAGGGCGCCGTCGGTCGAGCGGGCCGGGCGGCGGATCCCGGGCACCGCTCTACGGAACCAGGTGGCGGGAACCGGTTCCGAAGGACATTTTACCACCTCCGAGCGACCAAAGTCTGCGCCTATCTGCGACAACGAGGCGGAGATCGTCCGAGGGGAACCATTCGGCGGCGAGATCGGACGGTGCGGCTGCCGTTGTGGGGACCCCCCGCTGGCGCCGTCAGCGGCCATCCGGTGGCTGCGACCAGGGGATTTTCGACTACTTGCCCGCTGCGCTGCGTCGCAGGGCGCGGGAGGACGCAGCGACCGCAGCCCGCTGACCTGGGAGGGTTGGTGCCGTCGGGCAGATGTCGGCGAGCAGGCACTCGGTGCATCGGGGGGCACGAGCGACACAGACGGCCCGGCCGTGGAGGATCAGCCGAAGGCTGAACGCACCCCGCTCGTTCGGGTCGACCAGCTTGTTGAGATCCTGCTCGACGACGACCGGGTCCTGGGCGCTGGTGAGGCCCAACCGGCGACTCAAGCGGCCGACGTGCGTGTCGACCGGAAGGCCGGGGAGCCCGAACGCGACGCTGCGGACGACGTTGGCCGTCTTGCGCCCCACCCCCGGCAGGGTCACGAGGTCCTCGAGGGCCTCGGGGACCTCCGCGCCGAACCGCTCGACCAGTCCGCGGGCCATGCCCACCAGGTTCCGGGCCTTGGCCCGAAAGAACCCGGTCGACTTGATGATCTCCTCGACGTCCCCAAGGTTGGCCCCAGCGAGCGCCGGCGCGTCGGGGTAGGCGGCGAAGAGCACGGGGGTCACCATGTTGACCCGCTTGTCGGTGCACTGTGCCGACAAGATGGTGGCGACCAGCAGTTGGAACGGGTTGTCGTGGTCGAGCGCGCACAGCTCGTTGGCCGAACCGGGGTAGGCGTCGGCCAGCCGGGCCACGATCTCCTTGGCCCGCCCACGCAGGCTGCGGGGTCGGGCCATGCCCCGCAGGCTACCGGCAGCCCTGGCCCCACTCCTCGACCGAGCCCGGGGCTCGCCGGCCGAGCCGTTGGGACCCTGCTGGGCCCCACAGCCGCGGGTTAGCCTCGGTCCGTGGGGCCATCTTCGTTGAGCGTGCAACGCCGTGCCGCAGTTGTTCCCCTCGACGCGGTCTCGGCGCTCCTCGAGCGCACCGCGGCCCTCGACGGCACCCTGGCGCTGTCGGAGGGCAAGTGGCTCGATCTTGTGCACGGCGGCCACCACGGGTTCCTTGCCGTCTTGGCCAACGACGCCGACGGCACGCTGGTCGGGTATGCGCAGGCCACCCGGGGGGGCGAAGGCTGGGGCCTCGAGGTGGTGAGCGACCCGAGGTTCGACCAGTCGGGGTCGCAGCTGCGCGACGAGCTCCTGCGCGCGAGCCTCGACGAGCTCGCCCGCGAGGGCGGACGGGTCCACTACTGGGTGCCCGATCCCTCCGAGGACCTCGACCTGGCGCTCGCCACGATGGGCTTCACGCCCGATCGGGACCTCATCGAGATGCGAGTCGACCTGCCGTTGGCCTCGACGGTCCGCACCGGTCCCCCCATTGCGGTGCGGCCGTTCGACCCGGGCCGAGACGACCAGGCGTGGCTAGAGACGAACAACCGGGCCTTCGCCGGTCACCCTGAGCAGGGAAACTGGGACCTCGCCACCCTGGTCGAGCGTCGGGGCGAGCCGTGGTTCGATCCCGAGGGCTTCTTGGTGCACGAGATCGACGGACAGTTCGCCGGGTCGTGCTGGACCAAGGTGCACGCGGACACGACACCCCCCATGGGGGAGATTTACGTCATCTCGGTCGATCCGGCCTTCCACGGCCGGGGCTTGGGCCGGTCCCTGACCGTCGCCGGTCTCAGATGGCTGGCCGCGGCGGGGCTGCGGGTCGGGATGCTGTTCACGACGGCGTCCAACGTGACCGCGGTCGGGCTCTACCACTCGCTGGGCTTCACCGACCACCGGGTCCAACGCGTCTATACGACCGAGCTCGGCGCCCCTCAGCTCACCCCGGCGCCCACCGCTCGCCCGATGCCGTAGGTGACACCCGCGGCGACGGCCGCCACCGCCAGCTGCCGCAGTCCCGAACGCAACGGCGAGCGGCCCGTCAGGCTGGCCAAGCCCATGCCGACGAGCATCGCGGCGCACGCGCCGATGACGACGGAGGCCACGATGGCGACCGTGCCCGACGCGAACAGCCAGGGCAGCAGCGGGAGCAAGGCACCGATGGCGAAAGCCGCGAACGACGACGCGGCGGCCAACCAGGGCGATCCGAGGGCGCTCGGGTCGATCCCCAGCTCCTCGCCGCGTGGACCTCGAGGGCGACCTCGGGGTCCGACATGACCCCGTCGACCAGGTCGCGGGCGAGCGCCGGGTCTAAGCCTCGACGCTCGTAGATGGCGGCGAGCTCGCGGGACTCGCCCTCGGGACTGGTTCGCAGCGCGGTGCGCTCGATCTCGAGCTCGCGCTGGAGCAGCTCGCGTTGGGCCTGCATCGACACGAATTCCCCCGCCCCCATAGAGAACGCGCCGGCCACCAGCCCGGCCAGACCAGTCAGGCGGACCAGGCCCTGCGCCGGATGGGCACCGGCCACACCGAGGATCAACGAGAGGTTGGTGACCAGGCCGTCGCTCACACCGAAGATGGCCGCCCGGGCACCCCCGCTGTGGACATTGCGGTGCTCGTGGGGGTGCGCTGGACCTGGCGCCTGTTCCACGACCCGAGCGTAGCGACTGACGCAGGGTCCCGGGCCCTGGCAGAATCAGGTGGTGCCGGCGCACAAGTGGATCGACCCCAGCCAGCCCCAGACGCTCCAAGCGGCCGTGATCTTGTCGTACATCGACGCCGCCCTTGGGCTGCTCTCGTTCTTCGTGTCCGGTGGCGGCCTGGGGGGTGTGCTGCTGGTGCTGTTGATCGCGATGGGTGCTGCCGCGTACGGGGTGGCCAACGAACGCCGTTGGGCCTATCGCGTCGCGGTGGGTGCGGCCGGTGTCTACCTCGGGTTGCAGATGTTGGCGTTCTTCGTCATCCACGACTTTGCCGGCGTGCTGAACCTGGTGTTCGCGGTGGTGCTGCTGGCGCTGCTGGTACATCCCCAAAGTCGTGCCTACCAACGGATCTGGTTCCATTGAGCCCGACGACGAGCGCCAGGGTCGCGAGCAGCGCCGGTCGGACCGCGGGTAGGAGATGGTCGTGAGCGTCACCGTCCACTCCGTCGACGAGCTGATCGGCCTGGCCGGGACCGACCTCGGGTACAGCGAGTGGGTGGCGGTCGACCAGACCCGCGTCGACCAGTTCGCCGACGCGACCGACGACCACCAGTGGATACACGTCGATCCCGAGCGGGCGGCCGCCGGTCCGTTCGGTAGCCCGATCCTGCACGGCTACCTGACCCTCGGGCTGGTGCCCAGCCTGCTTCCCGCGCTCCTCGACGTGCAGGGGGTGTCGATGTCGGTGAACTACGGGTGCAACAAGGTGCGGTTCCCTGCCCCGGTGCCGGTCGGTTCCGAACTGCGGATGGGCGTGAAGGTGGCCGGAGTCGAGGAGGTCGCAGGGGGGGCGCAGGTCGAGCTCGACGTCGTGCTCGAGGTCCGAAATGCCCCCAAGCCCTCCTGCGTGGCGCAGGTGGTGTACCGCTTCTACCGCTGAGCACCCGCCGCCCCGTGCCCACCACCAGCGACCGCACCGTGTCCGACGACGTGCTCCCGACCGGTCCGGCCAAGACGGCCCGGATGCGGAGCATGTTCGACACCATCGCGCCCCGCTACGACCTGGTGAACCGGATCATGACTCTCGGGCTGGACCAGGGCTGGCGCCGTGCCACCGTCGATGCACTCGGGCTCGCCCCCGGATCGCTCGTGCTCGACCTGGCCTGTGGGACCGGTGACCTCGGCGCCATCGCCGTGCGCCGGGGCGAGTATCGGACTTTCGGGGCCGATCTGAGTTGGGGCATGCTGGTCGCCCGCCGGCCCGGCCAACCGGTCGTGCAGGCCGACGTGCTGCATCTTCCCCTGCCCGACGCCTCGGTCGACGGGGTGATCTGCGGGTACGCGCTGCGGAACTTCACCGAGCTCGGCGCGTCCTTCGCCGAGGTGGCCCGGGTGCTCCGGCCCGGTGGCCGCCTCGCCGCCCTCGAGGTGGCGCGTCCCCCGGGCGGGTTCTTGCGCTTCGGGCACCACATCTGGTTCGACCGGGTGGTGCCCGTGCTCGGCGGCGCGCTCTCGGACCGCGCCGCCTACCGGTATCTCCCTCGCTCGACCGCCTACTTGCCCGACGAGGCCGGTCTGCGTGGTCTGTTGCGCTCCGCGGGGTTCTCGACGGTTGGCTGCCGGCTGCTCTATGGCGGCCTCAGTCAGCTGTTGACGGCTACCCGCCGTGGGCTGCCCGACCCCCGGGCCGTCGGTGGCCCCGACGAGGCCCGACGCCCGTGATCGGTTCATGACCACCCACGGCGTGATTGACCCGACGGCGTTGCGGGCCCGCACCGTCAAGCTTGCGACCGATGTCACCTCGGACATCTTTGCCCTGGCTGCCGACGACGGTTGCCTTTTCGAGAGCCCGACCCTCGGCGTGGCCGGGCACGGCGTGGCGGCCACGTTCGAACTGGGTGCGGGACTCGCCGACGCCAACGCCTTGGCGCGTGTCGCGGAATGGCTGGCCGCCGTCGAGCGCGATGGCGACGACGGGGGTCCGGGCACCGGGCCGCTCGCCATGGGTGCGTTCGGGTTCGAACCCGACGCACCGGCGACCCTGGTGGTGCCCCGGCGCGTGGTCACCCGTGACGAGCACGGGGTCGAATGGGTGACCGTGATCGCCGGGAGAGACGAGACTCTCGCCGACCACGGTCCGATCCCCTCGAGGATCGACACCGAGCCACCGACGCAGGACGAGGCGAGCTGGCGGGAGCGCCTGGTCAGCCTGCGGGCGACGCCGGCGCCCGAGGTGTTCGCCGACGCGGTCGCCGCGGCGGTGAGCAAGATCGAGGAGGGTCGGCTCGAGAAGGTGGTGCTGGCGAGGCGTCTCGACCTGCTGCTGCGCAGCGCGGTCGTGCCTTCCGTGCTCCTACGCCGTCTCCACCGCCGAGAGCCGGCCTGCACGGCCTTCTCCTTTCCCGTCGAGGACGGACGGTTCGTGGGTGCGTCCCCCGAGCTGCTGGTCTCGCGCCGCTCGGGCTTTGCCCGCTGCCACCCGCTGGCCGGAACGGTGGCGCTCGGCGGTAACGACGTCGCTGACCGCGCCGCCATCGAGCGGCTCCGCTCGTCGACCAAGGACCAGGTCGAGCACAACCTGGTGGTCCGGGCAATCGTCGCCGGCCTGCGGTCATGCGGCGGGACCGTCGTGGACCCCGGTCCGCCCGAGACCGTGGCCCTGCGATCGGTGGCCCACCTGGCGACCGAGGTCCTGGCCACGTTCCCCGATCGGCCCAGCGCGCCGGGCGTGCTCGAGTTGCTGGCCGAGCTGCACCCGACTCCGGCGGTGGGCGGCGTCCCCCGAGACGTGGCGCTCGAGGTCATCCGTGGGCTCGAGGCGGCACCCCGAGGCTCGTGGGCCGGCCCAGTGGGCTGGGTCGACCACCTCGGCAATGGGGACTGGGTGATCGGCATTCGCAGCGCCACGGTGCGCGGGGCGCGGGCCACCCTGTGGGCGGGCGCCGGGGTGGTCGCTGGTTCGGTGCCGGCCTCGGAGCTGGCGGAGACCACGGTCAAGCTCGTGCCGGTCGCCGACGCCATGCTGCCAGGGGTCGAGGTGGCGCTCCTCGGGCAGTCCTCCGCCGGTGAGGGTTTCGCGGCCGGCTGAGGGGGCTCACGCCGAGCCGGCCTCCCATGAGGGGGCTCAGGCCGAGCTGGTGGTCCGAGCGGTGCGGCGAGCGGTGGTGCCGGCGGGCTCGCCACGAGGCCTCGAGGCGGGCGTGCCCGACGACCAGCGCGGGATCCGTACGGTGAACGAGGCGCCGTGCTCGGGATCGGACTGGACCGATGCGCTGCCCCCGAGCGCCTCCGCGATGGCACGCACGATCGAGAGCCCGAGGCCGCTACCACCTCCCGTTCGGGCGGTGTCGCTGCGGTAGAAGCGGTCGAAGACCTGGGTCAGCTCCTCGTCGCGTAGCCCTGGGCCGTGATCGGTCACCCGCAGCAGGCCCATCGTGCCCTCGATGGCGACCTCCACCTCCACCGGCGTCCCGCTCGGGGTGTGCTCGAGGGCGTTGCGCAGCAGGTTGTGGGCGACCTGGTGCACCCGGTCGCGGTCACCGGCCACCTCGACTTCGTGGGAGCTACGCAGCTCGATCGGTCGCCCAGGATCCACGGCGCGGGCGTCGGTGACCACGTCGTGCGCCACCTGGCAGAGGTCCACCCGTTCGTTGAGCAGCGGTCGGCCCTGGTCGAGCCGGGCCAGCAGCAGCAGATCGTCGACCAAGCCGCCCATGCGGGTGGCTTCTTGCTCGATGCGCAAGAGCGCCCGCTCGCGACCCTCCTGGTCGGCGAAGCCGCCTTTGGCAAGGAGCTCGGCGTACCCCCGAATGGAGGTCAACGGGGTCCGCAGCTCGTGGGACGCGTCCGCGACGAACTGACGCAGGCGGCGCTCGGAGCGGGTCTTCTCGGCGAAGGCCCCTTCGATCTGCCCCAGCATGGCGTTGAGCGCCCGACCGAGCCGACCGACCTCGGTGGCCTCGTCCTCGCTCGCCACTCGTTGGGTGAGGTCCCCCGAGGCGATGGCGCCGGCGGTCTTGGTCATGGCCTCGAGCGGCCGCAATCCGCGCCGCACCGTCCACAGGCCGAGGAGCATCAGGGCCAGCACGACGGCGAGGGACACCGCGGCCTCGATGCTCAGGAGCGAGCCGAGGGTGTCCCGAGTGGGGTTGAGCGATAGGGCGGCGACCAGGGTCCCTTGGGGCACGGCCACCGCTTCGACGGCGTAGCTGGCCGTGGTGTCACCAACGCCGGTGACGTCGAGGACGTCGGAAGTTGGGCGGTAGGTGCCCGCGCGCCGCCCGAAGGTCCTCGGACGCGGTGCGCCAACCGCGCGCAAGGGCTTGTCGAGCCGGGGCTGGGGATCGGGATTGCTCGGCGATCCTGAGGGCCGCTGGACGACGATCTTGCCCTTGGCGTCGAGCAGGAGCACGTAGACGTCCGGGCTGACGTGGCTGCCGATGCCCCGGGCAGTGACGTGGTCACCGTGGTGCTGGAGGAAGACGAGGTAGTCGTAGGACTGCTGCTGGGCGGCGGCGAGCTGTTCGTCGACCTGGCCGTAGAGAAAGGAGCGCAAGGAGGTGTAGGTGACGACGTCGGCGATGACGAGACCCAGGACGAGGAGCAGGGCCATCGTCGCCGACAACCGGCGCTGGAGCTTCATCGTCTGGCGCGGCCCGAGCGCCCGCAGGTCACGTCCGAGGCAGGCGCAAGCTGTAGCCGACGCCGCGCACGGTGTGGATGAGGGGCGGATCGAACTCGTCGATCTTCTTGCGCAGGTAGCTGATGTAGGTCTCGACGATGTTCACCTCGCCCGTGAAGCCGTACTCCCAGACGTTGTCGAGGATCTCGGACTTGGACACCACACGGCGGACGTTCTCGAGCAGGTACTGCAGGAGGTTGAACTCGGTGGCGGTGAGCTCGATGGCAACCCCCTGGCGGGAGACCTCGTGGGTGTCCACGTCCATGGAGAGGTCGGCGAAGCGCAGGAGCGAGCCGCTGGCCGCCTCGTCGTGGCCCGCCCGGCGCAGCACGGCGCGCACCCGGGCGACGAGCTCGACCAGGCTGAAGGGCTTGGTCACGTAGTCGTCGCCCAGGCGTAGGCCCTCAACCTTGTCCTCGGTCGCGTCGCGGGCGGTGAGGAAGACCACCGGCACGCCGTTGCCGGCGTCGCGGAGGCGACGGCAGACCTCCGTCCCGCTCACGTCGGGCAGCATGACGTCGAGCATGATGAGATCGGGCGCGCGGTCGCGCACCATCGCCAGTGCTTCAGCACCCGACGACGCGACCGACACCGTGAAACCCTCGAAACGTAGGGCGGCGGCGAGCAGGTCGGTGATGTTGGGCTCGTCGTCAACGACCAGGATCTCTTCAGTGGTGGCAGCCATCGCCCCCCATGCTCTCAGAGACGAGCCCTCGCGGGCGATCGGTCGACCTCAGCCCGTCCTGGCCCGCGTCCGGGCCCGGGCCCGGGACCCACGGGCGGCGGCCCCGACGGCATCGCCGAACCGGCGGATCCCCCAGAGTGTGACCAGGCCGAAGGCCTCGAGCACGATGGCCGAGGACATCTTGGACTCCCCCGCCACCCGGTCGACGAACCGGATGGGCACCTCGGCGATCGACGCCCCAGCCTGCCGAGCCCGGTAGGTCATCTCGATCTGGAACCCGTAACCCTCGGCGCGGACGCTCTCGAGGGGGATCCGGCGCAAGAGCCCCGCCGTGTAGGCCCGGAAGCCGGCGGTCGAGTCCGCCACGCCCAGCCCGAGCACCGCCGAGGCGTAGACGTTGCCGCCCCTCGACAACAAATGGCGGTGCCACGACCAGTTGGGGATCGAGCCCCCTGGGACATAGCGCGACCCGATCACGAGCTCGTGGCCTTTGGCCAGGGTGTCGAGCAGATCGGACAGCGTTTCGGGGTCGTGGGAGAAGTCGGCGTCCATCTCGACGAACGCGTCGTAGCCCCGTTCGAGCCCCCAGGTGAAGCCGGCCCGGTACGCGCTGCCGAGGCCAGACTTGTGGCTGCGCTCGAGCAGGTAGAGGCCGTCGAGCTCGCTGGTCAGGCCCCGGACGACCTCGGCCGTGCCGTCGGGGCTGGCGTCGTCGACCACGAGCACACCAGTCTCGGGGACGACCTTGCGGACCGTGCGCACCAGGCGTTCGATGTTCTCGCGTTCGTTGAACGTCGGGACGACCACCAGCGCGCGCACGGGCGCAGCTTAGGAGCTGGGGGACCCGACATCGGGGTAGCCGCCGTCGGTCGATGCCGGTGAGGGTGTCGAAGCTGATGCTGGCGCGGGTGTCGGAGTGGGTGTCGAAGCGAGGTCGACCGCGTCGAGCTCGCCACCATGGCGTAGCTCGCGGCCGATCACTTGCAACGCGCCCCCGATCGGGATGCCCAGCAGTGCGCCGATGAACGCGCCGAGGGCGGAGCCGATCTGCCCCCCCAGCTTGGCCCCGACCAGCACCGAGAGCAGCACCCACAGCGGGTTCATCCGGACCGTGCGGCTCATGACGACGGGGTTCAAGACGTGGTTCTCAATCTGCTGGTAGACGAGGAAGACGATCAGGGTGACGATCCCCGCAACCGGGGAATGGATGAAGGCGAGCAGCACGGTGGGCACGCCGGCGAGGAGCCCACCGACCAGGGGAAGGAGATCGACCAGCGCGACCCACAGCCCGAGCAACACCGCGAAGGGCACCCCCAGCACGGTCAGCGTCACGAAGACCACCACGCCGGCGATGATCGAGGTCAACGCATTGCCGAGCACGTAGCCCGCCACCGACCGGGTGACCGCCGTGTGCACGCGCCGCACACGGGCCGCGTGTGCTGGGGAGATCGTGGCCAGCATGCCGCGCCACAGCGTCGGTCCCTCCAACATGATGAAGAACGAGAGGATGGCGATGGTCGTGATGCCAAAGAGCGTGGAAGCCGCTGCCGCGCCGACCGAGAGGGCCTGGGCCGGCTTGACGATCTTGGTGACGTCCTCGCTCAGCTTCGGGGCGTTCTTGGACACCCAGGCCTGCAGGTGCAGCCGGCGCACCAGGTGCCCGATCGAGCCGCGCCCGTGCTCGGCCTGGTCGACCAGGGTTGGGACCTGATGGGCGAAGCGGGTCACCGCCGAGACCAGCGGAGCGGAGAACGCGTAGACGATGCCGCCAAAGGCCACCACCCCGATCAGGAAGACGACCGTGGCCGCCGTTCCCCAGGACAGGCCGCGGCGTTGGAGGCCGCGCACCGCCGGCGACAGCGCAAGGGCAACGAAGACGGCGACGAGGACATAGAGCACCTCGATACGCAGGACCCAGAGCAACAGCAGCCCGATGCCGGTGAGCACCACCACCGCCACCGTCGTCAGGATCGTGGCCAAGGGAATCCGCCGCGAGGCCGCCGCGTCGGACACCCGCAGGTGCCACGACGGGGTATCGGGACCGCTCGGGGCAGCGGGGTCGGTGGCGCCCGGCGCGCCGGGCGGGGGTGCGCCCGTGGAGCTCACCGAGGCCTGTCCGGATCCGGGAACCGACCGAGCCATCGGGCAAGCATGGCAGGTCGGAGCGCTTCTGGGTGCAAGCATGTGGCCCCATGGTGGAGCACCCGGGCATGACGGGCGGCGACCCCGACCGCCCGGCGGCGCCAGGCTCGGAGAGTCGAGACGAAGCGAGCGCGGGCGCCCCGTCGGGCAACAACGGCCCTCAACCTCACATGGAGGGTGAGGGTTCTGCGGTTGGCGGGGCTCCGGTGCGGCGGCGACGGTGGTTGCCGAGGGGGGTGCGCGCCACCATCGCCGTGGTCGTCTTGTTCTTCGTGCTCGAGTACCTCCTGCTGCCCGAGATCGCCAGCGCCCGCCGGTCGCTGAACCTGCTCGGCGACGTAAACGTGGTCTGGCTGGTGCTCGCCGTGGCACTCGAGTTCTGCGCCCTCGGGGCCTACGCCGAGCTCACCCATACCGTCCTGTCCCCCGGCGCACCCTCGCGCTTCAGGCTTTTGCGGATCAACATGTCGAGCTTGGCGGTGAGTCATGTACTCCCCGGCGGCACTGCGCCGGGGGCCGCGGTCGCCTACCGGCTGCTCACCGAGTCGGGGGTCACGGGGAGCACGGCCGCCTTCGGGCTGGCGACCCAGGGCGTCGGATCGGCGGTGGTCCTGAATGTCATCTTCTGGCTCTCGTTACTGATCTCCATCCCGTTGCGCGGTTACAACCCCCTCTACGGCTTCGCGGCGATCGCCGGCGTCCTCCTGCTGGCCGCGTTCGGCGGCACCGTCCTGCTGCTCACGCGAGGCACCCGGCAGGCGGCCGATCACCTCCACGCCCTGGCTGCCCACATACCCTTCGTGAACCCCGACCGGGTGTCGGCGCTGGTCCAGAACGTGGCCGACCGCCTGGAGATCCTGTTGCGGAACCGGCAGCTGCTCAAGCGGGCGCTCCTGTGGGCGGCGGCCAACTGGCTGCTCGACGCCGCCTCGTTGTGGGTGTTCATCTTGGCCTTCGGGCACGTGATCTCACCGGTGGACCTCCTCGTCGCCTACGGCCTGGCCAACATCCTCGCCGTGATCCCGATCACCCCCTCGGGCCTCGGGGTGGTCGAGGGCGTCCTCATCCCGACGTTGGCCGGCTTCGGGGTCCCCAAGGCGGTCGCCATCTTGAGCGTGCTGACATGGCGGCTCGTGAACTTCTGGTTGCCCATCCCCCTGGGCGGGCTCTCGTACCTGTCGCTGCGGCTCGGCCCCTTTGCTCGGCACATCCGCGAGGCCCAGGAGGGCCCGCCCACGGCGACCAACGGCGGCGCGCTGAGCTGAGGCTGAGCTGACGCCGCACCACAGCGGGCGCCCGCCGTCCGGTTGAACAGGACTACGTCGCGACGGCGGTGGCCGGGTCGATCTCCTCGGCGGGATTGGTGGTCGGCTCGAGCGGTCGTGGCTCGGGATCGCGCCGACGACGAGCCCGCTCGATGGCCAGCTCGCGCAGGCGGCGCTGGGAGCTGACGCCCTGCAGAGAGGGGACGCGCCGCCACCTGCGGTCGGCCCCCAACGACCAGGCATTGGTGTCGTCGGCGAAGGTCAGCTGGAGGATCTCGAGCAGACGGCCCTGGAGCTCGGGGTCGTGGACCGGCGTGAGGACCTCGATGCGGCGGTCGAGGTTCCGTTCCATCAGGTCGGCTGAACCCAGGATCAGCCGGACCGGGGAGTGGGGGCCCGGTTCGTCGGGCGTGCCCGAGATGCCGGCGATCTCCACCCCGGTGTCCCCGAAGCAGAAGATGCGCGAGTGCTCCAAGAACTCCCCCACGATCGAGCGGACACGGATCGTCTCGGAGAGCTCGGGAATCCCCGGACGCAGGCAGCACAGGCCCCGCACGGCCAGGTCGATGGGTACTCCGGCGATCGACGCCCGGTAGAGGGCATCGATCATCTTCGGATCGGTCAGCCCGTTCAGCTTCAGCACGATGCGACCCCGCGCGCCATACGAGGTCTGTTGGTCGATCAGCTCGAGAATGCGCGGACGCAGTGTGATGGGCGCGACCAGGATCTGGCGGTACTCGGTGGGCCGGCTGAAACCGGTCAGGTAGTTGAAGAGGTCGCCAACGTCGGCACCGATCTCCGGATCGGCGGTGAGCAGGCCGAGATCCTCGTAGATGCGGGCGGTCTTGGAGTTGTAGTTGCCCGTCCCGACGTGGCAATACCTGCGGATGGCGTCCTCCTCGCGGCGCAGCACGAGGGCCGTTTTGGAGTGGGTCTTGAGGCCGACCAGGCCATAGACCACGTGGACCCCGGCCTCCTCCAGCGCCTTGGCCCAGCCGATGTTGGCCTGCTCGTCGAACCGCGCCTTCAGCTCGACCAGGGCGGCGACCTGCTTGCCGGATTCTGCCGCCCGGATCAGCGAGGCCACGACCGGGCTGTCGCCCGAGGTCCGATAGAGGGTCTGTTTGATCCCGAGCACGTCGGGGTCGTCCGCGGCCTGAGCGATGAAGGCCTCGACCGAGGTGGCGAACGAGTCGTAAGGGTGGTGGACGAGCACGTCGCGCTCGCGCAACACCGCGAAGAGGTCCATGGGCTCGTTGCCCGCGGTGGCCAGCGGCGATGGGGTCATCGGCGTCCAGGTCTCCGCGTGCAGGTCAGGGCGGTCCAGTGCGTAGACGGCCCAAAGGCCCCCGAGGTCGATGGGCGCCTCGATCGTGTACACGTTGTCGGGCGAGAGCTCCAGCTCGGCGGTGAGCAGCTCGCGGACCGCGTCGCTGGCGCTGGCCGCGATCTCGAGCCGTACCGCCCGCCCGAAGCGCCGACGGCGAAGCTCCATCTCCACGGCGACGAGCAGGTCGTCCGCCTCGTCCTCCTCGACGGCAAGGTCGGCGTTGCGAGTGACCCGGAACGTCTCGTGGCGCCCGATCGTCATGCCGGGGAAGAGCGAGTCGAGGTGCGCAGCGATCACCTGCTCGAGCGGGACGAAGCGCTCGCCGTCGGGCATGACAACGAAGCGCTGCAGGACCGGGGGGATCTTCACCCGGGCGATGCGCGACTCGCCGCTCACCGGGCTGGCGACCTCGACCACCAGGTTGAGGGACAGGTTCGAGATATAGGGGAACGGGTGACCAGGGTCGACCGCGAGCGGGGTGAGCACCGGGAAGATCTCGACGATCGAAGACGTCTACGAGGTACGACCGGTCGTCGTCGTCGAGTGAGGACCAGTCCGACAGCCGGACGCCGGCGTCGCTCAGGGCCGGCACGATCAACCCCAAGAAGATCCGGTCCTGGCGGCCCACCAGCTCCTGCACGCGCAATCGGATCGCCGCCAGCTGCTCACCGGGGCGCAGGCCGTCGGGCGAGCGGGTCCTGATGCCGGCCGCCACCTGGTCCTCGAGCCCAGCCACCCGCACTTGGAAGAACTCGTCGAGCAGCTCGGAGAAGATGGCGAGGAACTTCACCCGCTCGAGGAGGGGTACCGAGGCGTCCTCGGCGAGGTCGAGGAGGCGCGCCCCGAAGTCGAGACGGGACAGCTCGCGGTTGGAGAACCTCTGGGAGCCGAACGCGGCGACCTGCTCTTCGTCGGGCAACGCCCCGGTTGTTGGAGCCAGGCCCGCCGCGTCCGTGACGTTCACCGCCGACTCCGCTTCTGGGGAGTTCGTACGCAGGTGGGTGGTCATAGGGGGTCTCCTCCGTCACTGTAGTACCCGCTACTACGCTGCTCGGAGTGGTCCAGACCGCCGCACGACCCACGCCGCGTGGCCCACGGGCCCGAGCCTCCGCGCTTCCGCCGTGGCCTCGGGGGCCTAAACCCCGCCGGCGGGCGGAGCTCGGCCTCCTCATCTTCGGCTCGTTCATCACCGTCGCGCTCTACGTTCTGGCCGAGCTGGGCCAGAACTCGAAGATCCCCGAGCACATCGGCCCGATCCTCGGCGTGGTCCTCGCCCTCTCGCTCGCCGCGCACCTGGCGAACCGCTGGCTGGTGCCCAACGCCAATCCCGTGGTGCTCCCGATCGCCGCCCTGCTCAACGGTATCGGCTACGTGGTCATCGCCCGGTGGAACCCGCCCTTCGCCAAGGCGCAGGCGGGCTGGGTGGCGCTCGGGATCGCGCTCTACGTCCTCGTCCTGCTCACCGTGCGCCGCACCCGGGATCTCGACCGCTACCGGTACCTGCTCTTGTTGGTGGCCGCGCTGTTGCTGCTCGCCCCACTCGTGCCCCACGTCGGGCAGACGATCCAAGGCGCCCGCCTGTGGGTGCGCGTCCTGGGCGTGCAGTTCCAGCCGATCGAGATCGCCAAGATCCTGCTCTGCATCTTCTTCGCTTCGTACTTCGCCGAGAAGAAGGAGCTGCTCTCGATCCCGACGCGGCGCGTTGGGGACCGACTCATCGTCGACCCCGCGCCGTTGATCCCCATCTTGATCGCCTGGGCCTTCGCCATGCTCGTGATCGGCGTGGAGAACGACATCGGCTTCGCCATGCTCATCTTCACCCTCTTCATCGCCATGCTGTGGATCACCACGGGTCGGGTGGGCTACGTGCTGCTCGGCGTCGCCTTGTTCGCTGTGGGCGCCCTGGTCTCGGTGCACCTCTTCAGCCAGGTAAACGTGCGCGTCTCGGTCTGGCTCGATCCGTGGAAGACGGCGTCCACCTCGGGGTTTCAGCTGACCCAGGGCTGGTACGCGCTCGGTTCGGGCGGTGTGGGGGGCACCGGGCTCGGCCTCGACCATTTCACCGGGAGGATCCCCGAGCTCACGAGCGACATGATCTTCGCCGCCATCGGCAACGAGATGGGCCTGATTGGCGGCAGCACGATCGTGGTGGCCTTCTTGCTCCTCGTCGGGTCCGGCCTCCAGATCGCCCAGCGAGCACGCTCGGACTTCTCGAGGCTGGTGGCCACCGGTCTCACGATCATCATTGGGTTCCAGGCCTTCTTCATCATGGCCGGCGTACTGCGCCTGCTGCCGCTGACCGGGATCACCCTGCCCTTCGTGGCCTACGGGGGCTCGTCGCTGGTGGCCAACTACGTCTTGATCGCCCTCTTGCTCCGCGTGTCCGATGAGGGCGCGGTCACCGCCGACGAACGGAGCTCGGGGGTGGCCCAACCGGGCGAGCGGGCCTTCGTCCGGGCTGACTGAGGGGACGCGACGGCGCCCCGGACGGCCACCGAACAGGTCGGCACCGTCCGGGGCGCTGGGCCCCCCTCCTACGCCGTGGCCACGGCGCCCCTCCTTTGACCCCTACGCGGTGGCCACGGCCCCCACGATGTTGTTGACGCTGACGCCGATAGCCGGCAGCGAGCTGCCGAAGGGTGCGTCACCGAAGGCGAAGACCCCGCCGTCGGATCCGATCAGCCAGTAGCCCTTGCCGTCGGCCGTGGGGACGATCGACACGATGTTGTGCACCGACACCCCGAGGCCGGGCAGGGTGCCCTCCCCCACGGCGTTCCCGAACGGGTAGACCGTGCCGTTGGCCGAGACCAGCCAGTAGCCGCCGCCCGAGGGGGTGGCCGTGATGCCCACGATCGGGCTGGACGGGTTGGCGACCGAGCCGAGGTTGGCGGCATCGCCGAAGCCGTAGACCGTGCCGTTCGAACCCACCACCCAGTAGCCGCCGTCATCGGCGGTCGGCACGATGCCCACGATGTCGTTCACGTGGACCCCGATGCCCGGCAGGGAGTTCTCGAACGGGGCGTTGCCGAAAGCGAAGACCCCGCCGTCGGTCCCGACCAGGTAGTAGCCCTGGTCATTGGCGGTCGGCACGATGCCCACGATGTCGTTCACGTGGACCCCGATGCCCGGCAGGGAGTTCTCGAACGGGGCGTTGCCGAAAGCGAAGACCCCGCCGTCGGTCCCGACCAGGAAGTAGCCCTCGTGGTTGGCGGTGGGCACGATGCCCCGCACGTTGTTCACGTGGACCCCGAGACCTGGCAGGGACCCGAAAAACCCGTGCGACTGGCCGAACACGAAAACCCCGCCGTCGGTGCCCACGAGGTCATAGCTCGCTGGCGGGGTCGTCGGGGTGCTGGTGACCTGCTCGCCCAACGCGCTGGCGCTCGCCGGGGCGTAGCTGTCGTCACCGGTGTACGTGGCGGTGATGCTGTGGGCGCCCACCGCCCCGTAGCTTTGGGTGCACGTCGCCGCGCCACCGCTGCTCACCGGCACTGCGGTGCAGGCGGCAATCGCCGCACCGTTGTCGAAGAACGACAGGGTCCCAGTTGGCGTGGGCGCCGGCGGGTTCTGCGGCGTCGAGGAGGCGTCGTTCGGCCAGGTGGGGAGCGAGAGCGAGGCGGTGTAGGTGACCGAGCTGCCGGGGGGCACCGGGTTGGCCGACGCGCCGAGCCCCACGGTCGGAACCTCGGCGGAGGTCACCGAGAAGGTCGGTACCGTCACATCGAAGCCGGTCGTCTGGGTGGAGGTGAGCTCGGCTTTAGGCACCGCATAGCTCTGGGATACGTACTGCGCATCGTTGAGCTGGCTGCAATAGGGGCTCGGGGACACGTTGACCGTGTAGTCGAGCGCGCTGTTGACGTTTGCCTCCCCGTTCTGGGGGTCGAGACCCGTGAAGGTGTAGACGCCGCTGGCGTTGGTGGCCGCGTATTCCTCGTCAGGACCGCCATTGGTCCAGTCGGCGAAGACGCAGACCCCGGCGAGGGGGTCGCCGGTGGTCGCCGATTTCACGGTGCCCGTGATCGTTCCGCCAGCGGAGAGCTCCCCGTTGATGTTGGGGGTGACCGTGTTGTTCGTCACCGTCACCTCGGCGCTCACGTCCGAGCCGATCGTCGAGCCGTCCATCGTGCCCGTCGTGGTGCCGTTGTAGAAGTTGTCGGCGTAGTTGGGAGTGTTGTTCGGGCAGGGTGGGCCGTCGAAGAAGGTGATGTAGTAGGTGCCGGCTTCGAGGTTGGCGATGGTGTAGGTGCCGTCGCTGGCGGTCATCACCGTGGGGGCGAAGCTACCGTCGGAGAATTCGGCACCGACACACACGTCCGCTGCCGGGGTGGTGGTACCAGCCACGGTCACCGTGCCGGTGATCGATCCCGTGCCAGGCGTAAGAACCGCCCCCGCCGGAGTGGCCAGGGCCATCTGGGCGGCAACCCCGGCGCCAGCGAAGGACCCGAGCACGAGGCACGCTGCCGCTCCACGCCGGATCCACGTTGAAATTCGTCCCACTGTCGCTCCCGTTTCGCTTAGGACGGCCTGCCCCGTCGGGGTCGGACCCGCTTGGGGCAAAGGATGATGGCGGCTCGTCCCCACCCCGTCCCCTGCGCGTCCCACCGTCGGCGCGCAGCGACACGCTCGAGTCCCTGCGAGTGGTCCGGGCATTGGACGGGGCGAGAGGGCCGCGGGCAGCTCCGCGGGGGTTACGTCGGCGCCACGTCCTCGTCGCTGTCCAAGAGCCGCTCGTCGACCAGGATCGGCGCCGGCACGGGGAGGCGGAGCGCGGTGATGATCCCGTCTGAGGGACGACAGGCGATGACCTCTCGACCGGCGGAGCTCATGAGCTCGAGCTCACCGAGATAGGTGCCCGCGGTGCGACCAACCAGCCGAACGGCGACCACGTCGGCGCCAAGCCGTTGGAGCACGCTCACCAGCAGCTCGTGGGTGAGCGGCCGCGGGGTGCGGACCTTGCCGAGGGCGTGCGCGAGCGCCACTCCCTCGGCCATGCCCATCGGCATCGCGAGGTGCCGGAAGCTTGGCTCGGTCTCGCGCAGGGTCACCACGGGAAATTGCGACGGCAACTCGAGGGTCACCGTGAGCACTTCCATCACCCGGAACTGGATGATCGCTGGGGGCACTAGCCGCCCCGCCGGGCGTAGACGCTCAGGACGACGCCCACGGCCATGAAGAAGCAGAGCACCGCCGTTCCTCCGTAGCTGATGAAGGGCAACGGGATGCCGGTGATGGGCATGATGCCCATGGTCATGCCGGCGTTCTGGAACACGCTGAAGACGAGGAACGTGAACATCCCCGTGCACAGCAGCCGGCCAAAGGGGTCGCGGGCCAGCTTGGCGTCGCGCAGCATCCGCCACGCCACCACCCCGAGCAGGCCGAGCACACCGACCGCGCCCACGAAGCCGAGCTGCTCGCCCACTGCGGTGAAGATGAAGTCGGTCTGCTGCTCGGGTACGTAGCCGAGGTTGGTCTGCGAGCCATGCCCAATCCCCTGGCCGAACAATCCACCCGAGCCGATGGCGTTCTTGGCCTGGTTCAGGTTGTAGACGGCCTGCTTCTGCTGGGTCGACAAGGTGGTCGAGTCCTGGTGGAGAAAGCTGGTCAGTCGGAGGATCTGATAATGGTGCAAGAGGCCGGTCTGCAGAGCGCCGATGACCAAGGTGACTGCGGCGAGCACCAGGATCACCAAGATCCGGGCCGGCAAGCCGGCCACGGCCAGCATGACGAGCAGCACGATGGTCATGATGATCGCCGTGCCGAGGTCGGGTTGGGCCATGACCAACGCGATGGGGATCGCCGCGAGGATCAGCACCCGTACGACGTCCCGCCAGGCCAGCCCCTCGGAGCGTCGTGAGCAGTACGTCGCCACCGCCAGGATCAGCGAGAGGACCGCGAACTCCGAGGGCTGGAGCTGCAGGGGTCCGAAGCTGAACCAGCGCTGCGATCCGAGGGCGTGGGATCCGACCACGAACACCGCCACCAGGGAGAGGATGACGACGCCGTGGATGGCCATGGCAAGGGGCTCGAGCCGTCGATAGTCGACGAGCGCGAGCAGCCCCATGGCGACGACACCGAGCAGCACGAAGAGGAGCTGACGCTTCAGGTAGTAATGGGGATCGAGGCCCTCGGAACGCAGCTCACCCCTTGTCGCCGTGTAGACCATGACCAGCCCGACGAAGGCGACGATCATGGTGGCGACCAGGAGCACCAGGTCGATGGCGAAGACGCGCCGGCCCGAAGCCGAACCTCGGGGAATCGTGCGGACTTGCACCGCCCGAGAGGATATCGGCCAGCTCCCTCACCCCCGTGGCGGCCGACCTCAGTCGGGTGGAGCGCCACGGGTGGCCCTGTCGGCGCCCGAGACGGCCATCGTCGCGGCGTCCCACATGGCCTGCACGGGTGCAGCGCGACCCGTCCAGATCTGGAGCTGGCGAGCCGCCTGGTGCACCAGCATCCCGAGGCCGCCCACCGGAGTGGCGCCCGCCTTGGCGGCAGCGGCCAGCCACTGCGTCGTTGGCGGGTGGTAGACGAGGTCGACGGCCACTTGGCCCGGGCCAAGGAGGGCAGGGTCGACGAGCGCCTCGCTCGTTGCGCCCTCCCCCCCGCCCATACCGACCGGTGTCGCGTCGACGACCAGGTCCATCCCCGACGCCTCTTCGGGGCGCCCGACCCGGCCAACATCGCCGGCGAGCGCGGCCGCGAGCCGGGCGCGCTCGGGATTGCGGTTCACCACTGCCACCTCTCGGGCCCCGGCCTCGCGCAACGCCAGCACGACGGCGCGCGCCGCCCCGCCCGCTCCCACCACCAGGCAGCGACGGCCCCGGGCCACGAACCCGGCCCCCCGTTCGAGCGAGTCGAGGAATCCCGCCCCGTCGGTGTTCTCTCCGAGAAGCCGACCCTGGCGGACCACGACGCAGTTCACCGCCTCGAGGCGTGTGGCCAACGCTGTCGGCTCGTCGACCAGTGCCGCGACTGCGGACTTGTGCGGCATGGTGACCGACAAGCCGGCGAGCCCGAGCGCCCGGGCTCCGCTCAGGGCGACGGCTGCCTGCCCGGGGGGGACCGCAAACGCCACCGATACCCAGTCGATCCCGAGCGCGTCGAATGCGGCGTTGTGGAGGAGCGGCGAGAGCGAATGGGAGATCGGATGACCGATCACGCCCACCACGGTGGTCGACGCCGACGGCCAGCCCGATCGGTGAGTGTTCTGAGGTCGGTCCACGGGTGCCGGGCTGCCTGGCACTCAGCCCAGGCCCCGGCTCTTGGCCAACGCTTCGTTGGCCTCCTGTTGGGCGAAGGTGTCGGAGAACGCCTCGGTGCCGTTCTTGTCGACCACCACGAAGTAGAGCCAGGACCCGGCCGGGGGGTGGGCTGCGGCGTGCAACGCCGCCGGGGAGGGGAAGCACACCGGCGTTGGGGTGAGGCCCCCGTAGAGATAGGTGTTGTAGGGGCTGTCGAGCTTGAGGTCGGCGGCCGTGACCGGGCCACCGTCTTGCCCGAGTGCGTAGAGGACCGTCGAGTCCATGTCGAGGTGCATGCCGGCGGCCAGCCGGTTGTAGATCACCCGTGCCACCGGGCCGAGGTTGGACTCGGGGACGTAGCCCTCCTTCTCCACGATGGAGGCCACGATGACCAGCTGGTACGGGGTGATCCCGAGGCTGACGGCGGCGGCCGGGGTGGCCCCTGCCGCCGCGGCCTGCTGGTCGAAGCGGGTGACCATGGTCTCGAGCAGCTGGACGTCGGTGGTCCCGGGCAAGATCCGGTAGGTGCCGGTGCCGAGCAATCCCTCGAGGTTGGTGGACCCCTCGGGTTCATAGGGCGATCGGACCACACCGCTCTGGGCCACCGTCACCAGGTGGCGGCTGAGGTCGTCCGACACGGCGCCCAGCTGCGCTGCCACCTCACGCAGCGTGTAGCCCGGCGCCACGGTGAGCGCCGCGATGTTCGGGCCGCCGGCCAGGATGGCGCGCACCGTGGAGAACGACTGGTTCTTGTGGAACAAGTAGGGCCCCGGCCGGATGCTCGGGCTTCCCTGCACCAGGTCGCCCACCCGGAAGGCCAGCGGGCTCGAGATCACCCCGCGTTGGCCGAGCTGATCGATGACCGCCGTGCTCGACTCACCGGCGCGGATCGACACGGTCACCCCAGCTCCGGGTCCTCCCGAGGGATTCGCCTCGATCTCGTACCAGCCAACCACGGCCGCAACAAGGACGATGGCGGTGCCGAGGAGCGCCAGCACCAAACGCCGGCGACGTCGGAGCGTCGAGCGGTGGGCCGCGTGCCGCCGGCGGCGAAGCTCGGATTGGTTCTGGTCGGTGATCGGCCCGAGCACTTGACCGTTCGGGGTGGCGCCCGGTGGGCCGGTGTCCTCGGCCCGTGGCACCTCGGCCCCCCTGGTCGTCGACGGGACCGCCTCGGACTCCGGGTCGGAGCCAAGGACCGCCTCGGACTCCGGGTCCGCGCCGGGGGCCGCGTGGCGCCCCGTGTCGGTGGTGGGGGCCGCATGGCGCCCCGCGCCCGCCGTGGGCGGGCCGGTCCCTTCAGAGCTCATTGCGAGTCCAGCCAGGCCTGCAAGAGGACGGTGGCCGCGGCGCCGTCCACCTTGCGTCGGGCCTTGGTGCCCCGGGTCCCGCCACTGGCCAACGCGGCGAGCGCACTGACGGTCGTGAGGCGCTCGTCGAACACCTCGACCACGACGCCTCGACCCGCCAGCTCGTGCTCGAGGTCGCGCGCCTCGGCCTGGGCCGCACGGGCAGCAGGTCCTACGCTCCCGTCGAGGGAAAGCGGGAGCCCAATCACCACGGTGGTCCCTTCGAGCTCGGTCACGACGGCCGCCAGGCGGCGCCGGTCGGCAGCGGGGTCACCGCTGCGTTGGAGGGTTCCCCATGGGAAGGCCATCGTGGCGGAGCGATTGCTGACCGCTACGCCGATGCGCCGAGTGCCCAGGTCGACGCCCACAGCCGTAGTACCCCGATCCTGGTCGGACTCCGACGCTCACGGGGTGCGGAGCGCCCGACGGGCCTCCTCGAGCGCGCCGGGAATGCCCGAACGGTCGCGCCCGCCGGCTACGGCGACCTCGGACGAGCCCCCGCCCCCCCGCCGACCAGGGACGCCACCCGCTTGGCCACGGTGGTCGCGTCGGGGTCGCCGCCCGTGACGGCCACCACGGAGACCTTGGTGCCATCTGGGCTCCCGACCAGGACCACCGCCCCGATGCCCTCGTGCTGACGGACGCTCTGGGCGAGCGCCCGCAGGTCGTCGGGCGACAGCCCGTCGACCTGGGCCACGACCGCACCCTCCGACGCGCCGGCCACCAGCTCGGTCGCCACGGCCGAGCGCGCCGAGGCCCGGAGTCGCTGGATCTCGTGCTCGCTGGCCCGCTGGCGTTCGAGCAGACGCTGCACGGCGTCGACCAGTCCCTCCGGCTCGGTCCTGAGCAGCTCGGCTGCCTCAGTGACCACGGCGTCACGCCGAAGGGTCCGGGCGGTGGCGGCCTCGCCGGTGACGGCGAAGATGCGCCGGGTGTTCGATCCGATGGAGCCCTCCGAGAGGACCTGCACCGCCCCGATCGCCCCGAGGGCCCCGACGTGGGTGCCGCCGCAGAACTCGAGAGAATGGGGCCCCGCCCGCACCACCCGGACGACGTCGCCATACTTCTCGCCGAACAGCGACAGCGCGCCCATGGCGTCGGCCTCGACCTTGCTCGTCTCGGTGACCTCGACCGGGTCGTCACCCACGACGTCGCCGTTGGCCATGGTGAGCACCGAGTCGAGCTCCTCGCGCCGCAGTGCACCGGGGTGTGAGAAGTCGAAGCGCAGCCGGTCAGGTGCGACGAGCGAGCCCTGTTGGTGCACGTGGTCACCGAGCACGGCGCGCAGGGCGGCATGGAGCAGGTGAGTGGCCGTGTGGTTGCGCCGGAATTCGCTCGCGGCGCGGACCGTCGATGGTGGCCAACGCCTCTTGGCCGCTGAACAGCTCGCCGGTGACGCGCGCCCGGTGCGCGCTGAGGCCGGGCAACGCGGGGACCGTGTCGGTCACCTCGGCTCGCCCAGTCTCGGTGACGATCGAGCCGACGTCGCCGACCTGTCCGCCGCCCTCGGCGTAGAACGGTGTGCGGTCGAGGAAGATCTCGGCGGTGCCCGGCTCGGACCCGGCCAGCACGGCCACGACCCGCGCGGGTACGGCGTAGTCGAGCGGTGAACGTCCGACGAAGCTGGTCGGGCCTTCGGCCTCGAGGAGAGCGCGGTAGGCGGCCTCCTCGGCCACCGGCGGCGTGCGCGCCGCCTCGCGTGCCCGAGCCCGCTGCTGGGCCATCGCTGCGTCGAACCCGGCCCGATCCACCTCGAGCCCCGATTCTCCCGCCAGCTCTTCGGTGAGCTCGACCGGAAAGCCATGGGTGTCGTGCAGGCGGAACACGGTCTCCCCCGCCAGCTCGTCCTGACCGGCGCTCTTGGCCTCGTCGAGCGCCTCGTTCAGGAGCACGAGCCCGGTGCGCAGCGTCCGGTCGAACCCCGTCTCTTCGCGTTCGAGGACTCCCTGGACCAGGTGAAGGCGCTCGCTCAGCTCGGGGTACGCGTCGCCCAGCACCGCTACCACCGATTCGGCCAGGCGGGGGGTAATGACGGTCTCCACGCCGAGCCGCCGGGCCGTGAGCACGGCGCGCCGGATCACCCGCCGGAGCACGTAGCCCCGGCCCTCGTTGGACGGCAACACCCCGTCGGTGATCAGCATGGTCACACTGCGCCCGTGGTCGGCGAGCACTCGGAGGGCGACGTCGGTCTCGTCGGCGCCGTCCTGCCCGTAGGTGTGCCCGGTCAAGGACTCGGCGCTGGCGATGATCGGCCGCAGCACGTCGGTCTCCCAGATGCTGGGCACGTCCTGCAGCAAGGTGAGGATCCGCTCGAGGCCTGCTCCAGTGTCGATGCCCGGCGAGGGCAACGGGGCCAAGGACCCGTCGGCTTGGCGGTCGAACTGGGGAAAGACCAGGTTCCAGAACTCGGTGAACCGCTCGGCGCCGCCATGGGCCGGACCGCCGTCGTGCCCCCACCCGGGACCACGGTCGTAGAAGAGCTCGGAGGAAGGGCCGCACGGCCCGGTTTCGCCCATCTCCCAGAAGTTGTCCGCGCCCAGGCGCTGGATGCGGGTCGCGGGGAGACCGACCACCTCGCGCCAGATCCGCGCCGCCTCGTCGTCGTCGTCGTGCACGGTGACCCAGACCCGCTCGCCGTCCAGGCCCAGCACCTCGGTGGTCAGCTCCCACGCCCACGGGATCACCTCGGCCTTGAAGTAATCGCCGAAGCTGAAGTTGCCGAGCATCTCGAAGAAGCTCAGGTGCCGGGTCGTGCGGCCGATGAGCTCGATGTCGTCGTGCTTTCCGCGGATCCGCACGCACTTTTGTACTGAGGTCGCCCGCCGGAAGGGCGGCCGCTCTTCGCCGAGGAAATACGGGATGAACTGGTTCATCCCCGCGTTGGTGAACAACGGAGCGCGTGGGTGCGCCGGGATCAGGCTCGAGGAGGGCACAACGCGGTGGCCGCGCTCGGCGAAGAAGTCGGTGAATGTGCTCCGGAGCTGGCTGGCCTCCATCGCAGAGAGCCTACCGGCGGGCCTGCTCGTGTCTCGGACCCCGAACGCGGGTGCTGGTGCTATGACGGCTGCTTGCGCCCCTCGACACGACGGTCGGGGGCAGGCCACCCTCGGCGTCCCCGTCCCCGTCCCCGTCCCCGTCCCCGTCCCCGGTCGCGGTACCGAACCCCTGGGCGCCCCCCCGGCGCCCGCCCGCCTCGGTCACCGGGTCGCCATAGCGCTCTCGAAGCCGGACTTCCTGACGGGCCCGTTCGGTCCGACCGGTCTCGAAGGCCGACTTGATCCGATCCGAGACGTGCTGGGCCCCCTCGACGACCCCCTGGGACAAGGCAGAGGGAGCGAGCCGGTCGACCGTTTGTTGGATACGCCGACGCACGCGCTGCTCGGCCCACAGCGTGCCGCCGACTCCCACCGCCACCCCGGCGGCCAGCCATCGTGTTCGTCCCATCAGCTCCACCTCATGTCTGCATCACCTGTGTCTCCAACATCCTGCGCGTGGCCGTGCGCAGGACGGGGCTCGACGGCCGAAGGGGCGCGCCTCGCCCGAGCCGTCCCTGCTCACCGAGCCCCACGTGTTCGGCGACCGCGGCCCTCGGAGTGGCCGCCCCGCGCCCTGGGGCCGGCGTGCCCGGCGTTCTGCGTGCTCGGTTGCCGGAGCTGGCGCAGACCGCTCGCCGCGCCGGCGCGCAGCGCCAGCACCTTGACCACGGGGTTGGCGAACGCCCGGTGGGCCAGCCGGGTGGCCGAGTCGACCGTGGAGGTGACGGACTCGGTGTTCTCCAGCACCGCGCCGACCCGCACCATCTCGGTGGCCGCGGCATCGGCGACCTGCCGGGCATCGGCGACCATGGGCAGGACCTCGCGTTGCAAGCGGCCGAGGGTGCGGTCGAGACGGCGAACCTGTTTCACGAGCACCGTGATGACCAAGAGCGACGCCACGGCGGCGGCGCAGGTCACGCCAGCGGCGACCACGACGACCACGTCGGCGGCGGACATGGCAGGACCTTACCGGCAACGAGGCCGCGTACCCCGAGTCACCGCCTTGGGTTGTGCCTCAGGTCGACGCGGCGGCCACCACGGGCGCGACCAAGGGCTGGCCCCCCATCGAGCCGAAGTACCCGGCGTCGCCAAAAGCGAAGATTCCCCCGTCGGCGGCTACCTCCCAGTAGCCCGCCCCGTCGAGGGACGCCGCGATCCCGACGATGGGCTTGACCAGCCGCTGCCCACCGGCCGAGCCCTCGAACGGGGCGTCGCCAAAAGCGAAGATTCCCCCGTCGGCGGCTACCTCCCAGTAGCCCGCCCCGTCGAGGGACGCCGCGATCCCGACGATGGGGGCGTTGAGGTGCTGGCCCCCCATCGACCCGACGTACCCGGCGTCGCCAAAAGCGAAGATCCCGCCGTCGGCCGCCACCTCCCAGTAGCCCCTGCCGTCCCACTTGGCGGCGATCCCGACGATGGGGGCGTTGGGGTGTCGCCCACCCATCGACCCGAAGTACCCGGCGTCGCCAAAAGCGAAGATTCCCCCGTCGGCCGCCACCTCCCAGTAGCCCGCCCCATCGGGGGTCGGGGCGATCCCGACGATGGGGGCGTTGAGGTGTCGCCCACCCATCGACCCAAAGTACCCGGCGTCGCCGAAGGCGAAGATCCCGCCGTCGGCCGCCACCTCCCAGTAGCCACGGTTGTCGGGCGTGGTGGCCACCCCGACGATGGGGGCGTTGAGGTGTCGCCCACCCATCGACCCGAAGTACCCGGCGTCGCCGAAGGCGAAGATTCCCCCGTCGGCGGCACCCAGCGTGTACCCCAGCCCGTCGTGGTCGGCACCGAACGCATAGCGATCGGCCGGGACGGTCGCCGAGGTGCCGTTGGCGGTGGTGACGGTCAGGTCGACCGCGACGGGCGCTGTGGCTGCCGGCAGCCGGACGGTGACGCTTCCGGCACTTTCCGAGACGATGGTGGCTGGGCCGATCGGACCGAGGTTGACCGCGGTGGCCCCACCCAGACCTGGACCGGTGACGGTGAGTGTGCTGCCAGCCGCAAGTGGACCCAGGTGCGCACTGAGGGCGGTCACCGACGGACACCCGCCGGCGGGCTGGAGCGCGGCGAGCAGCGTCGGGGCGTTCGGCGAGCCCCAGCCGGTGGCCAGGTCGTAGCCGACGGTGGCGGGGTACTCGCCCCCGTTGGTCTGGATGAAGTCGTTGTCCCCGCTCGTGATGTCACCGAAGGCGCCCACCTGGGCGGCACCGATGGCGTACAGGGCCGGGTCGGCCGTGCCGAGGGGGCTGGCGCATCCCTGGTCGGCGTCGGCGAAGAGCGCCGCCCACAAGGGTGCGGCCGCGCTGGTGCCGCCAGCGGTCGTCCAACGTCCGCTCCACACGATCGGATAGCCCGGGTTGGGATCGGCGAGCGCGGCCACGTCGGGCACCTCACGACAGTCCGTCGAGTGCGAGCTGGCGCCGCTCGGGCACGCCGCCCGCACGACGGCCGCCTGGTACGCCGGCAACGGCCAGACCGACGACACCCCGCCGCCGCCGGCGCCTTGCCGCCCGCCGCCAGTTGCGCACGACGGCCCCAGGTCGTCACAGCTGTTCCACACCGTCTGTCCGGCCGCCGCTCCCGGCGCAGACGAGGTGCCACCAACGCTCGTCACCGCCGGTTGGCTTCCCGGGTCGTCGACGGCCAATCCGCTCGGATCGGGGCCCGACGGGTAGCAGTCGGCCGACCCCGCGTCGCCGCTCGCCGCCACCATGGTCTGACCGTCGAGGGCCATCTGGTCGAAGATCTGCTGCTCGGCCTGCTCGGCCGCCGTCCCGTTGGCCGCCTCGCAGATCCCCCAGCTGGTGCTCACGACCTTGGCCGCGTCGTCGTCGGCGATCTGGCGATAGACGTCGATCGGTCCCACGCCGCCGTCGTTCGGGCCCTCGTAGACCAGCACCCGCGCGTCGGGGGCGAAGCTGAGCGTGTTCTCGATGTCGAGGGCCGCCTCGCCGCTGCCGGGCGGTCCGGCGGACGGCAGCGGTCCGCCATCGACGGGAACCGCGCTGACGGTGCCGGCCAGTCCGTAGCACTGCTCGAACTGCTCGATGTCGCTGGCCGAAAAACCCTCTAGCTCGTAGAGGGCGATGGTCTGCCCCGCCCCGGTCCGTCCCTGGCCGAACAGGCTGGAGAAGCCGTAGAGGCTCACGACGGTCGACTGGGTGATCCCCCCGGTGGCCTCCGCCGCGGCGCACGCCCCGGTGGGCGCGCCGGCGGACTCGGCGACGACGTCCGGGCTCTGCCCACCACGGGTCGACTCACTTGAGGACCGCCCGCCGGTCGCACGGTTCACGGCGGGTGCGCCGACGAATCCGGCGAGTTTGGAGGCGTAACGGTCCGCGGTGCTCAGACCGAGAACGGAGCGAATGTCCCCCGACAGCGAGGAGGGGACCGACGGTGCCCTGGTGTCGCTGTAGGTGATGGCTCCCCCGGGCATCCGGACGTTCGAGAGGGTGGTCTCGAACGCGTGGGCCATCGCCGTCGCCGGCCCCGACACGGGGACCACGAAACCATCGGGATCGGTCGAGCCGACGCTCAGGCCAGCCGACGTCAACCACGACCGCACTGCGACCAGGGTGGCCGGTGAGGGACCGAATTGGGCGGCGAACTGGCCTGGCGCCAGATAGTGGTGGAAGTCGGGCGAGCCCGGCGTCGAGACGGCGCTCACTGCGGCGGCGACCCCGGCCGGGCTGGCCAATGAGAGGACGACGTCGGCCTGTATCCGTTGGGACCCGGCGAGTGCCCCTTCGACCTGTGCCCCATGGGGCAGAACGGGCGCGGGTCCGAGCGAGTCGCGGCCCGTGATTCCACCAGATGCGGTTCCTGTCGTCGCGCCGGCGGGCGCGGTACCACTGACCGCACCGGCGGTGCCCGCACCAAGTGCCACGACCCCCATCACCAAGCAGAGGCCGAGACGACCGGGCGGGCCGATCGAGAGCGGCCAGGTGCGCGGTCGCCGCCTACCGGTGCGCCGAGCGCACACCTGGCGCCACGGGGTCACCCCTCGGGCCGCCGACGTTTGGCCCGTCGCCGCCGCAACGGCTCGACCAACGGCGCCTCGGCGCCATGCTCGGAGGGCTCGTAGTAGACGTGGCCCTCGAGCTCCGCGGGCCGGTACTGCTGGTCGACCCAGCCTTCGGGGTCGTCGTGGGGGTAGGCGTACTGCTGGCCATGGCCGATCGTCGCGGCGCCCCGATAATGGGCGTCGCGGAGATGGACCGGGACGGCGCCACGCGGGCCATGGGCCACGTCCTCGCGGGCCGCGCCGAGGGCGGCCACGACCCGGTTGGACTTGGGGGCACATGCCAGGTAGATGGTGGCCTGGGCGAGGTTCAGCGCCGCCTCGGGCAGACCGACCAGCTCGAGGGCTCGGGCCGCAGCGTCGGCGACGACGAGCGCCATGGGGTCGGCGAGCCCGACGTCCTCGCTGGCCAAGATGACCAAGCGCCGGGCCACGAAGCGCGGATCCTCCCCCGCTTCGAGCATCCGGGCCATCCAGTAGAGGGCGGCGTCGGGATCCGAGCCTCGCACGCTCTTGATGAGCGCGCTCGCCTGGTCGTAGTGGTCGTCGGGCCCCTGGTGGTACAAGCGACCGTCGCGCGCCTTGGCCACGTCCTCGAGGCCCACCACGATCCCCTCGCCCCCGTGCGCCCGGGCCCGCGCCAGGGCCACCGCCAGCTCGAGCGTGGTGAGGGCAGCGCGGGCGTCGCCGTCGGCCGTCGACGTCAGGGCGGCGATCGCCGGTTCGTCGGCCGTGGCGCCTTCGGCGGCCAGGCCACGCTCGATCACCCGGCGCAGGTCGGCCTCGTCGAGTGGTTCGAGACGCCACAAGGTCGTCCGGCTGAGCAGCGGCGGGTTGACCTCGAAGAAGGGGTTTTCCGTCGTGGCGCCCACCAGCACGACCAGCCCGTCCTCGACCGCCGGCAACAAGACGTCCTGCTGCGCCTTGTTGAAGCGGTGGACCTCGTCGACGAAGAGGATCGTTCCACGTCCTTGTTCGCCCAGGCGCCGGCGCGCCCCTTCGAGCGCCTCGCGGACGTCCTTCACGCCGGCGGCGACGGCCGACAGCGGCACCAGCACCTTGGCCGTCGCCTCGGCGAACAGACGGGCCAGCGTGGTCTTTCCCGATCCGGGTGGCCCCCACAAGATGACCGAGCGCAGCTGGTCGGCTTCGACGAGCACCCGCAGCGGGGCGCCGGGAGCGACGAGGTGGCGCTGGCCGACGACGTCGTCGAGGGTGCGGGGCCGCAGGCGAGCGGCAAGGGGTCCCTGCTCGGCCAGCCGGTGCTCGGCGGCCGCGTCGAACAGACCGCCGCCCGGGGTCCCCGATCCGCTCATGGGGCCCGGGGCGCGATCCTGATGCCCAGCTCGGCTAGAGCGGCGGGTGCCAGGGCGGTCGGGGCGCCGGTCAACGGGTCGGCGCCGGACTGGGTCTTCGGGAAGGCGATGACCTCGCGGATGTTGTCCTCCCCGGCGAAGATGGCGACCAGCCGGTCCAGCCCGAAGGCGAAGCCCGCGTGGGGGGGCGCACCGTAGCGGAAGGCCCCGAGTAGGAACCCGAAGCGCGCCTCGGCGTCCTCGTCGCGGATCCCGAGCGCTGTGAAGACGCGTCGCTGGATGTCCGCCCGGTGGATCCGCACGCTGCCCGACCCGAGCTCCCAGCCGTTGAGCACCAAGTCGTAGGCCTGGGAGCGCACCGCGTCGGGGTCCGACTCGAGCAGGTCGAGGTCGTCGGGGTGCGGCATCGTGAAGGGATGGTGTGCGGCGAGCGGGTTGCCGGCTGCGTCGACCCCGTCGAACATGGGGAAGTCGGTGACCCAGACGTAGCGGTAGGGACCCTCGCCGACAGGCGGTGAGCCCAGCTCGGCGCGCAACGCCCCGAGCACGGTGCAGGCCGTCCGGTGCTGGTCGGCGACCACCAGCACCAGGTCGCCTTCGTTCGCCGCCGTGGTGTGGACCAGGCCGGCGCGCTCGGCGTCGGCCAAGAAGCGGTCGAGTGGGGAGTCGAGCGTGCTCCCGGGCCCGACGCGGAACCAGGCCAGACCCTTGGCCCCGAGCGCTTTGGCCCGATCGGTCAGGGCGTCGAGGCGGGCCCGAGTCATGGCCGCCCCCCCGGTCACGCTGATGGCCTTTACGCAGGGCGCTTCGAAGGCCCGCACCCCGGTGCCGGCAAAGACCGACCCGAGCTCGACCAGCTCCATGCCGAAGCGGAGGTCGGGCTTGTCGGTCCCGTAGCGCTCGAGGGATTCGGACCAGGTCATGCGCTCGATGCCGTCAGGCCGCTCCCCGGTGGCCGCCTCGGCTGCGCTCAAGACGGCCTCGGACACGAACCCGAGCACGTCCTCTTGCCCCACGAAGGAGGCCTCCATGTCGAGCTGGGTGAACTCGAACTGCCGATCGGCCCGCAGATCCTCGTCACGCAGGCAGCGGGCGATCTGGTAATAGCGGTCGAGGCCACCGACCATGAGCAGCTGCTTGGCCAGCTGGGGGCTCTGGGGCAGCACGTAGAAGGAACCCGGGTGCAGGCGACTGGGCACGGCGAACTCGCGCGCTCCCTCGGGTGTCGGGGCCCACAGGAGGGGCGTCTCCACCTCGCAGAACCCCTGGCGCTCCATGGCAGCGCGGATGGCTGAGGTCACGTTGGCTCGCAGACGGAGGTTGGACTGCATGCGGGCTCGGCGCAGGTCGACATAGCGGTACCGCAGCCGCACGGGCTCGTCGGCCTCGGCCCGGTCGCCCACCGAGAACGGCGGCGGCTCGGCGGCCGAGAGCACCTCGAGCGTGCAGTCGCCGAGCTCCACCTCGCCCGTTGCCAGCCTCGGGTTGACGGTGCCTTCGGGCCGCAGCCGAACCAGGCCCTCGACCGCGATCACGTACTCGCTGCGCACGTCGACCCCGCCGTCGACCACGCACTGGACCACCCCGCTGTAATCGCGCAAGTCGACGAAGGCAAGGTGCTCGCCGTGCTCGCGGCGTCTGGAGACCCAGCCGCACAGTCGCACCCGGGTGCCGACGTCATCGGGGCCCACCTCGCCGCAGAGCTTCGTACGCAACGAGGTTCCCGTCGGCCCCCGCGGTGCGTCGCGTGGTGCTGGTGGGCTCATCATGTTCTCTCCTCGCCTGTCGTCCGGGCGAGTGCGGACACGGCCGCCACCACCTCGTCTCGAGGGATCGCCGTCTGGTCGCCATCACCGCGCAGTGGTCGCACGCCGACCGTGCCGGTGGCCAGCTCCTCGGCGCCGACGATGAGTGCCAGGCGCGCGCCGGAGCGATCCGCGCTGCGCAGCTGGGAACGCATCGAGCGGCCGTCGAAGGCACGGTCGGCTCGGAGGCCCGCCCGCCGGAGCTCGGCGGTGAGGTCGCGTGCCGCCTCGCCGCCGGTGACGTCGACGACGAAGGCGTCGAGCCCGGGAGGGTCGGGCGCAAAGACGCCCTCGCCGTCACAGGCCAGCAGCGCCCGCTCGATCCCGATCCCGAAGCCGATGCCTGGTGTGGGCGGCCCACCGAGCATCTCGACCAGGCGGTCATAGCGACCGCCCCCGCCGATGGCGTTCTGGGCGGCGTTGAGCGAGCCGGCGGCGAACTCGAAGGTCGTCCGGGTGTAGTAGTCGAAGCCGCGCACGAGGCGATGGTCCAGCACATAGGGGATCCCCAGCGATTCGAGGCCCTGGCGCACCCGTGCGAAGTGCGCCGCACAGGGCCCGCACAAGTGGTCCACCAGTGCCGGCGCCTGCGCGGTGACCGCCTGGCAGGCCGCGCTCTTGCAGTCGAGCACGCGCAACGGGTTGAGCGCCCAGCGTTCGGCGTGCTCGTCGCACAGCTCGTCCTGTCGCTCGGCCAGCATCCCGGCGAGGAGCTCGACATAGGTGGGCCGGCAGGTGTCGTCGCCCATCGAGTTGATCGAGAGGGTGAACTGACGCAACCCGAGGGACCCGAAGAACCCGTCCGCCAGGCTGATCACCTCCACGTCGAGATCGGCGTCGGTGGGTCCGAGCGCCTCGACGCCCACCTGGTGGTGCTGGCGGTATCGTCCGGCCTGGGGCCGCTCGTAGCGAAATGAGGGCGTGACGTACCACGCCTTGAAGGGCAGCGGCGGGTGGTGCTGCACGAAGGCGCGCACCATGGGTGCCGTGCCCTCAGGGCGCAGCGCCAGGCGCCGGCCGCCACGGTCCTCGAACTCGTACATCTCCTTGCCGACCACCTCGCTGGCTTCTCCGATGCCGCGGCGGAACACCCGCACGTCCTCGAAAATGGGCGTGTGGGTCAGCCCGTAGGCCGCGCCCTGGGCGGCTAGGGCGAAGCGGGCGACGAACGCCTCCCAGCGGGCCGACTCGGGCCACAGGACGTCGTGGGTGCCGACGGGCGCGCGGACGGCCTCGGCCGGGTTCCCCTCCTCGGCGCGCGGGCGCGCCGGACGGGTCTCGTCGCTCAACGGCCGCTCACGCTTTCTTGCCGGGCAGCTGACGATACGCGTCGAAGACACCGTCGAGGTGCTTGAGCGAGGCGATCAGCGAATGGAGATGCGAGGGGTCGGCCAGCTCGACGTCGAAGGCCATCCGGCTGACGCGGTCGGGAGTCGTGGCGGTGCGGGCGGCCACGATGTTGAGGTGGTGCTCGGACACCACCCGGCTCACGTCGGCGAGAAGGCGGGAGCGGTCGAAGGCCAGGACCTCCAAGGTGGCGAGAAAGATGGCGTCGTTGCCCCGGTCCCACTCGACCTCGATGAGTCGCTCCAGCGAACGCTGCGATAGTGCGGTGGCGTTTGAGCAGTCGGCCCGGTGCACCGACACGCCGCGCCCTTGGGTCACGAACCCGACGATCTGGTCGCCCGGCACCGGCGTGCAGCAGCGGGCGAGGTGCACCATCACGTCGTCGAGGCCTTCGACGTACACCCCGACTGGCGACCGGCGTCCGGGCCGCGGGCCCTTGGTGCGCCGGGTTGCGGTCGTCGGGAGCTGCTCGAGCTCGCCGCCGCGCAGCTCTCGGGCGAGACGTTGGACGATGGACTGGGCCGAGACCTGGTTCTCGCCGATGGTCGCGTAGAGGGCGTCGAGGTCGACGAGGTTCATCGACTCGGCGACGGCCAGCAACGAGCTCGAGCCGAGGATCTTCTGCAAGGGAAGGCCCTCTCGGCGCAGCGCGCGGGTCAGGTCTTCGCGACCCGACTCGATGGCGTCCTCGCGCCGCTCACGGCTGAACCACTGGCGGATCTTGTTGCGTGCCCGCGAGGAGGCGACGATCTGCAGCCAGTCGCGCGAGGGTCCGGCGGTGGGCGACTTGGAGGTGAAGATCTCCACCGTGTCCGCCGATTGGAGCCGGGTGTCGAGCGGCACCAGGCGGCCGTTCACCCGGGCGCCGATGCAGCGGTGCCCGACCTCGGTGTGGATGGCGTAGGCGAAGTCGACCGGGCGCGACTGGGCCGGCAGGGCGACCACCCGGCCCTTAGGAGTAAAGACGTAGACCTCGTCCTGCTCGAGGTCGAGCTTGAGGGCCTCGAGAAACTCGACCGGATCGGTTGTCTCGGCGTCGACGTCGGCGATGCGCTGCATCCACGCCATCTCCGACGAGGCGTTCTCGCGCTCCTTGTAGCCCCAGTGCGCGGCGATGCCGTATTCGGCGCGGCGGTGCATCTCGGCGGTGCGCACCTGGACCTCGATGGGCTTGCCGTCGAGCCCGACCACCGTCGTGTGGAGCGACTGGTAGAGGTTGAACTTGGGGGTGTTGATGTAGTCCTTGAACCGGCCGTGGACGGGGGGCCAGATGGCGTGGATGGCGCCGAGCGCCGCCCAGCAGTCCTTTTCGGAGGCCACCACGACCCGGATGCCCACCAGGTCGTGGATGTCGTCGAACTCCTTGCCCCGGACGACCATCTTCTCGTAGATGCTCCAGAGGTGCTTTGGCCGGCCCGTCACCTCGGCTTCGATGCCGGTGGCGGCCAGGCGCTCGCGCACCGAGACGAGGACGCGATCGAGGTGCTCTTCACGCTGGGGGGCCCGGGCCACCACCATCTGCTCGATCTCGGCGTAGCGCTTCGGGTGGAGGGTGGCGAAGGCCAGGTCCTCGAGCTGCCAGCGGACCTGCTGGACGCCCAGACGGTGGGCCAGCGGGGCGTAGACGTCGAAGGTCTCCTGGGCGGTGCGGCGTTGCTTCCACTCGGGCATGACGGCGAGCGTGCGCATGTTGTGCAGCCGGTCGGCCAGCTTGATGAGCAGCACGCGCCAGTCGTTGGCCATCGCCACGAGCATCTTGCGGATGGTGGCGGCCTGCTGGGCCTCCTTGGAGTCGAACTGCAGCCGGTCGAGCTTGGTCACCCCGTCGACGACCCGGGCGACGATGGGCCCGAATTCCTCCTCGAGGACGGCGACGGTGACCCCGGTGTCCTCCACGGCGTCGTGCAACAGCGCCGCAGCGACGGTTGGCGCATCGAGCCCCAGCTCAGCGACGATCTGCGCGACAGCGACCGGGTGGGTCACATACGGCTCACCCGAACGACGTTGCTGGCCGGCGTGCGCCCGGGCCGCCAGGTCGCCGGCCTGGCGAATGAGCGCGTCGTCCTCGCCCGGACGGCGGTGGGCGAACTCGCGCAGCACAGGCTCGAGCAAGCCTCTCGAGGGGCTCTGTAGCTCGTCGCCGGGCGACACCCGTGCCAGGCTCACCATCCCTCTAGGCTACTCGACGGGCGTCGCGCTCGGACCGCTCCGGCCCGGTGCGCCCAGGTCAGGACCACCGATGGCCCCTGGTCGCAACCTGTCCGGAGCGTCGCCGGTTCGGGCGCGGGGGTGGCGCCGAGCAGGTCGAGCGGTGCCGAGCGGCAGGCTCAGCGGCGTTTCTTGGACTTCGAGCCTCGCTGCGCCCGGGGCGGAGGTCGCCGGGAGCTGCTGGCGCCCGAAGCACGGGTGCCGGCCGACTGACCGCCGGTCGTGGTCGCCCCAGCGGCACCCGACGGGCCAAGAGTTCCTCCTGAGCCGTTCGCCTCCCCCACTGCCCCGCCGACGGCGGCGCTGCCGGCTGCGGCGACGGCTCCCTCGGTGCTCGGCTGGTCCGCGCCCTTGGGCTCGGCCTGGGCCTTCGGTGCCGGCTTGGTCGAGGTACCGCGTGCCGCACCGGGGCGCAAGGCGCCTGGGCGCCCGGCGCGGCCGTCCTTGGCGTTGGTCGGTCGCGCGGCCGCACCCCGGCTGGCGCCCTGCGAGGCAAGCGCCACCGTCGCCGGCGTGAGCACGCCCACCCGCTCGCCGCCACGCGAGGCCAACCGCTGACGGATCACTTGGTAACGGGGCTCCCGTTCCTTGAGGATCGCCAGCACGGGCGCCGCGATGAAGATCGACGAGTACGCCCCGCTCAGCAGTCCGACCACCAGGGCCAATCCGAAGTCCTGGAGCGTGGTGGCGCCGAGGATCTCGGCCCCGACCACGAGCACGGACAGGACCGGCAAGATGGCCACGAGCGACGTGTTCACCGACCGTGCGAGGGTCTGGTTCATCGAGAGGTTGATCATCTCGGAATAGGTCATGCGGCCCGTGGATCCGACACCCTTGGTGTTCTCTTGCACCCGGTCGAAGACGACCACGGTGTCGTAGAGCGAGTACCCGAGGATGGTCAAGATGGCGATGACCGTGTCGGGCGTCACCTGGAATCCAGCCAGCGAGTACACCCCGACCGTGACGAGCAGGTCGTGGACGACTGCGATCAGGGCCGCTACGGCCATCTTGTACTCGAAGCGCAGGCTGATGTAGAGGGTCACCGCCGCGAAGAAGGCCACCAATGCGATCAGGGCGTGTTGGGTCACCTCGCCACCCCAGGTGGGCCCGACGTCCACCGTGTTGACGTGCCCCTGACCGAGCTTGGTCATCGCCTCGGTCACGGCCGCCTTCGTGCTCGCCTGCTCCTCGGGCGACAGGGCCAGAAGGTCGGCCTGGACCTCGACCTGCTGGTGGGCCCCCGAGCCGAGCACCTCGACAATCGGCTGGGAGAGTCCCGCCGCTTCGACCGCGCTCGTGACCTGCGACTGGCTCACGCCGGGTGCCTGGATCGTCCAGGACGTGCCGCCCTTGAAGTCGATCCCCAGGTTCAGCCCGCGAACGCCGAGCGAGATGATGCCGGCCACGATGATGATGGTCGAGATGGTGAACCAAATCCGCTTACGGCCGACGAAGTCGAAGGAGGTCTGGCCGCGGTAGAGCCGTGAGATGGCTCGATGGCGTCCCGGCCCGGGTCCGGCCAGCGCGCCGTCGGTCTCGACGGTGGCGCCGTCCTCGAGAGCGTCCTGGGCGAGGGACGCGGTGTCCGAGGATCTGGACCCAGCCGCCGGCGGTCGTTCACGGTGTCTCCACCCCGAGCGTGCTCGGTACGGCCAGTCCCCGGGAGATCCCGAACCGGCGAGCGTTGGTGAGGCGCTCGTTGCGGCCGAGCACGATGACCAATGGCCGCGTGTAGAGGTAGGTGACGATGATGTCGAGCAGGGTGGAGAGCCCTAGGAAGAACGCGAACCCTCGCACCTCGCCGATGGCGATGAAGTACAAGAGCAGGGCGCCGATTAACGACACGAGGTCGGCGGCGAGCACCGTGCGCCACGCGCTGGCGAACCCTCGGTCGACGCTGGTGCGCACCGTCCTACCCGAGCGCGTCTCGTCCTTCAGCCGCTCGAAGTAGACGATGTAGGAGTCGACCGTGATGCCGATGGACACGATGAGCCCGGTCACCCCGGCCAGATCCAAGGTGAGGCCGCTCGTGTGCCCGAGGACCGAGACGATCGCCCACAACAGGGCTGCGGTGACCGCCAGGCCGCTCACCACGACGAGGCCGAGAGCCCGGTAGTAGACCACCACGTAGGCCAGGACCAGGGCGAGGCCGGCGAGGCCGGCGAACAGGCCGGCGTTGAGGGCCGACTTGCCGAGGGTCGGCGACACCGTTTCGGTGTCGATGGGCGTGAGGGGCACCGGCAGCGAGCCGAACTGCAGGGCGACGGCCAGGGATTCGGCGCTGGCTTGCGTGAAGTTGCCCGATATCTCGACCTGCCCGTCGAACGAGCTCCACGCCGACTGATTGGGTTGAGTGATCGGTGCCGATTGGACGACGCCGTCGAGCTCGATGCCGATGATCTCGTGGAAGTACTTCTGGGTCATCGCGTCCCAGCCGACCGACCCGGCCCCGGTCAGGGTGATGTTCACGACCCAGGCGCCGACCTGGGACTGCTGGGCGAGGGCCGTCTTGACTGCCCGTCCGGTCAGCTCGGCCGGTCCCTCGAGGTAGCGCGCCCCGCTGGCGTCTGCCTGGAGCACGACGTCCTTGGGGTTGTCGGTGGTCGACGTGGGGTAGTCGGCCAGCGCCGGATCGGGCCCGATGTTGTAGCCCACCCCGGTGGAGCTCGAGGCGCTACCCGACAGGTTACTGGTGACGAGCTGGTACTCGGCGGGACAGTTCGTCGGCAGTGCTGGCAGCGAGCTCGGGTCCTTCGCCGCTGCCTTCGCTGCGGCTTTGGCGGTGGCGTTGGGGGCGGGGGCGTAGCAGAGCACCGGGCGGAAGTAGAGCTGGGCGGTCTTGCCGATCGTGTTCAAGATTGTCTGGGGATCCTTGACCCCCGGAATCGACACGGCGATGTCGTTGCCCTGGGTGCCGACGGTGGCGCCGGACACGCCCAACGCGTCCACCCGGTTGGTCAGGATGTTGACCGTCTCGTTCAGGTCCGACTGCGAGGCGTGGCGCGTCGGTTGGTAGAGGACCGACAATCCCCCGTCGAGGTCCAGGCCCAGCTGGGGATGCCAACCGGCGGCCAGTACGGCGGCGAGCGAGCCGAAGGCGACCAGCACTACCCCCACGATGCTGGCCAGCAATGCTCGTTGCCGCCGAGCCTGAGCGCGCGACGACGGCGGGCTCACTTCGCTCGGCGGCCATTCGTCGGGCCGCCGCCCTCGCCTTCGTCGTCGTGGTCCTCGGGCTCGTCGTGGGCGTCGTTCACGTCCTGGGAGCCCGCGGCGTCGCTCGGCTCGTCGTCCTCGTCCTCCGCGTCGTCCGCGTCGTTGAAGTTGTACTCGGGCTCGACGACCGGCTCGATCTTGCGGGCGATGCCTTGCTTCACCAGGACCAGTCGCGTCGGGGTGCTGCCGGGGGCCGCGTCGTCAGAGCCCTCGCCGCTCACGATCGTGATGTGGTCGTTGGTCACATCCACGACGCGGCCGACGATGCCGCCGACCGTGAGGACCTCGTCACCGACGGCGACGTCGGATCGCTGGGTCCGCTGCGCCCGCTGGCGCTGCTGTTGGGGCCGGAGAAACAGGAAATACACGGCCGCCACCACGCCCACGAGCACGATGAGGACGACGGGGCTTCCTGAGCTCTTAGTCGTCTTGGCGGCGGCGAGGAAGGCGAGGAGGGCGGGGTGGGGCATCGGGTCTACTCGGGAGTGGCGCCCAGGCGCCGGATCAGTGGCTGCACAAGAGAGACACCCTACAGCCTGGTGCCCCGAGAATTTGGGGCCCCCACCGTGTGCTGGGTCGGGGTGCGCACCCGGTGCTCCGAGCCCGGTGGCGAGTCCGATCGAGCTCGGCTGGTGAACACCAACCGACTTGCAACCTCGACGCACCGCAACCGCACCAGGCCTGGTCGAAACTGGCTCTACGCGTCACACCACGTTGCGTTCGGGCTTGTTCTGATCGCACGAGCAGCCAGTGCGGCGCAACAGATCGGCGAGAACCGAGGCGGAGGAGGCCATCACGACGGAGGGCGATGAGGGAGCCGTGGACCACGTAAGTTCGGCGGACCCAGGTGACGGTGCGGACCGCCACCTGGGTCGAGCGTGGTCCGGCTCCCTCGCCCTCCGTCGTGGATGGTTGGCATGAGAGAACCGATGCAGACCCACATCGACGACGCACGCAGGACAGCGACCAACGGATCAGCTCACGGATCGACCAACAGCCTGGCCCCTGGGCAGACGGTCCCCTCTCGGGGGCCCGGCCCCGGGTACGATCCGCCCTTGACGGCGACCGTGCCGTCCCCCCGGCACATCGGGGACGCCTTTGGCTCATCGAGGACGGGCGACGTGCGCGACGGCACCACCTCAGTGCTTGCGATCGAGGACGATCCAGACATCCGCCAACTTCTGCGCGCCCTGCTCGACCGCGAGGGGTACACCGTCACCGAGGCCGCCAGCGGGCGCGACGGACTGCGGGCGTTCCACCAGGCCCGGCCCGATCTGGTGATCCTCGACCTGGGTCTGCCCGACCTCGACGGGTGGCAGGTGCTCGAGCGCATTCGCGACATGAGCGATGCGCCGGTGCTGGTGCTCACCGCCCGATCGGCCGAACGCGACAAGGTGCGGGGCCTCAACGCCGGCGCTGACGATTACCTCACCAAGCCGTTCAGCCGCGTCGAGCTGCTCGCCCGGCTCCAGGCCATCCGTCGGACGCCAGGTCGCCGGATCGAGCCCACGGGCGGTCTTCGACGACGGCGTCGTCCGCGTCGACTTCGTGCACCAGCAGGTCTGCTCGACGGACAGGCCGTGGTCCTCACCCCGACTGAGTACCGGCTGTTGGCGGCGATGGTTCGGCACGCCGGTCAGATCCTGTCGGCCGACCAGCTGATCGAGCTGGCCTGGGACGACCCATCCGGGCTGGCCCCCGCCCGCGTCAAGTACGCGGTCCTGCGGCTTCGGCGAAAGCTCGGCTGGGACGACGCCGAGGCGTCGCCCCTCGAGACCGTCCGCGGCTTCGGGTACCGCTATCGCCAACAGCGAGGATGAACCGGCGATCGTCGGTGGGGGCGCGAGAGGCCCTTTTGGCCGATGACGACGCCGAGATGCTCGAACCCAGGGTGGCCCACCCGAGCATGGCGGCCGCGGTCGATCCCGACGAGGACCGAGCGGACCCGCCCGAGCACGAGCCGGGCACTGTGCCACCCGGGTACTACGGCACCATCCGACGCCGGCTGCCGCTCTTCGCGCTGGCCGGTGCGTTATCGGTGTTGGTCGGGCTCATCCCCTTCCCCTACCGCCGCACGACCGAGGTGGTCATCGCCGGCGTCTTGTTCTTCCTCCTCGTCGGCGGCGGCCCTGCTCATGCCGTGGCGGCGTCTGCCAGGCTGGGCGTGGCCGGTCATCCCGATCGGCTTCATCGGCAGTCATCGCTCTCATCCGCGACGCCCAGGGGAACGCCTCGGGCCTGGTGCCCTCTACGTCCTGCCGATCGTCTGGCTGGCCTTCTACGGAAAGCGCTCGCAGCTGGTCCTCGGGGTGGCGGCCGTGATCGGCGCTGCTCGTCGTGCCCCTGCTGGTGGTGGGGGCGCCCGAGTACCCTGCCTCGCAGTGGCGCCTCGCCCTCGTCACCTCGGTGGTGGCCGCGCTGGTCTCGTTCTCGTTCTTCACCATGGTCGCCCGGGACCGGGCGTACGTCGCGAACCTCGCCCGGCATTCGCTACGGGCCCAGCAGAACGCCCGGTTCGCCCGTCGAGGCGCGCGAGCAGTTGGACTCCTTGCTGCGGGCGGCCACCGAGACGGCGATCATCGGCACCGACGCGGACGGGGTGATCACGTTCTTCTCGGCCGGCGCCGAGCGCATGTTCGGCTACGGCTCGTCCGAGGTGGTCGGCCGATCGTCGTTGGTCGACTTCCTCGACCCCGCCGACGTGGCCACCCGGGCCGCGCAGATCGGCGTGCCCGCCGGCATGGCGGTGCTCGGCTCGGGCACGATCGAACGGGCCGGCGACGCGTCCATCTGGACGTATCACCGCAAGGGGGCAGCCCGCGGCGGGCGGCCGTGACGGTCACCAGCCGGCCCGAGGGCGGGCGACACGGGCTACGTGGCGGTGGCGAGCGACGTCACCGAGCGCGACGAGCTCGACGCCGAGCGGGAACGGCTGCTCGCCGTCCAGCGTGAGGTGACCGAGGTGCTCGTCGAGCAGAACCATCGTCTGCGCGAGCTGACCCAGATGAAAGACGACGTGGTGGCGACCGTCTCCCACGAGCTGCGGACCCCCCTCACCTCCATCCGGGGCTTCGTGGAGCTTCTGCTCGACGCACGGGCAGCCCGCTCGACCCCGAGCAGATGCGCATGCTGCGCACGATCGACCGCAATTCGCTCCAGCTGTTGCGGGTGGCCGAGGACCTGCTCGCCGACCCCGGTGGGGGCCAGAACCTCCGGGTCCACTTCGTGAACACCGACCTGGCCTTGATCGCCACCGAAGCCATCGACACCATGGCCGCCCAGGCGGCGAGCCGACGGATCGAGCTCTCCTTGGTCGCCCACGAGCCGGTGGTGGTCAACGGGGATCCCGATCGTCTCCACCAGTTGTTCGGCAACCTGCTCTCCAACGCCGTGAAGTTCACCCCGCCGGGCGGTCGGGTGATGGTGCGCGTGGGGACCCTCGGCCATTTCGCCCGGCTCGAGGTGCTCGACGACGGTCCGGGCATCCCCGACGTCGACCGGCCACAGCTCTTCGAGCGCTTCTACCGGCTGGCCTCCGCGGCCGACGAAGGTGTGCCGGGCACCGGGCTGGGATCTGGCCATCGCCAAGTCGGTGGTCGAGGCGCACGACGGCACGGTCGACATCGTCGACACGCCAGGCTGGTCGACCACGTTCCGGGTCCTGCTCCCTCTCCAGCGGCGGGCCACGACCGCTCCCCCGCTCTCGGCCTGAGCCAGGGCACCAGTCAGCCCGACGCAGCGCCGCTTCAGAACAGCGGCGGCCCCGGCGGGGTCGCGTTCTGCGCGTCGGCTGTCCGCTCGAACCGCCCTGGGGTTCGGGGACCGCGTCAAGGTGTGCCCACGCTCGGGCCGTGGGTACCCTCCCGCGTGGGGTGCGTTGGATGAGTCCTTGCTGGAGGAGGAACGGCTCGTAGGCGTCCTCGATCGTGTCGGTCTCCTCACCGATGCACTGGGCCAGGGTGGTCAGCCCGACGGGCTTTCCGCCGAACCGTCGGCACAGCGTGTCCAAGATGGCCCGGTCCACCTTGTCCAGGCCGAGCTCGTCCACCCCGAACAGCGTCAGCCCTTCGATCGCCGAGAAGCCCGAGATGCTGCCGTCGCCCCGAACCTCGACGAAGTCGCGGACCCGCCGCAACAAGCGGTTGGCGATCCGTGGCGTGCCCCGGGACCGTTCGCCGATGCGGGCCGCGCCCTCGTCGTCGATGACTGACGCCGAGGATCCGGGCGGATCGGGTCGACGATCTCCTGCAGCTCCACCGGGGCGTAGAGGTCCAGGCGTCCGATGAACCCGAAGCGGTCGCGCAGGGGGGCGGCGACCAAGCCGGTCCGGGTGGTGGCCCCGATCAGGGTGAAGCGGGGCAGATCGAGGCGGATCGAGCGGGCAGTCGGGCCCTTGCCGATCAGGATGTCGAGCTTGGCGTCCTCCATCGCGGGGTAGAGGACTTCCTCCACCGACCGGTGGAGCCGGTGGATCTCGTCGATGAACAGCACGTCGCCCACCTGGAGGTCGGTCAGGAGGGCCGCGAGGTCCCCGGGGCGGGCCAGCACCGGACCCGAGGTGATCCGGAACCCCACGCCCAGCTCGGCGGCCACGATGCCGGCCAGCGAGGTCTTGCCCAGGCCCGGGGGTCCGGCGAAGAGCAGGTGGTCCACGGGCTGGTTCCGTCGGCGGGCCGCCTGCAGCACGATGCCCAGGTGCTCGACGAGCTGGGACTGGCCGACGAACTCGCGCAGGATCCGAGGCCGCAGACCTGCCTCGTCGAGCTCCTCGCGGGTGGCGGCCACCGGATCCACCTCGCGCCTGGCCTGCGCATCGTTTCGGGGGGCGGTGTCGGGGGAGGCGGCGCCCGCGCCCTCGGCCGTGTCGTCGAGGGCCTCGAGCACCTCGCGTCGTGCCCCGCTCATCGGCCGGCGAGCTCCCGCAGGGCCAACCGCAGGATCGACTCGACGTCGAGCTCGTCACGGGCGTCGGGCAGACCCTCGAGCGCGGACCCGGATCTCCTCGGGCCCGTAACCGAGCTCGCTCAGCGCGGCCCGGGCCTCGGACTGCGCTGAGCGCGGCCCGCTCGTGGCGCCGTCGAGCGTCCCGGAAAGGTCGGGCAGGTCGAGCCGGCTCTTGAGGTCGATCAAGAGGCGAGCCGCCGTCTTGCGCCCGACGCCGGGTACCGCGCACAGCGTCTGGAGGTCGTCCTCGAGCACTGCGGTGGACAGGGCCGCGGGCGAAAGGACGGCGAGCACGTTGAGTGCGAGGGAGGGCCCGACGCCGTGCGCGCCCAGCAGGGCCTCGAAGCAGCGCCGTTCGTCGTCGTGGGAGAAGCCGTAGAGGACGATCGCGTCCTCGCGCACGTGGGTGTGCACGTGGAGGAACACCGAGGCACCGGGCACACCGGCGAGTGCCGCCGCCGTCGCCGGCGTGACCGACACCCGGTACCCGACCCCACCGACCTCCACGATGACCTCGCTCGAGGCCGTTCGAGCCGCGAGCGACCCCCGGAGCGTCCCGATCATGGCGCACCTCTTGTCATGGCTGACCTCCCGCCGCGGCCAGGGCCGCGTGCAACGGCATCGTCGTCAGATGGCACGTCGCCAGGGCGAGCGCATCGGCCGACGTCGGGTGGTCGGGGCGGGGCCGGCAGCTTGAGGACGCTGGCCACCATGCGCTGCACCTGGTCCTTGGTGGCGCTGCCGTAGCCGACGAGGGCCTGCTTTACCTCGTTGGCCGTGTACTCGACCACCGGGCAGCCCGCTTCGGCGGCCGCGGCGAGCGCCAGCCCGTTGGCCTGCCCGACCGACATCGCCGTCTTGGCGTTGACCTGAAAGAAAACCCGCTCGACGGCCATGGCGTCGGGACGGTACTCGGCGATGAGGGACCGCAGCTCGCTGAAGACGATCCACAGTCGCTGACGGGAGTGGGGCGTGGGGATCGGTCTCGATCACCCCGGCCGCCACCGCGACCAGCGCGCCGTCGCGGCCCGAGGAACGCCGCACCAGTCCGTAGCCACACCGAGAGAGTCCGGGGTCGATCCCGAGCACGAACACGCGTTCGAATGTAGCCGGCCGGCCCGCCGCGATCGGGGATCGTCGCCGCCCAATCGCCCTTCCCTCGACCGGATCGGGAACCGACGAGCTCGCCGACGACGATCTATCATGACCGCCAGATGTGACCGAGGTATCTGCCGGCCATCGCGTCCTCGTGGTTCACAGCGCGGTTCGTGGTGGTGACGTCCGAACGTGACGTGGCCGTGCGGCGGCGAAACGACGAGGGAGGGACGCTGTCATGGAGCTCGAGCTGACGTCGGATCAGGAGTTCTTCGCCGAGACGACGAGGAAGTTCCTCGAGGACAAGGCGCCGGTGACCGAGCTTCGGGCCAAGCGCCACGATCCGGTGGGCTTCGAGCGTGACTACTGGCGCCAGGGTGCCGAGCTCGGGTGGACCTCACTGCTCGTGAGCGAGGACGACGGCGGAGGCAGCATCAGCGGGCGCGGGGTGGCCGATCTCACCCTCGTCGGGTTCGAGTTCGGTCGCCATGCCGCGCCGGGCCCCCTCGTGGTCAACAACGTGGTCGCTGGTGCACTGTCGCGACTCGGAACCGCTGCCCAAAAGGAGCAGTGGTTGCCGGGGATCCTGAGCGGCGAAGGGCTGGCCTCGTGGTGCTACGCCGAGCCCCGACCCCATGATCGCCTGGGCGACGTGACCGTAGAGGCCACGCCCAAGGGTGACCGTTTCGTCCTGTCGGGCACCAAGCAGCCGGTGGAGTCGGGCGACCAATCCGCGGTGCTGCTGGTGGTGGCTCGGACCCCCGATGGTCTGGTCCAGCTGCTCGTGCCCCTCGACGCGCCTGGCCTCACGGTGGCGCCGATGGGCGGGGTGGACCTGTCTCGGCGCTTCTCGTCGGTGACGTTCGACAGCGTCGAGGTCCCGGCCTCGGCGGTGTTGGGCGACGCCGGCCGAGCCGCGGCCGACGTCGAGCGTGAGCTCGAGACGGCGATCGTGCTCGAGCTGTCCGAGATGGTCGGCGCCATGGACAAGGCACTCGAGATCACGATCGAGTGGGCCTTCAACCGCTACTCCTTTGGTCGCCCCCTCGCCTCCTACCAGGCGCTCAAGCACCGGTTCGCCGACATGAAGATCTGGCTGGAAGCCAGCCACGCCCTTTCCGACGAGGCCGCGCGAGCGGTGCAGGACGAGAGCCACCATGCTGAGGAGAGCGTGAGCGGGGCCAAGTCCTACGTGAGCTCGCAGGGACCCGAGCTGGTGCACGAGTGCATCCAGATGCACGGGGGCATCGGGGTCACCTTCGATCACGACCTGCACCTGTACCTGCGGCGGGTCGTCCTCGGCTCCCACCTCTATGGCACCGTCGCCGACCACCGAAACCGTCTCACCACCATTCTCGAGCAAAGGGAGGGCCACCGATGAGCGCCGAGGCGATCGAGAGCGTCGAGGAGTTCCGCCAGCGGGCCCGGAGCTGGCTGGCCGAGAACATGCCCCGGCGCCCGAGCCACGACGCCATGGGCATGCGGGGCACGATGACCGACGAGGAGGAGCTGGCCGACGTGGCCCACACCCGTGCGCTCCAGCGCAAGCTCTTCGACGGGGGCCTGGCGGGCATCTGCTTCCCCAAGGCCTACGGGGGCCAGGGCCTCACCCCGGCCCACGCCGAGGTCTTCAACGAAGAGATCGTGGGCTACGACTACCCGGTGCGCACCCAGGTGCCCACCTTCACCCCCTGTGGCGCGGTCATCTTGGAGTTCGGCACCGAGGAGCAGAAGCAGCGCCACATCCCCGCCATCTTGAAGGGCGAGGAGATCTGGATGCAGTTCCTCTCGGAGCCCTCGGGGGGCTCGGACGTGGCCGGCGCCCAGACCACCGCCGTGCGCGACGGCGACGAGTGGGTGCTGAACGGCTCGAAGATCTGGACGACCGGTGCGTGGTGGTCGGACTGGGGCCTGTGCCTGGCCCGGACCAACTGGGACGTCCCCAAGCACCGGGGCCTGAGCGTCTTTATGGTCAAGATCCACCAGCCGGGCATCGAGGTGCACCGCATCGAGATGCTGAACGGCTCCAAGGAGTTCTGCCAGGAGTTCATCACCGACGTGCGCATCCCCGACGCCGATCGCATCGGGCAGGTCGACGACGGCTGGACCGTCGGCATCCGCTGGATGTTCTACGAGAAGAGCTTCTCGATGTCCCCGCTCACCATCCGCCCCGCCATCGGCGGCGAGGGCAGCCCCTCGGGCGGGTCACACCCCTTGATCGGCATCGCCCGGGCGGCGGGGCGCTTGGAGGACCCCCGGGCCCGTGACCTGATCGGCGAGGCCCATACCCTCTCGCTCGCCACCCGGGCCCTCTCGTCGCGGGTGTCCAAGGCCATCGCCACCGGCAAGATCACCGACCAGGCGGCGGCCCTCACCCGGGTGATGGGTGGGGACACCCGGACACGAACCTCGACCATCGAGTTCGAGCTGGCCGGGTCGGCCGGGGTCGCTTGGGACGACGACGACGAGTGGTCCAAGTCCTACGGCATCGGGTTTCTGACCCGGCAGGCGGCGGTGATCGGTGGCGGCACCACCGAGATGTCGCGCAACGTGATCAGCGAGCGCGTGCTCGGGATGCCCCGCGAGCGCACGATGGACAAGGACGTCGCCTTCCGAGACGTGCCCCGCTCACCGGGCGGCCGGTAGCGACCGACGCACCCGAACGGTGCCGGGCCGTGCCTAGCGGGCGAGCCAACGACCTCCCCGGTTCGCTCAGCCCTCGAAGGCGGCCAGGATGTCGTCGGGAATGTCGTAGTTGGCGTGCACCGACTGCACATCGTCGTGGTCGTCGATGGACTCCAACAGGCGCAGAATGCGCCGCGCGTCGGACTCCTCGGAGATCGGCACCGTCGTGGTGGGCTCGAGCGCCAGCTCCGCCGAGTCGGGACGTAGCCCCGCGTCCTCGAGCGCGCTCTGGACGGCGTGGAGGTCGCCGGGCGCGCAGGTGAGCACCCACTGGTCGCCCGCGCTCGACAGATCCTCAGCCCCAGCCTCGACCGCCACCTCCATGATCCGGTCCTCGTCGAGCTCGCGGGGCAACGAGAGGACGCCCTTGCGCTCGAACTGCCAGCTGACCGCCCCTGGCTCGGCCATGGAGCCGCCGCTGCGCGTGAAGAGGTTGCGCACCTCGGATCCGGTGCGATTCCGGTTGTCGGTGAGTGTCTCGACGATCACGGCCACGCCACCGGGGGCGTAGCCCTCGTAGTTCACTGCCTCGTACCGGACGCCCTCGAGCTCCCCACTCCCCCGCTTGATCGCTCGCTCGATGGTGTCGAGGGGCACCGAGGCGTCGCGGGCCTTTTGGTACATGGCCCGAAGCGTGGCGTTCGCCGTCTGATCGCTGCCGCCTTCACGAGCGGCGACCTCCACCTGGCGGATGAGCTTGGCGAAGACCTTGGCCCGTGCTTTGTCCTGCGCGCCTTTGCGGTACTTGGTGGTTGCCCACTTGGAGTGACCCGACATGGCTCTTCCTTCCTACCCGCGCCGCTCGGGCGCGAAGGTCGATGCTACCGAGGGGATGGCGCCGCCCGATTCGGGGGGAGCTGCGTCGTGGAGCGACCCACAGCTCCAGGCGTCGCAGATCGCCACGAAGAACTCGTGGAGCCGTCGGTCCCCGGTTAGCTCGGGATGGTAGGCGCTCACGAGGAGGTTCCCCTGCCGGCAGATCACCGGCGAGGCCGGCCCGTCGGCCTGGCGCCGGAGCGTCGCCAGCACCTCGACCGCGGGTCCCGTGTCGAGGACCAACGGCGCTCGGATGAACACCGCGGGCAAGGGTCCGTCGCCCGGGCCGAGTGCTCGGGGCGCGACGAGGACGGTCTCGAAAGAGTCCTGCTGGCGCCCGTAGCCGTTGCGCCGCACGGTGCAGTCCAAGACGCCGAACGTGCGCTGGTCCGGACGGCCGTCGAGCACGTGGCGAGCCAAGAGGACCAGCCCGGCGCAGGTGCCGAAGCACGGCAGGCCGGCGACCAAGGCCTGGCGCAGCGGCTCGAAGAGGCCCGAGGAGTCGAGCAGCAACCCGAGCGTCGTGGACTCACCTCCGGGGAGCACGATGCCAGCCAGTCCCTCGAGCTCCGCCGGTCGACGGACGAGGACAGGCGCTTGGCCCAGCTCACTCAGCGCGCCGACGTGCTCGCGCACGTCACCTTGGAGCGCCAGGACGCCGATCCTCATCGTGTGGCCGCGACGACCGTCACCAACCGCGGTCGGCGAGCCGCTCGGTGAGGGTGGCGATCTCTTCGCCGCGCATGGCCTCTCCCAGCCCCCGGCTCACCTTCGCGACGTGCTGGGGGTCGTCGAAATGTGTGGTCGCCTCGACGATGGCTCGGGCCATCAGGGCGGGCTGACTGCTCTTGAAGATGCCCGACCCCACGAAGACCGCCTCGGCCCCGAGCTGCATGACGAGCGAGGCGTCGGCCGGCGTGGCGATCCCCCCGGCGCAAAAGAGGGGCACCGGCAGCTGACCGGTGATCGCGATCTCCTCCACCAGGCCGATGGGTGCCGCCAGCTGCTTGGCCCAGGCGTACCGCTCGGCGGCGTCGGCCTGCGTGACCTTCTTCAGGTCGCCGAGGATCGAGCGTAGGTGTCGGGTGGCCTCGACGATGTTGCCCGTGCCGGCCTCGCCCTTGGAGCGGATCATGGCCGCGCCCTCCGAGATGCGACGGAGGGCTTCACCCAGGTTGGTCGCACCGCAGACGAAGGGGACCGTGAAGCCCCACTTGTCGATGTGGTGATCGGCGTCGGCGGGGGTGAGGACCTCGCTCTCGTCGATGTAGTCGACGCCCAGCGCGGCGAGCACCTGCGCCTCGGCGAAGTGACCGATCCTGGCCTTGGCCATCACCGGGATGGTCACCGCTTGCTGGATGGCCTCGATCAGCGCCGGGTCGCTCATCCGGGCGACGCCCCCGTCCCGGCGGATGTCGGCGGGTACCCGCTCGAGGGCCATGACCGCCACGGCCCCGGCGTCCTCGGCCACCTTGGCCTGAGCGGCGTCGACGACGTCCATGATGACGCCGCCGCGGAGCATGTCGGCCAGGCCGCGCTTGACGGTGAACGTGCCGGTCCGGGCCGCATCGTGCCTGGATTCGTCGCTGGTCATCACTCCATGCTACCGGTGTCGCCCGAGCGCCCCGGTGCTCACCATTGCGCGAGGGCCGCGGCTCGGACGCCCACGGCGTCGAGGGTGCCGCCCAGCTCGGCCCGGGCGTCGGGTGCCGCTCCCGGTTCGGGGTCCGCCCAGATCCAGCGGGAGACCGCCAGGCGTCGGGGAGCGAACACCGAGGTCGGTCCCGGTTCGGGGCCGCCGGCCATGACGACTAGCGCGTCGTGCAGCCCGACGGGGTAGCGGATCGTGGCCGCGGCCAACTGGTCTGCCTCGTACTCCCGCCCTTGGCCGACCAGCGCGTGAAGCCAGGCGTCGCGGCCGGTGAGTCGGGCCAGGGGCCACAACACGGCGACCGCCACCGCGGCGATCGCCGCCTCGTGCCGCTTCATGTGCGCCAGCTCGTGGGCGACGAGCCCCTCGAGCTCGATCAGATCGAGCCGGTGCAGCACGCCCGAGGTGAACACGAGGACGGCGTCGTCGCGCCCACGACCCAGTGCGCAGGCGTTGGGGATGGGGTCGTCGACAATCCACAGCTCGGGTACGCGCAGGCCAAAGGTGGCGCACAATCCCTCGGTGAGGTTGTAGAGGCGGGCGTGCACGAGCGGATCGCACGGCGCCGCACCGAGCACCCCGAGCGCGATGGCAGCGGAGCGGCGCAACAGCACCGCGGTGCCGAGGAGCGCCAGCACCACGAAGACCACGACTCCGACCACCAGGCCGAGCACCAGTTCGAACACCAGGCCGAGCACGAGCGCGGGCAGCCCCGCGCCGAGAGCGGCCACCACGACCGCCCGTCGGGTGTTGGCACGGACCCGCAGCTCGTGGGCCTCGGTGCTGGCATGTTGGCCGTGCCCGAGGTGTCCGCCGTGGCTCGGGGCCTCAGTGGCCCCTAACGCCGCGCCGGTCGTCGCCGCGCGGGCGGCTGGCTGTCGGACGCCGGCCGAGCCGCTCGTGCGATCGCCCGTCGACTGCGGCCCGCGATGGCGGGGCGAGGACTGGCGATGTCGCGCCCCGCCGCGCGAGGGGTTGGGGCCCGGTCGGCCCGAGGCGGACCCGTTGCCTTGCCGGGCGGTGGTCGATCGCGGTGTGGCGCTCGCTGAGGTCTCCGGTGCCGCCGGGTCGTTTCGCGCGTTGCCTGGAGCCTTGGCCCGGTTGCGGTTGCGGTTGCGGTTCCTCGAGCGCGATCTCCCGCCACCGGCGGGCGGGGCGCCTGAGGCGGGTGCGGCGTCGGGGCGCGAGGGGTTGGAAGGACCCGGGCCGGAACCCTCGCCGTTGGGCGGTCGCGCCTGATCGGCCATGCGCCGAGGTTACTGGTCGCTGAGGCTGGTCGGGTGCTCGAGCAGGCCTCGGTAGATGTCGAGGTAGCACGTAGCCAGGCGGCCCATCGACACCGCCACCGCCCGCCGGGTACCGGCCTCGAGCGCCTCGGGCGAGGCGCTTCGGATGGCGTGGCGGGCGTCGGTCAGCGCTTGGCCCAACGCGTTGCGTAGGGCGACGACGTCCCCGGGCGGGACCAGGGTGGCGCAGCCGGCTGACGCCGTGCGGTACCCGGCGAGGTCGGAAGCCACCACCGCGGTGCGGGCAGCTAGGGCCTCGACGAGGACCATCCCGAAGGACTCCCCGTTCAGCGACGGTGCGCACAGGACGTGGGCGCCAGCCAGGCGGGCGGCCACCGCGCCGTCGTCGAGCCGACCGAGCCACTCGAGGCGAGCGGAGGCCGGGTGGCGCCGGCGCAGCGCCTCGGTGCGCGGGCCGTCACCGGCGACCCACAGCGTGGCCGGCTCCTCGAGCTGCTCGAACGCTGCCAGCAGCACGTCGAGGCCCTTGCGTGGCTCGTGGCGGCCGAGGAACAGGACGGTCGGACCCTGGGTGGGGGTGGGCGTCGCCGAGGAGAACCGCTCGAGCTCCACCCCGTTGAAGAGCACCTCGAAGCTCCCACCGAGCGCCTCGCGGGCCGTGTCGCGGGCCTCGTCGGATACCGCCACCCGGGCACCAAGGCGGCGGGCGGCCCACCGAGCGATCGGCCCCAAGGCACGGTAGGCGCCACTGCCGCCGGCTCGGTGGAACGTCCCGACCAAGGGGGAACGCGAGGCCAGTAAGGCCCCGTACCCGATGGCCGGGGCCAGCGGCTCGTGGAGGTGGACGACATCGAAGCGGCCGGCGGCCAACCCGCGTGTGGCCCGGAGCGCCGCCCGGGGCGACAGGGCGAGGGGCGCCACCGAGCCGTTGGATCGCACTCCGACGGATCGCCCCACGACCAGCGTGCCCGCCGACTCGCCGAGCGGCTGGTCGTCGTCGGGCGCCACCAGCGTCACGTCGTGGCCACGTGCCCGCAGTTGCCGGGCGAGGCCGACGGCTTGACCTTGGACGCCCCCGGGGATCGACAGGCTGTAGGGGCAGACCATGGCGACTCTCATGTCGCGCCCACCTTCACGATGGGCTCGGGGGTGCTGCCACGGTGGTGGTGGTTCGGTAGCGCGCCACGGTCACGGCGGCGTGGCGCTGCCCTCGGGGTCGGCGGCGCCCGAGTCGAGAGCCTGGGCGGGCGTCACGGCAGGGCCGCCGTCGCTCGGCCAGTTGGGCTGGAACATAAGCGCAGGCGGCGCTGACCTGCGCCTATGGCCGGAATCTGTCTCTGAGCTGGTATTTCGGCTTCTCATGAGTCCACGTCAGTTTGCACCGTTTGACACCCTCCCGTGTCACATCTGTGTCACGGCATCAATCGGTGGACTGCTCGGGTTCCTCGGAGGTCGCGGGTGGCGGCACGAAGGGAGACGGTCTGGTCCCACTTTGAATTCCCTCCCGCCGTGCGCCCGTCCCGGCCCGGTCGACCATCCATCGGCAGTACTCAGCCAGCTCCTCATCGTCGGTGCCTTCGTCGAGACATTGCTGAGCCTCTTGGGGAGTCTGAGGACGCCAGTCGGTCCGGCGGCTAGTCACGAGGCGGGACGCTAGTTCGAGGTCACCGCCGATGCCATGCCGTCACCTCTCCCTTGAGCCGGCGTGACGGCTTCTCGCGGCGCGGCGGCGGACCCGCTGCGGCCGACGCCATTTGCGCGTTTGGACGATGGTCATCTCGTCATGGATTGCCGCGACCAGCTCCGAGCAAGCCCCCGACGTGTGATCGAGTTTGGCTTTGACCTCCGGCCACTGGTCGTCGGAGACCGCCCGGAATCCCGAAGGACTCGATCTATCGAAGACGTGCGGACCGAGGGCACCAAGGCGACTGTGAAGGGTCTGAAACTTCTCCTCGACGGCCCCTGACCCGAATGCAAGCAGCGTGCCGGTGAGCGCGCTCCATTCGTTGTCGTCGGGAATGTCGGGGCCGCGGCTGCCTTGGGCATCCTTCCCACGGGTCTCGCGAGCGGTTCGCTTCAGGAAGCCGTTGATCCGGGTAGAGAAAATCGCCACGTCGCGGTAGACGTCCATGCGACGGTCGAGGAGCCGTTCTCGGTGCGCCTGCTGGCGCTCGTTGCGGATCGTGGAGGAATTGATGGCGACGCTGACAGCCCCGACGATGGCAGCACTGCCAAGGCCAGCAACCAGTCCAGTGGTGGCCGCATCCATTCACTCCCCCCATCGTCTCGCCGGGTTAACCCGTCAGTTTGCGCATCGCCCGTCGCCCACGCTGGGTCACGCCTCCCCACACACCCATGAGCAACTCGGGCTCCTCGAGGGCGTAGCTGAGGCACTCAGGCCGGACGGAGCACCCCGCGCACAGCTCCCGGGCCCGGTCCAAGCTTCCGCCGCGCTCGGGGAAGAACGTCCCCACCGGTTCGCCGCGACAGGCTGCCCGGGCCATCCATGTTGGGCGGCGGGTGAAATCCTCGAGGCTGGGCAGGTCGGGCACAGCAGGAGCCATCAGCCACGCCATGAGCGCTGAGGCGGGATCGGGCACCGGCGCCAAGGGTACGACGAGGGTGTCGCGATTTGGTGCATGTCCAACCTGGTCGAAATTGACGTGCACGTGAGGTTGCTACTGTCACTGGTGGGCCGACGCCCGGATCGTCGAATAGGGTTCCCCCCCTGTGAGTTGGACTTGGGCGTCGGCTCCCTACGCTGTCGTAGGCCGCGCCTTCTCAGCTTTGTCCCAGCCTGGGTGGATAGCCTTCGGCGGGGGCTTTACTTGGCTCACCGTCGCTAGGGCGTCGTGGGACAACTGGGGGGTGGGGATGGTGTCGCCTTCTGAGCGGGTGGAGGTTTCGGGCAGCCCGATCGCATTGGAGCTGGCCCCCGAAGAGGTGATGGTGTGGCTCGCCTACCGCGAGAATGAAGTGACTCCGGCTGACGTCGTGGCCTGGGCCAGCGAAGCGCTGACCAACTAGCTCCTACAGCCCGAACCCCCGCAGGACCTTCCCCAGCGTTCGGTTTGTCGACCGGTAGACCTTCCTCCGAGCCACCCGCTTGCCGTAGCTCACGGGGCCCTTCTCGGCCGCCTGGACGTTGCCCAAGGTCATTGGCCGCCCCCCCTGTAGAGCTGCGAACGAAGTGACTTACGACGGGGCCATCAGGCATTCTCCACGATCTCTCTCGCCCGGTCCCAGGGGTCCACTCATTTGTCAGCAGTTGAGCAATTCGTCGGTACTTCACCATTTTGTCAGTATGTGAGCAATTAATGAGTGACACATTCTCTGTCAGTTGACAGAATTTATGTCGGTCATTGGCCTGGTGTACTCGCTGAAACAGCTTGTCATCCGGGTAATAGCTCTTGACAGTGGTCCATATTTGGCGCATAACGAGTGCCATGACCGACAGAAATACTCTTCAAATAGCAGCAGCACGCAGTCAGGCAGCGGCGCTCGCCGCGTTACTGACCGACGAGGGGCTCCGTACCCGCGGACAGGCCCTCGTGGATGAGCTGGAGCCGATGGTCCCCATGCTCGTCGAGGCAGCAGAGCGATCGGCCGTATTCCGCACCGTTGTCGACCAACGTCTCGAAGCGCTCGAGATGAAGAGTGCAACGTGGGAGGACGGGGTCACCGACCTGGTGAGCGACACCGTGGCTCTGACCGCGCTGTGGGACGCTTGGGGCGCAGTCACCAACGTGGCGGACGGCATCGACCGCGACGTGACGGTGCAGTCATGACCCACGACCTGCCAGTCAGTCACGGGGTGAAGCGCTGGAGCGAGAAGGAATCGGCCCTGGTTGACCTCTCGGGGAACCGGGAGGTGCTCAGGCAGTTCGTCCGGTCCCAGGAGCGGCGCGGACTCTCCAAAGGGACGATCGTCGCTACCACCAAACGGTTGGAGGCCCTGTTCTGGTGGCTTGCCAGGCAGCCGGTGCTCACGATCAGCCGCCAGGATGTCGAGAAGTTCTTGGATACCAGGCGCATCGGCCCGAAGACCAGGTACAACTATCTGGCCACCTTCCATAGCCTCTTCCAATGGGCCATCGAGGAGGAGATGACCGACGTCGACCCGACGTCCAAGATTCAGCGTCCGAAGATGCGGCGCGCCCTCTCCACGGCCTGCGGACACCAAGAAGCTCGAGCTGGCCCTGCGGTTGGCCAATCCCATGATGCGCTCGTGGATGCTCCTGGCGGCCTTGCAGGGCCTTCGATGCCAGGAGATAGCGGGCCTCCAACGGGAGGACATCATCGAGGAGGAGGGCCTGTTGCGGGTGGTGCACGCCAAGGGTGGCAACGAGAGGATGTTGCCGCTTCACCCCGATGTGCTGTCGGCCCTCTGGGCGCTCCCGATGCCGCGAGCAGGGTGGTTGTTCATTCGGCCGAGGGGCGGGAAGTACACGCCACACCAGCTCAGCCGGGTGTTTAACGACTTCCTTCGGGATGCGGCGGTCGGCGCCAGCGCTCACCAGCTTCGGCACTGGTTCGCCAGCGAGCTGTACCGCTCCACGCAGGACATTCGCCTCGTCCAAGAGATGCTCGGCCACTCGAGTCCCGAGATCACCGCGATCTACGCGGCCTTTGACCGCAAGGCGGCCGGCGAGGCGGTGACGGCGTTGCAGGTGAAGACCAAAGCGGTCGACGACCCTGAGGGCAACCCCACGGTGAGGCAGGCCATCCTGGCGAGTAGCCGCTCCACGTAGGACTCACCTCCGCGGGATGATGCGACTTGAGGGCCGCCCTTCGGGGCGGCTTCGTCGCGCCGGTCTCAAATAGACGCATGCGTCGTATTTGAGAGAACGGCGTGCTCCGCGACCGCCATCAGGCGTCGGGGGGTGAATCTGGCAGACTCCGTCGTGCGGCCCGGGGCGCCACCACAACGCATTTCGAGACAGGTATGGCCCCGGGCCGCACGACTACCGCTGGTGGATGTGGACGAGTCGGCGCCCTCACACCCGCTGGATGTCCTCCAACCTCCCCGCGGTGCAAGTCGCGCGAGGGCGCCCTCGCTTGGGGTCAGGCAGTGCCCCAAAGGGACGTCGAGACCCGGCCGGCCTGGACGGCCCGCTTGCGGTGGGACGGCGCTACCGGTCCGTGTAGTTGTCGCAGACGTTCCGTTTCGGCCCTCAGGGCGTTGCAGTCCGCATCCACGATCCATCGCAGTCGCGCCAGGTCTTCGTCCTCAGCCATGCGGGGACCGTAACGCCGGGTTGTGACGACATGGTGGACCAACGGGGGTGTGGGGACGACGGCGTGCGCTTCGGCCCGATCTTCGTGGCGCCGCGTCACCCAAGCGCAGAGAGGCAAAAAGTCGTAGGTTCAACGGTGAGCCGAGGAGGCTTGGTCGGAAACCCCCAAGGTGCTCTTGAATGGGGGTTGGGCCATGGGCATCTACTTTGCGGACCTGGGGGAGGCTGCCTTCGTTAGGCTCCCGCCCATGACCAGGGACATCGCGGTGCAGGTGGCAGTCGAGGCGATGGCGAGGTGGCACGACCAGGATCACGGTCTCCGGTGCACGTGCGTCGAAGGCGAGCAGTTCGGCTACCAGGCGGCGGTGGTCGTGGACGCCCCTACGGCGGCCCGGATCCCAGCGCCCGGAGCGCGACCCGCCTCAGGCGGCCCTGATTACCGCCTAGGGTTGACAGCGTTACCGCCTAGCCGGTAACTTCAGGGCATGGCCCGTGACAACACCCTCAGTCTTGACCAGGTGCGAAGCATCGCTGATCCGGTCGAGCGGATCAAGACGGCCAAGGCCGTCATGGATGACCACCTGATGATGGTCAGCGACCTGGCCCTGGTCCGAACGCAATCAGCATTCGAGCTGCGCAAGCGGCACTCAGTAGCCGAGATTGCAACGATGCTCGGTGTTCAACCGCAGGCCGTCTACAAGATGCTTCGGCAGACGCCCGCTGACGGTGGACTCTCACTACCTGGCGGGGCGCCCCGAATAACAAGATTTGGCTGATTCAGCCACAGGAGTAGGGCTTAGGCGCTCTGGAGCGCCTCGTCGTCGTACGGGGCCGGGTGGAAGGTGTCTCGATCCAGCTGCAGTTCAACGACATCACCTTGTACGCTGAGCACCCTGGCCTGACACCGATTACCTTCGTAATCTCCGGCCACGACGAGGTTGCCAACATTGGCGTAGTGCCCCTCAGTCAAGTACTCGGTGCGTGAGTAGACCTTAAAATCGGGAGCTACCTCATTGAAGTCGACCCAGATGTCACGGGTATCCATAACACACCGTCCCCTCGACGAAGGTGCCTGAGGCATGTTACCGGGGTTATAGCCCGAGGGGTTAACCGGGTGGGACATAGATCGGATTTCTTATCTTCCTGAACAGCGAACGGAGAAATTCCAGCTCAGAGGCCATAACTGAGGACAGAAAGACCGTGAAGTGTGGGGCGTCGAACGTCGGCAGGAGTTCGAAAGCCCCCAGGTCACCCACACTAGCTACTGAGATCCACGGATACTGAGGAGCCAAAGGGACTCCTGGAAGGATCAGCTCCAGTGCTTTCGTGGAGACCCAGACAGTGACGCCGAGGCGCCCATAGACCCGCTGGAACTCGACGGCTTGCTGGCCGAGGTCTGCGGGGTGCATCAACCCGCAACGGACAACGATCGCCTCTGGCGGTGGAGCGTCCTCACCTTCTCGGATCGGGATGGCCTTTGGCACGGTGGTGAGGCTACGCCCCCGCTAGATCGTCGATGTTCCTTGACATCTGAATTCTCACGCCTGGAGGGGTGTCGGACGGCCCGGGTCAGAAGGAGGTAGACCCCCGGGCCGTCCGACGGTGCCGGCTCGCCTCCAAGGAAGGGGAAAAGGCGAGACCGGCGGATGGAGCGCGGCTGACGACAGAGAACCGACCGAAGGGACCATCGTTGCGCTCCAGATCGGAGACATGATCAGCCGAAGCGTGGCGAACGCCACCGCGGCGAGGTCCTGCGAGGCTGGCCTTTGTACAGATCCTGCTTCGGCCCGATTTACGCGGTCGACAAGGTCTTCCGCGCTCTCTCGGATGAACTGCTCGTGGCGGGAAGGGCCGATGCCACTGGCATCACCGCCCGACTCGGTCACCGTCTTCGCTGGCGCGCCGGTCGACTCGTGAAGGCTCCGCGTCGACCGTGGCTTCATCGATGCCGAGCGTTCGTGCGACCAGGCGTATCGGCCTCGAGGGCTGTTGCCGTGGTCCTTCAAGATTCGTGCGACTGCTTGCGACTCGCTGTGTCGGTGGCATGCCATTTGGGGTATGCTCCTTTGGTTGAGGCGGACTCGAGGATGAGGTTGGCGGGGGTGGATTCGAAACGGAACGTTCCGCCGGCAACGGCTTCGGCGACCAGCTCGACGTACTCCTCTTCGACGTCGTACTGCGCCGCCAACTCCCGTACGTGGTTGCGAGAGCGGTTGGTCTTCAGTGACCGAGCGATCGCCTGGAGCTCGTCGCTGGTGGGTCCCGTGATTGGTCCGGTGACGACTCTCACGATTCGGTCCCTGGGAGGTTCGGGGCGCCGGCAGCGAGCAGCGCCAGGTTCTCGATGACTTGGCGGGGGGCGCCGACGCGTTCCATGACTGGCTTGAGGAGCCGGGCCACCTGGCCGGCGCCACGACAGCTGGCGACCTGGAGCCGGTCGACCTGCGGGGTTGTGTGGCGGCCGATCTTGACTCTCGGGCTGACCGTGCCCACTCGTCCCAGCTGGATCACGCTTGCCTCGGTGAACTTGTCGTAAGCCAACACAGCCGACGTGAGCGGGGCGAGCGTGCTGGCCAAGGCGTCGAGAGCTTGTCGGACGTCACTACCGAGCGCGGCCAGCTGTCCGACGATCTCGTCGCACAGCTCGTCCGCCCGGGCAGCTTGCACGGCCGCGCTCAGGGGCGGTACGGCAGCGTTGGCGGCGTCGAGGATCAGCTCGGCGTGGGTCACGGCGTCATCGGCCGTTGCGATGTCGGCGGGCGTCACCCTGTCGGGCTGCTGGCGGACAGTGTTGGCCTTGGCCCGAGCTTCCTGCAGCGCCAGGCTTGCGAGGCTGAGCCGCCGGTGGGCGGCCTCGAGGGCGGCTTCTGCCTCGGTCAGTGTGGGCATTTCGTGCCTTCCTTTCGTGCTGTCGACCGAAGCTGCGCAAACTCTCCACAAGCCGCCGAGCTTCTCGCCGTGGAGCGATTCGCGATCAAGAAGATCGCGAACGTTGCGGGTCGAGCAGTCCAAGATGGCGGCGGCCTGGGTCACTGAGATCCACTCCACAACCTCGGAAGATTGTGTGTCACGCTTCGGAAGGTTCTGCGGAAGACCCGGAAGGTTTCTGTTTGCCCACGCGCGCGCCGACCTCATCGATCAGCCGGACCGTCTCTTCCACGTCGGGGTGAACCGACTCGCCGTTGCGCCGGGCCGCTTCCAGATCGCGCAGGAGCCCATGACGCAGCCGCTCAGCGACGGGCGCCGAGATGAAAACGCCGGCCCCTGGTATGGGAACAGGTACTCACGCAAACGGGCTCACGGCGGTCTTACCGTTGTCCGACTGATCAGGGCCCATGCCGAGGGCGCTGTCGCCCACAAAGCTCGTGCCGCCGACGAACGGGCGCACCTTGGGAATGGTGCCCAGGGTGCGGGCTTGGATGAGCTTGATCCGAGCCCACTCTTCGTCGGAGTACATGACCATGCCGCCGGGAGCGGGCGTCGTGGTGAGGGACAGGATGGCGAGCGCCAGAGCGATGGCCCGGTCATCGTGTCGGTCGGGGTCGTGGTCGAGGCGGTAAACGTTCGGGCTCGTCTCACGTAGGCGCACGTTGACGAGCTCGTCGATCAGTTCGGGGTCGTCGGGAATGGCTAAGCGGTGGTCTCGGATGGTTGTGTGCAGCGCCATGGCCAAGCGGCCGACGGAGGCCTGCGAGAAGGTGAACTCATCGATCGTGACGCCCTTGGAGCGGATGCGCTGGGTCATGGCCACGGCTTGGTACGGGTCCACCACGACGTGCGCTCGGTACTGGCGGGCGGCCAGCTCGATCCACTCCTCCACTGCGGTCAGGTCGACCGGATGGCCACGGGTCGGCGTCCAGACCTCCATGCGGTCGAGGAGGACGCGCTGGACCACCTCGTGCCCGTCTTCGGAGGGCAGGCGTTCAGCGTGCATGACGGCGGCCACGGTGCGGTCATTCGTGATCCCGAGGTCGACTCCGATGACATGTTTCTGCCCGGTGACCACTCGAGTGGGCCAGTCAGTGTGACGCAGGCCTGGACGTCGTCGATGTTCGTCAGGCGGTCCTCTGGCGCAGCCCACTCGTTGAGGTGCAGCCGCCGGTAGACGCTCTCAGGCAGCATGGCGCGTTGTTCGGCGAGGAATGCCGCCGACGCCCACGGAAGCGGTCCTGGCGTCTCCTGGACGGTCCACGAAGGTGACGCGAGAGCGGCTTCGTAGAATCCGGTGGCTCCAGTGACCAGGATCACCTGAGGTCGAGGCGCAGACCAGCCTGGCCCCGGCCACCTTGCCCATGGACGAGTGGGCCGCTTGCCAGAGCTGCTTGGCGTTGTTCGTGTTCGGCCATTGGCAGAACTCGTCGGCCACGATCAGGGCCGGCTTGAGTCCCCACGACGATGCGGCGTCGGCGGCCAGGACCTCGAGCACACTCCCCGATCCGGTGGAGATCGTGAAGTTATTCACCGTGACGGCGCTCGAGAGGGCTGGAGTCCGTGCCACAAAACCGGCGGCAGCGTCCACGATCAAGCGGCCTTGGTCGCGGTCGACGGCGATCGCATAGGCGCGCGATCCGGCGCCCATGACCGTGAGCATCGACACCATGGCGATGCCACTGACATCGGTGGTCTTCGATCCTCCACGAGGACGGCTCTCCCACCTCGAAGAGGGCGCGCCAGGGTCGGGGTCGAGCAGCCATTCGGCGAGCGCCCACTGCCAGGGTTGGGCGACGTCGCCCCACAGGTGGCCATCCTCGAGCACCAGGGCACCCAACAGAGCCAGAGCTTCGGCGTTGGCGGTCACTCGGCTTCCTCCGCCCTGGCGGGCGAGCGTCTGACGGTCCGTGGCGTGGCGTGCTGCCGCTTCATCTCTCGCGGTGAGCCGCGTTGCTTGCCGCCCGACGACGAGCCGCGGCGGGCTCTCGGTGGCCTTGCCTTGACCAGGGACGTACGACGGGGCATCAGGAAGCCTTTCTGCGGGGGGCATGGCCGACATGGAAGAAGCCGCAATGGACGCAGAGGTAGGCGCTGATGACCCCGCCGCCGCTTCGGGTCATGGTGCGTTTGGCGATCAGCTTGGCCCGGGCCTTGGTGTTGAAGCCGATCTTTCCCCGACACTGGTATTCGGGCAGCGTGACGTAGTCGTCTGGGCTCATTGGGTCTCCTCGTCTCGCAGTAGTTCCGCGAACTGGCTCAGGGGCATGACCACGTAGGCCTGATCCACACCCTTGTTGCGACGCTTGACGACTGCGACGCCGATCTGGGCGTCCGCGTGGGCCTTCTCCTCAGCGACTTCGGCCATGTAGCCCGCCAGGTCGATGCTCTTCTCCGCCTTGCACTCGATCATCACGCCGGGGATGCCGGCGGACGTCACCGCGGTCTGACGATCCGGCCAGGGCGCGGCGCTGGCGTACTCGAAGCCGTTGCACGCAGATAGGCGACCACGAGGGACTCGAACGCGGTTCCCTTGCGGCGTGATGCGCTCACGACTCGTCTCCGGCGTCGGTGATGCGATTGGCATCGTTCGTCTGGGCCTCGATCATGCGGCGATAGCCCGTTGTCTGTCGGCCTTGCTCGGCCAGGTCGGCGAGTGACGCTTCGGCTTCGGTGGCGCCGGCCACGAGCAGCTTGAGTCGTGCGTGCCCTGCTGGTGTGAGCCCAAGCTGGTCGCCCATCTGCCACGCCAACCGTGCTGCGGCGGTCGCTGTCTCGAGCAGACGAGGCGAGAGCTTGGTGCTGGCCATCAGCGCTTCGTGCGCCAGCTGCTCTCGAGCGGTTGCCTGCAGGTAGCGATTCACGCTCGGCAAGAACTTGTCCTCGGCGCACCAGGGTGCGACGTCGAATAGAGCGGCGTGGACGAGGGCCGCGCGCTCGGCGATGGCGCGCTCACTGTAGGCACCGTGACGGAGTGAAAGCGTGTTCCCCGGTTCGAAGTCAGGCGCCCGTTCACCGGCTCGACTCATGCGTCGACCTCTTGACCGCACCTCAACTGCGGCACGTTGCGCCCCAAGTCAGCGGGCCGTGTCAACGCGATGTCAACGCCGAAATCGGATTTGGCGGGCAGTTGGACGTCTCCTCGCACTGCGCACGCGGCGAGATGTGGAAGCAGCGGCGACGGTATGGCGACGGTATGGCGCGCCAGTGCGGTTACGAGCGGGCGAGAACCGCCTTCACGGTCGAAGCGTGCCACTGCGCGCCGCCCTGCGCTGTCGGAATGGCGTCCTCGTTCAACCGTTCCGCAATCGACCGCAGACTCTTGCCGGCAGCGTGCTCCCGTTCGATCCTGGCCACGACCTTGGCAGGCATGGTGCGAGGTCGACCGATCTGCACGCCGGCTGCACGCTTGGCCGCAAGCCCGTCCTTCGTCCGCTGACTGATCAGCTCGCGTTCGAACTCGGCGAAGCTGGCCAGCATGTTGGCCATCAGGCGACCCGACGCCGTCGTCATGTCGAAGTCGCTGTCCAGGACAACGATCGCCCAGCCATTGGACTGCGCCTGTTGCATGAGGTTGGCGAAGTCGACCAGTGACCTGCTGAGTCGGTCCAGCTTCGACACGACCAGCGCCTCGGCGCCACCGGCTTCGATCATCGCCACCGCTGCAGCCAGGGAGGATCGATTCTTCGTCGACTTCGCTGAGATGCCGCGGTCCTCGAGGATCGTGACCAGCTCCCAGCCCTTCGACTGAGCGGCCGCCTCGATCGCTGACCGCTGCGCAGCCAGCCCCGCGCCACTGTCTGCCTGCTCGCTGGTGCTGACCCTGATGTACCCAACGACCCTGGTGCCACGCTTCGGGCTCATGCTCTAAGCGTACAGCAACCCATCGGTTGTTGCAAGGTACTTGTTGTACAGCCGTGGACGTGGGCAAATGAGTGGCGGGTGGTTGGGCGTCGTCGCTCGCGCACACGCACGGGGGGTCCTGCGGAGGTCGTAACGACGGCGTTGGGAGGGCCGAGCAGCACATCAAAAAGGCTCCTCCTCGAAGTCGCTGCCCCCTGGGTCGGGACCGAGGAGCGCAGTCGCTAGAGGCGAATCCTTTGGGCCCTGCCGGCGTGTCGCGTTGCTCGTGGCGCTGGCGAACCTCAGGTCCGGACCGATGCCCTCAGCAACGATCTTGGTGCTGACTCGTTCCACGCCATCGCGTCCGGTCCACGCCTCTCGCTCGACCTTGCCGACCACACAGAGCCTCGAGCCCTTGGTGCACGACTCGGCCAGGTTTTCAGCCAAGGTGCCGAAGGCGACTACGTCGTAGAACGCGGCGGCGGGTTGCTCAGCCGCGCCAGGTTCGTAGGGCTGAACCGATAGCCGGAACTTCGTCCACGCCTTGCCCTTCGCAGAGAATCGGAGTTCGGGGTCGGCCGTCAGGTTGCCGACCATCCCGGTGGTCGTGGTCATTTGGTGGTCCTTTCGGGGGTGGGGAATCGACCTGACACGACGACGGGCTGTATGTAGACAGCCCAGTCGTGTCCGATGGCGGCGCTGTCCGATGGCTGTCGACAGCTGTCCGATGGCTGCAAGCAGGGCTTATGGATGGATTGTCCGATGTGTCCGATGGCTGTCCGATGGGTTGGCGAAAATCGGGCTGTCCGATGGCGCTGTCCGATGGCTCGAGCCCTCATTGCAGGAACTCCGACCTGTCCGAGATCGCGTGGTATCGGGCGCCGACGGCGCCACCGGCGCCGGCCGGGACATAGCTGTCCTTGTGCGCCAGGCCGTCACGCACGAGCCGGTCGAGTTGCCGTTGCGCCTTCTTGCGCTGGTTGTCGTTCGGCTTCTCGACCTCGAACATCACGCGGGCCAGTTCCATCGCCGTGATCCCGCTCGGCGCGTTCCGCAGCGCGAGCATCGGGTCGACCTGGCCCCGGAAGACGACACTCAGGCCGGTCAGATGGTCGGTTTCGATCTTGAGAGGCCCGACCTCGGATGCTGGCTGCTTGAGGTGTCGGAGCTCGACAATCGGGTCGCCAGCAGCGCCCCAGAGGAGCACCACCGATCCGGCGCCGGCAGTGACCCAGGTCGACCCGTAGACGTCTTCGAGCGTGGTCGGTTTCGCTCCTCCCTGGCCCTTGCGCTGGTGGTGAAGCCCGGCCACCTCAATTCCGTCTCGGAGCACCTGCTGGATCGCCCGATTCAGGTTTCCGCCGACTTCGTCGTCGGTGATCTTCACCGCCGCGTCCTTCAGCGAGTCGATGAACACGGTGCCCGCATCGGCGTCGGCCACGATCTCGCGCAGCTGTTCGGGCACCTTGCCCAGATCGAGGGGCAGCGGTCCCTCGTGGACGATGAGGCGTTCCTCGAGGATGTCCCGGTGCTCCTCGCCGAAGAGGCGCCGCATGGCTCGCCGGATCTGCATTGGGCGGTCCATGGCGAGGTAGAGGACCGGCTTGTTCGCCGTCTTCACCGGCCAGCCGAGGACCTCGTCGACGATCCCAAGTCGGCCCGCGAGCACCTGGAGGATGACCGTGGTCTTGCCCACCCCGGTCGGACCGACCACGAGCAGTGGTTCGCCACTCGGCCAGACGACCTCGTCGTCAGAGCCCCAGATCGCCTCGAGGTCCGCCCGGTCATCGAGCACAAACCTGGCCCCGGACTTGAGACGCCCGGCCGTCGTGTCTACCGGCCCGATGGGGTCCATCTCGGGCTCCCAGGTAGTCGAGAAGGTCGCCTTCAACCGCTCGACGATCGGATCGGCGGTCACGAGGCCACCTGACGAGGAGACCGAATCCCGGCGGTCAAGCCCGAGGTGATGGTCGGCTCTGACTCGGCATCGGGCAGCCCGATGCGCCGAGCCACCTCGAGCAGCGATACGCGCGACTTCGCCTCCCTCAAGCGCTTCGGCGGCCACCAACTGGCCGAGACTGAACGCCGAGGCGTTGAGTGTGTGATTCCGGGCGCCGATGGGCGCCAACACCAACCGGCCCAGCTCCCGCTCGAGCGCCGCCGCGCCGTAGGCGGTTCGCCCGCCGTGACGAGCCGGGGTGCCCCGGGCACCCTCAGGGGTTGGTCCGAACCCTGGTTTGCGGTCGAACAGCGCAAGCACCCAATCGGGTGCCGCCACGATCGGCGTGTCAGGTCCGACGTCCAGCGGAGTGCCGGTGACCCAGCTCCACGAGGTGCCGTCGGCCTTGACGCTCGGCGGCGCGACCACGTACCCGCCGCGCCCTCTCCAGTCGACGCCTGCCAGCCCGCCGAGGTTGACGGTGTTGCCCCTACCGGTGCACGAGACGTACACATGCCAGCCCCGAGGCGTTGCAACCACCGGGCCCTCGATGTCCGGGTCGCCGGGGCTGCCGGCAGTCTGAAGGCGCTCGAGGGCATCGGGACCATCGACGTCAAGCACGTCGAAGTGGATGCCAGTGACTAACCCGACGTTGGCCTCTGGCTCGGCCTCCCACCAGGCGCGGATTACCTCAGGGTCCGTGCTGGCGTCGTGTAGTCCGTGCGGGGCCAGCCGACCATCGGGGACCTTTTCACCGGCCCTAAGCGGGAGCACGCCCCAGCCGCGGCGGCTGTAATCGAGGGCGGCTCCGAGGTGGTCGGTCACGGGACCTGCCTCTGAGTATCGAGCCACGCCTCGACTTCCTCAGGCCGATACCGGACATGGCGTCCGACCGACAGTGCCGGCGGCCCGCTGCCGACGTGGTTCCACCGGTAGACGGTGCCGATTGGGACCGATAGGTAATCGGCTAGGTCCTGCGGGCTCATCAGCGCAGCAGCGGGGTCAAACTGACGAGCTCGACGAGCGACCCGGTTCTCCGTTGGCGAGGGCTCGAGACCCGGAGGTGCGGTGGTGCGGCGCATGGCTGTGTTTCCCTTCTGGAACCACTTCCGTGTAAGTTGGCAACACCTTACGGACCCTCTTGACTGTTCGCAAGTATTTACTTATTGTTCCTGTTATGGGAACAGACGAGACCGACGCCATGGCCGATACCGGAGCTGCAGAACCGTCCCTTGGTCGCAAACTCGGACCCACCGGACGTCGGGTGTGTCGCAACCTAAAGAGCCTTCGCGGCCGGGTCCCAGTGCGAGAACTCTCGAAGCAACTGAAAGAGCTCGGTCGGCCGATCCTCCCGAGCGGCATCACCAAGATCGAGACAGGCGAACGCCGAGTGGACGTCGATGATCTGATGGCACTCGCGTTGGTTCTCGGTGTGACCCCGAACCGGCTGCTCCTGGAGCCGGGCGTCGAGGGCTCGATGTCGCTTACCAACGAGGTCGAGGTAACCGGATCGCAGGGGTGGCACTGGGCAACGGGCAGCCTGCCTCTACCCACTCCGGTCGGCTCACTGGTCGAAAACGAACCCCTCAGCTCGGAGGTCGTGCGGGCATTTCACGCTCAGAACCGCCCGAACGAACCGCTGCCCGGCTCCACGCTCGACGAGCTAATGGAACTAGGAAATGGCCCGCTCGCGCCCCTGGCAGCAGCCGCGGCTCAGGCCGTGCAGACGGGTGACGTGACTCCCGCTCAAGTAGGCGAGTTCATGAACTTTTGGCGGATCATGGTCTCGCGTGCGAGCGGCACAGGCGAAGTGATCCCGGCCCCTAGAGCGTCACAGTGACAGCAGCTCGCGAACGGGGCGAGTGGCACAAGGGAAAGCGCCACCTCGACTCACATCGGATCGTGCGCGAGACGGTCCTGATGGCCGGCAGTCTCTGTGCCGCCCTCTCGCTCGCCGACCTCTCGGAGATCGGGCCTGAAGAGGCACTCGAGTACCTGGCGACAATGGGAGACGCTGTGTCCCGTCTGCGCCGGCTTGAGGCCGACCTTCGACGGATCGGGCGAAACGTCACAGTGACAGACGAGGCCCGGTGCCGTCACTGTGACGGCCCGATCGTTCCGCAGCTCTCAGGGAGTCGATCGCTCTATTGCTCACGCAGTTGCCGCCAGCGTGCCTACGAGGCCCGCAAAGCAAAGGAGGCCTATGGCCAGCGTCAAGAAGACTCCCCAGGGGACCTGGCGCGCGCGGTGGCGCACCCCGGACGGAGCGTCACGTTCTAAGACCTTCGAGCGGCAGGTCGACGCCAAAAACCACTTGACGTCTACTGAGTCGACCAAGTTGCAGGGCGCCTATATCGACGTCAGGGCCGGCAAGGTGACGTTCGTAGCCTTCACAGCTGCGTGGCAGGCCGCGCAGGTCCACCGGGAATCGACGGCCATCCTGGTCGACTCCCACGTCAAGAACCACATGGTGCCGGCCTTTGGTCCCCGGGCGATGGCCTCGATCCGTCCCAGCGAGATCCAGGCGTGGATCCGTGGACTCGGGGAGCAGCTATCGCCCAGCACGGTCCGGGTGGTGGTCCAGCATCTCCGGTCGATCTTCCGGGCAGCCGTGCGGGACCGGATCATCGCCTCCAACCCATGCGACGGGGTGAAGCTGCCCCAGAGTGAGCAGCGCCAGGTCGAGCCGCTCGAGGTCGCCTCGGTGCTCGCCCTGATCGACGCGCTCCCCGATCGTTACCGCGGCCTGGCCGTGCTCGGCGCGGGTGCCGGACTCCGACCAGGTGAGGCGCTCGGCGTCACGCTCAACGAGGTCAACTTCCTGGGTCGGTCGCTCATCGTGCGTCAGCAGCTCGTGACCCTTCCCGGCGGGCCACCTCGACTCGCCGCACCCAAGACGCCGAACAGCTCGAGGACCGTCCCGCTCCCCGACACAGTGACAACGGCGCTCGCCTGGCACCTCGAGCGGTTTGAGCCCGGCGAGCATGGGCTGGTGTTCACTCAAGAGGACGGCTCCCCCATCGGCCGCAACCGCTTCGGGGACGTCTGGCGGGCAGCGGTGAAGAAGGCCGAGCAACCCTCGACGGTCCGATTCCACGACCTGCGGCACTTCTACACGAGCGCGTTGATCCGTCACGGCGAATCCGTGAAGACCGTCCAGGCCCGGCTCGGCCACAAGTCGGCCGTCGTGACCCTGGACACCTACGGGCACCTCTGGCCCGATTCAGAGGACCGCACCCGGCGAGCCATCGACGATGTGCTCAATCCTGCTGTGTCACACGCGTGTCAGACCGCGGAGGCCGAACAGTAACGCCGCAGGTCAATTGGCCTCTGGCTCGTCGCTCGGCCAGTTGGGCTGGAACATGTGCCACTGTTCGGGCGCTCGACGGATGTACTCCTCGAGCTCGCAGGCAATGAACTGGGTGACCCGTGTCACGTCCGCCCGCAACGACCCCCTCCGGGTGGTGTCGATCGGTCGCGAGATCACCGCAGTGTGATGTCGGCCTGGGCCGCTGTAGACCACGGCGGTCAACAGGGTGGCGCCTGTCCTGAGCGCGAGCGTCGCCGGCCCGGCTGGCAAGGTGGTGCGCTCGCCGAAGAACCGCACCGGCACCCCGGTGCCCAGGATGTCGCGATCACAGAGCAGCGCGACGACGCCGCCTTGTCGGAGTGCCCGCAGAAGGGCTCCACCGGCATCGTGGTCGAGCGGGACGACCGCCAGGCCCATGGCCTGGCGTTGCTCGAGGAGCCAGTCGAAGAGCTTGGGCGGCTCCACGCGTTCAGCCACGGTGGTCATCGGGTACCCGAGCACCCGGAGGAAGGCCCCGCCCCACTCCCAACTGCCGACGTGCGGGAGAGCCAGTACCACCCCCTGCCCCTTTGCCGCTGCCTGCGCGAGCTCCTCGAGGCCCCGTTCGACGGTGAAGTTGGCGGTGACCTCGGTCGGGTCGAGCGCCGGCAGGCGGGCTCCCTCCACCCAGTACCGCGCGTAGGTGTGGAAGGCCAGGCGGACGGTACGACGCAGCTCGGCCTCGTCGACGACCCCGTCGGGTTCGCGGCTGGCGAGGACGCGGCGCAGGTTGCGCTCGGCCATGGCGTGAGTGGGGTCGCGTCGGGCGGCCATCGCCTCGCCGATCGCTGCGGCAACGCCGTGGGCCACGAAGGCCGGGACGTGCTGGATGGCGGTTCCCAGGCCGCGATAGGCCAAGTACGTCGCCGTCGTCGGGGCGGTCGGCACTACGGGCGGGTCAGGGTCGAGCTTTTCGGGCCATCAAGCCCGACGCGAGCCGCGGGTGTTGCTCGTTGGACCCGATGGCCCCACCCGTGTTGGCCGGCGTGCCCGGCGTGCCCGACCCGAGCGGCTGGCCAACGCCTCTTGACGGCGTGCCCGCCAACGTCCGAGCGGCTCTCCGGTGCGCCCGAACACCGGCCGCGCCACGCCGCCCTCACGCCAGAGCCGCCAGCGAGACTCGACCCGACGTTGCCGTTGGCTCCACCGGGGCACCCGCCTGGCGGCGGTGCCTGTTTCCGGGCGGGGACGAGAGGCCAGGCGCCAGACCCGTACGAAGCGGTCGGCGGCGGTGAGCGCCACCAGCCCGAACAGGGCCCACAGGACTGGCAAGAGCAGCCAGGTCGCCAAGAACCCCACACCGAGCAGGATCATGCGCTCGGCCCGTTCCATGAGCCCCCCACGGGCCTCGAGCCCCAAGGCTTCGGCTTTGGCGCGTTCGTAGGAGACGAGGGCCGTGACCCCGAGGATGGCCAGCGGGAGGAGCACCAGATGGCCCTTGTGCGCGGACACCAGGTACCAGGCGACCCCACCCATCAGGACCGCATCGGTGACCCGGTCGGTCACCGAGTCGAAGAAGGCGCCCCGGACCGAGACGGTCCCCGCCGCCTTGGCCACCGGGCCGTCGAGCAAGTCGTGGGCGCCGGTCACGATGAGCAGCACGATGGCCAGGTGGAAGTGGCCAAGCGCCGCGGCAACGGCCGTCGCGCTGGCGGTGAGCAGGCCGGTGGCCGTCAGGACGTCGGCGGTGATACCCCGTCGGTGCAGCGCCTGACCCACGGGCTCGGTCCTACGATCCACTGCCTCTCGCCAGCGACCATCGAACATCCATGCTCCTCGGGTCGAGCCTTCAGCCTCGTCTCGTGGGCGGGACCAGCACGACAGATCCTGCTCGGTGCCGGCATCTCCCCGTCGTCTTTGCTCAATCGTAGCATTCAGCTGCTCGTGACCCTCCGGTGGTCCCACTGTCGTGGCGACCCCGCGCACCCCTATGCTCCACCCTGAGAACACCGGCGGGGGGGCCCGATCCGGTCTGTCACGGGGAGGTGCGAGTGCCGAGCCTGTCGACCTCGGATATCCGTAACGTGGCCCTAGTGGGTCACCACGCCTCAGGAAAGACGACCCTTGCCGAGGCGCTGCTGGCGGTGACTGGCGCCATCGCCCGGCAGGGCTCGGTCGAGCGGGGCTCGTCGGTCTGCGACTTCGAGCCCGAGGAGGTCTCGCGCCAATTGTCGGTCTCGATGGCCATCGCGCCCACGACCGTCGACGGCGTGAAAGTGAACGTGCTCGATGCACCGGGGTACGCGGACTTCGCGGCCGATCTGTCGACGGCGCTCGCCGTGGCCGACCTGGCCGTCGTGGTGGTGAGCGCCACCGACGGCGTGCAAGCCCAGACCGAGGATGCGTGGCGCGCCGCGGCGGAGCGCGGGCTTCCCCGGGTGATCGTGATCAACAAGCTCGACCGCGAGCGGGCCGACTTCGACCGGGTCCTGGCCGAGGTGCGGGCCCGATTTGGCGCCGGAGTGGCCCCCGTCGAGCTGCCGATCGGTATCGAGCGAGACTTTCGTGGGGTCATCGACCTGTTCGACGACTCGGCCACCTTGTACGCCACGAGCTCGTCGGGCGGTCCGCCGACCGGCGTCGTCGGACCGATCCCTGACGACCTGGTCGACACCGAGCACACCGTGCACGAGCAGCTGGTGGAGGGCATCGTGGTGGGTGACGACGACCTGATGGCCCGCTACCTCGACGGGGAGAACATCTCGCGCGAGGAGCTGGAGAAGAGCTTGGCGGGCGGGGTGGCCGCCGGCGCGGTCTTCCCCGTCTTGTGCTGCTCGGGATTGACTGGCGTCGGGGTCGACCGCCTAGCTCGTCTTCTCGTCGAGCTTTGCCCGTCCCCCGCCTCGCGCCCGCCGGTCACCGTGCTGGCCGGCGACGCCTACCAGGAGATCCCCTGCGACCCGAGCGGACCCCCGCTACTGGCCGTCTGCAAGGTGCTCGCCGATCAGCACACCGGACGGATCGCGCTGGCCAAGGTCGTGTCGGGCACGGTGCGGCCCGACGACGTGCTCACCAATTCGAGGACGCGTAGCGACGAGCGGCTGCACGTCCTCGAGGTGCTCTGCGGCAAAGAGGTGTCGCCCGTCGACATGGCCGTAGCCGGGGACTTCGTGGCGCTCCCCCGCCTGAACGGCACGCTCGCCGGGGATACCCTGGCACCCAAGGGCACACCGGTGGTCATCCCCCGCGTCGAGCCCGAGCCGCCGCCGCTGTCGGTGGCCATCCGGCCCGCGTCGCGGGCCGACGACGACAAGCTCATGTCCGCTCTGCAGCGACTCTGCGAGGAGGATCCCGCGCTCAGCGTGCGACGCGACGATGAGACCCATCAGACCGTGCTCGGCGTGGCCGGCGAGATCCACTTCGCGGTCACCGTCGAGCGGCTGGCACGCCGCTATCACGTGAGCGTCGAGCGCGAGGAGCTGGCGGTGCCCTACCGCGAGACGATCAGTGTCGGCGCCGACACCCAAGAGACCTACAAGAAGCAGACCGGGGGGCACGGCCAGTACGCGGTGGTCCACCTTCGCATCGAGCCGTTGGGTCGAGGGGAGGGTTTCGCCTTCCACGACGAGGTGGTCGGAGGGGCGATCCCACGCCAGTACATCCCCGCCGTAGAGAAGGGCGTCCGCGAAGCCATGGCGCTGGGGGGGCCCAACGGCCACCCCGTGGTCGACGTGGCGGTCACCTGTGACGACGGCAAACACCACCCGGTGGACTCCTCGGAGATGAGCTTCAAGACTGCCGGCGCCCTGGCGTTCCAGGCGGCGCTGCGAAAGGCAAACCCGGTCGTGCTCGAGCCGATCTCTCGGTTGGAGGTCACGGTGCCCGCCGAGGTCCAAGGCGACGTGCTCGGTGACCTGCATGCCCGCCGGGGTCGGGTGCAGGGCACCGAGGCGGCCGAGGGTAGCTTGCAGACCATAATCGCCTTGGTGCCGACGGCCGAGCTGACCCGCTACGCCGTCGACCTTCGGGCCATCACGGGCGGGCGAGGTCGACTCCGCACCAGCCACGATCACTACGACGTCGCGCCCTCGGCGCGCCGCGACGTCGCGCCCAGGCGCGCCGCGACGTCGCTCCCTACGCTCGCCGGGAGGACGTCGCTCCCTCGGACGCGGTGCGCGCCGAGGGAGCGGGCCAGTTGGAGGTCAGGAGGCGCCACGCGTCGGGCAGCGACTGGGGCAGCACGCGCGCCTCGGCCACCGAGGTCATGAAGTTCGTGTCGCCGGCCCAACGCGGGACGACGTGGAGGTGGAGATGGGCCGGGATCCCAGCCCCGGCGGCCCGTCCCAGGTTGGCCCCGAGGTTCTCCCCGTCGGGATGGTACGCAGCCTCGAGGCCGGCCACGGCGGTGCGCGCGGCGTCCCACAACGCGCTCGACTCGTCGTCGCTCAACTCACTCAGGTCGCCGACGTGGCGGTTGGGCACCACGAGCAGATGCCCGCTGGCGTACGGGTACAGATTGAGGACGGTGAACACCAGCGCGTCGCGCGCGACGACACCGTTGTCGGCTGAAGGCGGCCCGCTCCACGCGAGCCGGCAGAACACACAGTCGCCATCGGCGTGCCCACGGTCGGCGTTCGTCGCCGCCTCCACGTAGGCCATGCGCCAGCCGGCCCACAGGTGCTCGAGGCTCACGCCGTGCTCGCCTCGGGCGTGGCGTGAGCCGCCACCTCGCGCTGGACCGCCACGATGAAAGCCCCGACCTCTACTCCGCGCTCGGGGCGTGACGAGCCCCGTCGGTTCACCCCGACGGTCCCGGCGGCCACGTCGTCGGGACCCACAACCAGCACGTAGGGGATCTTCTCGAGCTTGGCTCGCCGTATCCGGGCGGGGATGGTCTCGTCGGCGGCGCTGGTGCTGACTCGCAGGCCCGCTGCCGCAAGGCGCGCCGTCACTCCCTGGGCGTAGGGAACGTCGTCGTCGCGCACGGGCAACACACGCGCCTGCTCGGGCGCCAGCCAGGTGGGCAGCGCACCGGCGTAGTGCTCGATGAGTAGTGCCATGAACCGCTCGATGGTCCCAAAGAGCGCGCGGTGGATCATGATCGGCCGATGCCGCGCGTTGTCGGCGCCCACGTACTCGAGCCCGAAGCGCTGCGGGAGCTGGAGGTCGAGCTGGATGGTCGACATCTGGTGGGTCCGGCCGATGGCGTCGTGTGCCTGCACCGAGATCTTCGGGCCGTAGAAGGCGCCGCCTCCCTCGTCGAGCACGAGCGCGAGGTCCTGCTTGGTTGCCGCGGTCGCCAGGGCCTCGGTCGCCTCGGCCCACTCCTCGTCGCTGCCGACCGCCTTGCCCTCGGGTCGGGTCGAGAGCTCGAGATAGAAGTCCTGGAGACCGAACTCGCCCAGGATGTCGAGCACGAAGGTCAGCAGGCTGTGGAGCTCGTCGGGCATCTGCTCGCGGCTGCAGAAGATGTGGGAGTCGTCTTGGGTCATGCCGCGCACCCGGGTGAGCCCGTGCAGCACGCCCGACTTCTCGTAGCGATAGACCGTGCCGAACTCGAAGAGTCGCATTGGCAGCTCTCGATAGGAGCGTTGCCGGCTGCGGTAGACGAGGATGTGGAACGGGCAGTTCATGGGCTTGAGGTAGTACCGCTGTCCACCGTCGAGCTCCATTGGGGGGTACATGCTCTCGGCGAACCACTGCAGGTGGCCCGAGGTCTCGAACAGGTCGGCCTTGGTGATGTGCGGGGAGTTGACGAAGTCGTAGCCCGCCGCCACGTGGCGTTCCCGCGAGTAGTCCTCCATCAGTCGGCGGATGGTCCCTCCCTTGGGATGGAACACGGCGAGCCCCGGTCCGATCTCCTCGGGGAAGGAGAACAAGTCGAGCTCGACGCCGAGCTTGCGGTGGTCGCGCCGCTCGGCCTCCTCGAGCTGGTGCAGGTGCGCCGCCAGGGCCTTCTCCGACTCCCACGCGGTGCCGTAGATCCGCTGGAGCTGGGGCCGCTTCTCGTCGCCTCGCCAGTACGCCCCGGCGACCCGCATCAACTTGAAGTGGCCGAGGCGGCTGGTCGAGGGGACGTGGGGTCCGCGGCACAGGTCGGTGAAGGCCGCCGAATTCCAATACGTGGACACCTCGGGCGCGCCGTCATCACTGGGCGCGGCGTCCACCTCTTGGGCCCCCGAGCGCACCCGTTCGATGATCTCGAGCTTGAAGGGTTGGTCGGCGAAGAGGGCGAGCCCCTCGTCGATGCTGTGTTCGTGGCGCACGAAGGGCTGGTCCTCGGCGATGATCTCGCGCATCGTCGCTTCGATCCGCTCGAGATCCTCGTCGCTGAACCGGGCGTCACCGGGAAGCTCGAAGTCGTAGTAGAAACCGTCGGCGATGACCGGGCCGATCGCGTAGCGGGCACCCGGCCACAGGCGCAGCACCGCCTGGGCGAGCACGTGGGCCGTCGAGTGGCGCAGCACGGCACGTCCGGCGCCGCTCTCCGCGGTGAGCACGGCGACCTGGTCCCCCTCGGAGAGCTCGGCTGACAGGTCGACCTCATGGTCGCCGACCACCCCGGCGACGGCAGCCTGGGCCAGACGGCGACCAACCGCGGCGGCCAGGTCCCCGACCGTCGACCCGGCCGGTAGCTCCTTCGACGAGCCATCGGGCAACGTGACCGTGATGACCCCTGCCATGGGACTGCCTCCGCTCTCCAAGCTCAAAGGGTAACGCCGAGCAGTGCGGCCGCCGCCCTAACACCGTGCCCCTCGGCTGCGTGCGCGTCGATCGCCACCAGGGAACCGGGAACGTCGAGATCATCGTCGAGATGGGCCCGGACCGCCGCCAGTGCCAACTCGTCGGCCTGCGGTGCGCCGGCCGAGGCGGCCCGCCAGCGCGCCAGGCGCTCGGCCGCCAAGGGCAGATCCGCGTCGCTCCACGACCAGTCGTGGCGGTAGTGGTGGGAGAGCAGGGCCAGTCGGACGGTCATGGGCTCCCATTCCTTGCACAGGTCGCCCACGAAGACGAGATTGCCGAGGGACTTGGACATCTTGACCCCGTTCAGACCGACGAGGCCCACATGCAACCAGTGGCGGACGAAGGTCACGCCGGTCACCGACTCGGACTGGGCCGTCTCGCACTCATGATGGGGGAAGATGAGGTCCCGCCCGCCGCCGTGGACGTCGACCGTCGGCCCCAGCTCGCGCATGGCCAGCGCCGAGCACTCAATGTGCCAACCCGGCCGTCCGGGTCCCCAGCGCGATTCCCAGGCCGGCTCGTCGGGCAGCGACGGTTGCCACAGGACGAAGTCGAGCGGGTCACGCTTGTTCGGGTCGTCGGGATTGCCTCCGTGGTCTGCCGCCAGCGCCAGCATCTCGGTCCGATCGAAGCCGCTGATCTCCCCGAAGCGGGAGAACGACGAGACGTCGAAGTACACCGCCCCGGCCGCCCGATACGCGTGTCCCGAGTCGAGCGCGGCACCCACCAGCGACAGGATGTCAGGGATGGCCGAGGTGGCTCGGGGCTCCGACCACACCGGCAGGATCCCGAGGAGGTTCATCTCCGTGTCGAACCGGGCCATCTCCTCGGCGGCGAGGTCGAGATAGTGCACGCCGAGCTCGCGGGACTTGCGCAAGATGTCGTCGTCGACGTCGGTGACGTTGCGCACGAGACGCGTCTCGTGGCCGAGGTCACGCAGGCGTCGCTGAAGCACGTCGAAGGTCAGGTAGACCGCTGCGTGCCCGAGGTGGGAGCTGTCGTAGGGCGTGATGCCACAGCTGTAGAGCGTCACCAAGGGGCCGGGTTCGAACGGGACCACGGCGCGGCGAGCCGTGTCGTAGAGCTGCATCAGATGCCAGTGAGGCGCAGCGTGCTGTGCGCACGGTGGCGGATGTTCAACGTGATGCACACGGCGGTGAAAGCCTCGATGGCCGCCGCCTGGCTGAGGCTGCCGGCGTCCAGCCCGCGCAGCCCCTTGATCGGCTCGATCAGCTCGAGGGTCTGCGCGGTCGCCCGGGGATGGTCCGCGCACACGAGGACGTCGGCCTCGAGCCCCGAGCCGAGGTCCAGCATGTCGGCGGCGGGCAGGTGGTGAAAGGCCGCCGCCACCGCCGATCTGGGCAGTATCGCCTGCACGGCCGCTGCCATCGACCCTCGCGGCGGGATCAGGGCGACCATTTCGCGGCCCTCTTTGACCAGGGCGTTGACCATGGAGATCACCACCTTGTCCGCCAAGGCCTCGGCCAGCGGTCGCACGGTGGACAGCGCGCTGTCCCACGGCGTCGCCACGACAACCACGTCTGCTGCCGCCGCGCCCACGTTGTCGGCACCGGTGATCTCCAATGCGCGCTCGGGCCACGCGGCGACCACCTCGGCGGCCACTCCGACGGCACGGTCGGCCTCGCGCGACCCGAGCATGACGGGCGTCCCGGTCGCTGCCAACCGTGTGGCCAACCCCCGCCCAGCCGGCCCGGTACCTCCAAGGATTCCTACGTTCACCGCATCACTGTCGCACAGCTCGTGGGCCTGTCGGGTGCCCTACAGGGTGCTGACCCGGTGCGTCGAGGGCCCGAAGTCGGGGCCGTCGGGTGTCACGGCCGATCATCTAGCCTGCCGACATGGGAATTCTCGATGGAAAGCGACTACTCGTGACCGGGGTGCTCAACGCCGACTCGCTCGCGTTCCCCGTCGCCCGATTGGCCCAGCACGAGGGCGCCGAGATCATCCTGTCCGGGGCCGGGCGGGGTCTGTCGCTCACCCGTCGCACCGCGCGCAAGCTCCCCACCGAGCCCGAGGTGCTCGAGATCGATGTCACTGCCCCCGATCAGCTGGCCGCCGCCGCGACGGAGGTCTCGGCGCGTTGGGGACGGCTCGACGGGCTCCTGCACGCCATCGGTTACGCGCCGCCCAGCTGTCTGGGCGGCGGGATGTTCGAGGCCGGATGGGACGACGTCGCTGTGGCCCTGCAAATCTCGGCGTACTCCCTTAAGGCCCTCGTCGAGCACTTCCTGCCGCTGCTCGAGGTCGCAGGGGCCGACGGCGGGGCGTCGGTGGTCGGCCTGGACTTCGACGCCTCGGTGGCGTGGCCGCAGTACGACTGGATGGGAGTCGCCAAGGCGGCGCTCGAGTCGCTCGGCCGCTACCTCGCCCGTGACCTGGGTTCCAAGGGCATCCGGGTGAACATGGTGACCGCGGGCCCGGTCCGCACGCTGGCGGCCAAGAGCATCCCGGGTTTCCATGCCTTCGAGGACACGTGGGCCGCTCGCTCCCCGCTGGGCTGGGACGTCGACGACCGCGAACCGGTGGCCAAGGCGTGTGTCGCGTTGTTCAGCGACTGGTTCCCGATGACCACCGGCGAGATGCTCCACGTCGACGGCGGGATGCACGCGGTCGGCGCACGTGAGCGCGCGGCCGACGCCAGGCGCGGGACGCCGCCCCCGATTGGTCAGATGGCCAGGGTGCTGCGCACCGTGTCGGCCAGCATCGCCGCGCTGAGCACTTCGCCGTCGGCGGTGACCAGGCGCCCCCCGAGGGCCTCGGCCAACGGCGCGGCCAGACCGAGTCGGGTGCGCCCCCGCTCGCAGTCGATCACCACGGACGCGACGCCTGCCCGGCGCACCTGGAGCGCCGCCTCCCGTGCGGCGACGACCGGATCGTGACCCTCGGGCGCCCAGGTGGCCCGCCCGTCGGAGACCACCACCAGCTGAGGCCGGTAGGTTGTGCCCCCCGCGCTGGCCACGGCCAGAGCTGTCGAGAGCCCAGCGGCGAGGGGTGTGGTCCCGCCGGTCCCGATGGCCTCGAGCCTCGCTCGGGCCACTTCGATGCTCGCCGTCGGCCGGAGGGCCACCTCGGCGGTGCGGCCGCAGAAGGTCACGAGCGCTACCCGATCCCGACGCTGGTAGGCATCGGCCAAGAGGGTGAGGACTGCACCCCGAGCCGCCTCCACCCGCTCGGCGGTGCCCATCGACCTCGAGGTGTCAACCACCAGGACGACCAACGTGGCGCTCGGCCGGGCGAGCACCGGCTCGCGCAGATCGTCGGCCGTCACCTGCCGTAGCTCGGCGCCGGTGGCCGACCATCGGGCGGCCGCCGCGGTGACGGTGGCCGTTGACCGCGACCGACCCCGTGGAGTCGGAAGCCGGCGTTCGGGCACCGATCTGCCGGCCCCGGTCCGCGCCACCGACCGGTGTTCCCCGCTGGCCGGCGGCCGATCCGTGCCCCCGCTCCCCGCTATCAAGCAGGCGGGCAGGAAGGTCTCGGGGGGCGGTATCGGTGGGCTGGGGCGCTCTGGTCTCCTCGGCCCCGGGTTCGCCGGTGCTGCGTTCGCCGGTGCTGCGTTCGCCGGTGCTGCGTTCGCCGGTACTGCGTTCGCCGGTACTGCGTTCGCTGCCAGCAGGTTCGTCGAGCGCGAGCATCGACATCCGGGTCGACTCGATCGCCCAGGGTGTCGTCGAGCAGGTCGTCGAGATCGGTCCGTGCCCCCAGCGGGCGTTCGAACGGGGTGGCCCGTCGATGGGCGAGCACCAGGGATGCCACCCGGCGCACGTGGGTGGTGTCAGCGACGGAGCTGGCCTCCCAGCCGGCCAATGCCGCGGCCGCCCGACAGAGCGTCAAGTCGGCCCGCAGTCCCTCGGCCCCGGCCGCCGCGCACAGGCGCGCCACGTCGTCTTCGAGGCCGGGCGCTAGCGGGGCGGAGACGGTGGTCGCCACACGATCGGCCAAGGTCTGCTCGGCCTCGGCCCAGCGGGCTCGGAAGGCGCCCGGGTCCTTGTCGAAGGCCAGCCGACGCCGGACCGCCTCGGCCCGCAGGGCGGGGTCGGTGGGTGAGCGGACCCCGACGGCCAGTCCGAAACGGTCGAGCAGTTGGGGCCGCAGCTCCCCCTCCTCGGGGTTCATGGAGCCCACCAGCACGAACCGGCTCGGGTGCACGTGGGACATCCCGTCGCGCTCGACCCGGTTGACCCCGCCCGAGGCGACGTCGAGGAGCACGTCGACGAGGTGGTCGGCCAGCAGGTTCACCTCGTCGACGTAGAGCACGCCACCGTCGGCCGCGGCCAGCAGGCCCGGTTGGAAGCGGTAGTCGCCGCCCCCGAGGGCCGCCTTCAGGTCGAGGGACCCGACGACCCGCTCCTCGGTCGCCCCCAGGGGAAGCTCGACGAAGGGGGCGGCGCCGGGCAGCAGCGTGGCGAGTCCCCGCGCCGCCGTCGACTTCGCGCTCCCCTTCTCTCCGCGCAGCAGCACGCCGCCGATGGCCGGGTCGACCGCGCTCAGGACGAGGGCGAGCGTGAGCTCCTCGGCATCGACCAAGGCGGGCAACGGGAAGACCTCACCGCTCAACGCCCCTCCTCCCAGCCCTCGGCCTCCAGCACGGCGCGGCGCAGGGTGGCGAGCGCGTCCTCCGACGCGCTCCACAGCTTGCGGTCCGCCGCCTCGAGCAGGCGCTCGGCGATCGCTCGCAGCGCCCACGGGTTGGACCGCTCGAAGAACGACCGCATGCCGGGGTCGGCCACGTAGGCCTCGGTCACCCGCTCGTACATCCAGTCCTCGACCACCCCGGCGGTGGCGTCGTAGCCGAAGAGGTAGTCGACGGTGGCCGCCATCTCGAACGCCCCCTTGTAGCCGTGCCGCTGCATGGCTGCGATCCACTTGGGGTTCACCACCCGCGTGCGCACGACCCGGGCCGCCTCCTCGGCCAGCGAGCGCACCCGGGGGCGCCGGGGATCGGCCGAGTCTCCGAACCACGCCTTGGGTTGGCGACCGCTCAGGCACGCGCACGGCCGCCACCATGCCGCCGTGGTCCTGGAGGTAGTCGTCGGAGTCGAAGATGTCGTGCTCGCGGTTGTCCTGGTTCTTGACCGCCACCTCGATGCCGGCCAAGCGTCGCCGCATGGCGTCGGGGGCGGCCATGCCGGCTCCGCCCGCGCCCGTAGGCCCAGCCGCCCCAGGCCAGGTAGACCGCGGCCAGGTCCTCGTCGTCACGCCAGTTCCCCGGCTCGAGCACGTTGAGGATGCCCGAGCCGTAGGCCCCGGGCTTGGGCCCGAAGATCCGGGGATCGCTCGCGCCGGCGGCGGCGACGGGTTGTCCGGCCTCGGTCGACGCCGCGGCCAGCGTCACCGCGTCGTCGAGCAGGTCGATGAGGTGGGGGAAGGCGTCGCGGAAGAACCCCGACACCCGCAACATCACGTCGACACGGGGCCGGCCCAGCTCGGCGGCACCGATGCAGCTCCACCCCGGTCACCCGCCCGCTCGTCGGCGTCCCACACCGGGCGCACGCCGAGCAGGGCCAGCGCCTCGGCCACGTCGTCGCCGCCGGTGCGCATGGCGCTCGTGCCCCAGACCACCAGCCCCACCGACGGTTGGCACACGGCCCTCTTCGGCCACATGGCGCTCGAGCAGCCGATCGGCCAGGCCCCGGCCGACCTCCCAGGCCAGCGGGGTGGGGATCGCCTTGGGATCGACGGAGTAGAAGTTGCGCCCGGTCGGCAGGACGTGGGCCATCCCGCGGGTCGGGGCCCCGCTCGGTCCGGGGGCGACGCACCGCCCGTCGAGCGCGGCCAGCACGGCGTCGATCTCCGCCGTGCTGGCGCGCAGATCGGGCACCAGGCGCCCGCAGATCCACGCGAGCGTCGTGCCGACGCCCCGTCGGGGTCGCCTGCCAGCCCGACCCGGCCAGTGCGGCGAGGCGGCCCTGGACCTCGGCCTCCACGGCCTGTCGGTCGGCGCGCCGTTCGCCCGACGACGAGATCGTCGCCCAAGCCGAGCTCGTCGGCCACCTCGTCACGCAACGAGCGGTGCGGCCCCTGGGGCAGCCGGGTGATGGCGGCCACCATGTCGAGCTCGGCGGCGCCCTCGGGCGCGGTGCCGAGCACGTGCAGCCCCCCCCGGATCTGGGCGTCCTTGAGCTCGCAGAGGTAGCCGTCCACCTGCACCAGCAGGTCGTCGAACGCCGGGTCCTCGAAGGCGGCGTCGTCGTCACGAGCGCCCAGGCCGAGATCCCGGTGGATCTCCGCCTCGACCAGCAGGTCCCAGACCTGTCGCCGCACGGCGGGCAGCTTGGCCGGATCGAGGGAGGCGACCTGGGCGTGCGCGTCGAGCAGCTGCTCGAGCCGGGCCAGGTCGTCGTAGGTGTCGGCCCGGGTCATCGGCGGGAGGAGGTGGTCGACGATCACGGCGTGGCCTCGGCGCTTGGCCTGGGTCCCCTCGCCGGGGTCGTTGACGACGAAGGGGTAGACGAGCGGGAGCGTCGCCGAGGGCGGCGTCGGCGAAGCACGATGCCGAGAGCCCCACGCTCTTGCCCGGCAGCCACTCGAGGGTGCCGTGCTTGCCGACGTGGACGACGGCGTCGGCTCCCCAGCCCTCGTCCAGCCAGCGGTAGAAGCCGAGGTAGTGGTGGGTGGGTGCCAGGTCCGGCGAGTGGTAGAGGGCGATCGGGTCCTCGCCAAACCCTCGCGGGGGCTGGACGGCGACGAGCACCCCGCCGAGATCGATCCCGCAGAAGACGAGCTCGGACTCCTCGCCGACGTGCACCGTGCCGGGGGCAGGCCCCAGGCCTCCTCCACCGCGGCCCGGGCGTCGGCGGGCAGGGTGGCGAACCACTGCGTGTACGCCTCCACCGGCCACCGGCCGACGGCGAGCGCGGCCTGGTGGGGCGCCAAGACCGGCTCGTCGTAGGTGAGACGGTCGGCGAGCTCCCCCATCAGCTCGTCCCCCGAGCCCGGGATGCGATCGACCCGGTAGCCGGCCAGCGCCAGGGCCTCGAGCAGCTTCACCACCGAGGCCGGCGTGTCGAGACCCACCGCATTGCCGAGCCGGCTCCGCCGAGTCGGGTAGGCCGACAAGACGAGCGCGATCCGACGCTCGGCTGGTGGCCTCGAACGGAGGCGGGCCAGCCCCAGCGCCAGTCGGGCCACCCGCTCGGTGCGGTCAGGCTGGGTGCGGTAGGCGCTCACGGGCACCCCGAGCTCGTCGCCGTCGTCCACCTCCTCTTTGAACGAGAAGGGCACGGAGACCACCCGCCCGTCGAACTCGGGGATGGCGACGGCCATGGCCACGTCGACGGGCGAGAGCCCGCGCGAGGACGCTGCCCACTGCGCCGATGAGGTGGTGGCGCAGATCGCCTGCAGCACCGGGACGTCGAGGGTGGCCAGCGCGCCGGGGTCCCACGCCTCCTCGCCGGGGTGCAGCGAACCCGCTGCCAGCACCGTCGTGATGACGGCGGCCACCTGGTGCTCGGCCAGGAGCTCGACCACCGGCGACGGCAAGCCGGCGGCGGCGGGGCGCAGTGAGTAGCAGTAGACGGGCAGCGCGTTGGCGCCGGCCGCTTCGAGCGACTCGCAGAGGTCGTCGACGAACCCGGTGTTGCCGGCGACGAGATGCGCCCGGTAGAAGACCACGGCGATCGTCGGCCGGCCGGTCACTCGGCGACGCTCGTTCATCACGCCGTGGTCGGGCACGACGAGCGGCGGCTCGAATCCGAAGCCCTCCATCAACAACGTGTCGACCAGAAAGCGCAGCATGTGCGCGACGTTGCGGGGACCACCTTGCACGAGGTACTCGAACGCCTGGACCACCGTGGCGCTGGGCGCCGAGGACAGGGCCACGAGCTCGGCGTCGGGTGTGGCCTCCCCTCCGAAGGCGAGCAAGCGGACGCCCCGGCGACCGCACGCCTCAACCAAGGCCCCGAGGCCCGCTTCCCAAGCCCGGCCGCCACCCAGCAGCCGGACGACGACCAGGTCGACGTCGGTCAGGTCCGGGGTTGCGGCCAAACGGTCGGGATGGGCGGCGCGCAGCGGCGGGAAGCCTGGGGGCAGCCCCTCGGTGATGGTGCGCAGCGCGAGGAGCTCGGTATCGGCGTTGGTCACGAAGAGGATCACCCGAGACGTCCCTCCGCGATGATGTCGAGCAGACGGGGCACGTCGAGGGCGGCCTCGCAGGCGTCGGCCAGGCGGTCGATCTGCCGCTCACGCGCCGCGGCGAACGAGACCCCCGACCTGCGCCATGTCTTGCCCCGCACCCGGGCCACGCTTGTCAAGAACTCGTGGCGCAGCTGGTCGGACTCCATGACACCGTGGAGGATGGTCCCATAGAGGGCCCCCGCCTCGTCGACGCAGCCTTCGGGCTCCCCGTACTCGAGGGCGAACCACGGTTGGCTCGAGGGTCCGGGCACCGGGCGCCCGTGGTGGATCTCGTATCCCGCCACCGGTGCGAGCGAAGATCGTTCGGACCCCGACCGGCGCACGGTGCGCTTGTCGGGCTCGAATGCGGTCTCGACCTCGAGCCATCCGAGTCCCGGCGTCCGCGCCGCGGAGGACTCGATCCCACCGAGGTCCACGATGTGCGAGCCGAGCATCTGGTAGCCGCCGCAGACGCCCAGGATCACCGGCCGCCGGGCCGGGTCGGCGCGCAACCGCTCGAGCGCGCCGAACAGGCCGCGTCGGCGGGCCCATTCGAGGTCGGCCACCGTCGAACGAGTGCCCGGCAGGACCACCAGGTCGGGCTGGCCAAGGGCGCCGGGGTCCTCGACGAAGCGAACCGCCACCCCCGGCTCGATCGACAACGCATCGAGGTCGGTGAAGTTCGAGATTCGAGGGAAGCGCAGCACGGCGACGTCGAGGACGGGAGCATCGTGAGTGTCCGGTTCGCCCGGCGCCGAGGAAGCCGGCGAACGAGCCCCCGACCCCGACAGCGCCAAGGAGTCCTCGGCGTCGAGGGTGACCCCGTGCAGGTACGGCAGCACACCGAGGGTGGGGACCCCGCAGCGCGCTTCGAGCACCGAGGTGGCGTCCCCGAGCAGCGCCGGGTCGCCTCGGAACTTGTTGACGACGAAGCCCCGCACCGCACCGGCGAGCGCCTCGGGGAGCAGGGCCACCGTGCCATAGAGGTGGGCGAAGACCCCACCCCGCTCGATGTCGCCCACGACCAGGGCGGGTATGCCGGCCCGGGCCGCCAGGCCCAGATTGACCAGGTCGTTCCCCAGCAGGTTGATCTCGGCCGGGCTGCCTGCGCCCTCGCAGACGACCACGTCGAAGCGCCCACGCAGATCAGCCAGCGCGCCCAGCACCAGGTCGGCGAGCTCGGCTTTGGCCGCCTGGAACGCCATCGCGTCGAGCGTGCGCCACGGACGCCCCATCACGACGACCTGACTCGTGCGGTCGCCGACGGGCTTCAAGAGCACCGGGTTCATGGCCACCTCGGGCTCGGCCCGCGCGGCGCGTGCTTGGGCCTCTTGGGCACGTCCGATCTCGTGGCCACTGGCGGTCACCGCCGAGTTCAACGACATGTTCTGCCCTTTGAAGGGTGCGACCCGCACGCCGCGCCGGGCCAGAAGCCGGCAAATCCCGCTCGTCACGTGGCTCTTGCCGGCGTTCGACGAGGTGCCGCAGATCATGAGCGCCCCGGTGGTCATCGGGTCCGCTCCAAGGCATCGACCAGACGGGTCAGCCCCTTGGAGTCGGGCACGGCGATCCGCACGGCGCCGGGCAAGCCAAAGCTGGCGCAGTCGCGCACGACTACCCCGAGGGGAGCCAGGCGCTCGCGCAACCCCGCTGCCCCGTCGACCAGCACGAAGTTGGCGTCCGAGGGCCGAGGGTGCAACCCGAAGCGCTCGAGCTCGACCCGCAGCTCGGCCCGAGCCTGGGCCACGGCCCGTGCCCAGCCGGCCGGGTCGGACCTCTCGAGCAGATCGGGCAGGGCGCCGAGCGCGGGGGTGGCCACGGACCACCGGGGTTGGCGGGCCTCGAGCCGAGCCAACAGATCGGGGTGACCGAGCGACGCCCCGTCGTCGTCGGGCACCACCACGTAGCCGAGTCGCAGGCCCGGGCAGCGCAGCACTTTGGTGAGTGACCCGAGCACGATCGCCGGAGCGTCGCGCGCGGCGCCGTGGTCCGCGCGGGCGCGCGTCCAACGCCCGGTGGCCAACGGGTAGAACGCCTCGTCCCAGACGGCGGCCGACTCGTCCTCCGCGGCCAGGCGACCGGTCGGGTTGTGGGGATCGGAGCGAAAGCGTGGGCCGTGGCTGTCGAGGCGCGGTAGGTGGCGCCCGTAGAGCGCGAAGTCCGGCTCGTCCACCCAGCCGTGCTCGAGCACCTGGGCCACCAAGGCGATCGCCTCGGATCCACCGTTGGTGAGCAGCACCCGTCCAGCGTCGACCCCGAGCACCTCTGCCATGGCCCGTTTCGCCACGGCCCGATCGTCGTCGTCGGGATACCGTCCCAGCGCTCCGCCCATGATCTGGGCGATCACCGCGGGCGCGGGATCGGGAGCAAAGGGGTTGGTGCTGGCCGAGAGGTCGAGCACCGAGGCGGGATCGAGGCCCAGTGCGGCCGCAACCAGGCGGGCATCCCCGCCGTGCGCCCCCCGGGGCAGTGGACGCGCCGCCATCTGGGCCGCCATGGCGCCGGGCGTCGTGCGGGTCATGGCGCCCCCCGTCGGGTCGATGCCCGACGGTGCCGGCAGGCGAGCAACCCGCTGGCCGCGCCGAGGACCATGAGCAACCTGACGACGTCGTCGGCCAGCGCCACGGCTCGGGCCACATCATGAGCCTCGGCGGGCCTGCCGGCGCCGAGCAGCGGGCGGATCTCCTCGCGCCCGCCGTAGCGGTTCGTGCCACCGAGTTGCAGCCCGAGCGCGGCGGCAAACGCCGCTTCGGCCACGCCGGCGTTGGGCGAGGGATGACGGTGCGCCTCGCTCCGAACGGTCGACAAGACGGCGCGGGCGTGGGCGGGTCGGGTCAGTGCGACCAGCGCGGCGGTGAGCCGGGCCGCCGGCCAACCGAGCAGATCGTCGAGCCGGGCCGATGCCCACCCGAAGGCGAGATAGCGCTCGGTGCGGTGCCCGACCATGGCGTCGAGCGTGTTGAGCGCTCGGTGCACCACCGCGCCGGGCGCCCCGCACAGTGTTCCCCACAGCGCGGTGCCCACGACGGCGTCGGAGAGGTTTTCGGCGACGGACTCCACCACCGCCCGCGCCATCTCCTTGTCGTCGAGCGCCTCGGTGTCGCGACCGACCAACGCCGGAAGCATGGCGCGCGCCTCTTCGACCTCGCCGGCCACGAGCCGATCGCCGATCGCGCGGGCTTCGGCGCTCAGCGCGCGGCCCGCCGAGCACAGCGCGGTCGCTGCGACGAGCGCCGCCTCGGAGCCCAAGGTGGCGTTGGCGGCCTCTGCGAGGGCCAGCGCGACGGCGACCCCGGTGGCGGCGTGGACGGCGCCGCGACCCCGATCGTCGCGCCACCGAGCGCGCCTCGAGCCCGGTCATCATCTGCCCAAAGCGGGCGACGGGGTGCACCACCCGAGGGGGCTCGCCGAGCACGCGGTCCAGCGCCAACCCGAGAGCAACGGCGCGGCAGGCGCGTCACCATTTCGCCGCCGCCACCGCCAACACGGTGGTCTCGAGGGCTACGCCCAGCGCGCCGAGGACGTCGCCGGTGTAGCCACCGATCCGCCGGAGCGCGAGCAGCACGACGCCCGACCGCGATCAGGATCCCGCTGGCCAGCGCTACCCCGCCCGCGAGGGGCCGGTCGGCCATGACGCAACCCAAGCCGGCGAGCGTTCCGGCGAGGCCGATGGTGACCGCGGCGACCCGATGACCGTCGGCGAAGGTGGTGGCGAGCCCGCCGCCGTTGCTCCGGGCGTAGGGGACGACGCCGAGCGTGAGCACCATCGCCGACCGTGAGGCCGCCCAGACGCCGACGAGTAGGAGGATCGAGGGCGCCAACACCCCGAGCGCGGCCCAGCGGAGCACGAGAGCGGCGGCACCCGCGCCGAGGCCAAAGGCCCCCACCGTCGGTTCGCGCATCACCTCGAGCCGCCGTTCCCGCTCGAGGTGGGGCAAGAGACCGTCCGCCGCAGTCGACGAGGCCGTCGAAGTGCAGCATGCCGGTAAGTGCCAGGTCGGCCACCACCACGAGGGCCGCCGCCACCAATGGGGGCCACGCACGGGCGGTCGCCCACCACAGCAGGCCGAGCACCGCCCCGATCCCCGCACCGACCGCGGGAAACCACGCCAGCGCCCGGGCGTCGGCGTGGCGGCGCCGCCGAGCGGGGTGAGGAACCCCAGGGCCTGTCGGGCGCCGCTCACCGATCGGTGGGTGCCGCTCACCGGCTCACCATTGGGTTGTCGCCTCCTCGAGGCGCCCGAGAGTGAGCACCCGGCCGGCCACCACGAGCAGCACCCGTCGGCCACGTTCGGCCACCTGGCGTTGAGGGTACCCAGGGCGTCGCGGAACCGCCGGCCCACCTCGTCGAGGACGGTGCACGCCGAGACCGACCTCGTCGCTCACCACCACGATGGGACCCGCCGAGGTTCGGCGCTCGACCAGTGCGCCGGCCAGGTCACCGGCCGCGACACGGCCCGTGCCGAAGTCCTCGAGCGCGGCCATCCAGGTGCCGAGCGAGTCCACGAGCGCCGGGGCGCTGACCCCTCGCAGGACGGCCCCGAGATCGGCGCCTCCGGGAACCTCGAGCGTCGACCACGACGCGGGACGTCGCTGGCGGTGGCGCGGCAATCCGCGCCGCCCACTCCGCGTCGACGGCCGGGTCAGGGATCGGCCCGGTCGCCACATAGGTCACCGGGCCGGCCCCAGCCGGCGGCCAGGCGCTCGGCCACCTCGGACTTCCCCGACGCGTGCCGCCCAGGACCAGGGTGATCGCCGCCGGTTCGTCCACTGCGTCCACGCGCCCTTTCGACGACGACGGCACGGCACCGTCGTCGAGCGCAGTCAGGTCTCCTGGCTCCCGGATCGTCGCTCCCTCGGCCTTCCCGCCCGAGCGGGCCGTGGCCACCGTGAGGTCGCTCCCCGGTCACAGTTGCGGGACAGCCCCGGATTCCACCGGGTTCCCTGCGCTACGCCGGTCAGCGTACTCCTCGGCGTCGGCGGGGTCTCGCGAATGGCTCCGGTACCGTGGGGCCCATGGCACGTGCCGAATCGATCGTGCTGCTCAACACCGGCGACGGCAAGGGCAAGTCCTCGGCCGCCTTCGGGGTGATGGCCCGCGGCTGGGCCCGGGGCTGGCGCGTCGGGGTGGTCCAGTTCGTGAAGGGCGGCAAGTGGAAGACCGGCGAGCGCAAGCTGGCCGACCACCTGGGCATCGAGTGGCACACGCTGGGCGACGGGTTCACCTGGGAGTCGACCGACCTCGACGAGACGGCGGCCAAGGGCCGCCACGCCTGGGAGGTGGCGGCCAGAAGCTGGCGTCGGGCGACTACGACCTGCTGATCCTCGACGAGCTCACCTACGCGGTCAGCTACGGGTGGGTGCCGGTCGACGAGGTGGTCCGGGCATCACGGCGCGGGCCGCCGGCACCAACGTGGTCATCACCGGCCGCAACGCCGCGCCCGAGCTGATCGAGGTGGCCGACACGGTCACCGAGATGCGCAAGGTCAAGCACGTCTACGACCGGGGCGTCAAGGCCAAGAAGGGCATCGAGTACTGAGTCCGGCCCTCGGGCCCCGGCTCGTCGTCGCGGGCACCCACTCGGGGGTCGGCAAGACGACCGTCGCCACCGGGCTGATGGCCGCCCTGCGTGCCCGCGGCCTGCGCGTGGCACCGGCCAAGGTGGGCCCCGACTTCATCGATCCCGGCTACCACCGGATCGCGGCCGGACGGGACGGCGCGAACCTCGACCCCTACCTGTCGGGGGCTCGGGCGATCGCGGCCTTGGCCGCGATGGCGTTCGAGGGCGCCGACCTGTTGGTGGTCGAGGGGGTCATGGGCCTCTTCGACGGCGTCGGCGCGACCACCGGCCTCGAGCACCGCCGAGGTCGCCGCGCTGCTGCAGGCGCCGGTGGTCCTGGTCGTCGACGCGTCGGGGCTGAGCGGGTCGGTGACGGCCCTGGTCGGCGGCTACGACGCCCAGCTGCGCGCCATGACGGGTGCGGGGATCGCCGGCGTGGTGCTCAACCGGGTGGGCAGCGACAACCACGAGGCGATCCTGCGCGAGGCGCTGGGTCCAGCCGGCGTGCTGGTCCTCGGTGCGCTGCGGCGCGACCCGGAGCTGACCTGGCGTGACCGGCACCTGGGCTTGGTGCCGGTGCTCGAGCATCCGAGCGACGTGGCGGCCGTCCTCGGGCGGTTGGCTGAACGGGTCGGGCGCCAGGTCGACTTGCCGGCGATCGAGCGGGTGGCCCGCGGGGCGCCGTCGCTCTCGACCGACCCCGGGGCGCTGGCCGTGACCAAGGTCGTGTCCAGCGATCCCGTGCCCATTGCCGTGGTCGGCGGACCGGCGTTTACCTTCGCCTACCCCGACAACCTCCGGCGACTGCGCGAAGCGGGTGCCGAGCTGCTGGCGATCGACCCGTTGGTCGACCCGGCCCTGCCGCGGGGGGTGAAGGGGCTCTACGCGTGTGGCGGGTTCCCCGAGGTTTTTGTCGAAGCGCTGGCCGCCAACGAGCCGCTCCTTCGCGACGTGCGCACCAAGGTGCTCGGCGGGCTGAGCACCTGGGCCGAGTGCGGGGGGCTGCTGTGGCTCGCCGAGTCGCTGGGCTCGCGGCGCCTGTGCGGCGCCATCGCCGTCCAGGCCACGATGACCGGGCGCATCACCGTCGGCTACCGCGAGGCGACCGTGCTCGTGGACAACCCGGTGGCTGCGGCCGGCAGCGTGCTGCGCGGCCACGAGCTGCACTACTCCGCCGTCGAGCCGCCCGGTGAGGCGCTCGCGACTGGCCGGGCGGGCCGGAACCTCGACGGGTGGCTGGGCGAGCCCCACCCTGCTCGCCTCGTACCTCCATCTGCACCTCGGGTCCGACCCTGCTCCGGCCGAGCGATTCGTCGCCGCGGCGGCGCACGGTGCTGCCCTGATCTGACCAGCCGCCCGGCCCAGGCCCGATCTGACCAGGCGCACGGGGCAGGCCCGCGAGGAAAGCCTCCGAGCCAGCCTCCCTACACTGGACCCGTGCCGCCAGGGGGAAGAGGAATGGCCTACGGGGGCATGCGCTCCTTTCGCCAGGACCGCGCCATCCTCCACCATCGCATCACGAAGGGAACGACCCGCAGGATGCTGCGCTTCGCCATGCCCTACCGACGGATCCTCTCCGTCTTCCTTCCGGTGGTCGTGCTCGATGCCGTGGTGGGCGCGGTGAACCCACTCATCCTGCGGGCCATCATCGACAAGGGCATCCTCGGGCATCGCACGGCCCTCGTTGTCGCCTTGGCCGCCCTCGCCGCCGGACTGGCAATCGTCGACGCCGGTCTGTCGCTTTTCGAACGCCGCACCTCGGCGGTCGTCGGCGAGGGGCTCATCTTCGACATGCGTACCAAGGTCTTCCGCCACATCCAGCGGATGCCGGTGGCCTTCTTCACCCGCACCCAGACCGGCGCGCTGGTCAGTCGGCTCAACAACGACGTGATCGGCGCGCAGCAGGCGTTCACCGACCTGCTCTCCAACGTGGTGGGCAACGTCGTGACCGTGGGCATCGTGCTGGTCGCCATGTTCTTCTTGTCGTGGCAGATCACGCTGGTGGCGCTCGTGCTCCTGCCGGCCTTCCTCATCCCGGCCCGGCTGGTCGGGCGCCGCTTGGGCGCCATGACCCGCGAGAGCTACCAGCTCAACGCCCGCATGAACATGGTCATGAACGAGCGCTTCAACGTGTCGGGCGCCATGCTGGTCAAGCTCTTCGGCCGGGCGGACGAGGAGGCGGCCAGACTTCGAGGACAACGCGGCGCGGGTGCGCGACATCGGTATCTCCCAGGCGCTCTACGCCCGGCTCTTCCTGGTGGCGCTCACCCTGACCGCCGCGCTGGCGACGGCGTTCGCCTACGGCTTCGGCGGCGTCGCCGCGGTCCACGGGGAGCTGGCGGTAGGGACAGTGGTGGCCCTGACCGCGTACCTCGACCCGCCTGTACCAACCGCTCACCCAGCTCTCCAACCTCAACCTCGACGTGGTCACCACCCTCGTCTCCTTCGAGCGGATCTTCGAGGTGCTCGACCTCGTCCCGATGCTCGCAACCCGGTTCGGGCGCGATGCCCCCCGGCCCGGCCGCCGTCGAACTCGACCACGTCGATTTCACGTACCCGAGCGCCCAGGAGGTCTCGCTGGCCTCGCTCGAGGCGGTCGCCGTGCTCGAGACGAGCGAGCGCCACGAGGTCCTCCACGACGTCTCGTTCCGCGTCGAGCCGGGCCAGATGGTGGCGCTGGTCGGCCCGTCGGGCGCCGGCAAGACGACCATCTCGGCGCTCGTGGGCCGCCTCTACGACGTGAACGCCGGGGCGGTGCGGATCAACGGCGTCGACCTGCGTGAGGTGACGTTCGAATCGCTGCACGACACGGTGGGCATGGTCACCCAGGATCCTCACCTCTTCCACGACACGCTCGGCGCCAACCTCCGCTACGCCCGGCCGTCGGCCACCGACGAGGAATTGCTCGCCGCGCTCGCGCAGGCCCAGATCCTTCCTCTGGTCCGGTCCCTGCCCGACGGGCTCGACACGCTCGTGGGCGACCGGGGTTACCGGTTGTCGGGCGGCGAGAAGCAGCGGGTCGCCCTGGCGCGTCTCATCTTGAAAGCCCCCGAGGTCGTCGTCCTCGACGAGGCGACCGCCCACCTCGACTCGGAGTCCGAGGCCGCCGTGCAGACCGCCCTGCGCACCGCACTGGCCGGTCGGACCTCGTTGGTGATCGCCCACCGGCTCTCGACGGTCCGCGAGGCCGACCAGTTGTTGGTCATCGACCACGGACGCGTCGTCGAACGCGGGACCCACGTCGAGCTGTTGGCGCGCGGCGGCCTCTACGCCGAGCTGTACGCGACCCAGTTCGCCGAGCAGGCCACGGCCACCCCGTAGCCTTGGTCGCGATGACCGAACCCCCGCCTGCCGCGACGATGTCGGTGCCTGCCGGCGGGGGCAAGCTGACGGGGATCGGCGTCGGGCCAGGCGATCCCGAGCTCATGACCCGCCGGGCGGTGCGGATCCTGACCGAGGCGGACCGGGTGGTGGCACCGACCACGTCGTCCACCGAGCCGGGCCGGGCCGAGTCGATCGTGCGCCACGTCCTGCCCCAGCTGGTCGTGACCCGACTGCCCTTCGACATGTCTTCGCGGGACGTGCCCCGCATCGATGCCGCGCGGCCGCTCGTCCCTTGGCTCGAGGCCGGCGAGCACGTGGCCTTCGTGACCCTGGGTGATCCGAACATCTACAGCACCTTCGGGTCGGTGGCGGCGGCCCTCGAGTCCCTGGGTTGTCACGTGCCGGTCGAGACCGTGCCGGGAGTGATGGCATTTCAGGAGCTGGCTGCCCAGAGCGGCACCGTCTTGCTCGACGGCACCGAGTCGCTCTCGCTCGTGACCGCGCTCGACGGCGTCGAGCACGTCGCCGAGGCGCTCGGCGATCCCACCCGCACCGTCGTCGTCTACAAGGGTGGGCGGCACGTTCCGGCCATCGCCTCGCTGCTGGAAGAGGCCGGGCGACTGTCGGGTGCCGTGCTGGGCGAGCGCCTCGGGCTGGCCGGCGAGCGGATGGTGCCGCTGGCCGATGCGGCGGCGGAGCCGGCGTCGTACCTGGCGGCGATCATCGTCCCACCGGCCGATCGACCGCGATGAGCGTTGCGGACTCCACGATGGGTGGTCCGGGCCGAATCAGCTTCGTCGGCGCCGGTCCGGGGGCGGCCGACCTCATCACGTTGCGCGGCGCAGCGCGGCTCGGCCGGGCTGAGGTGGTGATCTGGGCGTCGTCGCTGGTGCCCGAGGCGCTACTCACCCATGCGCAGCCGGGCGCCATCGTCCACGACTCGGCTGCGATGACCCTCGAGGACGTCCTGGGCGTCTACGAGGCGCACCCCGACGCGGCCATCGTCCGGCTCCACTCGGGCGACCCCTCGCTCTATGGCGCCATCCAGGAGCAGATCGACTGGTGTGAGGAGCACGGGCGGGCCTATGAGATCGTCCCAGGTGTCTCGGCGCTCGGGGCCGCCGCCGCGGTCGTCGGCCGTGAGCTGACCATTCCCGAGGTGGCCCAGAGCGTGGTGGTCACCCGCCTGGCCAGTCGGACGCGCCGCTCGGTGCCCGCCACCGAGTCGTTGCGCGCGTTTGCGGCGACCGGCTGCACGCTGGCGGTCTTCTTGTCGGCCGCTCGGCCAGCGGCACTGCAGACCGAGCTCCTGGCCCCGCCGAGCGTCTATACCCCCGACACGCCGGCGGTCATCGTGGTCCGGGCCACCTGGCCCGACGAACAGGTTGTCGTCACCACGTGTGGTCGGCTGGCCGAGGATCTGCTCGCCACGGGGGCGACGACGACGGTGCTCGTCCTCGTGGGGCCCGCCCTGGCGGGCGCCGCACCGCGCAGCCATCTGTACTCACCGGGCTTCGCCCACGGCCACCGACGGCGGTCGAGCGCGGGGTCGACCGCCGGTCGCCCGGCTCGTCCCGACCGACCCATTCCCGGCGCCGACAGTGCCTAGCGATAGCGACGTGCCGCCCCCCAAGGGTCTGCGCACGGGGTTCACCACCGGAACCTGCGCCGCCGCCGCCGCCAAGGCGGCAGCCATTGGCCTGGTCACCGGCGCGGTGCCCGACAGGGTGGACGTGGCCCTGCCGGGCGGGACCCGAGTCGTCTTCGGGGTGGAGGGCGCCGGCCCGGTGCCCGAGGGCGGCCCGGCGGTCGCCGTGGTGGTGAAGGACGCAGGGGACGACCCAGACTGCACCGACGGGGCTCGGATGACCGCGCAGGTCGGGTGGAGTGCCGCAGAGCGCACGGTGTTGTCCGGTGGCCCAGGGGTGGGCACGGTGACCAAGCCCGGGCTGGGTCTGCCCGTGGGTGGTCCGGCCATCAACCCGGTCCCCCGGCGGATGATTGCGGTCGCGCTGGCCGAGGTCGTGGGCGACCGCCCCCTCGACGTGGTGCTGTCGGTGCCCGACGGCGAGCGCATGGCTGCAAAGACGACCAACCCCCGGTTGGGGATCCTCGGGGGGATCTCGATCCTCGGCACGACCGGGATCGTGCGCCCGTTCTCGACCGCGGCGTACCGGGCCAGCGTGGTCCAGCAAGTCAAAGTGGCGGCCGCGCAAGGCGAACGGCACATGGTGCTGTGCACGGGCAGCCGTTCCGAGCAGGCGGCGGTGGCACTCTTCGACGAGCTCGACCCGGTCTGTGTCGTAGAGGTCGGTGACTTCACCGGGATCGCCTTGCGGGCGTGCGCGGCGAACGGCATGCACCGGGCGACGGTGGTGGCCATGGCCGGCAAGATCACCAAGTTGGCCGCTGGCGTCATGATGACCCACTTCCATCGCTCCAAAGTGGACAACGACCTTTTGGCCGCGGTCGCCACCGAGGTGGGCGCGCCGGCTGCCGTGATCGAGGCCGCAACAGCGACGGCGACCGCCCGCCACTTCTTTGAAGCCTGCCTCGCGGCCGGTAGCGTCACAGCGCTCACCCGGCTGTGCGAGCTCGCCGTCGAGCACGGTCGAGCGCACGTGGGAGGTGCGCTCGACATGGAGGTGGTGATGGTCGATTTCGAGGGGCACCAGGTGGTGGCCCGTGCCTGAGCAGGTACCCGTCACGGTGGTCGGCCTGGTGAGTGATCGGGTGGAGGACCTGTCGGCCGAGGCGCGAGCCGCACTGGGTGGAGCCCAGGTCGTCGTCGGCGGGGAGCGACACCTCGGCGCGTGGCAGACGTGGCGACCCTCGCTCGAGCAGGGCGGCTCTTTCGAGCCTCCGACGACGCTGCGGATCGGCGCCGACGCCGACGCGGTGGCCGAAGCGGTCCGTCGGGCGGCGGTGGATGCCGGTCAGCGGGTCTGTGTGCTCGCCTCGGGGGATCCGGGTTTCTTCGGCATCTTCGCGCGCGCTGCTGCGCACCCTCGATCGCCGGGGGCTGCGCGTGCTGCCCGCACCCTCGGCCGTCGCCGTCGCCTTCGCCCGGCTCGGGCTGCCCTGGGACGACGCCGCGGTGGTGTCGGCACACGGACGACCGCTGGTCGAGGCCCTCGACGGCGGCGCGCACCTGGCCCAAGATTGCCGTGCTCACCTCGCCTGAGTCGCCACCCGAGGCCGTCGGCGTCGCGCTCAGCGCCCTGCACCTCAGCTTCGACCTGGTTGCCGTGTGCAGCCAGCTCGGTACCGACGCCGAGCGGGTCGTCGAGCTCGACCTGGCCGCCCTGGCGGCCGGCACCTTCGATCCTTTGTCGGTGGTAGTACTCGTCGGACCCGGAGGGCTCCCACCGATCGGCTGGGCGGCCGCCGGTCGCGACCGCAAACCCTTGAGCTGGGGGCTCCCCGAGAGCCGGTTCCTCCACCGCGCCGGCATGATCACCAAGGCCGAGGTACGCGCGGTGGTGCTGGCCAAGCTCGAGCTTCCGGCGACGGGCGTGCTCTGGGACGTGGGCGCTGGGAGCGGAAGCGTGGCCATCGAGGCGGCGCTGTTCCGGCCTGGCCTGAGCGTCCTGGCGGTCGAGGTCTCGCCCGAGGCGGCCGCGCAGGTCACGGCCAACGTGGCAGAACTGCACGCCGGGGTCCATGTCGTCGTCGGCGAGGCGCCCGAGGTGCTCGGGACCTTACCGGCGCCCGACCGCGCCTTCGTGGGTGGCGGTGGCATTCGGGCTTTGCGGGCAGTCCTCGACCGGGTGCGGCCCGAGGGCAGGGTGGTTGCCACCTTCGCGGCCATCGACCGGGCGGCCGAGGCGGCTGAGCTGTTGGGCAACCTGGTACAGGTCGGCATCTGCGCTGGTGAGCGGCTGCCCGACGGCGGCTGGCGGCTGGCCGCCCGCAACCCGGTCTTCGTCGCGTGGGGGACCATGAGGGTCACCAAGTCGATCTTCGGTGAGCGAGCCGGGTCGCGCGTTGGCCGCGCGGCTCCCCTATCCGCACGTCCACGGGGACCCGGGCGCCGACCTTGCGCGCCCAGTGGCACGAGGTGGACGCCTTCGTGGCGGTGCTGGCCACCGGTGCGATGGTGCGGCTGATCGCCCCGTTGCTCACGACAAGGCCACGACCCCGCCGTCGTGTGCCTCGACGACGCCGGCCGCCACGCCGTGGTGCTGTGCGGGGCGCACCGGGCGGCGGCAACGACGCTGGCCCGCCAACTGGCCGAGCTGATCGGGGCGCACCGGTGCTCACCACCGCCACCGACGCGGCTCGGGCACGTCGCCCTCGACCAGCTGCCCGGCCTGGTGGCTATCGGGCGACGTGGCCCGGGCGGCGTCGGCCGTGCTGGCCGGCGAGGGTCTGGCGATCCAGGCCCGCAGGGTTGGCCGGTGCCCGACGTCCTGGCCGCGCTGGACGACCCCGACGGCGCCGGACCTCGGTGGTCATGACCGACCGGCGGCGCCCACCCCGGAGCGACCTGCTCTTGCACCCCGCTCGTTGGTGGTCGGGGTCGGCACCTCGAGCGGCGCGACCCCCGCAGGAGCCCATCGGCGGCGCTGGATGCCGCGCTGGCCGGAGCGGTCTGGCTCGCCGAGCCTCGGTCGGCGAGATCGCCACGATCGACCGCCGGCGCAGCCACCCGGCGGTGACGCGGGCTGGCCGCGCGCCTCGGGGTGCGGGTCGTGGGCGTTTGCCCCGGCGTCCTCGACCGGTGGCGGTGCCCAACCCGAGCGCGACCTGGTGCACGATGCCGTCGGGTACCGGTTCGGTGGCCGAGGCGGCAGCTCTGCTGGCCGCCGGCGACCGTGGCCGACTCGTGGTCGAGAAACCCATCAGCCCCACCGGGTCACCGTGGCGGTCGCCCGTCGCGCCGGCCGGCGTGGCGCGCTGGCCGTCGTCGGGTTCGGGCCGGGTGGCGCCGAGCACCGCACCCCGGCCGCCGAGCGCGCCGTGCGCCGCGCCGAGGTGGTCGTGGGTACTCGGCTACCTCGAGCAGTGCCGCGACCTGCTCGGGGCCCGGCCAGCACGATCGAGGCCTTCCCCTCGGGGCCGAGCTCGACCGGGCCCGGTTCGCCTTGGCACAGGCGGCCGCGGGCGCCGGGTGGCGCTGGTCTGCTCGGGCGACGCCGGGGTCTACGCCATGGCGTCGCCCGTGCTCGAGCTGGCCGACCACGCCCGAGCCCGACGGCTCCCTGCCCTTTGCCGACGTGGACGTCGAGCTGGTGCCCGGGGTGACGGCGTCGCTCGCCGCCGCTGCCGTGCTCGGTGCGCCGCTCGGCCACGACCACGCGGTATCAGCCTGTCGGACCTGCACACCCCGTGGGAGGACATCGCCGCTCGGCTGGCGGCGGCGGCGCAGAGCGACTTATGTGATCGTGCTCTACAACCCCCGGTCGGCCCGGCGCACCTGGCAGATCGAAAGGGCCCGGGCCATCATCCTCGAGCCCACCGCCCGGCGCGACACCCCGGTCGGCCTGGTGGCCGACGCCGCCCGCGCCGGCCAGTCGGTGTCCTCTGGCCACGTTGGGCCAGCTCCCCTGCGAGGACGTGACTATGACCACATGTGTGATCGTGGGTACTCGACCACCAGGGTGGCCAACGGGCGGATGGTGACCCCGAGGGGCTACGACCGGTGATCGTCGTGAGCGACGCCTGCACCGCCTGCGGCGCCTGTCTGGCCACCTGCCCGACCGGAGCGTTGCGGGCCGCCCCCCGCCGCCCCTCGGTGATCGATGGCGTTGTGCACGGCCTGCCTCGACTGTGTCGAGATCTGCCCCCGAGGCGCGCTCAGCGAGGTCGGCCGGTGACCGGTTGCCCGCCGGGGAACGGAACGGACGACGCGGTCGGGGATCCACCCGATCGCGATCCATCCGATCGAGCAGGAGAGCTACCGGATCCTGGCCGAACGGGTCGATCTCTCCTGCGTGGCCTGCCGGTCCGGCCGCGGTGGCCGCCCGGATCGTCCACGCGACGGCCGAGCCCGACCTCCTCGGCTCGCTCGTGGTCGACGCCGAGGCGGTGGCGGCCGGCGTGGCGGCGCTGCGTGACGGGTCGCCGGTGCTCTGCGACGTCGAGATGGTCCGATCGGGCGTGGCGGCGGGCGCCGCGCTGTGCCTGTTGGACGAGGTCGGGGTGGCCCCCGCCGGCTCGACCCGCTCCGCCGCGGCGATGGCCCGTGCCGCCAGGCGCTACCCGAACGGCGCGGTCGTCGTGGTCGGGTGCGCGCCCACCGCCTTGGACGAGGTGAACGATCGGCTGGCCGACGGGAGCTTCCGGCCCGCCCTCGTGATTGGGGTACCCGTGGGGTTCGTCGGCGCCGCGGCCGCCAAGGAGCGGTTGCTCGAGGTCGCGCCACTCGCCGGGGTGGCGGCGATCGTGCTGCGCGGCGAGCGCGGAGGCGCTGCGGTGGGCGTGGCCGCGGTCAATGCCCTGGTTCGCCTGGCCCGAGGCGCCCCCGAGCCGGCGGTCGCGCCGGCGCCGGCCGCCTCTGGCCACGATGTCCCGATGGCCGTTGGTTTGGGGATGCTCGAAATGGCGCCGACGATGGTGCTCATCGGGCACGGAACCCGATCCGAGGCAGGTCAGGCCGAGCTGCACGCGTTCGGACGGGCGATGGCCGAGGCTCGGCCCGACGTCCGGGTACGGCCCGGTTTCATCGAGTTCATGCGCCCGACGCTGGCCGAGGCGCTCGAGTCGGCGGCCATCGAGGCGTCAGCTGGAACGACTGGGCAGCCCCGGGTCGTCGCGGCTCCCTTGGTCCTGCTCGGGGCCGGCCACTTGAAGGACGACGGGCCGGCGGCCTTGGCTCGTGCCCGACGGGGGCATCCCGACGTGGCCTTTGCCTATGGTCGCGACCTGGGGCTGCACCCCTCGGTGCTCGAGGTGGTGAGCGACCGGGTGCGCGAGGCGGCCGGCGACGCGGTGCCTGACGCGGTGGTGCTGGTCGGACGCGGCTCGAGCGATCCCGACGCCAACGCCGACCTGGTGAAGGCGGCGCGCCTGCTTGCCGACGGGCGCGGCCTGAGCGCGCCGGCCCCCGGCCCATCGCACGACGTTGGACCACCCCTCGCGCCTGGTCGAAGCGTGCTTCGTGTCCCTGGCCCAGCCCGACGTCGCCGGCGCTCTCGACCGTTGCCACCGTCTCGGGGCGCGGCGGGTCGTCGTCGTGCCGTACTTCCTTTTCACCGGGCTCCTGGTGGACCGGATCGCCGAACAGGCCGCCGCCTGGGCCGACGCGGCACCGAGGCACCGAGGTGGTGGTCGGGCGGCATATGGGAGTCGACCCGCGCCTCGTCGACCTGGCGTGGCACCGCTACGACGAAGCCGTCGGCGGACCGGTGCGCATGAACTGCGACGGTTGCGTGCACCGGTCCCCGATCCCGGGCTACGAGCACCGAGTGGGGGCGTCCCCAGCGCTCGCCGTCAGGTCCGCCGAGGACTGACGCCTGGGGCGAGCCCCCGCTCATCGAGCCCCAGATCGTCGAGGGCGGGGAGCACCCGCGGCTGGAGCCATTCACCACCTACTTCGGTGATGTGGATGCCGTCGGACCAGCGCACCGACAACCCGTCGAGGGTGGCCGCGTACCGGCCGCCCGGATCGAGCAACGCGTTGAGGTCGATGACCGTGGCGCCCGTGCGCGCCGCCACCTGTCGGACCAGGCGGTTGTAGGCGTTGACCCGCGACGGCTCGTTCTCGGGGTACGGGGCACCGTCGGGCGCCTCGTCGGGCACGTCGAGGTAGGGCATGGTGAACAGCGCCACTGCCGCACCCCGGCTGGACAAGATACGCACCGCCTGCTGCATCTCGGCGAGGAGGTGGTCGTCCCAGACCCGCTCGCCGATATGGGTCCAGTGTCCCTTGTAGTAATGGTCCACGACCTCCCAACGACCGAGCAGGAGCCCGACGACCTGCGGTCGGTCCTGGCGCACCAGCCGGGGCCAGAGCTGACGCCAGTGCGGGCAGCCCGGGGTCGCCGGCCCCACCTGCCCGGCGATCCGGACCAGGAGGGTCGGGTCGAGGTCGCAGCCGAGCTCCGAGTGGTTGTCGACGACGATGCCGTACCGGGACTGCGCCTTGTAGCTCAGGCCGATGCCCATGGTGAGGGCGATGGAGTCGCCCAGGAGCAAGAACCGGACCGGGCTCGTCGTGAAGGCATGGACGGCCACCAGCTGCTGGCGTTCCTGGCTGGTGAGAGCGGTCGTCCGTGGGGCCACGCCGGCGGCCGGGATGACCGTGGCCAAAACCACCGCGCCCGCTGTGAGCAGTGCCGCCGCCGCGCCACTCGTCAGACCTTGCCAGCTCCGGCCCAGCCATCCGTGCCGGATGGGCTGCTCGATCAGGTGGTAGGAGAGCACCGCGGCGGCGAAGGTGGCCCCGAGGCGCGCCAGGAGGAGCTCGAACCCCTGCAGCCCCGTGTGGTTGCCGTCGATCACCAGGCAAAGTGGCCAGTGGTAGAGATACAGGCCATAGGAGATCAGCCCGATGTAGGCGAGCGGGCGCAGCGAGCAGCACCGGGCCAACAGGGACCCGGGCCAACGGGTGATCACGACGATGACGCTGCCGGTGGCCAGTGCTACCAGCGTGAAGCCTCCGTCGTAGAGGAAGTTTGCCTGCCCGTCGAGCGACGAGCAGGCCCAGATCAAAAAGCCCGCCCCGAAGAGTGTGCCCAACAGCATGCCCAGTCGTGCGCGCCAGCGCACCGCACCGGCCGGTGTGGCCGACAGGCGACCCAACGCGCCGGTGCCCAGGAAGGAGCCGATCAACAAGGCTTGGGCCCGGGTGTCGCTGCCGTAGTAGAGCCGGTTGTCGGAGAACCCAGCCCCGTGCATGGCCACCATCAGGACGGCGGAGGCGATCGCACCCCCGAGCGCCACCTTGGCCAGTGCCCGGGCGCCCCAGCGGCGCAGCACCACCAGGGCGACGAGCGGCCAGATGAGGTAGTACTGCTCCTCGACGGCCAAGGACCAGGTGTGTAAGAGCGGCGACTTGGCGGCTGCCGCGGCAAAGTAACCCTGGCCCGATGCGATGAAGTGCCAGTTGGCCACGTACAGCAGGGTGGCCAGCGCGTCGGCCCGAATTCCGGCCACGTTCACCGAGGACGCGAACACGTGGGCGTAGAGGGCAACGCCGAACAGGAGGATGAACAGGGCAGGCAGGAGGCGCCGCGCCCGTCGCCCCCAGAAGGCGCCGAGGGCGAGGCCGCCGGTGCGGGTGTGCTCGCCGCACAGCAACGAGGTGATGAGGAAACCTGAGAGCACGAAGAACACGTCGACACCGAGCAGGCCCCCATGCACACCGGGGACGCCGAAGTGGTAGGCCATCACGGCCAGCACGGCGAAGGCCCGCACGCCGTCGAGGGCGAGGAGTCGGTGACCGGGCTCCGGCGGAGCGCTAGCGTTCGGGTCGTGAGGTTGGCCGTCCATGGCTGAAGGTGCGCGCCCTACGCGCCAACCGGTCCAGCGTGCGCCGGATCGGCGCCGCAGCCCGTGCCGCTGTGGCGAGCCCTCCATTGTGGGCACGTCGTCTACGGCGGTTGGCGGATTCACGGCGCCCCGGATCGGCGTACGGTCGTAGTCGTGGCCTGGACCAGCTCAGAATCAAGGCGCGAGGCGCTCGACGACGGCGAACAAGCCGAACGTGAGCGGCTCACGCTGCTCGAGTCCTCGTGGAACGCCCAGGTGGGCTCGGACCTCCAGATGGCCAGCTTTGCCCGGCGCGTCGGGCGAATGTACGAGGCGGGCTGCACGCACCAGACCGATGGCTGGAGCTTCTCCTACCTGGCGGCAACGCCCGAGGCGGCCTTCGCCGGGTTGACCCAGATCGCCAGCCGGCGCGACCTCGAGTCGGGCGGCGGCCGCTCGCTGTGGAAGCGGTACGCCCGCAGCTGAGCCGCACTGCGCCCGCCCCCGGTCGCTGCACCGCAGTAGGGAGGGAGTCGGCAGCGACGACCGCGTCGACCCCGGCAGGGTTTCCCGTGCGTCGCAACAAAGGACGCAGCCGATCCGCCTAGCGGGTCGTCGCCACCGGGATAGTGCGGCCCTCGAATTTCTCGACGGCCTCCCAGAAATCCTCGGGAATCTCCACCGCGCCCTTGCCGGGCTCGACGAACACCGTCACGATCTCACCCGAGCTGACCATGCGGCCGTCGTCGGCATGCCAGAGGGCACCCGCAAACGTGCAGGAACGGCGTGATCGGCCGATGGCCCGGATGCCCCGTTGGAGTGGCTGGCCGGGGAAGGCCTCGTTGTCGAGCATGTAGGTGACGCGGCGCATCACCGGTCCGATCGGCGACGGAGCGAGGTCCTTACGGACCCGCGCCAGGTAGGCGGACCACAGTTTCGAGACGAGCTCCTGGGTCTCGTAATCGACCAGATGGTGATGCTCGGCGGGGTCACCGGGCCCGACTATGTCCTCGATGATCGTGAACTCGTCCTCGTGCATGCGTCGTCTCCCTCGTCCCCTGGCTGTGGTTGAAGGGATGCCCGCCTCGAGGTGCTCACGAAGCGGATGCGTCCGGCCCCTCCTCCGGTCCTACCACCGCGCATGTTAGGTGGCCGCGTATCGATGCGCCCACCGTCCTCGTCCGCTGGCATGCCCATCGGCCACGGCGCCATCGGCGCCGGTCGGCCACGGCGCCATCGGCGCCCACCGCCCCGCTTCGAACGGCGCGGTAGGTCGCTCCAGGCCCGGCACCGTATGCCTCGGCTTGTCGGTGCGGTGCCTCGGTTTGTCAGCGCGCCCCGAGGGCCGGCAGACAGAAGCGAAGGATCGTCGCCCGGGCATCCTCGCCGTCGAGTCCCGGACCCTGGCGCCCTGGTGCCTGCAAGAACGCGTGGACGATCGCTCTGACGACCACTGCGTCCTCGGCCGGTCGAGCGTCGGGGAAGCTCCCATCGCGCACACCGGCGTGAAGGATCTCCACGAGTGGCTCGCGGATGCGACCGAGGATGTCGTCGACCCGATCGGGGAACTGGCGCTTGAGGCGGCCGAGCTCGTGATCGAACAGTGCGTAGCGGTCGGCGCGCTTGGGGTGGACCATGATGCCGATCTGCCAGTCGATCCATCGTTCGAGCCGTTCAAGCGGCGTGGCCTCGTCATCGGACGCCCGGCGCACCTCGGACAGGAACATCTCGGCGTCGAACTCGAACATGCACAGCACGAGCTCGTCCTTGGAGGCGAAGTGGCGGTAGAACGCGCGGGTGCCCAGCCCCGACTCCTCGAGCACCTGCGCCACGGTGAACTCTCCCCGGCGACGGTGGACCCGGTGGGCCGCCTCGATGAGCGCCACCACCTCGTCGTGGTAGCGGGACCGCTTGGTCGCCAGCGAACCGTCCACCACCCGCGCCCCTAGGTCCGACAGCATCGAGGCGCGCGCAGTGGCCACCGGCGAAGGCTACTGCCCGGCGGCGCTCACCAGCAATCCCCCTCGCGACCAGGCCAGTTTCGATCCCCGGCGACACCGTCGTGGGCCCCGAATCACCCGGTCTTGGTGACGGTCCTCCGACGCGTTCTGGCGTGCCGAGGGGACCGTCGCCGCTCGCCCGCACGGAGCGGGGCAGTTTGTGCACGCCGCCCGCCCATGAAAAGCTCCTTTCGAAACGCGATGCAGGTACGGGCGGCGCGGTTGGTCGTCGGTAACGCTCAGCAGCTCTCTGCGAGGCCCTCGTGCACCACGGGCGGACGACGAGGGGGCGGCCATCGCCAGCAACCAACCAGAGGGGGTGGAGTCCATGGCTGAGGGAACCTGGCTGCGCGACAAGGCAGCCTTCGTCGGGTTCGGCCACACGCGCTATGGCACCCGCGGCGAGCTCGGGGCCAACGGCCCGGTTCCGCTCGTGGTCGAAGCGGTGATCAAGGCGGCCGAGGACGCCGGCATCAGCCCCGCCGACATCGACGGCTACTGCTCGTACTCGGGCGACAGCGTCGAAGCGGGCATCTTGGCTTCGACCTTCGGCGCCCCCCAGCTGCGCTTCACCGGCATGGGCTGGGGCGGCGGCGGGGGGGCCATGGCGGGCACCTTTTTGTACGCGGCCATGGCCGTGGCCACCGGGCAGGCCAACTACGTGGCGATCATCCGCGGCGTGGTCCAAGGCGGCCCCTTCGGCCGGCGCTTTGGGGGCATGACCCCGGCCCGTCCCCCCCGCTTCCCCCTGCTCGGCTCGCCCGGTCAGAGCTTCGCCTTGGCCGCCCGGCGCCACATGCACGACTACGGCACCACGATCGACCACTTCGGGGCGGTGGCCATCAACGCCCGGCGCAACGCGGCCACCAACCCCGACGCACGCTTTCGCAGCGAGATCACCATGGAGGACCACCACAACTCGCGCATGATCGCCGACCCCTTGCGGCTCTTTGACTTCTGCATGGAGTCCGACTCGGGCAACTGTGTGATCCTGACCTCGGCCGAGCGGGCCAAGGACCTGGCCCAGCCCCCCGTGCACCTGGCCGGCGCGGCCATGGGCGCCCCCTATCGCTGGGGCATGGGCATGTTCGGGGGCAACAACATGTCCGCCGAGGACTTCGCCTCGGCCGGCCAGCGCACCGTGGCCCAGGACCTCTACGCGAACGCCGGGCTCGGGCCGAGCGACGTGGACGTGGCGGGCATCTATGACCACTTCACCCCGATGGTGCTCATGGGCCTCGAGGACTTCGGCTTCGTGAAGAAAGGCGAGTCGGGACCCTTCGTGGCCGAGGGCAACATCGCCCGTGAAGGTTCCCTGCCGGTCAACACCCATGGGGGCAACCTGGCCGAGGTCTACAACCACGGCATGAGCCACGTCTATGAGGCCATGCGCCAGCTGCGGGGCACCTCGCCCAACCAGATCACGAACGCCGAGGTGGCCCTCGTCGTCGCCGGGTCGAGCCCCTCGCCCTCGAGCGCCATGCTCCTCACGAAAGGCTGAGCCCCATGACCGCCACCGACCCCGACGCCCCGGATCGCAACCAGCTCCCCGCCCCGGGGTGGACACCCGCCGCGGTGGGCTACTGGGAGGCCGCCGGGCGCAACCAGCTCGTCGTGCAGCGCTGTGGGAACTGCGGGCGCCACCGCTGGCCCCCGGCCTGGGCCTGTTATGCCTGCCAGTCCACGCAGTGGAGCTGGGACGAGCTGCCCGGCACCGGCACGGTGTTCACCTACACCTGGGCCGACCAACGCGCGGCCATGGACTCGCCCATCTACAACATCAGCGTCATCGAGCTGGAGGGGACCACCGGTGAGCCGGTGCGCCTCATGACCCGGGTCATCGGCGTGGACAAAGAGACCTTGGTGGTCGACCTGCCGGTCCGGGTCACCTTCGAGCCCTTCGACGACGAGCTGGCCGTCCCCTTCTTCGAGCCCGCCGACTGAGGTCCTTCGAGCCCGAGGAGCGGCCGGCGGCGGGCGGCGGCCTGCTTGGGCATTGCAGCTGCGCGGTGTCGGCTCGCTACCATGCCCCGCATGGCCGCGCCGTCCATCCACGTGGGCATTCCCTACACGCGCTACGAAGGCTACGTTGATCCCGACGCGGCGATCGCCTACGCGTTGGCCACTAACGACGCCGACGAGGCCTACCTTCGGGGCACCGTGGTGCCACCGCTGTTCACCGTCTCGTTGATCCACCCGGCGTTCACCGAGACGAGCCGGCGGGGTACCGACGACGGAGCGATCAGTGGGGCGACGGGCGCCGTCCATGCCCAACACGACGTGCACGTCCTGGGTCTTGTGCGCCCAGGGATGGCCGTGGTCTGGCAAGCGCACACCTACTGTGCCCGCCAGACGCCCGCCGGTGCGCTCGTGGTCCAGCGCATCGACGTGAGTGACTCCGACGGCCGACCCCTTGTGGCCCACTACTGGTCGAGCCTGCACACGGGTGGACGGATCGAGGCGCCCGTGGGCCCCGACCTTCCCGATCATGTGTTCCCCCCCGCTGCGCGCGATCGGCCATTGGCCACGCGAACGATCGAGGTGAGTGTGGACCAGGGCTTCCGCTATGCCGGGGCCTCGGGAGATCGTAATCCGCATTGCGTCGACGACGAGGCGGCACGGCGCGAAGGCTTGCCGGGCAAGATCCTCCAGGGGCTGTGCACTCTCGGATTGTGCAGCGGCGCGGTGGTCGACGTTGGCGCGAAGGGAAAGCCCGAGCGCGTGCGGCGCATCGCCGGACGGTTTTCGGCGCCAGTCTTCCCCCGCCAGGCGCTGACCGTCGAGGTCTTCGACGCCGGCCGCACCCCCGGCGGCGACGAGGTCCTCGCCTTCGAGGCGTTTGCGGGCGGTGTGACTGTCGTCAGCCACGGACGGGCGGAGGTTCGAGCCGAGTGAGCCCGGATCCCCGTCGTTGATCGCCGCGGGTGTAGTGGACGCTCGGTAACCGTATCGATATGGTGCGGGCGCCCGGCAGTGGACAGGGGGAAACGGTGCCCGAGCACGACCCGATCCGGTTCTCCATCCAAATCCCCGATGCCCCGGACCTCATGACCTGGACCGCCAAGGCGCGGCGGGCCGAGGATGATGGCTTCTCCTCGTTGTCGGTGCCCGATCATCTCGGTCCGAGCCTTCCCCAGCTGGCCCCGCTCGTGGCCCTCGCCGCCGCAGCGACCGCGACCACTCGGCTGCGCCTTGCCGTGACCGTCTTGAACAACGACTTCCGACATCCGGTGATGCTGGCCAAGGAGATCGCCACCCTGGACCGGCTCTCCGACGGGCGTGTCGACATGGGCCTCGGCGCGGGATGGCTTGAAGAGGACTACACCAAGACCGGGGTGGCTACCTGGGACCCGCCGAGCACCCGGGTCGAGCGGCTCTTCGAGTCGGTCGCGCTCGTCCGTCAGCTCCTGACCGGAACGCCGGTGACCTTTTCTGGCGCCCACTACGAGGTGCGCGACTTTCGCTCCCATCCGACCCCCGTCCAGGATCCGGTGCCCCTCATGATCGGGGCCCGCGCCAAGCGCATGCTCAGCTTTGCCGCACGCGAGGCGCACATCGTGAGCGTCCTGGCCGCGCCGAGCGAGGGTGGGAACCGGCTGGCCGGGTTCGAGCAGCAGCTGCGATGGATCGACGAGGCCGGAGGCAACGAACGGAGGGACCTGCGGCTGGGCATCCGCATCCCCTTCGGGGAGCTGGCCGGACCCGGGGAGAGCACCCACAGCGTGGCCGAGCGCATCGGCGGCCGCGTCGCCATGAGCGCGGACGAGGTGCTCGACTCCCCCTTCGTCTTGGTGGGCGATCTCGCGCGCATCAAAGATCACCTCATCGCCATCAACGAGCGCTTCGGGGTGTCGTACGTGACGGTGAGCGAGGATCTCGGGTGGAAGATCGCTCGCGTGGTCGAGGAGCTAAGCGTCTGATGCAGGATCTCACCGACAAGGTGGCCATCGTGACCGGTGGCGGCAGCGGCATCGGCCGCGGCGTGGCGCTGGCCCTGGCTTCGGTGGGGACCCATGTGCTCGTGACCGATCTCGACCCGACGCGGGCCGAGCGGGTCGCGACCGAGGCGACAGCTCGAGGCGCGGCGGCGATCGGGGCGTCGCTGGACGTCAACGCGCAAGCCGACTTCGACAGGGCGCGCGACGTGACGCTCGACGCGTTCGGGCGGATCGACATCGTGATGAACAACGTGGGAGTGATCGCGGCCGGCCTGCCCGAGTACATCCCCCTAGCCGAGTGGGAACGGGTGGTCAGCACGAATCTGCTGTCGGTCGTCCGGAGCAACGCCACCTTCCTGCCCCTGCTGCTCGAGCAGCGCAGCGGCCACATTGTCAACACCGCGTCGACGGCCGGGCTCTTCGCATACGCGTTCGAGCGGCTCCCCTACTCGGCGACCAAGGGCGCGATCATCGCCCTCTCCGAGGCCCTTGCCCTCTATTTGCGACCTCAGGGGATCGGGGTCACGTGCCTGTGCCCGGGTCCGGTGGCAACCAACATCGGCGAGTTCATCTCCTTTTCGGGACCGCCGGTCGCCCTGCGCGGTCCGGGCCGCGGACTCGTCGGCCTCGCGCCCGAGGTGGTCGGTGAACAGGTGTGCACGGCGATCCTCGAAGACCGGTTCTTGTTGCTCACCCACCCCGAGCTGCACGGCGTACTCGTCGAGCGAGCCGAGGACCCCGAGGGCTTCCTGGCCCGCCAGATCGCCACCATTTCCGAAGGAGACCCATGACCAGTGTGGCACCCGCGATGCTTCCCGACGACTTGCCGGTCGCCAACAACCTCGTGCGCACCACCTACGCCAACCCCGAGATGCACCGTGGCTTCGCCAGCCTGTCGGGTCGGGTCGACAGCGCGTCGCACCTCGCGCCGCGGACCCGGGAGCTCGTCGTGTTGCGCATCGCCGGGATGCTCGGCGCCGAGTACGAGTGGCAGCAGCACGAGCCCGCCGCCCGCCGCGCCGGGGTGAGCGACGAGGAGCTCGTCGGGTTGCGTTCGGGCGACGTCGAGTCCTTCGGGGGTGCCGAACGGGCCGCGATCGAGTTCGCCGAGGCCGTCGAGGAGCGCCGGGCCGACGGCGCCCTCTGGGAGGACGCGCGTCTGCACTTTTCGGAGGTCGAGCTCGTGGACATCACCATGTTGGCCGGCTTCTACGGGCTGGCTTCGCGGGTCGTGCTCGCCCTCGACGTCGATCTGGAGACCGCTTCGGATCACCGACGCTGAGCCTGGGGCGCGACGACCGCGCCGGAACGGTCGGCATCGTCGGGTGCCGCGCTGGGGTGCTCGAGGGTGAGCTGGCCCGTGTTGGTGTCGAAGTCGAAGAGCTCCCCGTAACGGCCCCAGTCCACGGCGATACGCATCTGGGTGCGCGCCTCGTCCTCGGTGAACCCCCGGCGCAACAGGTCGAGGAAGAACCCCTCCCCCAGGTTGCCGTCGGTGGTTGCCTCCAACGCCTTGCAGATGGCCCGGACCAGTGGCGCACGCTCGCGCGCCAGCTTGGCGAAGATCTGCTTGGACTCCAAGATGTCGGCGGCGACGAAGATGCGCCCCTCGCCGGTGATGGTCAGATCGGCGTCGTGCACCTCGGCCAGACCGAGAACCTGGGCCGCATCGACGAGCGGCAGGAGGTCGTCGACCTCGAACGTCAACTCGTGGGCCAGGTCGGGAAGATCCTCGCCTCCACCCAGTGCTACGAGGATCTCGAGGAGTCCGGACATGCCCCCGACGCTGGCCTCGGGCAACGGGGTGTCGGTGGGAGAGCCTTCCCCCGGCGTCGCGACCGTCCAGATGTGCGCGGGCGGGCGGGTGTCGCGTCCGGTCATGAGCGAATAGATCTGGTCCACGAGCGCCTGGAAGCTTTCGTCATGTCGATGGCGGGGCTGGGGCAGGCCGCAACTGATCTCGGTGCGGATGCGGCCGGGGTTCGCACCGAGGACGAAGATACGATCGGCCAAGATCACTGCCTCTTCGATGTTGTGGGTGACGATCAACATGGCCTTGGTCGGGAAGTCCTTCTCCCGCCAGAGCCGGAGCAGCTCGGCCCGGAGGTTCTGGGCAGTCAGCACGTCGAGTGCGGAGAAAGGTTCGTCCATCAAGAGGGCGTCGGGCTCGACCACGAGGGCACGGGCGAACCCCACGCGCTGGCGCATCCCGCCGGACAGTTCCTTGGGGTAGGCGGACTCGAAACCGTCGAGCCCGATGGTGTCGATGGCCCGCTCCGCCCGGGCCCGCCGCTCGGCGGGCGCCACGCCGAGTGCTTCGAGTCCGATCTCGACGTTCTGGCGGACCGTGAGCCAGGGCAACAGTGCGAAGCTTTGGAACACCATCGCCACCCCAGGATTGGCGCCATTGAGCGGCACCCCGCGGTAGCTGACCTCCCCCGAGCTGGGCGGGATCAGCCCGGCGATGCAGCGCAACAGCGTGCTCTTGCCCGACCCCGAGCGTCCGAGGAGCGCCACGATCTCCCCCTCTCGAAGGTCGAGGGAGATGTCGTCGAGCACGGGCAATGGGCTTCCGTCGGGCGAGGTGAAGGTCTTGGTGACGTGGGATACCTCGATGAGGGTGCCCGGAGCGAGGGCAGCATGCGGGTTCGGGCGACCCGAGGTGGTGGTCATGACGGACCACCCTGGCCCACCTGGGACGTCGGGGTCAACGCCGAGCAGGTCACGAGGCGAAGCGTTGCTCGGCCAGCCGGTAGAGGCGTCGCCAGATCAGTCGGTTGGCGAGCACCACGAAGGCGCTCATCACGATCCCGCCGGCGATGAGCAACCCGAACTCCCCCTCGTTCGACGCGGCGGCGATGAAGTTGCCGAGCCCGTACGCGTTGAGCGTCTGGTGGTGCCAGCTCACCAACTCAGCCACGATCGACGCGTTCCACGCCCCGCCTGCGGCAGTGATACCCCCGGTCACGTAGGCGGGGAACACCGAGGGCAAGATCACCTGGCGCCAGCGCTGGCGTCGGGTGAAGCGCATGGCGACCATCAGCTCACGCAAGTCGTTGGGGATGGCGCTGGCCCCGGCGATGACGTTGAACAAGATGTACCACTGCGCGCCCAGCATCATGAGCAGGATGGCCCCGTAATTCAGCGAGATCCCGAGATTGATGAAGACCAGGGTGGCAAACGGGAAGAGCAAGATGGCGGGGAAACTGGCCAGGACCTGCACGACGGGCTGTGCGTAGCGGGACAGCTTTGGGTTCATCCCGATCTGCACGCCGACGGGCACCCAGATGAGGCTCGACACGACCACCACGGCCACCACACGGGCAAAGGTGGCGAAGCCCAACGCCACGAGCCGCGGAAAGTGCCCGAAACCCACATGCTCGTTCAGGTAGATGAGCCCGATCACCGCCACCGCCAGCGAGATCGCCCCCGTGACCACCCAGAAGATGATGTCGCCGATCTGGCGTCTGCGTACGTCCGCTCGCAGCGGGTACTCGGCCAACCCGAAGGGCCGGGTGACGCGGTCGAGGGCCCGGGCGACGGGATGGACGACGCGGCCGGCCAACCGGGGGACCGACGATCGGCGCAAGAAGCTCAGCACCCAGCTGGTGGGCCTGTCGGCCGCCTCGGAGCTCTCGAGGCGGAACTTGTCGGACCAGGCCACCAGGGGGCGAAAGACGAAGAAGTTCGTCCCGACCACCAGGATCACCATCACGCCGATGGCCAGGGCCACCTTGGAGTACGACCCTTGGCTCACTGCGGCCGCCATGTAGCTTCCCATGCCTGGAAGGCTCTCGGGGACGGCCTTGCCCTTGACGAACACGGTGACCGCCTCGGACGCGGTCAGAAAGAACCAGCCGCCGCCCATCGACATCATCATGTTCCAGACCAACCCGATGGCAGAGCTCGGGACGTCGAGCTTCCAGAAGCGTTGCCACTTGGTCAGCCGGTACATCCGGGCGGCCTCGTCGAGCTCCGTGGGTTGGGTGATGAGCGAGTGGTAGAAGCTGAAGGTCATGTTCCAGGCCTGGGACGTGAAGATCACGAAGATCGAGGACAGCTCCAGACCCAGCAGGCTGTCGGGGAAGATCTTGATGAAGAACGTGAGCGCGATCGGCAAGAAGACCAGAATCGGAATGGACTGCAGCACGTCGAGGATGGGAACGAGCACCTTTTCGGCGCGGCGCAGGCGTGCCGCCGCGGTCCCGTACACGAGGGTGAAGACGGTCGACAGGCCGAGGGCTAGAAACATTCGCAGCAGTGAGCGAGCCGCGTAGTACGGCACGTCGGCGACGTCGGTGGAGAGGACTACGACGGTCCGTCCTGGGGTGAAGTTGACGGTCATCGACTGCCCCAGCCGCACCGCGGCGTACAAGACGGCGATGATCCCCGCCCCCACCACCAGGTCCACCCAGCTGAGGTTGCGACCGCGCAGCGGCTCGCGGACCGGGAGTGACTGCCGTGGGGACAAGGGACCGACCTTCCGGTGGGCGCGGCGCGAGGCGGTAGATCAGCAATCTATCGAGCCAGCCGGGGCAGGCGGACGGTGGTCGGCAAACGACGCCACTCCACGCGTGTCGTGTGCGCAAAGGTCACGCGATCAAGGGGTGCAAACGGCCGCGGTCGTGCGCGAACAATTGCTCGAGGACCTTCTGAAGGCGAGCCGTCGAACTGCACCGAGGAGGAGATGGTCATGGCTCTTGTTCGAACCGACCCGTTCCGAGACGTCGACCGTCTGTTTCAATCCCTCTGGGCAGCCCAAAGTGGTGCGCGGTTCATGACGATGCCGATGGACGCCTACCGCGAGGGCGACTCGTTCGTGATCCGTATCGACATGCCCGGCGTGAACCCCGACTCGGTCGATCTGACCGTCGAGGAGAACGTGCTGACCATCAAGGCGGAGCGTCCGGCACCCCGGATGACCGACGACATGACTAACGACATGGAGGTACTCATCTCCGAGCGCCCCTACGGCACCTTCAGTCGACAGGTCTTGTTGGGCAGCAATCTCGACACGGACCGCATCCGGGCCGAGTACGAGGGCGGCGTCCTGACCCTGACCGTCCCAGTAGCCGAGCAGGCCAAGCCCCGACGCATCGAGGTCACCGACAAGTCGGACCGCCACGAGATGTCAGGTTCGGGCCGATCCGACCAAGGGCAGCTGTCGGGCTGACGTTCGCCGGCTCCTGACGCTCGCCGACCAGCGGAGCTACCCCTGGGCGGGGTGCACCTCCCCCTCGGTGTCCCGCCCAGGGGTGCGCTGAGGCGGCTGCCCGCTCAGCGGGCTGGATGCGAATCCCCCTGGCGTCGCTCGTGGTGTCGGGTGGCCCGGTGCCACAGCAGCAAGCCGATCACGACCACCAGCAGCCAGGGCACGCGCGTCGCCCAGATGGTCGAGTGAGCGACCACCGCCACGACCAGCACCATGAGGAGCACCGGCAGCACCCGCCGACGCCGTGCTGGCCGCGGGGTTGACTCGTCGGGCAATCGGGGCAGATCGTCGAAGAGCCCGTGCAGATCGCCGCGGGTCGTCGCTCCCGTGGCCTTGTCGAGCCGGGCGTTGAACTCGTTCTGATCGAGGCGACCATCGGCAAAGTGCCGGGAGAGCCGTTCGGCAACGTCGTTGCGCTCAGCATCCGAGGCACGGATCGACATTTCCGAGGAGCTGTCCATTCGTTGGAACGTGGTGGGCCGCGACGGGTCCCATCGGTAGCGCATGAGTGTCCTTCCGGAGAGATCGAGGACGAAGCAGGACGAAGCAGGACGAAGCAGGCGGCGCGGGCGGCGTGTGCTCGCGAAGGTCAGTGCAGCCGCTCGCGGGCCAAGAGATCTTCGGCGACCGAGGTGTCGGTTCCCTCCTCGGGGATCAACAGCCAGGCCGCCAGGTACAACGGAACCGCCAGCCCGCCCATGAGGGCGAGGACCAGCAGGCCGATGCGGACGACGACCGGATCGACGTCGAAGTAGTCGGCGAGCCCCCCGGCCACCCCGGCCAGCATTCGGCCGTCTCGCCGCCGGTAGAGGCGGTCGCGTTGACCGGTGTCGGCCGTCTCGGACCCTGGGGTACCCACCGGGGTCACGGCGGGCTCGCTTCTCGTTCCTTGTGCTGTACTGGCGTCCATGTCGCGAGCATGAGCCGCCGCCGGGCCGGGGGGAATCGGGCACGTCCCTTGTCGGACCCTGACCGGCCCGTTCGGGGCTAAGGGTCATCCCTGATGGCTCGGCGCATCGGGGTGCGCGAAGCTCGCGCATCAGCGAACTGACCGACTCCGGCGCGGGTGGACCGGGACCCGCGGGGCCTCCGGGCGGCTGGCACGGTCAGCACCGGGGCGATTGGGGCTGGTGGCAGCACCGCCCTGATCGTCCATCGGCCTCGCCAGGCGACCACCTCCGACCGGGCCGACGGGGCCACGGCCGACTCGGTCCCCTCCGGCGGAGCTCGCAGACCCGCGTGCTTGCCGGCGTGTGCGGCGGGCTGTCCAAGAGCTCCGGCGTCGATGTCACTCTGGTCCGCATCGGCGTCGCCGTGCTCGCGCTGGGGAGCGGCATCGGCGTGTTGCTCTACGCCTTGGCCTGGCTGTTCATCCCCCTCGAGGGCGAGTCCACCACCATCTTGAGCCGTGCGGCACGGGACCGGCGCGGCATCCGCCTGGTCGTCGCCATCATTCCAGTCCTCGTGCTCGTCCAGCTGCTGACCAGCACGCTACGCGTCGGCTACGTCGGATCGTTCAGTTGGCCCATCTTCTTGGCGGCCGGTGTGGCCATCCTCATCCGCCGCAATGCCAGCGAACAGGAGCGGGTGTGGATCAACGACGACCTCCTCCCGACGCTCCATGGCAGCGCCGATCGCCACTCGCGCTGGTCGCTGGCCGCTCGCGTCCTGCTCGGGACGATCCTGGCCGTCGGTGGACTCTTCGCGCTCACCCGGGGTACTCCGAGCCGCACAGTGCTACAACCGGTTGGCGGCGTGTTCCTCGTCATGGCGGCCATCGTCGTCATCTTCGGCCCGTGGTGGTTGAGCCTGGTCCGCGAGCTGTTGGCCGAACGCCAAGCGAGGGCACGTGCCGAGGAGCGGGCCCAGATCGCCTCGCACGTCCACGACTCGGTCCTCCAGACCCTCGCGCTCATCCAGCGCTCGGCCGACGATCCCCAGCACGTGGTGCGCCTGGCGCGCGCCCAAGAACGTGAGCTGCGGTCCTGGTTGTTCGAGGGTCGCCCCCCCGGCGCCGTGCGCGATGCGCGCACGGTGGGAGAGGGCGTCAGCGCGCTCCAGCGGCAGGTCGAGGCGGACCACGGAGTAACGGTCCAGGCGGTGGTTGTCGGGGATCGCCCGCTCACCGATGCGCTGCGCGCCCTGCTGGACGCGGCGCGCGAGGCCACCGTCAACGCGGCGAAGTGGTCGGGGGAGTCCGAGGTCTCGCTCTACGCCGAGGTCGAGCCTGATGCGGTCATGCTCTACGTGCGCGATCGGGGCTACGGATTCGACCCGGACACCGTGCCCGCCGATCGTCAGGGCATCGCCCAATCGATCCGGGCCCGCATGAAGCGATTTGGCGGCTCGGTCGTCATCCGCACGGAACCGGGCCAGGGCACCGAAATAGAGCTGAAGATGCCCCTGCACGACGCGGGACGATGAGCAGCTCCTCGCGGCCGCGCATCTTCTTGGTCGACGACCATGCCATGTTCCGATCAGGAGTCAGGGCCGAACTGGGCGCTGCGGTCGAGATCGTGGGTGAGGCCGACGAGGCGCTCGCCGCCATCGAGCTCATCAACGAGCGCATTCCCGACGTGGTGCTGCTCGACGTCCACCTTCCGGGCGGAGGAGGGCGGGCGGTCCTGTCGGGCGTGCTCCCCCACCATCCCGAGGTGCGGTTCCTGGCGTTGTCGGTCTCCGACGCACCCGAGGACGTGATCGCCGTCATCCGGGGCGGGGCGCGTGGCTATGTCACCAAGACGATCTCGGGGGACGACCTTCTCCACGCGCTGGAGCGGGTCGGTGCGGGGGACGCCGTGTTCTCTCCTCGGCTCGCCGGCTTCGTGCTCGACGCCTTCGCCGCCGGGACCAACGCGACCACGGCGACCACGGTGCTCGACCCCGACTTCGACCAGCTCTCGCCGCGTGAGCGCGAGGTGCTCCGTCTCATCGCGCGTGGCTACACGTACAAGGAAGTGGCGCGCGATCTCACCATCTCCTCCAAGACCGTCGAGTCACACGTGTCGTCGGTGCTGCGCAAGCTCCAGCTGTCCACCCGTCACGAGCTCACCAAGTGGGCCACCGACCGGCGTCTGGTCTGAGGAGCCACCCCGGGACACGGTCGCGCACGCAGGGCAGCAGCTCGCGCTCATGGCGCACGCAACGCTGCAGCGAGCATGCCGACGAGCTCGTCGAACTTGATGGCGACGCGCTTTGCCGAGTGGGCGCCCTCGGTGTGCTCGATGATCGCCAGGCTCTGGATCGCCCAGGCGATCACCACCTGGAATCGCCGCCTGAAGATCCTGGCGTCGACCTCGGTGATTTGCGCCTGGATGAGGGCAACGAAGCGGCGGTGCGCGCCCATGTGCCTCGACGTCTTGTCCGAGCTGTTGGTCAGGGTTCCCTCGTCGGCCAGCCGGCGGGCAAGGAACCCGAGGAAATGGTTCTGCGGGTCGAACATGTTCTCGATATGCGGGAAGAACATGGCGCGCAGTAACGCCGCGGTGTCGTGCGGGGATGGGTCCGCCTCGAGCCTCTCGAGCAGCGTCCACCGTCGCAGGTCGATCTGCTCGGCGCGGTACTCATGGATCGCCTCGATGAGCTTCTCGCGTGAACCGAAGTGGTACTGCGCAGCGCCGTTGTTGCGTTGTCCGGCGGCCTGCCCGATCTCTCGCAGTGACACTCCACTGGTCCCCTGCTCGGCGAAGAGCTGCTCGGCGGTGATGATGAGGAGCTCACGAGTCGCCCGACCAACCGCGTTGCCGGCCCCCAGCGGACCGTCGAGAGATCTCGAAGGGGCGGTTGGATCGAGCGACGTGGTCACCGCCCGGCGGGGCTACCACTGATTCCAGTGGACGACCTTGTCCACTGGGGGCGTACGGATCGGCTTGAAATCGGTGCCGCGTGTGTAGCCGACCGGGAACATGCCCGCCTGGGTCACGCGCTCGAAGGGGATGCCGAGGACCTCGGCAGTCTCGCGCTCGCCTTCCTTGCGGCCCAGGTTCATGGTCACCCAGGCCGACCCGAGTCCCCGGCTTCGCAGGGCCAACATGAAGGTCCACACGGCAGGGAGGAACGATCCCCAGTACCCGGCCTGCGCTCCGGACGCGGCGCCGTCCACCCGGCCATCCTGGCAAGGCACCATGATCACTGGCACTTCACCGAAATGGTCCGCCAACCATGTGGGCGACTCGCGGCGACGCTGCGCCTGGGCCTGCACGGCGGGGTCGTCGTAGTTGCCCACCGGCATGACGCGGTAGGTGACGTTCGAACTGCTTTCGGTAGATGACCGCAAGCTGCTCTTTGATCCCCGGGTCATCGACGAACACCCACTGCCAGCCCTGACTGTTCGCCCCCGACGGGGCTTGCATGGCGATCTCGACGCACTCGGTGATCACTTGGCGCTCGACCGAACGCTCGCAATCGAGGCGCTTTCGCACCGTTCGGGTCGTGGTCAGCAGTTCGTCAAGTGTGAGGTCCAGTTGCACGCTGCGGATTCTCACAGGTCCGCCGGCGTGGAACAAGGCATGAACTCCCTGCCTTTCCGCGTTCGAACGCCGTTTCGACCGGGCACAGAAGCCCGACACATCAGCCTGCTCGCGGCACTGTGCCGTCTTGAGACGGCCGCATTAAGTACGTCAAAGGGCCGCGACAGAACTGGTGTGCCCACGACCAGCCTCCAAGGAAAGGTCGCGGTGCTCACCCGAGCAAGACGCGGCATCGGTGAGGCGACCACTCGGGCGCCGTCTCGTCGAGAGCGGACATTGTGATCGCCGCCCGCGGCGGAGCGGAACCGGGTCCGCCGCCCGGCAACCTCGAGGAGACGTCGGGAGATCCAGCTTCGAGGCGGTCGGGACTTGACGGTGCGTTACCATCTGGCGGCCCAAGACAAACTCGACACCTTCTGAGTAAGCCATCTCTCGGCGGTGGTCAGCCGGTCTCGAGCGAGGAAGACCGGGTCAGGGCTCGCCGTCTGGTTCAAAGAGTGGGACGAACACGTCCCCGTGGGCTTCGAAGACCACATGTACCGCCATGCCGATCCGGACGTTTTCGGGTGGGCAACCCACCACGTTGGTCATGAACCGCAAACCCTCTTGCTCGGCGAGCTCGACGATCGAGATGTTGTAGGGCAGTGGGACGGCCGGGTTGAAGGGATGCGCGTTGGTGGTGTGGGTGAACACCGTCCCGCGTCCGCTCACCGCCTCGTAGCGGGTCGAGCCGCCGCATTCGGGGCAGACCGCCGAGAGCGGAAAGATCCATCGTCGGCACGCCACGCAACGCGTCAGGCGGAGCTCACCGGAGGCTCCCGAGGTCCAAAACTCACGGTTGAGGTCATCAAGGGCCGGCGTGATCCGGGCAGCGACATCGGTCATCGCGCTCACACTAGGGTACGCACTCGTGACCGACATCATCGAACGTGGCGCCATCATCTCGGGCATCGGCATCTCGAGCATCGGCCGCAAGACGGGTATCGCCGGCATCGATCTGACCGCCGAGTCCTCGGCCGAGGCGATCGCCGACGCTGGTCTGTCACCAGGCGACATCGATGGCATCGCTACGATGGGCGAGACGCCGGTTCCCGAGGCCGCCGCCCGCCTGGGTATCGAGCACAACTGGACGGGAGGCGCCACGGGACGATGGGGACTGCTGAGCCCCGTGGTCAACGCCTTTCATGCCGTGGCAACCGACCAGGCGCGTCACGTCTTGGTGTACCGGACGGTCAACATGATGGGCGGGTCGGTGTTCCCTGCGCCACGAGCAGGCGGCGAGCCACCGCCGATGGCGCCGACGGGCACTTCGGACGAGCGGGCCAGCCCGATGGGCGACCTGCCCCGGCTGCTGGCCGCCCATGCCTACTCGGCGGCCAACTGGCTGGCGCTGCACGCCCGGCGCCACATGTACCTCTATGGCACGACCAAAGAGCAGTTCGGCTGGCTCGCCATCAACAGCCGCGCCAACGCCGCGTTGAACCCCCGGGCCGCGTATCGCGACCCGATCACCATGGACGACTACCTGATGGCCCGGACGATCTCGGAGCCCTTCGGATTGCTCGACTGCGATGTTCCCGTCGACGGCTCGGTTGCTTTCGTCGTGTCGCGCGCCGACGCCGCCGACGACTGCGATCACCCCGTGCGCATCGAAGCGTGCGGCGGATCGCCAGGGCTCGGCGGGTGGGAGCAGCGCCCGGACTATCCGATGATGGCCTCGGCCGACGCTGGCGCCGAGCTGTGGAGCCGCACGGATCTCACGCCGGGCGACGTGGACCTGGCGCAGCTCTACGACGGCTTCACCTTTCTCACCTTCGCCTGGTTGGAGGCGCTCGGCTTTTGCGGCGAGGGCGAGGCGGGGCCCTTCGTCGAAGGTGCCACCCGCATCGCCCGCGACGGCCAGCTTCCGCTCAACACCTACGGCGGTCAGCTCTCCGCTGGTCGCATGCACGGGAACTGGGTGCTCCACGAGGCATGCCTGCAGCTACGCGGTCACGCGGGTGAGCGCCAAGTCGCCAAGCACGAGGTTGCGGTTGTCTCCAACGGCGGCGGTCCCATCGCCGGGTGCATGCTCCTTACCTCGTGACGTGAGTTGCCCCCCGTTACCTCGTGACGTGAGGTGCCGCCCGCTTCTCCCGGTCCGGATCCCGCCGCAGCCGTGACGTGATGGTTCCGAGCCGAAGCTGAAGTGCACACGCTCGGCTTCCTACAGCGCCCGAGAGGATGTCCATGCTGCAGTACGTGATCGCCGGACTGGTGCTCGGCGGAATCTACGCGATCTCCGCGGCCGGGATCGTCGTCACGTACCTTTCGGCCGGCATCTTGAATTTCAGCTTCGGCGCCTTAGCCTTCTTCGTGGCACGGTGCTACTACTTCCTCAACACCCAGCACCAGTGGGCCATACTTCCGGCGGCCATCTTTTCGATCGGGATCGTCGGGCCAGCGCTCGGGGTCTTGCTCTACCTGACCTTGTTCCGCTCGGTGCGGTTGGCCTCGCCGTTGGTGAAGGTTGTGACGACCCTTGGACTGTTCGTCATCCTTCCGGCTGCGGCAATGATCCTCTTTGGTGGACAGACGATCCTCATCGCACCAGGTTTGGCGCCCCAGCCCGTTCGAGTTTTCCAGTTCGTTGGCGTCCCAGTCACAATGGACGAGATTATCGACTACGGCTGTGTGATCGTCGTCGTCGTGGTCGGCGCACTGGTGTTGCGCTACACGGACATCGGCCTGAGAGTCCGTGCGATGGTCGATTCTCCTGCGATGACGGCGCTCTCGGGGACCAACCCGAACTTGGTCTCGATCTGTGTGTGGGCAGCGAGCTCAGGTCTCGCCGGTCTGGCTGGCGTGCTGACCGCGCCGATCATTGGTCTGAACGCCCAGGACTATGCCTTGCTCATGGTGGCCGCCTTCGCCGCAGTGATCGCGGGCAAGCTCCGCAACCTGCCGGTAGCCGTGGCCGTGGGCTTGAGCCTGGGCATCGCCGAGGCGGTGTTGCAGTACCTCTTGCCCACGGCCAACCCCCTTACCGCGGACATCTTGCCCAGTGTCCCCTTTGCCGCCACGGCGATCGCTCTCGTCATCTTCCTCGCTCGCCAACGGGCGGTCGACGAAGCCGAAGGAGTGGGGGGCGCGCTGGATCGCTCCGTGACCCCCAAGGGGTCCTCGCCTGACCTCGCGTCGAGCGCCAGTCGAGTGGTCGGCGGTGCGTGGACGCGAGGACTCTCGCTGTGTCTGTTCGTCATCATTGCCCTCTTGCCGATCGATCTTCCTGCGTTCTGGCTCGGACTGCTGAGCCAAGGGGTGGCGTTCGCCATCATCTTCATCTCGATCACCCTGGTCACCGGAGAGGGCGGCATGATCTGGCTCTGTCAGCCCACGTTCGCCGCCGTCGGTGCCGTCACGATGGCCCAGCTGGCCGAGCATCAGGGCTGGCCCGTGCTTGGGGCGGCCCTGGTTGGTGGTCTCTGCGCACTCGTGCTCGGGGTGATCGTCGGGCTGCTCACCATCCGACTCGGCGATCTGTACGTGGCCCTCGTCACCTTGACCTTCGGTCTGGTCATGGAGACGCTCGTGCTCAGCCAGAACGTCTTCGTCAACTATGGCCGCGGGGTCAACGTGGCTCCTCCACAATTCGCATCGGGTCCGCGGGCAATGACGTGGTTCGAGCTGGCCATCTTTGCCGTCATGGCTCTGGTCGTGCTGAACCTGCGTCGTTCGACGACCGGATTGGCACTTCACGCCACCGCGGGAGCCAGGCAGGAGCTCGCACGATCGGGATCGGGATCTGGCAGGTGAAGGTGTTGGTCGCCGGATTGGCGGCGTTTATTGCGGGCATCGGTGGTGCGCTGCTGGCCATGGTCCTGGGCAACTCGCTTCCGTCCAACTACTCGACGATCGGCGGCATCCTCTGGCTCGTAGTCCTGGTTGTCCTGGGCATCCGTTCCATCATGGCCAGTCTCATTGCTGGTCTGGTCTTCACCATCATCACCGAGTTGGCGTTCGTCTACCTGTCGCCCAGTCTCGGGGCGCTCATCCCGTTACTGTTCGGGCTGGGAGCGACGCAGGTCGCGAAGTTCCCCGACGGTTGGTTGTCGGCCCAGGTTCGTCAGCTCCAGTCGCTGGGGCAGGTACGTCGCGGGCGTCATCCTCGGCCGACCGCCACGCCCGCCGGTCATCCCCGAGGTTGAGAACGACCGGCGGACGGTCGAATCTAGCTGGTCTGTCCCGTCGCTGATCCGACGGTCTGCTGACCCATGAAGGTGGTCGCATTGTGGTTCAGGCCGTGGGAGTGATCAAGCGCACCGTACTCTCGAGGCGTGGTGTCGACATCGCTTGCTTGTGCCCGCAAACCACCCACGGTGGCCGCGTCGCGCGTCCGGTGGGCAAAGGGGTCGAACTGATACCACCTGGCCGCGTTCTGCCAGGTGATCTTTTCGACGTCCTCGTCGCTCAGTTGGGCTTCGACGATCGACTTCATGAGCACCTCGGGACTCTGCGGCCAGGTGGAGTCCGAGTGGGGGTAGTCGCACTCCCAGGTGATCATGTCCACGCCGATGGCGTCGCGGTTGCGCAAACCGGTCAGGTCGTCGATGAAGCATCCCTGCACGTGCTCCCGAAAGACCTGGGAGGGCAGCTTGTCCCCGAAGTCGGCTCCGGTCCAACGACGGTGATGGTCGTAGACGAAATCGGCCTTTTCGAGGAAGTAGGGCATCCACCCGATGCCACCTTCAGCGAGGGCCATGCGGACGTGTGGGAACTTCTTCATGATCGGCGACCAGAGCAACTCGGCCGCGAAGATCGCCGTCTGGAAGGGCATGACATGGGGAATGACGTCGAACGGTGAGCGCGGGCATGAAATTCGGTGCGCCCCCGAAATGGAAGACCATGACCGTACCGGTGTCCTGGCAGGCCGCCCACGCGGCATCCCACTCGTCACCGTGATAGTCGGGGTAGCCCGCTCGATACGTCTCGGGGTGCAGGGACACGGCATGGCATCCCTTGTCGGCGACGCGGCGAATTTCCTCGGCCATCCAGTCGGCCCCCAACGGGAAGCCCGAGATCGCCATCGGGATGAAGCGGCCCGGATACGCCCCGCACCACTCCTCGATGTGCCAGTCGTTGTAGGCCCGCACCATCGCGGCCGCGAAGTCGTGATCGTCGCTGGCGACGAAGAATTGTCCGGCAATGCCCGGCCACGACGGGAAGCACAGTGCCGCCAGGACGCCGTTGGCGTTCATGTCACGGATGCGCTCGTCGATGTCATAGGTCCCCGGTCGGACTTGGTCGAAGCTGGCGGGATCGGTCCCCCACGCCTCGCGGGGTCGTCCCTGTACGGCGTTCAGCCCGAAGGTGGAAATCTCCTTCCCTTCGATCAGCCAGGCATCCGATCCGTCGGCCCGCCGGATGACCTTGGGCACACGGTCCTTGAACCGGGTGCTCACGTGGTCACGGAAGTACTCGGTCATTGACGGTGGCTCCACCACATGGTCATCGGTGCTGATCAGTACCAGGTCCTCGATCTGCATAACGTTCCCCCTGACGTGCGACGGGCCCAAGCGGCGGGGCGCGATCGGCCGCTGCTCGACCGGCCGTTCCCTAGAGCCCTCTGCCTCCGCTGGTACGTGCTTTCCCGTGGGTCAAGCCGCTGGCTTGCCAGCTCGTCGACAGGGCGTCACCCACGACCCAACAACATCACCGGCCTGAGGGAAAGTCAAGGTCTCCCGAGCGTGCACTGCCCGGGGGCGATGGGGCTGGGCCCGTCACCCTCACCGGTGGCGGGTCGATCTTGGGCTCCTCGGTGGCCGGCGTCAGGTGGAGCCTGAGCCCCAGCCCCTTCGATCTGGGCGACGGAAGGGTCTCGGCACTACGTGGCCCCGACCCTTCCAAAGGCCAAGGGCCGGCGCAGGAGTCGGCGAAGGATCGATTGGGCCGATCCCGAGGCTGCCCCGGTCAACCTGGCCCAGGGAAATCGTCCAAACGGGGGATGCGAAGATGGCTCGCTCGCCAAGAGCGTGCCAAGTGCCCTCTAGGGCGGCACGAGGGTCGGATCCGCCGAACCGACCCTCGTTGCGCGCTTGGGCCCGGGTTATTGGTGCTCGGTAGGCTGGATGTCATGGCTCGGCACGCCTGCCAGGTCCCCCATTGTCGCGGTGGGTTCGACTGGAGCCCGAACAGGGTGCTTCGAGACGGCGAAGCGGCGGCCTGCGACGTCTGCAAGGTGCGGTACTTCTGGAGCGCCGCCGACGAGGAGTGGGTCGTCGAGATCGGCGTGCGGTAGCAGCACGCTCCGCGCTGGTCCGCGGGGACGTTTTCGCGCCGTGCGCTGGGGGTAATCCCCCTGCGCGGCCTCGCCAACCGGCAGGCACCGCGCGCCCCACCCACCTGGCTCTCACACGTCGGGGGTGGGGCGCGACCGAAGCCCAGTTCTCGCTGCGTTAACAGCGGCGTCGAGTGCTGTTCACGATCGGTGCCTAGCCTGGAGGAGGTCGTCGGATTCTTCTCTGCCGGCGACAGCCCGACGGCCTCGGTCTGTCGGATGGCGGACCGCCCTGGCCCCCCCGATTGGGGCGGTCCGCGCCGGTGGGGCGGACGCGAACCGACGCGGTGGCGCACTGGTCGGCGAGGTGGCTACCTGGCGCTGTTGGACGGCTTGTCACCCTCCCAGGTCCAACGGGGGACCTCACGGAGGGGGTGCAGCTCGCTCTCGTTGGTGGCGTTGGAGTTCTGTCTTGCCACCCGGGACCCGAACTCGATGTGTTCGAGCACTGCATTTCGGAAGGCCTCATCATCAGGGAGCTCGGCCCGATCGAGTGCCGCCCGGTACAGCTCGACGAAGTGCTGGCGCTGCACCTCGGTGATCCTTAGTCCCCGATGGACCTCGATCAGGTGAGCGAAGCCCAGCTCCCTGGTGAAGCGATCGGGGCCCCCGAAAGACTCCGCGGTGAACCACGTGAGGTGCTCGACATGGTGGGGACGACCGCTCCCGAACAGCGGCTGGAGAAGCGGGTCGGCGAGAACGCTCGAGTAAAAGACCTCCTCGAGACGATGCAGCGCCACCTCGCCGCCAGCGTGTTCGAAGAGGGAGGGCATGGCGCAACGCTAACGCCGACTGTCGTGGTCGTTGTCACGATCGAGCCGCCATTCGTGCCCTACTTGAGCTCGACATCAGGTCGTCCTGGCCAGCCCTATTGGGAGTAAGGCGGCAGCCCTATCGGGAGTGATCAGTGCGGGGAATAATGGGGCCTCTGGGCGGGGCCTCATTGATCAAGCCGGTTCTTGGCCTCGGCAATGTCGTTGATGCGTGATTGGCCGTCCAGCCACCGGCGGGCCCGATCCGGTCGTTCCTCGGCTGAGGTGTGCTGCTCGGCACCGAGCGGTCCTGTCACCCGGAACCCGCATCGCCGACACACTGCCATGCGCCCGTTGGTTTCGGGGTAGTGGTGCTCGTCGAGACGAGCGCTCAATTCCGACGCATCTAGTGGCGCCATGGTCCCCCTTCGCTCGGCACGTCCTGGCTCTCGTCAAGCCGCCCGAGCTGTACGAACGACGCCGGCTCGAGGTGAGCGGGTTCGTTCGTCCGCCACATCTTACGACCGACTTGCCCGATCGGGGATCGCCCCAGGTCGGGACGCTCCCGAAGGTGCCCGAGTGGTGTCGACGCTCGAGGTGCCCGGCTCGTCACGGCCGTGGTCCGCGGCCGGGGTGGCCGCGCCCAGCTGTCTCTAAGGTCGCTTCGGTACCGTCGAGGCGGATGGCAGGGAGGCTCCGCAGTGGAAGACGCAGAGTGCCCCTTCGGGTACCACCACCAGCTGAGCCAATTGGACGAGTCATGGAGCGCTGCTCGAGATGAGGAGGGTCGAGCGAGGCGGGCGGCGTGGATCTGCTTCGACTGCTCGAGGCTCCATGAGGAGGACGTGTACCTCGGGTGGGGGGACGACGGCTGCATGATCAGGCTCTGGCGACTCTGACGTACCGCCCGTTCGTCTAGTGCCGTTGAGGGATGCGGACGAGTCACCGGGGTTGCTAAACCTGAGGCGGACAGCGACGCGGCCGAGAGGGTTCCCATTCAGCTCGGCCCCGCTGTCTGCCACCCACGGTTGCGGAGGGGATGGGTGGCGTCCAGCCCCCAGCGCGACCGTCGGCGAATCCCCTCCCCTGTGGGGACCGCGAGGTTGGCCGCACCGCCCCCGGCCCAGGCCAACCGGCCAGGGCGAGCACCCGGCTTTGCAATGGCCGTTGAGGCACAAGATGGGTGCGTGCTGCCCGCGTAGCCGCAGGGATGGCGCCTCGTGCGGCTGCTGCCGATCGGTGGCCCGTCGGTTGGCAGCCACCTGTGATACCTGTGAACCGGGGGTTCCATGAACAGCCGGCACCGAGTACTACGACGAGATGCACGGTGGGCAGCCGCAGGAGGCGAGAGGCGCCAATCCCCGAGAAGTGCTCGAGCCAGTGTCGAACCCAGGGCACCTGTGCCCTCGAGGCCCGAGTGCCGCTCGGATCGGCGTCGAAGGTTGGGGCCTGTGAGAGTAGGCGCGTTCGAATTGGAACAGTGCACCAAGGTGCTCGAGCTCATAGAGGCGGCCTAGTGATGGGCCAAGCTCCGCTGACCGGCGCTGATCTCCTCGACTACCTACAACGCCCGATCCTCTTCCTTCATCCTGACCGCACTGCCTACGCCATCCAGTGGCGACCCGGGGCCGCGGTCTCCATCGAGGAGGTCTTCGCCTCGTTCCCCAACGCGTACGAAGTCCGTGGTCCCTACGGGGCGGCTTCGGACCATGTGTACCTTTGGTTCGGCTCCGATGACCTCTTCGTTCCACTAGTGGGCGACCCCGACGACGTCCCTTCCGAGGAGCTCACGGCAGCGGCCCAAGACGCCTTTGACCTCTTTCTGGCGTGGCAGGAGGAAACCGAGCAGTTGTGAGCCCGGGCGCTCGAGAAGTCAACTGGCGATCTTGCCCTTGCGGGTTGCGGCGTTCGCTGGCAAGGAGCGTCCCAACATCTCGACCCACTCTTGTCCGCACCGGAAGCACATCAGGTGACGGTGGTCAGAGCGCGACGACCCGGAGGGACATTCCCGGTGGGTGTACTCGTCCGCCCAAAGAGCACCACAACTGGGGCATTCCGAACGCTGGGCCACGAGCGACCCTCCTCTTCCGAACGTCTAGTTGCCGCCGCACCTCGTCGCCCAATCGCCCGCCGCACCTTACGCGCCGACTGAGCACGGATCACGATGCGAACGCGTAGAACCGCGTAAGTCCCGTTTGCTCACTTGCACGGGGAGTACTGCTGGCGAGGCACACCCGAGGACCACCCCCGCCTCCCTCGAGTGCTCCAACAACGCCGCCTCGCACAGAGCGAAATGCTAACGAATGCGAGCGTCCATTGCGTCCTCCAACCTGGCCTCCCCTGCCCAACGCGGGTGCTTTACGCAGCGTGCCGCTCACCAAACTGTGCAACGGCCCGCGCTCGCCCGGCGATCATGTCTCGTGGGCCGGGCTGGTGGTCGCTGCGGTGTCCCGGGGGACGATGGCAGCCTCATCGCTGGCCGCGTCGGGCTTTACCATCAAGACCAGTGTGCTGTCCCCGAGCGGGATCGTTCCCACCCACGAGTAGCCGTCCCCGGCGAGCGCGTTGAGCTGGCGGCCGACCTCGAGGGCCTTGGCCGATTTGTGCACGTCGATCACCCGGTAGTGGTCACTCATGGTGCGGATTCAATCACGGCGAGAGACTTGCCACGAGACGAAGGGCAGACCGTCGGGTTGCGGGTCGCGCACCTTCGGCGACGTGAGGCGGCCGTCGTCGGCGTCGGGCGGTGTGAGCCGGCAGAATCGGCACCGTGCCAACCGCCTCGATCTCCCGCCATCTGCTCCGAGCCAAAGACCTCGCAGACGCCCGGTACTTCGAGGCGCTTTCCGTGGCCGACCTGGCCGCTGTCGCGAGCCTGTCCCCGGCCTACTTCAGTCGACAGTTCAAGGCGGCCTTCGGCGAATCGCCCCACCAGTACCTCTTGACCCGGCGGTTGGAGCGTGCAGCCGCCTTGTTGCGCGCGACCGACTGGACGGTCGCCGCCATCTGCTTGTCCGTCGGCGCGCCGGGCGTCGGCTCGTTCACCACGACCTTCCATCGAGTGTTCGGCACAACCCCCCTCGCCTATCGGGCCACCTTCCCGCCGGCCGAACGGCACGTGCGCATCCCCCTTTGTGTCGCGTTGGCGTACGGGCGACCGAAGAACCGCACGTGTCGAGAAGACACGACGAGCGCGGCCTCGTAGCGTCGCCTCCGACCGACGAGGTGAAGAGAGCCCGATGATCACGATTGCCAACGCGCAGTTCTGGGTGCGCGACCAGGATGAGGCCCTTGCGTTCTACACCAAGACGCTGGGTTGGGAGGTGCGCGCCGACGTGACGGTAGAAGCGTGGGGATTCCGGTGGCTATGCGTCGGTCCTGTGGGTCAGGCAAACACCGGGCTGGTGCTCATGCCCGTTCCCCAATCCCCCATGCTGGACCCGCAGAGCAGCGCCCAATTGGCGGAGCTGGTGGCGAAGGGGGCGGGCGGCACCCTGTTCTTGGAAACTGACGACTGTCAGGCCGCCTACGACGACCTGTCGGCGCGCGGCGTCAACTTCAACGATCCGCCCACCGTGCAGCCCTATGGCATCGACACGTCGTTCCGCGACCCTTCGGGCAACAACATCCGCCTTACCCAGGTACTCGAGTTTGACCCGACGCGCCGCTGACGTTGGGGTCGACGAGCGGGTAATGACGCGAGGGCCTCTCGGGCTCTCCCTTCGGGACGGCAGCAGATTGGGCTGGTCGTGGAGGATCACGGGTACGTGGCCCGCAAGCGACCCATCAGGGCAGCCCATCAGCATCTGCAAAATCAGCTTCGAGGGTCCTCGATAGGAAGCCGGCTTCCCAAGCCCAGAACCTCGAGGATTCTTCGGGCTCGTGGAGTGAGATTGCGGACCACCAGCATCCCGCCACGATCTCTGGCCCAGTTGACGCCGACAAGTCAGGGCATGAATGCCCGAAGAATCGATGAACTCGACCGACGACAAATCCACAACGACCCCTATGCCCGGGGCTGCTGCATTCCCATGACCGCCGCTACCGTCGACGACATCTCGATGTCCGGGTCACCCCACACACGGACGCAGGCAGTCAACAAGCCATCCTCGACACGACTCTCACCGACAACCTCGACTCGAAATGGAGTCGCTTGCGCTATCGCAGCTCTTCGGTCGGCCGACACGACGCTGCGTTCTTCGGCGCCACGCCAGGGCGCCAGATCAGCCAAGCTACAGTGCCGTTGCAGGCACGGGAGCGACGAAGACGCGTGGTTCTGGAGCGCGCATTGGGCGCGCCGTCAGCAACCGAACCGGCAGTGTGAGGCTGGGGCACCCGGGTGGGCCGTTATGAGCTCTGGCGTCGCCCGAACAGCCAATACGCCACCGAGTTGCCAGGGTTGATGGTGATGAAGACTCGCCAGTACTTCTTTCGTCCGCGTACCTGATCGTCCGTTCGCTGCGCGAGGTCTCGCCACGCCAGAAGGCAGAGGACGACCTGGATCGGCACCACGACGAGAGCGACCCACCTCTTCTGCTGCGTGGTCATGAAGGAATGTTGCCACGAGTCGACGACGGGCGTCGGGGCGCACCCTGGGCGTCACCAAGCGTCGCTACGCCCCACTGGCCGGCGATCCTCGAGGGGACCTGGTCGCCAACCCCGTCCACCGTGTCGCCTACAAATCTGGTACGTCAACGCGTTGCCCGTCGCCCCTTGGGTTCGGGCGCGCGCACGCATGTCGGTCGCATCGCCCTACGGCGGCGGCGCGAAGAATTCCGAGCGCGATGTTGTCCGGATCACGGAAGGACAGTCCAGAGCCGTATCCGGCATCGACGATACCGCCATTGACGATGCCGAGCCGGTTGAGCCGGCCCTCCCACCCCTCGAGGTCACTTCGATTCGCACAGGCAATGGCCAGGTGGTCCAGGCCAACTCGGCGCTCAGTGAAGGGCCGCGTGTCAGTGAGGTCGGGAAACTCGTGAAGTCCGATGAGGGTCTGACCTCCGACGATCCAGACGGCGCGCCGAAATGGCCCGGGCTCTTCGTCCAGGACGAGCTTGGTGTCGAAGAGGCGCTCATACCACGGAACACTGCGGTCGGGATCGCTGACTGTCAGGGTCACATGGGCGATGCTCGGGAGCTCGGGCATGTCAACCTCCTCGATCGTACGAAAGGATCACGTCTGTGAGGTGGCCCAGGCGACGGCGTCACGGGTGGTGGCGAAGAGGTGGTCTGGGCCGATCTTGGTGAGGAGCCCGGCTTCTCGGATCATGGCCAGAGCCGGGTCGTGGACGTGGGCCAAGGCAAGGGAAACGCGGTCGGCGGCGAGTGCGTCGGCCAATTTCTCGAGGTGCTCGGTAGCGGTGATATCGAGACGGTCGTTGCTGTCGATGTCGAGCACCACGGCTCTCACGTGAGTAGGCGCAGAGGCGACCGTGGCGATCACTGCGTCCCGGACGGCTTGCGCGTTGGCGTAGAAGAGCGGTCCGTCGGGGCGCACAATGAGCACTCCTCGAATCGGAACGGCGTCCGGATGGCGGACGATGTCCTCGAACGCGCCCGCGGTTTGAGGGTCGGCTCCAAGCACAGAGACAGGGGGTCGGCTGGCCCGGTAGATGAGCAGCAGCAACGCGGTGACGATGCCGATAACCAGGCCGGGGAGGACATCGAAGACGATGACGCCGGCGAGCGTGAACATTCCAAGCCAGAACTCGCGCGAATCGAGCCGGTAGAAGCGGCGCATCTCGCCGACTTTCATGAGATGCGAGACGGCATGGATGATCAGAGCCGCCAGGACGGCTTCAGGGAGATCTTTGAACAGCGGCGTGAGGGCGACCACGGTGACGAGACTGAGGGAGGCGGCAACGATGAGTGAGACTTGGGAGCGAGCCCCCGCACCATCGTTCACGGCCGACTGGGAGAGGCTGCCCCCGCAAGCCAGGCCACCAAGTACACCCGAGCCGAGGTTGGCCAGTCCGAGGGCGATCATCTCTTGGTTCGAATCCAGCCGGTAGCCGTGCTTGTCGGCGAAGGTCTGGCCCGCGCCCAACGCCTCGCTCAGGATGACCAGCATGAGGCCCGCCGCGCTCGAGATGAGTGCCCATAGATCACTTGCCTTGAGGTGTGGCCACGCCACCGAGGGCAAACCGGTCGGGATCGCGCCCACGGTCGCCACCCCGTGGTCCGACAGGCCGAACCCGGCGCTGATGGCAATCCCGAGCACCAGGACCACCAGTCCGCCTGGGACGCGCGGAATGAACCGTTCGATACCGAAGAGCAAGACAAGCGAGACTGCCCCTACCGCGAAGGTCACCGGGCTCGTGCTGCCCAGGTTGGTCAGCACGTGAAAGAACTGGCCGACGGTGTCGCCGCTGCCCTTCTCGAGTCCCAAGAGTTTTGGGAGTTGGCTGACAGTGACGAAGATGGCCAACCCGAAGACGAAGCCCTCCATGACCGGCCGGGACAGGAACGAGGTGATGAACCCCAGACGCAACAAACCCGCCGCCACGAAGATGATCCCGGTCAACACGATCAGGCCGGCGGCCAGAGTGCCGTAGCTGGTTGCCGTTGTCGGTTTGAGCGCAGTGACCGTCGAGAAGACCAGGACTGCAGAGGCCGAGGTGCCCGCCACCACGAGCTGGCGGCTGGTGCCGAAGATGGCATACAAGCCGAGGGAGGCCAGCAGCGTGTACAGGCCGGCTTGAGGTGGCAGTCCCGCCAAGCTCGCATAAGCGATCATTTCGGGGATCAACAAACCCCAAATGGTGATGCCCGCGGTGAGGTCGAAGGCGAGCCACGACCTTCGGTAGTTGGGAAGCCACGAGACGATCGGCACGAACCGCCCGATGATGGTCGCCACGTCGATCGTCGTGTTCCAGTGACGGTTCAGTGGCCGGTCGTCAGGATTGCTTCGAGGGCACCAGAGGAGTCCGTGAAGAGCATCCTCTCCCGACCCAGTCGGTCGATGTCCGGGGTGTGGTGGCCCATCAGGCCGAGGCTGCAACCGCTCAGATTGCTGATTCCTATGCCACCCCAGACGACCAGGATGTTCGAGTCCGAGCTCGGCAGAATCCCTCCATGGCTCCTCACGGGAGACGAGGCTTTCACGGTGCTGTTGGTCCCCACGTCACCCACAGTGGGTGATGAGAAGGCGACCAGCGGCGCGAGCTTCAGCATGGCTCGGAGCGCGTGGCTCGCGCGGGCCTGCGGTGGCAAGTCCGGTTCGAGGGCGCCGCTTTCAATGGGCTCGCGCCGAGGCGACCGGCGCGGTCGGCCGAGCGCCTCGAGGTCTTCGGCGGAGTCCAACTTCGCTCACACAAATGAGGTGAAGCGACTTCGAAGGCTGGATCGATACCTTCGGCGAAACGAAGCGGCACAGCGAGTTCCAAGATTGGATTAGGTACCATCGGCAAAGCAACGAATCACCCGTAACGAGCAGTCACGAGTAAGCGAACGCATTGCAATGCCCATTGCGGCCAGGATCGGAAGATTCGTGGGGGCGGATTATGACCGATGTCAACACAGAGCACGCGGTACCCGAGGGGGATGACAGCCCAAGATTTTGGCTGCGGGACGCCGAATACCGCGCGCTGTTCTACAACCTCACCGTCGCGGTCGTCCTCAGTGTGCCACATGGACAAATTCTCGCCGCCAATCCGGCGGCGTGTCGGTTGTTTGGCATGAGTGAGGCTGAGTTGTGCGCGGCTCGGCGGCCGGATCTCCAGGACCCAGATGACCTGCGTTGGGCCGCGGCAATGGCCGAGCGAGACTTGACCGGGAGTGTGAGCGCGACGCTTGGGATGCGACGAGGTGACGGCGCGCTCATTGAGGTTGAGCAAACGTCGACCATCTACCTAAACGAAGACGGCGTGGAACGCAACGTGGTCACTCTGAGTGAAGCGGCCAGAGAATTCGCGCCGCCTCCACCCACCTATGACCTCAGTGGACATCTGCAGCTCACGCAAGCTGAGCTGCGCATCCTGAGACTCTTGCCCACCCACCACTCCATCGCGACGATTTCCGAGATGCTCTTCATCGGGCAGAACACGGGCAAGACGCACATGAGGGGCATCTACCGCAAGCTCGAAGTTCATAATCGTGCTGCGGCCGTCGCCCGAGCGCGTGCCCTCGGGATTCTGCGATTCCCGCTGGAGTAGTGAAGCGGTTTGTCGCGTACCTGAGCGTTGCGCGAACAACGCCGATGGCGCTGGGCGTTTTTCCCGAGGGCGTCGAGGTTCTGCGCCCAGCGGGGGCACGAAGGTGACGCCGCCGTGTCTGATGCGTTGGCCCCGCACCCTCGCCGCAGGCAGTACCAGAACCGGAAATGTGCCGCAGTTGTCTCAGGCCGCCCGAGGAGAGAGGGAAGCTAGGCTCACTCGATGCCAGAGGATCCGAAGTGCCCAGATTGTGGCGCCCTGTTGAAATGGTCGCCCGAATACGACTTCTGGGTGTGTTCCAAGCCACCCGGATGTGGGGAGACGTTTGATCGGGAAACCCTGGAGAACGACCTCGGCCAGACGCCCCTGGCATAGGCCGGGCTAAGCGAGCGTGTCGCGTTCGGGGATCCGTCGCTACTCGGGCCGAGCAACGGTCGATCTCGAGGCGCCCCCGATTTGCTGGATCGCTGGTCGTCTCACCCGATGGAGCCACGCCGGTGTCGGCGACGCAACCAGATCAGGCCTCGGTGTGGGTGGCGACGAATTTGGCGAATTTTGGTGGGCGCTACAGGATTCGAACCTCCGACCTCAGCCGTGTGAAGGTGCTCTGGGCGAGGCCGTGACCTCCCATATGCGGCCTGACCTGCGAAAACACCCTCTAGCCTGCGTGGTGATTTTGCATGGTCTTCCAATCGTTTGCGGACAACTGCGGACAGGCCCCTCACCCCGCCAGCTTGCGCAGCATCGCCCGCCTTCCCCGCTGGCTGGACCCTCCCCACATCCCCTGCAGCCCGGGCTCCTCGAGGGCGTAGCTGAGCCAGTCAGCCCGCGCCGGGCACATCCCTGGCCACGCCCAGGCCGCGCTCGGGGAAGAAGAAGTAACCCACTGGCTCGCCTTTGCACGCCGCCTTTGCCATCCATGCTGGGCGCCGCAGGAAGCTCTCGATGCCGGGCGAATCGTGGTCGTCCCGGCCGGACATCAGCCACATGACCAGGGCTTCGGAGGAGGTCGCCACCAGCGCCAACGGTGTCGCTAGTTGGTGACTCCCAGCTTAAGAGACCACGCCGTCCAAGAGACGCTGCAGATTGACCCAGCGGACGGTTCCCGATACCTCGACGATCTCGCGAGCCAGGGCGTAGACCTCTTCGTCGGTCAGACGCTCGAACGGCGGCTCTGTGTCTCCATAGGCAGCCATCTGATCCACGAGGGCCTCGAACCGCCGGAGATCGTCGGCAGGCAAATAGCTTTTTGCTTGGGCATCGACGAATGCGTCACGGATGAAGCCATGGCAGGCGCTGATCCTTCTCCGAAGGGGCCAGTCAGACGTGGCCATGCTCTCGACGGCCTGCATCATCAGTCCTTCGCCCTTGAGATCAGGCCTTGGGGTCTTCGCCATCAATGCGACCCTACCTTTGGTGCTGGTCACCTCGATCCTTGAGCGTCGACCCGCAGCGGTACGTCGTCAGTCGGGCGTGTCATCGCTCTCTCGACCGGCGATTGTCGCCAAGTTGTCGGCGATTTCGACCAGGGCCGCGAGGATCCCGACCAGCACCCGATCCTGCTGGTTGCCAACAGCGGTCACCCTTGGAATCTGGAGGTACGTTCGGCAACGGGTGGTCATCACTGATTTGAGGTCAGCGATACCACTTCTGACAATCGCTGGCGCAGGTCGAGGACGTCAAGATGGATATCACCGCTCACGGCTCCAGGCGCGATCCTCACCTTGTAGCTGTCCAATTTGTGTGGGACCAAGGGGTCGCTACCGTACGCGAGCAAATGGATCGCCCCATTGTGTGGTGGGGCTACCGCTGATTCCGTAGACGGACGCACTGATCTCATCGCTTGCTCACGAGTGGCCGACGGGAGAGAGTTTTCAATCTCTCTACGCGCGGTAACCCAAATAAAGCCGTGCCGGTACGGAAATACGCCATACCTAATCGTTCAGGTCGGCACAGCCACGGTCGGGGGGCGTAGCGTTGTGCGCTATGGACAGAACCATCGAAGCGCTGGCCGAGCAGGTCAGGAAGGCTCTGATGTCAGAGGATCTTTCGGCCTACTCTGAACTACTGGACCCCGACGTGAGGTGGGGCGCACCCGGCGCTCGCAATCCGAGCTGCAACAACCGCAACCAGGTGCTGGCGTGGTATCAGCGAGGTAAGGAGGCTGGTGTCCGGGGCAGCGTCTATGGCGTAGAGGTCCGAGGTGACCGACTCCTAGTGAGTATGAGCATGCGGGGCACCGAGAGCGCTCGCGAACGTGGTGGAGCGGCCCTTCGGTTTCAGGTTCTCACGGTCCGCGACGGCCGCATTGTTGACATTGTTGGATTCGACGATAAGGCGGAAGCACTCTCTCACGCCCACTAGCCCACCCCACGAGCATCACCGGAGGGGGCGCCCTGTGGGCACTTCGTCGCGTCAGGCGGCGGTCAAAGGTGGCCAATCGGCCGGTGCGGCGGCCGGCTCTGCCTCGCTATCGTTTTCCACCTCGCGGCGGCGGGCGCTCTCACACAAGCCGACTTCCAGCATGTATTCCTCGGGAGCGAGCACGGCGGGCCTCCTGCCTTGGCTGTACATGCAAGCTAGCGGCGGGTCCGAGGAATTGGGGTCGCGACCCCCGCCCTCCTCTGGTTACGATTCCATTCCAATGACCCGGGACGAGGCCGTGCAGGTCGCGGTCGAGGCGCTGGCGGCCTGGCATGACCAGGACCACGGGCTCCGGTGTACGTGCGTCGAGGGCGAGCGCTTCGGGTACCAGGCGTCTGCCGTCATCGACGCGCTCATCGCCGGGGCTTCGGTGTTCGAGCCCTCGGCGGCCCTGGACCTGAGCGACTCTGAGCAGGCCTATGAGGACACTTCGGACGGGCTGGTGTCCGCGCCCTGCCAGCCTTTCGCTCGAGGTGCTCGGGTTATCGGGCGGTCGGAGCCAATAGGGGAAAGAGGATCGCCAGGAAGTTCCGCATCACTTGCAATATCTGGTCTGCGGGTATCTCGGCCTTAGGGTCCCTGGGAAGCCCTTCGACCTCGATGTTGTTGGCTTGCGCGTAGCCCCGTAGCCCATCGAGCAGGGTCTTGCCCAACACGGACGCGACTTGTCCGAGGGCCAGCACGTCCCGGGTGAACTGCGGAACCTTCCGCGGAAGCGGGACGGGCCAGGACTTCGGATCGCGGGGGGCGTCGAGGCTGAAGGCATGGGAGAACGTCCGGGCTGCGGCATCTCGCCCAGTCAACGGTTCACCCAAGTTCCACTGCTCCCGGAGCGTGGCGGTGAGTGAGGTGTGGCGGTGTTCCTGATTGAAGACCACCTTCGGCCACCCACGGCGAGACGATGATGGCCGGGACGCGGTAACCCGAACGGTCGAACCGAAAGCCCCGCTCGCCCACTGGTGCGGTCGGGTCGGGTGGTGGCACCGCCGGGGGCGGGACATGGTCATAGGTGCCGCCCGGTTCGTCCCAGCCGATGAGCAAGGTCGTGTTCCACAGGTTGGACCCAGTCTCGGACTGCATCCCCCGATAGGCGTCGTAGATGCGTGACAAGAACGCCTCGCCGCCCAGAATCGACGAGGGTGGGTCAAGGCTGGGGATCTCTACGCCCTGGCCCATCGCTCGCCCAGCGGCGGGGTGGTAGTCGCTGTGCCCGATGACCAAGTTCGGCTCGATGAAGGAGAAGTCGGGGAGCGCCCCATTGGCCGCGTCGGCCTCGAACTCCGAGAACGGCACGAAGTTCGTCGCCAGGCGATCCTTCAGCCGCGAGAAGTGAGCGACACCCGCAGCCGAGAACTGCATCGGCTCGTCGAGTCGATTGAAGATCGTCTCGGCGTCGTTCTCCGTGAACCACTTCTTCGCCGGAGCATTGACGGTCAAGCCGGACGCTGCGGCCGTCCAGAAGGACCGGTTCATGAAGGTCTGGGACGGCACCTCGCAGAACCAATGGTCGAACACGCCAAAACCCCGTGCCAGTCCATTGAGCACTGGAATCTGCTCGGGGGTGAACCCGGTCATGATCTGTGAATACTCCTCGTAGGTGGGTTGACGGCCCATCTCCGCGGTGAACGTGCTGATGTGTTCGGTGACGAAGCCGTCCATCGTCGGCGTCCGACCAGGCTCGGGAGCGTTCCACGGCGCGGTGATGTCCTCGCCCAGCTTGAAACGATTCTCCTCGTTCAAGATGTTGTAAAGCTGGGTGTTGGTATGGGGATACTCCTCCCCTGAGTCGGGGTTGGGGCTGTCCATGTCGGTGGCGACGGTGTAGGGCACCACCTTGCGTTCGGCACCGTGCTCGGCCCACTCGGGAATCGGGTTGGAGAGGCCCTTGCCGATCACGCCTTCGAAGGTCTTGCCATCCTGTGGCCCGTAGAGGTGGCCGAGCACGTTGTCCAAGGAGCGGTTGTCGAAGAGCACGACGACGATGTGGTCCATGGCACGGCTTCGATCGGTGGGCACGCAACCATCCTCCCTGGGATCCCTCTGAGACGTCCGCGTCGTCTCGGCGATCACCTGGCACTTCACCCTGATTAGGTGATCGCATGGGCCCGCACAGGCAGAGCAGCTTTCTCTCATTGGCCCGTACGGGGCCTAAGTGGCGTGAAGTGTTGGAGCGTCGGCCAAGGCGTCTTGACGCGGCGACCCGTCGGACAACTCGAGCCGCGCACCGACGTGCTCGAGCCCTGGAACCGAGCTGTGGCGGGCGAGCTCGGCCACCATGTTGTGGAGGTCGACGAACTCAGCGAGGTGCCTGGGTTTCACACCCACCTCCACGGACTTCTTGGAGACACACGACAGACACCGCCCCCGGAACGAACACAGCGGTGGGGCGCTCCGAACTCCAAATCGCCCGATTGACGAGGTACTTTATTGGTGGGCGCTAGAGGACTCGAACCTCCGACCTCAGCCGTGTGAAGGCTGCGCTCTAACCAACTGAGCTAAGCGCCCGCATACTCTCCTACTGGACCTGCGAACGGATCGAGACCCTGTGGTGACTCGCCCGCTTCGACGTGCGAATCTACTCCAGTACGCGTCGCGCGATGGCGCTGGGGCGAACTGGGGTGCTCACCTCTCGTCGGTGTCGTCCTCGGTGACCGTGCCGATGAGCTCCACGAGGAGCCCCTCCCAGGATGAATTCTCCCAGCCGTCCTCGTCGCCCAGCGCCTGGGCAACGGCCACCGCATCCTCGGTCCACTGGATCCTGATGTCTTCGAGGGCCCCGAGATGCGCCCCGGAGAACCAGCTGAACTCGGTACCGAACCAAACGTCCTTCCAGAATCTGGTGGAGCTCCTTGATCTCCCTCCACCTGGGGTGGGAACGATTTGAGTCGTCCGACATCGCGATTGCCCACTCCGCGCATCGGCGGGCCCGGTGGGCGTCGCCCTTGGAGGTCGTTCGCTGGATCGCGGCCTCGTGTACTTTCAACTTGGCCTGCTCGGTCTCGGGAAATCCTCGTTGGACTGCTCGAACGAAGCACTCGAGGACCGGCGAGGGAGAGCGTGGCGCGGGCATGCGACATCGTAGGCACCCGTCGCCCACCGGCTGGCGACCGCTCGAGGCCACTGAGCGGGCTGCATCGGTCTACTAGCCTGAGAGGGACATGGCCGGCAATCGTCCGTCCGATTCGGCCCCCGAATCGGCCTCCGACAAGAACCGCCGGACTTCTCCGGCAACCAGTCCCGCGACGGGCTTGCCGGCCCGGCTGGCTCAGATGTTCTCCAAGGCCCCCCGGAGCACGACCGAACCTGACCATGAGCTGACCGACGAGGAGAAGCGGGTACGGATCCTCGAGGTCGACGTCACGGAACGCAAGATCGGCTACGCAGCGGCCGTCCTCGGTGCCCTGCTCGCAGTGGTCCGCTTCGCCCCCTACATCAGCAACCCCTCCTCCACCTTCCCCACCGCCCCGCCCACGAAGGGCAAGACCTGCTTCAGCGGCTACCGCTATGTGAAAGTGGCCGGCAAGTACACCTGTCAGGGCACGGCCCCCTATCCCCGCTCGCATTGGGTCGTGCTGATGGTCGTGATCCTGGTCTTCGCCTTGGCCGTCTATATCACCGTCCGCATCGGCCGGCGCTCGGCCGTGGCCTTTACGGTGCTCATGACCGGCCTCGCGTTGATGTCGCTGGTTGCGACCATCTTGGCGGTGCCGTTCCTGTTTGCCGGCGGCTGGCTGATGACCCGGGCCTGGCGGGTGCAGCGCTATGGATCGCCCACCGCCCGCGGGCCCGCCGACCGTCCTGCGGGGACCAAGGCGACCGGCCCACCAACGCGGCCGGCGACGTCCACCAGGGCCGGCGCCACGAGGACACCCTCAAAGAAGCGCGCCAAGAACATGCCCGCCGGTCCTGCGCCCAGCAAGCGCTACACGCCCAAGACCCCACAGCGCCGGCGCCCGCCACCGCCCAGCGCCTGACGGGCCGGCCGCCGTCGCTGCGTCCGGGTTAGATGCGAGCTCTGGCCGACGCCGCTGGGGCGTCCTCGGGTGGCGCGAGCAGGGCGGAGCGTAGGAGCTCGAGCACGTCGGACCGGCGTCGCACGAGCGACCGGGCCGTCGGCTCTTCGCCCACCGCCCGGAGGACCTCGACCTCGGTGACCATGCCGATCACCGTCGAGTAGATCGCCAGGAGGAGCAGGCGGGGATCGTGGCGGCGGATGTGACCGGCATCCATTTCGGCCTTCAAGAAGTCCGAGGCCCGACGGACAAGGGGCTCGATCGCGGCGGTGAACTGGGTAGCCGCCGGCGGCCCGAGACGAGCTGCCTCGCGGACGAGCCCCAAAAGCTCGGGCCGACGGGCAGCGAGCCGGAACACCGAGCGAACCACCGCCTCGATCCGGTCCCAACCCGCCCCGGCGCCGTCGAGAGCTTCTTGCAACGCGTCGGCCAGCTCGCCGGCGCCTCGACGGATGACCGCCTCGAGCAGGCTCTCCTTGCTCGGGAACCAGTACAGGATGGTCTGCTTGCGGATCTCGAGCATGGCAGCCACCGCGTCGAGCGACGTCGCCTCGTAGCCCTTGGTTCCAAAGGACCCGAGCGCCGCCGCCAGGATGCGCTCGGGCGTGTCGCTGGGCATGCGCACCATGGTAGACACTCCTCCCTACCAGATGGTAGACAAAGCGGATGGCCATCAGCGAGCGGCTGGCGGGACGGCGGTTCTTCGTCACCGGCGCCACCGGATTTTTGGGAACTGCCCTGGTGGAACGTATCCTACGGTGCGTTCCCGAGGCTGAGGTGGTGCTCTTGGTGCGCCCGGGTCGCCGATCGAGCGCGGCCCGGCGGGTAGAGCGCGAAGTCCTGCGCAACGACTGCTTCGATCGCCTGCGGACCGAGCTGGGCAACCAATTCACCTCCGAGATGGCCCGGCGGGTGCGCGCGGTAGCCGGCGACGTCGGAGAAGACGGCCTCGGGCTCGATGAGGAGGGTCGGGTGGCGCTGGCCTCGTGCTCGATCGTCATCCACTCGGCCGCCGCCGTGAGCTTCGACGCTCCGCTCGACCAGGCAGTGGAGATCAACCTGCTCGGTCCCACCCGGGTCGCCAATGCGATCGTGGCGGCGCGGATCGCGGCGGCGGGGGGAGATTCGGGGCCCGGGCCCGAGCACCTGATAGCGGTCTCCACGGCGTACGTCGCGGGTACCCATCAGGGCGAGGCGGCGGAGCTCCTCCTTGACGAGCAGCGCTTCACCGTCGAGGTGGACTGGGTGGCGGAGGTGGCCAGCGCCCGTCGCCTGCGCGACGACCTGCAATCCGAGTCCGCGACGCGCCGAGCAGTTGAGCCGCTTCTCGAAGAAGGCCCGCGAGGAGATGGGGGGCGCCGGTGACCACGTGCTGGCGTCGCGCTCGGAGAAGCTGCGCGAGGAATGGGTCAAGCGCCGGCTGATCGAGGCAGGGACGTCACGGGCGCAGGCGCTCGGCTGGCCCGACGCCTACCCGTTCACCAAGGCACTGGGTGAGCAGGCACTGATCTCCCGTCACGGAGTGGGCAGCGCGCCCGACGAGGTCGCCCTCCCGCTCACCATCGTCCGGCCGTCCATCATCGAGTCCGCGTTGGCCGAGCCCCGTCCAGGATGGATCCGGGGCTTCCGCATGGCCGAGCCGATCATCGTCTCCTACGCCCGGGGCTTGTTGCGCGAGTTCCCCGGCGTGCCTGAGGGGGTGACCGACGTCATCCCCGTCGACATGGTGGTCGCCGCTATCCTGGCCGTGGCCGCGGAGGGACCGCCGCCCGATCGTCCAGCGGTGATCCAGGTGGCCTCGGGCGTGCGCAATCCCCTGCGCTACGGCCGGCTGGTCGAGCTGGTGCAGGACTGGTTCGGACAGCACCCCGCCTACGACGAGCAAGGCCAACCCATCGACGTGCCGGCCTGGTCGTTCCCCGGGCGCGGCCGGGTGCAGCGCCAGCTCCAACGGGCCGACCGGGCCATGGACGCGGTGGAACGCCTCATCACGACCTTGCCGCTCCGAGGCCGCCAGGCCGCCCTGGCTGCACGGCTGGAGGATCGCCACGCCCTGGCCAAGCGGGCTCTTGGCTACGTGGAGCTCTACGGCGCGTACACCGAGACCGAAGCCCGCTACCGCGTCGACCGACTGCTCGAGCTGTGGGCCCGCACTGACGCGGAGGACCGGGCCCGCTTCTGCTTCGACCCGGGCGTCATCGACTGGGCTCGTTACGTGCACGATATCCACCTCCCGTCGGTGGTGGCCCACGCCCGACTGCGCATGGCTCCGGGACGCTCGGTCGTGGACAAGCGTCCGGACCGGGCTCGGCGGGCCATCTTGTCGCCCGAACGCCACCTGGCCGTCTTCGACCTCGAGCACACGCTCATCGCCTCGAACGTGGTGGACACCTACGCCTGGCTCGCCAGCCGTCATCTGTCGGTGGCCGAGCGGGCGACCTTCGTGGCGCGCCTGGTCGGGGACGCCCCTTCCCTGCTGGCCCTGGACCGCCGGGACCGTGGCGACTTCCTCCGGTCCTTCTACCGGCGTTACGAGGACGCGCCGGTGGCACGCCTGGGCGAGGACTCCTGGGAGCTGTTCCACCGTCACCTGCTCCCCCGCACCTTTCCCGACGGGTTCGCCCGGGTGCGTGAGCACCGCCGCCTCGGGCACCGGACCCTCCTCATCACCGGCGCCCTCGACTTCGTGATCGAGCCCATCCGGCCGCTCTTCGACGACATCGTCTGTGCCCGACTTGGTGAGCGCGACGGCCGCTACACCGGGCGCCTCGAGGAGCTACCGCCGATCGGCGAGGCGCGCGCCCTGCTCCTCGCCGACTACACCGCCGAACACGGGCTGTCCCTGGAAGAATCCGTGGCCTACGCCGATTCCTCGAGCGACCTGGCGATGCTCGAGGTCGTCGGGTTCCCCGTCGCCGTCAATCCCGAATCGCGCCTGGCGGCGATCGCCCGTCGCCGGGGCTGGCACGTCGAGCACTGGGCCAAGGCGGCGGGCCACTCGCACTCCCTGCTGCCCATCGGGCCGCTCGCTCGACGCGGCGCCCTCGGCCCGGGCTCGCTTCGGGGCGATCGCTCACGGGGCCGAAACGGGCCATTCAGCCCGATCGGCTCGCGGGCGCCCGGGGGTGCCGACCGATGAAGGCGCTGGTCATCGAGCGCAACGTCGCGCGCTTTGCGGCCGCCCGGGTGCTCTCGAGCCTGGGAGCGGGCCGCTCGGCGGGCGTCGGGCCGCTGCGGCTCACCGACAGCGAACTCCCCTCGCTTCCCGGTCTCGAGTGGCACGCCGTTGAGCCCCTGCTGGCCGGCATCTGCGGTTCGGATCTGGCCACCCTCGACGGACGCAGCTCGAGATACTTCGAGGACCTGGTCAGTTTTCCTTTCGTCCCGGGCCACGAAGTCGTGGGCACCGTGCCCACCGACGCCGTTGCCGCCGACGGCACCACCCTGATCGCCGGCAGCCGGGTGGTGCTCGAGCCAGTGTTGGGCTGCGCCGCCCGGGGCATCGATCCCCCATGCGAGGCCTGTGCGCGCGGGCAGACCGGCGACTGTGCGCGCGTCGCTCACGGCCACCTCCGGCCCGGTCTGCAAACCGGCTTCTGCGCGGACACCGGCGGCGGCTGGTCGGCTGCGGGACTGGTCGCCCACCAGACCCAGCTCCATGCTGTGCCCGACGCGCTGAGCGACGAGGATGCGGTGACCGTCGAGCCGGTGGCGTGTGCCGCGCATTCGGTCTTTCGGGCCGCACTCCGCGAGGGCGAGATCGTGGCGGTGCTCGGGGCCGGGTCGCTGGGACTCGCACTTACCGCGGCGTTGTCACACCTCGTCGCCACGGGTCGCTGCCCAGAACCCGGCGCCCTGCTGGTCGGGGCCCGCTACCCGCATCAGCAGCGCTGGGCCACTGAGCTCGGCGCGTCACGCGCGCTACCCGCCGACGCGCTGGCCCGCGCGGTGCGGGTCAAAAGCCGCTCGCTGGCCCTCGGGTCACCCCGGCTGGGCAACCAGCAGCTGACCGGTGGCGCCGACGTGGTCTTTGACTGCGTGGGCTCGAGCGAGTCCCTCACCCAGGCGCTGGCCATGGTCCGCGCCCGGGGTCGCATCGTGTTGGTCGGGATGCCCGGGCGGGTGCACGTGGACCTCGCGTCGCTCTGGCACCGCGAGGTCGCCCTGGTGGGTGCCTACGCGTACGGCAGCGAACCGGTGCCCGACGCGCCCGAGCCGGTCCGCACCTTCGACCTCGCCTTCGAGATCGCCGGAACCCTCCGTACCGGGCGGCTCGTGTCGGCCACCTATCCCCTCGAGCGCTTCGAGGAGGCGATCGCCCACGCCGGTGCGGCCGGCCGTCGCGGGTCGGTCAAGATCGCCTTCGCCCCCCGCAGCGACCACAAATCCGGCAAAGGAGCCCTCTCATGAGCCCGAGACCCGGCTTCGTGCTGAACGTCGACCGCTCTACCCCGCCCACGTTGTTCTGGCACGGCCAGCAGTTCCGGCTCGAGACCCTGCCCGAGGGAAGCCGGGTGGTCTATGGCCCCGAGCCAGGCAAGGCGTTGGCGGATCCCGTCGCCGCCATCCGCCACGCGTTGCTCCATCCCTTGGGCGACGCCAAGCCATTGCCCGAGCTGCTCTTCGCCGACATGCGCCTCACCATCTGTTTCGACGACATCTCGCTGCCGTTACCCCCCATGCAGGCGCCCGACATTCGCCAGATGGTGATCGAAGAGGTACTCACCATGGCGGCCGACGCCGGTGTCGACGACGTCATGCTGGTGGCCGCGCTGGCCCTGCACCGGCGGATGACCGAGCCCGAGCTGCGTCACGCGCTCGGCGACCGGGTCTACGAGGCATTCGCACCCCATGGCATGCTCACCCAGCACGACGCCGAGGATCCGTCGAACCTGATCCACCTGGGTCAGACCGAGCAGGGCGAAGAGGTCGAGATCAACAAGCGGGCGGCCACCAGCGATCTGCTGGTCTACGTCAACATCAACCTGGTCGCCATGGACGGCGGTCACAAGAGCGTGGCCACCGGGCTCGCCAGTTACCGCAGCTTGCGGCACCACCACAACCCCCAGACCATGCGCCACAGCCGGTCGTTCATGGACGCGCCGGCCTCCGAGCTGCACTCGTCGAATTGGCGGATGGGCCGGCTCATCGCGGCGAGTGGGGTCAAGGTGTTCCAGATCGAGACCACGCTGAACAACGACACGTTCCCCTCGTCCTTCGCCTTCCTCCAAAAGCGTGAGTGGGAGTGGTCCGTCCGCGACCGGGCCACCTATGCCGCCACCAGCACCGCGTTGGACCGGACCCCGTCGTCGATGGCCCGCCGCATCTTCCACGGCATCCGCTCGCCCCACGCGCTCAGCTCCGTGCAGGCCGGCGAGGTCGAGGCGGTCCACGAGCTGACCACGGCCAACGTTTGGGCCCAGCAGGGGGTCGAGGTGGACGGCCAGACCGACATCTTGACCATGGGTCTCCCCTACATCTGCCCCTACAACGTGGACTCGATCATGAACCCGATCCTCGTGGCCTGCCTCGGGCTCGGGTACTTCTTCAATCTCTACCGGGGCAAGCCGCTGGTACGCGAGGGCGGCGTGGTGATCATGCACCACCCCACCCCCTGGGAGTTCCACCCCGGGCACCACCCGAGCTACATCGACTTCTTCGAGCAGGTGCTGGCCGAGACCACCGACCCGGTGGCGATCCACAAGCAGTTCGAGGAGTCCTTCGCCACCGACCCGTGGTACATCCACCTCTACCGCACGGCGCACGCGTACCACGGGGTTCACCCGTTCTACATGTGGTACTGGTGCGCGCACACGCTCGCGCACCTCGGTCGTGTCGTGGTCGTGGGTGGGAACACCGCAGCGGTCCGTCGGATGGGGTTCTCGCCGGCGTCGACACTGGCCGACGCGCTCGAGATTGCCAGCGACGTGGTGGGGCCCTCCCCGACCTTGACCCACCTGCACTCGCCCCCCATCCTGCTGGCCGACGTGCGATGAGGGCGCCCGACGTGCTCCGCCGTGGTGCGCGCTTTCCGTTCGGCTCGCCCACTTGGCCCTCGGGCATCGACCGTCCGGCGCCCGAACGCCGAACCGGGCTCGACTACGACCACGCCTGGTCGCGGCGCTATCCGGTCCGGCTGGCCCGGGCGATGCTGGTCGACAACGTCGGTCGTCCGATGGCCAAGGTGCTGGCGCCCCCGACCATCCGCGGGCTCGAGCATCTCCGTCACGTCCCGGGTCCGTTGATCTTCGTGGCCAACCACACCAGCCACCTCGACACGCCGCTCCTACTTGCCAACCTGCCGGTCGAGCTCCGCCACCGCACCGTGGTGGCCGCCGCGTCGGACTACTTTTTTGACCGCACCTGGAAGGCCGCGCTGTGGTCGTTCGCGCTACCCGCCATCCCGATCGAGCGGACCCGGGTCAACCGGCGCTCGGCCGACGAGGCAGCCGGCCTGCTCGATGAGGGGTGGAGCGTGCTGTTCTTTCCCGAAGGGGGCCGGTCACCGGACGGCTGGACCCAAGCCTTCCGTGGGGGCGCGGCCTACTTCCTTCGCAAGACGGGTCGTCCGGTGGTCCCCGTCCACTTGCGCGGGGTGCGCCAGATACTGCCCAAGCGCTCGGCCGAGCACGACGCGCCCGGTGGCTCGGGTACCGAGACGCGAGACGGGCCGCGCCTGGTGCGCACCCCAGTGACCATCACCTTCGGCGCTCCCCTAGTGCCCGACGAAGGCGAGGACGCCCGGCGCTTCGGCGTCCGGGTGGAGCGGGCCGTGGCCGTGCTGGCCGACGAATCGACCAGCGACTGGTGGCAGGCCCGTCGCCGGGCCGGTGCGGGGCAGACCCCCTCGCACCGGGGTCCGGAGGCCTCGCCCTGGCGACGGGCCTGGGCGCTCGACCGGGCTGGGGTGACACCCAGCGCGCGCAGCGACGACAAGCGCTGGCCACCCCGCTGAGCGTTGGCCTGACGCGCTCGTCCGCGCTGGCTCAGGGCCACCATCGCCAGGTCTCCACGTCGACGGCGATCATCGGGCCAGGCACGGGCACCTGGCGGTACTGGGGGTACTTGTCGCGGAGCGCACCGAGGGGCACCTCGAGGTCCGCGTCGGGCTCGAGCACCCGGGCCCGCCCGTCGACCCTGACCCACCACAGGGCGGACCAGTCCTCGTCGTAGTGGTCCGCCAGGAGCGCCACCGCCGGATGGGCGGCGATGTTGGCCAGCCGTCGCAGTGCGAGGGTGGACTTGGGCTTGCCATCCACGGCACTGAAGACGGTCTCACCCAGCAGCACGAAACAGCAGGGCACGAGGTGCGGTCGTCCATTGGCGCCGAGGGTGGCCAGGCGGCCGACCCGGGCGGCGGCCAGGCGGTGGCGGGCGGCGGCCAGGCGCGCAGTGCGGGACCCGTCAGCGCTCGGCTCGCTCACGGGCGGCGGCGCACCGCGAAGTAGGCCCGGATCGACTCATCGGTCGCTGCACCACCTGCTTCGTCGAGCTCCTCGAGGATGGTGAACCTGGGCGCCAACGCGGCCTCGATGTCTGACAGCGCGACCCCGAGCTCGCCGATGCTCTCGTGGTGGAGCACGAACTGCGAACCGTCGAGGTGCTCGAAGACCCGGAGGTCCCACGAGGAGAGGTCGTCGTCGAGGAGCTGCACGTCCATGATCAACACATGGCCGTCGAAGTCGTGCACCCACGGGTCCGCCTCGCTCAGCTGGCGAAGCTTGCCCAGGGTGTTGACGTCGAAGATGAACAGCCCGCCGTCGACCAGGTGCTGGTGGACAGCGTCGAACAACGAGCGCCACTGCTCGAACTCGAGCAGGTGGTTCAGCGTGTCGAACACGCAGATCACCACGTCGAAGCGCCGATCGAGCGAGAAGCTGGCCATGTCCGCCTCGACGAGGCGGGCCCGGGGAACCTTGCCCGCAGCGACCGCCAACATCTCGGGTGAACGGTCCAGGCCCGACACCGAGTCGACGCCGTCGAGCAGTGCGAGCACGGCGCCCGTGCCACAGCCGAGCTCGAGGAGGGACCCGGCGTCGGGGAAGTACCGCCCGATGGACTCGAGGACCCGGGTGCCCTGAGCGCTGGCGTCACCCGTCACCGCGTCATAGAAGCGAGCGAAGCGCTCGTAGGCGGCCACCACCGACAGACTGGCACCGAGCGTGACGTCGGCGCCAGGCGTCCCGAGCACGACCCGGTGGTGCCTCCCGGCCCGCCGGTGTACGTCACGACGTGGCAGGCACCGCCGCCACGGCCACCATGGGCCCGTCGAGCACCGTGGCACCCATGGATCCGTCGAAGGGCGCGTCACCGAAGCTGAACACGCCGCCGTCGGCGCCCATCAGCCAGTACCCCCCACCATCCGCGGTGGCGGCCATGCCGATCACCGGCGCGTTGAGCACCTTGGCACCCATGGATCCGTCGAAGGGCGCGTCACCGAAGCTGAACACGCCGCCATCGGCGCCCACCAGCCAGTACCCGCCGCCGTCTGCCGTCGCGGCCATGCCCACGATCGACCTCGTGAGCTTTCGCCCTCCGGTGGAACCGACATAGGGGGCGTGGAACGCGAACACCCCGCCGTCGGCGCCCACCAGCCAGTAGCCCCCGGTGCCCGAGTCGGGGGCGACGCCGACGATGGGCGAGTTCAGATGCGACCCGCCCATCGAGCCGAAGAAACTGGCGTCCCCGAACGCGAACACCCCGCCGTCGGCGGCCACCAACCAATACCCTCCGCCGTCCGGCGTGGCGGCCATGCCCACGATCGGCGAGGCGAGGGCCCGTCCCGCCATTGAACCGAGGTAGGGCGCGCCGCCGTAGGCGAAGACTCCGCCGTCGGCGGCCGCCAGCCAGTACCCATGGCCACCAGGGGGTGCGGTGATGGCCACTACCGGCGCGGCGAGGTGCTGGCCTCCGGCGGAGCCTTCGAACGGGGCGCCGAACGCGAACACCCCGCCGTCCGCGCCTGCCTCCCAGTATCCGTCGCCACCTGGGGGGTCCAGTGCCGGATCGAAGACGGGCAGGCCGCCTTCGAAGGAGACATCGGCCAGGTACATGGCTCGGTACCCGCCAACGGCGTACCCGATCGCCCCCGGCCACGCGGCGAACGCCATCGTCAGCTGGCCATCAAGCGCGGTGAACAGCGACACGCCCCCCGGGCCCGACATGCCCGTCGTGGTAGTCAGTACCGGGTTGTCGGGGCTGTCGGTGCAGGGGCCCAGCGGCGAGGCGCAGGTGGCAAAGCCCACCGCGTACCTCGCCGTCGAGTACAGGTTGCCGCTGTAGAACAGGTAATACGCACCCTGCACCTCGAGGAGGTTCGGCCCTTCGACGATCCCGCCCTGCCACCCTTGGTCGGCGCTCATGAGGAGCGTCGGGCTTCCTTCGAGGTCGAAGTCGGCGTCCATGGGCTCGGACCACAGGTGGGTTGCCTGGCCGTCACGGTTCCCGTCGCTCTTCCACAACAGATAACTCTGCCCCTGGGCATCGGTGAAGATGTCCGGGTCGATCGAACCCCCGAGCGTGCTCTGGCAAAGGACGGGTGCCGAGCTGGTGTCGACGAACGGGCCGTCCGCAGAGCTCGCGGTCGCACGCCCCAGGCACTCGGTGCCCAGGGTGTCGTCGTGTGCCGCGTAGTACATCACGAACTGCCCGGCGGCGTCCTGGGCGACCGACGGGGCCCAGGTGTAGCCGAAGCTGGCCCATGGCGGCAGGGCGGGCAGGATGTTTGCCGTGTTGGTGTTCCAGCGGATGCCATCGGTCGAGGTGGCGCCCGGCACACTCGCGAGGAAGGTCTGGGTCGAGTAGGCGAAGTACGAGCCGCCCGAAACGAGGACCGACGGGTCGGGGAAGTCCTGATCGTACGATGGCGCCCAGCTCGCGGCGGCCGCCGGTCTCGGGTGCAGCGCCAGCGGCAGGACAATCGACGCTGCGCCGACAGCCAGGGCGACAAGGAACCGCCAAGCGGGCCGTCCGACGCTCATGGGGCGACCAGCGCGCCCCGGCACTTCACCCGTCGTCGACCTGGGCCCCCACCACGCCGAGCTTCGGCCCGTCGCGGACGGGCACGAACCAACCGCCATTGCCCCTGTTCTACTCGCCCGCGCCGATCGCCGGGGAGGTTTCGGCGGCCGGCCGACCACTAACGTGCCGCCGTGTGTCTCCTCGTGGTGCTCTATCAGATCGAGCCTGATGCGCCGCTGGTTGTGGGGGCCAATCGCGACGAGCGTTTCGAGCGACCCACCACGACGATGGCCGTCTTGTCCAGCGGAACCCCCCGGATCATCGGCGGTCGCGACGAGCAGGCTGGGGGAACCTGGTTGGCCGTCAACGAGCACGGTGTGGTGGCCGGCCTCACGAACCGCCCGGCGGCCGGCGGGCGTGACCCGGCCAAGCGCAGTCGCGGCGAGCTGCCCTTGTGGCTGGCGGGCCACCAGCACGCTGCGACGGCCGCCGAGGGGTTCTTCGCCGCGTTCGACCCGGGTGACTTCAACCCGTGCTGGCTGTTGGTCGGGGATCGAGACGCCCTGTTCTCGCTCACCATGACCGATGAGGACGGTCCGCGCCTGGTCGAGCTACCACCGGGTGCCTACGTCCTCGAGAACAGCGCGCTGGACGAGCCGACCCCCAAACGCGTCCACGTTCGTCGCCAGCTGGCCGAGATCGTCGAACGTCGGGGGCTCGACGTGGTGGAGGGTCTGGCAGACCTCCTTCGCGACCACCGGGTTCCCGACGGCGTTGCCATCCCCGATCCGCCAGTGCCTGCCCCGTCCAAGGAACCTTCGCCGCCGGCGGTATCAGCGACAGACCCAGTGTCGGCGAGAGACCCCGCCGCCGACGTGCGAAGGCCGGCGTCGGAGCCCAACGACCAGGCTGGCGCCGTGCCCGAAGGCACACTGACCGGCACCGCGTCCGAGGGCACCGAGCCTGCCCCGCCGGCCGTCCGCGCTCCTGAGCTCTCGGCGAGCTGCGTGCACATCGAGGGGTACGGGACCAGGTCCTCGTTGATCTGCCGCGTGCCGTCCAGGTCCTATCTCCCGCCGCAGGTCCTGGTGGCCGACGGGGCTCCGTGTGTCACCCCGATGCTCGATGTGACGCACCTCTGGGCACGCTGAGGAAGGTCACCGCCTTCTGGCGAGGGTCCAACGCCAGCCCCGACGGCCGACTGTCGCCGACAAGCGTTCGGCGCGCAGCTGGTCGATCAGGTGGTCATCGAGCGGTGCCAACGACATCGAGCCTCTGAGTGCCCAGCCGAGCAGCAGGTCGGCCAGTGCAGGGTTGCGGGCCAACACCGGCCCGTGCAGGTAGGTGCCGACGACGCGACCGCTCACTGCTCCCTCGGTGCCGTCCCCATTGCCCACACCGGCCACGAGTCGTCCGAGGGGTTGGGCCTTGGGTCCGAGCATCGTCACCCCCGCGTGGTTCTCGAAACCGGTGAGCTGCTCGAGTGGCGGCCCACCCGGGGGCATGTCCGGGCCCTGGCCTGCGTCCGACAGCACTTCCCCCACTGCCCGCCGCGACCCCTTGATCGTCCGCGCGTCGAGCAGGCCCAAGCCGGTGCGCAGAGTTCCATCGGCTGCTGGGAAGGATCGGCCGAGGATTCTGGTAGCCAGCGCACACGGCCAGCACCACCGCGCCGTCATGGACGGCCCGCCGAAGGCCCCCGTCGTCCTCGAGGGCGCGGCGCGGCGCGCGCTTGGGGGTCGTCCTCACCACCACCGAGACAGTAGACATCGCCCTCGGGCAAGGGCTGGTCCGAGGGCGCTTCACTCAGGCTCGCGGCGATGCCCCGCCACTCGGCCCGCTTGGCGAGAACCCGCCCGTTGCCCCCATCACCGTAGGTGCCGAGGAGGTCGGGGTAGACGACCACCACCCGCAAGGGAACGGTTGGAGCGCTCACCGGTGGCTCCTCACCCCTGCCGCCCTCATCGGAGGCGCAGCAGATCGTGGAACGCGGTGTAGTTCCCGACGAACTGCACAGTGGGGTCGGCCGACGCACCGTCGACCTGACGCGCGGCGACGCGCACCGCATTGTCGAGGGCCCCCACGACCTGGTGCTCGACTCCTGCGTAATGCAGTCGCACCGACAGGTCGCTGCCTCGATCGCCGGTCGCCACCACCGCTCGACCGGCGAGGACTTCGAAGGGAACGTCCCAGAGCCACGACGGGTCGCGTCCGTCGGCGACCCGTGCGTTGATTCCGACCACGATCGGGTCCTCGCTCGAGCGGACCAGCTCGAGCAGCTCGGCCCACCCGGCCGGATTCTTCGCCAGCAAGAGCTGCGTGAGCACTGAGCCGATCCGACGCACGGCGAACCGTCCGGCCACCTCGCGGACATCGGCCATGGCGTCGAGTGCCTTGAGTGCGTCGACGCCGAGCGCCTCGGCCGCCACGGCGCTCATGAGCGCGTTGGACTGGTTGAACCGACCAGGTAGCCCGACGTGCAGCGGAACCCGCCGACCGTCTTCCCAGACGGCAACTTGTTGGGGATGGCCCTGACCAGCGTTGTCTTCTAGCCACGCGTGGACGCGGGGGCGTGCGAAGCCGCACGAGGAGCAGCGCCAGGCCCCTCGAGGCCCCGGCGGCCTACCCGATGTGCCATCAGAGCTGGGCGACCGGCGGCTGGTGATCTCGTCGAAGGTGATGCGACCAAGGCAGGCGGGGCACCCTGTGGCGTCGTTGCGCCACCCCAATCCTCCGGCCGAGACCCATCGGGTGCTCGGCAGCCCGCCCGCACCGAACACGACGAGCGGGTCGTCGGCGTTGGCCACCACCTCGATCCCTTTGGCGTCGCGCAGCACGGCCCGCCAGCGGCCGGCCAACATCCGGACCTCGTTCATCCGATCGAGCTGATCGCGCGAGAGGTTCAGCAGCACGACGGCGGCGGGCCGCAGGTCGACCAGGCTGGCGGGCAGGTAGGCCTCGTCGACCTCGAGGACCGCGGGGGCACCACGAGGAGCGCCTACGAGGCACGCGAGGTGGCCTGCGGGCATATTCGCTCCGGTGGCGTTAGTGACCACGTCGGCACTCGAGACCTGGAGCGCCCGGGTCAGCAGGGCCGTCGTCGTGGTCTTGCCGTTGGTGCCGCTCACCAGGGACACCTGCCGGTCCCTGGCCAGTCGAGCGAGCAGGCCGGGATCGATCGCCATGCCGACTCTTCCCCCGGCCACCGTGCCGCTGCCGAGACGGAGTCGCCGAGACACGACATTGGCCGCTCTGGTGGCGCGCCCGGCGGCCTCTGCCCGCAGGCGCCAGGTTCGGTGAGATCGCGGGGTGGAGGCCGACGCCCCGTCGAATCTGGGCTGCTCGTCGGACACGTCCATCGAGGCTACCCGGCGCTTCGAATGCGATGCCGAGGCGTACGAGGGTGGGCGCGCCGCCCAGGCGATTGGAAAATCGGTGGGTGGGGATGAAATTCGACCCTGGACGCGGTGAAGGGATCGCCGGGGGGGAGGCGATCCCTTCACACGACACGCTAGGAACGGAGGGGGGGTTCCATGTCCTGCGGTCTTCGTCCATTGTGGAGGAAAGCAGCAAATCTGTCAAGCAGCTTTCAGAGATACTTCTGATCATTTAGACTGATCCACAGTGATGTGCGGCGAGTGAGGTTCGGAGCACGACCACGGTGGACCTGAAACACCTGCAAGCGCTCATTGGTATTGCCGAGTGCGGGAGCTTTTCTGCCGCGGCGGACTCCATCGGCACTGTCCAATCCAACATCTCGGCCCACATCGCCCGCCTCGAGCGTGAGCTCGACGTCGTGCTGGTCGACCGGGCCACCGGGCGCTTGACCGAAGAGGGCGAGGTGGTGGTGGCCCGGGCCCGCAGGATGATGGCCGAGCTCGACGCCATGGCGGCGGACGTCGTCTCGTTGCGCCAAGAGGTCTCGGGCACGGTGCGTGCCGGCATGATCGGCACCACGGGCCGGTGGCTCGTTCCCCAGCTGTTCGCCCGGCTGCGCGAGCAGCACCCTCACGTCCGCCTAAACGTGACCGACGGATCGAACACCACCCTAGAACCCCAGGTGGTCACCGGTCAGCTCGACCTCGCCGTGGTCAGCCTGCCCGTACGTGGTGAGGAGCTGGTCGTGACGCCCCTGTTCGACGAAGACCTCATGCTGGTGGTCCCGGCGGACCACCCGCTTGCCCTGGCCGCCCGCCAGACCGTCTTCGGAGTCCCCGAGGACTCGCCGTTGTCCGCCGACGACGAGAACGGCAGTGCGAGCGCCCATGGCCAGCCCAACGACACCGCCGACACCAACGGCACGGCGAGCACCAACGGCACGGCGAGCACCAAGGGCACGGCGAGCACCAACGGCGCCGCCACCCACCGTCCTCGGACCGACCCGCTGCCGATCAGCGCGTTGGCCGACCTCGAGCTGCTGCTCCCCATGCCCGGCACGGTGCTGCGCAACGAGATCGACGCCGTCGTGGGTCCGACCGGTGTCACCTTGCACCCCTCCATCGAGCTCGACGGGGTCCGGATGCTGGCGTCGCTGACCTTTGACGGGTACGGACCATCCATCCTTCCCGCGGCAGCGGTGCCCGAGCACCTTCGTTCGCAGTTCCGATTGTTGCCCTTGCAGGGCTTCCCCCGACGCGGCGTGGGCATCGTGCTCCGCAGCCGAGGCATGCCCTCGGCCCCGACCCGAGTGCTCATCGACGTCCTGCACGAGACGGTCCGCGACTGCGCGCATATGCCGGGGCTCCACCCGGTGGGCTCGGCGCATCAGGCGCGGGCGTCGATGTCGCGCCGCTCCACCGCACGTTGAGCCTGCTCGCAATCCACCAGCTCACAGGTTTGGTCCTTCCCAAAGCTCGATCTCAACTCAAGGTTGAGTATCGAGTGGTCGGCGCCCGTGATCGTCGACGCGGGCGCGCCCGACGACACGCCGCTAGCGTGCGGGAGGTGCCGGCCCGCGATGAGCTGAGCGAGAGCCAACGCGACGCGCTGCACAATGCGGTGTTGGACGCGGCGCGCACCATGGGTTGCACGCAGGCCGAGGTGCGCTCGGAGCGGCTGCGATCCCAGGCCGTTTCGCTGCGCGACGGCCACCTCGAGACGGCGGCTGACGATACCGAGGTTGGCGTCGGCCTACGGGTTGTCTACGACGGGGCTATCGGGTTCGCCGCTACCGTGGCCACTGATCTCGATTCGGTGGTGACGCTCGTCTCCCAGGCCTTGCACGGGGCTCGGGTGTGCGCCCGGGCCACGACCGGACGTGTTGAGCTGGCCGATCAGCCCGCACTCGGTCGGGTGCACTGGGTCGCTCCCTACGACGTCGATCCGAGCGACGTCCCCTTGGCCGACAAGGTCGGTCTGCTCGCCGACTGGAGCAACCGACTGTTGGCCGCTCGCGGCATCGATCACGTCGGGGCCTCGGTGCTCGCGGTGACCGAGGACAAGCACTACGCCGATCTCAACGGCACGGTGGCCGTTCAGCGACGGGTGCGGGTTCATCCAGTGGTCGAGGCCGTCGCCCTCGATCCGGGAGGGACCGGGTTCGAGACGATGCGGACGCTCGCTCCCCCGGTGGGCCGCGGCTGGGAGTACCTGCTCGGAACCGGTTGGGACTGGGACGCCGAGCTGGCCGAGCTTCCCGAGCTGCTGGCGGCCAAGCTCCGCGCCCCGTCGGTCGAACCGGGCCTCTACGACCTGGTTATCGACCCGACCAACCTGTGGTTGACCATCCACGAATCGATCGGCCACGCCACCGAGCTCGACCGGGCCATGGGCTACGAGGCGGCCTACGCGGGCACGTCGTTCGCCACCCCCGACCGCCTGGGCACCTTGCGTTACGGCTCGCCGCCCATGCACGTGCAGGGCGATCGGACCACGCCCTACGGTCTGGCGACCGTCGCCGTCGACGACGAGGGCGTGGCCGCACAGGCTTTCGATCTGGTGCGTGACGGAATCCTGGTCGGCTACCAACTCGACCGAACCATCGCCGCGTCGGCCGGTCTGGGCGCCTCCAACGGTTGCGCGTTCGCCGACTCGCCCCTGCACATCCCCATCCAGCGAATGGCGAACGTCTCGCTCGCCCCCGCGCCGACGCCCGGTCCGAGTACCGACGAGCTCATTGGTGGCGTGGAGCGCGGCATCTACGTCGTGGGCGACAAGAGCTGGTCGATCGATATGCAGCGGTACAACTTCCAGTTCACCGGCCAACGGTTCTTCGCCATCGACCACGGGCAGCTCGTCGGACAGGTGAAGGACGTGGCCTACCAAGCCACCACCACGGATTTCTGGGGATCGATGGAGGGCGTTGGCGGCCAGGGCACCTACTTGCTCGGCGGGGCGTTCAACTGCGGCAAGGGCCAACCGGGCCAGGTGGCACCGGTGAGCCACGGCTGCCCGTCGGTCCTGGTCAGGGCGGTGAGCGTGCTGAACGCGCGGGCCGAGGGCGGCCGGTGAGCCAGGAAGCCCCCGCCAACGCGGGCACCGTCGGGCTGCCAGCGGCCCAGAGCGTGATCGACCTTGCCCTCGGTGCGGCTCGGACCGACGAGGGATGTGTGGTGGTGGTCGAGGAGTCGAGCGAGACCGAGGTCCGGTTCGCGAACAACACCGCCACGACCAACGGGACTCGGCGGGACCGGCGGGTCACGGTGATCAGCGTCGTCGCGGTGCCCGGCGGCCTAGCGGCTGGGGTAGCCCGGCAAGGCGGCGACGTAGATATCGGGGCGCTGGTGGCGGCGGCCCGGTCCGACGCACTCGGTTCGGAGCCGGCCGCCGATGCTGCACCCCTGCTCGGCCCCACCGACGTCCCGCCCTCGGCCGTCGCCCAAGCGGTGCAGGACTACGACGCCCCGCCGGGACGCACCAACCTGGGCATGCTCGACGGAGTGATCAACGGCCTCGCCACGGCGTTTGATCGCGCTCGTCGTCCGGGGGTCGACCGGGTGCTGGCCGGCTTCGCTGAGCACGGCGTCTCTACCACCTACCTCGGTTCCTCGACCGGCCTGCGGCTGGCCCATCGCCAGCCCACCGGCGCCCTGCACCTCGTGGCGCGCAGTGTCGACGGCACCCGGTCGGCCTGGGCCGGCCGCGGTACGGCCACTTTCGCTGACGTGTCGGTCGACCAGCTCGAAGAGCACCTGGCCCGCCGCCTCGAGGTGGCCCGACGCAGCGTCGCACTGCCGGCTGGACGCTACGAGGTCATCCTGCCCCCCGAGGCGACCGCCGATCTGATGGCCGGGCTGGCCGAGGCCATGAGCGGCCAGGACGCCGAAGACGGCCGGACGGTGTTCTCGAGGCCGGGCGGGGGGACCCGGGTGGGCGACACGCTCGCTGCCCTGCCGTTCGATCTGTGGAGCGACCCGAACGCGCCCACCCTGTCGTGTGCCCCGTTCCTGACAGCGGGCGCCTCGGGTCCCGACGTGTCGGTCTTCGACAACGGCCTCCCGCTCCGACGGACGTCGTGGATCGACCATGGCCGATTGAGCCGGCTGCGCTACCACCGAGCCGGGGCGGCCCGCTCTGGCGTTGAGCCCACCCCTCCCATCGACAACCTGGTCCTCGAGCTACCGGGTGCTGTCGGAACGGTCGAGGAGTTGGTCGCGCGGACCGAGCGGGGCCTGCTCCTCACCTGCTTGTGGTACATCCGAGAGGTCGACCCCACCACCTTGTTGCTCACCGGGCTCACCCGTGATGGGGTCTACGTGGTCGAGGGGGGCCGGATCATCGGTGCCGCGAACAACTTCCGCTTCAACGAGAGCCCGGTCGACCTGCTGGGGCGGGCGTCGGAGGCGGGAGCGTCGGTCCGGGCCCTGGGCCGAGAGTTCGGCGAGTGGTTGAACCGCAGCTCGATGCCCCCCTTGCGGATCCCCGACTTCAACATGAGCTCGGTCAGTCAGGCCAGCTAGCGGGACCGTCCAGCTCCATCAGGTCCGAATGGCCCAAGGTCAACCAACAGCGCGATGCGTTGCCATTTTGTCCCCGGGGTCCGGCTTCCCGAGCTCGCGGATCCGCTCGATGACCAAGCCAGAGGTGGCGAGCGCTTCGGCAGAGGTCTGGAGCGGCCGGAGCTCCGAGTGGAACTCCATGGTGTACCCCCGCGCTCGCAGGTATCGGCCAGTAGGTGCCGACGCCCACCGCGCGATGGCTGAGCCGGGCAGGATCACATCCCAGCCTTCCCCCACGACACGTCGAGGTCGCTCGGCGCGGCTCGGGCATGAGCAGAAGGAATGCGTCGCGATGAAAGCGCCAGTAACGGTCGTGTCCCCGAGCCCTCGCCCACGCGAGCCAGTTCTCGGCCGCCGAGTTCCAGGCGAGGCAGCATCGCACATAGCCCAACGACGCAGGTCCCTCGGCGAGCTCCCAAGTGATCGCCTCGATGCGTCCCCTACCCTGGTGAGCCGAGGGCGCCGGGAACGTGCCGAGGGAGGAAGGTCAGGAGTGGACCCAATGACGGATCGTCGTTTCGCCCGCAGCGGGCCCGAACCCGACCAGCCAGTGAGCCGGGACCGTCGGGCGATTGCCGCGGAGCTGTCGCGCCGCGATCCGGTCATGGCCGGGCTCATCGCCGCCCATGGTTTGCCACCAGCGCGCCGACCGCTGCCGGCGGCCGAACGTTTCGGGGCCCTCGTACGGAGCATCTGTTCCCAGCAGTTGGCCGGCTCGGCGGCGCGGGCCATTCACGGTCGGCTTGTAGCCTCCCTCGGCGGTGCAGTCACCCCCGAGCGGATGCTCGCCCTCGCCCCTGAGGCGCTGGCGGCCACCGGGCTGAGCAGAGCCAAGGTGGTCGCGGTGCGGGACTTGGCCGAACGGGTGGCGAGCGGCGCGATCGCCCTCGAGCGCATCGGGCGCCTGAGCGACGCCGAGGTTGTCGAGCACCTGGTTCAGGCGCGTGGGGTCGGTCGCTGGACCGCCGAGATGTTCTTGTTGTTCACCCTGGGACGTCCCGACGTCTGGCCCGTCGGCGATCTCGGGGTACGCACCGGGTTCGCCGCCGCCTGGGGGCTGGCCTCGGTCCCCACTCCCCGACAGCTCGAGGACATGGGCGAGCGCTACCGGCCGTTGCGCAGCACGGTGGCCTGGTACTGCTGGCGCGTGGTCGACCGCCGGGTGCCCAAGTCCCTGCCCGCGCCCAGCGGCGCGGCGCAAACGGCGCTCGCGCCCCGTCGTGCGGGGCGAACGGCTCAGCGGATGAGCTCGCGCACCGCGCCCGTTGCCTCCACCGCGCCCGAGGTCAAGTAGCCGTCGACGTTGGCGGCGATCGAGGCCAGGTCGTAGCGGTAGTTGACCATGATTCCAAAGGAGCGGTCGATCTCGTAGGACGCGGGATTGGCCAGCCAATTGAGTCGCTCGATGCGTGCCCCGTTGGCCAGGTGGAAGTTGGCCACCGAGTCGAGGGCACGACGCTCGCCCTCGCCCACCAAGAACCGAGCGCACATCGACATGAGCCCGGCCCGCACTCCGTCGGGAGCCCGGCGGACCTGCTCGGCCGCCACCATGTCGGCGGCGAAGTCGAGATCGTCGGAGAACAGGGCCCGCTCGCCGGGCGTCACCTCGCCGTTGGCTAGGCGGGTCTCAGCCCAGGTCCGGAAGTCTGGCACCGGGGACAAGGTGGCGAAGGTCCGTAGGCTCGGCAGGTCGCGTCGCAGTTGCTCGACGACGTGCTTGATCAGCTCGTTGCCCAGCTGGATGCCGGCCAGGCCCGGCTGGCAGGAAGTGATCGAGTAGAAGATGGCGGTGTCGCCATCGGAGACCTCGGCCTCGGTCTCCGCATGACCCAAGAGGACCGGCAGATCCCCGGCGATGCCCCGGGTCAGCGCCACCTCGACGAAGACCAAAGGCTCGTCGGGCATGGAGGGGTGGATGAAGGCGAAACACCGCTGTGCGCCCTCGAGTCGGTGCTTGAGGTCATCCCAGGACTCGATCTCGTGCACCGCCTCGTAGGCGATGAGCTTCTCGAGCAGGGCCGCGGGAGAGCGCTCCCAGGTGATGTGCTGGAGCTCGAGCAGGCCGACGTCGAAGAGGGTCGACAGGTGGCCGGCCAGTTCGTCGTCCAACCGACGCAGCGAGGGGTCGTTCCCCCGGTAGGCGAGCAGATCGGCGCGCAGATCGATGAGCAGCTTCACACCCTCGGGCAATCCGGTGAGCACGTGGAAGAGGCGGGCGTACCGGGGGGTCAGGACCCGTCGCAGCTCGCGCTCGGCCGCCACCCGATCGACCTGGGTATCGGCCGTCATCACCGTCTTGATCGCCAGGTCCACCTCGGAGGGCTCGGGGGCAAGCTGCTGGGCCATCTGCTCGAAGAAGCGCCGACGGCCGATGTCGTTCAGCTTCCCGTAGGCCGTCAGGACCGCTGCCGCCATCCGCCGTCGGGTCGCCGGCTCGCGCTGGGCCAAGACCGACTCGAGGGCCACCCCGATCCGTTCGGCGTCGCGGGGTCGCATGCCGGGGTCGACGCTCACCTCGAAGGGGTCGCGTCTCCCGATGTGGGCGCGTCGGCGCAGCCGCGAGATCGACTCGGCGAACCGGCTCTTGGTTCGTTCCACCATGGGCAAATCGTAGGGCATGGGCCACGCTTCTCCCGCATCGCGTGACCTGCCGTGGGGGCGACCACCGGTTGACACGGCGGGCGCTGGCAGCGACGCTGCGTGCCGGTGTGCTCGCTGCCGCCGGTGGGCCGATGGTGCCGAGACGGAGGTTGCCGGCGTGCGCAAGTACGTGATCATGGGAATCCAGGGCAGCGGCAAGGGCACCCAGGCGCAGCTGCTGGCGGCCGATTTGAACCTCGAGCACATCAGCGTGGGCGACATCTTCCGCTGGAACGTCCAGCACCACACGAAGCTCGGCGCCCAGATCCGGCGCTCCATGGACGAGGGTCGCCTGGTGAGCGACGACCTGGTGGAGGGAGTGGTCCACCAGCGCTTGGCCGACCACGACTGGAACTTCGGCTTCGTCATCGACGGCTTTCCGCGCAACGTCAGCCAGGCGGAGTTCTTTCTCGAGCGCTACGACATCGACGGCGTCATCTACCTCGACCTGCCCGATCCCTTCGTCTATCAGCGGCGTGCTGTCGCGCCGGGTCTGCGCGAACTGCTCGCTCGACTACGACCTGATGGCCGATCGACCGGCGCGGGCCGAGACGTGTGACGTCTGTGGCGGCACGCTCGTCCCCCGCAGCGACGACACCCCCGAGGCACTGGCGGTGCGCATCGAGACGTACCACGAGCAGACACGGCCGGTCCTCGAGCTCTTCGGGCGCAAGGAGTACGTCGTCGTCGTCGACGCCACCCTTCCCGTCGAGGACGTCCAGCGACAAATCCGGGCCGAGCTCTCGCTGCCGCTTGGCTGAGCTCGCCACTCCTAGCTGACGCCCGCAAGGCCGCTCGAGCGGTGCCCGAGACCGAGGGCTCCTCGGTCCGAAGCGCCGGTGGGGTGTCACGCTTGCCGACGCGCATCGGCCCCGGTACCGTCCAGCGCGGCGCGAGAAGCTCCCCAGGACGCCGGAGACCCGGGGCGAGGAGGAGACGTGGAGATCCGCACGATCGGCAATCTGTCGGTGTCGGTAGTGGGGCTTGGCTGCAATCAGCTGGGCACCGCCTACTGCGATGCCGGCGCCACCGACCGCATCGTGGGCGAGGCCATCGACGCGGGGATCACCTACTTCGACACTGCGGACGAATACGGCGCCAACTACGCCGACCACGACGACCCCGACGGTTGGGGTCGCTCCGAGGAGTACCTCGGCCGCGCCCTTGGCAAGCGCCGGTCCGAGGTGATCGTCGGGTCGAAGTTCGGCGTGGCCCCCCACGGGGATCCACACGGCGGTGGCGCCGAGCGCGCAGTGGGCGCGCACCGCGATCGAAGCCAGCTTGCGACGTCTGGACACCGACTACATCGACCTTTACCAGCTGCATTTCCCCGATGCCACGGTGGGTATCGACGAGACGCTCGGAGTCCTCGACCAGATGGTTCAAGAAGGCAAGGTTCGAGAGATCGGATGTTGCAACTTTTCGGCCGCGCAGCTCGAGGAAGCGCACGCCGCCGCCGCGACCAACCGGCTGCGGCCGTTTGCCAGCCTGCAGAGCCCGCTCAACATCCTCCAGCGCAAGGTGCTGGACGAGGTCCTGCCCACCAGCGACCGCCTGGGCATGGCTTTCATCCCCTACTACCCCTTGGCGAGCGGGATGCTGACCGGCAAGTACCGACGCGGCGAGGGGGCGCCCGCCGGATCCCGTTTCGCCGAGCAGGTCAGCGACGACGCGCGTGAACGCCTGCTGTCCGAGCGCACCTTCGACCGGATCGAGGCGCTCGAAGGCTTTGCCAACGCGCGGGGTCATACCCTCGCCGAGCTGGCGTTTGGCTGGTTGCTCGGCCACCCAAGCGTGGCCACGGTGATCGCGGGCGCCTCGAAGCCGGGCCAGGCCACGGCGAACGGCGCGTCGGCGGGTTGGGTGCTCGACGCTGACGAGGTGGCCGACGTGATCGCCGTGGTTCAGAACGCCGCACCCTAGGCGCCAGGTCCGGCCCCCCCGCTCTCGGCGGACAGGGCGTTGCGGGCACCCGACAGGACTGCGACCTGTCGGGCATCGGGCTCGGGAAGTCGCAGCCCGAGACGGTCGATCACGTCGACCACGATGCCTCCGACCAACGCCCGCATGGCTGGCTTGTGGTCGGCCGGTACCACGTACCACGGGGCCCACGAGGTGGAGGTCGCGCTCAGCGCCTCCTCGTAGGCCCCCTGGTAGGCCTCGAAGTGCTCGCGTTCAGCCAAGTCTGCCGGTGAGAACTTCCACTGCTTGGACGGGTCGTCGAGGCGCTCGAGGAAACGCCGCCGTTGCTCATCGCGCGACACGTGCAAGAAGAACTTCACGATTCGCGTCCCGTTGCGCGCCAGGTGGCGCTCGAAGGCGTTGATGTCCTCGTAGCGCTCGTGCCATAGCCGAGGTCCATCCGCGAGGTCCGGCGGAAGATGTTGTGCACTGAGCAGCTCTGGGTGGACCCGGACGACAGGACCTCCTCGTAGTACGAGCGGTTGAAGATCCCGATCCTCCCTCGTTCGGGCAGCGCCTTGCCACAACGCCAGAGGTAGTCGTGGCGCAGCTCCTCGCTCGAGGGCGCTTTGAACGACCAGACCTCGCATCCTTGTGGGTCGACCCCGGACATCACGTGCTTGATCGTCCCGTCCTTCCCCGCTGCATCGAGCGCTTGGAACACGAGCAGCAATGCCCAGGTGTCGCTGGCGTAGAGGAGCTCCTGAGCAGTCTCGAGTTCGGTCTTGAACGCCTCGAGGTCGCGCTCGGCGACGTCCTTCGCGTTCGCCCGACCGATCGGACCAAGCCAGTCGGTCACCGTGCCCGCCGTGCTGCGCGTGGCCAGGGCAGCGGGATCACCCGGGTTGACCCTGAGCTCGTCGACCACCCCCCGGAGCAACTTCACCGTCGTCCTCCCCTCTGCAAGTCTTGAGGCGTCCACGTCTACACCACGCAGTCGCGCAGCGGGGTCGTTAGGATGCCTTCGGTCGCTCGGGGGGCGACGCGAGGGGCCTCTGATGTCGGTCCCTCGGTTTGACGAGGAGGCGTGTGGGTGAAGATCGCGCTGACGACCACTCCGAAGCTCGAGGCGTTGCGCGACGAGGTTCGCACGTGGTTGGACGAGGAATTGCCCGTCGAGTACGAGGGGTTCCGCTGGGATTTCGAGGAGGACCCCGGCCCGTGGACCTTCTACCGGGCCTTCTGGAAGAAGCTCGGTGCTCGAGGCTGGCTCGAACCAGGCTGGCCGGCCGAGTACGGCGGGGCCGAGCTGTCGGCGCGCGGGTGTCGCGTGATCGCCGAGGAGCTCGGACGGCGCCGGGCGGGCGGGTTTGCCGGTATCGGCGCTTCGGTGGGTCCGGCCATCCTGCGGCTCGGGACCGACGAGCAGAAGGCTGCCTTTCTTCCGGGGATGGCGGCGGGCGAGATCATGTGGGCCGAGGGCTACACCGAGCCCACCGCCGGGTCGGACCTCGCCTCATTGCGCACTCGGGCCGAACCCGACGGTGATGAGTGGGTGATCAGCGGCCAAAAGACGTACTGCACCTCTGGTCATCACTGCAACTGGATCATCATCGCCGCCCGCACCGATCCTGACGAGTCCAGACGCCACAACGGGATCAGTTACTTCCTCTCGCCGATGGGCGTGCCCGGCATCGAGCTGCGCCCCCTGCACAACATCGCCGACGGCCGTCAGAACCTGGTTCTCTTCGACGAGCTGCGGGTTCCGGCGAACCGGCTCCTGGGTGACCTCAACAAGGGATGGAGCCAGGTCTGGTTCGGCATCGGCGGCAACCCGATCCCGAGGTTTGCCGACGACGACCCGGGGCCCGAGCTCGACTACGAGCCGCCCCTGTCCGGGCTGCCCTGGGTGCTCGACCAGCTCGTGCGCTACTGCCAGACCGCCGAGCGCGACGGCGCACCGCTCATCGAGGACCGGGTCGTGCGCGAGCAGCTCGCCGAGCTGGCCATCGGCGTGGAGATCGAGACGCTGCTGAGCTACGAGGGTGCCTGCGCGTACGGCGCACACACCCATCAGGCGATCACCAAGGAATTCCAGCCGAAGTTCGCGCAGGTGTGCATGGAGATCCTCGGGCCGATCGCCCAGATCCAGTCGGGGCCGTGGGCGCCGATGGCCGGGGAGATCGACCGCCTCTACCGCCGCTCGTTCGGCAACCACGCCGGGGGGACCTCCCAGCTCAAGCGGATGGTGATGGCCACGCGCATCCTCGGCCTGGCGCGTTAGCCGGCCAAGGAGAACCAATGACCATCGACTTTGCCCTCGACACCCAGGAGCTCGAGCTCCAACAGGCGGCTCACGCGCTCTTCGCGCAGCGATGCCCGATCGATGTCGTCCGAGCGCTCGAGACCGACGGGGTCGGCTACCAGCCCGACCTGTGGCACGAGATGGCCGAGCGTGGATGGCTCGGTCTTGGGCTCCCCGAAGATCTTGGAGGGTCCGCAGGGAGCTTCCTCTCGCTCTACGCGCTCTACGAGGAGTTCGGCCGGTTCCTCGTGCCCTCCCCGCATCTCGATACGGTCGCTTTGGCCGCCGACGTCGTGGCGGCGATCGGAATCCGACGCGCTGAAGACGACGGTGCTCCCCGCCATCGCCGAAGGGCGCTGCATCGTGAGTGCCGCCCTGCTGGAGGCGAGCGGATCGTTCGGGCCCGGCGGCATCGCGTTGGCGGCCACCCGGCGCGGATCGGACTACGTGCTGCGGGGAACCAAGCTGCTCGTGGGCTGGGCTGACGCGGCGCAGTACTTCTTGTGTCCGGCGCGCACGGCGCCCGGCCGGGGTGCGGGCGGGGTGACATTGTTCCTCCTCGATGCCACCGCCCCGGGCATCACCGCGTCGCCGCTGGCGAACATCGCGGGCGGCGACTTGTTTGCACTCGAGCTGGACGACGTGGTGGCGCCACCCGAAAGCATCGTGGGCGAGGTCGGTGACGGGTGGGCACCGTTGGCGGTGTCGGCGACCAAGGCCGCCGTGCTCCAGACGGCCACCATCGTGGGCGCGGCAACCGCCGTGCTCGAGCTCACCACCCAGTACGCCAAGGACCGCCAGCAGTTCGGGAACCCGATCGGCAAGTACCAGGCGGTTCAGTACCTAGTGAGCGACATCCTGATCGACGTGCACAGCGTCGACCTTCTCGCCCGGCAGGCCGCCTACCGGATCGAGACGGGCATGCCCTTCGCCCGCGAGGCGGCAATGGCCATCGCGCAGGGCAAGACCGCAGCGGCGCACCTGCACCGCCAGTCCCACGAGGTCCATGCCGGCGCCGGGTTCATGGCCGACCATGACCTCAACCTGTTCTCCCGCCGCTCCAAGTACTGGGAGAACAACCTCGGCGACGCCCGCTATCACCACGAGCAGGTTGCCCGCGAGTTGGCGGGCCGGGCATAGCCCGTGGCACTGATCCGCCGTCTCGACCACGTCATCGTCGCCGTGGGCGACCGCACGCAGTGGATCCCGGTCATCCATGAGGTGCTCGCCTTGACCCCCGGGCGCATGCTCGAGGGATCGGGTGAGGGTGCCGCGGCCTTTTCCAACGCCGAGTTCGCCATCGGGGACGGGTTCTTGGGCGTCGTCGAGCCCTCGGGGGAGGCTTCGCAGCTCCACCGGTTCCTCGGCCGATCGGGCGACGGCTTCTACGGGATGAGCATCGACGTCGGCGACGTGGCCGATGCCACGGCGGCTTTCGACGCCAACGGCGTCGACTACCGCGGTCGGGCGGGACAGGGCCTGGTCTGGGCCGGCCCTCGTCACACCCACGGCGTGCTGTACCAGGTGATCGACGGCATGCTGCTCGGCCCGGGGACCAACGCCCGCTACTTGGGCTTGGCCCGTCTGACAGTGGCCGTCGAGGATGTCGATCAGGCGCTCGCCGATTACCGGGCCATCTTCGGCTTCGTCGACCATGAGGAGGTGATCGACGACCCGCCGGGGTCCCGTGGGGTACGTCTCGGGCTCGACGACTCCGCGCTGGGCCAGCACGTCGTGCTCGCCCAGCCCACCGACGACGCCAGCGATCTCGCCGCGCACCTGGCGCGCCGCGGGGAGGGCATCTTCTCTTTCGGCATCGCAGTGCGTGACCTTGGTGGCGAGTGCGAGCGTTTGGCGGCGCTCAGGGTCGGCGTGGTCGAGGACCCCAACCGACCCGAGCTGGTCACCATCGATCCGGCGGCACTGCGCGGGCTCCGAGTCGAGCTGATCAATGCCCGACCCGCCGGCGACGGATGAGCAGGACGAGGGGCGACCCGGGTCGACCGGCGGTCGATGGTGTCGGGGGTGGACCGGCGGTCGATGGTGTCGGGGGTCGACCGGCGGTCGATGCTCGGACCCCCGAGGTGCCGGCTGTGACGATCTCGGGTGTTCCGGTGGCCCCTGTTTACGGCCAGGCTGACCTGCCCCTTCCGGGCCAGTGGCCCTACACCCGTGGCCCCTACCCCACGATGTACCGCTCGAAGCTATGGACGATGCGGATGTTCGCCGGCTTCGGCACGCCGGGCGACACGAACGCCCGCTTCAAAGAACTCCTGCGCTCGGGGGGCACCGGGCTCTCCACCGCCTTCGATCTGCCGACGCTGATGGGTCGCGACTCGGACGATCCAATGTCCCTCGGTGAGGTGGGTAGGGGGGGTGTCGCGGTCGACACCTTGGCTGACATGGAGGAGCTCTTCGCGGGCATCGATCTCGCTCAGGTGAGCACCTCGATGACGGTGAACTCGGCGGCCATGATCCTCATGGCCATGTACGTGAAGGTCGCCGAAGGCAACGGGGCAGCGCGTTCGGCACTCGGCGGCACAGTACAGAACGACATCTTGAAGGAGTACCAGGCGCAAAAGGAGTACATCTTCCCGCCCCGGCCCAGCATGCGGCTGGTCGTCGACCTGATCCGGTTCTGCGCCGCAGAGATGCCCCGATGGCATCCGGTGTCGGTGTCGGGGTACCACATCCGCGAAGCGGGCTCCACCGCCGCGCAGGAGTTGGCGTTCACGCTGGCCAACGGCTTCGCCTATGTCGAAGCCGCCCTGGCGTCGGGGCTGGCAATCGACGAACTGGCGCCCCGGTTGTCGTTCTTCTTCGACGCGCACATCGATTTCTTCGAGGAGATCGGCAAGTTCCGGGCGGCACGCCGCATCTGGGCCCGCTGGATGAGAACGCGTTACGGCGCCCAAAGCGAGCGCTCCATGCAGCTGCGGTTCCATGCGCAGACGGCGGGCGTCTCATTGACCGCGCAACAGCCCGAGGTCAACATCGCCCGCGTCGCGCTCGAGGCGCTGGCTGCCGTCTTCGGCGGTACCCAGAGTCTCCACACCGACGCCTATGACGAGGCGCTGGCCCTGCCCACCGAGCGCGCCGCGCGGATCGCGCTGCGCACCCAGCAGATGATCGCCGAGGAGACCGGCGTCGCCCTCGTCGCCGACCCACTCGGGGGCTCGGGCTACGTCGAGTGGATGACCGACGAGATGGAGCGGCGTGCTGAGGAGATTCTGGGCCATATCGACGGCCTGGGCGGCGAATCCATGCTCGAGGGCGTCTACCGCGCCATCGAGGACGGATGGTTCGAAGGGCAGATCGCCGAGGCGTCGGCGGATTTCGAACGGCGGCTAGGCAACGGCACCCGCAGCGTGGTGGGCGTGAACTGCTACGTCGAGGACGACGCCGAGCCTGCCCCCGAGATTCATTCCATCGGCCACGAGGTCGAGGTGGACCAGCGGAACCGCGTGGCCAAGGTGAAGGCAGGGCGCGACTCCCGGGCTGTCGCCGATGCCCTTGCCGCCGTCCGTGCCGACGCGGCACGCGCCGAGCTCAACCTGATGCCGGCAGTTCTACGGGCCGTCTCGGCGTACGCGACGGTCGGCGAGATCATCGACGCCATGCGCGAGGTCTTCGGGACCTGGGTAGCGCAAACGGTGTTGTAGGTCAGCTGTGCCTCGAGGGCCCCTAGGCCGAGATCTCTGGACTACCCGGCGTCAAGACGAGCGGTGCTCGAGGCGCCGATCGGCGCTCTCAGCGCGAGGCGGCCGCCAGGGCGGTGCGCCGGCGACGCTGGAGCCGGCGGCGTTCGCGCTCGGATCGTCCGCCCCAGACCCCGTGGTCGATACGGTTCACCAAGGCGTACTCGAGGCACTCCTCGGTCACCGGGCATTCGGCACAGATCCGTTGCGCTTCTTGTACCCCGAGCCCGTCGCTCGGGAAAAAAATTGAGGGAGCCATGTCCCTACATTTGCCTTCGGGCATCCAGTCGCTACTCATGGTGTCAAATCTCCCTCTCACCAAGATCTAACTACGAGCTGACACCCCACTCCATCCATTTTTCATAAGAACTCGGGCCAGTAACGGACCCGCGGGTTGGGCGATCGTCACCACCTGGTTGCTATGGCCGTTGCCACGCTGCCCGGCGGTATGGGGACCGTCAGGTCAGGCGGTCCGAGCGCCCCGAGGCCACCCCAACTGGGGTGGTCGGGGGCTGCAACCCCCAACGCTCGGCCACCAGCTCGAAGGACCGGATCCGGTCACGCTGGGCGAACACCCGGGACGTGATCATGAGCTCGTCGGCCCCGGTGCGTTCCCGGAGCTCGGCGAGACCTTCACCAACGGTGGCAGGGTCGCCCACGATGCTCGACGCCGCGGTCGACTCGACGACCTCGAGCTCCTCGGGCGAGTACCGGTAGGCCGCCGCCTCCTCGGGGGTGGGAAGCGGCCCGGGCCGGTTGGTGCGCAGCCGCAGGGTGGCGAGCCGAGCGGGTCCGGCCAGCCAGAGGGCTTCGTCGGCGTCGGGCGCGCAGAGCACGCTGACCGCGATCATCACGTGGGGTTCTTCGAGCACCGACGAGGACCGGAAGGCCGATCGGTACTCGGTGACCGCCGGCTCGGTGTACCGGGGACTGAAGTGGTGGGCGAAGGCGAAGGGCAAACCAAGCAGCCCGGCGAGGTGCGCGCTGAAGATGCTCGAGCCGAGGAGCCACACCTCGGGGAGGTATCCCTCACCCGGGATGGCCCGCGGGTGCGCGTGCGCACCGACGAAGTAGCCGAGCAGCTCTACCAGGTCGTCGGGAAAGGTGTCGGCGCTCGTGTCGTTCGAGCGCCGCAACGCCCGTGCGGTCAACTGATCGGTGCCTGGGGCCCGGCCGATGCCCAGGTCGATGCGGCGGGGATAGAGGGCCTCGAGGGTGCCGAACTGCTCCGCCACCACCAGCGGGACGTGGTTGGGCAGCATCACGCCGCCTGAGCCCACCCGCAGCGTCGAGGTGGCACCGGCCAGGTGGGCGATGAGCACGGCCGGCGCCGAGCTGGCCACCGCCGGCATTCCGTGGTGCTCGGCAACCCACAGTCGGTGGTACCCAAGGGACTCGACGACCCGGGCGATCTCGGTGGTCTCGGCCAGGGCTTGGGCCGGCGACGACCCTTCGGTCACCGTGGCCAGGTCGAGAACTGAGAGCGGGGTGCGGTCCATGGCCAGCTCAACGCCCGGTGCCGAGCGCTGCTTCCCGCCCAAGCGAGACGGTAGCGTCGCGGGCCGCAACCCGACGTGCCGGCCCCGGCGACGCCAGGCGACCAGATGGAGGTGCCCGATGCCACCAGGTGACGCGCTCGAGGGCCTGCGTGGCTCGGTGGACCAGGCGTGGGAACGCACCGTGCTGCCCACCCTGTGCGACTACACCCGGGTGCGCTGCCTCTCGCCCGCTTTCGACCCCGACTGGCGCGCCAACGGTGAGCTGCACCGGGCGGCCCGGCTGCTGGTCGACTGGAGTACCAGCCGGGCGATCGACGGAGTGGGCGCCGAGATCGTCGAACGCGAGGGGCGGACCCCGGTGGTCCTGGTCCACGCCCCCGGGACTGTCCCCGGCAACGTCGTGGTCTACGGGCATCTGGACAAGCAACCACCCCAGGGCGAGTGGCGCAGCGGGCTCGGACCCTACGAGCCAGTGCGTCAGGACGAGCGCCTCTACGGCCGGGGGACGGCCGACGACGGCTACGCGCTCTTCGCTGCCCTCGTCGCACTCGAGACCCTCGATGCTCGGGGCCTGGCGCGCCCGTCGGTGCACGTGCTCATCGAGGCCAGCGAGGAGAGCGGGAGCCCCGACCTGCCCACCTACCTCGACGCGCTCGGTGATCGCCTCGGACAACCCGACCTCGTCGTCTGTCTGGACTCGGGCTGCCTCACCTACGACCGGCTTTGGACCACGACCTCCCTACGGGGCAACCTGGTGGCCACCGTGCGGGTCGACGTGCTCGACGAAGGCGTCCACAGCGGGCTGGCCGGCGGGGTGGTTCCCTCGTCGTTCCGCGTGCTGCGCGCGCTGCTCAGCCGGGTCGAAGACGAGGCGACCGGGACGATCCTGCTGCCCGAGTTGACCCTCAGCGTGCCCGAGTCGCATCGCGCCAGCCTGTCGGCCATCGCCGAGGAGTTCGGCGACGAGGCCACGGCCAGCCTGCCGACCGTGCCCGGGCTGCGCCTCGGAGGCGACAGTGCCGCCGACCGGCTCATCGCCAAGGCTTGGTCCCCAGCCCTGGCGCTGACCGGCATGGACGGCGTGCCCACGGTGCGCGACGGCGGGAACGTCCTGCGACCGTTCACCACGGCCAAGATCTCCCTCCGACTCCCACCCAGCTGCGACGCCCCGACCGCCGCCGGCGCGCTGCGCCGGGCGCTCGAGTCCGATCCGCCCGAGGGTGCTCGGGTGCATGTCGAGATCGAGACCCCGGCCGACGGCTGGGTGGCACCCGACCCGGCCCCCTGGCTGGCCGCGGCGTTGGGCCGGGCCTCGGAGGCCGCCTTTGGTCGGGGACCCTCAGCCTACGGCGAAGGCGGCACCATCCCGTTCCTCGCCACCCTGGGCGCCCGGTTTCCCGGGACCCAACTCGTCGCGACCGGGGTGCTCGGACCACACTCCAACGCGCACGGGCCCAACGAGTTCCTCCACGTTCCCATGGCCCAAGGGGTGACCACGGCCCTCGCCCACCTCGTCGTGGCCGCCGGGCACGCCGCCGTGCCCGGGCTCACGAGCCTCCAAGGCCCCGACGAGGTGGTCTGACGCCCGAGCCGTCGGGAGTCCCGGGGCGCTACGGGGAGCCGACGGGGTCACCGAGAGCGTCGGCCATCGGGTCGCTTATCGGCTGGTCCCGGCGCAGGACCCCCAACAACTCCTCGTAGGGCCCGAGCAGGTAGGCCTGATCGCCGGGGGCGAATCGCGTGCCGCGCCGCGGCGGGTGCTCGAGCGCACCCTTGGTGTCGGCCCGGCGCAGGGCGACGACCCGGGTCCGAGACGAGAGGTCCTGCATGGCCAGCCCCTCGAGCCCTCCGCCGGCAGCGACGGTCAGCCGGGCCACCAAGAACGGCTGCTGCTCGACGTAGAAGGTGCCCAGCACGTGGAGCCCGAGGGCCGAGCCGACGAACCAGGGTGCCGCGAGGGCCGAGGTGGAACGGACGTGACGGAATCCGAAGCCCGACTCCATCATGCGCCCCAAATTGCGGTCGAAGACCCGGATGACCACCGGCACGGCTTCCCAACGCTCCCCGAGCGACTCGCGCACGGCCAACCCGGTCTCGATGTTGGTGAGGTCGTCGCTGGTCAAGATGGCGACAGCGGACGCGTCGACCAGATTGACCGTCTGATGGGTCTGGCGTTGGGTGGCGTCGGCGATCACCACCGGCACGTCGAGGGCCCGGGCCCGCGAGGTAGCGGTTCGAGTCGTCACGCTCGACCACCACGACGCGCCGCCCCTCGGCCAGCAGTCCCTCGACCACCGCGATCCCGACCGATCCGAGGCCGACGACCACCACATGTCCCCGCATGCCGGGCACCTGGCGACGCCCCAGCGTCTGCTCGATGCGCCGGCTCACCAAGAGGTTGGTGAACAAGGCGAAGGAGGTGGTGACAAGGGCGACCCCGAGCGCGATTAACGCGATGCCGAAGAACTCGAGCCAAGGCGACTGGCTTGCGAACGAGTAGTCGCCGTAGCCGACGGTGGCGATGGTGACCACAGTGAAGTAGACGGCGTCGAGCCATGAGATGTGGCCGCCGGGGTGCGCGCCCGAATGGTACGAGAACCGCAACACCACGACGGCGGTCAGTACGAGGAGCCCCAAGGCGCCCAACACGAACACGAGCGCCCGGTCGCTGCCCTTGAAGGCGGCGGCCACCCGCCGACGCGCCCGCAGCAGGCTGCCGATGCCCGGGGGGGCCGGTGGCCGCCCAAGCTGGGCAGGATCGATGTCTGCCCGACCCAGCTCGGCCGGCGTACCGAGCACGGCCACCCGATCGCCCGGCGCGATGGGGTGGTCGCGTCCGGGGCACAGCGCCATGTCCGATCCGTCGCCGGGGACGACGGCGACGGGGGCCAGGTCGCCGAAGCGACCGCGAAAGGTGGCGTGGGGGCCCGACGGCGTCCCGACGTCGGGCTCCACCTCGAGCTCCACCACCGAGAACAGCACGCCGTCGAGGTCGAGCGGATGCGATGGGCTGCCCACGCAGGCCTCGACGAACGACGGCGCGGCGAGCGCGGCCACGTCCAGGACGCTTTGTTCGTCGGTGACCCGGCGCAGCGCCTGGCCGACCGAGGGGTTGGCCAACTGGGCGACCACCCGGACCCCGGGGCGTAGCTCCCGCGCCCGCAACGCGGTCTCGAGGGCGTGCAGGTCGTCGGCCGCCGTGCAGACCACCGCCACCGCGCCGTCGAGTCCGGCGGCCTGCAGACCGTCGCCGAGGCGGGGGTCGCCATGGATGTGGGGAACTCCCCACCCCTGCACCACGCGCGCCAGCCGGGGGTCAGGGTCGTCGTCGACCACCACCACGGGGACCGCCGCCAGATGCAGCTGCTCGACCGTGCGGAAGCCGACCCCGGCCAGGCCGCAGACGATGACGTGCCCGATGAGCTGGCGTGGATCGACGCTCGGCACCCCGTCATGGTGGCGCCGACGGAACGCCGCCGGGTTGCCGACACGTGAATTCTCGGCCAGGCTCGCTCTGCACGTCGACCCGGGAGGCCCGATGACCACCAGCATGACGCTCACGCTCTCCACCCAGGACGGCCCTATGCCCACCTACGAGGCTCGGCCCGACGGCGAGGTCAAAGGCGGCGTGATCGTCGTGCAGGAGGCATTCGGGGTCACCGACCACATCGAAGAGGTGGCCCGCCGGTTCGCCGCCGAGGGTTGGCACGCGCTGGCGCCGGCCTTCTTCCATCGCCAGGGCTCACCCGTCGTGGCCTACGACGACATCCCCGCCGTGATGCCCCTTATGGGGCTGCTGTCGGCTGACGGGCTCGCCGTCGACCTACGCGCGGCCATCGACCACTTCGCCTCGGCAGGGCTCGACGCGAGCAACGTCGCAGTGGTCGGCTTCTGTATGGGCGGGACGGTCACGTTCTTCGCCGGTACCCTCCAGCCGCTCGGGGCGGCGGCGACCTTCTACGGCGGCGGGTTGATCGAGGGCCGCTTCGGGCTCCCGCCGATCGGCGAGCTCGCGCCCCGGCTCCAGACGCCGTGGCTAGGCTTGTTCGGCGACCGGGACAGTGGCATTCCCGTCGAGCAAGTCGAGGCGCTACGCGTGGCGACGGCGGATCTGGACGTGGACACCGAGATCGTTCGCTACCCCGACGCCGAACACGGCTTCCACTGCAACGACCGGCCGGCCGTGTTCAACCCCGAGGCGGCGGCCGACGGCTGGCGCCGCACCCTCGAGTGGTTCGATCGCTACGCGGCACGCTGACTCCGTCCAATCGAACGTCCTGCCTGGCGCGGCGCTCGGTCCTGATTGCGCCGCTGGCTGCTCCTGGTTGTCCTCGCTACTCATGCCTCGCCGCTGTGTGCCGCGGTGGTCGGGCGCCCGTCGCGCCGGGCGATCACGTGGACGTCGATGTCCGACGCGGCGGCGAAGCGCAGGATCTTGCGCACCACCGAGCCCCGGTGGAGCTCCTCCCACCGGCTCCGTCGGGTGGCCCCGACGACGATCTGGGTGATCTGGTGCTCGCGGGCGAAATCCACGACGAGCCGGGCCGGATCGTCCCCCGCCAGCTCATGCCACTGGCCCCCGACGTCCTCGACCAGCTGGCGCACGGCCGCCAGGCGGGTGTCGCCCGCCCCGTTCGTCCGGTCATCGGCCACGTGGACGACCATGAGGTCCCCCTTCACCCGGGCGGCGATGCGTGCGGCTCGGCGCACCACTCCCTCGCTTCCCGGCGCGCCGGTGACGGCCACCATGATCCGTTCGGCGGTGTCCCACACCGCCGTGGGTCGGTGGTCGCGCAAGTAGCGCAGGAGCTCCTCGTCGGTCTCGTCGGCCACGAAGCGCAGAGCCAACTCGCGCAGCGCCACCAAGTTTTCAGTCTTGAAGAACCCGGCCAGCGTGCTCGGGACCTTGTCGGTCGGATAGATGTTGCCGTGCACCATGCGGCGGCGCAGCTGATCGGCCGACGAGTCGATGAGCTCGAGCTGGTCGGCCTTGCGGACCACCCAGTCGGGCACCCGCTCGCGGATCTTCACCCCGGTGATGTCCTCGACCGCGTCTGCCAGGCTCTCGAGGTGTTGGATGTTGACCGTGCTGATGACGGCGATCCCCGCCGCCAGGATGTCGAGGACGTCCTGCCAGCGCTTCTCGTGCACGCCCGAACCGGGCACATTCGTGTGCGCCAGCTCGTCAACCAGCACGACCTCGGGGTGGCGGGCCAGCACGGCGTCGAGGTCCATCTCTTCAAACGCGCTGCCTCGGTACTCGACGCTCCGACGTGGGACCACAGACAGATCCCGGATGAGCTCGGCCGTGTGGGGACGCCCGTGGGTTTCGACGTAGCCGATGACCACGTCAGTGCCGCGATGGTGGCGACGCCAGCCCTCGTCGAGCATGGCGCAGGTCTTGCCGACGCCGGCAGCCGAGCCGATGTAGATCCGAAACTTGCCGGTCGGCCGCACTGCGTCGCGCGCGTCCTGGTCGACCCAGCGGGGTTCGGCCCCCCGTGACGCTCGACCAGGCTCATCGATCGCGTCCATGTACCAATACTGCCAGGCCACGGCCTGGCTCGGTTGAGCCCGTCGCCCACGGGCCCCACCTACACTCCTGTGCGGAGCGCTCGAGCACTTCGTGCTCGGAGAGCTCACCGAGAGAGGCCCGATGACCGCCATTCGACGAACGTTGGTCAGCACCGTCGTCGCCCTGGCCGGGGTCGGCGTGCTGAGCGCGCTGCTCGTCGCGCTCCGCAGCCACGTGTCGGAGGCCACGCCAGCGCTGCTCTTGATACTTCCGGTGGTCGGTGCCGCCTCGCTCGGGGGTTGGATGAGCGGGCTGATCGTGTCGGTCGCCGGGTTCTTCGCCTACGACCTGCTGTTTATCCGGCCCTATGACTCGCTGAGCGTCGACAACAGCGACGAGTGGGTGGCCTTGGTCGTCTACGTGCTCGTCGGCTTGGTCGTCGCCAAGATCGTGGTCTTCTTGCGCGCTGCACGCGCCGAGGCCCGTTCGGGCGAGGAGGAGACTCGCCGCCTCTACGTGCTTTCGGACCGCCTGATCGCCGACACTGCGCTGCCAGGCCTGCTGGACCTCGTGGTCAGTACCATCCAACGGACCTTCGGCGCACGTTGGGCGGCGTTGCTGCTGCCCTCCGAGCTCGGCGAGGACGGTCACGCCAACCGCGGCGCGTTGAGCGTGAAGGCGACGGCGGGCGCGGCGCCGACGGACGATGAGCTGGCCGCCCTGATCCCGTCGGCCGGACGGCTCGAAAGTCTTGGTGGGCAAGGGTCGTCGGGCCCCATCACCCGGGTCGTGCTCACCGCCGCCACCCGACCAGTCGGGTTGTTGGCGATGTCGGGCGCCGAGCTGTCTGCCCACGACTGGGCACTGCTTCTCACCTACGCCAACCACGCGGCACTGGCCATCGACCGCAGCCGGCTGCGGGACCAAGCGGTGCGCTCCGAGCTCCTCGAAGAGGTCGACCGGCTTCGCCGATCACTCCTGGGCGCGGTCTCCCACGACCTGCGGACCCCGCTCGCCTCGATCAAGACGGCGGTGTCGACCCTGCGCGGCGTCGAGGTCACCCTGAGCGATCCCGATCGCAACGAGCTTCTGGCGGTGATCGAAGAGCAGACCGACAGCCTGGCGCGCCTCGTCACCAACCTGCTCGACATGACCCGCATCGACGCCGGCGCGCTCATGCTGCAACCCGAGGTCGGACCGATCACCGACCTGGTGGACGGCGCGCTGAGCTCGCTGGGCTTGTCCGGTTCGCCCGCGGTCCTCGTGGCGGTGCCCCCCGACCTGCCCCCGGTCGAGGTCGATCATCCGCTCATGGTGCAGGTGATCGCCAACCTCTTGGACAACGCGCTGCGCTACACCCCGGCGGGTGTGCCCGTCGAGATTTCGGCTCACCTAGCCGACGGGTGTTCGCTCGCCGACCTCGCACCACCTCGCAGTGTGGGGTCGACCACCGCACCGGCGGAGAGCCCGGCCCGGTTGGTGCAGCTCGAAGTGAGCGACCACGGCCCCGGTGTGCCGCTGGCCGATCGGGACCGGATCTTCGAGATCTTCAGCCGGGGCAGCGGCAGTCGTGCCGGGCTCGGGCTCACCATCTGCCGTTCCTTCGTCGAGGCTCACGGCCAGCGGCTCTGGGTGCGTGATGCGCCGGGCGGCGGGGCGCAGTTCGTGGTCACGCTGCCGGCGGCCTGGGTACCGAGCGAGGTGGCGTAGGTGGGCCGCGTCCTGTTGGTGGACGATGACACCTCGCTGCTGCGGGCCTTGCGCATCGGGCTGGCGGCACGGGGCTACGAGGTGGCGATCGCCCGGAGTGGGGAGGACGCCATCGCCCAGGTGTCGCTCATCGACCCCGACGTCGTGGTCCTCGACCTCGGGCTACCCGACCTCGACGGGGTCGAGGTCTGCCGCCGCATCCGCGAGTGGTCAGCCGTGCCGGTGATCGTTCTGTCGGCCGCCGACGCCGAGGCGCGCAAGGTGGCCGCCCTCGACAGCGGTGCCGACGACTACGTCACCAAGCCCTTCGGCATGGCCGAGCTGGAGGCCCGTCTGCGGGTGGCGCTCCGGCGCCGCGCGTCGCTGGCGACCGACGAGCCGAGCCAGCTGGTGGTCGGCCGTCTCACCGTCGACCTCGTGCACCACATGGCCACCCTCGACGCGCAGCCGCTCGATCTCACAGCGCGCGAGTTCGACCTGTTGGCCTTCCTGGCCCGGCATGCCGGCAAGGTGTGCACCCACCAGATGATCCTGCGCGGGGTGTGGGGTTCGGCCTATGCGAACGAGGCCCATTATCTGCGGGTGTACGCGCACCGCCTGCGACGCAAGCTCGGTGACGCCGAGCACCTGCTGCGCACCCAACCGGGCATCGGCTACCAGCTCGTCGGGGAGTAGCCCTACCGCAGCGGGCGCGGGCCTCGCCCACCTGGCCTCGGGCGCGTGCCTCGCCCACCCGACGTCGGGCGCGCAGCGACGTCGCTCTGCCCGTCGCCGATACGGCCGTCGAGTCCTCGGTGCGCGAGCGCCACCTCGAGGTAGCGCGCCAGCCATGGCGCCGTGGTCTGGGCGACGGCGGCGAACTTGATGTGCCGCATGTGGGCGCCGGTGCCCTCCAACACCCCTTGGGGATCGGGAAGCGCGGCACCATCGTGGAAACCGAGGTTGGCGTGCTTGGCGAACCCGGCGATGTAGCAAAACCCGTTGGCGACCCGGTCGTCGGGCCCGAACTGCAGCGACACCGTGTAGCCGACGTCGCGGATGGTTTCGTGGGCCTCGGGCACGACAGCCAGCACACGCTCGCGCAGACAGAGAACGATCTCCTGCACGTCGTCGGCGAACCGGTCGAGGAGCGCGAGGGCGGTTTCGGGCAGCGGTCGGCGCACGGTTCGTGTCACTCCCACCACTGCGAAGGCGGGTCGTTCCACCAGAACACGCCGAGCAACGTCTCACCCGCCGCGGGGTCGACGTGCGCGAAGAGCCGCTGGTAGTCGGATTCGAGGTCATGGGGTTGGGTGACCGACGTTCCGGGGGACTCCGCCGACCGCATGACCCAGTGCTCGGCGTCGTAGGAGGCCGCCTGGTAGAGGTTGGCGATCGCTTGGCCCACGGCCCGCTGCGTGGAGGTTGGTGAGGCCAATGCGGCGCTGACCTCGGCGATGGTCGTTCCCGGCCACGCCGACCGACCGAAGCGAAACGCGGCGCGCAGCATCACCGGCGTCGCAAAGTTCAGCAGGGAGAACTCGTTGGGCAGTTCCGATGGAGTGTGCTGCATGGCGATCGTGCCCACCGCGTTGGAAACCCCGCCTTCGGTCGATCTCGGATCGACGCACGTCAGGCCGCAGTCCAAGAAACTGCGCTGCCCGACGAAGGGAAATTCTGCCTGTCGCATGCCCACCGCGCTGAACCCCAGCAGCCGGCCCGCCTTCCACGCGAGGCCGACGGTGCTCAGACCCTCCAAGCGCCGGTCCAGGTAGTGGCGACTGCCTCCCCGAAACGCGCTCGAGTAGCACGCCGCGCAGAGCGGACCACTCGCCTTCGGAGAGATCCGCGATGGCCTTCGCACCGAGGTCGGCGCCTTCGATCGAGCGTATGGTGCGGAAATCCACCACGATCCCGCTGGTCTCCTCCAACTTGGCGACAAGATCGTAGAGTCGCCCGTCATCGCCGCGGTAGGTGACGACTTGATCGCCGAAGGCCGAGGTGCGCCAGCCCAGCACCTCTGTCACCGCTTGGGGGCTCGTGCGCATCTCCATTAGCCACGGGGGCCATGGCTCCCCCCGTTCGGGCGCGAACCACGCCGTCGCGTGCGCCGCCACCTCCTCAGGCTCGATCGGGGGGGCACCCTTGGACCATCCGGCGAGCATCCAGCACAGATGCTCGGCCCCGGGGCATCCCGCCAATGCGGCCGCCAGCGGGTCGGCGGGGCCCGCTGTCATTCGGCCGCCGCGTCGTAGTGCATGGCGCCCACGGCGTTACCGGCCGGATCCACGAACCAGATGAGATCGCCCACGCCGGCGAGCCGGGTCTTGTCCATCAACATGGTGCCCCCATTGGCAACGACCGCCCGAGCCACCTCGTCGACGTCCTCGACCGCGAACGTCCCCTCGAGGCCGAGCATAGGTGTGCCCTCCACCAGCTCGCGGCGGCGCTGCAGGGAGCCTTGGATACCGCCCTCGCCGGTCGTCACGAGGTAGAACTCGGGCGGCCCCCATGCTTCGAAGCGCCAGCCGAGCACCGCCTCGTAAAACCGTCGGGCGGACTCGACGTCTTGCGCGTTGATGGAGAAGTGCTGAAGGTTCGCTCCCACGTCCCATCGTGACCGATGATCACCCTGGCGCGCCTCTGGCGGTCCGACAAGAGATGTCGAGAATGCGACAAGTGCTCGACACGCTCGAGGTCCGGGGCAACGCGGTCACCCATCCGGTCGGCAGCACTGTGGTCCCGTTCTGTCCGCCCGGCTGGGACCAACTGCTCCACGCCATCTCCGGCGTGATGAGCGTCGAGACCGAGGTCGGGATCTGGGTCGTACCATCGAACCGGGCTTTGTGGGTACCCGACGGCCAGCGCATCCGGATCCAGATGCACGGCCGGGTCGCGATCCGATCGCTGTACCTCGACGCTCGACTGTCGTCGATGCCCGCAACGTTGCGGGTGGTCAATGTCTCACCTCTGCTGCGCGAGCTGGTCGTCGAGGCCATCCGGCGCGGGCCACTGGATCGGCGCAACCCGCGCTACGGCCGCCTGATCGAGGTGATCGTCGACCAGCTCGACGAGCTGCCCCTGGCGCCGTTGCAACTCCCCCAACCCCGCGATCCCCGAGCGCGAGCGCTTGCTGAGCAGTTGGCCCAAAGTCCGATGGCGAGCGTGGCTGAGCTCGCCCAGGGCGTCGGAGCCAGTCGCCGGACCCTCGAGCGGCTGTTCGTGGGCGACACCGGGATGCCTATTGCCCGCTGGCGGCGCCAGCTCCGTCTCCTTCAGGCCCTGCGCCTGCTCGGCGCCGGGCATTCGGTGACCGACGTGGCCCACCGTGTGGGTTACGCGACGCCCAGCGCCTTCAGCGCGATGTTCCGGACAGAGCTGGGCCAGGCCCCAGCGCGCTACGCCGCGGGACCCGACCGGACCGAGCGCCATGGACATCGGACACTCCCCGATCCGCTGAGCGTGCTCCGGTCGTGTCGGGGAGAGCTACCGTGGCACCGGGCAGGGCCGGTGCCACGCGCTAGGCCAGCTGGGCGCGGGCGGGCTCGACGGCGCGGTGGAACATCCGATAGGAAAAGTCATCCGCCGGAAGTGCGCGAGGGGGACCTCGGTGTGCACCGCCAGGGCCAACATGCTGAGCGCGTCCCCGCCCACCGAACCGGCCGACCTCGCGCCGACCAGCACGTCGCGCTCGGCTGTTGCTCAGGCGGACTCGCTCTCGACGTGCTCACCGCTGACGGCGCCGGGATCTGTGTCGCCGGCGCCGGCGTCGGAGGTCGGGGCGTCGGGGCGGTACGAGGTGGCCATCAGCAGCGCGGAGTTGGCCAGGCCGAAGCCAGCGGCCAGGAGTGCCACTTTGGCGCCCGAACGGGCTTTGCGGCCCAGGAGACGGTCGAGGGACCACCGGCCGCTGCCGAGCGCGGCGAGAGCGGTGGCGGCCGCGGCCACGATCGCCGTGTACTCCCAGCCCCCCTTGAAGACGAAGAAGCCCTTCCCCTTGTGGTCAGTGCGCGCCGCGGTGGCCATCAGCCCGACGACGGCCGCGCTCGGGAGCGGGTCCAAGGCGCCGACCGTCAACAGGGTTCCGGCCACGAGCTCAGTGGTGGCCGCCGCTCGGGCGTGCACCCACCCCGGTCGCAGGCCGAGCGCCTCGAACCAGCGGGTCGTCCCCTCCAGTCCGCCGGACCCGAACACCTTGTTCGAACCATGTGCCACCAGCATCGGTCCGATCGCCAATCGGAGCGCCAGGGCTGCAAAGTCACGGTCACGATCACTCATCAACGTTCCTCTCGTCGTCCTGCCCCGAGCGGTCTCGCCGTCGCTCGGCCCTAATGGTCTAGCCGAAGCGCCGGTCAGGCCTCGCCGAACCGACCGACTCGGTGGCTAGGGAGCCGACAGGGTGAAGCTCTGGGTGGCGTTGGGCGCGATGCCGTTGCTCGCCGTGACGGTCAGCCCGTAGGTGTGGTGGCGTCGAATGCTCCCACTGATCGTCGCCGTGCCGGCGCCTGAGCTGTTGACGGTGAGCGAGCTCGGTACGTTCCCCGACACGTGGATCGTGGGGGTGGGCGTGCCCGTGGCAGTGAAGGTAAAGCTGAACGAGCTGCCCCCGGTGACCGAGTAGGACGAGGGGCTGGTGATCCGTGGCGCCACTCCCGTCGGCGCGCCAACCACCGTGATCGACTGTTGGATCTGCGACGCGGCGGCAAAGGTGCTCGTGCCACTCTGGTTGGCATCGATCACGCAGGTCCCCGGCGCCACGAAGGTCACGGTGCTGGCGCTCAACGTGCACCTGGACCCCGAGGAGGGGTCCACACTGGGCATGACCGGCTGCCCGGAGGCCCCACCGATGGCCGCGACGGGGTATGTCGTCCCCACTACCGCGGGCGTCGGCGGGGTGGTGGTGAAGCTCAGCGTCTGGGTGCCCAGCGCGGGAGGCGGCGGGGTCGCGGGCGGGGTGCTGCCCGCAGCGTCGGCCAGCTCTTGGCTCCAGTAGCTCGCCAGCGCGCCATAGGGGTTGGGCAGTTGCCCGTCGGTCACGTAGACCTGTCCGAAGCCGTCAGACTCGAGCGTGCTCAAGGTCGATGCCAAGGTCCCCGTTCCTGACGCGCCATAGACGACACCCCAGAACCGGCTGGCGGGGTAGGCGGCGGTCCACGACGCGAGGTGGCCGGCCGAGGCCAGCTGAGCCGGATCGCCCTCGAAGGCGAGGACCACGTCGGCCGCTGACATGTAGCACGAGCTGGTCCCGGTGCCGGGGTTGAGCACGGTGAGGTCGAGCCCGCTCTGTGCGTGGATGAACGCGTAGAGCGGGGCGTAGTATGAGGACTCCACGCTGCAGCTCGTGGAAGCCTCGTCCACGAAGATGCCGTTCACGTGATACCAGCTCTCGTACTCGGAGACCTCGTTTTCGACGGTGCTGAGCGAGCGCGCTCCGTAGGACGTGTGGACGTAGCCCAGGACGTCGACCCCGGAGCTCTGCGACGTCGTCACCTGTGCGGCGTAGTTGGGGTCCGGTGCGGTGCCCGGGCCGCTCGCCGGGTTGATGACCGCCAAATCCACTGGGGGCTCGCCTGCATCGATCTGTGACCAGGCGGTGCCCGGGTAGATGTACGAGGGTACGGCCACCGCGGCGCCGCCGACCGCGTACGCGTAGGCGTCGAGGGGGGTGGCCACGCTGGTGCCCGACGAGGTGACCACGACGGCGCCACTGACGGCGCCGTCGGTGGGCGAGGGTGGCGCGACGGCGTGGATGAGGGTGTCAGAGACGACGGTAAAGCTGCTGGCCGGCGCCCCGTCCACGGTGACGGCGCTCGCGCCGGTGAACCCCGAGCCCACGACGGTCAGCGGCGTGCCCCCGCTCACCGGACCGCTCCGGGGCCACACCGCGCTGACGGTCGGGGTCTGGCCGAGCGCCAGCGCTGGCTCGACGAAGGCCACCACGCCGAGCGCCGCCACGATGACCGCGGCACTGAGCAGGAGACGCACGATGCTCGATCGTGGCTGCTCCTGCATGCTCGCACGAGCCGTCGGGTGCCGAGACGGGTTGAACCCCGTTCGATGGGCCACTGGTCGGACCGTAGCACGGGCCCCGACGCGCCTCGCGCTCTCACACCCCCCGGGCTCCGAGCCGACCACGGATCGGCACGTCAGGGGGGCGTGATGGATCGAGCCACCTGGCTCCCAAGGTGAGAAGCTCCGTTGGAGGCCCGGGCCGGGTTCCAAGGTCTACAGTTTCGCTAGGATGTGAGCTGTCGGGCCATCGGGTTGTCGGCGGTGACGTCCGTTGGGGCGGGGAACGACGAGGGGGAGTCGCGTGGCGGACGACGGATCAGCGTCCCTCAATGCCAGTGTCCGAGCATCGACATGGGTACCCATCGCGCTGAGCGGGGCGCCCACCGTCGAGATCCACGGCATGGAAACCGTTTGGCTCGTCTTCGAGCTCAACCACGAGCCGCCGGCCATCTGGATTTCCTCGTTCGAACGCCAGGCCGCACGCAATGGATCGCCCCAGCTGCGCGCCCACACCGCTCCAGGCGTCGACGGGGCGACCATCTGCTGGGTAGTCGCCGACGACGACGCCGTGCTGGCGTCGCACGAGGTGCTCGAGCGGGTCGAGGCGGCAAACCGGGCCTATGCCGTCTACCTGCGGGCCAAGGAAGTTGAGCAACAGCAGGCGACGATCCATCCCTTCTCGGACCCCGAACGCATCGCCTCGATCGAGGCCAAGCTGCGCCAGCCCAACTCCTAGCCCCGCCGGGGCTCCCAAACTCCTAGCCCCGCCGGGGCTCCCAGCGGAATCGTCGCCACGCCACGTAGGTTCCGGCCGCGCCCCAGATGGCCATGACGACGATGTCGTGCCACGCCCAGGGCGAGACACCGGGGGCCAGGTCGAAGGGCGCGAAGGTGGCGGTGATGAGGTGGCGCACCGGGAACCACGACGACACCTTGGCGAGCGCCGATCCGGCCTGCAACGGGTACCAGAGGCCCGACAGGAAGAGCAGCACGAAAAAGACGATGGAGAGCATCGGGCCGGCGGACTCTTGGTTCGGGATCAAGGTGCTGACCGCCACGCCGAGGGCGGTGAAGCAGAACACCCCGACGAGCAGGGCCACGATCAGTGCTCCCCATTGGTGGGGCAGGTGAGCGCGGTAGCCGAAGCGCCCCACCACCAACAGCAGCGCTAGCTGGACGAAGGCCACGATGAGCGCGTTGGCGAACAGCCCGCTGAACATGATCCAGCGCGGCAACGGGCTCAGCCGCAGCCGTTTGAGCAGACCCAACTCACGGCGGATGACCAGGTTGATCGCCAAGTTGTTGAAGCAGGCGGCCATCACCCCGTAGGCGGCGAACCCGGCCAGGTAGTACTGGATCAGCCTGACGTGAAGGAACGACACGGTCGAGGTGCCCCCGCTGGCGCCGAGGAGCACCAAGAAGACCACCGAGAAGACCACCGTGAACCCGGCCCCGACCGGATTGCGCCAGAAGGCCAACTGCTCGAACCCGATCTGACGGGCGACCAGGCGCAGGTCCCGACGGTCCAGGCGCAACGAGAGCGAGGCTCTCCTCACCGCCCGCGCCGACGCGCTGATCGGGTCACCGGGGCGTCGTCGGCGGGTGGACCGAGGCGGGCGCCCTCTTCGAAGCCCGTGAGCCGCAGGTACACGTCCTCGAGCGTGAGACGCTCGAGGACCAGGCCGATCAGCGGAACCCCCCGCTCGAGTGCCCACCCGGTCAGCCGGTGGAGCACGTCGAGCTCGGCGTCGGTGCGCAGCTCGACGAGGCCCTCGACCACGCGGACGGGTCCCACCGGAAGCTCGCTCGCCTCGACGCCCTCGGGAAGGGCGAAGCGGATGCGCACTTCGCCCAGATCGCGCCCGGCGAGCGAGCGCGGTGGGCCCGAGGCCACGATCTCGCCCTTGGCGATGACCGCCACCCGGTCGGCGAGGGCCTCGGCCTCGTCCATGTAGTGGGTAGTCAGGATGAAGGTGGTCCCACCCCCGGTCAGGGACCGCACGAGGTCCCACGCACCCCGACGGGCCGAAGGGTCGAAACCGGTGGTCGGCTCGTCGAGGAACACCAGCTCAGGGTTGCCGACGATGCCCAACGCCAGGTCCAAACGGCGTTGTTGGCCGCCGGACAGGTTCTTGACACGTGCGGACGACTTGTCGGCCAGTCCGACCTGTTCGAGCATCTCGTCGATCGGCCGTGGATCGGGGTAGTAGGCCGCGTTGCGCGAGAGGACCTCTCGCACGGTCAGAAGCGGCTCGACCGCGAGCTCTTGGAGGACGATGCCCATGCGCTCGCGCAGTCGACGACTGGTTGCCGCGTTGGTGGGGTCGACCCCGAGCACCTCGACGTGGCCTGCGTCGCGGCGCCGGAACCCTTCGAGGATCTCCACTGTGGTCGTCTTGCCGGCCCCGTTGGGACCGAGCAGGGCAAACACCTCGCCTGGCTCGACGTTGAAGGTGACGTCTCTCACCGCCTCGAAGGAGCCGTAGCGCTTGCACAGCCCTTCGACCACCACTGACGCCACGATGCACCTCCCGCCGGATCACGGGCAGCCCACGCGCCCGAGTGGCCCGCCTCACCCTTCATTAGACCTGCCCGAATGGTCAAGTCATTCCCCGCCTCCTCCCCCTCAACCACGAACCCGACGCTCAGACCCTCAACGTCAGATTGACCTTGAGGTAGAGGGATCGCCGCAGACCCCGGTCTCCCTGACATGCGCCCGAAGCGGGCGGGCCTGGTTTGTCGGACTCTCGGGCGGCCCGACGGTTTGCGGAGGTCCCGCCTCAGGCCCCACGATGGGTCGCTGGAGCTGGCGAAGGACATGAGCAAGGGGGCGTCGATGGGTCAGATCGTGGTGGCGGTCGCCGACGGAGGAGAGGACGAAGCGCACCCCTTGAGCGAAGCGCTAGCGCTGCTGGGTCCGACGCACCAGTACCTCTTCTTGAGCATCGATCAGGGTGTCGTGCCGGCGTCCATCGGCGTGGGGGGCATCGACGGCGCGACCGTCGTGCCGGACGACGAGGCGTGGGTCGAGGCGGACGCCAACGCGCGGGCCGCTGGGGGCGCCAAGCTGGCTGAACTGATCAAACGGATGCCGGTCACCGGAACGATCCGGGTCGAGAGCGGTGACCCCGGCGAGCGCATCTGTACCGTCGCCGGCGAGGTGGGCGCGGACCTGGTGGTCATGGGCTCGAGGCACGCCGGGGCGATTCGGCGGCTCATTGGGGGCTCGGTGGCCGACGAGGTGACCCACCACGCACCCTGTCCGGTGCTGCTCACCCGCAACAAAGAAGCCTGACCACCAGCCCTCTGGCGAGCCTTCGTCTCGGGCCCAATGGTCGACCCTGTCGGGAAGATCCTGTTCGGTGGGCCCCAAGCCGGTGTTGGTGCGATCGGTGCTCCGCCATATCCCGTCGGAGTGTGGACAAACTGGAACATTTCGAAGCACCGGCCAGCGGGCCAGGGCCGCGAGGTGTCATGTCATGACGAGCAGCAAGCTGCGCGGCGGCGGGGGGGTCCTGGCCATTTGACACGAAGGACCTGCGAGCTAGCGTCGTGGGCGTGCCAATATCCACTGCCTCGACCGTCACCACGTGCGAGGAGCTGCAGTTGCGTCTGGCCGAGACCGAAGAGCTCCTCGCGGCCAAAGAGGAGGAAGCCTCCGTCGTTCTGGACGCGCTCGCCCACTCAGGGGACCCCAAACGGGCCGAACAGCGCAAGGAGCTCGCCGAAGAGGCCCACCGCGAGGCCATCCGTGCGGCCGAGCATGCGGCCGTGCTTCGCGAGCGGTTCGCTGAGGCGGCGTCACGCCACGCCGCTTGCGCCGTCGCCCGGGCGGCCTCGCTGCGCGAGCTCCGAGCCTCCTGAGGCTTCGGGCCCAGCCCCTCGCGCCCGCCCCCGACCTGCGCCCCTTAGGGGTGGACTATCCTCGGCATCTCGCAGCTGGCGGGAACGCCGCAGGGGGGGACTACCTGAGGAGGACCGCATGAAGAGGGCTGAGCCGGTCGATGCCCTCCAGCGCGAGGCCGAGGGCCCGAGGCGCTCGGCGCTTCTGCAGGATCGCTCGAGGCAGACCCGCAGGCGTCTGGTGCGCGCCGCCCTCGCGCTGTGGACCGAGCGAGGGTTCGAACACGGCGTCGAAGAGACCACGGTCGAGGAGATCGCCCGCGCCGCTGGGGTGACCAAGGGAACCTTCTACTTCCACTTCGCACACAAAGAGGACATCCTGCTCGAGCTCGGGTGGGGAACGGCCGAGGTGCTCTACAACGAGGCGCTCAACGGCGTCCGGGCCAATCGAGACGCCCGCGATCTTGCGCGGCCTGCTGCACACCCTCGCGCGGCGGGTGGAGTCGGTACCCAAAAAGGCCATCGTGCGCGCCGTCGGCGAGTTCTACCGGGGCGGCCGCAAAGAGGATCACAACCCCACGCACTTCGGCATCACGCGAGCCTTCGCCCTCACCCTGACCCATGGCCAGTCCCAGGGCCTCCTCCCCGCCGAGGTGGATGCCGGGGAGATCGCGGTCATGCTCGAGGTACTCGCTATGGACGCACTCTTGGCTTGGGCCCGGGTCGATGCACCGTTGGTCGACTTGCTCACCCAGCGTGCCGAGATTGTGCTCGCCGGAGCGCGCGAGGTGACAGGTATCCTGCCCAGCCGTCGCCTGTGCTCGATCGACGACGCGGAACCCGAACCGCGCGCGTTCTTGCACTGAGGGCAGCCGTCCACGGCGCGCCAACTCGGCGGGGTCCGGCCACTACGATCCAACCGTGGGTAGCGACGTCCGGTCTTTGTGGCTCAATGAGCCAGGGGCGCATCCTCTCGACGACGGCGCCGTCGATCGTGGGGTCCTCGAGGAGCTCGACGCCCTGGCGCTGGCCGCCGGCGACCCGGGCTCCGTTGAACCCGACGCCATCCCGCTATCGGCCTACTTGGCGATGATCGGTCGCTCGTCGCCGGTACTCGGTGGGCTTCCGTCGTGGTACATGGCACCAGCCACCGGTCGGCCCCGCGGCCGCTGGCGCTTGCCAGTGGTCCTCGCAGTCATCGGCGCGTTCTTGCTGATCGACGCCTGGGGGCTGTGCAACACCTTCGGCCAGTTGACGTTGGCCTGACCTCGGGCCTGGCCGAAGCCGGGTCAGACGCCGCTCGCCTCGGCGGCTGCGATGGCCTCTTGGAGCTGCGCGAGCAGGGTCCGGCCGGAGGCCAGGTCGAGCTCCACCGCCACCCGGGCCTCGGGACCGATCCCGTAGTTGGCGAAGTCCAACAACAGGGCATGCTCGTCACCGGTGTGCCCGGCGTGGTCGTAGCCGATGGTGGCCTGGGTGATCGGGAACCAGCCGTCGTTTCCCTTTCCGGCGCCCCGTAGGTCAGCTCTGATGGCGATCATCGTGCACATGGCGTCTCCCTCTTCTCGTGCGATCTCGCTGCTCGCGCGTACGGTTCCAGGCGCGCTCGGTGACCGGCGCGCGGGTCCGCGCCACGCTCAGGCGCTGGCTTTGAGGTTGGTGGCGAAGAACTCGAAGATCTTTTCCCAGGCGTCCATCGCCTGCTCGGGCCGGTAGGCGGTCACGTGGTAGTAGAAGAAGCCGTGCCCGGCGCCGTCGTAGCGATGGAAGGCGTAGGTCTTGCCTAACTCCTTGAGCAGGGCCTCGTGCTGGTCGACCTGATCGGGAGTCGGTGAGCGGTCGTCGTTGCCGAAGATCCCGAGTAACGGCGCCTGCAGCTGCTCGGTGAGGTCGATCGGAGCCACCGGTCGGGCCGGGGTCAGCTGGTCGGGGGCCATGACCACTCCCCCACCCCATAGGTCGGCCACGGCGTCGAACCCATCGACGCTCGAGGCCACCAGCACCGAGTGGCGACCGCCCGAGCACGTCCCGATGATTCCCACCTTGCCGTTGCTGTTGGGTTGGGCCACCAGCCAGTCACGCGCCGCCTTGGCGTCGGCGATCACGCTGGCGTCGGGCACCCCACCCTCGCTGCGGACTTTGGCTGCGATGTCGTCGGGGGTCCCGTGTCCGTAGCGACAGTAGAAGTCGGGCGCCACGACGTTGTAGCCGTGCCGACCGAGTCGCTCCGCGAACTCCTGGTTGAACTCGTCCCAGCCCGGCATGTGATGCACGACGACGATGCCGGGCACTGGACCCTCCTCGGCCCCGGGGCGCACCACGTAGGCGTGCACCTCGTCCCCTTGCCCTCCGGGCACCGTGGTGATCTCCGAGTGGATCTCGACTCGGCCGTCGGTCCTGAACGAGTTCCATTCCATGGGTGCCCCTCCTGTCGGTCGGTCGTGGCCCGCCCCGCGTCCGCACGGAACTCGGCCGAATCCGGAGCGTAGCGGGGTCCCAGGTGCCGGTGCCGGTGACGCGCACGGTAGAGAGCCACCTTTGATCGGTCGGCCCGGCAACGAAGTCGCGGTCCAAGGCCATCTCGCTGGCGTGCACGGACGACGAGTGCAAGCAGCGGGGCGGCAGTGAGCACCGCGGGCGGCCGCCCCCTTGTGACCGAGCGTCGCCATGTCTAGCGTTGAACGAGGCGTCCGCCGTGCCCGACTCCAAGGGGGCTGTTCGTGCTGCAGGTGTTCGGCGTTCCGGCGGATCGGGGTGGCGGTGGCCGACTTGTACTTCGTCGACCCCAACCCGAGCCCTGGCCAAGAAGGTGCCGAACGAGGGGTGCGCCTCGAGGTGCGCTTCATCCAGAGCGAGCCTGAAGGCGGCTCGATCTACGCGTCCCCATCCCATCCTGGTTGGCCGGCCGATCTGGAGGGTCGACCTCCTCGAGTCGGTCGACGGTCCCCCGGGTCGCTTCGACCGCACCCATCACCATCCTCAAATGCGTGGGTGGGAGCCCACCCCTCGCCGGTTCGACCAGGCGCTGTCGGATGATCCGTTGGGTTGGGTGGCCGCACGCTTGCGCGATCTCGGCGCACTGCTGGCCGAGGTCGGGGTGTCGATCGACGATGTGGATCCGGCCGACGCCGAGGAGCTGGGTCAGGCGGTTCCCGAGATCGTGGCCGCTCTCGAGCGGCTGCTCAGCGGCGTGCACGCCGGCCGGCTGGCCCTGGCCCCCGCCGGGGGTAGCGAGGCGGGCGTGCGGGAGGGCTGGCTGTAACGATGCCACCGTCGGTGCCCAACGGGAGCAGGCTGCTCGAGGGCGTGCGGGGCATCTGCCTCAGGTTCCCCGAGACGACCGAACGCCTGAGTCACGGCGCACCTGCCTTTTTCGTGCGCGGCAAGTCGAGTTTCGTGAGTGCATGGCTCTTGGGCCATCACGATCGGGCGGCGCCGCACTTGTGGTGCGCGCTGCCTCGCGGCGAGCAGGAGGCGCTGCTCGAAGAGGGCGATCCCCGGTTCTTCCGCCCTCCGTACGTGGGCCATCGGGGATGGATCGGCATCCGGCTGGACGTGGATTCTGGACTGGGAGGTGATCGCCGATCTCTGCGAGGAGGGGTATCGCTCGGTGGCCCCCAAGAGCCTGGTGGGACAGCTCGATCGTGCAGGGCCACGTCACACGGGGCCCGCTGGCGAGGTAGATCCCGATGTAGGTGACGATGGCGGTGGGGCATTGTCGACCGACCTCGACGCGTCGGGCACGCTCGAGCGGCTCGTGGCCATCTGCGCGACGTTGCCGGAGTGCTCCGTGGAGGGAACGACGCAGCATCGACTGCGCGTCGGTACCAAGACCGTCGGGTGGCACGCGGTGAGCCACCACGGCGATGGTCGGATCGCCCTCACCGTTCGGGCGACCAAGGGCGACAACGCCGTGTTGGTGGCCGGCGACCCGTCGAAGTTCTTCCTCCCGCCCTACGTGGCGCACCACGGCTACGTCGGCATCTACCTCGACACCGAGGAGGTCGACTGGCAGGAGGTCAGCGAGCTCGTGACCGACGCCTACCTTCTCGTGGCGCCCAAGCGGCTCGTCAGGCTGGTCCGGTAGCCCATCGGGCCCCGCCGGGCCCGATGGGCTACATGTCGAGCTGCGGGTAGAACGTGTCGGGACCCACCCGAGCAACCTCACCGAGCAGATCGGTGCCGTACGGGTCGCCCATCTCGTCACGGTCGACGATGGCGAACGCGTTGCGCGGGTAGCTCCAGTTTTCCGGATCGAGCCGGTGTGCCTCTTGGAAGTGGGGCACGGCATCGAGCTTGTGCCCCTCGCGATGGAGGTGCTGGCCGAGCTCGTACTCGGCGGCGGCCATCGCCGCGTCGGGCGTGCGCTGACGGGACCGTTGCGCAACCTCGGTCGGGGTCAGCACGAAGCGGCTGCGCGCACCGTTGCTGACCCAGTCCCGCACGGCGGCCGCATAGCGGTCGGTGTCCCGCACGGCGCGGCATCATGCCCTCGATGACCTTCTGGCGCTCGGGGGGGAGGTTGGCCGGCATGGTGGGGCGCGGCTGAGTACCTGGGCCACCAGTTGGGACGTGATCCCGTGGCGCGAAGGCGACCTCGGCCGGGCGGACCACGACCCCGTCCTCGTCGATCCACACGCCGAAGGGCACGTTGGTGATGCCGAACAGATCGACGAGCGACAGCGCCGGATCGACCAGCGACGGGTGCGTCGGGTTGGCGGCGTCGTGGAACGGACGGGCAGCCTCGACGTCGGTGTCGAGCGCGACGGTGACGATCGTGAGCCCCTGGGGCTCGAGCTCAGCGTGCAGGGCCTGCCACACGGGCAGGTCGAACCGACAGCCTCACCACGAGGCCCAGGCGACGAGAAGCACCTTCCTGCCGCGCAGGGTGGCCACGTCGAAGGCGTTGGAACCGAAGTCGTCGAGCACGATCTCGGGTGCCGTCTCGCTGGTGAGGACCGACCCGCCCGCACGCGGACCGAGCGCCCACAGACCGTGCTGCTCGTCGTCGGCGATCGGCATGCCCATACGCTCGGCGAAGGCCCGCACATCGATGGTCCCGTCGGGCCGCGGCTCGACGCCGGGCAACGGGACGCAAATTTCGTCCCGGCAGGCCCCCTCGGGCTTGATCTCCCAGCCGGTCCGTGCAAACAGCTCACCGAGTGTCAGGTCGAGGCTTTTGAGAAGCATGCGCGAGCGTAGTTCTCAGGATCCGTGCCCGCAGAACATCGCGCCGGTTACCCACCCGGTGGAGCTGCCGGTTTCGGGGTGCGCGACAGCTCGGCGCGGCAGAGCGATAGGTTCGCCAGCGGAGCGCACGCGTTTCGAGTGCGCGTCGCAGTCGTAGCACCCGACCGAGGCAGACCAAAGGAGACACCCGATGCTCTATGTGTGGCAGGCAACGTGGAAGCCGAGCATTACCCGCGAGCAGCAGGATGCCGCGCTCGAGCGACGATCCACCTTCACCTTCCCCGAAGGCCTTTCGGTCCACGGCGAGTATTGGCTTCAGGGCACGCCCAGCGTCATCGTCGTGTTCGCCACCGACGATGTCGCCCCCATCTTCGAGATGGGCTTGGCATGGGGGGACGTGTTCGACATCACGGTCACCCCGGCCATCACCCCCGAAGAGGGCTTGCGCATCGGGCCTGAGATCATTGGCCGACGGTCCAACTACGCAGACAACGTGCGTAAGACCGTCACGACGGCCATCCAAGAAGCACTCGACAAGATCGGTTCATACGTCAGCGAGCACCCCTTCGGAGCCCCGCCAAGCTGAAAGCTCGTCCACCCCCGGCTGCTCGGACTGGATCGAGAGGCCCGCCGGGACGGGAGCACGGGCCGAATGGCGGCGCCTCGGCTCGCTCAGCCCCCGTGGCTGGCGGGTGGCGAAACCGATGACGCACCCATTGGGGCCACCGGAAGCCGGATTTCGGCAAGCACGAACCCCTCGGCACGGAACGAGGCGGCCGCGTCAGCGCTCAGGGCCCGGCCGCCCCAGCGCGCTGCCTCCCCTGGCTGCAGGTCGGGCAGTTCCTGCGTGGCCACGGTTGGCACGCCGAGTGGGCGCAGTCTGTTCGTGCACGCGGTGAAGCAGGCGTACTCGTAAATACGCTCCGTGTCGGCCAGCATGTCGGGCTGGGCGAGCTCGTAGAAGACGAGCGCGCCGTCGACGACGAGGCATTGCTCGGGCAGGGCCGCGCCCGCATCGTAGCGACCGGCACCCCCCACGCACGAGCCCAGCGGCGACCGGGGTCCAATCTGCGCGCACAGGGTCGACTGCTAACGTGATCGGCGTGCTGCTGCGCAACGCAATGACGACGACGTCGGGTTCGCCCGGCGTAGCCGCGTAGCTCCACAGACGCGTGACCGCCCGGGCCGACGGCCCCGGGCGGGAGTGTCTCCTTCCGGTGGCTCGAGGCCCGCCTGAGCAAGGAGACACCACATGGAGGTACCCGATCATCGTCGGATCGGTCGACGACTCAAGATTCTACGCCACCGACGACGTGTGCGGCGCTGGGCTCCCACTCTGGCTCCCCGCCGGCGCCGCCGTGCGGTCCGAAGTCGAGCGGTTCATCGTCGAGCTCGAGCGCCGGCACGGCTATCAGCACGTCTACACCCCCGAGCTCGCCAAGCGTGCACTCTACGAGCGCTCGGGTCACTGGGGTCACTACCGCGACCACATGTACCCACCGATGGACGTCGGTACCGGACAGGTCGTGCTCCGCCCGATGAACTGCCCGCACCACATCCTCGTGTTCGAGTCCGAGCCGCGGACCAGCCACCAGCTGCCGCTGCGTCTGGCCGAACTGGGCACGATGTTCCGCCTGGAACGCTCCGGCGTGGTGGGGGGCCTGTCGCGGGTGCGCCAGATGACCCTCAACGACGGGCACGTGTTCTGCCCGCCCGAGCAGGTCGAGCCCGAGATTTCCTCGATCCTGGGCATGGTCGACGAGGCCTACCGGGCCCTGGCTATCCCCCCACCCACCTACCGGCTCTCGCGCCGGGGGATCGGCCCGAAGTACGCCGGGGACGCCGACCTCTGGGACCGTGGCGAGGCGATGCTGCGCGCCGCGCTCGACGGCCGCCGGCTGGCGTATCACGAAGTCCAGGGCGAGGCGGCGTTCTACGGGCCGAAGCTCGATCTCCAGGTGACCGATCCACATGGGCGCGAGGAGACCCTTTCGACCATCCAGGTGGACTTCGACCTTCCTGCCCGCTTCGCCCTATCGTTCCAACGCGGCCCGGCCCGCGAGACGCCGGTCATGATCCACCGCTCGATCGTCTCGACCATGGAGCGCATGGTCGCCCACCTCCTCGAGGTCCATGACGGTGCGTTACCGGTGTGGCTCGCACCAACCCAGGTCGTGGTGCTCGCGGTCAGTGACGAGGCGCTTGACCACGCCGTCGGCGTCCTCCAGGCGCTTCGCCGGGGCGGCGTGCGGGTCGAACTCGACGACCGCGACGCCACCCTCGCGGCACGAGTCCGCGACGCTCGACTGCGCGGCGTCCCTTACCTCTGCGTGGTCGGAGCCCGCGAGGCCGCGGCCCGTAGCGTGTCGGTCCGCCTTCGTGGCGGAGGGGACCTGGGGACGATGCCGGTCGAGTCGTTTGTCCGTCTGGTCGGGGAGGTGGCGAGCAAGCGGCGAGGTGACCTGCTTCCCGAGGGCGCTCCGAAGTGACGGCACCTCGAGGTTCACGTCACGATGTCGGGCTGCTCACGGTGTCGCTCAACTCACGGCCTCGGTCAGCTCACGATGTCGCTCGGCTCGCAGCCTCGGTCAGCTCACGATGTCGCTCGGCTCGCAGCCTCGGTCAGCTCACGATGTCGCTCGGCTCGCAGCCTCGGTCAGCTCGCGATGTCGCTCGGCTCGCAGCCTCGGTCAGCTCGCGATGTCGCTCGGCTCGCAGCCTCGGTCAGCTCACGATGTCGGCACCGCACCCACGATGTTGGTCACGTGGATGCCGAGGCCAGGCAACGATCCGATCTCCTGAGCGTCCCCGAAGGCGAAGATTCCGCCGTCGGAGCCGACCAGCCAGTAGCCAAGTTGGTCAGGGGTGGGCACGATGCCCACGACATTGCTGACCGACACGTTGAGTGCCGGCAGTGAACCGTAGAACTTGGCGTTGTAGGTGTAGATCGAACCGTTCTGGCCGACCAGCCAGTAGCCGTTGCCGGTGCGGGTGGCGGCGATACCGTCGATCGGCGTGGCGCTCGCTCCGGCGAGGCCTCCGAGGTACAGGGCGTTGCCCAGTGCGTACACCGAGCCGTCGGCACCCACCAGCCAGTAGCCCCCGGTGGCGTTGACGGCGATGCCCATGATGTCGTGCACGTGGACGCCGAGCCCTGGGAGCGAGTCCTCGAAACCGGCATCACCGAAGGCGAACACCCCGCCGTCGGAGCCGACCAGGAAGTAGCCCTTGTCGTCCGCGGTGGGCACGATCCCCACGATGTCCTTCACGTGGATCCCGAGCCCGGGCAACGAGTTCTCGAAGGGCGCATCACCGAAGGCGAACACCCCGCCGTCGGAGCCGACCAGGAAGTAGCCCTTGTCGTCCGCGGTGGGCACGATCCCCACGATGTCCTTCACGTGGATCCCGAGCCCGGGCAGCGACCCGTAGAACCCTCCGCTCTGGCCAAAGACGAACACCCCGCCGTCGGACCCCACGAGGTCGTACTGCTCGGGCGTGGGTGCCGTCGGCGTCGGTGTCGGGGCAGCGGGCGGCGCGGGTGGCGGCGGGGACGCGGAGGCCGCGTCGACCGTGAGCGTGAAGGCCTGCGTGGCCTCGGGCAGGACGCCGTTGTTGGCGTCGATGGTGATCGGATAGCTTCCCGCGCTGCCACTCGCCGGCGTGCCGGCCAGGGTTGCGGTGCCGTCACCGTTGTTGGTGAAGCTGATCCCGCTCGGGAGCGCTCCGGTCTCGCTCAAGGCGGGGGTCGGTGCGCCGGTCGCGCTCGCCGTGAAGCTGAAGCTCGAGCCTTCCTGCGCCGTGGCGCTCGCCGCGCTCGTGATCGAAGGGGCCAGCGGGATCGAGATCGACGCCGCCGCACCCGCCGCCAGGGTCACCCAGCCAGAGAGCGTTCCGCCGTAGGCCGAGCCGAATGGGGCCCCGTTCTGCGTGGAGCCCGCGGGCACGGTGACCGGCACGGTGACCGTGCTGCTGCCGCTGTTGGTCAAGGTGACCTGGTCGCCCGATTCGGTGGCGACCACCTGGTTGGCCGCGCTCGCCGTGCCGGCCGGCTGGTCGGCCGTCCATGCACTCTGCTCGGCCAGCGTGGTGGCGATGGCGCCCTCGGTCAGCTGCTCGTAGGGCGTCGAGCTGTTGTAGTAGCTGTGGTACTCGGCCAACAGGGGGTTGAGCACGCTGTAGAGCAGGCCGTCACCGGTGGTGTCAGAGGTGGAGGGCGCCGTAGCGGGCGGGGCGGCGTTGCACACCGCATCGCCGGTCGGGCACCCGGGCGGGGAGCCGATGATGTTGGTCTGATGGACATAGCTCGGTTCGGGGTCGTTGGTGAGCATGTTGTCCAACATCCCCGCGACGACCTGGTTGACGATGTCGGCGAAGGTGAACGGTGTCGTTGCGCAGGTGGTCGTGGTGCTGTTCACACACTGGCTGTTCGGCCAATCCGCGTCGTAGAGCGTGTTGTACTCGTCGACGGCCTGGGCCTCGGTCGAGTTGTTGTAATAGATGTTGATGGGGTGCCGGGGCACGACCTGGGCCGTGCCGTCGACGAAGGTCTGGCCTGCTGCGTAGGTCGCCCCGGTGTAAGTGCCCCCGACCACGTCGCCGGTGGCGTCGAGGCCAAAGGTGGCGCCGGGCGGGTTGGGGTAGGCCTTCGAAGCGTCGGCCCCGACCGCGGTGATCCCGGCGGCCTCGAGGGCCGGGATGAAGTTCGGGTTCTGTTCCCAAGGCTGCTCGACCGCGTTCTCCGTAGTGGGGTCAGCGGTGGTGGCTGGCACCGAGGTGCCGGCCGCGCCGGTGTCGGTGAAGCTCTGCTCGAGCTCGCCGCCGCCGCTGACGTCGGTCGTCGACTTGCCGGTCGGGTCACCCGAGCTCGAGTCGGGGAGCGAGTTGGCCGACTGGGGAGTGGAGACAGTGCCGAGGTAGTACCAGTCATTGGACCCGGCCACCTCGCGGTAGATGAGGTAGTCCGATGCGTGACAGATGGCTTGCCAGTTCAAGGTGACGCTCTGGCCGGCGCTCACGGTGATGGGGTCGGTCAGGTACGCAGCGGACTGGTCGGTGCTGGTCGAGTCCGCGCTGTTGAACTGGTCAGTGACGGCGTACTGGTAGCTGCCGGCGGCGAGCGTGCCACCCGTCCCGACGCTCGAGGCGTCGAGGTCGGGTGGGTCCACCGTTGCCGGATTGCCCGGCACGAGGTCGGCGAAGCCCGAGTGGTTGCCCGGTACGAAGACTTGCGGGTCTTCGGTGCCGAGCGCGTCGGCGGTGTTGGTCGTCTCGGTCAGGCCGAGCCCGCCGGTGCCCGGCGTGGCGCCCGGGGCCGCCGCGATCGAGCTGGTGTTCTCGTTCAGCTCGGCCTCGATGTAGTCGGTGGTGGCGCAGCCCACGTCGAGGTACGGCGTGTCATAGGTGTGGCTGATCCAGCCGAAGTCGTCCGAGTAGGGCTTGCCAGTCGTCGGGTCGGTGGCCTGAAACGCGGCGAGCAACGGGTCCGAGGTGGCCGAAGGGTTGTAGCCGTCGTAGACGAGACCGCCTTGTTGGGCGACCACGCTCGATCCGAAGTTGAAGAGCTGGTCCATGCGGAAGTCGTTGGCCTCCGACCACTGGGCGGCGTAGGTGACATCGGAGGGCTGCATACGCAGCGAGTCGGCGTCCGAGTAGTCGATGGTGTGGTTGGTCGTGTCCCACGAGTCGTCGGGGGTGAAGGTGTCGTCGATGTCCATCTCGACGTAGTTGCGATAGAGGCCCAAGTGCACGCCGCCGGTCACCCAGTCGATGAGCCCGGGGCCGAGCAGCAACCACTGGGTGTAGGTGGCGTTGTAGTCGAAGCCGATCGTGAGCTCTTGGACACCCGCCTGCGGATCGGAGGGGTCGCTCGCGGCTGAGGGGTGCTGGTAGAAGCCGATGAGCACGTTGCCACTGGGGTCGGTGAGCAGAGGCGTCTCGCTGGCGCCAGCTGGCAGGCCGGTGGCCACGGTGGCCGGGTAGCCGTAGGTACCACTGTCGAGGGGCACCGGGCCGGCCAGGGCAGGAAAGTCGAGGAGGCCCGCGGCGTTCAGTGTCGCCGTCTCGCTCAGCGCGCTGCCGCTCACGTCGTTCAGTCCGAGGCTGGCCGTCGGGAACGCGTAGCCGTCCACCTGGCGCACACCGAAGGTCGACTCGTAGGCGAAGAGCGAGGAGAGCTGGCCCGCGGCGAAGTCCGAGGGCGCGTCGGCGAACACGACGCCGTTGTAGAGACCGTGGGCAGCCGACGAGGTGAGTGCGGGCAGCGTGACCGTCTCGGCTCCGGCGGCGCCGGTGGCGTCTACCTCGGTGTAGGCCACGCCTTGATTGGTCAGTCCCGAGGCCCAGGCGGCCGTCGTCGGATCCGAGGCTCCCCCACCGGGTCCGCCGATAAGCAGGACGCGCAGGTCGAGCGCGTTGGGAGCAGCGGCGGCGCTGCTTGTCACGTTCGGGATCAGCGCGAACGCCAGTGCGGCGGCCATTGCGGCGATTCCCAGGGCAGCAGATGTCCGACGAGTCGGGCGGTTTGGCGACAGCATGCGCCGAACGATAAATACCCCGCGTCCCGGCGCCGTCTACCCGCCGTCCCCGGCGCCCCGGCCAGCGTGTTGCGACCGCACGCGTCGGGCGCGTCGGCCAGACGGCGCCGGGTGCAGCTCGGGCTACCGGCGGGCGTCGACGGTCACGTAGCGACCCCGATAACGAACGAGCGGAGGGGGTTCGTCGCCGATGTGGGTCTCGATGATCTCGCCTCGCACGACGAGGAAGTACCCGACCTCCATCGAACCCTTCAGCTGGCAGAACGCACGCGTGCCGACCGATACCAGCACGGGGCCCCAGTCCGAGTCGACCGTGTCGAGTCCCTCGAAGGGATCGGCCGGATACCGTCCGGCGAACTGGTCGGCCAGACGGACCTGGTCGGTGTCAAGCACGTGCACGACGAACGCCCGGCTCGAGTCGAGGGTCTCCCAGAACTCCGAGAGCGCGCCGACCACCCCGAGCAGCTCGGGCGGGGATCCTTCGACCACCATGACCGACGAGACGGTGATGCCCGCCCGTCGGCCATCGGCGCCCTGGGCTGTCCACACGGTCACCGGGGCCACGAGGCGGCCCCGCAGGCGGCGCACCGGATCGTCGGCCTCGAACGCGAACGGGTCCGCACCCTGACGTCGCACGCCGTCGTCGAAGGCCACGTCAGCCCTGATCCACCAGGACCGATCGCCATTCTCGCTCGAGCGAGGCGGTGTCGAGTGACCCGATCCGCAAGAGGGGGCGTCGGTAGAACTCCTGGTAGGCGCGCAGGGCGCCAAGCGCGTCGCGTGGCGGGGCCGCCAGCCACGGGACCGTGGCGTCGGCCACCCGAAGCCAGACCCATGGGTCCTCACGCACTATCGGGCGAGCCGAGAGCCGGAGCACCTGACGCGCCTCGAGCCACCGCAAGAACGACAAGGTCCGCGGCCAGTCGTCGTCCTCGTGGAACTTGCACCGGTATGGCGCCTTGAACCGGTGGACCTGGCAGAGGAGTACCGGGACCTCGATCGCCTCGAGCGCCAGCGTGCGATGGTTGCCGTTGACCCCGATCGGCCGTACCGGTCCAAAGGGGCCCGGGATCGAGTCGGCCACCACCGCGGGAACCGGTTTGCCCGGGTACCCGAAGAGCTCGTTCAGGCCGTGCGCGTTCCCCTGCTCGAGGAGGATCGTCTCGGCCAAGAAGACGAGCTCGTCGGGCGACTCGTGGTAGGGCGTGAACGGCACGCCGAGGGCGCCGCGAGCGATCGTCGCCGGATCGATCCACAGCCAGTGTCCGGCTCGGTACCGCGAGGGTTGGGGCATGGTGATCGCGAAACCCGGGCGCTCGCATGCGGCGCGCAGCCGGCGGCGCAACATCCAGCGAGTGGGGCGTCGGGTGAGGCGTCCGCGCAGGTGATCTCGCAGCAATGTGAGCGCCCCGCGGTGGGCGTCGAGGTCCTCGAGCGGCACGCCGCCGTTCTCGTCGAGGAGGGTACGCGCCCGCTCGATCTGCCAGGGCTCGGCTCGGGGCTGCTCATAGAGGGCGGCGGGGTTCTGCGCGTACCACTTGGCGGCCACACCCCATCATCGCCGATGGCTCAGGGCACGATGAGATGGGTGTCGCCGAATTCGTGCCAGAGGTACCCCTCGGCCAGGCTGGCGGCGTAGGAGCGCTCGAGCAGGGCGCGGCCGCCGATCGCCTCGAGCACGAGCAAGTGCGAGGCCTCGGGCTCGTGCCACCCGGTGAGCAGCGCATCGACGGCCCGAACGCCACGCTCGGGGGTGATCACCAGGTCGGTCCACCCATCCAACGCCTCGAGCTGGCCGCTCGGGCCCACGCTGGACTCCAACGCGCGGGCCACCGTGGTGCCAACCGCGATCACCCGTCCTCCCGCCTGCCGGGTGGCGTTGACCCTGGCGGCTGTGTACGCCGGGACCTTCACCCGCTCGGGATAGGGTCGCTCGTGGGCGCCGAGCGACGCCACGCCGGTGTGCAGCACGATGGGGGTGACGCCGACGCCCTTGGCGACCAGTCGCGTGACGATGTCGGGCGTGAAGGGGCGGCCGGCACTGGGCATCTCTGCGCTACCCGGCTCGGTTGCGTACACGTTCTGGTACGACGACGCCGGCCACGGCCGAGCGACGTAGTCGTAGCGAATGGGGCGGCCGTGCACGCTCAGCCAGGTGAGTGGCGGCTGGGGAAGATCGAGTCGGGCGATCCAGAGCCGGTCGCTGTGCCGGTAGGGCTCGAGCAGCTCGAGCGACGCCCCGCCGGCGAGTTCGAGCTGGCGCGGTGGGGACCCCTCGGACCAGCGAGCGGTGCCTCGCCCGACGGGGTGGCGTGGTTCGAGGACCCACAGGCTCTTCGCCAGGCAGGTCGAGAGGTGGATGACTACCTGGGTGCCGTCCCTTCCCCGGGCGTCGAACGCGGCGGGAATGGTGCCCGAGGTGTTCACCACCACCAGGTCTCCGGGCTCGAGAAACGATGGGAGGAACACGAAGGAGCTGTGCACGAGATCCTCGCTCGAACGGTGTGCCACCAGCATGCGCACCGCGTCGCGTGTGAGCCCGCGCCCTTCGGGAGGCTCGGGCGCCTCGAGAGAGGGAGGAAGCTCGAAGGAGAGCCGGTCGGTGATCACGACGCCCCCGTCGCTGACAGGTCCCCAACGTGTACCCGGCCGCTCGGTGGTCGGCTTGTCACGAGGGCGAGCACCGCGGGGACGACCGATTCGGGCAGGGGCCGGTCCGAGATGTCCTCTCCGGGGAACGCCGCCTGATGCATCGCGGTCCGCATGTCGCCGGGGTCGAGCCACCAGACGCGCAACGCGGGGTGCTCGGCGGCGAGCACGTGGCTCAGCTGCTCGAGGGCAGCCTTGGACGAACCGTACGCACCCCAACCTTCATAGGCCTCGACCGCCGCGTCCGAGGTCACGTTGACGACCGCGCCCGAGCGACGCTCGAGTAGTGGGAGCGCCAGCTGGATGAGAGCGAGCGGGGCGACGACGTTGATCCGGTGCAGATCGACGAGCACCTCGGGATCGAGCTCGCGCAAGGCGGGCAACGGTGAGGGTCCGAGCTCGCTGGCGTTGTTGACCACCAGATCGAGCTCGCCGAGCGATACGGCCGCCTGTACCAGCGCGCGGCGGTGATCGTCGCGCCGCACGTCGCCGGGCACGACTCGCAACGCGGGACCGAGCTCGACCGCCAGCCGCGTGAGCGCCCCGGCATCTCGCCCGTCGATGACCACGTTCCATCGGTTCTCGACCAATCCCCGGGCGAGGGCCCGGCCCAATCCTCGAGAGCCTCCAGTGACGATCGCGGTGCGCATGCCGTGGACGCTAAACCTTGAACTTAACTTCAAGTCAAGGGATAATCTGGGGATGACGACGTCGACGACTCTGACGATTGGTGAGGTGGCTGATCGAGCCGGAGTGGCGCACTCCGCCCTGCGCTTCTACGAGCGCGAAGGGCTGATCGAGTCCACCCGGTCTGAAGGCGGGCAACGCCGCTACCATCGCGACGTCCTGCGCCGGATCGCGTTCATCCGGGCCGCGCAACGCGTCGGTCTCGGCCTCGAGGAGATCAACGAGGCGCTGGCGTCGCTCCCCCGGGCGCGCACACCGACAGCGGCAGACTGGGGCCGCCTGTCACGCTCGTGGCGCTCGAGGCTCGACGCCCGTATCGCCGAGCTCGAGCGCCTCCGAGACCGGTTGGACTCGTGCATCGGTTGCGGATGCCTCTCGCTCCGTGCCTGTCAGCTGTCCAATCCCAACGACGGTGCCGCGGCGCTGGGTCCCGGACCGCGTTGGTTGCTCGGCGAGCAACGGGCGCTCCCCCGACGAGGTAGCTGAGCCGCCGCCGAATCACGCTCGTTCAGACACCGGCGCGGCTGGGCGGAACGGGGAGACCCGGGCGCAGCGGGGTGGCCTCGAGCGCACAGTGCCAGGTGTTCAGTTCGCTCGCCGCGAGCGCCGGGGTCCGAGGAGGGTTGGAGATGGTCAGCGCAGCGAGGAGGCCTCCCGCTCCACAGAGGCCCGCGGCGATGAGCACGGCGATCCGAAAGCCGTTGGCGAAGTGCTGGGGATCGAGCGCGGTGGGACCAGTCAACCCGGCGACCAGCGGCAGTACGGCGACAGCGAGGAGTCCTGCGGCCCGCGCCACTACGTTGTTGACCGCCGAGGCGACGCCGGAGTGCTCGGCCGGCGCGGCGCCCATGGCCGTCGAGGTGAGCGGGGCAACCGTAATGGCCAGGCCGATGCCAAAGACGATGACCGCGGGGAGCACCGTCGTGACGTAGCTGCCCGGATGGGTGGCCCGGGTGAGCAGCAGCAGACCGGCGCCGATGACGATAGGTCCGCAGCTCATCTGCAGGCGTGGACCAATACGCGAGGCGAGACGCCCCGAGCGCGCCGAGAACACGAGCATGATGGCGGTGACCGGAAGCAGGGCGAGTCCCGACTCGAGTGGGCTGTAGTGGGCGACGAGCTGGAGCTCGACCGGCAAGAGGAACAAGGTGCCCCCGAGCGCGCCGTAGACGACGAAAGTGACCGCGTTGGCTGCGCTGAACTGGCGGGACCGAAATAGGGCGAGTGGGAGCAACGGGTTGGTGAGCGAGCGTTCGACGACCACGAACGCCGGCGCGGCGATGGCCGCAACGACCAGGCTGGCCAGCACCCCAGTACTCGTCCACCCGTGGCTCGGCCCTTGGATCAGCCCGTAGGTGAGCCCGGCGAGGAAGGCGACCCCGAGGACGGCGCCGGTGGCGTCGACATGCCCGGTGGCACTCGGATCTCGCGACTCGGGCACGTGGCGCACGGTGAACGCGAGCACGGCCGCGGCGACCGGGAGGTTGATGAAAAACACCCAACGCCACGACGCGACGGCGATGAGGTAGCCGCCGATGAGCGGGCCCGCGGCGGTGGCCAGGCCCCCCAGGCCCGACCAGGCGCCAATGGCGCGCGGGCGGTCGTCGGGTTGGAACGACGCCTGCAGAATGGCCAGGCTGGCCGGGGTGAGGAGAGCGCCCCCGATGCCTTGGAGCACCCGGGCCGCGATTAGGGTCGCCCCGTTGGGCGCCAACCCACACCCGGCCGAGGCGAGGGCGAACCAGATCACCCCGATCGAGAAGATGCGCCGCCGGCCCAGCCGATCGCCAAGCGATCCGCCGAGCAGGAGGAAGGCGGCGAGGGTCAAGGCGTACCCGGTGATGACCCACTGCAACGTGCCGAGCTCGGCGTGGAACGAGCGCCCGATGGAGGGCAGCGCGATCCCGACCACGGTGCTGTCCAGGGTGGCGATGCCCGATCCGAGGACCGACGCGGCAATGACCCACCGGGCTCGGGAGGTGCCGTACACGAGGACGCTCTCGGCCGTCCCCTCCCGCGTCCTTGGCGCGGGGCGTCGACCCTTGCGGTGCGCCACGGCCGTGCGCTCGCAGGGCTTTGTGACGCCCCCGCAACGTCAGCTCGCCCGACTGGTGAGTGCGGCGCGGTCCGGGTCCGGTGCGTCGGGAGGCTGGCCTGCCCCAGGGCGCCGCCACCAGGGCTGGCTCACGGCGACTTCCAGGTGGTCCGCCGGTTCGATCAGCTCGCGCAGGTGGAGGTGGAGATGCCGGAGGTGCTGTTCGACGTAGATTCTGACAAGCCCACCGATGCCCGACCGGGCCGGTGCTCGGCGCGAGCGGATCCCACGGACCGAGAGGTGCGAGCACCGGCGGGCGTCCATGACGGATGTGGGAGCCTGCACTTCCATACCACTGGGCCAACGTCTGGGCCCGCTCGTCGAGGGCTTCGCCGATGGGACCGGTCGTAGGCGGGGGTGGCAGCTCGGCGATTGTGGCCGAGGTGAGGCGCAGACGCTGGGCCGCGGCGACCAGGGCCCACAGGTCGGGCTCGGCTACCGCGGTGGGACCCGGCTCGGTCAGCACGGCCTGCAACGCGTCGTCGAGACGCAGGCCGGCGACGATGGCGGCGCGCCCTTGGTCTGGCGTGCGATCACGATGGCCGAGGGCCCATTGGGTACTTTGGACGAGATAGCCGCCGGCCGATACGAAGGCGTCGTAAAGGTCGTCGGCCACGACGGCGATCGTGCCGCGTGGCCATACGAGCGCCCCGACCACCAAGCTGATCCCACAGCCGATGGCGATGTCCTCCACCCGGATCACCCCGACCCGCCAACCGACGGGCACAAGCAAGTTGTAAAGCACGACCAGCAGGACGGTAAAGGCCGCCTGTCCCACCGCAAAGGGCGCCACTCCGGGAGCGTAGGCGGCCAAGAGCACCGCGATGGGCAAGACTGCCCACAGCACGGTGTCGTTGGTGCCCACGGCCAGCAGCACGGCCGCCCCGATGAGGAAGCCGACCGCCGTGCCCCCCACCGCGCTGAGCGCCGTCCCTCCGGTCGCGGTTGCGGTGGTGCGTAACACGGACAGGGTGCCGAGCACCACCCAAAACCCGTGCTGCACGTTGATCACGTCGGCCACGGTGACCGCGGCAGTCACCGCCAGCGCGCTGCGCAGGCTGTTGCGCACCCAGACGGAGCGAATGCTGGCGTGTCGCACCAGCAACGGCCCCGCAACGCCGGCGAAGCGCCTGACCCGCTGCGAACCGGGCTGGGACTCGGGAGCTCGGCCACCGAGTGGTTGGGGACCCTGCGCGTCGGCGGAGGCGACCGACTCGTGGGGAAGCCAGGCCAAACGCTGGTTGCCCATGTCGCGAGCGCTGGCGCGCCGCGCGGCGATGAGGCCGTCGGCCGCCACGCTTCGTACCGCCACGGCGAGGGTGCGCGTGTGAAAGGCGGCGTGCATCTCCGCCTGGAACGTCGCCTCGTCGCCGTCGGCCTCTCGGATCGCGTTCGCCCGTGCCACCCGCAAGTGCTCGAGGCGAGCGATGTCGGGAGTCACGTGGTGGCCGCTCAACATCGCGCCGACGGCGGTGAGCACCTCGCCGGCACAAGCCAGCAGTTCGCGGTCGGCGCTGCCCATCACGCCGCCCTGCTCGGCGACGGCGTCGTCAACCAGGGACGAGACCCACTCGAGCAACTCGACCAGGTGTCCGAGTGCCTGGTCTGGGGCGGTGAGGCCGGTTGGCCGGAATGGCGAGGCGTTGAACGCCGCGCGCAGTCGTGCCTGTGCCGCGTGGGCGTCGAGCCGCTCGGGTTGGGCGTTGGCGCCGGTGGCCACCGCGCTGACCTGCCGCGCCGAGGGCGCTCGCGGCGCTTGCCACGAGTGGGCCCAGCCCCGCGCGCTGCGATCTCCCCGAGGTCGCGACAACCGCCAGCCCAGCCACTACCGTCGCCAACCACCAGCCCGCCAGGCGCGAGGGGATCATCGAGGTGACCCCCGGCGACGCGGCCGCCAGGACGTACGCGAGCATGGCCGCCAACCCACCAGCGGCCACGTTCGGGCCGCTGGCGCCGGCCAGGAACACGACGAAGGACACCACCAGAGTGACGATCGCGGCCAGCGCGGTGGTGGCGTGCACGGCGGTGCCGATGCACAGCAGTGCACTTCCGGCCAACCCGAGCCCAAGGTGGGCAACGAGTTTGTCCCAGCGCGAGCCCCCGAACGCGGCCAGCACGAGGTTGGCGAACGTGCCAAACGCCGCGAACGTTGCCATCTGGGGATTCCCGATCACCTTGACCGTGATGGCCAGCAGGGCGGGCAAGATCACCGCGGCGCGCACCGCGCGCAGCGCCGCCCCAGAGGACCACCGGCCGACCAGCCAGGAGGCCCCTCGCGTCGAGCGCGCCGCGGAGACGCCGTGCGCCACGGCGCTCGTGTCGTTCACACCCTCAGCGCTCGCGTGGCGACCCGGACACTGCCCATGCGCCACGCGGCGAGCCCGACACCGTCTCGTCGTCGGGCCAGTTGCATCAGCTGCGCCTCACTTGGAAGACCCCGACGATTTACTAGACGCCGACGACGGACGATCGACCCACTGCGACGGACACCGATGAGCTCACCGGCCCCGAGGCCGCGATGAACCCGAGGGCCCCGAGCCGGCGATCAGCTCAGGACTGCTCAGCGTAATCTCGCGGGGACGGGCGAACAACCGATCTGACTCGTCTTGGAGTGGAGGGTTCGTGATGATCGAAGGCTCGCGCACACACGAGCCGCGTTGGCCGGCACTGCTGCTCGCGCACTGGGAGGATACCCGCGACACGCTTCAGCTGTGGACCCAGGTCGTCGGCAAGGTGCGGCTGGCGTTGGAGCCCATGATCAATCACTGGTGGCAGGTGCCGCTCTATGTATCGGTGCGCGGGCTGACCACGTCGCTGATGCACACGAGCGACGGTGGGCTCGAGATCGAGTTCGACTTCGTCGACCATGTGCTCGATCTGCAGACGACCGCCGGACTGCGCCGACAGGTCCCACTCGAGCCACGCTCGGTCGCCGATTTCTACGAGGCGACGATGGCCGCACTGGGCGAGCTCGGGGTGCCGGTCCACATCTGGCCTCGACCGGTCGAAATGCCCGTTGCGGTCCCCTTCGCCCAGGACGATCAGCACCGCTCGTACGACCCGGCGGCGGCCCACCGGTTCTGGCGGATGCTGCTTGCCGCGCACGAGGTGATGGTCCGGTTCCGGGCGGGGTTCATCGGCAAGGCCAGCCCGGTGCACTTCTTTTGGGGCGCCGCTGACCTAGCGGTGACCCGGTTTTCGGGACGGCCGGCTCCCCCACACCCTGGCGGGGTGCCCAACTGTCCCGACTGGGTGCAGCAGGCCGCCTACAGCCACGAGGTCAGCAGCTGCGGCTTCTGGGCGGGGGGCAGCGAAGAAGGTTCCTTCTACTCCTATGCCTATCCGGAGCCCGAGGGCTTCGCCGACTGGCCAGTGGCGCCCAATGCCGCCCACTACGACGAGCAGCGGGGCGAGTTCGTCCTGCCGTACGCCGCGGTCCGCCAGGCGTCGGACCCCGACGCGCTGCTGCTCGATTTCTTCGAGACCACCTACGCCGCGGCGGCCGAGCTCGCTGACTGGGACCGGGCGGCCCTCGAGATGGCCGGTGATCCCAGCGCGGCTGGCTCGCGCGAGCAGGCCGGCTGACGCGTCGTCGACGCGTCAGTGTCATGTCCATGTCCATGTCCGTGTCGATGTCCATGTCCATGTCCCTGTCCGTGTCGATGTCGACGACCAGCGACCGAGGTGGATGCGCTCCCGTCACACCGCCCCTGCCTGGGACCACCGTCGCCCACTCGCTCGAGTGCGAGCGGAGCGGCTCGCAGAGCGCGACGGGTGGAGGAACCGCCCGAATCCACCGTGGCGACGGGTCAGAAGAACCGGAAGTGGGTGAGGGGCCAGAACCGCACGATCACCTTGCCCACGATGAGCGATCGGGGCACCGGACCCCAGTAGCGGCTGTCGCACGAGGCGGCGCGATTGTCACCCATCAGGTAGTACTCGCCCGCGGGGACCGTGTAGGGACGTTCGAGGGAGAAGGGGGTCGCGCCAGGGCCGGGCGTCGTGGTGTCCCCGGCGGGGAGCCAGGGTTGGGGAAGCGGCTTGCCGTTGATGTCCACCTTCCCGTCGTGCAAGGAGATTGTCTGGCCCGGCAGGCCCACGACGCGTTTGACGAGGTCGTCGACCGCCGGCCCCCCGCAGGTCTCCGCCTCGAGGGGCGGGCGACCAAACACGACGATGTCGCCTTGTCCGACCTCGTGCAGGTGATAGCTGAGCTTGTTGACCAGGATGCGATCACCGACCTGCAACGTCGGCTGCATCGATTGGGAGGGGATGTAGAAGGTCTGGACGACGAAGGTGCGCAAGAGCAGGGCCACGACCAACGCCATGACCACCACAACGCCGATCTCCACCAGCCAGCGGGTGCTACGGCGCGATCGACGCGCCGAGCCGGTCGGGCCGTCGGGTGGTCCCTCCCCGATCGGTGGTGCGTCGTCGGTGCTCATCTCAATCACTTGGCACGACCCAGACGTCCGGGCATCGGCGCTCACACAGTTGGGGGAGGCTACTGCCCGCATCGTCCAGAGTCGGGGCGGGGTGGACAGTTCCTGCCCGAGCAGGCGTGAAGACCAAAAAGCCCGCCGCTCTCATAGCATGAGGCCATGGGGAACGGCCGTCGGGACTCGCTACCCATGAGGATGCGTCACCCATGAGGTGGACCGCGTTACGCGCTCCCATGGCGCTGGGCGCCTCGGCCCTCCTTGCGTCGTTGCTGTGCGGGGCGCTCAGCGCCACCAGCGCCGCGGCCTCTCCTCGACGGCCCGGGTCGCATCGAGACCCCTTTGTGGTCAAGTCGATCGTGGTGCCAAGCGCCACCGACCAGAGCGCACTCGTGACGGTGACCTTCTCCAGCCCATTGCGCGCGGGAAGCCCGTTGCCCACGATCACCCCGGCTGTCGCGGGGAGCTGGCAGATGCCAACCGTCTACGGCGCGCACGGCACGACCATGCTCGACACCAAGACGATTCAGTTCTTCCCCGTTGGCCCCTTCGTTCCGGACCAGCGGTACACGGTGAACGTGCCGACCGGCCGCCACGGCGTCGAGTCGATCACCAAGCAACGCCTGGGCACCGATCCAGCCGCAACCTGGACCTTGCCTGCCAGTACCGAGCGATTGCAGGAGCTGCTGGCCCAGCTCGGGTATCTCCCCCTGTCGTGGACGGCGACGTCGCCCACCTTGACCCCCGACCTTGCGAATGCGCAGCCCGGCACCTTTGCCTGGCGTTGGTCCATGCCCGAGCAATTGACCTCCTTGTGGGTGGAGGGGCAGTCCAACGTCATCACCACTGGAGCGGTCATGCAGTTCGAGGCGGCCAACGACATGACCACGGATGGCATCGCCGGACCCGACGTGTGGGCGGCGCTGTTGCGCGACGTCATGGAGAGCACCGGCACCGATACGGCACCATGGGATTGGGTCCTGGTCAGCCAGTCTCCGCTTCCCGAGAACCAGGTGATCTACAGCAACGGGGTTGTGGTGGAGAGCAATCCGGTGAACACCGGAATCGCCGTGGCTCCGACCGCAGACGGCACGTTTCCCGTGTACGAGCACCTCGTATCGACGACCATGACGGGCACCAACCCCGACGGGACGCACTACTCGGATCCGGGCATCCTTTGGGTCAGCTACTTCAACGGCGGAGACGCCCTCCATGAGTTTCCGCGGGCCAGTTACGGGTTCCCACAGTCGTTGGGTTGTGTCGAATCGCCCATGGCCGCCGCCGCTGCGGTCTTCCCTTACACGCCGATCGGGACCTTGGTCACGGTGCAGGGCACGGCCGGCGCCTGAGCTCCCACAGCCCACGCCGGGGAACGATCATTCCACGGCGTCGCGGAACCCGTCCACATCGGGCTCGGCGGTCTTGGCGGTGACATGACCGGCGCACTGGACACAGTCCTGGGTGTGGCGCCACGACCGCAGCATCCGTGTCCCCTCGGCGTTGAGGACCACGACGAAGGACGCCGAGTCGGAACGCATCACGAGTTCGTGGTAGGGCCGCCATTCGGCGACTGCCTCCGCCGGTCCGACCCCGTGGGGTATCCGACGGAACCGCATGCACTCGGTGTCGAAGATCCAGATGCTGTGGCAGGATGCGAAGATCAACGGTGCGTGGCGCGACGTGTCGGTCGTCCCGCGCAACGGGGGTGCATGACGACCATCTTGGGGGAGCTCGGCGGCGTCGTAGAAACGCGCGTAGTCCTCGTCGGACCACCGCTGGAGTTCGGGGCGCACCCACATCGGGCCGTCGCCGTCGCCGAATTCAGCTCGCCTGGGGTTCTTCGGGGTTGATCGAGCGTCGCCCAGCGTCGGCGTCGGAATGGCTGTCGGGTCGGAACTTTTGCGCACGGTGACTACCTCCATCGCTCACACCAGTACACCGCCGCCGATTAAGAGTTGGCGCAACCCATGTTATGGAGGGCCTAAAAGTTGGCTAAGAATGGGCGCGCGCCCTGGGCCGGGTGCGCCGCATGACCTCGGCCGGGCGGTGGCCATTGTTACGCTCGACCGCTGTGAGTGGAGAGGCCCGACGCCCGATCCAGGTCGCGTCGGGCGTCGGCCGCCACGCCACGCCACGCCACGCGTCGGCGGTCGACCACGCGGGCCTTGTTGCCCTCGGCGACGAGATACGCCAATCGAGCCGCGGAGCCGCGAGACGGTCCGGTGCGGGTGTGCCCCGTCGGCGTCGACGCGTCCGCCGGGGCGCGCTCGTCGGCCTGGCCGTGCTCCTCGTGGTGATCGCGAGCGGCACGGGATACGCCTACTACGTGACCCACGACCTCACGCGCATCGAGGTGCACGGGCTCAACGCAAGCTTCACCACCGGCCAGGAGGTGGGCACGGAGAACATCTTGATGGTGGGCTCGACGTCGCGCTGTGCGCTCAGCGTGCAGAACCCCGCGTACGGCCTGTGCTCACAGGGCGTGAACGGCGTGAACAGTGACGTCATCATGATCCTGCACGCCGACCCGGCGCACCACCGCTTAGCACTGCTGTCGATCCCCCGAGATCTCTTCGTCCCTAACGCCCGGGCTGAAGGGGCGAACAAGATCGACGCCGGGTTGGCCGAGGGCATGACCCAGGTGGTGACGGCGATCGAGGACGACTTCGGTATTCCCATCCAACACGCGGTGTCCCTCAACTTCGACCAGTTCGCCAACATTGTCGATGCCCTCGGCGGGATCAACATGGCGTTTCCGATGTCGGTCTTCGATCGCGAGTCGGGCCTCAACGTCCAGGCGGCTACCTGTGTTCACCTGAATGGCACCCAGGCCCTCGAGGTGGTGCGCGCCCGGCACCTCCAGTACGACGCACCAGGCACGACGACGTCCGACGCCGAGGACTGGCCCCAAGAGGCGCAGAGCGATCTGGCCCGGATCAACCGTGACCACGAGTTCCTCCGGGTACTGGCGACCGCGGTGGCGAAGAAGGGATTGGCGAACCCGGTCACCGACCTGAACCTGATCGGTTCCCTGAAGGCTGACCTCACCTTCGACGCGTCGTGGTCGGTCAACGACATGGTCAGGCTCGTGCTCGACTTCCACTCCATCGCCATCAACGCGGTACCACAGCTCACCCTGCCGGTGGCCGTGGTGACCGATCCGGCGGGTGCCGGCGGCAGCTTGCTCTACCAGGGCGCGAACTATGGCGACGTCGAGTTTCCGGCCCAGTCCCAAGATCAGGCCGTGATCGAACAGGTGCTCGGTATCGGAGCAAACGTGGACTCCATGACCGGCCAGGCGTTGCCCGCCCCATCGTCGGTGACCGTGTCGGTCGAGAACGGCACCGGCGCCAGCTCCCAAGCTGCGGACACGGCGAGCGCATTGGGCGCCCTGGGCTTCCACACCGTCGGCGTCGGCGACGCGACGCCCACTGGCGACGTGGCCGAGACCGTCGTGTACTACGGCTCGCACAACGCGGCCACACAGGCCGCAGCCCAGCGGGTGCTCCGGGCGATGACCGGCTCGGTCGTGATGGCCTACGACCCGAGTGACGTCACCGACGGCGCCCAGGTGACGGTGGTCACCGGCACCCAGTTCGCGGTGAACGCTCCGTCGGTACCCTCCGGCACCGCCACGACGCCATCCACGTCGACCAGTGCGGGAGGGATCGCTGCTCCCTCGGCGTCGAACCCCACCCTCGCACCCTGGGATCCCCGATCGTGTGCGCCCGGCAGCGTACCGACGGCACCGGTCTCCAACCTCACCTGATCCAAGGTCCGAACTGGCCTCGGGCCTGGTCGCCGCCCAGTCGGGACGCCGACCCAACCTGGCCGAGCACCGGGTCTTAGGCTGTGACCCGATGGCCCGGACCCCGCTGACCACGTCGGTCGAGGACGAGCCGACGCCGCTGCCACCAGTCCGCCAGTCGCCCGGGCTGCGCCCAGCCCTGCTCGTCGGCGCAATCGCCCTGGGGCTGGTGCTCGTCTTCGGCGTGGGCTCTGCCATCACCGACGGTGGCGCGCACAACACCAAACCCCTGCCCGCCGCACCGCAGCGAGTGCAGGGCACCAGCCTTTTGGCGATTCCCGCCGCCGGCGCCATCAAGCGGATCGCCGAGCCTGGCGAGCCACCGGCCAACATCGTCAACGCCGTCACCATCCCCGAGCAGGCCCGCGTCGTCGGCTCGATCAATATCGACCAAGGCGCCTCGCAGTTCGATCGGACGCTCCGCCTGAGCGTCCCTACGAGTGAGCAGTCGGTCATCACCTTCTACAACACGGAGATGCATGGTCTGGGTTGGCACGTCACCAGCTCGGGACCGGCAACCGGGCAACCGGGGATCGCCATCCTGGGCGAAAAGGGCGGCGACGACGGATGGGAATGGGAGATGGCCACCGTCGTCGCCCCCACCACCTTTTCGGGTGCCCACGAGTCCACGGCCTTCACCGTGGAGCTCTACCAGCTCGAAGACCAAGACTGACCGGTCCAAACTGGACCGGTCAGTCTTGGTCGACCGCAAAGGGCGCTCGAGATCAAAGGGCGCTCGAGATCAAAGGGGCGGGCCCGAGGCCAGGGTGACACTGGCGGAGCTCGTTTGGCCCGACTGGTCGACAAACTGGACCTGCACCTTGTCGCCGGGGTGGTAGAGGGTCATCGCCGAGGCAAGAGCGTTCGAGGAGTCCACCGAGGTGCTCCCGATGGCCGTAATCGTGTCACCGGCCGCCAGTCCTGCGTTGGCCGCCGACGATCCCGAGATCACGTTGGCGATGGTCGCTCCGGTCTGGCTCGAGCCGCCCTGGTCACCGAACCCGAATCCCTCACCGACCCCGGTCTGGCTGGCCGAGGACTCCACCTCGACGCCGAGCATGCCCGTGGCCCCGATGTGCACCGTCTGGGACCCGTTGCCCGACTCGATCTGCTTGGCGATCGAGATCGCCTCGTTGATGGGAATGGCGTAGGCCTGGGTGTCGGTGCCCTCGTAGGACGAGCTGTCTGATCCGGCCGTGTCCATCCCGATCACCTGATCGGCGGCGTTGACCAACGAACCACCCGAGTCCCCTGGCTGGATGTCGGCGTTGGTCTCGAACAGGCCCGACAGCTGCTCGCTGGTCCCGCTGCCCTCGTCGCTGGCGGTGATCGTCTGGTTCAGTGCGGTGATCGACCCGCTGACCGCGCTCGGAGTACCGCCGGTGCCCCCGGCATTGCCGATGCCCACGACGGCGTCGCCCACGGCCACACTGGAGGAGTTGCCGATCGACACGGTACGCAGACCCGACGCGCCCTGGAGTTGGAGCACGGCCACGTCACTGGTGCGGTCATAGCCCACCACGTTGGCGTTGTAGGTCTTTCCGTTGCCGATGTCGGTGACGCTGATGCTCGTGGCTCCGTCGATGACGTGGTTGTTGGTCAAGACCTCCCCGTTCGAGGTGAGCACCATGCCCGTCCCCTCGGCCTTCTCGTTCTCGTAGCTGAGCGTGATGTTGATGTCGACCAGTCCGGGGTCGACCGCGCTGGCAGCGCTCGAGGTGTTCGCCGATCCCGAGCCCGATGTCGCCCCTCCGATCGCGCCGTTGGCACCCGATCCCGAGGGAAGACCGCCCAGCCCTGACGTCCCTCCGAAACCTGATCCGCTCGGCACGCTGCCACCGCCCGATGCGCCTTCGGACCCCGAATTCGATGCGCCGTGGAACGACTCTGGAGCAATGCCGGGCGACGAGCGAAAGACCCCATAGCCGATGCCCACACCACCGAGGGTGCCAAGAGCCACCGCCACCCCGAGCAGCACCTTGCCCCCTGCACCCTTGTGGGGCCGGGAGCTCGCCGCGCGGGGGCGCCCAAGCGGTACCCAGTCCCCATTGGTCAGTCCCGAGCGCGCCAGGGCCGAATGCGTACGAGCCAGGTGCGTCAGGTCCAAACGACGCAGCAGCACGGTGCTGGGCCTCAGGAGCTTCGCTGGTCGGATTGACCGGCGCGTCGCTGGTTGGATTGACCGGCGCGTCGCTGGTGACGCGGTCGTTTGGTCCTTCATCGCCTGCGATGGGCATCATCGGTCCGTCGATCCCGCTCATGGTGTCTCCCCTAGTCGCGGTTGTCCTCGTTCTCAACGAGTAAAGACCCCAGCGATAAGAACTCACGCAGCCGCGGGTATGAGCTGGGTAAGAGTTCTCCAACTGAGAAGCTGCCCAAAGAACTGCTGGATAGCTTGGCTGGGCCAAATAGCTGAGAGTTCGCTGAGGGCTCGCGCGAACTGACGAGGTGCCAGCACGCGACGCACGGCCAGCCCAGGCGGGCTACTGCGCCTTCAGGTCACGGTGCGGTCGATGTTTGTGTCATCGGACAACGCGCGTTGGGCGCGCCTTCCGAGGTGTGAGATGACCGCAGCGCGCTCGTGCTCTGCCTGTCGACACAGACGATAGGCCTCGGCCAGCTGCTCTTCGAGGCGCTCATTGTGCGTCTTTATGAGGGCTGACTGGCGCTGCACGTGCCCAACCTCGGCTGTGGCCAGGGCAGCCTCTACCTTTGCCGCCTCGAGCTCGACTCGCAGTTGTTCGTGGCCGGCTTGGAGCGAGGCGAGCTGTGCCAACAGCACCTCGAGGTCGCCCTGGAGTCGCGCCTTGTCGCTCCGGAGCTCGTCGATCAGGCGACCAGTGTCGTCGTCACCCATCGTCGTTGGCGGTGTGGCCCAACGCCATCACTCGACAGGGTACCTGATGGGAATGAAGCTACTGGGGTCGCGACCCAAGGAGTTCCTCGTCACGCCGGGGGCGCCAAGGTCAGCGACGTCGACGTGCTCCACAGTTCGCCGAGGAACTGTTCGACGCCCTGGGCGATCCCTTGGGCAATCACCTCCTGGTTCGTGGGGCTGGCCGCGAGCGATCCCTCGAACGGATCGGTGAGGTACAGCGGCTCGATCACCGCGCCCGGCATGGTGCTCGGGGACGAGAAGTAGCCGGCGGCGGCCGGACCGATCAGGAGCAGGTGGTCGTAGGCGGCGGACTGTGCGGCAAGCCCGCCGTCAGCCGGATCGCCCACCAGCGAACCGAAGCCGGCGTCGGGGAGGACACCGTCATCGGGGATGTCCCAACCTTGGGTATTCATCGCCGACGTCACGTCGTTCTCGAGGAGCGTGGCCAACGCGACGTTGGCGCTGGAGAACGGGCGGTCCGCGTCGTAGAGGGTGACACTTCCCGCGTTGTCGGGGCTGGTGCCGCTGTCCATGTAGATGCCGATCAACACGGTCGCCTTGGCCAGGTTCGCGCAGACATCTCTGGCCACGACGTCGTCATACGCGCCTTGGATCGAGAGCACGCCGTCGGACATGTCCTCGGGACTCAAGCGAACAACGCTCGAGTCTTGTGTCCGCGAAACCACCACCCGATAGCCGTCGGATCGGAGCAAGGCCATGGTATCGAGCTCGATGGGGAGATTGACATCGGACTCGTAGATTGGTTGGCCGGCCTGGGTGACGCCGACGCCACCAGGGTCGACGCCCCCATGTCCGGCGTCAAGAAAGACCGTCTCGTCGCGGTTGGCGCTCGTCGGAGCGAATGCCACGCAGGCCCCCGCTGTGAAATCTCCCGGATCGATCGGCACGCCCGCTGGGGACGTTGTGGCGGAGTGAACCACGTCGGTCACAAGGCGACGCCCGCCGCCCCCAGCCGTGGTCTGCGAGGACGCCATGACCAGCACGACGATCGAGGTGACGACAGCCGCAAACGACGCCGGTATACGCAGCCGACGCAGCGTCGTTCCTCCGCGCGTCATGAGAAGCGCCCAGTCCACACCATGGAGCAGGTTTACACGACGAACCCGGGGTCGGCCACACGCTTGGCCGCGCGCAGAGTCGCACCCGCCGGTCATGCTGGAGGGGTGGCCGTGGTGCGTGACGTGCGGGGTGCCGCGGCCCACACCCGGTGCCGGTGAGGCGGGTGCGTCGGCTGAGGATCCGTCCGCGCCGTCGGATCACCCTCAATGCGCTGGTGGGTCTGCCCGACAACCAGACGGCGCGTCCCTTCCTGCGCCTGCATGTCGTCGCCCTGATCGTCGTCGCGCTCTTCAGCGTGCTCGTCTTGCGCCTGTGGACCTTGCAGCTCATCGACCATTCCAGCTACGCGGCGGCGGCGAGCGCGAACGCATCGCGCGTGGTGTCGATCCCCGCGCCGCGAGGGCCGATCGTCGACCGCGACGGGACCGAGTTGGCTGCCGACGCCGGCGAGCTCCAGATCGTGCTCTCCCGCATGGAGGCGAGGCAGCACCCCGCGGTCATCGGGGCGGTAGCCGCGCTGGTGGGACAGACCCCTGCTCAGGTAGAGCAGGCGCTCGACGACTCGCAGTACAGCCCCTACGAGCCGGTACCCGTGGTGCTCGACCCGTCGATGTCGACGGTCCAGTACCTCGACGCACACCCCGAGGAGTTCCCCGGCGTCAGCGTGCAGCTGATCAGCGATCGCTCCTATCCGCAGAACCCGACCAGCGATGCCGACGTGGCCAGCCAGGTATTGGGCTACGTGAGCCCCATTTCGGCGGCCGAGCTGCGCGCCCACCCTGACGGCGGCTACACCGAGGCCAGTCAGTACGGCCAGACCGGCCTGGAGAACGAGTACGAGTCGTACCTGCGGGGCACGCCCGGCAAGAAGGTGCTGTCGGTTGACGCCGCGGGCCAGGTGGTGGGTACGACGAGCCAGACGGGCCCCGTCGAGGGGGACACCCTTGTGACCAACCTCGACCTCGGGCTCCAAGAGGCCACGCAAAGCGCACTGCAGAGCGACATCACCAACGATCGGCACACGGTCGACACGTCGACCGGCAAGTACCCGTCGGCCACCGATGGGGCGGCGGTGGTCATGAACGCCCGTACCGGGGCGGTACTCGCCATGGCCTCATACCCGACCTACAACCTGAGCGACTGGATCGGGGGGATCTCCACTGCCAACTATGACGCGCTCGACTTCGCAGTGCACCAATAATGCGCAAAGCTGCCCGCTCGACAACGAGGCCATCGAGGGTCTCTACACGCCAGGGTCGACCTTCAAGCTGGCCACGGCGACGGCCGCACTGCAATCAGGCATCATCGGTCCGTCGACCACCGTCGACGACACCGGCACCTTCACCGTGCCCGGATGCAGCGGCGCAGGCGCGGGGTGCAGCTTCCACGACGACGAGGCCAGCGATGCCGGGCAGATCGACTTGCCCCAAGCGCTCGCCGAATCCGACGACTACTACTTCTACAATCTCGGGTACCTCTTCTACAAAGACCAGGCGCAGTACGGGCCGTCGCCGATCCAAGACGTGGCGCACGTGTACGGGCTCGGAGATTCTGACTGGCATCGATTTGCCCGGCGAGTCACTCGGCCAGATCGACAGCCAGGCCGAACGCCAGCAGCTCCACAAGGAGGACCCTGCTGGCTACCCGAACACCAACTGGTACGTGGGCGACAACGTCGAAATGGCGTTCGGACAGGGTGGGACCGTGGTGACGCCCATCGAGGAGGCCGACGTGTACGCCACGTTCGCCAACGGCGGGACCCGCTACGCGCCCGAGGTGGCGGCGGACATCGTGAGCCCGACCGGCAAGCTGGTCAAGCAGTTCGCCCCCAAGGTTACTGGCACGGTCAGCCTGCCCACGTCGGTGCGCCAACCGATCCTGCAGGGTCTCGAGGGAGTCATCGGCAACCCGGGGGGCACCGTGTACTCGACGTTCCAGCAGTACGCCCACTTCACCGACGCCGAGTTCCCGTTGGCCGGCAAGACCGGCACGGCCGACGTGACCACCGGCGAACCCAACGCCTGGTTCGTCGGGTTCGGGCCGACGAACGCCGCGCCGGGGCAGCCCGAGTACGTGGTCGCGGTCGTTGTCGGCCAAGGTGGGTACGGCGCCCAGGCGGCCGCCCCGGCGGCCATGAACATCTTCAACTACCTCTACGCCAACCCTGTCCAGCCTCTCACCGTCCCGATCGTCTCGGGCTCGTCTTCGACGGCGGCGCCGGCAACCACGTCATCGGCGGGAGTCGGGGCGACCTAGAGGCTTGCTCGCCTTCCGACGGGTCACGGTCGGATCCCGCTGTGAGACACCAACGAGCTTGAGGTGAGTCCGGCCGTTTGCGGCGACGTGCGGGAGATCCGCAACCTCTCAGGCGGCCTACGGGCGGTGCCTAGGCCTCAGCCGCCGGTTCCCAATGCCTTGGCCACATTCGCGCCGAGGTCGGGATCGACCTGGCGCCAGTACTCACCAACGCGCGCCGCCACGTCGGGCTCGAGCCCCGGGCCGTGGCCGGCGTGAGTGACGATGTTGGTCACGAGGTGCTGGCGGTCGGTCTCGGACATCACCTCTCGGACGAGAGCACCGGGCTGCACGAAGTCGGTGTCGTCACGGTGCGCGCGGTAAGCGGACCGGACGATCTCGCCGGTGAGCGCGTAGGCCGGATCCGCGTAGCGGGCCGGGTCGGCCTGCGGGCCACCGTAGCTGTTGGGCGCGTAGACCGGGTCGCCGCCGGGTCGGAAGTTCATCGGGCCATCCTGGTTGTAGCTGTGCACCGGCACGAGGGGTTGGTTGACCGGCAGCTGGAGATAGTTGGGCCCGATCCGGTAGCGGTGGGTGTCGGGATAGCTGAAGAGTCGGCCTTGAAGCATCTTGTCGGGGCTCGGGGCGATGCCCGGCACAATTTGGAGGGCTCGAATGCCGCCTGCTCGACTTGGGCGAAGTAGTTGTCAGGGTTGCGGTCGAGGACCATTCGGCCGATGGGGATCATTGGGTAATCCGAGTGGGGCCATACCTTGGTCAGGTCGAAGGGATTGAAACGGTAGTCGGCTGCTTCCTCGAACGCCATGATCTGCATCTCGAGCCGCCAGAGCGGATGGTCCCCCCGCGCGATGGCCTCCCAGAGATCCGCCCGATGGAAGTCGGGGTCCTCGGCGGTCATGGCTTTGGCCTCGGCGTCGGTGAAGTTCTCTGACGCCCTGCTCGGTCTTGAAGTGGTACTTGACCCAGAACCGCTCACCGCCGGCATTGACCCACATGAAGGTGTGCGAGCCGTAACCGTTCATGTTCCGCAGGGTGCGCGGCGTGCCGCGGTCGGACATGAGGATGGTCACCTGGTGGGCGCTTTCGGGCGACAGCGTCCAGAAGTCCCACTGTCCGTTGTGGTCCGTGCGGCCGGTGTCAGCTCGGCGCTTCTGGGAGTGGATGAAGTCGGAGAACTTGGAGGGGTCCCGGATGAAGAACACCGGGGTGTTGTTGCCGACGAGGTCGTAGTTCCCCTCTTGGGTGTAGAACTTCAGCGCGAAGCCCCGGGGATCACGAACGGTGTCGGGAAAACCCTGCTCGCCTGCGACGGTGGAGAACCGGGCGAGCATCGGCGTGCGCGTGCCCTTCTTCAAGAAGTCGGCCTTGCACCACTGGCTGACGTCCTCGGTCGCCTCGAAGAACCCGAAGGCACCATGACCCTTGGCGTGGACCACGTGCTCGGGGACCCGTTCGCGGTTGAAGTGGGCCATCTTTTGGATCAGGTAGTGGTCCTGCAGCAAGCAGTGGACCCTCGGCGCCGGCCGACAGCGAGAATTCGTCGCTCGGCGCGCCGATGCCCCGCGTCGTCGGTAGTAATGGACGGCTGGAGGTGCTCGGCGTTGGTGTGCTCGGTCATGGTCTTAGGGTAATAGCAATTTTAAAATGGATCAAGAATAAGAACTATTCGTTTTAAAGTCGTTCCCGGCTAGAATCTGCGACCGCAGGAGCGACAGATCCGCGGGTCGGCCCGGTAGAAGGAGAGAGCGATCAGCGAGCTCGCCGAACAGTTGCGAGAACGAGGGTGGCGACTGACCGCCCAGCGCCAAGTCGTCGCCGAGTGCTGGCTGGTGAGCACGTCCACCTGAGGGCCGAGGCCATCCACGCCGCGTCGCAGAGGGTCCTCCCCGAGATCAGCCTTGCCACCGTCTACAACACGCTCAATGAGCTGGTGGACATGGGCGAGGTGCTCGAGATCGCCGTCGGCAACGGTCCCGAGCGCTACGACCCCAACGTCGCGGTCCCCCACCAGCATCTGCTTTGCACCCGTTGCGGCGCGCTGCGCGATGTGATGCCCAACGGTGAGCCGAACCTCACGCTGCCGCCGGACCAACGACACGGGTTTGACGTGGCGGGCGTCGACACCACCCTCCGCGGCCTGTGTCCCGAGTGTTCCCGGAGCGAACGGCCCGAGTGGCGGTGTGAGCCGAGCGCGGCCAGCTCTAAGTTGAAGCCATGACCGACCACTCCCCACCCCTCGGCGACGCGACCGGCCAGTGGTACTACTGCTTCAAGCACAAGAAGGTCGAGACTGCCGACGAGTGTCATCAGATGGACCGAATGGGTCCATACCCGACGCATGAGGACGCCGAGCACTGGCGCGAGCGCGTTGCGGCGCGCAACGAGGCGTGGGACGACGATAACAACTAGACGATGGCAACTGGCCAAGCGACGGCGGCCGGTTTGGGGGAACGGCCGTGACGGCGGCCGGGGAACAGCTGCAGCGAATTCAGTAGCCTGCTCGATCCACAGGCGTTGATAACCCGGATCGTTCCTCGGGCTTTGGCCCACCGTCGTTCGAAGTTGCCACCAGGCAGCCCGCCCTCGACACGACTCCGGGCGACGCCACATCCGACGTTCAGCCCCCCCGCCGCCGCAAAGGTTGCGCCACCCGAAGTCGATCCGATCGTGCTCGGGACCGAGCAAGACGCAGGTACGGAATGATCCGGGTCGGGTCGCGGTTGCCCAGAGGTCACCGCAGAGAGGAGGCACCCATGCCGCTGGCGGTGCGATTCGACGAGTACGGCGACGTCGACGTCCTTAAGGTCGTGGAGGTAGCCCGCCCGGTTCCCGGGACGGGCCAGGTCCTGGTCAAGGTGGTGGCCGCCGGCATCAATCCCGGCGAGGCCTCCATCCGCAAGGGGCTGCTCCACGCCATGTGGCCGGCCACCTTCCCCTCGGGAGAAGGCAGCGACCTGGCCGGCGTGGTCGAGGAGCTGGGGCCCGGGGTCGACCGGTTCGCCGTGGGCGACGAGGTCCTGGGCTATGTCGACACCCGAGCCAGCCACGCCGAGCTGGTGGTGGCCGAGGTCGGCAACCTGGTGGCCCGCCCGAGCAACGTGCCTTGGGACGTGGCGGGCTCCTTGTTCGTGGCGGGGACGACCGCCTACGCCGCCGTGCGGGCCGTGAACCTGGTCGCCGGCGACACCGTGGTCGTGTCGGGAGCAGCCGGTGGCGTCGGTTCGCTGGCCGTGCAGTTGGCGGTCGATGCCGGGCGCCACCGTGATCGGCCTGGCCAGCGACAGACCCACCACCCCTGGCTGGCGAAGCCACGGGGTCATCCCGGTGCTCTACGGCGACGGAGTGGCCGAGCGCATCAGGGACGCCGAGCAACGGGCAGGTCGACGCCTTCATCGACACCTTCGGCGGCGGGTACGTCGAGATGGCCATCGGGTTGGGCGTCGCCCCCGACCGCATCGACACCATCATCGACCGGGCGGCTGCCGCCCAGTACGGGGCCAAGACCGACGGGAGCGCGGCGGCGGCCGACCGCCGAGGTGCTGGGCGAGCTGGCCGGACTGATCGCCGAGGGCCGCCTCGAGATCCCCATCGCCAAGACCTATCCGCTGACCGAGGTGCGCGACGCCTTCACCGAGCTCGAGCAGCGTCACACCCTGGGCAAGATCGTCCTCGAACCCTAATCCCGAGGAGCCGAACCCTCGCTGTCCGAGGATGTAGTGGTCGAGCGCGCTACGCGGGGACCACCGTGACGGCGGTGCCGTAGGCGCAGAGCTCGGTCCAGTTCCCGCCCATCTCCGAGGTGTCGAAGCGCATGGCGAGCACCGCGTTGGCACCGTAGGCCCGCGCCTCGTCGAGCATCCGGTTGATCACCTCGTGGCGAGAGGCCACCAGGTTCTTGGTCATGCCCTTCAGCTCGCCCCCCGCAAGAGACTTGAACTGCGCACCAATCTGCGAACCGATGTTCCGGCTCCGCACCGTGAGTCCCATCACCTCGCCAAAGACACGAGCGACCCGGTAGCCCGGTACGTCGTTCATGGTCGAGACGAGCAGCCGTGGAGGTTGGGACGCCGGCGCGCCGCCGAGTTGGTCGTTCATCGGGCGAAAATTACTCCTCGGGCGGCCGGCCGGCACGACCCACCAGCGCCGTTGGTGCCGGCCATGCCGTTGGGCGCCACCGCGTGGCTCGAGCGAGGCCAAGGTCGGGAGGATCGACAGCAAAGCAACCAGCGCATTGGCGAGCAAGCTCAGAGGCAAGCAAGCTCAGAGGCAAGCAAGCTCAGAGGCAAGCAAGGAGAACGAGATGGAACTGGATCTGCATGTGCCCCGGTTCACCTGGCCCGATGGTCCTGCGTCGATCGGCACCACGCTGACCGCCCTGGCCGAGACCGCCGAGGCGGTCGGTGTGCGGACCCTCTCGGTCATGGACCACTGGTTCCAGATGGAAGCGATGTGGCCAGCCCAGGAGCCGATGCTGGAGGGGTACACGACGCTCGGATTCGTCGCCGCAAAGACCCAGCGCTTGCGGTTGCGCCTGCTTGTCGGTGGCGTGACCTATCGCCACCCCGGTCTGCTGGCCAAGACGATCACCACCCTCGACGTGCTGTCGGGTGGCCGGGCCGAGCTGGGACTTGGTGCTGCGTGGTACGAGCGCGAGCACCTCGGACTGGGGGTCCCGTTCCCGCCGATTGCCGAGCGGTTCGAACGTCTGGAGGAGGCGCTCCAGATCTGCTTGCAGATGTGGAGCGACGACAACGGCCCCTATTCGGGCGTCCACTACCAGCTGGCGGAGACCTTGTGCTCGCCGGCCCCGCTCAGCTCTCCCCGGCCCCGGATCATGATCGGGGGCAGCGGTGAGCGCAAGACGCTGCGCCTCGTCGCCACCTATGCCGACGCTTGCAACATCTTTGGTGATGCGAGTGTCGTCGCTCACAAGCTCGACGTCCTGCGCCGACACTGCGACAACGTGGGCCGTGACCCTTCCACCATCGAGGTCACCGCCTTCTTGCCGGTCGCCGACGACGCCGATACCGACACCATCGTGCGAGCCGCCGAGGCGCTGGGCGCTGTGGGCGTGCACACGGTCATGGCCAGGTCAGCGGGCCCCGAACCGGTGCGGTGGCTCGAAGAGGTGTGGGGTCCGGTCAAGCCCAAGCTCGAGGCCATCGGTCTGGGCTGACCCGCGGCCCGGCTCGACGCCGTCGGTTCGGATCTACCGCCCTGCCCGACCGGGTCGTACTAGTACGACACCGCCGGGCAGGGCGACGCCCTCGCCCAACGCGTGGCGGACCGACACACTGCCTCAGGGACGAGGAGGTTCATGGACCGTCGTTGGTGGCTGAGCACGCGGGCGATGACGCTGCGCCGCGCACCGGCGTGAGCCGGCGCAGCCTCGGGGCTGGGTGGTACCGCTTCCGGGGCACGTTCGGTCGTCGCTGGGGCGGCTACCTGAGCGTGGTGGTGCTGATCGGGCTGACCGGCGGGGTCGCCATGGCCTCGATCGCGGCCGGTCGGCGTACCCAGTTGTCGTACCCGACGTTCCTCTCGAGCACAACCCCTCGGATCTGACCGTCTCGGTGTACGTGCCCAACGCCGGCGGTCCCGTGGCTCCGTTGACGGCCAAGATCGCCCACCTGCCCGGCGTCGCAGCGTCCGTGACCTCGTCGCTCCGACCATCGTCCCGCTCGCCCCTAACGGCTCCCCCAGGCTCGACACGACCGGGGACGTGACGGTGCTTGGCAGCGTCGACGGCATGTTCCTCGACCAGGACCGGCTCGCCGCGGTCGAGGGCCATCTCGCCGATCCGCGGCGAGCCGATCAGATCGTGATGACCGCGCCCGCAGCGAGGATTCTCGGCGTGCACGTCGGGCAGTCCGTGCCGCTGGGCTTCTACACCCGGTCCCAGGGCGAACTGGCGGGCTTCGGCACTTCGGCGGTCCGGCCGCGCCTCACGATCCGGGCCACGTTGACCGGCATTGTTGTCCTCAACAACCAAGTGGTCCAAGACGACATCGATCGGGCGTACGGCTTTGTCGACGTGAGTCCCGCCCTCCTCGATCGGGCAATCGCCATCTCGCCGAGCGAGGACGCGCCGATCCTCTACGGCATCCAGCTCGACCCGGGTGGGCCCAGCGTCGCCTCGGTGGAGCGCAAGATCGTCGAACTCGTTCCGCCGGGCTCGACCTACAACTTCCACGTCACCTCGCGCATCGTGAATGAGGTCGAGCTGGCCATCAAGCCCGAGTCGCTCGCGCTGGGCGGCTTCGGGGCGATCGCCGCCCTGGTGTGCCTCGTCCTTGGGATCCAGGCCATCTCCCGCCAGCTCGCCGCCGGCAACGAGGATCGCCAGGTGCTGCGGAGCCTCGGGGCCGGCCCGATGGCCGTCGCCGGGGACGGGCTGATCGCCATGGTCGGAGCTGTGGTCCTCGGCTCGCTCGCCGCGTGCGGTGTGGCCGTCGCCCTGTCCCCGCTGTCCCCGCTCGGCCCGGTCCGCGCCGTGTACCCCGGACGCGGGGTCGACGTGGACTGGACCGTCGTCGGCGTCGGGCTGGTGGTGCTCGTCGGGGTGCTCGGCGTCGCCACTGTCGTGCTCTGCTATCGGGGGGCGCCGCATCGGGTGCCGTTCAACCGCCGGACGGTCGACGGGGGCTCGCGTGTGGTGCGCCGGGCCGAGGCGGCGGGCGTTCCGGTGGCCGGCGTGGTGGGCATGCGCTTCGCCCTCGAGCGGGGGCAGGGTCGCTCCGCCGTGCCGGTGCGCTCGGCGCTATTGGGCGGCGTCCTCGCCGTCGTGACGGTGGTGGCCACGCTCACCTTCGCCAGCAGCCTGCACACCTTGGTCTCCAATCCCCCGCTTTAGGGGTGGAACTGGACCTACGCGCTCAATCCGACCAACGACGTCCCCCCGAAGACCATGACCCGGCTCGCTCACGACCCCGACGTGGCCGGGGTGACCGGGGTGACCTATACCAACGTGGGCATCGACGGCCAGACCGTCCCGGTCCTCATCGCCCGGGCCAACACCGCCGTCTCTCCACCGATCCTGTCGGGACACGGGCTCGAGGCGAACAACCAGATCGTGCTCGGGGCAGCGACCTTGGCTGCCCTCCACAAGCATGTCGGCGCCTCAGTGTCGGTGAGCTATGGCGCTCCGGACGACGCCCCGCTCTACATCCCGCCGACTCGTTTGCGCATCGTCGGATCGCCCACGTTCCCCGCTGTCGGGTACAGCAGCTTCGTCTCGGACCACACCTCGATGGGCACCGGTGCACTGCTTCCCGACGGCGTGCTGCCCGAGGCATTCCAACGGGCCATCACCGGACCGGACCCCAACTTGGACGGTCCGGAGCTGGTCTTCGTGCGACTACGACCCAGCGTGGGCCTCGCCGCAGGTCGGGCCAACCTCCAACGCATCGCCACGGCCGCCGACGAGGTCTTCGCGCACGACCCCAACACGGTCGGCAACAGCGTCGGCGTGATCGGCGTGCAACGCCCGGCTCAGATCGTCAATTACCGCAGCATCGGCTCCACCCCAGTCATCCTCGCCGTCGGCCTTGCCGCCGGGGCGGTCGTCGCGCTCGGGCTCACACTCGCCGCTTCGGTGCGCCGGCGTCGACGGGACCTGGCCCTGTTGAAGGCACTGGGCTTCACGCCCCGGCAATTGCGGGCCGCTCTGGCATGGCAGGCGACGGAGTCGTCGTCGGGCGCGTGCTGTGGACCCAATTCGCCCGCAATCTCGATGCGGTGCCCGATCCCACGGTGCCGATCGCGTTGATGGCTCTTGTCGCGCTGGGCGCGCTCATCTTCGCCAACCTGGTTGCCACACTGCCCGGGCGTGCCGCGGCTCGCACCTCGACGGTGCTGCTCCGCGCCGAGTAACTCGGGGTGCACGCAAGCATGCACGCTCCGGCCAGCGCGGCCGGTTGGGCCCTCAGTCCTGTGCCACGCGCGACGCGTCGGTGAGGCGCTGGCGCTGGGGAACCACGGTGTAGCGCGGGTCACGGGCGGACGCCTGCCCCGCTTCGAAGATCGCGAGACGGGTGCAGAGCGAACCGGCGAGCAGTAAGACCCCCGAGACCCCAGAGAGCGCGCGCCGGCGTGTCGACAACGCGCCAACACTTACTCCGAGGACGGCGCAGGCCTTGCTGGCGGTCGAGAACTGCCCCGCGAGCCCGGTGTGCAGCGGCTCGGCGGTGATGCCCATCGAGTGCTCCATGCGTCGGGTCATGAGCACCTCGGTCAGCGCACCGACCGTCGCCATGCGGCGAGCCGGGCCCGACTCCGCAAGTGGCGCCCCGAGCAATCCGAGGCCGCCGGCCGCTGCCGCGGCCGACCCGGCAAAGACAAAGGGCATCTCCCGTCGACCCTCGTGCCACGAGGGCGTTGCCGTGTCGGACAGCAACACCGCGGCGTAGGTGGCAACCAGCACCCCGAGCAATCCAGCGGCCGCCCCCGCCGGCCCCGCCGCCCACTCGAGTAACCCCACGGCGCCCTTCGCCCGTCGCGCCGGCACCAACCAACGAACCAGCTCCCCTAGCCCCGCTACGCCGGCGGCCAGGCCGTACACGCTGAGGATCCAGGTGCCCATCGACATGGGCGAGGTCGGCTTGGCCACCCGCAGCATGTTGGCGAAGCGTGCCGGGCGCCCCAGGTCGTGGACGAGCGCCACCATGCCCGCGCTGATCGCCACCAACGCACCGACGCGTTCGGTGCGTCGCAGGCTCGGTCGATCGGTGAGGGCCGCGCCGGCGGCCACCAGCGACGATGCACCGGCAAGCCCGCCCAAGAAGAGGTAGACGGGGATGTCGGTGGACCACGGCGCGGCCTTGACCACCGGTCGTCCGTAGTAGAAGGTGAACTCGGCGTCGGGCACCATCTTGCGCTCGCCCCCCCGCCCACCTTTACGTCGCCGAGCGCCGTTCGTGCGCGGCGCCTCGGCTCGATCGGCTGGTGGGCCGAGGGGTTTTCGGATCGACCGAGGTCCCCGCTGAGGCGCGCTCCCGATCCGCGGTGGCGATCCGAGCCTCGAGCGCAGCGCTCCTCTGCGACTGCACTGCCGCACCGCGCCCGAACGCGTCGGGGCCGCTCAGCTGTCGGACCGGCCACGATTGCAACGTCCTGCGCAAATCCATGATCCTCCTTTGCGCCATGCTTACCCCTGCCCGACTCCGCCCAACTACCGGCGGCGACACGATCGGGTCGGTGTGCGGGGCGCCACCGATGGTTGACGGTCAGTCGGTGCCATCGGATGGGTCGGCGGCCAGCACCCGCTGCGCGCCTGCGTAGATGTTGGCGCGCCCGCCGCGCACGAAGGCGACGAGCGTCATGCCGAGCGAGCGCGCGGTATGCACCGCCAGGCTGGAGGGAGCGGAAACGGCCACCAGGATGGGGACACCGGCGATCGCAGCCTTCTGGACGATCTCGAAGCTCACTCGGCCCGAGACCACCAGGATCGCGTTGGCCAGCGGGAGGCGGCGTTGTAAGGCGGCCCAACCGACCAACTTGTCCACCGCGTTGTGACGTCCTACGTCTTCGCGGACCGCCAGCATCCTCCCGTCACTGGCGTAGAGGCCGGCGCCGTGCAGGCCACCGGTGCGGGCGAAGATCCGCTGGTCCTTGCGGAGCCGATCGGGCAACGCCAGAAGCCGGCTCGCCTCGATCGCCACCCCCTCGGGAACCCTGTCGCAGCGTTGGTAGAGCTGATCGAGGGTGGCAGTGCCGCAGATTCCACAGCTGGCGGTGACGGCCGAGCTCCGACGCCGCTCGTCCAGGTCGAACGTACCGGTGCTGGTGACCGACACCACGTTGTAGCGCTGGGGATCGCCATCGGGCAGGTCGCAGTAGCGGATGGTGCTCACCTCGCACTGGTCCCCGAGCAACCCCTCGGCGAGGAGGAACCCGACAGCCAGCTCGAAGTCGTTGCCCGGGGTGCGCATCGTCACCGCCACCGGCTCGGCGGGCTGACCGGGGCGGCCCATCCTGATCTCCAGGGGCTCTTCACCCACCACGTCGTCGAACCGCTCGACCTTGCCGTCGCCCGAAAGAGCGCTGATCGCCACCGATTCCACCGGGCGAGCACGATCGAGCGGCATCCTGCCATCATGCGTCATGGCGGCGCCCAGCGGGTTCACGGCGGTGACCTACCCCTCCCAGCCTGCCGCAAACCGCCCAATGGCCAGGTCTTCGGCCTGCGTAGTTTGGCACGCGGGGTCATCGGGTCCCAAGGAAGGAAGCGTCGCGGCGGGCACCATGGACCTGAGGCCGTTGCTGGTAGCGAGCGCAAACCGTGAGCACAAGGTGGCCGTGGAGCTTCTTGACGCGATGGCGTCATTGGTGGCGACCGGGCTGGCGCGACGCGACGAGTTCTTTTTGACCGAACGTCTCGCCCAGATCTACGAGGGTGACACCGCCTTGCACGCAGCGGGTTTCAGTTACGACTCCCAGATGGTACGAGACCTCATCACCCGCGGCGCCGACGTGCGGGCGAGAAACCGGCGGGGCGCCCAACCGCTCTACGCGGCGACGATCGGCGTACCCGGCTCGGGGTGCTGGAACCCGTCACGCCAGCGGGACGTCATCGTGTACCTCGTCGAGGCGGGCGCCGATCCGAACGCAGCCGCTGCTGGCGGTGTGACACCGCTGCGTCGCGTGGTTCGAAACCGATGTTCGGCCGCCGTGGCCGCTCTCCTGCGCGTCGGAGGCAATCCTCGCCTCCAAAACAACCACGGCTCGACCGCCGCCGACCTCGCTCACTGGACCACTGGCCGCGGGGGCACGGTTTCTGCAGAAGCCCGGGCCGAACAACGAGCGATTCTCGAACTGCTCGAGATCGATACCGAGTGAGACGCGACCGCCGGCCGCGGGTCCATCGGCCAACTGGCTCGTGCTCTGTGCGGTACGGTCGCTAGCGCTCGGTCCTTGTGACCTTGACCGGCGAGCCGAATCGAATGCTGTTGCCGTCGAGGTCGATGAGGACACCCTCGTGCCGTCCCCACGCAGTGTCCTCGGGAAACCTGACGTCGGCTCCGGCCGAGCTCCAAGTCTGAGCCAACAGGTCGGCATCCTCGACCCAGAGATACGCCGAGCTCGGACTCGCATTCGAGTTGTCGGGCACGGCACCGAGATGAATCTCGATGACGTCACGAGTGACGTAGCCGTGCCCACCTCTGTCGTACTCGCGGGTCGTGAATCCCAGTCGTCTGTAGTGTTCGAGTGAGGCAGCCAGGTCGCGGACCGCGAAGATGGGCGCGACTCGCTTGAGCGTCGCCATCGCGCAGGAGTGCATCCGTGCACCCGCTGGTGTGCGCGGCTTGACGACGCCGACGCACGGTTGAGCGCGCGTCGGCGTCGGCGCGCGCGATCGACTCAGGCGATACGAGGCAAGTCCCGCAGCGCGGGCGCCGCCCCGGCGACAGACCGCCCCAGATGCCGAACTGCTCGGTCATGCCGGCCACCGTGCACTCGGCGGCGACGGGACACGACGCGCAGAGGCGTCGGGCCGCATTGTCTTCGTCGCTCCCCACTCGGCGCCGGCCACCGTCAGCTGAGGGATAGAAAAGGGACGGCCCCATGCCCGCACAGGCCGCACGGGTGTGCCAGGGCGGCTGTATCGTGAGGTCCCAGGCGTCGGACACTTGAGCGGCCAAGGACATGGCTGACGTTCCTCTCGTAGACGAAGAGCCGTCGAGCCTGCACGGGGCGACTGACTGACCACTGCGGCCGTCCAACCCAAGCGAAGGCGTCTCCTGTGCTGTCGAGCGTACACCTTGGCTCCGCGCACACCGCGTCACTCTGGTGCGCTGCACGCCGCCGCTGGTGCACTTGCACACCGTGATAGGTACACCATGGCCACCGGGTGCACCGTGCCAACGCCCGCGGTGACACGGCGCCATACGTCCGCGTTGACACGGTGCCATACGCCGCGCGTTGGCGTGCTGAGGCGCCTCGTAACGTCACAAGCGGTAGAGGTCACGAACGCAACGCGATGAGGTGTCGAGGCCCAATCGGATGCGTCAGCGACGAGGGACGAAGCCGTTGTGCGGTGCGACCTCTTGATTGGGCTGCAGACGCCGAACCACCGGAAGCCGGTCGTCTATCTCCGCGGCGTGCGTGTTGCAGGCGAACACCCGATGAGGCGTCCCCCCGAGCCCAGCGTGGACCGAGCCATGCCATCGCACTGGCAGGTCACAGGTCGACGCTCGCCCGACATCGTCGGTGTCGACGAAGAAACATCGCGGAGCGTCCAGCCTGGGCTGCACCGTCGCGGGAACCGTCACGTCGCTAGAACCGTCACTACGAGCCTTTCACGGAGCTGCGCGGCACGAACAACAGGTCCCTGCCACCTCCGTCTCACTCGAAGGCTCCCGCCGGGAGAAGTGTACCGTGCATCTGTGTGGACCGACCGGCCCCATGACATCAACCCGGTCTCACCCTGGGGAACAATGACCCAGTGACGCAGCGCCCAGTGACCCCGCGACCGGCCGCGGGGCGCTCGGTCGACCGGGGAGCGGCCGGTCGGCGGGCGAGGCAATCCAAGCGAGGGGCAGGATCGCGCGATCTGATGCGGCGACGCCGCCGTCGGGCGGCCCTCGGCGCATCGGCGTTGGTGATCGCACTCATCGTGGTGGTCGCCCATCACCGCTCGACCCCCCAGTCGGCGCCCGCCCCCCACGTCGCGTCCTCGGGGACGGATTTGGACCCCCAAGCGTTCTCGGTCGGCGCGTGCGAGGCCTTCGCCCCGACCAAAGGCAACCGCCATCAGACCGTGTTCCTCGACGCCGGTCACGGGGGGATCGATCCCGGAGGGGTCGGCACCACCGAGTCGGGCCAGTCGGTCAACGAGGCCGATGTGACCCTGCCGATCGAGCTCGATGCCATGGCCCGCTTGCGGGCGGCCGGCTATCGGGTGGTCGTGTCGCGCACGGCCAACACGACAGTGGTCCGGCTCGGGTCTGACGACGAGTCCGACGGGGTCCTCACCCTGCAGGGCTCTCACGACGACGTGGCCGCCCGGGACGTCTGCGCCAACCTGGCCAAGGCGGCCGTCCTGGTGGGCGTCTACATGAACGCTGCGGCCAACCCCCAGGGCGCGGGCAGCGTCACGGTCTACGACGACGCCCGCACCTTTTCGGCAGACAACCTCCGGTTGGCCAACCTGGTTCAGCAGGACACGCTGATCGCCATGAACGCTCAAGGGTGGGGCATTCCCAACGACGGCGTGCTCCCCGACAGCGGGTTCGGCTCCTATGTCGGCGATCCCTCCGCCGGCGGCCTGGCCGCGGCGGCAGCGTCGTACAACCACCTCCTGCTCCTCGGCCCGAGCTCGCCCGGGTACTTCACCACGCCGAGCACGATGCCGGGCGTGGTGATCGAGCCGCTCTACCTGACCGACCCCTTCGAAGGGTCGATCGCGGTGAGCGCGCACGACCAGGGGGTGATCGCCCGGGGTATTGCGGACGCCGTCGAGCAATACCTCGCTCCCCCAGTCAAGGCGTCGCACAAGGCGGGGGACAGCGCAAGAAGCACCGCCACGTCGAGCTGAACCCTCCAGCTCAGGTTGAGGCTACCGAAGGAATGTTCTGGCCGACCAGCCAGCTCAGCGCGGCCAGCGCCTGCGCAAGCGTCCAGGTCACGCCCTTGGGGTGGTCGAGGTCCTCGATCCCGCCCTCGTCGAGGAGGCTCTTGAGCTTGGCGGAGAGCTTGCCCCCGAGATTCGGCGCGTTGGCGTCGACAAAGCGCTCGTGGCCCTGGGTGTCGAGCAGGAAGAAACCATCGGTGTGGTCGACGTCCATGGTGAGGGGCTGGCCGGTCCACCAGTCGAGCTTGGGCGGGGATTCCTCGGGGATTTGTTGGAAGTAGACACCAAAGAACGACCAGAACTGGCGCAGCGTGGCCAACGATCCGGTGAGCATCGGCCAGTTCGCCCCGAATTTCGCCTGGTAGGCCCGCAACCGAGCCGGCGAGTCGCGCCACGGATCGACCGACACGGTGAGGAAGACGACCCGATGCGAGAGCCCGGCGGCGGCCACGTCGCGCTCCATGGCGAGGAAGGCCCCAGCGATCAGCGGGCATTCGTCCTGGCACAAGGTGAGGAATGGTGCGAGCACAACGTACTTGCCCCGGTACGCAGCCAGGGTGGTCGGTTGGCCGTCCATGTTGGTCAGGGTGACGTTGGTGGGCACGGCCTGGTTCTCCACGATGCCCTGGCTGGCGGGTGGCGGCCCGGGTACCGAGCTGCCGCAGGCCGACAAGAGCACCGACGCCATCCCCACCGCGAGCAGGCCTGCCAACAGCGCGCTCGGGGCGCGCCGGGCGCGGCTGAACTCGTCCAACAGGCCGGGCGCTCGCCCGCCTGTTTCTCCGGGTCGGTGCTCGGTGCCCCACGCCGGGGAATGTCACGTGCCGGGCTCGGGGCTGGCCGCCGCCAGCTCCGCGTCGGCCCGCCAGCCACGACGCTCCTCTTGGTGCATCCAGGCGAGCGCAATGGGGATCATCGGCCAGAGCATCAAGGTGTCGCCGCCCACCCACATGATCACGCCGCCGATGTGGAGGTCCTGGACCAAGCCCGGACCCCAGGTCCGATGCAATGACAGATAGGCGGGGAACAGCTCGTGGGTAGCGCCATTGAGCGAGACGCCAGTGAAGGTGTCAACGGGGATGGCGAGAAACAGGTAGGCGAACTGCAGGGCGGGGTGAAGGTGGTACGCGTTGGGGTCGCTGCCGAAGATTTGGCGCCAGAAGAGATAACCGATGACCAAGAAGGCCAGGTGCTCGGCATTGTGCACGGTCTCGTGCTCGAGCGTGTAGTTGTACCAACTGGTCAGGTGGCTCACGGGGATCAGCACCGCGTAGAGCAAGAACGCGGTGATCGGATGGGCAAGCACGCGCGAGGGCAGGGAGCGCAGCGCCCGGGTGAGGTCCCGATGGGCCCGGCCGGTCGTTGCCCGCCAGGCCAGGTCGATCGGCGACGAGGCGGCGTAGAGCGGCGCGGCGACCATGATCAAGATGAGGTGCTGGACCATGTGATCCCAGAAGAGCTCGCCGTCGTAGACACCGATGAAGCTGAAGATGGCGATCCCCGTGGCCACGAGCGCCCCGATCAGGGCGGCGGTCTTGGTGGCCGGCCAAAGGTGCCGGGGCTGGCGCTGGTTGACCCGTTTGACCCCCCACAAATAGAGCGCGAGGGCGCCCACGATCAGGATGACGGGCACGACGGCGAACTGGGTGGTGAAGAACTGCGAGCCCCGCAGGGCTGGTAGCGCCGCGTCAGCCAAAAGGGGGATCACCCGAACCATGACCTACGGAACGTAGTACTACGCGCTGTAGGAGTGCAATGCGCGGTGCGACTACGCTGTGGTGGCGTCGGGCGACCAAGCCCATGACCGACCAAAGGGGTTGACCGCGTGGCCCGTCTGGGAGTGCTCGAACGCCGGGTGATGGACGTGCTCTGGGGATGCGAGGGCACCGAGCTCACCGTACGCGAGGTTGCGGGCGCGTTACCGTCACACGCCTACACCACCGTGCTGACCGTCTTGAACCGGCTCGAGCACAAGCAGATGGTCCGCCGCAGCACAGCGGGACGAGCCCATCGCTACACGCCCACCGCCAGCCGTGAGTCCTATACCGCCCAGCTGATGCACGAGGCCCTGGGGTCGGCGTCGGACCGCAACGCCGCGCTCATTCGTTTCGTCGAGACGGTATCGCCCGACGAGGCGGTGATCCTCCACCGGGCGCTCTCCCTGCCCCGCTCTCCAGAGGACCCCGCGGTGGTCGAGCCGGGCGCCCCATGATGGCGCTCGCCGTGTTGCTGGGGTTGCTCAGCGTCGGGCTCCTCGGCCCGGCCGCGCGGTGGCTGGAGCCGGCCACCTGGCAAAGCCGCGCCCCCCGAGCATCTATCGCGCTCTGGCAGTCGGTCGGCGTCGCCGGAGCGCTGTGTGCCATCGGGGCTGGGCTGGCGGTGGCCGGCGCCCGCTTCGGGACCGGATTCTTCGCTGCCATGGGCGACCTCGGGCACCAGATCGCCGGACCCCACCCACTCGCTGGGATGGGCGTGACCGAAGCCCTCGGCCTCACCCTCGCGCTCGACACCTCCCTCGTGCTCACCGGAGGCGTCGTCTTGACCCTCGCCCGCACCGTGCGGGCCCGCTCGCGTCACCGTCGGCTGCTCGATCTGGTGGGGACGCGGACCGACGCCGCTCGGGGCGCGGTGGTCCTCGACCACCCCCGTCCCGCTGCCTACTGCCTGCCCGGGCTGCGCTCGCGCATCGTGGTGAGTTCGGGCACGATCCGCCTGCTCGACCGCCAACAGCTGTCAGCCGTCGTGGCCCACGAGCACGGGCATGCCCGGGAGCACCACGGCCTGGTCATGCTCCCCTTCACCTCCCTCGCGCTTTTCGGCTGGATCCCCTACGCCCGAAGGGCGCCGACTGCGGTGGGCCGACTGGTCGAGTTGGCGGCCGACGATCACGCCGCCCGGCACCACGATCCCGCCGTGTTGGCCAGCGCGCTGGTCCACCTGGCCACCGCCGGCGCCGCCCCCCGCTGTGCCTTGGCGGCGGGGGGTCTCGAGGCGGCGGACCGGGTGCGACGGCTTCTGCGCGCCGGCCGCACCTCGCGTGGGGTGGCGCTGGAGGTGCTGGCGGTGAGCGCGCTGGTGTTCAGCGCGCCCCTGGTGCTCGCCGCGCTCAGCTGATCGCCGGCTCGGGCACTTCTCCCGCCCGAACCCGCGCCCGGCGCCACCAGGCCCAGGTGCGCCCGGCGATGTACGACACGGCCCCGATGACGCCGACGAAAAAGCCGATTGGCCAGTTCGACGCGTACGAGGCGGCGATCGATACCCACACGGTGAGCAACGCCAGGGCCACCGAAAGACCGATCACGCTGGCCGGACGATTGGCCAGCGACCGAGCCGTGGCCGGCGGTCCGACCGTCAGGCTGAACATCAGCAGGGCCCCGACCACCGGAACGGCCATCGTCGCCGACACGGCCACGACCGCCAGGAACAGCATCTCGATCCGATAGGACGCCACCCCTTGGGCCGCACCCAGCTCGGGGACGGCCGAGGTGAGCAGCAACGGCCGGTAGAGCGCCGCGATGGCACCGATGGCGAGCACGCCCAAGAGCGCGCTCAACCCGACCTCGTTGGTGCTCACGCCCAGGATCTCGCCGAAAAGCAGCGAATAGATCTCAGGCGCGTACTGGGTGCTCCAGCTCAGGAACAGCGCGCCCAGACCGAGCATGGTGACCACGGCTAGTGCGGTGACCACGTCGTGGCGGCCCCGCTTGCCGAGCCAGCCGATGCCGAGCGCGCTGGCCAACGCGAACACGCCCAGTCCGACGACCGTGTTGATCCCGAGCAGGCTCGCCCCGGCCGCGCCGGCGAAGGCGGACTGGGGCACCGCGTGGGCGACGAACGAGGAACCCCGCATCACGACGAAGAACCCGACCACGCCGGCCACCACCGCCACGATCGAGGCCACCTCCCAGGTGTTGCGCATCAACGGGGAGAACACGTCGCCTCACGTTCGTCGCTCGCCTTGGAGACACCCCGGCCCGCCGCGGTGCCAGGGCGTGGGTTGACGCCAAGAGGCGAAGTGCGCGCCCCGGTGCCGGGGCGAGCCTGGCGCCGGGTGGCCAGCCAGGTCCCCAGGTCGGCCAGCAAATAGGCGACGAAGATCACGATGACGACGAAGAAGCTAACTGGCCAACCCTTCTGCGCCGGTGGCCAGTAGTAGCTGTCGTAGGCGAGGAGGATGCCGAGCCAGGTGGCGCCCAGCCCGATCGCCCCGGCGACGAGCATGGTGGTGGGTGGTCGCCGGGTGAGTCGCAAGGCGGTGGCGGCGGGGCCGATGAGCAGCGCCGTACTTAGGATCGTCCCGACCACCACCGCGGACAGCGAGGCCGAAACACCCACCAGCACCAAGAAGACCAGACCCACCATGCGAACCGGCACCCCTCGGGCGGCGGCCAGATCGGTGTTGAGCGAGCTGAGCAGCAGCGGCCGGTACAACAGGGTGACCACGCCCAACCCGACCACGGCGAGCACCAGCATCACCGGTACGGTGACGCCGCTGACGACGAACAGGGATCCGAACAGGATCGTGATGGTGGCCCCGGTCGTGCTGCGCAGCGTCGTGTCCCAGTACAAGAACAGGGCGGAGACCCCGAGCGCCGCCCCGAGCACGACGCCTGTCGCCACGTCGCGGCCACGACGCCGCTGGACGCCCAGGAGCTCCATGGTCCCTGACACCGCCACCCCCGCCGCTATGAAGCCCCACAGCGGGTTCACTCCCGCCAGATACGCGCCCGAACCTCCGAGTGTCCCCATGTCACTTAGTGCCTCGGCCGCGAAGGACTGGCCCCGGATGACGGTGAAGACCCCGACCATCCCGGTCACCAGGGCGACGATGCCGCCGGTGAGCAGCGCGGTGCGAACGGGTTGGCTGTCGAAGAACCCAGGCTCGATCAGTGTGAGCGCGATCACGCTCTGAGCGCGGCGTCCGACACCGGGCGCTCGCGCGGCTCGAGGGGCTCGGAGCGCATGCCAGGACCGAGCCGCGCCGAAGGGGGGGTTCGGGCACTCGGGCTCACCACCGAGCCGGCCACCACCAAGATGCGCCCGTCGACGTGCAACACGGCGACCGGATGCCCGTAGAGCTCGCTCAGCACCTCGCTGCGCACGACCTCGTCGGTCGTGCCGCTCGCCACCCGTCCGGAAGCCACGTAGACGACGCGGTCCATGACTGGCAGCAGCGAGTTCATCTCGTGGGCGGAGAGGAGCACGGCCACGTCGTATTCAGCCGCGATCTTGGCCAGCAGGTCGACGACCTCTTGCTCGCTGCGGATGTCGAGGTTGGCCAACGGCTCATCCAAAAGCAGGAGGCGGGGCCGACTCACCAGAGCGTGGGCGATCAGCACGCGCTGTTGCTCGCCGCCGGACAGTTCGCCGACCCGAGCGTTGGCGAAGCCCTGCGCGTCGACGGCGTCGAGCATCTCGTCGACCGCTCGGCGCCGTTGGGCCGAGCGCAGCGGAACCCCATAGCGGTTCCCATCGAGCCCGAGGCCCACCAGATCGCGGGCCCGCAACGGGATGTCGGGGTCGACGAGCACCTTTTGGGGCACATAGCCGATGGAGCGGTTGCGCCGGGTGAGCGGGCGCCCGCCCACCAGCACGCGCCCGGCGTTCGGGGCCAAGAGCCCCATGATCACCCGGAAGATGGTGGTCTTGCCCGCCCCGTTGGAGCCGATGAGTCCGGTGAACTCCCCGGGGCGGACCCCGAAACTCACGTCGACCAAAATCTGGCGCCCCCCCAGCCACACGCTGATGTCGTCCAGCGCGATGACATCTTCGCCAGCGAGGCGAACGGCGACATCTTCGCCAGCGAGGCGAACGGGCCGGTCCATCACAATCGGGGTGCGGACGTACCGTGCGCCAGGGCATCGGTCAGCGCGTGGACCTCGGCCAGCATCCAGGACTGGTAGTCGTACCCCGGGGTGGGCATGGTCTCGTAGACCCCGACCACCGGGATGCCGTTCGCGTGGGCGAGGGCCACCAGTGATTGGGTCAAGGTGTCGGTCACCTGCTGGTTGTAGACGAACACCTTCACCTCGTGCGCGCTGAACAGGTGCTCTTGGAACGAGACGTCTTGAGGTGCGGGGTCCACCCCGTTCATCACGTCGGCCTGGAACCCGAACGGGGTGCGGTTCGCGATACCCGCGGCCTGGAGCATGTAGTCGGCGACCGGCTCGGTCGTGGCCACCGGAGCGCCGGGGTAGGCCGCCTTCAGCGCGGCAATGGCCTGGTTCCAGGGCGCCAACGAGGCGTCGAACCTGGCCACCTTCGCCAGGAAGTACGCCCGATGCTCCGGGGCGATCGCCGAGAGGTCACGTCCAATGGCCGCGGCCACCGCCGGCATGGTCGACGGCTTGTACCAGAGGTGGGGGTTGGGGGTGGAATCGGGCAGGCCCAACAGGTCTTGCACATCGATCACCTTGCGTGCCGTGTCTGGCGAGGCGCTCTCGATCTTGTCCATGAAGGTGTCGTAGCCGAGGCCGTTCTGCACGACGAGCTGGGCTGTTGCGACCACCTGGGACACGCTTGGGCTCGATTCGAAGGTGTGGGGGTCGGTGTTGGGATTGCTCATGATCGCCCGGACTTCGACGTAGCGGCCGCCGATCTGTCCGATCACGTTGGCGTACTCGTTTTCGGCGCCGACGGCCACGATCCGGGCTCCCCGGTGTCCCGCCGCCGCGGCCGCCGACGCACCGAGGCAGACCAGGCAGCCGACGCCCAGCAGCACGACGCCAAGGGCACCGTGCGCCGCGCACCGGCGAGCCTCGACCCTCCGCGTTCCCATGCCGGTCTGTGCTCCTTGCCCCACGATTCGCTCTGAAAGGTCCGGTACTGAAGGACCCGCTGCCAAAAAAGCCCTGACCCCTAATGACGAATGGTAATCATTCTCATTCTGGGTGTCCAGTGGTCCGGGGCGGGCGGTCGAAGGTGCCGACCGGGGAGCCGAGCTAACGGACCGCCGACGCTCGGCGGGCCAGTAATGCGCTGATGGGTATGGGTACCTGGGAGCTAGGGATGGCAGCTCGGGCAGAGTCCGAGCAGGTCGACCCGGTGCTCGATGACCTGGTAGCCCTGCTCATCGGCCACGATGCGTGCCGCGTCGCCGAGTGCCCGCTCGAGCCGCGGGGAGGGTGAGACGTCCTCCACCCTTCCGCAGGCGGCGCACACGAGGTGGTGGTGGTGCCCGGAGATCTCTTCGGCCAGCTCGTAGCGGCCGTGCTCGTCGGTGCCGGTCACCCGCCGCACCACTCCGGCCTCGATGAGCGTGGTGACGTTGCGGTACGCGCTGCTCTGGGGCAGCTCGGGTGCCGCAGCGAGGATCTCGGGCATGGTGAGCGGGCGGGGCGAGGACGCCAGCGTCTCGACCAGCACCCGGCGCAAGGGTGTGTAGCGCTGGTCAAGACCGGCCAGGCGCAAGGCGACGGCGTCGTGGGGCGTTGGTGCGAGAGCCACGAGCCACCACACTACGGCGAGGGACGCCAGAGGTTGCCGACATTGGTCGCTGCGGAGGGCAACCACGGAGGGCAACATGGAGCGGTGGAAGGAGTCCACGCCGCAGCCGAAGGGTCCATCGTCGCCGTCACTGCGCAGGAGCGGCCGGATCTCCTGGGCAGCCGCGCAATCGCCATTTCGCGCCCTGTGGCCCGAGTACAACCTCCACGGGAACGACAGCGGGACCTACTTCGGGGCACTTTTCCCCCGCTTTGCCCATCTCCAGCTGCTGTTCGTCGATCACCACACCGAGCGAGTGGTGGCCCGAGCAAGGAGCATCCCGTTCCGTTGGGACGGAACGCTCGGCGATCTGCCGGGCGGCATCGACGCCGTCGGCGGACGAGCACTCGATGATCTGCGACCACCCACTGCGTTGTGCGCGCTGTCGGCCGAGGTGGCCGCCGACTACCAAGGACGGGGCCTGAGTCGGCGTGTGCTTCGGGCCATGACCGACGCCGCGCGTCGGGCCGGCCTCGCTCCCCTCCTCGCACCCGTCCGCCCCAGTTGGAAGGATCGCTATCCGCTCATCCCCATCGACCACTACGCGTCATGGACCCGGAGCGACTCGTTGCCCTTCGATCCGTGGTTGCGAGTACACGCTCGACTGGGAGCCACCGCGCTGCGGTGCGAACAGAGGTCAATGCGGATCGATGCGCCCACGCACGAATGGGAGCAGTGGACCGACATGTCCTTCCCCGCGGATGGGGACTTCGTCTTTCCCGCGGGACTGGCGCCGCTTCGGGTGGCGGGCGGCACCGGGTACTACTGGGAGCCCAACGTCTGGATGCTCCACCAGTGCTGACGCTGCGACCACGCCGACGTGGGCACTGGCGTTGCTAACCTCCCGGCCATGAGCGAATCGGAGACCGGGTACTCGTCGCGCAACCCCAATGAGCTGGACCACCTCGACGTTGACACCATGCGCTCGCTCTACACGCTCGAACTGAGTGGCGAGGACTTCTATCACACGCTGGCCGACCGAGTCTCGGACCACGAGGCAGCCCGGCTGTTGCGCAACAACGGGCGCGAAGAGGGGGGGCACGCCCGGCGATTGCTCCGTGCCCTCTCGCTCAAGGAGGGCGCCGACGTCACGCCGAGCGCCGCCATGCTCGAGCGGCGGCCCGTGCGGCTGCCCGACGCCATCGACGTGCGGCTGCTCACCAACCTGGTGCGCGGGGAACTGGATGGGGACGTTGGCTATCAGCGCTGGGCGGACAATGAACCCGACCCCGAGGTCGCCCGCCTGCTCCGTCTGAACGGCCGCGAGGAGTCCATCCACGCCGGCCGGGTCGAGCAGGTCATCGCCCGGCTCGACCCGGCCTGGACCAACCAGACCTGAGCCCACCCATCGGGGACCCGATGGCCAGCAGCCGGCACCGGACATGGCTCCTCACGAGGCGGCCATCCCCACCACGGGCAGGTTCGGGGTCACCCCAATGCCGGGCAACGACCCGAGGAATGGGGCGGCTCCTTCGGCGAAGATCCCGCCGTCGGCGGCGGCGAACCAGTACCCGGTCCCGCCCGGGGTGGCGGTCATGCTGACGATGGGCTTGTTGAGGTGCAGGTTGCCCGTCGAGCCGTAGAAGGGGGCGCCAAAGGAGAAGATGCCCCCATCAGCTGCCACCTCCCAGTAACCACCCGTGGCCGGGTCGAGCGCGATGCCCACCACGGGCTGGTTGAGCGGCTTGCCACCCATCGATCCCTGGAAGGTGGCGTCACCCAAGGCGAAGATCCCGCCGTCGGAGGCCGCCAGGTAGGCCCCACCCCCGTCTGAAGTGGCGGCGATGCCCACGATGTTGTTTACGTGGACGCCCAGGGAGCTGAGCGAGGGCAGTACCGGCGCAGCACCGAAGGAGTAGACCGTCCCATTGGCGGCGACCACCCAGTAACCGCCCATGGCCGAGGCGGCCATCCCCACCACGTTGGAGGCGGCAATGCCCAGACCCGGAACCGACCCCGCAGGCTTGGCGTCGCCGTAGGCAAAGACTCCCCCGTCGCGGGCCACGAACCAGTACCCGAACCCGTCGGGCGTCGCCGTCATGCCCACCACCGGCTGGTTCAGGTGGAGGTTGCCGGTCGAGCCGTAGAAGGGAACGCCGAAGGAGAAGATGCCCCCGTCCCCGCCGGTCAGCCAGTAGCCGGTCGGTGGCGCCACGACCGCGATCCCCACCGGCTCGCTGCCGACGGTGAGGGCGCTCGACGCGACGCTCGGGGCGGTCGTGTTGGCGCCGTTGATGACGCTGACGGTGCTGGCGCCGAAGTTCGTCACGTACGCCGTGCGCCCGTCGGGGGCGACGGCGACCGATTCAGGCTCGGAGCCGACCACGAGTGGGGTCGACCCCACGGTCGGGGTCGCGGTGTTGGTCCCGGCGATGACGCTTACGTTGCCCGATCCCTCGTTGGTGACGTACGCCGTCGCACCGCCCGGAGTGAGTGCGATGCCCATCGGATGGGTGCCGACGGTGAGGGTGCTCGAGGACACCGTCGGGCTGGGGGTACTCACGCCCTTGATGACGCTGACGTTGCCCGATCCCGAGTTGGTGACGTACGCGGTCGTGCCGTCGGGGGTGATGGCGATCCCCCACGGTGCGGCGCCCACCGTCAGCGTGCTCGAGGAGACCGAGGGCGTTGCCGTGTTGAGGCCGTCGATGACGCTGAGGGTGGTGCCCCCGCTGTTGGCAACGTAGGCCGTCGTGCCGTTCGGGGTGAAGGCGACACCGGCTGGAGTGCTCCCGACCGTCAGGGTGGCCGAGACGGTCGGGCTCGTGGTGCTCACGCCCTTGATGACGCTGACCGTGCCTGCACCCGAGTTGGTCACGAGCGCGGTGCTGCCGTCGGGCGAGATGGCGATGCCCGCCGGGGTCGTCCCGACCGTCAGCGTGGTCGACGAGAGGGTGGGAGTGCTGGTGTTGATGCCGTTGACGATGTCGACGCTCCCGGCGTTGGTGGCGACGTAGGCCGTCGTCCCGCTCGGGGTGATGGCGATCGCGTACGGGCCGGCCCCGACAGTGACCGACGACGTGCCGCTCGGGCCGATCACGCTGAGCGTGTCGGTGCCCGAGTTGGCCACCACGACCGGCCAGTTCGGTCCGGTCAGGGCGGCGGCGCCGGCGGACGACGCCGCACCCACCAGCGCCAGGCCGAACCCCGAGGTCACCAGGCCCAGTGCGGCCAGGGATCGCCCGAGCCGACCTTTCGTCCGCGTCAAGCGCTCAGCGTCGCAAATTCGCCCATTTGCGCCCTCCGTCGGCTCCCACCACGCGTCGCCACCCATCCTCGACCTCCCAGCCTCGCGGTCTTCACGCCAAGCCGGGCCCTACCCCCCTCGTCCCCCGCTCCAATCATCGTCCAGCTCACCGTGCCGTGGATACCTCGAGCCCGAAGAGTCCCCGACCGACCCGGGCTAGCGTCGGGCGCCATGATCAGCGTCACCCTGGGCGACGGGCTGCGCGTCTCGCGCCAAGGGCTCGGTTGCATGGGTATGTCCGACTTCTACGGGGAGCGCGACGACATCGAATCGCTCGCCACCATCCGCCGGGCGCTCGAGCTCGGGGTGACCTTCCTCGACACGGCGGACATGTACGGCCCGTTCACCAACGAGGAGCTGGTGGGTCGGGCCATCGCCGGGCGCCGAGACGAGGTAGTCCTGGCCACCAAGTTCGGTATCGTCCGTGACTCGAGCGACCCAACCCGTCGGGGCATCGACGGGCGGCCCGAGTACGTACGGGCGGCTTGCGAGGGATCGCTGCGACGCCTGGGCACCGACGTCATCGACCTCTACTACCAGCACCGCGTCGACCCCGGCACCCCGATCGAAGAGACAGTCGGCGCCATGGCCCAGCTGGTGGCCGAGGGCAAGGTGCGTCACCTCGGACTGTCCGAGGCGAGCCCCGATACCCTGCGCCGGGCGGCCGCAGAGCATCCCATCGCCGCCCTCCAGAGTGAGTGGTCGCTGTGGACCCGCGATCTCGAGGATGAAGTGGTGCCGACCGCCCGCGCCCTGGGGATCGGCATCGTCGCCTACAGCCCGCTCGGTCGGGGCTTCCTCACCGGCAGCATCCTCAGCCCCGAGGACCTTGGGGCTGAGGACTCGCGGCGAGGCCATCCGCGCTTCCAAGGGGAGAACTTTGCCCGAAACCTCGCGCTCGTCGCGCGTGTGCGCGAGATCGCTCACGAGCTGGACATCGAGCCGGCCCAGCTGGCCCTGGCCTGGGTACTGGCACGGGGCGAGGACGTGGTGCCCATTCCCGGGACGAAGCGGCGGCGCTTCCTCGAACAGAACGTGGCGGCCCAGCAGATCGCCCTCGACCGCCAAATCCTGGCCCGGATCGACGAGGTGGCGCCCAAGGGAGCCACAGCGGGCGATCGGTATCCCGACATGACCCCGGTCGCCGGTGTGTCGGCCCCCCGGGGCAGCTGAGCGAGTTCGCTCGATTCCTCGAGCACCCGACGTCGAGCACTGGAATAGGTCACCGAGCAAGGGGGTTGGCAGCGGCATGAGAGCAGTCGGCATCGTAACCTTTGGTGGTCCAGAGTCCCTCCAGGTGGTGGATATCCCTGAGCCGCATCCTGGACCTGGCGAGGTCCGCATCGCGGTCCGGGCGGCCACGGTCAATCCGACGGACACCGGGCTGCGTGCCGGCGCGTACGGGAGCGGCTTGACCAGCCCTTCACCCCACGTTCCGGGGATGGACGCCGCTGGGGTGGTCGACGAGGTGGGTGAGGGCGTCAACTGGGCGGTGGGTGACGAGGTGATGGCCATCGTGCTGCCCACGGGCCCCCACGGGGGTGCGTACGCCGAACGGGTGGTCGTGCCGGCCGACTCGGTGGCACGCATCCCGGCCGGCACCGACTTCGTCCACGCCTCCACCCTGCCCATGAACGGGCTGACCGCTCGGGCCTCCCTTGATCAGCTCGCGCTAGTACCAGGCCAGACCCTGGCGGTCACCGGCGCCGCCGGCTGCTACGGCGGGTACGTGATCCAGATCGCCAAGTCCGAGGGCTTGGCGGTCATCGCCGACGCGTCGCCCGCCGATCAGCACCTGGTCACCTCGCTCGGGGCCGACGTCGTCGTACGACGGGGCGACGACGTGGCCGACGCCATCCGCGAGGTGGTGCCCGAAGGCGTGGACGGGCTGGCCGACGGGGCGGTCCTCGACGACAAGGTCGTTCCGGCCATCCGCGACGGCGGCGGCCTGGCCGTGGTCCGACGCTGGAAGGGTCCAACCGATCGAGGCATCACGCTGCACCAGACCTCGGTCGCTCGCTACGCGCACAACCAGGCGGCGCTCGACCGCTTGCGCCAGCAGGTCGAAGACGGCCAGATCACGCTGCGGGTGGCGGCCACCTTCCCGCCCGAGGACGCGCCCGAGGCCCACCGCCGCCTCGAGGCCGGCGGCACCCGGGGCCGGTTGGTCATCGAGTTCTGACCACCCGAGGGCCTGGCGAACGGCCCCCCTAGCCGAGCGCGAGGGGATCGGGTTGGTCGAGTGTGACCGGCCCGTGGCGGGCCTCGCAGTAGCGCCGGGCTTCGCCGAGGGAGACCAGCTCCTTGGTCGCCGACGGCAGCAGGCCACGTTGGAGCGGGTCGGCGACGACGACGGTGATGCCCAGAGTGGCCAGGTCATTCATCATCGCCTCGACGATGGCGACAGCCACCGGGTGCATGCGGGTCACCCGCTCCACGTCGATGATCAGCCACGCCGGGCCCTCCTCGAGGCGGTGGCGCAAGGGCTCGACCGTGCGCAGGACGATCTCGGCGGCCGCGAACTCGACGTCGCCCTGCAGCCCAAGCACCATCACCGCGCATCGTGGTGGGCGCTGTCCGTCGGCGCCCGTCTGCCCGCCCGCGTCGTCGCTGCCCTCCCCAGGGTCGCCTAGGAGAGCGCGGGACGTCTCGGTCTCGAAGTAGACCACCGGGGCGGTGAGGCTCGGCCGGTGCAAGAGGTGCAGCGAGAACCGGTCGGCCAAGAGCTGGCTCGCCTCGACGGCCCGGACGCTGTTGCCTCGTTCGTCGAGGGGCGGGCTGAACATGCCGATGCCGAACTGACCGGGGGACACCGCCACCAGACCACCCGACACGCCGCTCTTGGCCGGAAGGCCGACCCGCAAAAGCCATTCGCCGGCGTAGTCGTACATCCCGCAGGTGGCCATCACCGCACACGCATGCTCGGCCACGTCCTCGTTCACCACTCGTGCCCCATTCACCGGGTTGACCCCGCTGTTGGCGAGGGTGGCCGCCATCACCGCGATGTCACAGGTGGTGACCAACAACGCGCACTGGCGGAAGTAGACGTCGAGGGCCTCGTCGACGTCGCCATGTAGTGACCCCGCGTTGCGCATGAGGTAGGCCAGGGCCCGATTGCGATCCGCGGTGTCACGCTCGGACCGATACAGCTCCTCATCGAGGCCCAGATCGTGGCCGGCGAAGGCCGAGAGGGTTGTCCGGATCCGCTCGAAGCGGTCCTCGGCGCTGGCGGCCCGAACCAGTGAGCTGGTCACGATGGCCCCGGCGTTGATCATCGGGTTGGCCGGACGACCGGTGATCGGATCGAGGCTGATCGCGTTGAACGCCTCGCCGCTCGGTTCGGCCCCCACACGAGCCAACACGCCCTCGAGTCCTTCGTCGGCCAGCGCCAGCGCGTAGACGAAGGGCTTGGAGACCGACTGGAGGGTGAAGGCCACGTCGGCATCCCCGGCGCAGTAGAGGTGGCCGCCCAGGCTGACGAGCGCGGTGCCGAACTGCCCGGGATCGGTCTGGGCGAGCTCGGGGATGTAGTCGGCGACCTCACCTCGGACATCGCTACGCAGCTGAGCGACGATCGCCTCGAGCGCGGCAGTGATCGGATCCGAATCCCGACGCGTCTCGGGCTCGCCTACGCGAGGATTACGATCGTCCACAGACCTCCGTTCTCGGCTCGATCGTAGCGACCGGGCAAACGTGTACGAACGCCGGTCCGAGCCCGGAGCCGCCCTTGTGGCTTGGGACACAAGCTGATGCCGTACACGAATGGCGTACATCCGCGGCTGGCGCGCGCGCCACCGGTACGTTGCGCGGCGATGGTGCACGACGGCGAGGAGGGCGAGGAGGGCGAGGAGGCTGACGATCCGCAAGCAACCCTCGGCCCCGAGGAGCGTCTGCGGCTGATCATGTCGGGCGACGCGGCATTCCTCCGAGCTGAGATGGAACGCCTGCGCGCCGAGCGGGCGCCGGCGCTCTCGGACTCCGATCTGCTACCAAGGAGGGGCGAGGGGGTGTCGACCTCGACGTGGAGGACCGAACCGCACGACGACAACGAGCGCGGCTGAGGGGACTCTCGTGGAACGTCCTGCCCCTCGACGCCACCCCGTCCGAGGTTAGGGGGCTCGGTTCTTTCATCGACGGGATGATCATGATCCCCGACGTTCGCCGACACCTGCACAAGAGCTGGGGCCTGTGCCCCCGGCACGCCTGGCTCGAGGCGGTCGTCGAGTCTGAGCTGCGGACCCGACCCCATGGGACGGCGCTCCTCTATGACGATCTGCTGGGTAGAGCCCTCACCCAGCTCACCTCGGGACTGGCCCGTACCTCGTCGCTGCGGCGGCTGCGGGCCCACGCCTCGTGTTACACGTGTGACTACCTCTTGCACGCACCGACCGACCCGCCGGACACGGCGACCACGAACAGCGGACCGACCGCGCGCGTAAATCGCCGCCACACGGTACGCGCCCTGGTCGTGACCAGCCGCCCGGAGTGGGAGCCCACGAGCTGTCCGGTCTGCCTCGGCGGCAACGGACCGATCTGCCGGCCACATCTGCTCGAGGGGATCGATGCTCCGCTCGAGCCGATCGGGGCAGCTCTGCGCGACGTGTCCGCTCGGCTCGCTCTCTACGTGCGATCAATGGCTTGGGGTGGTCCGATCCCCTCGGCCGCCGAGCGCGCTTCGTGGGTCGAAGCGTTGGGCTGGTTCGCGGGCTGGGCCTATCCCGCCGCGCTCGTCGGCATCGACAGTCCCGGTGGATCGGCGAGCGATGGTGAGGAGCCCTCGGAGTGATCGATTGGCCGATCAGGGCCCAATCGTGACGTAGTCACCCATCCAAGACCGCTGCGGGTCCGAATGCACAGTGACGGCACAACACCCCGTCTGCACCGAGTCGGCCGAACGGCTCGATGATCCGAGCGTTCGCCGCGCGAAAGGGGCAACCGTGGGTCCGACCAACCGCAGGGCGCGACCAAGCCCCGGTCATTGCGCGGATACGAGGGGCCGCCGTGCTGTCGCTTAGTCCGCTCAAGCTCCTCATCGTGGTCATGGTCGGCCTCGTGGTGCTCGGGCCGGACAAGGTCCCCCAGGTGGCGCGTCAAGTCGCCCACGCGTGGCGCGCGGTTCGTGAGTTCCGGACCCGGATCGAGGGTGAGATCCGCGAGACGATGCCTGATCTGCCTTCGACCACCGACATCGCCCGCATGGCGCGCTCGCCCGTGCAGTACCTCAACCGGCTAGCCGAGATGCCCACCAAGGCGGTGGACGCCACCAAGACGGAATTGCGTCACCTAGGTTTTCCGCACTCAGAACCGGCCAGCGCGCCCGACGCCGCCTCGCCGTCGTGGGAACCGGGGACTGTCGCGCCAGGCACCGACGCGAACCTCCCGCCCGGATCGGGGTCACCGGCGGCTCACTCGCCACTCGGCGAACTGCCGATCGACCCCGGCATGAACTGACTACCCATGGCCGCCCACCACAAGGGTCCGGAGTAGCTGATGGCGCTACGGGTGATCCCCCAACGAAGGACGCGACTCGACCCCGATGCCATGACCCTGGTCGAGCATCTGGGTGAGCTGCGTCGCTGCCTCGTCATCTCGGCGCTCGCCTTCGTGCTGGCCGCCGCTGCAGCAGCGGCCCTCTACGAGCCGATCCTCCACCTGCTGCTGCGACCGTTGTGCACGGTGAACCACGGCCGCTGCACGCTGTTCGTCACCTCCCCTCTCGATGGGCTCTCGCTGCGGGTGAAGATCGCCATGTTCGGGGGCCTGCTCTTCGGATCACCGGTGATCCTGTGGGAAATCTGGCGTTTCATCACGCCCGGGCTGCGCGCGGCGGAGAAGCGCTACGCCGTCCCTTTCGTCGGCGCGTCGGTGACGCTGTTCGCGGCGGGGTGCTCGCTCGCGTACTTCACGCTCCCCCACACCCTCGGGTTCTTGAAGTCGGTGGGGGGCCCCGATCTTCGCCAGATCTTCGATCCGATCTCCTACCTCGGGCTCATCGTGCTGATGATGACCTTGTTCGGATTGACCTTCGAGTTCCCCGTGGTGCTGGTCGGGCTGGAGCTCGCCCGGGTGGTGAGCCCAGCCAAGCTCCTCGGATGGTGGCGCGGCGCGGTCATCGCCATCACGCTGGCCGCGGCGGTATTCACCCCGAGTTCGGATCCATTCTCCATGCTCGCCCTGGCGGTGCCGCTCGTCGCGTTCTACTTCGTTGCCATTGGTCTCGGGAAACTTCTCGGACGATGAGCGCTGCGAGAAGCGCCCTCACCGCGTCGGAGTTGTATCGCCGTACACCGTTGGGTCGACGTACACAATTGCATGACGAGCTCATCCGCCACAGCCCGGGCGTCGAACACCTCACGAAACGCCAGTCGCACTCGGACGCAACTGAGAGAGCGGGCGGCACCCCAGCCCGCGGCGCACCACTGCCGCACAGCGATGAGGAGCGGTCATGAACAAGTTGACCCGACGGGCATTCTTGTGGCGTGGTTCCATGGCCGCCGGGATGGCTGGCGCCGTGGCCACCGTGCCGGGCCTGCCAGCGTTGCTGGCGACCGATACGCCACTCGCCACCTCGGCCGCGGAGACCGCAGGTCCCGAAGCAGCCGCCGCACTGCCCGAAGACGCGGCAATGACCGAGCCGCTCATCGTCCACGTGCGCGACCTGTCGACGGGTGCCATGGATCTCTTTGTCGGCACGCAGCAGATCGCCTACACCAATCCCCAGCTTGCCCTCCGGCTCTATCAAGCCACCCGTTGAGACCCGAGCCCTTTGCCATCACACCGCCCCGAGTCGCCGCCCTAGCACCGAACGTCCGTCCAACGCCCGTCAACCCAAACCCGCCACAGCCCACGAGGTGAACCCATGTCGTCCCACCGTGAAGCACCCGGAATCTCCAAAGACCCCGTCGCCGACAGCAGCGATGTCTACGCGTTCGTCAGCCCGGACAATCCCGAGACGGTCACACTGATCGCCAACTACGTGCCCCTCCAAGCGCCCGACGGCGGACCGAACTTCTACGAGTTCGGCGACGACGTCCTCTACGGCATCCACGTCGATAACGACGGGGACGGGGACCGCGACCTCTCCTTCTATTTCCGCTTCACCAGCGAGCTCGCGATCCCGAGCACGTTCCTCTACAACACCGGACCGATCGAATCGCTCAGCTCGAGCAACTGGAACCGCCGGCAGTTCTACTCGGTCTACATGATGGACGAGTGGGGGCATCCCACTACGCTCGGCGAGAATCTCCCGTGCCCACCGTGCAACATTGGGCCCCTCTCGACCCCCGGCTACGCCGCACTGGCGGCGGCGGCCACCCACTCCCTGCCCGGCGGGATCACTGTCTTTGCCGGCCAGCGGGCCGAGGGGTTCTACGTCGACCTGGGGGCCATCTTCGACCTGGGCGACCTGCGTCCGTTCCAGCAGCTGCACAACCAGTTCGGTCTGAGCGTGCCGGCACTGAAGAAGCCGGCCGCGGGGGTGAACTCCACCAAGGGCGTCAATGTGCACACCATCGCACTGCAGGTGCCCAAGAGCGCGCTCAGCGCCAACGGCGCGATGCCGACCGACCCCACCAGCCCGGGCTCGGTGATCGGCGTCTACACGACGGCCAGCCGTCAGCGTGTACGGGTGCAATCCAACAATGGGGGCGCCGACGTCGACGCCGGGCCCTTCATGCAGGTGTCGCGGTTGGGCAATCCGCTGATCAACGAGGTCATCATCCCGCTCGGCCAGAAGGACTTCTGGAACACCCAGAGCCCCTACCAGGACAAGCAGTTCGCTCAGTACGTCGAGCAGCCCGAGCTGGCCACCCTCTTGAACGTGCTGTACCCGGGGGTCTTTCCCAATCTGGCGGCCTACACCAAACCCCGGGCCGACCTGGCGGCGATCCTGCTGACCGGCATCCCCTCTGGAGTGGTCGCCGGGTTCCAGAACTACACCGGGTCGACCCAAGCCGACCTGCTGCGGCTCAACATGGCCATCCCACCCACCACCAGTGGGGCGAGCAACCTCGGTCTGATCGGCAAGGACCCGGCTGGGTTCCCTAACGGGCGACGGGTCTTCGACGACGTGGTGACCATCGAGCTACGGGCGATCGCCGGGGTGACCATCCCCCTCGTCGACCCCAGCTTCACGCCCGACGGCGCAGCCAGCCTGGTCACCGACGGGCTCACCTCAGGCCCGACCGACCTGACGGCCATGGGCACCGCCAACTACCTGGCGAGCTTCCCCTACCTCGGCACCCCCTACGACGGCTACGACGTGCCGTCGAGTTGAGCGACGCCATGACCGACCACACCCACCCAGCAGGCTCACCCGAAGCGGTGAGCGTCGCCGACGGCCCCCTGGTGCTCGACATCGGGGGCGACGTCGGAGCCCTGATCGTCTACGCCGCCCCCGAGCACCTGGGAGCCGAGATCCACCTCCAGTGGGCGGGTGACCCTGCGAGGCGGACCCACAACGTCGTGCGCGAGCGGCATTTGGGGCGCCAGCACCTGTACGCGGCGGTCTTTCCCGCCCTCGACGCCGGGGAGTACCAGCTCGTCCCACCAGCGGATCTGCTGGCGGCGCCGGTGCGCATCGTCGGCGGCAAGGTCGCCGAAACGACCTGGGGATGAGCCCGGGACATCGCCGGGCACGACCCGGCGCCGAGCACCCGCTGCTGATCCACCCCCAAGCTCACTAACCTACGAACCAACGCAGAGGAGATTGACATGATCGGTGAAATCTTTGGCCCGGACCTCTTGATCGTCGTCCTGGTCCTCGTGGTCGTCCTGTTCGGCGGTGCGGCAATCCCCAAGCTTGCCCGCAACCTCGGATCGGCCAAGAAGGAGTTCGAGAAGGGCGTCCACGAAGGCCACGCCGAAGACCCGACGCCCGATACCAGCGTGGTAAAGCCCGTTGTCGTCAAGGAAGTCACGACCAACTCGAGCCTCGAGCACACCCAGCCTCAATAGCTGCCCGTTCGGAGGGGTTGTTCGCCGCCGCCGCGCCGCCGGTAGCCACGTAGGCGGGCGGTCAGGGATCGAGCAGAGCGGCGCCCTCGGCGTCGATTAGGCGCGTCGCGGTTTGGGCGTCGAGGGGTCGGCCCAGCAGGAAACCCTGGGCGCTCTCGCAGCCCATGGTGGCGAGGAGCTCACGTTGCTCAGACCGCTCGACCCCCTCAGCGACCGAGTGGAGGTCGAGCCGTCGAGCGAGATCGATGATCGATTGCACGAATGGTGCGCCGTCGCCCCCGCCCCCGCCGAGACCCGCGACGAATGACCGGTCGATCTTGAGCACGTCGACAGGAAAATCGCGAAGCTGGCTGAGCGACGAAAACCCGGTTCCGAAGTCGTCGATGGCTAGGCGGACACCGAGGTCCTTCAGGTCCTTACGCAGGCGCGACAGGCGACCCGTGTCGTGCAGCAGCGAGCTCTCGGTGATCTCGAGCACCAGGAGCTCAGCTGGCAACCTGCTGAACGCCAGTGTGGTCCGCAAGTCGTCCACGAACTGCTTCTGCAGCAGTTGGCGCCCCGAAATGTTCACCGACATGGTCACGGGTGCTGCGGCGCCGTCGTTCCATGCGGCGCAACGCTCGCACGCCGTCTCGATCACCCAACGGCCCAGGGGCACGATATGCCCACTCTCTTCGGCGAGGGAGATGAACCGGTCGGGACCGATGACCCCGAACGTGGGATGCCGCCAGCGAAGCAGGGCTTCGAACCCTTCGAGCTTCCCACTCGAGAGAGAGAATTGGGGCTGGTAGTGCAAGAAGAATTGCGAGTCCACGATCGCGTCGTTCAGGGAGCTCTTGAGCGACAGCTGTTCGGCGATCGTGTCGTGCATCGATTGCTGGAACATCTGAAAGCCGTTCTTGCCCGTGGATTTGGCCGCGTACATCGCGGAGTCAGCCTGGCTCAGCAGGTGGCTGGTGGTCGCTGATTGTCCAGCGACGGCGACGCCCACGCTGGTGGAGAGGTCGATACGTCGCCCGGCAACCTCCATCGGCTCGTGCAGCGCGGCCACAATGCGCTGGGCCACGGTGACGGCGACGTCGGGGTCGTCGACGTCTTCTAAGAGGACCGCGAACTCGTCGCCACCGAGCCGGGCCACCGTGTCCCCCGGCCGAACGATCGACGCCAATCGTCCCGCCACTTCGGTGAGCACCTTGTCGCCTGCCCCGTGTCCGAGGGTGTCGTTGATGTTTTTGAAGCCGTCGAGATCGCAGAAGCACAGAGCCACGGAGCTGGTTGAGCGCAGCGAGGCGGCGAGCGCGTGCCCGACGCGGTCGTGGAGGAGTGCGCGATTGGCGAGCCCGGTAAGGGCGTCGTGGTACGCCTGATAGCGAAGTTCGGCTTCGAGGGCCCCCCGCTGGGTGAGTGAAGCCTCGAGGTCCCGCCGCTGGCTCTCGAGCCGAGTGAAGAGCCAGGACATCCGCACTATGACCAGTGCGAAGAGCACGAGGGACAGCCCGGCCATGACGGCGACATCCACCGAGGTGCCCGACGCCTTCGAGATCACGAGGATGGCTGGGGAGACGAACCCGGCCACAGCCACCACCGGAAGGCGCCGCCGGTCCGAGCTCTGGACCGTTGGAGGTGGGCCATGGGAGGTTCGGGTTGTGCCATGGCCGTAGGTGACGGAGGGATGGAGGGCTGCTACGGCCACCAGTACATAGGCGACCAGCCACGTGGCATCAACGGGGTTCCCCGTGGTGTAGCTGCCGTGTTGGGTCAAGAGGTCATAGACGAAGTCGCCGATCAGCATGGAGAGGAGGGAGGCGGCAAGGAGTCGATGCGCTGGTTCCCTGGCCGCACCGAACACGAGACCCCGAAGGACCACGAAGAGGACGGCGATGTCCATCATCGGGTAGGCGACGGTCACCAGTTTGGCGAAGGTCGCCATCGTCGTGTTGTGGGCATCGCTCGCCACCAAGAAGTGCCACGACAGCGCTAAGGCGCCAATCGAGACGATCGCCGCGTCGGCGTAGCTTTCACGAGCACCGTTGTGCCCACGGACCCGGGTTAGCCGAGTCACGCCGACGAAGATGAACGGGTACCCGGCCAGGTAGAGGGCATCGGCCACGGAGGGGAACGGCACCGGCCGGTGGAGGACGAACTGGTAGATGTCATAGACGCCGTCGCCGAGCACGAAGCAAAAGTTGCCCGCGGCCAGCAGCAGCCACCCACTCCGATCGTTGGGTTGCTGCACCGCGATGGCGAGCAGCACGCAGGCCGAGGACGCGACACCCACGACCGAGTACCCAAGATCCTTGCTGGCCGCCCCGGGGAGCGCGAAGTAGCCAACCACTGCTGCCGCGCCGAGCGCGACCGCCCACTTCCAAAGGTCCCTTCTCATCGGACTCGAACCAGCGGGGTGCCGGGGGCGCCGACGCTGATCGAAGGACAGGGGTCCGACATCTGCTCGCCAACGCCGAATGGGCCGGGCGCGTATCGGACAATCATCAGTGCCTCCCGCCGAAGACATCGAGGACGCAATCCCATTGGAATCCCAGTCCATCGAGCCTTTACGCTGGCCAGCATAGTTCCATAAGCGGGCAAAGCGGGCGCAGCCCATTGTGTATGAGGATTCGTTGCTTGTAACGCTCGATTCAAACCGATTGGCAACTGAGGAGCCGGGGAGTCCGTAACGGTGAATCCCCCATTGGCCGGTGGGCGGACTCGCCGCCGGGAGGTGACCCGAGTGGTCCGTCGCGCAAAGAGCTGGAATAGTCGTGCGACCTGCGCCCTATCCGTTTCGATCTGGCGCGGACCGCCCACCGTCCGAGCCCGGCGGCGACATGCGCGGATGGACCGTTCGCCGTCGAGGCGAGGAGAGGGGCAACCGCGCAGGCGCCCGTGGCAAGGCTGAGCAAGATAGGACAACGAGGGCGGAGAAGGGAGCGTACGCAGTGCGTGCTGGAGTGAGGGCTCGACATGCGCTCATTGTCGTCACCGTCGTCGCCCTCATCACTGGCTGGAGCAGCAGCGAGCCTCAAGCCTCTGGGGCGCCGCCCGCGGTCCCAGGCGTACGACTGCCCTTGTTCGAAAAATCCTGTCCGCCGCAGACCGGTCCTGTGTCGGTTGTGCCAATAAGGGTCGTCGGTCGCGCTGCGATCGCAGCCAACGTCTGCCTCGACGGCGAAGGGCCATTCCCGTTCCTGGTGGATACCGGGGCATCTACAACTCTCGTGGATTCGAGCCTTGCAGCGCGGCTTCATCTTGCCCTCGTTGACGGGCCTCGCACTGTTTCGTCATTCACCTGCAAGCGACGGATCTCCTTCGCAGCTGTGTCACGATGGTCGGTCGGCAACGTGACATTGCTTGCACAGACCGTGGAGGTTGGAACCGTGCGGTCCCCGGCCCTTCCGAACCTGGACGGGGTGCTCGGGTCGGACACACTGAGTAGCTTCGGTGCGGTCAGAATCGACTACCGCCAACAGACGCTCACGCTCGGCCCACAAGGTTCTCCCCTTCGATCGGATGTAGCGGGTAGCTCAGGGCCCCCATCGGTCTCTGCGTCCTTGGCAGAGGGCACGGTGTTGGCCAGTCCTATGCCCGTCAAGGTCGTGAGCGAAGTTCTTCGCCCCCACGAGCTGCAACTCATAGAGGTACGGCCCACCGTTGACCTGTCGTTCGGGCCAAACCGGTTCACGCTGACCCTCGACACGGGCGCAGGTGCCACAAACCTTGGGCCGAGCGTCGTGAAGAAGCTCCGGTTAGCGCCGGCGGGCCGACCCGGCGCCGCCTACGCCGGGCTTGACTGCCCAGTTGTCGTCAACCACTACACGATGGGGCCGGCGATGCTCGGAAAGGTGCAGCTTCCTGAACAGACGGTCGGCAGCAACTTCATTCCCCCCGGCACGGTCGGGGTGATCGGTTCGGGGACCCTGAGCAACTACAACCCCGTGCTCGTTGACTACACGGACGGCGAGCTCTTCCTCGGCCAAGCCAAGCAGGCTCAGTCGGCCGCGTCAGAGGGTCCGATCTCGAGCGGGTGACCTCGGCCGATTGGTCCACGCCCACTCAGACCGATTCCGAGCCGCTCGACCCGACCACTCCAGCCGTTTGGGCGACAGACCACTACGATGACCCCATGCCACGCGACACCTTTGAGGGATCCGACGAGCCCGTCAACCCAGCGGCGGAGCACGACGAGGTACTGAAGGTAGTGCTCGAGAGCGATCCGACTCAAGTGACCGACGTCACCGACGAGGATGCCCAGGACTAGTTTCGTGCATCGGTTTCGGGCACCGGGCGGAGTTGAGGCCGAAGCACCAATTGCTGTGGATCGCTCCTTTCATTCCGCGTGCCCTGAGCTTTCTCTTCGCCGCCGAAAACGGTTTCGGGCGTTCGCATCGGCTCCGATGGCCGCCTTGGAGCGTTGCGAGCCGGAGGTGACCGCGCCGGGCAGTTGGCGAGTCGAGCGGGTTCGATGACGCGGTCCGTCGAGGTGCGCCGCGACGAGGTCGGTGTGATGCTCGACGTGCTCACGGAGGGCAACGGTCCCGACACGGTTGTGCTCGTGCCATCGGCATTGCGTGGGGCGGACGATTTCGCCGAGGTCGCTTACACGCTCGAACAACACGGCCTGCGATCGATCTCGGTCAACCCCCGGGGTGCAGGGCAAAGTTCGGGGCCCATGCAAGGGCTGACCCTTCACGATATGGCTGACGACATCGCTGGGATCATCGCCGGTCCGGGTGGCGGCGTGGCTCACGTGGTGGGGCACGGTCTGGGTAATACCTTTGCGAGGTATGCGGCGGCCGACTACCCCGCCATGGTGGCGTCCGTGACCTTGTTGGCGGCGGGACCGAACCGTCGGTTCATCCCGGCACCCCATCCTGGCGTGTCCAACCGATTGACCCTGATGTCGGACACCGGCGTCCTGACAAGTGAGCGTCTCGCCGCCATCGGAAGCTTCTTCGCCGCCGGCAACGACCCCGCGGTATCGAACGAGGGGTGGTGGCCGTCGTCGGCGGCACTTGTCGAGGCGCTCTATGCCACTGAGCCCGAGGAATGGTGGACCGCCGGCCACACCGCTCCGGTATTGGTCGTCCAGGGACTCGAGGACCAATCTCCGAGCTCGCCCCAGGCGGGTCGGGATCTTGTTGGCGAGATCGGTCCGCAACGGGCTCGTTTGATCGAACTCGAGCGTTGCGGTCACGCCATGCTTCCCGAACAACCAGCGCGCGTCGCACAGGCCATCGTGGAATTCGTGCGCCGGCACCCCAGTAGGGCGCAGCGCCCTCAGCGGTGTGTCGCGCTTTTGGTGAAGTTGTTCATGGCGGCTCGAGTTCTGAACCTTCTTGAGGATGTGGGCGGCGGTGGCGGTCCACACGAAGGCCGCGGTTACAGCGTCCGGTATCCGTACTGTCGAACCCGTTACCAAGAAGGAGATTGATGCGCAGCGTGACCTATTCGATGGGCGTCTCACTTGACGGCTACATCGTCGGTCCGGACGGCAATTTTGATTGGACGGCGCCCGACGAGGAAGTCTTTCGTTTCGTCACCGACCAGATACGAGAGGTCGGTGTCCACCTATTGGGACGACGGTTATACGAGACGATGCTGTACTGGGAAACCGCCGACCAGGACCCATCGCTCGACGACGCAATGCTCGAGTGGGCCGCGATCTGGAAGTCGCTCCCAAAGGTGGTGTTTTCCGCCACGCTGTCAGCGGTGCAGGGCAATGCCCGCCTGGCCTCCGGCGGCCTGGCGCACGAGATCGAGCGGTTGCGAGCCGAGCCCGGCGAGGGCGACATTGCGATCGGCGGCGCGACGCTCGCTGCCGAGGCGGCGGCGTCGGGTCTCATCGACGAGTATCGAGCCAGGGTCTACCCAGTGCTGGTTGGCGGTGGCACTCTGTACTTCGCCCAGCGCCAGCGCCAGGTGGATCTCGAGCTCGTCGAGACCCGCACCTTCAGCTCGAGAGTCGTCTACCTCCGCCACCGCGTGGTGCGCTAGCCGTCCTGCCGCTGAACCCGAAGTGGTTCGTCACGGACGCGGGAAGGTGGTCTACAACAGCTCGCCTTGGACCCCATGAGGATGTTGCCGGCGGTGGCGGTCCGCACGAAGGGCTTCGGGTGGTGGTTCTAGTGTGAGACCCAGGACTGATGCCCTAACACCAACAGCACGTGGGAAGGCGTTCGGGTGCGACTACTGACGTTCTGCCAGAATCGACAGACAGGCCCGATCGCTCGCGAGGCGGTGGACGGGAAGCGTGAGAGAACAGAGGAGCGAAGGGAGACACCGTGGCCTCTCGGGTCCAAGGCGTAGTCGCACTGGCTAAGGGCGAGCCGGTCTCGCTCGAAACGATCGTGGTGCCTGACCCCGGACCGGGCGAGGCGGTCGTGCAGGTGCAGGCCTGCGGGGTCTGCCACACCGACCTGCACTACCGGGAGGGCGGGATCAATAATGAATTCCCCTTCCTGCTGGGTCACGAAGCGGCTGGCATGGTCGAAGAGGTCGGGCCGGGCGTCACGTCCATTGTCCCCGGCGACTTCGTGGTCCTCAACTGGCGAGCGGTGTGCGGCGAATGCCGAGCGTGCCGCCGTGGCCGCCCCTGGTACTGCTTTGCCACTTACAACGCCTCCCAGAAGATGACACTGGTCAACGGGACGCCGCTCTCCCCCGCGCTCGGCATCGGAGCCTTCGCGGAAAAGACGCTGGTTGCCGCAGGGCAATGCACCAAGGTCGACGCTGCGGCGAAGCCCGAGGCAGCGGGCCTGCTCGGGTGCGGCGTCATGGCCGGTTTCGGCGCTGCCATGTTCACCGGTGAGGTGGGACCTGGGGATTCGGTTGCTGTGTTCGGTTGTGGCGGCGTCGGCTGTGCGGCCGTCGCCGGGGCCCGCCTGGCCGGCGCCTCGACCATCATCGCCGTCGACCTCGACCCCAAGAAACTGGACTTGGCGACCGCGTTCGGAGCCACCCACACGGTCAACGCGTCGAGGGAAGGCGTAGTCGAGACGGTCCGCATGTTAACTGGAGGCAACGGCGCAGACGTCTGCATCGAAGCCGTCGGGAACCCTACGGTGATGGAGCAGGCGTTCTACGCCCGAGACCTTCGCCGGAACCCTGGTCCAGGTGGGCGTCCCCACGCCCGAGATGCAGATCTCGCTGCCCATGATCGAGTTCTTCGGCCGGGGCGGGAAGCTCAAGCCCAGTTGGTATGGGGATTGCCTGCCCGAGCGAGACTTCCCAATGCTGATCGATCTCTACCTTCAAGGGCGTTTCGACCTCGACCGGTTTGTATCGGAGACGATTGCCTTGGGCGACGTCGAGGCTGCGTTCGGCCGCATGCAGCGCGGCGAGGTCCTGCGCTCGGTCGTTGTGCTGTAGGGGTTTCGACGATTGCCCCAACCCTCACGGCGAGTGGTTGACTAAATCAGGCTCACGAGAGCGATAACGTGGCCTTATCGGTACCGAGCGGACTTAAAGACCTTCGCGTAATACCGCGCCGACCTGGGTCATAGCTTGAGGCCGCAGTGGCGGAGGAATGCGAAGGCCAACTTGGTCTCGTTGCCGATGCGCCAGAGCCCCTGGTCAACGATCTCCTCGGCTTCACCGATGGTGTCCAGGCAGAGGTTGGCCAGCTCGCTGCCCTTCAGGTTGCCCCAGATCTGCTCGACCGGATTGAGTTCGGGGGCGTAGGCCGGAAGCCGTTCGACGACCAGCCACTGACGTTGCGCTCCTGATGAAGCGCCTGCATGACCGGCTTCGGTGAGACGGGAGTCCATCCCAAATGAGGGTGACCTTGTCGCCGTCGAGGTGGCGGTGGAGCTCACCGAGGAACTCCATAATCGACTCGTCGTTGTAGGCGCCGGGCTGCATTCCGAACACGAGTGAGGCTTCGCTGCCATCGGGTCGGAAGCACAGAGCGGCCGACATCGACAGGCGCTTCCAGTTGAAGTGGTGATGAAGAACCGGGGTCTTGCCCTTGGGCGCCCAGGTGGACCTCACCGAGGGAAGGAGGCTGAACCCGCTCTCGTCTTGGAAGACGATCCACGCGTCCCTCGCCCTGGCGTTTTTTTTACCTTGGGCCAGCGATCGTTGACCCACTGCTCGATGGCCTCGTCGTCGCGCTCGGCGGCACGGCGGGCTGGCCGTTGTCGGCTCCAGCCCATCCGGCGGAGCACCTTCCAGACATGTCCGGGGTGGTACTTGACTCGGGTGGTGCTCTCGATCACCTCGGCGACCCGGACCAGAGTCCATAGATCGCTCGGATACCCATTGGCCTTCGGACCCTGCTCGAGGGCCCGCTCCACCTTGGCCAAATCGCCGTCGGTCACCTTGCGCGGACGACCAGGCCCCCCGGTGCGCTTCAAAGCCTGCTTGCCTCCGACCTGCCACAGCGTGTGCCAGTCCGAGACACTCTGGTGGGAGACCTCGAGCTCACGGGCGATGTCAGCCTGGGACACCCCCTTGGCAAACAGGTCGGCCGCTCGCATCCGAGTGGCCTCCATGGCCGCGAAATCCCGGCGTGGACGGACTCGGGGTGGTGCCTTCTTCGTGCGCGCTGCACCGGCTCGTGACGTGGAAGTGGGCATGCGCCAATTATTCCACTCCACGGAGCTTTAGCGGGGTATTAGGCGAGGCTCTTTAGCCCAGCGTGGCACCGGTGCCGGCTCCGAGCCATCGACCCGGAGCATCCCCGAGTTTATTTTGTAATTAGGATTCCCAGCCGTACCTCCCCTCAGCCTTCGGACACTTCGACCCGCATGGGGGCGGGCACTGCGTCGCCGGACCGCATGCGCTCAAGGATCTCGAGTTGGCTCAGACCTTGGCGAACCGGCGGTCGAGGTGTGCTTCCGCCCGAATCAACCTATCCAATTGCTCGGGCGTGGGGAGGAAGACTTCTCGTTCAAGGGCCCTCCGCCGGCGCCGATGTACGGCGTCGCGCTCCTCGATCCCGGACTGGAGATCCTGGATCCGGGTCACGACGGAGGCGACCAGTTCGTGATACGTGAGGCCCCAGCTGCTCGCGACCTCGCTGAGATAGCGGTGCAACGCCCCCGCCGTCCACGGCGTTGGTAGAAGGGCTGAGTCAGGCAATGGGTCGCCCAGCTCATAGAAGGCCAGTAGGTCCAGTGCCCCGGGCCACTCGGGGTCGTTGAGCGCAGCCTCAGGTTGGAGCGCCTCCAGCGACTGGAGAAGGTCGAGGCAATGCTCAAGGTCGCACCCTGTACTCGCCCAAATCTCGTCGATCGAGGGGCTGTTGTCCGGCCAAGCCTCGGAGGCGATGGAATCCTCGACGGCCTCCCATCGTTCGGCGATCGCCGCGCTCTCCGCTTTGATGACCCGTCTCCTCCGCCACATGGTCAGGGCCAAGTCTCGTACGATCTCGCATTCTACGGTGCCGACGGGCGAAGGGCCTCTTGAATCCCGTCGAAGAAGGTATTCCACTCATCGACCGACTCGCCTCCCGCGGTCGGGTTGAATGCGTTGATACCGTGGGTGACCGCGTTCTGCGAGACGGCCTTTTTCCCTTCTGCAGTGCGGGGCCCACCGCGTGCGACACGGTTGGGAACCGTGGTGGTCGGCTCCGCACTCTCGCCGTAGGAGAGCGATGAGTGAATCGGGAGATTGCCAGCTGGTCCCGAGCTCATGTCCGGTCGGGCATGACGCCGATCGTCGTGTCCCTTGGGGACGTCCTGTGCGACCTCCGACACACTTCGTCGACGTCTTCCTGCGGCCCGCGACTCCGGCGGGGTGGCCGGCCCACCTACGGCCTTCTCGCTACCCACCGCATCGGAACCGGAGGGTGCCATTAATACACAATACCTATTACTGCTCCTGGTTCTATTACTGTTCTTGGTCGCCTGCGGTCGACCACTGCATTGACCATACGTGGCGGTCGGCACGCATGGGATCTGGACGTAGAGGGCGATCGCCGTCGCCAGGACGAGGTCATCGTTTGGAGCATCACGGCCGTTGCCGTACGAATCGTGCCCGGTCTCGCTGATCTTGACGCTGTAAGCCATGAGTTCATCAATCAGGAGCTGCGCAGTGGGCAGGTCCGCAGCGATCCTCAACTGCTTCATTTGGAGTGCGACTTGGGCCTCCCCAATGAGTTCACGCTTGGGGACCGTCCAGGCGGAACTCTTCCGTGAGGCGTCAGCACCTCCGGTGATGACCACGCTGGTGAGACGAACCTCCCGGGGCAAATTGCACGCCAGAAGGTCGGTGACGGCTCGACCTACGCCTGTTGCGTCCGCGGCCACCTGAACGTCACCGCCCAGCTCCGGATTCTCCACAAGTCCGACGATGTGGTCGACCTGCGATGGGTAATTCATCCCTAACGGAAGACGTTCGATGTGCCGGGCATGGAACTCGTTCCCAACTCTCCTCGATGATAACCAACGCGTGTGGTCGTTGACCTGTCCGAGATCGACGCCGAGCACGTATCGAGTCCTCATTGTGTTGCCTCACTTTCATTTGGTTGTCTTACTTTCGAAGAGTGGAAGGATGGTCTTGTCCGGGACGACTCCATCGGTATGAGGCTCATCGGCAACAGCTGTCCGACGGAAGAGGGGTTTGACGTCGTGGCTCAACGCCGCGAGGACGTCGGCGCTTGCAAAGACGGCATCGACGGTGTCGGTGAACTGACAGAGATACTCGGCCGCAAAGACGTTCGCAGGCAGGCTACGCCGCTCCTCTTCGAGGAATCCGCTACTGATGCGTGGGACCTCCTCGGCGGTGACCCGGATGCGGTGCCAGGTTTCGGTGCCGGACCAGGCGGCGTGAAACCATCCCCGACGTCCAAAGGGCGTGGAGAGAGCGATGAGGCGACCCCCCGATACCGCGAGCATGGGTCGGACCGATTCGTAAAGAGAATCTGCTATCCACGCGGCCTCGTCGAGCACCAGCAAATCGGCGCTGAAGCCCCTGATGAGCTCCGCCCGACTCGGAAGGCTGATAATTCGACTCCCATTGGCGAGACGGATTGACAGCACGCTCGCCTGTTCGAAGTTGAGTAGGGGCCGTTGCGCCATAGCGAGGAGACGGACCTTGCCCAGCAGCTCGGCGGATTGTCGCTGACTGGCGCTGACCAAAAGGACTGTGCTGGCGGAATGGTTGAGCGCGTGTTCGACGGCAATGCCTGCCACCGTCAGGGACTTGCCGGCCTGGCGGCAGCAGCAGAGCAACGCCCGTTCGGGTCGTGCTTCGAGGAGGTCGCGTTGCCAGCGATCCGGCGTGAGCCCCGCCGCCTCTATGATCTGGGCGGCTTTGTACTCTACGGGCGGCTCGAATCGAGCAGCGGCGCGTTGGAGGTAATCGAGCGTCACCCAGCCACCGCCGTAAGTTCGCGGGCAACTGATGCCCTGACGTCGTGAGATTGGGGATCGAGGCCGGCCCCGGCGAGGACGCGCTCGATCACTTGGACCACGAGCTCGGCGCGTGCTTCGTCTACCCGGACGAGGCGTTCGGTCAGGTTCAGACGGACGATGCTGGTCAAAATGCGTTCGGCCTCCCGAATCGCCGCGAGATAGGCCGCGATCTCGGGTTTGATCTGCTCGCCACGGCCGGTTGCGATGGTGCCGACACTCTCCAATTCCGTGACGTGGTTCTTCAGGGCCCGCACCGAGCGCGACTGCCTCTCCGGCCAGATCGAGGAGCACGTTCACTGAGTCCTCGATCGGCTGGGCCACATCGAGGCCGATCGACTTACCTGCTCCAACACCACTCGCTTGGCGGCCGCACGCCTCACCTGGGGGGCTCGACGTAGATGCACCCCGCAAACGGTCGATCCCTGAACGGCGGTATTGCGACACCGCTCCCCAGTTCGTGCGTTCCGGGCGGTGCAAAGCCGGGAACTGCGCCGAGGCGCATCCTTTGGAGCTCCGCCAGTGTCGTTCTCTCTGTTCGCCATGTCTTCGTTCTCTCGCCGCCGCGAATCGATCGTAGAAGGCGACCCCCGGGGGGGTAGGTGGATACCCCCGGGGGTCGATGCCTGACCCAACCCTGTCCGAGTGCATTCCCGGCGAGCGAGCGGCCCAGTTCGAGTTGCGGTCAGTCCGACTTGATATAGAGGTCAGAGTGACTTATACTGAGCCATGGTTGATCACCGGAAGGGTGCGCAGGTCCCCGCCGGATACAACCCGTTGGACTACCAACCGGTCGGCGTGACCGTGGACATCGTTCTGCTCACGATCCGTCAGGGAAAGCTGATGGTCCTGCTCGTCCAGCGGGCGGAGATCCGTACAAGGACTTCTGGGCTCTGCCAGGTGGCTTCGTGAGGCCCGGCGAGTCACTGGAGGCGGCGGCCCGGCGAGAGGTGCACGAGGAATCCGGACTCGAGGCCCCTCCGGGACATCTGGGGCAATTGGCGAGCTACGGCGAACCGGACCGAGACCCCCGCCTCCGCGTAGTCTCGGTGGCGTACTTGGGTCTGTTGCCTGAGCTGCCAACGCCCTCGGCCGGAACCGACGCCAGAGACGCCAAGTGGTGGCCGGTGGCGAGTCTCGAGGGCGATGCGGGCCCGGAACTCGCGTTCGACCTCCGCGCATTCTGGTTGACGGCGTCGAACGGGCCCGAGCCAAGCTCGAATACACGAGCTTGGCTACCTCGTTCGTCGATGAACCATTTACCTTGCGCGATCTGCGTCTGGTCTATGAGGCGGTCTGGGGTCTCGAGCTCGACCCCGCCAACTTCCGCCGGAAGGTCCACAGCACAACGGATCTTGTGGTCGCCACGGGAGAGACCACCTCGCCCGGCGTCGGACGACCAGCACAGCTCTATCGACGCGGCGCAAGCCCACTGCTGCATCCAGCCATGCTCCGCCCGCCACGACCGGAGAAGAGCGTCCGTTTTAACGATGAGCCTTCACCTCGTAAGAGCCACCGGGTCCCCAGGGCCAAGACTGAAGAAGGGGTCTCGATGAGGCCATCACCACTCGATCCGGTGGCCCTGGATCGCGCCGCCGGAGTCCTTGTCGGAGCGGCGGCGGGTGACGCGCTCGGAGCCGGCTACGAATTCGCGATGCCGCCTCCGTCTCCCGAGGAGATCCTTATGCGACGGGGCCGCCTCACCGGCCGACCTGCGGGGTCCTGGACCGACGACACAGACATGGCCATCGCGATCGCCCAGGTGGTTGCCAGCGGGTCAGGGCTCGCCAGCGTCCCCGCCGTTAACGCCGTTGGTGAGCGGTTTCTCGATTGGTACCGTGCCGGACCCTCCGATATCGGTGCGCAGACCAGGGTGGTGCTCGGCAGTGTCCGAACTGCCTCGGAGCTCACGACAAAGGCAGCCGATTACTCCCAAGGGAACGAGTGGGCAGCGGGCAACGGAAGCCTCATGCGGACGGGCCCGGTGGCGCTCGGTCACCTGGGCAACGACAAGGCCATCGTCTTGGCCGCAAGGGCGGTCTCCTCACTCACCCATGCCGACCTGCGGGCTCAAGAGGCCTGCGTGCTCTGGAGTATCGCCATTGACCGCGCCGTCCGAGAAGCACGCCTCGATGGCATTGGGGACGGTTTGGCGCTGCTCCCTGACGCTCGACAGGCCTTCTGGACGACGGTCATCGAGCAGGCCCAATGCCAGTCTCCGGAGACCTTTTCGCCCAACGGGTACGTGGTAGCCGCCTTCCAGGCTGCGTGGGCCGCTATCTGGGCCACGCGCTGCCGGATCGGAGCCGCCCATCTGGAGGCTGGGCTCAGAACCGCGGTCTCGATCGGGAACGACACCGATACGGTCGCAGCCATCGCCGGGTCGCTCCTCGGGGCTCGCTACGGAGCGTCCGCCGTTCCGTTTGCGTGGCGGCGCCGACTGGGCGGGTGGCCGCACGACCTAGGTCACCGGGATTTGGTTGCACTCGGCGTGCTCGGGGCCCGAGGTGGGCAGCCCGACGGAACCGGCTGGCCCACGACGGACGATCTCATGCCGCACTACCGTCGGGGCTGGAATCCCCCGGGCCACGCAGTGGCCTTGCCCGCTGACCCTTGGGTCCTCTGGGGAGACATCGGGGCCTTGGCAACGGTCGACGCTGACGCATTCGTCTCGCTGTGTCGTATCGGCGCTGCCCAACGCCGCGGTCCCGAGCACCACGAGGTGTGGCTGATCGATCAACCCGGAGAGCACGCGAACTGCGATCTCCGGTTCGTCCTCGAAGACACCGCCGACGCTGTCGCCCAACTCCGTGTCGAAGGGAGAAAGGTCTTTGTCCACTGCGTCATGGCCGAGACCAGGACGCCGATCGTCGCCATGACCTGGCTGATCCGACACCACGGGACGAGCGCGCCTGAGGCCGAGGCAATGGTTCGGGAGAGCATGCCGTGGGCGCGCCCCAACCCCAAGCTGGCGGACGTCGCACTTGATACCGACCGAAGCGCTCGCTGACAAGCAGAGTGGCACCGCTCCTCAGTGAACGGCCATCAACCACAGGAGCTTGATGCTTCGATGCGTCAGCACTCCGGACAGTCAAGGCCAGCGAGCGGCGAACCACTCGCTCCCCCGCTCGACGCTGCGGTCTCGCCGTGGACCGGATTCCCCGGAGCGATGAGTCTGGCCATAGCGGCCGAGGGTGCGCGTGAGTACTTGGCCGCCAGCCGGGCCGCCAACACCCATCGCAGCTATCGCACCGGGTGGCGCCAATTCGAGACGTGGTGCGAACAGCGACACCTCACTCCCCTCCCTGCGAGCTCAGAGACGGTGGCGCTCTACGTCGTTGATCTCGTCGCGGGAAACGTGACAACTGCCACCGGAAGTTCGACGAAGGCGAAGCCAGCCACCATTGACACCCGGTTGGCAGCAATCGGCGCCGCACACCGAGCGGCCGGGTACGAGTCGCCAGCCCGGGCTGAAGCCGTCCGCATGGTTCGCCGTGGAATTCGACGGACGGTGGGCACCGCGCAACGCCAGGTTCGCCCGGTAAGCGTGCGTGACCTGCAGATGATGATGGAAGGGTTCAGGCCCGGCAGTGCCGCAGACTGTCGAGATCGAGCGCTGCTCCTGATCGGCTACGCAGGCGCCCTCCGGCGATCCGAGTTGGTGGGACTCGATGTCGGTGACGTGGTCGAGGGCGCGAACGGCCTCACCGTGACCATCCGCCGCTCCAAGACTGACCAGGAGGGCGTTGGGCGCACCGTCGGAATCCCCTACGGTCGAAAACGTCCAACATGCCCCGTTCGAGCGTGGCGTACCTGGTTGATAATCGCGGGCATTAGCGAGGGACCAGCTTTTCGCCCAGTGCGGCGTTCGGGTCAGGTCGGCGCTGCCCGTCTCAGCTCCCAGTCGATCGCCCGAATCGTGAAGAGGCATGCCTCTGCCGCTGGCCTTGACCCTAGGCAGGTCGCTGCGCATTCGCTCCGAGCGGGACTCGCCACCTCGGCCGCCGCTGCCGGCGTGCCAGAACGGGTGATAGCCAATACGACTGGACACAAGGGCACCACGATGCTGCGCAAGTACATCCGCGAAGGCTCCCTCTTTAGGGAAAACGCAGCGGCAGCCGTCGGCCTGTGACTGTCGTCCAATCGCGAACGTAAAGACGTGCGTGGAGACGGACTCGGAACACGAACCGAGCGGGTGCAGACACCCAGGCAGCTAACAGCCCTCGAGGTCGGCTAGCCAGGCCCGAATCGGCCGCGAACCAGCCGCCAATTCCACAACGACGACGACGACAAGGGCGAGGACGAGGAAGTCGAGGAAGGGCGAGTCGCAATTTGGCGAAACGTTTTGAACTCGATTCGTCATTTGGCCTCGAGTGCCCGCTACTTTCAGATCGCTCACCACGCGGTCGGTTGCAGGGAAGAATTGCCGACGGCCGGCCGACTGGAACACCCGTCGCAGCGGCCCTCATCCCGGATTGACCGGTTCGACGCTGGTAGCTTGGCCGCCAGACTGGCACACTTAGCCGATGCCGACTCCGCTACCCACATAATGTGCACACCAGAGGTCATGGCGTTCGTAGAACGGGCGCTCCCCGCTCACGAAGTAGCCG
>CAWCCQ010000002.1:0-881937 GCA_963794215.1 uncultured Acidimicrobiaceae bacterium | reverse complement strand
CGAGTTCCGCAGTTGGTGGTCACACGGAGACCCAATTTGTAGGCGCTGAGCTGGGCAGATGGTGATGTTCGGGCGCGTAGCGCGTGTGCTTACGTGCGCGCGGCGGGCCTCGTGCCGAGTTCTTCCTGGTCAGCAGGTTGAAGGACGCTCACGGCGGGCGGTTTGGGGACTCCGCAGGCCGAAAGAATCGCCACTTGTTCGCTCGAGAGCGGGGTCGTCTGGACGACGCTTCCGGCAGGGCCCCAGAGATCGACGGCATGCACCCGCCGCAGCTCGGTCGAGATCGGGCGCCAGGTCATCGGCGAGCGACGCTCGGCCACCCTGACCAGCAACAGGCCGAGCCAGCACAACAGCACGTGGGCGTGGATGCGATCTTCGAGGCGGTGGAAGACCGGTCGGAAGAGCAGCGTCGACTTGAGGTCCCGAAAGCCACGTTCAGCTTCGAGGAGATTCTTGTAGCCGAGGGCGATCTCTTCGGACTTAGCTCGGGGTCCGAGGTGGACAGCAAGTACTTGCCGTCGAGGCGCGCTTCGTCGCGGATCTTCTGCTTGTCCACGACGAGGCGACCCGAGGCGAGCTGGCGGACGTAGCGGCCCAAGGACTTGTGGTCTCTGAGCGCGCACTCGGCGTGGGCGTGGGCCTCGTCGGACGTCCGCTTCTTCGATGCGCGGTCCCGCTCGCGGCAGCGGCGATCCGGGTGATCTCGGCCTCGATGCGTGCGAGCTTGTCCTCGCGCTCGGTGCGGTCTTTCTCGGCTTCTCCCGGGTTGTGGCAGACGATGAAGCGACGCGACTTCTCTGCGCCAAGGCGGACCTCTTTCACCTCCAGGTTGTCGCGGACGACCCTGTAGCGACCGGGGCGGCGCAGCGCCTCTTTCGCATCGGGCGAGCCGTCGCGGATCTTCTCCCCGCAGATGTAGTGCCCACCGCCACGCGTGAGATAGGCGAGGTTGTCGTCGGAGGAGAACCCGCGGTCGACCACGGTGATCACGCGCCCCAAGCGCCAGTGGCGCAGGTCGTCACGCACGCCCTTCAAGATCGTCTGGTCCGAGGTGTCCCCTGGGAAGCACCAGACGCGCACGGGGATGCCCTCTTTGGTGACCGCGAGCCCGATCACGACCTGGGGGAGGTCGGGGCGGTGGTCCTTTGAGTGACCGAGGACCCTGAAGCCCTCGCCTCCTTGGTCTTCGTCGTCGAGCTCGAAGTAGGTGGAAGTGGTGTCGAAGAAGAGCAGGTCGACTTCGAGGTTCAAGAGGTCTGCGACCGAGAAGAACACCTGCTCTTGGACCTCTCCTTGCGTGTCGGCGCTGACGAGGAGGTCCATCGCCCGATAGGCCTGGTCCTCGTCCATCACCTCGAGACCCTAGATCGCCACGTCCTTGGTCGCCCACGACGACGCTGCGAGCTTGGACGCGGGATCGATGGCGCGGTTGGCGACAAGTGCGAAGAGGACTCGTTCCATGTCGATCGAGAACCGCCGGCGCCCGAGCACGCGGCCAAGTGCCTCGTCGACGCCGAGCGCGTGCCAGAGCGCGTCGAGCAAGTACGCGCTGCCCATCTGGCGCGACGCCACGACCCGCAGCCCCTCGCCTGCGGCTTCAGCGAGGTCGGTCGACTCGTCTTCTCCCAAGTAGCGGTTGATCGAGCGCACGAGACGACGGAGGCCCTCGAGATCGAGGGTGTCCTCACGGCCGAAGTTGACGAGCACCTCTGCGACCGTCGATTGCCCGTCTCGTCGGTTGTGGGCAAGCTGGACGTAGCGGACGATCGATCCGTCCTTGTTCTTGCGCTGCGTCGTGCGCAGATACATGCCTGCAATTGTCGCACGTCACAGCACGCCAGCCGCGGATTCTTCACCTAGTCGTGTGCCCACAGGTTTTCGAGTGTCCGAGCCCCCGTCACGCCCGTGAGCAGGGAGAACGTCCGCTGGAGGGCCCGCGTGTGCCCGCCAACTGCGGAACTCGGGTCACTACGAGCACGATGATCGGAGCCCGGATGCGGATCGGTTTGGCGACTGGGGGTGGGGATTGTCCCGGGCTGAACGCTGCAATCGCGCCGTGGTGCGCGCGGCCACGAGGTTGAAGTCGAGTTATCGGCCTCCATCACGGCTGGCTGGGGCGTGGTCGAAGGAGATGCGTCACCGCTGACCACCAACGAGACCAAAGGGATCCTGCAGTTGGGAGGTACGGTCCTTCACACGGCCCGATACCATCCCGACCAACATGAGGGTGGGGCTCCGTCCGGTACTGAGAACCATCGAACAAGAACGCCTCGATGGGACTCATCGTTCTTGGTGGTGACGGCACCTTGGGTTCCGCTAGTGGCTGGGCGAACTGGGGGTGCCGGTCATTGGGATTCCAAAGACCATTGACAACGACGTTGGGCAGGAACCACGTGCTGCATCGGCTTCGACACGGCGGTGGCCACTGCGGCAGAGGCGATCGACCGGGTGCACACCACCGGAGAGAGTCACGATCGCCGGATGATCGTGGAGGTGATGGGTTGAACGACCGGCTGGCTGGCGGTGTGCGTGGGCATTGCAGCCGGCGCTGATGCGATCTGCCTCCCTGAAGCGTCAACTGACCTCGACGAACTTGCCAAGGCCATTCAACGGCGTCACGATGCCTGGGGTCCTCGTCGTCGGTGGTCGTCGTGGCCGAAGGTGCACACCTCCAAGGCACGCAGCCCGCGGTCTGCACGAATCAACGGGCATGTCGGTCATGATGGGACTCGCGGAGCGGACCGGGTACGAGACCCGATTGACCGTGCTCGGCCACATTCAACGCGGGGGTCCGCCAACGGCATGTGACAGGCTGCTCGCGGACACGCCTTGGTGTTGCCGCGGTGGATGCAGCTCGTGCCGATGCGTATGGCTCCCTGATCGCCATCGTCGACGGCGCAGTTGAGCTGGCGCCCCTTGATCGGGTTGCCGTTGGCCCTCGACCGGTCCCACCGTCGCTTCTCGCTGTGGCGGAACGTTTGACCATCCGGTGACGCTCGACACGTAGCGTTAGGAGTCATCGTGCGGTCGATGAGCACCGCCTCGAGCCAACGGCATCGCCCGGTCGATCCCTGTGTGATCGTCTTGGCGGGGTGTTGCACGTCGTCGGCAGCGACGGCCAGGACCCCAGAAATATCCAAGGAAGGACCTTCGGCCCTTATCGAAGATGGCGGTCGGCGAGAAAAATGGTCGCGGGCGACGAGGGACACAAGGAGAACATGGTGTGGCCGTCATTTCGTAAGTGGAACGAGCGAGTTGCATCGTCCGAGGAACGAGCGCTGGTTCGTGAGTGCGAGATTTTCATGAGCGGACGGTATGCGACCTTCCTATATGCGAGAGGACTCGACGTACCCCAATGGGCGTGGCTGAGTGAATTGGCCCATGCACCCGCTGAGCGGCTATCAGCGGCGGCGGTCCAAGCACGTCGCAGACGGGCGCACATCTATCCGCCCAGACGATGGCAGGGAGCGACGTCGCTGGTGGCCCACGAGCTAGTTGCCACGGCTCAACGAACTGGTGACACCCTCGAGGATATCCAGCGATTGGTGCTGCTCCCGATCGAACTGGAGCTTGCAGACCCGCTTGGTCATTCTGCGACGGATTCGGCGCGGCTTGTCGACGAAGTGAGGCGAGCGCTTGTTTACTACCCTGGCGATTCCCTGCCGATACGAGATGCTGAGTGAGTAGGACCGTCCCGGGTCGGAATCGCGTCGTTGTCTCGGAGTCCGACCCATCGCCATCAGCTGCTCGACGCACACAAGATCACCCAGTCGCTCTCGAGCCAGGTCAGTGCTGGGACAACGCTGTGGCCGAGAGCTGGTTCGCCACGCTGAAAGAGGAGCTCATCTACCGCCAGGCCTGGCCGACACGCGCCCACGCTCGCCGGGCCATCTTCGAGTTCATCGAGGTCTTCTACAACCGCGAGCGGCTGCACAGCTCTCTCGGCTGTCACACCCGTCGAATACGAACGAAGGAGAAGGCTCAGAACCACACCAACACTCAAGCGGCATAATCAACCTGTCCGTCAAAGCGGGTCAAGCCCAATAATCTGGCACGAACGATGCACATTCCGGTGCACGACAACAACGACGAGTCCCTCTACAACACAACAAAGGCAAGGCTGGGTCGAGAGCCCACTCAGGATGACCTGGGAGTTTCGTCCTGAGTAGGGATGATGGCCCCTGGTGTCCTGAGTAGGGATGATGGGCCCCTCGTGGTCCCGAGTGGGGTCCTGGCGGGGTCCTCGTCGGGTCCTGGCCGGGATAGGTGGCTAGGAGTCTCTAGGGTCGCTCTCTGGCCCCACCGCCCAGGCCTCGGGATCCCTGTCGCTTGCCAGAACACCCATCGATACCTAGCCTTCAGATTCGGAGGTCATACCATGCACACGATTGGGATTGCGATCGTAAGCCTGCTTGGGAGCCTGATCAACCTGAACGACAACGGCCACTACATCCATTGGGGCTTCATACAGATGTCAGTGGCGAACCTCGTTGTGATCATCCTTATGATCGCGGTCTTCGTGCTCGCCATCCTCCTCCCCTTCCCCCGGCGCAAGGGGCGGACCGAGTGAGCCTCGACACCGGGAAGGAGAGAAGTAGCTCAGCTATCGACGACAAGTCCCGCCAATGGACGGCCCGCGCCCGAAGAGCGGCTGAGTCAGCCTTCCCCCCCGAGCGCATCCTGCCGGACCGCCAGCCGGCCTACATGGCCTCGTGGATCTACGTGTTCGGCGTCCTCACGGTAGTGAGCCTGGCCTGGGTCATCATCACAGGTTGCGTGCTCGCCATCATGGGCCCCAGCTGGTGGCACGTGTCGACCACCGGGCACTTCGTCAATTCCCTCCACCTGTGGAGCGTCGAGGCGTTCTTCTTCTTCATGGTGATCCACCTGTGGGGCAAGTTCTTCATGGCCGCCTGGCGGGGGAACCGCCGCTTGACCTGGGTCACGGGCGTCATCTCCTTCGTGATCTCCGTTGCCGCCGCCTTCACCGGCTACCTGTCCGCAGCAGAACTTCGATTCCCAGTGGATCTCCACCCAGGCCAAGGACGGCATCAACGCAACCGGGGCCGGCGCCTTTTTCAACGTCTTGAACTTCGGGCAGATGCTCATGTGGCACATCGTCCTGCTCCCCATCGCCGTGGCGTCTCGTCGGCGCTCCATGTGCTCCTGGTCCGCCGCCGCGGCATCGTGCCGCCCTTCGCTGACCGGACCACTAGCCGCGATGCGACTCCCGACCGAGCACGACGATCAACCGGACGCCGCGCAGTGACCGCCCCACGCGGGCGCGCCGATTCAAGCCCGACCGTGACGTCGCCGAGTGGAACGGGTGCCTACGTCCCTTACGACATCTTGAAGGAGGTCGTTCGTCGCCTTCCTCGCGGTCGCCGTCCTCGTTCGTGCTCCTGGCTGTCGTCTTCTCCTCCCCGGACGACCGGCCATCACGCTCAAGACCTGGTCCATTGCCAACCCGGTCGACTTCGCCCAGACCGCGGTCACCGAGCTCGACGGCACGAGCGCCATCGCCACCTACGGCCCGCCCTACAACGCGACGCCCGACTCCCCCAGCACATCGGCTTCTTCGAGCCGGCACAGTGGTTCGGCGTCCACCATCCGATCAACACCGCGCAGGACTTCGTCATCGGCCCGCTCGGACCCTGCCCAACCAGCCGCTCGTGCAGACCGCCTCGACGCGTACGACGGTGCATCGCCCACCCAGCAGGCCGCATGGACCACGGCCTACGAGAAGGCTGTTGCCAACGCGACCGATGTAGACGGCCGCCTGCATGTTCCTTCGGGCCGCTATGGCCCGGTCGGCGTCGTCATCGGCTCCCTGACCGCCATGGCACAGACCGGGGGCCTCGACGGCACGCTGCTGAGCGCGGGCCAGTTCTACAACACCAACTACACCAAGCCGCTGCTCTTCATCGCCGACGGCACATACCTAGCAACCTGGCCGGCCCCAACACCTCCAGGGCAGCCAGTGGGGAATGATGAACGAGACGGGGAACTACCCCGGGCAGGCCTGGCTGTGGCTCTACACGTTGTGGTACCAGATTCCGCCCATGAACTCGTCCTCCAACGGGGACCTCGATGTCTGGGCGATCATGATGGCGCTCACCGTGTTCTGGTTTTCGTTCCTTTCATCCCCGGGCTCCGCTCGATCCCTCGCTGGAGCCGGGTCTATCGCTTGATCTGGCGCCAGCATTACCGGGATATTGCCGCAGACAGGGTTGGCATAGGGAAGAGGCCACCAACAGGAGCGCCAAATCCGGCGCCGGTACAGGGAACGGCGTAGAAAGTAGGTGACCTGACGGGTTTCTTGTCGGGCTGCTGCCGTTCAGCATTGGTTATCCCCTATGCGCCGTTCGGGGATACCGCAAACGTTGGCTGACTCAGCACTAGCGTCCCAACCCGGCGGGAGGTCTAGGGATCCCAAGATCACCAGGGGTCCAGGGTCCCAGGACAGGGCCTTGCCTTTGCCGGGGAGAGAGAAAAAGGGAGTGAGTCCCTCAGAAGTCTGAGCCACCAAAAAACTCCCCCGCGCCCCCGACGACGGCCGCGTGGGGTCACGACGACAACGGGTGGGCGGTGGCGCGGTCCCCCTGACGGGCAAAGGGTGTGTCGTTCGTTCGTCCGGGGTGGGTCGGGGTTACCAATGACGACGACAACGGACCGAACCGACGGGCGGGCGATGGCCCACAATGTCCGCCGGTGTCCAAGTGGTGTGGATAGGTGATCCATCCGCCCCTTGCCGGTGCTCGGGCGCCGGCCCAGTGCAGGTCGGTCCCGGAGAAGGTGCGCACGTACCAGTGCAGGTCGGTCCCGGAGAAGGTGCGCACGTACACCCGGCGGTCGTCCAGGTCCGTCGTGTCCTTGGTGGTGGACCGAGCCTGGGGTGTGGTGCTCTCAGCGAGCAGGCGGCCAGCAGCGAGGTCGGTCAGCAGACGGTCGAAGTCGTCGCGTCCTTTGGTGGCGTGCTTGCTGGCGCTCCCGGTGTCGCGGTACGGCTTGCCGAAGCTGTCGATGCCGAGGGCCGGGGCTGCATCGACGTTGTCGGCGTGCTGCTCGTCGTTGGACTTCTCCCGGCCGGAGCGGTCGACACTGACCCGCAGGTACTCCCGGGCGGTCCTCCTGGTGGGCGGGGTGTTTCTGGTCTTGGGGGTCATCCCCAGGCTAGGTCCAAGTACCCCTAGGGCCAAAATGAATGGTTCGTCAGTGGGCGCACGTCAATAAGCGGCACGACAACGCTCAGTTTCGCTACTGGTTGGTGATCGGGTTCGGCATTGCGGTTATGGTCAGCAAGGCGACGGAGCATCACGACAGCTAGCCAAGGACAGAGCCGTCTGATGCTTCACGATCATGCGTCGGCGTCATCGGAGAGAACTTGGCACTGTTCTCCGAGGCTGTGGCGAGGGCGGTCGCTGAGGACCCTGAGGGCATTGGCCGCTCAAGGTCTTAAGCGAGGCTCACCCGCTCGAAGTGCCTGGGAAGCCGATGCCCCCGGACCGGCGGTAGCGGGCAGTCTGGCGTGGAAGACTTATTGGTGATGAAGGCATCGATCGGGTGAACTCTACGACGATCGTCTGCAGGCAATGTGAGGCGACACCAGCAGTTCGGCGCCCGCTGAGCGACAACAGTGGATTCACTGCGGCGACCTGCTTTCAGTGTCTTTGGGACGGAGCCGAGTCCGCCAGAAAGCGAATCGAGGAGATGTCAGGTCTTCGCCACGGTGATGACACGGTTCCCTTGGAACCCGGCGCCTCCGAAGCCGAGATTGATGCCGAATGGGAACGGACGGACGCCATTGATTGGTTGTTTCACTCGCTGCACTTCATCGATCGGCATGCCAGATCGGGTGAAGACATCGACACGATCTGGACTGATGGCCGAATCGCACTGCTGCATGAGTACGTCTCAGTGCTCCCTCGTAATCGGACTTCCCGGACACCGGGTCCCGACGAACCACTGCCATCACTGCCGCCATGTCGCCGAGGCAACCAAGCGGACGCTCGCTTCCCCCCGGTTTCCCGACACTACAGATCGATCCGCCCACTGAGACTGAACTAAAGAGGTTCGCCTAATACCCCGCTAGAGCTCCGTGGAGTGGAATAATTGGCGTATGCCCACTTCCACGTCACCAGCCGGTGCAGCGCGCACGAACAAGGCACCACCCCGAGTCCGGCCGCGCCGAGATTTCGAGGCCATGGAGGCCACCCGGATGCGGGCGGCCGACCTGTTCACCAAGGGGGTGTCCCAGGCCGACATCGCTCGTCAGCTCGAGGTCTCCCACCAGACGGTCTCTGACTGGCACACGGTGTGGTTGATCGGGGGGAAGCAGGCTCTCAAACGAACAGGCGAGCCTGGTCGTCCGCGGAAGTTGACCGACGCCGACCTGGCGATGGTGGAGCGGGCCCTCGAGAAGGGTCCGAAGGCCAATGGGTATCCGACCGATCTGTGGACTCTGGCCCGGGTCGCCGAGGTGATCGAGGAAACCACTGGGGTGAAGTACCACCCCGGACACGTGTGGAAGGTGCTCCGCCGGATGGGTTGGAGCCGGCAACGGCCGGCGCGCCAAGCGGCCGAGCGCGACGACGAGGCCATAGAGCAGTGGGTCAACGAGCGCTGGCCCAAGTTAAAAAAAACGCTCGGGCCAGGAACGCGTGGATCGTCTTCCAAGACGAGAGCGGGTTCAGCCTCCTCCCCTCGGTGAGGTCCACCTGGGCGCCCAAGGGGCAGACCCCGGTCCTTCATCACCGCTTCAACTGGAAGCGCCTGTCGATGTCGGCCGCTCTGTGCTTCCGGCCCGACGGCACCGAGGCCTCCCTCGTCTTTGGCATGCAACCCGGCGCCTACAACGATGAATCACTGATGGACTTCCTCGGTGAACTCCACCGCCACCTCGACGGCGACAAGGTCATCCTGATCTGGGACGGACTTCCCTCCCACCGCAGCCGGACGATGCAACGCTTCATCAAGCAGCAACGCAAGTGGCTGGTCGTCGAACGTCTCCCGGCCTACGCCCCCGACCTCAACCCGGTCGAACAGATCTGGGGCAACCTGAAAGGCGGCGAGCTGGCCAACCTCTGCCTGGACACTATCGGCGAAGCGGAAGAGATCGTCGACCAGGGGCTCTGCCGCATCGGCAACGAGACCACGTTGGCCTTCGCGTTCCTCCGACATTGTGGCTTTACGCTGTGAACCGGGATCGGCGCGGTATTACGCGAAGGTCTTTAAGTACTCACCTCGGTCAGCACCAGAAGGTCTTCGGAAGTCTCGAATGGCTTGCGGAAGGCGTTGCTGATGGTGCACCTCAAGCCGAATCGCTGGCGCGTGTCGGAGCTTCCTCCCAGAGGGCGCCGACACTGCTCTCCCTCCCGGAGGCCAGTGGGTTCGGTGCCCGGCCGAGACAGGCCACCCAGGCCAATGACTGCACCACTCCGTCCTCGATCAACGCTCCTGGCAGATCGGTCCCGAAGCGCCCAGCGAGGCGGGACCGGCCCCAGTGCCCGGCGAACGCCGCGATCAGAGCGGCGGCCATTCCCACCAGGACCTGCGGAATAGGTGACGTGCTGTGCCGTCGGGCCAGCAGTCCGGCGCTGGCGCCTCCAAAGACGATCCGACCCGCCAGGCCGGGCGGTTCCAGTCGGCTTGGGGCCTTCGGGCTCTTGTCGAGGACCAGCTCCCCGACCGCCAACAAGGCGAGAAGGAACGTGGCGACCGGATTCCCCAGGGGTCGTTCGTCACGAGCGCTGGAGAGGCTGACCGCAGCGATCCCCGAGAAGGAACGTCCACCGGTAGCAGCGCCGATCGCCAGCGACCGGGCGACCGTTCGGACGAGGGATGTTCCCACTACCGCGATCTTGCCCGATGATGCTGGTTGGTGCGAACGTAACTGCGTCACAGTCCTCTTCGGTCCACCGGCAGTCGCATGAACCCGTGGGTGCTGTGCTCACCGGTCCCTGGGTGCGGCGCGCATCATCCGAGCGACGGCCAGGGCTTCAGGTGTGCCTTCTGCGTCAAGGCCGTCAGCCACACCATCGCGATTGCGCTTCGGTTGGTTCTGACTCAGCTTCCATTTCGCGTCCAGCTGCCTGATCCGTAACTCGATGCCTACAATCGCCCGCAGGCGACCTTCCACGTACAGCTCTGGAGCATCCGTCACCGCCCAGGGCCGTGACCGCGGCGACTCCTGCACCGCCACTACGAATGCACCGGTCCCGTGTGACATCGGGGGCGAGTCACACGGGACCGGTGAATCCCAGACTATGGGAGCCGAGTTTCTTGCGGACGTCCTCCGTGTGACAGTCGGGTAAACCCTTGGGGAAGGGTGGTGGGGGTATCTCCATGACGAGCCGGTTGGGCCGTGGCCGGTCGCACCCGGACGACCGTTTCTGGTGATGTACCACAAGTTCGGCGGATGTTCACGCTGTGTTCATGCGGGAACTACCTTCGAGTGGTTCAATCACCCTTGTGGTTGGCGCTGGTCGTCTTGGGGCCACCGGTAGGTTGAGGGCGGCACCGGGTATTGGCCGGCCACGCAGCCGAGTTCTGCGAGCACCACGGCGATGACCCGCCAGGAGACCTCGTGCCCAGCGCCGCGGTGTCCCGGAGTCCTGCGCTACGACCTCGCCCTTCGTGGGGACGGGTACGTGGCCCGATGCGAATCGAAGGAGGCTTGGTCACCGTGCGACGAGTGTGAGGCAGAGTACCGCTGGGATGCCCCGCAAGAGGACTGGCGCAAGATCGTTCTTCAAGGTCGCCGCTCAGGCGGGCACCCGAGGTGGACGGCCCCCGATGACTGAGCAACAGATTGCCTGTCCCACCGCCCGATGTCCTGGGGTCCTTCGCTATGACCTTGCCCAACGAGGAGACGGGTTTGTCGCCCAGTGCCAGCCCCTGGTGCCGTGGTCCTCCCCAAACGGGGAATGTCGACGAGGATTCCGATGGGACGCAACCCACGAGGACTGGAAGCGGTTCGGGTCCAGATGGGACCGGTGGCGATGGTTGGGGATTCCGACCGATGACCTCCCCTGCCAGTGTGGCCAGTGTGACCGCTCCATCCGCGGCCACCGTCTCGACGCGTCCTACCCTGGTCGTGGTGGGACCGACGCAGTTCCTCATCTACGCACGGGGCACACCACACCCGCGGGTGATCGACCTCGCGCCGGGAACGGACCCCAGGCACGCTCGTGACCTGCTCGAAAAGGCCCACCGGCTGGGCATCGCCGTCCCGCTTCGAGTACTCGATCCGAAGACCGGTCAACCGACGGAGGTGTCGATCGACGGCGCCACGCTGACCGGCATTGGATTCGTCCCGCCAAACGAGTAGGACTCCGACCAATCGGGGGGCGTGCTACTTCCAGGACAGCATAACGATCGCGTCTGCTGTGGCATTGGCGACATCCAGTCGCCTGGTGATCGGTTTGGCGTCATCGAGGTGCTCGGCATGGACGTCGCAGGCCCACACGCGGTACCAGCCACCGTCGCCCGAACGAAGGGACCCGTGCCACTCGACGGGCTCTGGGCAGTGGGTCGGTTGGCCCCGGCCGACGTCAACGATGAGAAAGCATCGAGCAGGGTTGGTGTCGCGGGGGCTTGTCATGGTCTGCCCTGCCCTTCGTCCTCAGGGGTACCGCACGCGCTCGGATCGGTCTCAGTGCCGCTCGATCGTGCGGGAGGTTCCCGTGACTCGGGAGAGGGCCACGGGACCCAGCGGCATCAGCCTACGGCGGGCACCTTTCCTGTTGGTAAACGAGAGAGAACCGCAAACATGAACTTCAGATGGAAAACTCAGAGGGGTGTTCGCGTAGTGGTCACCCAGAGACCGGCTGCCGACCCATGAGTCGGTCCGAGACGCCATGATGGGACCATGGATTCCGTGTGAACGCCTCCTGCCCTTGATCGGCGCGTACACCTTCCGGGACCTCGGCGGGTACCCGACGAACGATGGCCGTGTCACCCGTTGGGACAAGCTCTTTCGCAGCGACACCCTCCATGAGCTGACCGAAGAGGACCTCAAGGTGCTGCGGGACATTGGGTTGGCGACCATCATCGACCTACGCATGCCGAGCGAGATCGAGCGCAACGGTCGGGGGCCCCTTCGAGACCGAACCGGTCAAGTACCTCCATCTGTCGGTGATCGACGAAGATAAGGGTGAGAGTCGAGGTATCCCGGCGCCGACAGATGACGTCCTCTCGAACCACTATCTCTGGTACCTCGACATCGGTCGCGAGCCTCTTGTGCAGACGCTCCGTACGATCGGTGACCGATCGAGTTATCCGCTGGTATTCCACTGTGCCGCAGGCAAGGATCGCACCGGGGTGCTCGCCGCTCTGGTCCTCGATCTGTTGGGCGTCAGGCGCGAGGTCATCGTCGAGGACTACGTGCTCACCACGAACCGAATGGAGTTGATCGTCGCTCGATTCCTACGCAACACCGGCGACACCCGGACCATCGACGAGCTTCCTGCGAAGGCGTTGACGCTTGACGCCGGCGCCATGGAAGGGTTCCTCGAAGGTCTCGACGAACGCCATGGGGGAGCGCGTCAGTGGGCCCTGTCGGCGGGGGTCCCGGCTGGGAGCTTGGACGCGATGGCCACGATCCTCTTGGTGACGGCGGACGAGTAGGGGTACGCGGTTGACTGGCGTGATCGCCCCATCCGCGCAAGTGAGTGGTTCATGCCACCACGGCTAACCGCGCTGATTATGAGCTGACATCCTGGGCAATCCGAGCACTGGTCGACACCGAGCCGGTGAATGGGCCCCAGGCGAGGAAGGGGCGGGTGTAGGTCTCCATGTTGCGTCAGTTTGCTCACGCGGGCTTCGTAACCCTCGACGGCATCATTGCGGACATTGGAACGTGACGGCATCGGGGCGCTTGATGATCTCGCGTGGCGATTCCACCCGAAGAGAGCTGTACCCCAAGGACCTGAGTGCCCGTGGCATCCTCAAGAGTGGATTACCTGGCACGGACGCGGGCTCGACCTGCCGACTGAAGATCGAGGTCTGCGAGTAGCGGGCAAGGCCATGGGCCTTGGGTGAGGGTGAAGTTGGGCGCGCGAGCCATCTACGCGGACAGGAGATTTTGCCCCGAAGGACCGACTACTTTGCGCAAGGTAGCGACAGCCAATGCGCGAATGTTTGAAGGTAGCGGGACATATCCAGCTTGGGCGGCGTACGACTGGCCAACGTGAGTCAGCCAGTCCAGCAAGCTCACGAGGGCCATACCGGAGTCTGTATTCGTTTGGTGCTCGTAGATGAGCACCCAGCTGTAGCCGACGATCGGGTAGGACCTCGGACCGGGCTCGTCCACGATGGAGAAGTTCGACGCGCTCACATCTGGCTTACGGGCGGCGGCGGCGGCGATGTTGGTCGCTGTCGGAGTGACGAAGAGTCCGGCGGCGTTGCGTATCGCCGTGTACGCGAACAGCGTGGGACTGGAGTACGACCGCTCGATGTAGCCGATTGCCCCCGGAGTTCTTGCCACGAGGGAGGCGACACCGGCATTACCATCGCCACCGTACCCGACCGGCCAGTTGATGCTGCGGCCTACGCCAAGGGTGGAGGACCACGCACCCGAGACATGCGAGAGGTAATCGCTGAAGATGTACGTTGTCCCGCTTCCGTCGGAGCGATGGATGACGGTGATCTGTTCGTTGGGAATCTCCGCTCCGGGGTTGAGCGCCACGATGGCCGGTGCGGTCCAGTTCGTGATCTTGCCCCGAAAGATGTCGGCGATGAGGGGTCCAGTGAGATGAAGTCCAGTACCCGTGCCGAGCAGGTTGTAGATCACCACTTCGGCACCGAGATCGACGGGGACTTGAACAGATGGACCGCCCTTACCAGTCGCCTGCTCACTTTCGGTCATGGGCACGTCCGAGGCGCCAAAGTCGACGGTATCGGCAAGGAAACTCTGGATGCCGGCGCTACTCCCCACCGCTGCGTATTTGACGGCGTCGGCCTTGTGCACGTGCTGATAGGCGGGAAAGGCCAGGTCGAAGAAGGGAGCGTCGAAAGTAGAGCCCGAACCCGTGAGTGTGACCCGAGCGGTACTGGCGCCGGCGCCGTTCGGGGCGTACGTCCCCATGGTGAAGACGATGATCACCAGCGCGCCTGATGTGACCACGCGTTTCATGATCGGACCGATCATGGCGAACCCCCTTCTCGAACCGGCTCACGCCGAAGCGTGGCTCGTTGCGTCTTGAACCCACCTCTGGGCCCCGACCTGCACCGCATCCCAGGGACTCCCCAGGGGCGGGGTGTAGGACAAGTCGAGGTCGCTCATCTCGTCGACGCTCATACCGTGGAAGATGGCCACTGCGGCGATGTCGATGCGCTTGGCGATCTCGGCGTGACGATGCCCGAAGAGCTGGACGCCGAGGAGCTGACCAGTTCGGCGGTCCCCGGTGTAGCGCATTGAGATGCGATGGCTGTCGGGGTAGTACGCCTTGTGATCGTCGGCTTCGCAACCGATCGTGACCGGGTCGAAGCCGACGGCGACGGCCTCGTGGTCGCGCAGGCCGGTGCGGGCAGCCGCCATGTCGAAAATCTTCACCACCTGGGTTCCGAGGCTGCCCGCGAACTCCCGGTGACCCCCCAGGGCGTTCTCGCCGGCCACCCGGCCTTGCTTGTGGGCCGTAGTGCCGAGCGGCAGGTAGGTGGTCCCGACCAAGCGATGATGGGTGGTCACACAGTCGCCAGCGGCGAAGACGTCGTTCAGATTGGTCCGCATCTGGCGATCGACTGCGATGGCACGTCTGGCTCCGAGTTCGGCTCCTGCCGCTGCGGCCAACTCGGTATCGGGCCGCACGCCAACCGAGACGAGCACCAGGTCGGCAAAATGGGTACTCAGACCGGATTCGCTGCTCGCTCTGACCTTAAGGCGCCCCTGGGCGCCGCCGTCTGCTCGTGCGATCCCCTTCACCGCGGTCTCACAGTGCACAAGGACGCCGCGCTCGACGAGCTGGCGGTGCACGTGCGCGCCGAGTTCGGGGTCGACCGTCGGGAGCACCTCGGGCAACTGTTCGATCTGGGTTACTACCAGTCCACGAGCAATGAGAGCCTCCGCCATCTCCAGACCTACGTAGCCCGCCCCGACGATGAGGGCCGAACGAGCCGCCTCCTCCTCCAGGGTTCTCATGACGCGCGAACGTGTCACCCATCGAGTGCAGGAGGTGCACACCGTCGGCGGGTCCGAGGGGGTCGGTGTCGCTGAGTCCGTCGATAGGTGGCCGGATGGGCAACGCTCCAGTGCCAACCACGAGGGCGTCATAGGCCAGCAACTCTTCGCTGCCGCGGGCGTCGGTCACGAGCAGCTTGTGGTCGGCCACGTCGATTCGCCGGGCCACGGTGTCGAGTCGGAGCTTCATCCCTGTTGCTTCGAGGTCGGCCGCTGTGCGGTGGGCCAGGTTGGTCCAATGGGTGACTTCACCCGACACGTAGTACGGAATGCCGCAGATGGAGAAGTTGGGATAGGCGTCAGCCACCACGACCGTGACCTCGCTGTCAGGGTCCAGCTGTCGGGCTCGCAATGCGGCACTGATGCCCGCATCACTGCCACCAATGGCGACCAGGTGCATGAAGAAGTCCCTTCCTGGGGATCAAGCGTTCACGATGGGGAGGCCGGTGGAGGAGCGCCCAATGATTCAAGGGCCGGGGGGGCGACGCCGTCGAACCTCGGCCCACCTCGGTCTTGGTCGGGTCGGTCGTGGGCCACGATGATGTCCGAGGCTTCGGCTGGTGTGAGCCGTGGGTAGAGCACTTTGATCAGCACTACGGCGACCAGTCCACCCACGACCTGGGCGGCGATGAAGACCGGAGCCGACGAAGGGGCGATACCGGCGAAGGTGTCCGAGAACATGCGCCCGACAGTGATGGCTGGGTTGGCGAAGCTGGTGGAGCTGGTGAAGAAGTACGCCGCGCCGATGTACGCCCCGACCGCGGCGGGCGCAGAGTGGCTTCGGTCGGTCCTGGCCAGGGCGAAGATGACCAGCAGCAAGCCGAGGGTCGCGATGATCTCGGAGAGAAAATGGGCGGCCGAAGCTCGGTGTTTCGTCGAGATGGTGATGGCGGCCTGGCTGAACATGACGTTGGCCAGCACCGCTCCTCCGATGCAGCCAGCAACCTGGGCGGGCAAGTAGAGCGCAGCCTCTCCCCAGCGCAGGCCACCAAATGCGGCGTCGACGAACGAGACAACCGGGTTGAAGTGGCCACCCGACACCGGTCCGAACATCAAGATGATGGCGAACAGTCCAGCCGCCGTGGCAGCAGCGTTCTCCAGCAGTTCGAGCCCGGTGTTCCCAGGGGAGAGCCGCTGTGCCGCGATGCCTGAGCCGATGACCACTGCGGCAAGAAAGGCACTGCCGAGCAGCTCGGCCACCAGCCGCCGCCACAGCACCACGTCGTTTCTCACCCCCAAGACCGAGCCTCGTCAGACCGGCTCAGCAGCAGCTTCCGGACGGGGACACCCCGACACTCGAACCGAGCGTGACCGGCTCAGCTTGGACCGGGGCGCAAGCCTCGGTTGCGCATCCGAGTGCGGTCTCGTCGGGCGCATCGGCCAGGACCGTGTAGACCTCCCATGGCGTGCCGTCGGGGTCGCTCACCCACGCCTTGTCCTGCACGGCGTAGCAGCAGGTCGCCGATTCCTGAACCTCGGGTTCGAGTCCCTCGCCGGCGAGTCGGCCATTGGCCGCCTGGACCTCATCGGGCGTGTCCACCTCCACCCCCAGGTGGTTGAGTGCGCCAGCCACGCCTTCGGCGCGCCCGCCCGGTTCTCGATCAGCACCAGCTTGAGCGGCGGCTCGCCGATGGCGAAGTTGGCGTAGCCGGGGCGGCGTTTGGCAGGTCCTGTGCCGAACAACTTGGAGTAGAACCCCACCGATGCGTCGATGTCGGCCACGTTGAGGGCCAGTTGGACTCGCGACACGATCAACCTCCGTGTGGTATCAACAACTGTCGATGCGTTGATCATGATCGATACATCTACCAATGTCAATGGGAGTGTGGGCGATGGCGAAGCGGAGTGTGGTGGCCGAGGTGCAGGCGACCGAGGATTGCTGCCCATCGGTGTTCTCCGCTCCGCTTGGTGATGCCCGAGCCCAGGAGTTGGCCAAGGGATTCGCGGCGCTCTCGGACCCGGCCCGTCTCCGAGTCATTTCGATCTTGGCAGCTGCCGAGGGTGGCGAGGTGTGTGTCTGCGACCTTGTGGAGCCACTGGGTAAGAGCCAGCCGACGGTCAGCCATCACCTCAAGGTGCTGAGCGACGCCGGTCTGGTTGTGGGCGACCGACGGAGCAAATGGGTCTGGTATTCGGTCGTGCCTGAGCGTCTCGCGGAGCTGAGGGATGCGCTCGAACTCTGACTACATAGACGATCACCTCGACACCCACCGGCTGAGGATCGTCCCGTCATAGAATAATCACCCGGCTCGCAGGACTCGGGCATTGTCCTGCGGGCTTTCGGGCCAGTCCTCCCACTCGTGGTCGAGGCGCAGAGCGGGGTCGGCTCACTGGGTCCCCCGAATGGGTCAATCCACCTCGGCCTGAGCGACGGCTTCCGGCTCGGTATCGTCAGCGTCCGGGCCGCTCCGAGCGAAGAGCCTCCCAGACCGTGGCTGAGTCATTTTATTTTCCATCGCGTTCGACATACTTCGCGCCGGCCGGGGTGTCCCCCCGACGCGGCGAACTGAACAGCTTCACGAGGACCTCGTCCCGCTCGCCGAGACCGAACACCTCACGCAAGCTCCCGACTGCCCGCAGAGCCACCGCAGCCACGTCTGGTGACGTCGTGGGCTCGATGTGGAGCCAGTTGGGCCGGCGCGGGGGATCGGGTGCCTGCCAATCCAAACTGACCAGTTGCGCTTCCCGCGCGGACGAGAGGCGGTTGTCGCCTTCGAGGTAGTAGTTCGAGACCACCTCGGCGATCAGCGAGGCGTCCTCGTAGGCCAGCGCCTGCCAGAAGCGGTGGGGATGCGCAGCGTCCTCGCAGATGAGTATCCAGCGCCCCGGCCGGCGACAGAGACGCCCGAGACCATCCTGGTCCGGGTGCTCCTCCCCAGCTTCAACCCCAGCGAGGTCTACCAAGCGACCTCATACACCGTGCACGGCAGCGGTCGTCTGGTGATTGTCCTCGCTGAGGGTTCCGAGCGGATGTTCGAGTTCTGGGAGGGAGCCTTGATCCAAAGGTGAGGCCCCGCTCGCCAGGTAGCCATGAGCAATCCAGGGGACGTGCCTGACAACGCGACACGGCGGCCATTCACGAGAACGTGCTCAGCACCGCTCTCGCTCCTGAAGGGATGGCGAGAGGTGAAGTAGAGGAGCGACACTGGCCTCGGGTTGGGACCGGAGGGCATCCACGTTGGAACGAGGGTCACAGACGGCTGCGGTTTGGACGCGGTGTCCATTGGACCGAACGCCAGCCCGAGCCCCATACCGAGCCCGAGGACGCCGAGGAGCAGCCAGGGAACGACCCGTCGCACCCCTCAATGATCCCATGGCACCTGTCGAGCAGGCGAAGAACTGCCAGCAGTGAGGCGGGCATTTCCCCAGGTCGGAAGGTTCTGGGCGTACGTCTGGCGAGTAGCGTCGAGGCCAAGTCCCGCGTAGTCTCCAACTCGATGTCGGCCAGCCTCACCTCGACCGCAGACCCTCACGTCGTCGTGGTGGGCGTTCGGGCTGATGACGGCGTCTGCCACTTTTCAGCCACCGATCCGGTGCCCTACCCCGACGCCGAGCGCGAGGTGAAGCGGTGGCAGGGCCGGCTCGGGACCGGGCGGGTCGTGTTCTCCGCGACGCCACTTTGTCGGTGCGCGAGCCCGGCATCTGGCATCAGGCGAACGAGCTGGTCGGGTGACTCGAGACGAAGCGGTGCAGGTCGGAGTGGAGGCGCTGGCCGCTTGGCACGACACTGAACACGGGCTGCGTTGCATCTGCATCGATGGCGAGCAGTTCGGCTACCAGGCGGCGGCCGTCGTCGACACTCTCATCGCCGAGGGTGCGGCGTTCGAGCCATACAGCGGACCGGGACCCGAACGGCTCTGAGAACGCGAGGAAGGACGATGCCGCTGCTGCGGAAGTTGCTGGCTCCCATTGCGTCCGCGATCGCGGGCATTGGCATTATGGTCAGCGGCGCCCCGCCCGAGTTTGCGGCGATCGCGGCCACCAGCGTTGGCCAGCTCGTCAGTGGGACGGCAGCAACTGGTCCCACGCTGGAAATGGTGGTCGCCGATCATGCCAATCGGTCGAACCGGCGCGCGCATACGAATCCTTCGGAGCCGCCGTCGCCTCGGCCTGGCGAGCGGGAGGTCTTCTGTGCACTTTTCGACCAAAGCTGGTCGGCTACGTCCATGGACTGGCGTTGCTTGTTCGAGCCCAACGTCGCTTCGAGGAACAGATCGCAGCCGCAACCACGGCGCTCGCCGACGTCCTCCTCTATGGCAGCTCCGAAACTCAGCAGGCCAGTGTGGAAGTCTTCAAGACGCTGGGTGAGGTTCTGACAGAAGTGAGTCGCAGCAGCAAGCAGGGTTCACCGGAAATCGTCAAGGCGTACCAAGGTGCAAGTCTGAACCTCGGCGACAAGGTCGTCGCTTGGAGAAGGGCAGCGCAGGCTGATCTCGGAGTGGTTTAGCCCCCAAATCCGCGGACTCTCCCCGACTCTCAATAGACTGGCCGCTTGTTCCCATCCCCGTTCGCACCACCGTGGAATGAACGCATGGCACCCTGCGCGCGCGAGGCCGGTCACGCGGTGATTGCGCACTCCCTGGGAGTGCCTGTTATGGGCATGACGACCGACCCCAACGGCTCCGGCGCATGCCACATCGGGAGGTCCGAGCCTCAAGTCGGCGTGCTTATCGCCGTGGCTGGCTACTTTTCCGAGCTTCGCTATTGCGAGCTCGTTGGGGGTTGTCCGGCTAATCGGCATCCAAACCTCTCGAAATCGGACGACGACCAGCGCGCTTGGGCTGCCGCTCAGGAAGCTTTCCCGCTCGACGTTGCCGGAGCGTCCAGATTCCTAGCGGAGACGAGAGCGACAGTGCCAGCCACGGTCATCGAGTATTGGAGTCACATCGAGCGGGTCGCCCTCGGAATGTTTCAGAGTCCTAACGGCATCCTGAAGAGTCAGCCCCTTCGGTCGCTACTCGACGGGGCCGGCGACGAGGGGTGCGAACACACCGGACGGTAGTGACTCAGTTTGATCGAGCCGCGTGCCGGACCATCGTCCAGGTCAATCCCCGCTTTCCGACATAGACGAAGCCGACTGACTCGTAGAGGCGACGCGCTGGGTTGCCGTCGTTGACGCTGAGACTGATGGCTGGGTATCCCTGGGCAATGCTGGCCTCGATAACATCTGTCGAGGAGCCGCCGTCCGATCCCCTCGTGCCGACGGGATGCGATGACTGCGATCGACAGCTCCGGGACATCCTCAGCGACGAAGCCATGGCCGTGGGTCACCTCGGTGTAGATCCGATACCAAGCCGCGCCAATCGGTCCGTCTTGATCGGCAATCCGTCCATAGTCACCCTGCATCGGCCATCCGACGAGGTACATCGCGTAGCGCGGATCGGCGAGCACTTGGTCACCGGTCGGTGTCGGTTTGTCGGGACGCCAGACTGCGGCCTCGCCAAGCATCGTCGCGAGAAAGGCGAAATCCTCAGGCCCGGCCGGGCGATACCGAACGTCTCTCACCTCGCTCAGTCCAGCACCCCTGCGATGAGAGCTGTTCCGTACGGTCGAGGTATTCGCGGAATCCCATCGCGTCGCCGACCGACCTGCACTCCAGCGCGACCTCCACACAGCACGCGAACGTCCAGCCCGCGATCCGTCGCGGATCAAGATCCAGACGATCGGCAAAGAAGGCGACCTGCTCCCGCGCGTCACGCAGGTCACACCGCGACAGAGCGTGCCCCACGTCAAACGCGCGATCACCCAGCACCGGATACGGATCGATCGCCAACCATCCACGCTCCGAGAGCACCACGTTCCCCGGCCCAAGATCGCCGTGTAGCAACACCGTGTCCGTAGAAGATGAGGTCAGGGACGTGAACAGCTCGTCCGCCTGCGCGACGACGCCTCGATCCACCGGCGGCTCAAACCGATCGAACCAGTCCCACATCGTCTCGCGGGAGCGCTCAACCAACATCGCGAGTGGCTCGAACTCGTCCTCTGCAGGAGGTTCGACTGCGTGTAACTCGGCGAGTACCGAGGCAACGATTTCGTTCGCCGGTCGCGACGTCGAGGTCATCACCGTTCGTGCCGGGCACGCACCGCTCGAGCAGCAAGACCTGAGTCGCCTCGTCGGAGTCGAAAAGTCGCGCCGCTCCGCGACCAGCCCAGTGTTGCAGGCCCTTTGCCGCCCAGGGATTGCGATGACCCGGACACTCCACCTTCAACACCGCGTCGCTGCCGTCCGCTCGACGTACGGGAGCAACCCACCCGACGTTGCCGCCCGGCTCGAACGGGGCGCCCACATGCAGCTGCCAGGCACTCGCCGCGTCAGCGACCAGACTCGGTAGTCGCGCCAGCCAGTCGCGTCCGACATCGCCGAACGCCGAGACGACGGTGCGCGCCAACCGATCCGGAATTCGAAGCGCAGTCGTCATGCATCAGCCCCTTGGTCTGCCTAACTCTACTTGAACAGACGGACTTCCAGTTAGAGCTTAGAGGGCATCGGGCCGTTGTTTGCGTGGAAGCGGTCGGCCAGCTGCGTTTGGTCTCGGACATGGAGAACCGGCCGCACATGGCCGGATCAGCTTGGCATCGCGGGCGGGAGCGGGGACCGGTGCCGCCGGTCGTGGGCCTGACCTGGACCGTTGATGGAAAACCGCCGTAGAGTGGACGTATGAGTTGGGCGGTGGCCGAGGCCGTCGACCGAGCGGCTCGCCCTGTGTCCCCTTTGTGTCACCTGAGTCACGCATCCGTCAGGTCGGGAGGCTCCATAGGCCAAGGTCACTCTCACTGCCACCCTCGAAGGCCAACGTGTGGCTCACAACCATGTACAGGCCATCGAGGGGTGTTCCAAGCTCGACCCATACCGGATGAGTCGGTCTAAGGAACCTCGCGACAGGGTGACTCAAGGTCAGGTGGACGAGCCGCCGACCGTCCATCATCTGATCAGCAAGTCCTCCCACGACCTCGTTGATTCTGAGCGGCTCTACCTGCTCGGCGCCGCCGAGAAGAACACATAAGGCACTGTGGACGAGGGCATTGTAGGAACGGAGAGCCAAAGTGGCCTGCTGAAGATCCGGCGTCGATTCGTACACGCCTTCAACAACCCCTTGCATTCGCACTCCTGCCTCCATAACTGTCTCCGGCCGGCATGGGTCTCGGTTTAGTTCGTTGGCTATTCCTCTGCGGATGACTGCCAGCCTGCTGATAGCGCAGTAATCGATGGTCGCCCCCTGGACAGCTTCGCCGAGAGCTGTTGCCTTGACGGCTGCAAATACCGCCTCCAACGCCGATCGGACTTCGGGCGCATTGAGGCCGGCAAACTTCAAACTCCTTCGGCCAAGTTGGTCGCTACGAAGTTGCGAGATATAGATACCTCGAACCATATGTGGAGGTAGGTCATCCTGGTCAAGGAAGACCTGCCTTAGTTCGGACGGCACGAAGTTCCAGCACTTGGCGGCGATTCGCTGGACAGCATGCAAGGAGTCTTCCACCCATGCCAGCCAATCTGCAGAGCTGTCAGGAACGGCTTGACCCAACACAGTTCACAGAATTGAGCGCAGCGAACGTCCGCTTAATGGCGGGATCGAAACTGAGCTCCCAGCCCGCCAAGAGGTCCAAAGCGGAGGGCCCCCCAGGGCTGGAACGTCGATGGTCCCTCAATCGCTGACCAAATTCAGTCTCCCGGATGACCATCGCCGCACGCCAGAGGGCACCTTCGAGGTCGGTTACCACGACATGGCGGGCACGAGGACCGGACGACTCCAAGAACGAGCAGTCAGGCGGGCGCCAAGAGCATTTGTGATCCTTCTGATAATGGCATCGTAGGCCGCGGCTTGATCTTCTCCACTGAGCAGTTGGGCAAGTCGCATGGTTTGGCCCTCGCGGATGGACGTAGGCTCATCGAGGAACTCGACTCGGGGCTCGACGCCGCCCCAAGAAATGTTGACGAGACTTTCAGCTCCTGGCGGCGTCCAGATCGCGAGACACGGTTCACCGGCCGGTGGCTGAGCGAGGTCTGCAGTGTTGAGGTCCAATCGTGTGAGGAACTCCATTTCGAGATTGCGTCGAGCCTTCACAGCATCGATCACAGTGGTGCGAGCCAGAGTCTCGTTCCGCAGGAGGGCCCTTACGCGCTCAGGTGGAAAGAGAGCATGACCATCACCTCCGGGGTTCAGGGATAGAGCACGTTCCCGGAACTCCGCCAAGGCCATGACAGTCGCAACGAACTGAGGAGTCCGTTCAACAAGAGGATCGGTGGGCCACAACTGGATGGTGCGGTCTGAACGGCGCCGCCACTCCTCGTAGTCCTGCGCTTCGCTGCGCAATATCTGACGCTGCGTCGATGAGCGCCACGCAACCCATGGGGGGCCCACGAGACAGTCGAGCTCTTGTTCCGTTACGGAGAGCATGCTGAAGGTCTCACACATCGGCGGGAAGTCTGCATCGCTGTCAGAAATGCGGTGTCGCGGAGGAGAAAGGCGCAGGAAGGCGGCGAGCGCGAAGATGTCGTGAGTTGCCAGGAGCGTGTTGAGGAAGAGAGCGTGACCGCCGTCGTCGGCGAGCGCACCCACGAAGGGGGCGAGCTCATCAGGCACTTCGTCGGCAGGCACCGGGTCTTGGCCGACAATGTGCTCGGCCGCAACCACCGCGGCGAACAGGCGGTGGGCGAACTCGACGAAATCGCCCATCTCAATCATGCCTGATTCAGTTAGCAGGGTGCTGAAATTCGGCTGAGGGTGCTCGTGTGGGTCGATCGGGTCGAGGAGAATTGTGGGATGCGTGGAGCCCCTGATCCGCAGTTGGCGATGTTGACGACGTTGAGCACCGAGGAGCTGATCCCGCCCGATCATCCGATCCGCAAGATTCGCGTCGTGGTCGACGCCGTCTTGGATGAGCTCGACGCGGTGTTCGAGGGGATGTATGCGTCGAGCGGCCGGACGAGCGTGCCGCCCGAGGCGCTGTTGAAAGCGACGGTGTTGATGGCAATGTACTCGATCCGCTCCGAGCGGGCGTTCTGCGAGCGACTGAACTACGACCTGTTGTTCAAGTGGTTCTTGGACATGCGCATCGACCAGCCGGCGTTCGACCCGACCACGTTCACCAAGAACCGCGCCCGCCTCCTCGAACACGACGTGGCCGACGAGTTCTTCGCCGCGGTGGTCGGCCAGGCCAAGCTGCGCCGCTACGTGTCGTCGGATCACTTCTCCGTCGACGGGACGTTGCTGAAAGCATGGGCGTCGCACAAGAGCTTCAAACCCAAAGACGGCCCATCCACGCCGCCGGCGTCGGGCCGCAACACCGAGACGGACTGGAAAGGCGAGAAGCGCTCCAACGTCACCCACGCCTCGACCACCGACCCCGAGGCACGGTTGTATCGCAAAAGCTTCAACACCGCCGCCACGTTGTGTTTCGCCGGGCACCTGCTGATGGAGAACCGCAACGCCCTCATCATCGATGCCGAGCTCGGCTTCGCCGACGGCTACGCGGAACGCTCGACGGCGTTGGCCATGCTCGCCAAGCTACCCCCGACCCGTCGGCGGCGCACCGTCGCGGGCGACAAAGGATACGACACCAAAGATTTCGTGGCCGACGCCCGGGCCCTCGGGTTCACCCCCCACGTCGCCCAGAACACCACCCGGCAGCGTTCCGCCATCGATAGACGAACCACCCGCCACCACGGGCATGGCCTGTCCATGCGGGTGAGGAAACGGATAGAAGAACCGTTCGGGTGGGTCAAGACCATCGCAGGCGGCCGACAACTCCGCTACCGGGGCCGACAACGAAACCGGGCCTGGTTCAAGCTCACCGCAGCCGTCTACAACATCATCCGTATCACCGCCCTCGACACCGCCCCCGCCTGACCGACAGCCCCCCACCACCAAGCACGAGCGGCCCCGACGGCCAACCGAGAACGATCAACCCAACCCGAACGACAACCAGCCACCATCAACACCGCTCAAGAACCCAATTTCCGCACCCTGTTAGGCGGTGGACCAAATCAGCGGGGGAACGTTCATCGAACCTGGCCGCACCGGGCGACTCACGCCACCGCGCAAGATGGTCGATCGCTTCGGATATAGGGGATGAGGTAGCCGGCCACAGAGCGAAAGCGAGGTAGCCGGCGACCGCACGCAGTTCCTCCACCTCGACAGGCGAGGACATGCCGGCGGTGGAGAGGCGCGTCTTTAGCAGGCCCTGCAGGAGTTCCAAGCCGGTGTTTGCTGCGGCGCCGTAGGACATGATGGCAGTTGCCCACATGGGCCAACTGGCGAGGTCTCGGAGCTGTTCGGGAATATGGGCAGGGAGGCCCTGCGCGCCGAGGCTCTGCGCCAGGAGGTCGAGCTCAGATTGGCTAAGCCTGGGAGCCGTCCAGTGGGAGAATCGATCAACTTCGCCGGCACTGAATCGTCGAGCACAGACGACTACGCCGCTTCGGGGATATCGCTCGGACCAGCCGGCCAGGTTGGTCATGAATCGCCTGCCGCGCCGTTGAGGTCAGGTTCTCAACGGCATCGGTGACGAACAGGATTCGACCCTCGGACGCCCAGCGGTCGATGAGTTCAGAAGAGGCGCGGAAGCGAACCGCCTCGAGTCGTTGCCGGATGATTTCCGTTGGATCGAGCTCGGCATCCGAGACGTTGGCGTAAATCGGCAGGGTGCCTTGATCGCGTGCACTCCTCCGCGCCGAGATCAGGGCGGTCATCGACTTGCCAGATCCACCGATGCCGGCGACGGCAACTGCTTGGCCAACCCTGATCAATTCCGATGCCATCTGATCGGCGTTGTCGGCTGAAAGGCGGGGGTCCAGGATCACCGTAACGTCCGCGATGGCAGTCCTTGCCCGGTCGATCCGCATATCGAGCTCTCGGATGAGAGATCGACTTACCGAGAGATCCCGTCTGCACAGCGTTTTCGATGGCGTGTGAGATCACGTGAGCCAATTCATCCAAATCGTAACGGACCACTCGTGTGTGTCGGCGTTCGATCAGGTTGCGAAAGTGGGCAACATCGGGTGTCCCATCCCCGAGGAAGAAGGGAAGCACCTTCTCGGGGTTGTCCTCGTAGGCGGCTTCGTACTCCGCCTCGGTCGCTGGTGAGTGCTGATTGGCGACGATCAGCACGTAGAGGTCGCACGTTCTCGCAATACCGAGATACTGCTCGTTGGGGGTACTCCCGGCAGCAGATGCGTGTTCTTCGAAGAGCCATGCTGTAGCGAGTCCCGCTTCATCGACCAGCTCACGGACGTTTCGCCTCATATCGGCGAGTTCAGTGATTGTCGACGACAGCATCACGGTGGGCTTCCACAGCAGCACAGGGGCACAGGATGTACCAAAGTGCTGAGACGATCAAGCCGTGAAATCACGTCGGAGCGGGTCAACGACATGCTCAAGTCGGGCCGGATCGCAGAGAACCACCTCGAACTCGGATGTCCGGTTCAGGTCAACCTTCGGGCACCCCCGTCAAAGGCACCGGCTCCGTCCTCACTGGCGTGGAGGGTCAAAGCGAACTCGACGACAGCTTCAGAGATCGGGCGGTCTCGTCCACCTGGGGATCGGGGACAAGGAAGTCGGGTGGGTTGAAGGGGGGAATGATCCCCTTGTCGACCTGCTCGATGTGGGCGGTCATCTTGTCCAGGGTCGCCCTGGCTTCAACCCTCAGGTCACGCGCCGTCGGATTCCGGCGTGGCTGGCCGCTCGAGTTCGGTTCCTGCAGGACGACTTTTCGCACGAGGGCCGGTGACCAGGTCCTCCCGGTTGGGGTGCTCGTACCCTCGGCGTTGAGCTCCTCCGCGATGGCTTGGAGGGTTGAGCCCTGCTCCCGTCGTTCTCTGATCCGTTCGGCGACCTGAGGGTCGAGCTGTCGCGGGCGTCCAAGGCGGACCCCCTCGGCCTTCCGTTGTGCCAGCGCCTCCGAAGTGCGGGCGCTGATGATCCTGCGCTCCCACTCGGCGACCGACGCGGTCACATTGGCGAGGAGGCCCCCGGTGGGCGTCGTCATGTCCACGCCGAGGTCAAGGGCGACGATGCCCAGCCCTGGCGCTCGGCCACACGGACCAGGCCGGCAAAGTCATGGACGCTGCGCGCCAGGCGGTCCAGTTGGCGAGGACGATCCTCTCGGCGAGGAGCGCAGGGCATGGGAGGGGCTGAATCTGGTTCCCGGCTTGTAAACACGTGGGGTGCCGAGAACTCGACCAGCACACTGACCAGGACATCAGCGGATAGGTGCTAGCCGTGGAGCCCCCATCACACCAGACTCCTGGGTGCCGAGCTCAAGATTCGGGACCCCTGGAAGTGGCGGGACTGGCCGAAAGAGCCTTCTCCTTGTGAGTTGAGCTGAGCAGGTCTTCGAGTCGGTCGATCGGTGCGTTGACCGGCCGCGGGAGTGTGGCCGTGTGATCGAAGGGACACGCCCTGCCGGACGAGTTCAGCGCAGTCGCGGTACGTCTTGGCCTGCTTGAGGCGGAGGTTGTCCTGACGCACGAACAACTGCTTGCGCCCCACCGACCACCGAAACTCCCGCTTGCGAACATTGCGTCCACGCTTTTCCCGAAATCCCGCCTACGGGGCGACCTGCGCGGGGCCGAGAGGTCGACAAAGAAATGCGGCCTGCTTCTGCTCGCAGCACTGCCTCCCGGTGTCGGCAGGCTTCAATGGCCAAGCGCCTGCTCAACGAGTGGGTGCTGTGGCATGACCTCGGCATCGAGCAGTTCGATGTGGGTCGAGCTAAAGGCGTGGATGTGCGAGCACCTCGATCGGGACCGTGTATCCGTCGCTGGACAGCCCGGACTCGAAAGGGAAATCGAGCGCTCCTCCGGCGCCTCGGTCCGGTCTTCGAGGGGTGAGAGGGCGAAGCCGCAATACGTAACCCACGGTGATGTGAACCACCCTTCGCCGTGTAGGAAGTCTGAATCCTCACGTGATTGAACGCGACAGTCGGCGGGATCGATGCGCCTTCGCGGGGTCCCCTCGTCAACGCCAAACTTCGGGCTCCGAACTCGAAAGTGGGTGATCAAGATTCCCGAATCGCGGGCGCCGAGACCGAAGATTGGCTTGGCCGCTGCCTATTTGCGACGATGGGTCGAACTGCCGTCCGGTGATCTGGGATCCCTCGACACGCACGAAGTGCGACGCCTGTCCGTCGGGCCTCGATGCCCAGCGTTTCTGCTGCGTCGTCGATTTCGTCGGAGGGCATCTTGGCCGATGACCAGGACGCTCCAGCCTCAGCGACAGTTGGGTTCGTAACTGTCGACTTCGAAGGCGACGACATTGGAAACTTCGAAGGCGACGACGTTGGACTTGGTTGCCGTGTGGAGTTTGGTGGCCGGAATGGTTCGGAAGACGATGGAGTCGCCGAGCAGTCCGAAGTTGACGGGCGGCACCACAGGCAGGGCTTCCACGGTGATCCCGACCGACCGACCGACTGGGCCTCCAGGCGCTGGAGGCACTCGTCTGGGTTCAGGGCCTCCGGGCGCGGCACTGCCTTTCGGACGTCAGCCAGGTAATCGACTGTACGGACCGGTTGGTCGGTCAGGTAGGGCCCAAGGTCCCTTCGTCACGCGGAGCTTGGGCTGGATGCCTGCATCTGTTCGAGCAGCTCCTGGGTTTCGGCCAGGGAGGCGGTGATGATCCGCTTGGCCACTTCGAGGAGCTCGAAGAGCATGGGCTCGCCGACCGAGTAGTAGACGTTCGACCCGACCTTGCGGGACTGGATGAGGTTGGCCCGGCGCATGAGGCCGAGCTGTTGGGAGAGGTGCGAGGCTTCGATGCCGACCTCGGGGATCAGCTCGCTGACCGGCCGTTCGCCATCCCGCAGCACCTCGAGGATGCGGATCCGCGCCGGGTGGCCGAGCGTCTTGAAGAACTCGGCCTTGACCTGGTAGATGGGAGTCGTCATGAGCGGCAGCTCCTCGTGCAGATGCTCACCGCTTCGTCGCGGTGCGGGGTGCGAGCTCGGTGGCCGTGGCCGGACGCCTGACCTGCGAACCTCAACGTTACATGAATTGATGAATCTGGCAGTTGTTGGCGGGATGTGGTCACAGGTCGTTGCCGGCGTAGGAGAGGTTGAAGCTCTTGTTGGCGAGGGGGAAGTCGGGGACGATGGTGTCGGCCAGGGAGACCGGCAGCGCCGGCCAGTTGAGGAACGAGGGGTCCACGATCTTGCACCCGGGCCAGCCGGCCCTGGTCGTCGACCTCGACCCGGTGGACGATGGCGCCCGCCACCCCTCGACGATGCCGACCCCTCCGGCTGACTGGCCTCCGACGGCAGCGCCATCCGAGCGGCACGACGGCGTGGAGGTCGGCGGCCGCGGCCGATGAGGTCGGCCAGCAATGACAGCGAGGCCCGCACCTCGTCGACCCGGACGGCGAAGCGGGCCAGCACGTCCCCGGTCGTCTGTACGGCCGGGGAGAACCCGTCGGCCGGGTCGATGAAGGGGTGGGCGATGCGGGCGTCGAAGTCGAGGCCCGACGCTCGGGCGACGACGCCGACGACGCCGAGGTCGCGGGCGTGGGCACTGGTCGAGGACGGCGGTGCCGGTGAAGCGCTCCATGACGAGGGTGTTGGAGCTGGCCAGCTCGACCAGCTCCTCGAAGCGCTCGACCGATCTCGGCCAGCTCGGCCGCGGTGGGGAGGCGGCGAACGCGGGCGCCGCCGGGCACGACGCCGCCGCGGAGCAGGCGGTGGCCGGTGATCTCGGCGTTGAGCCGCAGGAGCTGCTCGCGCAGGGTCGAGGGCCCAGGCCTGGGCCAGCCCGAACCCGACGTCGTTGCACAGCGCGCCGATGTCGGCGACGTGGTTGTAGAGCCGTTCGAGTTCGAGCAGCACGGCCCGCAGGACGCTGGGCGCTCGTCGGGCACCGCGATCGCCAGTGCGTCCTCGACGGCCAGGCAGTAGGCGAGGGCGTGGCCGACGGCGGTGTCGCCCGAGATCCGCTCGGCGAGCTCGAGGCCGGAGGCGACGTCTTGTCCTTCGAAGAGCCTCTCGATGCCCTTTGTGGACGAACCACAGCCGGGCCTTCATGCGCAGGATGGTCTCGCCCACGACCCAGAACCGGAAGTGGCCGGGCTCGATGAGCCCGGCGTGGACCGGGCCGACCGGGATCTCGTAGACGCCGGGCCCCTCGACCGGCACGAAGGGGAACGACCCGGCGTCGGCGACCATCGGCGGCGCGGCTCCGGCGTCGTGGCGCATCGGGTGCCAGCCCTCCGGCCAGTGCTGGTGCAGGACCAGGCGGCGGGGCTGGGGGTGGCCGACGCGGCTCGATGCCGAAGAGGTCGGCGAGCTCGCGCTCGAAGCGGCTGGCCGGGAACGACAGCGCGGCCAGCGTCGGCACCTGGGGCCGGTGCGCGGTCGAGCGGCACGTGCAGCTCGACCCGGCGGTCGGGTGGCCCGGCGGTGAAGAGGTAGACGACGCGCATCGACGCTGCCGTCGTCGTGGCCGGAGACCAGGGCGAGGCGCATGCCCTCGGCGAAGAGCGCACTGGCCGCGTCGACCAGGTCCGCACGGCCGCACGGTGCCGGCGAGGCGGTGGCGACCGACGGGCATGGAGGTCGACCGGCAGCGCCGTCGGTCGCGGATCATGGCGCCACCACGTGGGCGGCGGCGTGCAGCAGGCCCGACAGCGGCCAGGCGAACACGCCGATGAGGCCGCAGACCGACAAGGCCGCCGACGAGCGGTGCGGCCACCCAGCGCGGGGTCGGCGCCAGCGCCTCGGTGGCGTCGGTGGCGCCGAGGAGCATGTGGCGGGCGTGGCCGACCACGGCGACGAAGATCACCACCATGGCCACCACGGCGGCGACGGCGGCCCAGCCGAGCCCGACCTGGAACTCGGCCCGGACCATGTTCAGCTCGCTGGCGAACAGGCTGAAGGGCGGGAAGCCCGAGCAGGGCCACCAGCCCGAAGCCGAAGACCCCGCCGAGGGCGGGGCGTCGGGCGAGCAGGGCCCGGACCCCGTCGATCTGGCTGGTGCCCTCGGCGGCCATGATCTCGCCCGAGGTCAGGAACAGCACGCTCTTGGCCAGGCCGTGGCCGAGGATGTGCAGCAGCACGGCGGCGATGGCGAGCGGGATGCCCGGCGGCCGCGCCCAGGGCGATGAGGCCCATGTGCTCGATGCTGTGGTAGGCGAGCATCCGCTTGTAGTCGCGCTGGGTGAGCAGCAGCGAGGCGGCGACGGCCAGCGAGAGCAGGGCCACGATGACGAGCAGCGTGCGGGAGAAGCCGGGCCCGAGGGCGAGGTCGGCGACCGCCTTGAAGCGCAAGATGGCGTAGAAGGCGACGGTGAGCAGCACCCCGGACATGAGGGCGGAGATCGGGGCGGGGGCCTGGCTGTGGGCGTCGGGCAGCCAGCTGTGCATGGGGGCGAGGCCGACCTTGGTGCCGTAGCCGAGGACGACGAGGGCGAACGCCGAGCCGCAGCACCGAGGGGTCGAGGTGGTGGGCGTGGGCCATGAGCGACGTCCAGTCGAGGGCGCCGGCCGAGTGGCCTCCGGCGTGGAGGGCGGCCAGTAGACGAGCACGGTGCCCAAGAAGGCCAGGGCGATGCCGACCGAGCAGATGACGATGTACTTCCACGAGGCTTCGAGGGCGCCCTTGGTCCGGCGGTGGCCGACCAGGAAGGTGGTGACGACGGTGGTCGCCTCGACGGCCACCCACAGCACGCCGAGGTTGGCGGCCAAGACGGCGAGCAGCATGGCGGCGACGAAGGCCTGGACCAGGACGGCGTAGAGCGTGGCGTCGCCGCCGTGTGCACCGCCCGGTCGCGATCTCGACGGCGATGGTGCGGACGCCGAGCCACGAGGCCAGCACGGCGATGGCCCCGATGACCACCACCATGAACGCGCTCAGCGCGTCGGCTCGCAGCACCCCGCCGAGCGCCGCTCGAGCGGGCCGTGTCCGGACGACGCGGACGGCGAGCACGATCCCGAGGCCCAGGGCGGCGCCGTTGCTGCCGACCGCGACCCAGCCGGCCCAGCGGCGTCGCCAGGCGCGCCGACGACGGCGCCGCCGAGCGAGAGGGAGCGACGAGGATGAGCACCAGCGACCATCAGTCGTGCAGCTCCTGGAGCTCGTCGAGGTCGAGATCGCCGAACTCAGAGCGCAGGCGCTGGGCCAGCACCATGAGGACGACGACGCCCAAGCAGGACGTCGAGGGAGACGCCGAGCTCGATCAGGAACGGGACGCCGGCGGTGCACGAGGAACGCCACCAGCGCGATGCCGTTGTCGACGAGCAGCAGCCCGACGATCTGAAAGACCGGCCGGCGCCGGGCGACGAGGACGAAGAAGCCGACCAGCAAGGTGGCGAGCCCGACGGGGACGAGCGCGCCGGCCGTGGTGCCGACGAAGTGCGGCCACGCCGCGGGCCGCGGCGAAGGCGACGACGATGAGCGCGCGGAGGCGACGAGCGAGGCCGGGACGTTGACCAGCGGGCGCCGCTCGCGCTCAGTGGCGCCGCGCCACCCGACGCGGTCGCAGCAGCGCCGGGATGACCACGCCCTTGACGGCCAGCACGACCACCGCGGTGGCGACCAGGCCGGCGTCGTGGAAGTGGACGCCGAGGAGGCGGCGACCGCCCGAGGGCGACGCCCTGGACGGCCAGCGACCCGCACGACCGCCCGCAGGACGCTCAGCCACAAGACGGCGACCGCGCAGACCAGCACGGCGCCAGCGGCCGAAGGTGAGCGGTCGAGTGAAGGTCGGGCCGCTCATGGCACCACCAGGCCGGAGATCACGGCCGAGCACGGCGAGCACGAAGCCGCCGGCCATCAGCTCGGGCACCCGGAACAGCCGCAGCTTGGCCATCGAGCACCTCGAAGACGGCCAGCGCCGACGCCGAGCGACCGCCACCTTGGCGCCGAGCGCCACGAGCCCGAGCGCGAGGTGCCCGGCGCCCGGGGCGGTGGCGATGCCCCAGGGGACGAACAGGTCGGCGAAGCAGGCCGAGCAGGAGACCGAGGCGCATCGCCTCGCCCAGCTTGACCAGGGCCAGGTCGGGGCCGGCGTACTCGAGGACCATGGCCTCGTGGATCATCGTCAGCTCGAGGTGGGTGCTCGGGTTGTCGACCGGCAGCCGCCCGCTCTCGGCCACGATCACGATCAGGAAGGCCACCAGGCCAAGCAGCCGCTGCGGGGCTGGCCAGCCAGGCCGGGATGGGCCAGGGAGCGGCTGACGATGGTCGGGCAGGTTCGACGAGTGGGCCGGCATCGAGAGGGCGAGGACGGCGACCAGCAGCGCCGGTTCGGCCGAGCGCACCGATGGTCATGGCCCGGCTCGCCCCCATGCCCCCGAACGCGGTCCCGGTGTCGAGGGCGCCGAGGGCGAGGGCGACCGAGCCCACGAGCAGCAGGAAGACGACGGCGAACAGGTCGGCCGACCAGCCGAAGGCGGGGTCGGTAGCGAGCAGCGGCGCGATGGCACGGCGACCACGCAACGCGGTGGCCACCAGCACGAGCGGGGCCGCCGAGAACATCCAGCTGGCCTGCTCGGGGCGGGTCCGCTCCTTGCGGACGAGCTTGCGCAGGTCGAGCAGCGGCTGGCGGATGGGCGGCCCGACCCGACCCTCGAGTCGGCAGCGCACCTTGCGCATCAGCCCGAGAGCAGCGGGCCGCCGAGCAACCACGGCCGACGACCTGGAGCACGAGCCACGGCGACCACCGAGACGACCGGCCAGGACGCCGCTCATCCGAGCACCACCAGCACGACGACCAGCGCGACCAGCCCGAAGGCCAGGTAGCGGTGCACGCTGCCGTTCGGGACCCGGCGGGCCAGGCGTGCCCCACCAGCCCGAGGCCACTGACGAGCGGGGCGGTAGCCGTGGCGCTCGAAGGCGTCGTCGAGTCGAGGTGTGGAACGTGGCCGCCTCGACGTAGTAGCGCGACTCGGCGACTGTGGCTGACGTCGAGGTCATGGGCCGGGCGCAAGCACGTCGTCGAACACCCGGGTCAGCGGCTCGGCGAACGAGGTGGCCGTGTACTGCATGCGGGCCGTCTGGACCTCCCTGCCCGCACCCCCACGCCTCGGTGCGGCGCAGCGCGCCCGCGCTGGGCCAGCCGGCGGGCCCCGGCAGCCAGCGACACCGCCACGACCAGGCCGAGCGCCAGCAGCCCCGGGGCGAGCATGCCGCGGACGCCCGGCGAGCCCGACGCTCCACCGCCGAGCCAAGGGGTGCGCGGACGCCGCTGGCCGAGCCCGCTCCGCGCCGCGTCGACCACGGCGGGGATGCACCAGAAACGGGGCGCGACGCCGAAGACCACACATAGCAGCGCCAGCATGCCCGGCGCCGACCCACATCGTGGCCGGGACCTCGCCCGCGGCTGCGGCGCCGGTCGCTGCGGGGCTGGCCGAGGAGTCCGATGCCGATCGCCTTGACGAACGTCGCCGCGGTCAGGCCACCGGTGAGGGCCAGCACGCCCACCCCAAGAGGCATGGCGATCGTCGACGGCGGTGTCCGACGAGGGCAGCCCGTGCAGCAGGCTCTGGAGCAGCAGCCATTCGCTCACGAAACCGCACAGCGGTGGCAGGGCGCGATGGCCAGGCCGGCCACCATGAACAGCGAGCGCGGTGACGCGGCATGCGCCGCACCAGCCCGCCGAGCCGGTCGAGGTCGCGGGTCCCGGTCGCCTGCTGGAGCGAGCTGGCCGAGAGGAACAGCGAGCCCTTGAAGACGGCGTGGAAGACCACGTGAAGCAGGGCGGCGACCAGGGCCACCGACCGCCAGCGGCGCGGTGCCCGGTCGACGGCGAACAGGCCCGATGCCCCCACCCCGAGCAGCATGAGCCCGACGTTGTCGGTCGTGGAATAGGCCAGCAGTCGCTTGAGGTCGGTGCTGGTGGCCGAGTGCAGCGACCCGAACAGGGCCGACAGCGCCGCCGAGGGCCATGACCAGCAGCCACCACCACGCCGGCCCGCCGCCGAGCAGGCCGTCGCCGACCCGGATGATCCCGTAGACGCCGAGGTTGACCATGGCCGCCGACATCAGGGCCGAGACCGGGCCGGGGGCCTCGGGATGGGCCCGGGGCAGCCACACGTGCAGCGGCACCATCCCGGCTTTCGAGCCGAAACCGACCACCGCCAGCACGAAGGCGGTCGATGCGCACCCAGGGGGCAGGTGCGGCCGATGGGCGGCGATGGCGGCGAAGGACTGGCTGCCGGCGTGGGTCGGCCAGCAGCACCAACGCCAAGAGCAGCGCGGCCGCGCCGAACTGGGTCATCACCGCGTACCACTGGCCGGCCGCTGGCACCTCGGCGCCGGCGGCGGTGGTCGACCAGGACCAACAGCAGCGACGTGACCGCCATCAGCTCCCACAAGAACAGGAACGTGGTCGACGCTGGCCGCGGCCGGCACGAGCAGCAGCGTCGTGACGAACAGCGGGAGCACGCACGACGCCGTGCGGCTGGACAGGCCATGGCCGTCGTAGCCGAGGCGGAAGACCATGGCGCAGATCGCCGACGCCGGCCGAGACGGCGACGAACAGGGCACCGAAGCGGTCGAGGTCGAGCGAGAACCCGCTGCAGCGGGAGCAGCTGGTTGGTGTGCACCACGGCCGCGTCGCCGGTGCGCGAGCACGTCGGCGGCCACCGCGAACCCGCAGACGCAGGCGGCGACGGTCAGGGCGACAGACGAGCTGGGCCCGGAGCCGCTCGCGGCGCGCATCGCCCCGGCCAGCGAGGCGGCCAGGCCGACCAGGGCGGTGGCGACCGAGAGGCCGGCGTCACGTACCGGCCAGGCCCCGCAGCGCGGTGATGATCGCCTGCGGGGTCAGGCGGGCAGCCGGCGATCTCGACGTCGACCGGCACGACGTCGGCCACCGCGCCCTCGACGCCGTAGGCGCCGGCGAAGACGCCGCAGTCCCGGGCGCAGTCGCCCACCGCGACGACCACCCGGGGCTCGGGGCACGGCGTCGAAGGTCTTGCGCAGCGGGTCGGCCATGTTGCGGGTGACCGGCCCGGTGACCAGCAGGCCGTCGGCATGACGAGGGGACGCCTCGAGGCGGATCCCGAACCGCTCGGCGTCATAGACCGGGGAGAAGATCGAGGCGATCTCCAGCTCGCAGCCGTTGCACGACCCGGCGTCGACGTGGCGGAGCTGCAGCGAGCCCCGGTTGCGCCTGGCCGCCTCCTGGCACGCCGGGCGAACCGGGCTCAGGGGAGGGGATGGCGGCCGGGTGCGCGCGCCATCGGCGGGCCAACGTCGAGAGCCGCATAGTTGACAGAAACATCAATCGATGATTACGTACGTTGTCAAATCGCTACACTCTGCGGCTGACCTCCTATCGGCGGCGGCTTCGTGCCGCCCGAACCACTCACGCGAGCTCCATGTCCCCACCACCGACGTCTCGGAGAGCGACCCACCGGCCCCTTCCCGGCGCGGCCGCGGGGTTGAGATGGCCGCGCTGCTGACCGCGTCGGGCGCCTCGTTCGCCACCCTGCCGCTCGGCGACGCCCGGAGGTTCCTGGAGCGGTACGGGCCGTCCGGCTACGAGCCGGCCGACGGCGACCTGGTCGTGGGGGGCGTTCGAGGGTGCGGGTCCGCTGGTCGGCGTCGGCGTCTTGGGCGCCGTGGCTCCACCCCGGGACGGGCCTGGATCACGGTCGCTCCCGAACGACGACGGCTCGGGATGGGTGAGCGAACTGGCGGGGATCGTCGTCGCCGCGGCACAGCAGCAGGGCCTGCGGTATCTGACGTGCCGTCACCGGGCCGGCGACCCGGCTGGCGACCGTCTGGCCAGATCCCTCGGGCTGCTCGTGGCCCGTCGGGTCTCGGGCGGGAGGTCTGGACGGTGGCCCTGTTAGCCGCCAAAGCGAACAACCCCAAAGCGAGCAAGGAGAAGACCGATGACCACGACGGCGCCGATCCCCGACGAAGAACGCTGCGCTCTTCGAGTGGGTGCAGGAGTGGGCCGCCATGCTCGCCCCCGAGCGCGTCGAGTGGTGTGACGGGTCCGAGGAGCAGTACCAAGAGCAGTGCCGCCGGCTGGTCGAGACCGGCACCTTCATCCCCCTCGACCCCGACCTCCGACCCGACAGCTTCCTGTGCCGCTCGGACCCGGGCGACGTGGCCCGGGTCGAAGGACCGCACCTTCATCTGTTGCGAGAAGTCCGAGGACGCCGGTCCGACCAACAACTGGGTCGATCCCACGACGATGCGCGCCGAGCTGCTCGACCTGTACCGGGGGGCCATGCGGGGCCGGGTCCTCTACGTGGTGCCCTTCTCCATGGGCCCGCTCGGCAGTCCCATCGCCCACATCGGCGTGCAGCTCACCGACTCGGCCTACGTCGCCGCCTCCATGCGGATCATGACCCGCATGGGCACCGCAGTCCTCGACGTGCTCGGGGAGACCGGCGAGTTCGTGCGCTGCCTGCACTCGGTCGGCCACCCGCTCCAGCCCGGACAGGCCGACGTCGCCTGGCCCTGTGACCCCGAGCGCAAGTACATCGTGCACTTCCCCGAGTCCCGGGAGATCTGGTCCTACGGCTCGGGCTACGGCGGCAACGCCCTGTTGGGCAAGAAGTGCTTCGCCCTGCGCATCGCCTCGACCATGGCCCGAGACGACGGCTGGCTGGCCGAGCACATGCTGATCCTCAAGCTCACCAACCCCGACGGTCGAAAGCCAGTTCATCGCCGCCGCCTTCCCGAGCGCCTGCGGCAAGACCAACCTGGCCATGGTGGTGCCGACCATCCCCGGGATGGAAGGCCGAGACCATCGGCGACGACATCTGCTGGATGAAGTTCGACGCCGAGGGCCGGCTGCGGGCCATCAACCCCGAGTACGGCATGTTCGGCGTCGCTCCCGGCACCGGGATCGACACCAACCCCACCGCCATCCGCGCCCTGGCCGCCAACACCATCTTCACCAACGTGGCCCTCACCGACGAGGGCGACGTGTGGTGGGAGGGACTGACCCCGGAGCCGCCGGACCATCTGATCGACTGGCTGGGCAACGACTGGACGCCCGCCAGCGCCGACTCCGGCCGCCCATCCCGAACAGCCGCTTCACCGCCCCGCTCTCCCAGGTGCCGTCCATCGCACCCGAGTGGGAGGACCCGGCCGGCGTGCCGATCTCGGCCATCCTCTTCGGCGGCCGGCGCGCCTCGGTGGTCCCCCTCGTCACCGAAGCCTTCGACTGGGACCACGGGGTGTTCCTCGGCTCGATCATGGCCAGCGAGACCACCGCGGCGGCCACCGGGGCGGTCGGCCGCCTCCGCCGCGACCCCTTCGCCATGCTCCCCTTCTGCGGCTACAACATGGCCGACTACTTCGCCCACTGGCTCGACATCGGCGCCAAGACGCACGGCCGACCGCCTGCCCGCGGATCTTCTACGTGAACTGGTTCCGCCGCGACGACGACGGCCGGTTCCTCTGGCCCGGCTACGGCGAGAACTCCCGGGTCCTGGCCTGGATCTTCGAACGGTGCGCCGGACGGGCCGACGCCGTCGACCAGCCCCATCGGCCGCCACCCGGCGAAGGCATGCCATCGACGTCGAGGCGCCATCGGGCTCACCGACGAGCAGAAAGAAGCGCTCTTCCACGTCGACGTCGCCGAGTGGCAATACGAGGCACTCGCCATCCGGAGCCACTACGCCATCTTCGGGGACCGGCTCCCCGCCGCCCTTAACGCCCAGCTCGACTCGCTTGTCTCCCGGCTGGCGGACAACCGTAGAACGGCAGTCCTGCCCACGTTCTCGTCCCGAGCGGTCGCCCGCGGAAGCATCTCGCGGACCACGCATGCATGATCTTCTCTCCAAAGAGACGCTCGTCGACGAGACACTGACCAAAGCGATCGGCCCCGTCGATCGCTTCGTCGGCGACGCCATCGTCGGGATCTGCAACGAGGCAGTCGAGCACGTGCTCGGATCGGCAGTCATCGAGGCACTCGGGCACGACCGGGACCGGCTGGCACTTGTCGCGCCATGGGTGTGGGACCTGGCCCGAGGACTCCACTTCCAAGGCCGAGACGGCCGACCCGAGATGCCCACGGCCGAGCTGCTCTCCCTGCTCGCCCCCCGACTTCACGACCCCCAGCAGATCCAACGATTTGCCGAGACCATCGATCTGACGACCGCGCTCACCCTTGACCGCCTCCTCGACGCGGTCCTCGGGCCCGGGGCCTGTGCTCGACCGCCAGAAGAGAACGAGGCCGCCCTGCCCTGGCTCACCCCCCTCAAACTGGGCTACCGCATCCACATCACCCCTGCGCTCATCGGGCTAACGTCGCAGGGTGAAGCCCACGGTGAAGCAGACGTGCGGCAGGGCCCAACCAACCTCCATCAAGGAGATCCAGTTGCTCGCGGCACAAATCCGGACGCTCCTCGAGGAGGAAACCAAACACCAACCTTCGGAGAGTTCACGGAGATGATCTCGCGGATCCAGCCGTGTAACGCAGACGGATCCACGAGTAGTCGATCGATGCGAGTGATTGTGCACGTAACCCCACAAGCGGGTCATATCAAGGTGTGTGGCCGGTGCGGCGACACAGACCCGCCCGCCCTCGCCGTTCGAGTGACCGTACCCACGTATTTGTGCCGATACGAACCGACGACCGTGCGAATCTCCGGTCCTCCTGGGTTGGACAAATGACCTTCCACGCAAACCGTGAGCGGGCCTCCCAACTCGTCCGGCCACAACACGAGGTGCCGACGAGCAGACGATGCCTCGGTAGGTTGATAGTCGTTCGAGTCTCTCCGGGAGCACCTGCGACAAAGGTGGGTGGCAGATACGGCGAGTCGGAACCGCCAGTCCTCATCGTTCCCGTCGCCGCCCGGTCCGTGGACGGCAAAGCGAACGCCGCAACGACCAGAGCGCTGGCTGAGGCGCTCGGCGTGCCGCACCGCAGCGTGCGGATCGTGACTGGCGAACGAGCGTGGATCAAGATCGTTGAGCTCGATTCCGCCGACCCCGATGTTTTCTCGGCGCTGTTGCTCGGTTGATGGTGTGCCGCTTGCGATTCGCACGAGCGCGTCTGTCACTCGACCGCGTTGTTTGGGTTACCCCAACTCGAGGAAGGTATCGGCGTCTCGAGCCCACGCCCATTTCGACAGCGTGATGCGCGCCGATCAATGCCGCACCCACGCGATCAGGCAATCGACACAGGTGCCGTTGTTCTGAAGAATCCGAAGGATCATCCTGTCGATTTGATTCCCACAACCAGGTCGATCCACCGAGGCGGCGTGTCCGAGGACCGCTGGGCGATGGGCCAGGTGTCCAGTGCTGGCGGCGAGTCGATTCCAGCGAAAAGGGCGGACGCGTGCGCCACAACCAGATCAGCCCGCGACCGTGTCGGTCGCCGGTGTTGATTTGGGCCAGGAGCTCGTCCAAGCGCTCCCACGACTCGGCCTCTTCCGAGCGAGGCAGGAGCATCGAGTGATCCTGGCCTTCGTGAACGGCTCCGGGCATGGCGCAATTGGACTACACCCTGAAGGCATCGGCAAAGATGTCTGAGGGAGGTGTCACCGTGGTTACCGAGAGTCCGTTTTCCGATTGCTGGCGGCCAACCAGACCTATAGCGCCACGTACCGGTACGGCGACCTCAAGGGTCGCGCCCTGAGGGGCTTAGCGGTTCTGACCTGCATGGACTCTCGCATCGACCCTCTGGGGATGATGGGTCTGGCGCCCGGAGACGCCAAGATCCTGCGCAACGCAGGTGCCCGGGTCACCGAGGACGTGTTGCGAACGCTTGTGCTCGCTGTCCACTTGCTCGGCGTCACCCGAGTGATGATCGTCGCACATACCGACTGCCGTATGACGGTCGGAGACGAGGCCGCCGTTCACCGCGCTGTGGCTGCGGCGGGCGGTCCAGATACGAGGAGCCTGTCGTTCATGACGACCCGTGACCTGCGGGAATCATTGGCTCAGGATGTCCAGAAGATCCGCTCGTCTCCGTACTTGAGAGACCTTCCCGTAGGTGGCTTCATTTACCACCTGGACTCGGGCCATTTGGAAGAAGCTGACAAGGGGAGTCCTGGAAACGTCGCACTTGAACGTTGACAGGAAGCTTGGCGCTGTGCCAATCAAACCGTTCGACCATTCGGACCCAACCTGGGTCGGGAGATTCTTCTCTCCTGGATGTGCCCTGACGACAACCTACCCATGAGCAGCGAGACGTGATCCGTGGAGAGATTGGGCAGAAGGTCCTCACACGGACTCAGCAGCGATGCACGCCAGGCCCGAGCCGTCGGCCGATTCGGGTCTTTGTACCCTGGTGCGACCCAGCCGACTACGGCAACTTTCCGCCTTATGGTAACCACCGAGACGGCGCAACGCATGCTCCACGCGATCGGTGAACACCTCTCCGACCAGGAGCCAGCCTTTATCAGCCGTTTGGAGTTGCGCGACGGCTGGGGCGAGGTGATCCATGTTCGCCTCCACACCCCCCACCCCCCGTCGCCATCGGGTCACCTAGCACCCGAGCGCCTCCGCGCTGCCGTCCAGAGCGTCCTTGGTGACCAGCGTCACAGTTTCGAGGTGGTGTGGGAGTCGGCCTGATGGTGCTAGTGGAAAGGGGCGCGGATGTTCCAGGGAGGTGACCTGGGTTCATAAGAACCGTGGCGTGAGCGCTGGTCCCGGGAGCATCACGGGGGCCAGGCCCGGGTCTTCGCCTACGTCCACTCGGCCATCGATGGCTTCAGTCGATTGGCCTACTCGGAAGTCCTGGCCGACGAGCTCGGAGCATCGGCGGCGGCCTTCTGGCTGCGAGCACGCCGGTTCTTCGCCGTCAACGGCATCACCGTCGAACGGGTGCTCACCGACAATGGTGCGTGTTTGTGCGCGATCTCTGAAGCCCGCGTTCTGTAATCAGATCGCAGATCGCGGGATTCGGTGAGAGCGCACACGTGTTACCGGTCGCGCCATTTCTCCGCCGCCCTCGACGACGTGATCCACAGCTTTACCCGGCCCTATCGACCTCAGACCAATTGTGAGGCAAAGCCGAGCGGTTTACCCGCACCCTCCTGGCCGAAATGGGCGTGTGCCCAGACCTGGACTTCAGAGGGGCAACGCAACCGACGGCTTGCCCACTGGCTCGCTGCTCATCTCCGCCAAGGGGACATGATGCTGGAGGCGCGCTCTACGAGGGGTGGTTGTGATGGCCCGCCGGAGGGGACGGGTGGGGCCACTGTGTAGGTGACTCAGCCAGCCTGACCTAGGGCGAGGGTGATGTCTCGCAGCACGATGCCGACGAGGCTGTCGACGGGCATGGCGGGTCCGTATTGATCGATGACACGCGCCATCTCGGCGAGTAGATCATCGGTCAGCGGCCTCGTGGTCCGACATCATGAGCAACGTGTCTGGGTCTCGGATCAGCATTGCCACCACCTCCAACACCGGACCCCGTTCGTTCACTCCAGCGGGGATCTGCGTCCGGAGGATGATTGCGTCAGCAACGGCGTCGAGGGTCGATGGCACTCCATAGGCGTCGGCAAACCGTTGCAAGGGCCCCGCGGCCATGGATTGTTCCTTCTCGGCGTCATCGATTGCCTTGAGAAAGACCTTGGCCATGACGGGACCATCTGGTGGCACCATTCGTCTCCTCCTCAGATGGCCCCCGGGCGTCCTGCCACCCAAGCCGCCAGCTCACGGTCCGAGACTAACGGGGGAAGAGCTGCACGTTGTCCCGCACCTATTCGGAAGAATCTATCGGGACGAGGTAATGCAAGCGACACCGGCGTCGACCTCCCAGAGGTTGTCTGCCAGGTTGGTCAATCGGAGTGAGCTCCTCCCTGACTTGAATACTGCGCTCTTCGAGTGCGATGGGACTGTGTCCATCCGGTAGCTGGCAGGCAAAGCTGGTTGGACGAAGTCCGGGCGCTGCGCCGCCAACAAAGCCATGGTGAAGGAAAATCAGAAGTGCAAGGACCCGCAGCCGCTGCTGGCCGAACCGCCGTAACCCGAAATCGTCCCGAGTGGAGTCGTCGTTGCTGTGGGGCTGTTCGCCAAGCCAAGACCGACGCCGAGCCCCGTGGACAAACCGAGTAGACCCAGCGAGAACCAGGGTAGGACTCGTCTCACGATGCGGGCTTCAGTCCTCCGGTGAACCGCAGGACGTGAGACAGCGAGACTTGTTGGGACCAGACCACGAAGTACTCTCTCCCTTCCTGCCAGGTCACCCAACCTTCTCCGCCCAGACGGATGACGCTGAGATGGTGCCCTGCGATATCCATGGTGAACGAGACCCTGAAGATCCCGTCGGCAGCCAAACTGAACGGCGCTCGAAGCTTGCAGGTGGCTTGACCGTACTCGATGAACCGCACCGGAGGCTTCGTCGGGCCATGGCTGCCTGCGAAGAAGGCCGTGCAGTCATGTGTGACACCGACGACTCCGCCGGGAACGTTACGTGGTGGCGTCCATCTAGGCACGACAACAGCGGTGCTGGAAGTTGTTGTCGTGTTGGGACTGTTCGCCAAACCGAGTCCCACGCCCAGACCGGTCGCAATTCCGAGGAGCCCGAGCAGGAGCCAGGGGAGGAGGCGTCTCACGATGCTGGTCGCAGCCTTGCGATGAACCGGAGCACCTCGTCCTTGGGCACGCCCACGGATGACGATGACAAGTAGTAGCCGTCGTGTCGCCACGAAGCCAACACCTTGCCTGGCTCGGTCACGAGCAGTACCTGACTGCCGTTTAGGGTTACCGACTCGATCTGCGGCTCACTCATACCCAGTTCGAGCGGCGAGAAATTGCATCGTGCGTCCAGGTACGAGATGGTGTGGTGCGAACCTGCGGGGAGCGTCGGCACCTCGGGTCCCGGACCGCTCGATGGAGGCTTCGGACATTCGGCTTTGGCGCCAACGATCGTCACACCTGGTGGTTCCCAGGTCGAACTGAAGGCGCCCGTCGACACCGGACCCTGTTTGGCCCCTTCGGTAGGTGCGTAGGCCAGCCTGAAACCTGCGCCCAAACCGGTTGCGAGACCGACCGTTCCGAGCAGCAGCCAAGGGAGCAATCGTCTCAGGGTGTCGCCTCCACGAAGATGCAAATGTGATGAAGAGGCAGGGGCCCCTGGTCCTCAGCGTACAGCGTTACCGGAACGAGTTGAGCTGCTAAGCGGCGCTTGCGCCGGTGCCGTATAACCGCCGTCGTCGGTAGCTCGCTCTCGCCTCCGATGTTCACCGTCGCCTTCCTGGCGTCGGTCTTCTTCTTTCGAGTGGACCGTCTGTTGAAGGCAGCTTGGGCAGCTCGACCACACTCGCGGCACGCCCTTCCTCCTCCATTCCGACGGCGATAGGTGTTCGCCTCATCGAACGGGTGTCCGCTCTTGCAGTGGGTCTTGGCCAGGTTGATCGAGGCGAGGGTGTCGGGACTGCGCAGGATATTTCCCCGGGGGGTCACCGCCTCCAAGTGGGCGACGTTGCAGCAGAGCCGATTCCCACAGAGGTGGCCATCCGTGCCAGAGCGGGCGACCTCGGGGTCATCCCGGGCTCCATGGGGACCTCGAGCTACATCGTCCGGGGCCTGGGTAACCCGGCCAGTTACGACTCGTGCTCCCATGGCGCGGGCCGGCATATGAGCCGCGCCCGTTGCCCGGCATGAGATTTCCCTCGCCGACTTCGTCGCATCCATGGAGGGACGCGACTGGCAGGAGGGCTGGGCCAGCCAGCTGCTCGACGAGGCCCCCCAGGCCTACAAGGACATCGACCAGGTCATGGCTGACCAGGCCGACCTGGTGGTCATCGAGCACACACTGCACCAGATCCTCAACTACAAGGGGACAAGCTGATTCGAGCGACATTCGATTGTCGGTTACGAGGAACGAGGTTTCGCACCTGGCCCGTCCGTCGCAACCGGAGCACGGGGAAGCCGCACACGCTGATATCGATGCTCAAGGTGACCACCTCGCCGCCGCCGTCACGAGACGATCGCCGGTAGCCGGCAATACATGGACCTACGTCACCCTTGAATCCCATCTCCACGTTCTTGCGCCCGCTTGATTTCACACGTCCCTCGCGGGACTGGAAGGAGGAGTCGAGTCGAACACGGGTCAGAAGGGCCGACGGCAAGAGGGTCGCAGGGAAATGGGTTTGACCGCGGATTCGGGAGCACGCAGCCGGGTCAGGGTGACAACGGGTCAAGGTTGGAGGCGCTGACTGGAGATCTTTGTCCATTCCTGGCCTGGCATGGGACAATTACAGATGAAGCGGTTGGAATGCCGGGAAGCACTCGGCGGGGTAATGGCGCGGGCGTGAAGCTCTCATCCTTCGATGCCGAAATGTCCGGGTTACTGGGCTCGTTTGGGCGATCGTGGGTTCAACCTTGATCGGCGCAGCCGGGGTCCTGGCCTGGCGCGATCCCTCTCATGCCTGGGCTCCTGCCTCGGTTTTGGGGATCCTCGGCCTCCTCCTCGCCGTGAGCGGGATGAGCTTCCTGCAAGCTCGTCTCGCCATCGGAGACGAGACGATCACCGCCTGGTGGGCGCTTTCACGTTGGTCGTACCCATTGGATGAGTTGCTAACGGCAACACTGGCGCCACCGCGGAAATGGGGAGATCAGGCTGGAGGCGTGCGGAATTCGATCTCACCCGGCTTCAACCCGGTTGTCATCCTGGTCGGCTACGTCGTGAAGCATCTCTTCAATATGCTTGCCTGGATCGTGCTGCCCGGATCCAGTCACGACCAAGTCCTGCACGTGATTCCGAAGCTCGGTGGGGCAGTTCCCCTTGCCGCGATCTCGACTCGAACAAACCGGCCGAACGACGAGGCACATCACGCACTTGCTGCGGTGCTCCAGGCGATCGAAGGTCGACAGCTCCGAACCGCCTCGCAGAGGAACCTTCACGAGGTGCCCACTGCATGGTCCGAACCGCTTCCTCCGTTTGAGGGCTCTCGCGACGGCTCGGCCTCGTAACCTCCCTGTGTGGAGTTGAGAGGTGAGCGGGCGTCGAGCCGGGCCAGGTGCACCTCGACCGGAATTCCGCGAAACGCGAGGCCGTTAGCGCTCACCGTGGCAGACATGGGCCTGCGCCACGCCTAGTGGTGCGTCGCGGATTTGACTGAAGCCAATGCAGCCCGACCTCTCTTCACCTTGGCGATGATCTCCTCTGCCGGCTTCTTCCACACGAAGGGTTTGGGATCGTCGTTCCAATGCTCGGCCCAGGTCTCGATCTCGACGACGAGGTGGTCCACCGAGTTGAAGGCACCTCGGCGAAGTCGGCGCTCGGTGAGGATAGAGAACCAGCTCTCTACCAGGTTCAGCCACGACGAGCTGGTGGGCGTGAAGTGCAGGTGCCAGCGTGCTCGCTTCGGATCGGCCAGCCACTTGGCCACCGGTGGTGCCTTGTGAGCACTCAGGTTGTCGAGGACGACGTGGATATCGAGGTCTCTCGCGACGTGGAGGTCGATCAACTTGAAGAACTGGAGCACGTCAGTGCTTTTGTGCGAGGTGCGGGTGTCGTAGAGGACCTCGCCGGTGGCAACGTTCATGGCGGCGAAGAGATCCGTCGTGCCGTGGCGCTTGTAGTCATGGGTCATGGTCCCGGCCCGTCCGGGCTTGAGGGGAAGCGAGGGCTGGGTGCGGTCGAGCGCTTGGACCTGGGTCTTCTCGTCGAAACTGAAGACGATGGCCCGTTCGGGTGGACTCATGTAGAGCCCGACCACGTCGACCAGCTTCTCTTCGAAGTCCGGGTCGTTCGAGACTTTGAAGGTCACGATGTTCCAGGGTCGAAGGTTGTGGTCCCGCCAGATCCGGGCCACGGTGTCCTTGCCGATCCCGAATCGCTCCGCCAGCGTCCGCGTCGACCACTGCGTAGAGCCATCATCGGGGAGTTCTTCGCGCGTCACGCGCACGACCTCGGCCACGGTGCCTTCGGGCAACCACGAACGCCGGCCCCGGCCCGGGGCAATCGTGCCAACCCAATCGGTCCCACTCTCTTCGAAACGCCGTCTCCAGGCGCGCACCGAGTTCGAGGCCACCTCCAGACGCCGTGCGATCTCGTAGTTGGCCTCGCCATCGGCGGCAAGCAACAACGCCTTGGCTTGCACGACAGAGCGATGCGGCTGAGACGGCGAGCGTGCGATGCGCTCGAGATCGTCGCGTTGTTTGCGGGTCATGCGAAGTGGCGGTGCGGCCAGCATCGTGGTCATGTTGTCAGCCTAACTACTTCAGCTATATCAGCGACGGACCACTAGGCGCCACGCCGGGGCAAGTGCGGGCAGGATTGGTCACGGCGCAGGTGCTCTCGGCATCGCCGGGCGCGATCCTCGCTGTTCCGCTCGGCATCGGCCTGTTCAAGCTTGCATCTAAAGGTGTGAGTGGCCTGCCCTCGGCGCTATGGCTGATTGCCACGGTCCCGGGCACCGTGCCTGTTGTCGCGGCGCTTACCGGCATCCCAGCTCGGATCGGCACCCGTCGATCCGTTGCCGAGCTGCTCCAGGCTGAGGCCGCGTGACGGTGCACCTGCGTGTGGACGTCAGACAATCTCGTTCAGGCTCACTAGTGCTCCTGCTCTTCACGATCCTTGTTGCCACCACCACCCAAACGATCGGTCCGCAGTGTCGATCATCGGGATCTACCCAACGAGCCGTTGACTTGGCCAACCGGATCGGAGGCGTGCACAGGGCATGCCTTTGCAATGCTTCGGATCAGCGCCGCGTTGTGGCTAGATGATGAATGGGTCCCCGCGACATGACTCGGCGAGGTTATTGACTCTCGGCGGGGGTGCGACTTCGAGTTCCATTCCGTCGGGGTCCCGGAAGAACAGTGACCAGGTGTCGCCGAGGCGTTGGATGTTTCCGACTTCGATGCCGGCGTCGACCAGCCGTTGGCGTATCTCACTGAGGTCGCTTTGGGTGGTCACGGCGATGCCGTAGTGGTCGATGGGACCGCGTGCTCCGGGTCGGCTGCGCTGTCCGACGATGGTTTCTTCGGGCTGTTCGGTGATGTTGAGCGCGCCACCCCAGAGGTCGAGGATCACCATGCGGGGATGCTGCTCGGTGGCTGCCATTTCGAGGGTGATCTTGGCGTCGAAGACGTCTTGGTAGAAGGCGGTGATGCCGCCGAGGTCGGCGGTGACGGCGGCGACGTGGTCGAATCCGGTGGTTCGGGCCGTGGCGGATCAGGCAGGGTAAGCGACGTCGGAACGGGCCTTGCGCAGGGCGGCGGCCCACCACGCGAGCTGTTCGAGCATGGCCTTGGCGTAGTCGGGTGCTTGGGGGTCGAGCGGCTGTCCGGTTTCGAAGTCGAAGTTGTAGAAGTAGTTCGGGAACGAAAATCCATCTCGGATGGTGACGGCGTGCAGCTCGGTGAGCACGTTCTCCAGATGGAGCACGGCGTGGCGACCTCCGGCGGCGCCGCCGTAGCTGACGAATGCCACCGGTTTGGCCTGCCACCGGGTGAAGTGCCAGTCGATGGCGGCCTTGAGCGACGCCGGGTAGCTGTGGTTGTACTCGGGGGTGACCAGGACGAACGCGTCAGCGGCGTCGAGCGCCCTCGTGAGGTCGGCCATGCCGTCGGGTCGTGGGTAGGAGGCGCCCGCCATCTTCGGGGGGTCGGCAGGCAGGGCCAGCGGGATCTCGAACTGGGCGAGGTCCACGACGTCCACCTCGAAGCCGCCGTGGTCGCGGGCTCGGTCGGCGACCCAGGAGGCCACCACCGGCCCGAACCGGCCTTCGCGCACGCTGCCGATAACGATCAGGAGTCGATTCAGCTCGTTCATGGCTCCACTGTCACGTGACGGGCTGGCCCCGACAAGGGCCGAGTCCAGGCTGGCCCTGACAGGGCCAGCCTTACGGGCGTTCGAGCAGCCAGTCGGCCGTAACATGAGGGTCATGAGCACGCCACTGGGCGATTACCTCCGAGCCCGACGGGATGCAACGATCCCGGCGGCAGTCGGGCTGCCCGACGGGGAACGCCGGCGGGCGACCGGGCTACGCCGGTCTGAGGTCGCGGCGCTGGCCGGGATCAGCGTGGAGTACTTGGTGCGAATCGAGCAGGGACGTGATCGCAACCCGTCGGTGTCGGTGATCAATGCCCTCGCCGATGCGTTGCAACTCGAAGTGGCCGAGCGCGAGCACCTGCGCAATGTGGCCAAGTGCAGCTCGGGAACCTGCGGGGCGGCAGCGAAGGCTCCCAGCACCGACGTCCGCCCCACGGTGCGGGCCCTACTCGCGCAGATCGATCCGGGCATCGCCTATGTGACCAACCGGCTCGGGGACTTGCTGGCCTACACCGACAGCTTCGACTTACTCGCCCGGCCGGTCGGATTGCTCGACGCCCCTCACCCCAACCTCACCCGGTTCGTCTTCGCCGACGAGCGAGCCCGCCCGGTCTTCTCCGACTGGGACCGGATCGCCGACGAATGTGCACTACCTCTCTCCTTCGGAGCACCCTCTGAGCGCTCCGATCGCCTTGTCGCCGATCTGACCACGGTGGCCGGAACGGATTTCACCCGCCGACTGCACGGCGGCGGTCTCCCTCGAAGCGGCAGGCAGATGTGGAGTCACCCGACCGTCGGATATGTCAGTTTCGATCGGGAAACTTTGGAGCTCCCCGCCCCTGACGCGCAACAACTAGTGGTGCTGCTCGCGTCCGACGAAGCCACCGAGGCGGCGTTGAGCCGATTGGGCCGCAGGGGCGGCCTCGCTCTCGTCCAGTAGTTACCTGCGGACGGCGTTGATCGTCCTTCTAGGCCTTCCAGGTTGGTGTGCATCCCGGCTCGCAGGGCGGGAAGCGACGTGGTGACGATGAGGGTATCGAGCGCCACCATGAACTGCCCGACGGCGGACAGGACGACGGTCCAGGTTCGATGAGCCGGTAATGAGTAGGAGTCAGAGGGGGTCTTCGGACTGCCTTCGACCCGGGTGGTGTTGGTCGCCGGCCTAGACGACATTGGCGAGACCGATGAGATTCCCCTCCGGGTCGAGAAACTGTCCCACGACAAGATCGCGACCTGGGGACTGCTCAGGCCCCCACTGGCGCGTCGCGCCGAGCCGTTCGGCTTGGTCAAGGGCGGCAGCGACATCAGGCACCCCCACGTAGAAGACGGTGTGAGGCTCGTAGTTAGCGCCGCCGCCGACCCCGCCAGGAATGCCGACCCCGCTTCTGGCGGAGGCCTGCTCGACGAAGCCGTAGTTGCCCGCCTCGGAGACGACCTCCACGACTGGTCCGCTCGCGTCGAACTCCCAGCCGAACAGGCCGCGATAGAAGTCCCGTAGCCCGGCCGGATCCCGGCCGATGATCTCGAAGTGCACGACTGGCTGTTGTCCCATCTGAGAGTCCTTCCTGTGCGGAGTGTCGCCGGGCGCCGAGCTCATTCCGACCCTAACTCCGAGAGGTTGCGAAAAGCAAGTAGTTAGTTGTAATCTAATACCAGCGAGCCAGCGTGAGGGGGATCGTGTCGACCGCCAGGAGCTACCGCGACCAGTGCGCCATCGCCCGCGCCCTCGACGTCGTCGGTGAGCGTTGGGCGTTGCTCGTCGTACGAGAGTTGCTCCTCGGTCCGCAGCGCTTCTCCGAACTGCGCAAAGCGTTGGCCAACACCAGCGCCAACGTGGTCACTGACCGGCTGCGCGAGCTTGAGGACAGCGGTGTGATCCAGCGACGCAAGCTGGCCCCGCCATCGGGATCGTGGGTGTATGAGCTCACCGCCTGGGGACGTCAACTCGAGCCGATCGTGATGGCTCTGGGGCAGTGGGGCCTCCGAGTCCCGGACCCGCCGGGCCCCAATGTGCTGAGTCCCACTTCGGTGCTCATGTATCTCCGATGCTGCGCCCGCCCCGATCCCGCTGTTCGCAGCGTCGTACGCATCGTCTTTGACGACCAGATCTGGACGGTGCGTGCCAAGGACGGACAACTGACCGTCGAGGTCGGCGACACTGGCGAAGCGGACGCGGCCATCGCAACGGATCCCCGCACCTTCAACGCGCTTATTGGCGATACCGACGCCCTCCAAGCTGAGATCGATGCCGGCAACGTCACCGTTGACGGCGACGTCAGGGCCCTGCGACGACTGCTGCAAGGGGTCGATATCAGCGGCGGAACACCCGAGCACATTTGTGACACAGCCCCGCTCTGACAGCGTTGACCGTTCGGGAATGGTTGTCCAACTGCTCTCGGGGCGCAGGACTCTCGACGTGATGGTCGAACTTCGGCGGGGAGGGCGCCGCTATCAGGATCTTCACGATCGGCTCGATGGCGTTTCGTACAAGGTGCTCACCGATACGCTCCGTCGTGCCGAACGCGACGGACTCATCGCTCGCCGCCTGGACGGTCAACGCATTCAGACCGCCACGCGATACGAGCTGACGGAGCTCGGCCGGTGGCTCGACGGACCGCTCCAAGCGATGAACGAGTGGGCCGACGCCAACTGGCAGAGGGTCGAGGCAGCGCGCCGCAACTGGGGCCGACTCACGCGATCACTCCCGAGCTGAGCGCCTAGCTTCTCTTCGACGTTGAGAGGGCCGCGCGGATCGTCGCGCCGAAAACTTGATCGAACCGCGCCGTTGATCGCTTTAGTGTGGTGCTTGCACATCGCGGTTGATGCAGGTCCACAATTTCGTGGGAAGCCTCAGACCAGAATGCACGGCCGCACCGCCCACCGGTACCACCGCGACCACGAAGTCTCGAGGTTAGGCGTGGAGGACGACGACGACGCCCGCTCCCGGAGGTGGGTCTACGGCCTTCAGCGCCTTCCACGTGTCGAGTGTTGTGACGCCGACCTCTCCCGGCACCAGATTGGAAAGCGTCGCCGGACCGTCTTCATGAACGACGGTTACCGTCTTGCCCCCGAGTCTTACTGCTACCTCGTTCGCGATCCGAGCCCCGTCGTTCGGCGGCACATGAGTAGATGAGCGAGGCTTGACGAGAACAACTCCTTTGATCTTCTCAACCTCGCCGATGACGAGAGCCAGTGGGTCGGTGATCGACGGGGCAACCGAGTCTTCGGAATTGTCGGCTCCGGGGGTGTCGGGAGTGCGGGTTTGGCCTACGAGCACAAATGACGGCTCGTGCTCCACTACGGCGTTGACGACCCCTTCGGCGAACGAGCTGTGCACGAGCAGAGCCGGATCAATATCCACGCCGTACACGTACCCCACGCTGCGAAGGTTCGGCAGCTCGGACTCGGCCGTCGGTTTCGAGTCAGGAGAGGCAGCCGAGTAGACCCTGAACGATCCCGCCGTCCGGGCCGGCGATACTTGCACCGACAGCAAACCCAATGATCAGCTTGGCGGGGATCCTCGATTGCCACGAGTACGTGGTTGCCGATCCCGCGATCCTTGACATCCGGAACCGGCACGCCGGCCTTGACCCGCTCGACGGTGAGTGTCGCCACCACGATCGAGACGAGGATCAGCACGAGAACGGCGTTGACTACGGCCTGGTCGAACAAGCCGATGTTGAAGCCCACAATCGTCGCTGCAAGCGTCGCTGCCGCCTGCGGGATCAGTGAGTCCGAGCATGAGCAGCGTCTCGTTTCCACTGAGACGCAGCGGGCGTTTTGTGGCCACGGCAGCGAGGCACTTGCCACCGATGGCGGCGACGATGAAAAGACCCGCAAGCTTTAGCGTCTCGGGCTGGACCATCACCCTCGGCTGCAGCAGCATGCCCACCGAGAGCAGGAAGACTGGGGACGAACAGAGCCTGCCCGAAGAAGTCGATTCGTTCCATCAGCGGATCCCTTGGTCGGAACTAAGCGGTTCAGGCCGAGACCAGCGAAAAAGGCCCCGACGATTCCTTCGATGCCAACACTCGAAGCAAGCGTCGCCGCGGCGAGAAACGAGGCGATAGTGAGCAGATAACGAACAACGCGGTCGGTGCCGAGGAATCGGAAAGCAACAGTAACGAGTCGAGGCAAGACCACCAAACAGAAGATCGTCAGTACGACGAGGCCGAAACCCACCTGCAGACCGATCGAAGCAGCAGAGCCGCCCTTCACTTGAGAGCCGGCAACGAAGGCGAGCAGAACAAGGAGGCCGTGTCCGTCAGAACTGTCGCACCCACGGCAGTCGCAACGGCGCGATGGGTGGAGAGTCCCGCGCGGCGCACGACCGGATAGGTGAGCAGTGTGTGGGAAGCCATCAACGAGCCAAGCAACAATGCTGCGGCGGGCCGACCAACTCAACGAAAACCCCACGGCAAGGTGCCGAGCGAACAGCGGGAACGCAAATGCACATACTCCGAAGAGCACGACCGAACGACGATGCTGGCCGACCAATCGGAGGTCCAGTTCCACCCCGGCCACGAACATCAGATAGAGCAGCCCCAACTGACCTAGTTCGGGCACCGTGGTGTTGCCGGCGCCGATCAGGTCAAGGCAGTTCGGGCCGATGAGGTAACCGCCGACGAGCAGCCCGATGATGCCGGGCAGGCGGGCACGTTCGAGCAGTGGAGGTGCGACAATCACGACGAGGAAGAGCGCGAGGAACTCCCACGCAGTCCCGCTCGGCGCATTGATGGCTACACCCATGAGCGATAGGGCGACCGGCGCGGAGGTCATTGGCCGGTTCGAAGAAGGGGAATCGATTTTTCGGCGTCAGCCGCCGCCGAACCCACCCACTTCTGAAGTAGGTTGTTGATGGTCCCGTCGGAAATGAAGGCCCGGAAGGCAGAGTCGACGGCCTCGGTGTTGCTCGAGCCCTTCGGCAAGGCGGCGGCGATCAGCTCGGGTTCAGGAAGCTGAGCCGCGGCATGCAGGCGTCCACTCGAATCGTTCGCCGTCACGACTGCCAGCGGCAAGTCGAGCAGAAGCGCGTCGATCTGACCGCCCTCGAGCGCCGCCACCATCGCAGCGTTGTCTTCGTACACCCGTGGAGGACGGCTCGGGTCGATCAGGAGTGGATGATGCCGACGAACGTCGTGCCGCGGACGACGCCCCATCGGAGCTGCCGCGCGGTTGCGACATCGGGAACCTTGGTGCCGGTGCGAGCGACGACCGTCGGAGCAGCGTTGAGGTAGGGGTTAGAGAAGTCCAAGAACTGCGCCCGCTATGCTCGTCGGAGTGATGAGATCCAGTGCCATGATCGGCGCCATCCAGGTGACCCTCGACGATTCGGTGGAAGCCCTCCGTCTCGACGCGAAGGGAGGGAAGCCCGAGTCGCTGGGCGAGCAGCTTAGCCAGTTCGTACTCGAACCCTCCGGTAAGCCTGTTGGAGGCCCCTTCCCAAAACCCGGGGCTCGGAATGTCGCTTGTTACAACGGTCAGCCTTCCCGCAGTGCGCGGCGTGAACGTGCCGGCCGCTGGCGAAGTGGACCTGTCGCCGCAAGACGCCAGAACGAGAACGGCCGCCAGGAGCACGACACCTCGCACCTGCTCCCGGACCCCGCGCATATCCGACTGACCATAATCGCTCGCTGACGAAGGTCGACTGATCGCCCCTGACCTGAACGTCTTGGAACCGGCCCCGTTGCCGTCGCTCTGGTGTGCGAGTCCGTGTCGTGGTCGATGAAGACGAGCACGTAGAGCCCGCGGAGGAGCACCGCGTGTCGACATGGAAGAAGTCGCAGGCCTCAGTCCCTTCGCCTGGGCAGTGAGGAACCCCGTCCAGGTTGGTCCCGATCGCCGGGGTGACGGCTCGATGCCGGCGCCTTCAAGATCGCCCAGACGCTCGAGGCGCCGATGGTGACGCCCATGGGCAAGAGCTCGCCCTGGATGCGACGGTAGCCTGTGGGTGCCGAAAACCTCATCTGGTGCTCCGACTAGGGACGACGTGTTACGAGGCGCTTCGACGTGCTCGGTCTGCGACTCGGGTCCAACATGTGGTGGTACCGCGGGTAGGAGATCGTCTGCGTGGCAACGTACAAGTCGTGGTCTGTGCCTCAGTCGCGTGTTGAGCGGGGCCTATCGACGGCGGCTCGACGTGGCCGCACCGCCATCGGTGAGTTCGAGGCCGTGATCGGCGAGGAGCCGGATATCGGGCCGCTCGCCGACCCCACCCACGCCCCGGCCGAGGTGGAAGCCAAGGTCGATACGCGCCAGCGCATCCTCAATGTGGCTCTCGACCTCTTCACCGAGCAGGGCTACGACGGCACCAGTCTGCGACAGATCGCCGAGCAGCTGAGCATCACCAAGGCGGCCATCTACTACTACTTCGAATCGAAGGAAGACATCCTCATGGCGCTGCACCTGCGCCTGCACGAATTCGGCCGGGATGCCCTACTGCTGATCGGGAAGGAGCCGGTCACGCTGGCGCTGTGGGAGCAGCTGCTCGATCAGATCCTCGGCGAGATGATGAGCCAGCGCAAGATCTTCCTCATGCACGAACGGAACCAGGCCACCTTTGAAAAGCTGCACCGCGAGGACCACGACGCCGAGCACGAGGACATCCAGAACCAGTTCCGCCGGGTGCTGAACGACACCCGGGTGCCGTTGCGGGACCGCGTGCGCATGGCGGGGTCCTTCGGCGTCGTCTTCTCGAGCCTCTTCCTGGCCGGCGACTCCTTCGAGTCGACAGCCGACGAGGAATTGGCGGAGATGCTCCGCGAGATCCTCCACGACGTCCTCGGCGGATGACGGGACCCGGACCGAGCAAGGAGGCGCCATTGCCGCAATATCGTCCGAGCGGTGACTAAATCCAACTCGTGCGGGCAGGCTGCGCACCGGACACAGGTGCGTGCGTCGGCGGGCTGACCAGGCTCGGACTTCGTCGCTGTTCACTTACCGCCGCGGCCTTCTCTCGCGCGTGAACCGGCTCTAAGGGTTGGCCAGCTGGCCTACCCTTTTCGGCTGGGCGACCCGCCACCTGGCGAAGAGCGTCTAGTCAGGAGGCGAGCTGCCGCTTGAGCAGGTGCAGGTCGAGTCGCCCAACGGCCCACCGGAACCCGGCGTCGTCGTCGAACTCCTGCTCGCTCCGAATCCCGGTGTCTACCGCCAGCCAGATGGTCGCCACCACCGAGCGACGGAGCGAACTGCTCGGGGCGCTGGTCGGGGAGGTCATGGTGGAGCTCAACATCCCGGCGTTAGTCTGCCGCGAGCCGGTGGCCCGCCATCTCCGGGCACTGGGCCCCGAGTCGTCCTCGTGAACCGCGACCCCTGGTCCACCGTGGCGATCACCTTGGAGCTGGCGGGCGGGCTGCCGTGTGGCGCGTGCGGGTCACCACACGTCATCGACCTCGCTGACCTTGACGACGCCGGTGCGCGGTGTCTGTGCTGCCCCCGGTGCCGGGAGTTCTACGCCAAGTGGTTCGCTCAGAAGCACCCCGACATCGTGGGCAGCAGCCGCGTCATCACCCGGGCAATGGTGCAGCGGGCCATCGACGAGATGCGGGCCCGGATCCGGGATTTCGAGGCCGAGGTGGTCGGGCTCAGCGAGGGCGGCCGTGCGCCGGCAGCGGCCCTGACGATCCGCACCAGCCCGACGCGAACGACCAAGAGCACCCCGGGCGGCGCTGCGGACCGTCGACTCCGACTGTAGAGCGATCGCTCGAAAATCGGGGTGCCTCGTGGGTCGAGCTCATGGACCATGTTGATCGGGCGAGCAGGGCGATGCCCTACCGCATCCGGCTGCGGGATAGCTCGACGAACCCATCACCCGTCGGCGCGGGCAGGTCGTCGAACGCGCCCGCCGTCAAGAGTGCGACGATGACCGTAGCCAGGTCCTCGGTCAAGGTCTGGTCGAGGCAGCTGTTGGGGTCCAAGACCTCCAGCAACCCGCGGTCTACCGCATCGCTCATCGCACCGGCCCAGTCGGCGTTGTCCCATCCCACGAAGTCGAGTTTGACGGTTGCGATCAACTACGTCGTCGTTCGGCATATCCACAGCGCGTCCTGTGCAATGTCGTGTCATCGACAACTCGCGGTCAAGGTATACCCAAGGGTCCGGATGCCGCCCCGCCCCCGTTCGCCCTCTCGGAGATCGGTATCGGACACGGTGTTGGCCCGTCTGCTAACTCCAGCAAGCAGTCAAGGATCGACCGCCCGAGCGGTCCAGCCGCAAATTGAGATCGGCCCAGAGTGCGCCGGATCGCAAAAACGGCACATGCGAGGGCCGGGAGCGGTCGTGCTCCCGGCCCTCACGATGCGGATAGTTGCTGACTAGAACCCGGTGGTGACGATACCGGCCGGGGTGGCGCCGACGGGAAGCGAAACGGGCGAGCTGGCAAGCTCGGTGAGGTTTCCACCGTTCACGGCGAAGGCGGCCACGGCGTCGATTCGGCTCTCGTCCACGTACAGCGTCCGACCATCGTTGCTCAGGCGGGCGTCAACGGCGCCGACGCCCCCAGTGTTGCTGACCGGCGTGCTGCCGAGCAGCGTCAGGGACCCGTTGGTCGCGATGGAGTAACGGGAGATCTCACCCGATCCGGTGTTCACCGTGAACAGGAACTGCCCGTCGTGGGTGATCTCTATCCAACACGGCGCTGTCTGGTCGTCCGCGAACGGACTCGTCCCGATCGACTTCAGCGACCCGTTGAAGGCGACGTTGAAGGCCGAGATTGTCCCGGTGCCCGCCCCCACGTTGTGGGCGTTGGAGACGAACAGTTGCTGGGGATTCGTGGGCCGGAACTCGCTGCCGAAGGGTCCGAGTCCCTGTGCGGGGGAGGGCGACCCGGGAGCGGCGGTCAGGAGCCCGTCTCTTCCAACGACGAAGCTGTCGATCTCAGATGGACCAACGCGCGTGCCGACGAGGCTGGTCCCGGTCGAGTTGAAGAGCACATCGCCTGGCTGAGAGCCGTTGGGAAGCGACACAGTCGAGTCGGACAGCGGCCGGAGCTGTCCGAAGAGGTTCAGTGTGAACCCGGTGTAGTTGGGGCCCACGGCGCCGGCATTGGCGACATAGACCAGGTTGTCGTGCACCGCGATGCTCACCGGCGTGGGACCGTCGGAGGAGACCACTTGGTTGAGCCGCAGAGCACCGTCAGGCTCGATTCTCAATACCGACACCTGGTCACTGCCCGCATCCACCGCGAGCAGGAACTGGTCGTCGCTGCTGACCTGGATCGCTCCCTGGGAAGCCAACCCGGCACCCGTACCCGCGCCGCCTGCTGAAAACGGTGAGCCCGCCAGTGGTGTGAGCGAGCCGTCCAAGTGCCGGTCAAACCCGCTGATCGTGTTGGTCCCCGCGGTGTTGTCGTCGAGGTAGACATGTCCGACTACTGGGGAAAAGTTGCCTGGGCTCGCGACAGGGGCCGCATCGGCCGCGCCAGCGCCCAATGTGCCGAGAATCCCGACACCACTGAGCGTGGCGACGCCCAGCCCAAGGCGCGCGGCGATTTTGATGTGCGTTCGCATTATGTTCCTGACCTCCATGGATGTCGCGGGGACGAGTTGCCCACCACAAGTACTGTCCCCTCGTCGACGAGAACCGTTACGGTCCGTCGTCCGAGGCCTCAGTGTCCAGGCGGCTCAGGGCGACTGGGCCGAGCCAGGCCGAGAGTCCCAGGACAGCTTCGGCGCCCAGCGTCAGAGGTGAGTGTCCTCAGTGCCGCCTCCACCATCGACGACGCAAAGTGTTCAAGAATCTCGGAATGCGCGGACAAGCGTTACGCTCGTACTTCGAATCGCCGTCCGCTCACAGCTCATGTAACGCCTCCGAGATGACTAGGGACTGAAAGAACATGTCCCAACGACTGGCGATCAGCCGAATTCCCAAACGGAGAGGCCGGCATTGGCGGGCGCGGCCCGTACCGGACCGTGGGGTCCTACGCTTCGCGCCGTGGAGATGGACGGTGAACTGCTCAGCCGGGTCCGTGCCGGTGACGAGGAGGCCTTTGTGATCCTGGTGACCCGCTACCAACAGCCGATGTTTCGCCTGGCGTGTTCCATGGTCCCCAGTCAGCAGGTGGCCGAAGAGGCTGTCCAGGATACGTGGCTGGGTGTCGTCCGTGGCATCGAGCGGTTCGAGGGACGTTCTTCGTTCAAGACCTGGCTCTTTCGGATTCTCGTCAACCGAGTGCGCTCGGCTGGTTCCCGGGAACCCATCGATCCCTCTATCGAGACGATCCAGGCCGTCGACCCGTCCCGTTTCGACGCTCAGGGCCAATGGGCCGACCCCGTCGACCACTGGACAGAGGCGAGCGAGGACCGTCTCGACGCCGCCACTTGGGTGCCGATCCTCAAATCTGCCCTCGACAAACTGCCGGCACGTCAGCGCCAGGTCGTTGTATTGCGCGACGTCGAAGGCCTTTCCAACGACGAAGCGTGCGCCGTGCTTGGAATCAGCGTCGGCAACCAGCGGATCCTGCTGCACCGAGGACGCGCACGCTTGCGAGAGATCCTCGACGCCGAGATCGAGAAGAGCTGACCGTGCTGTCGCTGAGACGAAGAGACATTGTGTGTCAGCAGGCGGTCGAACTCGTCACCGACTATCTCGAAGGGGCCCTTTCGCGTCGGGACCGACGGCGGTTCGAGGCTCATCTAAAAGTGTGCCCCAACTGTGCCGCGTACTTCGAGCAGATCAGGATGACCATTCGATTGGCCGGCGAGATCGAGCCTGAGGACCTGACACCTGAAGCGAGACAGGACCTCACCGAGCTTTATCGCCGCTGGCGTTCGGAGTAGTGGCGCGGTCGCCGAAGGGTATAGGTCTTGACTACCAGGGTGGCTCAACCCAGGTACTGGGAGCAGTGACTGCTGCGTAGAGGGTAAAACACCGTGTCGGGGTTTTACGCTGCGAGTTGGTACTCGTGAATCCATCTCTCCGAGCCGGACACGACGGTGAAGCTACCGCCCGTGGAGCAGCACCGCCGAGCTAGTCGGTTTCTTGAAGGGTCCAGAGAGACCGTTCGCTGCGGATGTGCAGATATCGGTCCGCTGGTGGGATCCGCGAGCTGGGCGTGGGGAGGTGCCTGCCTGGTGAGACCCGAGAGAGGGGTGGGGGAGACATGGGCCCTGAGGTTTGGCCAGTGCTGTCGACGACTCGCTATCGGCGAATCAGGTAGGCGACGAGAAGACGACCGTGTGCGAACCACTGCTGACGCATCGTGAGGAACGACGATGGCATCGAAACCGGGACCTGTGTGTTGCCCCGGGGACAACGGCGTGCCCTGCGGGGCGAACCCTCAGCCAGGAAGCGGCACGCTCGTGGCCCTGGTGGTGCCCGGTGCATACGTGGCGTGAGCTCGGCGCAACCGCTGGCATGGAACAAGAGAACCTGTCGTCCCGATGGCGTGCGGACGCTCGACATGCGAACAGACCGGTCTTTACGCCACCTCACTGAAGGAATACAGTGGTGGTCGTGGCGACGGACGTAGCAGAAGTTCCAACGGCCCGCCAACGCATTCTTGTCACCGCGACCGCCTTGTTCTACGCCGAGGGCATCCGCGCCGTCGGCGTCGATCGGGTCATCGCCGAATCCGGGGTAGCCAAGGCCACCCTCTACCAACAGTTCGCCTCGAAGGAGGAGTTGGTCGTGGCGTGCCTCGAGCGACGGGCCGAGCACTGGCAGCGCAGCATTGCCGATCCGGCCGTGGCCGTGACAGGCACGGTGATGCAGAGGGTGGGCGCCGTGTTCGATCGTCTTGGGAGGGCGCTGATCGCCCCCGGGTTTCGAGGCTGTCCGTTCATCAATGCGGCCGCCGAGTACCCTGACCCCACGGGCCCGGTGGGAACCGCCATCGCCGCACACCGCGCCAATGTTCGGAGCCTGTTCGCCGAACTTGTGGTTGACCTTCCCGCGGTGCGCAGAGCCGACTTGGCCGACGGGCTCGTGCTCGTCTACGACGGAGCGATGGTCGGCGCGCAGCTCGGTGATCGTCGCCGGGTCGCCCGGGCCGCTCGAAGGTCGGCCCGACGACTCATCGAGAGCGTGGGGTGACCGTGAGAAGCGCCTGAGGGCGGTGGACGAGACGAAAGGACCGACCCGATGTCGAGCGTCAATTCCACAGGCGAGCTGACTCGTCAACTCGCCGAGTTCGCGGCCAAGATTCCCGATCCGGTCGCCGCACGGCTTCGGGCCGCATCCGATGAGACCACGGCATCGGGAGTCGCCCCGGGCCTTGCCGTCGCCGAGCGGGCCCCGGACTTCACCTTGCCCAACGCCCTCGGTGAACCCGTCGGGTTGGCTCTGCGCCTCGCGCAGGGGCCGGTCGTGCTCTCGTTCTACCGAGGTGAGTGGTGCCCCTTCTGCAACCTCGAGCTCCGGTCCCTGCAGGCTGCCCTTCCTCGCTTCCAGGCCTATGGAGCGTCGCTGATCGCCATCAGCCCCCAGGCCCCCGACCACAGCCTCTCGGCCACGCAGAAAAACGGGCTGACCTTCGACGTGCTGAGCGACGTCCACCAAGAAGTCATCGCCGCCTACCGGGTGCAGTTCACCGTCCCGGCGGATCTGAAGGACCTGCACCTCGAGGTCTTCCACAATGACCTCTCCACCCACACCGCGGACGGAAGTTGGGACCTCCCGATCCCCGCCACGTTCGTGATCGACCGCTCGGGCATCGTCCGTGCTCGGTACGTGTCAGCCGACTACACGACCCGTATGGACCCCGACGACATCGAGGCGGCGCTCGCCGCGCTGGACTGAACCGAGGGCCGCTGCCCGAGACCTGTCATCTACGAAGAAGGAGCCTGTCATGGAAGCTGTGAGATTTCACTTCGATCCGATCTGCCCCTGGTGCTACCAGACGTCGCGGTGGGCCAAGCGCATCGAAGCCCTGGGCGAGATCGAGCTCGACTGGGGGCTGTTCTCCCTCGAGGTTGTGAACCTGAAGGACGGCGACGATCCGCACGAGCTGCAGGCCCGGTCGGGCCCCGCATTGCGGACGGCGACCCTCATCCGAGAGCGCAAGGGCGGCGCCGCCATCGGACCCTTCTACACCGCGCTCGGCAAGAGGATCTGGGAGCAGTCACCGCCCGAGCAGGACATGGCAACCGCGGTGCGCGGCGCGCTCGAAGAGGTCGGTCTCGACGTCGAGTGGTGCGACGAGGCTCTTTCGGACCCGGGCACCTGGGAGGCCGTCCTCGACGAGCACCACGGACTGATTGAGAGGACCCGCAGCTTCGGAGTACCGACGATCGTCCTCGACGGAGGCACCGGACCAGCCATCTTCGGTCCCGTGATCAGCGAGGTGCCGTCGGACGAGGACGCGGTGGAGTTGTGGCGACACGTCTCGTGGCTGGCGCGCTACGACAACTTCGCCGAGCTCAAGCGCGACCGCATCAAGTCCCCTGATCTGCCCGCCATGACCTGGTATCGCGCCCAGCGAGAGGCCAATCGATCGACGTGAGGCGGTTGGGGACGCAGCCATCGAAAGGAAGGTACTGCTGTGAGCGATGAGTCCGAGAGCCCCATGAGCGATCCCATCGTTGGCACCCTATTCGAGGAATGGGCAGCCATCGAGGATCTTCTCGGTGGATTGGATCTCACGCAGTGGCCGACGTCGACCGCACTCCCTGGCTGGACGGTGCACGATGTCGTCGCCCATCTCATCGGCACCGAGTCTCGTCTCGCCGGCGACGAGGAGCCTCCTGCTTCCTTCGACGTGACCACCCTTGGTCATGTTCGCAACGCCACCGGCGCAGCGAACGAGCACTGGGTCCGAGCGCTTCGCCCCGAGCCACCTGAAGCGATGCTCCTGCGCTTTCACGATGTGATCAGGCGCCGGATCGAGTCGCTCAGCGCAATGGGTCCAGAGGAGTTCGACGCCCCCACCCAGACGCCAGTCGGGATGGCGCCGTATCGCCGGTTCATGGAGATTCGGGTCTTCGACTGCTGGCTTCACGAACAGGACATTCGCTCGGCGGTGGGACGACCCGGACACGAGGACGGTCGATGCGCTGAGGTGTCCGTCGACGAGGTGGTGCGGGCTCTGGGCTTCATCGTGGGAAAACAGGCCTCTGCCCCTGACGGCTCCGCCGTCACTTTTGTGCTCGCTGGCCCCGTTTATCGGACAGTGCATGTCGCCGTGGAGGGGCGGGCCGCGGTGGTCACCAAACTCGATCGTCCCGCCACCGCCACGCTCCATCTTCCGTCGACCGTCTTCGTCAGGCTCGCTGGCGGGCGTGCGGATGCCGGATCAGGACTCGAGACGATCCGCCTCGCTGGCGATCTCGAGCTTGCCCGCCGCGTCGCACAGAACCTCGCCTTCACGATCTGATACTTCAACAGGCCGACGGCCTTAGAACCGGTGCTCGATGCCACCTCGACCACCCGGGTGGTGGATGTTTCCCCCGACACCCCGCAGCTCGCGGACGTCAAGGTCGGCGACGTCGTCACGATCACGCTGCCCGATGGCAGGACCCTTTGGGTGCCGGAAACCTCATCCGGGTTTCCAACTGGGGACGATGCATCATGATGCCGTGTCGATGCCTGCTGAGTGAAGCGAGTCCCGACTCCGTAGCACCGAGGGTAGGAAACGATGCGGTCCGCACGCGAATATCCTGGTCAGGGCTGATCGCCCTTTTGGGTACCCACAGGGTCGTCGGATCGGTCAACTGAACCGCGCCCCACGAAGCTCCCCAGAAACCTCCTCACCCGCTGTAACAAGAGGTTGACCAGGGAGTTGGCGGTTCAAGGGGCGATGCAGAGACATCGGTTTACAGAACCCTGAGCCATGTCGGACCCGATCCGATGTCTCCGCTCGAATTGGCGGCATCCGTCCAGAGAGAGGTGGAGCATGCGGATGCCGATTTGGTACTTCGCAGAGAAACCAATCGGCGCGTGCCATGTCGCCCCCTCTTTCCGCCATCAGCTATCCCAAGACTGGAAGCGGCGCGGGGAGCATGCTTAGGGTTCAAGCATCTGATTGAATAATCGGCTGTGGAACCGGTGAGAGTGGACCAGCGTCGCCAGGCGGGTCTGCGGACCCGGGCTCGACTCTTGGACGCCGCGCTGAACCTGATAGCAGAACGGGGCGAGGACGGCGTGACTCTCCGAGAAGTCACTGATGCTGCCGAGGCCAATGTGGCTGCGGTGAGTTACCACTTTGGCTCGCTGAAGGGCCTGTGTGAGGCGGCGATCGAGGATGCGCTGGAGCACTACTTGGATGCTCAGCAGGAGGCGCTAAACGCGCTCGGCTCGGATGCGACACTGGAGGACCTCGCGGCAGCCATGGGGGGGCAGATGATGCACCACCTATCGGCAGGAGGCCGAGACCTCGCAGTGCTGCGTATCGTGGCACGGACAGGAATCGACCCCCCACAGGGATGGGACCGACTCGATGCGAGGTTCGCTGAGCTCCGTGACACTGGTCTTCGAGTGCTTAGGAGAACACTCCCTGGTGTCAGGGATGACGAGCTGATCCTTCGCGCACGTTGCGTGGCAGGAATGCTGAACTGGCTCGCGATAGCGCCTGTCAGTGCGGAGCTCGGGAAACGGTCAGAGAAGCAGCTTGCGCGATTGCTGGTCCCAGTAATCGCCGGCGCCTTCCGCGGTTCGAGCAGCGGCTGATCTCGGAGAGCTCACAGCGCGGCTCAGCCGATCAGACGCGGCCAAGAGCCGGAGACCGCACACGCACGCCAGCCAAGAAGAGATGAAGCATCTGCTTGACAACTTCCGGCCCGCAGCACATAATATAAAGCAAACGCTTGATCTACTAATGGCCAGAAGGCGAGTCTCCAAGCGGAGAGCTCGAGGAGTGGTCTTCGAGCGGTGAACCGGTGGTGACCACACCACCACATCGACAGCTTCCGAAATGAGGTGGCCCGTGACCGCAAATGGGTCGATGATCGCCGGGGAGCCCGCCCCGACCGGCTCCGTTAGCCGGTCTAAGTGGGCGGCACTAGCCGTCCTGGCCCTGGCCCAGCTCATGGTTGTCCTCGACACGACCATCGTGAACGTGGCCCTGCCCTCGATCCAGCGTGGCCTGCACTTCTCGTCTGCGGCCAATCTCCAATGGGTGGTCAACGCCTACATCCTCACCTTCGGGGGGTTCCTCCTCCTCGGGGGGCGGGTCGCCGACCGCTACGGCCGGCGCCTGGTGTTCGTCTCGGGCGTGGTCGTCTTCGCTGCGGGCAGCCTGGCTTGTGGCCTGGCCAACTCCTCGGGTCTGCTGGTGGCCTCACGGGCCGTTCAGGGACTGGGGGCTGCGTTCATGGCCCCCGCCGCCCTCAGCCTGCTGACGGTCATCTTCGCCGAGGGAGAGGAGCGCAATCGGGCCCTCGGGGTGTGGGCGGCCATCGCCGGCGCCGGGGGGGCCGTCGGGCTGCTGGCTGGGGGCGTGCTGACGACGCAACTGTCGTGGCGGTGGGTGTTCTTCGTCAACCTGCCGATCGCCGCCTTCGCCGCCCTGGCCTCGTTCCGGCTGATCGGCGAGAGCCGCGACCCCGCCGTCGGCAGGTTCGACGTGCCCGGCGCCGTGACGGGCACGGCCGGGCTGGGAGCACTCGTCTTCGCCCTCGTGCGGGCCAACGTGTGGGGCTGGGGATCGGCGACAACGATCCTGGTCTTGGCCGCGGCGGCCGTCCTGCTGGCCGTATTCGTCGTCCTCCAGCTGCGCGGTCGCTACCCCCTCGTCCCCCCGCGGCTCTTCCGCCACCGGACCCTGGTCGGGGCAGACGTGGGGATGCTCATCGCCGGTGCCGGACTGTTCGGCGTGTTCTTCTTCCTGACGCTGTATATGCAGGACATCTTGCACTACTCCGCCCTGAAGACCGGCGTCGCCTACCTCCCCTTCACCGTCATGCTCGTCATCAGTGCCGGTGTCGGCTCCCGAATCCTCGGTCGGGTCGGCGCCCGCGCCACCCTTGTTTGCGGGTTCCTCCTGGCAGCCGCAGGGCTGGCCCTGCTGGCGCGCCTTTCGCCCGCGACCGGATACCTCGACTTTCTGCCGTCGCTCGTGCTTATGGGCGCCGGGTTGGGCGGGACCTTTGTGGCCATCACATCCTCAGCGGTTTCTGGGGTCCCCCGGGAGGACACCGGAGTGGCGTCGGCCCTGCTCAACGCCAGTCAGCAGATCGGCGGGTCGCTCGGTCTGGCGGTGCTCACTGCAGTGGCGGCGGCTCGCTTCGACACCGTGCGCCCTCTCCACCCAACTCCGGAGAGAGTGGCAGCCGCCACCACCAGCTCCTGGGCGTATGCGTTCATCGTGGCCGCCGGGCTCCTCGTCGGCGCGGCCATCATCGCCGCATGGCTGCTCCGCCCCAGCCCGGAGGAACCCCATCCAGAGCAGCTGACTGTCACCGACGAGGTCATCGACCATCGAGCAGACGACGCGGCTCTGCTTGCGTCCACTGCGGCCGTCCAACCAGTGGGCGCCACTCCGAGCCCAGGCTCTGCCATTCGGGTGATGGCACGTTGCGGGTGCCATGGATGACGTACGAGCAGGAACCCGGGCGACCAACTGCGAACGTCGACGTCGAACTCGCCGCAGTGGCTAGGGCAAACCAGGTCAATGGATTCTCGCCCCGCACCTCAGGAGAAGTTGAAGCCGACGCTCGAGGTAGGGATAGTCACAAGCAAGGCCGCAGTCATCCGTCTCCCGACAGGAACCTGGACGCAACAACGGCGGCGACTTTCAGGGGAACCGTCGCCCTTTAGCTCGGTGCAGCGGGCCTGATCATCGACCTGTCAGGTCTGCACACGCCGGCATGGACGCGTTCGCCGTCGCCTTGAACGCGCGGATCAGCCGCGGTGGCCGGCTTGTCGTGGGGTCCTTCCGTCAACCATCGAACGATCAAGCGAAAGTGGAGGCACCGATGACCAACGTAACTGCCGTCCAGATTCCCGACTTCGTCGCCGGGACGTGGGACATTGACCCAGCTCACTCCGAGGTATCTTTCGTGGTGCGCCACCTGGTCGTGAGCAAGGTGCGCGGCCGTTTCGACCGTTTCGGCGGGACGATCGTCACCGACAAGGACCTAGATCGCTCGTCGGCAGCTGTAACCATCGACGCATCTTCGATCAACACGAACGAGCCGAACCGCGACAAGCACGTCCGCTCGGCGGACTTCCTCGACGTCGAGAACTTCCCGAACATCACCTTCTGCTCCCTGGCCGTGCGCAGCGACGGGGGCCGGTTCTTCGTTGACGGAGAGCTCACCATCCGTGGAGCGACCCGTCCGGTGACGCTTGATGTGGAAGTGAACGGATTCACGCCCGATCTCCGCGGCGGTACCCGAGTGGGCTTCAGTGCGAGCACCGAGATCAATCGGGAGGACTTCGGCGTCAGCTACAACGGCCCTATACCCGGCACAGACAACGCGATGGTGCTGAGCGACAAGGTCTCACTCACCCTCGAGGTCGAGGCGGTGCTGCAGAGCGGTGATCCCGCTGCCTGAGCCGGATGCAGCGGTTCGCCGACGCGTCCGCCGTCGTCACTCGGGAGCCGGGTGATTTGGCCGATCACTCGACGAGACCCGATGTAGCCCCCCCGGCGATTCACGGGACGAGGATCGATCCTCTGCGACCTCGGATCGGGGTTTGACGCCTGTTCGCGGGCAACGGGCGAAGCACGGAGCAGATCCGGACTCGGTAGCGCCAAGGATAGGAGACGATCCGGTCGGCATCGTGATATCCCGGTCAGGGCTGATCGAGTTTTCGGCACCCCAGGGTCGTCGGATCGGAGAGCTGAACCCCACCTCACGAAGCTCCCCAGCAACCTCCTCACTCCTCTGCAACAAGGGACTGACCAGGGAGTTGGCCATTCAAGGGACCATTCCTGGAGACATGGGTTTACTGGAACCCGAGTCAAGTCAGGGTTGCCCATTCCATGTCTCGAGCAGAGGCTGACGACGGCGGTCTCTCAGCGCGACTGTGGTTTGCAGGGATAGTCGCCCTGCCGGTGTCCGACAGGGCCACCTTGGTTCCAGTCGGCGACGACGACCAGTTGTTGGTACCGCTAGCTCCCTTCTGGAGATCGCCAAGATCGTGGGGTGAGCAGCGGGCCGGTGACCACAATGATCTCGAGTGATTCCCCGCGCAGCCAGCTGTTCGACGGTCGACGAGCAGAAGCCATGGCGGGCAAGCGCGCCGGGTTGGATGGTCGATCCGAGGAACAGGTCTTGCAGCCTTGAGCGCTCTCGTGGCGCTCGTCCCCGGAAGATCGACGCCGGACAGGACCCGGCCGAAGTGGCCCTGGAACTGGCAAGACCCTCCATCTGTCTGGGCATTATCCGGGCATTAGGCGGCTGTAAATGGGTGTAAACCGGTGTCAACCCCGTAACCGGAAAACCACCTCTGAAAAGGTACTTTGTGTGAGTTCCTTGTTGTCGCCATAGGTCGAAATGGGCCATTCCCACGTTCGCAACGTAGAAGTCGGCGGTTCGAGTCCGCTCACCTCCACCCAGCTCAAAGACACCTTCTCGCCCCTTACGTCCACCAGGCCGGCGACCAGCCGAACGACCACCGAGGATCGTGGGACCCTGCTCGCTAGGGCCGGGCATCAAAGAGCCCGCATGCACGAAGCGCCGGGTACCACACCCCTCGAACGAACGTTGTCCGGCCGCAGTGGTCCACCACTGGGCGCGGGAAACAGCAGAGCCTCAGGGTCTGAAGGAATTGGGAGCATGCTCGCAAGCGCCGGCGGGATTGGCACCGTCGCACCACTTGCCGCCGATTTAGGTTGGGCAAACGACGGTGCGCCGTGGTCATCCCGAACAACGGTCTCGTCAGTATTGAGCGTGTTGGCCGCGAGGTCGAGGTCGTTGCCGCGCAGCGCTGCCACCTCTTCCCACCGCGACCCAGCGATCGCGCCGATTGGCAGTACCGGGCGGAGAGATCGCGGACGCGCTTGGGAAGCTGACCGGGTTGGATGGTACGACGGCGATCGATGCCACGAACCGGTTCGGTATCGACCCGTCGGATGGATCACATCGAGCGCCGAGTTCGTAAAGTCCGCGACACGAGGTGCGACGGCGAAGTTGTTCAACGTCAACGTTGCATCGCTGTACGGTCGCCTGGGTCAGGCGCGGGTCAGGCCGAGCAATCTTTGGTCGGTGACGACGAGGCGCGTAAGCGAGCAACTGAACCGCGATGCGGGCTATGACCCGGGTCAATACCGTCCCGATCGAGAACGTTGCGGCGCGAGGACGGGTGCTTGACGTCATCGTCTTCGCTCTCAGCAAGGGATGGGCGACTATGTCCAACGGTTTGCTCCGATTGATCAGCGGTAAGCGGGACCACAAAGGAGATAGACGACCCCGGTCAGGACGACCGTCGTGGCCGGGGATCGTATGGTCAATCTCGTCCGTTCGTTGACTCAGAAGTCCTCAGGATCGGTTTCGAGCGGTCCGCGCATGCAGCGACGATTGCAGCACGGCGCCACGAGCGTGGGGGTGGGTGGCCGTGACAGGTCAGAACCAGCCTAAGGTTCGGGGGATTTCCCTCATGCAAGAACGGGACTTCTAATGACCACATTGATGGCGATTGAATACGCTGCCCCGCTGATGTCGCCGACTTCTCCCGGCGGTGGTGGATTCTTGCCGTGCTGACCTCGCCGGCGATACTCGTTTCGACGAGCCCACGGAGGCGATGAGTGGTCGACTTCCCACCTCCGGGCGAGCTGCCGGACGCGATCACGGTGCGCGGTGCGCGCCACAACAACCTCCGGAACATCGATGTCGACGTCCCGCTGTGGCGGACGGTCGTGGTGGTCGGGGTCTCGGGATCCGGCAAGACCTCGTTGGCGATGGGCACCCTCTACGCCGAGGGCCTGCAACGGCTGCTCACGGGACTGAGCACCTACAGCAGGCGTCGCCTGGCGCAGGCGCAGCGCCCCGATGTCGACCGGATCGAGCACCTGCCCGCAGCCCTCGCGCTCCGTCAGCGTCCCCCGATCCCCGGGCCGCGCAGCACCGTCGGGACGATGTCGGAGGTGCTGAACGTGCTCCGCCTGATGATGTCGCGCCTCGGCTCGCACGTCTGCCCGAACGGTCACCGTGTCGAACCGTCGGTCGCGACGATCGGCATCGAGATCGTCTGCCCTGTCTGCGGCGTGACGTTCGAACATCCCGGCGCGGAGTCCTTCGCCTTCAACTCCTACGGCGCGTGCCCGGCATGTGACGGCCTCGGCGTCCGCTCCGAGGTGAACGTCGACGCCTTGGTCCCCGACCAGGACAAGACGATCGAAGAAGGCGCCGTCCTGCCGTGGAACAGCGGCGGACGGCGGCTGTCGATGTACGCGGCGGGGGAGCAGGGCGTGCGGCTGAACGTCCCGTTTCGGTCGCTCACCAAGCGCGAGCGCGACATCGTGCTCTACGGCCCGCCGGTCCAGCGCCAGGTGACGCTGACCTCCGGCCGGACCGGTCGCACCGTTCAGCTGACGGTCAACTACGACAACGCGGTCGCCGCGGTGGAGCGGTCGCTGCGCAGCGAGAACGCGCGCACGCGACAACTCACCGAGCGATTCACCCACACGAGCGTCTGCTCGGTCTGCGGCGGCACGCGGATGCGCCCGGAGGCGCTCGCCTCCCGTCTCGGGGGTCTCAACATCGCCGAGGTGAGCGCGCTCGATCTCGCCGCACTCCGCGAGTTCGCGTCCGGCGCTCCCAGCTGGCCTTCCCGTGGCGATCGCTCGCATGACCGACGGGCTGCTGTCGGAGCTCGAAGGCAGGCTCGCACCGCTGCTCGACGTCGGCCTCGGCTACCTCACGCTCGACCGGGCCGGATCGACGCTCTCGACGGGGGAGCGCCAGCGGATCGAGCTCACTTCGACCGTCCGAGCGAGCACGACGGGCATGCTCTACGTGCTCGACGAGCCGTCCGTGGGACTTGCACCCGAGCAACGTCGCCGGCCTCCGGCGGACGATCCAGGCGTTGGTCGCCAACGGGAACTCCGTCGTCATCGTCGAGCACGAGCGCGAACTGATCCGAACCGCCGATTGGGTGATCGAGCTCGGGCCCGGGGCCGGTGTCAGCTGGGGGAGAGCTGATCGCCGAGGGCCGCCCGGCCGACCTCGAGCACGACCCGAACTCGGTCATCGGTCCCTATCTGGCCGGGTCGGTAACGGTCTCCCGTCGCCGGCGGCCGGCCGAGGACGGCGCCCCGCAGGTCGAGATCGAGATCAGCGAACTGTTCAACCTGCGTGATGTGCGGGCGACGTTCCCGATGCACCAGCTGACCGGGGTCGCCGGCCCGTCGGGTGCGGGGAAGACGGCGCTCGTCCTCGACAGCCTCGTCCCGGCGCTCCGCGCCCACTTCCTCGGGGCCGCGCTCCCTTCGCACGTGCGGCGCCTCGAGACCGGCGGCATCCGCCAGGTCGTCGAGATCGACGCGTCGCCGATCGGCCAGAACGCCCGCTCGACGCCGGCGACGTACTCCGGTGCGTTCGACGAGATCCGCAGCGTGTTCGCAAGTTCGGCGCTGGCCCGGCGACGACGGTGGAAGCCCGGGCATTTCTCCTTCAACACCCGTGAGGGGCAGTGCCCGACGTGCTCTCGGCCTCGGCCACATCGACCTCGACGTCCAGTACCTGCCCGACATCCCGATCACCTGCCCGACCTGTAGCGGCGCACGCTTCAACGAAGCCACCCTTGAGGTGCAAGTCGACGGGATGACGATCGCCGACGTGCTGGAGTTGAGCGTCGAGGACGCGCTCGGCGCACTTCGCGGACCAACCCCGCGTCCTTCGGCCCGCTGCGGCCCGTGCGGGAGGTCGGGCTCGGATACCTCCGCCTCGGCGAGCCGACGCCGTCGCTCTCCGGTGGCGAGTCCCAGCGGCTCCGGATCGCCTCCCGACTGCGCAGCAGCCAGCGCGGCGCGCTCTACGTCTTCGACGAGCCGACCACCGGGCTGCACCCCCGCGACGTCGCCACGTTGACCGGGGTCTTCGACCGGCTGATTGACGCCGGCGCGACGATCGTGGTCATCGACCACGATCTCGACCTCCTCGCCGCGTGTGACCACCTCATCGACATCGGACCGGGGGCGGGACCGGAGGGCGGGAAGATCGTCGCCACCGGGACCCCCCATGAGGTGGCCGTCGCGCCCGAGAGCGTCACCGGGCCGTGGCTCGCCGACCACCTCGGGGTGACGCGCGATCGCTGAAGGCTCGACCACCACCGGAACGCCGAACCGGCCGGGGTATCGCCGATCAGGGGATCGGTATTGGCGCCGCGTCGGGCCGATTATCCTCCCAGACGCAGGGCTGGGCGGCCCGGTGGAGGCACCGAGGAGGCTCATCGGAACCGGATCGTGGGGTCCATGGACATTCACGACCCCATTCTGCGGGGGATCGGGCAGAACTGGACGAAGTCAGGCGAAGCTGGCGGACGCCACAACGGCGCCAGCGGAGGGCACGAGCTTTGCTCCTCGGAGTTCCTTGATATCCATCGTGATGGTCTTGGACCATTCCCCCGTACCCTGGTGGAGCTCGAAGGAGCCCGTGGCGACGGTCGCACCGTTGTTACCTTGGAGTTTGCAGATGATCGGGCCGCTGTAGTTGGAGCCCTCGATGTTCATGTACACCCACGAAGGGTGCCCGCTGTAGGCGACGATCTGTCCCATGACCTGGCGGTCAGCGGTCTCGAACGTGCCGGTGCGCAGGGCCTGGGCATGAGGTGCGCCGACGGCCGCTGGCCGCACCGGGGTTTGATCGAACGCTTCGGTGGCGACAAACGTCCCGGCGATGAGCACGACACTGGCCGCGACGGCCGCCAACCTGGCGCGGCCGCGGCCGACCCTGAGCGTCTGGACGTTAGCGGGTGGGGCGGCGACCTGAGCGGCCAGCTCGTCATGGAGGTCCGTCACGAACTGGTCGTCGGGAACGGCGTCACCGGGACGAGACGCCCGTAATGCGATGGCCGTGCGGAGAACCGCTGCGTCCTGCGGGTCGGCGGGGAAGGGCCGGGGACGTCGTCCGAGGGCGAGCGCATCGATGAAGGCGGATAGTCGTCGGGCGGTCACTGGTCCATCTCCTCGTGGAGGTTGGCCGCCATCTTCAGGGCGCGGTGCTGCAGCACCTTGGCGTTGCTGACACTGATGTCCATGGCGTGTGCCGCCTCCTTGATCGAGCACGACTCGAGGAATCGGAGCTCCAAGATGCGCCGGTAGCGATCGGGCAGGGCCGAGAGAATCCTCCCCGCCCGCTGCGGCGCGTCGCTCGGGGCGTCGGGTCCGCGGCCCTCCACCAAGAAGGCCAGGTCAGCGTCGGGGTCGATGGAGGTAACCGACACGCCCAGGTGACGGCGCCAGTGGGTCGCCAGGACCGTTCGAGCGGTCGTGAGTAGATAGGAGCGCACCCTCGCCCTTGGACGCGCTCAATCGCAACGCGCCCAGCGCGGTGCGGAACACCTCGGACGTGAGATCTTCGGCGTCGGGTCAGGTTTCCCACCCGCGCGTACATAAGCCCGAAGAGGCGCCGGACATTGTCACGGTAGACCGACTCCCAGTCGGGGTAGACGTCCGCGTCAAGCACCCGCAGCACGACGCCGTCGCCACGGTCCGACGCGGGTTGGCGACGGACGGCTCCAGACGAGGGTCGAGGGGCTAGGAACATCTCACCTTAGGATAGGGAGCCGGGTTACAGCGACCCCGAGCGGGGGCCGGCCGCTGGGTCTCGAGACCAGCTGCTGGTCCTTCGCCCTCGTTTCTCCGTGTTTCCCTGTCGCTTCCCCCAAGCCCGAAGCGGCGCTACCCGCTGGCACTTCCCCTCCGCTTCTCCGTGCTCGCGCTCTTCCATGCAGTGCGTCCAGTGCTCTTCGGAATGAACCGTCCGTAACCCTCAGCCGTATCTACGCACTGACACCAAATGCATGCCGAATGTAGTCACGGTGTCATCAACCACCCATTCATCATCACCAACGAGGAGTTCGTCATGCCTTGCCGTCGTTCAGCATCGTTCTTTTCAGCAGCGCGATCGCCGCCTTCTCGGCTCTTGGCGGCGGGGTCGAAGCCGGCGCGGTGACTCATGGCGCATCGGCGAAGAGTCCGTCGTCGATGGCCACCATGCCCCGAGCAGCCCACGTCCAGAGCGCCACCAAGGTCCCGACGCTGCACACCGAGGCGACAAACGTGAACGGAAAGACCGAGACCATCTTGGTGGACGCCCAAGGTCTACCCCTCTACTACTACCAGCAGGACACGCCCAAGAAGTCCCTCGTCACCTGTGCGCTCGCACGCCTGTGGCCACCGTTGACCTCCGCATCGCCCACCGCGACCGGTACCCACGGCAAGCTCACCACCACTAAGGACGCCAACGGTCGTCAGGTCGCGTACAACGGTCACTTCCTCTACACCTTTATCCAAGACACGCCCGGGCAGGTGACGGGCCAGGGAGTGGAGAACTTCTTCGTTGCCACCCCCGGCCTGAAGACGATCGGTGGCGCTCACACGACGGCGGCTCCGGCCACCACGTCGGGAGGCGGCTATGGCTACTGAGTCGCTGATCGAGCTCTCGTGGACAACGGGTGAACCGCGCCGTGACCGCTGGAGGGCACGGTTGCTTGCGCGAGAGCCGCTGTCGTCGGTCGCCACGGTGGCACTGGTGGCTGCCGCCGGCCTGCTCATCGCCTCGGCGGCCGTGCACCTTCACCTGTGGTCCTCGGGCTACCGAGCCATCCCGTCCATCGGGCCGTTGTTTCTCGTCCAAGGCACCGCCACGCCCCTCGTCGCCCTGATCCTGGTCGTGACGCGCCGCCTGGTGGTCGTGGTCACGGCCTGGGCCACCATGGCGGCCACCGTGGCCGGGTTCCTCCTTGCCGATACGGTCGGGCTGTTCGGGTTTCATGATGGGTTCGCCGCTCCTTACGCGTCGACCGCCTTTGTGATCGAGGTCGCCGCGATCATGCTCCTTGTCATCGGAGCGGTGCGGATCGTGCGTGGGTCGCAGCACGATCAGACCATGGCGCAGCGGGGCATTGCCGTTGACGAGATGCTCGACGACGTCCCCACGTTGGACGCGGGCGGCACTGCGCATTGCTGGGACGGTGGACGCGGTCACCTGACCCAGTGCTCTCACAACCAGAATCTCGGATCGTCACCAAGCCCACCACTCAAGCTCGAGGGGAGAAGCGATGAAGTTGGTACCCAGGAAGGGTGAGATGAGGACACGGCGAGAGGGAAGAGAGCTCAGCAAGGAGTGCGAAACCTATCTGTGCGGCCGCTACGCCGAATATATGGATGCCCGACACCGAGTTGTTCCCAACTGGGCGTGGATCAACGTTCTTGCGCACGGCGATCTCGAACGGCTGCGCGAACTCGCCGCGGGCGATGGACTCGACCCTACAAGGCGCACCAGAACAACCGTGTGGTGGCAGGCGGTCGCGTTCGTTGCCGACGTGGTCGTGGCCCAAGGAGACGACGGGTCGAGCCTCGACGAGCTACAGCGGTCCGTTCTGGTGCCCATCGAGCTCGCATGGCTGGCGACGGGCCCGCGGCGCACCCCGAGCCAGCTCGTGAGGGTGGTGCTCGACGCCCTCCATCAGGAACCCAAGCCTTGGATCGATGACCTCGACACCGGCGGGTATCGAAACGAAGGGGGTTGAGATATTCGTGCTGCACGACATCGTGGATCTGCTCGCGCTCTACGGCGCCGATCGCGTCGGGATGAACGTGTGGACGAGATCGCACAAAGTTCTTCGGTGAGCGCGAGTGCGACCCCGACGACGCGGTCGAAGTCGATGCCAGGCAGCGGTTCCGAGTCGAGTAACCCGACGCCCTATCTCAGTCGAGTAGTCGATGGCTTCTCGTCCGACGAGGAAGGGGAAAGTGAAGGTTGGAGAAATGGGTCTGGTGCGGAGCGGGAGCGGTGATCAGTTCATGTCGATCCGCCAGGCCGGCGCGCACGTCCTCGTGCCGTTGATGGACCAGATGGTCAAGGTGGACATGGGCGAGTTCCCCGAAATTGGCGACAAGGAGTCGGTGATCACTAAGGACAACGTGGCGCTGAGGGTCAGCGCCCCCTTCTTCTGCCAGGTCATCGATGCGAAGGCCGCCCCCTTTGAGATCAACGACGTCCAACTCGCGGTCGATCAGCTGTCCTTGACCACGCTTCGGGCGGTCTTCGGTGAGGTGACGCTGGACGAGTCGCTCTCCTAGCACGAGACCATCAACGCCCGGATGCAGGACCATATGGCTGACGCCACCATCAAATGGGGGGTTCGGCTCAATCGGATCGAGATCCTCGACATCACTCCGCCGACCAATGTGCTCCAGGCCATGTCTGAGCAGAAAGAGGCCGAACAGCAAAAGCGGGCCGCCATCGAGCAGGTGGCCAGCAACGCCGACACGCTGGGCGTGCTCCAGATGCCGGCGCTCCAGGACCTGGCTTCGGCGCCCAACTCAAAGGTCGTGATCACCTATGCGTCCGCCGGTCTGGTGGGTAACGCAGAGACCCTGATCCAGGCGCTGGGGGCTACAACCCTGCCGATCCCCGCCGGCGTGGGACTGTCCAATGGCACCGCATCCAACCAATGGCAAGGGCCCCGTTGACTTGTTGGCAGGGCGAGGAGCGATTACTGGTTTGGCGTTGCGAGGTGCCGCTAGTGGTGCGTCGCGGATTTGACTGAAGCCAATGCAGCCCGACCTCTCTTCACCTTGGCGATGATCTCCTCTGCCGGCTTCTTCCACACGAAGGGTTTGGGATCGTCGTTCCAATGCTCGGCCCAGGTCTCGATCTCGACGACGAGGTGGTCCACCGAGTTGAAGGCACCTCGGCGAAGTCGGCGCTCGGTGAGGATAGAGAACCAGCTCTCTACCAGGTTCAGCCACGACGAGCTGGTGGGCGTGAAGTGCAGGTGCCAGCGTGCTCGCTTCGGATCGGCCAGCCACTTGGCCACCGGTGGTGCCTTGTGAGCACTCAGGTTGTCGAGGACGACGTGGATATCGAGGTCTCTCGCGACGTGGAGGTCGATCAACTTGAAGAACTGGAGCACGTCAGTGCTTTTGTGCGAGGTGCGGGTGTCGTAGAGGACCTCGCCGGTGGCAACGTTCATGGCGGCGAAGAGATCCGTCGTGCCGTGGCGCTTGTAGTCATGGGTCATGGTCCCGGCCCGTCCGGGCTTGAGGGGAAGCGAGGGCTGGGTGCGGTCGAGCGCTTGGACCTGGGTCTTCTCGTCGAAACTGAAGACGATGGCCCGTTCGGGTGGACTCATGTAGAGCCCGACCACGTCGACCAGCTTCTCTTCGAAGTCCGGGTCGTTCGAGACTTTGAAGGTCACGATGTTCCAGGGTCGAAGGTTGTGGTCCCGCCAGATCCGGGCCACGGTGTCCTTGCCGATCCCGAATCGCTCCGCCAGCGTCCGCGTCGACCACTGCGTAGAGCCATCATCGGGGAGTTCTTCGCGCGTCACGCGCACGACCTCGGCCACGGTGCCTTCGGGCAACCACGAACGCCGGCCCCGGCCCGGGGCAATCGTGCCAACCCAATCGGTCCCACTCTCTTCGAAACGCCGTCTCCAGGCGCGCACCGAGTTCGAGGCCACCTCCAGACGCCGTGCGATCTCGTAGTTGGCCTCGCCATCGGCGGCAAGCAACAACGCCTTGGCTTGCACGACAGAGCGATGCGGCTGAGACGGCGAGCGTGCGATGCGCTCGAGATCGTCGCGTTGTTTGCGGGTCATGCGAAGTGGCGGTGCGGCCAGCATCGTGGTCATGTTGTCAGCCTAACTACTTCAGCTATATCAGCGACGGACCACTAGGGTGCGCGCGGCGAGGCCCTGGTCGGTTGTGCGCCGATCGCCGCATGCCCAAAAGCTCAGTCGCCGCGACGATTGGTGGATTTACCTGTGCATCTTGGTAGCGATCGCCGGAGGCAGTGCTCTGATCGCCTACCTGGCGTGGTCCCTGGCCGACCCGCATCGGGGCTAGTCAGGATCGACTGATCTAGATGTACGCGGCTGACGGGCATCGGGGTCCAACCACCGCGGCTGACGGTCGAGACTTGGTGGACGACTGGTGACGGGACATCCTCGACGCGGAGTACCGGTCGGCGCGTGCTGGTGGCCTCCACCAAGGCAACCTTGGTCAGCGCTGCGCTCTACCCGCTCCTCGAAGACGGTCTGCGGTCACGGACTGTCCGGGCCGCGGCGGTGGTAGAACTCTTCAACGAGGACGGCGAGCCGCGCCGGCGCTCTGCCGGGTCGGCGACGACGCCGTGCTTGAGATGGAAGGTGAACTGCGGTTGGTCAGCCAAATTGGCCCGCCAATCGCAGTCCTTGGGAAAAGGGATCTCGCTCGGTGACATGTCGTCGGCCAACCGGACTTGATGCGAGCGACGAATCTCTGTGCATTGCGTTGATCTCCGCACGGATTGTCGTTCGACGCGAGATCGAGTGTCTGGGGACAACTGTGAGAACCGCGATAGTGAGTAGCCGGTCCCGCCCAGGCGTTGTCTGAAGTCTCGGGACTCATGGGGCTCTTCGGATCTCAAGGGGACCAGTGCCCATTGGACGATCGAGCGCAAGATGCGCCAATGCGGGCCGACAGCCTAGAGCACGGATCGGCTCCGGTAGCTGTCGAACTTTGAGAACCGCACGGCGAAGCATGCCAGCTATCACTCGTGTTGGCTGAAACCGCGGGACGCCGGTTCACGAGCGCGAGCGCGTCTGATGAAACCTCACGGCGTCGGGGTCATGTTTCGGATGATCGTCTGGAGCGATTGGTTCAGCACACGGACTTCGTCCTGCGTGAGACCCCGGAGCAGACGCTCTTCCAGTTCCTGAACGGCGTCGTCGACGGATCGCCATTGTTTCTTGCCCGCTGGGGTCAAGTGAGCGTTAAGGATTCGTGCATTTGACTGACTCTTCTGACGCTCCACCAAGCCGGATGCTTCGAGCTGCTTGAGGACCTCGTTCATTGATTGGGGCGTTACGAAGGCCTTCCGGGCAAGCTCAGCATTGGGCAACCCCGGCAACTCGGCCAGCAACGTGAGCACGACGTAGTGGGGAATCCCGAGTCCTTGTTTGGAGACGATCTCCTCAAGGGCGAGATGGATGACCGATTGCGCGCGCTTGACCAAGTAGCCCGACATCTCCTCGGCTCTTGGCACTCGCCTCCCTGCCTTCCCCGTCGGTCCCTTGCACTTATCAGGCTACCTGATATACTTCTCAGGTAGCCTGATAAGTATAGAGGAGCGCACGTGAGAGTCATCGGACCCGACTTCATCGGACTGCAGGTCAGCGACCTGGAGGTTTCTGCTGCGTTCTATTCGGAGCAGCTGGGCCTCGAGCGGGCAGCCCAGTGCCCACCAGGAGCGGTGGTCTTTGCCACCGCCCCTATTCCCTTTGCCGTCCGTGAGCCCGCCGTTGACTTGACCGCGGTCGAGCGTCTCGGCTGGGGCGTGGCACTGTGGCTCAAGGCCGATGACCCCCAAGCCCTGCACGATCGGCTCGTTCATGCCGGGGTTCGAATCGTCACCGAGCCCTTCGATGGTCCATTTGGCCGGACGTTCGCATTTGCTGACCCCGATGGATACGCCGTGACCATCCATTCCTGAGCGAGTGAGGAGGAGGGATGCCAGGCTTCGTCTCTGACAGCCCCCTGGCCCGCGAGTTGATCCGCATCGGCGACGAGGCGATCGCCACGGAGAACGACGCCAAGCTTCGGGCGTATTTTGCGCACGACTACGTCTTCCACGGACCCGGCGTCGATCTGAGCTTCGATCAACTGCGCGCGTACTTCGCTTCCTTGCGCACCGCTTTTAGCGAGCTGCGAATCGTCCGTGAGCAGATCATCGTGGAGGGGAGCTTCCTGGCGGCGCGTACCACGTTCTCCGGTGACTTTCACCGGGGTCTTTACTTACTCGCCCATCGGTCAGCACCTCGAGTGGGAAGTCGTCGGTACTTCAGGTACCACCACGACGGCCGGCTGGCCGAGGAATGGGTGCAGACCGACTACCGCAGCTTCTTGACCAAGCTCGGTGTCTCAGTTGCGGAGTCTGTCTAGCCGCGAACGCATGCATCATACCTTCGCACAACAGCAAGTGGCAGTCGACCGCTGGGCATGGAACCCGAAGGTGGCGGTCGTCGTCATCGACACCGATGTGAACCGACGCCCACCCAGTATGGCTGCCGTCCGGGTTCGGTGACTGTTCTGTTGAGATCGTATGGGGACTCTAAAGAAGCTGCAGGCGCGGTACCCCCAGCCAACGTGACCCACACTCGATTCCGTTTGCGCTGACCCTGTGTTGCGGGACTCCACTGCCCCTGTCCACCCGCATGGCACGCAACGGATCGTCGATCGGTCGCCCTAGGGCGGAGTTGACAGACTGGGTACCCGCGGGAGTTGCATGCGCCTCGTAGTTGCCGCCACTGCGGAACCATCGCCCACGCATTGACCTTGGAGCTACTGAGAGTGGAAATGAGGATTGTGATGCCGTGTGCGGCGCTAGCTGTACAAGCCGGACTTCTTCGGGTGGAATCGCCAGATGTAGAGACCGAAGGTTATGAGCCAGATCGTCTCGGGGTAGGCGGCAAGCCGCTCCATCATCCCGCCGCCGATGCCAAAGTACTTGTGCGAAGCGAAGCACACCAGTGCGGCTAACGACAGGGTGCTAAACGTCAACATGGAGCGCCGCATGGATTCGGGCAGGGTGAGTACCGCCCCGAGGGCGAAGATGGCGACATTCCCGAGGCCGATCGCAAGGGCGGCCCCGATAATGTGCATGGTCCCATTCTCGTTCTCGGGAAAGAATCCGACGAGGATCGCTCCGAGACCACCCAATGCCATCAAGCCGAATCCGATCATCGCAGCGTATCGCTCTCGAGGAGTTCTGTGGGTGAACTCGTGGTAAAGCAGTATCGAGCCCACCGCCATGACGAGGCCAAGTAGTAGGAAACCGACGTAGTCCATGAGCCACCAACGCGGTGAGCACATTCCATTTCCATAGCTTCCGCGACAGCTTGTTTCTCCCAGATCGCTGATCGTGTTCGAGACCAAGCTGTAGCTGGGGCTGAACACCCAAGCCACAACGATCTGAATGAAGAACCAGAGGGCTGCGGCCGTAAAGACTGCAGGGGCAAATGACGGATGGGCGTCGTGCTGTTCCCCGATCCATCGGACAGCCCGAAAATTGCTCCGATATGGATTTTCCATTCGCCCGGGCGGGACTTCATTCTCCATTTCCCCTCCTCTTCCTCGCGATTCGCCTCGGTGGGATCGAACCGTAACCCTAACCCCGAAGGGTGACGAATCCCGGTGATTCAACATGCGAGCCTCTGCGCATTCAACTCTCCGGGTCAGCTTGCTAGGGAATGTCGTTGATCGTGCCCTGGGGAGTTTCGGAAATCGGCGGCACCCTGTTGGAGTGGATATCGCGACCGAGGCATGAGGCGGCGCGATGAGTATCTAGGAATCTGGAAAGCGAGCGTTCGATGGGTTGGTCCAAGGGATTCTGGATCGCAGGCCCTTCGTGGCCAGCTCAGATTCGCCTCGCAATCCCGGGATAGTCGACGACGAACCTGTCGTCGTCGACGGTGATCGTCGCCGAGAAGCTGGCGTCTAGAGCGTCGTAACGGATCAGGTTCACGCCCACACTCGTGTAGCGCTGTCCGTCCGGCTGTACCCGCAGGTCGGGCACTGACACCCATGCGGCAATCAACTCCGCTCGGCCGACACCCCCATGTCGCAATATGGGCATGAGATGGGTGACTGGCGACAGGCCCAGGTCGCGGTCGAGCACCCCGGCGAGCGCGGCCGGATCGCCGCCTGGCCCGGGGAGATCGGGGGTCCCCTCGGCGTCGGCGTCGATTGTCCACAACCCCGCACCCGTGCCGCGCAGCGCCAACCTCCGCCTCCACTCTTCGCCTTGGCTGGACACGTCCAGCAAGGTCGTCACGAACCCCGGTCCCGTTTCGAGGACGTAGTCCGATCGGTAGGGAATCGGGGAGCTGTCAATCGCCACGCCTCGGGCGGTGAGTCGATCGCGGTCGAGAGCGATCTCCGCGAACTCGCATCCGGCCCACTGGTCCCTCGACCAAGCAGCGTTCGTGTCGGCATGCGCCCACCGTACGTTGGAAGCACGACGACCGCACCGGCCTGTCAGCACTACCCGGTCCGGTCGGCACGCGGCTGCTGATGGCGGACGCCGGTAAATCCCCCGCAGCTTGGAGGGGTGGACACCCTGGTCCTTGTGCCCGACAACTATGCTCGCTCCCCGCTCATTCTGCAGCGAGTCCCAGAGGCGAAGAACGGGCAGGCGGCATGCACATCGACATCATCAGGGACGACCTCGAAGCCGAGGTCGTCTGGCTGGAGGCGTATTCGCTAACGTTCGTATTAGCAGCTAGCCGGCGAACAACCCAGGTCCCTCGGCTACTAGGGAAGGAACTAATCGTGCCCGACTTCACCGATGCGCAAGTCACGTACTTGAAAAGCCAACGACTCGGCCGACTTGCCACGCTGCGCCCGGACGGGTCGCTTCAGAACAACCCGGTCGGATTCAGATTCGACGAAGCCACCGGCACGTTCGAAATCGGCGGCCTCAATATGGGGAACTCACGAAAGTACAAGAACGTCGAATCCAACGGACAAGTTGCGTTCGTCGTTGACGATCTTGAAACCATTGACCCTTGGAAGCCGCGGATGGTCGAGATCCGCGGAATGGGCGAACTGATTCCGGCCAGCGATCCGCGCAAGTCGCTGATTCGGATTCACCCAATGCGCGTGATCAGTTTCGGGATTCAGTAGGCGATCAACGACATGTCCAAGGTCGTCGACACGAATCACGATGTCGCTCGACGGATTCTCACCGGTCCGAAGGACGGCCCTGGGTCGGGGCTCGACGACGAGGGCGAACGACTTCTCTACGAGGTGTTCGGCGGACCTTGGAACTACGAGGGCGCCGGCGTGACCGGGCGGGTCGGAGGAGGTCGACCAGCTGATAGCCGTCGCAGAGATGCCGGCCGCTGCGTCGGTCGATCGATCCGCCAGTGTCAGCGGCGAGCTGCTGGACCAGGGCGCTGATGAGGACGAGCTTTTCGACGAGGGGGTGCGTCCCGGGTGAAGGACGGCGACCTCGCAGAGGCGCATGACGCCCGGCCCATCTGAGTTGGCTAACTACGTCGAGAACCCGCGACCTTGTCCGAGATTGGCCTTTAGCTCTTGACCCTCGTCCTCAGCTCGAGGAGGAGCTTGCCATGATCCACACCACATCAGTCGATGCTGCCACCGATCCCTGCGTCGGGCACCATAAGCCGGGGACCCGAGCAGAGGCTGGCGACGGCGGGTCTCCCAGCCCGACTGTGGTTTGGTGGGACAGTCGCCCTGCTGGTGACCGACACGACCACCTTGGTTCCAGTCGGCGACGAGAACCAGTTGTTGGTACCGCTCCTGGCTGCCGCAAGCTCCCTTCGGCGAGATCGCCAAGATCACGGGCAGAGCCGCGGGCCAGCGACCACAACGATCTCGAGTGATGCCCCGCCCAGCCAGCTGTTCGACCGGTCGATGAGCAGAAGCCATGGCGGCAAGCGCAGCCGGGTTGGATGGTGGATGCGAGGAAAAGGTCTGGCAGCCCGGAGCAATCTCGTGGCGCTCGTCCTCGGAAGATCGACGCCGGACAGGACCCCGGCGGAAGTGGCCCTGGAACTGGCAAGACCCTCCATTGTGTTTAGGCATTATCCAGGCATTTGGCGGCTGTAAATCGGTGTCAACCCCGTAATCGGAAAATTACGTTTGAAGAGGTACGTTGTGTGAATCCGCCGAAAGCCCAGGGCGGATTCAAGGGATCACGGCAACGGCTTGGTGAGTAGGCAACGCTTCGTTGCCCCGACACCAGGAGGTTACAGATGGGCACTCGTCACATGACCCGCGAGCAAAAGCAGATGGCCCGTCGGCTCAAGGCCAAGGGATTGACACTCAACGCAATTGTCAGAGACCTCAACTGCTCGTTGCCGCTCGTGACGGCCAGTGTCTACGTTCAGCGCCCTGAATCGGGCTTGCCCGACCCCTGGACTCCAGCACCGGGTCACCTGAGCGCCGAGGAGCGTGAAGAGATTCTGTTGGGGTTGGCCCCGATGTCGGCGATAGCCCGTAGCCTCCGGCGTGCCCCGTCCACGATCACCCGAGAGGTGGCCGCGAACGGCGGGATTCACCGCTACGGGGCCTGGCGGGCCCACTGCCGGGCCGGGGCGTCGTCCGCGCGACCCGAACCGGCCAAGCTGGCACACCCTCCCTCGTCGCCCAGGTGAGCGCCTGGCTCGAGGAGCTGTGGTCGCCCCAGGAGATCGCCCAGCGCTTGCGCCTGGAGTTCCCGAGCGATCCGATGATGCAGGTGAGCCACGAGACGATCTACCGGTGCCTGTTTGTCCAGGGCCGCGGGGAACTGCGCCGTGAGCTCGCCCGCTGCCTGCGCTCAGGGCGCACGACCCGTCGCCACCAGGGCCGGGTGGAGAAGCGAGGCAAGAACCCCGACATGGTCATGATCAGCGAGCGGCCCGCAGAGGTCCAAGACCGGGCCGTGCCCGGCCACTGGGAGGGCGACCTGATCATTGGGGCGGGCGGCAAGTCCTCCGTCGGCACCCTGGTCGAACGCTCGACACGCTTCGTGCTGCTCTTGCACCTGCCCGAGGACCACACCGCGTCGAGCGTCGAGGCGGCCATGGCCAAGGCCATTGGCAAGTTGCCCGACGAGCTTGCTCGCTCCATCACCTGGGATCAGGGCCATGAGATGGCCGGCCATGTGCACTTCACCGTGGCCACCGGCGTTCCCATCTACTTCTGTGATCCCCATTCGCCCTGGCAACGCGGATCGAACGAGAACACCAACGGCCTCCTGCGCCAATACATGCCCAAGAGCACCGATCTCTCACAGCACAGCGCGGCGGATCTGGCTCGATTTCAGCGAAGCCTCAACGGGCGTCCACGCAAAACACTCGGATACATGAAACCATCAGAGAAGTTCGCCGAGCTCGTTGCGCTCACCGCTTGAATCCGCCTTGTGTTTTCCGGGGACCGAGAAACAATCGAGCTACGTCAATCCGGCAGCGAAGATCCCCCGGAATTTCTCATGAACCTCTGCGTTGTGGAGGGAGGAAGTCGCACCAGTTCAAGACGATCTCACCGAATGACAGCGACCAGCGGTACCAGGTCATGCCAAGACGGAGCGGAACGTTGGGGCCGACCGCGACTACGCCGTCGGGGGCATCAGCCACGGGTTTCACCCGCACCTGACCGAACCCGGGGGTTCCCCGTTGGATCTCGAACGACATCGCCGTCTTCGGGTTGGGCGTCACGAAACCCTGGTTTGTCGCGCCGATGCTGGTGTCGAGAAAGTATCCCTTGACCACGTCCCCCGGTTGGTGAGCGGCAACAAAGCGGTCCCTCACCAGCTCGAACGATTCACCGACGCGGTCGGGCCAGTACCAGAGTTGGTCCCACCTCTCTTTGGTGAGCAGCCACATCGAGTCGGCGGGTAAGTCAAGGACACGATCACCGCCGCCAGAAGGATTGGTGCTGACCGTCACCCGGCGCCGTTCGTAGTCGAGCCCGGCGACCACGAACGGGGTGCCCACCGCCGCCAGGCACCAGACCTCGTCACCGAGGGCAAGGTCGTCGAAGGAGGTCAGGGTCACGTGGCGAGAAGGTCGCGGGTCAGGGCCAGCACCTCGCTCGGCAGCGGCACCCCGTGACCGTCTGTCGCTGCGCTCATGCGCCACAGCCAACGCACGATGCCGTCGCTGTCGATGATCGCCCACGCCTGTCGTGGGGCGAGCAGGACGTGGCCGGTGCCGTAGGCGCGGTAGAGATCCCACGTCGCATTGGAGTGCAGTAGGTACGAGATCCCGCAAGTCTCCCGGATCTGCTCAGTGACCTCCGGGGCCGTGCTGAACACCACGGCCAGTTGGATTCCGTTCGCCTCGAAGTCCTGGTAGATCGAGTTGAGCTCCTGCAGACCAGGTCGGCAGAGCGGGCAGACCAACAGTTCGGACACGGCCCGTGAGAGTCGCAGCACGAGAGGTCTGCCCCGGAAATCGGCGAGGGTCCGGGTTAGCCCGTCGAGGCCGACAACGGCGAAGTCGGGAGCGGGATCTCCCACCTGGACGGCAACGGGAGCGGCTCGACCGGCGAGGGCGCTCGCGTGCAACATGTTCTCGAGCGGGAAGGCGTGGACGGACGAGTTCACCGGCGCCTGGTGCACAACCTCGGTGAAGAGCGCCCCGCCGGCCGTTGGCCAACCGGGCTCAGTTCTTGACATCTCTTGCGTGTGCCGTGCCGTACGCGCCCTCCGTTGCGTAGCGGTCCGTCTTCCGGCGCCGCTATGTCGATCCTCCCTAACTATCCCATACTCGGGTTCGACCACGCACGGACGCGGCCCTGCGGATGAGGCCCACACTGCGACTGCTCGTCGGGCGGCACGAAGCGGATCGTGCTGCCGAGGCCTGCTGGATCCGCCGCGGCGACGTGTTGGCAACGACGCAATGAGGCTGTTTGTCAGCTCGATCATCGGCTGATGATGAGCCGGTACCCGAGTCGAGGGCCTCTTGGCGAAGAAGATCAGCGTGCCGACGTGCCCATTCTCCCGAAGCGAGGTCCGCTTCCAGCTGGCGCATCGCCGCTTGACGTCGGTCCTGGCGCTCGCCAGTACCGAAGTGGACCGCATCGTCCAGGGTTGACCATGGATATCTGTCAGTCGTGCTCCAGATTCGGTGAGCAGCAGGCTGCCTGGTGCCCCATGGACCGGACCGACACCCGAGAGGTCCATGTACGCGACGATCCGTCTCACTGCCAGTTACGCCATTACCGACTCCCGCGCTACGGGCCTTCGCTCATACTCTGTTGGGTCCTTGGGCGACTTCGATACACCTGGGCGTGGTCACCACTGCTCGGGAGTAGAAGCGGCTGGACGCGGTGACCTTGCGGGCTGGCGTACCGGCGAGCGGAAAGCGGGTACCCCTGGTAATTTCGGATTCGCACCGACACACCGTGATGTAGGGGAGGTGGACCGTGGGCGTGGAAGACAAGGTCGTTATTGAGGTCGCTCTCAACGAGAACCAACTTCAATCCGCTAATGCGAATATTCCCTACACGCCGGAGGAGTTGGCGGCTGACGCCCGCCGCTGCCTCGACGTGGGGGCTGCGGTAGTGCACTACCACGCCCGTGATCCCCAGACAGCTGCCATGAGCATTGACGTTGAGCTCAACTTGGTGTGCCAGCGGTCGATCACCGAGGTCACCCCCCTCGTTGCCTATCCAACCTACGGTGACCTCGTGCCCGTCGGAAACGGCCATTACGAAGTGTGCTCTCCCGCGAGCGTGCGATTCCGCCACTTCATCGCCGGCGTCCAGAGCGGCATCCGCTTCGAGGTAGGCCCGATCGATCTGGGCGCGTTCTACGACGTCAACGCCATTCGGGCACCAGGCTCTGCCGGCGGTCAGGACGGGATCGAGGGATGGGTTCTGAATCGCGGACATCAGATCAACAACGGCTTCGATCACGTATGGCTAGCTCGATTCTGTGACCAATATGGTTTGCACAAGTCTTTCGCTGCTCCCGACACGATGTGTCTACTGAACCTCAGGAACATGATCGACATGGGACTAGTCCCTGAGTCGATCGTCGACCTGAAGCTGTTCTTCTTCCGCGACACCGCGCTGGCCGTCCGATTCCGAGGCATGCTCGAACTCAGCCGCGAACTGTTCACAGACAAGACGCTGCGATGGATGCCTGTCGTCCAAGGTGCCGACGGATTCCCTTTGGCGAAGCTCTCCCTCGCCGAGGGGGGCCACGTCCGAACCGGGTTAGGCGACTACCACTACGGCCCCGAAGGCGGACCATCAAACGCTGAGCTCGTCGATCGCCTCGTAGTGCTGGCCCGAACGTTCGGACGTGACCCAGCCAACCCCGACGAGGCCCGGATCATCAAAGGCATGGCCCCCCTCCAAGCAGCGACAATAGCCTGATTGCATGCCGTTGCGGGCAGCCGGACCACCAGAACCATCGCCCGGATGAGGCTTGCGGACTGAATATGTCGGGCCGTCATGACTTGACACGCGCCGAATCGGCGATCTACGGGGGGACAGAGTTCCCGAACCCGGGAGCGATGGAGGCAGCACTGAATACGTTGGCCAAACGCCTCCGAGGAGGCGACAGGACGAACGAGCGTTGTTTAGGCATCGGTGGCCACTCGGGTGCCGTGCGCCTATGCATCCTCGCCGAGTTAGCGACCGACATCCGGCGGTCGCTTCGGCACGGGTCCCGACGACGAGCCACTCGTCGGGATTGAGGCCCCGATGCCGCCATACCCCTGCGATCGAGCGTCGTCGCGTTCATTCTGATCTGTGGCCAGCCAGTGACGAGTAGTCCGGGGACCACCAGGCGAAAGGGAAGGCGACTGCATTTCGGGCCGGGAATCGCTCAGGGCCGCCTCATTTTCGGTGCTCAGGAGAATCCTCGGGCTCGGGACTGGGGACTTGGGACTGGGGCTGCGGGCGGGGGAATCGGCACTGCTGGTGGATCCCCTCCTGGATCGCGTGGAACGTGGCCAGCGACTTGAGCTAGGCCCCCCTTCATCGGCGACTGCCTCACTCTCTCGAGTCGTGCAACTGCGACTGTCGCGCGTCAGGCGGAGCTGGAAGAGGAGCGGTGCCGCCGGATTTTTGAATCCACACCCGATGAAAGACGTCGTGACCGACACGAGACGTTGGCCGTCGCCCACCCGCCGTGGTCGCGGCTGCTCCCAACCCCGGGGCGAGTTCGGTGCCCCCCAAGAAGAAAGCGAGCGGTCGCTGGTCGGCCGACCTGAATCGGTCGTCGCCGCTCTTCTGGGACAAAGGTCCTGCATATTAGGGGTAAAGTGGGCCGCTCGTCTCCAAGTGCCCCACGGGTCGAAGATGCTATGGTCAACGCAGTTGACCCGCTCCATGCGGGCTTTGCGGACGGGGGACGCGGATGTCCGACGATTTGACCTGGTTGCCGGCATGGCGCATTCGGGAGTTGATCGGAAGGCGTGAGGTATCCCCCGTTGAAGTGGTCGATCACTTTCTCGGCCGCATCGAAGAGCACGACGGCACGCTGAAGGCGTTCGCCCACCTCGAGGAAGCAGAGTCCAGGGCGTTGGCGAAAGCCGCGGAGAAGGCCGTCCTCGACGGTGATGATCTGGGGCTGCTCCACGGCATACCGGTCTCGGTCAAAGGCCACATCTTCGTGAAGGGCTGGCCGACCTTCGACATGGGCAGCACGCGTCCTATCCCCGAGGCGTGGCACGACGACGTACAGGTCGAGCGGTTGCGGGCGGCTGGAGCCATCGTGGTCGGCACCAACACGCTCATGGGCTCCGGCGCGACCCGTGGCGGTTATAACTGGGATGTCGAGGCTCGGAACCCATGGGACCCGACGCGAGTACCCGGTTGGTCGAGCTCTGGCACGGCTGCGGCCGTCTGCGCGCGGCTGGTGCCGTTGGGTCTCGGGTCTGATGGGGGCGGATCGACTCGTCTTCCTTCGGCGTACTCGGGAGTATTCGGTATCGTTGCCACCCCGGGCAGGATCCCGTGGATCAACCCGGGCTCACCGGCGCTGACCCTGACCGCGAGCACCGGACCAATGTGTCGAGACGTCATCGACGGCGCACTGGCCACTCAGGCCATGGCAGGACACGATGGACGGGACTTCTTCAGCCTCTTTGACCAGCCGGATGACTACCTGGCTGAGATCGACGCCGGCGTCGAGGGCATGCGCTTTGCTTGGAGCGATGACCTCGGATTCGCGTCGATCTACGCCATGGAGGAGAGCCCGAGGGTCATCGCGGCCGTCCGCGATGCGGCATTTGGGTTCGGTCAGATCGGCGCCACCGTGGAGACAAGCGCCGAGTGGTGGGACGATTTTCACGATGGCTTCCAGATGATCAATCGGGTCTTCGGCAGCGGTGGTCGAGGAACCGGAGACAAGGTTCCCGAGCCCGAATTCTGGGAGTCGCTCGAAGCTCGGGGCCGCAACATCGCCAAGTTCGACCGCTTGTGGAAAGACTTCGATGTACTGCTCACCCCGACCGCTCAGCTATTGGCTCGTCCCGTCGACGAGTGGGATGCCTGTTGGACGAAGGATCAGGAAAGGTTCGCTCACGGGAGCTTCGCCGGCACCTACACCAGCCATGTGATGCTCTTCAACTGGCTGTCCTTTCCGGCGTTCTCGGTGCCGTGCGGCTTCGTGGACGGACTTCCGGTCGGACTGCAGATCGTGGGCAAGCCGGGGTCGGAGAAGAAGATGTTCCAGATCGCCCACGCCTTCCAGACCGCCTTCCCGCGGGACGAGCGCCCACCGTCGTTCTGACCACTCGCGCAACCGAAGGGGGATAGATGAACCAGGGCGACGCTCATGATTTCGAACGCATCACGGCGTGGCTAGAGACCGACCTCGGGGGGAAGGTGACTCACATCGAGCGCCAGGCCCGCTGGAGGCCGGCCTGGTGGGTCGACCTCGAGCGCGATGGTGAGGTGCTCGAGCTGTGTGTGCGAGGCGAACGCCTTGACTCACCGTCGGCCTTCTCCCTCGACCACGAGCGCACATTCCAGAGCCTGCTCGCAGAACGTGGCATCCGGGTAGCGCGCGTCCATGGGTGGCATGAAGCCGATCCGACGGCTTACGTCATGGATCGGGTTCCTGGCCGTGACAACTTCGAGGGAGTGTCCGACGAGGAGCGCCGATCGGCCATGGCGGATTACGTCGACATCATTCTCGAGATGCACCAGCTCGATGTCGCACCCTTCGCCGATGCGGGGATCGTGCGGGCGGTATCTCCAACGGAGTCTCACCTTGTCGGCCTGAGACGCTTCACTGAGCAGGCCTACCGTCAGGAGAAGCGGCGGCCCGATGCCTTCTTGGAGTTCGCACTGGCTTGGCTCGATCGCAACCTCCCGGACAATCCCGGCCGAGAAGCTCCGATCGTCTGGGACGCAGGCCAGTTCCACCAAAAGGATGGCCGCATCACCGCCCTCCTCGACCTCGAGTTTGGTCATATCGGTGATCCGCTGGCCGACTTGGCTGGCCTGTGGGTCCGCAACCCATTTATCCCCTTCGGCGACGTGTCGGCGCTGATGCGCCGCTACCAGGACGCCAGCGGCACGCCTGTCGACCTCGTGGCTGTGCACTGGCACTACGTTTTGTGGGCGCTGTCGAATCGTCTCGAGTTTCACGCCGTCCTCGCCGATCCAGTGTTGGGGACCGACTACATGCTGAACATGCACTGGTGTGTCGAGAGCGACCTCATGGCCTTGGAGGGCATCGCCAGCACCGTCGGGGTCGAGCTCGGCGAGGTGGAGGAGCCCCAGCCCAAGGAGTCCGGCTACGGCCCGGCTCACCGACATCTCAGCCGATCACTCGAGACGCAGCCGATCGAGGACCCCGTGGAACGCTACCGGTCAAGGATGTCGGTGCGCCTTGCCCGGCACCTCGAACGGATCGATGAGATCGGTGCCGCGGTCGTCGAAGCCGACCTCGAGGACATCCATCGCCTCGTCGGTCGCCGGCCCCTCGGTTGGGCCGACGGAGAGGCCCAACTCGAGCAGTTCGTCCTTACCGACGCAGGCCGCCACGACGACCAGTTGATCGAGGTATTCCACCGGCGACTGCACCGGGCTCGGATGCTCAACGGTCCATCAGGCTCCTGGATCACTCAGCACCGGGACATAGCGCAACCAAGACTCTGAGGGACACGCTCGGTCACCAGCGTTACTTGGCCAGAACAACGCCGACGATGGCGTTCGACGTACTCGTGATGAAAGGAACGAACTCATGACCGACGAACGCACGTCTTGGGGACTCACAGGAGGGAACCATAGAGACCAATCCCACTCGGAGACGGACGTTGAGACGAGGGAGTTGCATCTGTCGGGCGGTGAGCCGCCGTTGATGGCGGACCTGGCGGCAATCATGCCGGCCGCTCCGGCGCTCATGGATCGACTGGCCAGCGAGTTCGCGCCGACCGCCGACACCTTGTCGACCAAACAGGCCTATTGGGTGGGGCTCAACGGGTGGATGACCGATCGGTTGTCGGGCCCCATCATGGAGGCCAAGGTGACAGCCGACGAGGTCGGAGAGCAAGCGTGGGGGATCTACGCCACCAGCTGCTGGGGCGGGATGGAGCTGCGTAAGCATTGGGGCATGCCCCCGGCTCTCAAGAACCTGGGCATGACGCCGCCCCAACCACCGTTCCCCGAAGTGCAGCAAGGAATCGTCCAGCTCCTGACCCAACGGATGTCGGCCCTGCACAGCGGCGGCCAGGCCTGCTTGGAGATTCTGCCGTCGATCCTTCGCGAAGCGTCGACATCGGGCCCTATTCACGGCGTCGGCTACAACGCGGGGGTCCAGGTGGTCAAGACCGAAGACCCGCCCATCGGTCAGCGACGACCGCACCGTCAGCCCAAGCCCGCCGTCGTGCGCATCAACGGGCGTGATTTCATGCGAGTGGACTATGACCGACCGACGCCCCAGTACTTGAAGGTCTGGCGCTCAGCGTTTGAGCGGGCGGTCACGGGGCAACCTGAGGCCTACGAGAAGCTTCTCGTCGGCGAGGAGGGTGAGACCGATCTTCGTGACATCTGGAAGAGCTCGGTGGCCTTTGGGAATACGACCTGGGGTGGGGACTCGCAGGATGTTTGGACGGACGCCTACTGGGATGAGACCATCCGTTGGAGTTCGATCCTGACCTTCGGTATGGAAGCGGCTGGGCTGGCCGCCTTCGTTGCACTGATCAATCAGGACCCCGATGCAGCCACCCTCGCCGTCATGTGCAACGCCCTCTATCTGGGCGCCACGCCCGGCTGGTTGGTCGGGCTCCTCAACATCGACGCCGAGCTCCCCGAGATCACAGAAGCCCAGGGGTCATCGTGAGTACCGCGACGAGCCGAGGTCAGCCGGTGGACCTCGATGCAAAGGTGAAGTCTTGGCTTGAACGCGAGCTTGGCGGCTCCGTCGTGGGGTTCGAGCGTCAGGAGCGCTGGCGAGCGGCCTGGTTCGCCGACCTTGCCCACGACGGTTCCCTGCATCGCTACTACGTGCGCGGCCAACGTGGTGGCCAGTTCCGCGAGATGATCACTCTCCAACAGGAAGCTGACGTCAACCGCGTGCTGCTCAAGCACGGGGTCCCCGTCCCGGTGGTGCATGGGATGATCGACGATCCGCCCGCCATCGTGATGGATCGCTTGCCCGGGCGGGTGAACCTGGCGACCGCGCTCGACGACGCAGAGCGTGACACGATCCTCGACCAGTACATCGAGGCCATGTGCCGGATGCACGCGATCGACATCGACGAGTTCGCAGCCCTCGGTCTTCCTATACCGGCCGACAACCGAGCCGCTGCCCTCAACATGTACAAGACGGGGGAAGCGAACTACCGCGAGGCCAAATCCGCACCCAGTCCGATGATCGAGTTCATGTGGCGGTGGTTGCGGCAAAACGTGCCCACAGGGCGTGACCGAACGGCATTCATCCAGGCGGATTCGGCCCAGTTCCTCTATGAGAACCGGAGGTTGACCGGCCTCATCGACTTCGAGGCGGCCTACGTCGGCGACCCCGTCGCAGAATTCGCGGCGATGCGCAGCCGAGACTGTGAGGAGCCGCTTGGGGACATCGGTCGGATAGCCCGCAAATACGAAGCGGCGACCGGCGCTCGGATCGACAAGAACGCTGTCGAGTTCCACACGGCGGGTTGGTCGCTGATGACGCCATTCCAGTGGGAGGACTCGGTCCGCCACCCTGTGCCGGGGGACAGCTGGCTGGAGTACTTCACCTGGCTCGTTGGCTGCGGACGCTGGGGGCTCGAGGCGATTGCCCAAGTGGTCGGCGCGCCACTCGAGACCCTCGACAAGCCCGACGAAGGTTCGTCGGCGTCCTACTGGCACGCGTCGTACAGCAACCTCATGTCGATGCTCGATGAGTGGCCTGCCGGTAGCGAATTCGACAATTTCCGCGCCGATGGCGCACGCGCCGTCGCCCGCTTTGCTGAGCACGTGCACGTCTTTGGCCGCCAGCTGGAATCGGCGGCGGTGCAAGAGATCTCCGAGATCGTCGGCAAGCGCCAGCCTGATCTCACCGCGGCCGAGGCCTCGTTGGAAGAGTTCGTGCTCACCGCATCCCCCGATTGCGATGCCGCCCTGGTCCAGTACTTCCACCGATGGACCCAGCGCCAGCAATTTCTCATCGAAGGCACCGGTGCCCGCCATGAGAAGCTCATCCATATCAGCCCACAACCGCTCGACCGAGCCACCTGGGAGAGCCGCAGTCGCTGAAGCATTCAGGGTGTTGCCCACACGGCCCACCTGAGCCCATCTGGGCGTCCGCGCCGCCGGATGTGGTCAACGTTTGGCTTGACGCGGTCGCCGAAAGCTGTACCATACTGGGTATGATGAACGGTCGTCTGACAAAATGAGTGTCCGGCACGCGATCCTCGCATTGTTGAGCGAGGGCCCGAAGTATGGCCTCCAGCTCCAGAAGGAGTTCGAATCGAGCACCGGCGAGGTTTGGCCGCTCAACATCGGCCAGGTCTACACGACGCTCCAGCGCCTCGAGCGCGACGGGCTGGTCGAGTCCGACGAGCCAGAGAACGAGGGTCCTCAAAAGGGCTTCCACATCACCCAACCGGGTGTCGAGGAGCTTTCCGCCTGGCTCAATACGCCGCCAGACATGACTTCGCCGCCTCGGGATGAGCTCGTCATCAAGGTTCTTTCTGCTCTCCGGGTTCCAGGAATTTCGGTGCACGACGTCATCCAGATTCATCGCCGCTACCTCGTAGAGCTCATGCAGCAGTGGACGCGTCTCAAGGAGGACGAAGCCGACTTCGATCTCACGTTTGCTCTCGTCGTCGACGCGGAGCTCTTCCGGCTCGACTCGGTCGTGCGCTGGCTTGACACCGCCGATGGGCGGTTAAAGCGTGCTGCTGCGGAGCCAACGGCTTCCGCGACGACCCCACGACTCGCACGTCGACTGGTCGTCCGCCGGTGAGCTTCCTCGAACTGCGACGCGTTTCGAAGTCCTACGGAGCGGGCGCAGCCGAGGTGCACGCGATCCAAGACGTCCAGCTTGCCGTCGAGTGTGGGTCGCTCGTCGCGGTGATGGGCCCGAGCGGCTCAGGAAAGTCAACCCTGCTCACCATCGCTGGCAGTCTGGAGGAGCCGACCAGCGGCGAAGTGGCCATCGACAGCGAGTCGCTTCAGGCAATGTCGCGTAACGACAAGGCCCGACTCCGACGGCGCACGATCGGCTACGTCTTCCAGGAGTTCAACCTGCTAGCGGGGCTCACCGCCGTCGAGAACGTCGTCCTACCCCTCGAGCTGGACGGGCTCTCGGCGAAGAAGGCTCACGCCGCGGGAATGGCTGCGCTTGATGGGCTGGGCCTCGCTGATCGAGCTACGCACTATCCCGATGAGCTTTCCGGCGGCGAACGCCAACGGGTAGCGATAGCCCGCGCGGTAGTCGGCGACCGCCGGCTCCTCCTCGCCGACGAGCCGTCGGGAGCGCTCGATTCGACCAATGGCGAGACGGTGATGCGAATGATCCTCGCCGCCTGCAGGAAGGGCATGGCCGCCGTCGTGGTCACCCACGACGCGCAACTCGCCTCGTGGGCCGACCGCGTGGTCTTCCTACGCGACGGGCGCATCGTCGATCAGACGGTACCCCCTCCGAGCCCCGAGGAGCTGCTCGAAGAAAGCAGTCGGTCCGGACCTCGGCGGTAGTCGCTCGCGGCGTGGAGCGGCCCTGCAGTCGTTCGGCCTCCCTTGACGGTAGTCTTCAAACATGTAGGATACTCAGTATTGTATTCACGTCCTACCAGACGTGTCTGCCGCGAAAGCGGCGAAGGACGGCCTGCCCGATGAGCCTGCTCGAACTCCACCAGATCTCGAAGTCCCACGGCGACGGTGGAGGATCGGTCCGCGCGCTGGAGGACGTTGACGTTGCCGTCGGTGAGGGTCACCTCATCGCCGTGATGGGCCCGAGTAGGTCAGGGAATTCGACGCTCCTTACCATCGCTGGCAGCGTTGAAGCGGAGGCGACCAGTTGTGATGTTGTTGCTGGCGGTATGTCCCTCCAGACGATCTCGCGCAACGACAAGGCCCGCCTCCGCCGCCGGACGATCGGTCACTGCCCTGATCAGCTCTCGGGTGGTGAGCGTCGGCGTGTTGCCAGCGCTCGCTCCGTTGTCGCCGAACGCAAGGTCCTCCACCCGGATGGGCCTCCCGGTGCGTTCGACTCAACCAATGGCGAGGCGGTGAGGCGGAGCGTCCTCGACGCATCCAAGCGCAGCGTGGCGTTGGTCGTGGCGACCCATGGTGCCCATCTCACCTCGTGGGCCGACCGGGTGATCTTCCTCCGTGACGGTCGCGCCACGTCCGACCTTGCCGATTCGTCCCTCGCCGCGCCCAGCGCGTAGCTCGATCGGACGCTGGGTTCCAGAGGGCCCGATGAACACTGCCCTTGTCCTGCCCCTCGCCTCGAGCCTCCCAGCCGATGGCGGCGGGCCGGCCCGTCGCGCCGTCGTCCGCTGGGCCTGGCGGCTGTTCCGGCGAGAGTGGCGTCAGCAGTTCCTCATCCTCGCCCTCATCACCGTTGCGGTAGCGGCGACAATCGTGGGTTCCGCCGTCGCGATGAACGATCCGCCGCCGAAGAACGCCGGTTTCGGCACCGCGCAGTACTCCGTCTCTTTTCCGACCTACAACGCGCGAGCAACAAGCGTCGTCGCGAGGCTTGAGCGCGCCGGCCCTGTCGACGTGATCGAGGACGAAACACTGTCGATCCCAGGATCGATCAACACCTACCAACTCCGAGCACAAGACCCACACGGACCCTTCGGTGGCCCGATGCTCTCGCTCGTCTATGGTCGTTACCCGTCCGATGCCGACCAGGTCGCCGTGACGAGTGGCGTCGAGTCGGCGTTCCACCTTTCGGTGGGCGAGGTCTGGCGAGTCGGCGGCGTCGAGCGCCGGCTCGTGGGCGTCGTGGAGAACCCCCAGAGCCTCCTCGACGAGTTCGCGCTCGTCGTTCCCGGGCAGGCGAAGAATCCGACGGTTGTCACGGCGTTGTTCGACGAGCCGGGTGCTCCACTGAGCTCGTTCGGCAAAGGCGTTCAGGTCCAGACTCCGGCATCGGTGGCCCTGTCGAATCCGCTCAATCCCGAGACGATCTCGCTCGTCGCATTGGTGCTCGGGATGCTGCTCATCACTCTCGTCTCGATCGGCGGCTTTACGGTGCTCGCACAACGGCGATTGCGCTCTATCGGGATGCTCGAGGCGACCGGCGCGACGGACCGCCACGTCCGACTCGTCGTCAGCGCGAACGGCACCGTCGTTGGTGTCGCCGGTGCGATCCTGGGGTTCGCCCTCGGGCTAGTCATATGGCTCGCCTATCGTCCGAGTCTCGAGCAGAGCTCGCACCACCTCATCGGCGTGCTCGCGCTCCCGTGGACCGTCGTGATCGCGGCGATGGTGCTCGCCGTCATCGCGGCGTTCTTCGCCGCGTCTCGTCCGGCACGAGCGATCACCAAGGTGCCGATCGTCCAGTCGTTGTCGGGCCGACCGGCGCCCCCCCGTCAGGTTCAGCGGTCCGCGCTGCCTGGGATCGTGTTCCTCGTACTCGCCTTCTTGTTGCTCGGATACTCTGGGGGCACGGACAAGGGCAACGGGAGCGGTGGTGCACCCGAGCTCGTGTTCGGGATCGTCCTCCTCATTCCAGGATTGATCCTGCTCGCCCCCTTCTTCTTGTCGCTCGCAGCGCGCGTCGGTCGCAATGCGCCGATTGCGATCCGTCTTGCGCTGCGCGATCTCGCCCGGTATCGGGCGCGCTCGGGATCCGCGCTGGCGGCCATCAGCCTCGGTGTGCTGGTCGCGGTGATCGTCGTGCTCGCCGCGTCCTCCCGGTACGGGAACGTTCTTGACTACGCGGGCCCGAACCTCTCTGCAAACCAACTCCACCTCTCCACCGCCTTCCCGCCGCAGGGCCAGCCGGTTGTGCAGCGCAACGCTAGGGGTCAGCTCGTTCCGGTGACGAACCAACCGGTGGAGACCGCCACTCCCGCGCAGCTCTCCGCGGGCGCTGAGCGGATAGCGAGGGGGCTGGGCGCGCAGGTCATCGCGCTTGAGACTCCGAACGCGGAGCTGAACGGCACGCAGGGAGGGCGCAACTGGAGCGGATCGTTTTACGTGGCGACACCGCAGCTCCTCAAAGCGTTTGGGATCACCCAATCCAAGATCAACCCAAACGCGGACATCTTGAGCTCACGTCCTGGTCTGTCGGCCGTGTCAGGTCTTCAACTCGAATACTCGTCGAATAACAAGAGAGGTCCCAGCAACGGCAATGCCTGTACGGCTGCCGCGGGCTGTCTCTCAAACCCGGTGATCCAAGAGATCGGAGCGTTGCCAAGCGGGACCTCGGCGCCCAACACGGTGATAACCGAGCACGCGATGCGCGAACTCCGGATCTCCACGAACACCACGGACTGGTTGGTGCAGAGGACACAGCCCTTCACCGCATCGCAGATCAGCAGCGCCGAGATCACGGCGTCGACGATGCAGCTGTCCGTTGAATCGAAAAACGACGAGCCGACGTCGTTCGCTGTCACCAGCTGGGCGACGGTCTTCGGGATCGCCATCGCCCTTGCGGTGCTCGGGATGTCGGTCGGACTCGTCCGCAGTGAGACGTCGAATGATCTCCGCACGCTCGCGGCAACCGGAGCGTCGAGTTACACACGACGCACGCTGACTGCGGTGACGGCTGGCGCACTCGGATTTCTCGGTGCACTCCTCGGAACGGTAGGCGGTTACATCGGCATGATCGGCTGGCTGCGGAGCAACTCGCTGAACGGGGGAATCGCCGCGCTCGGGAAAGTTCCTGTCGCTGACCTCCTCCTCGTCCTCCTCGGCATGCCAGTGCTCGCGGCGATCGTGGGCTGGCTCTTCGCCGGTCGCGAGCCCGCGGTGATCGCGCATCAGGCTATCGAGTGAGACGCGGGCGTCGTCCGTCGTCTGCCACGTCGTGATCGTCGTGATCGTCGCCAGAGCCTCGTGGGGCTCCTCGGGGCCGCTTGTGGTTGTTGGGGCCGACCTTGAGCGGTGGCGCAGAGACGTGGGTTTTTGAAATCCCTAGCCGGCTCCAACCCTTCGGCAGTCTTGCGGTCAGGGTTCGCCTTCGGCTCGGCCGACATCTTGGCAACTGTCAAGCAGGACTCCGACGTGGCCCCGAGCGGCCATGAGGGCCAATCGGCCGGTCCTTCTGACTCCCCCCGGGCAGCCGTGGGATCGCAGGTGTAGAACTCCAAGGACGCAATAGAGCCCCCGCGGCCGCTCGACACGGCCCGGGGGCGTGGCCAGCACCCCCCTGGAGGGCACCGACATGACCGAACCTACCGACTTAGCCCCGGTCTCCCGAGGGATGGTAGAGGTCCGCCGTACCGACAGCCGGGGCCACTTCGTCGAGGTCCGTTGCCACTGTCCTTCGTGTCGATGGTCAACGACAGTGGTCGGGGTTGGACTAGCGGCAGCCGTCGCTGGATCGCACCAGAGCGTGCACCAGGCCGGGCCTGGCACGTGAGCCATGAAGAAGTGACCCCTCAGCCCGGGGACCTCGTCGTGCCTCTCCTGCCCCGGGGCGCTGGGGCAGCGCGGGTGCCTGCCGTCTGGTAACCGTGCCTTGCCGAGGCAACCGTGCACTGCCGATGGAGGGCCCGATCTGGGCCGCTCGCGCCCAACGTACCCGCGTCGGACGCCTCGGATCGGTCGTCGATCCTTGACATCCATCATAGTAATGGTTTAATAACCATTATGACTATGGAAGTGAATGTCCCGAGACCGACCCTCATCGACGAGCTCAGTCGGCGACGACGCGTCGGCATCCTGCTCATCTGCTCGATGAGCCTCCTCATCGTGGGACTCGACGTCACCATCGTCAACGTCGCGCTACCCTCGATCCATCGGGACTTTCATGCCCCGCTCTCGGGCCTGCAGTGGACGGTGGACGCCTACACTCTGGTGCTGGCCAGTCTGCTGATGCTCTCCGGATCGACTGCCGATCGACTCGGACGTCGGCGCACCTTCGTGATCGGCCTGCTGACCTTCTCTGCCGGCTCACTCCTGTGCAGCTTGGCACCCAACCTCACCTTGCTCATCGTCTTCCGTATGGTGCAAGCCGTGGGCGGGTCGATGCTCAATCCCGTGGCCATGTCGATTATCACCAACACGTTCACTGTCCCCCGCGAGCGAGCCCAGGCCATCGGAGTCTGGGCGGCAGTGGTCGGGGTGGCCATGGCCCTGGGTCCAGTGTTGGGTGGGGTGCTGGTGACGTCGGTGGGGTGGCGGTCGATCTTCTGGATCAACATCCCCGTCGGACTCACGGCGGTGATCCTGGCCCGTCGCTACATCCCCGAGTCCAAGGCACCTGTCGCCAGGAAGGTGGACGTCCCCGGGCAGGTGCTCGTGATCACCTTGTTGACCTCGCTCACCTACGGCATCATCGAGGCCCCGAGTCGGGGGTGGTCATCACCCCTTATTCTGGGAGCATTCGCAGTGACCACCGCATCGTTGGTCGCGCTCCTCGCCTGGGAGCACCGGGTCAGCGAGCCGCTCATCGAGCTGCGATTCTTCCGTTCCGTGCCGTTCTCATCTGCCGCGGTCATCGCCGTGGCGGCATTCGCCGCGCTGGGCGGGTTCCTCTTCTTGAACACTCTCTACCTTCAGGACGTACGTGGACTCTCTCCATTGGCGGCCGGGCTCGACACGCTCCCCATGGCCGCGATGACCATGCTGCTTCCTCCGGTGTCGGGGCGGATCGTCGGCCGACGAGGGGGAAGGATTCCCCTTGTCATCGCCGGAGCCGCGCTCGCCACGTCCTGTCTGATGCTCGTGGGGTTGAGCGCCGTCACCCCCTTCTCGTGGTTGTTCACTGCCTACCTGGTGTTCGGCATCGGTTTCGGATTCGTGAATGCACCGATTACGAATTCGGCCGTCTCGGGCATGCCCCGGGCCCAGGCCGGCGTGGCGGCGGCCATCGCCTCCACCTCGCGCCAAGTCGGCCAGACCCTGGGGGTGGCCGTGGTCGGCTCATTGGTGTCCGCGTCGCTGCAAAAGGAGAATCAGCTTGACTTCGCTCTGGCCAGTCGAGCCGGATGGTGGGTCCTGGCCGGGTGCGGAGCAGTAGTGCTGGTCCTCGGCCTGCTTGCCACGACCCCATGGGCCCGGGAAACGGCCCGGCGAACGGCTGAGTCGATCAACCCGGAATTTCTCGAGCGGAACGCCGGATGACCAAGTCGAGTATTGGTCGAGATCGCGTGATACGCGAGGCATGGCACGCGATGGCCGATCTCGTGCTGAACAACGAGCGTAGACGGGAGGTCAGTGAGAAGACGGGCCTGAGCTTCGGACGGATGAGGGCGTTGCGACGGATCGCCGCGCGGCCGATGTCGATGCGCGAACTGGCCACACTGCTCGGTGTGGATCCGCCCAACCTGACGACGGTGGTAGATGGGCTGGAGCGATCGGGACTAGTGGAGCGCCAGGCCCACCCCACGGACCGCCGGGTCAAGCTCGTCGCGGCCACCCCCAAGGGTGCCGCGCTGGCGCAGCAGGCCGAGGAGATACTCGACCGGCCGCCGGCCGGGCTCTTGGACCTTCCCTCCGATGAGCTGGAAACCCTGGCCCAGATTCTTGCGCGGGTCCTTCAGGAGCGGGTACCCAGCCAATGAGCCGAGGCGTGGCGGTGAGCGATGTCCTCAAGTGGTTCGCTGTCGAATGCGACTCGTGAGCGTCGCTCGCCCGGCACCTTCGCGAACAACTCATCGCCAAGGCGTTGAACGCCGGCGTGAAGGTGTGCCACCTATACGCAAGCCTGCGATACCGCTCAGATTCACGCACGACTTGTTCCGGATCGGCGATGATGATCCCGTAATTGTCCCAAATCATCGGTCATCCCGCCTCCGGTCCGTTGCGAAGGTGGCTTGCCACCAGCAACAGTAAGAGCGATAGGGCCATCACCCCAACTCTGGACCCACTGGAGTGGCAGGTCCGAGATGGCGCTTCGACTGGCCCGAGTCCAGACCCTCAGGCTGCTCGGCGGTCGATCGGCGCTCCGGGTTCCTTGGTTCCAGCGGCGCCTGCACCCGCGTTGTTGTGCCATAACTCGCTCGCATGGAGGCGACCGCAGCGCACCGAGAGAACCCCATAACTCCTACTCTCTCCTGGTCGCCCGCGCACCACTAGCGACAGCCTCAGACGACCAGGACCTTCGCGAGAGCAAGACCGTGATTCGCTCGGCCGACTCGGCCATTCGGCGTGGCTACGGCCAAGAGGTTGCCCAAAGGGCGGTGCTGGTCGTCTCTCGACGCCGGGAAGGGGAACAGCCGGGTGTAGGAGATGACCCGATTGAAAATCAGGTCATGTCGGAGCGAACTTGCTTAGCACGCGCCGCTCCGATGGCTGTTTTCACATCCTTTTGCTCTTCGGGCGGCGGGAGGACGGCGCGCATTCCGAGGGAGTCGATCCAGAGCTCGCGGCACCATCCGGTGGTGTGGTAGAGGTGCTCGTCTTCCTGGCTCTCGACCTCCTCGAAGGCGGAACGCAGCGCTTTGCCATGATCGCCCTTGACCCGCTTGGCCGCTTCCCCGATGAGCTCCCAGTTGAGATGGTCCTTCGTCTCGGCAAGGGTCACGCACTCGGCTGCCACCAATTCCGCGGCTTCGGCGGGGCCGTCAGCGATCGCCATCTTCATGGCCTTCACCAACGATGCACCGATGTGACGTGCGACGAGTCGCCCAGGGGTCGTAGTTGCAGGGTCGAGGCCGAAGGAAGTGAGAAGTCCCTCGACCACAACTACATGACGGCTTGTCTGCTGACGATAGTTCTGCCACTCCTTCCGTAATTCGTCATCGTTCACACACCGGATGGCCGCCTCGTACACCTGGACGCCGCCGAGCTCGGTTTCGAGCGCTTGAAAGAGCAATTCGTGCAGCTGTTTCTCGTTCATCGTCCCTTTCTGGGGGAGGAGAGTTTCGCTCCCATCAGCTCCTACCCACTCCTCGGAAGCGCTACGCATCCTGCCATCAGGTCAGGAGCAAGCGCGTGAATCTGAACGCTCAAGCGCGTGAATCTGGAGGCTTATCGAGATGACCGGACAGAGAGCGCCGATGGCGCTGCGTCGCTCATCGATTCGTTACTGGTTCTAGCCGCCGCTTCGACGGAGATCATCTCGGGTATGGCTGACGAACAAGGGGACTCACCTGCGAGAGGAGGCGCGATGGCAGACTCGCCGATTTCCGACGTGCGGTCAGAGGTGGCACCGAGCAATCCGGACGCTTCAGCGTTCATCCCTCCGCGTCCCCAACGGACTCGAATCTCAGGAGTCTGGGTAGCGGTGATCGTCGCTGCGCTCGTGCTTGTGCTGTTGCTGGTGTTCATCCTCCAAAACAGCAGGTCGGTAAAGATCTCCTATTTCACCGCCAACGGTATGATGCCACTGGGGGTGGCCTTGCTACTCGCAGCGATTGGCGGCGTCCTATTCGCAGGGGGAGTGGCTTCCTTGCGGATCTTGCAGCTGCGTCGTCGCACCAACAGCTCAGTGGGCCGGCGGGTTGGCCGCGCGAGATCCTCTCACCCAGTCGTTCAGCGCTGACCGCACGATCAGGGCCGCACAGCCGGACCGTCCAAGGATCGCTGGGCAAGTGACGCCGATGGCCACGGCATGGCCTCTGTCCGACGATCCCCTCAGTGGCAACCGGTCTGCACCCCGGCTTGCAACCTGGGAGCCGGATAATTGTCAGGTTGCATCCGACCCCGCCCCTGGGAGCCGCGTTGACCGCCATCGCTAGACGGGACTATTTGCTGGCCAGCCTGAACGGCCGTCGAGCCGACACCCTGACGCATTGTCCGCATTGTGGTGATCGAGCCCAGTTCGCCGACGGACGAAACCACGACGGACACGAGATTGCGGGTTGGCTCTATGAGAAGCCCATTCTGACCTGCCCGAAGGCTCCGTTCGACCGGTTCGTGAGCGTGAGCGGTTCGCTCATCGGCATCGCTGTGCACCATCAGACGTTGGCCGGGGACAAGGCCGAGGAAAGCGACGACGCCGTCGGAGCTCTCCGGTCGGCGCTCAGCGATCGCCACTAGCCGGCAACTGGTTCGGACGAGAGCGCCACCCGCCGAGCTACACGTGCGCACGCTGGGCGTATTGGCGCACCAGGGGAACCGTTAGCGCGGGGACTGGTGAGGGTAGGAAGATCGTGTGCCCACTAGGAAGCAGCTGGGGTGGAAGGCAATCAGCTATGGCGCTGGGGGGCTGGCCGCGTTCATCACCCAACGGCTCCTCGAATTCGCTTGGAAGGACTTCCGTCACGTTGCGGCACCACCGGCAGCAGCCGACCGCCGGGCGGCCTGGGCAGACGCAGTGAGTTGGGCCGTCGCTACCGGCCTCGGCATCGGGGTGACCCGGCTCCTCGCGATCCGCACGGCCGCAGTGGTGTGGGAAGCAGCCACCCGTGAGCCGCCACCAGAGCCGGCTTTGTCGTCGGAGAGTTGAGGACGGGGCGCGGTTTGGGGACGCCAGGTGCGCTCAGTGCTACTCGCGCGAAACGGCGCCTAGGACCGTTCCTTCGCGACGATCGCGACCGAGTCTCCGGCTTTGCAATCGCCTTTCGAAGATCGCCACGGATCGGCAGCTTGTGGGTGTCGTCACTGAGCGTCATGAACGACGAGCGGAACCGGTGCCCGTCGACAGCGCCGCGCACCTTTACGAGGCCGCGTGTGCCGAAGGACTCGGCGGACCCCGGCATGACCACGTAGGTCCAACCCCTTTCCCGGACTCTTCTCGAGGATCGCCTTGAAGGTCTTGTTGAGAGCGCTCATGAGCGATACGACGTTAGACGTCGGGCACCGCTGTGAGCGGCGTCGGCGCTGCCCCGCTGTCGGCGTCGATGGGGACTTGCGCGGAAGGCAACCCTGAATCCATCACGAAAGTACTTGCGCGCTGGCCGCGGCGCTGACGACCCGGGCTCGCGACGAGCAAAGAACCTGGTCAGTTCCAGCTGGTGGTTCGTCCGCCCCGTTGGCGGCGGGATCGGCGAGACCACCCCAAAGCGACCAGCACAGGACGGCGAGTAGCCCAAGGCCAACGATGCCAACGATGAGCAGCAGCCAGGCGATGGGATGGACGGAGAGGCCTGCGACGTGGGTCCCGACAAACGCGCCCAGCGGACCGGGGCCCACAATCCGTCTCGTACCGGGCGGGACGACGGGGATCGGACCGGCGACGATCCGTCGAGCGGCGACCGCGATGGAGCCACTGCGCCCGGCGACGAGGACCAAGCCGGCACCCACCACCAACACGCCAAGCAGGGCGACGAAGGCGATTGCGACCGGCCGTTGCCAGAGGGACGGACGCTCCAGGTCAGTGGTACCGGTCACGCCGCGAGCGGCAGCCCACGACGCAGCGAACCGGCGAGGGTCGAATGCACTGGTCCCGAGCACATCCTCGGGCGTACCTCCCTCACGCTCGGCTTCTTCGAGGTCGGCGGTCAAGTCGGCGGCCATCTCGTTGGCGACGGGATCGGGAACACCTAGTCGCCGCCATTCCCGTCGGCACTCCTCGACGAACTCGCTCATTGCTGTACCTCCGCTTTTACCAGACCCAGCGCACCGTCCACGGCGTCGCGCGTCGCCTGCCATTCCTTGACACCGGCCTCCAGAACCTTCTCACCCTCCGGTGAGAGCCGGTAGTACTTGCGCGGCGGGGCCGCCGTTGCTGGCGGCGCGATACGTCTCGACCAATCGATCACGCTCCAGCCTGCCCAGAACCGGATAGATCGACCCTTCCCCAACTACGGAGAGACCGCGCGCCCGGAGCCGTTTCGTCATCTCGTAGCCGTACGCCGCCCCGTCGCCCATCACGGCCAGTAGGCAGAGGTCGAGGACGCCACGGAGCAGCTGGCTCCGCCGCCCCTCCGGATTTCCCATGCACCACAAGGTAGCGTCTACTATCTTGTTCAGCAAGACACCGGGACCGGGCTCGGGCTCGGACACGATTGAGAGACTCCCGCCGCGGGCCGAGACGGGCGCCGCCCGTCGGGCGTGCGCGGCCGATCGGGATGATCGCCAAGGAGGATGGGCATCGGATGACCACCACGCATGTCGCCTCTTTGGAGGATCAGGCCGACCAATGCCAATGGGCCGTCGAGACCCATGGGCTGACCAAACGCTTCGGGGAAAACGTCGCCGTCAACGGCGTGGAGCTTCTGGTTCCCCGGGGGTGCGCCTTTGGCTATCTGGGGCCGAACGGGGCAGGGAAGACGACGCTCATTCGGGTACTCCTGGGACTGACCCACGCCGATGCCGGCACGATGTTCCTGTTGGGACACTCGGTTCCCCGGCATCGCGACAGGGCTCTGGCGCGAGTCGGGGCCATCGTCGACGAGCCTCGTTTCCACAGCCACCTGACCGGCAGGGAGAACCTCCAGATCCTCGCCGCCGCCCGCGAGCGTGAGGCGCGTGACCGAATCGGGCCGTCACTCGAACGGGTGGGCATCTTGCATCGCGCCGACGACAAGGTGTCCAAGTACTCGATGGGGATGCGCCAGCGCCTGGGCGTGGCAGCCTGCCTGATAGGCAACCCCCAGCTGTTGATCCTAGATGAGCCGATGAACGGGCTCGACCCCGCCGGGATGCAGGACATGCGCGAGATGATTCTCTCGCTCGTGGCCGAGGGCCGAACGGTGGTGTTGTCCTCGCACCTCCTCGACGAGGTAGAGCGGACTTGCGACGCCGTGGCCATCGTGGACCGAGGCAGGGTGGTGCGCCAGGGACCGATCTCCGAGCTGCTGGCGGGCGCGTCGATCGCGCTCCAGATCGAATGCTCCGATCCCGATCGAGCTCGTGCGCTCATCGCTGCCACCGCCATCGGTGTCGCCCCAGGAACAGAGGTCACCACCGACGCAACGGGGCTCGGTGTCGCCCTGGCTGCGGGGACCGGACGCGATGTGATCGCCGAGATCAATCGAGTGCTCGTCGAGGGTGGCATCTCGGTCTACCGGCTCCAGGTGCTCCAAGCATCACTCGAATCGTGGTTTCTTGAGGTCACGAGCCGATTGGGGGAGTCGCAATGACGAGACGACCTGACGCGATGGACTCGCCACTTGCCCCGGTGCCGCTGCGGGCGTCGATAGAGGCGAAACCGGACCACCGGGGATCGTGGATTCCATCGGGCGCAATGATCCTCACCAGGTTCATGGAGCTGCGAAAGCGCCGCGGCCTCATGATCACCATGGCCCTGGTGACCGTCGGGTTCCCGACCGTCTTCCTCGTGATCCGACTGCTGCTCCATGCAATTGCGCCGAAGACCTACGGGCCCGCCGGCGGCTATTCCATCTACACGGCGCTTGTCTCCGGCGTGCTGTACGTCTTCGGCTTCATCGTGGCCGCCACCCTGGGCGCCACGGCGGGCAGTGCCGACCTCGCCGAAGGAATGTTCCGGCATTTGGTGGTGACCGGCCGATCGCGGTTGGCGCTCTATCTGGCTCGGATCCCTGCAGGACTCGCGATTATTGTGCCCCTGGTGGCGGTGGGCTTCACCATCGTCTGCGCCGTGTGCGTGTTCGCCGCGCCGACCGCGACTTTCTTTCAACGGTGTCAACGTACCCGCCAACCTGTCACGCGCCGGCCTGGAGAGTTGGGCCGCTGATCATGCGGACGAGGTCATCTGCAACTTCGGCGTCAGGCTTGGACCAGCTTCACCGACCACTTCCATGATCGGCACGGTGGTCAACAGCATCCCCTGCGGCGGTGGTCCCGTAGGGGTCAAACAGCCTCAGGGTTCCCAGGGGCAACCGCAACCCTCCCAGGAGCAGATCAAGACGGCGGCGAGGCTGATTGCTCGGATGAACTATTCCGATTACGTCCAGCAGTTCCTCTATCCGTCGAACTCGCTCATGATCAAGAGCGGACTGTGGCTCGAGCTAGAAGCAGTCATCGGGCTCGTCGTCGGACTGGGCCTCGGATCGCTGATTGGGCAGCGGACGGTTGCGGTGGTCTTGATGATTGTCCTCGAAGTAATCCTCACGCCGATTCTCTCGCGAGCGCGGATCGCCCACTTTTCGAACTTGCAGCGAGCGGTGGTGGGCCTAGCGACGGCCCACCTTGCGCCCGGTGGGCTCCCTGTGCTCGGGGGAGGCGGGGGCGGGCCCGCCGGCGGGGTGGGGAATCCGCAACTGCTGCCGGAGTCGGCAACGGTGGCAGTGTGCGTCATCGTCGCGTGGCTGGTGGGCTGGTCAGCCCTCGGCGCCTGGCGCATGCTGACTCGAGATGCCTGAGAACCGCTCATCGATTCAGTTGTTGTCCGCTCTTTGTGTCGGGAGCAGGTCAGCGATAACGTCAATTCAAACGTCAATTCAGATGGCGATGTCCGCGCCAACCACAAAGGCCGGCACGGGGTCCAGTTGTGTCGCGAGAGCTCTCCGAAGCGGGGACCGGCCCAACTGAGCAAGCTGGAGAGATTACGGACCTACGGCTCCGCCGGTTCGACGCTCTAGCCATCTCTTCGGCACTCGATGCCCAGAGACCTGAGCTCGCACTGAGCTGGAGGCAGGTGGCTGAGCAACTGTGGATCCTCTCAGGCGAGCTCAACGACTGACGGCACGACCACCCCATCAGCTCTTGAACCCTCAGAAACATGGCGACGAAACCCAGAATCAGCTGTCAGCTTGCCTCAACTGGGGGCCACGTTGGGCTGTGGGCCCAACCGGCTCACCGGGCTTCGCATGGCGAGGTTGGCGACCGACATGGGTCTGGCCATGCGAATCGTCCAATGAATTGGCCGACCTGCCGTCCAGGTCATCTGCCTCGCCACCTGGTGACGACCTGCTCGACGCGTACATCCCATCGTATGAGTTCGAGCGCTGGCCCGCCGACCGGCAAACGGGACGGTTCTAGGATGCGCCGATCGACAACTGCTGGGCCACCTGCCACGGCGGCGATCTCGTTCAGAAGATGAACGGGATGAGCATCTTGGTCGACTTCTTGTACTGGGGATACGAATCGGGAAAGCGGGTGACCATGAAGCGCTCCTCCATGACGGCGCTAACGATGAAGTACACCCCGAGCAACACCACCGCCACCAGCCAGTACAGGCTGACGGCGATGGTCGTGCCGATCGTCGCCAGGATGATCCCGGAGTAAATGGGGTGCCGGACGCGGCAATATGGACCAGTCGTAACCAGCTCTGGGTCGACCTTTTCCGTCATTGGCATGCCCCAGTTCCGGCCGAGCGAGACCCGGGCCCAGACGGCCACGGCCAAGCCCGATACGAAAACGGCGAGGCCGACGCCTTGCAGCCAGGGGTTGTCGGCGGGGTTCGCATGGCCGAAAGCCTTGGAACGCAGGAGCAGAAGGACGATGAGGAGGATCGCGACCCGGAGGCCGGCAAACCGGCCCCAGCGCGTTCGCCCCTCCTTCACGCCGCCAGCAGCCGCTAGCCAATAGACCCAGAAGGCGACCCACCCGACAAGAATGGCAACGTCAACGATACGCATATCAGAGCCCCGTCGTCAGGCTATCGCCAACGTTGCCGGACAACCGAATCGACCCGGGGACACGGGATCAGAAGCTGGCAGCGTGAATGAGAAGCGCGCCAGTCGGGGTGTAGTAGGTGGCGACGACACCCAAGGCCGAGACTCTCGTCTGTTGAAGCGACGGGTCGAGGCGGTCGGGGAGGCCGTCGAGGAATCGCTTGCCGTTATCGAGGATCACTGGGAGGACGAAGAACCGGTATTCGTCAAATGAGCCATGGGTTGCCAAGGATGATGCAAGGATCGAGCTTCCAAAGTTCGCAAGATCCTTGCCCAACCTGCTGTTTCATTTGAGCCACCGCATTCGGAACATCACGACCGATGATGGTTGTATTGGACCATGTCGCAGTGCTGAGACTGGTCGTGGCAACGAACTTTGGGAGGGCGTTCATTCTGGTTGCCTCTGCCTGTGTCGAATTTGGCCAGTGGGCAGCGAAACCTTCATCGGTGATGCGACCCAAGAGTATGCCCTCGATCGAGTCCAATTCGCGTCAACGTAGGAAAAAAGTCGTCGTCCACGATGAACCAGTCGAGGCCCTGAGCCGGCCCATCGATGTAGCCATCAACCGAGACGAGGACCTGCACAAAGAGCTTCCTCACGATCCGTCGCCGATCACAATGGCAGCCAGCGAGTCCAGAAGGGACTGGGTTCCCTGTTCTCTCTGGGCCGCTGTGTCGTGGCCATCGAGGAATACCCCCTGCTCGGTGAGAACCAGATGCGTTGTGGCGTCCTGGCCGCGGAACTGGACCGTTGCCACGGACACAGAGATCCGAGTCTCATCGGCATACATCTCGTAGGTGTAGACGATCCGTTGTTCGGGAATGATGTCGTGGAACTGTGACTCGTACGTATAGATCGGCCCGCCCGGAGGCCCACCGCGATTGATCTCACGACCCCCCACGCGAAAGTCGAGTTCGTAGCCGGCGCCGAGTGCGTCAACGGAGCCGGCGAACCAACGGGCCTTGAGCTTCGGATCCGCCCATGCCCGGAAAATCTGAGCGACCGCGACGTCGTACGTGCGCTCAATGACGAACGTGTCATGGGCAACGGTGGACAAGGTCATCGTTTCTCCTCGGTGATGGTTACTTCGTTCAAGATGTCGCCCAGTCGGTCCAGCCGGGCTTCCCAGCCCTTCCGTCGATTGGTGATCCACTGCTCGGCGGCGGTCATCGCTGCACCCTCGATCCGGCACATGCGTGTCCTCCCGACCTTCTCGGTCTTCACGACCCCGCACGCCTCGAGGACCTGCACATGCTGGACGACGGCCGCCAGTGACATGGCCAGAGGTTCGGCCAACTCACTGACCGAGGCCGGTCCCAAGGTGAGTCGTTCGACCATGGCGCGCCGGCTCTTGTCGGCCAGCGCCTGGAAGGTCCGATCCAAGTCGATCGTTTGGTCAAGCATACGCTTAAGTATACGGCCTTCCCCATAGGGTGGTCAACTATCTCCTTTAGTGTGTGCCAGTCTCTGTTTGGCTCAAGAGGCCTTCATGGTTGGGCCCAAGAATCTTGGGGCAGGGTCGGGCGTCGTCGCACCCGGGCGCCTCGACGCCCCTGGTCAAGGGCACAAGCACTGGACACGCCGGGAAGGCACGGCACCGTCCTGAGTCGTCCCGAGAACAGCACCAATCCTTGATCCTGGCGCGAGCGGCGTACTTGAGGGTTTCTACTGGGCCCGCCGCGAAACCTGCGCTACGCTGGCACAACAAGCCGCAGAAGGTGCGGCACCTCTAGGGGAGGCAACGCGCGTGAGTGACAACAAGCTCGGCTACGACATGATCGACTCAGACAATCATTATTACGAGGCCGAGGACGCCTTCACCCGCCACGGCGACGAGAGCGTCAAGCGTTTCGTGCGGTGGACCCAGGAGGGTCGGCGGCGGAAGCTCGTCTTCGGCGAGGTGATCTCGGACACGCCGGGCAACCCGACGTTCAACCCGATCGCCAAGGCCGGCGCCTTCCATCAACGGCTGAAGGACCTCGAGGCCGGCAAGGGACGTGAGGACAACTGGGAGTTCGCGAAGTCCCAGTACGGCGAGTTGGAGCCCCTTCCGGCGGCTTACCGCGACCGTGACGTGCGCCTCGACGTCATGGACGATCAGGGTGTCGAGCAGTGCTTCCTTTTCCCCACGCTCGGTGACTGTGTCGAGGGTCTGATGATGGACGAGCCCGAGATTGGTCACAAGGCCTTCCACGCGTACAACCTGTGGCTGGAGGACGACTGGGGCTACGGGTACAAGAACCGTCTCTGGTCCCCGGCGTACATTCCGATGCTCGACCCCGAATTGGCCGCCGACGAACTGGAGTTTGTCGTCAATCGGGGCGCCAAGATCGTCTCGGTCCGCCCGGGCCCGGCGGCTGGCCGCTCGCCAGCAGACCCCGCGTTCGACCGGTTCTGGTCGATCGCCAACGAGGCCAAGACGTTCGTCGCCTACCACGCGTACGGTGGCCACACGGTCTACGACGAGACCTTCAAGAGCACGTACGGCAAGGTGCCGTTCAGCGACAAGCAGTACTACTCCACCCTTAGTCACGCCTTCAGCGCCACCCGCGGCATCCAAGAAACGGTGATCTCGCTCGTCTTGGGCAACCTGTTCGGGCGGTTCCCCAATGTCCGCATCGGCTCGATCGAGATGGGTATGCAATGGGTGGCACCGACGCTGCACGCGGTGGACCACGCCGGGGGCATCACTGCCCGGGAGGTCCGGGCCTTTGGTACGAAGGTGACCGACCTGCCTTCGGACATTTTGCGGGCCCATGTCTACGTCTCACCGTTCCCTGAGGAGGACGTGATCGGTCTTACCGAGATGATCGGCGTCGACCGGGTCCTCTTCGGCTCGGACTGGCCCCATCCCGAGGGCAATATCACGCCGTACGATTACGCCGAGTGCATCCAGAAGCTGGATTCTGGCGACGTGAAGAAGATCATGCGCGAGAACGCGCTCGAACTGATCAACCGCTAGAGCACCCATCTGTTCGAAAGGGCAGGGGCACGCCGGCCAGACCGGTGGCCCCTGCCCTTTCGCTTTCGCCGATTCCGTTGCGCCGGCACGCGCACCGATCTCAGGTGAGTTGCACGGCGTTCTGCAAGACCATCAAGTGCGCCGAGAGGTTTGCGAGGCTGATCAGTTGAAGCTCCACGAAAGGCAGTGAGCACGACATCGACGGTGGTTCTGGTACTGGCGATCTTCGGCGCCAGTACGGTCGAGATGGTAGAAGCACTCACCATCGTTGTTGCGTCGGGGGTCACACGCGGTTGGCGCTCGGCGATCGAAGGGGCAGCAACCGCGGCGTTTGTGCTGGCCGTGATCGTGTTGGTCGTCGGGGTCCCTCTGGTCCACTATGTCCCGCTCGCGACGCTGCGGGTAGTGGTTGGCGCCCTCCTGTTGGTACTAGGTCTCTCGTGGCTGCGCAAAGCCATCCTCCGAGCGAGTGGGCACAAGCTGTTGCACGACGAGGATGCCATCTTCATCTCTACTTCGGCTGACCTCAAGAAGTCCCGCGAGACGCCTGTCGCCCGTCGTGACAGCGTAGGCTTCGCCGTCGCCTTCAAGGGCGTCTTCCTCGAAGGGATCGAGGTCGTCCTCATCGTGGTGAGCCTGGGTGCAAGCCAACATCGGTTGGGGATTGCTGCCGTGGCTGCCGGTGCCGCCGCTCTCCTCGTGATGGGCGTAGGTGTCGTCGTCGCTCGCCAACTGTCGCGGGTGCCGGAGAACACGATCAAGATCGTCGTGGGCATCATGTTGACGAGTTTCGGACTGTTCTGGGTCGGCGAGGGAACTGGTGTGCGCTGGCCAGGAAATGACGGTGCCATCGTCGGCTTGGTGGCGCTATTCGTGCTGGTCACCGCGGCCTCGGTGGCATGGCTCCGTTCGTTACGCCCAACGACTCCGTCCAGGGTGAGCGGTGTCGACGGAATGCCGGTTGATCGGTGAAACTCCTGGCGCGGGGTGCACGTGCGTTCGCGTGGTTCTGGTGGGACTTTCTTATCGGGGATACACCCGAGCTCTTCTTTGCAACAGGAGCGATCGTCGTCGCAGCGTTGCTCACGCGTCATCATGGCGACTTGGCCGTCATCCTTCTCCCTGCGATGGCCGTCGTCTTCTTGGTGGCGAGTACGATCCGAGGTCGCAAGCGCACGCCCGACCCGGTTTCGAGCAGCGGGACGTCGTCGGCTGGCTCCGACTCGTCGCCGGCCGAAGCCTGACTCGGCCACTAAGGGCCGCTCCTTCGAACCGAAGCTCGGGGCGACGAATCCGTCGGACGAGATTCCAAGCCCCGACTACGACGCGTGGCGACGCGAGCAGTTCCCATAGCGGCTTGGCAACACCACGAGGCGCATTCCGACTTGAGGATTAGACGGCCTGGTGTGAGATCATCCTCGAGGGCGTCGTCATGCGGATCGCGGATCGGTACCGTTGTCCTACCGATGCTTCGTCAAACGAACGAGCCAAGCGATCCGCGTTGTCGATGCGCTCTTCTCAAGGATCACGGGTGCTGTGCGGGTCGCTCCCGAGCTTCCTGGACGATCGATCGACCGAGGTAACGCATGCAGTCCTTGGTGAGCCATTGGGGTTACCTCGCCTTGTTCCTGATCACGGCACTTTCGGCCTTCGGCGTCCCGATCGGTTCGGAACTCGCCATGGTCTATGGCGGCGCTCTCGCCAGTGGCCAGGTGCTGAGCGGGAGGGAGCATTTTGAGCTCGGCCTGGTCATCCTGATCGCACTACTTGGCGAGCTTGTGGGTTCCCTTGCCGGCTACGGTCTCGGGCGCTTTGGTGGCAGACCACTAGTTGACAAGGTGGGCCGATATCTATTGCTCACGCACCGCGATCTGAAGCGCGTCGAGGCGTACCTTGCCCGAAGTGGTGAATCCTTCGTCCTCGTCGGACGCCTCGTCCCTCTGCTTCGATCCTTCGTCTCCATCGTCGCTGGGCTCGCGCAAATGGCACTCTGGCGATTCCTGGTGTTCTCCCTCATCGGCTCCGCAATCTTCACCGCTGCGCTCGCGGGGCTCGGGTATGCGTTGGGCGGCACTTGGCACTCCGCGGTCACGGACTTTTCTGCCGTGGGCTACCTGGCGGTGGCAGTTGCCCTCGTAGCGATCGTCATTGGTGCCGTGCACCGCCTCGGGGTGTTCGAATCGGGGCGCAGAGGAGTGGCGCAGCGACGCAAGGATGAAGATCAGGCGAGCTCCAACTGAGCTTGACCAGATGCCAGAGACCGCAATGAACGCGACGCCCGGCGCTCAGCCCGCGATGCTCGATCGAATGATCCCTGGCCCGTTGGGCAACTCCGATGACCTTCATCCGCCGTATCTCCTGACTGGCACCAGGATGGGCGAGCGCAGACTCATCTAGAGCCGTTTCGGAGGGATCGCTCCGGACGGCTCTAGAGTCCTAGGACTGGAGACTGGAGAGAAGGAGCCACCATGACCGGCCAAACGGACGTACCGAGCCCACTGGATCTACGTGCGGTCGTACGCGAGGGACAGGGTCGCTGGGTGCTGGACCCGGCTGGTTCGACGGTCGAGTTTCACGTCAAGCACTTTTGGGGCGCGATCACTGTTCACGGTCGCTTCGGGCTGATAGGCGGAGGAGGCACCGTAACGCCGGACGGGACTCTCGAGGGTCGCGTTGAGATTGAGGCATCGTCGTTGACGACGAAGAACCGCAGACGTGACGAACACCTGCGATCAGCTGACTTCTTCGACGTCGCGCAGCACCCGAAGATCGTGGTCTTGGCGGACGGTCTGACCCCTGCTGGATCGACCACGATGGACGGCCAGATAGTGCTCGAAGCGGCTGGGAAGCGCCAGAGCATCCCTCTCACCGTCGAGTTGACCGAGACGGCTGCCGACACCGTCACGCTCCGATCGGAGCTGGTCGTTGACCGTACCGCCTTTGGTATGATCTGGAGCCCGCTCGGGATGGCCTCACGGGAGGCCAGAGCCATCGTCACCGCACGCTTCATCCGCCAGTGAGAACGGCGGTCCGCTCGTCCACCGCGAATGCGACCACGATCTGTCGCCAGCCGATAGGAGCGGATTTTCCTCTGTCGTCATCGCGAATAATGGTGCACGGTAATCCTTGTGCGTCTCTCCCGACAGCTTGGTGTTGCCAGCGACGTGCGAGCCTTTGGCCGCCCGCCAGCCGAGCGGCTCCGCCTTGAGGCCGAGTTGTCCGCTCGGGGGTTCGAAGGGTCGGTCCTTGACGGGCCGGCCCGCCTCGCCCCCGAGTTGGCTAGGAATCGCCCCTCAGGTGCCGGTGGCGTCGCGGAGACGGTCCTGGCTCGAGCGCTCGTCGAGACGGGCGGCAAACGTGGCAGCCTGGGTCCGACGCTCCATTCCCAGCTTCGCCAGCAGGTTCGAGACGTAGTTCTTGACCGTCTTTTCGGCGAGGTACATCGTGTCGGCAATCTGGCGATTGGTGAGCCCGTCGGCGATGAGTCCGAGGACCCGGCGCTCTTGGGTCGTCAGGCTGGCCAGGTTGGCGTCGTGCTCAGGATGAGCGAGTCGCTCCATCACCCGCTGCGTGAGCCCCGCATCGAGGAGCGACTGTCCGGCGCCGACCCGGCGCAGATCCTCGAGGAGGTCGAGTGTCCCAACCTGCTTCAAGATGTACCCGGCCGCACCGGCCATGATCGAGGCGACGAGCGCCTCGTCATCGGCATAGGAGGTGAGCATCACGCACGCGACCTGCGGCCAGCGAGATCGGATCTCCTCGGCAGACTTCCACGCCGCTGCCGTCGGGGAGCCGGACGTCGAGAACCGCCACGTCGGGACGGGTTGGCGGGATCCGGGCCAGGGCTTCTTCGACGGTTGCGGCTTCGCCCACGACCACCAGGTCGTCGGTGGTCTCTATCAGGGCGCGAAGTCCGCTGCGCACCAGCGTGTGATCATCGAGGAGGAAGATGCCGAGGGCCACGGCGCCATCATTTCACGATGCGAATCCCCGAGACACTAGGGTCCCGAGCCCAAGGAGGCGATGACCAGTGAGCAACCACGACGAGGAGCAGGGCGCCGATCCCCATGAATGGGGAGAAGCCCTCACGCCCGCCTCGACGAGGCGGCCAGGGCCCGGCGACATCATCGTTCCCACTGGCGGGCTCCGGGGAGCGCCCGAGCCCCTGGTCGGGAACCCAGAGTCCACACCGCTCGAGGAGGACGAGCCCGAAGGGATCATTCCGCCCAGCCCGTTGTGGGCGATGAAGGAGAAGCGCCATATCCAGTGGCACCTCCTGCCTGCCCACGAGCGCCACGACCGCCTCCGCGACTGCATTGGATCGGGCGAGGAGGCGGTCTACGTCATCGATGACGGTCGTCACCACGCGACCGTGGGCCGCCGGGTCGGCGCCAGCGGGGCCGGTTGCGAGTACTGCCTCGTCGGGCGGGTGCGACGTGAACGGGTCGACGAGCTTCGACTCGTTCGGGTGCCCGCCACCGACGTGTTCGACGGCGCCGAAGATTTGACGCTGTGCGGCATCGCGGTCCAAGAGGCCATCACTTCGTCCAACGTGTTCGACGTCGCTCGTTACGAGAACCTCGCAGCGGTGCCCACCGAGTACCTCCCTGGCTCACCATTCATCCATTTCACCGAGGACCTCGAGATCACCGCCTACTGAGGATTGCCGGGTGCGGCGCCCCCGTCAACGCGCCGCTGATCGGGGCGGCGCCCAGCGGCGCGTTGTTTGGCGCCGTCCCCGATCAGCGGGTCAAGAGCATCTTGAGTGCCCCGGTCTCCGACGCCCGGGCGAACACGTCATAGGCGTCGAGCATCTGGTCGAGCGCGAACCGGTCACTGATGAACTGCCCAGCGGTTAGCTGACGTGACACCACCAACGGGAGAAGTCTCGGTGTCGAGTAGGTGTCGACGAGCCCCGTTGTGATCGTGACGTCTCGAATCCACAGTTTTTCGAGGTGGAGCGCTGCAGCATGGCCGTGGACACCGATGTTGGCCACATGCCCCCCAGGACGCACCAGCTCGGTGCACAGCTCGAAACTCTGGGGAACCCCCACGGCCTCAATCGCCACGTCCGCGCCGAGTCCATTGGTTATCGCCCCGACGATGGCCACGGCGTCCTCGCGGCCGTTGTTGACCGTGACGTCGGCACCGAAGCGCTTGGCTGCATCGAGGCGTGCGTCGGCCAAATCGATCGCCACGATGTGGGCCGGGGAGAACAGCTTGGCGCCCAGGATGGCCGAGAGCCCGATGGGCCCCGCTCCCACGATGGCGACGGTGTCGCCGGGTTGGACCCCACCGTTGAGCACTCCGACCTCGTAGGCGGTGGGGAGGATGTCGGCCAGCATGAGGATCTCCTCGTCATGGGCGCCGGCGGGCACCCGGTACGTCGAGGTGTCGGCAAAGGGCACGCGGACCATCTCCGCTTGCGTCCCGTCGATGAGGTGGCCGAGGATCCAGCCGCCTCCTCCGAGGCACTGGCCAAAGCGTCCTTCACGACAGAAGCGGCAACGCCCACAAGCCGAAATGCACGACACGAGCACCCGGTCACCCACGGTCAGGGTCTTGACCTCGGATCCGACCTCGACCACGGTGCCGACTGCCTCGTGGCCCAGGATTCGCCCCGGCGTGGTCTCGGGGACATCACCTGTCAAGATGTGCAGATCCGAGCCGCAAATGGTGGTGGCGTCGACTCGAATAATGGCGTCGCCGTTGTCCTCGATGATGGGGTCGGCCACATCCTTCCAAGTCTTCGCACCGGGCCCGTCATAGACGAGTGCCTTCATGTCGCTCCTCCTGTCCGTTGCCTTTCTCAAGTGTGTGGACAACACGAACCACCCACCAGGGCCGAAGGTCACTGGCCACTCGGGTCCTGGACCCGCGCACCAGCGCACGCCAAGGTCCGACGCTGTGGCCGCTCGGGTTTCGGTCATGGTCGGCCCAGGTGGCGAGAAACGGCGGCTACTCGGCGAGGAGACACATTGAGTCGTGTCGTTCTCCTCGGCGGGCGGTGTGAACCGATACGGATCGCCTCGGCCATTGAGCCAGCGCGGCACCGAGCCCAGGGAACCAGGACGTGTTCTCTTGGCAGCTGCTCGCCGGGCTTGACCAAGGAAGAAGGCTCGTCGTCTGTGGTCCAAGGGCCTAGGTCGCGCACATCGTCCTCGCAGTCGCCGAGCGATGAGGCTGGGCCGGGGCCTCCGTCCACACGGTGATGACACCGTGGTGCCGGGCGACGATACGAGACAGCGACGATTCGGCCCGAGGCCGCTCGCTGCTCCTCGAGGGCCCCGGCGTTCCCGACCTGACCGCCGTCGACGAGGTGGCCCACTGGATGCTCGACGCGAAGCGGGTGGGCGGTTACCTCGCCATCGAGTACCTGGCCCCGGAACTGGCCGATCTCCTGGACCTGGCTGGTCTACTGGTCGAGGTGCAGGGGAAGACCGAAAGAGGGGAATAGGCGGAGGGGGTCCAAAGGGTGGAGGAAGAACGCGAGCTCGGCGATCTTTCCGCCTGAGATCTCGAGCACCTGAATGGCCCAGGGCTGCCATCCGCCCGCAGGGTCCGGTTTGTACTGCCCGAACGCCGGACAACCGTTGGCCCTGAGGGGCACGAGCCGAGAACCCTCACACGCGCGCGGTCCGGGCTGCAGCATGAAGGCGGTGATATCGGTCGCCCCTTGCAGCCACATGGCGAATGGGGGCATGGACTGCACCGCATCGTCGTGCAGAAGTGTCACGAGTGCGTCCATGTCGTAGCGCTCGAAGGCGTCGACGTAGCGATCCAGCAGCTGGGTGTCTTCGAGGTCCAAAGGCCGCGGCCGACCACTGTCGGGGAGGGTGGCGAGCGTGGATCGGGCCCGCTGGAGCGCGCTGTTGACCGACGCCGAGCTGGTGCCCAGTAGGTCTGCAGCCTCGGCCGCCGGCCAGCGCAGCACCTCGCAGAGGATCAGGGCGGCGCGCTGGCGTGCCGGCAGGTGTTGGAGAGCGGTGATGAAGGCCAGGCGGATCGAATCCCGGCGCTCGACCATCTCGGCTGGATCGGTGCCGAAGTTGGCCTCCGGTAACGGTGTCACCCATGTTGCCTCGCCATGGAACGGGCCCAGCAACGCGTCGTCGGGAGGCGACGCCGGGCCCATCTCCATCGGTCGAGCCCGACGCTGAACCTGACGGCTCATGTCGATGCAGACGTTGGAGGCGATCCGATACAGCCACGACCGGACGCTGGAGCGGCCCTCGAAGCCGCTCGAGCCCCGCAGAGCCTTGATCATGGTTTCCTGCACCGCATCCTCAGCCTCAAAGCCCGAACCGAGCATCCGGTAGCAATAGCCGGTCAGCTCTCTTCGATAGCGTTCGAGGTCGGACGCCGTGAGGGACGCGGTCGCAGCCACATCCAGAAACGCTAGCAACGTCGGATCGGTTTCGACCATTGTCATCGACCGTATGACGGTCGGGGCACCGTCGGTTCGGCTGGGAGCGATCACGCTGGCGCAGGGCTCGTTCCGGCGTATGTGTCGTGGCCGCGCGTTGCGGTCTGGAGTTCGAGGTGGACAACCCCCAACGGGTAACGCTGGCGCGCCCGTGCATCTTCGTTCCCAAACACTCGAGCATGATCGACGTCTCGGCGATGCTCCTGGCCTGGTCGGGCTCGCCCTTCCTCGCCCCCGAGCGCTTTCGGGCCCCGCTCCTCGCGGGTGCGAGGCGGGCCCTCGGGGACGGTCCCGATCGAGCGGCGTCGTCCAGACGTGGCCCGACCGCAGATGGATGCCTGGATGGAGCAACCAGGGTCTATCGGGAGGGATGAGATCGGGGTGTTTTGCCAAGGCCCCATTGCGCGCGTGGGCGAGCTCCTCCCGTTCAAGAGGGAGGGCTTTGTGTCGGCGATCCACGCCGGCGTGCCGGTTGTCCCCGTCACCATTCATCACTGCGGCGACGTGCTCCCGTCAGGGCGCCGCCTTGCGCGGAAGCCGGGTAATGTGACCGTCGAGTGCTCGACGCCGCTCCCACCGCAACGCTCCGCGTGACTGATCGAAGAGCGCCACGTGGCGAGGTGCGCGGGGCGATCCAGTCTGCTCTCTCCCTCCCAGAGCCAAGCAGCGCACAGTAGCCAAAGAGCAGCCAGAGCGCGCACGGGTGGCCTCGCTTTGGTGGGCCTCGAATGCGTGGTCCGAGACGAGTACAGTCAGGTTCGGGCCGGTAACGACCCAGCCCACGGGGCCGTGATCGCACTGGTCTCGGGCGATAGGGGGTGGAGCCATGAGCACGGATTTTGCACGGGCGCGATGGGGATACGTCTACGACGGGGACCAGCACATCCACGAGCCGCAAAACTTCTGGATCGAAAGGCTTCCGAGCAAGTACAAGGATCGAGTCCCGCGGACAGTCACCGGAGAGGACGGCAAGGATTACTACGAGTCGGCGGACGGTTCCACCACCGTAGGGACGGATATGCGCACCGCTGTTGCTGGCGTGAGTGAGCTCGACTGGCACTTCGGTCCGTACGCCTTCGGGGAGATCCGCCCGAGCGCGTGGGATCCCAAGGCGCGCCTGGACGATATGGACATCGACTACGTCTATGCGGCAATCATCCATCCGAACCGGCAGGATTTCGGCCTCTTCGCGGGAGCGGATGCGGAGATGCAGAACCTCTGTGTCAGGATCTACAACGACTGGATGTCAGAGTTCTGTTCGGTGGACGCCGATCGATTGCTCGGTATGGCACAAGTCCCTTCAACTGGGGTGGACAGCGCGATCGCTGAACTACGCCGCGTCCGCGACCTGGCGGGCATTCGTGGGGTGGTGCTGCGCAACTGGCCGAGCGGTGAGCAGTGGCCAACGCCGACGGACGACGCGTTCTGGTACGAGGCCGAGGCTCTCGGGATGCCGATCATCATCCATCGTACGATCGGGGCGGCAGGGATGGGGGCCGGCATGCAATGGTTCGCCGAACACGGCGGTAAGTACAAGGAAGCGCTGACCCTGGGTCATCTTCAACTGGAACGTCTCGGATCCGCCTTTGTCCCCGCCCTCTCCTACATGATCATCGGAGGAGTGCTCGAGCGTTGCCCGGATCTTCACCTCGTGGGCACCGAGACGGGTTGTGGTTGGGTCCCGTTCTTCCTCGAGCAGAGCGACGACAACTTTCTTCGTCATCGCTTCTACTCTGAAACCGGGCTCTCGATGCTCCCGAGCGATTACTACCGTCGCCAGTGCTGGAACACGTTCCAGGTCGACCGCGTTGCCGTCGAGAACCGTCTGGGCCTCGAAGACAAGTTCATCTGGTCCTCGGACTTCCCCCATGCCGGAGCGGACTGGCCAAATTCGGTGAAGAACATCGAAAAGAACCTCATGGGCGTGCCCCTGAGCGAGCAGAGGATGATCCTGACCGACAACTGCCGTCAAGCGCTGAAGATCGAGTGACCGCCACCGACGAGCGGAGCGCCCCCAGGTCGTAGCCTCCCTCCGAGTGCAGGACGAGGCGCCCCGCGGGGGACGAAGTCGGCCACGGTTCGGGCCAGCGCGGCGAAGTCGCCACTGGAGAGTGCCTGTTCGGCCAGAGGATCGGCTCGATGGGCGTCGAAACCAGCCGAGGTCGGCTCGAAATCGTCGACGACCGAGGACGCGATTTCCTCCGAGCGACTGGCGCACCACAGCGATCAACGAGTGCGGCAAGGGTGTCGAGTGCCATGCGGGTCCCGAACTCGTTGTCCTCAGGGGCCACTCCGCGGGCATCCCTTCATGTGCGACCGTCACCTCGGCGCCGCCGTCGGCGTCGACAAGCGTCGTGGTGATTGTTTTTGCCCCACGTAGCTCGGCATCTGTGGTTTCGAACTCGAGGACCTGATCACCCGCTGGTCGGGGATGAGGTCGACGAACGTGCCGCGGAACGTGTCGATTGATCAAAGGACGTACCGATTGCCGTCGGCTCGTCGTAGGTGAGCGAGACGCGAGACGACCCGCCCTCGCGGCCGTCGAACTCGCACTGCTCATGCCGTTCGGTACCCTTCACGCCGCGACCGCGTCGGCATCGAGAACGGCCCGGTAGACCGCGGCGCCGGGGGGAGCGAATGCGACGAGGCGCGTGGGTTGCGGACGCCGCCCGAAGCCTCGAGCCACTCAGATGTGCAGCGGCCCCTCGACTGACCGATGCGGTCCGGCCCGAGCGCCCTCGTTTTGGTACCGAGAACGCGGGTACAGCTCTAGAGGACGACGGGAGGCTACCGATGAGTGCGATTGACAAGGCCAAGGACAAGACCCAAGCGACTAAGGGTCATGTGAAAGAAGAAGTCGGCAAGGCAGTCGGCAACCCAGGGCTCGAGGTCGAGGGCAAGGGTGACAAGGTGTCAGGGAACCTCAAGCAGGCTGGTGAAAAGGTGAAGGACGCAGTGAAGAAATAGGGCGTTGCGCCGTGCCGACGCCGGAGGGAAGGGACGACATGGTCATGGGTCAACGCGGGGCGCGCACATCATCTACCAAGAGACAAATGGGGAGTTAGCCGAAAACCTCGTCACGGGCCACTTCACCAAGGGTTCAGTTCCCGAGCCGTTGGAACCCCATGTGCATGCCGTCCGACCCGTGGATGACGCAGCTGCAGCGCCCCAGTTCGAGATTCCAACCTCACCGGGTGTGATCCCGCCGGTTCCCGACCCTGCGCCCATCGATCCGGAGCCCGCACCGCCTGGCCCCCAGACCGGATCGCGTGAAGCTGGGCCGAGACGAGCAAGAAGTGGCGATCGTTGAGACGATGGCTGGGGGACGCGGCAACAGGCGCTACGCCTCGATGTCGACCTCGAGGGGGGCGTCGCGGATTTGCTGGAGATCGAGCTCATGGCGCCCTGACGAATGTCGAAGGATCCGTAAGTCCACCTTTGCTTTGCCCACGGTGAGGTTTCGTACTGATACTTCGGGAAGCCAGTCTGGCAAGGCAGGCCGAACGTGCAGTCGGCGCGCCGGCGCTGTCCGCCTCGAGTCCCATGAGCGTGGCCAGCAGGTGGGTCACGGCTCCCGCCGCCCACGCCTGCGGCACATTGGCTCCCAAGTACTGAACCGGAAACGATCCGGGGTCTCGCTCGAGGCCGGCGAAAAGCTCGGGGAGACGGTGGCTGGCGAAATGGGCTGCGGCATCGAAGAGGCCCCGTGCGACCAGATGGACACCCTCATCGATCCCGTAGGAGCGGAACCCGGCGGCGGCGAAGGTGTTGTCGTGTGGCCACACCGAGCCGCGCTGATAGGAGAATGGGTTGTAGCTGGCGTGTCCAGCAGAGAGGGTACGAATGCCCCAGCCGCTCCACATGTCGGCGGCGAGGAGCCGACGGGCCACTCTCTGGCCCCGATCCGGGGGGACGACGCCCAGCCACAGCAGGTATCCGGGGTTCGAGGCCACTGAGGCGATTGGCTGCTTGTCCCCATCCAGTCCGAGGTAGTAGGTGCCCTCTGCTTCCCACCAGAACCTGTTCTCGAGCTCGTCGGCCAGGCGGTCGGCCTCGCCCCGCAGCCGCGTGGCAGTGGAGTGGTCGGCGTAGACATCGTCAAGCACCGAAGCCCAAGATCGCTTGGCGGCGACGACCAGACCCTGGTGCTCGCAGAGGGCGATGGGCAGTTTGGAGATCTTGCCGTCGGCTCCCACGATGGCATCGCCCGAGTCCTTCCAGCCCTGGTTGTAGTACCCGCCCTGGGAGGCTCGGGTCGAGTACTCCTGGAGTCCGTCGCCATCGATATCGCCATCGGTGTCGATCCACGACAGCGCACGCTCCACAAATGGACGGACCTGATCGAGCGCATCGCGATCGGCGTGCCACCGCCAGGCCTCGGCGGCTACCAGGATGTAGAGGGTCGTGGCCTCATGGGTCCCGTAGTAGGGGGTGTGAGGGATGAGGTGGAGGGCGGCCAGTTCTCCATGGCGCACCTCGTGCTCGATCTTGCCCGGCTGCATGTCCCTTCGATCGTCATAGCTGTCGGCCTGCAGCGCCCCGAGCGCGCGTAGGCTGCCCAACGCGAAGCGTGGCGACAATGCCAGCGTCTGGTAGGAGACGGTGAGGGCGTCGCGACCAAAGAGGCTGACGAACCACGGGATGCCGGCCGCGGGCACCCACGCCTCGGGGTCGCTCGCCATCCCGCCGCCACCCGCGAGCTCGTCGTGCCGCTGGATCCGCATCCCAGAGAGGTCATCGACGGCCTGGTCGATGGTGCGGTTCACCAAGGGGTCGTTGGACGAGAAGCGGCTCGCCGAGGCGATCCACAGCCGGCGCGCGTCATCATGCTCGCCGTCGCCGTCCAATAGCTGATTGCACGGCCGGGTGTTCCTCGAACGAGCGCGCCCCTCGATCCCCGGAGTCCAGTGCAGGCAGGTGTGCCAATCTTCGCCAGGGTCGAGCTCGACGCGGAACATAAATCCGCCGTTGGCGAAGCCCGGAGCCGAACCCGACCGTTCCACCTCGAGGGCGATCGATCGACGGAACTCGCCGTTTTCGTAGATGGTGTCCAGACGTCCGGCCGATTTGTCCCAGGTGCTGGACAACGCTCCACGATGGATGTGGCGGTGGTTCTTCACGTCGAACAGATCGGCGAAGTCAGCCTCGATACTTACCTCAAGCTCAATCACGACCGGGTGGCGGGCATAGCTGGTGAGGTCATAGTCCTCATGGACGCCTGGTCCGATCGTGCGGTCGAGGCGAAGGTGAAGACTGCGCTCGCCCAACGGCTCACCGGTGGCGTCGATGAGAGAAGGGTTCGTGAATTCGAATCGGGCCGAGTGGTGACGCACTGCAGCGGAGTTGATGAGCACCGGGCGCTCGCCGCAGATTTTCAACCGGTAGCCCGAGACCAGGCGGGTGTCCGCGGCGAAAAATCCTTGTTCCCGAGTGCTTGACATCTCGGCCGACGGCTCGCACACCGCCACTTCGTCGTCGAAGTGAATGGTGACCGTGGGTGGTCCGACCGATACTTCCATAGATGACCTCCTGTGGTGGAAACCGACTCACCTCGTGATCAGCGAGGACTCGTTCGAAGAGCGGGGGCCGTACGCGATGAGCCCTGGTGCATCGGTGCGCCTCACCGACGTTAGGTGGCTCATGGCCCCTTGGTCACGAGGGTGAACGGCTCGCCGATCTTGGAGGACCACTCCCCCCGGCAGACCCGTGGCGCCACTCAGGACTTGGCGCGCTTGGCGGGTCTGGGGCCGGCGTTTCGGGAGGTTCGCGCGGGCGCTCGTGGGGATTGCCGCGTCGAGGAGCGCCGTAGCGGCGTGCCGGGCGGTAGCTGCTGCTGAAGGGTCGCGGTCCATGCGAGCCGACAGCCCGGCACCGTCGTAAAGCAGATGTAGTTGGCGCCCAAGGGTCTTGGGATCGGCGGCGCCTGCCTGCTCGGCGAGATCGGTGAAGAGGGAACGGACCCACGCTCGGTACTCGTCGGCGGCCCGCTCGACAGAACTGCCGGGTCTGGCTTCGGCGCTCGCGTGGACGAACGCACAGCCATGAAAGCCGTGGTCGCTGAACAACTCGGTCTGAGCATCGAAGACACCCAGCAAGCGCTCTCGAGGGGTCCCGTAGCGTTCGAGGACGTGAGTGATCCGGTCGGCCGTTGCGGTGTGCCGGTCCTCGAGGTACGCGGAACCAGCTCCTCTTTGCTGCCGAAGGTGTTGTACAGCGAGGCTTTCGCGACGCCGGCATGCTCGATGACGCGGTCGACGCCGACCGTCTGGACGCCTTCCTCGTAGAACAGTTCGTTCGCGGCGGCTAAAAGGCGCTGACGCGCCGAGGTCTTTGTCGGGGCTGTTGTCAGAGTCTTGGCTGCCATCGGCCCTCTCTTCTTGCACAGACCTGTCTAGCGTACCCTCGGTCATCCATGGTGAGCAGGGGTCGGCGACCGACAGCACGTACAGCGCGGCGGCGGGTGGGATTTTCCCGAGCCTCGGGACGACGACCTGCGGTGGTCCTGAGGGCAGGCGGGACGTGGGCGCACCAGCGGGCACGGCGGTCTTCTTCTCTGGCTTGCTGGGAGTACCTCTTGGGTTGGCTGCGCGCTGGCGGACGTAGGGACGACCCAACCCTGGGATCGTGGCGCGGCCCAGATCAGATGGCGGTACGTCCGCCATCGACGGCGAACACCGTGCCGGTCACGTAGCTGGCGCGCGGTGAGGCAAGAAACGAGATCACCTCGGCGATCTCGGCGGGCTGGGCCGCCCGAGTGAACAGCGTGGTTGCCCCGAGTGCCTCGATGCGTTCTGGGGCCGCCCCGGCAGTGAGCACCGGACCGGGGGCGACCGTGTTCACCCGGACTCCGCTCGGACTGAACTCGGCGGCCCATGCCCGGGTCATGGCCGCCAACGCCGCCTTGGTCGCGCTGTAGGCCGCGCCCCGGCCAAGCCCACCTGCCCGGCCATGCTTCCGAGATTGATGATGCTCCCAGAGCCTCGCGTGGCCATCAGCGGTGCGATGGCCGCTACGAGGTAATAGGGGGCGCGGACGTTGGTGGCAAAGAGAGCGTCGAACTCGTCGACGTCCAGTTCCGGCGTGGGTCCGAACCACGAACGGCCGCCGTTGTTCACCAGCACATCGAGGTCGCCGACCTCGTGGACCAGGCGCTGGAGCTCTGCCAGCTCGCCGAGGTCAGCCGCGACGAACCGCCCGTGCCCGCCCGCCGACTCGAGTTGCGTGACGATGGCTGCACCGCGCGACGCGTCACGGCCGTGGACGACGACGTAGAAACCGTCACGAGCCAGCGACTGCGCCACGGCCTGGCCGATGCCTGACGTCGCCCCAGTCACCAGGGCACGCGGGACCTGGGCCTCGAGATCATGCTCTCGGACTGCCATGGTTGGCCTCCATCGACTAGAAGGGGTCGGTCCCCTGGATCATACAGACCTGTCTACTCAGGTCAAGTGCGGCTCTCACGGACTGGTGGGTAGACGGAACAGGCCCAGCGACGGGACGCGGCCCCGTGGACGTTTAGTGGGCGCGCGCAGACGGGTACGGTTCGCGTGGCTGAGCGGATCCGGGCGAGCCGCGATCCGTGGCAGCGTTGTCGGTCACGCTTGTTCCCCCGTTGGTTGAGTGAGGAAACTCCACGAGGACAAAAGCAGCACGAACCATGAACGCGCGCAGCAACGCTCGGGGACGACCGGACCAGGTGCGACCAGACCTGGTGGGCGACCAAGACGCCATTGAGGTCGACTGCGCGCTGGGGGAGTCACCCCGCGATGGCCAGCCCAGCCTGCCCGCCCCGACGGCCGCTTCTGGCGGGACGTCGGAGGTGACCCGCCAAGTCGAGGCGCCTGACTCCCTCGGGGACCGAGTAGACCACCCTTCAAAGGAGGGCCGGTGGTTTTGCGCCCTCGAGCTGGCGAGCGTGGCGGGACTCGGGTTGTTCATCGCGGCGGTGGTGGCGCTGCATGGTCTGCGCCGGGACTTGAATCCAGCCGAGCACACGATGAGCGAGTACTCGCTCGGGAGCTATGGCTGGCTGATGCGGGCAGCCTTTGGCACGCTCGGTGTGGGTGTGTTGGCGACCGCCGCCAGTCTTCGTCATCGGTGCGAGCTTCCCCCGTGGCGGGGAGTCGGAATTGTGCTGCTCGTCGGCACCGCGGGCGGATTGTTCTTGGACGCCGCCTACAACACTGACCGGCTCGGGGTCGCCGAAACCCCTGACGGCGCGGTGCACGCGGCCGGCACGTGGATCATTTTTCTCACTCTGCCCTTCGCTGCGGTGCTACTCGGCTCTGACGTTACGGGCCGCGCCGTTGGGCCACGCCAGTCGACATGGCTGCAAATTCTCGGGCCGGCCCAAGTCGTTGCGCTGGTCGGATTCAAGATCAGCCCCCTCGCCTATCGTGGCTTGGCCGAGCGGACAGGTATCGTTTTCGCGCTGATCACCTTGGCCGCCCTGCAGTCGGAGTACCTTCCCTCCCCTGGGTGGCGGCTTGGTCATGGGCCAGAATCCGTCGGCAGTAGGCAGCCGTCGTCGTACCAGATCGTCACGCCTCTGGGTGACCGCCTTGCACCCCCCGGCCTCGAGGCGCCGGTGCCCGAACTCGACTTCGTCGACGAGTCAGGTGTCGGTGACCTCGCCAAGGGCGCGTAGCGGCGGAGGGCTGACTCGGGGGATGCGTACTGCGCGCCTGCGGGTTCAGGGCTCGGAGGGTACTTCGACCCAACCCGCACCGGCCGACGACGCTCTCGCAGCGTCGATGACGGCCTCCACTCGCCACGCGTCCCGCACGGTGGGGACACGTGTTGCCGCACCGTCAAAGGCCGGCAACCAGTCCTCGAGCATCAGGGACAACGAACGGATGGCGCCGCCCGAGCGCCGAGCCGGAACGGGCCGCCCGCTGCGCGGCATCCGGTCGCTGTGGGGCACCGGTTCAGGCCCTTGCTCGCCGGAGAGGTGGAGCACCGAGGCTCCTTCGGTGCCGACGCGAGCTTGCTCGAGGGTGCCCTCGCTTCCCAGCACCGTAAAGAAGTTGGCGCCGGCCTGGAGGCCGACCACAGAGGTCGACAGCACGACGAGCGCGCCCGACGCCATACGCATGACCAGGGCGGAGCTGTCGTCCGCGTCAACCTCGAGCAGCGAACCGTCCTCGCGCGCGCGTTCGGGGATTGTGGAGCGGACATCGGCAGTGACGGCGACGACCCGCCCGAAAAGGGTCTGCAGATAGTCGATCTCGTGGGACGCCATCCCGCTGAGGTAGCCGCCTCCTTCATCCAGCCGGTACATCCACTCGGACTGCAACGGCCGCGAGGGGTGCCAGTAGGGGGCAGTCTGGCTCGACTGGGCGAAGTAGGGGCGGCCCAGGCCACCCGCGGCGACCAGCTCCCAGAGTGCGAGCCGCTCGGGCCCCCAGCGGTTCTGGAAGCACACGGCAGTCTGGAGGTCCGTGTTCTCGGCGGCGCGGACCATCTCGCGTCCGTCGTCGCCGGTCAGACACAGCGGCTTCTCACACAAGACGTGCTTGCCGGCCTCCAGCGCCGCAAGGAGCACGGGACGGTGCATGTTGACCGGCAGCACCACCGACACGAGGTCCAGATCGTCGCGCTCTACGAACGAGCGCCAGTCGTTGGCGGTATCGGTGATCCCGAGTCGCTCCGAGGCCGCTGCGAGGGGTTCGGGTCGGCGCCCGCATAGGGCGACGAGCTCATACCCGTCCACGAGCCCGTACGCGGGGCCGTGGACCAACGCCCCCCAGCCAACGCCGATGATCCCAACCCGCAAGTTCGTAGCCATGGCCGCCGGTGTAGCACGTCAAGGACCAGGCCGCCGCTCCGCGCATTGACCGGGCCACTGCGCACGCCAAACTCGCCCAGGTCCTCACGTCCAGGAGAAGGTTCCCCGTGGACTACCCACGTGTATTTCGGCCGGGCCGATCGTTCGGCGTCACGGTTGTGTTGCCGTCGAGCGTCCGTTTCGCGTTGATCACGAGGTCGGGCCGCGCTGGCCCCGGAACGGCTCGGGCGGGGGACAAGGGCGGGAGCTGTCCGGCGTCACGACCACTGCGACGGCGTCACAGCGAGAGGAGCTCTCCCTGTCGGGTGCGCCGGAGCGGTGGTACCGTTACCGTATTCGCCAGGGCGGGGGAACCGTCGTGTTGAGGGGAGGGCCCATGGACCGACTGACCAAGTCGTTCTCGGTGTTCGATTGTGACGCGCACATCAACGATCCGATGCAGATCTGGGACTACGTGCCCGAATCGAAGAAGGAGTTGGTGCGCAACACCTACTGGCGCGGCAATGACGAGGCGTGGCTCAACGGCACCCAGCCGGTCATGGGAGGGGGGAACGGCCACTTCGCCCCGTCGTACAACCCGATCTGCATCGCGGGCCCCCAGATGAACAAGAAGATCATGCGCAAACTCCAGTCGATGGTGCCGCTCTCCGAGGAGCAGCGGGCCTACGTGCACCACGACGGGGCGATCGACCCTCACGCGCGGATCAGGGAAATGGATCTCATGGGGATCGATCAGGTGCTCGTGATCCCGACGATGGTGATCATGTACCTGCCCTTTGCCGAGAACGCCGAGGGCGTCGACGCCTTTTGCCAGGCCTACAACGACTTCCTAGTCGACTGGTGCGGCGAGGTGCCCGAGCGCCTCTACGGGGCTGCCCTGCTGCCCGTCCAGGACCCGCTGCGCACGGCCAAGGAGATCTTCCGTGCCAAGGACCTCGGCCATCCGGTGGGGCTCATCCGGCCGATCGACGCCCAAGCCAAGTACCCAAACGAGATCCGCCAGGCGATGATGCGCGGGGGAGGGGACTACGACGAGGTCTTCCGAGCGTTCGAGGAGACCGGGATGGTGCTCGGGATGCACACCTTCCCCGCCCCGGGGCAGCCACATCCGCTGGGTCCGGATTACTTGGCCTCGCCGGGGGACCTGTTCACCCGGGCCGGCGTCGATTCGCAGACGTTCTCCTTTATCCACGAGATGCAGGTTTGGCTGGCCCAGGTCCTCCTCTCGGGCTTCTTGGACCGTTACAGCAGGCTGAAGATGGCAGTGTTCGAGTCGAACGCGGAGTGGCTGCCCTACTTCCTGAGCACTTGTGACCGACTGTGGAAGCTCTACCGCAGCGAGCGTGGGAACCATGGAGATCGGCTTCCCTCAGAAGCGTTCATGGAGCAGTCGGTCATCTCTTTCGAGTCCGACGAGGTCGGCGTCTTCCGTCAGTGGCGGGATTACGAGAACATCGGTATCTGGGCTTCGGACGCATACCATCACGACGGTGCCGACGTCTGGAGCGCTATGCGCAACATGACCGACGCCGGCGTCCCCGAAGGGGTGCAGCACAAGCTCCTCGGCGCCAACGCCGCTGGATGGTATGGGATCGAGCCAAAGCTCTTCGTGACCGACGAGGCACCGCCCATCGAGCGACCGGACTGGTTCCCCCAGGGGCCCGAGCTCGACGAGTGGGCGGACCTGGTCGCCCATCCCCGCGAGAACGCCGAGAAGCTTCGCGAGATGGGCTTCGATCTTGCCAGCCTTTCGGCAGTGCAAACGGCCGGTGGTGGTCCCCAGCAGGGTGCGTACTGATGGCCGAGGTGGTCGACGTCGACAGTCACGTCTACGAGCCCGCAGCGCTGTGGGACGAGTATGTTCCGGCGGCCGACCGCGAGGCGGTGCGCCAGGCCTTCTCGTCTCGAGTCGCCGAGGATGGCACGGTCACCACGACACTCAATGGCCGACCAGCCAAGGGGCTCAACCGGAGCCGGATTGTCCGACAGGCGATCTGGCGCCCGGGCATGACCGTCGACGACATCGGTGCGCTCGATCCCAACGTCGCCCATGAGCTGAACCCCGGGGCGTGGGACCCGGCGACTCGTCTCGCCGACATGGACCGCATGGGCGTGGACCGGGCGGTCGTCTATCCCACGCTGCTCAACGAGTACCTTCCCCAGATCGTCGATCGGGACGCGGCGGTGGTGTCTGTGTCGCGCGTACAACGACTGGATCCGCGACTTCGCACAGGCGGCGGAACGGCCGGCTCCACCCGGTCGCCGCGCTCCCGCTCCAGGACCCTGCCGCGGCGATGGAGGAGCTGAGCCGTGTCCACGCGCTGGGCTTCCGGGCGGCGTTGCTGCGCCCGGCCTTTTACCACCTCGAGGACGCCAGCAATTCGATCGGCGCCCAGATGCTCCAGGTCATGGCGCAACAGGCAGTAGGGGTCGAAGTCGACACCAGCACCATCCCTGTCTTCATCGAGGACAGACCGTTCCGCCCGGTCTTCGAACGTTGTGCCGAACTGGGGGTGGTCGCGTGCGTGCACCCGTCGTCGAACATCACCGGCGCGGACGCCATCTCGAGTGGTGGGTTTGCCGAACGGGTGTCGGACCGGCTTGGCGTGAACCACTCGATCACCGAGCCGGTCGCCTACATGCAAGACGCCGAGCTCTTCGTGACCACGGCGTTCTTTCACGGTCTCTTCGAAGACCTGCCGGACTTGCCGGTCGCCATCGCCCATGCGGGAACGACATGGGTACCCCTTGCCCTCGAGAAATGCGAGACCTATCTCTGGCTCGGTGGCATGAGCGGTGTACCCGTGTGCCTCGAGCCAGAAGAGGTGTGGGAACGCCAGCGCATCGTCACCTCCTTCGACAGCTGGGAACTCCCAGTGGCACGGATGGTCGATCGCATTGGCGACAAGGCGGCCTGGGGCTCGCGCTACCCGCAGCACGATACGGGAACGCCAGACGAGGCACGTCGCATGCTCGAAGCGCACGGGGTTGATGCGCCAACGGTCGATCGGCTCCTCGGCGGTCATGCCGCCGACGTCTTTGGCCTTCCCGTCGCCGTATAGATGTCGCGCTCGAGCCGCTGGTCCGCATCGTGTTCACCGGTTGGCGGCTGGGCAACCGGGATCACCCGTTCGAGGAGTGAAGTGGTCGATCCCCATGAGGTCGGACCCACTGTCATCTCATGAGCAAGGCCGTCCTGTGGTGAACCGCGGGTCGCAGCAGTTGGCTTGTTCGAGGCTCCGCGGACAATTAGCATGCGGATTGTCACGACGTTAGAAATGGTCCAACGCGATCATCTGAATCTCCTGTGTGGCCGCTGGCCTCAGCACTGAAAGGGAGCCCCACAAATGGCAACGACGTGGAAGTTCGACCTGTTCATCGGCGGAAAGTGGACGGCGGGCGAGAGCACCAGCGTGCTCGACGTCATCGATCCGGCCACCGAGGAGTCGATCGGTCAGGTTCCCGAAGCCTCGGCCAAGGACGCCCTCCACGCCATCGAAGCGGCACGGCGGGCCTTTGACGAGGGACCGTGGCCATGGATGAAGCCCAAGGAGCGGGCGGCCATCTTGGTGGCCATGGCCGAGGTGCTCGAGCGCCGCTCGGCCGAGCTACGCGAGCTGATCGTGGCCGAGACGGGCTCGGTCGGCTTCATCACCGATTTCGTCCAGGCCGGTGGCTCGACGGCGATGTTCCGCTCCAACGCCGAGAAGGTCGTGAGTGACCTCGACTGGGTGGAGCTGGCGACACCCACGGGTGGTCCGACCTCGATGGCCGGTTCGGCGATCATCCGTGAGCCGGTGGGGGTGGTCGCCGCGATCACCCCGTTCAACTTCCCCTACATGCTCAACGTGGTCAAGACCGCCCCGGCCCTGGCCGTGGGGTGCACCGTGGTGCTCAAGCCCCACCAGTGGACGCCGCTCGACGCCTTCTTGATCGCCCAGGCGGCCGAGGAAGCGGGGCTGCCCCCCGGCGTGCTCAACGTGATCACCGGGGCGGCCGAGGTGGGCGACGAGCTGACCGGCAGCCCGCTGGTCGACATGGTGACCTTCACCGGGTCGACGGCGACGGGCCGGCACATCATGGCCAACGCCTCGGGCACGGTGAAGAAGGTGGCCCTCGAGCTCGGTGGCAAATCGGCCCAGGTCGTCCTCGACGACGTGAGCGAGGAGTACGTGAAGAGCATCGGTTTCGGCGGGGTGCTCGGGCATTGCGGCCAGGGCTGTGTCATCCAGACCCGCCTGGTGCTCCCCGAGCGCTTCGTTGACGCCTACAAAGAGGGCGTGCTCGACGCGGCCCGGGGCATCACCATTGGCGACACCCGTGACCCCGCCACCAACCTCGGGCCCCTGATCCGAGAGCGCCAGCGCGAGCGGGTCGAGGGCTACGTGGCCTCGGGCCTCGAGCAAGGGGCCGAGCTGGTGACCGGGGGCAAGCGACCCGAGCACCTCGACAAGGGCTTCTTCTTCGAGCCAACGGTGTTCATCGGCACCAACGACATGCGCATCGCCCAAGAGGAGATCTTCGGCCCGGTCATGACCGTCGTGCCCTACAGCGGTGACGACGAGGAGGCGGTCCGCATCGCCAACGACTCGATCTACGGGCTGGGTGGTGGCGTGGTGTCGGGCAACACGGCCCACGCCTTCAACGTCGCCCGCCGGGTCCGCGCCGGTCTCATGTCCGCCCAGGGTGTGGGCGGTGAGCTCACCAACACCGGGGCGGGCAACGGCCAGGGTCCGGGTTGGGGGGCCACCCCCGCCGGCATCGGCCAAGAAGGGGCCTTTGGCGGCTACAAGCAGAGCGGGCTCGGACGCGAATGGGGCCGGGTCGGCCTCGAGGAGTTCACCGAGGTGAAGTCGCTCAGCTGGGGGTGACGCGAGCGAGAGGCGTCCGGTGGGCTCGCCTCACGACCCTACGTCATCGCCAACCCTACGTCATGGCCCTATGAGCGCTCGTGACAGCGAGTGCGCCCCGTCACTGCATCATGCCGCGGTGATCGGTCGTTTAGTGGTGGGTCGAGAGTGCCTTCATCGCGAGCCAGGTCACGCCCCGCGACACTTCACGGCACCCTCTGATCCAGACCCACTGCCGCGAGGAAGGTCGCCGGGCAAGCGCTTCGGCTTGGTCGCCCCGGCGGGGATGCGCCTAGCTGATCCCGTACAGCGCGAGAGCGCTGTCGCTGGTGATCGCCACCTTCTGCTCATGGCTGAGGCCTTCGAGGGCTTCAGTGAGCTCCTCGGTGACCCCGGGGAACTTCGCGTCGGGGTGCGGGTAGTCAGAGGCCCAGATGATCCGATCGGCGCCACACAGCGGCGAGTTGGCGGTGAATGCCAGCATCGACTCGTCCGGGTCGAAGCTGATCCAGCACTGCCGGCGGAAGTATTCCGAGGGCAGCATCTTGAGCCATGGAACGTCCCAGCTGAACTTCTTGGCGTGGTGGTCGAGTCGTTCGAGCCACGGAACCAACCACCCGCCGTTCGCCTCGAGGAACATGAATTTTGCGCCCGGAAAGCGCTCGGTGACGCCGCCAGACGTGATGAAGCAGATGGCGCTCATCACATCGACCGGATTGGCGATGGCCTGGGTGAAGTAGATGTTGGGAATGAAGTTGCCGCCGGCGGCAATCCGGGCCTGTTCCATCTCGTCGAGCGTGACGTAGCTGCCGTCCTCGTTACGCGTCCGGGCCAGCTTGAGCCCCTCGCAGGCGCCTGGCAGATCGGGCGCCAGGAACGGGTGAAATGCAATGGGTAGGCCGGTCTCTTGGGCCGCGCGCCAGATGGGGTCGTACACCGGATCGTTGAATTGGCGCCAATCTACAGCGGGGTTGGGGCGCATAAATACCGAGACCATGCCCGGAAGACTCGCGACATACCGGATCTCGTCGGCAACGGCCTGCACGTCGCCCGGCTCGTGCATCGGGGGCAAGGCGCCGGCACCGAACAGTCGGCCCTTCCCGTCCGCCAAGTGGGCCGAGCACCACTGGTTGTACGCTCGCGCTTGCACCCGTCCGAAGTCGATTTCCTGCACGCTTTGGAGTCCGAGCATGAATGTCGGATACAACACCGACAACTCGATCCCGTCGGTGTCGAGGTCCCGCAGCCGGAGATCCGCAGTCCACCCCGAGGGGCGCGTCTGGGTGTACGTCAGCTCACCGTTACGAACGCGCTCCACGTCCTCGTCGGAGAACCCCGCCGTTCCGGCCAGGCCGCCCGCCCGAGTCCTTGCACCGTTGTAGACGATCCACTCAGTTCCGTCCGCGTCGGTCTCCACGTGCCAGATTCGATCCTGGTAGCCCGCCGGAGCAAAGTCCAGCATGCCGGTGGGCGGCTCGAGGATGTGACCGTCGGAGTCGATGTACCGCAGCGGCTGCTCAGTCGGTGTCATGTCTACCCCCTCTATCGGTCGGCCACACTGTACAAAACCGCCACCCATTTGTCGACCAGCGACGTGTTTCGCCGAGCCGGCGTCGGGTGTGCAGATTGCGTCGGCCGTTTCTCCGACCGCTTTGGTCAGTTGGCGATCACACCGGCGGCTCGGAGGTCATCGATCTCCACCTCCGAGTAGCCGACGGCCTGCAATGCCGCGTGCGTGTCACTCCCCACCACCGGGGGAGCACCTGTTGCCGTCGCTGAACGTGGTCCGTTCAGGTCGCGCACACGAATCGGGCTTGCCGGGACCCACCTTCCGTCCACTTCGACGACGCTGGCGCGAGCCTGCACCTGCGGGTCGCGCACAACCTCGGACCCTCGGTTGACAGCGCCTATTGCCGCCCCGAGGGGTCCGAGATCGTCGACCCAGTCTGCGGCCGGGCGCGTGGCGAACACCGTCGCCAAGCGCTCGGCCACCTCAGGGACCGGTACCCGCGTCGGTGGGCCTTGGGCCACAAGGTCGTCCAGCCCCACACAGCGCGGCCCAAGTTCGCGGCTCGGCTGCCGCCACGCTCACGAATCGACCGTCGTTGCACTCGTAGAGTCGTCGATCTGGACTGGCCGGAATTCCCCACGCCGAGTCGGCGAGCTCCCCGTCGCTTCCCGCAAGTAGCCATGTCGCCGACTCGGCGAGGCTCACATCAATCTGACAACCTTTTTCGGTTCGGTCTCGCTCCAGCAAGGCCGCCGCGACGCCGGTTGCCGCCATCATTGCTCCAAGTGGGACGGCCAACACGGTCTGGGGGTACCACGGAAGATCCGGGTTGATCGCGTTCAACAGCCCGGAGTGCGCCGTGTAGGTGAGATCATGTCCGGAGCGCGCGGCATAGGGGCCATCTGCCCAAAGCCGGTGATGGAGCACCAGATCAGGCGCGGGTACTCCGCAGCCGCTTGCAGATACCCGAATCCCGACGCTCCATGTCGCCTGGTCGGGAATTCTCGACCAGGACATCGACCCAGCCGGCGAGTCGCCGCAGCACCTCGTTGCCCTTGGGGTGCCGCTGATCGAGCGCGATTGATCTCTTCCCGCGACTGAGCCCGACGCCGATCCCCGGCGCCACAGGATTGGCGTTCAGGGCGTCGAGCCGGAAAACCTCCGAGCCGAGGTCGGCAAGGAGCAGAGTACAGAAGGCCCCCGGGGGAAATCGCGTGAGGTCGAGAACTCGAATACCGTGCAACGGTCCGCGCACCATTTCCTCGCCCATCGCGTTCCCCCCGCCCCCAGACGCCCTGTGTTCGTGCGTCTCTGCGATGCCAAATTAGCATGCGGTTATACGTAGGTCAGGCTACGCTTGCTGGTGCCAGTTCTGGAGCGTCTGACAAAGACCGGTAGACGAGGAGTTCCCCGTGGCGTTCACGATCGATCTCGAAGGTCACTCGGCCTTGGTCACCGGAGCGGGTCAAGGCGTGGGGCGAGGCATCGCGCACTGCCTGGCGGGCGCGGGATGCTCGGTTGCCGTGAACGATTTCGTGCCTCAACGAGCCGATGCAGTGGTCGAGGAGATCGAAGCGGCAGGCGGGCGCGCGATGCCCGCAGTGTTCGATGTGACCGACTTCGCCGGCGTGATCTCCGCCGTCGAGCGGATCGGGCCCACCGACATCCTTGTGAACAACGCGGGCAATGCTGGCCCATTGGGATTCAACTTCGGGCCGTTCGCCGAGAGCCAACCGTCCGATTGGGAGCGCTATTTTGCTGTGAATCTCTTTGGGGTCATGCACTGCACGCGCGCCGTACTTCCGGGCATGATCGAGCGCCAGGACGGCCGGGTCGTGACGATCGTCTCGGACGCCGGTCGATGGGGAGAGCCCTACATGGGAGCGTACGCCGCGGCGAAGGCTGGCGCGGCCGGGTTCAGTCGTGCGATCGCCCGCGAGGTTGGGCGCCACGGCGTCACGGTGAATTGCGTGGCGCTGGGCAGCATTGGCGCGTCAGAAGATTCTCAGGAGCAGACAGTTGAGGCCGTCGAGCGAGAGCAACGTCAGCTCCGGAGCTATATCGTCCGTCGTCGGGGTCGTCCCAGCGACGTCGCTGGGTTGGTGACGTATCTCGTCAGCCCTTTGGCGTCATGGATCACGGGTCAGACCTATCCCGTCAACGGCGGCTACACGGTCAACCAGTAAGCAGCTGTAGTGGACGCGCCCGCGGCGATCCGCCTTGGCGCCGGCCGGCGACTTCGCTAGGTTGCTGGGACCCGGACGACTCGGGAGGGGGAGTGCGAGATGCTGGCCTTGGACCTCGAGCGGGGAGGGCGGTCGGTGTGACGACCGGCGGTGTCACCACCAACCTCGACGCGCGGGCACCGGATCGGTAGGTATCAAATGTCCGAAGGGTCGACGATCGAGGAGCTGACCTGGATGTCGGGCCGACGTATCGCGGCGTTGGTGGCCGCTGGGCGGCTCTCCCCGGTCGAGGTGACCGAGCACTTCCTCGGGCGCGCCGAGGAGGTGGCGGGCCGGCTTCGCTGCTTTCAGGAGCTTGATGCGCCCGGAGCGCGAGAGCAGGCCAGGATCGCCGAACGGGCGGTGCTAGCGGGCGACACCCTTGGACCGCTGCACGGGGTTCCCGTCGGCGTCAAGGCCAATGTCCCTGTGGCCGGTCTTGGTCTCTATGCCCTCTTTGGCGAGACGAAGGCACCAGTCCGAGTAACGCGGCGACGCGGTAGTAGTCCGCCGACTGCGCGATGCCGGCGCCGTGGTGATGGGAACGACGGTCGTCCCGGGCATGGGTCAGGGAAACCTGCGCGACGCGGCGGGCAACGCCACGCAAGACCTTTCGTGCCATCCTCGCAACCCCTGGGATTTGACCAGAGTTCCAGGTTCCTCGAGCTCGGGAAGCGCCGTGGCCGTCGCCGCCGGGGTCCTTCCCATCGCGATCGGGACGGATGGAGGCGGGTCCACGCGCCTGCCGGCTGCGTGGTGCGGTGCCGTGGGTCTGCACCCGACCCTTGGCCGAGTGCCAGGTCTCGGGCGTGCTGCGTCGGGGTGGAGCACGACGGTGGGTCCGATCACACGAGACGCCGAAGACGCCGCCGTGGTGCTCCAAGCGATCGCCGGACCGGATGGAGCGACAATCGTGTCACTCCAAGATGAGCCACCCGACTACGTGGTCGACATCGCATCGGGAATCGAGGGACTGCGGACCGCCTGGACCGACGACTTCGGATTCGCCCGCCGCTATTCGGGGCCGGAGAGCGACCGAGTGCTCGAAGTGGCTCGAACCGCCGCCGGCCGCTGGCACGAGCTCGGCGCCGTGGTGGAGCCAATGTCCGAAGTGTTCGACGACTGGTGGCCCCACCCGACGATGATGACGAGCGCACCGGGCGTGTCCTATCTCCAGTACCAGGCCGCGGCCGATGCGCGGTCCGGGTGGTGGGAACGTTTACGCAGGGTGTTCGCGGATCACGACCTTCTCCTCTCCACGACCATCCTGCACGTCGCCTTCGAGGTCGAGCGGTGGAGCGCGGCCTGGGGATCTGCCAGCGGGGACTACCCCAACGGGTCCTTCGTGCCGACCTGGACGGCGAATACGTTCCCGCACAACTGGCTCGGGTGGCCTGCGGTCAGCATCCCGTGCGGGTTTGTCGACGGGCTCCCGGTGGGACTGCAAATCACGGGACGACCCAACGAGGAGGCGCTTGTGCTTCGGGCGGCAGCCGCGTATCTCGGGGCCTTCGGCTCCATGGCACGGCCGCCCGCAGCATGACGCGTCTCGACCGTCCGTTGTCGATGACCGGTGTGGGGCCGACGAGGGGGAGATGAACCATGGTGCAAGCACTGGCAGGGGTGAGGATTCTCGACCTGAGCGGGGGGATTGCCGGTCCCCTCGGGGTCCTTCAGCTGGCCGAGCACGGGGCCGACGTCATCAGGGTGGAGCCACCCGGTGGCGCGTCCGACCGAGCCCTCCCCAGTGCGGTCGTCTACGGGCGGAGCCGCCGGTCGCTGACCCTCGATCTGTCCGAGACGGAGGCAAAGGAGATCTTCCTCGAGCTCTGCGATACGGCCGACGTCCTGGTAGAGGCCTTCGCACCAGGGACGATGGCGTCGCTCGGGTTGGCGTACGAGGACCTGGAGCTTCGATGTCCCCGGCTCGTGTACTGCTCGGTGCCAGCCTGGCCAACCGGCACGCGCTACCAGGACCGTCCGGGTTACGAGGCGCTTGTCCACGCTCGTAGTGGTCAGCAGTGGGAGATAACGGCATTTCGCTCGGGCCCGGTGTTCCTTCACAATCCGGTGGCGAGCATGGGCGCATCGTTCCTGGTCCCAATCGGCATCATGTCCGCCCTCCATGCGCGCGAGCGCACCGGTCGCGGTCAGCGAGTGGAGGTATCGCTCCTCCAGGGAGTGCTGTCACTGACCACCCAAATCTGGAACTGGACGGATCGCGGCCAGTTCCTCCTGGCGAAGTCCCATCCGCCCGGGGTGCACCAAGCATCGATCTATGAATGTGCGGGGGGCGAGTGGGTGCATGCCTCGACGAACGCAGGCGTCACCCCGTCGCGTACCGAGGGGACGATCCTGGGCATCACCGACCACACGATGGCCGAACTGATCGCCATGAACCCAGCCCAGCGAGCCGAGTACGAGGACGCCAAGCGGGCAGCGTTCCTCCGGCGAGACCGCACCACCCTCATTGAGGAATACCACGAGGCCGGACTCGGGGCTGAAGCCATCGTCGCGCCGCACGAGCGCTTCGCCCACCCTCAGCTCCGGGCTACCGGCTCGGTTGTCGAGGTGGAGGACCCCGAGGTAGGCACGACGACCCAGCTCGGGCCGACCATCTTCCTCGATCGGACGCCCGGGCAGGTCACCGGGCCACAGTCCCGTCCTGGCGCGCACACTGAGGAGATCCTCGTCGAGCTCGGACGTCACGTCGAAGAGATCGCAGGGCTACGCGAGAGAGGAGTGATCTGACATGCCAGGACCGCTCGAGGGTCTTCGGGTCGTCGACTTCGGCCAGTTTCTGGCCGGTCCGTTCGGACCGATGCTACTCGCCGACCTCGGGGCTGACGTCATCAAGGTCGAGCCAACTCGGGGCGACGGGATGCGCGGAAACGTCGTCGGCTCGTTCATGGGCTGTCAACGAGGCAAGCGCGACATCGCCATCGATCTCAAGACGCCCGAGGGTCTCGAGCTCGGGCTGCGACTCGTGGCGACCGCCGACATGGTGCATCACAACATGACCAAAGGCACGGCCGACCGGCTGGGCATCGGTTATCAACACTGCAAGGCGGTGAACCCCGACGTTCTCTATTGCAACAACTACATGTACGGCGCGCTAGGGCCGCTTTCGGAGTTGGGTGGTCTCGATCCCCTCGCCCAGGCGGCGAGCGGAATCGAGTGGGAGCAAGGCCCGGTGGCCGAGGGGAATCCACCGCTGTGGTATCGCTACGGGCACGGCGACGTCGCCGCGGCCATGCCCTCGGTCCTGGCGCTGCTGATCGCCCTGTTCCACCGCAACCGCACCGGCGAGGGGCAGTGGATGTGGGCGTCACTGTTCCACGGCGCGCAGCTCTACTCCGCCGACGCCTGGTTGGGGCCCGACGGGACGCCCTCGCAGCGACCGGTGCTGGATGCTGAACAGCTCGGTCTGGGTGCGTTGTACCGGCTCTACGAGACGGCGGACGGATGGCTCCAACTCGCGGCGGTGCGTACCGACCACTGGATGGCACTCTGTGGCGCGCTCGGCCGGACCGAACTGGCCGACGATCCTCGCTTCGCCACTCCGGAGGCTCGCGACGAACGCCGCGACGAGCTCACCTCCCTACTAGCGGCGGTGTTCGCCACTGACCTGGCGGTGAACTGGCGACGCATCCTCGATGCAGCCGGTGTCCCGTCAGAGGTCTCGACCGATACGTGGGACGGGGAGACCGTGCTCTTTGACGCCGATCTCGAGCGGCTCGGGCTCGTCACCGAGTACGCGCACCCGCTCCTGGGCCGGGTCCGCCAATTCGGGAACCTCATCACCTTTTCGGATACTCCGGGCAAGCAGGAGCGTGCGGCGCCCATGCTCGGCCAGCACACCCGCGAGATCATGACAGAGCTCGACTACGACGAGGTGACGATCGCCGCGTATCGGTCCCGCGGTGTCGTCACCTGGCCCGATGAGAACTACGCCTGGCCGGTATGAGCAACGCACCGTTACGGGTCGGGGTGATCAGTGCCAACTGGGGCATGAGTGCCCACCTGCCAGCCTGGCGCGCGAATCGTGGTGTCGAGGTCGTCGGGGTTTGCACGGCGCACCGCCCCACCGCTGAAGCAGCAGCCCGGGCCCACGAGATTCCAATGGCGTTTTGGGACTATCGAGAGATGGTGAGCCATCCCGACATCGACCTCGTCGACATCGGTACGAGACCAAATCTCAGGTACGAGATGTGTATGGAGGCGTTGGAGGCTGGGAAGCATGTCTACCATGGCATCCCATTCGCCGACACCCTCGAGCACGCGCGGGACCTACGCGACGCGGCGGAGTCCGCTCCAAACGTCACTGCGATCGATGCCTACTCCGAGTACCTCCCGCCGATCGTCATGGCGAAGGAGATCATCGACGACAACGGCATCGGCGAGCTGTATTCAGTGAACTGCGTCCTGCACCTTCCCCTGTTCAACGCACCTCGTTCGGACTTTGCCTACAACTGGTTCTGGGACCGGACGAATGGCTGCAGTGCGTTGCGGAACTTGGGTTCCCACGCCCTGAATGTGGTCTACCGATTGTTTGGTCAGTTCGAGGAGGTCATCGCGCAGGACACGCAGTTCGTGAAGGAGTGGCAGTTCACCGACGCCGCCGCCGGACTTCATCCCCAGATTGAGGACACGGCCTGTGTGCTCTTCCGATTACGGGGGGGTGGTATCGGGACCTTGTGCACGTCGTGGGTGGCGGTAGGAGGGACCGGCTTCAGCCTCGACGCCTTCGGAAGCAAGGGGCATCTCTTGTTGCAAGGACCGGGTCTGCCGTCGAACATGACCGAGTTGCGCTACTCGAGGGATCAGTCCATGTCAGCCGGCCTTGAGCTGGTCGAGATACCCGATCGACTCAAGCAGAGGGAGGGCATCGCCCTCACCGGTGAGGTGAGTGATCCGCTGCCGCATTTTGCCATGGCGCTCGTGTTCGAGGACATGCTGCGTGCCGTGCGGACCGGTACCGAGGCCCGCCCCAACTTTGCCCAGGCGTACCACGTCCATAGCGTGATCGAGGCGGCCCATCAGTCGGCGACCGAGCGGAGCTGGGTACGTCTTTAGGAGGGAGCTGAAGCAAGGCCGATCGGACGGCCTTCCACCAGCGGTTGCTACTGGGGCGTTACGTGAATTGCGAGCGGGTCTAGGTGCTGATCAACCGGTTGTCCAGCGACCCAAGGTCCGGTTGCTGATCAACCGGTCGAAGGCGACGGAACGCCCTACTCAGTTCGCGAGGGGCGGGACACTGGACCAGGAGCTCGCCGAGCCGTACACGCGCAACAGCCACCGGCGACCTACTGGTCACCGGTGGCTGTTGGTGGAACGAGTTACGGCGCGGAGGGCATCTGATCCGAGTTGGGGATCAACGTGCCGCAGATCTTGGTCGGGTCCACGAACGCATCGCCCTTGAACTTGGTGATGTACCCGCAGAGCTGAGGGGCCGCTTTACCGAATTCCTTGAGCGTGAGGTTGACCGGGGTTTCGAGACCACCGATGTCGTACGCGGTGTCCTTGTGCAGGGCGCTGATGAACCCGCTCTGGGTGGGGTTCTTGCCGGCCAGCTCGAGCCCGGTGAGCATGAGGTCGGCGCCAGACCATCCCTCGTACCAGCTGAAGTCCGGAACGCCGGTGTAGTGGGCGTATTTCTTCAACGCCGCCTGAAAGGCCTCGGTGGCCGGCGTCTTGAGCTCGACCGGTGTGCCGGCGGGCGAGAAGTAGGCACCTTGGGCCGCGGAAATGGCTGCAGTGTCGGTGATCAGGTCCTGCCCGTAGCCGGTGGCGTTGAGGATGACCTTCATGTTGTCACCGGCCTGCTTGAGGGCGGTCATGATGGCGAAGTTCGTGTTCTCGTCGAGCGGCAGGTCCAAGACGTTGACCCCGGCCGCCTTGAGCTGGAGGGCCAGTGTGGTGGCATTCACGCTCCCGAAGGGCAGCGACGTGTCGACGAAGGCGGCGCTCATTCCCTCATCCTTGCAGGACTGCTCGAAGCCGGTGGCGGCCGCCGTCGAGGAAGGTGAGATCGAGTAGCCGACCGCCCCGCACTTCGTGCCACCGTGGGCCTTCGCGAACGCAGCATCCGTTGTGTACTGCGGATCCTTGGGGTCGTCCGAACCCCCGGTGCTGAACATGTTGGTGTTGGGCTGCTCCCACCACTCCGAGCCGTCATAGGCCCCGCCGGTGACCGGCACGCCCGCCTGCTGGAGGATCTTGTAGCCTCCAAAGACAACCGGGCTCTCGTCGATCACACCGAATACGTCCTTCGATATGAGGGCCGAGCTGGCCGTGGCATTGTTGGACGGGTTAGTCGCGTCGTCTTCGACGACCAGTTTGATCTTACGGCCGTCGATCCCACCCTTGGCGTTCTGCTCGTCGACGCGCGCTTCGGCAGCCGGGACGATGCCGGTGTACTCCGGCGCCGCGCTGCCGGTCAACGGCGCGATGAGCCCGAGGGTGATCGTGTCGGACGTTACGCCGGGCGTACTGGCTCCGGCCGCGCTGGCGCTGAGCCCGACCGAGACCAGCGCCACGGCGGTGAGCAGCGCCACGGCCGCGAAACAACTCCTAGCATGCTGCACGAGCCCCCCCTTGCATTGCCTGAGCGCGCACCCAGCGGGGGTGCTCACTCGATCAGTATTACAACTGCAACACTTTCTCAACGGGTTGTCAAGGCCTGGGGGAAGAATCGGTGGCTATTTGTTCGACCGGCTTCTAGAATGACGCCGCGGTGGGGGCTCGGTGCCTCCGGAGGGAGGGAACCGTGGACGTCGATGACATGATCCTGGTCAGTATCGATGACCACGTGATCGAGCCACGGGACATGTTCGACCAGCACGTGCCCGCGAAATACAAGAGCCTTGCACCCAAGAGCGTGCTTAATGACGAGGGTATTGAGCGCTGGCAATTTCATGGGGCGGAGAGTGGGTCGGGGAGTCTCAACGCCGTCGTCGGTTGGCCGAAGGAGGAGTGGGGCATGAACCCCACCACCTATGCCGAGATGCGCCCCGGTGCGTACGACATCCATGAGCGCGTTCGGGATATGAACCACAACGGGATACTCGCCTCGATGTGCTTCCCTTCCTTCGTTGGCTTCAGCGGGGGCTTCTTCCAACGCAGCGATGACAAGGACCTGGCGTTGGTGATGACCCAGGCGTACAACGACTGGCACATCGACGAGTGGGCTGCTTCGTACCCGGGACGGTTCATCCCCCTCGCTATCCCGCCCGTATGGGATCCCGATGCTCTGGCCAACGAGGTGCGGCGGGTAGCGAAAAAGGGTTGCCATGCCATCACGATGCCCGAGCTGCCCCATATCCAGAATCTTCCGAGCTATCACGACGTCGACTACTGGGATCCGTTCTGGCGTGCGTGCTCAGATGAGCAGGTAGTGATGTGTCTGCACATCGGGCAGGGATTCGCCGCGATCAATTCCGCTCCCGACGCGCCGATCGACAATTTGATCATTCTGGCTACGCAGGTCTCGACGTTGGCTGCCCAGGATCTGCTCTGGGGACCCGCGTTCCAGAATTACCCTGACCTCAAGGTGGCGTGGTCCGAGGCGGGCATCGGGTGGATTCCGTTCTACCTGAACCGTTGCGATCGCCACTACACGAACCAACGGTGGCTGGGTCACGACTTTGGCGACAAATTGCCGAGCGACATCTTCCGCGAACACAGCCTCGCGTGCTACGTGACTGACCCCGCGGCGCTCAAGATCCGTGACGATATCGGTATCGACATCATTGCCTGGGAGTGCGATTATCCGCACTCCGACTCCATCTTTCCAAACGCACCAGAGTTCGTGCACGACGAACTGACTGGCGCGGGGTGCTCGGACGATGAGATCCACAAGATCACCTGGCAGAACACGTGTCGTTATTTCGGCTGGGACCCGTTTACCCACGTGCCGCGTACCGAGGCCTCGGTGAGCGCACTGCGCTCAAAGTCTCCCGATGTCGACACCACGATCCGCTCGAAGCATGAGTGGCGTGCACGGTACGAGGCAATGCATGCCGCGTGACGCGGGCCGTCTGGGCTGGTCCTGAGGGGACCGATCGCGCCGAGTGGTGGCCAGCAACTCGGTGCTGGGTCCGGGTCGGACTCCTGCACCGTGTTGCGAACAGAGCATGATTGCAAACAGGAGGATGGGACGTGACGACGATTCAGGATCGAGAGCTGCGCTACATCGACTCAGACGGTCATATCCTCGAACATCCGACCGAGATGCTCGACTACGCGCCAGCCGAGTACCGCGCTCGCATCTGGCACGTCGAGACCGACGCGGATGGGCGAGAGTGGCAGGTGTTCGATGGGCGCCGTACGCCGGCCGTGGGGCTTTCGGGGACTGCCGGCTTCAGCGACGATGACGTTGCCAAGGTCCTCGCCGGTGAGATCCAGTACAGCGAGGTCCGGCCCGCGGCGTGGAACGCTAAAGCTCGCCTGGCCGACATGGACACTGATGGGATCGAACTCGCTGTCCTGTACCCGACCTCCTTGCTCGGCCTCCAGAGCAACCCCGATGTCCGTTTTGGCCTCGCCCAGGCCCGGGCCTACAACGACTGGTGTTCGGACCACGTACAAGGTGGCGAGGGTCGGCTCTTCGGTGCCGGGGCGCTGCCGCCGATGCACCATCCTGACGACGTGGAGGCGGTGGCGACAGAGCTGCGCCGCGTCGCTGGACTGCCCGCAATGGTTTCGGTGTTCATGCGGCCCAATCCGGCAGTTGAGTGGAAGCAGTTCAATGACCCGGTCTACGACCCGATCTGGACGGCGGCCCAGGAGACCGGGTTGCCCATTGGCCTTCATCCATTTCTGGCACCTGACCTGCCTGGTGCGTGCCAGGGACTGCGCCTCGGCGAGTTGCCACGGGCATTTTCCGCCCAACCCTCTCCGAGTTATGGCTCGGAGGGAGAAGACTCCGCCGTTGGTGCGCGGATGAACAACATCTACTTCACCCAGGCCATCTCCAATCCCTTCGACGTGATGAGCTCGCTGTGCTTCCTCACCTCGGGCGGGGTGTGCGAGCGCTACCCCGAACTGAAGCTCATCTTCCTCGAAGCCAATGGCGGTTGGCTGGTGCCGTGGCTCGAGCGACTCGACCACCACACGAAGAAGTTTCCTTGGGACGTCCCATGGCTCAAGATGCTGCCCTCGGAGTACTTCCGGCGTCAGTGCTGGATCAGCTTTGACCCCGATGAGGCGATGCTCGCCGTCACCGCTCGCTCCCCTCTGGTCGGGGCCGACCGCATCATCTGGGCTTCTGACTATCCGCACCCCGATGCTAAGTTCCCGGGCGTCACCGACGAGCTCGCCGAGGCGCTCGAGGGGTTGACAGCGGACGAGAAGCGCCAGATCGCCAGCGAGACGGCCATCGCCCTCTACGGCATCGGATGAGCGTCGGGACCAGCAGACCTCGGGAGACTCCGTGCAACCAGTGCTCGACGGAATCAGGGTCATCGACCTGGCGAGAGGGCTGGCCGGCTCACTCGCGGGCGCCTATCTGAGCGACCAGGGAGCCGATGTCGTCAAGGTCGAGCCACCCGGTGGCGACCCCACTCGCAAGTATGTCGGTTCTCGAGTGTGGAACCGGGGCAAGCGGAGCATCGTTGCCGACCCGTGGAAGCCGGCGGGGGCGGAGATCGTACGCCGGCTGGCTCGTTCGGCCGACGTCGTGATCGAGACGGCGGCTCCAGGGGTGATGGAGCGTCTCGGGCTGGACTACGCGTCACTCCGTAGTGTCAATGAGCGGTTGGTGTACTGCTCGATTACCGGGTACGGCCGTCGTAGCGCGGCGAGGGATCACCCGGCGAGCGACGCGCTGGTCCAGGCGCGGATGGGCATGCAGTTCGAGCAACCCAGTTATCGCAAGGGCGACGACGGCTCCTACGCCCACGAGCCGGTCTTTCTCTACGTTCCACTGCCCAGCTACGGCGCGATGTTCCTCGCCGGGATGGGCATCCTGGCGGCGCTGCACGTGCGCGAGGTCACCGGGTCCGGCCAGTGGGTGGAGACCTCTTTGGCTCAGGGAGCCCTCATGTGGACGAGCCAGATCCGTTACCGCGTCGAGCACGAGCCGCCCAACTTTGCCACCGTGCCATACGAATCACGGGGAACCGTGTTCGAGTGTGCTGACGGACTCTGGGTACATCTGATGATGGTCCGCGACTCGAACGATCGCCTTCACGAGGTCTTGGGCCTGCCTCCCGAGGCCAGAATCGGCTCGTTGATTGAGACGTCGCCTGAGCAGCGGGCGCTGTGGCGACACCATGTGGAGTCAGGATTCAAGCGCTTCGCGCGCGCCGACGTGCTTGAGCGATGTCACGCGGTCGACGTACCCGTTGTGCCCGTGCAGTCAGCTGCTGAGGCCTACACGACGCCCCAATTGGTTCACAACGGGATGGTGGTGGAGGTCGAGGACCCCGAAGTAGGGACGATTCGAATGATGGGCATTCCGTACACGCTGGAGAAGCACACTGCCAAGGTGCAGGGACCGCAACCCCGGATTGGAGAGCACTCCGTGATGATCCTGAAGGAGATCGGGTGCTCTGAGGCAGAGATCGACGATCTACTTGGTCAGGGGCACGGGGTCGCGTGAGGGCCACTGCGGCCCGGCGAGTCGGGCGGCGACGCCCGCCCAGCGTCATGGGTGAGAGGAGCGGCCGTGTCGAGCGCGCTTGATGGCATACGAGTCCTTGATCTGGGTGCCAACTTGGCGGGACCGTTCGGGCCGCAAATGCTTGGCGACCTTGGAGCCGACGTGATCAAGATCGAGGAGATCGCGACCCAGGCCCGAACCATGGGCAGAGGTTCCTCGTTCTTCGGCTGTCAGCGTGGCAAGCGCTCGCTCGCCGTGGATCTCAAGACACCCGAGGGCGTGGAGATCCTTCACCGACTGATTCCCCGCACCGATGTCCTTCACCACAACCTACGCGTCGGAGTCGCCGAGCGGCTTCACTACGACTATGAGACCGTCAAGGCGCTCAACCCCCGGATCATCTGTTGCCACACCACGGGCTGGGGATCGAGCGGACCGAATGCCGACTGGCCGGGGTGGGACCAGTTCGGCCAGGCGTTGGGTGGCGCGGAATATCACAGTGGCGGTTGCGAGCACGGAAATCCACCTATGTGGTACCGCTATGGCCAATGCGATGCCGTGAATGCCATGCATTCGGTGTTCGGTGTCCTCCAGGCTCTGTGGCATCGCGATCGCACAGGCGAGGGCCAGATGGTCGAGACCAACATCGTCAACGGTGGGATGGTCATCAACTCGGACTTCCATCTCACCGACGAGGGACCCGTGCAGCGCCCGGTGATCGACGCCGAGCAGCGAGGTATCGACCCGCTCTACCGTCTGTATCGCTGCCGCGAGGGGTGGATCCAGGTGGCGTGTGTGAGCGAACGCGAATGGGTCGGGTTCGCGTCGGCCACCGACGCCGAGCTCCTTCGCGATAGCCGCTTCGGTACTCCCGCCGACAGATCCGAGCACGCCGACGAGCTCTCGGCATGCTTGGAGCAGGCGCTGCTGAGGCGGACGGCGGCCGACTGGTCGTCGGACTTTCACCAGCGCCGGGTGCCGGCCGAACTCTCGCGCGAGACCTATGCCTCGGACATGTTCGACGATGCGGATGCGGCGGAGAGTGGCTGGGTCGTGGACTACGAGATGCCGCAGTTCGGCTTGGTCAAGCAAATCGGCATGCTCGTTGAGCTGTCCGACACGCCGGGGCGCATCGCGGGTCCTCCGCCATTGCTCGGGCAGCATACGGTCGAGATCCTGACCGAGCTCGGGTACGGCGTCGAAGACGCCGACCTTCTCAAACAACGGGGGGTGGTCACCTTTCCGTGAGTGGCGAAGCTCGGCTCGTGATCGAACGTGAGGACAGCAGTCGAGTGGCGGTCCTGAGAATCAACCGGCCAGAGGTGCGCAACGCCCTCGATGACGTGGCCCGTGCGAGCCTCGGTGCGCACCTCGAAGCTGCCGACGGTGACCCGACGGTCCGGGCTGTGGTGATCACCGGCACCGGTCGCCTGGCCTTCTGCGCGGGTAGGGATTTACACGAACCCGTCCGCGATCAGAGTTCCGGACCAGGGCAGGATCGGGCGGCCTCCTATTTTCGCTTCACGCGAGAGGGAATCTGCAAACCGGTCATCTGCGCCGCCAACGGAACTGCCGTCGGCGGTGGGTTCGAGCTGCTGCTGGCCTGCGACCTGGTGGTCGCCTCCGAGGACGCACGGTTCGGTCTCCCCGAGGTCAGCCGGGGCTTGTTCCCCGCCGGTGGAGGGCTTCGTCTTGCCCGGCGAATCCCGCTCGCGGTGGCGTTCGAGTTGGCGATGACCGGGCAATCGATCGACGCCCCGCGCGGTACGATCTCGGATTGGTCAACCTGGTGGTGCCGGCCGACCGCGTCCTCGACGAGGCCCTCGCCTTGGCCGAGCGCATCGCGAACGAACGGTCCGCTGGCCGTCGCGGCGGTGAAACATCTCATGCTGGCGGCGCTCGAGTTGTCCACGGACGACTATTTCCGACTGCAAGCGGAGGTCGGCCCAGCGGTAACCGGCAGCGCTGACGCCAAGGAAGGAACTCGGGCGTTTCTCGAGAAGCGGCCCCCGCGCTGGGAGGGATGCTGAGGTGTGCCTCGACTCTGTCGGGCATCTTGAACGCTGTCTCGCGATTGGCGGCCTCGCAATGGTTTGTAACGAACGATTTGATAAAAATGCCGATTCGGCGCGTGGAGGGGCCGATGCACGGTGTGGTAACGTCCCTGAAGCAATTGTCATTGCGGGCGCGGCGACGTAAGCAATGGTGCGATCGTGGGGGGAACTCGTCGTAGGGTTGCGTTAATTGCCAGTGCTTCGCTGATGATCACCGGCTTGGCCAGCGTGGTGGCGACGACGTCAGCCTCCGCTGCCAGCTCGACCATTACGATCGGCTATATCAATGACTTGACCGGGGTGGCATCGTCGACCTTTGCTGATGGGCCCGGCGCTGCCCAGGCTCGGATCGACCTCCAGAACGCCGAAGGTGGCGTCGATGGGCACAAGCTTAAGCTCATCGTCGAGGACGACCAGTCGAGCCCCACCGAGAACCTCACCGCCTCGCAGGCGCTGGTGTCCAAAGGGGTGTTCGGCATCGTCGACGCCGGTGCTTCGTTTTCGGTGGCTACAAATACCTCCAGTAGCAGGGTGTCCCAGTGACCGGTGGCGGCTTTGACGGTCCCGAGTGGGCAGAGGAGCCGAACACGAACATGTTCTCCGCTGCGGCTCCGGTCAATGCCGATATTCAGGGCAAGTACTACAACTACACGACCGACGCGCTGTTCTTGAAGTCAATCGGGGCGAACAAGGTGGCCGGGTTGGCCTACGGGATCTCCGAGTCTTCGCAGGCGTCGATCCGGGCCCAGTTTGCCACCAACGCCGACGTTGGTCTCCAGCAGTGCTACACCAATTACTCGGTGCCCTTTGGCGGGGTCGACTTCACTGCCGACGTGCTGCAGATCAAATCGGCCGGATGCAACGCCGTGGTCGGATCGTTCGTCGACGCTTCGGACATTGCCCTCAGCGGGGCAGTGAAGAACGCGGTTATCGACGCGAAGCAGCTCTACTACACCGGCTACGACCAGGACGTGCTCTCGAGCCCGTCGACCATCTCGGCGTTCGACGGGTCCTACATCGCTGACGGGGGGATCTTCTGGGAGAAGCCAAACGCGGCGGCCCAGACCATGATCAACGCGCTCAAGAAGTACGATCCGGGCTACAAGGGTGGCATCCCCGACCTTGGCATCACTGGCTCGTGGGAGTACACCGATCTCATGATCTTCGGTCTCGAACACGCCGGCAAGAACCCCACCCAGGCCTCGTTCATCTCCAACCTCCGCAAGGTTGGCAGCTACACGGCAGGTGGCCTTCTTCCTGCCCCCGGTGTCACGTTCGAGCACTTCGGCACCGTCGGCATGCTTCCCAAGTCAGCATGCACGGGCTTCGTGCAGCTGAAGGGCAACAACTTCGTCCAAGTGGACAACGGGAAGCTGTTCTGCGGGAAGCTGTTCTGCGGGAAGCTCGTCTCGTACAACAACTCGTGAGCCGCGTGGGCGCTCACTCCTCTCGATCTGTCAGCCCCCCGGGGGATCGGCCCTGCTTGTCTTCGCCGTTGTTCATAGCCGACAACAACGACTGAACGTCACAGCGGCGTGTTCGCCCCACGGGGCTGCGAACACCAGCACCGGGCGTCGGGCCGCCTGCGGTTGCCAACACATCCCCATTAGCCGTTGGATGTCTCACTCCCGCGGGGCGAGGTTTCTTGTCGCAGGCGGTGATGGCGGCGATGGCGGCGATGGCACCGACGAGGTTTTGTTCGGCATCGCGAATGCGCCGACATGTGCGTCGGCGCACGCTTGCGCCGGCATCCGACGGCCGGAGTGCCCGGCAGGTCGCCCGCCATGAGGAGTGCGGGGCCACCTCTCGACGAGATGAGCGCGTCGATGCCGTTCGAACGGCGCAGGGGTCGGGTCGAATCACTACCGCCAGACGCCGGCCTCGCGTAATGCATCCAAGACCACACCGGTGGCGCTGGACTGATCCTCACCCCACCCGCTCGCACCGTCCCACCTCCAGTGGAACAAGGCGCTGCCCTGTCCGCGTTCACCATGGTGGGCCACCATTTCGCCCTCTGCGGTCAGCTCCCGACCGTGCTCGTCGACCGCCTCGAGGGTGATCTTGCGCATCCAGCCCATGTCGGGGTCGAATTCGGCCCGGCGATTGCCGTCGAGGAGCAACCCGTAGACGCCGTCACGCACCAGGTAGCCCGTCGTGACGAAGTCACGGGCCTCGCCGTCGTAGAGGCATGGCAAGGTGTACGCGAGAAACATGTCGTCGGAGGACGCGGTGCCAAAGACGTAGCCGATCCCGAACGGGCTGTGTGGTGGCCGTGCGGCGGCGACAGGGTCCGGTGGCTCGCGGCGCTTGCTGCCCTGGCCGGCCCCGGGCGCGCGTGGACCTGGCCTCGGGCCCCAGGACCGGTCACGTACCGACAGCGAGTCGATGTCGATCGGCTCGTGGTCCAAGACGATCTGACCGGTCACGTGCATCGCCTGGTCGAAGTGGCGCCCCCTCCAAAACGGTGCCACTCCGACTGGATGCGAATGCGGAGGGGCGATCGCTGTGAAAAGGAGATCAGCCTCGAACTTCCCGGGGTCTCGGTAGCGAACCCGATATGTGCGGAGAGGCTCGAGCATCTCGATGTGGTTGCCGTTCGGGAGCACCACGTTGCGCAGATCCATCGATTCGGGATCCTCGAGAGGTAGCTCGCGGCGGTTGACCTGGTAGAGGGCTCCGGCCGGCGTATCGTCCCACACCCAGGCGCCACCGTTGCAGATGCCTTGGTTGAAGAGCACCTGGTTGTAGAACCATCCACCCATCCGCCGGTCGGGGTGGTTGAACGACACCCAGAAGGTCTCGGTCTCGAAGGGATGTCCGCTTGGGGGATGGAACTGGTCGTCCTCGGCGGTGAGCGCGATGACCTGTGGCTTCTCCATGCTGCCTCCCTGGGATTCCCGCTCGCGCAGGTCTAGATACCGCTACTGGATTTGCACCACCCTAGGTCAGACGGGCGTTGGTGCGACCTGGCTCAGAGGTGGGCCGTCGAATGTCCCGATCGTGGCGAAGGACTCGACGGGCTGGCGACTGAGCTTGGTGATCGCCTTGACCGGTTTGCCGATCGGCAGCATGGTGGCGAGTGCGTGCTCGGGCGGGATGTGCAGCAACTCTCTGAGCTCGGGCTCTTGTCGGGCGAGCACCGAGGTGAAGTGGCCGCCGTAGCCTCGTGCCCGCGCCGCCGAACAGGATGTTGTGCGCGAACGGGTAAACCGACGCCCCGGCCGAGATGCTGAGGCGTCCTAGGCCGCTGTCGACAGCTGAGATGTTGGTGAGATCGACAGTGATGACGAGGAGTACCGGCGCCTTGGCAATGTGGTCCTGGGTGCCGTCGGGCAACGGTATCGATCGCGCCGCGTCGAGGTCGATGGCGGGATTCGAGGTCGTGCCCGGAGGGTTGCGCCACAAAGCCTCGGACGCGACGAAGGGGACCAGCCCGGCTGCGTGGAATCCGAGGTACTCGGCGAACCCGAGCTTGTACAACTCGGCGATTCGCTGCCGTGCTGAGACGTCCCGAACGACGGTGACGTGCCACGCCTGTCGGTTGGCACCATTGGGCGCGTAGCGTGCGTCGTCGAGGATCTCGAAGAGGATCTGATCGGGCACGTCGTCGTCGGTGTACTCGCGTACTGCAGGCGTCGTCCGCATTGCCTGTCGGAGCCCCAAGTCGTCGGGAGCGGCCTCGCTCGGGCCGCTCACCCTGCGGGTCGTGCTCGACATCGTTCTCCCCTCGGGCCCGAGTAACGGCCGCTTCCCCAGGGGAAATCTAGTACCGAGTTGGTGGAGCCGCTATGAGTGGCCTCCACGCCAGCCCGGGGGGACTCGTTTGCCGCTGCGAGCGCGAGCAGCCGGCCGGCGCCGCGCCGGGCGTCGCAAGTCCGGGCTGATCGTGGTCAGCATGTGGGCCCGCCACAGGGCCGCCGCCGCGTCCCCCTGACCATCCTCGATGAGGTCGACCAGCTCACCGAAGCGCTGGGCGTTCCATTGGATGCTCTCGGTGGGTTCGAGAAAGTCGAGACGGCGGTGGAGCTCCTGGTGGATCACGCTCCGGATCACCAGCGCGAAGAGCTTGATCGCCTTGTTGCCCGACGCCTCGAGCAGCAGCACGACGAAATCAGCGGCGACCTCGGTGAAGTCGCTCATCGTCTCGGAGGATTCGGCACGCTCGACGCAGCCTCGAAGTTCACGGAGCTGTTGCTTGGTCCGACGTTGCGCGGCCAGTCCCACCGCGTCGGGTTGCAAGATGACGAGTGCCTCGAGCAGGTCGGCGAGATCGGCGCCCTCGAGCTGGAGATAGAGCCCGGCGCGCTTGGCCAGCACGTCGACGTCGAGCTCCTGGATGCGCGGTCCACCCCGGGCGCCGCGCTGGATTCGCACCAGGCCCTCGGACTGGAGGATGCGCAGCGCGGCACGCATCGTCGGAGGCGAGACGTCGTAGGTGGCCATGAGAACCGGCTCGGGGGGCAGGGAGTCCCCGGGCTTCAGCTCGCCATTGGCGATCTTGGCGCGAATAGCCTCGGCGATCCACTGCGCCTTGCCGCTGGCGGGAATCGTCGGCTCGTTGCTGGTCGTGGTCGTCATCTCGCGTGGTCCGGTGCCTGGATCGTACTCGATCCCAATCGGGCGCCCGCTCCAGTGCCCCGGCTGGGGCCTTTGTCGGCATCTCTCGAGCACGACCGAGCCCACCGACTCGGTCGACCCGGGTTGGGCGCGACGGACGAGCCCAGGCAAGGCTCTGCGGTCGCCCCCTCGCGAAGGACCCCTAGCCCCAGGGGTGACCGCCGTAGCATGGCGATCATGTCGCGCCGTCGAAATGGGGACGATGGCGGTGCGGTTGGACCGGGCGGAGCTCTGGGAGGCGGTCTCGGCCACGCGCAAGGGCCGCGATGACCGTCGAGCAAGCGATCCCGACCCTCGCGCTGATCGGCGCGGCCGCGGTTCTCGCTCCGATCCTTGCCGAGCAGACCAGGGGTCTGCGTATCCCATCAGTCGTCCTCGAGATCGCCTTGGGGATCGCCATCGGTCCCTACGTCCTGAACGTCGTGCGCCCGAACGACGTGGTGAGTGCACTGTCGGACATGGGGCTCGCCTTTCTCATGTTCCTGGCGGGCTTCGAACTGGAACTGGATCGGGTGAGAGGGGTACCACTTCGTCGGGCGGCCATTGGCTGGCTGCTGTCGCTGGCGATTGCCCTGGGTCTGGCCTTTGCTCTGGTGTCGACGGGGTTGGCTCTCGACACCTTGATCGTGGGGCTGGCCCTTACGACGACGGCGCTTGGGACGCTGCTGCCGGTTCTCAGCGACGCGGGCGTGTTGACAACCAAGTTTGGGGCCTACGTGCTCGCCATCGGAACCGTGGGCGAGTTCGGGCCGATCGTCATGGTGGCGGTGCTCCTCACACACAAGGATCCGGTGGTCGCCGGCTCGTTGTTGGTGGCCTTCGTGGCGATCGCAACGCTCACCGCGCTGCTCGCAACCCGGGCGCATCCTCCCAAGGTTGTGGCTCTTCTGCGGCGACAGCTCCACTCCAGCGCACAGTTGCCGGTACGCGTCGCGGTCCTTCTCGTGCTCCTGCTGGTCTATGTCGCCTCCGAACTGGGGCTGGACCTCCTTTTGGGCGCGTTCGCGGCGGGCATCGTCGTACGGCTGCTCATCACCGGCGACGACAGTGAGGTGATCGAGAGCAAGTTGGAGGCCATCGGGTTCGGGTTTCTCATCCCCATCTTCTTCGTCGTAAGCGGCATCCACTTCGACGTGCACATCTTTGTCACCCACCCGAGCACACTCCTTCGCCTTGTCCTGTTCCTGGCGCTCATGCTGGTGGTACGGGGTGGGCCCGTCCTGCTCTTGTACCGTCGACTCGTCTCGAGCGCCGAGCGACTACCGCTGGTTCTCTTTTCGTCCACCGGTCTGCCGCTCATCGTGGTCATCACCACGATCGGCACGAGCGAAGGCCGAATGCTTCCCGAGAACGCCGCCGCTCTTGTCGGTGCCGGACTGATGTCCGTTTTGCTGTTCCCCATGCTGGGCCTGCGACGGCTGCGGGCGAACGCGGGTTCCGACGCCGTCGCTGAGTCGCCCTGAACGATCGGGCTCATTTCTGACATGCCGCGTCGGCCAAGAGGTTGTCGGCAGCACGGCGAAGGAAAAACGACAGCGGCTCTGAGGGGTTCCTGAGGCTTGCCGGCAACGGGTCGAGGCGCGCGAGTGGCCAGGCAGGTGGAATGCCGACCCGCAGGCGCGGCTCGAGCGCATCGTTTCCGATGCGCTCGAGCCAACTACCGGCGACGCCGGCTCTAGGGTGGTCCTCTTCGGACCGTGGAAGTTACGAGGTCAACGCCGACGGCGGGATCTTGACGGTCTTGCCGCAGACCGGCTTGCCGTCGTTGGCCACGACGAACTTGTCACCCTTGAGCTGGACGAAGTACTCGCAACCGGCCTTGGACAGCATGCCCGCGGTACCAAAGTGCTCGAAGGTGGTCGGACTCGGGAGGATACCGTTAGCCGTGTAGTCGCTCACCTCTCGCAGGTTCTTGATGAACGACGCCTGCGTGGGGTTCGCACCGGCGTGCTGGAGACCGTAGATCATCAAGTCGGCGGAGAGGTAGCCACTGTAGAGGCCGAGGTCGGGGATCCCCGTGAACCCGTGGTCGTAGGTCTTGAGCGCGTCGAGCATCGTCTTGGTCGCCGCGTTGGGGCTCGAGAAGTTGATCAGCGTGCCGAAGTAGTCACCCTGGATCGCCGCCCGGGCCGTCGAGCTGTCCAGCACGTTGTTGTCATAGCCCTCGCTCATGAGCTGCGCCTTCATCGACAACCCGGCGTTCTTGACCGCTTGGCCCAGCGCGATGTCCGAAGCGTCCTCGAACACCGTCTCGTAGCCGTTGCAGCCGTCCGACTGGAGCTTGAGGACCGGTGCGGTGAAGTCCACGCCACCGAAGGGGATGGACAGGTCCAGGTCGCAGTTGGCGATCCCGAGAAGCTTGTCCACGTAGACGGCCTCCTCGGCTGCCTCGGTGGCCGAGGGCGAGATGCCATAACCGAGCACGCCCACCTTGGTGGCGCCCAGGTCCTTGAAGAACTGCGCGGCAACCGTGGAGTCGTAGATGTAGCCACCGAGCGGGGTGTAATCGGCCGGGATCACGTCGAACATGTTGGTGTTGGGCTGCTCGAGCCACTCGGGCCCGTCGATGCCGTAACCGGTCACCGGGACTCCGGCCTCCTGGGCGTACTTTGAGCCGCCGAAGAAGAAGGCACTGTCTTCGATGATGCCGAAGACATGTTTGACCGAGATGAGGTCCTGGACAGCGGTGGCGGTTCCAGTCGTGCTCGAGGTGGAGTCCACCGAGACGAGCTCCAACTTACGACCGTCCACGCCGCCCTCAGCGTTCTGCAGGTCGATCCGGGCCTGGGCGCCCCCGATGCCGTCGGCAAAGGTCGAGGCCGACACTCCGGTCTGGTCGCCGATGTAGCCAAGCACGATCGGGCTCTTGGCCGCCCCGGCATTTGACCCTCCGATTAGGGCAATCCCCGATGCCATCAGACTGGCCGTCATCACCGCTCCGGCCAGACGTAGTTTCCCGAGCTTCATGCCACCCCTCTCGTCATGTAGAACTTCATTTCTTAATATTTACACTGGCAACAGTGGCGCCACACACCTCGCGCCACACACCTCGGCGTCCGACGTCCTCGGCGTAGGAGGTGGACGAGCTCGGAGGAGCTCGGACGAGGAGCGATCGGAACCACCGGTCCCCGCGGATCGGGTCCCGTCGCGCAGCCCCGAGCTTGCCGCTCACGTTCGCATCGACCAGCTCCACGACATCCTTGAACACCGTCCCGAGAGCGTCCGCCGGGGCGGGTTGACTAGCGTCCCCTACGGGCCCCGAGCGCTGAGGAGCGAGAGTGAGCGAGCATGTGAAGAACGTCGATTCGGTCATTGACACCGTGGTCGGGCCGGCGGCGCAGGAGGTTGACGCCACTGGGGCCTTTCCCCGTGCGGCAGTGGACGCGCTGGCCGAGGTCGGGATCCTCGGCCTGGTGTCCGCCACCGATGTCGGCGGCGGGGGTCAAGGACTGGCTGCCGCCGCTGATGTCGTGCGCCGACTCGCGTCGTCGTGCGGGTCGACGGCAATGGTGGTGCTGATGCACTACGCGGGAACGGTGGCGATCGAGAACCATGGTCCCGAGGCGCTGCGCCGCTCCATCGCGTCGGGGCGGCAGCTCACCACGCTGGCCTTTTCCGAGACGGGGTCGCGCAGCCACTTCTGGGCGCCGCAGGGGACGGCCGCGGCATCTGGTGACTCGGTCCGGCTGGACGCTTCGAAGAGCTGGGTGACCTCCGCCGCTCAGGCGGACACTTTCGTCTGGTCCAGTCGCCCGCTCGAGGCCGATGGGCCGATGACGTTATGGCTCGTTCCGGCAGGCGCCGAGGGGCTCACCGTGGGCGGACCGTTCGACGGTCTCGGTCTGCGCGGGAACGGTTCGGTGCCCATGGTTGCCGCAGGTGTGACGATTGAGCGAAGCGCCATGCTGGGCGCTGATGGCGGCGGACTCGATCTGGCGCTTGCCGAGGTCCTGCCGTGGTTTCTCGTCCTAAGTGCGGCTTTCGGCGTCGGGTTGATGGAGGCGGTCACCGCCGAGACCGGCGAGCATCTCGCAGTCCACCCGTCTCGAGCATCTCGACCAGACGCTGGCGGAGCAGCCGCTTCCCCGGGTCGACCATGCCCGGATGCGGATCGCCACCGATCAGGCAGCCGCCCTACTCAGCGATGCCTTGGCTGCCTTGGAGACAGGGCGGGACGACGCCATGTTGCGGGTGCTCGAAGTCAAGGCCGCGGCGGGCGAGGCGGCTATCTCGGTCACCGAGTTGGCCATGAAGGTGTGCGGAGGCGCCGCGTTCCGCAAGGAGCTGGGCGTCGAGCGTCGGTTCCGCGATGCCCGGGCGAGCCGCGTCATGGCTCCGACGACCGACGCGCTGCTGGACTTCATCGGCAGGGCAATCAACGGATTGCCGCTGCTATGAACGACCCGCTGTTGTTGGGCGCCGTGGCGTACGACCCCAAGGTGGTCACGATCTGGGACGGCTTTCGCCGGTGGTTCTCCGAACACGACCTCGCCATGGACTACGTCTTGTACTCGAACTACGAGCGACAGGTCGTCGACCTCGTCGCTGGCCGGATCGACGTGGCTTGGAACTCGCCCCTCGCTTGGGTCCGCACCCGTCGGCTTGATCCCACGGCCCGACCGTTGGTGATGCGCGACACCGACCGCGACCTCACCTCGGTCGTCGTCGTGCGCGGCGACTCCGACGTCGTGGACGTCGGGCAATTGAGCGGCCGGGTGGTCGGCACCGGGGCCGTCGACTCGCCCCAGGCCACGCTCCTACCCTTGGCGCTTCTGGGCGAGGTACCGGTTGTGGTACGTCGTTACGAGGTGGGGATCGGGCTGCACGGCGATCATGTCGGTGGCGAGAGGAACGCCGCCCGAGCCCTTGGGGCCGGGGAGGTCGAGGCCGCCTGCATGATCGACGCCAGTCACCTCCTCTTCGCCAAGGAGGGCATCCTTGCAGCCGACGCCACCCGGATCATCGCCCAGACGCCGCCCTACGACCACTGCAACATGACCGTCGTCGGGGCCGACGCACCAGCGCTCGAACGGTTCGTCGACTTGGTGTTGGGCATGGACTACGCCGACGCTCAGGTGCGCCCGCTCCTCGACCTCGAAGGGCTCACGCAATGGCTGCCAGGGCGAACGAGCGGATACGCGCAGCTCGAGGCAGCGGTCGATCACCTTGGATTCTACGGCCCAAATGGGGAGCTGGTTGCCGACGGCTACGCACCCTGAGCTGGACCTCGGCCCCCTCGGTCTCGACCGAGGGGCGCACCTGCTCGTCGAGCGGGCTCTACACGGGCTCGAGCCCGGCCAAGCCCTGCGGGTGATCGGCAGCGATCCGCACCTGTCCGTGCACCTGGCCGTGTGGGCCAGATCGCAGGGACATCGCGTGATCGAGGAGGGGTTGATCGAGCGCGGTGACGTCGCGGAGCGCCGGATGGTTGGCGCGGTACGTGCCGGCGCAACGGCAGGGGTCGAAGAGCGAGCACCGGCCACTTGGGGATTCGCGGCTCGGGGTTCGCTGGTCGAGGCGGGTGGGCCGCCCCTTGTGGCGGCGGACCTCGACGAGCGGGTCGGGTTGTGGACGGACCTCGCCCCCAAGCTTTATGCCCAGGCCGCCGCTTCACAGTGGGACCCCGCGACGGCCGTCGACTGGTCCGATCCGCAGTTACCCGGCACCGTGGAGGCGGCGGTGGTCCAGCTCATGACCTATCTGGTGGAGAACGAACTCGCGGCACTGGCCGTGCCGGCCCGGTTCCTCGGCCGTATCCACCCGCACTACCGCGAGATCGTGCAATTCCTTGCCACCCAGATGGCTGACGAAGCCCGGCACGTCGAAGTCTTCAGCCGGCGGGCGTCGCTGACCGGCAGCGCGCTCGGTGTCTCGTCGGTCGGTGGCCGTGCCTCACTTCAAACGCTCCTGGACGAGCCCGATTGGGCCAATGCCTCGTTCTTGCTGTCGGTGCTCGGCGAGGGCACGTTCCTCTCCCTCTTGGCGTTCATCGATCGCTTCGCCCCTGACCCCGTGACCGCGAGAGTGGCGCGATTGGCACTCCAGGACGAGGCTCGTCACGTGGCGTTCGCGCTCGGGCACCTGGGCGAGTACGTGACGGCCGACCCTCGTGGCCGCGATCGGCTGCGCGCCGCCATCGAACGGCGCCACGACGCGCTCTCGCACACCGCCGGGCTTGCGCCCATGGTGCGTGATGCACTGGTCATCCTTGCCGCGGGAGCTTGGGATCCCGACGCCATCGCGCTGGGCTGGGACCGGGTACAGCACCTCGAAGCGGACATGGACGAGGGACGCCGGCGGCGCCTGGTGCGCCTGGGGTTCTCGGAGGGCGACGCCGCGGACTTGTCCGCCCTCCACACCCGGAACTTCATGTGAGCGGCCGGCTGCCGGTTTACCCGTCGACTGAAGGGTCTTGCCGTGCCGACGTGTCTCGGCGCAGGTCAGAGGGTCTTGGGGTAGTACTCGCCCCCGGGGCGAGCACTGCCACGTCGGATCGAAAGTCCGAGTCGAACGGCCAATCGTCCTCCTCGCCCTCGACCGGGCCCTGGATGAAGCGACCGAACGGGCCGCCAATCCGCTCGTTGCCGACGAGAGACCACGCCTGGCGCTTGTACGTCCAGTTGTCGGGCTGGAGCCGATGGCACTCTCGGAAGTGCTCGACGGCACCTTCGCGGTGCCCGGCTCGCCACAGATGGTTGGCCAGCTCGAAGTGCGCCGCGGCTTCGGACATGGCCATCGGCCGGGGTTGGGAACGAGCGATGACCTCCGCCGGAGCGAGTGCATACTCGCTGGCCGCACCGTGCTCGACCCAGTCGCGGATGGCGTCAGGGTACGACTCGCGGTCTTGGCCCGACGCGAGGACCGCCTGCTGACCTGGGCCGCCCTCGGGCCGCGGCGGTGCGTTCTTCGCCCGTCCAAGCCTCGGCATCGCGTCGCGCATTGTCGGCGGAAGTTCTTGGCGTCCGCCGGGCCATCCCGGCTCGGCCGGCCGCACGATCATGCCCGTCTCGTCGATCCACACCACGTTGGGGATGTTGACCACGCCGAAGAGGGCGTCCATCTGGTGGGTCGGGTCGAGAAGCGCCGGGTGCTCGGAGTGGGCAGCCTCGATGTAGGTCCTGGACGCCTCGGGTCCGCTCAGCTCGAGTGAGACGGTAACGATCTCGAGGCCCTTGGGGTGGAGCTCATTGCGGAGGACCTGCCACCCGGGCAGGTCGAATGCGCAGCCTCAGTACGGGGCCCACGAGACGAGGACAACTTTTTGGCCTCGTAGCGAGGACAGGCGGAACGGCGTCCCCTCGAGATCCTCGAGCACCAGCTCCGGTGCGTCGGCGCTGACCAGGGCGCGATCGCCCAGGGACTCGGGACCCAGGGCCCAAAGACCCGTCTCGTCGTCGGGTACAAGCGCCATGCGGAGCCGTTCAGCGGTCGCCGTGAGATCGAATTGCGAGGAGGGCTCGAGCGGGACGCACACGTCCCCCTTGCAGGCGCCCTCGGGCTTGATCTCCCACCCCGTACCCGTCGCGAACCGCTCAGCGCTGACGTCGAGAGATTCCAGGAGCACGAGAGCGACGATAGCTGGTTGGTGACAAGGCCACCGCCCAGACCGGAGATAGGACGTGGGGCGCGGTCTTGTGCCCACTGGTCGTCAGGTCTAGCTTCGTTGACGGAGGTGTCCGGGCACCTGGTGGGCTCCGCCGCCTTCAAAGCGGTTGGTCGCAGTATCCCTGCGACGGCGGGTTCGATTCCCGTCCACCTCCGCCATCAGCTGACCACACCAGGGTGCGCCTCTTTGCCACGCCGGGTGCACGTGCGACGATCGTGGCGTGCCCGCGGGTCAGCCTGGCGACCGATCGAGTTTCCGAAGCGTGGCGTCGGACCGCCGAACCTGAGGCGTCGAGGGTGCGCATTGTCGCTACCGCGGGACACGTCGACCATGGCAAGTCCACCCTGGTCACCTTCCTTTCGGGCACCGACCCCGACCGGTTGGCCGAGGAGAAGCGACGTGGGCTGACCATCGACCTCGGTTTCGCAGCCACGACGCTCCCGTCGGGCGCCGAAGTCGGCCTTCGTCGACGTGCCTGGTCATGCTCGCTTCATCAAGAACATGCTGGCGGGGGTTGGTGCCACGCGACGCCTGCCTCTTCGTCGTTGCGGCGAACGAGGGATGGCAACCCCAATCCGAGGAGCATCTTCGCATTCTCGAGCTGCTCGGCATGTGCCACGGCATGGTCGTCCTCACAAAGGTTGCGCTTGTCGGACCCGAGCAGCGTGCGCTGGTCGAGCTCGAGGTGGCCGAGCATGTGGAGGGCACGTTTCTCGAGCGCGCCCCGATCGTCGCGACCGACGTGCTGGCGCAGGTGGGTACGGGCGGTGAGGATGGGCTGATCGCAGTGCTGGACCGGCTGCTCACGAGCACACCCGGTTCGCCAGACGTCGGTCGAGCGCGACTGTGGATCGATCGGGCCTTCGCAATCCGGGGGTCGGGCACGGTGGTGACCGGTTCGTTGACCGGCGGCCCGATCGTGGCCGGGGACCACCTCGTGGTGGAACCACTAGGGGCCGAGGTCCGGGTCCGGGCCCTGCAGAGCAGCGGACGAGAGCTCGAGGTCGCCACCCCTGGCCGTCGGCTGGCGGTGAACCTGGTCGGCATCGGCCACCGCGAGATCAGTCGTGGAGCGGCGCTGGTCAGGCGAGGCCAATGGCACCGAACGACGGTCCTCGATGCCTCGCTTGGTGTCCTCGCGTCGATCGAGCGCGACATCACTCGTCGGGGCGCGTACTTCGCGTACTTCGGCTCGGGCGAATACCCGGTCCGGCTGCGACCCGTCGGACCGGTCCGGGGGATCGAGCCCGGGCACACCGGCTCCGTCCGACTTTGGCTACCGTTGGGCCTCCCCTTGGTGCCCGGTGATCGCTACGTGCTCCGAGAGGCAGGTCGCCAGCAGACCGTCGGGGGAGGTGAAGTCCTCGACGTGGCCCCGTGGCTCCCCGCGTCACGGGCGCGTCCGTCTCGGTCGGTTGAGCGGATCGTCGACGAGCGTGGGTGGGTCGACGCGGACGAGCTCCGCCGCCTCTCAGGGCAAGAGGTCGTGCCGAACCTCGGACGTTGGGTGGTGGCGCCTGCGGCTCTGGCCGCGAATCGCACCACGCTCATGCATCGGATTGAAGGGGCGGGCAGATCGGGACTCGACCTGGCCCCGCTCGACGAGCGCCAACGAGCCGTGGTGGGCGATCTCGACGGCATCGTGGTCGAGGATGGTCGGGCTCTGCTGAAGCCAACACAGTTCGAAGCGACAACGGGACGGCTCGAGGGGCACCCGTTTCTGGCGGCGCTGCGCGCCCAGCCGTTCTCGCCCCCCGACGCGACCGAGGTCGATCGCGGCGACCTGCGAGCCATGGAGCGCAAGGGGCTCGTGGTCGAGCGGGACGGTGTGTGGTTCGCGGCGTCGGCGATCGACGCCGCGAACCACACACTCCTCGAGCTCTTCGTTCGGCATCCCGACGGGCTTTCGGTCTCGGTGATCCGCGAGGCGCTCGGCACGACACGCAAGTACGTCCTGCCGCTGATTGCTCATCTCGACGCCACCGGCATGACCCGCCGGCGTGGTGATCTCCGGATCGCTGGGCCCCGACTGCTCGCTCTTGCGCGGCCTGAGACGTCGAACGGCTGAGAGGGCGAACACCCGAGCCGGCGAACACCCGGGGCGCCCAGCCAGGAGAGACTGTGAGCGAGGGACCAAGACGATCGATACGACCGAGGAACCCCGCGGTGATGCCGAGCCCAGACGAGGAGCCGAGATGTCGACGGGAACTGTGAATCTGACCGAGTGGACGACCTGCGGGGGCTGTGCGGCCAAATGGGGTGGTTCGCCCCTCGCGGACCTCGTGCGCACGATCGCCGCGGACGAGGCGTCCAGCGGCCTGTTGGTCGGCCTCGCCCCGTTCGATGACGCGGCGGTCCTCCGGCTCTCCGATGACTTGGCGTTGGTCTCCACCACCGACTTCTTCCCCCCGCTGGTCGACGACCCCGCGGACTTCGGAGCGGTTGCTGCCGCCAACGCCTGTAGCGACGTGTTCGCCATGGGCGGACGGGTGACGCTCGCTCTCAATATCTGTGCCTTCCCCGAGCGGTTGCCCGTCGAGGCCATCGGCGCCATCCTTGCCGCCGCCGCCGACATCGTGGCCCAAGCGGGTGGGATCGTGGCCGGAGGCCACACCATTCGATCCGAGGAACCGATCTTCGGGCTCGCGGTGCAGGGTCTGGTACACCCCGACCGGATCTTGACCAAGCGAGGCGCCCAGCCCGGCGATGCCGTGGTCCTCTCCAAACCGCTCGGGACCGGGATCGTCCTCGCGGGGGCCACGCCGGACGACAAGGCGGTGGTGACCTCGGGCATGCGCAGGCTCAACCGGGCCGCCGCCGAGGCGTTTGAGCAGCTCGGGAGTGCCGTGCATGCCGTGACCGACGTCACCGGGTTCGGACTCCTCGGGCACAGCTGGGAGATGGCGGAGCGCTCGGGCGTTCGACTGCGCCTCGAGGGTGCGCGACTCCCGCTCTACCCCGGAGCGTCCGAGGCGGCAGCTGCTGGGACCCGAACCGGTGGTGACTCGCGCAACCGCCACTACCTCGCCGGCAAGGTGGAGCTCGGATCGGGTGCGGTCCTCGAGGCCATCGCGTTCGACCCCCAGACCTCGGGCGGCCTACTGGCGGCCGTCGACCCTGGCGTCGTGCCCGATCTCGTCGCTCAGGGTTTCTGGGAGATCGGTGAGGTCTGCGAGGGGGAGCCCACCGTGGAGCTCCGGTGAGCTCAGCGCAGTCGAGTGGGCCGCAGCCCTCACAGAGGGCGTCGCTCCCGTCCATCGACGCGCTCGCCCGCTCGCTTGCCGACGTGGGGTTGCCGCACCCGCTATTGGTGCAGGTGGCACGAGAGGCGGTGGCAGCTGGCGATCCGGCGTCCGGCCGGGCCCGGGCCGAAGCGCTCCGGAGCCTCTTGATCGCGCCGGTCGTGAACGCGACCGGGGTGCTGCTCCACACGAACCTCGGGCGGGCCCCCGTCGGCCTGCGCCAAGAGCCGGGGTACGTGACCCTCGAGTTCGACGTGACGACAGGTCACCGGGGGACTCGGGCCGGAGCGGTGAACCTCATGATTGCTCGGGCGGCTGGGGCAGAGGCGGCCATGGTCGTGAACAATGGCGCGGCCGCGGTGCTCCTGGTTCTCAGCGCGCTGGCCCAAGCTTCGTCGGTGGTGATCAGTCGAGGCGAGCTGGTCGAGATCGGCGGCGGCTTCCGGATTCCCGAGGTCCTCGAGGCGTCTGGCGCCCGACTGGTAGAGGTCGGGACGACCAACCGCACCCGATTGGAGGACTACCGCCGTGCGATTGACGCGCTGAGCGAACCCGCCCTCGTCTTGAAGGTCCATCAATCCAACTACCAGATCGTAGGATTCACCGCGTCGGTCGGTGTCGGCGCGCTTGCCGGCCTGGGCGTCCCCGTCGTCTACGACATCGGCTCGGGGTTGCTGGACGCGACAACCCCATGGTTCCCCGGGCCGCCTCCGCCATGGCTGGGGGCAGAACCCGCTGCCCGTCAATCGCTCGAGGGCGGCGCCGACCTCGTCACGTTCTCCGCAGACAAGCTCTTCGGCGGGCCTCAGGCGGGCATCATCGCTGGCCGGGCCGAGCTCGTCGCCCGGTGCGCCGCCCACCCCCTCGCTCGAGCCTTGCGGCCCGGATCCCTCGTTCTTTCTGCCCTACAACAGACGGCGCTGGCCTATCTGCGACGCGACGGCGAGGCCATCCCGTTCTGGCGGATGGCCACGGCCGGCCTGGAAGAGCTGCGACGCAGGGCCACGGCACTCGATGTGGGTACCGTCGTCTCGTGTGCATCGGTGCCCGGGGGTGGGTCGGTGCCCGGTCTCGAGATCCCGTCGGTCGGCGTCAGCATCGTGGGAGATCACACCGCCGCCCTAAGGAGGTCGGTGGTGCCGGTCATCGCTCGGACGACCCGTGGGCACACGATCTGCGATCTACGGACCGTCGATCCCCGTGATGACGCCGACCTGGCTGCCGCGTTGCGGGCGGTTCTCTGAGTGCTCTCGCCGAGGCCACGCGTCGGCTCCAACCTTGGGTCGTCGCGGACGGCTCGGTCGTCGCTGGCGGCTCAGTAGTTGCGGACAACGCCGTCGGGCCCCATGACGACCACCGGGTGCAGCGAGGGTTGTAACCAGCGCAACACGGCCACCAGATCGGTCACCGGCAGGCTGACACAGCCAGCAGTGGGCGCTCCGACGTTGGCATGGAGGAATATCCCAGCCCCCAACGGCCCGGACGGGGGCGTGTTGAAATCGATGACGGCGAAGTAGGGGTAGGCGATGGTTTCGGTCCACAGTGCCTCGCTCGTGCCGGCAAATGCTGGGGTCGTGCCGCACGGCACGTGCACGAAGGTGTTGTAGGTGGGACTGTTGCCGTAGCCGTCCTCGTCCCACCAGTCCCCACAGACCAGCTGGTGATAGGGGAACGTGACACCCGGGTCGGGATCGTTGCCGTACATCGTCGAGCCGATGGGGAAGATGCCGATGGGGGAGCTTCCGTCGGCCTCGCGGCGATCAGGGCCGTACTCCCACCCGGTCGCTCCGTTCACCGCTGGCATTGGTGGGAGCGGCTGGTACCACCCCGCGCCGTCGTCTTCCCAGGTTGTCAACGTGGCAGTGGTACTGGAGAAGGTCGGAGCATCGACGACGATGACCTGTTGAGCGTCGTCGGTCGTCGCTAACTGCTGCACCAGGCTGAGCGGATGCGCCCCGAGAAACGGCGCATCCCCGAAGGTGAAGATGCCGCCGTCGGCCCCGACCTCGAAGTACCCGCGCCCGTCGGGCGTTGCCGCCATGCCGACGACGGGGCGGTCGAGCGGCTTGCCGCCCATCGAGCCCACGTAGCCGGCGTCGCCGAACGCGAACACCCCCCCGTCGGCGGCCACCAGCCAGTAGCCCTTGCCGTCGGGCGTTGCCGCCATGGAGACGATCGCTTGGTCGAGCGGCTTGCCGCCCATCGAGCCCACGTAGCCGGCGTCGCCGAACGCGAACACCCCCCCGTCGGCGGCCACCAGCCAGTAGCCCTTGCCGTCGGGCGTTGCCGCCATGCCGACGATCGGGTGGTCGAGCGGCTTGCCGCCCATCGAGCCCACGTAGCCGGCGTCGCCGAACGCGAACACCCCCCCGTCGGCGGCCACCAGCCAGTAGCCCTTGCCGTCGGGCGTTGCCGCCATGGAGACGATCGCTTGGTCGAGCGGCTTGCCGCCCATCGAGCCCACGTAGCCGGCGTCGCCGAACGCGAACACCCCCCCGTCGGCGGCCACCAGCCAGTAGCCCTTGCCGTCGGGCGTTGCCGCCATGGAGACGATCGGTTGGTCGAGCGCCGTGGCGGCTGCATCGCCGTAGGAGACCGCGTCCCCGTCGGTCACCACGCTGCCGTCGCTCCTGGCGGTCCAGTAACCACCGTCGTCGGGGGTGGCGACGACGGCGACCGCCGCTACCGGTCGGGGGGTCGACGTTGCCGCGCCTGCAGAAGGGTCCCCGATCGTCCCGGTAAGCCCGCGCCAGCCACCGACGATCGCGCTCAGCAGTGCCAGCGAGGCCATCAACGGACGCCTCAGTGGGTGGTGGCGATGACCCCGTTGGCTGCCTGGGCTCCCGGCCATGTGTAGGCCAGCACCGTTATCCGTGAGCCTCGCCATCCACCCTCCGGCACTCACGCACGGCTCGAGATTCGTACCGCCGCCGCCACAGGTTACCCAAGCTCGCGTCGCCTCCCCCGCATCGGTCACCATGTCTCTGTGGTGCTCGAGTCGTCGGCGGCCTACAGTCCATCGGGTCGTGTCGGGCGCGAGCTACGGGGGTGGCAATCGATGATCAGTGTGGCGCAGCGCGCGCGAAGGGAGCACGCATGCCGATCGATGTGACGACGTTGCCACCGATGCTCCAGTTGGAATCCGTGGACGCACACGTCTACGAGGGGGCGCCCGAGCATGAGGGGGCACCAGAAGACATCCGTCGCAACGTAGTGTTCGGGGGCCAGATTCTCGCGCAGATGATCATGGCCGCGCATGTCGACCGTAACGTCGATCGCCAAGACGACAAGGAGGTCAAGTCGATCCACGCCATCTTCGCCCGGGCCGGCGATTACACCCAGCCGATCAGGTACGACGTCGAGCGCATGCATGACGGACGCACCCTCGGGAGCGACACGGTCACCTTCTCGCAGTCCGGGCGAGTGATGTCGCGTGGCTTGATCCTGTGGAGCAGGGACGAACCAAATCTGATTGAGCACACCGCCAACGTCGAGATGCCTGCAGTCGGCGCACCCGAGGATCCGGGGAACCGTCCCGATGGACGCGTGTTCCCAGGCGGGACGGGCCTGATCGTCGGTGGCATCAACACCTGGAGCGACGACGAGCCGCTCCGCCCACCGGTGCAGAACGTCTGGACCCGCTTCGAGGGGAACTACTCGCCGGTCGCGAACCAGGCGATCCTCTCGTGGGCCACCGACGGCTATCTCATCGGAACGGCAATGTTGCCCCACGAGGGCTACAACGAGGGTCGCGCGCACAAGACCATCTCGACTGGCGTGGTGTCCCACACGCTGAACTTCCACGCCCGTTTCCGCGCCGACGAGTGGCTGCTACTGGCCAACGAAAGCATCTGGGCAGGACGCGGAAGGACCCATGGGCGCTGCAGCATCTGGACCCAGAATGGACGGCTGGTGGCCACCTACACCCAGGACAACCTCGTCCGAGGTTGGGCCGACGGACGGGATCACACGGGCGACTACCAGCGCATCATGTGACGCCCGGCACGCACCAACCCACGCCGTCCGGCGCAACGCTCGACGAGCGTGGGCAAACCTGGGTCGCGCACGCGCTCGGGGCGCGCCAGGTGCGCGACGTCGGTTCGCTCGCCTTTGGCATCGCCTCGGACGTACGGCTGCTCGAGGTGGGTGACCGGCGCGTCGTGCTTCGCCGTTATTTGGACGACTCGCCCCTCGTGGGGGTGTCGGACCTGGTGTCCGACGAGTTCACGACGCTACGCGTCGCAAGAGAGGTCCTCGGTGGTCTCGTCCCCGAGCCACTGGCCGCTGATCCGGCGGGGTCCGGGACGGGATGGCCCGCCCTGCTGATGTCGTACCTGCCAGGGACCGTCGTGGTTCACGATCTCGATCCTGACAGTTTGGCCTCCCCCCTCGCCGCGCTCCATCGCAGCCCGGTGCCCCCGGGACTACCCCGATTCCGTCATTGGTTCGATCGGGCGCGAGTAGGCGTACCCGAGTGGACGCGGGCGTCTGTTGCGTGGGGAACGTTGGCGGAGCTGGTTCTCGGATCCGAGCCTGGCTCTTCGAGCGTGTTCGCCCATCGAGATTTTCACCCCGGCAACCTGCTGTGGCGAGGACGCGACCTCGTGGGGATCGTCGACTGGGCATTCGCATGCTACGGACCCTCGGCCGTGGACGTTGCGCACACTCGCGCCAATCTTGCGCTCCTCGACGGAGTGCTCGCGGCGGACCGGTTCCTCGACGCGTACCGTCACCTCATGCCATCGTACGATCATCACGCCTGGTGGGACGCGGCCGAGCTCTTCGCCGCCGACGACGAGTTCGCCGGCGTGGTTGCACTCAACGCGTTTGGCGCCGAGCTCAGCGTGGAGCTGGTGCGCTCACGTGCCGACGACTACGCCGAGGCGCTCGCCGAGTCGATCTGAGCTGCTTGGCCCGGCGAGCACTCCCCGACCTGGACGCCGAGATGGGGCCCGTGCCGATCTTCGGTCAGTCGGCCGGTAGGGCAACGGTGGCGGTGCCGGGGGAGAGGACCGTTCCCTCCTCGGTCTCGGTCCAGACCTCAAGGTCGACCAGTCTCTCGTCCCCTTCGTGGCGGACGGCGGTGACCCGTCCCCGGGCGATCGTGCGGAGGCCGCGGAGGTTCGGGGCGCGCATTTGGCAAGTCACCGAGATGATCCGCCCGCCGTCGCCCATCCACTGGCGCAGGAGGGCGTGAAGATAGGCGACCTGGAGGTTTCCCATTCCGAAGGCGCCGGCGTTGCCGGCTCGCTTGCCGGCATCGTCGTCCATGTGGATCGGGACGAACTCCTCGTTGACCGCCGCGTAGCGGTTCCACGCGTGGAAGCCCGACATCCGTTCGAACGTGGGCAGCTCTTGACCGACCTGGGCGTCCATCAGTAGCGAAGCCCTGTGCCGCGGCTGATGCGCACCATCTCGTCTCCCTGGTTGGTCCACGTGGTCTCGGTGATCGTGATCAGCATGAGGCCGAGGCGCGTCTGGCGTTCGCGGTACTCGATCAGCTTGGTGAGGCCCGAGGTGATGACGTCGCCCGGCCGCATCCGGGCACCGTGCTCCATCTCGAGTCCACCGTTCAAGACGAAGCTCGTCTGCGGGCCGCTGATCCCGAGGCTTTCCTCTGGACCCGATCCGCGCACGGCTCCCTCGAAGTTGGACGGGAGGTTCGGCCCGGCTGCGGTGATCCACGCGAACGGGTTGAACTCCTCGGGAGCCACGACGCCCCCGTACGGGGTGGTCGCCGCGTACGCTTCGTCCCAGAACAGCCTCGGCGGGGATTCGGGGTAGTAGATAGCGAGGGCCCACCTTCGGATGTCCGACAGCGAGATCGGCACCGATTGGCGAGTGGCCCCGAACTCACTTCCGACCGCCGCGCGCATGTCGTCGGATATCCAGGTGTCGGGCACGCCGAGACCTTAACGGATCCGGCGTCAGCGAGCCGGACCGCCCTGAGCGCAACGATCCCTGGGTGCAGGTCCCAGACCTGGCGTTCTGCACATCCCGAGGGCGGCCCGGGCACGGAGGTGGTGCTCGAACCCAGCGGCGCTCGGAGCACGCCCTCGCCGTGAGAGGCTGGCTGGGACGACGCGAGGAGGAGGGCTTTGGGGGACGGGGCGATCGGGCGATCACCGTCGACGCCGCCACCGGGGCAGCGCGAAGAACCACCCGCCGGGCTCCGACTGCTTCGGTGGACCGACACCGCGGTCATCGCCGTGGCGATCAGCGCCTTTGCGTCGGGGTTCGGTCAGTTCGGCGTGGTGGCCGCCCTTGGTGACGTGGCACGGGGGTTCGGTCAGGTAACCCACGGTGCGACCCTCGCCGACCAGGCGGGATTGTCGGGCAGCGAGCTGGGCATCGGGTTGGCCGTCATACGTCTGGCTTCGCTGGGTGGCCTTCCCGTCACCGCACTGGCCGATCGGTTCGGCCGTCGGACCATGCTGCTCGTGACCGTGACCGGTGGGCTCGGCCTGACGGCCTTGGCCGCAGCCAGTCCCAGCTACTGGTGGTTCATCGCCATCTTCGCTTGCGGCCGCCCGCTCCTCAGTGCCACCAACGTGCTGGCTCAGGTGGCGGCTGCCGAGCAGACCGCCTCGGCGGACCGCGCCAAGGCGGTCGCCCTCGTCGCAGCGGGGTACGGGTTGGGCGCGGGGACCATCGCGGTCATCCACAGCGTGGCGGCCAACGCGCTGGGGTTCCGAGGGATCTTTGCCCTGGCGCTGGTCCCGCTGGCCCTGGTACCCCTGCTCGGAAGGTGGACCCGAGAATCGGATCGATTTGCCGTTGCGGCGAATGCGCCGGACCACCCGATCCCCATGATCGGGGCCGTGGCCAGGCCGTTCCGGCGACGACTGGCCATCGTGGCGGCATTGGCCTTCGGCGTCTCGGTGATCACGGGACCAGCAAACAGCTTCGTCTTCCTCTTTGCCCAGAACGTGCTGGACCAGCGGGGCATCGTGACCGCCGCCATGGTGGTGGGGGCGGGGTTCTCGGGATTGGTCGGCTTGCTCGCCGGCCGCTGGGCGGCGGATCGACTGGGGCGACGCATCACCGGCGCGTCGGCCATGGTGGCGGTGGCGTTCTTGGCCATCCTCACCTACAGCGGGACACCCGAGGCCTTGGTGGTGGGCTACGTCCTCGGCGTGTTCGCCGGGTCGGTCTTCGCACCCGCCGCCGGCGCGCTGGTCAACGAGCTCTTTCCCACGTCAGTGCGGGCTTCGGTCGCCGGTTGGGCGTTGGCGGCTGGCGTGCTCGGAGCTGCCGTCGGCCTCGTTGCGTTCGGCGCTGTTGCCGATCTGCACAATCGGTTCGGCGCAGCCTCGGCCGTCACCTTCCTCCCCGCCGTGTTGCTCATGAGCTTGTTCTGGTTCCTCCCCGAGACGCGTGGGCGCGAGCCCGAAGATCTTTGGCGCCTACCCTGAGCGGGACCCTCAGCCCAACAACCGGGCTACGGGAGCTCCTCGCTCCTTCAATGCGGGCGCGTCGACGGGTCGCAGGGCGCCGGCTGCGACAAGATCGTCGACGGCGGTTCCCCAACGCGCCATAAACGCGGCTTGATCGGGGTACAGCGCGCGCGAATTCGTCGACGTGAAACGGCCGGTAGCCCCCGAACAGGGGCGGGTGGCCAGTGCCGAACGACATGCCGCGGTACTCGCCGATGGGTACCGCCAGCTCGGGGAGACGGATGCCGCCCAGCGCGTTGCCCCGCTCGTCGCGGCGAACGCTCGCCGGCGGACCGGCGTTGACGGCGATGCGAGGCTGCACCGGAGCCGGGATCCCCTCGGCCAGCCAGCGGTACAGGTGCCCGAGCGCCGCATCGTGTACCGGAGCCCAACTCAGGGGGTTCGGCGCCAACTTGTTCGACTCCGACGGACCCACCGACGGTCCCGGAGCGTGGGCCGTCCCGGTCACTTCCCAGATCCTGAGCCACTCGGTGTCGACCAGATCGACGCGTACGGTGGCCGTGGCTTCGAACTCGCTGTTCACGATCACCACGGGGATTCCGAGGTCGTCTCGAATCGCAACCGCGAGCCCGCCGGCGCCGATCGGGCCCTCGTCGAGGCGCGGCGCGCGCCCTTCCCAGACGCTCAGCAAGTACCCGTCGAGCACATGGTGCAGGGGGTGGACGCCGTTGGCGTAGGCCACCAGGCGCATTGCGGATTGTGAGGCCCCAGCGCCGATGAGGCGACGGACGTCGAGGCCACCCAGGGGGTCGATCTCGAGGTCCCGATCGGGCCCGACTGCACCGGCCGCCTGTCCGAAGATCTCGAACGAGCCGGGCTCACCGGGGTGGACGAGAGCGCCGTAGCGCTCGGGGTCCACGTCGACCAGTGGTTGCCCCCGCCCCGCTGCGCCCCGGGCACCCAGGCCCATCGGCGATCCATAGAGACCGACCTCCTGAGCGCTCACCCCCACCCAGGCGTAGCCCGCGTAGAGCTCGTCGCTCTCGGGCCGGCCCATTTCGAAGCCTGCGGACACGTTCTGCCAGTGCACGACCACCGTGCCGTTGAAACCGAGCGGATCGCGGGGCCGAACGACCAGGATCCTGGTGCGGTAAGGGGCCTCGCCGGTCGCTTCGGCGCTCCATCGGCCGTTGATCGGCGGGCGGTGCTCACCGGGTTGTCGGTACGCGACGGCCGTGCCCTCGAGTTGGTACTCCTCGCAGACGTAGCCTCGGGCACCCAAGTCCAGACGCGGCGCCCCCCACGGCGGACGAGTGCCCTCGATCGGGCCGATGACCCGAGCTCGTCTCATTGGGCGCTCGTTGCGGGTCCGCCGCCCTGCGTCTCGCACCCCACAGCGGCTTGCGCCAGGGAGGAGTCGCCCACACCCCGAGCGCCCGGACGCGCCAGCGCCTGGGCGGTGAGGACCGACAAGGACTGGCGTTGCACCCCGTCGGCATCGAAGTTCGCCGGGTCCAACCACGTCTCGAACGCAGGCCGCAACCACTGCCAGTCGCCGTCGGTCATCGCGAACCACGCGGTGTCGCGGTTGCGGCCCCGAACCACCTTGGCCTGGCGGAAGGTCCCCTCATAGCCGAACCCGAGTCGGGCGGCGGCCCGACGTGAGGGCTCGTTGAGGGCGTCGCATTTCCATTCGTAACGCCGGTAGCCCAACTGGTCGAAGACGTTGCGCATCATGAGCGCCATCGCTTCGGTAGCGAGCACGGACCGTTGTAGCCGCGGGCTGAAGGCAAGGTGTCCGATCTCGATCGTGCCGTCGTCGAGCGCGACCCGCTGGTAGGCGGCGACGCCCTGTGCGCCACCCCCTTTCGGGTCGACGACGGCGAATGGGATCACCTCGTGGTCCACGCAGAAGCCCGTCAACCATTCCTCGTACGCCGGCTGGGACTCGGCGGGCCCATAGGGGAGGTAGGTCCACATCCGACCGTCGTCGGCCGAGTTTGCCCGGTAGAGATCGTCGCCATGCCTCGCCGCGTCGAGGGGCTCGAGGCGGCAGTACCGGCCCTCCATGGCTAGGCGCAGCGGGCGCGGGCGCGGTTGCCAACCGGGCACCAGAGCGCCGACGGGCTGGCCCCATCGGCTCATGTCCTGTGTCATGACGCCACCATGGCATGTCCGTTGGGCCCGCGGCGTCCGACGAGCGTTTCGAGGCCTTGGGCCGGTCGGAGTCGCCGGTTGGCGAGCAGGGCCAGCGCAACGCTCGCGCGGTGACCCAAAGACCATAAAGTCGATGCGAAAGGTACTGTATCGGCGGACGCACGCCGACTTGAAAGTGAGCACACATGGCAATCCGAGACGAAATCCTTCGTGCCAACGCCGAGTACGCGGCCTCCTTCGGGGCCAAGGCGCAGTTGGGGCTCCCACCAGCTCGGGGATTCGCCATTCTCACCTGTATGGATGCCCGACTGGATCCTGCGAAGTATGCCGGCCTGGCCGAAGGCGACGCGCACGTGATTCGCAATGCGGGTGGTCGGGCGAGCGACGACGCCATCCGCTCGCTCGTCATCTCCTACAAGCTGCTCGGCACCCGTGAATGGTTCGTTATCCACCACACCAACTGCGGGATGGAGTTCTTCACCGACGAGGTGATGCGCTCCCTGCTCGCCAGCAGCCTCCAGACCGCCGAGCTCGGGCCCGAGGGCTTTCGTGATGTGGGCACCGGGCCGGGCTCCTCGGAGGCCCGCTATATCGACTGGCTGACCATCGCGGACAACGCCACGAGCGTGGTCGAGGACGTCAGCCGCATCCGCGCCCACCCGCTGGTTCCACGCAGCATCCCCATCTTTGGCTACCTCTACGACGTGTCCAGCGGTCGCCTCGTCGAGGTGCCCGAAGCGACGACGGCCGGGCAGCCAAGGTGAGCCACCAGGGCTTGGGGACGACCAGGGCTCTCAGCAGGTAGCGTCGGGCGGTGAGCTCCGCCCCAGCACGTCCCGCCAGCTACGACAGGGCCCTGCCGGGACCCGTCGACGGACCCGCGCCCGAACGGCGACCGGACTCGATCCGCCGCACCAGTCATCTCGACTCGACGCGTGGCGACGGTACCGGCTTCATGGGGGTGAGCCGGGTGGCCGGAGCGGCTCGCGATCTGCTTACTACCGACGCCGGAGCCACAGTGCGCGGCGAGGCGTCGTTGGTGGTCGGCATCGACCCGAACGGCCTGATCGACCACGTCGACGGCCGGCCCTCGGAGGTGCCACTGGACAGGCTGCTCGCCACCCGGGTCGGCTTCGGGTTCCGCTCCGCGGTCAAAGAGACGCTTGGCGACCTGTCGGGAACGCTGCTCGGTCTCCTCGTCGACGATCTGTCGGGCGCGCCGGCGCCCTCGGGCTACGGCGCGGTGCGCGAACGTGTGTTACTCGGTCTGCCCGACCCTCCGATACCCCAAGGTGCGCGTACCGGCGCGACCCAGACCGACGTCTGCGCCGGCTGGCGGGCGGGCGGCCTCCCCACGACCCGGCGCGAGGCCGGGCTGCCGATGCCGTTCGAGGCGGAGCCGCCGATCGCTCCGGACCTCACCCGAGGTGACCCCCTGGCCTGGCACGACATGGGGCCGCTGGGTGCTCGCCAGAGCCGCAGGGTGCGTCGGTTGGACCTCTGGCGAGAGGGGAGAGTGCTGATGGTCGACGCGATGTTTCGAGACACCACGGTCGACCCCGATCTGAGTGCGCGTGTCGTGCACGAGTACACGCTCAGCGCCCGCCTCGACCCCTCCACACTCGTGGTGCTCGAGATCGAGGCGCAGCCGCGCGCACTGCCCTTTCCGACAGACTGTCCGCTCGCCGCCGACAGCGTGCAGCTCATCGTGGGACAACCCGTCGGGGGCTTGCGCGAGTCGGTTCGGACCCTCAGCGCCGGCCCGGTCTCCTGTACCCACCTCAACGATGCGATGCGATGCCTCGCCGACGTCGCCGCCCTCGTGGGTCTCTTGCGCCCCTGAGCGGTGACCTGGGCTAGAGCTCAGGCGTCGCGGCGCGCCACTGCGGAGCCGCTCCCCATCGGTTGGCGAAGCTCACCTCGTGAGCGGGTTGGCGCGGGGCAACTCCCCAGCGCCCCATGGGATAGCCCATCGGCACCGAGGCGACCAGGCGTACGCCCGCGTCGGCCGGGACGCCGAGGATGGCGTTGACCTCGGGTTCGGAGCGGGTGAGGAGCGTCGTGAACGCCGATCCGATGCCCTCGGCACGGGCGGCGAGGCACATGCTCCACAACGCCGGCACCACCGTCGTCGCACCCAGGCCGTCGGGCCCGTAGCCCAGCACGAGCAGAGGTAGCTGGTCGAAGTCGTCGTAGAGCGCTTGGGACGATGCTGCCTGCGCGGCCGAGGAATACAGGTTCGGCATCGCGACCAGCACCGCGTCGCGGGCCGTTCGCCACACCTCTCCCAACTGCGCCATCACCTCGGGGTTGTCGACGACCACGAAGCGCCAGGCCTGGGTCGCCCCGGGCGACGGCGCCCGCACGCCGGCGTCGAGGATACGGGCGACCACATCGGCGGGGATCGGATCGGGCTTCAACCGGCGCATGGCGCGGGTGGTGTAGAGCGCTTCGAAGGTGTCCATCCCCGCAGCGTAGGCTGCGCCGTCGGCCGGTGACGACGCCAGGCCAGGGACGCGCCGGCGCCGGGCGCCGCGCCGTGTGAGTTACCGCCCCTACTCGTCGAGCTGGCGCACCGGACGTCGGGTCCGTTCGGCCCACGCACCGATGATCGCGTCGTACCGGCGCTGGTCGATGAGGTCGTCTTTATCGGAGAAGCCAAAGGCTTCTGGCGGGACATCGCCGTGCTCGCGCAGATGCGTCGCCCATTGGAGATGCGCCCGTGCCGCCGACGCGGTGCCCCAACCGGTGAACAGGCTGAAGGACAACCCCGCGACGAGCTGGCCGTAGCCGGCGATCGGAATGGGGACCTCGTCGGCAATGCGCGCCAGGTCCTCGACCGGCGCGAACGTGGGCAGGTAGACGTCGGCGCCCGCCTCCGCGTAGGCGATGCCCCGACGCACGGCTTCGTCGAGCGAGCCTGTCCCGCCCCCACCTTGGCTATAGAGCTCGTCGGATCGTGCAATGAGGAGGAAGTCGGGATCGGCGCGTGCGTCGACGGCGGCGGCGATCCGGGCCTGCATGTCGGCGATGCTCAGCAGGGGCCCGTCGAAGGTGGAGTGCTTCGGGGCTTGTTCGTCCTCGATGTGCACCCCGGCCACCCCTACCTGTTCGTAGCGTCGGACGGTGCGGTAGACATCGGCCACGCTCTCGCCCCCCTGATCGGCGTCGACGATCAGGGGGATGGTGATCGCCTCGACCACGCGGGCGGCCTGCTCGACCATTTCGGTCGGTGTGAGGATGCCGCAATCGGGGACGGCGTAGTGCATCATGCCGGTGGCGTGGCCGCCCATGTAGGCGGCGGCAAATCCGACATGCTCGACGATGCGGCCGGTCAGGGCGCTGTAGCAGTCGGCGGCGATGAAGGGCTCCCCTTGGAGAAGGGTGCGCAAGGCCTCGCGTTGGCTCGTCATGGCTGGTGCTCCATCCCCCCGCCGCTCGGTGTTTCCGCACGTCGATTCTGACCGCCGTGCCCGGAGGCTAGTGGCCGGGTTTGCGTCATCGCCCCGAGCCTTGTCACACTCCGGCGCGGATGTCTGGACCCGGTGACGCGCTGTTCGACCGCAGGGGTGCGGTGTTCGTGCCGACCCGGTTCACCCAGGGGCCCTGGGATCCGCACGCCCAGTTCGGAGGATCGCCGGCCGCCTTGTTGGCCACCTTGGTCGACGAGACACCCAGCCTCGTCCCCATGCAGGTGGCTCGCTTCACCCTCGACCTGCTCCGTCCCGTTCCCCTGGGTCCGCTCACGAGCCGGGTGCGGGTGGTGCGCGAGGGCAAGCGCATCCAGGTCGTCGCGGCCGAGCTGCTGTTCGAGGGCACCGAGGTGGCCCGGGTCACCGCGTTACGTCTCCGCCGGGTCGATCTCGGTGACGTGACCCTGCCCGACGGTCTGGTCGCCAACCCCGTGCCCCTTGCTGCTCGGCCGGTCGACGATGAGCCGTTCCCCGAGCGACCCCCTGGATCGCGCAGGGCCGTCGAGTACCTCTTCGAGGGCGTCGGTGGTTACTACGGCGGGCCGGCCTGGCTCCGACTCGCGGTCGGGGTGGTCTCCGGCCAGGAAGTTCGGCCGCTCGCCCGACTGGCGTACACGGCGGACCTGGCCAGCGGCATCGGTCAGCCACGGCGGTTGCCGCTGCGAGGCATCAATGCCGATCTCACGCTGAACGTGCTCCGCTATCCCCAAGGGGAGTGGCTAGCGCTCGACGGAACGGGATGGACCAGTCGCGACGGAATCGGACAGGTGCAGGCGACGCTGTCCGATACCCGAGGTGTCGTCGCGACCGTGTCGATGACTCGGCTCGTCGATCCGCCCTCGCGGTGACCTGGCCCTCGACCCTTGAGCACCGGCGGGGCCGTCGGCCCGGGGGCAGGGGCGGGGACTAGCCGATCGGCAGGCGGCGCAGTGACGGGTCGACCAAGGCCGGTGGTTGCCAGCCGGCGTCGGTCGGGTTGAGGTTGGTCCCGGGGGGAACGATGGCGTCGATGGCGTCGAGCATCTCGGGGCTGAGCTTCACGTCGGCCGCCCCGATCTGGGTTTCGAGCTGGTCCATCGTTCGCGGCCCGATGATCGCCGCCGAGACCGCCGGGTGGTGGAGGACGAATGCCACGGCGAGGTGGACCAGTGACAGGCCCGCCCCCTCGGCCAGTTGGAACAACTTTTCGGCCGCTTCGAGCTTCTGCTGGTTTCCGGCCAATGCCATGTCGTAGCGCTGCGGAATGCGAGCAGCCCGCCCGCTCTGTGGCAGCTCTTGACCGGCGCGGAACCGGCCGGACAGCCAACCCCCGGCGAGTGGGCTCCACGGAATGACTCCCATGCCGTACTGCTCGCAGACCGGCAGCACTTCGCTCTCGATCCCGCGCACGAGGATCGAATAAGGGGGTTGCTCGCAGACGAAGCGTTCGCGAACCCGGCGTTCGGCCACCCATTGGGCCTGGACGATCTGCGACGGTGGGAACGTCGAGCTCCCCAGGTAGCGGACCTTGCCCTGGCGCATCAGGTCGGTCAGCGCCCCCAGGGTCTCGTCGATGTCGGTATCGGGCTCTGGGCGGTGGATCTGGTAAAGATCGATCCAGTCGGTACCCAGTCGTCGGAGACTGTTCTCGCACTCGGTGATGATCCATCGTCGGGAGTTCCCAAAGGCGTTGGGGTCCTTGCCCATCGAGCCGTGGACCTTGGTGGCCAACACCACCTCGTCCCTTCGGCCCTTGAGTGCTTGGCCCACGATCTCCTCCGACTCGCCAGCGGAGTACACGTCGGCCGTGTCGATGAAGTTGATGCCCGAGTCCAGCGCACGATGAACGATGCGGACACAGTCGTCGCGGTCGGTGTTTCCCCACGACCCGAACATCATCGCCCCAAGGCACAGAGGGCTGACCCGGACGCCTGTCCGGCCGAGGTTTCGGAGATCCATGCGCGGACCTTAGCCGAGGGTCATCTAGAGCTGGCCCCCCCTTGCGTCCTCCTCCGACCGGCGTGGCGTGTCCGCCAGCCCCACCCCGGTCCGCCAGAGCATCTGCCCGCCCACGGTGTGCTCAGGCGACGCCTTGCGCGACCGGGGCGTCGCGGTGTGGTATCTCGCCGGTGCGGGCGATCGGTGTCTCGCCAGCGACCGGCAGCGAGGCCTCGTGGCCGATCGGCGCGCCGGACGAGCCGTTCACCGCTTCGAGGAGGACTGGGTCCTCGGAGTTCGCAGCGTGACCCAGGTCCCACGCGGCGTCGTCGTGGACGACGATCCGGTCACGCCCCTCATGCTTTGCCTGGAACAGCGCCCCGTCGGCTCTGGCGAGGATGTCGGGCAACTGGTCGACCGACGTCGCGCTCACGACGCCGAAGCTGACGGTGAAGTGCGGCGCACCCGCGGTGGCGATCGCCGCTCCGAGCCGGGTCCGCACTCCTTCGAGGGCTTGACGCGCCTGTTCGGGATCGCAATGGGGGAGCACGACCACGAACTCCTCCCCACCGTGCCGGCACACCACGTCCTGTCGCCGTAGCGACGATCGGAGGGTCTGCGCGAAGAGCCGCAACGCACGGTCTCCGGTGTCGTGACCGTAGACGTCGTTCAATTCTTTGAAGTGGTCGAGATCACCCATGGCGACGGTGAACGCCGCACCCGTGTCGCGAAGCTTGCGAATCTCGCTCTCGAGGGCGCGTCGGTTGAGCAAGCCGGTCAGGCTGTCGGTCGCCGCCTGCAACTGTGACTCAGCCATCATCCGCAGGAGGCCGATACGAGCGCCGGCGAGGTTCGCCAGGGTTGCCAACTCCGCGACCGCTTCCTCCTCGAACACCGCGTGCGGTTGTCCGGTGGTGTGAATGACGCCAACAGTTCGACCCATGATTGACACGGGAACGCACACGGCAGAGCAAGGTCCCTGCTCGCGCCCGCGCAGCTTGGGGCAGGCGTCGAGATCTTCGCTGTCCGCGAAGCGCTGCACTTGTGCCCGGCGCGCCGCCGGACAGCGATCGGGTGAATCCACGCTGCAACGCGGCGGTTCTCCGGTAGGCGAGGCGAACGCCATCCTCGTGACGTGGGCATGACTGTTGTCCGCCAGAAGAACCTCCACCGGCGACTCGGGCAGGGTGCGACTCAGCGCACGTTCGACTACCTCGACGACTTCGGGCTCGCCCTCGGCCATCTCGAGTGCACTGGCCAGGCGGGTCTCGAATTCCTGACGTCGAACTTGGTTCTCGCGCCGCTGGGCATGGGTTTGGGCGGTCTCGGTGGCCTGGTGAAGCTCATGGGCCAGCCGCTGCATCAACTCGTCGGTGGTGATGAGCTGCTTCTTGCGTTCGTGCACCACCAGCAACATCAAAGGCACCATGAGGATGCCCATGAGCGCGGAGGTCACCGCGACGTGGGCGCCCCCCGAATAGATCTTGTCGGACAGCCAGACGGCCGGGGCACTGAGCGCCGTGATCGCCACTGCTCCTATCGCCCCAACGCGCGAGGTCAACTTGAGGGTTCTGGCGCGCGACTGGTTCCAGGCCGCCTCAGTTGCTTGCAAGTCCTCTAGACCCATCATTGTGGCTTCCCTCTGCTTGGGCGCAGCGCGTGACGGCACACTATCGACGCAGGGGTCAGGCTCGGTTGCCACCAGGTTGCCGCAAGGTGGTACGGCGCGAATGGGGCCACCGTGTTGGCGGATCTGCGCCTCCTCTAACATGACGCGATGCCGATCTATGCATTGGGCGGTCGCGTACCGGCCATCGACGAGGACGCGTTCGTCCATCCCGAGGCCACGATCATCGGCGACGTGCGGCTCGGTCCCCACGCGTCGGTGTGGCCCGGAGCGGTGCTGCGGGGCGACTACGGGACGATCATCGTCGGCACCCGGACGTCGATTCAGGACGGGACCGTCATCCATGCCACCGCGGAGCTGGCCACCGTGGTCGGCGCGGGATGCGTGGTCGGGCATTTGGTTCATCTCGAGGGTTGTGAGATCGAAGACTCGTGTCTGGTCGGATCCAACAGCGTCGTCCTCCATCGGGCCATCGTGCGGACAGGGGCCACGGTCGGTGCCAGCGCGGTCGTCACCAACGGCACCGAGGTGCCAGCGGGCGCGCTGGCCATCGGTGTGCCTGCCACGATCAAGCTGGGAGCCTCGTCGGCCGCCGGCATCACGGCCGGGGCGGAGCTCTACGTGCAGAACGCCACGCGCTACCGGACCGAGCTGCGCCGGATTTCGGACTGAGCGCGTCACGTCGTCGCCTCTGGCCGCATTCGAGCCTAGGGAAGCAAAACGAGGGGATCGATCTGACCGAGCATCGGGCCGCGCGCTGCGCGTGGCGGTCGTGCACGAGACGATGGGCGCCACTAAATCCGGTGCGGGAGCGTTCGTAGACTGGGCCCGTCCAGGAGCACGAGGGGGAGCGCCATGCGCATTGCCAACCTCTTGTCGGAAAAGGGCTCGTTCGTCGCGACCGTCGACGGTTCCATCTCCGTGGCCGAAGCGGTCGACGAGCTCAGGCGTCACGGCGTCGGTGCCCTCGTGGTGTCGCCCGACGGCCGCCGCATCGAAGGGATCGTGTCGGAGCGTGATGTCGTACGAGGGCTGGCGGCGCTCGGCGCTGCACTGATGGAGGCTTCGGTCACCTCCATCATGTCGGCCTTCGTGCACACCTGCTCCCCGACCGACGACACCGACTCGCTCATGGGCACGATGACCGAGCGGCGCATCCGCCATGTTCCGGTGGTCGAGGACGGGAGGCTGTGCGGCATCGTGAGCATCGGGGACGTGGTGAAGTGCCGGATCACCGAGCTCGTGAAGGACCGCAACGAGCTGTTCGACTACATCAACGCCCGCTGAACCCTTCTTGGGGAGCCGGGCCCAGCGGTAGAGCTCAATCTCGGGAAGCCGCTCAGGGAATCTCGTGTTGGAGCGGCCGTCCGGCGGTGAACGCCGCCAATTCGCGCAGAACACCGCGCTGAGGTGGCCCTGATTCGCGCTGGTCGATCCGGCGACCTGCGAGGGCGGCCTGCACCGATCTAGAGCGCTCTCACCAGCTCCTCACCGGGTGGCCCGGTGGTCCGCGTTGCTTGCCCCGGTGCCTCCTCGTCCCAGGTCCTCCCTGGCGAGGTGGTCGAGCGGGTCGGTGGCGATGCACCGCGGGGCCCTGCGACGTCTGTCCAGCGGGCCGCTGCCCTCTGGAGCGCAACTTCCCCTGCCTACTATGCACCGGTGGCGCTGCAAGCAGATCGGGTCGGGAGCGAAGATCGTAGAGCGACGGGAAGCACTGACCGACCGCTTTCAGCTCGAATCGGTCCGGTCCGCCTCGCCTTGGCGCTGCTCGTCCTGGTGGTGGGGGCCGTGGGCTACGTGCTGTTCGTGAAGCGGACCCAGCTCGAGACGAGCAGGTTGTCGACGCTGCTCATCGTCCACCCAGGTGTCGCTGGCCTCGACCCCAAGGCCAAGCAGTTCCAGTTGGTACCGGGGTCCTCGAGCAGCTACGCGACGGTCAAGAAGTCTGCCAAGAGCGACCCGGACGAGACCGGCGGCGTCGCCCGGCTGTGGGAGGGGTCCCCGGCGAGCCATAACGCGCTCACACTGCTGGTCAACCTGCTGCCGGACACGACAGCGGCGCGCAGCACCCAAGCGGAGGCGGCAGCGGCCGACCTCGGTCCGTCCTCGTACTCATCCGAGCACCTCACCTTCACCAATCGGTTCACCGTCCCCGGTGTGCCCGGGGCGTTGGGTTCTGCGTACACCGAGGCAGCCTCGAGCACCTCAGTCGCTGGTCACGGCTACGCCGTCGTATTTCGCGTGGGCCGATCCGTCGTGAGCGAACTGGTCCAAGGGGGGACCCCGGGGCTCGATCGAGCGCGACGCCCAGTCGATCGCCCAAGCCGAAGGCTCGCTGCTCGAGCGGGTCGAACCGGGATTCACGATGACCGTCACGACGCGGCCGTTCGCCGCGTCGGCGATCTACGTGGCATGCGTGCTGTTCGTGGCCGTGCTCGTGTACGTGACGCCCCAGGTGGTGCGCCGCCGCAGGGAGCGACGGGCAAGTCGTCAGGCAGAACGTGCCCGTTACCAATACCGTGCCCGGGGCCGCAAAGCGGTTCGTCGGCACCGGCCGCCCTCGTGGGCCCACCCGCGCCGATAACGCCCTTGGGGATTCGCTGGGGACGGTGGGGCGGGTGTTGGGGACGACGGCCAGTTTTGTGGGGAGAACATCTGGATTTCCCGGAGGCGTATTGACCCCGCTGCAACGGTGGCGCATTCTGTCCTCGGAACGGGAAACGGACCGCCGTAGCACTGAGGCAGGGCCGAAAGGCACAGTCGAGGTATGGACCGAGGGGAGGCCGAAAGGCTGAACCGAGGAACGGCAGGGGCGCTGCAAAGCGTCGCCTGACGCGGTGGGTCGGATCCCGGGCAAGGCGACTCGTGCAACGGTTCGGTGACTTCCCTGGAGATCACCGATCTGGGCTCCGGGTCGGGGTTGTCCGACACGGCCCCGATCGCAGGCGGCAGCGAGGAGCCGTTGGCGTCACCCCGAGGAGCGGGAAGGTTTCGGCCGACCGGTTACTCGGGGTTTCGCCGCGTCGGCGGCTCGATGCGGTGGGCCGGGCTGGGCACAACCACTCAGTGGTGCGGATCGGCCCCGACGGGAATTGCGCGGCCCGCCGGAGCGACCTCGTCCAGACCGCACGGGTCGTCCTGGTCGTCCGCGCACCGCTCGGACTCGAGCTCGAAGGTGGTGTGGGCGATCCCGAACGGGCCGACGACTTCGTCACGGACCTTGCCGGTCACCGCCTGGGCTTCCTCGAGGCTGGGTTGACCAGTGAGGACCAGATGGGCCGACAGGGCGCGGAACTCGCTCGAGATGCTCCAGACGTGCAGGTCGTGCACTTCTGCCACACCGGGCACGTTGGTGACGGCGGCCCGCAATGCTGCCAGGTCGACATCACGAGGGGTGGACTCGAGCAGCACGTCGACGCTCTGCTTGGTGAGGTGGAGTGCTTCGCGCACGATGAGCAGGGCCACGAGCAAGGAGGCCACCGGGTCGGCGCGGTTCCAGGCGCTCCCACCCACGGTGACAGCCAAACCGGCACCGAGCACGCAGGCCGCCGCCAGCACGTCGGAGGTCATATGGGTCGCAACGGTGCGTACGTTCAGATCGCGGTGCTCGGGGCTTAGGACCAGCACCGCCACGAGGTTGACCACAAGAGCGACCCCTGCGACCGCCACGACGACGGGTCCATCTACCCCGACAGGATGCAACAGGCGCATGATGCTCGAGACGACGATCGCCCCGGTCACGAGTGCGAGACCGGCCGAGTTGACCAGAGCGGCCAGGATGGTTCCACGGTGGTTACCGAACGAACGGGTGTCGCTGCGGGGACGCAGCGCCCAACGGATCGCCACGAGGGAGAGGCCGACAGCTGCCACGTCGGTCAGGTTGTGCGCGGCGTCGGCGAGCAGACCGCTCGAGTGGGCCACGAGGCCGGCCCCGACCTGGGCCACGACCAGTGCTGCATTGATGCCCAGCGCGAGCACCAACCGCGACGAGCGGGTCATGGCGAGCGGCGCTCGCCTGGCGCGAGCGCCGACCAGAATCTGGGCGGGACGTTCGCCCCGACCCACCGAGCGGGCCAGCTCGGCTTGCACGATCGCCAGGTCGTCGGGGTGGGTGACCCCGATGCATCGTCCGTCCACGCGAAGGACGCTGAACACCGCGCCGGACTGGTGGCCATCACCGGATCCTCCGGGGTGGCTGGCATGCGACCCGTTGGCCACCAGCTGTTGGGCGACCGCGTCGGGCAGGAGGACCTCCGACTCCTCGGAGGCGTGCCGGGCCGTCGCCATGATCCGCTCGAGGTTCTCGCGCATGGCCGGCGTGAAGCCCCAGAGGTTCATCGAGACGAGGGCGTCGCCGTCCAGCTCGTCGGGTGCCAGTCCGTCGTCGGCGGCGAACCCGCCATCGCCGGTCGCGTGCACGTTCCGACGCTCGGTGATCGAGATCAGGTGGTCCTCAGCATCGATCTCGCAGACGCCACGGGTGACTGCAGACGTGCCGATGATCGCGTCGCGCAAACGGAAGCCGACCAGCGCGTCGGTAGGGGCCGTGCCTCCGAGGTGCCGGGCCAGCGCCGACAAGGCGGCCGCGCCGTACAGGTCGTCCGCATTTGCCACCCCGATGGCCTGCTTGCTGGCCAGGTGCCGTGTGCCGGCCAGCACCGCGTCCACCGTTCCGAGGGCCCGCTCTTGGAGCTCGAAGCGGACGTCCACCTCGGTTGGCCAGGTCCGCTCGACGTGGTATCGGATTGCTGGCCCGGTGGAGGGACCGATGACCAGCACGATCGTGGCGAATCCAGCGGCCACGGCGTCGCTGGCCAGCAGATCGATCACCGCTTCGCCGTCCGGCCCGACCGGCGCCAACGGCTTGCAGCCCCCGTAGCGGCGGGCCCGCCCGGCTGCGAGCACCACCAGCACCCCGGCGCCCTCAGCTCGTCTCATTCCCCCAGCGTAGAACGGCGCTCGCCCATGTCATGCCTCCGCCGAACCCCGCCAGCAGCAGTCGGGCGCCGGGGCGTATCCGGCCGGCGCACAACGCGTCGTCGAGCGCGAGGGGGATGGAGGCCGACGAGGTGTTCCCGTACCGATCGATCACCACGGCGGCCCGCTCCTCAGGGATGCCCAGACGCTGGCAGACGGCTTGGATGATCCGGAGGTTTGCCTGGTGGGGCACCAGCAGGTCGACGTCATCGGCGGTCATGCCCGCATCGGCCAGGGCACGCTCCGCAGACTCCACCACGAGACGGACGGCCTTGCGGAAGATCTCCTGCCCGTCCATCGAGAGGTAGCCGCCGTGGTCGCACTTGAGAAGGTTCCGCAACGACCCGTCCGCGTTCAGGTTCCAGCTGAGCAGGTCGCCGGGTCCGTCCACCGGCTCGAGGACGACCGCGCCCGATCCGTCCCCAACCAGGACCGCGATCTTGCGATCCTCCCAGTCGGTGATCCGGCTCAAGGTGTCGGTCCCCACGAGCAGGACCCGCCCCGACCCGGCTGCCACGAGGCCCGACGCCACCACCAACCCGTACACGAAGCCCGAGCATGCGGCATTCACATCGAACGCGCCGCCGACGATGCCAAGGCCGTCCTGCACCGTGGCCGAGGTGGCAGGCACCATGGCGTCGGGTGTCGTCGTCGCCAGCACGACGAGGTCAATATCGCTCGGGCTGAGCCCGGCGCTGGCCAGGGCCCGCTTTCCCGACTCGATCGACAGCCCCGACGTCGTGCCGCCGATGCGGCGTTCCCTGATGCCGGTCCGATCCACGATCCACTCGTCACTGGTGTCCAGACGGGCTGAGAGGTCGTCGTTGGTCACGACCTTGTCGGGAACCGCGACCCCCCATCCCTTCACCGTGATGCCCCGCATCATTTAGCCTCCGGCTCGGACGGCGTGGACACCGACGAACCCGGCGTCGCCGGCGATGACTCCACCCGTGTTGACAGCGATTCCGATCTGGGCGCCGGGTACCTGCCGAGCGCCCGCTCGCCCGCGGAGCTGGTCAGCGAGCTCGACCAGCTGGGCGATGCCGGTGGCTCCAAGCGGATGACCGCGACCCACCAGGCCGCCGCTCGGATTCACGATCGGTCCTATTCCGCCGATGGTCGTCTGGCCGGCGAGCGTCGACGGCCCGGCTTCACCGGGGTCGAAGAACCCCAACGATTCGAGCGAGAACAGCTCCTCGGGACACGTGGCGTCGTGGAGCCCGACGACGTCGACCTCGTCGGGCCCGAACCCAAAGGCCTTCCACGCGTCCTCGGCAACGTGGCTCAGGCGGTCGTGGTAGTCAACCGAGCCATTCCCCGAGCGCGCCAGGGAGCCCACGATGCGGGGCGTTCCCGCCGGAACCCGGACCTCGGGCCCGCCCAGCACCACGGCTGCCGCACCATCGGTGAACGAGCTGCACATGAGCCGGGTGAGGACGCCCGCGACTTTCTTCGAGGCGAGGTCATCCTCAGTCGTCACCGCCTGCTGGAACTGGGCTCGGGGGTTGCGCGCGGCATGGGCGCTGGCCTTGACGGCGGTGGCCACGAATTGTTCGAGCGTGCCACCGCGTTCGAGCATGAACTGGCGGGCCCAGGCGTCATTGAGAGCCATCAACACGCTCCCTCCCGGGTTGTTGCCCTGGTCGCTCCCGTGGAGCTCGGCGCGGTAGTCGGCGGGCAATCCGTCCTCGATGCCCGCGATGGTTGCCAAACGATCGCCGGTCCACATCTTCTCGACCCCGATCACCAGCACCGGGCGGTCCTCGGCCAGCGCGCTCCGCACGCCGAGATGGAGGGCGGACGAGCCGCCGGCGCAGGAGTTGTCCACATTGATCACTGCGACATCGCCCAAGCCGAGGTTCCGGAACCACGATTGGCCGCGCAGGCAACCCTGGTTCAACAGTCGACCGCCAAGGGCATTGGCGGCGATGACGAGGGAGAGGTCCCTGGCGTCTACCTGCGCATCGGCCAGCGCCTCGTGCGCCGCCTCGTAGGCCATCGCCGCGGGCGACCTGTCACGGCGGGAGAGGTCGGTCATGCCGGCGCCAGCGACGGAGACCGTGAGCGTGCTCACACCCCGACTCCTTCCAGCTCGGGTTGGCTGGACAGGTCCGGTCGGGTGCTGCTCGGTTGGACCGGCTCAGACCCGACCCGGAGGCCTGAGACCTCGGCCAGCTCGGCGAAGTGTTCCACCGCGTGGTCGTCGGCGATCATGACGATCACGTGGTCGGCGCCACTCTCGAGGTGTGCAACGAGCTGCTCGGCGCATCGAGCGGCCGAGCCGGCGATGAGGTGCCGGGCGAACGCCTTGGGGGGGATGCCGTAGAACGACGACAGCCAGGCGCACCCCTGTGCGCGCGCCCGATCCTCGGGGCCGACGTGCACAACGACGACTTCGGCCGCAGTGACCGCAGCCGGGTCCCGTCCAGCTGCGGCCGTCTCCTCGCGAAGCTTGAGGAGGTTGTGGGCGTAGCGTTCGGGCGACAGGAACAGCGGGACCCAGCCATCACCCACCCGTGCGGCTCGGCGCCGGGCCACGGCGCTCGACCCGCCGATCCAGATCGGCATTTCGCCGACCGCGGGGCTTTGGCGGTACACGAGGTCGGGCTCGCCCGCACTGGCCCACGCGGCACGCAACGCAGCGATGCCCTGATCGATGGCGGGTCCTCGCCGGGCGAAGTCCGCCCCCGCCATGGCGAATTCACCCGGATGGCTGCCGACCCCAATTCCGAGGACGAAGCGACCGCCCGAGAGCAGTTGCAGCGAGGCGGCCTGTTTGGCCACCACCGCGGGGCTCCGCAGGGGGAGCTGGAGAACGCAGCTGCCTAGGGTGACGCGGGTCGTGGCGGTTGCCGCGACGGTCAGCGTGGTAAGGCACTCGAGCAACGGTCGGGGCCAGAAGAGGTGGTCGATGGCCCACAGCCCCCCGGCTCCGGTCGCTTCGGCATCGCGGCACAGCTCGGCCATGGCGCCCGCCGCCCCGGGGCCCGGAGCGCCCAAGATGGTTGCCGATCGGGAGGTGCTACCTCTGGTAGTACCGATGTGATCCAGAAACTTTCCTTGTGGGAAGGTGGGCAGGAGGAGCCCCAGGGGGCCGAGTGGGCCGAGTGGTCGCACCAAGGGCACACCGCGATCCTAGACCACCGGCGCGACCCGGTCATGGTGCGTGTCGGTCGATCGAGCCCTCTGAGCCCTCCGGTTACGATGAGGCGGTGCCCGCCGAACTGGTGGACCTCCGAAGCGACACGGTCACTCGTCCCACCGCGGCGATGCGACGGGCCATGGCTACAGCTGAGGTCGGAGACGACGGGTACGGCGAGGACCCGACGGTCAATCGGCTCGAGGAGGTTTTTGCCGAGCGGGTGGGCAAGGCAGTCGCCATGTTCGTCCCTTCGGGCACGATGGCCAACCAGATCGCCCTGCGGGCCCAGTGCGTCCCGGGGTCCCTCGTGCTGGCTGGCCGCCGTCAGCACGTCGTGGCCTACGAGCGTGGCGCGGCGGCGCTCAACGCGGGCGTGCAGGTCCACCCCGCGGCCGATGACGACGGGACCCTCGCGCCCGCTGAGGTGCAATGGGCCCGCGAAGCGACGACCTACCATCACGCCGCGCTATCGCTCGTCTGTGTGGAGAACACCCATATGGCCGCCGGTGGGAGGCCTTACCCCTTGGATGCCCTCCGCGAGGTGCGTCGGGCCGCCGACGGGGTGCCGATCCACATGGACGGCGCCCGCCTGTTCAATGCCGAGGTGGCGACCGGCGACCGTGCCGCCACCTTTGCCCACGAGGCCACGACGGTCATGTGCTGCTTGTCCAAGGGCCTGTGCGCGCCAGTCGGGTCGCTGCTGGCGGGCCCGGCCGAGCTGGACGATCTGTTCCGCCTCGAGCGCAAGCGCCTGGGCGGTGCCATGCGACAAGCCGGTGTGCTGGCTGCGGCCGGCTTGGTCGCGCTCAGCTCGATGGTCGAGCGGCTGGCGGACGACCACGCGAGGGCGGCCCGTCTGGCCGAAGCCGTTGCCGAACGCTGGCCCAGCTCGGGCCTCGATCCAGCCCGCGTCGTGACCAACATCGTGGTCGTCAACGTCCCCTCGCCCGAGCGGGTCATCGGACACCTTCGCTCTCGCGGCGTGCTCGCGGGTAGCGTCAGTCCTGGCATGCTTCGCCTGGTGACCCACAACGACATCGACGACGCAGGTGTCGAGCGCGCCCTGGCCGCCGTCGCCAGCGCCCCATGCTGAGAGCTCGGGAGCCCAAGGTTGGGTCAGTGTGGCTTCGGCCCACCAAGGTTTGGCCGTGAAGGTCCGCATCGGCCTCGGCACCGGCGGCGCCGGTCTCGATCCTTCTGGGCTCGACGCCCTGGCTGGCGACGTGCTCGAGCTGGGCTTCGACTCCCTGTGGATGCCTGAGGTCCTTTCGGCCCCGGGGTTCGACCCGCTGGTCGGCCTGGCCTGGGTCGCGGGGCGCCGCCCGCGTCTGAAGGTCGGCACCACGATGCTGCTGCCCGGGAGGAACGTGGCCCGTACGGCCAAGCAGATCGCAACGCTTGACGTGCTCTCCGCCGGTCGATTCCTCGTGACGTTTGTGCCGGGGCTCCCGCGCGGTCCCGAGCGCTCGGCCGTCGGCCTGCCCCCCGAGCAGCGGGGCCAGGCCATGGACGAGATGCTCCCGTTGCTTCGCCGTCTGTGGGCTGGTGAGACGGTCACCTACGACGGGCTGGTAGGTCGTCTCGACGGGGTAGCGATCGAGCCACGCCCGGTACAGAATCCCTTCGACGTGTGGTTCGGCGGTAGCGCTCGGGCGGCCCTCGAGCGGTGCGGGCGCTTGGGCGACGGGTGGCTTCCGGCCATGTGCACCCCCGAGGAAGTGGCGGCTGGCCGTCAGGTGGTCGAGGCCGCGGCGGCTCAGGGGGGCGCACCATCAGCCCCGAGCACTTCGGGGTCAGCATCGGCTACGCCACCGGGCCCTTGAGCGGCACTCAGGTCAGCGCGCGTCGAGCGCCCGGGCCCGAGGACGCCCACTCGAGACCCTCGTCCCGACCTCGCACAAGGCGCTACGTGCTCGCCTCAGCGAATTCGTCGACGTCGGGTTCTCCAAGTTCGTCGTGCGACCCCTCGTGACGCCCACCAGCTGGCGCGAGGAGCTCGAGCCGCTGGCCGAAGCCGTCGGCGATCTTCAAACGTGAGCGCGCCGAGCTGCTGGCTGGGACACGGCACCTGACTTCCGAGCTGGTCGTCCTCGGGACCGATACCGCCGTCCGCGAGCTCAGTAGCGGTACGTGTCAGGCTTGAACGGTCCGTCCTGGGGCACTCCGAGGTACGCCGACTGCTCGGGCGTAAGCGTGCTCAGATGTACGCCGAGCGCGCTCAGGTGGAGCCGCGCCACCTTCTCGTCAAGGTGCTTGGGCAGCACGTAGACCTGATTCTCGTAGTGCCCGGGGTTGGTGAACAGCTCGATCTGGGCCATCGTCTGGTTCGTGAACGAGTTGGACATGACGAAGCTCGGATGGCCCGTCGCATTGCCAAGATTGAGCAGCCGACCCTCGGAGAGCACGATCACCGCGTGGCCGTCGGGAAAGACCCACTTGTCGACCTGAGGCTTGATGTTCACCCGGGTAATGCCGGGGATCCTGGCCAGGCCCGCCATATCGATCTCGTTGTCGAAGTGACCGATGTTCCCGACGATGACCTGGTGTTTCATGACCGCCATGTGCGCCGCGGTGACCACGTCGCGGTTGCCGGTGGCCGTCACCACGATGTCGGCCTGACCCACCACCTCGTCGAGTGTCTTGACCTCGTAGCCGTCCATGGCAGCCTGCAGCGCACAGATCGGGTCGATCTCGGTGACGATGACCCGAGCGCCCTGTCCGCGGAGCGACTCGGTGCAGCCCTTGCCCACGTCGCCGTACCCACACACGACGGCGACCTTGCCGCCGATGAGCACATCGGTTGCTCGGTTGATGCCGTCGATCAGGGAGTGACGACAGCCGTACTTATTGTCGAACTTCGACTTGGTCACCGAGTCGTTGACGTTGATCGCCGGAAAGAGCAGCTCGCCGTTGCGCTGCATCTCATAGAGGCGGTGCACTCCGGTCGTCGTCTCCTCGGTCACGCCGCGGACACCGTTAGCGAGGGTGGTCCAGCGGCGCCCGTCCTCGGCCAGCGACCGCCTGAGGAGCGAGAGGACGACCGCCATCTCCTCGGAGGGCGCGTCAGCCGGGTTGGGTACGGCGCCCGCCTTCTCGTACTCGACCCCCTTGTGGACCAGCAGCGTGGCGTCCCCCCCATCGTCGAGGATCATGTTGGGGCCTTCGGCTCCCGGCCAGCTCAGTGCCTGCTCGGTGCACCACCAATACTCTTCGAGCGACTCTCCCTTCCAGGCGAACACAGGGACACCCTTGGGCGCTGTCCGACGTCCCGTCGGGACCGACGGCCACTGCGGCGGCCGCGTGGTCCTGGGTCGAGAAGATGTTGCAGCTGGCCCAGCGCACCGAGGCACCGAGTGCGGTCAAGGTCTCGATCAGAACGGCGGTCTGGACCGTCATGTGCAGGGAGCCCACGATGCGAGCGCCGAGGAGCGGCCGAAGGGTGCCGAACTCAGCCCGCATGGCCATCAGCCCGGGCATCTCGTGCTCGGCCAGTTCGATCTCCTTGCGCCCGAACTCGGCCAGGGAGAGGTCGGCCACCTTGAAGTCGGGCCGTTGGTCGATGCTCATCTGCGCTCCTTTGCCTGATGCGTCGTACCAGGATAGGGCGTCCGCCGGCAACGGTCCGCCAGCTTCGGGGTTGGGGGATCAGTTGCGCCCCGCGGTGAGCGGGCTCAGGTGTTGAAGCGGAACTCGACCACGTCGCCGTCCCGCATGACGTAGTCCCTGCCCTCGATTCGTGCTCGCCCTGCCGCCCGAGCGGCCGCCACGGAGCCCAGCTCCATGAGGTCCTCGTAGCGGACGACCTCAGCCTTGATGAAACCCTTCTGGAAGTCGGTGTGGATGACCCCAGCCGCTTCGGGAGCCGTGTCCCCCTGGTGGATGGTCCACGCACGCGCCTCTTTTGGCCCCGCCGTCAGGAACGTCTGGAGGCCGAGTGTGCGGAACCCCACGCCGACCAGCTGGACCAGTCCGGATTCGGATTGACCGTACCCCGCCAGCAGTTCGTCGGCATCGCTCGGGTCGAGGCTGGCGACCTCTGCCTCGATCTGGGCGCAGACCACGACCGACTCGGCGGGGCGCACCAGGTCGGCCAGCCGCTCGCGCTCGGTGGCGTCGTCCAGGCGATCCTCGTCGACGTTGAAGACGTAGATGAACGGCTTGGCGGTGAGCAGGTGCAGGTCGGCGACTGCAGCAGTGTCGATCTCGCCGAGGACCGCAGCCGAGCTGATCGTCCGGCCGTCGTCGAGGATTTGGCGTGGCACGGGTCGTCTCGACCAGCACGGGTCCGACCTCAGGGTGCGTGCGCTTCTCCTTGGTCAACCTGACCAGTCGGTTCTCCACCGTCTGAAGGTCGGCGAGGATCAACTCGGTGTTGAGCGTGCCGATGTCGGCCACTGGGTCGACCGCGCCGTCGACGTGCACCACGTCGGCATCGCCGAAGACCCGCACGACTTCACAGATAGCGTCACTTTCGCGGATGGCGGCCAGGAACTTGTTGCCGAGCCCCTCACCTTGCGAGGCGCCGCGGACGATGCCAGCGATATCGACGAACGTGACCATGGCTGGAACGATGCGTTCGCTATCGAAGAGGGACGCCAGGCGCTCGAGGCGTGGGTCAGGCACCGCGACCGTTCCGACGTTGGGCTCAATCGTGGCAAAGGGATAGTTGGCGGCGAGCACCTCGTTGTGGGTCAAGGCGTTGAAGAGGGTCGACTTGCCGACGTTGGGCAGGCCCACGATCCCGATGTTGACCGACACTCGCTCTCCCTTGGATGCTTCCACGCTCCGTGGAGGCAGCGTAGGGGACCGGCGGGCGCTCTGACACGGGGCCCCCGGGTGGTGGATGCCTTGGGTGGTCACTCGAGGCGCCAGGGCGCAGGCTAGGGGGGTGCGCACCGCAGTGGAGCCGAGGTCGCTGAGGCCAGGCGCGGCAGTCCTTTCCCTCTGTGTACTGGTAGTGCTCCTGGGCGGGTCGTTCCGTGCGAGCTGGATAGCCCACGGGCGGCGGGCCCCGGAGCGTAACGCGGTGGTCACCGCCTACGTACTCCACCCGCCTGGCGCGGGCGCCCCCACGGTGTCGGTGGCCGGAGAACATGCCGGTCTGTCGGCAACCCTCAGTGCCCGAAGTCCCATTCGATGGGGTGTCCCTTTGGCGCTGACGGTGGCCTACGCCGACTCGGCGGCACTAGGAGCGGTCGGGCCGTCGTCGATCAGCTTCGGCGACGGGAGCCGGCTGACCTTTGCCCAGCCTCAGTTCTGTCGGCTGGACCCCGTCCCGGACCGTGGCTCGGAGCGGCTCGTCCATCGTTACCGGCACCCGGGTGACTACGCGGTCCGTGTCACCGTCCTCGCAAATTGCGCCTCGGGCGCGGGGTGCTGCTTAGCCTGGAGGTTCGCATCGAGCACTGAGATCGGGAAGTGATCGGCCTCCCGACGACCTGGACTCGGGAGCGGGCAGGTCGCCGATCAACGCGCGGGCTGGCGGAGCTCCCAACGGTTGCCGGCCGGGTCCGTGCAATTCAGAACCGTTAGGTCGGTCTGCTCGGCCATGCGGTACTGGTCGCCACGTCCTTCGATGCGCTCGCGCACCGGCGCGAGGTCGTCGATCTCGACCGCCACGTGGGCCTTGGCCGCCGGCCGGTGGGCCTCGTCCAGACTCAGGTGCACCTGGGTCCCGTCATCGGCCACGAACCAACAGGCTCCCCTTGCGGCGAGCTCTGGTCCCGGGTCGAGGGAGTGGTACTCGAGCACCTCGACGAGCCAACGAGATTCGTCCTCGAGGCCGTCGACCGGCACCCCAAGGTTGACATGATGGAAGCGGGCCACGTCCCAACACTACGCCTCGGGTCCCTCGAGTGCTCAGTGGACCGGTCGGTCGGTGAACGCGCCTCGGCGAACGCGTCGGGGTTGTCTGAGCTGGGCATGTTGAGTTGCGTCCCGAACAGCTGTTACCCAAGCTTCAGCGCGGAGTGGAAACCATCGACGATCGTGTTGACGTGATCGACCTCTTGTGAGGTTGAGATGGCTCACGGCCTCTAATGAGGTTGAGATAATGAGGTTGAGATGGCTCACGCCGGCGGGTTCTTCCACGTGGTAACCGCGACCCGCTGTTGACATCCGGTGGTCGGGGAGCCACGCTCGATCGGTGCAGGTCCTCACCGTCACCGCATCGGAGAGCCGTGCGGACCGACGGTGGTGGGCGCTCGTTGCGCTGTCGCTCGGCGTTCTCGTGGTCGGTATCGACGTGACCGTGCTCAATGTTGCCCTGCCCACGTTGGCGACATCACTTCGCGTGTCGACCACACAGCTCCAGTGGTTTGTCGATGCGTACGGCCTGGTCCTGGCAGCCACGCTCCTTCCCGCGGGACTGCTGGCGGATCGTCTGGGCCGCAAGGGGCTCATCCTCGGGGCTTTGGGGGTCTTCGCGCTCAGTTCGGCAGCGTGCGCCTATGCGCGCTCGGGCACCGCGTTGATCGCCGAGCGCGCGGTGCTCGGTGCCAGCGCGGCGGTCATCGTCACCGTGTCGCTCTCCATTGTCACTGTGTTGTTCCCCACCGACGACGAACGCCAACGCGCCACGGCGTTGGTGATGGGATGCACCATGCTCGGGTATCCGCTCGGTCCGGTGCTTGGCGGCTGGCTCCTCGGCCGCTTCTGGTGGGGTTCGGTGTTCTTGATCAATGTCCCGGTGGCGGCGGTGGCCTTGGTGGCCATCGTCGTACTGCTACCCGAGTCCCGGCGCATCGATCCACCCCGCCTCGACGGGGTGGGGGTGATCCTTACCAGTCTCGTTCTCTCGGCCTGCGGATTGATCGGCGTCACCTATGGCGTGATCCAGGCGGGTCAGGACGGTTGGTCGAGCACCTCCGCGCTGGTGCCGCTCGTCGCGGGGGTGATCGCGTTGGTGGGCTTCGCTGCCTGGGAGCGGCGACGCCCGAGGCACCACGGCGAGTCGTTCATCGACGTCGAGCTCTTCAGATCGGCCCGGTTCACCTGGGGCACGGTCCTCGCCACCATGGTCTCCTTCGCCCTGTTCGGTCTGCTCTTCGCCATGCCGCAGTATTTCCAGGGCGTCACGGGTCTCGGGCCGTTCGGCAGCGGCATTCGCCTGCTCCCCTTCATCGGTGGCTTTGTCATCGGCGCCGCGCTTGCCACCCGATTCCAAGATGCGGCGGCGCGGGATCCGGGCGATCCGAGTTCAGCGCCGCGTGTCGGCATGAACGTCGTCGCCGCGGCCGGGTTCGCCGTGATGGTCGTGGGGCTCGGGCTCGGGGCGACCACGCAGGTCTCAAGCACGACCGCCTGGGCGGCGCTCTGGTTCATTGTCGCCGGGTCGGGGCTGGGCTGCGCTCTGCCTGCCGCGATGAACGCGGCGCTTGGGGCGTTGTCGCCGCAACGGGCCGGAGTGGGTTCGGGACTCATCATGGCCTGTCGGCAGGTGGGTGCGGCGATCGGTGTCGCCATCCTCGGGACGGTCTTGAACGGCGATTACCGACGTCATGTCAGCGTGCTCGGCCTACCCGCCCCAGTCGCTCGAACGGTTCGTTCTGGCGTCGGCGCCGGTGCAGCAGTCGCCGCCAGGCTTGGTGACGCCGAGCTCGGACGTTCGGTCCGGGTCGCGTTCGTGAGTTCCCTCGACGCCATGCTGTGGGTGTGCGCTGGGATCGCGCTCGCGGCGACAGTGCTGGCGCTCGTCCTCTTGCCCGGACGCCGAGCGTCGACCGGCTCTCAGGTCGACGAGGTCGTCATCGAGGACGTGGGCACTGCGGTGACGTTGATGGCGAATTCGCCGGCTTTGAGCCCGCCTTCGGTCGGCGACGTCGTGCTGCCGGACGCGACATCCAGCGTCCACTGCGCGTCGTGGGCCACGAAGACGGTTCCCGACACCGTCACCGTGGTCGAGGTGGAACCCGTCCCCGCAGCGGTGAGGGGTGCCGATCCAGTTTCGATGTTCGACAGCGTGTAGCCCGCCGCGTGGAGCTTGGCTTCGTATGAGGCGGTGCCGGCGCTGACCAACCCGGTGACCGCAAAGGCGGCGTCCCATCGGCCGTTGGTTCCCCCCCCGGCCAGGACGCGCGCATGGTCCGGTACTGGGATGTCGCCCGGAAATCCCGCGGGCAGCGCACCAGTGGCGCCCGAGAAGCTATGACCCAAGATGTTGCCGCTGATCCCGTTCTTCGAGATGTGCACGCTGCAGCCGCCCAATGCCAACCCCAGTCCACCCAACGCGAGGATCCAGGAGCGCGCTCGGCGGCTACCGGGGCCCACCAAGGGGCGTGCAACCCGAGTCGTGGGGTCGCCCGGTGTCGCTGGCATTGCTGACCTCCTCGTCGGTGCGGTCGGCGCGCTCGCTCGGGGCGAGAAGTCGCTGGTGGGTGCCGCTTGCCGGTGCACCGTACTCGCCGTGCCCGTGTCGCAAGGGGATCAGTGGTGCTCGTTTTGCCTCGTCCTCGCTTAGGTGGTTGGGCTGCGAGCTCAGTGAGAGATCGTGGCCCGGGCAAAGAAGTGCCATCCGACAAAGGCCCACAACGCGAGCAACCCGATGCGACCCGGAGCCCGACTTCCGAGCGCCGCGGCGATGCGGGCAAGGTCAGGCAAGCGCCGACGCCGCGAGAGCAACTCCCACCCGAGGACGAGGACGCCGAGGCCGATCCATACTCCGGTGACCACCATCTCAGGGTTCCGCATCGGGTGTCGGGTGTGAGATCCACGCCGCTGCAGTGCGAAGGAGCGGCGCGCCGCCCCATGCCAACCACGCAGCGAACAGAGCGAAGCGGCTCAGGTGCCAGGCCAAGGTCTGGTCGACGACGGTGCTCAGCGTGGGAACCGTCCTCGAGTGCCCGCCCAGTGCCAATCCGGCGATCTCGAGCCCGCAAGCGAGAACCAGCAACGCGATCCACGGCCCGAGCTCCGCGCCCGACAACCCGGAGTTAGGCCCCGGCGTCTCTGCGCCCGTGGTCATCGGGCGACCGGCGCCGACCAACATTCCGGCGATGACCAGCGCGACGGGAATGGCCACGGCAACCGTCGAGAGGGTGGTGAACGAGCGGAGGCCGGTGGCCCACCAGCTGTAGCTCGCGCCGGCCACGATGCACGCCGAAGCAAGCCCGAGGCGACGGTGGCTCGGGGGTGGTTGCGCTGTTCGTCGTGGCACGGTCGGCCTCCTCGCTGGTCGAGCTCGTGGGTCGAGCGCCGGAGTGCCTGTTTGCCATCCTTGTCGCTAGGTTCCCAGTGTTGCCGCCGGGCGAAGGTCGCGACGCTCGCCCTGATCGGCCGATCGAAATCGCGCGTCGCGAAGATTAACCCGGGGAACATCGGGGAATGGCACCCAATGGAGAGGTATGACCAGCGTTGGACGATGATCGGGGGGTAACCACATGTCTGTTGGCGCGAGTCAAATGTCCGAGCCGCTCGAGGGGAGCGACACCCGGACTCCCGCGTTGCAAGCGGTAGCTGATCCTGCCCCCCTCGGGCTGGCCGCCTTCGCCATGACGACCTTCGCGCTCAGCATCGCCAATACCAACATCTGGGGTGCGGGGGCGAGCGCTGCCCTGGCCTTGGCCCTCGTCTACGGCGGCACGGTCCAACTCCTCGCCGGAATGTGGGAGTTTGTGCGCAAGAACACGTTCGGAGCCCTGGCCTTCAGCTCCTACGGAGCCTTCTGGATCTCGTACTACGTGTTCGGCAAGTTCATCGCGCCGGGCATCAAGACCCCTGCCGAGCTCGCAGTGGCGCAAGGCGTGTTCTTGCTCGGCTGGACCATCTTTACGGCCTACATGACCGTGGCGTCGCTGCGGGTGTCCGCAGCGGTCGCGCTCGTCTTCGTCCTGCTGACGGCCACGTTCGTCCTCTTGACCATCGGCGCCTTCCAGGGCCTGGGCAACGTGAACAAGGCCGGTGGGTGGGTCGGCGTGGCCACCGCCGCGGCAGCGTGGTACGCCTCGTTCGCGGGCGTACTGAACGAGACGTTCAAGAAGACCATGCTTCCGACGCTCCCCTTGTCGCCTCGTCCGGTCGCCCGAGGTCTGGCACGATAACGCCCAGGGTGCTGACAGATCCGGCCGTCAGGCGCTGACCACCGCAACGAGGGGAACGAGATGAGCGATACGACGCATCCACCGGGGGGAGGGGAGGCTCTGTCGGCCTTGCTCCATGAGACTCGGCACTTTGATCCCCCGCCGGGCTTCGTGACGCAGGCCAATGCCCAACCGGGCATCTACGAGCTCGCGGCCAAGGACCCAGTCGGCTGGTGGACCGAGCAGGCCGGGGCATTGCAGTGGGACCGTGCGTTCCAAAAGGCGCTCGAGTGGGACCTTCCTTTCGCCAAGTGGTTCGTGGGCGGCAAGCTCAATGCCTCGGTCAACTGCGTCGACCGTCACGTCGCGGCCGGACGCGGTGACAAGGTCGCCTACCACTGGGTCGGTGAACCAGAGGGAGAGACCCGCACCATCACGTACGCGGCGTTGAAGGACATGGTCTGCCAGGCGGCCAACGCGTTGAGCGAGCTCGGCGTGCGCTCGGGCGACCGAGTCGCGATCTACATGCCCATGATCCCCGAGACGATCGTGGCGATGCTCGCCTGTGCCCGGCTCGGAGCGCCGCACTCGGTCATCTTCGGAGGCTTTTCGGCCGAGGCGCTGGCCGGGCGCATCCTCGACGCTGATGCCCGGATCGTGATCACAGCGGACGGCGGCTACCGGCGCGGGGCGGCCAGCCCCCTCAAACCAAACGTCGACCAGGCAGTGGCCCAATGCCCCGACGTACGCAGCGTCCTCGTCGTTCGGCGGACCGGTCAGGAGGTGGACTGGCACGGCGGTCGTGACGTCTGGTGGCACGACATCGTCGACCGCCAGTCGACCGAGCACGAGGCCGAGGCCTTCGACGCCGAGCAACCGCTCTACATCATGTACACGAGTGGGACCACCGCCAAGCCCAAGGGCATCCTGCACACCACCGGCGGGTACCTCGTGCACTGTGCCACGACGCATCGCCTCGTGTTCGACGTCAAGCCCGACCAGGACGTGTTTTGGACCGCGGCGGATGTCGGGTGGGTGACCGGTCACAGCTATATCGTCTACGGGCCGCTGGCGAACGGTGTTACCTCGGTGATGTACGAGGGTGTTCCCGACGCCGGCGGACGGGATCGCTGGTGGCGGATCGTGGAGGACTACAAGGTCTCCATCCTCTATACGGCGCCCACGACGATCCGGACCCTCATGAAGTGGGGCGAGGAATACCCCGCCGCCCACGACCTCTCGAGCCTCCGCCTCCTCGGGTCGGTCGGCGAGCCCATCAATCCCGAGGCTTGGATGTGGTACCGCAAGAACGTCGGCCGCGAGCATTGCCCGATCGTCGACACGTGGTGGCAGACCGAGACGGGCGGGATCCTGAATCACCCCGCTTCCAGGGATCACCTCGACCAAGCCCGGGGCCGCCATGACGCCGTTCCCCGGCATCAGCGCGGAGATCGTCGACAATGACGGAACGCCGGTGAGGAACGGCGAAGGCGGCTATCTGGTGATCGACCAACCGTGGCCCGGAATGCTGCGCGGCATCTGGGGCGACCCCGAGCGCTACCGCGACACCTACTGGTCGCGCTTCGCGGGCAGATACTTCGCGGGCGACGGGGCGAAGAAGGACGAGGACGGTGACATCTGGCTGCTCGGTCGGGTCGACGACGTTATGAACATCTCGGGGCACCGAATCTCGACGACCGAAATCGAGCATGCTCTGGTGGGGGACTCGAGGGTGGCCGAAGCGGCGGTAGTGGGCGCATCGGACGCCACGACCGGGCAGGCGATCGTGGCCTTCGTCACGCCCAAAGGCGACGAAGTGCGCAGCGACGAGGAGGGGGCGGCTCTGGTGGAGGAGCTCCGTAACGCTGTCGCCAAGAGCATCGGTCCTATTGCCAAACCTCGCCAGATCATCCTCACCCCCGAGCTGCCCAAGACACGGAGCGGAAAGATCATGCGCCGACTGCTGCGCGACGTGGCCGACAACCGCGAGCTCGGTGACGTGACCACCTTGCTGGACCCCACTGTCGTCAACATGATCGACGAGAAGATGCGGGCCTCGGGGGCGAGCGACGAGGAAGGCTGAGTTGCGGGGTCAGCCGCCGCCGAGACGGACGGCCTTCACGACGAGCAGGATGGCGCTCACCACGAGGTACGCGCGCAGCGAGAGGATGCCGACCCGCAGGCCCGGTGACCATTTGACCGGCTTGAGAAGGGCTAGTGGCGGCATCCGCCAGGAGAGCTTTTCGCTCTGACTCATCCGCGGGGGCGGGTTGGGCTCGGGCGCGTTGTGCCTTCGGCCGACCAGGCGAAGCCCGATGAGCACGATCGTGCCGCCAACCGCGAGCGCGATGGCAAGGGTGATGAAGACGTCGACGACGTTGATGCTCGGGAAGAGGGTGGAGGCCATGAGCGTGCCCGACAAGATGAGCAGCACCCCGATGATGACGCTGGAGAGCCCGTTGAGCCACGTCGGGTTGACCCACGGTCCGAGCACCTCGCGGTCGTTGCAGAGCAGCAACAGGAAGACGGCGGCCGATGGCAGCAGGAGTCCAGCCAGCGCCTGGACGCTGGTGGTAATCAGGCCTAGCGGTGCGTGGGGGATGAGGACGATCCCGGCGGCGGCGATCACCATGGCGGCGTAGCTCAAGTAGAACTGCTTGGCCTCTTTGAACCCCCGGTGCAGGGAGTGGCGGATGCCGAAGACATCGCCGAAGGCGTAGCTGGTCGACAGGGTCACGGCCGCTGCGCCGAGGATGCTGGCGTCGAGGAGGACGATGGCGAAGATGTCGCCCAACACGCGACTACGGGCGGCGAGCAGGTGCGCGACGCCGGCCGCGTTGGTGAAATGCCCAGCCGCCGAGGTTCCCTCGGCGCCATAGGCCGCGGCGACCACGATGCAGATGGCGCCGATCACCACCACGAACGAACCCATGACGGTGTCCGCCCGTTCGTAGCTGATGAAGCGCGGAGTGATCCGCTTGTCGACGATGTTCGACTGCTGAAAGAACAGCTGCCACGGGGCGACCGTGGTGCCGACGATGGCGATGATGAGAAGGACCGCGCTCGAGGACGCCCCGCCCTGGATGCTCGGAACGACCAGGGCGTGCCCGATCGCCCTCCACTGAGGGTGCGAGAGGAGGAGCATCGGGATCTGAATCAGGCTGATGGCGATGAACACGAACATGGCCCGCTCCCATCGGCGGAAGCTGCCCGACGCCATGATCGCCACAAGCGCCACCGCCGCGATAGGCACCGCGACGTAGTCGGAAATCCCCGCGTAGGAGGCAGCGAGCGAGATGCCGATGAACTCGGTGACGATGGTCAGGAAGTTGAGGACGAACAAGTCGCCCACGCTGAACCACCCCCACCCCCTTCCGAACCGCTCGTTGATGAGCCGGGCGTGCCCCACGCCCGTCACCGCGCCGAGGCGGACGACCATCTCCTGGTTGACGATCAGGACCGGTATGAGTAGCACGAGGGTCCACAGCAGGCTGTAGTGGTAGTTCTGCCCGGCTTGGGCATACGTGGACACCCCCCCGGCGTCGTTGTCGCCCACCATGACGATGAGCCCGGGGCCGGCAATGGCGAGGAAGGTGAGCAACCGGCTCCGCCAACTCCGGCGTTCGCCAGTGTCATTGACGACGACTCGGCCGAAGGCGCCCTCGATGTCACCGAGATGGGCCTCGTCGAGCACCGCGGTAGGGGCTTGAAGCAGTTGGTTGGTTGGGCGAACAGGGCGTGACGAATCGTCCGCCCCGGGGTCACCCGTGGCGGTTGGACGGTCCGTCATGGTTCCCTCGGGGTCTCCGAATGCTCGATTCGTTGGCCAGCTAGCTCAGGCTCGTGCGCCGGCTCGGGGTGCGGTGGAGGTTCTCGTCGCCTCCAGTCGTCGGGGATCGTCGCCTCCAGTACGTCGTCGACGGTAATGACCCCGAGTGGTTGGTCGTCGGTGTCGATGACCGGGACGGTCATCAGGTTGTAGTCCGCCATCAGCAGAGCCACGTCGACGACGTCGGTAGTGGCGGTGACCCGCACTGGGTCCGAGTCTGCGACATCGGTCAGCGCGGACTGGGCGTCGGCCTGGAGAAGCTTGACGACGGTGACGCTGCCGATGAGGCGCGAGGACTCGTCGACGACGTACAGGGCGACCAGCGCTTCGGGCTGGAGGTCGCGGGACTCGCGGACTCGACGCAAGGCGTCGTCGACCGAGGCCTCCGCCGGGACGGTCAGGAAATCGACACCCATGATGCCCCCGGCACTGGTGGCGCTGAAGCCCAGCAGCGTCAGCACCTTGGTGCGTGTGCCGGCCGGAAGCAGGTCGAGGATCTTCTGTCGCCGGTTCTGGGGAAGGTCGGCGATCGCGTCGGCGGCGTCGTCGGCCCGCATGTGGGCAAGGACCTCGGCGACCTCTTCGTCGCTCTTGTCCCCAAAGAGCCGGTTCGCCGTGTCGGGATCGAGCTCCTCGAAGACGTCGGCCTCCAGTTCGGGCAGGGAGTGCACCACGTCGAGAATTTCCTCGCCCTCAGTACGGGACGCTGTCCTCGAGGAGGTCTGCGATCTGGGCTGGCTTGAGGCGGACCACGCGGCGGAAGCTAGCTCGGACCCCGACGCTCGGTACGTGCCCGATGAGCGGTTCGAACGCTTTCCAGTCCTGGCACGGATGTCCGGCCGACCGCCGTATGAGGCCGAGCAGCCGCGGCGGGCGTCGGGTGTCCAGGCACGACACGATCCAGCCTTCGACGGTGGAGCGCAGTTCGACGTCCCAGGCCCGTACCAGCTCGGCCTCGGCGACGTCGATGAGCCGGTGCCCGAGAATGTCTTCGCGGAAGAGGACTTCGCCGTCGCGCCGCTCGAAGCGGCGCAGGTCGACCTTGGCCTTGGCCAGGGACACTTGCTGTTCGCTCAGCTCGGCGACCCGTTCGATGGGCACGAAGACCCGGCGTCCGCCGACCTTGGCAACCACTCCCGTCACGACCGGGTAGTCACCACCGCGGAGTCGGACGATAACGTCGTCGACCTTGCCGACTCCCTCTCCGCTCGGCGAGAGCAGCGGGCGACCGAGGAGCGCCGACAGGTGCACAGCTCGGAGTGTAGGACGTCGCTCGCCCCAGGATCGGTTGCCTACCCTTCGGAGGCCTTGACGACGTTGGGGACCCAAGTGGCCAGCGTCCTCGGAGACGAGCCTGCCACCGAATCGCAGGCTCAGACTGGAGCGGGCCGTCGCAGGCGCAGGTACCTCGTCGGCGGCTCTTCTCGTGCGTCGCCTCCTTTGTCGGTCAGGGCTCTTGACCGGGGGTGCACCCCACGTCGTGCTCGGCGATCCGGGAGTCGCCCGGGCGGTGGTGGGGGGCTGGCTCTCCTGCCGCTCGGTCGTCTCCTCCTTCCCGTCCTCGATCGCGGACCGATGGGCAGGTACCTGCCGGCCAACATCGGCGTAGCCATGGTGTCGGTCCGTCCCGACTTCGGCTCGTTCTCGGCCTGGACCGGCCTTGGGATTGTTTGTGGTTCTGCGACGGCTGCCCTGGTCATTGCCGGCTTCCTGCAGACCAAGCGTGACGCATAGCCCGCGACCCGATGTCCGATGCCGAGTCGGGCGCCGCCAGGACCCGAGCCAGCCCGATCGCCACAGACCGGCGGTCGGTGTTGCATCCCGGGGGGGCACGGTGAGCTCGGCGTGCCGCCTCGAAACACCAGGTCACGTACAGCATTGGTGCCCGACGAGCCGGCCCAGGTGGTGTTCCCGACGGGCCTGACGAGACACCCCCAAGATTCCCAACGGAATTGGCGTACCGGTATCCAGCCGATCTGTTATGATATATCGCAACAGGTCAAAACCGACCGTTATCGAGAATCCGCGGCGGTCGCTGCGGAACGGAGGAATGAATGATGGAACGAGGATGGGAATTTGGGCCCCACGCACGTGGACGTGGCCGGGGACCGCGGATGCGGTCGATGGACGCGGTCGGAGCGGGCTGGGGTGGCGGCCGCCGCCGTATGCGCCGGGGGGACGTGCGGAGCGCCATCTTGCTCGCGCTGGGCGACGGGCCGGCGAACGGCTATGAGGTGATGCGTCGGCTCGAAGAGCGCAGCGGCGGCATCTGGCGACCCAGTCCGGGATCGGTGTATCCGACCCTGCAGATGCTCGAGGATGAAGGTCTGGTGAGCTCCGCGACCCACGAGGGCACGCGAACCTTCCAGTTGACCGATGCCGGACAGGCAGCCCGTGAGGCCGGGCACACCGAGCGTTCGGGCCGCGCACCGTGGGAGCAGGACGACGGCAGCGACGAGCGACTACGGTCCTTGCGTCACGCCATCGGCCAAACGCACATGGCGGCCAAGCAGGTCGCCCACGCCGGTAGCCCCGAGCAACTCGAGCGGAGCATCGAGATCATCCAACGGGCACGCAAGGAGCTCTACCAGATCCTGGCCGAGGACTGACGCCGGCAACCTGCCGCCATCGGTAAACGCCGAACCGAGCGCGAGTGCTCGGTTCGGCGTTTGCGAGGCGGTTCGAACGCTGGCACCCGATCAGATCTACCCCCAGTCTGTCGACGCCCCGATGACGAAAGGGGCGGGTCGGAGACGAAGTTCCGTGGGTCGCGGCGCGCGGTTGGTGCTGCTAGCGGGAACCCTCAAAGGGGTCTAGTCCGAGCGCCTGGGGTGAGAGCTCAACGGAGCGCTGAAGGGTGAGCGTCAGCTGTCGCAGGGTGGCCAGCGGGTCACGCTCGAGCGACGTTATTCCATCCCAGCGCCGGTCGTAGGGATCCAACGACGACACATCAAAGACGCCGACCATCTCCGAGTTCAAGATCCGGTCTTCGACGACGGCCACCCTTTGGGAAAGGTCGACGCCGAAGAGACCGATCTGTAGGGTCCAAAAGCACTCGGCGAAAGGGATGAACGTCGTGCTCTGCACCGACACCTGCTTTCCCTTGCGGTTGGAGATCACCACGACGACCGAAAGAACCGACGCGACGGGACGTACCTCCACGTCGAGCACCTTGCTCTCATCGGGGACGTGACGGGCGGTGGGGGTGGTGGACCAGTGGACGGGCTCTTGATTTCCCGCCGCGAGGCTCGGGCGCGTCTCGAACGCGTCAGACATGTGGGCCCGCAACTGTTCGAGGTTCTCCAACGAGCAGAGGTCGGGAGGAAATCCGAAGTAACAGGCGACCAGGTTCATGTTCCCCGATCGCCACACCCAGGTGTCGTTGTCGAGCGACCCGTGCGGGGCCGCGGGCGACAGCCCGAGCGCGCTGAAAGTGATCGAGTGGATGCCAATGTCCGACATGTTCTCTTCTGTGACGTTTTCTCTTCTGTGACGGTTTCTTGCGGTCCAGCTCCAGATCGGGTGGCTACCACCCAGTGGCGGCGACGATCGTCGCGTTCAGGTGCTTGCCGGCCATGCTCCCCTCGCCCGCCGCATCCCCATAGGAATACACGGCGCCATTAGCCGAAGTGACCCAGTAGCCGCCGCCGTCGGCGGTGGCGAAGATCGCGGTGGCCGGGTCGTGGCCGCCAAGCACCCCCAGCGGCCCGCCGAAGTCGGCCGCGTCGCCGTACCCGGCGACCGCACCGTTGGCGAAGAGGATCCAGTACCCCCGACCGTCGGGAGCACGCACCGCGGAGGTGACTGCCACGCCCTGGGGACCAGGGGCGCCGAAGTCCGTTGCGTCCCCGAAGCCGTAGAGGTGGCCGCTCGCCGTCACCACCCAGTACCCGTCGCCGGTGGCGTCCGGCATGACCGCTACTGCTGCGCCCGAGCACCCCCCGATCCCCGGGCACGATCCTGCGAATCTGGCGTCGCCGAAAGCAAAGACGCCGCCGTCGGCGGCCACTACGAAGTAACCCCCGCCGTCGGCCGAGGGCACCATCCCCACGATCGGGGCGTCTAAGTGCCTGGGGGCGGCCGACCCTGCTGGAGCAATGCCGAGGCCCGGGATCGAGCCGAAGAAGCCCGCGTCGCCGAACGCGAACATTCCACCGTCGGAGGCGACGAGCCAGTAGCCGGCCCGATCGGTCGTCGGGGTGATGCCGACGACGGGGCGTTGGAGGCTCGTCGCTCCGGTCGATCCGTAGAACTGGGCGGTCCCGAACGTGAAGATCCCGCCATCGCCTCCGACCAGCCAGTAACCGTGGTCGACGGACGAGAGGTAGGTGAAACGGTCTGCATTCGACAGCGCGCTCGTCGCAACTGCGGTGCTCACGGTCACGTCCACGGTGCCCGGTGGACCAGGGGGAGCGGTGGCCGTGATCGTCCCATCGGTATTCTCGACGAAGGCCGATGCCACGGTTCCGAAGTCGACCGACGTGGCACCCTCGAGGAATTCACCCGTGATGGTCACCTTGGTATTCCCGCTGGTCGGCCCCTCCGGCGGGCTGATCGAGTCCACCTGGGGCGGAGGAGTCCCGTAGGTGATCGGAAAGGAGTCCGTCGATGCGTCGAAGGCACCCGGATAGGCAATGACGGCGCCGCTGCTCGCTGCCATGTAGACCGGGTCGAGCGTCCCCGCGCTGATGGCTGAACCATCGAGCGCCAGATCGGTGAACGCCGTCGAGCCGAAGTTGGCGAGCGTGGAAGGCGTTCCTTCGATCGAAGGCGCTTCTTCGATCCATTCGGCCGAAGTGGCCGGTCCGTCGTAGCTCACCGTGACCGACACGCCCCAATTCTTCGTGCCGTCTCTCGAGTCTTCGAGCGCGACCGTCCAACTCCCCGAGGTGGACTCGGTAATGCTCGCCAAGATGGTGTCGCCCGGCTCGACTACCCCACCAGTGGGTACCGGCGCGCCCGGGTACACCTCGTACCAGGCGCCGTAGCTCGTCGAACCGCCATCGCTGTTCTGCTCGGTACCGGCCTGGATCAGCGAATCGGTGGTTCCGTCGACGCCGATGGCCGTCAGCGAGTAGTCGACACTTGCGGAGAGCTGCACGGCCGGCACCGTCCACTGGCCGCCGATCGAGGTGAACGCTGCACCTGTGGCGAGTTGCCCGGCCCAGTTGGAGCTGATCTCGGCTCCCGTTGCACCGTCGAGGTGGGGGCGAAGCGTGGCGGCCGCGTAGGCCGCCGGTGACTCGGGCGAAGCAACGCCCGGTGGGGCCGAAGCTAGGGACGTCCCCGCTGGCGATGAGCTTGTTGCGGACCGGTGCGACGTCACCACCGACCGAGTCCCTGAGGCGTTGATGGACTCAGAGGACGGGAGGTCTGTCGAGTATCGGGTCGATGGGGTCGTCTCTGCTCCTGCTCGTCCGGAAGAAAGGATCCCCCAGCTGGCGCCGGTCAACACCACCGCCAACGCCGGGACCGCAACGGCACGGGCGGCACGGCTGATCAGCCCGATCGTTGCGGCGACATCACGGAGCACAACGTGAGTTCCTTTCACGACGTAAGAGGCTGCGTTGAGCGCACGTTAGGGCGATCACGTCCCGTGGTTGTCCCCTCGACGTCCCGCGTTTGGCTGCTCCAACGTGCCCGAGACGCGGAGCATTCTGGGCCAGCCCGTGCGAGCCGCGCCTACTCGCGCACTCGGTCGTGTCGGTGCTCTTCGGCCAGCATCTCTTCATCGAGGCCAAGTCCCTGGTGGTGAATCGTGTGGCCCAATCGGTGCGCCTTGGCCTGAAGGTAACGCTCGTTGTGTGCATTTGGCGTCGTGACGATAGGAACCTGCTCGGTGACGGTGAGTCCGAAGCCGTCCATGCCGTGGATCTTCTTCGGGTTGTTGGTGAGGACCCTGATGCTCGTCAGCCCGAGGTCGCCCAAAATCTGGGCCCCGATGCCGTAGTCACGAAGGTCCACGGGCAAGCCGAGCTCGAGGTTGGCATCGACGGTGTCGAGCCCGCCATCTTGAAGCTTGTAGGCCTTGAGCTTGTTCAGCAGTCCGATGCCTCGACCTTCTTGGGCCAAGTAGAGGATGACTCCCCGCCCCGCGTCCTCGATCATGGCCAGCGACGCCTCCAGCTGCTCCCCGCAGTCGCAGCGCAACGAGTGGAAAACGTCACCGGTCATGCATTCTGAATGCACCCGGACCAGCACGTCCTCGGCGCCGCCTACCTGTCCTTTGACAAGGGCGACGTGATGCTTATCATCGAGCAGGGACCGGTAGCCGACGATATCGAAGAGGCCGAAGGCGGTGGGCAACGTGGTCTCCACCACCCGTTCGATCAGCACATCGTACTTTCGACGGTAGGCGATGAGATCGGCGATCGTGATCATCTTCAAACCGTGCCGTGCGCAGTACTCGACGAGGTCGGGTACGCGGGCCATCGTCCCGTCGTCGTTCATGACTTCGCAGATCACCCCCGCCGGGTTGAGGCCGGCCAGGCGCGCGAGGTCGACGGCGGCCTCGGTCTGACCGGCCCGCACCAGCACTCCGCCCGCCTTGGCCTTCAACGGGAAGACGTGGCCGGGCTGGACCAGATCGCGGGGGCTCGATTCGGGATCGACGGCCACTTGGATGGTCCGGGCCCGATCAGCAGCCGAGATGCCCGTCGTCACGCCGGCGCGGGCCTCGACCGACACCGTGAACGCCGTCTCGAACCGGCTCTCGTTCTTGGCGGCCATCAGGTCAAGACCGAGCTCGTCACAGCGATCTGGACTGAGGGCCAGGCAGATGAGCCCCCTGCCCTCCTTTGCCATGAAGTTGATCGCATCTGGGGTTGCAAACTGCGCGGCCAGGGTGAGGTCGCCCTCGTTCTCGCGGCCCTCGTCGTCGCACACGATCACCATCCGCCCTTGACGTACGTCGTCAAGGGCGTCTTCGATTCGAGCAAACGGTCTGTCACCTATTGCCATCGGATCTCCCCGAATCGCCCCACTGCCAGTATCACGGCTGGAAGAGCACGTCCACAACCCCTACCACTCAGAGTGCCCGAACGAGTCCGACGTCGGCAGGGATCGAGGAGCCGTACGCCGGGTGCGTCTGAGTGACGACGTGAAGGCGAAGGTCGAACCAGGCCTCCATTGATTGGCGTTGGCATGGCCCCAGCGTGACGTCGCCACCGGGGGACTCGGTCGTCGCCCCAGCTCAAGCTGTACATCGGTTGGAGGGACTTCGTCATCACCGCGTCGGGGCTGGCGACGAGGGAAGTCGTCGCCGCGCCAATGTGCCTCGGATCGGGCGGTGGAGGGGCGTCGAAGAGCGTCGAAGAGGGCCCGGCGGCGAGAAACGGCGGGTTGACGTCGAGGAGCGCTGGATGACCTCGGGATCGTTCTCGTAGGTATACCGGACGACCTGGATCCATGCCATGAACGCGAGGCAGCCCTCACCGGAGTAGCGCACCAACGCCTCGATCACAGGAAACCCACGAGCGAGGATGGGGTCATATAGGGCAACCCCAGAATGCCATAACCCCACCGAGCGGGAGTCCGCGTTCACGCCATGGGCCACCCAGACCGACCCTGACCGACCGTGCAGCTCGAAGGTACCGCTGGCGGCGCCCGCGGTGGACTCGGATCGGAAGGGTCCTGTCGGGTCCACGGGCAAAGTCCGTCAAAGCCGAAGTCCTCGTCCTTCGCCGCGTCCGGCGTCACCAATCGGGTGAGTGCGTCGTCGAGCTCGATGGCCCGGCTACGTGCTCTCGGCGTCCTCGAGGGCTTGCGCGACGACCGTGATGTCCTTGTCGCCCAGCCCGTGGTCAACGGCCCGTTGCCACTCGTGCGCCAGGCACTCGAGGGCGGTGAGGTTCCCGTGACCGGCCGCGTCTAACGCAAGGTGCACATCCTTGAGGGCGAGCGACAGCGCGAATTGCGAGGAGTACTCGCCCCTGGCCATCCGCTGGAGCTTGGCCGCTTGCCAGGGGGACACGATCGGGCTCTGGTCGAATGCTTCCATCACGGTCTGGGTATCGAGTCCCAGACGATGAGCAAGCGCCGTCGATGCTGCCACCGCTTCGGCTGCGAACGCCAGCCACGTGTTGTTGACGAGTTTCAGTCGAGACCCGGCGCCAACCGAGCCGACCCAGATCGTGCGCTGGCCCAGTGCATCGAACAAGGGAGCAATTCGAGGACGGGCCTCGTCGGGTCCCGACGCGAAGATGATCAACTGGCCCAGTGCAGCGGGCTCGGTGCTTCCCGCAACTGGTGCGTCGAGGAGTGTTACGTCCGGTCGTTCTCGAGCCACCAAGGCGGCGACGCGCGCAGTCCCGTCCGTGCCGATGGTACTCATCTGTGCCCAGATCGCGCCGGGGACGAGAGCCGCCAGCATGCCCTGGTCGCGGGCGATCGATATCACCGCATCGGCATCGGGCACCATCGTGACGACGGTGCCCCCGCGCCGCGCTGCCTCCTCGACGGTGCTGGCAACCTCCGCTCCGCGTTCCGCGAGATCGCGCGTCACTTCGGGCCTTCGATCCCACACGATGGTTGGAATGCCGGCTCGCAGTGCACTGCTCGCCATTCCTCGTCCCATCGCGCCCGCGCCAAGCACCGCAACGGACTCAGTTGTCTGTGCCACTGGTGGCCCCCTTTGCTAGGTCCTGCGCAGCGGCGCGTGGCAGGCGCAACAACTGCGTCGCCAATCTGCTGCAGTCGCCAGGCCGAGCGAACGGGGCCCGACACTTGATTCTGCCATTGACGCGTGGCGCATGCTCGCCGTCACAGGTCTACGTGCCGCACCCCGGGAGTGCCTCCACACCGATACGACCCGCCCGCGGCTCCTCGTCCAGCCGCACGCAACCCAAGTGATGGGGCTCGGGCGATCGCCTCGCCACACGCGATCGCGTCGCAAAACGCCTCCATTTGGGGCCCGGTCGCCGGGGTGTCCTGGCGGCGCTGGCCAGGGACGAGCCGTCTCGCTCGGGGAACTCGCAATCGGTCCAGGAGTGTGCCGGCGCGAGCCGTGTGCCGGGTTGTCCTCGTAGATTGTGCTCATAACCCAGTCACCAGGGCCCGCATCGAGGTGCCCCGTCCAGCGTTCTTGTTCGACTTGGACGGCACCCTGGTGGACTCCGTGTACCAACACGTGATCGCCTGCAAGAGGCGCTGGCGGAGTGCGGCGGGTCGCTCTCGGTGTGGAGGATTCACCGCCGCATCGAACTGGCCATTCATCACACGGATGCCGAGCGGGAGTATGCCTACCCATCTTCCCTTCGTAGTCCCCCCTGCGAGACGCCGGCGGGGTAGGCAAGACAGTCGATGCAGATGAGGCCGGAGACGAAGTTCCTCTTTTGCTGGGGTCACGGGTCGGTTAGCGTGGCGCTGGCGACTTGACTATGGAGGCGACACGCGATGCCTGCGTTTTGGGGGCCCGCGAGTGATCCTGCGGTGCACAACGTGAGGACAGGGTGCCTGCGAGCGGCTGCCATGCCTTTGGACTGGCTACCAACGTGGAGCGGCGAACCCCGTCAAGGTGGTCCGCCGATCGCAAACACCGTGAGTACCACGACCGTCAACGGAGGTATCTCCGACACCGACCTCCGTCGGAATGAACACCTGTATTGCTTGAGCCTTGATCCGGACAGGAGGACCGCAGCGATGAGCACGATTACCACCAGCGATGGCACCGAGATTTTCTACAAGGACTGGGGATCGGGGCAACCGATCGTCTTCAGTCACGGCTGGCCGCTGTCGGCTGACGATTGGGACACCCAAATGCTGTTCTTCGTGGGCCACGGCTTCCGGGTCATCGCCGCCGACCGGCGTGGGCACGGTCGCTCCTCGCAGACCAGCGATGGTCACGACATGGACCACTACGCCGATGATCTGGGGGCGCTGACCGCACACCTGGACCTTCACGAGGCCATTCACGTCGGCCACTCGACGGGTGGCGGCGAGGTCGCCCGCTACATTGGTCGGCACGGCGAGAGCCGGGTAGCCAAGGCGGTGCTCATCAGTTCGGTACCGCCGCTCATGGTGCAGACCGACGCCAACCCCGGTGGCCTGCCCAAGAGCGTGTTCGACGATCTGCAAGCCCAGCTCGCCGCCAACCGGTCCGAGTTCTACCGGGCCCTGCCGTCCGGACCGTTCTACGGCTTCAACCGGCCCGGCGTCCAAGCCTCCGAAGCGATCATCGAGAACTGGTGGCGCCAGGGGATGATGGGAGGAGCGAAGGCCCACTACGACGGCATCGTTGCCTTCTCGCAGACCGACTTCACCGAGGACCTCAAGAAGATGACGGTCCCCGTGTTGGTGATGCACGGCGAAGACGACCAGATCGTTCCCTACGCCGACTCGGGCCCACTGTCGGCAAAACTGGTGAAGAACGGGACGCTCAAGAGCTACCCGGGATTCCCACATGGCATGCCGACCACCCAAGCTGCGACGATCAACGCTGATCTGCTGGCCTTCGTCCAGTCCTGATTGGCACCGAACGTCCCCGGTAGCGGAACGACCGTCCGCGGACAGCTACACCGTTCACGGGTAACGCTGTGCCCGGCTCCGGTGGGGTAAGGCGTCGAGCCCTCCATCGGCTGCGTGGTTGAGGACGCTCAAGCGGAGGCCACACCGCGTCCCCAATTCTCAAGGGCTGAAGCGGGACGACTGCGCTAAGCTCTCGAACCGATTCGTCGTGGACAGGGTGCGAAGCGCTGGTGGGTCCGACGCCGAAAGTCGATTCGTCTGCCAGCCAAGCCGACTGTGTCACTAAGCCTAAGGAGAACGGAGAGGTGTCGGTGACGCAGGTCTTGGTGTTGGGTGCTGGCTTCGGCGGTTTGGAGTTGACGACGAGACTTTCCGAGGAGCTCGGCGAGGGAGTCGGGATCGTGTTGATCGACCAGGCCGACGGGTTCGTGTTCGGGTTCTCCAAACTCGACGTCATGTTCGGCCGCACCGACGCGAAAACGGTGCACCATCCCTACCGTGACCTGGTCAAGCCGGGTGTGCAATTCGTACAGACCACTGTCAGGGCCATCGACCCGGTCGCCCGCAGCGTCGAGACTGACGCAGGCCGTTTCGAAGCCGATGTGATGGTCGTCGCTCTAGGGGCAGATGTTGATCCAGGTGCCACGCCGGGGCTCATCGAAGGGGGACACGAGTTCTACACCCCGGGAGGTGCCTTCGCCCTGCGTGACGTGCTCGCCGACTTCGAGGGTGGCCGAGTTGTCGTCGGGGTGAGCTCGACGCCCTTCAAGTGCCCGCCTGCTCCGAGCGAGACGGCGTTGTTGATGCACGATTTCTTGTCCGCGCGAGGATTACGAGATCGGTCGGAGATCTCCCTGGTGATGCCGCTGCCTGTGCCGATCCCGCCGTCGCCTGCAGCGTCGGAGGCGTTATTGGCCGCGTTTGCTCAGCGCGAAATTCGCTGGTACCCCAGCCAACTGATACGAGAGCTCGACCCGGTGGGCAAAGTCGCTCAGTTCGTGGATGGCACGGAGATTCCCTACGACCTGTTCCTCGGAGTCCCGAGGCATCACGTACCCAAGGTGGTGGCCGAGTCGGGGATGACCATCGACGGATGGATCCCCGCAGACCCTCGTACTCTGGAGACGTCGTACCCCCAAGTCTTCGCCATTGGCGATGTCACAAGTGTCGGGACGCCCAAGGCCGGTGTCTTCTCCGAGCGACAAGGGGCCGTGGCCGCCGATCGCATCATCTCGATTCTCCGTGGGGACCCCGAGACCTCTGAATATGACGGCTACGGCATGTGCTACCTCGAGTTCGGAAATGACGAGGTCGCCCGCGTCGAGGTGAGATTTGTGAGCGGACAGCCGCCTAGCGGCACCTACGAGGCACCCTCGGAACTGCTCGCCGCGGACAAGGTCCAGTTCGGCGCCGACCGCATTCAACGGTGGTTCGGTCGCTCCTGGATCAACACCGGGCCGGCATGACACGAGAGCGGGTCGTTGTGGCTGAGCCCACCGAACGATCCGCCCTCCAGAACCGCTGAAGAAAGCTCGCGGATCGCGCCTCGTTCGCTCATGGTGCGATCGTTGTATGTTACGTGTACCGGCGCGCGACGCCTTCGCGCCGACGCGGGTCTGCTGGCGACCTAGGACGCTATGGACGGGCACGGGCCCGGTTTGCAGGAGGTAAACCCCCGGGTCGCGCATGGGTCCTCTCGAGTGACTATCGCGTGGGTTGGGTGCCGCGGCTCTCGAACCTGTCCAGTCGTGAAGAGGGTCTGGGACCTGTTCACGGGACAGAATCAGCAACTCGTTGTGGCCCAGGAGATGCCAAACCGGACCGCCCCGATGACCAGCTGCTCGATCGCGGAGTCAACGGCTGATGATTCGACCGAGTTGCTCAAACGGTTCTCGGCTCGTCAAGGTGCCCTCGGATTCCCCCAGCGACCAGCGAACCAGGTATCAGGCCGACGGCCCCGCCAACGAGCGAGCCTACGATGACGTCCCCGGGGTAGTGGACTCCCGAGTGGACGCGCGAGTAAGCGACCGCGGCCGCCAACAACCGGAGGGGGACGGCCAGCGTGGGCATTTCTCGACCGACGGCATTCGCGAATGCGAAGCCGGACGCGGAGTGCCCGGACGGGAAGGACGATGAGTGGGGCATCCTGGTGTAGCGGTCGCGGATGACGCCGGCGCTGTCGCGGTCTGGGCGCGTTCGCTCCGAGAGCTGCTTCAGCCCTACGTTCACCACGGCCGACGATGCTGCAACCGCCGTCAAGCCGGCAACCGCCGCCCGGCGACCCCGATGGCCGCCGAAGCCGGCCAGCACGCCCGCTACCGCCACCCAGATGAGCGAGTGATTCGCCGCGTCGGAGAGATGTCGAAGGGGTGCATCGATCGCAGGGGTCGAGGTGGAAGCGATGGCTTGATAGACGGCATGGTCCACCGCCGAGAGCTCATGCAGGGCCCGTCGGCGAAACGATCGGCCTTCGAGCGCGGCATCCGCCATTTCGGAAAACCAATCCTCAATGGGGGTGCGGAAAGCACTCGGCAGCCATGCCCCCCATCCTTCTCACCCACCGGCCGGGGCGGGGACTGGGCCGAACAGCAGACGGACTACTGCTTTCGTGTTTCGCTATGGCTCTTGGGCGATCAGCAGCCCGCCGGGTTAGGGGAGCGCGTTGCACGCTCGTTGTGCTCACAGCTGGCTTGTGAGGGGGTCGATCCCGCGGGCGATGGCGATCAGGTCACCGACCGAGACGTCACGAGCGGCCCGTTCCTCTGCTGCCGTCAGACTCTCTTTTGTTACGAGCAGCCTCAGGGCTTGTGGATGGATGTGAAACTCCATTGGCGTTTCAAGCTCTAGTGCCTCTCCGTCCACGCCGGCCAAGGCCCTCCCCGATCCGGACCTAACTTGGAAGTCGGTGGTGGTGAACTCGTGCCAATGGCGGCTTTGACGGCGCTGTCCCAGAGCGGAAAGGGTGAAGACTTGTGCTGCCTCCCTTCCCGTTGCCGCGGTGATGGCCACGACTCCGAGGACGCCCCTGTCAAGTCGCCGGCGTTGGGACGCGTCGAACGTAGCGCCTAGGACATAGGGATTGTTCGACACCTGGATCAGAAACGCACCGTCGACCGCGGTTCCGTCCGGTTCTGTGAACTGGAGATCGAATGGCTCCTCGGTTCGTCCCAACATCTCGGGGAGGAGTGTCTTCGCCGTTTCCGCTTTCGCTTCCCGGTACCCCTCTTGCTGAACGATCGTGGCGTACACGCCAAGGGACACGTTGTTGACGAACAGGCGGTCTCCGACGGTCGCGCAGTCGACGCGGCGCTCGATGCCGTCTCGGAAAGCGCCCAGGCTACGCCGGGGATCATTTCGGTCGATGCCGAGGTCGAGAGCGAAGTGGTTCCTGGTTCCCGCCGCGACGCACACGAACGGAAGATCGTGCTCGACGGCGATGGAGGCGACGAGCGCTTGCGAACCGTCACCTCCGGCCATTCCGAGACAGTCGGCACCATGTTCAACCGCATCTCGGGTCAGTGCCTCCAAATCCAGCCCGTGGTCAAGCATGATGACCTCGACGTTGAGTGTCGAGGCCAGTTCGACAAGACCGAACGACTGTACCTTTCCACCGCCTGACCAGGGATTACAGATCAGAACCGCCCGCCGAGGTTCGGACACGGCAAGTGGGCGACGAGCGTCTCTTTCGCGGATATCGCGCCTGAGGGCAGCTCTGCCCAATCCAATCGACGCAACGAGGAGGCCCGCCAGGACCGCGAGGCGCAAAATGGGGTAATCCCCCCCTGGGGTCGCCCGATAGACCGCCACCAAAATCACAAGGGCGCCGATGCCGACGCCACCGAGACCAATCGCCCGGCGGGGCATTTGCTCGGTGATGACCCACCAGGTCCCGCTGATTGCAAGGGCGAAGCCGATGAGCCCGACTGCCAGGTAGACCAGATTGCGGGTCGCGAACACGATCACGCCAACCACGAGAAGCAAGCCACAGGCCAGCGCTGCTAGCGCCAGGGCGCGTTGACCCCATGGAATGGATCCGCCGAGTCGTTTCACGAGGTCCCTGTGCTTGGGTTGGCGGCGGACGGCCCGCAGACGCCGACTACAGCGAACATCCTCTCGGAGGTCATGTGCTGACTAGAAGGGCGTGGGGATGTACCGCAGGGGAAGGTTTGGCTCGGCGTAGTCGTCCGACTTCGCGCGCTTTGGCAGGGTGACATCCCGTGGGGTGAGCGGTTCGTACTGTATCTGGCTGAGCAGGTGACTGATGATGTTGAGCCGACCTCGCTTCTTGTCGTCGGTGTGTGCGATATACCAGGGCGCCCAAGCGGTGTCACTCGCGGCGAACATGGCGTCTCTAGCTCGTGAGTAGTCGTACCAGCGGCTGTAAGATTTCAGGTCCATCTCAGATAGCTTCCAGACCTTTCGGGGATCGTTGATGCGACTATTGAGGCGGCGGGTCTGCTCGTCAGGGCTGACCTCGAGCCAGTACTTGAGCAACAGGATTCCAGAGTCGACCATAGCTTTCTCAACCCCCGGCAGCTGATCCAGGAATCTGTTTGTCTCTTCCTGCGTGCAAAATCCCATCACGGGCTCGACACCGGCCCGGTTGTACCAACTGCGGTCGAAGATAACGACCTCGCCGGCAGCTGGGAAGTGTTGGATATACCGCTGTATGTACATCTGCGACTTCTCACGTTGGTTGGGGGCGGGCAAGGCAACGACCCGGAATACGCGGGGACTCACCCGCTCGGTGATTCGCTTGATCGTTCCTCCCTTGCCGGCCGTGTCCCGGCCTTCGAACACGATGCAGATCTTCGCTCCGGTTTCCCTGACCCACTCCTGCACGGCGACCAGACCGGCATGCAGAACTCTCATCTCACGTTCGTACTCTTTTCGTTTCATCTTTGCTGGGCCACTCGGTCGAACGTCTTGGTCCTTGTCCCGCTCGTCCTTCTTCGTCGTCATATCTTTGTTCCTCCTATTGGGGCAGTGACGTGACCACGACGTCGCGAAGAACTCAGAGGGAAGACTCAGTCACGCGATCAGCTGCCGGCAACGCCACGCGCGCACTACTCCTGCGACGTGCGATCCACTTCCCCGACTCCCAGACGAGGAGCAAAACGACGGCGGAGGACAGGGCCAAGCCCCACTGGCGGGGGGCCAGCTCGGTCGTACCGAGGAGTCGTTGTAAAAAGTCCGCCTGGGTGATCAGGAATGCCCCGGCTAGCTCCGCCAGAGCGATCCGGTTCATTCGCGAGCTGTTGAACGTGTCGACGGAGAACGCGGTCTGGGTCTCGCTGCGGGCCTCGAAGGCAGCGACCACGAGCATCAGCGAGAAGGCGACAAGGCCAATCGACCGACCGACGGTAGTACTGCCGTAATGATTGATCCCGAACGCGATCATTCCTAGATTAGCAACGGCAATGTAGAGACCTACGAGGCCACTAGTGACCATCACGGGGTTGGTCAGAATTGACTGCCCTCGTGGGCGAGGCTGGCGGCGCATGAGACCGGGCGTCTCCATATCGAACCCCAGTGCGACGCCGAAGGGAGCGTTGACGGCGAAGTTTATCCAGAGGATCTGCGCTGGGGTGAAAGGCTGTCCGGCGGCGAGATCCAGCAGGCTTGCGCCGAGAAAAGTGAGAACAAACGCGACGAGCTCGAGCAGGACAAAGCGGATGTACTTGTTGAGGTTGTCAAACAGCTTGCGTCCCTGACCTACCGCAAAGACGATCGTGGCAAAATTATCGTCCGAGAGGATCATTCGTCCCGCGTTCTTGGCCACCTCGGTGCCACTCCCCATAGCGACGCCGATGTCGGCTGCCTTGATGGCCGGGGCATCGTTGACGCCGTCGCCGGTCATCGCCACGACGTGGCCCTTCTTCTTGAGCGTCTCGGCTAGCAGGACTTTGTGCTCTGGGGCGACCCGGCCGACGACGCCGATCCGCTCGATCCGCTCGAGGCGCTCCTCCTCGGAAAGGGCAGCGAAATCGGCTCCCAGAATGGCCTCACCTGGAATGTCGAGCTGTTTGGCGATCGCGGCCCCGGTGATCACGTCATCACCGGTCACCATCCTCACTTGTATGTGCGCTGCCTGCGCCTCAGCCACTGCGGCCTTCGACTCTGCTCGAGGCGGGTCGACCATTCCAACAAGGCTTGTCACTTCCAAGCGCTCGACCAGCGCGAGGAGATCGCCGTCGGGGTCAAAGCTTGCTGCATCGAGATCACGGAACGCGCCTGCCATGACGCGCAGGCCAGCCTCTCCCATCCGCCGCACGTTCTGCTCGGCACTCAGGCGGAGCGTGTCGTCCCAGGCAATGCTGGTTCCGTTCGACAATGCGGTAGCTGCGCGCTCCATCACCGCTGGTGCCGCACCCTTGACGAAACACCGGACGATGTCGCCCCCGGACTCGTCCTTAGCTCGGTTGAAGGTGGCCATGAGCTTGTACGTGGGATCGAACGGCAGGACCGCGATTCGTGGCCGCTGATCACGGGTCGTATCAATAGACATGCCTGCCTTATGTGCCAGCACGAGTAGGGCACCCTCAGTCGGATCCCCCACGACCTTGCCCTCGACAAGGGTGGCGTCGCTGGCGATGACGTACGGAAGGATGGCCTCCTCGATGGTGTCGGTCTTGCCGGCCGGATGAGTGATCGTCCCTTCCAGGCTATAGCCGCTTCCCGTGATGGCAAAGCGGTCCGTCGGATCAATGACCTCGACGACCGTCATCTGATTCATCGTCAGCGTCCCGGTCTTGTCCGAATTGATTGCCGACGTGAACCCGAGTGTCTCGACCGAAGGCAAGTCCTTGACGATCGCCTTCTCCTTCGCCAGCTCCACGCTACCGAGCGAGAGCACCACCTGGACGACCATCGGCAGAGCAAGTGGGATCGCCGCGATCGCCAGCGCGATGGCGGTGTCGAATAGCACCGTCCACGACTGACCACGGCTCAGACCGAGAGCGAACATGATTACCATCGTGAGTCCAGCGGCGGCCACGATCCATAACGTCAGGGTGTTCATCTGCCTCGTGAGCGGCGTCTCCTCCTTCGCCGTCCCCGAAAGCATGTGGGCAATCTTCCCGACCTCGGTAGTGCTTCCAGTCCCCGTGACGACCATTACCCCGCTGCCGTGAGTTACCGGGGTGTGCATGAAGGCCATATTTGACTGTTCACCGGGGCCAACCTCTCCGCCAGACAGGGTGGCGGCGCCCTTCGCCGACGGCACGCTTTCGCCCGTCAAGGCCGACTCATCGATCTGCAGCGCGCTCGAGGACACTATCCGCCCGTCGGCGGGTACCTCATCCCCCGCGGCGATGAGCACAACGTCGCCGACTACCAGCTGCTCCGCCGGAATCTGTGCCTCGGACCCGTCGCGTCGGACACGCGCCGTTGCCTTCATCATGGATTGAAGTGCGTTCATCGCGCTTTCGGCCTTGCCGGCCTGTCGTAGTCCCACCACCGCGTTGAACAGCGAGATGACGATTAATGCGATGGCGGTGGTCCACTCCTTGATGGCCAGCGAGACGATCCCCGCTCCTACCAGTATGAGCTGCATATAGCTCGTGTACTCAGCCAAGAAGCGTCGAACCGCCGACGGGGGCTGCTCGACCGGCAGGGAATTCGGACCGTCTCGCTGAAGTCGGCCTTGGGCCTCGTCGCCGGAAAGGCCTGAATCGACGACCACTCCGAGCTTGGCTATGACCACCTCTGGATCAAGCTCGCACCAGCGTTGTTCATCCGGGGGCGAAGGCTCGCGGGTGACCTGCGTAGGGCCCATCAGCGCTTGACCTTGTTCAGATTCGGATGAGCCATCGGCTTACCCCTCACTTTCGGCGCGACCGGAAGGAGTGGTCTATCACTCTCGGCCTGATACACGTCCGCCCCTCACCCTTCGGACGCTGAACCATGAAGGGATCGGGTCCTTGCAGCTCATCGAACCCTCTGTTCGACGTCACCGACGCCCGGGGATGCGGCGCGCCACTCGGGTCGTCTCGACGCGACCACGCCCAAACGCATCGATCTGGCCCCACCGCCCCGGGATGTCGAGTAGTTGGAGTTGGCCGATGCTTTTCGGCAGCGCCGGATCGACAATGAGATGATCGCCAACCGGTTCGAAACCCAACATCGTGCGCAACAGCAGGAGGGGTGCTCCTGTCGACCAAGCCTGAGGGCTGCAGGCAGTTGGATATTGCACTGGATACCTGGTCAACGCACGCGGGTAGCCACCAAAGGCCTCGGGCAGTCGACCCTCGAAGAACTCCGCGGCCGCCAGGATACCCTCGGCGACCTGGGCGGCCTCCTCCTTGAACCCATATCGACGTAGGCCCCAGGCGATGAACGAGTTGTCGAACGGCCACACCGTTCCTACGTGGTACCCGATCGGGTTGAAGCGACCCTCACCCTCCGCCATCGTCCGCACGCCCCAGCCCGAGAAGAGCCTCGGCCCCATGAGATGATCGACCACGGCCTTCGCCTTGGACTTGTCAACGATGCCGCTCCAAAGAAGGTGACCGTTGTTGGACGTCAGGGCGTCCACTTGGCGACCGTCGGGGTCGAGAGCGATAGCGAAGTACTGCCCGTCCTCGACCCAGAAGTCGCGATTGAACCGGCGTTTGAGGTCAGCCGCTTCCTTCTCGAGGCGATCGGCCAACCCGGCGTCGCGCCATACGAGCCGCGCCAACCGTGCCCCGCGAATCTTGGCGTCGTAGGCGTAGCCCTGCAGCTCGCAGGTCGCACGTGGAAAACCCGGCAACGTGCCGTCGGAGAAGGAGATGGAGTCCCACGAGTCCTTCCAACATTGGTTCTCGAGCCCCGTCTCCTCGTTGCGGCGCTGGTAGGAGATGTAACCGTTGCCCAGCAGATCGCCATACTCGTCGATCCAGTCCAGAGCGGCTCGAGCCTCAAGCTCGAGGTCTCGCACGAGCTTCGTGTCGCCAGTCCAGCGCTCGTACTCGTCCATCAGTACGACGAAGAGGGGGGTGGCGTCGGCGCAGCCGTAGTACGCCGAGTGAGGGCGCTCCTCGAAGGCGGTCAGCTCACCGTAGCGCATCTCGTGAAGGATTCGACCCGGATCCTCGTCCCGGAAATCGTCGAGGCATGTGCCCTGTCGGGCAGCGAGGGCACGCAGCGTGGTCGCGGCCAGGTCGGAGGCGAACGGAAGTGCCTGGAGGCTCGTGATGATGCTGTCCCGACCGAACACCGTCATGAACCACGGTAGGCCCGCAGCCGGCAGATAGTGGCCCGGTAGAATCGGCAACTCGAATCGCAGGGCCGCGAGGTCGACCAAGCTCCGGTGATAGGTGGCTCGGAGCGAGTCGGAGTCGCTCTCGAGTTTCGGAGCCTTACCGAGCCAGGTCTCGAGGCTCTTCTGCATCCGCTCCGTCATTTTCGCATGTGTTCGGGCGCGGCTTCTGGGAACTAGCTCCATCGCTGCACCGCTAACCTCGACCTGGATCTCGGTGGTCCACCGACCGTGCGGCTCGATGGAAACGGCCAGAGTCAGGCCGTTCTCGTCGAAGTCCCCCTCTGCGGTTGTCGAAATGCGGGTAGCTCGCCTGAAAGTCTCTCGCTCGTACTGCAGCACAAGGCAGCCGTCCTCGATGGATCGGTCGTAGGAGCCCTTCTTCTGTAGGGCGTCCTTGACCTCAAAGAGGTCGGCGAAATCGCAGTCCACGTCCAGTCGCAGTTCTAGTGAAACCAGCTTGGAGGTGTGATTCAAGAAGACGAGCTCCTCTTTGAATCCGGCGGCAACCGCTCTCCGGCGGATCACCGAGAGCTCAGCGTCGACGTACACGGTGCCGGTGCCAAGGACGAGGAAGAATTGCGTCTCGAAGTACTGCAGATCATCGGTTGACAGCGCATTGAGCCGCTGTCCGTTGATCGTCAGCACCCACTTCGAAAGAAACCGGGTATCGTACGAGAACAGTCCTGTCGGGTCGGTGAGGGACGCCTCGATGTCGCCCCGGGCATCGCTCACGACGAAGGTGTTGCCGTCCAGGATCTTCACCAATTCGTCAGTCATGTGCCCCTGCCCTCTGCCTCTCCTTGAAGGATCGCAGCGAATCAGGCGGCCCGGGAAACAGGCGGACGAACGATGCCGCAAGGCCGAGGTCTCCCTCGATGACCACCACCCCACGCAAGACGGCTGCTATGGCGTTCAGCTCACCCTCAACCATCCTGTTGAAAAGCGATCGCTCAGCCCTCAGGGTGGCGTCTGGCCGCGCTGGTCGGTTCGACACGATGACATCACCCTTGTCCACTGCGATCAGAAAGCGCTCGGTCTCAGTCCCCTCCGTCACGTCGATCCTGAGAGCTCCCGAGGTCTGGTGAAGAAGGTCCTTGTGAGCCCGAGAAGCTAGCTCATCGAAAAAAGCAGACGTCGCGTCGTTGCGGACGGTCAGGTCTTGGGGACCTCGAGGCACCGCGCTCCCTTCATCAACCCCGCCACCGCCGAGGCGGCAGCGAGACCTCCCGTGGTGAATCATTGTCCCGAAAAGAACGGCGGGATACCGGTTGGGCGATGGTCACGGTGGTCCACCCATCGCATCAATCAGCTGGGTGGTCTTCATTGGGCACGCTCAGTTCCAACCCCAGACTGTCCCGCCCCAAGAAACACCTCGCCGGTTTGGTCTCGCTCCCCGGTGCAGGGAATGGGGGTACTTGGCTCGGGCACTCAACCTCCTGATCAGACAATGTGACCTTGAAACCAGCGGGCCTCGGTCACACGCTACGGATGGGCGGGGTAGGCGAGCACCACCCGTGCTCGGGTGGGTTCGGGGGGGTCATCTCCTGTGCATCCCCAGTTGAATAGTCCGACTTGGGTGATCGTCTCGGCTGGGCAACCGTCTACGCTGCGCAATGGGGGTATCGCCCGGACATTTCATCTGATTTTTGACCCTGTCAGTTGACAGACGATCGCGTCACCATGGTTTCGTGCTCGAGGTAACAGTTCTATGACGAACCAACGAACCGAGCGTTACTCGCTACCCTTCCAGGAAGAACTCTGCGCGGGGCGAGCCACTGACCAGCTCTTTCACAAACGGTGTCACCCACGACCCTCGCGTACCAAGACGAGGTCAGCGGTGCCCAATGGCCGACCACTCACTCTGCCTTCGCGTGACGTGGCAACGGGGCACGATCCCCTGGCGGACTGGTTTCACCCTGGCGGGATTCGTGCGGTTAGTCGAGAGCACAGCGGTGCCGACACCTAGCCATAGGGTGGCGGGACCACTCACGCCCCCCGAGCGATCTCGGCGGCTTGGGGCCAAGCTGCGAGCGCCAGCCCGCCCCGAGCATTACGTGCGTCGTGACCGCCTTCACGAGCTCCTCGACGAGGATATCCGGGCTCCGGTCACCGTGGTCATTGCTCCCGCGGGAGCCGGTAAGACATCCCTGCTCACGGCTTGGACGGCCGAGTCGGACATTCCCATTGCCTGGTTGACGCTCGACGAGACCGATCGAGACCCAGTGCAGCTGTGGTCAGACATCATCAGCGCGCTCGAAACAGTGACGCCCGGTTGTGGGGACCTTGCTCGGGCACTACTGAGGAGGCCGGGAATGGCCTTCCGTGCCATTGACCGGCTCGTCGAGGACCTCGAGCGACTGCTGGTCACCTCCACGGTGCTCATCGTCGACGATCTCCACCTGGCCGCCGACGAGGAAGTCGTGTCCGCTTCGCTATCACGGTTGGTCCAGCAAATCCCACCGTGTTTGCGCCTGGTCCTGGCCTCTCGTAGACGACCCGACTTGCCCCTCGACCGACTCCGAGCGAGAGGGAAACTTGGAGAGGTGCACTTCGCCGAATTGCGGTTCTCGCCGAGCGAGGCAGTTGAAATGCTGACCGGCTTGGCCCAGTCATTGCCCCCCGATCGTGTGACCGCAACGGTCGATCGCGTCGATGGGTGGGCGGCCGGTTTGCAGTTGGCTGCCCTAGCAGCGCAATCCGCGCGGGCGCTCGAAGGCAGGGAGGCGCCGAGCGTTGGTGCCGACGTGCTGATCCACGATTACGTCTGTCATGAAGTGCTTGCCCACGAGGATCCTCAGCTCGTCCAGGTGCTGCTCGATATTGCGGTGGTCGAACGGCTCGACACGGGCCTTGCGCACGCTCTAACCGGTCGCACAGATGCCGGCGATTTGCTCCTGCGGGCCGAAGCGCGGGGCCTATTCGTGAGTCGCCTCGGCCCCGAGGGCTGGTTCGAGGTCCACGCTTTGGTGCGAGCCGCCTTACTTGGGGAGTTGGCGAGAACCTCGCCGGAGAGGTTGGCCCATCAACACGTGGTGGCCGCTCAATGGTTCGAGGACGCAGACGAAGTTGCACTGTCACTCGAGCACTGGCTGCTCGCCAACGAAGCTCGCCAGGCCTTGCGGCTTTTGGCGGCTAGCCACGGCGATATTTACGATACCGGACGCGAGGCCACCCTCACGCGAACTATCGCGTCCATCCCCGTTGCGACAGCTACCGCTGACGTCGAGGCAATGGTCGAGTTCGCTTGGTGCCACCTGCTTGTCAGCCGACGACGTTTCGTGGAACTGGTCGAACAGATGACATGGTGGATCGAGCACTGGGGCGCGGACGAACCGCTGCGCCGTCGGGTGACGGTGCTTCGATCCATCGCGGCAACTGTCAGCGGGCAATGGGTGATCGGCGGAGCGTTGGCTCGTCAGGCCCTGGAGGATATGGGCGAGTTGTGGAGGCACGATCCCCTGGGCCGCTTTGCTTGGAACATGGTTGCTCGCGACATTGCCTTGTCCGAGGGCTGGGACGACAATTCCGACGAGGTCCGTCAAGCTGAATTGGCACTAAGTTGTGACCCGCCGAGTCGTTTGGCCTTTGAGGGGAGTCGTGCTCTGGGGGAGGCAATTGCTGGCCGGCCTCTGTGCGCTTTGCAGGTAGCGGCAGCGGTCCGGGGAACAGTTGCCGTCGAGACCATGACCACGTTGGAAGTGGAATTGTCAACAGCCGAGGCACTAGCCCATCGTGAGATTGGAGATCGTGAGCGGGCCAGAGCTGAGCTTGTTGCGCTCGCCGACGCCCCAGCGGAGACGATGCTCTTCTGTCGAGCGCTCGCTATTCTGGAGCTCGTCGCCGTCCATATCGACGACGGTGATCTGGTCGCGGCTCGGCACTCGTTTGACCAAGGCGCGGAGCTCGTGGTTACCGAACTGTCCGGCGCCGACGCACGCCAATGGCTGGCGCTTGCTGCGACCAGGCTCGCGTTGGCAATGAATGAACTGGACTCCGCCTGGCATTGGTCAACGCAAGTTCACGACGAGTTCTGGGGCCCCGTGAGCGCCGCGAGGGTGCACCTAGCCGTCGACGACCGGGTGGCTGCCTCGGCGGCGCTGAGAACGGCGAAGGCCCGCTGTGTTCGGCACGATGTGGTGCTCGGGCTCCTCCGCGCGCGCTGCACCTTCGACCGTGATGATGCTTCGAGGTCGGTGGGTGATGCGGTCGAGCTCGCAGCGGCACACGGCCTCTTACAGACCGTGGTCTCTGAGGGGACTTCGGTCGTCGAGCTGGTCGAACGGGTCGCGTGGCGTGTACCGCGACTATGGATGGAACGCCTACGGCGGATCGCCGTGAAGGGTGACTTCTCAGAAGCGCTGAACTCGGTGGATGTGCTCACCGACCGAGAACGAGACGTCGTCCGCTTCCTTGCGAGCCGTCTCACCCTGGTCGAGATTGCCCGAGAGCTCAATATCTCTGTTAACACGCTGAAGTTTCACCTCAAGGTCATCTACCGGAAGCTGGGCGTAAGCTCGCGGGCCGAAGCGGCCGATACGGTCAGAGAGATGACGTCGGCTATTCGCAGGGTCAACTAGGAGGGTCAGCCCCCTCATCCAAGGCAATTCCTCGGGTGGGGGAAGGCCGCGGCCAAGAGCCGGGAGTTCGTCGTCGTTGATCGGATCCGTTGATGCTCCGTCCAATCGACGGTCAGCGCCGACCCGCGATCCGGCGTAAAGGGTCGGCCAACTGGTTGCTGCTCTGGCCCATGCTTGCCACGCTGTGTCCCTATCGGGTTGCGCCGACGCCGTGGGTGTATCTCCCAACCATCAGAGCGGCACCCCGCACTGGCGCCAATTGCGGTCTCGGCGGGCACCACCCAGGGCAGGGTACTCCACGCGGTTGGCCGATAGACCAGTGGAGCGCCGCCGCTCCCCTCTGGGGTGCGCTTCATCACCTCCGAAGTCGCCCACGGTACGGTTCCATGTCCAGACCTCCAGCGGGCTGGCGCGCTTTTCGGTCAGGAGAATGCGCACCACCCGCGCCAGGGTGATGTCTCCCCACCCATCTGACCTGCACAGTGCTGGGGGATCCCACCCCGCAGCCACGGTAGGAGGAACTCTCGATGGAGAGAAGTGAGCATCGGAGCCGAGGGTCTGGGCCCAGTCGGCCTTCTCATCATCGGGTTTCTGGACCGCCTAATCTCCACCGATCTCGATCACAGTCTCGCCCAGGTCTATGACCGTCCGCTCACCACTCTGCGCCTTGCACACCAGGAATCGGGCGTCCCCGTCGAGTTGTATCGCGTTGGCCACGAATGAAGGAGACGGAAAATGAATCAGCAAGTCAGTGAGCGGGGGACTGCATGGATCTGGTTTGCGTCGATCGTCCTCGCCGTGGCAGGCATCATGCGATTCTTCGACGCCATCTGGGCCTTCCGCTACCACGGTGTGTTGCCCGAGGATCTCGAGGGGGCGATCTTTGGCCACAGCCTAAAAACGTACGGTTGGGTGTATTTAGCCGTCGCGATAATTCTGTTTCTTTGTGCGTTCGCCGTGCACCTGCACTCACAGGTCGGCAGATGGGTCGGCATTGCCGCAGCAGCGATCGGTGCGATTTCGGCCGTCTGGTGGATGCCGTACTACCCCATCTGGTCACTAACGTACGTAGGCTTGGGCGTGCTGGTCATCTACGCGCTCTTTTCCTACGGGGGACCAGTCGAAGCCGCATAGCGGTGACTGGCGTGTCGAGCGTCGTCCCGTCCTCGTGAGTCAGAAGGACGATGCCGACCGCCATGTGAGATGTGAGACGGGCCAGTCTCGAGGAGACGGAATTGCCAAATCCTTGCGTGGTCGGTGCGGCGGCTCCGGTCTATCGGTCACGAAGTTGGATGGTGCACACGTCGGGAACCGGATTATCCCGGTTGAGGCTGCACTGCTTCTCTCGAGTCCACCGCCCAAGCTCTCATTGAGCATCCTCGCAACTGGCCGAGCTGACGGGAGCATTGCTCCATATCTCGGTCCCAATGCCCGCGTCGTAGGCCTCCCTGTGCCTTTGATTGCCGACGCCGCTATCCCCAGGCCGCTGCATGACGGTCCAAGTAGACCTCTTGTCCCGGGATTGGCCGATTCCGCAGCGGTAACCAAGCTAGTGAGGTTGAGCATTCGTAGGTTGCCGGCGGGAAACATGTTGTGGTCGAGAGCTTTGCATTCGGTGGTGTCGAACGGCACCTGTTGGGTTGGGTTGGACGCATTCACCTCCTTGTGCTCCTCCTCTACGCGTGCCTCCGACAGAGGTCGGAGAGATGATCGGCGAAGTGTTCACGCACCTAACTTGGTTCGTTGGCATCGGCGCAGTCGTCATGTCTGGTGCCGTCGTCGGTGTCGTATGGCACAGGAGGCGGAATTGGTGCGCCCTTCTCTGGGCCAAGGTCGGCGAGGCGGCTTACGGAGGAAAAGAAGCATATGACCCCAGCGCACAACCAGGAGCAGCCGGGCGGGGAGCTCCAACGGTGGGTGCCAGGGATCCGAGTAGCGCGCACCTATGAACGCGAGTGGTTCCGGTCCGACCTTGTTGCCGGGGTTGTTCTCGCTGCCATCCTCGTCCCACAGGGTATGGCCTACGCTGAGCTGGCGGGGCTCCCCCCGGTCACCGGGCTCTACACGACCATTGCCTGCATGATCGGGTACGCCGTGTTCGGACCCTCCCGCGTGCTTGTGCTTGGGCCCGACTCCTCCGTTTCTCCCTTGATCTTCGCCGCGATCACGCCCTTGCTGGTGAGCGGTGGCGATCCGGCCAAGGCGGTCGCGCTCGCCGGGGTATTGGCCGTGCTGGTGGGCCTCGTCGAGATCGGGTTGGGCATCGGCAAACTGGGGTTTGTCGCCGACCTGCTCTCCAAAGAGGTGCAGGTCGGCTACATGAATGGTCTCGGGATCACCATTATCGTCGGTCAGTTGCCCAAGCTCTTCGGCTTCTCAACCTCGAGCAGCGGGTTCATCGACGAAGTGCGCGCCTTCATCACGAACCTATCCAAGACGAACACGACTGCTCTTGTGCTGGGTGGATCGGTGTTGGTCCTCCTGCTGGTGTTGCCGAGGCTCACGACGAAGGTCCCGGCTGTGCTCGTCGCGGTAATCGGCGCCACCGTTCTATCGGCCGTGTTCGATTTGGCTGCAAGGGGCGTCAAGGTTACTGGGGCCCTGCCTCGGGGGGTTCCAGCTCCAGCGATTCCATGGACGAGTGTCTCCGATGTCGGGCCCCTATTCATCGCCGCACTTGGCATCACCTTGGTGTCGTTGACGGACACCATTGCCACTTCTACCAGCTTCGCCGCCCGGCGCGGAGACGACGTCGACCCTGATCAGGAAATGATTGGGATGGGAGCCGCAAACATCGCAGCCGGTTTTTTTCAAGGATTCGCCATTTCCACCAGCGGCTCGCGGACCGCTGTAGCAGAGCAAGCGGGCGCCAAAAGCCAGGTCACTGGACTGGTCGGGGCCTCCGTCGTGGTCCTCTTGTTGTTGGTCTTCAATTCACTTCTCGCCGACCTTCCTCAGTCGGCTCTTGCGGCAGTCGTCATCGCCGCTGCGTTCTCATTGATGGATCTGAAGGTGCTGCGTCGTTACGCCCGAGTTCGCCGGAGCGCCTTGGTGTTGTCGCTGGTGGCGACGGTCGGCGTGATGCTGTTCGGGGTGCTCCAGGGGATCCTGCTGGCCGTTGTGCTGTCGATTTTGCTTTTCTTCCGTCGGAGTTGGTGGCCTCACGGAGAGGTGCTGGGCCGGGTCGAGCACCTCAATAGCTGGCACGCTGTCGATCGATATCCCGAGGCGATCGAGATACCCGGCATCGTCGTCTACCGGTGGGAGGCACCATTGTTCTTTGCCAACGCCGGCATCTTTGAGGACAGAGTCCGCGAGCTGACCCACGGGTCGCGGGCTCGGCTGGGTGGTGCTCCAATGCGCGGCCATAACCGACCTCGATGTCACTGCGGCCGCTATGCTCCAGCACCTCGACATCGAGCTCAACCACAGCGGCATCCACCTAGCCTTCGTCGAACTGCGGGACCGCCTCCATGACCTGGTCTCGAGATACGGGCTTGACGAGACCCTCGATCGCGATCATTTCTATCCAAGCGTCGATATGGCAATTGTCGAGATAACCCGGCTTGATGAGTGACCCGCAATTCGATGGTGTTGCGGGCTGTCGACGGGGTCGCTGGCCGCCACGGGCTCTGCGCTCCGAGGTTACGGTTGAGGCTGGGAGCTGGCGCCACAGGGCAACACCGCCCGTGGCCATGGGCATTCCGACACCGGACCAGCCGGCGTTAGCGCCGCCGTTCTGCGCTGGGTGCCCCGGCACGAGGACCGACGCGCTCGACCAGTCTGACTCGTCGGTCCAGTACGACTAGTCGGTGCGCTCGACCACCGGCAGGACGAGCCGAGAGGGCCGAGCGGGATCGAAGAAGACCTCATTGTGCGAGGGCACGGGGTTGGACTCGAAGAACGGGAAGTCGCTGGTGGCCACGTCGACCCGGATCCGATGACCGGGTGCGAAGAGGTTGGCGATGGGCCAGATCTCGATCTCAAAGAGATAGGTCCGCCCTGCCACGAGGGGTGTCGGCGCCTCGTGGGAGTCGACGTGGGAACCCTTGAGGGCACCGGTGTTGAGGAGCTTGGATACCCCGTTGGGCGGACGTCGCACAGCCGGACGCACCAGTCGACGTCGGTGGCGTCGCTCGCCGCGTAGAGGAGCAGCCGGGGGGTGCCGATCACCTCGAGCTCGGTGTCGAGGGGCGCCGAGGTGTAGGTGAGGCACCCAGGCTCGAAGGGCCCCTGATCGCGCCCGTCACGCGGGCTCGGGAGGGGTGCGTGCGGATCGTGGGCGATCAGGTCGACCCCGCCGTTGCCCGGGGCCACCCCGAGCGCCCCGTCGTTGCGCGAGTCCACCGCCCCGGTCGGACCCGAGCCCAAGAAGAAGTCGGTGTCGACGGACTTGACCGGCCAGTGGGGCTCGTCGATGTAGTCCTCCTTGCCCATCATGTACAGGCGAACGGGGGGTTGCTCGACGACGCCGTTGGGGGCGTCGCGGAAGAAGTGGTCGAACCACTCGACATGGAGCGGGCTCAGCCCGCCGTCGCCCAGATCGAGGCGGGTGGCCAGGCTGCCAGGACCCACGAACAGGCGCTTGGGGACCTCGATCGCCTCGTGGCTCGAGAGGGTGCCCCGAATGAAGTGGTCGAACCAGACGCCCCCGTGGAGGGTCGGGATGGTGATCTGCTTGGCCCGAGCGATGAAGCTCCGGGCCTTCCAGAACTCGTCGTAGGCGTCGTGCTCGTACATCTCGGTGAGCCAGTCGAGGTTCGCCGCGTTCTTGCCCGCCGCCACCCGCGCGCCGAACTGGGCGAAGCGGGCCTCATAGACCGCTCGCTTGCTCTCACAGCTCGGTGCGGCGGGGTCCCCGGGGTCGATCGGGCCGCTCCGGGCGAGCATGCCCACCGACCAGCCGATCCGGTTGTCGAAGCGAAACACCCCGCCGACCCGCCATTGGTCGAAGTAGAAGTCGCCCGGGTGCATGTTCGCCGCCATGGCCTCGAGGTGTGGGGGGCGGGTCAACGCGGTGATGTAGCAGGAGATGGCCGCGGCCGAGGAGCCCATCATCCCGACGCGGCCGGTGCACCAGGGCTGCGCGGCCAGCCACTCGACCAGGTCGTAGCCGTCGAAGGGCCCGCCTTCGAGGTTGTAGTAGTCGTAGACGCCCTCGGAGAAGCCCGTGCCGCGCGCATCGGCGACTACCACCACGAACCCGGCGTCGACCAGCGGCTTGACGCTCAGCAGCATCGGGTTCACCCCGGGCGGCAGGGGCGGGATGGGCAAGGAGGGCATCGGCCGACCGTCCGATCCGAGTGGCATCACGAACACGGCGTCCTTCTGATAGGGCGTCACGAGCACGATGGCCGCGTGCACCGCCAGCTCGTCGGGGCGGTAGCGATCGACGGCGAGACGCACGCCGTCGCGCATCGGCACGTACAGGTCCTTGTCGACGTCCATCTCGTTCTCCGATCGATGTGGTGCCCGGGCGTCCTAGAAGCTCGCGCCCGGATCAGGGTGGTCACTGGGTCAGATGACGTCGTCCCACACTTGCCGCTCCTCGCCGTCGGGGTCTTCGGCAAGCGTCGATGTGCGGTCGAACAGCATGGTGGCGCGTTGCGCGTCGACGTAGCGAGGCCAGTCCGGTAGTCGATCATGGTTGGGATCGCCCGATCGGGCGAGCTCGAGCACAGCGCCGCTCATCTGTGCCGCCAGCTGTTCACGCGCCGGGCCGGAGCTCGAGACGAGCGCCGAGTCGAGATTGTCGAAGAAGAATGGGTAGTCGACCCCGTGTCCGGCTCCGAGCCGTCCATCGAACACCGGCGTCTCCCAGTCGAAGCGGTACATGAATACCGGCGCGGACCCGCTAGTCGAACATGCCTCGGCCATCCGGATCGAGGGAATACGCATGAAATAATCAGTCGAGATGACCATCTCGAGGTCGACGGGGTCCGCGTCGGGGCGTGTGCGTCGATACCCGGCGACGACGCGGTCAGTACTCTCGCCGAGGAAGGCGCGGAGCCGGTCGCCGAGCCAGTGATCATCAATGGGGCCGTCAGGAATCGGATTGGCCACGTAGAAGGTTCGAAACTCGTCGCGGCAGGTTCCGATCATCATCGGCACGTCTGGTGCTTGCCCAGAGCGGATCGCATCGATCGGGTTCGCGGTGATGTACGTGCCGTCGAGAACGGGAGCAAAGCCCCTGCCGGTGCCGATTCCGGCCATGCCCATTCCAACCGCCAGCTGGGCCTCCATCAACTGCTCCCCGGGCATGTCATGTAGTTCGCGCAACCTCGCGGGCGTGAGGTTCAACGCCGCGAGGGTTGCCTCGGCAAGGGCTGTACCTTGCTCGGGACTCTGACATCGCAGACTCGGTCCGCTCATCAGGGCTGCTGTTTGGAAGAGCCCTTGAGCGGCGGGCATGGCAAGCAGCGTTGACGTCTTCCAGCCTCCGCCCGATTCGCCGTAGGCGAGAACTCTGGATGGGTCGCCGCCGAACGCTGCGATGTTGTCACGGATCCACTCAAGCGCTGCAACGAGATCGAGAATGCTGTTGGCTCCCGACGATCGATACTCGTCCCCCCCAAGTTCGGCAAGGTACAAGAATCCGAGCGCCCCGAGCCGATGATTCACGGTCACGACGACGACGTCTCCGTGGGCTGCCAGCCGAGTTCCGTCGTACGCCGGCCACGATCCCGATCCCGACAGAAAGCCTCCACCGTGGAAATAAACGAGCACCGGTCGATCCGAACCACTCGTCGACGGCGTCCACACGTTCAGGACGAGGCAATCGTCGCCCATGGAGGGCTCCACCAGGCCCCCAAAGGTCGCCACCATATCGCCCGCGCCGGCCATTGACGGTTGCCAGGAGGAAGGTCCGAACGCTGTAGCGTCCCTGATGCCCGACCACGGTCGCACCGGTGGCGGCGCCTTGAAGCGGTTTGGGCCCGAGGTATCACCCCCATAGGGCACTCCGAGAAAGGTGAGTATCCCGTCCCGATCGATCCCGCGCACCTTCCCCGCCGCAGTCTCCACGACCCCATCACGCATGTTGTGTCCTCCAGGTAGCAAAAGGTGTTGTCGGCCGGACGAAGAGCGATGCAACCGCAAAGCAATCTGGCTGAGAATCGGACGGCTGCGTTGGGAGCTCCAATAACCGAGCTGCTGACTCCGAGAGTCGAATCCCCCCGCAGGCGAAATTAGAGCTAACCGCTGTTCCCCCGATTAACCGCTCACGAACCGCATACGGGTGGGCAAGGTTCAGCCCGCATAGATTCTCCTGTCGCATTCGTTGAGATCGCCACCCACGTGATGCTGCTGCTCTGTCTTGGCTCCGATTTCGGTCCAGTTGTGGCACAGATCAACACGTCGTGTCAACCCTCGTTAAGGCGGGCGCCACTGTCGTGGTCTAGGTGGTGCGGTCCTTCAGAATGTAATTCACGCACGGCCGTGTCGAAGGCACGAGTTATCTTGCGCCTGACACCATCTACGCCTCGGCTATTTCGGTTGTCCGCCTGTCGGATGAGTTCGGCCGATCAGGGGCTGCACATGTCGCGTCGGGAACCGGGCTCCTCGCCGTTCCTCGCCTCTTGCTTCTTTTTCGAGCGAGATTATTCGATCGGAACCGCCAGTCCGAGGAACGGACGGCACAGTGTCTCAGGCGGAGAACCGTGGCTGCTCGGTCACACGATGGCGACGCGCTCGGGTGGCCCCACGATCGTCTCGCCGGGTCTGAGAGTTGACGAGCGCCCGCTGGCTCATGAAAGAGCTGAGGCTCTACGCGTCGGTCAACGGAAGTCGCACCACTCCTAGAAGAACACAGGAGGTCCGAGGACTCCCGGTTAAAATGACGTAACAAGACAATCCTATTGACATGTCATGTCAGTGCGGTCACACTTCTGGGGTACAAGTCGTCTGTGGTGCTGTGCGCCCGGACCGAGGGGGGGAACGTTGCGCAAGAGATTTCTGCCGCTCATTTGCGGGATGGTCGCGGCGGCGTCTGGGTTCGTGGCCACGGCTGCCGGAGCGTCGACCAATGCCCCGGGCGTGACGTCCAGCACGGTGTCGATCGGGTTGATTACGTCGATAACCGGTGCGGACTCCTCGAGCTTCGGCGACAGCGCTGGTGGCGCTGAGGCCCGGTTTGCGCTGCAGAACGCCCAAGGTGGCGTCGACGGGCGCAAGCTAAAGCTCGTGACGAAGGATGACTCGTCCACTCCACAAGGAAACCTCACTGCGGCTCAGGAGCTCTCCTCCTCGAGCGTGTTCGGGATCATCGAGAGCACCGGCGTCGACCTGCTCAGCGACAAGGCATTGAATGCTGCAGGGGTGCCCGAGACCAGTTGGGAGGCGTCGCCCATCTATCCGAACGTGTTCTCGTTCAGTCCCCAGCAGTCCTACAACGCGTCGGGCACGCCCGCCTATGAATGGACCTATTGGGGAACTTTCATGAAGTCCGTAGGAGTCACAAAGCTTGCCAGCATCACGTATCCGCAAGTGCTGGCTGACGTCACCCTCGTGACTGCAAGCGCCAAGCTCGCAGGGATCAAAAATTGCTACACGAACACGACGATCCCCTACGGCTCGGTGGACTTCACCGTACCGGTGCTGGCAATAACGTCCCTGGGTTGCAACGGGCTCAGCTCGCCGATGGTGGATAGCTCGAATATCGGGCTCGCCACCGGGCTTCAGCAAGCCGGCGTCACGATGAAGGGTGCCATCTACGACACGGGATATGACCAGTCAGTCTTGGACAGCCCGTCGGCCGTGAGGGCTCTTGATGGTTCGTACTTCGGGTCGTTCATCAACATGACCACCCAAACCCCTGCCATCAAAACAATGTTGTCAGCTTTGAAGAAGTATGACCCCCTATACAAGGGTGGCCTGCCAGACTATGGTACCTGGACGGCCTATGCCTCGGCCGATCTCATGATCAAAGGCCTCGAAGAGGCGGGAAAGAACCCCACTCGATCGAGTTTCATCACCAACCTCCGCCAAGTGGGGAGCTATAACGCCAACGGGTTGTTCCCGACGGCGGTGTCTTTCAAGAACTTCGGAACCCCTGCCATGATCCCCAAAACTTCGTGTCTGTACTTTATCGAGCTGAAAGGCTCCAAGTTCGTGCCCACGAATGGCGGGAACGCGTGGTGCGGCAAGAGCTTCCCTGTTGCCGGAGCGTGAGCGGGCGGACTGACACCCTGGGTAATCGGGTGCGACCGGAGCGACTGCCGGCTGTCGGCTGCCGTATGCATGGTCGCTGCCGACGCCCCATATTGACGTCTGACAGACTATGACGCATGGCGACGCCCAACCGAGGCGCAACGGCTCGGCCCGATGGCTGGGCGCTACGACGAGAGCGGATAGCCAAGCACATTGAGCGAACAGCGCTGGAACTCATCGCACTGAACGGACCTGCCAACGTCACCGTCGAGCAGATAGCCGAAGCATCGGGCATCTCGGTGCGCACCTTCTTTCGCTACTTCCAGACGCGAGACGACGTCATGGGCGCTCTGCCGAAACGACAGAACGAGAGCCTCTTCGCACGGGTGAAGGAACGACCGAAATCCGAGAGGGTCCTTGATGCGTTCATTGGTGCCATCAGGGACTCATCAGAAACCGAGGAGGACGAGGAGCTCATCCTCCTTTGGGGCAAGGCTCGACGCTACTGGTCCATCGACGCGCCTGCCGCATGGATGATCGCCGAATACGCAGGGGTGATCGCCCAACGCATGGAGGCGAGCGCCGACGACCTTCGGGTCCAAGTGATGGCCACCGCCATCGGCAACGTCATGTGGGTGGCTTTCATCCAGTGGCTCAACTCGGACGGTCGCCGATCGCTCAACAGCGTGGTGGCGGAGTGCTTCGATGTCTTGGCCGACCTCAACCCGAGTACGACTCCTTCAGGGTCCCGAAGGCGATCAGCTCGACTCAGTTGGTAAAACTCACTTCTTGTCAAAGGGGCCGGCGCTTTACTCGATCGCTCCCGTTGCGAGGTGGTCAAAGGCCGCTAAGCAAAGAGCGACACGTGAGGCCGGGGACTCAGTCGACAGTCCCTCCCGGCGATCCGGGGTCCTTGCTCAGGTGTTCCGTGACGCTCGGTTCGTTACGTTCATTCTCGCTCGGTGATGATGCTGCCACTCGGTTGCGTCCGGAAAAGTACGCGGTCAACGAGCTACCAGAGGTGGATCGACGCTGAATCGATGGAACATGGGCTCGGAGCGGACCGCACCAGGTGCTGGCCTCGTTTTGGGTCTGACGATGGATCGAGCCGGACAACATCCGGCTCGATCCATCGTCAGCTCTTAGCTTGGTTCAACACAGCCGAGACAGTCCGGTGATGGTCGAGGATCGTTCGCGAGGACACGCCAGAAGCGCTCAGGCTTCGTCGTGTCCCGAGAGCGAGTCCGAGGATCCTGTCGATCTTCTGCGGGATTCGCCGAACGCTCTCGCAGATCGTCGTCTCGCTCGATATGGAGATCCACCCATTCAACAACGATGTGAGCGGCGCGACGGCGCCGCCGCCTTGCTCGGTACGACCTTCGGCAACCAGCCTCGTCCCAAGCCTTCGTGCGCCGAGCTCCCCTTGCGAGGTCCGGACCACCGGGCGCAGCTTGCTTTGTGACGGGATCCCCACCGACGTGGACCTGGACCCCCAGCGGTACGGACCGTGCTGTCGGATGCCCTTCCACGGCGCCGTCTCGAGCGCTACCGTCCGCCTCGGTGATTCGGGAAGATAGCTTAGAGCGGCACTAGTCCATTTCAGCCCCCGTAGCTCAGAGGATAGAGCGTCGGTTTCCTAAACCGTGCGTCGCAGGTTCGAGTCCTGCCGGGGGCGCACTGCTCGGGGAGGGAGGGGATAGGTGATAGGGCCGCGGCAAACGTCCGAGGTCGCACGACATCCCTAAGTATGAGAGGATTACCCGTGGTCCCCAGCTCCGGCACGACAAGGTCCTTCTTCACGCCCCGCAGGGCGGTACGTGCCGCGACCGCGATGACCGCGGTAGCCATCGGGATCTCGCTTGCGCCCAGTGCCGCATGGGCGAATAAGTCCGACCATCACAAAAGTCTCAAGTCGAAGCATCCCACCACGACCACGACGACGAAGAAGGGCAAGATTTCGGCCTCGTCCGAGCTCAAATCGCTCTCATCGTCCCTGTCCGCCTTCAAGAACGGGACCTTCAAGGCGACCTACACCTTCGCTAGCGGCAGTCAGTCGGGAACGATCACCTTCGAGCAACAGCCACCGAAGACACTCTTCACCTTTGCCGGAGCGACCGGGGGAGGCTCGTTCATCAACACCGGCACGACCACCTATTTCTGCAGCACGAGTACTCCGGCGACCTGTATCTCTGAATCCAGCTCCTCGAATCCACTGGCGAGTGCCCTCGCATTGTTCGACCCCTCCACCTACCAGTCGGATCTTTCGGCTGCCCAGCAGGCACTGGCCGCCAAGGAAGCCGGTTACAGCGTCTCGTTCTCCACTGCGACTATCGCCGGGCAACCGTCGAAATGTGCTTCGGTATCGGGACCGAGCGGAAGCGGAAAGTACTGCGTGACGGATTCAGGGATCCTCGCCTCCGTGTCTTCCACCAGCGCGAGTTTCACGCTCAGCAGCTTCTCGAAGTCGGTGTCGGCTAGTGACTTCGCTCCCCCCGCCGGGGCGACCGTGGAGACCATCCCGTAGAGGTGGCCGTCCCGAGGTCACCGGCCAGTTCTCGCCGCCGGGGACTCGGCGGCTCCTCGGGGAGACAGACACGGAGGTCACCGGACGTCAAGGAGCCAGCGAACGTGGCCGAACCAGTACCGCCAGGAAATCGGCGAGGAATTCGAGGGGCCGACCTGCGAGGTATGCAGGCGGTCCACCCGAAAGTCACCAAGGGACTCAGCCACTGAGCGCTCGCCGCCGAAATCGGGCTCGGCAGCCCAGCAGCCGCCCGCGCAGCCTACCTGCGCGGAATAAGTCTCTCGATCCCCTTGGGACGAGCTGGCTGACCCGCCAGACCTCCCGGTGATGGGGATCAAGGACCCGGAGGACGACCGGGCGAGACTGCTCGAGGAGGTCACCACCTTCGGCGGATCGGTATACGTTCGCCGGTGCCCTACGAAGTCGAAACCTCCCCTTCCGGTCCGCCGGGCGATCGGGCGATATCCGCGTTGGTAAGAGGTAGATCCGCGCTTATCCAGTCACGCAGACTGGGAAGATGGGTCCCTCACCGAACCAGCGATTCTTCTCATGGAGAAGAGAAGGTTCGAAGTCCGCCCCCGTCCACCCTCGGGTCTCGGGTCGCCCCTCCGGTCCAGCCCTTGCGCTCCCTGCAGTGTCCATCCCGCGTCGTCTCTGCGCCTCCCGTCCCGCTCTCCCGCCCCGGCATTGCAGGGGCGCTACCGTCGGGGGGGCTAAACGGTGGCGCTGGTGCGAGACCCCGATCGCTGCTGCACCGGGCGGCGTGCCCGCGGGTGCACGTACACCTCCGAGGAGGGGGGATAGGATTTCTCGATGGAGTGGCACCGATGCCCCGAGCATGAATGCGACTACCGGTTCGCCACGCTTAGGCGGATGGCTCAGCCTCCGGTGATCGTCCACACCGAGGATGGCCACGAGGTGGTCAAGCTCAATCTGGACGCCAAGCCGGACTGGCTCGCTGAGTAGTTGATAAGGACCCGGCACGGTGCCTTCGCTTGGGCCGCGGGACGGTACCTACTCCGATCGCCTGAAGAACGGCGTTTTCGTCCAGTCGGAGATGAGGCAGTCTGGTAAGTCGGGTCGTCCTCGAGCGGCGTCACGCCAGTCCGTTGCACCCGTCGGGCGAGCGACAAATGAGGCGACACAGCGTAGGGTGTCAAGGATGAGGATCAGTGCCCGAAATCAACTTCCCGGCATTGTCACCCGCGTCGAGCATGGCGCCGTGATGTCGACGGTGGTGATTCGACTCGCCGGCGGAGACGAAGTTGTGGCCGCGATCACGAAGGACTCGGCCGAGTCCCTCGAGCTCGCCGAGGGCGACACCGTTCAAGCGGTGATCAAAGCCACCGAGGTTATGGTCGCCAAGGCATGAGCATCCCGCGGCTCACCGGCTGCAGAGCGATACCTCGACGGCACGGACCTGCGGCCTCAACCTGGCGACAAGGCACCGAGCAGCAACCCTGCTGCCGCCAAGGTCACTGTGGCGATCGTCAAGAGGCGGCCTGTCCGTACCCCCAGGAACCCTTCCGATGACGTCAGTCGTCCAGCCCGGGCCAGATACAGGGCCACGGCCCAGGTGAAGCCGGCCGCCGCGACCAGCACGAGGACCACGACCGAGGTGTCGCCGCGCAGCGGCCAGAGTCGCCTCAGCACGACGGTGATGGCGACAATGGCTGCTAATCCGGAGCGATTCCATGCCAACTCTGTGCGCTCTCGGGCTAGGCCCGGGTCCCTCGGGCTCGGGTCGGGCATCCCTTCGGTGTCTTCCGTCGCTGCTCCGTCGCCGTTCATCGGCTTCCTATCAACGCCAGAACGACCGCAATGACTGCCACGACGCTGATGCCGATGGATAGCACGAGTGGCATCGGAGACCGGGGCAGCGGCAGACCACGGCGCATCGCACGTTGGCAGGCTTGCCAGTGTTGAAAACTGGTGATGGCGACCAACGCGCCCAGCGCGATCAAGGGGAGACCGAGGATGCGTCGTCCTCCGCTCACGTGGAATTCGGGAAGCAACTGCGTCGCCGCGACACCGGTGGCGATGAGGGCCAGCGCGGTTCGGTTCCATGCGAGGAAGGTACGTTCGTTCGCGAACGTGAAGCGAGCGTCCGGCTCAGCCTCGTTGTCAGCCGGATCGTCGTCGTTCATCGTCGGGGCACCGCGCTCAGCCTACTGATGGCTTAGGACCGGCGGTGGGTCTTGTCACTGATTTGCGCGTGTCGTTGGGGCGAGTCCCGTGCTGGTCGTAGCTCGAGGCGCCGAGCAAGAGGCTGAGGCCGACGGCTGCAGTCGATGGCCGGGTCATCCTTCGCCGAGTCATTCGTCGCGGATGGCCACCTCTGCCCAGATCGTCGTACCTCCGTCAATAGCCTCCCGCACGCCCCAGTCGGACGCGACGGCGTTGACGCGGTCCAACAGCGCGTCTCCGGGTACCGGCAACGGGGCCCCGGGGGGCTCTTCGCCTCGGGTGACCGCGATGGCGATCCGTTGGGGACCAGAGCTCAGAGCGACATGAATGTCGCCTCTTCCGTGGCGGATGAAGAAGGCGACCAGCTCCTCGCAGACCAAGACCGCTGGCGAGATGTCGGCTGTGACCGCCCACTCGCTGAACGTGTTCTGGCACCAAGTACGAGCCTCGGCCGGACTCTCTGGCAGTGGCGGAAACGTGGCGTCACTGCGGAACACGAGCAGGGAACGCGGCACCCGGCGACGGTCGCGCGACCCATGTCCCGACCAGTCGTCCGTCTGCACGAGGCAAGCCTTCCACAGGTTGTGGAGAACCGACCAAGAGGGGTCAGGGCACGCAGAGGGATGGGAAGCGACCGCGGACCAATCGGTGAAAGCACCTCTAGGGTACCTACGATTCTGGGGGACGTCTCACCTGCGCCCGACGGGCTCCGCATCTAATAGTTGACGTATTCGGTCAGATTTGCCAGGATCGGATGGAACGCACGCCCCCAGCGGTGATTGCCCCGGGGGCACCACTCAAGGAGACCGCTGCGATGCCCGATTGGGGATTCGAGACACGTCAGATTCACGCCGGAGCGGTACCAGACCCGACCACCGGTGCGCGTGCGGTGCCCATCTATCAGACGACCAGCTACACGTTTCGGGACACCGCGCACGCTGCGGCCCTTTTCGGGCTCGAGGAGTTGGGGAACATCTACACGCGGATCATGAACCCCACGCAGGCCGTCTTCGAAGAGCGGGTGGCCTCGCTGGAGGGTGGTGTCGCAGCGCTGGCGGTGGCCAGCGGGCAAGCCGCGGAGACCGTTACCTTTCTGAATCTGGCCGAAAACGGCGGCCACATCGTCTCCTCGGCGTCGCTCTATGGGGGCACGTACAACCTCCTTCACTACACGCTGCCCAAGCTGGGGATCGAGGTCGACTTCGTCGACAATCCCGACGACCTGGACGCCTGGCGGGCCGCGATCCGACCTACTACCAAGGCCTTCTTCGCCGAGACACTCGGCAACCCGAAGGGTGACGTTCTCGACTTCGCCGGCGTGTCTGGGGTCGCGCACGAGCACCACATCCCCCTCGTCGTCGACAACACCGTAGCGACGCCATACCTGGCTCAGCCGTTGCGGTACGGGGCGGACATCGTCGTGCATTCGGCGACCAAGTTCATCGGTGGGCACGGGACCTCCATCGGCGGGGTCATCGTCGACGGGGGGATCTTCGACTACGAAGGCAGCGGGCGGTTCCCGGGCTTCACCGAACCCGATCCCAGCTACCACGGCCTGGTGTTTGGTCAGCTCCCCGAGGGGTTGTTCCCTGCTCGATTCGTCCTGAAGGCACGCCTGCAGTACCTGCGCGATTTCGGCCCGTCGATAGCTCCGCTCAACTCGTTCTTGTTCTTGCAGGGGCTCGAGACGTTGAGCCTCCGGATGGAGCGTCACGTGCAGAACGCCTCGGCCGTAGCGACCTGGCTTGAGGCCCGAGACGAGGTGGCGTGGGTGGCCTACCCCGGCCTGGCGAGCAGTCCGTGGCACGAGCGCCAGCAGGAGTACCTGCCTCGGGGCGGGGGGGCCATCTTGGCCTTCGGGATCGCTGGCGGACCCGAAGCTGGTCGTCAGTTCATCGAGGGCCTCGAACTGTTCAGTCACCTCGCCAATGTCGGCGACGTCCGCAGCCTGGCGATCCACCCGGCGTCCACGACACACTCCCAGCTGAGCGAGGCCGAACAGCTGACGACGGGCGTTACCCCGGATCTGGTCCGCCTCTGCGTCGGGCTCGAGTCGATCGAGGACATCCTCGCCGATCTCGAGGCCGGGTTTCGCGCCGTCAAGGAACTGTGATCCTGTCGCCGTGACCGGGGATCTGGAACTGTCGCCGTGACGGCGGACCTGCCGGCCAGTCTTCCCCACCCCGGTGACGACGCCGACGGCCGACGCTTCGCCGTCCTGACGGGTGACCAAGCTCGTGGATTCCACCTCGAGGCCGGCGGCTGGCTGCCCGAGGTGACCGTCGCCTTCGAGACGTGGGGGACCCTCGCGCCCGATGGGACGAATGCGGTGCTGGTCCTTCACGCGCTGACTGGAGACTCCCACGCGGTCGGCTTGGCTGGTCCGGACCGCGTGGCTCCTGGGTGGTGGGAGGGCATGATCGGTCCGGGGCGTCCGATCGACACTGACCGGTACTTCGTGGTGTGTCCCAACGTGCTCGGCGGCTGCCGAGGGACTACCGGACCAGCATCGATTGGGCCGGACGGGGCTCCCTATGGGTCGCGGTTCCCCGTGGTGACCATTCGTGACCAGGTGGCGGTCGAGGCGGCACTGGCCGACCGGCTTGGGATCGCGTGCTGGGCAGGGTTGGTGGGCGGCTCCATGGGCGGGATGCGGGTACTCGAATGGTGCGTCGGCCACCCCGATCGGGTCCGTCGCGCCGTCGTCATCGCCGTCGGAGCGGCAGCGACCGCCGACCAGATCGCGCTGTGCTCGGTGCAAGTGCGTGCCATACGTTCGGATCCGGCGTACGTTGGCGGCGACTACTACGGGGGCGCCGGTCCGATCGAGGGCATGGCCATCGCACGCGGGATCGGGCAGATCACCTACCGGACTGGTCATGAGTTCGAGCTCCGGTTTGGCCGTCGTCCTCAGGGGGATCGCGACCCGCTGCGTGGGGGCCAGTACGCGGTGGAGTCGTACCTGCGCCACCACGGGACCAAGCTCGCCAACCGCTTCGATCCCAATTCGTACATAGTGCTGAGCGAGGCCATGAACCACCACGACGTCGGCAGGGGGCGGGGCGGGATCGAGCGAGCCCTGGCTGCAGTACAGGCGGTGACCACTGTCGCCGGCATCACCTCAGACCGCCTCTATCCCCTCGGCCTGCAGGAGGACCTGGTCCGATGGCTACCTGGCGACCGTCCGGTCAGGGTCGTCGACTCGGCGTCCGGCCACGACGGGTTCCTGCTGGAGGTCGAGCAGGTCGGGGCGATCGTCGCCGCAGCCTTGAGCGAAGGGGCCACCGCGCCGTGCACGAGCGGTGGTGTCGATGGTCGATCTGGTCGCTAGCCTCTGAGCCGGTGAGCACCCCCGAGGGCCGGCCATCGCGCTCTCGGGTGGCCGTGGGGGCGGGACTCTGGAGGTGCGGTTGCTGAGGGCGCCGCACGTCCGATGATCGCGGTCACCGTCGACCACCTGCTCGGTCAGTACGGGTACTGGGTGGTTGTGCTGGCGGTCGCGATCGAGAGCCTCGGGATTCCGTTGCCCGGCGAGACGACGCTCATCGCCGCCGCGCTTTATGCGGGGTCCACCGGCCGCCTCAACGTCGTCGCCGTCGTGGGGGTGGCGGCGGCGGCCGCGATCGTGGGTGACAACATCGGCTATCTCCTTGGTCGGGTTGGCGGCTACCGCCTGCTTCGTCGGTACGGACGTTATGTGGGCATCGACGACGCAAAGATCAAGGTTGGCCGCTACCTCTTCGACCGCCACGGCGCCAAAGTGGTCTTCTTCGGTCGCTTCGTTTCGATCTTGCGCGGTATGCCGCATTTTTGGCGGGGATCAACAAGATGCACTGGCGAAGGTTCCTGCTTTACAACGCGCTGGGGGGGATTCTCTGGGCGGCGTTGATCGGCGGGACCGCCTATGCTCTGGGCGCAGCGGTGCACCAGGTGAACTCCGTGGTCAGCATCATGGGCGCGATCATCGCTGGGCTTGTCGTGGTGGTTGGCTTGGTCTGGTCGCGTGGGCGGATCCGTCGTCTCGAGGTCCTCGCCGAGGCGGCGTTCCCGGGGCCGCTCGACGGCGCGCCCGGGTCCGACGGCAGTTCCAGCTCTCCGTCGCCGCCTTCTGATCCACCTGATCCACGATGACGCCCGAACACGGGCGGGCCGACGGGTTGGTCGTTGTGCGAACGGCGAGCGCGATTGTCGACGCCTACGATCAGAGGAGTGACCCGACTCCTCGTCGGGCAGCGGCGACCCGGGGGTGCCGAGATGGGTCCATCAGGTGGCGTGCCGACCGACATAAGGGCCCAGCTCGGCTCAGCCGACAGGCTTCTGGGGGCGATCATCGAGACCGTTGACGACGCCGTCTTCACATGCGACACCGCCGGCCGGATCGGTTCGTGGCCTGCGGTCGCCCAGCGCTTGTTCGGCCTGAGGGACGCCGATGCCCTCGGTTGCGACCTCTACTCGGTGTTTCCAGAGCACCTACGTAGCGAAGTGCGATCCTTGACGGCGCGGGTGTTGGCCGGAGAGCACATCACCCACGTCGAGGGTGAAGTCGTTCGCACCGATGGATTACCCGTGCCGGTATGGCTCTCACTGTGCCCTGTTCAGGACGAACGCGGCGTTGTGCTCGGCGCGCTCGTCGTGGCGCGTGACGTCACCGAGCAACATCTCGCCCAAGCACGTCTCGCCGAAGTGGAGGTGCGCCTCGAGGAGAGCGAGGCGATCACCCACGTCGGCAGCTGGTTGTGGGACCTGCGGACCGAAGTGGTGCAGTGGAGCTCGGAGTTCCATCGCATCCACGGTATCGATCCTCACGACTTCGGTGGCACGCTGGAGGCGCACCTGGCGGTGGTGCACCCCGATGATCGCGCCGTGGTGCGGGCAACGATGGAGCAGTCGATTGTCGCCCGTCGCCCGTTCGAAGAGGAGCACCGCGTCGTTCGGCCCGATGGCAAGGTCCGGGTCGTGCGCATTCAGGGCCAGCCGTCGATCGGATCCGCGGGGGGTGCCGTTGGCTTGCGCGGCTCAGGGCGCGACGTGACCGACCTGGTCGAGGCTCAGTCGTGACCAACCAGGCGCCTGACTCGGGTCACGAGGTCCCCGCTCGGCTCGGGCTCGGGGGGTGCGCCGTCGAGCACTCCGGCCGCCTCCCGTAAGAGTCTGGCGACCTGGGCCCGTGCAGCAACGACGACGTCGGCGAACTCGTCGGTCTCACAGAGCGCCCGCAACGACCGGCCAAGCTGTTCGAGCTCGCGGCTACCGCTCTTGGCTCCGACTACGTAGCCCACGGCAAGGGCGATCAGCACGTTCATGGCTCCTCCCGAAGCTCGGCTTCTGCGTGAAGGCGGACCCGCACGTCGGGGTAGATGCGCAGCATCAGGACCGTGGGGGACGGTATCGCGAAGTCGCGAATGTCGAAGACCTGAGCCCCCGTGATCACCAGACCCCGATCGGACGCGACCAGCCCGACGGTTCCCTGTGCGGGTCGCGAGACGCCGTGGAAGGTCAGTTCGCCCTTGAGCGAGTAGCGGGCACCCGGTCCGACCTCCATGCAGTCGAGGAGCTCGACACTCGCTTTGGGATAGCGGTGAGCGTCGATGCGACGCAGCAACTCGGCGTCGTAGATGCTGTTGCCCGCGCTCAGCCCTGTCACGTCGATCTCGAGATGCGCGGAAGGCGGAGGCTGCTCGCGCAGCGCGCCGTCGGCGATCGCTGCTTGGACCCACCCGGTCACCCCGATTGCCCCGAAGCTCAGCGGACCCACGGTCGAGCGCACCTCGATCAGCACGACCGAGCGGTGCGGCAGCAGTCCGAAACGTCGGGGCTCTGGGCCTTCGATTCCGCCGATTGGGCGTCCGTGGACGTGCACCTGTCGCTCGGTGGGGTCGGGTCGAATGTCGGCGCCCGCCTGCCCATTGGTGCCGTCGGCAGTAGCGCCGTCCCCATTGATGCCGACGATCGGGTGCGGCTCGGCGGACCGACGGTGTCGAGTCGTCTGGTCGTGCGCGCCCGGATCGTTGTCCACCTCCTCGAACTGGGGTGAGTGGGCGTGCGTACGCGGTGGGTCGAGCTGGCTCGCTGGCGCGGCATATTGGGCAACCGAGTCGGGGGCGGCCCCGCCCACCGTGTCGAGGCTGTCCTCATCGATCAGCGAGATGAGGTGTCGCCAGCTGGCCGACGTCGAGGACACCGCCGACCACCCAGACCCGAGAGTCGAGGCCCAGGCCCCGCCGACCTCGGCCAGCATCGCGTCGGTCGTGCCGGTCGCCCGGTAACGGCGCAGCACATGCTCGAGGTGGTCGTGCTCCTCTTTGATCACGCCCATCCACTCGCGAAGCACCCGCTCACCGAGCGGCGTGACTCGGTAGACCCGCCTTGCCTGCCCGCCTCTCGGGCTCTGGGAGGAGGCCTCGACGAGCCCATCGTGCTCGAGGAGAGCCAGGGCCCGGTACACCGCGGGTCGGTCGATTCGCCCGAAGCGCAACTCCTGGAGCAACGGAACCAGGGCGTAGCCGTACCCCGGAGCCTCGGAGAGCAGCAGCAGGATCGCCGGCAGGATGAACCGGCGTGGTGGTGCCAGCTCGAAACGAGAAGCCTTGCTCGCGGCTGTTGTCATGGTGACCCAGGCACCCTCCCTCCCCACCTTCTATAGCTCGCCTACTTTGCAGCGTCAACGCCGGCGCCGTCGGAGTTCTCCGCCGGTACTCCCTGGGGGTGCAAAAGACACTCATTTACAGGCGCGGACGGTCGGCGTAACACGTGTAGGAAACGCACCACTTGGAGTTTGCGCTCGACCGGCAGTGGGAGGAGCTCGCTCATGACCGTTACCCAGGCGCCGCCGGAGGAGGCCGTCGTCCACGTGCTCTGGATCAACGCCGGGCTGAGCTGCGACGGTGATTCGGTCGCGTTGACCGCCGCCACACAACCGACCATCGAGGAGATCGCGCTCGGCGCGCTACCCGGGTTGCCGAAGATCGCGGTCCACTGGCCGCTTATCGACTTCGAGTGCGGCCCCGTTGGGGGAGCGGACGACTTCATCGAATGGTTCTTCAAGGCTGACCGCGGCGAGCTCGACCCCTTCGTGCTGGTCGTCGAGGGGTCAATCCCGAACGAGGCGATCAAGCGCGAAGGGTACTGGTGCGGGTTCGGCAATAACCCCGATACCGATCAGCCGATGACGACCAGTGAGTGGCTCGACCGCTTGGCGCCCAAGGCCTTGGTGGTACTGGCCGCCGGGACGTGCGCCTGTTACGGCGGTATCCACGCGATGGCCGGCAACCCGACGGGTGCCATGGGGGTGCCCGACTACCTCGGTTGGGGATGGAGATCGAAGGCGGGAATCCCTATCGTCTGCGTCCCCGGGTGCCCGACGCATCCCGACAACCTGTCCGAAACAATCCTCTACCTGCTGTACCAGGCGACCGGACAGGCACCCATGATCCCCCTGGACGACTCGCTCCGTCCCCAATGGTTGTTCGGGAACACCGTCCACGAGGGTTGCGACCGAGCGGGGTACTACGAGCAGGGGGACTTCGCGGACGAGTACGGCTCGCCCAAGTGCATCGTAAAACTCGGCTGCTGGGGGCCGGTCGTCAAGTGCAACGTGCCAAAGCGCGGATGGATCAACGGGGTGGGCGGTTGTCCAAATGTCGGGGGAATCTGCATCGGATGCACGATGCCGGGTTTCCCCGACAAGTTCATGCCATTCATGGATGAACCGCCGGGCGCTCGCATCTCGACCATGGCCAGCGGTCTCTACGGGAGCGCTATCCGGGGGTTGCGTCGAATCACGGTGAAGACGGTGGACGAAGAACCCAAGTGGAGAACCCCCGGGAGGGAGCTACTGACCGGCTACAAGGGCGATTGGAGATAGATCGATGACAACCACCCAACCGTCGACGCGGCGATCTTCGGGCTCCGATGACAAGAACCTCGTCGAGATGGCCTGGGACCCGATCACCAGGATCGTGGGCAGCCTCGGCATCTACACCAAGATCGACTTCGGACGGGGCAGGGTCGCCGAGTGCCACAGCACCTCGTCGATCTTTCGCGGCTACAGCATCTTCATGAAGGGCAAGGACCCGCGTGACGCGCACTTCATCACGAGCCGCATCTGTGGGATCTGCGGTGACAACCATGCCACTTGCTCGTGCTACGCCCAGAACATGGCGTACGGGGTTCGGCCGCCGGCACTGGGCGAACAGATCGTGAACCTCGGCGAGGCCGCGGAGTACATGTTCGACCACAACATCTTTCAAGAGAACCTCGTGGGCGTTGACTTCTGCGAGAAGATGGTCGCCGAGACGAACCCCGGAGTACTCGAACAGGCCAACCGGACCGAGGCACCTCACGCCGAGGCTCACGGGTACAAGACCATCGGGGACATCATGCGGTCCCTCAACCCGTTCTCCGGTGAGTTCTATCGGGAGGCCTTACAGGTCAGCCGTTACACCCGTGAGATGTTCTGCCTCATGGAGGGCAGGCACGTTCACCCCTCCACCCTCTACCCCGGTGGCGTGGGCACGACCGCCACCATCCAGCTGTTCACGGACTACTACACCCGCCTCATGCGCTACGTCGAGTTCATGAAGCGGGTCGTGCCGATGCACGACGATCTGTTCGATTTCTTCTACCAGGCCTTGCCCGGCTACGAAGAGGTGGGTCGGCGACGCATCCTGCTGGGGTGTTGGGGCGCGTTCCAGGACCCCGACGTGTGCAACTTCGACTATCGCGACATGACCCGCTGGGGTCGCGCCATGGGCGTCACGCCGGGGGTCATCGTCGACGGCAAGCTGGTCACCAACGACCTGGTCGATATCAACCTGGGCATCAGGATCCTGCTCGGTCACTCGTTCTACGACGACTGGGAGGACCAGGAGATGTTCGTCACCCGCGATCCGTTGGGCAACCCGGTCGACCGGCGTCATCCTTGGAACCAACACACCAACCCCCAGCCCCAGAAGCGTGACTTCGACGGCAACTACAGCTGGGTTATGTCGCCCCGCTGGTTCGACGGGACCGACCACCTCGCGCTCGACACCGGCGGGGGGCCCTTGGCCCGGCTGTGGGCGACCGCGCTATCGGGCATCGTGTCGACCGACCATCTGCGAGCGACCGGAACGGGGGTAGAGATCCACCTGCCCAAGACGGCGCTCAAGCCCGAGGTCACCCTCGAGTGGAGGATTCCCCAGTGGTCCAACACCATCGAGCGCGACCGGGCGCGGACCTATTTCCAAGCGTATGCCGCTGCGTCGGCGCTCGACTTCATCGAGAAGGCGCTCGCCGACGTGCGAGCGGGCCGGACCAAGACCTGGGAACCCTTCGACGTGCCCGATGAGGGGATCGGCTGTGGCTTTACCGAGGCCGTCCGGGGCGTGCTTTCACATCACATGGTGATCCGAGGGGGCAAAATCGCCAACTATCACCCGTACCCCCCAACCCCGTGGAACGCCAACCCAAGAGACTCGTTCGGCACGCCAGGACCCTACGAGGACGCGGTGATGGAGAGCCCCATCTTCGAGGAGAACGACCGCGAGCACTTCAAGGGCATCGACATCATGCGAAGTGTTCGGAGCTTCGATCCCTGCCTTCCCTGCGGCGTGCACATGTACCTTGGCAAGGGCAAGACGCTCAAGAAGCTGCACTCCCCGACCCAGGTAGCCAACCCCGACCTGGCCTGCTGAGGAGCAGAGTCGGTTCGTGCCCGCCCCGCAGAACCTCCGAGCGACCGGCGACCGGATCGAGCTGCTGCTCGACCGGCTCCACTCGCAAGGTGATCGCGCCTCGTGCGAGCGGGCCGAGGAGCTGCTGCGCCTAGTGACCGACCTTTACGGCGCGGCGCTCGCCCGGGTCATAGAGCTTGCACGCCGGGAGCCGCCGATTCTTGACGCCTTGGTGAGCGACGAGCTCGTGGCCAGCCTGCTGATCGTACATGGGCTACATCCCGTTTCGTTGGCCGAGCGGGTCGAGGGGGCACTCGAGCAGGTCCGTCCGCTTCTCGAGATGCACGCCGGCGACGTCGAGCTCCTCCACGTCGACGCGGCGGCAGGAGTGGTGTACCTGCGGCTCCTCGGAAGTTGCGACGGATGTCCGTCGTCGGCGGTGACGCTGCAAGGAGCGGTCGAGCGCGGCGATCACCGACGCCGCGCCCGAGGTCGTGAGGATCGAGGTGGCAGTGCCACCCCCGTCGCCGCCTCGAGTGCCGGTGGCGCTCGGCGTCAAGCCCCGGTTCGAGGAATGCCCGGCCGAGTTGGCCCCGACATGAGCGACCCACTCGCCGTGCTCCAGCGAATCCGCGCCGCGGCCCCGAACCGGTGGTCAGGCCAGGCGAGCGCTGTGACCTCTGCTCTGAGCCGATCGGCGACGATCACGGTCACCTCGTCGATCTTCAGGCGCGCACCTTGCTGTGCGCATGTCGGGGGTGTCACCTGTTGTTCGTCTCCGAGGGAGCCGGTGGGGCGCGCTACCGGGCGGTCCCGGACCGTTATGTGAGCCTCGAGGACCTCGTGCTCTCGCCTGGCCAGTGGGACTCGTTGGCGATTCCTGTCAGCGTGGCCTTCTTCTTCTTCAATTCTTCGCTTGGTCGCATTGCCGCCTTCTACCCGGGCCCAGCCGGGGCCACCGAGTCGGAGCTGCCGATCGACGCGTGGGACGAGATCGTGGCGGCCAACCCCTCACTCGCGACCTTGCAGCCCGACGTCGAGGCTTTCCTCGTGCGTGCCGATCCGGTGAGCTCGCGGGTGCGTTGTTTCCTCGTGCCGATCGACGATTGCTACGAGTTGGTGGGTCACCTCCGACGACTGTGGCGGGGGTTCGACGGGGGTCGCGAGGCCCACGCGCAGCTCGATGCGTTCTTCGCCCGTGTGCGGGAGCTCGCACGATGACGGCGCTGCGCTTCGAGGTGACTGACGCCCGGGCCGAGCCTCATGCCGCAGTACCCACGATCATGCTGGGGCTGCGCGTCGTCGAGGAGAGCGGGGTGTCGGTCCACGCCCTAGCGCTGCGCAGTCAGATCAGGATCGAGCCCCAGCGTCGACGTTACGGTCGGCGCGAGGAAGAGCATCTCTACGAGCTCTTCGGCGAGACCCCTCGCTGGGGCGACTCGCTGCGCCCGTTCCTCTGGACCCACGTCTCGACGACCATCGGGCGTTTCACCGGGTCGACGGAGGTGGATCTTCCCGTGGCGTGTACGTACGACTTCGAAGTCGCCGCGGCCAAGTACCTCCACGCGCTCGAAGGCGGCGAGGTGCCGCTCATCATCTTGTTCTCGGGCACGGTGTTCACCCGCGGGGTGTCGGGCTTTGCCGCCGAGCCGGTGTCGTGGGCCCAAGAAGCCACGTTTCGCTTGCCCGTGTCGGTGTGGCGCTCGGTCATGGACCTGTACTTCCCCAACAGCGGTTGGTTGCGGCTGGACCGACAGACGATCGATGCCTTGCAGCAGTTCAAAGCGTCTCGTGCCCTGCCCACGTGGGACCAGGCGCTCGCGCAGCTCCTCAAAGAGACCGAAGCGGAGTCGGGCCAGCCCGCAGTCCGCTCGAGTGGGCTCGCCGCCGACTCCGAGGAGCACAGTAGAGGCCATGCGTGACTTGGTGAGCATGCAAATCGCGGAGCGCTTCGCCGCGGCACGCGCCGTCGCCGACGCCGTCCTCTACGAGGGTTACGTGCTGTACCCCTACCGCGCCTCGTCCCCCAAGAACCAGACGCGCTGGCAGTTCGGCGTCCTCGTTCCCCGGGCGTTCGGCGAGGCCGAAGGCTCTGAACGGTGGTCCATGCGCACCGAGTGCCTGGTCGATCCGGGGGCCGCCACAGATCTGCACGTCAGGATCCGATGCCTGCAAGTTCAGCGCCGATCGGTCGAGGTCGGTGGGGGCGAGCCATTTTGCCCCGTGGATCGGCTGGAGGTCGCCGGCGCGGTCTACCTGGCGTGGGACGAGGCCGTCGATCAGGTAGTCGACGTGGTGGCTCCGAGCCTGTTGGGTTTGGCGGGCGACCTCCAGCAGGACGTCGAGTTTCCCGCACTGAGCGAATCCGAGGTGATCCATTCCCCGGACGGCTCAATCGCCGGGCGGGTCGTCCGCCGGCGCCGCCCGGTCAAGGGCCGAGTGGTGCTGTCCACTGGCCACCCCGTCGACGCGCAGGGTTTGATGAAGGTCGCCGTCTGCGTCGAGAACCTCACCGAATGGGACGCAAGGAGCTTGCGCCGTGACGAGGTCATGGACCAGTGCTTGGTGGCAGTGCACGTGATGCTCGCCCTTGACGACGGGGTGTTCCTCTCGTTGCTCGACCCACCCGAGGATGCTCGAGCGGCGACCGCCGGATGCCACAACGACGGAGCGTTCCCCGTCCTCATCGGCGATGACCGGGTCATGCTCTCGTCGCCGATCATCCTCTACGACCATCCCGAAGTGTCCCCCGAGAGCCCGGGCGACCTCTACGACTCTACGGAGATCGACGAGATTCTTGCCTTGCGCGTCCTGACCTTGACCGACGACGAGAAGCTTGAGGCCAGGGCGACGGACCCCCGCGCCGCGGCGGTCATCGACCGCTGTGACGAGATGTCGCCCGAGGCGTGGAGCCGACTCCACGGCACCGTACGTCCCCGAGGCGATGCCGAGGACACCGCGGGTGCAAAGTACGACGAGCGGGCCAGCGATGCCGAGGACACCGTGGATGCCGAACCGGTTGGCATTCAGTGGTGGGATCCTGGCGTCGACGCGTCGGTTGATCCGTGGACCGATACCGCCACGATCGCGGGGGTGCCGGTGACTAAAGGCGATCCAGTCCGCCTACGGCCGTCACGACGCTCCGACGCCCAGGACATCTTCCTCGACGGCCGTAGCGCCACCGTCGCCGGCGTGTTCGCCGACGTCGACGGCGGACAGTTCGTCGCCGTGACGGTCGATGATGACCCCGCCACTGAGGCGTTGGCGTGGCAGGGTCGGTACCTGTTCTTTCATCCTGACGAGATCGAGCCCCTGTCTGCCGGCGGTGCGATCCAATGACCCGGCGAGTGCTCGTTGCTGGCATCGGCAACATCTTCTTGAGCGACGACGGGTTCGGCGTGGAGGTGGCCAACGCGCTCAGTGCCCGACCCTTGCCGCAGGGCTGTCGGGTGGCCGACTTCGGCATCCGCGGCGTCCACCTGGCCTATGAGCTCCTCGACGGGTACGACGCGCTGGTGTTGGTCGATGCTGTGCCCATGGGTGAAGCCCCGGGTACCCTGGCCGTCATCGAGCCAGAGGCCGACGGGAGCGACGCGGCGGTCGACGGATCGTCAGTCGTCGATGCGCACAGCATGAGTCCCGACGTCGTGCTGGCGACACTCGAGCGGTTGGGCGGCATCCTTGATCGCATCTTCGTGGTGGGTTGTCAGCCGGCCGACCTGGATGAGGGCATCGGGCTCTCGCCCGACGTGGCAGCGGCTGTGGTCCCCGCGGCGGAGCTGTGCGTCGAGCTCGTCGCCGAGCTCGTCGAAGCGCAACCCGAGCACTGGGCCAGCGTGTCGTCCGACCCCCTCACCGCGCCGCCCATGGGAAGGGAGATACCCACATGATCGCTCGCCTCGTGAGATCCCTGACGATCGCGCTGATCGCCGGGCTCGTCGTCAAATCGTTACCCGACATCGCCAGGTACCTGAAGATCAGGGAGATGTGACGTGGGGGTCGCCGGCCACACCTCCGCCGGCCACACCAGTGCCGCCCACCACAGGGCCGGCCAGAGTGCCGTGTCAGCGGGCAGGGGCTGGCACCGCACGCTCGGCAGGGGGTAGCCGAGTGGCCCGGTACCGCATCCTTCCCGAGCAGTCACACGTCTGGATTGACGCGCGCTCCAGCCTGCACCCCATCCACTCGAGCACCGACGGTTTGGAGGGCTTCATGGACCTCGAGCTCGGCCCGGACGGCTCGGTTGACTCCTCGGCCGAGCCGGCGGGGTCGGTCTCCCTGCCGGTCAATCGTCTGTCGTCGGGTAACCGGATCGAGGACCGCGAGCTCTACAAGCGGATCGACGCCAGGAGGTACCCGACCATCAACGGTGTCCTCGCCGAGATGGTCTCGACGGGCGAGGACGGTAGGTTCAAAGTCGCCGGGGATGTCACGTTCCGAGGGGTGGCGCGACGTCACGAAGACGAAATCACGATCAGCCGGATCGACGACTCGACGGTGCGCCTGAGCGGTGCCGCGCGTTTCGACGTCCGCGAATTCGGTATGGAACCACCGCGGATCTTGATGCTGAGAGTCGAGCCTGAGGTGGAGGTACGCATCGAGATCGTTGCCACGAAGGAGGCATAGCCGCAGTGCACGAGCTCGGTCTTTGCACGTCGATCGTCGATGCCATCGAACGGAGGGCGGGACCGCGCGAGGTGGCGCACGTCCGCGTGCGGGTAGGGCGGCTCCACCACGTTCATCCCGACGCGTTCGACCAGTCCTTCGCACTGGCAGCGATCGGGACGGTGGCCGAGGACGCCGTCGCCGAGCTGGTGGTGCTGCCCATCCGAGCAGACTGCCGGCACTGTGGCGTGGCGTTCGAGCCAGACGAGATCCCCCTCGGGTGCCCGTCATGCGGTTCGCTCGACGTCGAGCTGGTGGGCGGCGACGAGCTGGTGCTCGAGTCCATCGAGTACCGAGCTTGAAGGGAGGCCCCTCGATGTGTCTTGGCATTCCCGGTCGGCTGGTGGAGTTGGTGGAGACCAACGACCAACTGGCGCGGGTCGACGTGGCCGGGGTGACCCGGATCATCAACGTGGGCCTGCTCGAGGACGAGCCATTGGCGCCCGGCGACTGGGTGCTCATCCACGTCGGCTTCGCCATGTCGAAGATCGACGAGGAGGAGGCCGCGCTTGCCCTCGCCTCGCTCAAGCTCATGGGTCAGGCGTACGGCGACGAGCTGGACGCATTCTTCTCGTCGGCGATCAACAAAGGAGGGTGACATGGGCGTCATTGTCGGCGTCGTCGTGGGATACGTGCTCGGGACCCGGGCCGGTGAGGACGGATGGAATGAGCTCGTCGACGCATGGCGGGTGATCACGAGCTCCGAGGAGGTGCGCGACCTCCTGTCGGGGGCGCTGTCCACTGCCCGAGACGTGATGAGGGATCGAGGGCAGGGTCTCGCCAGGGTGATGGGTGGGGCAGGCTCGGGACAGCTCCGCCCGGTCGCCTAGGAGCGGCGATGCGCTTCGTGGACGAGTACCGAGATCCCTCCGCCGCACGGGTCCTGCTGGCGCATATCGAACGCCTCGCGGGCAACGGCGACTACAAGTTCATGGAAGTGTGCGGAGGCCACACCCACACCATCTACCGCCACGGGATCGAACACATCCTTCCGTCGTCGGTCGAGCTGGTGCACGGTCCGGGCTGCCCGGTGTGCGTGATTCCGATGGGCCGGGTGGACGACGCCATCTCGCTGGCGATGGAGCCGGGCGTCACCTTCACGACCTTCGGTGACATGATGCGGGTGCCCGGCAGCGAGGGCAACCTGCTGGGAGCCAAGGCTCGAGGGGCCGACGTCCGATTTGTCTACTCGCCGCTCGATGCCCTTCGCATCGCCGTGGAGAACCCTGATCGCGACGTGGTCTTCTTCGCGGTCGGGTTCGAGACGACGGCGCCCTCCACCGCGCTGACCCTGCTGGCGGCGCGTACTCGGGGAGTGGCCAACTTCAGCGTGTTCTCCAACCACGTCACCATCGTGCCGCCCCTGCGGGCCATCCTCGATTCGCCCGACCTCCGCCTGGACGGGTTTCTGGGCCCGGGGCACGTCTCGACGGTTATCGGTCAGCGGCCCTATCGGTTCGTGCCAGCTCAGTACGGCAAGCCATTGGTCACGGCGGGTTTCGAGCCACTCGACATTCTCCAAGCCATTGCCATGCTGCTGGCCCAGCTCAACGAGGGGCGGTGCGAGGTGGAGAACCAGTACTCGAGGGTGGTGCGCGAAGCGGGTAACCCGCGTGCGCTGGCCGTGCTCGAAGAGGTGTTCGAGCTCCGGCCGCACTTCGAGTGGCGCGGCCTCGGGTTCATCTCCCAAAGCGCGCTTAAGCTGCGCCCCGCCTTCGCGCAGTTCGATGCGGAGCTGCGCTACCAGGTGCCGGGCATCCGAGTCGCCGACCCCAAGGCGTGCCAATGCGGTGAGGTGCTCAAGGGGGTCATCAAGCCCTGGGAGTGCAAGGTGTTCGGGACCGCGTGCACACCCGAGACCCCGATCGGCACCTGCATGGTCTCTTCGGAGGGCGCCTGCGCCGCCTATTACAACTTCGGTCGCATGCACCGCGAGGCGGCGACGACCATCGGCCAGCCTGGGCACGTGCGCCCATGACGCTCGTGGGCTCGTTGAGCCACGCCGCTGAAAACTCGACCGACGCGGCCGTGCGCCACCAGCTCCGGGTCTGTGGCGTGGTGCAAGGCGTCGGGTTCCGGCCTTTCGTGTACCGGCTGGCCAATGAGCTGGGCCTGGCTGGCCACGTGGGAAACGATGCCGAAGGAGTGTTTGTCGAAGTCGAGGGTGCGGCGGCGGATGTGGCCCGCTTCGAAGGGCGGCTCGAGGGCGATGCTCCACCCCTGGCCCGCATCTTCGAGGTCAGGTGCAGCCCGCTCGACCCGGTCGGTGAGCGCGGCTTCCGGATCGTCGAGAGCCGCACCACCGGCGCCGCCACCACGTTCGTCGCACCCGACGTGGCCGTCTGCGACGACTGTCTGGCCGAGATGCGGGACCCCGCTGATCGGCGCTACCGCTACCCGTTCATCAACTGCACCAATTGTGGTCCGCGCTTCACGATCACCGTCCGGCTGCCCTACGATCGTCCGAACACCACGATGGCCGGCTTCACGCTGTGCCCCTCGTGTGCCCGCGAGTACCACGATCCGAGCGATCGGCGCTTCCACGCCCAGCCGGTTGCCTGCCCAACCTGCGGGCCCCGCCTGTGGTTCGAGTGCTCGTCGGGAGCGGCAGAGGGTACCGACGCGGCCCTGGCCGAGGCCCAGCGAGCTCTCGCCCGGGGTGAGATCGTCGCCCTGAAAGGCATCGGCGGTTACCACTTGGCCTGTGACGCCGTCGCGTCGGGCGCGGTCGACACGCTGCGCCGGCGCAAGCATCGCTCCGAAAAGCCTTTCGCGGTCATGGTTCGCGACGTCGAGGCCGCGCAACAGATCGCCCACGTCGATGCCGTCGAGGCCGCGTTGCTGCGCGGCGTGGAGCGGCCGATCGTGTTGTTGGCGCGCCGTGCGGGCGGGCTGTCGCCGTCGGTCGCGCCGGCCTGCCCGTGCCTGGGCGTTGTACTGCCCTACACCCCCGTGCATCACCTGCTGTTTGAACCCGTGCCCGGATCGGACGCTCCGGTGCCGCGGGTACTGGTCATGACGAGCGGCAACCTGAGCGACGAGCCCATCTGCCATGAGGATCAGGATGCTCGTCGGCGTCTCGGGCACATCGCGGACGCCTGGTTACTGCACGACCGACCTATCCACGTCCCCTGTGACGACTCGGTAGTGCGTGTGGAAGACGGGCATCCGCTGCCCATCCGGCGCTCGCGGGGGTTCGCCCCCTTGCCCGTCCACCTGCCCTTCGACGTCGGCGCGCTCGTCGCGGTGGGTGGCGAGCTCAAGAACACCTTCTGCGTGGCCTCGGGAACCGAAGCCTGGATGAGCCAGCACATCGGCGACATGGGAAGCGTGGAGACCCTCGAGGCATTCGAGCATGCCACGGGGCAGTTGTGCGAGCTGTACCGGGTCGACCCTGCGCTCGCCGCAGCAGATGCTCACCCCGGGTACCACACTCGACGTTGGGCCGAGTCGCACCACGACAATCCTGTACTGGTGCACCACCACCACGCGCACGTCGCCGCCGTCATGGCCGAGCACCAGGTGCCCCGAGAAGAGCGGGTCCTCGGGTTCGCATTTGACGGCACCGGATTTGGTAGGGACGGCGCCATCTGGGGTGGTGAGGTTCTCGTGGTCGGTTATGGCGCCTTCGAGCGAGTGGCCCATCTGCGGTACGTACCGCTCCCTGGCGGCGATGCCACCGTTCGCAAACCCTACCGGGCCGCCCTCGCCCATCTGTGGGCGGCGGGCGTGGCGTGGACGCCGGATCTTCCCCCCGTGGGCGCGGCGCCGGCCTCGGAGCTGGCGGTGCTCGAGCGCCAGCTCTCGTCGGGCGCCCACTGCGTCCCCACCTCCAGCATGGGCCGCCTGTTCGATGCGGTGAGCGCGCTGCTCGGCGTGCGTCAGCGAGCCTCCTACGAGGCGCAGGCTGCCATCGAGCTCGAGGCGATCGCCGGGGCTCATCTTGGCGACGCGGGGCGTTATTGCTTCGCGCTGCGCGGTGAGGACATCGACGCTGCCCCGGTCCTTGTCGGCATGGTCGATGACCTGCGTGCGGGACGTCCCCCCGGTGCGATTGCCGCCGGGTTCCACCTCGCGGTGGCCCGGCTCGTGGCACAGGTCGCACAACAGCTGCGGCGCCACACCGGGATCGACCGAGTGGCGCTGAGCGGCGGCGTGTTCCAGAACGTGGTGCTCCTCGGACTCACCCGCGCCGAGCTCGTCGCCGCGGGCTGCGGGTGCTGACGCACCGACTTGTGCCGCCAAATGATGGCGGACTGGCGCTCGGGCAAGCTGTCGTCGCCGGGTACCGCTTCGGGAGTTCGAACGGCCCGGCGGGGTCGATCCGATGAGTGGAATCGAGACGGACCCGGGGCCGCCGGATGCGAAGCCGATTGCCGGTGAGGATTCTGGCCTCGGCGGCGCTGGGTCTCGCGCGTCGGTTCGCCGCGGGGGCGACGATGTGGTGTGTGGCGCCGCAGTGGCCGGCGCACAGCCTCCACATGGCGGTCGAGTTCGTCCATCCGGTGATCGTGGGAACCCGCGCCCTTCCGGCCCGCCACGTGGAGTCGTCAGACGCGACGACGACGCTGCGTCTCGTGGCCCGGCCGGGCGACGTGGTGGCGGTGCTGAGCGCGGCAGGGGACCCGTGCGCGGACGACCTGCTGCGACGAGCAGAAGCATGGGGGCTCACCCGGCTCGTTCTGGGGGCGGGCCCACGCGCTGGGTCGCCCCGGGCCGAGCACGTGCTCTGGGTCGAGGGGAACGACGCTGAGGACGCGGCGCACTCGGGGGACCTCATGCTGCTCTACCACCTGCTGTGGGAGCTGACCCACGTGGCCCTCGAGCATCCCGGCCTGTTGGGGGACGACGCGCCTGCCTGCGGCGGTGAGGGGTGCCTCACCTGCTCGGACCGTGCCGAGGTGGGCGAGGTCCGAGCAGTGCGAGACGGGGGGAGCGCGCAGGTGGTGGTCCACGGTGTCCCGGTGGTCGCCGACGTGAGCCTTGTCGGGCCGCTCGATCCCGGGGATCTCGTACTGGTGCACGCCGGCGTGGCGTTGGCGACGTTGGCCGACCAGGTGGATCCCGATGGTTGGGGAGCGTCGTGAGCACCGAGCCGACCGGCTTCCTCTACCCGTTCATCGACGCCGAGGAGCACGACGTCGGTGCGCTCTTGGCGGACCTGGCGGCGTCGGCGAGTGCCAAGGCCGTCCAGAGCCGGGCCGTGCGGGCGTCAACACTCGAGGCCTGCGCCGGGCAGTTGCACGAGACAGGTCAGGCGATGGCCCAACGGTTCGGTCGGGGAGGCAGGCTTTTCGCCTTCGGCAACGGGGGCAGCGCCACCGACGCGCACGCCGCAGTCGCGTTGTTCTCCAACCCGCCGGCCGGTCGGCCGTTGCCCGCCCTGTCGTTGGTGGACGACAACGCGGTGCTGACTGCCCTCGCCAACGACGTCGGCGTGAGCGCGATCTTTTCGCGCCAGATCATGGCCCATGCCAGACCGGGCGACATCGCGGTGGGCTTCTCGACGAGCGGCGGGTCGCGCAACGTGCTCAGCGCATTGGAGCACGCGGCGCGACGGGGCCTCTTGACGGTGGGCTTGAGCGGCTACGACGGCGGTGCGATGGGGTGCAGCGATGCCGTTCACCACTGCTTGATCGTGCGCTCCGACAGCGTGCACCGCATCCAAGAGGCCCAGAGCGCGCTGCTTTTCGCGCTCTGGGAGGTCGTGCAGGAGTGCGCGGCCGAAAGGAGCGCACCGTGACTGACGTACGCCACAGCCACGACAACGTGGAGGCCGGACCACAGGCTGTGGTGTTCGACAGGGTTGAAGCGTTCCGCCGGCGCAAGCCGCGCCTTCGTGACGAGGTCGTGACCTCGGCGCATGGTGCGGGGGGCAAGGCGTCGGCAGCGCTCATCGAGAGTGTCTTCGCCCCGGCGTTCGGGAACGATCCGTTGGCGGCGGCCACCGACGCCGCGGTGCTCAGCCTCCCGTCGGGTGACCGGCTGGCGTTCAGCACGGACTCGTTCGTCGTGAAGCCGCTGCGGTTCCCGGGTGGCTCGGTGGGTCACCTGGCAGTCCACGGCACGGTCAACGATCTCGCCATGATGGGGGCGCGCCCGTTAGCCCTCTCGGCGGCGTTCGTGCTCGAAGAGGGTTTTTCGATCGACTCGCTGCGCGGGATCGTCGACGACATGGCGCAGGCAGCGGCGGCCGTCGGGGTTCGGATCGTGACCGGAGACACCAAGGTGGTGGACCACGGCGCGGCCGACGGCCTCTATGTGTCGACCGCGGGCATCGGCGTCATCCCCTCTGATCGCCACCTGTCGTCGGACCATGTGCGGGAGGGCGACGTGGTGCTCTGTTCGGGCACGATCGGTGACCACGGCACGGCGGTGATGCTCGCCCGAGGTGAATTGGCGCTCGAGGCCGACATCGTCTCGGACACCGCGCCCCTGCACGAGCTCGTCGAGCGCCTTGTCGCCGCAGCGCCTTCGACGCGATGGCTCCGTGACGCCACCCGTGGGGGCGTGGGAACGGTGTGCAACGAGCTGGCGCGGGACAGCGATCTCACCATCGTCCTCCACGAGTCGGCGCTGCCGGTTCGGCCCTCGGTTGCTGCCGCCTGCGAGCTCCTCGGGATCGATCCGCTCTACGTGGCCAACGAAGGAAAGCTGGTGGCCGTGGTGGCTCCTGAGGAAGCGGCGGCTGCGCTCGAAGCGCTCACGAGCCATCCGTTGGGACGTGACGCCGCGCCCATCGGGGAGGTTCGCAGGGAACCTCCCGGGCTGGTCGTCCTTGTCACCGCCTTCGGGGGCACGCGCATCGTCGACATGCTGGTCGGTGATCCGCTTCCGCGGATCTGCTGAGGCTCGCGTGCGGTCGCTCGCAGAGGGGCTGGGTCCCGGCCGGTAGCGGTAGGCTCCCGGGCCCGGCATCGCACCAGTGGGGGTGGGGCAGTGAAGATCGGCATGCACCTGCAAGTTGGACCGAGGCGGTGGGCGGAGCTCACTCTCGAGGCCGAACAGGCGGGGTTCGAGTCCATTTGGGTTCCCGAACACCTCATCATGCCGGTGACCATGAGCGGCCGTCCGGGTTCGCCCCATGAGGGCGAGCCGCCCATTTCGGGCGATACCCCAGCGTGGGATCCGTGGATCCAGATCGCCTGGCTCGCCGGACAGACCTCGACCATCCGCTTTGGTACCAACGTGTTCAACATCGGCTTGCGGCATCCGATCGTGACTGCCCGGTCACTGACCACCGTCGATCTGGTAACCAACGGTCGGGTCGAGTTCGGCATCGGCGCCAGCTGGCTCGCCGAGGAATGGGAGGCGATGGAGCTCCCGTTCGAGACCCGCGGACGCAGGGTCGACGAGTCGATCCGGGTCATCCAACGCCTCTTCAGCGAAGAGGTCATCGAGCACGAGGGCGAGTTCTACCGGTTTCAACCGGTGAAATTTCTCCCCAAGCCCGTCCAAGCCCCGTGGCCGCCCATGCTGATCGGCGGCGACTCCCCGGCTGCCATCCGCCGGGCGGCCCACCTCGGGGACGGCTGGTTGCCGATGGCCCAGACGCTCGACTCCCTCGCGGTCAATCTCAAGCGCATCGCGCAGCTTCGCGAAGAGGCCGGCCGCGATGGACGCTTCGAGGTGACGGTCTTCGGGGTCGGCGACGCCAGCGAGGAGAACCTGCGCCGCTACGAAGCGCTCGGCGTCGATCGGGTGCTGGTCTCTCCGTGGGACTCACCTCGCGAGGCGGTGGAGGGTATGCGGCGCTTCGGCGACGAGGTCCTGCCCCGATTCGCCTGAGCGCTCAGGGGTTCACCGGCGAGCGGTGATGGCGTCGATCTCCTCGGCGCTGAGCGTGCAAGCAGTTGCCGCCACGTTGGCTTCGAGGTGCTCGGGCGATGACGTGCCCGGAATTGGGAGGACCTGGGTGGAGCGGGCCAACAGCCATGCCAGCACCACCTGGTGAGGGGTAAGCCCCCGCTGCTCGGCCACCCGTATCACCGCGGGATTGTCGGCCGTGTTCTGGATGGGCGCCCAGGGCAAGAAGACGAGTCCTTCCCGCTCACAGCGGTCCACCATGGCTTCCGAGGCGCGATCGGCGCTGTTGTAGCGGTTCTGTACCGAGACGATGGACCCGTGCCGCTCCGCCTCGTCCAGCTGCGCGCCGGTGACGTTGGAGATGCCGATGTGGCGGATCTTCCCCTCGTGCTGCAGCTCCACCAGCGCGCCGATGGAGTCGGCCAGGGGCACCCTCGGGTCGGGACGGTGCAGTTGGTACAAGGGAATCTGTTCGAGGCGGAGGCGGAGCAGGCTTCCCTCGCAGGCCTCGCGCAGGTGGGCGGGATGGCCGTCGGGCTCCCATCGGCCCGGTCCGGGCCGGACCAGCCCTCCCTTGGTGGCGATGACCAGGTCGTCGGGATACGGAGCGAGGGCCTCGGCGATCAGCAGCTCGCTCACCTCGGGCCCGTAGGAGTCGGCGGTGTCGATGAAGTTCACGTCGAGCGCGATCGCCCGTCGCAAGGTGGCGATCGCCCGCGCCCGGTCGAGCGGCTCGCCCCAGATACCCGCCCCGGTGATCCGCATGGCGCCGAAGCCCAGACGGTTGACGATGAGATCGCCACCCACCGCGATGGTCCCGGCGGTGCTGGCGGACAGGGTGTCAGTCATGGCCACGTCCTCTCAAGCACGCGATGTCGGGCGGCTCGGTCTGGCTGCGTAGGCCCAGCAGACATCTCCGGTGCCGGGCGGTCCTCTCGTCGGGTGCCCCATTGCCACCCTACCGATCTCGAGCGCGGCGACGTCGCGACCGATGTGTCGGGCAAAGAGAGCGTCGGGATCAGCCAGACGCGCCAACCTCGGTCGCCCTGGGCACCTCGACGAGGCGCCCGGTACCGACGTCGAACTGGTAGCCGTAGATGCGGATGCGTTCCGGCACCAGGGGATGGGCCCGTATGCGCGCGACGTCTTCGACCACGCTGCGCGTCGGGTCGGTGATGGCGAGCCAGTCGATGTAGTTCGCTTCGGCCGAGCCGGGTCCCTGGCCGACGTCGCGGTAGCCGTCGGGCCCGAGCTCGGCCGTGTCGAGGCTGCTGGCCAATAGCGACCGCATCACATCGTCGGTCACCGCCGCCATGCCGCAGTTCGTGTGGTGGATGACGAACCATTCGAGGGTGCCGAGCAGCTTGTACGAGATGACCAGCGAGCGAATGGCGTCGTCGCTCGCCCGCCCACCGGCATTGCGGATGACGTGGGCGTCCCCTTCGTGGAGCCCGGCGAACTGGGCGGGATCGAGCCGCGCATCCATGCAGGTCAAGATGGCCGCCTTTTGAACCGGTTGGGCGCTCAGCTCTGCTTTGGATCCAAAGGTCGCGGCGTACTGTGCGTTGGCCGTCAAGACTCGGTCAAGGACCGTCATGGGTCGTCGTCTCACTTTCGGCAGCTGTTTTCACCGCGGGCTCTCGGCCGGCGACGATCGAACGAGGTCGGTGCTGCAGGCCGTCCGCCGGTCGCTGCATCTTGACGGGAGCGCTCGGCGCTGGTCAAGGCACCGGTCGCCGGTCAAAACGCCCAGCGCTGGTCGAAACGCGGATCGCTCGTCAACTCCGGTTTGGGCCTCAGACCCCTACCCGACGGATCCCCAACGACAGCTCGTTCCGCCTCTGGGGTGGAGCCTGTTCGGACCCCGGCACCTGACGTCGGCCCAAATCGCCCGGTGGTCGCTGGCCACCAGTCGGACCGGTCCCGACCTGGCCGTTCGGGACCCTGACCCCCCCGGCCTGCGCCCGTTCCCTGACGGTGGGCGCACCAAGGACGTTCGCTATGGTTCGGACCTGGGCGCGCCGACCCCCCGGGTGGCACAATCGCACGCAGCCAATTGCCAATTCCGCGATCCAGGGAGTCAGAATGCTCGAGGTTCCAGAGCTCGGCTACACGCCCACCGTCGGCACCGTGCTCGCACGCGCCGCCGAGCTGTGGCCGGACCGGGACTTCATCGTCATGCCGGCCGACCGGATGACCTTTGGCCAGGCGGAGACCCGGTCGCGGCGACTCGCTGAGCAGCTGCTCGGCGCTGGGCTGGGAAAAGGCAGTCGCATCGGTCTCTTCGACACCTACAGCATCGAGTGGGTGGTCGCCTGGTTGGCGGCCACCCGCATCGGCGCGCTGATCATGCCGTTCAGCTCCATCTACAAGCCGCCCGAGCTGCGGACCGCGGTGCGCCTGGGCGACGTGCACACGCTGCTCGCGCCCGCCCGGATGCTCGGACGGGACCTTCAGGAGTTCTTTGAGGAGGCGTTCCCCGGGCTGGCCGAGCAGGGAGCGGCCCCGTACTTCTTGCCCCAGGTTCCCTACCTCCGGTCGATCTGGCTGTGGGGCCAGGTCGGACGGTCCTGGGCCCGGCCGACCTCGCTCGCGGCGGACGCCATGCTCGAGGTGACGGTTCCCGAGGACCTGTTCGAACAGCTCGAGGCCGAAGTGGTGCCCGCAGACCTCGCGCAGGTCACCTATACCTCGGGCTCGAGCGCTTTGCCAAAAGGCGTCGTGCACAGCCACGGGGCGATCATCCGGACCACCGAGGCCTTCGGCTCGATGGGTCTGTCCGACCCCGACGAACCGCGCAAGATGTTTTGCGGCTTCCCGTTCTTCTGGATCGGCGGAACGCTGGTGCTCGGCGGCGCTCTGCAGGCTGGGATCACCGTGTGTTGCGTGGAGCGCTTCGAGCCAAAGGCAGCGCTCGATCTGATCGAACGGGAGCGCTGTACGTCGGTCGCCGCGTGGCCGTCGCTCATCCAGTCCATGAAGGCAGACCCGAGCTTTGGTGACCGGGATCTCCCCGAGATCCCCGCGCTGACCCAGGGCCCGTCGGACATCGCGATCACCGGAACCCCGGTGCCGGGGATTCCGGGGCACCGCTCGATGAGCGAGCTCATCGGCAACTGGAACGGATCGGAGCGCAAGGCGGTCGACCCCGAAACGGGTGAAGCGCTCGCCGACCTCCAAGAGGGTGAGCTCTGGGTCAGGGGCTTCGGTGCGCTGCAGGGCTACTACAAAAAGGAGCGGGAGGAGACGTTCGACGCCGACGGTTGGCTCCATACCGGGGACAAGGTCTTCATGTTCGAGAATCGCCCGTTCTTCGTGGGTCGCTTCTACGAGATGATCAAGTCCCAGGGGGCGAACGTCTCGCCCCGAGAGCTCGAGCTTCTCCTGGAGGGCTGGCCCGAGATCAAGCACGCACTCGTCTTCGGTATGCCCCACCCCGAATTCGAGGAGGAGGTCACCGCCGTGATCGTTTTTCGGCCGGGGCTCCAGATGACCGCCGAGGAGATCGTCGCCCGGGCACGCAAAGAGGTCTCGTCGTTCAAGGTGCCCACCCGGATTCACATCGTCGAGGAGGACGTGATTCCCTGGCTCGGTTCGGGCAAGCCGGACAAGCTCACCCTGCGCGCTCGTCTGCTGGCTGAGAGCTGATGGCACTCAATCGGTTCACGTGGCGACGGTTCGTTGAGGCCGAGAGCGGTCCGATCAGGCCGAGCTCGCCGCGGCGGCGAGCTGCGCGAGGGCGGTGACCGTCTTCCAGTTTCGAGTCGTGGCCCCGACGCCCAACCATCGCTCCCAGAACGCGTTGTTCAAGGTGGTCCGTCCGTAACCTGTTGGGCACCGCAGGTAGATCTCTCGGGTGGAGACCCGGTAGTCGTCGCCGCCCGTCGCGGTCGGCAGCGCCCGCACCCGCCCCGGGTCGGGGGCACTGCTCAGGAACGTGACGTGAAGGCCCGCCGAGTCGGCATGTTCGATGGTGAACGGGTTCCCCGCCACGAGCTGGGCCAGCTCATCGGCTGAGCGCAGCAAGATCCGCGCCTCGCGGCCGAGCGCGTGGCCGATGGCCCTCTCCAATGCGGAGACGATCGGGGCGGTCGGTCCGTTCGGGGCGCCAAACACCAGGTTGCCACTCTGCAGGTAGGTCGAGACCGGGGCAAAGCCCAGTTGTTCAGCCATCGCGCGCAGGTTGGCCATCGGCAGCGCGTTGCGGCCGCCGACGTTGACTCCTCGGAGCAAGGCCACCAGGGTCTGGCGGGTCGGTGAACGTCCGGCGGTCACGGCGTTCTCGAGGGTGGGCGGGCGGTCGTTGAGCGCGGGCTCAGCCCGAGTAGCGCCAGCCGCGCTCGAACGGCAGGCGCCACGTGTTGGGCGCGATCAGGTCGTTGATGGCGGGCGGACCCCACGAACCGGGGGTGTAGGGCTGGACCTCGGGGGGATTGGCGAGGAGGTCGGCCGACGCCTCCCAGGTCCGCTCGATGTCCTCGGCCGTCGTGAACAGCGTGTGGTCGCCGCTCATGGCGTCGTGGATCAGTCGCTCGTAGGCCTCGAGCACCGCCCCTTCCTGTCCGGTCTCGTGCAAGGCGAACTGGAGGCTCAACTTGTCGAGCTTCATTCCGGGGCCGGGACGCTTGCCGTAGAAGGAGAGGGACAGCTTCGACGAGTCGGCCAGGTCGAAGGTCAAGTGGTCGGGACCTTGCGCCCCGACGCCCGAGCCCGCGGGGAACATGGACTTGGGGGGCTCGTGGAACGCGATGGAGATGATGCGCGCACCTTCGGCCATGTTCTTTCCGGTCCGCAAGAAGAACGGGACACCCGCCCATCGCCAGTTGTCGATCTCGCAACGCAGCGCGATGAACGTCTCGGTCTGCGAGTCGGGTGCCACCCCGGGGATTGATCGGTACCCTTCGAACTGCCCGCGCACCACGTGGTTGACGTCGATCGGTCGCAAGGAGCGAAAGACCTTGTTCTTCTCCTCGCTGATGGCGCGCGGCTCGAGGGCGGTCGGTGGCTCCATGGCCATGAAGGCCAACACCTGGAAGAGATGCGTGACCACCATGTCGCGGTACGCGCCGGTGGCCTCGTAGAAAGAAGCCCGTTGGCCGACCGAGATGGACTCGGGCACGTCGATCTGGACGTGGGCGATGTGGTCGCGGTTCCAGATGGGCTCGAACAGCCCGTTGGCGAAGCGGAAGGCCAAGATGTTTTGGGCGGACTCCTTGCCCAGGAAATGGTCGATCCGGAAGATCTGCTCCTCGTCGAAGATCTCGTGCACGGTCCGGTTCAGTGCCTCGGCCGAGGCCAGATCGGTGCCGAAGGGCTTCTCCATGATGATCCGCGACCGGTCCACGAGACCCGCCTGGCCAAGGGCTCGCACCACCGTGCCGGCGGCCGTGGGGGGGATGCTCAAGTAGTGCAACCGGCGAGGCTGGCCGCCGATCGCTCGCTCCGCCTGCCCGACCGCCGCCGCGAGCGCCCCGGGGCCGGCGGACTGGGGGACGAACGTGAGGTGCCGTGAGAACTCGTCCCAATGGCCGTCGGCGAGGTCGGCCGCTCCGAACTCCTCGCAGGCACTGTGGGCCAGCGCTCGAAACCCCTTGTCGTCCAGCTCGTCGAGCGAGGACCCGATGATCCGACACTCGGGTAGCAGCCCGGCCCGGGCCAGATGCAGGATGCCGGGCAAGAGTTTGCGTTTGGCCAGGTCGCCCGTGGCGCCGAACAGCACGATCACGTGCGGCTCGAGTGGCGCCATGGTGTTGGCGGCGACGTCAGGCCTGCTCTGTTGGATCACCATGGTCGAACCTGCCGGGGAGGGGACTCGGACGCTCTGTGGACCGCCCTCGGGGGGTCCGTGGGTGACCCTACCGGGCGCGTGTTTCGCCCGGATGTCCCCCCCGAGAGCAGGCGATGAACGATGTCGCGGCGCGCCGGGGTCGCGACCGGTCGATCCGAGATCCATCCTCCCTGGTGTCACCGTGCGGTCCGTGGGCTGGCCCAGGTGCCCCATGATGGGACCATGGAGACCCCGAGCCGCCTGCTGCCCCTTGTCGGCGCCTACAACTTCCGCGACCTCGGCGGGTACCCGACCGGGGACGGCCGTCGGACCCGCTGGGGCCGGCTCTATCGCAGCGACACCCTCCACGAGCTGACCGACGGCGACCTCGTCGCGCTCCGAGACCTCGGGTTGCGCGCCGTGCTCGACCTGCGCACGGCGGCCGAAGTCGAGCAGAGCGGGAGAGGGCTGCTCGGTGAGGAGCCGGTCGACTACCAGCACCTGTCGGTCATCGACCAGGACGCGGGCGAATCGACCGCGGCGCCGGCGCCGCCCGGCGACGACCTCGCCGAGCGCTACCTGTGGTACCTCGAGATCGGGCGACGAGCCCTGGTGAGCGCGCTCGAATCGATGACCTCCGAGGACCGGTACCCGATGGTCTTCCACTGCACGGCGGGCAAGGACCGTACCGGTGTGCTCGCCGCTCTCGTGCTCGACATCCTCGGGGTGGAGCCCACGGTCATCGCCGAGGACTACGTCATCACCGCCACCAGGCTCGACCTGATCGTGGCTCGCCTGCGCCGCGACCCGGTGCACGGGGCACGACTCGCAGAGCTTCCGGCCTCGCGGTTGGAGGTGGAGCTCGAGACGATGGAGAGGTTCGTCCAGCTCCTCTACGAGCGCCACGGCGGCGCCCGCTCGTGGGCGCGAGCGTCGGGGATCGGGCAACGGTCCTTGGACCGGCTCGCGGAGCTGTTGCTCGAGAAGGAGGAGTGACCACAGCGCGCCGGGCGGTGCGCCAGCGCCCCCGGTGAGCCGCTGCGCCTCGTCTCGTCGTGCCCGCCCGAGGTCGTCCTCAGGTGGTGTCCGCCACGTCCACCAAGCCGCCCCCCACCTCATCGGCCAGTGCGACGGCCACGATCCGTCGCTCGACGGGAATCGGCCATCCTGGGGTCGGGACGAGGACGAACCGACCCACGGTGCGACCGCGATGCTGGACAGGCAGCTCTGCCTCGGCTCCGGGCAACCCGAGCTGGTGGACCGCCCAGAGGAGGCCGGCATGCACCACCTCGCCGCGGGGGCCGATCGTGGCCACGGTTCGGTGGGGGGCGTCGGGTTCGAAGCGGCACGCGCGCAGATGGAGCAGCTCGGTCAGCTCCCGTTCGGCGTGCGCGATCACGAGGTTGGAAGGCGCGCCGGTCGCGATCATGTCTGCCAGCCCGTAGAGACGGGCCACGTAGTCGGACTGCTCGGTGGCACGTTGATGCAGCCGCTGGGCCCGTTGTGCCAGCTCGGTCACGGCCAGGCCGACGACGAAGAGGCTGACCGTGGTCTGGATGTCCACCCGGTGGCTGATGGCGAATCGTTCGTAGGGTTGGGTCAAGAAGAAATCGAACCACGCGCACGCTGAGATCGTGGCGAGGACGCCGCTCACCCGGGTGCCGAACGCGCTGATCGCGACGATGACCGTTACCAGGACGAGCGCGGCCGCGGTGCCGGCGAAGCGGTCGCGAAATGGGAGCACCACGAGGGTGGTGACCAAGGGACCGACCAGTCCAACCAGGGCCAGCACCTGTCCTCGATGACCGCGCACGAACTCCAAGGTCCTCTTGCTAACCCGCCCCGTCCGCCGCGTCAACGCGACGGAACGGCCGAGTACGGGCGAAGCTCGGTCAGCGCCGCGTCGCCCGGGCCTCGCTCGCTGCAGTCCGCTAACTTGGCCCGTCGTGACTGATGGCTCGCCAGCTCCGCCCGTTGTCCTAGTCCACGGGTTCGCCTCCTCGTTCGACCACAACTGGCGTCGGACCGGATGGGTGGACATCCTTGCCGACGCCGGCCGCGAGGTCGTCGAGATCGACCTGCTCGGTCACGGCCAGTCTCCTCGGCCTGTCGACCCCGAGGCCTATGACGAGGTTGAGGAGCTGGTCCTCGACGCGCTGCCCACCGATCGCCCGGTGGACGCGGTCGGATTCTCCGCCGGCGCCATGGTGCTGGTGCGCCTGGCGGTGGCACATGCCGAGCGCTTCGGCCGACTGGCCCTTCTGGGCATCGGCGACAACTCCTTCGGGGGCAGTGGCGCGACCAGCATCGTCGCTGCGCTGCGCGGTGAGGGTTCCCCCGAGGACGTCCGCGGCGAACTCTTTCGCCGACTGGCGGCGTCGGCCGGCAACGACCCCGAAGCCCTGGTGGCGTTCATGAGCCGGACCCAGACGCCGCTCGAGCTCGTTCAGCTGAGCGCCCTGCGACTGCCCGTCTTGGTGGTGCTGGGCGAGCGCGACTTCGCCGGGCCGGCGGACCGGCTCATGACCGCCCTCCCCGACGCACGGCTGGTCTCGCTGCCCGGCGTCGACCATTTCGCGACGCCGGCCGACTTCGGCGCCATCGACGCGGTGGTCAGGTTCCTCGACGAGGGCTGACGATCACCGGCGCCGGGCCGGACTTCGCCGTCCACGCGCTGGTGTCGGCGATCGGGTTGTCGTAATTTCGTGAGGTACGAGCCCCGGTTTAGAGCACGTGCCCGGCGCTGAGCTGTCCACCCACCGTCAACCCCCTGGAGGGAACCCTCCGATGTCGCAAGCCATCCTGACGATCAACAGCAGGAACTACGGCGCCTGGTCCCTGCGAGGCTGGCTCCTCTGCCGGATGGCAAGGCTGGATTTCGTCGAGCGCGTGCTGTCGAGCACCGATCCGTCGTTCCGGGCGGAGCTGCTCTTGTTGTCGCCCTCGTTCCTCGTGCCCCGCCTCGAGCACGACGGGGTTGCCGTATGGGACACGCTGGCCATCGGCGAATACCTCTGCGAGCTGTTACCGGACGCGGGACTGCTACCTGAGGATCCGGTGGCCAGGGCCCGGTGTCGATCGATCAGCGGCGAGATGCACTCGGGTTTCGCCCAACTGCGCTCCGCGCTCCCGATGAACGTCAAGGCCCGTCATTCGAATTTCAAGGTCTGGAGCGGGGCGCAGGCGGACATCGACCGGATCGTGACCATCTGGCGAGATTGCCTGGACGAGTACGGCGGGCCCTATCTGTTCGGCGCCCGGACCACGCTGGCCGACGCCATGTACGCGCCGGTCTGCACCCGGTTCCAGACCTACGAGATTGCGCTCGATGCGCGGTGCACGTCTTATCGCGACGCGATCCTCTCGCTGCCCGACATGGTCGAGTGGAGCACCGAGGCGGCAGCCGAGCCCGACGAGGTCGACGAGCTCGATATCGAGTTCTGATTCCCTAACGGAGAACCCTAACGGAGATCCCTAACGGGGGACGTCAGACTCAAGGGGGTGCGTTCCCCTAGTTGCCGCTCGTGTGCGGCGCGGCAATCGCTGCGCCTCCAGGCCCGCCGGGGCTCAGTCGTTGGCCAGGATGAAGTTCCGGACCACCGGATAGATCTGCGTGTCCCAACGACTACCGCTGAAGACGCCGTAGTGGCCGACGCCGGGCTGGAGGTGGTGGTGCTTGCGATGCGATTTGATGCCCGTGCACAGGTCGAGCGCTGCGGAGGTCTGACCGGCACCGCAGATGTCGTCGCGCTCTCCTTCGACGGTGAGCAGGCCCGTACGGGTGATGGCGCCCAGCCGGACCAGCTGGCCATTGACGATGAGCTCGCCCCTCGGGAGCAGGTGTCGTTGGAAGATCTCGTCCACGGTTTGGAGGTAGAACTCGGCAGGCATGTCGAGCACGGCGAAGTACTCGTCGTAGAAGTTCTTGATGTGCTCGGCTTTGTCGACCTCGCCCTTGACCAGATCGTTGTATAGCTCGACGTGTTGGCGGACGTGGCGTGCGACGTTCATGCTGACGAACGCGGAAAGCTGCAAGAAGCCCGGGTAGACGCGCCGACACGCTCCGGCGTAACGCAGCGGCACGGTCGTGACGACGTTCTGTTCGAACCACCGCAGCGGCGTGCTCGTCGCCAGTTCGTTGACCTTGGTCGGACTGATACGGGTGTCGACCGGTCCGGCCATCAGGGTGAGGCTCCTCGGCTGGGCCGGGTCGTCCGCCTCGGCCAAGAGCGCGGCCGCCGCCAGGGTTGCGGGGCACGGCTGGCACACGGCCACCACGTGGGTTCCGGGTCCGAGCGTCCGGAGGTAGCGCACCAGGTGCTCGACATACTCGTCGAGACCGAACTGCCCGCTCTGGAGGCTGACGTCCCGGGCGTTGTGCCAGTCGGTGATGTAGACGTCGTGGTCACGCAGGAGGGTCTGCACGGTCGGTCGCAAGAGCGTCGAGAAGTGGCCGGCGAGGGCGGCCACGACCAACACCCGGGGCCCCGGCGCGTCGGTCTCCTTGCGGAAGTGCAGCAGCGAGGCGAAGGGCGACGACTCGACCGTCTCCTCGACGACCTCCACTGACTTGTCGCGCCGGTCGCCCACCGTCACCGAGGTGATACCGAACGGCGGTCGCACGTGGGTCAGCCGGGCTCGGGTCACGAGCTCCGACGCGCTCGACAGCCGACGCACTAGGTCGGTCTTGGTCAGGCTCTGTGGGAGCTCGTCGAGCGCCCGGCGGGTGACGGTGGCCGCCGCGCGCATCGGTGCCGACAGGTCGCACTGCGCTTGGTAGGACTGGTACAGCAGCATGGACGCTCCTATCGGCCACCTCAGCATGGCTCCCCCCCAATATCCGGTGCCAACGCGGGTAGTCATCGGATCGGCCGCGAGCGAGGAACTGACATCCCAAGCATTCTGCTCGCTCGGCGTCCCGAGCACATCTCGCGCCTGGTCACCACCTGCCGACGCCACCCATTGCGCCGGGCGGGCATCTCTGTAATCATGTAACTATGAAGGAACGCTACGAGTTCATCATGACCCAGGCCGGCGCTCGTCGGGGCCGGGGCGGGAAGGGGAGGGGCCGCGAGAGCGGCGAGGAGAGGACGACCGCGGAGCATCGGCAGCGGATACGGGCCTGGTTCGTCGGTCGGGTGCCCGTTGACTGGTTCGAGGGCGCGCCGACGGTCACTGTCGACGACGATGAGATCCTCGTGATGGGGTCATTGGCGGTGCCCGATCTTGGGCCCGACGCCAGCGCCGAAGAGCAGGCCACCGCGTGCGCGGCGCGGATCGGTGGGTTCCGCGACGAGACCCGTGAGCACCGGGTCCGCATCGCGGAGGAGGCCCAGCAGACGTTCGCGCGTCACGTCTCGTGGGGTGCGTCGTGCGGCGAGATGACCCAGGCCTTTACGACGGCGAGCGTCCCGGTCATGACCCGCCTGCGTATCACCGAACGCCGCGTGCTCGACACGTTGATCGACGCAGGTGTCGCCCGTAGCCGTAGCGAGGCACTGGCCTGGTGCGTCCGGCTGGTCGGCTCGAACGAGGACAGCTGGATCACCGAGCTGCGCGGCGCTTTCGAGCATGTCGAGCAGGTGCGTTCGAAGGGGCCAGGGTCAGTCGAGGGGTCCGCTTAGCGAGCGAACCGAAGGGGTCGTGCCGCTCGTGCGCGCCCACGATGTTCCTGGCGTCGAGCGACACCGGTACGCTTGGCCAGGTGGACAGGAGGCAGACCCGATGACCCCATCACCGACGGGAGCCGCAGAAGGGCTGGCCCCCGCGAGCGAGGACACGGGCGCGGTTGGCCCTGAGGGACCTCTCAGCGCGGAGCTCCGGGCCGAGCGGCTCGCCGAGCTGCAGTCGCTGATCGACCTCATGCGTCCGTCGGTGCAAGCCGACGGCGGTGACCTCGTGCTCGTGCACGCCGACGTCGAGTCGGGCGTGATCGAGGTGCAGCTCCAAGGGGCATGCAGCTCGTGTGCGGTGAGCGCCTCGACGTTGCAGGGTGGTGTCGAGCGCATCATCTCGGACCGGCTCCCATGGGTTACCGAGGTGGTCGGCGGCCTGGACGAGTCGATGGACCCGTTTGAGAGCGAGGCACTGGGCCAGGGGGGCTACGTCCCGCGCTACTGAGCTGATCCTGGAGGGCGCCGATGTCCCCGGTGCCGCCGGCCCGGGTCTCTTCGAGCCACCCCGACGCGTGCCGTCTGGCCCACGTCTCGCTCACCCATCCCTTGAGCATCGAGCGCAGCGCGTCGGGGTGGCTCAGCGCGAACGCGATGTGCCCGAACACCACGATGAAGATGCCCAGCGCGAAGAGGTCGTGGACGAGCGTGGCCCCGGTCCGCCAGTCGAGCGGGAAGTGCCCGAACCACTTGAGGATGCAGCCGCTGGCCAACATGACCACGATCGAGCTGCCGATGAAGATGGCGTTGAGCTTCTGGCCTGGGTTGAACTTGTCGACGACAGGTCCGCCCTCTCGGCCCAACGTCCGCAGCCATCGGATCTCGTTGGCGCCCCATAGGTTGAACCGGTGGATGTCGCGCCGCAGGCGCTTCCCCCACGGACCGAGCAGTGAGACGACCATGGGCACCGGAAGGGCGATACCCGCCCACAGATGGATTTGCGCCACGAGCTCCCGACGTCCGACGAGCGCGCCGATGCTCGGAAAGTAGAGGGCGAGCGCAGTAGCCATGAGGATGGCGAACAGCAGCGCGCTCGACCAGTGGGCGGCCCGCTCGGTCCGGTCGAAGCGCACGACCCGGCGAACCGGCGCGTCGGGAGCGGCCGATTTGGTGGCCATCGTCGCTCAGGCTCCGATGTTCTTCGTGGCCGCCTGGATGGAGCCCCCGACCCACGCGTCGACGGGGTACCCGTTCTGCTCCCAGAAGCCCGGCTCGACCTGGTCGACCACCCGGATGGCCGACAGCCACTTGATGGACTTGTACCCGTACATGCGAGCGACGTAGAGACGGACCGGTCCACCGTGCTCGACGGTGATCGGGCCGCCCAGCATGCGGTAGGCGACGAGGACGTCGGGGAGATGGGCCTGATCGAGCGTCAGGCTCTCGGTGTCCGCCTGGTCGTAGGACTCGAAGGTCAGCGCCGAGGCCTTGGGCTGGACGCCGGCCGCGAGGAGCACATCGCTCAATCGGACCCCTTCCCAGTGCACCCCGTCCACCCGCCACCCGGTTACGCACTGGAAGTCGCGCACCAAGGCCGTCGCCGGCATCGCCTGCAGGTCGGCCAGGGTGAGGACAAGGGGTCGGTCCACCAAACCCGAGACCTCCAACCGGTAGGCGTCGGGAGGAATGGAGGGGAAGCCACCGGTGATCGTGTAGATCCGGAAGCGGTTGCCGCCGGGGATCAGCCCACCGAGCCCCGAGCCGACCACGTCGCCGATGGTGTTCTGCACCTTGGACCCGAAGGCGATGCCGGCGGCCCCCAGTGCAACGAGGCCCAAGAACACCCGACGGCCGACGACGACCGGTCGGTCGGTCGAGCTGCGACCCTGTTGGCGGCGCTGAGGGCTGCGCGGCGCGGCTCGACGCAGAGGTCACGGTCCGAAAGCCTACGTGTGCAGGACCGACGCGAGCAGTCGGCCCGAGCGGAGGGGAGCCGTGCGGTGAGCTTCCCAAAAGGTGCTGCTTGCGTGGGCTCGTGTGCGAGGTCAGGCTCTCTCGGATGGGCGCGAGAGCCGAGGTGGGAACAAGGCGTGCCTGACCCCATCCGGGCGCGTTGGCGCAAGGTCCGAGCGTCGTGGGCCCGAAGCGCCGAGATCGTCCCCCCGAGCCGTGTGCCCGCCGCTCCGCCCCGGCCCGGTGGCCGGCGTATCGCCTTCCTCGTCTACCGGGGCAATCCCCAGTGCGGGGGACAAGGGGTCTACACCCGGCACCTCTCGAGGGAGCTGGTCGAGCTCGGGCACTCGGTGGAGGTGTTCTCCGGCCCACCCTGGCCGGTACTCGACGAGGGAGTCGGCTTCACGCCGGTTCCGGGACTCGACCTCTACCGCGACCCCGACCCCTTTCGGGTTCCTCACCCGCGGGAGTTCACCGACCCCGAGGGTGCCCTCGAGTTCGCGGTCATGTGCACGGCGGGATTCGGCGAGCCGTTGGCCTTCTCGTTGCGGGCCCGTCGGATGCTCGCAGCGCGACGGGGGGAGTTCGATATCGTCCACGACAATCAGTGCCTCGGGACCGGCCTGTTGGGCATGATGTCCGACGGTTGGCCCCTACTCGTCACCGTGCACCACCCCATCACCGTCGACCGCGAGCTCGCGCTGGCCCACGCTCCGGGGCCGTGGCAACGGGTCACCACGAGGCGCTGGTTCGGGTTCGTGCGTATGCAGTCCCGCGTGGCGCATGAACTGCCGGCCGTCGTCACCGTCTCGGAGTCCTCGCGCAAGGACATCCACGCCCAGATGGGCGTCGATATCGAGCGGATGACCGTGGTTCCCGTCGGGGTGGACCACCGGTCGTTCCGTCCAATACCGGGTCTACGGCCCAAGCCGGGGCGCCTGATGGTCACCTCGTCGAGCGACGTGCCAATGAAGGGGCTAGTCCCGCTGCTCGAAGCGGTGGCGACCTTGCGGGCCCAACGCGAGGTCGAGCTCGTGGTGATCGGCAAGCCCCAGCCTGGTGGGCGCGTCGATCGCGCGATCGCCCGTCTCGGGCTGGCCCAGACGGTGCGATGCGTGAGCGGTGTCAGCGACGACGACCTCGCCCGCCTCTACGGCGAGGCGCAAGTGGCGGTGGTGCCGTCGCTCTACGAGGGGTTCTCGTTGCCCGCCATCGAGGCGATGGCGTGCGGGGTCCCCGTGGTGGCCACCACGGGGGGCGCCCTGCCCGAGGTGGTCGGCGTCGACGGTGAGACTGCCCTGCTCGTGCCGCCCGACGATCCGGATGCGCTGGCAGCTGCGATCGGACGCCTGCTCGACGACGACGTCCTGCGCGCCGCCCTTGGGGCGGCCGGCCGGCGCAGGGTCCTCGATCGTTTCACGTGGGAGGTGACGGCCAAGGGCACCGCCGAGTGCTATGAGGCCGTGCTGGCGGGCGACCCACCGCCCAGGCGGGCGCCGCATCCGGTGGTCCCCACCGACGTGGCGCACAGCGATCGTCCGGTCTCGACCGAACCTCCAGCGGCCGCCGGAGTGGTAGGCCGGGGCGCCTGATGCTCACCGTCGACTTCGACCGCTTGGGGGTGGGCCCGATCGACCGGGTGCTCGACCTCGGATGCGGCTTCGGACGGCACGCCTTCGAGGCCGCCCGTCGGGGCGCCAGGGTCGTGGCCTTCGACGCCGGATCCGAGGAGGTCGCGGGCGTGCAGGCCACCTTTGCGGCGATGGCCGAGGCCGGCGAGCTCCCCATCTGCGCAGCGAGCGCAGCGGTGCGGGGCGACGCCCTGCGTCTTCCGTTCGCCAACGAGTGTTTCGACCTGGTCATCGCCGCCGAGGTGCTCGAGCATCTCGGCGACGATCGCGCGGCGATGGCCGAGCTCGCCCGGGTGACCCGACCGGGGGGCACGGTGGCCGTGACCGTGCCGCGGTGTGGACCCGAGCTCGTGAACTGGCTGCTTTCCGATGAGTACCACGACGTTCCCGGTGGTCATCTCCGCATCTACCGCCGCTCCTCGCTCGGGCGCCGACTGCGCGGCGCCGGCCTGCAACCCATCGCCGCGCACCACGCCCACGCCCTCCACGCGCCCTACTGGTGGTTGCGGTGTCTCGTGGGACCATCGAACGACACGCACCGAGGGGTGGCCGCCTACCACCGCCTCCTCGTCTGGGACATCGAAAAGGCGCCCCGCGTGACGCGGATCGCCGACCGCGTGCTCAACCCGCTCATCGGCAAGAGCCTGGTTGTCTATCTTCGCAAGCCCGGCCCGATCGTGGGCCCGACGGCGCGGCGTCGCCGTCAAGACCTCACCGTGGGCAGCGTCGGGTGAGTACCGAGCTGACTCGGGATCCGACAGAGGTTCCCGAGGTGCCCGGCGTGCTCAGTTCCCTCGATGTGCTGCTCACCGGGCAGTCGATCGCGGCGGCCCAGAGCGCCGACGGCATGATCCCGTGGTTCGTGGGCGGTCATTGCGACCCGTGGAACCACGTCGAAGCCGCTATGGCGCTGACCTCCTGCGGCCTGCGGGCCGAGGCCGAGGCGGCGTACCGGTGGCTCGCCGGGCGCCAGCTGCCCGAGGGCGCGTGGTTCAACTATTACCAGGGCCCCGGGGTCAAGGATCCCCGCCTCGACACGAACGTCTGTGCCTATCTGGCTACCGGGTTGTGGCACCACAGTTTGGTGACTGGGGATGTCTCGTTGCTCGCTGAGCTGTGGCCCACCGTCGAACGGGCGATCCAGTTCGTGCTGCGCTGGCAACGGCCTGACGGCTCGGTGCTGTGGTCGGTTGACGACAAGGGTCGACCCGAGCACTACGCCCTCCTCACCGGCTCGTCGTCGATCTACCATGCGCTGCGCTGTGCCATGGCCGGAGCGGCCCGGCTCGGTCTGGTTCATCCCGAGTGGGAGCTCGCAGCGGGCCGGTTGCGTCACGCGATCGTCCACCATCCCGGGGCGTTCGCCCCGAAGGACGAGTTCGCCATGGACTGGTACTACCCGGTGCTCTCGGGCGCGTTGGAGGGACAGCGGGCGGCGGACCGCCTCACCGGCTCGTGGTCCACCTTCGTGATTGATGGAGGAGGCGTCCGATGCGTGGCGACGGGCGATTGGGTGACTGCCGCCGAAACCGCGGAGTGTGCGCTGGCCCTCGATGCGGCGGGAATGGGCAACGGGGCCCTCGAGCTCCTAGCCAGCACGCGGCGCCTTCGCCTCGACGACGGGAGCTACTGGACCGGGATGGTCTTGCCCGATGGCGCCACGTTCCCTCCCGCCGAACGCACCACGTACACCGCCGCGGCCATCGTGCTGGCGGCGGACGCGTTGTGCGGAGCCACCCGCGCGGCCGGGCTCTTCCGGGGCGCAGGGCTACCCACCGGACTCGACCTCGCCGAACCCGAGTGCCCTGGTGGCGACGGTTCGGGCTGCCGAGCAGGGACCTGAGGTCCGGACCGTCCGGCTGACGCGGTGCTCACCCGTTGACGCTGCTGCTAGCGCTTCGCAGGCGCGACCCGGCGCAGAATCCGAAGGCTTCCGGTCTCGCCGTCCTCCACCCACTCACCGGACGCTAACGCTTGGATCCACAGCTCGTAGGGAGGTCGCCCACCGTCGGCCGGATCGGGGAACACGTCGTGGATGGCGAGCCAACCGCCGAGCTGTACGTGGGGCGACCAGCCGCGCATATCGGCCAGCGCCGGCTCTTCGCCGTGCCCTCCGTCGATGAAACACAAGGCCAGCGGGGTCCGCCAGTGCGCGGCGACCGCCGGCGAGTCACCGACGACCGCCGCCACGTTCGCCTCGAGCCTGGCGACTGACATCGTTCGCCGCCACGACGACAGCGTGTCGATGCGGCCATCCACTGGGCTCACGAGGTCAGGCTCGAAGTGCTCCCATCCCGGCTGGTTCTCCTCTGAACCGTGGTGGTGGTCCACACTGAAGAGCAGCGCCGCCGTGAGCTCGGCGGCGGCGCCGAGGTACACCGTTGATTTCCCGCACCACGCGCCGATCTCCACGAAGGTGGGGCTGATCGGTGGACCGTTCGCCATGCCATCGGCCTCCGGTCGAGAGGCGAATGCCTCACCGGCCCGCCGCGCCGCGCGGTAGAGGGCCAGCCCCTCGTCGTCGGGCATGAACCCACGGGTTCCCCGGGCGATCTGGATCAGCTCCCTCAGGCGCGGATCGGCGTCGAGGCGCTCCGTCGCGGCCGGCCCGTCCGAGGCGTGGAGGTCGGGGTTCACATCGCTCATCACCGCAGCCTAGGAAGGGAGCTGGTGACCAAGCCGCCCAGCCGGGCCTATCAGCCGTCGGCCCGGCTGGCCAACCCGGCCAGGAGTGGCCCCAACCGCGTGCGCTCGCGTTCGGCGAACGCGACGTTTATGGCCAGGCGCTCGAGGGACTGCTCGACCGATCGTTGCCCGCTTCGCACCGGATGCTGGCGTAGGAACGAGGTGACCTCCGCCGCAAGGTCGCCATCCCCGCAGAGGGTGCGCACCCCGGCCAACATCCGCGAGTGCCCGTTGACCGGAAAGCGCTCGAGCACGTTCGACCAGTGGGCCTCGAGCAATCCCCACGCGACCGGGCCACCGATGCGGTTGACGAGCAAGGACATGATCAGCGAAGGCCCGTTCTGGGTGCGGACCTCGCCCACGGCGAGATCAAACGTCCGGGCGGCCAGCTCGCGGTCGGGGAATGCCGCCAGGGCGCTCAGGTAGCGCACCTCGTCCTGGGGGGTGGCTGGGTCACGGTAGCGGGCGAGGCACAGTTCGTAGTCGCCGGTGCGCAGGAGCGCGCCCACGACGCCAAGCACCGCGTCTTCGATGTCGGGATCGATGGCGACGGGCTCGGCGCCCGAGGCCGGCCGATTCGCCGCGTCGAAGCGACGGGCGGCCTCGGCTCGGATGGCCGGGTCCTCGCCGATCGTCCCGAGGGCGCCCAACAGGAGCGACCGGAGGCTTGGCGTGCGCTCACCGTCGTCGGGTCGGGGATCCCAACCGAGCTCGGCCGCGCGCGCCCCGAGCAGCGCCCGCGTCGCGCCGGCGAGATGGGATCGATCCTCTCGGGTCACGATCCGGTCGCACAGGCTGAGGGCGCCCGCAACCACCGCGTACGTGCTTGGCTCGTCGTCGTGGCCCAGCTCGCCGGCGAGCGCCAGGAAGTCGCCCAGTCCCACCTGATCGGCAAGCACCGCCGCCCAGGTGTCGGCGAAGAGGATGGACCGCTCGAGGGGCGTGAGCTCGCCCAGGTGGTGGGCCAGTCCCTGGAGGTGCTCGGGGTCGTAGGCGGTGCGGTAGACGCCCCACCCGCCGGCGTTGAGGACCGGTGTCCCAAGGTGGGAGCCGTCGTCGGCAGCGTGCTGGCCCTCGACCAGCGCCAAGGAGATGGGCTCGGTGCCGAGCAAGAGGCGCGTCTCGTGTCCGGTCCCACCGAGGCGCCGCACGAAGAGCGGGACCTGCCAGCGGTCGCCGATGGCGCTGGTGGTGCCGCTGGTGGCGGGGGTGTACTCGAAGGGTTGTTGAGAGAGCACGTCGCCGCGCAGGCTCACCAGGGGGTGACCCCCCTGGAGGATCCACGAGTCCATCATCGTGCGCACGGGTTCACCGCTGGCGGCCTCGAGCGCGTCCCACAGGTCACCGGTCACCGTATTGGCATACGCGTGCGTACGCAGATACGCCCGTACGCCGTCGCGAAAGGCGTCGGCCCCGAGGTATTGCTCGAGCATGCGCAGGACGCTCCCGCCCTTTTGGTAGGTGAGGACGTCGAACATCCCGTCGGCCTCGGCGGGCGAGCCGACGGGGTACTCGATTGGACGGGTGCTGTGGAGCCCGTCGACCGCCAGGGCCGCCTCGCGTTCGATGCCGAAGCTCACCCAGCGCTGCCAGGCCGGACGGAAGGCGTCGACGCAGAGCACCTCCATGAACGTGGCGAACGCCTCGTTCAACCAGAATCCCCTCCCACCACCGCATGGTGACGAGGTCACCGAACCACATGTGGGCGATTTCGTGGGCGACCACGTCGGCTACCCGCTCGAGCTCGGTGCGCGCCGCCCGCGCCGGGTCGACGAGGAGAGCGGTCTCGCGGAACGTCACGCAGCCCAGGTTCTCCATGGCGCCGAAGGCGAAGTCGGGGATGGCGACCAAGTCGAGCTTGTCGGCCGGATAGGGAAGGTCGAAATAGGCCGAGAAGAACCGCAGCGCGTGGGCCGCCACCTCGAGGCTGAACTCGGTCAGGTGTCCCTTGCCCGGTGCGTGAACGACGCGCACCGGCACACCATCGACGTCGACCGGCGGCGTCGCATCGAGCGGTCCCACCACGAAAGCGACCAGGTAGGTGGACATCTTCATCGTGGGTCCGAAGCGCACCCGTCGCTTGCCGTCGACGATCGTCTCGTCGACCACGGGCGAATTCGAGAAGGCGGCCAGGTCCTCGTCCACGACCAGGGTGACCTCGAAGACCGCCTTGCGATCGGGCTCGTCCCAACACGGGAACGCCCGACGGGCGTCCGTCGACTCCATCTGGGTCGTGGCGATGGTGTGGGTCAGTCCCGCGACGTCGGTGAAGGTGCTGCGGTAGAACCCCCGCAACTTGTCGTTGAGCTCACCGGCGAACGAACAGCGCAGGGTGGCGGGACCGGTGGGCAGGCGCTGGTCGAAGGTGAAGCGGACGCGGTCTTGCTCGGGCTCGAAGCTGACCGTGGCGTCGAGCACGGTCCCGTCGGACAGCTCGATGGCCGCGACGTCGAGCGTCAGCTCCGCGGCGTTGGCGACGATGGTCTCGAGGTGCTCGTGCACGACGACGTCGATGGCGACGTCGCCCGAGAACGAGGCCGTCTCGAGGTCCGGGCGAAGCTCGAGGACATAGCGCATCGGCTCGACCGATCGAGGGAGGCGGAACGCCTCGTCGGGGGGGGCGGCATGCTGCGTGGCGTCGGGCATCTGGTGAGGCTATCGCCGGTCCGGGTAGCTTCGAGTCCCGTGACCGCTGCTCCGATCGCTTTGGCTCTCTCGCTCGTGGGTCCGAGCCAGTGAGTATGACCTCGCCGGTCGAGCTGCAGCTCGACGTGGTCGCCGTCGGTTCCCCGCTGGTTGACGTGCTCGTCAATGTGCACGACGCCCAGCTGGCCCGCACGGGGCTGGTGAAGGGCTCGATGGAGCTGGTGGACCTCGAGCGCGCACGCGAGCTCTACGAGGCGCTCGGCCCGGCCGTGGAAGTGTCCGGCGGCTCGGCGGCCAACACTGCGGCGGGCGTGGCCGCGCTGGGGGGAACGGTGGGCTTTGTCGGCAAGGTGGCCGAGGATGAGCTCGGGGAGGTCTTCACCCATGACATCCGTGCCGCCGGTGTCGAATACGTGCGGTCGCCGTCCCCGGCCGCCGGACCCGCGGAAAAGGGCGCGGAGCCGCTCGGGACCGGTCGTTGTCTCGTCCTCGTGGGCGACGACGCCGAGCGGACGATGGCGACCTACCTCGGTGTGGCTGTCACGATCTCGCCCGCCGACGTCCCGCTCGAGCTCGTCGCCCGGGGCAGGTTGATCTACCTCGAGGGATATCTCTGGGACCTGCCGCCAGCTAAGGCCGCGATGCGGCGGGCCATCGGCGAGGCCCATCGCAACGACGGTGCCGTCGCGCTCTCGCTGTCGGACTCGTTCTGCGTCGCGCGCCACCAACACGAATTCCTCGAGCTGCTGGTCGGCGACGTGGACGTCCTCCTCGGCAACGAGGAGGAGATCGTGGAGCTGTTCGGCGCCCGGTCACTCGACATCGCGCTCGAGGCCGCCGAAGAGACGGGTCTGCTCGTGGCCGTCACCCGGGGAGCCGCAGGCGCGGTGGTGGTCGCCGAGCGGGGTCCGATCGTGATTCCGGCGGCGCCGGTGGATCGAGTGGTCGACACCACCGGTGCGGGTGACCTGTTCGCCTCCGGGTTCCTCTTCGGGCTCGCCCACGGTGCGGGGCCCGAGCACGCCGCTCGACTGGGGGCGTTGAGCGCAGCCGAGGTGGTCAGCCATCTGGGCGCTCGCCCCCAGAGCGATCTGCGGGCTCTCGCGCTGGACGCAGGCCTGCTCGACGGGCTGCGCTAAGGGGTATCGACCGCCGTCCACCGGCCGGGGCGACGGTCGATCATGGACCGCCCACGCTGAACGGCGTGGTGACCTGCGCACCCGAGGGCGTCACCACGTACCACCGCCCTCCCTCGTTGTCGATCGCCTGGCCGGTGATCATCCCCGGCCGGACGTCGGCGTTCCACTGGTAGAGCGGGTGGCCCCCATAGGTGACCTGCACCGAGCCGTCCGAGCGGCGCAGCGTGCCCACTAGGGAGGGGTGCAGCCCATGAGCGACGGTCGGCGTGGCGCCTGCCGGAACCGTGAGTGGTGGCCACTCGAGCACACAGACGGCCGACACGCAGGCGCTCGAGGTGGGCGTGTCGGGCGCGAAGTCATAGAGGGTGTAGCCGGTCGCCGTGCTGAGCACGCGCCCGACGGGCGAAGCCTCGGTGGAGAGTGTGACCCCCGGGGTCGTGGTGGTCGGGTATTGGCCCAGCGCGTTGTTCGAGCCCGAGGCGATGAACCCGCAGGCGCCCAGGGCCAGCGCACTGGCGCAGGCGACGAGGGCTAGCGCCACTGGCGCGATGGCTGTGCGCTGTCGTTCGGACCTGGGGTCGGCCTTGGGCGTTCGGAAGCGATCCACGCCCCTGTCCCTAGTGCACGGGCACCAGCCCTACCAGTCACCCCCGGCGCGGGAACCTCAGTCGTCCTCGGGCGGGTCGGGAGGGAGGAAGCTCAAGGGCAGGTCGGCGAGGCGCACGAGTGTGGAGGCGATCCAGCGGGTCAGCTGTCCGACGGCCGGCTCGATGGTAGCGGGGTCCTCGAGGTGCGCCTCTTCGAGTCGGAGCGACCCCTCGTAGGTCGCCTCCACGGCCCAGCGAGCCGGTCCGGCTGAGCCGTCGTCCTCCGGCTCGGCGTGCACCTGCTCGAAGGTGGTCGACGACCGGGTCAGCGATTCGGCCCCCATGAGGACCGGGCTCGCGATGGGCAGGACGCCGAGCACGGTGGCGGCCGGCGGCGCCTCGGCCATTCGCTGGATACGCAGCGCCACCTCGACGATCACCTCGGGAAGCTCGTCGGGCGCCTCGCCGATGGACCAGCTGCGGTAGGAGGTCTGACTCCACGTCGGCCAGTCGAGCGACAGGTCGGCGCGCACTCGAGGCGGCTGTTCCTCGCCCGGCAGGCTGTAGGAGGTCTCCCACGAGACGTCGCCGAGGAAGACATCGACCTGGAACCGCTCTTCGACGGCTTGGCGTTGGAGCAGAGCCTCGTCGAACGAGCGCCGGACGGCGCCGATGAGGTCGATCAGCAGGTGATCCAGCACGGCGGGGGAGAGGCTATCTCGCCCGGCCTCGCCCGGCGTTGCCAGCCCGGCGGCCATTACCATGCCCACATGCGAGCCGAGAACCCCTGGCTCGGCCGCAGGGTCCTGGCGTACGCCCACCAGGGTGGGGCGTGGGAATGGCCCTCGTCCACCCTGTTCGCCATCGAGCAGGCGCTCGCGGCAGGGGCGACGGGCATCGAGCTCGACGTGCACGCCACGGCGGACGGCGAGCTCGTCGTGTGCCACGATCCGACCGTCGACCGGACCACGAACGGCGTCGGCGCCATCGCCGAGCTCACCCTCGCCGAGGTCCGTTCGCTGGACAACGCCTACTGGTTCGTGCCCGGTTCGGACGTGGCCCCCGGTCGGCCGGAGGCCGACTACCCCTACCGGGGCCGAGCCCCCAAGGACCGCGCATTCGGCGTCGCCACGCTGCGCGAGGTGCTCGAACGGTTTCCCGACGTGGTGCTGAACCTGGACGTCAAGCAGTCAGCGCCGGCGGTGGCGTCTTATGAGGAGCCGCTGGCTCGTCTGCTCGCAGCCTACGGACGGGCCGATGATGTGATCGTGGCGTCGTTCTTCGATCCGGCGACCGAGGCGTTCGCCACGTTCGCGCCGAACGTGGCGACGTCGGCCGGCGTGCTGGCCACCACCGCCTTCTGGCAAGCGGTACAGGCGGGTGCCCCGCCGCCCTCGCTGGCGGCGGTGGCGCTGCAGGTTCCCGAACGGCGGGGTGATCTCGTGATCGTCGACGAGCGGTTCGTCACCGTCGCCCACGAGGAGGGCCTAGCCGTGCATGTCTGGACCGTGAACGACGGGCCCTCGATGGAGCGTCTGCTCGCACTCGGCGTGGACGGCATCATGACCGACGTCCCGACCGTGCTGGTGCACGTCCTCGAGCGCGACGGAGCGGCCTGGCCCGCCGCCAGCGCCTAAGTCGACCTACCCGCGGCCGCAGTTGGGCTTCTTGCCGTGGTTGGCCTTCTTCTTGGAACGCAGCTTGCGCTTGACGGTTCGCTTCGACATAAGCGGGTCAGCCTAGCGGAGTCGGGCAAATCCGGTCGGCGAGATTTGGTCGGGTAGCGTCCCGACGAGTGGGAACAGCCGGGGTCTCGGTGGTTCGCTGATGCGCAGAGGATGGCTCTTGCGCGAGGGCGAGGTGCTCGCCTCGGTGGACATCGCGGACCGGCCGGCCGAGCGCATGCGGGGGCTGCTCGGGCAGGGTTCGTTCGAGGGAGCCCTGTTGCTCCCCCGAACCAGGTCCGTCCATACGCTCATGATGCGGTTCGCGCTGGACGTGGCCTATATGAGCGCCGACCTGCAGGTGATGTCCACTGTCCGGATGGCGCGGTGGCGGGTGGGACTGCCTCGCCCCGGGTGTCGCTGCGTGCTGGAGGCGTCGAGCGGCTCCTTCGAGCGGTGGGCCCTGCAGGTCGGTGACCGTCTCGAGATCCGTGACGCCCGATGACCCGATGAGCGGGTCGGAGCCCCGGGGCCAGCTCGTGGTGGTCTCTACCCCCATCGGCAACCTGGGCGACCTCGCACCGCGTGCGGTCGAGGTGCTGAGCGGGGCCCACCGGATCTGCTGCGAAGACACCCGTCGCACCTGGGCCTTGTTGAGCGCGGCGGGGATTACGGGCGGCCCCGGTCGTTTGGTGTCGCTGCACCAGCACAACGAGATGGCCCGCTCCGCACAGGTCGTCCGGTGGGTCCTCGAAGGCCAGATGGTGGCATTGGTGAGCGACGCGGGGACTCCAGCGGTGTCGGATCCCGGCGTCCGCCTGATCCGATCGGTGATCGACGCGGGCCTGACGATCACCGCGGTACCGGGACCTTCGGCCGTGCTGGCCGCGCTCGTGGTGAGCGGGTTGCCGACCGACCGGTTCTGTATGGAGGGTTTCTTGCCCCGCAAGGGTGCGGACCGGCAGCGCCAGCTCGCGCAGCTCGGGGGCGAGCAGCGGACCACGGTCGTGCTAGAGGCTGCCAACCGATTGGCCGGGACCCTGGCCGATTTGGTGGCGGCCTGTGGGGACCGACCCGTTGTGGTGGCCGCGAGCTGACCAAGCGTCACGAGGAGGTCTGGCGCGGAACACTCGCCGGCGCAACCGCCGAGTTCGGGTCACGAGAGGTACGGGGCGAGGTGGTGATCGTCCTTGGCGGGGCCCCTCCGGCGACTACGCCGGACGACGAATCGGTACGCGCGGCGCTGCAGGTCCGTCTGGCGTTCGGGGACGGGGTGCGTCGGGCGGCCGACGCCGTGGCCGAGCAGCTCGGCGTCCCTCGCCGACGGGCCTATGCCATGGCCATCGAGCTGCGAACGGCCGATGCGTCGGAGGACCCCCACACTGAGTCCCCGTCGGGGGACCCGCACACTCAGTCCCCGTCGGGGGACTGAGAGGCGCGCCGGTACGCTACGTGCGGTGTCCCGCTTCTACCTGACCACGCCGATCTACTACGTCAACGACGCCCCGCACGTCGGGCACGCGTACGCCACGGTCAACGCCGATGCCATCGCCCGCTGGCACCGCATGGTGGGCGATGAGGTCTTCTTCCTGACCGGCACCGACGAGCACGGGCTGAAGGTTGCCCGGGCGGCCGAGCAACACGGGGTCTCGCCCCAGGAGTGGACGGATCGCACCGCACGTCGGTTCCTCGACGCGTGGTCGGCGCTCGACATCTCCTACGACGACTTCATCCGCACCACCGAGCCCCGGCACCACGCCACCGTTCAGAGCTTCCTGCAGAGGATCTATGACAACGGGTTCATCGAGCGTGGCGTCTTTCGGGGGCTCTACTGCGTCAGTTGCGAGGCCTACTACACCGAGGCCGAACTGCTCGAGGGCAGACGTTGCCCAATCCACGGCTCGGCGGTGGTCGAGATGGAGGAGGAGAACTACTTCTTCAAGCTCAGCGCCTTCGAGCAGCCCCTCATCGAGTGGTACAACGCGCATCCCGACGCGGTGCGACCCGAGTCCAAGCGCAACGAGGCGCTCGGGTTCATCAAGGGAGGCCTGCGGGACATCTCGATCACCCGGACCTCCATCAGCTGGGGGGTGCCCGTCCCCTGGGACCCGGGCCACGTCTTCTACGTCTGGTACGACGCGCTCGATCAATTACCTCACGGCGATCGGCTACGGCAGTGACGAAGAGCGGTTCGCTCGTTGGTGGCCGAGCGTGCACCACCTCATCGGCAAGGAGATTCTGCGCTTCCACTGCGTCTGGTGGCCCGCCATGTGCATGGCCGCGGGCATCGATCCACCGGCCAACGTGTTCGTCCATGGCTGGTTGCTGGTCGGGGGAGAGAAGCTCTCCAAGACCCTGCTCGCCCAAGCCGCGGCCTCGGCAACTGACGTCGACGAAGTCGGCGCCGATGCGCGCGCGTCGCACCGGCCCTACCGTCACTGACCGACATCGCGCCCGAGGTCCTAACGACAGATTTCGGGGTGGACGCCATTCGGTACCACCTGTTCCGCGAGACGCCGCTTGGCACCGACGGGGATTTCTCCTACGAGGGGATCGTGGCGCGCTACAACTCGGATCTGGCGAACAATTTGGGGAACCTGGTCCAGCGGGTGACGACCGTCGTCGAAGCCAAGTGCGAGGGCACCGCCCCCGCACCACCGCCCGACAGTCCGCTGGCGTCCGCCGCTGCCGAGGCGCTCGCCCGGGCAGCTGATGCATGGGACCGGTTCGCGCCGCACGAGGCACTCGAGGCGACGTGGCGGCTCATTGGGGCCGCCAATGCGCAGCTGGAGGCCTCCGAGCCCTGGAAGTTGCCGCCGGGCCCCGAGGTCGACGCGGTGCTCGGCAGCGCGCTCGAGGTGCTCCGGATCGTCGCGCTGCTGGTGACGCCAGCGATGCCTCGAACGGCCGAGGAGATCTGGCACCGGATCGGCCTTTCGGGCTCGCCAGCGACGGTGTCGCTGCCCGAAGGGGCGGCCTGGGGCGGACATCCGGGCAGCGTGGCGGTGGAGAAGGGCGATCCCCTCTTCCCGCGCCGTCGGACCTGAGGGAGGTGGGGGTGGCGGCGTCGGGCTCACCGCTCACCGGATGGTTCGACTCACACTGCCATCTCCAAGAGGGGTATCTGCCCGAGGAGCAGCTTGGCAGCCTGCAGGGCGCCTTGACCCGGGCCCGACACTCGGGCGTCGAGCAGATCGTCTGTGTGGGCACCGACGCCACCACGTCCGGCCAGGCCCTGGCCCTCGCCCACGCCACGCGTGCCGGTGGTCCGGCGACCGGCACGCCGGTCGTGTGGGCGACGGTCGGTCTGCATCCCCACGAGGCGTCGTCGGGCACGGTAGAGGTCGAAGAGCTGTTGGCCACGACCATCGCGAACCGTGACCCCACCCTGGTCGCCATCGGCGAATGTGGGCTCGACTACCACTACGACCACTCGCCGCGCTCAGCCCAGCGGACGGCGTTCGCCATCCAGGTGGGCCTGGCGCGGACCTATGGGCTCACCCTGGTGATACACGCCCGCGACGCGTGGGCGGACCTCTTCGACGTGCTCGGCGCCGAGGGACCTCCAGAACGCACCATCCTGCACTGCTTTACCGGCGGTCCGGCCGAGGTTCGTCGGTGCCTCGAGGCGGGCATGTTCGTGTCCTTCAGCGGCATCGTCACGTTCAAGAACGCGCTCGACGTGCAAGCCGCAGCAGTGCTCTGCCCGAGCGACCGGTTGCTGATCGAGACCGATAGCCCGTTCCTCGCACCGGTGCCCCACCGTGGTCGCCCCAACGAGCCTGCACTGGTGCCGCTGGTCGGCGAGGCGGTCGCCCAGCTGAGGGGCGTCAGCGCGGCCGAACTGGCACGCTCCTCGGCCGCCGCGGCTCGCGCCGCATTCGCCCTGGCCGGCTGATCGCTCATCAGGCCGGCCCAGCCAGTGCGGACCCTGCCCGAGTGACGCTGACCCGCGGTCAGGTGCTGGACCTGCTGGCGACCCACGACATCCGGCCCAGTCGGGCGCTCGGGCAGAACTTCGTGGTCGATCCCAACACCGTGCGCCGCATCGCCCGGCTGGCCGGGTTCTCCCCGGGCGCGCCGGTGGTCGAGATCGGTGCCGGGCTCGGCTCGCTCACGCTGGCGCTGGCCGACGCCGGTGCCCGGGTCAAGGCAGTCGAGATGGACCGGCGCCTCGTACCGATCTTGCGCGAGGTAGTGGCAGGACGAGGCGTGGAGGTCGTGGAGGCCGATGCCTTGCGCCTCGACTGGCCCGAGCTGTTGCGCGCTACCCCGGCGGAGTGGGCCGACCGAGGGGGTGAGCCGCCTCGTTGGGCTCTGGTGGCCAACCTTCCGTACAACATCGCAACGCCACTCGTACTGCGGATCCTCGACGAGGCACCATCGATCGCGTCCATGTTGGTGATGGTCCAGCGCGAGGTGGGCGAACGGCTCGCCGCCACGGCCGGCTCGGCCCCCTACGGCGCCGTGTCGGCCAAAGTGGCCTACCGCGCTTCGGCCGCGGTGGTCGGCCGGGTCCCACCCAGCGTCTTTGTCCCACGTCCGAGGGTCGAGTCGGTGCTCGTCAGCCTGCGACGACGCGAGGAACCAGCCGTCAGCCCCGAGCTCGTCGGCAGGGACCGGCTGTTCGAGGTGATCGAGGCGGGCTTCGCCCATCGCCGCAAGATGCTCCGCCGATCGCTCGCCGGCGTGATCGACCCGGACGCGTTCGGTCCTGCGCAGATCGCGCCCGAGGCTCGAGCAGAGGAGCTCTCCATCGAACAGTGGGGGAGACTGGCCGGATGGAGGAGGGGGGAACCGTGACCGGTCCGGTCTGGCGGGTGCGCGCTCCGGCGAAGCTCACCCTGACCCTCGAGATCACGGGCGTTCGAGGCGACGGCTACCACGAGCTGCGGACCGAGATGGTCTCGCTCGATCTTGCCGACGAGCTGGTGATCGACCCTTCGGGATCGGGTCTAGTTGTGCATCCGGGCCTCGGATCCCGGGCCGAGAAGCTCTCCGTCGGTCCCGACAACCTGGCGCTCCGCGCCTTGTCGGCGGTTGGACGGTCAGCGCACGTCGAACTCGACAAGCGCATTCCGCTCGGCGGCGGCCTGGGCGGCGGCTCGAGCGACGCCGGTGCGGTGTTGCGCTGGGCCGGCTGCACGGATCCTCGCCTCGCCGCGTCGATCGGGGCCGATGTGCCTTTCTGCCTGACCGGGGGTCGCGCGCTGGTGACCGGCATCGGCGACGAGCTCAGCCCGCTGTCCTTCGAGCCGCGTTCCTTTGTGCTGCTCATCCCCCCATTCGGCGTGGACACCACAGCGGTCTACCGGCGTTGGGACGAGCAGTCGGCCCGTCAGCGCCGGCCGTGGCACGATCCGCCCAACGACCTGGCCCGGGCGGCAATGGACGTCGAGCCGCGCCTCGAGCAGTGGCGGGCGCGCTTCGAGCAGGCCACCGGGCTTGAGCCGGTACTGGCAGGCAGCGGCTCGACGTGGTTCGTCGAGGACGCCCTCGAGCGCGTCGACGTCGACGTCGGCTTGGCACTCGGTCGCGAACGGGCCATCGTGCTGCGCGCCCGAACTGTCCCTGCGGCGTGGTGTCAACCCGAAGCGGTGTCTGACCGTTGAACGGGCTCTCGGGTCGCCGGCCGAGCAGGAGGGTGCGTCAGGGCTATTTTCCGGCTCGCCGCTGCCAGCGGGTTGCCTTGAGCATCTTCTTGTGCTTCTTCTTGCGCATCCGCTTGCGGCGCTTCTTGATCAGCGATCCCATGTCGTGCGGCAGGCTAGCGGCCCAGCACCGCTGACGCCAGGTGCCCCGGCTAAGCGCTGCTGAGGATCGGCGTCGGATCAGTCGTCGACTGGGGTGCCGTCGTCGATCGGTGCCAGGTGGTCGGCGGACCCGGGAGGGTGGGCGTCATGGCGCTCGTCGTAGTGCGAGCTGGTCTCGGCGTCGCCAATCGTGCCGATGGTGCCGTTCGTCTCCGTGGAGGATGAGGCGCCATTGCCGAGCAGTTGGGCCGCGCCAGCCTCCTGGTACAGGTGGTCGCTGGCCTGGGGCTGGCCAGGCAGGGCGTCAGCGCGTGAGGAGTCGTGCACCGGTGCCCAATCGTCGACCGGCGCCCAACGGTCCAGAGGTGAGTCGTCCGACTCGGAGAGGTCGGGGATTTCGGGGAGTGAGAGCGTGAAGATCGACCCGCCATCGGGAGCGTTGTCGGCGGTCACAGAGCCCTGCTCGGCTTCGGCCACTTGCGCCACAATGGCCAGACCCAGTCCCGATCCGGGCAATCCCCTGGCCGCCGGGGCGCGGTAGAAACGGTCGAAGATGTGTGGCAGATCCGCCGGGTCGATCCCTGGGCCGTGATCACGGATGGTCACCGCACCGTCGGCGCAGGAGACCTCCACCAGGCCGTCGTTCGAGCTCCACTTCAAGGCGTTGTCGAGGAGATTGCCCACGGCTCGAGCCAGACGCTCGGGGCTGCCGAGCACCCAGACCGGCTCGGTGCGCAGCGTGAAGCGGACGCCCTTCGAGCGGGCATGGGTCTGGGCGACCGCCACGGCGTCGTCGGTCAACTGGTCCAGGCGCAGCGGGACCACCTCTTCGGGCGGTCGCTCGCCCCGTGCCAGTTCCGCCAGGTCGCTCACCAGGTGGGTCAGCTCCTGGAGCTGGGTGAGCACGTCGTCGACCAGCAGGGTGCGGTCGGCTGGCGAAAGTTCGTCGAGCCGACGGACCACCTCGAGGTTGGTGCGCAGGCTGGTGAGCGGCGTCCGCAGCTCGTGGGCGGCGTCGAGGACCAACTGACGCTGCGACTCGCGGGACGATTCGACCGATCCGAGCAGACGGTTGAACGCCCGCCGCAGCCGGCCGAGCTCGTCGGCGCCTCCGGCGTCGAGACGCTCGGAGACATCGGGGTTCTGGGCCAGCACCTCGAGGCGGTCAGTCAGCGAGTTGAGCGGGTTGACGGCCGCCCGGGCGACCGACCACCCGAGGAACACGGCCAGCATCACCGCGGCGATGGCCACCAGCGTCAGGGCCAGCCCCAGGTTTCCGAGCTGCTGGTTCACGCCGGTGAGCGGCGAGGCGAGCTGGAGCGCCCCGCCGGTGGCCAGCGGAATCCCTTCCACGACGATCGGACCAGGAAGGTGTGTCACGTACTCGCGCAACGCGGTTCCCCCGACCTGCACAGTCGTGACGAACTGGCTCAACTGGCCGGCCGCGACCGCCACGACGGCTGGGGTGACCGGCAGCGATCGGGCTCCGGGCAATGCCCCGCCGCGGGCGATCAGCTGGCCGTCGGGCGCGACGACCTGGACGGCCAGGCCGGTGAGGAGGGCTGGGTCCAATCCCCCGTTCTCGAGGCTGTGCTGGGCCGTGAGCTGTAACGACGCGTCGACGGAGTTGAGCAGCGAGTTGCGGGCCGCCAGGTAGGAGCCCGCCGAGGCCACCAGCACGGCCAGCACTGCGGCGGTGGTCGCCGCCAGCACGAGACGGGTCCGGAAGGTCATGGCTCCCGCAGCGCGTAGCCCACCCCGCGCACCGTGTGGATGCAGCGGCCCTCCCCGCCGGCCTCCGTCTTGCGCCGCAGGTACCCCACGTACACGGCTAATGAGTTGGTGCCCGAGTCGAACTCATAGCCCCAGACACGCTCGAGAAGGATCTCGCGGGTCAGCACCTGACGGGGGTGGCGCAGGAAGAGCTCGAGCAGATCGAACTCGATGCGCGTCAGCGGGAACGACCGCTCCCCGCGCCGAGCCTCGCGGGTGCCCAGGTCGAGCGAGAGGTCGCCGAAGCGGAGCAGCTCGCCGTCGCCGCCGGTGCGACGCCGCAGCAGCGCTCGCAGACGGGCTAGGAGCTCGGCGAGGGCGAAGGGCTTGACAAGGTAGTCGTCGGCCCCCGCGTCGAGTCCCTGCACCCGATCGTTGACCGCGTCGCGGCGCGGTCAGCATCAACACGGGCGTGTCGTCGCCGGCGGCCCGCAGCCGACGGCAGACCTCGAGCCCGTCGATGTCAGGAAGCTGGAGGTCCAGCACGACAGCGTCGGGAGCGGTGACGGCGAGCGCTTCGAGCGCCCGATGGCCCGTTGCTGCGGTCTCGACCTCGTAGCGCTCGAGTCGCAATGCGCGGTCGATCGAGGCGCAAACCGCAGGGTCGTCGTCCACCACGAGGACTCGCATTGGCACCAACTGCCTCCCTGCGAGCGGACCTCGGTCGTTCGCGCTCGCCACGCACCCAGTGGTCCGTGCCCGAACGACCAGGTCACGCGCAGCATACCGGCGGATCTCGTCGGGACCATGTGGTGCTGTGCGCTTGATCGTGCCGGTCCGAGGTGAGAGCCGGGTGAACTGGAGCTAAGAAGTCCCGAAGAACCTGGTCCGAACGGCCCAGACCCATCGACCCCGCCCCCTTCGACCGCCCCTACCGTCCGAACCTCGCTCGGCTGAGCGCACTCGGTCGTGGCCCAACGGCGCGCCCGACCCGCGGGTCTGTGGTAGCTGTTGAGCGGAGGCCTTGCCCAGGGCGAGCCTCTCGCTCCTTCCGGGGTAGTTCAATCGGCAGAACGTCGGCCTTTGGAGCCGGATGTTGGAGGTTCGAGCCCTCCCCCCGGAGCTGTCTACCCTGTGACCAGGGTAGACAGGTCGTCAAACTGCCTGCGAGTGGGTCCGCGCAACCCACTATGTGTCCGCCGGCGCCAAAGCTCCCGTGGCCTCCACTTGCTTGGACGACTACGGACGGTCACTCCCGCGAGAATCAGCACCGTCGGGTCCGCCCCTCCGCTCGTGGCACACCGAGCCTTATGGACACTTCGAAGTCTCAACGGGATTGTCCCGGGCCTGAACGCCGTCGCAGGTCACTCACAACCCCGGGGGTCTGCTCAGGCATGCGAGGAGGCCAAATCGGACGGCTCGCACTCGGCAGCAACGTCGTCACCACGCCAACCGGTCAAGCGACGGGGAAAACCTCCCCCTCCGGCGACGTCGGAGCACGGTGGGGGCGACAAGGGCTACCCCGCTGCCGTTGCGAGCCGGGGTAGCCGCCGTTGGGCTGACGCCGCCTTCGCTCCGAATACCGCTGCAGCATCGACGGGCGCACCACCCGCCCCGGGGGCATCAGGTCAGTCAGCGGATCCCCAACTGGATCGAGGAGCTCCCGGGAGATAAAGACCGCCCTGCAGAGCAAACTAACCGCCCTGTCCAGCTACCACACCGCTAAGGGAAAATGGAACCTTGACGTTCTGGAGCTTGTCCTCAGCTACAAGACCTTTCCTGGAGACCGTCCGACTGAGGAATGGAGCCGCCCGATAGCCCATCCATTTCGTGAAAGTCCAGAAGCACTCCCTCTTCTCTGAGGGAGAAAGCGGGGCTTGCTGGATCGCTCGGATGTAACCCAACACGTATTCAACATAGAGCCGGACCGCCGGATGCCATAGGCGATCGGCTCGACGAGGATCCAGGATCGTGCACCTCTCGCGCGTGTCGGAGCACCGGCCGGCTTGCTCGGCATGGACCCGTCGAAAGTGGAGGCGCTCGGGAATGATGTAAAAGGGTCCGTGGAGGCCCATTTCAGTGGGAAAGACACGATCGGCGAAATGATAACTGTTGTGCGGAGCCACCGATCGGAGCGTACTCAAGCGCACCACGCCCCCGTAATCATCACCCCAGCCGTCGAACAGCATGCTCTTGAAACGCTCAGGTGCTCTCGGAAGGGAAGTCGACGTGGTGTAGTCGACCAGGTGTGTCACCACCCCGGCAGTATCGATAGCCGCAGACCACGTGTAGGCAAGGACGGCTTCGGGATGTTGGTCGAGCGCATTGATGCAACGTTGAAGCAGATCACGGGCGTAGAGATCATCGTGATGTGCGGATTTGAACAACTCCCCTTGAGCCTGCTGGATCACGAAGTTGTGGTTCGGGGCGAGACCAATGTTGCTGGTCTGCCGGAAGTACCGGATCCGCGAATCTCGCTTCGCGTAGGAGTGGCATATGCTTGATGTTTCGTCAGTCGAAGCGTTGTCGGAGATTATCAATTCGAAGTCTTCGAACGTCTGGCCCAGCAGGGCGTCCAGCGCCTCACGCAGATATCTCTCGCCGTTGTAGACAGGCAGTCCGATGCTGAGTCGAGGTGTGGCGGCCATCATCGGATACCTCGCCGTTGAAAATGTGTGAGATCCTGCATCGGGACTATTGCGCGTTGTTGGGCAGTGATGGTGGTGCGCGCTTTGTCCGCGAGGTAACGGACGGCACTCGGCCGGCATGCCCCGCGAGAGCCCGGTTTCCCTGCATGATGGGCCTTTGCCACTGTGACCTCGTGTTGTGTGTCAGGTGACGGCGGAGCGCGGCACCCCTCGTGAGAGTCAGGAAGACTGGTTTTTGATACCTTCAGCTTCGCGATGACCCTGCGAGATAGCTGAAGGTGTCACCTGACTCGACTTGGTAATGCCTCGGATCACAAACCCCTCTCCCTGCTCCAACGTGTAGAGCCTGAAAGCTTGACTTGACTCTCAACGCCCGGGCCCGGGGAGCCGCATTTGGCGCGAGCAATGGGTTATCCCAACCGTGACGGTTTCTCGGCGAATGGCATATCGACCAGTTCGGCTCGATTCCAGTGGCGCATGATGCGCTGCCTTCTATAGAGGATCGCCTGGTGCAAGAGAGGGATCTTGTGACTCACGAGTGGTCCGGCCAAGCGCGCCTTTAAGCCGTTGCCCAGAGAATAGATCCCGATCGTCGATTCGAAGTTGGGGCTCTTGTTGACTGGCTGGGGCAGGACACAGCGAACGCGGTCGAGAAAGCCCTCCTCGTAGAAGAACCGCCAGTCGTCAGCGGTTGCTCGAATAGGCAGTGCGTGTTCGATGATGCGCTCACACGCCTGGCGAGTTATGACGTAGGCGCCTGCATTCACCAGTTGACGAACGTCAATAGGGAGTGCCAGCAATCGTAGAGACAGAAGGTCGACTGAGCCTTCGGAGCTTATTTTCAACGGGCCGGGCGGATAACTGCCGTAGTTGAGGAGCGCCACTTCGGCAACCGTGAGATGACTGGCTACGTCGTCAGCTAGATCACTTAGGTCAGCCGAAAGCGTGACATCGTCCTCTAGGATCAACGCTTGATCTCGGCCCTCTTCGAGTATCTTCTCATAGACGTTGAGATGGCTCAGAGCGCACCCCGCAGCGCCAGCGGGGAACGGGCATCGCAAGGCTAGCGAGGGATCGACAAGGGTAGAGTCATCCAGATCCAAAGTGCGGCCGTCGACGGCAGAGACTATTTCGTAGTCCAACTCGGTGCGTTCTAGCTCAGCAACGATGTGCCTCCGTCGATCCGGTGAGCGAGCCAAATTGATGACGTAAGCGTGCATCGCAACGACGGGTTCCTTCTGGGTCGGGCGCGGGCTTGCGCTTTGTGAGAACCCTCTTCCACGACGGCGACAGGGACGTCGGGGTTGAGAGGTCAGACCCTGCAACGTCTAACGAGTACCCATTGGTTCGCCTTGATACAACCGCGGGCCTACGAAGCAGCCGCTCTACGGCTTGCCACGATGGGATCCGTTGCTGCCCGTCGGTTGTCGACCGACAGGCCTGAGAACGATTCAAGCATGCTCGGCATGAAGGCGAATATCGATCTGGGGCACCAGAGTCCGTGGGCCACCGCCGTGGACGAACTGGGAAATCAGGCAAACACACCGCCGGACAGAACCGCTGACGCCTCAAGGAGCGCCGGCGACGCTGACACCTCAGCGGAGCTTGTCATTGCAGCGTCGGGACCGTATCGGGATGCGTCGTACGCAGCCGTCGTCGTTCTGGGCTGAAGGTCAGGTCCGTGCCGCTCGCGGAGGGAAAGCTCAAGAGTGACGCTGCAACTGTCAAGTCGAGAAGATATGGCGAAACGCCACCCAGGCCACTTTCGTTAATACCGGCAATCAGGCAATAGACGATCAGAAAAAGAGCCAGGGCGCGCGTCGGCCCCCGTGCCCGGTAGAGCGCCGTCAGCAGCAGGAGCACGAAGATGATGGCGACCAGCACGTCTCCGAAGATGCCTTGATCCTGGTAGATCGATATCCAACTGCTGTCAATGGGAAGCCCGTTCATTGCCGGGTTGGACGACCCGTTGACGGCATCGTTGGACAGACCGCTGCCGAAGATCACGTTGGTCGTTGGCCGATGGACCGAGAGCACCGCCGACCACGAATTGGTGCGCCCGGAGAGATCCTCAAGTCCCTGGGTGTTCTCTCCTCGAGCCAACCAGTGCGTCAGGAACGGTGCCGCCGGAACTCCGATCACTACGACGACGAGGAGAGCCGCCGCGATCGTCTTACGAACCCGTCGTCTTGCCAGCAACAGGCTGGCACCGGCGACCAAAAGGCCTACGATCATTGCGAGGAGGGCCGTACGCGTGTGGGTCAGGACGAGAACGATCATGGCGGGCACTGCGATCACGACGGCACGGCGGTGAGATACCAGACGGCACAGCCACAGCAACGTCGTCACGCCAACGGCCTCGCCCGCGAAGTGAGCAACCCCTGTGGGCCAGATCGGCCAGAGCGTGCCACTCAGACGGCCACCGGGCAGGGCTCTCCCTGGCGAGATCAAGAGTCCCAGAACGACCGAGCCCAAAACCAGCACGAGGAAGCGCATTTGACTGCGAAGTAGGAGCAAGTCTCGCCTGCCCCACCATGGGGTGAGGAGCCACAGCACGAAGAGAAACACGATCAGGCGGATGCTTCGGAAGCCGGTTCCCAAACCAACGAAACGAACGCTCATCATGAGCGAGCTGATTGCCAGCACGGTGTAGAGCCCGAGGTACCAGTTTGGTCGGATCCGCATCCGAGGGTTGATGGTCACGGCCAGCACGAGCGCGATGACCAGCGCACCCTGAGTCATGAGTTGGGCGACCCTGTGCGGGATGGGCAGGAGAGTTCCTTGAGCGGGAGTGAGGGCGTTGAAGAAGAGCAACGCCCAGATCACGGTGACCCGACGTGGACACGGGTCCTTTGGGAGGCTGTGTGTGTGCCGCTGGAGGGCTAGCGAGGTTTCCACTGGCTCTCCTTCGACAATTCAGCGCGGTCCGCCGGCGTCAGCCGAAGGTCAGTAGGACTGAGAGCACCAGAACTGTCGTCCCGGGGATCAGAGTCCAGAAGGAAGACAGAGCGCAGGGAGATGCCTGCCTCGCGCAGCATCGTTCTGCTGATATCCATCCGGGAGAGCGTGGCCTCATGCGCGGAGAGGATCATGACGGCGTCCGTGACCCACGGAGTCAGGTGCTCCGCACCGAACGCCGGGTCGAGCGTCGCCAGGACCAGAAGGGCGTCGAGGTCGTTGGGCAGTGGCTTCTGGGCCATCTGAACCGGGTCTTCCGGCGCTACCAGGACCCTCACGGGAGGTCCGTCTGTCGTCGGGAGTTCGAGCGTCTCCATCGTGTCGGGCTTGGAGTTGAAGCCGAGGAGTGCGGCGAGGGGCCGATCGTTGGCCGTGTCGACCACCACCACCCGATGCCCCTCGGACGACAAGCGGAATGCTAACGCACCGACCGCCAGCGACGCCGGCTCGGTGGCGCCAGCGGAGACCACTGCCAACGCCGATCCCGGTGCAGATTCAAGATGGTCCCGCAGACGGCGCTCCATCATTCGCACGGCTGGATCCGGCTTGCGTAGCTGTCGAGACAACCCTCGCCTGCGCCTTGCCCGTGGACCGCGGTATCGCTCGAGGCTCAACTCCACAGGAGCGCCGAGCGTCGCCGCCACGGTTGCACGATCAGCTGCCTGTTCGGAAAGGAGCTCACCGAAGATCACCACGCCAAGGCCGATAGCGAGTCCGGCAATCAACCCCGAGAGGGCGTCGACAAAGACCTCCTTCTTGGCTGACACTGGCACCAGGGCCGCGGGATCGAGGACATGGTTAACGGCATCGGACGAGTGCTCATTGAGGAGAGATTGCTGGATTTGTGCCTGTAACTGCGATACCTGTGACTGATCCAGGCCTCGCTGGTTCACCAATTCGGTGAGGGTACTTCCCGTCTGCGTCGTGGATGGTGCGCCGGACAGGGCGTTGATCTCTGTGTTCAGACTGCTGATCTGGGTAGTGAGGGGCGAGATCTCGAGCTTGAAGACCACGAACGATCGCGTTCGTCTGCAGGCGCAGTTCCCTCGCCTGTATGGCGAGGAAGGCGGTAGCGACGGCCCGGGCGCCCGACACCGCAGCAGTTTGGGATGGCCCGCTGTAGCGGATCGACATGATGTTATCGCTCACGGGGATGCCCGTGTAATGGGAAAGCAGCCCGTGCGGCGTGATGGGGAGACGGGCTGTGCTGATTGCTTGCCGGGCAACGGCCTGCGTCTCCGCGAGCGATACGTTGTTCGCCATCGCTTCAGTGGGATTCGCTCCGTCATTGGGCGTTGCGAGGTAGAGATCGGTCACCGCGGAGTATTTGGGTGGAATGACCCAGTGCAGACCGGCGCCGATGATCAGTCCCACGAGACCGGTGACCAGCCAGACCCGCCTCTTGGGTCGAATGGTCGCCAGCAACGTGCGAAGCGCGATCATCGAGCTGGCGGTAGAGTCCTCGAGGGGAGCCGTGGTGTCCATCAGCGTTCTCCGCTGGAGATACGCCCGCTCGGGCCCGTCGGCCCGCCCATTCCCGCCCCGACGCGGACCACCTCGTCGTTCCTTGAATCAGTTCGGCCACGAGGGGGAATTAAGCGCGCCGCGTCAGTCAATTGGCCTGTCGTGCTGTCGTTCGGATCAGGGTTCACCACCACGACGCCGTCCAGAACGGATCCGTTGTCAGCGGCCACAAGAGCCAGCGCCGCCAGCTCGTCAGCCGTGGCGAAGTTCGGGGAGATCGACAGCAGATTCACGGCGTCGGACCGCTCGAGAGTCGGCGTGTTCCCGTTGAAGACCACGAGTGAAATCAGGAGTTGGGGCGAATCGTCGTCGACCTTGCTCGACCGCATGGCAAAGGGCAACCCGCTACCCGCTGGCTTGGCCCCTGTGAACGCAGCCCGCAAGGGTTCGAGCGAGCGATCCTCGAGTTCACCCGAGTCCTCGGCGACCAGCGCTGTCGGCGTGCCGGAGGTGGCCGCGTGCAGTGCTAGTCGGGGGCCGGTGGCCAGAGCTGGCGAGTCGCCAGCAAATGCGATCACGCGTACCGCCGTTCTTCCGCCGTTCCCCTTCTGAAGGGAATGAAGCACATGGCGCAGGGCCCACTCGGTGGTGGCACGCGGTGGCCCATCGAGGAGTTCGCGCCACGCGGAAGGGGTTGTGCAACTCGGCGCCTCGATCGAGGCGATGACAGGGGCACCGGCTGCTCGTGCGATCTCGTCACGCAGACGCAAGCGATGGCCTCGCTGGAGGCGTATGAGCACGAACGCCGTGCCGCCCAGCAACCCGATACCAAATCCGATGACGCCTGCCTCAACTGGGAGACGGTATTTGGAGGGCGGCTGGAGAGCAGCCTTTTGCAGGATCCGCGTCGCGCCCTCAGTCGAACCGCTCGCTAGTTCCGCAGACGCAATCTGAGTGGTCACGCTGTTGAGTTGTAGTGAGACCTGGTTCTGCTGGCTTCGGAGTGATGCGAGCAGATCGGTGTCCTGTTGGCCGGCTGCCGAGCTGGCGCCCTCGGAGCTGATGCGGGAGGTCACCGTGTTGATCTGAGTTTGCAGATCGTTGATCTGTTGATCGAGCAGGCTGGCCTCGTGCTGCAATGTGGACACCGCTGGTCCGTCAGAGGTCGTCTCCAATTGGTCGATGTAGTCGACATAGCTCGCAGCAACGGCATTGGCCAGCCGCACTGCAGACGTGCCCACTGGAGGCTGGACGGCGATCTGGAGGATCTGATCGCTCAGGGCCGTGACCGTCACGAGCTTTCTCATGGAGAGTACCCCGAGGGGTGGCGACACCTTGGCACCGGCTGCGGCCAGGACCGGCGCACTCCGTGCGATCACAACGTCGGTGTCAAGCCCGGTGCCCGTTGCACCGGAGTTGCCAGAATTGGCGGAGGTCGACGACGAAGCGGAAGGTGGAAGGAGCACCAGGGTGACCGCGATGGGGTGGACGGACTTGAGCACTGCGTAGGTGATCCCGCCGACGCCACAGAGTAGGGCGATGATGATGATCAAGAGCTTTCGCCGCCAGATCTCCTGTAGCGAGGCTCGCAGGTTGAGAGGCCGCTCGTTCACTGTCCCCGGACCGATGGGTCGTGCCCGACGAACGCTGCCTCGGTCGGGCTATCACTTGGGGCGATCTCCATGCGAGCCGCGTAGGTGGCGATCTGGGCGCGGTTGGTCAGGTCCAGCTTTCGGTAGAGGCGGCTGACGTAATTGCGCACCGTCTTCGCACCGAGGTGCAGCTGGCTGGCGATCTCCGCATTGTTGGCGCCGTGAGCGACCATCCGCAGTACGTCCGACTCCCGTTTCGTGAGATGGGTGGAAGGTTCCTCAGCCAGGATCCACTGGGCGGCCTCGCGACAGAGGACTTGACCGTCTAGATGCACCGAGACGACGGCCGCCCTGATGGCCTCGGGGGACGAGTTCTTCAAGAGGACGCCGGCGGCACCCGCGATCATGGTGGGGCGGACGCGCCAGTCAGCGTGCGAGGTCAAGGCCAGGCTCTTGGTTCTCGGGCATTCTGAAGCGAGCAACCGCACGAGATCGATCCCGTCAGCCTGTGAAAGTTCCAGATCGATCAGGACGACGTCGACGGAGGCTGACGTGCAGAGCTCGAGCAGCTGGGGATCACCATCGGAGACCCCGATGACCTCGAGACGATCGTCCTCGCTGAGAAGCCGAGCCAACCCATGGCGGAACAGCCGTTCGGCTGTGACCACGACTATGGAGATCTTTGGGCCGGGGGCCGATGAGTCATCCGACGACCTGGAACCTCCGAGAGTCTCGGGTTGGTTGCTGTTGAGCACGAGGTCACGTCCCAAGGTCACGTATGATGGCGTCGGCTCACCGGGCCACGAGAAGATTCTGTCTCCGGAGCTGATGCTCTACAGAGTCCCGAGGACGGGGGAAGATACGGCCGGCAGGGGACTTTTGCCCACGGGTGATCGGGACTGTCCCTCCGACGCGAACCGGCGCGCTCCGTGGACAGGATCGGGGGCGACCTTCCGTGGTGCAACCCACGGCTCGTCGGTCCGTCCAAAGGGCACCGGTCGGTGTATTTTCCGGGATTCGTCCTGCTCTGCCAGCTGTGGGTGTTCGACGTGCGGCACCTCGCATCGTCGGACCGCAGACGTTTGGGCGGGCCTGCTTTGGGTGCCTCCCAACGGTCCCTGACCGACCCTTTCCGATTCCACTCCGAGCGTGTATCAGGACCGGAGGTTCGAACTCGTACCAGCGGGCGGCCATCTCGTCCTCCATCCAGATCTCGAGGGCTGAACACGATGAGAGTCCTGCCTGCCGGCGGCCCAACGGGGGACGAGGAGCGTCGGACCGCGGCGCTCTGGCGCGTGGCTCGCGAAGGGAGTCGACGCCTCGGGTGGGGCGTGGCGGATCAGGGCATGTCGAGCCTCACGAACTTCGCCCTGAGCATCTACATCGCCCGCACGGTGAGCGCCGTGCAGTATGGCGCGTTCGCCTTGGCCTATGTGACCTACTCATTCGCGCTTACCGCGTCACGCGGACTTGCCACCGACCCCCTGTTGGTCAGGTTCAGTGGCAGTGATCTCCTGAGCTGGCGGACCGCTGTCGCCAAGTGCACCGGAGCTGCCGCGGTCATGGGCCTGGCCTCCGGAGCAGCGGTACTGGTGGCCGCGGCCCTGCTCGGCGGCACCGCCCGGTCGGCCTTCCTCGCGCTGGGGCTGACACTGCCGGGGCTGCTCCTCCAAGACAGCTGGCGATTCGCTTTCTTCGCCATCGGCCGGGGCAGCCAGGCATTCCTGAACGACACGGTCTGGGCCGTCGCGCTCCTACCCACATTGGTGCTGTTACGCGTGACCGGCCACGCAGACGTGTTTTGGTTCGTGTTGGCCTGGGGCTTGTCAGCAGCGGTCGCCGCCATCGTCGGGCCGCTGCAAGCACGTGTCGTCCCCCGGTTGTCGGGGGCACGACAGTGGGTTTCGGACCACCGCGACCTCGGCCCTCGTTACCTTGCGGAGGGTACCGCCAACAGCGCGCAGACCCAGGTGCGGACGTACTCCATCAGTCTCATTTTGGGCCTCGCCGCCGTGGGTTACGTGCAGGCGGCCAGCACACTGATGGGCCCGTTCATGGTGGTGTTCTTCGGGATGGGCCTCGCTGGATTGCCCGAGGCAGTCCGTATGCTGACCCGCTCGCCCCACCACTTGCGGATCTTCTGCGTCGTGTTCGGTGGAGCACTCGCACTGGCGGCGCTTGGCTGGGGCACCGTCCTGGTGGTGGCCCTGCCGGGAGGGTTGGGGCATTGGATGCTGGGTTCCCTCTGGCGGCCGACCTACCCGCTGGTGCTGCCCCTCACGATCTCGGTCATGGGCGGGTGCATCGCTACTGGTGCGGGCATGGGATTGCACGCTCTCGGAGCCGCCCGCCGGAGCCTCCGAGCGATGCTCCTCGCGTCGGTCGCCTACGTGATCTGCGGCCTGGTGGGGGCCTTTGCCGGAGGGGCGTTGGGGACAGTGGTGGGCGCGGCCGTGGCAACGTGGATCGGCGCGCTGGTGTTTTGGTGGCACCTACGTGCCGCCCTCGATGCGCACGGGGCTGGTGCACGCCCTCAGACAGGAGACTTGTCGGCGACGTGACCGCACGAACCGCACCGATGACGGGGGTCACCGGTGGATGCGACTGCGGCGATGGCTCCGATCCGGCTCCAGGTATCACGGGCCGGCCGGTGTCCTCCTATCACCGGTGGGTCATGTCGACCCACCGTGACGATCTCGAGGGACGAACACGATGAGGATCCTAGTTGCCGGCGATCGTGGGTACATCGGAACCATCCTCGTCCCATTCTTGCGCGCCGCCGGACACGACGTGCACGGACTCGACGTGGGTCTCTACGAGGGATGCGACTTCGGGCCACCCCCAGAGGACGTCGCGTGGCGTGCTCCCATCGACATCAGGGACGCGGCCGCCGAGGATCTTGCCGCCTACGACGCCGTCGCCTGTCTGGCAGCGCTCTCCAACGATCCGCTCGGACACCTCAACCCGTCGACGACGTACTCGGTGAACCTCGACGGGACGCTCCGGTTGGCCCGCGCCGCCAAGGCGGCCGGCGTCGGGCGCTTTGTGTTCGCGTCGTCGTGCAGTCTGTATGGTGCTGCCGGCTCCAGTGGCGTGAGCGAGGACGCAGATCTCTTTCCCGTCACCCCCTACGGCGAGACGAAGGTGCTGGCCGAGCGTGACCTCTCGCTCCTCGCCGACGACACGTTCAGCCCGACCTATTTGCGCAACGCCACCGCCTACGGCGTATCGCCTCGCCTACGTCTCGACATCGTCGTGAACAATCTCACCGCCGTGGCGCTGACGACGGGGGAAGTACGGCTCGAGAGCGACGGATCGCCGTGGCGCCCGTTGGTGCACGTCGAGGACATCTGCCGCGCCTTTCTCGCGGTGCTGGAGGCTCCCCGCGAGGTGGTGCACGACGAGGCCTTCAACGTCGGCCGCAGTGAAGACAACGTGCAGGTCCGCGACATCGCTGAAATGGTTCGCGACGCAGTTCCCGGATCGCGACTGTCCTTCGCCCAAGGGGCAGCACCTGATCTCCGTAACTATCGCGTTGACTTCTCGAAATTGACCGAAACGTTCCCGGAGCTGCGCCTGCGCTGGAGCGTCCGGTCCGGGACCGAGGAGCTCGTCGATGCGTACACACGGCACAACTTCACCTACGAAGACTTCGCATCGTCCCGCTTCGTGAGACTGCGTCGGATCAACGAGCTGCTCTCGGCCGGCCTCGTCGACCAGATGCTCCGTCGGCAGGGCGTTGAAGCCCAGGCGATCGCGCAGCAGGTCGGGTAACGAGTACCATGGGCACCAACCCTCGCCTGACCGTCGGCCGGCCGGTCTACGACGCGCATTGTGCTCAGTGCTATGAGGGCCTCGAGCCCATCGTCTCGGACAAAATCTCCACGGTCGGGGAGTCGAGCATCAGCCAGCGCGCCGAGAGGCTGGACTCGAGGATCCGCTCCTTTCGCGCTCGACCAGGGGCAGGCCGCACAATCTCAGGGTGGCCGGTCGGCCACCTTGCCATAGGGCGGAACGACGTTGGAACGGCGGAGTGATGGGGGGGCATCCCGCCAATCGGCGCCGGCGTGCACCGACGGTCCGTAGCGGCACTTTGGTCGCACCTCGGGTGGGAATGTTCGGGCTCCTCGGCTCGGGAAATCTGGGCAACGACGCCTCCTTCGAGGTCGTCCTCCGGTACCTGAAGGCAGAACACCCGGACGCCGTTATCGACGCCATGTGCATGGGCCCCGAGTATCTGACGAGCCAGTACGGGATTCCCGCCATTCCCATGCAGTGCTACCGACGTCCCGCCGAGCGCACTTCTGGCGCAACAACGGCGGCGCTGAAGATGCTGAGCAAGGTCATCGACGCCTTCAGGACCATGTCGTGGGTGCGCCAGCACGACGCGGTCATCGTTCCGGGGATGGGCGTTCTCGAAGCAAGCCTGCCGCTGCGAGCGACCGGTGTTCCCTACGCACTGTTCATGCTCTGTGCGTCGGGAAAGCTGTTCGGGACCAGGGTCGCGCTGGTCAGCGTGGGTGCGAACCAGATCAACCAACGACCCACGCGCTGGCTCTTCAACTGGGCGGCGCGACTCGCGTTCTACCGCTCCTACCGCGACGACCAGTCGCGCGAGGCGATGCAGCAGCGAGGACTCGACATCTCTCGGGACGCGGTGTACCCCGACCTCGTTTTTGGCCTCCCAGCTCCCGCGCGCGGCACGGATGACGCCCGGACGGTGGGTGTTGGCGTCATGGCGTACTACGGCGGGAACGACGATCGCCGACAGGCGCCCAACATCCACGCCCGTTATGTCGAGACGATGACGTCCTTCGTCGCGTGGCTCGTCGACCGCGGTTACCGACTCCAGCTGTTCTGGGGTGACAACGCCGACGGTGCCGTCGCGGCCGACATCCTGTCCAGTGTGCGGGCAGACCGACCTGAGATGGACCCCGACACCGTCGCCGCCGAGCCCTTCTCGTCGCTGCGAGCGCTCATGCGAGACATCGCGCCGCTGGGCGCGTTCGTCGGCACTCGGTACCACAACGTCCTTTCGGCACTGCGGCTCTCCAAGCCCACTATCTCGGTCGGCTACTCGGGGAAGTTCGACGCCCTGATGGCGGACATGGGGATGTCGGACTTCTGCCTATCGGCCCGTTCACTGGACCTCGAGGAGTTGCAGGAGAGGTTCAGCGAGTTGGAGCGCCGTTCGGTCGAGGTCCGCGAGATGCTCGACGAGCGCAACGCGACCAAGATCCGCGACGTCGAGCACCAATTCGCCACGCTGTCGTCGGTGCTCTTTGGGGACGGGGAACCCGGAGGCCTGGCCGAGCACGGGGGTGCGCCGACCGAGACGGTCATGTCGAGGAATCTCGACCCGACTCCTTACGCCGAGTACGTCCCGTGAGTGGAAGATCGACCCGATGGTGTCACGAACGAAGAACGAGGAGAGTCGGCCGGTGAAGGGCATCACTGACGTTCGGTACTACAAGAAGGACTTTTGGAGTGTCGAGCACCAGAAGTTCGTCGTGCCGCATCACCGCCTGCAGAAGGTGGCGCGCCTCGTGAACAGGATCGCCGGACCAGATCGGTGCACGCTCCTCGACGTCGGGTGCGGACCGGCGACCCTGGCCCAATTGCTGCGGCCGACAATTGCCTATTACGGCGTCGACATCGCCATACGTGATCCTGCGCCCAATCTCCTCGAAGCCGATATCCTCGAGACGCCGATAGGGTTCGCGGGTAAGACGTTTGACATCGTGGTGGCTCAAGGAGTCTTCGAGTACCTGGGTAACCATCAGTCGGAGAAGTTCTCGGAGATCGCCACCATCCTCGGGGCGACCGGCACCTTCATCGTCTCCTACGTGAACTTCGGTCATCGCGACCCGCAGATTTATTGGCCCTATAGCAACGTTCAACCTCTCGAGGAGTTCCGACAGAGTCTCAGCCAGGACTTCGTCATCAACCGATACATTCCTACCTCCCACAACTGGCGTCACAGCGAGCCCAACCGGAAATACATGAAGATGGCCAACCTCTACCTCAACGCCAGCATCCCTGTGATCACACCCCGATTGGCGGTCGAGTACTTCTTTGTGTGCTCGCCACGTCACCAGCAGAGCCGTTGATGCGCCACCAATAGATTCCGAAGGGAGGTCCCTCATGGAGGTCAGCCCGGTCAGCGGCATTGCCGGTGCGCTGCTGTTCACGCCCACACCGCACATCGATGATCGTGGTTTCTTCTGCCGCACCTTCGATGCCGACGCGGTCCGTTCAGTCGGGATCGATCCGGGCGCGTTCGTCCAGGACAGCATCTCGCGCTCCGCCCAGGCGGTGGTGCGGGGCCTCCATCTGCGACGCGGGGAAGGCGAGGCAAAGTTGGTGCGGTGCTCCTACGGTGCCATTTTCGACGTCATCGTCGATCTGCGCCCAACTTCGCCCTCCTATCGGAGGTGGCGGAGCTTCGAACTGCGTGACGACGAGCAGGTCTCGCTCTATGTCCCGGCCGGCTGTGCCCACGGGTTCCAGGCGCTTACTCCCACCGCGGACGTGTCGTACCGCATCGACCGCCCGCACGCGCCAGCCGAAGATGTCACCATCGCGTTCGACGACCCCGACCTGGCCATCCCGTGGCCGTTACCCGTCGCCGCCATGTCGGAGCGGGATCGACTGGCGCCCCCGCTCGAGGCGGCGGTGGAGCTCCTGGGATGAGCCGCTGAGTCACCCTTTATCCTTGGTCGCCCTCATGTCCGCTCGCCCGCGGCGAAGACGAGCATCGCATCCCTGGGCGGCTCGCCGTAGAGCTGCGTGACCGTGGCCTCGTCGAACTCGCGGTCGTCGGCCACGTTGTGGAAGTCCCGTATGGCCGTGCCGGTGCACGAGACGTCCACCAGCGGAGCGCCCCGACCTTGGATCACCTCCTCCACGTCCACCGTGCGGAAGTCCACGCTGAAGCGCGACCGGTCGGTGGTATTGGGGACGGAACGATGGAGCTGAGCCCCAGAGAACAGCAGCACCGATCCGGGCGTGGGGAGGACCACGAGCTCATGGGTCGGTCGATGCTCCAAAGCTGCGGGGCGGGCCTGCTGCTCGCTCGTCACCTGCGCCGCGGTGCGCAGGCGTGCGTTGTTGTTCTCGTAATAGTCGAACGCAGCGGAGCTGTTGGGGACTGGTCGATCGAAGCTCTGCACGTCGAAGCTCATGCAGTTGTTCTCTTCAGCAGCGAGGACCGGAAGCCACCAATTGATCTGCTGTGCGGGCGCGCTATACCAGACGTCACGGTGCCACGGGAACGCATAGGCGATGCCAGTCGTGAGGTGCCCGACGGGAAAGGACGTGCGCGGCTTGGGTAGGTCGTAGTGCGTGCCCTCCGCCGCGAAGCCAGCCTCCGCGACGATTGCACGCACGAGGCGTTTGGAGACCTCCGAATGGATGAAGTCGGGTTTCCAGTCCCCGAGCATCCGGGCCGTGGCAACCTTGTCGAAGTGCTCGTGCGCTCGTTGCGGGTCGTGCGGCGCGAACAGGTCGTCGAGCTGTTGACGGGTGTGCTCGACGAAGTGCCCGACCGCCTGCAGCCGAGTGAGGACCACGAGGTGCCCTGCATAGAGCCGCTGGCGCAACTCGGCGGGTGCCACGTCCGGGTCGATGAAGATGCTCACCGTGCTTCCTCCGCTCTGTCGGTTCGTGTCGAGCCCCAGCAGGATTCCGTCGGAGCTCAGCGTCTAGCGCCCTCGAGATGGCAAGAGGGCGGCAGTACCACGCATTTCGTACAGGTAAACGCCTCGGCGTAGGGAGCCCGGCACTCCATACCCCGTAACCGAGCGATCCCCAAGAACACCTCGTCGTCCCACCAGTCGCGCTCAGATTGCGAGGGGAAGCACTCGTGCAGCAGTGCCACCTTGCGGCGGGCCGTCTCGACTGAGAGCTGGATGTACATGGAGGGACGACCGAGGTCTCCGTCCCACTTGGGAATCTCGTAGGCCAGGTACAGCCCGTCGCGAAAGACGCTGGGCACGATCTCCCCAATGGTGCGATGGTCCTGGTGCGCGTCATCCGAGGACGGTGCGATGACCAGGTCCGGCGAGAAGGTCTTCGCCACCTCCTCGAGGGTGTCCTTTACGTACCCCCAGAGGGCCGGCAGTCGGCCCTCTGGGAGGTCGCGCAGATCGACCGTGAGGTCCGCACCTGGCAGGAACGATCTCGCCCCGTTGCGCGCTTCGAGCCGACGAGCCGCCGTGCCCGTCAGCACCAGGTAGTGGACCACCAGATCTGGGTTCCCTTGGGCAAGGGTGAGCAGCGTGCCGCCGGCGCCGATCTCGATGTCGTCGGGATGAGCGCCGATGGCGAGCACCGACAGCGGTCTGCCGGGGCGCGCGCCAATTGCCAGGGGCATCACTGCCGGTCACCTGGCGACGACGCGCGTTGGGATCGGTGTCTCCTCGGGCCCGACCTCGCCCGGCGGGCTCGGGGTCGCCGGGTCACGTGCCTGCACCGGAGCGCTCGGGATCCCAGATCATCCACGGGCAATTGCCCCGTTGGTACAGCTCGTCGAGCTGCGCTCGCTCCTTGACCGTATCGGCGGGCGACCAGTATCCCTTGTAGGGGTAGGCGAGAACGTGGCCCCGGCGGACCAGTCGCATGAGCGCACCTTCGACGAGATCCTCGTCCTCGTTCAGCTCGTCGAAGATGTCCGGCCGGAAGAGGAAGTAGCCGCCGTTCTCCCAGTGGCGCAGGTCACGCATCGGGGTGACTTGGGTGATGATCCCGTCGTCGGCGATGTCCACCGCGTGGTGGGACGATTGGGGCGGCACGGCAAGCAGGCTGGCCAACGCGCTGCTCGTTTCGAACCGCTCGATCATGTCGGGCAAGGGGGCGTTGGTGAGCACGTCGGCGTAATTGGCCATGAACATGGGTTCGCCGTCGACGAACTTGCGGACTCGACGAAGCCGTTCACCAATCGGCGAGTGTAGGCCCGTGTCGACGAAGGTGATTCGCCATTCGGAGATATCGGTCCGGAACAGCGTCACCTCGCGAGCACCGTTCTCCAGGACGAAATCGTTGGACCGCGTCTCGTCGTAGTTCAAGAAGAAGTCCTTGACTGCCGAGGCGCCATACCCGAGACACAGGACGAAGTCGGTGTGCCCGAAGTAGGCGTAGTACCGCATCACGTGCCACAGAAGTGGGCGTTCGCCGACGAGCGCCATGGGCTTTGGCCCGTTGGTGACGCCGTCGCGCATCCGCATGCCCAAACCACCGCAAAAGAGCACAACCTTCACGAGTCACACCTCATCAGACGATCTCGAGCTCGGGGATCGGGAAGACCAGCCGACCACCCCACGAACGGACGTAGTCGAGCTGTTGGCTGATCTCGCGCCTCAGGTTCCACGGTAGGACGAGGACGTAGTCGGGTCGCGTATCGGCCAGGCGCTCGGGCGCATAGATGGGGATGTGCGTGCCCGGCAGGTACCTACCCTGCTTGACCAGGCTTCGATCGACCGTGTATTCGAGGAGGTCCGATCTGATGCCGCAGTGGTTCAACAGCGTGTTCCCCTTGCCCGGGGCACCGTAGCCTGCCACCGAACACCCCTTCTTCGCCGCGTCGAGGAGGAAGCCCACCAGGTCGCTTTTGATCCGGAGCACCTCGGTCGCGAAGCCTCGATGCCCCTCGAGGGTGTGGAGCCCAGCATCGGCCTCTGCTTCGAGCACCGTCTTGACCCGAGTGGTCGGTTCGTCGGCCTCCTCCTCGGGTCGGGCGTGGACGCGCAGTGAGCCGCCGTGGGTCTCGATCTCGTCGACGTCGACGACCTGTAGCCCCGCGGTGAGCAAGGCGCGCGACGCAGTCAGTAAGGAGAGATAGGAATAGTGCTCGTGGTAGATGGTGTCGAACTGGCGGCGTTCGATGAGCCGGAGGAGGTGGGGGAACTCCAACGTGACCAATCCGGTGTCCTTCACCAGTGCACGAAGACCCTGGACGAAGCCTCGAATGTCGGGAACGTGCGCAAAGACGTTGTTGGCGGCCACCAGGTCGGCCCGCCCGTACCGTTCGGCGATCGCGGGCCCGGTGGTCGAGGTAAGGAACTCGACAACCGTCCGAATGCCGAGCGATCGGGCGGCCTCAGCGACGTTCGCCGCTGGTTCCACGCCGAGCACCGGGATATTGCGGGCGACGAAGTGCTGGAGCAGGTAGCCGTCGTTGCTGGCGACCTCGGTCACCATGCTGGTGGAGTCGAGGCCTAGTCGTCCGATCATCTCGTGGGCGTACCGCCTGGCATGCGCTACCCAGGAGTCCGAGTACGACGAGAAGTAGGCGTAGTCGCTGAAAATGTCTTCACCAGCTACGTAAGCGGGAAGTTGCACGAGGAGGCACGATGGGCACTGGCGCACGTGCAGTGGATAGAAGGTCTCGGGCTCGTCGAGACGGTCCACCTCGACGTAGCTCTCGCAGAGCGGCGACATGCCCAAGTCGACGAAGGTCTGCGTGAGGTCTGCGCCACAGAGCCGGCACTGGCTTGACGTTGACATGTCCCTCCACGATGACGACCGATGCGCACGACGTCAGCAAGTGGACGAGTCCGTGGTCGCTGGCTTGATACGAGTTGAGGGCAGATGGCGGCGTCAGGAGGCGAAGGCCTCCGCGTCGACCCATTGGCCGCCGTGGGCCTCCACCTCGGGAAGCGCGGCGCGGACCTCTGTCAGCAGATCGGGGACGAAGAGCACGACCGCAGCAGGCCGCTGCGCACCGAGCTCGGAGGGATCGACGATCGGGATGTCGGTGCCCGGCATGCGAAGGCCGCGCTTGGCCGGCGAGGCATCCGCCACGGCGCGCAAGAGCGTCCGGTCCGCGCCCGCCGCCAACAACAGCGCAACCGCTCGGGAGGCGGCGCCGTAGCCGACCACCGTGCGCCCAGCGTCGCGCTGGGCGAGGAGCCAGTCATGTAACCCCTTGCTACGGGCCTGGGCGTCGCGCTGGAGGCCGTGCAGCGTGACCGGGTTCTGGACCCCAGCTCGGGCCTCGGACACCCACAGTGCGCGCACCGAGGGATCCGGGTCGCCGGCGGCCTCGGTGTCCCTCATGGCGGCCAACAGCACCGTGCCCCCATAGAGCTCGAAGGTCCAGGCCCTGCGAGGGCTGAAGCCCCGTGTGCTTAGCATCGCCTTCAGAGCGGTCATCGAGTAATACGCATAGTGCCCGTGACGAAGCGCATTCCACTGTCCGCGGCAGATGATGGTCTCGAGCGAGTGAAACTGCACCAGCAGCACCCCGCCGGCGGCCACCCGAGCGGCCCGTTCGGCGAGGGCCGCAGACTGGTCTGACTCGTGCATCAAGCCGAAACAGTCGATGACCACATCGGCTGGTTCCTCGCTGGTCACCGGGATGAGACCGCGGTCGGCCAGTAGCTCCAGCCACGATCCTCCGTGAGGGCTGCCATATTCGGCCACCAGACGCCGGTTCGACAGCAGCCCTGCCGAAGCAACCCGCTGCACGGCGTCAGCCGCCTGGGCGACGAGCGCGTCCGGCTCACGACCCCTGGGTTCCTCGGGGATGGTGGGGTCGGCCACCAGCTGGGCCAGACCGCACGAGGCGCAGAGCCACATCTGCAGCGGATAGACGGGATCGGGCCCAGGGTCCTCCACCTCGGGAAAGTAGTCGCATGCCGGGTGCTCGCCCAGATCGAGCACCACGGTGCCCGACTTGCTTCGGCATGCCCGACACCGGTGTGCGCTCATTGGAGCCGCTCCCTCGAGAAAGACGGTGGTCGCCGCTGTGGGGCCGTTCATTGGTAATGGACTCTCGTCTGGTTGTGGCCGGCGTTGGACAACCACCTGGCCACCAGTCCAGACGCGCCACCCGGGTGCGTGATACGCGCGCCGCAACATCTGGTCAGATCCGCGCGCCGTCGCCCGGGGACGTCGCCGGCCCGATTCGGTCGAAACCGTGCAACGACGCCACCGACATTCAGGGGAAAACTCGGTATCTCGGGCCACCTGGCCGCGCTCTGTGTCTCATGGCGGTCGAGAAAAAGTCAATGGTGCGCACCGGGTGCTCTGCGGCCGTTCAGCGCGCGGTGGCCGCGAGTGTGACGCGCCCCCCAACCGAACGGGGAGGGTTATGAAGGTCGCGGTCTTCGGGTTGGGCTACGTGGGGACCGTGACCGCCGCGGTGCTGGCGGCCAACGGCCATGACGTGCGCGCGGTGGACGTCGATGCTCGAAAGGTGGCGATGATCACTGCGGGGGTCAGCCCAGTGGTCGAACCGGGGCTCGACGCGCTGGTGGCGACCGCCGTCGCGACCGGGGCCCTTTCGGCGAGCGGTGAGCCCAGCGTGGCACTCGAGGATGCCGACCTGTCGCTGATCTGCGTCGGCACACCCTCCGCGCCGACCGGCAGCACCGACCTGCGATTCGTTCTTCGGGCGGTCACCGACATCGCTGCGGCGGTGGGGGAGCGGGCCGGGCCCGGTGACTTCCATGCCCTGATCGTGCGCAGCACCGTGCCGCCAGGTACGACCGAGAACCTGGTCGAACCGGCGGTCGCGGCGCTCCTTGACGAGACTCCACTGAGAATCGGTATCGGGATGTGTCCCGAGTTCCTTCGGGAAGGAACGGCGATCGATGACTTCTACTCGTCGCCGTTGGTCGTGGTCGGGAGCCACGATGCCCGGGTGGTGGAGGCGACCCAGCGCCTGTTCGGGTTCCTCGAGGAGCCCGTGCGTGCCGTGCCGACCCGGGTGGCCGAAGGGCTCAAGTACGCGTGTAACGCCTTCCACGCCACCAAGGTCTCCTTCGCCAACGAGCTCGGCCGGTTGTTCCGGCACCTGGGGGTCGACGCGCGAGAGGTGATGGATCTGCTCTGCCTCGATACGAAACTCAACCTCTCCGAACGATACCTGTCTCCGGGGTTCGCGTTCGGTGGATCGTGTCTGCCCAAGGATTTGCGGGCGTTGTTGTACCTGGCCAGGATCAACTCGCTCGATCTCCCGCTCTTGTCGGGGACCCTGGCCACCAACTCGTTGTCGGTGCGCGACGTGGTCGACAGGGTCGTGGCGAGCGACGCCCGTTCGGTTGCGTTATTGGGACTGAGCTTCAAGGTGGACAGCGACGACCTGCGCGAGAGCCCTTATGTCGACCTGGCCGAGACGCTCATCGGCAAGGGCTTCGACGTCCGTATCTACGACCCCATCGTCGATCCCGAGCATCTCATGGGAACCAACCGAGACTACGTCGCCTCGAGGCTTCCGCACCTGAGACGGGTCCTCACCCGCGATCCCTCTGTCGCCCTGAGCGGCGCGGATTCGGCGCTCGTGTCCAGCTCCCATCCGGCGGTGATTACCGCCCTCGGGCGAACCCCGCCCCGGACCATCGTCGACCTCGGCGGGCGGCTCGGCGCCAGCATAGAAACGCTGGCCGGCTACGAGGGGGTGGCGTGGTAATGGTCGACCTCCAAACGAGCCCACAATCCCATGAAACAAGCCGTGAACCGGCCCCCGCCCTGTCGGTGGTGGCCCGGCCCTCCTCGGCCAGGCCCACCGCACAGCGCGTGGCGTCTCGGGGGAACGTGCTCATCATCGTCCAGAACCTTCCGGTCCCCTTCGACCGCCGGGTATGGCTCGAGTGCCGGGCGCTGCGCGCCGCCGGCTACGCGGTGTCGGTGATCTGCCCCAAAGGTCCCGGCGACCCATCCGAGGAGATCATCGACGGCGTCACCTTGTACAAGTACCGGCCTGCTCGGGGGGGCAGCGGTACCACGGCGTTTCTTCGCGAGTACGTCTACTCGTTCGCGGCCACGGCCTGGCTCTGCGCGAAGGCGTGGCGCAGGCAACCCTACGACGTCCTCCAAGCGTGCAACCCGCCCGACATCTTCTGGCCCATCGCCCTGCTGGCCCGATTGCTCGGGGTGGCCTTCGTCTACGACCATCACGACCTGTGCCCTGAGCTCTTCGAGTCACGTTTCGCCGACGGTTCACGCATCGCATACTGGGGCCTGCGCGCCCTCGAGTGGTGCACGTTCCACAGCGCCCGGCACGTGATCGCCACCAACGACTCCTATCGGGAGGTGGCCTTGCGACGCGGAGGGAAGCGACGGCACGAAGTCACCGTGGTGCGAACGGGTCCGGATCCGACCCAACTACGAGCCGTTCCCGCCGAGCCCGAACTGCGCCGTGGCCGCGCGCACCTCGTGGCGTATCTGGGCGTGATGGGCCCCCAGGACGGCGTGGATCTGGCGATCCGCGCCGCTGACCACATCCTCCACGTGCTCGGCCGCAAGGACGTCGCGTTCACCTTCATGGGGTCCGGTGACTGCCTGAGCGAGCTGAGCGCGCTCGTCGACGAGCTGGAGCTTGGCGAGTTCGTGGAGTTCACGGGCCGTGTTCCCGACGCGCACGTGGCCAGGGTCCTCTCGACCGCCGACGTCGCGCTCTGCCCGGATCCCAAGAACCCGCTCAACGACCTCTCCACCATGAACAAGACCATGGAGTACATGACCTTCGGGGTTCCCGTCGTGGCCTTCGATCTGCGTGAGACCCGCGTCTCTGCGGGGGACGCCGCCGTCTACGCGGTCCCCAACGACGTGTCCGAGTTCGCCCGCCACATCATCGAGCTGGTGGACGATCAGTCCCGACGCGAGGCGATGGGGCGCATCGGACGAGATCGGGTCCTCGACGTCCTGGCATGGCCGCATCAACGGGCCAAGTACCTCGGTGTCTACGAGGGGCTGACCGGCCCCTCCCGCCAGACCCCCCAAGAATACAAGGAGGTCGACGTCCGACCAGGACGGGTCGCCTGACGATGTGTGGCATCTCGGGTTGCTATCAGCAGGTCGACGGCGGCGACATCGTGCGGACCATGAACGCACGGATGGCGCATCGAGGGCCCGATGACGAGGGGTTCTTCACGTTGCAACATGGCCAGGTGTCGGTCCAGCTGGCGCATCGACGGTTGTCCATCATCGATCTGAGCCCAAACGGCCATCAACCATTCAGCCGGAACGGGCTGACGTTGACGTACAACGGAGAGCTCTACAACTACCGCAGTCTACGAACCGAGCTGGCCGCCAAGGGGATTCGCTTCGAGACCCGCTCGGACACCGAGGTGGTCCTCGAGGCGTGGCGCCATTGGGGACCCGACGCCCTTCGAAGATTTCGCGGGATGTTCGCGCTGGCGATCTTCGACGAGGGTTCGGGGACATTGGTGTTGGCACGGGACCAGCTCGGGATCAAGCCGCTCCACTACCTTCCTCGTGGCCAAGGCATCGTCTTCTCGTCGGAGCTCAAGGGCATCGTGAGCGCGCTCGGAGCGAACCTGAGCGCCGACCCCGGTGCACTCGTCGCCTCCATGCTCTATTACTGGATTCCTCCCGAACGGTGCGCCATCGCTGGGGTTGTGAAGCTTCCACCCGGGTCGTGGGCCGAGTTTCGACCCGATGGCACCCGCCGGCTCACCCGCTACTGGAGGGTGGAGGACGTAGCGGCTGACGCAGCCGCCGGACCCCCAGTGGCGCTCGAGGAAGTCATCGAGGACTCGGTCGCCCACCACCTCGTTTCCGACGCTCCGGTCTCGAGCTTTCTGAGCGGCGGGCTCGACTCGAGCATCGTCACCGTTCTGGCTCGCCGGTCGAATCCGTGCATCGACGCCTACACCATCACCTTTCGCCAGAGGGACCACCGGTACGAGGCGATGCCCGACGACGCCGTCTACGCGAGGAAGGTCGCCGACCAATTCGGCATTGCGCTCCACGAGATCGAGATGTCGCCCGACATCGCGGAGCTTCTTCCAAGAATCGTCGACGTGCTCGACGAACCGGTCGGCGATCCTGCGGCGATCAACACCCTGCTCATGTGCGAGGCAGCGCGTGATGCCGGGGTCAAGGTCGTGTTGTCGGGGATGGGCGCCGACGAGCTGTTCGGAGGCTACCGTAAGCACCTGGCCTGCCTGATGGCCGCCCGGTACTTGGAGGTGCCGGCCCTCGCTCGCCGGGCGGTGCGCGGTGCGGTCGACCGTGCACCGGTCGTCGCCGCTGGACGCGGGTTGCGCCACGTGCGCTGGGCCAAACGGTTCCTGACCTTCGCAGAGCTCTCCGAGGCCGAAGCCTTTCGACGGAGCTACACGCTCTATGACCGGTCGGCGCTCTCTGAGCTCTTGAACCCTGATCTCGCGCCGTTGGTCGACCAGCTCATGGTCGAGCACGACGCTGTGTACGCCGACACGGTGCTCGACGACCCGGTCAACCGGATGTGTCTGGCCGACTCCCGTCTGTTCCTCCCCGGCCTCAACCTGGCCTACACCGATCGGGCCAGCATGGCCGCGTCGGTCGAGGTGCGTGTACCTTTCGTCGATCCGGCCGTGGTCAGTGCGGCGTTCTCGCTTCCAGGCAAGGCGAAGATCCACGGCCGGACGACCAAGGCGGCGCTGAAGGACGCGGCGCGGGCCTGGCTGCCACCTGAGATCGTGAACCGCCCGAAGGCGTCGTTCAGCGCTCCCTTGCGGGCGTGGATTTCGCGCGACCTGCGAGCCGTCGTCGACGAGCAGCTCCTCGGAGGCGACCTCGTGGGCCGAGGATTCCTCCAACGCGCGGCACTCGAGCGGCTCGTCGCCGACGATCGGGCGGGGCGAGAGGACAACGCCAAGCAGATCTGGCAGCTCTTGAGCCTCGAGCTGTGGTGCGACCATGCCCGTTCGGTCGGAGTGTCGGTGTGAACGCCAGATCGCCAACCGACGCCAAGGACACCGCGTGGAAGGAAGCAGCACCAGTCCGATGAAACAAGTTGCCCAGAACTACAAGTCAGGCGAGCTTCGGGTCCTCGACGTGCCACCGCCCTCGTGCCGACCCGGTGGGGTGCTCGTCCGGTCGCTCTACTCGTTGATCTCGACGGGCACCGAGATGATGAAGGTGAGCGAAGCTCGCCTGTCGCTCGTCGGCAAGGCCCGGGCGCGACCCGACCAGGTCCGAAAGCTGGTCGACAGCGTCTCCCAGCAAGGACTGCGCAGCACGTACGCCAAGGCCCTGTCGCGTCTCGACTCGTTCACCCCGCTCGGTTACTCGCTGGCGGGGATCGTCACCGAAGTCGGCATGGGTGTCGACGAATTCAAGGTCGGACAGCTGGTCGCGTGTGCGGGCAACGAGCACGCCCTGCACGCTGAGGTGAACTGGGTGCCGGTCAACCTTTGCGTTCCCGTACCCGACGGCGTGGAGCCTCGCCTCGCCGCCTTCGCCACGGTGGGGGCCATCGCTATGCATGGGGTACGCCGCGCCGAGCCTCAGATCGGCGACACTGCCTGTGTGGTCGGCCTCGGGCTGGTGGGGCAGCTCGTCGTCCAGCTGCTCGTCGTAGCCGGCGTGCGTGTCGTGGGGCTCGACGTCGTCGAAGACCGCTGCCGGCTGGCCGAGACCTCCGGCGCCATCGCCTGCGAGGTTCCCGACGCCGAGGGGATCGACCGCCTCGAGCGCACCATCGCTCGGCTCACGCACGGGCTCGGTGCGGATCACATCCTGCTGGTGGCGGGTGGGTCCTCCAACGGGCCGGTCGAGGCGGCGGCCCGACTCGCACGCGACCGGGCCCGGGTCATCGACATCGGAAAGCTGAAGCTGGATTTGCCCTGGAACGCGTACTACGACAAGGAATTGGACGTCCGGTTCTCGAGGTCCTACGGCCCCGGCCGTTACGACGACACCTACGAGCTCGACGGCATCGACTATCCCGCCGGGTACGTCCGCTGGACCGAGCGACGGAACCTCGAGTGCTTCGTCGACCTGCTGGCGGGCGGGAAGCTAGCGGTCGAATCGCTCGTCTCAGGGGATTTCCCGGTGGCCGAGGCTCCGGACGTCTACGGTCGGCTTCATTCGGGCGATCTCCAAGGGGTCGGTTTCTTGTTCCGCTACCCCGACCCTGGCGTCTCGGCCGGTGCCATGTCGTGGCGCTCGTCCGAAGGCTCGGAGCGCACGACCACCGTGGCGCCACGCAGTGGCGTGCTCAGGCTCGGATTCATCGGGGCAGGCAACTACGCGTCGTCGATGCTCCTGCCCCAGCTCGCTGGCCGGCGCGATGTCGAGCTGAGCCTGGTCGCCACCGCCTCCTCGCTGTCAGCGGCCAATGCCCAGCGGCGGTTCGGCTTCCTGCGTGCCTCGACGGACGTCGACGCGGTACTCAGCGACGATTCGATCGACGCCGTGTTCGTGGTGACCCGCCACCACACCCATGCGGTGTTGGCGAGTCGGGCGCTGGAGGCGGGCAAGACGGTCTTCGTCGAGAAGCCCCTCGCCATCGACGACGAGGAGCTCTCGCGGATCGCAGAGGCCGTTGCGGCCACCGGCAACAACCGGCTCATGGTCGGGTTCAACCGCCGCTTTTCCCCGGTGTTGCGCGATCTGCGGCACCGGTTCGAGGCTGAGGCCGCCACCTCGGTGATCCGCTACACGGTGAACGCGGGCCCGCTCGACGCCAACAGCTGGTATCGCAATGTGGACCTCGAGGGCTCCCGCTTCGTGGGCGAGGGCGGCCATTTCATCGACACCATCAGCTGGTGGCTCGGATCCTCCCCGTCGACGGTCCACGCGATGAGCACCCCTAACCACAGCGATCTGCATGCCGTGTTGAGCTACGACGACGGATCGATGGCCAGCGTGGACTATTTGACCCACGGGAACCCCCGGGTCCCGAAGGAGGTCTTGGAGGTCTCGACCGCAGGCCGCACGGCCAGGTTCGAGAACTTCCGCACGACGTCGGTCTGGTCGGGGCGCCGCAAGAAGGTCCGGCGAGCCCGAGGGGCGATTGACAAGGGCCAACGCCCCCAGCTCGACCAGTTCCTCCAGTCGGTTCGCTCGGGAGCGCCGATGCCGATCGCCCTCGGGTCCCTGCTCCGTACGACCGCGGCAACACTGGCGGTGGAGCGAAGCCTGGCGCAGGGAAGGCCCATCGAGTTGTGAGCCCCGCACTCCGCTGGTACGCGCAGCGGCTCGGGCGTATGACCCCTGAAGAGATCTCCGGGCGCCTGCGGGACCGGTGGCACCAGCAGCTCTGGAGCCTGCAGCGCACCATGCCCGTTTTGAACCCGCAGCCTCCAGCCCCCCGGCGCGCCGAGCAGGGAACGGCTCGGGTGGCGCCCGTCGGGCTGGGCGTGCTGTCAGCTGATGGTCGAGAGGACCTCCTGGGCGCGGCCGATGACCTGCTGAAGGGCCGTTGGGAGATCCTCGGTGTCCAACGGGCGGACCTGTTGGATCCGGACTGGTCCATGGACCCTAGAAGTGGGCGTCGTTATCCCGAAGATCGCTGCGCCTTCAAGGTGGACTTCCGGTCCCCGCAGGACGACCGCAACGTCAAGCAGATTCTGGGAGCTCTCGCGCCATCAGCACCTGACGGTTCTTGCCGCGGCCTGGCGGTTGACGGGCAACGAGGAGTACGCGGCCATGGTGTCGCGTCACCTTCGCTCGTGGTGGCGCCATAATCCCGTCGTGTCAGGGGTGAACTGGGCCAGTGGGATCGAGCTCGGTATCCGACTCATCTCATGGGTATGGGTTCGCCGCCTTCTCGAGGGGTGGCCTGACGCGCCGGCACTCTTCGAACAGAACCAAGACGCGGTTCGACAGGTCTACGCGCACCAGAAGTACCTGGCGACGTTCCAGAGTCGTGGCTCGTCGGCCAACAACCACGTGATCGCCGAGGCGGCGGGGCAACTCGTGGCCAGTTGCGGGTTTCCGTGGTTCGAGACGAGCGACCGGTGGCGAGCGGCGGCGTCGAGCTTGCTCGAGGCGGAGCTGTTGTCCAACACCTTCGACAGCGGGATCAACCGTGAGCTCGCCTTCGAGTACCACGGTCTGGTCGCCGAGCTCGGCATCATCGCCGGTGTCGAGGCCGACATCGCCGGTTCCCCGCTCGCTCCCCAGACGTGGGCATTGCTGTGCCGGATGCTCGACGCGCTGGCCGGGGTCGTGGACCAAAAGGGGCGGCCGCCCCGACAAGGAGATGGCGACGACGGGCGGGCGTTGCTCCTCACGTCGCCGGGCGTCGATCGTTGGGCGTCGCTACTCGCGGTCGGTGATGCCGTCTTCGGACGTCTCTCCTGGTGGCCTCGAACCGAGCCTGACGCACCCTCGCTCGCGCTGGGCTCACTGCTGGGGCGCCGGGTCGACGTCGCCGCGCGCCTCGACACACGCCCCTCGTCGTTCGCCGACGCCGGGCTGACCGTCCTGCGAAGCGCCGGGGAGAACGAGATTCTGGTGTCGATGCGACGGCGGTCCGCACGGCTTTCTCTCGATCGCCGCCCACGCCCACGCCGATGCACTCTCGATCGAGGTCCGCCAGCGCGGCGTGGACATCCTGGCCGACCCGGGCACTTACTGCTATCAAGGAGAGCCCGACTGGCGGTCCTATTTTCGCTCGACCATCGCCCACAACACCCTCGAGCTGGCCGGCCGGGACCAGTCCGAGTCGAAGGGGCCGTTCTTGTGGGTCCGTCATGCTCGAGCCCACGTGCTCGAAGCCGCGGTCGCCGACCCATCCCTCCAGCGTTGGACCGGCTCCCACGATGGGTATCTCGATCTGCCGCAGCCAGCGCGTCACCAGCGCACGGTCACCCTGAACGCGGATACAGGATTGCTCGAGGTCCTCGACCGACTGGACACCGCCGGGTCGCAAACGGTGCGCATGGCGTTCCACCTCGGACCGGCCGTGAGGGCGGTGCTGCGGGGCAACCGGACCGAGCTCGAATGGGAGGACGTCCAAGGCGTCCGGGCGCATGCGACGCTCGAACTTCCCGGGTGTCTCAAGTGGTCGGCTTATCGAGGCAGCACCGATCCGCCACTCGGATGGTACTCGCCCGCGTTCGGGCGCAAGGTACCGACGACCTCGCTCGTCGGGCGCGGGGAGATTGCGACGACGACGTTGACCACCCGGCTCCAGTTCCATTGCTCGTTGGGCGCGCTACCCGCCAATCAGGTCGGGACCGACGATCTCGGTCGCTGCGTCAGCTGAGGCTGGTCAGTCCCACCGAGCCACCACTCGATCCCGTGATGAGCCGTCACTGCATCATGTGATGGAGTTCGCGAGCCAACGCGTCAACGTCGTCGAAGCGAGTCGTGGCGGTCGACGGAAGTTGGGGAAGGACCCGCAGGCACAGATGCCCCTTTGCCTCTGGGGGCACAGGTGCCACCTCGACGGTGGCCTTGCCGCCCTTTGCCTCGACCACCAAGACGACCCCGCGCAGTGCTGCGAGGAGCCGACCCCGCTGGACCTCTGACAGGGTGCCCAGGGTGGCCGCATGCTCAAAGGGGGCGACGAGCACCTCGTGAAGCCCGGGCTGCACGAGCACGATGATCTCCCCCACGTGCGCGACCAGGGTTGCGGCATTGGGCCAGTCGCCCTCGCCTGCAGCGACAGCGCACAACCGGCACTCGGGATTATCGGACGAGCCGGTCAACTTGGTGGACCTCGCTTCACGAGGAGCGTCACGGCGACGAACCTCCTCGTCACGCCTTGCAGGTTCCCTCTGTCCGGCAACATCTCTCCCTCCGGCGAGTAGCGGATCCCCGCAAGCTAGCTCCCTATACCCAGTTGTCCCGTGGATATGCACACTGCTTGGGCTGAGAGGATCGTCCGCCCCGCTTTACCGCCGATTTCCGGCCACGCTCTGTCATGAACCTGGTCGGCTTCACGTTATTGCATTCGTACCAGCTGGAATTGCGTGCGGATGGCGATTGCCACAACCAAGCTACATCTGCTGTTTGGAGCTCCTCGAGGAGGAGTCTGACGCACCGCCCTTTGATACCGCGCCATTTGATACGCGACCGAGCTTCGGCGAAGCGGCTCGCTGTATCAGAACCGTTGAGGACTCCTCAACGTAGCACGAGCACCTAACTCCTACTCGATCGCTCACTCCGAAGACGACAAACGGGAACCAACCAGATGGACATCCCAGGCACGCGAAGTGGTTTAACCTCGGACGTTACCCCGAAGTCCTATGCGGCGCCGCCCCCACGGCACTCCGCATCGACCTTCGCGCCGCCAGACGATCTTCTCGTCCTCCCGCACCCCACTCGCCTCGAATCGTCGAGCGTTGACAGCGATGTCATCGCACCGAGCTCGTCCACGCCGAGCTCGCCCACGCCGAGCTCGCTGGCACCGAGGCTGCCGTTCCCACGAGCTGAGCTCCCTGGGCACTCGGCCGATTCGATTCGCTTTGGAGGAAATGGCTTCCCGCGCGTTCGTCTTGCTCTGTTCGACCTGCTGGCGATAGTGCTGACGTTCATCTGTCTTACGTTCGTCATGCTGGGCGAATTCTCGGCGACCAAGCGCCTACTCGTCGGGACAGTCGCCACCGTGACAACGCTGGGTGCCATGCGACTGACTGGGCTCTACCGTTCCCGTCAGTGTGTCCATGGGTCGAACGAGTTTGCAAAGATCGGTCTTTGCGTCCTCACTGGTGCGGCGGCGCTCGCAGGGGCTCAGTATCGGCTCGGAATGACCGGAGCACAGGCCATCCCGATCGGTGCTGCTTGCCTGAGCCTGTTGCTCATTTTTCGCTGGCACTACCGACGCTGGTTGCGTGATCGTCGTGCGGTTGGGATGTACCTGCGACGGGTGGTCCTCGTGGGGACCAACGAGGACGCGGCAATGCTGCTAGAGATGCTCCGCGCCGAGCCAGAATTGGGATTCGACGTCACTGCTGTCATCGGCGATCTTGCTCCTGACGCGTTCGAACCCAGCCTGCCCCGGGCATCCTCAGTTGGATCCGTTGCCGAACTGGCTCGAACTACCGGCTCCAACGGCGTGCTGATCGTGCCGAGTGCACTGTCCAGCGCCGACGTGCACCACGCGATCAACTGTGCGGCGATCGCGAGGCTACACGTGCAGATCTGGCCGGGAATCGCTGGCGTCGCGAGCCGTCGATTGCGGCAGGTGCCCGTCTCGGGAGAGCCGTTCTTTTACGTCGAGCCCTGGTTCGCTCGCCCTTGGCACAAAGTCGTCAAACGCTCGATGGATGTGGTGGGCTCGTTCGCGGCACTCGCCGTGTCGGCGCCGCTCCTTGCCGCCGCGGCCTGCCTGATCAAACTCGATGACCATGGACCGGTGTTCCACCGGCAGAAGAGGATCGGCCTCGACGGTCGCGCCTTTGTGATCTACAAGCTGCGGACGATGACCGTGAAGCACGAGATGACCTCGTTGAACCTTGCCGATCTGAACGAGCGGGTCGACGGGCCACTGTTCAAGTCCGCCCGTGACCCGAGGGTGACCCGCATCGGCCGCTACCTGCGCGCGTCGAGCATCGACGAGCTCCCCCAACTGTGGAACGTGTTGTCGGGTTCGATGAGCCTCGTCGGTCCACGTCCGGCCTTACCCGAGGAAACGGCCCAGTTCGATGTCGACCTCCTTCGCCGACTCACCGTCCGGCCGGGCCTTACCGGGCTCTGGCAGATCGAAGCCCGTGACAACCCGTCGTTCAACGCGTACCGACGGCTTGATCTGCACTATGTAGACAACTGGTCGTTGCTCCTGGACCTCAACATCCTGCTCTCGACGCCGCCGGTCGTCCTTTCCCACGCACTGCGCGCGCTGCGGCGGCGTCAACATCGATGAGACGGTGCGGGTCACCGAGCGGTCAAGGGATCGCTTCGGCTTGCCTGGCCGGCCTCGAGGCTTTGACCAGAGGAGGGCGGATGCCCGGGTGGTTACCGCTGATCGTCGAGATCGCGGATGATGCGCCGCAGGTGTTCGAGGCATCGTCCCCGGGTGGGTCCGATGCTGCCGATGGGCATCGACAAGGCTGCCGAGGCTTCCTTGTAAGAGGGCAGGTCTTCCCCAGAGAGGTATGCGAGGAGTCGCTGGCAACGGGCCGGTAGCTTGGTGAAGGCCGTTCGCAAGACGGCGGCCTGCTCTTCGGCAATGGGGCCGGCGTCAGCCGCGGGAATGGACTCATCCACCAACCGCGAGAGGGCGTCGTCGTCGAAGGTCAGCGGGGTACGGTTTCGCAACATTCGGAGACACTCGCGCTTGGCCGTCGTTGCCAACCATGCGCCGATCCGCTCGGGCTGTTCGATCCGCCCAATGTTCTCGACCAGGCGCAACCAGGTGGTCTGGTGGACCTCCCATGCGTCGGCCTCCCCGAGCCGACAGCTGCGGGCGATGGCGATGACCATGCCTCCGAAGCGCCGAGTCAGCTCCTCCCAAGCGGTGGAGTTACCGGCGGCAGCGTTCCGGACGATGTCGTGAAGAGTGGCGTCAGTGGGTAAGGCCTTGTCCTGCCCCACGACCGCAAGGTCCGTCAATTGCATGCCCAGCCTCCATGCCGACAATTGGAGTTCGATCACTCACGTGCCTGCGGCACGTTAGTGAACTTGTAGTCAAGTCTGTCGTAACTGCGACGCCCGGTCATCCTCACGTTGGACGAGATGCAAGGTCGTACCGCCATACGGAGTTTTGTGGATAGGACGTGGGATGACGTCATTCCGATGATCGGGATCGGCGTGCGCTTGTTCCCCAATCTTGGCGCGCCAGTCGGCTGTTGGAGCCATCGGTGACTCCGCGAGGTCGCCCGCCCCCCCCGCATCGTCGGAGCCCTATGCGAAACGGGGTGCGGGTAGGCCGTGGTCGACGATGCCCCTCGGCGCTTGGGATCCGCCCGTTGGCCAGCGATGGTGCCTGACTCGTCGGGGAAGGTCGCTGTGGGGCCGTGAGCATTACTGGCTCGTCGAGAGATTCTGCGATCCGGGTTGGCCAGGGGTGCTCACAACCTGGTTGGACTGATCGCCCGTCCGAGTCGCCGTCGTCGAGGCCGATGGGGGATCGAGTCCGAGCGGTCGAGCGTTCTGGACCGCGAACCGGTAGATGGCTTCGAGCTGCCGGACGTTTTGCTCGGGACCAAAGCGCCGCTCGTAGGTCCGCCTGGCGCTCCTCCCTAGCTGGTCGAACCAGTCGGGGAACTGGTCGACCCTCTCGAAGACCTTGGCCAGCGCGGGAGCGTCGCCGGCAGGGAACAGCACCCCATCGATCCCGTCGGTGATGAGCTCGGGGAACGAGCCGTGTGACGATGCGATGGGCGCGACGCCGGCCGCCATCGCTTCGGCGACGACGAGCCCGAAGGTCTCGGGCCACTGTGATGGGACGACCGCTGCACGCGCCCTGCTGAGCAGCGACGCGCACTGGTCTTTGGTCTGTAGGCCCAGGAACTCAACGGAAGGGTGCGTCTGTGCCCAGGCACGAAGCTCCTCGTCGAGCCGACCAGAATCCTGCGAGCACCAGCCGCAGCCCGGGACGGTCGAGGTCCCTCGTGTAGAGATCCCAGGCGGCCATCAGCAGAGGGAGTCCCTTTTCCTCGTTCATGCGCCCGAGGAATACGAGCAGATCCTCTGTTGGCTGCTTCGGGGCACCTGGAACGACAAAGTTCCCCTTCACGAAGCATCGATCACGGGGAAGCCCAAGTGAGACGAATTCCGCCTGCTGCGCCTCGGAGATGAAGATGTAGGCGGACGGGACGGTGCGCCAGGCGTGCTGGTGCGACACGGCGGCAGTCGCTCGTAAGGTCGTAGCCAGCGCGGAACCCTGGTAGCAACGGTGCCGGATCGCCGGCAAAGGATGCCTTCCGACACATTCGCGGCAGATCGCTCCCGACCTGAACAAGGTTCCGCTGCTGCAGATGAGCGTGTAATTGTGGATCGTCGCCACGACGGGAATCTGGCGACGTCGGCATACCTGCATGACTGACGGGCTCAACAGCGGAAACAGATTATGGACGTGGACGACGTCGGGTTTGAAGGCCTCGACCACGTGGCGCAACGCTCGGGCCGAGCTGGTGCTCCACAAGGCCTGGGCTGGAAGGAGGACTTTGCGGGCCGCCGAGAAGTGCTCGATGTCGTCGCTGAACTTTTCGAAACGCTCGACCCGGTGCCCCGCCCCGGCGAGTGCGATGCACTCTTGATCGACCACCCTGTTCTCCCCGCTGGGTGATGTCGAACGATATCGATTGTGGACAATCAGGATTCGCATCGTGAGCCTGGAACGGCGTCGCGCGAACCGCGCAGCGGTCTATCCACGGCGGATCCCGTCCGACGATCGGTGCGGCACCGGCTTCGCTTGTGTCGGCGACCTTGGCCCGGGCTGGCGTTCTGTTGACCCTTCCAACACCGATCAGTCACCCTGCCTCCGACCCGACAGATACGGGCGCACGACGGTTGGCCGGGGAGGTCCCGGACTACTTGAGCGTTAGAGCCGCGATCTGGTGATCTGATACGGATGCGTCAATCCATGCTCGACGGGACCGCCTCGTCGTCGACGTGGCGCCGGCGCCGTGCTGTCGAGCGACACCGAGCGCGCTCGAGGCCGCCCGTGCGCACTGTGCATCTGGGGGGTTCTCCCACGAGTTGCGCGACCCTCCTGCCACTGCGGGGAGATCGGCAGGATCCACGGGCAGACGTAGAATGACACGAGGGTAACTACGTCATCATTCGTTCGACCCTGGCGTCCGACGCGGCAACGCTCGAGTTGCGACTGGCGTCGGTTTCCCGGGTATCTCGGGGGTGGAGACGGACTCGTTGTAGTGTGCCGAGCGAAAATCGGGGACCGACCTCTGTGGCGCCTCGGAGTCCCGGGCAACGTTTGACTGCGACGCCTGCTGTCGCCAGTGGTCGAAGCGTCGGCCATCGTGGATGGTCCCCGAGGGCCGACCGCAAAGCACGTCGAGCCGGAGAAGGTCCGCCCCGACACCGGTGGCGCAGGCGACTCCTGGCCGTTGTTGGCTTGGGCCTTGCCCTCTTCGTGGCGGCAAGCCTGGTGCTCTTCGTCTGGCCCCCGACCAACCAGCCCAGGCGTGTGGACGCGATATTGAGCTTCAACGGACCGGCCGAGGCAACGCGCGAGGCGCTGGCTATCGGTCTCGCAAAGGAAGGGTATGCCCCGGTCCTTCTCTTCTCGCGCGGCGGCTTTGCCAGCGTCACGTCGTGCCCCAAGGTGCCCGGCATCTCGGTGGTCTGCTTCGTGGACACTGCCAACAACACACGAGGCGAGGCAAGATTCGCCGCGCGCTATGCGCAGCAACACGGTTGGCACAGTCTCATGATCGTGCCGGGTCGACCACAGGCCACTCGCGCCCGTTTGCTTCTGGGGCGGTGCTTTGCCGGGACGATCGTCGTCGTCCCCGCCGCAGAGCCACTCGATCGCTTCCCCTTCGACGTTGTCCACGAGTGGGGCGGGCTCGTCGATGCGCTGCTCTTCGAGCGAGGTTGTTGACGACGTCGACGGGTGGTTGGTGACCCGGTGGGCTCGCGGGTGATTGGTCAAGACCGAGGAGATGCTGCCGATCGGGCCGGGGGCTGAACCAAACGGTGGTCGAGGCCCTTGCCCGATCGTGCGTGGACACCCCCGGGGAGCTCACCCACGCGCGGACCGTGCGCGGGCTCACCAGTGCTTGCGCCGGTCCTGGGAGTGGAGAGCTGCCAGATAGCGGTTGTAGGCGGCAAGCTCCTCGTCCTGCCCGGCCTCCAGATCCGCCGCGTCTCGGTCGGGCGCGCCTGGGCGGTGTGGCCGATCTCGGTCCTGGCCGACTGTCGTGCTCGGCGCCGCCCCGTCGCCGACGACATCGGGCGGGCGGGAGAATGCGGGATCCTCGTGGACGAGCCGCCACCACATGTACACCGCATAGCCGGCGAAGAACGGCCATTCGAAGACGTACGCCCAGCTCAGACCGTTTCCGGCGAGCGCCCGGTGCACCTGCCAGTCGCACAGCGCGAGGAAGGTGGGGACGACGACCGCCAGCGTAAGGTGGAGCCCGATCGCTCTGCGCGACAGCCATCTGCCGGCCATGGGCCAACGCTACCGAGTGCACGGTGCCTCGTGGCCGGCGCCGGCGGCAGCCACAAGTGGCCAGAGCGGCACGGCGATCCGAGGCATGCTGCGCTCCTCACCCGTGCGCAAGGAGCGGAAGGAGAGGGCACGATGAACGCCATGAACGAGCGTCCCCTGTCAGCGATTGTGCTGGCGGCCGGCGAGGGAACCCGGATGCGCTCGAACCGCCCGAAACCGTTGCACCACCTGTGCGGGCGGCCGATGGTCCTCCACGTGATCGATGCCTTGGCCCAGATCGACGTCGATCCCGTGGTGGTGGTCGTGGGCCACCGAGGCGAGTGGGTGACGAGGACACTGACCGACCACGGCCCGGCATCCATGAAGATCGAGTTCGTCGAGCAAGTGGCTCAGCGAGGGACGGGCGACGCCGCGGCAGTCGGTCTCACCGGGCTGCTCCACGACGACGACGAGGAGGGCGACGTCGTGGTGCTTCCGGGCGATACCCCACTGTTGCGTGCCGCGACGCTTGCCGCCTTGGTGCGGTTCCACCGCCAAAACGACGCAGGCGCCACCTTGCTGACCGCCGAGCTGGCCGATCCCACCGGGTATGGGCGGGTCGTGCGTGGTCGCGACGGCATGGTCGCCCGGGTCGTGGAGGAGGTCGACGCCACCGAGGAAGAGCGCGCCGTGCGCGAAGTGAACACGTCGATCTACTGCTTTCGCCGCAGTCTCCTCGCCCCGTCGCTGCGCCGGCTCACACCCGCCAACGAGCAGGGCGAGTACTACCTGACCGACGTGGTCGGAGTGCTCTATGGCGCCGGGTACCGGGTGCAGTCGCTCGTGACCCCCGACCCGATGGAAGCGGCCGGAGTGAACGACCGATCCCAGCTGGCGGTGGCTGAGGCCGAGCTGCGGGACCGCATCAACGAGCGTTGGATGCGGCGCGGCGTGACCATGTGGGATCCCGAGCGCACCTACGTCGACGCGCAGGTCGAGCTGGCCGCGGACGTGGCGCTCTTGCCTGGGGTAATCCTCAAAGGCCGCTGCGTGATCGGCGCCGGGGCCGAGATCGGACCCGACACGATGCTCGTCGACACGGTGGTGGGTGAGCGCGCCGAGGTCCGCCATTGCCTGGCGACCGATGCGGTGGTCGGAGCCCGGGCGCGGATCGGATCCTTCGTCACCATCGGTCCCGGCGTCGTGGTCCCGGACGACGCGGTGGTGCCCTCCTTCAGCGACCTCCGGTCGAGCGAGGCATGACCGCGACGGACCCATTCGCTTTGGGGTAGCGTCTGAGGGTGGAGTTTGTCCCACGTCGGCGCCTCGAGCTGGTGTCGGGGCGCGCCCACCCCGCGTTGGCCGAGGAGATCGCCAGTCACCTCGGGGTGACGCTCGGGAGCGCCGATCTCTACGAGTTCGCCAACGGAGAGATCCACTGTCGTTACGACATGTCGATCCGGGGCAGTGACGTCTTCATCATCCAGACCCATTGCGGGCCGGTCAACGATTCGGTCATGGAACAGCTGATCATGATCGACGCTGCCAAGCGGGCGTCGGCCAAGCGGATCACCGCCGTGTGTCCCTACTACGGCTACTCCCGACAGGACCGCAAGTCCGCCGGGCGAGAGCCGATCACCGCGAAGTTGGTGGCCGACATGCTGTCCAAGGCCGGAGCGGACCGAGTGGTGAGCGTCGACCTGCATTCGGGCCAGATCCAGGGGTTCTTCGACATGCCCTTCGATCACCTGACCGCGGCACCGGTCCTGGAGGGCTACCTGCGCGAGAGGGTGGGCAGCGAGGTGGTGGTGGTGGCGCCGGACGCCGGCCGGGTGAAGGTGGCCGAGCGCTACAGCCAGCATCTGGGCTGCGAGCTGGCCCTGGTGCACAAGACCAGGCCGGCGGGCACCACCAACCGGGTGGAGGCGCGCCACGTGGTCGGCAACGTCGAGGGTCGCCACTGCGTCCTCATCGACGACATGATCGACACGGCGGGCACCATCTGCGCCGCTGCCGAGCTGCTCTCCGACGCCGGGGCGGCTGATATCTGGGCCATGGCGACCCACGCGCTGTTGTCGGATCCCGCGGTCGACCGTTTGAAGGCAGCTCCGATCAGCCGGGTCGTCGTCACCGACACGCTGCCCGTCGGTGCCGATCGTGCCTTCGACAAGTTGGCGGTGCTGTCGGTGGCCAAGATCATCGCTGACGCCATCGACGCGGTCTTCGAGGACACCTCGGTGTCGGACATCTTCGGTGGCGACAACCTGACCTGAGGCAGCGGGCCGGCCAACCCATAGGAGGCGGGTCTTGGGCGGGACCGAGTCCGAGGGGCCCGGAGGCGGGCTAGGCTGACGGGCCGGTCGAAGCGACCATCTGGTTCGCCGGCCCAGAGTTTCCCAGGTCGTCGTTCGTCGGGACCCGCGGTCCACGGTGGCCGCGGCGAGCCCGTGGGTCCCGGTTCACATGCGCGAGGAGTCCGTCCATGCCAGAGATCACGCTTGCCGCCGAGTTAGGCCGGCCGCTGGGCTCACGCCCCTCGCGCCGGCTGCGCCACAACGGGAGGATCCCCGCGGTCGTCTACGGGCATGGCGCCGAGCCGGTATCGGTCACCGTGGTCGCCCGTGATCTCAGGCTGGCGCTGTCCGGCGAGTCGGGCACCAACACCCTGCTGTCGCTGCGCGCCGGAGACCAGACCTTCCTGGCCCTGGCCCGTGAGCTGCAGCGCCATCCGGTGAAGGGCACCGTCATCCACGTCGACTTCCAGATCGTTCGCCGCGACGAGATCCTCTCGGCCGAAGTGCCGGTCACGCTCGTCGGCGAAGCGCTCGAGGTGCACCATGGCGACGGCTTGGTCGAGCAGCAGGTGTTCTCCTTGACCGTCAACGCCCGGCCCGCGGACATCCCGACCGGGCTGGAGGTCGACGTCTCCGCGTTGACGATTGGGGGCTCGATCCGGGTCGCCGACCTGGCGCTGCCCCCCGGGGTGAGCACCGAGGTCGACCCCGAGTCGGCGGTGGTGATCGGACAGCCCCCACGGGTGCAGGCCGCGGGTGAAGAGGGCGCCGCCGAGCCCAGCGCCACTGCGGCCGAGTCCGGGGCCGGCTCGTCCGAGGTCGGCGGGAGCTAAGCCCTGCGCCGCCTCCTCGGGGGCGACGGCCGGGGCCGGGGCGGACCGCGCCGCGGCACGCCGTCCGATGCGCTCGTGGTCGGCCTCGGCAACCCGGGTAAGGAGTTCGCCGGCACGCGCCACAACGTGGGTGCCGACGTCGTCACCCTGCTGGCGGCGCGCCACGGCGGAACGCTGCGGCCCATGCGCGGCCAACGCGCGCTGGTCGACGAGGTGACGATCGGCTCGGCGCGCGTCGCCTTGGCTGTCCCGACCACGTTCATGAACGATTCGGGCGCCGCCGTGGCGCCGCTCGTGCGGCGTTTCGGCCTCGAGGACCTGCACCAGTTGGTAGTGGTCCATGATGAGCTCGATCTTGTCCCCGGACGCATCCGAGTGAAGGTGGGGGGTGGCACCGCTGGGCACAACGGGCTGCGGTCTCTTCAGAGCCACGTGCACGACATCGACTTCGTGAGGGTCCGGATCGGCGTCGGCAAGCCCCCCGACCCTTCGCGGGGTGCCGATCACGTGCTGCGGCGCCCCCCACCGGCCGAGCGTGAGCTCCTGGCGCACAGCGTCGCTGACGCCGCCGACGCGGTGGAGGCCGTCGTGCGCGACGGCGTTGACGCCGCCATGAACCGCTACAACGGGGCGTCGTGAGTACCGACGCGCTCCGCACGCTGGCCCCGCTCGTGCGGGCGGAACCCGCACTTGCTCTCGTGCTGGGCTCGACCAACGCCACCCTTGCCGTGGCTCAGCCCGCGTCGGCGTTCGTGCTGGCCGGCATGGCCGGCCTGTCGGACCGCTCGCCCATGTTGGTGGTGGTGGCGACCGACCTCGACGCCGAACGACTGGCCGGCGACCTCGCCTGTTTCGTGGGCCCCCAGGATCATCCCCGGACCGTCCCGGACGCTCGACCCGGCGTCGACGGCTCGGATTTGGATTCGGGCGACGTGGTCGGAGATCTCCTCGAGCCGGTGGTACTGCTCGGCGCGTGGGAGACCCTGCCCTTCGAGCGGGTCAGCCCAGAGGCCTCCACCATGGGTCGCCGCATGGCCGTGCTCTGGCATCTCCTGGGCGACGGGCCGCGCCCTCCCCGGATCGTCGTCGCCTCGATCCGGGCCCTGCTCCAGCGGTTGGCGCCGTGGCAGGACACCAATGCACCAGTAGTGGTGCGGGCAGGTGACCGCCTTGACCTCGACGAGCTGATCAGCCGGCTCGTCGCCATGGGCTACCGCCGTGAGCACCAGGTGGAGCACCGTGGTGAGCTCGCGGTGCGGGGGGGCATCATCGACGTCTTTCCCGTCACCGCCGACGTACCGGTACGGATCGACCTGTGGGACGACGAGGTCGACCGCCTGACCGCCTTCGACGTTGCCGACCAGCGATCGGTGCGACCGCTCGCCGCAGCCGTGCTCTATGGATGCCGCGAGCTGGTGCTCTCCGACGCCATGCGGGCCGAGGCGGCACGGCTGGTGGGCACGGCACCGTGGGGGCGTTCCCAGTGGGAGCGGTTGGCGGCGGGCGAGACCTTCGACGGCATGGAGTCCTGGCTCCCGTGGCTCGACTCGGGCGAGCGTCTCCTCACCGACCAGCTTCCCGCCGAAGCGCAGGTGGTGGTGGTCGACCCCCGCCGGGTCCGCGACCGAGCGGTGGAGCTCTACGAGGAGGAGGGGGCGCTGGCCCACACCTTGGCCGCCACCTGGGGGGTGTCTGCCCCCGAGCTCCCGCGCCTGCACCTTGCCTACGACCGCCTGCTCGAGCGGACCGACGCCGCCGTGCTGGCGCTCCCGCCCGTTCCCGACAGCCCGCAGGTGCCCGTGGTCACCGTGCGGGGTATCGCCCCGGCGGCCGGTGACCCGGCGTATCTGGCCCGTCAGGTGGTCGAGCTCGCCGCCCAGGGGTTCTCGGTGACCCTCTGCTCGGGCGTGACCACCGGCACCGAGCGCCTGGCGGCCGTGCTCGCGGACGAGGGCGTGGTGGCGCCGGTCGTGCCCGTGGCCGAACCGACGCCGGGCGTGCGGGTGGTCGAGTCCACCCTGGCGACCGGTTTCGTGCTCCCCGACGCCAAGGTGGCGGTGCTGTCAGAGTCCGACGTCACTGGGCGACGGGTGCCCCACCGGCGCGCCCGACCCCGGGCTCGCCCCACCGACGGCTTCTTTGATGACCTGGCCCCCGGAAGCTATGTGGTGCACCGCCAGCACGGAGTGGCCCGGTTTTCGGGGGTGACCACCCGGGCCATTGGGGGGACGACACGCGACTACCTCGTGCTCGAGTACCGCGGGAGTGACCGCCTCTATCTGCCCGTGGACCAGATCGAGGCGGTCACCCCGTACTCGGGCGGGGAGTCCCCCACGCTGAGCAAGATGGGCGGTGCCGAGTGGCAGCGGACTCGGGCCCGGGCCCGGGCCGCGGCGAGCGAGATCGCCGAGGAGCTGGTCGACCTCTACCGCCGCCGCCTCGAGGCTCCCGGGCACGCCTTCGCACCCGACTCCCCGTGGCAGCTCGAGATGGAGTCGGCCTTTCCCTTCGTCGAGACGGTCGACCAGCTGCACGCCATCGCCGATGTGAAGGCCGACATGGAGACGCCGAGCCCAATGGACCGGCTCGTCTGCGGCGACGTCGGGTTTGGCAAGACCGAGGTGGCCATCCGCGCTGCGTTCAAAGCGGTCCAGGACGGTCGTCAGGTGGCCATCTTGGTGCCCACCACGTTGCTGGCCAGCCAGCACCACCAGACGTTCCTCGATCGCTTCGCCGGCTTTCCCGTGCGGGTGGAGCTGCTCAGTCGGTTCCTCTCGCCGGCCCAGGCCCGCACGGTGGTCGAGGGACTGGCCGACGGCAGCGTCGACGTGGTGGTGGGCACCCACCGACTCCTCGGCTCGGACGTGAGCTTCAAGCGCCTCGGTCTGCTGGTGGTCGACGAAGAGCAACGATTCGGCGTGACCCACAAGGAGGCGGTCAAGCGCCTGACCGAAGGGGTGGACGTGCTGACGCTGACGGCGAGCCCGATCCCCCGCACCCTCGAGATGGCGTTGACCGGCATCCGCGACCTGTCCATGGTGAACACGCCCCCCGCCGATCGCCGCCCGATCCTCACCTACGTGGGCGAGTCCGACGACGCAGCGGTCTCCGAGGCGATCCGGCGCGAGCTCCTGCGCGAGGGTCAGGTCTTCTACGTGCACAACCGGGTAGCGGACATCGAGGTGACCGCCCGGCACCTGCGCCGGCTCGTGCCCGAGGCACGGGTGGCCATCGCTCACGGGCAGATGGACGAGGGAACGCTCGAGAAGGTCGTGCTGGACTTCTGGGACCGTCAGGCCGACGTGCTCGTCTGCACGACGATCATCGAGTCGGGCATCGATATGCCATCGGTGAACACCCTGGTGGTCGAACGGGCGGATCTGCTCGGACTGGGCCAGCTCCACCAGATTCGCGGGCGGGTGGGCCGGGCGAACCAGCGGGCCTATGCGTACCTGTTCCATCCGGTCGATCGGGTGCTCTCCGAGCAGGCCTACGAGCGCCTGCGCACCATCGGCGAACACACCGAGCTCGGATCGGGGTTCAAGATCGCCATGCGCGATCTGGAGATACGCGGCGCGGGCAACCTCTTGGGCGCGGATCAATCAGGGCACATCGCGGCGGTGGGCTACGACCTCTACGTCCAGCTGGTAGCCGAAGCGGTGGCCGAAGCCCGAGGTGAACCAAGGCCGACGCCGCCGAGCGTGGCGCTCGACGTGCCGGGCGACGCCCACCTTCCCCCCGAGTACGTGAGCGCGGAGGACGCCCGACTCGAGGCCTACCGGCGCCTGGCGGCGGCGAGTGCCGCCAGCGACGTGGATGATGTGGGCGCCGAGTGGCTGGACCGATTCGGCCCCCTCCCCTCGGCCGCCGAGGGCCTGTTGTCCCTGGCCCGGCTACGGGTTGAGTGCCTGCGGCTGGGGGTGACCGACGTTGCCGTGTCGGTCCCCAAGGTGGGCGGGCCCCGTCGCTCGGTGGCCCGGATCTCGCCGCTTTCGTTGCGCGCGAGCGCCGAGATCCGGCTGCGGCGCCTGGCGCCTGGGGCCGAGTACCGCGAAGGGCTCCAACAGCTGGTGGTGCCGCTCGAGCAGGGGGTGCGGACCTCCGAAGTGCTGCGTGACTTGCTGGTGGCGTTGGTGCCCTACCCCGAGGAGGCCGACCCAACCCCCGAGGTGGCAGCCGGTAGCATGCGCCGCGGATGAAGCGACTCCTCGCGCTCTTCGCTGTGGTGGCCGTCGGGATAACCGTGGCGGCGTTGACCGTGCCCTCGACCGCCGCCACCGTCAACGGCCAGCGCATCTCGACCACCAACCTCGACAACGACCTGGCCGCCATCGACGCCAGCCCGGGCTACCTGTGCTACTTGCAGGCGTCGGTCCTGCTCGACTCGGGCGGCCAGGACCAGCTCCCCCAGCTCTCAGGTGTGGCCCAGCCGGGATCGACGAGCGCCAACGGAACCTACAACTCGGCCTTCGTGCGGTACTGGTTGAGCCGCCTGGTGAGCAGCCAGGTCGTCGATCAAGTGACCGCCAGCCGGGGGATCACTGTGTCGGACGTCCAGCTGGCGACGGCTCGGTCCGAGACCGAGCAGGTCATCGATGGCGCGTTTGCCACCCTCGAGCAGGATGGCGTCCAGCCGTCGTGCTCGGGCGTACCCACCGGCAGCCAGGTGCTGGGGTCGCTGCCGACCTCGTTCGTCGACTCTTTGGTGAGGGCCCAAGCATCGAGCGACCTCCTGGCCGCCTCGGTCGTCGGATCGAATCTGACCCCGGTCTCGATGGCCCGGTATTTCGCTGCACATCCTTCGGACTTCGACACCTTGTGCGTGAATGGCTTCGCGGTGACGAGCGAGGCATCGGCCAACCAGATTCGGGCGTCGGTGTTGGCCGGGACCCCGTTCGCGAGCGCCGCGCCCAGCGGTTCGAGCGTGCAGAGCGCCTGCTTCGCGGCCACCAGTGCCAACTACGGAGCCATCAGCCAGGCCGTGGGCAAGCTGCCGATCGGTGGCGTCTCCCAACCGCTCGAGAGCAGTCAGGGGTCCTACTACCTCTTCGAGCTCACCAAGCGAACGCCGACCTCGCTGTCTGGCGCTCGCAGCGTGCTGCGGGGGACGATCGTTGACGCCGGGCTGGCCCAGGCCGATCAGCTCCTCAGCTCGGCCGAGCACCGTGCCACGGTGAGCGTGGACCCGCGCTACGGCGGTTGGGAGTCCACCAAGGGCGCAATCGGGCTGGTGGCGGCCACCAGCCCGCCCAGTACCGCGTTGCTCAGCCCGACGGCGAACGTCCCCGGGTCAACCACGACGTCGACAAAGGCGGCGCAGTCCAGCGCCAGCGCTTCGGGTTGAGCCGTTGACCCGGTCTGCTCGGCCGCCGCTGACCGTGGTCGGGCTCGGACCAGCCGGCCCCGACTACCTCACGGCCGGCGTGCTCGACGCTCTGGCGACCGGGTCTGTGCTGTTGCGAACTCGGCGGCACCCCTCGGTGGAGGCGCTCGCAGTGGGGCGGCCGGTGCGCTCGTTCGACTCGCTCTATGACGAGCTGGCCTCCTTCGACGAGGTGTACGCGGCGATCGTCGAGCAAGTGGTTGCCGAGGCTGCCGATGCGCAGACGAACGGTACGGGCCCGGTCGTCTACGCGGTGCCCGGATCGCCGCTCGTCGCCGAGCGGACGGTCGAGCTCCTGGCGGGCGACCCGCGGGTGTCGGTCACGATCGTGCCGGCGCTGTCGTTCGTGGACCTCGCGTGGGCGCGGCTCGGCGTGGACCCGGTGTCCGCCGGCGTGCGCCTCGTCGACGCCAGCGCGTTCGCCACCATGGCGGCGGGGAGCGCGGCCCGCTGCTGGTCGCGCAATGCTGGTCCAAGGAGGTCTTGTCCACCGTCAAGCTCTCGCTCGGTGTCGAGGACTTGGGTCAAGAGCCCAACGCGACAGTGCTCCACCACCTCGGGCTGCCCGACGAGCGTGTGCTCACCGTGGGCTGGTGGGAGATCGACCGCGTTCTCGAGCCCGACCACCTGACGTCGCTGTGGATTCCCCAGCTGGCTGCGCCAATCGCCGGGGAGGTGGCCCGCCTCGAAGAGCTCGTGCGAACCCTGCGGCAGGCCTGCCCCTGGGACCGCGAGCAGACACACCTCTCGCTCACCGGACACCTGCTCGAGGAGTCCTACGAGGCGATGGACGCGCTCGAGACGCTCGGTCGGGCCCTGGCGACGACCGCGGTCGGCGACCCCGAGGAGCAGACGGGCACCATCGGGGCAACGTCTCACCACCGCCCCGCTCCCGCCCCGGTCCTGGATCCCGGGGTGGTGGCCGACGCGTGCGAAGAGCTCGGCGACGTCTTGTTCCAGGTGGTGTTCCACTCGGTGCTGGCCAGTGAAGAGGGGCTGTTCACCCTGGCTGACGTCGCCCATGAGGTCCACCGCAAGCTGGTCTCTCGCCATCCACACGTCTTCGGGGACGTCGAGGCCACCACCCCCGACGCGGTGGTCGCCAACTGGGAGGTGCTGAAGAAGGCGGAGAAGGGACGCACCACCGTGACCGAGGGCATCCCCTCCGCGCTGCCCGCGTTGGCGCTGGCCGGCAAGTTGCAACGCAAAGCTGCTTCGGTCGGCCTGCGCGGTGGTTCGCTCGAGGAGCTTGGCTCCACGGTCCGCCAGTTGACCGAACGGCTCGGCGCCGAGGCGGCGATCGGCCAGGCCCAGAATCCACCAGAGGACGCCCAGGGCCCAGCCGGTCACGACCCAGTCGAGGACGCGGTGGGTGGCGTGCTGATGGCCGTGGTTGAGCTGGCCCGGCGCGCCGGGGTGGACCCCGAGTCCGCCCTGCGCCACGCGGCGCTCGCGTTGCGCGACCGGATCGTGGCCGCGGAAGGCGCCGTCTCGCCGGCGTGAGCGCGCGGCCGCCGGCCCTCGTTCCCGTCCCTCGGACCAGGGCCTCCCCCAACTCTCCTGGTACGAGCCGGTAGCCTTGTGCTCCGGTGCCTCGCCAGGGGAGGTGCCGAGGGAGCGAGCCGTGAGCGCGATCGAACACGTTGTCGGACGGGAGGTTCTCGACTCCCGTGGCAATCCCACCGTCGAGGTCGAGGTCGTCCTCGACTCGGGCACCCGCGGTCGGGCCATCGCCCCTTCGGGGGCGTCCACTGGGTCGCACGAGGCCGTCGAGGTCCGAGACGGCGGCGAGCGGTTCGGTGGCAAGGGCGTCCTGCGGGCGGTCGACGCGGTCAACGGCGAGATCGCCGCCGCCCTCCACGGCCTTGACGCGCTCAGCCAGCGAGCGGTCGACCATTGCCTGATCGACCTTGACGGCACGCCCGACAAGAGCCGGCTGGGCGCCAACGCGACCGTCGCGACGTCGCTCGCGGTCGTAAAGGCGGTCGCGGCCGAGCTCGAGGTCCCGCTCTACCGGGCCATCGGCGGGGCCAACGCGCATGTGCTGCCAGTGCCGATGCTCAACGTGTTGAACGGCGGCGCCCACGCACGCAACTCGATTGATTTCCAGGAGTTCATGTTCATGCCCATCGGGGCGGCCTCCTATAGCGAGGCGCTGCGGTGGGGCGCGGAGTCCTACCATGCGCTGCGCAACGTGCTGGCCGAGCGGGGGCTGTCGACTGCAGTCGGCGACGAGGGTGGGTTCGCCCCCGACCTTCCGTCCAACGAGGAGGCGGTCAAGGTGCTCCTCGAGGCCATCGAGCTGGCGGGTCGGGTCCCGGGCGAAGAGATCGCCCTCGCGCTCGACCCGGCGACCACCGAGCTGTGGAAGGACGGAGTCTACGTGCTCGAGGGCGAGGGGCGCTCGCTCGAGTCCGACGAGTTGGTGGAGTACTGGGTGGAACTGGCCGACCGCTACCCGATCGTGTCCATCGAAGACGGAATGGCCGAGGACGATTGGGACGGCTGGCGGGCGCTCACCGCGGCGCTGGGGAATCGTGTCCAGCTGGTTGGTGACGACCTCTTCGTGACCAACGTGGAGCTGATCGAGCGGGGCATCGCGGCCAATGTGGCCAACGCGTTGCTGGTGAAGCTGAACCAGATCGGGACCCTGACCGAGACGCTCGACGCGGTCGCACTCGCGGTGAGCTGTGGGTATCGCTCGGTGATCTCGCACCGGTCCGGGGAGAGCGAGGACACCTCGATCGCCGACCTCGCGGTCGCCGTGAACAGCGGGCAGATCAAGGCCGGTGCGCCGGCCCGCACGGATCGGGTGGCCAAGTACAACCAGCTCTTGCGCATCGAACAGGACCTCGGCAGCTCCGCCGTCTTCCCCGGTCCGGCCGCACTGGCTGGAGCGCGCTGGACCGACGACGGGAACGACGAGGTCGATGCCTGAACCCGGGCGCCTACGGGCGCTGGCGGGAGGGGCCGGCCGCCGCGCGGCCCGGGTGATTCCGCGCCGCGCGGAGCGCGCGAGTCCCCGCCGTCGTCCGACCAAGGTGGTCCCCCAAACTCGAGCGGCGCGGCGCCGGGCGGCCAAGGTCCGTCGGGCCCGCGTCACCCTCGCGGGCGCCGTGGTGGTGTCAGCTCTTGTCCTGGTGGTGTGGTTTCCGGCGGGGACACTCCTGCACCAGCGGGCCGCGATCGCCGCGTCGGCGGCGGAGCTCAACCGCCTGCACCAGCAGGACCAGGCGCTCTCCGACGAGCAACAGCGCCTCGAGAGCCCCGCGGAGATTCAGCGCCTCGCCCGCGAACAGTACCAACTGGTGAGCCCCGGCGAGCGCGCCTTCGAGGTACTGCCGCCGACCACGGGAGCCGACGGGTCGGCCTCCTACGCAGGCGACCCCGCCGACCAACCGGTGATCTCGCCCTCGGCCGCTTCCGAGCTGCCAGAGGGCTCGGGAAGCGGATCGAGCCATGGGTCGGGGGGTTCGGTGCCCCATGCATCGGGCGGTACGGGTACGTCGGGATCTTCGACGAGCGGCGCGCCGGGCGGATCAGGGAAGGGCGAGGCCGGCGCCAGCGGGGACGGCACGCAGGCGCCCTCCTCCTTCCTCGGCCGCATCGTCCGGACCCTCGAGTTCTGGCGCTAGCGCGCCCCACTGGGCGCTGATGGTGACGTCGAGCGGCGATCAGTTGCCCGTCGCGTCGCCCGAGGATGAGCGCGCGGTGAGCGAGCTCCTCGGCCGCCGGCCCGCGGGCAAGTTCTCGGTGGTCGTGCGGGGGTCCGACGGCACGCCGGTGGTCATCGCCAACGCCCCGTTCCTCGATGACCGTACCCCCATGCCGACCCGCTACTGGCTGGTGGGGCGCGACTTGTGCGAGGCGGTCAGCCGCCTCGAGTCGCGCGGTGGCGTCCGCTTGGCCGAGGCGGCGGTCGATCCGCTCGTCCTGGCGCAGGCCCATGCGCGGTACGCGGCCGAGCGGGACGCCCTGGTGCCCGACACTTGGCCCGGTCCGCGACCCTCGGGCGGGGTGGGCGGCACGCGACGAGGTGTCAAGTGCCTGCACGCCCATCTCGCGTGGTGGCTCGTCGGCGGGGACGACCCGGTCGGACTCTGGGTGGCTACCGAGCTCGGGATCGACCGGCCGGAGGTGTGCTAGAGCAGGGTGATGCTCGCGGGGAACGGGGGAACGCTGGCCGCCCTCGATTGCGGCACCAACTCCACGCGGTTGCTCGTGGTCGCGGCCGACGGACGCGTATTGGATCGCCAGATGCAGGTCACCCGCCTGGGTGAGGGCGTCGACGCCACGCACCAGCTGGCGCCCGACGCCGTGCAACGGACGATCTCCGTGCTGAGCGAGTACCGCGAGGTGATGGAAGCGCTCGGGGTGACACGGGCCCGATTGGTCGCCACCTCGGCCGTGCGCGACGCGTCCAACGGCGAGGACTTCTTGGCGCTGGCCGGCAAGACGACCGGCGTGGTCGCCGAGCTCTTGAGCGGCGAGGAGGAAGGACGCTTGGCCCACGCTGGTGCCACCGCGGATCTGCCCCCGGCTGCGGGCGACGACGTCGTCGTCGACATCGGCGGCGGATCCACCGAGCTCGTCGTCGAGCACGACGGCACGCTCGGGGCGGTGTCCCTGGACCTCGGATGCGTCCGTCTGACCGAGCGCTACCTGCGAACCGACCCGCCGACTCCTGACGAGCTCGCACGCGCGGTGGCCTCTATCGGGGTCGAGCTTGACCGGGCCGTGACCAGGCAGCCGGTCCTAGGCGCGCTGCGACCCGGCAGCCGACTGATCGGACTGGCTGGCACCGTGTCCACGCTGACCATGCTGCATCAGCAGCTCGCCGTCTACGACCGGGCCCGGGTGCACCACGCCGTGCTCGCTGCCCGAGACGTCGCCCACTGGTGCGAGGTGCTGGCCAGCGAGCCCTCGGCGGCCCGGGCCGAACGCCCGGGAATGACACCTGGACGAGAAGACGTGATCGTCGGCGGGGCCATCGTGCTGCGCGAGGTGATGGCGCACTTTGGTTTCGCCTCCTGCCTCGTGTCGGAGTCCGACATCCTCGACGGCCTGGTGGCCAGCTTGCGGCCACCAACCTGACGGCGCTGGGGCGAACCCCAGCCCACACGCCGGTCGCGCTGACATGAATCGGTCGCGCCCACGAGGTCGACCTCCAGGACAAGGAGCGTCACATGCAAGTCACCGGAATCCTGTTCGCCATGCTCGACATCCCGCCCGAGTTCACCGCCGACTACAACCGCTGGTACGACCTGGACCACGTCGCCGAGCACATCTCCAAGCCCGACGTCCTGAGCGCTCGGCGCTACGTGGCGCCACGTGACTTCCGCGAGGCGCCCGCCGTCGAGCACAGCGAGCTGACCGGCGGCCACGCCCCGTACGCGACGATCTACTTGTTCGGGGTCGAGGCCTTTGACGGACCCGAAGCGCTGGAAGGCTGGCGCACCAAGGACCGGGGCATCGTCAAGGCGGGCCGATTCTGGCGGGAGGGACATGGGACCTACTCGCGGCGCTGGCGCCTCGCCGAGACGTTCCGGTCGGCCTCGGTGCTGGTCTCGCCCGAGGCGGTGCCCTACATCGCCCATCGAGGGGTGATCGTGGCCATCGGTCGAGCACCCTCATCTGAGCGGCGTGGTGAGGCCGAGGACTGGTGGCGCACGACGTATCTGGTCGATCTGCTGGCGCTGCCGGGAATCCTCGGTGCCCTGCGCCTCGAGCCGGTGGACGCTGCCGAGGGCGATCTGACCATGCACGTGCTGCTGTTGAGCGACGACCCGGGCGTCGTCATGGTGCGGATTGCCGACGCTCAGCGCTACTTGCGCGCCATGGGCCGCTACCCAGCGTTCGGCGGGGTCTACGAGCCGCTGGCGTTCCTGCCCTACCGGACCATCGTCCCTTACGAGTACGACTTCGACTTCGGGCCACCGTCGAGTTCAACCTCGGCGCCGTAGCTCGGCGGGCTCACTCGAGGAGCGCTCGAGCCACCCGTCGGGTTCACGGCGCCGTCATGGTCGCCGCGCGCCGTCCAGTGGCGATGGGCGGCGGCGCCCACCGACTGAGCAAAACCACGCCGACAGCCATCAGGGCCAGGGCGGCCACCTGCCCGACCACGGCGGGTGCGCTGTTCGAGAGCCGTTCGCCGAAGAGCTCGACGCCGAGGACGATGCTGGCCAAGGGATCGCTGATCAGCAGGGCCGGCTGGGACGCGCTCAGGGGCCCCACGTGCAGCGCCGTCTGCACCAGCAGCGTGCCGAGCACGCCCGTGGCAGCCAGGGCATAGAGGGGCCAGTGCACGAGCAGCGCCAGCCAACCCGCATCGCGCAGGAGGACGGTGGCCGACTTCACGAAGCCCGCGTCGACCGACCAGACGAGCCCTGCTGCGCACCCGATCAAGGCGGCGCGCGTGGTGGGCGACTCGCGCCAGGCGGCGACGCGCCCGACCCGGGCGCGTTCGGGAGCGATCCCCGGCGCCGACCGGCCGCGCCAGGCGAGACCGAGCAGGACGACCACCACCAGCGCTCTTGAGCCCAGCGCCACCGCCCATCCGGCTGCGCTCGGGACGATGCTGCCCTCGCTGGGTCTGGCGATCACGAGGAAGCCGGCGAGCCCACCACATGTGAGGGCCGCCGCTACCCACGATCGGGTCGTGATCTGGTCGTGCAGCCACAGCCGGCGCACGGCTAGGGCGAAGATCAGCTCGGTCACCACCAGGGGTTGCACGAGCGCCAGGGAGCCGAAGTACAGAGCGATGGCCAGGAACACGAACGTGCCACCCAAGAGGGTCGAGCCGAGGAGCCACAGGGGTTGGCGCAGCAGGTGTCGGACCAGCCCACGACCCGACAGCCCGCCGGGGCTGGACAGGTTGGCCACCCGTTGGAGGACGGCACTGCTCGCGTTGGCCAACGCAGAGAGAAGGGCGAACAGCACGCTCATGGTCGGGGAACCGGGCCCCTTTCGAGCGTCGGGGTTGGCGGGTCAGTATATTTCTGTGCCTCGGCACCATGACGCCGGGTCGCGTGCGGCGCTCGATTCGTGACGATTTGCCCGGTGAGACCCACCGTGCCCGGCGGGGGCGCCACGGTCCTCGCGCTACCGAAGCCTCGAGGTCGTCCCCAACGTGGCGGAGGACTAGAGAACCGACGAGAGGAACGGTCGTTGGCCGGAGAGCCCGAAGAGCACGATGGTGAGGCGGGGCGGGCGTCGAGTGGGCTCGACGCGCAGGTCGCGGAGCGACGGGCCAAGCGCCAGGCGGTGCGCGACGCAGGGGCCGATCCCTATCCGACGCGCTTCGACCGGTCGGCCACGCTGGCCGAGCTGCGCCGCGGCGTACGGGGAGCTGGCGGCCGACGAGCGCAGTGGCGAACAGGCGAGGGTGGCCGGAAGGGTCGTCAGCGTTCGCGGGCACGGCAAGCTGAAGTTCCTCACGCTGCGTGACTCGTCGGGGACCGTCCAGCTCATGGCCCAGGAAACGAGGATCTCTGCGCCCGGCGCGGCCACGCTCGAGCTGGTTGACATGGGGGACTGGATCGGTGTGGAGGGCGAGGTGGTCGCCAGCCGGCGCGGCGAGCTGTCGGTGGACGTCGACGAGGTGACCCTGCTAGCCAAGGCCCTGCGCCCTCTTCCGGACAAGTGGCACGGTTTGAACGAGCAGGAGACCCGTTACCGCCAGCGCGAGGTCGACCTGTTGGCCAACGACGAGAGCCGCCGGGTCTTCGAGGTTCGCTTCGCCACCATCGCCTCGATGCGCCGCAGCCTGACCGAGCAGGGCTTCGTCGAGGTGGAGACCCCGATCCTCCAGCCCCAGGCCGGTGGGGCCCTGGCCCGTCCCTTCGTGACCCACGCCAACGCGCTCGACGCCGACCTCACGCTGCGCATCGCTCCCGAGCTCTACCTCAAGCGCCTGGTCGTGGGCGGGATGGAGCGGGTCTTCGAGGTGGCCCGCAACTTCCGCAACGAGGGCATCGACACGCGTCACAGCCCCGAGTTCACCTCACTGGAGGCCTACCAGGCCTTCGGGGACGTGAACGACGGTATGGACCTGACCGAGCACATCGTCGCCACCGCGGCCCACGCGGCGACCGGCCGGATGCAGTTCGCGGTGGGCGAGACGATGGTCGACCTCACGCCGCCGTGGCCCCGCCGCTCGTTGCTCGACCTTCTCGAGGCCCATCTCGGCACCCGGGTCGAGCCGTCCATGCCCCGGCAGGTGGTGCTGGCGGTCTGCGACGCGCACGGGGTCCCCGTCCAGCCCGACTGGGGCCCCGGCAAGCTGGTCTTCGAGCTCTACGACAAGCTCCTGCTGCCGGCCACGGCCGGCCCGGTGTTCATCTGCGGTTACCCCATCGAGGTGTCGCCATTGGCCCGGCACAATCGCCAGGACCCGACCATGGCCGACCGCTTCGAGTTGGTGGTGGGCGGTCGGGAGCTGGCCAACGGCTACAGCGAGCTCAACGACCCCGACGAGCAGGCCCAACGGTTCGGGAGGGAGGCGGCGGCCGCGGCGGCCGGTGACCTCGAGGCCCATCCGGCCGACCAGGCCTTCGTCCGGGCACTCGAGTACGGGCTCCCGCCCACGTCGGGTATCGGCATTGGCATCGATCGGCTGATCATGGTGTTCGCCGAGGTCGCCTCGATCCGCGACGTGATCCTGTTCCCAACTTTGCGCCCCGAAGCTGGCCCCTGAGGCGTACAGAGGCTGGCCTCAGGGCGTGAGGGCGACCGGCTCATCCCCTCGCGGACCAGCCTGGGGGGGCGGCCCGGGTTGGGGGAGCAGGGCTGGGTCACCGAGGGATGCTGGTGCAATGTCGCCGGCGTCGCCGGCGCTCGCGAGGACTTGGGCGGCCAGGTCGCCAGCGGCCCGGCGTCGGGTTCGCTGGTGTCGCAGCGCAAGCGCTCCCAGAGCGGCGGCGACGAAGCACGAGAGCGCGCCCACCGCCAGACCCAGACGCGCCCCGCCGACGGCGCTGACCCAGCCGATTACCGGGCCCCCGATCGGCGTCGAACCGAGGAAGGCGACCGCCCAGAGCGCCATGACTCGCCCACGCATCTGGGGATCGGACGCCAGCTGGAGGGTCGAGTTGGCCATCGCGAGGAACGAGACGCTCCCGTAGCCGACCAGCGCCAAGGCCACCAGCTCCAATGCGAGGACCGGTGCCAGGGCCGCAAAGGTGATCGCCACCCCGAACCCGGCCGCGGCAATGACCAGGGCTCGTTGCCCAGTCTTGCCCCGAGCGGCGGTCACCAGGCCCCCGGCCACCGCCCCGATGCCCATGCTGGCCGTCATGACGCCGTAGGTCTCGGCGCCACGATGAAAGACATGCTGCGCGGCGTAGGGCAGCGTGACTTGGAACTCGTAGGCCAGCATGCCGACCAACGCCATCATGAGCAGCGGGATGCCCAGCTCAGGAGTGCGGGACACGTAGCGGAGCCCTGCTCGGAGCTGACCACGCTGGCGGGCGGTCGGAGGGCTCGGCTTGAGCGCGCCCAGGTCCATCGTGACCAGGGAGGTGACCACGGCCACGAAGCTGAAGGCATTGAGCACGAAGCACCACCCGGTGCCCACGGTGGCGATGAGCACCCCGGCGATCGCTGGCCCGACGGCGCGGGCGGCGTTCACGATGGTCGAGTTGAGGCTGACGGCGTTGCGCAGATCGGCCGGGCCCACCATCTCGAGGACGAAGGCCTGGCGCGAGGGGTTCTCGAAGCAGTTGTTGAGCCCGAGGACGACGGCCAGGATGCAGACGACGAGGAACGACGCGTGGTGGGTCAGCGTGAGAGCGCCGAGCACCGCGGCCTGGACGCCCATGGCCGCTTGAAGCACCACCATCAGGCGCCGCTTGTCGACCCGGTCGGCGATCACACCCGCGTAGGGACCCAACAGGAGTACCGGCAGCGTCTGGAGGGCGACGACCAACCCGAGATCCTTGGCCGACCCGGTCAAGGTGAGGACGAGCCAGGACTGGGCCGTGGTCTGCATCCAGGTGCCGACGAGCGAGATCGTCTGGCCGATGAAGTACCGCCGGTAATTCGGAATGGCGAGAGCAGAGAAGGTGCCACCCATGCGGGGCAGCCTCACTGCGGGTGATCTCCCAGTGCCTCGGCGAGCGCCTCGAGCGCCGGCATCGCAGCGAGCAGCGCGGATTGCTGGCCCGGGCTCAGCTCAGCCAGGGCGACCCGCAGGATCTCGTTGCGCTCGAGACGGACCTGTTCGAAGAAGGCGAGACCCGGTTCGGTCGCCACCATCTGAACCGCCCGACCGTCGTGCGAGTCGGTCATCCGCCCGGCCAGCCCGGCCGCCTCGAGCTTGCTGGCGATCCGCGACAGCATCGTCGGGTTGAGCCCCTCGAGCTCGGCAAGGTCGCCGAGGCCGATCGGCCCGCGCCGCACGATGGTGGTCAACACCTCGAACTGGCTCGGCGAGAGGTCGGTGCCCCCACCCCGGCGGCGCAGGCGGCGGTCGAGGCGACGGATGGAGCGTCGAAGTCGGTCGGCGTCCCCGGTACCGGCATCGGTGTGGGCGGTCGCGGCGTCAGGTTCGGCGCTGGCGAAGGTGGTCTGTCGCATCACCTTCCATGGTACCAACTAGATGCTTGCCGGCAAGCATCTAGTTTCGTAGAGCAGCTCGGTGACCGATCGCGCTCCCCGAGACTCAGGCGCTCTCGGCGCTGGCGTCCGGATGGTACGACGCACGCGACTCGTTAGGCCTGCGCACCACCCGGAGCCACACGTTGTGCAGCTCATCCTCGGGAACCTTGCGGACCAGGCAGTCGACCTCGTCGCGATCGTCCCGATCGATCGCTGCCCGCAAGCGGTCAGCCAGCTCATCGAGGGCGTCGAGGCTCAGCGCCCTGCCCACTTCCTCCTCCGACACATGGCAATTCTACCTGACCATGGCCGAATTTCCTCGTGCACTGGGTTCTGACCTGGACCAATGCGTCGCGAATTGCGAGGGGTGAGCCTTATTGGTGGGGAATGCCGGCCCCGCTGACCCCCGTTTGGCAGGCCCCCTAACCGCTTCGGCTGAGCCGCGCTAGGACTCGTCCGACCCGGAAGCAGCCCGTGCGGCGGGGTGCGCCTTGACGGCGTCGAAGACCACACCGCCAGGGCCCACCAGCCCGCGACTCGGGTCGTAGAGGCGGTAGATGGCCGTCTCGAACCCCAGGCGGGCCAGCCGGGGGATCATCTCGAGCCCGAAGATCGTGTAGACGAGAGCGCCCTCCTCTGGCCGCACCGGGTCGTCGTGATAGAGCGGAGGCAGGAGGTGCTCGACAGTACCGTCAGCTCTCAGATGAGCTCGGACCTCGTCGAGTGCGGCGCCTTCGACGTAGGGGACCGTGAACACGTGGTGGCCCCCCGGAGCCAGGACCCGCAGGATCTCGCCGTGGGCCCGATACGGGTCGGGCACGTGCTCGAGCACGTCCGAGGAGATGACCAGGTCGAAGGCGTTGTCCGAGAAGGACAAGGCCTGCAGGTCCTCGTGCAAGACGCCACTGGTGTGGCGCTCACCGCTCCGCCATTCGGCGCCGAAGTATTCGCTCGCCACGTACCCGCCTGCCGGTACCAGCGCGGCATGGAGCGAACCGTGAGCTTCGGTGTTGTAGATGCGCAGGCCACGGAGCTGCACCAGTCCAACGACGCTCGACACCGGGCTCTCGGCGAAGACCGAGGCGGCCTCGATCAGGACGGTGGCGAGCTGTCGGATGCGGGTCCACGACCCGCATGTGGCGCAGTAGCCCGACTCGCGGATGTTGTCAGTGAACCCTTCGATGGTTGTCTGCTGGTCGCACACAGGACATCGAACTTCGGGCAGGGTGCTGCCAGCCACCAGGGACGAGTCGTGTTCAGGTTCCCCATCGCGGCGGGCGGGAACCACGGCGTCAAGGAACTGATCGTCCGGAGCGTTGGGCTGATGTCGGGGCGCCCCCGCTTGGGTCGTTGTCGCCCAGGGAACGCCAAGATGGTGCGCACGAGCCTCAGAGGTCGTTCCGACCAAACGTCTCCTGTCACGCCTTGGCCCGCGCACGATTTCCTTGGCGGGCGGGCACGCTACACCGGGACGGCCAACAGTTTGATCCCGCCGATCGCCAGATCCGAGAGTCGAAGCGTGTCAAGCTCCGGGGGCAAATGGAAACCGTGGTGGATGAGCTCCACCTTGGAAGTGCATAGCCCAGCCGAGCGAAGCGTTTGGTGGAGTTGATCGAGAGTAATCTTGTTGAGGTACAGCTCGGTACCGTCTTCGTGCGTGAGCAGATGCTCGAATGAGGGTCGAGACCACCCATGATCGCCGTGCTCGGAAAGGTAAAAGGGGAACAGCTGGATCATGGCTAAGCCGCCCGGTGCGAGAAGCCTGCGGATTTCGCTTGCCATTGCCAGTGGTTCGCTCACGTGTTCGAAAACTGACCACGAGATGACGTAATCGAAGGCTCCGGTTGCCGCTGGAACTCGATCGGGAAATGAGACGTCGAATCGGAGGGTGGGTGGCAGATCGCCTAATCCCCGAGCAGCCAACTCGCCCTTGAGGTCGGCGACGTCAACGGGCTCGACGTCGTAGCCTACCAACACATCAGGGTGAGCCAGAGTGCAGAGCCCGGCCGCGAGGATGCCGTCACCAGTACCGATGTCCGCGACGCTGTTGTCCTTCGAGCGACAGCCCATCTCCAGCAAGGAACTCCATGATCTCCGTTGGGGCTCGTTCGAAGTGATCTTCGAACCAGGTCGGATTGTTCGGATTGTCCACGTGCGCACAGGGCCGCCACGTTACTTCGGGTCGCCCTCAGCGGCTAGCCTCCTGGGCCCGACTACAATCGCCGGGTGATGACGACAGGCACGCCGGCGGATGGCGTTGTGGCGGTGGCGGCGCTCTTCGTTCCACCGGCGGAGGTCGAGGATCGGATGGTCTCGGTCCAATCGATGGTCTTGCTGGGGATCCCGGTGCTCGTCGGCTCTCCTGCCCCATCGACCTTGGCCACGTATGCGGATCGGGGATGCTGGACCGTCCTGGCAAATGACCCTGCCGAAGTCGTCAACGCAGCGTGGGAACGATTCGGCTGCGCCGTGCTCGCACTGGGTGACGCCGTAACCACATCGCCGTATCTGGTTTCGAGCAGCCTTGCGCTGATGCGAGAGGACGTACGGATCGCGACGGGTCTCCTACTTCTCAAATGACGCGGGATTCCTGAGTTTCCCGAGCCGCAATCGAGCCGAAGGACGCGCCCCCGAGGGTCACGACGCCGCGTCGGTCAGCCGTCGCCTGCGCGAGCAGGGAGTGCCCATGGGGCCTGTCCCGCTGCTGATGGCAGGGGGACCCGCAGTGGTGCTCACGGAATCTGCGCTTGGCGCGGTCGCGAATTATCGTGTGGACCTGAACGGAGTTTCAACGCAGCAATCGCCGACTTCTCCGCGGAGCAAGAAATCGCGGATTCGTTCATCTCCTTGACGATTCGAACTACGTCGTGCGCCATCGTGGTCGACTCACCCAGCCTGAATCCCAGTGGCCCATCGATGACCTCCAGCGAAAGACCGTCACTGGTTTTATCAACGTCATCCGGCCGATCTAGCGGTTCTCCACTCGGATGCCAACCTTCCGTCGTCCCCGATCTCTATCGCTCATGGGCTTGCGCGGGTCAAGCTGCGGGGCCTGCGTGTTGCCGTTGATGGCTACGACCTAGGACCTCATGAGATGGGAACCCAGGTGGCACTGTTGTCGGCGGTCGACGCACTTGCCCGTAATCCGAAAGTCCGAGAGCTCCTGGTCATGATGGCCGGACCGGTGCCTCCGTACGCCAAGGCCGTACTGGAACACCCCAAGATTCAGACCGCCGTCGCGCCGCCTGGTCGATTCTCGGAGTTCGAGCGGTGCGACATTGTGCATCGGATGGGGAATCCGAATCCTGGGTTCCAGGCCCGATTGTGGCGACAGCTAGCCGATCGGGTCATTGTCTCAGTACTGGATCTGATCGTGTACCGAATTGGCATCTATCACGAGACGAAGTGCGGTGGCTCGAGTATCGCGAAGGTGTCCGTAACAGCGTGTCCGAGGTTGACGCTGTCGCCGTATCTCTGAGGACGTGAAGCGTCAGGTCGAGTCGGAGCGCTTACCCATTGACCGTGATCGTTTGGAGCCTACCGCTAGGCACCGAGCACCTTTCCGAAGACGAAAGAGCCGAATCGCCCAATTGCTATCGAGGGGGTTCATCGACCAGCCGTTCGTTCTTTGCGTAGGCACTGATTACTCGCACAAAAACCGGGATTGGCACTCTTGGCGATGGATCAGCTGTCGAGTCGTGGTTGGACACAAGCGTTGGTGATCGTGGGACCGGCCGTTCCGCACGGGTCCTCCCGGTGGCAGAGGCGTTCGCGTCATTGGTCCAGCGCGTACCGGGAACACAAGGTCAGGTGTTCGTGTTGCCTGAGGTTCCATCAGCCGAACGCAACTGGCTCTTCAAAACCGTCAGCCGTTCTCTACCCGTCGGCGGCCGAGGGGTTCGGGTTCGTCCCCTACGAAGCCGCCAAGTTCGGTACTCCAACCGTGTTCGTCGGATTCGGCCCCCTGCGGGAGTTGGCCCCGGACCTGCCGGTCACCGCCGCGGACTGGTCACCATCGTCTCTCGCCGATGCGCTCGAGCGCTTGTTGTCGGACCCTGGGCTCGCGAACGCCCAGGTAGAGTCCACTCTGATGGCGGGCAGAGCCTACACGTGGTCGTCCACTGCCGAGCGCCTCATCAACCTATACTTCCGGGTGCTGTTGATGCCGGCCCGATGGGAGTAACACCCCAGCGGTGGCCGAGGAGGAGGCGCGGTGCCTGACACTGAAGAGGTCAACGTGGCCCCTGGGGCCCCGTCGGTCGTGTCGCTGACTCCGACCGCGGGTGGGGCGATCGAACGTCAGATCGGCGGCGTCACTGAGAGCGCTGGCGCCGACAGTACGGCTGACTCGGCGCAGGATGCCGCAAAGCGGCTTGTGTCTGACCTCGACCGGGTCTCGCTCATCCAGGCGCTCATCGACACAGAGGCAGCGACGGCACAAGTGATCGACCTCACCGAGCGTCTTGTGGACGCTCGGCGACGATAGGTTTCCTTGCGAGGAGAGTTCGGAGGGCCTCCGTATCGAGTATTCTCAGTACAAGGCCGAGCAAGAGCGCGTGCAAGCGTCTCCAGCGTATCGACTTGCCCGGCGGAATTGGTCACTGCGGAATGCTCTCGGCGTCTAAGCCGAGTCGGTGGGGGGTGTTGGTCGCTCTTCTCGTGTATAACGGCGAAGAACTCGTCCGACCATGTCTCTCCTCCCTGTCGAGGCTCGACGGCCCACATCAGGTCGATGTCCTGATCCTGGATGATGCAAGTCCCGCGCCAGGGTGGAGTGAGCGCTGTAGCGCACTGGCGGCCGACCTTGGCTTTGGCTACTACCGGACACCACGAAATCTTGGCATTCCTCGCAACATGAATCTTGGCCTCCTCCACACAATGGATTTGAGCTATGACGCGGTCATTCTGTTGAATTCCGACACCGTCGTTCCAACCAACCTTGTCTCAGCGCTCGTCGACCCCTTGCTGGGCGACCACGCCGTCTCCTCCGCTACGGCCTGGTCAAACAGCGTGAGCATCTACTCGTTGGACAACTATGCACCGGGATTCTCGTCGGGCAATCCCAGGAGCAGGTCGATTGGATTTTCGCGAAGGCTGGAGGCGGAGTTCTCAGGCCAGACGTTTGTCATTCCGTCTGCAGTGGGATTTGCCATGGCCATCCCTACTGCAGCGATTGCTGACGTCGGGCTCATGGACCCGGTATTCGGTCGGGGTTACTCGGAAATAGACTGGTGCCTGCGAAGCCACGGGCTTGGTTATCGGTCCGTTCTGGCTCCCTCATGCTTCGTTTACCATGCCGGAAGCGGCGTGAACAAGGTGGAGGGCCTCGTGGGCGGGGCAGGTGATCTTGCGCACGCGCATCAGGCCATCATCGACGCGCGTTATCCCCTCTATGGCGCGCAGATCGGTGCGTACTGGGCGTCTTCTGTTCCCGGGTGAACTGGAAAACAGCGGGCTCCGAGCCATGGTCCTTGGAAGGGCAAGAGACCGCGGCTACCGACTCGACGTCGGGTGGTTGTCCGCACGTCCAGGAGACGAGCACTCGGTGCGGTTCGTGATTGCTCCCGAAGGCGAAAACCTCAGAGTTAGGGGCTCGTACCTTGGATTCGAGGCGACCTTCGAGATTGGTCATTGAAGGAGTGCTGCAGACCCTGCAGGATTTGGTGGGCTCGCCGCCCTTCGAAATCCGCATCCACGATCGCGGAACCAATGCGCAGGACCTGACCAGCGCGATCGACCATCCAGGCGGGATTCCCGTACGTCGGCCCGCATACCGTGAACGTGTCTTCTGACCTCGGCGCACTAGCAGGGTGCAGTCCCTTCGCAGTATGGCTGTCCGGGCGCTAGGTCGCGCGACAGCACTCTCAGCATCGAACCTCGAGTTCCAGAATCTGGCGCTGCACGGCGGCCCGTTTGAGGAGATCACTAGCCAAGTCGGTCCGCTTTGGGTGATGGCCGACGATGCGGAAATCAGGCACTACGTCCACAATAATGGCAATTGGCAACAAGCAACCATCGATCTGCTGGGTTCCTTGGTCCGTGCCGGCTGCATATTCCTCGACGTAGGGGCCGACTACGGATATTTTTCCTTGGTCGTCGCTCAGTGCGCCCCGGATATTCGGATCGAGGCAGTAGAGCCGGATCCAACGCTGCATGGTCTTCTCCGCGCAAATTTAGTGGGCCAATGGCGTCCGTTCCAGAACGTGGAACGTCGCACTGGGCACGGAACAGCGCATGACAGCCATGTCGCCCGGTCCCAAGCGGCGGGGAGGCTCGAGGGATACGACGGCGGAGCAAATTTCGGCACGGGATCGATCGTGCCGATGGTACGCACCAGAGCCGACTTTTTCACGGGGAATCCTTCGACGTAGTTAGGAACGAATCCACGGGTCGGGAGAGCAACATCGTTGCAGGCATGCAAGGCATAATCCTTAACTCCCCAGGGATCGTCCTCGTCGTCGATTTTCGGCCGGCATCTATAAGCGCTCGGGGCGTCGATCCGCAATCGGCGATCGATTGTTACGCGCAGATGGGTCTTGAAATCGCGGTGCATGACGATTGGGGAATCGGCCACTGCGAGGTCAAGGACGTGATAGCTCACTGCCGCTCCGCCGGCGACAACGGGCACGTGCGGCTTGTGCTCCACCGAGCTTCCTAAGCTGGACTACGGAGTCCATGAGCTCCCTTCAGCATCCTACGGCAGACGACTCCGAACCCATTGATGAGACCGGGCTGATGCCCGTGGCGCTTCCCTTAAGCCGCCCAAATATGAGAGCCATGGGTGGATACGCCATCTTTGGAGGCGCCACGATCTTCACCACGATCTGGCTTATGGCTCTGGGGCGCGGTTTGACGTTCTACTACGATGATTGAAATTTCATCAATACAGGGGGCCAAAGCTTTTGGCACGACTTGGTGTTGCCGCACAACGGTCAGCCAGTCATCATGTCCTTCGCGGTGTATCGCCTCCTACTACTCACCGTCGGGCTACACCACTATTGGCCTTACCGCTTGCTACTCACCTCTCTAGACGTGCTTTGCGGAGTCCTGCTTTTTTTGTTGTTACGTCGCAACGTGCACCCTATCCTGGCCGCTAGCGGAGCCGCGATCCTGATGCTTCTCGGTCCGGCGTGGCAGGACCTGTTGTGGCCGTTCCAGGTCTGCTTCCTCGGGAGCGTTGCAGGCGGTCTCACGGCGCTCTACCTCTCCCCCCGCAACAGCAGGTATTCAGATATTGCCGTAGCTCTTTGTCTCCTGGTGGCCGTCTGCTGCTGTGCCCTAGGCGTAGCGTTCAGCGTCGCGTTGATTGTGGAGACCGCTATCAAACGGCGCTGGAGGCAGCTGTGGGCCCCGGTCGTACCCCTGGTCGGGTTCGTCATTTGGTATGTCATCGAGGACCGGACCCCAGGAGCGACAACCATTCCATCGGTGGGAACCACGGGCCACTTCTTGAGCCAAGCGGCCGCCGCGACGTTTGGTGCCCTTTGGGGAGGGGCACATCCATGCGGGCAATATTTTCCATTGTCATCTCGGTGCTCGCGGTCGCGGTCGCGGTCACAGAGCGGCAGCAGGCAGCTCGCCTCGTGGGCCTCGTTATGGGGCTACTGACGTTTTGGGGCATGACGCTTCTGGCCCGGAATGTCCAGTTGCCGCTTCCCAGCCGCTACTTCTACCCTGGAGCTGCCCTCGCTCTGCTCACGACCGCCGAAACCTTTGCGCTCTTACCCACGGTCGTCGCCCGGCATGTCGGGTCACGCCCTGCACACGGGCGCCCGACCCGTGTTGCGTTGAACGGGGCCATGGCGGGACTCGTGATCCTTGCCGGCTTCGCCATTTGGTCGAACTCGTCCAGCTTGCGATCAGGTCAAACATTCCTCGCGAGCTGGTCCTCGAACGTGCGATCCGTTCTGGGTGCCGTACAGCTCGAAGGGGACCGTATACCGCGCCCGGCTTTGTACCCTCGCCTTCATTGGTTCCTCAGATTCAGGCCGGTCCGTACCTTGCCACGGTCCGGGCCTATGGATCACCGGCGACGCCGCCAAACCTGTTCAATTCTCTGGACGCAGCGAATCGGTCACTGGTCAACCAACCCATCCTCGCGGGACTTCCTATGTCGGTGGTGCCCGTTTCATCAACTCAAATCGTGGACTGGAAGGCATGCCTGCCGAGTGACGGAGCCAAGCAAGCGACCCTCCTACTCCCCCCGAACGGCCTGACTCTCCTACCGGGGGCCAACGTTTCAGTGTCAGTGAGAGTCGTACGCGGACACGTTCCTGACGATAGGGAGGATTCCGGCCGCCCAGGTGACACACATCCAATGGACTGGCCCCAGGCGCCCTCAGATACTTTGGAGAATTCATCTCGAGAGTGAATCGGGCGGATCGCTTTCCTCCCTTCAATGTGGTCGTTGAGGAGGGAGGGTCAGGGGATACCGTGCAAGCAAAAGGTGCCAGTATGGTCCAGAAGGGACTAGGCGAGCTTGGTTCTGACGCCGATGGAGACTTTGATGATTGATTACGAACGGCTTTATCGCTTTCGGTTCCGAGATGTGGACCAGGTGGCCCGCCAAGCGGTGTGGAACGTGATTGCAAACGATATCGCTGCTCGTATGGCGAATCCGACTTCGGTACTCGACCCTGCGGGAGGTCGTGGGGAGTTTATCCGTGCCATTCAGGCCCCGGAACGGTGGATGATCGACCGAGTGAATCCCGAGCTCGAAGTCGGCGAGGATGTCAAGGTCATCGTTTCTGATGTCATGGATGCAGAACTACCGGAGGCCCATTTCGACGGAGTATTTGTGTCGAATTTCTTGGAACATCTCCCCGACCCGAACGCGGTCGCGCGCTTCCTATGCCAGATGAATCAGACCATGAAACCCAGTGGCCGGATAGCGGTGATGGGTCCGAACTTCAAGTACTGCGCGCGCGAGTATTTCGATTGTGCAGACCATTCTCTCATCCTGACCCACGTGTCGGTCGAAGAGCATCTGTACGCTGCTGGATTCTCAGTGAGAACAGTCATTCCTCGCTATTTGCCGTGGTCATTTCGGAGCAGACTTCCAGCCTGGCCCGCGCTCACCTCCGCCTACCTTCGGATCGGCCTCGCGCAGCGACTCCTCGGAAAGCAGTTCCTCGTGATTGGCGTGAAGGAGGACGCGTAAAAATGAGATGGAATGAGACAACCCCCCTTCTACGATTCCGAGCACGGTGACCACGGTTGGACTCGTCCGAAGTTCGCTCATCTGTCGAGCGGCATTACGGCTCGCCAGTCCCCATCAATCGGATCACACTCGACGAGTTCCACGAAACCCTCTGGCAAGCCAGACTTGCACTGCAAGAGTGCAGCTCAGCCGCCACTTTCCAACCTTGCCATCAGTGGAATGAAGCTGACCGCGGTGCCCTTTTAGAGTTCGCGCACGCGAGCAGCGAGGCGCGTACGCCGGATCCCTCAACTCATCCGGGCGGGCGTGGCATTATCCCGTAATGGCATCCTCGCTCCGGTCGCCACGCGTCCGCCCACTCTGGCCGCTCCTGGCCACGGCAGCAGCGGTGGCCACTTGGTGCGGCACCCACACGACGCTCGGAAACCCCTTCGTCCGCTTCGCCGCGGTCGTGGCCACCGTCTGCGGCATGTCAGTCCTCGTGGTGCTGCCCGGTGTCGCCGCGCTCAGCTTGGCGGGGCGACCCCGCCACCTGTCGGTTCGATTCAGCGTATTGGCTTTGGGCTCGGGCGTCTCGGCCCTCGTCGTCTTCTGGGCGTGGGTCGCCTCACCGAGCTTCGGGCGCATCCTCTCAATCGCGCTGCTCGCCGTGAGCACCGTGGTCATTGCCGCGGTCCGGCCCACCGCGCTGTTCGACGATCCAGAGCTTGCCCACGCACTGCTCCTGGGCGTGCTGCTGGCGCTCGGCTTCGCTGGCTTCGCCTACCTCGGGGGTGGCCTGGGCGGGACTCGCTTCACCCCCAAGCTGTACTACGCGAGCCCGACCAGCGCTTTAGCGTTCCGCTACTGGCTGGCGCCCGACAGCTACTTCCCCTTGCTATTCGCCGAGCGGGTAGCGGCCCACGTACCCCTCCATATCCCGCTCGCCGCCGACTGGCATACGAGCGACCGTCCGCCGCTCCAGACGGCCTTGCTGCTGATGGTGCTGCCGTTCGTCGGACGGACTGACTTCGCCTACGCATTCTTCGGTATCGTCCTCCAGGCGACCTGGGTGCCGGCGCTGTTCGTGCTGCTCGTCTCTCGGGGCGTTCGCGCCCCCCGCCTGATCCTTGTCATCGTGGCAACGGCGCTCACCGGGGCGATCTTCATCAACACGGTGTACGTCTGGCCGAAGATGTTGGCCGGCGCGCTGGCCCTCGCGGCACTGGCCGTGCTCCTCGACGGTGGTTCCCTGGTGCTCGCAGCGGCCGTCGCGACGCTGGCCCTGGTCGCCCACGGCAGCATCGCGTTCTCGATCATCGTGCTCGTCGGCTTCGCCTGGCGGCTCCGTCCACGGCTGTGGCAAGCCGCCGCGGCGGTGGGAGTGGCAGCGGTTATCTACGCGCCGTGGACCCTCTATCAGCGCTTCATCGACCCCCCAGGAAACCGCCTCCTTAAGTGGGAGCTGGCCGGCATCATCGCCCCGGACCACAACTCGTTTCTCCACGACCTCGTGCACCAGTACGCGCAGGACCCCTGGCGCACGCTTGTGCTCGACAAGATCTACAACGTGAAGATGCTGCTCGGCGACCCCTCTACCTGGAGGTCGTTTACCGCCACCCCGGAGTGGCACGGCTTTTTCGGCGTTGCACGTACGGCGAGCATCAACTCGATCGTGCTCGCCTCGGGCCCGCTCCTGTTTGGCCTATTCGCTCTTTTCTCCCGGCGAGCGCGTATATCGCTGCGCCCCGCGCTCCCGCTCTTCTGGTTCGTGGTGGCGTCTGTCGTCATATGGGTGCTTCTCTTGTTCGGCGGGCAGAGATTTCGACTCCACGTTGATCTACATCGGGCCTTACGCCGTCCTTGTCCTGGTGATCGCGCTGGCTGCCCTCTGCACCAGCTATCTGCCGAGACCCGCTGCCGCCGCCGTGCTCATCGCAAGCTTCCGCGTTCTTCGTCGTCGAATGGACGTGGGGCCTCGGTTTTCATCCGGTGCAGCCCGGCTTCGTCGTGCGTACCGACTGGGCAATGCTGCCCGTGTTGGTGCTGGCGATCGCCGGGTTCGCTACCATCGCCCGACGAGAGGAATCCTGCGCGATCGCCAGTCCGGTGGACGACCCGAAGCGTCGCTCGATGCGATGCCTCCAGCTGGCGAGGGCAGCACGGGACGCATTGATGGCGTGCTCCGCTAGCGGGCGAGGTCAGGACTCGCAACGTGCCGAGCCCGGCGGATCGATCGACGTGGCTCATGACTCTTCTTCTCTTCCGACCATCGCGTGAGGTATTCCCTGGGGCTGCCGCGATCGACCAGCTCGAGCCAGCCACCAGAGCGACGAATTGGCCGAGCCGCGGCGCTACACTCGGAGCGGCAGTCTGCTGAGCGGATCGTCGGGTCGTTGCGTCAGTCGCGCCTCGCCGACGCTCGGGACATCACACCGAGGGGTTTCCTGAGGCAATGAGCGGCGATTCGGATTGGTTCGAGAGCCACTATGAGAAGGCGGCGAGGGAGATCGTCGAATTCATTGGGGCGGAAGGGCTGTCCTTCGATGGTCGGGCTGTGGCCGACATCGGTTGTGGCGACGGCATCATCGACCTCGGCCTGGCCCACCGGTGCCCGAGCGCGGCGGATCGTTGGGTACGACATCTCAGCGGTGGACGAGGTCCGCCTCGCGGAGCTGGCGAAGGAAGCCAGGGCGGCGGATGCCCTGCCCGCGAATCTCGAGTTTTGCACCTGCTCGGCGGCGACCATTCCCGCTCCGGACGCCGCCTTCGACGCCATCGTGACGTGGTCGGCGTTCGAGCATATCGCCGACCCCGTCCGGGTGGCCACCGAGATGCGGCGGATCGTCAAACCGGACGGGTTCTTGTTCCTCCAACTCTGGCCGTTCTTCGCCACCCGCGCCGGCTCGCACCTCGACGACTGGTTCCCCGAGGGCTTCGTCCAGCACCGGATGTCGTCGATTGAGATCGCCGAGCACATCCGGTCCCACCCGCGCGACGACCTGCCCGATTTCTGGGCAGAGATGAAGATCACCGACTACGCGGAGCTCAACGGCATCTCCCTCGACGACCTCCAGCGCGCGCTGCTCGCCGCGCATTGGGGCGTCACCAGGGTGGACGCGTACGTCGAAGAGCTCCGAGTCCCCGAGAGAGCCCGTCACCTCCCGTTAAGCTCCCTGCTGATCAGTGGTGTCAAGCTGGTGGCCGTCCCGACCTGACGACGGACCGCGCCGCCGCGAAGAAGCGAACCCCACTCGCATGGATTGTCCTTCGGACGATGCGGTCCGCCGTAACGACGGCGACACGACACTCGGGGCCAGGAAACCAGTGTTCGCGGGTGGTCAGCACGGATCGTTCGAGCCAGGGAGAGGCACGCGTCCGACCGATCATTGATGGTCCTCTCTCGCCCCAGTACAGTAGCGACACAGACGCGGTGGGCCGCCGCGGGGCGGGAGACCTTGTCGAGGTGGTCCTCGATCGTCTGTTCGGAGAACCGGAGGAGGACCATTGGCATTCGGCGAAAGCGGCTATCGAAGCCGATTCGGTGGGCTGTGGCCTGACCGTCACGACGCGGTCGATGAGCTCGAGCGGCGGCATGCGCAGGGCCACGTCTCGAATGACGAGAAGCGGCTGATCCAGGACTGGATCGCGAACGGCTACGTGGTGCTCGAGGGGGCCGTGCCGAGCGCCGAGTGTGACGCGTTGGCGAACGAAATCGCGCGAGCATGGTCCGAGGGTGCCGAGGACGTGCTGATGCAGCTACCCGGCGAGCACCAAACGAGACCGCCTTCGCCCGACATCGCGCCAGATCGCATGAGACTCGTCGACATCTTCGCTGCGCGGCCCGTGGCGTTGAAGGTGCTCCTCGCTCCGACCATCGTGCGCTTCATCAGCATGATCTTCGACGCCGAACCCCTTCTGTTCCAGAGCCTCACGTTCGAGTGTGGCAGCGAGCAGGGCATCCATCAGGACACCGCATACGTCGTGGTGAGCTCACCGATGCAGCTGCTCGCTTCCTGGACGGCGCTCGAGGACATCCAAAAGGATTCGGGTGAGCTGCAGTACTACGAGGGCAGCCACCGCCTGCCGGAGTACTCCTTCAGCGGTGCGTACAAGTCGTGGGACCCGGGGCGCGACGGCACCGATCAGCACGACGAATGGAACCGATTGCTCCACGTCAACAGCCAGAAGCTCGAACTGCCACTCCGAACGTTTCGCCCACGGGAAGCTGACACCCTCATTTGGTCGGCAACAACTGCTTGACGGCGGGGCGCCGGTCGTCCATCGAGGTCGGACGCGGCGCAGCCAGGTGGTGTTACTATTGCCCGATTCGGTTCGCAACCCAACGATTACAACTACCTCCCGGAACGGCGACATCAAGTACGGGTACCCGGGCGGGGCCCGTCAGAGTACTACGATTCGTCCCTCTCCGAGCTGGCGAAGACTGGGCGCGCGGAGTGATTGGCCCGGAACGGCGACCGTCCGATTCCTGAAGGCGAGCGGCACCCTCATGACCCATTTTCTGACGACTGCGATGTCGTCGGTGGGGTGGACGGTACCGCCGGACCGCTGGCGTCTGCATAACCGGAGTGACGATTTGTCCTGCCCGAGTCCGCTGAAAGCAACGGCCCCCGGGTTCATCCGCTCAATGCCGACGGCCACCGGCGGGCATTGTTCCCTAATCGCACTCAGATGGAGCCATCCTCGACCGCTCGTTTGATCCAAGGAATTACCCGATCAGCATCTGCAGAGCCGGGTCGTCGCTTCGAACCTGAGCACGCGGGATGTCTTCTCAGTCGAAGGACGCGCCCCTGCCACGTCATGGTCGAATGGAGTGTCAGAGACGTAACGGAACGGCTCACCAGGCTTGATCTTTGTCCATATGAGCTCGGCGAGCTCGAGGACTGTGGTCGACGTAGCGGTCGACAGGTTGAAGTCGCCGTTAGTCGCGTCAGGGTGTTCCATCGCTGTAACAATGCCCACGGCGAGGTCTCCGCCGTAGGTGTAGTGACGAACCTGGGACCCGTCTCCAAGAATGTGGAGTGGGTCCTGGCCCTTCAGCACCTTTTGCACGAGGTCTGGCACGACGTGACTCATCGCAAGTTGCACGTTGCCTGAAAGTACCTGTACGTCACCAAGTGCTCGCCGCTCGCCGATTCCTACACAATTGAACGGTCTTACGATGGTGAAGGGGAGTCCATACTGGTCATAGGCTGCGTGAGCAAAGTACTCGACGGCGAGCTTTTGGAATCCATAGGAGGACAGCGGCGGAGGAACCTCGCGTTCCTGCCCCTCATACGACGGCCAGGAATCAGTGGATTCGAACACCATGGACGACGAAAGGTAAGTGACCTTTTGGAGCTGGCCGCTTCGGTAGGCTTCAATTGCGGCGTCACATGATGCAGCAATAATGCGTTCGTTAGTCGCTAGCAGGTCATAGGCGTATGCATGGAAATAGGAGATGCCTCCGATCATGGCTGCACCAGCGATGAAATGATCGCAGTCCCAGATGAGCTTCGTCATGAGGTCCACGTCCGTGCAATCACCTTCGACGAAGGTATACCTGGGGTGATCATCGTAGGACTTGGCGACTGGACCGGATTTTGAACAGGTTGTCGATCCCCGTGACGTGATGCCCACGTTTAAGGAGTTCCTCAACCACGTAACCCCCGATGAATCCTGCCGAACCACTGACCAGCACTTGTGACATAGAAATCGAAATACCCTTCCTTTTGCTTAGAGAGCGACGGAATAGATTATTGAGGCAGCACCGCTTCAAGGGGCTGACTTGCAACATTCTGCAGCCTCAATTTTGGACCGAAGGCGTAGAAATACCAACGCAAGTAGTAGGGAATCCATTTGCCAAGTTTGAAGTTTGACCGACCCTGTGTTCGCTCGAGCCAGATTGTTGGGAGCTCGGCGACGGGAAGGCGTAGTCGCCGTGCCTTGGCCACCAGTTTAGCCCCACTTCGAACCCGTTGTCCGATTCGATTCCTACTTCACGAACAAATCGTGTGGAGTAGGCTTTAAAGGAATTCGCTGGCGTCTCTGGTGCCCACGTGGCCGAAGAGGAAAAGGGTGCGACCGGCTGCTTTGGACAATAGAGACTTCAAGAACGGGCCACCAATTTGCCTGCCCCCGCGTACTTACCGTGAGGGAACAGCGATGACCACTCCCCGCTCGACCAGCCGGACCAGGGGATCGATCTGGCATCGGGTTGTCGCATCCGTCCGCCATGGTCACAACGACGACGTCCGTGGACGCCGTTCGTCAAAGCCGAAGCGAATCGCACGAGCGGGGCCACGACCGTAGGTATTCAAGACTGGTTCCACGCGGCTCATCCTTGCGTTGAAACTTCTTCACCCAACTCGCAGTGGTGTCATCAGGCGTGTCGTAGACGACGAGCACTTCGCATGGGAGCTGGATCGATTCCAGTAGGCGGTCGAGGAAAGCAACGATTGCTTCGCCCTCGTTGTACGCCGTTACGACCACCGAAACGCGAGGCTTCATGGGAGGATGCCCGAATCGGACATGCTCCATATGTCAATCAATGGCCGAGCTCCACTCCCGATCCCGCGAGACGTGTCGTGGGGAGCTCCCAGTATCAGAATGTCCGATTGCGTGAGAACGGCATCAAGATCTGAGAGGTCAGAATCGTTCTTCACGTAGGGGTCATGGCACAGTACTTGTCCGGCCTTGAAACGAAGAATGCGTTTGAGCTTGTAGCTCAGGCTCGAGCGGACATCGTCCGAGTTGCCTTTGAATGCCATGCCGACAATTTCCCACCGTCATGTCGTGAAGCGGGTACTTCGATTCGAGTCGCTAACACGAAGTACAACGGCAGACCCTCATTTACCAGCATTGCTGCGTGGCCCAGCAGAAAATTGTTGTTGTTGAAGGCGGCCAACTGCATGGTATCTTTCAAGAGGCAGGGCCCGGCAGCGAAGCCCGCTTGAGGAAGGTCCGCCGCTCGGGGATAGTCAAGTGTCAGTCCTCGCCGAATGCGTTCGTAGTCGAGGCCGAAGTCGTTGGCCATCATGAAAAGCTGATTAGCCGTTGCAAACTTGATATACCGCCAGGTGTTCGTGAATAACTTTGCCAGTTCTGCCTCCTCCGGTTGCATCCGTACCATTTGCGAGGTGAGGTTGCGGAACAGCTTCTCGGCCCGTTCGAACACCTGGTCGTTGCGTGCCGAGACTATTTGGGGAAGCTCGTAGAGCTCAGTCATCGCCTTTCCCTCTGTGATGCGTTCGGGACAAAAGACGACGTCGACGTCTTTGTCGACCGCCTCTAACGCCTTCTCGATCAGCGCGGTCGGTGCCGGGGTACACGGTGGACCTAAGCACGAGCAACTGTCCATCGCGGAGGTAGGGACTCAACTCGTCCACCGGGTTTGACACAACGGTGGGGTCGGGATTGAGATGCTCATCGACCGGGGTTCCGACCACGACAACAACATGCTCCGCAGTGCTCACTGTCGTTTTATCGGTCGTCGCTATGAGGCGGGTACCGACCACTGCCTTGAGCACTGAATCGGCGCCGTCCTCGGTGAAGGGCATCTCGCCGGCCATCACTTGTTCGACGACTTCTTGCCTCACATCAAGCAGCGACACCTGGAGACCACGTTCGGCGAATGCCAAGCCCAGTGGTAGGCCCACGTGGCCGCAACCGCCGACAACCACGACATCGTTCGTAAATGGCATCGGGGTTAGACCACCTCCATGGTTGCGCTGACCGAGCCGAAGGATGCTCACTTGCTCGCAAAGCGGAGTTCACGGTTCCGGAACATGCTCGGTGACCCCATCGTAGAGTAGGAGGGGCCAGTGAGCTAGGTATTTCAATAGGGGTAGCGCACGAGCCACCCGGGGTGGCAAAGTCGCCCGGGGAATCGGACCGATCAGAGAACGATGTCACGAACGCCCAGCTCAGCAAGGGTGTCTGCGAGCCGCGGTACCGGACGCTCGAAGGCGAGTACCGCAACGAGATGGACTCTCGACCTTGTGTCGAGAGACGGTTCCACATCTTGGGATTCTCTTCGTAGGCGTCGATGATCGAGCGTGCCAGCCCCTCGGCATCTTCGGCAATCAAGACGTCATCCCCGTGCCGCAGGCCGATACCTAAGGCACCTATCGGGGTCGTGACCACGGGCAACCCATGGGCAGGGCCTCGCCAACCTTGCCCTTCATGCCAGCCCCGTACCGCAAGGGAGCGACAAAGAGACGAACCCGCTGGTAGACCTCATCGAGGGTTGGCACCCAACCCAGCACGGTGACGCCCTCTCCGCTCAACGCCCGGATCTCATCGGTTGGATGGCTCCCCACCAGGTAGAGCGGGATTTCTTCGGGATTTCACGCCGAACCAGTGGAAGGATTTCCTCGACCAGCCATTGGGCGGCGTCTCGATTGGGCTGATGTGCGTAACCTCCTACGAACAAGAGACCCTCTCGGTGTTCGAAGGCCTGTCCGGGGGGTTCGTCGCGGTGGATATTAGGCACTACTGCGACGCGGGAGTTCGGTTACTCAACCCAGAGCGCCTGTTGCTCTGACAGGCCAGACGACCCATGTCTGGTCGGTCATGCGCGCCAAGGTCAACTCAAGGTCGTGATGGAAGGCGGCGCTATGCGAGGCACCTCTGTCGTCCTCGATGACTGCTCGCCGCCGCTCGTTTACGAAGTGGAGGTCCACGGTGTCGTAGACGACGGTAGCTTCTGGTGCCAAGGTCCGGATCATCGGCAGATTTGCCCAAGCCACCGTTGGGCGTGACAGCACAGACGATCTTGAGCTCGCTGGCTACTTGATGCAGATACGGATCGAGGTCGAGATGGAATTATCAGCACCTCTATTCCCTGCGAGGTCAGAGTGTCGCGGTATCGGGGGATTACGACGCCGTTCTGGGGTACGAAGGTCACGCCGAAGCCCAGATCCCGCAGGAGGAGGGTGAGCTCGTGCATTCCACACCAGCCCGAATCGTGATCGGGCATCGGAATCTGGTGGTCGATCACAAGTGCTCGCCCGACGGGGGTTCGCCCTCAGCTCCGAGAGGCGTGGTGCGCCGGTCGCCGGGTCCGCCTGTAGCTCAAGTGCCTGAGCCCACTTCTCGGTGAAAGAGACGCTGGTTGACTACTTGGTAACGCTTGATGCCCGCCGTTACATCGGTGCCGTTGGTGGCTCCCTCGAGGTGAGTGACCACCGCCGATGGCTGATAAACGACCCGATAACCGTGTTCACGAGCGGCGAAGCAGAGATCGGTGTCCTCGTAATATGCGGGGAGAAAAGCGTGGTTAAGGCCCCCGACCGTGGTCAGTAGCTCTCGGCGCACCAGTAGGCAAGCGCCGGAACAGTAGTCAACGTCCCGAACGACCCAGTAGGCCGGGTCGGCAGGGTCCTGGTCTCGACCGTAGTTATGGCCGGAAGCATCGCTCCAGATGACACCACCTGCTTCTTGAAGTCGACCGTCCGGGTAGACGAGCTTGGCCCCGACCACTCCAATGTTGGGGTCTGATTCGGCGGTATCTACGAGCGCAGTCGAGCCAACCTGCGTGAACGATGGTGTCGTTGTTGAGCAGAACCACGAATCGGCCACGAGCTACGGCGATGCCGGCATTGACGGCGCCAACGAACCCCTGGTTGTCCTCTAGTCGAATGACGTTGACGCCAGTGACTTGCCGAAGTTGCTCAGCAGTGTCGTCCGCGGACGCATCATCGACGACGATGACCTCGAACCCTACGGCCGAGAAGTCAGTCGCCACCGAACGAAGACAAGCAGCCGTCAGGGTCCATTGGTTGTGAACGGGGATAATGATGCTCGCCTCAGGTTCGAGCGCCATCGGTACGGTTGGTACCGTCGGCGTTGCCATTGCCTCAGAAGCGAGAGGTGAACCTTGAGGGGCAGCCCGGGGACGGCGTGCGATCCGACGAAGTCCTTGCGCAAATGGTCGTAGAGCACCACGTCGTCGGGACCCATGAAGTCGGTCCGTGACAGTTTGGAGTTTCCTTAGCGTGTGTGGCCAAAACGAACGCTCGAGCTCGGAGCGGTGTGCTCGCCAAAGTTCGGCGTCGGCCATCGCTCCTCGCCTCTCTTTCGGCCAACTGCCGCCGTCGCCTCGCGGCGCCCGTTGGCTCTCTGCTCCCCCGGAGCGCGGCCAGGGCATCGTCGTATCGGCGCCGGAGGCTCTCGCCGCTCTCGATTGCTTCGAAGCACTGCCTCTCCAAATCGTGCAACAGCTCGTGGCTCGCGTCAACGAGGGCAGCGTACGACGGGAGTGGGGGGAGGGGCTGGAGGGAAGACGCGAAGTATTTGTCGGCGTCGACCTTGACTCCAGTTCGCCATCGCACTTCCTCGCGGACGACTCTTTCAACCTCGGCGTGAGTGGCATCGGAGCCGAGCTGAGTGAGTAACGAGCCGATCGCGGGGATCTGACCCCACAGGCAGTGGTGCGGGAATCGTTCGGCCACCACCGTGGTCAGCTCTTCGGCAGACAGGGTCTGGCTGGAGACGAAGAGGATCCCGCCGGGGACGAGCACCCGAGCGGTCTCGCCGAGCAACTTGGACAGATCAGAGGGGCTGCCGGGAGCGTCGAAGCACGTCACTACGTCGAAGCGGCCGGTCGCACTCTCGCTCAAGTGGAGCAGGTCACCATGAAGGAAGGTCACGTTGTGCGGCGTCATCGCGACCTTTGGGGCGGCCGACCCGCCAGTCACCACGACGACCTCGTCGGCTCTGGCGGCCAGCAACAGGGCATCATCGCCCCGGACGTGCTCGACGGCGAGGACCCGCCGCCCGGCGACCAACGACCCGGCAAACAGGTACTGATGAAAGTGCTCATAGGACGGCGCCCATGCCACCCCGATTGCCGGATCGGCATTCACGGGGTGACGACCCAGTCCCTGAGTGTTTCCAGCCACGTCACAAGGCTATTCCAGGACCAGCAATCTCGACGACATGCAGGACCTGCCACGGCTGCCCACCGGGAACCTCCAAGACGCCCAGTCCCTCGCGTTGGGTATCGGAGGACTAGCCGGAGGCCAGTTCTTGGTTCAGCGCTCGCAGCGGCGCGGCGGCAACCCCGGGGCTTCCGCCGGTGGTGTAGACGTCGCCGACCTGGGTAAACGCAAACGCCTGCACGTCGGTGACGGCCACGTTTGCCGTAGTGGTGAGCGTCAAATTGACGTTTCGGGCGCCGAGATTACGTCCGACAGCGGGATGTCCACCTGGTAGCTGTGTGGACTCCCGTCGTCATCAATGGCGATCACATGCGCCGGCGCGCTGCCTGCGGTGATCGCCAGCGTCGCGCCCGGGGACGTCGATGTGGCGGTCGAGCTTCACGACCAGGTCGCGGGCCGAACTCGCAGGGCTGAGAATCTCCGACTGGGAACGACTGGCTGATGGTCGATCCCGGCACCAGGCTCGCAGAGCTCCCGATGCTCACACTGTCTTGCACACGCGCTCCCCCGGCCATGGACCAGCCGGCGGCTCCAAGGACGAAGGAAGGGTTGTAGATGGGGCTGAGGTTGTAGTCGTGATAGGTCCAAAGGGCATAGCCCGAGGCATAAGCACGGAGGAGTGATTCGCTCTGCTCAATGAACACCGGGATCTGTGCAGCTGACAACTCGGGATCCGATGTCACCGCCGGGCTATTACTCGTGATCTCGAATTCGAAGATGAAGAGCGATCGACCGCCTGAGCACGGTGCATACTTGCAAGCGTGCTCTGAAGGCCAGCCGTCGCCTGAGACGCGGTCTCGGTAAGGCTCGACGAGGAATCTCCCATGTATGGGGAGTAGTACATGCCGATGAAGGACGTTTTAGGGAGCTTGAAGGTGTCCGCATGCGAATACGAGCCGATCACGGTTGACCCGTCGTACACCGGGTCAATGTCGACACGGGCCTCAAGATTCAGTCCTGGGAACCTGGCTGCGGCTGGATCGTAGAGCCGATGGACAAGGTACCAATCGTCGAACTGGTACATGAGACTGAAGGCCGGTGCGGAAAAGCTAGGCGTCGGGACTTCGTGCCAGCTTCGGAACACGGTGCCGTAGAGTTTGGAGATCTTGGCCAGCGAGTGGGTGGACCGGAGCCACGATCGAAATCCGCTGACCGTGGCCAGTTGAAGGCGAGCCGCCGTGCTCGATGCACCCTGAGCCAACCCTACGGGGAGCCAAAAGTCCTCCCAGGCCAGGTAGGCAATTCGTCCACATTATGGAACCCCGCGACAGCCTGATGGACTCGGCTGATGTACTCGAGCCACGCGGCATACACTGCGCCGCCGGCGAAAACCGACTCGAAGCGGCTGAAAGCTAGCTGATCATTGGGATCGACATCGAATTGATAACTCAGGCGCAGGATAACCTGCAGATGGACTTTCGCTGCGACTGCCACGAGGTCGCGAAGGCGCTCGAAGGCACCCGAGTTGTAGCGAGGTGGAGTGACCCCAGTCTGGAATTCTCCCCAAGGAACGACAAGTGCCACCGCGTTGAACCCCTCCGCCTTCATCTGGAGGAACGCAGCTTGAGCACCTGAGAGGTCACTGTTCCAAACGTTGAACGGGTTGCCGTCTCCGAAGTACTCCGCGGCACGAATTTGCGCCTCTGGAGTCGTGCTTGCCGACGCCAGACCTTGTGTACGAGAAGGCGGAAGTACGACAACCAGCGTGGTCAAGGTGACGATCACTGCGACGATGGCGAAGATCGCTTTCGAGCGAGGACGCACATGGCGCTCGACCGTTGAGTCGCTCCGGATGGGTGAATCTGCGCGTTTCCAGATTCGGCGGAGTGAGGTGGCGCGACGTGTCATGGGTGGTAACTAAGGGTGATGGTCAACTCGTGACCGAGCCGCCGAGATTATCGCATCGGACCCAGTCGCGATTGTGGGTTCGCCTTAATCACGATCGACCCTGCTCGGTCGAGGGGTGACCCACCGCGGCCAGTGCGAACGCTACACGCGCGATGAATCGGTCGGGATCGCCATACGTCGAGTCCGCGTGCGCCTGCGCCTGTCTCCCGAGCGTCGTGCGGATCGACGGATTCTGACAGAGCATCGACGCAGCCGATCAGTTCGGCCTCGTCGCCGAACCAGAGTCCTCCGCCGGCCTCGGCATGTAGGGCGCCTACGGTGCCCTTGGGCACCACGATAGGTGTCCCGAATCGAAGCGATTCCACGCACTCTCGGGCGAGAAGCTTCCCTGGGGCCAGGTCGATGGTCGCCCTGGCGTGGGCCATCAAGCGCCAGAGGTCAGTCCGCGTGTCGACACGGATCGACCCGCGTAGAGATCGGTAGTGCCAGGCCGAGGCCATCGCATTCTCGACGACGACGACGTACTTGCTCGGAAATCGGGCGATCAACCACGCCGCCAGTGGCGTGGGGCCTACCTCGCTGTCCGTGGCAGCTGTTGACGTGGAGGTCGCACTGAGGGCGATCGGTGAGGACGAGCAAGTAGTCGGTGAAGCCGAATCCGTTGTGAGGACGTTGAGCGGCCAGTGGGTTGACCGGTACGTGAAGACCGACGTCCAGCGGGGAGAGGCCGACTGACCTCGGTGGCTTCCCTCCGGTGCTGGCGGAAAGGGCAGCGGCCGCTTCGTCCGGATCGACGCCGACGAGGATGGTCGGAAGCTCCGGCTCGTGACGGGCCAGAAGCTCGAGGGCAAATCCGTCCCCTGCCTCCACCAGGGCGGCGACCGGACGCTCGGCGATCGAGCCACGAACCTCCTCTGGTGACACGTCGAATGGTCGAGGCCAGCTGGCCGCAGTTCCCACGCCGCCAAGGGTTCGCACGTCGAAGAGCCCGTCGGCAATCGTCGAGCTCTCCGGTCCGGGCGTCAGCACATCGACGGTCACATGCCGCGAGAGCGCCCCGGACAGGGTTCGAAGGACAAACGCGGACTCGGATCGAGGGAGCCACCAGGTCCTGCTCAGGACCAGGACACGCCCGCCCGCCGGCTCACTCATCCGGGTCGGGGACTGTCCGCTTCTGCGCGGTGGTCACCGCTGCGCGTATCTGGACCAGATCCTCGCTCGCCACCCGGACGATTTCCTCCACCGCAGCCTCGAGGTCGTCGAGTCGGTTGGCCAGCTCGTCGCAGCGTGACGCCACGGCGTCGAGGGCCTGCACCACCCTCGCAAGCACCGCTATCTGGTCGCTGCGCGCGGGAGCTCCAAGCCTGCGGGCGATGCGACCGGCCAACCGCCGGCCACCAAGGACGATCTGTTGGGTCGGTCCCAGGTCCGCGTCGAGGCCGGGTTCGGAGTCGGCGGTCGGGTGGGCGCCCGTTGCGAGCGCGGCCCACTCGCGGTGCACGTTGCGGAGCGCATCGCCCTCGCGAAGAGCAGGGGTGCGAGTCGAAGATCGTACAGGGTGGCGCAGCAATGCAGGAGCAGGGCCGGGGGGCTCGTGCGCCCCATCGGACACAGCTCTTACCAGCTCGGTAGGGTCGATCGCCATCGCAGCCACCATCCTTGTTCGTCCGGGCCCCGCAACGCGCAGGAGCCGTTGACCCGAGTGAGATTTGGATTCAGGTAGGGATCGCCTTCCAAGAGGAGCGTCTCCCACCGTTCGACGAAGCGGCGGATGTTGTCCGCGCTCCCCGAGGTCCCGCGGCTGGGTGACTCGTGGTGGATGAGCTCGGCCGCCGGCTCGACCAGTACCCGGAGATCCCGTTGCCCGGCCCGGAGGCAGTAGTCCACGTCGTTGAGGTCGAGCCCCAGCTCCTCGTCGAAGCCCCCGAGGGCCTCGAAGACCGATCGACGGGTGGCGAGGCAGGCGCCGGTCACCGCCGAGCACTCGCGGGCCAGCACCGCCTGACCGAGGTAGCCGGGTTCATCCGGTCCCAGTCCGACCAGCACATGACCGGCGGCTCCGCCGAGCCCGACGACCATGCCGACGTGCTGGACCCGACGGTCGGGGTAGAGCAGCCGGGCGCCGACCACCCCCACGTCGGGCCGGAGGGCCTGAGCGACCAGGGCATCGAGCCACCCCGGGTGGAGCGCCTCGATGTCGTTGTTGAGGAACACCAAGACCTGCGCCGAGGCCAATTGGGCGGCGGCGTTGTTGATCGCCGCCCAATTGAACGGGCGGGGATCGTGCACGACTTCCACCTCGTGCCGTCTGTGCAACCGCTCGACCAGGCTGAGCGTCTCGGGATCGGTCGACCCGTTGTCCACGAGCAGGAGCTGCAGATCGATCCGTTCGCTGGCCGTGGCGAAGAGCGAGTCGACACAGGCGCGCAGGAATTGGGGCTGGTCCCGAAAGGGCACGATGACGCTCACCGTCGTGCCCGCCGGTGGGGTGCGTCGGACCCGCGAGGTCCGGGGGAGCGGCCCGGGCTCCACGTCAGCGTTCTCCCCACGTCGGGCGAGCGCAGCGCCCACCACCGTTCTGCGCTCCACCGTGCGGCCGACCGCAGCGCGTCCGTCGACCGGTGGCGAGCCTGGTCCCGACACGTCGCGCCCCCCGGGGCGTCGCTCCGGTGGCCCCTCGACGCTCGGGCGGTGGCACAGGACCTCGGGAAGATGGGCGATGGCGCCCGTCCGTTCGGTCACCCGGAGCATGAGATCGTGTTCGGGGTCGTCGATCGATTCGGGCCCGAAGGCGCCGCTCGCTCGGACCAGGTCGGTTCGAACGGCCATGGGACGTCCGAGGTAGGGGGCCGATAGCAGAAGCTCGGGCGACCATCCGGGCTTGAGCCGGGGTCGCCATAGCCCTCCGCTGCGATCGATCTCGTCCTCATCGGCATAGACGAGGTCGACGGTGCGCAGCGCGGCCGACAGCAGGCTCACAGCGTCGCGCTCGAGCTCATCCCCGGGTTCGAGCAGCGCCACCGCATCGGTGCGCGCTGCGTCGAACAAGGACCTCAGCACATCGGCAGAGGTGGTGCCTGGCGAGAAAGCCCGCCATTGCCAGCGGGGTCCGGTGCGCCAGGACCTCCATCGGGTGGCCGCCCCGGCGCGCGCCAGACGGGTCATCGGTCCCTGACCGGGTCCCTGGACCAGCCCTACGGCGGCCGACCAGGCGCTGCTGGTCTGGGCCCGCAGCGTGCCGAGCGTGGTCCACAGGGCGCGCCACTCGCTGCTCGACGCCACCACCAAGAACGTGACCGTCGGTGCGGCATCCGGCGCCTGGGGTCGAGGCTCGACTGTCCGTCGCTGGTCCGAGCGACGATCGGCGACCCATTGCCGGTAACGGGGCACGTCCCCGGCGGCGTCGGGCCCGAGAGGCGGTACATCGCGGGGCGCGAACAGCACACGGGTCTGGGGCTCAGGAGCCGGCCACGAGCTCGGCGGGCGCACCTCGACCACGTCGGGAATCTAGTGGGCGCTCGGTCCGGGCATCGCCCGTCGGGTCGAGCCGCGTGACGCATGCCGATGGGCGATGCCGTTTGAACCATCTTTGTCGGGCACTGCGTAGCGTTTGTCTCGAAGGGGACCGACCACAACGCGAGCAAGCAGAAATGGCGGACCAGCATCGTGACCTTCGTCGAACAGGCCGAACCGGGCGTCGTCGTCTCCAGCGATGAGTTGCTGCGCGCCGTCGCCGTCCTCAGCGCGCTCGGCGCGCCCGAGGCGTCCCTCCGGAGCCGCTCCAACGCCCTCCTCGTCGGGGGCGGGCGGGACGGCGACGAGTGGTGTTCGGTGGTGGTCATGGTGGGCACGTCGGCCCGGGGGGTGCTCGCCCCGATCGACGTCGACCGCTCGGTCCTCGAAGAGGCCGCGTCATACGGTCGCGAGTGCCACGTCTGGGTGGTGGCCGATACCGTCCGGCTCGACGGGGTGGGCTTTTCGGTAGCCGTGCCTGGTCCGCGACGGCCGACCACCGGGCCCGACCTGCTGACCTCGCGGCTTGGCCGATCTCGGTCACACGTCTCGATTCGACCCGAGCACGTGGGCATGCTGGCCCGCATCACCACCGAGGGCGCTCCCGGGGTACTTGACGGCGTCGTGATCTCGCCCGACGGGTGGGCGGGAACGAGCAGCCCCCAACAGCTCGGCGTGGTCCCCCTGCTCGATGCGACCCTGGGGCAACCCTCCGTGGTCCCTGGCCGGGTCTTCCGGGCGGCACGTGCCTTCGGGCCCGACGAGGTGATGCTCGAGCTCGACCACCGGGCCGATGGCGCCCCCCTGGCGCGGATGGTGGCCTTCGCCGGACCCGACATGCTGGTGGTCGAGTCCGTCACGCTCGACACCCCGGCGCCCGATCTTCGGCCAGCCCTGACCGATCGGGCGCAACCGATCGTGGTGGTGGAGGACGGCCGAGTCCTGAGATCGGCGATCGTGCGTCTGCTCGACGGGTCCAGAGTGCGGCTGTGTCCGGGCACCCGGGCATGCGTAGAAGGGTGGGACGAGACCGGGGCGTTCGTGTCGGTTCCCTTCGAGGGGTGGGTGCGCGAGCCGGTGACGCTGCGGGCCGACCACCTTCTTGACCTGTTGACCAGCGTCGAGGGTCGGGTCGAGCTGTGCTGTGACGATCAGCGCCACCAGCTCGTCTACGCCTGGAGCGGCGAAGGTACCCTGCGGGCCTTGGCGCCGTTGGGACCAGGAGGCCTCTGAGCCCTCAGCCCAGTTCTCTGAGCCCTCGGCCCAGCCCTCAGCGCGAGGATCAGTGCCAGCCGAGGACGAACAGGTGCAGCTGTTGGGTGACCGACCGACCGGCGCTCGACGCGGTGACCGTGACCGAATAGCCCGATTGCCATTGGGTGGTCGGCGTTCCGCTGATCGTCGCCGTGCCGTTGTGATCGTCGACGAAGGTCAAACCGGCGGGTAGCGCACCGTTGAGCGTCAAGGTCGGGGTCGGGATACCCGACGCCGACACGGTCAACTGGCAGGGCCGACCGACGACGCAGAAAGCCCAGGGGGACGACGTGAACTGGAGCGGGCCGGGCTGGGTGACGACGATCACCAGGGCAAGGGTCGCCGGAGTCCCCACCCCGTTGGTTGCGCTCACCGTGATCGGGAAGTTTCCGGTGACCGGGCTCCCAGGCGTGCCACTGACGACCGCGGTTCCCCCGCCTTGGTCGACGAAGGTCAGCCCGGAAGGCAGGGGGCCGGACTCGGTCAGCGTCGGAGCCGGCGAGCCCGTGGCGTGGAGCGCGATGCTGCCGTTCTCGCCGCTGTAGAAACTGGCAGGCCCCTCTGCAGTGAACGCCGCAGGCTGGTCGACTGTAAGGGTGAAGGACTGGGTCGTCACGTGACCCGACGAGGAGGCGGTGAACGACAAGGGGTAACTGCCCCCGGTCCCGGCACCTGGCGTCCCGGCGAGCGCGGCTGTGCCGTTGTGTTCGTCGGTGAAGGTGATCCCCTGCGGGAGCGCTCCCGATTGGGCCAAGACGGGGACAGTCGAGCCCGACGCCTGCACGCTGAACGTGCCGGCGTGGCCAACGATGAAGGTGGTCGCTGTCACCGAGGAGAACGTGGGCGCCCGCGGCGGTGTAGCGGCGGGCGGAGCGCCGCTCCCCCCGGTGGTCGTGCCGCCTGAACCCACGTTGGTGGTGCCACCGGTGCCTGAACCCACGTTGGTGGTGCCACCGGTGCCTGAACCGCCGTTGCCACCACCCGTGCCGCCTGTGCTGGTCCCGCTCCCACCAGAGGCACCGTCCCCTGGCGAGCGCACTACCGCCTCCCCGAGCCCACTGCCCGATCCACTGCCCGATCCACTGCCCGATCCACCGGTCGTCGTGTGATTGGGAGAGTCCGTCGAACCGGATCGGTCAGTTCCCGGGGTGGCGGTCGAGCCAATGGTGACGGGAGCAGGCGTGGCTGGCGACGAGGTGTCCGACGTGGCGTCACCGAACACCAACGGGCTGATGCGCAGCGTGCCGTTGATGCCGGTGGCCGCCGGAGCGCCGTCGGCGGCCACCAACGGGCCCTGAGTCGCCGGCGCGCTCTGGGCGCCCGGCAACAAGGAGACGGGGAGCGAGGCCGCGACGGCCGCGGCGGTCGTCAGGGTCGTGGATGCCACCGCCAGCACGGCACCCATCGGCAGGGCGCTGAGTGGTCCGGCGACGACGAAGTGCGACACCGCCTGGGTGAGGCGTTGGGCCAGCGTGACACCCATCCGCAGCGGCGTCAGGCCGCCCGATCCGCTCGCCTCGGACGCCGCACTCGCCCCAGTCGCCCCACTTGGACCGTTCGGCCCGTTGTCGGGCCCCTTGGGTCCCTTGCGGCCTCCGCGTCGTCCGTTCCCGCGTCGCTGAAGGCGACGGTGACGCCACCGACCGGCTCGAAGGGGCCCATGATGAGCGGCTGGTGGGGCAACGCCGATGCCGTGGCGGGAGATGAACAGCGCCAGCAGGCCGACCGGAGCAGCGCCGTAGGCGGCCCGAACGGTGTCGTTGACCTCTCGAGCCTCGGCCAGGCGGTCCTGGCAGTCGGGGCAGTTCGCCGTGTGCAGGTCGACCATCGACACGACCCGCACGCTGGCCCGGCCCGCCAGGTACAGGCCGAGCTTGTCGGTGCAGGTCCGGCACTCCGAAGGGGCCGACTCGCTGATGACCGGCGTCACATAACGCAGGCGGAGCGACTCGCGTGCCCGGTGTAGGAGCTGGTGTAGCGCGTTGACGGTGAGCCCGAGATTGGCGGCGACCTCGGCGGGCTGGATCCCCTCGACGTCGACCAGCAGGACCGCTTCACGTTGGCGGTCCTCGAGGCGTCCCAAGGCGGCCAGCGCCCGGCGCGACTCTTCGGAGCGGACCAGTTGTGCTTCGGGCGTGTCTTGGTCGGTGCCCGGTTCTCCGAGCTGCTCGAGCTCGTCGAGGGTGCCGACCGTGGTCGCCCCCTGGCGGCGGGCGGCCTGCAGCGCCTCGTTGCGCACGCAGGCGGCCAGGTACGAGGGAAAACGTTCGGGATCGCGTAAACGGGCGAGCGAGCGGAACGCGGCGGCGAAGCCGTCGATGGTTGCTTCCTCGGCAGCCTGGTGCGTCCGGGTGACTGGTCGCGCCACGCTCCAGGCGAACCGGCGGTGGCGTTCGAACAGCTCGGTGAACGCGTGCTGGTCACCTCGCTGCGCCGCCGCCACGCAGTCGACCAACGTGGCCGCCTGCCACGCAGAGCCAGAATTTGCCATCGAGCCTTCGCTCTTTCCCTCCGCCTGGGATGGCCCGCCACTTCAAGCGGCTGACCAGCGCCAACACTACTAGAGGGTTCCCGTTGGCCCAAAAATTCCAGCCGGGCCCGGCGTCAGTGCCCGGTGGCGGTCACAGGGGTGGGAGAGGGACGAACGACCCTTCGTCGTCGGCCAGTGCCCCGATCCGCCAGAGTGCGCAGGTGAGCCGCAACAACGTGCCAGAGGTTGACCACTGGCGAAGGAGGGCCTCGACGTCGTCGAGGATCCAACCCTGGTCGTCAGTAGGCAGGTAGGCGAAGCTGCTCTCCACCAGCTCGTCGGGAAGGATCCCCCTGGGAGCGGCGGTGACCGGATCGGTTGTCCAGCCCCGGCCACCCTTCAGGAGCAGGTAGAACTCGTTCTCGTAGCGCAGAACGGTCTGGATTCGGGCGTCTTGGACATCGCAGTAGAGATCGGGATCGCCCGGCCCGGCCGGGTCCGCCTCCGAGCCCGGCGCATGTCTGCCCTGCTCCGCCCACGAGCGCAACGTGTGGCCCCTATCCATCGGATCGACCTCCCTTGTCGTCCCGCGTCGACCGCGACGGCGGGCCTTTCGATCTCAAGATGCCGAGGGCCCCCCCCACTTACGCGGGTTGGGGAATTTCGTGGGTTCGGTCGAAATGTGGGCGTGACGGCGTAAGTGGGACGACCCCGGCGCATCTCGACTTCAGAACACAGCGCGTGCGGCCAGTCGGCAGCCGTGGATCGCAGGAGGTTGAGCTCATGTCGAGCACCACCGAGGAGAGGACGATCACCGTCCCCGAAGTGCCCCCCACGAGGGCTTCCAAGTCACGCACCCTTCGTGCGCTCGGCGAGCAACGGCCTCCTCGCGTTCCGGCTGCCGTCGACCTGAGCGACATGACCTTTGCGCTGGTGGTGCCCGGTGGCGGCGCGGAGTTCGCGCCGTCGCCACTGCGGCGGACCGGCACCCAGAGCGGCTCACACCTCGAAGAGGTTCCCCCAGTCGGGGCCTGGGCCGCTCGAGGGGTGTGTCGGAACCAGACCGAGCTGTTTTTTCCGGTGCGGGGCCAACGGCCCCAGGCCGCGGTGGATCTCTGCAACCGTTGCCCGGTGCGCGAGCCGTGTCTCGCCTACGGGCTGAGCCATCCGGCCCAGTTGGGCGTGCTCGGGGGGATGACGGTCGAAGAGCGGCGCCGCGTGCGTGGTGCCACCAAGGCGGCCACCAGAGCCGCCCGAGGTACCGAGGATCTCCCCGTGTGCGCGGTCCTCGAAGATCTGGCTCGCTATCCGGTCATGACGTGGGGTCGGATCGCTCGCTCGGGTGACGACGACGCCCTCATCCAGCTGGCCTTCGAGCTTGGCGCCGGATGGCGGGCGCTGCCCCCCGGGCGTTGGGAGTTCGACGTCGAATGGATCGACGGTGCCGCCGTGCTGCGGGCCCGTCTCGTCGAGCGCGACCTGTCGATGCTGCTTCGCTCGGACCCCTCGGCCGAACCACGTGTCGACACGCACGAGCCGGAGTTGCTGCGCCACGAGGACCACCGGCGAGTCGCCGTCGGCTGACCTCCGCCAGGCGGCGCCCCTCCGCGGGGCGCGCTGGCGCAACCCGCGTGCGCCCTGGCACGATGCGGTGTGCCCATCCCGAGCCGACTGCTGATGGGACCTGGGCCTTCGAACCCCTACCCCGAGGTCACCGCTGCGTTGGTCCGGCCGGTACTGGGCCACCTCGACCCGGCCTTCTTGGAGATCCTCGACGAGACCATGGATCGTCTGCGGGTGGTGTTCCGCACGGCGAATGCCCTCACGTTGCCATTGAGCGGGACGGGGTCAGCGGGGATGGAGGCGGCGTTCGTCAACTTCGTGAACCCGGGCGATCCCGTGGTCGTGGGTGTGAACGGACTGTTCGGTGAGCGCATGTGCGAAGTGGCGTGGCGCCTGGGGGCGGAGGTGACGACCGTCGAGGCCCCGTGGGGCGAGCCGCTCGACCCAGATGAAGTGCTGGCGGCCCATCCCTCGCCCGCCATCATCGCCGTGGTGCACGCCGAGACCTCCACTGGCATCCGTAACGACATCGCTCCGATCGGTGCCGGCAAGGGGGACGCGTTGCTGGTAGTCGACATGGTGACCTCCCTCGCCGGCATCCCCGCTGCAGTCGACGAGTGGGAGGTGGACATCGCCTATAGCGGCACGCAGAAGTGCCTCGGGGTACCGCCGGGGCTGGCGCCCATCACGGTCTCGCCACGCGCGAGGGCAAACCTGGTGGACCGGCCCTCGAGCTGGTACCTCGACCTCGGGCTCCTCTCGCAGTATGTCGAGGCGGGGACCGGTGCCCGGGTGTATCACCACACCGCGCCGGTCACCATGATCGGGGCCCTGCATGCCGGCCTCGGGGCGGTGCTCGCCGAGGGGCTCGAGGCGGTCTGGGCCCGTCACGACGAGTGCGGGTGGCTGCTCCGGCAGGGTTTGGAGGACTTGGGTCTGGCCCTCTTTGCGACCGAGGACCATCGACTTCCGCAGCTGACGACGGTCAAAGTGCCCGACGATCTGCCTCCCGGCATCGACGAGGCAGGCTGTCGCCGACGGTTGCTCGATCGCTACGACATCGAGATCGGTGGCGGAGCGGGCCAATTGGCGGGCAAGATTTGGCGCATCGGTTGCATGGGGCATACGGCCCGACCGGGGAACGTGGTGGCGCTTCTCGGTGCTCTTGCGGAGGTGCTCGAACGATGACCGCCAGCCGCGTGCACACATCGCCCCTCCAGTTGTCGGGTCGGCGTGTTGTTCTGCGAACGCTTGTCGAGGCTGACTACCCCGAGTGGTTCGAGGTCCGTACCCGATGTCGGGACTGGCTGATCCGCTGGGAGCCACGGCCACGGGGGGCGCCGTTGCCCTCGGAGGACCGGGGCAGCTTCGCCGCGCGCTGCGCCATCCGCGAGCGCGAACGGCAGCTCGGCACCGGGTACGGTTTCGGGATCTTCACCGACCGGTTCGTCGGGGAGGTGACCCTCTCCTCTATCCAGCGGGGGCCGTTCCAGACGGCATCGATCGGCTACTGGGTGGACGAGGCGATGGCCGGACGGGGGTTCGTGCCCGAAGCCGTCGTGGTCACCTTGCAATTCGCCTTCGAGGCCCTGGCGCTGCACCGAGTGGAGATCTCGATCATCCCGCGCAACCAGCCCAGCCGCCGTGTGGTCGACAAGCTGGGCATCCGAATGGAAGGCGTGGCCGAGCGCTTCTTGGAGATCGACGGCACCTGGGAGGACCATTGCCGCTACGCCATCACCTCCGAGGAGTGGGACCAGCGGCGCGACGAGTTGGTCCGTGGCTGGGTCGGCCGGTTGTCCTGACCCGAGCGGCTAGGCCCGGCGAAGCTGCTCACGCCACAAGAGCACCCGCAGCCGGATCAGGCCGGTCGCCGACTCGATGCTGCGGTGCCAGACCGATGTCCGCGGCGGTCGGAGCTCGCAGACGTCGGCCGGCAGTTCGACGATCTTCACGCCCGCCTGGGCGGCGCGCAGCACGAGCTCGACGTCATAGAGGGCACCGGTCATCACACACGCGCCGCGGACTGGGTAACCTGCTCGCGCGCCAGCACCTTCATCCCGTGGGCATCGGTCACTGGGACCTTGAGCAGGACACGCATGGCGAGGGTGAAACCCGCAGTGAGCAGACGGCGCCCCCGCGGCCTGCGGTCCGTGGCCCCAGGTGCCCGCTTGCTGGCCAGAACGATTCCGGCGCGACCCGAGTCGACGATCGCCATGCCCTTCTCGAGGAACCCGAGATCGACGTAGTCCACGTCGAAATGGACCACGACGGCGCCCCGTGCCTCGTCGAATCCCTTCGCCACGGCGGCTCCGTAGTCCGCCAACGGCAAGCTCAGCACCCGCAGCTCGGGCGCTTCGGCCTGTAGTCGCTCTGCAATCGCTCTGGTCCCGTCGGTGGATCCGTTCTCGACGACGAGGAGCTCGAATCCCTCCCGCCGGTCGCGCATGGCCTTGACCACGTCGTGGATCGCGCCTTCGAGAAGCTCGGCTTCGTTGTGGGCCGGCAGCACGATCGAGCAGCGGATGGCGCCGCTGAGTGGTTCGCTCCGAGGCTCGAACGTCATGGCGAGCCGCCATCGCGCCAGCGGGTAGCAGCGACGTCATCGGGTCGATCCCACGATGAGGTCCCCGGGCCCGGGGCGGGCTCGGGCCGGGGGAGGGGCCGCGGACGGGGGCAGGGTCGGGCGGCGCCCCCCGGGCGGCAAAGTCCGTGCCGACGTCGACCGGCGCCAGCAAAGCGAGCGCGCCGAGACCGACAAGCCCGAGGAGCGAGGCCGCCTTTCCGATCCAGTCAACCGTCGTCGTCCCGTAGGTGAGGGTCACGTGGTGCGAGGTCGGGACCACGACCATCACATTGGGCATGGCCTCGTACGGGCCGGTCGCGCCCGTCGCCTGCCAATTGGGAAAGTACGGGATCTTCACGACCACCGGTGTGCCCACCCGAGAGACGTCGAAGGAGATGGAGGAATCGGTCATTGTCGTGTGGCTCACCTTCGTGGCGGTCGTCGCCACGCCGTGGGCCGGCGGCACCAGACGGCCCGAGGGGGCTCGTAACCACGATGTGGGCCCAGAGCGGGTGAGCTCAACCGGCCAGTACTGCTCTTGCTCGTACCACTTTAAGCCGGTGGCCAGCCAGCTGCTGGCGCTCGAGGACTCGACCACCGGGTCATAGGAGAGGGCCGACACCATCGGGGCCTGCTTGATCAGATAGAGCTGCCAGACCGGATCTGGGTCCGCCACGCCGTTGACCGTGCCGGCGAACCCCGGTGTCTGACCGATCTTGACGAGCGACGGATCGACCGCCGCGGCGGCCTCCACCGGTGGCGACATGGCGAAGAAGTACCGCACACCCATGAACTGCAGGTGGCGAATGCCGTCGGCGAAGTTGAAGCCGGGGTACGTGAGGCCCGACACCGGATCGGGCGATTCGCCGTTCTGGGAGACCTCGCTGACGTCGAGGAAGTGGAACGGTGTCGTCGTCGACGACTCGAAGTAGATCCCGTCGGTGGTCTCCATGCACCCATTGGTGAACAAAGGGATCGACATCATGGCCTCGGTCGATCCGAAAGGATCGGTGGTCTCGGAGATGTACTCGTACTGGAGCCGTCCACACCCGTACGTACGACCGGCCTTGTCCATGAGCGAGATCATGCCCTGCCACTGCGGCCACCCCGACTTTCCCTGGAGTCCCGTGTAGTTCCAGTTGATCCAGCCGTCGACCTGGATCTGATTGTTCACCGGCCCGACGAAGGGGAACGCGCCGATCAGCCCACCCAGCTGCGCCGCCCCAGCCACGCAGGCGATGGCCCCGAGGATCGTGCCGAGGGAGGCGAACCAAGGACTGGCGAAGACGAGGGCCAAGCCGCGGAACAGCTCACCCACGCCGTAGGCGGCGACGAGCATGCCGAAGAGGAACCAGAACGGCAGCCAGCGCCCGTTGTAGACGGCTCCCGAGGGCAAGAACGCGAAGGCAAATCCGGATCCGGCGGTAGCGACGGCCAGCACCGCGGCGACGCGGTCGCGGCGTGCGAAGGCGATGATCGTACCCACGATGGCCATGGCGACGAGCGGATCGAGAAGCCATGCGGGCCACTTGTCGGGGATGAGGTTCGACCATGCGCCGAGAATGCGGTTGTACCCCATCGACGAGCTGTAGTGGATGTCGGCGCCGAACGGGAGCAACCAGAAGGCAGCGAGCAGGCCGCCCACGATTCCGACGGGGACGAGAACCCGCAGGGCGCTCACCCGACCAGTCGAAAGGGCCAACAGGATCGCCACGCCCGCGAAGGCAAAGCCGGGAACGATATGGCAGAGCACGGTCGCGGCGAACAGCGCGGCGGCCAGCCATCGAAGGCGACCGGTGCGCAGCGCGTAGACAAAGACGCCCAAAAAGAGCATCCCGAAGCTCATCGCCAGGCTGAACGAGAACTCGCCGGCCATGGTCGAGGTGATGTTGCCGCCGTCGATCGTGTAAGAGGTATTGAACAGATAGGGGAGCGTCGCCGCCGCCATGAGCACCGGCACCGGGCGTCGGAACCCAGAAAGCCGCCCGAACGCCCACACGCACACCGGCAGCGTCACCGTCCCGAGAACGGTGACGAGCTTGAATGCGACGGTGTAGGGGAAGACCGCGTTGAAGGCGGCGACCAAAAGGGCCGGCAGCGGGAAATAGAAGACGTAGAGGGGAAAGCCGTCGAACCATTGTGGGTCCCAGCCGGTGACCCGCCCGTGGTTGAGCAGCTGATGGATCATGAAGTACGGCGCCGCGATGTGCCCGCCGTTGTCCCCGCCGACATCGGTGGTCGTGCTGAACAGCAGGTCTGGTCGGAGTTGCCAGGCGACGAACACGGTGAGCCCGATGAGGACGATGGCGCCGATGACCTTGTTGACGACCTCGGCGCCGGGAGACCGTTGTTCCACGTCGCTCAGGCGCTGCCGCTGCTGCTGGAGCCACGGCACCCTCGGGGACCCGATGTTGGACGGCGGCCGGTCGCCGTCGGCGGCGCTCAGTCTGGGCGGCTCCGCCACCACCGACCCACGGCCCACGGCACCGCTCGGGTCGGTGGTCAGACCCCGCCGCTCGCTGTCCTCATCGCTCATCTGGCACCTGCATCACACCAGGTCACCAACGCGGCGACGCGACGGGTTCGCCGATCTCCAGCGAAGAACCCCTGCCCGATAGGGGTCTGCGCCGGTCGCGCCGGGGATGACCAGCTGGTCGGGCTGCCCCCTGCCGTCGACCGGGCCGCCCGCCTCGTCGAGTGCGGGGATCACGATGCTTGAGCCGATCGTGCCCGCCATGTCCCGACCAGCCTTTCCTCCCGGACAGGTCGAGTCAAGGCGCCCCATCGGGGTCAAGCTGGCAGTGAGGGCCCAGACCAGCACGCTCGTACGCCAGTCGCTCGTACGCCAGTCGCTCGTACGCCAGTCGTAGGAGAGGCCTCGGGAGAACCCCGGCGTCTGGCGGGTCAGGGCCTGATGGCCCAGGCGCCCGTCACGGGTCCGGGATACGAGGTGAACTGCACCGCCTCACCGGTGTGCGGTGCCTCGATGAAGACCTGGCTGCCCCCCGAGCCCGGCCCCACGTACATGACGACGTGCCCGGGCGGTGAACCCTCGCTGAACACGAGATCACCGGGCTCGAGCGCGTTGAGCGGCACCTGGGTGAACGACGAGGACCACTGGGTCTCGCTCGTCCGCGGGATGGTGACGCCGGCGTGGGCCCATGCCCACTGGGTGAGGCCCGAGCAGTCGAAGCCAACGCCCGGGGTCTCCCCGCCGTAGACGTAGGGCACCCCCAACTGGGTTTCGGCCGCGGCCACTGCTGCCTGTCCGGCGGCCGATCCGTTCGTGCTGCCTTCCAAGGTGACCCCCGTGGCCGAGGCGGCCTGGCTGGCTGCCTGGTTCGCCGCCGCACTGGCGCTCGAGCCCCCAACCGCGCCGGCCACCGCGGCGGCAGTAGCGGCGGTGCTTGCCGCGGCCTGCGCTGCCGCGTGGGTCTTCGCTGCGCTGGCGGCCGCTGCGGCCTGTTGGGCCTTGACCGTGGCGGCCAACGCGATCTGCTGGGCCAGCGTGCCCTTCACTTGTGCAAGCGTGGCTTCAGCAGATTGGGTCTGTGCGGAGTTCGCCGTCGCGAGCGCGTGAGCTTGGTCGGCCGCACTGAGCGCTTGTTGCTGCTCGGTCTGCTGTGCGCTTTGTTGCGCGACGAGCTGTGCCTGGGTCGCCTCGAGCGCGTCGCTGATCGCGCCCACGTTGCCGATGACCGAGTCCTCATACTCACCCAACGCGTCAGACTTGGTCGCCGGCGAAGTGAACAACTGGGTGGTCGTGTTGGGGCTCGAGAAGATGTACGCGTTGATGGCGACGCGGACCATCTGCGCCTTGATCTTGGCGAGCCGGACTTCCGTGTCGGCAATCGCGGCGGTGGTCGCTGCGACTTGGGCTTGGATCGTTTGCGCTTGGGTTTGCGCCGCGTCGTACTGCTGGTCGAGCGTGTCACTCTTGGCCAGTTGCTGGCCGATGGTCGCTTCGAGCTGGGCGACTTGCTGTTGTGTCGCCGCGATTTGGGCGGAGGACGGAGCCGTGGTCGCTGCTTGGGCTGTGCTCGACCACAAGCCAACACCGGCGAGCACCGTCGAGACCACGCAAGCAAGAGCGCCTACGCGCGCGCTGCGCCACTCCCGACACGTCGCCCCAGCCACGCGCGAAAGCGTATCGGTCGATGTTCCAGATGCAAAAGGTGCGCGCCACGCTGGGCCTCTTTGCCCAGCCGACATTGAGCACTCCGTCGTGTACGCGCTCGGGCTGGAGGCACGAGCAGCGCAAGACAGTAAGGTCCTGAGAGTGGAGGGTCTGATCTCAGTGGCGGGCGGCCGGGTCCGCGGCCATCGAGACGGTGCGGTATGGCGCTTTGCTGGCATCCCCTTCGCGCGTGCACCTGTGGGGTCTCTCCGCTGGCAGCCTCCACAACCGGTCGAGCCCTGGTCGGGCCTGTTCGAAGCAACGCAGTTCGGACCGATTGCCCCGCAGGGCACGGCGCCACAAGGACTGGTCCTGACCGGGGACGCGAGCGATCAGCGCGAGGATTGTTTGAGCCTCAACGTCTGGACCCCGGCGCTGGACGCGGGGCGTCGGCCCGTGATGGTGTGGATCCACGGCGGCGGGTTCACCGGTGGGAGCGGCGGGGGCCTCCTCTACCACGGCGACACGCTGGCCGAGCGAGGCGACGTCGTCGTCGTGACGATCAACTACCGGCTCGGTGCACTCGGGTTCCTGGCGCACCCATCGCTCGACCTGCCGTCAGGTCCGCGACTGGCAGGCAACTGGGGACTGCTCGATCAGATTGCCGCCCTGGAGTGGGTGCGTGACCACATCGACGGATTTGGCGGCGATCCGCACAACGTCACGCTCTTCGGGGAGTCCGCCGGCGGTATGAGCGTCTCGGCACTGCTCGCCGCGCCCTTGGCGCGCGGCCTGTTCCACAAGGCGATCATCGAGAGCGGGCCACCGTTCGCGCACTCCTTGGACCATGCGCGGCACATCGGGGAGGAGCTCGCGAACATCCTCGATCTGTCGCGTCCCACGCGCGAGGACTGGGAGTCGGTGCCTGCCGGCGAGTTGGTGGCTGCGGTCCAAGTGCTCGAGTCACGTCCGGTGCCCCCGGGACGACTGCCGCTTCCCTTCCTTCCGGTGGTCGACGGCGGGCTGTTGGACGCCCAGCCCTACGAGACCGTCCTGGCCGGTGCGGGGGCATCGGTGCCGCTCATGATCGGCACCAACCGCGACGAGTTGACGCTCTTCGCGCTGAACGACCCGCGTCTGGGCGACCTCGACGAGACCAGACTCGAGGAGTGGGCCTCCTTGGCCGTCCCCGGGGCGGTGGCGCTCGAAGCCATCGAGATCTATCGCCAGGTGCGTGGCGCACGCCACGAACCGGTCACGCCGCGAGACCTCTGGATCGCTATGGGTACCGATCTGGTGTTCCGCTGGCCTTCGCTGCGGCTTGCCTCGGCCCATCAGGCACGTCACCCGGGCACCTTCGTCTATCTCTTCACGTGGGAGACGCCGGTCTTGGGGGGCATCCTGGGAGCCGCGCACGCTCTCGAGATTCCGTTCGTCTTCGGGAGGCTCGATGAGCCCCTCGTCACCGCGCTGAGCGGCGGTGGGCCCGAGGCCGAACGTCTCTCGACGCAGATGCTGGCCGCATGGACCGCCTTTGCCCACGAGGGAGATCCGTCCCACGAGGGACTTGGGGTTTGGCCTCGATGGGACGGCGACCAGCGCTCGACGATGGTGCTCGGCTCCGGCGGCGGCGTCGTGGTGGACCGACCCCGTGACGAGGAGTTGTCGGCTTGGTCGAGCGCGGCTCCGCTTATTGGCGGGTGGGAGTAGTCCACGGTGGGCGTCGACGACCTCGCACCGCTATCTGCGCCAATGCACGGCGCAGGGACGTTCCAACACCGGTAGGCTGCGCGCCCAAATACAGGGGACGTAGCCCAACCGGCAGAGGCAGGGCGCTTAAACCGCCTCCAGTGAGGGTTCGAATCCCTCCGTCCCCACGAAACTCGACCAATGAGTTTGGTGAGAGGCTTCCGAACCCCGACCAGGTCCGTGCGCCCTCAGGCGGCTCGATTACCGGTGTCCCTGACGCGCACGACCGACGTTGCAATTGGAGGAACCACGCGTGACAGGCACTGCGCGTCTCTCGCGTGCACACGCGGGATGAGTGATGTTCGTGCGCGCTCAGGTCGGCGTCTTGTTGCCCCATCGGTCCCATGAGGTGATCCATTGCGCCGGTGGACGCTTGGCCGGTTGGAATGTCTCGCCCGTGTGATGCGCGACGGGGATGATGGCGATCTGAGTGGCGTCAGAGGGGATGCCGAGGACTGCCGCGACCTCATGTTCGAAGTGGAGGTGGGAGGTGGTCAGCGACGTCCCGAGCCCTCTGACGCGTGCCGCGAGCATGAAGCTCCACACCGCCGGGAAGATCGAGCCGTAGAAGCTCGCGGCCGCGACGTTGTCCGGAGCATCGAGATGTCCTTTGATGCAAGGGATTGCCAATACCGGCACCCGGTGCAGGTTCGTGGCGAGATGGTCCGATGACCGCAGGATGCGGGTGCCTCTGTCGTCTAGCACCTCTGGGAGCGGGTGATCGGTCAACACCTGGCGGGTGCCTCGCCGGTACAGGTCGGCGATCTGTTCCTTGAGGGTCGCGTCGGTGACGAGGATCCACCTCCAGTTTTGGCGGTCCGAGCCCGTCGGTGCCTGCTGGGAGATCCCGATGCACTCCAACAGGAGGTCCCGTGGGACCGGTCGGTCGAGATCGAGTCGTAGCCGGACGCTTCTCGTCGTAGAGAGCAGTTCGTCAACACCGCTGGGATCCATCACACCTCCGATGCATCGTCTTGTAACCACTCGGGCGGGAGTTCTGGCATTCGGCTCCCTGGGCCCAGGTCCCCGCAGCGAGCTCCGAGATGCAGGCCCTCTCGATACGGCGGCAGCATGGTCGAGGGTTTTGGTTCTCGGTACTGGTCAAGCGGGGACGCTGCGGGCGGACGCGGCACGCAAGAGCCGGCCCGGGCGCGCGCCGGTGTCAGACCCGTGCCGGCGGGTCACCTGGCCGGCGACGATCGTCGCGTCGTAGCCGACGGCGTCTTGGAGGAGACGGGTCCCACCCGCGGGGAGGTCAGCCACGGCCCGGGGCATCTCGAGCCGGAGATTGGCAACGTCGATGACGTTGAGGTCGGCGCGCAGGCCGACGCGCAGGCGTCCGCGGTCCGCCAGACCGTAGAGGTCGGCTGGCTGCGAACTGAGCCGACGCACGACCTCGGCGAGAGCGAGGCGAGGTCCGCGGACGCGGTCGCGGACCCAGTGGGTGAGCAGGTACGTCGGGATCGACGCATCGCAGATGGTCATCGCGTGTGCGCCCCCATCGTTGAGACCCACGATGGCGTCGGCGTCCAGAAGCTGCTCGTACACGGCGCTCTGATCTCCGGCGGTGTAGTTGTAGAGCGGGAGCAGCAGGAACGCCCCCTCGCGAAGCATCTCATCGTAGGCGAGCTCCCACATGCTGACGCCCGCAGCCTCGGCGCGCGCGCCGATCGTCTGCTCTGCGGGCTGCTCGTAGTCGGGAGGGTCGACGAGGGTGAAGCACCGAGCCAGGGTGCGACCAACTCGCTCGCCGTGGCGCGCCTCGATGAAGTCGCGGTAGTCGTCGTTCTCGTCCAGGATCGTGGCCCTGACGGCCGGGAGTCGAAGCTGCGCCAGGCGTTCGGGCATCGGTAGGTGGGCGATCGCGCGATACGACGGCCGGGCGGAGAACGGGTGGCGGACGCCCCAACTCCAAAGAACCCCGGCCGATCGCCCGGCGATCAGCGGGAATACCCGGGCACCCTGGCGGCGCCACGCCGCGGCGCGATCGAGGTCGTCGCGCCATCGAGTCGGGGCGTCGTCGCACTGGAGTAGGACAAAGGTCGTGGTGAGCCCGCTGGCGGCGGCGAGCCGACCGATCCCGTCGACCTCGCGGTCGGACAGCGCGGGGTCGTCGATCGGGGCCAGGCCACTGCCGGCGACTTCAAAGACACCGCCACCTCCGTCGCCCACGGCGCGGGCGAGAGCGAGCAGTTCGTGATCAGCGGCGTACGTCCCCGGTACGGGCTCGCCGGTGGTGGCCTTGTGCGCCAGGGTGCGCGACGTGGTGAAGCCGAAGGCACCCGCCTCGATCGCCTCTCGGACGATGACGGCCATCTCACTGACGTCAGCGGTAGTGGCGATCCCACCGCAGCGGTCGCCCATGACATAGGTACGAACAGCTCCGTGCGGAACCTGCGTGCCGACGTCGATCGACCATCGTCGATCCTCGAGTTGGTCAAGGTAGTCGGGAAAGGTTTGCCACCCCCAGGTCATTCCTTCCCACAGTGCCGCACCGGGAATGTCCTCGACACCTTCCATCAGCTCGATGAGCTCGCCCTCTCTGCCCGGCTGGACGGGAGCGAAGCCGACACCACAGTTGCCCATGATCAACGTGGTGACACCGTGCAGCGACGACGGTTCGAGCAGACCGTCCCACGTCATCTGACCGTCGTAGTGGCCATGCAAATCGACAAAGCCGGGCGTGACGATCCGACCACGGGCATCGATGACGTCGGTCGCTTGGCCTTCCAAGGTGGGTTCGATGGCCGCGATCCGGCCGTCGATCACGCCTACATCGGCGTCGAGTGCCGGCGCGCCCGTGCCGTCGACGACCATCCCGCCCCGAATCACCACGTCGAATGCCATCGCGTTACTGGGGATCATCTGGCAGCTGGTTGCTCTGGACATGGATCGATTCCATCATTGTTCCGATCTCCGCGGCCCGCCCTTGGGCGTCATTCTACTACTGGGCCCCGGCACCGAGCCCCTGGTCTTGGGGGATGCGGCGCCGAACACCGCATCACCGTTGCGACGTAGCGGCCCGCGCTCGGTCCACGGCGCCGAACACCATCGCCTCGGCCAGCGCGTGGGCCAAGTCGACCGTGGACGTCGGCGGGGGGCAGGTTCAGGAGCGCCAGGAGGGCACCTCCGAAGATGACCATCAGTTGGGGCCACCTCCGAAGGGATCGGCTGCAAGATCGGTTCGGCGGTGGCGACGAGAAGGGCGTCGCGAGCCGAGAAGTAGTTCGCAGTCGTCCCCGCTGGCAGCCCCGCCTCCCGGTCGACCGCACGGTAAGTAAGGCCCCGCAGGCCAACGGCTGCAATCCGCCCTAAAGGGCGGCATCGGAGATTGCCCGGCGACGTGTGAGGGTCGGTGGCGGCGTCTTCCAAGCTGATGACAACATCGGTACCACTGTCGACGTAGTGAATGGAGAGGAGGGATGGAGGTTCTCATTGTCGGGGCCGGTCCGGGTGGGTTAGCGGCGGCACACGGACTGCTCCGCCGAGGCCATCACGTCCGGGTCGTGGATCGCCTGGTCAACCCCGCTGCGGGTGGCGCAGCCGTGACCATCTACGCCAACGGCGCGGCGGCTCTGGACGCCTTTGGCGTTGGGCTCGACGGCCTCGGAGGACAGATCGACGATCTGGCGCTCTACCGGGCCGATGGACGCCGGCTGCTGCAATTCGACCTGCGGCACATGGCCCGACGCTTTGGTCATCCGATTCGGACGGTCTCGCGGGCCGCCCTGCTCAACCGACTTCAGGGTGGCCTGCCAGACGGCGCGGCGCGTTATGGGGCAAGTGTCGAGTCGGTGAACCTCGAGGACGATTGGGCGGGGGTGACGCTTGCTACGGGCGAAACGTTGAGGTCACAGATCGTGGTGGGCGCGGATGGTCAGGGGTCGGTGGTTCGCCGGAACGTGCACGATCCGGCCCCCGCCACCGACACGGGCTGGGCGACGTGGCAGGGTCTGTCGCCTATCCTCCCCGAACTCGCGAACGGCACCACGGGACGCCTGGTCGTCGGAGACGCCGGGCTGGTCGGCCTGATGCCAGCCGGTTCTGGCCTTCTGCAATGGTGGTTCGATGTCCGCTGGCCCGCGCAAGGTTGCGACGTCGCGTCGCCGGTCGCCGGGTTGCGCGACCAGTTCTCTCACTACGCGGAGCCGGTTTTATCGCTCCTCGAGTTGATCTCGGACGAAATGACTGGCTTCTTCCCCCATGTGCTGCACAGCGTCAGCAACCAATGGGGCAAAGGTCGAACGACGTTGTTGGGCGACGCGGCCCATGTCTTTCCGCCGTCCCAGGCCCAAGGGGCCAATCAGGCGTTCGAGGACGCCTGGATCCTTGCTCGAGCCCTCGACCTCGACACCGATCCGGTCGAGTGCCTACGTCGCTACGAACGAACCCGGGCGCGCCGGATTCCGCCTGGTCTCCCGCATGGCGGCGTCCGAGCGCACCAACCGTGAGACCGGCGCACTGTTGGGTCTGCTTTCCCGCCTCACGCCAGCGGCCGTTGCTGGCCGGTCGTACACCCGCCTCGTCCGTCGGTTCAGCAGCGTCCTCAACGGTGACGAACCCTGAACCGGGCACTCGAAGCGACTAGTGGCCGAATCGTGTGCGATGCCGATCTCATGGGGTCGCGGCGAGGATTCTGGGTCACCGCGTCCGCGATGTCGGAAGCGATGAGGTCAGGAGCAAGGTCGGACTCATTCCAGGCGCGACCGCGATGAAGCCAGACCGTGCGCAGACCAGCGCCATTCCCACCGGCGATGTCAGCGGTGGGGGAGTCGCCGATCATCCATCCCGAGCCGTCCGCGACGGGTCCTTTGCAACAGCGTCGGGCGGCTTCGAGGAAGATCCCACGATCGGGCTTCTGGACGCCGAGCTCGTCGGAGACACAGCACTCGTCGACGAGCGGAGCGAGGCCAGCGCGTCGGATCTTCTCATGTTGTGTGGCGGGGCCGTTGGTCACGATCCCGAGTCGCCAGCGTCGAGCGCGCAGACGTCGAAGCGCAGCGAGGACGGCGTCATCTGGTCTGAACATCTCGGGGTACTCGGATCGGTACTGGCTCACCAGCTCCTCGACGGTCTCGGGCAGGTGGAGGTGGCGCCGAGCGGCAGCGAAGACTTCCTGGCGCGGCGCGAAGCCGTCGTCGTCAGCGTCGCAGAGAACATCGATGGCTTCGGCCCCCAGCCCCCGACGCGAGGCGAAGGAGCGTGCCCAACGCTCAAACGCGCCCTGCCGATCGACAAGGGTGTTGTCCAGGTCGAACAAGGCAAGGCGCATGTCGTTGGTGGCGGGAGTCATGGGTTCCGGCGGGTCGGCACTGCTTGTCGCCTCGTGTCGCCCTGGGTGCTCCAGCCCAGTACAGGGTGGCAGCTGAGGTCAAATGCGGTCGTCGCTGGCCGAGCCCACCAGTCATTCGTAGCCGGTGATCCTAACTTGGGCGTCACCATCGGGCATGCTCTGCCCATGCGGTCGATCCACGGCGCCTCTTCGAAGAGTTCCTCGGGGCCCGTCGGTCGAGCTCTGCGATGGATGTTTGTCAACCGCCGCACCGGTCGCCTGACGGTGGGTCAGTGGCCCAACGTCACGTTGTCGGTCTTTGTGGCAGCGACGATTGCCCTGCGGGTCTTCCGTCCGCCGGGGGGCATTGGGAGCGCGCTGTCGGTATTGGGCGATGTCGCCATCACCGTGTGGGCGGTCGACGAGATCGCACGAGGCGTCAATCTGTTCCGACGGTTGCTTGGCCTCGTGGTACTGCTCGTGACGATTGCCAGCGTCATCGAGTCGTTGGGCTGAGCCCGCGTTCGAGTCGCGCTGTCTGCCGGGTCGACGAGTTCGGTGTGGTCGGCCCGATCTGGTTTTGCTCCCAGGTTTCGGAGCCGACCCAGTGCCCTCAACTCGGTCGTCGCGAGGTGTGAACCGGTGGGTGCCGAATTCGCCCGCCTGCTGGGCACTGCCCCTCTCTCAGATGAGCCGATCAGTGGCATCGTCGGGTTGGTCGTCGAAGAGCTGGCGGAGCACCTGCCCGAAGACCGGCTCGTCGGGTGCAGCCCGCAGGAACAACGTCATCGACGAACGCAGCTTCTGGGCGTCGACGGTGCCGAAGATCGCCTCCGCGCTGGCTTGTGAGCCCTGCGCGACGATCGAAGTGCACTCTTTGAGCCTGGCGCCGAGCACGTCGTGCTGCAGATATGCCCTAGCTTCGTCCAGCGAGGAGATTGCAAACGTTCTCGACGCCGTGCTCTGGCCCAGGCCGGCGATCTGCGGGAAGACGAACCACATCCAGTGACTCGTCTTGCGTCCCCGTCGCAGCTCTTCGACGGCGCGGCCGTACGTACCGGCCGCGTTCTGGGCGATGACGAATCGCTCGAGGTCGTACGCCGTGTCCATCGTCAGCGGGCAGCTCGGGCAGACCATGAGATGGGCCGAAGTCGGAACGACGCACAGGGGGGACTTCCCTTCTGGTGCCCGCCGGCGGCGTCGGGGCTCGGACTCCAAAGCCTTCGAGGGAAAGCCGAACCGGCAATCCTTGTCCGCACTGGTGCAGTATGGCCCGGCGCAGCGGGCGGCCAAGGGGTTTGGGGTCCTGGCGTCACTGTCGGAACAACCACGCTGCAACCTGCCGGCAACCCGAAACCGATCGCAAGCATCGAGACAATGATGGGTTGAGGCGGAAGAAGGGCGTCAATGAAGATGCGTCGACGCAGGGTGCCGCGCCAAGCGGCAGGGTGGTTCGGCAAGTGCCTGGTGGAGGACGACCCCCAGGCAGTGTGGTCCGAATGCCGGGTGGTGGACATCTCGATCCTCGGTGCGGGCATCGAGGTCTTCGGCGCGCCGCTCCGAAACCTGGTCGGCCAACGTCTCGCGGTCGAGGTGCAGCCCTCGGCTGCCGCATCGCTCAGCATCCACTTGGTGGGCGAGATCAAGAACGTCGCCGCCGCCCCTCGGGGCCGGGTCCGGCTGGGGATGGAGTTCATCGACCTCACCGACAGCGAGCGCTCGTTTGTCCATGTTCTCGAGCAGATGCGAATGGCCTGGTAGAAAGCGAGTTGAGCGCGGCGGGCCGCACAGCGGGCTACGAGTCGTAGTTGCGGTCGTTCGGTTCCTCGTAGTGCTTGGCGTGCACATCGCCTGGGGTGAGGTGGAAGGTCTGTCCCCACCAACCCTCAGGCGGGGCAGCACCGTTCGGGGGGTCGCTCGTCGGAGCGCCCTCGTCGCCAGCGTGGCGATCGTCTGAACCTTCCATCTCCCCAGTCTTGTCGCATCCCAGCATTTCTGGTCGCGGGTGGCAGCGAATTCACGCTCCGGCAATAATCGCCGGCCGATCGGGCGTCAGCGCGCGCTCGGCGTCCCCGTAGCCGGGCACGGTTACCCCTTGTGGATCGGGCCGGGACGCCATTGCACGCCAAGGGTGCCCTGTGCGGCCGATGTACCCGTTCGCCCGCCTCCGGGTCCTCGCAGAATCCATGCGATGCCGACGGCGACGACAGCGCCGCCGGTTGGGCCGACCAGGTACGCCCACCATGAAGTCCAGTTGCCCAGAACCAAGGCAGGCCCGAGCGACCGCGCGCTGTTCATCGAGGCTCCGCTGACGGGCGATCCCCACAGGCCGGCCAACGCGATATAGCCGCCGACGCCGATGGCCGCGAAGGGCCCCAGTTGCTGGGCGCCCGACGCAGTGCCGAGGATCGTGCTCACGAGGCCCGTCGTGAGCACGATCTCCCACAACATGGCGGTGCTCGTCGATATCCCGTGCCCCGGGAGTGTCAGGCCCGCAGCGCCGTGCCTTCCGATGAGCGCCCAGAGCAAGAGGGTGGCCAGAACGGCCCCGAGGAACTGGGCGACGATGTATGCCGGGACGCGTCGCCAGGGAAAGTTCCCCCGCAGCGCGAACGCAAGGCTGACGCCTGGATTGAGGTGCGCCCCCGACACGGCCCCCATGAACAGGATGACCGCGGCGACCATGAGGGCTGGCGCAACGACGAGGGCACCGTAGGGGATGGCATGCCCACCGAACCGGGCGTTCACCATGCCGCCTCCAACCGCCACCAGCACGAGGAAGAAGGTGCCCAACGCTTCGGAGAACACCCGCCGCCACTCGTAGTCGTAGCGACCGTCCAAGAAGTCGAACTCCGAGCGCACGGCGTTGGGGACGCCGAAGGACCGCAACGCGACAGCGACGCCTCGCTCGTGCGGAGTTGGGTTTACCTCCGCATCGGACCCTGTGGCGTGCCTAACCATGGCTCCTCCTCGATGCACTCCAGACGGGACGGGGCTGAGCATAAGCCAGGCGCTCCGGCTGTCGGTGGCCCGTTGCCCGGGTCGGGGAGCGGCCCGCCCCGTTGGCCTCCACGGTGGCTAGGCGGGCGGGGGCGACACGAGTAGCGTGAATGCGTGACGAGCGAGCACTGGAAGGACGAGCCCGAGGCTCAGGATTTTCCCGCCGCTCAGTCGTACCTCTCGTTGTTGCTCGGGCCGGGGCCCGCTCGAAAGCTGGCCAAGGCTTTGCGCAAGGAGAGGACGCTGCGGTCATATGCGGCCAAGGACATTCTGCGGGCATCGCGATTGGCGCTGCTGGCGAAGGACGACTCGGAAGTTGCGACTGATCTCCAGAAGGTTCAGCACGGCGAGAAGCTTTCGCCGGTGCTGCTGGTGGTGGGATCCCCTTTGGTGATCGCCGACGGGTATCACCGGGTCTGTGCCAGCTACCACCTCGACGAGAAGGAACCGGTGCCCTGCCGGCTGGTCGTCCGCCCGTCCTAGACGCCCGGTTGGAGCGGGCCCGACGCTGCCCGCCCGGCGGTCGGCGCGCCTGGGGGCCGGCAGCGGTCTACGCTCGTCACAGGAGGGAGGCCGCGAACATGACAAGCCCCGTCAACCTCAACGGTCACCATCGCGTTACCCTCGAGAAGCTCTTTCGCCATCCGGTCGGTCAGAACATCGAATGGCACGACGTCCTGTCGCTGCTCGGCAAGGTCGGTACGGTTGTCGAGGAGCCCAACGGTCGCTTCGTCGTCACGCTCGGTACGCAGACCGAGACCTTCGACGCCCCGCGTCACGATGACCTCGATACTCAACGAGTCCTCGATCTGCGCCGGATGCTCGAGGGCGCCGGCATCACCCCTCAATCGTTGGGCGAGAGCTGAGGCCTGGGAGAGGAACCCGAGCGCACGCCGAGCCTGGCTCGCCACGAGAAGGACAGCGTAGGAACCGGCCTGGCTCGCGCGAAGGTGTCACGGACCTCGCGCTCGAAGTCGGACATGCCCAGCACGTCGTCGGTGAGCCCGAGCCGCCGCAGCGCCTGATAGCTGCCCTGGCTCCGCATAAGGGCGACGAAGCGCGACGCACCTCCTTCGACGGGCTCGTTGACCACCACTTCACGACTGAACTCGAACGCTGTGCTGGCGGCGATGCGCTCGAGGTGCTGGCGCTTGGACCACGATCGAGCGCCGCCCGGCATCGCCCGGTTCTTGTGCGGGTCCACAACGTCCTCGTCGATCAAGGCCGGGTCGTCGTCGGCGACCGGGCGCTCGAGCTCGTCACCTCGCTCGTCACGAGACGCTCGTGCTTCGAACACCCGGATACGACGGTGCAAACGCAACCACGCCGCCTCCGCCCGGGCCAGGCCTGACACGGGCGGCCAGTCGGCGTCGACGGCAGCGAACACGCCACCGGGCCGCAGGATGCGGGCAACCTCTTCGAGCGTGGACGTGGGCTCCATCCAGTGCATCGCCTGGACCACGAGGACGACATCCGCGCTCTGAGCCGGCAGGCCGGTCTGCTGGGCTGTCGCCTTCCGGAAGCTCACTCCGGGCGCGGGGCGGGACTCGGCGATTGCCCGCATGTCGTCGTTCGGCTCGACCCCGGTGACCGAGCTCGCCCAGGTGGCCGCCCAGCGAGTCGAGAGTCCCGTACCGCTCCCGAGATCGACGACGATGGGCTGTGGCGCCTGCGCGTAGCTCGCGAGGAGGGTCCCGAGCGAGCGCGGGGGAGCCGGCCGGGACGAGTCGTAAAGGTCGGCGAACCCGCTGAAGCGTGCGACGTTACCGGTGCGGGTTGGCGCGTCCATGGCGACGATCGTAGGAGAGCGGTCCGACCGGTGTGGCGTCGCCGCCCGACGAGTGGCGGCCCGTACGCAAGTCAGTGCCGAACCGGGCGATGGTCGGGATGTCCCTTAGGATGCGGGCAATGCCCAGGGACACTCGCCCCAAGCGGTTGCTCGAGCGCGATGAGCGTGTGTATCGGCACGCCTTCCTGCAGATCGGCACCCATCAGGTTGACGTGATCGACGATCACTCGGCGACAGGGTCAGGGGTCTGCTTCACCCGTGCTTGGAGCGGCCGATCCGACGCACGGGGGTGCAGCGACACCATGGTCGTGCACGTCGGCCCCGACAAGCAGACCGACGACCGGCGTTGGAACGACCGACGCCGTACCCACGGCGCCGAAGGGGGGAGTTGACCTGCGGGCCGCCGTGTGGACCTCGGCCGACCGGCCCCTAGAGATCGAGGAGCTGGAGTTGGCGGCGGTCGGGCCGGCGCAGGTGAAGGTCCGTCTCGTCGCGTCGGGAGTCTGCCACACGGACTTGTCGATCGCGCGGGGCAACCTCTCGCATCCGGCCCCTGCCGTGCTCGGCCACGAGGGTGCGGGGATCGTCGAGGAGGTCGGACTGGGTGTGACGTCGGTGCAACCGGGTGATCACGTGGTCTTGTCGTGGATCGCCCAGTGCGGGCACTGCTACGCGTGCTCGAGGGGGCAGGGCCATGTGTGCGAGGCCTACCCGCGGGGCACCGTGCCGACGCCATTTCGCCGGGGTGGAGAGCCGGTGCACCAGATGATGACCACGGGGACCTTCGCCGAGGTGACGATCGTCCCCGAGGGGGGCGTGGTCCGCATCGCCGACGACGTGCCGCTGCATCTCGCTGCCCTCGTCGGGTGTGGCGTCCTGACCGGTGCGGGAGCAGCCCTGTCGACGGCATCCATCCGCCAAGGTGACCGTGTCGCGGTGTTCGGGTGCGGGGGCGTCGGTCTCAATACCGTGCAAGGCGCCCGCATCGCCGGGGCGGAAACGATCATCGCCGTCGACACCAATCCTGCCAAGCTCTCCACCGCGCGCCGGTTCGGTGCCACCGACACCGTCGATGCCGGTGCGCTCGATCCGCTCGACGCGCTGCGGGAGTTGTCAGGCGGCCGGGGCGTCGATGTGGCGTTCGAGGTCGTCGGGCAGGGCGCGACCGTCGAGCAGGCCATGGCGGGGACCCGGCGTGGCGGCCAGATCGTGCTGGTCGGGGTGGCGCCCGATCACGTGACGATCCCCTTGAACCTGCTCGGGTTCGTCCGCTCGGCCGTCGAGCTGCGAGCCTGCTATTACGGCTCGGCCAACGTGCGCGACGACGTGCCTCGGCTCTTGTCGCTCTGGCGCTCCGGAGACCTGCTCCTCGAGGAGCTCGTGTCCGAGGTGATCTCCCTCGGCCAGATCGAGCAGGCCTTCGCCGCCATCATGGCCGGCACGGCCACCCGATCGGTGATCCGCTACGAGGCGTGAGCGTCCTCAGCCCGCTCGGTCGGGTGACGGCTGCGCCCGGACGACCTGACCGGTCAAGGCCATCGGGTCGCTGGAGGTGATCACGTCGACGATGGTCTGCACCGGAACGTCCATGGGCGCCGCGTCCTCGCTGTCCACGAAGCCCCGCTCTGCCAGTAGGTCCACCAGCTCGGTACGGGTGAAGCCTGGGTCGACGCAGACGACGGCGATCCGCGCGGCCACCAGATCGGGAGCCAGGGCGTTGCTGAGGCGGTTCAGCGCTGCCTTGGTGGTGGCGTAACCAAGCAGGGTGCCCAGCCTGATCGGGCTACCGGTAACCGCTGCAGCGCGTGCGGGCGCTGCCGTCACCATGTCGCCCGCCCCTGAGGTCACGTTGACGATGACCCCTCCGCCCGCGGCGCGGAGATGGGGAACAGCGAGCCCCATGAGCCTGAAGGGCGCGTGGACGTTGGTCTCGAACTGGTGCAGCCAGCTGTCGTAGGGATAGTCCTCAATCGGAGCCGCGCTGCCCTGGGTATCGGCGGCGTTGTTCACGAGCACGTCGAGCCGGCCGAAGGTGTCCACGGTGGTCGACACGAGCCGCTCGAGATCGTCGCTGCGGGTGACGTCGACCTGCAGCGCCATGGCGGTGCCGCCGGAGCTCTCGATGTCCTCGAGCGTCACGCCGATGCTTCCGGGAAGCCGACGCTTGGGCTCGACGGTGCGCGCCGCGATGACGACCCGGCTGCCCCGACGGGCCAGCTCGAGCGCGAGCTGGCGGCCGATGCCCCGGCTTGCACCGGTCACGATGGCAACTTTGTTCTGCAGATCGATCCCGCAACGATAGAGTGCCCGGCCACGACCGCCCTCGGCTCGTGCCGGAGGGGTCGTAGCGGGTCAGGCGGGGGTGGCGAAATGATGGAGCCAGCGCAACCGAAGGGAGAACCCTCGAGGTCGGGCGCGGATCGTCGGCTCCATCTCAGCACCCTGGCCGGACGGGTGGCGCTCGTCACCGGATCATCGAGCGGTATCGGCGCCGGGGTGGCGCGCGCCCTCGCGGACAACGGTGCGAGTGTCGTCGTCAACTCGGCCCGATCAGTGCATGTCGGTGAAGCCCTGGCGAAGGAGATTGGCGGGCTCTACGTCCAAGCCGACGTCGCCGACGACGCCGCGGCCCGCCACCTCGTCGCCCAGTCGGTGCTGCGCTACGGGCGGTTGGACATCGTGGTGAACAGTGCGGGCACGACCGCAATCATCCCTCACGGCGATCTCGAGGCGGCAGACGACCAGATCTGGCAACGGATCCTGGGGGTGAACGTGCGCGGCCCGTTCCACGTCGTGCGGGCGGCGGTTGGGCACCTCCGAGCCACGGGCGACGGCGTGATCGTCAACATCTCGTCGCGCGCCGGAAGCCGCCCGACGGGTAGCAGCATCCCCTACGCGGTGTCCAAGGCGGCGTTGAACCACTTGACGGTGCTGCTCGCGAAGGTGCTCGGTCCCGAGATCCGGGTGAACGCCGTCGCCCCGGGGCTGATCGAGACACCCTGGTCGTCGGGCGCCCAATTCGAGGACCTGCGTCGCCAGGTGCTCGACACATCACCACTGGCTCGCCTGGGCCAACCCGACGACGTCGCCGACGCCGTGCTCGGCCTCATCGCGTCACGGTACGCGACCGGTCAGGTTCTCGTGGTCGACGGCGGCATGTTCATGCAGTGATCGCAGGCGGCGATCCGGCCATCGCCGCGCACCGGCGAGCACCGCTCACCACTCGTCCCAGTGGACGATCTCCTCGAGCGGCTTGCGGGGCCCGGGCTTGAAATCGGTGCCCACCGTGTAGGCGACCGGAATCAGACCGGCTTGGGCGCAGCGCTCGTAAGGTATCCCGAGCACCTCGGCCGCTTCGTCCTCATAGGCCAGGTGCATCGTGGTCAAGACCGTTCCGAGGCCGCGGCTGCGGGCGGCGAGCATGAAGCTCCACAACGCGGGAAGGATGGAGCCCCAGTAGCCCGCTTGGTTGCCGGTCCCCGCGGCGGGCCTCGTCCACTGGCAGGGGACGAGGAGCACGGGAACCTCGTGGAGGTGCTCGGCCAGGTACTGCGCTGATGACCACACCCGCTTGCCGTCCTCGTCCATGGCGCCCAACGTGTCGGGGGAGTAGGCAGTGGCGAACACCCGGTTGTAGATCTCGGCAAGCTTGGCCCGCTTGGCTTCGTCGGTCACGAAGACCCAATGCCAGCGTTGGCTGTTGGATCCCGACGGCGCCTGGACCGCGAGATCGAGGCATTCGAGCAGGACCTCGCGCTCGACCGGGCGCTCGAGGTCGAGACGCCGGCGGACGGCGCGGGTGCTCGACAGCAGCTCGTCTGGCGTGAGGGGCAGTGGCATGCGCCGCACACTAGATGGCGGCCTCAGCGGTTGCCACGCTGAGACCCGGCGGGATCATTCGGCGATCGAATAGCGTCGCGCCCGTGGGCTGGACGTACGGGGAGCTGTGGGAGACGGTCGCCGACGCCCTCCCTGACGCACCGGCGCTGGTGCAGGGGACGCGCCGCCTCACCTGGCGCGAGGTCGACCGTCGTGCCGACGGGGTGGCCTCGGCACTCGTCGCCGATGGGCTCGGTCGTCAGGACAAGGTGGCGCAGTACCTGTACAACTGTCCCGAGTACCTCGAGAGCGTGTTCGCCTGTTTCAAGGCCTCGCTGGTGCCGGTCAACACGAACTACCGGTACGTAGACGACGAGCTCGCCTACTTGTGGGACAACGCGGATGTGGCGGCGGTGGTGTTCCACGGGTCCTTCACCGAGTCCTGCGAGCGCGTCCGCTCGCGGGTGCCCACAGTGCGAACCTGGTTGTGGGTCGACGACGGGTCGGGCCCGTGCCCGGCGTGGGCCTCCCCCTACGAGGGCGCGGCCGCGGCGCCTCCGGCCCGCCGATTCCGCGCCCGTTGGGGAGTCACCCCCGACGACCTGTACCTCGTCTACACCGGCGGGACGACGGGGCTGCCCAAGGGTGTCATGTGGCGCCAAGAGGACCTATTCCTCGTGGGCAACCGCACCGCCAAGCTCCGCTATCCGCCCGACGCTCGCTACGAGGACGTGGCCGCGTTGTTGGTCAGCCCCGGTCCGGTGCATCTCCCCGCCCCGCCGCTCATGCACGGCACTGGGTCGATGACGAGCTTCGCCGCCTGGGGTTGCGGCGGGTCGATCGTGCTCCTCGAGGGCCGTCGCTTCGCCGCCTACGAGCTCCTCGACACCGTGGTGCGAGAGCAGGCCGCGTCGGTGGTGATCGTGGGCGACGTACACGGCAAGCCGATGCTCGACGCGCTCGACGGCGAACCGGACCGGTGGAACCTGGCGGTCGTCCGGGTGTTGTCCTCGACCGGGGCGATGTGGTCGGCGCCGGTCAAAGAGCGGCTTTCCGCCTACCTGCCCCGGGCGCTGCTGGTCGACACTCTGGGTTCGTCGGAGGTCCCTGGTATCGCAGCGTCGGTGACTCGACCGGGCGAGGCAGCGGTCACCGCCCGGTTCACGATCACCGACGACACCCGGGTGCTGCGTGACGACGGCTCGCCAGTAGGGCCTGGATCGGCCGAGCGAGGCCTGGTGGCCCGCCGAGGTCCCGCGTCGCTTGGCTATTACAAGGACGAGGCCAAGACGGCGACGACCGTCCGTATCATCGACGGTCAGCGATGGGTGGTGCCGGGCGATTGGGCCACGGTCGCGGCCGACGGCACCATCACCCTGCTCGGCCGGGGCTCGGGCACCATCAACACCGGGGGCGAGAAGGTGTTCCCCGAAGAGGTCGAAGAGGCGCTCAAGGCCCACCCCTCGGTGCGCGACGTGGTGGTGGTGGGCGTGCCCGACGATCGGTTCGGCGAGGCGGTGTGTGCGGTGGTCGAACCCGAGCCGGGGTATCTCCCGCTGCTCGACGAGCTCGTCGTGGTGGCCCGAGAGCGTCTCGCCGGGTACAAGGCACCTCGACGCCTGATCGTGGTGCCGTCGCTCGAGCGACAGGCCAACGGCAAGGTCGACCGCAGCGATTGGCAACGCCGCGCCGCGCAGGGATGAACGTGACCCGGACCGGTCAGGCAAGGCCGAGCAGCGACCCGTCGGCGAGCTCGACGCGAGCACCGAGGACGTCCTCGCGCTCGAGGGTCACCAGCAGGTCGTGGTCGTCGGCGACGCCCAGCGTCCGGCCTCCGTCGTCGGTGAGAGCGAACGCCCAGGCGCGCTCGGGGGCCCCCTCGCGATCGTGGAGGACGGTGTAGGTCTCGAGCCGGGCGCTGCCAACGTGGTGGGGGGCGCCAGCGCGCCGAGGTACCGAGGCGTCGAGCTCGGGTTGGACCGACCGCCACCGGCTACCGGCCACCGGCGGCCGGCACGACCACACGCCGACCACGTGCTTGGTCAGGAATCCACCGTTGGCCGACACCAGGCCCATGGCGTCGGGGTCGTTGCGCAAGACACCGGCCATGGTGGCGATCGAGTGGACGACGTACTCGTTCCACGGACCGCCGGCGAAGGTCAGGCCGCCGGTGACCGACAAGTCGCGCCCGACGAGCGGGAGGCCCAAGGCCTCGGCAGCGACCTCCACCGCAGATGGGAAGCACGAGTACAGGTCGATGTGTGCGAGATCGTCGAGGCCGACACCGGCCAAAGCGAACGCGCAGCTCCCGGCGGCCGCGATGGCCGGAGAGCTGGCCAAGTCGTGGCGCTCAGTGAGGAACGGAACGTCCTGGGCTTCGCCGGCGCCGTGGAGAAAGACCCAGCGATCGCGTGGCACGCCGAAGGCATCGGCCTGTTCGGCCGAGCACATGAGCAGCGCGCCGGCTTGGTCCACGGTCGCGTTCGAGCTCATCAGCTTGGTGTACGGGAAGGCGACCATTCGGTTGTCGGGACTCGGGGTGCCGATGGCTTCGGCGGTGCGTGGGGTGCGGATGGCCGCGAATTCGTTGTGTCGGGCGATCTGGCTGCAGCGGGCCCACAGCGCACTGGCCACGGCGACCTGCTCATCGAGGCTGCGGCCGTGACGAACCCGGAGCGCTTGTTCGAACAGCGGGTACGCCTGGAGCGGATCGGTGAGCCCGAGCGCGGACTCCTCGGGGCTCGACATCTCGAGCGGGTCGCCGAAGACCTGGCTCGGCCGCACGTCAGATGGCTGGGTGCTCCACGTAGAGGCCTCGCCCCTCCGCTTGATGGCGCTGCGCGTTCGCCACGACTCGGCGCCGCCGATCATCACCGCGTCGACCCGGCCCGCTGCGATGTCGTCGCACGCCCGGTCGACGAGCTGGTGTGGGGTCTGGCCGCCACCCGTGGTGTACATCGTGTGGGTGGGTGTGAGGCCGAGCCGTTGGGCGACCAAGCGCCCCGGATCGGGGTAACGCCGCGACACGATGTTCACCACCCGGACCGAGCCGACCGCGTCGAGCACGCGCTGGGCGCCGCCCGACGCAGCGCGACAGTCGTCGGCCGCCCGGCGGACCGCCTCGGCCAACAGGTCCACGGGCTCGGGCGCGTCACCCTCGCGGTAGGTGACCTGGCCGACCCCGACCAGCACGGGTTGTCGGGGGTCGAGGGTCAACGACCCTTCCAGACGGGCGAGCGCTTCTCGACGAACGCGCGCGGTCCCTCGGTGTAGTCCTCGGTCGCTGCCAGCTCGCGGATGGCGATCCGACCTTGCTTGAACGTCTCGGCAAAGGTTTGGTCCGGGCCGTCGTGGATGATCCGCAGGGTGCGACGCACGGCCAACGGCGCGTTCGCGTTGATTCGTTCGGCCAGGGCGAGCGCGCCGGCGAGCGCCCCGCCGGGCTCGGTCAGCTCGCTTACCATCCCGAAGTCGTAGCGCGCGCTGCGCGTCGAGCGGGTCCCCGGTGAGCAAGAGGTAGGTGGCCAGCCGGGCCGGTAGGACGCGCGGCAGGCGGACGAGTCCGCCCGCCGCGGCCACGAGCGACCGCTTCACCTCGGGTTGCCCGAACCGGGCAGCCGTCGAGGCGACGATGAGGTCGCAGGCCAGGGCCAGCTCGCACCCGCCCCCGAGAGCCGGCCCGTCGACGGCGGCGATAACGGGCTTGGTCCGCTCGAGGCGCACGAAACCGCCGAAGTTCCCGCGCTCGGTGAACATCTCGGCGTCCCGGCGCTCAGCGAAGAGCTTGAGGTCGGCACCGGCGCTGAACACGTTGCCGGCCCCGGTGAGCACTGCGGTCCAGAGCTCATCGTCGGCCTCGAAGCGGTCGATCGCCGCCTCGAGGCCCCTCGCCACCTCCCCATCCACCGCGTTGCGCGCCTCGGGGCGGTTGATGGTGATGACCGCCGTGCGACCCTGCACCTCGAAGTCGATCATGGCGTCATCATTGCCGATCCGCGTCTGGTCGTCGGTGCTCGCGGGTGCCTCGTCGGCTAGAACAGTTCTCCCGTGAGCCTTCGTTCCGTGCTCGATCCGAGAATCCGTGGCCATCGTCGGCGCGTCGGACAATCCCGACAAGATCGGCGGGCGCCCGTTGGTGTTGCTCGACTTGTACGGCTACCGAGGTCGGGTACTCCCCGTCAATCCCGGCCGGGACGAGGTCCAGGGCCTGGCCTGCTACCCCGATGTCACCTCGCTCCCCGAGGTGCCCCAGGTTGGCGTGGTAGTGGTGCCGGGCGCCGGAGCGTTGCGGGCGGTCGAGGACCTGGCGGCCGCCGGTACCGAGGTCGCCGTGGTGATGACGTCGGGGTTCGCCGAGGCGAGCGAGGAAGGCCGAGCGGTCGAGCACCATATGCGATCAGCGGCCGCGGCGGCCGGGATGCGCATCATCGGACCCAATTCGATGGGGGTCGCCAATTTCGCAACCGGCACGGTACTCACCTTCACCACGGCGCTGCTCGAGGTCCGACCCAACGAAGGTCCCGTCGCTGTCGTCAGCCAGTCGGGGTCGATGGCCGTCGAGCCCTACGTCCTGCTGAGCGCGCGGGGGATCGGCGTGCGTCAGCTGCACGCCACCGGTAACGACTGCGACGTGACCGTGGCCGAACTGGCGGCGGTGGTGGCCTCGGACCCCGGCGTCGAACTGCTCTTGCTCTACCTCGAGGACGTCAAGGATTCGGCGGCGCTGGCCGAGCTCGGACGGGTGGCCCGTGCGCGCGGGCTTCCGGTGGTTGCGCTCAAGGCCGGTCGTACGCCCGCCGGGGCGGCTGCGGCCCGGTCGCATACTGGTGCGCTCGCCAGCGAGGACCGGGTCGTCGACGCCTTCTTCGAGCGGCACGGCATCTGGCGGGCCCGGGACGTGGACGACCTGGTGCGCACGGTGGACCTCCACCTGCGCCCGTGGCGTCCGCGGGGCCGCCGAGCAGTGGTCATGAGCAACTCGGGCGCCTCGTGCGTCCAGTGCGCAGACGCCGCCGAGGGGTGGGGTCTCGAGCTGACGCCCCTCGCGCCGGCGACCGTCGAGGCACTCGACGCGGTGTTGCCCTCGTTCGCCACCACGACGAACCCGATCGATCTGACCACGGCGCTCATCGGCAACGCCGGCCTGTTCACCAACGTGCTGACGCCATTGGCCGCCGACCAGTCGGTGGACGGCTTCCACCTGGCGCTGCCCATTGCCGGACGGGGCTACGACCTCGAGACGATCGCCGCAGACCTGCACGAGGTCGCCCGCCATCGTCCCGTGGTCGTCTCGTGCCCGATGCCCGAACGGATCACCGCGCCGTTCGTCGCTCAAGGACTTCCCCTGTTCCCGACCGAAACCGAGGCGATCGCCGCGTTGGGGTCCTATTTCGGCCAGCGGGCCCGCCAGGCCGAGGCGTCACGCCGGGACCCGCCGGTTACCACCGTCTCCGCCCGGCCGCTCGGTCGCATGCTCGACGAAGCCGCCAGCCTGGCCCTGGTCGGCCAGCTCGGCCTTCCCGTGGTCCAGCACCGCCTGTGTCGGACCCCCGGGGAGGCCGTCGAGGCCTTCGACGCCCTGGGCGGCGCGCCAGGCTCGCCGGTCGTGCTCAAAGGGTGTAGCGCGGCGGTCAGCCACAAGTCCGAGCTCGGCCTGGTGCGTCTCGGACTGGTCTCGACCGACGCCGTGATCGAGGCGTTCGTCGCGATCCTCGCCGAGCTGTCGGGGGTCGGTGAGCCGGCGAGCGGGGTGATCGTGGCCCGCCAGGCCGCGGGTCGGCGCGAGCTGTTGCTCGGCGCCCGGCACGATCCCACGTTCGGGACCGTCGTGGTCGTCGGCGACGGGGGCGTCTACGTCGAGGCCATGCCCGACGTCGCCGTCCTCGTGCACCCGCTCAGCGTCCCCGACGTGCTCGGCGCGCTGGAGGGGCTTCGGATCGCCCCGTTGCTAGGGGGCACCCGGGGCGAGCCGCCGATGGACACGGTCGCCTACGCGCAGGCTGCAGTCGCCCTGGGCCGGCTCATCGACGACCCGACGGCTGGGGTCCTGAGCGTCGATCTGAACCCGGTTTTCGTGCACGACGCCGGCGAGGGTTGCGTGGTGGCTGACGCGGTGGTGTTCATGACCGACGGGTTCTGAGCGTCCGCCCCGAGGATCAGGTGCTGAGGATCGCCGCGAAACGGCGCTCCACCTCGGCGACCCGCTCGGCGTGGGTGAACAGGAAACGACGACCCTCGCGCACGGCCTGCACGATCAGGCGCCCGACCTCGTCGGGACCCATGACGCCGGGTTCGGGGGCCCGCGCTGGGCGATCGTCGCGCTCGACGGGCTGTCCGAGTGCGGTGGCCACTCGGCCGGGCATGACGACGGTCACCCCGATGTCTGCGCCGGCTTGGTCTAGCTCGGCCTGCAACGTCTCGGACAGCGCGAGGACGCCATGCTTGCTCACGTTGTAGGGAGCGATTCCCGGCACCGGGCACACTGCTGCCATGGACGCGACATTGACGATGTGCCCGGGTCCTTGGGTGGCCAGTAGCAGTGGGACGAAGGCGCGTAGCCCGTGGATGACGCCCCAGAGGTTCACGCCCAGGACGTGGTCCCACGCGTCGAGCGGGATCTCCCAGCTGCGCCCGGTGGCGATCACGCCGGCGTTGTTGCAGACGAGGTGCACGCCCCCGAAGGCCTCGAGGCAGCGAGCGGCCAGCGCGTCGACCGAAGACGCCACGGCGACGTCGGTGGGCACGGCGACCACGTCGGTACCCTCGGACCTGAGCCGATCGGCGTGGAAGGTCAGCCGACGTTCGTCGCGGTCGGCCAGGACCAGACGCGCCCCCTCAAGGGCGAGGGCCTCGGCCACACCCAACCCGATGCCGCTGGCCGCCCCGGTGACGACCGCCACCCTGCCCCGTGGTTCCATGTTCCCCCTCCAAGAGACCGCGGGCGGCGCAGGGCCCGGGCCGTGCATCGTGGGTGCGCGGCCCCGAGGCTAGGCCGCCCACCGCGTCTGCGCCGGCTGAACGCCACCAGCCGGGAAGGACGCCGATCAAGGCCGTCGCGTGCGGGTCGCAGTACCCGCGTCGCCGTGCGCGTGTCGCCGTCGCGCACGTCGGTTGGGGTGTCGAAGTCCGGCGCCGCTCAGGACGTCGCGGCGGGCTCGCCCGGAATGCTGAACAAGGGCTGCCACGGCGACGACGAGGGGTCGACGGCCTCGTCAGCCGGCGACGCGCCGAGCGACGACCATTTGGCCTGGTAGGGCAGGCCGTCGAGAAGGACCTGGTCGCCAGCGACGTAGCTTTGTGTCGCCGACCATGCCGGGTAGGTGCCGACGGGAAGCGTCGGCAGGGCGGGGGCGTGGTCGCCCGTCACCACCGGACCGACGAGCAGCCAGGGTGTCTGCCAGGTGTACTGCACCTGGGTGGCGGGGTCCTGGCCCTGGTTGTACCACTTGGCCTGGTAGATGTAGCCCTCACGCACGACCTTGTACCCGGTCTGGTACGACTCCGCCGGTTGCCACTCGGGGTAGGGGGCATCAGCCGGGTTCGTGTCGACCGCTGGGGTCACCAGCCGCCCATCGGATGCAGCGCCGAACGTCCCGTTCAGTTGGGAAAAGACGCTGGAGAACTCGAGACGGGACTGGGCTACGCCGCTGCAGGTGGTGGACATCACCCCGGTCACGGCGAAGCTCGATCCGCACTGGGAGTCCCGGTTGAGCGACCACATGGACACCCGTCCGAGGCCGTTGCCCGAAGCGAATCGGGTGAGTCCTTTGGCGTCCGTCACGGTGAACTGCTGGTTGGCGACATCATTCTGTCCGATCATCACCGTCGCACCCATGCGGTTCCAGATCTGCTTGGAGCGCAGGTGGATGCCGAACTTGGGGAAGAGGATGGTCAACTGGCTGTGCGTGGTGTCGAGCGCCTGCTCGCTCTCGCTCAACATGTCGGGCGTGCCCTGCAGTCCGCTGAAGTCCATCGTCATGACGTTGACACCGGCGACGACCACGTGGGACCGCAGCATGGTGCTGATCACCGACAGCGCGTTGTCCTGCAATCCGTCGGGCTCGACGGGCAAGGTGAGCCATACGGCGAGGCGCGTACGGGCGACGCGTGCCGCGTGCTGCAGCGACGCCATGACCTGTCCACCACGGCGGATCGATGCATAGTTGTCCAGGGCGTTGCCCTCGATGTCGAGATCGATCGCCGTCAAGTGGTACCTCGTGATCACCGACTGGTAGGCGGCCCGCAAGGCGGTCGGGTTCGTACAGGCGACGTCGAGATTGGTGTTCTTCTGTCCACCGAACGAGACGATCACCTGGGCTCCCTCGTTGCGCACCTGTGCGATCCGCGAGTCGAGGTTGAGGGCTTGGGCTGCCTGCGTCGTGGTGTAGACACCGCCCCAGCTCGGGGTGCACGAGGCGTGGGTGTCAGCGACCACGAACCCGAGCGCGACCTGGCGGGCGTCGTTGTCGGTCGCCTCCTGGAACTGGTACGTCGGGGTCGCCGTCACGTCGACGTAGGGCGCGAACCATGTTCCGGGCACCGCGGCGGTGGCGGCCAGGCGGCTGCGCAACCCGACGATCCCCCCGGCGACGGCCATTGCCAGGACGACCAGGACGGCCAGGACCCGCAGGGCCGAGATGTGGCGGGCCGGCTCCTCATCGATCAGGCCATCAGGCTCGACGACCGAACCGCCGGTCCGCGAATCGAGCAACGCGGTGGTTCCGTCGGCGCGCTCAGGCATGGACCAACTCGCTCGGTCGACCGAGCAGGTAGCCCTGCCCACAGCCCACGCCGAGGTCGCGCAAGGTCACGAGCTCCATTTCGGTCTCGATTCCGGTCGCCACCACCGTCGTGCCGGCCCCCTCGGCGACCGAGACCAGCGTTCGCACCTGTGCCTGGCGTGCCGGGTCACCATCGATGCCGGCCACTTGGTTGCGGTCGAGCTTGACGAAGCGGGGTTGGAGGGTCCCGACCAGGGCCAGGCTCTTGTGCCCGAGCCCGGCGTTGTCGATGGCCAAGGACGCGTTGCGCGGAAGGCTCCCGATGACTTGTCGCAGCGCCTGGTCGGCGTCAATGGTCACCGGCTCACGCAGCTCCACCACCACATCGCAGAGCGCCCCTTGGATGATCGAGCGGAAGGTGGCGTCGGCAATGACAAAGCGCGAGGACGCGTTGATGGCGAGGAACGTGTCGGCGATGAAGCTCTGGGCCGAATCGACGGCCGCCTGGACCAGCGCCGCCTCGAGCTCGACCGCGGCGCCCGAGGACAATGTCTCGGCCATCTGGTGCTCGGGTCCCCGTCCGTCGGCGAACCTCGTCAATGCCTCGTACCCGACGACGACGTTCGTCCGCAGATCCAAGATGGGCTGGAACACGGTATGGAAGTCGACCGCCGTCGTACCGGGCGCCAGGGGTTCTGGTTCCCTCGGGATCCGAGTCGATGTCGAAGCGGCCGCCCTGGTGTGCGCCGAGCGGGCGACGACCGAGGGCCCGAGGGGACCGGTGATCAGCGTGGCCGGTCCCGATACGGGCCAGTGGGCCGGATCGGTGGAGCCGAACTGGAGCACGGATCGCCAGTCGACGCCGGCCGCCACGCTGGGGGCCGTGGTGGCCTTCGCGGCCCGGCGGGGGGACTTGACGGCGGGCTTGGACAGCATCGACCGCACGTGGGCCCACACGTCGCCGACAGAGTTGCGGATGCCGATGAACGCCACGATCGCGTAGCTGGCGAGCAGGACGTTGACGCCGGCATAGGCCATGTTCTCCCACCGCATGCGCACGTAGGCGTAGTAGAAGGTCCAGCCGGCCAGGGCCACCACCGCATAGGGCGCGACCACGAAGAAGAGGGGCGCCACGGTCCGGTTGCGCACCTTGGGCGTCCGGGTGAATGGGCTCTTCTCGCCGGTGAGGACCTGGGCGAACGAGGAACCGGTGCCGGCGAGGTTCACCGGCAGCAAGACGAGGTTGAAGCCGTAGATCCGCAGGACGTCGAGTCGCTTGTAGCCGCAGGTCCGCAGGTCGCTCGCCATGGCGAGGAAGTAGGGGAGGGCGACAACGCCCAGTAAGGGCGTGATCAGCGTGCTGCTGAAGGGAAACGCCAGCAGGATCAGCAGGCTGAACGAACTCCAGAAGATCGACGCCATGTAGTTGCTGCGCAACGCCAGCTCACCAAGCCTCGTTCGCTCGCCACGGGCCCGTCGGGCCCTGACCTGACGTACGAGCTTGGGCAGGATGAGCAAGCCGCCATTGGCCCAGCGCTTGCGCTGGATGCACAGCGATCCGAAGTCTGGCGGGCTGGCGCTGTAGCTCAGTCGTTCGGGTGCATTGACCAAGGACCAACCGTGGATGCCGAGGTCGATCGTCGAGTCGGTGTCCTCGATGACCGTGCGGTCCTGGATGTAGTGGCGGATCTCCCAGTCCCCGATGTACGAGCTCGTGGCGATGTCGTCGAGCGCCCGCTTGCGGATCACCGCATTGGCGCCCACCCAGAAGGTGGCGTCGAAGTACGTGAGTCCCTGATGGACGATGTGCTGGAGGTCGGTCGTCGCCCCGGCGATCCGCTCAAGCCTGGTGACCGACCCGGGGTAGGCGCTGTAGGGCGTCTGCGCGATCGCCACCCGTTGGTGCTGGCTCTGCTCGAGGAGGTGGACCAGCCTGATGCAGTACTCGGGAAGCAGGATGCTGTCCGCGTCCAGCGTGAGGACGTAGTCGGGATCGGGTACCTCGAGCTGTGACGCCCCGAATGGGGCCGGGACGAGCACGCGGCCGGTCACTGTGACGACCTCGCGGTAGCCCCCGCCCATCAGACCTAGATAGCTGTTGAGGTTCATCGCCTTGTTCGGTTCGTGCGAGAGCGAGGCGTACTGCTTGCGCTCGAAGCTCGAGACCTCGGCGCGGAAGATCCACGACAGGCGACGATAGAACTGGACGATCCGCTCCTTGGGGAGGAGGACGCCCTCGTCCAGGGCGGCTCGTAGGGCGGTCGCGATCAGTGCGAGGTCGTCAGCTTGCCGTCTGAGCACCTCGTTCACGAAGAACACATCGGTGTGGTCGACGATCTCCTGTCCCTCGGCCATCTCCCTCAGCCAAGAGGCGGCGAGCTCGTACTCGTCGGCGAGTTGGCCGATGGTCTGCGCATCGGGCTGGTCGCCTCGGCGTGCCGACAGCTCGTAGCGTTCGAGCGCCGTGGCGAAATGCAGGCTCGGCTCGGCGAGAAGCTCCTCGATCTGACGGGGCAACGAGCGGGCCGCCATCAGCATCTCGTGGTGGCGTCGCAGCCGAGGGGACGGCGGGTCGTCGATGAGCAGGACGACTCGCATGTCGGGGTATTCCTGCAACGCGGCGGAGAGCAGCGTGTTACGGATGACACGCGCATCTTCTTGGTACGACGGCACGATTGCGGTGAGCGTTGGCGCCGTGTGGTCGAAGAACTCGTCGATGGTCGACTTGGGCGTGCGGTGATGCGATCGGGTCCGGTACATGAAGCCGAGGCGGCTCACCAGATAGGCCATCGCTGAGGCGGTGAGCAGCGTCACGATGAACAGGTAGAAGATCGCCTCGACCCGCGCCCGGGCCGTAGTGGGCGCGGCGCCTAGGAGCTCACCGCTGATCCAGGTGCCGAGGTAGCCCAACCAAGCAAGAACGGTGACCACGATGGCCAACCTGGCGAAGGCGACCCGTCGCTCGGTGATCGGGCGCGAGATCACCGGCATCGGCTTCTGGCGCCGGTCCCCGCCCCATTCCCGTTGGGATCCGCTGGGCGCACTCGGCAAGCTCGGTCGCCGCGCATGTCTCGGGGTGTCGGGCGCGTCCGGGGAAGGTGTGGCGGCAGCTTCGGCGGGTGGCGATATGGTGCCCTCGGGATCCGAGGCAGTCGATGGGCGCGCCGGTCTGATCTGCTCGGCCATGCGCCTATCAAATCGGCACGTTGTGGCCGACTCGTTGCCAGAGGGTTGCGGCGAGGGTGGAATCGGCGCCACACCGCACGAGACCCCGACCGCAGCGGACCCGGGGTGGCGTAGGTTCAGGCGGTGTCGGGTATGCCGTGAGATGAAGCGATGTGGACCCAAGTGACTGACGCGATCCCCGACGAGACCAACGCGGCGCAGGATGCGGCCAAGGCCATGAGCGGACGCGCCGATGCGCCCCTGTTCGTGGTTACCGCCGCCTCGGGCGCCGACCGCAGCGGATGCCTTGTAGGCTTCGTGACCCAGTGCAGCATCCACCCCGCGAGGTACCTGGTCTGCGTGTCCAAGGTCAACCACACCTGGGGCGTCGTGCAGCATGCGCAGAGCCTCGCCCTCCACTTGCTGGGGGACGACCAGCATGACCTCGCGCGGCTCTTTGGGAGTCGGACCGGCGACGTCGACGACAAGTTCCGCGAGGTCAGCTGGACCTCAGGCGTGACGGGGTCGCCGCTCCTGACCGAGTGCGCAGCGTGGCTGGAAGGTGCCATCGCTGGTCGGTGGGACGCTGGCGACCACGTCGCGTGTCTGGTGGAGCCGGTCAGTGGAGGACCGGGCACCCACTCGGGACAATTGCTCCTCTCCGACGTGCCCGACATCGAACCCGGGCATCCCGCCTGATGCGGGGCACCCCTGGGAGAGGTTCGCCCCGAGTTGCCGGGCGGAATACGGTCGTGGCGTCGTAGTCGAACGAGGTGGACGCGCTATCCGATGAGCTCTCCCGAAGGCAGACCTCCCGGCGATGGCGCGGAGCAGAGCAACCCGAGTGCTCGGGCCGGCATTGAGCTGCCCGCCGCCCCCCAGAGCGTTCCGGTGGCCCGCGCCTTTGTAGCCGAGACGCTCAAGTCGTGGCGCTGCGACGACCCCGGCCGAGTGGTCGGTCTCTTGACCAGCGAGATCGTCACCAACGCCGTCCGTCATGCGCTGCGTGCCATCTGGGTCGAGGCGACGGTGGTGGGACATTCGACGGTCCGTATCGCCGCCACCGACGATCATCCCGGGGTGCCGGTGCTCCGTCGCTCGGGCCTCTACGAAGAGGGGGGACGGGGCATGCAGCTCGTCGCGTCCCTCGCGTCGCGCTGGGGTGTGCAGCGTGACGGAGGCCACAAAGTCGTCTGGTTCGAGGCTCCTGTGGTCTCCCTCAACCATGACGGCGCCTGAGCCAATCGGTTACTCGCAATCACCTGGTGACTGGCAATCACCTGGTTGCGCGCGATCAGCGCTCCTCCAGCGCCCGCAAGAAGCTGCGGGCCCAGGCGTGCACGTCGTGGCGCCGGACCGTTCGGCGCAGGCGGCGCATTCGAGAGCGGACCTCTTCGGGCGTCAGCGAAAGGGCGTAGCTGATGGCCTCCTTGGTGCCGTCGAGGTCGTGAGGATTCACGAGGATCGCACCCCGCAGCTGGGTGGCCGCACCGGCGAATTCGCTGAGTACGAGGACACCGTCGTCGTCAACCCGGCACGAGACGTATTCCTTGGCCACGAGGTTCATCCCGTCGCGTAGGGGCGTGACAAGCATGAGATCAGCGGCCCGGTAGAGCGCGACGAGCTCGTCGAAGGGGACGCTCTGGTGCAGATAGTGGACGACCGGATGCCCGACGCCGGAGAACTCGCCGTTCACCTCGCTCACGAGCTGCTCGAGCCGGTGCCGCTCGCGTTGATAGTGGGGGTCCACCTCTCGGCTCGGCACGGCGATCTGCACCATCACGTGCTTCGACGGTGTGAAGGTCCCGTCAGCGAACAGTTCGGCGACCGCCCTGACCCGTCGATCGATGCCCTTCGTGTAGTCCAGACGGTCCACCCCGAGCAAGATGAGCTCGGGGTCGCCGAGGTCGCGGCGGATCTGGCGGGCGCGGGCCTCAGTGGCCGGACCCGACGCCTCGCGGACCAGCTGCTCGGTGTCGACCGAGATGGGGAACGCGCCCACGCGAACCTGCCGCCCACCGAACTCGATGCTGGTATCGGTGCCGCGTACGCCGACCAGCCGGCGCGCCAAGCGTGCGAAATTGGCGGCCGCTCCCGGAACCTGAAATCCCACGAGATCCGCTCCGAGGAGGCCCAGAAGAATCTCGCGCCGCCACGGCAGCTGCAAGAACAGCTCCTGGGGTGGGAAAGGGATGTGCAGAAAGAACCCGATCCGCAGGTCGGGTCGCATGTCCCGCAGCATCCGGGGCACGAGCTGCAGCTGGTAGTCGTGGATCCAGACGCTGGCACCCCGAGACGCGGCGCCGGCCGCCGCGGCGGCGAATCGGGCGTTCACTGCCTGGTACCGCTGCCACCAGCCCCGGTCGAAGGTCGGGGCGCGGATGGCGTCGTGATACAACGGCCACAGCGTGGCGTTGGCGAACCCGAGATAGAACTCCTCTTGGTCCTCCTCGCTCAGCGTCACCGCGCGGAGCTCGACCCCCTCGTGCGACGCAGGCACGGGGCTGGTGCCGGCCACCCCGGACCACCCGATCCACACGGCTTGGCCGTTGCGCTGGGCGCGCTCTCGCAACGCCGGTGTCAACGCCGAGGTGAGGCCCCCCGGACTTGGTTCCCAGCTGGTGGCCCCGTCGACGGTGACCGCACGAACGGGCAACCGGTTGGCCACGATCACGAGTTCGGGGGACCGGTGACCCTCCCCCATCTCCACGTCGTGCACGGGTCCCTCGCCTCCTGCGCGGGTGGTCGCGCTCCTAGAGCATTCCCATTGCGCACGGCCTGCAACCCCCGCCGCTGATGAGGGTAACGAAGCCCGTGAGTTTCGAATCGTCGCCGTTGGGGGTAGAGGACTAGCAGGGTCGTGCCCTGCGGTGTCCGTATGGGTCCTCGGTTCGTTCCACTACAGCCCCCCTGAACTGGGGTTACCAATAGCCTGCCGAATGGAGGGGAAATGGACAAGCAGAGCGAGCCCGACGTCGAGACGGTCGAGGCGGATGAGCGCGACTCGACCCACGCGCACGTGGCCGACCGGCCGCCGAGCAACAGGGAGGAACAGCTGGCCGAGCGCGCCGCGCAGGCCAGCTCATCGGGAGAGATGGCCGAGGTGGCCGAGCACTACGAAGAGATGATGCGGATCGGGGCCGACGCCAAGGGTGAGGGCCGGATCGAGTGACCTTCGGCGACTCGCGTTCTCCAACGCGGTCGCTCGTGAGCGCGCTGCCGACTGGCCGGCGCTGGTCAAATAGTTCCGGACCAACGCGACGGCGGGTCGCTTGCGGGAAACGATTCTTCGGCTTCCTCGTCGATCTCCTCGTCGAGCCGTGGGTCAACTTCGGGCGGTGTGGTCACAGGGCGATCATCGTGGGGCTCCTCGCGGCGTTCGGAGGTGGGGCGACGAGGTGCGGTGTCGTCCCGGGACCCGCTGGTCGACGTCACGTCAACTCGACGAGGACCGTACCCGCCAGCGACTCGGCCACTTGCACCGATGCGCCGTTGATCATCGTGCGCCCGCCCCGGCCCGCGACGTAGTAGTAGAGGCCGACCAGGACATTGCTACCCACCTCGTCGAGCGCGTCCAAACCGGAGAAGTCGAGTATGACCTCGGTGCACGGTGTGCAGGAGAGCTGGTCGATCTGCGCGTGCAGTGCGCCCACCGTCGCCGCGGTCAGCTCTCCCCGCAGCTCGAGGGCGCAGAGCGCGCCGCGCACCTGCAGCTCGACCTCGAGCGCTGGTTCTTCGCTCGATCGGGGTGTGGTCTCACGTTCGAGGATGTCGGTCACGGTGCTCCCCCTGGTCCTTTTCGATCTGCTGTTGGCAGCAGCGGTTCCGGCTCGTTCCTGCCAAACGCGGGACGGCCGTGACATACCCGGCGCGAGCTTGGTGAAAACGGCACCGTGCCGGTTCGTGGCGGGCAGTTCATTCCGCTCCGAGGCCGAACCACCGGTCGCGCTGAGGAAAGAGGAACCGCTCGGTGACGAGGTTGAGGATCCGCCGAGCGTGGTGGAACCGCTCGGGTAGCTCGCCGATGACCGCCAAGTCGGCGGGAACCGGGGGGTGCATGAGGTCGAACGCGGCGCCGTACCAACGCCGCCCGAGCCGCTCGAGGAGGCCCACCGCACCGCCATTGTCCGAGCCCAGCCATTCGCCCTCGGCGGTCGGTGGCGAGTGTCGAGGGGCGGTGCTGCGGCCAGCCCGGCGTAGTCGACCCTCCTCGATGGGCCCAAAACCCCGCGACGCCACCTGGTCGGGAAAGACCCCGGTCAAGAACAACGCGAGATCGCCCAGTCGGCGCAGGACCCCAGGGCGATCGGCGTCGGAGATGACGTCGAGGAGACCGGCGAGGCGAACCGGGTCCAGCTCCGAGAAGCGCTGGCGGCGCAAGCCGCGACGGGTGGGCACGATGACCGATCCGCTTGCCACGTGGGTGTAGGACGCCAGGAGCTCGGCCAAGAAGAGCCGGCGCCGCGGTTCGGCCAGGAACTCCCGGAGGGGATCGACGTCGAAGACGGGCGCCCGTAGTCGGGGGCCGAGCCACTCGGTCACATACGTCGTCGACCCAAGGTCGCTGGCCGCGCCATGCACGGCCAGCGCGAACACGAGAAACGGCGAGATGCCGATCAGCGGCTCGTCGGGACCGATGCGTCCGAAGACCGCGTCGAACACACGCCGGTCCCCGAGGAGCGCCTCTAGACCACCGGGTCGGCTTCCCAGCACACGGCGGAGCTCGTCTCTGGGCGGGTCGGTGGTGGCGGCGGGCACCGGACCAGTCGCCGCGAGGACGAAGTGAAGATCCTCGGCGCTCAGATGCTCAAGGTAGGTGTTGGTCACCCTGGGTTCGATGTTCATCACCTCGACGCAACCCTCGACCTCCGTGCACCGCGACCCGCCAGGGCCCAACTGGCCCCAGACCCGCTCGAGGCGCCCTACGGCAGTGCCGAGTCTAGGACCAGCCCCCCGACGCGCCGAGCACCGGCCAGCCCAACCCAATCCAACCCGGCCCACTGCCACGAGCGTCCTCCAGGCGCCACCCAGCAGAGGCTCTCAAGCGCCACTGACGAAGAGGCCGGCCGCATTGCGACGTTTCGAGGGGATGGCCAGCGCAGCTAGCGCACCGAGGGCGACCACGCAGGCCCCCACGAGGGTGGCGTTGACGAGCCCGTTGGTAAAGGCTTGTCCGGAGCTGTAGTTGCCCGACGAGGAGAACACGGCGCCGAGGACCGCAATGCCGAGCACGCCCCCGAGTTCTCGGAATGCGGCGTTCGTACCCGACGCCACACCCTCCATCGCCGCCGGGACCGACCCCAGCACGATGGAGGCGACGGGCACGAAGAACAGCGTCATGCCAATGCCGGCAATCACGAACGGAGCCACGAAGTCGGCGTAGGGCGTCGTCGGGGTGGTGAGGACCCCAAGCCATGCCAACGCGACGGCTTGCATGCCGAGTCCGACGGCCAGGAGGATCCTGCCGCCCCAGCGGTCCGCCAGCTTGCCCACGAAGGAAGCCAACAGCATCGGTGCCGCAGTCCACGGCAGGATGCGTAGTCCGGCGGCGAACGGCGAGTAGTGCTGGACGGTCTGGAGGAACTGGGAGAGAAAGAAGATCGATCCGAACATTCCGAAGCTGAAGAGCATCGCCGCAACGTTCACCGCGCTGAAGCCGCGGTTCGTGAACAAGTGGAGCGGGAGCATGGGCTGGGCCGTGTGGCGCTCCCACGCCACGAAGGCCGCGAGGAACACGACGCCAACCGCGAAGGAGGTCACGACGCTGAACGACGTCCATCCATGGGCGTTGCCTCGAACGAGCCCGAGCACCAGTCCGAGCAGCCCGATGCTTACGAAACCAACGCCGACCAAGTCCAGCTTCGAGGCAGCTCCGCGCGACTCGTCGAGCTTGCGCCACGCCAATGGGATGAGCACGAGCCCGATCGGCACGTTCAACCAGAAAATGTACTGCCAGGCCCATCCGGTGGTGACCGCCCCACCGACGAGGGGACCGATCGCCACCGCCCCGCCGCCGATGGCTCCCCACAGACCGAGTGCCATGTTGCGTCGCTCGGGCGGGACTGCGGCGCTGAGCAAGGTCAGCGATAACGGCATGATGATCGCTCCGCCCGCTCCTTGGACGGCGCGGGCGGTCACCAGAACGCCGATGTTGGGCGAGAGTGCGGCCACCGCGGAGGCGAACGTGAAAACCCCGATGCCGATGACGAAGGTGCGCCGTCGACCGAACCGCTCACCGATAGCGGAGGCGGTGAGGAGCAGCACGGCAAAGGACAAGGTGTAGGCGTTCACCGTCCATTCGAGCCCCGACAAGCCGGCGTGCAGCCGCACACGAATGACTGGCAGCGCCGTGCTCACCACGAGGTTGTCGAGCGAGGCCATGAAGAGCGCGAGCCCGGTGACCACGATGGCCCACGTCGGCGAGCGCCTGACGTGCTCGGTCGGAGCGTCGAGCGCGCGGAGCTGAGTGGTCGTCATGGCACCTCCATGTGTGGGTTGGCCATCCCGGCTGTCGGCCAAGGAATGGTGCTAGCGGCAAGGCACCCCGAGGCGCGAGCGCGTCGCGGGGATTCAGCCGGTGCTGGACGGGGCAGCGCCGGTGCTGGCTCTTTTTGTGCTGGGAGGAAGGGTCGTGCTGGGAGTGGGGAGCGGGTTGGAAGTCGGGACCTTGCTGGGATCGGGACAGAACGATTGGGCCCACGGTTCGCCCACCGACAGGAGGTCGATGGCGCACATTACTGACAGGAGCATGCCCTGGGCGAAGAATTGGCGGATCGCCTCGTCGTCTAGCCCGGTGCGATCGTGCACGAGGTGCCACAGGACGTCGAAGCTCTGGCGGCAAGCCGCGGCGATGTCCGCATCAGCGGCAGCAGCGGCGAAGCCATGGAGCTCGACCTGCAGCATGTCGGGGTCAGACAGGAGATCGAGGTATGCCGCGCCCATCGCGTGGAGCGCCTCGTCGCCGCTCAGGCCGTCGGCGGCCGCGGCGAACCGCGCTTCGATCGTGTCGCCGACTCGTCGATTGGCGGCGATGAAGAGTTCCTTCTTCGTCCCGAACAGCCGGAACAGATACGGCTGGGAGATGCCCGCTCGTTCGGCGATGGCCTCGGTCGAGGTGCCGGCGTACCCGGCCCGGGCGAACTCAACAATGGCCGCGGCGATCACTGACGCTCGCCGATCCTCGCCACTCATCCTGACCTTGACCATAGATCAATAGTGAGTGATTACTTACTATCTTGTCAAGCGCGCTGGCGGCCTACCGCGCTTCTTGGTCAAGGCCGTGTTCCCGGCCCGGTGTTCGAGCCCTGTGTTCCAGCCCGGGTGGTACCGCCGGTGTAGTCCGGGTGTCACGGCCTACACCGGTAGCGGCAGCCGCCCCTCTGGTGAAGGGCGTTCGGGCCCGACCGTTCTCTCTCGTGGCAACGCTCGCGACACAGGCGCCCGACGTCGATTTGGGGGGCCCAGGGGCTCCGGAGGTCGAGGTGAGCGTGCTGGGTCCCGTGCTCATCCGTGGCGCCGCGTCGGACTTCGACCGGGCGGCCAGCCGCGAGCTTGTGGTGTACCTGGCGATGCATCCCTTGGGTGTGAGCACCGAGGCCTGGGCCACCGCGCTCTGGCCGGAACGGGCGATGGCCCCCGCCACCCTGCACTCAACCGCCTCGGCGGCCAGGCGAGCGCTCGGCAGCTCTCGCCGTGGTGCAGACCACCTACCTAGGGGACACGCTCGCTTGCGGCTCGCCGACTCGGTGAGTGCCGACTGGTGGCGGCTCGTCACCCTGGCCGACAGCGAGGAGCCGAAGCGGTGGGCCGACGGGCTCGCCCTTGTCCGAGGTCGCCCGTTCGACGGGTTGCGCAGCGTGGACTGGCCGATCCTCGAAGGGTTCAGTGCTGAGATCGGCGAGACGGTCGTCGCCCTGGCCTCCAAGTTGGCCGACGTCCGCCTGGCCGCCGGTGACGGGGCGGGTGCCGCATCCGCCGCCCGGCGCGGACTGCTTGCGGATCCCTACGACGAACGACTCCACCGCCGCCTCCTGCGCGCAGCCGACCTCGAGGGGAACCGGGCGGGCGTCGAGTCGACGATGGCCAGGCTCGTGCGGCTGCTTGGCGGCGACGCCCGCCGGGTGTTGGCTCGACCCGAGGCTCTGGTCGAGATCGTCCACCCCGAGACGGCCAAGCTTTATCTGACCTTGACCCGACCCGCCACCGGGGGCCCCCGCTTCAGGCTGTAAGGTTTCCCCCCGCCATGGCACGCGGGTCGACGGGAAGATCGGTGCAGCGTGCCGGTGCCACCGGTGGGGGTCGGACCTACCGAGGACAGGTGCCGGTCAACTGGTACGCCGCGCTGGCGGTAATCGTCGTGGTGGGCCTGGTCTCGATCATCTATTCGCGCTACGAGTACCGCCAACCGGCCACGACGGTGCAGCCGGCCGTGGGAACGACCTGGTACGCGGGCATCGCGTTCGACGTGTGCGGGACGGTGAAGCCGGCACTGCCAGCGAACAGCTCCACCACCGGTATCTCGACGTCAGGCAATGGTGTCCTCGTCATCGCGCCGACCAAGGCCAGCCAAGCGGGTGACAACGCCACCCTCGGGCGCTTCGTGTCGGGCTACAAGGGGCTCGCGCTGACCGCCGACTCGCTGCGATATCCCGGTTCCAAGACCCTGACCAATGGGGAGAATTGTCCCGCCGGGACCCCCGACGCCGGGAAGCCCGGCTCGGTGGTCATCGCCAGCTGGCCCAACGTCGAAGCCAAGTCCTCGACTCCGGTGACCGGCGACCCGAGCGCGTTCAAGATCCCCGAGACTTCGCTGATGGTGGTGGGGTTCGTGCCGAGCGGCACCACGCTCAAGAAGCCCGCCAGCGTCGAGGTCGCGCTGCTGCAGGCAGCCGCGGCGTCGGCGGCGGGGTCGAGCACGGCCACGACCACCCCGACGGCGACGACCGCCCCGGCCGCGTCGTCGAGCACTACGACAACCGTCAAGTAGTTGACCCTCAACGCGTGAACGACAACGAGTGAGAGCCGTCATCCTCGTGGGAGGTGAGGGCACGCGCCTACGTCCGCTCACCTTGACCACGCCCAAGCAGATGCTCCCGATCGTCGGGGTCACGATGATCGAGCGCGTCCTCGGGTCGCTTGCCGCTCACGGGGTGGACCAGGCGGTGCTCTCGCTCGGGTACCTGCCCGACGCGTTTGTCGGCGCCTACCCCGAGGGAGTCGCCGCCGGCGTGCACCTCTCCTACGCGGTGGAGCCCGAGCCGCTGGACACCGCCGGTGCCGTCCGCTTCGCGGCGGCCCACGCGGGAATTGACGAGACCTTCGTCGTCGTGAATGGCGATGTGCTCAGCGACCTCGATGTGAGCGCCTTGATCCGCTTCCACACCGAGCATCGGGCCGAGGGGACGGTGGCACTGCATCCGGTGCCCGATCCCTCCGCGTTCGGGGTCGCCGTCACCGACGAAGACGGACGGGTCCAGGCCTTCATCGAAAAACCCTCACGCGACGAGACGCCGACCAATCTCATCAACGCCGGAACCTACGTGCTCGAGCCCTCGGTGCTCGGCCGAATCGCCCCAGGACGCCGGGTGTCGATCGAGCGGGAGACCTTTCCGGCCATGGTCCGCGACGAGGTCCTGTTCGCGTTGGCTGACGATGCCTATTGGCTCGACACCGGGACGCCCGCGGCCTATGTCCAGGCGCACCGGGACTTCCTCGAAGGTCGCCGCGGCGTGATCCCGTCACCGGGCGCGATCGAGCTCAGCCCTTCGGTGTGGGTCACGGGATCACCGGTCATCGAGGGCGAGGTCGTCGGTCCGAGCTGGCTCGCCGACGGGGTCGCTGTCGCAGCGGGTGCGGTCGTGGAGGCCTCATCGCTGGGCGCGTCTTGCATCGTCGAACCTGGTGCACGGGTCTTGGGTTCGGTCCTGCTGCCCGGGGCACGCGTGGCCGCGAACGCCAGCGTGACGGGCTCGGTGCTCGGGCGGGGCGCGACAGTGGGGGAGCGCTGTGATGTCCGCCCAGTCTCGGTGCTGGGTGCCGGGGCGGTTCTGGCCTCGGGCACAATGGTGGACGGGGAGCGGGTGCCCGCTTAGCACGCACGATCGGGTGAGCAGACCACCGCAATGCGCACGATGGTGACCGGAGGAGCGGGTTTCATCGGATCGACGCTGGTGGAGCGACTGCTGGCCGAGGGACACCAAGTCGACGTGGTCGACGACCTCTCGACAGGTTCCTTGGCCAACCTGGCCGACGCTCGAGCCTCCGGTGGGCGGGGGCTCACCATCCATCACCTCGACATCCGCCTCCCCGACCTCGTCGAGCTCATGGTGCACCGTCGACCTGAGGTCATCTTCCACCTGGCGGCGCACGACGAGGTCGAGGACTCGATCCGGCATCCGGGGCTCGACGCCGAGGTCAACGTTCTCGGCTCGCTCAACGTGATGGAGGGTGCTCGGTCCGCTGGATCGGAGCGGATCGTGTTCGCGGCCAGTGGGCTCACCTTGTACGGCGCTCCCTTGCCTGCCGATCTGCCGGTACGCGAGTCCCATGTGCACCGACCGATCTCCCCGACGGGGGTGTCGAAGAAGGCCGTGCTCGACTATCTCGTCGCCTATCGCGAACTGCACGCGGTGGAATTCGTAGCCCTGGCCCTGGCCAACGTCTACGGCCCGCGCCAGCGGGTCGCCGCCCACGGTGTGGTGGCCGCCTTCGCCCGAGCCTTGGTTTCGAGCTCGCCGCCGACCATCTTTGGCGACGGCAAGCAGACTCGGGACTTCGTCTACGTCGACGACGTCGCCGACGCGTTCGTGCGTGCCGCGACACGCGGAGGTGGGCTGGTGTGCAACATCGGCACCGGCAAGGAGACCTCGGTCGACGACCTCTACCGGCTGATGGCCGCCGAAGCCGGCGTGACCGCCGAACCCGAGTGGGGGCCGCCGCGGCCGACCGACCCGCGCCGGAGCAGTCTGAACGTCGAGCGGGCCGGCATCCAGCTCGGTTGGAGTTCGTGGACCGCCCTGGCCGACGGGGTTCGTGCGGTGCTCGAGGACGCCGCCCGCGCAAGGCCCCGCCGGCAGGCGCCCTCGGCGTCGGGCTGACCGGTCAGTTCCACTCGACGTCCCCGCCGCATGTGGGGCCTCGAGTGTGATGCCGAGGTGGGATGGAGCCTCTCATGTAAGAAGAATGCAGCTGGGCCAGACAACGCGGCTCAGCGGAAGAGATCTTCGCCCGGCGGTCGCACGATCTCCTTGGAGACTGACCCGGCGCGTAACCAGCTGGCCGGCAGTCCACGCACGATCGCTGCGGGAATCCCGCTCGCCTTTCCCATCACCAGCTCCGCGGCCCCGGCGATCTCGTCGGCCACGCAGACCTCGGTGGCCACCAGTTCGCGGCCCGTTGCGTCGGTGGTCCCGCGCAGGTCGATCACGCCGGCGACCCCGGCGCATCCGATGGCCACATCGGTGACCCCCTGACGCCAGGCTCGTCCGAAGGTGTCGGAGATGACCACCCCGACCAGCACTCCTATCCGCCGCTCGAACGCCGCGCGCAGCTTGCGGGCGGAGCGGTCAGGATCGACGGGGAGCAGGGCGGCTGTCCCCTCGGCCATGTTGGAGAGGTCGATTCCCGCATTGGCGCAGACGAACCCGTGGGTCGTCTCGGTGATCAGGAGCTCACCGCGGCGGCGCACCACCCGCACCGACTCGCTCTCGACCAGCGCGATCTTGGCGGCGATGTCGTCGGGATCGATGGGCACGATCCGACCTTCGGCCTTGGAGACCACTTTTTGAGTAACGACCATCACGTCGCCGTGGAGCAGCCGGGGACCTTCGGGCGTGGCCAGGAGCGCCTCGCACAGCGCGGCGCCCAGATCAGTACCCGGAACGATCTCGCCGATCCCCTCGATGGGGTACAGAGCAACGGCGCCGGGCCGCGGTGCGGGGCCTGGCGCGCCCCCGGCGCGGCGGGAGCTTCAGACACGGAAGTCCAGCACCCGTCGAGCCAGCGCGGCGGCAGCGCGGCGGTCCGACATGATCGTCGGGGCCACGATGCAGCGCAGACCCGCGCGCTCGACGCTCACGGCCAGCGAGGCGTCGGCCTCGTCGATCACCAGGGTGCCGACCCAGTTGTGCATACAGGCGGGCCACGCCCACCACCGACGATTCGTGGCCCAGCTCGGCCAGCAGGCGGTCCGCCGGCCCCTTGAGGGCCGACCCGGCCACGATCGGGGAGATGGCGACGACATCCTCGCGGCGTGTGGCAAGAACGTCGCGGATCGGGTCCAAGGCGAGGAGAGGAGCGATGGAGACCAGGGGATTCGACGGGCAGACCACGACCGTCTCGGCCGACCTGATCGCGTCGAGGACGCCCGGGCGCGGGCACGGCCGTCGTCGGCGCCGGCGAACCGGATGGCCCGCACGGGTACGGAGTGGGCCAGCCGGACGAAGTAGTGCTGGAACGCCACCTCAGGCTCGCCTTCCCCGGCCAGCACGATACGGGTGCGCACCGGGTCGTCGGACATGGGCAGCAGTCGCACCGCCGACGCCGCGCCGGGCCGTGAGCTCTGCGGTCACATCGCTGAGCGTGGCTCCCTCGGTCAGCCGCTGCGTGCGGTAGAGGTGCGTCGCCAGATCGCGGTCGCCGAGTCGGAACCACGTCTCGCCACCCAGTGCCTCGAGCTCGGTGATCGTGGTCCACGTTTCGCCCACCATGCCCCAGCCGGTGACCTGGTTGTCGAGACCGGCCAGGGTGTAGGTGACCGTGTCGAGATCGGGGCTGATGTGCAGGCCGTGGAGGACCATGTCGTCGCCCGTGTTGACGACGACGGTCACCGTCAGTGGTTCGACGACGTCGACCACCCCGGTCGAGCAGCCGTGCCGCGCCGACGCCACCAGCCAGAAAGGTGAGCACGACGGGCAGCCTATGCCGGCGCCGGTACGCTCACGCTCGGCATGGATGCCCTCCGTTCGGTGACCCATTGGCCGCGTGGGCTCGGCGGCCGTCGGCGCCTGGTGGCGTCCGAGCGAGCCGAAAGGCTCCGGGCCGAGGCTCGCCGGTCTTGAGGGCGGGACGAACGCACCTTCCGCTGGGCCTCGGTCACAAAGCTTTGCACGGCGTTGGCGGTGCTGGTGGCGGTCGAAGAGGGCAGCGTGAGCTTGGAGGAGGCGGCCGGCCCCCCGGGATCGACGGTCGCGCACCTGCTCGCCCACGCGTCGGGACTGGGTCCGGCCGCTGGACCCCCGCTGTCACCCCCGGGCACGCGTCGCATCTACTCGAACCACGGCTACGAGGTGCTGGCCGACCACGTCGCAGCGCGCACCGGTTTCGCCTTCGGGGACTACTTGCCGCGAGGCGCGTCCTCGAGCCCCTCGGCATGCACGGCGTGCGCTTCGACGCCACCGGATCGCCGGCTGCCGGCTCCTCGGGGGCCGATCGGCGACCTGGTGACGCTCGGCTGCGAGCTGCTTGCGCCACAGCTGGTCTCACCGACCACCCTCGAGCGGGCGACGTCGGTGGCGTTTGGCGGCCTCGATGGCGTGCTCCCGGGCTTCGGTCGCCAGCGACCCTGCGATTGGGGTCTCGGTCCTGAGCTGCGCGACGCGAAGCACCCGCACTGGACCGGCGCTCGGAACAGCCCCCGCACCTTCGGCCACTTCGGGCAGAGTCGGCGGGTTCTTGTGGGTGGACCCCGACGCCGGGGTCGCGTTGGGGGCGCTCACCGACCGGCCATTCGGCGACTGGGCACGCCACGCCTGGCCGGCTCTGGCCGACGCGGTACTCGAGCACCTCGCGAGGGGGAGCAGGCTTAGCTCCTTTTCACTCATCGTCATTCACCCGGTGCTCGTCTCCGATTTCGGCTTCGAACCCAGCGCGTTGGGCCCGAGCACGTGTGCAAGGCTCCCCGGGTGCCGTTCGACCCGGTTGACGGGCCCGCCACCTCGGAGGTGGCCGACCCGACCGACGACACTCGCCCGGCGCCAACCCAGGCCGTGTTGCGTGTGAGCGTCGACGCCACGCCGCTGCTCGCACGACCCACCGGCGTCGGGGTCTTCTGCGCGGGAATCCTGGCGGGACTGGGTGGCCGGTCGGATGTCGGAGGTCGGGGCCTACGCGGTCAGCTGGCGCCGCCGGCAGGGGATCGCGGGCGCCCTGCCTCCGGGCGTGCGATCCGCCCAGAGGGCGATGCCAGCCCGCCCGCTCCATCAGGCCTGGGCCCATATGGACTTCCCACCCGTCGAGTGGTTCGTCGGGCCCGTCGACGTGGTGCACGGCACGAACTTCGTCGTTCCCCCGACGCGGCGCGCCGCGCAGGTTGTGACCGTCCACGACCTGACGCCCCTGCGCTACCCCGAGCTGTGTGACGCCCCGACCCTGGCCTTCCCGAACCTCGTGCGGCGGGCCCTGCGGCGCGGGGCGTGGGTCCACACGCACTCGGACTTCGTTGCCGGCGAGGTCATCGAAGCCTTCGGCGTGGGTCCCGAACGGGTCCGCGCCATCGCGCCGGGGGTACCCGAGGTGGGGCCTGGCCCCTCACTCGAAATGGCGGCTCGGCGCTCGGTGGCGCTCCCGGCGGGAACGGATCGCTACGTCCTCGCCATCGGAACGGCCGAGCCGCGCAAGGACCTGCCGGGACTGGTGGCGGCGTTCGACGATCTGGCGGCGCAGCATCAGGACGTGGCCCTGGTGCTGGTGGGACCGGAAGGCTGGGGCACGACCGCGCTCGATCGGGCGGTGGGCGCGGCCCGTCACGCCGACAGGATCGTACGTACGGGGTGGGTGAGCGACGCCGAGCTGGGCGGCCTCCTGCGGGGAGCTGCCGTGCTGGCCTACCCGTCGCTCTACGAGGGCTTCGGTCTGCCTCCCTTGCAAGCCATGGCGGCAGGAGTGCCGGTCGTCGCTTCACGGGCGGGCGCCGTCCCCGAAGCGCTGGGCGACGCGGCGGCACTGGTGCCGGTGGGCGACCGGGGGGCCCTCGCCGATGCCCTCGCACACGTGCTCGACTCGGGGGCCGAGCGGGCGTCACTGATCGCGCGCGGGGTTCAAGCGTGCGGGCCGCTTCACCTGGGCGCGCTGTGCGGAGGGGCTCGACCAGCTCTATCGGGCCGCGCTGGAGGACCAGCGGTCCACCGGCGGAGACCAGCGATGAGGAAGAGCGCCCCGCAGCCAGAAGCGGTTCGACGGGTCGAGCCACGGGTGCTCCTCGTTGTCGAGCAGCTCCGACGAGACGTGCCGGGGGGAATCGGCACCTACGCCCGGGGACTACTCCAGGGGTTGGCGGCGATCCGCGCCTCCGAAGCGGGGGGAAGGACCTCCACCCAGAATGGCTACCGAGATGACCCTGACGAGCCGCACGGTCGGGGCTCACTCGCCCTCGGGCTCTTGGCGAGCCGACCCCACCGGCCTGGTCGCACCGGCGATCCGCTCGGTCGGTTCGGATGGCCGGTGTACGCCTCTCGGCTGCCGGGGCGCCTGCTGACCCGGGCGTGGGACCGCGGCCTGGTAGGTGCGCCCCGGGGCTACGACGTGGTCCACGCGGTCTCGCAGGCCGCACCGCCGGTCCGCAGTCGGCCGGGTCAACGGCGTCCGGCCCTGGTGGTGACCATTCACGACCTCGCCTGGCGGCACGGCGTGTCGACCACGCCGCGCGGTCGCCGCTGGCACGAGGCGTCCTTGGGCCGGGCGCTCGAGCACGCCGACGCGCTGGTGGTCCCGTCGGAGCCGGTGGCCTCGGACCTGGTCGACGCTGGTGCTCATCGTTCTTCGGTGCACGTGATCGGTGAGGGGACCGATCACGTGGCGGCCCCCGACGCTGCCGGCGCGTCCGAGCTCCTCGCCCGTCACGGGGTGGTTGGGGGGTACCTGCTGAGCGTGTGCACGCTCGAACCCCGCAAGAACCTGGCAGGGCTCGTCCAAGCGTACCAGGTCGCCCGCCCGTCGCTACCCGACGGCCTGCCACTGGTGATCGTGGGACCCCGCGGATGGGGTGATGGACCGGTCGACCCACAAAACCCGAACCGGAGGACGTCGTGGTCCGAGCTGCTCGCCTCGCCCGGCGTCGTCCACGTAGGCCCCGTGGGCCAGGAGGTGCTCGCCGCCCTGTACGCCGCGGCCCGTGCCTTCGTCTATGTGCCCTACGCGGAGGGCTTCGGACTTCCACCGGTCGAGGCCATGCGGCTCGGCGCCCCGGTGGTGGCGAGCGTGCGCGTGCCGAGTGTCTCGACGAGTCCGGGTGCCCCGCCGACCGCCCTGTTGGTGGACCCCTTCGACACCTCAGCCATCGCTGCCGCCCTGGTGCGGGTTACGACCGACGACGTGCTCCGAGGCGCCCTGGTCACTGCCGGCACGGCCGACGCGACCCACCGCACGTGGCGGGTCGCGGCCGAGGCCCATGTCGCGTTGTGGACCTCGCTCGCCCGGGGCGAGTGGTCAGCGAACCGGTGATGCGGGTCTCGTTGGACGTCACCGCCGTGCCCCGCCGGCCGGCCGGCGCCGGGCGCTACACCATCGAGCTGGCCCATGCCCTCAGGCGGCGCGAGGACGTCGAGCTGGTGTTGCTGTCGCGCCGCGACGACGCCGAACGCTGGAGCAGACGTGACGACGGAGTGCCCGGGCACGGCGAGCCCGTCGTGGTGGCCGCCGCACCGGGGCGCCGCCCCACCCGCCTCGCGTGGGAGCAAGTCCGGCTTCCTCGTCTCCTCGACGATCTTGGCCCGGCCGTCCACCACAGCCCCCATTACACGATGCCCGAGCGGGCCCGGCTTCCCGTGGTCGTCACCGTCCATGACTGCACGTTCTTCGATCATCCCGAGTGGCACGAGCGGTCCAAGGCGGTCGTGTTCCGTCGGGCTATCCGGGTCGCTTGCCGTCGGGCGGCGGCGCTCGTGTGCGTGTCGCAGGCCACTGCGGACCGACTGGTGGACCTCTGCGGGGTCAGCGTGCCGCTGGTGGTGGCGCCCCACGGCGTCGACCACGAACGGTTCACCACCTCGGAGCACGCGCCGGGTGCCGACGAGGACGTGCTGCGTGGGATCGGGCTCGAATCGACTCGTCGCTTCGTGGTGTTCGTCGGCACGCTCGAGCCGCGTAAGGGTGTCGCCGGTCTTATCCAGGCGTTCGACCGGGTGGCCGCCGGGCACCCCGATGTCCAGCTAGTGATCGCCGGGCAGCGAGGCTGGGGCACCGACGAGCTCGCTCGGGTGCTCGCCAATGCCCGTCACCGAGACCAGATCGTCCTGACCGGGTACGTGCCAGAGCCCGCGGTCCCCGCGCTCTTGCGCAGCGCGGCGGTCGTCGCCTATCCAGCGCTCGAGGAAGGGTACGGGCTCCCGGCCCTAGAGGCGTTGGCGTGCGGCGCGCCGCTTGTGACGACGCGGGGGACCGCTATGGCCGAGATGGCCCAGGGAGCGGCCGTGCTCGTCGAGCGCGGCGACGTGGTGGCTCTTGCCGAGGCGCTAGACGTTGCGCTGTCGGGCGACGACCCCGACACCATCACCCGGCGGGCGATGGGCGTGGCCGTGGCTGGCACCCGCACGTGGGACGCGAGCGCGGCGTTGCATCTCGAGGCCTACCGACGGGCGACCGACGCCGCTGGCGGCTAGCTGTCGCGCCCAGTCGGCTCGGGGCGCTGCCGATAGGGTGCAGCTGTGCGTGCCCTGATCACCGGTGGCCACGGCTTCGTCGGGCACTGGCTGGTCGAAGCGCTCGAGGCCCAGGGCGATGAGGTCGTGGCCATCGACGCCGATACTGACGTCGCTGACCCGAACGCGATCGGTCCGGCGGTGCGCGCCGCGTCGCCAGAGGTGATCTTCCACCTCGCCGCACTGTCGCACGTCGGCGAGAGCTGGAGCGATCCCTCACGGGTGCTCCGCGTCAACGTGCTGGGCACCGCCGAGGTGCTTGCCGCCGCCCGGACCACTGACGCGAATCCGGTCGTGCTCGTGGTCAGCTCGGCCGAGGTCTATGGCGTGGTGCGCCCCGACGAGCTGCCCCTCACCGAGGGCAGCCCAGTGGCACCGGCGACCCCCTATGCCGCGAGCAAGGCGGCGGCCGAGCAGGTGGCGCTGCAGGCCTGGCGCGGCTTTGGTCAGCGGGTCGTGGTGGTACGGCCGTTCAACCACATCGGGCCACGCCAGGCGCCGAACTTCGCCGTCTCGGCGCTGGCCCGTCGCATCGTCGAGGCGCGCCGGACCGGAGCCCGCGAGCTGGTGGTCGGGACGCTCACGACGAGGCGCGATTTCACCGACGTGCGTGATGTGGTGCGGGCGTACCGGCTGCTGGCCGTCGACCCGACGCCCGGGAGTGTGTTCAACGTCTGCTCGGGCCACGACGTCGCCATCGGGCAGGTGGCCGAACGACTTCTCGAGCTGGCCGGCGCTGAGCTGCACCTCCGCACGGACCCGGCGCTCTTGCGACCCGTCGACGTGCCGGTGCTGCGCGGGAGCGCGCGTGCCCTTGAGGTTGCTACCGGGTGGAAGCCGGAGATCGCCCTCGACGACACGCTGCGTGCCGTACTTGACTACTGGGAGTCTGCGCTGTCCTCGCCAGCATCCTGATCGACCGAATCGGGCGGCGCCGAATCGCCGGGAGCCGAAGCGGCGGGCGCCGAATCGCCCGGAGCCGAATCGCCCGGAGTCGAAGCGGGCGGAGTCGGAGCCGAATCGCCCGGAGTCGAAGCGGGCGGGACGGTCAGCAGGTCCTTCACGAGCGCTCGGAGGCTGTCTGCTTGCTCGTGCGCCCGCTTGGCGGCCTCGCGGGCGGGAGGTGGAAGCTGCTCCTCGAGGGGTTCGAGGGTGGTACGAAGCTGCTCGAGAAGGGTGCCGACTAGCCCGTCCACCTGCCCGGCGTGCCGGAACAACTGGCAGCGCACGTCGCCAATCGTGGCGCCGGCGGCCGGGCTGTCGGCCAAGCGCCGTTGGATCGCCACCCGCCGCACCTGGGCTCGTTGAAATCCCACCACCCCAAGGCCAACCGCCACAACCGCGGCGTCTCGCGCCGCTCGGGTCAGCGTTCTGGTGAGCTCTTGGAGATCGGGCATTTCGGGGAGCTCGGGCATCTGCTTCCCTCCACTCGTCGGTGGGCGGCGCGATCGCGCTGTCCTCTTAACCAGAGTATTTCCAAAAGGGCACAGTTGCAAGCACTCGCAGACTGCGCGGCTCCGCGAGCTCGAGGACCTGCAACGTTGGTGGGCGGCCTTCAGAAGCGAGGCGGAGCCGGTAGCCTCGTTGCCCTGATGGACGCCCGCGCACCCGCTGTGGTGGCTGTCGTGGTGACTCGGGATCCGGGCCCGTGGTTCGACGAGACCCTCGCCAGCCTGGCGAACCAGCACTATGACGAGCTCTCCGTTCTGGTCCTCGTGGCCGGAGGGGAGGTCGACCCGACGGCCCGAGTGGCGGCCATCTTGCCCGAGGCGTTCGTCCGGCAACTCCATGGCGACGTGGGCTTCGGCGCCGCAGCCAACGAGGTCATCGGGATGGTGGAGGGTGCCGCCTTCTTCTTGCTGTGCCAGGACGACTGCGCCCTCACCCATGGCGCGTTGCAGGTGATGGTCGAGGAGTCCTACCGGTCGAACGCGGGGATCGTCACGCCCAAGATCGTGCGCTGGGACGACCCCGGGGTGCTCGTCCACGTCGGGATGAGCGCCGACAAGACAGGCGCCGTTGTTGAGCGCGTTCAGACCGGCGAGGTCGACCACGGCCAGCACGATGCCGTGCGCGACGTCTTCGTGGCGCCTACCGGGTGTTGCCTCGTCCGCGCCGATCTGTTCGTCGAGCTCGGCGGCTACGACAGCGCCATGGTCGCCATGGGAGAAGACCTCGACCTGAGCTGGAGGGCCCAGACCGCCGGGGCGCGGGTGGTGGTTGCACCCGACGCCCGTGTTCGCTCGCTCGAGGTGGCGACGGCCGAGCTCATCTCGGGCACCGATGCCGCTGACGTTGCGCCGACCTTGCAAGCGCTCCAGCGCCGACACGAGCTACGTGCCGTGCTGAAGTGCTACGGACCGTTCCACCTCGCCCGGGTGCTACCCCAAGCCCTGGTTCTGGCGGTGGCCGAGATTGCGGCCGCCCTCGTTGCTGGTGACCGGGCGCGCGCCGGGGCCGTGTTCGGCGCCTGGCGCTGGAACCTGGCACGCCTGGGCGAGCTGCGCGCCTTGCGCCGCGACGTCCGGTCGCACCGGGTGCTGCCCGACGCCGAGGTGCGTCGCCTCCAACTGCGGGGCAGTGCCCGGGCGATGACGTACCTGTCGCGGCTCACGCACGAGGGGTTCGACGTCGCCCATGGCCGATCTCCCTCGGCCGTCGAGGGCGCCCTTCGCGTCTCGGGCGACGGTGTGGGCACAACCTTCGAGCCGGTGCTCACCGGAAGCCTTGGACAGGCGTTTTCCGAAGACGCCGACTTCGACGACCTCGACGACCTCGGGCGCCGAGCCAATCGAGACCGCTTCGGCCGTCGCCGTCCGCGTCGGGTGCTCGCGACCCCACGTTCACGGCTGGTGACGTGGGTGGTCGTGGCGCTCGTCCTCACTTTTGGCACCCGCGACCTGTTCGCCGGCGGCCTTCCGCTCGTCGGTCAGTTCCTGCCGCTCGGCACGTGGTCGGGAGTTTGGCACCACCTGGTCGCGGGATGGCAGCCCGCCGGGGTGGGCAGCACCGCACCGGCAACGCCGGCGTTCGCCGTCCTCGGCGTGGCAGGCACCGCCCTGTTCGGTGCCATGGGGCTCGTACAGAAGGTGCTGGTGCTGGGGTGTATCCCTCTCGGCGGCTACGGGGTCGCCCGGTTGCTCCGCCCGCTCGCCTCGCCTCGCGCCCGCCTGGTAGCAGCGATCTGTTACCTCGGCCTGCCCCTGCCCTACGACGACCTGGCCCGCGGTCGCTGGGACGGATTGGTGGCCTACGCGGCGGTGCCGTTCGTTCTGAGCCGACTAGCGCGGGCGAGCGGGTTCCCTCCGTTCGACACCGAGATGGGGCGGCCGTTGTGGGGGTGGCGGGGGACGCTCGTCGCCCAGGCATTGGCCCTCGGGGTGCTCGAGGCGGTTGCGGGGTCCTTTGCCCCGGCGATGGCGGTGGTCGTGCCCCTTTGCGCACTGGGCATCGTGGCCGGCTCGCTCGTGGTCGGGCAGTGGCACGGGGCGTGGCGGGTGCTTGTCGTTGCTGCTGGCGCCACTGTCGTGGCCGTCGTGCTGTGTGGGCCATGGGTGGTCGGGACCCTGGCCGGGGGCAATGTTCTGGCGGTCTTTGGTCTGGCCACCTCCCCGTCTGCCGCTCCGACCTGGGGCGGCCTGCTCCGCTTCGCGGTGGGCCCGGTCGGCAGCTCGCCGCTGGGCTGGCTCTTGGTCCTCGCCGCCCTCTTGCCTCTCTTGATCGCCCGGCACTGGCGGCTCGCGTGGGCCGCCCGGCTGTGGGCTGTCGCCGTGCTCAGCTGGACGTTGGCGTGGCTCGTGGGCCGCTCGTGGACGGGATCGTTCGCACCTTCCCTGGTGGTCCTGCTCGCGCCGGCGGCGGTGGCGGTGGCGGTGGGCATCGGCCTCGGAGTGAGCGCCTTCGAGTCGGACCTGTCGGGATACCGTTTCGGGTGGCGGCAGATCGTCACCGGGGCGGCTGTGCTGGCCGCCGTGCTCGGGGTGCTCCCGGCGGCGGCGGAGTCCTTCGACGGGCGCTGGGGTCTGGTGAGCGTCGGGTACTCCGACCCGCTCGCCTTCATGGCCTCGTCCGCCGCCCAGGGCCCGTTCCGCGTCTTGTGGCTCGGCGACCCCCAAGCCCTGCCCACCGGTGGGTGGTCGATCGAGCCGGGCCTGGCCTACGCGACCTCGGAGGACGGGACCCCTGACGTTTCGGGCTTGTGGACCCCGGCCGGACCGGGTCCGGCGGACGGCCTCGCGCAGGCAGTGTCGCTGGCCATCAACGGCCGGACGACGCGCCTGGGCCGACTGCTCGCTCCCGCCGGCATTCGGTACGTGGTGGTGGTCGACCGCCTCGCTCCCGCCATCGACGGGGTGCAGTCCCCAGCCGTCTTCCCACTGTCCCCGCGGGTGCCCGCTGCGCTCCTCGCCCAGAACGATCTGCGCGAGGTGCCGGGGGGCGAAGGCGTCGCCGTGTTCGCCAACGCCGACTTCGTGCCGGAGCGTGCCGCCCGCCGGGGCGGGGGAGTCGTGTCCTCGGGGACGCCCCGCGCCACCGATCTGACGGGCTGGCAGCCCGTTCTGAGAGGACTCCCCGAGTCCCTCGCGTACCAGGGACCGGTGCCGAAGGGGACGGTCTTTGCCTCCTACGCTCCGGCCGGACGATGGCACCTATCGGTCGGGGGGAAGGCGGTACCTGAGAAGCCGGCGTTCGGATGGGCGGCCCAGTTCTCGGTGGCCGGCGCCGGGTCGGCTCGCCTCACGTTTGTCGGGATGCCGTGGTCCGAGGTGGGCGTATTCGCCGACATGGCGCTCTGGGTGGCCGTGGCATGGATGCTCGTCGCTCGGCGACGGGCGGCCATTGGTTCCGCCGCGACGGCGTGTCGCACGGGGCGGACGCTGCCGGCGGGGCGGACCCTCGGATCGGCGGCCTGCCGGGGGGTGCGCGGACGCCCCTGGTCACCACCGACGGGGTGACCGTTTCGGGCGCCGGACGGTGAGCCCGTCGGCCGGGCCGGGGCACGGGCGGGACGGGCCGTCCGAACGTACAGCTGGCGATCTGGGCTCCCCGGGCCGCCCGGTGGCACTGCGACGATGGGCCGCGCTCGGGTCGGTCCTGATCGTGGTGGTCGGCCTCGGGCTAGTGGACCGGCTGGCGTCGCCCGCGCCGACCGCGTCGGTCTCACCCGCCGTCATCGCTGCGGCGCCCGAGGGCGCAGAGTCCTCGTCCTGGTACTGCGCCGGGTCGACCGGCAACCCCGGCGGCGCCGCCCAAGGGACGGTTCTCGTGACCAACACCACCACCCATCAGTTGGCGGCCAGCGTGGTCGTCACCAACGGCACCACGTCGACGGCGGTGCCACTCGGACTGCCCGCCCTGGCCGAAACGACATTCTCCCCATCCCAGGTGCTGCAAGGCGCGTGGTTGGCCGCCAGCGTGGAGGTGTCGGGCGGCGGGGTAGTGGCGAGCCAGGTGGTGCAAGGCCCGACAGGGTGGTCCGAGTCCCAGTGCTCCAGCACCACGCAGGCCAACTGGTACTTCGCGTCGGGATCAACGGCCTCGGGGGCGTCGCTGACCACGGTCCTGTTCAATCCGGCGGCCACCCCGGCGGTGGTCGACGCCACGTTCTTCACGACCAAGGGATTCACGGAACCTCAGCCCGACCAGGGAATCGTGGTGGCGCCCGGACAGTTGGTGACGCTCGACGTCGGCAGTTACGTGCAGGACCAGAGCGCCGTCGCCACGTTGGTGAGTGCCCAGTCGGGTCGGATCGTCGCCTCGCAACTGTGGACCTATTCCGACGCTGGCCAACAGGGCCTGTCCCTGCAAACCGGCGCGCCCTCGCTCGGATCGGACTGGACCCTCCCGCTGAACGAGAACGTAGCGCCGCACAGTGCGGACGCGCTGAACCAGCTCGACGTCTTCAATCCCGAGCGGACCGCGGCTCGGGTGCACGTAGCCGTTCGCCTGTCCTCTGGTGCTCTCACACCCTTTGTCGACACTGTCGGTCCCGGATCGACCTGGCATCTGCGCCTCGACCTGGCCTCTCGCATCCCGGTGGGTACCGACTATGCCGTATCGGTCCACTCGCTCGGGCAGGTGGCCGTCGGTCGGGTCGTCATGGTGCCGAGCACTTCGACGCTGCCACAGTGGGGAGCCACGCCGGCGGTCGCGCCACTGCCCGCAGGCTTTGGCGAGGATCCGAGCGTCCCGGTGAGTCAGCCTCGCTCCCTCGGTTCGCACCCCCTGGAGTGGGTGGTGCCGGCCCCGGCGACGTCGGCAGGCGCCGTGCTGCCCGGTGCTGCCCCCAGCGCCCTGAGCGTCCAGAACCTCGGGTCGGGCGCGCTCGACGTGCAGGTGCTGGCGCTCGTGGACGGCAAGGTGCAGAGCCTCGGGCGCGCCGGTCAGCTTCAGGTCGGCGCTCACGGAGTGGCCTACCTGGGATCGAGCACCTTGACGTCGGTGGCGCTCGATCCGCTCCTGGTCGAGACCAGTGGGCGTGCCTCGGTCACCGAGGATCTGGTGCCGTCAGGCGGGACGGGCACCGTGTGCGTGGCAGCTGCGCCTTTGAGCTGATGACGCGCAGGAGCTCACGTCGGGCAGCGAGCCGCGTGCGACCAGGCGTCGGCCCTTAGGAGTCGTGGGTAGGGGGAGGGGGGTTGGCCGATCCGGGGTTGGGCCACGGCGCTGGAGCTCCCGTCACGGGCCAGGGCGGCGGTGGCCAAGTGGCCGGTGCTTCCCAGGTGGGCTGGGCGGGCGGTGCGCTCGGCGGCCCAGCCCATGCCGTCGCCTGCTCGTCGCCCTGGGAGGGTGACGCCGCTGCCTCGGCAGCCGAGGAGGGGGCGCCGAGGGGGCCTGGCGTGTGCTCTGATCCACCGACACCCCCGTTGGTGGATGCTGCACCGTTGTCTCGCCCGGTCTTCCCGTTCCCGTTGAACGCCGGGACGACCTTGGCCCCGGTGACATGCACCGGCTGACCGAAGGCGTCGTTCACCAGCCGGCCGACCTCGGACCCGTCGATCGTCTCTTGCTCGAGCAGGGCGCGGGCCACCGCGTCGAGTCCGGCGCGGTGGCGGGTCAGGACGTCGATCGCTCGCTCCTCTTCGGCCCGAAGGATCCGCTCGACCTCGTCGTCGATGACCCGGCTCGTGTCCTCGGAGTAGTCGCGGGTGTGCATGAGGTCCTCGCCCAAGAAGACCTGGCCCTGCGAACCCCAGGCCATAGGGCCGATCTCGTCGCTCATACCCCACTCGCGCACCATCTTGCGAGCGAGCTCGGTGTTGCCGACCAGGTCGTTGGCGGCGCCGGTCGACAAGTCGCCGTAGACGAGCAGCTCGGCGACACGACCGCCCATGCGAACGCACAACGAGTCCTCGATGTAGTTGCGGGGGTGGATGTGGCGCTCTTCCATCGGCAGCTGCTGAGTCACGCCCAGCGCCATGCCGGTGGGCAGGATCGTCACCTTGTGGACCGGGTCAGCGTGGTCGAGCACATAGGCCAGCACGGCATGGCCGCCCTCGTGGTAGGCGACGCGCTCCTTCTCGTCGGGGGAGAGCACGAGGCTCTCACGCCGCTGCCCCATGAGGACACGGTCGCGGGCGGTTTCGAAGTCCGCCATGGCGATGGCCAGGCTGCCCCGGCGTACCGCGTGGAGGGCTGCCTCGTTGACCAGGTTGGCCAGATCGGCACCACTCATGCCCGGTGTGCCGCGGGCCACGAGCTCGAGGTCGACGTCGTCGGCGATGCGCTTGCCCTTGCAGTGGACCTTCAGGATGGGCAGCCGCTCGTCGAGGTCGGGCAGCGGCACCACGATCTGCCGGTCGAATCGGCCTGGGCGCAACAACGCCGGGTCCAAGATGTCGGGCCGGTTGGTGGCGGCGATGATGACCACCCCCTCGGCTGGGTCGAACCCGTCCATCTCCGAGAGCATCTGATTCAGAGTCTGCTCGCGCTCGTCGTGGCCGCCACCCAGACCGGCGCCGCGCTTGCGGCCGATGGAGTCGATCTCGTCGACGAAGATGATGGCGGGGGCCTGCTTGCGCGCCGTCTGGAAGAGGTCGCGCACCCGGCTCGCTCCGACGCCTACGAACATCTCCATGAAGTCCGAGCCGCTCACCGACAGGAAGGGGACTCCCGCCTCGCCGGCGACCGCTCGTGCCAGCAGCGTCTTTCCCGTCCCGGGCGGACCGACCAGCAGGACGCCCTTGGGGATCTTGGCGCCGATCTCCTTGAAGCGCCCCGGGGTCTTGAGGAAGTCGACGACCTCGCTGATCTCCTGTTTGACGCCGTTGTAGCCAGCGACGTCATCGAAGGTGGTCGTCGGACGGTCGGCACTGAACAGCCGGGCCTTGGATCGGCCGATCGACATGATCCCCGACATCTGGCCCCGGGTCTGTCGCCCGATGAACCACAAGAGGAGGACGAACCCACCGATCAACAAGACGTAGGGCAAGATGTCCAGGATCGTGAAGCTCGGCGGGTTGGCCGCGTCCACCTGGACGCCGTGGTTGCGCATCGCGGTGACGTCCGACGCCAGGGGCGGGTTGAGGCCAGTGGTCGTGTACTCGGTGCCGTCCTTCAACTTGCCGGTGATGACCCCGGTCGAGTTGTCGATGGTGGCCGTTGCCACCTGACCGTTCTGCACGTCGCTCATGAAGGTCGAGTACTGCAGGGACTTGGACGTGGGGTGGCTGAGCAGCGACGGAATCACGAACAGCGCGATCACGCCCACGATGAGCACGGTCCAGATCCACCTCCAGCTCTGATCAGAGCCCTGGCCTCCCCCGCCGGACCCCGTGCCGGGCGCGCCGGGACGCGGCGTCGGACGGTCTTGCCGTTGTGGACTCACCTGACCATGCTATTCGCCCCCTCTTCAGAGCGGTGACCGGGCCCCACCTCGGCTGATCTGTGCCCTGCCCCGGCGTGCCCGGCTGGGGCGGGGGGCCGGCAGTATCGTGACGCGATGGGGCCGCCCGAACCGAGCGAGCCGGCGCCGCGAAATCGGCAGGACCGGTCCGCAGCCCAGGGCCGTGCCGGTGATCGACCGCCCCCAGCCGGATCGATGAGCGGGTTGGGCGACGGCCCGTCGGCCCCGGGGCCGCCCGCCACCGTCGTCCCACTCGGCCCGGCCACCCGCACCGACGGCTGGGCGTGGCTCTTGCTGGCCGTGGGCGGGTTCGTCCTCGGGCAGGTCGCCGCCCTGGTGATCGTCGGCCTGGTGGCCGGCATCAAAGGCAAGTCCGGGCAGCTGGCGGTCATCGAGACCATGGCTTCGCCACCCGAGTGGTACGTGGTGTCGAGCTTGGTCGGCATCTGGTGCGGGTTCGGCGTCGCCCCGTTGCTGGCCAGCCGCCTGCGGGGCACCGGACGGCCCGTTGCCGACCTTGGGCTGCGCTTCCGGTGGATCGACGTCCTCGGGATCGCCTACGGCGTCGGCGGCCAGGTGCTCGTGTCGGTGCTCTACGCCCCGTTCATCAACCATCTGCACAATTTCTCCGCGCCCACCACGAAGCTGACCGGTTCGGCCCATGGATGGGGTTTCTTTGTCATCTCCCTCCTCACGGTCGTTGGTGCGCCGTTTTTCGAGGAATTGTTTTTCCGCGGCCTGCTCTTGCGGGCGCTGGTGCGCTTGTTCACCCCGGTGCGGGTCACCGCGCACCGCGCACGCGTCGCTGGGCTGGTCGCGGCCGTGGCCATCGACGCCCTCCTGTTCGGCGCGGCGCACGGCGAGCTCGAGCAGTTCGCCGGGCTCGCCGTCTTCGGCGCCATCTTGGCCTGCATCTCGTACCGCACTCGCAGGCAGGGCATGAACATGGTGGCGCACGCGTCCTTCAACATGGTCGCCGTGCTCGCCGTCCTCTCCAACCGCGGCGGGATCGTGCATTGAGCCCACCGATCGACGTCGGAGGACACGTCGAGGTGGGTGGGGTGTCGAGGCGGCCAGGGGGCCGATGACCGCGCCGCCGGGGGCGTTGGCACCCGGACCAGGCCATGCCCGAAGACCGCCGCCATCCGAGACCAGCGGGTCCTCGACGACGCGTCACCGATGGCCGGCGCTGCCGGGGCTGGCCGCCGCCGTCGGTCGCATGGTTCGACCCCGCTGCGTGGAAGATCGAGCTGGCCCAGGGCGGCCCCTCGGCCTGGGCCCGGGTCGACGCAACGGGCCCCGGCCCGCCACCGGGGTGCCGAGCACCGTCGGGCTGATGGCGTTGGCCTTCGCATCGCGCCGACTCCGTACTCGCCAGCGGCCCGGGGGAATCTGACCCCGGGATTTGACCCGCGGGGCGGGGGGTCTGAGGCGGCGACCCGTGAATTCTGGCTTCACGCACTCCTAACACCCTGCTCACGCTTCTCGAACGCCGAGGTCCGACACTGTGGGTGGTGACGGGAACCGGCGGGCAACTCCAACAGCGGGTCACGACAGGAGCGACGATGAACCTGACGAGCGCACGAGTGAGCGCACGAACGAGGGCACGGATCGTCGCCGCCGCGGCGACCACGGCTGGCGCGTTGCTGTTCGCCGCATGTGGTGGCGGCGGGGCGCACGTCATCGGGCCCGGGGCGCCGGCCGCCACGGCCGTGCCCAACGCCACTTCGGGCGCCACCTCGGTGACGACCACCACCGGCGCCTCGGGCACCAGTGGTGCACCCGCCACCAGTGGTGCACCCGCCACGTCGGCGCCCAGCGGCACCGTGCCCACGCCGGTGACGGCGGCGACGTCCAACCAAATCGATGCCGAGCTGAACGCACTCAACAACAGCCTCAACGAGGTCCAGAGCGATCTGGACAATCCGAACAAAGGAGACCAGTGATGCACGAGTCCCGCTTCTCGGGCCGTGACGACGAGCGAACTGCGTCGGCCACCTGTCGCCGACCGCGCACCTCGACCCGCCTGCTCATCGGCGGTGCCGCCGCCGTAGCCGCCGTCGCGCTGTTGCCGGGCTCGGCGTTTGCCCTCGGCGCACGTCACTCCGCTCTGGAGTTGAGCGGAGCTGGCGCGACCGGGGCGACAGCGACTGGCGCTACGACGAACACCCAGGGGGCGGCCACCGGTTCGGTAACCGCCGCCACCACGTGTGCTCCGGCGGTGCTCCAGGCAGCGCAGGCGAGCGTCGGCGCCGCATTGAGCGCGCGCGTCGACCAGCTCAATGCCTTGAATGGCGAGGTCGGCGGCTCCGCGACGCTGAGCCCGGGGAACAAGTCCGCTCTGAGCACGGACCTGGCCAACGAGTTGGCGGGCATCCGGGCCTTGCAGGCCAAGGTGCCTGACGACGTCACGTGCGCCCAGGTCGCCCAGGATGGCCGCAACATGGTGCTCGACTACCGCGTGTATGTGGTGATGACACCTCAGGTGCATCTGACGATCAGCGCCGACACGGAGACGTCGCTGGCGGGCACCCTCGCCGGCCTCGAACCCAGCATCCAAGCCGCGATTACCGCGGCGGGCGCCCAGGGCAAGAACGTCGCGGCCGCCCAACAGGCCTTCGCCGACATGGAGACCCAGGTCACCTCGGCCCAGCAGGACAGCGCCGGGATCTCGGCCACCGTGCTCGCCTTCACGCCCGCCTCGTACCCGGCGTGCTGGTCGACCTTCGTAAGCGAGCGGGTGAGCCTGCAAAAGGGCGCTCAAGCATTGCGCACCGCCGACCAGGATCTCCACACCGTCCTGGCCGACCTGGGCTAGCGGCTGGGGCCGAGTGCCTCGGGTAGTCTTGCCGAGCCATGGGTGAACCTGGACTCGTGTTCAAGGCCTACGACATCCGAGGCACGGTTCCCGACCAGCTCGACGCCAGCCTGTGCCGTGCGATCGGGGCAGCGGTTGCACGGTTTACCAAGGCGCCCCGCCTGCTCGTCGCCCGTGACATGCGGGCGTCGGGGGTGGAGCTCAGTGCGGCGTTCATCGAAGGAGCTCGTTCGCAGGGATCGGCGGTCACCGACCTCGGTATGGCCTCGACCGACTTCTTGTACTTCGCCTCGGGGCGCCTGGACGCACCGGGCGCCATGTTCACCGCCTCGCACAACCCCGCCGGTTACAACGGGATCAAGCTGTGCCTGGCGGGCGCTCGACCGATTGGCGCGGACACCGGGCTGACCGAGATCGCCGAGCTCACCGAGCAGCTCCTCGCCCACCCGCCCATCTCGAGTGAGCTGGCCCCGCTCGACCACCTCGATCTGTTGGACGAATGGGCCGACCACGTGCGCTCCTTCGTCGACGTGCGCGTGCTGGCGCCGCTCAAGATCGTGGCTGACACGGCGAACGGCATGGGTGGCCTGGTCGTCCCCCGCGCGTTTGCGGGCCTCCCGTTCGACGTGGAGATCCTCTACGGCGAGCTCGACGGCACGTTCCCCAACCATCCGGCCGACCCGATCCAGCCCGAGAACCTGCGCGACCTCAAGGCCGCCGTGCTCGAGCGCGGTGCGGACGTGGGGCTGGCGTTCGACGGTGACGCCGACCGGGTCTTTTTGGTCGACGAGCGGGCCGAGCTCGTCTCGGGATCGCTCACGACCGCGCTGGTTGCCGCCTCCATGCTCTCCAAGCACCCCGGGTCCACGGTGCTGTACAACCTCATCTGCTCCCACGTGGTGCCCGAGGTGATCCTCGAGCACGGCGGCGTGCCCATCCGGACCCGGGTCGGCCACTCCTACATCAAGCAGGTGATGGCGGAGACGGGCGCCATCTTTGGCGGAGAGCACTCCGGGCACTATTACTTCCGTGACAACTACCGGGCCGACTCGGGCATCATCACCGCGTTGGTCGTGCTCGAGCTGATGAGCTTGGCCGCGGTGCCGCTGTCCGAGCTGCTCGAGCCCTACCGGCGCTATGCCGACTCGGGGGAGATCAATACCGAGGTACCCGACCCGGCGCGCACGGTCGAGTCGGTGGCCGCGCTCGAGGCCGAGCGCGGCGGAGCAATCGATCGTCTCGACGGATTGACCGTGGACCACGGAAGCTGGTGGTACAACCTGCGCCCCTCGAACACCGAGCCCTTGCTCCGGCTCAACGTCGAGGCGGCCGACGAGAACGAGTGTGCGCGCCGAGTGGCCGACACCGTCGAGCTGGTCGGCCGAACCGCGCGGGCACTGGCCTGAGGAGGCATCGATGGCACTGGACCCGCTCTTGTTGGACGTGCTGGCCTGCCCGGAGGACAAGCGGCCCCTCTTGTGGTTCGAGGAGGAGTCCTTCCTCTACAACCCGCGCCTGCACCGGAGCTACGCGGTGCGCGACGGCGTGCCGGTCATGCTGATCGAGGAGGCCACCGCCGTGGACCAGGCCGAGCACGACCGGCTGATGCGCCGCGCCGCGGCAGGTGACGTGCCCGAGACCGGCCGGGCTGGCGCACACGAGCGCGCAGCGGAGGGCGAAGGCTCGAGTGGCTGAGACAGCCCCGATCCCGCCGCTCGCCGAGCTCGGCTCGCGGGGACGGTTGGGCCCGTCGGACGCCGGTAGGCAGGATTGGGCCGGGGACTCCCCCCTCGGCATCGACTCGATGGGGATGTGGGGCGCGATCTGCGCGCTTCCGGGTCAACTGCGCGCTGCGGTGTCGACGGGGGACCAGGCTCCCTTGCCGTCCGGCCCGATCACCAATGTGGTGCTGCTCGGCGTGGGCGCCGAGGGGCTGGTTGGTGAACTGGTGGCGGTGATCGCGCGGGCGGAGCTCGGGATCCCGGCGGCCGTGATGCGCTCGGCGGCGCTGCCGTCCTACGTCGGTGCGGGTTCGCTGGTGTTCGCGCTCTCGTGCTCGGGCGAGACGCCGACGACCCTGGCCGCCGCCCGACGGGCGTGCGACGCCGGCGCCACCCTGGCCGTGGTGACCCAGGGCGGTCGGCTCGCCGAGCTGGCGGCTCGCGCCCGGGCGTCCCACATCGCGGTGCCTTCCGACCTACCCGGTGGGCGCGCGGCGCTCGGCGCCCTGGCGGTGCCGGTGCTCATCGTGCTCGAGCGGCTGGGTCTGCTGAGCGCGGTGCGCGAGCGGATTCTGGTCGCCGCGGGCGCCCTGGCACAGCGTCGCGACGAGCTGGTCGGACCGGACAGCTTGGCCCGTGACATCGCCCGGCGGATCGGGCGGACGTTCCCGATCGTCCACGGCTCCGACGGGACCGCCGCGGTGGCCGCTGCGTGGTGGAAAGCCCAGGTCAATACCAATGCGAAGGCTCCAGCCTTCTGGGCCGCCCACCCCGAGCTGGACTACGACGACGTCGCTGGCTGGGGCCAGTCCGGTGATGTCACCCGCCAACTGCTCACGCTGATCGATCTCCGTCATCACGGTGAGTCAACGGCGACCGCGCGGCGCTTCGAACTCGCCGACGACCTGCTGCGCGAGGTGGTCGCCGACATCGTGCCAGTGTGGGCGAGAGGTGACGACGAGTTGGCCCGCTTCTTCGACCTGGCGCTTGTCGGGAGCGTGGTCTCGCTCCACCTTGCCGCCGCCGAGGGCGTCGACCCTGGTCCCGTCCCCGCGACCGACGAGATCGAACGGGCGGCGACCGAGCCCTGAGCGATCCGGTTAGGCGAGGCGCTCGACGATCATGGCCATTCCCTGGCCGCCCCCCACGCACATGGTCTCGAGTCCGATGTCGGCGTCGGCGTCCTGCAGGGCGTTGAGCAGGGTCGTCATGATCCTCGCTCCCGTCTGGCCGAACGGGTGCCCTAGGGCGATCGCCCCCCCGTGCACGTTCAGCTTGTCCCACCCGATCCCGAGGTGCCGGGCCGACGGAATGACCTGGGCGGCGAAGGCCTCGTTCAACTCGGCGAGGTCGATGTCCTCGATGGTCATGCCCGAACGGCTCATTGCCCGGCGTGTGGCGTCGACGGGCCCGAGCCCCATGATCTCGGGATCGAGCGCGGTGGCGGCACTCGACACGATGCGAGCCAGGGGGACAATGCCGAGCTGGCGCGCCCTCGAGTCACTCATGACCACGACCGCCGCCGCTCCGTCGTTGAGTGGGCAGGAGTTGCCGGCGGTCACTCGGCCGCCCTCGCGGAAGGCTGGTTTGAGCTTGGCCAAGCCCTCGAGAGTGGTGTTGGGTCGAGGGCCGTCGTCCCTGGTCACCATCGTGCCATCGGCCAGCGGAACCGGAATGATCTCCCGTTCGAAGAAGCCTTTGGACTGTGATTCGACCGCCCGGGTCTGAGAGAGCAGGGCGTACTCGTCCATTTCCTCCCGGCTTACCTTTTCGAGCTCGGCCACGTTTTCTGCCGTCTGCCCCATGGCGATATAGACGTCCGGCAACCCCGCTGAACCGGTCCATGGCTCGCCGGCAGCAGGAGCTCGCTCCGCACTGCGGTGCTCGGCCGCGGCGAACAGCGGATTGTGCGGCCCGACGTCCGCCGCGCCGTTGGCGAAGCGACTTACGGTCTCGACGCCGGCAGCAACGAAGGCGTCGCCTTCGCCCGCCTTGATGGCATGGGCCGCCATGGCGATGGTCTGGAGCGACGACGCGCAATAGCGGTTGACGGTCACCCCCGGGACGTCGTGGAGCCCCGCCAAGATGGCGGCGACCCGAGCGATGTTGTGGCCCGACTCCCCGGCGGGCGAGGCGCACCCGACGAGCACGTCCTCGATGTCCGTGGGTGCTAGCTGGGGAACCTGGGCCAGTACCGACTGCAGCACCAGGGCGAGTAGGTCGTCAGGTCGGTAGTCCACCAACGAGCCCTTGAAGGCCCGGCCGATCGGGGTACGTCCGGTGGCCACGATGACGGCGTCGGGCATGGTCTCTCCTCCCGAGCGACCCCGCCGGGCGGGGTTGATGGTGGATGGGCAGTTGGACGTTACCGGTCGGGCGGCACGGAGGAAGCCGGCGACGCTCCTTGTGGCACGCCGCGGTTGTCCAGCCCGAGCTGGTAGCCGTCGAGAAAGAAGCCGGCCTCACGCTGACGGGGGTGACGGTCGGCGATCTGGTGGAAGCGTGCCGAATGGTTCGGCTGGAGGAGGTGGGCGAGCTCGTGGACGATCACCGCGTCGAGCACCCATTCGGGAACGAGGCGGAGCCGTTCGGAGAGTCGGATCTCGCCAGTTTCCGAAGAGCACGACGCCCAGCGCTTGGTCTGGTTGGGAACCCAACGGATGGACCGGGGCCGGATGCCCTCGACGTAGCGATCGGCCAACGAGGCAGCGCGTCGGGCCAAGAGCTCGTCGGAGATTCCCACGCCTGGACGTTTGGCCCGAACCCGGTTCACCAGCCAGTCGACCATCGCGGCGCGCTCGGGGCCGCGGACGTGGGTCGGTAGGACGACCACGATCCGCCCTCCTTCCCAGAACGCCGTCGCCGTTTTGCGACGTCGCTTGCTCGTACGGATCTCTACCTCGGGCTCCGTCGGGGCCGTAGGAGGGGCTGGGGTCTCGGACGCGGCGCTGGGCTGGGCGTTGCCAGGGCCGGGCGGGGTCCCAGGGGAGTCGGGGGGGTCGGGGACTGCACGGGGGGGTCGGGGCGCTTGTTCACCGGTCTCGTCGACCGGGGCGAAGCGCAAGGGCAGCGTCGGGTTCGACAGGCCGTCGATCGGCGCCCGGGGTGAGTGCTTGAGCATCACTGCCATTGTGACCGCCGGCCGAGCCGGCCAGGTGTGACCGCCGGCCGAGCCGGCCAGGTGTGACCGCCGGCCGAGCCGGCCAGGTGTGACCGCCGGCCGAGCCGGCCAGGTGTGACCGCCGGCCGAGCCGGCCAGGTGTGACCGCCGGCCGAGCCGGCCAGGTGTGACCGCCGGCGGTAGGTTCCTCTTCATGCCCCGCACCGTTGCCCGCAACCGCCCGGTCGACCGGGACGAGCTGATCGAGTTTGTCCGCCCCCGTCACCGTGGCATCTTGTCGACCTTTCGCCGAGACGGGATGCCCCAGACGTCCCCAGTCACCATGGGCGTCGACGAGGCCGGTCGCATCGTGGTGTCGACCTACCCCGAGCGGGCCAAGGCGCGCAACGTCGGTCGTGATCCGCGCGCGTCGGTGTGCGTGCTCTCCGACGACTTCGGCGGCGACTGGGTGCAGATCGACGGCGCGGCAACGGTCATCGAGCAACCCGAGGCCGTGGAGGCCCTCGTCGAGTACTACCAGGCCATCTCTGGCGAGCACCCTAATTGGGACGAGTACCGCGAGGCGATGCGCGCGCAACGCAAGGTGCTGGTTCGGGTCAGCGTCGATCGATGGGGACCCATCAGCCGTGGCGGGTTTCCGGCCTGGTTCGTCGAGGAAGTCGAGACCTGATCCGTGGAAGGTCAACAGCGGGATCACTGTTCACAGCCGGCGCACAGCGGAGGCACAGCCGACCGGGAGCACCGACTGCAAGCCTCTTTTTCCGGGAGGTGTGAGATGAGCAAGCTGGCCCAGCGCCGCATCTTGGTGGTTGACGACGAGCCGTCGATCGTCGACGCGGTGAGCACGTCGTTGCGCTACGAGGGTTTCGATGTTGAGGAGGCGACGACCGGGCGCGCTGCCCTGGCTGTAGCTCAGGAGCGCACCCCGGACTTGGTGGTGCTCGACGTGATGCTGCCGGACCTCGACGGGCTGGAGGTGACGCGCCGACTGCGCGCCGACGGGATCCGGGTCCCGATCCTCTTCCTGACGGCCAAGGACGCGCTCGAGGACAAGCTGGCTGGCCTCACGATCGGCGGCGACGACTACGTCACCAAGCCGTTCTCCCTCGCCGAGATCATCGCCCGCATCCGAGTCATTCTGCGCCGGAGCGGCGTCGAAGGCGAGGAGCAGGACGGGTTGCTGCGGTTCGCGGATCTCGAGATGGACGAGGCGACCCACGAGGTCCGACGCGCAGGGGTCTTCATCCAGCTGACAGCCACCGAGTTCAACCTCCTGCGCTATTTCATGCTCAACCCGCGTCGAGTCCTCTCCAAGCCCCAGATCCTCGACCACGTCTGGCACTACGACTTCGACGGCGAGCAGAACATCGTCGAGACCTACGTCAGCTACCTGCGCAAGAAGATCGAACGCCTGGGCCCTCCGCTCATCCACACCATCCGTCTGGTCGGCTACTCGTTGCGCGAGTCCACGTCGGAGCACTAGATGTCGCTCCGGGTCCGCCTGGCTCTCGCCATGTCTGCGGTTGCCTTCGTCGCGCTGGTCGCCGCTGACGTCGTTACCTACTCGTCGCTGCGGTCCTTCCTTTACGGACAGGTTGACCAAACGCTGGTTGCATCGGTCCCGCAGGCCGGCCAGAACGCCCAGCTCCCAGGCGGCGGCTCGCAGCCTTCCGCGCAGCCTGGAGGCAATGCGGGCCCGGGCCCTGTAGGACCGAGGAACTTCTTCGAGGTCCGCAGCCCGACGGGCGCGGTCGTGGCCCAGAGCGAGGCCTATCAGGCCGATGGCAAGCGCTACGCGCCCCGCCTTCCTCGGACGGTGTCGGGTTGGGGCACCGTGGCAGGCGTGCCCGGAACCGCGGCCTTGTTCGACGCGCCGTCCACCGTGCCCGGGGGTCCCGAATTCCGGGTCCTGGCCCAACGCCAGCCGGGCGGGTCGGTGGTCTTCATCGGCGCGTCACTGACTGGCGTGGACAGCACTCTTGGTCGGCTTGTGCTCATCGAAGGGGTGGTGACCGCCTGCGCGTTCCTTGGAGCCCTCGTCATCGGGTGGTGGCTCGTGCGACTCGGGCTCAGGCCGCTGGTGGCCATGGAGACGACCGCCGAGGTCGTCGCGACGGGAGGGCTCGATCAGCGAGTTCCCGGTGAGGATAATGGAACCGAGGTCGGGCGCCTCGCCCGGGCGCTCAACGTCATGCTCGGGCGGATACAAGGCGCGTTCGCGCAGCGCGACGCTACCGAGGCCGAGCTTCGTCGCTCGGAGGCACGGCTCCGCCGGTTCGTCGCCGACGCCTCGCACGAGCTGCGGACGCCCGTCGCTGCGGTCGCGGCCTACGCGGAGCTGTTCGAACGCGGTGCGCGTGAGCGGCCCGAAGATCTCGGTCGGGTCGTGCGTGGCATTCGTGGCGAGACGGCGCGCATGGCGCAGTTGGTCGAGGATCTGCTCCTGCTGACACGGCTGGACGAGGGTCGACCGCTCGAACGCGTCCCGGTCGAGCTCGTCGCGCTGGCGGCCGAGTCGTTGGCCACGGGGCATGCGGTTGGACCCCGCTGGCCCGTGAGCCTCGAGGCAGACGAACCGGTTGAGATAACGGGGGACGGGTCGCGGCTCCGGCAGGTGATCGACAATCTGCTGGGCAACGTACGTGCCCATACCCCCGAGGGGACCCCCGCAACGGTGCGGGTCCTCCGGAACGGAGACGAGGCCGTCGTCGAGGTGGCCGACTGCGGACCGGGACTTACCGAGGAGGCGGCCCACCACGTCTTCGAACGCTTCTACCGGTCCGACCCTTCACGCTCGCGGGCCAAGGGGGGCAGCGGCCTTGGTCTGTCGATCGTCGCCGCGATAGTGACCGCCCACGGCGGCCACGTGAGCGTCCGGCCACGACCCGGCGGTGGAGCTGTGTTCACCGTCTGCCTGCCACTGGCTGAGTCCTCACGCTCGGCGACCGCTACCGCTTCATCTGAGCTGCCACAGTCTCCGACCGTTCGACCTCAGTCTCCGACTGCGCCATCGCGGTCTCCGGTCACCCAGATCGGCGAGCGCGAGTAGCGATGAGCTCTGCGCGGAGGCGCAGGGTGCACACAGCGGGTATTCAACTTTCACGCGCAAGCTCGGCCTATGCGCACCATCGAAGCTCATGCGCCAGCGCTCGGAGAGACCCTCGACGGGCGGCCGGAGCACGATGGGACCGTCTATGACATCCAGGGCGTCGACACCCACAATGTCGAGGTCGTCGTGCCCGTCTACAACGAGGAGGCCGAGCTCGAGGCCAGCGTGCGGAGGCTACGCCGTTACTTGGATAACGCCTTTCCGTTTCCCGCGGTCGTGACCGTGGCGGACAACGCGAGCACTGACGGCACCTGGGCCATTGCGTCGCGCTTGGCCCGAGAGGTGCCCGGGGTGAAGGCCATCCGCCTGGAGGAGAAGGGACGTGGGCGGGCCCTGCGTGCCGCCTGGTCGGCGAGCGCCGCCGAGGTGGTCGCGTACATGGACGTGGACCTGGCCACCGACCTCGGCGCGTTCCTGCCGTTGGTGGCGCCGCTGTTCTCCGGACACAGCGACGTCGCGATCGGGAGCCGTCTCGCACACGGTGCCCACGTGGTCCGCGGTCCCAAGCGCGAGGTGATCTCACGTGGGTACAACCTCGTGGTCCATGCCGCCCTGCGCAACGGCTTTTCCGATGCCCAGTGCGGCTTCAAGGCGTTGCGGAGCGAAGTGGCTCGGGCCCTCCTGCCGTTGGTGCAAGACGACCGGTGGTTCTTCGATACCGAGTTGCTGGTGCTGGCCGAGCGCAGTGGCCTGCGCATCCACGAGGTTCCGGTGGACTGGGTGGACGATCCCGACTCGAGGGTCGACATTCGCCGAACCGCCATCGACGATCTTCGGGGCATCTGGCGCCTGATGCGCCGACGGGTGACGAGTCCATGGGCGGAACGGCGTTGCTCGGCGCCAGACTCGAGGCGAGCTGACATGGGACCGGGGCGACTCGCCCGCCACTTCGTGGGGGTGGGGACGGTGAGCACGCTGGCCTATCTGCTCCTGTTCGTGGTGCTCCGCGGTGCCCTCGGCCCCTACGCCGCCAACGCGGCGGCCCTGGCGGCGTGCACGGTGGTGAACACCACCGTGCACGGTCGGATCACCTTCGGTGGTGCATCGAGGATCGGTCCGAGCACCCTCCTGCTCGGTGCGGGCGCCGTGCTGGCCACCACCCTCTCGCTCACCTCGGTCGCCCTGCTCGTCGCCAGGGCCCTGGCCCCGGCCTCGACGATCGCCCAGGTGTCGGCGCTGATCGCGGCCACCGCGGGGGCGGCACTTGCCCGTTTCATCGTGATGCGCGCCTGGATTTTCCGGGCGCACCTGCGCCGCCAGTCGGCGGCCTCAGCCGCTCGTCTCCGCTAACGGCCGGACTGGACCAGGGGTCCGGCGTCAGCGGAACCCTGTCGGATGCCCTTGCCCGCGCGCATGATCAGCTGATCGGGCTCGTAGAGCATCCAGTACGCGTTGCGTGCGTGTTTGCGGGCCCGGTCCCGGCAGATCTCGGCCAGCCCGGTCGGGTTGTCGGCCTCGTCCTCGTGCACGAACACCTCGAGGATCGGTGTGCTGGTCATCAGCTGGGCCATCATGATCCCCGTCGACGCCTCGTGCGCGCACGTCTTGTCGATCGGCTGCTTACCGGGCATGCCCAGGGCGATGACGATCTTGCAGCTTTCGTCTTCGATCATCCGTTTGGCCTGGACCGCGAGGTCCTTGAAACCCGGCACGGTGTGGCGAACGGTCTCGAACCGACGACCGTGCCCCGGGCAGCTCTCGAGCTCATCGAGGGCCTCGGCTCCCATGTCGAACCGGGCGAACATGGTGTCCACCACTCCGATGCGGTGCATGGAACGGGCTCCTTCCCCACGCGTGGCCGAGACGCTCGACCGCTCTGAGCGTACCCGGGGCTCGTCGAAACGAGCGCTCGGGACGCCGTCGGTCGGCTACGGCCCTGCAGGTCGGGGTCCGCGTGGTGCCGGTCGGGCTGCGTGAACTTGTCCCGACCAGGTGCTTGCGCGGCCCTCGAGTGGACCCGACTGCGGCGTGGGTCGAGACTCGCACGATGGGCAGCGGGCGTCGATCGTCGGGGGCGGATTGGCCGGCTCGAGTGGTGGTCGTGGTCGGGACGTCTACCGACGTGGGCAAGACCTGGGTCACCGCCCGCCTCCTCCGTGTGCTGCGGGCTCAGGGGGTGACCGTGGCCGCGCGCAAGCTCGCCCAGTCCCACGCGCCGGAGGACGATCCCGAGACGTTCGATGCAGCCGTTCTGGGCGCCGCGGGTGGCGAGCGACCCGACGCGGTGTGTCCCCTGCACCGGTGGTATCCGGCGCCCATGGCGCCGCCCATGGCAGCGCAGGCCTTGGGACGTCCGGGCTTCACAATCGCCGACCTGCTCGGCGAGCTGCGGTGGCCCGAGCGTGCCGAGCCGCTCGACGTCGGCCTGGTCGAGACCGCCGGTGGGTTGCGCTCACCCCAGGCAGACGACGGCGACGCTCGCTCGGTCGTCTCGCTGCTCGATCCTGCGGGCACCATCGTCGTGGCCGACGCAGGTCTCGGGGCGATCAACGCCGTGCTGCTCACCACCGACGCGTTGGTCGCCGCGGCTCCCGAGGGGACCGGCCCCCCGATCTGCGTGGTGCTCAACCGTTTCGACGTCGAGGCTGATCTCCACCGGCGCACTCGGCACTGGCTCGAGGCCCGAGCGGGCCTGCTCGTCGCGACGATGCCCGGCGAGGAGGCGTCCGTGGCGCGGTGGATCCTCGGTCCACACACGCTTGCACGACCCGGGGATGTCTAGATCTAGGCGGGGGGGTCCGTGCTGGCGGTCGTGCCGTGCGTCGAGCAGCGCGCCGTCCATCCGCGAGGGGTGACGCGCACCGCCATCCAGCGGCCGCACGCCGTGCAGTAGTGGGGAGGATCGAGGGTGCGGCAACCGGCGCACTCGGTGCCGGGCCGCCCGCACCCGGAGCAGAACGGGCCCGCACCCGCGGGTGTGGGGGTCACCGGTGCTGCCCGATCAGAAGGCGGCCGTAAGGGCGGCCACGGGCATGCGCAAGTCGGCCAGCATGCGCAGGTCGGCCTCTGGCGCCCGTCCGAGCGTGGTCAAGTAGTTGCCCACGATGAGCGCATTGATGCCGGCGGTCATGCCCATCGCCTGCAGGTCGCGCAGCGTGACCTCGCGGCCACCGGCATAGCGCAGGATCACCCCGGGTAGTGCCAGTCGGAAGAGCGCGATCCAGCGCACCGCCTCCCACGCCCCGACGACCGGGCGGTCGGCGAAGGGCGTGCCGGGCCTTGGGTTGAGGAAGTTGACCGGTACCTCGGTCGGATCCAGGTCGCGCAGCTCAAGGAGGAGCTCGATGCGCTGCGCGTCGGTTTCCCCCATGCCGATGATCGCGCCGCAACACAGCTCCATCCCGTGGCGCCGTACGGTCCGGCAGGTGTCGGCTCGCTCCTCCCAGCGGTGGGTGGTCACGACCTGAGAAAAGAACGACCGTGCCGTCTCGAGGTTGTGGTTGTAGCGATGGACGCCGGCAGCCGCCAGGCGCCGCGCCTGGTCGTCGGTCAGGATGCCGGCACTGACCGCGACGTTCAGGCCTGTTTCGGCGCGCACGAGGGGTACCAGAGCCATGATCCGCTCGAGGATTCGCTCGTCGGGTCCGCGTATGGCGAGGACGATGCAGAACTCCGACGCCCCGAGGGCCGCCGTCTCGCGCGCCGCACCCAACACGTCGTCGGTCGAGAGCTGGGGGGTGGCCTTGACCGGGGTCTCAAAGCGGCTGGACTGCGAGCAGAAGTGGCAATCCTCGGGACAGCCCCCGGTCTTGGCCGACACGATGCCCTCGATTTCCACTTCGGGACCGCACCACGAGAGCCGGACTTGGTGGGCGATCGACGCCAGCCGCACGACCGCACTGTCGGGCAAGGCGGCGAGCGCGCTCAGCTCGTCGCCAGTGAGCATGCGCCGCTCGTCGAGCAGGGCTCGTTCGGCAACCTCGAGCAGTGCCCGTTCGGCCGGCGTCGGGAGCGGGTCCGAGCGCATCGGTAGCGGCGAGACATCCCCAGTGGCGCCAGCTGGCGACGGGGGTGGCTTCTGGGCCTGCGAGCGCCGCAGGGACACGGCTTGCCCGGTCGGGGCGGGGCGGGGCTCGGGCTGCACGGGAGTCCACGGTAGCGGCCGCGTGGCGCCGGAGCGAAGCCGGAGCCGGCCCGCCCCGGCGCCGATGGCGCAGTGGTGGCGTCCGCTGAGCGGTGGCGAAGGGGCATCTGGTCGGGCAAGCTGGCGACGCGGCGCCAGTCGGGAGCCGGAGCGGAGGAATGAGCGTGGCGTGGGATTTTTCGACTGAACCCGAGTTCGAGGTGAAGCTCGAGTGGATGCGCCGCTTCGTACGCGAGGAGATCTTTCCTCTCGAGACGCTCTCCTTGTCTTATGACGAGATGCAGCGCTTCGTCGCGCCGCTCCAGGCTCGGGTGAGAGAGGAGGGCCTGTGGGCCGCCCACCTGCCCCCCGAGCTCGGCGGGAGCGGGTTCGGACAGGTCCGCCTCGGTCTCATGCACGAGATTCCTTGGGCAGTCGCCTCTGGGGCCGCTCGTCTTTGGGAACAACGCGCCCGACTCGGGGAACGCGGAGCTGCTGGCCATCGGAACCAGAGCCACCGGTCGCGAGGACCAGCGCGAGCGCTGGCTCTATCCGTTGTTGGCGGGCCAGTTGCGCAGTGGGTTTTCCATGACCGAGCCCGAGACCGCCGGGTCCGACCCCACGCTCTTGGCCACCCAGGCCGTGCGCGACGGCGACGAGCTGATCATCAACGGCCACAAGTGGTTCACGACGAACGGTTCGGTTGCTGATTTTCTCATCGTGATGGCGGTGACCAACCCCGACGTGCACCCGTATCAGGGTTCGTCGATGATCATCGTTCCCGTTGAGACCCCAGGGGTCCAGATCGTGCGCGACGTTCCGACCATGGAGGATCCCCACGCGCCCTTCGGCCAGTTCGGGAACCACGCCGAGATCATGTACCGCGACGTGCGGGTGCCGGCCGAGAACCTCCTCGGCAAAGAGGGCGAGGGTTTCCAGCTGGCCCAAGCGCGGTTGGGGCCCGGTCGAATCCACCATGCGATGCGCTGGTTGGGTCAGTCCAAGCGCGCCTTCGACATGCTTTGCGAGCGCGCCGTGTCGCGCTTCGCACACGGGTCGATGCTCTCGGAGAAGCAGACGATCCAGAACTGGGTGGCCGACTCGCTCGCCCAGATGCAGGCTGCCAGGCTCATGACCCTGCACGCCGCGTGGAAGATGGACCAGTTGGGCGCCGCCGCGTCCCGGGTGGACATTGCCATGATCAAGTACTACGGAGCGGGCGTCCTCTACGACGTGATCGATCGAGCTCTGCAGGTCCACGGCTCGCTCGGGTACTCCTCGGACTTGCCGCTCGAGTCCATGTACCGCGCGGCGCGCGGCGCGCGCTTCTACGACGGGCCCGACGAGGTGCACCGCCAGACGGTGGCCCGCCGGACGCTCAAGGAGTACACGCCCACGGCCGTGCCGACCGAGCACATCCCGACCCGGCGCGAGGCGGCGCGTATCAGGTTCGCCGATCTGTTGGCCGAGGTGACAGCGGACGACTGACGCTGATGCGACCCTCGAAGCGTCCCGACCGCCGCCCGGCGGACCGGTGCTCGGACTCAGAGGGCGGCCAGGTGGTCGAAGCCCAGCGCCTCTTCGAGCGCGGCGGCGGAGCGGAGAACCACCAGGTCCGCGTGCTGGGGGCCGACGAGCTGCAACCCGATTGGCAGGCCGGCACCGGTGAGACCGGCGCAGATGGTGGCCGCCGGCGATCGGGTCATGTTGAACGGGTAGGTGAAGCGCACCCAGTTGGCATCCAACCTCCCGTTGACGAGCCCGGAGCCCCCCAGGGCCAGCGGAGGGGCCGCTGCCGCGGTGGTCGGCGTCACGAGCAATCGAACTTGGTGGAACAGTGAGACCAGGCGGACGTTGAGGCGGTGGCATTCATCGAGGGCGTCGAGGAGCTCGGCACCGGTGGTTGAACCGGCCCGCTCAACGAGCGAGGCCAGGACGGGATCCATCCGGTCGAACGCGGGATGCGAGCGGAGGGGCTCGACGACTCGGCGGATGCACGCGCCAACGATGGTCAGCCAGGCCACCAGCGGATCCTCGTCGAAGACGGGGTCCACGTCGACGATCTCGGCGCCCAGGTCCTCGAGGACCGAGAGCGCTCGTTCACAGACGGCCAGGACCTCCGTATCGGCCTCGGCATAGCCGAGGGTGGGTGACCAGCCGATTCGTGCCGGTACGTGCGCGTCGACCAGCGCCGCCGGCCACGAGGCCTCAGGCCGAGGAAGTGCTCGCAGGTCGGTTGGCTCGGGTCCCACGGCGACGTCGAGCGCCGCCACGATGTCGGCGATGCGCAGGGCCATGGGTGCCGGCGTCGACAGGTCGAGCCAGGCCGGTGGCTCGGTCCCGCCAAGGGGCACCCGCCCGAGCGACGGCTTGACCCCTGACATCCCGCAGCACGAAGCCGGAATCCGGACCGAGCCCCCCCCGTCGGACCCGGTGGCGAGGGGCACCATGCCCGCGGCAAGCGCCGCGGCCGAGCCGCCCGAGGAGCCGCCCGGGCTGTGCCCGAGGTCGTAGGGATTGCGGGTGGGGCCGAACAGGCCGTTGTCGGTGGTGGCCGTCCAGCAGAACTCGGGTGTATTGGTCTTGCCCACCACGACGCAGCCAGCCGTCCGCAACCGGGCGACGAACGGCGAATCCACCAGTGCTCGGGGGGACTCTGCCAGCAACGGTGAGCCTTGGGTGGTTCGGTGGCCGGCAGCGTCCTCGGCGTCCTTGACGGCGAGCGGAATGCCAGCGAGTGGGCCAGGGTCCCCGCCGGTCGCTACCAGCTGATCGATCGCCGCTGCTTGCTGGAGGGCGAGCTCGGTGTCGAGCGAGACGAACGCGTTGATCGTCGGATTGAGGGCCTCGATTCGATCGATGGCGTGCGATACGAGCTCGCGGGCGCTGAGTCGACCCGAGCGGACCTGGCTGGCTAGGCCGATCACGGTCTCGCGGCGAAAATCCACGGGTCTTGGCTAGCACGTCGGATCGCCACTCGCGCCGAGCGCGGCCGATCTCGGGCGCTGCGCGGGCGGAAACCCCCCGTGGCCGGTCGTGGCGGCCCTGAGGGAAGGGTCCCGGTCTGATTGGCGCCGGGGGGTCGAGCCGAGAATGATAGAAACCACGCCATGACCGACACGCTGCCTCCGGTCGACGCGGCACCGGCCTCAGCGCTCGTCGGCCGACGTTCGCTCCGGGCACGCACGAGTGGGTCCCTCCGTCTCGGCGTCCCTTTCGCATTGGTGCATCTGTCGTGCCTGGCCGTTCTGATCGTGGGATGGAGCCCCATTGCCGTCGGGGTCTGCGTAGGGATGTACGTGGCCCGGCTCTTCGGCATCACCGGCTTCTACCATCGATATTTCTCGCACCGGGCCTTCAACGTCACGAGGCCGGTCCAGCTCGCCGGCGCGGTGCTCGGCGCAGCAGCCGCCCAGCGTGGACCGTTGTGGTGGGCGGCCCACCACCGTCGACACCACCGCTACACCGACCGCACCGGCGACCCGCACTCTCCCGTCCAAGACGGGCTGCTCTCGAGCCACCTGTTCTGGATCTTCGCCCCGAGCAACCATGACACCAATCTCGAGATGGTCGAGGACCTGGCGGCCTTCCCTGAGCTGCGATTCATCGACCGCTTTCACCACCTGGTCCCGGCGCTCACGATGGGGGCCATGTTCCTGCTGGGTTTCGCTTTCGGGCATCTGTGGCCCGGGCTGCACACCTCGGGTCCCCAGATGCTCGTGTGGGGGTTTTCGGTGTCCACGGTCCTTCTGTACCACGCGACCTTTTCGATCAATTCGCTGGCGCACCGCTTCGGGACGCGCCGCTATGAGACCAAGGATGCCAGCCGGAACAATGCGACCCTGGCGTTGCTCACGATGGGGGAGGGTTGGCACAACAACCACCACCGCTTCCCAGGGGCGGCGCGCCAGGGCTTCGCTGCGTGGGAGCTCGACGTCACGTGGCTCGGTTTGCGGATCCTGGCCAAGCTGCATGTCGTGCGGGACCTTCGCCCGGTTCCCTCGCACATCTTGTCGGTGGCGAGCGGTCGCCGTCCCGCCGCTGCCCCGCTCTGAACGGGCCGCGTTCGATGGCCCACGGCCCGCCGTGAGGGTGCTGGGTCAGGTTTCGGGGTCGTAGTCGGCGCCGCTGGAGGCAGGTGGGTCGATGCCCCAGCGACGCATCCCCTCCTCCATCCGGGCGATGACCCTCTCGAGTACGGCGACTCGCCCGTAGCGCTTCTGCTCGGCGGGGATCACGTCCCAGGGTGCGAAGGGGTGATCGGTCTGGTTCAGCATGTCCTCGACCGCGGCCTCGTACTGCGGCGCGCTTCTCGCGGTTGCGCCAGTCCTCGTCGGTCAGCTTCCAGGCCTTGAGCGGGTCCTCCTGGCGCGCCTTGAAGCGCTTGAGCTGTTCGTCGTGCGAGATGTGCAGCCAGAGCTTGATGAGGATCATCCCCTCGGCCGCGAGCGAGCGTTCGACCGAGCTGATCTCGTCGTAGGCCCGTCGCCACTGCACCTCGCTGGCGAGGTTCTCCACCCGCTCGACGAGCACTCGGCCATACCAGCTCCGGTCCAACACGGCCATGCCACCCCACCCGGGGAGCGTGGGGAAGAAGCGCCACAAGAAATGGTGACGCAGCTCGTCGGGTGTGGGCGGCCCGAACTGGGTGACCCGAACGTGACGGGGGTCGAGCCGAGCGATGAGGCGCTTGATCGCGCCACCCTTGCCGGCGGCGTCCCAGCCTTCGAACACGATGCACACCGGTGGGCCCAGCCGCCCGTCGCCAAGCTGTCCGCCGTTGACGAGCCGCAGATGCAACAGCCGCCGCTGGGCGGCCACGAGCATCTGGGTCTCCTCCTCGCGGGTCAGACGTCCCGAGAGATCCGAATGAGTCCAGTCGCGAAAGGACGTGGCTGGTCATGGCGTGTGTCTCCTCACGCGAGGATCGCCGAGGACACTGGCGCGCCGAGTGCGGCGTGTCGCACGAGATCGCTCGGGCCCGCCACGACCACGTACTCGCGGTTGAACAGGTGCGAGACCGCCCCCACCTTCTCGCCGGAGGGACTGTGGATGCCGATCCGAGCGCCGACGTAGCGAGCCGACTCGAATGACAGGGTCACGACCTCCTCGAAGCGGCCGCACATCCCCTCGAGCTGTCGGCGATCCACCCATGCTTCATCGTTGTAGGACAGGACGAGCACCTCGCAATTGACGTCCCGCACCACCTGGTAGAGGGCGTCGGGCATCGTGCGTTTGGAGTTGAAGCTGCTCTTGGTCGACGGGTCACGGGCGTCGATCCGCTTGCACGCTACCCCGTAGTGGGCGGGCGCGTCCCACGCCACCAAGGTTTCCCACACGTGGTAGTTGGTGAAGTACCGGTGCTGGTTGTAGGGCGGGTCGAGGTAGGCGAGGTCGAACGGTCCGAGGGCTGGAGCCAGATCGAGGGCGTCGCCGCGGAGTGCCCGGCCCGAGCCGCTGAGCAGCGCGGGGGGTCGCAGCTCGATAGGTCGATAGGAGCGTGGCGCCCACTGCTTCACGTAGGCCATCTGCACCCCGGTCGTCGAGTCCACCCGATCGGCGGCTTCGATCAGGCTGGTCAGGAGGATCGGGTAGAGGGGCGAGCGGGAGAACTCGGCTTCGATGGCGTTGCGTATGGCGTCGATCCGCTCCCCGTTGAAGGGTTGGAAGAAGCGTGATGCCCGGCAGAACGTCTCGGTGACGTACCCCGGCTCACCGCGGAGGCCCCCCAGATAGGCCAGGACGTCCACCAGCTCGGCCCGGTCGACCTGGTCGGCGTCGGTCTCGACGTAGCAGCGGGCGAAGACCTCGGCGTAGCGGGCGAGATCCACCGCCGTCACGAGGACCCCGCGCCGCTTGAAGGCTTGCGCCACCCGGGTGGTGCCCGTGAAGAGATCGAGGGCCGTAGCGGCACCGGTCGCTTCGGCAAGATGATCGATCACCGGGACCAGGCGTCGCTTGGAGCCGAGGTACTTGATCATGCCGCGAGGCCGCCATGCATGGCCCGCAGGGTATCGGTCCTCGGTGGGTCGTCCGTGGTTCGTCGTCCGCCGTGATGCCTCGCTCGAGAGGCTCGCTCGACTCAGCCGGGGTGTGGCTCGGGGTCGAGGGTGAGGACGGGCTCGGGGGCAGGCGACGGATAGACGATCCAATGCAGCACGGCGGCCACCGCTCCACCCACGAGCGGGGCGACGATGAAGAGCCACACCTGGCTCAACGCTGTCCCGCCGACCACGAGGGCCGGACCAAGGCTGCGGGCGGGGTTCACCGATGTTCCGGTCAGCGGGATCCCGACGAGGTGGACCACCGTGAGGGTGAGACCGATGACGACGCCGGCGGTGGCGGCATTGGCGATCTTGCTCGTGACTCCCAACACAACGAACACGAACAACGCGGTTAGGACAACTTCGGCGAGAAAGGCGCCACCGGCACTCAAGTGGATCATCGACTCCTTGCCGTACCCGTCGGTCCCCAGACCCTGCACCGACTTGTGGTACAGGGGGGATTGGCTGAAGACGGCCCATAACAGCAGGGCGCCGAGGATTCCGCCGGCGAACTGGGCCACCATGTAGCCGAGCGCCTCGAGCGGGGCGATACGCCGAGACAGCACGGCGCCGAAGGTGACCGCCGGGTTCACGTGGGCCCCCGAGATCGGACCGAGCACGTAGGCCAACCCGAGCAGGGTCAGACCGAACGCCAGCGCGGTGGCGACCACGCCGGCGGCCACACTGCCGCCGGCGAAGTGGAACCCGAACGAGAGGGTCGCCACGCCGACGGCGAAGAACACCAACAGCGCAGTGCCAAGGAGCTCTGCAAACAGTTTCCGGGCCATCTCGTTCCCCTCCCGTGTCATCCCTCGTCGTGCTGCAGTACATGACGCTGTGCCGACCGCCACGGATCGACCACTGCGGACCCGTGGGGGCGAGCGCCCTTCAGCGATGCGGCGTTCCCGACGCTAGCGGGGACAGGCGCCACGAGCAGGGATCCCGTGGGGCCGCTCAGAGGGCGGACGCTGGGCCAACGGTCGGCCCAAGGTATCGAGGCGACGGCAGCAGGCGTTCGCTACGCTCCGTCGCGGCGAAGGAGGGACGATGCAGGACAAGATTCACGGCACGGTGATGCCGGTGCTCGAGATCGGGCTCGACCCCGGCGAGTCGGTCATCTCCGAGGTCGGCGAGTTCTCGTGGATGACCGACGCCATCCAGATCGCCACCGGGACTGGCGGCGGCCTCGGAGGCCGGGGATTGTTGGGTGCAGTGAGGCGGGCGGCCGGCGGCAGCAGCTTTCTGTTCAACACCTTCACTGCTCAGGGTGGCCCGGGGATGATCTCGTTCGCCGCCAAGGTCCCCGGGCACATCCTGCCCGTCGACGTGCAGCCGGGGTCCGAGTTGCTCGCCCATCGGCACGGGTTCATGGCCGGTACGCCGGGGATCGAGATCGGTGCGGGGTTCCAGCAGTCCTTCCGCGGCGGGATGTTCGGGGGTGAGGGGTTCCTTCTCCAGAGGATCGGCGGAACCGGACGGGCGTGGGTCGAACTGTCCGGTGAGGTCCTGACGTTCGATCTCCAACCAGGCCAGACCATGCGGGCCCATCCAGGTCACATCGGGTTGTTCCAGGCGTCCGTGAGTTTCCAAGTCCAACGGGTTCCCGGCCTGGCCAATCGCTATCTCGGCGACGACGGGCACCACTTCGCGATCCTGACCGGACCGGGAGGATTTGGCTGCAGTCGATGCCGCTGCCGATACTGGCCGGCGCCCTCCAGCCCTACCTGGGCGACAGCGGCCACCCGGTCGAGGCCGGTGCGGCGGGTGGAGCTGCTGCCAGCGTCTTGGGGAACCTGTTCGGCAAATAGGACGGCGCCGGCGGTGGTCGCTCGCCTCAGTGCTCGAGCTGCTCGCGATTGCGGCGCATCACCGTGTCGCGGCGCTCGGCCAAGACGTCGTAGTCGAGCCTTGCGGACCAGTTTCCGGCGGCTTGCCGTTCGATCTCGAGGGCCTGGCCGGGGGTCGTCATGGAGCCCTCCGTGTAGACCCGCTTGAGCTCACGCATGATGGCGGGGTCGACCTCGCAAATGCTCCGCGCCGCCCGCACCGCTCGGGCCAAGACCTCGTCGTGCGCGACCACCTCGTTCACCAAACCGATCTGCTCGGCTCGTACGGCATCGACGATGTCGCCGGTCATCGACATCTCCCTCGCCCGGCGGACACCTACCGCGGTGGGAAGGCGCGCTGTCATTCCGCCCCCGGGGAACACGCCGACTCGGACATGGGTGTCGGCGAAGACGGCGCGTTCCGAAGCGATCAGGAAGTCACAACCGAGAGCGAGCTCGAGCCCCCCGGTGAAGGTCGCCCCGTTGATGGCGCCGATGACCGGCTTGGAGACACGAGCGACGTGGGCGATGCAGTTGCTCTTGTCGAAGACTCCAAAGTAGGCAGCCCCATCCCGCGCCGCTTCCTTAAGGTCGACGCCGGCGCAAAAGGCTGGGTCGGTGCCGGTGAGCACCACCGCGTCGATAGCAGGCTCCGCGTCCGCCTCGATCAGCGCGTCGTAGAGCGCGACGACGAGCGCCGCACTCAACGCGTTGCGTGCCTCGGGTCGATTGAGGGTGAGGATCCTCACCCGATCGAGCGTCTCGGTGACGAGTACATCGGACAACTGGCACCTCGCATCGATGGCGCGCCCATGTTCGCGCCGAGCGACCCACGGCGACGCGCGTGGCGAGGTTATTGGCCGCACGAGCTTCGTGGTGCTTGGCGAGCAGGCACGCGCCCCTCGTGGATGATGCCCAGCCGATAACCAGTGCGCTCGAGGGACCTAGCGCATCTCGACGTCGTCGAGGTACTCCTCGTTCCAATGTGTGAAGCGTTCGTCGGGTAGGCGCAGACAATGCGAAGGATCGAGTGCTTCGACGAAGGCTCGGTCGTGGCTGACGACAACGATCGTGCCGGACCACGTAGAGAGCATCGTGCCGATCGCATTGACCGACGACGGGTCAAGGTTGTTGGTCGGCTCGTCGAGCAACAACACGTTGGCGTGACCCGCAGCGAGCATCGCCAGACCGAGCTTGGCCCGTTCGCCGCCCGAGAGGGTTCCGGGAAGCTGGGAGGCCGCCTTGCTCGTGAGCCCGAATGACCCGAGCAGTGCTCTGCGTTCGGACTCCTTCACCAGCACTTCGTCGTCGAGATTCTCGAGCGCGGTCCGAAGTGGGTCGATCTGCTCGTGCTCCTGCGCGAAGTAGCCGAGGGTCACATTCGCTCCGAGGACGACCGATCCGGCGTTGGGTTCCTGCACGCCGGCCAGGCAACGCAGGAGGCTGGACTTTCCGGCGCCGTTGCGCCCGATCACCACGATGCGGTCACCGCGCCCGGCGCGGAACCCGACCCGACTCAAGACGTCGGGACCCGAGTAGCGGACCCTGAGAATCCTCGACGGTCAGCGGTGTGTCACCTGAGCGGGCCGGAACGGGGAGCCGGAACTTCGCGGCGCGCTCGCGGGCGAAGACCTCGGTGCGTGAGGCTGCGAGCCGGTCCACCCGCTTGTCGATGGACTTGGCGATGCGGGCCCGGCGATTCGTCGAGCCGCGCATCGAGTCGGCAAGCGTGCTCAGGCGACGGATCTCGCGCTGCTCGAGGGTCGAGGCCTTTTCGCGCCGGTCCTGGTCGGCCTCCAGCTGGGCGCGGTAGCTCGTGTAGGTCCCCTTGTACTCGTGGAGCCGTCCGTCGGCGAGATGCAGGACCTTGGTCAGCGAGCGGTCGAGCAGCTTGAGGTCGTGGCTGATCACGAGGATCCCGCCGCCGAACTGCTCGAGCTCCTCCATGAGCCACCGTTTGGCCGGCAGGTCAAGATGGTTGGTCGGCTCGTCGAGCAACATCATGTCGGGCCGCTGGAACAAGATGCGGACGAGGTCGAGGCGCCGCCGCTGACCTCCCGATAGGCCTTCGATGTCGTCGAAGAGGAGGTCCTGGCGTAGGCCAAGCCCGTCGGCAAGCCGGGCCATGACCGATTCTGCCTGGTAGCCCCCGTTGCTCCGGTACTGCTCTTCGAGGTCGGTGAACAGCTCGATGTTCTCGGTCGACGGATCCTTGGCCATCTGACGGCGGGCCTTGTCGAGCGCATCGTCGAGGACGTCGAGCCCTCGGCCCGACAGAACGTGGGAGAAGCCGCTCGGGTCGAGGCCCAGCCCCCGAGGCTCGGGAGCCTGGGGGAGGTATCCGACGGTGCCGGTGACGCGGACGTTGCCTGAATGGCGCACCGCGAGTGACGGCTCGCCCATGACCAGCGACATGAAGGTCGACTTCCCGGCGCCGTTGCGGCCGACCAGCCCCACCTTCTCTCCGGCCCCCACCACGAACGAGGCGTCCTTTAGCAGCGTTCGTGTACCGATCTCGATGTTGAGCGAGGAGCCAACAATCACCCGTGGAGGCTACCCGGCCCACTGGCGGCCCCCGGTCACCCTCGGCACCGGCTCAGCTCGTGAAGACGAAGTCCTCGATCGTGGCGGCCAGTTCGAGGGGCGAGTCACCTTGGATGCTGTGCCCGGCTTGGTCGAAGTGGACGATGCGGGCCGAGGGCACCCGCTTGCGCAACTCCTCCTCGTCGTCGTCCCCGAGCACCGAGTCCGGACGCATCCCGCGCGCCAGCAGCACGGGGACCCGAATCGACGTCAGGGTGTCCCAGAGCTGCCCATAGATCATGTCAGTACCTTCTGGGCGAGGCGTCGGCGGGGTGTTCTGCGCCGGCGCGGTCCCACGGTGGCGAGCCCAGCGCCACACCCACGAGCCGTCCTCTTGCTGCTCGGCGTTGTGCAGGATGCCTCGCCGCAGCGAGGACTGCGAGCGGGTGGGGTTGAACTTGGCCGTCCGCTCGAGCAGTTCGTCGAAGCTGGCGAAGCTCGGCGGCCCGTTCACGAAGTCGCTGATGTGCTTCGCCCGCTCGCTCTTGAGCCCTGGCAGCACGTCGACCAGGACCACCTTGCGGACTAGGTCCGGTGCGGCCTGGGCCACGCCGATCGTCGTCAGTCCCCCGAGGGACATGCCGACCACTGCTTTGGCCTGGGGCGCCAGCTGGGCGATCGCCCGAGCGACATCGACCCCGTTGGCTTCGGCGTTCAGCTGCCCCTCAGGGTGCTCTCCAGGACCGTCGGAGTGACCATGGCCTGGGAGGTCGATGGCCACGAGCGGTCGGCCGAGGGCCAGGGCCACGGTGTCCCAGGTGTGGGCGTTCTGGGACCCCCCGTGCAGGAGCACCAGCTCGGGCTGGGCATCCTGCCAGACGAGGGCGCTCAAGCGGCGACCGGGCGCTACCTCGACCGAGTCCCTGCGGACGGTGGGGGGTCCGGGGAATGGTATGCCGTACTCCTCGGCGTTCTCATGGAACAACCCGAACTCGTCGTACTCGATGCGGTCGACCACTCCTCGTCCCCTCCTCGACTGGAACCCGAGACTTGCGCCCCCTCAGACTTGCGCCCCCGATGACCCTACTGGGGTGGCCGGCTCGCCGCCGCCCAGATTGGGCCGGTCGCGGGGCCCGGTCGAGCAGGAGATCGACAGCTTGCCCGCGGACCAGCGTGCGCGCCGGAGCCCTACGCTGGTGGTGTGGGTTACGGGTTCTACGGACACGGATCGTGGGTGGTCGTGGCCTTCTTTCTCGTGGCCGTGCTGACCCGTGGTCTGCGGGGGAGGGGCCGTGGGTCGCGCCGGGCGCCGGGCGCCGGAGGGTACGGGCCCTACGCGTCGGGGTTCGAGGGCTCGGCCCCGCGTCCCGACGCCACGACGTGGACGCCTGATGGCGAAGCCGGTTCTCACCAGGACCTGCCAGCCGGCTGGTTCCCGGACCCCTCCGCTCGCTACGAGCAGCGCTACTGGTCGGGGACCGAGTGGACCGAGCACGTGAGGTCCAATGGCGTGCCGGGCACCTCGCCGCCCCCGGGCGGGTCTGATCGAGGGAACCCCGCACGAGGCACTGATCCCCCGCCCGGTGGCGAGGCGCGGGCCGATGACGGCTCGTCACCGAGCAGCGACGAGCCGGGGCCCGAGGCTCGATAGGCGGCGCGGGGAGAAAAATCCCTGCTGCACCGCGGAGCGGTACAGTTCCTCCATGCTTCCTGACGACGTACAGATCATCTCGGTCGACGATCACGTAGTCGAGCCGCCCAACGTGTGGCAGGACCGGCTCCCGGCCAAGTTCAAAGAGCTGGGCCCGCGCAACGAGCGCGACGATCAGGGTCGCGACCTGTGGATGTTCGAAGGCACCCCCCGCTATAACGGCGGGCTCGGGGCGGTCGCCGGCAAGGACCGCAAGGACTACGGCCTGGACCCAGTGAGCTACAGCGACATGCTGCCGGGCTGCTTTGACATCACGGCCCGGCTGGCCGACATGGACACCGACGGCATCCACGCCGAGCTGTGCTTCCCGACCTTTCCGGGCTTCGCCGGCAACACCTTCTACGCGGCAGCCGACAAGGACCTCGCCGCAGCCTGTGTCTCGGCCTACAACGACTGGCTGATCGACGAGTGGTGTGGGGCGGCCCCGGGCCGCCGAATCCCGATGGTGCTCGTCCCCTTCTGGGACGTCGAGCGCTCGGTGGTCGAGATCGAGCGGGTGGCGGCCAAGGGGGCCAAGGCCATCACCTTCCCCGAGGCGCCCCACAACATCGGGCTGCCCTCGTTCCACACCACCCACTGGGACCCGGTGTTCGCCGCCGCCCAGGCCGCACAGCTGCCCTTGTGCATGCACTTCGGCAGCGGCGGCACCCCGAACGTCGCCCCCGACGGCCCGTTCACCGCGGCCATCGCCCTCTTTGGCCTCAACTCCCAGCAGTGCACCGTCGAGCTGGTCAACTCCCGGGTCTTCGAGCGCTTCCCGGGGCTCAAGGTGGCCCTCTCCGAAGGCGGGATCGGCTGGATCCCCTACATCCTCGAGCGCTGTGACTACACCTGGGAGCGCCACCGCTGGTACACCGGGATGGAAGACGCCCGGCGCCCCTCGGAGATCTTCAAAGAGCACATCTACGGCTGCTTCATCGCGGACGACGCCGGGCTCAAGAACATCGACCTGATCGGGGTGGACAACATCACCTTCGAGTGCGACTACCCCCACTCGGACTCCAACTGGCCCCACACCCGCAAAATGCTGGCCGAGTCCTTGGCCCACGTGCCCGACGACCAGGCCCGCAAGATCGCCGAGACCAACGCCCGGAAGCTCTTCAACTTCCCGAGGACCTAGGACCGAGGACTCGGGGCAGCCCGGGGACCGGGTCCTCGGAGCCATCGACTCGCAGTGCCCGCCGAGCGTGCGCTCGGTGGGGTCAGTTTCCGTCCCGCCCGAGGGGCTCGACACGAAGGGGGAGGCGTGAAGTTTGGCGTGAACATCATGGGGGTGAGCCTGCGGTACCTGGGCGACGTCGCGCGCTCGTACGAGAACCATGGCTTCGAGTCGGTCTGGGTGCCCGAGCACCTGGTGTTCCCCCAGACCATGCCGCCCGACTATCCCTATACCTCCGACGGGTACCCGCCGGTCACCTCCCAGACGCCCGCCTATGACCCCTGGGTGCTGCTGGCCGGGTTGGCGACAGCCACCACCAAGATCCGATTGGCGACCAACGTCTACATCCTGCCGCTACGCCACCCACTGCAAACCGCGCGCAGCGTCGTAACGGTCGACCGTATGTCCAATGGGAGGGTCACCCTGGGGATCGGGGTTGGGTGGCTGCCCGACGAGTTCGAGTATCTGGGCCTCGACTTCAAGCGCCGTGGCGGGCGCACTGACGCCATCATCGACGCGCTCCGTCGCCTCTGGTCCGAGGATGTGATCGAGGTACACGACGAGTACTTCGACTTCGGTCCGGTCATCTTCCAGCCCAAGCCCATCCAGAAGCCCAGCATCCCCATCGAGGTCGGCGGTGTCTCGCGCCCGGCGCTCCGACGGGCCGGACGCCTCGGAGACGGTTGGATCGAGATCGGCAGCCGGAGCATCGACGAGTTCGCTGAGAAGCTGGAGTTTGTGAACGCCGAGCGCGCCGCGGCCGGGCGGACCGACCTGCCGTTCGAGGTGACCACCTCGGCACAGTTGGCGCCCGGGCTCGACGGCGTCCGTACGCTGCCGCGACATGGGGGTGACCCGGCTCCTCGCCGGTCCTGCGCGCGACGCGTCGGGACGGCTCACCCCCGAAGCCTGCGAGGAATGGGCCGCCCGGTTCGAAGCCGAGGTCATCGAACGGGTCGACTGAGCGCGCACCGAATGGTGCGCCGCCCACCCGCCGGGCCACCATGTGGCCATGCCGATGGCCATCACCGATCCTCACCGTGAGCTTGCGGGCGTCGCCCGCTCCTTCCTCGAGAAGCATCACGCGTTGCCCGCCGCCCGGGCGCTGCTCGACGCTCCGACCACGGGCCTTCCTCCCTTCTGGGATGACCTGGTCGCACTCGGGTGGCTGGGTCTACATGTCTCGGAGGCCTACGGAGGGTCGGGGTTCGGTCTCCTCGAGGTCGCCGTAGTCGTCGAGGAGATGGGTCGTGTGCTCGCTCCTGGACCGTTCCTTCCCACCGTGGTGGCCTCCGCGCTGATCGAGGCGGCCGGAACACCCGAGCAGCGTGAGCGCTGGTTGCCCGGATTGGTCGACGGCTCGTGCACCGCCGGGATCGGTCTGGTCGACAGCGAGGACGGACCCACTGGCGACGTCGACGCGAGCCACTGGCCGGCCGTGCTGGGCGCCGAAACGGCGGACGTCTTCGTGTTGGTGGTTGGGGCCGACGTAGCGGTGATTCCTCGGGGCATCGGCACCACCGTCGGCACCCGGGCGAATCTGGATCTCACCCGCCGTTCCCAGCCAGTCATGGTGACTGCCGCGGCCCTTGGGGCAGGGGACCTGCTGCGCGACGGGCGGCTCGCGGCCGACCGGATGGCCCGCGTCCTCGTCGCCGCTGAGGCAGCCGGAGGCGCGAGCGCGTGCGTGGAGACAGCCAGCGAGTACGCAAAGGTCCGTCAGCAGTTCGGACGGACGATCGCCACGTTTCAGGCGATCAAACACCGTTGCGCCGAGATGCTGGCGTCAGCCGAGCGGGCGGTGGCTGCCACCTGGGACGCGGCGCGGGCCTCGGGATCAGCCGCCCAGTTGCAACTCGCCGCGTCGATCGCCGCGCATGAAGCATTGACGGGCTATCTGGCCTGCGCCAAGTCCAACATCCAGGTCCACGGCGGGATCGGCTACACCTGGGAGCACGACGCCCATCTGCACCTCCGCCGGGCGGGTTCCCTACAGGCGCTCTTCGGCCCGGTCGACGAGCTGGCGCGCCAGATCACCGAGCTCGCCGATGCGGGCGCCCTGCGCGCCGACCAGATCGAGCTACCTCCCGAGGCCGAGGGGTACCGGTCCGACGTGCGCGAGTTCTTGGACCGAATCGAGGGTCTCGAGGCTCCGGCCCGTGATGCCGCGTTCCTCGAAGAGGGCTATGCGCAGCCGCATTGGCCACGACCCTGGGGTCGAAGCGCGGGTGCGGTCGAGCAGCTCGTCATCGAGCAGGAGATGAAGGGCGTCCGCCGCCCGGGGGCGCCCGGGATCGGCGGTTGGATCACGTTGACGCTCATCCAGCACGCCAGTGCCGACCAGGCACAGCGGTGGATCCGGCCCAGCATGGGCGGCGAGAATCCGGTGGTGCCAACTGTTCAGCGAGCCCGACGCCGGCTCGGACGCCGCGGGGATCCGGACACGGGCCGATCGGGTCGAGGGGGGCTGGGTGCTCAACGGCCAAAAGATCTGGACCAGCGGCGCGCAGGTCGCGACCCACGGACTGGCCACTGTGCGCACCGATCCTCAGGCGCCCAAGCACGCCGGCATCACCGCTGTCGTCGTCGACATGTCCGCGCCGGGGGTCGAGGTGCGACCCTTACGGGAGGCGACCGGCAACGCCATGTTCAACGAGGTGTTCTTCAGCGACGTCTTCGTGCCCGACGACGATGTGGTCGGGCCGGTCAACGCCGGCTGGACGGTCGCCGCGCTCGACCCTGGGCAATGAGCGGGTGACCATCGGGGGTCAAGGAGCGGGTGCCGCGGTCGAGCTGCTCGAGACCTATCGATCCCACCGCGGCGTGCCTGGCGCCGCGACGGCCGTCGGCCGGCTGCTGGCCGAACGTGAGACCTTGCGCTTGTTGAACCTGCGCCAGGCCGAGCGCGCTGTTGCCGGGGTGCCCGGTCCCGAGGGGAACCTCTCCAAGATGATCCAGGCGGAGCACGCCCAGCGGGTGGCCGACCTGGCGTTCCTGCTGGCTGGCGCGGGCGGCGCCTTCGTCGACGGGGACGAGGCGGCAGCGGTGCAGTCCTTCCTCTTCACGCGCTGCCTGACCATCGCCGGAGGCACCTCGGAGATCGTGCGCAACCAGGTGGCCGAGCGGCTCCTCCAGATGCCCCGCGACCCTCTGATCAGCTGACGGACACTCCAGCGTCGGCCAACCTGGTCTGGGCGTGCCGGACGCGTTCGGTGAGCTCGCGTCGTCCGCGCCCGAGGGTCGTCGGGCGGTGACGGCTGGAGCATTGGGGGATGGCGCCCCGATGTGCTGAGATAGCGTGATGACCGACACTGCCCCACGACGTACCGACATCCGCGAGAGCAACAAGGGTGTCATCGCCCAATACCGCGAGAGCGGTGGAACAGGCGAAGGGATGGCGTCGCTGGTGTTGTTGACCACGGTTGGCGCACGCAGCGGTCAACCGCATACGACCCCGGTGTGCGTGCAGGAGGACGGGGACCGTTTGGTGGTCGCCGGCTCCATGGGTGGGATGCCCACCCATCCCCAGTGGTACAAGAACTTGCTGGTGAACCCTGAGTTGACGGTCGAATACCGAGGCAAAACGTTCCAGGCTCGGGCGACCACGGTGCCCAACAGCCCCGAGCGCGACGTCCTTTTCGCCCGCATGAACGAGGTCATCACGGGTCTCTACGGCTACCAGGACCGAGCGGCATCGCACCGACAGATCCCGATCGTGAGCCTCGAGGCACTCGACACGGACCCCGCCGGACCCCGTTCCTGACGCCCGCCCGCGAGCCCGAGGCCTGGGGGGACGAGGGACCGAGGGACTGACCTCACCCCGGTAGCCTCGACCTTCGTCATGTACGGACCACTCCACGATGCCTGGAAGACGCTTGCCCCCGATCCGCGCGATGCGCACGGCCCACTGTCGCCGCTCCTCGTCTCGTTGACGATCGTGACCGGCACCGTGGACGCGTTCAGCTACCTGGTGCTCGGTCATGTCTTCGTTGCCAACATGACTGGCAACGTGGTCTTCGTCGCGTTCGCCATCGCCGGCGCCGCAGGGTTCTCCTTGGCCGCTTCACTGACTGCTCTCGGCGCGTTCGCGCTCGGCGCGTTGCTCGGGGGTCGGATGCGCCACCGGGCCGGGCACGGAGCCGGCGCGCACCGGGGCCGTCTCGCCGCACAGGCCAGCGCACTCGAAACGCTGCTTTTCTGCGGCGCCCTGTTATGCAGTGCACTCGCGATCCACCCGGTCGGCGCTCCTCGGTACCTGCTCATCGTGGTGCTCGGACTGGCGATGGGGGTCCAGAACGCGGTGGCCCGTGCGCTCGCCGTCCCGGATCTGACCACCACGGTGCTGACGCTCACCATCACGGGCATCGCGGCCGATGGTCGGGCGGCGGGGGGATCGAACGGCAAGGTCGGCCGCCGGATGGTGTCGGTCGTGGCGATGCTCGTCGGGGCGCTCGTCGGCGCGTCGGTGACGCTGCACGCCTCGCCACCGCTTGCGTTGCTCATCGGCGCCGCGATCTTGGCGACGGTGGCCACAGTGGCGTGGAGGCTCAGCCGCACGGATCGGCCCTGGGCGCAATTCGCCTGACCCCTCGGACCTGTGCGGACCGGGTTGGACCCCCGCGCCCGTCGAACGGCGGCGACCGACAGCTCGCTGCGATGCCGCTCAGCTATCGTGTGCCGACGCTCGCGAGTCTGGGGGGGGAACATGCCGGGTCGTCTTGAGGGGAAGGTCGCCTTCATCACTGGTGCCGCGCGAGGGCAGGGCCGGAGTCACGCCGTCCGCTTGGCCGAAGAGGGTGCCGACATCATTGCGGTGGACATCTGCCGTCAGATCGAGTCCAACCCCTATCCGCTGTCCACTCCCGAGGATCTGGCCGAGACGGCGCTCGGGGTCGAGAAGTTCGACCGCCGCATCGTTGCGGTCGAGGCAGACGTGCGGCAACGTGACGAGCTCCGTGCTGCGCTCGAGGCTGGTGTCGCGGAGTTGGGCCGGCTCGACATCGTGGTGGCCAACGCCGGCATCCTGCCCATGGCCATGGGGGAGCCCGACCCGATGGACTTCGTCGACGCCGTCGACGTGGACCTCGTGGGCGTGATGAACGCCGTCGCGGCCGCGCTTGCGTATCTGCCCGACGCCGCCTCGATCATCGTGACCGGCTCGACGGCGGGGATGATGTCGGGGACCACGGACAATCCGGTCATGGGCCCCGGAGGAGCGGGCTACGGGTGGGCAAAGCGGACGCTCATCGGTTACGTCGAGCAGATGGCACTGCACCTCGCCCCGCGCCTCATCCGTGTCAATGCTGTGCACCCGACCAATTGCAACACCCACCTGCTGCACAACGACGGGCTCTACAGCTTGTTCCGACCTGACGTGGAGAACCCGACTCGTGAGGACGTCGTGCCGGCCTTCACGTATTTCCAGGCCATGCCGATCCCCTATGTCGAACCGGTGGACATCTCGAACCTCGTGCTCTTTCTGGCCTCTGACGAGTCCCGTTACATCACCGGCCAGCAGATCAGGGTCGACGCCGGGTCGCTGCTGAAGTTCCCGAACGGGCCGGGCTGAAGCTCCCGAGCGGTTGGGACGTCCTGCGCGCCCGACCCCGCGACCGAGCCTTGTCCGCCCAGCGCAGGCGCCCGCGACTCGGGTTGGGGGGGGACAACCGAGTCTCGCGGGCGCCGGCCTTGACACTATATCGCAGATATCCGACCGACAAGGTCATGTATCGCGCTCCTCGCATGGTTTTGGGCGTTGGCGGTCGTCGCCTCGCATCCGGGGCGGGTGCCAAGCGCGTCTGGTGATCCAAGTGCGGCCGCCATCCGTACTTCATCATGGCCCGGCTGCGACGGCGAGATGGCCAGACGGATACGACGCACACAAGTGACCGACAACAGTGAGAGAGAGATGGGACGTCGAATGGCCCAGAGACACGCGACGGCATCGGGACGCATCCGCTGGAGCGTGGCGGTCGCCACGTGCGTTGGCGGAGTGGGTCTGCTCGGCCTGACGGGCGCATCGCCCGCGGCAGCAGTCGCGAAGTCGCCGACGGTCGTGACGGTCACCCACAGCAAGACCTGGGGTCCGGTACTGACGCTCAGTAACGGTGAGACGCTCTACCGCCTGACGGCGGACCCCGCGAACAAGAGCGTCTGTAATGGGACCTGCACCAAAATCTGGCCGCCGGTCGTGCTGGCCGCGGGCCAGAAGAGCCCAGTGGGACGCGGCGTCGCGAGCCTTGGGACGATCACGCGGTCGAACGGAGCTCGTCAGGTCACCTACGAGGGGGTGCCCCTCTATCGTTATATCGGGGACCACAAGGCCGGTCAGGCGAACGGCAACTTGAAGGACGAGTGGGGCCAATGGTGGGTCGTGAATCCTTCCCAGCCGCGAGCCGTTCCGACTGCGGTGACCAAGTCGGGTGGGAACTCGTCCCCGTCTTCGACGGCAGCCGGTTCGGGCGTTGCGTACTGAGCTAGGGACGATCGCCGCCCCACGCGTCGCGCCGACTGCGCAGCCGGTCGAGGCGCCGCGTGGCACCGTGCCGAGCCGGCGACGAGCTGGACTCACGGCCTGGCTGGGCGTGCTGGCCGTCGCGGCTGTCGCCGGATGGCTTGGAACTGTCGGGCTCCGGGCGCTGGTCGGTGCCGGCGATCTCGCACAGGCGCTCGCTCTCGCGCGAGGCCGCATGATCGGTCCAGCGCTCGTCGCTCTCGTGATCGCCATCATCGTTGCCGAGCGTCGGTGGCCGGCGGTGGAGCGGCCCTTGCTCGCTCGCGCCCACGTGGTCGACGCCGCCTATTTCGTGCTCTTCGCCCTCGGCGTGGCGCCGTTGCTGACGCTCGTCCAGACCGGTTTTGCCATCGAAATGGAGCAGCACGCCGAGTTCCTGCTTGTGGGCCACTTGGCCCTGGTGCCCCAGGCGGCGGTCGTCATTGTCATCCTGGCGGGAATCGACGCGATGAACTGGTTGGCCCACGTGGCCAACCACCGCTCAACTGCACTGTGGCGATTGCACGCGCTGCATCACTCGCAGGAGGACCTGAGCGTTCTCACGACCTTCCGGACCCATCCCCTCGTGCACGCCGCCTACCTGCCAGCCTTGCTGCCGGCCCTTGTGCTCGGCGCGAGCGGCGCAGTGCCATGCGTCGCGCTCGTCGCGTACGGCTGCCTCGTGACGTTGCCCCATGCCAACCTTCGCTGGAGCTTCGGACCACTTGGACGTGTCGTCGTCAGCCCGGCCTACCATCGACTCCACCACGCAAGGGTCCCCATCGGTCCCCGTGGCACGGTCAACTTTGGCTTCGTACTCGTGTGCTGGGATCAGCTCGCACGCTGTGCGCGGTTTCCCGCCGGTGGTACCCCGATCGCCACCGGCATCGCCGGCCGCCCGGTTCCCGTCGAGCAGTCGGCGGTCCGTTTGGGCGTGTCCCGAGTGGTGCTGGCACAACTCGGGCAGCCGTTCGCGGTGCGCGCAGCGACGGACGGTCCGTCGTGACGCCTCGTCGTGTGCGGGCGCACGTTCGCTCATTCGGGAGGCTGCAAGAGCTCGAACCCGAGCAAGGCGCAGCGTGAGCGCGACCGGGCCAGTCGGGTCATGCTTGAGCGATATGGACGCCGCCCCCAAGAACGGACGCCTGCGGCGGCGCCGCCAGAGCAATGACCCGGGCCTTGTTTCCGACGAGGCGCTCGTGGCTGGGATGGCGTCGGGCGACGAACGGGCGGGGGCCGCCTTCGTGCATCGTCATGAGCGACGAGTCTTCGGGATCGCTCTAGCGATCACGGCCAACCGCTCGACGGCCGAAGACGTAGCCCAGGAGTCATTTCTTCGGGCCTGGCGTCATGCCGCGGTTTTCGACCCAAGGCGGGCGTCGGCAACCGCGTGGCTCTCGACGATCACCCGCAACCTGGCCATCGACGCCCTGCGTCTCCGCAGGGCCGTACCGGTCGACCCGGCCGACGCGGTATGGCTCGAGCTCGGGAACAGCGAACCCGCCCCCGAGGCACGCGCGGTGCACTCCGACGCTGTCGATCGGGTGCGCGCGGCGCTGCTTGCCGTACCGGTCGATCAGCGTCGCGCTCTGGTGCGCTCCGCCTTCTACGGGCAGAGTGCTGCAGAGATCGCAGAGGCCGAATCCATCGCGCTGGGCACGGCGAAGAGCCGGATCCGCCTTGGCCTGGCCAAGGTGCGCGACCTCCTCGGCGGGGAGGTGGACGAGTAGATGGATCCTGCCCCTCTTGATCCCGAATGCTCGGCTGCCCGCGACGATCTGGCGGCACTCGCGATCGGGACGCTGACCGGTCGGGAGCGAGCCGAGCTGCTCGACCACCTCGAGCGCTGTGCGCGCTGTGCGGCCGAGCTCGAGGAGCTTTCGGCGGCCGCGGATGCCCTGGTGACCCTCATTCCGGCCGCGCGGGCCGCCCGATGGGTTCGCCGCCCGCACGATGGCGACGCTGCGTGCCGAGCGCAGCGCGCGGCGGCCGGTGTTCTGGCGGAGAGCCGCGGCCGCCGCGGTGGTGGCCGCTCTGGGCGTGGGCGTTGGCGTGGGGGTTGGCGAAGCGCTCTCGTCTTCGGGAGGTGCCCCTCAGGCTGTTGGTGTGCGCACCGCAGTCCTGCACGTTGGGCCCCATGCAGAGGGGACGGTCGTGTTATCACCTGGGCGCTACGGATGGCTGGTCATGACCCTCGACGACGTGCCTACCTCGGGCGCCGTCACCTGTTCGGTCACCCTTGCAGATGGCTCTCGTGTGGTGGTTGGGCATTTCCCCCTTTCGGAGGGGTACGGATCGTGGGCGGTGCAGCTTCCGGTGGCCGCTTCTTCCGTGCGGGCGGTCAGCGTGCTCGACGACAGGGGCAGGACGGTCGCATGGGCCCGTTTGGCCTCCGCGTAGGTCCCACGAGCGCAGCGAGCCGGCTCGCCCTCTCTGAACGTACGGGACTGGGGTCCTACTGGGCCCTGAGGCCCCGATGATCCTGGGACCGTCCGACCCCAAGGCAAGGGGAGTTCAGTCCGGGCGAGGACGAACCAGGGGCCCAGCCGCATGGCCGCGCCAAGGGGACTCCGACGCCGGCGCCGAGATGGGGCGTGCCGTGAGCCGTGTGGTCGTCGTGACCGGCGCGTCGAGCGGGATCGGCCTTGGGAGCGCCGTCGCCTTCGCCGGCGCCAGTGACCAGGTGGTGGTCGCCCTTCGGGGACCCATCGCGTCGGGAGACTCTTGTCGCCGCCGCTATCGCTGCGGGCACCGCGCGCTCCCGGCCGGCGCTGTTTTGAACGGTCGGAGCCAGCCCCCGGCCTCCCACCGCCGAGCTTTCGTCGACCTCGTCTGAGTAGCATCGTCGTTGTCGCTCGGCAACCGAGCGCGAGAAAGGTTTGAGATGGCACTCACTCCGGCAGACGTGATCGAGATCGGGCAGCTGTGCGCCTCGTACAATTTCGCGGTCGACGACGGTGACGGCGATGCCTTCGCTTCCCTCTTCGTCTCTGACGGTGCGCTGAATCTGGGCGCTGACCCGATCAAGGGTCGTGCGGCGCTGGCCCAATTCGCCGAGGGTATCGGAATGACCCGACCTGGCCTTCGGCACGTTGTGGGCAACATCGACACCGATGGTGACGGGGACGAGGCAACCGTGCGCGCGTACGTGACCGTCTACCAGCGGGTCGACGGTCAGGTCGGCGTTGCCGTGATGGGCCGGTATTTCGACTCGGTTCGTCGTGTCGAGGGCGCTTGGCGGTTCGTCGAGCGGGCCTTCACGCCCATGCCGTAGGGAACCCGGGGCGAGTTCGGACAACCAGGCGACTACTGCCTCGCGGAGCGGCGCGGTTCGCACCGCGGCGGTCAGGCGTCGATGAGCTTTGCCTTCATCCGTTCGAACTCTTCATCGCTGATGATCCCCCGCTCCTTGAATTCGGCAAGTCGGGCGAGATCGTCGACGACACTCGAGCCGGTACCACCCCGCCCCGACGCCCGGAATGCCGCATCTTGGTCGAGGACCGCCTGTTGCGCGTGCACGCGCATCTCGTTCCCGTAGAAGATCAAGTAGAGGACGATGCCGATGAGCGGGAAGAGGATCACGAACACCACCCAGAACGCCTTCAGCCAGCCCTTCATGTCGTGGCGCCGGAAAATGTCGATGAACACGCTGATCATCAACCAAATCTCGATAAGGAAGAGGAAGAACCACAGCATGTCGAGCAGGACTTGCCCAGTTCCCCACGTGACGCCCAGCATGGTCGCTCCCCTCATTCGCGGGATCCAGTGGCCACATTAGGGTATGACCCAACCGGGCACCGGGGCCAACAGGTGGTCGGGGCCCGATCGGGCTCGTAGATGGCGACGGGTTCGGTCATGGCTGCACGGTTCTCATCGAGGGCCAGCGGGTGTCATCATGCGCGCATGATCCTTCCCACCTATGTGGCCCACGCAGCTTGGGGCTCGACGGCCCAACGGCGCCAGGTCGCTCTGGCTCTACGTCAAGGGGACGACACGTACGCCGTCGTCGCCCTGGCGCCGATCGAGGCGCGAGCCTTCGCGCAGGGGTACCTGCGCGAGGCACTTCACGCCGGCGGACTGGGCCACGGCCAAGTACTCGCGGGGTTCGACTTTCCGATCGGCCTCCCTAGGTCCTACGCCGAGCAAGCGGGGATCTCCTCGTTTCGTGCTTTCCTGCCCGAGCTCGGGCGAGGAGCGTGGGGGCAATTCCACGTGCCGGCGACGAAGGTCGACGAGATCAGCCTCGAGCGGCCCTTCTATCCGGCGCGCTCGGCGGGGGCGTCGCAAGAGCACCTCTTTGACACCCTCGGGATGACGAGGGAGCAATTGTGCCGACGATGCGAGGGGGACGAGACCGGGGTCATGTTCTGGACGGGTGCGGGGGGTGCGATGGGCCGCGCAGCGCTGTCCGGATCGTCCGCCCTGGCGGCGTCAGAGACGCAGTCGTTTCGTCTTTGGCCGTTCGACGGATCGCTGGCCACCTTGCTCGACGGCGATCACACTCGTGTGGTGGCGTGCGAGGCGCACTCTCTTGAGTTCTACCGGCAGGTGGACCTCGACCCGACGCCGGCGGGGACCCGGCGGAACAGGTCGCACGCCGATCGTCTGAACTCGGCGCCACAATTGCTCTCGTGGGCGTCGACCCTGGGCATCGCCTGGGAACCCCGACTGCGCCAACGCGTCACCTCGGGTTTTGCCCTCGGACCCAAGGGCAACGACGAGCTCGATGCCGTCGTTGGTCTCCTCGGCATCCTCGGCGTCGTGACCGGCGCCTTGGCTTCGGCCGAGCCGACCGATGATCCCGCGGTTCGCGACGTGGAGGGATGGATCCTCGGGCGGGAGCCGGCCCCGCAGCGATCCGCGTCGACGAGGTAGGGCCAAGCGGCTCGGTACTACTTGTGGGAGCCTGCCTTGCCGAGCGCGGTGCGGGGAGAGCGGCGGAGGGACGCCCAGCGTCGAGTTGAGCCTCTGGGCCGTCCGGTAGTGGAGGTCCGGTAGTGGCGATCGAGTAAATCGCCTGCTATATTACCGGCGGTCAGGAGGGACCGTATGAGGGTCGTGGTGAATTACACGTTGTGCGAGAGCAACGCTTTGTGCGCTGGAATCGCGCCGGAAGTGTTCGAGGTCCGGGACGACGACCTTCTCTACCTACTCGACGAGCATCCCCCCGAGGTGCTTCGAGCCAGGCTCGATGATGCCGTGCGGGTCTGTCCGAAGCAGGCGATCTCCATCGAGGAGGACTGACATGGCCGAAACGAGCTCTGGGGTGTACTACGACCCCTATGACTTCCAGATCGACACCGACCCCTATCCCGTGTGGAAGCGGATGCGGGATGAGTCGCCGCTGTACTACAACGAGAAGTACGACTTTTACGCCTTGAGCAGGTTTGAGGACGTCGAGCGCTGCTCAGTGGACTGGAGGACCTACATCTCGGGAAGAGGATCGGTCCTCGAGTTGATCAAGAGTGGGATGGAGATCCCGCCGGGTACCATCTTGTTCGAGGACCCCCCAGCCCACGACTTGCATCGGGGCTTGTTGTCGCGGGTCTTCACCCCCCGGAAGATGAACGCGATCGAGCCCAAGGTACGCGAGTTCTGCACCCGGAGCCTGGATCCACTGGTGGGATCGGGCGGGTTCGACTTCATCGAAGATCTCGGGGCGCAGATGCCGATGCGGACCATTGGCATGTTGCTCGGCATCCCCGAGGAAGACCAGCAGGCGCTACGCGACCGGATCGACGAAGGGATGCGACTGAGCGACGGATCGATGCCCGACGCGGAAAGCGGTTACGCGGCCACCTCGGGCGACGGGTTCGAGGAGTACATCGAATGGCGCTCGACGCATCCCTCCGATGACCTCATGACCGAGCTGCTCAACGCCGAGTTCGAGGACGAGTCCGGCGTCTCGCGTCGGTTGTCCCGCCAAGAGGTGTTGGCCTACGTCGGTCTACTTGCGGGCGCCGGCAACGAAACCACGACACGTCTCATCGGATGGACGGGCAAGGTGCTCGCCGAACACCCCGAACAGCGTCAACTTCTCGTCGACGACCCCGCACTGATCCCAGGGGCCATCGAAGAGCTGTTGCGGTTCGAGGCGCCCTCGCCGGTCCAGGCTCGGTACGTCACCAAGGACGTCGAGCACTACGGACGCACGGTCACCGAAGGCAACGTGATGCTGCTGCTCACCGCCTCGGCGAACCGTGATGAGCGCCGATTTCCCGACGCAGACGGGTTTGACGTTCGCCGCAAGATCGATCACCACGTGACCTTCGGCTATGGCATCCACTTCTGCCTCGGCGCCGCGTTGGCCCGGCTCGAAGGAAGGGTGGCACTTGACGAGGTCTTGAAGCGGTTCCCCACATGGGAGATCGACTGGGACAACGCCGTTCAGGCCCGGACCTCCACTGTTCGCGGTTGGGACAAACTTCCCGTCTTCACTTCATGAGGTTGGTGGTTCAGCCCACGGGAGTCGTGCTCGAAGTCTCCTCCCCAATGATCGACTTCAAGATCGCGGCTGCGGTGACCTGAGCGAGATCCGGGCCGGTGGCCCTTCTGTGTAGCCGACGAGGGTCCCGGGTACAAAAAAGGCAACCCGCCAAGGAGGACCTATGGACGTCGAAGGTTTTGTCAAGCTGCTCAACGAGGATCTGGGAACGGAGTACCAATCCATCGTCCAGTACACCAACCACGTCGCGGTGATCACGGGAGCGGAGTATCTCGGGGTCATCGACGAGTTGAAGCTCCACCTTGGCCAGGAGCTCGCCCACGCCCAAATCCTGGCTGAGCAGGTGTCGTTCCTTGGTGGCGAGCCGGCGACCTCGGTTCCCCCCGTCGAGCGCGCCAGCGACAGCCGCAGCGCGCTGGAGTCGGACCTGAGGCTAGAGAGCGACCAGCTCGAGCGCTATCGCCAACGATTCGTGCAGGCAAACGAGCTCGAGTTGGCCGACGTAGCCGAAGCCCTGCGTCCGCTTCTCGAGCAGACCCAAGAGCACGTCCGAGACTTGAAGACCGCCCTCGGGAGCTGAGTCGACACTCTGCGGCGTTCGGCCGCTGCATGGGCGGACGGAGGGACCAGAGCGCTTCACGTGGCCGGGTCCCCACGTCTGTCATTCGGATCGCAGCACGAGCGCGGCGGGCGTATGTGCAGCGATGCGACCGGGAGCGGCGGCGACGAGATTGGCGAACACCAACGCACCGCAGGCAATGAGGAGCATCGACGACGTTGGCACGTTTGGATTCGGAACAGCCGAGATGCCACGCGCGAAGAGGGTCCAGAGCCATCGGCCGAGGGCGATTCCGAGCGGCATGCCGACGATGACGCCGATGGCGGCAGACATCGACGACTGCCACGCGACCGTCGACGCCAGCTGCCACTGGGTGAAGCCAAGGGCCTTGAGGAGGGAGAGCTCTCGTCGGCGACGACGGACCGAGGCGACGAGCGTCAGTCCAAGTGCGCCCAATGCCCCGCGGCGAGGACGCCGGCAAGGAGGAAGGCCGTCGATCCGACCGAGCGGTAGTCGGTGATCTCCGCCGGGCGGAGGACCGAGACGACACCACTGGCGGGGGCGTCCTTGTCGGAGGGTAGCTGGAGGGCGTGATCGATCCGATCGAGCGAGCGCATCGCCGTCGAGGGGCTGACGCCTCGGCGAACGGTGACGAGCACCGCGTTCGGGCCTGAGATCGCGCTCCCTTGTTGGTTGAGAGCGCTGGCGGAGAACAGCGACGAGGAAACGAAGGCACCCGTTCCCATCTGGAGCTCCGGATCGCCCGAGCCGCCAATCGTCGGCAAGGTGATCGTTCCGACGATGCGGAGGCGGATCGACGACGGCCCACCGGTATTGGCGAGGACGGTGTCGCCGATCTGCTTGTGTAGGGCGGCCGAGGTCGCGGGCCCGACAGTCACTTGGTGGGCCGCCTGCACTTGATCTCCCGAGAGCAAGGTTGGCGTCACTGCGGCACCCGGTGTTCCTGCAAGCGCGGGCACTGACTGGCCATCTAGGAGCAAGGACTCGAAGTACACGCCGGCCCAATGGTCCACAGCTCGATCGTGGTTGAACAGCGCAGCAGTGGGTGCGGCGGGAAGATCTTCGGCACCAGAGAATCCGCCGAGCAGGACATAGTTCCAGTTCCATCCGTAGAGGTCGGGATGCGAGACCAAGGAATTCAGGCTGGCGCCGAACGTGATCGACGTGACGATGACAAGAACGGCAAGCACGGCGCCGAGGACGGCCGAACGCACTGGAGCTGCGTCGCGCCCAGATCGGGCCCCGAGCGCGGATCGGATGCCACTGAGCGCGGCCGGCGGCAGGGCCGAACGGCTCAGAGCCCGGGCAAGGCTCGAGTCGCGCTCGGGGCCACGGGCGCTCGGTGACACGGTCCGCTGCGGCGAGACGCGATACGCCAGGAGGAGGCTGATTGCGCTCAAGACGAGGACGAAGATGCCGAAGCCGAAGCCGAGTACCGTCCAGTCGAAGGCGATGCCTGGGTCCGGGTAGACGGACCGCACGGCACCGATGGGCGCCAACGGAGAGAGTCCGATGGCGACGGCATCCGCGAGCACCGCTCCGATCATCACCGAACCCACGATGCCGACGACGCCGTCGAGGATCGTCATGGTCGGACTGGCTCCCATGGCCCGAAGCGCTTCCCCGTCCTGCGCATTGCCCCGTAGCAAACGGGCGATGATCTGCCCGCAGATGAGCAGCGCGGCGAGGGCGGCGATTACTCCGAAGACGCCAAAGGCGACAGCCTCGGGTCGGATGACCCGCTCTGCCTTCGCGACGAGTGGGGCATTGGTCTGGGCCCCTCCCTCGGGGCCGAGGCTGGTAGTCGGGACGATCTTGGCGATGGCGGAGCTCACGGCCGCGAGGTGTCGGGTGCCGTCGGCGAGCTGGAGCGCGACGTACGAGTAATAGGCGCAACACGTCGCCAGCCGACGAGTCAACGCCGGCGTGATCACGGCGAGCTGGTCGCCGAGCGCGGCGTCGTCGTCTTGGACGACCTGCTGGCTCGGCTCGATGATGCCGACCAGTTTGAGTGTGACCGACAGGTAGGGCTTGTCGGTTGGGTAGCCGACAAAGGTGGGCGAGCTCGTCTGGGCGTCGCTGTAGAAGCCCACCGGGAGCGTCGAACCGATGTGCAGGCCCAATTCCGCGGCGCCCCCGGCGGAGACGACGAACTCGTCTTGGCTGTTGGGGTCGGCCATCCTCCCCGTGACGAGCGTCGCACGATCTTGGGTGAGGTACTCCCCGTTGAGGCCTCCTTCGACTGACGGCGGCGCTTCGCCGGGGACGCCATCAGCCGGCGTCGGTCCGAGTACCTGGAGGTTGCCGTCGAACCCGACGACATCGGCCGAACGCGTGACGTAGCGGAGCCGGGCGATCTCGCGGTCGAGGCGCGCCGAGTATCCGATGGTGGTGCTGGGGGCAAACTCCGTGAAGAACTGCGCATCCGATGGGTTGGTGCTGGCCAAGTAAACGGGAAATGAGGATTGTGTGCGACGGGCTCCGGCGAGCGCGCCCATGGCAACGCCGCCCACGATGCCGAGCAGGAGGACCAACGTGAGGTACCCACCCCAGCGACGACAGAAGGCGGCTCGGAAGCGGTACCAGCCGACCCGCAGAGCCGCTCGAGTCATGACGCGCTGCCACGGGGGCCCTGGCGGGATCGCGCGGCGGGTGCCGCCGCGCGGCGCAATGAAGGGACCCATCAGGGAAGTCTGAACCGGCCTGGCAATGGGGCCAAGGAGGTCAGCCCACGGCGCCACGGTCGTGTCAGCACCACATCGCCACCGCGGGATGTCCGGGTATGGCGCTCAGGGGTCGCCAGCCACTACCAGTCGGTAACCCACGTCGAGCTCCTTGCGATGGCGCAGGTGACCGAAGCGTTCGTCCCAACTGCCCGATCGAAGGTCCTTCGCCAAGCGCGCGACACCCCGGCGCCGGACGCTGGAGGGGAGTTGGGCGAGCCAGGACATGCCTCGTTGGACCGAGGGGTCGAGATACGCCTCGGGCCGCCCCCAGAAGGCCGCCCCGAAACCGTCGGTGCAGTCGAAGGGAATGGGAAGCGATTGGCTCGAGATCACGTGAAGCACCCGGGTCAGGCGATCGACGTCGGGGGCTCGTCGTTCTGAGGGCAGGTCGAGCGCCTCGGGGAAGTACCCCATGCCCCAAAAGCGACCGACCTCGGCAGCGTCGTAGAGGAGGATGACCTGCCGGGAAGCCACTCGCATCATCTCACGGAGCCCGGTGTCGAGGTCGTTCCAATGATGCAGCGTGAGGACTGCCATGACGGCGTCAGCACTGCCCGACCCAATGGGCAAGGCCTCGGCGACCCCTCGGATCACAGGAGCCGCTCCTCGGGGTCGCTGCGCGATCATCGCCACAGAGGGCTCGACGGCCACCACGTTGCGATCGCGAGGTTCGTAATTTCCGGTACCCGCCCCGATGTTCAGAACCCGTTCGGCGGTGCCGAGTGCCTCATGGAGGCGTGCAGCGATCCTCTCGTCCTCGCGGCGAGCTGCGGCGTAGCCTGAAGCGATCGTGTCGTAGAGCGGCGGTTGCATATCTCGTTCAAACCTCGCCTATTCTTCAGGAGCGAACCGTTCCCACGCCGATTGGCGGCTCACGCCCAGAGCCTCGCCGACCCGAGCCCAGCTTGCCCCGAGCGAGCGGGCCTTGAGCACCCATTGGACAAGGTTGCGCTCTACCTGGATGCCCGCGGCAGCGACGTCCGGCAAGGCGCGCAGTACCGCGTCCAAGCTTTGCTGTCGTTCCCACGGGGCCAGGCGCGGCTCCAGCGACCCCACGGCCAGCACGTGGACGCACGCTTCAATGCACTCGTCACAGATGTAGACGCCAGGCCCGGCGACGAGCTTCTTGACCACGTCGTTGGGTTTGAGGCAGAACGAGCATGCGGCGATGACGCGTTCTTGGGTGACTTGCACGAGGTCTCCTTTGTCAGGTCCTTTGTCAGGTTTACCCTGACATTGTCAGGTTGAGCCTGTCAATGGGCAGCCGGCGTCGGAGCCCGATCCGCTCGGCGCGTCCGAACCGATGGACCGGCCCCGCTCAGACTTCCAGGCGGTCAAACAGCCAACGAGGGCCGACAACTTGGGCCCCAGTGTCCTCCGCCCGCCGGCGGAGCCCACGATCGGCGGTGACCAGCACGACTGGTTCGTTGGAATGAGCTGCCAACGCGGCGATCGTGTCGTCGCCGCCGGCCGGGGCATGCACCACCTCCACGCCGTCGACGGCGTCCGCGTCGACGCCGCGCCGAGCGGCGCCCTCGAGAACGACGACGACGGGTGCGGGCAAGCGATCAGCCGCCTCCCGAATCCGCTTCACGAGCTCGCGGGCCGCGCCGGGGCGATTCCGCCACCACCCTGTCGGGCGAGAGCCGACCACATTGGCTGCATCGACGAGAAGCACTTCGGAGCATCCTCGCGCGAGGCGGATGACCCACCCGACCCGAGGGCGGCACGCAGTGCGCCTGCTTCTGAGTCGCGACTACTGCGAGTGGTCCAGCGGTCCGAGCTCTTGCGCAACGTGCTCAGCGGCGTCGAAGGCGATGTCCGCGGCCTTTGCAAACACCTGCTCACCCTTCTCGCGGATGATTGTTTCGAGGTCGTGGCGCCCAGTGGCCGCAGCTTGTATCGCCTTTGTGTACATGGCGACGAACCCATCGATCATTTCGTTGGCTTCCTGCAAGCGCTGGACCTGGGCGAAACAGCGTCGAAGATTCTCGTCCATCGTGTCCTCGCTTTCGCTCTGTCGAGCCAAGCGTAGGGCGGTGGCGGGGTCCGCGGCCCGGTCACAGGAGCGACCAGCGCTCTCGTACCTCTTTACAGATCATTCTAGATCGAATATTATGACGAAATGCCTCGGGCCGTCCGATCGAATCCGCTGGCCATGGCGGTGCTGGTCTCCCTCTATGAACGGCCGATGCACCCCTACGAGGTCGCCCAGACCCTCCGTCAGCGGGCCAAACAGGAGAGCGTGCGCCTCAACTACGGGTCGCTCTACGCGGTGGTCGAGTCCTTGGAGAAGCGGGGCCTGATCAAGGCCACAGAGACGCTCCGGGAAGGGAAGCGTCCAGAGCGAACGGTCTATGCCATCACCGATGAGGGTGCGCGGCGAGATGGTCGACTGGCTCACCGAGCTCATCAGCGTGCCGACCAAGGAGTACCCCCAGTTCATGGCCGGGCTCTCCTTCATCGGCGCGCTCGATCCCGACGACGCGCTAGGGGCGTTGCGCGAGCGGGCTGACGTGCTCAGGTTCAAGCTGGCTGGGCTCCGGGGCGCCATGAAGGCAGCGCGTGACGCCGGGCTTCCTCGCCTGTTCGGGTTGGAGGCCGAATACGAGGAGGGACAACTCGTCGGCGAGCTGAAGTTTGTCAAAGGCCTCATCGACGACATCGAGACCGCGACGCTCGACGGCATCAACATGTGGAAGGCCTTTCACGACGAAGGCCTGATCCCGTTGGAAGGGGTCGCCTTCCAGCTCGATCCTGACCCTGTCGAATGACCAACGGCGCGTGTCGCTACGCGCCGGATTCCATCTGTTGGCGACCTGACTCCATCACTCTTCGAAAGGAGATGCCGTCGTGCACCCCCTCATTGAGGCCAAGGGCCTTACCAAGCGATTCGGGAAGATCAAGGCACTGGACGGCTTGGACCTCGTAGTTCCCACCGGACAGGCCGTCGCGATCCTTGGCCCCAACGGGGCGGGGAAGACGACGTTTATCCGCATGGTGGCCACCCTGCTCGAACCCGATAGTGGCACCCTGCAGGTCAACGGGCATGACGTCGTGCGCACCGCAATGGCGGTGCGCCGCATGATCGGCTTGGCTGGCCAGGCTGCAGCAGTGGAGGAGATGATGACCGGTCGGGAGAACCTGATCATGGTCGCCCGCCTCTACGGACAGACCGCCAGACAGGCCCGGTCGAGCGCGACAAGGGTGCTGGATCGGGTAAGCCTGCAGGACGCAGCCGACCGCTTGGTCCGCACGTATTCGGGCGGCATGCGGCGGCGGCTCGATCTAGGGGCAAGTCTGGTCGGCTCGCCGCGCCTGCTCCTCCTGGACGAGCCGACCACTGGGTTGGACCCGGTGAGCCGCAACGAGGTGTGGGACGGCATCAGTGCGATGGGTAGCGCCGGAACCGACATCATCCTCACGACCCAATATCTCGACGAGGCCGACCATCTGGCCTCCTCGATCGTCATCATCGACGAGGGACGGGTCATCGCGCAGGGCACGTCTGATGAGCTCAAGTCCCAAGTCGGGGCTGACATCGTCGAGCTTCACACGCCCGATGTCCCCACCATGTTCGAGGCGGCGCGGGTGCTCGAGTCCCTGGGTCTCGGCCGGCCCGACACCGACGCTCCCACACGCCGGTGCTCGATCGCCGCGCCGGGTGGATCGAAACTGCTTGCCACGATCGTTCGGACGTTGGACGAGTCTGGAATCCATGTGGAGGATCTCAGCCTGCGTCGTCCAACCCTCGACGAGGTGTTCCTGGCTCTGACCGGCCACAGCACCGCGACCACGAAAGGGAAGGCCGCATGAGCATGGACGTCTCCGTCAGCACCGAGCGCGAACCCCTTGGTGCAGCCGTCGTCAACAATGGCGCTGCCTACCTCGCGGCCTCGAGCCAGGTGGCGATCCGGACTCTCAAGAAGTTCGTCCGTACGCCGTCGCTCATCGTGGCCGGCACCGCGCAAGGGGCGCTGTTCCTGCTCATCTTCCGCTATGTCTTCGGAGGTGCCGTGGCGCACACCGGAGAACTGTCGTACGTCGACTTCCTGGTGCCGGGGTTCGTGGTCACCGGCGTCCTGTTCCAAGGCATGGGCGCAGCCAGCGGGATCGCCGACGATCTGGAGGGTGGGTTCATCGACCGTCTCCGAAGTCTGCCGATCCGTCTGTTGTCCGTCGTGACCGGCCGGGTCGGGGCCGACACCGTACTCGTCGCCTGGGGCGTGGTCGTCATGACGGTCATCGGCTTCCTCGTCGGATTCCGGCTCAACGCGAGCGTGCCCGATGGCGTGGCCGCCCTCGGGCTGACCATCCTTTATGGCTTCGCATTCGTGTGGGTCTTCATCACCCTGGGGCTTATGGCGGGGAGCCCGCAAGCCGCCCAGAGCTTGTCGTTCCTGGTCTTCCCGCTGACCTTCGTCTCGAGCGCCTACGTCCCCGTAGCGACTATGCCCGGCTGGATGCAGGGCTTCGCCAGCCACCAGCCCATGACGCTCATGTGCAACACCGTCCGGATTCTGACTGGGGGTGCGGCCGCGCAGGATCTGCTTGGCCACTCCCTGTCCTACTACTTGGTGCCGTCGTTGCTCTGGACAGCCGGGATCATTGCGGTCTTCGCACCCTTGGCCGCGTGGAAGCTGAAGCGATCGTAAGGCACCGGGGCAAGTCGACGTTCACGCTCCTGTCGACCGACCGGCGACTCACCTCGCCAGGTACGGTGGCTGCTTGGGAGCTGATCGTGCCCGGTACCGATCGAGTGGGGCTCGCCAGTGACGAGCCGTCGGCACGGGAGAAGTGCGTACGCGAAGATACCTCCGACGTTGCTGACAGCGGCAGGCAAGGGGGGCTCGATGTCCGAGTATGTGGACGCACTACAGGTGACCCGCGATCGGATCTACACCCTCGCCGGCTCTCTTTCCGAGGACCAGGTGGCGGTCGCCGTTCCGGCGTGCCCACATTGGTCGATCCATGACCTGATCGCCCACCTCGCCGGACTGGCTGTCGACTTCTGCGGAGATCTCTCCACTGTGATGGGACCCGGATTCTGGGACCATGCCGAGGTGGATCGTCGCGAGATCATTCCGCGACGCAGGGCATCGACCTCCGAAGTACTCGACGAGTGGATGGCGGTGTCAGCACAATTCGAGGGGGTTGTGGCGTCGGTCGAGGTCCCCCTGGCCGGGGGGATTGTCGGAGACTTCATCTGTCACGAACATGACCTCCGGGCAGCGGTCGGGCGCCCGGGTGAGCGGAGTTCGGCGGAAGCTCAGCTGGGTCTCGACATCTACGCTCGTTCGATGGCACGGCGCGTCACCGCGGCCAAGCTTCCCGCGTTGGTCATTCGGGCTGGGGACCGTGAATGGATCGTGGGCGATGGCGACCCGGGTGCTACGGTCAGCGCCGAACCGTTCGAGATGTTCCGAGCCTTGACGGGTCGACGAACCAAAGAACAGGTTGGGGCCTTCGAGTGGACCGGCAACCCAAATCCGTATCTGGGCGAGTTCTCCATGTTCGAATGGCCCGACCACACCCTCGAGGAATGACCCGCTACGCCTGCGACATCCCACCAACGCCGAGTCCGCGGTCCTCGTTGGCACCCGAGCCTGGCCCAAGTAGCCAGGCGGTTCAGCGTTCGGTGATCTTGGCCGGGTCGGGCACCGGCACCGATCGCTCATTGGCGGTCTTCTTCGGCGTGCGCACGTGGCGGACCATCGTGGCTGCTGCGTCGGCGTCGTGGACGCCAAGGGCAAGCAGAGCCCCCACTATCGCGAACGCCGCGGCGGTCAGGTACACGTCACGGAAGGCTGAGATCGGCGGCCGGGGGGCCCCGTGGGTTCCTAGTGCGAGAACGATCGAAAGGATCGAGACGCCGACCGCGGCGGCCGTTCGTTGGATCGTGTTGAAGATGGCCGAGGCGTGGCCAGTCTCCTCGGGTGAGATTCTGTGCGAAGGCCGCGGCTTGTACCGGGAGCATGATGTGCGAGACCGAGACACCGATCGCGAAGATGATCCCCCGAATGATCCAGAGGTTGGTCGACATGCCCACGAAGGAGAAGAGGATCGCGCAGGTGGCCAGGCCGGTAAAGCCGGCAACGATGAGCCGACGGGGCCCGATTCGTGGGTACACCCTTGCCACGATCTGACTGGTGATCCCGATGCCCACCGCCTCGGTAAACGTGGTGAGGCCCGAGACGAGCGCCGAGTACCCGCGGCCCTCTTGAAGGTAGAGCGCGGCAAAGACCAACGATCCAAAGAATGCCGGTGAGCTGCAGGCGAACAGCGCGCAGCACCGGCGGAACAGTGCGTGCTCGGAGAGCAGGCGCAGCTGCAGCACCGGATGGGCGGATCGCAGCTCGGTCCTGACAAACATCCACAAGAGGGTGATGCCCACCAGTCCGGTACCGATGACTTTTGGTGATCCCCAGCCGGCGAGGGGTCCTTCACTGACTGCATAGAGGACCAGCGCCAGACCCGGGCCACCTAGGACGAAACCGGCGAGGTCGAACGTGGCCGGGGGAGGCTCACGATGCTCGGCCAAGAACAAGAACCCGAATGTAAGTACGACGATGCCGACGGGTATGTTGACCAAGAAGATCCAGTGCCAAGAGAGCCGCGTCACGAGCACGCCGCCGATGATGGGCGCGGTCGCGGGCGCCAGCACCATGACCCGGGTCACCATCCTCGCCACGTTCACGCGCTCTGCCGGCGGATAAGCGCGATAGAGCATCGCGGTGCCGACCGGGACCATCATGCCGCCCCCGGCACCCTGGAGAACTCGGGCAGCGACCAACTCGACGAGGTTCCCAGACGCCGCGCAGAGACCTGACGCGATGGTGAACAGGGTCACCGCGGAGAGAAACGTGCGTTTGGTGCCGAACCGGTCTCCGATCCAACCCGATGCGGGAATGAACACGGCCAGACTGAGGAGGTAGCCGACGATGATCCATTGGACCGACGAGATCGGAACGCCGAAATCCCGGCTGATGGTGGCGAGCGCGACATTGACGATCTGGGTGTCCATGATGGACATGAACATCCCGGCTCCGTAGACGATCGAGACCGCCCGGCGCTGGGTGATCAGCCTCGAAGGCGTGTCGATCGTCACGGTCGCATCGGTGATCGGTACTGGGCTAGGTCATGCTCCAAGTTGTGCCAGAACATCCAGCCTCGAGTCGCCCAAAGCAGTTGTCTCGACCCCACCTCGAGATTCCCCCTTGCCCCGGTGCGCGCCCTGCTCAACCCTCCGACGAGGAGCGTACTGCGCGTCTGCGGACTCGGCCAATGGTCCGTGCGTCTTCACCGTGTACGTCGTGACTGTGGGGGGATGTCCCGATCCCGAGCCTGACCGAGGGCTCTCGAGGCGGTAGGGATGTCGAAGTGGGTGGGCGCGAGGGAGAAGGTACGACAGTCCTTGGAGCGAAGATCCTGATGGGCGACGCCCGCCGGGGTGCCTCGTGGGAGCTCACGGTCCCCAACAAGTGCGCTATTTTGCTGGCAAGGGCGAGTGGGCCGTCGGCCTGGTTGGCGAGGGGAGTTGAGTCCGTGGACCTGGAGTTTCAAGAGAGTCCCGTGACCGAATCCGAGCGCAGTGTGCTCTTGCGCGATTTCGACCGGAGCGTGTGGGGTACCGATGCGCAGGCCGTGTGGAAAGAGCTCCGGAGGGCAGGCCCGATCGTGGAGATCCGCGACGATCTCGTCGTAGCGACGAGCACCGAAGCGGTTGAGCAGGTGCTCGGGTCCCCCAACCTGTTCTCGTCCAATCCCGAGGCTGGGTATCTCGGGTCGGAGACGGGAGCGATCCCCTTGCGAACCGCCCCAGCACGTGGCCTACCGCAAGGTGCTGGATCGACTCTTTTCGCCACGAAGGATGGCAGAACGAGAACCCGAGGTGGCATCGCTCTCCAATGAGCTCATCGATCGGTTCATCGAGCGCGGATCATGTGATTTCATCGCTGACTTCGCCGTTCCTTTCCCGTCGGCCATGTTCCTCCGGCTGATGGGATTGCCCTACGACGATCTCGACACCTTCTTGTGGGCGAAGGACGGGATGATCCGACCAGCGGGTGAGGACGAAGAGGCCCGGCGGGCAGAGATGGAAACCACCGGCGCGTGGATATTCTCGTACTTTTCGGCCGCCCTCGAGCGAAAGGCGGCTGAACCCCAAGACGACATCTTGAGCTATCTCTTGGAGCTCGAGAGCGAAGGACGTCTCACCCGGGAGGAGACATTGAACATTTGCCTCCTGCTGATCGCGGCTGGCTTGGACACAGTGACCGACACGCTCGGTTGCTCGTTCGCGTTCTTGGCCCAGCACCCCGAGCACCAGCGCCAGCTGGCCACCGACCCTTCCTTGGTCCAAGCAGCCGTGGAGGAGCTGCTGCGGTACGAGACTCCGGTGCCGTTGGTGAGTCGCATCGCGATGGACGACGCAGTGGTCGATGCTTGTCCCGTGCGGGCCGGGCAGAGGGTCAGGGTATTGCTGGCCAATCCCAACCACGATCCGGTTACCTACGACGATCCAGACGACCTGGACTTTCGTCGCCGTGCGAATCGACACCTGGCTTTCGGGGGCGGGGTGCATCGATGTCTCGGATCGCACTTGGCTCGTCTGGAGCTGCAGGTAGCCATGAGAGAGTGGCACCGGCGAATCCCTCGCTATAGCCTCGAGGAGGGGTATCAGATCAAGTACCGGCCAGCACTGCGCGAGATTCCAGAGCTACCTTTGGTCTTCACGCCAGGCGCCCGGTCGAGGTAGCTTCGTCCCAGCTTGATGGCAACGACCCGTCCGGCAACGGATCATCGCTCACCACAGGACCGAAGACGTCGTCGCCGAGGGCGCCCATGGCTCGGGGAACAAGGAGGGGTACTCGTGAGAGTCGTAATCGACGAGGAACGATGCACCGGGCACGGCCGCTGCTACGCGACGGCCCCGGAGGTATTTGCCGCTGATGACGATGGGTACGGGTTGGTCGAACTGGACGACGTAGCCGGCGACCTCGTCGAGCGCGTCGGATCGGTTCGGAGAACTGCCCCGAACGAGCGATCTCGCTCGTCGTGGAGTGAGGCGATCGACCGGGCACGGGACACGGAGTGACCAGAGAACCTCGACGACCAATCCGGCTCAGCTTGCCGTATGGCGTCGGTGTCGAATCGTGAGGTCGGTAGCGAAAAAAGAGGCTCATCGGCGAGCGGGGGAGCACACATGACCAGTCAAGCGCCATCGGTGGACGAAGTGGGAGCCATGCCCCCCATGCCCGAGCCCGACGAGGTCACTCGGTTCTTTTGGGACGGCATCGCCAACCACAAGCTCTTGATTCTGCGCTGTGACCATTGTGGGAAGTACATCCACTGGCCCCGTGACGTGTGTAGGTTCTGCCTGTCCACGCAGCTCACTCCGCGCGAGGTCTCGGGGCGAGCGGTGCTCGATACCTGGACCGAGCCCTATCAATCCCCTCACCCATGGTTCCAGCATCGGGTTCCGTTCGTGTTGGCGGTCGTGGAACTGCCCGAGCAGGAGGATCTCAAGATGGTCACCAATATCATCGATTGCCCCGCCGATGATCTATGCCTCGGCATGGCGCTCGTGGTGGACTTCGTACAGGTCGCCCCCGGGTTGACGCTGCCGATGTTCAAGCCAGCCGCTGCCGAGTCGGGGAGTGTGGCGTGAACTCCTTCAGTCCAGTCGCTATCGTCGGCGTCGGCTATTCGGAGGTCGGCCGAGCGCTTGGCGCCTCTGACGACGAGCTGATTCGTCAAGCGCTGACCGCTGCCCTTAACGACGCCGGCATGCCCGTCGGCGCGCTTGACGGTGTCTCGACCATGGGGGGGAACGCCATGGCCATTGGTGACACCTTCGGGACGGCGCCGCTCGAGTTCTATTTCACCTCGGTCGGCGGTCCGGCCTTCGTGGAGCCGGCGATCCACGCGATCTCGGCGGTGGCGTCGGGGTTATCGACGACGTGCGTGGCGCTGCGCCTGATCCGTCGAGCGACGAGTACCGGACCGCCACCAGTCGGCCCGGTGGCGTTCTCGGGCGATGCGCAGTTCACCGCCCCGTTCGGCGGGCTCATGCCGGCGACGATGATCGGTGGTCTGCAGATGCGTCGCTATCTCGAGGAGTTTGGCGCCACGGAGGAAGACTTCGGGCGCCACGTCATCAATCAGCGCTACAACGCCTCACTCAACGAGGAGGCGCTGCTGCGAGAGCCGCTGACCCTTCAGGACTACCTGAGCTCGCGCTACGTGAGCCGACCGGTTCGGCTCCTCGATTGCGATTACCCGGTGGACTCGGCCTCAGCGGTCATCTTTACGAGGCAGGACCGGGCAGCTGACTGGCGTAAGAAGCCGGTCAGCGTCGAAGCTTGGGCCTTGTCGAGCAGCGAGCCGAACTTCTTCCAGCTCCGCGACTTTGTGCGGAGCTCGCCCGTGCACTGTGCCAAGCAGCTGTGGTCGAGAACCGACCTCAAGCCCGCCGACGTCGACTGTGCACAGCTCTACGATGGTTTTACAGTCATCACGTTCCAGTGGCTCGAGGCCCTGGGCTTCTGCGGCTTCGGCGAAGCGGCCGGCTTTATCGGCGACGGCCATACCCGCCTTGGCGGATCGTTGCCGCTCAACACGGACGGCGGCGCGTGCAATATGGGCCGGCGGCACGGCGCGAACTTCTGTATCGAGGCGGTGCGCCAGATTCGCGGCGAGTGTGCAGAGCGTCAGGTCCCCGGCGCTGAGGTGTCAGTGTGGACCAACTCCGTGGGCCCCTTCACCGGTGCCGTGCTCCTCACTGCCTGAGCGGCGGGACACCCAAACCAGTCGCCCCCAGGCCCGCGTGTCGGTGCAAGGGGGCGCTGCGCGAGGATCGCTCCGAAGGGCATCTCTGGGACCGAGTGCGGCGCGCGCTTCATCGGCTGCCGCGCACGGCGCTCTGGCGGGACCACATCTGTCTCGGTAGCATAGACAGATGCCGGTTGACCAGAACCTGCTGTCGGAGGCCACCGCCGCGGCTGGCCGGGTCACTGAGCTCGAGGACCAGCTTGAGGGAGCCAAGGCGGATTACCGTCGAACGGTACGACGCCTGCACCTGGCGGGCGCATCGATGCGCGAGGTTGCCGAGGCCCTAGGCATTAGCCACCAACGCATTCACCAGATCATCGAGGACGGCGGCGTCCGTCGGTGGCGACGACGGCGCCGCCAAGAACCCAGCACCCAGCGGGTCTGTTCCTTCTGCGGGAGCCCGCAACAGCAGGTCCGTAAACTCGTCGCCGGGCCTGGCGTGTACATCTGTGACCCCTGCATCTTGGCCGCCGTCGGTGTCACTGTGTCGGGGCGACCGGCAAAGGATCCGACGCTGCAGTCCGTTCCCACCAGCAGCCAGCTTGTGTGCTCGTTCTGTGGAAAGGAACGGATCCAGCTGCAAGCCCTCGTGTCCGCTCCAGCGCGGCGAAGGGCCCGAACCGTCAACCATCTGTGACGAATGCCTCGGGCTCTGTGGGGAGATCCTCTCAGAGCAACTTCGCTAGTCAGTGATGAGGACTCCACCGCTGGCCGACAGCCGCGGCCAGAACCCGTGCAGTGGGCGGGAACCGGACTTCAGATGATCGCCACGGTGATCGACGGGTTGGTGAGGGGGTCAGGCTCGTTGCCACACCATGCGGTGTGCACCGAGGACGCGCACGTACAGTCCGAGTACCCGTGCCATCACGGGCGGATCCGACACCGGGTTTGTCGAGGCCAGTGTGCTCACGGTGTGGCAGGGTTCCGATCCTTTCGACGACAACAAGGTTGCCGGCTTTGCTCGTGTCGATGTGAACGGCATCACGTAAATTCACCGGGCGATCGCCTTCTACGGTTGCGCCGACTTCGGCGTCGCTACCAGTGTCACCTCAGCAGCGCGGCACGGGGATACCGATAGCCATCGAGTCGACGGGTCTGTCCGAATTGGAGCAGTCCATCATGAACGCTCATTTGAAGATGTTGACGGCGCGGGCGATCACCAGTCCGAGAATGGAAAGGGAGGCGATGGACTGGATGCCCATGGCAAGCTTCGCCCAGGATGCGATCGGCATGACATCTGTGGGGCTGAACGCCAGACCGTTGGTCATTCCAAGATAGAGGTAGTCCGTGAACACGGGCCGCCAACCAGGCCGACACACTTCCGGGCTGAGGTCTTGCGGGAAGGCCAGGTCGGGGTATCGCCGTTCATGATGAGCACGGTGGCCAGGTCCTCCGAAGTCCAGTTCCCAGTACAAGAAGGCGAACGAGATCACTTGGCTGACCCAGACCAAAGCACCGGCCCGGAGGAGGGCGGGTCCGGAATTGGTTATCGCGGCATGCCCGTAGATGAGATCGCGGGTGAGCGCGATCGTAACCCAGGCTGTGCCGAGGATGAGAGTGAGTACGATGCCGATACTGGCGTAGCGCGCTGGACGGGACCGATCGTCGATGCGTCCCGGATTGACGCTGAGCATGGTGACGATCAGCGCGACCAAGACCGCTGGCTCGAGCCAAGAGGGGGTGGGCACAAAGTGCTGGGGCATGAGGAACGGGACTGCAATTGCTACGAGTAGCACCGCGACGACCGGAGCGCGTCCTTCCCGCCTGGGTGGATCAGTCGGCTCAGGCGGACGCACTGACATCACCTCTCGCCGTAACGACGGCGCGGCTGATCGACGCGGCGAAGACGACCCAGACCCCTGATCATCGGTGAGTGGAGCAAGTACCGTCGGACGGGCCCAACCATACCCGGACCATTCCACCCTCGGTGGACTCTCCGTTTGACTGACGTCTTCGCGGCTGCAAGGAACGGCCGGGGTCTCTCGTGACGGTACCGTCCCTGCGCATCATGGTCGGGCCCACATGTGACCGCCCGGGCGCCCCAGAGCAAGAAGACGATCCTCTGGCTCGTAGCCCCGCGTCATGCTTGATCAGATAGCGACGCACCGGGGCGACGCGGCTGATGCCCTTGATCGCACCATCGAGTCGGCCCAGAGGCGGACGACGAAGGCCGACGCATCGACTGTGAGGACAAGAGGAGCCATGATGCTGTTGAACCCTGTCGTGGCGCGGTAGACCCCAGAAACGACGGAGGCGCCCCCCTCGGTCTGGCCGCTGAGCACCCGTAGATTTCATGAGCGCTCTCGTCGACAGATGGAGGGTTGGCGAGGGTTAGCAGTGATCTTGAGGGGATTCCGTGAGCGATCAGCGTGTCAGTAGGTGGATGGGGCCACTGGGAATCTTGGTCCGATTGGCCATCTTCATCGGGTTGGGACCGCTTGGAGGCAACGAACCAAGCGAGAATGCCTCGGGCGTCAAGGTCGCCGATTTACCTGAACGCTCACGTGAACACGAATTGGGCTCGATCTAGGTTGTTGGTCTTGGGTTGGCACTGGCGTTGTTGTTCGTCAGCCAGCTCCGAACCGTTCTGCGCAGTGCGTCCGGTGCGCAGTCGTTTGGTCCAATGTGGTCTACGCTGGCGGGCTTCTGCTCGTGGTCGGCATGGTCATCCGTGGTTCCTTCCAGGTCGTCCTCATCCTGGCTGCTCACAACCACGAGTACGCCATCGCGAAGATCATGAATTTTGTCGGCGACAACGGCGAGCTGGGCTTCATTTTCGGCACCGCCATCGTGACGCTCAGCACGGGCGCAGCGATCCTCACGAAGCGGGTAACTCCATTGCCTAAGCCACTCGGACGGTGGTCACTCTTGGTGGGTGTGGTGGCTTGTCTCGGACCGATCGGGTTCTTCGCGCTCATCTTCGGACTGCCCGTGCGGTTCATCGCCAGCGGCTGGGTCATTACCGTGAAGGCACGAAAGGCGACATTGGCGCCGACCGCCCCCCGCACTCGGACTGCGAGAGAAGGTGCTGCACTCGTTGGGAGGTAGCCATCTCCCTGGCGTGGGTTTGGTCGGTCAACCACGAGGTCGCAGGGAAAGCGGCGTGTACGGGCTATTCGAGTTCCTTCCAATGCTCCCGTCCGAAGAGGCGACCGAATCGCGCCGTGAGCGATGGCCCTTCGTCGTGGGCGGTATCGGGGTGCAGGACGAGGGTGCCCTGCGGTGCCGGTAAGGTGGCCGCCTCGTCATCGGTGAGCGCGCAACGGACCAACGTGGTAGTGATGTCGGTGATTTGATCTCGGTCGACGAACCGCAGTCCGTGCTTGGTCTTGACGGCGATGCCGTCGAACAGGTCCAGTTCTGGAACCTGCAAGACATGCTCGACCGTCCCGAACTGGGCTCCCGTCGAGCTGAGGACGGGCGTGCCCACTGCCAGGGCTTCGTACGAGACTGGCCGTCCATCATCCATCGGTACCCTCCTGCCTTTTCCCTCACCCCAATCATGCAGCCGACGGGACCTGACCGTCGACTCGACAGCGTCCAGCTCGCGCTTCGGACACGCAGAGCCCAAGGCCAGCCGTTGCCGCCACGAGACCGCCCTGATCAGAACCTCGCCGCCACGAGAGCTACGAGCCCCACCACGAGGATCAGCACCAGGGCCGTCCGTAGTCGGTGAGGACGAGCTGGCAGCCCGTCGTCCCCGTCCCATTCCCAGAAGTCTGGATCGTCGGGGTCCCTCGGCGCTGGTCCTAGCGGCGTGGGCATGGCTGTACGGTGCAACCGAACTCGTCATGGTCATCCAGCGCCATGGCAAGCGAGCGTTCCTCGTGGATGGATGGGGAGCCGTGGGATGGCGCGAGCGCAACCGGTGTCTCGCCGGGGTCGCAACGACCACCTAGGGCTTTCGACCAGTCGCTCTGAATCCGAGGACAGCACAGACATACTGATCGGTCTCGTCGGCCTGCGAGAGATCAGCGAGCTACCCCTCTACCGTGCGCTGGTTGACGATCCCATCGGCGACAGCGTTCCTGGCCGCACCCAGAATACCCGGCGTGCGCTTTGAGCGTTCGAGGTCGATTTGGAGGGTGATCGTCCGTCGAGGACGATGTCCACGAAGCCGTTGGTTGACAGGAGCCCCTGAGTCGTCGTCCGATGCGAGGTTGAGGTTGATGGCGCATGTGGTTCTGCCAGATCAGACCGCTTAGAACCCCGTCCGAACCGGCGATCACGAGCGTTTCCCAGTCGGGATCCAGCGTGACCGCTCTGCCGCCCCTCTTCAGAACTCTCGTCACCTCGGCCACCACTCGATCCGGATCCGACAGATGCTGCAACGTTCGCTCGATCCGACAACCCTCAAAGCATTCAGACTGGAAGGGAAGTCGGTGGGCGTCCCCGACTTGGAAGGAGATCGATGACGACGTATCGCCGTGGCGCTTGATTGCTTCGGCGATCATCGCTGACGAGGAGTCCAATCCAACTGCTTCTCCGTCCGGACCGACCACAGCGGCAAGGGCGACGACGTCCTCCCAGGTCCACAGCCAATGTCGAGGGCTCGGTGACCGCTGCACAGCGGAGCTGCTCGACGCGCCACGCCTGGGAGTCGGCGAGCGCAGTCGAGATAGTCGATGAACCACTGAGTGTGCTCAGATGCGTCCACATCTTCCCAGGCCATGGCCAGTCTCCTGCGAACCGTCGTGCTTGTTAGCTTACGGATTGGGTGATCCGGACGCCTGTGCCCTGAACGCTCTCTCCTGATTACCGGGAGGTCGGCGTTCAGAACGCTCCCCTCGTGAGACCGGAGCACGCTGGCACTGCCCCGGGTGAGGCTGTTTCGGCGAAATAGCACTCCGGGATGGTCGCGCCCCGGACGGTGAGCCCATGATCGACGCCCCACCGCCCACGTCCGAACCGAGGCCGACAACGACGCGCAGACTGATGCGGGCGTCGGTCATGATCCCTGGCCTCGTGCCGCCCCGGTCAGCTGAAGGAAGATAGCCCCGTGTTGGACGCGAGACGATGGCAGAGTGGCCATATGGCGAGAGGATCCTTTCAGCTACCAAGAGCGTTCTCTCGTGAACTCTCCGGAGCGGCCCTTGGAACCTTCGATGGACGCTAAATTCGACGAACTCGTCGAGGAAGCCGACTCGGTGCCCGTGGAGGGCTGGGACTTCTCCTGGCTCGAGGGCAGAGCCAGCGAGGAGCGACCTCCTGGGGCTACGCGAATCTTCTGGTCAGCCGATTGAGTTCCACGGAGCTCGCTCTCGACGTTCAGACAGGTGGTGGCGAGGGGTTCGCCTGGGTACTGAGCCACGCAGCCCAGTTACCGGCGACTCTGGCGGCGACCGAGTCGTGGTCACCTAACCTGTTCATCGCTCGCAAGAACCTTGAGCCCTTCGGTGTCGCCGTCGCCGAGGTGGCTGACGACGCAGAATCTCCCATTCCAAGCGAGGTCGTTCGAGCTGGTGTGCAGCCGACATCCCGTGGTCACCGTCTGGCCCGAGGTGGCGCGGGTGCTGCGATCGGGCGGCACGTACTTCTCTCAACGAGTAGGCCCTGGCTCGAATCGAGAGCTGATCGACTTCATGATGGGAACCCAGCCGGTGAGTGAGGAGAGGAACCCCGAACGAGTGGCACGAGCGGCAGCGCGTGCGGGTCTGACCGTCGTCGATCTGCGACAGGAATCGATGCGGACGGTATTTCACGACGTGGGGGCCGTGGTCTATTTCCTCCGCAAGGTGCCATGGACGGTTCCGGGCTTTGCCGTCGATGGATGTCGTGAGCGGTTGGCGTCCCTGCACGAACTGATCGAGCGAGAGGGCTCGTTCGTCGCCCACTCACGGCGTTTTCTCATTGAGGCTCGCAAGGCTTGAATCACCGTCCGGGTGGGCTCGCATCAGCGAGAGCTGGTTCTTCGCTCTAGGCTGCGCGTCCATGAAACTCCTAGCGGCGTGCTCGCTCGGAGGCACCGGGCACTTGCATCCACTGCTAGCTTTCCTTGCCGCCGCTGAACGACGGGGAGACGAGGTCTTGGTGACGGGCCCACCGTCCATTGGCGAGGCTGTTGACACGGCTGGGTATCGGTTCCGATCCGGAAGTGATCCCTCCCAGGCAGAAGTGGCGTCGATCCGGGAGCGGCTTCCGGTAGCTCCGCCGGACGAGGCCGCCAGACTGGCCAATCGGGTTCTCTTCGGCGAGCTGGCGACCGCCGCGATGCTCCCCGTGATGGACCGCGTCCTGAGCCAGTTCAAGCCAGACTTGGTGCTTCGGGACCCCTGCGAGTACGCCTCGGCCGTTTCGGCTCATCGCACGGGAGTGCCCACTGCACAAGTGGGCATCGGCATGGCTGAGGTGGAGTGGGCATCGGTCGACGTCGCGACCCCTGTGCTAGAACATCATCGCCCGGGTCTCGTCGAGGAGATTCGAAGCTCGCCCTACCTCACCGCGTTTCCACTTTCTCTCGATCCTTCTCCATTTGCAGACACACGCCGATTCGCCGAGCCTATCCGCCCTCCGGGGGCCTCACTTCCCCATTGGTGGGGGGACTCTCAGGCGCCGCTGGTGTATGTGACCTTCGGGACGGTACTCGGCCATATGGCCCTCGCTACTGAGGCGTACCAGGCAGCGTTGGCGGCGGTGGCTTCGATGGACGCCCGAGTTCTCTTGACGGTGGGCCGTCACTACAACTTCGCACAGCTCGGCGGCCTTCCCGCCAACGTCCACGTCGAGAACTGGGTCGATCAGGACGAAGTGCTTGCCGAGGCGGAGGTGGTTGTGTGCCATGGCGGCTCGGGCACGACCTTCGGCTCCCTGGCTGCGGGAGTTCCGGTGGTGGTGGTGCCGTTGTTTGCAGATCAGTTTGCCAACGGCGCCAGGGTGACCGAATCCGGAGCAGGCATTGTGCTGGACCGTGAGAGCTCTGGTCGTCGACGGCCGCTGAGCCGGGTCGACGCTCCCAGCCTCACAGAGGCAATCGAGACGGTCCGCCACGACCTGGCATATCGAATGGGGGCGGAGCGCATTGCTGTCGAGATGGCCGCAGCTCCACCTCCAGGGGTGATCCTCGACGGTCTGCTGGCGGCTCTGTAGATCGTTCATTCCATCTGTCGCCTCAAGCAGCAGGTACCTCTGGAGAGTCAGCAGAACCATGCGCTTGCTGGTGATGGAGTCCGGCCGTAGGACAACTCCTCGGCTCATCGGACGTACTCAAGCTTCCGCGCCCCGTCTGATCGCAGCGGTCAGAACACCATCTGTACCTGTGCGACCGTCACCGCTTGACCGCCCAAGATGACCCGGTCTCCCGCTCGCCTCATATGGACCAGGCCACCTCGGCCGGAGGCTTGCTCACCCACCAGCTTGGTTCGTTCCGTTCGCTCGCCCCAGAACACGGCCAACGTGCAGTGCGCCGACCCGGTCACTGGGTCCTCGAGAACACCGACGTTGGGGGCGAACACCCGACTGACGCAGTCGATCCCATGACGGTCACCCGGGGCGGTAATGATGACCGCCCGTGAGTCGAGGGCAGTGAGCATCGCCAAGTCGGGCGCAAAGCAACGGACTGCGGCTGCGTCGGCCAGAGCAATCACAACGTCAAACCGTCCCCTTCCGAACCACTGGATCCCCGAAAGGGTGAGCGTGGCCGGCACGGGTGTCTCTAATGGGGGATCGGCGGGAAAGTCCATCTCGATGCGCTCGTCCTCGGCCGGGGTGCACGTGAGCAAGCCGCTGCGGGTGTGGAATCGGGCCGGTCCTCCGAGCACGTGAGCGGAGGCGAGCGTGGCATGACCGCACAGGTCGACTTCGACCATGGGAGTAAACCACCGCAGGTCGTGGTCGCCATCGGGCCGGGGAACCACGAATGCCGTCTCGGAAAGGTTCATCTCTCGGGCGACCGCCTGCATCGACTCCTGATCGGGGAAGGCAGCCCCGATCGCCACCGCGGCCGGGTTGCCCGTGAACGGACGATCGGTGAATGCATCGACCACGGTGAGGTCAAGGTTCATTCGTCAGAATCTACCGTTGGTGCGGTGGGTCGATGCCCGGCATGGACCCACGGTTGGCGCGCGCTCTCGACGCCCGCCCGACGCGCACCAGGGTGGTCGGATCCGACGAGTCACCACCGATGCTGCAGCGATTAGGGCAGCGTTTCGGTTCCGACGAGCGAGTCACCCTCCGCCACTGGGACCAGGCTGACTCAATCGTCCAGGTCGGGCGTTCGACTTGAGTCTTGCCATCCACCACCACCTGGGAGAGACGAGCGGAAGCCGTCACGGACGATGTGGCATGGTCGCGCTGGCCGTAGTGGCGGTGACCGACGGGCCCTACCCGGTGATGACCTTCCCGCACACGGCCTCGCCGTTGCGAGGCCAGGGGAGGTATTTGGTCCCCTCGAGCTGCACGAAGTACTGGCACTGAGGGCCGACCAGCTTCCACCGCTTCGACAAGTTCACTCCGGAGGGGTGCAGCCCGCCTACGGTGTAATCCGTCACCTTGGCAAGGTTCTTGATCCACGACGCTCGGGTCGGATTTTGGCCTGCGGCCTTGAGCCCTTGGATCATCTCGTCGGTGAGCGCCCACCCGTATTGGGCTCCGAAGCTGGCGATACCGCCCTTGTACGCCGGGTCGTACTTCTTGAGGGCTGAGTAGAAGGTCGTCACCGCTGGCGTCTTTAGGTCGAGGGGGAAGGTGATCCCGAAGTACTGATCCTGCGCGGCCGCCACGCCGGCAGAATCGTCGAGGAAGTTCTGGTCGTACCCTGTGAAGTAGAACTGCTTGATATTCGCGCCCGCCTGCCGGATGGCGGTGGCCATGGCCACGTCGGAACTCTCGACTGCCGGAAAGTCGAGGGCCTGACAGTTGGCGTTCTTCATGGCCAACACATTGGCCGTGAAGTCCACGGCCCCGATCGGCACCAGCGCCGAATAACAGACATTGAGTCCTTCGGCCTTCATCGCGCTTTGGAAGGCGGTCAGGCCCAGGGCGTCCTCGGGGTCGTTGTAGCTCATGTACGCCACGTTCTTGATCCCTGTTCCCAGGTCCTTGAAGGCGACCGCCTGGGTCGTCGTGGCCGGGGTTGGACTCTGGCCTTGGATGAATGTGAACTCGTTGGTGTACTGGGGCTCGTCTCCCGTAGGCGATACCGACTCAGTGACCGGAACGCCCAACTTCAGCAGTCCAGGAGCGCCGCCTTCAAACTCGGTGGAGTTGACCATGACCCCGAAGACGGGCTTGGACACCAGTGCCTGGGCGGCGACCTCATTGCCCAGCGTGGTGGTCTGATCGTCCTCCGTGACGAGCTGCAGTTTTCGCCCATCCACCCCGCCTTCGGCGTTCTGCAGGTCAATGCGTGCCTGGGCGCCAGTGGCAGAGTCGCCGAATGTGGACGAGGCGGGACCGGTCACCGAGGCGATCAAGCCTAAGGTGATCGTCTTCGCGGTGACCCCCGGAGCGCTAGCCTCGGCCGCTCCGGCGGCGGGCGCCGAGCCAAACCCCGCGACCACAAGCGGGACCGCACAAACAAACGCACACAGCGCGGCCGTGAGCTTCCCTCGAAGTGCGCTCATGGTTCCCCCCCCATTTTCTTGATCTACAGAAGTCGGGCATCGATCAAGACCGCTAGGACAACTCACCCGATCAAGGGTTTATCACGATGATGCATCTCATGTCCTCGGTTGAGTTGGACACTGAAACCCGACAACTCGACGGGGCACCCTGGTTGCGAGCGAGGACGGCAAGGGAGCTCTGAGATCCTGCGTATGTGTCGGCGACCAGCGGTTTCGTCTTAGCCGCTGGGCCACCGGGATGGGGCAGAACGGCGATTGCACCGCGAATCACAAGGGCGATTGGCACAAGGTATGCATCCGACCGAGCCCAGGGGCAGGTTCAGCGGGGCGCACCGCGCCGCGGCCAGAACCCAGGGAGTAGCTCCTTTTCAACTACCCGAGCGCGGTCGCCTGACGACGGATCTGTACCATGCGGGAAACTGTCGAAGTGACTCGAGAACGACAGACGCCCCGGCGTGAACCAGTGCCGTGGCGCCGAATTCGCCGGTGGGCACGCCCACGCCCAGGACTCCCGCGTCTCGTGCCGCCACCATGTCGTCGGGAGTGTCTCCGACATAGACCGAAGCGCCAATCACCTCGAGGGCACGCGCCTTCTCCGGGCCATGTACCGACGAAATGATTTGATCTGCTTGCAGCCCTGTCGCCTCAAGACAGGGTCTGATGGATACCTCTTGCTTGGCGGTGATGATGACCGATGCTGCTCTCTCCCTGTCAACTGCCGCGAGCGATTCGTGGGCGCCGGGCATCGCGTGCGTCGTGCTTGGTGCCAACTCAACATAATGGCGCCGAAAAATCGTGGCGGCGGACGCGATCTCCGAGGCGGGAACCAGTAGGAGAGCTCGTATTCGAGCTTGAGGCCCAATCTCGACCGAACATCATCCAGTTCGATGGGCGTCGAGGTCTCGTTCGCGAGGACCTCGAACGCTGCGAGGACCGCCTGGCTAGAGTCGATCAGAGTCATGTCCAGATCGAATCCAACAGGCCGGATCTGTAGTGATTTATCCGTCACGAGGACGGTGACCTTCGGACGTGAAGCGGCTCCCGCGGCGGGTCGTCGGAGTTTCGGCCCCTGAGCACGGAGCCGGAGTGGGTCTCGATCGACGAATCATGGCCCGCTCGTTCGATCGTTTCCGTTGTCGAGGTAGGGAGATCGACGACCTTTCCTCCCTCTCAGGCTATTGGGTAGTTCGGTGCCGCCTTGGTGATGGTCACGTCGTGGGGGTGGCTCTCGCGCAGGCTGGCCGGCGACACGCGAATGAAGCGCGCCTCGCGTTGCAACTGGCCTACGTCGGCGGCCCCGCAGTAGCCCATCGCCTGGCGCAGGCCCCCGACCAGCTGATGGACCAGAGGCGCGATCGGTCCCTTGTAGGGAACGCGACCCTCGATGCCCTCGGGGACGAGCTTGCCGCTCTCCACGCTGCCCTGGAAGTAACGATCCTTGGAAAATGAGGTCCCCTGCATGGCACCGAGGGAACCCATGCCCCGGTACTCCTTGAACCTCTCGCCCTGACTCAGCACTACCTCGCCCGGGGCCTCGTCGGTGCCTGCCAGGACGTTGCCGAGCATGACGGTAGACGCCCCGGCGGCGAGGGCCTTCGCCAAGTCACCGGAGAATTGCACGCCGCCATCGGCGATCACCGGGATCCCGTGCGGGACGGCGGCGAGGACACAGTCGAAGAGGGCCGTGATCTGGGGAACGCCGATCCCTGCCACCACCCTGGTGGTGCAGATGGATCCAGGCCCGATGCCCACCTTTACGGCGTCAGCGCCGGCCTCGACCAGTGCACGAGCACCTTCGGAGGTAGCGACGTTGCCGGCCACAAGGGGTACGCTCCAGTTCGCCTTCAGCTTGGCGACCGTCTCGATGACCGATCGGGCATGACCGTGGGCGGTGTCGACCACCACGACGTCCACGTCCGCCGCCAGGAGTGCCTCGACACGTTCCATAACGTCGGGACCGGTGCCGACGGCGGCGGCTACCCGCAGTCGCCCTCGATCGTCCTTGGTGGCGAGGGGGTAGTCAAGGCGCTTCTGGATGTCCTTGACCGTGATGAGGCCTCGCAGCTCGCCATCCGCAGCGACGATCGGCAGCTTCTCTATCCGGTGGGCGGCAAAGACGGCTTGCGCCTGCTCCAAAGAGGTGCCGACCGGGGCGGTGATCAGGCCAGCCGAGGTCATGACCTCGGAGATGGGTTGAGTACTTGGATCGTGGAAGCGGAGGTCCCGATTCGTGACAATCCCGACGAGCCGGTGGCGGTCGTCGGTAACGGGGACGCCGGAAACGTGGAACCGAGCCATCAGCTCCATCGCCTCTGCCACGCTGGCGCTCGGACCGATGGTGATGGGGTCAGAGATCATTCCAGACTCGGACCGCTTGACCCGGTCGACCTCGGCCGCCTGGGCGTCGATGGTGAGATTGCGGTGGAGGACGCCGATACCCCCAAGCCGTGCCATAGCGATGGCCAAGCGGGACTCCGTCACGGTGTCCATGGCGGCCGAGACCAACGGGATGGCGAGCGACACCCCCCGGGCGAAGACCGTGGTAGTCGACGTCTCACCGGGGAGGACGTCTGACGCTGCAGGTATCAGGAGCACGTCGTCGAACGTCAACCCCTCCCGAGCGAACTTCTCGGCGAAGGACGGGACATCGACTCGCTCAGAATCCATCACACATTATACGCCCGAGACAGCGTCATCGCGGTCAGGTCGACACCGGTTAGTTGTGCGCAATTGCCGGCTGATCATCCTCGGCGAACTCACCGTCGTCCGAGGCTCAGCGCCTGCCTCGTTGCCTCGTTGCCTCGTCTCTGCCTCGTTGCCACCACGGCGGGTCTACGCTTCGGTCGGGTAGGGGAGGATTGAATTGGAGCTATGGGACGCGGTTCGAGTTGAGATGCTCGATCTCGCTGAGAGAGTCGCTGACCTAGATGACGGGCAATGGAACTCCCCTTCACTATGTGCCCAATGGCGCATCAGGGACGTGCTCGCTCACGTGATAGCAGGAGCGGAGGGCGTTTTCGGATTTGGAGCGATCTTGTGCGGGATGCTTCGTCACGGCTTCAACTACAATCGATGGGTCGCAGCTGATGGGCAACTGCGCGGTCGACTGGATCCCGCGGTCTTTCTAAAGGACTTGCGGAGCACGGCCGACAACCGCAAAGCCCTCTCCGGAGCTCGGCCGGTCAATAGCCTGATGCATGTCCTGATCCATGGTCAGGACATGTGTCGGCCTCTCGGCATTCAGCGCGATCTACCCCTTACTCATCTCGTTCCAGTGGCGGACTTCGTAAAGAACGACACTTTTATATTCGGTGCCAAGAAGCGCATCGCCGGCTTGAAGCTCGTTGCCACCGATATGGACTGGTCTCATGGGAACGGACCCGAGGTGCTTGGTCCAGCGGAAGCATTGGTGATGATGATGGCTGGGCGCATGGTTGCTGTCGATGATCTGTCTGGCGAAGGAAAGGCTGCTCTGACTACCAGGCGCTAGCTGCTCAGGCCCGATTCCGGCCCGGCGCCGCCTGTGCGATGACACCTGCTGACAACGCTCTGGTCCCTATGGAACTCCTTATGGAACAAATCCGCCCTGCCGAACCCGACTACCTCGTTGCCCCTCCAATTGCGGTCGAGGCGGGGGCTGCGGCAAAAGCCCCCATTTGACTCTCGGGTGATCACCCCGCTTGAACATCGGGTCTGATCCCCAACTGCAACACGCCTGTCCCTGGCCAGTCCCAACCGTCGGCGCGATAGTGATGGAGGGTGGCGGCAGGGGTCAAAGAGGAGGTTGTCATGGCCGCACTGATTCGAATGAACCTCGACATGCCCGAAGAAACTCGCCCTTTTGAGGATGGCAAGGGTCGCGTCGAGTTGGTGAACCTCAGTTCGGGGCCCGTAGGGCGAGCAACCTTCGAGCCCGGGTGGCAGTGGTCGAAGCATGTGAAGCCGATCGCCAAGACCGAGAGTTGCCAGGCAGCCCACATGGGCTACTACGTCTCTGGTCGCATGAAGGTCGTGATGGACGATGGCGAAGAGATCGAATACGGGCCAGGCGACTTCGCGGTGATCCCTCCTGGACACGATGCCTGGATCGTAGGGGACGAACCCTGCGTGGTCATCGACTGGCAGGGATTCGCCGATTACGCGAAACGCTGATTCACCCCGATTGGACATCGAAGGTGTCGGCCTCCACCGAGCGAAGAGGGGCCCGAGGGCGTAGGCTTGTTGGTGAGCCGAGGAGGCTTGGTCGGAAACCCCCGAGGCGACTTTGAAGGGGGTTGGGCCATGGGCGTCTTTTTTGCGGACCCAGGGAATGCGGTTCCTCGAGTGGCACCCCATCCCCTGCTATCACTCAAGCCCGAGTTCACGCCTCCGGGCCCGGATATCGAGCAAGGGTCGGACGAAGTGGCCGACGAACAAGAGAGCGAGTAATCCGCTCCGAAGCCCGACTGGTTGTGAGCACGGCGCGGGTCAGGGGCAGGCTCTGGGGCTGGTGGGTAGTTGTGTCAGGGCGTTCAGCTCGGCACAGGTTGTGCCGCGACGGGCCGAGCATGGGGATTTCTACCTCTAGTCGGGTTTGACCGGCTGAATCGGGCAGCACGCTCCTGGATTCGGGCGGACCTGCAAAGGTCGCGCGCCAAAGTCAAGTAACCACGAAGTTAGGGTGAGGCGCGTCACAATTGCGCTTCCCCAAGCGATTCGTGTCCCCGGTCCACCTCGTTGGGCGGCCCTGAACCTCCGAGGGCGGGATGCTCTCATCCGAGACCGTTAGCGAGCAGTCGATCCTTGATCGCCTGTAGGTCCTTGGCCAGTAGACCGGCGGCCATCAAGCGAGTTGGGACGTCGAAGGAGGCCATGGTGTGCGCTATTGACTTGGCCACCGACGTGCATTCCCGGTCGAGCACCTCACGCAGGATGCCCTCGAAGGTGGGGTCCCGACTTCGAAGCCGGTCGACGCTCATAGCCCAGTCGCCGGCGATGTCCTCTGCCGAGACACCAACGATTGCCAGAAGCAGGAACGCCACGAGGCCGGTTCGATCGCACCCTCGGCCGCAGGAGATTACGACCCCTCCGGGGGGAGCCTGGGCTACGGCAGCTACTGCGGCAGCACATCGTTCGGGCTGGTGGTCGAGCATCTCGCCGAAGTACATCGGTGTACACCAAAGACCCGTGTCGATACACCGCTCGATGAATATGGGATCGGTTCCGTCCTCCACGATTACCCGCTCGATGTGGACATCGCGGGGGACCATCCGCCTATCCGGCTCCGCATCCTCGGCACCGAAGGTCCGCAGGGCGACTATTGAGCGGACGCCGTAGTCGTGAAGTGCGGTCCAGCCCGCGTTGGTCAAGTAGGCGGGATTGTCCGAACGGATCACTGCTCGACGTGTGGTTACACGGCCATCTGCCGTCCTTAAATCCCCGAGGTCCCGTGCGTTGATGCAGTTGGGCCAGTCGAGATGGGGGTCCACGGGGCCAAGCTACAGCGGTGTTCATGACCAATGGCGACCCGGCAGGGAAGTCTGTGACCTGGACCGAGGACCCCAGGATCGCTGGTCGGATGGAGCAGTGACTGTCTCTGATCCGGCAGCCGGCGAGCCCACGTTCTGACGATCTCGACGAGACCAAGGGTCTTCTCACCGAAACGAGGCAAGATGGTGGAAGAGGTTTCTCGGCGCTCGTGGAATGGCGGATTTGGCGTTTCAACGCAGCGGTTTGACCCCTAGGTTCGAGGATCGGCATCCTCAGCTTGTCGACCCTTGCGATGGTCCCTTCGGACGAGAAGGTCGCCTGCGGCTCTGCGAGGAAGCAAGGTTCATTCCGGTCATCGTGTCGTGCGATCCCGATGAACGGCTAACCGTGTGGTCCGGCCTCAATGCCATGGCCCGCAAGTTGGTGGACCAAGTGCGTGCTCGAAGGGCGTTTCTCGAGGCCAGTCACTCCTCGCTATCCGCAACCTCGTGACAGGCGACGTAACGGTTCATAATTGGTGTATGCGTTCAGGCACCACGGATAGATGATGATCGTCGATCCGGCCGATGGTCCGCTGAGGGCTGCCCAGAAGACAGCGAGCAGCATGTCCCTCGGTGCGCCGATGCTCATCCGATCTGGCATGAATCACGTGTACCGAGCTGGCTCGGCGGTGATCCGAATCTCACCTCCCTATCTGTCCGCCCACGCCCAGGTCGATCTCGCTTCTCTGCTAGAGAAAGCCGGAATACCCACAGCTCGGCCGCTCAGTGATGCGTTCCAACTCGGCGACTGGGGGGTGTCGGTCTGGGAATACGTTGGGGCCGCTCCCTCCCGTTCCATCGACTACCGCCAAGTTGGAGCCATCGTAGGCCTCCTGCATTCCCTTCGGCCCGAGGTAGTGGCCCAGACCATGCCCCAACGCTGGTGCGGAGAGGCGGCATGGCTTGATGTGGGTGCCGGCCTGGGCGTGGTTCGGGAAGAGCGGTTGGCGACACCGGATGGACTGGCCGCACTGGACCAGGCGTGGGACAAGTTGAAGGACTGGCAGGACCACGCTTGGCAAGCGGAGCTGGTGGTCGGTCATGGGGACGTCCATCCCGAGAACGTGGTGATGTCCGACCACGGCGTGGTCCTGTTGGACTGGGATGGGATTGGCATCGGCCCACGAGCCTGGGATCATGCTCCTCTCCTGACCTGGCCCGAACGCTGGGGAGGCGGGGCCACCGACTACGCCGAGTTCGCGGCCGGGTACGGCCAGGACTTCTCTAGTGACCCGCTCGGGCGTGAACTGAGCCGTCCGCGCCGCCTCGCCCCGACGGTGAATCTGCTGGTGCGCACCCAGCACGAACCCCGGCTTCTCCCAGAGGCCGAAGCACGAATGCGCTATTGGCTGGGGCATCCTGACCCGCCTGCCTGGGCGGCGCAGTGACGGGCGCAAGGGACGAGATCCCATCGTGAACGCCCTCCCGACCGTCATCGGAGAAGAGATGCGACGTTGGGGAGCGACCGCCATTGAAGAGAAAGTCTTCGGTACGGCCGATCCCGAGGCCATTGCAGTCCTCGTGAGCCGTTTCTGCGAAGAGCAGCTAGGCGCTGAACCGAGCGCCGGGTTGTTCTACCGGTCCTCCGCTGGCTGCGTGGTGGGCGTTCATCTCGCCGATGACCGGGACGCCGTGATCAAGGTATTTCAAACGACCTGGACCGAGACCTTCCTGCGCACCATCCAGAATGTTCAGGGGCATCTGGCTTCACACGGTTTCCCCGCCCCTCGGCCTCTCTTGGCGCCACGACCGCTTGGTTCGGGCCGTGCCAATCTGACGTTGACTGAGGCGTGGCTTCCCGACCCGGGAATGGTCGTCCCATCGCACCCCGGAGCCCGACGTGCGTCCGCAGCGGGCTTAGCCCGTCAGATCGCCCTCTGCCGTGGGTTGCTGGGCGTTGCTGGTCTCCTCGAACACCCTCTGAGCCAACCGGTCGAGGGTCTCTATCCCGCACCCCACAGCCTGCTGTTCGACTTTGAAGCGACTGCTGCGTCGGCGGAATGGATCGACGACTTTGCCAGGCGAGCCAAGACGCAGCGACACGCCAACCAAGAGCTCCAGATAGCTGCACACAGTGACTGGTCGGCTCGCAATGTTCGCCTCGATGAACAGCATGTCGTTGCTGTCTATGATTGGGACAGTCTCGCGCTGGTCAGTGAGGGGACCGCCGTGGGCCAGGCTGCCGCCACTTGGAGCGTAACGTCCGAGCCCGGAGGTTCAACGTTCCCATCGTCAGCGGAGATTGCCACCTTCGCCCGGGACTACGAGATGGAAGCTGGGCACCGTCTGAGCGATGACGGGTGGCGAGCGGTGGGCGTCGCAGCAACAGGGCTCCTGGCGTATACGTCTCGCTGCGAACACGCACTGAGCGTCACCGGACGGGCTCGGCGGGACCAAACAGGTGCTCGAGACCGGCTGGCCAGTGACGGTGAATCACTCCTCAGCTTCGAGAGACCGCCGGAGCTTGGGGAGACCGCCTGAACTTCGTCCTGCGATGCGGGCCGTGCTGGCACCTCCCTAAGTGGGGTTGCTACCGGGACCATCTGATCGCGCCATGGTGTCACCCAGGCTTCGGGTTGGCGACGGTGGAGGGGTGAAGGTCCTTCCTCGGCTTTGGTCTCGGAGCCGAGGGGGACTCTGCCCGCTCCAGGATCGTCTCAATGATTGGAGTCTTGGCGAGTGCGTAGTAGTTCATGTCCCGCCATTGTCCAGCCAAGCTACGCTTCACCCGCTCGTATTCAGCACGATCCTCGGGGTGCGATCGCAACCAGTCTCGAAACACGAGGTGCCGCTCAGCATCGCGGCTGCCAGCCAACCAGAAGTGGACGTGGACATCCCGCTCGAGTGTACGGAACATGCGGTGAGCGGGCTCTCGTACTCGAAGGTGGTAGCCGAGGATTCTCCATCTGAGGTGAGTATCGGGCTTCGTCGTCCGGGTCATCGACCGTGACCATGATGTCGACGATGGGCTTTGCGGCCAAGCCCGGGACAGAAGTTGAGCCGACATGCTCGATGTCCCTGACTTGTGAACCCAGGGCCCGGCAGATGCGGTCCCGCTCGATAACGAACTGATCCACCCAGGCGGGCTGGTAGTCCATGATCACGAGGACCTGCCCTTCCAGTCCACCAATCAGCACCGACGCAAAGTACGCGTCCATGTCCTTTGATCCCGGGTCTTCCACCCTCCCATCATGTCCCAGATGCTCAGGACTTCCCACGTACCGACACTAGTGGCGCCCGTCATTAATTAGTTATATAAGTGTGATACGATGGTGCATGGCACGGACTGGTCGACCGACGGCGTTACTCGTACTTAGGGCCGAGGAGCACGATCAGCTTGTGCGGTGGGCTCGACGACACAAGTCCTCACAGGCCTTGGCGTTGCGCTCGCGGATCATCCTCGGCTGTGCGCAGGGCTTGTCGAACAAAGCCGTTGCCGAGCACGAGGGAGTGTCCCAGCCAACGGTCGGCAAGTGGCGAGCACGCTTTGTCGAGTCCCGCTTGGATGGTCTCGTTGATGATCCCCGCCCGGGGCGGCCACCAACGGTGACCGCCGAGCAGGTCGAAGACGTGGTCGTCACGACGCTCGAGTCGACGCCTGAGCACACGACGCACTGGTCGAGGTCGAAGATGGCCGAGCGGTCCGGTCTGTCGGCTTCGACGGTCAGGCGGATCTGGAAGGCCTTTGAGCTGAAGCCCCACCGAGCCGAAGGGTTCAAGCTCTCCAACGACCCCCTGTTCGTGGACAAGGTCTACGACGTCGTTGGGTTGTACTTGAACCCCCCCAACGGTGCCGTTGTCTACTGCGTCGACGAAAAAAGCCAGGTCCAAGCGCTCGCCCGCTCCCAGCCCGCGTTTCCCATGATGCCGGGCATGCCCGAGAAGCGCACGCACGACTACCTCCGCCACGGCACGACGAGCTTGTTCGCGGCGTTCAACACCACCGATGGGTCGGTCATCTCGAGCCTGCACCGCCGACACCGCAGCATCGACAACCGGTCGAGTTCCGCTGGCGTGCGGAGTATGAACACGTCAGCGTCAGAAGCCGACTGTTGGATTGATACCTTGAGTGTGGGTAAAGACTTGCGCCGCCAGGTCCAAAGCCATCGCCAGAAGTCCAGCCGCTCATGTGAGCGTCGCAAGGCTCGCCAGGCGCACCGCCAACGGGAGACATCGAGCACGATGATGGTGTCTGCGGCCGAGAGCCGTACATCCACCACGTCGTGTGGGCCGAGGTCACCATCCAAGATCGAGCTCGGTCGAGTGGTCAGCTCTCGTTGCACGGCCGCCCATTCATCGGGCGGCGTCGGCACGAGATCGGTCTTCCAGAAGAGCTGGTCAAGCTCTACGACGGGGAGACCGGCCTGTTCTGCCAGTGCACGGGCGAAGACCGATTTACCGGCTCCACCCGGACCGAGGACGAGGACCCTCTTCACGGCAACGTCTTACGTACCGGTAACAGCCAGGGCAGCCACGTAGATGGCCGAGGGATTCCCGGGCTGCCATCCGGGGAGCGGGTCGATGCAGTCGACCTGGACGAACCCCCGACGCTCCCAGAATGCTCGGGTGGCGAGATACGGTTCGTACCCCGACGAAGCGTCGAGGGTCTTGACCTCCACGAGGGCCACCCCAGCCTCGGCAAGGTACTGGAGGGCGTGCTGAACCAAGTCCGTGCCGATCCCGGACCCTTGTCGTTCGGGTAGGACGGCGGCGAAGGGAATCTCCGCTGAACGTGGGTAGCGTTGTTGAACGATCAGGAAACCACTCACGGCCTGATCCTCGACCGCGATCCAAGCTCGGTGGTTGGCGAGAAGCTCCCGCACTTCATCGTGCGTGTTTTCGGTGAAGAAGCTAGGAAGTTGGCGAAGGATGCCTACGCATGCCTCGGCGTCGTCAGGGGTGGCCAGTTGAATCTCTGCCATGCTCCCCATTTAACTGCTTTGCCGAGAGCAGGGCAGGTCCGGCAAAGCCCTCTGTTCGGGCAAGCGAAAAACGAGGAGTTCAAGCCGGGAGCCAGGGCAAAGCTCGGTGCGTCCCTCGTCGTCGTCGAGGGCTAGCCTTTCCTGGATCACGGCGAGCCCCGCCGAGAACTCGTCGTCGGCGAGCGGACTCAGCATCGAGTCGCCGTGGTGAGAATGCTTCACCTTCTCGTACCACTCGTGTAGGTTCCTGGCGAACTGCTCAGTGACGGTCACGTGTGCGTCGTGAGTGAGGCCACGGGCGGCGAAGATCTCAGTTACTTCCCCAAAACTCGGGAAGCTCGCCACTGATCGCTCGCTGCCCGAGAAATAGCCGAACCACGGGAAGAGCTGGCTTTCTGCGAAGAAGCCGCGGATGAGAACTACGCCACCGGGCAGAACCCGCCACCGTTCGGCGACCGCCGTCGGGAGGTCATCAAAGTGGTGAATTGCTGTCGACAGCCATGCCACGTCGATGGCCGCCTGGCAAAGCGGAATAGCCTCAGCCCGACCGGAATATGAACGACGGCGGACGAGCACGATTCCTTCGACACCGAGCGCATCGCTGCCGCTGGTTCGATGGCGACGACCTCAGCGCCGAACCATTCGGCCATCGAACTGGCAAACTGGCCAGTCCCCGAACCGAGATCGAGGATGCGGGCATCGGTGGGTGGGGCGTAGGGGGTGATGGCTTGCCGCCACGTATCGAGCACGCTACCGGGCAAGCTCCGATTTCGTCGGAAGGCGTCGGCCTGACGTTCGCAGTCCACCCGGGCCACGTCTGAAGTCTACGTCGACCGCGGCCGTTATCGGCTTGGGGGAGCACGGCACGGGACCGAGACGCAAGCCGCCTGAAGGGGAACGCGGTGAATGCGAGGTTTGCGGGGGGCCTTCTTGGCTCGCTGCGGGCTGGCATGGCTCCTCACAAACTGACTGAATTCTCGGCGGCCGATCGAGGCCAAAAGCGGATCCCGTGGCCGCTCCGCCTCCGGACTCCCGGCGTCCGTACTCGTGCCCGTGGCATACTGTCGCGTCGCCATCTCGGAGACCTGTTAGGGGGTAGATCAGTGCATGCCATCGTCGTCGAGGGCAATATCCACGATCGGGCCGAGGCGAAGCGCGGACTCGATGAACTGATTCCTACCGTGAAGGGAGGGCCGGGAATCGTGGGCGCCTACTTCGTCGCCCTTGACGACGCTCGCGCCCTCTCTGTTCAGGTGTACGAAACCGAGGAACAGGCAAGGGCCGCTGCACCGCCCGAGGACGCATCAGCGCCTGGGGTCACGCTGGACAGCATTCACTTCGGCGAGGTACTCGGCGCGATCTAGTGATGGGCCTCGAGAGTTCACTTCGGCACATTGAGTCGAACTCGTGAGCCAGATGAGGCACCGAACCCTCAGCTGCCCTTAGAGGAGCGAGCAACACTGCTCGATCCTTATGACGCACGGTGGGATTCTGAGCAAATTGATCCACTGACCTCAGTTCGTCAGTCGACTGACACGGTCCTCGCGAGCCTGGAGTTCGGCCCCGAGGTTCGCCAGTTTGCGCCATTCCGCCCTAGACAGCGTGAAGTCCAGGGTTCGTTTTCCTGCTTAGCGGTTGGCAATGGAGCGCGAGCGTGGAGAGGCGCCCGTACCGGGCGAGGAATTGCGGGTGAAGGCCGGCGAGCCGGCGGGATTGCCTGGGGGCGCTAGAGGCAAACCGAGGTGCGGCGGGTCGCCTTGCCCCCGGGGTCGTGTCGGGACTCCCGAAGCCTGCGGGTTGGCCACAGGGATGGCGGGCCGGTTGGGTTCGGGCTCACCATGCCAAGGTCCCGGGTCCGAACGGGGGCTGGAGGCTGGTATCGGATGGTCCGTGGCCGAAGGCTCATACGTGGCAGGCGGGGCGATGGGGGAAGGCTGAGGGGGATCAGAGAGTGCTGCCGGGGCAGCGACTATCTGGGTCGTGGGCTGAACGGGCGCCTCTGGTGCAATGTAAGCCGGTGCGCTTGTTGGCCGCAGAACGCTGGGAGAAGGAACTCCCGGCTGCACGACCGATGCGGTGGGAACGACCGTCGAGGTCGACGTGACGGGAACGGTCGTGGTTGGTGTGAGCGCAGCCGGAACGGTCGGCGGCTTCGTCGGCAATGGGACGTGGGCAGAGGACTGGGAGGCTATGGGAAGGGAGTGACCGAGGATGACGACAGTGACTGCCACGAGCACCGTGACACCCACACCCCAACGCCAGCGGAGCCAACTTGGGTGCGTCGGGTGAGATCGGCGGCCAGTCACGACCGGGCCATCATCCGAACTGAGATACCAGGAGCCGTCTTTTCCCAAGTACTGCCAACGCCCTAAGTCATCTCGTTTCCGACGCGGCTCACCCACGATCTCAACTGTAGGAAAGGCAGAGGACGACGGCGTCCCAAAAGAAGACGGGTTTCATCATGCATGTTGCCCAATTGCGCCGCTCGGTGCCACGGTTGATGGCTTCCAGTTGCCCGACCATGGCTCACTCCCCGTGTGTGACGCTAGGTCTTGAATCCTACGAACACGTACGCCGTGCTGAGTCCCGGTGGCTGCCGGGGTTGCTCGGCTCGCGGGGGTTCTTTCCGCCCGCTCCGCTTGGACCGTGGGCAACGGGTCCAGCGATGAGCCCACAGGCCCGCTCGCCTTCTTGGCCTTGGGGCCGAGCGGACTGGAGTGTGACATGGCTGCCGCCGCCGTTCGACCACCGACGCCCGAAAAGATGACATGGAAGCAGCGTTGCGCCGACGACGTCAGGGACGATCGAGAGGATCCGTGGTCGCAGGTGGCCGCCATGGAACGGCTGAAGGAGGTGTTGCCTCATGTTCCGATCGACACCCCGACCCGTCCTCGGTTCGTTGAGAGCAACAACAACCATGCCTGGAGGATAGGCAATCTGTTCTTGGGAGTCTGCTGGAGAGGAGATCGGGACCGATTTCGCCGTGAGGCCGAGCTGATGGGCTCTGTCCGTTCCGAAGTGCCGACTCCTGAGGTCCTGCGATTACAACGGGAAAGCTCACCTGGCAACTGTCTCGCAACGTCCCTAGACAATCATTGTCGGATTTCTACGGCCCGCCTGAAACCAAGCTCGGGTGAGAACTCATGACCGAGTTCGCATTGATACTGCGTGCGCTCCACGCTTGGTCGCCACCCCGGCCGGTCATCGACGTGTCACGCATCATCCGGGTCAAGACGCCTCTGACGTACTCGCCATCGTCGGTGCCGATGCCGTTCCCTTCCTGTCCCCAGAGCGTTAGCGCTCGTTGACGAACTCAACCGCAAGCCCTACGTCGATACCGGGGTGATCAACGCCGCTGCGGGACCGCAATAGAGACCTGGCCGATTCCGACTCCACTGCTCTGGCTAGGGATCACGTGATCCGTGGTGATGCCTTCTTGGGCAACGTGCTGGTCGACCGAAGGGGGATTTCTGCCGTGATGGACTTCGAGTTCGCTCGCCTTGGCCCGCCGGACCTCGCGCTGATCTCATTCGTCCGCTGCTTGCATGCCGAACGGAGGGCAGAGGTCGACCGACCCCCAATTCTCGATTGGCTCCGAGAGGACTATCCAGAGATTGTTCGAAGCGCCCGACCTCGACCGAAGGCTTTTGCCGTACGCGTTGTGGTCTTTACGCTTCGTCCTGTTCTCTTCTGGCCTCCCGAAGACCCTCAAGAAGCCCTGGACCCCGGCCACCCAGTCATCGTGCTCCGGCGACTGATCGACGGGCCGCTAGAGATTTCAATCTCTCCCATCAACGTCCAGGCACGAAGTTGGCGGACATTCGATCCTCGGTCCTGGTAACTGACCTGCCGACCCTTGTGCCCCTCAACCTCATCGACGTGTACGGGACTCAGCCGTTCGTGTCTCGGCTAGGACGTTGGCACGGCACCCACGATGTTGTTCACGCTGATCCCGAGGCCAGGCAGTGACCCGATCTCCTGTGCGTCACCGAAGGCGAAGACGCCACCATCGGATCCAATGAGCCAGTAACCGAGCTGGTCGGGGGTAGGCACCAGTGCCACGACGTTATTGACGCTGACGCCCAGGGCGGGCAGCGAACCGTAGAACTTGGCGTCTCCGTAGGCGAAGACAGACCCAGTCCTCCCAACCAGCCAGTAGCCGTTGCCCGACTGGGTGGCAGCGATGCCCACCATTGGCGTCGTGCTTGCCCCGCCAAGCCCGCCGAAGTAGCCAGCACCACCCAGGGCGTACACGGCGCCTCCGGTACTGACAAGCCAATAGCCATTGCGTCCATTGAGGGCGATCCCCGCGATGTCGTTCACGTGCACGCCCAGACCCGGTAGCGAGCCCTCGAAGGCCGCGTCCCCGAACGCGAAGGTGCCTCCGTCGGAACCCACGAGGAAGTACCCCTTGTTGTCGCTGGTGGGAGCGATTCCCACGATGTTGTTCACGTGCACCCCGAGCCCGGGTAGCGAGTTCTCGAAGGGGGCGTCGCCAAAGGCAAAGACCCCACCGTCAGAACCCACGAGGAAGTACCCCTTGTTGTCGCTGGTCGGCACGATCCCCACGATGTTGTTCACGTGCACGCCGAGCCCCGGCAGGGACCCGTAGAACCCACCGACCTGTCCGAACACGAACACCCCACCGTCAGAACCCACGAGGTCGTACTGCTGAGAGGCTTTCACGACGGTGAGCGTGAAGGATTGGCTCGCATCAGGGGGAACGCCGTTGGTGGCGCTGATGGTGATCGGGTAGGACCCGGTCGTGCCCTGGACCACTGTTCCTCCAATGGTGGCTGTGCCGTTCCCGTTGTCGGTGAAAGCAATGCCGCCCGGTAGCGCACCAGCTTCGCTCAGAGCGGGTGTCGGAAGACCAGTTGTCAGCACGGTGAAGCTGAACGTTGACCCAGCTTTCGCCGTGGCCGTGGTTGCGCTGGTAATGGTCGGGTTGACTTCACCCATCACCCAGTCGATTAGCACCGGACCGAGTAAGAGCCACTGGGACTGCGCAGCGTTGTAGTTGAACAGGATGGTAAGTTCAGCCACCCCGGCCTGAGGGTCACTCGGATCCTGTACGGCCGTGGGGTGTTGGTAGATCCCCATGAGTACCCCGGTCGTATCGCTGAGGAGGGGAGTCTCGCTCGCTCCCGTCGGGAGTCCAGTGGCCACCGTGGCTGGGTAGCCATAGGTGCCGGCAGCGAGGGGGACTGGGCCGGTGAGAGAGGGGAAAGTGACGAGTCCGGCTGCGGTGAGGTTGGCCGTCTCGTTCACAGCGCTGCTGGTGATATCGGTGAGCCCGTAGGCGGCCGTCGGGAAGGCATAGCCGTCGATCTGGCGGGCCCCGAAGGTCGACTCGTAGCTTAAGAGCGCGGAGAGCTGGCCGGCGGCGAAGTCCGCTGGGTCGTCGGCGATGACGACGCCGTCGTAGAGTCCTTGAGTGGGTGACGAAGTGAGGCTGGGCAGCGTCACCGACTCGGTGCCCACGCCGACGGTCCCCGTTGCGTCTACCTCTGTGTAGGCCACACCCTGGTTCGTGAGTCCGGCCGCCCAAGCGGCAGTGGTCGGGTCCGACGTGCCTCCACCTGGACCACCGATGAGCAGGACCCGCCTGTCGGTCTGCGTCGAACCTGCTTGTGCGCTCTGGACCAGGACCGGGACGAGAACCGCCGCCAGTAACAGTGCGCATACGACGATCAGGGAGCTGAGGCGACGGCCCCCCCGAAGGCCAGAACGCTTGGAGACATCGGGATGCCCGCTTGCATCGTCCATGTCAGTGCTCCTCTCCACCATCTAGGAACCGCTGAGCTTCGAGTCTGGCACGTCGTCTTGGGCGGGTCGAGGGTCGATTGTTGCCAGCATCCGACCCCGGTCACCGCTGGCCACGGGAGGGTGATAGCCGGTGGTTGAGATAGACGAGATGAAGATGGCTGCTTGAGTCACTGCTGCCACATGTAGCCAGCAAGCTGGTGATTCTCCCAGGAGACGTCCTCAGAGCCGAAGAGTCCAGTTCCGTTCCCGCCTTGGCGTGGCACGCGACACCGCTTCCTCCGCCAGTTCGACGTGGTGCAGTGGCGTAAAGACTCTCGGGCGAAACGGGAGGTCAACATGGGGTGATGTCGTATTTGGAGCCATACCACTGTCGTCATTGCCCACGAAGAAACTTCTGCGGCCAACGTCGAGGAGGGACACGTCTCGGGGCCCGACTGCGCGTTGCGGCTCAGTGTTTGGTCGACTGTGTCCGTTCGGCTGTGCCGAGCCCGCAAGTGGTTGCCAGTTTGCCGAAACCAAGCAAGCCCTACTCCCCGAGAATCTCCCTTGCACCGTCGGCGAGCAGATCCTTTGACTCTTTCGATCCGTTCAAGAGACGGTTTACCCTGCGCTCGATTTGCCATCGACCCTCTACCCGTACAAGGTCCCATCGATTGGATGAGACACGTCCGAGCCGAAACTCGTCTCCATCTTGGTGGAACGTGTTGGAGTGGTTGACGGCCGTTGCTCGATCGCCATCGACCTTGATGAGCGGCAGGTGGCTGATGTGTGCAAGACCAACGGGATCCTCGAGGAAGCTCTTGGCGGCTCCCTCGATACCTGCCCGCCCATGGGGCACGGAGGCAGCGGGCGACGAGTCCGTGTCGTACCAGGAGTCCTTAGTCCAAAGCAATCCCGCCTCTCGCACGGCTCCCCCATCCACACTCGGACCGTAACCTGCGACCACTTGCAGGATGGCGAGCTTGTCCTCCAGCTCTCTCACGCGATTCTCTAACGCAGCCAACAGTTGGTCAGGGTCCATGTCGTGCCCCTTGTTCGATCCCGATCTGTCCGACGATTCGGTCATGCCTCAGTAGTAGCACGTCGAGCGCCATTGAACCGAGGTGACGTAGGAAGCGAACGGGAAAAGCGGCGATCCGACCGGCAGGCTGGCCTTTCCCCAAGGTGAGGTCGAGGATCGGGCATTGGTGGGTGGGACATAGAGAGGAGGCTCATGCGCCAGATCGACGGCGCCGAAGGCTGAGCTACGAATCAGGGAGCCAAAAGGAAATTCAGGAGATGGCCGACAGAGATGAACGACTGGTCGAGCTTGCAAAGCGACCCCATAAGGAGAACCGCACGACCACGGAACCGAGGAAGTGGAGCTAGACCAGGGTCGGTCGGATCGTCTGAGTCGCCGCATCCGTGCCCTCGACAATGTCGCAGAAGCTTTAGCCTCCCTTTAGGCTTTTGCTTGGGATACAAAGGGTTGCGAGGCTTATCTCAGCTAGGTCCGTACGAGGTGTGGGGCTGCATTGCCTCAGAGATGATGGAAATCTCACCTCGGGTAGACGATGGAGAACCTGCCGCCGTAGGGGCTAGGGAGATCGTTACCGTTGCCCGCGGTGCCGGTCGTCTGCGGCGGGCCGCTCGGGGACGTGAAGACGGCTTGTTCGGCCGAGTACAGGTATAACGGCTTCCCGCCGTAGGTCACCTGCAAGGTGCCGTCGGGGCGACGGATGACGCCCACGTCCCTCGCACTGATGCCCCCGCCCACCTGTGGCGTACCGGTCGTGAGGACCGGAATCCACATCACTGCGCACGCACCGAGGCAATCGCTCTGCCACCGGTTGTCACGGCTAAAGGAATAGACCGTAATCGCTGCACCGCCGGGGACTGCGTTCGGATATTCCTCGGCGGCTACTGCCGTCTTGCCGTTGGGAAGGGTTTCGGTCTCGATGGTTGCTGTCCCGGGCGCAGGCTGGCCCGACGGAGTGACGAGTTGCCAGAGGCCATGCCAGGGCGGCAGTGGAGCAACCGTTTCGAAGAACCCCTCGCCAAAAGGCACGAAAGGGTTCGACGGTGGATCGAAGAGGTACAGGGGATGGCCGCCGTATGTGACCTGGCGACCAATGCCGGGGCGGTAGACCGTTCCGAGGAGATACCGGTTTACCCCGGGTCCCGCCACGGGGGCAGCGGTAGTGGTGAGGGCGGGCCACTCGTCGCTCTGGACGCCGTTGATGAAGTCGCTCTCCGGGCCGGTGCAGGTGATCGGCCCCATGTACGTCCACTCCAAAGTCGTTGTACATCCGAACGAGCCGTTGGCGTCGCTGGTGATCAGGTACAACGGAGCCCCAGCCAGCGGACCCGTGCCGACCACTAGGACCGAGCCGTAGTCAGCGGTCGACATGGCGCTCACCACGGTCGGGCTGCTGGCAGGTTGCACGGGGGACGCTCCGGCTGGCATCGCCAATGCAACACCGCTCAGCCCGATTGCGATCGATGAGGCCACAGCCATTCGCCGAATCGCTCCAAGAAATCCCATTTCCCCTCCTATGCGCTGACACCCCGTTCCGGTTGCCACGCTCAACGTAATGTGCCCGGAAGGCGGGTCGAAGGGTGCCTCCACCCTGCCTTTGAGGGGGGTCAGCACCCCCGTCTCGCTGCCACATGCCAAAAGTGGATGAGGGAATTCGAGCACTCAGAGGATGCTTGGACCAAGAACTCACGCCGGGCGTCTCACTGGGACGGCCAACAGAGGCTGATGTCCGTGGCGTTCCAATATTCGACCTTCCCACTTGGGCTCCGGCGTCTCAGATGAACGTCGACAGACCCTCCCCCTGCTTCGGCATGCTTCCGCGGTCTGCCAGTGGCTCATGGCACTGGTCGAGCATTCGCCGTCGATCGGCTCGATGAGTCCCGATCTCATGTGGGGAACGGGATCAACCCGACGATTCGAGCTGAGGAACCGGGCACCGCAATCGGTGGCAGTTCCTCGAGATCCATGGCTGGCTCGTGATGGCCTCGACCGGCGTGGTGACCGCCTGTTTAGGGAGCGTCGCCGCTGTACGAAAGGAGGACCGATGACCGATGACCGATATCGAGTTCGGCGGCCAAAGAGCGTCCGAGACAACTCCCGATGTGACGCATCGGTCCGCTGAACAGCGGAGCCAAGATCGGCAAGAACGCCCGCGCCTCGACCCCTCGCTCATCCCAGGCCGAATTCAGGGCGGCGCCTGGCCACCACCCGAGTCCCTGAGCTTGCCGGAGCGGGTAACGGTATAGCAACCTTGCCACTCGTAGAACGGGGCCTGGAGGTCATAGCCATCGAACCCGCACCGGCGATGGCCGCTGTGGCGAGGAAGAAGCTGGGCGGCCGAGCTGAGGTCATGGTGGGCCGCTTCGAAGATTGGCCGATGATGGACCGGGTCCAGGCGGACGTGGCGCTGGCTGCGGAGCTACTCCCGTCGGGAGGATCTCTCGCCCTCGTGTGGACCGAGGTCGTTTCGTGGGCCAGGACCAATTCGAAGATCGGCTAGCCGAGGCGTTTGGCGTCCCGTGGCCGCTTCGAGCAAGTGCTCGGCTCCCTGCGACCGGTGGAGGAAGATCGACGCTTCGGGCCGTTCCAGCTCCGACACCACCGATTCGAGCGAATCCTCGACGCTGCGACATAAGTAGTTACCAAACTTTACGGCGGTGAGTGGGGTCGTGAACGGGATCTAACAATCCAGCGCATCATCAACGACCTTGGCGGTGCGGTCACGAAGATCGAGGAATCCGTCCTCCACTTGGCTCATCGGCAGTAGAGAGACCGCGTGTCCGATGGTGGTGCCATACGGACGGGCCACAACCCGGGCCTAGACCGATCCGACGGGTCCATCGATGTCGTGAAACGCCGGTCGTCGATACAAGCCATCAACCCAAGCGGCGATGGACTCAAGCCCGGGCCTATATCCGTCGGTGGTGTCGACGGTGATCGTCGGGCACCGAAAATCAAGGGGGTCAACCAGCTCTTCTTGAAGCTTGTGAGCGAGCGGCAGCAGCTTGCCCAGGCGCTCATCCCCACAAAGTGGCTCCACGCGCATCCGCCTCTCAAATCGGGCGACGGCGTTGACGCTCTGACAATGGACATGGACCAACTCGGCGATTGGCGCAAGCGATGCGGCCACATCGGGCTCGCTGACGCCCCGGCGCCAGGTCTGGTCGCCTATGAAGCTCACGCCGTTGTTCAGCCACAGCTTCATCGTGCTGTAGAACAGTTCAACGCCACCCAATCCGAGTTCGGTACCGTGCCCAATGGATCGCCAGACACCATGAACGAGGTCATCCTTGTGCAGAACGGGGAGGTCCAGCGTTCTACCCAGTTCCTTTGCGACCGTCGTCTTGCCCGAACCCGGTGCGCCGCCAACGAGCACTGCGAGAGGTTGTCTGGATGACATGAGAGAAATTTACTCGGGCGCTGACGGACCGTCCTCTGCCCGCCTCGGGGGACGCCGATAGCGACACTCGGTGACCCCAGACATAGTCTCCTTCACCGCCATGGGGCAGCCACCCGTCGATATGGCAAAAGCGTGATCCGGATCCTGCGGGACCGAGGCGTGAGCCGGAAAGGAACGAAGATGGCCATCGAGCCACCTGCAAGCCACGGAGCTACGGACGAGGAGATCGTGGCAGTCGTTGCAGCCTCCGGAGGACCCGCTGATAGGGCTCCCGACTCACTGCTCTGCGAGCAGATCGTCGCCCACGCCGTCGCCTCCGCTACCGTTGGCATCTGGAGATTCTCCGAGGGGACGTGGTCGGCAGTCCTCAAGGTCCTTCGCCACCAGGTTGGGAACTCCCCGCTCTGGCAGTCGGGTGAGGACGAGGGTCACTGGTACTACTGGAAGCGGGAGGCGCTGGCTTACTCCTCCGGTTTGCTCGCAGCGTTGCCCGGGCCCTTGCGAATACCTCGTTGCTACGGCGTCTTCGATCGGCCTGACGGCACGATCGGCCTGTGGCTCGAAGACCTCCCCGGTGCGGCCTCGGCGGCCTCTTCGTCGCTCGATGAGTATCGGGCCGCCGCCTTTGCTCTCGGCCGAGCCCAAGGTGGGGTAGCGGCCTCTGGCCTACCCGCCCAACCCTGGCTTGCCCGCAACTGGCTCCGCCGCTACGTGGAACGGCGGGAGTCCAGCATCGCAGGCCTCGACGACGAGCGAGCCTGGCGGGCACCCCTCGTCGCCAAACATGTGCGGCCCGAACTGGGGAAGGAGATTCGCAACATCTGGATCGACCGAGAGCGACTATTGGCCGTGGTGGAGTCTGGACCTCAGACCCTTTGCCACCTGGACCTGCATCCAGCCAACCTGTTCGCCGTCGGAGGGCAGACCGTGCTGGTCGATTGGGCTTTCGTAGGCATCGGCGGCATGGGAGAGGATGCTGCCAACCTGATGCTCGACGCCGTGCTGGACTTCTTTGTGCGGCCCGACGAGATGAGCGCCTTGGTCGACACCATCACGAGCGGGTACGTAGAAGGGCTCACTGCCTCGGAGTGGAATGGGGATGGGCAGGCTGTGTTGCGTACGATCTATGCCTCGGCTGCTGTGAAGTTCTTCTGGCTCCTTCCCGCCATGTTGGAAGCAGCCGCAAGTGGAAGGGCCACGCTCAATCACCGACCGATCGATGAGGGCTTCGCCTGTTGGGCGCCCGTGATCCTCGAACTGGTCGCTTTTAATCACAAGGTATGAGCACTTGACCCTGCGGTCCCAGGAACCTTGGGATCCTGCGCCGCATGCAAACTCGAAGGGTCGGATCGAGTCCTAGCTCGGCCTCGTGTTCCCGCACCGCCCGAAGCTCAGGGCCGAGCTGGTCCTCGTCCAAGATAACGAACCCGAGGTGCTCGTACAGCGGCCGGTTCCACGGCACCTCGGCAAAGGTCGTCAATGTCATGGCGGGTAGCCCCTGATCCTCTGCCCAATGCTCGACCTCTTCGATGAGCGTACGAGCAAGGCCACGTCCTTGGTGCCCGGGAAGGACGCTGATCTGCTCGATGTGGGCGCAGCCGTCGACGAGGTCGACCGCCACATAGCCAACCGGCTCGTCGGAATCATCAACGGCCACCCACGATCGAGCAGCCTCGGCATGGGCAACAAGGTGGTGCGCCGACATGGGTTCGGCGTCAGCGATGTCGTCCATGCCGACGTCTCGGAATCGCTCGCCAGCGGCCCGCTCGACTGCCCGGAGCTGATCGGATTCATCGGGAAGAGCGGCTCGGATCACGGTCACTCCTGCGCCCAGTCAGCGGCGTCTATTCGCCACGCGCAGTCGATGCCGACCTCGCCCGGCGCTGTTGTCCGATGGGGGGACTCGCCCAAGAACTGAAAGCCAAGGCCCTGAGGCACCTTCCCAGAGCGTACGTTCGCCTTGTCGTGGTGAATCTCGACGTGGGTGATACCGGGCAGCTCGAAGGCGGCAATCGTGAGGAGGCGGGCGGCGGCGGTGGCGTACCCTCGTCCGAGGTGGTCCACATGGGTCCAGTAGCCAATCTCTAGACCCGGAGGATGGGTGCCGGGCACGTAGCCAGTCTCGCCGACCACGACATCTCCGTCGAAGATGCCCATATGCGTCTCACCTCCCTCGTCCCAGCTCTGCCACCACCCTTCGATCCGACTTCGGCGCTGGTCCACGGTGAGCGGTTCGAGAGCAATCCAGGCCATCCACGGTCGCAGGTGCTCGATGCTGTCCTCGATGGCTCGATGAAGTGCTTCGGCATCGTCAGGCTTCCAGAGCCTTACAATGATTCGTCCCTCGGTAATGTGACTGGGGAGTCGTATCCCGGGGCCAACCAGTGGGTCTGGGTGTTCGGGCACAGACTATGGGTTGCGTGTACTAGCCGTGTGTCGCCGAAAAGAGGTCACGGAGCAGGGCAATCTCAGCAGCGTGGTGAATCACCTCATCGAGCATGTGAAGGACGAAACCAGCCTTGTTTGACTCTGCGTACGGCCCGGCGACCGAACCAAGTGGCTCGGTCAGGTTCATCTCGGTCAGCGACGCCAGGAGAGCAATCCACCACCCGTGGGCGATGTCGAGTGCCACCAGCGCTGCTGCTGCATTTGGTTGAGGTGCGGATCGAGAACGTCCCGCATCGTCGTGAGTGCCTCGTAGCCACCGCTCGTTGCGAACACCGCCGTAGCAGTCAATGAGATGGCAGAGCCGCCAGGCAATCGTGGTGAAAGGGGGAGTGGCCGGAGCGGGTTCCCAGTCGACGGTCACCGTCCCGTTGGAGTCGACCCGCAATGACCAACAGGACGCTATGGGTTCCCAGAAGTATTCCTCGTCGGTGAGCCCTACCAGCCGCCTCCAGGACCGTTCGAAGACATGGTCAGAGAGTCCGATCAGGTCATCCTTCTCACCCATGGGACCACGTTATCGGGTGGAGCGACGAGATTCCTTTGGTCGAGCACCGCCGTCTGAGCGGAGGAGGAACCCGACCATGCGGCGGATGCGAGGGTTTGCGGGGGTTCTCTCGGCTCACTCCGTCTGCGGTATCGGGCTACATGCCCGGAGATGAAGAGAAAGTCAGCCAGAGATCGTGCTCTAGAAACTTCAGCAATCCCCGCAAGCCCCGCAGAAATGGCCTGAACGTCGAGTGGCGCCCTGAAATAGGCTGGCGCCGTGAAGCCAGAGGCCCAGTGGTACCTCGTGGAGCGTCTGGCCGAGGCCCGTGCCATGCAGAGGGCGCTGCTGCCCGTGCAGTCACGGCGGGACCACTTGAGACACTTTGCTGGTGTGCTCGCAGGCTTTCGCTACCTCGAAGCCGTGACACAGGAGGAGGAGCACGTGTGGCGCCAGAAGATGGCCGTTGCCCTCGGCTTCACTCGTCCCGATCTGCACTGCCGGGTGTAGCTACAGGCACCCGCCTCGGCGTCCCCGAGGGACGTCAAGTTCAGGCGCTCGCACCGGCAAGTCCTCCACGATTCGTCAAGTCGATCCCGGGGCCGGATGCCGAGTACGCCCTCGATGGAGGGCTCCTGTCAGTCATTTCGGTCGAGGTCTACGACACGGCCACTGTCGTGCGGTGGCGGGTGAGTCCGCTGCCCAACATCTCGGACGTGTTCCCAGACGAATGTGCGGCCCTGGAAGACGATGTGAAGGGTTTGGAGACATGGTCTGCGGAAGCGCTGCGGCGCAACAGCGATGAACGAATACGAATGATGCGGCTCTTCAAGTTGACCCTGGCTGATGACGCCGGGACCCACTACACGCCGGGCGGGGGACACTCTGGAGGTCGTCCCGGAGAGATGACTGGCGACGCCACGTTCGGCCCGCCGCCTCCCCGGGAAGCCACGATGCTCCGGTTCACATGGTTCGACGTAGTAGTCGAAGTCCGGCTCCGCTAGCCTGAAACCGCTCCCGGCTTTCGTGCTGCATTGAAGGCTCAGCGCCCAGGGGCGGGCGGCGTGGCCGCTACGGAGATTCCCCTCTTGCGCAGTCAATCACTCGCAAGTGGTCTGGGTGCACCAATGAAGCTCGCACGATTGCCTCGGTGTCGGGCCGGTTGGGCTGGTCGTTGAGATCGCCGAGGCTGAAGGGCCGAGCAAAGTCCCATCCGTAGTCGTGTCCGGTGACCTCGACGAGGTCCAGACTTCTCTCGTCCGTGCGATAGGCAGCGACGCCGACGTAGCGCTCGGGATCGTCGATCGTGACGGCGGTCCATGCATGAACGAATCGGAATATCCGGGCCTTTACTTTCCGCCCATTGAGCCGCCAGGTGACTGGGTCCCCGTTCCTCCATTCCGAGCCTAAAGCATCGGAGAACGGCACGATCCCACGGTTGTAACGCCGCCGCTCGTAGTCGACCAGATGAGGGCGGGCGGAGTCCACCAATGTGCGGACCGCTCCGACGGCGAACTGGTCGGCTCCAGCCCCCGTTCGTGGCGTTGTTCCCGGAGACGCCCCAACCATCACTTGGTCCCACCGAGCCTTGGGCGCCGTCTTGACGATCACCAACTCGTCCCCGATAGCGTGCGCAAGCCACATGGACCAGATGGGTTTCCCGACCTCCCCCTCGTAGAACTCGACCCACTTGGCCCCTGACCAGTCCCTGAGCCCGAAGGGTTGAAAATCCAGGGGTGAATGATCAGGTGTGTCCGGCGACAATGGCACAGCGTCATCCTGTCATGAATCGTCGAGCTGGCAGGAGGAAGACACTCTATCCGACCTGGTCCGAGGACCGGCGGTACGGGTCACACCGTGTGGCACGTGATCATGCGGTCCGCATCGATGCGAACGGCGACGTTGGCGTCGAGGAAACCAGTCCCCTCAGAGTCGCACCCAGAGATGTAGAGACCGACCCCGAACCCGTCGAAGTGCGGCGTGCAGCCCGCCACTCGGAGGACCTGGCACCGCCCGTCGCTCGCTCCATCTCGAACTAGGGTCATCCCAGGAGAACAACCGTCAGTGCCCAGTCGATGATGCCGGGATGGTGAGGAGTTCGGAGAGCTCGAACAGTGCTGCCGAAGCAATCGTGCCACATCTTGTGACTCGTCAGGGTCCCATGTTTGATGTTGCCGCTGCTTCCAGCATCGTTCTTCGAAAGACCCGAAGCTACTCGTCGTGCCAACTGCACTTCGTCAGCTATCGGACACCATCGGGTAGCCCGAGGGATGTTCTCATCCGGACCTCGCAGGGGGCCGAAGGGGCGTGGTCGGTTGGCGTTCTGGGCGGTGGAGGAGGAGACGCCCATCTGTCTCGTAGCCGCCCCTGGGTCAGCCTTGTCGCCCAGTGGAATACGGATCGCTTCGCCGGAGGTGGAGAGGTGATCGGGAACACCGCCGAAGAGGCTCGCTCCGTCCGGTTGAGCTTTGCCGACGGGACCACGGCAGAGGATGCCGTGGACGATGCGATCGTGCTCTTTTACGTCACTCCTGGAGTTGACTTTCCCGCTGAGGTCGTGATCCTCGGGGACCAGGGCGCTGTGCTCGCTGCCTATGACGAGTTCGATACCTTCGTCTGAGCATCTGGGGCCGCCATTGCGCCATCGGCGTTCCCGTGGCCAACACGGATTGGCCTGCGGCTCTTTTCGCCCGATGGACCTGGTGCCATTCGCCGTCTCGCGGGCAGACGAAGAACTGGCAGAGGCATGGCTCCGTGAGACTGATGAACAAGAAGTCCTCGGCGTCGGCGCATGGAAGCCCGTTGACGATGATTGGCGGGCAGAGATCGATTTGGGTTGGCGAGTTCCATCGGGAAGAGCGACTCGAATCGCAGCTGAGAGACGGTGTGTACGCCGCCCTTCGCTCGAAAGGAGTCACCGACGTGGCCCACGAAGACCGAGAGCAGTGGATTGCCGAGGGCACACCCACCGGTGAGCGTCAGGTTTTCGGGCCTCGGTGGGGCCAGGGTGGTCACGGTCCATGATCGATACGCTCTGTACCAACCGGCGGTGAGAGCGAGATCGTGCCCAATCGAATCGAAGAACTACGTCATGCAGGCGAGCTTCAGGCCCGCCTGTGTCGGAATGGCGGGTCGCCGACGTACGAGGCGATCATTAACGCCCTCGTCGCCACCCTCGAAGGCGATCGGACCGCTACCAAGCTCCTCCGTTCTGACGGGCGACCGGCCGAATCGACGGTTCTCTACCTCCGCCTTCTAGCACCGGTCCATCGGATTGCCCTGACCGATCGGTCGTGCCCACTGCGTCAGTACTTGCCGTCAACCGGCGGGTCACTCGACCCTGGCCGGGCGGTGGACGCCTTCTTCGAGGTGGTCGAAGAGCATGAGGATCTGGTCCTAGAGGGCATGGCAGCCGACGTGCAGACCAACGACGTGGGACGCTCCGCGGCCCTCTCGGCGGCAGTGAACGTCCTTGGCGGTCAGTTACGGCTCTTGGAGATCGGAGCGAGCGCCGGGCTCAACCTCTGGATGGACCGCTATCGGGTCGTGGCCAACGAGCACCGAGCGTGGGGTCCGGCGGATTCTCCCGTGCTGTTGACGGGGAATTTCGAAAGTGGGCAGCCACCCACTAAGGAGTGGACGGTTGTCGACCGCCGAGGTTGTGACCTGCACCCGCTGGACCTGGCCGATCCCTCGGCACAGTTGGCTCTGCGTTCCTTCGTCTGGCCCGAGCACGTGGACCGCCTGCGGTTGCTAGATGCCGCCATGTCCATTGCTGGTCCAATGGAAGTGGATGCCCAATCTGCCGGACCCTGGTTGCGTTCCCAGCTCCGGTCCCTGCCCGCAGGTGTCACCACCGTGGTGTTCCATTCCATCGTCATCCCGTACGTGGCCAAGGGCGAGCGAGCGGAGATCGTGGATGCCGTTGCTGAGGCCGGAGCCCAAGCTGACGCCGAGCACAGTCTGGCCTGGGTTACGTTCGAGCCGACGGCTGGTTATGACGGTGTCTGGTTGTCATGTCGTCAGTTTCCTGGTGACACGTGGATGCGACTGGCAACATCTACGCCCCATGCCCGGCAAATCAACTGGGACCCTGTGCCGATCCTCGGGCTCGATTGGGCCGCCTCTGTTTGAACCCTTCGACGATCGGGCGGGCAGGACCCATACCGCTGGATGGGCTCGCAACTCCACGTCATCGGATGGCACGCCGTCCCCCTTTAGTACCTTCGGATCGATGCGCTTCGACCCTATGCAGCCGATGAGACGTGGTTCCAGGACCTGCTCTCTCTGGCCAGACACCTCTCGGATAGTCGAGTCGATCCCGGTCTTCGTCAGCCCGTGGAGATCCGTGTCTCGCAAATAACTGGCTGTGCCTTCTGCCTGACGCTCCACACCGGTTTCGCACGAAGGGCGGGCGTTCCGCAGGCCCGGTTGGACACGCTCGCCGGGTGGCGAGAGGCGAAGGGCTTTGATGACCCGGAACGGGCTGCGCTCGGTCTGGCGGAGGCCATGACTCGGGTTGGGGATGGGAGTCGGGTGGACGAGCGAACGTGGGCGACCGCCCGGGAGCACTTTGACGACACCGAGCTGGCCGCCTTGCTCTACCTGATTGGGCTCATCAACGTCTTCAACCGAATCAACGTAGCCGTGGCGCTGCCGAGCAACCACCGCTTGCCGACGTTAGACACCCGTCCCTCGGGCTAGCCGCTTCCTGGGGGATCCGTCGGGACGCCAGGTACCCAACTGACACTGAGAGAGCGAACGCCTTCGGGCTCAGGTCAAGCGACGCCGAAAGCGAACCTCATTGACCAGAACGCCTCAGTGTCCGTCCTTGGTGGCGACAATGTCGTATGCCTGGCGTAACCGTCACCAGTCCTTTACGGCTGATCTCCGTCCAGGGTCTTTTCGTAGAGCGCCGTTTCCGCTGGAGTGAAGCCGAGCCGTCGAGTCGCTGACTCATCGAAGCTTCGATATCCGACGAGCTGGTAGCCAGACGCCTCGTAGTAGGTACGCAGGCGGCTGTTGCTCCTAACACAGTCGAGACGAGCGACGTTGCGGTCGCACCTTTTGATCTTACCCTCGGCCTATGAGAGCAAAGACTGTCCGACCCCGTATCCGCTGTACGAGCGGGCCATCATTAGCATGTGGACGTATCACGCTGCTTCGGACCGCTCTCCCCAGATGAATCGATCGGCCCAAGTGATCGTCACCGAGGCGATCAATTCGTGGTCACGCTGGACGGCGTAGACCGAGCCATCGGAAATCAAGGTCTCGATTCGGCCGAGGGAAATTTCACCGGGCTGCCACTGGCTTATCCCCTGACTAACCATCCAGGCGGCCAGGTCATCACGAAGTGTTAGAACGGCAACGGCGTCGGAGATTGAAGCCCGTACGACCGCCAGGTCACCCCAAGGTGACGGCAGGTGATTTCCACTTCCAGATGTGTCGACCTTGTCGAGGCCCACCGTGCATTTCCTTTCGCCATAGGACAAGCCCGGATGATGCGGGACCGACCTGCCAGGGGAAACCCCTCAGTTCAGGGCAGGCGGAAAACTAGGAGTTCAAGCCGGGAGCCAGGCCATTGCTCGGTGCGTCGCTCACCGTCATCCACGGCCAGCCTTGCTTGGATCATGCCGAGCCCCGCCGAGAACTCGTCGTCCGTTAATGGCCGCAACATGGAGTCGCCATGGTGAAAGTCCCGCACCTGCTCGTACCACTCGTGCAAGGTCGTGCCTTTCTGCTCGGTGACGGTCAAGTGTGCGTCTAGGGTGAAGCCACGGGCGGCGAAGGGTTCAGTGACATCGCCAAGGCTGGGGAAGCTCGCCACTGATCGCTCGATACCCGGGAAGAAGGTTAACCACGGAAAGAGCTTGCTTTCTGCGAGGAACCCACGAATCAGCACCACGCCCCGGGGTACGAGGACTCGCCGCAGTTCGCTTATCGCCGCTCGGAGGTCCTCAAAGTGGTGAATCACCGTCGAGAGCCACGCTACGTCGATGGCGGACGAACGCAGCGGAATAGCCTCAGCCCAAGCGGCGATATGAACGATGGCCGACGAGCACGCAGCCATGGACACGGATCGCATCGCTGCCGCAGGCTCCATGGCGATGACCCTGGCGCCGAGCCACTCGGCCATCGGACCGGCAAACTGACCAGTTCCTGACCCGAGGTCGAGGATCTGGGCATCGGTAGCGGGGACGTACGGCGTGATGGCTTGCCGCCAAGTGTCTAGCGCCTCGTCGGACAGGCTCCGGTTTTGCCGGAAGGCGGCTGCTTGGCGCTCGTAGTCCACTCGGGCCACGCTGAAGTCTACGCCGAACGGTCAGTAGCGGCTCGGAGGAGCGTGGCACGAGACGCAAGCTACCCGGAGGGGTAGGCGGGATGCGAGGGTTGCGGGAGACTTTCCCTTTGCACGCCCGCTGGTCTTCGAGGCGAAGCGAAGATTGGAAGCCCAGGGAGTGTCGGGGTGGTAGCACCCCGGAAATGACGGAAGCTGACCCCCTCGGTATCGGCACCGTGCTCTCGTACGATCTCCAAGCACGGATCTCGTGGGCAGTTGGAGAGTCGTGGACCGTGACGAGGATGTTGAAGGGGGACCGAATGAATGATCGGCGTGTAAGTAGGTGGATGGGGCCGCTCGGCATCCTGGCCCCTCTTGCCATCTTCATCGGTTTGGGACCATTGGGGGGCAACGAGCCCAGCGAGAACGCCTCAGGCGCCAAGGTCGCCCAGTACATGAATGCCCACGTGGCCACGAATTGGGCATCGATCTACGTGGTCGGTCTGGGGCTGGCCCTGGCCGTGCTGTTCTTCAGTCAACTCCGCACGGTTCTGCGTGATGCGTCGGGAGGACAATCGTTTTGGTCCAATGTTGTCTACGCCGGAGGTCTTCTGCTTGTCGTGGGCATGGTGATCCTGGGCGCCTTCCAAGTCGTTCTTATCGTGGCTGCCCACAACCATGAGTACGGTATCGCCAAGCTGGTGAACTTCGTCGGCGACAACGACGAGTTGGGCTTCATCTTCGGCACGGCTCTGCTCACGTTGAGCACTGGTTTCGCCATCCTGACGAACCGGGTAACTCCACTCCCCAAAACACTCGGATGGTGGTCCCTGTTGGTGGGTGTGGTCGCTTGCCTCGGACCGGTCGGATTCTTCGCCATTCTCTTCGGGCTTCCCATCTGGTTCATCGCCACTGGATGGGTCATCACCGTGAAGGCACGAAAGAACACCCTGGCGCTGGCTGGAGAAGGGCCTGCGATCGTGAGAGACGCCGACCTGATGATCCAGAGGTAGGACCGCTCCATTGCAAGGGATTTTGGTCGGTCAACGAATCGCTGCCAGGTCGGCTCCGACCATAGCGGCAGGGGAGGCGAGGGTTGATCAGGTTTTCCCGGCTCCCTCCGCATGGATGCGGGGCTACACACCTAGAGATGAAAGAAGATCAGCCAGAGATTGGGCGGTGGAAGCCTGCAACCCTGCTACCCCGGCCCCTCCAACCCCTGGACCATCTGTCTGTGTGCTCGGTGTGTGTTGTCCTCCGCCACACTTGCGGTGAGTGCACGACACGTACGCCCTGCAAGCGCAACTAGGCTTCCTACTTCTTTCCAACGCCGCCAATGTCTCCCCATTGCGCAGAGAAACGTTGACGAGGCGGCTGGCCATCTTGGCATGGGCACAAGGGCGGAGGCGACCGCAATGGATGATGCCTCATCGCTCGTGCAGGACCCATCCTTTTTGTGCTGAAATGTACCCATGCCAGGAGTGGTGACGCTTTCGGCGTCGTACGGTGCGCACGGCGACAGGATTGGCCACGCACTCGCAGAGCGGCTGGACCTCCCGTTCGTGGATCGTGCCATTCCCGCCGCCGCCGCACGCCAGTTGGCCCTTTTGCCAGCGGACGTTGCCGAGAGCTTCGACGAACGTGCCCCAAGCCTTTGGGAGCGGATGACCTCAGGATTCGCCCTGGCCGACCCTTTAGTTGGTCTCAGCTATGGGTCAGGAGAGGCGGCTCAGTCGCCTGAGCAGTTTCGGGCAATGACTGAAGAAAGGCTTCGGGAAGTGGCCGATACCACCGGTGCTGTCGTCCTCGGGCGGGCAGGAATGGTCGTCTTGGGCAACCGGCCGGACGTTCTGTGCGTTCGTCTTGACGGCCCCGTTGACGCACGGATTGCACAAGTAATTGCTCAAGGCGTCGACGAAGCGAGCGCCCGACGAGGTCAGCAGGACGTGGACAGAGCCCGTGACGCATACGCAAGAGCCTTCTTTCATGTCCGTCAGGACGATCCTCGGCTGTATCACGTCATCCTCGACAGCACTGTTCTTTCTGTGGAGGCGTGCGTCGACATCATCGTCCGAGCAGCAAGTGACCGCTTCGGCACCGGGTAGGATCACCTCTATGGCGAGCAGGCTAAGCGGTATGCGTGTTGTGCACGGGAACTCACTCATCGTCGAACCCGTCCAGTAGCGTGTCGTTCGACGAGGTGTCCGAAGGCCGCCTTGTCGGCCGAGAGCGCCAACTCCACCAGCTCTGCATCCGAGGAGCCCTCCGCCTGTGGTCCGGTGTCACCATCACGTAGTGGTACTCCGAGGTCCCTGGGTTGCATGCTGAGGCGAAGTTGCTGAACTGCGACGGTCGAGCAGGAGCCTCATTTCGGAAAGGCGAGGACCCACCGGTTCTCACGCTTGGTTGCCTGTCCCCTCGGACTCCAACGTGGCGCAGATGGTCCGGAGGGAAGTCCCCCGCATCCCTGAGTTCGCCAATGGGGTGAGCGTGACTTGCTCATGCTCGGATTCAACCAGCGCTCGGTTCCGGGCTTGATGCCCGAACAGGAGCACCCGTGGCGTAAACACCCATCTGAGCCTTGCGACGTTTCCCCACTGCGAAGGCGAAGGACTAAGGAGCACCGGGGAGACCGGTGGAGAAGACGAGGTGTACCACGGCGTGTGGAGCGACTCGGGAACCAGCAACTGGGCTCTGCGATTGGACCAGGCCCTGAGCCACGTTCTGACCGGATGCCTCGGTCACAGAGTACGCCAAACCCGCTTGGGCCAAGAGGACTTCCGCCGTCGACTCGTTCGTGGCGAGGACCTCGGGGACCGTCACCTTCGCTGCGGAGATTTCAGTAGCGGGACGACTCGGTGCGCTCGGACCGTTGGCCAAGCCGAACCCCAGTCCCAGGCCCAGTCCGATCCCGACCACAAGACCGCCGACCACAGCCCAAAGCTGAATGCGTCGCATGACCGAATCGTCTCACGAGGACGTATCCACTTGCTCGTCCTGCCTTCCGTGGTGAACGTCCTATGGGCAGCCGACGGGCCAGGACGGGAGCCCGTGGGTGTTGGGAGCGCTTGACGCAGGGTTGCCGCTAGTTCACGCCCCAGGTGCTTACGCTCGGTCTTGCGCCTGATCCCCAGAGTCTTGGCGATGGCCTCTACGGCCACCTACTGGCCTGACTGTCCCCGGTGAAGCACCCCCTTGTTACCTTGGAGCGGCGAAAGGTGGTGCGACCATGACCAGCAGCTTTGACTTCGGCCCAATGGAGAAGGCCACGAAGGACCGAGCCTGCCAAGGGCAGGCGAACCGTGGGGCCGCAGTGCGGGGCGTCCTGTCCGACGTTTCGGCTATCTACTCCGAGGGAGACGACGAGACCCAGATCGCCGCCACCCTCACCGCTCATTTCGCCGATGCCGACATGCCGATCTCATCGGAGACCATCGCAGCCTTTGCCGCCGCCATCTCGCACGGGCAGCAGACCAAGGTGCAAGCATCCAGCCCGTTCCGCCCACGGGTGCGACGATCATCAAGGGGATTGAGGCTGCTGCGTCCGGACGGTTCCGGGCTGTCGGCAGAGACCGACGGCTGACTCTGGCACCAATCGAACCGGAGCCCCGATCCAGCCTTCCGTTCACTATGCGAACGTACCTGCGCCCCACCGGTGGCAAGCTTGTGGTGTGGAGACTTCAGACCTCAGTGTGAGAAGTGTCGGCGACTACCTCATCACGTTCTGACCGGGGCCCTGAGTGCTTGGGACTACTGACTCTATTGCAGTCTGGACAGGCGTGATTGGCGCCGCCGTCGGCGGATTGTTCGGCTTCTTGATCTCGCTCGTCCAGAACAAGGTCACCCGTATGGACGGTGATGCAAGCCGGTCCCACGACAGGGACATGCGGCTATGGGACAGCCGGGCTTCGACCTATGTGTCGGCCCTGGACTACGCCGGCCGATTGGTCGACTGGATGGAAGGCGTTCGGCAACAGGCATCATGGCCGGGTGGGTCCGGTGGACTCTTGACGATTGGTACCCGATGATGGCCGGTTTTCGGGCCTTCGGAACGATTCCGGTGCAGGGAGCCTTCGTCAACCTGCACAGCGCTGCAGGCGGTCTCAATGACCTGAGCACAGCCAGAACGCTGGAACTGTCACGCTCGATGAGATCGTGGCCGCTTGCGCCCCGATCCATGACGCCGCCGTCCAGCTTCAGCAGTGCATCACAGCCGAACTTCAGGACAACCCGCCACCGCCGGAGCGACTCATGACGAGCCCGGCCCGAAGCTAGATAACGATCCGCCGGTCGAGCACCCTCTTGATTGTCATCGGTAGCCATTCGGTACCGCCACGCTTGGTCCGGTGGCCCTCGGACTCCAAGGTCGAGCAGATGGTCCGAAGGGAGGCGCCCGAATCCCTGAGTTCCGCTATGCGAGCCAGAGTGGCTTGCTCTCCCTCGGACTCGACCAGCTCTCGGTCCCGAGCTTCGTACCCGAAGGCAGGTGCACCTGAGGCGTACCCACCATTCTGGGCCTTGCGCCGTCGCCCGTTCTGCAGTCGGAGGACCACCATCGAGCGTTCGTACTCAGCCACGGCGCCGAGGACTTGTCGGATCATCTTGCGGCTCGGGTCGTCCGGGTCGTCCGTCAGATAGCTGGCTTCGGCCGGGCTCGTGGAGAACACCTCACCACCGAGGCGTCGAATCTCGGCCAGCACCGTCTCTTGGACGATCAGGTCACGAGCCAGTCGGTCGAGGCGAGGGACGACGATGCCTTGGGCCTGACGGTCCCGGATCATGCCGAGGGCGGCACCGAGCCCGGGACGGTCGTCCAGTGCTGCGCCTTTGGGAGTCGGGACCACGAGAGCGGGCTCGCTCAGCTCCTTGCCGCATCCAGCGCACGGTTGAGGGTCGAACGCCATCGCCCCATTCTCATCTGGGCGCAGAAGCTGAATCGAGGCGAGAACGGCGGTGGGTACTGGGCGATGACTTTCACTCGTAGGTAGCGTCACAACATCCAACGAACCAGGAGCATCAAGGAGGTGAATCAATGCCAGATACTCCCGCAGTGCCAGACATGCGACTGGAACTCGTACCGGTCCCGGTGTCCGATGTGGACCGGGCCAAGGCGTTCTACGAGCAACTTGGATTCGGGAATCTGCACGACACCCAGGTCACCGAGACGATGCGGGTCGTACAGCTCACCCCGCCCGGGTCGAGTTGCGCCATTGTTTTCGGCACAGGGATGGGCCCGATCACCGACATGACGCCAGGCTCGGTCAAGGGCCTTCACCTTGTAGTCGGGGACATGGCTGCGTCCCGAGCCGCTCTGATTGAGCGGGACATCGACCTAAGTGAGGTCGAGGACATGGGTGGTGTTCTCTACTCTTACTTCAGCGATCCGGACGGGAACATGTGGGCCCTGCAACAGTGGCCCGCCGGTTACCAGGCGTAGCCTGAGATTGGGACGCCAAACTGGCAGCCTATGAGGTCCCGGAGCCCAGACGGAAGTTGCTGCGTTGCAAGGACAGGCTTCCTACTGCGAGCGGCCCACCGAGAAGGGATTTACGCCGTGCGACCCATGCGCCGCTCGGGGAGTCCCCAGAATCCACAACCTGTCCACGTTTGAATCAGGCGACTGCCGGGTATCGACCCTGCGCGAGCCGTCATTCACATGGTGGCAGCGCAACGCAGAGCCCAGGCAGCGAGTAGTCCGCCATTCTCGGCCTGGGCTCTGTTGCGTCCATGAGCCGAGACGTGAATTGCTCGGCCGTGTCGGACCAGCAGCCCTTCCTGCCAATCGCCATAGGCCGAGTGGTCTACGAGCCGGTCGTCGCCCCCGGGACCAGCGTTGCGAGGCCGAGGGGGCCACAGGCAACGTGCTCGGGCGTCGCCAGGTCTTATGTGCTCGGGTTGCTGGGCACGCTGGGACCCACATCTCCAAACCACGTCGGGCGCTTCGCCTCGTCGGGCGTCCCTTTGCCTACGCCTGGAAGTAGGGACCCAATTCGGCCTTCGGAGGATTGCTGTATGGCTTGGAGGGTCCGCTTGACGCAGCCCCGGCACCACCACAGCATCTCCTTCGGGAGTCCGGACCACGAGAGCGGGCTCGGTCAGCTCTCTGCCGCAGCCCTCCCATGTCCTGGTGTCACCGGCGACCTTTCGCATTCTCGCCGCAGCGCCCTCATCCCGCCGCAGCGCCAGTCGCTCGTCACGACTGTCAGACCGGTTTCGCCCGGAAGCCGATGATGGCAGCTCGGTAGGCAAGTGAGTAGGTGCCAGCGGGCGGTCGTTCGCACCTCCCGCTACCGTCAGAACATGACCGGTCCATCGGCCGAAGGACGAGCGGCCAACCGGGCTCGTTGGGATGAGGCGGCCCCATTGCATGCTCGGAGCCGCTTGTACGATCTCGACGGCTTTCGAAGGGGCCGAGATGATATCCGCCCGTTCGAGATTGACGAATTGGGTCCGACTCGTGGTCTCGACCTCGTCCATCTCCAATGCCATCTCGGAACCGACACTCTCTCGTGGGCTCGTCACGGAGCCAACGTCGTGGGGCTCGATTTCTCGACCTCAGCCATCGAGATTGCCACCCAACTGGCCGCAGACTGCCACCTACCTGGTGAGTTCGTTTGCGCCGACGTATACGAGGCACCTGAGGCCTTTGGCGGACGTCGATTCGACATCGTCTACACGGGCATCGGGGCACTCGGTTGGCTCCCCGATCTCGACACCTGGGCATCGGTCGTCCACCGGTTGCTTCGTCCTGGGGGCGTCCTCTACCTGGTGGAAATCCACCCACTCGTCGTAGGGGGTGTTCGGAGATGGTCGCACGATTGTTCAAGATATCTTTGAGGCTGAGTACCTGCGTGAAGATCGAAGGGGGACCTACGCTGTCCCCGGGGCAGAACTCGCAAATACGGCGTCCTATGAGCGAATCCACGCATTGAGTGAGGTGGTGTCGGCCGTGTTGGGCGGCGGGCTGACCCTAGAGCTACTCAATGAGCAGTCCTATACGAATGCTCCATGGCCGTGGACTCAACGAGGGGACGACGGCTTCTATCGCCTCCCCGAAGGGTGGCCGAAGTATCCGCTCACGTACTCGCTCCGTGCCCGTCGAGCGGGATGAAACAACCGGAGCCCAGCGCCGACGTCATAGAGACCCGGTCCCATCTACTGCGGCCCCCAAAACGCTTCATCGAGCATTGCAGTCCCAGGTTCCCCGAGTCCGGTGGCTGTTCGGAGGGCCTGCTTGTGCCAGCCCAAGCCCCAACGTGCATTCTTGCCTGACCTCGTCGACCGCAGGCAGGGCGGAAAGAACGTCCCCGAACCAGGCCAGACCGCTCCACCAACGAATGCCCCCGCCGCCATCGGGGTCGGCGTACCAGCCCGGACGTGCCGGGACCACATCCTTTCCGTCCACACCGTCAGCGTAGGTACGAGCTGCGAACGGCACATCTCGGGGTGCTATCGCCAGGCATCGATCCAGAACCGCCGTTGGTCCAACCCGCCGAGGAGGGAAGGAGAGCAGCCGCTAACCTTCTTTGGATTTGTCCCTATTCGGGCACTTGCTCATGATTCGTCCAGAGTTGTCTCGGACTACATCGACAAGCTGCGCTCCACAAGCTGCGCACGTCGGCGCACTCATGGAGTAGCCCTGCACTTCGGAATGCTCGACGTCTGCCATACTCCGACAGTAGCCATCATCTCCGGAGTGCGCTGGCGATCCGGTTAAACCGGCCAGTCGAGCGTTTCACGAGGTGAGCGTGGTCAACGCAATCGTCGAGAGCGGGCCGCCCTCACCCCACAAACGATGCTGTATGCCGTATACGTCCTGAGGCTGAGCTTCATCGGGGTCATTCTCCCATTGGACAGATCGGCGGACTCAGGCTGTTGTTTCCGGAAGCATCCGGGGCCAGAGCCAGCGGCGATTGTCCGTAGCTGGGTTCAGAGCTTGTCACCTTAGTGGTTGACTTTCACGATGGAAGGCTACGAGGCATCCACGTATGGCGACCGCATTGCTGAGGTTTACGACGCTTGGTATGGCGAAGGACAACGGGATCCTTCCGAGGCGGTGGCCTTCCTCGCCGAGCTGGCCCATGGCGGCCGGGCGCTGGAGCTGGGTGTGGGCACCGGCCGGGTCGCCATCCCCTTGGCCGAGGGTGGGGTCGAGGTGGTCGGCATAGACGCATCCGAGGCGATGGTGGCGAAGCTTCGGGCCAAGCCGGGTGGTGAACGTGTCGCGGTGGCTATGGGCGACTTTTCCCATGTAGGTGTCGAGGGAGAGTTCGACCTCATCTATGTCCCATTCACAACATTCTTCGCCCTCGACAGCCAGGACCTCCAAATCCGATGCCTTCAGAACGTCGCCAGCCATCTTCGGGGATCGTTCGTGATGGACGCTTTCGTCCCCTTGCCTGGTCGATTTGGGCCAACGAACCAAGCAACCAACACCATCGACCTCGGACTGGACTACGTGGTTCTCGACGCCATGCGCCACGACCCGGTGACACAGATCGTGGAGGGTCACCACGTGCTCATCTCCGAGTCGGCCACACGCCTGTTTCCGGTCCGCATCCGCTACTGCTGGCCAAGCGAGCTGGACGCCATGGCACTTGTGGCCGGGCTTCGGCTAGAGGCTCGCTACGGAGGGTACGACCGTCGGGCCTTTGATTCGTCCAGCGCAATGCACGTCTCGGTCTACAAGTTATGAGCCTTCCGAACCACCGATTCCATTCCAGGCGACCTACCGGAGCCAGCACTACGGTTTTGAGATGGATCAGTGGGTTGTTGAACGTGAAACCAGGAACGGCTGGGTACCCCGCCGATCGATTTCGTCTCCCCGATGGGTCCGAGAGCGATTGGGACATTTTCGGGCAGCCTCGGGCGGTGGCCTTGGTGGCGATCACTCACGGCGAACGAGCAGGTCGTTCTCTACCGTCAGTTCCGGCCAGGCCCCATGATGGTGCTGGACGAGCTACCCGGCGGGAACGTTGAAGACGGTTAGGACTTGCTCGTAGCCGCTGCTCGTGGGCTACTGGAGGAGACAGGCTATGCGGGGGAGCTGGAACTCGCAGGTTCGGCGTGGACGGCCGCAGCGTGTCGGACGGAACGGTTCCTCACAATCGCTCATGGCGCCCGTAAGGTGGCTGAACCCACGCCAGACGCTGAGGAGTTCGAAGATGTGATGCTTGTCACGTTGCACGACTTCACCTCCGCTCGGAGACTCGCCGACACAGATTTTGGCTACATGGCCCTTGAACATCTCGACATGCTCTGAAGAGATCGTTGGCGTGAATTGCCCTTCCGGAATCCTCAGGTCGGGACAAGCCACCAACCGGTGGGCAGACCGACAGGGGGCCAGGAGGGGTCGGGTTCCCAGGTTGCTCAAATTCTCATCCCACCAGCGGCGTCCCGCATCAAGTTGCGCCCCAAGTTCATCACCGAGGGCCAACACCCGGTCCATCTGGTCTGCGGAATAGCGTTCCCGCTCTACGTGATCGGCGAGAAGCTCCCGGTCTTTGAAGGTCCAAGGGCCATTGGGTGGAACGACGATGTCGAGTTCGAGGTCTTGAGTGTCGTATCCGATGGGCGTGCGCCGGAACGCTTCCTGGAAGTTGATGTACCACCACTGGAAGGTTCGATCTGGACCGTCCCAAAAATGCCAGACGGCATGGCCTTCCCCGTTGCGTTGCACCATGAGGGTGCCATGTCCTAGCCAGCGACGAGTGCCATGGTTCCAGGGATGCAGGCCGTTGCAGGTCGGGAACTGGCCATCGAGGAAGCCGAACTCTGTGCCACCCGGTAAGTAGGTTACCAACTGCTCGTCGGAGTCCTCGACCACGTAGACCATCATGGCAAGCCAAGGTCGACCATCGTTGAGAACTTCTCGTCGTACGATTACTTCGCCTGGCTTCCAGCCCATTTCCGAATAACTCGTCATCGACGGGAAATCCTACGACTGAGCGAGAGGAATCCGCCTTCGAGTGCTCAACTTCGAATCAGTTCAGTTCACCGGACGTCCACGAACCGAGACAGGACCATCAGGGGCACGTATGCCGCTCCCAGGGTGATCAACCCAGCAGTGGCCCCCACGCTCGTCCCGACGAGGACGGCGAGTACGATGGGCAGGAAGCTTGCGAGGACCGCCCACCGTGTGCGCATAGAGCTGGAACGCTGACGCCTGCTCGTCTGGGCGATCTCCCTCAACGCACGCTGGACCGAGGGATCGTGGCGCTTGCCGAAGTTCGTGGTAGCACCGATAGCTTCTTCGTTCCGCCACCCGTAGGCCCGTGGGCGCCTCGCTCTCGCCATGTCGTCAATGGTGGCCGTCTCTACGTCCCGGCACAAATACTTTGGCTGAATCGCAGCGGAGGGTGTCGCCTCCCATGGCTAGTGGCAGATGGACCTCGACAACTACTAGGTCGATCGGGCCGTGGTTTCGAACCTCCAAATCTCGTCGTCTAGGGCCTGATCGTCGACGCCAAAACGACTAGCGACCTAACGAATCAGACTTACTGCGTGTAGATGGTTGGCCAACATGGTGTTCTCGTCGGCGGTGGACTCGGGAGCCATCAAAGCCAATCCTCTGGCGAGGGGGGTACGTGCCACAGGGTTCGAGCAGAGTGTCACGAGTGTTCACGGTCGAAGAAGTGGAACGCTTTGCGGCGGCTTTCGATGAGCGCTTTCGGCCTTTCGTTCTCGTTCTCGCTTACGGAGGCCTGCGCCCGGGGGAGGCAGTCGCATTGCGCCGTCGCCATCTCGATGATTTCGGGCGGCTCACAGTCGAGATGGCGGCGCACCCAGGTTCATGGGAAGCTCGTCGAAGGCGGCACAAAGATGCACAAGGCCAGGCTCGTACCCCTACCGGCAACTGTCGTGACGATCCTTTGGGGTCACCTTGCGGCCAATACCGATGCTGACCCCGAGGGGCCAATGTTTACGACCCCGGCGGCGACTCGCATCCGGCTCACGAACTTCCGTTCGGGCCCGTGGAAGCAGGCACGTGTTCGGGCTGAACTTCCGGACTGGCTTCGCCCTTAGTTCTTCGTCACACGGCGGCCGGTCTCATGGCTCAAAATGGGTCCCCCCGAGCACTGCTGCGGCCATCCTCGGCCACGATCCCGCAGTGTTTCTGAGGACCTATGCGCAGCTGTACCCAGAGGACCTTGGTCAGGCTGCCGACGCTCTCGAGAGCACGCAACGAGTCGCTCGCCAAGGCTTTGACCGATCTGAAGGCGCCGCCCAACGAGTCAGCGGGCTAGATCCCGACGCTGGCCATTTTGATGTGCCCCGCCCCTGCCGCTCACCGCACGGGAGGACTCAACTTGCCGTCCGAACTGTGAGGCTCGTCCCAATCTCATGTGGGGAAATTGTGGGGACGACTCCCCAGAGAGGTGCTCACCTGAGAGAAATCCCAGGTCAGGAGTGGAGGCGATGGGACTTGAACCCACGAACCTCTTGACTGCCAGTCCCTTAGACCCCGTGAGGCCTGGAAGTGTCTGGTTCGGCGATGGCTGGTCAGGTCCGATGTCGGATCGGTGGTCGTGTGGTCTGATGCGGTCTCGTCGGGGCACGCTCAGGTGCAGACCCGTTGACAAATCCGTTGACAAAGGCCGCCAGGTGCCCGCATCGACCCGCCGCAGCGCCCGAGGAGATCGGTATCGTGTGACCAGACGGTGATGTGCTGGACGAGGCGATCGAGGGACAGTAGAACCCCTCGACGTGAGACCAGCGTTGGTGGTTCTGACGAGCCTCGTGTCCAGTCTGCTCGTCGGCGGCGCTGTCCTGTTGCTCGCCACGGCAAGCTGGTCGCCGATTGTCCGCGCCCACGCTGCCGCCGAGGTTGCAGCAACAAGCACCACGACCACGACGACAACGGTGCCGACAAATGCCGAGGTGTGCCCAAGCGTCCCCGGATGGGTTACCACCTCCTTGGGTGTTGTCCTGGAGATGGTGCCGGCTGTCCCGGCCGGTGCCTATCCGGGTGCGACCTGTGTCGAAGCCAGGAAGGAAATGCTGGCCGGCGTCCCTACGGCGCTCGGGTGACTTCAGGCGGCCGGCGGGGACAGCGTCGGCGTACGACCTGGCCGTCTCCGTGAGCATCACCTAGGGCCAGGGTCAACCTGCAGTCAGGCGCCCCGTCGCCTTGGCCCACTTGAGGACGTCCGGCCATGACCAGATCGAGATGCCCGATAGCACCGTGAGCGGCTCCGGCATGAGGCCGCGCTCGTCGCCACTTGGCCACCGTGTTGGTGGCCACGCCTAGCCGCTCTGCCACCTCGGCCGGCCCCACCAGGTCATCGGCTTGCACGTCCTCAGTCTCCGTCCTGTCCGGCGCGTTGTCCATGCGGCTGGACGTTGGCTGCTCGTAGCCGAGCGTCAGAGTGTGTTCATTCGCTTCCATTGTCTCTCCCTGTTCTGACCATCCGGCCCGGCGTCCCGTGAGACGCCAGACCCGACACTCAGTGCCGCCTTGGCGGGGTCGTCAGACGGGCACCAGCTCTCGGGCCGGCTCGGCCAGGGCCTCGAGGATCCGTGTGGCGCACTTCTTGGCGGCGTCGGCGGCCGACATGACCACCTTGGCGTCCCCATCGGCCCAGGTTGTGACGTAGGCGAACGAGTAGGCGTCGGTCGTCAGTCCGAGCTCACCGCACACCAGGTAGGCGACCGACTCTGCCTCGCACTCACAGCGTCCGCGGTTGCCGTGGTAGTCCACGTTGACGTGTAGAAGCACGTGGGCCAGCTCGTGGACCAGGGTCTTGACCGCGGCGGCTCCCTCGAGCCGGTCGGCGACCGTGACGACCTTGGACACGAACGACGTCGTCCCGTTCGCTGGCGCCAGCGGTGCTCGAGCGATGGTGTATCCCTCGGCCTCGACGAGCGTCGCTAGCGCATCCCATGCGCCGGCGGGGCCTTCACCGGTCAGCAGCTCGGGGCGCATGCGCTCGGGGATGTCTCCGTCCCCGTCGGTCTGTCCGCTGGCGAAGACCGACTCGACCTTGAAGCCTCCGAGCCGCCACGATTCCTCGCCGGTGTCCTGGTTGGTTGACTTGTACCGACAGGGAGCGAGCACGCGGAGCGCCTTCTCACCCTTGCGGACGTGGCGACCCAGGGACAGCCAGGTGCGGAACCCGGCCACGTAGCCCATCTCTTCCCACCCGCGATCGGACGCCTGGGCCATCAGCCACATGCAGTTGCGAGCCGAGTAGCTGGGCAGATGCGACGCGAAAGTCGAGAAACGCCCGCCACTGCTCACCACTGGCGATCTGTTCGACCGCCCGGGCGAGCTCGAGCTGCGCCGCGTCCAACCTCGCGCCGTTCGTCGGGGGTGAAGCTCCGGTGTGCCATGCTGGCCCTCCTTGCAATAGGGCGAGCGACTCGGGATTCTCTTGGCGGGGATTGCCCGGGTCGCTTCGCGTTGGGTGCCGATTAGCACCGCCCCGCCATCGGGAGATGGCGAGACGCTGGCAACCGGTCAGGAGCGGACCGCGGCAGCAGGGCCCCGAAGCGCTCGACGTCCTCGAGGGCCTCTTGGTAGCGAAGACCGATCGCCACCTGGTTGAGTCGCTCTTCCCACAAACCGTCGCTCACGGGCAGCAGGTCGTCGACTGGACGACTCCACGTCTCGAGGCCCTGGCCGCTCGGGCACAGGATGACCGTGTGACCCTCTTGGAAGCGATCGAGACGCCCCGTGGTCCACTGTCCGGCCTCGTCGTCGAAGAGCTGGACCGCGTCGCCCACCATCGGCACTACCTGAGTGATCGTCATCGCTGATTCCTTTCTCAGTGGTGATTGCTTATGTGTCCAGTCTACTGGACAGTAGGTCTGGTGTCAAGCATCCTGGACAGTCTTTCTTCATTCTCTGGGATTGACGTTCGCGTGTAGTCAGTAACCGCCGGAAACTGCACGCATCCCGTATTCACGTGTGAGCACACGAACGCGCCGGCGTGCTGGGGTTCCCCGTGCGACAGTTCAGCGGGCCACACGACCGACCAGAGCATGGTCTCGAGCGAACGTGGCGGAATGACGAAACTCCCAGCGCAACGGCGGAATAATCCCGCTGACTTCGCTTCCGTTCTGTCCTGTCTCATCGTGTGTGACAGTCAGGCCATCTAGTGGAATACGGCGTATTACTGACCACGATCGTGGATCGATGCCTCATCGGTCAATGCTGCATGTTCATCCATCATCACGCATAGAAGCTGGTTAACAGCGTGCAATCCATCCCGGATGGTGACAGATGGTCACTCGTTCTGCTTCAGATGCGAGAAAGAAGAAAGGCTGGCGGTAGCGATGTCTGACTGGGGGTATGCCGGGAGGGGTTGGATGAAATGGCGTACTTAGCATTCCAACGTACACAGGTCGTTTTTGTCCTCGTACCAACGAGCTTGTCCTCTTGCCAATAAATCTTTTGCACATTGTGTTATCCCCCAAAACAGTAAACACCCTTGCGTAGCATTAAGACCATGCAGACCGTACTTGCGATCAGAATCCCACCCGAGTGGATCAGCGACTTGGAAGTCGAGGCCGAGAATCGCAACCTCACTAGAGCCCAGCTCGTTCGTGACATCGTCGACCGAGCGATCCATCCTTCAGGGGAAAACCAAGGGATCCCCGGCGAGCCACCCATTCCGACGGATCCGGACCCGACGTTCGCGGGGCACAGATGGAAACGGGGAGCGTGAGTGCTTCTACGCCCTTGCGCTCCTGCAGTGCCCCCACATCAAGATTCTGCGGATCAACGACGTGTGCGTGGCCTGCGGGAGCACCACCGAAGAGATCGAGGGAACGCCCGAAGGTGATGAGGACTCCTCGTGACGTCGACCCTGCCATCCACGGCCGGCCAGGTCCGGCGCCGGCAGGCAACCACGACCCAGATTCCGCCCGCGCCAGAGATCGCTACGAACCTCATCACGGCGACCAACTCTGCCCCCGAGCTCCTCAGCGACCCGGAGCACCACTTTTTGGTCTGCAGCCAGTCGATGGGCCCACGCCACTTAGCCTTCCGTTTGAGAAGGCAAACGATTGATAGTCGGAGCGGGCTCGGCGCCCACCTCGGTTGGGCGGGCGGGAGGCTGGCTCCCCTTCTCACCTTGTGTCTATGTGATGGACGGGGTCCGCCGCCTATCGCAACAAATCTTCGACGATTGAATCAATGTCCGCCATTACCCCGCTTGACTCCAGCGCCGACCGAATGAGCTGTCTCGTGTGTTGAAATCGCACATCCGGCGAAAGTTCAATCGCTCCGACCACTAGCTCGGCAGATGACGCTAGCGATGCCAGTCGACGATGTCGATCGTCATCTGGGTCGAAGGTAGGGATCGGATATTGCCACACATAGGTATCGAAGTGTCTGGTCCAACGTGCCCACAGCCTGCATGGGTCGGACTAGTCGGGTTATCGCTGGGGAATTCAGGATTGCAACAAGGTAACGAGCCTCTTCCAGATTGGTCACTGTCGCCCAGTAGAGACTCGTATCGATGATTGCAGCGGAATCGGTGATGTAGGCCGCTGTCAGGGTTGATCCCGCCTTGGTGTAAATGACGCGTAGCGGCGCCACTGGAAATTGCACTGACAACTGGCGTAAGTAGTTCACCTGCTCGACGAGCGTTCGCAGCTCAGAACTCCGATTCGCCGACCAGATCAATTTGCACCGTGCCACCATTCGGCAAGTCCAGGATAGCGGTCGATTCGTTCGTCACCTCCGTCGAGCAACCGTGTTCCATCGTAAGGAATCACGGCCTCAAGAGGAGGGTAAGTCCGGAAGGGCAACACCGATTCACCGAGGTACGTAGGCCTCACGAATATTGATTCCACTACACCGCGGTGAACAGGGAGATCCCGCCAGGGGAGTTTGTCGAGGGTCGTCTTTCTCGATCTAACCGAGCGTCGACCTATGGGAACGCCGAGAGTACCCTGTCGTTCGTCATCAACGACGAGTGCAAGCATTCGAGGAGCGAGTGTCGCGCCTTGCCGAAACCGCTGCCGATAGGGCGAAGAAGAACCATTCTCGTCTCCGCTGACAACGATCGTCCTCACAGCCTTCGTAAGACCTTCTACTCGGTCACCTCGGTCCGCGTGTGGCCGCCATAAGCGAGTACGTCCGTGCCCATCGGAACGGCCGCTGAAGCCCGTTCGCCAAAAGTGACGCCTGCGGGAACCGGAAATGGCTGGGGTTCTACGTCCAAGAGGTCCCAAGACTGGTCGAATGCAACGAACGTACTCGCGCCCACACTCGTGTAGTTACCAGTTCGAAAGCCGCTGTAGGTCTGTCTTGAGAGAGCGGCTCGAGGCATCACGAAACCGAAGCGCCCGCCGATGCGCAAATACAGCTCGACCGATCGAGCCACGAAATAAGCGGACAGATCTTGCTGGGTGGACCTTCCCCGTGCTCCCCCCGCCCAGATTCCGCTTCACGAGCCCGCCGCCTGAAACTTTCCTTCATGGCGCTGGGCATGTGTCGATAGGCAAGCCAGGGCGGGTTTCCGACGAGGACGTCGACGCGATTCCCGGGAAGCGTCAGCCACGCAGGGCGGGCTTGGTTCCTGATGTAGAAGCCCCAGATGTGATTTCGTCCCTGATCATAGAGATCGCAGAGGACTCCGTACGTAGTCTCTATGGCCGTGTGCTCGACTCGGACGCCAAGGTTCTTTAAGACTCCACTAATCGGCTGACGGGCAGCTCCGGCGGGCCGGCTAGAGGCTTTGGCCGTCAGTTCGCCGACGAGTCGATCGAAACGCTGCACATCAGCTACAACAGCTACGGGAAGCGCAACTCGTTCGCGAAAAAGCTCGGCGCCGTCACTCGTGTATACGACTACATCACCACCGGCGCTGAAAACGCTCTCGTCTGCAGCCTCCCAACGCATGGAATCTCCCAAGTACACTGGCACGCTCAGGGTCCCTTGACGCTCAGCTAGTCGCGAACGCCCGATTGCAAGCAAAAATGTGGTCTGCGCTAGCGCAACTGCAACTGGATGAAGATCGACACCGAAGACCGACGTGGTCACTCGTTCGAGTGCTTCTCCCATGGGGAGTCCCTCAACTGTCGCCGCATCAAGGAACCGTTGGACGGCGTGAAAAATGAAGGTGCCTGATCCACATCCGGGTCTAGCACTCGTTCGTGGAGGGGGTCGCGAACCAACTGTGACACCATCAATGATGCTAACCAGTCGGGGGTGTAATATTCACCAAGGCGGTGACGTACTTCCGGTGCAATTACTTACTGGTACAGGGCTTTCAATACGTCGTGGTCAACCTCGCTCCAATCGAATGAAGCGGCGCGCCGAGTGATGTCGATCACAACATCGGCGCCATTAGGGCTGTCGAGAGGCCAATCGAAGAATCCGGACTCACCGATTCCGAGAAAGCCCGCTCGCTCGAAAAGCTGCCCAGAGAGCAGTACTCCAGGGTCCTGTCCATTGGACAACAGATCGAAGCCCGCCACGGCATGTCCGATCATGTTGGCCAAAAGTACGAGGTAGGTGTGTTCCACGAAAAGTTCGTCACTGCCATCAAACTGAGAACCAACAGCAGTTCGCAACAACTTGGACCAGAGTTGGCGCTTCAGAACGACAGAGCCACGGTCGCGTGCGGTTTGCCAGCATTCCAACAACGCGGCCCGAACAAGACGAAAACCCGGGAAGTTCCATCCCAGTCGATCAGCGATGGTTTCGGCGGCAGGGCGGAGGGCACCCTCCGTCGCCAAAACTGCTCCCAGCCACCAACGCACCGCTCGCTCGTCTGGCCGACCCGCCGCTACTATGTATTCGTCTACAAACTCCGGCGACACTCCAAGACGAGGCCGATAAAGGCGCCAGATAGCTCCATCAGTCAAGATGCCCACATAACGGCCAACAACTCCGCCCTTAGCAGCCAGATATTCACCAAGTTGTTGCTCCGCCCTTCTCAGGGCATTCGCAGGCCGAAGGTCCTTCTTACACTCGATAATGAGAGTGCCAACCGCGATATCAAGCCTCCGTCGATCCTCGGCCGGACTTTCCAGTAGCACCTCCTCGTCGTGAAGCTCGAATCCTCCGAAGAGGAGCACGTCTCTCACTGCAGCCTGGATGTCGGCCTCTGTGCGGCCGGGATTTCTTGATGCCAATGTCCTGAGCGTCTCGCCGAGGTCAAATGGCATCTTGATCGAGCTCCGTCACGGGCAAGACTCTACGAGGTCTGCAGGGCCACGCGGAGCCTTCACTTCGACGAGAGATCGTTTGAGTGCCGAGCCCACCCAGGCACCCACTCACCTGGCCCGGGATTTAGGCCAGGAAGTCCCAGCAGGAGCAGGACTCGGAGGCGGACGACGAGCGGCGAATCGCTCGACTACGTTGGCCGGGTGCACCTCAGGGGTCCCTCAAGCTTCGGAGCGGGAACCCTGGCTGGCTGCATTGTCTCGCGGATGAGGGGTTTCTCGAAGTCGACTTGACGGGTACCGATTTCGTACACCCCGTCGGATCGGTCGTTATCGCCTGCCTAGTGGACAGGGCAGGCGCTCTTGGCTGGCCCATCACCTTTCTGGCACCGAGGAAGTGGGACGCTTCGGCCTACCTATATCGGGTGGGCCTCGCATCTCTCCTACAGGACGGCGGCTGCTACGACCATGGATTGCAACGAGTAACGAGTCATGATCCCGGCTTGAGATTTATAGAGCTAAGCCGGTTCAGCGCCTCGGGTGGAGACGATCTTCCTGACCAACTTGTCCAAATGATCGAAACTCAGCTCGACAGCTGGAACGACGCTTCGCTCAGCTCCGTGATGTACTCTAACCTCTACGAGCTAGGGATCAACATCGAACAGCATGCAGAGCGTCCAGGCTTCTTGGCGGCCCAGCACTACCCGAAGATTCGGGCCGTGAGATTTGCAATTGGAGACTGGGGCGTCGGCATTCCGGGTTCTCTGGCCGCCGCCGGGAAGATGTTCGCCAGCCCCATTCAGGCGGTCAGAGAAGCGGCGACCACTCGGTTGTCGAGGTTCGATAAGGATCGGGGCTTCGGCCTTCAATCAACGATCCGGGACCTCCGATTCCGAGGAACGGTGGAGATCCGCAGCGGAGGAGCCCACCTGACATGGGCGATGGCCAAGGCGTCCGCCTCGACTGACGCCTTGGCATTACCCGGGACGCTAATCTACGCTCAGATGCGCTGGTAGGACGGGAGGTAAGAACGATGGCGGTGTCGACTCTTGAAGCACCTGCGAGGATGCGCGGGCGAGTCCAAGCCGAATCCCTCGCTATGACCCTCCCAGCAGACCTGCCCGATTCGGTTATAGAAGTTCGTTTTGCGAGCGGCTCTTGGCCCACAGCGAGCTTCGTCGATGAGCTCGTCCGAGCAATACTCGTTGATCGGGGCGCCAAGATGTTGGTGTTCGTGGGGGCTGACATTGTTGCCGCCGAACTCGCCTCACAGTCGGCGGCCTCCCTCGGCGTGGCGGAGAGACTCACCTTCCAGTCCTGATCGGTCGCGATGGAAACCCGGAAGTAGGCAGGGCCGCACGAGCGACCGGCGTGCGACCATCTCTCGGATCGGATCCTCACCTGACAGGCCAAAATTTGCTCCGCCTACTTGGAACTGCAGCCGCTAGGCCTTGTCAGGCCGCCGGTATTACCCGGTGCCGCAAAAGTCAACACATGATTTCCAAGGAGACCGCGGGCGTGGGGTCGTGAGCCGGGCGGCTAGAAGCCTTCGCGCGACTTCCATCGACCGTCGAATGGCCAGACCTGGCCACGGCAGATGGCGTCGGGCCACTGGGATTTCAACCGGTCACCCCGGAAGCGCTTGAGGTCGTACGAACCCGGTCGTGAACTGTCCGGCTGCATTGAATATCCCCATCTCGGGCCACGCTCGCCACCGCTGGCCTCCGTACGGGCGAAGATCCCGGGGCCCCTGGTGGCCCTCTGGGGCGTGCTGTTCGATCATCAGGGCGAAGCCGTGGCGTGTACGCAGGTCGTCGAGGATCGCCAGAACGGGATCGACCGCTTCCTCGTGGCTCTCGAGCCCGCCGCGCTGCGCTCGCTTGGGGGTCATCTTGTACGCGGGGCCCAGCGTGACCAGGTTCGGCTTGTGCAGTGTCAACTCGCGCTCGAGCTCGGTCCGATCGTGTCGGGTTCGCAGGTCGAGGCCGCCTGGCTTGCGAAACACTCGCAGTCTTCCCGGGTCGTAAGCGTCGCCCACCGTACGGCGCAGCTGGGCAACCAGGGATTTCCCTGTCTCGGCGATGGCGGCACGTGGATTCTCGAGGTCGACGATCAGAGCTCGGATCGGCTCGATCGTGATGTCCTTGAGCGGGTGCAGACCTTGGGCGGACATGGCGGCGATCTGGCGGAGCAGGGTCGACTTGCCGTGACCCTCGAGCCCCACGACAACCACGCGCCAGTCGACACGGAGTAGTCCAGGGATAACCCACGGGGACATGTCCTCAGCCGTGTCGATGATCTCCTCGAGTGTCTGGGCCTGCTGCTGGCCGCCGACGACCGGAAGGTCGATCGACGCAAGGGCGGCCTTGAGGGATTCGGCCGTGTCGTAGGGGTCGGCGAAGCTGGCCAATGACTCGCTGGTCTCCCGACAAAGACCCTGCAGGCGACGGGCCCTCGCGTATTTCACGACGATCTCGGCATACTGGGCCGCGCCGACAATGCCCACCGAGTTGTTGGCGATCTGGAGCAGCGTGTGCGGGTCCGCGGTACTGGGGAAACCCAAGTCGGCGCATCTCGTCGGCGGTGGTTAGTGCGTCGGCGCGCTTCCCTTGGCTGTGGAGTGACCGGATGGCGTCGAATGCGGCGGCGTTGGTCGGGCCATAGAAGTCGCCGGGGTGGGCAGTCTCCAGCCCAACCCTCATTGCTTCATTCGAGACCAGCATCGCTCCGATGAGAGAGGATTCGGCGTCTGGGTCGTGGAGGATCACCGCAGCCTGGGCCTGAGCCTTCACGGGACCTCCTCCTCCCAATTGGGAACCCACGTCGTAGTCGTCTCCTCCTGGGCCTCATTGCCGATCGACAGAGGGTCCAGATCTCCTTCCAGCGCTCCTTTGGGCCGAAGAACGTCTTGCCGTGGAGCATGAACTTGGGATCGGAGCCGGCAACGCTCTTCGCGTAGTGCTCGGTGGCGACACGGAGGTCGTCCTCGCTCTGCCCTTCGCGTCCTCCGAGCCCTGTAGGCGCCGAGGGCTTCCTTCTTGGCGATCTTGCGCGGGTAGAGCTCCCACGTCTCGGCGAAGTCGTCATCGATCAGGTTCACGCGTACTAATGGAGAGTTATTGAAGAGATGGGGTGCACCTGGTGCACCGGTCATGGTCGTCAGATGCACGGGTGAATCTGCTTCACCGGTGTCTGCGGTGCACCGGTGAATCTCCTGCATCGTCCGACCAGCGAATCTGCTGCACTGGTCGGTGGGATAGCAGCGGCGTAGACGCTCGCCAGTCGAGCTCCGCCGGCGGTGACCCTCCGTGGGCCTTCTCGACCAGCCAGTCGGCGCCCTTAAGCGTCTTGAGTGCCGTCCGAACGGCTCGCAGAGACAGCCCAGTGTCTCGGCTCGTCGGCTTCCCCCGGGGAACGCCGAGTCCCCGCGCTCGGTCATGTAGATCGAGAGCGTCAGGGCAACGTGCCGGGCCGTCGGGGGCAGGTCGCTCGCGCAAATCCCGGTTCGCCACCGGAAGAGGAGCGGAACGGTAGCACGCCGCCATCTCCTCCTCCATGGCAGTGAAGCGCGCCGCCCGCTGCAAGAGTCTGGAGACCAGCTCGAGGTCGCTGGCACGCCTGGGCCACCGACCCTCGTCCATTGCGTCGAGCAACGCGCGAGCGGAACGCACCCTGCACGAGGCCTCGGTGCTAGCGTTCCTGTTCAGATCACCCTGGTCGGAGATCATGGAAGCGGCCCCCCTCTCAGGCCACTTTTCCATTCCCGTTCACGTTGGAACTCCTTCCAAGGCTGGGCGAGCACCTTCTTGCGCTGGGGGGTCGATCAGCCCCAGGGCGATGAGCACTGGGCGTGTCGGCCACCTGGAGTCGACCCACTCGGATCGGGGCCACCGGGAACTCGTCGGCGTGCTGGTACACGAACCACTTCGATGACCCGAACAGCTCGGCCATCTCGGCGGCGCCGAGCGTCGGCTGGTCCTTGAGCTGGTCGATGTTCACGACTGCTCCCCAGGGAAGTTCTGGCGCAGTTTCTCGAGCAGGCGGCCATAGCCGGTGGCCATAGCCCCTCGTGGCTCCCGCTTGCCGTTTTCCCATCGGTACACCGTCGTCTCATGGACACCCAGTTCCTCGGCCAAAATCGCGTTCTCGGAGACTTCGGCATTCTGCCGTATCTCCTGCCTGGCTCTACCGGAACGAAGAAGCTCTCGGCACTTGGCCCTCTCGATCAGCTCTCGCATATGGCCAGTTTGCCACTGGGCAAGCCACAAGGGAAGCCATAAGGGTTGCCATAGTTCGGCGGATGTGGCACACTACCGACGTGTCCTTCTTCGATCTGGTCGTGTCTGAGAACGCCCGACACGTCAAAAAACCCGGTGTGGACTGGGGAGATATCGATTTCGTCCTCTTCTGTTCGGGGATGGATTCACCGCTAGTCGAGCTGTCGGACGGTACGAGGTTTCCTTCGGGGGCAAGCGCGACGGCCATCTATCCGGACTGGCCCGAGGTCAGGATGGCGTTCGCGATCGAACAGGGACGGCCCGTTCTGCGTCACCTCGAGTTCGAGAATCCGGGGGCCGGGTCGAGAGAGCTTCCGACGTCAGTCCTCCGGGACATCCCACTGGGGCGAGTGGTCGATCGCGCCATCGAGAGAATCGCCGCGGGCACTGCAGCGATTCAAGATGGGCGCCGACCCGGGTACGACGTGGATCGGGGCGGATTGGTGGCCACTGATCTAGCGGTTGGTCAACGCGCCGCCGCCACGGCGAGAGTCCGCCGGGTGCTGTCAGACGAGTTCCTCGAAGACGTCGCACGGATCTTCAAGGCGGATACGTCGGGCGCGCCCAGAGAGGCGGTGCGAAGGCAGATAGGGGGCAGCAAACGCTCGAGCTCTCGATGGATCGCTGAGGCGCGAAGCGCGGTTTCCTTGATCCGTCCGATCCAGACGCAAAGGAGGACGAATGAAGGGTTCCATCCGCCAACGCGGCACAACCTGGACCGTCTACTGGTTCACGACGGACCCGGCAACGGGGAAGCGACTGCAACACACGAAGGGTGGATTCGAGCGCAAGGAGCCAGCGAGGCCAGCGAAGGGTGACTCAGCTAGGGAGTACCTCAACAGCGTCGTCGGCAAGGTGCAGGACGGCAGCTGGCGAAAGGACTCGCCCCTCACGGTCAAGGAGCTGCTGGAAGACCACTGGCTCCCAGCTCAGCGCCTCCGCGGCCTTCGGCCCGCGACCCTGAACCAATACGAGAACGTCGTGGATCACTGGCTCGTTCCGTACGTCGGGGCAACCAAGGTCAACGCCCTCCGTCCGGCGGCCGTCACGGCGATGGTCCAGCGGCTTCGGACCGACAAGTCCTCGAGGGGCCGGATTGGCCTCTCACCGCGATCGGCTCAGATCACGGTCGGCGTGCTCAAGGCCGCGTGCAAATGGGCGGTCGAGAACGAGTTGATCGCGCGCAATCCGGTCGTCGGCATCCAACGTCCTCGAGTGAGCCAGACGGCGATGCGGGCCTGGTCGGCCGAGCAAGCGCGGGCCTTCCTCACGAAGACACGAGGTGACCGCCTGGCGGTTGGGTGGGCGCTCTTGCTCACCCGGGGGCTGCGACGTGGGGAGCTATGTGGGCTCCGATGGGAGAACGTCGATCTCACCGAGGGAGTCCTGCAGATCAACGAAACGCGGGTCGTGGTGGATGGGAAGGCGGCGACGTCCTCGCCCAAGACCGGCGCCGGCCGGCGTTCAGTGCCCCTCGACCCCTCGCTGGTGGCATTCCTGCGGACCCACAAGGCAAAGCAGGGTCAGGAGCGATGGGCGGCAGGGGAGAGCTACGAGGGTGGTGGATACGTCGTTGCCGACGAGCTCGGCCGGCCGTACCACCCGGACACGATCTCGGCGTGGTTCGACGATGCCGTGAAGGCAGCCGAGCTGCCACGTATCCGGCTACACGACGCCCGTCACACCGCCGCGTCGCTCATGTTGGCATCCGGCGTCCCAACAAAGGTGGTGAGCGAACTCTTGGGCCACGCCTCGCCGACGATCACGCTGGCGATCTACGCTCACGTCCTACCTGGGATGGCCGAAGAAGCCGGTGCAGCGTTGTCGGCCAGTCTTCTCGGTTAGGCGGTCGAAGGTAGCGGGCGACCGAGTAGGTCAGCTTCGACGATCAGCGTCTCCAACAGCCGGATCGCGTCCGTGAGCCTGGACGCCACGACTTCCCAAGCTGCCGGATAGTTCATGACGTGGCGGGGGATGCCCAACCGAGCGGCCGCCTGGGCTGCCCGCTCCGCGATCCTGCCGCCGCCGTGGGATCCGGAATTCCGCAGATCGGGTAGACATCTGAGGGTTGAGACTGCCTGGGCGACGTCGTCCTGACGCTCTGGTCCCACATACGACGCCACCCACTCCTCGAGGCGAGTGAGCGACTTGGTCTTCCTTCGGCGTGGCGGGCAACCGCGGCGGCTTCATGACCTCCAACAGGATGGTCGCCGCCGCAAGGTGATCGTGGTACTCGGCGGCGGTGTTGGGCGCTTCGACAAGGCGCGCTGGCAGGTCGATCGGGTAGTTGTCCCAAAGGTGAGTGCGGGTTGCAGCTCGGAATGCCAGATCGAGGCGGCCGAGCGAGTCAGTGAGATCGCTGAGTCGGTAGACGGCTCCTGCGGTGACCGCATGGTTTGCCTGTCTGCTCAGGGCTTCGACGTATTCCTCGGGTGTGGAGGACGCCGCGATTTCACCGGAGCCCGGGACGGCGAAGAGCCGCCTCCCTCCGGGCGCAGCGTGTTGGATGTAAGTGACCGGCTCGGCCCTGATCAGGTCCTCGAGGTACTTGAGGGTTTCAACGGTTGGAGGCAGCACGGAGTGGTCATGGAACGTGCTCGTGACGGCATCTAAGGGGAGGCTCAGGTCGACAACCTTGTCGGGGTGGGGGATTGCGTACTTCCGAGCATTGGCCGCAACTGGCAAGGCACTGCGGACGTACCAATCTGAGAGTCCCCTCGTCAGATTCGTAGGCGGATCGATGACGCACATGCCCGCCACAGTTAGGCCGACTCGGGTCTCGCGTACCAACGGCGCCGCACCTGGGTTCACGTTCTCGCCCCAGTACCAAAGGTGGCGATACCAGCGTTGGAATACTTGAACGGACGGAAGCCCGGCCACCACCTCGGCCGCCTCGTAGCCAGTCTCTTGATTGAAGCGGATGTCGACGAAGTCCCAGGTTGGCCAGCCGGCGTCAGACCCCCGGACGATCGGATCGAGCACGACTGCCATGAGTCGTTGCTCGAGCTCTGACAACGGCTGCAGGAGCGGACTCTCCCATTGATGATCTTCCCATTGCCGCTCTTCCCAATAGGGCTCCCGTTGACAAATGGTTGACAAGGGCCCCCGGAAGGGAAAGTAGGCCCCTCCAAATCGGGCTCTGACCTGCTGCGGAGAGTGGAGGCGATGGGGCTCGAACCCACGAACCTCTTGACTGCCAGTCAAGCGCTCTACCAACTGAGCTACGCCCCCGTAGCATTCGGGCAGGCATGAGGCCTGCCCGATCCATCCCGGCGGGACCTTGTGCCTCCCCGGAAGGGAGCGCACAGGCTACCACCGGGTGCGGGGCCCCCAGGGCTCCGCACCGTCGAGTGGCATATGTGGAGTTGCAGATACGGACCAGCTGTCCTCACGCCGGTGCCCGGCTGGGGCTGCCCGTGGCGGCTCACCTGCACTGGTGGCCTCCTCGTAGCCTTTAGCATGCTGCCGTGGCCAAGGCCTACGACTTCGACACGATCGAGAGAAGATGGCAAGACCGGTGGTTGCTGGAGGGCACCTACCAGGTCGACAACGACGACCCGCGGCCCGGGTTCTACGCATTGTGCATGTACCCTTACCCCTCGGGTCCGGCCCACCAGGGGCATGTACGGAACTACACCTTCGGAGACCTGGTCGTTCGGTATCGGACCATGCTCGGGTGCGCGGTCCTCTCGCCGCTCGGCTTCGACTCGTTCGGGCTGCCGGCGGAGAATGCGGCGATCAAGACGGGAACCCATCCGCGGATCTTCACCGACGAGCGGATCGCCGAGCTCAAGGAGTCTCTCATCCGGCTCGGCGCGGTCTACGACTGGCGTAGGGAACTGCGCAGTCACGACCCCTCGTACATCCGGGGGACCCAGTCCATCTTCTTACACCTGCTCGAGGCCGGCCTGGCTTACCGCGCGTCGGCGCCGGTCAACTGGTGCCCGGGATGCCAGACGGTGTTGGCCAACGAGCAGGTGCTCGCCGACGGCACCTGTGAGCGCTCGGGTGACATCGTCGTCCGTCGCGACCTCGAGCAGTGGTTCTTCAGGATCACCGCGTATGCCGAGGAGCTCTTGGCCGCCCTGGACGCACTGGACTGGCCAGAGCGGGTCAAGACCATGCAGCGCAACTGGATCGGACGGTCCGAAGGGGCGGAGCTCGACCTGGCAGTGGCCGGTCGGGACGGTTCGGGCGGCCGCGCGCCTCTGGCGCTCCGGGTCTTCACGACCCGCCCCGACACGCTCTTTGGGATGACCTACGCCGTCATGGCTCCCGAGCATCCCTTGGTCGACGAGCTCACCGTCCCTGAGCGGCGGGCCGACGTCGAGGAAGTGCGCCGCGTTGCCGCCTCGGCCACGGACATCGAGCGGAGCGCGGCCGGCGACACGGGGCCGGGGGCCGAAAAGCGGGGGGCCTTTACGGGGAGCCACGTCCTCAACCCCTTCACCGACCAGCCAGTTCCGCTGTACGTCGCCGACTACGTGTTGATGGGCTACGGCACCGGGGCCATCATGGGCGTGCCGGCCGAGGACGAGCGGGACTGGGCATTCGCCCAGGCCTATGGGCTGCCGATCGTGAGGACGGTCGAGCCCACCCCTGGGTGGGAGGACGCCGGAGGCGGGGCCTTCAGCGGCGAAGGCCCCAAGATCAACAGTGGGTTCATGAACGGCATGGCCATCGGCCCAGCCAAGGCGGCGGCCATCGCGCGACTCGAGGTGTTGGGGGTCGGGGTTCGGACCGTGCACTACCGGCTCCGCGACTGGCTTATCTCACGGCAGCGGTTCTGGGGCTGTCCCATCCCTGTCGTGTACTGCCTGGACGACGGCGTGGTGCCGGTTCCCGAGGATCAGCTGCCGGTGTTGGCACCCGACGACGTCGAGTTCCTACCGACCGGCCAGTCTCCACTGGCCTCGCATGCCGAGTTCTTGCACACGACGTGTCCGCGCTGCGGCGGGCCGGCCACCCGCGAGACCGACACCATGGATACCTTCGTCGATTCGAGCTGGTACTTCCTGCGCTTCTGTGATCCGTTCAGCGAGGACCGCCCCTTCGATCCCGCTGCCGCCCGTCGTTGGATGCCGGTGAATCACTACATCGGCGGCATCGAGCATGCCATCTTGCATCTCTTGTATGCCCGCTTCTTCACGCGGGCCCTGATCGACGTCGGCTTGGCCGAGGGCCTCGAACGTGAGCCGTTCGCCAAGTACTTCGCGCAGGGCATGATCCGCTTGGACGGGACGAAGATGTCCAAGTCCAAGGGGAACCTCATCGCCCCGTCCCAGTACTACGCAACGGTTGGTGCCGACGCGCTGCGGCTGTTCCATCTGGGCGTCGGACCCCCGGCGGACGATTTCGACTGGACCGACCAAACCGACGAGGTCATCGACGGCTGCGGGCGGTTCCTCGACCGCCTCTGGCGCCTGCTCACCGCCGAGGCACCCACTCGTCGTGGGTCCCTCACCGAGGGGTCACTCACCGAAGCCGATGTGGCGACCCGGCGAGCTACTCACCGCCTCATCGAAGCGGTCACCTCAGAGCTCGATCGGGGGTCGTACAACACCGCAGTGGCCCACCTGCGCGAGCACGTGAACCTCCTTCATCGCTACGGGCGCGTGGAGGGCGGGCCGTCTGCGTTCGTGCTCGACGAGGCGTACGACACGCTGCTCTTGCTGCTCGCCCCGATGACGCCGCACATCGCGGCGGAGCTGTGGGAGCGCCGCCACCCCGACACGCCCGGGGTGCACCAGCAGCGTTGGCCAACCTTCGACCCCGGCCTGACCCGCGAGGACGCGGTGACCATGGTCGTCCAGGTGAACGGCAAGCTGCGCGAGCGAGTAGAGGTCGCGCCTTCGATCGAGGAGCACGATGCACGAGCGCTCGTGCTCGCGCTGCCCAAGGTGGTCGCAGAGCTGGCCGGAAGGTCTCCCCGGCGCGTGGTCGTTCGGGTCCCGCGCCTCGTCAATGTGGTGGTCTGAAGCCCGCCAACACTTCCTGCCACTGGTCGTCGTCCATGGGGTACGGGGCGTAGAAGCCGAAGCGGTCCACGACGGTCCCGTAGCGCTCGAGGATCTTGTTCGGGACGTCCTTGAGGGCTGCGACCACGGCAAAGGTGTTGAGCACCTCGTCGTCGATCAGCGCGCCCATGGCGTCCCACTCACCGCGCCTAGTCAGCGCGTGGAGATCGCTCTGCAGCTCGCCCCAGCCGTGCAACTCCAGCACCGGACGGTAGGCAGGGGTGGACGCGTAGAAGGCGATCTGCGCGCGGACTCGGTCCGCAGCGCTCGCCATCTCCTGCTCGTCGCGACCGGTGACCACGAAACCCGGATAGGAGATCTGTAGCTCGTGCCGGGTTTTGCCGACCTTGGCCGCACCCCGTTCGAGGGCGGGCACCGTGATCTCACGCAGATAGCGCTCGGTGGTGAAGGCATGGACGAGCAGCCCGTCGGCGACCTCACCCGCGACCTCGGTCATGCGCTGGCCTACGGCCGCGAGGAAGATGGCCGGATCGCCGTAGGGGTTGGCGCCCGGGTCGAACATCGGAGTCATCAGGGTGTGGGTGTAGAACTCCCCGCGAAATGCGAGCGGGGCGCCGGCGTCCCACGTGGCCCAGATGGCCCGGATGGCCAGGATCAGCTCCCGCATGCGGGCCGCCGGCCGAGACCAGGGCATCGAGTAGCGCTTCGTGATGTGGGGCTTGATCTGGGACCCCAGGCCGAGCTGGAAGCGACCCTTGGAGAGCACCTGCAGATCGTGGGCCAGCACGGCCAAGGTCATCGGATTGCGGGCGAACGCCACGGCGATGGACGTGCCGAGCTCGAGGCGCTCGGTCGCCTCGGCCGCCACCGCGAGCGGCAAGAACGGATCGTGCGACGTTTCGGCCGACCAGGCACCGTCGTAGCCAAGCCGTTCGATCCGACGAGCCGACTCGGTGAGCGAGTCGGGTGCGAACCCGATGGACCCGTCGACCTTCATTGGGGGCACCCTACCAACGTGTCCGCGTTGCGAGGCTCAGCGACCTTCGTCGCGCAGGTAACGCTCGAATTCCGCGGCGATCTCCTCTCCAGTGGGGAGATCGCCTGACGCGTTGAGCGCGTTGCCTTCCGCCGCGTCCACCACCTGCTCGAGCTTGGCGACCATTGCCAGATGTTCGGGATTGCCGGCGATCAGCTCGTCGACCGTGCGACGTGACGAGTCGGCGGCCGCCCGCAACAGGGTCGAGTCGAGCGCCAACCCCGAGATCGCCGATAGCCCGTCGATCAACGCGGCGCTCGCCTCCGGGAACGGCATCGCGGCCACGTAATGCGGTACGCGCGCCCAGAGGGCGATGGCCGGTACGCCGGCCGCGTCGAAGGCGAGTTCCAACGGCGCGTGAATGCCGGTCGGCACCTCGACTTCCCCTTGGACCACGCCGATCCGCTCGAGCATGCTCGTCGACGAGGGCGGCACGGTCGCCGCCAGCCGAACTGGGCGCGTATGGGGCGCCGGCGCCGGAAACGCGCCGAGTGCGACCACCATGCGTACGCCCCAACCAGACGCCAGCTCGACCACCGCAGAGATGAAGGGTCGCCAGTGGAAGTCCGGTTCGGCACCGATCAGGTACAGCACGTCCGCTCCATCGAGGTCGTGCCCTGCCTCGATGCGGATGTCGGGCCAGGTGATCCCGCTGATCACACCATTGGTGATCGAGGTGACCGGTCGTCGGGCCCGTTGGTCGAGGAAGTGGTCCGCGTCGAACACCACGAGGGGCGTGGCCGAGGAGGCGGGGAGGAGCGAGGCCACCGCCGCGACGCTGCCCATCCCGGCGTCCATCCAGCCCTCGAGGGCCACCACCAGCACGGGGTTGTTCAGTTGGGCTGCGCGGACAACCTCGTAGAGGGGTCGATGCTCAGGGCTCATGGCGTCCACCGAGCCGGGGCAGATGGTGCAGCTGGGTGAGCGGGGTCACGTGCTGCCCAGCGTGTCGGCGGCCACCTCGGCCAGATAGCCGATCAGCTCGGGGTACGCCTCGACACTGCCCTCGTCGCCCGCGGCGGCCCCACCGACGTAGCGGGCGTACACGCCCTGCAGGATGCACGCGAGTTTCCAGTAGCCAAACGCGAGGTAGAAGTCGATGTCCGAGACGTCGACCTCCGACGCGGTGGCGTAACCATCGAGGAGCTGGGCCCGCGAGGCGAAGCCCGGCGAGGTCGTCGGTGCGACCAGCAGTGGCGGCCGCTCACCGGGTTGCGCCCAGAAGCAGAGCATCAACCCGACGTCGGCCATCGGGTCGCCCAGCGTACAGAGCTCCCAGTCCAAGATTGCCTTCACCGCGCCCGCCTCGTCGAGTACCACGTTGTCCAACCGATAGTCGCCGTGCACGAGGCTGACACGTCGTTGGGGAGGTACGCGGCGACCGAGCTCGGCACCGACCGCCTCGACCGCGCCCTTGTGGTCGACCCCAGGTACCTGGGTGGTCGCAAACTGCCCGCTCCAGCGCCGTAACTGGCGCTCGATGTAGCCATCGTGTCGGCCGAGCTCGCCAAGCCCGATGGCGTCCACGTCCAGCGCGTGGAGTGCAGCCAGGGTGCGAGCCAGGTTGTCACCGATCGCCGAGCGCACCCCTGGGGCGAGGGCCCGGGCGTCGTCCTCATCGCGCAGCACGGTTCCCTCCACGAAGTCCATGACGTGGAAGGGCGCACCGTTGATTGCAAGGTCCTCGCACAGGCCGAGGGCGATCGGCACCGGTGCCGAGGTGGGCCCGAGCGCGGCGAGGATCCGGTGCTCACGCCCCATGTCGTGCGCCGTGGGCAGGACGTGACCGAGCGGAGGTCGTCGGATGGCCATGGCGCGTCCGACGGCATCCTGCGCGCGGTAGGTGAGATTGGACCGCCCCGCTGCAATCAGGGTGAACGACAGGGGAGGGGTGACGTCGGTCACCGCGTCGACGATCCACGCCGTGACCTTGGCGCCATCGATTCCCTCGGGGTCCGCGGACCTAGGCTTGTCGATGCCGGTATCGGTCATGTCAAGACGCTACCGGCTCGGACCCGGTCGAGTGGGGTGACAGAACCGGTAGGCTGATCGACCGATGGCAGACGTCACTGACGCCACGTTTGAGCAGGCAGTACTGGAGCGCTCCCGTGAGGTCCCGGTGGTTGTGGACCTGTGGGCGCCTTGGTGCGGGCCCTGCCAAACGCTCGGACCGATGCTCGAACGCGCGGTTGCCGCAACCGACGGAGAAGTCGAGTTGGCCAAGGTCAACGTCGACGACAATCCGCAGATCGCCGCCAGCTTCCGGGTCCAGTCGATTCCCGCGGTGTTTGCCCTGCGCGACGGCGCTGTCGTCAACGGCTTCGTCGGCGCCGTCCCCGAGGCTCAGGTCCAAGAGTTCGTGGCCAGCCTGGCGTCGCCGCCGAGCGAGGTCGACCTTCTCGTGGTTCAGGGCGATGAGTCGTCGCTGCGCCAGGCGCTCGAACTCGAGCCGGGCCACGCCGGGGCCGTGACCGGTCTCGCCCGCATCCTTCTCGAGCAGGGCGACTCAGACGGAGCACTCGAAATTCTCGCCCGACTTCCCGAAACGGCCGAGGTGCGCTCGCTGGCCGCCGAGGCCCGACTTCTGGCCCAGGATGTCGATCTGGGATCGGACGTCTCGGGCCTGCTCGACGGATTGCTCGATCGGGTGCGTGACGATGAAGAGGCACGTCGCGAGTTCGTCGACCTCCTCGAAACGTTGGGGCCCGAGGATCCCCGCACCGCGCCCTATCGCAAGGCGCTGGCCGCTCGCCTGTTCTGATGTCCGGCGACGGGCCGCGCCCGCGCCTAGGCGTGGGCGGCCCTGGTGGGGTCACCGTCCCCACGTTGACCCTCGATCTCGGCGGTCGCCTCTACGACCTCACGCACCGCGCCCTGGTGATGGGCATCCTCAACCGAACACCCGATTCGTTCTACGACAAAGGTGCCACCTATGGCCTCGACGATCTGCTCGTTCGGGCCGAGCAGATCGTAAAGGACGGCGCCGACATCCTCGACGTCGGCGGGGTCAAGGCAGGACCTGGGCCTGAGGTGGGCGCACAGGAGGAGCTGGACCGCGTGGTCCCGGCAATCGCCGCGCTTTGCGAGCGTTTCGAAGTACCCGTGTCGGTCGACACCTGGCGTGCCTCGGTGGCCCGGGCGGCGTACGGGGCCGGGGCGGTCCTCGGCAACGACATCAGCGGGTTCGCCGACCCCGACTACCTGGCCGCCGCCGCCGCCGCCGGGGCCGCCGTGGTTGCCACCCATATCCGCCTGGCCCCGCGGGTGCGAGACCCCGAGCCGACCTATCAGGACGTGACGGCGACCGTCCGCGATTTCTTGAGCGACCGGGCTCGGCGCGCCCAAGCCGCGGGCATCCCGCCGCGCCGGATCGTGCTCGACGCCGGACTCGATCTGGGCAAGACGCCCGACCAGTCCCTCACGTTGCTGCGTTCCTCGGCGACGCTCGCTGGGCTCGGCCACCCCTTGTTGTTGTCCGCATCCAACAAGACGTTCCTCGGCGCGGTGCTCGGTCTCGAGATCGACGATCGCCGCGAGGCCTCACTGGCCGCGGCGGCGCTTGGGGTGAGCCTCGGTTGCCGGGTCGTGCGCGTGCACGACGTGGCCGGCACCGTGCGCGTGCGCGACGTGCTCGCGGCGGTTTCCGAGGCTGCCATAACCGCGGTCCCCGAGCCCGGCGTGAGCGCCGCGGTCCGGGAGGCCGGCGTCAATGGGCCGGGAGCCCGAGCAGCGCGATGATGAGCGCCGGCCGAGCCCCGAGCGCCGTGAGCGCCGGCGCGACGCCAACCGGGATCTCCCCCGTTTACCTCGTGCGTGGTGACGACCCGTCGCTCGTAGCCCAGGCGGTCCGGACGCTGCTCGACGAACTCGTCGGCAGCCGTGATCCGGCGCTCGTCGTCGAGGAGCATGGCGGACCCTCAGCCGACGAGCTCGATGTGGGCTCGGTGGTCGACGCGTGCACCACGCCCCCATTTCTCATCGACCGTCGGGTGGTGGTGGTGCGGGACGCGGGGCGGCTCGGTTCTGCCGATGCGGGCCGCCTCGTGGCCTACGTGCAGGACCCGCTGGCATCGACAGTGCTTGTGCTGGTTGCTGGCGGTGGAACGATTCCCCAAGCCTTGTCCAAGGCGGTCTCGGTCGCCGGAACGGTGCTCGACACGGCCGTGGGCAGCGGCCGGGACCGCAGGGGCTGGCTGATCGACCGGCTGCATCGTGCCCCGGTGCGCCTCGACGCAGCGGCCGGCGTTCGGCTCGGCGACCATCTCGGCGATGACCTCGGGCGGCTCGAGGGCATCCTCCAGACGCTCGAGGTTGTCTACGGATCGGGTGCGTCGGTGGGAGTGGCAGAACTCGAGCCCTTCTTGGGCGAGGCCGGCTCGGTGCCCCCGTGGGACCTCACCGATGCCATCGACTCGGGGTCGAGCGTCGAGGCGCTGGGTGCGTTGCACCGGATGCTGGGCGCCGGCGGTCGAGCCGCCCCCGAGATCGTGGCCATCGTGCACCGGCATTTCTCGTCGATGCTGCGCCTCGACGGCGCTGACCTGGTCGGCGAAGAGGACGCGGCCCGGCTGCTGGGTGTGCGCAGTGCCTTCGTGGCGAAGAAGGCTCTGACCCAGGCGCGTCGCCTCGGGTCCGAGCGCATCGGGCGTGCCGTCACCCTGGTGGCTGACGCGGACCTCGACGTGAAAGGCCGCACTGCGCTGGCACCTGAGCTCGTGCTCGAGGTACTGGTGGCCAGGCTCAGCCGGTTGGTCCCCGCACGCTCAGCGCCCCGGCGTCGTGACGGGCCCCTCGCCGCGGCGGCGCGGGCTGACCAGCGCATTCGCGCCGGCTGTCCGTTCAGTCGGCTTGCTCGACCTCGTCGGCGGTGTCGGGGGCGAAGGCGGCGATCCGGCGCATCAGTCGGGACTTGCGATTGGCGGCCTGGTTCTTGTGGATGACACCCTTCGCCGCCGCTTTGTCGATCCGCTTGATGGCCAGCGCCAGCAGCACTGCCCCGTCCTCGGTGCCCTGCTCGGCGGCGATGACAGCGTGCTTGGTGCGGGTGCGCAGCTCGGAGCGCACGGACTTGTTGCGCAACCGGCGCCGCTCGTTCTGGCGGTTCCGTTTGATCTGGCTGGCGATATTGGCCATGTGGACTTCCTCGTCTGGTCGTGTCTGGTCGGTGGCTCGAGCACCTCGTCCGGGTCGGCGCCTCGGGTCGGACGAGCGAGGCAGTCATGCTGCCCGCCCCCAGGGGCCGAGCACCCCGCACTGCGGGAGGCCCAGCCGGCACGCCCTGACCAGGTCGGGACCGCCGAAATGCTAGCAGCTACGTTGCGGGGTCCCGAACGGTCGAGGGCCCATGGCCGTGTCGGAGCGACGGCGCGGGCGTGGCGGCCCGGTACGATCCCAAGATCGTGCCGAGCGCCATGTCCACCGGTCCGATCGCCACTGATCACATCCGGAACTTCTCGATCATCAGTCACGTGGACCATGGCAAGTCGACGTTGTCCGACCGCATCTTGGAGCTGACCGGCGCTGTCGATCCGCGTCTGATGCGCGAGCAGTACCTCGACTCGATGGACATCGAGCGCGAGCGGGGGATCACGATCAAGGCGCAGAACGTCCGGGTGTTGCACCACGGTCATGTCCTGCATCTCATCGACACGCCGGGGCACGTGGACTTCGGCTACGAGGTGAGCCGCTCGCTGGCGGCCTGCGAGGGCGCGGTGTTGCTGGTCGACGCCTCGCAGGGTATCCAGGCCCAGACCCTCGCCAACTGCTACCAGGCCCTCGAGAACGACCTCGAGATCGTGGCGGTACTCAACAAGATCGATCTTCCTGCCGCGGATCCCGACCGCTCAGCGGCCGAGATCGAGCGGGTCCTGGGCCTTCCCGCCGCGCAGATCTTGCGGATATCGGCGAAGACCGGGGAAGGAGTGGGCGCCTTGCTTGACGCCGTGATCGAGCGCGTCCCGCCCCCCCAAGGCGAGCGCGGGGCCCCATTGCGGGCGCTCATCTTCGATTCGGCCTACGACCAGTACCGCGGCGTGGTGAGCTCGATCCGGGTGGTCGACGGCACGCTGCGCTCAGGTGCCCGCTTGCGCTTCGTCCACGCCGGGGCGGTGCACGAGGCTGAGGAGATCGGCATCCGGACGCCCGAGAGCGTTCCGGTCGTCGAGCTCGGTCCAGGAGAGGTCGGGTACCTGATCGCTGGCATCAAGGAGGTGGGCGACGCCCGATCAGGTGAGACGGTGACCGAGGCGGGCTCACCGGCGGCCGAGCCGTTGGCCGGCTACCGCGACCCCAAGCCCATGGTGTTCTGCGGGCTGTACCCGGTGGACGGTGACGAGCTGCCCGACCTGCGCGACGCGCTCGACAAGCTGAAGCTGAACGACGCCAGCTTCACCTTCGAGCCCGAGTCCTCGCGGGCCCTGGGCTTCGGGTTCCGCTGCGGGTTCCTCGGGCTCTTGCACATGGAGATCGTGCGCGAGCGGCTCGAGCGGGAGTTCGATCTCTCGTTGATCGCCACCGCCCCCTCGGTGGCCTACCGGGCGTTTCTCACCGATGGCGCGGAGCTGGACGTCGATAACCCGACCGAGCTTCCCGAGGCCAGCCGGATCGACCACGTCGACGAGCCGATGCTCACCGCCACCATCCTCACGCCGGCCGAGTACACCGGCACGGTCATGGAGCTATGCCAGGGCAAGCGGGGCGAGATGCTGCGCATGGAGTACCTGTCGCCAGAACGCCTCGAGCTTGTCTACCGCATCCCACTCGCCGAGGTGGTAGTCGATTTCTTCGACCAGCTCAAGAGCCGGACCAAGGGCTACGCCAGCTTGGACTACGAGCCGGACGGGTACGCCACGGCTTCGCTCGTCCGGGTAGACGTTCTCATCAACCACGCCTTGGTCGACGCGTTCTCCACCATCGTGCACCGCTCCCAGGCCGATCTGTACGGACGACGAATGACCGAGAAGCTGCGTGAGCTGATCCCGCGCCAGCTGTTCGACGTGCCCATCCAGGCGGCCATCGGCGGCCGGGTGGTGGCCCGCGAGACGGTGAAGGCCAAACGCAAAGACGTCCTGGCCAAGTGCTACGGCGGCGACATCACCCGCAAGCGCAAGCTCCTCGAGCGCCAGAAGGAGGGCAAGAAGCGGATGAAGAACATCGGTCGCGTCGAGGTCCCCCAAGAGGCGTTCGTCTCCGCCCTCAGGCTCTCGGAGTGAACGACGGGCCCTGCTTGGCGCCCTGTCGGGCCCCGGAGGTGACCAGAGCGACCGACATCGGCCCCGCGGTATGGGATCGAGCCGGGGATAGTCCAGAATCCCCTGGCACTCGGTACAATCGACTGCCAGGACCGGACAGACCGTCGTGGTCACCGATCCGAGGGCATCAGCGATACGAGGGACCATGGAACGAAGCGAGCAGCGGACCAGGGCCGACGAGGTCCAGCGGGGCCAGCTGCTCGACGCGCGCAAGTCGGCGATTCTCGAGGCGGTGGTGAGCGAGTACATCGGCACCGCCCAGCCGGTGGGCTCCCAGCTGATCGCACAGGCGCCGGGCATCAACGTGTCCTCGGCCACTGTCCGGTCCGAGATGGTGGCTCTCGAGCATGAGGGATTCCTCGTGCAACCCCACACGAGCGCCGGTCGTATCCCGACCGATAAGGGGTACCGCTTCTTTGTCGACCATCTGGCCGACCCGGGAGTGCTCGGCCCGGTGCAGCGCCAGAAGGTCCACCGGTTCTTCGATCAGGTCCACGGTGAGATGGAGGAGATGCTCGAGCGCGCCTCGGGGTTGTTGTCGGATCTCCACGTCCTGCGCGGCGGTGGTGGTGGCGCCCTCGCACACCACCGCGACGGTGCGCTCGGTCCAGCTCGTCGGGCTCGGACCCCGAGTGGCCCTGCTCGTGGTCGTGCTCTCCGACGGCGCGGTCGAGAAGCGGTCGCTCGAGTTCGTCGAGGACGTCGCCGAGGCACGGCTGGCGGCGGCGGCGGCGCATTTGCACGCCGGCTGCCAGGGACGTGCGCTTGGGCACGCGGGACCCTTCGAGTCGACCGGCGACCCTGCCGTCGACTCGGTGGTCTTCGACGCCGCGTCGGGCCTCGAGGCGCTGGGCAGGGACGAGGAGGCGGACCAGATCTTCGTGGGCGGGCCCTCGCGCCTGGCGGTCGCCTTCGACGCCGTGGACACCGTGCGCTCGGTGCTGTCGATCCTCGAGCAGCAGCTGGTCGTTGTCACGTTGCTGCGCGACGTCCTCGACCGCGGGTTGTCGGTGGCGATCGGCACCGAGCACGGCTTCGAGCCCCTGTCCTCGTGCGCCGTGGTGGTGGCGCCGATGTCGATCGAGGGGCACGGCGGGGGAGCGGTCGGCCTCCTCGGACCAACCCGCATGGACTACGGCCGGGCGCTGGCGGCCGCCCACGTCGTGGGGCAGCGGTTGGGACAGCGCCTTGGCGAGCGGTTGGGCGACACGCTGGGGGCGGGTCGGACGAAGCGGAGCACCGCCAGCCGGCGGTCGGGGGGCCGGACGGGCCGGCGAGCCCGGATGAAGGGTGACGAACGTGCCGGTTCCTGACGGACTGGGGGACCTCTACGGTCTCCTCGGGGTAGCACCCAACGCTTCGGATGATGAGATAAAGCGCGCCTACCGCCAGCGGGCGCGCGAGTTACATCCCGACGCCAACCCCGGGGACGCCGAGTCGGAGGCCAAGTTCAAGCAGGTCTCGTTGGCCTATGAGATCCTCCGAGACCCCGAGCGTCGTGCCCGCTATGACACCTATGGCGCGGAAGGCGTCTTTGGCCAGAGTGCGGGGCCAGGTGGGGGGTTCGACTTCGAAGGTGGGCTCGGGGACCTCTTCGAGGCCTTCTTCGGCGCGGTGGGCGGGACGGGGCGTCCGAGACGACGGGGCCCTGCTGGGGGAGCCGACGCCGAGGTGAGCCTGCGCCTGAGCTTCGCCGAGGCGGCCTTCGGGGCGAGCAAGGATTTGTCGGTCCGGATTCCGGTCCGGTGCGAGGAGTGCTCGGGCAGCGGTGCCCGTCCTGGGACCTTGGTCATGCCGTGCCCCGACTGTCAGGGCACCGGCGAGATCCGACGGATACGTCAATCGCTGCTCGGCCAGGTGGTCACGGCCGTGGCGTGCGGGCGTTGCCAGGGATTGGGCGAGACGATCCCCGACCCGTGCCCTTCGTGTCGCGGCGAGGGTCGGCGCATGGACGACCGCTCCTTTGTCGTCGAGGTTCCGGCGGGCGTGGAGGACGGCTCGACGCTGCGGCTGGCCGACCGGGGCCCGGCGGGTCCGCGGGGTGGTCCCAACGGCTCGCTGTTCGTCCACTTGGCGGTGGTGGCCGACGAGCGCTTCGAGCGGGTCGGCGACGACCTGCACACCACCGTGCACGTCGGGCTGGCGCAGGCCGCGCTGGGCTGCCAAGTGGAGGTCGAGACGCTCGAGGACGCCCGCCAGGTGGCGGTGACCGCCGGCACGCAGGCTGGCCACGTCGTTCGGCTGAAGGGCGCGGGGGTCTCCCACCTGCGTGGGCGCGGACGCGGTGATCTGTTCGTCCACGTCGTCGTCGACACGCCGACCGAGCTGAACGCCCGCCAAGAGGAGCTGCTGCGCCTGCTCGCGGCCGAGCGAGGTGAGGACGTCGCAGCACCCTCGGGTGGCGATGGCGTGTTCTCGCGTCTGCGCTCCGCGTTCGGCTAGGCGTGGACCACCCGCCGACGCGCTCGGGGGCAGCGTGCCGGGCCGCCGCGTCTGCCCAGGTCTTCGTCGACGATCTCGACGCGCCCGTGCCCGATGTCAACGCGCGTCACCACCTCGAGCGGGTGTTGCGGCTGCGGGCCGGTGAGAAGGTGGTGGCCGCCGATGGGCACGGTCGGTGGCGGCTCTGCGACTACCGCCCGCCGCCGCGCCGCCGCGCCGGGACTTCGGAGTCCGTCTTGGCGACGGCCGGCCCCGTCGAGTGCGAACCGACCTCTGCAGAGGTGCTCACCGTGGCGTTTGCCCCGCCCAAGGGCGATCGCACCGAATGGATCGTCCAGAAGCTGACCGAGCTCGGGATCGACCGGGTCGTGCTGCTGGCCACCGAACGCTCGGTCGTGGTGTGGGACGACGCGGAGCGCCTCGGGCGGGTTCTCGAGCGCCTCGGTCGCGTGGTGCGGGAGGCAGCGGCCCAGTGCCGGCGGGTTTGGCTACCCGAGGTGGCGGGAGTTGTTGGGCTCGACGAGCTGCTCGCCGAGCACCCGGCGACAGCGTTTGCGCAGATGGGCGGCCCAGTGCCGCACCCTGGCGTGCGTACGGTGGCCATTGGGCCCGAGGGTGGCTGGTCGCCGACCGAGCTCGCACGTCGGGCACCGACGATCGGCCTCGGGCCACACGTGTTGCGGGCGGAAACGGCGGCGGTCGCAGCGGGAACGATGCTTGGGCTCTTCCGCGCCGCTACGGTCTTGGACGAGGTGCCCGGATGCCGAACCGGGGCGCCCGAGGCGACGACCGACTGATGAGCCAACGATGACCGCACCTGGGACCGACTGCCTCTTCTGCGGCATCGTGGCGGGGGACGTGCCCGCCGATGTGGTGATGACGACTGACAGCTCGGTGGCCTTTCGCGATGTGAATCCGGTCGCTGAGGTCCATGTCCTCGTCGTGCCCCGCCGCCACATCGTCAACGCAGCCGCGGTGGAAGCCGCTGACGCGCCCGACGTGGTCGATCTGCTCGCCGTGGCCCGCGACGTGGCGCGCGCCGAGGGGATCGGCGGGCCCGAGCGTGGCTATCGGCTGGTGTTCAACGTCGGAGCTGACGCGCTCAACTCGGTGCCCCACCTGCATCTGCATGTCATCGGCGGCCGGCAGCTCACGTGGCCGCCCGGATGAGCGCGAGCGTGCCGGACGCGACCGTGAGCGCAGAGACGCTGGTACCTCACAACCACCTAATGGCCGGCTTGCTCGGGCCGCGCGACGAGCTGCTGCGAATGGTGGAGAAGGCGTTTCCCGAGACGCGCATCGCCGTGCAGGGCAACCGGATTTCAGCCGACGGCCCCGATGCCCAGCGGGTGGCTCGGTTGTTCGACGACCTCGTGCTGGTGCTCGAGTCGGGACAGTCACTGGACCCGGCCAAGCTGGCTCGGACCATCGACATGGTCCAAGAGGACTTGGTGCCCTCCGAGATCCTCACCTCCGAGGTGGTGCGGGCGGCCAAGGGCCGCAGTGTGCGCCCGAAGACCGCCGGCCAGAAGCGTTATGCCGACGCCATTGCCGCCAACACGATCAGTTTCGGGATCGGGCCCGCCGGGACGGGCAAGTCCTACCTGGCGGTGGCTCTGGGCGTCCAAGCGCTCCAGTCCCACCAAGTGAACCGGATCATCCTGACCAGGCCGGCGGTGGAGGCCGGCGAACGGCTGGGTTTCCTGCCCGGCGACCTGATGGCCAAGGTCGACCCCTACCTCCGTCCCCTCTACGACGCCCTCTACGACCTGCTCGAGCCCGAGGGCGCCCAGCGCCTCCTCGAGCGGGGCACGATCGAGGTCGCCCCGTTGGCGTTCATGCGCGGCCGAACCCTCAACTCGTCGTTCATCATCCTCGACGAAGCTCAGAACACGACACCCGAGCAAATGAAGATGTTCCTCACCCGCATCGGGTTCGGGTCCAAGTGCGTCGTCACCGGGGATGTCACCCAGATCGACGTGGCCGGAGGGCGCTCGGGCCTCGTGGGTCTTGAGGCCGTGTTGGGTGGCATCGAGGGCATCTCGTTCGTCCACCTGACCCGGCGCGACGTCGTGCGCCACAAGATCGTGGCCGACATCATCGACGCCTACGAGCACGCCGAGGCGCAACCCGCTCCGGGTGTGCACTGAGCGGAGCACATGGGACTCGACGTCTTCGCGGCCGACGAGCAACGTGACCGACCCATCGAGCTCGAGCGGTGGGTCGCGCTCGCGCGCTGCCGTGCTCGAGGCTCGCGGGGTCAAGGGTAAAGCCGAGGTCTCGCTGCTCTTCGTCGACGAGACGACGATCGCCACCCTGAACGAGCAGTTTCTCGGGCGGGACGGAACGACCGACGTGCTGGCATTCCCCCTCGAGGACGACCCGGTCCCTTCGGGACGAAGCCCCGATCTCGGAGGTACCGGACCGGGTTCAGAACCCGACGACGAGCCCCTCATGCTGCTCGGCGACGTGGTGATCTGCCCGGTTGTGGCGGCCCGCAACGCCGTCGAGCACGGGGTCTCGGAGACCGACGAGCTCGCGCTGTTGGTCGTGCACGGGCTCTTGCACCTGCTCGGCATGGATCACGAGGCCGAGGCTGAGGCCCAGGTCATGGAGCGGCTCGAGCGCGACCTGTTGGCTCGCTTCCACGGACCAGGGACGACAGTCGCCGGGGCAGGGAACGCGGGGTGAGCCTGACGTTCGGCGCGACCGGCTTCCGACCCATCGATTGGCTCTTGATCGTGGCGATCGCCGTGCTGCTGGCCGTGTCGGGAATGCTGGCGCTCGCCGAGACGAGTCTGGTGCGCACGACCAGGGCCAAGGCCAAGGCCTTGCTCGACGACCACCGCCGGGGCGCCCGCCCGCTCGTGCGCCTCGTCGAGAGTCCCGAGCGCTTTCTCAACCCGGTGTTGCTCCTCGTGTTGATCTGCCAGCTGGTGTCGGCCACGTTGGTCGGGATCCTGGCCAACGATTGGTTCGGGCCGATCGGGGTGCTCGTGGCGACAGTGTTCGAGGTCGTCGTCATCTTCGTCTTCTTCGAGGCACTGCCCAAGAACTGGGCAGTGCACAATCCCGAGCGTGCCGCTCTCTTGAGCGCACCAATCGTCTCCGCGGTCGTCCGGTTCCCCCCAGTGCGTGCCGTGTCGTGGGTGCTGATCGGGTTGGCCGACCTGATGATCGGCCGCAACCGCGACCAGCGTGGCGTCCGTTCGGGCTACGTGACCGAGTCCGAGCTACTCGCCATGGCTGACGTGGCCCACGCCGACGAGGCCATCGAGCCCGAAGAGCGCGAGTACATCCACTCGGTGATCGAGTTCGGCGACACCGTTGTGCGCGAGGTAATGGTGCCGCGACCCGACATGGTGACCCTCGAAGCGGCATCGACGGTGACCGCCGCCCTGGAGGCGGCGTTGGCCGCCGGGTTCAGCCGGCTGCCGGCTCACGAACACAACGTCGACGACGTGATCGGGATCGCATATACCAAGGACCTCGTGCGCGCCGAGCGCGAGGGCCACGGATCCGAAGAGGTGCGAGCGCATGTGCGCTCGGCGGTCTTTGTGCCCGAGACCAAGGGCCTGACGGGATTGCTGCGTGACATGCAAGAGAAGAAATTCCACCTCGCCATCGTGGTCGACGAGTACGGCGGGACCGCTGGGCTCGTCAGCCTCGAAGATCTCATCGAGGAACTGATCGGCGACATCGTCGACGAGTTCGACCGCGAGGAGCCGGCGGTCGAGCGTCGAGCCGACGGCAGCGTCGAGGTCAACGCCGCGATGGCGGTCGACGACGCCGACGAGCTGCTGGGTGCCGAGCTACCCCAAGGTGCCTGGGACACCGTCGGTGGTCTGGTGCTCGACCTGGCGGGCCGTGTGCCCGAGGAGGGGGAGTCCGTCGAGGTTGACGGCTTCCGTTTCGTGGTCCAGCGCGTCCAGGGTCATCGCATCCAGCGGGTGCGGATCGTGCCGACTGGCCAACCCGCCGACGACGAGCGGGACTGAACGCGTGCGCTCGGGCTTCGTCAGCGTCCTCGGACGCCCCAACGTCGGAAAGTCGACGCTGGTGAACCAGATGGTTGGAACCAAGGTCTCGATCACCTCGATGCAGCCCAACACCACCCGTCACCGCATCCGCGGCGTGCTCCATCGCCCCGATGCACAGGTGGTCTTCACCGACACGCCGGGCTTGCACCGGCCCCGTACCGCGCTCGGGAACCGGCTGAACGAGACGGCGTCGGCCTCGCTGGAGGACGTGGACGCGGTGGTCGTGGTGGTCGACGCCACCGCCCCAATCGGTCCAGGCGACCGGTTGGTCCTCGAGAGGGCGCTGCGCGCGGTGCAGGCGGCCGAGCTCGAGCGAGCCGAGATGTCAGAGGCTCCGTCGATGATGGTCGCTGTGAACAAGACCGATCGGGCTCGACGAGACCAGACGCTCGAACGCCTGGCGACGGTGGCGCAAGCCGTCGGGCGCGTGGCCCAGGGCACCGAACTGGCCGCGGTCGCGGCCGCGGTCGAGTATTTCCCGGTTTCGGCCATGTCGGGGGACGGCGTGGGCGCTCTCGTCGACGCCATCGTCGCCCGGTTGCCCGAAGGGCCGCCGTTCTACCCCGACGACATGGTCACCGACACCCCAGAGGCCGTTCGGGTGGCCGAGCTGGTACGCGAGCAATTGCTGATCCGGGCCCGAGACGAGCTGCCGCACTCCATCGCGTGCCGCGTCACCGAATGGGAGTGGCCCAGGATCCGCTGTGAGATCGTGGTCGAGCGCGACTCGCAGAAAGGGATCGTCATCGGCGTCGGCGGTGAGGTCCTGAAGGCGGCGGGCTCCGCCGTGCGTGCCGAGCTCCCGCCCGGTGCCTATCTCGAGCTCGTCGTGCGAGTCGAGAAGCGGTGGCAACAGCGCGAGGACCAGATCGACCGCCTCGGCTACTGAGCCCGCTCGCGAGTTGGTCGCTGCCCAGACAGCCTCGGCGCCGCTCGGGTTCGCCGAGGCTGTCTGGGAGCTTCTCGCCGCGCCGCCACCCTGTCCGGGCAATGGTCGCCCAAAGATGTCGGCGATGGGTGGATGAGCGATGAACATCCCGTGAAACGGGAACGCGAGGGCCCTATTTAGTGCGGCGCTCGTTCCGCAAGGGTGTCGCGTCTGGCCAACTCACCGGTGTTCCAACACACGGTGAAGGAATTCTTCGACTTTGCGCCGGTCCGTGGTCCGACGCATCGGCGGGAGGGCCGCAAGAAGTGTTCGGCGGTATCCGGCGGTGGCGAGACGGGGATCGAGCACGGCGACGACGCCCCGGTCGTTCGCGGCACGAATGAGGCGCCCAGCTCCTTGGGCGAGGAGCGTTGCCGCCCGGGGCAGATCCACCAGCCGGAACGCTGCGTCGCCGACCCGTTGGCGCCGGGCATCGAGGAGCGGGTCGTCGGGCCGCGAGAACGGCAGCCGGTCCAGGGTCACGAGCGACAGCGAACGACCCGGTACGTCGACGCCCTGCCAGAACCCGAGCGTGGCGAACAGGCAGGAGGTCTCGTCCTCGGCGAATTGCGCGAGGAGCCTGACCTTGGGCAGCTCGCCCTGGGCGAGGAGTCGATAGGGCATGCGGGGCCGTAAGGCCTCGACGGCCGCGTCGGTGGCCCGTCGGCTGGTGAACAGGGCGAGGGTGCGCCCCCCCGCAGCGGCGATGAGCGCCGCCAGCTCTTCGTGCACGGCGGCCTCGGCGTCGGCTCGCCGCCGGTCCGGCAGATGCCGGGCGACGTAGAGCATCGAGTTCGAGGCGTAGTCGAACGGACTTCCGGCATCGAACTCGTCGTGGTCAAAGCGGTCGAGGCCCAGGCTCCGTGCCAGTCCGACGGGCACGGTCGCGCTGGTGAGCACGGCGGTGACCTGACCCCAGAGCGCGCCGGCAAGGGCCGGGGCGACGTCGATAGGCGACAAGCGCAGCACCGGCGCGCGAGCCGTCCCGTCGACCCACGCCACCTCGTCGGGGGTCCTGGCGGCCACACGCGCCGAATCCTCGCCCAGGCGTGCGGCCGCACTCAGGGTCCGGGCTCGTCGGGCGGTGTCAGCACCGGGCCCCTCGGGGTCGTCGGCCTCGCGTAGCAACGCGACGACCGCGTCGAGCCGGGCTGTCGCCAGGTTCAGCGTGTCGAGCAACGCGATCTCTTGCTGCGTGGTGCGTTGGACCGGCCCTGGGCGGGTTCGCTCCCGCCCCGAGCGGTCGCCGCCCGGAGAGGAGGACCACGCCACGGACCCTTCGCCGGCGGCGCCCGTTGCCCCCCGGCCCCCAGGGCCGGGGCTGGCCGGGGCTGTGCCCGTCCTGGTCGGGGCCGTGGCCGTGGGGCTGTCAACGAGGACTCGGTCCCCCAGGCGACCCGCCAGCTCGTCGCGGAGGCGATCGGCTACGGCGACGAGCCCGTCGAGCGAGGTGGCAGCGTGCCCACCGTCGAGCAGGGCCCGAGCCAGGTTCACGAGGGCTCGGAACCTTCCGGGTGCCAGCTCGACACCCAGGCTTGCCGTCATCACGGCCTCGACCTCGTGGGCCTCATCGAAGATGACCACGTCGTGGGGCGGCAGGACCACCCCGCCACTGGCTAGGTGCGCGCCATAGAGATGGGTGTTGACGACGACCACGTCCGCGTCCGCCGCGGCGGCCCGAGCTTCCTCGGCGAAGCAGCGCTGACCCGAAGGGCATCGGAACGCGCCGGGGCACTCACGCGGGCCCACACTCAGCATCTCCCAGGCTCGCTCTGCGGGTTCAAACGGGAGGTGCGCTCGGTCGCCGCTGGAGGTCTGCTCGGCCCATGCCAGAAGCTCACGGACCTGGTCAGCGAGGCGTTCGGGCCCGGGCACGGCCCGGTCAGCCGAGCTCTCGCCCTCGACCACCAGGGAACCTTGGAGGCTGCCGTCGGCGATTTCGGCGGCCCGCTGGCGACACAGGTAGTTGCTCCGGCCCTTCAAAACCGCGAAGGAGAATGGGCGCCCCAGGCTGTCGGCCAGTGCGGGGAGATCCTTGTCGGCCAGCTGATCCTGCAGGGCCTTGGTCGCCGTGGCCACGACCACCTTGGCGCCCGACGCGATGGCCGGGACGAGGTACGCAAGGGACTTGCCGGTGCCGGTCCCCGCCTGGACGATCAGGTGGCGCCGTGCGTCGATGGCGTGCGCCACCGACTGAGCCATGGCGAGCTGGCCGGGCCGTTGCTCGCCACCGCCCGGCAGGCCCGAGGCAACCCTCTCCAAGAGGGCGGCGATGTCCTCGTCCATCACGGCACGACGCTACAGGCCAGGCCTTCGCGGCCAGTGCTGCCTCGAGCCGGCCCAGGGCGGGTGCGGGCGATCTCGGGGGTGCGGCCTGCTCCAGGGAGCACGCGACGGCTCTACCCAGTGGCCTCTCTTCGGCTGTCGGCCTTGGGGCGACCTGCGCCGGCCGTCGCGGACTCCAGTGCGTGGAGGGGTAGTTTCGACTGGTGCCCACCAGCGACGATCGTCGTCTCCTTTCTAACGGGAGTGTCGACGGTGGTTCGCGGAGCCGTCGGGCCCGGTCGTCGCTCGTGGCGAGATCACCGGCTTCGTGGTCGAACCCGTCCCCCCCGCCTGCCGGTTCGTCGGTGGGGGCCGAGGGGTCCGACGCGGTCCCCGAGGCATTGGACCGCACCCGGGTGCCCGCGCACGTCGGATGCGTCATGGACGGCAACGGGCGGTGGGCGCATCAGCGGGGTCTCCCGAGGACCGAAGGACACGTGGCAGGAGAGGGTGCCTTAATGGAGGTGGTGGACGGCGCGCTCGAGATCGGCATCAGCTGGCTCACGATGTACGCCTTTTCCACCGAGAACTGGCGACGCCCTCCCGACGAGGTGCGGTTCTTGATGGGATTCAACGAGTCCCTGCTTACCCGACGCCGCGACGAGCTCGACGACAAGGGCGTTCGCATCCGATTCTCGGGTCGTCGGGACTGGCGGATTCCGCGCCGGGTCCTGCGACGGATGGATGAATCGGTGGCGCAGACGGCGAAGAACTCGAGGCTGACGCTCACGCTGGCGTTCAACTACGGCGGGCGGGCCGAGATCGTCGACGCTGTCAGAAGCCTGGTCGCCGAAGGGGTTGCCGCCAACAAGGTCGACGAGCGGGCCATTCGCCGGCACCTGTACTTCCCCGACATGCCCGATCCCGATCTCGTGATCCGGACGTCGGGCGAGTACCGCATCTCGAACTTCCTGTTATGGGAGCTGGCGTACAGCGAGCTGATCTTTCCCGACGTGCTGTGGCCCGACATGCGACGCCGGCACCTCTATGAGGCCGTCCTCGAGTTCCAGCGGCGCAATCGTCGGTACGGCGGGGTGGTGACCCCATGACGGTCACCAAGGTGACCGCCGGGTTTGCGGTGGTCCTGCTCGGCTTCTTGTGTTGGATGGCTGCCGCCGGTTTCACCGCCCTGACTGCGTTGTTGGTGAGCGGTGCAGTGCTCGTCGTGCTGGTGGCCGGAGGCAACTGGATCGGAGGACGCAGTACCCCGAGGACGCGGGCCGTTCACGCGCCCGAGGGCGGTCCGATCCCGACGCCCGCCGGGTCTGAAACCCCCTCAGTCGAAACCCCCTCAGTCGAAACCCCCTCAGTCGAAACCCCCTCAGTCGAGTCAGCTACTCGGCAGCCCGAGGTCGGGCAGGTGGCCGGTTCGGCCGAAGCCGCTCACGAAGCCGCCGGTCGCCCGAGCGCCGAAACACCCGAACCAGGTCGGCCGTGAGCCTGTTCCGTGACCAGGGTGTCGTGCTTCGGACTTACCGCCTTGGGGAGGCGGACCGCATTGTCGTGCTCCTTACCGCGCAGCACGGCAAGGTCCGGGCCGTGGCCAAGGGGATCCGGCGGACCGGAAGCAAGTTCGGCTCACGCCTCGAGCCGCTGAGCCACGTGGCCCTGCAGCTATGGCAGGGGCGGGGTGAGCTGGACGTGGTTGACCAGGTCGAGGTGATCGACCGCTTCCGATTGGTGCGCGAGGACCTCGGCAAGATGACCAAGGGGCTCTCGCTGCTCGAGGTCGCCGACCACCTCGCCCAAGAACGCCACACCGACCGTGCCCTCTACGAGATGGTGGTGGGTGCCCTGCGCACGTTGTCGGACCCCGACCGGGACCCCACGCTGCTCGCACCGGCGTTCTTCTTGAAGGCGCTCGTCCTCGAAGGCGCCGGACCCGTGCTGGAGGGTTGTGCGTCGTGCGGCCAGCCCGACGGCGAGGTGGAGCTGGTGGCCTTCGACCTCCTCGAGGGCGGCGCCCTGTGCCGGCGCTGCCGGCGTGGCCGCCCCCTGTCGCCTCAGGCCCTTGCCCTCTTGCGCGACATCCTCGGTGGGTCCCTCGGCTCAATCCTGCGCGGCCCGCCTCCCCTGGGTGCCGCCGAGGTGTCAGAGCTCGCGACCGAGGCGATGGAAGCGCACCTCGATCGGCGGCTGCGCAGCGTGCGATCTGTCGCTGGTCTTTGACCCGGTGGGCCGACTCCGTGCAACCACTCGGTAGTCGGGGGGTCCCCTCCCAGTTGAGCGCGGGAGCGGGCGTGTACGTCCACGTCCCCTTCTGCCGCCACCGCTGCGACTACTGCGCCTTCGCCACGTACACCGACCGCGACCATCTGATGAAGCGCTATGTCGACGCCTGTATCGCCGAGCTCGACACGGCGCGCGAGGAACTCGGACCGGTTTCGAGCGTGTTCGTCGGTGGTGGGACCCCGTCGAGGTTGCCGGCCGACGAGCTGTGCCGACTGTTGGCGGCCGTGCCCGGAGTGCACGAGGCCGAGGTGACCGTCGAGTGCAACCCTGAGGACGCCACGAGCGAGCGGTTCACCGCCTACCGCCGAGCCGGGGTCACCCGACTGTCACTCGGCGTTCAGTCCACATCCCAGCACGTGCTGCTCACCCTCGGACGTCGGCACGATCCCGACACGGTGCCTCGGGCCCTGGCGTTGGCCCGGGATGCCGGCTTCGAATCGTGGAACGTCGACTTGATCTTCGGTGGAGCGGGCGAGAGCGAGGCGGACTGGGACCGCACGATTGCCGACGTGCTCGGCGACCCCGCGGCACCCCCGCACGTGAGCGCCTACGCCCTTACCGTCGAACCGGGCACGCCGCTGGCCCGCCAGCCCGACCGACATCCCGACGACGACGTGCAGGCCACCCGCTATGAGCGCGCCGACGCTCTCCTGGCGTCCGCGGGCTACGCGTGGGAGGAGGTGTCCAACTGGTGCCTACCGGGCCACGGCTGTACCCACAACCAGCTCTACTGGCGCCAAGGCGACTACCGAGGGATTGGGTCCGCGGCCCACTCGCACCGCGCCGGGCGCCGGTGGTGGAACGTCCGCCGCCCCGAGCGTTACGTGGCGGCGATCGAGGCCGGTTCGTCTCCGATGGCCGGCCAGGAGGTGCTGACCGAGGGTCAACGTCGCTTCGAGTCCCTGGCGCTCTCGCTCCGTACGCCGCGCGGGGTGCCCGAGGCCGCGCTGCCCGAGCTGCCCGAACTGGAGGCGTTGGTGGTACGCCGCGATGGTCGGGCGGTGCTGAGCGTCGCCGGCCGGCTCCTGGCCAACACGGTGACCACTCACCTGCGCGTGGAGGTGACCGACCCCGACGGGAAAGTAGCCAGAGAGGCACCCGATAACCTTCGGCCATGACTGCCGACCTCCCGTTCGAGGACCACGTGCCTCCGAGCGACGCCGAGGACAAGGTCGACCCCATGGACAAGGTCGTGCCCAGCGACCTCATGGACAAGGTCGTGCCCAGCGACCTCATGGACAAGGTCGTGCCCAGCGACCTCATGGACAAGGTCGTCAACCTCTGCAAGCGCCGCGGGCTGATCTTTCCGTCGGCCGAGATCTACGGCGGGTTCCGTTCGACCTACGACTACGGTCCCCTCGGGGTCAACCTGTTGCGCAATGTGAAGAACGCCTGGTGGCGCTCGATGGTCCAGCTGCGCGACGACGTCGTCGGTCTGGACGCGGCGATTCTCTCGCCCCCGGCCATTTGGGAAGCCTCGGGTCACCTCGCCAACTTCACCGATCCGTTGGTGGACTGCCGCAACTGCCACGAGCGGTGGCGGGCCGACAAGATCGAGGGGGTGTGCCCCAACTGCGGTTCGAGCGACCTCACCGAGGCGCGGGCCTTCAACCTCATGTTCAAGACGCACGCTGGGCCGGTGGAGGACGAAGGTGCCGTCGCCTACCTCCGTCCCGAAACGGCGCAGGGCATGTTCGTGAACTTCGCCAACGTCCTGAACACCACCCGTAAGAAGCCCCCCTTCGGCATCGCCCAGGTGGGCAAGTCGTTCCGCAACGAGATCACGCCGCAGAACTTCGTCTTTCGTACCCGTGAGTTCGAGCAGATGGAGATGGAGTACTTCGTCCCTCCGGCCGAGAGCCAGCAGTGGTTCGAGTACTGGCTCGACGAGCGGCTCGGTTGGTATGTGGATCTGGGCATCCCGAGCCACTTGCTCCGCCTCCGCCACCACGAGGCCGACGAGCTGTCGCACTATTCGACCGGCACCGCCGACGTCGAGTTCCTGTTCCCGTGGGGCTGGGACGAACTCGAGGGGATCGCCCAGCGAACCGACTTCGATCTGCGGGCCCACGCCGCCGCATCCGGTGCCCGCCTCGAGTACTTCGACCAGTCCAGCGGCGAGCGCTACGTCCCCTACGTCATCGAGCCGGCGGCCGGCGCCACGAGGACCATGATGGCCTTCTTGCTCGCCGCCTACGACGAGGACGAAGTGGGGGGCGAGGCGCGTACGGTCCTGCGCTTCCACTGGAGGATCGCACCCACCCAGGTGGCAGTGCTGCCGCTTTCTCGCAAAGAGACGCTCGAGCCAGTGGCCCGTGAGGTGCTCGGCCTGCTCCAGCCCCACTTCATGTGCGACTACGACACGACCCAGTCCATCGGTCGGCGCTATCGCCGCCAGGACGAAGTCGGCACCCCGTGGTGCGTCACCGTCGACTTCGACTCCCTCGAGGACCGGTCGGTGACCATACGCGACCGCGACAGCACCGAGCAGGTCCGCGTGCCGATCGAGCGCCTGCTTGAGGCGCTGAGGGAGCGGACCGGCCAATGCTGAGCCGCCCAGGCCGCCGGTGTCCACGACCCCACCGGCGGGCCGCTCAGGTGCTGTTTCGGTAACGCCAGACAGCCAGTGGGGCGAGGACCACGAACAGGCCGATCGACCAGAGGACCGCCTGCCACGGCGCGTTGGCCGAGTAATAGGGGCCACCCACCATGAGCGAGCGGACGGCGTCCACAGTCACGCTGAAGGGTTGGTAGGTGGCGAAGCCCTGCAGCCAGCTGGGCATCGTGGAGACCTCCACGAACGCCGAGCTGGCGAAGGCCAGCGGGAACAAGATGGGAAAGCTCATCAGTTGCGCCGTCTCGCTATTCGGCGCAGACAACCCGATCGCGGCGAAGCCCCAACTCAAGGCGTAGCTGAACAGCAGCAGCACCAGCGCGCCCTCGAGGGCCGACCAGGCGCTGGTGTAAATCCGGAACCCGACCAGGTAGCCCACGCCGAACATCAGCGCGACGACGAACACGTTGCGGATGAGGTCGGCGGTGGTCCGTCCCGCCAGCACGGCCGATCGGGCCATGGGCAGGGCCCGGAACCGCTCGATGAGCCCCTTTTGGAGATCCTCGGACAGCCCGATGGCGGTGCCGACCGCCCCGAAGGCGACCGTCTGGACGAAGATTCCCGGCATGAGGTAGTCCACGTAACCGCCGGGACCGGGCACGTGGATCTCGCCAGCGAAGATGTACCGAAAGAGCAGCACGAACATGATTGGCTGCACGCTCGAAAAGAAGACCGCCTCGGGGACCCGGGTGAGGGCGATCAGATTTCGCCAGGTCATGGTCATGGCGTCGGCGAACAGCCACCGCACCGGATGGCCGGTTGGCTCGGGGCGCGAAGGGAGGGTGGGGGCGAGGACAGCCGAGACGCTCACCGCACAACGCTCCCGGCCGTGACCCGACCATCGCCGCGCTTGTCCGAGCCACCCGCATCGGGTGCCGACCCGAGCCCGTGGTCCGCTGAGTCCTCGCCCTCGGCGCGGCGGCCGGTCAGGCTCAAGAACACGTCGTCGAGGCTCGGTTCACGCAAGGTCATCCCGACGACTGTGACCTGGTGCTGGTCGAGCGTCCGGAGGACCTCGAGGCCCATCCGGGGGCCGTCCTCGGCGTTGAGCTCGACCATGTTGCGGTCGCGCACCGGGGAGGTGCCGGTCGCCTCGGCCAGCAACGCCGCGGCACGTTCGGCTGCGTCCCCGTCGACCAGCGTGACCTCCACGACCGTCTGTCCGAGATCGGCCTTCAGCTCGGCCGGGGTTCCCTCTGCGATGACCGTGCCGTGGTCGACAACCACGACCCGCTTGGCCAACCGGTCGGCCTCCTCGAGGTACTGGGTGGTGAGCACGACGGTGGCGCCTTCCCCGACTAACTCCTCGATGACCAGCCACAGGTCCTGGCGGCTCTGGGGATCGAGTCCCGTCGTCGGCTCGTCGAGGAAGAGGATCGGTGGCCGCCCGACAAGGGCCGCCGCCACGTCCAGTCGACGACGCATGCCACCTGAGTAGGTCTTGAGGGGACGCCCGGCGGCGTCGGCCAGACCGAACTGGGTGAGCAGTTCGTCGGCGCGGACCCGAACCTGACGGCCCGGCAGGTGGGTGAGCCGGCCCACCATGCGCAGGTTCTCGCTGCCCGTGAGGTTTTCGTCGACCGTCGCGTATTGGCCGGCGAGCCCGATGAGGCGGCGCACAGTGGACGCCTCCTTGACCACGTCGTGCCCGAGGATGGTTGCCCGCCCCGTATCGGGGGTCAGGATCGTGGACAAGATGCGCACGGCCGTGGTCTTGCCGGCCCCGTTGGGCCCCAGCAAGCCCAGCACCGCTCCTTCGTGGGCCTCAAGGGAGAGGCCGTCGAGGGCGCGGACCTTGCCTTTGAACTCCTTCACGAGGTTTTCGGCGACGACCGCCGGCGTGCCGCTCATTCGACAAACCCTAGCCATGGGCGGGTGCCCAGCCGCCAGTCGTCGTCGGGGCCGGCGACGAGGCCGGTAGTGTTGGTCGTTCCGCGATCCGCTGTCTTGGGCAGGAGGCCCGATGCCCTACGTCTTCGACTTCGACCACGCACACGACAAGCCCCCGATGGACATGAAGGATCTCTTGGGTGGCAAGGGCGCCAACCTGGCCGAGATGACCTCGGTGCTCGCGCTCCCGGTCCCTCCGGGCTTCACGATCTCGACCGACGCCTGTCGGGCGTACATGGACGGCGGCTGGCCAGCGGGCCTGGACGACGAGGTGGCCGAGGCCCGTGGACGCCTCGAGGCGTCAATGGGCAAGACGATCGGTGACCCCGACGATCCCTTGCTCGTGTCGGTGCGATCGGGCGCAAAATTCTCCATGCCTGGCATGATGGACACCGTCCTCAACCTGGGGCTGAACGACCGCTCGGTGGAAGGCCTGGCTCGCCAGACGGGCGACGAGCGGTTCGCCTTCGACTCCTACCGGCGCTTCATCGCGATGTACGGGCGGATCGTGCTCGACGTCCCCGGCGAAGAGTTCGACTCCCTGTTCGACGCGGCCAAGGAGCTCGCTGGCACTGCTTCGGACGCCAACGTGCCCACCGAGCTGTTGCGGTACCTGGTGGACTCCTACCAACAGATCGTCGAGCGCCACACGGGGAAGCCCTTCCCCCAGGATCCAGCAGATCAATTGCGGGGAGCCATCGAGGCGGTGTTCCGCAGCTGGAATGGGCCGCGGGCCATCGCCTATCGCGATCGTGAGCGGATCTCGCACGACCTGGGCACCGCTGTCAACGTGCAGGCCATGGTGTTTGGCAACCGCGACGACCAGTCGGGAACCGGCGTCGGCTTCACCCGCGACCCGGCCACGGGCGCAAAGGGGGAGTACGGCGACTTCTTGGTGAACGCCCAGGGCGAGGACGTGGTAGCCGGCATCCGCAACACGTTGCCGCTGTCCGCCTTGAAGGACATCTTTCCCGCGGTGCACGCCGAGCTCCTCGCCATCTTCGGGCGCCTCGAGCGCCACTACCGCGACATGTGCGACACCGAGTTCACGATCGAGCAGGGCAAGCTCTGGATGCTCCAAACCCGAGTGGGCAAGCGCACGGGCCGCGCTGCGCTGCGCATGGCGGTCGACATGGTCGACGAGCCCGAGCTCGGGGTGACCCGGGCCGAAGCGGTCAGCCGGATCACCGAGGACCACCTCGATTCGGTGCTCCACCCCCAGTTCGCCTCGGGTGTGCGCGACGTCATCGCCAAGGGGCTGGGAGCGTCGCCCGGTGCGGCCGTCGGCCGGGTGTACTTGACCGCCGACGACGCCGCGGCTGCGGCCGCACGCGGCGAGCAGGTGGTGCTGGTCCGAAGTGAGACCTCGCCCGAGGACGTGCACGGCATGCTGGCGGCCGAGGGGATCCTCACGGCCCGCGGGGGACTGGTCAGCCACGCCGCGGTTGTGGCGCGTGGCTGGGGCAAGCCGGCGGTGGTCGGGGCCGAGGCGCTGCGGATCGCCGGCTCGGGCTTCAGCGTCGGGGAGGTGAGCGTGGCCGAAGGCGACTGGCTCTCGATCGACGGAGCCACCGGCGAAGTGGTGCTCGGCCGGGTGCCGTTGACCGCGGCCGACCCCCCGCCAGAGTTCGCGAGCGTTCTGGCCTGGGCCGACGAGATTCGCCAGGGCCACCTGGCGGTTCGAGCGAACGCGGACAACGGCGAGGACGCCGCCAATGCCCGGTCGCTCGGCGCCGAGGGGATCGGGCTGTGCCGGACCGAGCACATGTTCTTGGGCGAGGACCGGCTGCCGGTGGTTCGCCGGATGATCCTGGCCGACAACCCGGCCGAGGAGGCCGCAGCGCTCGAAGAGCTCCGGTTGGTCCAGCGCGAGGACTTTGTCGAGATCCTCAAGGCGATGGACGGGCTGCCGGTGACCGTGCGCCTCTTGGACCCGCCGCTCCACGAGTTCCTGCCCTCCACCCACGAGTTGGCGATCAAGGAGGCCACTGTCGGCCTGAACGCCGAGGAGCGACGGCTGTTCGAGGCTGCCCAGGCCTGGCAAGAGGCGAACCCGATGCTCGGGACTCGAGGCGTGCGCCTCGGGGTCCTGAAGCCCGGCCTGTACGCGATGCAGGTGCGAGCGCTCATGGAGGCAGCCCGCGACCGCGTGGCCGACGGGGGTCATCCCATCGTCGAGATCATGATCCCCCTCACCGTCAGCCGCGAGGAGCTGGCCCTGGCCCGCAGCTGGGTGGAGGACGCCGTGGCGGCCGCCCTCGGCAGCGCCGCCGGCGAGAGCGGGAGCGTCGCCGACGGCGAGCGAGGAAACGGCCGCCGAGACAACGGAGGGACGGGCCAGCTGGAGGTGACGATCGGCACCATGATCGAGACGCCCCGGGCGGCGCTGCGGGCCGCCGAGATCGCCGAAGCGGCCGACTTCTTCTCGTTCGGCACGAACGACCTCACCCAGATGACCTTCGGGTTCAGCCGCGACGACGTGGAGGGCCGCATGATGTCGGCGTACCTCGAGCTCGGACTGCTGCCTCGCAATCCTTTTGAGGTCATCGACCACGACGGCGTCGGCGAGCTCGTGCGGCTGGGCGTGATTCGTGGTCGGACCACCCGTCCGGGGCTCAAGGTCGGGGTCTGCGGGGAGCACGGGGGCGATCCCGAGTCGATCGCCACCTTCTACGAGGCCGGGCTCGACTACGTGAGCTGCTCGCCGTTCCGGGTGCCCGTCGCCCGCCTGGCGAGCGCGCAGGCGGTATTGGCCGCCGGCCACTACGTCGAGCGGCCCGGGGGGGACGTGTCGGGCGCCTCGGGTACGTCGAACGAGAAGGTCGCGGCCCGCCAGTCGTGACCGGGCGACTCACCAGCGGTTCTGTCCGGAGCTGAGTCCCGTGGCCATTCCCGACGAGGACGTGGCTCAGGTGCGTGCGGCAACGGACATCGTCGCACTGGTCGGCGAGCACTCGGCGCTGCGGCGCCAGGGTCGACGCTGGGTGGGCCTATGCCCGTTCCACGCCGAAAAGACACCCTCGTTCAGCGTGAACGCCGAGGAGGGCTTCTACTACTGCTTCGGGTGCCAGGCGTCGGGGGACGCCATCAGCTTCGTGCGGGCCGTCGACCGCCTCGACTTCGTCGATGCGGTCCGTAACCTGGCAGACCGCGCGGGCGTCACGCTCCACGAGGACGCCATGGCCGGTCAGGACCGCAAGCGGCGCACGGAGCTGCTCGACGCCATGGAACGGGCCGTGTGCTGGTATCACGAGCGTCTGCTGTCGGCCCCCGATGCCGGCCACGCCCGTGACTATTTGCGGTCGCGGGGCTACGACGGGGCTATCGTCCGCCAGTTCCGGCTGGGCTGGGCGCCCGACGAATGGGACGCCCTGAGCAAACAGCTCGGGCTCTCCGAACGGGTGCTCGCCGACGCTGGGCTGGGTTTCGTCAACCGGCGTGGGCGCCACCAGGACGCGTTCAGAGCCCGGGTGATCTTCCCGATCTGTGACCCTTCGGGCCGCCCGGTGGCGCTGGGGGGCCGGATCCTCCCAATGGATCCTCGGGGGAGCGCGGTGCCGGACGAGCCGAGCCCAAGTACAAGAACTCCCAGGAGTCGGCCATCTACTCCAAACGGCGCACCCTCTACGGGCTCAATTGGGCGAAGAAGGATGTGGTGGCCGGCGGGGAGGTCGTCGTGTGCGAGGGCTACACCGACGTGATCGGCTTCTTCCAAGCCGGGGTGCCCCGCGCGGTCGCAACCTGTGGCACCGCGCTGGCCGAGGAGCACTTCACCCTGCTCAGGAACTTCGGCCGGCGGATCGTGCTCGCATTTGACGCGGACAGCGCCGGCCAGTCGGCCATCTCGCGTGTCTACGAGTGGGAACGCAAGCACGAGGTGGATGTGGCGGTGGCCGCACTGCCGCCCGGCTCGGACCCCGGTGATCTCGCCCGCAATGATCCCGACGCACTCGTCCGGGCGGTCGCCGAAGCACGGCCATTCCTGGCCTTCCGGGTGCACCGGGTGTGGGATCGGGCCGACATGACGAGCGCCGAGGGTCGGGCCCGAGCGGCCGACGCCGCGCTGCGGGCGGTCGCCGAGCATCCCGACGAACTGGTCCGCGACCAGTACGTCATGGAGGTGGCTGACCGATGCCGGCTCGAGATCGACCGGGTGCGAGATCGGCTCGAGTCAACCCGAGCGCAGGTGGCTACGGCCGAGGCCGCTGGCGCCGCGGCCGAGCTCGCCGCCAGAAAGCACCGGGACACCGGCTCCCAGTGGGGCCACAACGGCCCCGGGGGCCCCGAGCGACCCACCGCCGGGAACGAGCAGGTCCTCGGGCCACCCGGGCGCGCCGCCTCCGAGGGCACCGGCTCCCCCGACGGGGGCCCCGAGCGTCGCGTCGAGGGCTCGGCGCGCCGCGGGGGCTCGGCTCCCAACCGTCCCGGGCTCGAGGCCTTGCGCCTGGCGGTCCATCAGCCCCACGCGGTGGCCGCTCGGCTCGACGAGCGGCTCTTCGTCGACGACCTGCATCGCCGGGCGTTTCACGTGTTGGCCGAGTCCGAGGACCTGCACGAGGCGATCGAGGCCTCAGCGCCAGACGTGGCCGACCTGTTGCGGCGAGTGACCGTCGAAGAGCCCTTCGTTCCCGACGGAGCACTTGGGGACCCCGTCGACGCCGTGATCGCCCAGCTCCTGCGCGAAGCTGCCCGCCGCGAGCTCATGTTGCTCCAGGCTCGCGCCCGTACGAACCCACTCGAGCTCGAAGCCGCCTCGTCCGCCACCGGCAACGTGAAGCGGTGGCTCGCCGACCTGGACGATCCGGCGACATGCCGCGAATCGTCGGACCGGTTGCTAGCGTGGCTCAACGCCAGCGGGCAGGAGGATCGATGACCGGGCGGACTCCGCAGCGTCCACAGGGGAGCAAGGTGTCGGCCGCCGGCGGGACCGTGGCCAACACCATCGCGCCAGTGCGACGCCCGAGCCCGCTAGCCGAAGCCGTCTATCCCGCGGAGTTGGCGGACTTGCTGGCGGTGGGCCGACGGCGAGGTCAACTCACCCAAGGCGAGCTCGTTGAAGCGCTGCACGCCGTCGAGCTGACGCCCGATGCCCTCGAGTCGCTGCTCTCCACCGTGCGCGGTGAGGGGATCACGCTGATCGACGACGTGTCGACCGATCCCGACGAAGCGCCACTGCTTGCCGGCGACGGTTCCACGGCGGACGCGTTGATCAGCGCCTCGATCGACGCGGATGCCCTGACCACCTCTGAGGACCTCTCCGCCAGCGCGGCGTCGACCACGACGGTCGGGGCGGACACGACCCAAGGCCGGCCGACCCGACGGTCCGTGGCGGCAGCAACCGGTACCACCAGCGCGAAGTCAGCCAAGCCGGCCGCCGCGCCGTCGCCTCGGGCCAAGACCCGGTCCGCACCCTCTAGCGGGGGATCGGACTACTTCGGCGGCACCGCCGAGGATCCGATCCACACGTACCTCAAAGAGATCGGCAAGGTGGCATTGCTGAGCGCCGAGCTCGAGGTAGAGATGGCTCGCCGCATCGAGCAGGGCAACGAGGCGGCGGCCCGACTGGCGGCCAATGCCCTCGCCAGCGCCGAGGGCAGCCCCGCCCTCGAGCTGCTCACCAACGACGAAGAGGTCCGTGACCGGCGCCAGGTCCGCAAGGGGCAACAGGCCAAAGAGGTGCTCATCGAGGCCAACCTGCGCCTGGTGGTGTCCATCGCCAAGCGGTACCGCAACCGCGGTTTGGCCTTCTTGGACCTCATTCAAGAGGGCAACCTCGGGCTCATGCGGGCGGTCGACAAGTTTGACTACACCAAGGGCTTCAAATTCTCCACCTATGCCACCTGGTGGATTCGACAGGCGATCACCCGGGCGATCGCCGACCAGGCGCGCACGATCCGGATTCCGGTGCACATGGTCGAGACGATCAACAAAGTGGTGTGGGCCCAACGACAGCTGCTCCAGGAGCTGGGCCGTGAGCCGACCGCCGAAGAGGTGGCCCAACGGGTCGAGTTCCCCATCGAGCGGGTGCGCGAGATCCAACGCATCAACCAGGACACGATCTCCCTCGAGCAGCCGGTGGGCGAGGAGGACGACTTCAGCCTGTCGGATTTGATCGAGGACCGAGCGGCCGTCGTCCCCGACGATGCGGCCACCCGCGCCATGCTCGACCAGGCAGTGAAAGAGGCGTTGGCCCACCTCTCGCCGCGCGAGCAGGACGTCGTCCGTCTGCGCTTCGGACTCGAGGACGGCAAGATCAGGACCCTGGAGGAAGTCGGGAAGGAATTTGGGGTGACCCGCGAGCGGGTGCGCCAGATCGAGTCCAAGACCCTGGCCAAGCTCCGCCGGCCCGATGCGGCGTACCTTTTGCGCGACTACCTCGAAGAAGCTTGAGAACGGGTCGCAGGCAACGGACCTGCTGCTATCGTCGGGCGGGCCTTGGCCGGTACTTTCCGGGGTAGCTCAATGGCAGAGCAAGCGGCTGTTAACCGCTAGGTTGAGAGTTCGAGTCTCTCCCCCGGAGCAACGTTCCTGGTGAAGGGTATCTTTTGAGCCGTTCTCCGTCCCCGTTCGGCGTGTTGGGCGCTCCACGGGCGCTGGCGCCGCCCGAGACCAGACGCAGCTCTCGCATAACCTGAGCGGCCTTGCGGCGAGCCCGGGGAGGAGGCGCCTCCCCCGAAGGATTTCAGCCGGACTCACGGGGCCTCACAGGCGTTCTGGCGGCTCCGAGAGCCCAGGACCGTGTCCTTTGGGAGCTGGGGGCCCGACCTCGATGCCAGGCGCCGTCCTCCCATGCTGTGGTCGTGGTGACGACGTGGATGGCCCGCCGTCCGAGTGATAGTTCCGATGCCCGGGGTACGGCTTACGAGTTCTCGGAAGCTGGGAGAGGTCCACCAGGACCCGGTCCTATCGCCGTCATCACCCGACGCCCGTGATGAAGAATGCCTCGAAGGGTGGCCGACCGGGTGCGGCTGCACGGTCTGCGGGCAGGGAGTGGTCCAGGGAGCCAGTCGCTATGGGCCTCGTCCAACCCGCCGGTTGACCCCTGCGGACCGGACCATATGCCCGCCCAAGTGCGCAAATGCTCTACGGAAGATGGCGTCACGACTGGGAGCCCGCCCGTTAAAGTGGGTGCGCTCGGGGAGCGTCCGCCACCACGGATGACCACCATGCTGGCCCGAGATGGAGTCCGATAGCCGTCAAAGTGACGGGATTGGGCGAGGAGGCCAGCGATGGTAGACATCCCCGAACTGGAAGCCCGGCTCCTTCGTCAGCACTCTGCGCAGCTCAGTGACCTTTGTGCGCTTGATGGTGCGCATGGTGCGCTATGACGGAGAGGCTGGTCAGAGAGCTTTCGGGGCTTAGTGCGCTTTCAGCGCCGTTTCCCACACTTGACCGTGGCCACGCCCTGTACGGCCTGGCAGGCGACTTCGTGGGCACCTTGGAGCCACACACGGAGGCCGACCCGGCTGGCCTCCTGGTCTCGTTCTTGGTGGACTTCGGGTGCCTCGTGGGTCGTGGTCCCCACACACACGGTGGCGGGACGAGGCATGGCGCCAACCTCTTTGCAGCCCTGGTAGGGGATACGTCCAAGGGGCGCAAGGGCACGACCGACGCCGAAGTGCGCCGAGTGATGACTCTCGCCGACGAGGAGTACGTCGAGGATCGTCGTAAGTCCGGTTTCGTGTCGGGAGAAGCGTTCATGGATGCCTTCGTCAGTCCCGACGATCGGCGCCTGCTGATGCTGGAGAGCGAGTTTGTGCGCATCCTGCGCACGACGAAGGGGTCGGGCAACTTCGCCCCGCTGCTCCGTCAGGCCTGGGACGGCGGACGGCTGGAGCACCGCTCAGTCCGCCGTGGGCAGATGGTGGTGAAGGACACCCACATCGCACTCATGGCGCACATTACGGCCTCTGAGCTGCGGTCCGTCCTCACGACAGCCGAGGTCGGAGGCGGGCTCATGAACCGAGTTCCGCTCGTGGCCACGAAGCGGTCCAAGGTGCTGCCCTTCGGCGGCAACACGCCGACGAGTGACGTCGAGAGACTCGGCAAGACGGTAAGTGAGGCCTCCATCGTGGCCGCTGACATCGAGTCGGTGACGTACTCCGAGGCAGCGGGACGCCGGTGGTCCGAGGGTTACCAGGCCCGAGCCGTGGACAGTCCTGACGGACTGCTCGGTTTCCTCGTGGCCCGAGACGATGCCCAGGTCCTCCGACTCGGTCTCCTCTATGCCTTGCTCGACGGCTCAGACGTGATCGATGTCGACCACTTGGAGGCAGCGCTAGCGGTATGGCGGTACTGCCGAGACTCGGCGGCCTACATCTTTGGTGCCGCCATCAGCGATGCCACAGCAGAGCGACTGCTCGATGCTCTGCGAAGTGCTGGACGGTTGACGGGTGTGGACCAGCGGAACGTGTTCGCCGGCCACACCTCTGCGATGAAGCTGAAGGACGCACGAGCCCATCTGATTCGTCTCGGGCTCGCACGGGAGGAGATCGAGAGCACGCCCGGTCGACCCATCAAATGGCTCGTGTACACCGGGGAGGTGAATATCTAGCGGCGAGTGCGTAGTCCCGCCGACAGCTCGGGGCAACACGGGCCCATCCGGAGGCCCTGAGAGCCCGGGCGCAGCGACCAAGCCATCAACCGACCTCGATGACCGGCATTGGTTAGCTTGCAGCAGGACCCGGAGGATCTCGGATAGGGGAGAAGGCATGAGCACAACCGCAGACCCCACCCACGAGATCCTCGTGGGGCTCGACGGCTCTCCCTCCTCGCTCGCCGCACTCAACTGGGCTGCCCGACAGGCTGAGCTGACCGGGTCCACCCTCGTCGTGGTGACGACCTGGGAATGGCCGAGTTTCGGATGGGACGGGGCGCCGCTCCCTCAGGGTTATCACCGATCAGACGGCGCTCGGAGCATCTTCGAAGATGCGCTCGGGAAGCTGCGAGAGTTTCACCCAAGCCTCGTCGTCGGTTCGCTCATCGCTGAGGGCCATCCCGCTCCGGTGTTGGAGAGGGCGTCCCAGGCGGCGGACCTGCTCGTCCTCGGGAGTCGGGGCCACGGGGAGTTCTCCGGGATGCTGCTCGGGTCGGTGAGCATGCACTGCACTCTCCATGCCCACCGCCCCGTGGCGGTGGTACGAGAGCCTCCGTCTGACGACGAGGCGGGGATGGTGGAATGGCGGGGCGGTCCTGAATCTCTGGGCGGATCACGCCTGCTTCCGCAAGGAGTACTCCGTTGCGTTCTTAGATTGCAAGTTCGTCCTCAACTTGGGGACGCTGTTCCTATCCCAACCTTGCTTGCTTCTCCTACTACGGTAAGAGATTATGTCTTGGGAATATGGCCTCCGTCCCGCCCAGGCTCAGGTCGCTGGCGGACCTCGTGGGCACACGGTGCTCCTCGCCGGTCCCGGAACTGGCAAGACCTTCGTGCTTGTCCGACGAATCGAGTACCTCATAGCAGTCGAGGGCGTACCCCCGGGGCGCATTCTTGCCTTGACTTTTACCCGGGCTGCCGCTGCCGAGATGCGAAGTCGCCTGATTGAGCGACTTGGGGAGAACGGCGAGCGTCCTTTGAGTTTCGACTCTTCACTCCTTCGCGCTGAGTTCTCTGCTGAAGGCAGACGCTGCGAGTATTCAGGAACCCGTCCGGGTAGTCGGTAACTGGGAAGAAAGATCATGTCGTGGTCGAGGAGTTGGCCACTTACCTAGGGCGAACGACCCGCCAGGTTATCGAGAGTCTCCAATTTTTGGCGGATGACTGGGATACGTTGTCGATTGACAATGACGGCTGGGAAGAGGGGTACCCGGATCCGGAGTTCCTGGCAGCATGGCGTCGGCATCGTCGTGTCTACCGCTACACACTTCGTTCGGAACTCGTGTATCAGCTTCTGCTTCAGGTGCGAAGCCGTCCCAACGTTGACCCTATTGCCGAGGGGTCGATTCTCCTAGTGGACGAGTACCAGGGACTTAGAAGTTACGATCTGAAAACTATCGAACTATTGTGGAGGAAGTCGAAAGCTGAAGTACTTTGAACCAGAGCTCGACGACAAATCCATCTATTCCTTTCGTAAGGCCCACCCTGCAGGCATTCGGAACTTCCTAGATGACTATCCAGATGCCCTCCAACAGACGCTAGAAGAATGCCTTAGGTGTGGCCCGGCCATAGTCGACATTGCCAACTGGCTAATTGGTCAAGAAGCCGCCCGCATACCGAAGACGCTAACATCCGCAACGGATTGGAAAGCTGACGTCCACCTACTCCGCTTGGATCAATCACTTGAAGAAGCGGAGCGAATCGCATCACTCATCACAAAGGAGATGGACGAGGGTACAGAACCCCACGAGGTCCTCATCCTTCTGAAATCCGATAAAAGCGGCAAACTTTCCAAACAACTCGACGAGATGCTCACCGGACTTGGGGTTGCCGTCTATCAGCCGAGGCTCGGTGCAGGCCCCGATCCAGAAATCGAGCAGGTGTTCGAGTTCCTCGTCCTTGCATCGAGCGTCGCACTGGGAGGCCCGACGGATGACCTATCTGTGCGAGCCCTGCTTGAGCTGAGACCCAACAGTATTGGCGCAACTCGAATCGGGAACGCTGTGGCGTATTGCCCTTGAGAATGGAGTTGGATTTCTCGAAGCGATTGAGATATTTCGACTGAGCCCGGCTTCTTTCGGAGGCAGTGGGCTTCGAGGCTTGCTGAATGAGGTCGACGGAATCCTCCGGATGGCGCAGTTACTACGCCCAGCAGCCGATGAAGCATTCAAAGACTGGTCGAGCGCACATTCGACACCATTGGAGTTTCCAATGATAAGCGTCAGGAACTGGACCGGATACTTGAGCCATTGCTCGCAGAGTTCGAGGGCCTGCCCGAACAAGATGTTTTCGACCGGGACTACCTAGGTGCTGTCATTGGAGCCATGACGGCGCTCGGAGATACAAAGCCTGCCAAGGTCCCGGGAAGTGTGACGGTCACAACCATGCACGGGGCGAAGGGACTGAGTTCCGAGTTGGTGATCGTTCTCCAGGCCGAGGACGAGGTCATCCCGGGGGACGTGTCTGCCCTCGAAGAGGATGAGGCCAGGCGCCTGCTTTACGTCTCACTCACGAGAGCAAAGCAACGTTTGATAGTCACAGCTTGCGAACGGCGGACCGGCAATCAACGCTTCGTCGGCAACGATGAGGTCGTCGTTCGGACTCTGACCCGCTTTTTGCAAGACTACCGCCTGGAGGCCGACACAGTGTCAACGTATTTCGAAACGGCCGATTTTTCCGAGGCAATTGAAGGGCGGGCGGTCGCTTCATGGGTGAAGCGTCATGCCAACGGGAGAGGCGGATAAGCGACGATGACTGATGGGTCAAACTCGATCCGGCCGATGCTGCCATCGTTCTGGCCCTCCCCTGCCGACGGCAACCGGTTGAGCAACGGTCGGCTACGAGACCAAGTGGGCGTCGGACCGGACCGCTACAGCGAGCTGATCGGTGCCCTAAAGACCGCCGGGTTGGTGGTCGCCGGACGGAGCTGGGGCGGAGGCAATGCGACAATTCTTCATGTGCGACAGCATATATGTGGACGTGAACATGTGCCTGGAACCCACCTTTGCAAGATCGTTCGAATGGTCTCCTCGGTAGTATTCGAGCGCCGATGACTCTGAACCTGGAGACCTCCATCGATTTCTTGCATTCGCTGACATCCTTGGATTTCGAGACCTAGTGCGGTCGTCGTCACTTCCTCTGATGACGCATCTCTATCGCACGATCATCGAGAGGGTTGCGGTGTCCGCCACCGCCGGAGGCCTAACCCAAGTCTGGGCCTCCTCGTGATATGCGACTCATATCCGACAGCGTGGTGATGTGGACCGACACCGGTCACCCCAGCGAGTGCCTCGATGTAACTCGAGGGGTACGCTTCTGCTGGCATCGGCATGTTCGCTCGGCCTGCCAATGCGAGCAGCGATCTCCTGGGGCGAGGCGGAGCACCTATCTACGGAGTACGAGTCTGGGAAGCTTCGCACTGAGACTCTCATTGGTAAGGCCCTCATAGATGCTTACGAAGCCGAGGCACGTAGGAGTGGGCTGGTGGCGTCCTTCTGGATAGCGCTGCGAATCGTTACGATTCCTTGTGCCAGGCTGGCCGTACTCCACGGGTCGAGGATTCATCGGTTTGAACTGGTTGGTGCGCTACCCGGTGCCCTTCAAGGATGAGGCCGAAGAGTCACTCGCAGTAAATTGGCCCACGGTTCTTGCTGCAAAGGTCTCGGACATGGATGTCAAAGGCTGGTTCTCGGAGCACGGGAAGGGCATCCTCCGGCCAGGCGTGGACAACAAGGCGTCGAATACTGTCGCCTTCGTGAGGCACGTAGGGATGCTCACCTAGCCGACCAACGGGCGGGGTGGCACGACTGGACTTCGGAGCTACATCGCAGACTGGTCGGCACGGCCGGTGTGAACGCTGACACCGTAGAGAAGGTTGCGTGTCAGGGGGGGACTCGGGCTTGCGGGCGTCACGCTCGTAGAACTGCCGGATGAAGAGGTAGGTGGCCAAGTACCCCTCCTCCAGCGTGATCCTCTGCTCGTCTTCAGCTTGCTCCATGGCAACTATGGTGCCCCACAGGGCCGGTCGGAGGGCAGCGACGGTACCTTGCTCGCAGATGAGCAACGGCTCAGAACGTCCCTGCCGCCAGAGCTACGAACCCGACCATGAGGATCAATATCCACGGTCCGCAGGCGGCTCCACCGGCATCGTGGCCTATTGGTCCGGTGCCGAAGAGTCGGGTGCTCCTGAGCGCCCCGGAGTATTCATCGAGGGGTTCGAGTTTCGGATGAAGGCCCAAGTAGGAACTAGTCCCGGAGCGATACTTCGGCGGAGCTAGCGGTCGGCCGAGGCACTAGAGATGACTTCGCCTCCAACTCCCAGGAGGGCACGAAGCTCGCTGAGGATGGCAAGCTGCTCGGGCCGGGGTGGCCACATGGCGGCAGTCCCGACAAGGGGATCAAGCCAAAACCCCGAGCCGTCGTTGAGCCGAGCGTAAGGGACACGAACAGAGACCGGACGAGTCAAAGTTCCCCACAGCTTCACTCCGAGGTCGATGGCTGCAATGTCCTCCTTGCGAGCTTTGCGGGTGCCACCTTTCACGTTATGAGTCGTCAAAAGATGTGAGTCAGCGACGACTCGGAAGCGAAGAAGTAGCCCGCCGAAGGACGTAAGGGCGATTCCTGCCAAAATGGCGAAGCACCCGTATGCGTAGTTAACGCCCTGACTTGACGATGACTGCACTGCGGTTGCGAGGTCGACTACTCCTAGTGCCAGAAAACCGAGTCCGACCAGGAGCATGCACACGTAGACCCGCACGATCTTTCGAGTTGCCATCCGGTACGAGTGCGTGGCAGGGCGGCGACTTGCAGGCTGCCTGAACCACGATACGGAAGGCGGGACACTGCTCTCTTCGGTACCAAGCCTGCTCATCTCGCCTTCCTCCCGCCGGGGCACCCGCATGCCCGAGTTGGCGTGGAGAATCCTACGAGATCAAAGCTGAAAATGGGGAATCTGCTCACTGCGACCGTCAAGTTGAAGCCAGTTGCGGGGGTAGCGAGGGTTGCGGGACTTGTCCTGGCCCGGTCCGCACGGGCTTTCGGCCACATGCCCAGGAGATCAGGAAAGTCAGCCAGAGATCGAGCGGTAGAGACCTCAGCAACCCCTGCATCCCCCGCAGAATGCGGAAGTGTCAGCGGCTCATGGCACTGGTCGACCACTCGCCATCGATCGTCTCGATGAGCCCAGTGGGAGTGCCAGGGGCGGCGCCCATCCCGATGCGGAGTCGGTAGTTCGGCCCGTCTTCCTCCCAGACGATCCAGGTGTACTCGTGCCACACCACCGGATAGGGCACGGCCAACCCTTCGACAGTGGTCCAGTGACCGGGGACCCGACACCAGATTCCGCCTCCGACCGAGTGGGGCTGGAAGAGCCAGGCGTTGCTCCTAGATAGGGCTCGGCACGGACGGACGGGAACGAAGGGGTCTCCAGAGACGATGGGGAGATCGAGCCAGTCCACGTAGGAGACGCTAGGGACCGGTCGGCCGCTCGACAATGTGGCTAGCACCCGGGGTGAATATGAAGCTAACCGGCCCAGATGGAGGCCCGGTGATGTCGAGGCACCGGTACGCACTCTTCCTCGGCACCCCAGAGCCTTGGCGATGACCTCTACGGCTGTCTGCTCGCCCTGACCGTCCCGGCAGCGTCACAGCCTTTCGGTACCTTGACGGGCGAAAGGTGGTGCGACCATGACCGGCAACTTCGACTTCGGCCCGATCGAGAAGGCCATGAAGGACCGAGCCCGGCAAGGGCTGGCGAACCGTGGCGCAACGGTGCGGGGCGTTCTGTCCGACGTCTCCGCTATCTACTCCGAGGGGGACGACGAGACCCAAATCGCCGCCACCCTCACCGCTCATTTCGCCGATGCCGACATGCCGATCTCGTCGGAGACCATCGAAGCCTTTGCAGCCGCCATCTCGCACGGGCAGCCGATCAGGGTGCAAGCGCCCAGCCCATTCCACCCAAGGGTGGTGCGATCATCAACGGAACTGAAGCTGGTTCGCCCGGACCGCCTCAGGTCATTTCGGGATGTCATCCGAGCCCAGGAGCGAGCAGTTTATGCTTGATCGCCTTCAAGTCTGTGACCGGAAGGCCACCGGCGATGAGGCGACTTGGGATGTCGAACGAGTTGAGAATGCGCTCGATTGAGTCGGCCACCGACGTGCGCTCTCGGTCGAGCACCCCTTGCAACACTCCCTCAAAGGTGGTGTCCCGACTTCGCAGGCGGTCGACGCTCAGAGTCCAGTCGTGGGCAATGTCCTCAGCCGAGACGCCCACGATTGCCAGGAGAAAGAACGCCACGAGGCCCGTCCGGTCGCAACCTTGTCCGCAGGAGATGACGACGCCACCGGGCGGAGCCTGCGCTACCGCACTCACTGCAGCGGCACACCGTTCGGGCCAGCGGTCGAGCATCTCGCCAAAGTAGATTGGCGTGCACCAAAGACCCGTGTCGATGCACCGCTCGACAAACTCCGGATCGGTCCCGTCCTCAACCACGACCCGTTCGATGCGAACGTCAGCGGGCACCATCTGGCTATCGGGCTCGTCGTCATCGGCACCGAGTGTCCGCAGGGCGGCGATTGAGCGGATGCCGTAGTCATGAAGTGCAGTCCAGCCTTCGGCGGTCAAATAGGCGGGATTGTCGGAACGCACAACGGCACCCCAGGTCGTTTCTCGTCCGTCCGCTGTCCTAAGGCCACCGAGGTCCCGTGCGTTGATGCAGCCGGGCCAATCGAGATGGCGCTCCACCAGGCCAAACTACTCCGGTGCTGCGAATCGAGGCGGTCAAGTTGTATTCCTCGCCCGGCGTCTTCGTAGGCGTCGTTTTGCAAAGGGTGTTCGTAACAACCTCGGGAAGCTCTGAATGAGACGGCTTGCCCTCTGCACCGAGGACACCCGTCATGGATTCCACGTCCGGGCTAAGGTCCGAACTGTTCTCCAGACGAAGGAACCATCGATGCCGCTGAAGCGAACCGTGCTCCGATTTCCCGCAGCATTGGTGGGCGGGCTGGGGCTGGTCCTGGCACCGATCCTTTTGATCGCCATGTCGACCTCGGCGACTGGCGCCACCGGACCCCGAGTGTCCGAACCCCACACGGGGTCCACCTGCAACGGCACCTTGCCTTGGGCACGGTCGTGGGGCTTGCAGCGACCGCTGACGACGGTGGCTACTGGGTCGCCAACAACGAGGGGGAGGTCGTGGCGTGTGGTGACGCATCGGCGTTCCCTGGCCTGACCCAAGCACCGACCCATCCGATCGTGGGCATCGCCGCTACTCCCGACGGTGGTGGCTACTTCCTCGTGGGATCGGACGGCGGCATCTTCGCCTTCGGGGACGCAGCGTTTCACGGATCGATGGGCGGCATCCCGCTCAACAAGCCCATCGTGGGCATCGCCGTGGACCCAGCCACCGGCGGCTACTGGCTCGTAGCCTGGACGGTGGCATCTTCGCCTTCGACGCTCCCTTCGCCGGGTCGACGGGTTCGATGACCCTCAACCGCCCCGTGGTCGGGATGGCCCCCGCACCTGGTGGCGCCGGGTATTGGCTCGTGGCCTCTGACGGCGGCATCTTTGCCTTCGGTGCTCCCTTCTTGGGCTCATGGGAGGGATGCCGCTCAATCGGCCCGTGGTCGGCATGTCGGCCAACTTGGGTGGGACCGGCTACTGGCTCGTGGCCAGCGACGGCGGCATCTTCAGCTTCGGTGCCCCCTTCCTGGATCGACCGGTGCCATCCACCTGAACCAGCCGATCGTCGGCATGGAGTCCAACAGCTCGGGGACCGGCTATCGGTTCGTGGCATCCGACGGCGGGGTCTTCAACTACGGGACTTCACTTTTCTTCGGGTCGGCCGTAGCACCACCTCCCACCCCAACATCGCCACCTGTGACCTCCACACCATCCTGCTCGGCGTCGATGTCGAACTCCACGCCCCCCGATGGCGGGGACGTGAGCGTCTCGATCGCCTCGAATGTGGCCAATACGCCGGTGTCGGTGAGCGCCCACTACAAGACGACGACCTCGACCTTTGGTGGGGCGACCGATGCGAACGGTAACGCAACGGTGGTCTTCGACATCGGAACGCCCACGGCTGACTACACGGTGGCCGTGGATGTAACCGTGGGGGCGGCGTCGTGCTCGACCAGTTTCACGCCGACGTGAGGGCGCCTGTGCAGTACTAGGTCGTACGTCGGCACCGAGCGGCCGCCGCCTCGGTTCGGTGGTTGATTGTGCAGGTTCCGGGTGCCAGACCGGCCGCCGGGTTCGTGATCGGGGTTTGGTGGTGAGCGACCGCTCGATGCCGTAGATGGCATTGCTGACCGGGTGGGCTGCTCGCCTGATGCGCTTCACCGACTTTGGCGTGACCGCACGCCTTGCCGAGCGCACCGGGTGAACGGCCCTCCGTGCTGATCTCGGAACCAACAACCTTGAGAAGAACCCCACGTCGTCCCTTCGTTGCTTTTGCGCTGCGCTGCGTGTCAGCGTAAGCGGCCTTTGCGACCGGCGCCCACGGGGTGGGTCAGCGCTGGGCTCGATGGGACCGTTCGAACCCCCCGTCCGTTCGCTGCTAGACGGTGAGTGGTCGCCGTGATCGGGACGAATATCCTTCGTCGTCGTGACGACCGACACGCAGACTCAAGAAGAACGCCTGACACGTGTCTCTGCCCGAATCGATCCAGTGATGACGGCACTGGCCTTGGTGTGGCTCCCCGTGCTGGTGGTGCCCTTGGTCACCGAACTCCACGGCTGGGTGGCGGCCACGTTTGCCACCGTCGACTACTCATCTGGGCGGCGTTCGGGGTCGAGTACGCCGTGAAGCTGTGGGTCGCTGTCGATCGCTGCATTTCGTTCGCCACCACCTCTTGGACCTGGCCATGGTGGCAGCGCCCATCCTGCGACCCCTCCGGCTTGCCCGACTCCTCCGACTAATCCGTCTCGACCGAGTCGTACTCGTGCTTTTGAGCGGCCTTCGCCGAGCCCGGCACCTGTTCACCCACCACGGCCTGCACTTCGTGTTCCTGGTTGTGGGTGCGGTCGTCTTCGCCGGTGCCGGGCTTGAGCTGGTATTCGAGCAGCACTCGGTCGGACCCAAGCCATTCACAACTCGGGGACGCCATCTGGTGGGCCGTGGTCACCGTCACGACGGTCGGCTACGGCGACAAGGTCCCGATGACCGGCGGGGGGAAGTGGGTCGCCACGGGCCTCATGTTCACCGGCATCGGACTGGTTGGGGCACTCACGGCGACGATCGCCTCGTACTTCGTTCAAGAGCCGCACTCAGCGGAGACGGCGGAGTTGAAGACGCAGCTCGCAGAGATTCGAGAGCTGATCGTCTCTCAGCGAACCGAGGAGCCATCGAGCCCTTAGCGGCGCCTCGGACCCAAACCGATAGCCCGGACGAAATGGTTGATCTGGCGGTTGCCCTCCCGGTAGATGACCCGTCGTGCCTGGCGCTCGGCGAGACCGCCTGCTGCTCCCGAGAGGCCCCCACGCTTGTACCCGTGCTCGACAGCCTCGATGTTGCCCAGGTCCCTGGCGAACGGTAGAGCTGCGATCGGCTCGTGCTCACGAGGGCACCCGTTCCTTGGTTGCCCGGTCAGCCAGGATGATGCGCTCGACAATGCGCCGAAGCTCCTCGGGGTCCTCGGTTTCCTCCATGGTCGTGAGATCGTCAGGGGCACACCGACGCACCCCATGCCGCCGTCCTCGTGGGTCCTCCGCCATGCCGAGCCACGCTTCCCCGTCGGGGTCCTGGCTATCCTCTTCGACAGCATTGATCAGGCCGACCAGCTCGATCTCGCCGTCGTCCCTCCAGTCGTACTCGATGAAGAGCATCCGCACAGTATGGCTCCCGGCACGATGGGAGTCGTTGGCACGCCGCTCGGCGGGTGTCAGCTCGTCCCGTCTAGGTGACGCCCAGGTTCTGTTTGCCCGTGGTCCTGATGGTGAGAGGATCGTGTGTGTGGGCGAGACTGAGCGCCAGAATCTAGCCGACGCCCTTGATCGTCTCGACGAGGTGTTCAGGCAGGTGGAGATTCCTTCGGACATCGATGGGTGCACGTACTGTTGGCCGAACGGGTGGGAGGAGCTTGTCCTCCCGGCAGACGAGGTGCCATACGACTCGATCGTGAGCTACTCGATGAGATAGAGGTCCGCTGGACTCCCTACGCTTTGATCTTGCGGCATCTCTTTCCCCGTATTGCCCGCCTCCTGGGCGAAGGGCACCTTCACGTTCACGCCGGGCGGGTCCTGAGCCATCTCCGAGGCGCCGAATGGCAACAGCGGGCTCCGGCCGAGCGAGACGCCGTCGAGGAGTTCTTCGATGCCATCTACAGAAAGACCCTCTCCGAGGACCCATCGGGTGATCTGGACGGGAATGAAATCCTTTGTGGCGTGGCGGCTGCAACTTGGGACATCGTTCCGTGGCTCAGCGTCTGGGATGAGATGCCCCCTGAACACGCAGCTCGCCATCTTCCAAGCTCATCAGGATGCGCCCACTTGTGAGGTCACGCTCCCAGTGGTACCAAGCGGCTCGTGATGAGAGGCTAGGAGGGCTGGTGGCCTCGTGGTTCGCCGTTCCTCTGCGTGCTTGGCTGTCCCGACCGATCATCGAGGAACAACTGTTCGAGCTTCTTGGCGCCGACCCGGACCCTCGAATCGAAGAAGCGATCCACGCACTTGAACTGTTGCGAATTCCCGAAGATGAGGAGGGCCTCCAGCATCCTGCGGTTTCAGAACGGTGAGAGCAGTGTTGCGAAGGCACATTGAGATGTGGGTGGATCGCCGCCAGAAGCGAGTTACGGCCAATCCGCAAAACTGGTCCAGCGAGGACGGTCATCGACCCCACCTGGCGACTCTCGCCAAGGCTGTAGCGACCCACCTCCTTGACGTTTGGGTGGCTGCCGCTACGAGTTGACTCCCGACCAGGCAGCCGACATCTTCTTCGTCGTCGGCGTCGAGCCCACGTACCGGGCGCTTCGGGAGGATCGAGAGCAGTAAGAGCAGGAATGCCGGGAACTGCTCACCAAGATGCTTGAACACGCTCTGCTGGAGGAGATCGGTCGCTCCTAGACCAAGAAGCCGTTACTTCACACTTCGTTCCCGAACACCGACCACCCCGCCCGCTGCCGCCGGGCGAACATCCTGTCCAAGTACGGCCCGGGTGAGCATCGCTCGACCAACTGGTAGAACTCTTTGGGCTTCGTGCTGTGACGCTTTCCCCGGTTTGCCTTGAACCAGGTACCCACGTCGTTTCGTCTGAGGGCCAGCTTGCCCCGGGTGGCGAACAGCACCTGCTCAGTCAAATTGCGAAAGTAGTTTCCAGGCCCAATGTGCGGCTTGCACCACGTGAGCACGTTCCTGTACGTGAAGCCCCATGCGTCGAGCAGTTCCAGCCCCGGTCCCAGGAACGCATTGGTCACCCACAGGTAGAGGTGAGCGTTCCTGGCGGCGGGGATCTCAAGGTCGGCCAACTCGTCCAGTGTCAGCGGCGGATAGTGATTGTTGGCGGCACCACGGGACGCTTGGTTCTCGTACGGCCACGGCGGGTCGATGGCTATGGTGGGGAACGTGCCCTCGGGCACGGAAGGGTTCACGAGCTTCACCCTCGAACGACCCACGAACGCCTTCACCTCGGCCCGGCTCATGTCCGACCGGACCGCACCTCTCTTCATGGCGGCGAGCAGTTGCTTGGGCTCCACGCTGGCCAGCAGGGACAACGCCGTGTAGTCGCCCCCGGGCAAAAGGCTGGCATTGCCGACGTTTCCCACGACCGGGTGCTGGGCCACGGACATGAACATGCGGGCCGTCTGAGGGCTCATCCCCGCCCTGCGGACCGCCTCTTGGAACTGGCCGTGCCCGAGACCGCCACCTTGCAATCGATGAGGAGTTGACCCGTGTCGATGAACGCCTCGACGGTCCGGGCGAGGGAGGCCTTGATGCGCTCGGCCCAGGCTCCGATGTCGGCGGAGCCAACGACCATCGTCCATGGGGTTCGCTCTTTCATGTTGGGAAGCGGATCGCCCGGTCACGGAAATCCGTCCACTCTGGGGCGCTGCCCTGCTCAGAGGAAGGTGGACCGCTAGACATCCAGCCAAGGAGGACGGTAGGCGAGATGGTCCTCCTCCACGGGCGGCCCGGGAAACTGGCTGAAGCTGTTCAGCGCCTCGTCACAGCGCCAATCCCAGCGGGATGGGAATCTCTTCCTGCTGGTGGGCAGTTCCGGCGCCGACGACGACTGACCAGCGTAAAGACTCCCGCTCGGAGAATCTCGGTCGTAAAATGACTTCTGCCTCGGTCACACCGATTCCCGTGAGAATTCGTTCATGGAAATCCAGATCGCCTAGCAGCCCTATGGCGGAATGAGTGCATGCTGAGCATACGATGCACCCGTTCGGCTGGTTGCCGTGCAGCACAAGACGCCCGTGAGCGTCGATGTCCGGTCCCAGAAACAGGGGTACGTGCGGAAATGGACCCACCTCGAATCCAGCTTGGTCGGCGCGCGGCCGACATATTTGAAGCCCGAGCTTGACCGACCGAGATCCCCGAAGGGACGTTGCCTGGGGGAGCAGTTGTATTCCTGCTCGATCATGGCGTGCGCATCGAACTCCGGCAGCCCTAGGCGCATCATGGCGGCGATGAGGAACTCGCCCTCCCCTTCGAACACAAGTCCTGAATCGGTGCGGTACCCACAGACGACGCACGACCCGGTGTAGTCACCTTGCAGCCCGGGCGGAGGAAGGCGCCCGCCCCGGAAAATCTCCGTCAAATTGCTGCTCACTTTACTACCCTCCTTTCCGCGAAAGCGTTTCGCAGACGATCAGAGTAAACCTCTGAACCTCGGATGGCAATAGCTGGCGCCAAAATTGGCTTCACCTGGGAAAATATGCCTCGTGGCCTGAAGAGGATACAACGTTGTTCGCAACCTTTTCGAATACCATACATTGCACACACAGGCTCTCTATACATACGGGATATAACCACATAAAATGGGCCTTACACATATTGCGCACAAGCGCTGAGGACACCTGTTGAATGAGTAGAGGAGGCGAAGTAGGTGTTTCCTGCCCAGCGACTCAGGAACGTGTGGCCACCAGCGTCCTGCGGGCGTCAATCTCCGCATGGCTCGTCGGTCACAACTGGATTGGGTCGCCTCAACGTAGAGTAGAGACGAGCGTATGACGACGGCCATCCAAGTGGATTCATGGTGTCCCAGTTGCCGCTGTCGGGTATGGGCGTGAGAGAGCGGGTGTGCCCTAGAGTTACCCGTGGCGACGATCTTCCTGTTGCTCGGATTTCCGGGCACGGGCAAGTACACCGTCGCCGTCGAGATGGTGCGCCATCTCGAAGCTCAGGGACACCCGGCCCGGCACCTCGGCAACGTTTCGGGGCGGGCCTAGATGGTCGAATGATTCGCCCGTCGAGCGTTCAATGCGACGGCATGCTCACCGGGACAGCGGGGAGATGGATGGAAGGTGTATCAGGCCCGCCATGGTCGGACGGAATCCGCATCCGGCGAAGTAGAAGGGCCAGGCGCTCTTCGAAGTCGACGTGCAGCCATTCGCAACCGGCGGCCTTGGCCTGAATGCCCGCCCTCCGCACGAGTTCGATGCCGATCCCGTGCCGCTGATAGGCACTCGACACCTTGGTGTCGAGGAGAAAGGCGTGAACACCTCCGTCCCACGCCACGTTGACGAACCCGATCAGTTGCCCATCGTCCAGCCGGGCGCTCACCCACCCGAGGCTGTGCGGACGAACCCGATCCCACCACCCAGGAGCAGGATCACCGCCGTGAGACGCCACCAGTGTGACCATCTCGCCGTCCGAGACGGGGGAGCCTCCAGCCGTAGTTGATCTCCATCACTCCTGCCACCGTTTGGTTACCTCCAGTCTCTCGGCCCAGTCGGCGGCGGCCCGGGACATCCCCGCTGATTCGCAATAGTCCAGTAGCGAGCGGCACTGGCCACCCTGGCTCCTTCCGATCGGACCAAGTTAACCAGAGCCCTGAGCCTTCAACAGACTCGGAGCGCAGTGATCGATCTGGATGGTGGGTACGGATCAGCCATTCGGCCCAGGCCGGTCTTCGACCGCGAGCCAAGGTGCTGACTCCCAGTCGAGGATGGCCACCACGACGCCGACCTCATCGTCAAACAGCATGTTCTGGGGTCCGAAGTCTCCATGGACGATCACCGGTCCCGTGCCTTCCAAATCCCTTTGCTGCGGCGCCAACCGCTCGCCACTGATCATCGCTCAGACGGTGACCGGCCTGTACCTCTCGACCACCTCCAGCCATGCCGTTCGATGTCCGGCAGCCCACACGGCCGACAGAGCTGCATCCAACAGTGCCTTGGCTGTGCCGATTCCCCACGCCGATGGAACGACGTAGAGCATCTCGACGGAGGGCAATCGTCCCGGAGCGGGAAGGTGCACACACTCCACGATCCCGCTGATGAGCCCGTCTGACTCAGCCACGAGGACTAGCCGGTCCACCCGCTCGACGGCCCCACCCCAGTCGTACGTCTCCCGAATCGCAGCTTGCCGGTCCAACTCATTTTGGGGCACAAGCTCCTTTGTAGCCAGCTCGCCAAGAGCTGAGGTAGGCAGACCTGAGTGCCGGGAGATCGTCGGGCGTTGCTCGCCGTACCAAGGGACACTGGGGATTCGTCATAATGACGCCGTGAGGATTCGAGAGGCTACTACGAGGACGCCTCGATCATCGCACCCATCCACGTTCGGAGCTGGCAAGCGGCGTACCGAGGCATCATTCCTGATGACTACCTCGACGGTCTCTCGATCCCAGCCCGGGAGGAAGTCTGGACCCAGATTCTCCAAGAGGCGGCGGCTCTCGGCCAGGCCACATTCTTGGTCGAGGTCGATGGGCAAGCGGTTGGATTCGTGCACGTCGCCCCCAGTCGAGACGCCGACGCCACCTCTGCGACGGGGGAGGTAACCGCCATCTACCTCATACCTGAAGCGTCGGACCAGGGTGCAGGCCGGCTCCTGTTGGAACGAGCGGTCGACTGGCTGCGACAGGCTGGGTTCACATCGGCCACGCTGTGGGTGCTGACCGATAACGTTCGGACTCGGCGGTTCTACGAAGCTGGCGGATGGCGACCTGACGGGACCGAGCGGTTGGACGATCGAGGATCGTTTGTGTTGACTGAGACTCGGTATCGACGAGACCTCTAGTAGCCCGCTTTCCTGGTGTCTGGGACGGTCCGGTGATCAGCCTGAACCGAAGACCAAACTGGCCAAGAAACCGCGAATTTTTTTGAGACGACCTCGTCGAGCCTTCCCTCGTTGATCCCGGCATCCGAGAGAACAGTGGCAGCAACGCCCCGACCCAAACGCAGAAGGCCAACCAGAAGCTCAAAGCAGCTCATGGGAGTTGGGTCGCCTGCTTGTGAAGCCAGCTCCTTCGCCGTCGCTATTGCACGTCGAGCGTAAGGGGTCCATGCGATTCGTTCGGCTGCCTGGGATGCCCCCACACTGAGCATCGAGTCGATCGCTGTCTGGAGATGACCCGGGTCGGTCCCGCACGCACGAAGGGCCGCAGCGGCGGTGTTGTCCGCCGACAGAAGTCCGAGGAGAAGGTGCTCTGTCCCGATGTAGTTGTGGCGCCGCTGCACGGCTGCTTGCTTCATTTGCACCATGGCCGCCGACAGTTCTTTCGAAAACTCGGACGAGTCGTATTCCCTGTGTGGCGAGAGGAACTTCTGTTGTGCTGCTTGACGGGTAACACCGAGGGCAGCGCCGATGTCCGCCCACGATCGTCCTGTGAAGCGACAGTGCTCGACGAACTCTTCGATGAGGTTATCCCCGAGGGTTTGGAGTCGATTAGCGATATCTGCTGCTGTTGCAAGCCGATCAACCCAGTCGCTGCTGGTGCACGTTCTGTCGACCTCGGCGATCAGGCCATCCAGATCGGGTACTGCCATCTCGTGTAGCGCCATGAAGCAACCGTACATTGACAAATCATGTTTGTCAACGGCTGATTGCGTATCTGGATGCGAAGACCAGGGAGATAAATGCCCGGCTGTGGTGGCGGCTCAGCCCAGGGCCAGCGAACCACTCTCTGACCGGAATCCAAGTTCCTATGCTGCGGAAAGCTATCGGTGCGCCACCACGATCATGCGGGGGGAAGTGGCGGTCAGAGTCTCGCCGTCCGAGCCGTAGGGCGTGATGGAAGTGAAGCCAGCGGTTAGGAGCCAGTCACGCAGCTCGGTAAAGGAGAACAATCTCACGAAGAAGGTGGATCGCCGTACGTGGCCATCCCTGATGACCGTTCGATTGACCAGGGTCCGTCCAGTCAGTGGGTCAAAGCGATGCTCATCGATTCGTTGGTTGCCGTCTCGTTCAACCACGTCGGTCGGAAGGTAGCGACCCATCAACTGGTCCCGGTGGTTCAGCTCAAGAACGAATCGGCCCCCCGGCCGCAGTGCCGAGCGACCCGGGAGAGAACGTGTCGATTGTCGTCGTCATCGAAGTAGCCGAATGCTGTGAACCACGAGACCACGACATCGAAATGGCTGCTCCACGGTATGTGCCGCATGTCGCCCTGGACGTACTCAACTGATACGCAACGCTCTTCAGCGTCGAGTCGAGCGAGGTCGAGGAAGCTCGCCGTGGCATCCAGTCCGATGACCTCAGCGCCCCTCTCGGCAAGGCGATTAGCCATGCGGCCGTGCCCGCAAGCGAGGTCCAGGACACGGTCGCCGGGCGACATCTGTGCAAGCCGCCAGAGCAGTTCGACCTCTGCCTCGGTGGCCTCGCCCCCAGTCTCTGAGCGGAAAAGTACAGGTAGTCGTCGTTGAATATCGCCTCTGGGTCGAACCCCTCGCCCATTTGATCATCGTAGGCGATGAGGTTCAGCGGCTCGTGGCCTAGATCAGCGGCGCCCATAGCGAACCTCATCGACTGAGACACCCCAGACATCGTCTTGCCGTCGGCCACCATCGGGGAGCCACCCATCGGTGCGATAGAAGCGCTCGGCCCGGTCGTTGTTCACGAGCACGCAGACGATGGCCTCGGTGAACCCTGTCCGGCGAGGAGGGCCCGAGCGTCCTCCATCAAGCACCCACCGACCCCCAGGTCCCACGAGTCGGGATCGACGTAGAGGGCAAGCACCTCACCCGCACCTGGAACGTCGATGCTCTGAGCCGGTGCCACGGTGACGACCCACAGCTGCTCCCTTGGTCGCCGGCGACCACGGTCAGCGGTGCGCCCGGCTCAGTGGAGCCAAAGGTGTAGCGGGCTCCTCGATCTTTGGGTCGCAGCCCATCCAGGTACTCATCGGGGAGGAGCCCCCGGTATGCCCCCTGCCATGACCGGACGTGAACGCCTGCCACTTCGGCGGCATCCTAAGGTCTCGCAAGGCGGACCTTCAGCACCAGGAGAGTTTGTCACCGTCCCTGGCTCCACTTCGAGGCGATCTGGGATGCTTTCTGAGGTGCCTCAGCGTTCGGTGGTCCTGTGCAGTCTCCTCGAAAGCCGTCTGGGCGGCTTCGGGGTGGCGCTTGGTGCTCGATGCCCCGATGGTGAAGCCCTGCTCTTGGGCTTAGGCCAGGTCGAGGGCGTGCAGGTCCAGCTTGGCACCACCTGGTACGGGGCGTCGCTCACCAAGGAGATTCTTGGGGTGCTCACGGCGCAGCTCGTCGATGAGCGAGTCGTGGACGTGGATGACTCGTTGAGGACGTTTCTCTCTGAACTCCCGGACTGGGCCGGTGCCATCTCCCTTCGCCATCTCCTGCACCACACGTCCGGCTTGCCATCCAGCGCCACGCTGTCGTCGGTGATCGGAGTGGAGGAGAAGGACTGGGACAACGGCTTGGTCCTCGCAGGACTGACCGAGCAGGGTCCTCCGAGTCGACCCCCGGGTCGGCAGTTCGAGTACAGCAATGTGGGCTACATCTGCTTGGCGACCGCCCTGGAGCGGGCCACCGCCCAGTCCCTGTCCACCCTGGCCGGTGTCCGTGTGTTCGAGGCCTTGGGGATGAGTGACTCGCATCTCGGAGACCCGCCGCCCGGCCTATCTGTCCCGATACCAGCACCGCCCAAGACGCTGGGTGACGGAGGCCTCTGGACCACGGCAGGAGACCTGCTGCGATGGAATGACGCTCTCAATGCTCGCCATTTCGGCGTAACAGTTCACGACCGAGCCGAGTCCACGGGAGTGCTCGATGATGGGACGCCGATCGACTACGCCTGGGGTGTGCGGGTCACGAAGCACAACGGTGAACGGACGCTGACCCATGGGGGTAGCTGGCCGGGATGGCGTTCAAAGACCGTCCGCCAACCGGGCAGGCACACCAGCGTGGCTCTCCTTACGTCCTGCGACGACGACGAGATCGTCAGCGATACCGCCATGGCTATCGTCGACTGGGTTGGGCAAGAATGCTGATTACCTGGTTCGTTGACCGGCAGCCGTCCGGCTGATCCGACGGTGCAGAGAGCCTCCATGTCTGGCAACCTGAGGACATGACAAGTTGTCGTCAGGATACAACGATGGATCACGGAACGCTTGCTCGGAGGGTTGCGGCGACCTGCACGCTGAGCGGTTCCTTCCTGCTTCGATCTGGCCAGACATCGGATACCTACTTCGACAAGTATCTCTTCGAGGCCGAACCCGCACTTCTCTGGGAGATCGCAATCCATACGTCGGGCTTGGTTCCGGACGGATCGGAGGTACTCGCAGGTCTAGAACTCGGTGGTGTCCCCATTGCCACTGCGCTCTCCCTCGTGACGGGGATTCCAACTGCATTCGTCCGCAAGGTGGCGAAGACGTATGGTACGGCCAAGCTCGGTGAGGGTGAAGCCCTTCACGGTCGCCATGTGCTCGTAATCGAGGACGTGATCACCACAGGGGGCCAGGTGGCTGCCTCCACCAAGGCGCTTCGGGAGCAGGGCGCACTGGTCGACCGTGTCTTGTGCATTATCGATCGGAGCCGAGGCACCCATCCCGAGTTGGACGCTGCGGGCGTATCGGTCACGTCTCTGTTCACGGCCGAGGAGCTTGCTTGAGACGGGGACCAGGATTACCTCGTCGTCAAGGCGTCCCGGTCCAGCCCTTGCGATAGGAGTGCCGGAGTACGTATCAAGGCATGAAAAGCGGACTTCTGCAGGGAGACCTCTCAGCTTGGGGCAGCATTGCCTCGTCAGAGCAAACGCCAGCACTGCACTTCGCTTTGGTACGGAAAGTCGAATCGAGGACCCAAGTCGGCCACGATCGCTCCAATCTCGTCGGCGACCTGCTGCTGGATCGGCTCATCCTGAGCAGCAATGAAGCTCGTGGAGAGCGCCCGATCGATCACTCCTCGGGCGTCGGTGGGGGTTGGGTTCGGCACCGCCCACTCGTCGGCAAAGGAGAAGCGTTCGTCTCGCTCGATGGCCCGTCGCCAATCCATGTTCGCATGGCGGGGGGTGTCACCCGCATAGCGCCCCACCAGCTCGCTATAGCGCCCTACCCAGGGAACCCTCTTGTCCGTCACGTTCCAGACGGTCGCAAGCTCTCCATGGGGTCGGAGCACCCGAGCGATCTCGTCTAGAGCTGCTGACGCATTGAACCAATGGAATGCCTGGGCGGCAACCACCACGTCTGCGGAGGCATTGGTCAATGGAATCGATTCCGCCGTGCCATCCAAAGCCTCGAGACCCATCCACTCCTGAAACGCACGGCGCATGGCCTCGACGGGTTCGATAGCGGTCACTCGCACGCCGGCTGCCAGGAGTTGCGCCGAGAAGATGCCAGTTCCTGCTCCAAGCTCAATAACCTGACGACCGGCCCACCGTTCGGCACACCAACGAATCAGCGCAGGGTGATAGGTGGGTCGAGCACGCTGATAGATGTCGGCGTGCTTCTGGAATCCCTTCGCCGCTGCTTCGTGGACCAAGGTGACGATCCTCTCCCCTGGGACACTCAAAGTCTAGGACAGTGGGCCGAGCTGACGACATCGGATGTTGAGGGACGGAGGTCGGTCAGGTAGAGCCCTGCTGTGGCGGTCGTTAGTCGTCGGGAAGGACTCCCGGCGGAGGACTCATGGGCCTCGTGCGAGGCCCGTCCTTCTGGGCACGGTGAGCGGACCCGACCAGGGACCACAGCCCTCCCACGAGGACGAGCGACCACAGAGTGACGGCAGCCACCAAGCCAGCCAGGATCGCTAAGAGGAGGCACGCCATCCCCGAGGTCTGCGACGCACCGAAGGCCAGCGCCCCGGCGACGACTGCATAGGCGGCGTAGTGAAGGAAGGCTCGCTTGAAGAATCCGGGTTCAGAGTCAGGTATTGGTTGAGCGCCGACGGGAGGGGCCTTGAAATCCTCGGCGGTGAGATAGAGGGGGTGGACCGTGTGGCGATGTCCATCGGGAAGGGTCACGAGGTACCGGAAGTCCTCCGGAGAATCACCGTCCGACTCGATGGTGGCACCGTTGAAGACGAGCACGGAAGCAGCCACTCTGCGCTGGTCGTCGTTGCCCTTACGGAGGACCTCGACCATGGCCGTGAGGGAACGTTCCCCGAGCTGATGTGCCTGCCCTGCGAACGACTTGAGGTCACCGGTCGGGTGGTCGGCGATCCAGGCCAGGGCGTCCTCGTAGGTGAGTGGGCTCTCGCTCACGTCGATGTGATGAGGTCATCGAGACTCTCGGGGGCTGGCGGGACCACGTCCTCAGGCTACGTCTGCCAACAGTGACGGTCGAGTGACCCGGGACGGATTTCACCCTGGCCGCAACCGAGAAGCAACGCCGACCTCGTAGTGTCAGGTCGCATGACGGTGGATCGGAAGTCGCCACGGGCAATTTCGATTCGATCTACCCGTGAAACCTGGCCACGCTCGATATCGGTTACGGAGTGCGTGGGTCTCTCGCCGCCCAAGGAAGGTAGGGCTGGGTGAGCCTAGGGACTCTGCTCATGATTGCAACGAATCACGCTCTCCTGGGCCACGGCGAAGGTCTCGTATTTGTCGGGATAATTACCGGGTCCATAGGAACGCACTTCGGTCAAAAGAGATTCGAACCCGCAGCAAGAGGCGCCCAGCACGGTCGCTGGATGGCCGCACGCACTACGGGACCAGCCCTTCTCGTTGTTGGGCTCGTTGGAATAGTGCTCGTGGCGGTGGCGCTGGCGTGAGGGCTTCGTTGAAGCCAAACGCTCCAGGGGCCTCAACCAGGCGGACGACCAGCATGCCTTGCCTCCTCCCGCCAGGACACCCGCATGCCCGAGTCGGCAAGCAGGATTATACGAGGGCAAGGGTCAGAACGGGGAATCCCCAGAGAGTGCGAGGCAGCTGGAAACTCCTGCCCCTCTTGGAGGCGAAGGCCGATGCGGCAAAGGGAAAAAGGTGCTCGCCGTCGGGTTCTGATGGTGAGGCTAGGTGGTGGCCTTGCGGGATACCTGCGACTCACTGACCCGGAGAAAGCGGCGACCATGGCCACCCCAAAAACGAGGTGGCCACACAGAGTGATAGTAAGGTAGCGAAGCGATGGCTGCCAGGAATGAGGGTATGCCGGTTGGATGGCAAATCGTTATCTGGGGCTCTATTGCGATTTCCGTCTTGACCGGGATAATTCTGAACTCCGCTCTACACTTCAATTTCGGCCAAACGTTCGTATACGTCTTCGTTACTCAGAGTGTCTTCTCAACGATCGAGTTCATTGTCTGGCGTCACCAGGTGCGCAGGGAGTCGTAGTAACGGGCTACGTGACCCGACTTCGCAGCCGCTCGACACTCATGGCCCAGTCTGCGGCGATGTCCTGAGCCGAGACGCCAAGAATACCCGCTAGCAGGAATGCCACGAGTCCCGTCAGAATGTGTTCAATCGTGGGTCGTATCGGTGGGATGACATCAGCGAGGTCACGCTCAGGCGTTACAGGTCGAGGAGAACGGTCGATCAGCAGATAGCCTCTCGTCTCCCGGCTTGGTCGGCGGTGCTCGTCCTCCCGCAGTGGCGTTTCGCCTTCGTGACGGCCCCTCTCGCCCCCCGTTACCTTCACAACCCTACTCGGCACTCGGAATCGGCAGCGGCTACTAGGTTTGCTCGAGGAGTACACCCAGCCTCACGGGGTGACCGTGAGGGTCATTGAAGTCAACCCAACACGGCTCGACGGACGAAGGTGCCAACGCTTGAACTTTCCGACATAATCGTGATCATGGAGATTGATGATGATCTTCGGTCGGGCCTGAATATCGCCCTCAATGAGGCGTCGTTTCTCAACGTTCGAGTCGATCGAGAACGAGCCGAGGTCGGCCTCCTCTTCTCGGTGTTGACCCTTCCTCAGCAAGGCCCTGAACCTGGCGATCCGAGGGTCGTGATGCGCCTTGGGAAGGTTGGCAGGATTAGCGCTTCGCTTCGCCATGGAGAGTGGGACGACGAGACGGCTGACGTTGAACCATTCTCCTTGGAACAGCTTTCGGAGGTAGTCCTCAGCTTCCACGGGTTGCCCATCTATGGGTGGGAGTTCATCGACCCGGCGGAGGGCTCATGGCAACGCTGGCGAGACCGACTCAGTCTGGACGAAACTCTCGGCGCCCACGGGACTGCGCATCACATCGACCTCTTCCAGGCAGGCGGCACCACCAGGCACCTCGATCTCCGAGTGTGGTTCGACGACCTAATCGTGTACGACATGGCGCACACGATCCTCTCAATAGAGGACTTCGTGGCGGGAGGACGCCGGTGGTGGGACGCTCTGTACGCAGGGGATGACCGTGTCCAAGGCCATGGGATCATCCCAATGGGTGGGGGCGATTGATGGTCGTGGCTGTCCTTTGCGGGCGCACCATTCTGTCGTTCATGTGAGCCGTCGGTTAGCTGGAGCAGCAGCGTTCAAATGTCGGGGCCCATCGGCATACGGCAGCGACCACAAGGGATCGGGACAAGGTGGGTGCTCGTCAGCTCGGCACTGCCCAAGTGGTTAGTCCTCGTCTTCTAGGGCAGCGATCGCTTCGTCCACAGCCGTTCAGCGGCGGCGTGCCTCTCTGGTGGCAATGCTCAGTGGACGATGTCTTTCGCTACACCGAGAGACAGGTTGCCTCCCTCTCGGAGCGCTTTGATGGCTGGGATCGGACCCCCCTGCTCCACAACCAAGGTGCGGGCTACCTCGTCGGGTGAGTCTCATGGATCGAGAGCGGCTCGGGTCTGGTTCACGGTGTCCATGCAGCGATGATGCCGTACGAACCGATCATCGATTGTGCCAGACACAGCCACGTGATGGCGCCATCGGTCCTGCAGATTGTTTGCGCATCATATTCAGGTGTCCGACCGATTTTCCATCGATGAGGCTGAGGCACGCCGCAGGACCGAGGATCGCCTAGCGGGCATGCGTGTCAGGGATGGCCCCGTCGCCAGCATTCCGGCATACCCTGGGCGGTTACCGGATGGATTAATCAGCGGCGCCAGCGGGGAATACCCGATAAACCCAAGAGTCCCGGCCCCGTGATGATCTATGCGCTACTCAGTGGTCCCCGCCGGCAGCGGGTCCGTCGTAACCCCCACGTCCCATTTCGCCAATGCCTGATCGGTAAGGTCTCGTGGCAAGGGCAGGGTGACCCTCGTGGTTGTCCAAAGGCGACCTGGACGATCTTCCACAAGAGCCTCGCATCCGCCTGGGTGCGTGCTTCATCCAGTTCCACGCATTCATAATGCCCCCTCGGGACCGGTAACCTGATCACATGGGTCGCTCGAATCCACGGGGCCACGGGCTTCGCCCACCAACTAGGATCGTTACTAGCCCGCTTCAAGTACACGATCGTGTCCGGGTCTCGTGTGCTTGCGATGGAGATGCTGCGCCATGACGGCCAGCTTTGACACCATGTGCTGCTTTTGCGGCGAGACCCTCGAGGAGGTGGGTCTTGATCCTTGCTCGCTGCTCGTAACCGACCACTGGCGTCGTGCGGAGGACGAACAGTTCTCTCAACAGTTCTTCACGCACGCTGACTGTTTGCGGTCACGCCTGGTCGCTAGCGCCGCAGGGATCGCACCCAGCCTGGACCCAGGTTTCTGACGATTGAAATGGTGATGGTCTGGCACTAGCTATCAGCGCCAGGCCGGGAGACCCAAATCAGAGGGTTACGACCTCACGCCGTGCCTGGTGGGTCTCTGCGGAACCAGCGGGGGGTTCGGCCACGTTCGGGGAAGGATTTTAGTTCGTGCTCCCATTGTGCTGCCGCATCGGTAAGGTCGTCAGGTCCCATCGTAAGTTCAATGTAGAACCGCTGGGCGAAGCGCTCATCGAAATCGAGTTGAGGTGACGCAGTCCCATGAGAGAAGTGAATACGGAGCCCCACCGCATCACTTTCTCTGCCGCTAACGCTGAAAGCCAGGCTCGGCTCCGTAAAGCTGAGATCAGGCTCCACCTCACCGTCGGGGTCTACGTGAGAGATCGGAACGGAACCGTTACCAGCACCTCGCAACCACGGCCCTATCTCCTTAGCTTCGAAAGCTGTGAGCGCCGTATCACGAAAGGTCCATTGCCCCTTCTCTGAGTCGACCTTGCCTGCGATCACGAGCCAGTTGCGCACCCACCGATCCCGAGATGTGGCAGCAAACTCGTAGGCGACTGGGCTGAGCGAGATGAACGTTCCGTCTCGACCAACAAGCTGCAAGGCACCGCTCCTTTACGTCTCTACTCTTGCCGAACGGCCAAGTGACATTTCCCCACTCCTGACTGGGCCACTGATCCATCAGCCGCTATCGCTTGGTCGTCCGAATCCGAAGATGAACAACGACCACCCCGACGCCCACCCGGGGGCAAGCAAGGCTCAAGACAGTGACAAGAACGACCCACTGTCCCTGGTTGAGGCGCCGCACGAATGTCAGTGTTGCATCGAGTCCGGGCTCACCGCACGTCCACGAACCGAGACAGGACCATCAGCGGCATGTACGCCACTCCTAGAGTGATCCACCCGGCCGTGGCCCCCACGGTCATCCCGACGAGGATGGCGAGCACGATGGGAACGAAGCTCAGCAGGACCGCCCATCTCGTGCGCACTGAGCGGGAGTGGCGACGCCCGCTGGTCTGGGTGATCTCCTTCAGGGCACGCTGTGCAGAGAGGTCGTGGCGCTTGCCGAAGCTCGTGGTAGCACCAATGGCTTCTTCGTTCCTCCACCCGTAGGCCCGTGGGCGCCTCGCTCTCACTGCGTTCCACTTTATCGATGGGGCGTGCTTCTCGGTGGGTGGCCCCATGTGGTTACATGCCTCTGGGCTGGCTTTCTAACCGTAATTCACTGACTAACGCTAAATGTTCTCGTGGGACGACGGCGGCGATGGGAGGACGGGTCGATGGCCCCGTGTGGGACCCACCCTCCCCTGATTCGGACCGGGTTTAACCGGTACCCGATCTCGTGCCACAGTCCGGACCACCTTGGAGAACCTACCGGGCCGATCTTCGCCGCAGTGGCGAGGCCATGCGCCAGGCTCCGTCCCTCCTCGGGATCACAGTGGTGCTATTGGTCCTTGACGAAGCAACAGCCTCGGGTCCCTGGTTTCCGCTGAGCATCCTCGTGGGCATCCTCCTGGCTGGGTTTGCTGGCACGCAGCGAGTCTGGTTTGTGCGGACCTACGGAACGAGGTAATGCGATGGAGCCAGATACGGGCGCTCACCCGTGCGTTTCTGGGGCGCTTCATCGCCCTCGGTCTGGTGGTCTTCCTTCCGGTAGGAGTGCTAGCGGTCGCACTGGTGCAGAGTCTCGGCACACACGTCGCCGAGCACGGCACTTCCAAGGTCTACTCGGCGCCAGGGTGGTTTGGATTGGTCCTGCTCGGCCTAGTACTGATCCTCGATGGCCTCCTCACTTTTGTGGTGCCAGCCTTGGCACTGTCGGTGCGCTCACCGGGACGTGCTCTGCGGATGGGTTTTCGGGTGATCCGGGCGACCTGGCCCACCTGTGCGTGGTACGTCTTCGCTCCCGGTTTGACACTGACGGTGCTCGCTGCCGCCCTCCCCAGGTCGGTCATCGGACCATGGGGTGTGGCCGGGATTGCGGTGGTCGGAGGGACGTTGGGCTTGTGGTTCAAGGGGGCGACGGTCGCCCTGTACCTGCGAGTGGTCCCGTCGGTAGGAGATACGGGCTCGGCGTATGTCTGAAACAGGCGGGGCGACAAACCTATCGACCACGAGCGGGCGGATCACTCATGCTTGGTCTGGACCTTCGGTTGACCTTGCCAACGCCAGGTACTAATCATGAAGGCCGCTTCGTTCCAGGAGGTCGACTGACTGTCGCTCGACACCACGACCCCAAAACTCTTGTTGCCGTGGAGAATTGGTAGATCGTCGCATAGTCGAACGAACCCGGAGCCAAGGGGTGACCGCCGCTCATCACCAGAGCCCTGCCAGCCCGAGTAGGGATTTGTCTCAGAGCTGAATGCGGCGGAGTAATACGACTTCGCTGCCGAGATTGTGGCGCCGATCGTGACGGTCTTCTCGGTAACGGTGACGAATACGTTTGGCTCGAAGCCCGGACCATCCAGAGTTGTTTGGGCAAAATCGCTGATTCCCGTAGGAACGGCGTTGATAGCTTTGGCATCTTGCGGGTCATCTTGGGCAATCCGGTCGAACTTTTCCACTAGCTGAGCATGCGTCAGATTCTTCCAACCTGGCGGGAGTTCGAAGCTGAACCCATTCTTCTTGTCCACCACTCTCGCTGGTGTGGCCGCAAGGGCAGCATTTGAGGTCACTCCAAGGCGAGGAGCACGCCGAGAGCCGTGGTTGCCGGATCCGAATACTCACTGGGGCGCCCGCCATACTGGGGACTTCAAGGTCTCCCGGCTGTCCGGCGCCAGACGTGGAGGTCTGCGATGGGTCGAGCCGTAGGTAGGTCCCCCCAAACCTCAATCGGGCCTCGTCGTTCTTCGCCGGAGCGGTGACGATCCATCACACACTGCCGTGAGCGTGGGGTTCGGCCCTGCCCTTGTCGCACTGCCAGCAATGGTAGCGGGGCCAAGTACAAAGTGGTTACAAGCCAGGGTCGTTGGCGATCACGGCAACGCTGCGGCCTACCAGACAGTCGCCGTGATCGGGGCGTTCAGATGTTGTCGGGCCATGGAGTCGTCGTTCGTGGCATTGCCTTTGGGGGTGCGTTCTTGTCACTCGGGAGAGAGTTCGATGACCACATCACGGGGCCGGAGTGGACCCCGGAGCAGCGCACGGCATGAAGCCAACTCCTCAGGAGAGGGTCGTCCGACTCCAGTCCACTGGACTCGCAGGAAGTCAAGGTCCTCCCAGATCGGAGCATACGGTCGGATCGGTCTGGTATCGAGGCGTGAGCCACCAGTGAAGGTGCGGCACGCCATTGCCCAGCGATTCGACATTAGAACTTGCGAGGTGTGAAGGCGTCGTTGAGAGCCGCTGCAACTTCTTTCATTTCGTTGAGATGGAGGTCTCGGACAGTGCGGTTGAGGTCGAACACTACCCTGACGCAGTCCTTGGCGACAAAGAACAAAGCGCCACGGAAGATACTGGTTCGGATTCAGGCGGACGTAGCCGGTCTGGAGGCGAGAGACGAACCAGGGATCGGTTCCCTCGTCGGACACTGCGTTTTCCGTGCAGATGGAGCAGCTCACGACAATCAAGCGTACCTTCGAATGAAGGATCCTTGGTCGAGGCGGCATCTATCGGAGACGAGTCCGTTCGCCGGGCCGTGGGCTCGTGGTACTCTGCTCCCAGATAGGATGACTTTCGGCTCGGCACTTTCCAACATCATGAACTGAGATCCCGTGGTAGTTGCTGCCCTCTTCGGTCTACTCGTCTGCGGCCTCTTCCTTGTGAGCATTAGCGTCATTGCACTCTCACTGCTGAACCGAGACCCCATAAGGCTCTCCTTCTACCACAGGAGAACGGGTCGTTGGACCGAGGAAATCCCACTCGAAGAGCGTGATCCTGAGGCGCCAGGGACCGCCGACGACGAAGAGCACTGAACCAGCAGCCAGTCGCTATTGCGGGCACGCTCAGGGAGAACCAGGGGACTCACGATGCGGACCTCATCCCTGCGATGAACCGTAGGACGTGAGACAGGGAGACCTGTTGGGACCAGACCACGAAGTACTCTCTCCCTTCCTGCCAGGTCACCCGGCCTTCTCCGCCCAGACGGAAGACGCTGAGATGGTGCCCTGCGATATCCATGGTGAACGAGACCCTGAAGATCCCGTTGGCAGCCGAGCTGAACGGCGCCTGAAGCTTGCAGGTCGCCTGCCCGTACTCGATCAACCGCACCGGAGGAGTCGTCAGGCCATGGTTGCCTGCGAAGAAGACCCTGCAGTCTTGTGTGACACCGACGACTCCGGCGGGAATGCGACGTGGTGGCGTCCCGTCGGCACGACAACAGCGGCGCTGGAAGTCGTTGTCACTCCGGGACTGTTCGCCAAACCGAGTCCCACACCCAGACCGGTCGCCATTGCGAGGAGCCCGAGCATGAGCCAGGGAAGGAGGCGTCTCACGTTGCTCGCAGCCCTGCGATGAACCGGAGAACCTCGTTCTGGGAACGCCGACGGACGACAGGGAGAAGTTGTAGCCGTTTTGTGCCCACGAGGCCCACAGTGCGCTGGTGCGGATAAACAGCACCTGTCGCCCATTGACGAATTCCGACTCCATGCCCGGGTCGCTGACGGCGGGTGGGAATGACACGCCGCTGCATCGGCCATAGAGGTACGAGATGGCATGGTGCGAGCCTGCGGGCAGTGGCGGAACCTCGGGTCCTGGACCCGCCGCTGGAGGCTGCGGACATTCGGCCTTGTCGCCAATGATGGTCACACCTGGTGGATTCCAGGTCGCAGTGAAGACACCCGTCGACACCTGACCGTGGGTAGCCGTTCTCGTCGGTGCATACGCCAAGCCGAGGCCCACGCCGAGTCCGGTCGCCACTCCAAGGACCCCCAGCAGCGCCGACGGGAGAAGCCGTCTCATCCTTTGTCCGCCCATCTCCCGATCGCATCTCGGTGCGCCATCCAGAGAGGACCATGCTTGCCGTAGCGGTGCCGCCGGTCACGGATGGCCCACCTGACTACCTGGAGCGGTCCCAGACTCGACCCATGGCCAAGGTGTCGATGGGAGCTGGAAAGCCCTCGGCGTGGGTGAGCTGGTTGGCACGGTCGGCGGAGAGGTCGAGCATCTGGCAGATTTCCTTCATGCCGACGAGTCGCATGCGCTCGGGCGCCCAGGAGAGTCCGAGGGCGACGCCCACGGCGGTCGCCAAACCCAGGGCAGGGAGTAGGAGCCAGGGGAGAAGGCGCCTCACGATGTTCGTGCACTCCTGCGATGAAGCGGAGCACCTGGTCCCTGGGAACGCCCGTCGAGAGGAGCCCGAGGATCAGGTGATCCTGTCGCCAACGTGCAAGGTACCCGCCGCCCGAGAGAGGTGTGAGCCCAACCGAATGTCCATTGATGCTGACGGTTGAAGCCGATGGCCTTGCCGGAAAAGGCTGACTGCAAGGAGAGAAGAAGAACTCGATCCACGGGCCCGGGGCGAGGTCGAGACCCCCTTCTTGCTGATTGACATTGGCGGTGGGACTACATCGGGAGCAAGCAAACTTCCTTGCTCGAAGTGACCTTCACTCCTGGTGCGTCCAGGTGCACACGAAGCCCGACCGAGATTGGAGGAAGTAAGTTGTGGACGAGGTAACTGACAGGCCAATAGCCACGCCGAGCACTCCGAACGAGATGAAGGCTCCCGTCACGAGCGAGGAATGAATGCGATTCACGACGTTGCCATCTCTTGTAGGCCCGACGCTAAAGGGGGATGGACCTGCCTGCCTTCCGAGCTGTCCACTCGATGTTGACGGTCGATGATGGTTCGCACTGGTCGCAGCCGACCCATTGGGCCGTTGACTCGATAGATGAGCAACCAAACCGTGCGGGATGAGACCTCGCTTGGAGCCGGCGATTGTGGAGGCCTTGGCGCTTTACGCAAGGCGTCGTCGTCGCCCCACAGACTCGGGTCGGTCACGACCGCTCCTCGGGCGTCCACGCCGAGCTGTGTTCGGTCGAAGGTGTGATCCAACTCTTCGGGAGCGGCAGCGTGATGAAGAACAGGCCGAGCGCATAACCCAGTACCAGTAAAGGTAGCAGAGCCAGCCCGGCCAGGGAGGCGACGATGGCGAAGAGGCCAAGCAAGAAGGTTATCCCTGCGGTCCGAATCGCCCACTCCCGTCCTCCAGAAAGGGGCGACGCTATTGACTCAGACGTTCCCGCATCTATCGCACGATTCCGAGTGACGAAGGCGTGCCAGATGCCATTGGTGGCGGTTCGACAGAAGACGGGGACCGTCTCCCCTGGGGCCACGTAGACAATGACTGTGGGACTCCCGACCCAGCCCATGCGAAAGCGCACCTCATGCTGACCCGGCGCCACCGGGACACGGACGTGTTGGTCCTCCGAGATGTCCATTCGACGCTGATGGTCGATGATGGTCCGCACCGATCGCAGCCGCCCCATTGCCCCTTTGGCTCGGTAGATCAGCAAGCTGCTAGTGCCGGATGCCGCTTCACTTGAAGCCAGCGGCTGCGAACTCAATCATGGCGAGGGTGCTTCAGGCAATGCGTCCTCGCCGCTCCACAGGCTCGGGTCCGTCACCTGACCAAAGTAACAACAGAGGCGCTCGATCACCTAACAGGTTGCACCGTCATGCAGCCCTTTGCCGAAGGCCATATTCGAGAGGCTCGTCCTAGGCTGAATGGAGCGTCGAACCGCCGTCCGTGGGCCGAAACGGCCGGCATGTACTAGTAGCCGAACAGCAGAACTCCCGAGAAGGGCAACTTGAGGCGTCCGCTGGCATAGATGGCATCGAGCTGGTCCTTAGCCTCCCGGTAACTTTCGACAGCGATAGGTCTCCCGCCACTCTGGTGCCGGTACTCCTGCATTACTCCGAGGGCCAAGAATTGGGCGCCAACGATCAGCGAAGCCCGCACCAGGTCCCGGTAGACCGCATTGCCCCGAGCCCCACGTCCGGCCTCGACCTCGACTACCACACCCAGTTCGTCGTGAACGGCGTCTACTTCATACGCCACCCGCTCCTGTCCACGATCACCGAACAGCACGGGACGGCGAATACGCTCGATCCGATGTTTACCCGCCTCGACCTCGTAGCCGAGACCTACGAGACCGGGGCGAAGAATCCCGAGGACCTGGTCGCTGGTCAACGAGGACACCGACCGGGACTCGATCTCAGTTCGGCATGACGCCACAATCCCCACGAAGGTCCCTACCCAGCTTGGCGGCTGCTCGTGTGCCGGGTAGTAGAACCAATCTGGGTAGTCGTCCACCAGCAAGACGTTAGCTGTCATCGTCCGGCACGAGATTCCGTGACTGCCATAGGAATCACTGCGTTCTATAGCGTCCGGCGTCAGACTAGTAGTGACGAACCCCCGGACATGAAGCGAGGCAGTCCGATGTCGGCACTGACATCAGGTGACGGTGACTTGAGCGAAGAGGAGCACCGAGTCCTCGCAAGACGACTATACGCTCGTTGGGGGAGTGGCGAGTCGAAGTCCGCCCTTGAGGTGGAGTTCTGGAACGACGCTGCTAGTCATGGGAAGCATTTCACGTCCTACATCCGCAAATGGCTTGGTCAGGAGACGGAGCGGAAGTCTGGACAGTCCCAAGAGATCGAACGCCTTCGGACATTGTTGCGGGTTCAGGGAGTCAGCCCAACCGTTGCGGGTGACTTGTCGGAGGGATTCCGACTTCTGGCGAGGGCAAGGGAGTCCGCTCTTGCCGCAGTACGGGTCTACAACGATCCGCTCTCGGGATTCAGAACGGAGACCTTCATCGTACTGATGGTGATCGGATGGAACTCCCTCCTTCAGGCACTTCTGGAGAGAGATGGCGTTGACTACTTCGTCCGAGACCAAGGCCGCCAAGTGAACATCGACGGGAGGCCAAAAGTTAAAGAGACGTGGGAACTGGTGGGTCTAGCTCTGAGTGGCGACGACCGTGCAGCGATGCGAGCGAACATAGATTTCTTCTTGAAGCTACGACACATGGTTGCTCATCGGTACCTCCCGGCCCTGGACGAACAGGTCGCCAGCGAGGCGCAGGCGATGCTCTTGAACTTTGAAAACCTGTTGGTCGGTGAGTTTTGGCGACGAAGCTGACCGCCTCTGTGTTCCGCTTCAATTGTCCGGTTTCAGAAATCGAAATAGCCTCAGTTCACTCAAGAAGGCCCAGTCGCAATTGCCGACCGACGTTCAGGACTTCCTCTCTCGTCATCGAGAAGAGGTGCCCGAGGGCGTGCTACGAAGTCCCGAGTACTCGCTCCAAATATTCTTCGTCCCAGTCACAGGCAACCGTGAGCGATCCGCAGATGCGCAGGTTCGGTTCGTTCAACCGGGGATTTGAGTCCGGAGCTTGAGGAGTCCTTGCAGAGGCTTGCGGTCGTGACGAAGCCTAAGCAAATCGCAGTCGCTTCCGCCGACCTCCTCCGACCCTCGGAAGTATCGAGTTTGGTTGCTGCCCGCATTCCGTTCCGTTTCACATCGAACACCCATCAGAGAGCCTGGAAGCACTACAAGGTGCGCCCAGCAACCAATTCAGCCGAACCCGAGGCCACGGATCAGCGATATTGCAAAGGGATCGGCTACTGGGCGGATACGGCTATACACGAGCGTGGGTAAATCTATTGGTCGCTGAGTTGAGCATCCTATCCACCTATGAGGAGATCGTGGGATTCACGCCTGAGCTGGCTTAGTTAGGTGCTCGGTCGGCGGAGTCGTCGTCACCGTCGTCGTGCTCGCTATTCGGGCTCATTCGTAGGAACTCGCCGGGCCTGGACCGGCGCCGGTCACCCCATTCATGATGGTGGCTGGGTGGCAATCGTGGCAATGCCACGATTTACTCGCCGCCAGCAGCGGCCTCGGTCCAGCGTACTGCCTAGTTCAGCCGCCAGAGACCTCCCAAAATAGGATGGCAACAATGACGGAAACACGAGCAAAATCTCCTGGTGAGCTGGCTATTTGGGCGTACCTTGAGAGCCGAGAGCTCTCATTCCAGTACGAGCCATTTGAGGTGGGTGCAAATCCAGACTTTGTCGTTCAACACCCACGCTACGGTCAGGTAGTGATGGATGCGTATGAACCCGTATACCAGCTCCTGCGGGAGCCCGATGGGTCAGTCCACTCTGGGTTCGCCGTCAGTCCGGAGGGTCGTCTCCGTAGGGCCTTTAAGAGCCAACAGAAAGCGGCACAGGCTAAGGTTGCTCTGGACGCTGGATCGCCTTTTGTTCTGGTCCTGGCACGCTCCAATAGTGAAGTCGAGTTCGAAGACCACCATGTTGTGGGGGCGCTTTTCGGAAGTGTTCAGATAACCTTTGGCCTTGACGAGGTCACCGGTGATGATGCACCAATCCGACTCGTCTTCGGTCAGGGAGGCCGACTGCAATCCTCAAGGAATACTCGATTCTCGGCTGTGGCAGTGATTTCAAGCTTTAACCCCGGCATGGCCAGAGTCGAGCGGGAAGCTGAAGAACGCTTCACCCCTCGTATGACTGTCCGAGAACGAATAGCTGAGTTCCTTTCCGTGAGGGCGGAAGAGTCGGCCGCTGGCCGGTTCAAGGAAGAGGAACAAACCTTCAGGCTTAAGGTGTTTCACAACCCGTTTGCCAAGATTCCGCTTAGTGCTGAGTTCGCTGGCCCTCACGACGACCAGTGGATGGGTAGTCAAATCGATGGAAGTTACTTTGAAGCGACGTGGGGAATACAGGGCCTTGACGTGCCCGGAAGGAGGGCTTTGGAAGTCCCGGAATAGTCGTACAGCCCACTATCGGTGTCAGGGACGCCATCATTGCGTCCGGATTGCTCAAAGCACCGAGCACAGCGCCACGGCACCACAGCGATGGTTCGGCGGGGCGCTTGCCTGTGTGGGACAGTGCGGCGGCTGTCCGCCCCTACCCGGCTCGGGGTCTGTGACCATTCTCCAAGATCGACCAGGCTGAGCGAAGAAGCCGGGCGGATCGTCGCTCACGATTGACGCCTCATGTGACGCCGAAGCAGATACCCGCAACCCAGGATGACGGCGTTACCCACCAGCCAAACGTCAAGCAGCACCCCAATGACGACTCTCGTGGTTTCCGTGGGCACGTGCGGACGATGACCAACGACAATTGTGCCAACGAGGCTCACGGCGATGAGAACGTTCCAGACGACCACAGAGGCGAAAAACACCCGTCTTCCCCACGACTGCGGAGTGGGGGCTATGACTTCCCGGCCTTTTCCCACTCGTGCACTTTAGCATCGGCAATCCTCCGAGCCGTAGGAGCGTTCGCCCAGGTTCTGAATCGAGTCTTCTCGTCGTCCGTTAGCTTGCTGAACTCCGTCACCCGATCCGACGACTCGGGGCGAGATCGGGCAGCCCGGCCTGACGAAACAGCTTTGGTGACGCAGGGCTCTAACGCCTTGCGGAGCTTGTCGGCATTGGACTTTGAGAGGTCGATGTCGTAGCCCTTGCCGTCCAAAGCGAAGGAGATGGTCTCTTCTGCGTCCGTCCCATCGAGATCGTCGGTCAACTTTACGAATACGGTTTTGGCCATAAAAGTAAGTCTAGGCGGATTAGAGACCAATACCAGGGGAGGTTATGAGTCCGAGCTGTCATCGCCGAGGCTGGACTCGGCACTTTCTCTGGTTCGGATGTCGTCTTCCCAGGCTCGCCTGTTGTTTGAGGTGAGTCCACCATCGCTTCCAGGCACGCATCATAGTGATTTCACCTTAGCGGCTAGCAGTCAAGGGCCGTCCCAAACGATGCCTACGCTTGTACAGGACGAGCGCAATTCAGCAGTAGCGGATGCGGACTGGAAACAAGCATGTTGCCGACTCGGAGATGAGCACGTGGTGAGCCTCCACGATCTGGTTCACCGGGTCGTGGCGCATGGCATCGAGAACCACGTAGTCGAGTCCGTGGTCAATCCAGACCCCTGACGGCGAGGCAAGGTGGTGCCGGGAGTACGTCGAACGGACCCTCCAAGCCATACGGAGGCACGTCTCGGTCTTCAGCGCCCCTTGAGTAGCGGCGGCGTTGCTAGCCAACCAATCGCTCGTCCGACGCAGCATCGGCCAGGGGAAGCCCAAGGATGTCCGCAGGCGGTGTCTGCTGCGATGAAGGGATCTTCGCCCATTGCCGCATGAAAGCCGAGAAGCCTATCCACCCGATGACAGCCCACAAGAGAAGCGCTTGCCACGTCTTGATGGGAGTCGAGGAGCTGTCCAAAGCCACGAATACGAAGGCGGCGGTCAAAGCCAACAGCGTCACCAGGACGATTCCTGCCAAGCGATATTTCAACTTCCACCTCACTGTCGTTCAGTTGGTTTCCACGTCCCTCCCAACAGTGGCCACAACGTCCCTCCCGTAGAGGATTATTCCGTGGACCCGTGGTGACCAGCTAATCGCCATTGGAGATAGGCCATCACCATCTCTCTGACCGAAGCGCCATCAGTGTTTGAAGTAGTCGTCTCGGCACCATCGCTCCGGCATGAGCATCGCCCTCTGGCAAAACGCTGGCAATGCAGCGATTCGACTTCGCAGGCAGGTGGGGAGGCAACCCCCAGTCTGAGAGCAATCGCCAGCGGTCAGCTCAGCAGCCGGTCGCCGCAATGATGGGTGCGTTCAGGTGTGGCCCCGCCATGGAGCCGTCCAGTCCGCCGAGCAGCAGGAGTCATCTCACGATGCGGCCTTCAGTTCTGCGATGAACCGCACGACGTGGGGCAGCGAGACTTGTTGGGACCAGACCAAGAAATGCTCGCTCCCTTGTTGCCACGTCGCCCAGGCCGTTCCTCCTTGTTCGAGAATCGTGACGTGACGACCCGAGATGTCCAGGCGCAAGACGGCCCGCATGAGCGGACTCGGAGCCAGACTTTGAGGCATCGGAATCTGGCAGGGTGCCTGCCCGTACCCGATGAACGAGGGCGGAAACTTCGGCGCAAGGCCGTCGCTCACTGCAAGGATAAGGAGTCTCGAACAGTGGTGGCCGACCGCCACGACTCCAACCGCAACATTGGGCGGCTTCCACGTAGGGACGAGGCGAACGCTAGCGGAAGTTGCCGTGGGGGTGGGATTGTTCGCCACTCCGAGACCGACTCCGAGTCCAGTCGCCATCCCGAGCACACCTAGGAGGAGCCAGGGGAGGAGAAAGCGCCTCACGTCAGCCCTTGTCCGCCCATCTCCCGATCGCATCTCGGTAGCGCCAGCCAGAGAGGACCATGCTTGCCGTAGCGGTGCCGCCGGTCACGGATGGCCCACCTGACTACCTGGGAGCGGTCCCACACTCGACCCATGGCTAACGTGTCGATGGGAGCTGGGAAACCTTCGGTGTGGGTGAGTTGGTTGGCACGGTCGGCGGAGAGGTCGAGCATCTGAGCGATTTCCTTCATGCCCACGAGCCGCATCCGCTCGGGCGCCCAGGAGAGTCCGAGAGCCACGCCCAGGGCAGTCGCCACGCCCAGGGTTGGGAGCAGGAGCCAGGGGAGGAATCGTCTCACGATGCGGCCCTAGTCCCCGGAATGAACCGGAGAACGTGGTCCCTCGTACCAACCGACGAACGACGGGAAGGAGTTGTAACCGCTGGGAGCCAGTACCGACGGAAGCTAGGAGGCCGAGTTGTCATCGCCAATGTTGGACTCGGCGCCTTCCCTGGTTCGGATGTCGTCTTCCCAAGCTCGCCTGTTGTCCTTGAGGTGAGTCCACCATCGCTTCCAAGCACGCATCATTATGGTTTCATCTTAGCGGTTAGCAATCAATTGCCGTCCCGAACGACGCCTACGCCTGTGGTGGACGACTGGTTTCTTCGATGGACCCTTTGCCCGCCCGCCGTGAGTCGTTTCGCTTTGCTTCTTTCGGGCAGACCGCTTGTGGCAAGCGGCGTTGGCGATTCGATGGCACTGGCGACACGCACGTCCTCCTTCCCGACGGCGATACGTGTTCGCCTTGTCGAATGGGTGCCCACTCTTGCAGTGCGTTTTTGCCAGGTTGACAGAGGCGAGGGTGTTCGGACTCCGCAAGATGTTCTCTCGGGGGGTCACCGCCTCCAAATGGTCGACGTTGCAGCACAGCCGATTCCCACACAGGTGGTCGATCCACAGGCCCTCCGGGATAGGTCCGTGCACCGCTTCGTAGGCTCTGCGGTGCGCCAGCTCCGACCCGACCCGGCCGTAGCCTTGGGGGTTCTGGTTGCCCGTGTAGTCCTTACACCCAAAAAGCGTCGGCTGTAGCCGATCGGTGACGTCTATTTTCTTCACTGCTCGCTCCGTGCCTCAAATGAATCCGAAACCTTCGGTTCACCTCTTCGGCGGAGATTGCGGCGGCAGGACAGGGTTGCTCTCGATGATTCCCCTTGGGCTAGGCCGTGGTTGAGGTGGAGACCTCCATGAGGCTCGTGGTCCCGATCGCTGTGGGCAAGATCATGGAAAGCACGACCGCTACCGGGACGGGAAGGTGTGCCGACCTGAGGACCAGCTCAAGAGGGCGGCGACTAGGAAGCCCCGGGGGCGATGCCGTAGGTGCGGTCACTGCGGCGATGTCTTAACGCATAGAGACCCCGGGATGCCCGTATCGGGACTGCTAGAAGACGTCGGCCCAGCCGGAGAATGGCAGGCTTATGACCTCCCGTCTGCTACGAGATCCTTCCTACGAACGTGTGTTCGCTTAGATGATTTGTGGTCACATGTTTGGGCTTTGCCGACAGGTGGTCGCCGGGGAATACGATGCGCTCTTGGATTCTCGTTCCGTGGACCCCGTGGCGAGGCACTCGCCGTCACCTGATGGTTGACCAGGCCGACGGTCGCAGCACTATCGACCTTGCGTGGTGGGAGGTCGATGCTGCCGCCTTGGCCCTTCCCGGTCAGTCCCTCGAATCGCTGACCTCTGACCTCGTGGTCACGACGGAGCGGGAGCAGATGCGGCGGACGTGGGAGCGACTCGGGCACATGGGTGGATGGCAAATTCTGGCTGAAACCATGCGTAATTCATGGAAGCGCCGAGTTCTTGGCACACCGCACCCGTCAAGGCCAATACGTGGGTGGTGGCCATGTTCCAGAAGCGTGATGAAGGGGACTGGGCCTTCGCCCGGGTATTTGAAGAAGAGCAGGCTTGGCCGAGTCGAGCCCGACGGCGTCAGCATCTGCGGCTTCAGTCGGGCGGACGAAGAAGTTGAAGTGGTGCGGGGAACTGAGCCGACGATTCATATGCGTGTGGCTAACGTCGGGACCACGACGTGGGTGGGTCGGCCGAAGGATCTTGATCTGGTGATCGCCCGCCTTCATGATCCGGAGTTCGGAGTGCGATTGCCCTCAGTGATACGCCGCAGCTATGCCCCGATGTTTCGCCCATCTGAGCCCTCGCCCACCATCGCCCCAGGGTTCGCACCTCACGTTCGCTGTCTCGCTCATCACCAAGCACGTAGAAGAGCTGCCGCCTGCTGTGTACCCGATCTCGGGTCTGGTGACAGCACTGAACCTGCCGACAGAGACATACGGGCGCCTCCGAGTGTTGCCTCGATAGCGTCGGGATTCTCTGGGACGTCGGCGTCGACCTGTGACCAAGGGCTCGCCACTCGACAAAGCATGCCAATCGCCGGATAATCGAGAGGTGGGAAAGGCTCCCAGCAAGCACCTTTGGATTCCCGACGCCCGAGGTTCTGGCGCAGGGCTGAGGGCGACGTGGCACGCTGATCAACGAACGCTTATCTGAGTCACTGGCGTGACGACGTGTGCGTGGCCTCCACCCGGGTGGACCTGACCGAGGTGCCGAAACTGATCACGATGCTCGCCAATGCCCTCGGCCAGGCGGCATTGACAACTCGCCCCGGTGGGCAGCAGCGACCCGAGCGTCGTTCGGTCTTTGCGGCGATCCGTCGTTGGTTTGGGTCGAGGACAGCGCCCGTGACCGAGCTGCATCCCATGAAGCCTCAGCTCGACGACCACCCCGGATCGTCAGCAGGCTGAGCAGCTCTGAGCAAGGGCGGCTCGTGTCGCTTTCCCTTTTCATCACGTCGACCTGTGCGCACCAATTGGGGTCGGGGCGCCTTTCATGTGGGCGTCTGGCGATTGAGGGCCTCAGATCGAGCCACCGGCGTTGTAGAGTGCTTCTACGGCTCCGTGCAGAGTTAGGCCGTCGGGTCGTGGCGGACGGCATAGCGGCCGTCGTCAAGGCGTCGGTACAGGGTACGAGCCGACCACAACATTTCTGGCACGAAGTCGCCGGTGCGTAGTAGCAGCGGTTGGGCCGGTTCCCTCTCTGCGCTCTCCCATATTGGGTCTATCTCCGCCATCGTCCGCAGACTGCGTGGCCCGAGGAGACCATCAAGGTCGGTGCGGGAGAAGCTCGCCTCGGGGTGGGTCGCAATACTGGCTACGCCATTAAGAAGGCGCTTGCCACCTTGTGCTGGGCCGGGTCGTCATCCAGCATCGACTCGACTTCCTCCCATATCGGGGTTGTAGCTAGACCGAGCGCTGTTGAGCAGTCGTCCGGTCTCGATTGCCACGTCCAGAGCCACTTTCCTGGAAGACCTGTCCAGGACGTACGCAACCCAGGCCAAGTCGGGCAAGAATCGATGAGCGATTGCACCGCATCAGCTTCGGGGTGGTCGCGTTGACTTGTCTGCCACCAATATTCCATTTGCGCCTCGATCCAAACCTCGGCAAGCCGTTTGGACCGTGATCGTTTGACGTAGGTCAGCCCGAGCCGATTCCACGCCGCCCTTCTGGGAAGGGGACATTGGCGATGACCTCCCACTCAGGACCCTGTGCCTGCTGAGGTAGCCACAGGGTGGTCAGCCTGATGGTGCGATAGCCACTCTCGGCGGTAAGAACGACCGGTTCTGCGGCGACGAGCTGGTCGACCGGGGGGAGTTGAACTCGGTGTCGATCATGGTTCTGATCAGCCCTTCGTAGGTCTGGTTGCGCATCGCCCCGAGCGCAACCTCCCGACCCGAGCTACTGCGATACCTGAGGATGTCGCCGGGAGAAAAGGGCGACATGGGGTCGCCTCGGCTCTGATACGAGCTGCGGGTCGCTGTTCGGAGAGAAGCGTGGCCCGAGCCGTGGCCAACACTTTGCGGCGCTTGTCGACATCCTCGGGTTCCCAGAGTTCGAGGTTTGCGCCTTCGTCGATGACACGGACTGCACGATCTCTCACCCAGTCCAGCAGGCGTCCGACCTTCCATTGGGTCATGGCGACTGCGATCCACGGAGTGCCACCCACGGCGTCATCGGACCACGGGCCGTGGATCTCGATCACTTTCTGAGTGGCCTCTTCGGAGTCGAGGCCCGAGGCGATCAGCTCTCGATAATCGGCTCGGATGTCGCTGGCCTCGTCGTTGTCGAAGATGCCGGTGTTCCACGTACCCACACCAGGAGACGGTACTTGACCCGCTGCACGGCGGACGGCCTCATCGTCGGCAGGCTCATGGAGCCGGGATCATGGACCCGACGAGACTCCTCGGGGCGGACGAGTGAACCGGGTGTTGTTGCGGATTGTGGTTGCTCAACGAGACGCCTCCCACCGTGCCCGCAGTTCGGGGAGGAGCGCCCTACGCATCAGCTGTCGGAAACTCCAAGTCGTCGGTCATGATCGTGGGACCCTCAGGGTTCAGCCCGCTTTTATGGCTCAGAAGGTCCGTCTACACCTGCATCGCATTTGCGGGGCTCAGAACGAGCCACAGAGGCATTGGGAAGGCTTGTGGCGATGCCTCGCCTCTAGCGGCAAGCCGAATGAACGGTTTCGCCGTCTCTTGGGGCCAGTGTCGTCAATAGGGAATGACTCTGGAAACGCTCGACTCCCGAGCGGCGGTTCGCCGACCGTATGGGCGCAGCATCATCCTTGTCTCACGTCTCTACCTAACCACCAGCACAGCTACCTCAACGAAGACAAAGAGGTACCACCATGAGGCTACCGATGTAGTGGTTCCTGTCGGTACCGAGCATTCCTGTGTGGGTGCTCGGCTACCTACTCCACTACTTTGCTATTGGAGGGCACGTTCATTGCCCTTGGGTCCTGGCCTCACCTCGGGTACCATCTATCAAGGGTTTGCTCTGCTCTGACTGCTTTCAATCATGACTGAGTATGAACAGCTCAACCATGACCCCGCCCACACCGGTTGCGTATAACACGCCTCTCAACGCCGGGTCGTCCTACCATGACCGGTCCCTTGCTGGACCGGAAGCTAACAGTCTCTCGCCTCCCCGTGCTCCCTACCCGCCATTGAGTGGGATGACTTGAGGGGGACTGCAACTCCTGCTCGCCTCGGACTCCTCTTGAGTCCTACCGCTCCCCGTGGGGAGCACGGCTACATCGTTTCACCTCAATTTTCATCTGACTTCTGGTTCCTTCGTCACCAACACCAGCTGGGCTAGCAGGGACGTACCTATCAGACGGGGCGAGTAACCACCAATGAGTTCTCGCAGGCAACTGCTGTGATTAGCTGTGGTTCATCGGCTCTCTCTTCGGTTGTTTCCTGTATAAGTCCTTCTCACAGTCTACCAGCCGTGGGATGCGAAACTGAACCGAATTGCGTGCATAAATGGTCGGCTAGCAGTGGTGAGATGAGGGAGACGGCGCTGGGCGAGACGCCATGATCTTCCTGCCCCTCGTTCATCACGACCGGGGTCCTTGCTGGCATGAGCTAATCGGTCTGCGACAGAGAAACTCCCGGGGATGGCCGGAGGTGTCTTGTCTCTAGTGTTCTCTTGCTTTCGTCGGCAGGGGAGAACCGATACGAGTCGGGCTTGTAGTGCTTGATGGCATCACACAGCGGCCCCTCGACCCAGCCCTCCTCTCGGTGCAGTTCGCACCGGTGTACCTACGTCCCATCTGGCCGCAGGTACATCCGAGTGGACAGGCGCCAACACCCGAACTGGCCCCCCGTGTACCACCACTGGCAGCGGATTGCGTCGTCCAGCCCACGACGTTTCGGTTCGATGCCCTCCATCCCATCGAAGGCGTGCCCTACCTCCACATCACGTCCTCGGCCTCAGCTTCGGTTGCGCCCGTCTTTCTGCCCCACCGATTTCCTTCCTCCGCTTAGACAGCTCAGCGGCCCCGGCCTTCTCCGCCTTGCCTCGGGTACCGAGAAGCATGCCGCTGAACCCGTTCCGCCAGAACCCCTGGGTCACGAGGAGGAACTGTCGCCCGTTGTACTTGAGGAAGTTCTCCCGGTCGGTGGCCAATCCCGACGCCCGCATCTTGAGGAACGGGGTCACAAAATTTCATCCAGGAGAACCGCTCGACCAATCGGAACTCGACGCACGTGGCAACCCCCCAGCCTCCGGCGACCCCGATGGGCTCCGAGGCGTAGCAGAACCCACGGACGAGCACCTCGTCGGGCTCGGGGTCGATGGTGTAGGCCCACCGGAACCCAGGGTAGAGGTGTGCCCAGCACCCGAAGATGGCATTCATGCCTTGGACAATCTCGGGCCGGGACTTGCCCATGAACGAATAGGTGAACTCGTGCGTCGGCTGAGCAAGCCAGATGGCGATGGCCATCTTCCGAGCCAACACTTCCCCGCACTCGGGGCACGTCCGTTTTCGACAGGGGTTCTTGAAGACGACCCCATGCTTGGAGATGCTCTCTTTCCGGTGGGAGCACTCCAACATGGTGGGGCTCCACCCCCTCACCGGGGCTGTCTACCGGGAAGGTCATGCACCCTCCACCCGGGTGACCAGCCACGCACCGTGCGGACCCTCGATGATCGGGAGGCCCTCGCCGTACGTCTCGTCCGAGTAGGGGACGATGGCCCACGCTTTGCTGATGGCTCGTCGCTCACGCAGGCTGACGCAGTCGTGCTGTGTCATCGCTGACCTCCCAGTCGCAAGTTCGCATGGCTACGATGCAATCTCCGGCTCACTCGGTCAGCGGGTGGTCATCCCCGTCTTGGCGGACGCTCCCCGAGCGGACTCATCGTAGCGGTCCGGTCACCCGGGCGTGACACGGGGGACGGTGAATGTGCTGAGGCTTTATACCAGCGCACTTTAGTGCACAGAATCTGCACTTTCGCCGGTTCTGACCGGGAGTAATGCTGTCAGGAGTGGGGATGTGGTGCGGTATAGTCGGGGAGGTGGGCGTTCCCCGGCGGGGGCAGCTTCAGCCCACGAGCTCGACGGGAGAGTCGACGCAATGGCACACACATTTCCTTTGGGTGGGGAAGAGAATTTCCCCACCGGACCCGGACTTGTAGATGATTTTCGGGGGATGGGTACAGAACAACAGCGACATTTTTTGAGGGGATTTGCTTCGGCGGCTATGTGGGGACGGTGGGACCGGCCGTTGCTCGCCGGCGTCGACAATGGAGTTTCTAATTGGGACAACGGCGATGCCCTAGAGGATGCCTTATACGATGCGGCAAGGGATGGCACCATCAAGGAGTCCTACGCCGATGGCGTGAAGCTCGCCTACCTTTATCGAGAGTCCCAACAGACCAAGAGGGGCCGCTCACGTCGTCACGCCGCTCCCGTCAAGGACGAGGTGCAGTCATCAGGTACCAAGTTCGACCTGGCCTGGAGGATGCCCGTGTTCCGCTCGACCGGGCCCGTGAAGAGATGGGCGCCGACGAATTCAACCGAGAGCTCGAACTGATGTGCGAAATGCTCGGATTTTCACCTCTGCTTGAGGCGTCTCGATCTCCGATAGCCGGACTTGCCAGAATCTGTGACCTGACGCACGACGAGCAGTTCGCCGTGATGGACGACATCGTCATGCGTGCGACTGGCGATGAAATGGGGTGCGAGACCCTTAACCACGGTTGGGACGACAACGACGAGCCGGCAGGACTCTCGCTGTGACGGCCCTGGAGGACTTCTCTCAACGTGGAAGCGTGCGTACGGGGTCGCCCACGGTCCCGGGGCGCTCTGTACAGCCAAGGACGCCTGTTTCGGAGCCCCAGTTCGCAACGGCGACTCGGGACGGAACTATCAGTTCTCTGGCCTCCTCGTGGGTGCAGGAGTGGTCAGCGGCTACCAACTCAACCTGCCCGACCACACCACGGCGGCGACCGCCGAGGAACTGGTCATGCGGATGATGCCCAGGGGGCGGCAGCGACTGCTCTGGCGACGACTTCGGGGCAGAGTGGCAGTTGTGCCTATTTCGACGTGTCCTCACCCGTGCTCTTGAAAGAGCTGAACACTCCTGTGATTGGTGACACGACGGGCGTGGTGAGCGTGGAGCTGGGCGGAGCCATCAACGCCAACCTCGTGCAGGTGTACAAGCCGACCAACGTCCAGACGGTCACGGTGAGCCTCGGGACATTCGACCCTACGGGTGGGTGCTGAAGATGAGGCGCCGTCGTGTCAAGAATGCCCTACATGACCAGCAACTGCTCATTGAGCGTGACCATCTGGCCTACGCCCTGGAGTGGTGGACCGCAAAACAGGCACAACCTCCGACGGACGAGGAGTTGATGCGGGCTGCTCACCAGTATCTCACTGAGCGGGTCCAGGGCGATGCCCAACTGAGTCCTCAACAGCGGGTCATGGTGCTGGGCGAGCTGTTGAAGGACCTCAGGGAAAAGGGACTGCCGTGACACGGCAGTATGAGGTCACCAGGAGTACGTCGAAAGCCCCCGACCCGGTTGTTCGCCGGTCATCTGGGGCTTTCGTGTACTACGAGCTGCTCAACTTACGTCGATTTCCGTGACCGTTACCGTCCACCAGTCGGTGAAGTACCGGTCACCACTCGGGGTGTAGGCATCCCGGTTTGAGTGAAATACAGCAACCGCATTTGCGATGGTCTCGTCAGCTCGTCCGACACCAGCTCATCACCGAACTCAGCGTTGATGAGCACCTCAGCCGTGGCCTTGATTCTTGCCATGGTCATTCTCTCCCTGCTCTCTACTCCGCACCCGGGGTCGCCGGTCGAGAGGGATTAGGAGAGTTGCTCAAGGGTCCGACACCCACCCGGAGCGCCTGAAATGTTACGCCACCACATACTCGTTGTCAATCTGAGGCTCGTCCTGGGGCGGCTCGACAACGGTGCGGACCTCTGCGTCGTCGGGCTTTCCGTGGACATGACGTGTGCCCCAGTTCCACTCGTCGATTAATGCGACAAGCTCAGGCAAGGGATCGCGTGGACGTGAGCGCATCTCCGGCTCTCCCGAGGTTTGCGGTTTGAGCGGAGTCCACCTTTCGGGGATGCCCGAAGAAATGATGCCGCCTCAAGCCTCGGCCCGCTCCGCCTCCCGACAGGGTTCCCGTTACAGCGAAGGAAATTGAGCGGAAACTCGCCGTGTACCGTGGTCCGTCGGGAGCGTTGCTGCGTTGGCATCACGCAGTAGTTCTTCCCCCGGCGCACGGTCACGCCCGGTCCCGGGCACGCTACTCTGCGTGAGGAGCGTTCAACAGCTCCACCGGGTAACCGCTTCGCCCGCCAAAGTTAGTAGGCGCCAGAGGTTGCCCGTCACCCGTGGGTTTCCGCTGGCCCTCCAGACAGGAGAGTGCCAGCGATGGACTCATCAACCATGTACGTGGTCATCGAGCATGATGATTGGGATAGGAACGCCGAATTCAGTTGGGCAGTCGGACCGTTCGACTCCGAAGAAGCCGCTGAGGACTACTTTCTTGCCCCTATGCGGACGGCGTTCACCAAAAAGAGTGCCGAGACGAACGCCGGTGACCTCATTTGGCACCCGGACTGCGCCGAACTGGAGGATGAAGACGGCAAGCCCAGACCTGAGGGTACCGAAGTCCCGTTCGTCCTTCCGGATGACCAAGTCATCGAGGAGTGGTACGCCGACTATTCAGCGGGCAACCCGGACGAGGAGAATCGTCACGTCAGTGCCATCCGGTCACCGGAGCGACTGCGATGAAGTCCAACAAGCGAAGTGGCGACGGCATCGTGAGTGTCGAAGCCATCGAGTGGGACGGTCAAATCGCAGCCGTCCTTATTCATGGCAAGCAAGGCGACTACCTGTCGCCGCCGATCGTCGTTGACGCCGATGGCCATGCGGTCATGGGTATAGAAGCACTGGAGGCGATCCGACGGATCGCAGTGGGCGTCGAGCTGCCTGTGATAGTGGATCCCACACCGCAACAGGTCGCTGAGCTTCGCCGCCGTTTCGCCAAGGTGAGCTTGGTGGACGAGATGAACCGCCTGAGGGACCATGCCTTGCGTTCGTTGAAGGAGGGATTGGAGAGAGCTTGGACTGAGGTGAGTCGAGACTTGGTTCAACGGATGGGGGGTACCGCTCCGGGATCGTCCCGGTCACCTCGCCCTTCAGGCTCACGGCGTCAAGGAGTCGGTGCTCCGTCGTGACCCTCACTCTTGGCTAGAGGGCGCCGGCCAGGGACGCCGAGCTAACCACAGAGCTGTAGGTCACGGTCGATGCTCGGTACCGCTACGGTGATCGATCTTGCTTTGCCGTGTTGCCCGGGCGGCACCGGGTGCATGGCCCCCGCACGGTAGACGCATCACCACAGTCCGAGCGAGAAAGGGTTGCCAAGTAGCTCCACCTTGCCAAATCGGAGGCAGAAGGGAAACGGGGATCTGGGGAAGACATCGTCTCTCCGGGTCATTCGCCTTTCTGGCCCGATGCAAGGGGAGAGTGAATGGTGGGAGAGAAGCGTCACGGTGAACGGCGCCCGCTGGTGGGAACGCCGGAGGCTGCTGCGTACATCGGCATGAGCGAGAAGTTCGTCAGGAGCCTTAGAGCCAACCGAACGTTGCCGTGCTACAAGATTGGAAGGTCGGTGAAGTTCGACTTGGACGACCTCGACCGATACCTGGCCGAGCGCCGTGAGGCTGCCATTGAGCCTTCCTTCGTTCGATGAACGGCCGACGGGAGTTCGGAGGAATCCGGCGACGGGCTAACGGCAAGTGGCAGGCCACTTACGCCGTCAACGGCAAGAACTATTCGGCGGGCGTCTTCTCTTCGAAAGGACGGGCGAGCGCCGAACTGGCCGCCATCGAGACTCGTCTCCGGGAGAGAACCTGGGTTGAACCGTCAGCGGGACGGATGGGATTCGGTGACTATGCGGAGGGATGGCTCCGGAATCGTACCGACCTTCGTCCACGGAGCCGGGACCAGTACTCCTCTCTCTTGCGCAACCACGTAATTCCACACTTTGGTCACCTACGGCTGGCTCAAGTCTCGGCACACGACGTGAGGAGCTGGCATGCGGCCCTTCTGGAAAGGGTCCCCGGAACGGCCCCTCCCGCATATCGCCTGCTCCGGGCCATTTTCAACACGGCGGTTCAAGACGAGCTGATCTCTCGCAGTCCCTGCAAGCTGAGGGGAGCTGGGTCCGACAGAGCGGGGGAGCGTCCCCTTCCCAGCGTTGCGGAGGTCCACATGCTGGTTGAGAGCATGCCCGAGAAGCTCCGTCTGGCTGTGTTGCTCGCCGCTGGCGGAGGTCTGCGGAGAGGGGAGGTGCTTGGCCTCCAGCGGTGCGACATTGATAGCGACCGAGGGGCTGTCCGTGTGGAGAGGGCACTGGTCGAGCCGTCCAATGGAATCCTCCTTTACGGCCCGACGAAGAATGGGGAGAGCCGTACGGTGCACCTCTCCGACGACGTTCTGTCGGTGCTCGAAGGCCATCTGAACGCCTTCGTCGGCCCGGAACCCGAGGCCCCCCTGTTCACCGGGCGAACGGGCCGCCCGCTCCGCCCCGGTTCGCTGGGCTCAGCCTGGGACAAGGCACGAGAGGCGACGGGCCTCACGCAGTACCACTTCCATGACCTCCGCCACTTCTCGGCCACGCAGTTCTCGACGGCGGGAGCAAGCATGCGAGAAGTCATGGCGAGGGGAGGTTGGAAGTCCCCAGCGATGGTCGTCCGATACCAACACGCCACGACCCAACGGGACGCAGAGCTTGCGAAGTCCCTTCCGCCCATCGTCCCCCCGGGGCGACCTGGGGCAGGCCGGTGAGGCGTACCGTCAATCTGATTGGACCAACGAGACCTGCGCATCGAGACGGCAGAGCGACCGGCTCGACCCCGAGACCCAGGGCGTCGAAGAGCAGTTAAGCACTAGACCAAGGGCCCTCTGGGGTCCCGATATTTGGGCGTTTCACGGGCGCTAACCCCAGGTAAATGGGGTCCATTTAGGGGCAAGCGGGTCCGTCATGCAGAACCAAAAACACCCCGTGGCCAGGGAAGTTCCTGGTCGAGGCCATTCGCCAAGTGGCGGCCGGGGTACCCGCTAGGTTGAGAGTTCGAGTCTCTCCCCCGGAGCACTCCGTCCCGTGGCTGGTCAGCCCGAGGGGACGTTCCACCCCCGAGCCGCCGCGATCTCCTTGCAGGTCGGACACAGGGGATAGCGCTTGGGGTCGCGGCTGGGCACCCGAATCTTTCCGCACAGTGCTTTGACCGCCGTGCCGTTCACGATGCCTTCGACGACGCTCGGCCCGGCCGACACGAAATCGCCTTTGTCGGGTCGGTACCCCTCGAGCACGATGTGGCTCATGCGCTCGTGGTCGCCCTCGTCGAGCGGCGCTTCGGTGTGGGCCGGCGAGACCGTCGCGTCTGGGAGCGCCGTCTCTGTAAGGATCGTCTCGAGGCCTCCCGAGCTCGTCGTCACTCAACCAGACTAGGGCGACGGTGCGAGACCCGGCTCAGGCAGGCTCCACGGTCGCCTGAATCCCGCGAGCATGGAATCGATGGACCACCGCGACTGCCTCGTCCTTGGGCCGGACAGCCACGACGGCCTTTCCGGTGTTGTGGACCCTGAGCGTCAGCTGCTCGGCGCGCGCCGTCGAGTGGCGAAGGATCTCGATGAGCGCCTTCGTCACGTGGGCGAAGGTGTTCACGTCGTCGTTCCAGACGATGACCGCCCACAGCTCCTCGACCCGCAGGAGCTCCTCGATGTCCTCGTCGGGGACTACGGACGTGCCCAGCGTCTGGGTCATCGCGCTGACCGGGTGGAGTTGTGAGTCATAGAAGCCTCTGTCGTCGTGCCGTCGAGCGCTTGACTCGACCCCAGAATACCGTTTGACTTGGAAGCAAGCCGTTGGACTTGGTACAAATAGGCGAACGGCGGCGGCAGCCGCTGAATCAGGAAGGCAGGCGAATGTCCACGATTAACGCACAAGTGCCCGCAGAGCTCGGGTACCTGATGATGGACGCCGATCAGCACTCGACGCCCGCCCGCGACGCGTACGAGAAGTACATCGACCCCGACAAGCGGCACATGGCCATCCGCACCGTGAAAACGGACGACGGCAAGTACGAACGCCTCTACAACGGCCGCCCGGCCAAGTGGCGTGCAAAGAACTTCCAGGTCGTGGGCTCAGAGGAGGTCCTCGCGGACGTTGGCGTGAAGGGCGCCGGCGCTGAAAGCAGTGTGGAGGGCAACGGCGCCCCGGACCCCGCCACCGGCGTCATCCCCGGCTCGCTGCTGACCAAGCTCAACCCCCTCAAGAGCCTCGACGCCGACGGGCGTCGTGAGTTCGCGCGCGAAGTACCGGGCGCTCCAGGAGTTCTTGGACAACCCGTCCGACCGCCTGGCGGTCATGGACTCCCAGGGGATCGAGGCGACCGTCAACTACGCCACCCTGCCCGGGTCCGAGCCCGAGTTCGAGGACGACTACGAGGGCTTGTACGCCAACCTCAACGCCCTCAACCGCTACCTCGGCGAGGTGTGGGGCTACAACACCGAACAGCGTCTGTTCACTCCCCCCTACATCTCCTTCGCGGACCCCGAGCAGGCCATCAAGCAGCTCGAGCTCATCATGAGCATCGAGGTGCCCAAGGTCATCCAGTGCTCGACCGGCCCCTCCATGTTCCACTCGCCCTTCCGTCCCGAGAACGACCGGTTCTGGGCGATGTGTAGTGAAGCGGGCATCAAACTCTCGACTCACTTGGCCTCCCTCACCCGGTACGCCAAGCAAGGTGAGGAGTGGGACGAGCCCGAGGTCATGCTGGGCGACATGGATGCGTTCCAGTGGGTCTTCTACTACGGCGACCGGCCGGCCATGGAGACCGTGGGAGCCGCCATCCTCCAAGGCTGGTTCGAGAAGTTCCCCAAGATGCAGCTCCTGCTGTCCGAGCAGGGCACCGTGTGGCTGCCCTACACCATCCGCAAGATGGACCACGCGTTCTTGATGGGTCGCCGGGGCACCTTTGCCAAGCTGACCAGGCGCCCCTCCGAGTACTTCAAGGACCACTGCTTCGTCGCCCCGTTCCCCGAGGAGAACGTCCAACGGGTCGTCGAGATCGTGGGGACCAAGCCGATCGTGTTCGGTTCGGACTTCCCGCACGGCGAGGGACTCCCAGAGCCCAGCATGTACATCAGCCAGGTGGAGAAGTTCACCGACGAGGACCGTCACGCGATCATGCGCGGCAACCTCGCCCGCTTCCTCGACCTGCCCGACTGAGCGTCCGACTCAGCGACTGCGACGCACCGCCCGCTCCCCGATGGGAGCGGGCGGTGGCGCGCCCGGCGACGGTCTGGAGCTCGATTGGGTCGGCTACTCGGGGGGGAGAGGACCTTCAAGAACATCTCCTGGACGAAGGTCGCGAGGTGATGCCCCGTCGCGTCGTGCATGGTGCCCATCACAAGACCCCGCGAGTCGCGCACTGTGAGCGGGCGCACCTCGCAGAAGAACCACTCGTCGACCCGCGGCACGGCGTGGAACCACATGGCGTGGTCGAGGCTCCCCAAGTTCACCTCGGGTTGGCTCGCCGGCTCCAGCGTGGCACTCGGGGGGTTGGGACGGTCGAAGGTCCGGAGGCCGGCCGCTTGGATCGCTGGGCTACCCGCGCGCATGTCCGAGACGTAGAGCAGGGCGCACGCGTGGAGCAACGGCGTGGCGTCGAAGGGCGTCACCCGGGCCCAGTACCGGACCTCGAAGCCGTCAGTGGGCACGGTGCGCATCTCGAACGGGACGCTCCACCCGGGTCCGTCGTCGGACGGCGCACCCCAGTCGTCGGGGCTCCGCGCCCCCGCGGCATCGGCAGCTCGTGCTCGGCCCCGGGCTCTTCGGCGTGGAACGACGCCAGCATCGAAAAGATCGTCTTGCCGTCCTGGCGGGCGTCGACCTTCCTGCTCGTGTACGTACGGCCCGCCCGTGTCCGTTCGACAAACAGGTCGATGGGCAGGTCGGGACGGCCGCGGCGCAGGAAGTAGCAGTGGACCGAGTTGGGGAGGTGGTCGTCGCCGACGGTGTGGGCTGCCGCTCGCAGCGCCTGGCTGGCCACTTGGCCGCCGAAGATATCGGACCGGTTCGTCCCCGGAGGGGTGAGCGCCTGGAAGAGGTCGTCGTCGACCCTCACGAGGTCCAGGATCTCGCCGAGGCTCGCGGAGGGCACGGTGGGGCAGTGTAGGGGACCGGGTGGCGCATCCATCAACTCGGGTTCTCGGGGTGCGGGCTACGCCACCAGCTGCGGGGGCAGGCCGAACGAGGCGAAGAGCCGCTCAGCCTCGAGGAAGGAATGGATGGCGCCGATCCGATCGCCCGAGATCTCCAGCACCTGCAACGCCCAGGGGAAGTGACCGCCTCGGGAATCGGACTGGTACTGGGCGAAGGCCGGACACCCGTTGGCGGCGGTCTGCACCAATCGAGACCCGCGGCGAGCACGCGGCACGGATCGGCGCATCCAGTGGGCGATGTCCGAGGTGCCGCGTAGCCACATGGCGTGGGGAGCCATGGTCCAGATGGCGTCGTCGTGGAGCAAGGAGACCAACAGGTCGATGTCGTCGCGCTCGAAGGCGTCGGCGTAACGCGCCAATAGCGGGGCCTGGTCGTCGCCCACCACCACCTCGCGCGTATGGCGCGCCGACGCCAAGGTGGCTTGGCCCCGTTGACGGGCACTCTCGACGGCCGACACGCTCGAGTCGAGGAGCTCAGCTACCTCGAACGCGGGCCAGCGCAGCACCTCGCACAAGACAAGGGCCACCCGCTGGTGCGCCGGAAGATGTTGGAGCAAGGCCACGAAGGCCAAGCGGACACTGGCTTGAGCGGTGGCCTGCTCCGCCGGACTCGCGTCGAGCGGCAGAACCCGGGCATCGGCGATGGGGGACACCCACGAGCCATCGGGGAGCAACGCGGTCAGGGAGGAGGACACCGGTGGCCGGGGCGGACCGAGCTCGGTGGGCAGGGCGCGGCGCCTGCGGCCGCGAAGGCACTCGAGGCAGACGTCGGTGGCGATCCGGTACAGCCACCGCCGCACGCTCGTGGGCCCCTCGGAACCTTCGGTGGCGCTCCGGGCCCGGACCAGCGTCTCGTCGACGGCCTCTTCTGCGCCGAAGCCCGACCCGAGCAGGCGATAGCAGTAGGCGGTGAGCTCGCGACGGTAGGCGTCGACGTCAGGCCCCCCGTCATGGGCCGGCGCAGCTTCCCGCACGGTCACCACATTGGAGTGTAGGAGCGTCAGGCTTCCGCCACGACGAGGCGCGGCGACCATCCGATGAGTCAGTCAGCGGGCCTCGACAAGGGCCGGGGCGATAGTGCCGAGCCAGTGACGATGGGCTGCCACGTCACCGCTCTGGGGTGCCAACACCAGCTCGTCGACTCCCGCTCGCGCGTACGCACTGGCCAGCTCGGACCACTTGCCCGGGTCCGCGTCGGTCACGTCGATGTGAAGCCGGAGCTGCACCGGGAGCTTGCCGGCGCTGCGCCCCGCACCAGCGGACAGCGCACCCAATGTGTCGACGTACGCCGAAACCTCGTCCGGCTCGAGACCGAGGGCGTGCCAGCCGTCACCCTTCAGCGCGGTGCGCCGCAAGGCGGCGGGACTTCGGCCGCCGACGACAATCGGTAGTGATCCGTTCACCGGCACGGGATAGGCCTCGACGTCGTCGAGCGCATGGAACGTTCCCCGGTACGAGTTGGGCCCGGGCGTCCAGAGCACCCGCAGAACGTCGATGAACTCGTCGGTGTACCGGCCGCGATCCTCCCATCGAACGACGCCAACAGCGTCATGCTCAACCCGCAGGCCACCGACCCCGACGCCCAGTTGTACCCGCCCTTCGCTCAGAACGTCGATGGTGGCGAGGGTCTTGGCCGTGGTGACCGCGTGCATGTACGGCGCCACGAGCACGCTGACACCCAGCATCGCGGTGCGGCTGCGGGTGGCCACGACGGCCAGGGTGACCAAGGGATCGTGGTACGGAAGCCGGCCCAGGCGCTCGCGGACGAACCCGACGTGCAGGACATGGTGGCTCACCCACAACGAGTCCGCTCCGAGGTCCTCTGCCTCGGCGGCAAGGTCCCCGATCGTGTGCAGATCGGGGACCCCCCAGCTGTTGGGCAACACGTAACCGAATCGCATGCGCGCCTCTCTGGTTGCCACGCCGACCTCGCCACGCGGGTCGGGCGGGTCCTGACAGTAGCGTGGCCCTTGGCCTTTGGCCCTTGGCCCTTGGCCTTTGGCCTTTGGCCTTTGGCCTTTGGCCGGCGTCGAGCCCCGGGCCACGACCCGCCCGGCGACCCAGTGCGGCGTTGGCCCGGGTGAAGGCGCTGGACCGGCTGGCATCACTGGGTGCTGGCCGTGAGCTACAGGTTCCCCGGCCGACGCTCCGAACGGCCGGTACCATCCGCGATGTGCGACGCCCGACGCAGGCTCCCTCGACGGTGCTGCTGGAGTGGAGGCAGTTGAGCTCCTCACCGCACGCCCGCTCCTCGTCTCCCCTCGGGCGGTGAGCGTCGTCTTGGTCACCGGTGGCAGCGGCACACTGGGTCGCCCGTTGGTCTCCTGCCTGAGTGGGCGTGGCGACGAGGTGCGCGTCCTCTCCTGTCGGTACGGGGTCGGTTCGCACTTGGGCGACTTGTCGACCGGGATCGGTCTGGCCGCCGCGACCGCGGGGGTCGATCTGGTGGTCCACGCGGCATCCGACACCCGTCGCCTCGGAAGGACCGACGTCGAGCAGACCCGGCACCTGCTGGCAGCACTCGAGGGCGTCAAGCACCTCGTCTACGTCTCGATCGTGGGCATCGATGCGATCCCTATGGGCTACTACCGGCGAAAGCTGGCCTGCGAGGACGTAATCGAGCGAGCTGGTATTCCTCACCCGCCCGTTCGAGCCACCCAGTTCCACGAGCTCGTCGCCAGCGTGCTCGGGGTCGTCGAACGGCTGCCGGCCGCACCCCTGCTACTGGACTTCCGGTTCCAGCCGGTGGCGGCCGCAGAGGTGGCCACACGTGTCGCCGAGCTGCTCCGCGGCACACCGGTAGGTCGAGCGCCCGACGTCGGCGGACCAGAGGTCCTGACGCTCGGGGACATGGCCCGCATCTGGCGCTCGCGCCGCGGCCGGCCCCGAGCGCTCTGGCGGGTCTGGGTGCCCGGATCTGTCGGGCGTGCGTTCCGACAGGGCCACAACACCTGTCCCGACCACAAGGTCGGGCGCCAGCGGTGGGAGGAGTTCATTGGTGCGTACCCCCCGCGGACTCGCCCGGTTGTCCGCGGTCGGCCCTGAGCGCCAACCCTGGCGAGTGCGCCATGATGCCGAGCGGTACCAGTCTGTCGCCACCCTGGGCAGCCTCGGCACCCAGGGCGCGAAGGGGGAACATGACCGAGCCCATCTTGGCGGGCGTCCGGGTCGTCGAAGTGTCGTCGTGGCTGGCGGGGCCCGTCGCCACCATGCTGCTGGCGGAGGCGGGGGCCGACGTGGTCAAGGTCGAACCCCCCGGCGGGGACCCGGCCCGCGCCCTACCCGGCTTCGCCACGTGGAACCGCTCCAAGCGCAGCGCGGTCCTCGACCTTGGCACCGCCGCTGGTCGGTCAGGGCTCCAGGACCTTCTCGCGGAGGCGGACGTGCTGGTGCACAGTCTGCGGCCGTCGGTGGCGCGACGAGCGGGCGTTCACGACAACCAGCTCGGAGCCGACCACCCTGGTCTGGTCTGGTGCTCGATCACGGGATGGCCCCACGGGCACCCCGACGAGGACCGGCCCGGCTACGAGATCCTCGCGCAGGCCGCGACCGGGGTCATGGACGAAGAGCTCGGAACCCGACCGGGTCCGGTCTTCCTCCGATTCCCTTACGGCAGCTGGAGCGCGGCGCTAGCTGGCCTGATCGGCGTTCTGGCTCGTCTCCGCGTGCGAGAGGCCACCGGCCGCGGCGGGCCGGTCTACACAAGCTTGTACCAGGGGGCGTTGGCCCCGATGTCCAAGCATTGGTCGCACGCCACAGCCCCCACCGCCACCATGGTCGCCCCGACCCTGTTCAAGGGCATGAACATGGTCCAGCTCTGCGGTGACGGGCTGGGCATCGTCCCGACGATGGGCGATGTCACCCTGGGTGAGGTACCGCTGTTCGCCGAGGTGCTGGCCGAGCTGCCGCCCGAGGTCGCGGCAGACCCGCTGAGGATGACTCGTGAAGCGCTCATCCGCCGGCCCCGACAAGCGTGGCTGGATGCGATGTGGGCGGTCGGCATGCCGACGGCCGCCGTGGCGGCGCGGCTCGGTGACGCGCTCTCCGAGGAGCAGGTTCGCATCAACCGGTACGCCGTCGAGGTAGAGGGTCCCCAATGGGGCATGACCGTCCAGGCTGGCCACCCTTTCCACGTGGATCCCCCACTCGCCGTCGCTCGCCCGGCGCCGAGGCTGGGGGAGCACTCCCGCGAGGTGCTCCACCTGGCGCGCCACGATGGCGCCCGACCCACGCGGCCCGCCGGCGCACTGCCACGGCGGCCGCTGGATGGCGTCAAGGTACTGGACTTCGGGATGTTCCTGGCCGGGCCGTACGGGCCCCAACTGATGGCTGACCTCGGCGCCACGTGGTGAAGGTGGAAGCGACCACCGGGGATCGCCTGCGCAGCAGCGAGCGGGTCTTTTCGGGCTGCCAGCGCGGCAAGCGATCCGTCGCGCTCGACCTGCGGGCTCCCGAGTCCCGCCCGGTGCTCGAGGAGCTCGTGCGCTGGGCCGACGTCGTGCACCACAATCTCCGGCTGCCCCCCGCCCGCCTGCTCGGGCTGGACTATGACACGATCCGCACGATCAACCCGTCGATCGTCTACTGCCACGTCTCGAGCTACGGCCCCGACGGTCCCCGGAAGGACTGGCCGGGCGTGGATCCGACCTCTCAGGCACTGGTGGGTTGGATGCAAGAGGGCGCCGGCCCGGGCAATCCGCCTCGTTGGTACCGGATCGGCATGACCGACGATCACTGCGCGATGAGCTCGGTCGTCGCCGTGCTGCTGGCCCTCCGGCGCCGCGAGCTGACCGGCGAGGGCGCCGACGTCCGCGCCTCGATCCTGGGTACCGCGGTTCTCACCACCTCGGAGACCTTGCTGCTGGCGGACGGCTCGATCGCGCCGTATGACCAGATGGACGCCGACCAGACGGGCATCGGTCCGGGTTACCGCATCTACCGGTGCACCGACGGCTGGATCGCAGTGGCCGCGATTGGTGCGGAAGCACGCGACCGACTGCGACACGCTGGCGGCTGCGAGGACGATGCGGACCTGCCCGACGCGTTTGGTGACCGGCCGCTCGCCGAGGTCGCCGATTCGTTGGCCGCCGCCGGGGTGCCGGCTGAGCCGGTGCAGCTGGACCACGAGAAGGCGTTCTTCGCGTCGGAGCTCAATCGGCGGCTCGGGCTTTCCGTCGCCTACGAGCACCCCGTCTACGGACCCTTAGAGCAGATCGGCGCGCCCTTCGGGTTCGGGGACCTTGATCTGGCGATGGATCGTCCCCCGCCCGTGCTCGGCCAGCACACCACCGAGGTGCTCGCCGAGATCGGCGTGCCGGACAGGACGGTCGCGGCGCTGGCCGCCGCCGGCCTGCTCGTCGGACCCGGTGTGGAACGGGCGCACCCGCGGGCTCGAAGCTGACCTTTGCTTGTTCGGGCACGACCGGCTGCTCGCTCGTGCGCACGCCTGACAACACGCTCGGGCGTCACGCCTGACAAGCTGTTCGCTGAGGAGTCTTGCCCGCCAAGCGCTTTCTTAGGCGCATTTGCACCTGCTCTTATCAAGTGCGGGCAGTGTGGAGACCCCATGTGGAGCATGCCGTGACCAGCGGCGAGAGGTCAGGTCCGGGTCTTGACGCGACGCGACGCGTCCGAGACGATGCGATGTGGATCGTCCGGCGCAGCACGCGCTGGCTGGTGGGTGGGGCGACAGCCCTGACGTTCGGGCTGATCGGCCTGGCCATCCATGACACCCCGGGCCACGCGGCAACGGTGGTGACACCCCACCCTTCGGGATCGTCGAACGCAGCGGCCACTCCGACGAGCCCGGCGAGCGCGGGCTCCACTACGCCCACGTCGAACACTCCCACGTTGTCACCGCCGATCACCGCCCCAACGCCGACGCATCGCGTTCCGCAAGTGTCGTCAGGGCAGTCATGAGCTGATGGTGCAGACCCCGTGAGCCTGGTGGTCTACGCGCCGTCGGTCAGCGGTGGTTCTTCGGAGTCGCCGATCGGGTTCAGCCGTTGGCGCGTCTGGGGGACGTCGGTGACCGTGGCGGCACAACCCGCGTCCAGCCTGCGTCGTGTCACCGCCGTGGTGCACCGGGAGATCGCGGCGGTCGACCGTGTGTGCAACCGGTTCCGTGCCGACTCCGAGCTGAGTCGGGTGAACCGCTCCGCTGGCAAGCCCGTGCGCGTCAGCGCGCTCTTCTGCGAGATCGTGGGCCAGGCACTGCAGGCCGCAATCCGGAGTGACGGCGCGGTTGATCCGACCGTCGGCTCCGCGTTGGAGCTGCTCGGCTACGACCGAGACATCGACGAGGTTGCTGCTGCGTCGTCGACGTTGCCACTTGGGGGAGTACCCGTTGGGGTCAGCGGTTGGCGCTCGGTAGGTCTGGATGTCGCGGCGCGTGTCGTGATGCTGCCCCCCCGGGTGCACCTTGATCTAGGGGCCACGGCCAAGGCGGGGTGTGCCGACCGCGCCGCGGGGGCTGCGCACGCGGTACCGGAGCGAGCGTCCTTGTGGACCTGGGCGGTGACCTGGCGATCGCCGGTCGGCCGCCTGCCGCTGGCTGGCGGGTAGGGGTGATGGAGGACGCCCGGCGGCCGGGCAGCAGTGCCGAGTGCGTGGTCGCGGTCTGGGACGGCGGACTGGCCAGCTCGGGTACGACTGTACGCACGTGGTCGCGCGCGGGATGGCCGTTGCACCACATCATCGATCCGACCACCGGATGGCCGGCCGCCGCCGTCTGGAGGCTGGTGACCGTCGGCGCTCGCACTTGTATCGAAGCGAACACGGCGTCGACTGCTGCGATCGTGTGGGGCGAGGACGCTCCCTTCCGGCTCGCGCAGATCGGGCTTCCGGCGCGCCTGGTGCGCGCCGACGGCACGGTGGTAGCTGTCGGCAGCTGGCCACGTGATGACCCGTGACGACCGCACTGACCACCCCGCTGGTCTGGTACGCGACCCGAGCCACCGGGACCGTCGCCCTGCTGGTGCTCAGCGCGTCGGTCGTGCTCGGGATCCTCACGACCACCCGTGCACGGAGTGGGCCGCTGCCGCGGTTCGCCGTTGGCGAACTGCACCGGCGGGTCTCCCTGGTGGCCAGTGTCTTCTTGGTGCTGCACGTGCTGAGCGCGGTGGTCGACACCTACGTGCCCATCGGGTGGTGGAGCTTGGTTGCCCCCTTCACGGCTGGTTACCAGCGAGTGTGGATCGGCTTGGGCACCGTCGCCTTCGACCTACTCATCGCCGTCACGTTGACCAGTCTCGCTCGGTCCAGGATGAGCCCGCGCTCGTGGCGGCTCGTGCACTGGGTGTCCTACGTCGCGTGGCCCGTGGCCATCGTGCACACCATCGAGACCGGGACCGACCTTCGTTTCGCGTACATGCAGGTGCTCGTCGGCGCCTGCATCGGGGCGGTGCTCGGTGCCTTTCTCTGGCGGGTGCGGGTCCATCCCTACCGAGGCGGGTTCCGTACTGCGGTGCCCCGTAGCTCGGCGCTGTGGCCGAGGTCCACGCGAAGCGGCGCCGGTCCGAGCCTGCCTCGACCTGCCCGGGAGCGGAGCCAGGGTCCGCGGTGAGCACCGTCGATACCCCTCGGACCGCCCGACGGCTGCTCGCCGGGGTCAGCGCCACCGTCGCGGGTGTCGATCTGGCCGCGCATCTGCAGACGCACGGAGCCCTCGCCGTTCGGGGGAGGTCGGAGCCGAGGTGGTCTGACGCAATGGTGGCGGAGTTGGCGGCGTCTGGGCTCGCTGGCCGCGGGGGTGGTGGATTCCCTCTCGCCGGCAAGCTCCAAGCGATCCGCCGGGCGCGTCGTCGGCCCGTGCTCGTGGTGAACGTCGTCGAGAGCGAGCCGTCGAGCATGAAGGACAGCGTGTTGGCCGTCCACGCTCCACATCTGGTGCTGGACGGCGCCGACGTGACGGCGGCCATCGTTGGCGCCGCGGCGATACGGATCTGCGTCGATCGCCGACACGGCGCCGTCTCGAGCGCCCTCCTCGAAGCCATCGCTCGCAGGGCGCGGACGGGAATGCAGCGCGTTCCAACCTCCGTGCTCGGCGTGCCGGAGCGCTACGTCGCGGGCGAGGAGTCTGCCCTGACCCATTGGCTCGACGGTGGGGATGCACGCCCCCTGTTTCGTAGCGAGCGTCCAGGGAAGCTGCAGATCGGCCGGACGCCGGTCCTGATCGACAACGCCGAGACCTTGGCCCATGTGGCGCTCGTGGCACGGCACGGCGCGGCCTGGTTCCGTGAGGTCGGCTGCGAGGAGATGCCCGGCACGATGCTCGTCACCGTCAGCGGTGCGTCGGTACCGCCGCAGGTCTGCGAAGTCCCGATCGGAACAACGGTGTCCTCCGTGCTGGCGACCGCGCACGCCGCGAGCGCGCCCGACGCGGTGGCCAACGGTGCGTCGGGGATCGGTGGTGTCCTGTGTGGCGGCTACGGCGGCGCTTGGCTGAGCCCGGCACAGCTCGACATCCCCCTGTCGCGTCGCGGTCTCGCTGCCCTCGGCTGGCGCTGGGGGGTCGGCGCCATGGTCGTCATGGCGGCGGACGCCTGCGGCCTGGCGGAGACGGCGCGCATCGCCCAATGGATGGGGGCCGAGAGCGCCGGTCAGTGCGGTCCATGCGTTTTCGGTCTTGGGGCCATCGCCGGCGATCTCGTCTCCTTGGCCTTCGGCCGACCCGACCCGTCGCTCGTGACTCGCCTGCGCCGGCGATCCGATGAGGTGGCCGGGCGGGGGGCGTGCGGTCATCCCGACGGAGTGGTGCAACTCGTACGCAGTGCCCTGGCGGTGTTCGGCGACGACGTTCGCCGGCACGTCGCCGACGGACCCTGTGCTGGGGCTCATGCGCGCTCGGTGATGCCCCTGCCGCCCCAGGGATCGATCCTCCAGTGGCGTTGAGACGCGCCAGCGTGCCGGTTCGGCTCGTGGTGGATCCGGTGCGTTGCGACGGTTTCGGGCACTGCGCGGAGCTGGCGCCCGGGTTGGTGCGCCTCGATGAGTGGGGTTACCCGATCGTCTCGGAGCAGGCGATTGCCCCACCGTTCCTCGAGGAGGCGTTGCTGGCCGTGCGCATGTGCCCGCGTCGGGCACTGATGCTACGGCCGGTCTCCACGAGAGGTCCCCGGGTCACTCAGTGACAGGGAGTCACGAGGTGACCACGAGCACGACGACGAACGCGGCGTAGCTGACGATGATCACCCAACCCGCCCAGCGTCGGATGCCCCGGTCCCTATAGGCGAGTAACAGGCTCACGAAGGTGAGGCCCAGGTACCAGCTGGTGATGATGATGGTCTCTCTCGACGAGCCCGTCAGCCCAACCACCACAGCGGGAATGAGAAGGCCAAGCACCACGTTCAGGTTGTTGCTGGTGAGCGCCGTACTGAGCACGGCGGCTCCTCTCCCTCTGTTCGCGAGATAGACGGCGGACACCGCGTTGGGCAGGCTGGTCACCGCCGCCAGGATGAGGCCGCCCACCACGATGCCGGCGACTGCGAAGTGTTGTCCTAGCGCCGCGGCCGCTCGCTCCATCGTCACGCTGGCCACAACCACGACCACGACGGCCGTCAGTGCCTCGAGCGCGTCGCGTCCCTTCCCGCGTTTTGGATGAATTGCGACGGCGAGCTCCGCTTCCTCTTCTCTGATGGCCGACGACAACCACTTGCGCCATGGCCGCGGGACCGGCAGCCGGCGCAGGTCGCCTCGGTGCGCGGCGAGCACACCGAGGTAGGGGACCAGCACGACAAGGGCCAAGAACAGCGCAACGGGCGGGTCGATGATCCCCGTGATCACGGCGAGACAGACGAGAGCGATCCACAGCGACACCGCGCCGCCGAGGGCGACCGCGTTGCGATGGAGGCGGATTTTCCCGGCCACGACGGCCCCCAGGCCGAGGAGGGCGGCCAGGTTGAACACGTTCGAACCGATCACCACTCCGGCGCCGATCGCCCTCTCGTGATGGGCGAGCGCCGTCACTGCGGCGGTGATCTCGGGTGCGTCCGCGGCCAGCGCGGCGAGCACACCGAGGAGGGCTTCGGAGAGCCCCAGGCGCGCGCCTACTCGCTCCAATCTCGAGACGAGCACGACGCTCGCGCCGAGACTGATGAGGGCTGCGACGAGGAAGACCGCAACGTTGGCGCCGACTGGCACGAAGCTCAGGGCCGTTCCGTGCGAGCCGACAGGAGACCGCGCCGGGCTCCAAGTCTGGCGCCTGGGCGATCAACCCGAACGGACACGGCAGCTCCCTCCGCAGACAGTTGACGCGCCGACCAGGCTTCCCGGCTCTCCGAGGCAGACCCTAATCGAGGAGCTTCAAACGGCGGACCTGCCCCATGGTCCATCGGACGCGCTCCATCTCGGGGAATCGTGGCTGGTAGTCCCGCGGCGACTCGGGGTGGAGACGGGCTGACCGACGTGCGATATACCTATGGGGGGTATGCTGGTGGGGAGAACGATAGGGGTTCCGGGATACCTGTAGGGGGTATCAACCTCGTGCGAGGGAGGACACGTGCGCCGCGGGTACACCGACGAGAAGGAAGCAGTTCAGAAGCGGCTCCGGCGGATCGAAGGCCAGGTCCGGGGACTCCAGCGCATGGTCGCAGAGGACCGGTACTGCATCGACGTGCTCGAGCAAATCTCGGCCGCGACCCGGGCACTGCAGTCGGTCGCCCTCCAACTCCTCGACGACCACATGGCGCACTGTGTGGCCGACGCGGTCCGCAGCGGTGGGGACGAGGCGTCGGCGAAGCTCGAGGAGGCATCGGCTGCGGTGGCCCGACTGGTCCGTTCGTGAAGGTCTGGGCGGGGGGTGGACCCCGAGTGGGGCGGTGACCGATGGGCGCAGCGGAACTCGGGAACGTCGGCTGGTTGGCTGATATCGCGAGGAGCTTTCGCGAGGCCTTCTTCATGTTCTGGGTGACGCTCTGGCCGCTCGTTCTCGGGTTCGGGCTGTCCGGCGCCGTCCAGGCGTTCGTGAGCCGTGAGGCCTTGCAGGCGAAGCTCGGAGATCACGCCCCGAGGTCCGTGGCGCGCGCCTCGGGGTACGGCATGGCGTCCTCGTCGTGTTCCTACGCCGCGACGGCCATGGCGAAGTCATTGTTCGCCAAGGGTGCGGACTTCGTCGCGACGTGCGTCTTCATGTTCGCCTCGACCAACCTCGTGATCGAGTTGGGGATCGTCCTTGTCGTCCTGATGGGCTGGCAGTTCGCCGCGAGCGAGCTGGTCGGCGGGCTCGTGATGATCGTGCTGCTGAGCGTGTTCGGCGGGTTGTGGCTACGGGGCAAGCTGGTCCTCGAGGCGCGGGCTCGCCTGACGAGCGAGTCGGGACACGAGCATGGGCCGCCGCAGAATTCGGCGCTCCAGCTTGCGCCATGGCGGGTAAAGCTCCGATCGAGTGGTGGGTGGGCCGACGCCGCTACGTACACCATGGCGGACCTCAGGATGGTCGCCCGCGAGCTACTCGTTGGCTACTTGGTGGCGGGCTTCCTCGCGGTGCTCGTTCCGGTCCAGGTGTGGAACGCCGTGTTCTTGCACGGCCACGGAGTGTGGACGACGGTCGAGAACGTCATCGTTGGACCCTTCGTTGCCATCATCAGCTTCGTCTGCTCGATCGGGAACGTGCCGCTGGCGGCCGCGTTGTGGCAAGGAGGTATCTCGTTCGGCGGCGTGGTGGCGTTCATCTTCGCCGACCTCATCACCCTGCCGCTACTGCTCATCTATCGCCGCTACTACGGCACTCGGCTCACGCTGCGCATGCTGGCCATCTTCTGGACCGTCATGTCCGCCGCTGGTCTGATCACCGAAGGGATCTTTCGTGCAGCCGGGCTCGTTCCTCCGGTGGGAGCGTCCCAGATTGCCCCCGCGCACTTCTCGTGGAACTACACCACCTTTCTCAATATCGTCTTTCTCGCCGTGTTTGCGCTCCTCTACTGGCTCTACGCTCACCGCGAGGGCTTCGGTGGCGGAGAGGGCTACGCACGTGATCCCATCTGCGGCATGCAGGTGGAGACCGCGCAAGCTCCGGCGTGGCTTGTGCATCGGGGTGAACGGGTCTTCTTTTGCTCGGACCACTGTCGGGAGCGCTTCGAGCGCGACGCTGCGCGGGCGGCTGTTTCTGACTCGGACCCGCACGGCTGAAGGTCATCTCGAGGTCGGCGCTCCGCTTGACTCGTCGCCGGCGCTCTGCGCTTGCCGCCCCAGTACGGTGGAACCGGTGACCGACGCTGACACCGACGTCATCGTTGGACGAATCCTCACCAGGTACGACACGATTGCCGTGGTCGGAGCCAGTGGTGATGTCGGCAAGGCGGCACACACCGTACCGGCCCACATGCAACGGCACGGCTGGCGGATCATTCCGGTGAACCCCGCCGCCGAGCGCATCTTGGGGGAACCGGTGTACCGGACGCTGGCCGACGTGCCCGAACCGATCGGTCTGGTCGACGTGTTCCGGCCATCCCCCCAGACACCCGACGTTGCTCGCCAAGCCGTCGCGGCCGGGGCGACCGCGCTGTGGCTGCAGCTAGGCATCACCTCGCACGAGGCGCGGACCATCGCCGAGGCGGCGGGCGTGCTCTACGTCGAGGACCGCTGCCTGGTCATCGAGCAGCGCCGTCTCGGACTCGAGGCGCCCGGGTAAGCCCCGCCAGCGGCCCGAGCGTCGGAACGGTCACGAAAGGCCATCGCTCGTGCTGAGCGCGCCCATCACCTGCGGATCGAGCGTGGCCGCCATCTCCGGTCGGGGCGTCCGAATGACGATGATCGACACCGCCAGTCCGGCCAACGCGATCACGGTGGCGACCTGAAAGGCGCTCGTATACCCGTGGGTGGTGGCGATCGCCACCGCCGAGGCGGGTACGTGCCCGTGGGTCGCGGAGGCCACGCTCTTGACCTTGTTGGCAGTGGCGTTGATGGCGATGGTGGCCAGGACGGCCAGACCCAGTGCGCCGCCGACCTGTTGGGCGGTGTTGAGCAGTGCGGAGGCCAAGCCGGTCTCGCTCTGCGCCACGCCGGCAACCGCGGTGAGCGTCAATGGAACGAAGGAGAGCCCCATTCCGAACGCGATGATCAACAGGGGCCCGAGAATGTCGAGATAGCCGCTCGTCACTCGCAGTTGGGTCAACCATGCCAACCCGACGACCGCTCCCGCGGGCCCGATCAGCAGGGGGATACGAATGCCGACCCGACCGACCAGTCGGGAGGTTAGCCCGGCCGCGACCACGATGCCGCCGGTCATCGGCAAGAACCCCAATCCTGTCTTGATCGGGCTCCATCCGAGGATGTTCTGGAGGAATTGGGTCAGGAAGAAGAACATCGAGAAGACCGCCGTCGCGATGCAGAGCATCATGGCGTAGGCACCCGAGCGATTCCGGTTGGCGAAGATCCGCAACGGCATCAGCGGTTTGGGGGTGCGGGTCTCGATGAAGCCGAACGACACGAGCAGCACGGTGGCGATGACGAGAGGAACGTAGGTGCCCGGGCTCGACCAGGGGTGCACAGCCGCGTTGGATACTCCGTAGACGAGTGCGAGCATGCCGCCGGTGACGGTGAGTGCTCCGGGCACGTCGAGACGTCCCGAGGTGGTCTCCGACTCGTTGAGCGCACGCGGGGTGAGGAACAGAACCAGGGCACCGATTGGCACGTTGACGAAAAAGATCCACCGCCACGAGACCAGGTCGGTCAGGATGCCACCCAGGAGGAGTCCCACGGCGCCGCCGCCCCCCGACATCGCGGCGTAGACACCCATGGCACGGTTGCGCGGTGAACCCTCGGGGAAGTTGGTGGCGATCAACGAGAGCGCAGTGGGAGAGGCGATCGCCGCGGCGACGCCTTGGAGGCCACGGGTGATGATGAGCCAGACATCGCTGGTGGCCAAGCCACCCAACAGGGAGGCGACCACGAAGAGGGCGATGCCGATCGTGAACATTCGTCGTTTTCCGAAAAGGTCGCCGGTGCGGCCACCGAACAGCAACAGACCACCGAAGGTCAACGAGTACGCCGTGATCAGCCACTCGAGGTTGGCCGTCGAGAAATGCAGGCTGCGGTCGATGGTGGGAAGGGCCACGTTCACGATGGTGGCGTCGAGCACGAGCATCAGCTGGGCCGCGGAGATCACCGCCAGGGCCAGGCCGAGGTGCTTGCCGGCCGTATTGCTGGAGGTGAGCGCGGGGTTCGTCGTTGTTGACACGGGGTCTCCTCGAGGGGTCAGGGAAGGACGGGCTAGGCCCGAGGGGTGTTGGTGGGAGCGACGGCCATCGGCAGGATGAGGTCGCGCACCACGTGCTGCGCAAAATCGGCGTCGGGGATCTCACCGAACACCAAGAGGTGTTGGATGATGAGCGCCGGGAACACGGACACCAAGAGGTCGAGGTTGGGCACTTCGCCGATCTCACCACGGGTGCTCGCCTGCTCGAAGACCGCCTTGAAGGCCGCGTGGCGAGGGTCGATGAGACGATCACGGACCACCTGGCGCAGCTCGACGTCGTGGGTCAATGCGGTGATGAGCCCCAGCATCAGCTGTGCGTCGAAGCGACTGTCGGTGCTGGTCGAGCCCTGGGCGAGCGCCGTGAGGTCTGCCTGCAGCGAACCGGTGTTGGGTACCTGCGGGGGCCCCTTCAGGCCCTTCAGGGCATCGACCACCAGTTCGGCCTTGCCTGGCCATCGACGGTAGATCGTTGCCTTGCTCGAACGGGCTCGGGCGGCAACGGCATCGATGGTGAGGCGGTCGTAGCCGATCTCGGCCAAGAGCTCGAGGGCCGCTTCTCGAAGCGCCACATCGCGCGAGGTGTCGAGTGGACGACCACCATGGTGCTCGGGCTCCTCGGAGGTTGACGTGGTCTCAGATAGCGGATCGGACCCCTCCAAGATGATTGGTTGCTCCACAGGCGCGCCTCAGGGTTCCAGGGGTTTAAATACGATACGGTATCGTACCGCAGCTCGGCGGCGCGCCGGTCGTAGGAGTGTGGGTGGGAGTCGAGGCCGCGCCTACCCCATGGTCTTGGATCCGATCGATCGCCTCGCGAATGATGTCGGCGTGTCCAGCGTGTTGGGCGGTCTCGGCAATGATGTGCAGGAGGACCCGACGAGCGCTCCAGTGCGCGTCCTTCTCGAACCACGGTGCCTCGGGTAGCCGATGGGCGTGGTCGAGATCGGGAAGGGTGGCCACGATCTCGTCGGTTCGCTCGGCCACCTCGTCGTAGTGCTCGAGCAGGCCAGCGAGGGATTCGCCTGGGAGGAGCTCGAACCGGCTCAGCCAGAGCGTGGTGTCCCACCCAGCGGTGCCCTGTGCCATCGCGTCCGCGCCCCCGAGGATGAAGTCCGTCCAGCTCGATTCGACGTCGGCAACGTGCTTGAGCAGGCCACCAAGGCACAACTGGCTGATGGTCGAGCGCTGGGCGGCCTGTTGGTCCGTCAAGTTCCGGACCGTCAAACGGAGGAAGTCCCGGTGCTTGGCCAATGTTTCGAGCAGGTCGACGCGCTCCCGCGCAACGGTTTTCCGAGCGGTCGTTTCACTGGTCGGCATGGCCGCCCTCCTTCGTTGGTCCATCGTGATGGTAAATGGCCAAGCGGCCACTTTCTGTCCTGAATGCTGACAAAATATCCACCATGGCGAACACGAGCTCGCGCAGCTTGCGACTGCTGTCGCTGCTCCAGGCCCGCAAGCACTGGCCCGGGCCCGAGCTCGCCGAGCGCCTCGAGATCTCGGTGCGGACCTTGCGCCGCGACGTCGATCGCCTCCGTGAGCTCGGTTACCCCGTCGAGGCCGCCCGCGGAGTCGAGGGTGGGTACCGCCTGACCGCCGGCGCAGCCCTTCCACCTCTCGTCTTGGACGACGAGGAGGCGGTGGCGCTCGGCGTGGGACTGCAGGCGGCGATCCAAGGCGGCACGGTCGCCGGCATTGCCGAGTCGTCGGTTCGTGCGCTGACCAAGGTGATTCAGGTGATGCCGACGCGCCTGCGACGCCGGGTCGACGCGCTGGGCGCGATGACCGTGCCCGCAGTGTGGGGCGGGACGGGTCCGGGCGTCGACCCGGGCACGCTCACGACGATCGCCCAGGCCTGTCGCGACAACGAGCGCCTCGAGTTCGCCTACACCGCACGCGACGGCGAGCGCACCGCCCGCCACGTCGAACCCCATCGCCTGGTCCTGCTCGAGCGGCGCTGGTACCTGGTCGCCTGGGACCTCGTGCGCCACGATTGGCGCAGCTTTCGCCTCGATCGCCTGGTCGAACCGCGGAGCACTCGATCGCAATTCGGCCCACGGGCAGTGCCCGGCGGCGACGCCGCTGCCTTCGTGCGGGCCGGAATCGAGCACCTACCGGCGACCTACACGATTGAGGCCATGATCCGCGCTCCCGCCCACCTGGTCCGTGGGCACATTGGGCCGTGGGGCACCGTCGAGGCCATCGGGGACGACCAGTGCCGCCTGCAGATGACCTCGGACTCGTTGCATTGGCCGGCCATGGCGTTAGGGGCCACCGGAGCCGAGTTCGAAGTGGTGTCCCCGCCAGAATTGCTCGATCACCTCCGCGAGTGGGCTGAGCGGTTTGGCCGGGCCACCCGAGCACAACCCGGCCGCTGAGGGCCGCCGTGCTCGGGGCGCTCGTTCCCGAAGGCGCCGAGCGTGCGGGCGGCTCAGTGGAGAACCGACCGCGCGCTCAGTGGGCCAGCTCATTCGAGGCCCATTCGCCATCGATCGTCTCGACGAGACCCGTCGGCACGCCGGGGGCCGCCCCAAGGGCGATGCGCAGCCGATAGTGGAGCCCGTCTTCCTCCCAGGAAATCGAGCTGTACTCGTACCAGGGGACCGGGTGCGGTACGGACAAACCTTCGGCGGTGGTCCACTCCACACGGGCCCGGGTCCAGGTTCCCCTCCGAGGTGAGTAGGGCTGGAAGAGCCACGCGTTGCTCTTGGAGACGACCCGGCATCGGCCGAGGGGTACGAACGGGTCCCCTGCGGTGATGGGTCGATCGAGCCAATCCACGCTCTGACGCTACGAACAGACACGCCGCCCGACAAGTCACGGTGTCGCCCAGCGCGAAGAGGGCGCACACTGGAAGAGTGCGACGCCGCGGAGCCGGATCCTGGAGGGTCGCCGTGGGCGGGGGACAGGCGATCCACGCCGTCCTTTACGTCCGTGATGCCTGTGGCCTGGATCCGCCCGCTGATCCCGTGGTGCCGCCGCGGCTCGCCGGCAACGTTGCGGACCTGGCGCCGAAGTGCAGCCCGACCGATCGCGAGCAGGCCGTGGCCGGATGGCTCGAGTGGTGGCGCCGGATGGTGGCCGTCGAGGGCGCGTCGTTGCTGGGAGAGGTCAGTTCCGGCGCCGGGGGAGCAGTCCCCCAACGCCGGGATGTCGCGCGCCAAGTGTTCGATCCGCCTCGTTTCGATAGCCTTGGGGCGTCGCCACCTTTGGGGCGATTGGCAAGGACCAGCTGCGAGCAAGCTCTGCGCTGGTTCACCCCGTCGCGTACCCGAAGTGAGACGTCACGCTCGCGGGCCATGAAGGTGGTGGCCGAGGAAGTGTGCGCCGCCAACCGGGTCAGCCCCGGAAGCCTGAATGCCGGCGTTGTCGCCTTGGACGTCGAAGGCCCTTGGTGGAACTTTCCGCGGCCAGGGGTACTTCTGTGTTCGAGGGACGTTCTCGCCGATCTGTCCCTCTTCAGCCCGTTGCTCCGACGAGCATTTGAGGCAGGCCTGGGCGGAATCCGGCGCGCCATGACGGCTGCGAGGACCAGAGGATAGCGAAAGGTCGAGACCGCTCCTCACGTATCGGGACGGGAAGCCCGGGCCCGTTTGCATGGGGCCGGGCCGAGCGGAATCTGGTTGCTCCACTCGCCGATCTCGCGTTTCGCACAGCGGCGGTTGCGCTGCAGATGACCCGACCGCCGCCGCCCGGCGCTGCCGACATGACCTGTCAACCGACCGGCATCACATCGTGTCACCGATCGCCGTGGCTCTGCGAACCGTTGTCGCGTGGATCGTCCCAGTCGTAAATTCGCCAGCGCCGGCGCGGAAATTCGCGGTGCCACCACGATCGATGGGCGCCGGAGTGCCCGCTGGCGAGACTGCACTGGATTGCCGTTGGCTGCACGCCCAGCAACGGCCACTCGTCGTTGCGCAGTGCCTGCGATGGGCAACGACGCTCAACGGCGAGCAGCTGGGGTGGGTCCTCTTTGAGCGATCGGAACGACGCCTGCGGCAGGGTCGAGGAAAACGCGGGAGTGCTCCGTTCGACGAAGCCCTGTGCCGATTGCCTGAGCTTGCCCAGGCGCGTCATCTCGCGGTCGGCAGCCGGGTGCTCGGGCTTCTGGTTCACCCGCCCAGGTTAGAGCTCGCGGGCGGTATCTGCCGGCGGTTGGACCCTGGACGTGGACGACGTGGCAGAGAAAGGAGAGCCTGATCGCACTGCACCAGGCGAACTGATCGCGCACCGGCGACGCGGACCCACTGCTTCGCAGCGCATCTCACTGCGCTGCGCCACTTCTCGTTGATCGGCGATCGCAGGCTCTACGTTTCGCGTTGTGGACGAGCAGCCGGCTTGCGAACGAGAATGGCGAGGGTCATGCGCTGCGTTGGGCGCGACCGAGCTGTACCGCTCCTCGTTGACGTCGTCAACGAGGAGGTCGTCTCCGCACTCGCCGCCGGCAAACGGGATTTTCTCGGTCGAAGACGGGTTGTGGCGCCTCACCACGTCCGCTCGGAGTCGCGCGTGGCGGCGTCGGCGAACGCATGGCCCCTGTCGCGACCCCGTCGCTGAGCCAATCGACTCGGGCGCGCAGCCAGGCCAGGTGCGAGAGTCCGAAACACTTAAGAGATAGCTTGACCAGTGTGCTTGCGGATAAGTGGTCTCAAGCCGATGCCTCACCACGCATGCGAGCGCTTGACCAGGTATTTCACGCCCTGATCGATCCCAGCCGGACGCCGCATCGTCGAGCAGTTGATCGAAGGTCCGGCCACGGTGAAGGAGTTGGCCCGACCCCTCGCCACTGGGCGAGCTCCTTGCCGAGGTCCTCACCCGATGCCCGAGAGGAGCACATAATGACCGACCATGCCGTGACGCACGCCCCTTTCACGATCGAACGTCGCTACCCCGTGCCACCGCAACGGGTCTTCGCGGCGTGGGCCGATCCGGAGACCAAGCGCCGGTGGTTTGCTGGCCCCGATTCGGAGTATCGGCTCGATTTCCGTGTCGGCGGCCAAGAGATCAACCGTGCCCGACGCAACGGCACTTCGCTGGGCTTCGAGTCTCTGTACCGCGATATCGTCACCGATGGGCGGATCGTCTACACGTCGGTGCTGTCGCAGGATGGTCGACCGGCGACGGTGTCCATTACCACCGTGCAGCTCCTTGCCGTCGGCGACGGCACCCGCCTCGTTCTGACCGAGCAAGGTGCCTTTCTCGACGGCCTCGAAGAGCCGGCGTGGCGGGAGCAGGGCACGGATGGTTGGCTCGACGCCCTCGGTGCCGAGCTCGCGGTTGGGTGAGCTGGATCACCACGACCACCACATGCGCCGGCCGGTTGCTTTTGCTGGCATCGGGCGTTTAGTTCGGAAGCCAGGCGACGGTCCGGACGTCGGTGAGCTCTCGGGCGAGCTTGCGCCACGAGAGCCCTGCGTCCTCGGAGATGTAGAGCTCGCCGTAGTGGGAGCAGGTCACGACCCGATCGGGGTTCGCGTGATGGGATCCGAATGCCCATATCGGCGAGTTGGGTTCGTTCGGCATGGCCACCGTGGCCCAGGTCTCGCCCCGGTCGATCGAGCGCAGCACTGTCCCGGTCGCCCCAAAGACGTGGTCTCCGACGCCAAGGAGCAGCACGGAGGGGTCATCGGGTTTCACGTACATCTCACGGAAGTACGGGCTCGGGTACGGCGTAGGGATGTCGAGCTTCTGGAAGGACTTGCCGCCGTCGTCGCTGCGGACCACGTAGCCGGGCGTCGTGAAGAAGATGCGCTTCGGTGCCCCCGGCAGGATGGAGAGCCAGTGGAAGTCGCGAGTGAAGTCGAGGAGCTCGTGGGTCCACGTGGCGCCGCCATCGCGCGAGCGGCGAGCGCCATCGACTTCGATGCACCCCCAGATCTGCTCGCGGTCGTCGGGGTCGACCTGCAGGCCGGTCAGACGGGTCTTGCCTGCTGGCTCGCCTGTCTCGGCGATGTCTGCAGGGAGCGTCTCCCAAGACTTTCCGGCGTCGCGCGTGCGATGAATGCGACCCGGTCGAGTGCCGACGAGCATAGTGTCGGGGTCCACCGGGTCAAAGGTGATGCGCCACACGTCGCCGGTCATCGGACCCTCGACCGACTCGAACACCCCGCCACGGTCGATGCTGCGGTGCAGGCCCGTGTCAGTTCCGATGTACACGACCGCGGGGTCCAGCGGGTGTACCGCGATGCCATAGACGTGCACGTCGAGGAAGGTGAGTGATCCCTGCCCCCAACCCCAGGTCTCACCACCGTCCCTGCTGTGCCACAGACCGTTTCCGGTCGTGCCCGCCAGGATTGTGAAGTTGTCGGTCATCGCCCCTCCCTGAGGCCGCATTCACGGCAGAACCCACGTCGCTAGCACACCTTGGGTCGGCAAGCCAGGGCGACCCACGCGTCATTCTGAGTGCCGGGTTCTGAACGATTGCTGCGACGGGTCCTCGGCGCCCTGGGGCGCGGTCAGCCAGGTCGGCAACGTGCGGACGAACCGGCCGATGTCAGGGCGTCGCCCGCTGGAGACTTCCCACATGCTCGACGCTTCGGCACGCCAGCTCCTCGACGTCGACCGATCGACGCCGTGTGGCGACCCGAAAAGATGTGGTCGCGCTACGGTACCCTCGGACCGACTCCCGACGAGCGTCGCTCCATCACGCGGAGGTGAACCTGTGCGGACCCTGGAACACGTCCGAGTGCTCGAGGTGGGGCGGCGTCTGGGTGTCGCATCTGCCGGACTGGTGTTCGCCGCCCTCGGCGCGGACGTGGTGCAGGTACGGATGCCGGGTCGCGACGTGCCCCCCGCCGAATCGGCGTACTACGACCGGGGCCGCGCCGTGATCCCTCCGGCCGGGCCGATGGGCGCGCTGGGCGCGCTAGCCGACGTGATTTTGGCCGACCTCGACGACGCCGAGCTGCGCGCGCTGGATATTCCTGGAGACACGGCCCTATTGCGATCCGGCCCCGCTGCACAGGTCCTCGTCAGCGTTCGCAGTCTCGGGCGCTCGGGACCCAATCGGGATTTCCGCATGACCGACCTGACCGAGTGGGCCTCGAGCGGCCTCGCCAACGTGACCCGGCGTCCACGTCCGCCCGCGGGCGAGGAGTACGTGCCGGTCCTGCCTCCCGGCTTCCAGCCCCAGGCGCTCGCTGGTCTGGCCGCGGCGACGGCCGCGCTGGTCGGCCGTCGTTGGGCAGAGCAGCGCGGGACGCCGGTCGTGGCTGATGTCTCGGTGCAAGAGGTCGTGGCGGCCATGCTGCACGGCATCTTCCCCAACTTCGTGTGGAACGGGGTCGTAACCGGTAACCCGAGCACGCCATCGACATCGCTCGGGATGTTGTTGCCGGCGGCAGACGGCGACGTCTACATCCGGACGCTCGATCCTCGACAGTGGGATGCACTGGTGGCGTGGGTCGATGACGACGCACTGGGAGCCCTCGGTGGAGACCCTGACAGCCGCCTCGCTAACAACGACGCGCTGGGGCTACTGCTGGGCGAGTGGACCGTGAAGCAACGCCGCCACGATGTGCTGGTGGAGGGTCAACGCCGGCACATTCCCATTGCGCTCCCACGATCGCTCGACGACGTGCTTGCCTGGCAGCAGCTACGGGCGCGCGGGGCATGGCGCACGATCGAATTCGGTGGCGCTACCGTCGGAGGTGCCCCGCCTTCCGATGCTGGAGCCACCAGCTTGGCGCGTCGACCGCCGCAGCCACCACCGAACAGATCGAGCAGCAGTGGCGGAGAGCGGCGTGACCGGCGGACCCCTCGGGGGCACGCGGGTCTTGGACTTCGGATGGACGTGGGCAGCCCCCTACTGCGGGATGATCCTCACCGACCTTGGTGCTGACGTCATCAAGATCGAGACGAGCCGACGACTCGACATGCTGCGTCTTTCCGGTGCCTGGGCGGATGGGGTGCACGACCCCGAGCGCAGCGGCTGGTATTCGGCCACCAATCGCGGGAAACGGTCGATCACCGTCGACATGAAGCATCCCGAGGGCCGCCGACTGGTGATCGACCTTGTGGCCATCAGCGACGCTGCCATCGAGAACTTCTCGCCCGGTGTGCTGGGCCGTCTCCACCTCGGCTGGGAAGACCTGTCCGCCGCAAACCCGGCCATGGTCTTGCTGTCGCTGTCCGCCTACGGTGCGACGGGACCCGAACGCGGGTACGTCGCCTACGGCGACCACCTCGGTTATGCCTCAGGGTTGGCGTCGGTGATCGGGCATCCCGACGACGGTCCCACGCCGATCAACACTTTCTACGGCGACCCGGTCGCCGGCATGTACGGGGCGCTCGCCATCGTCGCTGCCCTCGAGCAAGCGCGGCAAAGCGGCAAAGGCTGTCATCTCGAGTATTCCCAGGTCGAGGGCCTGCTCACGATGATGCCCGGCCCGATCATCACGCGGTCGTCCGGTGCGCCGGTGGAACGGCTGATCGACAAGTCGCCCGTGATGTCTCCCCACGGCTTCTACCGATGTCTCGGCGACGACGCCTGGGTAGCGATCGCGGTCGAGGACGACGCGGCGCTGGGCAGCGTTTCGCGCGTTGCTGCGCGAACAACACATTGCGTTGGCCGATCTCGACAGTTTCGAAGCGCGCAAAGCCGACGAGGAAGCCATCGATGCGGCCGTGTCGGGGTGGACGTCGAAGCGCTCGCCGTGGCAGGCCACGATGGCATGTCAGGCCATCGGCGTGGCCGCCTACCCGCTGATGAACTCGGCGCGTCTCGCGTGGGACGCCCATCTTCACGAGCGCGACTTCTTCCAATGGGTGACCCACCCCATCGCCGGCCCGGGCCCGCTCCCCGGTGTCGTCTTCCGAATTGGCGACGAAGGGGCCGCGGTCCGAGGGCCCGCCCCCATGATGGGCCAGCACAACGAGGAGGTGTTCATGGAGCTGCTCGACGTGGACCGGGCGCGCTTTGACCAGTTGGTCGCCGACGGCGCGATCGCCTGATTTGACGCAGCCAACGGCACATGAACCATACCGACCATGCCACGATCGGGTCGAGGTTCGCACCGACAGCTTCGGGTCGCTTGAGACCTCGCCGGGTGGGGGCCACGAGCGGCTGTCGCAATGAGCCACGGTTGGCTGTCGCAATGAGCCACGGTTGGCTGCGGCAAAGTGCCACGATTTGCTGTCGCAATGAGCCACGGTTGGCTGCGGCAAAGTGCCACGATTTGCGCCGGAACCCGGTCGACGCCATGGTCCACCCGAACGACCGGTAGTCGAGAGGCCGACGGGTGGACCGCGACCTGAGTGCCGTCATCGCCCACGTCGAGGTGGTCGGCCACGACCGTGGCGGGCTCGTCGTCCGGTGGGACTTCGAGGGGCCCGCTGTCGGGGTTGACATCGCGGCCGGACCGACGTCCAAGGCTATCGAACACGCCCGTGTTGGCTCGGCGGGCTCGGCTGAGCGAGCGGCCCGTCTCGACGACCTCGGGCCTGGCCGGCACTACGTCTCGATCCGTCCCGTCGCCGGGGGCCGCGCTTTCGTAGCCGCCGAGCGCAGGGTGCCCTTTGAGGGAGCCCGTAACTTCCGTGACCTTGGCGGCTACCGGGGTGCGGACGGATTGCACACGAGGTGGGGTGTCCTATTCCGCGCAGACTCGCTCCACGGCCTGACGGCAGGTGACCTCGCTCTCTACGAGCGGCTGGGCGTACGCGCTGTCTACGACTTCCGGGGCGACGGCGAACGGACGGCCCAGCCGAGCCTGACGGAGGCCCGCCACTTGCCGCTGTTCGGCCCACCGCGCCCCCCGGCATCCCCGCACGAAGGGAGCACTCCTCGGGCCCAGCCGAGCACGGCTCGGGAGGGGGAGTCGCTGCTGTTGGCCGTCTACCTACGGATGCTGCGAACGGCCGGTCCCCTCTTCGGTGACCTCTTCGGGAGGCTCGGCGCGCCCGACGGGCTGCCGGCGGTCTTTCACTGCGCCAACGGTAAGGATCGAACGGGGCTTTCGGCGGCTCTCCTGTTGGAGATCCTCGGCGTCGCGCGCGAAGACATCCTCGACGACTACGAGCTGAGCGGCCGGTACCTCGACGGAACGCTCGAGCCCGCCATCGCGGGGCTCGTCGCCACCGGCATGGGTCCTGACGCGGCCGCGGTGGTCATGGGCACGCCCCGCGCCGTCATGGCCGCGGCGCTCGAGGAGCTCGACGCGACGTACGGCGGGATCGTTCGCTACCTCGCGGACAGCGCCAGCCTCACGCCGACAGACCTGACGCGCCTGCGCGAGCATCTGCTGACGTGATCCAGCTGGACCGCCCGCAGGGCCGGACTGGCCGCCGAGATGCAACGTCGGGGCGTCGCTTCCTCCATGGTGTCGCGGCGGACATGGCGACGTGCTGGGGTCGACGAGCCAATCGATCCGTCGACACTCAATGGCACCCTGCATGAGGATCAGCGTTGCTGCCCCCTGAGCCACGTCGGCTGGTTCTCGCGTCAGGATCGGCGTCACGACGCCGCATCCTGGAGGGTGCCGGGTTGTGCGCGGACATCGTCGTGAGCGGGGTCGATGAGGACATCGACGCTGCCGACACGCCTAGTGCCGTACGGGCTCTTGCGGAACGCAAGGGCCTGGCTGTTGTCGACCGCTGTCCCGACGCGCTGGTCATCGCCTGTGATTCGATGCTCAACCTGAACGGGGACGGACTCGGCAAGCCCGCCACCGCCGATGTGGCCATCGAGTACTGGCGTGCGTTGTCCGGCCAGAAGGGCGTTCTCTACACCGGTCACTGGCTGATGGACACGCGGACGGGATCCGTCGTTGCCGACGTGGCCAGCACTGCTGTCCGGTTTGCCGCGGTGTCCGACGCAGAGGTACGGGCGTACGTGGCGACCGGTGAACCGCTTGGGGCGGCGGGTGGGTTTACCATCGAGGGCTACGGGGCACCCTTTGTCGAGTCCATCGATGGGTCGTCGAGCAACGTGCTCGGGCTCTCCATGCCCCTCTTCAGGCGGATGTTGCTCCGCATCGGCATCAGTATTGCGGATCTCTGGTGCTTCTCCGATGACGCTAGCGCCTGGTAATCCGTCGGGCTCGGCCAGCGGTGACGTCGAGGGCCCGGCCGAAAGGTGCTACGACGCGGTCGTCGTCGATGAGGCCAAGAGGGGAGCGAGAGCGCTTTGGAGTGCCCCGCCGAGATACGTCGCGTAGGTCTTCGTGATGTGATACTGGTTCTCGTATACCAACATGTTCCCGATGATCGGCGTGCAGACGGCCGAGCAGATCCAAGGAATGACGTTGACAAAGAGTGCTCCAACGTCTTGGGCAGCTTGGCGCGTCGCCTGCTGCGCGTTTGCGAGCACGGCCTGGGTCGCCGGCGTTGAGCACGCTGGCACGTCGGAGGCATGGGCAGTGATGCAGTCGGCATCCACTTGAGCGAGGTAGGGGATGTCGCCGATGACCACCTCTTTGGTGCTCGGTGAGCCGGCGAGGGTCAGCGTCTTGGCCAGCGCCGCCGTCCATTGCGCGTCACTGATGGGCCGATCGCTGCTGTCAGCTGGCTGGTAGTCGGCACTCGTCACGATCAGAACGCTCGGATGGAGCTTCTTGATGCGAGCGATGGCGTAGGAATGCCACTGATCGCATTGCGGGTACGGCACGTTCCCGTCTGGATTCCAGAAGCTGGTGTCGGGCGCGGGACAGGCACTCTTTTCGAAGAGGACCAGCCTCCAGTGCGTACGAATGGCGATCGCATCGACGACGGGGAACCACATGCCGGCGTGTGAGTCTCCCAGGAGAGCGATAGTTCGTTTGGCCGTTGTGTCACCGAACACGCAGCGACCAACCGTCACTTGGTTGTAGTTGGGCTGGCAGCCCGGAAGAGAGACCGCATCGGTTTCGGCGTTCTGCGGCGACGGGGTGAGATTTCGCGGCAGGGTCATGATCTTGGGGGCGGCCGCCACGAGCTTGAGCACTTGAGCAGTCGACGCGACTTGCGGTGATGAGTCCGTTGCCGCAGAGCTGCTGACGTCGAGCACGAGCAACGCGATCCCCACCACGAGCGCCGTGGCCGCAATTAGGGCCCGCCCGCGGCTCGCAGCGGGTGCGCCCGCAGGGCGACGGCCTGCACTCATCGGACGACGACCGTCACGACTGCTCATCCTCCTACCCATCACCCGTGGACGTGGAGCTCGACGCTCAGGATGGTCACGCTGAGCCCGGTCAGAGCGGCACCGAGGATCAGGCTGTTTATTCGGTGCCGTTGCCACACCTTTGCGTGGCGCACCGGGTTCTCGATGATGGCATAACTAACGATGGAGATGCCAAGGGCAACGAGCATCCAGAGGAGGTTCACGCCCACCGAAGGCGTTTTTCCGAGGTGCTCCGCCACGATGACCAGAATCGGCCAGTGCCATAGATACAGCGAATACGACAGCTTGCCGAGCCACTGCAGCGGACGTCGTTTGAGGACCCACTCGACGCCCAAGGTTGGCGCAGCGGAACCCGCAGCAATGACGGCGGCGCTGCCCAGTACCGGTAACGCCACGGCTGCTCCGGGATAGGGGGTAGCAGAATCCGAAGACGAGAGTCGCAATTGCGATTGCAGTGATCCCGCACCATGAGACCCCAGCGGCAACCATCCGAGGAACTCGAGCGATGTACGGGGCGGCCACGGCTAGCAGACCGCCTAAGCGCCGACAAGGAGCGCCCTCCCCATGGCTGGCCGGTGACCTAATGAATGGCGTGAAAGAAGCCCGCCCCTTGCCTCGTGTCGAGTTGTCACGCCTTGCGGAGTTGCTTCGGGGTCAGGCGCTGGGACCCGTGCCGCTATGGAACGCGGCACGCAGGCGAGTGAATGCGGTGGCGAGGTCACTGGCCCACGGCCACGACTCGTCGAGTCGCAGAACGAGATGGCGTTGCCGGCGAACGAGGACGGCGGCGACGTGCAGACGCGATAACGCATGGTCTTGGGTTCGGCCTTGGCCAGGTGACCGTCGAAGCAGGTCATCTGGCTCCATGCGAGCAATGACCCGGCGATGACGCTGAGGGCCACCCACGCCTCGTTGCGACAGAAGCTGTCGAAGGGCAGGTTGGCCAGCCCGCACGCCTTCGCACAGCGCACCCGGTCCTCGACCCGGGCGTGCCCCCGGTGGCGCAACTCAAGCGCCGCGAGGTCGTCGCTTTGGGTGTTGGTGACGAAGCAGGTGTGGCGGAAGCCGGCGTGCGTGTCGAACAAGGCGAGCTGAGCCCCTGGGTGCGGGCGCTCACGTCGGCACAGAAGGCGGAATCCTCAGGCCACCCGTCGAGGTCACCAGCCCGGTCAGCTCGACCACCTGTGCGCCGTCACGAACACCTCCCTCACGCTCGACTGCTCGGACCCAGTCCTCTTCTTGGTCCATGAGGAGGCCGTCACGCACAGCACCACCGATGCCAAAGCCGATGGAGTACTCGAAGTTGGCACGAGCGAGGGCCTCGACGAAGCGGTGCGTGGCCCCCGCCGAGTCTGCCCGCACCAGGATCGGGTGGACCACCACCGTGGGTCGTCGCCTTCTTCGTGGCCCAGGCGGTCCTCGGGCGGGATCCCCAGCACGGCGCGCTCCAACAGCTCCAAGTGGTCGTCGGTGTCGTTGGGTGCGGCGTCGCCCGGCCGCAACATGGCGGCCAGGGGTTCATTGGTGTTGTCGCACCACACGGCGAGGGGTTGAACCCGAAGCCACGCTTGTACGTGGGAGCGGCGTCCTCCTTCTCCGAATGCGAGGTGACGAGCGTCGAGTCGAAGTCCAAGACGAGCGGCCCGACCGGTGGATAGGCGTTCCAGACGCACTAGCGAACCTCGGACAGGGCGCCGGGAATGGCCCGCTGTTCGACCGACGTCGTTGCCTGAATGGCGCGCCACGCCGTGGCCACCGAGGCGACCGGGCCAAGAGGTCCTCTTGCTCCTTTAATGCGGCCAGGTCGGCCAGGCAGTCCGCCCCGTCGGCAATGGCCACGCCGAGATGGGTGAGCACGACGCCCGGATCGTGGGTGTGCCAGGAGATGCCGCACTCGGACATGGCCACCGACATGGCCCGCGTCAGACCACTGCGATCGGCGAGTTCGGCCAGCAGTGCAGCACCGGCGTGGGACACCAGGTTCTTGCCATCGAGAGTCACCTTGGCGCGTCGAACCGACCTTCTACGATGCACCTTCAAGGAGCCCTCCCGCTTCTGGCGTGAATGTCGTTGTGGTGACAACATTCTCCCAGTTGGGAGGGCCTTACGCGGACGCGACCACTGGTCTTATGGCCAACTCCCATGCGCGCGTGAATGGGGAGAAGTAGGCACTGGTCGCATTGGACGACGTTTGCACGATGGACCAGGCGAAGGACGCTGCAACTACGGCAATGAGCGTGACCGTCAGTTTCACTCGCAACGTGAGTCGTCGTCCGAACATGGCCAACGAGAGGAATATCGTGGGGTAGACGAGGTAGAACTGCTCTTCTACGGAGAGCGACCAGAAATTCTGCAACGGGGACGGCGGCAGTTGGGCGCCGAGATAGTTCGTTCCGATCGAGGCAAAATGCAGGTTGGCGAAGAACAGTGAGGCTGTCCGACCGTCGACCGCCGTCTGGTCTCCTCGCAAGTACCCTAGCCAGTGGTACGAGGCAAGAACCGTCACGATGATGACGAGTGATGCTGCGGGGAGGATTCTGCGGCACCGCCGACCGTAGAAGGACAGTAGGCTCGTTTTTCCGGTCGAAGACCTTTCTCGCAGGAGAAGTCCGGTAATGACGAACCCCGAGATGACAAAGAACACGTCTACGCCGACAAATCCGCCTTCCATGTGCGGGACGCCTGCATGGAACAGGACGACGAGTAGGACAGCGACGGCACGGAGGCCCTCGACGTCAGGTCGAAACCTCCGGTCGCCCGGTGGGGTGCCCGCTTCGTCCGTTGAGCTGAGGTAGCGCTGCTCCTTGGCGACGTCCGGGTCGCTGAACTCGTCGACCACATCTTGTGTCATAAGTGCACAGGGCCCCCCTACGAGGTGGGCGGCACGGTCGCTCACGTGATCCACATGAGCTCTGGTAACCGGCGCGCCAGCTTCCACGCATAGCGTTCCGCCGGCCCGACCCTTCCCGACGTGGCATGATCAAGCGCGGCGCTCCTTAAACGAAGCATGAGAGCTTGCGTCGCTATCGAAACCCTCCAAAGTGACGAGAGATCTAGTACATCTTGGGGAAGATGGGGTTCAACTGCGGATCCGTGGGTCTTCGGTTCCATCGCAATGGCACACAAACCGTCGCGTGGGCCATTCTGTGGCGCGACTGCTGACGTCGCTGGGCCGGCGTCATCTGGCAGGGCGATCAATCGAGTGCCATACCTGCCAGGTCCAGTTGGGGCCAGCGCCTGCAGTCCGAAGCGTCGGGGCCAGGCCCCAATGAACGGCGGGCAACGTTCGACCTCCTCGAGCAGGCATTGGGATACTGGTCCTGATGGGTGATGCATCGGGAGCCGTCGGCCGTCGCGTCATCGTCACCGGGATGGCCGGGTCTGGGAAGAGCACGTTCTCGAGGGCCTTGTCGTCGAGGACCGGTCTACCAGTGATCCATCTGGACCTCCACTATTGGAAGCCGGGATGGGCGAAGCCGTCGGACGACGAGTGGCGGGTGAAGCAGCGCAGCCTGCTCGCAGGCGACGCCTGGATCGCTGACGGCAACTATCACGAAACGCTCGATCTTCGCTTGGAGCGAGCGGACACGGTTGTCGTCCTCGGCACACCATGGTGGGCTTGCGCTGGTCGAGCGTTCGTGCGCGGAGTTCGAAGGCCGGTGGGCACCGAGATGCCCGACGGTTGCGACGACTCTGTGATCCGACGGTTGCGCGATGAGTGGCGGTTGGTCGGGGTCAGCTGGCGGGACCGTCGTAAGGAGCCTGAGCGAGAACGCGCGATCATCTCCGAGCACGGGCAGCACGCGGCGCTGCACGCGCTCGGTTCGAAGCGAGCGGCCTGAGCGTTTCTCGGCGAGTGCGGCAGTGTCTGACCCGGACTCGGGTTGGCTCGGACGAGTGCGTGGCGCCACCCAGATGCTAAGTCTCAGAACTCGGGGTCCGAGTCACGCCACGAACGACGCCACCCATGCACACCGTCGGAGATCATTCGTTGCCGGCCCGGTCGAGCTGGCGCGCGCTCCGAGTCGCCCGAAAGCGCGCGGTCGGATCACCTCCGATTCTTGCACGTCCAGGGATTCGGGGCGGTCCAGAGAGTCCGCACATCAGGCGCCATCGTTGATGACCCCGGGGTATTGACGTTGGTCATGACGGCACCTGCGGGCCCCCGACATTGACTGGCCGAACCTGCGGGCCCCCGACATTGACTGGTCCGAGACACCTTGGCACAGAGCGAGACGAGATGCGCCAGGCTGGGCATTTGCGGCCTCGGTGGCGGCACCTACACTCTGGTCCCCACAGCAACGGTCGAACCGACGCCGGCGGACCCGTCGCCTCGACCGAGCCTGCGCCGCCCCTATACACGAATGCTCACCCACATCACGTCGACCATTTCGCCCTTTGAAGCTCAACGGCCCGCAGGGGTGCGGTGGGCTCCGACAAATCTGCTGGGTCGCTGAATGGCGCGCACGATCAGGCTCCGTCCATGGCAGCGTGCCGCGCTGGAGCAGCTAGGCGAGACCGACAGCCGTGACTTCCTTGCTGTCGCCACGCCGGGGGCCGGCAAGACCACCTTTGCTCTCGCCGCGGCCCGCCAGCACATGGCAAAGTCACCAGACTGCCTCATCGTCGTGGTGCCGACCGCCCATCTGAAATTCCAATGGGCACGCGCCGCGAACGCCCTTGACCTGCACCTCGAGGCGAGATGGACCCCGGCGATCGGCGCGCGTCCCCGCGACATGCACGGGATCGTGACCACCTATCAACAGGTGGCCTCGGCCCCCCGAGCGTTCGCCCGCCTCTCGGACGGGGCGTTCGTCATTCTCGACGAGATCCACCACGCGGGGGACGACCGAGCCTGGGGCGACTCGCTGCTGATCGCCTTCGAGGGTGCACGGCGGCGCCTTGCCCTCTCTGGCACGCCGTTTCGTTCTGACACCCGGTCGATCCCGTTCGTGCGCTACGAGCTGGACGAGGCTCGCCCCGACTTCGAGTACGGGTACGGTCCCGCCCTGGCGGAACGTCGCGTCGTCCGCCCCATCTACTTCCCCCGCACGAACGGGCACATGGAGTGGTCCGCGCCTGACGGCTCTCTCTACGCAGCGGGGTTCGACGACGCACTCGACACGACGCGAGCTAACCAACGTCTCCGGGCCGCGCTCTCCACCGATGGCGAGTGGCTTCCCGAAGTCCTTGCGGCGGCCCATGCGCGTTTGTCTGCTGTTCGCGGACATGATGCGAAGGCCGGGGGCCTTGTCATCGCCACCGACCAAGATCACGCCTGGGGCATCTCCGATCTGATTCGCCGGAGGCTCGGGTCGCGGGCCGTGGTGGCGACGTCCGATGACCCCGAGGCGTCAGAGAAGATCCTTGCGTTCGCGTTGTCCGACGAACCTTGGCTGGTGGCCGTGCGAATGGTCTCCGAGGGCGTAGACATTCCCCGCTTACGCGTCGGGGTCTTTGCAACGACGACAACGACAGAGCTCTTCTTTCGCCAGGTTGTCGGTCGCTTCGTTCGCTGGCAAGCGGGCGTAGGCCGTCAGTCGGCCCATCTCTTCATCCCCGACGACGTCCGCCTTCGGGCGGCCGCGGCACAGATCGCTGCGGATCGCCGCCACAGCCTCCGCCGGGACGGACCCACGAACCAGCTGGCGGGTGATCTGCTCGCCGAAGAAGGGCCTGGGCTCGACGAGGTTGGCGAACCGTCCTCGGAGCAGCTGTCGTTGTTTGCGGTGATCTCGGCGGTTGCGACCGAGGCCGTCATGCCCGACGACGATCCCATCGACGAGTCACTGGAGTCCGAACACGACCCGTCGCTGCTTCTCGAGCTCCCAGCCGCCCCACCGCTGCCGGGATCGATCCAGGGCGCGCCGCAGGTACCCGAAGGTGAAGAGACCCGCACCGAGCAACGGGAGCGACTCCGTGCGGCCAACGCCGCGCTTGCGCGGGTCGTGGCCCGCCGGACGGGCTGGACTCACGCCAAGGTCAACGCGGAGCTGAACCGGCTTTCGGGCCTGAGACGGATCAACGAGGCAACGGTGGCCCAGCTAGAGATCCGGCTCCGTCACGGGGAGCGATGGATCGCCCGACTGTGATCAGGTCGATCTCTTCCAGAGCGGTAGGTCCAGACGGGTGAACCTCGCTAGCTCCGTGGCGCTTGGATGTGTCATCGCGGCCCGCAAGCTAGGCGTTGTCTCCTCTGGTGAGTGGGCGGGGCCGCTGTCCGCGTTGAGTGGCAAGTTCGAGGAGGTCGTACTCCGGGTCGGCGCGCGTGACCGATGAGGTCAGCAGCGGCCCGGTAGCAGTCGGACCTGTTCCTCCTGTTCAGGGGCCCGCGGCAAACTCGGAAGGCGGACCTGGGCCACGGTCCGACGCCCGGCTCGTCGGTTCCAGCCACGTCGCGCGGCTCAGAGCTCCGGGCAGGCTGGAGACCTCGCGAGAGGCTTGCTTGCTGGGTTGCTTTTGCCCCCACCCACTTGACATTCGGCCCGTGCAGGCTGACCCTTTACTCATCTGAAGTAGCGAAGGGGGATCGCCGTGTCCGATCAACGTGTGAGCCGTTGGATGGGGCCGTTGGGCCTCTTGACCGTGGTCGCCATTTTCATCGGGTTCGGTCCGCTAGGGGGCAGCGCACCAGACGAGAACGCCTCAGGTGTGAACGTCGCCGCGTACTACAACGCCCACGTGAACAAGGAGTGGGCCTCGATCTACGTCGTCGGGTTGGGGTTGGCCCTCTTTGTTCTCTTTGTCAGCCAACTCCGCGGTGTGCTGCGTGATGCTGGGGGTGACCACACGTTCTTCCCGAACGCGGCCTTTGCTGCTGGGGTCCTGTTGGTCGCTGGAATCGTGGTCAGCGGCGTGTTCCAGCTCGTGCTCATCGTGGCCTCCCACAACCATGAGTTCGCCATCGTGAAGGTAGCCAATTTTATCAGCCAGAACGATGAGTTGGGCATCATCTTCGGCATTGCCCTGCTCACGCTGACCAGCGGTGCAGCCATCCTCACGAACCGCGCCACCGCAATCGCTCCACTGCCCAAGACACTCGGATGGTGGTCCATCTTGGTGGGCGTGGTGGCTTGCGCCGGCCCGGTGGGGTTCTTTGCCTTCATCTTCGGCTTCCCGATCTGGCTCATTGCTACCGGATTCGTCATCACCGTAAAGGCTCGGAGGTCAGCCAAGGCCCTGCCCGCAGAGCTCGCCAACTCCAACCTGGCGTAGGAGGGATGTGGCCTTGCTCTTGGGATTTTTTGCGCACTGATTTCGGTGGGCGGATTCAAGCGGGGGCCAACTGGCTGAGCACGAGGACCCCTGAACTCCCCAGGGAAACCGACGAGCACGACCCGGATTTCGCTATGCGTGCGTACCGGGCATTCGCAGGCTCGACAGTGGACCCGTGCAGGCTGATCCAGCAGGGTTGCAAAACCCTCGCAACTCCCCGTTGGCAACCCATTGACCTGACGAGCGGTTGGCACTGGCACTCGTGCGTCCTTTGCTGTCCAGGCCTCGCCACGATGGGCACTGGTGGGCAGCCGAAGGCCCAGTGGCCCACCCGGCGAGTGGTGCCGCATCGTCAGTCTGGCCTATCGACCTGGTCCCATGCCCGTCATCGGCTAGTGAGGTCGTGCCACTTGCTGGCCGACGGTCATCTCGATGTCGTCAGAGCTCGCGCTGCTCGGGGCTAGTGGATGGTAAACCGGGCAAGTGGATTCTTCGGCTCCCAGACGCGAATCACCAGCTCTGGCTCACAACGATCGGGGTCGGCAAGAAACCGAAGAGGAACGCGATGACCGAAACCTGATGGAGCTACTCCAAGAGCTCCGGGTCGCCGGTATTGGAATCCAGGTGCTCTTCGGTTTTCTTCTCGCCCTTCCCTTTGCGGCCCGCTTCATTCGTTTGGACTCCAATCAGCGGCATCTCTATGTCGCGACATTGGTGATTGCCGCTCTCTCCATTGGATTGTTGTCGGCTCCCGTCGCCTTTCATCGTCTGGTGTTCAGGCAACACAAGAAGGATCGGGTCCTGCGGGTCGCCAACGTCATGGCATTGGCAGGCCTGGCCACCGTGGCCATCGCGGTCTCTCTTGCGGTGCTTCTGGTAACGGGCGCGGTCCTGACCGGCCTCGCTGTTCCGCTGATCTTCTGTCTGACCGTCCTCATGTTCCTGGCGCTCTGGCTTGTTGTTCCCTTCGCCTACGGTCGGCACTCAACCCTGGACGACAGGTAGAACCCAGGCGCGGCGTCCAGTCGAGAGTGGTCTTGGCCGGGCAAACGAGAGGGTGGTGTTCACGGGCAGGCAGTCGTGACTCCACCAGATCGGTGGTGGTCTCGGCCGCTTCGACCTGGCTCGACCGGGCGTGGATGACGGTGATGCGCGACGCACGCAGGCGGTCGCCGTCCGACGTTGGCGGCTGACGAAGTAGGGGTACAGGCCCAGGGTGGCTTGCCTCCGACAGGCCCAAGGGCCAGCTAGCGCCTGAGTAGGCACCACCTTCGCTGGGTAGAGCACACCAAGTCCGGCGAGTGTCCACCTGGCGTGGCGAGGAGGGATAGCGGTGTGAGCATTGACGACCAGCCGAGTCGCTGCTCTGTGATGGCCGAGGCCCCCGGCGCCGCGGTACTCGAGAGCAACGTCATTGTGCGAGCCGCTCGTGGCCGTAGGTGAGGCGCATGGTCCCTAGCGATTTCGACTTCGTCGCCAGCTTCCCACCGCACATCCTGCGCGAGTATGCACTGTTGGCCGATGGGGAACGGGGCATCCTCGTGGGTCCCCGGGGTGACCTCTCGTGGATGTGCGCGCCCCGATGGGATTCTGACGCGGTGTTTTCCTCGCTCATCGGAGGAGAAGGTCTCTACGGGGTCACCCCCCGAGTTCCTCGCTTCGTGTGGGGTGGCTACTACGAGGACGGCTCGCTCATCTGGCACAGCCGTTGGACCACCACCGACGGCATCATCGAGTGTCGGGAAGCCCTGGCGTTCCCCGGAGACCCGCACACCGCCGTCGTGCTGCGCCGGGTTAGCGCCGTCCAAGGTCCAGCCCGAGTGCGCGTGGTACTCGATCCGCGGGCCGGTTTCGGCCGTCGGCCGATGGGCCAGGTCGAACGCCAAGACGGCCGCTGGACCGCCCGTTGCGGACGCCTCCGACTGCGCTGGTCGGGCGCGGACCAGGCCACCCGTGCCAAGGGTGGGGCGTTGCTGTGCGAACTCGTGGTTGATGAGGGAGCGCACCACGATCTGGTCTTGGAGCTCTCCGAGGCGAACCTGTCCGAACCGGTCGATTCGGACACTACCTGGAGGGCAACGGAGGCAGCTTGGGAGCAGGCCGTGCCGGAACTTGGGGACAGTGTGGCTCGCCGCGATTCACGCCACGCCTATGCGGTGATGCGTGGCCTGACCAGGCCCGGCGGAGGAATGGTGGCGGCTGCCACCATGAGCTTGCCCGAACGGGCCGAAGCCGGGCGCAACTACGACTACCGCTACGCGTGGATACGTGACCAGTGCTATGCGGGCCAGGCAGTGGCGGTCACCGGGGCTCGGGCACTCCTCGACGATGCTGTTGCCTTCATCTCCCATCGCCTGCTCGCTGACGGGCCCGGGTTGAAGCCGGCGTACCGGATCACCGGGGAAGCGGTACCCGACGAGCGTCGGCTTCCTCATCTGGCCGGGTACCCAGGTGGTGCCGACAAGGTTGGGAACCGGGTCAATCGCCAGTTCCAGCTCGACGCCTTCGGTGAGTCGCTGCTCCTCTTGGCGGCGGGGGCCGGGCATGATCACCTCGACAGCGAGCACTGGAAGGCGGTGGAGGTCGCGGTCGCGGCGATCGAGACGCGATGGACGGAGCCGGACGCGGGAATATGGGAGCTCGATGACCGGCACTGGGCCCACTCGAGACTCATGTGCGTCGCCGGTCTGCGAGCGATTGCCAAGTACGCGTCTCCGGCGCAGGGGGCGCTCTGGAGCGGGCTGGCCGATGGCATCGCGGCGAACGTCGCGGCCGACTGCGTACATTCGACCGGTCGCTGGCAGCGTGCGCCTGACGACCAGCGCGTCGACGCCGCCCTGTTGTTGGCGCCCATCCGTGGAGCCTTGCCGGCCAGCGATCCTCGAAGCCTCCGCACGCTGGCCGAGGTTGAAGCCGATCTCGGTCAAGAAGGGTACGTGTACCGGTTCCGTCACGACGACCTACCTCTCGAAGCCGCCGAGGGCGCGTTCTTGTTGTGCGGCTTCCTCATGGCGCTCGGCGTTCACCAGCAAGGGCGAAATGTCGAGGCGCTGAGGTGGTTCGAGCGCAATCGATCAGCCTGCGGACCGTCAGGGTTGCTCACCGAGGAGTTCGATGTGCGGCAGCGCCAGTTGCGGGGCAACCTGCCCCAAGCCTTCGTTCATGCCCTGCTCCTCGAGTGCGCGGCCCGCTTGGGGCGCCCGTGGGGAGCGACATGAGCGTGCACCGTGAGATCCAGCGCAGAGGGAGGGACATGAGCCAGGTCGTGGTGGTCACGGGTGCAAGTGGAGGCATCGGCCGGGCCGTCGCTGAGGCGTTCGGAGCACGGGGCGCCAGCGTGGCGCTGTTGGCTCGCGGGTCGGCCGGACTGGACGCGGCAGCAAAGGACGTCGAGCAGCGCGGAGGCAAGGCCGTGACAGTGCCGACGGACGTTGCTGACTACGGGCAGGTGTCGAGCGCGGCAGCGGAGGTTGTCGACGCATTCGGTCCCATCGACGTCTGGATCAACGTGGCCTTTGCATCGGTCTTTGCCCCGTTCTGGCAGATCGAGCCCGACGAGTTCAGGCGGGTCACCGAGGTCGCCTACCTCGGGTACGTCCATGGCACTCGGGTGGCGCTCGAGCACATGCGACCCCGCAATGCCGGCACCATAGTTCAGGTCGGCTCGGCCCTCGGCGACCGTAGCATCCCGCTCCAGTCCGCCTACTGTGGTGCGAAGCACGCCATCAACGGCTTCACCTCCTCGGTGCGCACCGAGCTCTTACACGATCGCAGCAACGTCAAGGTGACCGTCGTCCAGATGCCCGCGGTCAATACGCCGCAATTCTCGTGGGTGCTCACCCGGCTCCCCAACCACCCTCAGCCGGTCCCGCCGATCTACCAGCCCGAGACGGCGGCGCGCGGCGTGCTCTATGCCGCTGACCATCCCGGACGCAAGCAATACTGGGTAGGCGACAGCACGGCGGTCACCATTGTTGCCAACAAGTTGGCCCCCGGACTGCTCGATCGCTACCTGGCACGAACCGGCTACCGATCCCAGCAGGCCCCCCAAAAGGTGGACGCGGACCGATCCTCGAATCTCTGGAGGCCGGTAGACGGCAAGAGCGGGCACGACTACGGGGCGCACGGCATCTTCGACGAGCGGGCTCACTCGCACAGCCCCGAACTGTGGGTTTCGCATCACGCTCGTGTCGTCATTGGAGCGGTGGCCGGAGTGGTGGTCCTCGCCGGGTGGGCGGGGTTCTCACGACGCCGTCGATGACCACGCTCGGCGCGATCCGCGCTGGGGTTGGCCTTCTTGAGCTGTCGGCCCCGTGGGTGGCGGTGCGCACGCTCGGAGAGTCGATGGGGCCCCACGCCCGAACGGCGGCCCGAGTGCTTGGGGCCCGCCAGTTCCTCCAGGTTCTCATCTCAGGGTCAGAGCCGTCGAGGTCGGTTTGGGCCCTTGGCGCAGAACTGGACGCGTTGCACGCGGCGTCGATGGTGGCCCTATCCGTGCTGGATCGCCGTCTCCGGCAATCGGCCGGGGTCGACGCCGTCGTCGCCGTGCTTCTGGCGGCCGCCGGAATCTCGGCTGCTCGAAGGACCACACCGTCGTCAACGGCGTCCGATCGAGCAGCGCGCCTTGCGCGTTGTCGGGACCGGTGGGCGACCGTGGTGGCTCGGAGGCTGGTGCCGGTGCGTCTGCTCGAGGTGTGAGCACCCGGACCGCGACGTGCACAGGAGAAGCCGGTGGCAAGAGCGCTAGCTCCGGCAGGCTGTATACCCCTGGCTCAAGGTAGTGAGGAACCCGGTCGATGACCACTGAGTCGGCCTAGTTGTGGGTAGGCAGCCCACTAGGGAGACGAGGCACCGACCCCGCTGGGCGGGAGTGGTCATCGGCCCTTTTTTACCGTTCGCTCCAAGATCCCCAGCGTGGCGCGCAGGGCCGACTCGGGCACGATGGGGAAGCGTTCCTTCAGGTCGCCGGTTACCTTCGACCAGTCGTAGTAGGACGTCACGTTGGTAACCCCGTCTTCGCCGGCGTCCAGTCGGTACCCGTAGACGTGAGGCACCGGGACAGCGGGCCCGAGATCCCACGCGATCTCCTTGTCGCGCTCGAAGAGGATGATGTGAACGGTCACGTCGTACTTGCCGAGCGGCACATCATTGAGCGATTCGCGGTCCATGTGGATAACGAAGGTGTCCCCGACCTTCTCCGCCGGCTCGCCGGTGAAGCCTTGCAACATCCCAGACGCGTCGATGGCCACATGGCCCGCCGGGCTCCGCACGATGTCGAAGATCTCGGAGGGGGGCGCCGGGATAGGTCGGGTCACCTCGATGCGGTCGGGCAGGAAGACGGTATCGGGCATGCGGGCTCCTCATGGACGTGATCGGACTCACCGGCTACCCTCGAGGCGTTCGGCCTGACGAGTATCGCGCGACCACGCTGTCCGCTGCCGTCCTCCAGGAGGCATGCAGCCGGTACGCGGTATCCGATTCATACAAACGTGAACCTCTTCAAGATTCGAAGTCGTCCCCTCGGGACCAAAGAGACCTCAGAGCGAACGCGTTTAGGGGGCGCATGGACCATGGGCGACTGCGCTCCCCACAGCGGATTCGGCCGAGCTGGGGTAAGCGATAACATCGCTTTCAAAATGGGAAGGATATTGTTGAGAAGCGAGGGAGAGTGACGCTCAAGGACAAGACGGCGATCGTCGGCGTGGGAAGCACGCCGTACTACAAGCGGGGACAGTCGCTTCCCCAGACGCCGATGGAGATGGCGATCAAGGCCACGCTGGCGGCGCTCGACGACGCGGGGCTGGGCGTCGAGGACCTCGATGGTTTCGCCCTCTACTCGGGGGCACCCGTGGACCCCGGTGCCATGGCCGCACTCATGGGTGTGCCCGAAGTCCGCTTCGCCGCCACCCTCACCTCAGGCGGCGGTGGTGCGGCGGGATCGGTCGGTCTAGCCGCAGCCGCCATCACGGCGGGCATGGCCAAGGTCTGCGTGAGCCTGATGACCCTCCAGCAGGCGACGCGCCGGCTCGGTGGGTCCTCCAACGCTCCGCGCCAGCTGCCCACCGGTGGGGGAGGAGGGGCCTACGGCGGCGGTGGCGGGGTGCCCCCCGAGATGGCGTTCAGCGCCCCGGCCACCATTGTCTCGCCCGGGCAGAACTTCGCGATGATCACCAACCGGCACATGTACCAGTACGGCACCACCCGCGAGCACTTTGCCCAGATCTGCATCTCCCAGCGCAACAACGCGATTCGACGGCCGACTTCGCTCATGCGCCAACCCCTGACCATGGACGACTACTTCAACGCCCGGATGATCTCCGAGCCGCTCTGCTTGTTCGACTACACGATGGAGACCGACGGGGCGGTGGCGGTGATCACCACCTCGATCGAGCGGGCCCGAGATCTGCGCCAGCCACCGGTGCTCATCGCCGGCTCGGCCAACGGGGGTACGGGGAACCACGCCACGTTGCTCGGCTCGTTCCAGATGCCCGCATCGACCTTCGCCTCCTCGGGCCATCGCGACGTCGCTAAGCAGGTCTACGAGATGGCCGGCGTCGGACCGGCCGACATCGACGTGGCCCTGCTCTACGACCATTTCTCGCCAATGGTCCTCATGCAGATCGAGGACTACGGGTTCTGCCCGATTGGCGAGGGCGGCCCGTTCGTCGCCGAGGGCAACATCGCCTGGCCCACGGGCACGATCCCGGTGAACACCCACGGCGGGAACCTGTCAGAGGCCTATGTGATCGGCATGACCCATGTGAAAGAGGGGGTCGAGCAGCTGCGCGGCAGCGCCGTCAACCAGGTCGCCGGTGCCGAGCTTGCCCTCATCACCGGCGGTCCGGCCGCCATCCCCATGAGCGCAACCATCCTGAAGAAGGCCTGATGTCCACCCCCGCGATGCCCTTCACCCACATGCCGCCCCCGTTGTTCACCGATCCCTACGCGGACGAGTGGACCCAGCCGTTCTGGGATGCGGCGAACCACGAGCAGCTGACCGCCCCGCGTTGTGCGACCTGTGGCACCTTCCGTCTGCCCCCGACCCGCTTCTGCTCGAGGTGTCGAAGCCAAGAAATGCAGTTCGTGCCCTTGGTGGGAACGGGCACCGTCTTCAGCGTCATCATCGTGCGCCACCCGCTCAATCCCGAATTGTCCAACTACGTGCCCTACATGCCCGCGGTGATCGATCCCGATGGGGCCCCGGGCGTTCGCTTCGTGTCCAACGTCGTGGACTGCGACCCTGAGGACGTAGGAATCGGCCTGCGCGTACGGGTCGTGTGGAACCACGTGAGCGACACCCTGACGCTGCCGTTCTGGACCCCGGCGTAGTCCGCCAACTAGCCCCCGGCGGGCAGTTCGAGGAACGACTCGGGCCCACGGCCACCGCACCCCCGGGGGAACTGACCCCGAGGTGCCCGCAGCTCAGGGTGCGGGGGGAGCCGGAACGTGGGGGAACAGCTCTTGGAAGGCGCCGATGCGAATCCGGTGGCTGACCTCGGCCGGGCAATCGTCGAAGAGCTCGTGCAGGGTCTTCTGGGAGTGCCCGAAGGTGCCTTCGTAGTGGGGGTAGTCCGAGCCCCACATCACGTTCTTCCAGCCCATGGCCATATTGGCTTGGACGGCCGAGCGGTCGTGCTGGAACGAGGCGTAGACCTGGTTGTAGAGGTACTCGCTCGGGAGCTTGGACAGCCTCGGACGGACCGCCGCCCCGTGCTGGCGGTAGCCCTCGTCCATCCGGTCGGCCAAGAACGGTCCCCAGGTCGCCCCGCCCTCGGAGACCAAGATGCGCAGGTCAGGGTGGCGGTCGAGCGCCCCGCAGGCGATGAGCTGGCTCACGGCCCGCTGCCCGCCATAGGTCGTCTCGACGTAGTTGAGCACCGCCCCGCCCGGACCCCGGTAGTACAGGCCAATGCGCCCGGTCGGGTCGACCGGCTCGGTGCCGATGTGGAACCCGAGCACCATGGCGTTCTGCTCGAGGGCCTCCCACACCGGGGACCACTCGGGGTCCTGCCACTGGGGCCGCTCCATCGGGGGACGGACCGGAAAGAAGCCGAGCTTGAAGCCCATGGCCGCGGCGCGGCGGATCTCGGCGACCGTGTCGTCCACGTCGAGCAGGGGGATCGAGGCGGCCACGACGTAGCGGGGCGAGTGGCGCTGGAACTCGATGAAGAAGTCGTTCGAGATGGCGCACCCCACCTTCACGATCTCTGGGGTGCGGATGTTGAAGGTCCACGTGCCAAGCGAGGGGTAGATCGCCTCGGCCCAGATGCCCTCGTTGTCGAGGTCGACCAGGCGCAGATCGGGGTCGAAGGCACCGGGGGCCCGTGCTTGGCCCTCGCCCTCGTCGAGGTCGTCCTCGAGTGGGCGCGCCGCGTTGCGGGCCAGCTGCTCGGGGGTCCGGGGGGCCGGGATGGCCCGTTCGAAGGACTGGCCGTCGACGGTGATCACCTCGAGCCCACGGGCCTCGTCGCGCACCGTCTTGGGCATCTTGTCTCGCAGGTGCTCGGGCAGCTGGTCGTAGAGGTCCGGTGGCTCCATGTAGTGCGAGTCACCGGAGTTGGCCCAAAGCTTCCCGCCCTCAGTCTGCGTCATCGTGGCAATTCCCTCTCGGTTGGCCCTCGGGCCCGGGGGCCCAGGTGTGCAGCTCAGTCCAGCCTACGACAATGATGTTTTCGTTTCCACTCACCACGCCTCGTCTGGCGATATCACGCAACCGACGGTGTTGTTCGCCGCGAGACCGACCCATCGGCATCTTCTGTGCCTGCGTCCCGGCCCACCTCAGAGCCGGGCAACCAGTCCAGCGGTGCCTTGGGGGCAGACGGACGAAGGCGGCGCGTTGCTTGACGGGCCCGGTCAAAGGGACGTCGGCGACCTCGCTCTCCGTCACGGACGAATGCCGTGGCGTTCAGGCGCCGTCGCTGAGCCCTACAGCGAAGGTTCGGTCACCGTCCAGCCACGACGACGGAGCTCAACGGCCAGTGGTTCTGCCGGGAGGTGGCGCAGCATCTGCATCTGGGCGGAGAGCAGCGACGGCGCGGCGGTGACCGGGTGGCTCTCTTCCGACTCGGCGTCTTGGAGTCGCTCGATGAAGGCAGCCGCCTCGTCGCGGGTGAACTTGCCGCTGGCCTGGCGTTGTGTGAATCCCAGCGGGCCGCGTGCCTCGCGAAAATTGGTGTGACCAGCGCCTTTGAGGAGGGTAAGGAGCTCTTTTACCTGGCTCGCCGAGGCCGGCGGTCCTGATTGTTGTCCGAAGGCCACGGAGCCAGTCTCGCCGATGGGCGATTGCAAGCGCGACCGCTCCCAGACTCCTCGGTCGAGCCCGCTGGGCTCGGTGTCGAGAACGTCAGATCCGAGATCCGGTCCGACGTGGGGGACTGGCCCGAGGAACGCCTCGGGTTGAGAGCTCTCGGAGTTGGGACCTGAGCGGGAGCGAGTCGGGCGTCCTGAACCCGGAACTCCCCTACGAGGGCCTCTGGCCCGGCGACGAGGTTCGTGTCGATTTCGCCACTGTTCGTTCGTCACTCTGGTGTCAGAATCACACGCGAGCCGGAAGGACGACCGTCATGCGTTACAGCCTGCTGCTCCACTATCCCGAGCCGACTGCCGAGGACCTCGGCCCTGAGGCCCTCGCTGAGGGGATGCGAGCGTTTCAGGCATACGCAAGGGCGCTCGACGATGCAGGCGTGCTCGCCAGTGCTGAGGTGCTTGCGCAGTCGAACGCGACCACCACGGTCACATTGGCCGGTGGTGAGCTGGTCGTGCAGGACGGCCCGTTCGCCGACACGAAGGAGCAACTGGGCGGCACGTTCGTCATCGATGTCCCGGACCTCGACGCCGCGATCGAATGGGCGAGTCGGGCACCATCTGCGTCGTGGGGTCATGTCGAGATCCGACCGACCGCGACCCGCTACGTGGATGGCTCGTGGCAGGGCGCACAGCCTGTCAAATGACTGCCGACGAGGCCAGCTCGGCAGCGGAGCGTGCCGCGCGAGCGTCGTACGGCCGGCTGGTGGCCCTGCTCGCAGCGTCGACACGAGACGTCGTGCTCGCTGAAGATGCGCTCGGCGACGCCTTCGAGCGGGCCTTGCGCACCTGGCCGAATGCCGGCGTTCCCGAAAATCCCCAGGGGTGGCTCGTCGCCGTTGCCCGCAACCGCATTCGCGACGCATTCGCCTCTGCCGCGGTGCGCACCGCGGCGCCGTTGGACGACGACCTCGCGGCCCGGCTCACCCAACCCGATCCGGAGGCGGTCCCCGATAAGCGGCTGGAGCTGATGTTCGCCTGCGCGCACCCGGCGATCAATCCCGCAGTACGCACTCCCCTCATGCTCCAGGTCGTGCTGGGGTTCGAGGCGGATCGCATTGCTCGGGTTTTCGCGGTGCAGCCCACCACGATGGCGCAACGTCTGGTTCGGGCCAAGCGTCGCATCCGCGATGCGGGCATCCCGTTCCGTGTGCCGACGCGTGCGGACCTACCGGCACGGCTGCCTGCTGTGCTCGAGGCCATCTATGCCGCCTATGCAATCGATTGGCTCGACCAGCACGAGCGCATACGCGAATCGATCGCCGACGAGGCGCGATGGCTGGCCGTGCTCACCGCGAGCATGCTCGATACCGAGCCCGAGGCATGGGGCCTGGCCTCACTGCTCACGTTCGCACAGTCACGGGCTCCCGCACGAACGAGCACACCGTGGTTAGCTCTCGACGAGCAGGACACCTCGTTGTGGGACCGCTCGCTCATCGCCGATGGCGAAGTGTTACTCCGCCGCGCGCACGCGCTCGGAGCGCCCTTCGGACGGTTCCAGCTCGAGGCCGCGATCCAATCCGCCCACTGCGACCGGGCCCGCACCGGGACTCTCGATCGTGTCAGTGTCGTTCAGCTCTATCGTGGGCTCGTCGCGATCGCACCCACCACCGGAGCGGTACAAGCCCTGGCAGCGCTCAGGACTCAGGGTTGACGAAGTACCCCGGGGACCACTTCGACTTGGCCACGACCCCAGCAGCTGACGGCGAACTGGAAGGCCGCTGGTGTCATCCTCCGTGTCGGCCCGGGGTGCCGAGAAGACCGGTCGTGTGAACGATCTTGGCGTCGCTCAGTTGCTTCAGGCGGAGCGCCGGCAGAGGGTGGGGCTGGATGACACCACGACCGAGCACTCAGTAGCGTCGCAGTCCGTCGCCTCGAAGTGTAAAGGCGTGGGTGCTGGAGCGTACGCCGACCCGACTCGCCGCAACGTCAGGGGGTAGCAGAGGAGGGCCGTTGGCGGAGAATCTCTAGTGCTTCGTCGGCGTGTCGATCCATTTGAGTCTCGCTGTGCACCACCCCGAGGACCCGCCGGTCTGTGTCGATGACAAAGGTGGTTCGCTTGTTGGGCAGGAAGGAAAGGCCTCGCTTCACCCCCATCGCAACGGCCACCTTGCGCTCAGGGTCCGACAAGAGTGGAAAGTCGAAACTGTGTTTGTCAGCAAAAGCCCGTTGCTTGTCCACAGCATCAGCGCTGATGCCAACCCGTTGCGCCCCGAGAGCCTCGAATTCAGCCTTCAGGTCCCGAAAATGGCAGCTCTCTTTTGTGCACCCGGCGGTCATCGCTGCGGGGTAGAAGAAGAGAACCACGGGACCATCCGACAGTAGGTTGGTCAAGCTCCGCAGTTGGCCAGTCTCGTCCGGCAACTCGAAATCGGCGACGATGTCCCCTGCTTTCATGCCCGGGAGTGTACCCATTTTAGCGCCCTGCTGCTCGACCGGATCTGCGGCGGCGACTCCTCGCCGCCGAGCCCCCCAATCAAGATGAGATTGAACCGATCCGGCCCGGTGGCTCAGGGAGGTGACGGAAGCACGGTGAGACCAAGGCTGGTCGTGGTGACGCGCAATTCCCTCTGAATTGGGACATTGGGCCCTACGGGCGAATGCGCTCACGGTACATCCTTGAAGTAACGAGACGCTCAGCGCAGCGCCTGGAGAAGGGAGCCGTGATGCAGCTGCAGGGACACACCCCTGTCGACGAAGCATTCTCCACCGCCAATGCGTCAGAGCAGTATGTTTCACCGGCATGGCGAGAGGCACTGGAGATGTGGGTTGACGCGAAACAGAGCCCGGCCAGGATCGGGTTAGCCGGCCAGCTCGACTCGTGGACCTATGGAAACCTCATTCCGATCGTGAAAGACATGCTCGCCGCGGGGATCAGGGATTTCGAACTGCGAACCCCCTCACTCAACGTTCCTGACGCCGTTGGCGCCGCGGCGTTGGTCGAATTCCGTGAACTCGTGCTTGGGCAAGGAGGTCGGTTCATTTGGGACGGTTCGACGATGAACCATCGGTGCCCGCTCGCTGCCGTCGAGGCGCCGATACACAGTGAGGCGGACGAGAGTGGTCGACTACTCGGCGCGAACGATGCTTGGTGCCCGTCACCAGCCGGCCCTCCTGAGTCAGCGGTTCCCGCGTCTCGGGTACCGGTCAGCCTGGGCTCGCGCGGCGGAGTCTTCGACCCGACACCAGCGAGTGTCGGATGGCGATGAAGTGTTCGTGCGAGCCGGTCACCCACGGTCGCGGCCCCGAGTTCCGAGCCTGCTCTGACCACGGGTCAGCGCCGTCGGTGATGTCCTCGGCGAAGCCCCGCACCTCGACCACCCAACCTTCACGAGTCTCTCGGTCGATGTCCTCGACCTCGAAGGCGACCCAGTTGAGCGACGCGTTGGCCAGTTTGACTCCAGGCTGACTTCGGATAGTGATCGTCCGGCCGGATAACGCGTAGTTCACTGGGAAGATTTCCGGCCGCCCGTCGCGCACGATCGCCAATCGACCCAAATCCTGATTCTCTAGAAGTGTGAAGCACTCCTCTTCGCTGATCTCCTCCAGCTGGCGCTGGTCGTCTACCGGGCCGGTAGGTGGTTCGGAATTGCCTTGATCCGAACCACTGTGATCCTGTGTGGTCACGGAGTTATCTCCTCCCTTCTACGTCGAAAAGCGATCTTGTACCTACCTTTGGCTCTCAGGTTTGCGTGCCGGTCGGGCCGACCCACGAACCCGGAGCGCCTCCATGGTTCACATCCATCGACGAGGTTCCTCAGAGAAGTTGGCGGATCGCGCGGCCAGTGATCGTCTCCACCTGCATCAGGACGTAAACGTCGCGGTAGCCACCCGCCCACGGCTCGAGTCCGAGCCGAGTGAGTTCCGTCCGCTCAGTCGCGTCGGCGCCTTGGACCCTGCCCGTTACAAGCACGCTCCACCCCTCACTGGTGGCATCATCGACCTGGTCGACCTCAAAGCCCACTACGGATCCGAAGGCAGCAGCGATCAAGGCTGTGGCTCCGGTCCGGAACACGACTTGACCCCGAGCGAATCTGAAGTTCACTGGGAACGCGGTTGGACCTCGCTCGGCAACAAAGACAACGCGCCCGATGCCGCCGGGAAGAAGATGCCCAACACACTGCTCATTGGTAAGCGTCTCAAGCGCAGGGTGGGGACCGGGTCGTCCCGGTCCGGGGGCACGCCCGACGTCGCCACCGGCGAGGTTCATCGGCGTGGTCTGGAGTGCGTTGGCCGGCCGCATCAGTAGATCGGCGTTGGGCGTCTCCACCCACGTCTGTTCCAAGTACTCGAGATAGCCCACGTCGACGTGCGCCAGCTTGGCCAGCTGCTCGTGGGTCAGGCCAAGCTCCTGGCGCCGGCGCACGATCCTGTTGGCGAGGTCACCCCTCTGTCTCGTGGGCTTGGCGTCTTCCATCATGACCCTCCCTCCCACCGCTGGTCCACGCGCCCGCTCCAGCATCCACGAGGCGTGAGGAGCGGGTCCGAGTCCTTCGTGAGTGCCAAGCGACCAACCTGGGGACGATCCCTGTGCGTGCTGACTCGATCATGGTCGGGGACCAAAGGCAGCGACTCCTGCGCCGCGGGGGTGACATGTTGTTGTTGGACCTCGGCGGAGGAGTGCTCCCCCCGTTCCGGCAGGGCGTTACCGCCCCAGACTTGCTGGTCGCACCGGCTGGTCACGATCGACACGACCCTTCCTGTGGGCACGGTGACCGTCATTGGACGGCCTGGAAGTTGCTGTCGAGTAAGTCTGGAGTGCCGAAATCCGATTCGGTAGGGTCCAAGGTCCCTACGGGATCGCTCGACCTGCCATGCCTCGTCGTGACCTTCGGCCCTGGGGCTCGGGGTCGAAACAGCGTTGAATGACGGCACGGCACCCGCCGTAGAACGAAGATCGAGACGACGAAGGGCCAGAAGGCAAGGAGACAGTAGTGAACCGCAGAACGACCACCCACCGCCACCGCGAATCGAGAGCTCCCCGTTTAACTCTGCTGGCCCTGAGTCCCTATTTCGCAGACGACGCCGCCGTGACCGTGTCCGAGCTCCTGGCAGCTCGCAGCTGAGCTGAGATGGCCGCTGGCGACGATCATCTGCACCGCGGTGCCATGAGAATCTCGACTCCCGGTCCTCGAAGATCTCCCCGATCCGAACGGGGCGCACGTCTTCGTGCGGGCTGACCTGAACGTCCCATTGCGCACCCACGCGCGGGGCGGGGTTGACGTGGCCGACGACCTGGGGATCAGAAACTCGCTCCTGACCGTGTCGTGGCTTATCGAGCGGGGCGAACATGTCACGGTGCGCAGCCATCTCAGTCGGCCCCACGGCCGGGCAGATCCGGCACTGTCGAAGGCCTCGGTGCCACCGGAGGTTGAGCGCGTTGGTCCCGGGGTCGAGGTAATGGAGAACCCGCGTTTCGACACGGAGTTCGAGGCGGGCGTGGCGAGCAGGTTGGTTCGTCTCGGCGCCGTCCGCCACACCCCACTAAAGGACGCCTCGCGGCGGTCACCCCGATCGGGCGACGGAGCGCCTACCGGCCGCGGCTCTTGGCCACATGGCGGGACGCACGTATGGGAGGCCAGTGCCGAGGAGTGGCAGCGGCACTGGGCGACAGGGCCGCTTTAGGTGGAGGTGCCCGACTCCCGGCGACTAGAGATGACTCGCTACGGCGTCTCACTCCACCGTCACAGAGCAACCATTGCACGCCGCAGCACCAGATCGCTGATCGTCCGCGGGTTCGTCTCGGAAATCTGACGACGGGCAAGGTTCCGATCAACGACTTTTCAAGGACTTTCGGCCCTGTCGGCGCATGATCCCATTGACCAAGGTGGAAGCTGATCGAGCGATTGGTCCAAGACAAGGAGATTGACGTGAGCTTGGAATCATTTCGAGGTTGGGTGCCGGTGGCGGGTGGCGCACCGCAACACCAGAGCGGCCTGTTCGACGCCCCCTCGGGGAACGTCCGGTTCGCGGACTGGCTCTATCGCTCCAAGTCCGCCAGCGTGATCTGGCTGGTCGCTCGCCTGTGGCTCGGCTACGAGTGGCTCAACGCGGGCTACCAGAAGCTCTGGGGCGCGGAGAACGCCGGGTTTTGGAACAACGGGGGAGCCGCGGTGAAGGGGTACGCCACTGCTGGGATCACCGGCTCGGCGACCGGCAAGGGAGGCGCATCGTATGGATGGTGGGCGAGCTTCTTGCACAACTTCGTCGTTCCCAACGCCACGTGGATCGCCAAGCTGATTGCCTTGAGCGAGTTCGCCATTGGCCTGCTCCTCATCGTGGGTCTGTTCACCGGGGCCGCGGCGCTGGCCGGCGTCGGGCTGAACCTCATCTACATGTTTTCGGGCACTGCCGGCGTGAACCCTGCGTACGCGCTGGTCGGGGTCTTTTTGATCCTGGCCTGGCGGAATGCTGGCTACCTCGGTCTGGACCGCTATGCGCTCCCCATGGTTCGTCACCTCTTCCATCGCAGAGGTGGCGTCCAGAGCCTCGCACCGCAGTCGCCGGGGGCCACCCTTCCCGTTCACTGACGGGGACCCCAGTCCACCTGATGCGTGCAAGACCGTTACCTCGGCGCGCCACACACCTCGCGCCGGCCGTGACCAAGGTGACGTCGGCCCCTGTCGTCTCTGTGCCGAACAACCGACCCTTGATCGTCCTGGCCGGGCGCACCTCGATGATCGATGGCAGGCCGGCGGCGGGGGATCCCCGCGTTCCGAGGACGCGACGGGCAGCTCCGTGGCGCCGAGCCGGACATCGGCAAGGACCTCGGGGACAGCATTGCCGGCCATCGTGTGTCTCGCGGCGCTGACTACCAACGTCGAGAACACCATCCTCAAGGTCGCGCTTCAACGCGCGCCCGGGATCTGCCTGCCACATCGAGCCAGCACGAGTGGATGGTCGACTCCTACGCCCCAGCCGGCCCAGCGCTAGCCGGGTACTACCTGAAGGTTGCTGGATGAGTGATCCCTGACGCCCTCCACTTCGGGCCCTTCGGCCCTAACTCACCGTTCCGGGCAGGAGAAAGATGAAGTGGAGGCAAGGAGGGAACTCATGAAGGCGAGCGTAGGAGACCGGATCGTCGTGCACGGGCATCATCTGGGCGAGCCCGACCGAAACTGCGAGGTGCTCGAGGTCCATGGCGAGGGGGGTGCGCCCCCTTACGTCGTGCGCTGGGATGACAGCGGGCATGGATGCCTGTTCTTTCCCGGTCCCGACGCCAGCGTCCAGCACTTCGTCCGCACCGGCCATAACCCAGCCAGTGACGGTCTCGGGCCCCTCGCTACGAGTGAGATGCCAGGCAGCGATCAAGGAAGGGAGTGACCATGCGAGCCGTGGAGGCGATCCGTCGTTCGGGAGTGGCGATCGGTCCGGAAAGGACGATTCACGACGCGGCACGGATCATGGAACAGAGCGGGGTGGGGTCACTGGCGATCATCGAAGGACACTGGTTGGTCGGCATCGTGACCGACCGAGACCTGGTCCGTCGGGGCTTGGCCCGAGGCCTCGCCTCCGACGCGCGGATCGATGACGTGATGAGCACCCCGGTGGTGACCATCGACGCCGACGCGGACCTGGCTCGGGCGTTCGCGCTCTTCAGGACGCACGGCATTCGTCGATTGGCCGTCGTGCACGAGGAACGCTTCGTCGGGATGATCGCGATCGACGACCTGTTGATCAACCTGGCGGGGGAGCTCAACGATTTGGTTCGGCCAGTGACGGCCGAGACGCTGTTTGCCCATCACGACAGTCCCGTTCCCGCTCCCCGATGATGGCCACGCCCAATGAGGGACTGGACACCGCGGCGTCAGGAACTGTCCCTGATCGGGCCCCGAGAGTGGTGGTGGGCGTCGATGGCTCGAACTCCTCGCTGGGGGCCCTTGGGGAAGCGGTGCACGAGGCGCTCGGTCGTGGCGCCCAACTCCAGATCGTCACGGCCTGGCGCTTCCCGACCTCTGCCGGCCTGGCGCTCATGACGAGCGTGGGTCTCGAAGACGATGCGAAGGCCATCGTCGACGAGGCAGCCAGCCGGATCCGATCGTCGCACCCCGGGCTCGTCGTTCACGAGTCGGTCTCGTCCCTTGCGGCCATGGTCGCGCTGGTCGACGCCAGCGCAGGTGCCGAGCTGCTGGTCGTGGGTTCAGAGGGTCGGGGGGCCTTCTCGCGCATGTTGATCGGATCGGTGAGCCAGCACGCGGCGATCCATGCTCATTGCCCGGTCATGGTCGCCCGTCCACCAGCTACTCCCGAGCCCCCGATGACCAAGCGGCCGATCGTCGTCGGCATCGATGGCTCCGAACCGGCGACCTCGGCGCTGGGCTGGGCCATCGACGAGGCGCAGCGTCAGGATGTCGCACTGCGATTGATCAGCGCGTGGACCGCCTCCCCGGTCTTCGCCACTCGCTCGGAGGTCTGTCAGGCCGCCGAGTCCGTGCTGGAGAAGTCCCTCGCTCACGCGCAAAGCTCGGCGCCAGGACTCGTGGTGGAGGGCTCGACGATTGAAGGCCACGCGGCGGCCGAGTTGATCACCGCGAGTTGCGACGCTCAGATGCTCGTCGTCGGTTCGAGAGGTCTCGGCGGCTTCGCAGGTCTACTGCTCGGCTCGGTCGGTCAACATTGTGTGGCCCACGCATCGTGTTCGGTAGTCGTCGTGCGGCCACTCGCTCATCGTTGAATCGTGTGAAAATTGGTGGGCCGTTGAGCCGAGCTGGGCACGTCACCGAGTCCTCAGAGCAGGCCCGGTGCACGTGGTGGAACCTCGACCAAGTCGAGGGCGCGAAGGAGTACGTTTGAGCACCGTCGGTGTGTTGCAACTCGGCGACTCAACCTCGTCTTGGGCCGATGCCCGAGTGGCGGATGCGTGGCGTCCGAGGCATCACTCGCCCAAAGGCGCGTTGAGCGACGCGGGTCTCGATGAACTGAACACAGTTAGACGGTGATTCCCTGGTTCGTCAGGTCGCCCATTCCCTCGAGATAGCACAGGACGGCAGTCACACGGCGGTCGACACGTTTTGCATCGCCCACACGAAGCTTGCGGAAGATGCTGGTGATGTGTCGCTCTACCGCCTTCTTGGAGATGGCGAGGTGGTGCCCGATCTCGTTGTTTGAGTGTCCGCTCGCCATCTGTGCGAGGACGTCGAGCTCCCGCATCGAGAGAACGTCGAGCGCTGACGGTGGACGCCGGCGCACGAGAGCGTTCACCACCGATGGGTCCAGGACCGTATCGCCCGCGTGCGCACCGTGGATGGCGGTCACGAGCGTCTCGATGTCCTCGACACGATCATCGAACAGGTAGCCCACGTGTGCTGCACCATTGCGCAGGAGCTCGAGCGCGTACCCGTCGCCAGCCTCGGCGAGAACCACCACTCCGAGGGCGGGGTTGTGGGCACGCAGGCGTTCGCGGCGCGAAGTGTCGCCTCCGCGTTCACTCGAGGAGTCCGGATCCCGACGACGACCACGTCGGCGTGGTACTGACCAACCGCGTCAAGAATCTCGGGGTGCCCGGTGACCCGAGCGACGATCTCGACGCTCCGTACGTTGCTGAGCAGAGAGGCCAAGCCTTCTCGGGTCAGGAAATTATCGCTAGCGATTACGGCACGAAGCACGTTGGTGGGTTGGGACATTGCATGCACGCTCCAGGGTCGAACGGACAGTAATCCCTTCGCTACCCACCGGGGATAGCCGGGGTGCCAGTGCTCCGGACGGAGTCGCTTCTGTAGGCACCCTGCACGGGATGGTCTCGAGCCTCCCCAGTGTGGGGGTACGCCCTACAAGTCGGAGGGTAGGCTCTATTTGGGACTTTGTGACGAGCCCGTATCCTCTGATGCAGAAGGGGGTGGGAGGTTGCGGCCGGCGGTCCAGGAAGAGCGTCGTGCCTCCTTGAACCGCAGGTGGCCGCCGTGGTCCAGTTGATCGGGGCCCCGCCAGCGGCGTACCGTTGCGGCCCTGTCGTCCATCGCTAATCTGCTCAGAAGGCAGATCGATCGTCGGACTTTCGAGGCGCTGAGCACGGAGCTTCTAGGTAGTGCGATTGGAAGGAAATCATGCCGTACCACGCGATCGACGATCCGGCCAAGCTGCGGCGAGTGCTTGAGGCGACGCTCCTCCTCGAAACGAATCTCGATCTCTCCACCGTGCTCCGTCGCGTCATTGACGAGGCGCGCTCGATGACTGGGGCTCGGTATGGGGCGCTCGGAGTCCTGAACGAGGATCGGACCGCGCTGGCCGAATTCCTGACGGTCGGGCTCGAGCAGGATGAGGAGCAGCGGATCGGCGCCCGCCCGACCGGCAAGGGCGTTCTCGGGCTGCTGATCGCTGATCCCAAACCAGTACGGATGGCGACAATTGACGCGCACCCCGAGAGCTATGGTTTCCCGCCCGGGCATCCGCCGATGACTTCGTTCTTGGGCGTGCCGATCAAGGTGCGAGACGAGGTTTACGGGAACCTGTACCTGACCGACAAAATAGGTTGGTCCGAATTCACCCATGACGACGAAGCCCTCGTAGCGGCTCTGGCGATTGGCGCGGGTCTAGCCATCGAGAACGCGCGCCTCCATGAGCGGGTGCGCTCCGTCGCCGTGCTCGAGGATCGCGACCGCCTGGCTCGGGACCTTCACGACACGGTGATCCAGCGGCTCTTCGCGATAGGGCTCGCCCTGCAGTCCACCGCGGGGGCGGTGACCAACGATGACGTGCGGTCCCGCCTGACGATGGCTATCTCCGAGATCGACGAGACCATCCGCCAAATCCGCACCACCATCTTCGAGCTCGGATCGGCCGAAGGGGACCAGGGTGTTCGGGCGGCCATCTTGGGATTGGTGCGCGAGCTGACTCCAGTTGTCGGATTCGAGGTGCAAGTGGAGTTCGAGGGTCCTGTCGACACGGCAGTGTCTGACGAGGTGCGTGAGCATCTGTTGGCGACGATCCGCGAGGCGGTCACCAACATTGGCCGTCATGCCCACGCGACCCAAGCCAGACTCCAGCTTGACATCACCCCGGGTCAATGCCGCCTCGTGATCGTGGACGATGGCAGGGGGCTCGGTGGTGCCGACGCCCGTCCGGGAGGCCTCGGTCTCGTCAACCTGCGGCGTCGAGCCGAGAAGCTGCAGGGCACCTTCGTCGTCGAGAGTCCACCGGCTGGGGGAACTTCGCTCTCCTGGCAGGTGCCGGTCAACCACTAGGTACGCGCCAGTGAGAGCGGCGGTCCGCCCGTCCAGCGCAATGCGTCCCCAATCGGTCGGCAGCGAAGAAGAGGGCATTTCTCCTTTGTTGCTCTCTGAAAGTAGGACGCGAGATCGTTCCTACGATGCCGATGTATGCCGAATTTCTTGTGGCCGCCCTGGCCGAGCACCCAGCTGGCGTCAGAGGTGACAACGGGCGAGCTGGTGGCGGTGGCCCGCCGGTGTCGAAGCCGGCTGGAGGCGAACAAGCCCGCGGCCACACGCGAGGGCTGGGCTCCGGGCGCGCTCGCCGACCAGTTGGCCTACGACGTCGCCCTTGTGCGTCTCTCCCGACAGCTTGGTGTTGCCAGCGACGTGCGAGCCTTTGGCCGCCCGCCAGCCGAGCGGCTCCGCCTTGAGGCCGAGTTGTCCGCTCGGGGGTTCGAAGGGTCGGTCCTTGACGGGCCGGCCCGCCTCGCCCCCGAGTTGGCTAGGAATCGCCCCTCAGGTGCCGGTGGCGTCGCGCAGACGGTCCTGGCTCGAGCGCTCGTCGAGACGGGCGGCAAACGTGGCAGCCTGGGTCCGACGCTCCATTCCCAGCTTCGCCAGCAGGTTCGAGACGTAGTTCTTGACCGTCTTTTCGGCGAGGTACATCGTGTCGGCAATCTGGCGATTGGTGAGCCCGTCGGCGATGAGTCCGAGGACCCGGCGCTCTTGGGTCGTCAGGCTGGCCAGGTTGGCGTCGTGCTCAGGATGAGCGAGTCGCTCCATCACCCGCTGCGTGAGCCCCGCATCGAGGAGCGACTGTCCGGCGCCGACCCGGCGCAGATCCTCGAGGAGGTCGAGTGTCCCAACCTGCTTCAAGATGTACCCGGCCGCACCGGCCATGATCGAGGCGACGAGCGCCTCGTCATCGGCATAGGAGGTGAGCATCACGCACGCGACCTGCGGCCAGCGAGATCGGATCTCTCGGCAGACTTCCACGCCGCTGCCGTCGGGGAGCCGGACGTCGAGAACCGCCACGTCGGGACGGGTTGGCGGGATCCGGGCCAGGGCTTCTTCGACGGTTGCGGCTTCGCCCACGACCACCAGGTCGTCGGTGGTCTCTATCAGGGCGCGAAGTCCGCTGCGCACCAGCGCGTGATCATCGAGGAGGAAGATGCCGAGGGCCACGGCGCCATCATTTCACGATGCGAATCCCCGAGACACTAGGGTCCCGAGCCCAAGGAGGCGATGACCAGTGAGCAACCACGACGAGGAGCAGGGCGCCGATCCCCATGAATGGGGAGAAGCCCTCACGCCCGCCTCGACGAGGCGGCCAGGGCCCGGCGACATCATCGTTCCCACTGGCGGGCTCCGGGGAGCGCCCGAGCCCCTGGTCGGGAACCCAGAGTCCACACCGCTCGAGGAGGACGAGCCCGAAGGGATCATTCCGCCCAGCCCGCTGTGGGCGATGAAGGAGAAGCGCCATATCCAGTGGCACCTCCTGCCTGCCCACGAGCGCCACGACCGCCTCCGCGACTGCATTGGATCGGGCGAGGAGGCGGTCTACGTCATCGATGACGGTCGTCACCACGCGACCGTGGGCCGCCGGGTCGGCGCCAGCGGGGCCGGTTGCGAGTACTGCCTCGTCGGGCGGGTGCGACGTGAACGGGTCGACGAGCTTCGACTCGTTCGGGTGCCCGCCACCGACGTGTTCGACGGCGCCGAAGATCTGACGCTGTGCGGCATCGCGGTCCAAGAGGCCATCACTTCGTCCAACGTGTTCGACGTCGCTCGTTACGAGAACCTCGCAGCGGTGCCCACCGAGTACCTCCCCGGCTCACCATTCATCCATTTCACCGAGGACCTCGAGATCACCGCCTACTGAGGATTGCCGGGTGCGGCCCAAGGGCTCGGCCCTCTTGAAGGGACCGAGCTGGTCGAGGAGAGCGGACCCGCCTCACGGACCGCACAGATGCTCCATCAGCTGGACATAGCAAGTAGGTGGCGATCACCGAGAAAGCGGCTGCGAACGTGCTTGCGCGCTCGGAGCCCCATCGCCCTCATGTCTTGGGACGGTCCAGCAGGTCGGCCAGGGTGTCACCGAAAGCGGCAAGGTCTGACGGGTCTTTGAGCAGGATGCCGGTGCCTGGTGCGATCTGATCCACGATGCCGCCCACTGCCGACGCGATGACTGGCCGTGAGTTCCACATGGCCTCGGTCACGGTGAGACCGAATCCCTCCTGCAGACTCTTTTGCACCACCACAGTGGCGTGTCGCTGAAGCGCATTGACCAAGACCGCGTTCTCCTCAACGTTGTCCATCGGCAACGTGACGAGGCGAATGCTCCTGCGCTGATCGGTCCGCAACCCCTCCCAGGCCGCCAAACACTCGCCGAAGACCTGGGTTCCCTCGGGGTCGTCGGTCACGCATCGACGGCCGGCCCCGCCAGGGCAAGGATGACGCCGGAGTTCCCGGCCACTCGGTCGACGAATCCTTCCATTACTCCTTGCATGTCCTTCAGGTGGTCCCAGCGCGATATCTGGACCACCAAACCATCCTCCCCCCGGAGGGGGCCCATCGAACCGGGGGTTCGGGTCCGTGCTCTGGCGCTGTGCGCGGAGGGAGAGTCGTCGTCGACGAGCCCGATACGAGCCAGCAGCGAGATCACCGCGGACCCCAAGAGCGGACGGTTCTTCGCGGTTAAGGGATCGATCGAGGGCAAGATGATCCAAACGTCGGACTCTGCGAGTTGGGGGGGGGCACGAACCCGCGGTGCGAGAAGACATAGGTACGGCAGCGCTGGAGGTGGGTCGCAAGAAAGCCCCAGGCCTCCTCGGTGAAGGCGTTGCTGCGGTCAGTGCCGATATGACTCCGCCACACCACCCGGGCGCCTCGATCAGCCAACGGTCCAGCCAGACCCGCAGTCTGCGGATCGTGCAGGATGACGATGTCATTGGGGCGGACCCAGGGTGACAGGGAGGTGACATTGGCGGTCGACACGGCACCGTAGTGCGCGGCCGCGGCGCGATTGAGCGCCCCCGAGTCGCCGGCCATTCCATGGAGTCGGTTGTGCAGTCTCTTGGTGATACGGAAGAAGCTCTCGTCGCCATCCAGCACAACCCACCTCGCGTCGAGCCCGCTCCCCTCCACGTACCCGAGGAGCACGTGCAACATCTCCGCGACGCCGCCGCCCGTTGCCGTCGAGCTGATGTTCCAGATGGTCGAGCCTCCAAGAGCGACGCGCGCATCGGCGGCGCCGCGGGCCAGTCGCTGGAGTCGATCGGGTCCAATGAGCGGCGCCAGGCGCGCCATCGCAAGCGGCTGGACCTCGATCTGGTGTGGTCCAGACACGGCATCATTGTGGCCTACGACACGGCTCGTGCGGGGCACTCGCATCGGTCGCGAACGCCAGGGGTGCCTATCCCCGGCGGTGACCTGCGGATGGTACTGCCGAACGGCCCTTAGGCCGGAGGAAGTGGTGCCGTTGGGAGCAACAGGACGGGTCGTGTCGAGGCGCCCAACACTTCGCGCACGACGCGAGCGCGTCCGGGAGAGACATCCTGCGACCAGCTCAGAACGACCAGGTCGGCATCGCTCTCCTCGGAGAGCTTGCCAACACAGCTGGCCACCGACCCGCGACGGAGCAGGATCTCACTGGCACCTGGACAGTGGCGAAGGAGGAATTCCCTTCCCAAGGTGTCGAGGTCATAGACAGCGCGATCGAGCATTGCGGGGACCGTGCCGTCGGCGAAGACGTGGAGGACGAGGAGCTCGACCTCGGAGCCCAGTAACGGTCCGAGGCGGCTCCGGATGCTCCTGCGGGTTGCGTCACTTGTGTCTCCTTCGGTTCGCCTCACTTCCAGCTTCACACCTGGAGCTCGGCCGGCAGCAGGGTCAAAGGTCCTCGACCGCTGCAGAGATGTTGATTCCTTCCCGACTGGGAAGCTGGAGAACGTGATGGGGAGATTTGGGCAAGGGCAGTGGACCGAGCACGGTTTGCGGTCCAACCTGCGCAACATGTGGACGTTCGCGAGGGGATCGAACGTACTGCGCGCTCCCGAGTGCGTGCGCTGGCAGTTGGCAGCAAAATGGGGCTGACGTGGGGCGCCTCGGCATCCCGACGACGCGGCATGCGTAGTGGTCCCTATTTTTGCGCCCACCTAGGGCTTGGGTGCGGCGCCCACCTTGGCGGTCAGCTCGGCCAGACGGTTGGCGTAGCCCCACTCGTTGTCGTACCAGCCCAGTACCTTGACCAAGTGTCCTTTCACCATGGTGAGCTCGGCGTCGAAGAGACACGAGGCTGGGGAGCCGACGACGTCGGTTGAGACCAGGGGTTCGTCGCAGTACTCGAGGAGCCCGACGAGCGGTCCATCTGCCGCCGCCTCGGCGAAGGCTTGGCGGACATGGGCGACGGTGACCTTCGAGGTGACGTTGGCGACCAGGTCGGTGATCGAACCATCGGGTACCGGCACCCGGAGTGCCAGACCATCGAGGCGATCGTCGACGCTCGGGAGCACCACGCCCACCGCCCGGGCTGCGCCGGTGGTCGTCGGGACGATGTTGAGCCCCGCGGCGCGGGCCCGCCGTGGATCCTTATGGAGGCCGTCGACCAGCCGTTGGTCACCGGTATAGGCGTGGACGGTCGTCATGAAGCCTTCCTCGAGACCGAAGGCGTCGTCGAGGACCTTGGCCAGCAGGGCCAGGCAGTTGGTGGTACACGACACGTTGGAGACCACAACGTGGCGCGCGGGATCGAAGCTGTCGTCGTTGACTCCGATGACAATCGTGGCGTCGGCGTCCGACGACGGCGCGGAGACCACGACCCGCGGCGCACCGGCATCGAGGTGACCCGCGGCGAGCTCACGGGCGGTGAAACGGCCGGTGGCCTCCACCACGACGTCGACCCCGAGCTCGGCCCACGGCAAGGCTTTGATCTCGTGCTGGGCCGGCAGAAGGATGCGGTTCCCGGCCACGACGAGGACGTTGCCCGCCGTGGCGACCGTCTGGTCGAACCTCCCGTAGACCGAGTCCCGGGCGAGCAAGCGGGCCAGCGCCTCGGGCGACCCGAGGTCGTTGATGGCGACGACTTCCAGGCCCAGATCGTGGCGCAGGGCGGCCCGAAAGAAAGCCCTGCCCGTGCGGCCGAACCCGTTGATGCCCACGCGAATGGCCATCGATGTTCTCCGTTCTAGGTGTCGACCAGCAGATCGCTGCGTCGGGACAACATCACGAGCATGCGACGGTTCATAGGGCGGTAGTAGGGCCGATGGGCCCATTCGGTCGGGCTCAATGCCTCCGGACCGCTGGTCCTTGAGACCGCAGCATGGCGACTTGGACGAAACGGGCGATGTCGCTCGGCGAGACGATGCCCACCAGGTGCCCGTCCTCGATGACCAGTGCCCGACCGTCCGGCGACGCTTGCATGCGCTGGAGGAGGTCGGCGATGGGCTCGCCAGGCGTCCCGACGGGGACTCCGGAGAGTGGGGTGGCGATGTCGACCAGCTGCGTTGTCCGACGGAGCTGTGGGGGGACGTGGCGGATCTCGCTCATGGTGGTCAAGCCCTCGAGCGCCCCGGTAGGCCCGACCAGTGGATAGGAGCTGAACGGATGGTGGTGGAGGTGGTCATCGAGCAGTTGGGCGACAGTCAGCTCCGAAGCGAGCGTGACCGGATTTCTGGTCATGATGTCGCGGACGTGAACATCGGCGAGGGAGGATCGCATGACGGCCGCGCGCTCTTCGCCACGAGCCGCCGACAAGAGGAACCACCCCAGGACGACGAACCACAGTCCGATGAAGCCGACCGTGAGGAACTCGAGAACCCCCAACACCACCAACAGGTAGCCGAACGCCTGACCCGTACGCGCCGCGGTGGTGGCGGCAGCGACGCGGTCGCCGGCTCGCTTCCACAGGATGGCCCGTAGCACTCGACCCCCGTCCAGCGGCGCGGCGGGAATCAGGTTGAATCCGCCGAGCAGGAGATTGATCCACGCCAACCACCCGAGGGCGCTGATGAAGGTCGCGTCGCTGCCACTGCTTGGCAGGAGAGCGACAAGGGCCCAGTAGACCCCCGCCAGCACGATGCTCGTGAGGGGTCCGATCACTGCGATACGGAAGTCGGCCCCCGGTGTCAGTGCTTCGCTCTCGAGCTCGGACACCCCGCCAAAGAGCCAGAGGGTGATGCGGCGCACCCGAATTCCGTTGCGTTTGGCCACGACGGCGTGGGAGACCTCGTGGGCCAACAGGGAGGCGAAGAAAAGGACCGTGGCGCCGATTCCGGCGATCCAGTAGGCGGCGATGGCCTGGTGGGGGTGATAGTCAGGAAGGATCAGGTCGGCCAGCTCCCAGGCGAGGAGCCAAAAGACGATCAGGATGCTCCAGTTGATGCCGACAGGCACACCGGCGATCTTCCCAAGTCGGATGTCCTGGTCCATGCGTTCTCCGGGCACGTGGTCGGTGCGGTAACTCCACGTTCGCTCACGCTCGGTACCGCGGTCCGAGCATGTTCCCATGCCGCACTGCTGGGCAGAGCCGAAGTACCCGCATGCGGTCCCACCCAAAGGCCGATACCGGCTTCGGCACGGGCTCGGGACTTTCGGCACTACTCGCGGATCGAAAACTGACGCAGAATTGGAGTGCGAAGGCCGCTCCAGGACGGTGGTCTTCGGCAATCGGACGGGGGGTGAGCCTCGATGCTGTCACTCAGCGACGACAAGATGGACCCGGTACTCGAGATCTCGATCGACTACGAGCTCTCTGCGGTGCGGGTCGTGCTGACCGGAGTGCTGGACGCTTCTACGGCGGGGACCTTCGTGTCGTTCCTGGGCGACCTGCTACTGGACGGGTTCAAGGACCTCGTTCTCGACATTGGCCAGGCGAGGATCAATGCTTCGGGCGCGTCAGCACTGATCCTTTGCCAGCGCCGAGCACAAGAAGCCGGTGGAACGCTCCTGTGGGCGGCGCCCGCGTCAGCGGCCCGTCGTTGAGCGCGAGCCCGATCGCGGGTCACGAGCACCTTGAGTGCCCCGGTCTCCGAGGCCCGGGCGAACAAACACGTCATAGACGTCGAGCATCTGGTCGAGCGCGAACCGTTCGCTGATGAACTGCCCAGCAGCTGACGTGACACCACCAAGGGGAGACGGCGGCTACCCGGCCTGGAGTGCACCTTGGGTCGTATCGTTCTCCTGGCCGGGGGTTGTGGACGGTACGGACCGCCTGGGCCATTACGGCAGCGCGACACCGGGTTCAGGGGACGAGGACCTGTTCGTCCCGGCAACTGCTCGCCGAGGTGGGCGACGAGAGCGGCTGGCGGCGTCGCACGAGCCACGCGGTTATTGGGCTTCGACGTCTCTCTTCGAGAAGGCCAGCGCACCGACAACCGCTCCGGCAACGCCGAGAGCGACCAGGATGGCCCCGCTCAGCCAATCCGGAGGGACCGCGGGGTCAGCCGCGATCTGATGGAACACCGAGGTATCGAGCACCCAGTGATTGAGCCCGACGACGTCGCCGACGAGCTCGACCAAAAAGGCATAGACAAGCACGCCGTAGGCCGCCCCTGATGCAGCCCGAGGCCAGAAGCCGAGCGCCACCAGACCGATGCCAAAGAGGCACAGCGTCGGGGGAACGACGTTGAGACCAGCCCCCAGCAGCGCGGACATACTCACGCTCGCATGCTGGCTCGCGGCGCCGAGCCACGCGAAGAACCCCGCGAGCAGTCCTCCGACGACGATCAGCGCACCGGTCAGCACGGCCCGGCCTACGAACCACGAGCGACGCGAGACTTGCCGAACGAGGAAATGCTCGAGGCGTCCTTCGGTCTCCTCGGCGCCCGCGGCGCTGATTTGTCCCACGGCAACGAGGGCCAGCATCACCGCCAGAACCAAGAAAGCCACGGCGAGATAGGCATTGGCCCCTCGGGCGCCGAGGCGTGCAAGGGCGCGCTCGATGGTTGGCGACGCCGAAACGGCAGTTCCCGCCGATTTGGCGATGAGCCCGAGAAGCAACGCGTAGGCGGCGATACCTACTCCCCATCCCAAGGCCATCGGGCGGATCATCCGCACAGTGAGTCCGAGTGGCCCGGACAGGAGGCGAGTGTGCGCTTGGGCGCTGGCACGGTCGGGCAGCGTGCTGGCGCCGAGGTCGCGGCTTCCCGCCAGACAGAGTGTGAGGAACAGGAGGGCGGCGATCAGCGCGACGATGGGCACGAGTGCAAGGGGCTGGGGTGCGGTGAGCGGCCGGAGCTGCTCCACCCAGCCGAGCGGGGTCCCCCACCGGAGCCACTCGAGGCCGCTGCCCGAGTCAGCCACCATCCGTAGCGCGTAGCTCGCCCCGAGCACGGTGGCGGCATACGCGGCCGCTTGCCGGCGCGTGGCCGCCAGCTGGCTGGCTAGGGCACCCACGGCCAGGAACATCGCCGGCGCGGCGACGATGGCGAGGGCAAAGTACAACGCGCCGGCTGGTCCGATGTCGACCGTTGATGAACGACCGACCACGATGATGATCACTGCGGTGAGCGCGTAAAGCGTCACCAGACCCGCGCCCAGCCCGATGACGGCCTGGCCCGCACCAGCGCGCCGAGTGGTCTGTCCGGCAAGCAGGATCTCCGAGCGCCCTGCGCCCTCCTCACCACGTAGCAGTCGGGTTGCGGTGAGCACTCCCCAGACCGCGCCGACGATGGCCAGCACCGTGAGACATTTCCACACGGTGTACCCGGCGACGGTCTGTATCTCGCGGGCCGGACCGACGATGGCGCTGATGCCGGCGTTGGCGCCGAATTGGTGGACCAAGGACAGGCGCTCGGCTGGGGTCTTGTAGGTCGAAGCGTAGGCGAGGGCCTGGGTGGCCACGTAGAAGCCGAAGACATAGCCCCAGAGAATTCCCGAGCGCACTGCCCTACGGGTGCTGAGACGTGCGATGACCAGTTCGGGGTGCCGACCGGCCGCCATAGGAGGGGGAGCGGCGAGATCAGCGCACATTGCCAGACGCCGCTGTCGCGTCCTCCTCCGCCCCGTACTGGCCCAAGAACAGCTCCTCCAAGGAGGGCTCGCGGCTCAAGAGCTCGTGAACCCCCGAAACGGCCAGGAGCTTGAGTAACGGTTCGATCGTTCCTCGGACCTGGCACCGCACGGTGTGCCCGGCCACTTGAACCGACGTCACCCCTGGTACCCCCGTAAGGTCGGGGACCGAACCGTCGAAGGTGGCCTCGACGGTGAGCGCCGAGAGGTGACGCATCTCGGCCAAGGTACCCATCTCCACCAAGCGTCCCTCGCGCAAGATGGCGACCCTGTCGCAGAGGGCTTCCACTTCGCTCAGGATGTGTGAGGACAAGAACACGGTTTGGCCCCGTTGGCTCGCCTCGTGGATGCAGTGACGGAACTCCTGCTCCATGAGCGGGTCGAGCCCGTTGGTCGGCTCGTCGAGGAGGAGCAGGTCGGGCCGCGTCATGAGGGCGGCGATCAGGAGCACCTTCTGGCGGTTCCCCTTTGAGTACGTGCGCACCTTCCTCGTGAGGTCGAGATCGAAGCGCCCGATGAGCTCGTCGCGGTAGGCCGCATCGACCTGTCCCTGGACCTGCCCGAGCAGGTGGAGGGTTTCCGCTCCGGTGAGGGAGGGCCAGAGGCTTGCCTCGCCGGGCACGTAGGCCAGGCGTCGGTGGACCTCAACAGTCCGACGTTGACAGTCGAGCCCGAAGATCTCGGCGTGCCCGGCGCTCGGACGGATCAACCCGAGCAGCAGCCGGATGGTGGTCGTCTTGCCCGCACCGTTGGGACCGAGGTAGCCCACCACCTCGCCCGGAGCCACCTCGAGGTCGAGAGAGGAGAGCGCAGCCGCGTCGCGATAGCGCTTGGTGAGCTCCTCGGTGCGGATGGCTATCTCTCCCATCGCGGACCTCCTTGTGCAAGAAGTGTGTGAAGGCCCTGGCGCAGCGTCAAGGGCCGAACGTCCCAGGACAGCGCGTCGGCGGTCAGCCACCGGGGAAGGGTCGTTGGGCCCTGGCCAGCGTGAGCGACGAGGCGCGTGGCGGTGTGGTCCGCCGCAATCGAGCGACTATCGCACGAGGTCTCTTACGTGACGGGCGATCTCGATGTCCTCGCGGGCCTCCACGACCAACACCGCCGGGGTCCATCCGCTCGAGGATACGATGCGGTCCCCGTCGAGCTGCTCGTTGCGTTCGGAGTCGAGCCGGATACCGAGGAAGCCAAGGCCGGCACAGGCGTCGCTCCTGACGCGCGGAGTGCTCGCCAACGCCTCCGGTGAACACGATCCCGTCCATCCCATCCATGGCGGCTCCCATGGCGCCAATGGCCAACGTGATGCGGTACACGTAGAGGTCGTAGGCGACCCGTGCGTCACGATCCCCCTGGTCTGCCGCAGCGATCACGGGCCGTACGTCTCCGCTGCCTCCCCAGAGCCCTCGCAACCCCGACTCATGCTCGAGCGCGTCGTGGATTTGGCTAGCCGACAGGCCGCCGTGCTGCTGGACCCACAGGACGAGGCCCGGATCGACGCTTCCCGAACGCGTGGCCATCACCAGGCCTTCAATCGGCGTGAAGCCCATCGTGGTGTCCACCGAGGCACCGAACGCCACTGCGGCCAGCGAGCCTCCGCCGCCGAGGTGCGCAGTGATGAGCCGGAGCTCGGTTGAGGGGCGCCCGAGCACCTGCGCGGCCCGTCGGCTGGCCCACGCGTGGCTCAAACCGTGGAATCCGAAACGCCGTATGTCCCACCGCTCCCGCCACTCCTTTGGCACCGCGTACGTGGCCGCCTTTGGGGGCATGTTGGCGTGAAACGCCGTATCGAAACAGGCGATCTGGGGAAGTTCGGGCGCCAACGTGGTCATGGCGCGGATCGCTGCGATAGCGGGAGGGTTGTGCAGCGGCGCCAAGTCCGCCAGCATCTCGAGTGTCTGCTCGGCGGCAGGGTCGAGCAGCACGGGTCGCGTGAACGCCGAGCCTCCATGGACCACGCGATGTCCGGCGGCGTCACATGGGGGACATTCGTCGAGGAAGGCCCTGAGGCCCTCGAGCAGTTGTCCGGCGTCCAGAGGGGGGAGGTCGCGGTGCGCCACCACCTCGTCGATGTCGTCGAGCACGCTCAGCTTCAGACTGCTCGAACCGACGTTGACTACGAGGACGTTCACGGACCTACTGTCCCAGATCGGACGGACCTACTCTGGCAAGGGTGGCGGCCGTTCCACACCTGTCGAAGGAGACGGAATGACTGAGATCAGCTCGGAGGGTTTGGATCAGGTGGACGAGGACGACCTGATCCAGCTCGACGCCTATTTCCGGGCAGCCAACTATCTGACCGCCGGCCAGATCTACCTCATGGACAACCCCCTGCTCCGGCGACCCCTCGTGTCCGAGGACATCAAGCCCCGGCTGCTCGGCCACTGGGGGACGAGTCCAGGGCTCAACTTCGTTTACGCACATCTAAGCCGGATGATCAAGCGGCGGAACCTCAACACCCTTTTCGTGTGCGGACCCGGGCACGGAGGGCCGGCCATCGTCGCCAACACCTGGCTCGAGGGGACCTACAGCGAGCACTACCCGCACGTGGCGTTGGACGGCGAGGGGATGGGCCGGCTCTTTCGCCAGTTCTCGTTTCCGGGGGGCATCCCGAGCCACTGCAGCCCCGAGACCCCAGGGTCCATCCACGAGGGTGGCGAGCTCGGGTACTCGCTCAGCCACGCATTCGGGGCGGCTTTCGACAACCCCGATCTGCTGGTGGCCTGCGTGGTGGGCGACGGCGAGGCCGAGACTGGGCCGGCGGCCACGGGCTGGCACTCCAACAAGTTTTTGGACGCTCGCCGGGACGGCGCGGTGCTGCCAATTCTCCACTTGAACGGGTACAAGATCGCCGCACCGACCGTGCTGGCCCGGATCCCGACGCCCGAGCTGTTGGCGCTGTTCACTGGCTACGGCTACCGGCCGGTGTTGGTCGAGGGCGGATTCGACGGCGAGAATCACATGGACGTCCACCGACGCATGGCGGCAGCGCTCGAGGAGATCGTCTCGCGGATCGCCGAGATCCAAGACTCAGCGCGGGCTCACGGTGGACCCGGCCGGCCGGCATGGCCGATGCTCGTGCTGCGGACACCTAAAGGTTGGACCGGTCCCGTCTCGGTTGACGGGGTCCCCATCGAAGGCACGTTCCGAGCCCATCAACTCCCTTTGGCCGAGGTGCGGACCGACCCGACCCACCTTGCCCAGCTCGAAGGCTGGCTGCGCAGCTACCGACCCGAGGAGCTCTTCGAGCACGACGGCCGTCCGATGGACACGATCCGGAGCTTCGCGCCCGTCGGCGAGCGCCGCATGAGCGCGAACCCGCACGCCAACGGCGGGCTTCTGCTCTCCGATCTCGAGCTACCCGACTTTTGTGACTACGGCGTCACCGTCTCAGGCCCGGGCAGCGCGCTCCACGAGGCGACCCGGGTGCTCGGCTCGTTCCTGAAGGACGCGATGGCGGCCAATCCCTCGACGTTCCGCCTCTTCGGGCCGGACGAAACCGCCTCCAACCGGCTTCAAGACGTGTTCGAGGTGACCGACCGCACCTGGGACGCTGAGCTGCGACCCGGCGATGACCACTTAGCCCCCGATGGGCGCGTCATGGAGGTGCTCTCCGAACACCAATGCCAGGGGTGGCTCGAGGGCTACCTGCTCACCGGCCGGCACGGCCTGTTCAACTGCTATGAGGCGTTCATCCACATCGTCGACTCGATGTTCAATCAGCACGCCAAATGGTTGAAGATGAGCGCGGAGGTCCCATGGCGGCGGCCCGTCGCTTCGTTGAACTACCTGCTCTCGAGTCACGTCTGGCGCCAGGACCACAACGGCTTCTCCCATCAGGACCCCGGCTTCATCGACCACGTCGTGAACAAGAAGGCCGAGATCGTTCGTGTCTACTTCCCCCCGGACACCAACTGTCTCCTGTCGGTCGCCGACCACTGTCTGCGAAGTCGCAACTACGTCAACGTCATCGTGGCCGGCAAGCAACCCCAGCACGACTGGCTGACGATGGATGAGGCGCTGGACCACTGCACCCGAGGCGTGGGCATCTGGCCCTTCGCGTCCAACGACGAGGGATCGCTGCCCGATGTGGTGATGGCCTGCTGCGGCGACGTCCCTACGCTCGAGACGTTGGCCGCAGTGCAGATCATTCGGCACCATCTGCCCGAGTTGAAGGTGCGCCTGGTCAACGTCGTCGACCTCATGCGGCTCGAATCGGAGACCGAGCACCCGCACGGGCTTTCGGACGCCGAGTTCGAAACTCTCTTCACCCGGGACCGACCCGTGATCTTCGCCTACCACGGGTACCCGCTCCTTATCCATCGGCTGACCTACCGACGCAAGAATCACGACAACCTCCACGTTCGGGGCTACAAGGAGGAGGGCACTACGACGACGCCCTTTGACATGGTCATGCTCAACGACCTCGATCGTTTCCATCTGGTCATCGACGTGCTCGATCGGGTGCCGGGGCTCGGCCCACGGACTGCGGTGCTGCGCCAGCGGATGGTCGATGACCGGCTCGATGCCCGGCGCTACGGTCGCGAGCACGGCGAGGATCCGCCCGACATCACCCAGTGGTGCTGGGAAAGCTAGCGCCCTGCCGTATACCGGGCTCGAGCCGGGACGAAATCCTCTACCGCCGGCAGGGTGCTCCGGCGCATGCTGAGGGGATGGAACCGTGGTTGATCGCTGGTCCGGGAACGATCTTGGGAGAGCTGTCCCTCCGACCATTCATCGTGGTATCGGAGTCCGACAGCCTGGCCTCGGTGTCGGCCGTGCTCCTCGCCGCCGCCGTTTCGTGCGTGGTGCTCCACGAAGGGCCGCTCCGGGTTGTAACCGAACGTGACCTCGCCGGTGCCTGGGCCCGGGGCGTTGAAGGTGAGGACCCGATCGCGTCGATCGCGACGGACCATCCGTTCTGGGCTCCCGCCTCGGTGACGCTGGCCGAGGCGGCGGCCATGATGGTCAGCCTCGGGATTCGCCACCTCGTGGTCCTCGACGCCGCTGATGCTCCGCTTGGGGTGGTTGCAATGGCTGATCTCTTCGCCGTGTTCGTCCAGGCCCGCGAACCTGCAGCGCTGTATGCGAGCTTCGCGGCGGTACTGCTGCGTAGCGGTGAGGCCGCAGCGAGCTGACGTGTCTGCTCGATCGAGCGCATCCCCCGGCTAGCGAACGATGACCAGGGGGACGGGTGCGGCTTCCGCTAGCTCGTGGCTCGTGCTTCCCAGCGGCAGCCCTTCACGTCCACCGTGTCCGTGGGAGCCGACCACGAGAAGGTCGGCGCTGACCGGTGCCTGTGCGCTGCGTGAGAGCACCGAAGAGGGGTCCCCGTCGGCAATGAGCCACCGCACTCGTTGTGGGTCGAGCTCGGCTTCCGTAGTGAGCTCGGTGATCTTGCCCTCGAGCAACACGGCGGTGTCGGCGGACCGGGGATGCTCGAGCAGACCGACCGCATGGACCACCACCACGTTGGCGCCCGTCTGCGCCGCCAGCGAGAGCGCCCAGCGCACGGCCGCTTCGGCGGGTGGTGAGCCATCGAAGCCGACCGCGATCGTCCCCAGCGCGCTCATTGGAGACCCTCTTTGCTAGTCGTCTGCTCTTGGTTCAGGGCGAGCGCAGCCCTCCGTTGGGCTTGCACCTGGCGGATCATCTCCGATCCAGGACCGTTGACCGTCGGTTCTTCGGGCTCGTAGGAGCCTCCTAGGAGGGCGCTCAAGGTCGCGGCCACCGACGAGCGGAGCGCCCCCAGGTCGTAGCCTCCCTCCAAGAACAGGACGAGGTGCCCTGGGCGGGGGACGAAGTCGGCCACGGTTCGGGCCAGTGCGGCGAAGTCGCCACTGGAGAGTGCCAGTTCGGCCAGCGGATCGGCTCGATGGGCGTCGAACCCGGCCGAGACGAGGACCCAGGTCGGCTGGAAATCCTCGATGACCGGGGACGCAATCTCCTCGAGCGCTTGGCGCACCACGTCGCCAGTGGCGCCCGCCGGGAGCGGGACATTGACCGTGCGGTCAAGGGCTCTCCGCCCACCGACCTCGCGTGGCGTACCGGTTCCTGGAAACAGCGGCCACTGGTGGGTGGACACGTACAGGACCTTCGGCTCGTCCCAGAAGATGCTCTGGGTCCCGTTGCCGTGGTGGACGTCCCAGTCGATGATGAGCACGCGTTCGCCGGCCGCCGTCAGCGTGGCGGCGGCCACGGCGATGTTGTTGATGAGGCAGAACCCCATCGCTCGATCGCGCAGGGCGTGGTGTCCGGGTGGACGGGCGGCGACGAGCGCCACGCCGTCGCCTTGCCGGCGGAGCGCGTCGATGGCCGCCAGCCCCGCCCCAGCGGCCCGCCGGGCGACGGACCACGAGGCGCTCGTCGCATAGGTGTCCGGGTCAAGGTCGCCACCGCCGGCCCCGCAGAACGCGGCGAGCTCGTCGAGGTAGCTGGCGAGATGGACCCCCACCAGCTCGTCTGGCTCGGCGAGATAGGCGGGTACCATCGTGAGCTCGCTACCCAGATGCAGGTCGTCGACCCCGGCCAGGACGGCGGCAAGCCGGGTCGGTCGTTCGGGGTGGCCAGCCCGTTCGTGGGCGGCGTCCCCGTTTGTCACGCGTGTGGTGCTCACTATCAGCATCTCGCCCCCTCACCGTGCTCGTCGGACCGAGGAGGTTCCTCCAAGTGCCGTGCCGTACGCGCCGCTCGAGAGGCGTCGTCGGGCTGGATCGAGAACCACACGGCGACGACGCCCTCGTCGAGTCGGGAGGTGGGGCGGAATCCCGAATCGGCGAAGACGGCCAGCATCTCGCGATTCTCGGCCAGCGTCTGCGCGGTGAACGTCGTGATCCCGTGCCCCAACGCCGCGTCGGCCAGCCTCTCGAGCAACACGGTGGCGAGTCCCTGGTGTTGGTAGTCCTCGGCCACGACAAAAGCCACCTCAGCTTCCGCGGTGCCCGGTCGACGGTCATAGCGGCCGACGGCGACGAGCCGATCCCCGTCGCAGACGACCAGGGCGAGTCGGTCCACGTAGTCGACGTTGGTGAAGCGGTGTACTTCGGCATCCGAGAGCCTCGGGTGCACGCTGAAGAACCGCCGGTACACCGACTGCGGAGAGAGGCGCCCGTGGAATTCGACCAACGCGGTCGCGTCGGCGGGCAGGACGGGGCGCAATTGCAGTGCAACGCCCTTGATGGTCGTCACGTTGTCGACCAGCTCGTCGGGGTAGGGGACCAGGGGGGCGATACTCGCCATTGGCATTCCTTCCATTCTCCCACCGTGACCACGGAAGTCGGGACCCACCAGGGCCGAAGGTCATGACGTGCTTCGGGGGGTGCTCGGCAACGCGGGATCCCGGTTGCAGGGCTTTCAATGGACCTCCGGCCCTACTGCCCGACGTTGTGGACTCGTAGCCTGTCGGGGTGCGAACGGTTGGTGAAGGTGTCGTCATCGAGCGCTTGGGTGCCCTGGGCCCCGCGCCCCGGATCGTTGTGTCGGGCAACTTCGCGACGCCGTGGGCCCTCGTGCGCCTCGTCGATTCGGCACTGTCGGAGTGGCACGCTTTCGTGCTCAACCCCCAGGAAGGTTGGCCTAGGCGGGAGGGTTTCGTGACCGAAACACCGTTTGTCGGCCCCGGCGCCCGCCACGACCCCCACCTCGAGTACCTCCCAATGCGCCTGTCGCTCGTGCCGCGCCTGTTTGACTCGATCCGACCTCCCGACGCCGTACTCCTCCACACCTCGCCGCCCCAGAACGGCAAGGTCTCCCTCGGCATCGAGGTGAACATCCTTCCCGCGGCGATCGAGCGGGTTCGGCGGCGCGGCGGGCTCGTGATCGCTCAAGTGAACCGCCACATGCCCTACACATTGGGAGACGCAGAGGTCGACGTCGCCGACATCGACGTGGCGATGGAGGTGGACGCGCCACTTCCGTCGCCAACCGTGCACCGACCCGATGCGGCGCAAGATGCCATCGGCGAGCGGGTGGCCCGGTACGCCTCGGAAGGGGGAACCCTCCAGCTGGGGATCGGCCAAATCCCCGACGGGGCAACCTGCCACCTGCGATCCTTGCGCCAGCTCGGGGTGTGGTCCGAGATGGTCAGCGACGGCGTGCTCAGCCTCGAGCACGCCGGGGTGCTCGACACCGATCGGCCTATCGTCAGCTCGTTCCTCTTCGGATCTCCCGAACTGTACGCCTGGGTGCAGAACAATCCGCGCCTCGCCATGCGGCGAACGGAGATCGTCAACGACCCTGGACGGATCGCCTCGCGCCCGGCCATGCTCTCGCTCAACACCGCTCTGCAGGTCGACTTGTTTGCGCAGGCGAACGCCGGCTTCGTCCGGGGCAAACCGTATTCAGGATTCGGCGGTCAGCCCGACTTCGTCGTCGGCGCGCTGCATTCGGTGGGCGGTCACGCGCTCATCGCCCTCCGCTCGTGGCACGACCACAGTAACTCCTCGAACATCGTCGGCCTCCTCGGCGTGCCGGTCTCGTCGTTCCAGCATTCAGTGGTGATAACCGAGCACGGCGCAGCGGAGATCTTTGGCAGGACCCGCCAAGCCCAAACTCGCCTGCTCATCGAGGAGGTGGCCGATCCCCGAGCGCGGAGCGCGCTGTGGGATGTGGCGTCCGCCCTTGGGTTGACCTAGAGGGGGCGGGCGGTAGCGACTCTTCATCGAGGCCCAGGACTACGTGCGGTCGCGACGACAGCCGTCAAATGGGTGGATACAGCTCAATCTTTCTTGACCAGTGTTCCAGATCATGCCTTCGCGAATGTTGGGACCTTGGACCCTGGCACCGAGTTTGCTTCTGCGTCAGCGTCTTCACATGGCCTCCACCGACATCACCAAACGGGTGTTGGCGGCAATCTTGCATTGGCTTCCCGAGGATGGGTCAGAACTCCTCGCCAAGCTTGAAGATCCGAGAGACTTGGGGAGATATCGTCCACATCCGCCTCGCGCTGCGACCCACGACCAAGGATCTCCGCCATGGGCCTTCGTTCGGCGGTGGAAGACGCGTTGGACGGTTTCAGACACCGGGTTGAGGTGGAGTGGGAGCCTGTCGATCACTGAGGCGGAACTGACCATTTGGAGAGCCTCATCCTTCCTCGAGCGAGACGGCGGCGGCTCTGGCCTCATCTTGGGTGTCATGGGTGGAGACGCGCCGGGTCAACGACGCGTCGGTTTGGCCCAGCTGATCGGCCACTGTGGGGTCGCCGGGGCGGAACAACTCGGTGGCCGTGTAACGGCGGAGATCGTGAAGGCGATATGCCCACGACTCCATCCTGGGTGGATCAGCTCTCAGTGCTCGGTCCTGCATCTGGTTGCACAGTCGACGAAACGCTTGGGTCACGACGTTGGGCATCGTGGGTCGCCCACCGTCTGCGTCCGGGGAGAACACGTAGGGCGCCGACACCAGCGGGATCTCGGCGACGAAGGATAACTCTCGGACCCGTCGTAGCCGATCGCCGAGTACGCCGACCGTGTCGTCGCCCAGAACAAGCCGGCGGATCTGGTGCGTCTTGGGTTCCTTTACGCCCCAGCCTTCAGGTGTTTGCCAGATCGATCGTCGGACGGTCAGCGCGGATTCGGACCAATCCACGTCTGACCAACGGAGCCCACACAGCTCGCCCCGCCGCAGGCCGGTCAGCGCCGCCACCGCGATGATGGAGGACATCTCTGGTGCGCGCGACGATGCCGCCAATTCGATCAGTGAGCGCACCCGTTCGGGCGGGGGCACCGTCAGCTCGCGGCGGGGCACCGTGGGCGGCCGCGCCAAGCGAGCGACGTTGTGGCGCACCCAGCCCCAGCGCTCGCCTTGGTGGAGCGCCGCAGCGATGATCCGGTGGTACTGCATGACCGTGGCCGGCGTTGTGCCCGAAGCGAGGAGCGAGTCGTACCAGACATCGAGATAGTCACCAGTGAGCTTGTCGAGCCGGACGCTTCCCAATCCGGGCCGAATGGCCGTGTCGATCTTTCGCCGGTAACCGGCCAGGGTGTCGGGGCTCCGTCCTATTCGTTCCCCGTGGCTCACCCACTCAAGGAGGAGGCTGGCGAAGGTGCTCGTCGTTCCACGATGCCTTTCTTCGTCCACCTCGGCGATGAGCCTCGTTCGGAGCTGTCGAGCATCAACGATGCCCTTGCGGGTGGTCCGGCTGAGTTGTCTGACTTTGCCCGTGGCAGGATCACGTGACACATGGACCCGCACTTCCCACACCCCCGGCGACCTCTCGCGTATGCCCTTGTCGGCCACCCGACCACAATAGATGGGATAAAGATGGGATACCATCACGCAAATCAGTAGAAATCCCAGATCAGGGGCCGTAGCTCAGTGGTCAGAGCAGGGGACTCATAATCCCTCGGTCGCAGGTTCGATCCCTGCCGGCCCCACCTCCAAGCACACCTGCCTAACCCCATCCCACGTGTCGGCATCAGCGTCGCGCCCGCTGTACGTGCGGGCGCAGCTCTGGGGGCGCCACTCGTCGGTGGGCGACGCGAACGTCCAGGTGAAGGGCGCGTCAGGCACGGCTGCGCGACAGGGATCCCTGGCGCATGTCGATCAGTCAAGATGCCTAGAGCGTTGTGATGCTGGGTCGTGGTGACGCCAGCGAAGGGAGACCGTCCCGTGCACGTGTCGCGCAGGAGTGAGGGTGGGTTGGCCTTCGGAGGATTTGGCGCCTCACGATTGGTTGATCCCCAGCCGCCGGTCCCGCCCCCTCCCTGGCCACCCGACCCCGTTCCCCCAATTCCCAGGCCCCCACAACCACCGGGCCCACCCCAACCCCCTCCTTGGCCACCCCAACCCCCTCCGCTCCCCGAGCCACCGGAGCTGGCAGTGACTCGCCACGACGAGCTGGGTGTTGCGGGGTCCTGAGGGCCGAGGACAGCTGTGGCGTTCGCGAACCGAGTGGATGCCGGGCGGGATCTCGCCGCCGGGCTCGAGCACCTCAAGGGCGACGATGTAGTCGTGCTTGGTCTGCCCCGAGGTGGGGTACCGGTGGCGTCCGAGGTGGCTCGGCTGCTCGGTGCGACGTTCGACGTGATTGTCGTCCGGAAGCTCGGCGTGAGGCTCCAGCCCGAACTCGCCATGGGCGCCATCGGAGAGGGCGGCGTCTGCATCGTCAACGATCGGGTGGTCCGCATGGCACGGATCGACCACGCCCAGCTGGTGGCCGTCGAGCAACGGGAGCGGCTCGAGCTGGAACGGCGGGCCAGCCGTTTTCGCATGCACCGCCCCCGAACGCCCCTGGTAGAGAGGATCGCCATCGTGGTGGACGATGGTGTCGCAACCGGCTCCACCGCCCGAGCGGCGTGCGAGGTGGCTCGGGCGCAGGGTGCGCGGCGGGTCGTCCTGGCCGTGCCGGTCGCTCCACGAGCCACGCTCGATGAACTGGCCGCCGTGGCGGATGAGGTGATCTGTCTGGAGGCCCCAGTGTCGTTCTTCGCGGTGGGTCAGTTCTACAGGGACTTTCCCCAGATGTCCGACGAAGAGGTCGTCGCCCTTCTCGATCGAGCGGCAACCACGATCGAGGTGACCCCCAGGCGGGCGCCGCCCTGACCGACGCCGGCCTCGTTCAGTCGGGGTCGGGCCTCAACGCCAGCCGCGAGATCCACAAAAGCGCGCCTGCAAGCGCTGCGAAGTAGAGGGCATCGAAGATGGTGCTGGTGAGCTCCCATCCCGCGCCCGGGCTCCCGGTGTTGAGGATCGAGACGTTGAAGCCGATGGCCACCAGGTCACCAATCGCGAGCAGCGCCGATCCCACCCCGATGACCGCCAACGGCGTCGAGAGCAGCCTGCGGGCCCACTGGGCCGAACGGATCACACCGATGACCAGGAGGACCCCTACGGCGGCAGTCGCGGCGCCGACAAGGCTGAACGTCGCGCCGAGGATGAGCCACGTCGATCCACCGACACCGGCGTTCGAGTAGGAGGCGGCGAGGCCGATCAGGCTCACCATTTCCGCGAGGAGCATCACCGCGGCGAGTAGGACGACCATTAACGGTTCGCGCAGCTGGACCCGTTCCCAGGGTCGACGCGGTACCGCTGTCGCCCACGGGGTCCGATCGCAGATCGGGCAGACGAACTGCCCGTTCCTGATCGTCAGGTGCTCGCGGGGGAAGCGATGTCCCACGGGGCAGGTGAGGAAATCGCCCTCGATCGTCACCTCGTCCTCACGTACGGGACGCTCGCTCTGGGCGTCTAGAGGTTGCCCGCCGGAAGGCTGGTCAAGCGCGTCCATGTGGACAACGTACCGTGGACGGCGGGCCGTTGGGGACCGGCCCGGCAGCGGAGTGGGATCGCGTGGGTGGGGCAGCTGAACCTCAGCGGCCAGGCCCTGGTCGGTGGCCCGCCAGGAACCCCTCGACCGCGTCCACCTCGAGCGGGACGCTGAGGAGGAACCCTTGGCCGCAGTGGCAGTCACCGTCGCGGAGCTGCTCGAACTGGTCCAACTCTTCGATTCCCTCGGCCACCGTGTCGAGCCGTAGGGCGTGCCCGAGCGCCAGCAGCGTTCGCACCAAGGCCGAGGACTGACATGCTCCGTCACGTGCGGCGGATGGGGCGCCAGCGGCCCTGTCTGCTCGCGGCAGGGCGGCCACGAACGACCCGTCGAGCTTGAGGCTGTCGACTGGGAGCTCGAGGAGATGTACCAACGACGAATGAGCCGTGCCGAAGTCGTCAATCGCGACCCTCACTCCGATGGCTCTCAGCGACCGCAAGACCTCGGCCGCGCCAGGAAGCTCTCCCATCACATCGCGCTCGGCGATCTCCACGATGAGGTACGACGCGTCGAGGCCCGAGTGTCGCAGGGCTTGGCGGATGCCGTCGAGGAGCCCGCCGTGGAGCTGCTGCGCCGATACGTTGACCGACAAGTCGAGGGTACGGCCCTTGGCGTGCCAGGCGGCCATGTCAGCGCACGCCCGGTCGACGACCCAGTTGCCGACCCGTTGCATCAGTCCGGCGCCTTCCAGCGCTGGGATGAACGTGGTGGGAGGGATGTCACCCAAGGTGGGGTGTCGCCAACGGAGCAGCGCCTCGAGCCCCATGATGCGCATCGAATGCAGCTCAAAGATCGGCTGGTACACGAGGCGAAGCTGGTGGTTGTCGAGTGCGGCGACCACGTCATGCTCGATCCCCAGGCGTCGGGATCCCGGGTTCCGCATGCCGGACCGGTACACCGCATAGCGGTTGCGGCCAGCGGCCTTGGCCTCGTAGAGCGCGGTGTCTGCCTGCCGGAGGAGGTCTGAGGCACAGCCACCGGTGGCTGTGGCGATGCCCACACTCGCTGTGATGCGCAGGCGCCGGTTATCGAGGACATAAGGGGCACGGAGGCGGTCCAGGAGACGCTGGGCGATCGCCGCGGGATTGGTCGACTCGACGGGTCCCGAGGTGAGTACGACGAACTCGTCGCCTCCCATGCGGCCCACCGAGTCGCTCTCGCGCAACACCGACGAGAGGCGGTCAGTCACCTGCCCCAGCACGTCGTCGCCCGCGTCATGCCCCAGGTTGTCGTTGATGTCCTTGAAGCCGTCGAGATCGATATAGAGGACACCAGTGACGGCTCCCGAACGACGGCTCATCCCGAGGAGTCGCTGAAGTCGGTCGAGGATCAGCGAGCGGTTGGGCAACCCGGTCAGCGGGTCGTGCATGGCACGGTGCTCGACATCGTCGCGGAGCCGCGCATTGCGCACGGCGGTCACCGACTGGGCAGCGAGGCCCTTCAGCCGACCTTCCATCTCGGAGTCGGCGTCGGGGAGGTCGACTCGTTCGGTGGAGAGCGCCATGATCGATCCGAGGATCTCACCTTCGGAGATGATGGGGATGATCGTCGACGCGACAATGCCGGCGCGCTCCATCAGCGTCTGCAACGGTCCATTCGCCGCGTCGGCACGGTAATGGCGCATCTCGCGCTGACGGAGGAACTCCTGGGGCGAGGAGAAGAACGCGTGGATCGGGCCGACCGCGGCCTCGGGATATCCCCATTGCCCGATGGCGGCCGCCCCGGCCGGATCGTTGGGGTCGCCGATGACCACCACGGATCGGTCACAGGCCACCAAACCCGGCACCGCGAGCGCGAGCTTGGCCGCCACCGCGGCGAGGTTGGAGGTTGCCAAGCTGGGGTTCGAGACGTCGGAGAGCGAGTTGGAGAGCTCGAGGAGACGCTGTGCGGTGTCGGCGGCCCGGCGGGCGTCCTCGAGCGCCGTGGCCGAGTCGAGCGTCACCGCGGCCAGACGGGCGTACGCGCGGAGCATCTCGAGCTCGGCGGTGAGGAACGGCTGGCGAGCATCGTTGATCGCGGCAAGCCATCCGTAGCGTCGGCGGGCCGAGCGCACCTCGGCTACCGACATCTCCGTGTAGTCGCTGGTCGAGGTGCCCAGTTGATTGCCGATCTCGGTGGCCTCCTGTTCGCTCAGACCCTTGCTGTAGATCTGGCGCGCCGCCCACGGGAGCGGGTCGACTACCAAGACATAGGCCCTTGCGAGCACGGTCCGTTCCGCCTCGTCGAGGATGTACCGGATGGCTTGGTCAAAAGTCGAGGCTGACACGAGCTCGGACACCGTTCGTTGCAACGCCTCGAGGCGTCCCTCGAGCAGTTCGGCGCGCACGCGGTAATACCCGTTCCCCGCCTCGCCCGACGGCTCGCGCCAACGGACACGGAACTCGCACACCGGCGCGCCGTCACACTGGCAGCGCTCTTCGACGACCTCGGCCATTGGCAAACCGAAGAGTGAGGGTGCGGAGGGCAACACCGAGCCGCGCATGAATGCGCAGCGTGCCCGAAATGGTTCGAAGCCCTCCGCCATCCTCTGGCGGAGAACAAACTCCGTCCGGCCCGTCTGTACGGCCTCGGTGACATACGTTCGACCCATGAGGCGATCGATGATCGGCGACGATCGGTACACCTCGGCGGGTGATCCCAAACGGTGCACGGCTTCGAGCTGATTCGCCACGTCAGCGGAACCGACGTTGGTTATACCGCCCATGGTCTCGATCACGCGCAGCCCTCCGAGCACCTCGGCCGTGGCCTCCAACAAGGCACGAAGCTGCGCGTACGAGCTAGTGGTGCTCTCTCTGAGCAAGGCGTCGGGCGGTCGAACTTCGCCGGCGCGCGCCATGACACGCGACAGGATCTCCGGATCCTTCTGTCGCATCAGAAACTGGACGATGATCCGGGTGTTGATCCCAGTGACGTCCCCACTGCGTCGTTGTGCCGCATCGTCGATCGCGACGACGCGCGACGCCGGGCTCGTCGCTCTGTCCGTAGCCAAGGTGGACTACCCTAGTGGTGAACGGGCAGGTGAAGCGGGATATCCGACCCCGACCCCGCCTCAATTGGCCCACCGCGCTGCCGATTCGCGCTCCGCTTGCCACAGCACCGCAGGTGCTCAGGCGCAGGGCACCCGCACGGCGCCGTCGAGGGCGGTGTCGAACTCCACCCCGCTCAGGCCATCGGCACGCACCACCGGACAGAAGGTGGCGGGGTTGGCCCCTTGGTCGGAGTACTCGACGTCGAGCACCGCCTTGTGGGCGGCCACGTAGGGCGCAAGGTCCGCGCAGTCGTCGTACTGGAAGCACTGCTCTTCGATCACGAAGTCGAAGTAGGGCTCGAGCACCGAGGACTGGTCCTCGAAGTTCTTCTGGGCTACCCCCATGCCCAAGGCGTGCACCTCGTTGGCCACCCACTCGGCGTACTGGTCACCCTGGGCCGTGCTGATCGAGAACCCCGTCGTGTTCTCCGATCCGTCGAGGTTGTCGGGCTCGACTGCGTCGTAGCCCTCGCTCTTGCACAGTTCGAAGCGCGCCGTCATGATCGCCTGCAAGGTGGCGTAGTCGGGCCCCGCCGGCGAGGTGTCGAGCCACCGCTCGCCGGGCCAGCCGTTGGAGTCACCGAGCAGGGCGGCGGGGAACGACGCAGCGTCGGGCCGCCAGTTCTCATAGGTACCCACGTCGAGGTAACAGATCACGTGGGCCCCCCGGGCGTGCAGGGCGGCCACCGTCGCCGCCCCGTTGTCGAAGCCGTCGATGTCATAGATGCTCGGCGCGGGCGCTGCCGCCCCGCCCACCGTGGTATCGCCCAACCCGAGATCGCTCGAGCTCGTGACCGACAGGGGATGGTCGAGCTCCCACTGCCAGGCCACCGAGGTCGATGCGCTCGGGGCCCACCAGCTGCTCGCACCGCCGGTGACGATGCTCTTGGGCGCCGTCGTTGTGGTCGTCGTTGTGGTCGTCGTTGTGGTCGTCGGTGCCGTCGTGGTCGGGGCCCGGGCCGCCATCGTGGTCGATGTGCTCGACGGCGCGGTCCCCGACGTGCCCGCCCCACCCGAGCCCGTGTTCCCCTTCCGGTGCTTTGCGTTGCCGGTCGAGGACGTCGTTGTGGTGGTGGTCGTCGTTGTGGTCGCGCTCGGACGAGCCGACGCGAGCGATCGGTGGTTGGCGAGGAGCGTGGCGCGAGCGCCGACGGATCCCGGCCCCCAGCCGATAATTGCCACGCCGGCTGCAGTGAGTGAGAGCGCGGCTGAGAGACAGAGCAGAACGGCGATGCGTCGGTCCTTGCCCAGGATGCTCTTGTACGAGTACGTGCCCGTGGTCAACGTAGGTGCCCCTTCTCGAGGAGGCTTCGTTGCGCGCGATGGCGCGCCGAGGCCAGTGAGCCAGTTAGCTGGCTACCTTCGATCTCGAAGGTCGACGGACGTCGGCCGATGCCGACACGAAGAGGTCGGGATTCGCCTCCGCCGTGGCGTCCCAACCTTTTGGTCATCGTAACGAGCGGCCCGGGGATGTCAACGGGCTCGGGGCCGAGGTCGGTGCCATGCACCCGGACCGCCACTCAACGGCAACCGCGTTGTCAGCTTGGCCCGGACTCTCGGGCGCGGTAGATGGACTGAAGCCCCGACCCGCCGCGCAGTCTTAGAGGCTAGCCATGGCGCGATCGAGGTCCGCCGAGTCTTCGTCGATCCCGCTGGTGTGACCGCGCAGCACGATCGGTGTCGCCATGGGGGTCTGCACCACGATGTCGGCGTAGGCGTTGCGATAGCCGTCCATGCTCTTGAGGAGGGTGAACCTTTCGAGCACGCGGATGCGTGCCGCCCGGCCCAGCGATAATCGGCGCTCTTCGTCACCCAGCATCTCGATGCAGGCGTCGGCCACTGCCTCGGGGCTCCTCGGCGCCACCAGGACGCCGCCAGCCTCGAGGTCCTCCCCGACGGCTTCGCGCACGCCGCCCACGTCGGTGGCGATCACGGGGCGCCCCGAGGCCATGGCCTCGAGAACGGCGAAGGGGAAACCCTCAGAGATACTGGTGAGCAGGACCACCTGGCCCTGTTGGTAGGTGTCGGCCAGTTGTTCGGGGGCGACTCTTCCCGCAGAAGCGAGCGGCGTCCTCCACCCCGAGCTGCTGGGCCAGGGTGCGGCACCACTGGGCGTACTCGGGCTCCCCGTCGGGCCCGTAGATGTCCAAGGTGGCCGCCGGCACCACGGTGCGGACGAGGGCGAAGGCCCGCAGCAGGGTCTCGACGTCTTTGATCTCGTCGATCCGCCCCAGCCAGACCAGGCTCGGGGTGGTCGGCTCGGGTGGGGGCGGGGGGAACTGGTCGGGCTCTACCCCGTTGTAGACCGGACGGATCTTGAGCCCCTCGGCCCCGCTCGCCTGCTCCCAGAGACGGTTGTAGTTGCACACCGGCACGATGAGATCGGCCCCCTCGTAGGCGGCCTCGGTCAGGCGGGCAAAGAAGCGCAGCACGAGGGCCCGCACGTGGTGGGGGAGCGACCCGGGCGGGTAGGCCAAGAGCCGCTCACGCAGGTACAAGCCGTGCTCGCCCAGCAAGAACGGGGTCCCCGCCTCGGCCTTGGCCACGAGGGCGGGCAGGGCGCCGAGCCCACCCGATACACAGTGGCAGAGCTCGGCGTCGGGCACCGGCGAGCCCAACGGCCGCAAGAAGTGCTCGACGAGCACCAAGGCTTCGAGCGCGTCGCGCACGGTCGGAGCGGGAATGGCCTCGCCCCGACCCGACGGCGCCCCGCCCATGGCGCCCAACATGAGCTCGACCGCCTCAGGGGTGGCAAAGCCCCGAGCCAGGGCACCCGAGCGGGCCGGCTCGACCAGCTCGAGCAGGCAGGCCCCGAAGGCCCCCGGGGCGGACCCCTCCGCACAGAGCAGCCCGAAGAGCCGGGCGAGCAGCGGGGCCATGGCCGAGACAGCGGACCGGCGTTTGCGGGCGCGCGAGGACGGTGGAGCCCCTGGAGCCCAGAGCGGCACGGCCACCACGTCGGTCACGTTGGGGGGCAGCGACCAGGCGAGCGGCTCGTCGCCCGTTGCGACCAGCGCGTGTATCGAGAAGCGGTGGTCGGCCAGCAGGCGCACCACTTGGTCGCACCAGACGCTCACGCCGCCGCGGTAGTAGGGATAGGTCCCCTCGGTGATCATGGCCACGTGCAGCGCGCCGTCGAAGTACTCGACAGGTGATCGCGCGTGTTTGGGCGTCGGGATCCGTGGAGCGCTGGCAAGCGTCGGGCGCTCCACGAATCCGGGAATGCCGCCGGTCAGGACCGTGAGGTCGGTTGCCTGCTCGCTGTCGATCGGGTGGAAGAGGGTCACCGGGTTCCTTGCGCTGGGTCCCGTGCCCTCCGAGATGCGCGCCACTATCCGAAGACATGTGGTCCGCCGTTGGACGCGAGGAATGGCTTCTGTCTGTCCCAGCCAGCAAGCAGTGATGCAAGGTCAATGTAAGAGAGTTAGAGATGCAACAGAACCCTGCAGTTTGGGGATAAATAAAGAGACTCTTTGTCCAGTTCACCCTTGATAAGATCACGGCCAACCCTCCAAATGTGACCCCTGTACCCTCGGGCTGGGGACCCCGCCCCCTTGCTTTTGCGCACCGTTCGGATTCGATGGCGGGGCCGCGTCGCCGCCCGCCGTTGTCGTAACGAGCCTGGTAGATGGCCAATCGCCGGTGGCCGATGCGACGCGGGCGGCCCAACGCACGACGATCGGTCGAGGAGTCCGGCTATGCCGGTGGCCGTTGCCATGCGGGTTCGCGCCTACGAGGGACCGTAAACGGCCGGGCGCCACGAGGGTACATACTCCCTAAAAAGAGGGTATTAAGCGACAGCCTTGGATCGTTATTGTCAGGGACTGAGGTTGTCGGCGGACTTCAACCTCCGATGAATGCAGCTGAGCATCCATTTGATGGCGGACGACGGCACGCGGGCACATTTGGGTCCCCGAGCGCGGAGATCGCACGTCGGGCCACCGCTCAAAGCTCCGGCTCCTATATGGCCAAGAAGGGGATTCCGTGTCGCATAGATTCAAGGCGATCCTGGCAACCATCGCGCTCGTTGGCGCCCTCTACGGCGGAGTGGGCATCGCCGGCCAAGCATCGGCTGCCACGTCGTCCACCGACCTACGGGTCCTCCTCGTCGGCGCCGGCAGCTCCGACCCGACCACGGCGGCCTGGGCGGCCACGCTCGCCAATGAGGGCGTGGCGTACACCGAGGTTGATACAGGCGGCAGCTATGGCGCGGAGACCATCGCCCTGCCCGCGCTGACCGACCCGAGTGACGCGACGCACGGGCTCTTCAACGCGGTGATCATCGCCAGCACGCCCGACGCCTTCGCCGCCGGCCAGCTGACGGCGCTGTTCGACTACGAGTCGACGTTCAACGTGCGTCAGATCGACGCCGACGCCTACCCGGCGGGCAATCAGGGACTGGTCTGGGTCGGTATGTCGAGTACCGATCCGAGCAACCTCGCCGGCGTCTCGGGCACGACCGCCACCCTCACCACTGCGGGGCTGGCCGCGTTCCCCTCTCTCAAGGGGCCCGTCCCGATCGACACCGGCACCTACGGTTACCCGGCGACCGTGGTCTCGCCGCTGCCCGCCGGAGCGACCGAGACCCCGCTCCTCGACGACGCGGCTGGCAACGTGCTCATGGGCGTCTACCAACACCCGACAGCCGCACAAGAATCCGAGCGACCCCCAAGCCGGAGTGAGCGAGCTCACCATCGGCTTCGATTACAACTCAAGCCAGCTCCAGTGGCTCATCTTGGGTCCCGCGCTCATCGACTGGGTGACCGGCGGTACGCATCTGGGCCTGTACCGCAACTACATCGGCCAGGACGTCGACGACGTCTTCATCTCGGACAACCAGTGGAGCACCCAGTACCAGTGCACCCCCGGTGCCGAGGATCCGTCTGACTACACCTGCCCGGCGGGGGTGGCCAACAACCCGGCCGACACGCCTCTCGATGTCCAGATGTCCGCCGCCGATGTGGCGGGCGTGGCCGCGTGGGAGAAGGCCAACGGCTTCGACCTAGAACTGGCGTTCAATGGGATCGGAGCCTGCACCGCCCCCACGCCATCTGCTGCAGACTGCACCGGCTCGACGACAGTGAACGGCACCACCTACACCGACCCCGGGTTCGCCGCGGACTCCACGTATCCCGATGATGCCGCCTTCGTGAACGCCCTCCTCGCCGATCAGAGCGACTTCGACTGGATCACCCACACCTGGAGCCATGCGTTCTTGGGCTGCACCGTGTGGATCCCCCAGCCCACCTCGGGCATCACCACCGACGCCACCGCGGGAACGCTGGCCCCGGGCACCTACTACTACGAGGTGACCGCGGCGACTGCCTATGGCGAGTCCGAGCCCTCGATACCGCTCAGCATCGTGGTGGGGACGACGGGCGAAGTCACCGTCAGCTGGCCTGACGCCACCAACGGGTCGGGGGCCGCGGGCAACGGCCCCACGCTAGCCACTCTCGAGTCGGAGTTCAGTGGCGGTACCGGGTTCTGGGGCTACAACATCTACCGCTCCACGAGCTCGGCGGGGCCCTTCGGTCTGGTCGGCCAGGTGCCCGAGAACGGGTCCCAGCCCACCTACAGCTTCACCGACACCGGGACCACTGCCCCGGGCGACGAGCCGTCCTCCAACGACAGCTTCCCAACAGCGACCGACCCGGGCATCGACTGCTCGTCGGCGACCGGAAGCTGGTTCCCCGTCAGCTCGGGCGCGGCCACACCATCCGCCGACTCCTCCATCGACGCCGAGATCGGCCTGGACGACGCCTTCGCCGCCAACAACGGGCTCACTAACTTCACGCCCAGCGCGATCGTGACCGGCGAGCATTCAGGTCTCGAGAGCCCGAACATCGGGGCGGCCTTCGCCGACATGGGCATCACCACCTTCGCTGCCGACGGATCGCGCCAGCCTGCGTCGTACACGATCAACGGCATCGACTCGTCGGTGACCCCGGCGTTGAGCACGACGGCCAACTCGGCGCCACGCTATCCCTCGAACATCTACTACAACGCCCCCACATGGGTCGACGAGATTAACGAGTACAACACCCTCTATGCCTCGACGGGCACCACGATCGCCGCGGGGGAGACCGGGCATTGCGCGGGCAACACGAGCTCGACCACGTGCATCACCACCCCGGCGACCGAAGCGTCCATTCTGGCCTCCGAGTCGCATATTGAGCTCACCCACATGCTCGACAACAACCCCAGGGTTGGCTACGCCCACCAGACGAACCTGATCGGTGCCGGCACCACCGACGCCGGGTCGCCGTCGGGAACCGACTCCACGCTTCTCGACCTGTTGAGCGACATCCTCGGTCAATACAACAGCTGGTACACGGCCGCCGCGCCCTTCGTAGTGACCACTGATGCGGCGCAGCCCAACAGCACCAGTCAGTCCACGGTCATCGCTGAGCAGGCAGCGTGGGCCAAGGCTCAGGCCGCTGGCACCGTCAGCGCGACCGAGTCGGGCGGACAGATCACCGTGACCAACAACGGGACCAGCCCGGTCACCGTGCCGATCACCGCCCCGAGCGGGTCGACGGTCAACGGCACTGCCTTCGGGACCCCCTATGGCGGCACGCTCTCGGGGTGGGAGACACTCGGCGCCGGCGCGAGCACGACGATCGCGACCCCGTCTGTGGTGCCGACCCTCACCCAGGTGAGCCCGACTGCAGGTACAACCACCACCGGCAGTGCCTTCACGGATCAGCTGAACGTCACCGGAAACAACGGCACCGTCGTCTACACCCAGACGACCGGTTCGCCCTCGCTCAGCGTCTCCACCACCGGTGCGGTCTCGGCCCCAGCCACCTTGGTAGCGGGCCCCTACACCGCCACGGGAACCGACGTCGACGCGTTGGGTGTCACCGGGACGTGGACCTACACGGTGACGGTCAGCGCGACGACCCTCACCCAGGTGAGCCCGACTGCAGGTACAACCACCACCGGCAGTGCCTTCACGGATCAGCTGAACGTCACGGGAAACAACGGCACCATCGTCTACACCCAGACGACCGGTTCGCCCTCGCTCAGCGTCTCCACCACCGGTGCGGTCTCGGCCCCAGCCACCTTGGTAGCGGGCCCCTACACCGCCACGGGAACCGACGTCGACGCGTTGGGTGACACCGGGACGTGGAGCTACACGTTGACGGTCAATGCCACGGCGCTCACCCAGAGCGGCGACACTTCGGCGTCGATCCCGACCGGCTCCCCACTGGCTGACCAGCTGAGCGTCACGGGGAACATCGGCGCCGTTGTGTACACCCAGACGACCGGTTCGCCCTCGCTCAGCGTCTCCACCACCGGTGCGGTCTCCGCCCCAGCCACCTTGGTTGCGGGCCCCTACGCCGCCACGGGAACCGACGTCGACGCGTTGGGTGACACCGGGACGTGGAGCTACACGTTGACGGTCAACGACTCGACCCTCACCCAGGTGAGCCCGACTGCAGGTACAACCACCACCGGGAGTGCCTTTGCCGACCAGCTGAGCGTCACGGGGAACAACGGCGCCGTTGTGTACACCCAGACGACCGGTTCGCCCTCGCTTAGCGTCTCCACCACCGGTGCGGTCTCGGCCCCAGCCACCTTGGTTGCGGGCCCCTACGCCGCCACGGGAACCGACGTCGACGCGTTGGGTGACACCGGGACGTGGAGCTACACGTTGACGGTCAATGCCACGGCGCTCACCCAGGCGAGCCCGACTTCGGGTACGACCACCAGTGGTAAAGCCTTCTCCGGTCAGCTCACCGTTACCGGATCGCACGGCACGGTCAGCTACACCGAGACGGCAGGCTCGCCCTCACTTGCGGTTTCCGCTACGGGCGCTGTCACGGACCTCGCCACGTTGGGGACCGGGACGTACACCGCCACCGGGACGGTCAGCGACACGTACGGGGACACCGGCACATGGGCCTTCACGTTGACGGTCGGTGCGGGGGCGATTACCCAGGGCTCACCGACTTCGGGCACGACCACAGCAGGAAAGGCCTTTACGACCAAGCTCGCAGTGTCGGGCTCGCACGGCACGGTCAGCTACTCCCAGACGACCGGCTCGCTGTCGTTGACGGTGTCGACCACCGGTGCCGTGTCGGCCCCCGCGACTCTGGTGGCAGGCATGTACACGGCCACCGGCACGGTCAAGGACACCTCAGGTGACACCGGCACGTGGACCTTCACATTGACGGTGACCGCGGGCACCCTGACCCAGGCGAACCCCAAGACCGCGTCGATCGCCACCGACGCCGGCTACTCTCACCAGCTCGCGGCCAACGGCTCGCACGGCACGGTCAGCTACACCCAGTCGACCGGCTCGCCGTCGTTGACGGTGTCGACCACCGGTGCCGTGTCGGCTCCAGCTACCTTGGTCGCAGGGACCTACACCGCCACTGGCACCGTAGGCGATACGTTCGGTGACACCGGCACGTGGACCTTCACGCTGACCGTCAAGGTCGGGAAGATCGCCCAGGGCGCTCCCAAGACCGCGTCGATCGCGACCGACGCCGGCTACTCTCACCAGCTCGCGGCCAACGGCTCGCACGGCACGGTCAGCTACACCCAGTCGACCGGCTCGCCGTCGTTGACGGTGTCGACCACCGGTGCCGTGTCGGCTCCAGCTACCTTGGTCGCAGGGACCTACACCGCCACTGGCACCGTAGGCGATACGTTCGGTGACACCGGCACGTGGACCTTCACGCTGACCGTCAAGGTCGGGAAGATCGCCCAGGGCGCTCCCAAGACGGCGTCGACCACCAAAGGTACGGCGTACAGCGGCCAGCTGACCTCGTCGGGCTCGCACGGCACGATCGTCTACGCCAACGTGGTCAGCTCCCCTGGATTGACCGTGTCGTCCACTGGTGCAGTCTCGGCTCCCGCCACACTCGGAGCCGGGAGCTACGTCGCTACCGGCACCGACAGCGACACCTTCGGTGACGCCGGCACGTGGACATTCACGCTGACCGTCAAGACCTGAGCGGGCTGCGTTCGGCGCCATCTGGCCCGTCTGGCAGATGGCGGCGGCGGCGGCGGCGGCGCAGGATTGCTAGCGCCGCCGCTCCTTCGGCTCCTGGGCGAGCACCGCGGCGACTCGACGTCGCTTCCCCTACGATGGCGCTAGTTGACCCAGAAAGGGGGGGTCGAGTGTTAGCGAGCAAGCACCGGTTCGGGGTAGCGGTGGGGAACCCCGACGAGCATCACCATCCGCACGACCCGTCCGACATCATCGAGTGGATCGTGACGTTTTTGGCGATCGTGTTCGCCGTGACGATGATCTGCGCTCTGGCCTTCCAAATCGGCCGGCCCTGAACACCTGAGCCACGCGGTGTCGTCGCTTCGGCGGGGACACGGGTAGTGGGCGACGGGCGGTGGTCGTTCGCGCCCGATCGGACGGTCCGGGCCCTGGCGAGCGGACGGAGGTGAGGCCGCAACTCACGGCCGGGCAGCTTCAGGTGTCGAGGTCGTGGAGCTCGTCGAGGGCGTCCGTCGCCGCCGTGGCGCCTACCGAGCGTGTCGTCGTGAAGGCGACGATCGCGCTCAGGACCATCAGACTTCCGGCAGCGGTCAGGGAGATGTCCAATCCATGGCCGAACGCGCCGTACGCGGCGCTGACGACCTTGTTGACGATGGCCTCGATCGCCTTGCCGCCGACGAAGTTCTTGGCCTGAGTGCTGAAGCTGCCCGTTGTCACCGCTGTGATCACCTCGGACTGGAACGACTTGGGTATGCCGATCGCGGTCAGCCGGTGCAAGAGGTTGGTCGTCAGCTGGCCGTTCACGAGGGAGCCCAAGATTGCCACTCCGGCAACCGCGCCAAGCTCGCGGCTGGTGTTGGTCATCGATGACGCCATGCCCGAATGCTCGGCGGGCACGGTGGACAAGCTGGTGGAGGTGACGGGCACCATGGCGATGCCGATACCGGCGCCGGCGATGAGCAGGGTCCAACCAAGGGGGGTGAAGCCGACGGTCGGGCTGATCACCGCGTTCGTCGCGAGGATGCCGCCCGCGGTGAGGATGCAGCCGACGGTCATGGGCACGCGCGGGCCAGATCGCGCAACCCAATGGCCAGTGAAGATCGAGGCAATAACCATGGCGACGGCCATGGGGAGAAAGTCGCGGGCGGTGGCGTAGGGCGAGTTGGAGCCGACGACCTGCAGGTACAACGCCACGAAGAAGAAGATGGAGAACGTCGCGAAGTACGTCGTAAACGCCACGAAGTTGCTGCCGGCGAACGGCGCTCGTCGGAAGTAGGACAGGTCCAACATCGGGTTGCGTGCCCGCAGCTCGACGAGCACGAAGCAGACACCCGCGATCACGGCCAGGGCGTACAGGCCGATGATCCACCAGGTGGCGTACCCGGCCGACTCGCCGAGGATGGTGGCGAAGGCCGCAGAGGCCAGTGTGAGCGCGCCGAGCATGAAGCCTGGCAGATCGATTGGGGCGCGCACCGGGTTGGAGTTCTCCGGCAGCACGAGGGCCGCCGCGATCAGCGCCACCATGCCGAAGATCACGTTGAACCAGAACACGGCCCGCCACGACCAGATGCCGACGAGCACCCCGCCGATCACCGGGCCGAGGGCCAGCCCCAACCCCGAGACGGCCGACCACACTCCAAGTGCCTCCGCCCGCTCGCGGCGATCGGTGTAGATGTGGCGAATCATCGAGAGGGTCCCCGGCTCGGAGGCCGCCGCGCCGATCCCCATCACCACCCGACCGGCGATCAGGGCATCGATCGACGGTGCGCACGCAGCGACGATCGAGCCCGCGCAGAAGGTCGCGACGCCGCCAAGCATGATCCGCCGGCGACCGAACTGGTCGCCCAGCGCCCCGAACACCAGCATCAGGCTGGCAAAAGTCAGGGCATAGCCGTTTACCACCCACTGGAGCTGGTTCACCGAAGCGTGCAGGGCGGACTGCACCGGAGCGAGGACCGTGGTGACGATGGTGTTGTCGAAGAACGTCAACGCCAGGACCAACGACAAGATGGGAAGGGCAAGCGTGCTCGTCGACTTGGGCAGGTTGCTGCCCGGCCCGGACGTCGCCCCTTCCTCATCGGGCCGACCCACGCTCACCTGCCGCACCCTCTCGGTCGTGGCACGTTCGCTCCGCGCATCTCACCAGGGACCCTACCGGTCCTTGGGATCGGTGGTCCGGATCCCAACGCACATGACCTGCCCGGTGCGTGGAACGGGCGGTGGCAGTTCACAGCCCGGGCACAGCGTGCACCGGGTCGGCTCCCACCACCAAGCGGCATCGTGTCGGCATGGTCGGAGCCCCTCGGGCATCTCGCGTCAGGACCGCATCGTTCCCCGGGCCCACCCAGCGGCACTCGGGGGCGTGCTCCCCGCGCGTGTCGGCGGCGGGCGTTCGATGACCACGCTCGAGCACGTCGCGCGGGGTCCACAGGCCGACGATGGTGCTGCCGGACTGCCCGCGGCAAACCCGCTTGGCGACCCCCGGTCGGGTCCCTTCCGCCGTCTTGTGCGCGGCCGAGCTGGAGACCCCGCATGGGTGCGCCCCGCGCTGATCCTGCTGCTGGCCGGCACCGCCGCTCTGTATCTCTGGGGGCTCGGGGCGTCGGGTTGGGCGAACAGCTTCTACTCGGCCGCGGTGCAGGCGGGCACGCGGAGCTGGAAGGCGTTCCTCTTCGGTTCGTCCGACGCGTCCAACTTCATCACCGTCGACAAGCCGCCTGCGGCGTTGTGGGTCATGGAGCTCTCCGCCCGCCTGTTCGGGGTCAACGTGTGGAGCATCCTTGTCCCCCAAGCCTTCGAAGGGGTGGCCACCGTCGCCGTGGTCTACGCGGCGGTTCGCCGATGGTTCGGGCCCGCCGCCGGGCTGCTCGCTGGCGCGGTGCTCGCCCTCACGCCGGTTGCCGCGCTCATGTTCAGGTACAACAATCCCGACGCGTTGTTGGTATTGCTGCTTTCTCTAGCCGCCTACGCCACGACGCGGGCGGTCGAGGACGGCCGCACCCGTTGGCTCGTGCTCGCAGGCACCTTGGTCGGGCTGGGGTTCCTCACTAAGATGCTGCAAGCTCTGATTGTGGTACCGGTGTTCGCGGCGGTCTACCTCGTCGCCGGTCCGCCCAAGCTGGGCCGACGAGTCAAGCAGCTGATGCTGTCCGGTGTCGTCCTGGTCGTCTCAGGCGGGTGGTGGGTGGCTGTCGTGCAGCTGACGCCAGCCGCGGACCGCCCCTACGTCGGCGGCTCCCAGAACAACAGCCTCATCGGCTTGATCTTTGGCTACAACGGCTTCGGGCGTCTGACAGGGAACGAGGCCGGCAGCGTGGGTGGCGGTGCGGTGGCGGGGTCGCGGTGGGGCCCGACGGGGTGGTCTCGGCTCTTCGGCGCGGACATGGGCGCTCAGAATCTCGTGGCTCATTCCCGCGGCGCTCCTCTTCACGGCGCTCTGCCTCTGGTTGGGCCGGCGGGCGCCGCGCACCGATCGCACCCGGGCTGCTCTGGTGCTGTGGGCTGGATGGCTCGTCGAAACCGGCGCCCTCTTCAGCTTCGCCCAGGGCATCATTCACCCGTATTACACAGTTGCGTTGGCGCCCGCCCTCGGCGCCTTGATCGGCATTGGCGTGGTCACCCTGTGGCGCCGGCGGACCAGCGGCGTCGCTCGGACGACGCTGGGTCTTGCGATCGGGATCACCGCGGTCTGGGCGTTCGTTCTGCTGGATCGGACGCCAACGTGGTTGCCCGCGCTCCGCTGGGCGGTGCTCGTCGTCGGCCTCATGGCGGCGGCCGGGGTGACCGCGGAAATCGGCCGGAGTCGGCGCATCGCCCTCGCCATCGGGTTGGGAGGGTTGGCAACCGGGCTGCTCGCACCGACGGCCGTTGCCATCGACACGGCGGCGACGCCACACTCCGGCGCCATTCCCTCCGCGGGTCCGCCAGGAAGCACTGCCGGGTTCGGTCCCGGTGGGGGGCCGGCGGGGGGAGGTGGTCCCGGGCCAGCTGGAGGTTTCCCTGGGGCGCGGCGTGGTGGACCCGCCGGCTCGGTCCGGTCCCCCGGTCGGCTGCCGGGATCGGGCCTGGGCGGCACCCTGGGGGCGGTTCGCCTCGGACCATCGTCGGGGCAGGCCACAGGCGGACGGGGTAGCCCTGCCGGTGGCGCTCCGGGTGCGGGGTCCATCGGAGGTCTGCTCAACTCGACCACGCCCGGCACATCACTCGTTAAGCGGCTCGAACGTGGGGCCGCACGCTACAGCTGGGTGGCGGCCACTGTCGGGTCCAATGCGGCCGCCGGGTACCAGCTGGCCACTGGCGATCCTGTCATGGCGATCGGGGGGTTCAACGGCACGGATCCGGCACCGACGCTGGCCGAGTTCGAGGACGACGTGCGGGCTGGGAAAATCCACTACTTCATGGGGCACGGTACGGATGGCCGTAGTGCCGCGGGCCTTGGAGCCGGCTCGCCTGGTGCCACACCAACCACCGGCACCAGATTCTGACGCGTCGGCGATCACCCAGTGGGTCGAGCGCCACTTCACGTCGTCGACCGTCGACGGAGTGACGCTCTTCGACCTTTCCGCCACGTCCTCCTGAGTCCCAGGAGCAGTCAAACCGTTGTCGGGACGCGCTCCGGCGCCACCACCGGGCATCGACAACGACACGGGGATGCGTTGAGCTGGACCTCCCGGGGTGGCTCGTATCGTGTGTCGATGCCGGAGCCCGCATCCCCCACGCGGGTGTTGACCCGGGGATTCTGGCTCGCCTTCGCCTCGAGCCTCTGCTACTTCTCGGGCATCGGGGTTGTGCTGCCGGTGCTGCCCGTCTATGTCGCGCAGCACCTACACGGCAACGACCCGACTGTCGGCATCGTCGTCGGGATCTTCGCCGCCTCGGCCGTGTTGACCCCGGCCCATCGCGGGGCGCCTCGGGAACCGCGTGGGAAAGCGGCTGCTGATGGTCCTCGGCGCAGCGATCGTCGGGGTTTCCTTGAGGCTCTGCGGCCTGGGTGGGCTGGTTGCCCTCGTGGTGCTCCGCCTGTTGACCGGGGCAGGAGAGGGTTTGTACTTCACCGGTTCGACGACGTTGGTCGCTGATCTAGCCCCGCCGGATCGCCGGGCCCAGGTTCCAGCTACTTGTCGGTGGCGCTCTTCACGGGGCTCGGCGCCGGTCCGCTGCTCGGACAGGCCATCGAATCGCGCGGCGGGGCCAACGAGGCCTTCGCAGTGGCGGGCGTACTCGCGCTGGTGAGCGCCCTGGTGGCCATGCGGGTCCCCCGCTCCGGTATCGCGCCGCACCTCGTGCAACCGACCAGCCATTTCCTGAACCGCAAGGCGATCGGTCCGGGCCTCGTGCTCACCCTCGGGATCGGGGGGATCACCGCGTTCTAGGCCTACACGCCGCTCTATGTCGAGACCCTGCACATGGGTGGCCCCGAGTTCGTCTTCCTGCTCTACGCGGTCGTGGTGCTCATCACCCGGGTAGTCGGGGCACCGCTATCGGACCGGGTGGGCGTCACCCGGGTTGCCTCGGCCGCAACCGCGCTCATCGTCGTCGGCCTGGCTGTGATGGCGCTGTGGGGCACCGCCGTTGGCTTGTACGTCGGGACGATCCCCTTCGCCCTCGGCATCTCGTTGCAGTACCCAGCCCTCATGACCATGGTGGTCAACCGGGCGCCGGCCCACGAGCGATCCTCGGCGGTCGGTACCTTCACCACCGCGTTCGATCTTTCTCAGGGAGCGTCGGGCGTGGTGCTCGGCGTCGTGGCAGCCCTGGCGGGCTTCCGGACGACGTTCGCCGCCGCCGCAGGTTTCGCGCTGATCGGCCTCGTGCTGTTTGGCGGATGGATTGGCCGGCCAACGGACCCCATCCCGGGCCAGCTCATCGAGACCGAGCGAGATGTGCTCGCCGATCCCGACGCGTGGCTGCCGCCGGGCGCCGACTGAGGCGCCCTCAGCCGACGCCGCTGCGCTCGGGCGGCTCCTCGAGCGCCTGGGCGGCCACGAGCTGAGGTATGACGAGCAGCTCGTCGTCGGGACTGCGGCGGCTGACGTAGGGCTTGATGCACAGGCCCCCGAAGTGCATCACGATGCCCGGGTAGTCGTCGATGACGAAATCGGGCATGACGGGCACACCGAAGCGGACCAGGCCGGCATCGAAGTCCGACAGGGGCTTCTGATAGACGCCGCACACCAGGGCTTCGAGGCCCGCCTGCTTGACCTCGGCCCATCGCACGCCGACGCCGGACCAGATGTACACGTCGTGGCCGTCAGCGATCAGTTCCTCGAACACCTGGTGGGTGCGCGGTCGTAGCGAACCGTCGAATCCGAGGATCGTGTAGTCGATATCGAAAAAGACGTTCACGCGAAGCCTTCCGTCAACCAGGGAACTTGTTGGCGCCAATGGTACTGGGGGGTGGTCCTTTTGCGACAACTCATGGCCCGGTCTCGGTCCGTCCCCAGGTCGGCGCCATGGTGCTGTCAGGGCTCGACGCAGTAGGTTGGCGGCCGTCCGCCCTGGGGTCGCCGTCGTTGCACGACCTCGGGGGCTGCCGACCTGAGGAAAGGGGCGATGGGGTGCACGACGTCGCGAGAGCAACCTCCCACTGTTGCGGCGCGCCGATCTATCTCTCCGGGACGGGCTGTCCACAGAACCAGCGTCGGAAGGGCCACCCGTGCTGATCGTCGGCCTGACGGGCGGGATTGGCGCCGGTAAGAGCACCGTGGCGCGACTGTTGGCCGAACGCGGCGCCACGGTGATCGACGTGGACGCGGTGGGCCGCCAGGTGCTCGAGCCTGGGGGTCGAGCCGAGGCGGGAGTGGCTGCCGAATTCGGCCCGCAGGTGGTGGGTGCAGGCGGCGCCATCGATCGCGCCGCCCTGGCCGCGATCGTGTTCGCCCACGCCGACGCACTGGGGCGGCTGACCGCCATCAGCCACCCAGCGATCAACGAGGAGCTCGTGGCCCGGCTGGCCGTGCTACCCGCCGACACGATCGCCGTGCTGGACCTGGCGGTGCTGGTCGAGAGCCAACTGGGGCGGAGCGACCCCGAGTACCACTACACCTTCGTCGTGACCGTCGAGGCGCCGTCAGGTCTGCGTGAGGATCGAGCGGTGGCGAGGGGCTCGGAGCGAGCTGACGTGCGCCGTCGGATGGCTCAACAGGCTACCGACGAGCAACGGCGGTCGATCGCCGACGTTGTAATCACCAACGACGGGTCCCTCGACGACCTCGTCGCGCAGGTCGACGCCCTCTGGGGGCAATTGCAGAAGCTCGCCGGGGGGACCTGAGCGCAGCGCCGACGCTCAGCCGCCGTGTCGGGCGGCAAGCGCCTCGGCGACCCTTTCGAGCTGCGCCAGCTGCGCCGGGCTGTCGGGTCCTGCACCGGGACGGCTGGCCCGGACGTGCACCGCCGCGTCGGGGAGCGTCCACCCGAGCGACACCAGCACCAGGGTTGCCACCACTCCGGCCCGGCCGATCCCGCCACCACAATGCACCAATACCGACGTCCCGTCGCCGACGATGGCCACCAGGCGATCGACCAGGGCGATCAGGCTCTCGTCATCCGTGATCCCGTAGTCGGGAATGGGCAGGCGGATGACTCGATCGCCCGCAGCGACCAGCCAGTCGCCGTAGTCGGGGTACCGCATCATGATCTCGTCGTCCTGGATGAGGCTGACGAGCACGTCGCAGCCACCTTCCACCATGGCGCTGTCGGGGTCGGGTCCGACGTCGGTGAAGGATCCAAGGACCAGCTGTCCGCTGACGGACTCCCCGAGGGGTACGGCGTGCACGGCGACACTCTAGCGACGAGCCCGCTCCCGTCCGCACCACAAGCACGGAGGGCGACCTTGGGAACGAAGGCCGATGTTGGCGCGTCGAGTCACCTTCGACGCGCCAAGCTCAGTCCTCGACGAGGACCTCGATTTCGGCGTCGGACTGCACGGGTGCCTTCAGCCACCGCTCGGGCGTGTCCTCGATCAACGCGGACATCCCGGGGCGCCCAAAGAAGCTCTCGTCGATCCGTGAGACGGTCAGCTCCGTGCCCGAGGGGTGCCGGACGCGGTCGCCGGGCTTGAGATCGGCCACGGTCACTTTCTTCCAGGTTGCGGTCATTTGCTCAGTCTGGCACCTGGCCCGTCCACGCCTCCACCGGCCAACGATGACCCAGCTCACTTGCCGGTGACCCACTGGGTCGACCGGCGGCCGTGTCCGTTGGGTCGTTCATTGGTGACGTTGCAGTGGTGACTCAGTCGGGCGCCTCGGTCGCGACCCAGGCCACCGCGCCACCGGCGAGGTTCTGGGCGTCCCACCCGCCTTTGTTGAGCGCCTCGGCGGCAGCGGCCGACCGCATTCCCGAGTGGCAGGCGACCACGACCGGCCGATCTGTCGGGATCTCCGCCGCCCGCGCCCCCAGCTGGCCGAGCGGGATGTTCACGGCACCAGGGAACGCCCATTCGGCAACCTCGTCGGGCTCGCGGACGTCGAGGAAGTAGATGCCCTCACCAGCTGCCAGGCGGGACCGCAGCTCGTCGGGTCCGATCTCGATGCTCGACACTTCACCTGCCTCAGGTCGTGATGGCCCCTCATTCGTACCAAGGGCGAGCTGGGTGCGGCAAGCCCCGCTGCCGATAGCGCCACGTGCCTCGCCCGCGCGTCGACGCTGCCGGTGCGTCGACGGTGGTGCGCCTCTGGTGGTCGACGTTGGTGGGATGTACCAGAGTTGAGGTACGGCACCCCGTACGCTGGGTGGGTGCCGCTCTCTCGTGGGCTCCTGGCGGACGACGAGAAGGTTCTGGTCGACATCCGGCCGCACTGGATCTTCTTGGCCGGTCCGCTGTTCGCGACGGTTCTGGCATTCGGGACGTCGATCGCCGTGGTCGTGTGCTTTCCTCAGGCTCCGGCGCCGGTCGCCTGGGTGCTAGGTGCCGTCGTGCTCGTGCCGGTGCTCTGGTTAGCCGGACGTGCATTGCGCTGGCGCGGGATCAGCCTGATCGTCACGACGCAGCGGCTGGTGCTCCGGCGCGGGATCGTGGGTCGCGACGTTCGCCAGCTGCGACTACAGCGGATCAGCGAGGTGCACAGCAACCAGACCATCTTCGAGCGCATCGTGGGGGCTGGTCGCCTCGTGGTAGAGCTCCAGGGCGAGAGCCAGCGGATCACCGTCGACGACGTACGCCGGCCGAGAAGCCTCCAGCGGCTCCTCACCAACCGCTTGGACGAGCTTGCCCGCGTTGGGTGGGACGGTGCACGATTGCCGGGCGGTCCCGGCTCGTCACCACCACCAGTCGTGGCACCCGCCCAGTTGGCCTGGGTGGGGGAGAAGACCCCGGCGCACGGGGTCCCCCTCGGCGAGCAGACCTACGGGACGCAGGGCAACGGGTCGGGCGCGCCGACCAGCGGGGCGACCACGGTCCCTGAGCAGCTGATTCAGTTGGACAATCTGAGGCGCCGGGGCATCGTCACACCCGCCGAGTTCGAGGCGAAGAAGGCCGAGCTGCTCGACCGCCTCTGACCGTGGGCTGCGCCCTCGGGGAGTACCGTTGGGGTCGTGCCTACGTCTCGCTACCGGTGTTCTTCCTGTGGGAATTTGACCCGCTTCGACGTCACTACGACCCGGACCGTGCGTGCGTTCCACCACTACTCGGTCGGCGGCGAGCTGCAGGTCGAAGACGAGACCGTTTTGTCCGAGTCGGTCGACGTGGTCACCTGCCGGTGGTGCGGGCACGGCCGGGGGGTGGAGGAAGTGACGGGTGCAGTCGTGGAATCGCACACGCCGCCCGAGGGGACCACGGCGTCCTCGCACGCGCCGGCCCGGTGAGCGCTCCGCGGCCCATGCTCGGGGCCTTGGTGCCCATCCCAACCTATCGCGATACCCCTGCCACCCCGGCCTCGGATTTGTCGGGGGTCGATCTCGACGGTCGGGCCCGTGCCGTCACGATCCTTGGCGTCGATCACTGGACCCTCTTGCTCTTCGTGTCCTCGGTGTGCGAGGGGTGCCGGGATATCTGGGCCGCCCTGGCCCAGGCGCCGGGGTGGCCCGGTGTCGACGGGGTGCGCGCCCACCTGGTGACGCGCGGCCCCTCGACCGAGGATCCAGGCGCGGCTGGGACGACTGGCGGTTCTCGGTGTGGACGTCGTCATGTCCGACGCCGCCTACGCGGCCTACCGGGTGCAGGGCCCTCCGTTCTTCGTCGTAGTGGACGGTCGCGCGTCGAAGGTCGTCACCGAGGGTGTCGCATGGGGCGCTAGCCACGTGGTGGACGAAGTCGTCCGTGCCTGCGCGGGCCGGGGTGGACCAGAGGCTCCTCGACTTTCCCCTCGGCCTCAGGCGCGCTGAGCGTGCAGACCGCGCTCGTCGAGGTGCACACCGGCGATCGCCGGGTGACCGACCTGACCGATGTGGTGCGGCAGTTCTGCGACCGGCGGGGCGATGGGCTCTGCCACGTCTTTGTTCCTCATGCGACAGCCGGCGTGGCCCTGATCGAGCTCGGTTCGGGCTCCGAACCTGATCTTTCCGAGCTCCTCGACCGCGTGCTGCCGCGAGACGACCGTTATCGCCATCGTCACGGGTCGCCTGGCCACGGGGCGGACCACCTCCTGCCGGTGCTGGTAAGCCCTTCGCTGGTTGTGCCGGTGATCGACGGGCGGCCCATGCTCGGAAGATGGCAGTCGGTGGTGCTGGTCGATCCAAACGTGGACAACGCGCGGCGTCAGGTCCGGCTCTCCTTCGTGTCCTGAGCGACACACCCTTCGGACATGCTTGGGTACGACAGCGACAACGAGGACGCACGGTCCGGAAGGGGAACCCCATGCCAGTGTCGACGCCCATCTCCCCGATCACCATCGACTGCGATCAGTGCACGATGCAGCACACCGACGCCTGCGAGGACTGTGTGGTCTCGTTCCTCCTCGAGCGCGACGTCGAGGACGCCGTGGTCATCGACGCCGACGAGGCACGGGCGATGCGGCTGCTCGAGAACGCCGGGCTCGTGCCGAGCCTCCTGTTCGAGCGACGGGCCGGCTGACCGGCGTGATCGCCGCGGGTGCGGTCGGTCATGAACCGGCACCTGTTGATCACGAACGACTTTCCCCCCAAGGTCGGAGGTATCCAGGCCTATCTGTGGGAGCTCTGGCGGCGACTGGACCCTGACAGCTTCGTCGTGCTGACGGCGAGCTCCCACCCCGATCACGTAGCCTTCGATGCCGAGCAGCGCGCCGCGGGGTTTGACATTCGTCGGGTCCCTGGACGCATCTTGTACTTCCCGGCGGCGGCGACGCTGCGCCATATTCGCCAGGTTTCCCACGACGTCGGGGCCACAGGAGTGGTGCTCGACCCGGTCCTGCCTCTGGGGCTGCTCGGTCCCCGCTTGCAGCTGCCCTACGCGGTGATCTTGCACGGTGCCGAGGCGGCGATCCCTTCGCGTGTGCCGGTTGGTCGCCAACTGATGTCCCACGTCGTCTCGCACGCGGCGTTGGTGATCTCGGCCGGGGGCTATCCGGCGGCCGAGGTTCGACGCACGACGGGGCGGCGCCTCGACGTGCTCGGCGATCGTTCCTCCCGGGGTGGACGCCACGTCTGTTCACCCGCTCGGACCGGCCGCTCGCGGCGGGCTCGGCGCGACCTCGGGCTTCCCGTAGCGGGGCCACTGGTCGTGAGCGTCAGCCGACTCGTGCCTCGCAAGGGCATGGACGTACTGATCAGGGCGGCGGCGCGGCTGGCGCCGTCGTTCCCCGACCTCACCGTGGCCATCGCCGGTGGTGGGCGCGATGACCGCCGCCTGGCTCGACTGGTCGAGGTCGAGCGCGCACCGGTCCGCCTGCTCGGTCGCCTGAGCGAATCGGACAAGGCTGCTCTGCTCGGCGCGGGCGACATCTTTGCCATGGCCTGTCGGAATCGTTGGCTCGGCCTCGAGCAGGAGGGGTTCGGCATCGTGTTCCTCGAGGCCGCCGCGGCGGGGGTCCCCCAGGTGGCAGGGGACAGCGGCGGAGCCGCTGAGGCTGTCGTCGACGGAGAGACGGGCTGGGTCGTGGGTACGCCCCGCGACCCAGGCGCGCTGGCGCTGGCCCTGCGCCGCCTGCTGCTCGACGAGGGCCGGCGGCGAGCGATGGGAGAAACGGGACGCCGGAGGGTGCTCGAGGCCTTCGCCTATGACCATCTGGCGGCCAAGCTGGCCGGCGCGCTGGCCGAGATGGCAGGCTGACGAGATTCGCCGGGCACGCCGTGCCCGGATGAGCGAAGGTCGACGGCGTGACACCGGCGATGTGATACCGGCCGACGGGAGGTGACGGTGGCGGACCAGGCCACGGAGCGAACGAACGTAGCGGCTTCGCCGGCTCGGTGCTTCGCGATCGCCGCCGACATCGAGCGCTATCCCGAGTGGGCGCGTGACATCAAGGAGGTCACCGTTCACGAGCGTGACCAAGAGGGCCGCCCAACGCTGGTCAGCTTCCGCGCCGCTGCCTTCGGACGCAGCACCAGCTATACCTTGGCGTACGATTACTTGCAGGCTCCGAGGGTGTTCGCCTGGCGGCTCACCCAGGGGGACATCACGGCCAAGCTCGACGGCACATACGTGTTCGACCCGATCGACGCCGGCACCGAGGTGACCTACCATCTCGAAGTCGAGCTGCGGGTCCCGATCCCGGGGTTCATCAAGCTGCGCGCTCAGAGCCGCATCATGTCCACCGCGCTGCGCGACTTGAAGGCACGGGCCGAGGCGACCGAGTAGCGGTGCGCGTTGCCGGGGGCTCGCCAGCGAGGGGCCCGTCCGCCGGATTTCGGGCGTCGGCGGGCCGTGACGTACTCCTTGGGTGTCGACGTCGGTGGGACCAAGGTCCTGGGCGTCATGCTCGACGACCAGGACCGGACCCTGCGCGACGCCCGCGTCCCCACTCCGAGGGGCTTGCCTGGTACGTCGGGCGTGTCGGGGGCGGCGATCGCCGGCGCCGTGGTCCAGGTGGTGCGTGAACTGAGCCAAGAGAGTCCCGGCCCGGCCTCAGACGTTCCGCTCGGTGTCGGGTTGCCCGGCTTGGTCGACCCGGCCGGACGTCTCCTGTTCGCGCCGAACCTGCCGGCAGTGTCCGAGAGCGACATCGGCCGCCTGGTGCGCGAGCAGCTCGCCAGCCGCGAGGTGGTGGTGGGGAACGACGCCACGCTGGCCGTCTTTGCCGAGCTCCGGTCGGGCGCGCTGCGCGGCGTGCGCGTGGGGCTCATGGTGACACTCGGAACGGGGATCGGGGGCGGCATCGTCGCCGATGGCCGTGTCCTGACGGGTGCCCACGGGTTCAGCGCAGAGGTGGGCCACATGGTCGTCGATCCCGCCGGCCCACCCTGCCCCTGCGGGCAGCGGGGCTGCTGGGAGCGGTTCGCCTCGGGCGCCGGTTTGGCCCGCCTGGCCCGCGAGGCGGCAATGGCCGGCCGGCTGGCCCATGTCGTGGCGTTGGCGGGTGGCGACCCCGAGCTCGTGCGTGGCGAGGACGTGACGGCAGCGGTCCTCGCAGGTGACCCCGAGGCGCTGGTGGTGATGGACGAGCTTGGCTGGTGGGTAGCGCTCGGGCTGGCCAACCTCACCGCCCTGGTCGATCCGTCGCGGATCGTGGTCGGAGGAGGGCTGGCCGAAGCCGGGGAGGCGCTGCTCGGCCCGACCCGCCGAGCGTTCGCCGGTCTGCTGCCCGGCGGGACCCACCGCCCGGAGGTCGAGATCGCGCTGGCGATGCTCGGGGAGCGGGCCGGCGCGGTGGGTGCCGCGATGGCCGCCCGTCGGGGGGCTTTGTCGTGAAGACCGGCATCGTCCTGCCGAGCTTCCGCGACAACCCCGACGATGCCCTTGCGATCGCGCACGACGCGGAAGCGGCCGGCGTGGACGGGGTCTTCTGCTACGACCATCTCTGGCCGCTCGGGCAGCCCCATCGTCCCGCGCTGGCGCCCTTCCCGCTCCTTGCAGCCGTTGCGCGGCGCACCGCGCGCGTGGCAGTCGGGACGCTCGTCGCCCGTGTGGGTTTGGTGCCCGACAACGTGCTCGTGTCGCAGTTCGGAGCCCTGTCGGTGTTGGCCCCAGGACGGGTGATCGCCGGGCTCGGGACCGGGGATCGCCTGAGCCACACCGAGAACGAGGCCTACGGGGTGCCAGCCGGGTCGGCGAGCGATCGCCTCGGCGCGCTGGAGCGCTGCGCGCGGATCCTGGGTTCGCGCGGGCTGGCGGTCTGGGTCGGTGGCAGCTCGCGCCGCACCCAGCAGATCGCCGAGGCCACCGGAGCAGCGGTCAACCTCTGGGAGGCGGGACCCGACGTGCTGCGCGAGCAGGCGCGCCGTTCGCCGGTCACCTGGGGTGGGCCCGTGCCCCGGGTCTCGGCGGCGCCCGCGGAGGCGGCCGTCGACGCCGACGAGCTGCTCGCCGCGCAGCTGGCAGAGCTCGACGCAGCCGGCGCGTCCTGGGCCGTGTTCGTGTGGCCGGTTCCGATGGCGGCGCTCGTGACGTGCGCCGGTCGGCTCGCCGAGGGGGGGTAGCCTGAACCATGGAGTTCCGCCGGGTCAACGGCCTCCCGCCGTACGTGTTTGCCACCATCAACGACCTGAAGTTGGCCGCCCGCCGAGCCGGCAACGATGTGATCGACCTCGGGTTTGGCAACCCCGACCTGCCCTCGCCGGAGATCGCGGTCGAGAAGCTGGCCGAGGCGGCCCACAACCCGCGGAATCACCGGTACTCGGCGAGCAAGGGCATCCCCAAGCTGCGCCAGGCGATCACGGCCCTCTACGAGCGTAAGTTCGGCGTCCAGCTCGACCCCGAGCTCGAGGTCGTGACCACGATCGGGGCCAAGGAGGGGCTGTCGCACCTCATGTGGGTGCTGGTGGGCCCGGGCGATACCGCGCTCGTCCCATCGCCGTCGTACCCCATTCACATCTACGCCCCCCTCTTCACCGGAGCAGAGGTGCATCAGGTGCGACTCCGAGGGCCAGGCGTGGGCGGCGCGGGTGGCCTTGACGGCGGCGCGCCGGACCCCGGCGACGACTTCTTCGGCGCCCTGGTCGAGGTGTGGGAATCGACGTGGCCCAAGCCGAGGGTCATCGTGCTGTCGTTCCCGCATAACCCCACCACGGCCTGCGTCGACCTCGACTTCATGACGCGACTCGTGCGATTCGCGCAAGAGCACGAGGTGGTGCTCGTGCACGACTTCGCCTATGCGGACCTCGGGTTCGACGGGTACCGACCGCCGTCGATCCTCGAGGTGCCCGGGGCCAAGGAGGTGGCGGTCGAGCTCTACACGCTGACCAAGTCCTTCTCGATGGCCGGGTGGCGGGTGGGGTTCTTGGTTGGCAATCCCGAGATCGTCCAGGCCTTGACCAAGTTGAAGAGCTATCTCGACTACGGGACCTTCCAGCCCATCCAGATCGCGGCGATCGTGGCCATGAACGAGGCGCCGGAGTACCCCGCCCAGATCAATGCCATCTACCAGGACCGTCGGGACGCGCTGTGCGAGGGCCTCAACCGGATCGGCTGGGACGTGACGCCGCCCAAGGGCACGATGTTCGTCTGGGCTCCCATCCCTCACCCCTACGCCGAGATGGGGTCCCTCGAGTTCGCCAAGTACCTCGTCCAGGAGGCGAACGTGGCGACGTCGCCGGGGGTGGGCTTTGGCCCGGGAGGGGACGGCCACGTACGGTTCGCCCTGATCGAGAACGACCAGCGGATCGGTCAGGCGGTGCGCAACCTGCGCAAGGCGCTCACCAAACTCGGGTAGCTGCGACAAAGCCTCGATCGGAAACCGACAAGAAACGCGCGGTTCACACGAGCCGCCTAGCTTGACGCTATGCCTGGGTACATCTTGCGCATCTGGCTGCCCGACCGTCCCGGCGCGCTCGGTCTGGTGGCGAGCAGGATCGGTGCGGTGGGCGGGGACATCGTCTCGATCGACATCCTCGAGCGCGGCGGGGGCCAGGCCGTGGACGAGTTCGTGATCGAGCTCGCCGGTGAGCACCTGGTCGACCTCTTGCGCGCCGAGATTCACGAGGTCGACGGGGTGAGCGTGGAGGAGATTCGAGCCGTGGCCGTGGAGTCCTCGAATCCCGAGGAGTAGGCGTCACCGACGATCCCCAAAGTGACCGGCGCCTAGCCGAGCACCGGCCCCCCAGTGGCCCACCCCCTCGAACGGTCGCGCGCCCGGCGCCACCGGGCGTAGGCCGCATCGGCGTCGCCCGGAGGTATCGACGGCGCAAACCGAACGTCGGTACGTCGAAGCGCGGCAACCTCCGCCGGCGAGCTCCAGACCCCTTCGGCGAGGCCGGCGAGCGCTGCGGCACCGAGGGCCGTCGACTCGAGGTGGACCGGTCGGATGACCTCGACCCGGCTCTGGTCCGCCTGCAACGACAGCAGGAGATCCATGGCGGCGCCGCCGCCGTCGACGCGAAGCTCGCCTACGGGGCGCCCGTTGATTGCCATGGCATCGGTGATGCCCCGCACCTCGTAGGCCATCGCCTCGACAACGGCGCGGGCCAGCTCGGCTCGACCGCTTCCCGAGGTGAGACCCGTCACGGTGGCCCTGGCGCTCGGATCCCAAATCGGGCTTCCCAGCCCGGTGAACGCTGGGACGAAGCACACGCCGCCAGCGTCGGGAACCGACTCGGCGAGCGGACCGACCTGCGCATCTTCGGTGAAGAGTCCAACGCGGTCGCGCAGCCAGTGCACCGCGGCCCCCGAGGCGAACGCTGAGCCTTCGAGGGCATAGGACACGGGGCCCTCGGGCCCGCCGTGGCTGCCCAGGTGCCAGGCGACGGTGGCGAGGAGCCCTGGGGGCGGGCTCGGACGTCGGGTGCCGGCGTTGACCAGCACGAAGCTGCCGGTTCCGTAGGTGACCTTGGCCGAGCCCTCCTCGAGACACCCCTGGCCGAAGAGCGCCGCGTGCTGGTCGCCGGCGACGCCACTCAGGGGCACTGCATCGAGCGCCGACGGGAGGCCGCTCGAGCGGCCGGCTCGCACCAGGCCGAACCGTCCGGCGGAGGGACGGACCTCGGCCAGCAGCGTTGCGTCGACGCCAAAGACGCTGCAGAGCTCGTCGGACCACGCAAGCCGGTCGGTGTCGAACAGGGCGGTGCGGCTGGCGTTGGTGGGGTCGGTGGCGAACACTCCGCCGTCGGGACCACCGGTGAGCTGCCAAATGAGCCACGAGTCCACGGTTCCGAGCGCGAGACGAGGGCCGCCCCCTCGCGGACGGCCGATTGAGTGGCGGAGCAACCAGGCCATCTTGGTGGCCGAAAAGTACGGATCGAGGACCAGCCCGCTTCGGGCCCGCACCAGTGGAAGGCACCCTTCGCGCTCGAGCTCGGCGCAGCGAGCGGCCGTGCGGCGGTCCTGCCACACGATCGCCGGGTGCAGGGGATTCCCCGTGGCGCGGTCGAAGGCCACCACGGTCTCGCGTTGATTGGCGATGCCGACAGCGGCCACCGTCCCACGATCTGCGTGGAGCCGGCCGGCCACCTCGCTGAGCGTGGCCCGCACCGCCGACCAGATCTCCACGGGATTCTGCTCGACCCATCCGGGCCGGGGAAACTGCTCGGAGACGGCCCGGTAGGCCAGGTCGAGCACCGACCCCGTCTCGTCGACCACGACCGCTCGGACGCCGGTGGTGCCCGCATCGACCGCCACCACCAGCGCCACGACCGCACGTTATCGACAAGGTGGGGAAGCGGTCCGGACCCGACCGGGCGGCCGGGTGCTCGGGCTGTAAGCGCGAACTATCGCGAACGGCTTGGGACCAGGGGTTCTCCGGAGCACTATCCGTTGACAAGGGCGTAACTACAGTGATGTAATGACCACAGCATCTCGTGGCTACCGCCGTGTCGACCACTAGATGTTGTGGCTGAGCGCCTTCCATGCCCCATAGGGTGCGAGGTGCGCCACGAGCTGACGGGGACCGCACCACGGCACGTACACGACGATCACAGAGACGACCACAGAGGAGCTGCAGATATGGCTATCGCCCCCCAGCGAGTCGGGATCGGCATCCGCCGTCACTTCACGACCGAGGGCGTGCACCCCTACGACGAGGTGCGTTGGGAACGGCGCGACGCCCGTATCACCAACTTCCGCGACGGCTCGGTGGCCTTCGAGCAGCTCGGCGTCGAGGTCCCCGAGTCGTGGAGCCTGAACGCCACCAACATCCTGGCGCAGAAGTACTTCCGGGGCACGGTGGGCACTCCCGAGCGGGAGTGGTCGCTCCGGCAGGTGGCCGACCGGGTGGTTAACACGATCACCGGGTGGGGGATGAAGGATGGCTACTTCATCGACGACGAAGAGGCTCGGATCTTCAGCGACGAGCTCAAGCATCTGATCATCCATCAGAAGGCGGCGTTCAACTCACCGGTTTGGTTCAACATCGGGGTGTCGGGGGTGCCCCAACAGGGTGCGGCGTGTTTCATCTTGTCGGTGGAGGACTCGATGGACTCGATCCTCAACTGGTACACCGAGGAGGGTCTGATCTTCAAAGGCGGCTCGGGGGCCGGCGTCAACCTGTCTCGAATTCGCTCGTCACACGAGCTGCTGAAGGGCGGCGGCACCGCGTCGGGGCCGGTCAGCTTCATGCGTGGCGCCGACGCCTCGGCGGGGACCATCAAGTCGGGCGGCAAGACGCGGCGGGCGGCCAAGATGGTCATCCTCGATGCCGACCACCCCGACATCGAGGACTTCATCTGGTGCAAGGCCATCGAGGAGCGCAAGGCCCGTGTCCTGCGAGACGCGGGATTCGACATGGACCTCGACGGGGCGGACAGCCACTCCACCCAGTACCAGAACGCCAACAACTCGGTTCGGATCACCGACGAGTTCATGCACGCCGTGCTCGACGGTGCCGACTGGTACCTGACCGCTCGAACTGACGGCAGGGTCATCCGGACGCTGCCCGCACGCGATCTATTCCGCCAGATCGCACACTCCGCCTGGGAATGCGCCGATCCTGGTCTCCAGTTCGACACGACGATCAACGCCTGGCACACGGCGCCCAACGCCGGGCGTATCAACGGCAGCAACCCGTGCTCGGAGTACCTGCACCTCGACAACTCGGCGTGCAACCTGGCCAGCCTCAATCTCATGAAGTTCCTTGAGATCGACGGCTCGTTCGACGTCGAGGGGTTCAGCGAGGCCGTAGCCATCATCTTCACGGGGCAAGAGATCCTGGTCGGGAACGCCGACTACCCGACCGAGTCCATCGCCGAGAATTCCCGGCGCTTCCGTGAGCTGGGCATCGGCTACGCCAACCTGGGAGCGCTCTTGATGGCCAACGGCCTGCCCTATGACTCCGACGAGGGGCGTGCCTGGGCCGGCGCCATCACCGCCCTCATGACCGGTCGGGCCTATGCCACCTCCGCACGCACCGCAGCGCGCATGGGACCCTTCGCCGGCTTCTATGAGAACGCCGATGCGATGCTCCACGTGCTGCACAAGCATCAGGCCGAGGCGTCGAAGATCGACGAGGACGTGGTCCCGATCGAGTTGCTCTCCTCCGCCCAGTCCGCGTGGGACGAGGCGGTCGAGTTGGCCCAGCAGTACGGCGTCCGCAACTCGCAGGCCTCGGTGCTGGCACCGACGGGAACGATCGGACTGCTGATGGACTGCGACACGACCGGCGTGGAGCCCGACCTGGGCTTGGTGAAGACCAAGAAGCTGGTCGGTGGCGGCACCATGTCCATCGTCAACCAGACGGTCACTCGAGCGCTGCGCCGTCTTGGCTACTCGGAGGCGCAGGCCGCCGACATCGTTGCGTATATCAACGAGCACATGTCGGTTGTCGGTGCGCCGCACCTGAGGAGCGCCCACTTGCCGGTGTTCGCATGCTCGATGGGCGACAACTCGATCCATTACTCAGGTCACGTCCGGATGATGGGAGCGGTGCAGCCCTTCATCAGCGGTGCCATCTCCAAGACGGTGAACATGCCCGAGGATGTAACGGTCGAGGACGTCGAGCAGCTCCATATCGACGCCTGGCGGCTCGGCGTGAAGGCCGTCGCCATCTACCGCGACAACTGCAAGGTGGCCCAGCCGCTCTCGACCACCAAGAAGGACGCCAGCGGTGACGACGCGCCGCCAGGGTCCTCGGCCGAGGCCCATGCCCGTGAGGTGGCGAGCCGCATCGCTGAGCTGGAGGCGGCCCTCGAGCACGAGCGCACTCGGACGGTCGAACCGCTCGTGGTGGGTGCGGTGCGTGAGCGCCTGCCTCGCCGCCGCCGGTCGAACACCTTCGCGTTCAGGGTGGCCGACTGCGAGGGCTACGTGACGGTCGGGGAGTACGAAGACGGTCGTCCAGGCGAGGTCTTCGTGAAGGTGTCCAAGCAGGGCTCGACCCTCGCGGGCATCATGGATGCCTTCTCCATCTCGATCAGCCTGGGCCTGCAGCACGGGGTTCCCCTGGCGACCTACGTGCGCAAGTACTCGAGCATGAAGTTCGAGCCGGCAGGGATCACCGACGACCCTGAGTTGCGCATCGCCACGAGCCTGGTCGACTACATCTTCCGCCGGCTTGCCCTCGACTACCTGCCGCCACAGGAGCGGATCGAGCTGGGGGTCCTATCCACTTCGGAGCGGACCCAACCGACGCTCCCCGGGGTCGAAGAGAGCGCGACTCGGTCAGTGGGTTTGGTGGACGACGGCTTCACGCCGCCCGAGCGCATCGCCTCAAATGAGCTCCGGTCTGAGCCGCCGTCGGCCCGCACACCCGAGGTGCCGTTGACCCTCGGGCGGGCCGAGCAACGTGACGCCCCCTACTGCTACAGCTGTGGCAACGTTATGCAGCGCGCAGGCTCGTGCTACGTGTGTGGCAGCTGTGGCAGCACGAGCGGGTGCTCGTAACGATGCTCGGTGTCAGAGCTCGGCGTTCGGCGAGTGTCACCGATTTTCGCGATACACGCGGGGATTGAGGCGCTAGCCGAGCGCGAGCGCTCCGGCCCAGGCCCAGATCCTGAGCAGGGCGATTGTGCTGGCCAGGCAGCTGTTCGTGTCGAGGGAGGCGCCCGTGGTCCCCGAGCTTTTGTGGAGTCCATGAGTACGTCGAATGGCACCTGGTCCGCACCGCGACCTGCGGTCCACCGGGCCCGGGCCTGGAGGCAACTCGAGCTGGCCTACGCAATCTGGATTAAGCGCACGGCGATCGGCGACTCGGTGCGGGACATCGCCACGGCACTTGAGACCAGGTTCAACAAGTTCCAGCCACGCCCGAGCAGGTGTAGAGGAGGCCTCCGGCGGCCAACGTACTGATCGTCGACGGCGCCGATGACTGCGTGACCAAACCTTTCTGGATGCGTGAGCTCAAGGCGCGCATCACCATGGCGCTGCGCCACCAGGCTGCGACGGGGAGATCACCGTGGGTCCCCTAAGGGTCGACGTACCTGGCGCTCAATTCGGGCAAGGTGTGCACCCGGCGCATGATCCTCAAAATCGTCCGGGAAATACGTCCGGGACCGCCGACGCCAACGAGCAGCACCTCACGATCTACGCATACCGACGTCATCGTAATCTCGACGACGAGCAGGGCCACCTACTCCAGAGAGACCGGTCTGCGGGCTGCCGCCTGCCGGTTCCACCAACCTAAGCCCGGCCTTTCCCGACCCACGCGCCTATCATCTGCCTATGAGCACCAGCGTCGCGGTCTCTCCGCGGAGCGATCGCTCCTAGTCTCGTGCGCGGGCATCCGGCTCGGCGGGACTCGGGCCCCGAGCCGGGCCTAGTGGCAGAGACGGAACATCGCCGGCGTCGGCTGGCCCACTTCAACCGCATGGTTACCAACAAGATCATGCGGCGGATTGCCCGGCGGCTCCCCCAACTCGGCAGTCTGACCCACGTTGGTCGGCGTACCCACACCGTCTATCGCACCCCGGTGAGCGTGTTCCGCACGCTCGATGGCTTTCGCATCCCCCTGACCCACGGGCGTGACGCCGATTGGGTCCAGAACGCACTCAACCACGGCGCCGCGCGGCTGACGACCCGGCGAAGGATTCTACGAGCTCACGGATCCGGAGATCGTCCGCGACACCGAGCGCAAGTACCTGCCCTGGCCCTGGCGCACGTTCCTCAGGTTCTTCGGCGTGTCGTACTTCATCGACTTTCGGACCGCTACGTAGCGTCTCTCGCACTCCGGGGCATTCGCAGATGCCGCAGTCAGCTGCCTTCGCGCCCCACTGCTACCTCGAGGCCCCGGGTTCTTCGCGAAGCGCGAGGTCATCGTGTGGGAGTTTCAGGCGAACATCGGACGCGAACAACGCGAAGAGGACCACCAGCCACGCGCCGACGAAGACCGTGCTGGCCATGACGTCGGTGGTCCAGTGCACACCCAACTCAACCCGTGAGAACGCCACCGCCACCACCGCCAACGCCGCGAGCACCCATGCGAGGGTTCGGTAGCGGGAATTTGGAACGATGGTCGCCACGAGGAGCGCCAAGACGGTGAACACTAGGAGGGCGACGGCAGTGTGGCCCGACGGCCACGACCAGCCGTGCGCCGAGACGAGCCGGAGATCCTGTGGCGGGCGGCCACGCTCGACGACATATTTGGCCAGTGTCACCTCGCCGTTCTCCCCAACCCAGGCGACGACCGCAAGAACCACGGCGGGCAGTGGGAGGCGCCGGCGGAAAGCGAGGACTACCAAGAGGATCGCGGCGGCTAAAAGCGCGACCCACGAACCGAGCCAGGTCACGGCTTTCATAACCCCGTTGAGCGTCGGACTCCGGTGAGCGACAACAACGGCGGTCACGTGGCGGTCGAACGCGTTGACCGATGAGGAGTGAACGATGGTCACACCGACGGCGATCAGGAGTCCGGTCAGGACGGCCCAGGCCAGGATGAGCACAAGGGCCTGCATGGAACGGCTGAGGCGCTGGCCGCGCGCTTGGGGGGAATCGGGCGATTCGGTTTCTTGCGACTCTGAAACCAGAATCGAAGGGTACATCGCCCAGGTAACGGGGACTCCCGTTGCCGTCATCGGTATACGCCTCCAGGGCACACGTCCCCCGAGAGTTGTCGAGGAGCCAGCGGTCGACTGGGTCCTCAAGGAGCTCAGGTCGAGTCCGCGATGAGATTCGTTCCTCAACGATGCGCAAACCTAGTGATTGCCGCCCTGGTCAGGGGCCTGGATGTCCCGAAATGCAGATTCCAAGACATTCCCGCCAATTCACGGCTCGTGTGGTTTCGGGGTCTGGGTCCGGAGCTCGCGCGGTCGGGTTGGGGTCACGGCGATCCGTTTCGTCGCCGTCCGAATCCTTGTACCGTGAGTAAAGTCTCCAGGCGGTTCTGCCCGAGATGTCCCATCACATTCACCACGAAAGGAGCCCGCGATGGCCGCCACCCAAGAGAAGGCCGTTCTTGCCGGGGGTTGCTTCTGGGGGGTCCAGGATCTTGTGCGCAAGCTGCCCGGAGTCATCTCAACCAGGGTCGGCTACAGCGGCGGCGACGTTCCGAACGCCACCTACAAGAACCACGGAGATCATGCCGAGGCCATCGAGATCATCTTCGACCCCGACCAGATCACCTACCGTGACCTGCTCGAGTTCTTCTTTCAGATCCACGACCCCACCACCCTGAACCGCCAGGGAAACGACCGTGGCCCGAGCTATCGGTCAGCCATTTTTTACACCAGCGACGCCCAGCGCACGATCGCCGTGGACACGATCGCCGACGTGAATGCCTCAGGATTGTGGCCAGGAAAGGTAGTCACCGAGGTCTCCGCGGCCGGACCCTTCTGGGAGGCCGAACCCGAGCATCAGGACTACCTCGAGCACTACCCGAACGGGTACACCTGCCACTTCGTGCGACCGGGCTGGAAGTTGCCGCGCCGGAAGGACACGGTCGCTCCCTGAGCTCCTGAAGGTGATCACCCGCGACGTGTGATCACACGTGAAGCGTGGTGGCCTGCGGCTGCGATTACGCACCGAGCCACGAGTACTCTGGCAAGCTCCAGCCAGGCGAGGTGCCCAATTGTTTGTGACGAGCCATGTGGCCGCCGGGGCGATCATTGGTCGTGTGACCCGGCGGCCGGTCGAAGCGTTCGCCTTGGGCGTGATCTCCCATGTCGCCATGGATATGTGCCCCCATTACGGGTGCCGGCGCACCAGGCGGGTCTCCCCGAGAGGCGGCGGTACGGGAAACCTTGGGGTCGCGAGCGGGTTGGCCCGACGGATCCGTCGATCGCCAGTCGACTTCCTAGTACTGGCCACGTTCGACGGCCTGATCGCGGCGACGGTAGCTGTTTCGCTGGCCCGCCGAGCTTCCCCGGTACGACGAGCGGTCGTGACGGGGATGTTCGGGGCAGCGATGTTGGACATGGACAAGCCCAGCTGGCTCTTCTTCGGGCGGTCGTGCTTCCCCAAGGCCGTGGATCGGCTCCACGTCCGCATCCAGAACGAGGCGCCGCATCGGTTACCTCACGAGATCGTTGCCGGGTATTCCCTGGTGTCGCTCGCCGAGATGCTGGTGCACGCCGAGCGTTGAGCCTTCGGTCCTCCGATCAGGCGCCGCCGCCCTACCATGGTGTCGCCGACCCAGCCGATGTGGCTCGGGGTTCTCGGGGGGCGGCGCGCTGCAGACGCTGAGCCTACGCACACCGACGACGGCGAGCTCCTGGAGAAGCTGTGCCAGCGCGACGGTGGTTCGACGAACCTCGCCGAGCTCGATGGCGAGACGGAAAATCGGGCCCGTGATCGCACCGTGGGACGGCTGGCGACAGTCGGCCTACTGGCTTGCGGTCGCACCGTCGTCTCGCCGCCGCGGATTGGGAGGACGCTTGGTCCACGAGACTGAACCTCGGCTGACCAACGTCGGGCCGACTCGGTTCCAAGCGCTCGTCGTGGGGCCCGACGGGCCAGCGGTGGCGTTCTGGCGGGTTAGGGACGGCTGAAGCAGCTCGAGCGTTGCCGCTTGGTTCGCGGTAGTCGGCTCGCCGAGGGGTCAGCCCGTCACAGATAGAGATAGGCGAGTAGAGGTGTACGCGGGCTCCCGCTCAGCGACCGCGGGGACGTCCGACGGACTTGTTTGCCGGTGCGCGTCGGGCCGCTGTCTTCTTGACCGCTGCCGACCGGGGGCTGACGGCGGTCTTCTTCGCCGCCTTCTTGGCGACAGGGGCGCGCTTGGCCGACGCCCGGGTGGCCGTCGCAACGCGCGCGGCAGTTCTCTTGGCGACGGCTTTCTTCACCGGTGCCCGCTTGGCGACCGCCTTCTTCGCCACCGTTTTCTTGGCGACCGCCTTCTTCGCCACGGTCTTCTTGGCAGGAGCGCTCTTGGTAGCGGTCGTGCTGACTCGCTTCACCACGACGCCGTCACCCCGCCCCGCCTGCTTGAGCGCGTCGGCGTCGACCGGCCACACCCCGCGGCCCAACTTGGGTGCGCCCGCCGGCGTCAATACGGCGTCTTTGAACGTCTTGGCGGGGGTGATGCGAGCCCGCTTGGACGCCTTGATCCGTATCTGCTCGCCCGTCGCCGGGTTCCTGCCCATGCGGGCCGCCCGCTCCACCTTGGAGAACTTGGCGAACCCGGTCATCAAGACGTTCTCGCCTTTGGACACCACCGAGGTGACTACGTCGGTGAACCCGTCGAGGACCTTTGACACCGTCGGGAGGTCAACGTCGGACTGGACGGCAACTGCTTTGGCGAGTTCGCGTTTGTTCATGCGCTCCATTGTGCACGATGCGACGGCCTAGGTGAGGGAACCTGCCAATTTTTTACACTGTTTTTGGGCTCTCTACCGCCGTAGAGGCCGTTCCGAGGCCGACCGATGCGGTGCGCGGTGGCGCTCACGCACGCCACGTTGCGCAACGTGGCCAATACGAAAGACGCTGTGAATGCGTTCTGAGGACATCAGAACGGGCCGTCCCGCCAGTTGTGTCGATACCCGATCGCTCATCTAGAGAGCGACACGCGCATGCACGTTCGTGGGTCGCGACGGCCGAGGATCACGGGGATGGGGGCCCGCCAGCGCCCAGTTGCACGTAATTCGTCACGGCGTCTGGGCCTCGAGCGGCCGCAGGATGCCTTCTTGCACGAAGGACGCCACGAGGCTCCCTTGCTCGTCATGGATGGCACCGGCGCTGGTGAACCGGCCTTCTCCGGTCGTGAGGGGGGTGGCGGTGAGCAAGATCCACTCGCTTTGGACCCGCCGGTGGAACCAGACCGTGTGGCTGAGGGTTCGAGACACGAACTCGGCCCCTCGAGTTGAGCCGCTCGGGAACGGGGTGGAGATCACCATGTAGTCCGAGACGAACGTCGTGGCACACGAGCCAAGGACCGGGTCGGCCAAGGAGATGCCCGCGAAGCGGGCCCAGTACGGGTGAAGCGTCGAACGCGCCGCGGCGTCGGTCGGCGTGATGGGACGTACCTCCATGATTCCCGGTAGGGGAAGAGATGCGGTCGCTCCCTGGAGCTCTCCGGCTGACATGAACGGTGGCGCCTCGTGGTGCTGATACTCGTCGCCCGGCTCGGGACGGTGCGTCACGATCACCATTTCGGCAATGATTCGCTCGCCTTGACGCACCACCACGCGGCGGATGGCGAAGGCCCGGCTGTCGTTGACGGTGGTGACCGCAAGTGCCAAAGGGTCGCCCCAGGTACCGGGACGCATGAACAGCGCATGCAGTGACTTGGGCACGAGGGTCTCGTCCGTCGTGCGCAGCGCCGCCCGGAGGCCCAGGGCCATCGTGAGCCCGCCGAACAAGAACCCCTTTCCGGGGGGCGTGGCGATGAAATGTGCTGTGCCGTCTGGTCCGGTGACGTCTGGCTGTTCGGGTGCGGGCTCGATCTGGAGGGCGTCGAGCAGCGTGTCGGTCATTGGGCCGGAAGTCTCGCGCGTGAGCTGGACGCCGTCATCTCGAGCAGCCGCCTCGACGGGTGCGGCGCAGGTTCAAAGCGTCAAACCGGCGGCGACTGCCGCACCGAGCTCGCGGCAGGCGGAAAGGTCGTCGTGGCTCGGCGCACCGGTGACCACGAGTGGCGCTTGCGAGGCAACCCAGCCAAGCCCCGTGGTGATGGCGGTGAGGGCTCGCAATGCGCCCGTCGCGTCGTCGTTGGCGTGCAGGTAGACGCCGAAGGGGCGTCCACGCGTGGCGTCGAGGCACGGGTAGTAGATTCTGATCGAAGAAGTGCTTGAGCGCTCCGGAGAGGTAGCCGAGATTGACCGGGCTCCCGAGGAGGAATCCGTCGGCCTCCAAGACATCAGATGCAGTCGCCGATAACGCTGGTCGCCTCACGAGGGCGACGTCGTCGATCGACGGGTTCTCGGCTCCCTCGCACACCGCCAGAGCCATGGCGTGCATGCTCGGCGACGCCGTGTGATGCACGAAGAGCAGCCGCCTGGTGGTCACCGGCGCGGCGGACGGTCCTGGCCAAGCGGGCGTCCCATGTCCTGCGCCGTGTCGTCGGAACCGGCGAGGTGGCCGCGCACGACCACAGCGTAGGCCACCTCGGAACGAGCGCCCGAGCATTACCGACGCTGGTGTCCATCGGGCGCGGGCGTGGCTGGGCCACGAGCGGCGCCCGTCGCTCAGGCGGTCATGCCTCGTGGCGATCCGGCGATCGGATCGGAACGGCTGTTCGTAGGCGCTCGGCGGCACTCGTCGCACACCAATCCGTGGGTGTCGAGCCGTGTAGGTCGCAGCTGACCGCACGAGGAGCAACGATGACCGAAGAAGATGATCTTCTCGTCTGGGGGACGAGGCGCTGCGAGCTCGCGCAACCGTCGTTGGGCCGACTCGATCAGGCGCCAGTCCCCGGCGGGGTCGAGCTCCACCACGCCGAAGTCCAGTAGCTCACGCAACAGTGGATCGAGGGGCCCGTTGCGAAGCTGATGTCCGGCGCCATCGTCCATCGCCACCTCCAAGCTCATCTCGACGCCTTCCAGACTCGCGCTGCTCGAGTACGAAGTGGTGTCCCCCTCGCCCGACCCTCAGCTGAACCAGCTGCGGTAGGCGGTGATGCCCTGCACGTACTGCGCCGTCGAGGGCAGGATCCCAACCTGCGCCACCGAGGTGAGGCCTTGGTAGTAGCCCGCCAACGCGAGGCTCACGTTGCCACTGGTGGCCACCAGCAGGTCGTGGAGGAAGCCGGCGGCCATCTCGATGTTGTCCGAGGCGACCCACGGGTTGAGGTTCGCGATCTGGATCTGGGCGCGCATGGCGCTCACCGTGGCCGGCTCGAGCTGACCGATGCCGATCGCACCAGTCACCGACACCACCGATGTCTGCCAACCCGACTCCCACCAGCACATTGCTTCAAGGAGGTCGGGTGGAACGCCGAAGGCGTCGGCCCAGCGCACGAAGACCGGCCGGAGTGCGAGTCGGGCGGGGCTGGCGACGAGCGCCGCGGGCAAGCCGTTGTTCGTTCCCTGGGCGGCAGTGGGGGCCCGGTACGCGGCGAGGGCGGTGCTGCCCGACGGTGCGCTGGAGGGAGTCGGGGGGACGACCAGCTTGCTCCCGGCCAGCACGTGGTTGGGATTCGACAGCCCGTTGGCTTGGGCGAGCGCGCTGACCGTCGTCCCGTAGCGGGTGGCGATCGCGGTGAGGCTTTGACCCGGTGCCACGACCACGGTGGTGACACCGCCCGGCGCGGTCGGGCTGGGCGGGGCACCGCCAGTCGGCAGCAGCAACAGGGTGCCCGCGAGCACCCGGTTGGGGTTGGCGATGCCGTTCAGGCGAGCGAGCGCGCTGACCGTCGTGCCGTAGGACGCGGCCAGCGTCGTGAGGTTTTGACCCGGCTGCACCCGCACCGTGGCGGCACCGGCCCCTCCGCCACCGACGAGCGCGAGCGCGACGGCCCCCCCGAGCGCCGCTCCGGCCGCCCGGAGCCCCCAGCACCGCCTCGAGCGCCGTTTCACCCTGGCCACTCTGACCACGTCAGCCTCATCAGCCTCAACTGTTGCGGTCGACAGGCTCTGGCGCAAGGTCCTCCGCCGGTGTTCTGACGGTGAATGGCGCTCTCACCAGGAAGATCGGCGCATTTCGGGGGCGAAGGAAATGGTTGTTCCCTACGGGGGGCTGTTGTAGGTCCGTCCGAACGAGAGTTGGAGGCAGATGGCGCTGCGGGTCTCTGACAAGGTGAGCGTCTCGGTCGTCTACGTGCTCGCCATGTTCATGGCGAGCACGGACATCACGATCGTGAACGTCGCCCTTCCCACGCTGGGCCGTGAGTTCGGTGTCCCCCGACGCAGGTCGACGTGGTGGTCACCAGCTTCCTAGTCAGCTTCGCCGTCGTCATTCCGGCGTCCGGGTGGGTCGGCGACCGGTTCGGCACCAAGCGGGTGCTGTTGAGGCGATCGTCATCTTCACGATCGCCTCGGCCTGTGCGGCCAGGCCCAAAGCCTGAGCGAGCTCGTCATCTTCCGAATTCTCCAAGGAGTGGGCGGCGGCATGCTCACGCCGGTGGGCATGGCCATGGGTATCGGACCTTCCCTCAGGCCGAGCGGGTGCGGGCGTCGAGGATCTTGATCATCCCGACGGCGATGCGCGCCCGCCCTCGGTCCGGTGATCGGTGGGCTGCTCGTCACCCAGCTTTCGTGGCGGTGGATCTTCTACCTGAACCTCCCGATTGACTCGGCCGCCGTCCTGCTCGGCATTGGTCTCCCTCCACGAGCACCGCGAGCCGCAACCGGGTCGCTTCGATGCCGTGGGCTTCGCATTGGCGGGTGTGGGTTTCGGCTCGGTGATGTACGCGATCAGCGAAGGTCCGGCCAAGGGCTGGGCCTCGCCCCTGATCGTCAGCTCGGGCATCGTGAGTGCACTCCTGGTGGTCATCTTCGTCGTGGTCGAGCTCCGCACCGCCCAACATCTTCTCGACCTGCGCCTACTGCGGGACCGTCTGTTCTGCTCCACTTCGGTGGGGATCTTCCTTGGGATGGGAGCGTTCTTGGGGACCTTGTACTTGGTCGCACCCTTCTACCAACACGGGCTCGGCCGGTCGGCCTTGGTCTCGGGACTGAGCACCTTCTCGAGGCGATCGGGGTGATGCTGGGGTCCCACGTGGCCGCACGGCTGTACGACCGCCTGGGCGCTCGACGGGTGATGGTGGGGGGTCTCGTCGGCGTGAGCATCATCACTGCGCTCATGGCGCTCGCCGGCTTTGGCACCACCTTGTGGTACATGCGAGCGCTGATGTTCTTGATCGGCCTCAGCATGGCCCACCTGATGGTGCCGGCCCAGGCGGCGGCCTTCGCCGCGGTCACCCCGGCGTCGACAGGGAGGGCGTCGGGTTTCTTCAACGCCGACCGCCAGTTGGCGAGCGCGGTCGGAGTGGCCGTCGTCACGACGGTCCTTGCCGCGGCCGGTGCGCAGCACGTGGTGAGCGGCGCGGTGCGACCGAACCTCGAGGCCTACCACCTCGCGTTTTTGACCGCGGCAGGCCCGGCGCTCCTCGGCGCGCTGGCGGCTGGCATGATTCACGACGTGGATGCTGCCGCGACGTTCGGCATACGAGCCGCTCGACGATCCTCGGCGCCCGAGGATCGCGCCCCACTTGTGGAGAGCTCGGTGGGAGCCGATGAGCGCTGAGGGCGGGCCCAACGGCGTCCCCGGTACGCGAGGTGACGATGGATCGCGCACCAACCAGGGTTCGGGCGACGGAGTGCAAGGTGCGCCAGTGCAGATGTCGGACAACGCCGAGGCCCACCGCTACGAGCTGCGGGAGGGCGGGTCGCTGCTGGCATTGATCGACTACGAGCTCGACGGTCGGCGCATGACCATGCGCCACTCCGAGACGAGCCCGGCTGCCGAGGGGCGGGGGCTCGCGTCGCGCCTGGCCGCGTTCGCGCTCGACGACGCTCGCTCGCGCTCGCTGTCGGTGATTCCCCGATGCCCGTTCGTGCGCGGCTATGTCGAGCGGCATCCCGAATTTCGCGACGTGATCGCACCCGGCGAGATCGACGAGCCACCGCACTAGCCGGGGCCCGCACACGAGGAGCGCCGCACCGAGCCGTGCGCCGCCCAACGCGCGGGCTCCGTGATGAGCTCACTGGCAACCCGGTGAGCGCCCCCAGTATGTTTGGCCTTTGTGCAAATCCTGGTGTCCGTGGAGCCGGGCCGATTCCGGCCCGCTTGGGCCAGTGGCCTGCATCGGGATCGGGATCGCTTTGCCCGACCCGCCGACCCCGTGAGGAGGCGACCGTGGACCTCGACCTGAGTGACGACCAGCAGCTATTGGCCGACACGGCCACCCGGTTCATCGAGGACCGCTGCCCGCTCCCGAGAGTGCGCGAGCTTGCCGACAGCGCCGATGGCGCTGATCCCGCTTACACCCGACAGGCGGCGGAGCTCGGCTGGTTCGCCATGCTCGTGGACGAGGACCACGGCGGGGGAAGCGTGTCGGGACGAGGGGTCGTCGACGCGGCGCTCGTCGCGGTCCAGCGGGGCCGCTTCCTCCAGCCGGGTGCCTTTGTGCCCAGCAACGTTGTTGCCTGGGCGTTGGCCAACTTCGGCAACGACGAGCAGCAGGCCAAGGTGCTGCCCGACATCATCGGTGGCGAAGGGGTGGCCACCTGGGCGGCCGCGGATCCGACCGGTGGCTGGGAGCCAGGGGCGGGCGCCCACGTCGAGTCGAGCGCCTCGGGGTACCGACTGTCGGGAACCAAAGGATTGGTGCAGGACGCGCATCTGGCCAACTGGCTGCTCGTGACCGCGCGTTCGGGATCGGGCTTGAGCCAGCTGCTCGTCCCGGCCGGCGCCGACGGCGTGGAGATTGTGCCGCTGGACGGTCTGGACATCACGAGGCGCTTCTGCTCCGTTCGCTTCACCGAGGTCGAGCTCGGGGCGAGCGACGTGGTGGGTGAGGTGGACGGCGCGGCCGAGGCCATCGACCATGAGCTTCGGCTTGCTGCCGTACTGTCGCTGGCCGAGTCCATCGGGGCGATGGACCAAGACTTCTCGGTGGCGGTGGACTACGCCAAGGTGCGCACGGCGTTCGGCCGGCCGATCGGGTCGTTCCAAGCCATCAAGCACATGCTCGCCGACACGAGCCTGCTCCTCGAGACGAGCAAGGCCGTGGTCACTGCCGCAGTGGAAGCCGTGCAGGACAGCGCGCCGAACGCCGCCGAAGTGGTCAGCATGGCCAAGGCCTATGTGGGCGACACCGCCATCGAGCTCGCCCAGAACTGCTTCCAGACCTTTGGCGGGATCGGCTACACGTGGGAGCACGACCAGCACTTGTACCTGAGGCGGTTGACGGCCGACTCGAGCCTGTACGGCGAGCCGTCCTGGCACCGTGAGCGGCTATGGCAGCTCTACGGTCTGTGAGGAGGAATCCATGAGCGACACCACCGATCTCGAGGCATACCGCACCCAGGCCCGTCAATGGCTGGAGGACAACCTCGAGCGGCGTGACCCCAACGTCGGACCGTCGCTGCGCGGCATCGATCACAAGACCGTCGAGGGCATCGCGCTCGAGCGGGTGATCCAACGCAAGTTGTTCGACGCTGGGTACGCGGGCATCACTTGGCCGAAGGAATACGGGGGCCAGGGATTGACGCCGGCCCACGACGCGGTGTTCGCCGAGGAGTCCCGCCCGTTCCGCACGCCCGAGTTCGGCGTGGCCGGAGGGACGACCATGGGCGTTTGTGCGCAGACGATGTTGGTCCACGCCTCGCCCGAGTTCCTCCGACTCCACATCCCCAAGATCCTGGCGGGCGAGGAGCTGTGGGTGCAGTTCTTCTCCGAGCCAGGGGCCGGTTCGGATCTCGCTGGCATCACCACGCGTGCCAGCCGCGACGGTGAGGAGTGGATCCTGAACGGCTCGAAGATCTGGTCGAGCGGTGCCTACTACGCCGACTACGGGATGTGCCTGGCCCGCACCAACTGGGACGTCCCCAAGCATCGAGGGCTGACGTGGTTCGCCGTCAGGGTCGACGCGCCGGGGGTGACGGTGCAACCGGTGCGTGAGATCAACGGCGACGCCGAGTTCTGCCAGGAATTCTTCGACGACGTGCGCCTGAGCGAGGACGACGTCATCGGGGACGTCGACAGCGGCTGGACCGTTGCGCAAACGATGCTCGTCTTCGAGCGTGGGGGCTCGGGCGAGAACCGGCCCCGTCCGGCGCGGCCGAAGGGCCTCGCGCCGGACCTGGTCGCGCTGGCCCGCCGCACCGGTCGCGAGCACGAGCCCTACGTCCGCCAGCAGGTGGCCCGGGCCCACATCAACGACTTCGCCGCGGGCCAGCTGGCCCGACGGGTGGGCGGGCTGATCCGCGCCAAGAAGGCAGACCCGGCGGGGATCGCGGCCTACGGGAAGCTGGCCATGGGCACCTTCGGTGCCATTCGCGCCCGGATCGGCATGGAGGTGGGAAGAGGTGGCGCCCTTGTGTGGGAGCGCGGCGAGATCCAGGGCATGGCGCCGTCAGTGACGTACCTCAACGGGCGGGTCCAGTCCATCGCCGGGGGAACCAACGAGATGCAACGCAATGGGATTGGCGAGCGGGTGCTCGGGCTTCCCCGCGAGCCGAGCTTCGACACCAAGCGACCGTTCAACGAGGTCGTTCGTAACGCCTCGAACTGGACCGGCGCAGTCTGAGCGCCCGCGCCCTCTGAGGTCCCCCGCGGGCGGTCAGGGTCGCCGGGGCGGACTGGCTGTGAGACGCGGGTCACGGACGACGATCGGTTCGAGGACTTCGTCGATGGCCCGCATGAGGTCGGGGTCGAGTACCACGTCGAGTGCCTGGACGTCTTGGAGGATCTGCTCGGGCCGGGTGGCGCCAATGATGGCGGACGCGACGTTGGGGTTCTGCAGGACCCACGCCAGGGCAACCGCGGCTGGCGTGTAGCCGGCCCCCACGGCCAGGGCGGCGAACTCTTTCACCGCCTCGAGCGTCGGCTCTTCCATGTGGCGGCTGATGAAGGAGCCCCCCTCACGAGACGTAGCGCGCGAGTCTTCGGGGGGCTGCTCCCCCGGCCGGTACTTGCCCGACAACACCCCTTGGGCCAGCGGCGAGAACACCATTTGGCCGATTCCGTGCTCTTCGCAGAGCGGGACGACTTCGGGCTCGATCACGCGCCACAGCAGCGAGTACTGGGGCTGGTTCGACACGATGTGCTCGAGCCCGAGCTCGCCGGCGACCCGTACCGCGTCGGCGATCTGTCCCGCCGTCCACTCCGAGACACCCACGTAGTGGATCTTGCCCTGGTGGACCAAGTCGCCGAAGGCGCGCAGTGTCTCTTCCAACGGGGTCTCGAAATCGAAACGATGGGCCTGGAACAGGTCGATGTAGTCGGTCCCGAGCCGGCGCAGCGAGCCGTGCGCGGACTCGAGGATGTGCTTGCGGGAGAGCCCTCGGTTGTTCGGGCTCGGCCCGGTAGGCCAGTAGACCTTGGTGCAGAGCTCCACGGCGTCACGGGGGATGTCGCGCAGGGCGCGCCCGAGCACCTCTTCGGCCATCCCTTGGGCGTAGACGTCGGCGGTGTCGAAGGTCGTGATCCCAGCATCGAGGGCCGTGCGGACGCACGTGTGGGCCGTCTCTTCGTCGACCTGTCCGCCGTGGGTGATCCAGTTGCCGTAGGCGAGGGCGGACACGACCATGCCGCTACGGCCGAGATGACGGTATTCCATGCATCGAGGCTACTGTTCAAGACCCGTGTTCTCGACGACGTGGCAACATGACGCGAGCTGACATGGCGCGGGCTGATATGGCGCGGGCCCTACGCTTCGGGGATGGCGGAAGAGCCGACGCCGGCCCACGCGCGCATGCGAGTCAACGCCAACCTGTCGATCCCGATGAGTGAGCTTCGGTGGCGGGTCTCGACACCCGGTGGCCCCGGGGGACAGCACGCCAACAAGACCAGCAGCAAGGTCGAAGTCCGCTTCGACGTCGCCGCTTCGCCGTCGCTGGGGCCGCGCCAACGCAATCGCCTGCTCGAACGTCTGGGCCCGGTCGTGCGGGCCAGCTCGTCCCAAGACCGCTCCCAGGCCCGCAATCGCCAGATCGCGCTCGATCGGCTCGCCGAGCGCGTGGCGGCGGCGTTGCGTGTCGAGGCTCCCCGCCGGCCAACCCGGCCGACCGCTGGCTCTAAGACCCGGCGGCTCGACGCCAAGCGTCGACGCGCTACGACCAAGCAGCGGCGAACCGGGCAGGTCGACTTCGACGACTGAGGTGCCGTCGGCTCAGAGCAGTCCAAGTTTGCGCGCGCACTCTGGCCACTGGCCCCACCCACTGCGGGCCTGGAGCTGCGCGGCAGCTGCATCCTGCATCGCGGGAGGCGCTTGGTTGGGCATGCCCGGGTAGCCCAGTCCCCGCCAGGTCGACGGCAGGAACTGATACGCGCCGTAGAACCCGTTGCCCGTGTCCTCCGCGTAGTTGCCGCCTGACTCGCATTCTCGTAACGCTGCCCAGACGCCTCCGGCGTACCCGCCCGACGTCGAAGGTGGCGCGGGTGCGGCCGGTACTGCGGCGGCGGCAGCGGCACGTTCGCGCGCGACGAGCGCTTGTTGTGCGGCCACCTGTGCCGCTTGTTGCGCAGCTTGTTGCGCAGCTTGTTGTGCAGCTTGTTGTGCGGCGATCTGCTGGGCCTCCAACGCCGCGTAGAAGCGGGCCTCGGTTTGCGCGCGCACCGCGGCATAGAACACCGATTCCTGATGGAGGTAGACCTCTTCGGAGACCGCAGTGGAGGTCAGGACGGCCGTACCTGTCGTGTGCCACGTGGCCTCGTCGTGGCGCAGTGACGACTTGGAGGTGCCGGCCGAGCTCGCACCCTGGGTGCTGTTGTGCGCAAGAGCCTCCAAATTATCCGCAATGGCGCGCCAGCCGACTTCGGCAGAGGTCCCGACGTTGCTCGTGCCGGACTGTGCCGCAGAGCCCGATGGCGCGGCCGGCGCTGTCGAAGCCGGCGCTGTCGACGTAGCAGCGCTGAGGTCACCACCGACGACTTGCACATCGCTGCCCACACTTCGCACGTCGGCGGCGATGCCTCGCCATCCGGGCGCGCTGGTGCTTGGTGTCACCGGCGAGGGCTGGGCCGTGGAGCCGTGGGCGTCGACCGTCACGTCGTTCGAGCCCAGGATCGACCCGTCGGTTTGCGGGGTGATCGACAGAACGGGGGAGTGAACCGACACCTGCAGCACGCCCTCATCGGCCGGCGAGGCCGAGCTCACGACCGCGGTCGCGTTGGCCGCGCTGACAGCTGTCGCGCTGTCAACATTGTTCGTTCGAGCGATGACCAGTCCAAGGGCCACCACCCCGGCGAGCACCAGAATGTGCCGTCGGTTCTTGCGCATCTTGCGCCTCCTCGATGTCGCGGAAGAGCCCGGAGGCTCGAGTTGGCTTCGGAATGCGGGTAACCGTCTTGGGGCGCATTCGTCTCGCGAACCACCGCTGGAAAGAGCGGCTGGCCCTGGACTTCAGTTGGTCCTCACGAGGTGCAGACGGGATGACCCTGGTTCGTCGTCGTCTAAGTGCTCCTCGCTGTGGGCGTGCGCATGGGAAAAAAGGGGTTTGGGTGTCGGCGGCTGCGACGCCCGCCGCTATCGCTACGAGCCCGCAGACAGAGCCTGGACGGGCGTGCGAATCGGACAGGGCCCGAGGCATGCTCGGACTGGTCGCCCGGTCGGGAAGCCTCCGCGCTTCCTGCCGGTCCGTTCACCGATGATTGAATTTGGGCCAAAAGTTAGCGACTTGCCCGCCTCGGCGCAACTCTGGCCCAGGATCCCTCGAATTCGAAGCACCACGGTGGGTGACGCGCGCACTCGGTTCGGCTCTCGTGCGGGCAAGACTCTGGCCCTCATGCACGACGGACGTGGGGACCAGTGCATCCATAGTTCGGCGCGGCGTGTCCTAGGACGCCGCGTCGAGGTTCGCCGCGCTCGATACCCTCGCAATGCCGCAACTAGGACGCGGCGAGTGATGGTATCGAGAGCGATACTGCGCTCTGTGCTGTCGTTAGGGTCGAGATTATTGCTTGTCAGAGAGTAAGATTCGTCGCTAATCGTGTTGAGTATCCCGACCACGATCGTCACGGCAGCGAGATTAGGGCGAGCCGGTGTCGATTCGCCACGACGTGATGACACCCGTCGTGACGACGTCGTGCGAGGCGCGCGGACGACTCGTGTTGGCGCGTTTGGCGCGCCCTTCGACTGCCTGCGAGCCGGGGAATGGCCCTCAGGGTGGGCTTTCGACGTGCCCGTCGAGGAGGGGGCCGGGGCGCACGAACCGGAGTGCCTTGGTCCGAGCTCACGATCCGCGACGTCCTGAACTGGGATGATACGGCGGTTTACCCAGGTGGCGGGGTCCCGGTACGATACCGCCGTTCCTCTCCGCGACTGGTGGTTTGCATGCCTGCTGTCCCATCTCGAAGTCCCGTTGCCTCGCCCACGGGCCAGCAATGGGTCATCGGACATGGTCATCAGCAGGCGGTGGTCACCGAGGTTGGGGCCACGTTACGTTCCTACTCCGTCGGCGGCCGACGGGTGATCGACGGATTTGGGGACGATGAGTGGTCCGAGAGTGGCCGGGGTCAGGTGCTCGCTCCGTGGCCGAATCGCTTGTCCGATGGGCGCTACAACTTTGGTGGCGCGAACATCCAGGCCGCGCTCGACGAGCCCGCGCTGGGCAACGCCATCCACGGACTGGTCCGATGGCTCCCTTGGCGCGCCGAGGCGCACGCGCAGAACGTGGTGGCGATGACGTGCGATCTGTATCCGACGCCCGGGTATCCCTTCTCGTTGCAACTGCGTGTCGAGTACCGACTCGGTCGTGAGGGTCTACTCATCGCCTCGACGGCGGCGAATATCGGTGACCGCGCGTTGCCGTTCGGTATCGGCTTCCATCCGTATTTCACGGTCGGCACCGACGTGATCGACACCACGTTCTTGCAGCTGCCCGGACACGACCGGCTGGTGCTTGACGATCGTGCGCTGCCGACTGGCGACGTGCGTTCGGTTGTCGGAACAGAGTTCGACTTCACCCACGGGCGCTCAATCGGACCTACCCGGCTCGATACCCCGTTCGGCGCGCTGGCGCGCGACGCCGACGGGCTGGCATGGGCGACCCTCACCCATCCCGACGGCGAGACGTCCGTTGCGGTGTGGATGGATGATCAGTTCAGCCACCTCATGTGCTACACGGGCGACACGCTCGGTGACGAGTCGCGCCGACGGCGCGGCGTAGCCATCGAGCCGATGTCGTGTCCTCCCAACGCCCTGCGCACAGGGGACGGCCTGATCGTGCTCGAGCCGGGCCAGGCCTGGGCGTCATCGTGGGGGATCCGGCCATCGCAGGTTCGTTGATGAGCGGCCCGTCGGGATCAGGCTGGGGCAGCTGGAGGCGACACTGCCCACCGGAGCCCAGCGCACAGGACGCGGGCCGGCAGCACCGCCCACATCGGGTCGAGGACGGGGAGCGCCGGGATGCGCAGAGCCCAACGCGCCCACCCCGGAAGGATGCTGATGGCGGCGGACGCGAGCACTGCGTGCACCGCGCGGTCCTCGGGCCTGCGCCCGACGCCCCGTAGCAAGAAGTCGCGTGCCGCCAGAGCTTGGGGACCGGCATGCAACTCGGGTCGGACCCGCCGCAGGTAGGCGTCGACTTCTTGGGAAGTCGTGGGTACCCACTGCGCCCCGAGCTCATAGGCCACCCGGGCGGTGTCGCGGTAATAGTCGTCTCGCTCGGTGTCGTCGAACGTGCAGGGTCCAAACCGCTGCGCGGCATGCAAAAAACTGGTCATCTCGGCGACGTGGATCCAGGTGAGGAGCTCGGGATCCGACGCCGAATAGGGCCGGCCGTCGGGCGCGACGCCGTGAACACGATGATGTACCTGACGTACGTGTTCGATGGCCTGGCGGGCATCGTCGGTGCTACCGAACGTTGTCACCCCCACGAACGCCGCGGTCCGGCGGAGCCGCCCCAGTGCGTCGTCGCGATAGTTGGAGTGTTCGGCGACGCCGGCCATGGCGAGGGGGTGCAGGGTTTGGAGGAGCAGCGCGCCGAGCCCCCCGATCATCATGGCGGGCAAGTCACCGTGGACCCGGCGGGCGACACTCCGAGGATCGAGGAAGGCCTCGGTGGGTTCGGTGACCCGTCGGGGGGGTGCCTCGGGCAGGCCGAGCGATCGGCGCACGTCGCGACCGAGATCCGACCGCACTGGCTCGGCCAAGGACCCCACGACCTTCAAGGGTACGGCCGCTACCTGGGCCCCCACGGTCGTGATCCACGAACACGGTGAGGCGACGCGGCTCACCGGGGCGGGCATTTGATCCTTGTCGGGCTTGTCTGGTCGACCACCGACCTAGCTTCTCACCCGTGGCACGATGTCGGGGTGCGGTTCGTGGTGTTCGGGGCGGGGGCGGTCGGCGGCGTGGTCGGCGCTCGACTGCACCAGGAGGGCCACGACGTCACCCTGATCGCCCGCGGCGACCATGCCGAGACGATCGCCCGAGAGGGTCTGGTTCTGGTCACGCCTGAGGACCGCTCGACGTTGGCCGTTGCGGTCGTCACCAGCCCGGCGCAGCTGGATTGGACACAGCCCGCGGTCGTCCTGCTCGCCATGAAGAGTCAGGACACCCTCGGCGCGCTCGAGTCCCTCCGTGCGGTCGCGCCGGCGTCCACGCCGGTGATCTGCATGCAGAACGGTATAGAGAATGAACGGCTTGTCCTGCGGCGGTTCCCCCGCACCTATGGCATCTGCGTCATGTGCGCCACGACTCATTTGCAGGCCGGTGTCGTGGAGGCGCATTATTCGCCAGTTGCCGGTCTGTTGGACATCGGCCGGTACCCCGACGGACAAGACGACCTGACCGTGTCGGTGGCGGCCGCGCTCCGAGCGGCGCGCTTCGGCTCGATCTCCCGACCCAACATCATGTATTGGAAGTACCGCAAGCTGCTCTTGAACCTCACCAACGCCGTCGAGGCGCTCTGCGGCCCGGGCGCAGCACGTAGCACTCTTGGCACCGTCGTCCGCATCGAGGGCGAGGCGTGCCTCCGCGCCGCAGGAATCGAGTTCGCGTCCCTCGATGAAGACACCGAGCGACGCCAGGAGCTGGTGTCGGCTCCGGGGTCGGTGGGTTCTCTCGAGCGCGTCGCGCGCTTGGGCGGGGGCTCGACGTGGCAGAGCCTTGCCCGGGGCGCCTCGTCGGTGGAGGCCGACTACCTGAACGGAGAGATCGTGTTGCTCGGCCGACTTCACGGGGTGCGAACGCCGGCGAACGAGTTGCTGCTCGAGCTGATGGCAACGGCGGTACGCGACGGCTCGCCGCCCGGGACCTACGACGCCGACGAGCTCATCGGCCGGCTGTCGGGTTGACGCCGATCGAGTTCACGAGCGTGCTCCACAAGTCATCCACACGTGCGCTGGCGTCGGGATCTACCCCGCCCTTGCCGTCGGCGCGCCGGCCGTGCTTGGCTCAGGGCGTGATGCTGCACCAACTGCTCCGGGGTCCCCGACGCGGCCGCGGCGTCCGGTGAGCACCGACCCGACCAGTTCTCGAGCCACGACCGACACGGTTCCCGACGAATGGGCCCATCCGGCGCCGCCCCTCGGGCTGCCGCGGGGCTCGGAGGGAGTGCTCCCGGGGCAGCTGCTCGAGGTGGCGATACGGGCCGGGTACATCGACGCCGGGCGGTTCAAGATCCCCGAGCAAAACATCCAGCCTGCCAGTCTGGATCTGAGACTGGGCGAACGGGCGTTCCGCATCCGCTGCAGCTTCTTGCCCGGTCGCGACACGGTGGAACACAAACTGAAGGAGCTCGCGCTCCACGAGCTCGACCTGCGGGGTGACGGCGCGATGCTGGAGGCCGGCCGGCCGTACCTGATCGAGCTGAAAGAGCGGTTGGACCTGCCAGGGGGCTTGCGCGGCAAGGCCAACCCGAAGAGCTCGACCGGTCGCATCGACGTGTTCACGCGGGTCATCACCGACCGAGGCGACCGCTTCGACGAGATCGCCAACGGCTACCGCGGCGCGCTCTACCTCGAAGTGGTGCCACTCTCCTTTGCGGTGCGGGTCCGAGAAGACCTGACCCTCAACCAGCTTCGGTTGTCGGTCGGCCGACCCTCCCTGAGCGACAACGAGATCGTCGCCGCGCACGGCCACGAGCCGTTGCTCTACCGAGACGACGTTCCAGTGCCAGTCGAGGACCTGGTGCTCTCCGAAGGGCTCTTCCTCGGATTGGATCTGCGAGGGGACGGCGACGGCCGGGTCGGCTACAGCACCCGCGACAACGCACCGCACCTCGACTTGGCAGCACCCGACCAGGCGCCGCCGGGGCCGTACTGGGACCCGGTACGGCGCGACGAGGGCGATCGCATCATCTTGTCGCCCAAGCGGTTCTATCTGCTCATGTCGAACGAGGCGGTCAGCATTCCACCTGGCCTCGCAGCCGAGATGACCGCCTACGACCCGACCAGCGGCGAGCTGCGCACTCACTACGCGGGCTTCTTCGACCCTGGGTTCGGCTACGACCCCGAGGGACGTTTTCGCGGGTCGCGGGCTGCCCTAGAAGTGCGGGCGCACGATGTGCCGTTCATGATCGAACACGGCCAGGCCGTGTGCAAGCTCACCTTCGAACGCATGCTCGAGAGTCCCGAGATGCTTTACGGGCCGGACATCGGATCGTCCTACCAGCGTCAGGTCGAGACGCTCAGCCGGTACTTCCGGCGCCCAGCGTACTGATCACGTTTCGGTCACGTACCGGTCGACGACGAGACGATTTGGCCCGGCCAGAAGGCCAGCGACGACGTGCTCAACCACTCGGGATCGAGGGTGTACGCGTCGACCACCCAGTTGGAGCGCTGGACGGGGAGCGTCGTGGGTTCCGGCGGGTACAGGGTGAGCACGACGCGTTGATCGGGACCGATGTCGACGGTGCGATGCCCACGTGGGTACCAGAACCCAGCGGGGTGGGCGCCGCCCACGTCGACCATGAAGTGAGGTGTGAGGGGGCGGGCCGTCCGATTGCGCACCGAGATGGTGACGGATCGCACCGTTCCCGTCGCGCGAGACGCCGAGAGCGTGGGTGAAGTGATCGACAGGGGTGAGGTCGCGCCGAGGGCGACGCCAGCGGTCACCGCCGTGCCGAGGCTCAACGCGATCAGCAACCCGGGTCCGACCAAGCGGTGGACCCGGCGCTCGTGCGTCCGGTCGCGCCGACGCCGGTCGGGGGGGGTGACGGTCGTCGCGGCGACGAGGGCCACCGGGAACAACGCCACCAAGTAGGAGGTGAAACTGCGCGGCGCGAAGAAGAACCCGATGGGCACGAGCAAGGGCCAGACGATCTTGAGGCGCTCGTAGTAGAGCGCGAATGCCGCGACGATCGTCACGTACGCCAGCGCACCGGCCAACGTGAACAAGGACAGGTTCACGCCCCCGGTTAGTCCGTGAGTGGCCAGGCTCACCAGACCCTGGCCGTCGGCGACGAGGGAGGCGCCGAGCGGGAGGAACGTGCCACGCCACCAGTCGGCCGGGTGCCACAGGACGAAAGGAAGGTTGACGGCGCCGAACGCAACGAGGACCAGGGCCAGGTACTCGAGGCTGACCGTGGTCCCGGCCCGCCCTCGGCGTCGTGCCTCTATACCCACGCCAAGGAGGAGAAAGGGGACGATGAACCAGGGGGTCTGTTTGATCGCGCACCCGAGCCCGAGGGCGAGCGGACCCGCCCATCGGGCGGCCCGGGAACCCTGGCCGGTGCCGAACCGGTCCCATCGCCACACCGCGATGAGGATGAACGGATAGAAGGTCACCGCCGTGCCTCCGGTGACAAAGTCGCTTACGAAGACCGGTGAGAGAGCGACCAGCCCGGCCATCCACCGCAGCTCGACGGGCAGGAGTACGAAAAGGATGATGCCGCTGAGGACCCAGCAGCCGAGGTCCATCCAGTTCACGACCTGGTGGTGGAACCCCAGCGCGAACGCGGGGACGTCGATCAAGAACCCGCCCGCGGGGTACGAGAAGTGCGTGACGTGACCTCCCGAGGCGGTGTAGGTCCAGAAGCGAGCGGGTGTCATCAGCAATCGTCCGGCGCTCGCCAGCGACACGGAGTACGGATTTGCCCCGCGCAGGAGAACCTGAGCGGCCACGTGAGTGAGCGCGCCTTCGTCGGTGCTGTAGTAGCGGCTGCCGTGGATGCTGACCGCCTGTGGCGCCGCCACGGCGACGAGTACCGCCCCCAGCCCGGTCCGCTGGAACCACCGCGACCCGACAGCGTCGAGGGACCAGCTGGCAAGGATCCCGAGGACGCCCGCGAGCACCAAGGCAGGGGCCAGTGCGCCGATGAACGGTGATGCCCACCAGGTCCCCCAAAGACTGACCCCTCCGGTGAGCACGCCCAGCCACACCAGGCTCCAGGCGGCCCGTTGGGTCGGGAGCGACGAGCGGACAAGCGCCGTCAGCGACGAGGCGGAGCGCCGAGCGTGGCTGGGCCCGACCAGGGCGGGCCGATCACCGTCCGGATGCCACGTCGTGTCGTCCGCACCCGTTGTCTCGCTGTCGGAAATCGAGGACATGACGGGACTGGTCGGCTCCGGGAAACCTCGGGTGGCGCTCTGGCCCGGTCGGGCAACGAGAGCTTACGGTCCAGGCCTCTTCGCGCAGGGTCGCCCCGCATCGCGACCCGCGCGAGGTTGACCCGCTCGCAGTCGCTCGCCTCGTGACGGCCGCCGCAGCTGCCCGAAACGAAACGAGAGAGGGGGAGTTCCCCTCTCTCGTTCGAGCGGTCCACGACATTGTGACTGACGGGGCCTGTCCTTATGGTACCCGCCGCTGGCAACGTCAAACGCGGCGGCTACACGCGGTGAATGGCGCCATCGTTGCGGGGGCGTGCGCCCGGGCCCTGCATGCCCGAATGCCTTTGAGCTGGGACTCTGTTCCGGGGTGCGCCCAGGCGCTTCGCCGTTTCCGGTATCGCCGTGCGGCTCGGGCGGGCGGTCGGCGTCGCAATTGGACGATGCTCAATCCCTCCGACAGACGTGGTCCCGGGAAGGTCCCCAGACGCAGCGTCCCACGCGACGGGCTGGACGGCTCTACGGGCCGGCCAGGTGTCTCCGGAGTCCGGGTCCCACCTGGATGCCTGGTGTTGGCTAGCTTGCAGCGGGGACGCTCGGCGAAACCCGGTGAACAGCGAACCCATGAACCTCGAGACAGGGAGAAGGCCACGACGACGACTGCAGAACTCACCCCCGAAGTCCTTGTGGGCATTGACGGCTCCCCATCCTCTCTTGCAGCGCTGGAGTGGGCCGCTCGTCAGGCTGAGCTGACCGGATCGGTCCTGGTCGTGGTGACGACCTGGGAATGGCCGAGCGTCGGCGCGCTGCTCCCACTGCCCGAGGGCTACGACCCATCCGACGGCGCTCGGAGTCTCTTTGAGGACGTGCTTGGCAAGTTGCGGGAGGTCCACCCCGACGTGGTGGTCCGGCCGTTCATCGCTGAGGGTCACCCAGCGCCCGTGTTGGAGAGGGCGTCCGAGGCGGCGGACCTTCTCGTTGTCGGGTGCAGCGGCCACGGGGAGTTCGCCGGAATGCTCCTCGGGTCGGTGAGCATGCACTGCATCCTCCATGCCCACTGCCCCGTGGTGGTGGTGCGGAACCCTCCGTCCAGTGATCAGGACCCAGGCGAGACCCGAACCGCTGAGGGATGATCGGACCGACCTACCCTCCAGACTGCGCCGTCACGACCGGGCCAAACTCTGGCAGGGCGGCCGGCCGGACCGTGTAGTGCGAGAAGCCCCAGCGCTCTCGTCGCTCGATCAGGGCATCGATGATCCCGTTGACGGTCCCGATGATGAGGTACGGGGATGCGAGAATCTCCTCGGGGTCAGGGGTTGCAGCGGGAGCAACAGATTGTCGGCGGCCGTCTGCGGCCGACCAGTGACGATGACGGCCTGCACCAGCACTTGGAGCTCGAGGTCATCGACACGTGGGCCGGCCGTCGCTCGCACTAGCTCGACCTGGCGGGTGACCGCGTCAGGGGTGAATCCCGTCAGCTCGTGGCGACTGCCCCAGTAGCGGGACGTGGCTCTGGGCGGGCTTGGGGTAACACACCGCGCCCTCGATGTCGTCGTGCCTCCCGTGGAAAGAGACCGTCTCGCCGTCGAGCAGACGTCGGAGGACCTGAACTGACTCACCCAGCCGGGCAATCCTGTGGCCGGGTGGATCGGAGGGTACACCGGTCACTCGAACTCGGGTTGAGCGTGCCCGGCGCCGACACCGAGTTCGAGTCGCCCGTCGGTCAGGAGGTCGACGGCGGCCGCCTCACGGGCTAGGAGACTCGGATGGCGAAAGTCGTTGTTCAGCACCATGGTGCCCACCCGCAGTTGGGGGGCGGCTTCGGCAGCACTGACCAACGGTGCGAGAGGCGACACGACGTCATCGAGGTGGTCGGCGGTGACCAACAGCGAGAAGCCAAGACCCGACGCCTGGCGTGCCTGGTCCTGCCACTCGACCCGGCTGCCGATGGTGGCGGCTTGGAGACTGAAGCGGAATGGATGGTCACCGCTCCATCATGCCCAGAACGCCCACACGGGCATCGACTGGCACGACCCTCTCGAACTCCCTAGCAACGCGACCGATGCTGGTCCGGTCAGCTAGACGCGCAGCGGCGCTACGAGGTTTTCCTTCAGGCCGACACGCACGAGAACGGACTGCGGCGCTCCGGCCATCGTGAGCACACGGTTGATGGGATCATGGGCCATCACGTCACGAGCAGGTAGATGCTCTTGCCGATCAGCCAGAAGCCCAACAGTGTCGACACAATAATGATGACCTGATCTGTATGGGTATCCATCCAGTTTCGCAGGCGTGCAAGAAACCCCTGGGCCTGTGTGGGCCAGAAACCTGCGTAGATCTCCATGGCGAGGAATGTCGATGTGGCAACCAGGCAAAAGAGGAGCAGTCCCAAGTAGCTCTCGAACGACGAAAGCTTGGCTTCTGTGATGTCGGCGACTCCCGCTGCCACGAGCCCCCAGGGCTGGGTGAGGGGCGCAAGGAGGATGGCAAACCACGGCGACATGTCGTCGATCCCGGTTTGCCATTTGGGAGGATTCTTCGGTCTCCTCGGCCGCGTCATCCGGCGTCGCTGTCGGAGCGCGATGAGCAACAAGACGACGCCGAGGGCGATCTTGACGGCAAGCGCGGCCAACGACGGCTCGGTGTTGGGTTTTGGAGGCTTGTTCTCAGTGACGAGAATCGTGACCGCGACGACGATCGCCAGTGACGCAAGCCAGCCGAAGATGAAGGCCGCACCCTTTCTGACCCCACGTTCGGACGAGAGGACAAGGATGAACGTAGTGAGTGGGATCGGTTCGAGCGTGATCGCCAAGCCAATGAGCAGGAGGTCAAGGATCACGGCTGGCGCTCAACTGCCGCCCGGTGCGAGCGCCGTAGGCGATGAGATCGGATGGCGCGTCGATCCCTCGGGCATGTTGCGAGCGACATCGCTGGATCACCCTCCGACAACGAGGCTCTCAGAGATCCGCATCAACGACGTGGACCGTAGGCCGCCGATGCCTGGCGGCGAGCTGACGGAGTCCTATGGGGCATCATGCGCCAAACTGACGTTGGAGCGCGGACAAGGCGGTGTCGAGCTGTGCGACCTGAGTTCGCCGGGATTGGTCGGCTTGGGCCAGTTGCTCGCCCGTCGGGCCCGGTACCGCCTCGTACATGAGTCGCTCGGCTTCGCCCGCGAAGGCGAGGCCGCGCAGTGCCTCGGAAACCGAGGTCGTCGCTCGCTGAGCCTCTTGATTTGGAGCCGAATCGGCAAGGGTCTGGAGCTCGGTCGTCACCCGGTCAACTTCCGCGTGCACCGATTGCCGTGAGCCTGGGTCATGTGCGGCGTCCGACAAGAGCAGGGTACGAGTAAGAGTTGCGTGGTCGTAGGCCGGACGTGCCTGGGCCACCCACGCCGCCATGGCCTGTCGCCGTGATCGGGCCAAAAGAAGAAGGATGAGCCCAGTGACGATGCCGACCGCTATCACTATGCCGGCAATGATCCAGCCCCACGGGGTGCTGGTGGTCTGAGTGGCGGCCGGCACCGAAGATGGGGTGATCGTTGTCCCGGTCGTGGGTGCGGCCGTAGTGGTGGTGGCGGCGGCGGTACTTGAAGGGGCTGGCACCGCGGTCGTCGGGACCGCGGTCGTCGGGACAGTCGTGGTCGAGGGGGCACTGGTGGCTGGTGCTTGTGTCGTTGGCGCGTCGGTCACCGGAGGGACCGACGTTGAGACCGGAGGTGCCGCCTCGGCGCTCGTGGGCGACACGGACGTCGTCGATGTCGGGAGGGACCCCGCAGGCAGGTTGCCGCCTCCACCGCCACAGGCCGCTGCGAACGAGGCGACAGCTGCGACAACCAGGTATCCGAACCAGGGCCGTACCGAGCGCCTGCCCCGTCGACCACTCGATGATTCCTTCGACGTCCGCGGATGGGTCGACATCGCTCGATCGTCAGCTCCCATCGGGCGAACGTTACGGAGCATTCGGCAGAGCGTTCATCACCCAGACGAGGTGACAGGTAGAGCGGACGCCAGGCAGAGGGCGGGCGCGGGAAGAAGCATTGGCAAATGGCCCGCCTGCAGAGACGACCGAATGTCCCCAGAATGACCGCCTCGGCAAATCATCCAGGGAGGGTGATGTAGCCAAGGAGGGCCGCCGATACTGTCCAAGGAGTACCGCCGGTACTCGTGCGTGAGCGACGCGGTGTCACCCAGAGCTCGCGTGTCACCGGTTCGGGCCGCCAGCAGTCGACCCGTCTGAGTGGTTCACGGCCGAGTGTCGGTCGCCTAGGTGAATCGCTGGAGAATCGATCGAGGAGGCACGCCAATGTCGTCCACTGAACCGCAAGTCATCGAAGAGATGTTCGTCCAGGTGGCCCAAGGTTCGAGGAGCGGGGCCGGCACGCTCATCTTGACGGGGCTCTCGCCGTCCACTCTCTATTTCTCAGACCGTCCAGAGCGGGTTGTGGGCCATATGACGACAGCGCAGTTCATCGATCAGTGGTCGCAGGGAGACAACAGCTTTGCGTCCGACCCGCCGAATGCCGTGTTGTCTTGGGTCGATCGCGGCGAGGACCGTCCCGAAGATTGTGTCGTCGTCCTGAAGGAACCCGCGTCGGACGGCGAGTCGATTTCTTACAGGATCGACCAGCTCGAAGGCTCAGTGCCTCCGTCGTCCGGGCCCTGCACCCTCTTTATCGACCCACTCGGACGTCCACTGTCGCCGGTCTCCGTCGCGGGCATGCACCGCCGTGATCGGCGTCGCCGCCGCCTCTGATTCGTCGTCGTCGACGATGTTGGACGGCCACGCCAGCTCGGCGCGGTGGGCCCAAGGTCTTGTAGCCGCCATTCGGAGGGCGCGCCATTTCGCAGAGCGCGCGAACGTCCTAACCGACCAACCTCTCGTTCGAGGCAGTCTCTGGCATCGGAAGCTCAATGATGGCCGCAGACCGTGGCTGGGTTGAAGCGTCCTTCGTCCACTCACGGGCGAACGCGGAAAAGCCGACCCACCAGATTGGGGTCCAGAGCAAGAGCGCTTGCCAGGTCTTTATGGGTGTCGATGAGCTGTCCAACGCTACGAACACAAAGGCAGCGGCGAGCGCCAAGAGCGTCGCCAAAATGATTCCTGCCAAGCGATATTTCAAAATCCACCTCACTGTTGTCGTGCCAACTGCAACCTCATTGGTTGAGTGGTTATTCCCCAGGCACGTCCTGAGCGCTTGTCTCTAGTACAGATGGGCCATCACGGGCTGCGCTGCTGGACGCCAATGCAAAGTAGGTTGGGCCAATCTTCTTTGCATTGATGGATCGCACTTCCCGATCCACATATGGAACAACGGTGGCAGCGAGACGTTCAAACCTCGTCGTCGAGCTGCTCGGGGTCGTCCAGGTTCACGCCGATCTCGCGAGCTTCCACCTCGTCGAGCGGCAGCTGGTCGTCTTCGGTTTCATCGTCGAAATCGATCTCGCTGTCCACGAGGGCGTCGCGTGGATCATGGCGGTCTCGGGGCTCGTCCTGTGCGAACGCGGCATCTTCCCCTTCGGAGGCTCTTCCGCTGGTTCGTGGCATACGACCCACCCCTCTCGACCCTCACCGCAACGTGTTCACCATCATGGCGGGTCTCGTTCACCGTGAGCCTAGGGGCCGTCCCACGCTCTAAAGCCGTTCTCCCAACTCCGTGGACCGTCGCATTGTTCCGTCACCGAGCCGACCTGTGTCGCTAGCGGCTTGGGGTGTCGAGCGAGCTTCATCGTGTCCTGTGGATTTTGCGTCCATTACGTCCTATGGCTTATCGCGGAGGAAGAAGCAGGACCGTAGACACCCCTACGTGCGAGCACCTCTTGGACAGCGATCCTGATTGCCGTGGACACGATCATGTAGAGCACGACCGCTGCGGGCACGATGAAGGAGAAGTACGCGAAGAAAACCGGGAGCACCCATTGCAGCCGCTGCATCGGCTGGCTCTGCAGGCTGTGCGTGTTCGTCCGGGCAACCTGGACGTATCGGAGCACCACGGCAATCACGATGAAAGCCAGGTAGGGGACGATCCCAAACCAGTGCGCATGGGCCGAGAAGGGCCCCAAGGCCAGGTTGACACCGAGCCAGCTCATCGCCCCATGACCGGCCACCAGGTGGTGGTACATCCCCGACGATGTCGGGATGTACCGAGGCTGGGCCATCGTGATGAGATGCCCATGGAGGGTCTTCGTGGCGCTGTTGGTCTGGCCCCTGATCACGTCGTAGAGCACGATGAGAAAAGGCATCTGCAACAGGGCTGGCAGGCAACTTCCGGCTGGGCTGACGCCGTGCTCCTTGTAGAGCGCGACGAGCTCTTGGTTGAGCCGTTCCCGGTGCTCGGAGTTCTTGTATTTGAGCTGGAGCTTGGCGATCTCGGGCTGCAGTCGCTGCATAGCCCAGGTGAATCGGAAGCTCCTGACCGTGAGGGGTGTGAGGATCCCCATGACCATGAGGGTCAACAGGACGATGGCGACACCGAAGCTGGGGACGATGGCGTAGAGAGCGGCCAACACGGTGCCGACCACCACGAACACGGGATGGAAGAGTTGGCCGACGACGTGGATGAGTGAGTTCTCCGCCAGTACGGCGGCAGGGAAGTAGCGCACGGTTCTCCTTGGGGGTCTCGAACGGTTGAGGGCGAGGGACGGTCACGAGGACCGTCGGCCTGCTCAACGTCGAGGTTGCGCCAGGAGAACGAGGGTGGGGACCGAGCCTGAGAGTCCGGTCGCCGGTACGCCGAGCGACCGCAGCCACTGCACTCGAACCGAGTGGGGGATGCGGACGAGCCCCGTTCGCGTGCCCAGCGACAGGAGGGCCACCACGCCTAGCGCGGTGAGGACCACGACAATGGGCACCAGCTGAACGAAGCCGGGCTGCAGCAATGCAGCACTGGCCACCCACAGGCTCAGTGGCCCGAGGAATGCCCGCAAAAGCACGGCCCAGATCCTAGGACAGGTCCGTCGACCTGCAGCGGCACCCGCCGCCGGCCTCTGACCTGCGCCTTCTTGCGCGTGGGGTGCGCCCCGGGGGATTCGAACCCCCAACCTGCGGATTAAGAGTCCGTTGCTCTGCCGTTGAGCTAGAGGCGCAGGCCAAAGTGTAACCAGCCGTCGTGACGCCCGACGCCAGCCCGGACACGGTGCGGTGAGCTGGCTTCTGGCCCTCGGGACCCGATGGACCTAGCCTTCGAAACCCAATGAGGAGCGTGGCGAGGAATTGAGCGAGCTCGACGGGTTGCGCGAAGAGGTCACCCAGCTCGACTGGTATCACTCGATCGACCTGGGAAATGGGGTGGTGACGCCCGGGACGCCCCTCAACCAGGCCATGCTCGCTGGTGGCCTGCCGGATCTCGGCGGTCGCTCGGTCCTGGACATAGGAGCCTGGGACGGCCTCTACTCGTTCCTTGCCGAGCGTCGTGGGGCCCGACGGGTAGTGGCGCTCGACCACTACGCCTGGCTCGTCGACTTCGGCGCCCGGAACCGGTACTGGGCCGAGTGCGAGGCGGCTGGCACCCTTCCCGATGCCGGCCGCGACCTGCGTGAGTTCGCCGACCCCGACACGCTTCCGGGGCGTCGAGGCTTCGACCTGGCGCGTCGCGTGCTCCAGAGCGGGGTCGAACCTGTGGTCGCGGACTTCATGGACCCCGGTGCCACCGACCTCGGACAGTTCGACGTCGTGTTGTTTCTTGGTGTCCTCTACCACGTCCGCGACCCGCTGGCCGCGCTCGAGCGGGTGCGAGCGCTCACCGACGGCGTGGCGGTCATCGAGACTGAAGCGATCGAGGTCCTGGGCATGCCCGCCGCATCCCTGCTGAGCTTCACCGAAGGGGCGCAGTTGCGTCACGACCACACGAACTGGTTCGTCCCCACCCGGGCCGCACTACACGGCATGTGCCTCGCCGCCGGCTTCTCCCGTGTCGAGACCCGGATCGGGCCGCCACCCCGGGCGGCTCAGCTCAAAGGAGCGCTCCGGCGGACGGCCGATCTCGTGCGCGCCCGGCGCCGCCCCTCGGCTTCAGGTCGCGGGCCTGGGTGGACCGACGTCCCGTTGCAGCGCTACCGGATCACGGTTCACGCCTTCACCTGAACGCGGCGGTCCAGCGGATCTCGCTCCCTGGATGACACGCCGCTGCGCTCAGCGTCACTTCGGGGGCGGTGACGCCAGTCACGACGGGTTGGTCACTGGACCTGGGAGGCGGCGATGGCGTGGCTCGGGGCGGGAACCACGACGCGCTCACCCCACAGGCTGAAGTCCACCTCGCCTTTGGCGCTGCCCGCGCTCTGCGTTCCGGTGCCGACGAAGCGCACTGGAAGGGGAGGCCCACTGCTCGCCAGGTACAGGGTGGCGGTCCCAGACTTGCCCCCGGTCGACAACGCTGTGGTCCGGCCAGCGATCGCCGTCACCGCCTGACCGTCGACGGTGGTGGCGCCGGCGGCCGACAAGGTGCCCTTGGTCAGCTTGACCACCGACAACGGTCCTTGGATGGTGAAGGCCTTGACCGATTGGGCGAAGCCCTGGCTGGACTTGGTGAACACGATCCAGCGGTTCTTGTACTTCGACGCCAGGTTGGTCGGCATGCCGAGGTAGGAGGAGAGCCCGTAGGCATCGCCTCTGAAGTACACCTTGTCGCCGGTGAGCTCTCCGGTGATGTGCCCGACCGACGACCCGTTGTGCACGGTCACCACTTGGCGACCCTGGGAGGACGACGCGTCAGCGACGATCGTCACGCGCTGCTTCCCCGCCGACGCGGACTGCACGTAGTGGACGGAACGCTGGGCGGTGGCTGCCGAGAGGGCGGAGTTGACCGAGGCGAGCAGCCCGGTCTGCTGGGCTCTGGCCGCAGTGTCGGTGGTCGTGGTGGGCGACGTAGTTGTCGTGCTCGCGCCGACGTCGGGCGTCGCCCCGAGCGCCAGCACCACGCCCGTCACAGCGCTCAGCGCGAGCGCCCCCCACGCGTGGCGGCTGCGCAATCGACGGCGGCCATCGGTACCGCCGGCCCGGCGGGCTCTTCGTGTCGGGCGCACCGTGCGACGCTAGCAGCGCGCCACGAGGTTGCTTGGTGCAACGTCCGCCAGTACATCGCGTACGCCCTGGCAGGCGAGCTCGGCCATCTGCAACCTAGTGGTCTCCGTAGCGCTGCCGATGTGCGGGAGCAGCATGGTGCCAGGCGCGGCGAGAAGTCGGGGATTGACCGCCGGCTCGTGGTCGAAGACGTCGAGACCGGCGCCGAACAGCCTGCCGTTCTCGAGCGCATCGACGAGAGCATCCTCGTCGACCACCGGGCCCCGAGCGGTGTTCACCAGGACGGCAGTCGGCTTGAGACGGGCAAGCTCAATGGCGCCGATCAGATGACGGGTCGTCTCGGTCAGTGGCACGTGGATGCTCAGCACGTCGACCTGGGGGAGAAGCGCGTCCAGCGAGCTCACGTAGCCCGCCAGCCCCGTGTCATGGCGAGCGTGGTGCAGCACCGTCATGGCGAACCCCTCCGCCCGGCGCGCGACGGCCCGAGCGATCCGTCCGTAGCCGACCAGGCCCAGCACCGAGCCCTGGACGTCGCGTCCCAGCCGATGGGTGAGATCCCACCCACGCCAGCGCCGCTCACGAAGCTCGAGCTCGGCCTCCCATGCTCGCCGCGAGGCGCCCAGGATCAGGAGGAACGCCAGGTCGGCCGTGGACTCGTCGAGCACGCCCGGGGTGTTGCACACGGCCACGCCCAGGTCGTGGGCGGCAACCAGGTCGATGTGGTCGTAGCCGACCGACACGGTGGCCACTACTCGCAGGTGGCCATTCCTGCCCGACCGTAGGACCGCCTTGTCAACGACGTCGTTGAGCGAGCAGACGATGCCGTCGACTGTCGGAGCCAGCTCGATGAGATCGTCGTGCGCGACGTCTGCTCGATCGGCACCTTCGACCACCTCGACGCCGGCGTCCAGGAGCGGGCGTGCTCCCCCGGTGGGAAGACGATGGGTGACCAGCACGCGGGGCACGCGTCAATCCTCGCTCTGTGGCGTCGTCCCCAGCGTGGGGCTGGCGTTGCTCCCCCGGAGCACGCCGCGTTCGATGGCGGACTCGGGGTTGGTTCCCGATGGAGTCTTGGGGCCCGGGCCTGGGCCCGAGGGTCCCGGGTGAACGGGCGAGTCGAGTTGATCGGATTGATCGGGGTGGTCGCCGGGCCACGCTGCCTCCAACCCGGTCCACCCGCTTGCCGCCTCTTTGCGCGCCTGGTCGGCTCGATGCCCGCCGCGCAGCCCGAAGAGCCGTTTGGCGAGGAGCAAGTACACGGCGATGGCCACGTTGAGGGCGAACGCGAGGGCCTTGAGCGTCGTGACCGACTCGGTCAGCTCGTAGACCTCCAAAGGGATGAGCACGAAGGTGGCCACGAAGGTCAAGTACTCGGCCCAGCGCTGTGCAAACCACAGGCCGACCATCTCGGTCGCCTCCAACGCGGCGTAGGCCACAACGGCGAAGCCGATCGTGTGCAGGGTCGGGCTCTGGATCACGAAGAGGTGGCGGAACTTGCCGAGGAAGCCACTCACCGCGTCGGGACCCCCCGATCCGCCGGTCAGGGCGTTCATGATCTGCACGTAGTCGCGCTGCAGGCGGGTCCGGTGGCCCAAATAGAAGAAGATGGCAACGGCGAGGCCGCTCAACACCACTACGTGGATGGCGCGCTCGATGGCGATCAGGCGCAGGATGTAGCGGTCACGCAGTGCTGGACCCCGAACCGGCAGCTCGATCTGCTGGCGAGGCGGCATCGAAGCACGAGCGGCCGCGGTCGGCACCGCTCGGGGCAGCCAGGTGTCGCAGCGCAGGCACCGGTGCCAACGCCACCCGCCGTGCTCGAAGACCACCATGCGGTCGTCGAGCGAGATCGTCTCGACGTCGGTTCCCACCAGCACGTGGCCCGACAGGGCGCAGGTGACCAGCTCGTAGCGGTTTGTCGTTCGGGTTGGCATGGCCCTTGGCGCCAAGTATGCCAGGCAGCCGTTTCGTGCCCGTGTGGCTAACGCCCGCCCCATCTAGCGTGCTCGGGGGCAAGTCTGCCGGCCAGCGCTGCCATGTCGGCCGGCATCGCTCGGCCCGAGCCCGGGGTGGTGTCCACTTGGGCCAGGCTGGAGGTGTGCAGCTCCGATCCGAGCATCACTATCGGTTTCCCGCTCCGCCCGAGGTCGTCTGGGAGGCCATGTGCGGCGTCGAGCGCTACCCCAGCTGGTGGCCATGGCTGCGCGCCTTCGACGCCCAGGGGCTCCGCTCCGGCGATCTTTGGCAGTGCGTGGTCAAGCCCCCGCTTCCCTACGAGCTGAGCTTCACGGTCGACCTCGTCGAGGTGTCCGCACCCCGCCGGATCGACGTCAGGATCGGCGGGGACGTCCACGGCACGGCGAGCGTCGCCATCGCGCCCGAGGGATCGGGCTCGGAGGTAAGGGTCCGTTCCCGGCTCTCCCCGGTCACCCCGGTGCTTCGCGCAGTGGCCTTCGTGGCGTGGCCCGTCGCCCGCTACGCCCACGACTGGATCATCGACACCGGGGCGCGACAGTTCGTCGAGCAGGCGCTATGACCGTCGCACCGCCCGGCGCGGGGGCCGCGCGGCCCTCGGGCACCTAGTGTCGGACCTGTGACGAGCAGTCCGTACGACCTGACGCGCGACGCGCTCGAACGCCTGTTGGACGGCGAACCGAGCTACCGAGCTCGTCAGGTTTGGGACGGTCTGCACCGCAAGGCGCTGCGGCCCCGGGAGATGACCGACCTTCCGGGCGCGCTACGGGATCGCCTCGAGGTGGGGATCCCGCCAGCGCTGACCCAAGTGACGCAACGAAGTGCCGATGACGGCCAGACGACCAAGTGGCTCTTCTCGTTGCACGACGGGGCGCAAATCGAGACGGTGCTGATGGAGTACCCGACCCGTGCCACCGTCTGTGTCTCGACGCAAGCGGGCTGCGCCATGGGCTGCCAGTTCTGCGCCACTGGTCAGGAGGGCTTCACCCGGCATCTGAGCGAAGGGGAGATTGTCGAGCAGGTGGTGGCGGGCATCCGCGCGGCCCGACCCCGCGCGGTGACCAACGTGGTGTTCATGGGAATGGGTGAGCCGCTCGCCAACTTCGACCGGGTCTGGGCGGCAGCGGTGCGACTGCACCACGAGTTGGGGTTCTCGGCCCGCCACTTGACCCTTTCGACGGTCGGGATCGTTCCGGGCATCGATCGCTTGGCGTCGGCGTCGCTTCCCGTCAATTTGGCGGTGTCCTTGCATGCAGCCAACGACGAGTTGCGCGACGCGCTGGTCCCGATCAACAAGCGCTACCCGCTCGGGATGCTGACGGAGGCCTGCGCCCGCTACGTGGAGGCGACGGGGCGGCGCCTCTCGTTCGAGTGGGCGATGATCGACGGTGTCAACGACCGATTGTCCGACGCAGACGAGCTGGCGGCGTTGGTACGGCCCCTGCGGGCACACGTCAACCTCATTCCCCTCAATCCGACGCCGGGCTACGCGGTGCGTGGGAGCACCCCGGCCCATGTGCGAGCGTTCCGGTCGCGTCTGGTCGCACTTCGCGTCAACGCCACAGTCCGAATGACCAGGGGAGCCGAGATCGACGCCGCCTGCGGGCAGCTCGCCGCGCTTGGTGCGAGTCCCCCGCTCACGTCCGGTCGTGGCCTGGCGCGGGTGCAGGTCCGCTCACGGTCGAGCGCGTAGAACGTCAGCCGCCTCTTCGGCGCGCTTGCGGAACGCTGCTGCGGGATCCCCGTCATCGTCAAGCACGCCCGCCACGTGCTCGAAGAAGATTCCGATCAGCATGGCGCGCAGCACGCGGGCGACCGCGGGGGCTCCCGCATTGACGGTCATGGCGGGCTGGGAATCCATCAGCCATCGCTCGAGCGATTCCTGGGTGGCGCTAAACAGATCCTCGCCTACCGCGTTGGCTGTCTCCTCGCCGCGGATCACCTCGCCCAGCATCAGGCGGATGAAGTCCTCCACCTCGAGCATCGACTGGAGCATGTCGTCGAGGAGATCGGCGAGCTGATTAGCCGGGTCGCGGGTGAGCGACGGTCTGGGGGTGGCGGTGACTTCGTCGATGAAACCCTGCTCGGCGAGTACGGCGACGAGCAGGTCCCGCTTGGAGGGGAAGTAGTGGTACAGGGAGGCCACGTTGAGGCCGGCGGCAGCGGCCAGTTCCCTCATACTCGTGCCGTCGACACCCCGCTGTGCCATGAGCGAGAGGGCGGTGTTGAGGATGTGCTGGCGCTGCTGGGCGCCCCCGGGAGTCTGGTGCGCGCCGCTAGCCACGACACCATTGTCGGGCCCACCGGCCCCGGCGTCGAACCGGGGTCTCACGCTGGGGTTGGTCGACGCGCTGGGGCGGGGCTTCTGACCGCCGGCAGGGCCCGTCGGGGAACGACGATTGGGGGTCTCCGCCATGTGTCTTTTGACCGTGTCCGGGATCTCCCCGCGACATCGCAATTGGGGTGAGCGAGGGGACTTGAACCCCCGGCCTCCAGGGCCACAACCTGGCGCTCTAACCTGCTGAGCTACGCCCACCGAGGGTTCACAGTGTTGCACATGGAACCAGCCTGTCATTGCTCGAGGGCGGCGGGACGCTGAGCAGGGCGCCGCACTTGTAAGGCGCGTGTGGCCACGGCCACCGGCACGTCGAACGCGCTTGCCACGTCCAAGGGGCTTAGGCAGCCGTCCACCGTCCGAGCCTGGCGCCAGAGCCGTGCCAGCTCAGTTGCGGGAACCAGACGTCGGGCCACTTCGTCGTCGACCTGGTGCTCGTCGCGGGCGACGACGGGGTCCCAGGTGGCCGGTTGCCCCTGGTAGGCGGCTCCGCCACCACGTTCGTCGTGGACCAGCTCGTGCGCGAGGGTGGCGTTGCGTTCTCGTCGCCCGAGCGACGCGGCCAGCACGATGACCCGTCTCGAGCCGCGCGCATGGTAAACGCCGTCCACCGATCCGGGCAGCGGACGGATCATCATCACGATCTGTGGTCGGGCCCTCAGCTCGGTCCAGGGATTCCACGCTGGCATAGACCAAGCGTACGGAGTGGGTCAGACAACGCAGTTGGACATGCCCTCGAGTACGCCGCCTGAGCTGCCCTCCGAGCATCGAGGCGATCAGCTGCCCTCGAGCATCGAGTCGATCACGCCCAGTACGGCTCGCTGCTGCTCGGCGCTCAGTCGCTCCCATTTGGCCCCGGACAGGGCCGGAAGCGTTTCGTCCGTCCCGTGGGGTTCCGAGGGGTCTCCCTCAGCAGTCATCGGCGGGAGGCCCGCCGAGTCATCGCCCACCAGTCGGAGGTGAGGCTCGCCGCCCTCTAGGACGGTGCGTGCACTTCCGGACTCCCATCCGAGCAGCCGGTCGATCATGGCAAGCGTTGAGCGTTGGGGTCGGGTGGCGACGCCAGCCTGGACGTAGCTCCTGATCGTCGACGCGCTCCGGTTGTCGCCGATCTCGACACCGAGAGCGGCCCACGTTCTCCCCCGCCGATCGACCTCGTCAGCGAGGTACCGCTGCAAGCGGCGGCGCCCCTGTTCTGTGGACACGATCACACCCTCCCAGCAAATTCCAGAAAGGGTCTAGCCTATCCCAGCAAGGTTCAGCAATTATTCTAGCTCCACTCTTCCACAATTCACCCAAAATAGCGCGCTAATGCGCCGAGGTTTGACGAGACTTGCTAGAAATAGCTAGGATCACACAGTGCGGATCAATCCCGAGGCGCTCCGGGCATTCGGCGGGACCGCGAGGTTCGGCTCGTCGATCTGGCCAAGGCCGTGGAGTGCACCCCAAGCCATCTGACCAACGTCGAAGCGGGGCGGCGCGAGGCGAGCGCTCGGCTGATACGAGCACTGGCCCGCGAGTTGCGAGTCCCGTTGCTGTCGCTGCTCGGCCCCGAGGTTCGACCCGACGAGGAACCCGCGGGGGCGGGGACCGTCGGGGTGCCGCGTAGCTCACGCTCAGGGAGGACGCCGCTATGAGGGTGATCGGATGGTTTTGGTTCGCCCGACGCGAGGCCAGCGCATTGGACCAGAGTCCGGGCTTCGCGATGGGAGGGGTGCGCCTTTGCCAAGCTCGGCTGCTGGGTTGCACGGTGCGTGCCGAGCGCTTCGCTCGTCCCAAGCACCGTGTCGGCGTGGTGGAGGGGAGTAGGCGCGGCGGGAAGCGCACGATCGCCTTGTGTCCGGCGTGCCATCGGATTCTTCGTTCCGAGCCGCAATTGTGGTTGGAGATGATCGGGTCGAAGGCCCGTCGGATCTGGTACGGAGCGCTGAGGAGCAGACCACGCAACCCACCGCGCCGGACAACCCGCGCGGACAAGCACAAGAGTAGGCCGGCGGATGGGACTTGGGTCCACCCGTGGGACGTGTCGCTCTCCTAGATTGCGGTCAGTGAGTGACGACGAACGCTCGCCGATCGAGCGCGACGGTTGGATGTTGACCGCCCCGCAGCTGGTTTTGATCGACGAGGCAGCCTTCAGCGTCATCATGATTATCGAAGACACTGTGGAACAAGAAGATCATGCCTTGGACTACACGCGTGATCGTTACGAGGTGCGCGGTCCTGTAGGGCAGGGATCGCATCACCATCTCTGGTTGGCCGACCACACGGGTGCCATCGTCGAAGATCCCATTGCCCAGCCACCCACTCATCTCACATCAAAAGCGCAAAGAGCACTCAACGCCTGGCTCGACTGGGCGGACGACGGGGCGGCCTGATCAGTTCGATACTCACCGGGCGGAGAATGGTGCCTGGTTTGGGAGCGCTCCGTTGCCTGCCCGAATGGTGAGCCCAAGAGCCCCGGCCACTTCGTCGAAGTTGTCGGCATAGCGCAACGTCTGCACGCCCCAGCGACCCGCTTCGCGCTCGTAGAAGAGCCCGATCTCGCGGGCCCCCGCGACGTCGTCGACGCTGACCGTTCGGCGCGTATGGCGGTGCCCGAGGAGCCTCCGCTGATGCTCAGCGAACTCTGGCGTCGCGAGCACGACGAATCGGGCGCCAATGTCGTAGTAGAGCTCGGGGACAAGGTGCGTGCCTTCGACGACGAGCGAGGTCCCTTCGGCCCTCGCTCGCTCGATGCACGACCACACCGCAGGACGGAGCCGGCGCGCTTGGGCCTGGACATGGGCCACCGCGTCGCCCGCCTCGTAGGAGCGCAGGAAGAGATCCGGTTCGTCGGTCGCGCTGGTTTGGCTTTGCAGCACCGCTCGTATGAAACCGGTCCCGATGCGGTGATCGAGGTCGAAGTGTGCGGCCAACCGGTTGGCCAAGGTGGTCTTTCCGCATCCGGCGGTGCCTGCGATCAGGATGATGAGCGGATCGTCGTCTGCCCCGATCGCATCCGTTTCGATCGCCGTCTGGGTCGAGTCCATGGCGTCGTCCTTTGGGGGGATCCCAAGTGTGCCGCGCGGCGCCGGCAAGCTCAACGGGCGCCTCGGATGGCGGCGAGCACCCGAGGCGGGGTGATAGGGAACTGGGTGACCGAGGCGCCGAAGGGGGCCAGGGCGTCGTTCACCGCGTTGGCGACGGCAGCGGGGGAGGCGATGGCGCCGCCCTCGCCCATGCCCTTGTACCCGCCCAGACTGTTGGACGGCGTCTCGATGTGTCCGTACTCGAGGTCTGGCACCTCGGCCGCGGTCGGGATGAGGTAGTCGACGAAGGTGGTCGCCAGCGGATTGGCGTCGTCGTCGTAGGCCATCTCCTCATAGAGGGCCCCGCCAATACCCTGGACCACACCACCAGCGATCTGGCCCTCGACCACCATCGGGTTGATCATGACCCCGCAGTCCTCGCTCACGATGTAGCGCAACAACGTGACGACGCCGGTCTCGGCGTCTACCTCGCACACGCAGAGGTGACAGGCGTTGGACCAGGTGAAGGGCGACGGTGGGGCAAAACGGCTGGACGCCTCGAGCCCCGGTTCGACTCCCGCGGGCAACGCCGCGGCGTTCAGATAGGCGGTGGCGGCCACCTCGGCGAAACTCAATCCTTTGGTGGGCGTACCGCGGACGAAGACCATCGAGTCGGCCACCTCGAGGTCGCCTGGCGGCGGCCTCGAGCAGGTGCGCGGCGACGGAGACGACCTTGTGCCGCAAGGTGGTGGCCGCGCCCTGGGCGGCACCACCGGCGATCACCGCGCTGCGGCTCCCGCCGGTGCCGGGCCCATAGGGAGTGTCCCCGCCCTGACGTAGAACGACATCGTCGAGAGCACAGCCCAGGTGGTCGGCCACCACCTGGGGGATGGTCGTCTCGAGGCTGTGCCCGTGACTGCCGGTGCCCATGAGGACCTCGACCTTGCCTGACACGTCGATGCGTACGATGGCTTGCTCGGTCGCCCAGGCGCCCATACCCACCGCTGAGGGCTCGATACACAAGCTGAGCCCTACCCCGAGGTAGCGACCCGCGGCGCGTGCCGCTGCCTGCTCAGCCCGGAAGGCTGCCCAGTCGAGCATGTCGGTGGCCTGGAGGAGGTTCTCTTCGGGGGTCACGATGTCATAGACCATCCCGCTCGGCAGCGTGAAGGGTAGGTCGGACTGGTGCAGCACGTTACGCCGGCGTAGCTCGAGGGGGTCGAGCCCCAGCTGGGCGGCCACCGCATCGACCATCTGCTCACGGGCGATCGTCTCGATCGCCCAGGGCCCACGAAAGGGTGCCTGCCCGCAGGTGTTGGTCACGATGGTGCGGGCCGAGAATCCCGTGTGCGCGATCCGATAGGGACCGCTGAAGAGCAGGGCGACGAAACCGGCCCCGGCGCTGATCCCACCACCGGCCGGATACGCCCCCACCCCCTGGCGCAAATCGACCAGCGCGGCCAAGAACTGCGCGTCGACGTCGAGGGCCATGGTGACGGTAGCGATGTCGTGACGAGCCTGGTTGGCGGCGATGAGGTTCTCGCGGCGGTCCTCGATCCACTTGACCGGTCGCCCGACCGCCTTGGCGGCGAGCAGCACCGCGGCCTCCTCGCGCGTCGGGTACATCTTCTGGCCGAACGCACCGCCCACATCGCCCATCTCGACGCGAATCTGGTTTGCCCCGATTCCAAGGACCCGGCCGGCGAAGGCTTTGATCTCGTGCGGGCTTTGGGTGGAGGGCCACACCCGCAGCTCTGCCGCGTAGGGGTCCCACGAGGCGACAAGGCCCCGGCCTTCCATGGGCACGTTGGTGGTGCGTGTCATCGCGAAGGTGGCGGTGAACACGTGGGCCGCTCCCTCGAGCACCGCGTCGAGTGCCGGGTCGGGCGGGCGAGGGGCCTCGAGCACGTTGGTCGAGAGCTCGGGGTGCACGAGGGGCGCGCCCGGCGCCATGGCCTGCTCGAATGTCGACACGGCGGGCGTGGGCTCGATGTCGACGTCGATGAGCTCACAGGCGTCCTCGGCCAGGGCGCGGCTCGAAGCGACGACCAGGGCGATGGGATCGCCGACGAAACGGACGTCGCCGCCCGCCAGCGGGTGCATCGGCGGACCGAAGGCCGGTGGGCCGTTGGTGGTAGTCCACAACGGGCCTGAGATTCCGTTGAGGTCCACCCCAGTGAGCACGGCCGCCACGCCCTCAGCCGCCTTCGCCTCGGTGGTGTCGATGCGGTGGATCTGGCCCGCCGCAACGTCACTGCGCAAGAAGGCGATGTGCAGCTGGCCGGGCAGGGTCACGTCGTCGGCGTAGCGCCCCCGCCCCGCCAGCAGCCTCGGATCCTCCCGGCGCTTGACCGATTGGCCAACAAAGCGTGCTGCGGGCGTGTCCTGTCCAGGTGCGGTTCCGGGTGCTCTCGGTGAGTCCTGCGTGCTCGTCACGGCGTCTCCTTCTCGAGGGGGCCCGGCGCGCGGTGGGGCGAGGTGCTCGAGGTGTCGAGCAGGCCGGCTGCCCTGCGCGCGGCGCGCACGATGCCCTGGTAGCCGGTGCAGCGGCAGAGGTTGCCGGTGAGCGCGTCACGCACCTCTTCCTCGCTCGGGGTTGGATGGTCGGCCAAAAACGCGCGCAACGAGACGATGAAGCCGGGCGTGCAGAACCCGCACTGGAGGCCGTGCGCGTCACGGAATGCAGCTTGGATCGGCGACAGGGTCCCGTCGGCCGGGCTGAGCCCCTCGATGGTGGTTACCTCGGCCCCGTTCACCTGGACGGCGAACATCAGGCACGATCGCACGGCCTGGCCGTCGACCAGCACAGTGCACGCTCCGCACACTCCGTGCTCGCACGCCAGATGGGTGCCCGTCAGGTGGCACTGGTCACGCAACGCGTCGCCCAAGGTCGTGCGGTCCTCGACCACGACGCGATGGCGCTGACCGTTGACGATGAGCTCGATAGGCCCCTCAGGCACCGATGGCCTCCGTGCTCGTCGTGGTTCCCGTATTCTTCTGGTCGGAGACGGCGTCGGCCCGGGCGGACTCGATGGCCCGTCGGACCAGCACCCTGGCCACCTGGCGCCGGTAGCTGCCGGGCGCGTGCAGGTCCTCGGGCGGCTCGATGCCCTCGAGTGCGAGGCGGGCGGCCTCCTCGACCGACGCCCCGGCGACGAGGGCGGCCTCTGCCTCGAGCGCGCGCACGGGAGTCGGGCCGATGCCGAACAGCCCGAGCGCGCACCGCTGCACCCCGGTCTCGCCGAGCGTCAGCGCGCAGACCACGCCGACGAGGGCGAAATCGCCGTGGCGACGGGCCAGCTCCTCGACCGCGACGCCGCTGCGGGGGCCCCAGCGCTCGAAGCGGACGGCGGTCAGCACCTCATCGGGTTCGAGAGCCGTCGCCCAGGTGCCGAGGAAGAAGTCGGCCGCGGGCACCTGGCGAGCGCCCCGTGGCGAGGCCATCTCCATGACGGCATCGAGCGCCAGCGCGACCGCCGGCTGCTCGGCGGCGGGGTCGGCGTGGGCGAGCGCTCCACCGATCGTGCCCCGATTGCGGATCTGGAAATGCCCGACCTGGCGCGTCGCTGCCGCCAGCAACGGCACGCCCGAGCCAACCTCGGCGTCCTCGCACACCACTCGGTGGCGGGTCATGGCGCCCAAGGTAAGCCACTGGCCGTCGTCGCGCACACCGGTGAGCTCGTCGAGCGCGTTCAGGTCGATCAGGTGTTCGAAACGGGTCAATCGCAAGGCGAGCATGGGCACCAGGCTCTGGCCGCCTGCGAGCACCTTGGCCTCCTCACCGTGCTCGGTGAGGAGGCCAAGGGCCTCTCCGAGCGTCTCGGGGCGATGGTAGGTGAAGGGAGCGGGCTTCATCGCCGTGTCCCGGTGGCGGTCATCAGTGTCCCCCTCGCGGTCGTTTCACAGAAATCCGGGCGAAATCGCACCGTAAATCGCACCTCAACCTAATAGGAAAACCGCACTTCAAATCCCACTCTCAAGGAAGACGCACAGCCGAGTCGGGCCGCGTCAGCTGGCCAGCCGCGGGTATGATGCTTCGGTCACGGAGAGGGGGTACCCCATGGAGTTCGGCAGATGAGAGTTACCGTGGACACCTCACGTTGTAGCGGCCACGGTCGTTGCTACACCCTGGCGCCCGAGGTGTTCGACTCCGACGACGGTGGCTACAGCGTGGTGAAGCTGGTGATCGTGCCTCCGGAGCTCGAGGCGAAGGCTCGGATCGGCGAGCAGAACTGTCCCGAACGGGCCATCGAGCTGACCGACTGAGAGCCCCCGCGCTCGGGCTAGTGTCTCGAGCCGAGACGTCGCCCGCTCCGGCGGTGCCTCTCTGACGTCGGGGGGTTTGTAGGTGACGAACGTGGCGACCACGAGCGGCCTCTCCGCGGCCTCCACTCCGCCGATTCCCCTCCCCGGTCCGCTCACGGAGTTCTTCTGGAACGGCGTGAACGAGCACCGACTCCTGATCTTGCGCTGCAAGAGCTGCGGTCATTTCGTGCACTATCCCCGGCCGATCTGCGATCGGTGCCAGGCGATGGATCTTGCCCCGGAGGAAGTCTCGGGGCGAGCGATGCTGTACAGCTTCACCGTCGTCATGCAGGCGTTCCACCCGTACTACGTCGACCGTATCCCCTACGTGCTCGCCGTGGTCGAGCTCGAAGAGGAACCGGGACTACGGCTCACGACCAACGTCGTCGACTGCGCCGAGGCAGACCTCAGAGCGGGACTCGCGCTCGTGGTGGTCTTCTCCGAGGTGGCACCGGGCTTGACCCTTCCGCTCTTCACTCCGTCGTGACGCGCCGATCGGGAGCCGCAGCGCTGGCGCCAGTGGCCACGCCACCGAGCGCAGTTTGGAAGCAGCCCCGATTCGGGTTCGGGTGCACGAAAGGACGACCATGATCCTCAACGACCGAGTCGCCGCCGTCGGCGTCGGCTACTCGACAACCGGCCGCAAGACTGGTCTCACGTCCTGGCAGCTGGCCATCCAAGCAGCGAAAGCAGCCATGGACGACGCGGGCCTTGGGCCCGCGGACATCGACGGCATCTCGCTCTTGTGGGGTGTCGCCGGGCCGGCTCCCGCCGGACTCGACACGGTCGACCCGATGGACCTCGCCTACATGCTCGGCATCAAGGACCTCAACTGGTACAGCACTGCTGGACCCGCGTACATCGGGCCGGCCGTCCAGGCTGTTACCGCCATCCGGGCCGGCATGGCCCACACGGTTCTGACCCTCAGGATCATCAACCAACGCCTGAGCTCGAGCGAGGAGCTGTCGACCTCGGCCAAGGCCGGTCCGATGACCGTGAGTGGCGATGCCCAGTTCACCGCGCCCTTCGGTTCGGTATCGCCGGTGTTCTCTATCGCCGCGTTGCCGGCCCAGCGTCATATGGACCTCTACGGAACGACCGAGGAGCAATTCGGCGCCCACGTGGTGGCGCAGCGATATCACGCCTCGCTGAACGAGGATGCCATCTTCCGGGAGCCTCTCAGCGTCGAGGAGTACTTGGGTGCCCGCTACGTCGCCAAGCCGGTTCGCCTGCTCGACTGCGACTACCCGGTGGATTCCGCGTCGGCGGTGATCTTCACGGCTGGTGACCGGGCCGCGGACGCTCGTCCAGCACCGGTATTCGTCGAGGCGATGGCCTACTCGTCCGTCAAGTACGTGACCTTCGAGAACCTCGACGACATCAACCGCAACTCCCCGTTCCACGACGCGGCGGCGCTGTGGCGGCGCACCGACCTCAAGCCGGCCGACGTCGATTGCGCGCAACTCTACGACGGCTTCACGATCATCGTCTTCCAATGGCTCGAGGCTTTGGGTTTCTGCGAGCTGGGGGAGTCGGGCCCCTTCGTCGAGGCGGGCAACACGAGGCTGGGTGGTCGCATTCCGGTCAATACCGATGGGGGCGCATGCAACGTGGGCCGCCGGCACGGTGCCAACTTCTGCATCGAGTCGATCCGTCAGTTGCGCGGTGAGTGCGGGGAGCGCCAAGTGCCTCGAGCCGAGGTTGGCGTATGGGCCAATGCCGTCGGGCCGTTCTCCGGGGCGATGCTGATGACCGCGGGCTAGAGGCGGCGGACCGCGTCACCCTCGATGTGCTCGATGCAGCCGAGGCCGAAGTTGCTCATAAACCGATAGCGGTTGCCGACGCACCGATGTACCGGACGGACGGACGCACCTATGTAATTGTCCGGAGCCCAATTGGTGCTTGAGGTCACCAAGCCTCGATGGCGCCGACGGACCTCGATGGCGCAGACGGACCGGAGAGCGGCGCGGTCAGCCCCTGACCCGGGCCCGGCGGAGCTGGGCTGAAATCGATGGACAACTCATTGCGAACGGATTACGCTAGCGCTGTTCCAGTGGCCGATGGCTCGGAGCACTGTCAGCCACGGGGACGATGATGAGGGGGGGAGTGTTGCGAGATCGACGTGTCGGGGCGGTGGTCGGCGCGGCCGTTCGTCGACCGCCGCGCCGACGATGTGGCCTCGCGGCCGTTGCTCCCCGATCGAGGACCTGAAGTTGACCGTTGGAGCGCCGGTCCAGTACTTGTGGTGGATGCACGTGTCGGCCAGGCTTCGAACCTCCTTCGCCGACAGACCGCAACGGAAGTCTGCGCACGGCAATGGACCGATCTGAGATGATGAGATGGTTGTGGCATGCTGCCATGCGGGGTGGCCCGGCATGGCGACCAGCAGCACGACCGTGCCGGGGTGACGGCGGCGGACGGCCGGTGCGGCCGGATTGCCATGTTGGCGTACAAGCCGGAAGGGGGGGACGATGCTGCAATACATAGTCGCCGGGCTCGTGTTGGGCGGGATCTACGCGATCTGCGCGAGCGGATTGGTGATCACCTACACGTCCGCAGGCGTCCTCAACTTCGCCTTTGGGTCGATTGCCTACACGGTGGCGCGCTTCTACTACTTCTTGAACACGGAGCACACCTGGCCCATCGTCCCTTCGGCGTTGCTAGCCATCCTCGGGCTCGGGCCGGCGCTCGGCCTCTTTTTGTACTTCACGATCTTCCGGTATCTGCGCCTCTCCTCGACCCTTGTGAAGGTGATGGCGACCATTGGCATCTCGGTGGCCCTGCCACCGGCGGACACGGTGATCTTTGGGAACCAGACCATCCTCAGTGCACCCGGTCTTGCCCCCCAACCGGTGCGAGTGTTCCGTTTCCTCGGTGTTCCGGTCACGATGGATCAGGTCATCGTCTATGCGTGCGTGGTGGCGCTCCTTGTGGCGGGGTTCGTCGTGCTGCGGTACACCGATGTCGGTCTGCAGGTCCGAGCGCTGGTGGACTCGCCCGCGATGACGTCGCTGTCGGGCACCAACCCCGCCACCATGTCGACCGCGGTGTGGGTCGTCAGTAGCACGCTGGCCGGCTTGGCTGGGGTTCTCGTGGCCCCCATCATCGGCCTCGACGCCGGTGACATGTCCTTGCTGATGGTGACCGCCTTCGCTGCGGTGATCGCCGCCAAGCTGCGAAGTATGCCTATCGCTGCCGGAGTCGGGCTGGGTATGGGTATCGCCAGCGCGCTGGTGCAGTACTTCCTGCCCGCGTCGAGCACGTACACGGCCGACTTGATCACGGGCATCCCGTTCATCGTGATCGTCGTCTTCCTCGTCTACTACACCCTGACCGGCGGACGGGTGAACGAGGAGGAGGGCGTCGGTGGAGCGCTCGACCGGGCCATCCGCCCACAGGGAAGCGAGTCACAGAACGTGAGCAGCGCCGGGGCGGCCAATGCGCTGAGTTGGCGACCATCGGCCTTCGCGTTTGCGGCGTTGTTGGTATTTCCGTTGCTCCTCCATGGTTTTTGGATTGGCCTGTTGGCCCAGGGCGTCGCCTACGGCGTGATTTTCCTGTCCTTCACCCTGGTGGTCGGCGAGGGCGGGATGATCTGGCTGTGCCAGGGCGCCTTTGCGGGCGCCGGAGGGATGGCCGCGGCACTACTCGCGGCGGATCATCACCTACCGATTCTGCTGACCGTGCTGATCGGTGGGTTCGTGGCGGTGCCGTTCGGCGTGCTTATCGGGTTGTTGACCATCCGCATGGGCGACTTGTACGTCGCCTTGACCACCCTCACCTTCGGTCTGCTGGTGGACAACCTCGTCTTCACCCGCCAGATCTTCAACAACAACGGGCTAGGTGTCAGCGTCAATCCCCCCCACTTCGCCGGCACTGGTCGAACCTTGGTGTATATGGGCATCGTGGTGTTCGGGTTGGTCTGCGTCGTGATCATCAACTTGCGGCGATCTACGACGGGGCTTGGTCTCACCGCGGTGCGGTTCTCCAGTGCGGGATCACGGACCATCGGCATCAACGTGCTGCAGATGAAGCTGCTCGTCGCCGCCCTGGCGGCGTTCGTGGCCGGTATCGGCGGTGGGCTGCTGGCGATCACCTTGGGGGTGGCCCTTCCGAGCAACTACGCCACCCTCGGTGCCGAGGTCTGGCTCACCGTGCTTGTCCTCAACGGAATCCGTTCGAACACGGCCGCGCTGTTTGCCGGCCTGGCGTCCACCCTGTTTGCCGGCCTGGCCTTGGTGTACCTGCCCAAGTCCTTCGGCAACTTCGTCCCGATCCTCTTCGGTTTGGGCGCCATCGCTATCGTGAAGTTCCCCGAAGGAACGCTCACCATGCAGGCCCGCCAGTTCCGGGGGATCATGACCGGCGTGCGGACCGTGAACGAGTCGCTCTACCAGGCGATCAAAATCGGTGCCGCGGCCTACGGCCTGGTGTTCATCGCGCTCATCGTCGCTGTCAAGGACCTGTGGTGGCTCTGGATCGCGATCACCTTCGTGGTGCTCAACTTCGGCATCGGCTATCTGGCCGTGATGACCCGAAAGCACAAGCCAGCCGCCGCGGAGCTGCTTCCGCCCGAAACGGTGCTTGACGGGCTGCCGACCCGCGAACCGGTCCATGGCCTGTCCGGGGGGTAGGCGCACGCAAGAGCTGATGGTGTTGGGGGTGGATACCCGAGTGCCCCAGAGCCTCGGTCGGATCGAGGAGTGACGATGACGATCACGGAGACGGTGGTACGGCAGGACGAGATCGGGGGCGACTCATTGCTGTCCGCGAGCGACGTGACCGTGCGGTTCGGCGGGTTGCGCGCCCTGTCTGAAGTGAGCGTCAACGTGCCTAAGGGCGCGATCATCGGGCTGGTCGGTCCCAACGGCGCGGGCAAGAGCACGCTCTTCGGGGTCCTTTCCGGGCTGCTCAAGCCCAACGCCGGGCGAGTGCGTTTGGTGGACCGCGATGTGACGACCGCGTCGGCCCAGGCCAGGGCCCGTCTTGGTCTGGCGAGGACCTTCCAACAGCCCGAGCTGTTCATGGGACTGACCGTCCGCGAGCACCTGGTGCTCGCCTATCGGGTACGCCACTCTCCCGAGCGGTTGTGGAAGGACGTCTTCACCGCAGCCAGTCTGCGCCGGCCGGGCCAGCCCGAGAACGAGCGGGTCGATTCGCTGCTTGAGTTGTTCGAGCTCACTCCTGTCGCCAATCAGCTGGCCAACGCCCTTCCGCTGGGCACCAGCCGGCTGCTCGAGGTGGGGCGAGCGCTCGCCGCATCGCCGCTGCTCGTCTTGATGGACGAGCCGCTGTCGGGACTCGACATCCACGAAGCCGAGCGGTTGGCAGCAGCGCTCCGCCGGACCGTGGCCGAGGAGAACGTTTCCCTACTTCTCGTCGAGCACGACGTTGGGATGGTGTTGAGCCTCTCGAGCTACATCTACGTTCTGGACTTCGGGGTGCTCATCGCGCAGGGCACGCCCGACATGATCCGCAACGATCCACAAGTCCGGGCCGCCTACCTGGGTGACGAGGAGGTGACCGCTCGCAGCGACATCGCCCAGCACGACGAGCACCAGTCATGAGCGGCGGAGCTGAGCTGATCGTCAAGGACCTCCACGTGAGCTACGGGCTCTCCCAGGCGCTGTTCGGGGTCGACCTGGGCGTCGAGGCAGGGCACGTGCTGGCGGTACTGGGTCCGAACGGCGCGGGGAAGAGCACCTTCGGCCGCTCGGTGTCGGGATTGGTGCCGGTGACCTCGGGCCACGTCCGGTTCAACGGTCAGGACATCACCGGCTGGCCCGCGCACCGAGTGCGCCAAGCCGGGCTGACGTACATTCCCGAAGGCCGGGGCATCTTTCCGGGGCTGTCCGTGGTCGACAACTTGCGGATGGCGACACGCCAGCTGTCCGGGCGGTCCACCCGGCAGGCTGCCATCGACCGGGCGATCGAGCTGTTTCCCGTGCTGGGCGCCCGCGAAGCGCAGCGGGCCGGAAGCCTCTCGGGTGGCGAGCAGCAGATGCTGGCGATGGCCCGAGCGCTGTCGGTCAACCCCCAGCTGATCATCGCCGACGAGATGTCACTCGGCCTGGCCCCACTCATGGTCGACCAAGTGTTCCAGAGCCTCGAACGAGCACGGAGCAACGGGATCACCATCGTGCTCATCGAGCAGTTCATCCACCGGGCGTTGGCCTTTGCCGATACCTGCGTGATCCTGACCCGTGGATCGGTGGGGTGGAGCGGTCCCGCCGACGGGGCGGGACCCGAGGTACTGAACCAATACCTCGGCGATGCCGCCGCCGCTGAGACCGACGGCTCATTAGACGGGGCGAGCGCAGGCGCGTAACCCGCTCTGCCACGCGGGCAGCGAAGCCCGCCGAGCAGCGACGATCTCGCTGCTCCCAAAGGTTCAGAGCGGCTCGGGCTATTCCTGGGTCACCAACGCGGCGAGGTTCTGGACGGACTTCTCGAGCATCGCGGCCGGGATGATGGGGAATCGGTCGCGCCGCTTCTCGTCGACCGCGCTCCAGTCGTAGTAGTTGGTCACCGTCGTCTCCCCGGCACCATCGGACGCGATCTCCCACCCGTAGACGTGGCCGAAGCCACCGCGTTCGTTGCTACCGACGCTCCACTCGAGCAGTTGGTCGGACTCGATCTTCGTCACGGTGTTGAGGACCTGGTACTTGCCGATCGTGGCGTTCCCGAGCGCGGTGGCGTCCATGTCCATCTCGAAGGTGTCGCCGACCTTCTCGAGACGCCGGGCATCGGGCGCGGCCTGCAGCATGCCCGATCCGTCGATCGCAACGTGCATCGCCGGGTCGGTGACGATACGGAAAACCTCGGCGGGACTGGCATCGACGGTGCCGCTCGCAGCGATGCGAGTGGGTGCGGGCATTGGGTTCCCTTCGGGCGGTGGATAGCGTGGACGAGGGTATCGGGTTGCCGCCGCGCCCCGAGGGGTCGTCAGCCGGCCGATTTGGGCTCGACGCGGATCACCTCGAACATCACGCCCCCGACGATGCAGAAGAAGTTCCGGATGTTGTCGCGCTCGTTCCAGTCGGCCACGGTGATATCGGTGCAGGGCACCCCGCGTGCCTGGCAGCGTTCGTAGACGTCCTCGATGTACCGGGTCGAGATGCACACCGCCCAGAAGCTCGACGAGTCGCCCTGGAGGATCTGGAACTGCCGCGACTCGGGATTCCCGGCGATGAACCCACGTTCTCCGGTGACCCGCCTGCGCTCGGCGAGATCGGTGCCCGACAGATGCCCGCCATCGCCCAAGGGGGCGTCGTTCGGGAGGGCGCTGGGCGGGTTGGAACCGAGCGGCCAACCCTCAGGAATATCGCAGACCTCTCGGAGGAAAGCGTCGACGAGCTCGGGTTGGGGCGTGATCAGCTTGACGTGGTTGATGCGACTGGGCAAGGGATCTCCTGGGTCGATGTCGTGGGGCAAGCATACGGACGGCGAGTCGGAGCTGTCGTGGCGACGGTCCTCTTGAGCACGAGAGCGTCAGTCTGCCCTCAACGGGGAGCCTGATCCAACCCCAGTAGAATGCGGGCGTGCCCGTGCTCGAGCCCGTCGATCTGTCATTCTTCGAGACGGCCCCGCATTTCGTCCGCTGCCACGCGCACGTAGCGGCGCCGCGCCGGGGGGTTTTTGCCGCGCTGGCCGCCGATCCGGCCGAGTTGGGGCGCTGGTTCCCGGGGTTCAGTGGCGACGGACACTGGGAGACGCCGCCACCCCAGGGCGTGGGGAGCGTCCGCAGCGTCCGCTCGTTCGGGGTTCGCTTTACCGAGACCATCCTCGCCTGGGACGACGACGAGCGCTGGGCGTTTCGGGTGGACAAGTCCAGCGCACCGATGGCCAAGGCGTTCGCGGAGGATTACCGTTTGACCGACGAAGGGAGCGGCACCTTGCTTTCGTGGACCATCGCGCTGAAGCCGGGGCTTGGCTTGCGACTGGGCGCCCCGCTCTTGCCATTCGGATTCGGCCTGGTTCTGCGCCGAGCCGCGGCCCGACTCCCGAAGGTCGCCTGAGCGTCGGGGCTCGTGGGGTGTCGGTGCCGAGGCATCTGGGACCGAGGATCGTGGTCCACACCGGGCACGGGCGGTGTCAGACTGGGTGGATGACCGACAAACCGCCCGACGGGGCACCCAGCGAGGAGGCTGGCACCCCGAAAAGGCCGGTGACGCCGCCGGCCCTGGTGGAGTTCATGTCGACGGCCTGGGCACCGCCGCGCCGACTGGTCCACGAAGCGTCCCCGGCGGCACCCTTTCACGCCCGGCGACGTGCGGAGCTGGCGGCACGCTTTCCGGGCGACTGGCTGGTGGTCCCCACGGGTCGACTGAAGGTCAGGGCCAACGACACCGACTACCGCTTCCGGGCGGGAACCGACTTCGCGTGGTTGACCGGCTGCCAAGAACCCGATGCGGTGCTCGTCATCGCCCCAGCGGGCGATGCCACCCTCTACGGCGTTCCGCGGGCGGACCGCTCGACCCCAGGGTTCTTTACCGACCGCCGCTACGGCGAGCTCTGGGTAGGTCCCCGGATGGGCCTCGAGGACACCAGCGTCCTCCTGGGCATTCGCACCGCACCGCTCGACGACCTGCCCGCGGTGTTGAAAGAGGCGTCCGACCACGGGGCGGCACGGGTGGTCCGAGGCTTCGACCCAGCGGTCGACGAAGGCTTGACGCACCCCGACGACGAGCGAGACGCTGAGCTCCTCTCGGCCTTGTCGGAGTTGCGACTGGTCAAGGACGACCATGAGATCTCCTGTCTCGAGCAGGCGATCGATGCCACCGTGGTGGGCTTCGAGGACGTCGTGCGGTCCCTGCCCGACGCGCGGGACCACAGCGAGCGCTGGGTGGAGGGCACGTTCAATCGTCGGGCGCGCACCGAGGGCAACGACGTGGGCTATGACACGATCGCTGCTTGCGGACATCACGCGTGCACCCTCCACTGGATTCGCAACGACGGTCCGGTGCGTGCAGGCGATCTGCTCTTGTTGGACGCGGGAGTCGAGGGTCCCGAGCTCTACACGGCGGACGTGACTCGCACGATCCCGGTGGGCGGTCGCTTCTCGAGCGTGCAGCGCGAGGTCTACCAGATCGTCTGGCAGGCGCAGCGGCCGGGCTTGATCAATGCGTTGCAGGTAACCCGTTCATGGCACCCCATCGGGCCGCCATGCGGGTCATCGCCGGGTGGTTGGTCGAGCGCGGCATTCTGCGCTGCTCGCTCGACGAGGCGCTCGATCCCGAGCACCGGTTCCACGTCCGCTACACCTTGCACGGAACCAGCCACATGCTCGGCCTCGACGTGCATGATTGCGCCAACGCGCGCAACGACTACCGCGAGCTTGACCTGGTGCCCGGCATGGTGCTGACCGTCGAGCCGGGTTGCTACTTCCAGCCTGACGATCTGACGGTGCCCGAGCGCTACCGGGGCATTGGCGTGAGGATCGAAGATGACGTCCTGATCACCGCCGAGGGGCCCCGGGTCCTGTCCGGCGCGCTGCCCACCCAGGCGGACGAGGTCGAGGCGTGGATGGCGCCGCTGTTGGCCGCTCGCGCCTGACCCACGCCAGCACCCAACACGCACCCCGGCTGGAAAGGTCTTTGGCGACCACGTAGGTTGGCCGGCTTGAAGAGGATTATCTCGAGCCGTCGCGCCGCGCCCGTTTGCTGAGGCGCATGATGGCCGACCAGCTCTCCATCGAGCCCTCCGAGCGCGCCGTGTCCCCCGGAACGGGCCCGGTCACTGCGCCGGCCGGCTCTGGCAGGTATCTCAGCCAGTTCGACTCGTATCGGGTGATCGCCTGCGGCGCGGTGGTGCTCCAGCACTCGTTGCTCTGGACGGTGACCGCGGGAAACGTGACGCCGTGGGCCTTCGTCATGCTCTTGCACTTCAGCCGGACGGCGTTCTTCTTCCTCACGGCGCTGGTGCTCACCTACGCGCAGATCACCCGACCTCGCTCGACCGCGGACTTCTGGCGGCGCCGGTACGTGCAGCTCGGGGTTCCGTACCTCATGTGGACGGCGATCTACTGGGGGTTCACGCTCCTTACCGTGGCCGGGTCGTGGGGCCACGCCGGCTCGCTCCTGTGGCACGAGCTCGTCTTCGGCTACTACCAGCTTTACTTCGTGGTTGTGCTGCTCCAGCTCTATCTGGTGTTCCCGCTCCTCCTGCGAGCGCTCAGAATCCACCAGCCACCACGTCCTGGTCATGGCAGTGAGCGGCGCGTTCGCCCTCGTCCTGGCCGCCGACCTCCACTACACCCAATGGTTTGGCCCCCTCGGAGACGCAACCCGCTGGCTCGGCTCGATCTGGCCGTGGGCACGCGATCCGCTCACCTATCAAGAACAGTTCGTAGCCGGCATCTTGGTGGCGCTCCATTTCGACCAGGTCCGAAGGTTCGTCGAGCGTTGGTATCGCCCGGTCATCGGCGGCGCCCTCGTGATCGGACTTGTTGCCACGCTGTGGTATCTGGTGGCGGTCTGGACCGGGTCGACGACGGGACGAGCCTCGGATCTTCTACCAGCCCATCGCCTTTCTCTGGTTCACTGCGGCGGTGGCGGGCCTCGAGTGCGCCACCTGGAGGTGGTGGTACCGGCGAACTGTTACCACCACCACTCAGGACCGGCCCCGGGTCTGGGCCCTGTCGGCAACCTACCTCGCGAGCCTCACGGGGGGCATCTTCTTCTGCCATGTGCTGTTCATCAACCTGGTGCGCTCGGCGCTCGGCACCACCGGGCTCGGCGCCCACCTCGGGTGGGCGGGAACGGTCGCGGTCACCTTTGCGATGACGCTGCTGCTGTCGGGGCTCTTCACGGCGTTGGTCCTGCGCACGCCCTTGCGGTGGGTGCTCGGGGGGCCCGTACGAGCCGAGCAACGGTCTCGGGTGGACGCCCTGGCCTCCGAGACGGGCGGTGACGCCTCAGCTCTTGTGCCCGCCTCGGCGTTCGGGTGAACGATCAGCCGCGCCCTGCCCAAGCGGCGCGACGAGGCGCCGGTCGACCCGAGGCATCGCCGTCATCTCACACGCGCCGTGTCACAGCGCCGTGGGGCGGTGCGGCTCATGTCGGGAGAGACGCGACGGAGTTGGCCTCCGATCCCGACCCCCAAAGAGGCCACTGTGGTGCTCGAGGAAACAGCGAACCGGGCCTGAGCCCCTCGAGCGGGTGGGGCGTCGACGTCGGGTCACTGGGAGGTGACGGTGCGGCGGTTGTGGGCTCAGCCGCCCTTGTAGCCCTCGGGAGGACCTTCTTGGGGACCGGCGGCTGGCTCGAAGGCGAGGGCGTACGCGGCGAATCGGGGTTGCCAGTCGTCGGGCCCGGGCTCGAGTCCGAGCAGACGATCGAGGCAGGCGTCCCATCCGGCAGCATTTCTGGCGGCATTGGATGGCGGGAGCTCGTTGATGAGCACCAACCGGGTCCCGCCGCCCTGGGGGGCCAGTTCGAACCGAAGGATCTCCTCGCCCCAGCTGAAGCTGAGCGCGCTGGGCTCGTCGACGGCGAGCACCGTGCCGGCGAGTGTCATCTCGATGACCTCGGCCGGGAAGGCGAAGGTGATCTGCGCGCCCACCTCCCAGCGCCCGCCGTCCACCACGACGTCGCAGGGGAACCACGCTCGAAGCTCGTCGCGATCGGTGAGGGCTCGCCAGACGATCGCTGGGGGATCGGCAAGGTGGCGCTCGAGACGTACGGCCGGTCGGGCACCGTCGGTGAGGAGCGTTGCGCCGGTCATGGCTGCCTCCTTTGATCGAGGTGGTTCTCTAGGCGGTCGAGGTGCGACGCCCAGAGCGCTCGGTAGGGCGACAACCAGTCGTCGAGCTCGACCAGTGGCTCGGGTCTGATGTGGTACAGACGGCGTTGGGCGTCGACGCGGGCCTCTACCAGCCCTGCCTCCTTCAGCACCCGGAGATGCTTGGAGACGGCCGGCTGGCTCAGCTGTAGGTGGGCGACGAGGTCGCCGACGGGGCGCTCCCCATCCCGGAGGAGCTCGAGGATGGCCTGCCGACTCGGTTCACCGAGCACCTGGAAAGCGGTGACTGGCATCCCTCGAATATGCACTAGAAGTTATATGTCTGTCAAGATATTGATGAAGCGAGGGGCGCTCCGGGCGCCGGTGGCCCGGTGGACGTGGCCCGGTCGACGTGGCCAGGTCCACCCGGCCCACCACCGACCTAACCTGCAGGAGACCAGGGAAGGTGGGTGTCGAATGGGTGCGGATCGCGTGGTCGTTGTGACGGGTGGGTCACGGGGTTGGGGACGGGCGATTTCCCTCCGATACGCCGAACCGGGGACGACGCTTGTCGTGAACTACGCACGCGACACCGTGGCGGCCAACGTCGTGGCGAACGACGCGACCGATCGCGGCGCCGAGGTCGTGTTGGTGCAGGCTGACGTCGGCGCACCGATTGGCTTGAACGCCGTGGTCGACGCCGTCAGATCGCTCGGGCGCATGGACGTTTTGATCCACAACGCCTTCCTGCAGGCGCAAGCGCAGCCCCTCGAGATGCCCGAGGAGCTGTTCGACGGGGCCATGGCAGTGGGGCCCAAGGCGCTCCTCGCTCTGCTGCGCGAGCTTGCCGAGATGTTCCCCGCCTCTGGAGGCCACGTCGTGTGCACCCTGAGTCTGGCCACCCGCCGAGTCTTCAACCAGCGGGGTACCAACTACTTCCCGATGGCCGTGGCAAAGGCGGCCCTCGAGGTGTGCGTGCGCTATCTGGCCATCGACTTGGCGGTCAAAGCCGTCACCGTCAACGGCGTCGCAGCCGGCTATATCGCCACCGAAAACATGATGGGCAACGACCGCGAAGCTTTCCGCCGTCAGATCACCGCCAAGACACCGCTTGGCAGGATTGCCACACCCGGGGAGGTCGCCGATGTCGTCCACTTCCTCGGGTCACCGACCGGGGGATGGGTGACGGGCCAGATCGTCATTGCCGACGGAGGTTTTTCACTGGTGTGACGAGCACTCAGTGGCGGCAATGAACCGAGTCCGCTGGGCGGTAGCTGACAGGAGTCAGCTTCGTTTCCTCACTGTTGCCTCCGTGTGAACTCTGGCAAAGGTTCTTGCCTCTGAGGCAAGTCCACCGCACAATCGGGCGCATGGAGCTTGATGCCGTCCTCACCTCCCTCGCCGAAACGCTGCGTGAGCAACGGGCTCGCTGCGGGTTCACGCTCGAGCAGCTGGCCCAACGGGCCGACCTCTCCGTCGCACACCTCTCGCGGCTCGAGTCGGGGGATCGCCAACCGTCGGTCGCGGCGCTGATCTCGCTGTCCCGGGCGCTCGGGGTCTCGGTGGGCACGCTCCTCGGAGAGCACCCGGGCGGGCAGACCCTGGCCGTCTACCCCCGAGGCGAGGCCACCCGCCAGGTGAACGGGCTCACCATCTCGGGCTGCAGCGGGTTCCCGGGGTCATCGGCGCTCGAGGCGCTGTACATCACCATCGATCCCGGGCGGGTGCCCCCGGCGCCGGCTCGCCACCGTGGCGAAGAGTGGATCTGATGTCATCGCTGGGCTACTCCGGCTCGAGTACGGGCCCGAGGTGCATCTTCTCGAGCCGCGTAGCGCGGTGCACTTCGACGCCGAGCGAGCCCACCGTCTTGGGGCGGAAGGCGTGCCCACCGAGGTGCTCGTGGTGGCGGCCGAGGGTCCGAGCGAGCTCCGTGCACACCCACTCTTCACCTCGTCGATCACGTTCCACTAGTTCCATCGACGAGTTACCCGTTCCACGAGTCACGCATAGGAGGTAGACGATGACGATGATTGCCGAGTTGGAAGGGACCGGATCGGCGTTCTCGCTCGACCGGCTGATGGAGCTGCGCGTGCGCACCCGCAAGGCGGTGGGCCTCATCGCCGACCAGGTCGAGGTCGGCATGGTTGAGGAGGACGCCAAAGCGATGGCTCGCGACACCCTGTCCAAGCTCGGAATGCGACGGGGCTGGCACCACATCATCGTGCGCTTCGGACCCAACACGACCAAGGACTTCATGGCGCGTTCGGAGCCCGGCGTGGTCCTCGACGCCGACGACATCTTCTTCGTCGACATCGGCCCGGTGTACGAGGGTTGCGAGGGAGACGCCGGTGACACCTTCGTGGTCGGCGACGACCCTGACCACCATCGGGCCAAGCTCGAGGTGCGAACAATCTGGAACGAGGTCCGCGACAAGTGGTTCACCGAGGGCACCACGGGCAGGCAGCTCTACGCCTACGCCGTCGAGCGGACCGAGCGCCTGGGGTGGAAGCCCAACCTGGACTTGTCGGGTCATCGGCTCTCCGACTACCCGCACTCGGCACACTACGACGGTCCTCTGGCCGACGTGGACTTCAAGCCCAGCCCCAATCTGTGGGTCCTCGAGATCGCCGTCATCCATCCCGAGCGCAAGTTCGGCGCCTTCTACGAGGACTTGCTTCTCGAAGACCAGTCCTTCCCCGACTGATCGCCGCCCGATACTGCGCTCGCACCCACGGGCGCCGCAGCAGCCGCTTCATCCCCCTGGCAACCGAGGAGTCGTAGCACCGTGACCGTGACGAGCAACACCAGTTCCGAACCATCCATGAAGAAGTTGATGGGCCTGCGGTCCAACGCGCTCGGGTTCCCGGCGCTGATCGCGCAATCCGTCGCCTTGATCTCGCCCACGATGACGGCAGTGCTCATCATCCCGCTGGCTTTTGCCAGTGCAGGGCAGAGCACGTGGCTCGCCTATGCCTTCGGGACGGTGATGCTCCTCTTCGTCGTCTTCTGCCTCAACCAGTTCACTAAGCGCTCGGCTTCGGCCGGATCGATGTACGCCTACACCGGCCGAGGGCTCGGGCCGAGCGCCGGAGTGTTTTCAGGGTGGACGCTCATCTGGTCCTACCTCTTCATTGCGGTAGCCGGATTGTGCGGTTTCGCCGTGTTCTGCGGCCAGCTCCTGTTGGCGCTCGGCTACCACGGATCGATCCATCCCATCATCTTCTTTGCCATCAGCGCTGCGGCGTGCTGGCTGATCGCGTACAAGGACATCAGGGTTTCGTCCATCTTGACCCTGGTGCTCGAGGGACTCTCGGTGACATGCATCATGGTGCTGGCCTTCATCGTGCTGTTCAAGCACGGCTTTCACCTCGATACGGCCCAGACCTCACTCAGCGGCATCAACCTGCGAGGCATGGGCCTGGCCGTGGTGGCCTGCATCTTCAGCCTCGTCGGTTTCGAGAGCGCTACGGCGCTGGGCGGCGAGGCCAAGAATCCGATGAGGAACGTACCCAGGGCGGTGATATGGAGTCTGCTCATCACCGGATTGTTCATGGTGTTCATGAGCTACGTCGAGGTCTCCGGCACCCGTCACTACGCGACTCCCTTCGGTTCGATCGGGGCGCCGCTGAACGTGTTGGCCGAGATTTACGGGGTGAGCTTCTTCAAAATTCCCGTCTCGATCGGTGCCATGGTGAGCTTCTTCTCATTGACGCTCTCCTGTCTGAACGCCGGGTCTCGCATCATCTACCCGATGGCCAGGCACGGTATTTTTTCGGGCCATCTGGGCAAGGCGCATACCACCAACCGGACGCCGCACATCGCCATCACGGTCTACATCGTCGTGATCTTTACGGTCCCGGCGGTGCTTTCCATCTTCACCAACCCGTTGAACGCCTTCGGCGATGCCGGCACCCTCGCCGCCTTCGGGTTCCTGCTCGCCTACTTCCTCATCACGTTGGCCGCGCCGATGTACCTGAAGAAGCGGGGCGAGCTCCTTCGCAGCCAGGTGGTGATGGCTTGCGTGGCCGTCCTATGTCTCATGGTGCCGACGATCGGGAGCTTCTATCCCTTGCCGCCCTATCCGGTTCGGATCTTCCCCTACATCTTCGTGGCCTGGATGCTATTCGGAGCGGGGTGGCTATTCCTGGTTAACCGTCGCCAGCCGGGGATCCTCGGCGCCATCGAGGCGGATCTCGAGCGGACCCCCGAGCTTCAAGAAGAGGTGATCGAGGTGTTCGAGGAGAGCCGCGGGCGAGCGCTGCCCGAGGGAGCGGCAAACTCAGGGATCAGCGTCAACATGTAAAGAGCGCGCAGTGCGCCTTCCTTGCGATTGATCCAATGCGGGGCGAGGTACGTAGGGACTGTCATGGACGAGGCGCGCCAACAGCGACTAGTGCTCGTGCTGCGGGTCGTCGGAGCGGGGCTCTTGACCACGGCAGCGGCGATCCACCTCGACCTCTACGTGACCGGCTACCGGACGATCCCGACGATTGGGGGCCTGTTCCTCTTTCAGGTGATCGTCGCGTTCGCCCTGGCCGCGATCGTTCTTGTGTCCGGGAGCCGGCTGGCTGCGGCCGCGGGTGCCCTGGTGGCGCTCTCGACGCTGGGCGGGTACCTGCTGTCGCTGCGGGTCAGCCTCTTTGGGTTCCGAGAGGTCCGGACGACCGCTGGGATCGTGGCAGGAACCGTCGAGGCTGCCGCGTTCGCGGCACTGGCTTTGCTCGCCCTCATGCCGGGGGCGAGCAAAGCCGCCGCGACATCACCCGAGGGCCGGCTGCTCCAGGACCGGCTGCAGGCCGGTCTACCGAGCGCTCGGTTGGCGGTCGCCGTGCTCAGTGCATTGGCGCTTGCCGTGCTGGGCGTCTCGGTGGCGGCCACGGGGCCGACGAGCACCAACACGTCCACCAGCTCGTCGGGTGCACTGCTGAAGGTCACGACGATCCGTCAGGCGAGGCTGTTGACCAACGCTCGCGGCTTCACGCTCTACTGGTTTGCTCCCGATTCCTCGACCAGGTCGACGTGCTACGGGACGTGCGCGCTGTACTGGCCACCGGTGACCGGTACCCCGACGGCGGGCCCGGGGGTGACGGGCAGGCTGGGCACGATCATGCGGTCGGGCGGGATGACGCAGGCCACCTACAACGGGCATCCCCTCTACACCTACGTCGGTGACGCCGCTCCTGGTCAGGACAACGGCAACGACATCAACCTCAATGGCGGGCTGTGGTACGCGGTGACCGCAGCCAGCTGAGCGGTACTTGGGGTCACGTTCGCTTCTCCAGGGGCGAACGTGACCCCAGCGCCCACGGGCTCGCTCCCGGGGCTACGCTCGGCCTCCCACCGGGCCCGTGAGTTCATCGCTCGGAGGGAGTGTCGATCATGACGTTGACGCCGTTTCTGATGTTCGCCGGAGAGGCCGAGGAGGCCATTCGCTTCTACGCGGTCTTTCCGGACGCCGAGATCGTCTCGCTCGAGCACTACGGACCCGGTGAGGTGGGCACCGAAGGCAAGGTGAAGCGGGCGGAGTTCCGGATCGCCGGTCAGCCCATCAAGGGCATCGACAGCCCCGTCGAGCACGCATTCGGATTCACACCGGCCATTTCGTTCTCTCTCGATTGCACGAGCGAGGGGGAGCTCGACGAGCTCGCCGCCCGCCTGTCCGAAAATGGCGAGACGTTGATGCCAGTTGCGGAGTACCCGTTCGCCCGTCGGTTCGCCTGGCTCAGCGATCGATACGGCGTCTCCTGGCAGCTCAACGTGGCGCTCGAGTAGCACGCTCGAGGACATCCGTGCCCCGGTATGTCGGCCAGTGAGCGGAGGCCGCAGGTAGTGGTGCGCGAGAGCGCGTCAGGACTGTCGCCGCAGTGACCCGGCCGGACATCGACGCGTGTCGACTCGGGGCTACAACTCGAGCGGGAGGTAGAAGGTCTCGGGTCCGACAGCCAAGACCTCGCTCATCATGTCCTGGTCATAGACCTTGCCCCATTTCGGGTCGGCGACAGCGAGCGCCTGGCGCAGGTAGCTCCAGTTCGTAGGGTCGAGGCGGTGCGCCGACTTGAAGTGCGCTACGGCGTCGAGCCCTTGACCTGTTCGATGAAGGTGCTGGGCCAGCTCGAACTCCGCTGACGCCATCGCGAACTCCGCCGGCCGGGGCCGTGATCGCTCGACAACCTGTGTGGGGCTGAGCGCGTAGTGGCTGGCCGCGCCCTTGGCGACCCAGTCCGAAACGGCTTCGGGATAGCGCCCACTCCGGTCGATGTTGGCGAACATCTTCTGCCGAGCCTCGCGTTGTTCGGGAGTCATCTCGGCTTCGGCAGCGCGCATCTGCTCCATCTGCCTGCGCTGGGCGTCGTCGTTGGCCGCCGCCTGCTCATTGCGAGGTCGCTCGACGCGGGGACCGAAGGCCACGTCAGCCGGTCGGACGATGGTCCCGGTCTCGTCGATCCATAGCCCATAGGGGATGTTCGTGAAGCCGAAGAGCTCGACCAGCTTGTGGGCAGGGTCGACCAAGGAGGGATGTGTCGGCTCGGCAGCTTCGATGAAGGGGCGAGCCGCTTCGACGTTGGTATCCAGGGCGACGGTGACGATGGTGAGGCCGGCCGGCTCGAGCTCCTTGTACAGGGCCTGCCACCCGGGCAGGTCGAAACGGCACCCTCAGTACGAGGCCCATGCCAAGAGCAGAACCTTCCGGCCCCGCAGAGTGGCGAAATCGAGCGTGTCCCCGTTCAGGTCGGAGAGCGTGAGCTCTGGAAATCGGGCACTGGCCAGCACGCGCCCGCCGCTCTCGGGCCCCAGTGCCCACAGGTCATGTGCCGCGTCGTGTGCAATGGGCATGCCGAGCCGGGCGGCAAACTCGCGGACATCGACCCTCCCACCTGCGGTGTCGAGCCCAGGTACCGGGACGCACCGATCCTCCTTGCAGGCCCCTTCGGGCTTGAGCTCCCAACCGGTCTGTCGGTGCAGCTGGGCGGGGGTCAGTCCCAGGGCGTCGAGGATCATCGATCCGCCTCGCCTCCGTCGCGCGTTCGTTGCGCCTGCAAGGTAGCCATGTCCGCGCTGAAGTCGGACACGAAGGGCCATGGCTCGTCCGCGGTCGGTGATTGCATGAACCGGGTGCGGTCGTCCGGCTCATCGGTGATCGCCACCCGGTATTGCGAGTAGGCCTGGCGCTTGTAGGTGATGTTATCGGGCTGCAGCGTGTGCGCCTGGGCGAAATGCGACAACGCCCGCTCGCTGAAGCCCTCCATGCGCCAGAGGTGCTGTGCGAGCTCGAAATGGGCGGCCGCCTCGGAGACCTCGCGGGTCTGGGGGTGTGAGCGCGCGATCACCTCGTCGGGGGAGAGCGCGAAAACGCTGGCGGCGCCGTTCGTGACCCAGTCGCGCACCATGTCGGCGTAGGCGTTGGCGTCGAAGCCGAATCGACCACCCATTCCCCAGGGCTTGAGCTCGCCCTCCTTGTCGGGTCGCATGACCGGCGGTGGCACCGCGCTCTCGTGGGGGCGGACGATCATCCCGCGCTCATCGATCCAGATCCCGCTCGGGATGTTGGTCACGCCGAAGCGGGCGTCCATCTGGTGGGCCTGGTCGATCAGAGACGGGTGCTCTGGATGCGCGTCCTCGATGAAGGGGCGCAGGACCTCAACGCCACCCATCTCGAGGCCAACAGTGACGAACTCGACACCCTGCCCGTGCAACTCGGTGCGCAGCGCCTGCCACCCGGGCAGGTCCATGCGGCAGCCTCAGTAGGGCGCCCAGGAGACGAGAACCACCTTCTCGCCCCGCAGCGACGACAGGAGAAACTGCTCGCCATTGACGTCGGGCAGCGCCAATTCGGGTGCTTCGGCCGTGGCCAGCGCGCGGCCCCCGATGGCCTCGGGGCCAAGTGCCCACACCCCCAGTTCGTCGTCATGCACGAGCGCCATCCCGAGGCGCTCCGCCGCGTGCGCAACGCCGAACCCGTCCGGCAGCGGCACGCAGACGTCACCCTTGCAGGCGCCCTCGGGCTTGATGTCCCAGCCCGTCTCCGCGGCGAAAGCGGCCGGCGTGACATCCAGGGTCTCGAGGATCACGGGCTCAGCATGCCAGACATGCCGACAGTTGTCGACCAGTTGCTGCGAGTTGCAGCGCCCGATGCCAGGGGAGCACGGCAGCCGAATGGGTGGACCAACGTCTTGTCGCGGGAGAACGATTCTCGTCTCAGGGTGAGCCTGCGCTGCCCTCGAAATAGAGGGTGCACGGTGTCGCAGGTAGGAGGGATTGCCGCGGCCTGCCGGACTCCAGGTGCAACTGCACCGAGTTACGGGGATGCGTCAGGGTCCGGGGGCCTCAGGAGGCGACCGTCGGCGAGCGCGCTGACCGTGGTGTAGCCGATCCGGCCCGCCACGTCGTAGAGGGCGATCACTCCTACCGCCACACCGTCGGCCGACGCGTGTCCGATGACCTCGCAACCCACCCAGTCGCCGACGACCAGCCGGGCGAGGCTCATCGTGAGGTCTGCGTTGATGTACCCGAGCCCCCGATCGCCCGAGTTGGCCATGGGATTCGCGAAGTCGGCGGCGAGGGCGGCGCGCAGGAAAGGACTCAGCTCCTCACCATCGACCATTGGATGGGTCTCGCGCAACCAGAGCCGCCCGGCCTCGTCGCTCGTGCTCCAGGGCGTCACCATGCGCATGTCGCCGAGCGTGGGAGGGCGGTCGGGATTTCGGGGTATCTCATCGGGAAGCGGGCCGTCCCAACCTGAAGGAGCCCACACCGTGCCCGGCGACGGCGCCCCCCGTCGGAGCAGGAGCACCGAGCCCCGGCTCACCTCGTCCCCGTCGCAGGTCACCGATACGTCGATCATCCGTATCCGGTGTCCGGACCGTACGACCTTGGTCGCGACGGACAATGGGCGCATCGGCCCGGGGCGGAACATATCCACCGTCAGACGGGCTGGCTGGTACGCACCTTCGGCGTCTTCGCCGCGCTCGGCAGCCCAGGCGATCAGGGCGGCGAGTTGCCGCCCACCCAACATCTCGGAAGACCAGACGCTCGCGGCAATGGCTCGCGGATGGAGCTCGTCACCCTTGGCCTCGAAGTAGGCGGTCGACTCGTCGAGGTCAGTCATCGGTTGGGAGAGTACCGTTCCGAGGAGCTGCCGGGTCGAGTGGAGGATGGCGCGATGGACCAAGAGCTGGCGTGGCTGTCCGCGTTTGAGTTGCGGGAACTCATTGGGGCCGGTTCGGTGTCCCCCGTGGAGGTCGTCCAAGCCTGTCTGGAGCGCATCGACGTGGTGGAGCCGCACCTGCACTCGTTCATCACGGTGGCCGCGGACCGTGCGCTCGAGCAGGCTCGAGTGGCAGAGCGTGCGGTCGCACGGGGTGAGAATCTCGGAACCCTCCACGGTGTACCGGTGGCGTTGAAGGACGAGATATGGACCGAGGGCATTGCTTCGACGGGTGGCTCGCTCGTGTTCCGCCGTTTCGTGCCGAGCAAGGACGCGACAGTGGCCGAACGCCTACGAGCAGCCGGTGCCATCATCATCGGAAAGACCCAGTTGCCTGAGTTCGCATCGTGGCCCCGATCGAAGACCCGGTTGGTCGACGAGTCGGTCAACCCTTGGGACATGACCCGAATATCGGGCGCGTCGAGTGGTGGGTCCGGCGCGTGTGTCGCGGCCGGTCTGGTGCCGCTCGCGGTCGGCTCGGACGGCGGTGGGTCGATCCGCATCCCGTCGTCCCTGTGTGGGATCTTCGGCCTTTATCCGACCCCGGGGCGGGTGTCGAGCTACGGGACCTTCAGCTACAGCACCGCAGGAAGCCTCGGTCCAATGGCGCGCACGGTCCGAGATGCTGCGCTCCTCCAACAAGTGATCTCCGGGCCTGATGCCCGCGACGCGTGGGCACTCACCGGGCCGGCACCGGACACTCTGGTGGACCTCGAGTCCGGGGTCCGGGGCCTTCGGATCGTGTGGTCGGAGGACTTCGGCCATATCCCCGTAGCGCCCGGAGTCGGGGTCGCCGTCCAACGAGCCGTGTCGGCCTTGGGCGATCTCGGCGCCACGGTCGAGACGACCGACCGCCACCTTGCACACCCGTGGGGCGATGAGGCCGCCACGGCCGCCACGGCGGCCATGCAACATGAGGTGGCTGCCCGGCACTGGGAACTCGACAACGACTGGGACACGTCGCCCGAACTGAGCGCGGCAGGAGGACTGGATGTGGTCGGTCTTCGCGGACACGGTGCCGTTCACCACCACCGCGCGCTTCCGGGCGCTGATCGGCGCACACCGTGAGTTATTGGCGCCCCATTCGCAACTCACCCTCGACGCACCGGTCCGCGCGCCCTGACCCTGATGCAGATCACCGACGGGAGGATCTGCTGCGCTCGATGAGTGAGCTCTTTGAACGCTACGACGTCCTGTGCTCTCCGACGATGGCCGTGGTGGCACCGATCGCGCCCGAGGGCTGGGGCTCTCCCTATAGCGATCCGTTCATGGGGACGAATTTCACGTTCCTGGCCAACGCGACCGGGTGCCCCGCGGCTTCGGTCCCGTGCGGCCTTGTCAACGGCCTGCCGATCGGACTTCAGGTGGTGGGTAGGCCCGGCGCCGAGGCGACCGTGCTACGGGTGTCTCGTGCGTTGCAGGAATTGCAGCCACCTCCGCCTCGGCCGCCCAACCTTACCTAGGGTGCTGCACCCGCCGCTCGCAGACGACTAGGTGCGACTAGGAGGTGCGAAGGGATTGGCCGCCTTTGCCGCCTCGACCACCGAGTCGTCGACCGGAGGTCCGTACCGACGAGGCGTCGTGTCGACGTCGGTCGCTCGTGCCCGCAGGGCGGCGACGGTGCACTGATCCTTGGGGATGTGGGCGAACGGGTCGAACTTGTAAAAGCGACACGCGTTCTCCCAGGTGATCTTGTGGATGTCCTCATCGGGTACGCCCACGGTGTCGAAGGACTTCATCAGGACCTCGGGGGACTGAGGCCAGGTCGAGTCCGAGTGTGGGAAGTCGCACTCCCAGCTCATGTTCTCCACCCCGATGCGGTGGCGCATCTCGATGCCGGTCTCGTCGTCGATGAAGCACACCAGGACACGCTCTTTGAACACTTGGCTCGGAAGGCGGTCACCGAAGTCCGAGCCGGTCCAACGGTGATGATGCTGGTACACGAAGTCGGCCTTCTCCAAGAAGTACGGGTACCACCCGATTGCGCCTTCAGCGAGGGCGAACTTGAGGGCGGGGAACTTCTGCATCATGGGCGACCAGATCAGCTCCGCGGCAAAGATGGCCGTCTGGAAGGGCATCGCATGGGGGATGACGTCGAACGGGGATCTCGGCATGCGCTGCAGTGCGCCACCGAAGTGGAAGACGACCGCCGACTCGACCTCTTGGCTCGCGGCGAGGGCGACATCCCAATCGTCGCCATGGTAGTCGGGCATCCCGAAGCGGAAGGGCTCGGAATGCCACGAGATGGCGTGGCACCCGAGCTCGGCCACCCGCCGGATCTCTCCAGCCATCCACTCAGGACCGAGCTTGAAGCCGGAAAGGGCGAGCGGGATGAAACGGCCCGGGTACGCGCCGGCCCACTCGAAGATGTGCCAATCGTTGTACGCCCGGATCATGGCGGCGACGAAGTCGTCGTCGTCGCTCTGGGTGAAGAACTGCCCGCCGTTGCCGGGCCAGGAGGGGAAGTTGAGTCCGGCCAGCACCCCGTTCACGTTCATGTCCCGGATCCGCTCGTGCACGTTGTAGGTCCCCTCGCGCACCTGCTCGAAGGTCCCGGGGTCGTACCCCCACTCCTCGGGCACTCGCCCCATCACGGCGTTCAGGCCAAACGAGCCGATCTCGTGTCCTTCGATCAGCCAGGCATCGGTGCCGTTGGCACGCCGAATCACCTTCGGCGCCCGGTCCTTGTACTTGGCGGGCAGGTGCTCGACGAAGAAGTCGTGCAGCGAGGGTGGCTCGACGACGTGATCGTCCACGCTCACCAGGATCATGTCACCAGCGTCCATCTACCGTCCCCTCTCGTGCGTACGATTACCAGCCTAGCTCTCCACCCAGGACATCCCGCTCGTACCCCGATTGCGCCGCCAGTCCATCCAACGAGCGTCCAGAGTTCGCCCCGCTAAGAGCCGCTCTGCTCGCCATCCGTCGTCCGTCGTCGTTCGAACTCGTCGGTAGTCGTCGCAGGTCGTCCCGGAGCGTCCAGGGGGCCCACAGGCGCGGCGGCCCCTTGGGTGGACTCGGTCAAACGTGACCACCCTGGTGCGGGGGCGCAACCTCCAACGCTGGGGGTGTGCACTGATCTCCATGTGGACAGCACTGATCTCCATGAGGACAGCACTGATATAGCCCTCGCCGAGGGCGATATCAGGCAGCGCCGTAGATCCCGGCTCAGATCTACGCCGCGGGCGTCGACAACGACGTGGGCGCTGGCCGTGTTCGAGCAGTACGACCGGACCTACTGCGTTGAGATCGTGGATCTTCAGCCTCTACGGGACCTGGTTGGACGTCGATCTGTTGGTCGACACTTCAGCACGCCGGACCCACCCAACTGACACATCGTCCATAGCCAACGCGCACCCATAGCCAACATGCACAAGGTGGAGGCGTACAACGAGGGTCGCTCGTTGCCTCGTCGTTGGTTTGCCCACTTCGGCACGCGGGCAACGACCCCCAAGAGTGCTCTTCGTGGTACCTCGCGGGGAAGGGCCCGACGTTCGTCACAGTGAACGCCGGCCAGCCCTTCTGCGGAAGCCACGAGGAGATCCCCAACGCTTCACCCATTGGGGCCACGGCCGGGAGACTGGCGGATGCTTGGCGCACCGCCACCCTGCATCGGCGATCAGCGGAGGACGGTGCGGACCAAAAGGATGACGAATCTGCGCGAGAACCGGTAGCCGGCGTTGAGGCATTCGCCAGGCGGTGGGCACCGAGGCAACCGCCTGGCCACGGCCTCGCCTGGGCGAACGCACGGCGCACCACGCGACCGTCGTGCCCTGGAACACGTGGATACTCGCCGATGCCGATGGACAACTTGGTTACAAACGGTTTACACTGCTGGTGGCCTCGCACCCATCGAATGGGGGAGGGATACGGGGCCTGGAGACAGGGGGGAACGTGGGGACGAAAATCGTACTGTCGCGCGGTGGTTCTGCGCTGGGTTCGCTGATTGCGGCGATCCTCTTGAGCTTCGTGCTGATGAATGTCGGTGCCGCCCGAGCAGGGGCGGCGACAGCCAGCGCCCCGGGCGTCACCAGTACGGCCATCAAGATCGGCATCATGAGCGATATCACCGGTCCCGCGGCATCGACGTTCGAAGATGCACCCGCGGCGATGGAGGCGCGCTTCAAGCAGCAAAACGCCGAGGGCGGGGTCGACGGGCGCAAGATCACCTGGGCCGTTGCCGACACCACCTCGTCGCCTGCGGGAGCTGAGACCGCCGCAAAGGACCTCGTCCAGACCCAAAACGTGTTCTTGGTGACCCCGGATACCGCTTTGCTCTTCGGCGGTGCGCCGTATCTGAACCAAGCGGGTGTTCCCGTTCTGGGCTACCCGGTCGACGGCCCCGAGTGGGACGAGCAGCCCAACACCAACATGTTCGCCTTTTCGGGGGATGCCTCGGCGACCGAGCCTGCGTACACCTACCCCGGGGCCTTCTATAAGTCGATCGGCGCCAAGAAGATCAGTTTCATTGCGTCCAACACGCCCTCGTCGACCCGCGGCATCACCGACAACGTTGATGCCGTCAAGGCGGTCGGCTTGACCACCTGTGACGACACCGTGGTGCCACTGGGTGGGGTGAGCTTCACGACCTATGCGCTGAGCTTCAAGACGGCAGGTTGTGACACTGCGGAGTGCTCGTGTGTCCTCTCCTCCAGCCTGGCTGTGTCCACGGCACTCAAGCAGGATGGCTTGAGTGATGCCAAGGTCGTCTTCGACGCGGGGCCTTCCGAGCAGATCTACGGCAACTCGGAGAACCTGGCAGCCGCCAAGGGGGCGTACTTCCCTGGCACGACCTATTCCGACGCGGCGGGCAAGGCCATGCTTGCGGGCCTGAAGAAGTACGACCCCTCCTACTCGGGAGGTCTGCCTGACCTCGGGGCGGCGTCAGGTTGGGAGTCGGCCAACTTGGTTGTCGAGGGTCTGCAGGTGGCCGGCAAGAACCCGACTCGCCAGTCCCTGATGACCAACCTGAGAAAAGTCACGAACTGGACCGACGACGGCCTGCTGGCTGCGCCGGTGACGTTCGCCCACTTCGGCCAGGCGCCCGCGACCGCGTGTGCAACCTACGTGCAGTTCGTGAACAACAAGTTCGTCCCCTACCCATCGAGCGGGAAGCCCTTCTGCGGGAAGCTGATTCCCGGCAGTGGTACGCCAGCATCCTGAGCCGAGCGGAACCGCAATTGCTGCATTTCGCCCGATGACCGGGTCAAGGGAGGAGCATCGGACCGAGCGCGCGCCGAGACGGCGAGTTGTCACCTGGTGCGACGAGGTTCGCTAAGGCAGTAACTATTCAGGTCTCTGAGCGCACCATCACCGACACGGGGTAGCACCGCGCGTAACGTTGGGAATTCCACCCGACGACGGTTCGCCCTTCGATGACACGCCCTCCTATGAGGAGCTGACCGAGGTCGTGGCCTCCCTTGAGCTCGTGGTGGACACCCAGGCAGCGGAGATCGCCGAGCTGCGAGCACGACTGGCCGATCTCGAAGAGCGTCTTGGTCGCACCCCACGCAACTCGTCGATGCCACCGTCGGCCGAAGGATTGACCAAGCCGCCGTCGCGGGCGCAACGCCGTGCGGCAGCCAAGGCCAAGCCGGGGAAGCAACCCGGCACGGAAGGAAAGCACCTGGCCCAGGTGGCCGAGCCCGATGCGATCGTGACCCACGTGCCCGCCGCATGCGAGCGATGCAGGGCCGGGCTCCGCGGTGCCCGAGTCGTCGACACCGAACACCGCCAGGTCTTCGATCTGCCCGACATCGCCTTCATAGTGACCGAGCATGTCGCCGAGAAGCGACGGTGTGCCTGTGGCTGGGAGACCAAGGCGCGCTTCCCGGCCACAGCCAGCGCACCGGCGGTCTACGGTCCGGGGGTCCGGGCCTTGGCCGCCTACCTGGCCGTGCACCAACACCTGCCACTCGAGCGCACGGCCCAGCTCTTCGCCGACGTGTTGGGCCAAGAGGTCTCCGTCGGCGCCCTCTCGAACATGATCAGCGAGGCGGCCGCGGGGACCACCGAGTTCACCGAGCACGTACGGGTGCTCTTGCGCCAGGCCGATACCGTGCACTTCGACGAGACCGGGGCCCGGGTGCAGGCTCGACTGGCCTGGGTCCATGGCGCCTCCAACGCCGCCCTGACCCTCCTCGACTGCCATCCGCGTCGCGGGGCGCTGGCCATGGAGAACCTCGGCGTCATCGCCCAGATGTCGGGGATCGCGGTCCACGACGGGTGGCGTCCCTACCGCAGCTTCGCGGTCACCCACGCCTTGTGCAACGCGCACCACCTTCGAGAACTCAACGGCGTCGGCGTGGTCTGGGACCAGGGCTGGGCGAACGACCTGGCCGACCTACTCATCGAGGCCAACGTTGCTGTCCGCGAGGCACTCGAGCGTGGGGAAACGACGCTCGACCCCATGACCTTGCACTCGGTCCGGGTCCGCTACGGCATCTTGATCGCCCGAGGGTTCGCCGCCAACCCGCCCCCGGCCACCGCCAAGCGGCACGGGTACGCGAAGAAGGCGCACAACCTCTTGCTCCGTCTCGATGCCCAACGGGCTGATGTGCTCCGGTTCTGCTCGGACTTCCGGGCACCATTCACGAACAACCAGGCCGAACGCGACATCCGGATGGTCAAGCTCCAACAAAAGATCTCCGGATCGTGGCGAACCACCGAAGGTGCCCGGAGCTTCTGTGCCATCCGCAGTTACATCTCAACGTTGAAGAAGAACCAACGCGACGTCCTTGGAGGACTCCGGCTTCTGTTCGAGGGTCAGGCATGGCTACCGGGTGTGGCCGAGACCTGAATAGTTACTAAGGCATAGCCTGGTCCAGGTGGATGACGAGTTCGCGCTGCTCGGGGATAACGCCACAGAGGCTGGCCTGGTCTGGCCAGGACAGCGCATGGTTGAGCGAAGGGCGACCGGCCTGGCCGATGGGCGAGTCGTGTCGTCGATCATCTGGGGTACCAGGCCCGAGGTGGTCTTTCTTCACGGCGGAGGTCAGAACGCCCATACCTGGGACACGGTCGTGTTGGCCATGGGTCGTGATGCGCTCGCAGTCGATCTGCCGGGGCACGGTCACTCCGATGACGCTCGTGAGCCGTCCATCGGGGCCCACGACCCGGCATCGATGGCCGATGATGTCGAGGTGGTCGTTAGAGAACTAGCGCCTCAAGCCACGATGATGGTCGGCATGTCCTTGGGGGGTCTGGTCGGCATCGTCGTCGGTGCCCGGGCGCCGGATCTGGCCAGGCGTTTGGCGATCATCGACGTCACCCCCGGGGTCTCGCTTGCCAAGGCAGCCTCGATGGGATCCTCGAACGCCCCTCGCCCCGAGAGTTTCGCCACGCTCGAGGAGATCATGGAGCGGACGGTCGCCTCCGACCCAGCAAGGAGCGCCTCGTCGCTGCGGCGCGGGGTGCTCCATAACACCCGCCAGCTCCCGAACGGCCGTTGGACATGGCGAAGCGACCGCAGAAGCAGGGACCAGGAGGGCTTTGCGCTCGCTGCCGATGGCTCCCGCTACGAGGCTGGAGTGGTGGTGGACGATCCGCCCGACACGCGAGACCGCACGGCTGCTCTTTACCCAGAGCTTTGGGAGGACGTTTCGGCGCTCGAGATGCCGATTCTCCTGGCTCTGGGATCACGCTCGAAGGTTGTTGACGACGTGGATCGGACCGAACTGCTTCATCGACAACCGACCGCCCGAGTGGTCACGATCGACGGGGCCGGGCACCGGGTCCAGGGCGATCGGCCGGTCGAGCTCGCCAGGGTCTTAGCGACGTTTCTCGAGGTGGCTCTGATCGCGCCGGGAACAGAGTAAGCGGACTGGCGACCGGTCCGACCGACCGACGCCGGTCACGATCCGTCGATCACCTTGCCACATATGGGCTGACCGTTGCGTGGGTAGGGAAGGAACTTCGACCCCTCTAACTGCACATAGTACGCGCACTGGGGACCGATCAGCTTCCATCGTTCCGAAAGGTTCACTGCCGGAACGAGCCCCTCGCCGCTGTAGCTTTTCACCTTCGCGAGGTCATCGATGACCGACGCCCGGGTGGGGTTCGGACCTGCGAGCTTCAGACCCTCGATCATCTCGTCGGCCACCATCCAGCCCGACCCTGCGCCGAAGCTGGCTACGCCGCCTTTGTAGGCCGGATCGTACTTCTTCAGGGCCGCATCGAAGCTCTTGACGGCAGGGGTGGACAAGTCGAGCGCGAGGGGTTCGGCATCAAAGTACTGACCTTGCGCTGCCGCCCGAGCCGCCGGGTTGTCGAGAAAGGTCTGATCAAATCCTGTCGCGTAGATCTGCTTGATATGCAGACCGGCCTGTTGAATGGCCGTGGCCAATGCGATGTCCGACGACTCGACAGCGGGGAAATCCACCGCTTGGCAGTTGGCGCCCTTCAATTTCCAACGCGATGGTGGTGAAATTGACCGAGCCGATGGGTATGGAGTCCGAGCCGTAGCAGACGTTCAGGCCACCCACGGCCTTGACGCCCTTCTCCTCGACGGGAAAGCCCGTAGAGTCCTGCGGGTCGCTGTAATCGAGCAACGCCACGTTCTTTGCGCCGATGTCCTTGAAGAGCACCCCCAACTGGGTGGTGGGCGGAGAGGGAATCTGCCCCTGCGTGTAGCTGAACTCGTCGGTGTATTGCGGTTCATCGGTGGTGATCGTCGAAGCAGTCGCCGTCACCGGTACGTCCGCTTGGAGCAGGTAGTTGGCTGCCCCGACGAGCACGGCATTGCTGCTCATGATGCCAAAGGCACCCTTGGTGGACACCAGGTCCTGGGCCGCAAGCAGATTCCCGGTGGGCGTGCTCTGGTCGTCTGCCACAACCAGCTTGATCTTGCGACCGTCAACCCCGCCTTGCCGCGTTTTGCAAATCGATGCGCGCCTGGGCGCCGGTGGCTGAGTCTCCGAACGTCGACGAGGCGGGCCCCGTCTCGGACTCGACCAAACCGAGCGTGATCGTGCTGGCAGTGATGCCCGGCGCATTCGCACTCGTGCTTGCACCGGAAGCGGGGGTTGCTCCTCCCCAAATGACAGCCAGCGGAATCACGCCGGCGAGCGAGACCAAGGCCGCTCTCAACCCTCGGAGATCTCTTGGCATCGCTCCCCCCCCCTGTTGTTGCCGTTGCCGGCCGTCACGATCGCGCGGCAAACGGGCTTCGCGCAATGATTGCATACGCAGGCGCCGTCTCGGCGGTGGACGAGGCCGATGAATTCATCGATGGATGGACGCAAGCATCGCCCCGTTGTGGTGAATGGGATCCCCCGATACTCGATGGCAACGCTGCCAGGTGTTGGTTCAATCTGACACGGTGAGTAGGGGAACGAGGCGGCCATCGTCCACTGGGCGCAGATGCGCGCAGATGCGCGCAGTGGGAGAAGGCTTCGATTGTGCACCAGTCACGTAAGCCGTCCAACTCGGGACGGTCGGGTAGTGGACGTCGACGCCCCGACGTCGCAGGGGTCGCGCTGGGTCGCGGGAACACCACGTTCCGCCACCGAGCGCTTGCACCGAACCCCTTGCGCTCGCGGCCGCCCTCACGGCGACCCCTGCCGTCGGCGCAATAGCTCTCGGTCTCCATCTCGAGCGCAAGTTCGTCCGACCGCGCATGATTTCCCCTGAGCCTGAGTGAGCCTGGCGGCGATCGAGCGGCCGCAAGCTGATCACCCTGGCCGCGTACGCCCAAAATGTCGATGAATGAGCTGAGAGGCCCTGGGCCAGCCGTTTTGTCGGAGTGAGACCGTCACCGGTCGCGGCCTTGTTCGGGGCGGTCTGGAGGCTCGCCGCCAGCGATGCGCTGGGCGTCGGGCATGGTCGGTCGACATGACTGCTGATCTCGAGGTTGGGCCGGACCGGGTTCTCACCGGCCAAACGACGGCCTGCGACTGGATCCCATCGAAATCACCCCTCAGACCTAGGTTGGGGGACAAGCTATGAGTGCGCACTACTTCACCCTTAACGGCACCGACCACCGCTCGCGTGAGGAGCAGAACTCGATGACCCGCCATCAGCCCGGGTACTTGGTCGGTCACGGATCAGCAAGCGATCGACGATGTCCGAGCCGGTGAGAAGCTTGGGTGGATCGCATATGAACCGGCGCGCATGAAGGAGGAGACAACTGGATCCCACAGGAGATGCTCATGGGGCAGGGGAGCTGAACGTCGAGGACGACGTGCTGGCCAACAAAGCACAGGACCTCGTCGCACACTGGTTGGAACGGTCAGCCCATGGACGAGGTAGAGAGCTGCGCCGGACGAGGCGGGTCGCCCGTTTGCTCGACGATACGCAAGGTTTGGCGTTCGTACTTGCGCTGACCGACGAGGTCTTGCGCATCCGGGATCCCAAGCGGGCAGCCCGTCATTTCCGGGAACTGGTGACTAGCAGCGGAATCCCGAAGTTCATGGGCCCCCTTGACCGGGTCAGCGTGCGCCTCGGTAGTCTTCTTTCCGTCCTGGTTCCCCGAGCGGTGATGCCACTCGTGCTGGCCCGGGTGCGAGCCGAACTCTCCGGATACGTGGTCCCGGCCGACCCATCACGCCTGACCAGACACATTGCCCGCCGACGGGATCGGGGATTCCGGCTCAACCTCAACGTCCTGGGTGAGGCCGTGCTGGGGGAGGACGAGGCACGACACCGGCTGGAGACCGTTATCGCACTGTTGCAACGGAGAGACGTCAGCTACATCTCAGTCAAGATCTCCGCCATTTGCTCCCAACTCAACGTGGCCGACTTTGACCATGAGGTGGAGAAGGTCGCCGAGGGACTTCGTCATCTCTACGACGAAGCCCTCGCCCACGAGCCGCCCAAGTTTGTGAACCTCGACATGGAGGAGTACCGCGACCTCATGTTGACGGCGGCGGTATTCCAGCAGGTGCTGAGCGAGGAACCCTACGGTGGCCTCAACGCAGGGATTGTGCTTCAGGCCTACATTCCTGATTCCCTCGTCGTGCTGGGGGAGTTGTGTCGTTGGGCACGAGAGCGCTACGAGCGCCACGGTGGTTCGATCAAGGTGCGGATCGTCAAAGGGGCAAACCTGGCCAAAGAACGAGTCGACGCCGAGTTGGCCGGCTGGCCCCAGGCCCCCTATCCGACCAAGTCGGAGGTCGATGCCAACTACAAGCGGATGCTTGACGTGATACTCGATCCGGTCAACGCCGGCGCCCTACGAGTCGGCGTGGCGAGCCACAATTTGTTCGACGTGGCGTGGGCACTGGTCATCAGTGAGGACCGAAACCTGAGGGCCATGATCGACGTGGAGATGCTGGAGGGGATGGCGCCCGGCGCCGCGGAACAGGTGCGCCAGAGCGCCGGCGACCTCATCCTGTACGCGCCGATCGCTCGGAGGTCCGACAGCGAGTCGGTGATCTCCTATCTGGTTCGTCGATTCGACGAGAACGCTGGACCGGAAAATTTCTTGCGTCATCAATTCTCCCTTGAGGTTGGTTCCCCGGATTGGAAGAAGGAGCGAGATCGCTTTCGCCAAGCCGTCATTGATCGTCGTCAGCCGACGGAGCGCACTCGACGCGATCAGGACCGGCGCGGCGAGGAGCGTGCCCCTAGCCAGATCGACGGCTTTGCCAACGAACCGGACACCGACTTCACCCAGGACGGCAACCGGCGATGGATGCAGGCGAACCTTCATGCGACGGCCGAGCACGTCTCTGTCGTTCCCGCCGCCATTGCGGGTCGCCGGATCGAGGAGCCGTTGTCCGGAGAGGGCTTTGACCCGGCAACGCCGGATATCGTGCGCTATCGCTGGGTGCGGTGCGATGTCGCACTCGTGAATGAAGCAGTCGCGGTGGCGAAGAGTGCCGGCCGCCAGTGGCGCCGTTCATCGTGGCGTCAACGTCGAGAGCTGTTGGAAGCGGTGGCCGACTCCTTGTCCTCTGCTCGTGGCCGTTTGATCGGATTGATGATCCACGACGGCGGAAAGACCTTCCGAGAAGCCGACTCCGAGATATCAGAAGCCATCGACTTTGCTCGCTATTACGCCTCGTCCACGGCACGGCTTGAACGCTTGGAGAGCGAAGGTGCTCGGTTTGAGCCGTGGGGATCGATCGTGGTGGTCCCCCCTTGGAATTTTCCCTTGTCCATTCCGGCGGGCGGTGTGTTGGCGGCGCTGGCGGCTGGCAACGCGGCAATTCTGAAGCCCGCACCTGAGACAGTGGCCACGGGATGGGCCCTGGCCGAGCTGTGTTGGGCGGCCGGCGTGCCTCCCGAACTCTTGCAGTTCGTCCCGTGCGCCGATGACAACGCCGGACAGCAGTTGGTCAGCCACCCCGACGTCGCCGCCGTGATCCTGACCGGCTCGTGGGAGACGGCGCGTCTGTTCTTGGGCTGGCGCCCCTCGCTTTGTCTCCACGCCGAGACGAGCGGCAAGAACGCCATTGTTGTTACCGCCACGGCCGACCTCGACCTGGCCATCGCCGACATCGTGATCTCGGCGTTTGCCCACGGCGGACAAAAGTGCTCGGCGGCCAGCCTCGCCATCGTCGAGGCCTCGGTCTACGACGATCAGCGCTTCACCCGACAACTGGCTGATGCCGTCCGCACGCTGGTGATGGGTTCGGGCTCCGATCCGGGCACGATCGTCAATCCGCTCATTCGACCCCCCGAAGGAGCCCTCAGCGATGCGCTGCGGCATCTCGGCCCAGGAGAGTCGTGGCTGGTAGAGCCCCGACAAGTCGGTGCCAACGCGCAGCTGTGGTCCCCGGGGGTCAAGCTGGGTGTACGGCCTGGGAGCCCGTTCCACCTGAGCGAATGCTTCGGCCCGGTGCTGGGACTCATGCGATCCGAGAGTCTCGATGAGGCCATTGCCTGGCAGAATCAGACGCCCTTCGGCCTAACGGCCGGCTTGCACTCCCTTGATCCGACCGAGATTGCGCAATGGCGTGACCACGTGCAAGCGGGCAATCTCTACGTCAACCGCACGATCACCGGTGCCATCGTCGGTCGCCAACCCTTTGGGGGCTGGAAACGCTCCGTGGTCGGACCCGGGGCCAAGGCCGGCGGACCCAACTATGTGGGCAGCCTGGGAATCTGGAGTACCGCCCAAGTGGTTGACCCGAGAGAGTTCGCGCTCAAAGCTGCGCTGGTGTGGCACCACGAGATGTCACCGGCCGACCCCAGTGCTCTGCGCGCCGAAGCCAACGTTTTCCGGTACCGGCCCCTGCAAAGCGCGCTGCTGCGTGTAGGCCCCCACGTATCAGGCAATCAAGTTCAGCTGACTCTCATCGCTGCCAAGACGATCGGTGTCGACGTTGAGGTCTCATCACCCATAGCACTTCCGGAATTAGACGCAGTCACCATTGAGTCCGAAGCGGCCCTCGCCGAGCGCCTTCCGAGCGTCGGCGTCGATAAACTACGCCTGCTCGGTCGCTCGTCAGACCAGCTCCGACTGGCTGGGCACGACGCGGGGTTGTGGGTCGATGACCTTCCCGTGGTGGGGGACCCGTCTCTCGAACTGCTCCGTTGGGTACGAGAGCAGGTGGTGAGCGAAACGCGGCATCGCCATGGCAACATCACCGGTCGTCACCAGGGTCCGCCTATGGACTGAAGTTAAACGAGACCAGTGACACTCTGAGCGCGCTGATTTGGTCCTTCAACAGCTCCGGGAAAATCGAGCATCAGATCCGTTGCAGTGGGTATAAGTACAAGCGCCAGTGGTGGGGAAGCCGGACTCGCCTACCTCGTCATCGCTGATAGACCCTCACAGTAGGAAGGGAAGTGCAATGAAGGAAATCATTTGTCCTCCATGTGGAGAGCGCATCACTGGCGTCGATGACGACGACCTTGTCGAGAAGGTGCAAACCCACGCGCATGAGACGCACGATCTCAACTTCTCTCGCCCGGACATTCTGTTGCAGGCCGAGGAGTTGCGCTGAGGCGCACGAGCAGGGCCGGGCAGGCTGCGCACGGATTGATCAGTAGCAAGCGAAGTGGTCGGGCGCCCTTGTCGCTCCCCAGGGGGAAGTCCAGCACGCCGCGGATGAACTCACCGATGAGGAGTGGTCGCTCCGGCCAACCGAGTTGCTGTTTCGCTGGAGGGGCTGCAAGGGGGGCTTGTGCAGTTTGGTTGTCCGTCTGGGAAGGGGTTCAGACTAAAGCGGCCCAGCGCCCTGGTGACACACCTGCCATCGTTATTCCATGAGACAACGACTCTTGCCTTGGGTTTTGCTCGGCCTGCCAGTGGTGGCTGCCGCGGGCGTAGGCATCGGAGTGGCATGCGCTCCGGAGCCGATCCGACTCGCGGGAATGAAGGAGATAACTGAGTTGCTCGGGCTGCCAGCTGAACGTGCCAACCAGCTCACCCACACGGGCGACTTCCCTGCGCCCATCGACACCCTGGCGATGGGGCGAGTCTGGGACCGCGACGTGGTGGTCAGGTGGGCAATTCGCGACCGAAGGCACCGCCACAGTAAGCGTGGTCGACTGTGGCTGGCGTACCGAGATGCAATTGGACACTCGGCGGACAAGGGCTGAAGCCTGTCAGGATAACCTCCCCGGGGCTGCTTGAGGTATATGCCGTCAAGTGTCGCCGGCGCCCTTGCCGCAACAGACTTGAAGTGTTCGGCCGTTGCGCTCCCGTCTTGCACGTAGGTAGCCGGGGAGGTGTCCAACTTTCGCCATCTGGATGCGATGCTTTGATGGCGCACTGACCGCAATGGGCGGCGCGTTTGTCCCCGACCCCCCTCCCCGGGCCATGGGTACTGCCCGAAGGATGTCGATGCTGAGCTCTTCGAATCGCCGCCAGCGCAGGCCACCGACCGAAGTCCCCGCGCCACTCGCGTGGCGGACCAAGGAGGATGCCTTGTCGCGGCCATGGTTCGCGAAAGTTTGACTGCGCAAGAAGCATGCGGCGTCAGGCATGGCTGACGCGGATCAGGTCACGAAGTGAAATGGCGATTGCAGCCTCGATCGGGCGCCAGGGCACGCTTGTCACCGTGGTCTTCGACGTCGTCTGGTGATGGGCCGGCGTTGGACCGGCTGTGGCGGGGCTCGGCGCCTGAATGTGGGGCTTCGCGGAGATGTCACCGGGACTTCGACTCGCAGTGCCCTCCCCGTGACGTCCCTTCGGAATCAGCACCCAAAGCCCAGCGACCAGGAGAATCGTCATCGCGACGACCATGCGTTCACGGTGGCGTCCGAATCGATCACCCTCTGCGTCACGCCATTGATTCTGCAGGGATCCATGGGTGGAGGACTTCGCCTGGACCGTACGCGCGTCCGGTCCGCTCACCATGAGTCTCGCCGTCGCCGCTCCCGTTGCAACGAGTCGGGCATCGACTCCTCCTTCGTCGCCCACGACTGATGAGCGATTCCGTGTGGGCCAACCCGCCCCAGGGGGTGGACGGTCACCTCCTGGCCATCAGTACCCGAAACGGGTAGAGCATTTGCTCGGCCCAGGTCTTCACGATCATCGCCGGATTGAGCGTCTTCTCCCCAGTTGGAAAGGTCTCGTCCGCGATGCCCGTGGGTGGGTACTCGTTGTTGCCCGCGTAGCGGGTGCCGAACAGGTAGTCCCACCAAGAGAAGACCGTTCCAAAGTTGGTGTCGTAATGCTGTGGCTCAATCGAGTGATGCACCCGGTGCGCCTGAGGCGACACGAACACAAAGCGCAATGGCCCAAGATTTGTCCGAATATTCGTGTGGATGAAGGCCGAAATATAGACCGTGGAAATGGCCAGGTTCGCGGCCAACGACGTGTTCAGGCCGAGAAACCAGGGCGGCAGGAACGCCACCGTGGAGGCCGCCATCAATTCGATCATGTGGGTGCGGTTATCCGAGAGAACGTTCATCTCTCTTTGCGAGTGATGTACCGAGTGGAAGTACCACAACGTGGGAAGACGATGATGAAGCCAATGGGTACACCAGGCAAGGAGATCAGCGATCACAAAGGCAAGGACGGCTACCTTCCACACACCCAAGGCCGGCACCAAGTTCACGCTGAGACCGTTGAGGACTGTGGCGACACCACGAGCCAAGACATCCAAGTAGGCCGAGACCACCGTGATGGCGAATACGGGTGAAAGCACAAACCAGGCCAAGTCTTGCACGAGCCCCTTGCTCATGAGCTGTTCTTGGCTTCGAGCGGGGAACCGCCACTGCAGTATCCACAGAACGACGATGACGGCACCGAACCAAGGCATGAACACTTGAGTCCGCAAGTTGTCCCACATGCTCGCAAAGACTCGTGGGGAGAACGTCGCGTCTCGGGCCCAAGAAACCACACCGAATCCCATAACACACAATGTCGCCGTGACTCCCGAGAGGCCGAGTAACCTTGCCGGTGCTCTGGATCGCGTTATGGGTCGTCGGTAGGCGCCGTTGCTCAGGCTGAGCCGCCAACTCAAGCGGCGATATCGCTGCGCCGTGATTGCTCTCGCCATGGTGCCCCCTTTGCTCTAACGCGTTGAGATGGCACTGAATCCCTTGACTGATCGAGCATCCCTTGACTGATCGAGCATCCCTTGACTGATCGAGCGTATGAGAGCCGGAGGATTGACCCGCCAGATCGGCATCGCCTGCGACAATCAGTCCATTCCCCAACAAGGCAAAGCTCCGCCCCTTGTGCTGTCCGGGTTCTTCTACAGAGTCTGCCACCGAGCGACGCCATACAAGAGCGGACTGATGACGGCTCGTTGACTAGACATTGACAGTATGTCGGCCTTCACCCTGCACCGTCGGACTTGTAACCTGCACGGGTCGCCCTTGAGGCCTCTCGAATCTCATCGTGGCCAGGACGTCTGGCCCAAACCGTTCTCCACTCCCAAGATGATCCGTCCTCACGCGACCGCGGTCTTTGACGGGAGCGGAACTCCGAGCCAAATGGGTCGAGTCGCGTCCCCCGATCGAAGTACGCCCAGACCGTCGCGCGCTCCGGTCACATCGCACTCCCCTGGGGGGTATTCCCGACTTCGCGTTCGACGATGGCGGGCGACCAGTCCGGGTACGAATGATCGCCTGGGCCGGACGGCTTCTCAGATGGAGTGCCGCACTACAGCCGCACTGCAACGGACATCAACCTCACCGCTCTTTGGCCCTCGTGGCCCGAGCCAGCAGCGCCGACCCGATGGTCCCCAGGATCACAAGGATGATCCTTCGGTGTACGAAGAAGCTGCTCGACATGATCCGCCAAGGGCAGCTCGCGACGCAGGAACCTGATGGAGACGATTGGTACGGGAACCTTCTCGTCCTCGGCCGGCGCAAATGTCTCTTACTCACCCACGCCGATACCTTGCTCACGATCTTCGAGCCAGATGTCCGGGCGTCCGAACTACGCTCGACACACGACCTCGTCGCCTGATTGATCGAGCGGGAGCTCCTCGCCGAGGGGCTGCCCGTTCGCACCTTCGGCGATCTTGGAGCCGAGGAACTTTGGATCTCCAAGACCGCTGATCGCAGCGTGCTTGGCTGCATGAAACGACATGGCCTACCGCTGCGAAGATGAGTTCGCTCATGCCGGAAGCCTGGCCAATATGGACATTCCTTCGCTCAATCGCCAGCTGCGCCAAAGTATCAACAGTGCCCGGCATTACCAACGGCCAATCGAACTCGTCTTGGACCGAATTAGCCGATAACCAGTGCCCCGGACACCGAAAGCTTGTCGAACCCGATTATTGGCACCCGCCGTTACAGGTACGCTCAAACCGGTTGGGGCTAGCGCGAGTATCGGCCATGGATACCTCGTCACTTCCACCCGGCTGGTGTCACTACCCCGAGGGGTTCAATCCTTACCGGAGTGAGATTGCTGCCGCTCGGGCCTGATCCTCGGTGTCCTGGGTGCAGACGCGTAGGGCCCGGGGACTACGAGCGGCGGGGGACAGCTCGCTGGCCCTGTAGTGCCCTTAGTCGTGGAAGCGAGTGCCCCCGGCGTGCTCGCCGGGATGAGGCTCATCGTGAAGCCTTGGTCAGGGCGTCGTCATGCGTCTCGCCGAACGAGGAGCACGCCGCCGATCACAAGGAGCGCGACGGCGTAGCCGGCGAGGACGAGCAGTCCGATCCATGGGGAGAAGGCGTGGGGAAATGCATTCTTCGGTCCGTTCAGGATGTCAGCGCCGATGCGGTCGGGAAGAAATCGGCGCACGTCCAGCTCGATCGAGGAAGGCAGCGCCTGGACGATCAGTGGGAGGACGAGCAGGATGCCGACGAACGCACTGATCGCACCCGCGGTGTGGCGGATGATCGTCGCGAGGCCGAGTGAAAGGAGCCCGAGCGCACCGACGTAGAGACCGCTGCCGACGACGGCCCGCCACGCCCCGGGACTCCCGAGCGTCGCATGCGGAGTCGGTGCGGTGAGGAACGCTTGTCCGACGAAGAAGGCGAGGAATGAGACGACCTCGGCGACGAGGAGGGCGACCGCGCCGAACACGATCACTTTCGCGATGAGGACGAGTGGACGGCGCGGGGCGGCCGAGAGCGTCGCCCGGATCGTGCCGGTCCCGTATTCGCCGCTCATCACGAGGACGCCGAGGATGCCGATGGCGAATTGTCCGATGAACACACCGATGAGGCTCGTGCTGATCGGGTCGAAGCCCTGTTGATTGGCGGGCGACGTCGTGAGCCAGTGGGCCCGGGTCTCTGCCGTTGCCAGTATCGAGACGCCGATGCCGAGCACGATGGTGATGCCGAGCGTCCACATCGTCGATCGGACGGTGCGCAACTTTGTCCACTCCGAGCGGAGCAACCCCGAGATGCCGTACCGCCCCGGTGGCATGACCTTGCCGATCCTTGCGCTCGCTCCTTCGCCGCCCGCCACGGCGGACAGGTGCTCGCCACCGCGCCCTGTCACATTCGAGCTGGCAGGGGCCACCGTGGTGCTGGACGGGTCAGCTCCGCTCGAACTATCGACGGTGAGCTGCCCGTCGGATGGCGTCCGCAGTGGTCGCTCGGTTGCACGGGGCGTAGGTGCATCGCTGAGTGGACGGCGATCGCGGCGTCGCTGCATGGCAAAGGCCACACCTCCGATGAGCAAGACGAGCACGAGAATTGGAAGAACCGGCACTGCCAAGTGGCGGTGGTGGCGGACTACGGCCGACAAGAGCATCGTCGCACCGGGGCTCGTGTGGATCATCGGCCCGATCACTGGTCGCTTCTCGTCGATGCTGTTGTGTGCGTGCTCGCCGCGCCGTGGTACTCGACGCTCTCCTCGGTGAGCTCCATGAAGGCCTCTTCGAGTGACGCGGACTGCGGCGAGAGCTCGTGCAGGACGACCGGGATCCCTGCGGCCAGTTCGCCGATTGCGACCTCGTCGGTGCCGCGGACCGAAAGCGAGCCGTCCTCCTCGACCACGACGGTCGCGCCATCGGTCTCGAGCGCGGCACGGAGCCTCTCGATTTCCGGCGAGCGGACGCGGACGAAGCGTTGCGAGCTCTGGTTGATCAGCTGATCGACGGGGACCTGGGCGATGAGGCGCCCCCTCCCGATGATGACGACCTCGTCCGCGGTGAGCGCCATCTCGCTCATCAGGTGGCTCGAGACGAAGACCGTCCGCCCCTCACGAGCGAGACCCTTCAGCAGGTTGCGGACCCAACGAATCCCGTCGGGGTCGAGGCCGTTCACCGGCTCGTCGAACAGCAGCACTTCTGGGTCGCCGAGGAGCGCTGCGGCGATGCCGAGCCGCTGGCCCATGCCGAGAGAGAACTTCCCGGCCCGCTGACCTGCGACCGAGGTGAGACCGACGATGTCGAGCACCTCGTCGACGCGCGAATTCGCGATGTGGTTCGTCTCGGCGAGCATTCGCAGGTGGGCCCGCGCTGAGCGCCCCGGATGGATGGCCTTGGCCTCCAAGAGCGCGCCGACCTCATGGAGCGGCCAGGGCAGGTCGTGGTAGTGGCGGCCGTTTACCGTGACGTCGCCCTCGTTCGGCGCATCGAGGCCCATGATCATCCGCATCGTCGTCGACTTACCCGATCCGTTCGGGCCGAGGAATCCCGTGACGACCCCTGGCCGCACCGTGAAGCTCAGTTGGTCGACGGCGAGCTTGTCGCCGTAGCGCTTGGTGAGACCCTGCGCCTCGATCATGTCGTACCTCGAGTGCTCGGGGGTTTGTCCATTCCGCTCCGATCATGTCGGGTTTGGGTTGGTCAGGCGTAGGCCCGATCGCCAGTGGCCTTGGCGGCTGGCGGTGTCGCCGCGGAGAACAGGCTTGACGCCGTCTCGATCTGTACCATACTGCGTATGTCTAGATAGTGGGTATCACGGTGAGGGTCCGAGACTCGACCCTTGGCCGGTTGAGTGAAGGCCCGAACCATGGCCTGGTGCTCCAGAATGAGTTCGGGTCGAGAACCTTCTAGGGATAGCCGCCGATGTCGTCGTTTTCCCGGACCCGTTGACCCTGGCTCGCAGGCACGCAGGCCCACCTCTCATCCCATCCGATGTCTCTCATCGATCTGGCGTCACCCGTCAGCCACGATGACCTCGGCGCCTAATCGTCGGAGCTGCCACTTGCCGACGCTGGAGCTGGAGCTGGTAAGTGGAGCGCTCATCCCTTGGCAATGCGCTGATCAGGGTAAGAGTGCTTCCCGAAGTGCGGCGAGCCGTTGGGGAACAAGCGAGTACCACACCCATTTGCTCCGTCGCTCGCCCACCACCAGACCGGCGTCGCTGAGCACCTTGAGGTGATGGCTGACTGTCGGCTGGCTCTTGCCGAGCGGCTCAACCAGATCGCAACCGCACACCTCTCCACCTTCAGCGGCCGCCAAGATCGAGATGACTCGGAGACGGGCTGGGTCCGAGAGCGCCGCGAAGCCTTTGGCCAACTCCTGGGCTTGGGCATCACCGAGCGGTGCGGAGAACACCGATGGGCAGCAGTCTTCGGTCACTTGCACGGCGGCCACCGCACTCCCTTTTGCCATCGCCCACTCTCCCATTGACATCGGTAGATGTATCGATCATGATGAACGCATCGACGGTTGTTGATATTATACGGGAGGTTCATGGTGTCGCGAGTCCAACTGGCCCTCAACGTGGCCGACATCGATACCGCAGTGGCGTTCTACGCCAAGTTCTTCGGAACCGAGCCCGCCAAACGCCGTGCCGGCTACGCCAACTTCGCCATCGTTGAGCCGCCGCTGAAGCTGGTGCTAATCGAGAACCCGGCGGGGCGGGTCGATGGCATGGCTGGCGCACTCAATCACCTGGGTGTGGAAGTGGACACGCCCGATGAGGTCCAGGCGGCCAATTGCCGACTCGTAGGCGAGGGACTGGAACCCGAGGTTCAGGAATCGACGACCTGCTGTTACGCCGTGCAGGACAAGGCGTGGGTCAACGACCCCGACGGCACCCCATGGGAGGTCTACACGGTCCTGGCCGATGCGCCCGACGAGACCGCATTGGGGTTCGCAACCGAAACCTTCACCCTGAGCCCAGCCGAGCCGGACGCGCTCGGTGCTCGTGCCGGGGTTTCCACCTCCGGCTCCTGCTGCTGAGCTGGTCTGACCCGTCTCTGTCCTGTGAAGTGAGAGACGACGTGGTGCTGTGGCGGCGGCTGGTGGCCGAGTTGCTCGGCAGCGCGTTTCTGGCCGCAGTGGTCATCGGGTCAGGCATCGCGGCACAGCGGCTCTCACCAGGGAACACCGGACTGGAGCTCTTCGAGAACGCAGCTGCGACGGCAGCTGGACTCTTCGCCATCATCTTGATGTTCGGGCCGGTGTCGGGAGGCCACTTCAATCCGGTGGTCTCCCTTGTGGACGCGGCATTTGGCGGCCTGCGCTGGGGAGAGGCTGCGCTCTACCTTCCCGCACAGGTTGTCGGCTGCATCGGCGGGGCAGTACTGGCCAACATCATGTTTAGCCAGGTCGCCGTCACGATCTCGACGAAACACCGAGCGTCGGCGGCCCACTTTCTCTCTGAGATCATCGCAACGCTCGGCCTGCTACTGGTCATCTTCGCCCTGGCCAGGACGGACCGAAGCCACTCTGCGCCCGCCGCGGTCGGGGCGTACATCGGCGCGGCGTACTTCTTCACCAGCTCGACCAGCTTTGCTAACCCGGCCATCACCCTCGGGCGCATGTTCTCGGACACTTTCGCCGGTATCGCCCCGTCGTCGGCGCCCCTCTTCATCGCCGCCCAAGTCGTAGGTGGACTGGTGGCGATTGTGCTGATCAGGGTGCTCTACCCCCGGCTCACACCCGGTGAAGCCTCGGACATCATCGTGGCCCACGACCGGCCCGAGCGAGCCCGAGATGGGCCGCGGTTCGACGGCGCTCCTCCATCGGCCGCTGCGCCAGCGGGCGCTCCTTCACCGGCCGCCCCAGCGTGAGCGCTTGATCCTCAAGAAGGGAGTGCTTCATGCATCTGGTCGCGATCGGTGGCAGTGATGCGGGTATCAGTGCCGCGTTGCGAGCCCGAGAGCTGGACCCTGACAGCGAGGTCACGGTCGTGGTGGCTGACGCCTATCCCAACTTCTCTATCTGCGGCATCCCCTACTACGTGTCGGGTGAGGTCACCCATTGGCGCAACCTCGCCCACCGCACGCTCGCCGACCTCGAAGCAGCAGGGATGAGCCTCAGGCTCGACACTGTCGCCCGGCGGATCGACGTGACCGATCACAAGCTGCTCGTGACCGACGCTCAAGGCACCGACGAATTGCTGGCCTATGACGCCCTCGTGGTAGGCACTGGAGCGTTGCCCATCCGGCCACCTATCGACGGACTCGGCGGTAGCGACGCCCTCGGTGCCTCCGACGGTGTGCACCTCCTCCACTCCATGGGCGACACGTTCGCGCTCATGAGAACGCTCGAGGAAACTCCAGCTCGCTCGGCGCTGATCGTCGGTGCAGGCTATGTCGGACTGGAGATGGCCGAAGCCCTCGTTGCCCGTGGCCTCGTAGTGACACAGATCGAGCAGTTGCCTGAGGTGCTCCCGACGGTCGACCTGGAACTCGGCGCGCACGTACACCGCCGGCTCATCGAACACGGCGTCCTTGTGCACTGCGCAACCGCGGTGAGGGGAATTGCTCGGGCAGCCGCCGGAGCCCGTGGGCGGCTTGCGGTTCGCGCGAGCAACGAAGGCGGTATGACCAGCCATTTTGCCGACCTGGTGCTCGTCTCGGTTGGCGTGCGACCCGACACCCAGTTGGCCGCAGCGGCGGGCGTCGATCTCGGAGCACGAGGCGCCATCGCGGTCGATCGCCGGATGCGAACCAACCTGAGCGACGTCTTCGCCGCTGGTGATTGCGTGACCACCCATCACCGCCTGCTCGGGTCCACCTATCTGCCGCTCGGGACCACGGCCCACAAGCAGGGCCGGGTGGCGGGCGAGAACGCCCTGGGTGGTCACCGGGAATTCGCTGGCAGCCTCGGAACTCAGGTGGTGAAAATCTTCGATATGGCGGCTGCCCGCACCGGCCTGCGCGACCATGAGGCCGTCGCCGCCGGCTTCGACCCGGTCACGATCGGTTGCGAAGCCGACGACCACAAGGCGTACTACCCCGACAGTCATCGCATCTCGATGCGCTTCACCGGGGATCGTCGAACTGGCCAGCTCCTCGGCGTACAACTCTTCGGACATCGCCATGCCGAGATCGCCAAGCGCATCGACATCGCCGCGGTGGCCATCTTCCATGGAATGAACGTCGACGAGATGAGCGATCTCGACCTCTCCTACACCCCACCCCTGGGGAGTCCATGGGACGCGGTGCAGGCCGGTGCCCAGAGGTGGTTTCAAGAAGCAACAGGCCACGCTTCGGCGTGAACCGGTTCGAGAGACGGGGTCGCCATGATGGGTCGAATCAAAGAACACGCGGTCCCATCAGGGGCGCTCGTGATCGTCGTCTTCACCGTGGGGACGTTTGCGCCCCGACCAGCGCCGGCGCCAGTACCGCTCGGGTCACACACACGGGTTTGGGCTCTACTTTCGATGCTCCCTTCTCCTCGCCTTCCCGTCTATCAGCCCATGCACAACGCCCCCGCCATCAAATTCACCGCGGTAGGGAGTAGCGCGGGGATTCAGAGTGTCTTTGTCGATACCGTCGCCTTGGTGCCTCGGGCGTACCCATGACCGAAGGTGAGCAGGCGACGGATCAGGGTCGGTCGCTCTCTTCAAGTCCCAGTCGATCTCGGAGCGCAAGCAGTGATCTACACAGGTACTGGACTGCATCTCACCGGCCCCTCATCCCCGCCGTGTTTCGAGGTAACACTACGAACTGGGCCGCACCGGCCATCGTGGCGCTCAACCCCGGCAAGGAGATTCCGAACAAGCAGATCACCGTAATCCACCGCTCCGACGGAAGCTGGACAACGTACATCTTCAGCGATTACCTCTCGCATGTCTCCGGTGCGTGGCCCTCTACCTTTGGCGTAGGCCGCAGCATCAACTGGCGGGTCGGGTACGGTGGCGATGGTAATGCCGATGCCGCCTCCCTCGTGGCAAGAACTCCGGGGCTATCGGCTACAGCGAGCGGTCGTACTCCGTCCCACGCTGTTCGCCGCAGGGCGCTTGGTCACTCCGACAGCGACCAACATCGCCGCCGCTGCCATAAGCCAGAAGTGAGCGCGTCGGCCTTCTCCATCGTGGACGAGCCCGGTCCGAGGTCCTACCCGATCGTCGGCTACACCTGGGTGCTGGTTTTACCAGCACCAAACGAATACAGCGTCGGGCACTGCGTTGGTCCAACTCCCTGAGTGGTTAATCCACGTTGGACAGGCCTACGCCGCCCGCAGCTGGATATGTCGCGCTACCGTCCAACATCCGCGCATTGGCTCTCGCCCGTTGCGCAACCACGTCGGCCCTTCGGGACAACAACTACTCTCTGGGTGAACGGGTACGGAGCCCGCACTGCTTCCCACCCGAGGCCCCTACTCGTGCCCTCGACTCGTCGACCCCGATCGTCAGTCAGCAAGTCGATCCGGCTCGCTTGCCAGGTTAATGGCGGGACTGGCCTACCCGGGCGCCTGACAACGGTCCATCGCCGTCGCTACGTCGAGATGGCCAGCTGCAGTAGAGGGTCGCCACGGCGGCCAAGCAGACGGGGACGTAGTTTCATCAGGGGCTGCTGTCCTTCTTACGCCGATCGGTGTAGGAAGGAACTGTGAACCACGATGGTCAGAGGTCCGATGCTGTCGCGGCACCCGGGGGCGGAGACGCCCCGCGGGGCATGAAGGACCGGGTTGGAGCGACCATCCAGCTGTGGCGAGCCCCGAATCGAATTTGGCCCGCGTTTCCGACCCTGGCGGTGGTCCGAACCGCATCCCGGTTCGGCCGGGGCCAGCGCCGGAGCCCTGCAATCGGCGAGGGTGGCGTTGTCAGCGTCTTCCTCGATGGCTCGAAAATGGGCGCCATCTCGCCCAGGCAGACCAGGGTGTACCAGGTCTCACCGGGAGAACATACCTTGAATCTGCGCTTCCTCGCGGGCTTGCGGCGATCCAAGACGATCCACGTTCCTCTGGCCGCGGGGGAGGAGAAGCAGCTTGTCTGTTTGCTGAACACGTTCGGGTGGCCCTCCATCCGGTCGGCCACTCCCCACGATGTCGCTGCGATGGAACGCCTGCACTCCCTTGATTTCGGCTCGGAGCCTGCCTGAGGCAATTCGAGGTGGCATAGTGCCTGCGGGTATCGCTCGGCACGCGAAATCTGGCTGCCTCTCGGGTTGCTGGGTGGAGGGAACCGCTCGGAGGAGCTCGCCCTTTCTTCGCGTGCCCGCTAGTGTCGTTGAGACATTCGACCTCACTGGCTCCGAGCAACAAAGCCTCGCCATAACCGCCGGCTGAGGTCCGTCTACTGGTTGCTCCTTCTTCAGCCCGGACCGCCGGTGCCGTGTTCAACCCCGCCGACACTCGCACCGCCCAGTCCGAACGCATGTCTGTCCTCCTGGACGCGCCGCTCTGGGCAGACGAAACCAGAGGACTGGATGACCCAGAACGAGGGACATCGCGGTGCGCGATTTGGGGTCAGGGAACCGCGGCACCTGCCCGGGGTGGCATCCTGAGTATCGATGTCAGACCTTGGTCGTGAGCTCGCCGACTTCGTCGCTGAATCCGGAACGCCTGGCGGTTTCTGGCCTGGAGCTTCAAGGGAAGGTCGGTCGTCGCCGTAGCGGCCGGCCTAGACGGGTTGGTCCCGGTCGGTCCGATGACGGTCGACGCTCAATTTCGAATTGCGAGCCTCACCAAGATTTTCACTGGGATCTTGGTGCTCCGACTTGTGGACGATCGTCACCTTGATCTCGACGAGCCCCTCAGGATGTACCTGCCTTCGTGGCCCGAATCCGCCAACATCACGATTCGCCACCTACTGACCCACACGAGTGGCATCGCCCCGCAGGGCAATGACGATGGCAGTGGTACTGGACCCTACGTCGGGGCCCAAAGCGAGCTGCTGGTGGCCAATCGGAATCGGAACTTCAACCTGACAGAAGTACTCGACTGGCTGAGGATCCGGCCTCTTCTCACTGCGCCAGGCTCAGCCGCTCGCTACAGCAACACGAACTCGCTCCTCCTCGCGCGTGTCGCCGATCTGGTGACCGATCGGTCCTACGCTGAACTTCTTCGCGAACGCGTCCTCGACCCTCTCGTCCTTCGCAATACCTGGTATCCGCCCGACGAGACCGGTTTTGGCGACCCCGTCGCGGGTCTCTACGATCGCCGTGACGGCTCTGTAGCTAGCACCTTTGACCTGCCCATGATTGGGATCGTCAGCCACGTCGGCGCGGCCGGTGGTCTCGTGTCGAGTGCGCCGGACCTTGTCGCGCTTGGCGTCTGGGTGATTCGAAACCATGAGCTCCTGACTGGGCGGATCGCCGCGAGGCTTTCACGATTGGGACCGGCGGTACCGGACTCGGGGTGCTGGGTCTTGCTCATCCAAGCTCAAACGGGCCTCCCTTTCCCACAATTGCTCGCGATTCGCCACCAACGACCCGCTATATCGGATTCGGCGGAGCCGGAGTGCTGCCCGGCACGAGTACGAAGCTCGTCTTCCTCGCGGAAAGCGACACGGTGTTCGCCCTGCTGCTGAATCGTTCGTCGCCACCGGGTGGAAACGAATTCATCCAACAGCTCATCGCTCGTTTCCTCGACAATGTCGGTCCACAAGGAGCGGCGTGAATGGACGGCCGGAGTCCGATTGTCGCGACCGCAGAACGGAACCCTAGATATCGGTGCAACCTCACATAGAGGCTGCCCAATTAAGGGTCGAGCAATCGCCAGGTCGGGTGACGTTCTGCGAGGTGGGGCCGCAAATCAAGCCAGGCATCGAGGGATTGGCGTTCGCAGGGCCGAGCCCTGACGACACCGTTGGTGTCACTGTCGTATCCCCAGCAAAAGCTATAGATCGCCCGCAGGGACTTGGTCATCACGGCATCAGGACTGGCCACGAGGAAGTCGTCGGCCCGCCAGTGGGCATCGGGCCGGGTCGTGGACGGGGCGTCGAAAAGGGTGGGGGAAGGTCCAGCGGCCAGGAAAGGTGTGTCGACGTCGAGGAGAGCTGGTGGTCGATCGACGAGTACGACCAAGGGGTCATCCTCGTAGGTGTACCGGACGATTTGAATCCATCCCATGAAGGCCAAATAGCCGTGTCCCGTGTACGACACCGACGCCTCGAGAACGGGAAACACACGAGCGACGCCGGTCTCGTACGGCAGACTGAGCACGTCATAGCCCCACTGTTCGGGATCGGTATTGATGCCGTAGGTCACCGACACCGTCCCTGGCCGGCCATGGAGTTCGAAAGCACCGTCCGCCTCGCTCCGAGCAAGGCTTTCAAACGAATCTTCTGTCATGGCCTGCTCCGTGCGTTCTGGGCAACTCGCTCTGAGGCTACGTTGCCCATCATCGTATCCAGGACCAGGGTGGAGGCTCCCGAGGGTCCGTTCGCCCAGCCGCCTGTAGGTACTAGGACACGCGCGGCGACACCTCTACGTCGAGCTGGGGCAGCCACCGAGTAACCGCCCTTTGCCGTCAACCGATTCCATCCGACGAGTTCGTCGTCGTCATCCATGGCCACCCACGATCGAACAGCCTTCGCATAGGCAACGAGGCGCTGCGCCGACATAAGTTCGGCGTCAGCGATCTCGTCCTACCCTCAGCATCGGTCGCCAGCGGCGCGCCCGACCTGGCGAAGCTTCTCTGATTCATCGGAGCGAGATTTTCGAATCAGGATCACCTGGCGGTTTCAAGGGATCACTGCAACGGCTGGGTGAATAGGCAACGCTTCGTTGCCCTGACCACCAGGAGGTTGCAGATGGGTGAGCATTACATGACCCGAGAGCAAAAACAGATGGCTCGCCGTCTGAGGGCCAAAGGGCTGACCCTCAAGGCAATCGCGAGCGAACTCAGTTGCTCATTGCCTCTGGTGAAGGTCAGCGTGTACGCCCAGCGCGAGGAAGTGGGCTTGCCTGACAAGTGGGTACCCGCCCCGGGTCGCCTCAGTGCCGAGGAGCGTGAGGAGATCCTGTTGGGGTTGGCCCGTGGCGAGTCGATGTCGGCCATTGCCCGGGGCCTTGGGCGGGCCCCGTCGACGATCACCCGGGAGGTGGCCGCCAACGGCGGAGCTCGCCGCTATGGGGCCTGGCGGGCCCACTGCCGGGCCGGGGCGTCCTCCCGGCGGCCCAAGCCCGCCAAGCTGGCGCACCGTCCTCTCGTCCGCCAGGTGACCACCTGGCTCGAGGAGCTGTGGTCGCCCCAGGAGATCGCCCAGCGCTTGCGCCTCGAGTTTCCCAGACGATCCGATGATGCAGGTGAGCCACGAGACCATCTACCAGTCCCTCTTCGTCCAGGGCCGCGGTGAGCTGCGCCGTGAGCTGGCCCGATGCCTGCGCTCGGGGCGCACCGCCCGCCGTCACCAGGGCCGGGTGGAGAAGCGGGGCAAGAACCCCAACATGGTCATGATCAGCGAGCGGCCCGCCGAGATCGAAGACCGGGCCGTGCCCGGACACTGGGAGGGCGACCTGATCATCGGGGCGGTGGCAAGTCAGCCGTCGGCACCCTGGTCGAACGTTCGACCCGCTTCGTGCTGCTCTTACACCTCCCAGCGGACCACACGGCGGCGAGCGTCGAGGCAGCCATGCGCAAGGCCATTAGCAGGTTGCCCGACGAGCTCGCTCGCTCCATCACCTGGGATCAGGGCAGCGAAATGGCCAGCCACGTGAGCTTCACCGTGGCCACCGGCATCCCCATCTACTTCTGTGATCCCCATTCGCCCTGGCAACGCGGATCGAACGAGAACACCAACGGACTCCTGCGCCAGTACATGCCCAAGAGCACCGACCTCTCACAGCACAGCGCCGCCGATCTGGCCCGATTCCAACGAAGCCTCAACGGACGCCCTCGCAAAACGCTCGGATACATGAAACCATCAGAGAAGTTCGCCGAGCTCGTTGCGCTCACCGGTTGAAATCGCCCCTCCTCAGTGCCTCAGGGATATGACCAGTCCTCATTCAAGAGCAAGGGCCGGACACCAGGTCGGGACTGGAACCAACTTATTTTGCTTGGTCGAGCACCCACCGAGTCGTTGTCTGTCGAAAGTTGATCGGACCTGGGGTGGTCTCGTGTGTCAAGAGGAATCGGAATCCTCCGCGTTGCAGGGTCCGGTGAGGACCCACATTGAAGGCGTTTGGTTCGCAAAAGAGTCGCTTCAGCTGAAGAACCTGAAAGTAGGATCTGGCTGATTGCTTCACGAACTCGACACCCATACCGCGACGTCGCTGCGCGGGGTCCAAGATATGTAAGTGCATGAACGCTTCCTCACCGAAAACAATCTGGTCCGCGGAGCTGAACCCGACTGGCTCGCCGTCCAGTTCCCAGATTAGTGAGTAATTGGCACGTTCCTGAATCGACCGGGCGTAGTCCTCCTCGTAGAACTCGTGCCATTCTTCGGGAGCCGGCAACAGGTTTCTCTCGACACCCAGCATTCGGAGGTAGTCGTCCGATGCATCGTGGAAGTAGTTAATCCGTAGGCCAACGTCAGCGAGCAGCATTTCCCTTACCGTCAGACCGTTCCCAGGTGTCATTGCCTGGATCTTAGCGACAAGCACAGAAGTGGCTGGGCCCTTCCCAACCACCCGGCAGCCAGGCATGGTGCAGAAACGCAAACCACTAGGCGCCGGGATGCTGCCTTGCTCCATCGTGGCCGGTGAGCTGGGGATCGATATCGATCAGGAGCGTCAGACTCCTGCCGATTTGTGCGATAGGAATCAAGACCGGCCATTGAGACCGACACTGCAACCCGAACGGAAACCCACGGGAGTCAATCGGACGTGGTGCTAGGAGCTCCGAGATCTGTTCCACCCAGCTCGGCCGTGGGGTGCCCTTCGGCAACTGTGGCGGCCGCAGTGATCACGAGCCGCGACGCGAGGCCGAGCGGCGGTGCCGGCGCGGCCGTCGACCCTGACTACGCTGCCGGGAATGTGCTCACACCAGGGACTCGTAGCCCGTAGGGGCCCGAGAGTCGCCCTTGCAAGCCATGGGTTTGCGGCAACTCGAGCCAGACCGCATCCCGCCCGATTCCTCATCGATTTGGCGGTACCCGTCACCACCGGCGAAGGTCGAGTACGCCGAGTGCGCAGACACCCATCGACTCTCGTTCCCCCGGTCTCGGGTGAGCGATGCCCATCGTCGAGTTCTTCCGCTCGCGGATGTTGACGCGCCCAGAACGGCACCTCAGGGCTACCGGTCAGCTCCGAAAAGAAACCGTCCGTTATCGGATACCCACGTGGCGCTGGGTCGATCTGAGACTCCGGGTATTTGCCTTTCTATCGATCGTAGACAGTTTCGATCGCGCCGTTCGACGTCGAAACCGAGCTGGCGAGGAGATCCAGAGCGTCTTGAGTCGGCGAGCTCGGTTCGGCCGTGTAGGCCAGGATCCGCTGCCCGGAGTCTCCCGGGCAGTTCGAGAGCCTCGTAGGCAAGGACGAGATCGCCCACCACGGGGTGATGGAGACGCTTAGCTCCTGTTCAGTGGAACTTCACGTTGTGCCCAGGTGACGGTGATCATCGCCATCACCATGTTTCCGAAGAGCGTGAGCCCGGCAAGGCGCGTGCCGAGCCCGAGGCCGATCGCGATTGCCCTCCCGAACTCGATTACGCCGCCGAGAATTGCGAAGAGGCCACCCCGATGCAGGTGAGCAGTATTCGAGAAGTAGAGCGCTGTTCGGTGAATGCCCGGACCATTGAACGACCCGGAGAGCGTTCCCGCACCGTAGTAAATAAAGACCCATGCGAGCACCGTACGAGCGGCGATCAGGGCGCAGTCAGCAGGTAGCCCTTCGGTCCGGGTGCTGAATACGACGTTTAGCAACGCGCGACCGTTGTGCGGCTGTGTTCGTGGCAATACCGTGACCATTAGACCACCTCGTATACGTCGGCGATGCGCCGCTCGGGAAGGTCCAGTGAAGGCGACTCGCCCGGCGTTGGTCGATCCACTGCACCCTGGGTCGGACGGGTGCCTGACGGAGTGGCCCCAGATCTGCGCGCTCGTTCAAGGGGCGGAACGGCGCGAGGAGTTGAGCGGCGAAGACGAAGAGATGACGCGATTGCTCTGTCGCCTGCTCGACGATTAACGGTCGGCCGGGCAACCCAGTATCGGTCCTGATGGTGTCGCCCGTGGGGAATACTGCACGGTGAAAGAGTTGGTCCCAGATCGTCAGCGCGAAGCCGAGGTTCACGTCCTGTGGTCCGTCCAGTTGGTGGTGAATGCGGTGATAGTTCGGACTGACGAAGATTCGCCCAAGCGGTCCGAAACCCAAATTGGTATTCGAGTGCGCGAACGCCACGACGCTGCCGTAGATGACGAGCAGGGGGATAGACAACGCGCCGTTCGCCAGGAGCACCATCCCCGGGATCAACGCGACGAGGTAGGAAACATGTACCAGCGGGTGCGTGCGGAAAACGGTCAGCACGCTCATGTCCTCTTGTGAGTGGTGAAGCTCGTGGAAGCGCCAGAGCACTCGGACGCGGTGATTCGCCAGGTGGGCGAACCAATTCAACCCGTCCATGGCCACGAAGATCACGGCAACCGCGCACCAACGCGGGACCACAGCAAGTCTCGATAGGACGAGCCACGGAATCGACCTTTGGACGACCACTGAGAAGGAGAGAGTTAACGCTGTCACGAGAGGCACGACGAGCGTCGCGTTGAGCACCGTGTAGAGGACGTCCTGGCGGTAGCCACGGGCGAACATCGGTCGCCGTTGGGCCGGCCGTGCTCGTTCAACGATGAGAAAGACTCCGATGATCATCAGGGTGAGTGGACCGACCTCCACGGCACGAAGACTCGTCATGGAGCCAGTGAAGTTGTCGCCACCCCAGTGATAGGACCAACCGATCCCGATGAGCGCGGCGGCCAGGGCGGTCATCGCGCATGCAGGAAGATAGACACGCGACCACAGCGCCGGCTTTAACCTGGCCGTTCCCCGGCCTAGTCGATCCTGTGGCGCAGGAGCACGTCGGCGAACGGGCACAACGACCAACGAAGACATGACGACCTCTCAGTCCCCTATTCGGTGCTAGAACGAAGCTCCGCCATTGCCAGCAGTCGACTTGCCCGAGCTGGAAATCGCGTGCGCCGGCTTCTTCGTCACGACGGCAGACCACTTACCCCAAGTGTCGGTCACGTTCCCGTGCACCTGTCCGGGAGCTGTGTCTCCAGAGAAGAAGTAGAGCGGCTTGCCGGCGTAGGTCACTTGGTGAGCCCCGTCGGTGAGCATCACGGTGCCGAGCTTGGCTGCGTTCACACCGTTGCCAGCGGTGGCTGCCGTCGCGCCCGTGGGCAACAGGACCTCTGGCCAGATGCTCAGGCACTGGGTCCCGCACGCGGTCTTGCTTGCCTTGAGGGTGTAGACGGTCTTGCCACTCACGAGGATTGTGCCGAACTTGGCATTCTTCGCCGTCGAAATGACGACGCTCGTCGCCGCACTCGCGGTGCCGGCGCCGACCACCGACGCGGTGAGCCCGCCCGCAACCATGATGGCTCCGGCGATGCGTCCAACCGGTACTCGCCGACCCGATGCTCGTCGTTGCATGGCCAGTTTCATGTTGCCCGTCTCCTTGCTCTTTCGGTCTTCATGTCCTGCTACCAAAGACTACGGACGAGCTGGGCAAAGAGATCACTTCGAAATGATTCTTTTGTGAATGCGCCTATCGCAATCTGGTGAGTTCGCGGCTGCGACCAGTGCCGACGACGCGCAGGGCACCATCGATCCCGAGGGTGTCCGGTCACCAGTAATGGCTCACTCACGATCTACGAGGCCTGGGCGGTACTCGCCTCTTGTCACCCCGAGAGCCGTGCGATCGCCAGAACGGTGCCGTTCGGCGCGACCAGCCGAGCAGAGCGCACGTCGCCTGCGGGCGACGTCAACGGCGCCCCCCAGGCGCCATAGCCGCCCGAGAGGCTGAACACTCCGATTATCTCGACCTTGCCCCCGGCAAGCGTTACGTCGCACGTAACCCTGCCCGACCAGGCGCCGTCGTCGATGCTCATGAACAGCCATGCCGGGCTGCCCGCCGAGAGCATCACTTCACCGAGTAGGTGTCCGTGTGACGTGAGATCGGCCGAGGTGAGATTGAGCACGGCCGAGTGACCGGGATTGTTGGCAGCTCGAAGTGTTGTAAGCGCCCCCAAGCCGACGGCAAGCGCGACCATTACCGCTGCAATAGCCCACAGCGTGGTGGCACGCCGAACGCGCCTCGGCCGATGCCCCGGAGATGTTGCCCGGAGCCTCTCGGCAAAGCGAAGCTCGAAGCCGAGCGTGGGCTCCGCCTCTGGAGCGAGCTGCAAGAGCGCCTCGGAGGCCACGGCAAGACTATCGAGCAAGGCGGTGCACCGCGGGCAGGATTCGACGTGGTCCAGCACTTCCGATCGGCTGCGGCCGGACAAGGTGCCGAGCGCCAGCTCTGCGAGCTCGTCCTGGACCGCTTGGCATTCCAGTGGGCCTTCGCCATAGGCGTTCATTGGGCTTCCTCGATCGCACCTTCCTCCCGAAGCTTGGCCAGTTCCGAGCGGGATGGCCTCGGATTCCGCGATGTCTATAGCGGTCCGCCCATCCTTGGCAGCAGGACAGCGCCGCGCCACTCTGCAGCACCGCGTCGTAAACGTCCTCCTCGTCTGGGCTCCTGCGCCTCATAAGCTATACGGCCCAGGAACCAAGAGGGATCAACGCACCACCGCCATCGCCGCCACAGGGAGTGGTCGGGACGCCTCGTAAGGGCTTCTCGAAGATCCTGATGATCCACTCGCGAGCTCCATCCGTAGATCCAGTGTCGACGAGATGAGGAGACGAACGGCGTGAACCACGCGAAAAGACACCGAGAGATGTCGAGGCGAGCGTTTTTTCCTGGCGCAACTGCCGCCCTGGTGGTGGGAGGGCTTATTTCCTGCATCCCGGTCGTCAACGCGGCAGGCGCTGCCTCCACCAACAAGGCAAAACGAGTGGTCGTCTCAACAGCCGAGAATGCCAAGCTCGGCACGATTCTAGTGACTGGGACAACGGTGTACACCTCAAGCAAGGGGGACTGTACCGGCAAGTGCCTGAAGTACTGGCCAGAAGTGCTGCTGCCAAAAGGTGTGACGAAGGCGACAGCGGGGCCAGGCGTGAGTGCCGCAAAGCTTGGGACCCTTCGGCGGGCCGGCGGCGTCCTGCAAGTGACCTACGCCGGTAAGGCGCTCTACCGGTTCTCTGGCGACAAGGCTGCGGGGCAGGTCGAGGGCAATGGCGTGAAGGATAAGTGGGGAACGTGGTCCGTCTTCGTGACGGCAGCGGCAACAGGGACCTCCGCTCCTGCCGTCTCCGGTCCGTCGGCGATCCCCACAACTCCGCCGACCGCGGGTACGTCACGAGCACCTGCGGCATCACTGCCAGCTACGACGACACCCGCCGGGCCGCCGGCCACGGCTCCGACCCCGGTTGCGACAACGACGCCCACAGTTCCGACGACGACGACCATAGCCCCGACAACTACGACGACGGCTCCCAGTGCCGGAGGCGACGCCTTCTGACATTGCGGTGTAACTCCTTTGGGAATGATTGACTTGATTCAATGCGCACAATCCGTGGCATTCGAACAATCCCTGACTTTCGCACAATGCTGGCTCCTCGGAGCCCGGTCATCGGACCTGCATGCAGGTGGGCGAGACCTTCGTTCTAGCCATGTCGTATGGCCGGGACGAAGGAGGTCCCTTCGCTCCGGCGGGAAAGGTCCCAGTGAACTTCGCCATCATCGTCGCTGTCTTCCCGATCATCTTCATCGGGGAGTTGCCCGATAAGACCATGTTCGCCTCGCTCGTCATGTCGACTCGCGGCAGACCCCTCTTCGTCTGGTTTGGCGCAGCCGGGGCATTCGTCGTCCACGTCGTCATTGCCACGACCATTGGCGTCGCCCTCTTCCACCTGCTGCCCCACCGGGCACTCGACGCAATAGTGGCACTGATGTTCCTCGTGGGCGCAGTGTTGGCGATCCGTGAAGCCCGCAAGGCCGAAGAGGAAGCGTCCCTCATCCAGCGCGAAGCGAATTCGGGGCGACGAGTCGTCACCACGGCGTTCATCGTGATCTTCTTGGCGGAGTGGGGAGACCTGACCCAAATCCTCACCGCCAACCTGGCCGCCCACTATCATTCGCCGCTGTCGGTGGGCGTCGGCTCGGTGCTCGCCCTGTGGTCGGTGGCGGCCATCGCCGTCATCGGCGGACAGGGCCTCCTTCGGTTCATCAACATCAGGACCTTGCGGATCGTCACGGCGGTGATCCTCGTCGTCCTGGCTGGGTTCGCCGGCTGGGAAGCGCTTCGCTAGGTGTGAAGACCGCGAACCCCACTTGGCTTTACGAAGGCTCATGTAATTCTGTAATACGCCCTAGCTGGGCCAACGTTCTCCGACCAATACGCCCTCGGATTCGAGACGAGCCGTGCCGCGAACGCCAGGCTGGGACGCAAGGTCGGCGTTGATGGCGATCTGACCAGCGCCGGCCGAGCTGATCCTCTGGGGCAGAAGGCCGGCCACGTTGTCGGCCGCCCCCACGCCGGTCACGGTGGTCAGGCGATCGACATCGACCACCCCACTTCGTTTCGATAGGCATCCGCCAGTCGGGATGGAGCTTTCGTCATTCTGTCGTTGACCGAAGAGGGCTCACCGTGAGCTGGTTGGCGATGCGGGGTGCCCAAAGGGCTTTCGGCAGCATCTGCGCCATCGTTCACATTGCCGGGGATGGCGTTCACAACGGCGATTGCGTCCCGGAAGGGGACTGCTTCTGGGGATCGGAAGTGAAGCGGAGTCGAGTACCGGTATGGGGTAGCTCGTGCCAGGTGATCATGCGCTCGCCTGTGGGCAAGGTTGGCGGGTCGACCAGGTCCGTATGTGGAAGACCGCGCGGGCCCGCTTCCCCGGCCGTGGGCCTGCCGGCTGGAAGTGCAGCGACCTCGTCTAGGTGTAGACCACGTGACCGGGGAGATTGGCGGGGAACCAGCGGGCAACATCGCTGGTGGCGGTCAGCGCTTGTCCCAGGCGTGTCGAGGTTCTGGCGAGCGTTCGAGCGTGGCTGGGCGGCGCCCCGTCGAGCAACTCGTTCCAAAAGAGGGCCCATCCGCCCGAGATGGCAGCCCCAAGGAGCGGGGCCGTCACGAGGCGGCCCACGGCGCTCACAAGGCGGGGACGCCCCACCAGTGCCGAGTGGGCGCTCGCCGTGATCTGGTGGTACGGCAGGTGAGCCGCCGCGAGCGACGCACCGTATGTGCTTGCAGCGTGGCCGGGCGAGCGGAGCATGGCGAGTGCCGCGTCTCTGCCGCTCGACATGGCTTGGGAGATGCCTTCGCCCTGCATGGGATTCACTAGGCCAGCGGCGTCGCCGACCAGCATCACCCGGCCCCTGGCAGGGGTGGTTCCGACGATGCCCAACTTGAGCCAACCGCCGAGGTGACGGACGGGCGCGTGGCTCGAAGTGCCCAGCAGCCCTTGGGAGCGAAGGTGGTCGAGAAACTCCGGGAAGAGCCTCACGGCGCCCGAGCCTCGGTTCCGCCGTGAGCCGACGGCGATGCCCAGCCCCACGTTGGCCATCCCGTTAGACCCGGGGAAGATCCAGCCATAGCCAGGGAAGGCATCCCAGCGCTGCCGCTCCCACAGCACGATGTTCGGCACGCGGGTCGGTTCGGGGAGGTAGGTCCGCGCGGCGAAGCCCCACAGGACCTTATCCGGCTCGACCAGGCCTGCAGTGGTGGCGACATGGCTTGTGGCGCCATCGGCTCCGACGACGAAGTCGGCGCGCAGCTCTTCGCCGGTTGCCAACCTGAAGCCATCAAGCTTCCCGTCAGTCTCCAGTGGGGCGTCGGCCCGCCCGTCGAACGGCTCGGCTCCGGCACTGATCGCCGAGGTCCGGAGAAGGGCGTCGAAGACCGTTCGAGGCACGACCGTCCCGTGGCCGGGATACGTCTCGCCGGGTCGAGCCGGGAGACGAACCCGGCGTCCGGTGGGCCCGACCACGATCATGTCGCCGACGTCGATGCTGGCGGGTAGCTCGATGCCTGCCTCTTCGAGCAGCCGGAGCCCGCGCGGACCGACCAGGTCGCCGCAGGCCTTGTCTCGGGGAAAGGTGGCCTTGTCGAGCAGCGCGACACGCGCGCCACCTCGCGCCACCTCGAGCGCGGCGATGCTGCCGGCCGGTCCGGCGCCCACCACCAGAACGTCGAAGCGCTTTGTGGTCACACTCCCCCAATAGACGGCACGGCGTACCCTGAGATCATCGCATCGAGGAGAAAGCGTGACGACCTCAGACACTGACGCCCGCGATCAGTTCGCCCAACAGCTGTTCACGCCCCTTCCGGACCGCTATGACCGGCTGGCCGCTCTCCTCTCGCTCGGGCAGGATCGCCGATGGCGTAGAGCCATGATCGACCGCACCGTCTGGTCAAGACCAGCACGGGTGCTCGACGTAGCCTGCGGGCCTGCTGGAGTCACCTTGCAACTGGCAAGACGGACCGCTGCCCAAGTGATCGGCGTCGATCTGACCGAGCAGATGTTGCGCCAAGGTCAGCGCAATGTCCGAGCAGCCAAGATGGACGATCGTATTGGCCTCGTCATCGCTCGTGGCCAGGAGTTGCCCTTCCCTGACGGGACATTCGACGCGCTGACCTTCACCTATTTGCTGCGGTATGTGAACGATCCCGCCTCCACCCTGATCGAGCTGGCTCGAGTGGTGAGATCTGGCGGTACCGTGGCCAGCCTCGAGTTTCTGGTGCCCCAGAGCTCGTTCTGGCGCTTCTGGTGGTGGGGGTACACCCGGCTCATGCTCCCCCTCGGGGGGTGGCTCATGGGTGGCCGTGCCTGGTTCGAGGTCGGGCGCTTCCTCGGCCCCAACATTTCGGAGCACTATCGCCGCTACCCAGTTGGGTGGACCATCGATGCGTGGCGGCGAGCCGGAATCGAGGGGGTGGGGGTCCGGGTGATGAGCCTCGGGGGCGGTCTCGTCATGTGGGGGACTCGCTCGGGTGAGTGACGACCAGCGCGACGACGGGTGCTCGAGTGGCGCGCAATCCGATCCTCCTCGAGCTCGGGGCCTCGGCGACGAGGTGCTGCCGGCCTACTACGCTCGCCGCCCCGGCGGTTGGCGGGACTGGTGGACATTGCTCCATCCTCCTTATACGGCGTGGCACCTGGCCTATGTGGTGATCGGCGCGTCGCTCGCGCCCGAAGTGAGAGTGAGCCGGCTCGTCTACACCCTCGGAGCCTTTTTCCTCGCCGTCGGCGTCGCGGCACACGCCCTCGACGAGTTGCACGGTCGACCACTGCGAACGACGATTCCCACCCCTGCGCTCGTCGGCGCAGCGGCCGTCGGGCTACTCGGCGCACTCACCTTGGGCATTGTCGGGATTGCCCAGGTCGGGTGGACACTTGTTCCCTTCCTTGTGGTGGGACCCCTGCTGGTCGTGGCCTACAACGTCGAGTTATTCGGCGGCCGTCTTCACACTGACGTGGTGTTTGCGCTCGGATGGGGTGCGTTCCCAGTCTTGACCGCCTACGTGGCCCAAACGGGAACCCTTGGGCTCGCGCCTGTCCTGGCAGCATCGGCGTGCTGTGGCCTTTCGGTGGCCCAACGAACGCTGAGCACGCCGGCTCGCCTACTGCGCCGGCGCGCCAGCGTCGTGGAGGGATCTGTGACTCTCGACGAGAACGACCGCCTGCTAGTGAATCGTCGGTTGCTCCTCGCTCCCCTCGAGAATGCGCTGCGAGCGCTCTCGTGGTCGATTGTGCTGTTGGCGACGTCGGTCGCGGTGGCGCGCATTTCGTGATCCGAAGTGACATCTCCATCTAACCCTGATATTCCAGAGTGAGGCGGGTCGCCCGCTGTTGGACGTTCTCGGCCCTGAATGAGCGAATGATGCGAGAGTCCCCAGGGGGAACCCCTCTAGGGCACGGGATCGCCCAGGGCTTTCTTGCGCGGGGTTGGACAGGAAGCGGTCGCGGCGCGCTCAGCCCATGCGGTGAGCCCCGGATGCGGCTCAGCGCTTCGATGCAGGCGTCCGCGAAGCACGGGGCAGCAGGCAGCGTCCGTTGTGAACGATCCGAGCGGCCAAGCGGAGGCGTTTGTGACGGCACGTGCTGCCCGGCGCGCACAACCCTGGCCGAAGCGATCGTTTCCATTGACCGAGCCTCCGGCGGTCGGACGGGTCGCTGGTGAGCGGCTCGGTCCCGGTCCGAACTCGGCGCTTTGACAGCCAATCCTTTGGCAACTAGTTTCATCTCTAAATATTCGAACGGCTTAGGTTAGGACGGCTCGAACTTGACGCAGACCACGCAATCCCCGAGCAAGGTGTCCGCCGGCCGCATCGATCCTCACGTCAAACGGATCGCCATCGTCATCGTGCTCGGCTCGATCATGTCCGTCCTTGACACGACCATTGTCAACGTCGCCCTCGACAGCCTGTCTCGGGACCTGCACGCGCCCATCAACACCATCCAATGGGTGGTCTCGGCGTACCTGTTGGCGCTCGCCGCCGTCATTCCACTCTCGGCTTGGGCGATCCGTCGCTACGGGGCGTTCCGCGTCTACCTGCCCGCTCTCGCCGTGTTCACAGTCGGCTCGGGGCTCTGCGCACTGGCGACCTCGGCACCCGAGCTCATTGCCTTTCGGGTGTTGCAGGGCATCGGTGGCGGCATGCTCGTCCCTACAGGGCTCACCATCCTGGTCCAGGCGGCCGGTCGGGAGAACCTACCCAAGGTCATGAGTGCCATCGGGGTGCCGATCGTGCTGGCGCCGGTCTTCGGTCCCACGTTCGGCGGCCTGCTACTACAGACTGTGGGTTGGCACGCGATCTTCGTGGTCAACGTCCCGATCGGGATCGCGACTGCCCTGGTCGCATCGCGACTGCTCCCGCGCGACCGGCCTGAGCCGGGAGCGGCAGGTCGACTGGACTGGCCCGGATTGCTCCTTGCCGGCGGAGGGACGGTCGGGATCATCTACGGGCTCTCAGAGAGCGCTACCGCCGGCAGTTTCACCTCTCGCTCGGTCGTTGTCCCCGTGCTGCTCGGTGTCGTGCTCATCGGCGCCTTCGTCCTGCGGGCGCGGCGGATCGATTATCCCTTGCTCGATCTTCGGCTCTACCGGCTCCGGGCCTTCAGCTCGGCCAGCGTGGTGATGTTCTGTCTCGGGGGAGCGATGTTCGCCTCGCTGATCCTGCTCCCGCTGTACTTTCAGGTGGCCCGAGGCCAGGACGCCATCCACACCGGGCTGCTGCTGATCCCCCAGGGAATTGGCTCGGCCATTGGTATGAACCGTTCGGCAGTGGCGACGCGCCGGCTCGGGGCCGGCTTGACGTCACTGATTGGTGGGCTGATCCTGGTGCTCGCCACGGTCCCGTTTCTTTTCGTCGGCTCGACGACGCCGTTTGCCCTTATCGGGATAGCCATGATCGTGCGGGGCATCGGGGTAGGGCTGGCGATGATGCCGGCCATGACCGCAGCCTTCTCGGTGCTCAACCACGATCAGATCAACGACGCCAGCCCGCAGATCAACGTCGTCCAACGCGTCGGGGGCTCCTTGGGAACCGCGATCATCGCCGTCATACTCCAGGACAAGCTCGACCACCTCGGCCCGCACGCCACCCCCGCTGCGACCGCTGCGGCTTTCGGCCAGACATACGCCTGGGTGATCGCCATGTCGGTCGTGGCCCTCATTCCCGCGGTCTTCCTCTGGCGAATCGAGCGTCGTACTCGTGCCGAGGGGATCGAATCCGAGCCGAGCGAGGAAGTAGTCATCGAGGCGCTCGCATGACGACGGTTGCGGCGGCGACAGGTCGCCAGACGGCACTCGAACAGGTCCGCCTGGCAATGGGAGAGCTCTTCGGCGCAGAACGCCGATTGCGCGGGCGCGAACAACACCAGGGCCGCGACCTGACGCACTCGCAGTTGCGGGCTCTGGTCGCCCTCGCAAAGTCCGAGGAGGTGACTGCTGGGGACCTGGCCAAGAGCGCCGACCTCAACCCGGCCAGCGTCACCGCCATGCTGGACCAACTCGAATCGAGCGGCATCGTCGAACGACGACACAGCGATCAAGACCGGCGGGTGCGCATGGTCTCGCTCACCCAAAAGGGGCGAGCAATCGTCGATGACGAGCGAGCCCGCTGGCATGCCCAATGGGAAGAAAGCCTTGGACAGCTGTCCGATGAGGAACTCGGGGCAGCGCTGCGGGTGATGCAGACAATGATCCGCTTCCTCGACGCACTGTGAGTCCCGTCGCTATCTTCGAGCACGCGTCATCGTGATGACCGGCCTCCATCTCAATTTAGGTGTTCACGCATCAAGCTCAGGTAGTGGGTTGATGGGTGGGCTTTGTGCCGAGCGGCTGAACCCAAGGCGAAGACCATCGGGGACGCGAATGAAGTACACCGTTCACCGTGACAGACGACGAAGCGGAACACGGGGAAGGCCCTGACGCGCGTCACACCATGCTCCCCGAGTCCGAGGGACTCCCGTTCGGCGCTCCGCTCGGAGATCACGACTGTCAGCGAGACGAGGGCTAAGGCGAGCCCTCGGTCTGAAGCCGCCAGTCAGAGCGTGGGCTGCGACTGTCGCCCTTCACAGGGATCGCCGTCGGGCCCGTCGTGAGGGTTGAGCTGCCAATACTGGCGTTCGAAGCCATCCACCCAGGTGAGAAACGGCGCTGTCGAGGTGGCCTCCAGCCATCGCCCGCAGGTCGAACACTCGACCCGGGGCGTCACCCGACGTCGGTCCAAGCACTCGGGCCCCGGTCGAGTCGCAGGGGCAGTCCGGCGATCTTGGCGGTCCTCTCGACGCCTTCGTCATAGAGCTGCTGGTGCATCTCGCCCTTCACCCAGACCTGTTCGCCGTTAGGGATCGAGCCGGGCTCGACGAGATCGGGAGGCGAGTCCCGTGGCAAAGCTCCCCCGACCGCCAACCAAAAGTGTCGTTCCAGCAACTCGACGGCGGCTGCGAGTCGTCGTCGGGGACTGGGTCGAACGGGATGTCCTCGATCACGGTCGACCGATCACCGGCATCGGCTTCGAGGACCGGCCCACACAGATCACGTCGTACACTGTTCGCACTCGACGACCGGCGGACGTTCGGTCACGGGCTCAGCGAAGGTCGACTCGGTAGCGCAAACAGCGCCAAGCTACCTGTCGCGGCACTGCCTTCCTTCCACCACCGTCGCCTCGGTGGCCCTCGCCGGATATGTTGCCCAATCGGGCCGCTCATTGACCGCCAACCTTTCTGCTCGTTCTGCTCGTTCTGCTCGTTCTGCTCGTTCTGCTCGTTCTGCTCGTTTATTGACCTGTCCGTTCGCCGCTGTCTCAGCGTCGTCCGGCGCTGGCCGAGCGGGACCGGTTCCTCAGGCTGTCAGCGCAGCACGTTCAACTGATTCTCCGAGTCGTCGACGAAGAACAGTCGTCCGAAGTTGACAGCCAGACCGAACAATGCGCCGGCTCCGCCGGGCGTGATGACCTTCTCGCCGATCTGTTGGCCGCCCGGCGTGAGGGCCACGAGGTTGCCGTCGCCACCGTTGGCAGCGAGCAGATCGCCGTTGAGCGTGGAGACCAACCCGAGAGGGCTGTTCAGATCTCCGCCAGAGGACACTGTGATCCCCGTACCGGCCGAGTTCGGACGCACAAGTGCGTTAGGAATCGCGTCGATCTTGCTGTCGACGGTGTCCGCAACATACAGCGCACCGTTGTTGTCCAGCACGACGCCGGTCGGTCCGATCACCAGCGCTGCCGAGTTCAGCTCCTCGCTGAAGCCGCTACCGATGATCGTGGACGATACAAGGCGAGGCGGCCCGAACGGCGGAGTGAACAAGGTGTCCCGGACGACCGTGCCCCGATTGGTCACCGCATCACCCCCGGCCACCGTGCCGTTGAGCACGTTCGTGAAGAAGATGTCCGAGAACGGACCTACGCTCAACGAGGTCATGTCCCACGGGCCATTGATGTTCCCGCCAGCGAACGTCTCAGCGACCTGACCGTTGCTATTCAGGACGATCAGGCATCCAGACCCGCTGATGTTGGTCCCGTTTGACGTAGGCAGGCTACCGACGATCACCCAGCCCCCGGGGAGGAGGGAGAGCGCCGTGGTCAATCCCACCCCGCCCGGGCAGTTGATTGCCGCGGGGTTGATCTGGGCGAAGACCGGGGCGGACCCCGGAGCGACAGGGGGCCGGTTCGGGTTCAGCTCGACGATTGTCGTGCCCAGCCCCTGATTGCCCGAAGGGGGCGGGCCGTCGTTGAAGTTACTGACGAGCACGTCCCCCGCAATCTCCTTGCCAAGGCTCTGGGGCACGACGGCGACGCCGTACGGGTTGACGTCCATGTTCTGAGGAATTGTGGAGCCGACCTCGGACACCGTCGTGTTCGCCGACACGAAGGACGCTCCGGAGAATCCCGCAGCGCCCGCTGGCGCGGCGACCAGCCCCAGAGCGGCGCCACCCATTGCGGCGCCCGCCGCCACGGTGCGCCACCCGTTCTTCCAGGACACCAGGGACCCCAACGATTGGTGCAGCCGCATGTCTCCCCCTCTGCTCTTCGTAGACGGATCAAACGTGAGCCGTGGGCGCCACGCGAAGGCCGTCCACCCCTCAGGGATTGCTACGGCCCGGCGGTGGCCCGGGATCTCGCGCCAAGGGATCCGTCATTCGATTGTCATAATGTTTAGGCGTCGACGGCCGACGTCTGGCGCCAGAGCACCACGTCGTGGAGCTGGATGTTGTTCGATCACCACCCAGCCACCGCCGACTGGTCGGAGGTGTAGGCGCCTGATCAGCGGTCGGTCAGCGCCGACGCGCCAGATTCGACTGAAGTCGGACAACGCATGGAAGGTATCGGGTCGTTCGCGGTAACGGAGTGGTAGCCGCCGACGGTGTCGACGGGGCCCGTCTGGCTTGCACGCCACCACGAGGAAACCGCTTGGCGAAGGCGGCGGCTTGCCTATCCGGGTCCCCTCGTGTCTGGCGGACCGAGAGGCCTATGGCTTTGACCTGGGGCTACGCTGCCTTGATCGGCTCCACACCGCCATCCAGGAGCCACGGGTTTGCTGAATCCCGGGCCACCTCGGATCCCATCCGATGTCTCTCGACTTGTTAGTCCCCGGGAGACGTTGACACCACCGAGCCGGCCGCCGGATCGCCGATTCTGCCGTTAAAGCGGAATCTCGCCTCGAACAACGAATGCGAATACGGATCCACCACATCTCGGCAGTCGTCCGGCTCGTAACTCGATGGTCGGAAGATCAGATAGCGCCCCCGCCACCAAGTACGGGCGTTTTTGGCGCCTTCTTGCGTATGCACAGGCCGCTGACCAGCATGTTTGGTCGGCGGCTTTTGTGTTTATGGGGACAGTTTGTGGGGACCTACTCATGCCTCTTGCGTATGCAGCATGGGCAGGGTGGCGCGGACGCGAGCGGCCAGCACGCTGCGGTTTCGCGGTCGAGGTTGGGTCGGGCGAAGCGTTGCATAAGCGTGCCCTGTGCATGCCTATGCATTTGCCCTACTCAACGAGCCGTCGAGATCCAAGCGCCTCGGAGGGACGGTTGTCGCGTTCGGGCGCGTTTTAGGCGCGACTCGTGGAAGCCGCTTCGTCGGCGGAACGAATGGTCAGGTGAGAGGTCGAGTCAACCATGCGGATGCCGGGAAGCTCGACGAGCTTCCGAGAGGGCGGACGTGGGGCCCCATGTTGCGTGGTGCTGAGGTCTGCCTTCGACCATCTCAAAGAGCTTCGTTAATGCAACGACGGTTAGGTCGGGATCAGGAAGCGCTGGCAACGAGCACACGTCGTGCGGACCGCACCGCCATCACGCGTCCCGGCGCTCCAGCGACATCCAGGCGATGACGTACACGATGGCGACGAACAGACACATGACGCCGAAGCCGGGCCACGGCTGGAGGGTGTGCGCCGAGTGGTAGACGTTGGTGAGCTGGCTCCCTGCCTGAGTGGGCCAGAACTCAGTCACCGGGTGGCGCCACGAGTCCGGCAGGGCCTGAGCGATGCCGGGGAGGACGAACAGCACCGCCACCATGCAGGTGATGGCGGCGGCGGAGTGGCGCAGCAAGGTCCCCGCGGCGACGCTGAGCACTGCCAGGACGGTCAGGTACAACCCGGCCCCCACCACCGCCCGGGTCACGCCGGGATCGCCCAGCGCGGCGTGGGGGGCGTGGCCGCTGATCAGCGCCTGCCCGAGGAAGAAGGCCGCGAAGCTAAGGACCTCTCCCACGACGAAGGTCACCACGGCGTAGACCAGCGACTTGGCCGCCAGTATCCGGCCTCGCTTGGGGACGGCGATCAGGCTGGTGCGGATCATTCCCGGACGAGTACTCCGAGCTGATGTAGAGCACACCGAGCACGGCGATGGCCAGGCTGCCGATGGCCAGCCCGGAGGTGCTGATACCGGTCGGGTCCCAGCTCAGCTTGTCGGAGACGCTGCTCTTGGCGTAGCCGTGGGCGGCGGCGGCGCTGATGGCTGCCCCGAGGCCGATGCCCGAGCACCACGGCGACGGTCAGCGCCCAAAAGGTCGACCGGACGGAGCGCAACTTGGTCCACTCCGAGCGCAGCACGTCCCCGAAGGTGGCGGGGCGGAAGGTCGTCCGGGTGCCCTGGTCGGCGGTAGCGACGGCGGTGACGGTCATCCGTTCGCCTCGGTCGCGTGGTACTCGACGCTCTCTCGGGTCAGTTCCATGAATGCCTCCTCCAGTGACGCCCGGATGGGGGTGAGCTCGAACAGGACGATGCCATGGGCGGCGGCCAGTGTTCCCACCGCGTCGCTGTCCATCCCGGTGATCTCAATGACGTCGGGGTCGGTCCCGGCGTCCTTGTCGGCCACGGGTGCGGCCGCCACCCGGGAGGTGCTCCCGGCCCGGACGTTCGCACCGGCCTCCCGGCATCGGGCGGCCAGCTCGGCCGCTTGGGGGGTGCGGACGTGCACCGACTGCTGGGAGCTGGACTGCACGAACTCGTCCACGCTGGCATCGGCGATCAGCTGACCCTTGCCGATCACGAGCAGGTGGTCCGCGGTAAGGGCCATCTCGCTCATCAGGTGGCTGGAGACCAGCACGGTGCGGCCCTCGGCGGCGAGCGTCCGCATGAGGGTCCGGACCCAGTGGATGCCGTCGGGGTCGAGGCCGTTCACCGGTTCGTCGAAGATGAGCACCGCCGGGTCCCCGAGGAGCGCCGAGGCGATACCGAGCCGCTGACCCATGCCTAGGGAGAAGCCCTTCGCCCGACGCTTGGCCACGTCCTCGAGGCCGACGACGCGGAGCACCTCTTTCACCCGGCTGCGGGGGATGCCGTTGCTCTGGGCCAGGCAGAGGAGGTGGTCGTAGGCCCGGCGGCCACCGTGCAGCCCCTTGGCGTCGAGGAGAGCGCCCACCTCGCGCATGGGTGCCGGCAAGTCGCGGTAGCTGCGGCCGTCGACGGTTACCGAGCCCTGGGTCGGCGCGTCGAGGCCCAGGATCATCCGCATGGTGGTGGTCTTGCCGGCACCGTTTGGGCCGAGGAAGCCGGTGACCATGCCGGGCCGGATGGAGAACGAGAGGTCGTTGACGGCCACGGTGGAGCCGTAGCGCTTGACCAGGTTCTGGGCTTCGATCATCGCGCGATGTCAAACGGTACGGCGAAGTCGCAGTCGGGGACGCTCGTCTCGGTGACTGGGGGCGTGACGAGGTAGGTGAGCCGCGGGCCGCCGAGGTCTTCGAACCTGCGCCAAAGGCTCTCGTCATCGATGCCGCTCTCCGCTGCCCAGTTACCCAAAGACTCCGATGCGAGCTGCCACTGGACGGGAGTCCCCCCGGCTGGACCGAGTGCGACGAACGCCTCCCTGTGCGCTGGGTCGGTTCGCAAGGTCAGCTCGGGATAATGCTCCGCGAGGGTACGTGCTTCTGCCCGTGGGATCGGCTTGCACCACTCCACCGGACCGTCACTATCGGCGCTCACTTCACCCCAGAAGATGGAGAACGCCGCCCCCTCTCGCCCCTCCATCCTCGGGAGCGGTCGCTCCCGCATTATCGCGATGAACTCCTTGCCGAGCGCCCACGCGCCCTTCTCGTCGACATTGCGCTTCAGGCAGAGCACGCTCCGTTCGGGCAACTCCCGCGTGGCGACTTCGTACACGACGGACTTCTTTCCACTCAGTCGGTTGACGAGGTAGTCGGCGAGCTCGCGGCGCGCGTCGTGTTCAGACTCGACCTTTCGCCAGTGCGCCGCTATCTGGTCTGCGGCATCAGCCGGATCGCAAGCGACCAGTTTCCGGATCGCTCCGAGCGAAAAGTCGAGCTGGCGCAGCATCGCGACGAGACGAGCGTCTTGGAGCTGCGCGACGTCGTAGTAGCGGTAGCCAGAAACCTCATCGACGCGCGCGGGCACCAGCACATGGCGTCTGTCGTAGAGACGGAGCGCCTTAATCGACAGACGTGAGCGCCTCGCGAACTCGCCGATGCTGATTTCTTCCACGTCCCATACTCCCTCGTCATCGGGCGGAACGCCCGACACATCGATTGTGCGGCCTCCCCCAAGGGGAGAGTCAAGCTCATCGCCCGGTTTGGTTCAGCAAGGGCCTATCACCCGTCTGCCGACTCCGAGCCGCGCTCCCCGAGAGGGTGGGTTGCCTGGCGCCACTGCCCACACTGCGTCGGCCCGCTGCTCGTGGAAGAGCAGATCAGCAGCAGCGAATTGCGGCCACAGTAGGTTCAACCCTCCGCCGCCCGAGAGAGGCCACCAGCGCGGATCGCATCGAGATTCACTGCCGCTCCACTGCCCACTTGGAGAACAAGTGCCCGTAACGGTGCCCTACTCAACGACCTGCTGAGATGCACGCACCTCGTAGGGACTCAGTTCATTGGAACGGCTGGAAGAGCCGGTTGATTTCTCCAGGAGGTATGACCGGGCCGGTGTTTCGAAGAGGAACGGAAGCGTTCGTGTCATGGGTGCGCGTCTGCGGCGCTCGGAGTAGATGAGCAGACGCGGATGGGGAACGGCAGACCTTGACCGCCTCGAGTGGGGTGCTTGCGCCTCGCTGTCCTCTGGGATGCAGGCGGGCGAGAAGCGACACTACGGCGGGCAGCAGCAAGCAGCGGACCAAAGTGGCGTCGAGCACGATTGCTGCGGTAAGCGCGAAGCCGAGTTGTTGGACCAGCAGGAGTGATCCGGTGGCGAAGCCGGCGAAGACCAGCGTCATGAGTCCGGCGGCGGTGGTAATCACGGGCCCGGTGCGGCTCAGTCCGTCTTTCATTGCCTCGTCGAGGGACCGGCCAACTCGGCGTGCTTCTTGGACTCGCGCGAGGACGAACACGAGATAGTCGAGCGAGAGCGCATAGGCGATGACGCCGGCGACGATGGGGACGTATACCACCAGGCTGCCGGTGGAGGTCATCGGCAGAACTCTTTGTAGATGGCCCTGCTGGTATCCCCAGACGAGGGCGCCGAGCATGGCAGCCTCGCTGAGCGCGGCCAGCAGCGGGGCGAGGAGAGCAAGCGCAAGAGAACGGGTGAGCAACCCGATCAACACGACAGTGACGGCGGCGAGGAGCAACAGGGCAAGCGGAAGGCGTTGGCCGAGCGCGTGTTCGTGGTCGAGTTGAAAGGCGGCCTCGCCGCCGACGAGGAGGTGGTAGGGGAGCCGGAGGGCACGCACCTCGTCCACGACATGGAGGGCGTCGGGTCCGTTGCCATCCCCAGTGACGTTGGCCACGACCAACGTCTCATCTCCGAGGCGCGAAGTGCTGACCGATTGGGCGCCGGGGACACTCTCGATTGTCCGCGCTAAGGAGTGGGCGGAAGCCGAGGCGGGCTCCACGGGTGCGACGATGTCGACGGCGGCCGTACCGAGCCCAAAGTGGGCATCGAGCAGGGCCAGGGCTTGTCTCGGCTGCGATGTGGAGGGCAGCGAGTCGGTCCCTAGTTCGCTCAGGTGGATGCCGAAGACGGGAATGGCGACCATGAGGAGGGCGAAGAGCGAGACCCCTGCCGTCGTCCACGGGCGTCGCCGAACGCTGTCGGCGAGACGAGCGAAGCCGTGCTCGGCCGTGGAATGTCGGAGCGGACGAAGGCGTTGGCCCCAGCTACCGAGCAACGCTCCCACGAGGGTGCGGGCGACGGCCATCGCGGTAAGGGTGGCGCATATCCCGCCGAGGGCGATGGAGGTGAACGGGGTGTCACCGAATACGAGGAGCGTGGCCAGACAGGCGATGACGGTGAGGCCAGACCACGTGACGGTGCGACCGGCCCGCTGCTTGGATTCAGCGAGCGCTTCGGCGTGGCTCCGCCCGTCGGCGCGGGCTTGGCGGTAGCGAGCGAGGAGCAGCAGCCCGTAGTCGAGCGAGAGGCCGAGACCGAGCATGGTGACGATGTTCACCCCATAGGCGTCCACGGCGGTCACGGCGGTGAGGGGAAGGAGAAGGACGAAGGCCCCGGCGAAGGTGGCGAGACCTCCGAGGAGCGGGATCATGGCACCCCGGAGGCCGTAGAGGGCCGTGAGGATGACCAAGGCGGCGGCCAGTCCGAGCAGTTCGCCCCGTAGCAGATCGGATTCGGCAAGCGACGTGGCAGCAAGTCCGAAGTAGTCGGCGCCGCCGACCAATACCCGGGCTGCGGTGATGTGATGCGCCGCCACCTGGACGGCGGCGAGGGCCGATGTGGATGGGTTTCCAGATGCGACGCGGGTGAAGGTCACGACGATCAGCGATGCGTTGCCACCCTTGGCCCGAAGTGATGATGTCGCCGGACAGTTGCCGGCGGCGTCGTAGCAGCTCTCGACGGTGGCGACCCCCCGAGTGTGCTCCATGCGGGTGACGGCTGTGTGGACCTCGCCGGCCAGGCCCGACCGGTCGACGGGGCCCTCCAAGACGACGAAGTCCTCGCCGCTGTTCGGCCCGTAGCGGTCGAGCAAGGCTTGCACTTTGGCCGACTGCGTGCCGGCGGCGACAGAACCGTTCGAGAGGCGGCCGAACAACGGGATGACCGCGACGAGTCCAACTACGAACACGAAGGCCCAGCGTCGGTAAGTTCGCCGACGTCTCGTGGCGTCCTCGTCGGTTCGCTGCTTGCGGTGCGCTTGGAGCTCGATCGCTTCTGCCATGGGTGTCTCCCTCGCTTGGGTCGCCGTCGTGCGGTCCCTTTGGACGGTACGGAAAGGCGCTTGTCGCTGACAGCGGCCTAGGAGGCGTTGAGGGGGGGTGCTAGGTACCCCCCCTAAGATGGTGCCTAGACCTACTGCGCCATCGACCCTGGTCAAGCCAGACTGGAGGGGTCGACCAAACTTGCTGGCCTGGTGTCAGGCCTCGGGTGAGGTGAAAGGAGCGGGGTAGGTGATCCAGAAAGCATCGAGCACGCCAGCCGCCGCTGCGTCATGGCCTCGCCGAGCGTTGAGCGCCCCGTGGCAGGGGGTGCTTTTGTGTGGCCCGATGCTCGCCGAACTGGCGGTGGCCGTGATGTTCTTGATGGCGGTAGCGCTCATTCCCGTGTTCCTGGGTGTCATGGTGATGCCCGGTTGCCTGCTTGCTGTCCGCCGCGAGGCGGAGCGGGCTCGGCGCCTCACCCGACGGACCACAGGGACGGAGATCGCCGCCTGGTACCGGCCCGAGCCAGTGAGGACGGGCAAGGGGGCGCGTTGGCGTACCGATTTACCGTGGCTGCTCAAAGACCCGACCACCTGGCGGGATCTCCTCTGGCTCTTCGTGAACCCGACCGTCGGTTGGGTGTTGACCCTCATCCCGGCGGCGTTGGTTCTCTGGGGCCTGTTCGGTGTGGTGATGCCCGCTACGTGGAAGCCGATTGTCGACGCCGGGGCCAACAATTGGTACGGACCCATTCACGTCACGACAATGTCGTCCGCCTGGGCGTGCGTCCCGCTCGGGGTGGCGTTCGTCCTCGCCGGCTTCGCCGTAGGACCGGCTCTTCTGGCCGTCTACGGCCGATTCGCCCGCCGGCTGCTGGCACAGAGCCGCCGGGCCGAACTCGCCAGGCAGGTCGCGCAACTGGCCGAGAGCCGCAACGAGGTGGTCGATCACCAAGCCGAAGAGATCCGAAGGATAGAACGCGACCTCCATGACGGGGCGCAGGCACGGCTAGTGGCCATGGGGATGACGCTTGGGGCTGTTGAACAACTCCTCGAGCGTGACCCCGCGGCTGCGAGGGAACTTGTAGCCGACGCGAGGGAATCCTCGGCCAAGGCGATCGGAGAACTGCGCGATCTGGTGCGAGGGATCCATCCTCCTGTCCTCGCCGACCGTGGTCTGGCGGACGCGGTGCGGGCGCTGGCCCTCGACGGTCCTCTCGACATCTCGGTCGACGCCGACCTGGGTCATCGGCTGCCCGCCCCGGTCGAGTCGGCCACGTACTTCGCTTTCAGCGAGCTGTTGGCCAATGTCGCCAAGCACGCAGACGCCCAACAGGTCCGCGTCGACCTTCGACGGCGGGCCGGCCTGGTGCGCATGACGGTTACCGACGACGGTGCCGGCGGTGCCGACCCGGCCAACGGCACCGGGCTTCGAGGAATCGAGCGACGGGTGGCGGCTTTCGACGGCACGCTCCTGGTCGTCAGCCCAGTCGGGGGACCCACCGTGGTCACCGTGGAGATCCCATGCGAGTCGTGATCGTGGAGGATTCGCTCCTCATCCGCGAGGGCCTCACCCGGCTGCTCGAAGTCTCTGGCGCTTCAGTCGCCGCGGCGGTCGGGGAAGTGCCCGCCTTCCTCACGGCCGTCGCGGAGCTGAAACCGGACGTGGCGATCGTGGACGTCCGACTGCCACCCTCGTTCACTGACGAGGGCCTTCGGGCTGCCCTCCAGGTCCGAGCAGACCATTCTGGACTCCCGGTCCTGGTGCTCTCGCAGTATGTCGAGCAGCTCTACGCGCGCGAACTCCTCGCCGACGGGCAAGGAGGCGTTGGCTATCTCCTCAAAGACCGGGTGCTCGAAGGCGGGTCCTTACTCGACGCAGTGTCCCGGGTGGCCGAAGGCGGTACCGTCCTCGATCCCGAGGTAGTCGCCCGCCTCCTTAGCCGTCGGTCCCGCAGTCAACCGCTAGCCCGGCTGAGTCCCCGCGAGCGTGAGGTCCTCATCCTGCTGGCCGAAGGGCGTTCGAACGCGGCGATCGCGCAGCGGCTCGTCGTAAGCGAGCGGTCGGTGGCAAAGCACACCTCGGGGATCTTTACCAAGCTCGACCTTCCGCCCTCCGACGACGACAACCGGCGAGTGTTGGCGGTCCTGGCATATTTCGAACGCTGAAGTTCGTGACACCACTGAACCGCTGGTCCGGCGCGCTTGGCTCAGGGCACGATGGTTTGGGTGCACACGCGAGCGATTGCGGCGCGCACGATATCGGCGACGCTCGACCGATCCTCTAGAAAGAGCTATATCTACGAGTTCCACTAACCGTGCGCTCGTGACCGAGCAACTTGAATCGAGTTGCCTTGCGGGTCGTAGTGCGGGTTGGAGCCTTGTCGCGCGGGGTCAAGACGATCTCTTATTCAAACAGCGTGACCTGCGGGAACTACTCGAGGTTCTGACTGGGGATTGTGAAAGGTACAGAGGCTCGAGCTCGACACACCCCAGCGCGGCGCCGGAATGCTCTTATGACCTGAACTATCTGATGATCAAGCGCCAGGTGTCGTTTGCCGTCCATCCTGGGAGCGGATGGTCGGGTCGGCAGGAAGGGCGACGGTGATGGTCAGGCCGCCTTCGGGTCGAGGGAGGACCCCGAGACTGGTCCCGTGGGCTTCGGCGATGTCGGCCACGATGGACAGGCCTAGACCAAGCCCGTTCGGGGTGGCTGTCCGGTCCGGGGTGCCGCGTTGGAAGGGCTGGAGCAGACGGCTGACCTGGTCTGGCGCTACGGGGGGTCCGGTGTTGGTCACGGTGAGCGTCGCTTCGGTGGTGCTGGCGGCGAGCGTGACCTGGACGCGTCCGCCGGTGATGTTGTGACGGATGGCGTTGTCGACCAGGTTCGACACCAGCTGGTAGAGGAGGCGGGCGTCGCCGGGCACGGTGGCATCGCCGAGGGAGGCGTCGACGTGGAGTCCTCTGGCGGCAGCGGACGGCTCGTGGGCGTGGAGCACCTCGCTTGTCACAGCGGCAAGGTCGACGGGCTCCTTGTGGTCGAGACCTCTCTGGCTGCGCGCCAGGGTGAGGAGTGCGTCGATCAGCCGCTCCTGCTCCCTTCCCGCTTCGAGGACCTCCCCGCAGGCGGCGCGTAGCGAGTCGAGGGTGAGGTCCGGATCGGAGAGCGCGACCTGGAGCATGGCCCGATCCACGGTCAGAGGCGTACGCAACTCGTGGGAGGCGTTGGCGACGAAGCGACGCTGCGAGTCGAACGCCCGCTCCAGCCGTCCGAGAAGTCCGTCGATGGTGTCGCCCAGCTCGGTGAGCTCGTCTCGGGGACCCGCTAGGGCCAGACGTTGATGGAGGTCGTTCTCGGAGATGGTCTGCGTGGTGTTGGTGATGGTCCGTAGCGGTCGAAGGATCCGGCCGGCGATGAGCCAGCCGAGCACCACGGATATCCCGATCATTACTACAAGCGTCATGCACGAACCGAGGAGGAACTCGTGGAAGTCGAGGCTGAGGGAGCCCAGATGTACCAGCGACGGAGGGGTAGCCGTCTTGACGCCAGCTCCATTGGATGGGAGATCGATGACGGTCTTGCCGTGCCGGAGCAGGCGGACGAGGGGTGCGTCGACGACGGGACGTGACGCCAAGATGGTCACGACGAAGGTGATGACGACGAGCGCGGCGCCCAAGGGAAAGAAGAGAACGCTGTAGAGAGCGGTGAGGCGAAGACGCACGGTCCGTTTGGGCAGGTGGGGCCGGGCGGCCAGGTCGCGGAGCCGTCCGCGCCGAACCATGGGTCAGCCTCCGATCCGGTAGCCCGACTTGGCGACGGTCTCGATGATCGGCGGGTCACCCAGCTTGGCTCGCAGGCGGCTGATAGTGGTCTTGACAGCCTGGCTGAAGGGGTCGGCGGCCTCGTCCCACACCCGCTCCAAGAGCTGCTCGCTCGACACCACCGCGCCTCGTGCACCAAGGAGAATCTCCAAGACGGCGAACTCCTTCGGGTTGAGCGACAGGCGAGTACCGGCCCTGGTGGCGATCCGTTCAGAGGCGTCGAGCGTGAGGTCCCCGTAGACCAACGTCGGCGGGAGCGCCGCACCGGGGCGCCGGACCAGTGCCCGGATGCGGGCCACCAACTCGGAGAACTCGAACGGCTTGGGCAGGTAGTCATCCGCGCCCAGGCCGAGCCCTTCGACGCGGTCCTCGACCGCGCCCGCCGCGGTGAGCATCAAGATTCGGCTCTGGGCACCCTCGGCCACCAGGGCCCGGCAGACGTCGTCGCCGTGCACGCCAGGGAGGTCTCGGTCGAGCACCACGACGTCATAAAGGGTGGCGGCGATGCGGTCGAGGGCGTCGTGGCCGTCGAAGATGACATCGACGGCCATCCCAGCCTGGCGCAAGCCGGCTGCCACGGTCATCGCCAGTTTGGCGTGGTCCTCGACCACCAGCACCCTCACAGCCTCTCCTCCTACCACCCGTGGTGGTCCAACCGGGACCGGCCCGAGCGGTTCTGGTTTCCAAGGATGACCGATCGACGGTTGCAAAAAGGTTACTTAGTTACCGGGCTGCAACCGCTGCTGGCGTACAACGTCCCCATGATCCTTTCAGGTCACGAACCAAGCGACGAGCGGATGGCAGCATCATGGAGAGTGGCGGGTCGACGGTGGCCATGGACCCGACTCCGTCGACTCGGCCTGATCGTGGCAACCCTCATTGGCGTGGGTGCACTGGCCGCCGCCTGCGGGAGTGGACCCTCCAATCCCGGCGTCGCCAGTCTGGGCAAGACGACCACCACGACCGAGTCATCAGCAGCGCCGAGCGGCGACAGCGCGACCAGCCCCCAGAACGCGCTCCTCGCCTACGTCAGCTGCATGCGCACCCACGGCGAACCGAACATGCCCGACCTCACGATCGATGACGGCGACCATATCTCGGTCGCTTCAGGCTCGGGATTCGATCCGAACTCTGCGCAGTTCGCTGCGGCGAGCAAGGTATGTGAGCACCTTTTGCCGAAGAAGGGCAGCACCACAGCAGCGACTGCACCCGCCACGCCTGGTGGTCCGCCGGCTGACTGCCTGAAAGTGTCGCAGTGTTACGCCCCGCGGCAGTTCCTGGTGGCCTATGGCATCCAGCCGCTGCTCGATCGCGGGATCACCGGGCGCGGCGTCACGGTGGTGCTGCCAGAGGAGGCCGAGACGGGGCCTGCGCGACCCGAGCCGATCACCGACATCGGCCAGTCGGTCACCGATATCCGGAAGGACCTGGCGGACTTCGACAGCCGGTTCGGACTGCCCCCGGCACACCTCCGGGAGAGCATGACCCTGGCCGGTTCGTCCGCCTCGCCGTGGTTGGCCGGCGTCGAGGAGGTAGAAGACACCGAACTGGTCCACGCCGTCGCCCCGGACGCCACCATCCGTGAGCTCTTGGTCGACCCGGCGGACGTGAGCAGCCCGGCGAAGCTCGCCGCCACGTTCGCCACGTACGTGCGGACCGCCGTCGGCGACGGAGCAGTGATGTCCCAAAGCGGCATCGGCCAGGACTTCAACTTGGGTGAGAGCTCCTGGACCAGCGCAGAGTTGGCGACTATGAACTCAGCGCTCGAGTACGCCGCCACCCGCCATGTCACCGTCGTTGTCGCGTCCGGAGACTATGGCGCGATCGGCAACGGCTCGTCCACGCCGCGCAAGGAAGTGAGCTTGCCCGCTTCAGATCCGTGGGCGCTCGCGGTCGGCGGCACGACCCTGACTGCGAACCCCGTCAGCGGCGCCTACCAAAGCGAGACCGCCTGGAACGTGCAGTCCGGGTCACCGGACGGATCCGGTGGCGGGTTAAGCCGGCTGTTCACACGCCCGAGCTACCAGAACGGCGTGCCCGGCATCGGCGCCACCCGTGGCGTACCAGACGTCGCCGGGGAGGCAACCGGTACCAGTGGCATGGCACTCGCGTTCAGCGCGCCGGGCGGCGGCGAGGTGCTCATCGGGGCTGGCGGCACGAGCGCCGCCGCACCCTTCTGGGCCGGCCTGATTGCCCTGGCTGACCAGCAGGCCGGCCACGCTCTCGGCTTCGTCAACCCCGCAATCTACCGAATCGCCCAAAGTCCGTTGTATCACAAGGCGTTCCACGACATCACCACCGGCAACAACACGGTGTCCCTCAACGGGGTCACGATCACCGGATACCAGGCCGGCACCGGCTGGGACCCCGTCACCGGCTGGGGGACTCCCGACGCCGAGGTCCTCATCCCTCTCCTCGCCCGCGATGCCAGCCAGTGATGTTATTGAGCGCCCAAGGGCGTCGAGGGCGACAGCTTCAACCACCTGCAGCACCGTCAGTTCACCCCAGGGGTCCTAATCAGAAAACGCGACGCCTGATCATGGAGCAGCCCCAACCTATTCGCTCTTCGAGCGGATCATGACGGTCCGGCAGGAGTTCTCGTCGCTGTGGCCGTGACGAGCCAATCATCCCCGGATGGGGCAAACGCTGTTCACTTGCTCTCAGGACGCTGGACGCTGCCGATCTTGGCTGAGTTGGCGCGGGGAGGGCGCCGCTATCAAGACCTCCACAATGCTCTCGATGGCATCTCGCACAAAGTGCTCACGGACACCCCTCCGACGAGCTGAACGCGACGGACTAATCCTCCGCCACCTCGACCCCGGACAGCGTCGAGACGGCCACCCTCTACCGGCTCACCGACCTCGGCCGATCGCTCGATGAGCCGCTTGCAGCGATGGCCGAGTGGGCCGACGCCAACTGGCAGGCGGTCGAAGCGGCCCAACAGCGTTGGGACCGGCTACGGCAGGCCAGCGACTGAGCGGACGTTCGACTTCAGACGTCCCGGTACGGGCTCACACCTTTGGGTGCGTCGTCGCTCATTGAAGTGCCGTTTTACTTGGTGTATTGATGGAAATCAGTGGAGATGCCGGCCTGGCAGCCTTGTGTCGGGTGTCTGGCTGGTCCGGCCCTCCGGGGAGGTCTGCGCCTATGTCACATGGTCGGTGTGCTGGTGGTGCGACGGTGGTCGCCGCCCTGATCGGGCTGTGCGTTCTCGCGGGGTGTTCCAACTCCCACGGTGACGCGGTAGCCCATCCCTCTGTGCCAACCTCCGGTGAGACAGGTCCTGGCACCGAATCAATGAGCTGAGGGGGCGGAGAAGGAGCTTCTCCCATGACCACCACGATCAACCACATTGACGACACGCGCCTCCATGCTGGTGCGATGGACGACGCAGCCCTACCGGACCCCGAGGTCCCCGAGCGATCAGCGGGACGCCGGGCGCTTCTTCGGCGCGGCCCAGAGGCCCAGAATCCTCGCTGAGTACGACGCTCTTCCGAGGTCTGCTCGGGGAGCGCTGCTGCGCCGTGAGGGCCTGTACTCCTCGCTGATCGTCGCCTGGCGCCGGCAGAGCGAGCAGGGCCCAGAGGCCCTGGCCCGACAACCAGGCCGCCAAAAGGCCGATCCTCGTGATCGTGGAATCGTCCGCCTCGAGCGGAAGGTCGACCGACTGACCGGGGAGCTCGACAAGTCGAGAAGGGTGGTGGAATCCAGGGAAAACTTTCCGCGCTGTTGGAGCAACTCGCCACAGACAGCACGGCGGAGAACGGCGAACAGAGATGATCGACGAAGCGATAGACCAACTCAGCCCGATCATGGGCACGCACGCGGCATTGGCCGCCGTCGGCGTGGACCGGGCCACCTGGTATCGCCGGCACCGCAAGAGCCCGCAGCCTGAGCGCCCCGAACGGATCACAACACCTCAGCCCCGGGCCCTCACCCCGGTCCAGCGCAAGCAGATCAAGGCGCTCCTCGAGTCCGACGAGTTCGTCGACGAGGCACCCGCCACCGTCTACGCCAAGTTGCTCGACCAGGGGATCTACCTCGGATCGGTCTCCACCATGTACCGGATCCTCCACGAGCACGACGAGGTCCGTGAACGTCGCCGCCAAGCCACCCACCCCGCCCACAAGAAACCCGAGCTCATCGCCACCAAGGCGAACTCGGTTTGGTCGTGGGACATCACCAAGCTCCACGGCCCGGCGAAGTGGAACTACTACTACCTCTACGTGATCCTGGACATCTACAGTCGTTATGCCGTGGGCTGGATGCTGGCCCGGGTGGAACGGTCCGAGCTCTCCACCAGACTGATCGCCGACACGATCGCCAAGCAGGGCGTGGCCAAAGACCAGCTCACGCTGCACTCGGACCGAGGGTCGCCCATGATCGCCAAACCGATGGCCCACCTGCTGGGCGACCTCGGGGTCACCAAGTCGCTCAGCCGTCCCCACGTGAGCAATGACAACCCGTACTCAGAATCACAGGTCCGGACCTTCAAGTACCGACCCGACTTTCCCGACCGGTTCGGCAGCTTCGAGGGCGCCCGTGCGCACTGTGCTCGATTCTTCGCTTGGTACAACGACCATCACCGTCATTCGGGCATCGGCCTGCACACCCCCGCCGACGTCCACTACGGCCGGGCCGAAGGGGATCCGAGCTCGCCGTGGTGCGGTGCTCCTCGACGCCTACGCCGAGCACCCCGAACGTTTCGTTCGCAAACCCCCGGCACCGCCGGCGCTCCCGAGCACCGTGTGGATCAACCAACCGCAGGAAGAGGAGGCCACCGACTCACCAAATGAGTGAACCATCTGTCTCAAAAAGGTTGACACGCA
>CAWCCQ010000001.1:0-1340467 GCA_963794215.1 uncultured Acidimicrobiaceae bacterium | reverse complement strand
ACGCGTGGGGTGCAGGTGACGATGGCATCGCTGACCGCGCTCACTGCCACCGTGACAAGCACCGCGCCGGCGAGAAGCCACCAGTTGAACCGCACCGTTCGAAGCTTGGTCCATTCTGCGTGGAAGACCTCGCCCGTGGCGTGACAACGGGACCAGCGATCGACCGGCGTGGTTTGAACGGGGGGGATGCCCTTGATCGCAGTCGGCGTCGTGTCGGATTTTGCGCCATCAAGCGTCTCGGGTCGCAAGACAACAGAGGCGACAGCGAGTGTACCCCCGCATAGAGGGCGAACACGCCGAGGCCCGCCCAGGGCGATAGGGCGAAGCAGCCCTTCGTGGGAAGCACGCCATCTGTTGGTACCGAGGGATGCTGCTCTGGAGACTGAAGGCGGCTGCCGGGGTGGTTCTGGAACCATTCGCGGCGCCCTCGGCAGCGTGAACATGAGGATGACCGGGAGCACGATACCACGATTGCAGTGGTGATCGCTGCGGCACCGCGCCTGGCGATGGTACCGACGGCGACGGCCAGCGCGGCGGACAGTGCGAAGAGGGCCCCGGTGCCGAGCGCGATCCGCAGTCCGGTACCGCTCCACAGGCCGCTACCGGTCAGCCACCAGGGTGGCGTATAGCCGTGGGAGCGTAGGAGGTGCTCGGCCAATGGCAAGTCGATCGCCGCCGCGACCAACCCCAGCGCGAAGGCGACCACCGCGCTCACGATCACCTTGGCCGCCAGCACCCGGCCGCGGCGGGGACTGGCCGACAGCGTGGTGCGGATCAGACCCCGCCGGTACTCGGCCGTGACGAAGAGCGTCGCCACGGCGATCACGACGATCAGCGCCACGATCAGGCCGACGAGGCTGTTGCCCAGTGCGTCCTTCGGTGGCAGATAGGGTCCGATGTCGCCCGAGCCGGTGACGCCGAACGTGCCGGCGGACTCGACGAACCCCCCGCCCCGTGGCTGATGCCCGGGCTCGAAGTAACCGTAGGTCCTCCGTCGGCCCCACCTGGCTCCCTCGCCACTGGCGCCGGTCCGCCCGCCGTCCACGGCGACGTGGTCGAAGGCGCCCTTCGCCTGGGTGTCGACATTCGCTTGGTGCAGCTCAGCCGAGTCAGGCGACGCCACGAACATCCCGGTCTGCACCGTGTACCGGCAGTCCCGCAAGGTGACCTCCCGATCGTCGTCCAGTGCGCGCCGTCGGGAGAGCCATAGGCCGTCACGGTGTCGCCTGAGCGGGTGAGGCGCAGCCATTCCGGTGAGGCGGCGGAGACGGAGGCGGCCGGGCCGGCGATGTCGTGGGTGTAGTCGTACTGCAGGCGCACTCCATGGTCGGCCGTCACCATCACGGCGGCGTACTCGACCCTTGCGCGGTACCGGCCGTGATGATGATCCCTGCTTTGGCCCAGGGGTGGATGGTGCCGACGGTCAGCCCAGCGAAATCGTTCGGGACGTTGGTGAGCGACGTCACCCGGGCCGTGATGCTGCCGTTCTCGCCCAGGCTCTGGTGGACCAGGTAGTAGGCGTCGGTGACAGGTTCGCCACCGGGACCGATCGGTGGTGCTTGGCCGCTGCAGGACAGGCGGGACTGGTTCCCCGGGCAGCTCTGGCCGGCGCTCGAGGACATGAACACGGACAAGCCCAGTGCCGCGGCGGTGGCGACGACGATGGCCAGAACCCAGGCCGGCACGGTGCGGAACTTGGTCCATTCCGACCGCGCCAAGGCGACGAATCCGTCGGATCCCGGACGCCGACCGGACTGGTACGGCGTGGCATGCTCGGGCCGCGTCGGCGTGATCAGCGAACTCATCGCTCAGCTTCCCTTGGATCGGACCGCGTCGACAGCGTGGAACTCGACGTCTTGCTTAGTCAGCTCCATGTAGGCCTCCTCGAGGCTGGCGTGGTGGGCAGACACTTCGGAGAAGGGCACCTGACCCTCGCTCAGCAAGGCCACGATCCGCTCGGCCGGAATTCCCGAGACGACCATCGCCTCGGCGCCGGTCACGGCCACCGTCGCCCCGGCGTTGGTCAGCACCGTCATCGCTTCAGCGCGAGCCTTGGTGCGCAGGCTGACCTGGTCGCCGGAGGCGGCCTCGATCAGTGCCGCCACGCTCGTGTCGGCGACAATGCGACCCCGTCCGATCACGACCAGATGGTCCGCCGTTCCCTCCAGCTCGCTCATCAGGTGGCTAGACACGAGAAGAGCGCGACCCTCATCGGCCAGGACTTCAGAAAGCCACGCATCCACACGATGCCCTCGGGGTCGAGCCCGTTGACCGGCTCGTCGAGCATGAGCGCCGGAGGATCGCCGAGCAGTGCGGCGGCGATCCCCAGGCGCTGCTTCATGCCGAGCGAGTAGCCCCCGGCATGGCGGCGCCCCGCCGAAGCGAGGCCGACCACTTCGAGCACCTCGTCGACCCGCCGGGCGGGGAGACTGTGTGAGTGGGCGATCCACAGCAGGTGGTTGCGACCGCTTCTACTGGGCTGGAGTGCCGAGGCATCGAGCAGCGCGCCGATGTGGTTGAGGGGATGGCGCAGGCGGTGGTACGGCGTGCCGTTCACGAGGGCCGTGCCCGTGTCGGCTGCATCCAGACCTAGGACCACCCGCATGGCAGTGCTCTTGCCGGCGCCGTTCGGCCCGACGAACCCGGTGACCTGGCCAGGGGCCACCGTGAAGGACACCCCGTCGAGGGCCACGGTCGGCCCGAAACGCTTGTACAGACCCGACACCTCGATCGTCGCTTCCATGCCAGCAACGCTAAGAAATCGACGCCCGGTGTCGTCACGCTGGGGAGCGATCTTTGCTGCCACCGCCAAGCAGGACATCTTCACCTTGCATCCCCCGGAAGGGGGACGCGCCGTATAGCCCTGGGCGGGGATGTCACCGACGCCACCAGCTGGGACAATAAGTACGTGAACCACGGAGACGAAGGTCGCAGCACCGTGGCCGTGTGGGCCGGCGCATGGCCGCCGCCCGAGGTACGCCGGCCATCGCCGCGGGGATCGCTGGTCTGCTTGCTTTGATCGAATCAGTCGCTCGCGGCGTCAGCGTGGCCCAAAGCGTCGGAGCTGGGGGGCAGGCCCAGTTCGTCCTGGCCTTTGGTCTCCTCGCCCTGGCGGGCACACTTCCGCTGGCAATGCTACGGAGCAGCCCCCCGGGAGCGGCGATTGCCGTCTCCGCAGCAAACGCGCTCTCGCTCGGCCTCTTCCAAACGCTGACCGTAGCGGCGCTGCTCGCCCAATGCATCGTGTTCTATGCACTCGGCCGCTCCGGCGCGCGCGAATGGCCGCCGCCATCACCGTGCCTTTCGTCGCACTGGCGATCGTTGCCGCAGCCGGCGCCGAGGGCGGTAGAGAGATGCAGATGCTCACGCTGTTGTTGGCCTCGCTCGGTCCCCTGGCGCTGTTGGGTGGATCGGCCCTGTTGGCTCGTGACGAATCGCGAGCGCACAGCGCGGCACGAGAAGCACTCGCCGGAACCTTGCTTAAGAACGTCACCCACGGTGAGCGGGCTCGAATCTCACGCGAACTCCACGACGTCGTCGCTCATCACATCTCGATGATCGCAGTGCAGGCAGAGTCGGCACGCCTGACCGTCTCTGGTCTGCCCCCCGAAGGCAGCAGACGGCTGTCTGCCATCGGCGACACGGCGCGCACCGTGTTGACCGAGATGCGCAGGCTGGTAGGGGTACTTCGAGAAGCGACCAGGGGGGTCGAAGCGGATGCCGAGTCCCAACGAGCACCGCAGCCGGGTCTGCGCAGCTCATCACTCTGGTGATTCGGCACGCGACGTCTCGGGGGCCGGGGCCCGTCTCATCGTCTCCGGCTCCCCCGGTCCCATTGACCCAGGCGTCGAGCTTGCCGCGTACCGAATCGTGCAGGAAGCCCTGACGAACGCTCGCCGTCATGCGCCTGGGTGTGCGGTCGACGTCGAGCTCGACTTTGGCGATCGGGACCTCCGCGTCCGGGTGCGGGACAACGGTCCCGGGGTGGCGCAAGTGATCCCCGTCGCCGGACACGGTCTGCTCGGCATGCGCGAACGTGTGGCGGCCGTTGGCGGTGCTTTCCATGCGGGCGTGGCGACTGGCGGCGGGTTTGTGGTCGAGGCGACCCTGCCCGTTAAACCAGAGACCGGCCTATTGGCGCCGATCCAAACGTGATGCCGAGCGAGGCGCACCGAACCGAGGGTTCGTACGCTGGAACACAACAGACGATCCAAATCGTTGTGGCGGACGATCACGAGATCGTGCGGATGGGGTTCGCCGAGTCGCTCCGAACCCAACCCGATTTCACGGTCGTCGGAACCGCCGCCGACGGCGCCGAGGCAGTTCGGCTGTGCCAGGAGCACCATCCGAATGTCGTCCTGATGGACGTTCGTATGCCCGTGATGGACGGCATCTCCGCCACCAAGGAGCTCGCGGGTGGACCAGGGAGCGCTCCCAGCGTCTTGATCTTGACCACCTTTGATCTGGACGAATACGTCTATGACGCGTTGCGCGGGGGCCAGCGGCTTCTTGCTCAAGGACGTCACCGCTGAGCAGCTCTTCCACGCCGTTCGCATTGTCGCACGCGGCGACGCACTCCTCGCACCCAGTGTCACGTGCCGCTTGATCAGCGAGTTCACACGCATCCGCTCGACTGATATCACACCGTCCACTGCCGCGATGGACGTTCTCACCCCGACGAGAAACCGAGGTGCTGAGGCTCGTTGCCGAAGGGTTGTCAAATGGCGAGATCGCCGCCCGCCTCGTTGTCAGCGACGAAACCGTAAAGACCCATGTGAGCCGAATCCTTGGCAAGCTGGGTGTCCGCGACCGCACCCAGATCGTGGTCGCCGCTTATGAGTCGGGCCTGGTTTCTCCGAGAAAGGGCTTGCGCTCGTGACAATCACCGCTTTGTCGCTCGGAAGGTCTGGAAGCGGATAAACGCATGAATTGGTCTGTGCGGGCTACCAATGGGTGTAGCTGTCGCGGAAGGTCGTGTCACGGATGGATTCTGCTCATAGGTGCGCAGAATCCATCTTCAGCGCTTCGAGCCTCTGTTGTTCTTAGTTCCAGGCTCTCGCGAGACTGCGCCAGATCGACGGAGAAGGAGTTAATCGGTGCACCCCTACCTTTGGGCGCAACCTCTCGGCTGAAATATGAGCCTAGGACACGTCTCCGGCTATTTCCTCGGAGATGGCTGCGTTCGCGCCGGACCTGCGCGTGATGGTCCGACCTGGATCGTGACCCGATCCGAGACCCCAGAAGTGAAGTAAAACAGACCTCCTTGCCAAACAGGGACCCTGAGGCGAGGACTTCGCCGCTTCGACCTGCTAAATCGAGTGACCCGCCCAGGCAAAGGTCCAAGACAACAAGGTAAGCCGTCTCTGGGTCGTCAACGAACTCTGCAACCGGGACAAGCATCGCCTTCTCTTGGCGATGGTCGGCACCTTGGACGTTGACGCCAACCAGCCATGGTGGGGACTGCCCGACGGCGTACCGTCGCCTCGCTACTGGTTCAACCTCGAACCCCTCAACGACGGCGACGTGGTAGCCATGTTCACTTTCAAGGGAACGCCTGCGCCCCGCGAGTTCGATCCGAACATTTCCCTGACCGTGACGCTCAACGAAGGGCCTCCCGGCCATTGGACGCGCAACTCAACCCGTCGACGTGTTCGCCCTCGGGATGCGGCAGCTCCTGACGTTCGACATCGACTGGAAGTTCGTCGAACCGCTCTTTCCCGGCGAAGCTCCCATCTGGACCTCGATGCCCCAGTAGTCCACGCACCGATCCGCTTCGACGGAAGTTCTACGAGGCGTGGCTTCAAAGAACAGATCAGCGGGGTGAAGCCCCCCGTTGAGCGTCCTGGACTCACCGACGCCCTCGACGCCCTCAGGCGACCTCCACGGGCTACCGGCCTCATCGTGGCCCGTCTCGACCGGCTCGCTCGAACCCTGACGATCCAGGAAGCGTGTCTCCAGATCGCCTGGCAGGCCGGAGCCACCGTGTTCACGGTCGACGACGGCGAGGTCCTGGCCGGCGATCCGGGTGACCCAATGCGCACGGCCATGCGACAGATGGCCGGGGTCTTTGCCCAGCTCGACCGGGCCATGGTGGTGAAGCGGATGCGCGACGGGCGATTGGCTAAGGCAGCGACGGGCAGGCACGCCATTGGTGGTTACCGCTTCGGGTATCGGGGAGAGGGCACGGGCCGCGAGCGCGACGCCGCACCAGACCCGGCCAAACAAGCCGCCCTGCGCCGCATCGTCGAGCTGCGCGGGGAGGGAACCTCGTATCGCCAGATCGCCGCTCAGCTCGATACTGAGGGCCTGTGCCCACGTCGAGCGGCCACCTGGTCCGCCACGTCGGTCCGCAACATCGTCGAGAGGGAGATGAGGACCCGATGAGGCTGCCGCTCCCAACCCCCAAGATGACGCCCCACGGCGGTGGTGGCCACAGACGAAAGACGCACCATGATCACCCCCAGACGAAGGCAAGCAGCGGTCGCCGTCGTGGTCGCCGCCCTGACCTTCGGTCTTGCCGCGTGCGGGCCGTCGACCGGGTCGGCTACCCGGAGCCCGACAAAGAGTGCCCACTGGTTCGCAATCAACGGCGTGCCTTTGGCGGACCTCATCGACCAGCTCAACGCCACCTCGGGCGACTTCCTCTCGAAGGACGAACCCGACGCGATTGCCACCTGTCAGCGAGCCAGCTACGACATCACGCTGCTGGACGGCGGCTTGACTGACGTGGCGCCCACCGGCGATACGCGGTTGTTCGCAGACCTGGAGTTCGCACTGGCGGCCCTTGCTCCAGGCATATCTGCCTGCGAACGAGGTGGCCTCGACGCAAAAGTAGTCAGTCCTGAAGGCGACGCGGCTCTTTGTCATCAAGGATGCCGTGCCACTTCTCCAAGCGGTGTGGAACGGTCTGTCGAGCGGAGCGCCTACCGTCACGATCCCGGCCCCGACCACGACAACCTCGACCGCTACGACGACTGCGGCTCCGGCGGCGGGATTCAAGGCCACTGGCACCGGCTCGGCGAATGACATCACCCGTCCTCTACAGCAAGCACACTGGGCGCAGTTCGAGGGTCTCGAGGTATCAGAAGTCGCTCTGCGGTTAGAGCTGAGCCGGTGACCATCAACAGCGGCATCGAGGACTACATCGCCCGCGGACCTCGACCAGTGGCTGATCCTGCGTGGATTGAAGCGCGGAACATGAAACCGACCGGCAAGCCCATCGGCGACGCCGCGGACATGGTCGACGACGACAACGACGACCATGACCAGTGACCGAACGTGATCTGCGCGCCGGGGCCAAGGCGTCACTCAAAGAGATGACCGCCACCATGGAGCGGAACATCGCCCAAGCGATCGCGGTACAGGCAGCGGAGGATTCAATCGTCCAGCATCGGGCGGAGGTGGACGCCGGACTTCTCCCCGCCGACAGCCCGCCCGACTTCGTGCGCTCGGACTGGCAGCAGCGCCCTGACGGCCTTCCCGGCTGGTTTCCCCCCGAGTACCACCCAACCAACGAGGCCCTGGAGGAGTTCGCCAAGCGGCCAGACGACCCGAAGCCAGGCGACTGTCGGGTACTTAGTTTGCGAGCTGCGGTGTGAGCCCGTCGACGTGCATCTCGTAATACTCATTGTTCGCCCAGGGTCCGACCGCACCTTCAACGACCTCACGAACGGCGTCGACCGATTCGCCTTCCCAGATGCAGATGCCGAGGTTGTGGTCGTTAGTGGCAGCGCGGATTGGCAACGCGACATGGGAAGGAAGCCCACTTTCAAGCGCCTCGGCCTCAGCCGCCTGAAAGCTCTCGGGGTCGTGGATTCGGTGGATGACGGTCACAAACATGGGTATCCCTCCGATTGGTTGAAGCTCCGACGGAGCGCAACCGGCAACGCATAGCACGCCGATGACCTGCGTGCTCTTCCGCCAGTGCTGTCCCGGTACGAACGACGACGCCGTAACGTTGGCCGATGCTGACCATTGCCTCGTTACGGGACAGAACCCGCGCCATGATTTGGCCATGCCGTTAACGATCGATGACTCTCTGGCTGGAATCGACTGGGCTCGGACGAGGGCTGCCCTTATCGCCGATGATTTCGATAACGGGCGATCACCCGAAGCCCTCCGGCGATCATTTGAGCAGTCGCAGCATGTGGTCTTCGCTCGGGACGGAGAAGAGGTGGTCGGGATGGCCCGGCTCCTATCCGACGGCGTCTGTAATGCCTATCTACTCGACGTGTGGACCGCGTCGTCGCATCGCCGCCAGGGAATCGGCTCAGAGATGGTGCGGTTCCTGGCCAGCCGGGTCGCTGGTCAACACATCGGGCTCCAGACCGACGATGCCCAATCCTTCTATGTCGCGCTCGGATTCCGACCGCAACCTGAGTTCATGTCGTTGGTCGTTGGGGAATGGCTGGTCAACGACGCGAATCAATCGCATGACTGAACGTGTGCAAGCTCAGTGGAGGTCGCCCGCAGAAGGTGCCGATGACCGGAGCTACGGATGCCTGCCTCCTCAGGCGCGCCCAATGACCTCGCGAATGGCCCTCTTGCAACCGACCTGTTCAGCTTGGATGATGTCTCATGCCGCTGCGCATCCGACAACTCGCCCGCTCGTGTCTCGGGGCCTTCCCGCTCATCGCCCTCATGACGTTCCTATCGTCACCGGGACCGGCTGCTGCGAGCGAGCCGCGCCCATCAGTGATGGTCAGGCCAAGGCTGGTGTTCAGAACTGGCTCACCCAGACCAACAAGATGTGGCGGATGAACGACTTCTCAGAGTTGGGCAAGGTGACGACCGGCGAGATGCAGGCCGTCTACCTGTACGACAAATCTCAGCTAAAACTCAGCATTCCCGAGAAGCCGTTCCACTTCAGCAAGCTGTCGGTAGTGGTGCCGTGCGAGACTGGCGCGACCAAGACCTTCGTGGCCTATGCCGACACCGATGTGTTCACGCTTCGACAAGGAATCCACCCCTATGCCATGGTCTTCGAGAAGGTCGGCGGGACGTGGAAGCTGGCCGCGGTGGAAGGCTCACCTACCGGCAAAGCTGATTGGCCAGCTCTCTGTACCGGCCATTCCCCAACGATGTCGTCACCGGTGCTGACGGCGGCTGCCTATACCTCGACTCTCGCGCCGGTACTCACCAAGTTCAGCTCGGGGGTAGCTGTACCCGCGACAGCGGCCGCTCCATTCGACCCGTCGTGGTTCACCGGCGGTTCAGATTCGATTCAGAGCGAGTTCTCGTCGCAGTTCACCCCAGACGAGGCAAAGCAGGTCGCGTTAACAGTGAACCTCTCGCCCGCGGCCTACCCGACCTTCGCGTGGCCGCTGGCCACCGGAGATGGGTATTGGGTGGTCGGCTCGGTGACCCAGACGGACACCCACGACTCTCCCGTGGGCATCACGTCGGACACATGGCCTGACGGCGCTCCGGTCGACTCGCCCAGTCCGACGGTCGTCCACCACCAAGTCGACACCTTCATCACGAGCTACGCCGCCGTGGACCCGCTCAGCTCGTCGGGGAGCCCGGTTCAAGTCGATGCCTTCTACGGGTCGACTGTGTCGGGTGCGGCCAGTTGAGCCGTCGGCCAACCTCGACCCGCGGCGACCCAATCAGGTGACTGGGAGCTGACGCGCCCGCCCGCACCTCGGGTGCGAACCCACCCGACGGCGATGCCATGCTGGCCGTCATGTGTGGCCGATTCTCCCTGTACGAGGACAAGGCCAGCTTGGTCGAGCGCTTCCACGTCGACGAGGTGGTCCCCGACGACTTCCCACCTCGCTGGAACGTAGCGCCTACTCAGCCTGTCGTGACCATCGCCTCGTCTCGGGATGGCCACACCCGCCGTCTGGGCGAGATGCGCTGGGGCTTGGTGCCCTCCTGGGCCAAGGACCCCACCATTGGGAACCGGATGATTAACGCCCGCGCCGAGACGCTCACGTCCAGCAACGCGTTCCGCCGGGCTTTCGAGACTCGTCGGTGCATCATCCCCGCCAGCGGGTTCTACGAGTGGCCAAAGCTCGACGCTGAGCCGGGTCGAAGGCCCAAGCGCACGCCCTTCAATGTCCACACCAAAGACGGGGAGCCCCTCGTCTTGGCCGGACTCTGGGAGGTGTGGCACGACGCCGAGGACAAGCCTCTGCACACCTGCACCATCATCACCACCGAGCCCAACACCCTGCTCGCGTCGCTCCACGACAGGATGCCGGTCATCTTGGCCGAGGAGACCTGGGACCGCTGGTTGGCCCCCGAGCCCCTCACCAAGCACCAGGCGGCCGAGATGCTTAGACCGGCGCCTCGGGGGCTGCTGGTGCTGACCCAGGTGAGCACCCAGGTCAACAGCCCGAAGAACGACGGCCCGGAACTGGTCGAGCCGGACAAGGGCAACTAAAGGTCGCTACAGCGCCGAGTGTCCTCATTAGAGCGGCCAGGGCTGAGGACGCGAGTGCAGTCACTCGGCTGCTCGCCCAGCTCGGATACGACCTGACCCCAAGTGTGGTCGGCGAACGATTGACCAACCTTGTTTCCCGCAGCCAGGTACCGGTGGCTGAATCGACCGGGTCCGTCTTGGGCGTGGTGGCGGACTCTGTGCAGAGCGTCCTGCACCTGATAAGTCCCCTGGCCGCAATCGAGACCCTTGTTGTGGACGACTCGGCGCGGTCCGCTGGCCTTGCATTCCTTGGTCACAGCGGCGATTGACTTCGCCCGCACTCAGGGAGCAAGCGCAATCGAGGTTCATAGCAATATCCGGCGGCTCGACGCCCACCGCTTCTATGTGCGTGAAGACTTCGTGCGCACGAGCCGGTATTTCGTGCGGAGCATCCCGGCTGAGTGACACGCGCTGGGGGTCACTCGGGCCGCACGTCTCCTTGTGGTTCACTCTCTCGATGGAACGTCAGCCTGACCCCGGCGAGCCGGAGGAGTTCCTGGCTGGCGGCGGGCACTCGTGGTGAAACATCGGCTCTTCGCTGGAGTGGTCACTGTGACGCTCTCGCTCGGCCTCCTGACGACACAAGCCGGTGCCGTCCTTCAGATGCCGCGCACGACGGCCAGGACCACCGCAATCGACGGACAAGTCCTGAGCTGGGTCCAAGCCAATCTGCACCCTGGCTATCCCGCAACGTGGACCGAGAGCGTCAAGTGCAGCCTGCCGCGGTTCGTGAAGAAGGGGACCGTGTTTCATTGCCGAGTGCTCTTTGCCGAGCCCGATCATCAGCAACCGCTCTCGGAGGGGGCGGTGACCGTGAAGGTGGCCCAGGTGCAGAGAGCCCACCCTGGCTACTCGTTCGACGACAAGGTGACGGGCACGATGACCTCGTACGCCCAGTGGCTTGCTAAGTCAGCGCCCCCGACAACCACCACGACGGCCGCCCCGAAGCCTCCTCCCACCACACTCGCTCCGACGACAACTCGGCCACCTCCGCCAGTGCCGACCATTACGACCGCGACGGCGGCCCCCGGTTGCTATATCGACCCGGAGGGAAACTGCTATCGAGCTGGTGAGTACTGCCCGGACTCACTCCAAGGCCAAACGGTGCAAGGGGCGTCGGGTCCGCTGACCTGTGAGGACAACGACGGTTGGCGGTGGGAGTCGACGTAGTAGGACGCTGCAGTTTCCGAATGACGACACTGCCGAACGGGCGAACCACCTTGGCGAAGCCGACCCGAGCGCGCTCGACTAGCTCATGAGCTGAGCCAACTCCTCGATCCTTGTCAGCCCGGGGGCGATGGCCGAGGTGTTCCCACCGAGTTCGACCATGGCGTCAGCCAAACTCGTGAGGCACCAGAGGACGAGCGTGGCCAACTCGGTCAGGCAGTCGAGCACCTCCATCTCGGTGACCCGATTCCGCGACGAGGACGCCCCTGCCGCGCCGACGAGCGTCTCTGCCATCTCCTGGTCCGTCATGACTCAGAACGTAGCCCGACCACGATGACGCGCCTCATCCCATATGGGCTATTGGCAGCGGTAGGCCCGCAACGTAGATTGCGAGCGCGTTCGCGATTGCCCCAGACCCTGGCAGTCCGGTAACCCCGGCCACGGGACTTGGTGCTTCTGTGGAAGGGGTAACAGTGTCGGGTCTATTCACGGATGACGCTCTATCCGGCGATGACGCTCTATCCGGCAGGGACAACGGGCCGAGGCTCTGGCTGCGGGATGCCGACTACCGCTCGTTTTTCTACAGCCTCGGCGTCGCGGTCATCCTCAGCGTGCCACACGGGCGAATCCTCGCCGCCAGTCCCGCGGCTTGTCGGCTGCTCGGCATGAGTGAGGCCGAGTTGTGTGCGGTTAGACGTTCTGATGTCGCGGACCCCGACGACCTGCGCTGGGCTTCGGCCATGGCCGAGCGGGACCTGACGGGGCATGTGAGGGCGACGGTCGGGATGCGGCGAGGTGACGGCGCAATCATCGAGGTTCACACAACGTCGGCCGTCTACCTGAACGAAGACGGCGAGGAACGCAGTCTGGTCACCCTGACCGAAGCGACTAGGGATGTCGATGCGCCGACTCGAAGCACGTATCACCTGAGTGGACACGTACAGCTCACGCAGGCCGAACTTCGGGTCCTGGGACTCTTGCCCACCCACCATTCCGTCGGAGAGATTTCCGAAATGCTCTTCGTCACCCAGAACACCGCGAAGACCCACTTGGCGAGCGTCTATCGCAAGCTCGGAGTGCACAACCGCTCGTCAGCCGTCGCCCGGGCACGCGCCCTTGGGATTCTGCGACTCCCGGCCGGGTAGGCCCGCTACTGCCTCTCGGGTCCCGGCCCGCCGTAGGGCTCTGGCGTCCAGCCTTCAGCGATGAGCGCATCGACGACAGCCGCAGCCTGATAGCCGAACTGCTCCCCTTCGACGCAGGTGCACCGCAACCCGTGGTCCGCATCGTGCCACGTCGCCAAGGCCTCGACTGCCACCTGCACCGCGATGTCCCTGGTCATGGGCGGGAGCCTAACGAAGGCAGCATCCCCTAGGTCTGCAAAGTAGATGCCCATGGCACCCAACCCCCTTCAAGAGCACCTTGGGGGTTTCCGACCAAGCCTCCTCGGCTCACTCACAAACCTACGACTTTCGGCCCCGCTCCGCTTGGCTGACCCGACGCCACGAAGATCGGGCCCGAAGGCCGCGCCCACCTAAAGGCTGGGCTGGGGGGCGCACGGCATCCAACTGGAGCTGGTCGCCGCCGTCGAGAGGTACCCGCCGTCCCCGTGGACGAAACCAGGGCGCCACCCAACACCCGACAACTCTGGGTGGCGGACGGCGGCCCGAGCCTTCGCCGTTACGGAAGCCCCGACACTTGCTCGGCAGCGCGCCGTCCGGCTTCAGATGTATCAACCCAGGCGACTCGTACGCATCCGCCAATCGCATGATTGGAGATGCGCGGCCCGGGGCCATACCTGTCTCGAAATGCGTCGTGGTGGCGCCCCGGGCCGCACGACGGAGTTTGCCAGATTCACCCCTGACGCGACGAAGCCGTTCCGGGTTCGTAACGACCACCGCGCGTTGGTTGACCCTGCTGCCAAGCGGTGTGACACTCGCAATGGGAGTTGTACGAATTTGGGGTGAGGTCAGCGACATGATCGCTGAAGTGCATCAGATCACTCTGCCCAGCGGGGCCACCACGCCGACAGCGGAGACGAACACAGTGGCAGATGAGGCGGCCCATGTTCCGGGGTCGGAGCAGCTCATTACGCTTGCGGACACGGGTACGGGTGAGGGCCTTGTAATCCACCTGTGGAAGGACCGCGCTTCGTACGAAGCCAACGCCGAGCGCCGCCAACGGATGATCTCCGATCAGGAAGGATCGGGGAGCAAGATCGAGCCCGCCCACCTCTACGAGGTCACGTACCGCAGCTAATGCGCCCCTGACGCGACGAAGCCGACCCGAAGGCCGGCCTCAAGTCGCATCCCGCGTAGATGAATCCTACGTGCTGGCTGATGCCACCTCCGCTGGAGGCCCGCCGATACCTCTACACCGAGGCTCATGCGCCGCCTCCGCGCAGCGGCACGTCGTGAGCGCCCCTATCTGAGCAAGAGCCGGTGGAAACGCTCAGGCCGGGTGATCGCGGCCTCGACGAAGTTGGGCAGCGAAGGCTCCGGCTTTAGCTGTTGCAGAGCCTTGACCTGGCTTGCATACAGCTCCACAGCTGCCCGCTTGGCCGAACCGTCCGGCGAGGTCAGAGTTAGTTCCTCGTCAAACTCCACGCCGAGCCCCGCTGCAGCCAGCTCAGCGAACGCGATACTTCGGGCCATAGCACCCAATACGCCGAGTCCTCGTAGACCAGCCATGATCGGTCCGGGTGCGCCTGAGCCACGCTCCGGCATGCTGCAGCGGTGAGTATGTGGTCGTCGTGGCGAATGCCCAAGGGGATCAGCCATCGCTCTACGTCCAACCTCTCGACGCACGCCGATAGGTTGTGGACCACTCCCTGGACGATGCCGTCGGCATCGGTTGGACCGGAGTAGCCGTACGGACCGTTCCAATACTGGCTGTCCCAGTGCCCCAAGGGTTCGCTCGACGCACCGAGCAGAGCGGCGGGTGAACCGTCCTCTCTTCGTCGCTCGCTTATGACGTCGTCTCCGTCGTTGAACCCACACGAGCGGCGCCAAGGTGTGATCGGATTCACAGTCGAAGGACCGCCAGCGAAGACGGAGATCAAATGCGATCCGGGCCTCGATTCGAGATATCGAGCGCAGCTGAACACGGCGTCGTCGAGGTGAGGGGAAACAACGGCAACGGGATCGGGCACGGCTATCCCTACTCTCAGCACTGTTTGGGCAGCTCAGCATCGACGCTACCGGGTCGGCACGCATTCCCGTTGCCGAAGGAAAGCACCAAATCTCGCCATCCCCGTCGTACCCTTCGCCCTGGTGCCGACCCCCTCGGAAGTACACACCCCGTCGAGCGCGGCGGGAGCTTGGACCGGGCCCGTGAGTTGTGCGCGGGGTGCTCCGTGCGGCCTGAGTGCCTCAGCTACGCCCTCGAGGAGCCCGAACTGCTCATGGGAGAATGGGGCGGGGTGACCCAGCGGGGTCGACGGGCGATGCGCAAGCTGGCTGGGTGACCGAGAGGGCGTCACGGGCAGATTTGGCCGATGACCCGTCCCAGAGCGTTGAGCCAGCTCAGGCCTACGATAGGAAACATGCGTGACCAGCTGGAGATCATCTCAGGGCACTACCTCGCGCATGAGGTCGGCCAGCTAGCCGGCGTGTCCGGCAAGCGTGTCGGCCAGTGGGCACGCCGCGGGTACATCCGCTCCTCCCATTCAGCGAAGATTCCGAGGATCTACAGCTTCCTCGACGTGGCCGAAGCCATGGTGGTTCACGAACTTGAGGACCGGAACGTCGCTCCCCGTGATATCGGACAGATCGTCCGGGATCTGAGGTCTCGCCTCGGGACTGAATGGCCGCTGCAGGCAACTGAACTCTGGACGCCGAAGCCAGGATCGGGCCGCAGAACACGCACGGTGGTTGCCCGAGACCGGTCGATCATGGTTGACCTGATGAGCCAGCACCCCGTTCTTGGAGAAATGGACCTCGTCCACATTGCCCGTGACCTCGAAAGAGGCGGCTGGGCGGCTCGTGACATTCCCGGTCTGCGCCATATCGAGGTGAATCCGAACCTCCTATCTGGGCGCCCTGCGATTCGAGGGCGAAGGGTCGCCGCTGAGGACGTGGCACTTGAGGCGTCCCAGCCCGGAGGTCAGGAGGAACTCCGAGAAGGGTACGGTCTGTCTGCTTCCGAGATCAGAGACGCTCAGCGTTGGTGGGATCAGGTGCGGTCGTACGAGGCGGCCGCTTGATTGACTCGCCAATTGAGTAATTGACGCGAGCATCAGCGAAACAGTTGCACGCGAGTTAGGGCTTCGTGGCCCCTGGGTCGCTTCGGCTTCCGAGCTTGGGTTGGCGAGATACAAGGATGATCCGCTGTTGGCCCGGCTGTCTGAGCGCTCCGACCCTTGGGTGCTCGTCACGGCCGATGACAAAATGCCTGACGAGCACCGTGATCGAGTGCGTGACCTGGGCGCCACCTTGGCGACCATCGATGGCTCGTGGGAGGCCTTTTGCGCCCGCCATAGCCTTGAGCTCAGCCAGGAGCACTTCAAGCGCGAGACGGTGCACCGGTGGGCACATGTGATGCAGGAGCAGGATGACGGGGAGGTTCGCCGGTACACCCCCCTCAACCATGCAGCGTGGAAGAAGCGTAGACGGGGTGACTGACTGGCCTTCTGCCGGACGACCCGACAGGGCCCATCACAAGCCGACACGACGGGTGGGGGTGCGGCTCCAAACACGACACCTGACCTGCCCAGATAGCATGACCCATCAGGAGCCATCACGAGTGCCGAGTGAGTTCAAGTCCCCCGTCTGATTCTCGTGATTCGAGCAGGAGAAGGCGTGGCCAGGTGCCCCTCGAGCGTCCCTGCGTCGAGTGCGGCGCCTCCACCGCAAACACCCTGATCGACCTCACGGGCGAGAAGGAGCGGATCGTGCCGATGTGCACCCGCTGTACCGGAGCTCCCGTGGACCCGTCGCTCGACCATCCCCGACCCATGCCGCAAGCCGAGATGTTGGACGCCGTGCCGTGCCCGGAGTGTGGGGCGGACGACGGGATCCGCCTCCCCGTCGATTGACCGCAGGACACGATGCTCGGCGTCGAAGGCCGTGGCCTCGCCATCTGCCAAGACTGCAAGGCTCAGGTCCTATGGGGCCCTCCGAGCCGTGCATAATTTTGCCGCGCATAACTCGGCGCAATTCGGACCAAATCGACCCGGACAATCACAGGTCAGTACAACGCTTACGTCTTGCTAGCCCCAAAGCAGGCGCGCTACCGAGCTGCGCCACTCCCCGGTATTTGTGCCTCCTAACTGGCACTCTACATGCCTGGAGATTCTGGGGTTGTGTGGACAACGCTCCTTGCGCGGGCAACCGAAGCAGTCCACGCCGTCAGGCGCGACCTGCAAACCCTCGACCACACCCATCGGCCCGGTGCGCCCGATGCGGCGATCGCTGGCCCCGGCCAGACCTCGCCCGTTGCGACGACAGGCCTACACCGGGGTAGCGAGTCCGGTCTCTTTTGGCGAGTGTGGCTGGTCGTCGGGCGGCACCGTGGCCGTCAGATTCGGCGGGCCTCGCGGTCGCCGCCAGAGCTTGCGCCCGCTGGCCAAGAGAACGCAGCCACAGCTCGTAGGCCGCGAGCAGCACGACGATGATCAAGAATCCGATCCACGACACGGACAGGGCGATCAGGAGTACCACGGCCAGTGCGACGCCCAGGATCCGCAGCAGATCCAGGTGGGAGACGACCCACGCGACGGTGGCGTCGTCGCGGGCGTGCCCATAGGCCGCGCCCAGAACGTTCCAACCCTCCCTGGCGAAGTGGGCCACCTTCGCCCTCAGAGGTGACGGCCCAGGGGTATGGGCCCGTGACCAGCGCGATCAGGAAGACGAGCAACAAGCCGACGAGAATCCAACGGCTCACGCTGAAGTACTCGTGGAACAGATGGCTGAAGATGGCGCGGCGGGCCTGTTTGTTGGCGGGCACACCCTTGTTCTCCAAGGCCGACTCGAGCCAGATCACCACCCGCCGGATCACGACCAGGCCAAGCAGGCCCCCGGCGCTGAGTTGCAGCAGGGTCCGGCGACGGCGCCGCGACAGCCACAACGCCAGAGCCGCCACGACCGGGGTGAGGATGAGCAGCAACACCGTGACCCCGTTGAAAATTCGTACCGCCCGGCGGGCGTTTTCGAGCTGCTTGGCCGGGAAGAGCGGGATCTGCCCACAGGTGGACGGGAGCGGCCGGCCCAAGGCCTTGGAGATCTGTCGGCAAGCGGTGCTGGGCACCTCGCTCGCGGTGATGGTCGGCAGGGTGATGGGCTTGCCCACCACGCCCGAGATGAAACCCTGCATACTCTGCAACGCCGAGTTGAGCAGCGGGACGAGGTCGAGCACCACCTGGCCATTGCTGGTTGTGACCGCCTGGTGGCTGTTGCCCTTGAGCACCGCCAGCAGCTGGGTGTGGGCAAATCGGATGGACTGATTCCACAGCGCCTGGAATTGGCTGGACTGCAGCACCTTGGTGACGGCCGTCTGCGACGTAGCCCTTCACTGCGTTGGTCACGGGTGCCGCCAGGAAAGGAGGCCTTCGGGGGCAGGCTGTTGGCGATGATCTGCTGGGGGTTCAGGCTGTTGAAGATCTCATTGGTTAACTCGGTGCTCACCGCCGCGGTGACCGCCGGGATCGGTCCCGATTGGCCCGACGGTGTGCACGAAGCCGTTGGTGTTGAGCACCGTGTAGTGGGTCCACGTGACGACATAGGTGACGGGCAGCAAGACGCAGAAGACCACGACGAGCGCGGCGACCACGGTACCGGCGCACCTTCCGGCCGCGCCGGTCCCTGCCGCCCCTGCTTGTCCAACGCGGCTACGGCGGCGTCGCGTTCGGCCTCTGCCCGGGCCAGTTCCAGGACCAGGTCTGGCTGAGCATCTCCGCTGTGCTCCTCCACCACGAGGGTGTCCTCGGTGCCATCCACCCCGGCCCCGCTCGCGATGGCGGCCCCGTCCGCCACGTCGCCCGTGCCGCCGAGCTGGCCTTCGTCCTCTGGTTGGATCCCGGTGTCATCGCTTGGGGAGGACATTCACCTTACGTCCGTGGTTGCAGCTTCATGATGGCCATAGCCTTGCCGCGGCGGGGTGCCGGATCCTCACCCGAATCGGGGGGGTCGGTCACCGGGCCTTCCAGAGCTTTCACGCGGATCGGGTAGTGCCCTAGCCTGACTTGCCACTCCCAAGCGCGGACGACGCGGGCCTCGACACTGGGACCAGGCGTTCGCGGGAGCGCAACAGATGGGGGAGCTGTGCGATGACTGACGCTCAGACAGGGGACGTCGCCGGCTCGGGCCCATCCCACCGAGAGCGGGTGGCTCGCACGGACCAGATCGCCGCCACGTGCCTCACGCTCAACTTCCCAGTCCGGCGATCCCGGTGCCAAGAAGCTTCATGCCCAACAAAAGAAGAACCACCATCATGATGACGGCGTTGTAATGAGACATGAACTCCTTGATGCCGACCAGCGAAGCTCCTGCCTTTTGGGGAGCGGCGAGGAAGTAGAGCACTGGGCCGGCCACCGACAGCGATCCGATCACGACGAACACGGTCACCGCGATTGTGTTCTGACCTGTGCTCAAGCCGGCTTGGGCGATGCTGGCGGACGCTGCTGCGCTGAGGGCGAGGTTCTTGGGGTTCGCGCCCGACAGGAGGGCTCCGAAGGCAGCGGACCTTCTTGTCCCGAATCCGTCGATGGATGCCATCCACTTTGGCATGGTGGCCTCTTCGCCCCTCCTCGGCCGGCCGTGCCATTGTCGGACCGCTACGGCCAAGAAGAGGACGCCCAGAACCACGTCGAACCAGTTGACGCCGGTGGCGGTATCACTACTCGGATTGCTGTCGCCCCCCAGGGTAAGCAAGACGATGGTGCTCACCACCACCAGTCCGAGCACCCAACCGACCGCAAATGCCGAGCCATTGGATTTGGCCTTGGGCGTGCCGAGGATCAGAATCACCGCAATGATCGGTATCGGACTCAGGGCGACTCCGATGGCCGACGGCAATAGGCCACCGATGGCCTGGCTCAACATGGGCAGCGCCCGCCTAGATGAGGGACCTGACGCGTCGTGTTGTGCAGCCTCGAGATCATCGCAAACCTCTTCATTGTGGTCGAGTCCAGTTCGGCTGCCCACGCTTGGCCACTGCCTGCCGATGGGATTGGTAGCTCCCCGCGGGCCGACGATGGCGAAGACCATTTTCGGCGCACGCATGCTTCCCGGACTGGAAACCCCAGGCTGCCGTCGACAGCCCGGCTCTCGGGGATGCACATGTCGTTCGGTGCCGGTGGCTGGCAGCGTACTTCTCCATGGGAGACCTACAACCCCAAGTACCGCTACAACCTCGAACGGCCTACCTGGGGCTCAGGCACCGCGAGTTGTCACTTGAGGATGATGACCCGTTCGGTCGTCGTGTCCTCGGCGCGCACGCGCTTGGTGATTGGGCTGGGGTCAACCAGCAGATCGGCATGGAGATCGCAGGCAAACACCCGGTACGGGCGCTTGAGTGCCGAAGCGAGCATGCCGTGCCATCTGACCGGTTCTCGACACTGCATCGCCCGACCGACGCTGTTGGAAATGATCGAGCAGCACCGGGCAGGGCCGGTGGTCCGTTCGCGTGCCATGTCCTGCCTCTCGTCGTTGGCGATCGTTCTCGAGCGATCCGGCCCCTGCGCCGCATCGGGGTGCTCCTCGGGTGCAATGGTCCGTGATTGCAACAGGAGCCCGGCCAGAGCACGCTACGGCGATCAGGTTGCCTGCCGGTGACCGGAGTGACGCGCCACGATGAACTCTGTGGGAACGAACCCGTGCATGTTCATTCGTGTCCGGCGCAGCGTGTTCGGGTCGAGGTCACGCAATGGGGCGGTGCGGCGACAGCGCCGACCCGAGCAGCGGCGCCGAGCGTCATGATGGGGGGATGCAGACGAGACCACGCCTCGTTCCCCTCGCTGGCGCGTCCAACTTTCGTGATCTGGGGGGGTATCCCACGACCCACGGCGGTGCGACTCGGTGGGGGAGGCTCTTTCGCAGCGACACGCTTCATGAATTGACGCAAGACGACCTGACGGTGCTCCGTGACCTCGGATTGGCCAGCATCGTCGACCTTCGCACTGCGGCCGAATTGGATCGAACCGGACGCGGGCTGTTGGGAGCAGAGCCGGTCAGCTATCTGCACCTGTCGGTGATCGACGAAGACGGAGGCGAGAGTCGGGGTATCCCCGCCCCCGCTGACGATGATCTCGCGAATCGCTATCTGTGGTATCTCGAGATCGGCCGCGACGCGCTCGTCCAGGCGCTCACGATGGTTGGTGACGCGTCGAGCTACCCGCTCGTTTTCCACTGCGCGGCGGGAAAGGACCGCACCGGGGTCCTTGCGGCGCTCGTGCTGGAGATCGTTGGCGTAGAGCGTGAGGTGATCATGGAGGACTATGTGCTGACCGCCAGCCGCATGGAGCTGATCCTGACGCGCCTTCTGCGGAGCGACGGCGACCCCCGACGCGTCGAGGAGCTGCCCGCGGCAGCGCTAGCAGTCGAAGCAGCGACGATGGAAGGGTTTCTTTCGGGGCTCGAGCAGCGCTACGGCGGGGCGCGCCAGTGGGCGCTGGCGGCAGGAGTGAGCGCAGAGTGCCTCGCGGCGATGGCGGCTGCCCTGGTCAGCGCGCCGGATAGTGGCCCACCGCGTTATCTCCGTTGAAGAGCCGAGGGCGGTGCCGGCGGGTCTGGCGTCAGGCCGTCGCGGACAGGGGTACCTCCACCAGCACGGCCAGGATGGCGAGCACCGTGACACACCACGCGACCCCATAGGTCACGCGTCGCACGCGCGACACGCCCCGACCGAGGCTTAGTCCGACCGCTGCGACGGCCCCGGTGCACAGTCCCCCTACGTGGGCTTGCCACCCCACCCCGGGGACGACGAACCCGTACACCAAGTTGAGCACGATCAGCACGACGACGGGCACCGTGGACCAACCCTTGCGGCGGGCCAGGACGACGTACGCGCCCATGAGCCCGAAGATTGCCCCCGAAGCGCCGACCCCACCTTCGTTGTGTGGGGCCAGCAGGTAGAAGCCGACGGAGCCCCCGATGGCGCTGAGGAGGTAGAGGGCCACGAAGCGCACTCGGCCGAGCAACGCTTCGACGGGGGAGCCGATGATGGCCAAGGTGAACATGTTCAGCGCGATGTGGACCACGTTGAGATGGAAGAACGGCGATGTGATCAGCCGGTACGGCTCCTGGTGGGCGAGCGCGGGGACCATCGCGTAGCGGTCGATGACCGCTGTCTTACCGAACCCGCTCAGCACGAAGACGAGGACATTGAGGCCGATCAGCCCAATGACCACCGGGGTGAGGTGGGTGGCACCCAACTGGCCGACCGTACCTGGCGGGATCCGGTCGGCGGGACCGGTAGTGGCCGGGGCGGGTGAGGGAACTGGTGGGACCGGGCCCGTCCCGAGCTGGGCCTCGAGCTCGGGGAGCAGGGCGCTCATCGGGTCGAGCTGGCGAGCCTCGATCGCGAGTCGCCGACCTTCGCTCGGGTGGCCGGCGCCGGTCAGCGCCAGTCCGAGAAGGGTGCGTGCGGTGGCGAGCCGCGCGGCGGTCCGGGCACCGTCAGGTTGGGCGTCGAGGCGGCGAGCGAACACGGCGGCCTCGTCGAAACGGCCCTGGCGGATCCGAACGAGCGCTCCAGTGGCAGGGTCCACGATGCCATCGTGGGTGCAGGCGCGTTGCCACAAACGATCGGCTTGCGCGATGTCCGAGTCCGATGCCTGCGACGGCAGCGCTAGGGCCTGGGCCTGGGCCACGAGGCCGACCTCGTAGCTCTCCGATCCCACACCGTCATTCAAGTCGACTCCGAGCACCGATGGGCGCTCAGGGGAAGGGGTGGATCAGGGGAGGGTGGTAGGGATCTGAGGCGGCCGCACCTCGGAGGCGACTAGTTGTGATCGCTCGTCGCGGCGCAGGAGCAGCGTCGGAACGAGCAGCATCGTGCCGATGGCCGGTACGGTCACCAGGCTGAGCGGGAGGAAGGCGAACACGAGGACCCCGGCGAGAGCGATGGGGAACATCGCCAGCCGAAATCGGAGATAGCCCGAGGGTCGGTGCGCGAGACGTTCCTGCTGGAGGCCGAGGGAATTGGTCGCGCGGCGCACCGAACGTTCGCGTCTCCCCAGCCACCGCACGAGTGGAATCTTGCCTGCCCCACGCCTGCCTGCCATCAGCCGATTGGCGTAGCGGGGGACCTAACGCATGGCCGTAGCCCGAATGACTCGTGACGAATTGCTCGTCGACGACGGCGGTCATCTCGGACCTCTCGCGTTCTCCGCCGGGCCCATGCTCCCGAGTACGGTGCAGGCAACCCCGGTCGGCAAGCGACCGGAGCGAGAGGGGCGCCTGGGATGCTGATCGTGGCCGGAACCATCGACGTCGAACCTGCCCAGCGAGAGTCCTTCCTCGAGAGTCGGCGCGAGGCGATCGCCTCGACCCTCGAGGAGCCCGGATGCCGGGAGTACGCCTTCAGTGCGGACCTGATGGTCCCGGGCCGGGTCCGGCTCTTCGAGATCTGGGAGAGCGGTGAGGATCTCGAGCGCCACCTCGGGGTCCTGGCAAGTCGCCCGGCGGGTGGAGACGTCCCGATGCTCGGCGCCGACATCCAGCGTTACGAGATCAGCCAGGTGGCGCCACTGCGGGGCTGAGCCCGCAGGGCGACCTCAGGTCTTCTTGCCGAGGATCCGGTTCATCTTCGTGCCGCAGGTGGGGCAACTGCCTTGGGCGGCACGCCGTCCGTTGGCCAGCTCCACCTCGTGGCCGTCGAACTCGCGCTTCTCGCGGCATTTCACGCAATAGCCATCGTACGGCGCCATGTGCTCCTCCTCGGTTTGGCCCCCCACCCGAGCCGGAACGATCCGTGGCCCAAGGGCAGGGTGACGCTATCGTCCGCTCGCTGGCCGAGGGCGGATACCCCGGGCGCGACACCGCGTAAAGGTCGCCATGGCGTGGCTGACCGCCGGGCTGCACCCCGAACGCACAGCCCCGGGCCGAGGCCCTCACCGGCATCCCTTGGCCCTCAACGCGTATCTCAACCAGAGCGTGAGAGTAGGGGACCTAGACGGTCGCTAAATAGGGACGAACAGGGAACTTCTGGCGGCAACTCGTGATCCTCAATGCGGAGGGCCGAAGGAAACCGACGCGCGTGAGCTCGGTCGCATCGGGCTCTGGAGCATCCGCTTGACGTCGTTGGGTAGCAACGGCGGGCTGAAGAAATAGCCCTGGGCCGTGCTGCAGCCCCGCTGGAGCAGTACCCGGCTCTGGCGCGAGGTTTCGACACCCTCGGCGACGCAGTCGAGACCGAGACGCTCGGCGAGCCCGATGATGGCCGAGGCCAAGGAGCTCAGCTCCTCGGGTGGGCCGAGCAGCTGTACGAAGGACCGGTCGATCTTGAGCGTGCTCACCGGAAACGCGGCCATCTGTTGGAGCGACGACGACCCGGTCCCGAAGTCGTCGAGCGAGAAGCGCACGCCCAGCTGGCGCAACTGCTCTGCCGTGCGGCGCATGACGCCATCCTCGTCGTTCGCCACCCGCTCGGTGATCTCGAGCTCGAGCCATTCGGGCGGGACGCCGTGGTCGCGCAGCGCCGAGGTCACCGAGTTGACAAAACCCGGGTGAAGCAGGTCGCGCGCCGAGATGTTGACCGACATCCGCAACGGGGTCACCCCCTCGTCGGCCCAGCGGCGCATCTGGCGGCAGGCCTCACGCATGACGAAGAGGTCGATGCCCACGATCAGGTCGGTTTCCTCGGCCTGGAGGATGAACGCCGCCGGTTCGAGCACCCCTCGGGTGGGGTGCAGCCAGCGCACGAGGGCTTCCACGCCGACCACCTGGGTGGTCTGGAGGTCGATGTACGGCTGGTAGAGGACGAAAAGCTCCTCGCGCTCGAGCGCGAGACGCAGGTCGGTGCGCAATTGGGAGTCGTAGGCCGAAAGGTCCGAGCCGTCATCACTGAAGAGGGTGTAGGTGTTGCGCCCGAGCTCCTTGGAGCGCTTGCTCGCCTCGGCGGCGTTGGCCGACAGCTCCTGATAGGTGGTCCCGTGCTGGGGTGCGATGGCGATGCCCATGCTCGCCGAAGTGAAGATTTCGGCGCCGGCGAGCCGGAAGGGTTCGCGCAAGGCTTCGAGCAGGCGCTCGGCCATGTCGAGCACGGCAATGCGATCCGAGAGCCCGACCAGCAGTATCGCCAGTTTGTCGCCGCCGAGGCGGGCCACCGTGTCCTGGTCGCGCACGGTGGTCCGGAGTCGTTGGGCCACTTGGCGAATCAGCTCGTCGCCGGCATGGTGGCCAAGGGTCTCGTTGACTCGCTGGAGGCGATCGAGATCCACGAAGAGCAGGCTGGACGCCTCGCCGGCCCGGGTGGTGCGGGCCAGCTCCTGCTCGGTCCGGTCGATGAGCAGACGCCGGTTGGGGAGCCCGGTCAGCGAGTCGTGCCAGGCCTGATCACCGATCTGCTCGAGGAGCGAGGCGTTCTGCAGGGCCACGACCGCCTGGTCGGCCAGCCCGACGAGCCGGCCTCGCACGTGCACGTCGGTCCGTAGGTCGAGCGGCGGGGCGGCGGCGAACTCGGCCGTGACCAGTCCGAGGAACTCGTCGCCCGAAAAGAGGGGCAGGAGGAGCGCCACCGACGTGCCGTGCCTGGCGAGCAGGTCCACCACGAAGGCGTCCTGAGTAGTGCGATCGACCACGGCGAGGCCTCTCGAGCCCATTAACGCCGCGATGACCGGGGAACGATCCAGTGCGTCGGCGCTGATCTCGGGCTCAGGCGGCGGCTTGCCGCCCGACGACTCGCTCACGGCCAGCACCATGTGGCCGGTCCCGTTCCCCTCGACGAGCGGTCGCTTGCCGGCCTCGGCCGCCGCCGGCTCGGGCTCGGTGGCCCGAGCCTCGACGATCAACCGCTGGTCGAAGGTGTCCCACAGCAGCACGGTGGCCTCGTCGGCCCCCACGACGGGTAGTACCTGGGCCGCGAGCTCGCGTGCCACCTGGCGGGCGGTGGCCATGTCGGCCAGCGATCGGGCCAAGCCGAGGACGGCATCCGCGGTGGCTTCGTGGCGGCGAGCCTCGTCGCGGGCGGTGGCCAGCTCCATCGTGGCCGCAGCAGTAGCCGAGTAGAAGGACAGGGCCCGAGCCTCGGCCGGGCCCATGACAGCCCCATCAGGGACGAATACGCCGAGGCGTCCGAAGACCTGGCGCGAGGAGGCCACGTCGATCACCAGGCGGTCCTCGCCCACCGTCACCTCGCCCTCAGGGACGTCGGGGACCTCGAGCAACTGGGCGCCGAGCCGCGCCGCCTCGAGTTCGTCCAGTCCGTGGTGCAGATATTGGAGGGGCTCACCCAGAGCCATCTGGATGACGAAGAGCGCGCTGTCGGCCCCGAGTGCGGCGGCCGCACGCTTGGCGATGCGGCGCAACGCATCGGGCAGATCGAGCTCTCCGAGGACGTCTTCGATCGTCTCGTACGCGTCCTGCAGGCGGGGATCGACGCTGCCTCGAGCCGCGCCGGGCCCATCAGCGGCGGGCACGGCCGGTGCCTCCGCTGCCGGTCCCTGCGCCCAGCGCCCGGGAGGAGCAAGGGGCGACGTGGCCACGGTGAACGAGGGGAACGGGGCGGTTGGTGTCGCCGGCGTGGGCTGGGCGACCTGTACGTCGCTCCATCCGAGGTGGTAATCGCAGTAGCGACCACCGTGGGCCTGGCACTCGGTTTCGGCGACCGGTGCCGGTGCCAGTCCGAAGAGGACCGGTACCTGGGAGAGGATGCCCTTGGTGAGGTCGCACATGTAGGGATGTCGGGGCAGTCCGGGAGGCGCCGCCGAGCGCAAGATGGCGTAGTCGGGTCCGATCTCGGTCGGCTCGAGCGAGGACACGGTGGTAAACGACTCGGACGCAGCGGCCAGGCTGCGCACCAGCTCGGCGGGCGAGCCCAAGGCTCGGAGGCGGGCGCCGGCCTCGGTACCCTGGTGCTGGGAGATGATGCTCTGGCCGACGTGGCGGGCGATCTCCGGGTCGCCGGTGACCGCGGCGGCCGCCGTGAGGAGCGAGATCGTGCCCTCGTGGCTGGTCCAGGTGGCGGGGTCCTCGAGCTCGTCGGGCCGCCGATGCTCCCCGGCGATGGTGAGGACGTGACCCACGCCGGGGTCGCCGGCTACGGCACGTACCGCGCGGACGATGACCCCTGTCACCGCTCCCGACACGTCCCGGGACACCTCGCCCTCATGCCCAGACCCGCCGATGGCCATGGAGCTCCCTTCTGGCGCCTCGTTCCGCTCCCGCGCGGCGCCATGTCGCGTGCGGGCATGTTACTTGGGAGGTGACCCATATACCTTGGACCTCGGCTCCTCGGGCTCGGAGCCCAGCCCGACGCCGGCTGGCAAGCCCGTCAACGTCGGCCCGGTAGAGTGTGCCCTTCCTTATGCGAGCGACCGCTGAACCGATCGAAGGAAACCGTGTCCGCCTGTCGGTAGAGGTGGACGAGCCCGAGGTGGACCGAGCCCTGAACGAGGTGGTGCGGACCCTGTCCCGCCAGGTTCGGGTGCCCGGCTTTCGCCCTGGCAAGGTCCCTCGCCGGGTACTCGAGGCCCGAATGGGCGGAGCCAGCGCGCTGCGGGCCGAGGCGTTGCGCGAGTCGCTGCCCGACTTCTACGCCAAGGCCGTCGCCGATGCCGAGGTCGATCCGATCGCGCCACCCGAGATCGACATCACGGCTGGCGAAGAGAGCGGTGCTGTCGCGTTCGACGCCGTCGTGCAAGTTCGGCCACTCGTCGCCATCCCCGGCTACGAGGGTCTGGTGGTTACCGTGCCGGGCCTGGTGGTCACCGACGCCGAGGTCGACGCGCAGGTGGACCGCCTGCGCGAGAACGACGGCGAGCTGATCGAGGTCTCACGTCCGGCCATCGACGAGGACCAGGTGACCATCGACGTCACGGGAACCGGCGCCGGCGGAGAAGAGGTCCTCAAGGTGAGCGACTTCCTTTACGCGGTGGGCAGCGGCACCCTGGTAGCCGAGCTGGACGAGCAGCTGCGGGGGACCAGTGCTGGTGGGATCCTGGCCTTCGCGGCTACTCCCGAGGGCATGGACCAGCCCGTCGACTTCCGGGTGCTGGTCAAGGAGGTCAAGCAGAAGAAGCTGCCGGTGCCCACCGACGCTTGGGCGGCCGAGGCGTCGGAGTTCGACACCCTGGCGGCACTTCGCGATGACCTGGAGCGACGGATCTCCCAGGTGAAGGTGGTGCAGGCCCAGCTGGCGCTGCGCGAGAACGCGTTGAAGGCGCTGGTGGACCTGGTCGACGACGAGGCGATCCCGAGCGTGCTGGTCGACGACGAGCTGAACCAACGGGTCCACGATCTCGCGCACCGGCTCGATGAGCAGCGGATCTCGTTACCCCAGCTCCTCGCCGCCACCGGCCGGACCCAGGAGTCACTGCTCGACGAGTTGCGCGGTGAGGCCCACCGGGCGGTGAAGGCCGATCTGGCCCTCCGGGCCGTCGCCGAGGCCCAAGAGCTCGTCGTGAGCGACGGGGAGCTCGACGACGAGGTGGCGGCGATGGCCGAGCGCATGGACCTGACCCCCGGGGCGCTGCGCGCCGAGCTCGACCGCGCCGGCAGGACCGCCGCGGTACGCTCGGAGCAGAGGAAGGCCAAGGCGCTGGCATGGCTGCTCGACCATGTGGAGCTCGTCGACGACGACGGCAACACCGTCGCACGCGAGGACCTCACGATCGACCAGGGCGACACTGACCAGCCCGGCGGCGACGAACCGAGCGAAGAGGACGAGGGCGTCCCCGAGGCGGCAATCAGCCCCGGGGAGGCGGCGGTCGGTGGGACGAACGACGCGGCAGCTGGGGCAAGGAACGAGGAGACGACCGAACGATGACAAGCCTCCACGCCGGGCACGACATGCGTGCACGGAACTATTTGGTGCCCACGGTGGTGGAATCGTCGAACCGTGGTGAGCGGGCCTACGACTTGTACTCGCGGCTGCTGAAGGAGCGGATCATCTTCCTCGGCACGCCGATCGACGACACGGTGGCCAATCTGGTATGTGCCCAACTGCTCTTCTTGGAGTCCGAGGAACCTGACAAGGACATCCACCTCTACATCAACTCACCCGGGGGCGACATCACTGCGCTGTTCGCCATCTACGACACCATGAAGTTTCTGAAGCCCGACGTGTCGACGTTCTGCTTCGGTCAGGCTGCGTCGGCGGCCGCGGTGCTTCTGGCGGCCGGGGCCCACGGCAAGCGCTTCGCCCTGCCTCATGCACGCATCCTCCTGCACCAGCCGTTCGGGGGCGTCGAGGGGCAGGCCAGCGACATCGAGTTGCAGGCCCGAGAGATCCTGCGGATGCGCGACCTGCTCAACCGCATGCTCGCCGACGACACCGGCCAGACAGTGGAGAAGATCGCCAAGGACACCGAACGGGACTTCGTGATGACTGCCGCCGAGGCAGTTACCTACGGGGTGATCGACGAAGTCATCACCGCCAGAGAGACGGCGACGCTCGAAGCGATCGGCGCGGCGTAGGTCTTCGACGGGCATCGGGAACAGAGTCGGCACGAGGACGGGAGAGAGAGCACGTGGCGAAGTTCGGCGAGGGGGGGGATCTGGTCAAGTGCAGCTTCTGCGGCAAGTCGCAGAAGCAGGTGAAGAAGCTGATCGCCGGACCAGGCGTCTATATCTGCGACGAGTGCATCGATCTGTGCAACGACATCATCGCCGAGGAGCTCACCGAGTCCACCGAGTTGAACTTCGAGGAGCTTCCCAAGCCTCGAGAGATCTTCGAGTTCTTGAACGATTACGTCGTCGGACAGGAGTACGCCAAGAAGATCCTGTCGGTCGCCGTCTATAACCACTACAAGCGCGTGCAGGCTGGTCCCCCCGCCGACGACGGCGTGGAGCTCTCCAAGTCCAACATCCTGCTGCTCGGCCCGACTGGGTGCGGTAAGACATTGCTCGCCCAGACGCTCGCACGGATGCTCAACGTGCCCTTCGCCATCGCCGACGCAACGGCGCTGACCGAAGCGGGCTACGTCGGCGAGGACGTCGAGAACATCCTGCTGAAGCTCATCCAGGCCGCTGACTATGACGTGAAGCGAGCCGAGACCGGGATCATCTACATCGACGAGATCGACAAGATCGCCCGCAAGAGCGAGAACCCCTCGATCACCCGTGACGTCTCGGGGGAGGGTGTCCAGCAGGCCCTCCTCAAGATCCTCGAAGGCACCACTGCCTCGGTGCCCCCCCAAGGGGGTCGCAAGCATCCCCACCAAGAGTTCATCCAGATCGACACCACCAACATCCTGTTCATCTGTGGGGGTGCCTTCGCCGGGCTCGACAAGATCATCGAAGGGCGGATCGGACGCAAGGGCATCGGGTTCCGGGCCGAGGTCCAGCGGGCCGAACGCGACGACGCCGAGGTCCTGCGCCATGTCCTGCCCGAGGACCTGATCAAGTTCGGGCTCATCCCCGAGTTCATCGGCCGCCTTCCCGTGGTGAGCGCGGTGAGCCAGCTGTACAAGGACGCGCTCATCCGCATCCTGGTCGAGCCCAAGAACGCGCTGACCCGCCAGTACGAGCGAACGTTCGACCTCGACGGCGTGAAGCTCGAGTTCAGCGAGGACGCCTTGGAGGCTGTCGCCGAGCAGGCGCTCTTGCGGGGCACTGGAGCCCGTGGACTGCGGGCCATCCTCGAAGAGGTGCTGCTCGACGTCATGTACGACCTCCCGAGCCGCAACGACGTCGGCAAGTGCGTCGTCGACCGGGCGGTGGTGCTCGACCGGGTCAATCCCACGTTGGTTCCACTGGGCGACCCGCCGGCCAAGGCTACGCGCAACCGGCGCGCCGCCTCGTAGCAGCGTGAGCGGGCCGCCGTTCGCCTCACTCGCCGAGGCGCTCGCCTGGCTGGACGCGCACATCGATCTCGAGTCCACCGAGCCGAGTCGCCGGGCGCTGCCCACGCTGGAGCGCATGCGCGAGCTGGCCACGATCCTCGGGGACCCCGAACAGGGGATCCCCACCGTCCACGTGACGGGCACCAACGGCAAGGGCTCCACGGCGGCCATGGTGAGCGCCCTGCTGGGCGCCGCCGGGCTGAGTGTCGGGACCTACACGAGCCCCAACCTGTCGCGAGTCAACGAACGCATCGCGCGAGACGGCGTTCCCATCGACGACGACAGCTTCACCGAGGTCCTCTCGTCCCTGGCCTTGCTCGAGCCCATGCTGAGTGACCGGCCGTCGCGATTCGAGCTCCTGACCGCCGCCGCGTTGCGGTGGTTCGCCGACGAGGCGGTCGACGCCATGGTGGTAGAGGTGGGACTGGGGGGTACGTGGGACTCCACGAACGTCGTGCACGGCGACGTGGCGGTGGTCACCAACATCAGCTTCGATCACACCGAGGTCCTCGGCCCGACGCTCGAGGACATCGCCCGCGACAAGGCGGGCATCGTCAAGCCCGACAGTCGGGTCGTGATCGGGGAGACCGATCCACACCTGGTGGCGGTGATCCGCTCGGTGGCCCAAGCAGCGGGGGCGGGGGAGATCTGGGTGCGCGGCGAGGAGTTCGGATGCGACGCCAATCGGTTGGCGGTCGGTGGTCGGCTGGTCGACCTGCGCACGCCCGGTGCCAACTACCCCGAGGTGCTGGTGTCGATGCGCGGGCCACACCAGGGTGACAATGCCGCATGCGCTGTCGCGGTGGCTGAGGCCTTCTTCGGTGCGCCGTTGGCTCCCGAGGTGGTGGAGGTGGCCTTGGGCAACGTGGTCGTGGCCGGCCGGATGGAAGTGGTGGGGCGTCGACCACTGACGTTGCTCGACGGCGCGCACAACGTGGCCGGCATGCAGCGCGTTGGCCACCGCGCTGTCCGAGGAGTTTGCCACCGAGGGTGACACCGTGGCCGTGATCGGCATGCTGCGGGGTCGCGACCCCCTGGCCATGCTCGACCCATTGGTGGGCGCCGGGGTGCGCACCGTGGTGGCGTGCGCACCCGACTCGCCGCGGGCCCTGCCAGTAGAGGTGGTCGCCGAGTCGGCCCGGTCGCTCGGCATGTCGGTCAGCGTGGCCGGGTCGGTGGCCGAGGCGGTCGCGGTGGGAAGAAGCCTGGTCGCCGAGGATGGTTTGCTCGTGGTGGCCGGCTCGCTCTACGTGGTGACCGACGCCCGGCGGGTACTGCTGGAGGGCGCGTCGTCGTGTCCGTGAGGCCCAAGCGCCAGCCAGGTGGTCGCCAACGGCTGCTACTGTGCCCCACTCGTGGAGCGGACCTTGGTCATCGTGAAGCCCGACGGCGTCGAGCGTGGTTTGGTTGGTGAGATCGTCGCACGCCTCGAGCGCAAGGGCCTCGGGCTGGTGGCGGCCGAGCTGCGTCACATCACTCCCGAGCTGGCGAGCCAGCACTACGCCGAGCACTCGGGCAAGCACTTCTACGATGACCTGGTCGCGTTCATCACCCGCTCTCCCGCGTTCGTCATGGTCGTCGAGGGTCCCGAGGGCGCGCACCGGGTGGTCCGGACGTTGATGGGCGCCACGGACCCCAAGGAGGCGGCACCCGGGACGATCCGCGGCGACCTGGCCGTGGCCACCACCGAGAATCTGGTCCACGGTTCGGACTCGCTACAGTCTGCGGCGCGCGAGATCGAGCTCTTCTTTCCCGACCTTCCCTGACCGGCAGGCTCAACGCCCCAGTTCAAAGGCAGTCTCGGCCGTGACGGGCCGTGGAGTGCCCTTGTGCCGCTCTTCTGGGTCACCTAGCCTAAGGTCTCCCGCCGTCGACTGGAACTTGTCCCTGGCGGGCCCACCCGGAAGGAACCCCGCCTTCGATGGCCGACAACCGACTGAACCTGTTGGGCCGGGACATGGCAGTGGATCTCGGCACCGCCAACACGCTGGTGTACGTACGTGGACGTGGGATCGTGCTGAACGAGCCCTCGGTGGTGGCCGTCGACGTGAAGGACGGGCGACCGCTGGCGGTTGGTGCCGAAGCCAAGCGCATGATCGGACGCACGCCGAGCAACATTCAGGCCATTCGGCCGCTGAAGGACGGCGTCATCGCCGACTTCGAGATCTGCGAGAAGATGCTGCGGTACTTCATCCACCGGGTCCACCAGCGTCGCTTCGCCAAGCCACGCATGGTCATCTGCGTGCCGTCGGGCATCACCGGTGTCGAGCAACGCGCGGTGATGGAGGCGGCGGAGTACGCCGGGGCCCGGAAGGCCTACATCATCGAAGAGCCGATGGCCGCCGCGATCGGCGCCGGACTGCCGGTTCACGAGCCCACCGGCAACATGGTGGTGGACATCGGGGGCGGCACCACCGAGGTCGCGGTGATCTCTCTCGGCGGGATCGTCTGCAGTCAATCCGTGCGCATCGGTGGGGACGAGCTCGACGAAGCGATCGTCTCGTTCGTAAAGAAAGAATTCAGCTTGGCGCTGGGCGAGCGCACGGCTGAGGAGATCAAGATCGCCCTCGGCTCCGCGTACCCGCTCGAAGAGGAGCTGCACGCAGAGATCCGCGGCCGCGACCTCGTGACCGGCTTGCCCAAGACGGTCGTGGTGTCGACAGAGGAGATTCGTCACGCCATCGAGGAGCCGGTGTCGGCGATCGTCGACGCGGTGAAAGTCACGCTCGACCGCACCCCTCCCGAGCTGGCGGCGGACATCATGGAGCAGGGGATCGTATTGACCGGTGGCGGCGCGCTGCTGCACGGTCTCGACGCGCGCCTCCAGCACGAGACCGGGCATGCCCATCGTGGTGGCGCGTGATCCGTTGAACTGCGTGGCCGTCGGTAGCGGGCAGTGCCTCGAGGAGTTCGAGGCGCTCAAGCGGGTGCTCATCACCTCCTCGTCCCGCTGACAGGGCAACCAGGCCGAGGGTGGCGAAGGCACGGCGGTCGCGCCGCTCGTTGACCACCCTGGTCGTGCTGGTGCTGGTGTCGCTGACGATCATCACCCTCGACCAGACCAGTCGGACCCATCATCTGACTTCAGGGATCAAGTCGGTGGCCGACGACGTGTTTTCGCCCCTGCGCGACGGGGTGAACAGCGTGCTGCACCCGGTCGGGGACTTCTTTGCCGGCGCGGTGCATTACGGGTCGCTGCAGACCGAGAACCAGAAGCTCCAAGCGTGCGATCGGCAATTTGCGCCAGCAACAGGCTGAGCATCCCTTCGAAGCCGAGCAGCTGCGGGAGCTCCTGGCGCTCCAGAACCTGCCGTTCCTTCCTGACATCCCGACGATCGGCACCCAGACCACGGCGATCGACGTCTCGAACTTCGACGCCGACATCACGATTGACAAGGGGCGCGCCGACGGTGTCGCCTACGGGATGCCGGTGGTCGGCAGCGGCGGACTGGTCGGCCAGGTGATCCAGGCGAACCATCACTCCTCAATCGTGCAGCTGATCACCGACCCCCAGTCCAAAGTGGGCGTGATGATCGGCACCGGGGCTCGCTCGGCAACGAGCTCCACTGCGGTGGTGGAGGGCCAGGGTGCGGGCGCACCGCTCTTGGCACTCTTCGTGGCCGAGTCGACGACGTTGCACAAGGGCCAGGTGCTCTACACGAACGGGCTTCAGGGGGCGGCGTTTCCGAGCGGCATCCCCGTGGGCCGGGTGACCCGCTTCCGAACCACGGCAGGAGGCACGCAGCTGACCGTGCAGGCGGAGCCCGCAGCCGACCTGACCAACCTCCGCTACCTCGACGTGGTGCAGTGGGAGCCGGCTCCGTGAGCCCCGGGGTGGTCGTCCGGGTGTTGGTGGTGATCGGGGGGTTCCTACTGGTCCAATGGACGCTCGGCCTGGACCTGCGGGTGGCCGGAGCCCATCCGGAGCTGACCTGGCTCCTGCCGATCTCCGCGGGGCTGGTGGGGGGGCCCGAGGCCGGGGCGTGGGTGGGCTTCACCGCCGGCCTGGCGACGGACCTGTTCCTTCCCACCCCCTTTGGCTTGAGCGCCCTGGTCGGCTGCGTGCTCGGGTTCGTGACTGGCCGGGTGCTCCAGTCGTTGCCCGATCCGGGGCGCTGGATCGCCCCGGTGGCCGCGGTCGTCGGAAGCGTCGCCGCGGTCATGCTGTACGCCGTGCTCGGCGCCGTTCTCGGACAGGGGCAGATGTTGCACGTCGATCTTGGTGCAGTGGCTGGCGTGGTGGCGGTCACCAACGGCGTGCTGGCGCTGCCTGCCCGTCGCCTCATGGAGTGGGCGCTCGGGGAGGGCGGCCTTCAGCGGCGCCGGTCCCCAGCGGTGGGAGCTCGGTGGTGACGAGGCGGTCTCTTCGTCACCCGATCCGAGGAGACCATCGCTACCCGAAGCCGGCCAAGGAGCGCTCGCGCTCCTCGCGGACCCCCAGGGCGCGCCAACCCCGGATGCGACCGCGCAAGAGCGTCAACGTCGCGTCGCTCGTCGCTTCGCCCGAGGACCAGCCGTCGCGCCCGTTCGTCCGCCTCAACGTGATCGCGGGGATCGTGCTGCTGCTGTTCGCGGTCATGGTGCTCCGGCTCTGGACGCTGCAGATTATCGACCACAAGAACTACAGCGCCGCCGTGACGGCCAACGGGGTCCGGGTGGTGTCTGTGCCCGCACCGCGCGGTGAGATCGTCGACCGCAACGATACGGTCCTGGTCGGCAACCAGGTCCAATCCGAGATCGTGCTGTCGCGTGCCGCCGCTGCCCAGTACCCGTCGGTCGTCGGCGCGGTTGCCGCGCTGATCGGCACCACGCCGGTGTACGTGCAGTCCCAGCTGGCGAGCGTGCAGTACAACGTGTACCAGCCGGTACCCTTGATGGCGAACGCGCCGGCGGCCACCGTCCAGTACCTCCAGACGCACGCCTCGCAGTTCCCGGGCGTGTCGGTCGAGCAGGTGACCGAGCGCAGCTACCCGTTGGGCGGCACGACGGCCACCCACGTGCTCGGATACGTCGGCGACATCACCGGACAAGAGCTCGCAGCCCATCCCAACCAGGGCTACACCGAGTCGAGCCAGATCGGGAAGTCCGGTCTCGAAGCCGAGTACGAGCAATACCTCCGCGGGGTGGCCGGTCGCCAGGTCCTCGAGGTGAACGCCCAGGGCGACGTGGTGGGCACCGTGCGCTCGACGGACTTCGTCCAGGGCGACACCCTGGTGACCAACCTCGACGCCGACCTACAGGCCCAGGTGCAGAACTCCCTGCGGGCCGACATCCTCGCCGACCGCTCCAGCACCGACTCGCTGAATGGCGGCATCCACCCGCCGGCGACGACCGGGGCGGCCATCGTCATGAACGTCAACAACGGGCAGGTGCTCGCCATGGCCTCCTACCCGACCTACGACCTGAACGAGTTCGTCGGGGGCATCAGCCAGGCGAACCTCGACGCCATCGACGCCTCGGGGGCCGAGAACAACAACGCAATCCAGGGCCTCTACACCCCGGGCTCCACCTTCAAGCTGATCACCGCCACCGCGGCCCTCCAGACCGGCATCATCAGCGCCGGGCAGTATGTCCTCGACACCGGCACCTACACCGTCAAGGACTGCACCGAAGGCTGCGCCTTCCACGACGACCAGGGCGTCTCCAACGGGTTGGTCAACCTACCGCTCGCCCTCACCGAGTCCGACGACTACTACTTCTACCAACTGGGCGACATGTTCTGGCAGGACCGGGGCAGCTTCGGGCCCGAGGCCATACAAGACGTCGGCGAACAGTACGGGCTGGACAGCTACACCCACATCGACCTTCCCTTCGAGAACGTCGGGTACATCAACAGCCCGACCGTGCAGAAGAAGCTCTACGAGCAGGATCCCAAGGGGTTCCCCAACGGGAACATCTGGACGGTCGGCGACAACATCGAGATGGCGTTCGGCCAGAACGCCGAGCTGACCCCGTTGCAAATGGCCGTCGCCTACGCCACCTTCGCCAACGGCGGCACCCGTTACGCCCCGCAGGTGGCCAGCGCGGTGGTCGCCCCCGACGGCCGAGTGGTCAAGCGTTTCGCGCCCAAGAAGTTGGGCTCGGTGAGCTTGCCGCCGTCGGTGGCGGGCCCGATCCTCCAGGGCCTCGAGGGCGTGGTGGGCAACCCGCTCGGTACGGCCTACTCGACCTTCGAAGGCACTGCGCCGCCGTTCGCGCTCAACTCCTTCCGGCTCGCCGGCAAGACCGGCACGGCCACGGTGACCGGTCACAGCGAGCCGACGGCGTGGTTCGTGGCATTCGGACCCGAACCCAACCCCCAGTACGTGGTGCTGGTGGTGGTGGACCAGGGAGGCTACGGCGCTGACGCAGCCGCTCCGGCCGTCAAGGCCATCTACCAGTACCTCGAGACCAACCCCGTCTCGCCCGAGGTGACGCTGCCGCGCTCGGCGAGCGCGGTGTCGACGACGCCGCCCCCGACCGTGCCCCCGGCCGGCACGCCGACCACCACGACCACGACCCTCCCCGCGCCCAAGCCGACAACCACCACGGCCACCACGGCCGCCCCGAACGGCTAAGCCGGGTCGGGGGAGTCGCCCTAGACTCGCCGAGGCATGGCGTCGCTCTGGCCGCGGATCGAACCCCTCTTGTGGTCGGTCGAGAAGCCGGCCCGGTACATCGGCGGCGAGCAAGGCGCCCAGACACCAGAGCACGGCGCTGGACGGGTTGCCTGGTTGCTGGCCTACCCCGACACCTACGAGATCGGGCTGCCCAACCAAGGCCTGCAGATTCTCTACGAGATCCTCAATGAGCGCCCCGACGCGCTGGCCGAGCGCACCTACGCCCCGTGGACCGACATGGAGGCGGCGATGCGGGCGGCGGGCATTCCCTTGTTCTCGTTGGAGAACCACCGTGCGGCACGGGACTTCGACGTGATCGCGTTCAACCTGGCCGCGGAGCTCGTCTACACCAACGTGCTCAACCTGATCGATCTCGCCGGGGTAGCGGTCCGGGCCGCCGAGCGGACGGCGGCCGATCCCCTCGTCTTGGCCGGCGGTCACTGCGCGTTCAATCCCGAGCCGCTCGCCAACTTTGTCGACGCGTTCGCCATGGGCGACGGCGAAGAGCTGGTCGGCGAGATCACCGAGGTTCTGGGGTCCTGGGCGGGGCGCTCGTCAGGCTCGCCCTCGCGCGGCGAGGTTCTCGAACAACTGGCGGGGGTGCCCGGCATCTACGTGCCCCACCTCTACACGCCACGCTACGTGTCCGGCCGACTGGTTGGCACCGACCCGTCGGTCGAGTCGGCGCCGCCCCGGGTCGAGAAGCGCACCGTAGCCGACCTAGCTCGTTGGCCCTACCCTCGCCAGCAGCTCGTGCCGCTGACCGAGGTGGTGCACGACCGGCTGAACGTGGAGGTCTTCCGAGGCTGCACCCGCGGATGCCGGTTCTGCCAAGCGGGCATGATCACCCGACCGGTCCGCGAGCGGCCGGCCGAGCAGGTCGCCCAGATGGTGCACGACGGCATTCGACGTACCGGGTACGACGAGGTGGCCCTGACTTCCCTCTCCACAGCCGACTTCTCGGGGATCGAGGACGTGGTCCGGGGGATCGTGGAGGACCCCGAGCACGCCGAACGGGTGTCGGTCAGCCTCCCGAGCCTCCGGGTGGACGCCTTCACGGTTGGCACGGCGGCCCAGATCCAGCGGGTTCGTCGGACCGGGCTCACCTTCGCTCCCGAAGCCGGCACGTGGCGGATGCGCAAGGTAATCAACAAGCTCATTTCCGAAGAGGACCTCTACGGCGCCGTCGATGCCGCCTTCAGCCAGGGCTGGCGCCGGATCAAGCTCTATTTCTTGATCGGGCTGCCGACCGAGCGCGACGAGGACGTGGTCGGGATCGCCGAGCTCGGCCAGCGGTGCGTGGAGATCGGACGGCACTACCACCGCTCGGTGACCGTGGTGGCCTCGGTTGGGGGGTTCGTGCCCAAGGCGCACACCCCGTTCCAGTGGTTCGGACAGGACAGCGCGGCAACGCTGCACCGCAAGGTGAACCTGCTGCGCGAGGCGGCGCGGACCGTGCGTGGTCTGACCGTGCGATGGCACGATCCCGAGGCGTCGGTGGTCGAGGGCATCGCCAGCCGGGGCGATCGGCGCGTTGGGTCGGTCATCGAGCGGGTGTGGCGGGCCGGAGGAACCTTCCAGGAGTGGTCCGAACGGTTCGACCTCGGGCTCTGGGAGGCGGCCATGGATGCCGAGGGCCTCGCCATCTCCGAGGTGGTCCACCGCACCCGCGACGAGCACGAGGCCCTGCCCTGGGACCACATCTCCGCCGGGCTCCACCGGGACTTCTTGTGGCAGGACTGGCAGGACGCGCTGGCCGAGGCCGGGCTAGAGGACTGTCGGTGGACGCCGTGTTATGACTGTGGCGCGTGCACGGGGTTCGGGCTCGAGCACGTCGTGGCCTCGGCGGTGCCCCCCGCCGGGGGTAGTCAAGGAACCGGGCAGGACCTCGCCACGGGGGGCAGCGTGCCGGTGCGCTTCATCGGCGTGGGGCGCTGAGCCCGTGACCCTCGGCCCTGGCGAGCCCTCCAGCTACCGATTCCGGTTCACGAAGCTCGGCCGAATCCGTTTTACGAGCCAGCGCGACGTCGCGCGCATGTGGGAACGGGCCCTGCGCCGCAGCGGGCTGGAGGTGGCGTGGTCGGCCGGGTTCTCGCCCCGTCCCCTGCTCAGCTTCGGATTGGCCTTGCCGACCGGGTGCGAATCGCTCGCCGAGTACCTCGACGTGCGGCTGACCCGGACGCCGGCGCCCGGGTCGCTCGACCAGGACGCCTTTAGCGGGCTGCTGCCCGACGGGCTCGACGTGGTCGCCACCGCGCCCCTGGCCGATGGCGCCGAGTCGCTCCAGCAGGAGGTAACATCGTGCTCCTGGGAACTGGAGGTACTCGGGGTGACCCATAGGGAGCTAACGGAGCGCATCGGGCGATTGCTCGATGCCCCTAGCCTCTGGGTCAGCCGGGAACGCAAGGGTCGACTGGTCGACGACGACCTGCGGCCTTCGGTGTTGGCCCTCGCTCCACGGGGGAGCTTGGGGGCCGGTTCGGTGCAGGACGGGCCGCTGTCGATGGACGCCGAACTGGCGACCCGACCGCGGGGCGTCCGGCCCATGGAACTACTCAAGGGGCTCGGAGCCGACGTCGCGTTGGTCCGGGCCCGAAGGACCAAGCAATGGATCGAGCGCGATGGCGCCCGTTGGGAGCCGCTCCCCGTGGCCGGCGAGACCCCGGGTGCTGTCGTAGCGCACGCCACGGCGCGTGCCTCATGAACTGTACGAGGAGGGATCTCCCTCATGTCCGAGCCGGAGAGCGACACGCCCACTGCGGACCACGTCGATGCCAGCGAGACCTCCCAAGGGGAGGCGGTCCGCCCGACCCCACCAGAGGTAGCCGGCCCAGGTAGGCCACCGTCGGTCACCAACGGCGCGGCTCGTCCCGGGGCCTCAGCCCCACCGGCGCCGCGGCCGAGGATCGGCGACACCAGACCGGCACCGCCGGTGCGGCCGGTGACGGCCGAGGAAGCACGCGAGGCCGACACACCCTCGCGCCCCCCGGCGCACGCGGCACCGGGCGATCTCCTCCCCGACGTCGAGCTGACCGCGTCCGGACCGGCACGGCATGCGGCACCAGGCACGACCCTGACCTCAGGCGGCTCGTCCCGAGGCGCGTCAGGCGTCAGCCGCAACGGGGTCGTACGCCCGCCGGCCCATATCGCTCCCGCCACCGACACGGACACCGAGACCGACACCGACATTGACACCGAGGACGACCTGGTCTCCGGCGAGACGGCCAAGCGGTCAGGCCGCAGCCGCCGGCGGGGTGGCCGGGACCGACGCGGCAAGAATGTCGGGCGCTACTTGGTTTGCGTTCACGTCCAGCCGCATCTCACCCAGATCGCCGTGCTCGAGGGACGCTCCCTGGTCGAGCACTACGTGTCGCGCGCCGCGGACGAGACCAACCAGATCGACGGCAATATCTATCGGGGTCGGGTCCAGAATGTGTTGCCCGGGATGGAGGCCGCGTTCATCGACATCGGGATCCCCAAGAACGCCGTCCTCTATCGCGGCGACGTTCGCTACGACGTCGACGACGTCGAGGGGGCCTCGCGGGGGAACCAGCCCCGGATCGAAGAGGTACTCCGCACCGGCCAGGTCATCTTGTGCCAGGTCACGAAGAACCCTATCGGCGCCAAGGGCGCCCGCCTCACCCAGGAGGTGTCGCTGCCCGGACGCTTCGCCGTGCTCGTCCCCAACAGCTCGGCATTTGGAATCTCCAAGCGTCTGGGCGACAACGAACGGCGTCGCCTGCGCAAGATCGTCGACGAGGTCCGACCCGAGGGACACGGGCTGATCGTGCGCACCGCAGCGGAGAACGCGACCACCGAGGAGCTCCGACGCGATGTGGTAAGCCTGCTGGCCCGGTGGAAGACCATCGAGGAGGAGGCCGCTCGTGCCACCGCGCCGGGCCTCCTCTACCGTGAGCCCGACCTGGCGGTGCGGATCTTCCGCGAGGAGCTCAACAGTGACTATCGCGGGGTGGTCATCGACGATATAGCGCTCTTCGAGCAGGTCCGCGAGTACGTGGCCGACGTGAGCCCCGAGCTGGCCGAGCGTGTGGAGTACTTCGATACCGCCATCGAGCCGCTGCCCATCTTCGAGCGCTACCACGTCCACGAGCAGCTCCACAAGGCGCTCGATCGCAAAGTGTGGCTGCCGTCGGGAGGCTCGCTGATCATCGAGCGCACCGAGGCATTGACCGTGATCGACGTGAACACCGGCAAGAACGTCGGGAAGAGCAGTCTCGAAGAGACGGTGTTCCGCAACAACCTCGAGGCTGCCGAGGAGGTGGCCCGCCAGCTACGGCTGCGGGACATCGGCGGCATCATCGTGATCGACTTCATCGACATGGAGATCCGCGAGAACCGCGACAAGGTCGCGGCCGCCCTGCGCAACGCCTTGGCCCGGGACAAGACCCGGACCCAGGTCTTCGACATTTCCGAGCTCGGCCTGGTGGAGATGACCCGCAAGCGCATCTCGGAGGGGTTGATCGAATCACTCTCGACGGTCTGCGAGGTCTGCAACGGGCGCGGCATCGTCCTCGACCGCTCGGCCTTCTGAGCCAGACGTCGTCGAGTTTGGGCTAGTCTCGTGGTCCCATGTACGCAGTGATCAAGACCGGTGGCAAGCAAGAGCGAGTGGCCGAGGGCCAGCTGGTGCGCGTCGAGCTGTTGGGCGAGCCCGTTGGCGCCGAGGTCAGCTTCGACCCCGTGCTGGTGGTCGACGGCGAGACGGTGCAGGCCACCCCGACCCAGCTGTCGGGTTCGAAGGTCGTGGCCCGGGTGGTCGGCGGCGAGCTCGGCCCGAAGATTCGGGCCGCCACCTACAAGCCCAAGACCAACCAGCGGCGTCGCTGGGGCCACCGCCAGCACTACGCAACCGTCGAGATCACCTCGATCACTCCGGCCCCCTAGGGCCCCAACCCGCCCTCTGCGTTCGCGGTGTCGCCGCGGGCGGGGCAAGGAGATCGGCTATGTCTAAGACCAAGGGCGGGGGCTCGACCCGCAACGGGCGGGACTCCAACGCGCAACGACTCGGGGTCAAGGTGTTCGACGGCACGGCGGTCTCCGCCGGCTCGATCATCGTTCGCCAGCGGGGCACCCACTTCCATCCCGGGGACAATGTCGGCCGCGGCGGGGACGACACGCTCTTCGCCCTCACCGAGGGCATGGTCAAGTTCGGTCGCCGCAAGGGTCGCAAGCTCGTCGACGTGCTGCCCCCGACGTCAGCCTCCTGAGCGCGTCAGTCCGGGGTTGCCTCGAGCACGCCCCGGATGAGGTCGGCCAACCTCGGGACCGCCGCGCCGGCAGCGTCGACGATGTCGGCCGGGGAGGGTCCCTCTGGCCCTAGTCCGGCGGCCGGATTGGTGACGACGGCCAGACCCAGCGTCTCCGCGCCGAGGTGGCGCGCCGCAACGGCCTCGGTGGCCACGGACATTCCCACCAGATCCGCCCCGAGGATCCCGAGCATCCGGATCTCGGCCGGGGTCTCGAAATGGGGCCCGGGGAGTTGGGCATAGACGCCCTCGGCGCTTCGTGGGCTCAGCGAACGGACAACGGCTCGCAGTCGCGGGGACCACGCGTCGACCAGATCCACAAAGGGGCTTCCGGCGCGCTCGCCGGCGTGGACGCCGGTGAGCGGTGAGCGCCCGGTCAGGTTGAGGTGGTCGCGAATCGCCACGATCGACCCCACAGCAAGCTCGGGACGGATCGCTCCGGCGGCGCAGGTGAGGATGGCGGTGTGCGCCCCACTGGCGATCGCGGTGCGAATCGTATGGACGCTCTGGTGCTCAGTGACCCCTTCGTAGAGGTGGGCGCGGCCGGCGGTGACCAGCACCCGGCTCGGACCCACGACGAGCGACCAGGCCTCGCTGCGGTGACCCAGGCCGGTGAACCTGGGGAACCACGGCAGCGTGGCGAGATCGAGCGGCGGTTCCTGCGCTCCGAGGAGCGGGGCGACCCCCGAGAGCCCCGAACCCAGCACGACGACCACGTCGTGACGCTGCACACCGGTGCGGCGTGCGAGCTCCCGGGCAGCCAGATGGGCTTGCTCGAAGGGATCGGAGCTCGGCGATCCCGGCCCGCCGCGCGGCATCAGGCCATCGTAGTTTGAGGTCCGGGGGCGTTCGGGAGCGCCGGGGGAGTGCCCCGACGCCGGTTGGTGGCCGTCGGGCCCGGATCGTGGGGCCGGTAGGATTCTCGGGGTGGACGAGGACGGCTTCCATCCCCCGTTGGAGGAGTACCTCGAGACTGTGCATTCCCTGACCGAGGAAGGCACGCCGGTCATTCAGGCTCGGATCGCCGAACGGCTCGGGCGCTCCGCACCGTCGGTGTCCGAGATGCTCGACCGCTTGGAGGGAGAGGGCTACGTCCGTCGCAGCGGCCGAGTGGTGCAGCTCACCGACAGCGGTTCGGTGGTGGCCGAAAAGGTGGTCCGCCGGCACCGCCTGGCCGAGCGCCTCCTCGTCGACGTGATCGGTCTCGAGTGGCACAAGGTGCATCTCGAGGCAGGGCGCTGGGAGCATGTCATCTCCGACGACGTCGAGGCGCGTCTGGTCGAGCTGCTCGGCGACCCCGCCACTTGTCCCCACGGCAACCCCATCCCTGGCTCGTCCTCACCGAGCCCGCCTCGGGTGGCGGTCCCCTTGGCCCTAGCCGAGCCGGGGCAGCGCATACGGCTCGAGCGCATCAGCGAGGACGTCGAGCTCGACACTTCCATGCTCACCTATCTGAGCCACCACGGGTTCGTGCCAGGCGCCACCGCCCAGGTGTCGAGCCGAGCCCCCGATGGCACGCTCGTGCTCGCGCTGTCGGGCACCACTGTGGCGTTCGGCCCGAGCCTGGCAAGCCGCTTGTACGTCTCGCTGGTCTGACGCGTCGGAGCCCAGGGGTCCCCGCAGGTGATCGGCAGCGACTCGTCAGCCCTGCGTCTGGCTGCCGAGGTGGTGCTGACGGTCGACGGGCGTGACCGGGTCCATCGCCCCGGCGTGGTCGACGTGGTGGACGGGCGCATCGCCTGGGTCGGGCCCCGGGCCGACGCACCGCCTTCGGGAGCCCCCGAGGTGATGGTGGGCGGGTTGCTCATGCCCGGGCTGGTCAACACCCACGCCCACACGCCGATGACCCTGCTGCGTGGGTCAGGTGATGGGCTCCCTCTCCAACGGTGGCTGGAGGAGTCCATCTGGCCCCGCGAGGCTTCGCTGACCGACGAGGACGTGTACTGGGGCATGGCCCTCGGAGCCGATGAGCTGCTGCGGTGCGGAGTGACCACCACCGCCGAGATGTACCTGCACAACCGGGCGCTCGCCGCAGCGGTCTTCGACTCGGGTATCCGGGCGGTGATCACCCCAGGGATCTTCGATCTGCCGGGCGCCGGTCCGGAGATGTCGTGGCAGGCGATGCTCGAAGCCGCCGGCGCGCTCTACGACGATCTCCATGTCGACGGCGGTCTCGTCGAGGTGGGCTTCGGCCCCCACTCGGCCTATGCGCTCCCTCCTGACGGCCTGCGGGCCGTGGCCAAGTTGGCCCAGGAGGTCGGGGCCCTCGTGCACGTGCACGTGGCCGAGACGCTCGACGAGGGGCGACGGATCCTCGTTCGTCACGGCTGCAGCGCGCCCGAGCTGCTGGCCCGGCTGGGGGTGCTGGACGGACCGGTACTGGCCGCCCATTCGGTGTGGCTTGCCCCGGGGGACTTCGAGGTGTTCGCGGCCCACGACGTCGCGGTCGCGCACTGTCCCCAGAGCAACGGCAAGCTCGGGAGCGGCGTGGCCAGGGTGGGGGAGATGTTGGCGCGAGGCCTGCGGGTCGGTCTGGGTACCGACGGTCCGGCGTCCAACGACAACCTCGACCTTTGGGAGGAGCTGCGCCTGGCGCCGATCCTGGCGCGCGGTGTCGCCGCCGACGCCGGCGCGATGACCGCCAGCCAGGCGCTGCGCCTGGCTACCCGCGGAGGCGCCGAAGCCCTGGGGCTCGACACCGGCAGCCTCGAGGTGGGCCGGGCGGCCGACCTGATCCGCCTGGAGCTGGCCGACGCCACGTTCACGCCGGCCCTCAGCCCCGATGAGTTCATCGCCCACCTCGTGTGGGGTGCGTCCAGCCGCCACGTGACCGACGTGTGGGTGGAGGGTCGCCAGGTGGTCTCCGCCGGTCGCTGTCTCACCGTGGACGAGCCGCTGGCCCGTGACGAGGTGACCCGGCGGGCGCACCGGCTCTTCGAGACGGCGCGGCGCGGCCGCTGAGCCCTCGGGCACCGAGCGCGCTCCGAAGCGGTGCTCGACGGGCCAGCCCGTAGGATCACGAGGATGTCCGGGTTTGTCGATGAGGCGCAGCTCCACGCCAAGGCGGGCAATGGGGGAGCGGGCGCGGTGTCGTTCCGCCGTGAGGCGCACGTCGACCGAGGAGGTCCCGACGGCGGCGACGGGGGACGTGGTGGCGACGTCTGGCTCGAGGCCAGCCTGCGCCAGGCCTCGTTGCTCGGGTTCAAGGACCATCCCCATCGCCGGGCGGTCGACGGAGGCCATGGTTCGGGCAAGCGGCGCCACGGGGCACGGGGCCCCGATCTGTGCGTGCCCGTGCCCGTGGGCACCGTAGTGAGGGACCGAGACGGGTCCCTGCTCTGCGACCTGACCGGCGTGGGCGACCGCTGGCTGGCGGCCGAGGGAGGGCGCGGGGGTCAGGGGAACGCTCGGTTCTTGAGCAACCGGCGCCGAGCGCCGGCGTTCGCCGAGCAAGGTGAGGCCGGGCAGGAGCGTTGGCTCAACCTCGAGTTGAAGTTGATGGCTGATGTGGCCCTGGTCGGCTTCCCCAACGTCGGCAAATCGACCTTGATCGCTCGAATCTCAGCCGCCAAGCCCAAGATCGCCGATTACCCGTTCACGACCCTGCAGCCACACCTCGGGGTGGTGCGGGTGGGCGCTCGGACCGGACGGTCCGACGGCGACGACGACGTCGAGATGGTGGTGGCCGATGTCCCGGGTCTCGTGGAGGGCGCCGCCGAGGGCAAGGGGCTCGGGCACCAGTTCTTGCGCCATGTCGAGCGGGCACGCGTGCTGGTGGTCCTGCTCGATCTGGCTCCTGTGGCCGAGCGTCCGCCGGCCCAGCAGCTCGAGGTGCTCCTCGACGAGTTGGGCCGCTACCAGCCTGCCCTCCTCGATCGCCCGCGCCTGGTGGTCGGCTCGCGCGCCGACCTGGCAGCCGAAGCGGCACCGGGCACCTCTGGGGGTGATGCCCCCGACGAGGACGGCCCACTGGCCGCGGTCTCCGCCGTGACCGGCGCCGGCCTCCCAGAGCTGCTCGGGCGGATGGCCACGCTGGTCAGCGTGGCGCGTGCCCACGATGCGCTCGGCATCGGTGCCCGTACGGGCATCGCGGTGCACCGGCCACTGCCCGAAGGGATCGCCGTCGTGCGCACCGCTCCGGGGTCCTGGGAGCTGTCGGGCCGGGCGGCCGAGCGGGCAGTGAGCTTCTCGGATCTGAGCGACCACGAAGCCATGGCCGAGGCGGTCCGCCGGCTCCGCCGTCTCGGAGTGGACCGGTCGCTGTCGCGGGCCGGGGCGCACGACGGCGATGAGGTTCGCGTCGGTGACGTCACGTTCACCTGGTACCGCGACAATGCAGAGGCCGGGCTCGACCCTGTGGCCACCGAGGTGGAGACGGGTTGGGCGGGCGGCCGCGCCCGACGCAAGGCCCGGCGCCAGGCCGAGGGGGAGCGATGAGCTCGCCCGCCGGACCTGAGACCGGCGGGCGGGGCGCACCGGTCGTCGTGAAGGTCGGGTCGTCATCGGTGACGACGCCCGACGGCCAAGCCGATGTGGGGCTCATCGCCCGGCTGTGCGCCGAGATCGCCAGCATCCGCGCCGCGGGTCGCGACGTGGTCCTGGTGAGCTCCGGCGCCATTGCGGTGGGGTGGTCGGCATTGGGGCGCCCAGGGCCGCGCCCTTCGGACCCCTCGGTGCTCCAGGCCGTCTCGGCGGTGGGCCAGCAGCGGCTCATGAACGCCTGGCAGGACGGACTGAGCCCCCAGGGTCTTCTCGCCGGCCAGGTCTTGCTGGCGCCGCTCGACTTCGTCCACCGTCGCCAATACCTGCACGCCCGGCAGACCTTCGTGCACTTATTGGCACTGGGGGTCGTTCCGGTGGTGAACGAGAACGACGCGGTGGCCGACGAGGAGATTCGCTTCGGCGACAACGATCGGCTGGCCGCCTTGGTCGCCCATCTCGTCCGCGCCGAGCTCCTTGTCCTGCTGACCGACGCGCCCGGTCTGCTCACCGCCGACCCGAGGACCGCCGTGGGCGCGTCCCTCATCGAGGAGGTGATCGAGATCGACCACCGGCACCTCGAGGCGGCGGGCGGCCCCGGCACGGCCATGGGCAGCGGCGGGATGTCCTCCAAGTTGGCGGCGGCCCGGATCGCCACGTGGTCGGGCGTGCAGGCGGTCATCGCCGACGCGTCGCGCCCTGAGGTCCTCGCTGCGGTGCTGGCCGGGGAGGCGGGTGCGGGCACAGTGTTCCGCCCGCGCAGCCGTCGCCTTCCGGCACGAAAGCTCTGGATCGCCTTCGCCACCAGCGCGGCCGGAGCCCTGGTCGTGGACGCCGGAGCTCGCCGGGCGCTGGTCGACGACGGTCGCTCGCTCCTCGCTGCGGGCGTGCGGTCGGTGCGTGGGAGCTTCGGCCCCGAAGACGCCGTGGAGATCGAGGGCGAGGACGGCACGGTCTTCGCCAAGGGACTCGCACGGGTCCCCTCGGCCCGGGCCGACCAGTGGGTCGGCCGCCGCTCGGACGCGCTGCCCGAGGACCTGCCTTCCGAGGTGGTCCACCGCGACGACCTGGTCGTGCTCGGTTGATCCCGCCGGGCGCCCTAGCCACCGCCCCGCCGGGGCACCTGGGCCACCGCTCCGCCGGGGCACCCTGGCCACCGCCCCGCCAGGGGGCCTGGCCACGGCCCCCGGTCGGTGGCCCGCGGTAGGCTTGGTGTGTGCAACCTGGTGATCTCGAGGAGTTGGCGCTGCGCGTGCGCGCCGCCTCACGCCACGTGGCACGCTCGTCCTCGGCGGTGCGGGACGACGTCCTACACACGGCTGCGGACCTGTTGAGCAGCCACTCGGGCGCAGTGCTCGAGGCGAACGCCGCGGATGTGACCGACGCCGAACGCAACGGTGCCGACCAGACCAGTATCGACCGCCTGGCGCTGCACGAGGGTCGGCTCGCACAGATGGCCGAGGGCTTGCGCAACGTCGCCGCCCTGGCCGATCCGCTGGGCGAGATTGTCGATGGGTGGGTCAGGCCCAACGGGCTGCGGGTCCAGCGGGTCCGGGTGCCCCTGGGCGTCGTCGGTGTCATCTACGAGAACCGCCCGAATGTCACCACCGATGCGGCGGCCCTGTGCCTCAAGGCGGGAAACGCCGCCTTCTTGCGGGGGTCATCTTCGGCAGTGCGCTCCAACCGGGCTCTGGTCGAGGTGCTGCGCACCGCGGTGGTCAAGGCGGGCCTCCCTGCCGATGCCGTGGCGCTGGTGGAGGAGTCCGGTCATGGCTCGGCGGTCGCCTTCATGCGTCTACGGGGCCTGATCGACTGCCTGATCCCGCGCGGTGGACCAGAGCTCATCGCCACGATGATCGAGCAAGCCACGGTGCCCTACGTGCTTGACGGTTCGGGCAATTGCCACGTGTACGTCGACCGCGCCGCCGACCTGGCCATGGCCGCCGACATCGTTCTCAACGCCAAGACCCAGCGACCCGGGGTGTGCAACGCCGCCGAGTCGCTCGTGGTGCACGCGGCCGTTGCGGCCGAGTTCCTTCCGCTCGTTCGCTCGTTGCTCGACGGTGTGGAGCTGGTCGGCGACGAGCAGGCACAGGCGATCCTTCCCGGGATCGGAGCAGCCAGCGAAGAGGACTTCGCCACCGAGTTCCTCGGCCTCAAGCTGAGTATCGCGGTCGCCGACGACCTGAGCGCCGCTGTCGAGCACATCAGCCGGTACGGCTCTGGTCACTCCGAGGCGATCGTGACCGCCGACATCGCTGCGGCCGAGCGTTTCGTACGCGAGGTGGACGCCGCCGCAGTGGTCGTCAACGCCTCCACGCGTTTCGTCGACGGCAACGAGCTGGGCCTGGGCGCCGAAGTGGGGATCTCGACCCAGAAACTGCACGCCCGGGGGCCAATGGGGCTGCGGGAGCTGACGAGTGTGAAGTGGATCGTACGAGGAGAGGGGCAGGTTCGCAGGTGAGCGTAGGACCCGAATCGACAGACGTGCCGAGCACCGGGCACGGAGCAGGGGGGCCGCTCGGGCTTCCCGACGTAGGCCCGGCACGCTTTGCGTCGGTGGGCGAGGTGCGGGCCGGCTTGGCCGAGGTCAAGTACCTGGCCGACGAAGGAATCGCCGGGGTGGTCTATCTCGCCGATCGCCTGGGCAAGCCTGTCTTGGTGGAAGGGCCGGCCGGTACCGGCAAGACGCAGCTGGCCAAGTCGGTGGCCGACTTGACCGGCAGCCGGCTCATTCGGCTCCAGTGCTACGAGGGGCTCGACGAGTCCAAGGCCCTCTACGAGTGGAACTACCGCAAGCAGCTCCTGCGTATTCAGGCCGGCAACCTGTCGGGGAACTCCGACCCCGCCGACGACGGCAGTGGTCGTCCGACCTGGGGAGAGCTCGAGGAGGACATTTTCTCTGAGGAGTTCCTCCTCACCCGGCCACTCCTCGAGGCCATCCGGGCCGACGAGCCCATCGTGCTGCTGATCGACGAGGTCGACCGGGTGGAGCTCGAGACCGAGGCGCTCTTGCTCGAGATCCTCTCTGAGTACCAGGTGTCGATCCCCGAGCTCGGGACCGTACGCGCCACCCGACTGCCGCTGGTGTTCCTCACCTCGAACAACACACGCGAGCTGTCCGAGGCGCTCAAGCGGCGATGCCTGTACCTGCACGTCGACTACCCCGACCTCGAGCGCGAGCGCAACATCGTGCGGACCCGGGTTCCGGGGATCAGCGAGGAGCTGGCCGACCAGGTGGCGCGCATCGTGCGATCGCTGCGCACCCTCGAGCTCCGCAAGGCGCCCTCGGTCTCCGAGACCCTCGACTGGGCCCGGACCCTTGTGGTACTCGGTGTCGAGTCGATCGACGCCGCACAGGCCCGTGACACGCTGCACATCTTGCTCAAGTACCAGACCGACATCGAACGGGCGGCCAAGGAACTGCTGTCCGCCGACACCTGAGCGCCGGACTCCACTCCTCGTGCTCGATCTGCTGTCCGGCTTCGTCGCCGAGCTCCGCCGCGCCGGGTTGCCGGTCTCACTGACCGAGCACCTCGACGCCGCCGAGGCGGTGCACCACATCCCCTTGGAGGACCGAGAGGCCCTCAAGTACGCGCTCGCCGCCACCCTTGTGAAGTCGAGCTCCCACTGGCGGGCCTTCGAGACCGCGTTCGAGATCTTCTTCGCCACCCGGACCGCCGCCTCGCTGCGCGCCATGGGCGAGGAGAGCGGCGAGCAAGAGGATGCCGAGGACGGCGATGGGACGGTTCCGGCGGGCGCGAGGGGCTCAGGAGGCGGAGGCGGCGAGGCGCTGAGTGCCGAGGAGCTGGCAGCCATGCTCTACCGGGCCCTCGCCACCGGCGACGACGCTCTCGTCCCGGTGGTGGCCCGCCACGCAGTGAGCCGCTTTGGCGGGATGGAGCCCGGACGGCCCGTCGGGGGGACCTATTACCTCTACCGGACCCTGCGGAATCTTGACCTCGACGCGGTGTTCGAGCGACTGGTCACCGGAGCGCGCGAGTCGGTCCCCGGCGACAAGGACCTCACGCCCTTGGAGGACCGCCTGATTCGCGACGAGTACCGGGCCCGGATCGAGAAGCTCCGCCAGGCCATCGAGCAAGAGATACGGCGCCGGTTGGTCGAGGACCGAGGGGCCGAGGCGTTGGCCAAGTCGGTGCGCAAGCCGTTGCCCGAGGATCTCGACGTCATGCACGCCACCCGCGGGGAGCTCGACGCCCTGCACCGGGCGCTCCACCCGCTCAGCCGGAAACTGGCGGTGCGGCTCACCCGCAAGCGCCGGCACGGTCGCCAAGGCCGGCTGGACTTCCGTGCCACCATGCGCCGATCGCTCTCCTTCGGCGGGGTTCCGGTCGATCCACGGTTCCGTCACCCCCGCCCGGCCAAACCCGAGATTCTCGTCATCGCCGACGTGTCGGGGTCGGTAGCCTCCTTTGCCCGCTTCACCTTGCACCTCGTCTATGCGATCAGCTCGCAGTTCTCCAAGGTGCGCAGTTTCGTGTTCGTCGACGGCATCGACGAGGTCACGAGGTTCTTCGAGGGGGTCGACGATCCGTCCACCGCGGTGCACCGGATCAACACCGAGGCCGACGTGGTCTGGGTGGACGGCCACTCCGACTACGGGCACGCACTCTCCACGTTCCACAGCCGGTGGGGTGAGGAGATCAGTCCCCGCACGAGCGTCCTGCTGCTCGGTGACGCGCGGAACAACTACCACGCATCGGAGTCCTGGGTGCTCGAGGACATGCGGCGCAAGGCTCGGCATGTCTATTGGCTCAACCCCGAGCCCCGTGACTACTGGGGATCGGGTGACTCCATCGTCGACGAGTACGCCATCTACTGCGACGCTGTCGTCGAGTGCCGGACGTTGCGACAGCTCGAGCAGTTCGTGGGAGAGCTCGCCTGAGCGGGGACACGGCGCCCCCGCCCGGCGTCCCGCCCCGAGGTGCACGTACGGTGGGGCCGACCAGCTTGCGTGGAACCCGGCTCGTGCTGGTGCGCCACGGCGAGGCAGCATGCAACGTCAACGGGGTGGTGGGCGGCGTTGTCGGGTGCACCGGCCTCACCGCGCTCGGGGTGGCCCAAGCCGAGGCGCTGCGCGACCGGCTCGCTCGCACCGGTGAGCTCGGTCACGTGGACGCCCTCTACGCCTCGACGCTGGCCCGGGCGATCCAGACTGCCCAGATCGTCGCCCCGGCGCTCGCACCGGCCGACGGACCGGTCCAGCCGATCGTCGAGGATCCCGAGTTGAGCGAGCTGCGACCCGGGGACGCCGATGGGATGACCTGGGCGCAGTTCGCCGCACGGTATCCCGAGCCCGACTGGGACCTGCGGCCCGACGAACCGCTGGCCCCCGGCGTGGAGAGCTGGTCGGGCTTCGTGGTCCGTGCCACTAGCGCGCTGGCGCGTCTCGCCCGGTCGGGGTCCGCCGATCGCCCGAAGACGATCGTGGCGTTCTGCCATGCCGGGGTCGTCGAGGCCAGCCTGCTCGGGTTCTTGCCGGTGGACCCCGCTCGTCCCCGCCTCGGGCTGCACACGGTGCACGCCTCGCTCACCGAGTGGCACGTGGCCGACGGGGTCTGGCGCCTCGAGCGCTACAACGACGTCACGCCGCTAGGCACCGAGAGAACTTCGAGGCTGGCTCAGCAGGCGTAGTCGTCGTCGTAGCTCGTGCTCATTCCGCCGAGGGCGATCGACGCGGAGGGCGAGCTGTACTGGACCACCTGGACCGGGCCGGTGGGCAGCTGGGCGTGGGGGAACAGCGTGTGCACCTGGGAGCACGTCGAGGCCGGGTCCACTTGCCAGTCCGCCGCCCAGTAGGGCACAGCTGGCTGGTACGTGCCGACGATCTGATTCCACACGTCGGGGCTGGCGTAGATGCCCACGTTGTTGAGACCCTCGTAGTGCAGGCCGTCGATGGCCCCTTGGACGAGCGACGCGTTGGCCATGGTGTCGGTGGTCCACGACGGATCGCCCTCCACGTCGAGCCACCAGGTCACCGCGGTGTTCACCCCGGCGTTCTTTGCCTTGGCGAAGCCGTCGAGGGCGGTCTCGAACCCGTAGTTGCAGGCCGTGGGCGACTCGGCCGACAGACAAGCCGCGTCAGGGGAAGTGGCCGTGGTCCCAAACGTCAAGTAGATGTAGAGGTTGAGGCCCGCGCCGGCCCAGGAGGCCTCGGTGCCCAGGCAGGGATTGACCGTGGCGAACGAACCGCCCTCCACCTCGACGATGCCCACCGTGTGAGGCGACGGCGGTTGGGACGAGCACTGGTAGTTCGAGACGTCGTACCCGAAGGAGCCCGACGGAAAGGATCCGCCGGTGAACGAGCCGCTGCCGGTGGCTTCCGCCATGGCCACCACCGGCTTGTTCAGCACCTGCGGGGCCGACCCCCAGTACGTGGCTGATCCGAACGCGCTGACCGCGCCGTTGGTGTTGGTGAACCAGTACCCGGCGCTCACCGGCGTGCTGGAGATGGCGGCGATGGCCCGGCTCTGGGGGACACCTCCGAGCGAACCCTCATAGGGGGCATCACCGAAGGCGAAGATGCCGCCGTCGGCGGCCAGCTCCCAGTACCCGTGCCCGTCGGGGGAGATCGCCATGCCCACGATCGGTTGGTCGAGGTGCTGGCCCCCCATCGAGCCCTCGTAGGGGGCGTCACCGAAGGCGAAGATGCCGCCGTCGGCAGCGACCAGCCAGTACCCGCCCCCGTCTGGCGTCGCCGCCATGCCCACGATCGGTTGGTTGAGGTGCTGGCCACCCATGGAGCCGTGGAACGGGGCGTCGAAGGTGAAGATTCCGCCGTCGGACGCCACCTCCCAGTAGCCCCCGGTGGCCCGGTCCGCCGCCATGCCCACGATCGGTTGGTTGAGGTGCTGGCCACCCATCGAGCCGTAGAACGGCGCGTCGAAGGCGAAGATCCCGCCGTCGGACGCCACCTCCCAGTACCCACCGAGATTCGATCCGGCGATGCCGACGATCGGTCGGTTGAGGTTCTGGCCACCCATCGAGCCGTAGAAGGGCGCGCCGCCGAAGGAGAAGACCCCCCCGTCGGCGGCGACGAGCCAGTACGCGGGGACCCCGGTGCTCTGGGCGGACGCCGGAGGACTTTGGAGCGACTCGAGGGCCAACGGAGAGAGCACGCCCACCAGGGCGATCAGCGCCGCCGCTCGCAAGAACCGAGCCCGCGCCGGTGCCGCGGATCGAAGAAGAGAGAACCCGAGAAGCCACGCCGGGCACCAGTGTACCGACGGTCACGTCCTGAACCAAAGGACCCTTTGTGGATCGGATCCCCCGGGCGCCGGATCCTCGCTGAACGGATGGCGCTGGGTCAGATCCCCGGCGGTCTCAGTCCCTGAGCATCTCGGCGACCCGGAACGCCAGGTCGAGCGACTGACGGGCGTTGAGGCGCGGGTCGCACGTGGTCGTGTAGCGCAGGTGGAGGTCACCTTCGAGGATCTCCTCGGCGCCGCCGAGGCACTCGGTCACGTCGTCACCGGTGAGCTCGACGTGGACGCCACCGGGCCACGTGCCCTCGTCGTGGTGGACCGCGAAGAAGTCGCGCAGTTCGGTGAGAATGTCGTCGAAGCGCCGGGTCTTCTGGCCGTGCTCGCTGGTGAACGTGTTGCCGTGCATGGGGTCGCAGGCCCATACCGGGAGGTGCCCGGCGTCGTGGACCGCTCGCAGGAGCGGGGGGAGGACCTGACCGACCTTGCCCGCGCCGATCCGGGTGATCAGGGTCAGACGGCCCGGCGTGCGCTCCGGGTCGAGACGGGCGCACAGCTCGACGATCTCGTCGGGGCTGGCCCCCGGTCCGATCTTGGCGCCGACGGGGTTGCGGACGCCCGACAAGAACTCAACGTGCGCGCCGTCGACCTGGCGCGTCCGCTCACCGACCCACACCATGTGCGCGGAGGTGTCGACCCAGTCACCGGTCAGAGAGTCCTGCCGAGTCAGCGCCTCCTCGTAGGGCAGGATCAGCGCTTCGTGGCTGGTCCAGAACTCGACCTGGTGCAGACCCTCTTCGGCCTCGAGATCGATTCCGCACGCCCGCATGAACCGCAGGGCCCGGTCGATCTCGCCGGCGATCCGCTCGTAGCGCCGCCCCTCGGCCGAGGAGGCGACGAACTGCTGGTTCCACTGGTGCACCTGGCTCAGGTCGGCAAATCCGCCCTTGGTGAAGGCCCGCAGCAGGTTGAGAGTCGCCACCGACTGCTGGTAGGCGCTGACCAGGCGTTCGGGGTTGGGCCGGCGGGCGTCGGCGTCGAAGGACTCGTCGTTGACCATGTGGCCCCGGAACGAGTGGAGCTCGACCTCGCCCACCCGCTCGGTCGCCGAGGATCGGGGCTTGGCGAACTGTCCGGCGATGCGTCCTACCTTGGCTACCGGCACGCCAGACGCGTACGTGAGCGCTACCGCCATCTGCAAGATGACCCGGAGCTTGTCGCGGATGTTGTCGGCAGAGAACTCGGCGAAGGACTCGGCGCAGTCCCCGGCCTGCAGCAAGAAGGCGTCGCCACGGGCCACGTGCCCGAGGGTCGAGGTGAGGCGCCGGATCTCGCCGGCGAAGACCATGGGGGGAAGGGCGGCCAGGCGCGCCTCGACGTGCTTGAGTGCCTCGGCGTCCGGCCAGACGGGTTGCTGGGCGGCGGGTCTGGTCCGCCACGAACCCGGGTGCCACTGCTCGTCCATCTCCCAAGCGTAGGCGCCACACCAGGCAGCTTGGACGCTGTGTCGCCCTAGGCTGGCCCACCGTGTCCCCTTCCGTCCCTTTCGGCCAATGGGTCGATGTGGACCTGTCGGTCCGTCTCGACGCCCGGCGCTGGCGGGCGTGGTGAGCGACTCGGGAGCCGCACGGCGAATCGGGTTGCTCGGCGGCACCTTCGACCCCCCCACCTGGGCCACCTGGCAGCGGCAGAGGCGGTGCGCGATACCCTCTCCCTCGACGAGGTCCTCCTTGTGGTGGCCAACCATCCGTGGCAGAAGGTCCCCACCCGCACCGTCACGGCCGCCGAGGACCGTTTTGCCCTGGTGGCTGCCCTTGCCGCGCCGATCACCCGGGTCGAGGCGAGCCGGCTGGAGATCGATCGTGGCGGACCGAGCTACACCGTCGAGACCGTCGAAGCGCTTCGGGCCGAGTCCCGCGTGGCGGGACGCACCGAGCCCGAGATCTACGTGGTCGTCGGCGGTGACCTGGTGGAGAGCCTCCCGACCTGGCACCGGGTGGACGATCTCCGGCGGCTGGTCACCCTGGCCATCGTGTCTCGCCCTCGCAGCCCTGCACCGGCAGCTCCGCCCGGTTGGCAGTCCGTGCTGATCGGCGGGCGGGCGGTCGACGTGTCGAGCTCGGAGGTTCGCGAACGGCTGGGACGGGGCGAGCCAGTCGATGGCCTCGTGCCCGTACAAGTTGTCCGTTGCATTTTGCGCCGGGGTCTGTACGCTGTCGGCAGATGACCGCCTCGAGCGCCGAGACCGCCGAGCTTTCGCTGCAACCCGAGGCGACACGTCGTGCGGTGGTGACCGACCCGAACCGATCGGCGGTCGAGTGGGTCCAGTTACAAGTACTTCCGGGCGTGCCGGCCCAGAGCGCACCGGCACCCGTCGAGCGCGCAACTCCCCGAGGACGCCTCGAGCGGAGGGCCGAGCGGTTGAAGGCCCGGCGGGAGCGGATGGCGTGGGCCATCGCCGGCCTCAGCTTCTTGGCGCTGGTCTTCGTAGCGGCCGTGGTCGTCCTGAGCGTGCTCCATTGAGCGAACCGACGTCTGTGGGCCGGGGTGCGGGCCAACGCGACGTCATTGTGGTTCGGACCAACGCGACGATCGGAAGCCACTGAGCCAGTGAGCGAGACGTGACGCAATAGTGAGGAGGCGCCTGTGAGTCCCTCGGCAGACACGGCGAGGTCGAACCTCGCATCGTCCGTGCAGGCCACGACCGGATTTGTGGCGGCTCCGCCTGCAAGCCACGAGCCCGGCCCCCCGGGGCCCGAGGTGCCCCGAGGGGCGATCGAGGCCGCGGCCGCCGCCGAGGACAAGCTGGGTCAGGACACTGTGGTGCTGGCCATGGGTGAGCTGTTCGGGGTGGTGGACGCGTTCATCGTTACGAGCGGACGCAACGTCCGTCAGGTCCGCACCTTGGTCGACGAGGTCGAGCGGCGGGTCAAGGCGGTCACCGGGCAAAGCCCCGGTGCCGTCGAGGGGCTACGCGACGGGTCATGGGTGCTGATGGACTACGGCGACTTCGTTGTCCACGTCTTCGTGCAAGAGAGCCGCGACTTCTACGACCTCGAGCACCTCTGGTCGGGGGCGCCGAGGGTCCGCTGGCAGGAGCGCGGGGCGGTGGTGCACTAGCGGTCAGTGGCTCGGCTGGGTCGTGGGTGTGGTGGTCGTCGTGGTCGTGCTGAGCATGCCGGGGTAGTCGGCGATCGTGACGGGTTGGGCCGTCTCGGCTCCGCTAAGGGTCGGGACCGTGATGGGCGCGCTGTTGATCTCGAAGAGGACGCTCACCGTCGGCTGCAGGGCCGAGGCGATGGTGTAGACCACCTGGGCGACGGCCTGGATTTGGGTCTGCTGGGACACCGGGTCACCGAAGTCGGCACTGAAATTGACGGTGACGACGTTGTTCACCGGAGGGCTCGACGACAGCACCGCGGTACCGGCCGGGATGGCCGTGGTGACGCCCACATCGATTTCCGGAGCGGCCGGACCGGCGACCAGATAGTCAAGGATGCCCTGCAGGCCCGCATGGACGGCCACCACCCGGTTGTAGGGCGCCAGCGTGTTCTGGGGGTCGATGAGGAACACCTTGAAGGACAAGCCGCCCGGAGGGATGGTGGTGTTGGGCGGTTGACTCGGGGAGACGAGCTGCGCCGGGACGTGGCCCGGGGGAATTGCCTTGGGCGGTCCGGTCGGGACGCCGCACGCCGTCAGGGTGCCCCCGAGCACGAGCAGCACGACGGCGAGGGGCCAACGCCAGCGGCGCGCGATCACGGGACGTCCCCGTCGACCCGCTCGTCGTCGGTCTCGTCGAGCGGCAGCTGCACGACGAACCTGGCGCCACCGCCGGTCGGCCTCCTCGGCCCACACCCGCCCCCCGTTGAGCCGGACGTGCTCGGCCACCAGCGAGAGCCCGAGGCCGCTGCCGGTCCCGGCGCCCCGCCGGCCCGATTCCGTGGCCCCGGTAGAAGCGCTCGAACACCTTGGCCCGCTCGGTTTCGGGCACCCCGGGCCCGTTGTCCTCCACCGACACCTCGACGGTGGGCCGCCCGTCGGGCAGGTCGGGACCCGACGTGGGTGACCACCCGGGTGGCGCCGCCCCCGTAGAACGCGGCGTTCTCCAGCAGGTTGGCCATCACCCTCTCGAACCGGCGCTTGTCGACGCGCAGGTGCATCCCCTCGACCTCGGGATCGACGTGCACGCGGCGGAGGCTCGAACCGGGACAGGGTGCGCGAGCTCGGCCACGCACCGCTCGCCGGACCAGCTCACCCACGGCGACCTCCTCCAGCACGACATCGGAGGACCCCGCGTCCGAACGCGAGATCTCGAGCAGATCCGCCACCATCCGCTGGAACCGGCGCAGGTCGGCGCCCGAGCAGCTGGAGGGCCTGCTGGGCCCGGGTCGAGAGCTCCTCTTGGTGAGCCTCGAGCACCTCGAGGGTCGCCGAGAGGGTGGTGAGCGGGGAGCGCAGCTCGTGGCTGACGTCGGAGTTGAATCGAGCCTCACGCTGGATCCGCTCCTCGAGCTGGTCCACCATGAGGTTGAAGGAGCTGGTGAGACCGGCCAGGTCCGGGTCCGACGGCGCGGCGACCAAGCGGGTGGCCAGTTGGCCGCCGGCGATGGCCCGTGCCGCTCGGACACCCCGGTGAGCGGGCGCAGCGACGCCCGCTGGCCGACCGGCCCAACGCAGCGCCCAGCAGCGTGGTGATCAATCCGGCGGCCCCAGGGCCAGCAACAGGACGCGCAGCGTGTGGCTGCAGGTCGCTCACGTCGACGATCTCGAAGAACTCGGCGTGGACCGAGGGGATGGGCACGCCGACCGCGAGATAGGGCGTTCCGTCGAGGAGGTAGGTCTGGGTGGCGGGCACCCCGCCGCGGACCAGCAGCCGCATCTCCGGGGGCACGGTTCAGGCCCAGCCCGAGGGCAGAGGTGTAGGTTCGCCCGCCCTTGAGCAGCAGGACTCCGGTGCCGCCCGAAAGGTCGAGCAGGTCGATGGCCTCGGCCGGCGAGTTGTTCTGATCGGGAGCCAAGCCCGCTCTGCACCGTGCTGGCGTCGGCCAGGGCCTTGGTGAGGGCGGCCCCTTGACGCTCGCTCACCAAGAAGTGGCTGGTCGTGAAGTACGAGAGGCTGCCCATGCTGAGCGACAGCAGCAGTGCGCCGGTCCCGAACAAGAAGGTGACCCGCCCCCGGAGGCCCAGGCGCGCCCACAAAAGCTCGCGGCCACCCAGGCGGCTCGAGCTGCGCCGACCGCGCCGGTCGCGAGCGGCCACCTCAGGGAACCAGCTTGTAGCCCATTCCCCGGACGGTCAGGATGTGGCGAGGCAAGGCCGGATCGGGTTCCACCTTGGTCCGCAGCCGGCGGATGTGGACGTCGACCAGCCGGCCGTCGCCGAAGTAGTCGTATCCCCAGACCCGGTCGAGGAGCTGCTCGCGGCTCAGCACCTTGTTCTGGTTGGCGGCGAGCTCGCACAGCAGGCGAAACTCGGTTCGGGTGCAATGCACCTCGGCCCCCTCCCGTGTCCGCAGCACGCCCTGCTCGGGAACCAGCTCGAGGTTCCCGAACGCCAGAACCTTGGGCTCGTCGTCGGCCGGCCGGGCACGGCGTAGCAGCGCTCGAATGCGCGCCCCGAGCTCCTTGGCTACGAACGGCTTGGTGACGTAGTCGTCGGCGCCCGCCTCGAGTCCGGCCACCACGTCGTGGGTGTCGGTCCGGGCGGTCACCATGATGATGGGCACGGCGCTGTTGCGGCGCAGGGCTCGGCAGCACTCGAAGCCGTCCATGCCCGGCAGCATGAGATCGATCAGCACGACGTGTGGGGGCTCGGCTGAGAACCGGTCGAGCGCGTCCTCGCCGCTTGCCGCCTCGTCGACCTCGTAGCCCTCGCCTTCGAGGGCGAGGGCCATCGAGGAGCGGATGCGTTCGTCATCCTCGACGATCAGGATGCGACTGCTCATAGGATCCGTCCTCACCTTCCGGCGACCGCGTCCGGCCGACTCATCCCCCTCGAGCTCCGGATCCCCGAGCCCGGGGGCCGGACCTCCCCCGGCCAGGTCACTTGATCATGCCATAGGCGTGCGCTCCCGCGGACCCGGCACGGCCGACTGTTGACCGCCAAGCGAAAGCGGGCCAGCAGTAGCGTAGCGGCGATGACCTCTCGTTCAGCCCGCTCGGGTCCGATCGACGGGTCGAGCGACGGCCCGGGGGCCGACGGCCCCGGGACTGTCGAGGTGCCCCAGGCGATGGGAGCTCGCCGCCTTCTCGCGATGGCTCGAGACCCGCTCGCCGGCGACGGCCAAGGCCTACCGGACCGATGTCGCCGGGTTCGTCGACTGGGCCGGACGGGGTGGCGCGGCCGGGACCGGCCGACGTGGACCGACTCATGCTGCGCCGGTACCTCGCATACCTGGCGACCCGCCGCTACGCCCGAGCCTCGATCGCCCGCAAGGCTGCGGCACTTCGGGCCTACTTCGGCTGGTGTCGCCGTCGGGGAGCGGTGCCCGAGGATCCGGCGCGCCGCTTGTCGGCGCCCTCGGCGGGTGGGCGTCTTCCCAAGGTCCTTTCTCGCCAGGAGCTGAGCGCACTGCTCGACCCGCCGAGGGTGCCCGAACCCACCGAGTCGTCAGGGCGCGGCCGGGCGTGCGCGCTGCGCGACGATGCGGTGCTCGAGCTGCTCTATGCCGCAGGCCTTCGGGTCGCCGAGCTCTGCGGGCTCGAGCGCGAAGGGGTCGACCTCCCTGGTCGAACCGTCACGGTGACCGGCAAGGGTGACAAGGAGCGACGGGTCCCCATCCATGCTCGTTGCGCGGAGGTGCTGGGCACGTGGCTCGAGCACGGCTGGGCCGAATTGGCGGCATCGCACAGCCCGCCTGGGGCGGTGTTCCTCAACCAGCGGGGCAACCAGCTCGGGCCCCGCGACGTGCGGCGGATCATCGACGCCCGTTCGCCGGTGCCAACCCACCCCCACGCCCTGCGCCACAGCTTTTGCCACCCACCTGCTCGACGGCGGAGCCGACCTGCGGGTCGTCCAGGAGCTCCTCGGCCACGCCAGCCTCCAGACCACGCAGATCTACACCCACGTCAGCAAGGACCGCCTCGTGAAGGTCTACGGGGGCACCCACCCCCGCGCCTGAGAGCGACGGTGGTTCGCCCCGCCCGGAGGGGCTAACCGTCTAATTGCCCTGCTGTTCGGCAGGGGAGTCACCGTGAGCACCCCCGTGCGCACTCGACGGTCGCCTCCTTGACGAGGCGCGACGCGCGGGGTTCTGACAACCGATCGGAAGGAACAAAACGTATGGCCGTTGTCACGATGCGGCAGTTGCTGGACGCCGGAGTCCATTTCGGCCACCAGACCCGCCGGTGGAACCCGAAGATGCGCCGGTACATCCTGGGAGAGCGCAACGGGATCTACCTGATCGACCTGAACAAGACGTTGGCCGGGATCGAGTCGTCGTACTCGTTCGTCCGCGATCTGGTCAGCGGCGGGGGCAACCTGCTGTTCGTCGGCACCAAGAAGCAGACGCAGGGCCCCGTCGCCGAGTACGCCGAGGCCTGCGGGATGCCGTACGTGAACCAGCGGTGGCTGGGCGGGATGCTGACCAACTTCGCCACCGTGTCAGGGCGGGTCAAGCGCATGCAGGAGCTTCGGACCATGCAGGCGGCCGGTGACTTCGATGCGATGCCCAAGAAGGAGGCACTGCGCCACGTGCGCGAGCTGGACAAGCTGGCGCGCAACCTGGGCGGCATCAGCCGGCTCGACCGGCTGCCCGACGCCATCTTCGTGATTGACACGAAGAAGGAGCACATCGCGGTGACCGAAGCACGCAAGCTGGGCCTCCCGGTGGTCGCCGTGGTGGACACCAACTGTGACCCCGACGTGATCAGCTTCGTGATCCCCGGCAACGACGACGCCATCCGATCCGGCGCGCTGTTGTGCCGGGTGATGGCCGATGCGGTCGCCGAGGGACGCTGGGTGGCCCAGCACCGTCCGGCACCCCCGGCCCCGGCTCCCGCCACTGCGGCCTCGGCCCGGGCTCGTACCCAGAGGCCCGACACGGCGCCGGTGGCGGCAGCGGCCCCCGAGCCAGCGGCTTCGGCGACCCCCGCCGCTGACACCACGTCGGAGGTCACTGGCGTCGCCACGACCGACCCCGGCGTTCCCGACGGCGTCGCACAGCCACTTGCCACGTCCGAGCCCGGTCCGGCTGACGAGCACGATGGTGCGATCGACGGGGCGGCGGTGGCCGTCGCTGCGGAGGCCTGAGCATGGCCGACTTCACAGCCAAGGACGTGCAGGCGCTGCGCCAGGCAACTGGGGCAGGGATGCTCGACGCCAGGCGGGCCCTCGACGAGTGCAAGGGCGACTCCGAAGCGGCCAAGCGGTGGCTCCGCGAGAAGGGGCTGGGCGACATCGCCAAGCGGGCCGACCGGGCAGCCACCCAAGGCGCGGTAGCCGTCGTGCGAGAGGACAACGTGGCGGCCATCGTCGAGCTGCGTTGCGAGACGGATTTCGTGGCGAAGGCCGACGATTTCGTTGCGCTGGCTGACGAGCTGGCGGCTCTGGTGGCCGCCAAGGGCGAAGACGCCGCCAACACCCTGGCCGACGATGTCGCTCGGCTTGGCGTGACGCTCAAGGAGAACGTCTCGGTCGGCCGGGTAGTCCGCCTCGAGGCAGGCGAGGGCGAAGTGGTGGACACCTACCTGCACCAGCAGTCGGGCCGGGGTGTCAACGCGGTGGCCGTGGTGCTCCGGGGCGGCGACGCGGCGTTGGCCCACGAGATCGCCGTGCACATCGCGTTCGCACGGCCGACGTACCTCCAGCGCGCTGACGTGCCGGAGTCCGAGGTCGCCGAAGAGCGCGCCACGGTCGAGGCGATCAGCCGCAACGAAGGCAAGCCTGAGGCCGCCTTGAGCAAGATCGTCGAGGGACGGATGAACGGCTGGTTCCGCGACCGGGTGCTGCTGGAGCAGCCCTATGCGCGCGACGAGAAGCAGACCGTGGGAGCGTTGTTGGGTTCGGCAGAGGTCGTGCGGTTCGCTCAGGTTGTCGTAGGCTCCTGAAGGCCGTCCCCTCGTTGACGGTGAATTGGGAGGGGATCGTCGGTGGGTGAGCCCAGGCGAGTCGTGCTCAAGATGTCCGGGGAGGCGCTCGCCTCCTCGGCGTCGGACGAGACGATCGACGCGGGCACCGTCGAGCGCCTGGCCGGCGAGATCGCCCCAGCGCGCGAGGCGGAGGATCTGCAGCTCGCGGTGATGGTCGGCGGCGGCAACATCTGGCGCGGGACCACGGGGGCAGGTGCCGGGATGGACCGGGCGACCTCGGACACCATGGGCATGCTCGGTACGGTCATCAACGCCCTGGCCTTGCAGGACGCACTCGAGCACCACGGTCAGGCGACCAGGGTGCTCACCGCGGTACACATGGCCGAGGTGGCCGAGCCCTACATCCGCCGCCGGGCCATCCGCCACCTCGAGAAGGACCGCGTCGTAGTGTTCGCCGCGGGCATGGGAAACCCTTATTTCACGACCGACACGTCCGCCGCGCTGCGAGCCGCCGAGATCGAGGCGCAGTTGCTCTTGAAGGGCACCCACGGGGGTGTCGACGGTGTCTACAGCGCCGACCCGAAGGTGGATCCCTCGGCGACCCGCTTCGAGGAGATTGCATTCATGGAGGTCGTCTCCAAGGACTTGCGGGTCATGGACCTCACCGCGATCACGTTCTGCAAGGACAACGGCCTTCCCATCTTGGTCTTCGACCTCATGGCGCCGGGCAACCTCCGTCGTGCGCTCGCCGGTGAGCAGATCGGTACGCTGGTCCGGTGATGGACGACGACCTCGCGGGCCTGGTGCTCGAAGACGCTCGTGAGAAGATGTCCAAGGCGATCGACCACGTGCGATCGGAATTCTCGGCCATCCGGACGGGCCGGGCGACCCCGGCGCTGGTCGAGAGCCTTGTCGTCGACTACTACGGCACCAGCACGCCGCTGCGCCAGCTGGCGGGGTTCAATGTGCCCGACGCCATGCTCCTGGTCGTCTCCCCCTACGACAAGAGCTCGCTCGGGGCGATCGAGAAGGCGATCCAGGCGTCGGATCTGGGTATCAACCCCTCCAACGACGGCACGGTGATCCGATTGGCCTTCCCTCCGCTCACCGAGGAGCGGAGGAGGGACCTCGTCAAGGTTGTCCGCCACAAGGCCGAAGAGGGTCGAGTGGCCATCCGTAACGTCCGCCGGTCTTCGCGTCACGAGCTCGATGGTCTGGAGAAGGACGGCACGCTGTCCTCCGATGACCTCGAGCGAACCGAGAAGGACCTCGACAAGCTGACCCACGAGCAGGTGGTCGCCGTCGACCAGCTCCTCGCCCACAAGGAGCAGGAACTGCTGGAGGTCTGACGGGAGCGCCCATGGACGACGACCGCGACAGCGACGAGGTGGAAGAGCAGCATCAGGCGTTCCGTTCCGGAAGGGTGCGGATCATCGGCGCGCAACCGGCCGACCCCACCCTGAGCGTCCCAGTGGTCCGCACGGACTCCGAGCCCACGGGCGCCGGCGACGACGAGCACCATGCCAATGGGTCAGGGGCGCTCGAAACGGAGCATGTCCGCGGCGAGCCTGCTCGCGACGAGGCCTCAGCGGAGCCCGATCTGCCGCACTGGACCGAGGCACCGACGGGCGAGGTGCCCGCAGTGCTGGCACGTGACCGTGGGTCCTCGGGATCCAACGACGACCCCTGGTCGTCGTTGCCCGCGCCAACCTGGCGCGAAGGGGAGGCCGACTGGGAGGTGGAGTCCCAGAGCTTCGAGCCCTCCATGCTGTCGCAGGGGGACGCGGGCATCGCTCCGCGCAAGGAGTCCGAGGAAGCCGAGCGCCAGCCATGGACGTTCGAGCTGCCGGACCAAGAGACACCCGAGCTCGAGGAGCCCGCTGACCCACGCGGCGGCGAGGATTCATCACGCCTGCGTGCCGGCGCCACCAACGATCGCTCGGGGCCCGTGTCGGGCACTCCGAGCGACGAGGAGACGCTCGTGTCACCGCTCGATGCCTTCGACGTCCCGGGCGCTTCCAACGACCGAGTGGCCGAAGAGGGGCCCGACGATGGGGGCCGACGCGCCGGGAGCCGTTTCGGATGGGGCTCGGGGCGCGCCCGTGAGGTCGAGGACGCCGATGAGGTCATCGCAGTTCGCCGCCGCCGTGGCCGTGGTCTGCACCGACCGTCCGCGAGCGAGCCGGGCGGATCGCTCTCGGGCGAAGATCCGCTCGACAGTGCAGGGCCTCTCCGCCTCGGGGACGTCGACGAGGGCGTGGCCATCCTGGCCGCTGACGACCCTGCGGTGGCGGGGGAGTCCGGCATCGAACCACCGCCGCGAGTACGGATCCGCCGCCAGCGCACCTGGCGGTCCAGGTCGGGACTGAGTTCGGGGAGCGGCGGGGCCCTCGACGAGGAGGACACGGCGGGCAGCGCGCTCGGTGCGCTGGCGGCCGGTGGGATGGCTCGGGTGACTCGCTCCGTGCGCGCGGCGCGCGATCAGCGGACCCGGCGACCGGTCGACGCGCTGGACGCTCCAGAAGAGGTGGCGACGCGGCCTCGGATTCGGGTCCGTGGTGAGGCTCCCGAACCGCTCGCCCAAGGCGCGCCGCGGGCCGCCTCAAAGACCGAGCCGGCGGACGGTATTCGGCGGCCGGTGGCGCGCGCCGCGCCGCTGCCGCCCGGACTGCGCCAGACCCGCCCGCTACGGCCACCCGCCGCGGCGAGCGCGCCGCCCGATCGGCGACGCGCCGCGGGCGGCCGCAACATGACCGCGGCGGTGATCACGGGAGCGGTGCTGCTCGGGCTGCTGCTGGTGGTGTTCCACTTCGGCACCGTGCCGTCCGTCGTGGTCATCGCCATCATCGCCTTCCTGGCCACGGCCGAGGCGTACGCCGCGTTCCGCAAAGCTGGGTACGTACCGGCTACCCCGCTGGGTCTGCTCGCCTCGGTCTCGCTCATTTGGGCCACATACGCCAAGGGCCCGGTGGCGCTCCCGCTCATCGTCGTGCTCCTGGTGGCCTTCACGCTCATCTGGTTCATGGTGGGCGTCCAGCCCAACGCCGATCCGGTGCTCGGGACAACCACGACGCTGTTCGTCTTCTGCTGGATCGGGGTGTTCAGCTCCTATGCCGCGTTGCTGCTGAACCCGACCCTGTTCCCCGACCGACGCGGCATCGCGTTCTTACTGGGCGGGATCGTGACGGGCGTCGCGTGTGACATCGGGGCGCTGGCCGTCGGCCGGTTGTGGGGTCGTCATCCGCTCGCACCCTCCATCAGTCCCAACAAGACCTGGGAAGGGGTGATCGGCGGCGCCGTGTTCGCGGTGCTCGCCGGCGTGGTCATCGTCCACTTCATCCATCCCTGGACCCTCGACAAGGCGGTCGTGCTCGGAGTAGTGGTGGCCGTCGTGGCGCCGCTCGGTGACTTGTGCGAGTCCTTGGTCAAGCGGCAGCTCGGGCTCAAGGACATGGGGCGCATCTTGCCGGGGCACGGCGGCTTGCTCGACCGTGTCGACGGGCTGCTCTTCGTGCTGCCGGCCACGTACTACCTGGTGAAGGCGTTTCATCTCGGGTGACAGCCCGTGAGAGGCCCTGCAATGAGAAACTGTGGCCCATGAACCTGGCCGGACCGGCCAGCTGGATCCGACGGCGAGGTGCTCGATGGGTGTGATCAGCGTGGGGCTGCTCGGCTCCACGGGATCGATCGGAACGCAGGCGGTCGAGGTCGTCGAGGCCAGCCCCGATCGATTCCGGGTGGTTGCACTCGCCGCGCAGCGCTCGATCGGTCTGCTGGCCGACCAGGCGAACCGGCTGCGGCCAGAGATCGTTGCTATCGGGGATGCAACCTTGGCCAACGAGCTGTCGTCGCTCGTGCCCCGCGGGACCGAGGTTCTCGCCGGCCCCAACGCCATGGCCGAGGCGGCCCGAGTCGCCGACGTCGCCCTCAACGGCGTCGTGGGCTTTGCCGGGCTTCCGGTCACTCTGGCTGCGCTCGAATCGGGCAAGCGTCTCGGCCTGGCCAACAAAGAATCGCTTATCGCCGGCGCACCGGTGGTCCAGCGCGCCAGGGCCACGCCCGGCGCGCAAGTGGTGCCGGTGGACTCGGAGCACTGCGCGATCCACCAGTGCCTGGCCGCCACGTCACCGGGCCGGCTCGCCCCCGATGCCCGGCCCGACGTTCACGGCGTGGCACGGCTTCTCGTGACGGCGTCGGGGGGCCCATTCCGAGGGCGTACTCGGGCACAGCTCGAGGCGGTGGGCATCGCCGATGCGCTGGCCCACCCGACCTGGCAGATGGGACCGAAGATCACCGTCGACTCCTCCACGCTCATGAACAAGGGGCTGGAGGTGATCGAGGCCCACGAGCTCTTCGGGATTCCCTACGACCAGATCGACGTGGTCGTGCACCCGCAGTCCGTCGTGCATTCCATGGTGGAGCTCGTCGACGGGGCCACCATCGCCCAGCTGTCCATGCCCGACATGCGACTGCCCATCGGCTACGCCATGGGGTGGCCCGAGCGGCTGCCGGCGGCCTTCGGGGCGATCGACTGGACCGCCCCCCTCACGCTGACCTTCGAGCAACCCGACCGGGCACTGTTCGCCTGCCTGGACCTCGCGTACGCGGCCGGGCGTCAGGGGGAGCCGCGCCAGCGTGGCTCAACGCAGCGAACGAGGTGGCGGTCGAGGCATTCTTGGCCGGACAGCTCGGCTGGCTCGGGATCGCCGAGGTGGTCGAAGACACCCTCGAGGCCTGCACCAACGACCCGATGGACTCGGCCGAGGCGGTGTTCGAGGCTGACCGTCGGGCGCGCGAGCATGCCCGGGCGGTCGTCGCGCGCCACCCCCAGGCGGCATGACCCCCGCCGACGGCGCGTTCAGCAACGCCGGCAGCGGTGCTGGCGGCGCGACCGACGTGCTGACGCCCGATGCGTCGCAAGAATCCTCGCCGGGTCCGTCTCAAGCGACGGACTGGGGGGCGATCATCCGGCTGCTGGTCGGGCTGGCCGTCTTCGTCGGGATCTTCATCGTGGCCGGGTTGGGTGACCTCCTCGTGTTCATCGTGGCGATCGTGGCGATCGTCATGCTCCACGAACTCGGCCACTTCGCCACCGCCAAGTGGAGCCACATGAAGGTCACCGAGTACTTCGTCGGCTTCGGGCCCCGCCTCTGGTCGATGCGGCGTGGGGAGACCGAGTACGGGGTCAAGGCCATTCCCGCCGGGGGGTACGTGAAAATCCCCGGGATGACCAACCTCGAGCAGATCGATCCTGTCGACGAGGCCCGTACCTACCGCCGCAAGCCGTTCCGAAACCGAGTCCTCGTGGCGTCGGCCGGGTCGATCATGCACTTCATCATCGCCTTCCTGCTGGCGTGGTCGGCCATCCTCTACTTCGGGACGCCGTCGCCGGGTGTGTCGGTGGCCGCGTTCGTCCCGTTCAGTGGCCACGTGGAGAGCCCGGCGCAGGCGGCCGGTCTACGGATGGGCGACGTCATCGTGGGTGTCGACGGCCACACGCTCACCAATCCGAACCAGCTCACCGCGGTGATCCGTCGGTCCGTTGGTGCGACGGTGTCGTTGGAGGTGCTGCGGGCCGGGCAGCGGATCGTGGTGCCGGTGGTGCCAGCGGTTGGCCACTCGACCGCCAACGGCTCCGAGGCGCTCGGGGCCGCTACGGGGAGCACGGCAGGGCACGGGATCATCGGCATCGAGCAAGGGTCGGCCTACAGCTCAGAGGGACCGCTCCGTGCGCTGGGCACCGCGGGTGTGACCATCGGCCGGGTGACCTCGGCGACCGTCACCGGTCTCGGGCACGTCTTCTCGCCCACCGGGTTGTCTTCGCTCTTCCACCAAGTGACGAACGCCAAGGCAGCGAACCAGGCCGCCAGCAGCGACTCGTCCACCCGCCCGAGCTCGTTGGTGGGCATCGGCCGGCTGGCCGTACAGGCACAGCAGAACGGCATCCTCTCGCTCATCGAGCTGTTGATCGCCGTCAACATCGCCTTCGCCTTGCTCAACATGCTGCCGATGCTCCCCCTGGACGGGGGGCACGTCGTCATCGCCCTCTACGAGCGGGTCCGCACCCGGCGGGGCCGGCCCTTCTACCAGGCGGACGCGGCCAAGCTGCTCCCGGTCGTGTACGCCTTCATGGCGGTGCTGTTGCTCGTCGTGGGCTCGGCGGTGTACCTGGACATCGCCCATCCAATCGCCAACCCGTTCCATTGATGTCCGGACCCCAGTTCGTCACGGGCCGTTCCTGCACCAGAATGGAGTTCTGATGGACGTCGCTGGACAACTGATCTCCCCCCGCCGACCGACCCGGCAGATCAGCGTCGGCGGTGTCGCCGTAGGGGGTGGAGCACCGGTGTCGGTCCAGTCGATGACCACCACCAAGACGGCCGACGTCGAGGGCACCCTGGCCCAGATTTACGCCCTGGCCGCGGCCGGCGCTGACATCGTGCGCTGCACCTGCAACGAACAGGCGGCGGCCGAAGGACTGGCCCAGATCGTGCCCCGCTCACCGGTCCCGATCATCGCCGACATCCACTTCCACCACGAGATGGCGCTCGCCGCCCTGGAGGCGGGGGTGCAAGGACTGCGTCTCAATCCGGGCAACCTCCGCAAAGAGACCGAGATCAAGCAGGTCGCCGCCGAGGCGCGGGACCGCAACGTCCCGATACGGATCGGCGTCAATGCCGGTTCGCTGCACCCCGACCTCTACGAGAAGTACGGCGGTGCGACCCCCGAAGCGCTCGTCGAGTCCGCGCGCAACGAGCTCGCCTATTTCGAGGAGGTCGACTTCCACGACGTCAAGATCTCGGTGAAGGCGTCGTCGGTGGCGTTGATGATCGCCGCCTACCGGCTCGCGTCCGAGACGTTCGATCACCCCTTGCATCTCGGCGTGACCGAGGCGGGACCACCACCGGCCGGCCTCTTGAAGGGGACGGCAGGGATCGCCACCCTGCTCGCCGAGGGCATCGGGGATACCATCCGCTACTCGCTCACCGCCGATCCCGTCGAAGAGGCGCGGGCGGGGCGCCAGCTGCTCGAGGCCCTGGGCTTGCGCGAGCGCAAGGGCCTCGACCTCATCGCGTGTCCGTCGTGTGGCCGGGCCCAGGTCGACGTCATCGCGGTGGCCCAGGCCGCACAGGCCGCACTCGAGAACCGCAACCTGCCGATCCAGGTGGCGGTGATGGGCTGTGTGGTGAACGGCCCGGGGAGGCCCGGAGCGCGGACATCGGCATCGCCGCGGGCAAGCAGAAGGGGCACTTGTTCATCCGGGGCAAGATCGTCCGAGTGGTGCCGGAGGCCGAGATGGTCGACGCGTTGGTGGCCGAGGCGGAGCGCCTCGTGGCCGAAGGGGTCGAGGCCCGGCTGGCGGCTGCCGACTCGAACGCCGAAGCCGAGGCGGCGGCCGATCGTGAGGCGCTGCTCGGGGAGAGCGCCGACCCCAACGCGGTGGCCGTCAAGATCGACAAGATCCGCAAGCAAACCCACTAGGCACTTGCCCTCGGGCCTTCGGTCAGGTGGCGAGCGAGGACCGTGCCGCTCGTGTCGCCCGCCGCCGCCGGACCACCAAGCCGGTGAAGCCCAGGACACCTAGACCGCCCAGGGCGATGGGCAGCCCCTCAGGCGTTTGAGGGATGGGTTGAGCGTTCAACGGCACGGTGCCGCCGAAGGGGCAGTACTTGGTGTTGCCGGCACCGAGCAACGTCGAGGTGAACGTGCTGCCGCACACGCTGTACGTCGCGTTCAGTGTCAGCTGAACGTCGGGCGCGACGATGGTGCCCTCCCATGAGTCGAGCGCGATCGCCGACAGGCCGCTCGGGTTCGGGCTCGTCTCCCCGAAGCTCCCGGGCGCGAAGTTCCACACGGTGTCGTCCCGCTCGAGCCCCGTCGTCGAGGAGTTGTCCTCGGTCGCGGGCACCACGCAGCCACTGGTGAACGAGGCGTTGCAGCCGTACTCGATGCTTGTCACGCCGGTCAGGCTTAAGGTTTGCTTCCCGCCGGCGGCGGTCACGTTGACGAGCGTGGTCGAGCCCGGCGGTACGGAGAGCTCGATGGTCGTGATGCCCGTGAGCTCCGTCGCCGGGACGGTGAACACGTTGCTCGAGGTCGCGGTACCGAGCAGCTTGAGCGTCGCGCCCGCTGCGGTCACTGTGCCGTTGGCCACCGTGTCGTTGGCGTAGGTCGTCGAGCACGTCCCGAGCGCAGGCTCGATACTCGAGAAGCTGAAGGGCAGGCCCGCCACGCCGACGTTCTGCTGCTGGGTGGCACCAGCCTGCGAGGTAGTGATCGGTCCGCTGGCGGCGCCCCCGACCAAGACGCTCCCGTTCGCCGCGACGAGGTTATAGCTCTCACTACCGCCGATCACCACCGTCGGCTGACTGGCCGGCGGCGAGAGCGCTGACGCCACCGTGAAGTTCGGCGTGACGTTGTAGAGGGTCGACAAGGCCCCGGCGTAGGCGACGGCGCCGTCCGAGCCGCCGTTGATCGTGGCGTTGTCGCGGGTGGCACTACCCGTGGTGAACTCCGTGAACTGGAAGGTGGTGCTGCTGTAACTGCCGGTACCGGGGATCAGCAGTGTGCTGCAATCGATCGGCCCCGTGACGGCGCCGGCGACGGTGGCCGGCATGGTCGCGGCGGCGAAGGAGAGCGCCGTGAGGCAGAGGACGCCCAACAGGCCGGCCTCGCCCAAACGGAAGGCTCGGCGCCCTCGGCCTGGTCGACGACACGGGGAGAGATCCATCGACCCAGTATGAATGTCACGTTGCAGGGCAACGCGAACTCCACGTGATGCCACGATTATTTCTTCGCGGAATCCCTTCTCGGAGGGTGAAGACCGGCCCGACCGTACCCGTGACCTGCGGCCTCACGAACTCGTGGTCTGCGCACCACCTTGCCGTCCTTTGGCGTGAGTGGGACCGGTGGAAGGAGCCGCAAAGCCTCTACGGCGACGCGCAGGGTATTTCTCGGTGGCGTCGTTCTTTGTGGCGGATCTGAGACTCGAACCGAGCGGGCATCACGTCGAGCTGTCGAGCGCACCGCCCACGCCGGCGGCACTTCTGGTGCCGTTGCCGTTGCTGTCGGCCGGAAGGAGGTTGCGGAGCCCGTTGAGGAGGCCGCCCAGCTCCATCGGCACAACGAGCTTGGTCGACGGCGACGAGCCCACTTGCTTGAGCGTCTCGAGATATTGCAGTTGCATGGTGTTGTCGTCGAGGTCACGCGCCACCGAGAGGATCGTCTGGAGGGCGGTCGAGAGGCCTTCGGCCCGCAGAACGGCGGCCTGGCGCTCGCCCTCGGCGGCGAGGACCGCCGCCTGTTGGGTTCCCTCGGCGATCGTCACCGCCGCCTGCTTTTGTCCTTCGGCCTCTGTGACCGCGGCGCGGCGGGTCCGCTCGGCCGACATCTGACGCGTCATCGCTTCGAGGACCCCGGGAGGTGGGTTCACCTCGCGCACCTCGACCGTCGTCACCTTCACGCCCCACCGTTCGGTGACCTCGTCGAGGCGGACGCGCAGCGAGGCGTTCATCTCCTCGCGCTTGGACAGCACGTCGTCGAGCGGCATGTCGCCCACCACGCTGCGCAAGGTTGTGGCGGCCACGTTCTGCGCAGCCGCCGCGAAATTCTGAACGCGCAATACCGACATCGACGAATCGACGACCTTGTAGAAGATGATGAAGTCGATGGAGATCGACGCGTTGTCCTTGGTGATGGCCGTCTGCTGGGGAATCTCGAGGAACTGCTCGCGCAAGTCCACCCATGTCGTGCGGTCGGTCACCGGATTGATGATCACGAGCCCCGGCCCCCGAGTCCCGATGGCCCGCCCGAGCCGGAAGAGCACGAGGCGCTGGTACTCGCGTACGACCTTCACCGAGAGTCCGAGCACCACGAGGAGTGCGAAGGCAGCCAACCCGAGGACGACGCCGATGATCACGATTGCCGCCTTTCGCTCCCGACCTCTGGCGAGCGGGAGTCCGTTGTTCTCGTAGGGAAGGGTGTTCTAGTAGGGAAGCGCACTGGGAGATCCGTCGGCTCGTCGACGGCGTCGGTCGTCGGGGCGCCGAGGTCGTCGACGAGGAATGCCGGCTCTTCGCCCCAGACCTCGAGGCGAACGCCTTCGGCCCTCACCACCTGGACGGGAGCACCCGAGCGCACCGTTCCGTTGACCGACACGGCCGACCAGGTCTCGCCGCGCACCCTGACCAGTCCGGTGGGGTCGAGGTCGGAGATCGCCACACCCTGAGCTGCCTCAGGCGAGACGCGGTGGCGGGTCGAGACGTAGGTACGCCCTGCCGAGAGGCCCTTGTAGGCCAAGAAAACCACCCCGGCCGACACGACGAGGTCGCTGCTCAACAAGGCCCACAACACCGGGGCCGAGCGGCCGTCGGCGGCCATCGCGATGAACCACGCTGCTGCCACCACTCCCAGCGCGCCGGCCAGCAGGTGGGCGTGCGGGCCCGCATGGAACCCCGTGAGCGATACCAGGACGACCAGGCCCAGCAGAACACCCGCGACCACCCACATGAGCAACTCCCTTACTGGCAGCGCTACAGCGAATCGTACTCGTCGGGTACGTCGCACGCGCCGAGCGCGCCGAGGCCGTCCCGTACAAGCCATGGCGATGTACTCGCGTCCATTGGCGAACCCTCGACCCGATAACCTGCGCCCCCATGGATAGGGCGCCTGACTCTCGCGGCACGAGAGGAAAAGGTGCGCTGACGCCCCGCCACGAGGATTTCCCCCGTTGGTACCAAGAGGTCGTGGCGCGCGCCGAGCTGGCCGAGAACGGGCCGGTGCGCGGCACCATGGTGATCCGACCCTGGGGGTACGCGATCTGGGAGCACCTTCAGGCGGCCCTCGACCTGCGTATCAAAGAGGCGGGCGCCCAGAACGCCTACTTCCCGCTCCTCATCCCCGAGTCCTACCTACGCCTGGAGGCAGAGCACGTGGAGGGCTTCAGCCCCGAGCTGGCGGTCGTGACCCACGGCGGAGGCAAGGAGCTCGAGGAGCCGGTGGTGATCCGACCCACGAGCGAGACGGTGATCAACAGCTTCTTCGCCAAGTGGGTGCAGAGCCATCGCGACCTTCCCTTGCTCATCAACCAATGGGCCAACGTGGTGCGATGGGAGATGCGCCCCCGCATCTTGCTGCGGACGACGGAGTTCCTCTGGCAAGAGGGTCACACGGCGCACGCAACCCAAGACGAGGCCCGGCGCTACGCCCTGCAAATCCTGCGCGACGTCTACCAGGCCACCATGACCGGCGTCGCTGCCGTGCCGGTGCTCGTGGGGCACAAGACGGTCCGTGAGCGCTTTGCCGGGGCCACCCGCACCTGGACGTGTGAAGGGATGATGGGCGACGGCAAGGCCCTCCAAATGGGCACCAGCCACGAGTTGGGACAGAACTTCTCCAAGGCCTTCGGCATCCGCTTCGCCGACGAGGCGAGCGCCCTGCAATTCGCGTGGCAGACCTCGTGGGGGGTCTCGACCCGGTTGCTCGGGGCCGTCGTGATGGCCCACGGCGACGACCTCGGGTTGCGGCTGCCGCCCGCGCTGGCGCCTATCGAGGTGGTCGTCCTCGTCGTACGCGACAGCGACGAGGTCCGAGCCGCCGCGCAAACGGTGTGCGACGACCTGGCGGCCGCCGGGCACCGGGTCCGGCTCGACGACCGTGTCGACGTCGGCTTCGGGCGCCGATCCATCGATTGGGAGCTCAAGGGCGTGCCGGTCCGGGTGGAGATCGGCCCGCGCGAACTGGCCGAGGGCAACGTCACCCTGGTGGTCCGTCACCGCCGGGAGAAGCGCACTGCGGCGCTGCGCGGTGTCGCCCCGCTCGTGCGCGAGACGTTGCGGAGCGCGGCCGAGGAGCTGCACGCCGAAGCCCTGGCCCTGCGCGAGGGACGCATGGTCGAGGTCTCGGGCATCGACGAGGCGGTGGAGGCCGCCAGCGTGGGGTTCGCCCGGCTCCCGTGGCGCGTGGTGTCGACCGACGGCGAGGAGGTGCTCGCTACCCAGGCGGTCTCGGTGCGCTGCCTCCAGCGTCCGGACGGCACGCTGGCCGAGCCCGGTGATGACGAGGAGTCGCTCGTCGCCGTGGTGGGCCGGTCCTACTGACGCCCAGGTCGACCCCGGCCGTCCCGGCGGCAGCCGGTGGTTGGTATACTTGCCCTGCTGTCCGGTCTGAGTGCAGGACCTCGTCGAAGCGTGGGCTGCCGCCCACGCTTTCGTTTTTCGGGGCGTCAGTGCCGGTCAGGGCTGGGTCGTCCGCCGGCGCATGGTCGGGGTTGACCTCATAGGAGGGTGTGAGCAGGACGTAGGGAAGGAGGTGACGGTGAGATGGCCGACGAGCTGCTGGGCGTGCTGAGCCCTGTGCTCGCTGCCGCGGGCCTGGAGCTCTTCGACGTGCAGGTCGGTCCGGGCACTCTCACTGTCACCGTGGACCGCCCCGGCGGCGTCGATCTCGACGCCCTCGCCGAGGCCAACCGCATCGTGTCGAGGGTGCTCGACGAGCACGATCCCATGCCCGGCCGCTACACCCTCGAGGTGTCGAGCCCGGGGCTCGAGCGCCACTTACGTACCCCCGAGCACTTCTTGGGCGCGGTCGGCGAGACGGTCTCGGTGCGAATCCGGGCCGGGTCGGCCGAGCAGCGTCGGGTGCGGGGTCGGCTGAGCTCGAGCGACGAGACCGGCATCGTTCTGAGCGGCCCCGAGGTGCCAGGCGGAGAGCTCAAGGTTCCCTACGAGGCCATCGAGCGAGCACGGACGGTGTTCGAGTGGGGATCACAAGGTCCTTCCCGCGGCAGCACTGGTGCCGCAAAGGGAGCCGGTGCTTCGACGAAAGGCGGGCTTCGATGAGCCCCAAGCACCCGGCGGGGACACGCACGACAGGGACTGGCCCGACAAGGACCGGCCCGGCGGGGACACGAGAAGCGACAGCGCGAGCGTTACGGAGAACGATGCAGTCAGCACAGAGAACGGACGCCGAGACCAGGAGATCCGAGACGAGGAGAAGGGTCACGACGCCATGAGCAAGACGAACTTCGAGTTTCTCGACGCACTGGGCCAGATCGCCCGGGACAAGGGCATCTCAGTGGAGACTTTGCTCGATGCGTTGGCCAACGCACTGGTGGCGGCCTACAAGCGACGTCCGGACGCCGCCGAAGAAGCGGTCGTCACCATCGATCCGGACTCCGGTGAGATCAGGGTTTACGGCCAAGAGCTCGACGAGGACGGCAACGTCGTGCGCGAGTGGGACGACACGCCTGACGACTTCGGTCGTATCGCCGCGCAGACGGCCAAGCAGGTGATCCTCCAGCGCATTCGCGAGGTCGAGCGCGACATGAAGTACGAGGAGTACGCCGGGCGAGAAGGCGACATCGTGACCGGGATCGTCCAGCAGACCGACAATCGCTACACCCTGTTGGACCTGGGCAAGGTGGAAGCTCTTCTGCCCCAAGCCGAGCAGGTCTCCTACGAGCGCTACGAGCACGGAGCCCGGCTCAAGGCGTACATCGTCGAGGTCCGCAAGACCACCAAGGGTCCCCAGATCGTCGTCAGCCGTACGCACCCGGGGCTCATCAAGCGGCTCTTCGAGCTCGAGGTCCCCGAAATCTCCTCGGGAACGGTGGAGATCAAGGCAGCGGCGCGCGAACCGGGCCATCGCACCAAGATCGCCGTCTGGTCCAACGACCCCAACGTCGATCCGGTAGGGGCGTGTGTCGGTGCGCGCGGCTCGAGGGTCCGCATGGTGACCAACGAGCTGCGTGGCGAGCGCGTGGATGTCGTGCCGTTCTCCGACGACCCGGTTGAGCTCATCCAGAACGCGCTGGCGCCGGCCCGTGTCCGCGAGGTGAGCCTCGACGATGCCACCGGCACCGCCACCGTCGTGGTGAGCGACTACCAGCTGTCCCTGGCCATCGGCAAGGAAGGGCAGAACGCCCGGCTCGCCGCCCGCCTCACGGGATGGCGGATCGACATCAAGAGCGAGACCCAGCTCGCCGAAGAGGCGGCCGGCTACGGCGGCCAAGAGTGGGCCGAGGGCGAGTGGGTGGAGAACGACGCCGGCGAGATGGTGTGGAAGCCGGCCGAGGGTGGTGAAGCGATCTCGGCCGAGCAGTGGACCCACGCCGCCGAGGAGCAGTCGGTCGACGAGCCGTCCAAAGCGGCAACGACGGGCGGCTCGACCGATGGTGCCGTCGTCGCCGCGCCCGGTGACGCGGAGGTCGGGGCATAGCGCCCACGCGCACCTGCGTGGGCTGTCGCCGTCGGGCGCCGGCGGGCGAGCTCGTCCGGTTGGTACTCGACGAGCACGGTGCCCCTTCGCCCAGTGTGGCGTCGCGCGGGCGTGGTGCGTGGATCTGCGTTGGTTCGGATCGGTGCACCGAACGGGCACTGGCCCGTGGCGGCCTCGAACGGGCACTTCGCCCCGCCTTGGCGTGGCGCCCGTCCGAGCGTCCGGCCCTGCTCCAACGACTGCGGGACCAGATGGCCGCCGCGGCTCGGGGCTCGCCGGGACCTCGCTGAGTCATACCCGCGTCAGCCGGGGAGAACGGCATCGCCCGATGTGCGAGGATGGAGGGTCTCGGAGGCCCTCGCCCGCCGAGAAGATGACGAACGATAGAGGAAGTCTTTGCCCAAGAAGATACGCGTCTACGAACTGGCCCGAGAGCTCGGCCTGACCAACAAGGAAGGGCTCGACCTCGCCCTGTCCCTGGGCATCGGAGTGAAGAGCCATTCGTCGTCCATCGAGGACGCCCAAGCCGACCGGGTCCGCCGCAAGGCTGACGCCGACGGCCTGCGCAGGCCGACCCAACCCGAAGAGCCCGCCGACGCCGCCAAAAAGGGCGCCGTGCCTGCTGGCACCGGCGCGGCCCGAGCGCAGAGCGCGCCCGCCCGGGACGAGCGGCGCGCCGCTGACCCGACCGCGCTCTCCGACCAGGCGGCGCCAGATCTGGCCGACGGTGCCCCCCGCCGGCTGGTGAGCAGCAGCCGGCCGAGCGCCCCAGCCGCGCCACGGTCGCCGGCCGTAGCACCGGCGCCTTCGGCACCCGCGGCCCAGGTGCCGCCAGCTCCTGTCGCGCCGGGTCGACCCGCGGCCCCACTGCCCGAGGTTCCTGGCGCGCACCCAGCTCCGGCGGTCCCGACCGCGCCTTCCGGGGCGCCCGCCGCGGCGAGCACACCCCAGGCACCCCCAGCCGGCATCCCTGACGTCCGGGCCGGTGTGCCGGTGCCGCCTCGGGCCGGGCCGGCCGTGGCTGCTCCCGAGCAGATTGCCCGGCCCGTGCCTGCCACCCCGGACACGCCAGGATCCGCGCCCGGTGACGGCCGTCCGTCGGTCAGGCCTGATCAGCCCGTGGTCCCCGCCGCGGCGCCGACCGCAGCCAACTTCGGGGGCGCCCCCCAGGGTCCCGTGGCCCGTTCCGCACCGGCACCAGCGCCCGCCCGACCCGGGCCGTCCGGCCCCGCCCCCGGTGGCTCGGCGCCCACGCCCAGCAGCTCACCCAACGGTGGCCCGCCCCGTTCGGCCGCCCCCGGTGGCCCACCCCGTCCGGCGCGCCCGCCGCTCAGTCCGAGTGGCCGTCCCGTCCCGCCTCCGCCCGTCCGACCGCCCATGGGTCCGAGTGGCCGTCCGATCCCGCCGCCTCCGGGCATGGGTGGTCGACGGCCGTCGCCGCCCGCCGGCCGTCCGGGTGGGGGCTACCCCCAGCGCACGGGTGGGCGCCCCGCGCCGTCTGGCGGATCGGGTCCAGGGCGCCCGGCCGGTGGGGGTGGTGGCTTCGGTGGTCGCCCGAGCGGCGGCACAAGTGGTGGCTTCGGTGGTCGTCCTGGCGGGGGGCCCCCTGCGGGCGCCGGCGCGCCCGGAGGTCGTGGTGGTGTTCCGGGCCGTCGGCCACCCCAGCGGCGGGCACGGCGTCGCCGGCGGAACCTCGAAGAGCTGGAGCCAACCCAGCTCACGACGTACATGCCGTCGACGGCACCGGTGCCGACCGGTGAGATCATCGTCGAGCGCGGCTCGACCGCGCGCGACCTGGGTCCCAAGCTCAACCGGTCGGCCGGTGACGTGATCAGGTTTCTGCTCTTGCAAGGTGAGATGGTGACGGCCACCCAGTCGTTGACCGACGACATGGTCGAGCTGTTCGCCGCCGAGCTCGGGGCCCACGTGCGCCTCGTCGACCCGGGCGAGGAGAAGGAGGCCGAGCTCCTGGCTCGGTTCTTCGAGGACGAGGACGAAGAGGAAGAGGACGAGGCGGATCTGCGCCCCCGCCCACCGGTGGTGACCGTGATGGGCCATGTCGACCACGGCAAGACGCTGCTGCTCGACCGAATCCGCTCCACCGACGTGGTGGCCAGCGAAGCGGGCGGGATCACCCAGCACATCGGCGCCTACCAGGTCACCTACAACGACGCGCTCATCACGTTCATCGACACACCGGGCCACGAGGCGTTCACCGCCATGCGGGCCCGGGGCGCCCAGGTCACCGACATCGTGGTGCTCGTGGTCGCGGCCGACGACGGGGTCATGCCCCAAACAGTGGAGGCCATCGACCACGCCAACGCGGCCGACGTCCCGATCATCGTGGCCGTCAACAAGATGGACCGGCCCGATGCCAATCCCGACCGGGTGCTCCAACAGCTCTCCGAGCGCGGGCTCGTACCCGAGGCGTGGGGCGGGGACACCATCATCGTGCGCCTTTCGGCGCTCACCGGCGAGGGTGTCGACGAGCTGCTGGACCAGATCACCCTGGTTGCCGAGGTGGAGGAACTGCGAGCCAGCCCCGAGGGCCGTGCTCGTGGTGCCGTGCTCGAAGCCAACCTCGAAGCAGGCCGAGGTCCGGTGGCAACCGTCATCGTTCAGCACGGCACGCTGCGCGTCGGGGACCCGGTGGTCGCCGGCGCCGCCTGGGGGAAGGTGAAGGCCCTCATCGACGACCACGGCGACCACGTCAAAGAAGCGCTTCCGTCGATGCCCGTGCAGGTGTTGGGCTTCTCCGAGCCGCCCCAGGCCGGCGACGAGCTGCGCGGTGCCAAGGATCTCTCGACGGCCCGCACGCTGGGCGAGGCGCGCGAGCAGCGATTCCGGCTTTCGGGGCATCTGCCCGTGGCCTCGGCGGCGACGGGGGCCAAGCTCGAGGACTTGTTCGAGCAGATTCAGCGCGGTGAGACGGCGACGTTGAACCTGGTGCTGAAGGCGGACATGCAGGGCTCGCTCGAGGCAGTGACCGAGAGCTTGCGCAAGCTCGAACGAGACGATGTCAAGCTCAGCTTCGTGCGCCGGGGTGTCGGTGGGATCACTGAGAACGACGTGCAGCTGGCGCAGGCGTCGAACGCCACGATCATTGGCTTCAACGTCCGACCTGACCGTCGGGCGCGCGAGATGGCCGTAGCGGGCGACGTCGAGATCCGGGCTTACGAGATCATCTACAAGCTGCTCGAGGACATCGAGGCGGCCATGCTGGGCATGCTCGCTCCCGAGTTCGAAGAGGTGGTCACGGGCGAGGCCGAGGTGCGGCAGGTCTTCCGTATCCCGCGCGTCGGGGCTGTGGCCGGCTGCATGGTGCTCGACGGAACGATCACCCGCGGATCGAAGGTGCGCTTCCTCCGTGAGGGCGTCATCATCTGGAGGGGCACCATCACGTCGCTCCGAAGGTTCAAGGACGACGCCCGCGAGGTGCAGGCCGGGTTCGAGTGCGGAATTGGGCTCTCGGACTACCAAGACCTTCGATCTGGTGATCTGATCGAGACGTTCATGGAGCGCGAGATACCGAGGACCTGAGGTCACCCACCATGTCGACCGGTCGCCACAAGGGGTCGCGGACGGGAACGCCGGCACCCTACCCCCGGGCGCTGCGTGTCAACGAGGTCCTGCGCCAGGTGTTGGCCGAGGAACTCGAACGCCTTGCCGACGCCGACGAGCGGCTACGCCTGCTCACGATCACCTCGGTCGACACCTCCGCCGACCTGCGCAGCGCTCGGGTCTTCGTGAGCACGCTGGGCGCGGAGGCGACCGAGGCGCTCGAAGAGCGCCTGCCGCACCTCCAGCGCCACCTCGGCCGCGAGATCCGGACGAAGCGGACGCCCAAGCTCCAGTTCGCCGAAGACCCCGCCGTGTCAGCCGGGGCACGGGTCGAAGAGGTGCTGCGCCGGATCGGCACTGGGCGCCCGGCGGAACCCGGGTGAGCGCGGGCGAGTCGGCCCAATGACCTCCCAGGCGCCGGGCGGGCAGCTGGGCGTCGTCGTGGTGGACAAGGAGCCCGGATGGACGTCGCACGACGTCGTCGCCCGCTGTCGCCGGATCTTCGGGCAACGGCGAGTCGGGCATGCCGGCACGCTCGATCCCGACGCCACGGGGGTGTTGTTGGTGGGCCTGGGCCGGGCCACGAGGCTCTTGCGATTCCTGACCCCTCTGCCCAAGACCTACACGGTCGAGATCGTCCTCGGCACCGCGACCACCACCCGAGATGCCTCGGGCGAGGTGACCGGCAGATGGGACATGTCCGGCGTGACCCTCGACGATGCTCGAGGTGTCGCAACGGGGCTCACCGGCCGCGTCGAGCAAGTGCCGCCGATGGTCTCGGCGATCAAGGTGGGGGGTCGTCGCCTGCACGAGCTCGCCCGCCAGGGCATCGAGGTCGACCGGGCGGCGCGGGTGGTCGAGGTGCATCGTTTCGATCTCGACGACGGACCCGAGCCTGGCGTGCTCGCAGCGGAGGTGGTGTGCTCGGCAGGGACCTATGTACGGGTGCTCGCGGCCGACCTCGGCGCGGCCCTGGGTGGCGGCGCCCACGTTCGCAACCTCCGGCGGACCTCGATCGGTCCCTTCGGCGAGTCCGATGCCTTGCGCGTGGACGTGCTCGGGCCTGACGCGGTGCTCCCACCGGCCGAGGCCCTGCGCCATCTCGACGATGTCGTGGTCGATCCCGAGGTGGCCGAGCTGGTCGCCCGGGGACTGCCACTCGACCGGGTCCCGCTAGGAGCCCGCGGTACCGGTCCGTGGGCCGTGGTGAACGACGCCGGCGAGCTGCTCGCCGTCTACGAGGCCACCGAGACCGACCGCATCCGCCCCGCAGTGGTGCTGTCCGCCAGCTAATACCCGACTAAACCACTAGATTTATCGGTTTAGTCGGTTACAGTCACCCGATCAACCGGGCGCTGAGGAGGATCTCCGTTGACCACGCTCGCAGCAACGGCCGCGGATCTCGAGATCTACAAGGTCACAACGAACATCGGTGCCGAGGTGTTCGGCGTCGACCTGTCGGTCGAGCTCGACGCCGCGACGAGGCGGCGCTGCGCTTGGCTCTGAACCGGCACCGGGCACTCGTCTTCTCCGACGTGGACCTTGATGATGTCGGCCAGCAGCGGTTCGCCCGCTCGTTCGGGCCACTCACCAATGCACACCCGACGGTACCCTCGCTGGAGGGAGAGGCTCACGTGCTGCCCGTCGACAGTGAGAGAGGAAAGGCCAACCACTGGCACACCGACGTGACGTTCGTCGTCAACCCGCCGCAGGTGAGCACCCTGCGCAGCCTTGTGATCCCGCCTTACGGCGGCGAGACGCTGATTGCCGACAGCGGTGCGGCCCATCGCGCACTGCCTGAGGTATTGCGCCGATTCGCGGACACGCTGGTCGGTGCACAGCAATAGCTCTGACGAGGCGGCGGCGCCGGAGACCCACGACGAAACGGCCCAGAAGCGCCGGAAGGTCTTCACCTCGACCGAATACGAGATCGCGCACCCGGTGGTGCGGGTGCACCCCTGACTGGCGAGCATGGGCTGTTCATCGGTGGTTTCGCGCGGCGGATCATCGGGCTGTCCCACGACGAGTCGCGTGACATCCTGGGTGTGCTGCAGTCCTACGTGGTGCGACCCGAGCACATTATGCGCTGGCGCTGGTCGAACAAACAACCAGCTGGTGCTCTTCGACAACCGGATCACCCAGCACTACGGAGTCGACAACTATGACGGCCCGCCTCGCCGGCTTCATCGAGTGACTGTCGCCGGCGACATTCCCGCCGGAGTGGACGGTGGGCGCAGCTATTCGATCAAGGGGGACGCGTGGGATTACACAGATGTGGTGGAGGTGCGCGCCCCGGCATGAGCGGTCAACTCTGTCTGAATGCGTTCCTGATGAGTACGGGCCGTCGTGGCGGTTGCCCAAGAGATCCGCTGGCCAGCACCGAGGGTGGGGCACTTCGTCACGTTGGCGCGGATTGCCGAGCGGGGAAAGTTCGACTCGTTCTTCCTTGCCGATAGCACGGGAGTTGATGAGCGACGTGGGTCGCCGTCCCTCGCGGTGACTGAACCGCTGACTCTGCTCACGGTGTTGGCGGTCACCACGCAGCACATCGGTTTGACTGCGACAGCGTCCATGTCCTACAACTCGCCCTACACCTGCGCCCGCCTCTTCTCGTCACTGGACACCCACCTCAGCGCAGGCCCAGGCCGGCTGGAACGTAGTCACCACCGCCACACCCGAGGCGGCACGCTGCTTCGGGTCGACGACTTGCTGCCACGCGCCGAGCGCTACGAGTGTGCAGGCGAGTTCATGGATGTGACCCCCAAGCTGTGGGACAGCTGGGAGGACGACGTCGTAGTGGCCGACAAGGAGTCATGGGTGTGGGGTGAAAAACGCAAGGTCCACCCGGCGGCGCACCGCGGCCGAGCGCGCAACCTCAATCTGGCTATCCGGGGCTGGTCCGCCGAACACGGCTTCGGCGAACTGGCATTCTCCTTCGTCGGGGAGTCCACGGGCGTCGGTGTGGAACCTGGGCCCCGATTCTGGCCGGAACACAACTCTTGCACTTGTCGGCTGCGACGCTCTTCATCCCCAGACTTGAGGGCAAATCGAGCCCGCGGTCTTTCTCCTCGCACGCGGGCGAAGTTCGGATCGAGCACTCCGGGAATAGCTCGCGCGGTTTCGATTTGTCGACGGCCGTCGTGCAAATGAATGCACAAATACCATAAACCCGAGTGACTTCATAGGGATTCACCGTTAGCCTGGCTCCAACAGCAATTGGACTAGGAAGAGCGGAGGTGCTGTGAGCGTGACAAGTGTTGACACAGAGCTCGACGTGCGGCCGGTAGCGGGAAACATCGGTGCCGAGATCTACGGCGTGGAACTAGCCTCGGACCTCGACGATGCGGTGGTTGCCCGTATCCGGCAGGCGTTGTTGCAATACAAGGTGGTCTTCTTCCGTGCCCAGTCGATCGACCACGGTGAGCAGGTCGCGTTCGCGCGGCGATTCGGGAAAGTGACGCCAGCCCATCCATTCGAGGAGGAGCCGCCAGAGGGGTACCCCGAGATCCTTCCGATCGACAGCCGGCGGTACGAGAAGATCTTCGGACGCAAGAAGGTGTCCTATGACAATGGGTGGCACACCGACGTGACCGCTCTAGTCAACCCTCCGTTCGGTTCCATCCTGCGCGCTGAGACCGTGCCCCCCTACGGCGGTGACACTCAGTGGACCAACCTGGTGGCCGCATACGAGGGTCTGCCGCAACCGCTCAAGCAGCTGGCCGATGGGCTTCGGGCCAAGCACAGTTTCGGTCAGGTGCGCCAGTTCAGTTCTTCGAACAGCCGTTACGCCCAGCAGATCGACAACAAGGCATTGGTGGCCATTCACCCGTTGGTCCGGGTGCACCCCGAGACCGGCGAGCGGGCGCTGTACGTGAGCCCCAGTTTCACCAAGCACGACAGCGAGATCATCGGCCTTACCAAAAGCCAGAGCCAGCGACTACTTGAGCTGTTCTACGAGGAGGTAGCCCGGCCCCAGTACACGGTGCGGTTCCGTTGGCAGCCCGGTGACGTCGCCTTCTGGGACAACCGGTCAACCGCCCACTTGGCACCGAGCGATGTGGAAGATCATTTCGATCGGGTGCTCTACCGGGTCACCCTCGAAGGTGACGTGCCCGTCGGCCCTGACGGCCAGCCCTCGGAGCGGATCTCGGGTGAGCCCTTCGTCGGGAGCTAACCGTCCCCTCAAGGGGAGGGGCGGGCGTGAGTGCGGCGGTGGATCGGTGGATTGGCACCGGTCCACCGTCGTGTCACTGCCCGTTTGGAGGGACGTACTACAACCGCCTGTTCGAGCGGAAGCGTCGGAGCAAAAGGCCTTCTAGGCGATGGCCCGACACCAAACCAGTTGATCGAGCGCCCACGAGGCAGGAGCACAGTGAGTAGTCATGGCCATCGCGACCACCGTCCTATCGACCGAGGAAGCTGATCTCGAGCCAAGGCTGAGTGGACGCAATGCCCGTCTCGGGTTCCTGCGCAAAAGCGGATTCCGAAGGCTCGCTGGGATCGTTCTGGTAATCGTCATCTGGGAGGTGCTGTCAGCCACCGGAGTGTTTGATCCCTCCATTTTACCGGGACCGGGTAACGTGTTTTCGACGGGTCAGCACCTGATCGCCGACGGTGAGCTTCAGAGCAACCTGTGGAGCTCATTGCAGCGGGTGTTTTGGGGGTTGCTACTGGGCCTCGCGGTTGGTGTCACCATCTCACTCGTCTCGGGCCTCTCCCAACTGGGAGAATCATTGGTGGACGGGCCGATGCAGATCGTCCGCGCCTTGCCGGTCATCGCCCTTCAGTCGCTGTTCATCGTGTGGTTTGGTATCGGTGATCAAATGAAGATCGTGATGATCGCCTTCGCCGTGACCATCCCCATCTATATCAACACGTATGCCGGTAATCGTGGTGTCGACCGACGGTTCGTCGAGCTTGCGCATGGTGTGCGCCTCAGCCGCTGGCAGCTGATCCGACGGGTCGTGCTTCCGGGAGCATTCCCGAATTTCCTCGTTGGATTGCGCTTTGCCTTGGCCGTGGCCTGGTTGGTGCTCATCTTCGGAGAAGAGGTCAACACATCGAGTGGTATTGGTTATCTGATCATCGAGGCCGGCCAGAACGGTGAGACCAACGTGATCATGGTCTGCCTGGTTGTCTACGGCATCCTCGGTCTGCTTTCGGACTTCTTTGTCCGCACTCTCGAACGGCGCGCATTGGCATGGCGGAGAGGACTGGGAGCGACGTGACGAACCTCACCAAGACCAAGAGCAGCCGAACCAGGTCCTCGACGCCGGACGGGGTGATCGAGTCGTTGGATGCAGCTGGGGCCACTTCCGATCCGTCGTGGTCGACGCCGGCGGGCGAACGCCAGACGGTCGTGCGCCTTCGGGGCGTCCGCCGGCACTTCGGTGACCACGTCGTCTTGGACGGGATCGATCTGGATTTACGGGCCGGTGAGTTCGTCTCGGTCCTGGGAAAGAGCGGGACCGGCAAGAGCACCCTACTCCGGGCGCTTGACGGGTTCGACCGAGACGTGGCGGGCTATATCGAGGTGCCCGAGCGGCGGGCCGTGGTCTTTCAGGATGCACGGCTGCTTCCGTGGGCGCGCGTGCTTGACAACGTGGTGCTCGGCTTGAAGGGAAAGCACGTGCGAGCCCAGGCTCGCGACATCCTCGGCGAAGTGTACCTGGCGAGCCACGAGGACGACTGGCCGGTTACCCTGTCGGGCGGAGAAGCCCAGCGCGTCGCCTTGGCTCGTGCCCTGATTCGCGAACCCCATCTCCTCTTGCTCGATGAGCCCTTCGGAGCGCTCGACGCGCTAACCCGGATCACTATGCACGGCCTACTCCGCGCCCTGTGCGATCGCCATAACCCGGCGGTACTGCTGGTCACCCACGACGTCAACGAGGCGATCACGCTTTCGGACCGGATCGTCGTGCTCGATCGCGGCAAGGTGGTCTACGACGAACCGGTCACCTTGTCCGAACCTCGAGAGTTGCACCACGAAGTGTTTGCCACCCTGCGTGAACAGCTCCACGAACGGCTCGGCGTGCTGGCTCCGACCGGTGGGGGTGCTTCGGGGAGAATTTCTTCAAGCTATTAGGTGGGAGAGGAAGAACCAATGACCGTTACCGATACGTTGCCGTCAGCCGACGTCCATAACCGCATCAACCACCCGGTGGTCGACGCAGATGCTCATATCCTCGAGTACCTGCCCCTGGTTGCCGAGTACCTGCGCGAGGAGGGCGCGCCTGCTGCCGCTGATCGGCTGGGCAACGCCGACAACAACATGAGGATCGCTCTTCGCGAGCAGAGCAACGGATCTCCAGGCAATTGGTGTGACCTCAGCGACGCCGACCGACGGCGGTGGCGGGTCATGCGGCCTCCATGGTGGGCTCAGCCGACCAAGCTGACGATCGACAGCGCCACCTCGCGGCTCCCTCGCCTCTTGCGGCAGCGGATGGACGAGATTGGCCTCGACTACGCCATCTTGTACCCGACGTTCTGCTTTGGGTTCGCCGGTATTCCCGAGGAGGAGGAGCGGCGTGCCGCGTGCCGAGGGTTCAACCGGTATCTCGCGGAAGTCTACGGCCCGCATCGGGACGTGATGACGCCGGCGGCAGTGATCCCAGGGCATACTCCCGAGGAGGCGATCGAGGAGCTGGAGTTCGCTGTCAAGAACCTTGGCTTCAAGGTTGCCGTGTTTCCGGGTCAAGTCCGTCGACCGATTCCGGCGATCGCCGAGCTCCATCCCGAGGTGTCGCGTTACGCCACGTATGTCGACAAGTTGGCGCTCGATAGCGAGTTCGACTATGACCCTCTGTGGCAGACGTGTGTGAATCTCAAGGTTGCTCCGACGTTTCACTCTGGCAGCCAGAACTGGGATAGCCGCAATAGCCCGTCTAACTACATGTACAACCACATAGGTCATTTTGCCGCCTCGTCGGAGGCACTCTGCAAAGCTCTCTTTTTCGGTGGCGTGACGAGACGTTTCCCCGAGCTGTCGTTTGGCTTCTTAGAGGCTGGTGTTGGCTGGGCGGTCAACCTGTATGCCGATCTGGTTGGCCATTGGGAGAAGCGAAACGGGCATGATGTCTTCAACTACGACCCGGAGGTCGTTGATCACGCGCTCTTCGAGGAATTGGTCCTGCAGTACGCCGACGGAAAGGTCTTGGCCAAGGCCCAGGAACTTGGGGAGACAAGTTTCTGGGGTTCGCCCGATCAAGAGGACCGATCGCAACTTGATGAGTATGCGGCGGCGGGTATCGAACGGGCCGAGCAGATCCGTGACAGGTTCATTCCAAACTTCTTCTTCGGCTGTGAGGCCGACGATCGGATTAACGTGTGGGCCTTCAACGAGAAGATCAATCCCTTCGGGGCGCGGCTGCGCGCCGTCTTCAGCTCCGACATCGGACACTGGGACGTGCCAGACATGCGAGGGGTCCTCAACGAGGCCTATGAGCTCGTCGAGGACGGGCATATCACCGAATCAGACTTCTACGAGTTCGTGTTTGCGAACCCGGCCAAGCTTCACACTCGCCTAAACAAGAATTTCTTCGACGGCACGGTGGTGGAGAACGCCGCGGCGAAGCTCGCCGGGGACCCCACGGAGCAGTAGGAGGTCCGGCCCGATCGGTGCCGACAAATAGCCGGTGGCCGCACCAACCGGTCGCTGTGGCCACCGGCAGCGGCTCGGCCCGCAGCCCGAGATCTACCGGCGTGAACAGCAACGTCGTCGATACTCGTGGGTGATGTCGTGCTACTTGGCCAGTGAGGTCCCGAGCGCACGCAATTTGGAGCGTACCGAGGCCGGCACCAGCTTCTGGTCGGCGGGGCAGAGCGTGAGTAGGGCGACTGCGTCCAAAGTGTTGAAGGTGGTCACGGTCGAGGGGAGATGGGTCTGGGACTGCACGCTCTTGGCGCCGGCGGCGACCGAGAGCATGGCATCGTCGATGCCACCACCACGGTGCAAGAAGGCGCAGAATGCCGCCCCGTCGGTGAGCAAGGCGCGTAGCGCCACGTCGCCCTGTTGCTGAACATAGGACGCGAGCGCCGGGTCCGCCTTCGCCACGTCGGCGAGGTAGTGGGTGTCCTGGGTGGTCGACGTCTTGGGGGACTCCAGCGCCCGGGGCGCCGTCACCACTACCCGGGCCCTCGCAGCGGCTGCACGTGTCGCGTGCAGCGCGCCGCTTACGCTCAGTGCGAGCAGCAGGGCGAGGGAGGCGGCGACCCCCTGGTGCCCCCGGCGTCGATGGCTCGCTCCTATTCGTTTACTGACTCGCGTACTAAACGGCCCTGTGGGATCCGACGAGGAGGAGTCCAACGGGTCCTACTCAGTCGTTCTCGACCTGGTAGTCCCACTTGGCGACGATGTGATCGCCATCGGGTGCCCACCGCATCAATCCCTCCCCGACCGGCATGACCGAGCGGATCTCGAACGTGAGGCGCTGGCCAGTTGAGAGGACCGAGGGGAGCCGAGGCCGTCCGGGAACCAAGTAGGGCTTGAAGACCGTTCCGGTGTGATCGATCGAGTCGAAGTCGGCTACCGAAATGGGCACCCGACCGACGACGTGGGAGAAGGAGATCGTCCAAGTGCACGTGGTGAAGTTGGCCTGATACGAGAGACCTTCCCCCGGGACCAACGGTCCGGTGACGATCGCCAGCGCCGAAAAGCTCGCCATGCGCACCTCGACGTAATCGCCCTCCACGGTGAGCGCTGGGTTGGTGACGGTTCCCAACAGGGTCTTGTCGATCGGGTGGTCGAGCTGCTGTTTGGGGAGCCACGACTCGGGGTTCGAGGTGTTCGGGTGCGTTGAGGAGTCGGCGAATCCGGCGATGCCCCACCCGAGCGCCGCGAAAAACACAGCGAAGATCATCACGATCACCAGCGCGCGGGCGCCCCGAGAGCCGGGTTTCGGTGACCCGCTTTCCACGGTGCTCACAGAGACAGCGCCCCCAGGCGGAGCGGTGGCTGTCGTCATCGGACGCTCAGCCGGCTCCGCCGACGACGGACGAGGAGGAACCCACCCATGAGCATGATGCCCGCGAGCGCCGGCAGTGCGACCGCCATGGGCGCCTCGGGGGTCTCGGCGGGCAGGGTGATGGGTTGGAACCCGTCGCCCGACGGTGCGCTGAACACGTCGGTGCCGAAGTCCTCGAGGCTGGTCTGGGCCGCGTAACCGATGTGGCCCAGACCGTCGAGACCACCACAGACGGTGCCCGCGGGGAGGGTGACGTCGGCCGCCGTGCCATTGCAGCTCGAGACGTCGAAGAGGTCCTCCATCGTGCGCAGCCAGCTGTAGTGGTTGTAGTAGGTGGTCGTCGACGTGTCCGGCGTGATGTAGGGGCTGATGAGCACGCTGCCCGTGTCGCCGCCTCCGGGAGTCGAGTCCGTGGCGTCGAAGAGCGGATCCGCGGTGTCGCCAGCAGGCAGGTCGTTTGGGTCGCCTTCGGCGCTCAGGGTGACGCTCGAGACGGAGCCCGGGGGGTCCACCGGGTTCCCCGCGTCGTCCACCAGTTGGAACGACCCGGCCACGGTGGCGCCACCGCTGCTGGTCGGGAAGAGCGGTCCGGTGTCGGTCACCTCCCCGACGTAGATACCGTTGGAGAAGTCCGCAGTGTACGTGGGGCTACCGCTGGCGATCGCCGTGCCACCGACGGTGACGGAGGTGACCGCCCGGCCGGTGTCGTCACCGATGATCGAGTTGTCGGTGATCATCGAGGAGCTCGAGCTGCCCGAGACCCCGGCCGAAGAACCATCGGTGCGGGCCCCGGGGCTGGTCCCCGAGCCGCCGCGGCGATGCCGGGTACACAGTCCGCCGGCGTATCGGGGCTCGTCGAAGTGCACACGGGCGGTCGGTCGATGAACGAGTTGTTGCCCGGGCCAGGATAGAGCTGGTCGCCGCTCGCGTTCGTCCCGAGCGTCGAGTTGGGGCCGTAGGGCTCGACGCTCACGTTCGTGCCGCCGATGTTCTCGCCGGCGGCGTCGGCCGAGATGCCATAGGCACCGAAGATCGAGTCCGCCCCCGGAGCGGTGCTGGTGGGCGAGCCGAAGCTCGGCGCGTCAGCCGGCGGGGACGTCTGCGGGGAGGTCGTCCCCTGCCCGTTGGGACCCGAGGTCAAAACGTTGTTGAAGCTGTTGCCCGAGTAAGTGAAGGACGGCTCGCCCTCGTCGAAGGTGACGTCGATCAGGCCGTGGGCGTAAGCCGCCGAGGACTCGATGAGCGGGATGTAGTAGGCGAGGAAGAGATCCGACGCGTACAGGCCGCCGGTGTAGTTCCTCGGCGTGGTCGCCTCGGGATCGTAGGCTGGCAGACCCGGCGGGTTGTAGATCGGGTCGTTCAGGTTGACGGTGCCGTTGGGGTTTGTGCCGAAGGCACCTGAGAGGTTGTTGCCCTTGCAGGTCGTGTCGTGGGCGTCGCTGCAGTTGTCCGGCGTGATCCAGCTGAAGGCCGGCACCGTGTTGCTCTGCAAGTCGTGCACGAGCCCATTGTTGGGATTGTCGAGGTTGGCGATGTGGTTGGCGTCGCAGTTGGTCCCGCCGCCCGCCGCCGCGTCGGGTTCGGTGAGCGCCGGCTCGGAGGTGCCTGAGCTCGGGTTGTAGCCGCCGATCAGCGACTCGAACCAGGGGAAGGGGAAGTGCTTGGCCACGTACTGGTCCGAGTACTGCGGGTTGTTCGTGGTTCCGGTACCCGCCTCGAGGGATGCCGAGGTGAAGCTCGAGGTGTCCTGGATGCCGAGCGTGTAGGTGGATGTCTCATCAGGCGCGGTGGTCAATGCGGAGAAGGACAGGGTGCTTGCCGTGTTTGCGCTGACCGTCGCGAACTCACCCGCTCCGGTACCGCCGGTGATCTGCAGTTCGTAACCCTTGTACTGATTGGTGGTCCACGACTGGGTGCTGTCGGTCAGCGAGGTCGTCGTCCCGCTCGTGGCCGTGGAGGACACCGCAGTGCTGGCCGTGGGGTAGCCGTGCGCCCCGCTCAAGAAGGTCGGGTTGCTGATCGGGTTCTCGGTCGCGGAGCCCGGCGCACCGCACGTGCCATCGTCGCGACCCGGCACGCTGTCGCTCACGAACGAGGTCGATCCGATGGGTTGAGCACCGCCGAGGTCCTGCGCGTAGCCCTTCCAACTCACGCCGGCCAGGTTGAACTGGTCGAACAGCGTCGGCGCCTCGCTCGGGTACGTACAGCCGTTCGTCACCGTGCCGCTGCCGATCGGTGCGTTCGCGCCGCTCGGCTGGCTGGCGTTCAGCAGCGAGCTGACCTGGCCAAAGTTCCAGTTCGGCGTGGCGCCACCAACCGAGCCAGTGGTGACGATGCTCGCGTTGGATCCGAAGGGAACGTTGGCGTCACTGCAATCCTCCTGGGTGTCCTCTTCGGGCGCCTGCCCAGAGACCAAGGAGATGTAGTTGTCCATGCTCGAGTGTCCCGTGCCGTAGTAGTTCTTGAGCAAGACGCCCTCGGAGGGCAGGGTCTGCCAGAGGTACGAGTTGTTGTTGAGCCCGGTGAAGGTCTCGTCGTAGGACTTGTTCTCCAGAATGATCAACCAGACGTGCTGGATGGCGCCGGTGGGAAGACCGTCGAGGCCGGGGCCCGACGCCGACGATGAGGTAGCAAGCGGCCCGGCGATCGACGAACCGACGACGAGGACGGCGCTGACCGCCGTGATCAGCTTCCGCAAGTGCCGCGACATCCAAGAGATCTTCATAAGGACGGTTCTAACAAGTGGGAGGTGACAGTGGCTCGAACACAAAATGATCTCTTCGCGCACTTGGGTGACCGAAGCGCGATGTTCGCCGTCGCCCCGTTGGCTCGCCGGATTTAGCCGCCAAGCAAGGTGGCGGGAGAGTGATCGACGTGACAAATGCCCGATGTGTGCGCGAACGCCTCGGGCACAATGGTGAGCGGACCCTGTCCGTGGGGGCGCATGCAACCGGTCGACGCTCATGGAGAGGATGCTCCGTCGGTGGCTCAGGGTTCGGCGTGGGCGCGCTTGGACCGGTGCCTGGAACTTCGAACTGCGCCACCCTCAGCGCACTCTCGCACCGATTTCACCGCCGTGGGATGCGACGGTCTTGTCGTCGGGTTCGCCGAGCCATACCCGAGAGTGGTAGCCATCTCGCAAGGGTAAGAGGAGCTAAGTCGCGGGGTAGCCGGGCCGAATTACATGGGTTGTTCGCCGTGGCGCATTCTTCGTAGCCTGGCATTGTCTCGCCCGCGAAAGGGAGCACTCCGTGATCGCGCTCAATCGCGGCAGCAGATTCCAGCGCGAAAGAAGTCTTCGATTCTAGCCGCACAGTGTGTCGCCGTGGTTGTGGCCGTGATCGCTGTGGTGGTCGTATTCGGAGTCAGGGCCGAGGCCCGGTCAGGACCCGCGTCAAGCACCAGCTTCCGATCAGTTGTCACGCTTCGGAGTCCGCTCTCGCCGATTGACTTCGCTGATTCGTCCATCATGGAAACTGGGGACACCTACTATGCGTTCTCGACCAGCTCAGGACCCAACAACATCTCGGAGATATCGACAACCAATCTTGCCTGGTGGCCTCAGACGTACGCCGAGACGACGGACGCACTGCCAGCACCTAGGTCATGGGCGGTCGTCAGTCCCCTGTTCACGATCTGGGCGCCTTCGGCAATCGAGGTGGGCGACACCTTCTATCTCTTCTATGCCGCCTACGACCCGCACCTTGGTGTCCGGTGCGTCGGGGTGGCGACCAGTTCCACTCCCGCAGGCCCCTACACCGACCACAATCTCGCACCTGTGGTCTGCCATCCGACCTTGGGGGGCTCCATCGACCCCGGTGCCTTCGCGGACACGGACCGGCATCTTTATCTGACCTGGAAGTCTGACGGTCTCAGCCCCACGTTGTGGGCCGCGCCGAAGGTGGTAACTCCGACCAGGGCGTCGCTCAGTGCGGCACCGGCAGCGCTCCTTAGCCCCGATCAAGGGTGGGAGTCGACCGTCGAGAACCCCTTCATGTTCGTGAAAAGACGGCTACGACGATCTGCTCTTCTCCGGTGGGAATTACGACAACGCCTCGTATGCAACGGGCCATGCGATCTGCAGTGGTCCGTTCGGTCCATGCGTCGAGCCTGGCTTCGGGCCGATTAGCTCCTCCACCCCAGAGGTGGCAGGGCCTGGCGGCGCATCGGCCTTCCAAGACGCTGACGGCCAGACTTGGATGGCCTATGCGGCGTTCACGCCCCCAGCCGTCGGCTACGAGAACGGGGGGGTGCGCAGCCTCCACGTTGTTCCGCTGTGTGTCCAGAGTGGAACCGTGACGGTGGCCGAACCGAGCGCCGAGCCCGCAACGCTTGCCTTCAGCTGTCCCGAGCAACGCGCGCGAAGCGCAGCCGAGCGACGTTCATGAAGCACCGAGAAGCACCATGGAGGGCAACGAGGTCATCGTGAGGGGGTGCTCGACGACGAGGACTTCCGGGAGGCATTGAAGGGCCTCTGCGCGAAAAGGATCTACGGCGGGGCGAGGACGTTCGGAGAAGTGAGCGTTGACGCGCCGAGAGGCGTAGTCGCCCCGATGTACTGGTTGCGCGAGAGCGGCCACCCATGAGGTTTCCTCGGAGTCAGGTCCAGTACTCAAGCCACGAGGGCGCACAAGGGAAAGGTCCAAAGTGCAAGAGTCCTTTGGTGACCAGCGCTGTAGAACTCGCGACCGCGGTCAGTCTGGCTGGGCGTTGGCTGAAATGTTCCAGGTCGGCGCGCCTTTGTGTGCTCAACGACTGTGGAGCACCTCCGCCCACACCGTCCCTGAGTCCCCGCCCTCGACTCGGGCCCCCCAGCTCGTAGCTGTTTCGGCAACCCGTGCCAAGGTCCTTCGGGCCGTCTCGGGGAGGCGTTGCCCGGCGCGCAGCCCCCGTCGAGTCACGCCAATCGTAATCCGTCCCGGTCCGCTGCTCAGTTGCACGCGAATCTCGCCGCTTCCGTAACTCGTGGCGAAGCGCACGAGGTCTTCACACACGGTCAAGACCGCGGAGACGTCACGGGTCACGCCCCACTCGCGAAAGGCGTCCTGGCACCACTGTTGTGCTGCGAGAGGACTGTCCGCCAGGGGAGGAAAGGTAGCGTCAGTGCGAAAGATGAGCGGAGAGCGTGGGGCTCGCCGTCGTTCGGTCGGCGAGCCGGAGCCCGATGAGGAGGGCGTATCGTCTTCCACATTCGTGGATGCTCTCACATTGGTGACGGTGCCCTCAGATCCAGCCGCTGCGGCCCGATTCGGCAGGGTGCGTCCGGGAGATTTGTTCGCGTACTTGTCACGTAACTGTTCCGTAGTTCATGCAGAGTTGTTCGGTCGTTCATGGTGTTCTCCCGCTTGCTGGCGTCGACACGGGATCTAGAGGGTTTCGCTAAGTTAATTTGCGGGCTCAAGCGACACAAAAGGTGATTGTCCCGCGCCAAACGGCACCCTAGGGTGAGGCGGTGCGTGCCCGTTGAGAGGGTGCGAGCCAGGACGTACGTAGGGGACCGGAGAATAGGCTCCTTCCGGTAGTCGATGACGGTGAGGGTCAATCGGCCAAGGCGAACCCTCTCCTTGCAGGCTCCGTGCCTTTCACAGGAACAGATAATCGTGGGCCGAACGCCCATCGTGCTCATGAGGCAGTCCGAGGAGGACCACGGCAATGAGACGGCTTATCCCCTACGCCCTGGTGCTCACGATCGGCTCGGTGTTCGTGGGAGTCGGCGCATTCGCCGCCGACACGCCAGCGACCAATGTGGCTCTCGGTCCGGGCCAGTCGGCCAACGTGACGTGTTCGGGCGGCCACCTCTTGACCTTGGACAGGGACCGTTCGGATCGCAGGTTGATGTGCTCGGGCATGTCGTGGCATGCCGGTGGTCCCACAGCGGGCACTGGCTCGACATCATCGACGTCCACGACGTCGACATCGACATCGACATCGACATCGACGACGACATCGACGACTCAGCCGGATCCGCCTCCTCCAACGGGCACGACCGACCCAGTAGCCCCGGCGCCAGGCGGGTCATGGTGGGTTCCCAGCACCTCTCCGACCGAGTGGCAATGGGAGCTCGATCACGCCTTTGACGTGACCAGCGCCACGGACTTGGGTCTTGACGACGCGGCGTTCAACGGGGACACACCGCCGGCAACTGATCCGACCGTGTATGACATCGACGCCTTTGACAATCCGGCCTCGACCGTCTCCGCCCTCCACGCGTTGGGCGACCGTGTCATCTGTTACATCGAGGTCGGCACCGCGGGCAACTACTACAGTGCCGCCGAAGAGGGACAATCTCAGACGTATTTTGTCCAATTGCAATCCGACGGCGACCTCGGAGCTGCCCAACAGGGCTGGCCTGAGTACTACCTCAATGTCAACGCCCCGAGCACGCTGGAGATCATCAAGTCCATGGTCTCGGACTGTGCAGCCAAGGGCTTCGACGCCGTCGAGACGGACAACGACGAGATATGGCAGTACGACACCGGTTTCACCATCTCCCAAGCTGATGTGGAGTCCTACTTGACCCAAGTCGCCGACTACATCCATTCGCTCGGAATGGCCTGGTTCATCAAGAACCCCGATGACGTCGGCAATCCGTCGTTCTCGGACGCCATGTTCCCGCTCGCCGACGCCGTGATCACCGAGCAGTGCAATCAGTACGACACTTGCTCTGACTTGGGCGATTTCATCGGGCACAAGGCAATCTTCAACGCCGAGTACACGCCGGCCTCCCCGGGTTCGTTCTGCGCGTCGGACAATGCTGCGGGCTTTGATGGCACGCTGTTCGACACCAACTTGGATGGCAAGACACGAGTGCCCTGCCAGTAAGCTGACGCCCGGGGGCGGTGCCCATCGGGTTTGGAACCAGACTCGGACCGAAATTCCGATGTTGCCACGCCCCGTTCACCTTCGGGTTACCTCGGCGTGCTTCACTGTCGTTGTGGTCAATGTGGACCATCGGCAACGAGGGAATCCCTCCGGCGGCAGCTGTAGACGTGTCAGCGATCGAAGGGCCGATGGCGCGGCATAAGGCGCTCCGCGCAGGCGGGGTCCCGGTGCAGCCAAACGCTGTTGCCCAACGAAGGGTGTCAGCCTCCTACGGGAGGCGCCACGTACGGCGACTCATCTACCGCAAGACCGGTGCCTCGGTGAATCGACTCTTGCGAGCCGCGGGGCGATGACCCGCCAGGAGGTGAGCTGTCCTCTCACGAGCTGCCATGGAGTCCTTCGCTAAGACCTCGTTCGAGGGGTCGACGGGTTCATCGCTTGGTGCGAAGCCAAAGAGGCGTGGTCACCCCGAGACGAGTGTGGGACGGAGTACCGATGGGATGCGGCGCGAGAGGAGTGGGAACGGAAAGGACCGAGGCGACGTCGCGTGCGCGAGCAGGGGATGTGGTGGGAGTCGAATGACTGACCACGTTGTCGCGTGTCCGACCGTCCAGTGCCCCGGGGTCCTTCGCGTCGAGTTATCCCAGCGGGGCAATGGATTTCTCGCCCAGTGTCAAACCCCGGGGCTGAGGACGTCGTCCAAGGATGAGTGTCGGCGCTCTTTTCGTTGGGACGCTGCACGAGAAGAGTGGACGCACTGCGCGCCCCGATGGGAGTGGTGGCGTTGGTTGAGCGTCGCCGTGGACGACTTCTCATGGCCGGTCTGGCCGGTCTGGCCGGTCTGAGGGCTCCATCCACGGTTAGGGCCCCACCGGGCCCTACGCTGACTAGTGGTGCGGCCCACCCAGTTCCTGATCTACGCGCAGAACGTGGCGCACCCCCAACTGATCGAGCTTGTTCCGGGGACGAATCCCAAGCAGGCGCGTGAACTTCTCGACAGAGCCCATCGTCTGGGTATCGCGGTGCCGTTGCGGGTTGTCGACCCCACTACCGGACGGCCGACGGAGGTCTCGATCGACGGCACGACGCTTAGCGGTGTCGGGTTTGTCCCGCCCGACGAGACGACGTGACGTTACGAACACTCGCCCACTCCCTTCCATCGGCCGGGTCGGCGCCCAACGCTCCCGCAAAAGAACAGGCATAGTGATCGAGTGGAACCCCGCGAACGCCTCTTGCCGCTGGTCGGTGCGTCCAACTTTCGTGACCTCGGTGGCTACTCGACTGTGGATGGTCGGCGTACCCGTTGGAAGCGGCTCTTCCGGAGCGATAGCCTGCACGAGCTGACCGAGTCTGATCTGGAGGACCTCCGAGGGATCGGACTGAAGAGCGTCATCGATCTCCGGATGGCGAGCGAGGTGGCGCGCCGAGGCCGGGGACGCTTGGAGGCTGAGCGTCTGACGTACCTTCATGCGTCGGTGATCGACGAGGACAGCGGAGAGAGCCGCGGCATTCCGGCACCCACCGATGACAATTTGGCGAATCGGTACCTTTGGTACCTCGACATCGGTCGGAGCGCTCTGGCCGAAGCGCTCACCATGGTCGGGGACCCAATGAGCTATCCGCTCGTCTTTCATTGTTCGGCCGGCAAGGATCGAACTGGGGTGTTGGCGGCGCTCGTGCTTGACATCCTAGGGGTTGCGCGCACCACCATCGTCGAGGACTACCTGATCACGGCGACTCGCATCGAAGCGATCCTGGGGCGAATCTTCCGTGACGATCCCGACGGCCGCACGATCAACGACCTTCCCGCGCGAGCGTTCGCGGTCGAGGCTGCCACCATGGAAGGCTTCCTTGATGGGCTTGACCAGCGTCATGGAGGAGCCCGCGAATGGGCCCTGGCGGCCGGGGTCTCGCCCGCGAGACTAGACGCAATGGCGGCGGTCCTCTTGATCGAAGCCGAGGGCGACGGGTGAGCGATCGGCGTCGCCCGGCACCCTCAACCCATGCGGCCGTTGACGTATCGCTCGGTGTGCGTCTCGCGCGGATGCTCGAACATCTGCTCAGTCTCCCCGTGTTCGACCAGGTGGCCGTCGTAGAAGAACATGGTGTTGTGCGACACCCGTCGGGCCTGGCCGAGGTTATGGGTGACCACGATGAGCGTGAGTGCTGGGGTCATCTGACGGATGAGCTCTTCGACCGACTCGGTTGAGATCGGGTCGAGCGAGGAGGTCGGCTCGTCGAGCAGGAGGACTTCGGGTCCGACCGCGAGAGCCCGAGCCAGGCAGAGCAGTTGTTGTTGGCCGCCCGAGAGCCGATAGGGCGAGTCACCGAGACGGTCCTTCACGGCATCCCAGAGCCCCACCTCGCGCAGCCGAGTCTCGGCGACGACGTCGAGCTGCTTGCCCTTGGCAATCCGGTGGGCCTTGACCCCGGCCACGACGTTGTCCTTGATCGACATGGGGAAGGGGTTGGGCCGCTGGAACAGCATCCCCATTCTTCTTCGCAGGGTGAGCAGGTCCTCGTGGGGTGACCAGATGCTCACGCCATCGAGTGTTACGTCACCCTCGTACTTGAAGCCGACGACCCGATCGTTCAGGCGGTTGAGGGTCCGCAGGAAGGTCGACTTCCCCGAACCGGTCGGGCCGATCAGCGCGGTGATCGTGCCTCGACGGAAGCTCATGTCGATGCCCGCCAGGATCGTCTTGGTCCCGAAGCTGAGCTTCAGCTCGTCAGAGACCACGACGTCGGTCGGGCGTTCACGGTCAGGATCGAGGGCTTCGAGTACGGGGTCCATCGGCCGGGGGGCCGTCTTGCGGCTCGGGTCAGACGCGGGGGACGCTTGGGCCTCCGATTTCTTGGTGCGACCGAGCATCGTCTTCCGTCTCCTGGCGGCCTGTGGGGGTGCGCCCGAGCTCCACCCTAACAACGAGGCTCGCCGGCCAGATTACCGGAGGGTGGCCGGGAGGTTATCTCTTCGGTTCGTCTCATTGCCGCGGGGTCGCAGCCCCGGGGTGGCGGGGAGGCGATCGGTCGACGAGACCTTGCAGAGCCAGCTCCCTTTGGGGGGTTCGCCGAGTTCTGCAAACTTGGCTCTCGACAAACCTCACGCCTGAGACGTATTCTCCCTGCCTATGGGCTGCGTCGGCATGGCCTATCGCTACCGGGTGCGCCTCGTGCCTCATGGCTATCGTGAACACCGCGGTGACGAGGGCAGCGTCGAGGTAAAGACCTGCCTCGAAGCGGGCTGGGAGCTCGTGAAGTGGCGCCTCACTTCAGAGGGCGACACGGTCGCCGTGTTCAGGCTCCAAGTTCCAGCCTCGGAGCCGTCGGAGTCGAGCGAGGTTCCGGCTCAGCTCGGTGGCAATCCGGTACAACTCAGATGGCTCGCCGCTCGGGCAGAGTGGATGACCCTCGGCGTATCTCAGACAGACACCGTCGACGATTTGGTCCCCTGACGGCTGTTGGGCTTCTCGCCGGGACACCGGCGCAGGGGGCAACGGCTGTCTGGATGGAGGTGCTACGGGCGGCTCCTCAGTGCCGGCCGGGTGTCGCACGCTCGCCGAGCTCGTAGACCGAAGCGGCTCGCCCGACGATGAGGGGGTCCGGGGTGCCCACGATGTCGTCGTCCTTGTCCGCGTAGTCGATGGACGCCAAGACGAACCGCATCGCGTTGAGGCGGCCCCGGCGCTTGTCGTTGCTCTTGACCACCGTCCAGGGGGCATTGTCGGTATCGGTGGCGGCGAACATTTGCTCCTTGGCCTTGGTGTAGTCATCCCAGTGCGACAACGACGCCACGTCGGTCGGGGAGAGCTTCCACCTTCTGACCGGGTCGATCCGGCGGATCAGAAAGCGGGTATGTTGCTCGCCCTGTGACACCGAGAACCAGAACTTGAAGAGGCGGATGTGGTCGCGCACCAGCATCTGCTCAAAGAGGGGTGCCTGAATGAGGAACTCTTGGTACTGCTCATCGGTGCAGTAACCCATGACGCGTTCGACCCCGGCACGGTTGTACCAGGAGCGGTCGAAGAGCACGATCTCACCGGCCGAGGGGAGGTGGGCGACGTACCGTTGGAAGTACCACTGGGTCGTCTCTCGGGGATTGGGTTTCTCCAGGGCCACCACCCGGGCGCCTCGGGGGTTGAGGTGCTCCATGAAACGCTTGATGGTGCCCCCCTTCCCGGCCGCGTCGCGGCCTTCGAACACGAGGATGATCTGCTCGCCCACGTCCTTGGCCCAGTTCTGAAGTTTGAGCAGCTCGATCTGCAGCTGCCGCTTCTCGATCTCGTACTCGTCACGCTTGAGGCGCCGGTCGTAGGGATAGCCCTCCTTCCAGGTGTCGACCTCGGTACCATCTCGCCAGCACAGGATCGGCTCCTCGTCGCTGTTGTCGACGATGAACTGGTCCAGGTCTACGGCGAGGTCATGGGTAACCATCCCTGGCTCCTGTCTCGGTAACGGTTCGATTCCTGGCGATGCGAACACTCGGTGGGTGCCCACCGTCAGTGTGGCCACCTTCGTCAGCGAGGGCAAGGCGCGAGGGTCCTTGTGGGCGACTAGGCCCGGGGAAGCAGGGGCCTGCTGTGATGGTTGTGCCGAGCCATGAGAGGAGGAGTGGCGCCAGGGCGTCGACCTTAACCCGGACCTTGCAGTAAAAAGCCCGACGTTCCTGCCGTATTGACGCGGAGAAGCCCTCGTGGCGAAGGAAACTGTTGATTGCGAAGCCAACAGGATCCAAACCAGGAGGGCACTTCCGAGATGAAGCGTAATGCGGGCCGACCCAACCTTGTGGTGACCTCCGGCGGCAAGGGTGTCGCCGCCCATGCGGGGGCGCGACTATTGTGCGAACTGGCCGACGAGCTGGGATTACGGCAAGGGCTTTCGGCGGCCATGGCGCCGACCAAGAGGCGCCGACGGGGCCATGACCGGGGCCAGGTGCTGGTCGATCTGGCCGTGGCCATAGCGGACGGGGCGACCGCCATCAGCGATCTGCGGGTGCTGGCCGACCAGCCGGGGCTCTTCGGCGAGGTGGCTTCAGTGCCGACAACCTGGCGGACCCTCGAGGCCGTCGACGCGGCGGCTCTCGAACGCATCGCCTCGGCGCGGGCCACGGCGCGGGCACAGGCCTGGGCGGCCGGCCTCGATCCGGGATTCTACGTGATCGATCTCGACGCCACGCTGGTCGGTGCGCATTCGGACAAAGAGGGGGCGGCCCCGAATTACAAGCACGGGTTCGGCTTCTCCCCGCTCATGGCCTTCCTCGACGCCACCGGTGAGCCCCTGGCCGCACGACTGCGGCCGGGCAACGCCGCGCCGGGCAATGCAGATGATCACGTCATCGTGCTTGACGACGCCCTGGCCCAGCTGCCCGTCGATCCAAAGCACTGCGAGGTGATCGCCCGGACGGACACGGCTGGTTGCTCACACACCTTCACCGAGGCCTGTACGCGCGAGGCGTCCGCTTCATCGTTGGCCACAAACTCAGTGCGGACATCGCGGCCGTGGTGACCAAGATCCCCAAAAAGCGCTGGCGGCAAGCCATCTCGGGCGACGGCACCGACGAGCGCGAGTCCGGAGAGGTGGCCGAGATCACCGACCGGGTGGACCTGTCGCTGTGGGGAGAGGGTATCCGGATGATCGTCCGGCGCGAGCTGCCTCATCCAGGAGCTCAACTCACCTTCAGCGATGTCGAGGGCTTCCGCTACTTGGTCTTCATCACCGACCACCAAGAAGACGACGTCTGCTTCCTCGACGCCCTCTATCGAGGCCGGGGGCGCTGCGAACGCCGGATCTGCGACGCCAAGGACACCGGGTTGGCCAACCTGCCCTCGGCCAGCTTCGCCATCAACGCCGCCTGGCTTGCCTTGATCCTGATCGCCGGCGACCTGTTGGTCTGGATGAAGGGGCTCTGCCTCGAGGGCGAGCTGGCCCGGGCCGAGCCCAAGCGACTGCGCTACACGCTCTTGCACACAGCGGGCGTGCTGGTGCGCTCGGCGCGGCGCACCACCTTGCGTATCGCAGACGGTTGGCCCTGGGCGGACGACCTCGTCGCGGCCTTCACCCGACTGCCGCACTGGTCCAGCGCCTGAGAGCGTTCCATCGTTCCCCTGCTCACGGGGCACGGGCTGATCGAGCACGCCCATCGATCAGACGTGGACGCCTCCAACGCACTCAGACGCCTCGAGGGGCCGTCACAGTGGCCCCGTCCCAATCAACCATGGCCTCGCAGGCGACCATGCTGCTCATCAAACGACAGAACGGACTTCACAACAGGGATTAGTGAAAGGTTCGGGCTAAGGTTACCGGTCGCCGATGACGACTAGCTTTGGCGCCAGGTACTGGAGAATCGCCCATTCCAGGCTGCCTTGCGACACGTCGATGACCACGGCCACATCGAAGAGGTTCGGGGCGATCTCGAGCTGCTCCGCGATCCGATAGACCGGCATGATCCATGACGGGATCGTCGTCCGGCACCGGTCGAGCGCCTCCCGGACGTCTACTCGCCTGGCGGGCCGCACGTCCGGGTCGGTAGCTACTCGGGGTGCCAGCGAGCTGAATCGATCCAGGTCAGCGCGCGCCTCGGGCGTCATCCGGAGTGGGTCGTTGACGTGCTGCCAGGCCCGCCACGACGCCAGTTCGCCCACCTGTCCATGGATCTCCCGTCCGATGGTGGCGAGCTGGCTCTCGATCAGCGGGACGTCGAGCGGCTCCTGGCCGGACAACCACGCGCCGACGACCGCCCATTGCCACGCCTCCTCGAACCCGGGCAACCAGTGATCCCAGCTGGGGTCTTCGGGGTGATCGCGGATCCGGGCGGCGAGAATCGGGGCACATCGTTGGAGGGGGACGCTCAGCACGTTGCGGCGCTCGCTTGGCGTCCGGATCTCGAGGAGCTGAGTGAGACGCTCCGAGGCCATGCGGTAGCCGTCGATGTCGCGGTGGAGCACGGCTCCTTCGAGATCCGTGACACACCGGGCGACGTCGGGCATTTCGGTCACCGCCTTCAGCGAGTGCTCGAGCCTCGAGAACTGCCCGCTCACCGACCAGAGCTCGGCCCTGGCGTCGAGCAATTGAAAGACCAACTGAACCTTGCGTATCTCGCCCTGATCGGTCCAGTCAATCGGTGGAATGCCGATCGAAGCAAGGGCACTGTCCATCTGGTCCACGAGTGTCTTGAGGGCGAGGATCCAAACGAGAACCTGTAGCCGTGTGCTGTGCGAGTGGAGTCGCTGACTCTGATCGCTCCCTTTTGTCGCCGCCAAACTGTCCGTCCACAATTGGTCCAAACGATTGAGGACCTCTTCGACCCTCGCGTAGGCCAGGAAGTGGTCCACCATCGCCACCGACACGGGTGGATACCCGCCGACCTTGACGGCACCGAAGAGGCGCTCCACTGTGCGGAGGTTCCTGTTCGCGAATCCCCTCAGGATCGGCTGGCTGTTGGCGTCAATGGTGATCGGATGGCCTTTTGTCAGGTAGGCGCGGAGCGATGTCGCCATGTTCACCAACGATTGGAGATCCTCCCCCTCTTGAACCGCCACGCCGAGAGCAAGGTCGGAGGAAGCGATCGAGCCGATGAGCTCGGCCATGCGATCGCGCCGCTCCTGCCACGGCGTGGCACCGTTCTGGAGGACGTCGAGGAGGATCGGAGCTGACCAGCGGACTGGCTCTTGGGACAGAGCGGTGATCTCGTTCCACGCCCACATGAAGCTGGCCCGGAACTGTCCGAGCACATCGCCCGAAACTCGAGACAGCCCACCTATATAGGGTTGGCCGTATACGTCGTCGAACCCTTGTTGACACCGCTCCCGGAGGTCGAGCTCCGCTCTTACCAGGTCAGCGAAGGCGTTTGGTTCGATCAGGCTGGATGGGGCGATGAGCTCCTGGCGAGACTCCACCTCGTCATCGGTGGGAGAACGATGGCGGTCGAGGTTCCGCAGCTCGACGATCTGCGCATTGCCGAGTGGGACCTCGGAGTCCGGTGCGACGTGCACGAAGTCGAGGATCCAGCCGTTGGTCGGGCGTAACTCCTCGTAGACCGATGCGATTGCCGCTAGCGTCCCCTTGCGCAGGGGTAGTTGCCGTGTCCGCAGCTCGTCGAGGCGCGCCTCGTCGAGCAGGCTGAGAGCGGAGGACCGCTGCTGGCCGAGCAGGTCGATCGCCTGCAAGTGTCCGCGTATCTCGACGTCACTCGCGTCGGGGTCGAAGTCTCGAACAGATTCGGCGATCCGCTCGATCGCGGACGCCAATTCCTCGATGTTGTCGCCGTCGGCGTTCACCATTGCGAACGACAGCGACTTCATCGCTTCGGGAAGCTCGTCGCGGATCCCAGTCAACGCCCCGTCAGACCGGGCAGTCATGAGCACGCGCTTGCCTTGAGCAAGGAGATGGGAGATGAGGGCAGCTGCAGTTCGTGTCCGGGGCCCGTCGTCGGGCCACTCGGTGTCGACCTGCCACGATCGATCGACGTTCCGCAGCACCTCCAACTGCGTGTCGGTCATTGGGAAGGGCGAGAAGGAGACTCCGTCGACATCCACCAGCGCCCCGTCGTCCCCGCTCCAGACCAAGGCGGGATCCGGCTGGTGGCGACGATCGATCAAGGACACGAGGCCTTCGGGGAAACGACGCCCCTGGGCCATCTGCTGGACCATCGAGCCGAAGGCCTGAACGAGACCGGACCGGGCGCGCCTTCGCAGGATCAACGCCGGCGCGAACGAGATGACCGGCTCTGCTCCGGCCTCAGGTGGGATCTCGTCATCCACGTACCGGCCCCTAGGGTCGAGATGGCCGGCGAGCCGGGCCCCGAGTTCGGAGACAGCGACCGGATCGAGTAGCGGGGTCGCCGTCTGCCGCGCTGCTTCCCGGAAATCCTCTATCCACTCGTCGTCCACGTCGATGTCCGGGTCGAGCATGTCCATTTCGACGCTCAACGCGACGGACGGATCGGTGAAGCGAACGGTGAGCGACCCGTCGAGGTCGTCGAGATCGATCACGACGCGCGCAACGAACACGTGTCGTTGGATCACCGAGTCGTCGCGACCCCAATCGAGATAACCGCTCCCGCAAACAACCTCGAGTTCCTCCGGATCGGACAGCTGTGCCGACCGCATCTCGAGCAGCTGGGCATAGGCGGCTCGAGCGGGCTGCATGCGAAGCTCTTTGGTGGCCCACGCCGACCACGCCACCATCCACCGCCCGTACTCCACGGTGAAGCCGTTCTCGGTCGGTCGCTGTACCGGGGTGTCGACCGAGTCGATCACCTCTGCTTCGGGGACGGTCCTGGGTCCCACGAACGGTCCAGGCGTTTCGGGGATGTCCGCCCGGTCCGTCAGAATTGGGGGTCGCAGTGGGTCGTCGAACCCGTTGGTCAAACGGCCGGCGACGGCCGGCGGCGGGACTGGAGGCGGAGTAGTGGCAACGCGATGGATCGACAGGATGGCACCTGCCGAACCGGTGGCACCGGCGCGATCGGGCAGCAGGACACTCGAATCGATTGGCAGCGTGCGGAGCCACAGAACCTTGTCCTCCGGCCCGTACGTACGGGCCGGAGGCAAATGAGATCGGATGTCTTGGACGCGGGCAAGAAATTCGAACAGGCGAACAGCACGGCTCAACCGTTCGACCGTCAACTCGTCCGGCGCCACTCCCTGGTCCTCCACATTAGTGAGACAACGAGCTCGATCGCCGATTCCTGATCGTCATTTCGACTCGAAACCGCGATTCAAGCCAACGGTATCTCGGAGCTGCCTTGAGAGGGTGCATGGTCCGTTGCAGCTCATCGCGGTGTCGTCAAATCCAAGGTCGTCGTAGAGGCGCCGTCTTGGCCCCGAGCCGAAGCCACGCCGAAGAGCGGATCGAGCGAACCGAACCGAGTGAAACCCAAGTTCGCCAGGGCCGCTTCAGCGCTGATAGACCTCGACCTCGGCGACGCTCATCGTCATCGTAGAATTGCTGGTTGGGGCCGGAAAGTACAGTCCGGATGAAACCGCTCCGTCGATGAGCAGGAAATACGGCCCCGGTTGGTTCAGGCTCGCCGTCCCCACCTCGACGTTGTCCATATAGAACGTAACGACTCCGGTCACGGTGTTGAGATCAATGCCGTACAGGTGGTACCCCGACGTCAGGTCGTAGGGCAACGACACGTCGTCTACCAACGTCGGCGGAGTCTGGAGATGCGAGCAGATCAGGTTGGTCGCATCTCCGCAGATGCCCGTTTCTTCGAGGTCGATCTCCCGATCTTCGTTCCCCTGACCGAGGAACCAGAGGCCGTCCCACGCCCCGTTGTCGTCTCCGGGCGACCCCATCATCTTCGCCTTGATCTGGACGTAGATCTCGGTTCTACCGTTGGTCGGGAAACTGACCTTGTTGTACGTATTGACCACACCGCTCGTCCACCCCGCAGTCAGGGAGCCGTAGGGCACAGTGTTCCACGTCCGATTGCCTGTATACGTTGCCGTGATCGTGAGCCCGCAACCGGAGGGCTCGAACGTCTGTGGCGCGTAGGTGCCGAACAAGTCGGCATCAACCTGTCCCGTAGTTTGGGAGACATTGCCGGGTAGGTCGTAGTCAAGCACGGCCGGATGGTCCGGGGCCCACATCGTGCTTCCGAAGTACGGCCCTGAACCCGAGGCGCCCCACGGCTCGTAGCCGCCATTGGGCCCCGATGAGTTGTCGTCCGCATAGCCGTAGTTCCAATTCGCCAAGCTCGCGAAGTGGTCATTGGTGGTCATCTCGTTGCTGGTCCATGTCGAGCCCACGTAACTGGGGGCGCCAACAGTGCTGGCGCAATCTGATCCACCAGTCGTCACCGCTTGGGTCGTGGTCGTCGTCGCGCTCGGCAAGGGTGTGGTGGTCGAGGGTGCGCGCGGTGAAGTTGTGGCCGTCGTCGACGTAGCGCGCTGTTGTGAGGTCGTGGTCGTCGTCGACGAAGCGCCTTGGGAAGGTGCGGCGGCCGTCGAAGTTCCGCGCGATTGCGAAGTTGTGGTGGTGGTCGCTGCCGCGCTACTCGGTTGTGATGTGGTGGCGGAATTTCCCGTTCCCTGATTCGGTTGGGACGTGGTAGTGGAGCTTGCGTTGCCCGCTCCGGGACTGGCGATGGACTGGGCTGTCCCATCGGAACCCGTGAGGGAACCACCCGACCCGGAGATCGATTGGCTCGCCGAGACCGACGGGTTGCTGACGTCGCCGCGGTTGCCCGAAGAAGACGACAACGTCGAGGAGCCACCCGGCTTAGTCGAAGAAAGCTTTCCTGATTGGGATCTGGAAGCTCTGACCGAGGTTGGCGCCATGGCGCCGCTTGCCAGCGATCCGTCGGACACTGCCCTCGGCACTGGCTGGAGCACGTAGTTGTGCTGGCCGGTCGAGTTGCCAGTGGGTCTGGCGAGGAGAGCTGCGGTCAGAGCAGCGGCGACGGCCAAGCTACCCAGACCCCACCGTCGGCGGCGCCTGCGGCGCGCGCTCGCCGAACCGGTGAGATCAGGCGTTGGGGTGATGTAGGTATACCTTGTCCAGCCCTGCCCGTCCCAAAAGCGCAGCCCCCCGCCCGCAGGATCTGGGTGCCAACCCGGCGGCATCGGGCTCCGATCCGCGTGATCATCAGTAGTTCCCATCGAACTTCAGGTGTGCCCTCGCGTCGATGTCGAAGATCTACGTATCAGTGAACGGCTCGTGCAGCCTGAGCGCCTCATCGCGCCAGTGCCTCATGACCATCGAGTGTATTGGAGCCAGCGGCCTGCTCAGAGCTCGAATTGCGCCACACGGCCTGAAGATCACCCTAAGTTCACCGCTGGGTCATCTTCTCGTCACGCTCCGGATGAATGGCACGGCCAGCGGCTTGTCCGCGTTGATCAGTCGGCTTTGGCGGCAGTGACGGGCGACCCAACAGCAGTCCATCCGACGCCTACGCCATTGGACGATTCTCCTACGTAATCGGGGTGATTCGCGCCGAACGAGTCCGCGGTGCGTTTCCCCTTTCTCGCGGATCCCACTGAACCTGTCGTGGAAAGGGCGTGAGCGAGCGGCGAGCCTGGTCGCCTTCCAGTCCTCGATTTGCACGGAACTGACGTACCAGGCTTGGGGTATCTGCGACACGTAGAAACGCCGAGCTGCACCCTCGGCCTATGGCCATTCCAGCTGGGTAATGGAGCGCGAAGAGGGTGGCAACGGCTCGGTCCGCTTCTACGCAGGGACAGTAGTCTCGTTCCCGCCTTGCATCCCGTCGCTCAAAGACCCGCCGACGATTCACGCGGTAGTTGGCGGCGGTGCCATCCGTGCGGAATCAGCCGAACCGTCTTCGAACCGTCAGTGGCGCCGTTCTTCTTCCTGCATCCGGCTTTGTCGGAACGCTCGGTTACTCCAGCCTGTCGGGCGGGACGATGAAGGTCCTCCACCCGCAAGCACCGTCGTCAGGAACGGGCGGATCAGACCGGGCGGTGCGCCACCGCCCTGCTAGAGGTCCACGGCATAGAACATGGGCAACGCCCGGCGATAGGTGCCCTCCGACAGGACGCTGCCTGGTTTGTGCGCCAAGAACGTGAGTGGCAAGCGGTCTGGGTCAAGCCCGTAGACCACCTCGATGCTCGTCGTTTCGTCACGGCTCTGACGATCCCGAAATGCATCGAGGGCCCGGAGGCGTTGCTCTACTCGATCGAGTTCAGGAGCCGACCCTACGTCGCAGGTGAGCGAGCGGAGGCCCAGGGTGTGCTGTCCGGGATGAGCGCCGTACTCTTGTCGCAAGGCCAACGTGAATGACCCTGCCTGGTCCGGACCGAGAATGACCATCTCGCCTTCGCGGAACACCTCGTGGACACTCATGACGTCCTGGTAGAACGCCGATGAGTGGTCGACATCGCTGACTCCGATAAGGACAGACCAGATGCTCCACGTCGAGTCGCGATCACCCATGCCCGTACCCGCTTTCATTCGATTCGCTGGATGCCAGTCACGAGGAACCCTATCCCCACGATCGACGAATCGAGGTTCAACCGGTGGGCGATCGAGAAGTGCTGGCTGCTCCTCGATGGGCTCCGGTGTCGGGCCGGGATCTGGGTAATCAAGATGTAGCCGAGGTGAGCCGTGGTGCCCTGTGATGCCGAGTTAGTTGTGCTCGGAGAACACGACGACCCGCTCGGCCGCCTGGTCCAGGGTGTTGAGGCACGTAGGGAGCGGTCTGTGACCTTCGAGGTGGTCCACGTGGACGGCGCAGGACGCCACCCGATGGGCCTCGCCATCGGTCGTGCGGATGACCCCTTGCCACTGCACGGGCGCCCGGCAGCGGGTGGCGCGGCTCGTGGCGAGGTGGATGGTCAGATGGAAGCACCGGGCAGGGTCGGCGCGCGATTCATCGGTCACTTTGTTCCCCTTCCGCCTGTGGGTATGGGTGAGATGCGGCCCCTGCACCGCCAACACCAACACGCCGGTCCCGGGTGGCATCGGGGGGGTGAGCCATCCGGGACCGGCTCCTACAGATTAGAGGAGCCGGTCCACTTTCGGGCGTTCTGCGTGTAACAGTTCGATGAACCCTCCGCGGTGACAGGTCCGCGGGGTGATCCTCTGGACGAGAGTGTCGAGAAGGTGACCTGTGAGTTACCCTCGGGTGAAATCATCTGAAAACACGTCGGTTTCGGGGCTGTGTGAGCGTCAGCAGCCGAGGAACCGACGATGATGCGGGTATGCCAAACGAACTGCGGATTGATCCCGGGCCGCGTCTCCTACCCCTCGTTGGTGCCTACAACTTCAGGGACATGGGTGGGTACCCGACGACCGACGGACGCGTCACCCGGTGGGGCCGGCTGTTTCGTAGCGACACGCTTCACGCGCTGACCGAATCGGACCTGCGCGCGCTTCGGGAGATCGGACTCAAGTGTGTCATCGACCTGCGCACTGCCCGCGAAGTGGACCAGACGGGCCGCGGCCTCTTGGAGAAGGAGCCGGTGAGATACCTTCATCTCTCAGTGATCCAGGAGCGGGTGAGGGAGGAAGCAGCCCAGACGCCCCTGGCCGACGTTGACCTTGCCGATGTGTACGTGCAGTGGCTGGATACCGCGCGAGTCGCGTTGGTCCCGGCTCTCGGTGCGGTCGGTGATCCGTCGAGCTATCCGCTCGTCTTTCATTGTGCTGCGGGCAAGGACCGCACCGGGGTGCTGGCCGCCCTGACGCTCGACATCTTGGGGGTGGAGCGGGACGTGATCATCGAGGACTATGTGCTGACGGCCAGCCGAATGGACCTCATTCGTGCGCGCCAACGCATCGATCCCGACACCGCCAAACGGATGATCGAAGCACCGCAGATTTTCGGCGTCGAGGCGAGGACCATGGAAATCTTCCTCGATGTGCTCCACGGTCACCACGGTGGCGGACGGCAGTGGGCATTGGCGGCTGGAGTCTCAGACGAAACATTGGACGCGATCGGTAGCATGTTGCTGAGAAGCGGCGAGTAGGGGAGCTGTGATCGACATGTGGTCAGGGCTCCGAGGACTCAGGCGCCTGCGCCGCCTCCGGGATGCGCCGCTCTCGAGCTCCATCGCCGTTGCTCGATCAGCACTGCCCCTCTCGCGTGGGAAATCCCGCCGACTGTGATGGCGCGCAGCGGGAACTCCGGGGTGTCGACGGGCGGGTTGTCGCTGCGAGGACGGGCCAGTTCGAACGACTCTCGCACGCTGTACGCGGGCGAGCCGCTCGTCTGGGTCGGGGCGCGGTAATAGGTCACGCTGATCGTCGTGTTGTCCCAGGGTCGCCAGGATTGACCGCGAAGTACGCGATGCCGTGGGCGTCGTTCGTATCGGTCTTGGCCGACCAGGCGGCTGGCTCGGTGGCGTCAGATGTGGGTTTGATGCCCGTGCGGATCTGAGTGAAGGTGGTCACGTTGGCCACGTCGGCGCCATACGCGTTGTCACGCTTATTGGTGCCGCCACCGAGCACGAGATACACGGTGCCCTGCGTGGTATCGAACGGATTGGTTTCGTCATCGGTGACCACGTTCGGGGTGAACGTGTTCACCATCGGGCCCTTGGTCGAAGGCAGGCTCACATTCCCCGAGGCTTGCGTCACTGTGCCCCCCGGCCCGGCCCGGCCCGGCCCGGCCCGGCCCGGCCCGGCCCGGCCCGGTCCCCACCCCGCTCCAGGTGAACGTTCCAAGGTCGGCCGTGAAGCCACGGACCGGAAACGAGCGTTCGTAGTCGTGGTCGTGACCCTTCACGACGAGGTCTACCTGGTACTGGTCGAAGAGCGGTACCCACGCCTGACGGATGGCGGCGTCGCACCCGTTGTCGGTGGACGACGAGAGGGCACACTGGTGCATCTGGACCGACGATCCAGTCGACGGTCGTGTTCGCTCGCGCTGCGGCCAGGGTCTGCTCCAGCCACACCGTCTCCGCCGAGACAGGACCGGCCAGTTCGGGCTTCTGTGCGCGGTCGGAGAGGCGGTTTCGTCGTCACGACCCAACATGGGCTGTGAACCTTACGAGCGTCGATGAACTGGCTGCGAAAAGGGTCCGACGAGTTGGCAAACTCTCGGTGTGCAATTCGCGCACATTGGGACTGCGGCCTCGGCCGGGAGCCTTCTGGGGTGACTACCGGTGGCTCGCGACGGCATCTGGCACGCCACCGAGCGGCTGCGCGCTCTCGGTCAGCACCGAACCGAGTTGCCCAATGGTCATCGGTGGAGTGACCCAGGAGGTGCCGTCGGGTCGGAGCCCACCCATGACCAGTTCGAGATAGCGGGCGGAGGTGTGTTGCACCTGGGGATCGAAGAAGTCAGCGACTGCCCGAACCGACATCAGCACAACCGCGAGATCGGCAAACACCACGTCATGGCGGACGGTCCCGGCCCGTCGTGCGTTCTCGAGCAGCTGCTCGACGAGCGGAGCGACCTGGGAGATACCCGAGCGTGGCGTCTCACCGATGCCCGGGGCCCGCGAGGTGATGACCCGCCAACACGATGGCGCGGCCACGCATCGGCGTAGGAACTCGAACACGCCTTCTCCGCTCGGTGTGTCGGCCAGCACGGTCCGTGCGATCTGCTGGGTCCGTTGGGTGGCCGTCTGCACGACGGCGTTGACGAGGGCTGCCTTGTTGGGGAAGCGACGGTAGAGCGTTCCGATGCCCACGGCCGCCTGGTCGGCTATCTGTTCCATCGATGCCTCGTACCCGTGCTCGGCGAATACGTCGCTAGCAGCCGTCAAGATTCGGGCAAGGTTCTCCTCGGCGTCACGACGCAGCGGCCGCGCCGTCGGCCCGACGCCAGTCACGACCCGACGTCGGGCACGTACGCGCTCGGTCCGACGAAGACCTCGGCTTCCCCGAGCAGGGCGGGGTGCGACACCGCGACCGTCCGATCCGCGCTGCTCGGGATCTTGACGGCGGCCAGTGCGGCGACGACGAGTGAAGCGCCACAGATCACGAAGGCCGTCACGTACCCGTGCTCCTCGGGGTACCCGTTCGGTAGCAGGCTGCTCACCACGACGCTGGTGGCGATGGCGCTGCCGAGGGCCCCGCCGATGCTGCGGATGTTGGTGTTCATCCCCGTCGCGACCCCCGTCTGGTTCAATGGGACGGCTCCGACGATGAGGTTGGCCATGGCGGCGAAGCCTAGGCCCACGCCGATCCCCAACAGCCCCGAGGCCACGTAGAAGCTCCACGAGTGACTATGGGAAAGGGCGAGGAGCCCGTAAGCGCCAGCCGAAAAGAGGGCGCCGACGATGAGGAGCGGTTTGGATCCGAACGGACGCGCCAGTCGCCCGGTGAACGGCGCCACCAACAACATGGCGAGGGCGAACGGCGCCAAGAAGAGTCCGGACTGGGTCACCGATGCGCCGAACCCGTAGCCCACGTGGGTCGGGGTCTGGACGAACTGGGGCACCGTGATGAACATGGCGTACATCCCGAAGCCGAAGAGCAGGGCGGCCAGATTGGTCGCCCAGACGGCCGGGATGCGCATCATCTTCATATCGACCACCGGGGAGTCAGAGTGGACCTCGGACCAGGCCCACAGGACGATGAGCACCACGGTGGCCCCGAACAAGAGCAGCACCGTGGAGTCAGTCCAGCCCCAGTTGGGGCCCTCGGAGAGGGCCAGGAGCCCGGTGACCAGCCAGCCGGACATGAAGGCGGCGCCCAGCCAGTTGACCCGACCTGGGGATCGGACCGGCGACTCGGGTACGAAGATGAAGGTGGCGATGGTGGCCGGCAAGGTGATCATCAGGGGGAACCAGAAGAGCCAGTGGTAGGAGAGGTGCTCGATGATGGGACCGGCCAGCACGATGCCGAGCCCGGCCCCGATGCCCAGGATCGACGAGATGATCCCGATGCCGGTGGAGACCCGGGCGGCGGGGAACTCGTCGCGGATGATGCCGAAGGCCAGAGGGAAGACGGCGCCTCCTGCACCTTGGATGACCCGGCCGACCAGCATCACTGGCAACGTGGAGGCGAGGGCGCTCAGCAGCGTGCCGACCGAAAGGATGACGAGCACGACGACGAGGCTCTTCTCCTTGCCGACCATGTCGCCCACCCGGCCCACGATCGGTGTGGCGATCGCCGCGCTCAGGAGATAGGCGGTGAGCAGCCAGCTGGCGCCGGTCGCCGAGGTGTGCAGCGCCTTCTCGAGTGCAGGAATGGCCGGGAGCACCAGCGACTGGAGAAGGCTGAACGCCAAGGCGGCCACGGCCAGCACACTGAACGTCACGGCGTAATGGGTCCGCGTCTCCGCCATGGCCTTTCCTCCCAACCGGAATGGAGGCTTCCGGTTGAGACGTCACCTTAGCCGCTTAGGGAGTTTGGGTCGCCCGGGTCGGCAACCGGTCGAAGTAGCGGGCCAGCACGTAACTCGGTCCGGCGGCGATGGCCATGATCACCAGGGCGAACGGAGCAGCCTGCCCGTAGGAGAGGTTCTGCTGGTACGCCCAGAATTGGGTGGCCAGGGTCTGGACGCCCGTCGGCACCAAGATGAGGGTGGCCGTGAGTTCGGTCACCGCGGCGAGGAAGACGAGGCAGAACGAGGCGGCGAGCCCCGGTCCGACCAGGGGGAGGGTCACCCGCCGGAACACCCGGAATCGTCCTTCGCCAAGCGACCGGGCGATCTCCTCGAGGCTGACAGGGGCGTAGGCCACCGACGCCCGCACTCCCACCAGCGCGAGGGGGAAGAACAAGATGGTGTAAGCAGCGATCAGGAGCGGGGCGCTTTGGTACGCGAAACTGTCCGCGTAGCGCACGGTGAAGTAGCTGAGGGCCAGGGCGATCACGAGGCCCGGCATGGCGAGGACCAGGTAGGTGCTCCGCTCGAGCATCCGCCCAACTCGTCCGCCGTAGCGCACGGCGAGCAGGGCGACGGGCAGCGCCAAGAGCGTCGCGGCGGCCGCCGCGACGCCGCTGTAGAGGGCGGTGTGCCAGCCGGCGTCGACGATCGAGACGCCGCCGAGCGTGTGGGCGCCTCCCTCGAACATCCAGTACAGGCTGGCACCGATGGGCACGCCGAGGGCCAGGCCGACGAGCGCCACGAATCCGCCGAGGACCGGAATGGTGGCGCGGCCCAGGTGGTGGCGGGTGACCGAGCGCTGGGCGAGTGGACCCGTGCGCACGACGCGCCCTTTGCCCCGGGACAAGGTGTCGCCGCCGAGGACGAGGATGCTGAGCACGACGAGCACCAGCGACAGACCGCATGCCGTGGGGATGTTGAAGGACACCTGGAACTCAGTGAAGATCTCGGTGGTGAAGGTCTGGTACCCGAGGATCTCAAAGGCTCCGTACTCGGCCAGCAGCGCCAACGCCACCAGCACGCAGCCGCCCAGGATGGCCCCTTTGGCCTGCCCGATCGTCACCCGGAAGAAAGTCCGAACGGGTCCCAGCCCAAGGCTACGAGAGGCCTCCTCTTGGCCGGGGTCGGCGCTGCGCAGGCTGGCGGCTACGGGCAAATAGACCAACGGGTAGACGGCGAGGGTCATGACCAGCACCGCACCTCGGAACCCCTCGACCCAGGTGGACAGCGACGCCCAGCCGAAGCTCACCACGAAGTCGGGGATCGCGAACGGGATGACGACCAGCACCGCCCAGATCCGTCGGCCGGGCAGATCGGTGCGCTCGACGCACCACGCCGCCAGGGTGCCGATCACTGCGCAGAGCGCGGTCACGACCACCGTCAGCCGGATCGTGTTCCACAACAGGCTCTTGGTGAGGGAACGCCAGATGAGATGCCACACGGTGGCGACGCCAGCTCCGTGTGCCTCGATCAGCAAGAAGACGAGCGGCGCCAACAGCACGAGGGCCACGACCACGCTCGCGGCGAGGAGCGCCAAGGGCGGATGGGTCCGGCGGCCGCGGACAACCTCGTCGAGTTCGGGGGATCGGTCGACGAGGCGCGTTGCCATCAGAACTCCCGTGGCCAGGCGCCCAGAGCGTCACGGCGTCGGCGCCTGGAGCGGGTCACAACAACCCGGCCTCTTTGAGCAAGGCGATCGCCGTCGAGCCATCGCCCAGCTGCGCGATGGTGATCGAGTTGGGTTGGAGTTGGCCAAAGGGTGTTTCGGGTTGCGCGGTCTGTACCCCCGAAGCGATGGGGTACTCGTAGCTGATCGAATGGGCGATGATCTCTTGCCCCTTCTTCGAGACGAGGAAGGCTAAGAACTCCTGCGCCGCGGCCTGATGTGTGGAGGACTTGAGGATCCCGGCGGGGGAGACGTCGAGGACGTAGCCCGGGTCATGTGGGGCGAAGTAGGTGATCTTTGCGTCGACATTGGAAGCGCCGAGCTCGGCCTGCATGCGGTACCAGTAGTACTGGTTGACGACACCGAAGGCCACCGCCCCTCGATTCACTTCGTCGGCGATCGTCTCGTTGTCCGGGTAGGTATGCCCGCTGGCGTTGGTCTTGATCCCTTCGAGCCAGTGGAGCGCAGCCGTTTGTCCATAGGTGTGGACCACCGAGGTCACGATCGGCTGGAAGTCGGTCTCGCCGGCGGCGAACGCCAGCTTGCCCTTGTACTGCGGATTGGCCAGCTGTAGCACCGAGGTGGGGAGCTGGCTCTTGGCGATCAGGTGCGGGTTGTAGATAAGCACGCTCACCCGGGCCGACACGCCCACCCAATCGCCTCTGGGCGAGTTGTACTGGCTGGGCGTATGGGCGAGCGTCGACGCCTTCACCTTGGCCAGCAGACCCTTGGACTGGAGGTATTCGAGGGCGGGCGAGTTCTCGGTGTAGATGACGTCCGCCGGCGAGTGTGCGCCCTCGGTGACGATCTCGTCGGCGAGAGTGTCCTCGTCGTCGTTGCGCACGTTGACCGTGATGCCGGTCGCCTTCTCGAACCCAGTCACCAGTGCGTCGGTCGTCTGCTCGTGCTGCCCGCTGTAGAGCGTGATCGACTGACCCGACGCCGACGCGACCGAACCCCCGCCCAGCGTCAGCAGCCCTGCCGCCACGGTCACTGCCGCCAGGGCTGCGGTGTGACGCCAGATCCACCTCGATCTCATGACGTCGCTCCTGGGCAGAAGGCGTCGACCTTGGTGGAAGCCCGGTTGACCGCGTGTTTGGCGGTCTTCGATCCGTTGGTGCTGACGAACTGTTGGTAGGCAGTGGCCAGGCCGTCGATGGCGCCCTCGAGTCCCGTGTCAGTCGTGTGGATTTGTCCCAGGGGCAGGATCTGGGCCTCCGCGTAGCCAACGGGGTCGGCGTCGGGGTCCGGCCCGTCGCTCAGCACCGCGCTCACTTGTTGACAGGTCTGTGTGACGGCGGCGGTCGCCTGAGGGGATCCCCCCGACCCGCAGGCACTGAACAGCCCGGCACTGACCGCCAATGCGGCCAACCCCACCAGCCCGGCTCGGCCAGAACGCCAGCGAACTTGTCGTCCGACAACCCGTCCTCCGATGCACCGTCTCCCGACCAACTGCCCCCGGCACTTCACCCTTAAAAGTTAGGGCAGCCTAACTTATCCTGTCAACCCCTGCGATGCCCATGCCCGAGGAAGGCCGAACGACAAGGGCCGAGCCAAAGGTCCGAGCCAAAGGTCCGAGCCAGCGGACCACGGGGGCTAACCTGCGATTGATGGAGGTCGTGGGTCCCGACGAGTGCGCACCGCCGCCGGGTGGGGCGGCGGTCACGATCGGCGCCTATGACGGAGTCCACCTCGGGCACCGCGCCCTGCTCGCCGACCTGCGGGGCCGTGCCGCGGCGCAGGGGTTGGCGACGGCCGTGGTCACGTTCGATCGGCATCCGGCGACCGTCGTGCGTCCGGACTCGGCGCCGGTGCTCCTGACCGATCTCGACCAAAAGCTCGAGCTGCTCGCAGAGTGCGGCATCGACCGGACGCTCGTGGTCCCCTTCGATCTGGCGAGGGCCAACGAGACGGCCGAAGAGTTCGTGAGCGAGGTGCTGGTGGGTGACCTCGGCGCCCGCTTGGTGGTGGTTGGGGAGGACTTCCACTTCGGCCACGGTCGCAAGGGCAACGTCGAGGTGCTGAGCGACCTCGGGGCGACCTCGGGGTTTTCGGTGGCCGGGGTGCGACTGACGGGCGCGGCGGGGAGCGCGGTGTCCTCGACTCGCATCCGCGAGCTGGTGGCGGCAGGGGACGTTGCGCAGGCGGCGTTGCTCCTCGGCCGCCCGCATCAACTCCGGGGCGTCGTGGCGCGTGGCGACGGCCGGGGTGGCTCGACCTTGGGCTACCCGACGGCCAACATCGACCTCCCCGAGGGTATGGCGGTGCCAGGGGAGGGCATCTACGCCGGCTGGTACGAGCGCCCGGACGTGTCGGCTCACCCGGCGGCCATCTCCATCGGTCGGCGCCGGACCTTCTATGAAGAGGGGGCGGCGGTGTTGGAGGTCCACCTGTTGGACTTTTCGGGCGACCTCTACGGCGAACCGGCTCGGGTGTCCTTTGTCGAGCGTCTACGCGAGGACGCCCGTTTCGACACGGTGGAGGCTCTGGTGGCCCAGATGGGGCGCGACGTGGACCGTGCCCGACAGGTGCTGAGCGCCGCGCGCACCCCCTGATGGGGTTCGCCGCCGTGGCGTCCCCCGGGCCCCCCCGCTCCACCCCCGACTGCTAGGCTTGACGTGACTGGGGAGGCCCCCGGTCTGCATAGAGGTGGGCCGCCCGAAGTGCGACGGCGGTCCGGGTGCCCGACGTGGCACCGCACCTACCGTGCACCGACGACAGCCCAGAGGTTTCTCCGTACATGCCCGACAAGCAGGCAACCATCACCGAGTATCGGCTCCACGAGAGCGACACCGGTTCGCCCGAGGTACAGATCGCGATCCTCACCGAACGCATCACCCACCTCACCGATCACCTTCGGGTGCACAAGGGCGACCATCACACCCGTCGGGGCCTGATGCGGCTCATCGGACGACGGCGACGACTGCTCGATTACGTACGGAACAACGATGTCGAGCGGTACCGGTCGATCATCAGCCGGCTCGGCATCCGTCGCTAAGGGTTCACCAGCCAGATCGCCCGGCCTCCCGGCCGGGCGATCGCATGAGGAGCGGACGGCGCACGGACCATCGAAACGAAGCGTCCAGACGAGAACGAAAGACAGCAACACCGCAGGAGCAAACACACAGACGGGCGCCGAGTCAGTCGGCTGCCAGTCGCCGGTCACCCACCGAGAACCCTTCCGTCCGCCAGGGCTGGCTCAGGGCCGGGCGGGGTGGTCGACCACTGGGAACCGGCGATGAGCGCCCCCAACCCAAGGAGCACTATGGCCGAGGCCATCTCCGTATCTAGCCCGATCAGCGGGACCGACCGAAGCTTGAGCTTTGAGACCGGGAAGCTCGCCAAGCTTGCCGATGGCGCCGTGCTTGGCCGCATTGGCGACACCGTGGTGCTCGCCACCGCGACCGCAGCGCGCTCGGTGCGCGAAGGCACCGACTTCTTCCCGCTCACCGTCGACATCGAGGAGCGGGCCTACGCGGCCGGCAAGATTCCCGGGTCGTTCTTTCGCCGCGAGGGTCGGGCCAGCGACCAGGCCATCTTGACCTGCCGCCTGATCGACCGACCGCTACGTCCCTCGTTCCCAAAGGGCTTCCGCAACGAAGTCCACGTGGTGGGCACGGTCGTCGGGGCCGACCAGCAGAACCCGCACGACGTGCTGGCCATCAACGCCGCCTCCGCGGCGCTCATGATGTCGGGCATCCCCTTCGAGGGGCCCATCGGCGCTGTGCGGATCGCCTACAGCGCCGAGGGGACGTGGATTCCGCACCCGACCTACCAGGCGGGCGACGAGTCGACCTTCGAGCTCGTGGTTGCCGGTCGGGCGCTCTCCGAAGGGCCCGACGCCGAAATCGCCATCATGATGGTCGAGGCCGGTGGAACCGAGAAGTCGTGGAGCCTCTACGAAGCGGGTGCGCCCAAGGTGACCGAAGAGGTCCTAGCCGAGGGCCTCGAGGCGGCGAAGACTTGGATCCGCGAGTCCATCGAGCTCCAGCGTGCGCTGGTCGCGGCGGCGGTCGAGCGTGACGGCCCCATCGTCCCCATCGAGTTCAGCACCTTCGCCGACTATCAGGACGACGTGTGGCAGCGAGTGGAGCAGGTCGGTGCCGAGCCGCTCGGCAAGGCGAACCTGCTGACCGGAAAGGCCGAGCGCAACGCGGCGATCGACGAGGCCACGGCGACCGTGGTGAACGCGCTCGCCGGTGAATTCCCCGACCGCGAGCGGGAGATCAAGGCCGCGGTCCGCTCCTTGACCAAGAAGCTGGTGCGCCAGCGCATCGTCGAGGACGGGCTGCGCGTCGATGGTCGCGGCATTGCGGACATCCGTCCCCTCTCAGCCGAGGTCGACCTCCTCCCCACGGCCCACGGCTCCGCGCTCTTCGAGCGGGGCGAGACCCAGGTGCTGAACGTGACGACCCTGGGGATGCCGCGGATGAACCAGCTGCTCGACACCATCGGACCCGACGAGCACAAGCGCTACATGCACCATTACAACTTCCCGCCGTTCTCCACCGGCGAGACCGGCTTCATGCGAGGTCCCCGGCGTCGTGAGATCGGCCACGGCCTGTTGGCCGAGCGGGCCCTGCTGCCGGTGGTCCCGAGCCAGGAGGAGTTCCCCTACACCTTGCGTCTGGTGTCCGACGTTCTCGCCTCCAACGGGTCAACATCGATGGCGTCGGTTTGCGGTTCGACGCTGTCGTTGATGGCGGCCGGTGTGCCGATCAAGGCGCCGGTGGCCGGCATCGCGATGGGCCTGGTCTACGAGGGCGGCACGTACGTGACCCTGACCGACATCCTCGGATCCGAGGACGCCTTCGGCGACATGGACTTCAAGGTGGCCGGTACGGCCGACGCGGTGACCGCCCTGCAGCTCGACACGAAGATCGACGGCCTTCCCGCCGACGTGCTCGCCCGGGCGCTTCTGCAGGCCAAGGAGGCCCGCTTGACGATCCTCGCGGTAATGGCGGGCGCCATTGCCGAGCCGCGCAGCGAGGTTGCGGCGAGCGCACCGAAGATCGTCTCGATGGAGATCCCGATCGACAAGATCGGTGAGGTCATCGGCCCCAAGGGCAAGGTCATCAACACCTTGCAGCAGGAGACGGGCGCCGATATCGCGGTTGACGACGATGGCATGGTCGGGACGGTGACCATCGGCGCCAAGGACGGCGCGGCCGTCGAAGAGGCCCGCCGGCGGATCTCGCTGATCCTCGACCCTCCGAGCGCCGAGGTCGGCGCCATCTATGCGGGGCGGGTGGTGAACGTCACCAAGTTCGGTGCGTTCGTCAGCGTCCTACCCGGGCGTGACGGCCTGTTGCACATCTCGAAGCTTTCGCCGCTGGCTGGAGGGAAGCGAGTTGGGCAGGTCGAGGACGTGCTGACGCTCGGACAGGCTATCGAGGTGCGAGTCGACGACATCGACCCCCAGGGGAAGGTCTCCCTGTCCCTGGCCAACGTTCCCGACGAGGTGGGCGAAGGCGACGGAGAGATCGACGCCCGACCCCGGTCCAACGGCGAGCGCAGTGGGCCGCGTCCTGCGGCCCCCAACGGCGCACCAACCGTGTCGTTCGAGGACGCCTTCGAGGCCGAGTTGGTCGCCGAGCTCGGCGACCTCGGTCCGGGTGCAGCACCGTCGGCCGGGTCCGGCGGGCGACCGGAGGGCGACGCTGATCGGCGCCGCTCACGTCCCCGGTCGCGGCGGCGTTGAGCCTCCGAGCATTCACCTCGGCGATCCGGACCGAGGCCCTTCCGAGCGGGATCCGTCTCGTCACCGAGCCGATGGCGGACGTTCGGTCGGTGGCTATCGGCATCTGGGTAGGCACCGGCTCGCGCGACGAGGAGGACGCGCTGGCCGGCGCTTCGCACTTTCTCGAGCACCTGCTGTTCAAGGGGACCCCGGAGCGCTCCGCGGCGGCGATCGCCGAGGAGCTCGACGCCGTCGGTGGTGACTGCAATGCCTTCACCACCAAGGAGTACACGGCGTTCTACATCCGGCTGCTGGCCGAGCACCTGCCACTGGGCCTGGACATCCTGACCGACATCATGCGCTCGCCGGCGCTGCGCGCGGCCGACGTCGACGCCGAGCGCAGCGTCATCCTCGACGAGATCCTCATGCATGCCGACGAGCCGTCCGATTTGGCCGGTGAACGCTGGCAGAGTGCGCTGTTCCCACAACACCCACTCGGCCGCGACACCCTGGGCACGCCCCAGAGCGTGGGCGATCTGGGCCCCGATACGATCCGAGCATTCTTCGAGCATCACTACCGCCCGGGAAACATGGTGGTCTCGGTGGCGGGGGACTTCGTGCACGAGCAAGTAGCCGAGGCGGTCGAGCGGCGCTTCGGCGACCTGCGCGGCGGAGAGGCACCCGCTCGCCAGGGTCCGTCCCTGCCCGTCGAGCCCCTAGTGGTGGTTCGGCGGCCGACCGAGCAGGCCCACCTGGTGCTCGGCACGCGCTCGGTATCACGCTTCGACGAGCGGCGCTGGTCGTTGGCCGTCCTGAACCACGTGCTGGGCGGGGGCCTGTCGAGCCGCCTGTTCCAGAAGATCCGTGAGGAGCGAGGGCTGGCCTATTCGGTGTGGTCCGACCGTGCGTCCTACCAGGACACCGGATCGATGGCTGTCACCGCCGGCACCGCTCCCGAGCACGTGCCCGAGGTGCTGCGCATCGTCACCGGTGAGCTCGAGCTCCTGGCTGAGCACGGCATCACCGATCGGGAGTTGGCCATCGCCAAGGGCAACCTGCGTGCCGAAACCTTGCTGGCGTGTGAGGACTCGGGTGCGCGGATGAGCCGGGTCGGATCGTCGCTGCTTTTGCACGGCAGGGTGCTCACCGTCGACGAGCAGCTCGAGCGCATTGACGCAGTCGAGCGGGACGATGTGCAGGCGGTCGCCCGCGACCTGACTCTCGCTCCTCGCACGCTCGCCGTCGTCGGTCCGTTCGACACTGAGCAGTTCGACCCTGACGAGCTTGGTCTGGCCGGCCATGATGGCCGGACCGCCGCCGTGGGGGAGGCCGGCTGAACGCCGATCCCCAGGCGATTGGGCTAGCCCGCACGACGAGGGGGCCGGTGATCCTGGGGGACGAGGCGAGAGAGCGCCGGCGCAGGCGTCGGTCGGATTGGTGGCACTGGCTGCGCCGTTGGTCGACCACGCCCGACGGGCGGGCGGTGGCGGTGCTGGTGGCAATCCCGCTAGTCGTGTTCGTCGTGCCCGCCTTGGCCGGTTACCCGGCTATCACCGGCGACAACCTCATCCAGAACTTCCCACTGCGGGCCTTGAGCGGCACGATGTTGCGGCACGGTCAGCTTCCGCTGTGGAACTCGGGTATCTGGTCGGGCAGCCCGCTCCTCGGAGGCCTGAACGCCGGCTCGCTCTACCCGGGGACCTTTGCCTTCGCGGTGCTGCCCGCCGTGGCGGCGTGGGTGCTGAACGTGCTCTGCGTGTACTGGGCGGGGGCGCTCGGGCTCTACGCCTTGCTGCGCCAGTTCGCACTAAGCCCGTTGGCCAGTGTGCTGGCCGCAGCCACCTACGCATTTTCGGGCGCAATGCTGGGCCAGCTCGTGCACCTCCCCATCGTTCAGGGGATGGGGTGGATTCCCTTGGTGATCCTGGCTCAGATCCGGCTCAGTTGGGCTGTGATGGGAACCGGCCCGGTCGGCGCAGCACGGTCGGACGCCACTGCGCGCTCGGCGCCCTGGCGTTGGGTGGCGCTGCTCGGCGCCACGATCGGCCTCATCTTGTTGACCGGGGAGCCCAGGTCGATCGCCGAGGCCGAGATCGTGTGCGCGGTGGTGCTGGGCTGGCAGGTGCTCCGACCCTTTGGGGGGGCCGTGACCCTCGGAGCTCGTGTTCGTTACCTCGGATGGTCGGCGCTCGGGGCGCTGTGGGGCTTGGCGCTCAGCGCGGCGCAGCTGCTGCCGGGGTGGTCCTTCATCCAGGCGTCCCAGCGGGCGAGCGAGACGTACTCGTTCTTCGGGACCGGTTCGCTGCACCCGCAGTGGTCGGCCCTGTTGCTCGTGCCCGACCTGTTCGGGGGGGCGGGTCTGCTGCACCAGCCGGTCTACTTCAACTCTTACAACCTGCCCGAAGTCACCGGCTATGTAGGGCTGCTGCCGCTGGTGGCGCTGTTCACGCTGGCCATCGCGAGCGTCGGCCGGCGGCGTGACCCTCGCTCGGGCGACTGGGGCCTGTGGATGCTGTTCGTCGGGCTCGGCCTGCTGCTCACCTGGGGTCCGTACACGCCCCTCGGCCATCTCTTCTGGCACATCCCCCTCTTCGGAAAGACGCGCTTGCAGAGTCGGAACCTCGGGATTGTGGACCTGGGTCTGGCCGCACTCCTCGGGTACTGGGTGGACGGCGTCGTCCGCCGATCCACTGCCGCGCCCGCCCGAGGCGCCGATCCGAACATGGCGTCCGTCGCGTGGTGGCAGTCCGCGGGCTGGCGGCGTTGGGTGAGCGCGGCCCCCGCTCTGGCGGCCGTGGCATGCTGCGTCGTCGCCATCGCGTTCCCCGGACCACTCCAGAGCGCGTTCAACGAAGGGGGCAGCGGGAGCGGCCTGCAGGGGCGCCATCTCACCCCGTGGCTCCTGGCCCAGCTCGTGGTGGCGTTGGCCGTGAGCGCGGTGGCCCTCGGCTGGCCGCGGCGCGCCGCGGCGCGCTTGGGCCCGTCCTCGCCCCGTTTTGGCAAGGTGTTGTGCGCGGTGGTTGTGGTGGACCTGTTGTTGTTCTCCCTGTCCTCGAACACCGCGCTGTTCGCCGGCACTCCCGTGTTCGAGCCCACGACCGCGCAGGCGGCCGCGGTGCTCGGAACGAACGGGCGGTTTGCCATCTACGACACCACCGCATTGAACACGAATGTGCTCAGCCAGATCGGCCAGCCCGACTTGAACGCCTTCACCGGGCTTCCGAGCGTGCAGGGCTACGGCTCGATCGTGGATAACACCTACGGCAGCGCGACCGGAGCCCACCTGCTCGACACGTTCGATCCTTGCGCTCTCGCCCGTGGCGTGTTCACCCCGCTGCGCCTGAACACCCTGCTCACCCTCTCGAGGTTCCTCGCCCCACAGGTTCCGCCGGGACAGTCCGAGGGGCCCCAGGCTCCCGTCGTCGGTGCCTCCTCGGACAGCTGCCCCGGCGCGCCGGCACCGGGGACCCCACAGCGTCGGACGTTGTACCTCGGCCAAGCCTTGGGGATAACGAGTGCCACCATCGTCACGTCGGGTGACGTGGCACCCCAGGTCGGGGTCATGGGACCGAGTGGCACGACGGTCTATCCCGAGGCGTCGGTCACGCGTGGGAAACGCGGGTGGGACGTGGACTTTGCGCACGCGCAGGTCGCTGTGGGCATCGTGGTGCGCGGTGCGAGCGCGCGCATTGCGGACAGCTCGTCGGTGCTCAGCGCGAGTGGTGCCCGCTACGATTTCCTGGGCGTGCTCCAGGACGCCCTCGGCCAGTCGGGCTGGCGGTACGACGGGATCTGGGAGATGTACGCGCGCTTCGAGCGCACCGCTCTACGACCCCAGGTGTGGCTCGGCGGCTCGTCGCCAGCGGGTCAGGTGCGCGTCGTGTCACAGGGGGACAACGGCACTGCAGTCGTACGGGTGTCGTCGCCGACGCCGGTCACGGTGGTGCGAAGCGAGGCGTACCAGCAGGGGTGGCACGCGCAAGCGGTGGCGGTAGGGGCCGGTCGCGCTCCTGTCGCGTTGCCCGTACACCCCGACGGCCTCATCCAGGCCGTGCGCGTGCCAGCAGGAACCTATCTGGTGACCTTCCGCTATCGGCCCAAGGGTTTGACGCTCGGACTGATCGCCAGCGGCGTGGGCGTCGCCGCCTTCGGGGTGCTCGGAGCGGTCGCCTGGTCCAGGCGTCGCTCGAGAGCGCGGGGCTAGGGTGCAGAGGTGTCGAGCGTGATCCGCGTCGCCGTCGTCGGAGCCGGCGGTCGCATGGGCCAAGAATCGTGCCGTGCAGTGATCGCCGACCCCGGCATGGAGCTCGTGGCCGCGGTCGACCCCAACATGGCGGGCATCGATCTGCGCCAGGTGATCGGCGGAGACGTCCCGGCCCTGCAGGTGGCGGGCACCGTCGACTCGTTGGAGGATGCCGCTGCCCAGGTGGCGATCGAGTTCTCGATCGCCGCGGCGACTCGTGAGCATCTCGAGTGGTACGCGGCGCACGGCGTGCATGCGGTCGTCGGGACGACGGGACTGAGCGAGGAGGACCTGGCCAAGGCTGGGCGGACGTTCGACTCCTCGAATGCCCACGCGGTGATTGCGGCCAACTTCGCCATCGGCGCAGTGCTCCTCATGCGTTTCTGCGAGCTAGCCGCGCCGTTCATGGAGGGGGTTGAGGTCATCGAGCTCCATCACAACGCAAAAGCCGACGCACCCTCGGGCACGGCGATGCGCACGGCCGAGCGCATGGCGCGGGCGCGTGCCGACGCCGGCTCGTCCCCGCTGCCCCCCGATCCGACCACCGACCTCTTGCTGGAGGGCGCGCGAGGTGGGGAGGGGCCCGACGGGGTACGGGTGCACTCGGTGCGGCTTCCGGGGCTCGTGGCCCACCAAGAGGTGATCTTCGGTGCGAGCGGCCAGAGCCTGACGCTGCGCCACGACTCCTACGATCGACGGTCGTTCATGCCCGGCGTGCTACTCGCCGTTCGTGAGGTGCTCGATCGACCCGGCGTCACCATCGGGCTCGAGGCGCTGCTCGGACTCTGAGCTCAGCTGCGTCCCTTCGGCGTGGTTGCTCGGCGCTGCTCCTGCACCGTTTTTGTCAAGCGGGGCGGTGAAACGTGAGCACGGCCTTGAGGACCGACGCGTCGCTCGAGCGTTGATCGTCCACCTCGGTCAGCACGTAGCCGCGCTCTTGCCACTTCACGATGGTGCGCTCGATCTTCTTGTCCGAGCGCGCCCTCGATTTGGTCGACATCGTCGTTTGATAGACGTGCACCGTCCTGACGTCACCAGTCAGGTTTGCTGGTTCGGCCGATGTCGGGAGGGCCGCCCCGGCCGATACTGGCAGAACATCGGTCGGGGGACCTGGGTCCTTCGTCCCAAGAGCCAGCAGCGCCGGGACCGGTGGGGCAACGCGCGACTCGGGCGCCGTGTAATGAGCCAGCATCTGCTGGGCTGACCCGTTTGCGGGCACCGGCGGTACGGTGGGGGTCGACACGTCGTCGACCAAGGTCGGCAGTGCGCGGAGCCGGGGCCGCGCGTCTTGATCGGTGCCCTCGACGAGCGCGGGCTCCGAAGTCCCGACGGCGGCCCGTGCCCAGCCCGCCGGATGCGCCCCGGTTGCCTGCGCATGCAAGAGCGCCTGGCGTGACTGGAGGATCGCGTGAAGGTTCGCCACGTCTTGACGTAGCGAACCGAGGAACGCGTCGCGGGCTTGCTCCCGGCAACGGGTCCACTCATCGGCTTCCCCGGCCATGATGCCGGTCGCGTCCGCGACCTGCATCATGGCGGGGGCCGGGTCGGCCGCCTGTGGCGAGGGCGGGTGGAACCCGGCGGGGTGAGATCCAAGATGGGAAAGGAGAGCGCCCAACTTTAGGGGCAAGGCGCCGTGACGGCGCTGGGCGGACGCAGTCGTGGTCATTGGTGTGCTCCTTGGTTCACAAGGATCATGGTACGGAGGCGAGATGAACGGCACGCCACGACTCCGTCTCGCGTAGGCAAACCTTGGGCAACATCGCTGTGAACTGACGGTCGATCGCGCACAATTCACCCTGGCGCCGCGTGCTGTTCACCTGGGCCTGCTAACTGTTGCTGCCGTGTACGACGTTGGACGTAGGCGCGGAAGCCTGAGGGTGAATGTAGCCGCGACCGTTCGGCGCACGTTCTGGGCATCGACGGGCGCGCTCGTTCCCCGAGCGCTCGCGTTGGGCGCGTTGTCGGGCGCCGTGCTGGGGCTGACCGGGAGTGCACCGGGGTCGGCCACGCCACCGGGAACCCCAGACGTGAGCACCGAACTGGGTGCACCGTCCGGAGCGTCGGTGAACTTGGGTCCTCGTGGGTGGGCGGCCGCCGAGCTCACCATCGGATCGGGGACGCAGCTGACCGGGTTGGACTTGGCGCTCGAGCCGAACAGGGCCGACGTCCCGGGAGACTACGGGTTCGGCTCACACGATTATCGTAAGACACCGTCGAGCGTCGTGGTGTCGCTCTGGACGGCCACGCCCCAAGGGCTGCCGGGCCAGGAGATCGTGGCGTCACCGCTCACCGTGTCCAACCACCGTGGTTGCTCGGATCGCAAGCTGACGGAAGTCGACTTCTACACGCCGCCGACTGTGAAAGCGGGCGAGAAGCTCTTCATCGCGGTTGGCGTGCTCGGAGGCCCGACGGGTGGTGAACGTCAAGGCGGTAGCGGCCTCGAGTGGTGCGAGTATTCGGGATCGACTGCCCAAACCCTGGCGTTCTCTCACAACCAGGGGTCGACCTGGGTCAATTCGGATCCACCGGCAGGGGGCTCTGTGTTCGCGCAGGTCGGCTTCGCCGACTACGTGACGAGCGGGCCGCCGGCAGTGACGCCCGAGGCGCCGGTGGCCACGCTGTTGCCGGTAGCAGGAGCAGGAGCCATGGGGGGCATGATCCTGCTCGCTCGTCGTCGGCGCCGGAGGTCATCGGAGCCGGTTGTGCCATCGACTACTACGTAGTAAATGCAAGTCTTCCGAGCTGGACGCTTGGGCTCAGGCGATGCCGGTGACCTTGACCACCCATCGGCAGCCCGACGGAGCTTCGATCACGAGCTTCTGGCTGCCGGTGCTCGTTTGTGGGGTCACCGACTGCCCCGATGCCGCTGTTCCCGTCACGGCGGGCGTCGACCCCGGCGTCCCGTTTGCGGGCACGACGAACACCTGAAAGGCGGGACCCGACGCTGGTGCCGGTGTGCACTGATAGGCCCAACCGATGTTCCACGTACCCCCGCCTACCGTGAAGGACGCGGTGGTCGCGTTCCCACTGGCCTGATCCTCTGGAAGGAGGACGGTCACTGGCCCAGTGGCGGCACCTGTCGTGGAGGTTGCCGACGCGGCGGTCGTTGCGGTAGAGCTTGTCACCGTGTTTGTCGATCCCAAGGTGCTCTTCGCTGGCTCGTTCCGGCCTTTCGACTTTGTTGATGTCACCGTGGATGCTGTCGTCGATGCTGCGGCCCCGGCGACAGTGGTCACAGTGGCGGCAGCCGGCGGTGGCAGTTTGTAGCCACTCTGATTGCTATTGGCTGATGCGGTCTTGCTGTTGCCGGCCCAGGCGTTGATACCCATGCCGAGGACCAGTGCTGCCAGCCCGAACGCCGCGAGCTGCCAGGTTGTCCACGACCGGCGCTCTTTGATTCCGAGCTCCCCGGGGGCAGGGCCAGCTCGCGGGATATCCGTTTGGACGGCTGGGCTTTCTGGCACTGTGGCCTGAGGCGGCGGCGGAGGCGCCACCTGCGGAGGGGGAGGGGGAGGCAAGAGAGACGTGGGTGGAGGCGGAGGCGCCCCCTTCGCTGGAGTGAAGAGTGACGTAGGAGGTGGGGGAGGCGCCCCTTGGGGTGAGGGAGGTGTGAAGGCGCCTGGTGGCGGAGGCGGGGGGAGCTTCGACAGGTCGTAGGCCTGTGCTCCCTGTGGGGGCTGCCCACTGCTAAGCGGCCACGTTGGTGTCGTGGTCACCTCGGATCCACCATGACCTCGGCAGCGTCTATCCGCTGCATTCGTCGCATTTCCCTCCGTAGCGTGCCACGAGATTCGGACCATACGCCACCGGGCGCGCTGCGAAAACACCTAGTAGATGAACTCTTTGGGACCTGTCGGTGAACTGAGTGCTGACACTCGGTTACCGCTCGAACCCACCTGGCTGGACCACGGGGCGTGGCAGTCGGCGTCCCCGACGTGAGATCGGTGAGCGTCCAGAGCGTATGGTCGGTACCGCCACGGGTCGAGTCAAAGACGACCTTGACTCTGGCGGGCTCCCGTTGGGGTTCTCGTCCCGGGACGTACTGGCGTCGATGGTGCCCGTGAGCGAGTCAACGGCGGTGTCTGAGAGGTGGGTGACGGCAATCCCGTTCTGGCCGCTTGCGACGCCATAAGGCCGTGCGCAGGAGGACGCCGAGGGAACCGGCAGTTCGGTGACCAGACGGATGTGGTTGTCCCCACCGACATAAGGCAGCTCGCCTGGTTGGCCCGAATTGAACATTGGTCTGGCAGCGGCACCGTCAGTACCGATGGCCGACAACCCGAACCCCGCCGGCGGCGAGTAGAACACGCATGACGCCGACTCCACGGCGTGGGCGAATCAGCATCGAGCGTGTCGAGCGTCGCGTCGTTGCGGTCGAAGACCACGGTCCGACCGGCGCGTGCAGGCGAGTCCTGCCGCCGCCATCAAGTGCTCCGTGCGGCGACCAAGGGTCATGCATGCTCCCGTATCGCCCAGCGAAGGCCGCCCTGCTCAGCGTTCGCACATCATGCGGCCTCCGTGTCAATGATTGACGCTGGTTCGGGATGCCACAGGAAAGTGCAACGGTGGCTGCCGATCCGCTGAACAGTGACGGCCGCGTGACCGGCAGTCGCGTCTTGGCCGGTCTTTGAGACGCGCGACGCGACTGTGACCTGACCGGGTCCGCGAGCGTGAGTATGGTCGCAGGGAATTTTTTGAACTGTGCGAACGATGCGCGAACTTCCGCTCAGGAGCCAGCAGCTGAACGCAACATCCCTCGTCGACGAGGGGGCGGCGATCCCAGAGGAATGGCCCACCCGAACAGGCCCAGGATGAACTCCTCGCGAACTACGGGTGACAACTTGCGTGGGAGACGTTCGGAACATCCAGGCCGCTTCGAAGTGGCGTCGCCGTGTGCGAGGCCCTGTGTGCTACTGGTGCCCGTTCGCACGCTTCCCACCAGCCGGTGAAGGTACGGGCGGATCGGAAAGCTCAGCCAAGCGGCGTTCGAGCTCCGTGAAGTAGTTGTAGTCCCGCTTCGTGGGATGGGGCAGAGCCACCTCGAGTACAACGCGGGCGTCGGGCATTGCCGCTGCGGACCCAGCGCAGGGGGTCCTGTGCCCGTTCGTTCTCCCAGGGGGCTTCCACTGCTGATCGCCGCTCGGGTTGCTTTGTCCGAGCCTCAGTGAACGAAGCAAGCGCACTATTTGCGTCTGTTGCGCCGTCAGCTCGCCCAGCAGGCGAGAGGTCACGATGAGACGGGTCTGCTGCGGGTTCGCTGTCATCGGATCCGCCATCGACTGTAATCCTTGCGGTACTTCCGTTACCAGGCGAGGCGGAGATGCGGTTGTTTTGCCGCCTACGCATGACGAAGGCACCCCGAACTTCCGAGCGTGGTACGACTGCCTACGATGTACGCCTCCGCCACCGCTCAAGCCGGTAGCGTCGATCGGGAGCAGCACGACACATCGATCTCACGCACGGCGCCCGCCTTGACGTTGGAAGGAAACGTGGCGACAGTCCTCCTTCGCGTCGGACCGGTTCCTCCGAGGAGAAAGGCTGGACCATGTCTAGAGGCCCTGCAGATCGTTCTTTTCGAGAGAGCAAGCCGGCGCGCACCGCAGCTCTGATGACGTCCATCATGGCCATAGGAGCATTGAGTTTGGTGCTGGTGAGTGAGACGGCGACCCCAGTGCAGACCCGTGTGACCGTTCCGACGAGCGCCCCACAATTCTCGGCGTCTCGGGGAGCATCCGCGCCCGTCACCTCGAGATCTGCTCCTGGCGTGTCCGCGTCGGTGTCCCTCCCTTCGGCTGGCAGGCAAGCCACCATCCCGACGACCACCCGGCAGGTCCCCGTGTCGGGTGGGGTATCCATTGACGCCACGCCCGGGTCGGCGTGGTCCTCGCCGGTCACCCGGGCAACGACTCAGCCGATCCACGACCAGAGCGAACGCGCAGCTCCGGTCGGGCACCCATGGTCCGCCCCGTCATCACTCCCCATGGCCCCACCGACCACATCAACGACAACCTCCGACCCAGCTAGGGGAGCCGACTCAGCGCCGCCTTCGTCCGACGCCTCCGACAACCCCTCGCTCCCTCGGTTCGTGTCGCCCCGTTCATTGGAGGCGGAGCCCACGATCCAAGCCAGTGACGCAGACACCCCGACTGGAAACGCCCACCTCACTCTCGATGGTCTGCCGTACACGGCTATTGGTGTCAACGTGTACGAGATCGCAACGGACTGGGGTGTCGATGCGGGTTGCGGCGCGATGTTGAGCAACCAGCAGCTGGATCAGTTCTTCGCGTCCTTGCCGCCGAACTCTTTGGTCCGGTTCTGGGCATGGCAGGGAACGACGGCCGTGAACGTGAACACGGGACAGATCGACTGGGCGCCCTTGGACCGGGTGTTCGCTGCCGCCGCGGCGTACGGACAGCGGCTGATCCCGGTGTTGGCGGGCCAGGGGGGTGGCTGCGACGATGGCGGTCGTTGGCAGGATCCCGCTTGGTACGACGGTGGCTTTATGCAGGTCTACAACGATCCGGCCCTGGGCCAGGGGACGACCCCCTTGTCTTATTGGGACTACCTGCAGGCGATCGTCAACCGCTACAAGGACTCACCTGCCCTAGGCATGTGGGAGCCGATCTCCGAAGCCGAGGCGTCGACCTGTCCGCCCCAATACGAGCCCACCAATTGCGGGGGACATCAGACCTGTCCCGACGAAGCAGCGGCGGCCCAGGCCCTCCGGTACTTCTTCGACACGGTGGGTGGCGAGATCCATGCTCTCGATCCAAACCACCTGGTGGAGGACGGGCTGATGTCGAACGGTCAGTGTGGCGCGATCAACACCGACTGGGTGTACGTGTCGGAGAGCCCGGGGATCGACGTGCTCTCGTATCACGACTACAGCGACCCGACCGTCGACCTGCCCGGTGACCAGTGGAACGGACTGGCCACCCGGCTCCAAGAGGCGGCGAGTATCGGCAAGCCGATCATCGGCGGGGAGATGGGGATCGGTGCCGGGACGGGGACGGGTTGTCTCACCGATGCCCAGCGCAGCGCTGACTTGGTCTCCAAGATCGACGCTCAGATCGCGCAGGGGAGCAGTGGCGTCCTTCCCTGGGACTGGGTGCCCAGTGCCCAAAGCGGTTGCAGCACCGACATCGGCCCGACTGACGCCTTCATGTCGGCGCTCGGTAATTTGGCTTCCTGACCTACCGGATACCCGACCCCAATGGCCTGGACATTACCCAAATCGTAGGAAACGCCAGTACGATGTGGAGACCCTCAAGAAGTGACAGAGGGTCGACGAACGGGCAAACCGTCCGCGAGGACGGGACGCAAAGCCACGGAGCTCTCCGAGCGAGCCGGGCTGCCGAATTGAGTGCACGGCGAGCTGCGCGCGATCCGACAGCCCTTTCTTCTCGGGATTCAACGGGAGGTGAGGAATGCGGAGGATGGGCGTCAGGCCTCGCCGCTTCTTCGCATATCGTTCGCCGCTCCTGTTCATGGTTGGCGCCGTCTCGTTGGCACTTCCGATTCTGGTCATGGTGGTTGATTCCTCGGGCCCGGGATCCGACGACGCGGCTCCCTCTGCGGCTCAGGGGTATCCCACTGCGTGGAGTTCCCCGTTCGACAGCTCAGCTCTGTCTCACTTGATTGCCAGCTCGGGAATCTGGACGCTCCCCTCGACTCCGATCACCGCTGCAACTAGCACCACCGTTGTGCCGACGGCCTCCGTGTCACTTCCAGACATCAGCGCGACGGTCCCTACCCCGACCCACGTTACGAGTTCGGTGCCGACGACGCACAACTCTGCGTCTGGCCCGACGCGCGCAACCAGCCCGGCTCCCACTACAACCCATGTCACCAGCCCGCCACCAACTACGACGGTTCCTCCTACCGCACCGCTGCCATCGATCGCTGCTGCCGAGGATGTTGGTGTCAGCGACGCCCACCTCACTCTCGATGGTCTGCCGTACACGGCTATTGGTGTCAACGCGTACGAGATCGCAACGGACTGGGGTGTCGATGCGGGTTGCGGCGCGATGTTGAGCAACCAGCAGCTGGATCAGTTCTTCGCGTCCTTGCCGCCGAACTCTTTGGTCCGGTTCTGGGCATGGCAGGGAACGACGGCCGTGAACGTGAACACGGGACAGATCGACTGGGCGCCCTTGGACCGGGTGTTCGCTGCCGCCGCGGCGTACGGACAGCGGCTGATCCCGGTGTTGGCGGGCCAGGGGGGTGGCTGCGACGATGGCGGTCGTTGGCAGGATCCCGCTTGGTACGACGGTGGCTTTATGCAGGTCTACAACGATCCGGCCCTGGGCCAGGGGACGACCCCCTTGTCTTATTGGGACTACCTGCAGGCGATCGTCAACCGCTACAAGGACTCACCTGCCCTAGGCATGTGGGAGCCGATCTCCGAAGCCGAGGCGTCGACCTGTCCGCCCCAATACGAGCCCACCAATTGCGGGGGACATCAGACCTGTCCCGACGAAGCAGCGGCGGCCCAGGCCCTCCGGTACTTCTTCGACACGGTGGGTGGCGAGATCCATGCTCTCGATCCAAACCACCTGGTGGAGGACGGGCTGATGTCGAACGGTCAGTGTGGCGCGATCAACACCGACTGGGTGTACGTGTCGGAGAGCCCGGGGATCGACGTGCTCTCGTATCACGACTACAGCGACCCGACCGTCGACCTGCCCGGTGACCAGTGGAACGGACTGGCCACCCGGCTCCAAGAGGCGGCGAGTATCGGCAAGCCGATCATCGGCGGGGAGATGGGGATCGGTGCCGGGACGGGGACGGGTTGTCTCACCGATGCCCAGCGCAGCGCTGACTTGGTCTCCAAGATCGACGCTCAGATCGCGCAGGGGAGCAGTGGCGTCCTTCCCTGGGACTGGGTGCCCAGTGCCCAAAGCGGTTGCAGCACCGACATCGGCCCGACTGACGCCTTCATGTCGGCGCTCGGTACCATCGGAGCCACTGGCTGATAAATGTGGCGTTGGGCGATTACGTCCGACGGACGGCACGTGCCCACGGAATCATGGTTGCCAGGGTCAGAGAAGCCGCCAACACAGCTGTAGCAGTCAGCGTGCAGAGTGCTACAGAGCGAACGGCGTGGCCGAAGCAGAGGATGGTCACCATCTGCACCACGGCCGCCACGCCGGCCAATAGGGCGACGCGCCGGTACCCTGAACCGGCACACCCGTGGGCTACAAGCACGCGCGAGATCCCGAGCAGTGCCATCGCCAGCATGTACAGCGGCGCCACCTTCGCCACCCCGTTGTACTTGGCGCCGAAGAAAGAGACCACCAACGTGGGCGCGGCCAGTAGCGTTATCGCGAACGCACCGCCTCCCAACAGTGTCGTCAGGATCAGCGCCGGCAGCAGGGATCCTCTCCCGCCACTTCTGCTGCGGGGCAGCAGGACCAGGGGAATGGTGTAGGTGGCGAACGCGGAGAGACCGCCGAGCGTGGACAGCACCGCGAATTGACCCGCTTGGGCCGGTGAGAGCAGGCGGTTGGCGATCAGGAGGTCCTGGTTCTGGAGGACGGCGACGAGCAGGAACGCGAAAGCCGTCCATCGGACCGTCGATCCACTTGGGCTGCGAGGCGTCCGAGGATGCGAGAGAGCCGAGGCCCCTGGGGCATCAGCCCAGAGCGCACCACGCGATTTGTGGCGACGCGGAATTTCGAGCGCGCCGTAGCCGGCGATGGCGACTCCCACTGCACCGCCCACGGCGCCAGCAGCAGTGGCCAATAGGACCCCGATCGTCAGACGGATGGCAGGCTCGACGAGCAGGCTGGCAACGAGTTGTCCATGTCCACGTGAGGCGTAGAGGCGCCCACGCTCAAGGGCGACGCCCGCCAGTGACGGCATGGAAAGACCGAGCACGACCACCATCGAGATGGGGAGACGAAGGAGTGGTCCCACCCAGGGTGACCCGAAAGCGATGGCGATCCCGATCACGACGCCGCCCCTCAGCACGAATGGCCGGATCCGGGCAGCTGAGCTAGGTGATACAGCGGCGGCTGCGCTGATGCCCGCTCCGGGCATGCCGAGCAACGTGTAGAGGGCAAGGAAAGATGCCAGTTGCGCAAAGTGCCCGGGCAACAACAACCGAGCCGCGATGAGCGCGAAGAGGAGGTTTCCGAGCCCGGTGCCGAGCTGACCCGAGGTGACGACGGCTTGGTCGCGCGTCGCCTCCGTGATCCTGAGTCGAAGGCCGGCCCGACTCCGTACGCCGTTACCGCCTTCCGATTCGCCCGGGACATCGCCCCGTTCCCCTGGGACAATAGTCAGATGGGTCAGCGGGCCATTCCCCGGGCTCATCGCCTGGGCGATCGTCCGATTTGGTGCCTCGGGCACCTCGGTGGAGGTACCAGTAGCGCAATCTGACGCCGATCCGAGCCGCCGGCGGGCGGCGTAGGCGGCGAGGACGAGGCGACCGACCGATCGTTGGGGCGACGAACTGTTCCCGGCCGCAGCCCAGGTGTCCGGCGACCTCAGCCCGGTCAGGGCCCACACGGCATCGACCTCGGGTTGCACCGACGGCTCCTCGGCGACGAGCTGGTCCACGAATCTCTGCGCCAGCTCCGTCGAGGCGACTGGCGCTCTACTGAGGATTAGGGGATCTCCCGGAATCCTTCGGGGGCCCGGATGGCGCCGCATCCACGCGCCGTGGATGCCGGCCAACGACGTCGGAAGGCATCGTCACCGGTGAAGCTTCGAGCTCTGGTAGGAGGTGCCACGAGTAGTGGAGGAGATGACCTTTTCATAGAGCGCCACGTGCCGCTTGGCCACGACATCCCACGTCCGGTCGCTCGCCATCGCCACGGCGCACGAGTGCAACCGCTCCAACTGAACTGGGTCGGTGGCTAGCTCGGTGAGCCGCCGGGCGAGGCCGAGCGGGTCGAGTGGTGCGGTCATCTCTTCGGGGGCGCCGATGGAGGAGGCCAGAGGTGGGGAGCAAAGCACGGGCGTTCCGTGGCCGAGGGCGAGGGCAAGCGGCCCGCTGCTAGAGAACGGGCGGGGGTATTGGACGAGCACCACGTCGGCAGCCGAGAACCAGGTCGTTACGTCCTCGTCGTCGACATATCCGGTGAACCGGGCGCTGCCTGCGTATCTGCCACGGAGGTCGGACGCGTAGGGGTCCTTGCCGGCGAGTCGGGGATGCTCGCCCCCTGCGACGACGAGCTCCACCGACGGACCAGCCAGCCCTGCCGCCTCCAGTACCGCCTCGAGGCCCTTATATGGCGCGATGAACCCGAAACACAGTACGACCAGTCGATCTTGACGGAGCCCCAGCATCTGCTTCGCCTGAGCCCTTGGTAGCGGGTCTGACCGATCCAGCCCGATTGGCAGGACGGTCGCCCTTGGGAACAATTCGGCGAAGGCACGTTCGTGCACGATGGTGTTGGCCGCCAAGTTGCGTACCGTCCACTGAACGGCGGACAACGCGGCACGGGCGACCCGGTAGGGGACTCGTACCCGATGAACCCGGGTGAACTCGCGGTCGATATCCGAGGGTCGCACAACCTGATGCATGGTTACGGCCGGTCCCAAGCGACTCCGTCGCAAGTCCAGCAGCGCCGGTGCCAGTCCGAGGACCGAGGACGCACCGCCATAGAGAAAGACTTCATGTTGAAGGTGGACGATCGGAGCGCCAGTCCGTCGGGCGGCTGCGGCGGCCTTTGGCAGGGCGGTCCCTCCGTTGCTGTAGCGACGCTCTATGGTCATCGTGCCCACCCGTTCCGTCGTCGCTTCGCCGATCATCGTCGGCGCGACGACGGTTACTCGAAGACCCTGATTGCCTAGGGCACCGACCAAGCTGCGGGCATAGGCCGCGACGCCGCTGAGCTGATCCGCTGGCGTATGGACGCCGGGGTAGGGCGAGATGAGTGCCACGTCAGGTTTCGGCATGTCCGTCTCCTATTACCCAGTGGTGTGGCCAGCGGTGTGGCTAATAACGCGATAGAGACGGTAGGGAAGGCACGCTCCGTTGGCGAACTGATGAACGAGTTTGGCGAAACCATCCCCCGATCGGTAGAGCGTTGGATACAGCTTGTTTGTAGCCGATCCCCCGCTGACGCTGTTGGGTGGTATGAGAATGTAGTGTGTATTGAAGGTCAATGGATCAGCCAAAATCCGCTGGAAGTCGCGGTCGTTCGGGATGACGAACACCTTCGGATCCGAGATCGTCGTGATGACACCTGGGACACATTCGGTCGAATTATCGACGATCACGTCACCGTCTGGTAGATGTTGATCAGCGATGTAGGTCGCCATTGTTCGAGTCAGAGTGACCGTCGGGTTCGAATACGGGTCCTTGTGATGAAACACTGGATCCAACAGCCCGGACTCTTCATACCCGATGTTGCGATTAAACATGGCCGCTCCCGTGGTGACGACGGACGGAGCGGCAAGAACCACCGCTGCGAGTGCAGCAAACAAGACATACGCCACAGGCGTTCTGCGGTGCCTGTGGGGTTGGGAAGCCGACGCTCCCTGGGGGAGCAACCCTACGGGCCCTGACGTTTGCGAACAGTTCCCTCCCTCGGCCTCGTCGCCTGTCGTGAGCCGTGCTCCGCGTGACAGCAACACGCCTACCATCATCACGCCCAGCGGTATGGTAGCGATGAAGTACCTGTAGTAGTTCCCGACGCTACCTGTGTAGTAGCCGGCCAAGTCGAATCCGAGACCCCCCCCGACGACCGCCAATGGCGCGAAGACGAGGGCGTCGCGTCGGCGATAGGCGATGACGAGGCTGACAATGACGGCGACCGGGATCACTGGGGCCATCGACTCGACCACGTGCACGATAAACGCGAGACGAGCCGCGACGCTCGCGGGCGGGGCGCTGCTCCCAGCGGCGGCCCGTTGGGCTGAATTGCCATACTGGGATTGGAATTGTGCGAATGGCTGTCCGGTGATCACGAAGCTGGTGACCGCCCACCCGACAACGGTCGTGATGACGGGCAGAAGGAAGATGGTGGTGTCGGTCAGCGACGCCCAAACTCGTGTTCGACGTGGGCCGATTGTCCGTGCGAACGTCACGACGAGAACGAGAATGCCGGCCAAAAGAGCGGACCCTGCCGCTTCGTTCCGGTCGAGGTAGCAGAGCCCGAGCGCAGTGGCTGCGTAAACGAGCGAACGGAGATCGTTACCCCGGATCCATCGCGCCAGGTAGCGCGCCGTCGCGATCAGGGTGAATAGGTAGAGCGCCTCACTCATCCCATTTCCCGCGTAGAACGCGATCATTGGGTTGAGAGCGAAGACTGCGGTCAGGATCAAGCGAGCCGGACGGCTCACGCCCCACTCTCGGAGCCCAGCACGCAGCTGGTGAACCGCCCCCGTCATGCAAAGCGCCGAAACGATGCTGCCTGCCATGTCGTGACTGGCCAGTGCCGGCCACAGGTGGTTGAAAAGTAGTGGGACCAGGTCTGCTATCGACTGACCGGGATTCCAGACGAAGCCAATCGCCGCCAGATGGGGATCTCGTGAGTAGAGGACGTAGAAGCCGTTCGCCATCCGCGAGACTGCGTCCCCCGGGAGGACGAGGAAGACGAAGTCGAGCAGCACGGCGACGGTGAGGTACGTCGCCAGGCAAAGCAGACCGACGATGCCGCCCTCGGAAGTAAGTATCACCTTCAGGATTCTTCGAACCCGGTGGCGGGATCGAGCTCGGATTGGCCGGTTGCCGGCCTCGCCAACCGCGGGTTGTGGCCGCAACGGATAGATGGTCGGCGACTCGGCGACGATCGTCACCCGCGGCCCTCCGTGCTACCCGGCTTCGGTGTAGGCATGAAGGGCACCGCAGGGAGGGGCCCGGTTAGGGCGCGAGGTGTGCCTGTGGCGTGATGCGAAGCAACCACGCGGCCGGTCGGTGTCCCTCACGGCGGAAGTGTACGTTGCAGCGGACCGGTGCTGGAAGCGGCACCAAAGGTTTCACAAGAAGTTCGTCGGACGTTTACCGATCGATTACCCTCCCGTCGCATGCTCGCGACTGGCGGATCCACGCGCGAGTCGGGTGGGGACCCGGACGTCAGTGAGTCTCTCCGATTCTTGCCGACGGGAGACAATTCAGGCTTTACACAGGTACCTGTCACGTAGCAGTCGCGCGGTGTTCACGTGGATACCCCGCTAACCCTGGGACGTGGCAAACCGAATGGCATGCGGCCGTTCGTCGGATCGTTTTGGAGTTGAGAGAATCGTGTGGTGTTAAGCGGACTGCGCGGGTAGGGGCGCTCCCTTGGCGGCCCTGCCACGGAGTCGGCTCCGACCGCCCGCGGTTCCCGGGCAATGCCGGACATCCTCCTACGGCAGATACAGGGAGCAGCTCTGGACGACGACACGCTGCGTCAAGTGTTCTCCTTTTGTCTTGGCTGGTTGTCGGATCCTCGGAGAGTGCCGCGGTTTCTGGAGGAGGATGCCTCTGGCCGTTGGGGCGTGGCCAGGGAGTGCGGGAAGCTTTTCTCGCAAGAGTTCGGCCTAGGTCTGCGGTCGTTGCCCGGCGCATTGCCGGGTCCGCGCTTGGCCCCCGGGTTCGATCCTGCCTACACTCGGCCGGTGACGCATAGCCGATGGAGCGACGGCGACGGCACACGATGCGGGGTCGGGCTTCTTCGGGAGGGTCGATGAGGCAGGCGATCGTGAAAGAGCAGGAGGCCCAGCTTCGCCTCGAGGCGAGCATCTCAGGTCTTGCAGACAAGGTTCCGCTCGTCTCGGCCAGACGTTTGCTCAGCCTGGGCCAGCGGAGGGTGCTGCTGTCAGTCGGAGGTGTCATCGTCATCGGACTGATTTTTTGGACGCTGCTGACGGCTCAGATCCTGGCGGGGCTGATCACCGTCGTGTACTGCTTCGGTATTTGCTACCGCGTGGTGCTGTGGCGGCGATCGATTGGTGACGACACGGTGGAGCTGGTTTCCGACGAGGAGGCCCGCTCGGTGCCCGACGACCGGTTGCCGGTCTACACCATCCTCATTCCGGCCTATCGCGAGCCCTCTGTCATCAACCTTGTGATGACCAATATTGGGCGGCTCGAGTACCCGGTGGACAAGCTCGACGTGAAGATGCTGATCGAAGCCGACGACGACGAGACCATGGAGGCGATCCAGGGGGCCGACCCCGGCGAGCAGTTCGAGCTGGTCCTGGTGCCGCCAGCAGAGCCCCGCACCAAGCCAAAGGCGCTTAACTATGGACTGACGCTTGCCAAAGGGGAGCTCATCGCGATCTACGATGCGGAGGACGAGCCCGAACCACTCCAGCTCCGCCGAGCGGCCGTCGCGCTCGAACGCCTCGGACCAGAAGTGGGTTGTGTGCAGGCGAAGCTGAGCTACTCGAACGTGGAGCAGAACCTGATCACCAAGTGGTTCGCGATCGAGTATGCGATGTGGTTCTCGTTCTTCCTGCCCGGGTTGGCTTCGCTTAGGGCGCCGATCCCGCTCGGCGGCACGTCCAATCACTTCCGGCGCAACGTGTTGCGGGCCATGGGAGGTTGGGATCCGTTTAACGTGACGGAGGACGCCGACCTCGGGATACGGATGTTCCGGGAGGGCTACACGGTCCGCGTGCTCGAATCCGAGACGTTGGAAGAAGCCAACAGCGACTTCGTAAACTGGGTGAAGCAACGATCACGGTGGTACAAGGGATATCTGCAAACGTTCTTCATCCACCTGCGGTCCCCCCGCGAGTGTTTCCGCGAGATGAAACCCAAGGGCTTCTTCCACTTTGCCATGTTCGTTGGCGGAACTCCCATTCTTGCGATACTGAATCCCCTATTCTGGATGATGACGCTCATCTGGTTTGTGGCTCACCCGTTGTTCATCAAGGTGATCTTTCCGGCTCCCGTCTACTACCTCGGGCTCCTCTGTTGGGCCTTCGGTAATTTTCTCCTCGCCTACCTGACACTGCTGAGTTGCCGCTTGATTCGGCACGGAGAACTGCTCTGGGCCGCCCTCCTGGTGCCGCTGTACTGGGTCATGATGTCCATGGCCGCCACCAAGGCACTCGTCCAGCTCGTCTTCACTCCGACCTTTTGGGAGAAGACAGTTCACGGGCTGAGCCGTCAGCACAGAGCAGAAGGTGACGTGCACGACAAGCAGGAGGTTGATGGTGCCCAGGGGGGTGTGGTGGGAGCCGCACCTTGAGTCGCGAAAGGCCTGGGTCTCGATTCGGGACTGGCTCGGCCGGGACGCTTCCTGACGCACGTAGGCGAGACTCCCCGTTTCCCGAACAGCGCGATGAAGGCCACGAGCGTCGGGTACTTCGTGGTGGAAGCCGCTCGGGCGAACGAACGATGGTGGTTCGAGGGTGTCGTGGAAGCGTGCCCACTGGTTCGGTGGGAGAACTAGATTGCGCGCCCATAGGGCTTCATCGGATTGTCACGGATCATCGGAAGCCACTTCGGAAGGTGCGGTGTTGATCACCAGACCCGCGATCTCATCGCGCGGGCGCTTGAACCTGAACCTCGAAGACGGTGGAAAATTTACACGGCCCGCCAAGGCCCGAGGATGGTCGTGCCTGCGTCAAATTGGCGATCACGAACCCCGCGACTCTCAGTCAGTCGAGGCGGGACTCGCCGCTCTGGAGTGCGTTCGGAAGGCGCACGCTCGGAAAACGACGAACCGCACGAACGCCGCCACCGTCGTTCCGGCGAAGATGGCGAGCGCTTCTCCCATCGCGGTCCGTGTGCCCAGGACGGTCTCGAGCGCCAAGCCGAGCGTGATCAGCCCGAACGCCGTCAGGAAGGAGCTGACGCCGGCAAAGGCGGCGTCGCCCGGGTGAACGCCGTGGGCGGGGCGGAACGTGAAGCGGGCGTTGGCGATCGTGTTGCCCGTCGTGCCGATTAACGCAGTGATGACGGCGGCTCCGTACATCCCGAGCGAGCTCACCAGGGCGAGGTAGATCGGCAGGCAAGCAACGGTGCTGACGGCGCCGACGCCGAGGTAGCGGGTCAACTCCCCGGAATGATTGGCGGCGGGGTGTGTGGCCTGGGGCCCCGAATGTTCGCCTTTGAACAGCCGAAGTCGCGCCAGCCGCCACACGCCACGGAGGTCATCGCGCGATAGCTCCGCCGATGTTGACCCGGGAGTCCGGATCGTCGACCCAGTCGACGGGGACCTCGTGGATCCGGAGTCCGCTCTGTTCGGCCAGGACGAGCAGTTCGGTGTCGAAGAACCAGTGGTCGTCGTGGACCAGTGGCAACAGACGCTGCGCTGTCTCGCGTCGAATGGCCTTGAACCCGCATTGGGCGTCCGAGAAACGGTTCCGCAGCACCCCGCGAAGCAGCAGGTTGTACGAGCGGGAGATCAGCTCTCGCTTGGCGCTGCGGAGCACCCTGGATCCCGACGCCAACCGGGTTCCGATGGCGAGGTGGCTGTGGCCCGATAGGAGCGGTGCGACGAGGGGGAGGAGCGCGTCGAGATCGGTCGACAGGTCCACGTCCATGTAGGCGACCACTTGAGCGGTGCTCGCCATCCAGGCCGTCCTGACGGCGTGACCCTTGCCTTTCTCGTCGAGGTGGAGGGTTCGCACCCCGGTCAGATTGTTCTCGAGCTCTTTGGCGATGGCCCAGGTCCGGTCGGTGCTGGCGTTGTCCACAACCGTCACGACGGAACGGAACGGGAAGGAGTCGTTCAGGTACCCACGAAGGCCCCTGACGCTGGCTTCGATGTTGGCTTCCTCGTTGTAGACCGGGATCACGATCTCGACCAGGCAATCGCTGGTGTCCGGCGAGGCGACAGTGCCCGATACTCCGGAGAGGTCAGTCCTGTCGTCAGTGGAGGAGGTGGACTGTGCGACGGGAGACGCAGGAGAGGTGCGCGAATCGAAGGGCTCGGCGATCGTGGGCACCGGGCGGGATGGAGCCGACGCACCCCTGAGGCTTGGAACGATTGGAAGGGTTTGGCTCATCGACTCACTTTTGCCACGGCCAGTGATCCACGACAAGCGGAAATTGCCTCTGACACGGAGAAATAAGCTGCCGATTGCACCTTCGTCACACACTGTTCGCGTCAGGCCGACCGCGTCGGTCATTGCGGCGGCACGTAGGGTCTCGCTGGCCCTCCGGGAGCCCCGAAGCGTCGGCTCATATCGCTCGCTGGTGGCGAAGTCGCCCTGACGACGACCAGCGTGTCCGGTACGTGGCCACTGCGTGATCAGACCGCGATCAAGGGGTTATTTCTTAGGGTCACCAGGGATCTTCTCTTGTCAAGTCACCCACGTCGTGCCAAAACGGTCGTGACGACGGTGTCGGAGCTGTCGTCACGCGTCACTGAGAGTCCATTGCCACGTATCCACTCGTCACCCGCACTCTTCAAGGAGCTGCTCCATGCACATCAGACGTCTCACGCGGATCGTCGCCGCCAGCGCGGCTTCGGCCGCACTAGCCGGCGGCTTTTCGGCCCTGGCACTGGCTAGTCCCGCCGGCGCCTCGGGCACCAACGGCACGATTACCCCGCAGGGGGCCTTCACACCGGGGACGCCCTTCGACAGCGGTCAACAGGTCGATGTGACAATCCCGGCCAATGGCATCTTTACTCCTGGCGGGACCGTCTACATCCTCGAATGTGCGGCACCGAACGGGGTCCTGCCCACCAACATCTCCGCATGCGATGGCAATACCGCGTACGCCGGCGGAACGCTGACCGCTGAGTCCGATGGCTCGGTGGACGTCATCAACGACTCCCCGCTAGGCACGCCGTACACGATTTACGCTCTACCCGACAGCCCGTCGTTGCATGAGAGTCCGTCGCACCAGCCGGTCTGCGGACTCGGAGCAGCGAACGAATGCGTGCTGTACGTGGGTCAAGGCGGTGGGAGCGACGCCGGTCTCTCCAAGCCCTATTACTTCACCCCGCCCTTCCAGGTGGCCTCTGACCCGACCGACTCCGGCACGGTGAACCCCGGTGACGGGACGCCTGAGGTTCCTTTGGCGGTGGGCCTGCCCCTGGCGGCCGTGGGCGTCATCGGCGGCACCCTCTTCTGGCGTCGTCGTCGTTCGTCCAGCGCTGCCGCTTGAGTCATTCGTGAGGGGTAGAGCCGATCGGTCGGTGTGCGCAAACGAGGCGCACCGGCCGACCGGATCGAACTCACCACAGCACTTCGTGAGATTTCGATGCAAACCGCAGTTCCAACTGAGCAAGGAGCCTTCTGATCAATGATGAAACGTTCGCTGCGAAACCGGATCGCCGGTGTAGCCATAGTGGGAGCCACAGCAATCGCTGCGGCGGCCAGTTTCGGTGTCGGGGTCGCTGCTGCTGACCCGGTGCCCGGTGCGCCGCATTTTCCGGTCCAGAATGCCTCGGAGATCATCCGGGGCTCGGGGTCTGACACGACCTTCTTCATGATGCAGCAGATCGGCGACATCTACACCGCCGCCGGTCTCTACGGCTGTCAGCTGGTGTCGGCCGCTGGTCAGAACATGTTCGGCGGGGGCACGTCGGCCACCACCAACGTGAACGACCAGTGCCAGGCCGGCGCGGACATCTCGACTACCGACGACGCGGACAACTGGAACCGGGTCGAGGTCCTCGAGGGCGTGAACTCGGTCGGGTCGGGTGCTGGCCAGAACCAGCTCTGCGGCTCTGCGAACACGCCGAATACGGTGAACTTCGCCCGCTCGTCGAAGCCCAGCTCGGGTATCACCGGCTGCAACGAGCAAGAGCTGGGCTATGCCAAGGACGGCGTGCCGATCGTGGACTTTCCGTCGATTAATCCATCGACCTACGGAACGTCGTCATTCACCACCGCCCAGGTGGCCAGCTTGGCGAGGCCGGCGACGGCTTACCACACCATCAATGCTGGCGTGGTCGGCCCGGTCGCCGCAGGATGGCTTCCAGGCGACAACCCCAGCGGCAGCGCCAACCATGGCACCAAGCTTGCGAACATCACCAACACTGGTGCGGTGAACACGAGCGTGGCCTACCGGCTGTGGTGCGTATCGGGTGGAAACCAGATCACCGACTGGGGCCAGTTAACCAACCTCGGTCCCAACCTCGAGGTGAACGTGGATGTCACGAGCGGCCAACCCACCATCACGGTGGACGCCAGTAGCGGCGGCGGGACCTTCCCGACGGGCATCGTTGCTAGCGACGTGGTAACGGATCCCTTCAGCGCTCCGGCGGGCACTCCGTTCGCGTCGGGCACCACGGTGGTGTCGGGTTCGGGTACTGGGACGCTGACGCTCAGCAGCAATTCCAACGTGACCGGTGAGTACACCCTGACCTTCGCCGTCGGTGGCGCCAAACTGGCCACCGGAGCAGGAGAGCCGATCGGTATTCCGATCCGGATCGTTGGCGTGAACACGGCGTCGGGGACGACCTTCACCTTCGCCAACTTCGCCGAGGGTCAGACGCCCGGCACCGCTTGTGCGCTGGGGTCGGGTGGCAACCTCTCCGACAACAACGCGGCGAACGACCCGCTAGCGAGCACTGCGCCTGCCGGTGACGCTGCCCACATTGCCCTCGAGAACAACGCGCATCAGCTGGAGCTCTTCAGCAAAGCTGACTTCGGGGCGTCGGACACGGTGGACCAAGCCATCGAGGAGGCCACGTCGCTGTACTTCATGTCGAACGGCGTGTACCAGACCAACCCCTACGTCGGTGAGACGACCATCGGTACGACGAGCTACGCAGCCAACTTGATCGCAGAGAACAGCCAGTTCTCGGGAGCGACCACGGAGCTGAGTAACGCCTACCCGACGTCACGCACGCTGTCGAACATCATCAACTCGTCGACGGTGTCGCCTGGAACCGCAGGCTTCATGAACTGGATCTGCGACTCCAACGCCAACTTCACCAAGGGCACGGACCTCAGCAGCGGTAACAACTACGATGACGAGCTGAACACCATCATCTCGACGACGTTCGGCTTCCCGCGGCTGACTGACCTTACCGGACCGGTGGCGACGAACCCGCCAGCAGACAACGTCACCGCTCCCAACGACGACTGTGTCGCTGAGATTCCGGTCACGGCAACTGGCAGCAGCACGGTCACCATCGTCGGCGGCGGCAACTTCCCCAATGACGTCATCAAGGCCACCGACTACTCGAGCGCCAACCAGGCGGCTGGAGCGGGCACGGTGACCGGTCCAGCAGGGGCTTCTATCCCGGCCGCCACCACGGTGACCTCAGAAGGCGCGGGCAGCCACACCATCACACTCTCCAACCCGGTTGCCAGTGGAACGTGGACGCTCGAGTTCTTCGGGGTTCCGGCGGTACTCAACCAGTAGCACGGAGCAACACGAGGGCCGGGCTGTTCGCCTGAACGGAACGTCCCAAGCGCACTAAACCCGGCCCGGGGCCCGGCGAGCGATCGCCGGCCCCGGGCTTCGGGGTGTCAGGGGAAGTAAACCAGTTAGTGGCTTGAGCCCAGGCGGGAGCGGACCGACGTGGAGCACTACCTCAACAGGAGGCCCAGAGGGACCCGCCGGTTGTGGCATGGTGGCCGGTTGCCGGCCACACGCCGGCCTCTCACCCGTCGAGCCAAGGTCTCGCGGGCGTTGCAATTGGGCGGGGTACTCCTGCTCGGCGCGGGTGTGCTCGTCGCTGGATTGTCCAACAAGGCGGCCGCCAGCGGTACCAACGGGTCGATCATCCCGCAAGGAACCTTCACGCCCGGCCCGTTCGACAGCGGCCAGCAAGTTGACGTCTCGATTCCGGCCAATAGCATCTTCACGCCAGGGGGGACCGTCTACATCCTCGAGTGTGCGGCTCCCAATGGGGTGCTGCCCACCACGATCACCGCCTGTGACGGCAATACGGGTTACGCGGGCGGAACGCTTACCGCCGAGACCAACGGCGCGGTCGACGTCCTGAACGACTCCCCGCTCGGGACCCCCTACACGATCTATGCCCTACCGGATCACCCCGAGCTCCTCGAGAGCCCCAGTCACCAGCCCACGTGCGGAACAGGAGCGGCCAACGAGTGCGTGCTCTACGTGGGCCAGGGCGGGGGGAGTGATACCGGGCTCTCCAAGCCGTACTACTTCACCCCGCCGTTCCAGGTGCACGCCGACCCCACTGATTCGGGCACCCTCGACCCCGGCGACGGCACCGCGGCAATCCAGACGGCGGTGTCGGCCACCAACTCGACCATTACTCCGGCCACCCAGGGGGTGACCGCCGACGGGGCCGATCCGGCGACGATCACCGTGACCCTTAAAGACAGCAACTCGAACCCGGTGGCCGGCAAGACCGTTACCCTCACGGCCGCAGCGGGCAGCTCGGTCATCACCCCGGCGGCCAACCCGAACGTCACCGACGCCAGCGGTCAGGGGACGTTTACGGTGACGGATACCGCGGCCGAGACGGTGACCTACACGGCGGCGGACACCAGCGACTCCCCGGCGGTGCCGGTGAGCGGCGGTACCGGCACCGCCCAGGTGACGTTCGCGCCGCCGATGCTCAACCAAACCGCCTCGTCGGTGGTGGCCGCGCCCAGCGCGGTACCCGCCGATGGGACGACCCAATCCACGATCACCGTGACGCTGCGAGACACCTCGGTGCACGGCGTGCCGACCGCGCTCGTTGGTAAGACGGTGACATTGGCGGCTAGCGCCGGCAGCTCGGTCATCACCCCAGCGGCCAACCCGAACGTCACCAACGCCAGCGGCCAGGTCACCTTCACGGCGACCGATACCGCGGACGAGGCGGTCACCTACAGCGCGACTGATGTTACCGACGGCTCGACCCAGCTCACTTCGACGGCCCAGGTGGTGTTCGGCAACCTCAGCGTGTCGGGCACGTCCTCGACGGTGATCGCCAGCCCCACCGACCCGACCATCGGGACGGCAGCGGGAGCCGGCACCACGGTCACGGTCACACTCGAGACCGCAGGTGGCAGCTCCGTCGCCGGCAAGACGGTGACGCTGGCCGCGGTGTCGACGTCGGGGGATGCGGTCGTCACACCGAACGCGTCGCCCAACGTGACCAACGCCGGCGGTCAAGCAACCTTCGGCGTAACCGACGACACGGCCGAGGCGGTGACGCTGACGGCCACCGATGTCACTGACAGCAATCTCGTCTTGTCCAGCGCCCCAACGGTGACGTTCGCGGTAGCCGCAGCGCCCACCCTCTCGCCGAGTCTGTCGACGGTGAGTGCCTCGGCATCGACCGTCCCTGCCGATGGGCTGAGCGAGTCGGCCCTCACGGTGGTGGTCAATGACACCTCCGGGCATCCGATGGCCGGACAAGCCGTGACCGTCATCGGGGCGCCCCAGGACGGTGTCATCATTACTCCGGCTCCCGCCACTGGCACGAACGCCCCTGGAACCACGGACGCAACCGGTTCGGTTCAGTTCAACGTCCGCGACACCACAGCCGAAGCGGTGGTGCTCACCGCTGCGGTTGGGACGATCGACCTTGCCACCCCGGTCACTGTCACCTTCACCGCCGGTACCCCCGACGGCCTGCAATCGACGGTGGCCGCCAGCCCCACCTCGGTTGCGGCAGACGGCACGACGGCCTCGACGGTGACCGTGACCCTCGCCGACCATTTCGGCAACGTGGTCGCCGGTAAGATCGTGAGTCTCGCCGGCGTGGACGGAGCGGCGACGATCACCCCAAGTCAGGCCACCACAACGGCGCAGGGGGTGGCTATCTTCGCGGTGACCGATACGACATCGGAGGTCGTCACCTTCGCCGCCCAGGATGTGACGGACAATCTCGCCATCGCCCAAGAGGCGTCGGTCACATTCGGCACCCCAACTCCGCCCCTGCCGACTCTCGACGACTCGGCGCTGATCGCCAACGTTGCGTCGCTCCCGGCGGATGGCACCAGTATGGCGGTCCTGACGGTCGAGCTGCGCGACGTCAACGGGTATCCGGTAGCCAACAAGACGGTGACGCTGACGGCATCGGGTGGCAGCTCGCAGATCGTTGCCTCACCTGCTAGCTCGAGCGCCATCGTGGCTGCCGGGGTTGTCATGCCCACTGCCCACGCCGCGATCACGCCGACCGCCACGACGGACAGCAACGGCAACGCCACTTTCGACGTCACCGACTCGACAGCCGAAACCGTGACCTACTCCGCGACCGACACCAGTGATAGCCCGCCAATCACCGGATGGACCCTCGCCCTTACCTTCACACCAGCGTCCCCGACGACAACGACGACGACCACCAGCCCGTCGACCACCACCACAACCGGGGTCGCGGCGGCCACCTCAGGCGACGCTGGGTCGGGGTCGACCGCTGCCGCTTCGGATGGGACGGGCTCGAGTGGTTCGGCTTCCACCGGAGCCAGCCTCGCGTTTACCGGACCCGGGGTGGCCCTGCCCTGGCTCTTTGGAGCTGGGGCCCTACTGTTGGCCGTCGGGTCACTTGGACGTCGCCGTTTTGTCACCGAGAGGTAAGAAACGCCCGCGACGATGTGGTCTGTGCGCCTGCCTCTCGGACTCCGACGAATCGCCGCCGTGGTGGCACTGGGTGCGTTTGCCGCCCCTCTGGTGGGGTCTCTGGCTCCAGCCGGGGCGGCCTCGGCTCCGCCCGTGACCCTGCACCCGGCGGGCCCCTATAACAGTGGGCAGAAGATCAGCATCTCGGTCGGCTCCAACCATTACTTCCAGCGTTACACGCGGATCATCGTCATCGAGTGTGCCTACCGGGGACACGTGCCGAAGAACGATTCGACGTGTGATGGCAACACCGCACCCGGGTTCTCGATCCTCGTCAACAAGAACGGGAGCTTCTCGACCTCGCAGTACGAGCTGTTCAGCCTGCCCAACACCCAGCTGGGCGAGGCGCCGATCGACACACCGGTATGCAACCGCAGCCACCCCTGTGTTCTCTACATCGGTCAGAACCAGAACGACTTCACCTCGCCAAAGGTCTTCTCCGCCCCGCTCGTCATCCAGTCTGCCGGCGGGAAGGCCAAGTCATGACCCTCGCTGCCGCGGTCCATACCGAACGACTGAGCCGGCTGCTGATCGGCGCGGGCCTGGTCTCGTTGCTGGCGGCAATGTGGGTGGGTTGGAGGGCGACCACCGCGACTGCCGCGACCCCGACGGTGACCATGAGCCCGGCTGCCGGCGCGACCCCCTATCACGATGGGGAGTCGGTGAGTGTCGCTGTGGGTCCCAACTCGCTTTTCGCGCCGTTCTCGCGCATCATCCTGCTGGAGTGCGCAGCCCAGGGCGGGGTCCCACCGACGAGCGACAGCAGCTGTGATGGCAACACCGCCCCGGGGAGTTCGATCCTTGTGGCGGCGGACGGCAGCTTTTCGGACGTCGCCTACCCGCTCTACCAGCTGCCAAACTCGGCGCTCGGGGAGCAGCCGGCCCATCTGCCCGTCTGCGACGCGGCAGCCGAGTGTGTCCTTTACGTGGGCGAAGACCAGAACGACTTTACGAGGCCCAAGGTCTTCTCCAGCCCCTTTTTGGTCGGCTCGGCCGACTCGGTGGTAACCACCACCGTGCCCCCGGTGGCGGCGGCGACGACCTCGTCGGGGCAAGACGCGGGGAGTGCCCCGAGTCAGGGATCGGCGGGGGCTTCGGACGGCCAGGGCGGTGTCGCCCTGGCGCCGCTCGGTGGAACCGGGTCCCTCGCGTTCACCGGCGCCCCCACCGCCCTGCCGTGGTTGGTTGGCGGGGGTGTCCTGTTGCTCCTGTTGGGCGGGGCCGGTCGGATGCTCGCGCCAAGGTTGGTCCGGTGATCGTCGAGCAGGAGCTCCTACCGCCATCGTCGGTCGACGACACTCCGAGGCCCCTGCGATCGACGCCCACCGGACCTGACCTCATCTTCCGGGGTATCCTGATAGTTAGCAGTGCCGCCGTCCTTCTGATCCTGGTTGCTGTCGTCTTCTTCTTGATCAAGTACGGCTGGCCGGCGGCCAAGGCGGCCAAGCTCAGTTTCCTGTACGGCTCGGAGTGGGCGCCCGACGCTGGGCACTTCGGTGTGCTGCCGCTTCTACTCGGCACCGTCGCTATCGCTTTGGTTGCCCTGCTCATCGCCGTACCAACCTCCCTAGCCACCGCGTTGCTGATCAACGAGTACCTGCCGGCTCGGCTCAAGCCCTTGCTCGTGAGTGTGGTGGACCTGCTGGCCACGGTGCCCAGCATCGTCTACGGGTTTTGGGGACTCGAGCTGATCTCGAACATCCAGGCGGCGCCGGCGAGGTGGCTGGTCACTCACTTCAGCTTCATCCCGCTCATCAGGACTCCCCAGCCCGGCAGCTACGTCCTGTCCGTGTTCGCTTGCGGTTTGGTCTGTGCGGTGACGATCATCCCGATCGTCACGTCGGTGAGCCGTGACGTGATGGGCCAGGCCCCGCGTGACGTTTGCGAGGCGGCACTTGGGCTCGGTGGGACCCGGTGGGGAATGATCACCGACGTCATCCTGCCTTTCTCCCGCAACGGCATCCTGGGCTCAGCCCTGCTGGGCTTGGGTCGCGGCCTGGGGGAGACGATGATCGTCGTGCTGATCCTCTCCAAGGCCAACAAGGTGACGCCGGACCTGTTCGGTCCGGGTGGGCTGGGCTCAGTGGCCAAGGAGATCACCGAGAACTTCACCACCGGGTCGCCGATCGAGAAGAGCGCGCTGATCCTTGCCGGCCTGGTGCTGTTCGTGAGCACTCTGCTCGTCAACGCAGTGGCCCGCTTCGTGGTCATGCGATCAGGGGGTGCTCGGTGAGGACGATGCCCAACCCCACGCTGGACCGGCCGACCCCTCGGCGCAGGTTCTCGCCCCAGACCACGATCGAGATCGGGGGCTCGGCGGCGGCGGCGTTCGCCGCCATGTGGGTGACCTTCACCGTGGCCGGGCTGTCAGCTCCGTTCGGGTTGGTCGTCGCATCGTTCGTCACCTTCCTCATCATCTATGGAGTCGTCTGCCGACGCCGGTACGGGACGTTCATCATGAAGGACCGTCTGGCCACCGTCGGCATCTGGATGGGCGGGCTGGTGGCCCTGTCGGCACTGGCCGCGGTCATGATCTACGTCGTCATCAAGGGGGCTGTGGTGGCGTTGGGCCATTTCCCGCATTTCTTCGTGGCTGACATGTCACAGCTGAGCGCGACCTCCCCACCGAGCGCAGTGGGTGCTGGCGCCGCCATCGTGGGCACGATCGAGCAGGTGGCCCTGGCCACCGCGCTGACGGTGCCCCTCGGGGTATTGACGGCGACCTACCTCGTCGATTCGAGGAGCGCCTTCTCGCGGATCGTGAACTACGTGGTTGACGCTATGACGGGCGCCCCAGCCATCATCGCCGGGCTCTTCGTGTATCTGCTGTGGGTAGTTCCCCACCACCACACCGGCAAGTCGGGCTTTGCCGCCGCGCTGGCCCTCGCGGTCATGATGCTTCCGACTGTGACCAGGGCGGCCGAAGAGGTGGTGGCCATCGTTCCGGGCTCTTACCGCGAGGCGGCACTGGCACTGGGCGCGCCTCAGTGGCGTGTCATGGTCAGGGTCGTACTGCCCTCGGCACGGGCCGGGCTGGTGACCGCGATCATTCTCGGTGTGGCGCGGATCGCCGGCGAGACGGCGCCCGTGTTGTTCAACGCCGGCGGGAACTCCCATTACAACTGGAACCCGTTCTCAGGCCAGCAGGACGACCTGCCATTCCGCGTCTACCAACTGATCTTCCAGCCGGGCACGAACGTGGTGGCCGATGCTTGGGGTGTCTCCTTCGTGCTCGTACTAGTCGTGCTGGCCCTGTTCGTGCTGGCCCGCAGGCTAGGCGCCGGTGGCCCCGGTCGCCGTTCAATGATCGCCCGGCTCCGTAGCCGTTTCGCCCCCAAGGCGTCCCCGTGATCGGCCGTCGCCCGTTGTGGCGATCCAGTCCATCTCGACAAAGGAGCAAGGGCAGATGAGCGGACACGAGCGATGCTCGTCGCGCACCAGACACTTCGGCCGCACCGAAAGACTGTGGCGTCAGGGCCACTTGGCCCTGGTGGCCCTCATCGTCACCGCGAGTTCGGTCCTGGCGGTGCCGGCAGGCGCGACCACGGCTGGTGACTCGGGCTCTACGACCACGGTCATCACGGCGGCGCCGGGCACGACCAGCACCACGCCGGTCGTGTCCACCACGACAGCGACGGCGGTCACAACCACCACGACGCCGGCCATGTCGGTCAGCACAACGACCGCGCCTGCCTCCGTCCCGACCACCGAAGCCCCTGGGGCACCAATTCTCCACGGCACGGCGATCTCGCCCCACACCGGCGTCACGCTGAACGGCACGGGGTCGTCGTTCGCTGCGCCAGCGATCGAAACGTTCGTCAACACCGTGATGCCCCCGCCCTACAACCTCACTATCAACTACTCGAGCACCTCTTCGGGCGACGGTCGCTACGAGTTCCAACAGGGCACGACGGACATCGCGGTGAGCGATATCGCGTACGGGCTGGGAAGCACGGACACCGTGCCGCCCAGCTTCCCGTTCATCTACGTGCCAGTTACCGCGGGGGGCATCGCGTTCATGTACAACATTCCGGGCCTCACCAAGACGCTCCAGCTCACCAGCTACACGGCTTGCGCCATCATGACCGGCGGTATCACTAATTGGAATGACGCCAGCATTGCCAGCTCCAACCCCGGGGTGACCCTGCCGAACCTGGCTATTAAGCCGGTCACCGAGAGCGATGCCGCCGGCACCAACTTCGTGCTCGAGGAGTGGTGCATCGCTGAGCAACCGGCGCTCTGGTCGGCGTTCGCCAACCAGGAGAACCACCAGCAGGGAGGACCCACCGGCGGTGTGGCGATCTCACCCACCGCGCCGGAATCCAACTGGCCACCCCTATCCAACGGGCTCGATACCCAGAGCACCGCCCAGGTGGCCGGAGACATCGAGACCAACAGCGGCTCCGTCGGAGCGGTACAGGTCAAGTACGCCACCGACGACGGCTTCGGCGGGAGCGACCCGACTAAGGGCGTGGCCTCGGTGGAGAACGCCAGCGGTGACTACACCCAACCGACCCCAGTCGATGTCGCATCGGCCCTCGCCTACGCCACCCAACTTCCAAACGGCACCCACCAGCTCGACTTCAGCGGCGCGGGCCCTCACGTCTACAACCCGTCCACCTACAGCTACCTGCTGACGCCGACCCAGGGCTGGCAGAGCTCGAAGGGAGCGGTATTGAGTAGCTTCATCAATTACGTCTTGACGCTTGGGCAACAGAAGTCGCCCAGCATCGGCTACGCCAGCCTGGGCCTGTCCCTCGAGCAATACGGGATCAAGTCGGTGACCGCGGACGTCCCCGGGGCGGTGGCAGTGACCTCGGCCGAAGCGGCGGCATACGCGTGTGGCGACCTCACGCCGACAGAGGTCGCGGCGGGCCAGACCACTCCCACCTGCGGGGTCACCAACGTGACCGCCCCGGTGCCGCCTGCGTCGGGCGCAGCCGGCACGTCGGGAGGGTCGGGGGGCGCCTCGAGTACGAGTGGCTCGACCGCCGCGTCGTCGACCGCCTCACACGAGAGCTCCACGTCGACCTCTGGCAGCTCGGGCGGTTCGGGCGCCGGTGTCGATCCCGGGGTATCGCTGACCGGATCGACGCCCCTGGCGTTCACTGGTGGAAACCCGTTGCCAGAGGCGGCGGTCGGAGCGGGCCTGCTGGCGGCCGGGTGGGTGGCTCGGAGGCGAATGCTCCGCGGCCGGCGGACGCAGAAGGTGCCGTGACCAGCCGAGGGTTGCGGCGGGGTGTCGTTGCTGCCCTGCTCGGCGGTGCGCTGACGATCGTCGCGGTGGGAGGGGGGACGCCAGCCGTGGCCGATACCGACGCCGGCACTCTCAGTGGCGAGGGTGGCACGTTTCTCCAGCCGGTTGTCACCAAGGTGTTGGGTGACGCCACACCGGTTCTCGATGGGCTCAACGGCTCGTACGTGGCGACCGGGCTCGACACTGGGGTGGCCGACTTCGTCGGAACCAGTCCTGGTCAGTTCGGAGCCGACTTTGCAGTGACCGAGCGGCCTTTGACCGAGCCGGAGGCGAGCGCCGCGGCTGACAACGGGCGGCCCTTCGCCTACGTCCCTTTCGCAGCCACCCCGGTGGCGGTCGCCACCCTGGTTCCGAATAGCACGTACTCGGGAGCCGGGGGCACCATCGACCCCGCCACCGACCTGTGCCAGCACGTCGATCTGACCGTAGACGACCTTGGAGGGATCTTCGGTATCGACGCCGCCCAGCCGGTGGCCAGCTGGGGTGACTCCCGTCTCCTCTGCTCGAATGGCGGGACCCTGGCTCCCGACGGGATCTCCCTGTGGGCGAATGCCGACCCTACGATGGAGAACCTCGCCTTGATGTCGCTGCTCGACAGCGATCCGACGGCCAAGGGGTACTTTCAGGCCGGACTGACGTCGGCCTTCGCCACGCAGTCGGCTGTCACGACAGACCCGACGCCGAGCGAACACTGGCCGTACTCGCAGAACACCATCATCGGGGGGGACAACCCGCTGCTCGGTCACCTCCTCACTATCGATGCGACGACCAATACCCCGAGCATGCTCGCCGCCAACTGGGTGCTGGGCGCGGTATTCCCGATCTCGTCGATCTGGACCGGCGCACCCCTCGGCGCCCCGCTCAATCTCCCGACCGCGGCGGTGCAGAATGCCGACTCTGGCACCACCACCTTCGTGGCTCCTTCTGAGACCGCAGCGGCCGCGGCGGAACAGCACATCACCATTGCGTCCAACAACACAGTCACCTTCAACCCGAGCACGACCGACGCCACGGCCTACAACAACTACCTCATGGTGGAGAGCTACCTGGTCGTTCCGACGAGTGGACTCCCGGCGAATAAGGCGACCGCCCTGGCCAACCTCGTCCGATACGTGTTGGGACCAACCGGTCAGGCGGCGATCGCCCGTTTCGGCGCGGCACCAGCAACGACCGCACTCGTTACCGCCGGCCTGCAGGTGGCGGCTCAGCTGGACACCGAGGCGGCGCTCGTCAACACGGCGTCGACCACTACCACGACCACCTCGGCAAGCGGCACGACCACGACCACTACCCCGACCACGACCACGACCGGCACGGGAAGTTCGGCGTCGCCCGAGGGCGGGACGTCGGACGGAACCGGCGGCTCGTCGGGGGGAGGAGGCGGTCTGGCGTTCACCGGAGTGAGCGACACCGTTCCCCTCGGCGTGGTCGGGAGCGGGTTGGTGGCGGTGGGCGCGACATTTCGACGAAGGCATCGACGGGCTCTGCCCAGAGGAGAGAGCCGATGACGACTACCCAGCATCCGCCCGCGGGCTGGTCCGGCCCTGCGCCGGGGTCGCCGTCTCCTACGGGTGCTGCCAGTCAGGGCGTCGGTGACCCTGGACACCCACGGGCTACGGGCTGGCCGACCCTGGCGCCACCGCCTTCGGGCACGCGCTGGTCGGGCGAAAGACCCCCGCAGTCGTTGTTGCAGGCGACGAATGTGAGCGCGTGGTTCGGGTCCAACAAGGTTTTGGAGCGCATCTCGCTGGACATGGAGCCGGGCAAGGTGACCGCGCTCATCGGCCCGTCGGGATGCGGGAAGTCGACCTTCCTCCGCATCCTGAACCGGATGCACGAGCTGGTGCCGAGCGCGGCTTTGTCGGGGTCGGTCACCCTCGACGGCGTCGACATCTACGGCCCAACGCTCCGGGTGACCGAAACGAGGCTCCGGATTGGCATGGTCTTCCAGAAACCCAATCCCTTCCCGTCGATGACCATCGCTCAGAACGTGTTGGCCGGTCTGCGCCTGTCGGGTTCGAAGGTTGCGAACGCGGACGCCTTGGTGCAGGAATGCCTGGAGCGTGCAGGCCTCTGGCGCGAATCGCGTACCCGGCTGAACGAGTCAGGTGGCGCTCTGTCGGGTGGACAGCAGCAGCGCCTGTGCATCGCCCGGGCGCTGGCGGTGCGGCCGAAGGTGCTGCTGATGGACGAGCCATGCTCGGCGCTCGACCCCATCTCAACGGGGGTCATCGAACAGACCATTCGAGAGCTGAGCCGCGACGTGACGATCGTCATCGTCACCCACAACATGCAACAGGCCCAGCGAGTGTCGGACAACTGCGCGCTCTTCCTGCTCGATGGCGAGGGGATGCCCGGCCACATCGTCGAGGCTGGACCCACCGCGGGCATGTTCGCCAACCCTCGCGATCCTCGTACCGCTGACTACGTGAACGGACGGTTCGGATGAGCAAGCGACCGTTGCCCTCTCGCTTTGGGTACCGAGCCGACAAGGACGTGCGATGACCCAGGCAGTGGAGCTCGACACAGGGCGTTCGTCCCACCTGGTTGCGCTGCGCCAAGTCATCGTCCAGCTGCACGACCGTTGGGCGTATGCCGCGCCCCGAACTCGAGCAGCGGTACAGGTCGGCGCGCTGCTGACGGTGACCGTGGTTGCCTACAACTACTCGCTGTCGACGCTGCTCGCCGTGGCCGGGCTCGAGACGCCGCTGGCGTACATCAGCCTGGTGCCGGCGATCGCCCTGGCGTTGGCCGCCATCCGGGCTCGACCGATGAAGGCTGAGCCGGCTATCTACGACAGGCAGGTGGACTACATCGTCGGCGTGCCCTTGGTCGCGGCGGCCCTGGCAGTCAACCTCCTGCTTCCCGCCAAGCTCTCGGCCATGTTCTGGGTTTGGCGGATCGATCTGTTGACCCTGCCGTTCTTCGTGGCCGGCGCGGTGGCCATCATCTTCGGCGTCCGGGTGCTGTGGCGTCAGAAGCTGGCGGTCAGCTATCTGCTGCTCGCCTGGCCGTACCCCTACCAGACAGTTCTGCTCAGACTGCTCGACGCCTTCACCACGGCGACCCTCTTCGGCATGCGAGGCATCCTGCACGTGGTGAAGGTGGCGACCCCCGCTGGCACGATCGACGACACGCTGTTCCTCGTGCAGCACGGCGGCCATACCTTTGCCCTCAGTGTGGTGTCGGCCTGCTCGGGGGTCAACAGTGTTGTCGGCTTCTTGTTGGTCGGGTCAGCCTTTGGCGCGGTGGTCCGCGGCCCGATCGTGCGCAAGGTGCTCTGGCTGATTGGCGGGATGGCTCTGCTGTGGATCATCAACCTGGGCCGCATCACGTTCATCTTCTGGGCCGGCAGGATGTGGGGCGAGAGCATCGCCATCAACATCCTGCACCCCTTCGTCGGACTGGTCACGTTCTCTGTGGGTGTGCTGATCATGGTGCTGCTCATCAAGCCATTGGGCATGCACGTCGGAATCGCCGAACCCCCGCCACCACGATCCGACCCCAGGGGTGTCCGGGCCAAGGCGAACCTGGCTGTCCCCAAGGTGTTCATGGCACTGGTCGTCGTGCTCGCGGCTGGCGTGGTGCTGGGGGTGGCGAACCTGGGACTAAAGTCCTACAACCTCGTGGCCGACGCCGCGGGCGAGCCGAGGCTGGCGTCCTTTATCGCGACACCGGCGTTACCCGCGGGCTGGCGCAGCGATTACACCGCGTCGTTCGATTGGGCCAAGCCCCTCTTCGGGGACGCCTCGGTGTGGAATCGCTACACGTTTTATGCCACAAAGGGAGGAGACCTGCACACCGATTTTCCTGTGGTGGCCGACGTGATCAACACACCGGATCTGAGCACCTTTTCGGCCTATGGAGTGGAAGCGTGTTACCAGTTCCACGGCTATTTGTTGGCGGACGTGGCCCAGGTGTCGCTGACTGGTGGCATCACCGGTCAGGCGATGTCCTACACCTCTCAGCAGTACGGGAGCTGGTCGATCGTCTATTGGATCGTGCCGGTCAAGGCGGGTACGTCGACTGACTACGAGCGGGTGGTCCTCTACGTTCAGAACAGCGGCCGGGGCGCTGTTGTGGGGCATGCCAAAGCCCGAGGGATACGCAACCTTGCCGGCTCGCTCAACTCCGCCGACCAAGGGGACGTTGCCCTCCTGAACAACCGCAATTTCCTCGTAAGCTTCGCCCGCGAGATGATCCAGGCCCAGGCCAAGGTGAGCGCCCACCCCAACGCCACGCGTGCGAGGCCGGCTTGACTGTGCTCGCGGTGGGCGGACCCCCGCTGGTAGGGACGACCGTTGACGCCCGCGACGACCACTGACGCGCCGGCGCCGCTCCGCGCCGCCGGCCCGATCGGTGCCGAGGGTAGGGGAGCGTGCGAGACACCGGTGCCCACTCAGGTAGAGCGTCCGGAGCTGGAGCGCATCATCGAGGGCGCGCTGGCGACCCGATCGTGGGATCGGGGTGCCATCCGGACGCTGGGCCGGCTTGTGCTCCTCGCTCACGGCGAGGAGTTGGATCGTCTGCCGAAGTCGTCGTCAGGGTCTCGCGGCGAGCCGACCGATCTGAGCCCGGCGATCTCGGATCTCGGTACAGCCACACTCGACCCACCACCACCGCCGTCGTCGGTTGAGGGGGGAGGTCACCGGGATGGTGCGTCACGGTCAGTGGCCTCTGCGGTGCCCGGCTCCGTTGGGTCGGTTGCTGGAGTCACGCCGACCCACGAGGCGGCGCCTGTCGTCGGCGTCAGGATTCCACCGCCGCAGATGGATCCGCAACCGGACCCGCAGCCCTTGGCCGACCTTGGTGAACGGCCCCTCGAGCTCGCGAGCCGGCCGCCACGCGGGGGGCTCCGCCGGCGCCTCTGGCGACCGGTAGCCGGGCGTGACGCCGCACAGGCTCGTCGCCAAATGCGGTTGGCCACGCTCTTCACTTGGGTGCGCAACATCGGCGCGATCATCCTGCTTTTCGTGGCGTGGCAGCTATGGGGTACGGCAATTGGGGAACATCACGCACAGGCGGCACTTCGTGCCCAATTCGACGCCAAGTTGCACAGTGGCGTACGCCCGCCGGGCACCAGCCCCGTTGGTGCGTCATCGGGAGCCGCATCGAGCAGTCCCATCCGCCTCATAGCGGCGTCGGAGCGGTTTCAGAATCCGGCTGACGGGTCGGTAGTCGCCCAGCTCACCATTCCGAAGATCGCCCTCAATCAGTACGTGGTGTCGGGCACGGCAGCGTCGGACCTGGCGATGGGTCCCGGCCACTACGTTGGGACCGCCCTACCCGGGCAGGCGGGCAACGTCGCCATCGCCGGCCACCGGACCACCCACGGCGCTCCTTTCAATCGCCTGGCCGAACTGGCGGTGGGAGATCCGATCTATTTGACCACCACTTGGGGCGAACGACTCACCTATGTGGTGTCCCAGACCCCGTACCCGGTGCAGCCGACGGACACTGCGGTGCTGCAGGATTTCGGCGACAACCGGCTGACCTTGACCACTTGCAACCCCGAGTTCTCGGCGGCGCAGCGGCTGGTGGTGGTCGCCCTGCTCAAGGAACCCTCGGGCTCTTCCGCTGCGCCGAGCCGGCCGGTTCGATCGTATCGCTTGGTTGACGAGGCGCCCGCCGGCTGGAACTGGGGCGAGCTTCCGGCCGCCACGGTCCTCGGGATGGGCCTGATCGCGCTCGGGCTCTTCTGCCGGCGTCTCGGTCAACGATTCGACCCGGTTGCGCGCTGGCTCGTGCTGGTGCCGATCTGGGTGGCAGGGCTCTACGTCCTCTTCCAAGTTCTCGAGAACTTCCTACCAGCGGCGGCCTGATCGCCGCGGATCCGTCCGAGATGAAGGGTGAACCTTGCGACACCATGTGCACAAGAGCCGGCGCCGACGATTGCGGGCGTTCCTCGGCAACGGGGTCCTGGTCGCAGCAGTGATAGGCGCCACCGGAGTGTTCGCACCGGCCGCGGCGTCGGGTGCTGGCGCCGGTGTCAGCAAGCCGACCGATGAGCTCATCACCTTGCAACAGGCAGTGGGTCTGGGGTTCACCAAGTTGGTCCACACGGCCCAGCTGTCAGAGAGCACCGGGCTTCCGGACTGCACCTCGGTCGTACAGGAAGCATTCGAGGACGGAACCGGTGGTACCGGACTCGTGTCAGAGGCCTACTTCTGCAATTCGACGAAGGCGGCACGCACGTTGATGCAGGGGATCGCGGCCACCGGAAGCGCCCTGGCGCAAGTGATCCCTCCCAGGTCCCTCGGGCCCTCGGCCACTGCCCGCAAGAGCAGCTCCTCCAGCTTTGGCATCTTCTGGCTACGGGGCAGCGTCGTGGAAGTGGCGGCAATGGACACGGGCCTGGGTTCGGCGACCAGCACGACTGCTGGGTCAGGTGCGGCGCCAGTCAGCGGTGCGCTGTCGGCGCATCTGCGGCGGGTATTGGTGACGACCGCCGCCGAGCAGAACGCACGTTTCGTTGCACCTCCAGCCAATCCGACGGCGGCGGCCCAGGCAGCGGCAGACCGAGTCGCAGCCGCGTCCGGCTGTCCCTCCAAGCCCGGAGCCGCCCTTCACAAGCCGACTTGGGCTGGTCCCCCGCCAGGTGAGATCAACACGACCAAGACGTACACCGCGACGGTCACGACCGACGTGGGAACCTTTGTGATCGCGCTCGACGCGTCCACCGTCGCGGAAACGGTCAACAACTTCGTGTTCCTCGCACAACACCGATTCTTCGACTGCGTGACGTTCCACCGGGTCATCCCGGGGTTTGTCGACCAGACTGGTGACCCCACCGGGACGGGAACGGGAGGACCGGGCTACACGATCGTCGACCAGTTGCCACCAAAGGCGGCCGACCCGGCACAGCAGTACCCACTTGGTTCGGTGGCCATGGCCAACACGGGCCAGCCCAACTCCGGGGGTAGCCAGTGGTTCGTGGTGGCCGGATCGCAGGGCGAATCCCTGCCGAACAGCTACACGCTGTTCGGCCACGTGACCACCGGCATGAGCGTGGTCGAGGCGATCAATGCCGACGGCAGTAGTTCGGGAACGCCGCCGAACGTCATTCACCGGATTCTGAAAGTGACGACCAGCTCCTCGTAGCCCACCGCCGGCGTTCACCATTCGGTCACTCACGTGGTCGCCGCCCCGCATCAGTGGACACGCTGAGACTTCAGTGATGCTGACGACTCGCGTGGCGGATGTGTCGAAGCCGCAAAAGGGGCTGGCACGTGACGCACGCGAACACTGTGTGCCCGATCGGTGACGGAGGCGCAAGGGGAGAATGAAATGTTCGTGCCGACAGGTGCCCAAAGGAGCTTCCACTGGTACAAGTGACCCAGCCACTTGGACTCAGGAGGAGAAGTGGGGCGTGTTATAGGAGGACGGAGTGCGCGTAGCGTACGACGCTCGATCATTGCCTGGTCGCTGTGTCTGGCCGCAGCCTTTCCAGCCGCGCTGACATTCAGTGGAAACGCAGGAGCGGTGGGATCGTCGATTACGTACACGCCAGCCATGCCGGTCGTAGACTCCATTGCTGACGGGACCAACGCGAGCGGCGGAGCGATCGCTGCACCGTGGAACACCTCCCAGGGGGACTCGAGCTTCCCGTTCTATACCTCGTTACCCCCCGGAACCCTTCTTCCGACCTACACGCCCGGAGGGGCGACGACCGGAGGTTCTCCTGCCGAGCCGAACCTCGCGGTCTACCCCAGCGCGACCAGCACCACCGATGGCATCTCGCCGTACCCGAGCGGCGTGGTTGGCACTCCCGGTCCTTTGGATGACTACTGCGGGTCGGGAAGCAACCTGACCGAATCGAAAGCGCCGTCGACGAGTCCGGTCAGCCGCCAACCGTCTGGGACGATGTTGCCCTTCGCTCCTTACTATTTTCCCCATGTCGTGCGTAACGCCGATGGTTCCCTGACCGGGTACTTCGACTACCGACCGAAGGACGCTGACGAGGCCATCGTGGCGGCGACGTCGACCAACGGCGGGACCAGCTGGACCTACGACAGTGAAGCGCTCGAGCAGAACCCCGAGTACTGTCCGACCGCTGATACCAACGACGACGGAGAGGGCCACCCCAACGTGGTGTCGGTCGGGGGTTCGAGCTACCTCTACACCCTCGAACGTGGCGCCGGCGACAACGTCGGAGTGGGTTTGCTGGTCCACCAGCTCACGCCGACCGCCTCCAACCCTCTTGGCGGAGCACCTTCGACCGAGATGACGGGCATCGACCCCGACGACTTCGCCTCGGGTGCGGTGCCGATCACTGCCAGCGCGACCAGCATTGGGCTCACTAACCCCCTCCCGACCAGTGGACCCGAACAGCTGGTGCCCGGGCCGTTCGTCGACCTCACTCAGACCCCAACTCCGACTGCGTCGGACATCATCTCCTGCACTGGGGTGACGGTCGGCAGTCCGAGTTCCCTCACCGGTTGTACCACTTCACTGGCGGGCGGCATCAGCGTGGCGAGCGGGGACCTGATCGAACAGGTGATCGCCACCATCTCGAGCAACTTGAAGGAGAAGTCCCCCGCGAGTGGGTGTAAGAGCGGCAGTTCTGTGCCGGGCACGACGAGCTCCTTCACCGGAAGCCTCCCTTGTACGGTTCCGGTCGGGCCGAACACCACAACCGGCGACGGCGGTCTCGAAGGCTTCGGCCTCACCGTGACCAATGCGAACAACCTCACCATGGGCATCTTCAATCTGAACGCTCCCAACCGCGCCTACATCGACGGGATCGCGACCTACTGCAATCAGTCGAACGCGTTACCCACCAACAAGGTCGAGGACTGCTCCACCGGACCGGGTGGCTCGTCCACCCTAACGGTGAACGTGGGCGACCCGGTTACCTCCGACCCGATCATCCCGAGCACTGCCCAGCAGACAACCGGGCTGGTAGCACCGGACGGGATCGTCGGCGTCGTGCCCAGCTACCCGGGAGCGCCCACCGGTTCGACGGTTGTGCTCTACACCGAAAAGATTCTCAACTACTACATCTGGGGCTACTACAACGGGTCGGCGACCACGTTCACCAACGGCATGAATTTGACGATGTCGCCGTTCCCGAACAGCACCAGTTCGTTGCCTACGGCGACGACGACGAGCCCGGTGGTGGTGGACATCGGTGACGGCACCACCAATAGCGTCGTCACCGAAACCTGCAGTGGCGGGTTCAACGCGACGACCGACACCCTCGAGAACTGCTCCGGAGCAACCTCGGGCGATACCCTGCCGAGCACCGCGTGGATTGCCGCCGCCAACGGCTGCGCAGCGCCCCAGTCGACGTTGGGTGCGCTCGGGGAGGGCAGCATGAAGAGCAGCGCGGCGGAGAAACTCTGGGCGAACAACCAGGACCTCACCGTCCTGCGAGCCGCGTACACCACCGACGGAGTCGACTTCTCGAGCACCGGACTCGCCAACGGCGGGATCATCAGCGGCGCCTCCAACGGTGCCACCAACTACGAGGACATCACCAACCCGACGCTCACGGCCAGTCCTTCCAACCTCAACGCGTACTCGGCGGCTGGTACGCCCGACGCAACCGAGATGCGGTTCGTCGGGTCGGGCGGATCGATCATCACCAATTCGGACGGCTCCTACGGGCTGTTCTTGTCCGGATCTTGGTGTGGGGACGGTGATAGCGACGCCTTCAACCAGATCTTCTACACCTCTTCCACCGACGGAGAGAACTGGACGATCCCGACCTCGGTGATCTCGACCGATTACACGTTCTCCGCGTCGGCGGCGCAAGAGGCGCATCCGACTTCGGCCCTGGGGGCTTCGGCCTACTACTCGGGACGGGCCTACGGGCCAAGCGTGGTGCAGAACCCCGATGGGTCCCTGACGATGGTCTTCGCGGGCTACCGGCTGCCCAAGCCCATTTCGCCAGCCGGCACCGCGGTGGGCACCAACAACTCGGCCCAATACACGATCGGGGCGACCGATCCCGCCTTGTATCGCAACATCCTGACGGTCACCCTGTCGGTCTCGCCCGCCGCTGCCACGCCCGAGAGCCCTCTTTCGGTCGCGCTCCCGCTAGTGGCCGTGCTGCTCCTCGGGGGAAGCCTGCTGGTCTTTCGACGGCGTCGGACAGTGCGCGTCTGACACCCCTTGGGGCGATCGGAACACTCTTCGGGGTGGAGCGAGGGAGGCTGGCAGCTTCGAACCTGGCATTTGCGTGGCCCACGTGAACGACGCCCGATCGAACGGTGATGGCCATCCCTGCACGAGGTGAATTCAGCGCGGCTGGTGGCGACCGGTCCACGGCCTTGGTACAACAGTTTCAGTCATGAGATTCGAAGGGGCGCAGGGCAAGTTGTGGAGGCGCCGGCGTCACATCGGGGTCTGAGGTGGGCGCCGCGTGAGACTCCGACACGCAATTCCCTGTGTCGCCGGGGTACTCGTCGCGGTGCTCGTGTGCGGCTGGCTGAATTCGGACCCCCAGAACGGTGGTCTGGTCGCCCACCGTTCTGGGGGTCCTAGCCCTGCCGTTGCGCTGCCACCGGGTACCTCCTCCACCACGACCACCTCACTGCCCCCCGTCCCGCCTATCGCATGGTCGGCCTGTCAGGACGGTCTGCAATGCGGCTCGGTGACTGTACCGGTCGACTACGCCGACCCTGATGGCTCGAGCATCCAGATCGCCGTGGCCCGTCACCCCGCCCTCGACCCGAGCGAACGGATCGGCTCGCTCGTGATCAACCCAGGAGGCCCGGGTACTTCGGGCATCGACGACCTTCCCGCAGAGCTCGCCGTGCTCACGCCCGAGCTCCTCGATCGCTTCGACGTCGTCTCGTTCGACCCCCGGGGGGTAGAGCGCACCAGCCCGATCCTCTGTTCGGCGCCGAACACGCTGGGCCAGTACGTGCCGGTGCCTACCAGTACGGCCCAGCAGCAGGCGCTGGTCGCCTATTACCGGAGCTTCGCCGCGGCCTGCGAGGCGCAGAACACCGCAATGCTCCCCTACGTGGGCACGGTCGACACCGCCCGCGACCTCGACGAGATCCGAGCTGCCCTCGGCGACGAGCGCCTGACCTTCATTGGCCACTCCTACGGCACATTGCTCGGAGCCACCTACGCGGAGATGTTCCCCACTCACGTGCGGGCGATGGTGCTCGACGGGGCCATCGACCCCGCCCTCTCGATGACCGAGATGGTCGACGACCAGGCCGTCGGATTCGAGAGCGCGCTCGACAACTTCTTCACGTGGTGCGCGCGGAGCGCGAGTTGTGCGTGGCGGCCGAGCGGGGATCCGACCAGCGCGGTGCTCGGGCTCATCTCGGGGGCGGCCAGCACGCCCCTGCCCGCGGCGGGTGGGCAGTCGGCCGGCCCGGGAGACCTCTATGACGCCCTGTTGGCCGGGTTGGGATCGACGTCGAACTGGCCGGTCCTGGGCGAGGCGCTCGCCGAGGCGGCGCATGGCAACGGTACCGAGGTGGCGACCATGGCTGGACGCTACGAGACCGGCGGCTCGAGCAACGGGGCCGAGGCGGAGCTGGCCATCGACTGCTTGGACCACCCGGTCGATCGTGATGCGGCCGACTACCCGGCCCTGGCGGCCCGCGCCGCGGCGAATGCGCCCGTCTTCGGGCCGCTCCTCACCTGGGGCTTGCTTGCCTGCGCTCAGTGGCCGGTCCTGCCGACCCGTAGCCCGATGCCGGCCAGTGATCCTGGCGCACCACCGATCCTGGTGACCGGTGCCACCGGCGATCCCGCCACCCCGTACCAGTGGGCGGTGAACCTGGCCGCCGAGCTGGACCACGGGGTGCTCGTCACCTGGGTGGGCGACAGCCACGTGACCTACTACTACAGCGGGTGTGTCAGAGCGATCGACCAGGCCTATTTAGTCGATGGAAGCTTGCCCACCCCCGGGACCCGGTGCACCGATTGAGGACGCCCGGTGGACCAGTGTCGAAATCCGCGTCGTTAGGAGTGGTGGTAGCTCGGTGCCTGTTGGGGGAGACCAGTCGGCGCTTCGGGCGCGGCCGATCCCGGCGGATCTCCGGGTATCTCGACCCCGATGCTTCCCGACAACAGACGGAGCTCGTGCATGAGCTCGGAGTTGACCCGGATGTACCCGTCGATGGTCGAGTTGAGCTCACGCGCCGACTCGGTCGAGATGATCGGAGCTGCCCCGAACGCCCCAGCTGCGGGCGCCTGACTGTACGGGTTGGCCCCCCGCTCGAGCTCGTTCGCTCGGCGGGTGGCGTCGGCGAGGATGACATCGGCTTGGGAGCGAGCTGACGCGACGATCTGCTGGGCGTGGCGCTCGGCATCGGCGATAGCCCCCTCGATGAACTGCTGGCATCGGATCAACAAGTCGCCAATTTCGGCTTCGCTAGTCCGCACCACGGTGAAGCGGTGGACGGCGTCGGCGGCCGACAGCGCGGAGTGGGCCGCTTCCTCGGCTGCTGAGGCGGCCGCGTTGGCGGCCTGCACCGCCTCGGTGGCTACCCGGAGCGCCTCGGCATCGCCCGGTCCGTGCAAGGCATCCAACAAACCTTTGGACGACGCGTCGGCCAAGAACTGCTGCACGGCGTTCCCCGGGGACCCTTGTGGTGTCGGGGCGTCCGAGGTGTCCCGATTGCCTGGTGGCGTCGATCCGTACTCCGCGGGTGGGGTCTCGGGCACCCCGTGGCGCCCGTGCCATGACGTGGGCTGAGAGAGAGTGCCGTTGGACGACCATCCGTTTTGTTCGTTGGAGGTCTCGTAGGGCGCGGCGGGCTGCTCGGCCGACTGCGCCGGCGCAGGGGCAGGGGGTGGCCAGGTGGTCGTGCTCGGGGTGTCGGGGCTCGCCGACGACCATTCGGTCGATGAGGGTGACGGCGGGGACCACGGTGGCACCGACCCGAGCTCGATGGGCGGGCGGTCCCCAGACACCGCGGGAGACCTACCGTTGGGGGGCGCGCTCGGTGCGGGCCACAGGTTGTTGTTGGCCGGCGCCGGGGACCACTCGGCCGGCCCGGCGTCGTGTGCGGGCCCCGCGGTGGCGTAGACGCTGCCCGCCGGGGACAGGCGGCCCAGAAGCGGCTCGATGGCCTGGTGCAGCTCGGCCACCATCATGCCGTTTACCTCGAAGATGATCTCGCTTCCGCCCGACACGACGACGAGATAGGACGCGTCCTCGCGGCGATGAGGAAAGCCCAAGACCGCGGCGGAGAGCCGCGGGTTGGCTGCGAAGCGCCGGTTCACCTCGGTCGGCCCCTCGGCGATCAAGGCCGAGATGTCGTTCCACGGTACCCAGGCCACGCCCCGCCGCGTCCGAAACTGCACGCCGGCCGAGGTGCAGCGGACGAATGACGAGTTCTGGGACTCGGGTTCGGGCAAGAAGCCGCCCATGTAGCGGGCGTGCTCGATCGTGAGCGTGGGTTCGGCCTGCAACGTCCCGGCGTCACCGGCCGAGCCATAGAACGCCGGGGGGATCGGCCCGGGCGCGGTCATCTCGAGCAGCTCGGTCGCCGGACCAGTCGCGGGGACCTCGGTGGTCCATGTCTCTCGAGCGGTCTCTTGTGCTCGCTGCTGGTAGTCGGGATGCGTCTCGGGCGGGTACCACCGTCCGTCGCTCGCCAGCCACCACCCGGGCCCGCCCATGATCGTGCTCATGGCGTCCAGCCTAGTGAATATTGACCATATCCACTAGGTATCCTTTCTTGTTCTTACGCGGCGCGACTCATGCCGCCGTCACGCGTGTCACTCGGTGATCACAGGCCGCGCCCTGGGCGTCGATGGTCGTTGGCCGGGACGCACGGCATTGTCTACGCCCAGCGTGACCTTGTGGCGGTCGCAGTACCTTTGCGACGGTGGCGGGATATCGACGAAATGTGGACGATCTGGAGCGAGATGAGCGAGGAAAAGACCGGGGTCGCGCGGCGCGTCGGTGCGGGTGCATTGGTGGAGTCCAAGGACCACGTTCCTCGGCTGGTTCCTCAACTGGTTTGTCGGCTGCAACGAGTCCGAATAGCACAAGGACAGGCTCATCACGGGGGCGCGAGGTAACGGACGGTGACGAGCTTGCCCCGGCGGAAATCGAGGACCCAGGTGGCCCCTTTTGCGCCGGGTAGCCGGTGGCCGAGCGGTCGGTGAAATTCGGTGCTGAGCTCGGGCAGCACGACTGCCAGAACCTCACGGTGCGTGCACATCACCAGGGCGCCCCGAGCCGAGGCCGCCAACTCGCCGATCAGCTGACGCGCGGCGGTGCCGGCGTTGGTGGCCAACGCCGGCGTGGGTTGCACCTCGAGCTTCAGGCGGGCCGCGAGGGGCTCGACTGTCTGCACGCAGCGAGCCGACGGGCTGGACAGCATGAGCGTCGGTCGGTACTTGGCGAGGGTCCGGGCCATCGCCTCGGCCTCTCGTCTGCCGCGCCGGTCGAGGGGTCGGAGATCATCGTCACCGGTGAACGCCTTCTTCGATCCGGCGTGGGCGTGGCGTACGAGGAGGACACGCATCGTCCCCCCATCATCGGCTGCGCGGCGCGACGACGCATGGTTCAGGCCAAATCTCATCGTCCTATTTGGGATTTGGGGTGGACTCGGCCGAGGTGGACAACCAGCGTCCTGCGGACTGTTCTCCGGTCTGCCGGGGTCGTGACCCGGCTCGACGCAGCGGATGGGCCGCAATGGGCGGCCCGATCCGGGCCGAAATGTCCAACCTCCCGAGGAGTCCTCCGGGCTCTGGCCTCTGGGTCCTCGTCATGTAATAGTCATACTACTGGCGGTTGCCCGCAATGGGGCGGTCGCCCTCGGCCTGTAACGTGGCCTTTGAGCTGCGATAACGTTTTCGCGGGGTGCGCCGAGCACTGCGGCCTCGGGGACAGAGCCTCGGGGGACAATTGGTCACGTCCCCAGGCCAGTTGGACCGCCGCCGTGCGCGGTGAGGAGCTGATCGACGGCGGTGCGGAGACCCGAAAAAAGGGGGATCATGCCGGGCAGTGCTGGGAGCGAAGGGTCGGACGGCACCGGGGCCACCTGCGCCGTCCTCGACGTGACGACGCTGGCCGGGCGCACCCCGCTCGACGTGTTGGTGGTGGGGCACCGGCGGCTCCTGGCCGAGGCGCTCTGCGAGGTCCTCGCGCGCGAGGGCTACCGAGCCGGGGTGAGCGCGGCCGGGCCGATCGCCTCCGAGCTGGCCACGGAGATCGAGACCCTCCGCCCGACCGTGGTCGTGATCGAAGTACCCGATGTCCGCACCTCGCGCGAGCTGGCCGACCTGGTGCCAAGGTTGCGCCAATCGGGCACCCCGGTGCTGATGCTGTTGCCCGAGCGGTTGCGAGAGGCGGGGGCTCGGGCACAACGGCCCGTGGCGGGCAATGCCAAGCACCCCGGCGCGCCGCTGCGTACCCCGCTCGACGAGTTCCTCGCGTCGGTCGCCCGGGCGGTCGGCTCTCCGCGGGCCGTGCCGCCCCCGGCGCCCGACCGGGGCGGACCCCACGAGCGCCCCGCCGGACCGAGTGGACGCTCGCCGGACGCACCCGCGGACTCGCCAGCCGCACTGGCAGGCCGCACGCCGTCCTCCTTCGACCCGTCGACGTCGCGCGCGTTCGACCCGTCCGCGTCGCGACCACCGCCGGGGCTTGGAGGCCTCGAACCTCGGATCCTGGCCCCCGACGACCCTCGAGCCCGATCACGGCGGGAAGGTCGCACCGCGGAGAAGAGCCCGCTCGCCGAGCTGACCGCCAAGGAGGAGGAGGTGCTCCGGGCCCTGATGACCGGCACGCCCGCACCCGAGGTGGCCAAGAAGCTCAACGTGTCGGTGTCGACGGTGCGGAACCACATCCGGGCCATCTTCGGCAAGCTGGGGGTGCGGTCCCAGCTGGCCGCGGTGGCCGCCGCCTACCGGGCCGGTTGGTCCCGTGAGGGACGGGGCGTCACCTGACGGAACGCCGGCGCCCCGGACCCCGCTGGTAGCCTCGTCGCACATGACCCGGCGCGAGCAGTCTCCGACCTTCGGCGCCGTGATCACCGCGATGGTCACCCCCTTCGGGGAGGATGGCGCGCTCGACATCGATGGCGCCGCCGCCCTTGCCCGCTGGCTCACCGAGCACGGAAGCGACGGGCTCGTGCTGGCCGGGACGACCGGCGAGGGTCCGGTGCTCACCGACGCCGAACGGGCCGACCTGTGGCGGTGCGTGCGCGAAGCGGTCAGCGTGCCGGTGATCGCCGGTGCGGGGACCAACGACACGCGCCACTCCCGCGAGCTGGTGGCCCTGGCCGCGGACATCGGGGTCGACGGCGTGCTGGCGGTGACCCCGTATTACAGCCGCCCCTCTCAGGCGGGGCTCTTCGAGCACTTCCGGGCCGTCGCCGAGGCGTCGTCCCTGCCGGTGCTGCTCTATGACATTCCGGTCCGCACCGGACGCCGCATCGCGCCCGACACGATCCTGCGCCTCGTGCGTGAGGTCCCCAACATCGTGGGACTGAAGGACGCGGCAAGTGACGTGGTGGGCTCCTCGAGGCTCTTGGCCCGCGCCCCCGAGCATTTCGAGCTGTACAGCGGGGAGGACGCGATGACCCTGCCGCTGCTGGCCGTGGGTGCGGTCGGGGTGATCAGCGTCGCCTCGCACTGGGCGGGAGAGACCATGTCGGAGATGGTGGCCGCCTTCCCCAAGGGCGACGTGGTGGGTGCCCGAGCGGCCAACGCACAGCTGGTCGAGTCCTTCGAGTTCGAATCCAGCGACGAGTTCCCCAACCCGTTGCCGGTGAAGGCCGCCTGCCGGGCCCTCGGGCTGCCGGCGGGCCAATGCCGCGCGCCGATGGGCGCGGCACCCCTCACCCTGGACGAACGGGCCCACGATGTCGTCGCGCATCTGCGCGACGCCCGCAGTCTCGTAGGCGACTCGAGAGTTCACGCGCGTGGCTGACCAGCCTCGGCGGGCTCGCCACCAGCGCGGGAACTCGGAGCAGCCGCCGGCGTCCAATGTCCGGGTGGTCTTTCTGGGTGGATTGGGCGAGATCGGACGCAACTGCGCCTGCATCGAGGTCGACGGTCGCATCCTCATCCTCGACTGCGGGATCATGTTCCCCGATCTCGAGATGCCCGGCGTGGACCTCGTGCTGCCCGACTTCTCCTACTTGCGCGAGAACGCCGAGCGCGTGGATGGCATCATCCTCACCCACGGGCACGAGGACCACACCGGCGGGCTGGCCTACTTGTTGCGCGACTTGCGGGCCCCCATCTTCGGTTCGGCCCTGACCATCGGACTGGCCCGGAACCGTATCGACGAAGCGGGCCTCGGTGACCGGGCCGAGTACCACACCGTCCACGACGGGGAGCGTCGACGCATCGGGCCCTGCGACGTCGAGTTCATCCCGGTGACCCACTCGGTGCCCGAGGCGTTCGCCATCGCCTTCTACACCCCCCAGGGCGTCGTCTTGCACTCGGGGGACTTCAAGCTGGACCTTCAGCCGGTGGACGGCCGGCGGACCGATCTCTCTCGCATCGGCGCATTGGCCGAGGGCCCGGGTATCCGGCTTTTGCTGTCGGACTCGACCAACGCCGAAGAGCCCGGATTCACCCCGTCGGAGTCGACGGTCGGGGTCACGCTCCGCCGGGTGTTTCTCGCGCGCCCGGGCCGTCGGGTGATCGTTGCCTGCTTTGCCAGCCACGTGCACCGAATCCAGCAGGTCGTCGACGCGGCGGTTGCCAGCGGTCGACGGGTAGCCACCCTCGGCCGATCCATGGGCAAGAACGTCGAGCTCTCACAGCGGCTCGGCATCTTGAAGATCCCCGCCGGCACGTTGATCGACATCGACGAGATCGACACGCTGCCCGCCGGCGAGATCTGCGTGATCTCCACCGGGTCGCAGGGAGAGCCGATGTCCGCGCTCTCGCTCATGGCTACCGGGGACAACAAGCGGTTGCGGATCGACGATGACGACGTCGTGATTATCAGCGCGCATCCCATACCGGGCAACGAGTGGTCGGTCGGTCGGGTCATCGACGAGCTGCACCGTCGGGGCGCCGAAGTCGTGCACTCCGGGGCCGAGTCGGTGCACGTCAGCGGTCATGCCCGCCAGGGAGAGCTGCAGATGCTCCTGTCGGTCGCCCGACCGAGCGCGTTCGTGCCGGTCCACGGCGAGTACCGCCACATGGTGCACCATGCCCGTCTGGCAAGGTCGATGGGCATTCCCGAAGACCAGGTGCTCTTGTGCGAGGACGGTGACGCGGTCGAGCTGGGCGCAGGGGGCCTACGCCGAGACGGTTCGGTCCCCGCCGGCTATGTGTACGTGGACGGTACCGTCGGCGACATCGGCCACGGCGTCCTGCGCGACCGACGTGTGCTGTCCGAGGAAGGTGTCGTCATGGTGGTGGCGACGGTGGACCTGCGACGGCGCCAGCTGATCGGCGAACCGCAGATCGCCACCCGAGGTTGGGTACACGCGCCGGAGGCCGAGGCGCTCCTCGGCGAGGCGAGCCGGGTGGTGGCCGACGCGTTGACCCAGGCCATGGTTGACGGTGCGGGCGACGTCGAGGTGCTGGCCCGCCACGCGCGCAAGTCGCTCGGTCGCCTGGTGGGGGACAGGACCCGTCGGCGCCCGATGATCGTGCCCGTCATCCTGTCGGTGTAGCGCTCGTTGATCCGCGCTGTTTAGTTTTTGTTCCACGTTTTTTGTTTTGTTTCACGCTCGTTTGTTTCACGCTCGTTTGGTCTAGAGGCTCGGTGCGGCTCGGCGACGCGCCGTCAGGGCCAGCCGGTGACGCTCTTGTTCGCAACGCTGAACTCATTGCCCTCGGGTCGCACGCGCCCCACCGGGGGTGACTCCCACCCGCCAGCGCGTGCGCGTCGGCGGTGGCGCCGAGTCGCACCAGCAACGCCGAGCATCTGGCTCAAGTGCCGAGCAGCGAGCCGGCGACGTGGGCGAGGTCGACCAGCGCGTCGACCACCGCGTCGGTGAGTGCGTCGTTGCCGGCGATCGCTTGGTCGCCGAAGGGGCCGATGCCCCGCAGGCCCGGCGGCAACTCGATCTGCACGCCCGCTTGGGCCGGTAGGTTCACCGGATTGGCCGGATGGAAGCCCAGGCGGAGCGAGCCCCGGCCCACCTGGTACCCCTCGATCCGATCCTCGAAGAGATCCCGAGCGGCCCCGAGCAGCTCCTCGTGCAAGCCACCCAGGATGATCGAGCGCAGTGGACCGCGCTGCCCTTTCATCATGGCCGGGCCGTAGGGTTCGACAACCAATAGGCCGAGCGGATCGAGGCGCAGCGCGAAAGAGTCCCGTCCATACCCGTGGACCGAGATGGCGATCCTCACGCGGTCGAGGAACTTGCGCAGCGCCGCAGAATGCGCCGGGTCGTGTCGGCGGCTGGTGAGGTGCACCCGGGACCATGGCGCCTGGACGATGGCGTAGAGCGAGGCGCCTGCCCGCTCGGCCGCGGCTCGGGCCAGGCGATCGGTCCCCCGGTCCTGGGAACCACCGTGGAGGGCCATGAACCCCACCGGCGAGCGCAGCGCGAGCTCCTCGTCGGTCCCGGGCAAGCTCAGTAGTTCCGCCAGGTCCACGGCCTCAGGCTGCCATCTGTGGCCGCCGGGCGCCTCTGACCCTCAGGTGCCTTCGCCGCCCGAGGGGGTGCACGAACGGGGGTCCCAGGGCTGGAGTGTCTGGGTGGCCGCCGTCGGAGGGGTGAAGCCCTGGGCAACCGTGGTCGTGGTGGCGGGGACGGTCGTCGTCGTGGTCGTCGCCTTGGACTTCTTGGGCAGCGCGGTGGTCGGGGTCGGGGCGGTGGTCGGTGAGTTGACCGAGAAACTTGAGCCGGTGACGACGGTGACCGTCGACCCGGCGGTCACGAGGGAGGGCTGGTCGGCCAGCACGACGGCGCCGCTCATCGAGTCCACGACGGACTGTGCCGCCGCCTCGGCACCTTTGACGGCGCCGTTGTACGCCACGACGGTCTCGGATACCTGGCCGACCGAGGTCGTGTCCCCTTCGCTCACGACGTCGAAGCCCAGCGCACGGAGTGCCTGGCCCGTGTCGGTCGCTTGGTTGTAGGCGCCAGTCCCGTTCTGGACGGCGACCGTCACGCTGCCGGGGGTGGGCAGCGTGCCGCCGCCGATGGTGTCGGTACCCGCGCTCACCCCCAGGAACTGGTCGATGACCTGCTGGTCCTGTGGCTGAGCGGTGAACTCGACGTCACCGTACGACGCCCCCTTGAAGTAGTAGGTCCCGATATCGTCTTCGACGACGGGCAGCGTGAGCTGCGGCGCCTGGTTCACGTTCACCGCGTGGTAGGTGAGGACGAGACTGACCATGCTGGAGGCGGAGAAGCCCTGGTCCACCACCAGCTGGCCGACCACGCTGGACACCAGCTGCTCGTCGGTGATCGGGTTGTCGATTCCCTTCTTGGCCACCGCGGTGGCCAGCACCCGCAGGAACTCGTGGTCCCGACGGATCCGTGCCAGGTCGCTCTGCGGGTCATAGGGCCAGTCGGCCACGTCGTTGGTGCTGAGCGTGGGTGGCTTGTACTGCAGATGCCGGGCACGCACCACCTGAAGTGCTTGGGTGCCGTTCAGGTGGACGCACCCGGTGGCTTGGATGTTGAGACCCGAGTAGGCGTCGTAGACCGGTTCGGGAAAGTACATCGAGATGCCCCCGAGCGCGTTCACCACGTTGGCGAAGCTGTCGAAGTTGAGCTCCACGTAGTGCTGGATCGGGATGCCGAAGTCCTCTTGAACGGCGTCGACCAGTTGGTTGGGCCCCTCGTAGAGGGCCGCGTCGACCTTGTTCGCTCCTTCCTTGCGCGCGTTCGGCACGAAGAGATCCCGGGGGATCGAGAGAATGGACACGACCTTTTTCGCGGGGTTGAGGTGCAGGATCATGATCACGTCGCTGTTGACGCCATTGACGCCCTGGGAGCACAGGCCGTACGCGGGGTTCTGCACCGCCAGCGCGCACCGTGAGGTCGAGCCCACCAACAGGATGTTCTCCGTGTTGGCCTCGGCCCCGGCGGACTTGGAGGTGGTCAGGTCCTTGACCGCGATGCGATGGATCTTGTGGTTCAGGTACCAGCCATAGCCGGCCACCGCTGCGACCAGGATCACGATAACCAGCCCCAGGATGCCGACGACCCACTTGGTGCGCCGGAAGCGACGGGGTCGAGCAGGTCGGCCGTGTCGGCCATGCCGGTTGGCCGCACGCACCTGCTCGCCCAACGCGGCGAGCCCTTCCTCGTTGGCGACGCGGGGAGCAGAGCGACCCTCCAACGTGCGACCGAGTGCTCGAAGCCGCTCCTCGCTCCCACCGGTGCGACTCATGGGCCGCCACGATACTGATGGAGCCCCCTCAGGGTGCGCGCGCTTGGGCGCGATGCCTGGTGGTCTCGCCTTCGAGCGGTGCGCTGCTCAGTCGCGGGCCGGCTCGCCGTGGGCGGCGTTGGCGGCACCGAAGCGCCAATAGGACTTGAGTGAGACGTGCTCAGCCCCAATGCCTCGCTCGAGGAGCTGGGCCCTTGCCGCGTTGACGGTCCGGAGCTCGCCGTTGAGGTACACGTGCCCTTGCCCAGTGGGCAAGGGCAGATTGGCCACCATGTCGGCGAGTACCGTCGAGCGTCCGGCAGGCACCCCATCTCGATGCAGCCAGCGGAGGTCGAGGTGCACCGCTCCGGGCGGCTCGAGCACCTGCTCGTCCTCGGGTCCGTCCACCTCGATCAGCGCGATGGCGGAGGCGCCGGGCTCGAGTGCCTCGACCATGGCGAACGTTGCCGGCAAGGCCGACTCATCGCTCGAGAACAGGTGCCAGGATGCCTCGGGATCGGGAGCGATCTTGCCCCGTGGCCCGATCGCCTCGATCGTGTCACCACGCGCTGCTCGGGCTGCCCATCGAGCCCCGGGCCCGTCTCCGTGGAGCACGAAGTCGATGTCGAGCAGGCCATCGTGGGCCAACCGACGGATCGTGTACCGGCGGCGAAACGTCCGCCCGTCCTCGGTGGGCACCGCGAACATCAAGTCCTGTCCGGGGACGTAGCTCAACGACCCGAGGTTCGGCGCGCTGAACCGGATGCGGCGCATCGAGGGTGTGAGCTCGAGGGTGTCGGCCACGGTCAGCTGCCACAGCGAGGTGTCGGGCAATCGATCCAAGATGGCCGAGCTCTCGAGCCCCGATCCCCGGACATCGAGGCGTCGGGACGGTTCTGAGTCGTTGCGCTCCGCTGGGCTTGTCATGCCGGCTCCGTTCCGAGTGAGCTCGCCGGCCCGCTCTGGCCAGATTGCATCACATCTTGTGACATCGATGGTCCTTGCGCGTCGGCCGGAGCACTCGTCGGCGAACGGCCGACGCTCGGAACGACGAGGGTGAGGAGGAACGCGACGAACCCCAATCCCGCCGCCACGGTGAACGCTCGCCCGTAGCCCGAGGTCAGGGCCACCGCGGCGCTGTGGCCGTCTTGGAGCAGGGCCGTGGTGTGATCGGTGGCGACTGTGGCGAGCACCGCCAGGCCCAGGGACCCTCCGATCTGCCGAGACGTGTTGAGCACACCCGACGCCAGTCCGGCCTCGTTCTGCGGGACCCCCGCGGTGCCAGCGGCGGCGAGCGGGGTGAACAGGAGACCCAGGGCCAGAGAGATCAGGCAGCCCGGCCCAAAGACGTGACCCCAGTAGTCGGGGACCGGAGGGATGCGCGACAGCCAGGCGAAACCTGCACACACGATGACCGTTCCAGTGACGAGCAACGGCCTGCTCCCGAGGCGCGGGAGGAGCCGACTGGAGATCTGGGCGCCGATGATGATGCTGACCGCCATCGGGAAGAAGGCGAGACCGGCTCGCAGCGCATCGTAGCGAAGCACGTTCTGGAGGTAGAGGGACAGGAAGTACCACATGGAGAAGAACGCCGCCCCGACGAGGAGCATGACGAGGTTGGCGCCGGTCAGCGAACGGGAGCGGAAGAGCCCGAAGGGGACCAGTGGCGCCGAAGCTACTCGTCGTTCGATCACCGCGAAGGCTGCCAGCAACACGACCGCCACCGCCAAGGTCGTCAGCGTTTGGCTGGAGCCCCAGGGATGGGTGTCGGTCCCGACGATCGCGTAGATGAGCGCGCCCAGTCCGGCAGTCACGGTAATCGCCCCGGCGACGTCGAGGCGCTGGGTCCGTTGGCCCCGGCGGAGCTCGGTCAGGTACCGCAATGCGAACACGAGCACCACGATGCCGATGGGCAGGTTGATGAACAACACCCAACGCCACGAGGCCTCGGCAGTGAGCACTCCGCCCAAGATGGAGCCGGCTGCACCACCCGCGCCGGCGACAGCGCTCCAGATGCCGAGCGCCTTGGCCAGACTGGCTCCGGAGAACGTGGTCACGATGATGGTGAGCGTGGCCGGCGACAGCAGGGCGCCGCCGATCCCTTGCACTGCCCGCGCGGTGGTGAGCCAGGTGGCGTTCTGTGCGAACCCCCCGACCAGGCTGGCAAAGGTGAAGAGCATCAATCCCGCCAAGTAGGTCCGTCGTCGGCCGAACAGATCGGCCGCCCGGCCGCCGAGCAGCAGGAAGCCGGCGAACGTCAGCACGTAGGCGTTCACGACCCACTGCAACCCTGTCGGGCTGTAGTGGAGGTCGCGTCCGATGGAGGGGAGTGCCACATTCACCACGGACACGTCCAGCACCACCATGAACTGGGCGACACAAGCCAGTATCAGCACCATCCGGTCGGAGGACTGCCGACCCGACCGCAGTTCGGAGAGGCCGGAACCTCCGCCTTGGGCGTCGTTCATCTCGGTGAGTTTGCCGTGTCGAGCGCAAGGACCGAGCGCGACGAGCCCAGAATGCTCACAGGAGTCGGAGTTGCTGGCTGTTGCCTTCCGTGTTCGCGGGATTGGTTCGATCGGGCTTGTTGGCGACGCGCCCGTCCGGGCGCTCGATCGCGCGGCGGCCGGTCGACGCCGGGTGGCGTCCGACGGCGGCGACCAGCGCCCCGACGCGTGCCGCCTCCACGTCGGGTTGATAGGAGCGACGCTTGAAGCGCTCCTCGTGGAGGGCGACCAGTTCAGGCCGCTCGGCGCGCAGCCAGTCGAGATAGTGCTCCTTCACTCCCGGCCGGAGGTGGAGCGGGATGGCGGTGATCGAAACGGCCCCCGCCTCGACACATGCGTCAGCAACGGCGCGGACCTGGTGCTCGGCGTCGCTCAGCCCGGGCAGGATCGGCGCGATGAGTACGCCGCAGGGAATGCCCGCTTCGTTCAAGCGGCGCACGACGTCCATCCTGCGCTGTGGCGGGGGTGTGCCCGGCTCGGTCAGGCGCCACACCTCGGTGTCGAGGGTGCCGATCGAGAGGTCGACCCGAACCGCGGTTCGTTCGGCGGCTCGGACCAAAAGGTCCAGGTCACGTAGGATCAGTGTCGACTTGGTCAGGATGCTGAAGGGGTTCGCCACCTCTCCGAGCAACTCGATGATCCCCTTCGTGAGGTGGTACTTGCCCTCAGCGTGCTGGTAGGGGTCGGTGTTTGTGCCCATCGCGATCCGGTCACCCTGCCAGCTTGGAGCCCGCAGCTCGGCCCGTAGTCGCTCGACGGCGTTGACCTTCACCACGATCTTGCGCTCGAAGTCCTCACCCATGCCGAGGCCCAGGTACTCGTGAGTGGGTCGGGCGAAGCAGTAGCGGCACGCGTGGCTGCAACCTCGATAGGCATTGATCGTGTAGCGAAACGGCATCCGACTCGAGGCCGGGACCGAATTGATGATTGACCGGGCATTGACGTGGAGGAACTCGGTTCCCGCGAACTCGCCGCGTCCCACGTGCCGTTCCGCGGCGGTCTCGTCGGGAAACAGGGCTCCCGAGTCGTCGTGCTCGGCGAGTTTCCAGCGGAGAGGAGTCTTCGTGGAAGGTCGGGCCACCGGCCCACGATAGCGAACGTGTGTTCGCCACACAAGGGGTGCTCTGCCGAACCACCGTCCCCCGGACGGATCTGGCCGGGCTGTAACCTTTCGTCCACTGTGGTGACGTCGAAAGGCCGGCCGAACGCTGGTCGCTCCTCGGCCCGGTCCGCACCGACGAATGGGCGCGACCCGTCGCGGTCGGGCGCTTCTGGGCGTGCGCGGCACGCGCGCGGGGCGACTGACGAGCTCGAGCGCGTCGAGTCCGAGGGACTCCTCGCCGACCACGCGGCGGACCTTCTGGCAGTCGGGCTGGTGGTCCTCGGGGTCCTGTTCGCCCTGGGTCTGTACTTCTCCACCGCCGGCTCGGTGAACCACGGGGTGAACACCGCGCTCGGGTACGGGGTGGGGAGGATCCGGTACGTGCTGCCGCCGGTCCTTGCCGCCGCGGGGGTGCTCATCATCGTGGGGCGTCACCGCCCCGATCCCTTCCGCTCCGTGCTCGGCTGCTGCCTCGGGCTTGCCGCGAGTACCGGGCTCGCCGACCTGATGGTCGGATCGGCGGGGACTCGTCACCTGTCGACGACCAAGGGCGCTGGCGGTCTCGTGGGCCTCGGGGTCGCGAGGCCGCTGCAGTTGGGACTCGGGACAGCGGGTGCCGTAGTCGTGCTCGTGGCCCTGCTGGTGGTGGCTGGGGTCATCACGACCGGTGTCTCGATCGGCACGGTCGTCCGCGCGATCGGCGCCGGCGTCACCTGGGTGGCGAGGGCCGTGGCGATGGCCTGGGAGCAGCTCATCGGAGGGGAGCTCCGTGAGCCTGCTGACGGGGACGCCGACGATGGCTGGGACGAGCTGGGTGAGGCCGACGATGCAGCGGTCGGGTTGGGAGATGACCTCGAGGCGGACGGCGAGGAAGATCTGGAAGAGGTGGAGGACCTCGACGATGACGTCGACGGGGAGAGCACGGACGTCGACGAAGAACTCGACGACGGCGAAGAGGAGGAGATCGACGAGCCCGTCCTGGCTGGCGTCGGAGCCCGCGGCGGAGCGGCCGCCGTCCTCGACCCCGCGCCCAAGGAACCTGATGTGACGCTGTCGGCGGCCATCGGTCCGGTGTCGGGCGTTTGGCGGCTACCGCCCTCCAACCTCCTCAAACGCTCACGCCAGCAGCGCCACGACGAGCGCCAACTGGACAACGCTGGCCACGCGCTGGTGGCGGCCCTGGCCGCGCACGGGGTTGAGACCAATCTGATCGGGCGAACCGTGGGTCCTACGGTGACCCGATTCGAGCTCGAGCTCGGCGCGGGCGTGAAGGTCGCCCGCGTCACGAGCCTGTCCAAGGACATTGCGTACGCCATGGCCTCTCCTGACGTAAGGATCCTGGCTCCCATTCCGGGCATGTCGGCGATCGGGGTGGAAGTCCCCAACCGTCAGCGACAGCTCGTCTCGCTCGGCGACATTCTCGACTCCGACGAGGCTCGCAAGGCGACCAACCCGCTGGCCGTGGCGATCGGTCGTGACATCGCGGGGCGGCCGGTGATGGTCGACCTGGCGCAAATGCCCCACGTCCTGATCTCCGGCGCGACGGGCGCTGGCAAGTCGTCGTGCATCAATTCGCTGATCACCTCGGTCCTGATGCGCAGCACGCCCGATCAGGTCCGGCTCATCCTGGTCGATCCCAAGCGAGTCGAGCTCGGCCAGTACAACGGCCTGCCGCACCTCCTCACCCCAGTTGTCGTCGATCCCAAAAAGGCGGCGAATGCCCTTGCGTGGGCAGTCAAGGAGATGGAACGTCGCTACGACCTGTTGGCCGAGTATGGCGTTCGTGACATCACCGGGTTCAACGAGGCGTTCGACCGGGGTGATCTCGGGCCCCGCGGTGGGCCTTCCGTCCGTGCACAGGTCGCCGCGGTGGCGGCACGAGCAAAGCTCCGTGCTGCGACAGACCGAACCGTCGACAGCGAGCCTGAGGATCTGACCGACGCCGAGGAGGGGGAGTACGAGGAGGTCGAGTCGGAGGATCTCGAGTACGACGAATACGACGCGATCGAGGGTGAAGACCCTGACGAAGAGGAAGTCGACGAAGAGGAGGTCGACGAGGACGTCACCGACGAGGACGTCGACGAAGAAGAAGACGAGGACGTCGACGAAGAAGAAGAGGTGGAGGTCGACGAGGTTTACGAAGAGCAGGCAGACACCCCGGACCTCGAGGAGGAGCAACGTGGTCCTGATCGGCTGCCCATGGTGCTGGTCGTCGTCGACGAGCTGAACGACCTGATGATGGTGGCGGCGCGTGACGTGGAGGAATCGGTGGTCCGTATCGCCCAGATGGCGAGGGCCGTGGGGATTCACCTGGTTCTGGCGACGCAGCGTCCGTCGGTCGACGTCATCACCGGGGTCATCAAGGCCAATGTCCCGAGCCGGATGGCCTTTTCGGTGTCGTCGTTGGCCGACAGCCGGGTGATCCTCGATCAGCCGGGCGCCGAGCGTTTGATCGGGATGGGCGACATGCTCCTGCTGACCGCCTCGTCGAATATCACCCGGCGAATCCAAGGTCCGTGGGTGTCCGAGGAAGAGGTGCGTTCCGTGGTGGCGTTCTGGCGCCGCCAGGGTCGAACGCCCGAGCAGGTCGTGGGTCTGGACCTGAGCGAGGGGCGCGGTGGGCGGACCTCATCGGGGTCGGGCGACGACGAGGACGAGCTGCTGATGCGAGCGATGGAGGAGGTGGTCCGTTCACAGCTTGGGTCGACGTCGATGCTCCAGCGCAAGCTCCGGGTCGGCTTCGCCCGGGCCGGGCGGCTCATGGATCTCCTCGAACGCCGGGGCATCGTTGGTCCGTCGGAGGGTTCGAAGGCCCGCGCGGTTCTCATGACGCCGGACGAGCTCGATCGCATGTCGTCCTGAGCGGTCGGAGCTCCCGATCCCTGAAACGCTGCCGCCCGCCCCGCTTGCCGGAACGCCCGGCGTCGATGCCGGCGATGGGCAGCCCCGCCTCACGCGCGCTCGAATTACAGGCCGAGCGAGGGAGGAGAAAGCGCGCGCGCCGCAAGAGTCCCGAGAACGCTGCTCCCCGCTTGATCGCCGGTTCCGCCGGTTCCGCCGGTTCAGTAGACGCAGCCGATTCAGTAGACGTGCCGCACAGCGACGGCGGCGCCGACAAGCTCGATGCCGTCGGTGCAGCGAGTGCTGTCGTTCCGGTAGTTGTCGACGCGCCAGACGCTGGTTCGCCCGTCTCGGAGAGCTCTACGTCCGATGCCAGCGGCGTTCCCGACGCTGCTGTCGCGACCGAGAACGCGACCGAGAACGCGACCGAAGCCGACACAGCCCTGGATCGGGGGACACGGAGCGACACCGCCACATCGGGCGACACCGGCGCAGCCTCGGTTGTTCCCGCGACGATCGAACCGGCTGCAGTTCCCGACGGCGCGACCGGACCCGACGCAGCGACTGGGCTCGATGCGGACGCAGCGACCGGGCTCGGAGCCGACACCGCCACCCAAGTCGAGGCGGTGCTGGTCGCCGTCGTCGAGCGGCCCGTGCCGCCCGCTCCGGCCGACGACGGGGCCGAGCTCGCCGTCCGGGCGCGCCGTCGTGCGAGACGACGGTTCTGGGGTGTCGCGGTTCTTCTCGTCGCAGTGGTGGGCGGCGTGGCGACGTACAACCTTCGGGCAGCCACCACCCTGCAAGCCGCGGTCGTGGCCGTGCCGAGCACAACCGTGCTCACGCCGGGCACCCCTCCGGTGCTGCCCTGGCCGACGGTGGGTGAATCTGCCGTTGTGGTGCCCGCTGTTGGCTTCAGCTCGCAGTCGGGAGCCGAGCAGTCTGTGCCGATCGCCAGCCTCACCAAGCTCATGGCGGCCTGGGTGATCCTGCATGATCATCCGCTCGCAGCGGGCCAAGACGGCCCGTCGGTCACGATGACCAGCGTGGACGTCGAGGACGTTGCGCACGACGACGAGACCGATCAGGCGAATGTCCCGGTGGCCGACGGCGAGATACTCAACGAGCGCCAGCTCCTCGAAGGACTCATCGTCCACTCGGCCAACAATCTCGCGGACACGCTGGCGCGTTGGGACGCCGGGACCGTTCCTGCGTTTGTGGCCAAGATGAACGCGGCGGCTGCGTCGCTCGGGATGACCAACACGCACTACGTGGACGCCGATGGCTTCGAGTCCCAGTCAGTCTCGACCGCGGCAGACGTGCTCAAAGTGGCCGCTCAACTGATGGCCAACCCGACCTTCGCCGAAATCGCCCAGCTGCAGTCGGTCACCCTTCCTGTCGCAGGGACCGAAGACACCTACACCCCGCTGCTCGGCACCCACGACGTGGTGGGTGTCAAGTCCGGGTTCACCTCCGAAGCAGGGGGATGTGACGTGCTGGCGCTCTCTCAGATGGTGGACGGCCGAAAGGTGCTCGTCCTGGCGGCGGTGACCGGTCAGCTCGGAGCGTCGCCGCTTGCCCAGGCCGGCATGGCGGCGCTGGCCGTGGCCGACGCCGCAACGACGGGCGTCCACAGCGTGCAGGCGCTGACCCGCGGGCAGCTCTTGGCGAACGTCCTCCTGCGGGGCACCTCAGTTCCGGCCGTCGCCGCACGCGACGCCTCGGTGCTCGCGTGGGCAGGCACGCCGGTGCGCGTCCACCTCGACCTGACGCACCGACCCGAAGGGGGCGCGGGCCGAGGGACCAGGATCGGGGTCGGGGTGGTCGAGTCCGGCGCCCAACGAAGCGTGGCTCCGGCACGGCTGACCGGGCGGCTCCCGACCGCCTCATTGGCCGAACGCCTATTCTGACGGCGTGCTGGCCCGGGCTCCCGCCTCCACTGCGAACCTGGGCCCGGGTTTCGATGCCTTGGCCCTGGCACTCGAGTGCTACGTCGAGGTCGAGGTGGAGCCGGCTCGTCGTCTGGTGGTCCGCAGCGAAGGCGAGGGGTCCGAACTTTCCGACGACGCCGGGCACCTGGCTGCACGGATCGCCATCGATGTCGCGGGTCACGACCGTTTGGCCATCACCGTCCGGTCCCAGATACCTGTCGCCCGAGGGCTGGGTTCATCGGCGGCGCTGGCCGCCGCCGCGGCGGCGGCTGCCGGATCCGAGGACCCGCTGGCGGTCGCTGCCCGGTTGGACGGACACCCGGAGAACGCCGCGGCGAGCGTCGTGGGGGGACTCGTCGTTGCCGCCATGGTGCGCGGAACGGTCCGCACGGTTCGCCTGGCCTTGGACCCCTCCCTGGTCTTCGTCGTGGTGGTGCCCGACCGCGCCCTCGCCACGTCACGGGCACGCCAAGTGTTGCCCGCACGCGTGAGCCGCGAGGACGCCGCCTTCAACCTGGGCCGGATGGGTCTCCTGGTCGCCGGTCTGGCGGACCACCGACTGCTATCCAGGGAGGCGACCGAAGACCGCCTCCACCAGGGTTATCGCTCGCCGCTCTTCCCCGAGGCCCCCATGCTGCTCTCCGTGTTGGTGGAGGCGGGCGCGTTCGCCGCGTGCTGGTCGGGCGCCGGTCCCAGTCTGCTCGGCATCTGCTCGGAGCATCTGGCGCCGCAGGTGCGCCAGGCGGCACTCGAGGCGCTGGCCGCCAACGGAGTGCGTGGCCAGGTGCTGGTCCTGCATGCCGATCGAGGGGGTCTGGTCGTCGGCGAGGGCGCGCGGTTGCCAGTCCTCCAAGCCCCCCGCCCGAAGGCTTCCCCCCGCGAGGCTCTCGGACCGCCCGTGTGAGGCGGCCGGCACCCCGGCGTACACTGCGCGCATGTCCCGCAAGTTCATTGTCCGCACCTTTGGGTGTCAGATGAACGAGCACGACTCCGAACGCCTGGCCGGGCTGCTGGTCGCCGACGGGCTCGAGCCCACCGACGACGTGGCTGACGCGGACGTGGTGATCCTCAATACGTGCTGCATCCGCGAGAACGCCGACAACAAGCTCTACGGCCACCTCGGCCACCTCAAGTCACTGCAGGCGGCTAAGCCAGGCATGCAGATCGCCGTGGGTGGCTGTCTGGCCCAGAAGGACCGAGAGCTGCTCCGCCAGCGTGCGGGGCACGTCGACGTCGTCTTTGGGACCCATAACCTGGCGCGCGCACCCGAGCTGTTGCGCCGGGCCCGCAGCGAGGGACCGATTGTCGAAGTGCTGGACGCGCCCGCCCCCGAGGAGCCCGGCGACCAGCAGAGCGCGCTGAGCGCGGTACGAGAGGTTCCCTACGCGGCGTGGGTCACGATCCAGACCGGGTGCGACAACTCCTGCGCGTTCTGCATCGTCCCTGCCGTACGCGGTCCCGAATCGAGTCGGCGTCCCGACGACATCGTGGCCGAGGTGACCGCACTCGCTCGCAAGGGGGTGGTGGAGGTCACCCTCCTGGGTCAGAACGTCAATTCCTATGGCCGGGACATCACACATCGTCGGCCGCTGTTCGCCGAGCTGTTGAGGGCGGTGGGCGCGGTCGGGGGGATCGAGCGGGTGCGCTTCACCAGTCCGCACCCCAAAGACCTGCGCCCCGAGACGATCGCCGCCATGGCTGACACGCCGGCGGTGTGCGAGCAGCTGCACCTGCCGCTGCAGTCGGGGAGCGATCGCGTGTTGGTCGCCATGCGACGTGGCTACACCGCCGAGCGTTACCTGACCCGCCTACGCGCTGCCCGCGCGGCCATTCCGGATCTTTCCGTGACTACCGACATCATCGTGGGCTTCCCTGGTGAGACCGATGCGGATTTCGAGGACACCCTGGCTGTGGCCGCCGAGGTGGCCTACGACAGCGCGTACACCTTCATCTTCTCCCCGCGGCCCGGGACCCGGGCCGCCGCCATGTCCGAACAGTTCGTGCCCGAGGCAGTGGTGGCCGAGCGGTTCGAGCGGCTGCGCGCCGTGGTCGAGCGTTCGGCGCTGGCCAAGCATCGAGCGCGGGTGGGACGGGTCGAAGAGGTGCTGGTCGAAGGCATGAGCCGTCGGGATCCGGCGATGCTCACCGGTCGCACCCGTCAGGGCAAGTTGGTCCACTTCGGCACCGCGGCCGACGGTGGGCCGCCAGCCGGTGCGCTCGCCACGGTGCAGGTGCTGGCCGCGGCGCCCCATCACCTCTCGGGCACGCTCGAGCGCGTGACCGCCCTTCCCCGGTATCGCCGGTCGATCCCGCTCGGGGTGCGGGCAGGCGCGTCACCCGTGATCGTCGGGTCCCGCCCCCCGGCGGCCGTAGGGCCCGACCTAGCCCGTCGCTGATGTCGTGGGCTTCGCCCGGCGTCGGGGTGGCGCTCGTCGGTACCACCGCGTCGGGCAAGTCGGCACTGGCCGCGACCGTCGCCCGCCGACGGGGGGACGTCGACCTCGTCTCGATGGACTCCATGGCGGTCTATCGGGGCATGGACATCGGCACCGCGAAGCCGTCGGCCGCCGTGCGGGCCGAGCTGCCCCACCACCTCGTGGATTTGGTCGAGCCGGCGGAGGACTTCACCGTCTCACGCTTCCAGTGTGCGGCGCGCCAGGCACTCACCCGGATCTGGGCCGACGGGCACCGGGCGCTGTTGGTGGGCGGGACGGGCCTGTACTTACGGTCGGTGATCGACGATCTGAACCTGCCCGGTCGGTGGCCGTCGGTGGCCACCCGGCTCGAGTGCGAGGCCGACGAGCCGGGTGGTCTCGAGGCTCTCTACGGGCGGCTGGTGCGCCTCGACCCGCGGGCCGCAACTCGGATCGAACCGACCAACCGGCGACGGGTGGTCCGTGCGCTCGAGGTGACCATCGGGTCGGGACGGCCGTTCTCCACCTTCGGCCCCGGCCTCCAGGCCTACCCGCCGACCCGCTTCGCGCTGATCGGACTGCGCTTCGTCCCGACCGCGGTCGACCGGCGCATCGCGGCGAGGTTCGAGACGTGGGTGCGAGACGGCCTGGTCGAGGAGGTACGGGCGCTCGCCGAGCGCCCTCTTGGGATCTCCCGAACCGCCCGCCAAGCGCTCGGCTACCGCGAGCTGCTGGCCCACGTCGAGCACGGGGTGCCCCTCGAGCAGTGCGTGCAGGATGCCGTGCGCGCCACCCGGCGTTTTGCCCGGCGCCAGTGGGCGTGGTTCCGTCGCGATCCGCGCATCAGGTGGATCGAGGACGGCGAGGATCCCGAAGAGGTGCTCACCGTCGCCCTCGGCGCCCCTGTCGTCCACCCCGCGGTGCTCGGCAGACAATGCTGAGCCGCGAGACTGTGGGGATGGCCGTGCACAACGGACGCCGAGCGGCGCTCACGTCGCTGCGGATGTCGAAGCATCATGGCGCCGGCAACGACTTTCTCGTCGTCTTGGACATGGACGACGAGCTCACGCTGTCGGCGTCGTTGGTCACCGCGCTGTGCGATCGACGGTGCGGCCTCGGGGCCGATGGGGTGCTGCGGATCGGGCCCGGCGTCGGCAGCGATCTGTCGATGGAGCTGCGCAACGCGGACGGCGGCGTGGCCGAGATGAGCGGGAACGGTATTCGTTGCGTGGCCCAGGCGGCAGTGGACGCGGGTGTCGTCGAGGCACCATCGTTCACCGTGGCCACCGGCGCGGGAGTGCGGACTGTCGAGTACCGCAGCGTGGCGCCGGGCACCGGGTGGGCCAGCGTGGACATGGGGCTGGCGACGCTCGGCGCGCACGAGGTCTCCCTGGTCGGCCAGGGCCCCGCTCGGCGTGTGGACGTAGGCAACCCGCACTTGGTGGTGCTCCACGAGGACCCCGACGCGCTCGACGTGGGATCGCTCGGATCGCGTATCTCCGCCGCGGTCCCAGGTGGGCTCAACGTCGAGTTCGTGGCCATCGGCGCCCGAGGCGAACTGGTGATGCGGGTGTGGGAGCGGGGCGTGGGTGAGACGCGCGCGTGCGGCACCGGCAGCGTCGCCGCGGCAGCGGCGGCTCGGGCATGGGGGCTCACCGGTTCGACGGTCAGCGTGCGCAATCCGGGCGGGGTACTCGAAGTCGTGCTCGGCGAGGGCACGCGTGGTGACGAGTCCTCGGGCAGCGCGGCGCGCCTCGCCGGGCCCACCCACAAGGTGGCCGACATCACGCTCGACCCAATGTGGCTGTCTTCGTGACGGCGCACGACGAGCGGCATTGAGGTCCGTGCAGCTCTTCACCACAGGTGGCCCGCCACGGTGAACCCGACACTTCCGGGCACCCTGATCGACCGCTCGTTTCGCGAGCGGATCGTCCTGGTCGGCGTGGCCTTCCCCGGTAACTTGGCCGAGGATGTGGACGCAGCGCTCGACGAGCTGGCCCTTTTGGTCGACACCGCGGGCGCTGACGTGGTGGCCCGGGTCGTCCAGCGGCGGGACCATCCCGACCCGGCGACCTTTATCGGGAAGGGCAAAGCCCGCGAGCTGGGCGAGCTCTCCGCCTCGGTCGATGCCGACACGGTGGTGTTCGACGAGGACCTGACGCCCGCCCAGCAGCGCAACCTCCAGGCGATGCTGGGTCGTACGGCCATCGACCGCACGGCGGTGATCCTCGACATCTTCGCCCAGAACGCGCGGAGCCCCGAGGGCAAGGCGCAGGTCGAGCTGGCGCTGCTGCGCTACCGGTTGCCCCGCCTGCGGGGTCGGGGCACCAGCCTCAGCCAACAGGCTGGTGGAATCGGGACCCGGGGACCCGGCGAGACCCAGCTGGAGGTCGACCGTCGCCGCCTCGTGCGTCGGATGCATCGCCTCGAGGCCGACCTGCGGGCGGTCGATCGCACGCGTGGGGTCCAGCGTCGGTCACGAGCCCGCGGACGTCACCGTGAGCTCGCGCTGGTGGGCTACACGAATGCTGGAAAGTCGACGCTTCTCAACCGGTTGACCGATGCCGGGGTCCCCGCCGAGGACCGGCTCTTCGTCACGCTCGACCCCCGGACTCGCCAGCTCGCCCTGCCCGGCGGTGAGACCGTGCTGGTGACCGACACCGTGGGGTTCGTCCGCAAGCTTCCCCACCAGCTGGTCGAAGCGTTCCGGTCCACCTTGGACTCGGTCCGGCTGTCGGACCTGGTGGTCCACGTGGTCGACGGCTCGGCCCCCGACCCGCGGACAGATGGAGGCCGTTCGTGACGTCCTGGCCGAGATCGATGCGAGCGACGTCCCCGAGCTCGTCGTGGTCAACAAGTCCGACCAGTCCACCGAGGCCCGGCGTCTGGCCGAGGAGATCGAAGGCGCCGTGTGCGTCTCGGCGCGCACCGGCGACGGCATCGACGAACTCCTGCGGGCGGTCGGGGACCGCCTCCGGGTGTCGGACCGGGTGGTGGCGCTCAGCATCCCGTGGGCCCGAGGCGACGTGCTGGCGGCGGTGCACCGAGAGGGCGAGGTGGTCGATCAGCAGGCTGGTGAGCACGGCGCCACCCTGCAGGTGGTATTGGACGCGGCGGGGCGGGCCCGCTTCAGTCAGTACGTGGTGGCCGCATCCTGACGGCCTACCCGGTCCCGACGAGTTACCACCCAAAGGAGCGTCGATGGGGCTGGAGCCCGAACCCTTGCACCGTGAGGTCGTCCTCTTCGACGTCGAACAGGACCCGGACCGGTCCGGCGCCGAGCAGCCACACCTCGCGCCCACGCTGGGCCGGCATGGGTTGCGCGGTCCACGTCAGCTCCTCGCGGGGGGCCTCTTGGAGGTAGCGCAACGCCGCATGCGCCGGCGCTCCGAGGTCGTCGAGCTGGCGAGCCGCGTGTGAGGACACGATGACGTTGTAGGTCGGACCGGCGGTAAACAGCGCGTCATCGGGCGGCTCGATGTCGTCGAGCAGCGGTAGTCGCTCGCGTGGCGCTGTGGGCCGTCGAGGGTTGTTCTTCGGCTCCATCGGTACCCGGCGGCGGTTCCCTCGGTGGTTCTTGCGACCCAACGTGTGGCTCCTGGTGGCGCTGCCTCCGGCCCAGACGGCCGGACTACACCGTTCTAGTCGAGGGCGCCCCGCCGCGTGACTCGCCGGGCGCCGGGTGCGTGTCGCCGGGCACGACGCAAGGTAGCCTCCTGCTGCGTGGCAGGAACGACCCCGACGATGAGCGGATTCGTGCCACCGCCGTACCCCTACGACCGCCTCGACGCCCTCCGAGCCGAGGCCGAGCTGCTGCCTGGCGGCGTGGTCGACTGTTCGGTGGGTACGCCGTGCGACCCTCCACCCGCCGCGGTGGCCCGTGCCCTTGCGGTGTCGGGCACCGAGCGCGGGTACCCCTCCTCGGCGGGCGGACCGGCCCTCCGGCGGGCCGCGGCGGAATGGCTGCGACGCCGGTTCGACGTGGAGATCGATCCCTCGGCGGTGGCAGCGTGTGTTGGGACCAAGGAGTTCGTCGCCTCGACCGCGCATCTGTTGCACCTACGGGACCCATCCCGCGACACCGTGCTCTATCCGGCCGTGTCCTACCCGACCTACGCGATGGGAGCCGAGCTGGCTGGATGCCGAGCCGTGCCGATGCCACCGGCCGACCCGGAGGGCAACGGCCTCGCCCTCGAGCATGTCGACCCGCTCGATGCGGCGCGGGCGATCATGATCTGGGCCAACTCGCCTTCGAACCCGGCGGGAGGGCGCACCGACCTCGGAGCCTTGGCCCGCTGGGGACGCGAGCGGAGTGTGCCGGTCTTCTCCGACGAGTGCTACTGCGAGTTCACCTGGGACGGCCCACCCGCCTCGGTTCTCGAGCACGGGAGCCAGGGCGTGGTCGCCGTGCACTCGCTGTCCAAGCGGTCCAATCTTGCCGGGCTGCGCTCAGGGTTCTACGCCGGTGACGCCGATCTCGTCAGGTACCTGCGCGACGTGCGTCAGCACGCCGGGCTGATGGTGCCGGGCCCGGTGCAGGCCGCGTCGGCGATCGCGTTGGCCGACGACGAGCACGTCGAGCTCCAACGCCGTCGCTACCAGGAGCGTTTGGTCTTCGTGGCCGGGATGCTCGGCTCCATCGGGTGCCCGGTTGCCCTACCCGCCGGTGGCTTCTATCTGTGGGTGCCAGTGCCCGAGCGTTGGGACGACGCCTGGGCGCTCACGTCGGACCTGGCCAAGGTGGCGGGCCTGTTGGTGAGTCCCGGTGACCTCTACGGCGAGGCCGCCGCGGGCGGCCGGGGACACGTGCGGGTGGCGGTGGTCCAGCCGATGCCTCGCCTCGAGCTCGTGGCCGAGCGGCTCGCCGGCGCTGGGTGGTGACGAGGCCCTGAAGCCCGTGCCTCAGGGGCTCGGCTCGACCGGCTCCTCGGATGGGAGCCAGCAGGCCAGATGCCGGCGGGCGATGGCGACGATGGCGTCGGTGGCCACCTCCACCCCGAGTGACGTCGTCTCCAAGATGACCTGGTAGAGCTCGGGGTCGCCCTGATGGGCCCGGTAGAAGGCGCGTGCGTAGGCCTCGCGGGCTCCGTCAATGTCGCGTTGCATGGTCCGTGCCTGGGCCTCGTCCATCTGGTCGGTGGCGATCACGTGGGCGATACGGGCCTCGACGGGACCGTCGAGCCGGACCCGCAGCACGTCGGGCCGCGCCCGCAGGACGACCATCCCGGCCCGGCCGAGCACCACGCCGCCGCTGGTGTCGGCGATGTTGTTCAAGATGCGCTCGGTCTCCTGGCGGAACCGGTCCGGGTCCTCGACCCCCTCCTCGAGCGGCTGGGGACCGAGTGGGGTCGAGGCGTACGCGAAGGCCCGGGCTAGACGGTGCAGGGCGGAGGGTGCCTTCTCGTCGTAGACGAGCGCGCTGTCCATGGGCACGGACAAGCTTCGGGCCACGGCCGCCGGCACCGCACGGTCGAAGAACGGGATACCGAGGCGCTTGGCTACGGCCGGGCCGATCACGTTGCCGCCAGCGCCAAAGGACGCCGAGATGGTCACGACCCCACTCACCGCCTCATTCCAGCACGTGGGGGCCGCTGCGCGCCGGATCAGCTCCACTACCATCGTGAGGTGGCTGACCTACAGGCAACAATCGAGCAACTGTGGGGGACCATCGGTTCCCTCTCCCCGAATGATGTGGACGCGTTGGGCGCGGTGGAAGAGGCCGTTGGCCTGCTCGACCGCGGCGAGGCCCGGGTGGCCGAGCTCGACCCGGCGGGGGAGGTGGTCGTCCACGAGTGGCTGAAGCAGGCCATCCTGCTCTACTTCCGCCTGCGGGCCATCTCGACGATCGACGTGGGTCCCTTCGAGTTCGCCGACAAGCTTCCTCTCAAGCACGACTACGGCGCAGCGGGGGTTCGGGTGGTCCCCGGGGCCTCCGCCCGCTGGGGGTCCTTCCTATCCCCAGGCGTGATCCTCATGCCCAGCTACGTGAACATCGGGGCCTGGGTCGGCCCCGACACCATGGTCGACACCTGGGCGACCGTGGGGTCCTGCGCGCAGATCGGGGCCCGGGTGCACCTGTCGGGCGGTGTGGGCATCGGCGGCGTCCTCGAGCCGCCGAACGCCACGCCGGTGATAGTGGGCGACGATGCCCTCATCGGGAGTCGTTGCATGATCACCCAGGGCGCCCGGGTGGGCGACGGCGCCGTGCTGGGCGAGGGGACCATCCTCAACCCGAGCATCCCGGTGATCGACGCGGCGTCGGGCGAGGAGCTCGGTCGTGGCGTCGTCCCGCCTTGGTCGGTCGCGGTGTCGGCCAGCCGGGCGCGTACCTACCCCGGAGGCGAGTTCTACCTTCCGTGTGTGCTCGTCATCCGACACCTCACCGAAGGGCAGCGTCACGACAAGGCCCAGCTCAACGAGATCCTGCGTGAGCACGGCGTCGCCACGTGAGCGTGACCGACCTGCTTGCCCTCACCCAGGAGCTGGTGGAGATCCCCTCGACCAGCCACCACGAACAGGCCTTGGCTGCCCGCGTCGTCGCCGAGCTCGAGGGTTGCGAGTGGCTGTCGATCGACCGGGTCGCGGACAATGTCGTCGCCCGTACCCACCTGGGTCGACCCCAGCGAGTGGTCCTGGCCGGCCATCTGGACACAGTGGTCCCCGCTCGCCCGGGTGTCACCCCCGACGGCGACGTGCTGTGGGGGGTCGGTGCGGCCGACATGAAGGGCGGCCTGGCGGTGATGCTCGACCTGGCCCGCACCCTGGAGGAGCTCTCGGTGGACGTCACTTGGTGCTTCTACAGCTGCGAGGAGGTGGCCCGCGACCAGAGCGGGCTCGAGCAACTGTGGCGAGAGCGACCTGATCTGCTGGCCGGCGACGTGGCCATCTTGGGGGAGCCGACCGATTGTCGGGTCGAAGCCGGCTGTCAGGGGACCCTGCGGGCGGTGATCGCGCTGGGTGGGGTCAGGGCACACACGGCCCGCCCCTTCACCGGCTGCAACGCCATCCATCGTCTCGCTCCGGTGCTGGACCGGGTGGCGCGGCTGGGAAGGTCGATCGGTGGTGCTCGACGGTTGTGAGTACGTCGAGCAGCTCCAGGCCGTGGCGATCGAGGGTGGGGTGGCCAGCAACGTGGTGCCCGACGCCACCGCGCTCACCGTCAACTACCGGTACGCGCCCGATCGGGATGCCGAGCGCGCGACCAAAGTCCTCGAGAGCCTCCTCGATGGCCTGTTCGACGATCGCCTGTCTGACAGCCTGAGGGTCGTCGAAGTGGCCGACGGTGCGCCGCCCGCGCTGGACCACCCGCTGCTCGCCGCCCTCGTCGCCGCCACCGGCGAGCCGGCACGGGCCAAAGTGGGATGGACCGACGTGGCCAGCTTCTGGGCCCACGGTGTTCCGGCGGCCAACTTCGGGCCGGGCGACCCGTTGCTGGCCCACCACCCCGACGAACGTGTCGAGCGGGGTGCCCTCGATCGAGCCCGGGCGGTGCTGGCGGCCCTACTCACGACCGCCGACGAGTCAGGCGGAGCGAGTCAACGGGAGTGAGCCCACAGACGATCGTCGGGCCACGTGGGTCGGGCTAGGCGCCGACGATCGCTGCACGGCGTTGGCCATGAGGTGGAGGTCGCCCAGGCCCGGCAGCCGGTCGACCCGCCGGTCGATGCGCTCGGTGACAGCCTGACCCCGCTCGTCGGCGAAGAGATCGCGCGATCAGGAACGCCACCTCGGTGTCGGGCATCACCCCCGAGCCGACCGGTCGCCACAGGCGGCCCAGGGCAGCGCGCGCCAGCCGGCGAGCGCCCGGGCTGGCGGCCAGCCGCGTGGTGGCCTGCGAGACGTAGAAGTCGATGTGGCGACCTTCTTGGCGCATGATCAGACCGAGCAGGTCGGTCAACACGGGATGGTTCTCGATGCCCGCCAGGCGACCGTATCCGGCCTGGGTGGTCCATTCGTTGACGGCGCCCCAAGCCATCTGCAGCGCCAGGAAGGAAGCACCGGCCAACGAGGACGCTCCCACATGGGCGGCCGTACCCACCGGGTCGCGCCAACGGCGGCGGTGTCGCAAGGGGGCGATCCGCCGAGCGCCGGCGGGCTCGTCGTGTGCCGCCAGGACGCGGCCGATCGCCTCGCCGTGCCAGAGCTCCTCGAACACCCAGCAGGACAGGAACGAGGTGACCTCGGGGTCGCGGTGGGCGGGGGTCACGAGCAAGTTGCGCAGGTAGCAGATCGTGTGGTGCTCGACGTCGTGCATGTAGCGCAGGCATCGCAGGGCGGCGGGGGACAGCGGCTGGTCCAAGAACGCGTCGAAGTCGATGCCCGCGGTGTCCAACCGTCCGGCTCGCTGCTCGTAGGTAGCGAGGATGGTAGCCATGGTCAACTCCTGTTCTCCCAAGCCGCCGTCGGATGTCGTCCCCGCAGATGCCGGCGAGCACCCCACAATCGCGATCGGGTCAATTGTGATCCGGCAAGCGTCTGGCACCGAAGGATGGTCGGATGGAACCTCTGAGCGAGCTCAGCGACGCACAGCTGGTCGTCGCCATCGCTCGCTTCCGCGACGACGCCCTGGCCGAGGCCTACCGGCGCCATGGCGGAGCTGTCTTCGGGTTGGCCCGGCGTGTGACCGGGGACGCCGGCGATGCCGAGGACGTGGCCCAAGAGGTCTTCGTCCGTCTCTGGCACCAGCCCGAGCGTTTCGACTCGGTCCGTGGCTCGCTCCGCGCCTTTCTGCTCGCCCAGGCCCACGGGCGGGCCGTCGACCTGGTCCGCTCGAGGGTGGCTCGGGCCCGACGGGAGGAGCGTGACGCGTGGGCGACCGCCAACGGTGGTTATGACCTCCAGCGCGAGGTGTGGGACCTCTCGGTGGCCGACCAGGTGACCCGGGCCGTCTCCTCCCTCCCTCCCGACGAGCGGTCGGCCATCGAGCTCGCCTACTTCGAGGGACACACCTACCGCGAGGTGGCGGTTCTGCTGGCCCAACCCGAGGGCACGATCAAGAGCCGGATCCGCAACGGGCTTCGGCGGATGCGGGCGGCCTTGAACGACGCCGGGATGGAGACGGTCGAGCCATGACGAGCTTCGAACAGGAGCACGACGTGCTCGAAGGCCTGCTCGGTGCCTACGCACTCGACGCCGTCGAGGCCGACGAGGCTGCCGCGCTCGAACGGCACCTGATGACCTGCCCCCGCTGCCGGGCCGAGCTCGATCAGCACCGCGAGGTGGCGGGTGCTCTCGGCAACTCGGTCGAGATCCTGCCAGCGGACCTATGGGATCGGATCGCCGAGCGGCTCGAGCGCGCGCCGAGGCACGGTGTCGAGGAACCTCCGGATTTGCCTGCTCGGCCAGGGACCGCGGAGTCGGGACGAGTGGCCACCTGGTCCGAGCGCCCCGGCGGAGCGCGGGCCCATAGGGTGCGGCGCTGGCTGACCACTGCGGCCGTGGCAGCGGCGATCGCGGTGATCGCGGTGCTGTCGGTGAATGCGTGGTCAGCCCACGAGCGCATCGGGACCTTGCAGAGCGCGTTGTCAGGAACCGCCGACAACGCTGCGGTGCAAGCAGCCCTGGCCGCGCCTGGGCACACGACGGTCCGGCTGCGCTCGGTCGGCGGTGCCCAGCTGGCCACCCTGGTCATGCTCCCCGACGGCCGGGGGTACATGATCGACTCGACCATGCCGAGGCTGCCTGCGGGCGAGACCTACCAGCTTTGGGCGATCATCGAGGGTCGACCGATCTCGGCCGGACTGCTCGGCTCCCACCCCACGGTGGCCACCTTCACCGTGGCCTCACGCCGCCCGAGCGCCATGGCGGTGACCATCGAGCCGGCAGTGGGTGCGAGCAGGCCCAGCGGCCCGGCCGTGGCGAGCGGGTACGTCGTCGCAACCTGAGGCTTAGCGTGGTCGTCGGGCCAGAACTTCGAAGTGCACCACGACGAACACCCCGTCCTCGGAGCTCGACCACCCCCGCCATGCCTCGGCAAGGCGGTCGAGCTCATCGGCGTTCGAGAGCGCGTAGGCGACGGCCTGCTCGCCGAACGCCGAGGACGTGATCCGGTCGGCCCACAAGCCGCCCCACCACGCGTGGCTCTCGGGGTCGGCGAACGTCCACGTCGAGGTCGTGACCACCAGATCCTCGAAGCCCGCAGCGCGCACCCAGCCCGGCAGATGGCGCCCCGCGTCGGCCTCGGCCCGGTTGCGCGCGGTCACCTGGTGGTACAACTCGACCCACCGGGTGAGGAGTGGGTCCTCGGGGCTCCAGACGAACGCCCCGTAGTCGGCATCCCGGACCGCCACCAGGCCGCCGGGTCGCAGTGTTCGACGCATCTCGCGCAGGGCGGCAACGGGATCCGAGAGGTGCTGGAGTACCTGATGGGCGTGCACCACGTCGAAGGCGGCGCCATCGAGCTCCAACGTGTAGACGTCGCCGGTCGAGACGGTGAGGTTTGACGCCTCTCGCATGTGTGCGAGCGCGTCGGCGTCGTCGACGACGTCCGCCGACCGATCGATGCCGACCACTCGGCCCGGCGCGACGAGGGCGGCCAGGTCGACCGTGATGGTGCCGGGCCCGCAGCCCACGTCGAGTAAATCCTGGCCGGGGCGAAGGTGCTCGAGCAGGTAGCCGGCGGAGTTCTGCGCGGTACGCCACGTATGGCTGCGTAAGACCGATTCGTGGTGACCGTGTGTGTAGACGTCGCTCATCGAGTACATACTGCACGAGGAGGACGCGATGCCCGAACTGCCAGAGATGCAAGCCCTCGCGGAGCGCCTCGACGCGTCACTCGTCGGCTCCGCGCTCCAGCGGGCGGACCTTCTCGGCTTCAGCAGCCTCAAGACGGTCCGGCCCGAACCGGCCGACCTGGTCGGCTCCGTGGTCCGTCGCGTGGCGTGCCGGGGCAAGTACCTCGTGTTCTCTTTCGCCGACCCGCCGGGAACTGGCGAGGGCGCGGGCGATGACGTGGTGCCGGATCGAGCCCGGGTGCTGGTCCACCTTTCCCAGGCCGGTCGGCTCGACCTCGAGTCGCCCCCGAAGTCCACCCGGCCCCGGGGAGCGTTGTTCAGGATGGTGTTCGACAACAACACGGCGATGCTGGTGCGCGAGCACGGTACCCAGCGAAAGGCGGGGTGGTGGGTGCTCGGCCCGCATGACGAGGGTCCGCTCGGAGGCCTGGGACCTGAACCCACCGACGAGTCCTTCGAGACGTTGATCCTCACCAGCGACAGCGGGCGCCACGTGCACACCATGCTGCGCGACCAGCACGTCGCCGCGGGCATCGGGCGCGGGTACGCCGACGACGCGCTGAACCTGGCTGGCATCTCGCCGTTCGCCTCGTTGCGCTCCCTCAGCCCCGATGAACGGGCTGCCCTCGTGTCGGCAGTTCGCACCGTGCTCGACGCCGCCCTCGACGAGGAGCGGAGGCGGACCGGTGGGCTTTCGGAGGCCAAGTTGGGAGGACGTTTCGCGGTGCACAATCGCGCCGGCCAACCCTGTCCCCGTTGCGAAAACGCGCTGCGCCGGGTGTCCTACGACTCCTATGAGATTGTCTACTGCCCGACCTGCCAGACCGCAGGAAAAGTCCTTGCGGACCGACGCCTCTCGCGTCTTCTGCGCTGAGCGCAGGTCTTCCCCCAGCCGACGGTCGGACCACGCAGAGGATCAGAGTCGGCGCAGGACGGTCACGACCTTGCCGTAGATGGTCACGTCGAGCGGGTCGAGCTCGATCGGTTCGTAGGCGGGATTGGAGGGGACCAGGAGCACCTTGTCCTTTCGCCGCCGCAGGGTCTTGACGGTCGCTTCGTCGCCGGGCATCCCGGCCACCACGATGTCCCCGGGCTCAGCGTCAGGTTGTTGGCGCACCACCACGTAATCCCCGTCGAAGATGCCCGCCTCGATCATCGAGTCCCCGCGCACGCGCAGCATGAACGTCGAACCAGTGCCGGTGAACTGTTCGGGCATCGGCAAGAGCTCTTCGACGTTCTCGCTCGCGAGTACCCCGGTGCCGGCTGCCACCTCGCCGACGAGCGGTACGTGGCGCACCCGAGCAGCGGGCATGGCTAGCTGGGAGTTTGCGTCGTACCGTACCTGGATCGCCCGAGGCTTGGTGGGGTCGCGCACCAAGAACCCCTCACGCTGAAGAACCGCGAGGTGCGAGTGCACGGTGGCCGACGAGGTCAGCCCGACCGCCTCACCGATTTCGCGCACCGACGGCGGGTACCCCTGCGCTCGCAGTCGCTCGGCGATGAAGTCCAAGATCGCTTGCCGCTTCCCACTGAGCACCTCTGCCATGGCTCTTTCCTCCGCGAACTGGCGAACACCCGTTTGCTTCGACGATACAGGGCGCCGGATTGGAAGGCAAACACCTGTTCGTCATAGTCGTTGACACGAACAGGCGTTCGTGCTGGAATGGGGCGCGTGGACGAACAGACGTTCGTGGCTGAGGGCCGGAGCCGCCGAGGGGCGTTCCTTCGTGGTCCAGCGCCGAGCAAGGAGATGTGCAGATGGCGATAGCGGCGTTGCCCGACTTCGAGCTGGCCGACCCGTGGGCGCTGGCCCCCGACGGTGGGGTGCAGTGGCAGGGCGCCCCCGATGACGAGACCGAGTTGCCTCGTCGGCCGCACCTGCGCCTCGTCGACGACCGGCATGTCGTGACAATGGTGGGGCAGGCGCCCGACCCGACCGCCACCACGTCGCACCCGCGTCGGCGCACGTCGGCCAGAGTGCGGCGTCGGAGAGTCGTGGCGGCGGCGGCGGTGATCAGCGTCGGCCTCCTGGTGGCCACGCTGCCCCTAGGGGCGCTGTTCGGCCACGCTCATGCGCCGGCACTCGGCATGGCGCAACCGAGCGCCATGGACGCACTGGCGATCGACGTGCACGGGGGTCAGGGGACGTTCTATGTCGTGCACCCCGGCGACACCTTGCAGTCGATCGCCACGAGGATCGCGCCAGGGGATCCGGCCCCCATCGTGCGTGAGCTGGCGCGGCAGCTCGGTTCGGACCGCGTGGTTGCCGGTGAGCACATCGCGCTGCCCTGACGCCGCGGTGCAGTGAGTCGTGTCGTGGCCGAGCCGAACCGGCTGTCGCCCGGTGCGCTCGGGGCTTGGGACCAACGTGGGCGGTAACGTCGGTGCCGTGCGGTGTCCGTGGTGCTCGATCGACGACGACCGAGTCGTGGACTCTCGATTGGCCGAGGACGGTGTGGCGATCCGGCGGCGCCGTGAGTGCCTGGGTTGCGGGCGCCGCTTCACGACGTTCGAGCGGGTGGAGGAGCAGCCCCTCTGGGTGTTCAAGCGCTCCGGTCATCGTGAGCCCTTCGACAGGGCCAAGATCGTCGACGGTGTGCGCGCGGCGTGCAAGAACCGTCCGGTGAGCGAGGAGGCGATGCAAGAGCTCGCACATCAGGTCGAGGAGCTCCTTCGGGTCGGCGCTCCGGAGCCGACGAGCCAACAGGTGGGGCTTGCGGTGCTCGAGCAGCTGAAGGCGCTCGACGAGATCGCCTATGTCCGCTTCGCCAGCGTGTACAAGGGTTTCGAGGATCTCGGGGACTTCCAGCGCGAGGTGGGTCTTCTCACAAAGACGACCGAGCCGAAGCGCCGGACGTGATGCGGGGACCCGATCGGCGGCGGTCCCGGCGCTCGGCACCATCGGAAGGCAGGTGAGGCCATCATGGCGGAGCTGGTGAACGACGTTCCCGAGCGGACGCTAGCCGTGTACGCGCATCCCGACGATGCCGACGTGGCGAGCGGCGGGACCCTCGCCCGATGGGCCAAGGCCGGAAGCGAGGTCCATCTTGTGGTGTGTACCGACGGCGGTCGTGGCACCACCGATCCCTCGATCGACCCGACGGCGCTCGCCCGACGCCGTGCCGACGAGCTGACCGAGGCGGCCGGGATACTCGGACTGAGCTCGGTCGACGTGTTGGGTTTGCCCGACGGCGAGCTCGAGGACACCGCTGCGTTTCGGCGCGACCTCGTCGAGCTCGTCCGGCGTCGTCGTCCCGACGCCGTCTTCGGGCACGACCCCACCGCCATCTTCTTCGGTCAGGACTACTTCAACCACCGCGACCATCGGACCGTGGGATGGGCTGTGCTGGACGCCCTGGCTCCGGCCGCCTCGTTGCCGCACTACTTTCCCGACGCGGGTCCGCCCCACCAGGTGACGGTGGTGTACTTGTCGGGGACGCTCGAGCCCGACGTCTGGGTCGACGTGACGGACACCGTGGCGATCAAGGCAGCGGCCGTCGAGTGCCATCGCTCGCAGCTCGTGGGCGAGGAACGCTGGGCGGGCGATGCCGTCCGACGGAGGGCCGAGGAGGAGGGTCGGCGAGCCGGCGTCTCGTATGCCGAGGGGTTTCGGCGGCTGCGACTCGGTGGGTGAGCCTCGCGACCGTGTCCTGCTGCACGTCGACATGGACGCCTTCTTCGCGTCCGTCGAGATCCTCGACGCCCCATCGTTGCGTGGTCTGCCGGTGGTGGTCGGGGGCTCAGGACGGCGCGGGGTGGTGGCGTCGTGCAGTTACGAAGCGCGTGCATTCGGCGTACGGTCCGCCATGCCCATGCAACGTGCCCGCCAGCTCTGCGCGTCGCTGGTCGTGCTCGACGGTCGTTACCCGCGCTACGAGGAAGTCAGCCGCGAACTGCGGGCCATCCTGTGCGACATCACTCCGATCGTCGAACCGATCGGGCTCGATGAGGCCTTTCTCGACATCACCGGCGGGCTGCACCTTCTGGGAGCGCCCGAGGACATTGGAAGCGAGATACGCCAGCGGGTCCGCACACAGCTCTCGCTCGACTGCTCGGTCGGCATCGGCCGCTCGAAGCTGATCGCCAAACTCGCGTCGCGTGCGGCCAAGCCACGGGCCGAACGGCAGGGCACGCACGTCGGCAGCGGCGTCGTGGCGATCGGGGCGCACGAAGAGCTGAACTTCTTGCACCCTTTGCCGGTGCGCGCCCTCTGGGGGGTTGGCCCGGCGACCGCCGAGCGACTGCACAGTCTGGGCGTCGAAACGGTGGGGGAGCTCGCCCGGGTTCCTCGGGGGGTGCTCGAGCGCAGGTTCGGGCCGGCGCAAGGAAGCCACCTCGCCGACCTGTCGATGGGACACGACACGAGCCCCGTGGTGCCCGATCGGGAAGCCAAGTCGATCGGGAACGAGGAGACCTTTGCTCGGGACATCGATGACCTGGCCGACCTACGTCGGCGGGCGGCGGTCATGGCCGACGTGGTCGCCGCACAACTGCGCAAGCATGAGCTGGCCGCGCGCACGGTCTCGGTGAAGATTCGCTTCGGGGACTTCTCGTTGGTGACGCGTAGTCACACCGTGGCGGTGGCGCTCGATACCGGTCCCGCGCTGGGCGCGGTGTGCGACGCGCTCCTCGAGTTCCTCGACGTGAGCCCGGGCGTACGGTTGCTCGGGGTGAGCGCCAGCGGGCTCACCGCTGCGGGCGGGGCGAGGCAGCTCTCCTTCGACCTCGACGCAACGACCGAGCAACCGTTCATCCCGATCAGGGATTCGGGATCCGAGCCCGGTCACCCGCCCAAAGTTGGGTGCGAGCCAGTCCGAGCGCGGGTGTCAGGGACCGCGCCCGCGACACCCGAGCCACAAGAAACGGTCGAGGCTCGGGCCACCAGGCTCCAGGTGCAGTGGCACGAGGTCACTGCGGCGATCGATGACATACGCAAACGATTTGGCCCGACGTCGGTCGGCTCCGTCGCAGCGATTGGACCCGATGGTCTCGAGGTTCGAGAACGACGACAATCGCCGTGGGGCCCGGCGGACCCGACGGCCACTGTGTGAACGTCGGGTCGGCTTAGTCTTCGGCCGACCGCTCGGCGGCCCCTGCTGACGACCACGGGTCGCCGCTGATCGGTGGAGGCATGGCCGAGCCGTTCGAAGAGGGTCCACCGACACTGCCACCCGCCTGGACGGTCGCCGGGACCCTGGTGGTGTCGGTATCGGGCGGGCTGTCTGTAGTCGAGAGGATCGGACCCTCGACGCTCTCGTCGTGCTCAACCCAGCCTTCGGGGGGTGGGATGGGCGTGGCACCGGCGGGGGGTGCTGGACGGGCGTGGGAAGCGGACGCGGACGGGTCCTCACCCGAAGCTGGACCATTGGGCGCGGCGGCGTGCTCGCCCGAGGCATCGTCGGCCCAGGGCTCGTCGCCCGGAGCAGCCGCAAGGTGCCGGGCGGCCTCCAAATCGCCTACACCCGGTGGCGTGGCGAGAACCGGGCCGGTCTCCAGCGGCGTGGTTGTGCTCTCGTAGGGTGGTGCCGAGGCCATCGGCGCGGGCGCGGTGCCGCTGTAGAGACCGGCTGCCGAACCGTGGGTAGGCAGGGACGGCGCCGCCAGCACCATGGTGACCAGCTGGGCGTCGATCAGCTCCCGCAGCGTCCGCAAGGTGGTCAGCGGGTGGGCTTCGGCGGTGTCGATCACGGCCCGGATGGTGCGCCCCGGACTACCCACCAGACTGAGCAGCTGCCACTGGTCGGCGCGGATTTGTACCGCGGGGGCCGGCGTCGATGCGGACATCGACACCCGTGCATCGAACGGCAAGAACGCGACGAGGCTGCGCCACTCGTCGACCTGGGGTCCGAGGTCGGCGAGCAGAGAGACGACCGGGACGCGCTCGGTTCCCTCCGGCAGGGCACCGGTGAGGGTGAAGTAGAACCACCCCTCCTCCACGCAGGCCAGCTCGAAGAGGGCAGTGCTGTTGGATTCCGGCGCCGGTCGAGTCCAGCAGGTCGCCGCGATCGACCCAGACCCGCTGATCGATGCCACGGGCGACCACTTGGAGCTCGCCGGTGTGACCGGTCCGGGCGAGCAGCTCGAGCACGTCGAAGAGGGAAAAGGACGCGAGCGAGCCAACCAGCGCAGCGGCGTTGGCCTCAGATCCTGTCTGGATCTGGCTCATGGCGGTCACCTCCCAGTCGTGGCCGGTCCGATTTCGGGAACTCTACAGGGTGGCCCCGAGGGCTGACCATGGTCCGGCCACCGGTAGTGTCGTGCCCCATGGTGAGCCCGAGGCTCGCTCCCGCCGTGCGTATGGGGCGAACAGCACTGGCGCAGCTGGCGGCGTTGGTCGCACCGGCTCGTCGAGCGATGGCGCGCACCGGTAGCGAGTTGACCCGGGCGGCGAGGGTGGGTGGCGTGCTGGCCGAGGCCCGGGCACAGGGGCGAGCCGACGACGGGTCGCTCTATGGGCCGTCGTACTTCGGGGTCGGGCGCGACCCGGCGGGCGACCGACGCGGTCGTTCGGGGTACGCCAACTACGACCGGGTGTCCTCCAATGCCGACATCGCGGCCTACCTGCTGTGGCGGAACTTCCGGGCCCAGCGAACCCTCGACGTGGGGTGCGCCCGAGGGTTCGTCGTCGAGGCGCTGCGCGAGCTGGGTGTCGATGCGCACGGATGCGATGTGAGCCCCTTCGCCGTCGCCCACGCCGCGCCCGGCGCCCTCGGGTTCGTCCGCCTCGGGGACCTACTCGGGGGCCTGCCCTATGACGACCGGGCGTTCGATCTGGTGTCGGCGATGGAGGTGCTCGAGCATCTTCCCCCCGAGGCCGTGCCTCGGGCGTTGGCTGAGCTCCGACGGGTCTGCGATGGGGTGCTCTACGCCACGATCCCCTCGTTCGGTCTCAACGCGTCGGGGCCCGACGGCCACCTGGAAGGCAAGGTGACGCCCGCTCGGCTGGCACACTACGCCGGCCTCGGGGAGGACTACGACGGCCCGGTTCCCTTCGAGGATCTCGAGCGCGACGCGGCGGGCGGTCCGGTAGAGGGGCATCTGAGCATCGCCTCGTACCGGTGGTGGACGGCGCGGTTCACCGACGCCGGGCTCGAGCGATGGACCGAGGTCGAACGACGCCTGCACGCGGATCTGGCGCCGACCGGACTGGGTGCCTACTGGGACATCTACGTGTTTGCCGTCGACGGCGCCTCGCCGGCCCTCGCTGCGCCGAGGCGACCCGGAGCGAGCTTGGCTGACCTCGGCCTGCGGCACCCACTGCTCGAGCACCACCGAGGGGCCGAGACGTCGGCGCCCGTCAGCTGACGGTGACCAGCGTCCCGATGGGGGTCATCGGATAGACGATGGCAGCGTGTGACGGCGGGATTTCGACACAGCCGTCACTTTGAGGGAAGCCGTAGCTCGCCCGTACGAACCCGTGCAGCGCGTCCCCCCCGTTGAAGTAACTGACCCAGGGGATGCCCGGGTCCACGTACTTGGAGCCGTCGGGGTTGGTGCCCTTCATGGTGGTGACCACGAAGCGCTCGAAGACCGGAAACGTCCCCGATGCGGTGGGCGCGCCCGCCACTCCGGTGTTCACCACCGTGCTGTAGGCGACGGCGCCGTTCTGGTAGATCGTGGCCGACTCGGGAAGGTTCTTGCTGACGTAGACGTAGCCGTAGGCCTGGGGGTCGTTGGTCCCGCTGGCCGCGGCCGCCAGCAGGTCGGTCCAGACTTGCGGACCGGCCAGGCCGTCGGTGGTCAGTCCGTGTTGGGACTCGAAGCTCATTACTGCGCCTTTGGTGATGACGTTCGTCGTCCCTTCGGTCCACAGCGAGGTGAGGGAGGCGGGCTGGTCGGCCCACCGCCAGCTGAAGACGCCCAACTGGGTGTCCGCCGCCTGCTGGGGTGAGGTCGGTTGGGTGCTCGGGGTGAACGTGAGTGGCAGGTAACCGAGCTCGGCAAGCAGCTGCTGGAGGCGCAAAATGGAGCCTGCCGCGACGCTGAAGGTCACGGTGGTGCTTGCGGACAGGTGCTGGCCCTGGGCGCCGAGTAGACCCGAGGGGCCACCAGGTACCGTCAAGGTCTCGGTCGAACCCGGCACCAGGGGCCCGTCTGCCACGAACTGCAGCTCGTTGGCCGAGATGAGCGACCACGAGCCGGCGACGGGCGGGCTCAGCGTCGGCATGGGGCTGTCGGTCGCCAAGGCAGTGGTCAGGCTCACCGAGATCGTGGCGCTCGAGGCGACGTCGGCGCTCCCGTTCGACGGCGTGGTCGACAACACGTTGAGGGGCACCACGGCCGGCTTGGGGTCAGCCGAGGCCGTGGGACTTTGGGAGCGGGCCAGCAACACGCCGCCGGTCGCCAGCAACGCCACCATCAGAACCGCGACGCCGCCGACCAACCACCGAGTGCCGTGCCCCTGCCCACCTCGTCGGTGCGCGGGGTTTTTCGCCATTGGTAGTGGTCAAGGTTATCAGCGGTGACCGGGGCTCCATCCGCGTTCTGGGGCCGGCGGGACGAGGCGGCGATCCTGGCGCTGGGTAGAGCACCGACCCTCAGGGCGAGCCGGGTGGGTGGGCGAGGGCGGTACGCACCGCCCGTTCGACGCGAGCCAGCGGAGCAGCATCGGTCACCTTCAGTCCGCCCGAGGACCGCACGTAGAACGCGTCGACCACCTCGCTGCCGATGGTCGAGACCCGAGCCGATACGACGTCGAGATCGCACGCGAAGAGCGCGTCCGTCACCTTGTGGAGCAGCCCGAGCTCGTCGGGTGCGCGCACCTCGACCACGGTGGAGGAGGCCGACGCGTCGTTGTCGAACGAGACCTGCATGCCGTTGGGGTGGGCGGTGGCCGCCCGTCGGGCGCCGGCGTAGGCGGCGGCCTTGGCTTCGAGCTGGTCGACGAGCGCGATCCGGCCGGCGAGCACGGCCTCGAGGTCGCGCCGCAGACGGGCGCTGTCCGGCCACGCGCCCCTGGCGACCTCCACCGTGAAGGCCTCGACGGCCACGCCCCCCTCGCTCGACGCGTCGGCACTGCGGACATCGAACCCGTGCAACGCCAAGATGCCGGCGACCGAGGCCAGCAGACCGGGTCGGTCGGGCGCTGCGACGACCACCCTGGGCGGTTCGAGCACGACTGCCGGCTCGCCACCGACGCGCACCTCTTGCATGACGGCTCGATGCCCGTCGGTGACCCACCCCGGCGACCGGCTGGGCTCGCCGCCAGCCAGGTACCGGTCGGTCCGCTCGGTCAGCTCGGCGACGAGCCCCGCCTTCCAGGCGCCCCAGGCCGCGGGCCCGGTGGCCAGGCTGTCGGCCTCGGTGAGGGCGGCCAGCAGGTGGAGGGTTGCGCGATCCTGGACCGCCGCGGCCACGTTCGCCACGGTCGCGGGGTCGTCGAGGTCGCGGCGGGTGGCTACGTCGGGCAGCAAGAGATGCCCGCGCACCATCGCCACCAGGGTCTCGACGTCGGGGCTCGAGAACCCCATCCGCGGGGCGATCTCGCCGACGAGCGTGGTGCCAACCGCGGTGTGGTCCCCGGGGTATCCCTTGCCGATGTCGTGCAGCAGCGTTCCGACGACGAGCAGGTCCGGCCGCTCAACCCGGTCCGCCAGCGCGGCCGCGTTGGTGGCCGCCTCGAGGAGATGCCGGTCGACGGTGAAGCGGTGGTAGGCGTTGCGCTGGGGCCGGTTGCGCACGGTCTGCCACTCGGGCAGCAACCTGGTCAGCAGGCCCTGCTCGTCGAGGGACTCGAGGGCGTCGACCGCTGGCTTTCCCGCCATGAGGACCCGGACGAGGGCCAAGCGCGTCTCGGCGGGCCACGGATCGGGCGGGGGAGGGGCCTTGTCCGCCATGCGGTGGATGGCCCCGCGGGCGATGGGAAGCTCGCGCTCCGCGGCGACTGCCGCCAGCCGTAAGGGAAGCGAGGAGTCCTCGCTCACCGCCGCGGCCGAGGTCAGGGCCACTTCGCCGCCGATCAGGGTCACCCCGGGCTCAACCTCACGCCCCTCGGCGGCCTCACCGGGATTGGCGGTGAGCTCCGGCGAGCTCCGGGCCCCCCGGGCATGGCGTCCTCGGAGTCGGCGGACCGCCTCGGGCTCCCAGAACCGACGCCGACGCCACGCGTCCTCGCTCACCCAGGCGATCCGGCGGCCTGCCTGTGCTACGTCGGCCATCAAGGCGTCGGCGTCGGCGTAGCCGAGGCGGGCGGCTACGTGGTCCTGGTCCTGGAGCAGCAGGCGATCGAGCTCACGACCGGCCGAGCGGTGGAGCTCCACTCGGGCCTTGGTGAGGATCTCGGCTGCCGGGGCGAGCGATGCCAAATCGACGTAGTCGGCCAACCGGGGCGCGTACACCGAGATGGCCCGCAGGACGTTGACGTCGCGTAGGCCGCCGTGCCCCTCCTTGAGGTCGGGCTCGAGCAGGAACGCCACGTCACCCTGGCTGTGGCGGCGTTCGAGCATCTGATCGGCCAGGGAGGAGAGCCAGCGTTCACCGAGCTCGGATCGCCAGGCGGACACCGCGTGGGCGATGAGGGGGTCGGCCACCTTCGGATCACCCCAGACCATGCGGGCGTCGAGGAGCCCGAGCGCCACCCGCAGGTCCCCGGCGGCGGCCTCGAGCACCTCCGAGGGGCGCCGGACCGAGTGATCGAGATGCACCCCCTGGTCCCAGACCGGGTACCAAATCGCGTCGGCCAGGCGGGCGATGTCGCGCCGACCGCGGTGGACGAGCACCACGTCGAGGTCGCTGAAGGGACACAGCTCGCCCCGCCCGTACCCACCGACGGCCAATAAGGCCAGGTGCCGGGGGCTGTCGCCCGATGCCCTCCTCGCCACGCCCGCGAGCCAGTCGTCCGCCTCGGCGGCATACGCCGTGCAGAACGCATTGCCGACCAGGTCGGGGCGGTCGAGCAGCGCCTGGCGACGGTCACGTAGCGACGCGTCGCCCATGTCAGGGGAACGTAGCATCGGACCAGCACGGCCGACACCGTGGTTGCCGAGGCCCAAGGGAGGTCCGCATGGCAGGTGACGTGGAGCGCAAGCGGGGTGCAGGACTGCGAGCCGTCGATGGCGTCGCAGTCGTCGCCATCGGGGTAGTGGGCGTTCTGGTGGCCTTCTGGGTGCTCAGCGCGGTCGCCGGCTTTCTGTGGGGCCTGGTGAAGCTCGTGGTGGTGGTGGCCGTCATCCTCGGCGTGATCTCGCTGCTGGTGCGTCGGCGCCGCTGAACCGCCGTCGCTCCACGGAGCGGAACCGTCGTCGCTCCATGGAGCGGTGCTGAGCGGCGGGAGCGATGCTCAGTGGCCGGAGAGCAGCGACTCGAACAGGGCGAGGTGATCGGCGACCATGCGGTCGGTCGAAAAATAGCCCTCTACCGCCCCGCGGCAGTCGGCACGTGCGATGCGGTCGAGCTGCTCGAGGCCGCTCACCATGTCCTCTTCGTCGTCGCACAAGTAGCCGGTCCGGCCATGCTCGACCACCTCGGGTGCGGCTCCCTCGCGAAAGGCCAACACCGGGGTGCCGCAGGCCATCGACTCGAGCATGACCAACCCGAACGGCTCGTTCCAGCGGATGGGGAACAAGAGGGCCGAGGCCCCCGCGAGCAGATCAAGCTTGTGCTGGTGCGGCACCTCCCCGAGATAGACCGCGTCGGACCCGAGCAGTGGCTCGACCATCTCGGTGAAGTAGCGCACCTCGGCCGGCTCGCGCATCTTGGCCGCCATCAGGAGCCGTCGGCCTGCTTTTCGGGCCACCTGGATTGCGCGATGCGCACCCTTGTCGGGGCCCATTCGCCCGAGGAACAGGCAGTAGTCGCCGTCGGTGTCGCCCTTTCCGTCACCGACGGCGAACAGTGAGGCGTCAATGCCGTGGTGGATGACCTGGACGATGGGGATTTCGGGTGCGGCCGCCCGCTGTGCATGGGAGATGGCGATGATCGGCACCCGCCCGCCGAGTGCGCGGTACAGATCGGTCAGTTCCTCGTTGAACGGTCCGTGGATCGTGGTGACCAGCGGCCGGTGCGTGCCGCGCTCTGCCGCCAGGACGGGTCCGGCAAGGGTGTGGTCGTGGATCACGTCGCAGTCGACCAGCGACTCGTGGGCGGCCAGGGCGTGACGCAGCTCGGGCACGGCGGCCCCGATCCGCGCCCCCTCGGCCTCGGGGAGCACCCAGCGACGTTCCACCGGGCAGGTGGAGTCGCCGGTGGTGAAGAGCACGACGTCGTGGCCTGATCGGGCAAAGCCACGGGCGAGCTCGTCGACCACCAGCTCGATGCCGCCATAGAGCGGAGGCGGTACCGGGGTCCAGGGGGGCGCCACGATTCCGATCCGCATGCCCTGATTCAACCACGGCCCTCCGTCGTCGCGGACGACCCTCGGGCGCGGCGGGCGGTTGGCCGGTCCTGGGCGGACCTTCAGCCGGATGGGCATGCGGCCCCCTGCCGACTCGCGCCGTGAGCTGCACCTCCGCCGGCTCGGGGCCCGAGCCGATAGGCTCACCGATCTGCCGGCGGCGTGGCCGAGTGGTTTAGGCAGGGGCCTGCAAAGCCCCGTACCCCGGTTCGAATCCGGGCGCCGCCTCCGGGCATCGGCTTGGTCGGAGCGGTGACGCTCTCACCGGGCCCGGTGTGGCCAGGATGCTGATGACGTCCCATCGTCAGTTCGGAAGCGAGTCGGGGTGCGAGCCACGACCCATTGGGCGAAGAGCGGGTCGACGAGATACCACTCGTTGGAGCGCCGCCGTGCGATGACGCCCTGGTCCTCGAGCCGCGCCAGCGACTTCTGGACGGCGCCTCCCCCCGGGCCGATCCGGGCCGAATACGGTGAGACACCTGTGGCGATCGCCACCACGCAGCGGCTGTCGACGGCGGTGAGTCCTGACCAAAGCTGGGTGAGCTCACCGTTCGCCTGGTTCGTGACGGTGACGATCGCTGTATCCAGCTCCGTCACTCCGCCCACACGCCGCGTGGCACCCCACCAGTGGTGGGCGACCAGCATCGCTCGCTGGGGATGCCCTTCGACGACGCGGAGATAGGCCCCGAGGGCGTCTGCGGCGACCTCCTTGCCCGTTCGCTCGAAGCGAATCCGCACGTAGTCGCCAAGATCCTCGGACTCGAGTTGGTGAAGGAGGACCGGAGCCGTTTGGAAGGGCCACGCGGGGCTCCGGTCGAAAATCTGCTCCATCATCCCCAGCTCCGACCCGACGAACACGTAGCTGGCAGCGTCGCCGTGGTGTTGAATCACCGAGCGGATGACCGCGGCAGGCTCCCCATCAACCCGCAGGACGTCTTGAAATTCATCGAAGACGACGTGAACCCGATCGCCCCACTTCTCGTAGATCCGCTGGGGCACGGCGAGGCGTTCCTCAAGTCCGAGCCGAGCGGCCTCGGCGATCCGAAGTGACGCCGAGCCGGGAGACGGGCCGCCGCCAAGGCCGAACGTCGGCGTGAACGTGCGGACAAAGCCCGTGAACCATTTGCGCAGGGGACCATGGAGTTGCTGGGCATAGGCCGCCTCGACGCGCCTTGTGAGGTCGCTCATGGTGACGACGCCGAGCACGTCTACCGAGACGGTCACCCAGTCCCGATTCTCGAGGTTCTTCTGGACGTGGCCCAGGATCGAGGTCTTCCCGTACCGTCGAGGGGCGACAAGCCGCGCGTTGATGCCGGCTTCGGCGAGCTCCATGAGCTTTGCTGACTGCGGTCGTCGCTCGATGAGCTCCGCTGGTGGAGCCGGCTTCGTGAACTGGAAAGGATTTGGACGCCTCGCCGGCACCCAAATGAGGTTACATGATTGGGACCTCTATCACTACATAATCCAAAAGGACATCACTCTTTAAAACTGATCTCTATCACTACATATTTGGGACTACCCGACGGACGACGTGAAGGGACGACGAACCGAGATACCGTCTCCTCGCCACCCTTGGGCCCCGACATACGCATGCCGCTGGCGCCCCCGACCCTCCAGCGACCGACGTGTGCGATCCAACCGGCATGAGCTTAACCTCAACGGGACCTTTAGCCTTGTCAAGCCGTAGACCAGGTAGTTTCCTGGAGCAGTTGCCGAAGAGCTCACTGTACCGTCTGGACGGTACAGTGAGCTGTGACCAGGACCATCGGCAACGACGCGGGCACGCAAGGGAGCACCAAGGAGCGCATCGTGGACGCGGCCGAGGACGTGATCCTGCGCGATGGGGTGGCCCGACTTACCCTCGAATCGGCGGCCAGCGAAGCGCAGCTCAGCAAGGGTGGCGTTCTGTACCACTTCCGGACGCGAGACGCGCTCGTGGCCGCAATGGTTCGCCGGATGATCGATCGGTTCAACGAGGACTTTCGAGCTGCCGGAGGGGAATCGGGCGAACCTGGGACGGCGACCCGGGCCTACCTGCGGGCCACCTTTCACGCGGCGCAGGGGCCTTCCCGCGACCGCGATGATCGTCTTGGGGCGGCGTTGATTGCCGCGGTGGCGAGCGAGCCGGCCCTCTTGGAACCCCTCCAGGAGGAGTTCGCCGGCTGGCAAACCAAGATCGAGCAGGACGGCCTCGATCCAGCGGTGACCACTTTGGTCCGTTTGGCAGCTGACGGCCTCTGGCTGGCCGACTTGTTCGGGTTCGCGCCGCCGCCGCCGGATCAGCGAAGGCGCGTGGAGGCGGCGCTCGAGCTTTTGACTAGGAGCTTTCCGTGACCTCGGACCCTCGGGCGCTGCCTCGGGTCACCCAAGCTTTGGCAGCCGAACGGGCGTCCACCGAGCGGTTGGTCCGCGCCCTCGCGCTCACCACCTTCTTGCTCTGGTTGGGGGCCAGTTCCATCCTGCCCCTGCTGCCCGAGTATCTCCGGCGCCGCGGCGGCTCGGACACCACCGTCGGTTTCGTGATGGCGGCGTACTTCGTGGCGGCCCTCGTCTGCCAGTACCCGGCGGGTCGCCTGGCGGACCGCGTTGGCCGCCGGCGGGTGCTGGTCGGCGGGCTGGTGGTCTATGCCGGGGGAAGCCTTGCCTTTTTGGGCGCGCCCGGGCCAGCCTTCGACATCGCCTTGCGGGCGCTACAGGGCGCCGGGGCGGGCTCGGCCGAGGTGGCGGCGCTGGCGATGATCGCGAGCTCGGTTGCTCTTGAACGCCGGGGCCGGGCCTTCGGTTCGATCTACGGGGCCCAGCTGGCCGGCATGGCGATCGGGCCGTTGCTGGGCAGCGTCATCGGGGTGGGCTCGATGGCGGTGCTCTTCGTGGTCGCCGGTGCCGGCTCCCTCGTCGCGTGCCTGCCCGCGCTCGGGGGGGCGGCAGTCGGCGACCCGGTGGTGATGGCGGCGGAGCAAGGCAGCGGTGGTCTTCCCGAAGTCGATCGATCGCTGGTCGGTGCGGTGCTCGCGGCGGCGGCGTTCGGTCTCACCATCGGGGTCTACGAATCGTGTTGGACCCTTCTGTTGGAGCTTCGGCACGCCGCCGACTGGGAGATCGGGTTGAGCTGGACCCTGTTCGCCGTTCCGTTCGTCGCGATGGCCCGCCCCGGCGGATGGCTGGCCGACCATTACGACCGACGGTGGCTCGTGGTGGGTGGGCTGTCCGTGTCCATCAGCCTTTGTGCGCTCTACCCCTTCGTGCGCGCGCTTCCCTGGCTGATGATCCTGGGAGGGGTCGAGGCCTTGGCCGTCGCGGTGGCCCTGCCGGCGGCCCAATCCATGCTGACGCAAGCCTCGCGACCGTCGGAGGCAGGACGGGTCCAAGGGTTGTTTTCCACGGCACAGACGGCGGCCATCGCCGTCGCGGCCGGTGCCGGGGGAGGGCTGTTCGGGTTGGTCGCCTGGGCCCCGTTCGTCGCCGGTGCCGCCGGGACGGGGTTGTTGACCGCCGGCGTACCCTTGATCTGGCGATCGGTGCCCGGCCATGTGGGCCGGGCCCAAGCCGCGTGACCCTGCCCAGGGCGGTGGCCACCCATGAATCCCGCGCCTATGTGGTTGTGGCGAACCGCTCCGCGAGCTGGCGGGTGAGCGCGGGCCACACGACAGGATCGTGCCCGGGGACGAGCGAGTAGCCACGTGCAGCAGCCAATGCCTTGAGTCGCCTAATCGGCTCGACCGTTTGCTGGGGGGTGGCGTACACCCGTCCACCGATCGGCAGTTCGTGCTCGATGTTCTCCGTCAGATCGGCGGCGTCGAAGGCGAACACGAGACCACCGCCCCCGACCGAGAGGTCCAGGTCCACGACGAAGCTTTGGTGGCCCGGCGTGTGACCCGCCGTCAGCACGGCGGACACCCCAGGCGCGATGTGTGCATCGCCGTCGGCCAGCCGCCAGTCGATCGAGGGGTCGTCGTAGTCGACGCGGAACATGCCGTCGTGCTCGGGCTCAGGATGGTTGGACATCGCGTAGTCCACCTCGTCCTTCTGCGCGTGCACCGGCACGCGTCCGGCGAAGTGCCGGAGCCCGCCAGCATGATCATTGTGCAGGTGACTCACTCCGACCGCGTAGATCTCCTCCATCAGGATCCCGGCCCCGGCCAGCGCCTCCTCGAGCGGCTCGCCGGGTCCGGGCAGGATGGGTCGGAACAGGGGGTCACCGTGGAAGCGACGCCTGAGCATGGGGTCGCGGATGAGCGCCGGGTTGAAGCCTGTGTCGAGAAGCAGCCACCCGCCGTCGCACTGCAAGAGCACACCTGGGACCGGCTCGCGCAGTCGCTCCTCGGGCGGCGCACCGTGAACCGACACCGACTTTGGCAAGTCTTCCCATCCGAGGGTAAGCAGTACCACTCGGCGAACTCCCGGTCCGCTCATGGCGCCGCCGGGATTGCGGCGATCCAACCGCCGGAGAGCCGAGGACCCTCCGAGGTGCGGCACACCGGCCCGTGAGCCTGGGGTGGATCGCGTGGGCGCGACTCGAGGTCGTGACGGACTGGGATGTCGCCATTGTGCACTAGCGCCGACCTGCCGATGCGCCCAGAGGCCTGCCGCGCGCATCCTCCGTCGTAGAGAAAGTTGCACGCGTCGATTCGACTGACGCGACCGGGCAGTGCGGCCTCCCTCTCGGTGCCCGCCAGGTTGATGCCGTCGACAAGGAGGACCGGGGCGCTGTCACCGGAGTGGGCAAACCCGGACGGCCTCGAACCGGTCGACGTCGGGAGAAGGGCACGGCACGCCCGCAGCAGTAGCTGTGGGCCGACCCGTCGTTCAGGTCACCGGCTCGAGGCGCTCGAGCGGCGTCGTGTCGAGCGTGTCGGGCATCTCGAGGTTGACCCGAGGGAGTACCCCGGCAAGCCACTTGGGAAGCCACCAGTTTGCCGGTCCGATCAGGTGCATGAGGGCGGGAACAAGGACAGTCCGTATGACGAAGGCGTCGATGATGATGGCTCCGGCCAGTCCGATGCCGAACTGCTGGATGATGATGTTGCCGCCGAGGAGGAACGACAAGAACACCAGGATCATGATCAGCGCCGCGGCGGTGATGACCCGCCCAGTCTCTGCCTGCCCTCGTGTTACAGCCCGATGATTGTCGTGCGAGATAAGCCACTCCTCTTGCATGCGGCTCACCAGGAAGACCTCGTAATCCATGGAGAGGCCGAAGAGCACCGAGAACATGATCACTGGGATGAAGACCTCAACCGGCCCAGTGCGGCTGATACCGAGGATGGACGATCCCCACCCCCATTCGAAGACCGCGTTCATGATCCCGAGTGCGGCGCCCACCGAGAGCAGGTTCATCGCGGAGGCGACGACCGGGATCAACAGGCTCCTGAACACGACCATCAGGAGCAAGAAGGCGACCACCACGACGACCGCGATGAACAGCGGCAGTTTGGACGCCAGAATCGTCGAGAAGTCGTCTCCGGCGGCAGTCGGACCTCCGACGAGGACGTGGAGCCCGCTGCCGGCCTCGGCCTGGGGAATGACGTCGTTTCTCAGGTTGTGCAGGAGCGCCGACGTCTGCGCCGCTTGCGGGGCGGTCGTCGGATAGAGCAGGGCGAACGCCGCCGTTCCATTCGGGCTCACCCGGGGGGCCGTGGCGAACGCCACGCCGGGCTGGGTGCGCGCGGCGTCGACCACGTGCTCGAACGACGCCAGTTCGGCTGGGGAGTGGAGCGTCGTCACCAGCTGGAGCGGACCGTTGAATCCGGGCCCGAAGCCCTCGGCGAGCAAGTCGTAGGCCACTCGGGTCGTCGATCCTGACGGGTCGCTTCCCGCGTCGGCGAGACCAAGCCGCAATGAGAAGACCGGCAGCGCGATCACTACCACGACGGCCAGAGCGGCCAGGGCCCGTAGGCCCGGCTGACGCTCGATGCTCCGTGACCAGCGGAACCAGAACCCCTCCTCGACTTGCTCGGAAACGGGCCCCAGGCTGGCGAGCCGCCGCCGCTCGCTCCGACCCAGGACCCGCAACCCGAAGAACCCCAAGAACGCCGGCAACAGGGTTAGCGCGGCAAACATCGTGAGGAGGACGGTGACCGCACCGGCGATCGCCAGGCCGTAGAGGAACGTCACGCCGAGAGCGAACTGACCGAGAAGCGCTACGCACACCGTGAGTCCAGCGAAGAACACCGCTCGGCCGGCGGTGTTGGCGGCGTTGACCGCCGACTCTTCGATGCTGCGCCCGGCGCGCAGGCCGTTGCGGTGGCGGGTGATGATGAAAAGTGCGTAGTCGATCCCGACACCAAGGCCGATGAGGACACCCAGGATCGGGACGAAGCTCGCCACGGCAAACACATGGGACATCAGCCCCGTGAAGGCGAAGCCGATCCCGATGGCGATCAGCGCGGTGATGATGGGGATCACCGCCGCCAGGACGGCGCCAAACAGGATCCCGAGAACGATCAGTGCGAAGAGCACCCCGAGGCCGGTGCTGTCAGAGGACTTTTGTGACTGGGTGTTCTCGATGGCCTGGCCGCTCAGCGCCACCTGAAGGGAGGGACCCTGCACTGCCGTGGCCGTGTCGACTAGGCGGTTGACCTCCGATGAGGAAAGGTTCTGAGACTGGGTGTTCCAGTAGACCGTCGCGAAGGCGATCTTTCTCGACCGGCTGATCTGCGAGGCGCCCTGAGGGCTGTAGGGGCTGACCACGTTCGTGATCCCCGGAAGCTCCCCCACCTTGGTCAGCATGGACTTCACGTCGGCGGCGATGGCAGGGGAGTCGAGGTTTCCGTCTTTGGCCTCCAGCACGATCTGGTCCGCCTCGCCAGAGGCGGCGGGGAAGTCGGCCTTCAAGATGTTGACGGCCCGTGCCGAATCGGTGTTTGGCAGTTGGAATTTGCTCGAGTAGGCGGGCTTGAGCCCGAGATCGGCAGCGAAGAACCCGACGAAGGCGACGAGCCAGAGCGTGAGAACGAGCTTGCGGTGCCTAAAACACCATCGGGCCAAGCCAGGAATCAAGACCGTGCTCTCCTCGTGTTCGGTCCGGGGCGCTGAGCTGCTCTGGTTGGGCGACGTTTCTCTTGCCCGGCGCCGGAGTCCCCTCGTGACCCGGGGGCGTCGTAACGACGGGGGGGTGCGCGCACGAGCCGAGGGTTCGGGCAGTACTGACGACGGTAGCAGAGTACGCGGCCCTTCCAAGCGTCACGGCTCACCTCGGTACCAGGCCCGCTCGAGTCGCTACCGCGGGCTTGGTCGAGGTGCTCGCGCAGAGCAACGGCAGCGCGTCCTATAGGTCGGGGCGATTAAAGAGGTTCGCCTAATACCCCGCTAGAGCTCCGTGGAGTGGAATAATTGGCGTATGCCCACTTCCACGTCACCAGCCGGTGCTGCGCGCACGAACAAGGCACCACCCCGAGTCCGGCCGCGCCGAGATTTCGAGGCCATGGAGGCCACCCGGATGCGGGCGGCCGACCTGTTCACCAAGGGGGTGTCCCAGGCCGACATCGCTCGTCAGCTCGAGGTCTCCCACCAGACGGTCTCTGACTGGCACACGGTGTGGTTGATCGGGGGGAAGCAGGCTCTCAAACGAACAGGCGAGCCTGGTCGTCCGCGCAAGTTGACCGACGCCGACCTGGCGATGGTGGAGCGGGCCCTCGAGAAGGGTCCGAAGGCCAATGGGTATCCGACCGATCTGTGGACTCTGGCCCGGGTCGCCGAGGTGATCGAGGAAACCACTGGGGTGAAGTACCACCCCGGACACGTGTGGAAGGTGCTCCGCCGGATGGGTTGGAGCCGGCAACGGCCGGCGCGCCAAGCGGCCGAGCGCGACGACGAGGCCATAGAGCAGTGGGTCAACGAGCGCTGGCCCAAGTTAAAAAAAACGCTCGGGCCAGGAACGCGTGGATCGTCTTCCAAGACGAGAGCGGGTTCAGCCTCCTCCCCTCGGTGAGGTCCACCTGGGCGCCCAAGGGGCAGACCCCGGTCCTTCATCACCGCTTCAACTGGAAGCGCCTGTCGATGTCGGCCGCTCTGTGCTTCCGGCCCGACGGCACCGAGGCCTCCCTCGTCTTTGGCATGCAACCCGGCGCCTACAACGATGAATCACTGATGGACTTCCTCGGTGAACTCCACCGCCACCTCGACGGCGACAAGGTCACCCTGATCTGGGACGGACTTCCCTCCCACCGCAGCCGGACGATGCAACGCTTCATCAAGCAGCAACGCAAGTGGCTGGTCGTCGAACGTCTCCCGGCCTACGCCCCCGACCTCAACCCGGTCGAACAGATCTGGGGCAACCTGAAAGGCGGCGAGCTGGCCAACCTCTGCCTGGACACTATCGGCGAAGCGGAAGAGATCGTCGACCAGGGGCTCTGCCGCATCGGCAACGAGACCACGTTGGCCTTCGCGTTCCTCCGACATTGTGGCTTTACGCTGTGAACCGGGATCGGCGCGGTATTACGCGAAGGTCTTTAGGTCGGGGCGATCCCTAATCCTGATGTGCTATTGGTTCGGCTGGCCCGAATTCTCGACGCGAGACAACCAGGCTCGGTCACCCGGTTTGCTCTGGTTCCCTCGCCCGTTCGGGGTGAGGGAACCAAGCGATATTCGAGCCCGGACCCGTTCTCCGAGCTGAGGCGGGTCGTGGAGGCCGTCGCCCGCGGCGTGCGGCAGATGTTGGGGTTACGCTGCCCGGTGAGCGGGCCTGGCCCACCGACGAGACCACGACTGCCGAGTCTTTGGCCTCGGACGACGATGACGTGCTGCACAACGAGTCTTCGATATCCGCGAGACGCATTGGGGACAACTATGCGGAACTGGTTCTGCGCGATCTCGAGATTGAGCGGTCCCACCTCGTCGGAGCTCGGTTCACAGGGAGCGACTTGTGCAGAGCTCGTCTCACCGATGTCCTGATCGAGAACTCAGACCTTTCTGGCGCCGATCTCGACCAGGCGGCACTCACCCGAGTCGAGATTCGAGACTGCAAGCTGTCGGGCCTGGTCCTGACACGTTGCTTGCTACGCGATGTGCTCGTGACCGACTGCCGCCTCGACGGCGCCAACTTTCGGATGACGACGGCGCATCGTGTGGCCTTCGAGCACGCCGACCTGCATGCAGCAGATTTCTCCGCCGCCAACCTGACCGAGACCCGGTTCTTCGATTGTGATCTCGCCGAGGCGCAGTTTTCTCGGGCCACCGCGCGAGGGACTCGGTTTCACGGCTCGGTACTCACCGATAAAGGGCGCGGAATCCCTGATCGGGGTCATCATCGAGTGGACGCAGGTTCTCCCGCTCGGACTTCGCGGCTGGGCGCCATGGGTGTCCAAGTCGAGGATGAACGCCACCCCGCCGAAACCAAGCAAGAAGGGTCGCGCCGCCGGTCAGGACTGATTGCTCGATGAGGCGGCTGCATGTGCTGGTCCGCGTGTCAACGGTCCGGCCACGTGGGGGAAACGGGGGTTGTCGGGCCACGGTGCCGGCCGGGGGTACCGTGGTGTCGATGGAGCCTTTTGACGGGGCGATACCCGACGATCCTCCTGCCGATCCTGAGGAGTGGAGTGACGAGCAGTGGCTCGCGTGGCTCTCGGCGACCGATTCTGAGGGGAAGTCGCCGGCCGGCAGCAGTGCCTCGTCCACGAAGATCGGACGGGTCGCCCACAGCACTGGCGGCCAAGTGCTCGGGCAGGCCATGGTAGGCATGGCCCGCGCCATTTACGGGCGGCACGACGACGAGGTGGTCATCGTGGCCGCCGCCGATTCGGAACCCAACCCCGACGAGCCCTTTACGGTGCATCTGGACCCTGAGCATCCCGAGCGTTCTTCGGTGGTTTTCCGGACGGAACCCGATTCTGATTCTGAGACCTGAGGCGCTCGCCCCGAGCGGATCGCGTGCAGGGACGTGCTCGAGTGGGTCGGGATGTTGACATCAGCAAGGCGATGCGCCGGGCTCGCTTCACCCCGTACGCGATGATTGTCCCGATGGCGGTGAGCGAACAATGAAGCGTCGGCGCGGCGCGGCGCGGCGCGTACCCGCGCCCGATCGCTCCGAGCGGGGGTGGGGGTCCCACTGGCGTGCGGACGGTCGTCCAAAGACCGCGTACACCCAGTCGCTGGCCGCCGAAAAGGTGCGAGAGATGGAGCTCGCCGATCTGGACGATGGGATGGCCAGTGCCTCGCCTTCGGCCTACCAATGCGACCACTGCGGGCGCTGGCATGTGGGGAACCTGCGTCGTCGAAGTCCAGATTGACCTGGTGGCCGGCAGTCGCCGGACAACTGCATTGATGCCTGCTGTGCCGACCGCGATGCTCAGACGGTGAGGTGCCCGCTCTCGATGTTCCGTGCGTTGAGCATTCGTCGATTCCACGAAGAACTGCCGTATCCTGCTCCTTCGCGTGGGAAGGACACCCAGACCGGCTCTCGAGGAGACGAAATGTCCAGTGGCGACGCGCTTAGCGGTGGATGATCTGTGACCTGGTCACCCGCACCGCCGATGTTGAGGCCTCTCGGCGTGGGCGAGCGCCTGGATGCCTCGTTCAAGGTGTTCGGCCGCAACTTTGTCTCGATGGCCAAGGCTATGCTGGTCATCGCCATCCCGGCCGGAGTCCTCGAAGCTCTGATCGCGGTCTCCACGGCACTCCCCAACACCTCCTCCACCGAGAGCCCCCTGACGGGGACGACCGTCCACGTCTCGGCGGGTGACGCCTGGGGCTACGCCTCGGGCGTGCTGCTGCTGTTGGTCGTCGTCGAGATCGTGACGGCCATCGCGACTGCCACCTGCTACCGGATCATCGCCGGCGCCTACCTCGGACAGCCGGCCAGATGGCAGGACGCGCTCAGGTACGGCGCGACCCGGTTCCTCTCGATCATCTGGATCATCTCTTTGACGCTACTCGGCGTCGTAGTCCCGGGTCTGGGTGTTGGGATCTTGGTCGCCGTCCTGGCCGCGATCCACTTAGCGGTTCCTGCCGTCGTGCTCAGTGTGCTGGCGGGCCTCGCGTGGCTGGCGTACGTGGTGTGGTTCACGGTCTGCACGCGCTTGGCCGTGCCGACCCTCATGCTCGAGGACATTCGGGGCTCGAAGGCGTTGCGGCGTTCGATCGCTCTGTGCCACGGCAAATGGTGGTCGGTCTTTGGCACCGAGTTTCTCGCGGGCGTGATCGTTGAGATCTTCGGGGTGATCTTGGGTGTGGCCGCAGCCATCTTGCTGGTCACTACGCACAACAGCACCGCTGCGGCGGCGGTCGTGGACTTCTTCAGCAGAACGGTGTCGCTGGTCGTCGCCACCCCGTTCAGCGCTGCCGTGCTCGTCATCCTCTCCATCGATCTGCGCGTGCGAAAGGAGGGGTTTGACATCCAGCTGCTTGCCTCTCGCATGGGCATGTCCGCGGCCACCTCCATGTCGTTCCTTCCGCCACCACCGCCGGGCTACCCAACCGGCTACCCACCGCAGTACCCCCACCACCGCCGGGCTACCCACCACCGCCGGGCTACCCAATCCACAGCGGGCTACCCAACCGGCTACCCACCGCAGTACCCCCCACCACCGCCGGGCTACCCAACCGGCTACCCACCGCAGTACCCCCCACCCCCGCCGGGCTACCCACCACCACGGGATGCCTTCACACCGACGACGTTCGTCCCCCGGCCGCCCCCAGGTTGGGGCCAGGAATCGTCCGGTGGCCAGCCCGTGCCACCACCCGGCTACGTCCCGCCGGGCTACGTTCCTCCCGGTTACGTCCCGCCGAGCTACGGGGCCACCGACCCGGCACCAGGGCCTGTGCCGCCACCCCCGCCCGACTCGCCGTCCAATGGGTCCCCAACCGAGCCGCAGTAGCCACGAATGGCGGGAACTGACGCGTTCTCATCCTCGGTCCGGCGTCAGGCCGAGGACATCCTCTCCAAGGCGCCCTATCGGACGGCTCCAGCACACTCGCCCCGCCCGCTGGCCGGATTGCTGCACGCGATCGGGCGAGGTCTGGACTGGGCGTTCGGCTGCCCCGCCCGCTGGCTCTATCATCATGCGTTCGTGCCGGTCGGCCACGGATTCACCGGGGCGGTCGGTGGCTGGTGGCCTTTGGTCCTCGGCGTGGTGAGTGTCGGGCTTGGAGTGATGGCGGGCGTGCTGCTCGTGAGACGACGTGGCCGGATCGCTTCCCGGGGTCCCGTGTCGCCAGTCAGAGGGCCTGGAGTTGAGGATCCTGACGACCTCGAGCGTCGTGCCAGCGCGGCCGAGACCGAAGGTGATCTCGAGGGCGCCGTGCGGCTCCGCTTTGCTGCCGGTGTGCTCCGTCTGGCCCAACGGGGCGTTGTTCTCAACGCCGACGCCCAGACCGATCGCCAGATCTCCGAGCGCCTTCGATCGCCGGCCTTTGATGCCCTTGCTCACCGGCATGAGGTCATCGTCTACGGCGGGGTTCGAGCGACGCGGTCGGATGCCGCTCACGCTCGCAACAACTGGCCGACGGTGCTGATCGACGTTGGACAGGGTGAGCGTCGCGCACGGAGAGCGGCTGATCACGTTGAGCCGCACCCGAGCTCGGCGTCTCGATGAGCCTACGTTCTCCGCCTCCGGGGCTCTCGACGCGCGGACCGACCGCGGGTGAACGGTGGCGTCTGGTCCCTCTTGGCTGGCGAGTGACCATGGTCGTGCTGAGTGCCCTGGTTGCGGCCGCGCTTGCCGCGTCGTTCGTGTCGGGAGTTGGCGGCGGCGATCATGGTGGCGCGTCCGGGTCGTCGTCGACCTTCGACACCTCCGCCTCGGGTACCGGCGCGTTCGCTGCGCTGCTGTCGGCGCGCGGCTTCCGGGTGCAGCGGATCACCCAGCCGCTGGATTCCGTGACCCTCCAGCGCGTCGAGCACGGTGTTCGTCCTCGACCCCACGTCGTGGAGTTCGTCCGCCACCGCCGCGTTGCTCCGCTCCCTCGAGCAGGGCGACCGGGTCGTACTGGGCGGCCGGCCGCCAGCCAAGGGGGTGCTTCGGGCCCTCTTGGGCGACGGAACGGTGCCGCAATGGTCGAGCGCCGTGGCGGGCGTTGCGCGTCCGGTTCTCGACGTCCCCGAAGTCCACGGGGTCACCACGACTATCTCGAGGGGGCGTGGGACCTACGCCGGCCCTGGAGCGGCCAATCCCTCCATTCCTGCGGCCGCCGCCCTCTTGAGCAGTCGGAGCGGGACGCTGGCGCTCGTGGCCCGGCGCTCAGGATCTTTGATGCTCCTGGCGTCGTCATCCCCGCTTCAAAACGGATCGCTGACTCGCGCCGACAACGCCGCGTTCGGCGTGGACCTCGCTGGCCCAGACGGGTCGACTGTCGCCTTCGACGAGTACGACCACGGGTTCGGGCGAGCTGGTGACGGCTTGGCCGGTCTTCCCGCCTCATGGCGTTTCGGCCTAGGTTTCGCCCTCGTCGCCGTCGTGGTGTGGATGCTCTCGGCGTCCCGTCGCTTCGGTCCCCCCGAGGAGCCCGGACGGATCGTGGTCCCGGCCCGCGTCCAGTACGTCGACGCCGTGGCCACCTTGCTCTCGGCGCGTCCGAGGGAGCAATTGGTCGAGGCGCTCGATCCCGTACGCGCCGAGGCGCGCCGCCGTTTGGGAAGGAGGTTGGGTCTCGGTCCCGGCGTGACCGACGACGCGCTGGTCGAGGCCGCGTCCCATGACTCGCGTCGCGGCTCGCTCGACCTGCCCGACGAGGTCGTCGAGGCGGTCGTGAATCCCGGCGGCAGCACCGACGACCTGATCGCACTCGGACGCGCGCTCGCATGGCTTGAACGACAGGACGCCTACCCATGAGCACCCGGCAGTGACCCAACCACCGGAGCCGTTGACGTCGGTGACATCACCGATGGCGCCCGCAACGACGATGAGTCGTCTACGGGTCCTCCTCCAGCGCGAGGTGGCCACGGTGGTGGTCGGCCAAGGCGGACTCGTCGACGCCGCGCTGGCTGCGCTGGCCGTCGGCGGCCACCTCTTGCTCGAGGGGCCACCCGGCGTGGCCAAGACGCTCCTCGCTTCCACCCTCGCCCGGGCTACGGGCCTTGCGACCCGCCGGGTGCAATTCACGCCCGATCTTCTGCCGTCGGACGTCACCGGCACGTTGACGTTACGCGGATCGGATCTGGCATTCAGACCTGGGCCGGTCTTCACCAACGTGCTTCTGGCCGACGAGATCAACCGAACGCCTCCGAAGACTCAGGCAGCCCTCCTCGAGGCGATGCAGGAGGGACAGGTCACCATCGATGGGGTGTCGCACGCGCTGCCACAGCCCTTCGTGGTGCTCGCCACGCTCAACCCGATCGAGTACGAAGGGACCTACCCCCTGCCTGAAGCGCAGCTGGACCGCTTCCTCATGCAGTTGGACGTCGGCTACCCCTCGAGCGCTCGTGACGAAGAAGCCATCCTTCGACTGCGCCATCGAGGGATCGCACAGTCGACCCTCGACGACGTCCGTCCAGTGACCGGCGCGGCCGAGCTGATGACAGCTCGAGCCGAGGTGGATGCCGTGTCGGTGAGCGACGCAGTCATCGCGTACGTGAGTGCGGTGATCCGACGCACGCGTGAGCTGCCATCGGTGGTGGTCGGGGCGAGCCCCGGGCCGGGGTGCACCTGCTGGCGCTCTCGAGAGCCTGGGCGGCGCTCAGCGGGCGCTCCTACGTCGTCCCCGATGACGTGGCAGCCCTCGCCCTGCCGGTTCTCCGACATCGCCTCGTCATGAGCCCCGAAGCCGAGCTCGACCGGTTCAGCCCCGAGCACGCGGTTCACTCGGTGCTCTCGACCGTTCCCATCCCCCGATGACCACCCCGCCGCAACCCGACGGCCCCTTGACGGGGCGCAGGCGGCCGCAGTCCGGACGCGGTGCGCGCCCGACCGGTCGTGCCGCGCTGCTTGTCGCGTTGCTGGCCGTGCTCACCGTGGCCCTGCCGCTGGGCGTGCTCGTGCCGAGCCTGCTCCTTGGCGTCCTATCTGGAGCGGTACTCGTTGACGTGGTGGCGGCCAGCCGCTCTTCGGTGCACGGGCAACGAACTCAGCTGCCTACGATGGCGCTCGGCGTTCCAGTTCCCTACGCCGTGGGGGTTGTCACGTCGCTCCGCCCGGCGCGCACTCGTCAGCCGGTGCCTAACGCGTTGCTGGTGGTGCCCGACGAGGTGGCTGGGGGTGGGCTGGTGGGGGTGCTCACGGGACGCCATCGGGGGACCCACGAGCTGGCTCCGGCCCTGGTCCGCGCGACCGGGCCGCTCGGATTGGGCTCCGCTGATCACCACGTGGGCCGAGAGGTGACGGTGAGCGTGTTGCCCGACCTGCCCAAGGCGCGTCGGGCAGCGGTGGCGCGTCGGCGTGGTCGGGCCAGCGACGAAGGGCCGATTCGCAGCCGTCTAGGGATCGGTACCGAGTTCGAGACCTTGCGTGACTACGTGCCCGACGACGACATCCGTCAGGTCAACTGGGTGGCCAGTGCACGCGTGGGACGGCCGATGTCCAACCAGTACCGGGTCGAGGAGAACCGCGACCTGCTGTGCGCAGTGGACACCGGCCGGCTGATGGCATCACCGGTGGGGGAGCGGACCCGGCTCGACGTGGCGCTCGAGGCGGTGACCGCGGTGGCGGCGGCAGCCGATGCGGCCGGTGACAGGGCTGGCGCGCTGGCCTTCTCCGCGTCGGTGACCCGCGAGCTCGATCCGCGCCGGCGCGGCGCCGCCGCGGTCGTGCGTGCGCTGTTCGACCTCGAAGCGACCGAGGTGGAGAGCGATTACGAGCGCGCCTTCGTGGCGCTGGCCCGACGCAAGCGGGCCCTGGTGGCCGTCTTCAGCGACCTGGTCGACGAATCCGCGTCGCGGGCGTTGGTTGGCGCGTGCCGGGTGCTCGCCCGGCGGCATGCGGTCATCGTCGCGACCTGTCGCGACCCTGACCTGACCGCGGCTGTGACCCACGCTCCGGCCTCGGTGCTCGACGTGCTGCGTGCCGCAGTCGCCGTCGATGTCCTCGCCGGACGAGAGCGGGCGAGTACGTTGCTCCGGTCCGCTGGAGTCACCGTGGTCGAGGCGCCTCCCGAGCGACTCGGGCCAGCGTGCGTTCACGCATACCTCCGGCTCAAACAGCGAGCCCGGCTCTAGGGAACGCCTGGATCGCCCGCTGCACTGGTCACCTGGAGTCGACCTGGTCTTCCGCCGACGAGCACCATCGTCCAGAAGCAGCCCGCCAGTGCTACACCGACGCCTACTGCAGGCAACGTTGGCAGGTCCCATGGCGTGATGAAACCCTCGGTCAGCCCAGCCACGACGAGGAAGATCATCGCGCCCAAGGTGCACGCGCCGACTGTGGGCACGAGCTCGCTCAGCGCCTGGGCACGTGTGCGCCGGGCCGGGCTGACGAGCGCTCTGGCGATCAGCAGGCCGGTGCCACCGGCCAGCGAGATGCACGAGAGTTCGAGAATGCCGTGAGGCACGACGAGGCGCAGGAAGGCGTCGAACCCGCCGGCGCGCCACTCGAGCGCGCCGAGGACGCCGATCAACGCGCCGTTGTAGGCGAGCGAATACGCAGTGAGCAGCCCAAAGGTGAAGCCCCCGACCACCGCGAGAAAGGCCACCTCAATGTTGTTGACGAAGATCTCCGAGGCCAGGCCGCCGCGCGCCGTCACTGAGATGCCGTAGAACGCGCCGTGGAACGATCCTTCGGTGGCCCGAGTGCCGGCGGGCAAGAGACCTGAGGCAGCCGCGGGGTCGGTCAGGGCCCACAGCGCGCCCAGGGCACCAGCGCCGAGCATGATCAACGCCGCTAGGGCCACGTTTGGGAGGTTCTGGCGGATGCGGAACCACAGACCATGCGAGGCGAACTCCCAGAACGTCTCGGCACGTCGCGCCCGGCTGTAGACCACGCCATGAGCCCGTCCCACGAGCGACGCCAGCCGGAGGGTTCCTGCGGTATCGGGAAAGGACCGCCGAGCCAAGGCCAGATCGGCGGCGGCTCCTCGGTACAAGGTGGCCAACCGTCGCAGCTGGACCGGGCCCAGGCGTGCCCCTGCGGGACCGGCTTTTGACACCAGCGCCTCCAGCTCGGACCAGTCGGGAGACCGCTCCGCCAAAAAACGGTCTAATTGCACGCGGTGACCCTCGAGGACCGGCACGTGACGCCCACCCCCGAGGGGGTCTCACTCGACGTGGTCCTGGCCGGCCTCGGCTCGCGTCTGGCCGCGTTCTCGGTCGATTTCACCATTCAGGTCGCGTCCTTCATCGTCGTCGCCATTGTGGTCGTTGTGGCCATCCGGGGTGGTGGAGCGTCCTCCGAGCTCGTCGCGGCCGGAGTCCTCTCCCTGGTGGCCCTCGTCGACTTCATTGGCTATTTCGTGCTCTGCGAGATGCTCTGGTCGGGCCGCTCGGTGGGCAAGCGGGCCGCGGGGACCCGGGTCGTGCGGATGGCCGGTACTCCGGTGGGTTTCTGGTCCAGCCTCTTGCGGAATCTCGCTCGCCTGGTCGACATGCTGCCTACGCCCCTGTACCTGGTGGGGAGTGTGCTCGTCTTGTGCACGTCGAACAATCAGCGCCTTGGCGACCTGTTGGGCGACACGATGGTCATCCGCGAGCGCCATGCCGCAGTGACGGTGGCGCGAAGCGTGGCCTATGACGATCCCGCCCAGTGGCGGGGACCGGCCGCCGGGGTTCTGGCCGGACAGTCCGGGGGTCGTCTCGCCCTACCGCCCGAGCTGGCCCAGTGGGACGTCGAGCGCGGTGAGCGATCAAGAGCTCATCCTCGTCCGTACGTTTCTCGCCAACCGCTGGGGCTACACACCCGAGGCCCGGTACCAACTGGCGGTGCAGTTGGCCCGACGCCTGTGGCCGCTCGTCGCCGGACCGGTCGGCGCGCCCGCGCCCGAGTCATTTCTCGAAGCGGTCTTGCTCGTGAAGTCCACTCGCGGCTGAGCAAGCGCGCCGTTCGCCCAGAGCGCGCGCCGTTCGCCGGGTGGTCGGCATCCTTTGACGGCTCGGACGGACCGTAAGAGAATGGCTTGCGGATGGACCGCCTCTTCGATGCGTTGGGCCGCGGTTTCGTCCGCTTCCGCTGGTTGGTGGTCGCCGCATGGGTGGTGGGGACGATCATTGCGGTGCGATCGTTGCCATCGCTCTCGAGCCAGGTGGACAACAACAATGGCGCGTTCCTCCCGGCTAGTGCGCCCAGCAATCAAGCGGCGCTGCTCGCCCAACCGCTGATCGGCTCGGTGACACACAGCCAAGTGCCGATCGTGGCGGTCACGTCGAATGGCGCCTTGGGCGCAGCCGACCGCGCCTCGCGGAGCACGCTCTTCCACGCGCTCGAAGGGGTGCCCACACGATTGACGGCGTACTTCGTCGCGTCGTCACCCGACGGCCGGGCGGCACAACTCCTATTCACCTCGAGTGTTTCACCCTTCGACCAGACGGGAAGCAAGACGCTTGTCGACGATCTGGAGGCGGCCGTCGCGAGGGTGCCGCTGCCCGCCGATCTGCGGGTGCACCTGGCGGGCCAAGTCGCCACCAACGTCGCTACCCAAGAGCAGTCGGCCAAGCAGGGCAAGCAGATCCAAGACGCATCGGTCCTCTTCATCATCATCGTGCTCCTGGTCATCTTCCGATCGGTGCTGGCGCCGATCGTCACCTTGCTGCCCGCCGCGCTGGTCCTCGCGTTGGCGGGCTCGTTCATCGGCGCCCTCGGGAGCGCGGGCGCGCTGAAGGTCTCGTTCTTCACGCAGATCCTCCTGATCGTGCTCATCCTTGGAGCTGGCACGGACTACGGCCTGTTCTTGGTGTTCCGGGTCCGCGAACAGTTGCTGGCCGGCAGCGATCCCAAGGCCGCCACCATCGACTCGGTGCGCCGGGTCGGTGAGTCCATCACCGCCTCGGCTGCGACCGTGGTCGTCGCTCTTCTCACCCTGCTCGCAGCCAGCTTCGGGCTGTACCACGACCTCGCGCTCCCACTCGCTATCGGCGTCGCCGTGATGTTGGCGGCGGGACTGACGCTCCTACCGGCGTTGCTGGCCATCTTGGGCCGAGCGGTCTTCTGGCCGACCCCGACCAAGCCTCGCAATCGATCCGAAGGGGCATGGGGCAGGCTGGCCGAGCGGCTGGTGCGCCGCCCCCAGTGGACGCTCGGTGTCGGCGTCGTGGTGCTCGGCGGTTTGGCGCTGTTCGCCTTGGGGTTCAAGCCGGCAGGCTTCGGAGCCGACGTGGCAGCCCCGGCGCATAGCGACGCGGCGGAAGGGAACGCGGCCCTGGCCGCGCACTTCCCCCAGTCAAGCGCCAATCCCACCAATGTGGTCATGCACTTCGCACGGTCCGTCTGGAGCGACTCGCACCAGCTCACGGTCGCGAGCGACGGCTTGCGGGCCAGCGGCGCCTTTGCGGCCATCACCGGTCCGCTCAATCCCAACGGGGCACCGCTGACGGCGGCGCAGCTGACGGCCATCCACCGCCAGCTGAGTCGCTACGGCTCAGCCCAAACGCTACTGGGCCGGCCTCTTGTGCCGCCGGCCGGGTGTGGCGTCTCGATGGCCGAGTACCAGGTCTACCTGACCACTGCCCGCTAGATCAGCGCTGACGGGCATACCGTTCAATGGGACACCAGCTTGTCGATCGGTGACCCGGGGGCGACCGCAGCCATTAACGCCGTGCCGGCGATCCGAGCGGACGTGGCGGGTGTGGCCCGCCAGGCCGGAGCCGACGCGAGCGGCGTGGCTGGCGAGGCCTCGGGCCTCTACGACGTGAGCCATATCTCCGACGGTGACGTGGGCAAGATCGTGCCGATCGCCATCGCGGCCATCGGGCTCGTGCTCGCCCTGGTGTTACGCAGCCTCATCGCCCCGCTGTACCTGATCTCGAGCGTCGTCCTCTCCTACTTGGCGTCGCTCGGGCTGTCGGTGCTCGTGTTCATGAGGATCGGCGGCCAGGCCGGCGTCATCTTCCTCCTACCGTTCTTGATGTTCATCTTCTTGCTGGCCCTGGGTGAGGACTACAACGTTCTGGTCATGACCCGCATCCGCGAGGAAGCGTCAACCCAGTTCCTGCGCCGCGCCGTCGTGCGGGCTGTCGGGGCCACAGGACCGACGGTGAGCTCGGCTGGACTGGTGCTGGCCGGCAGCTTCGTGGTGCTCGCCGTCGTGGGCGGATCCGGTCAGGGAAACGGCGGGATCCGGGTGATCGGGATCGGTCTGGCGATCGGGATACTCCTCGACACCTTCGTGGTGCGCACGGTGCTCGTTCCCGCGACCGTGGAGCTTCTGGGTCGTTTCAACTGGTGGCCATCGCGCATGAGCCGGATCCGGGCGACCGAAAAAGTCCCAGCGTCAGCCGGCCCTGGTCGTCCCCGTGGCCCGTAGCGCCGCTCGGGCATCTCCTCGGGGCATGTCCCCCCGGGGGACAGCACGGGCACTAGCTTTCAGGCGTGTGCTTCTCCCCGCAGGCCGATCTGGTGGGGGGCTGCGTGGTCGCGGCGATCGGCGTCGACGTCCTACGGCACCTGCGTCACCGCCCTGACCACCGCGCGCTGGCCGCCTTGCCACTCGTGCTTGGCGCGCACCAGATCATCGAGGCATTCGTGTGGTGGGGCCAGCAGCACGTCGTGCCCCACGCCGTGGGCACGGTCGCCCTCTGGCTCTATCTGTTGATCGCCTTCGTCGTGCTACCGGTGCTGGTCCCCTTCGCCGTGCTGGCTCTCGAGCCAGCCGGTCGACGCCGATGGACCATGGTTCCCCTGGTAGTGATCGGTGTCACGGTCGCCGGGGTGCTGTTGGCGGCGATGGTGCGGGGACCGATCTCGGTGACGATGCATCCCTATCATCTGGCCTACAGCATCCAGCTCAGCCACGGCTTGCTGATCATCTCGCTCTACGTGGTGGCGGTGTGCGGTGCCCTCTTGTTGTCGGGCTATCGCGACGTGGTGGTCTTTGGCGCCGTGAACCTCGTGGCGGTGATCGTCATCGCCAAGCTCACCGTGGACGGCTTTGCCTCCGTGTGGTGCGGGTGGGCGGCGGTGACCAGCGGTGCCATCGCGCTGCACATGCGCTTTGCCAAGCCGCACCGGGCGATGCCCTACGTGCTCACCTGAGAAGAACGCCTCGAGGCGTTCGGAGCGGCGGCGGGTTTGCGCCCGACTCAGAGGGCCTTGTTGCAGGTCAACGCGGTGGTGACCGACGCAGGCGACGGCCAGCGGACCTTGGTCGCCCAACCGGCACGTTCGAACAACTTGATCACTGCGGCCGAAAGGTCGACCTGGTGCGGAAGAACGCCGTGGCGGGCCGATGCCGGGGCCGCGTGGTGGAAGTTGTGCCAGCTCTCCCCGAACGAGACCAAGGCCAGCGCTGCGACGTTCGTGCTGTGGTCACTGGTGGAGAACGGCCGACGACCCCACAGGTGGCAGACGGAGTTGATGCTCCACGTCACGTGGTGAAGTACGGCCATCCGGACGAGGCCGGCCCAGACGAACATGGCGAACGCGCCAGCCAACGTCCCGGTGACGGCCCAGCCGATGCTGAACGGTATGGCCAGGGAGACGATGGCGAGCACCGGAAACAACCGGTCGATGACCACGAGGTCGGGGTCCTTCATCAGGTCGGGGGCGTAGCGGCGGCGATTGTCGACCACACCGGCGAAGAGCCATCCGACATGGGCCCACACGAACCCCTTGAACGTATCGGGGGTGCTCTCGCCGGGGCGAAGGGGTGAGTGCGGGTCTTCGGGCTGGTCACTCGCCACATGGTGGTGGCGGTGGACCGCCACCCAGCCGATGACCGAGCCCTGCACGGCCATCGATCCGGCGACGGCGAGGGCGATCCTGAGCGGGCGCCGAGCGGTGAACGCCTTGTGGGAGAACAGCCGGTGGAACCCGGCGGTGATTCCGAGGCCGGTCACGATGTACATCGCCAGGGCCAGCCCGATCGTCACACCGATGGCCGGATCGCCGACACCGGTGATGAGGAGGAGCCCGAGTCCTAGGATCGGCCCGCCGACGATGAGGGCAGTGACGAGCCGTGCCGCGCCCGGGCCTGTCGGGTTGGCGCCCGGGCCTGTCGGGTTGAAGGGCTCGGTGGTCGGGGACGCCGGAGCGGGCGACGCGCTGCGCGGGTGGACAGGCGCTTCGATGACGCTTCCGGGCACGGGTTCCCTCTCTCGCGCCCGTTGACCGCCCTTGCGGACGGGTCAGCGAGCGATCCGGGTCACCAAGGTCCGGGGCGACGTGTACTGCGTCGTGACAGCAGCAACGGGGAGCCTGCGTCACGGGGCGGGTGCTCCCGCCGGTCAGTATCCCACGGTTCATCTCCCAAGCGACGGCAGTCGGGTGGGAGCCGTGGCTGTCGGCGTACCAGGTGGGCATCCGGCGGGGAAGAATGGTGCCCGGGGCGGGGGCGAGGAGAAAAGGACGGCGATCGCCGCGAGGCACTGCGGAGGCGACAACTGATGGTAGAAGACCGAGAGGAATGGCTGGCCACCACCTTCGTCGAGCTGGCTGACACCCTGGTGGCCGATTTCGACCCGTTCGATTTTCTCTACGTGCTGGTGGACCGGTGCGTGGAGCTGTTGGGGCCCGCCGAGGTGGGCATCGTCTTGACCAACGGGGACGGCAGGTTGCAGGTCATGGCGTCCTCGACAGAGCGGATGCGTGTGGCGGAGCTCTTCGAGGTGCAGAACGAGGCGGGACCGTGCCTGGAGAGTTACCAGAGCGGTGCCCAGATCCTCAACGAGCGTCTGAGCGGTGCGGGGGCCAGGTGGCCCCGGTTCACCGAGATGGCTCGGAACGCCGGGTTTGAGGTGGTGCACGCCCTCCCAATGCGCCTGCGCAACTTGAGGATCGGGGCCATGAACATCTTTGGGTCCGAGGCCGTCCTTCTCAGCGACCGAGAGGTCCACCTTGCCCAGGCGTTGGCCGACGCCGCGACCATCGGGATACTCCAGCAGCGAAGCGTGCGACAGTGGACTGAGCTCTCGGGTCAGCTGCAAGAGGCGCTGAACACTCGGATCGTGATCGAGCAGGCCAAGGGCGTGGTTGCCGAACGCCAGAAGGTCACCGTCGACGAGGCGTTCGGGCTGATTCGGGGCTTTGCCCGCACCCGCAACCTCCTCCTGGCCCAGGTGGCGGCCATGGTGATCGACGGACGACTCGACAAGATCGATCTTGCCGAGCCGATGAGCGACGCCTCCCGCTCGGCCAAGCGCTCGACCTGATCCCTCCGTTACATCCCCCGTTCATGCTGGGGTCATGTACCCGGTGCAGGGGTGGGCGGAGGGGGAGTTGCTCGGCTTCGACCTAGAGACGACGGGGGTGGACCCGCTTTCGGACCGTCCTGTCTCGTTTGCGCTCGTAACCGTCGAACGGGGCCGGGTGATTCGGCGCCTGAGCTCGGTCGTCGATCCTGGCTGGTCGATTCCTCCCGACGCGACGGCGGTCCACGGGATTAGTACCCAGCGGGCCCGTGACGAAGGCATCGCCCTCACGGTGGCGGTAGGCGTGCTCGCTGATGCGATCGTCGAGGCCGGGCGGCGGGACGTGCCGCTGGTGGGGATGAAGCTCGATTTCGATCTCACCATGCTCGACGCTCAATGCCGGAGGATCGACGGACGGGGGCTCCACGATCGTGGCTGGGGGGGCCGGTGATCGACGGGCTCGTCCTCGACCGGCGTTTCGACGGGGATCGTGCGGGCCGGCGGACCCTTGGGGATCTTTGCGCGCACTACGCCGTGACGATTGAGCGGCCGCACGACGCGACCTGTGACGCCGAGGCGGCCGTCAATGTGGTGCGGGCCATGTGCGCCCGCTATCCCGATCTTTCCCAGACGACCCCGAGGGTGTTGTTTGGTCGACAGATGCGGTGGCACCGCGACTGGGATGAACGCCACGATCGGCGGCGTGAGCAACAGGTGGTGCCGCTCCATCCAGGTGAATTCGAGTGGCCCATCGCCCGGGCGGTCTCGCCGCGAGGTGAGTGAGCGATCGGACCGAGCGGGAGCGCTGGGCGCCAGCGCCGCGCCGTCGCCCCGGTTGTGCGCGAGGATCGGTGGGATGCTGGCATGGCGGGTGCGGAGCCCGGCCCCGATCGACGACGGGCCCCTCGAGCTGGTCGAACGTCCGTCTCCGGAGCCGGGGCCGGGTCAGGTGCGCCTGCGCGTCGCTCTGTGTGGTGTCTGCCGGACCGATCTGCACGTGGTCGAGGGTGACCTTCCGGTACACCGGCCCCACGTGACCCCAGGGCACGAGGTGGTCGGGCGGGTCGATTCCCTCGGTCCCGGCGCCGCCCGTTTCGCTGTCGGTGACCGAGTGGGGGTGGCTTGGCTAGCCACAACGTGCGGTCGATGCAGGTTCTGCCGGCGTGGTGCAGAGAACCTGTGTCCATTCGCCACGTTCACGGGCTGGGACCTTGACGGCGGCTACGCGGAGGAGACTCTCGTCGACGAGCGGTACGCCTACCGGTTGCCTGAAGCGTTGAGCGACGAGGACGCCGCGCCGTTGCTCTGCGCTGGGATCATCGGGTATCGCGCCCTGCGGCTGACCGAGTTGCCCCACGGCGGGCGGCTCGGCATTTACGGCTTCGGTGCCTCGGGACACCTCACGGCGCAGATCGCGCTCGCCGAGGGCGCGGAGGTCTTCGTGGCCACCCGAGCGCCCGACGCGCGTCGGCTGGCGAGTGACCTCGGAGCGACCTGGGTTGGCGGCGCCGCCGACATGCCCCCCGCCCCGCTCGACGGGGCGATCCTGTTCGCTCCGGTCGGCGATCTCGTGCCCGCCGCGTTGGCCGCCCTCGACCGAGGGGGTGTGCTGGCCGTGGCGGGCATCTACCTGACCGACGTTCCGCGCCTCGTGTACGAGAACGACCTCTTCTACGAACGGGTGCTACGCAGCGTAACGGCCAACACCAGGGCCGACGGCGAGGAGTTGCTCCGGCTCGCACCCCGTCTGGGCGTGCGGCCGACCACGACCCCCTACCGCCTGGAACAGGCCGACGTCGCCTTGGCCGATCTCGCTCACGATCAGGTCCATGGCGCCGCGGTGTTGCGAATCAGCTGAGGTGGCCACTCGCCCAGGGTCCGCAGGCCCGATGCTAGACTCGACCGTTCGGGCCGTTGGCGCAGTTGGTAGCGCACTTGCATGACGCGCAAGGGGTCAGAGGTTCGAGTCCTCTACGGCCCACCGAGAATGCCCTGGTCAATTACACCCTTGCCCTGGGGCCCGTCGCGTCCGATGTCCTTCGAGACCCCTCTGTAGCAACGAATGTAGCAACTGGGTTGAAGGGGTCTCAGGGATGGCCGGAAAGCGCCTGAATGGCGAGGGGAGCATCTACCAGCGGACGTCAGATGGTCGCTGGGTGGGTGCTGTCTCGCTCGGGTACGACCAGAAGGGGCGGCCCATCCGCAAGACGGTCAGCGCCAAAACCGCGGACGAGGTCCGCGAGAAGCTGCGTAAGGTCCAGCGTCAGGTCGACGACGGGTTACCTCCACCTGAGACCGCATGACCATCAAGCACCTGATGCAACGGTGGCAGGACGACGTACTTCGTCACCAGGTGGTCAAGACGGCCCACGACAACTACAAGACCATCGCCGACTACCACATCGTTCCCACCCTTGGGCGCAAGCGCGTGGTCGAAGCTCACTCCAGCCGACGTCGACGCATTGGTCTCGGCCAAGCTGGACGTGGGCTACTCGGTGAGCACGGTGCGGCGCATTCGGGCCGTGCTCTCCCAAGCCCTCGACCAAGCTGTTCGCAGGGGGGTGGTGGGGAGAAATGTGGTGACGATGACACGGGGCCCGAAGGGGACCCGGCGTGACGGACGCACTCTGACACCGGAGCAGGCACGATGCTTGCTAAACACAGTTCGAGGGCATCGGCTCGAAGCCTTTTGCATCACCATGTTGGGACTGGGACTTCGCCCAGGTGAGGCGCTCGGACTGTCGTGGGGGGACCTGGACCTCGGGGCCGGAGTCTTGACCGTCCGGCGGTCACTCAAGCGCGAAGGCAAGGACCTTGTACTTGGCGAGGTGAAGACGGCCAGGAGTCGCCGGTCCGTGAACTTGCCAGGGCCAGTTGTTGATGCGCTCCGTAGCACGAGGCGCGCCAGGGCATGGACCGTCAAGCTGCAGGTTCGGCCCGGACGGCCAGCGACCTTGTCTTCGTGACGGAAGTCGGCACACCAATTGACCCCAGCAATCTCCGTCGCGACTTTACGGCGGTGTGCGAGAAGGCTGGGCTAGGCCGATGGCACCCGCATGAGCTGCGACACTCTGCTGCCAGCATCATGCTCGCTCAGCACGTTCCCTTGGAGGTGGTCGCCGACGTACTGGGCCACTCCTCGATCAGGATGACAGCCGACGTCTACGGCCACATCCTCGCTCCCCAGCGCGAGGCGGCAGCAGTGGCGATCGCATCGGCACTTTGGCCGTAGCCTCTTGCCGAGGCTGAATTCGAGTCCCCTTCGCCCCGCTTCGAAAAATAATTATTAGCACGAAAGATTTACCTCTGATCCGTCGTTGGCGTCGTTGGCGGCATTGGTCGGCGCCGAAGAATATCGAGCCTAGTCAACGGGCATTTGTCTCCACTCAGCCCGGACACATGTTTGACTAAACAGCCCCTGGTGTAGACACAAGAGCCCGTTTGCAAACCTGTTGGCTTCGCCCTTGAAAGTGGTTTCCGGGGCGTGCATCCTGTCCTACCGAGCAAACAACCGGACGAGATACAGGATCGAGGCAGTAGTGGGGAAGCTGTTGTACAAGATGCCCGAGGGAGCAGCGCAACTGGAGCTTGGGCTGACCAAGGTCTACGAGTTAGTCAACTCTGGCCAACTCCGCGTGGTCCATGTCGGGCGGGCCGTGCGGATTCGCGCCGACGCCCTACGCGAGTTCGTTGACAACTTGCAAAACGCAGAGGACGCCCGGTGAGTCAGAAAGAGAGAGAGCTAGAAATGACACAGTTCAATACCCAAACGATCAACCTTCCAGAGGAACCCTCCTGCGGGTGGCGTTCGACGACCTCGACAGGAACATGTCGAAGTCCGGAGGCGCTGCAATCCTTCGCGTTGGCTGGGAGGAATACGAGCCCATTGTCTCGGGCTGCTCAGAAGAAATCTTCTATTACTACGTTGGATGGGTCGGGGATGAGTGGGGTCTGGGCGACAACGGTGACTGGTTAGATCGACTTGATTCGATCATGCCAACAGGACCGTCGGTTCTTCGCGGAACCGCCATCACTATCTGCCGCGAACCACTCGAGGACTCAATAGCGCGTCTGATTACTCGGATTTCTGAAGCCGTTGGTTACGCACGTGTCTACGTGGAACAGGACTCCGGTGACAGTTGGCACATCTTCGCAGAAGAGCTGGCCGTGCTCGCCCGACAGGCTTGCACTACGGCCTTCGAGTTGTACCACGATGGCGACGACGACATCGAAAGCGTCTGGGAACGAGTGGTGGGGAGGGCTGAGGACCGACTGCGTCGTCGATGACGAGGTAGCCACACCGTCGGCGCAAGTGATCAAAGCAACCTGGGAGCATCCAAAACCCTCGCCTTCAAGAGATATGGGGGTTGGTTGCGTATTGGCGTTTGTGGCGGCTGATAGGGCCATGGGTTCCTCCGGGCACGACCTGCCGGACGACCTCTCGATGACGTGCCCGTCGGCCTGCGGGCGTCGTTGCCTCAGCATCTGAGACTCATCGAGAGCCGGGCGTCGACCTCATGATCCCGTCCGGCGCCGCCCTCATTTGTCGCACAGTGTGAGCGCGAGGTCCGCCGCGCGTTGCGAAGCAACGCCGCACGGGCCGAGGGCTACCCGAGCGAGGCGCAGCCGAGCCCCTGAGCCCCGTACGGGCTCCGGTGACAGCGGCCCGTTCTGGTCAGCATGGATGCGGTCGCGAGAGTCCAATCAACGTGCCATTGGGCCGGCGGAGCACATATCGTGAGGCAGCAGTGGCGTCATTCTGGGTATCCCATCCATCGCTGCCCTCGGAGATGCTGGACCGAGCACGGGCCTCAATACCCGTCGAACGGTGGGACGTGCTCACCCAGCCAGCAGCAGAACCTCTCTTTCCGTCCAGGGGTCACGTTGGACACTGCCGCATTTGCGGGGCATATGGACCGATGACCGAGGAACATCTCCCGCCGAAAGGCTCGGGCAACCGTTGGGACTTCCGCACGGCGTCGTTCGGTCAATGGATCGAGGCCGATGATCTGGACGTCGAGGGCGATGGCCGTCTGGTTCAGGGCGGTGTACGTGGTCACATGCTCTGTGCCGCCTGTAACAACTACACGGGCCGCTGCGGGCGTGCCTACCAGGAATGGGCAGATGCCTACAGCTCGATCCTGGGTCAACTGCCCATGAGCTTGCAAGAAATCTTCGATACGCCAGGCTTCGCCGATGTGGGTCGAGTCGAACTCCGCGACATCCATCCCGGTCGACTGGCTCGACAGGCGTTGAGCATGATGCTCTCGTTGAGCGGTTCGGCAGACCTGGGAACCCGTGAACCCACACTTCGCAGCCTTGTGCTTGGGGGCGAGGCCGCCCCGTTACCCGAAGGCATGCGCCTGTTCATAGCGTTGTGCGCAGGGCCCCGTGCTCGCTTTGCCGGTGGCCCCTGGGGAATGCCGATCCATGACACTTCGACGGGCGTGTGGACGTGGGTACTGGAGGCAGTATTGCCGCCAATCGGGGTGCAACTCATCCTGGAAGGCGATGCCGCCCGTGGATTCGGGGTGGACATCACTGAGTTCAGTGAAGTGCCCGTCGATGAGACGCGGTCATTGGGGACCGACGACTTGCAACTGGGCTTCTGCTTTTCCCCGTACCCATGCGACTACCGGTCGGCAGGCGAGATGCGATCCGTCGCCGATAGGGAGGCAGACTGACGGAGGTCAGATCAATCCGGCCAGCGCATACGTCGGGTGCCGGTCCAAGTAGCGGCGAGCCCGGTCGTAGCGCCGCGTCGTTCTCGGGTCGGCGTGGCCGGCGGCATCCTGGACGTCGCGCAGACTCGCCCCTGCGTGGAGATCACGAACGCGTGGCGCAGATCGTGGGGATGGAGGGTCTTCGCCTTGGCCGGCGCAGCGGTACCGGCCAGTTGCCGCAGGGTTCTCCATGCCTCCGAGCGGTGCCAGCGTCGGCCCGTGGCGGTCACAAATAGTGGGCCGGCAGTTCGGTCGCCCGCATACGCCTCGACGGCCTCAGCGGTAAATGGGACCAATCGGCCCCTCATCGTCCGCGTCACCCAGATTGGCTTTTGAGACTCTCGGCTGCGACCACTGTTTGGTGAAGGAGAACGGCAATGGTCATTGGTCCAACCCCACCCGGAACGGGGGTCAGGAGGCTGGCCTTGGGTAGTGCCTCGTCGAACGCCACATCGCCTACGTTGCCGTCGTTGTACCCGGCGTCGATCACGACCGCCCCCGGCTTGAGCCAGTCGCCCCTTACGATCCGGGGTCGCCCCACAGCGGCCACCACCAAGTCGGCGCTTCGCACAATCTCGGGGAGTCCCTGCGTGTGAGAGTGGCAGTAGGTAACCGTCGCGTCCCGTTCGAGCAGCAGCATCCCGACCGGCTTCCCGAGGATCGGGCTGCGACCAATGACAACTGCGTGCTTGCCGTTCAGCTCCACGTTGTAGGCGTCCAGAAGTCGGATGATCCCTCCAGGGGTACATGAAACCGGGCCGGGCAGCCCGAAGGCCATCGCCGCGAAGGAGTGCATCGTGACGCCATCGACGTCCTTGGCCGGGGGGATGGCCTCGAAGACCTGCCGCTCGTCAACATGGGTCGGGACGGGGTGCTGAACCAAGATGCCGTCGACGGTCGGGTCCTCGGACAGATCGTGGACCGCTCCGACGACCTCCGCTGTCGAAGCGGACGTTGGGAGCCGCACCAACCGGGAGTCGATGCCCGCCTTCTCGCACCTGGTCCGCTTCATCCTCACGTAGGTCACCGAGGCCGGGTCCTCACCCACCAGGACCGCCGCCAGACAGGGACGACGGCCCGTCTGGTCGGTGAACCGATCTGCCCGCAACGCGGTTTCGGCCAATAGCGTCCGCGAAACGGCGGTACCATCCATCAGTCGGGGGTCGGTCGGTGCTGGTGACATGGGAGCCTCCTGGATCGATGGAATCGCCCAGGCGCTCGGCTCGTCGCTCACGGCTATCACCGCCAGGCCGCTCCCCGGTGGTGCTCCACCTCAGTGCGCCAGTTACGACCCGCAACCAGCGTAACCGAGTGGCCGAGTGGTGTGGCCCGTCGTTGGTTCGGCGGTAGCGGTTCCGCAAACGACCATTATCGCGGTCCGACGTGAGTCGCCCTCGGCGCGGGAGCTGCCGCGGCGGAGGCCGAACTCGTGCTCATTCACCCGGACTGGAGACCACGAGACCCGCGCCGTAGCCGGGCCGCGCTCGCAGCCAACCGCGCCCGTGACCAAGCCACTGAACGTCGGCTCTGTATTCGTCGCCGGGAAGCCTGCTGGAGCGCAGGGCAGCTCCTCAAGACGCGTGCTGGGTCCGCTCGTACTCGTCGAGCAGCCCAATCCGCCGGACATGCCGAGATTCGCCGGAGAACGGCGTCGCGAGGAAGATGTCGACGAACCGGATCATGTCGGCGACCGGGTGGTTGCGGGCGCCGACGCTGATGACGTTCGCGTCGCCGTGCTCACGGGCCAGCCGCGCCGTCTTGTCGCTCCAGACCAGTGCGGCCCGCACGCCGCGCACCTTGTTCGCCGCGATCTGCTCGCCGTTGCCGGAGCCGCCGAGCACGATGCCCAGGCTGCCCGGATCGGCCACCGTGCGGGCCGCGGCGGCGCAGCAGGGCGGCGGGTAGTCGTCGTCCGGATCGTAACTGGCGGCACCGCAGTCGATTGGCTCGTGACCGAGGCCGCGTAGATGGTCGATCAGCACCGCCTTGAGGTCGAAGCCACCGTGGTCACTGCCCAGATAGACGCGCACCGCCGCATCATGTCAGCCGCCGCCCGGCGGCCAGGCACAGGGGGGCCTGGGACGATCTGGGACGTGCCCTGGCACTGGCCGTCGTGCGCGAAAACGTCCGTTTTTGACCACTTGCCTCAAACTGGTCCCGAGTGGAGCCCAAGCATGAGCCACAATCCGTGGGCGTTACCTACGTGTCATAAGGAAGCCACATCACCCTTTGTGTTACACTGGGACTGTGGGAGACCTTCTCGGATATGCCCGAGTTTCGACGACAGACCAGGACCCGGCGCTTCAGCTTGACGCCCTCAAGGCAGCGGGCTGCATCAAGACCTTCACCGATCGCGTGTCGGGGGCTCTTGACTCGCGTCCTCAGCTCGACCGTCTCCTCGACCAACTCCGCAAGGGCGACACGGTCGTCGTCTGGCGTCTGGACCGGCTGGGTCGCTCGATTCGCCATTTGATCGCGGTCGTAGAGGACCTCGCCGAGCGTGGGGTGGGGTTCCGCTCCCTGACCGAGAACATCGACACCACCACGAGCGGGGGCAAACTCATCTTCCACGTCTTCGCTGCCCTCGCCGAGTTCGAGCGCGACCTCATCCGTGAGCGGACCAACGCGGGGTTGGCTGCTGCCCGCGTGCGCGGCCGCAAGGGTGGGCGCCCCCCGGTCATGACGCCCGAGAAGGTCAAGGTGGCCAAGCAGATGTACGAGGCACGCGAGCACACTGTCGAGGTCATCGCCAAGACGCTTGGGGTGAGTCGAAAGACGATTTACCGACACCTCGTTTGAGGGGATCGGGGCTCAACCGCTTGGCCGCTCTCGTCGATGGATTGGGGTCTGGTGGACACCTCGCTCCTGGAGGCAGGATGAGGATGTCGTGCGGGCAATGGCCAACCGGAAGGACGAGGCGTGACCCAAACTTCGATCAGTGCAATCCAGGCCACGGTTGCCCCAGCCGTACTCATCACCACCTCAGGGATCATCGCTGGGGGGTTGTCGTCGATGTACAGCTCGGTGAACGATCGTATGCGCGACATGACCGCCGAGCGCCTCGGTCTGCGCACGAGAGCCGATGGAACCTTTGGAAATCTGGCTGACGAAGTCCCTCATACCCGAGAGCGCGTCGCCGAGATCGACACTCAGCTTCCATTGTTGCTGAGGCGTCATCGCCTGCTCGGTCACGCTCTGCTGTCCATCTACGCTGCCGCGTTGGGTCTCGTGCTCAGCGTGATCAGCATCGCGATCGCCGTCGGCACGCACAATGGCAGCGTCGGTATTGTCGCGCTGGTCCTCGTGGTCGGTGGAACAGTCACCCTGCTCATGGGACTGTGGTTTGCTGCGAGAGCAACCGCCTTATCCCGAGATGCCATCGACTACGAGGTACGACGGGTTCTGTCACTGTAAAGCGAACGGTGATGAGAATGTTGGTTGTACTCGCTCGTGCGCAGCGACTCCCCTCATCTCGTAGGACCGGTCGTCATCGACCAAACCCGCCGTAGGCGAGTGATCGCCGGCGTTCCTACGATGCTTCATCCGAGACCAAGAACACCATGACCGGGAGCATGCCGAGGTCCAGGTGCACGAATGTCTGGCCAGGAGCGTAGAGGTAGATCTCAGTCCAGCGGCTGGCTACCAAGTGGACCGGGAGGCGAAGCGGTTGGGTCAGGGATGGCACCCGCCACACCTGGCTGTCGTAGCTTCCGCCTTCGAGTACGACCAGCCGGGTGCCATCGTCGAGGTTTGATGGAGCCGCGCCGAGCGGGTCCCGTTCGCTCATCGCGCTATCCAAGCACGTCCAAGTGAAATCGGCGCGAATGACGTCCGGCCGATGACCCCTTTCGGTAAAATGTTGGGGCGGCATCGACGAGGGTCGGCGCAGCGGGCGTCCACCCTCGTCGTGTCGGTAGCATCGTCTCGACCCCCTTTTTCTCCGATCGAGTGAGGGACGGTGAACTCCCGTGGCTCGCCACACCTGTCAGCTTCAGCATTGCCGAGGCGGCTTTGACTGGGACCCAAGCAGGATTATTCGAGACGGCGAAACCGCTCAATGTGATACCTGCGGGGTTCGCTACCGCTGGGATGCTGCCGACGAAGAGTGGAAGCCGAGGTAGGAATGCTTCAAGCGACCGGCGTCTGGGGGACGCGAAATCCCGCAGGCAACCCTCCACGGCGCGCATTTGGGCCGGGTTGCAGGACTGCCGCGAGGATTCCGCGTGACCGTCGCTTCGACTTCACCTGGGGATTACGTGATCGTGTTTGGCTGGAGGCATGGATCAGAAGGTTGAGCTGGTCGCCTCGGTCTTGGAGCAGGGCGATGGCCGCGTCGTGCTCGCCTGGTACCACCGCGGCCGACTGGAACTCACGGACTTGCCCACGGTAGGTGACGCCATCGGGTCGGTCGACGAAGTCTGGGTCAACCTCGACTGGGGGGAGATCATGCCGGGGGAGTGGCTTGCTCGGGAGGCGTCCTGATGGCCCGGTGGACCGAGTCGATCCACGGCGCCGAACCGTCGACCTGCATGGCGTGCGGGGAGCCGATATCGGCGGTCGTGGGCCCGACTGGTGTGCGCTGGCTTCCAATCCCTTGACCGTCCGAGTGCGATGAGTGCTCCAAGCCCCCAGGCGCTCCTCAGCCGGCCCCAAGGGGACTCCCGCTACTGACGCGAGACCAGAGGGCCTCGTCGTGGGACCCCCCGGAGAGGAGCAGAACCACCTTGCCGTCTTCTCGGACAGCAGCCGGGGCGATAACCCCCAACGCCATGCCTTACACCTGACCGACGTTCCAAGCGACCGCCGGGTACCCCTTCGTCGATCGGGGTTGAGTGACGACAGTGGGGGCGAAGAGAGCGTAAGCGCGTTGGAGGACCACTTCGAGCGGTTTGTATCGAAGAATGGTTCAGCCGATTTGCGCGTCACGGAGCCAGTATTGACCGAACCAGAATCAAATCAGCTCATCCATTTCCTTTACCAAAATCACGTGAGAAATCGGTTGTGCAGCACGCCCATCGTCATGCAGACTACAAGGCCGACGTCGCGAAAGAGCACCAAATCGACAGTTTCGCCTGGCCAGTTCAGTCCGCCCGAAGAACGCTCAGGGCTACATCTGACGTCACCAGTCCAACCCACGTCGGGGGTTGTTGTGCATCATGGCCATATGCCAGCAACCACCGTACAGCAGACCCCCGGCACTCCCACCATCGACGTTCAGAGCGCCGCTCGATTCCTCGGAGTGAGCGAGCGGACCGTTCGCCGGCTGGTGGCCAGTCGAGCCATCGGCCACCGGCGCGTGGTGGGACTCATTCGTTTCACGCAGGAGGACCTCGACGACTACGTGGAGAGTGTCCGCGTCGTCGCTGAGGTCTGAACCGAAGCCCAACAATAGGAAAAGGCCGCCCCATCCACCACGACGAGAGCGGCCCTTCCCGAGGAGAACAGCATGACAAGTAGGCTATATCCCACATGGGATACGCCCCTGTCCGAGGCCGCCCCGTTGGACCTTGAATGGGCTCAGCTGAAGTTGGCGATCGGATGGTCGCCGTTCAGGATCGCCAGGTACTACCTCGATGACGCGGGGGAGTTCAGCGCCGATCTCTTCGACTGGCTATGTGCGCAGGATTGCACTCACGATGATATTGCCCATTTCGCCCGTTGGGAGGGGGTCGAGACGAAGAGTTTCTGCCTGTCGATTCAACACATAACACCTTCGGCGCCGGCGCGATTGCAGCTGCTTCAGAACTTCATCTCAGGGGAGCCTCTTCGGCGGCTACCTGCGGCCGGAGCGCCGGCTCACGAAGTCGCAGCGTACTTCGATGACGTCCTCGATGGCACCGACTGGGAGCACATGTCTGATGAGGACGAGCGGAGCAAGCACCGGCGGCTCTGCGAGAAGTACGACTGGTACTTGCCCCAGGTCAGCCGTGCTCTTCGACAGCGACGGATCGTCACCATCGAAAAGTATTCCAACGGCGGACAGGTCGAGTTCACCGAGTCGGGTATCCCGGTGTATCTCGACCGGTTCCCCCAGCCGCAGCCGCTCTGCCCCTTCAAGCGCCGTTACTTCAGCCTGGGTCACTTCACGGACCTCACCGGGGAGGGGCCGTGCGGGAGCCCGTCATGCTCCAAGTGCGGTCGTGAGATCGCCGACGCCCTCTTCCGCAGGTGAAGTCGCGTATCTCGCCGTTACAAGTGGTCTACGTCGCTCAGGCGCCATGGGATAGCGGGTTGGCGGGAAGGGTGGGACGACGGCGGGCAGCCAACGGGGTCAACACTTTCACGTACCGGGCCGTCGATGGCACCGTGACTTACCTCGCGGACAAGGCCCTGTCGGGAACGGCACCTCCGACATCGAGTCAGGCCATGTCCCCCGACGACGCCATAGAGTTCGTCAGGACCCGTCTCGCGATTCCCACCCACCGCTCGCACGACTGGTCAGATGGCTGGGATTTCGCCACCTCTGCGTGGTCGGCCTCCGGGGAGAACATCTCCCTCAACGGGCTCACCGGTGCCCAAGTCGACGCCTTCAAGGAGCGGGCTGCGGCCATCGCGCAGAAGGAGTTCGGGTTCACTCCCGGCGTCGACGTGGCGCCCCCGGAGGTGTGGGAGAAGCTCAGTGTCCGATTGGAGCAGGTGAGGGACGAGTTGAAGTGGGGAGCCGGAGGAGCTGAGTCCCAACAGCCGTACTCGCGTCCTACCCATAGACCTCGCGCCTTACCCAAGCAGTATTGAAAGGGTGACACGCGAGTTCCATGGGTGGGGCGCGAGCCATGGGTGGGGCGCGAGCGACAGTCACCCTGCCCTATGGGTAAGACGCGAGGAGTGGACGTGGGTCGGGGAGCGGCCACGCCCAAGACTCGCTCAACGGAGTCAACACCCTCGGTGTGAAGACGCGTCGCTATAGCCCGTCGGTGAGGGTGCAAATGCCCAGGCACCTCCCTGCCACGGCCAGTCGATGCAGTCCGCCCCACCGGCGTCCATGTCCGGCACCATGGGGTCCATGCCGTCTGCCCCCATCATCGGCCCCCACCAGTTCTACGTCCGCTCTACGGCCCCCGGCGATGACGCGGTCACCTTCGACCGTATGATCCCTTCCGATGTGGCCGCTCGAATCCGACGGCTGGTCAACGACGACCGCTACCCGGAGTACGCGACACCCGACGACTTCATGCGCGATGCCGTCGTCCATCGGCTTCAGCACCTCGTCGGGGACATTGCGGACCCGGCTCTCAGGGCCCACGTCGAGAGGCTGCTCAACGGGATGGTCCCCGACGAGCGGACAGCTCACTGAGGAATACGGGCCGCGTCGATTCACCCACCAGTATCCGACTCGGAGGAATGAGCTGGGCGAGCGGCCCAGTTACCGCGTGCGAGTCCTGGGCCATCGGTCAGCACCAACGTCCTTTGCGAACATGGTGACCGCTGCCTCAAACCGGCGTGGAAGGACTGCTTGGTGCCCGGCGATTTCGGCATGGGCGTCGGGCCAGCTGGAACTTGCGAGGTCTGTCAGACGGGCACTCCGGCGAGGGCCACGACGACGCCGACCGCCCCAGCGAGGAGCAACCCGCTCACGACGCCGCGTCGGACGGCAAAGAGCCACAGTAGGGCACCTGCGAGTACGGGAATCTGCCACAGGTGTTGGAATGAGAGACCCAGAGGTATGGCCGACCCGCCAATGGCGCCGACGACGGCCGGCCCGGCGCCCGTCAGGAACGACGTGACCGTGCTGTTCGTTCTGATCTGGTCGAACCGTGGTCCGCCGACGAGCACGAAGACGAAGGACGGCGTGAAGGCGACCACCGTGGCGATGAGCCCTCCGACAACGCCTCGAGCGGCGTAGCCCACGACAGCCACCGTCAGGACCACCGGACCCGGAGTGACCTGACCAAGGGCGACGGCGTTGAGGAATTGGGCGCCGCTCATCCAGTGATAGGTGATCACGGCGTCGTGCTGCATGAGCGGGACGATGACGAATCCGCCTCCGTAGGAGAGTGCGCCGACCTTGAAGGCCACCCAGACCAGAGCGCTGAGGCCCCCGACGGCGAACGAATGGACGGCGAGGGCGGGGATGAGCGCTCGGGCCGAGCCCGTCGGCGGCCGCGCCGCCCGGCGGATGGCGATCTCGGTCAGGCCGCAGGCGAGGAGCACGAGGACCAGGTACGGGCCGATGGTGGCGGCGGCGCTACCACCAACCAAGGCGTAGAGGAGCCAACGGACCCGTTGGGCGCGTTTGGTGCCGATGCGCTTCCGGCTGGCAGGGACGAATCCCGAAGCGGCGTGCAGTGCCACCGCCGGCACGGCCGCGCCCGCGCCGGCCGCTGCGCCGAGCACCCAGCCCGGCGGGTGGGAGGCGAGGAAGACTGCCGAGAGGGCCAGGATGAGGATGAGCCCCGGGACGATGAAGCACACTCCACCCAGAACCGCGCCGACTGGTCCCCGTAGCCGCCAGGCGCAGAAGATGGCCAGCTGTGTGGAAGCGGGGCCCGGCAGGAGGTTGGTGGTGGCGACGCCGTCCTCGAAGTCCTTGGCGTCGATCCATCCTCGTTCCTCGACGCACATCCGGCGAAGCAGGGCGATGTGGGTGGGCGGTCCGCCAAACCCTATACAACCGAGGCGGGTCCACTCGCGGGCGATGGTGCCAAGTGAGACGCTGGTGGCGGGTTCAGGCTCGAGGGAGGGCTCGTTGCTGCTCACTGGATTTCGTCGCCGAGGACCTCATCGGCCAACTCGCGTAGCTGGTGCTTGGTCGCTTCCAGCGTCCGGCGACCCTTGGCCGTCACCACGTAGGCGCGCCGTTTGCGTCCGTCGACGACCTCGGAACGAGAGCGGATCAGCCCCTCGGCTTCCATCTTGTGCAGGGTCGGGTAGAGGGCTCCGGGGCTGATCCGGTAGCCGTGGCTGGCCAGCTCCTTCGTCATCCACGCCCCGTGGACCTCGCCGTGGGCCGCGTGATGGAGGATGTGCAGTCGCACGGCGCCCCGGAGGAACTCTCGCACGGCTCGACCCTATTCGATATCGAACTTCGATATCCATTCTCGTTGTCAGTGTCGGAGGGTGGGTCCCAAGTTGCAGGCGGGGGCACCAGGTACGCCATGTCGCCGAACGAGGCACTGATGGCGGTCGCGATCAGGGCCATTTCATTTGCTCCCGGTGCAACAAGTAGAGGCCCCCGAGCGCGATCTCAGTATTGAGCAGCTTGGTCGTTTCGGTCGATGACCATTTGTGTGGACGGCCGCCACTCCGAAGGCGAGCAGCTGCTCGGCTACCAAGCCGCAGCGGTGGTCGACGCGCTCGTCGCCGAGGGAGGAGCGTTGTGGCCGGTGAGCCGGTAGGCGTTTTCGCCGCCTGAACAGCGCAACTTCTGATTGAGACACCTCAGCGCTACGGTCGGTGCCATGAAGCCCCCAACGTGCTACCGAAACGCATGACGGCAGCCGAGAGCGACCAGGCACCAGTAGCGCGCTTGCACGATCTACCCGAACCGGCCCGGCACCCTGCCGAAGAGGGCTTGGCGGCATGGCAACAGGGACGCCTCGTTGAGGCTCGGTCCGCGCTTGACGCTCTCAGGGCAGTGGCACTCAGCTCCGACGCACCGGGCGGACTCTTTCATGCTCTACATCTTCTCGGCTGCGTCGCGTTCAGCGAGCAGTCCTACGCCGAGTCGCGGGCGTTCCACGAGCAGGTCCTGGGCATGTGTGAAGAGATTGGATTCAGAGGCGGTGCAGGGTCGTCCTTGTTCGACATTGCGATGATCGACCAGGTTGAGGGCGACCTTGATGCTGCGAGGAATCATTACCAGGCGGCGTTCGAGGCTTATGAAGCGGGTGGCTACTCAGATCGACTCCCTATCGTCAGACAGGCGATAGACGGTCTCGTGGTCTGACACCGGCTCAATCAACTCGGGTCCGCCGTTCTTCGGGCTGTTGACCGTCGTGCTCACCTCGGTCAGCACCAGAAGGTCTTTGGAAGTCTCGAATGGCTTGCGGAAGGCGTTGCTGATGGTGCACCTCAAGCCGAATCGCTGGCGCGCGTCGGAGGTTCCTCCCAGAGGGCGCCGACACTGCTCTCCTTCCCGGAGGCCAGTGGGTTCGGTGCCCGGCCGAGACAGGCCGCCCAGGCCAATGACTGCACCACTCCGTCCTCGATCAACGCTCCTGGCAGATCGGTCCCGAAGCGCCCAGCGAGGCGGGACCGGCCCCAGTGCCCGGCGAATGCCGCGATCAGAGCGGCGGCCATTCCCACCACGACCTGCGGAATGGGTGACGCGCCGTGCCGTCGGGCGAGCAGTCCGGCGCTGGCGCCTCCGAAGACGAGCCGGCCCGCCAGGCCGGGCGGTTCCAGTCGGCTCGGGGCCTTCGGGCTCTTGTCGAGTACCAGCTCCCCGAGCGCCAACAAGGCGAGAAGGACCTTGGCGACCGGGTTCCCGAGGGGTCGTTCGTCACGAGGGCTGGAGAGGCTGACCGCAGCGATCCCGGAGAAGGAACGTCCACCGGTAGCAGCGCCGATCGCCAGCGATCGGCAGACCGTTCGGGCGAGGGATGTTCCCACTACCGCGATCTTGCCCGATGATGCTGGTTGGTGCGAACGTAACTGCGCCACAGTCCTCTTCGGTCCGCCGGCAGTCGCATGAACCCGTGGGTGCTGTGCTCACCTGTCCCTGGGTGTGGCGCGGATCATCCGAGCGACGGCCAGGGCTTCAGGTGTGCCTTCTGCGTCGAGGCCGTCAACCACACCATCGCGATTGCGCTTCGGTTGGTTCTGACTCAGCTTCCATTTCGCGTCCAGCTGACTGATCCGCAACTCGACGCCTACAATCGCCCGCAGGCGACCTTCCACGTACTCCTCCGGAGCATCCGTCACCGCCCAGGGCCGTGACCTTCGGCGACTCCTGCGTGGTTGTCAAACGGGTCACCAGCGACCGCTTCCAGGCCACGTCGTCGTGGACTATCAGCTCACCGCGGACGTGGACCGTCGCGTAGTCCCACGTCGGCGCGACCTTGCCGTGTTCGGCTTTCGAGGGGTACCACGACGGCGACACGTACGCCTGCGGCCCTCGGAAGATCGCCAGTGCATCGACTCTTGGGACGTACGACCTCCATTGCGGGTTTGCCCGAGCGAGGTGACCCAGCAGCGAACCGTCCGTCCCCGCCGTGGGTTCATAGAGCATGGGTACCTCCGAAGCCACGAGCCCGGAGCCGTCCCAGGTGACCAACTCGCCGAGTACTACTTCCCGAACCAGCGACAGTGCTTCGTTGCGGTCACGCTGGCGAAAGAAGTCGGGCACGTACACGGAGACCAGTCTCGCGCCGACCCGAGAGGCTACCGATCTCGCGCAGGTGAGCCGTAGCTTGTCCGCGTGGTCGACCGGCTCCCCCTCCTGCCTGACGCGTCGCGCCAGCTGATCTCCGAGGCCGAGGTCGCCACGAAGGACCTGCGCTGCGGGGCCGTGGCCGCCGCGGCCAACCTGTTCGGTCCACGTAAGGTCACCTGCGTTCGCGCCACCGGCCACGTCGGGATGTACGCCACCGGCCACGCCGGGCGTTTCCCCAGGTGGGGGCTTTCTGGGTGTACGCCTGGCGGGTAGCGGCGGTGGCCAGACCGCAATAGTGTCGACTCCGGTGACCGCCACGCTATCGCCCCGTGCGACCTCCACGTCGTGGTCGTGGGTATCCGGGCCGAGGATGGTTGCTGGGATTACACCGCCACCGACTCCGTGCCCTACACGGACGCGGTGCGCGAGGTGAAGCGGTGGCAAGGCCGACTCGGGACGAGCAGGGTCGTGTTCTGTCGGGACGCGTCCTCGGAGCGTGAGCCGGGCGTCAGGCATGACGCTCGGGTGCTGGTGGGTTGACGCGGGACGAGGCGGTGCAGGTCGGTGTGGAGACGCTGGCCACGTGGCACGACCGTGAACACGGGCTGCGTTGCACCTGCGCTGAGGGCGAGCTGTTCGGCTACCAGGCGGCGGCCGTGGTGGACGCGCTCATCGCCGAGGGTGCCGTGTTCGAGCCCTGCGCCGGGCCTGGACCTGAGCGGCTCTGAGCACGCTGGCCGATGCGCGCCTATGACGCCAGTTATTGGACGGCCTACTTTGCGGCCTTGATAGGTGCGGCCGCCGCCCTCACGGGGCTGCTCTTCGTCGCGGTCTCCATCAACCTCGACAACATTCTGAAGGGCGGGAGGTTGCTGACAGCACGGGCGGCCGAAACTCTGGCGCTGCTCCTGCTCGTCTTATCCGTCGCGGCCCTCGCCCTCGTGCCGCAGTCATCGCGTCTGGTGGGCCTGGAAATCCTTGTCGTTTCGCTCCCGTTCCTTGTCGTTACCAGTACCAGCCAGCTTCGCCATCGTCGGGCGAATCCTGGCGACCCCCTCCTGTGGACCGTGTCGCGTACTGACGGCCAGCCTGGTGGCTGCCGTTCCAGCGGTCATCGGAGGCGCGTCGCTGATGGGGCAATGGGGCGGTGGGTTCTATTGGCTGGTGGCGACCACCCTTCTTGGCATCGCTGGTGCCGTCTACAGTGCATGGGTCCTGCTTGTCGAGATTCTCCGGTAGGCCCTCGACCTACCGCGGCCAGACGCTTGGGTTCAGCCCTGCGAGCCGTCCCGTGGGGCCCTGACTCGTCCTCGTCGCCGAGGACCTACCTGTCGAGGACCACTACTGGTGGGTGGACACCCGAACCCTACGATGGCCTGGTCCCGAGCGCCTGTAAGGGGGCGGTCGCCGGTACGATCGGATCGTGCCGGAAGCCACAAGGGCTGACAGAGCGTTGTCCTTCGGTGGCATTGCCGACTTGTACGACCGGTTCAGGCCGGGGCCCCCCGCTGCGGCCATCGAGTGGGTCCTGCCCTCGTCCTGTGAGACCGCCCTCGACCTCGGCGCTGGCACTGGGGCATTGACGCGTCGGCTGATCGAGCGAGCTGCTCATGTGATTGCCGTCGAGCCCGATCCCCGAATGTTGGAAGTACTTACCTCCCGTTCCCCCCAAGTCGGGGCGGTCCGGGCCAGGGCCGAGCAGCTCCCCATCGCAACCTCGGCGACGGATGCGGTCATGGTCTCCTCGGCCTGGCACTGGATGGACAGCGAGCAGACCATTGCGGAGGTCGGTCGCGTGCTCCGTTCTGGCGGTGTGCTCGGCGTGCTGTGGAATGGCGCCGATCGTTCTGTCGAATGGGTGGGGGGGCTGCTCGGACGCCGTGACCTTTCTTCAGGGCAACGGAGTGCTCTTGGTCGCCGGCGCCGTCTCGAACTGCCCCCCGGGGCTCCCTTCGGGGAAGTCCACTCTCATCTCATCACCTGGTCGCTGCCGATGACCCAGGAAGAACTCCTCGGGCTGGCGGATACCTACAGCTCGCTGATCACCCTGCCCCCCGACCGAAGAGAGGATGAGCTGGACCGGGTCAGAGCCCTGGTGGCCACTGACCCCAACGTGGCAGGTCGGGATTTCGTCGAGATGCCCATGCGCTGCCGATGCTGGCGGGCGATCAGGCGATGACCTGCTGAACCATGTAACGCGCAACGGCTTCAAGCACCTCAGAAGCGCGCATTGTCGCGGGCTCGGCTACCGGTCGATCCATCGTGCACCTATCATTCGCGACGCTGATGGCGAACAGCTTCGCGGCGGGCGAAAGGCGGGTCAGAGTGGAGATGACGCGAACCCTCGCGCGTCCGGGCAAGTCGATCCCAGGTCGCGTGCCCATGTCCGCGATGGGCTGTCTTGGTTTCCTTGCCGCAATGGTCGGGTTGGGTGCCGTCGCACTCCCGTCGGCACAAGCGGCGGCCTCCGTATCGAATCCTTCGACGAGCACTCCACCGCCAGATGACGAATCGACGGCTCCATTGGTCGCGGCCTTCGACCAGGTGCGTACCGCTGAGGGTGTCGGACCCCTCGTCCTGCCGACCAACTGGTCCAGTTCCACGGCTCGATGGGTGGGCAGCCCCTGAACGCCTCGATCGTCGCGTCGGCTACGGATGACGCGACGAGTGGCTACTGGCTGGCTGCGGCAGATGGTGGGGTGTTTGCCTTCGATGCGCCTTTCTACGGTGCGGGCTGAGGAGAGGACTCAGGTGACGGACATTACTGGAGCAGTCGGAACTTCGACTCTGATCTCACCTTCGTCTCAGCCGACGCGTGTCCACGTACCGCACTGACTGCTCAAGAAGCCCACGTCGGTCCCAGAGATCGTGACGATGACGGGCCCCGACGGTGGGTCGCCGTCCGAAAGGATGTCGCTCACCGCACCGCCGAAGGAACTGAGCCTCGCCCAGTAGCACGAGCCTTTGCTTGTCGCCTCGTAGGTCCCCGCGACGATATCGACGCCGACCGCCCAGGTCCCGTTACCCATCGCTGAAGCCTGCGGACCTGTTGACGGCGCGGGTGACCAGGTTCCACAACCGTCTGACACGAACGCGGCGTCAGACAAGGAGATGGTCACGATCACGGGTCCCGTCGCGGTGTTCTTGGCGATGATCTCGTTGCCGCTCCCACTGAGGCTGCTGCTGAGCCGCGCCCAATAGCAGCCCGTGCCGCCCGAGGTCCGGTAGGTTCCTCCGACCACCTGGGAGCCCACGAGGTAGGTCCCATCGCCGAAGGTGGTCACTGGCGGTGATGGGCTCGGTGTGCTTGCCGACGTTGTGGTCTGTGGGGGGACCGTGGTTGTAGGCGACGTGTCCGGGGTCGTCGTGCTGGTCGGGGGGACGGTCGTTGGGACGACGACGGGGGCACTGGCGGTTGAAGTGGGCGATGTCCCGATAGTGCTCGTTGGGGGTGGCGACGTGGTCGTAGCGGCCGGCGCTGTTGATGTGGGCGCCGAAATCTCTGAGAGTTGAATCGGGTTGCTGCTGGGTGGAGAACCCATGGCGGCAAGGGCAATCGCGAGCCCAACAGCGGTGAGCGCCACGGTGGCGAACTCCGCCCGATGTCGTTTGAAGGGGTTCATCGCACCGGGTTCGATGAGTGGGACCTGGTGAGGGCTCGAAGCACCCCGAGTGTGTGCGGTCCAACGCTGTCCGTCCCAAAAGCGCCGGCCCGCGGCAGAGGGGTGGGGGTACCAGCCGGCAGGGGGTCCGGGTGGCCATAAAGCCGGCTCCATCACCGGAGTTGTGGGGTCGATCGGCAGTGGCGGTTCGTCGTACGCGACCCGGCCCCGGTCGCTTACGTGCGCCGTAGCATGGCCTTGGATGAAGTAGCGATGCTCGTGGAGCCCATAGGGGTCCGGCCGCCACTCGTCTGGCATATCCATTGCATATACGAGCGAGGTGAACTTTCCGCGATCGGGGGGTGACGAATACGTGGATCACCGTTTGGGCTCGAAGGGCAAAACATCTCGCTGCCTCGGCCAAGAATATTGCTACGGATGACGCGACGTGCGGCTACAGGGTGGCTGGGGTGTTCGCCTCTGACGCGCCATTCTACGGAGCAGGCTGAGTAGTGGATTCGACGGCCGCGTGTTGCGTTACCCACTCAGCGCATCAAGGATCGCGCTGAGTGGGTTCGATCGAGTCCAGTCCAAACCACTCGGCATCTCGAATCTCACCCTCGATGCTGCGGCGCACCTTTGGGCTATGGGTCTCGATGAAGAGTCGCCCTCTGAGGTGATCGGACTCGTGTTGCAGACAACGACCAAGAAGGCCCGAACCCGAATACTCGACCTCGACTCCGTTGACGTCGACCCCTTGGACGTGGGCGTCCATGAACCGGGGAGTCTCCAACCAGACGCCAGGAATCGAGAGACAACCCTCTGAGTCGTTTTGCATTTCACCGTGTCCTGGCAACAGCCGCGGGTTGATGACGTACCCGATGTCATCGCCGCCACAATCGAACACAAACACCTGTAGTCCGACCCCGATCTGTGGAGCTGCGAGACCCACGCCGTTCCCGGTCGCGTACATGGTGGCGAACATCGAATCGACCAGGTGGCGCAGGGCGGCGTCGAACTCGACGACCGGTTCTGTCTTCCGATGGAGTACCGAGTTGCCGAACAGCGTGATCCGACGCGTGCATGGAGCACGTCCCGCAAGCAGCTCCCATCGAGCCGGTCTTTGGCGCTCGTCGCCGATCCGGTTGGCCACAGGGAGAGATTATCTGTGCCTACGCGACGGTCACCTCGGCCCACACTGTCCCATTGCCTGGTCCGTTCTCCCGAACCCCCCAGTTCGTGGCCACGGACGCCACTCGTGGCAACGATGCTCCTGCACGGTCGGCCAGGTGTTCGCCCGCCCATAACCCTCTACGAGTCACCGAGATAGTGATGCGTAGCGGCCCGGCGCTCAGCTGCACGCGAATCTCCCCCCGTCCAGAGCCCAGGGCGAACTGTACGAGGTCCTCACAGATGACAAGGATGGCCGAGACGTCGGCGGCGATGCTCCACTCTCGGAAGACGTCGACGCACCATTGTCGAGCAGCTCCCGGACTGCCCGGCAGCGGAGGAAAGGTCGCGTCGGTACGCAAGATCAGCGGAGAGCGTGGTGTTCGCCGCCGCCCGCCCGGTGGCTCGGTACCGGGCGGGAATGACGGCGTATCGTCCGGCACATCGCTGGATACTCTCACAGGTGCGGCACCCATCGCGCTGGTTGAGTTGGGTCGTGCCGCCACTCGACCGTGCTATCGGCCCAGTCCCCGCAACCGTCGCGATCGCCTCACGTCACGTTTACCTCGACGTGTTTCACTGGCCAGAAGGATTCCAGGCGTTCCGAGGAGTAAGCCGTGGCCAAGTACGTCGTTCGGTTGGCCGATCAACCGCAGCAGAATGCCACCGTGCCAGTCGAAGCCGAAGCGGTCCAGGTGAGCGACAGCTCCATCGTCTTCTACGAGGCGACCACTCCAGTGAGCCTGGCCCCGACCCGCGTCGTTGCCGTCTTCCAGATGACTCACGTCATCAGCGTTATCAGGGATGGGCCAGCTGAACGGGTGGCATCGACTCCACCGCCGCCTGCCTTGTTGCCCCGGACTCAGGCGCGGCGCTGACTTCCTCGGTTCGAGGTGCCAGCCCCCGTCGGGGCCTGCCCGCCGTCCGCCCGACTGCGGGTCGCGCTCTGACCCAAGCGCCCGCCCGAAGAGGTCGTGCAGGCGCGGGCGCTCTCTCTGGGCAAACTGAGGCATCCGCCCGAGCCGCGGCGCAAGACGTGCTACCTGTTCCACGAGAACATGATGACCCGGTCAGTCGTGCTGTCCGCAGCGTCGATGCACTTGGGTAATGCTCGGCGATCTTCGAGGTGGTCAGCATGTACGTCGCAGGAGAGCACGCGGTAGGTCGCTCCGTCGGCGGTTCTGATCACCCCCCACCAACCAACGGGCGCTTGGCATCTGTTGGTGTTTCTCGTGCCGAAGTGGATTGTCAGGTAGAAGCACCGGGCAGGGCGCGGTTCATCGTTCACTTGTGTTCCCGTCCGTCTCTGGGTACCCAGTGAGCTGCGGTCCCTGCACCGCCACCATGAATGCACCGGTCCCGTGTGACATCGGGGGGGTGAGTCACGCGGGACCGGTGCACCCCAGACTATGGGAGCCGAGTTTCTTGCGGACGTCCTCCGTGTGACAGTCGGGTAAACCCTTGGGGAAGGGTGGTGGGGGTATCTCCATGACGAGCCGGTTGGGCCGTGGCCGGTCGCACCCGGACGACCGTTTCTGGTGATGTACCACAAGTTCGGCGGATGTTCACGCTGTGTTCATGCGGGAACTACCTTCGAGTGGTTCAATCACCCTTGTGGTTGGCGCTGGTCGTCTTGGGGCCACCGGTAGGTTGAGGGCGGCACCGGGTATCGGCCGGCCACGCAGCCGAGTTCTGCGAGCACCACGGCGATGACCCGCCAGGAGACCTCGTGCCCAGCGCCGCGGTGTCCCGGAGTCCTGCGCTACGACCTCGCCCTTCGTGGGGACGGGTACGTGGCCCGATGCGAATCGAAGGAGGCTTGGTCACCGAGCGACGAGTGTGAGGCAGAGTACCGCTGGGATGCCCCGCAAGAGGACTGGCGCAAGATCGTTCCTCAAGGTCGCCGCTCAGGCGGGCACCCGAGGTGGACGGCGCCCGATGACTGAGCAACAGATTGCCTGTCCCACCGCCCGATGTCCTGGGGTCCTTCGCTATGACCTTGCCCAACGAGGAGACGGGTTTGTCGCCCAGTGCCAGCCCCTGGTGCCGTGGTCCTCCCCAAACGGGGAATGTCGACGAGGATTCCGATGGGACGCAACCCACGAGGACTGGAAGCGGTTCGGGTCCAGATGGGACCGGTGGCGATGGTTGGGGATTCCGACCGATGACCTCCCCTGGCCAGTGTGGCCAGTGTGACCGCTCCATCCGCGGCCACCGTCTCGACGCGTCCTACCCTGGTCGTGGTGGGACCGACGCAGTTCCTCATCTACGCACGGGGCACACCACACCCGCGGGTGATCGACCTCGCGCCGGGAACGGACCCCAGGCACGCTCGTGACCTGCTCGAAAAGGCCCACCGGCTGGGCATCGCCGTCCCGCTTCGAGTACTCGATCCGAAGACCGGTCAACCGACGGAGGTGTCGATCGACGGCGCCACGCTGACCGGCATTGGATTCGTCCCGCCAAACGAGTAGGACTCCGACCAATCGGGGGGCGTGCTACTTCCAGGACAGCATAACGATCGCGTCTGCTGTGGCATTGGCGACATCCAGTCGCCTGGTGATCGGTTTGGCGTCATCGAGGTGCTCGGCATGGACGTCGCAGGCCCACACGCGGTACCAGCCACCGTCGCCCGAACGAAGGGACCCGTGCCACTCGACGGGCTCTGGGCAGTGGGTCGGTTGGCCCCGGCCGACGTCAACGATGAGAAAGCATCGAGCAGGGTTGGTGTCGCGGGGGCTTGTCATGGTCTGCCCTGCCCTTCGTCCTCAGGGGTACCGCACACGCTCGGATCGGTCTCAGTGCCGCTCGATCGTGCGGGAGGTTCCCGTGACTCGGGAGAGGGCCACGGGACCCAGCGGCATCAGCCTACGGCGGGCACCTTTCCTGTTGGTAAACGAGAGAGAACGCAAACATGAACTTCAGATGGAAAGCTTGGAGGGGTGTTCGCGTAGTGGTCACCCAGAGACCGGCTGGCCAACCCATGAGCCGAAGCCACGCGCCATGATGGGACCATGGAACCGCGGAACGCCTTCTCCCTCTGGTCGGGGCCTACAACTTCCGGGACCTCGGCGGGTACCCCACGAACGATGGCCGTGTCACCCGTTGGGGCAAGCTCTTTCGCAGTGACACTCTGCATGAGCTGACCGAGGCCGACCTCAAGGTGCTGCGTGACGTTGGGTTGGCGACCATCATCGACCTACGCATGCCTAGTGCCGCATCAGGCAACGTTTGCGCGCTTTACCAGCTCACGCAATGTCTTGTCCTGAGCGTTGCGGTTGCGCCACGCGATGTAGCGACGGATCATCGAGTTCTGTTCTTCGTGTGAGCGGTGATCGGTGCCGTCGAGGGTGAAATAGCGCAGCGCCTGGAACTGGGCCTCGATCCGGTTCAGCCAGCTGGCGTTGGTGGGTACGTAGGCCAGCTCGACGTTGTTGGCCTGGGCCCACTCACCGACTCGGGTGTCCCTTTTCGTTGAGAGGTGCGGGCTGAAGTTGTCCATGACGATGGCGATGCGCACGTTCGGTGGGTAGAGGGTCCGCAGGTAGCGGCAGAACTCGAGGAAGGTGGTCCGGTCCTTCTTCATCTTGATGTGACCGTAGATCTTGTCCTTGCCTAGGTCATACGCGGCCATGAGGTGACGCACTCCCTTGGTGCGGGTGTAAGTGGCCCGACGCCGCCGGCGTCGTGGGCTCGTCGTAGTGGCGTCGCCCGTGACGATCATCGGCGCCCAGTGCTTGCCGGGTCGGGGCAAAAGGTTGAGTGGTCCGAACTCGTCCATACAGATCACGACGGTGGGGTCGCCCTTCTTGGCCTTTTGCTTGCCATCGGCGATGTCGTAGAGCTCGAGCACCCGGTTCTTCTTGGCCTCGAAATCACGATCGTTCGATTGTTTCCAGGTCTTGATCACTTTGAAAGGAGACACCCTCCTCACGGAGGAGCACGCGTAGACCCTCGTGGCTGATGTCGTCGACCACCCCCTCGGCGACGAGGAACTCGGCCAACTTGGTCAGGCTCCAGGTGGAAAAGGGCAGGTCGTGGTCGACCGGACGGGACAGGGCGATCTTCTTGATCTCCCGTCGTTCAGGCAGGCTGAATTTCGGTGGTCGCCCGCCCGAGTACTTGGGGGCCAAGGAGTCGAAGCCGTCGTCGTTGAAGTTGTGCAGGACCTCTCGGACCCGATCAGGCGAGGTGAAGGCCACCTTGGCGATCTGGGCCACGTCCATGCCCTGGGCCGAGAGCAGGACCATTTGGGCCCGACGCCACCTCACCACCGAGCCCGACGAGCGCCGCACGATCTGAAGCAAGCGTCTGCCCTCGTCGTTGGTGATCTCCCGAACGCGTATCCCTTCGCGCACCTGACCTCCTCTTTCGCAGGAGGCCAATTCTCCGCGACCCAGGAGTCAATATGGTGGACGCGACCGCCCAAGGTTGCCGGTCACGGCACTAGCGAGGTCGAGCGCAACGGTCGGGGCCTGTTGGAGGCCGAACCGATGAATTATCTCCATCTGTCAGTCATCCACGAAGATAAGGGTGAGAGTCGAGGTATCCCCGCGCCGACAGATGATGTCCTCTCGAACCACTACCTCTGGTACCTCGACATCGGGCGCGACGCGCTATCGCAGGCGCTCCAGGTGATCGGCGACCCGCCGGGGTATCCGCTCGTCTTCCACTGTGCCGCCGGCAAGGACCGTACTGGGGTGCTCTCGGCTCTGGTCCTCGATCTGTTGGGTGTCAGGCGTGAAGTCATCGTCGAGGACTACGTGCTCACCACGAACCTAAAGACCTTCGCGTAATACCGCGCCGATCCCGGTTCACAGCGTAAAGCCACAATGTCGGAGGAACGCGAAGGCCAACGTGGTCTCGTTGCCGATGCGGCAGAGCCCCTGGTCGACGATCTCTTCCGCTTCGCCGATAGTGTCCAGGCAGAGGTTGGCCAGCTCGCCGCCTTTCAGGTTGCCCCAGATCTGTTCGACCGGGTTGAGGTCGGGGGCGTAGGCCGGGAGACGTTCGACGACCAGCCACTTGCGTTGCTGCTTGATGAAGCGTTGCATCGTCCGGCTGCGGTGGGAGGGAAGTCCGTCCCAGATCAGGGTGACCTTGTCGCCGTCGAGGTGGCGGTGGAGTTCACCGAGGAAGTCCATCAGTGATTCATCGTTGTAGGCGCCGGGTTGCATGCCAAAGACGAGGGAGGCCTCGGTGCCGTCGGGCCGGAAGCACAGAGCGGCCGACATCGACAGGCGCTTCCAGTTGAAGCGGTGATGAAGGACCGGGGTCTGCCCCTTGGGCGCCCAGGTGGACCTCACCGAGGGGAGGAGGCTGAACCCGCTCTCGTCTTGGAAGACGATCCACGCGTTCCTGGCCCGAGCGTTTTTTTTAACTTGGGCCAGCGCTCGTTGACCCACTGCTCTATGGCCTCGTCGTCGCGCTCGGCCGCTTGGCGCGCCGGCCGTTGCCGGCTCCAACCCATCCGGCGGAGCACCTTCCACACGTGTCCGGGGTGGTACTTCACCCCAGTGGTTTCCTCGATCACCTCGGCGACCCGGGCCAGAGTCCACAGATCGGTCGGATACCCATTGGCCTTCGGACCCTTCTCGAGGGCCCGCTCCACCATCGCCAGGTCGGCGTCGGTCAACTTGCGCGGACGACCAGGCTCGCCTGTTCGTTTGAGAGCCTGCTTCCCCCCGATCAACCACACCGTGTGCCAGTCAGAGACCGTCTGGTGGGAGACCTCGAGCTGACGAGCGATGTCGGCCTGGGACACCCCCTTGGTGAACAGGTCGGCCGCCCGCATCCGGGTGGCCTCCATGGCCTCGAAATCTCGGCGCGGCCGGACTCGGGGTGGTGCCTTGTTCGTGCGCGCTGCACCGGCTGGTGACGTGGAAGTGGGCATACGCCAATTATTCCACTCCACGGAGCTCTAGCGGGGTATTAGGCGAACCTCTTTAATGGAGTTGATCGTCGCTCGATTCCTACGCAACACCGGCGACACCCGGACCATCGACGAGCTTCCGGCGAAAGTATTGACACTTGAGGCCGCCGCGATGGAAGGGTTCCTCGCAGGTCTCGACGAACGTCACGGGGGAGCGCGTCAGTGGGCGCTGTCGGCGGGGGTCCGAGCCGAGAGCTTGGACGCGATGGCGGACCTCCTCCTGGTGAGTGCCGACGAATAGGGGGACGCGGTGGACTGGCGGGATCGCCCCATCCGCTCGGGCGAGAGGTTCATCCCCGTTGGAACGTGCCTCGTGTGGTCCACCTCCAACGTCTGGGTGTTCGAGCCGAGCAGCTACGCGGGGGGTCGTTGGGCCCGCGTGCCACTGCGGTTCGCCAAGAAGGGCGCACTGCCCGAAGTGCCCGAGTACGGCTGGTCGCTTTACGAGTGGATCGTCTGGGACATCGACGGCTCGGTGTATCGGTTGCGTATCGGGGTGGATGATCCGCGCGGGCAACTGACTGGTGTCGTTGAGGACGTCGAGGGGAGGAATAGGCTGACTCAGCCGACGCTCGGAGCGGACCGACGCCGCCGGATCATGACCACCCCTCCGATGATCCCGAATGCCAGCAACGGTAAGGCGACGGTGACGGGAACCTCGGGCGTTCCTGTCCCTGGCCCTGCTGAGCCGATCACGAGACTGTGGTAGTCGCCGGCCGCTATGGCCACGGGGGTCACGCCTGTCGGGAGAGCGATCACCTCCGGGGTGTCATGGTCAGTCGTGGTGCCGTCGCCGAGTTCGCCGTCGGAGTTGTCGCCCCAGGCATAGAGATTCCCGTCGGAACCGATCGCAAGGCTGTGGCTCCGTCCCGCCGCGATAGCCGTTGGCGTCACGCCCGAGGCCAGGGTGATCTTCTCGGGGCTGAAGTGATCGGTGGTCGTGCCGTCGCCGAGTTGGCCCTCAGCGTTGTTCCCCCATGCGTAGAGGTTCCCATCCGAGCCGATGGCAAGGCTGTAGCCGGCATCGTTGGGGGGGTTGTCGGCGTTGCTCGAGTCGCTGACGTTCGCCGCAATCGCGACAGGGGTCACGTCGGGTGCCAGGGTGATGACCTCAGGGGAGTCGTGGTCGGTCGTGCCGCCGTCCCCGAGTTCGCCTGATTCGTCGGCCCCCAGGCGTAGAGCTTTCCATCAGAACCGATGGCCAACGTGTGGTCCCATCCAGCCGAGATGGCGGTGGGCGTCACGTCGGTCGCCAAGGTGACGACTTCAGGGGTGGAATGGTTCGTGGTCGTGCCATCTCCCAGTTGGCCATCGGCGTTACTCCCCCAAGCGTAGAGCTGGCCATCTGAACCGATGGCGTGAGCGTCCAGGGTTCCTGCGGCGATGGCTGTCGGGGTAACGCCGGATGCGAGGGAGATCTCCTCGGGACTGTTTTGCTCGGTCGAACCGCCATCGCCAAGTTGGCCAGCCTGATCATTGCCCCACGCGTACAGGTCGTGGTTCGAACCAATCGCCAACTCCAGTTGTGCTCCCGCCGAGGTGGCGAGCGGAGTGACGCCGGGCGCCAACGTGATCATGTCCGGGGTGTCTTGATCAGTGCCGTTGCCCACCTGTCCGTTCTGGTTGGTCCCCCATTCGTAGAGGTTGCCGTCGGTACCGATGGCCGCGCTGTGGATGGGGCCTGCCTCGATGGTTGTGGCCAAGACGCCCGACGCCAGCGTGATCGCCTCGGGACTGTCGTGCTGGGTGGTCGTCCCGTCCCCGAGCTGTCCGTCAGTATTTACGCCCCACGCGTAGATAGTCCCGCTGGGAGGATTACTCGCAACTGCTGGGAGAGCCATGACGGCAGAGAAGATCGAGGCGACGAGAGTGGTGACAAGACCAAGCCTGAGATGCCGCGGGGTCTTGTTGACTGCTACGCAGACACGAGCGGTGGGGACGTGCGGGGAACCACTGGTCGAGCCTCGTCTCCTTGGCATCAACCGAACGTAAATCCCTCGTTGGTGCACCACAAGGGTGCAACGACCCTGGTAGATGAACTTTGAGAGGACGAAGTGCCTATAACGTGACCAACGTGAGACGGTTCACGTTGAAGTCACGGATACCGACACGTCAGACCAAGTCGCGCACTGGGATCAAGCTGCGTCTCGATCGGTCCGAGGAGGCGTTCCACCCACGCGTGGGCCATCGTCTCGAGTTCGCGCTCAGCGGCATCCGGGTCAATCCGAATGAAGCGCCCCCCGAAAGACGGCTCAGCGCCCGCATCGTCCGGTTCGCCCGCGACGTATTCAGCGCCGGCCGGTGTGCCTCCTCGACGCGGCGAGCCGAACAGCTTCAGGATGACCTCGTCGTGGTGCCCGACATCGAACACCCTCCGCAAGCTCTCCGCGGCCTGTAGTGCCACCACAGCCACGTCTGGTGACGTCGTGGGCTCGATGTGGAGCCAGTTCGGCCGGCGTGGGGGATCGGGTGCCTGCCAACCCAACCGGACCAGTTCGGCCTCCTGCTCAAACGTCAGGCGATCGTCGCCTTCGAGGTAATAGTTGCCGACCACCTCGGCGATCAGCGAGCCGTCCTCATAGGCCAGCGCCTGCCAGAAGCGGTTGGGATGGGCAGCGTCCTCGCAGATCAGTATCCAACGCCCAGGACAACGACAGAGGCGCACCAGGAGGTCTTCCAGGCCACGCTCGAACGCCCCCAGGGTCATCGTCCACACAACCGCAGCGTCGTCCCACACGGCCGCGGACGAGGGCGAGAGGGTGTTCGCGCGTTGTTCGCGTAGGACCTCGTCGGCACGGACGAGCCAGGCGTCCGGGGACGCGATTGCCTTCGACGGCATCGGGACCTCCTCATCGCTCCCGGCATTGCCACCGTGCCCGAAGGTCGGTTGGCTGGGGGTCACTGGGCCAGGTCCCTCGCCCCATCTGGATGTGACGTCGAACCTCTCCAGGTTACAGCCATAATCAATCGGACTAAATCCCGTCCGAGTCGAAGGTCCTAGGGTGTCTCCAGCATTAGAGCATGACAAGAAAGTTTGTCTTTTCGGAATCGCCTTCCTCGCTAGTGGCAGGAACGGAGGTCCAGCCCATCCCGATTCCTTTCCCGACGAGGAGGAGCGACAGCAACGGGCGATCGATCTTGTTGCTCACGATGCACTTGGTGTCATCTGCTGTGAACACACGCTGATCGAACCCTACGGAGAGCAGCTTTACGACAATCGCGTCATTGGGGAACTCTTGGGCGATTTTCCCAACCGATTCGAGCACACGCTGCCCGGACCCGGTCGCTACACGCTCTGCCTTCACGTACGAGGAGCAAGCGCGGTGCCCAGACGAGCACGCGCAGAAGTTGCCGACGCGCTGGAGGTCTGGGTGCGGGAGCAAAGGCTCCGGCACCGGAGATTCCACCGACTATTCCCAACAACGTGGGCGCCATGCCACCCGAGGTTCCTCTTCAGGTGACGCTCTATCGCATGACGTGCTTACCTGAAGATGATTTGTCTTTGCAGGTGGCGCTGCTTCGGCCGGACGATATCGAGGAGCAGAGGGTCGATCGGATGCGCAGGGCGTTCCTGGATAAGGCTGAGAAGTTGGAGGAGGCCCGGAGACCGGGCAGCGTGACCCTCTTGGTCCTCGAATGTCGGGACTTCATCTTGTCGAATCCACCCATCGTCGCACAGGCTGCGTATTCCGCGGCTCAGGGCTTTGATCTCATCCCTGATGCAATCGTCTGCGTCGACACTTCCGCTGGAGACGGCGGCTGGCTGGCCTATCAAATCAAATGGCCCTGGGGATGGTCTGAGGCCGCTCGGAACTGGCCGTCAGCCTGAGGATACGATTCGAAGCTAGGGAAAGACGACCTCGCCCGCGCCGAGGCATCGTCGTGATTACAAAGGACGAGGCCAGGGGGTACCGGAGGGCGCGGGAGTCCGAGCACCCGTAACCTTCTCCCGTGGATTGGCTCGACGGCCCAATCAGTGCTGGCGACCCATTTGTCCCGATTGGCCCCTGCCGTGTGGAGACCCAGGGATCGGTCTGGCTCGTCGACCCTGACCCGATGGGCGGCGGTCGATATGTGGCCATCCCGCAATCGTCCGCGCCCTCGGGCTTTGACTGGGCCGTCTCTCGGGGTGAGTGGTTCGAGTACGACTGGATTCGCTGGTGGGGTGACGGAGACGATCACCGACTGCAGTTCGGGCGTAAGGACCAGCTCCCCGGCGGGGTCGGCGTTCTGACCGGACATATCAACGACGTGCAAGGGGACTGGACATAGCCAAGAATCGGCGACGGAGACGGATGTGAGCGCGACGGCCTATGTCGTCCTCTGTGGCCCCGCCGACCAGGCTCCCGAGACCGTTGTTGGTCCATTCGAGACGGCCACGGCCGCCGAGTCCTGGGCGGCAACCCATGAACAGGCTGGGCGCTACGCCGCTCGCCCAGGAAGTGATCCGGCCGTCGCCGCGATAGACCGTTGGGAAGAGGCCCTTCGGACTGGTCCGCCGCGCCAATCGTGTAGCAACGAATGTAGCAACGAGGTCGAAAGCGAGCGAGGGCCAGCGAGGCCCTGCGAAATTTAGGTCCTCGTCACAGGCTCAGGGCGAAGGACTACGAGCCTCAGCGAAGGACCTGCCTCTGCATGACGCGCAAGGGGTCACAGGTTCGAGTCCTGTACGGCCCACCAGGTCAGAGGCACTTCTTTTAGCAAAGCTCGATGACCAGGGGACCAATAGGGGGCCATCAGTCCCCAAGCGTTGGTCGGGACGGTGGTCCCGGCACATGCTCCGGCCTGCACCCGCTATCTTCGCCGCGATGCGCGCCATCTACGCCCAGCTCGATAGGAGCGTCGAACAAGTCTGAGTCGCACATCCCCGTAGAAACGCCCTGCAGTCAACTGGAGGAGGGCATGGACAAGGAAGAGAGCCGCTGAGCCCTCCTCCAAGCCCGCAACACCCGACTTGCCGTTCCGGCTTCGCCGTCAGGCGGGGACCATCGAGATGCTCGGGGGCATCAGCCGATGGACGTTGCACAGACTCGTCAATAGCGGCGAGCTGCCGGTCGTCATGGTCGGCGACACGCCGACGTATGACGAGCGCGAGATTGAGCGGTACATCCGTCGGCTCACCGTCCGTAGGGGACAGGGTAAGGCGACGAACCCCGAGGCGGTGTGGTCATGACGGCAGCCGCAGCCCTCCCCCTGTCTGAGGTCGTGTGCGACCCGAGTATCTACCCCCCCGAGCGGAGTGGAACACGGCGACCGTCGACCACTACGCCGAGGCCATGCTGGCTGGCGACAAGTTCCCGCCCGAAAACTGCAAATCGCCTGGTCTCGAAAACAACCTCGGAGCCCGATTACTGGAGGGAACTTCCTCACGGGGCGCGCCCTCGAAGCCCTTGTCTCGCTCCTCAACGTCCTCGTCATCAGCATCGTGGCTCTGGTCCCCAACATCCCGCGTGGCGTGCTCGCGGCGTTCATCCTGGTAGTTGCCGCCGAAAGCGCCATCTCCCCGGTCAAGGTCCTCATCGCCAACCGGGGCCGGTCCAACATCAGCCACGGGAGGCTTCTGCATCCACCCTGGCTGCCGCGGCTGGCGGTGGGCTCTTCTGGCTTCCGGCCGCCTTCGTCCTCGCCGTGTTCGTGGCGGCGGTCAACGCCTGGGTGATTCTGGTGGAGGTGCTTCGATGACGGAACCGAGGGACCTCGCGGGGAAGCGAAAGCGTCGCTGGACGCGATGACCGCCGACGGACAGTCCAAGGCCGCGCACCGAGCCACGATGATGCGCAACGCGCTCCAGGCGGCCCAGATTCAGGATGGGCTCATTCCGGCCGACTCGCCGTCAGGGTTCGTCCGCGAGGACTGGCAGCAGCGCTCTGACGGCCTTCCCGACTGGTTCGGACCTGAGTACCACCCCACCGACGAGGCGCTGGCGTCGTTCAGCGAGCCCTTGGACAGAAGGGTTGCCTCTTCAGACACGGAGCCTTTGTTCCGAAAGTAATCTGGACCGAGGAGTAGGAGAATGTTCGACACGCTGCGCCACGCCGCCGATGAGCGCCGCCACGCCCGCGAAACCAAGATGGCCGATGAGCGCCTGGCCGTCTGGGCGAATCGCCGCGCCGACATCGTCCTCGACCTCCGTCTCCTTCACGGAGCGAGCGTCCCGAGCGCGGGGCTGGTGCTGTCACCCAACGAGCGCGGCATCGGTACGGTCACGAACGTCAGCCTCGTCGAGGTGAAGCGCCACGCCCACTACGTGGGCGGGTCCTCAGGCGTCTCGGTGCCGTTGCTGCCGCGCATTCGAGGCCGTGTCGGCCGGACGCACGGACGATTCGTCCAAGGTAGGCCGCGTCCCGAAGTCGTCGACGTGGGCACTCTGCACGTCACGAGCACCCGCGTGGTCTTTCGAGGCGCATCGCAGGTCATCGACCTCTCGTTCGCCAAGCTCATCGCCATTGACTACCGGCCGGGCGAGTTCAGCATCGCCGTCTCGAACCACACGACCACCAAGACCTTTCGCTACGGCCCGGCCATCGACGTGTGGGTGCGCAATCGAATGTTGGTGGCGCTCGCCGTGTTCCGGGACGAGACGCCCATCGCCGAGGCGCAGCTCGAGGAGCAGCTCGCTCGCCTGGACGCCGAGAAACCAGAGACGTGAGCGACCGCAAAACCAGGGTTTGTCACGAACCTGGACGTGCTCGCCGAGTCCCAAGCCAAGCTCGACGCAGCGCGAGCCGAACGTACGCCCAAGGGCAAGGCGGGCGTCGCGAAGGAAACTGGAATTGGCTATTCCTGTTAGCACATCATTGAGGTATGTCCTCCAGCAATGAAGCCAACGATGGCGTGAGCGAGACGCCTCAGTTCCCGGTTGCCGAACTGCGGATTCTGCTACTCCTCCCCTCGGACCTCTGCATCAAAAGGATTGCTCAGGCACTCTTCATCGAACGCGGGACCGCTAACGCTCGCATAGCGAGCATTTATCGCAAGCCTGGAGCGGACAACCGTGCGTCGGCCGTCGCCCGAGCACGCGCCCTCGGGATTCTGCGATTCCCGGTCGAGTAGGGACCTTGCGAAAGCCCCTCGACATCCACCTTCGAGGACGGCGATGGCGCGCCGCCAGAACTGGTCCGGCGAGAAGTCTGATAGGGCTCCGGCCCGGCAGGACTTGGTGTGTCGCGTGCGTCCTCCTCGTCCTGTCCTATTGGTCTACACCGGAGATGGACAACGGATGAGTGTGGCTATCGCCATCGTGTGCATCTCAGCGTCCGCGAGTGGATTCTGGCCGTCGTCATCGTGTCCTTCCCATCAGCCATGTACTGGATAAGCCGAGGGCGACGACCGTGAGCCGAGCGGCTCGGTGGCGATGGCGATGGCGATGGCGAACGAGGGTACGCCGTTCACGCTTGCCCAATCCCGCGGTCTTCCCGGACGCTAACCGTCCCTGAAGAGGAGCCCGGCTGAACCTCCAGGGCGACGTGGCATCCGACGGCGGCGCGTGTGTCACCTTCCGGAGGCCTTACCAAAGGCACGACAAGGGATACCTCTTCCCTCTGTTTTGGAAACGAAGTTCGGGGTAAGGTCCTCCTGGAGCCCTTCGAGCAAAACCGTTGCGCCAGGTCTTCGGAATCGAGCGATGGAATGCCAGCTCCACCTGCAAAAAGGACTACTGCTTCTACGCGCAAAGCCTCCACAAAGGAAACTCCCAGCGAGCCGCGGCGGCGTGCCGTCAAGAAGGAAGTCTCGGCCACGGTGACCAAATCTGTCGCACGCACTCCAAGGAAGCGCGCTGTTAAGAATGCCGTGTCCGCCCCCTGCGACCGCCCGGCCGATGAACAATGCCGCACGGTCTCTTCGACGCGACTCAGCGCGTCAAGTAGAGCAGCTTGCAGCCCTTGGCCTGGCGCTCGTCTTCGGTTTGGCTGGGTTGGCCGTTCACTTCCTGTGGGTCGGGTCAATCGTGGTGATGGCGGTACTCCTCGGACTCAACGCCTCAGGGCTGAGAGGTCGAGGCGACCGCGGCGTCATCTCCGAAGTGGTGTCCGAGGTCAAAATCATGGCTCAGGAGGTCACCCGTACTGACGAACCGGAGCCCGTCGCACCCGAAGCGCTGACCGAAGGCGACGAACCCTCAGCGCCAGAGGCCGAACAACCAGAGGTCGGGGACTCCGAAGAGGTGGCAAGATGACGACGGTGACGCAATGGTAAAGGTCCTTCTTGTTTTGCTCTGTCTGATACTGCCCTTCTTGGCGGTGCTGATAAAGGAAGGACTCTGTCTAAAGGTCCTGTGGGCGTTCCTGTTGCAGCTCCTCGGGCACATCCCCGGAGTGATTTACGGCATCTACGTGGTCGTCCACGACTGACTCAGTGAGCGGCGGCTCAACTGTCAGTACCGTTTCCAGGCCGAGGATGCCGAACACCTTTCGGTAGATAGTCGGGCATTTCGGACGACGATGGATGTGCCGCAGTTGTGGGCAACACAGTCAGAGCATGGGTGCTAGCGGAGTCGAAGAATCGAACGTCAACCATGTTCTCGACGACCCGACCCGCAGACGCCAACGGCACTGTCCCGAGCAGTGCCTCTTGAAGCTTGGAGGCAGTGCAGATGTCGAACCTCGCCAGCAACCTGAAGTATCGCAACGTCGCCAAACTGAGTAAGGTCTACCTCCAACGGACTGCCCGGTATCGCGCTCGCCATGGACCCCCGTTCTCGGTTCGAGCAGGAGTTCCGCCGTGGTATAGGGCGCAGCTAACGCAGTAAGGGAGCCCCTGGCGATGGCGTACGGCACAATGCTGCGGCGAGGGCGGGGGTTCACCGGCCAGGTCAGATGGTTGAAACATCAGAGCATAGGGAACGTCTCGTAAGGCTGTGGAACCGCTGTCGGTCATTCTTCCTGCTGACCCGGAGTGCGTGAGCACCGCTCGGGCCTGGGTCCGAGAGCACTGCGTGGCAGCCTGCGGCCCCAGCGTCTGTGAGGACATGGCCCTGGTCGTCAGCGAACTGTTCGGGAACGCCGTGCTCCACGGGCGTGGCCCCGTGGAGCTGTCGCTGGTTTGAGAGACAGGCCGCGTTCGCCTCGAAGTGTTCGATACCGGGCCAACTTGGGGCGAGTGCACCGTCCATGACGACGAACATGGCCGCGGCCTGGTCATTGTTGGGGCGCTCAGCCGAGCCTGGGGGATGACTCCAGAACACGGAGGGCGCACCGTCTGGGCAGAGTTCGACTGCCCTGTAGCGTCCTGACGATTTGGACCAGCTCTGTGTGCGGGTAGTGAACGTCCGTTGCCGCAATGGGGGGTTTCGCAGCTAGCGTCGGTCGCACCGAGTTCGGAGTCCCAGCTTGGACGGGCAGGCTGAGGGGAGGGAGGCGCGTGGCATCAACACCGGATGCGTTTCGTGTCGCGGTTGTGAGCGAGGGCGAAAGTGAAGACGGCCCCAAGACAGCGGTAATCCAGGTATGGGGTGAGCTGGACATCGCCACCTCGCCGATGTTGGCCGACGCAATCCAGAGCGCTACCACCACCGAGGGGGCTCGGGTCGTCGTCGACCTCTCCACGGTTCAGTTCATCGACTCCTCGGGTGTCAGTGCCCTCGTCGTCAGTGCCAATCGTGCCCGAGAACGTGGCGGAATGCTGGTGGTGCGCAATCCCGCCCCGATGGCCCGCAGAATCTTCGCAGTCCTGGGCCTCGGCGACATGCTCCGCATCGAGGACACGTCCTCACTCCGCTCGGAGTGCCCGAGCTGCGCTTCGGGCTGGCCGGACGAGTACACACATGGCGATTGCCCACCGGGCTCCTCCCGCGCCGACCATCGCCATCTGAAGTGCTTGCGCTGCGGTCAGGAGTGGGTCGAAGCGTTACCTGGACCAATCATAAAACCAGGCTGAGGATGGCGCCCCCATTTCCTCCCAAGCGTAAGTCCAAAAGCGCGTCACCTTGGGAGCACCGGACAGTTGGGAGTGAATCGCGCCGTGCCGAGCTGTTGGACGGAGGTCACCGGAACAGGCAGGCGCTACGCTCACTCCAAGACAGCACCAGCCAGTCCCAGACCCCGGTGACTTCTTTTCAGAGAGAAGGGTAGGTCGCCGTGACGGCGACTTCGGGTGGTTTGGACATTGCCGAGGTACCGTGCCCATGCGGCTCCGGCAAGAAGGTCAAGCAGTGCCACGGGCGCATCACCGCCACGCGCAGCCAGGTTGCCGCGAGGCTCGGACTGTCCGCTACGCCTGTGCCTGGGCTCTATGGGGACTGCTCCGGCCCTTGCATCGCGTGCCTGAGGGACACCGACTCGGCTCTGGATTTCAAGGGACAGCCTGAGTGGGTCATCGCTGCGATTATCCAGCTTGGGCTCCCATTGGGCCGGGCCGAAAAGACCCTCCAAGTAGGAATGGGTTGGCCAGTAGGGATGGTCCCCGACGCGGAGAACGTGGAGGTTGGACTTCAGGTCTGCCAGTCATGCGCCAAAGCCCATGGATTCGTAGCCCGAGTTCCCCCTGATGCACCCCTCTACGTGCAACCGGCCTCAGCTCGCCAGCCCATCGAGTAGGCGGGAGGGCCAATTGAGCTTCCCCCGGTCCAGCGGACAGGTTGGTTGTGTTGATCATGCCGCAGCTGCGGCGGATGTGTGGGCTCGTTCGTAGTCGACCGGGCTGAGCATCTTGCAATACGAGTGCCGCCTCAACGGGTTGTACCAGGTCTCGATCCAGTCGAACATGCCAAGTGCCAACTGTTTGCGGGTGGCCCAGCGGTGCTCGTCGAGCAGCTCCACCTGCATCGTCCCAAAGAAGCTTTCTATGGCGCTGTTATCGAAGCAGTCCCCTATGGTGCCCATGGAACCGAGCAGCCCTGCAGCCCGAAGCCGGCGACCGAAGGCCCATGATGTGTATTCTGGCTCCGTGGTCGGAGTGGGCCACAGTCCGACCCGACTGGCGGTCGTCGTCGCCAGAGGGCCATCTGGACCGCATCGACCACGAGCTCGGATCGAATGTGATCGGCGATCGACCAACCCACCACCCGCCGGCTCCAGGCGTCGAGAACGACCGCCAGATAGACCTTGCCTTCCGCAGTCGGGTGCTCGGTGACGTCCATCACCCACAGCCGGTCCCGCTCGGTCGGGTTGAAGTTGCGCTTCACCAGGTCCTCGGCCGGGGTGGCATCGGGATCACGCCGGGTGCAGCCCCGGAATTTCCGCCGGTGGATACCCACGATGGCGGCCTGGGCCATGAGGCGGGCCACCCGTTTGCGCGAGCAGCGTTGACCCTGGCCCAAGACGAGCTGGCATGGACCCGTGGAGATCCGTACGAGCATCGTGCCATCGCATGGATGTCGAACATGGCGTTGGTGAGCTTCGTGTCACTCCAGTCCCGAGCCGAGACCGGGTTGGCCTGCCAGGCGTAGAACCCCGACGTGGACACCCCCATGGCCCGACAACACGCCGCCACCGGCAAGTCCGAGCAGCGCTGGGCGATGAAGGTGTACGTCATTTTGGGAGGACGTTCTCCCGGGCGAAGTAGGCGGCCGCTCGCCGGAGGATCTCGTTCTCCATCTCTGAGACTCGGAGCTTTCTTCGCAGCTCGACCAGCTCGGTGCGCTCCGATGAAGTAACGCCATCCTTGCGGCCCTCGTCGATGTCAGCCTTGGCCACCCACGTGCGCAGGCAGCTCTCGGAGATCCCGAGATCGTGGGCCAGGGCGGCCATCGGCTTGGCTCGTTCTCGGGCCAGTTCAATGGCTCGAGCGCGGAACTCCGGCGGATGAGGTCGTGGCATCAAGGACTCCCTCCCGAGGTGCTACCACCTCAGTGCAGGTGTCCGTCGAACCGGGGGATGCTCAACGACGGTTCGGAGCTGGTGGAGCCGGTCGAGGGCGACTGAAGTAGGGCTGAGATGCCGGACGCGCGGAGGCGGTCAGCCCGTCCACGGCCGCGCTCCTCGCGGAAGCTGGCGTCCTCCTGACTGCATCTGCGGGGCGAACCCGTACGACCTCAGCTCAGACCAGGGCATTATGAGAGCTTGAATGCCGGAGTTGCAGCGGGTAGAGGAGGCGAACGTGGACAGCGATGAACTGAGGACGTTGCAAGCGCCCCTCAAAGACCGCTATCGGAATCAGCCCGAGACCGCGGCCGTCACCCTTCACGCCGAAGGTGCCCTTGGTGAGGGAATCTCCTGCTCCGTTCAGACTGGCAGAGCACTCGTGGAGGCGGGCCTCCACCCGGCAACGGGTGGGGATGGGCTTCAGGCGTGCTCGGGAGACATGCTCCTTCAGGCCCTCGCCGCTTGTGCAGGCGTGACCATGCGTTCGGTGGCCACCGCCCTCGGGATTCAAGTCACGGGAACTGTGCGGGCCGACGGTGACCTCGACTTCCGTGGAACGCTCGGGGTCGACAAGGCCGCACCGGTGGGATTCAGCGAGATTCGTCTCTCGTTCCAACTCGACAGCGACGCCTCAGAGGAGCAACTGGCCACCTTGGTCCGCCTGACTGAGCGTTATTGCGTGGTGCTGCAAACCTTGACGAATAGTCCGATCGTCTCGACCTCCGTGGTTTGAGGATTCCGGCCGCGCCCTTCATTCGTCGGTGCATTCCTGGAACTGCGACCGGCCCGGCAGTCAAACCCTGGTGCTTGGCAGATTCTGCTCGCACGCTGTGGTCCGCTGGCCACAGCGTGCCCTTCACCTTCCCACCGCGGCTTGCCCATTCGGGACGATGGGCGTGTCGCGTCGTGTCCAGGTCGGCGGCGCCAAATTACCGTCGGACGCTTTAGGCGCGGGGCGCCGAGAGGTTCCTGCTCTCACGAGGCGATCAGCTCGGCCTTCTGCTGCCTGCCACCCAGAGTTGTCGGGTGTTGGGTGGCGCCCGCCCTTGAGCCGGAACGATCCGGGCATCCACCTTTGCGGAGGAGCACGGGTGTAGCACTGGCGGAGCGACAGTGTCGCGAAGGGGGTTGGGCGAGTGGTTGGTGCCCGTGCGATTCACATCCCCGCCGACGTTCTACGCGAGTACCTCGTCGACATAGAGCCCCTCGTGAAGGGTGCCGCCGCCAAACGTAAGGGTGACAGTGCAGCTGGGCTCGCTGAGGCCCTCGCCCAGGTCATGACCGCGGAGATGGCCAAGGACCCTCGATTTCTCAGGTCTCTTCTCGAGCAGATGAACGCGGTGATCCCCCGGGTGGAACTCCTCCGTGGTCTCGAGTCGGGTTCCCTCCACGGGTTGCTCGCGAGGTACTTTCCGGGCGGATTCAGCGACTGAGCAACCGTCCCCTAGTGCGATTTGACCGTTGTGCACGTGTAACAGGTCGCTAGCCTGCAACCAGACGGTGCGGTCGAGCTGGTTCCGGCTCGTCTCCAATCGACTTGGCCCGCCGCCGCCAGCCCACCTTCGCCCGACCGTGGGTTGGCGCCCCAATCCTTCCCTCCTGGTTGGGATCGCGCCGGTGACGAGGGATACGGCTGTACAGGTGCTCGAGGCGCTGGTCGCCTGGCACGACGCGGACCACGGTCTGCGGTGGACGTGTGTCGAGGGCGAGCGGTTCGGCTACCGGGCAGCGGCTCTCGTGGACGCACACCCCGGCCAAGAGCTGGCGATGCTGGGCATGCCCCCGGTAATCTCGGTGGCGTTCCCCCCGGCGTGACGAGGTGCCCGTTCCAATGGTCCCACTGGTGGTCCCGGCGGATTCCGCGTGACTGTCGCTTCCCCATCACCTGGGGATTACGCGAGCATGCTTGGCTAGGGGCATGAAGCAGAAAGGCGAGCTGATCGTCTCGTTCTTGACGCCAGCGGACGGCCGCGTCGTCCTTGCCTGGTGCTGCCGTTGTCGCGTCGAGCTTGTTGACCTACCTGCGGTTGGTGAGCCCATTGGGTCGGCAGAGGAAACCTGGGACATCCTCGACTGGGAGGAGATCATGCCCGGGGGGTGGCTGGCTCGGGAGGCGTCATGATGCAGCGAGTGAGCGAGCCGCACCATGGCGCGGAGCCGGCGATCTGTAAGGCGTGCGGGGAGGCAATGACAGTGGTTGGAGGCTCCTGGGCCCGACTCGTGTGTGCTGGCTGCCAATCCCTGGACCGTCCGGGTGGGGAATGGACACTGATTCCAGAGTCCGACCCGGTCGACGCGGAGCGACGGCCTCTTCCTCGTCGTACTCAAGGTCGGTAGCTACGTCAGCCACGTGTGCGAGTGCCATCGCTGACCCAACCCTTTCGGCTTCCGGGTCGAACCCGGAGCTAACCATGGGATCGAGATCTACCTCCACACTCCCCGATAGACCTTCATGCACGGGGACCTCGGCGTTCTCCCGGTCATGGCGCTCTCGTCTCTGACGGGGGACGATGATCCGACGCTCAGCTTCACACGGACCAGGGGAGGGAACGTGCATACCCCCCAACGATCAAGAGGGCGACTGATCGCGACTTGTGAAGCCGCTTCGATTGGAATCGCGAGTCCGCGCTCGACGAAGCTCAGGGTCTGATGTCAGCGTATTTTGCCAGGTCAGCTGGCATGACGTGAGACGGGTCCTCGCGCCACTGATTGGCTGCAAGGGCGGCTGCTACGAGGCCCGAGCAGATCGAAGTACCCGGGGTGCCAAACGTGAACTTCAGTCCGGTCAGGAGCGAGAGGCCGATGCTCACGATGGTGACGAATCCGTAGCGAGCATGGACTTGCATCTCATATCGGACAAAGGCGTCTGCATCTGACCGCTCAACTTCATTGAGGTTGCTGTGGACGACGTGAAACTCCACATCCTTGTATTTGTCGTAGGGGCTCGCGGTGACACCATGCCCCAGGGCTTCGATCAGCTCCCCGTCTGACACCCAGACCGCATGGTTCCAATGGGCAAAGATCGCATCCTGACCTCGGAATCGGAGCGACTGACCGAACTGGATCATTTGGGACACCAGGGGTACGCGCCCTCGCTTCCCGTCCTTCCAGACTCCTGCGGACACGAGCATGTAGTCACCCACATGCCACTCGCTCGGCATCTCACCGGGTCCGAACAGCTCGACGGTAACCCCTGCTATCGGCACGTAGACCTCCTCGAACGCCACAACGTTGTGCTCGTTGACCCGACCAGGCTCGTTGCGCCATTCTCGCACGTCCGATCGCGTGCGAGTCGTGACTCAAGCCAGGCCCAAGTGCATCTCGCACCCTTGGAGCGCCTATCGCTGACGGTGGTGGTTACTGGTTGCCAACTGGCAGAGCCAGCTCTTCGGATTGGGGGGTTCCGCTGGCTATTTGTCCACGACCCGCACACGAACGCACCACATCACCGATATGGTGGCGACCGCCGACAGGAGGGCTACTGGCCAGCAGCAGCTGACGGCGGCGACTTTGCCTTCGGGGATGCCCAGTTCGACGGCTCGATGAGTCGCGGCATCCCGGCGCCGACCGATGACATCCTTTCGAACCACTACCTTGAGTAGCTCGACATCGGTTGCTACGCGCTGGCGTAAGCGCTTCGTACGACTGGTGACCCTACCAACCATCGCCCGTCTTCCACCGTGCGTCAGGCAGGGACCGCACCGGTGTGCTCGCCGCTCCGGTCCTGAACCTGTTGTGCGTCCACGTGTGAGACGCGCATCAACGATTCGGTGCGTATCGTCTCCGGGTACCTTGTGTTCGGACGGACCATCAAGAATCCAAGGCCGCCGCAAAGGATTTTCCGACCACCCGCTGATAACGGTTGACGATCCTTTGTGACCGTTCAGCCCGTAATCGTCGAAAATCCCCCTGGCAACAGCCGCCACCTGAGAATAATCTGCGGCTCAGCGGCCAAGGACAGCTCGGGACGGGAGGCGCAACGTGGTCAGCGATGCCATTGTCAGCGACATCGAGGCCATCACCGCCGCGGCGACCGAGTACTTCCAGTCGTGGTTTGCAGGAGACGGGGAGCGGATGCGCGCCGTCTTGCACCCTGCTCTCGCAAAGCGCACACTCGAGGATCCTGGGGCCGCATCGCTAGCCCTCCACGAGGACCCGACCGAGCAGCTGGTCGTGGACACCGCCAGCGGGGAGGGAACAGCGTTCGAGCCGTCCCAAGAGGTCATCGTGTTGGACGTGTTCGGGGACATGGCGACCGTGAAGGTGACCTCGGAGCCCTTCGTGGAATACCTCCACCTCGGACGATTTGGCGAGCAATGGCTCATCATCAATGCCCTCTACACAGTGCTGGTCTGAACGGACCGGGGTCGTGGCTGTCGGGATAGCGGTAGGCGTCGTGGCTGGCATGTTTCGGCTGGGGTGCTGGTGAAGCGCGTTCAGGCGGCGGACTTGTCGCCGACCCAGCTCGTGGCCCCGCTGGCGTTGGGTCAGTTCATCGCCAGCTACGCCGGGACGAACATGAACGTGGCCATCAGCAACATCGCTAAGGACCTCGACACCACTGTTATCGGGGTGCAAACCGCCATCACCCTGTTCACACTGACTATGGCCGCCCTGATGATCCCAGGCAGCAAACTCACCGACATTTGGGGCCGGAAGTTCTGCTTCGTCCTCGGACTGGTCATCTACGGGACCGGTGCGACCATCGCCGCGCTGGCCCCGTCGCTGGGGGTACTGGTGGTCGGGTACTCGATCTTCGAGGGTGTCGGCTCGGCCCTGATGATCCCGCCCATCTACATCATCATCACCGTCGCCTTCCCCGATCTGACGACCCGAGCCAAGTACTTCGGGGTGATCAGCGCGGCGGCTGGGATCGGGTCCGCGGCTGGACCCCTCATTGGTGGACTGATCACCAGCGCTATCAGTTGGCGGGCCTCGTTCCTGGCTCAGACCCTGGTGGTGGCCAGTATCGTGGTGATGGCGCTGCGCATGGAAATGCCCAAGAGGCCTGCCTCGCGGACCAGGTTCGACCTGATCGGCACGTTCCTATCCGCCGCCGGACTGGTCCTGATCGTCTTCGGCGTCTTGTTGTCGCGCACGTACGGGTGGTTCGCCTCCCGACAGAATTTCACCATTGGCAACACCGTTATCATCCCCAAGGGAGGCGTCTCGCCGGTCTGGTTGTTCATCGCCGCGGGGGGTGTAGTGCTGGCCGGTTTCTTCTGGCACGTCCGCCGCTGGGAGCGCGCTGGACGGCAGCCGCTGCTGTCAAGCAGGCTGTTCGCCAACCGGACCTCCAACTTGGGTCTGGTGACCCAAAATATCCAGTGGCTGGTTCTGCAAGGCAGCTTCTTCGTCGTCTCATTGTTCCTGCAAGAGGCTCGAGGACTCAGCGCCATCAAGACCGGGCTGGTGCTGACTCCTGCCACCGTCGGCATTCTGGCCTCATCCCTCGTCTCTGGACGTCTGGCGCAGCGATACCGGCAGAGAACGATCATCTGCACCGGTTTTGTGATCACGATCGTCGGGATGGTCCTACTCCTAGCGCTCGCCAGGGCCACCTCGAACATCCTCACCTTTGTGCCCGGCCTGCTGCTCATGGGAGTCGGGGTTGGGGCCATGGTGCCTACATCAGCCAGCTGCGCCGCAATGCAGCCACTCTCGGGTCGTCAGGCTATCGGCCATCAACCGCAATGGCACGCTGATCGCCGCGCGAAGAGACCAAAGGTGGCCAGTCTGGCGGCCAACGAGGAGCTGCGCTACTACGTGCAGACCGGCTTTCCGCGCTGATCTCCCGACCAGATGGACCGCTATTCCCTGTCCGACGGTGCGCTTCGTGGCCGCCGGCACTGCCGCCGCCAGACCGCCGATGCGCGAAGGCGTGGAGCCCTGAGCAGATCTCGAACCGGTTGCGGCTGGATTTCGCCAATGATGAGTCCATGCGGATCTCGCCCGAGGCCATCTACCAGGCGCTCTATGTCCAGGCCGCGGTGCACTCAAGCGTGAACTCGTCGCCTGCCTGCGGACGCGTCGAGCCCTACACGTGCCGCAGTCCCGCACACGTGCACGAGGGAAAAGGTTCGTCACTCCCGAGATCATGATCAGCGAACGACCCGCCGAAGCCGACGATTTTGACCTCATCCGTCAACGTCGTGCAGTCCGCCTTCCCCGAAAAGGACCAGGGAGAAATCTCCGGGGTATCGAGGAGCGTCTCCAACCTCGGTTCGTCGCTGGGCACCGCACTGGCCGGATCGGTCCTCGTCTCGACCGTTGCCACTGGCAACCGGGTGTTCGCCCTGGCCTTGGGCACCATCGCTGTGACCGCCGTCATCGGCTTGATCGCCGCGGCTCTGTTACCCAGAACCTCCAACCCGGCGCCCGACCCGACATCGTCCTCCACTTGACCAGCGCGAACGGCGCCCCCTTCAGGCGTGCCCGATGACCGCGCCGACCTCGACGGCCACTGTGGTGACCACGGGATGCTGGTTGTTGCTCGCATACATGGTCGTCCTCCTGTTCCTGTTCGGGTCAGCGGGTCGAAGAGGGAGAAGGTTGCCACCGGGTGCTCTGCCAACAAGCGCCAGCAGCTCACCAGTGATCCACACCGTCGTGATTGTCCCCCCGGTCCACCCCCTCGCCCACCGGCCACCGCGGCCTCACCGCCGACCACACCTGGCGCCCAGTCCGCGACCTTGTCGCGTGGGCCACAGGCGAGTTGGCCGCGGCCGTCGCCAGGGTCCGTTGGGTACCCCCGCCGACCCGCCGACCCGCCGACCCGTCCGTGGACGCGATCCACTCGAACATCGACGACCCGAGTCGCAAGCAGGCAGGTAGAAGGCACGACCACCCTCAACGAGGCTGGTGTTGGGTCCACGTAAGGCCGTGACTACACCGGGGTTGCCAGGCCGTCGGGGTGGTCACTTCGTTTCATCTCAAGAGGGTGACGTCGGCCCCCGACTGCCTCGGTAGCTTTGACTCAATAAGCCGAATGCGAGGCCCATTGCGCCGGGCTCGCCAGACGCACGGGGTAACCCATGACCGACGTACGCACAGACCAGCCCGTACCTGGGGGGGACGACTGGCCGAGACTGTGGCTGCGGGATGCCGACTACCGGGCCCTCTTCTACCACCTTACGGGTGCCGCAGTGATCGGCGCTCCCGATGGTCGAACCCTTGCAGCCAATCCCGCAGCCTGCCGGCTCTTCGGGAGGAGCGAGGAGGAGCTCTGCGCCCTCGGGCGGCCTCCCATCCAGGACCCCGACGACATGCGTTGGGCAGTGGCCCTGGCCGAGCGGAGTTTGAACGGGTACGTAGGAGCCGACCTGCGGATACGTCGGCGCGATGGCACCATTGTCGAGGTCGAGCTCACGTCGAGCATCTACCTCAACGAGGATGGCGTGGAACGCAGCTTGGTTCTCCTGAACGAGAAGCCCGGGGCTGTCGAGTCACCGACGCCATTCGCCTACGACCTCGTCGGACACGTGAAGCTCACCCAGGCCGAACTGCGAATTCTCCGACTCCTCCCCACGCACCACTCGATTGGGGATATCTCAGAGAGCCTTTGCGTCGGGCAGAACACCGCCAAGACCCATCTGGCCAGCATCTACCGCAAGCTCGGGGTGCACAACCGCGCCTCGGCCGTCGCCCGAGCACGTGAGCTCGGGATTCTGCCGGCCATTCTCGGGTAACGCGCCCCGCCCTGGAAGAGGTCTCCTCCGCCGGGCCCGGAGTCCCCAAGCAAGGAGCGACATGACGAATACGAGCACTTCAGGGGTACGAAGGCGGCCGCGATGGTTGTGGATCGGTCTGGGGGTTCTTCTGGTTCTCGTGGGAGGTGTCGTCGGAGGGCTCATCGTTGCGGGAACTGAGTCTTCCGATTCGAACGCCTGCTCCGCCACGAGCGTCGCCGATAAGACTCTTCCCTCGGTCGTGACCATCATGGTACGAAAGGGGGCAACTGGCTCGACCGGATCGGGTGAGATCATCCGGAGCGACGGCTACATCTTGACCAACAACCATGTCATCTCCCTCGCTGCCAAGGGCGGTTCGATAGAGGTGCTCTTCGCCGATGGAACGACGGCATCGGCCACGCTGACTGGTCGCGATCCACAGACCGATCTGGCCGTGATCAAGGTCGATGTCCCTCAATCGCTTCCCGCAATTCCGTTCGGGTCATCAAGCGAAGTACAAGTCGGAGAACCGGTCGTCGCCCTTGGCGCGCCGCTCGGCCTGTCCAGCACCGTGACGACTGGCATTGTGAGCGCTCTCGATCGAACGATCGAGGTTCCGAGCGATAATGGCACGACCGCACTCCTCGTCTCTGCCATCCAAACGGACGCCGCCATCAACCCCGGAAATAGCGGCGGAGCTCTCACCGATTGTTCGGGAAATCTCATCGGTGTGCCGTCAGCCGGTGCCTCTGTGCCCAATGAATCGGGTGGGGCGAGCTCCGGAAGTGTCGGACTCGGCTTCGCCATACCAGTCAGCACGGCCGAGTCCGTGTCGAACGAGCTCATCGCCACCGGTACGGTCACCCACTCCTACTTCGGTATTCAAGTCGCACAGATACCACCAGCTGCCGCGCAACAGGCTGGCACGAGCGAAGGACTCTACGTGGTCGCCGTCGTGCCTGGTGGTCCGGCGTCGACAGCCGGCCTGCAGAGAGGCGACATCATCACCGAGATCAACGGCGAGCAAGCCACGGATCCCAATCAATTGGCGGCTTTGACCCTGACGGAGAAGCCCGGCGCCACTGTTTCGATCACCTACGAGCGCAATGGTCATTCCACCGATGCCAAGATCACTCTCGGTGCCCAACCCTGAGCCGGTTCCTCCGCTGATCTTGGGCGGAGGACCAGTTCAACGACCTCCTCGGGGCACCTCCTCGAGTCGCGGACACGGACCGAATCCCTGAGGCGTGCACCTCGGGGGCGGGCTCGGTCCGTCTGGGCGCTGGCCGAACCACACGCGAGAAGGCTCGCCCGTGGCCCGTTGGGTCCGCAGACCGTCGAGGTCCAGGCTCGTGATGGCGACGGGAGGTCGGTGTGGTTTCACCCGATGCGGGTGGTGATTCAGCGAGCTGGGCGGTCCGATAGTGGCGGGGGACGGAGCACGGTGCTGGACCACGTTGTTTTTCAGCCGGTGGGCGAGCACGAGGCCGCCAAGAGAGCTGTACCCGTGGGCGAGAAGCTCGTTGATCGTCCCGAGCGCAGAGAGAAGCAGAGAGTCCGGCCGACGTATTGCGAGAGAAGGAGATCTAGGTGACGCTGCAAGGCAAGGTGGCCATCGTCACCGGTGGCAACACGGGAATCGGAAAAGCGGTCGTCTTGGCGTTGGCCGCCGAAGGCGCGGCGATCGTCATCGACTACGTAGCCGACCCCGAGGCCACCGAGGAGCTCGAACAGCAGGTTCGTGCCCTCGGGGACAAGGTGACGGCGGTCAAGGCCGACGTCAGCAAGGTCTCCGACCTCGAGATGCTCATCGCAACGGCGGTGAGCAGCTTCGGTCGTTTGGACATCATGGTCAATAACGCTGGCGTCGAGACTCGCACCTCAGTGCTCGACACCACCGAAGCCCAGTACGAGCGGGTGCTCGACATCAATCTGAAGAGCGCGTTCTTCGGGACCCAACTTGCGGCCAAGCAGATGATCGCGCAGGGTGATGGCGGTCGGATCATCAACATGACGTCGGTCCACGAGGATTGGCCGATGCCGGGCAATACCGCATATTGCCTCTCCAAGGGGGGGATGCGGATGCTCACTCGCACCGCCGGCGTTGAGCTGGCGCCCCACAACGTCCTGGTGGTCGGGGTCGGTCCCGGAGCAGTCGAGACACCGATCAATACCGCCACCATGAACGATCCGGCGGCGCTGAAGAAGCTGGACGAAGCGATCCCCATCGGGCGAATGGCCAAGCCGGAGGAGATCGGTAGCGTTGTGGCCTTTCTGGCCGGCCCCGGGGCCAGCTATCTGACTGCCACCACCATCTTCGCTGACGGCGGCATCATGCAGAGCAGCCCAGGTTTGTGACAACCGCCCGGCACGTCGGTTAGGAGGCGCCGTGACTGGCTTGCTCGGGCCGCGCCGGGCCGGAACCTTTCCCGACGAAGCACGGGTGAGGAACCAACCCGGGGCCCGCGGCGACCAGCCTTGGTTGTCTCCGGGGGTGTTCCGGTGAGCGAGGAGGTCGGCAGCGCAGGCGGCGCCGCTTTCGGGGCGGCTAGCCCGCCGACTGGTGCGGCGAGGGAGCGTCGGCGCGAAGTCGTCACCGTGTATGCCATCGGGCTGTTTCAGGGTCTGAGCCTGGTGGCCTTTCCTGCTGCCGCGAGCATCCTGCAGTCGCCCAGTGGCTACGATCTCTCCAAGAGCCGCTACGGTCTGCTGTTTCTCCCTCAGGTGATTATGGCGATCGCCGGGTCACTCGCGTTGCCGGCCCTGGCCGCCCGCTACCCGTTGAAACGCATCCTTGTCGGCGGTGTCGCCGCCAACGCGCTCGCCATGAGTTTGCTGGTGGGGAGTGATCCGATCCGTACCGATGCGATCGCCTACCCGATGTTGCTTGTCGCCACCGCATCCCTGGGGTTGGGCTTCGGGCTCACGCTGAGTGCGATCAGCACGTACGCCGGGGCGTTCATGCCCCAGCGCCGCGACGTCGCACTCACCGCATTGAATGTTCTACTCGGTCTCGGAACTGCGCTGTCCCCCTTGCTCATCGCCCTCTTCCTCAACCTCGGCGCATGGTGGTACCTTCCCCTCATCGCCGCCGCCGGTTTGGTGGTGCTCATCATCCTGACCGTGCTGCAACCTATGGCTGTAGCAGTTTCCAAACCCACCCGGTCCTCGGGTCGGATCCCCAAGCCGTTCTGGATCTTTGCGCTCGCGTTGGTGCTGTATGGGATCGGCGAGACCATGTTTGGAAACTGGGGAACCACGCTGCTGGTGAGCAAGGGGGTCAGCGCGACGTCGGCAACCGACGCTCTGGGCGCGTTCTGGGCTGCGGTGACCGTCGGCCGACTGGTCATCGCCCTCAGCGGACGATGGATTCGCTCGACCACCATTTACAGGGTGCTGCCGTGGGCCATGGCCGTTGCGTTACTCGCGGCCCCAGCGGAAAAGACGGCAACGGCAGGCATCTTGTTGTTCATCTTCGGCGGCCTGGCCTGTTCCGGCTTCTTTCCCATCACCGTCGGCTACGGCGAGACGACGTTTCCGACGTATGTGGAGCTGGCAGCAGGATGGCTTATCGCCGCCTATCAGCTCGGCTACGGACTGGCGGCGTTCGGGGGAGGAGTCCTACAGAGTACGATCTCGCTCTCCACGATCTTTCGGATCGCCGCCATCCTCGCCGCCGTGATGGGTGTCTTCGCCGTCCCCATCGCCCACCGCCAACGCCAGAGCGCTGGCCAGAGCGCTGGCGCACCAGCTCGCGTGACATGAAACTCGCCCGCACACGAGAGGAAATCTGATGGCTGAGCACTACGACGTCATTATCATCGGGACCGGAGCCGGTGGGGGAACCTTGGCCCACACGCTTGCGCCGTCGGGAAAGCGGATTTTGCTCCTCGAACGGGGTGACTTCCTTCCGAGGGAGATGGACAACTGGTCACCCGACAAGGTGTTCGTCGACGGGAAATATATTTCTAAGGACACCTGGTACGACGGTGAGGGTACGGCGTTCCAACCCCAAGTCCACTACTTCGTCGGTGGCGCTACCAAACTCTATGGCGCTGCGCTGTATCGCTTGCGGCCCGAGGACTTCGGTGCGATCCGGCATGTCGACGGGGTCTCGCCAGCCTGGCCGGTTGACTATGAGGCCTTCGAGCCGTTCTACACCAAGGCCGAAAGGCTCTACCAGGTCCACGGTAACCATGGCGAAGACCCGACGGAGGGGCCGTTCTCCGAGCCCTACCCCGCACCGGCCGTCAGTCACGAGCCGCGACTCCAAGAGATTTCCGACGCCCTCGAGGCCAAGGGCTACCACCCGTTTTCGGCGCCGGTCGGCATCCTGCTGGACGAGGCGGACCGCAATCGGAGCACCTGTCTCCGTTGCGCGTGGTGCGATGGCTATCCCTGCCTGGTCCATGCCAAGGCTGACGCCGAAGTCATGGCGGTGCGGCCGAGTCTCGAGTCGCCAAACATCACCCTTCTGACCAACGCCGTCGTGTCGAAGCTTGAGACGGATCCGACTGGCCGAACGGTGACGGGGGTCGTGGTCGATCGTGACGGCACCCGCGAGGTGTACCAAGCGGACATTGTTGTGGTGGCAGCGGGAGCGGCCAACAGTGCGAAGCTGCTGTTGAACTCCGCCAACAGTGCGCATCCGAACGGTCTGGCCAATGGCTCGGACCAGGTTGGCCGCAATTATATGTTCCACAACTGCAAGGCCTTGGTCTCACTCGGGAAGGAGCCCAACGACACCGTCTTCCAAAAGACACTCGGCATCAACGACTTCTACCTGGCCGGCGGTGGTCGCGAGTGGCCGCTCGGCAATATCCAGATGGTGGGGAAATCCAACGCGGGCGCCATGAAGGGAGAGGAGCCAAAGCTGACCTTTTTGGCACCTCACTGGACCCTCGACGACGTGGCCAAGCACGCGGTGGACTGGTGGCTTACCACCGAGGACCTGCCGAGGCCCGAGAATCGGGTCACGGTGGATAAGGACGGGAATATCCACCTGGCCTACGAGGCGACCAACGACGAGGAGGCCAGCGGCCTTTACAAAGAGCTGCGGACCATTCTGAACCACGTGGGTATGGCTGATCACCACGTGTTGAGCAAGAACTTCTACATGAGCATGAACGTCCCGGTAGCCGGCGTAGCCCATCAGGCGGGGACCCTTCGGTTCGGCTCGGACCCCGCGACCTCGGTGCTGGACGTCAACTGCAAGGCCCACGAGCTGGACAACCTCTACGTCGTGGATACCAGCTTCTTTCCGAGCATCGGCGCGGTGAATCCGGCCCTCACCGCCATGGCCAACGCCATTCGCGTCGGTGAGCATCTCAACGACCGGCTTGGGTAGTGAGCGAGCCGGTGTCGTTGGGGGTGTAGATAGGCGTGCGCAGTCTGGCGAACATCGTGGACCCGAGGTTGCTTCGTTACACTCGGGGTACCCGCCGGTATTTGATGGTCACCGTGCTGTTAGGCGCCGTCACCGCCACCCTCGTCCTCGCACAGGCGTGGCTGATCGCCAATGTCATCGCGGATGTCGTCGTGCACTACGACCCATTGTCTCGGGTCCGCAATCTCGTGGTGCTCCTGTTCGTGGTGATCGTCGGACGAGCACTGTTGGGTTGGTTCGGCGAGTGGGCGGCCGATCGGGCCTCGGCGTCGGCCAAGTCAGATTCTGCGTAGCGCGCTCGTCGAGAAGATCGCCCGTCTCGGCCCTACCGGTATCGACCGTCAACCCTCCGGCAAGCTGGTCGTGTTGGCGACCAGCGGGATCGACGCGCTCGACAGCTACTTTTCTCGGTACCTCCCTCAGCTGGTCCTCGCCGTGGTCATCCCGGTCACGGTGATCGTCGTGGTGTTGGGAGCTGACTGGATCTCGGCGCTGATCATCGCCGTCACCATCCCGTTGATTCCGCTGTTCATGTCGCTGGTCGGGGCATCGACGAAGGCCCGGATGGGACGTCAGATGCGCCTTCTCCAGCGGTTGTCCGGTCACTTCCTCGACATCGTCGCCGGCCTGCCGACCCTCAAGATCTTCGGACGCGCCAAGGCCCAGATCGCGGCCATCCGTGAGATCGCCGACCAGTACCGCACGGCCACCATGGCCACGTTGCGAGTGGCATTCTTGTCATCGCTCATCCTCGAGCTACTCGCCACCATCTCGGTCGCCCTGGTGGCCGTGGCCGTCGGACTGAGGCTGCTCGGCGGCCATCTGAGCCTGGCCACCGCACTGTTCGTGCTCATTCTGGCTCCCGAGGCCTATCTGCCCCTTCGCCTCCTCGGCACCAACTATCACGCGAGCGCCGAGGGGCTGAAGGCGGCTGAAGAGGTGTTCGGTATCCTCGAGCGTCCGCTCCCGTCCTACGGCACTCGGCGCGACGTGCCGGACCCGTCCCGCTCGACGCTCCGAGTCGCTCACCTCGAGGTGCGCTACCCCGGGCGCGCTGGCACCAGCCCTCTCGAATGTCACGCTGCGCGTGGAACCCGGTGAGGTCGTGGCGCTGGCCGGGCCCAGCGGATGCGGCAAATCGACGCTGCTCGGCGTGCTACTGGGTCTCATCCCCGCGTGGACGGGCAACGTTCACGTGGGGAGCAGAAACCTCGCCGAACTCGATCCCGACGCCTGGCGGGAACTGGTGGCCTGGGTGCCGCAACGACCGCATCTCTTTGCCCGATCGATCGTCGACAACGTCCGCCTTGGCCGGGTCGACGCCTCCGACGATGCTGTCAGTGCGGCAGTCGCCGACGCCGGTCTCGATGACGTGGTGGCGCGGCTCTCGAACGGGTTGGAGACGGTGCTCGGACACGGTGGAGCCGGGCTGTCGGCGGGGGAGCGACAGCGGGTGGCGCTGGCCCGAGCGTTCGTGCGCGACGCACCGCTGCTGCTCCTCGACGAACCCACCGCCAATCTCGACGGCAGGACAGAGGAGAGCGTGCTGTTGGCCTGTCGTCGGCTGATGGTCGGTCGCACCGTGATCATCGCCGCCCACCGGCCCTCATTGCTGGCGCTGGCCGACCGGGTGATCCACCTCGCACCATCGACCGTGGCTGCCTCGTGACGCCTGACCCGTTGCCGTCAGCGGCACGTGCCGAGGTCGCACCCCTGGGCCGGACGTTGGGGCTGGCGCGGCCAACGTCATCGCACATGCTTGCCGCAATCCTTTTCGGAGCCGGCGCCGTTGGCGCGGACATCGGCCTTATCGGCACCGCGGCGTGGCTGATATCGAGGGCGTCCCAGCATCCCAACGAGTCGCGTTTGGCGGTCGCCATTGTGGGTGTGCAGTTCTTTGGATTGTCCCGGGGCTTCTTCCGCTACGAAGAGCGTCTCACCGGCCACGGCGCCGCCTTGCGCCTCCTTGGCGACCTGCGAGTCAAGGTCTACCAACGGCTCGAGAGACTAGCGCCCACCGGGCTCCCTGCCTTCCGACGGGGCGATCTGCTCGCTCGGATTGTTCAAGACGTCGACGCGTTGCAGGACCTGGTCGTCCGGGTCGTCCCACCATTCGCCATCGCGTTGTTGGTGGGTTCGCTGACGGTGGCGCTCATGTGGTGGATGCTCCCTGCAGCCGCACTCATCTTGGGTGTGGCCCTTGCGCTCGGCGCGACAGCGGCCCCGTGGCTCACTGGGGTTCTGGCCCGCCGTCGGGAGTCGAGATTCGCGCGGGTGCGGGGCGAGCTCGCGGCGGCGATGGTGGACCTCACCGAAGGCGCCGCCGAGCTGATCGCCTTCGGCGCCACGGGGGCCCAGGTCGAGATCCTGCGTGCGCAGGACGGGGCGCTGACCGCCATCTCGTCGGCATCCGCTGGGACGGCAGGGATCGGGCTGGCACTGACCACCGGACTGGCCGGACTGGCCTCATGGGGATGCCTCATCGTCGGGATTCCGGCCGTCGCCTCGGGGCGCCTGAACCCCACCGAGCTGGCCGTCATCACCCTGATCCCGCTGGCGACCTTTGAGGTGGTCGCCGGCGTGCCGATCGCCACCCAGCTGTTGCAACGGGTGCGTCAAGCAGCAGCCCGAGTATTCGAAGTGACCGACATGTCGCCGATCGTCCCCGAGCCGGACGCACCGGTAGCGCTGCCTGACCGTCCCTACGCGCTGTCAGCTCAGGCCCTGTGGGCCCGATATCCCGGGTCGTCGAGCGCGGCGCTCTGCGGAGTTGACCTCTCACTTGCCCCGGGTCGACGGGTGGCCGTCGTGGGACCGAGCGGCGCCGGCAAGTCGACCCTCGCCGCCGTACTTTTGGGATTCCTGCCGGTCGAGGCGGGCTCGGTCCGTCTGAACGGCACGACGCTCGGCAGCCTCGCGGGAGACGAGCTCCGAACCGTCGTAGGGCTGGCCGGCCAGGACGCGTTTCTCTTCGACACCACCATTGCCGAAAACCTGCGTGTGGGCCGCCGTGAGGCGACGGACGGCGATCTCCGCCAAGTGCTCGAACGAGTTGGACTGGCGGCGTGGCTCGACGGCCTACCCAATGGCCTGGCTACTGAGGTCGGCCGACACGGTGGCCGCCTTTCGGGCGGCCAATATCAACGAGTCGCGGTGGCCCGGGCTCTGTTGGCGGACTTCCCGATCCTCGTGCTGGACGAGCCCGCCGAGCACCTCGACCCCTTGGCCGCCGACCTTCTCATCGGGGATCTGACTCAGGGTCACCGAAGGCCATTCCCTGGTGCTCATCACCCACCGACTCACCGGTCTCGAATTGGTCGACGAAATCGTGGTCATGGGTGCAGGCCGAGTCATCGAACGAGGCACGCACGACCAGTTGCTGGCCGCAGGCGGACAGTACTCGGACCTCTGGTGGGACGAGATGCAAACCGAGCGCTACGCCCCGTCACCCTCTGATCGCCTACCGCACTATCAGCCAGACCGGCCAAGCGCCACGCCCTCTGTTGCCCTGAACGACGGGAGCCGCATCCCATGAAGACCGACCTCGCTCGTTGGCAGTTCGCGACCACCAGCATCTACCACTTCCTGTTCGTTCCGGTCACCATCGGTCTCGCGTTTCTGGTGGCGCTGCTCGAGTCCGGCTGGTATCGCAATCAAAACCCGACGTTCAAACGCCTCACCCGCTTCTTCGGCACCCTGCTCCTGATCAACGTGGCAGTAGGGGTGGTGACCGGACTGGTGCAGGAGTTCGAGTTCGGCATGAACTGGTCGAACTACTCACGCCTTGTCGGCAATGTCTTCGGGGGTCCGTTGGCCATGGAAGGGCTGGTGGCCTTCTTCCTCGAGTCCACTTTTTTGGGCATCTGGATCTTCGGATGGGACCGGATCTCCAAGAAGCTGCATCTGGCCTGTATCTGGCTGGTGGCCGCCGCCTCCATGGTGTCGGGCCTCTTCATCATGGCGGCCAACTCCTGGATGCAGCATCCGGTGGGCTACGTGATGAATGCCCAGCACCAGCCCGAACTCAACGACATCTGGGCCCTATTTACCAATCCGGTGTTCCTGTGGGCCTATCCGCACGTGATCCTGGCATCACTGGTCACCGGCGCCATCGTCATGCTGGGCATCTCCGCGTGGCACTTGAAGCGCAAGAGCTCGGTCGAGGCCTTCCGCCGGACCGCCGTCATCTCCCTGGCCGTACTCACTCCCGCCGTCTTCGTGAACATGTTCATCGGGAGCGAGCTCGGGGTGGTCGAGGGCAAGTACCAGCCCATGAAGATCGCAGCCGCCGAGGCGCTGTGGACCACGTGCCCGTCGCATTGCTCGTTCTCCCTGTTTCAGATCGGCGGGGGCAACAACGATGAGACGCCAACCCAGATCATCGAGGTTCCGGGCCTGCTGTCCATCCTGGCCACGAACCATGTGGACGGCGAGGTCCAGGGCATCAACAACCTCCAGGCGCAGTACGTGAAGGAGTACGGCCCGGGTAACTACGTTCCGAACGTGTTCATTCAGTACTGGGGAATGCGGGTGATGGCCTATCTGGCGGCGCTGATCGCCCTCTTCGCCCTGTGGGGTCTGTGGCTCGTTCGTCGAAAGACCCTCGACAAGGCCAAGTGGTTCTTGTTGATCGCGCCGTGGTTCGTCATCGCCCCGTTCCTCATGAACACGGCCGGATGGCTGTTGACCGAGAGTGGACGCCAGCCATGGATCGTTCAGGGCCTGATGAAGACGTCCCAGGCCTCGTCACCGTCGGTGACGACCACCGACATCGCGATCAGCCTGTCGGCGTTCGTCCTTCTTTACGCCGCACTGGGGGTGGCCGACGCGTACCTGATGGTCCACTACGGCCGGAAGGACCTCGAGTCGGGCACCCACGACGGTGACGAAACAGACGAGCCGGGTGATGGCGATGCACCTGACGATGTCGAGGCTTCCCGGGTTCCGGCCCTCATCTATTAGGAGGGGCGATGGTCCATCTCAACAACATCTGGTTCGTGATCATCGCCATCTTCTGGGTCGGGTACTTCATTTTGGAAGGTTTCGACTTCGGGGTGGGCATGCTCCACTCGTTCGTCGCGAAGAATGACGTCGAGCGGCGCGTGGCGGTCAACTCGATCGGACCCATCTGGGACGGGAATGAGGTATGGCTGGTCGTGGCTGGCGCGGCCATCTTCGCCGCCTTCCCTTCGTGGTACGCCACGATGTTCTCGACGTTCTATCTGGCTCTCGTGATCGTCCTGTTGGCCCTGATCGTGCGCGGCGTCTCCTTCGAGTTCAACCGCAAGATCGACAATCGCAAATGGCGCTCGACGTGGCGGTGGTCGCTAACCATCGGAAGCCTGCTCATCCCGTTCTTGCTCGGCACCGCTCTGGGTGACCTCCTCTACGGTCTTCCCATCAACTCGTCTCACAACTACACGGGCACGTTCTTCGGGTTGCTGGTCCCGTTCGGCCTCTATACCGGCGCCACCTTGACTGCACTGTCCCTGTTCCTGGGTGCCGCCTATCTGACTCTCAAGACAGAGGGCGACCTCCACAACCGGGTCGCCAAGCTTTCGGCAAGGTTGGGATGGGTGGCCGCAGTGATCACCTTCGGGTGGCTGACCTGGAGCCACGTCGGTCTGGGCGTCGGGTTCGTCCCCAGCCCGTTCGATGCCGTGTGTCTGGCGGCGGTGGTCGCCGCCGCGTTGTTCGCCGAATCTGGGGCGCAAGGTTGGGCGTTCACTGCTGGCGCCGTGACCATCGCCAGCGCGATCAGCTCCATCTTCTTCGACCTCTTCCCGCGGGTGATGATCTCCTCGACCAATTCGGCCTACAACCTGACAGTGGCCAACTCCGCCAGCCCCTCGTACACCCTGAAGGTGATGACGGTGGTGGCCATCGTCTTCTTCCCAGTGGTCTTGGCATACCAAGGGTGGAGCCTTTGGGTGTTTCGTAAGCGGTTGAGCTCGGGTCCAACTGGATCCGCTCCCGTCGAGTCTCCGGATCCACCGGCAATTTCTCGCGGTGGTGCTCCTATCGTGTTGCCGGAGGAGCGTTAGAGCCGGCGGAGCTACCGCTACGAGCGGTCCACCTCATATTCGATGGTCCGGGCCCCAATCGGTCCGGCGACCTGCCGCAGACGCGGGCGGGCAGAGCCAGAATCACCCCCACCGGGTATTGACCCTCTGGGGCCGCCGTCTTAGCCTCGCTCCGAGGCCCAACGTGGGTGAACCCGGCCAGAACTAAAAGCGGCCCAAGGTGTCGACGTCAACTCACCATTCACGAGATCGGGAAGCCGTGTGCGTCAAGTGAGTGTCCCAACGGTGCGCCCAGAGGAACCCACGAACAGGTTCTTCATCGATCTGACCAACGGTGGCCCCGTGGCTCCGATACGGAACATGACGGGGACCATTCGGTTCGATCTCACTGTCGGTTCGGGCGTCGCGCACCTGACCCTGAGTATCGACAAAGGTGATAGCGCAATGTCTCGGCTGGATTCCAGCGCCGATGCCGAGCTCAGATCCGAGCGAGCACTCGTCGAGGAGATCGTCGTGGGTCGCACGAATGCAATGGCCGCGTTTGTCCAAAGCGTGAGGGTAGAGCTCGATGATCACCGAGCGACTCGGACTCAGTGATGGTCGAACGCTCGCCCGCGTGGCCATGGCCCGACGATCTGGACGCCATGGTTGCCGCGCCGAGATTCCACACCGTCCTTTACGAGGACGAGCGTGTCCGCGTCCTCGGCGGGCGAGTTCCACCGGGCACAACGGTGCCGGTCCACACCCACCGTTGGGGCGGCGTGCTCTATATCTTGGGGGCCAGCGACTTCGTTCGCCGTGACCCCGGCGGGAACGTACTAGCCGACACCAGGGTGTCGAAGTCGACGCCAGTGGTGGGCACTGCGGTGTGGGGCGCCCCCTTGACCCCGCATTCATTCGAGAACGTGGGAACCGAGGAGTTCCGCACACTCACCGTTGAGATGAAGGACGGAGACATCCGCCCCGTCCTGTGAGACGCCCGGTCCGAACAGGCCGTTGTCACGTTCCGGTTGTTGTTCCGTGCCACCGATCGCGCGCACGTAGTGAGTTGATGACGCGCTCAGCGGCTCTGGTCATCTTCGAGAAAGCCCAGGCTGGGTGGGCAGGGCTCGACGGAGTCACTCAACCGATGGAAGCGTCCCCAGCGCCTTTGAGCTTGGCGCTCCACTTCTCCTCGACGTGGGCGTACTTCCAGATCGCCAGGGCACCCGCCCAGGTCGCCACGAACAGCCCGACGATCACGAATCCGGCAGTGTTGATGTTGAAGTTCTCCATGAAATCCCAGAACGAGCCGTGGACGTGGAGCTCCATCGGGAGCAAGCCGAGTATCTCGATGGTGCCGATGAAGAAGCAGATCGCCACCGACAGCCCGGTGATGGCCAGGTTGTAGTACACCTTGCGGACCGGGTTGAAGAAGGCCCACCCGTAGGCGGCGTTCATGAAACACCCGTCGAGGGTGTCCATGAAGGACATGCCGGCGGTGAACAGTATGGGAAGACACATGATCGAGTACCAAGGCAGGGCCTTGGAGGCGAGCAGAGCCGTCGTGGCCAGCAGGGCGACCTCGGTTGCGGTGTCGAAGCCCATGCCGAACACCACGCCGACGGGGTACATCTGCCATTCCTTGGTGATCGACTTCATCCACTTGCCGAAGAACCGGTACATGAGGCCCCGGTTGTTCAGTTGCGCCTCGAGCTCGGCCTCGTCGTACGTGCCCTGGCGCATGGCGCGAAACACTCTGACGATGCCCGCCAGGACGACGATGTTGAGCAGGGCGATGAGGTACAAGAACGTGGCTGAGATGACGGTGCCGAAGATCCCGCCAAACTGTTCGAGTCCCGAGCTGTTGTTCGAGACGGCGCCGTAGACTGCCTTTTCGGCGATGACCAGACCGGCTCCGATGACGATGACGATGGTCGAGTGCCCCAAGGAGAAGTAGTAGCCCACGCTGAGAGGGCGCTTGGACCCCTCGACGCCCCGTCGCTCGTTCATCAGCTTGCGCGTGGTGTTGTCGATCGCCGAGATGTGGTCGGCGTCGAAGGCGTGTCGCAGCCCCAAGGTGTAGGCGAGGGCGCTGACCCCGATACCCAGCCCCTTGTAGTGCCCTGGGACCACGAAGGCAATGAAGATCCCAAACCCGACAACGTGGAGCAACAGGATCATCCCGAACATCCCCCGAGCACGGCGCCAGTCGCTCGGGGTGAGCGCCGAACGGAATTGCCTGATGCGCCCGGCAGGCACGGAGACGTCGGTCAGCGTCATGACTCCGCTCCCTGCTGCGACAGTGGGCGAGCACAAGGCCGACTGGTCCGTGGCCGACATCGGATACCCGTGCTTCGGTGGTCCGCCGGCCCTTCGGTCTCGGGCGTCACCCTGCTAGCTTGACCTAACTGCGAACGAATCGCAAGTGCCTCACGGAAGTGGAAGAGCCGAGCGGCGCGTGCGAGCCCCGGTCTGCTCTGTCGGGTCCCCCGTCACTCGGCGAGGCTCGCCGCGTAGGCGGCCCGTCGTTCGCCACGAGGCGTGCGGCTGCAGTCGGCACACCGCACGCCGCCCGCCAGCCGGTCATGGAGGCAGCAGTTGGTTCGTTCCCAGAACCTTCCCCGGCGTCCACTGGCTTCGATCGTCACAGAGGAACCGAGGTTGGCAAGGTCTTGGGGAGCAAGCTCGAAGAACCGCTCCCCGAGCGGGATGACCCATGGTCCGAGGCAACCCTCCATCGTAGAGAAGGCCGTCGAGGCGGACGCTGCGACGTTGCCCCAGAGCAGCCGCCCACCGATACGCAACTCGCTGCGTGCTTTTGCGATCAGCGGGCGCAGATGTCGTTTGATCACCGATTCGATCACGACGTGTAAAACCTTGTCGGTAGTACCCGAGTCGCCGAGCGGTTCCCGGGACGACACTTCGCCGCGGTCCACAACGAACAGCCTGGGGGCGACGAACGCGACCCGAGCGACGTACCCATTGGACAATCCCACGGACACGTCGCTTGGTTCGCAGATCGGCACGACGCCCGTAGTGCAAAGGCAGGCGACCGAGATCGCCAACAGGCGGTAGGCATAGCCTTGGACGAGGATCGAGGCCGCAACGACAGGATCGTCGGTGCCGAGCGTTCGGCCACTTGCGCGGATCACGTCGATCAACAATTCGGAATCGTTGACGAGGTCCGAGCACGACAACCAGCCCTCTGACGAAGTGCCGCTGGCTGTGTCATCCATTGATCGCACGGTTTCTACTGGTCCGACCGTTGCCGTCAGATAGGGAACCGCCGCCGTCACCTCCGCCAGCGCGTGGCGGAGCAGCAGGTCTGCGCCCTCCTCGCGGCGGTCGACGGCCCGCCGAGTCACGATCCGTCCGCCGGCAGCCCGAAGGCGCTCGGGTGGAGCCAGCGGGCGATGGCTACGACCGCTTGTGCGTTCCGCGGGCTCGGGGTGACCTCGTCGTAGCTGAGGGGGAGGAAGCACCGGTTCTTGACCGCGGTCAGGTTCCTGGTGATCGGGTCGGTCTCCAAGAACTTCTCCTTCTGGGCCGCCGTGGGCGTGCCGTAGTCGTTGATGATGATGCACTGGGGGTCAGCGGCGACGACCTGTTCCCACGACACGCTGGTCCAGCTCTGCTTGAGGCCCGCGAAGATGTTCGTGCCGCCGCCCAACGTGATGAGGGCAGTGGGCATGGCCAATCCGGGCCCGGTGAAGGGTGCCGAGGTTCCGCTGTCGTAGTCGAAGACGCTCACCGGAGGGAGGCCGGCCACCTTGGACTGGACGGCGGCCACCTGTGCCTGCATGGAGGCGATCAGCTTCTGCGCCCGCTTTGGCACCCCGAAGATCTGACCCAGGTTGCTGAGGTCCTGGTAGGTGTCGTCGATGCTGACGGTTTGCTTGGACGCGTCGACGTGCGCGCACGACTCGGTGAGTACCAGGGTGTTGATCTTGTAGTTGGCCAGGTTGGTCGGCGTCAGGTTGGTCCCGACCTGCAAGCCGTAGTTCCATCCGGCGAAGAGGAAGTCCGGACGCAGGCTGACCAGCTTCTCGAGGGTGAAGTAGTCGCTCGAGACATCCCGGACCCGGTGGAAGTCGGCCAGATATTGCGTGGGCACTGGCTTGCCGACCGGTCCGTCGCCGTTCACCCCGAAGTCGCCGACCATGTGCGATTCGAGCCCGAGGGCCAGCATGTCCTCGGTCGTGTTGATGTCGTTGGACACGGCCCGGGTCGGGGCCTTGGTGTAGGTCACCGGCACCCCACAGCTGCTCACCGTCACTGGGTAGTCGCTCGTGGCGGCGGCGGCCCCAGAAGACCCTCCGAGAGTGCTGAGCACCCCGGCGACGATGAACAACGAGCCGGCCAGGACCGCCTGGAAGAGCGCGCCGCGGCCTTGGGCTCGAGGACGCGGACGACGGAAGGGATGCTTCACGGGTTTCCTTTTCCTGGGTGGGTGCTACTGGACCGGTGGAGGGGCGACGGGTGAACCGCCGGGGACCCGGGGTCGCCGGGGAATCAGGTGGGGCGTTCCGCTTTCGGGGTGCTCGACGATCAAGACGTCGGCCCCATAGGCGTGGCGCACCATTTCGGTGGTGATGACCGACGCGGGGGGACCGCCCATCACGATGCGGCCGTCGGTGACGAGGTAGACGCGGTCACAGAACAGTGCGGCCAGGCTCAGGTCATGCAGGGCGGCGAGCACGGTGATCCCGAGACCGGCGACCAGTTCGAGCACCTCGATCTGGTAGCGAATGTCGAGGTGGTTGGTTGGCTCGTCGAGGATGAGATGGTCGGCCCCTTGGGCGAGCGCCCGGGCGATGAGGACCCGCTGCTTCTCCCCGCCAGAAAGGCTGTTGAAGCTCCGGTTGGCCAGCGCCTCGCAACCGACTCGCTCGATCGCCTGGTGCACGACGGCCAGGTCGGCCTCGGTGTCGCGGTCAAAGGCTCGCTTGTGGGGGGTTCGGCCGATCATCACCATCTCGAGGACGCTGAAGTCGAACTCGACCGTCGTCTCCTGGGCGACGACGGCCACCCGCCGGGCGGCATCCTTGGGCCGCATGGTGAGCAGGTCGTGCCCGTCCAAGAGCAGCTGGCCGGCGACCGGCCGACGGACCCGGTAGAGGGCTTTGAGGATGGTGGACTTCCCGCTCCCGTTTGGGCCGAGCAGTCCGACGAAGGCACCCTCGGGCACCACGACGTCCACGTCGCTCACGATGCGCCGAGCACCGATGTCGACCGAGAGGCCTTTTATCTCGAGGCTCATTGGGCGGCCCCATAGAGATAGGGCCGCCGCCGGATCAGTACGATCAGGGTTGGCGTACCGATGAAGGCGGTGATGACCCCGATCGGCATCTCCTGGGGGGCCACGATGGTCCGGGCCAACAGGTCGCCGACCACCATGAACGAGGCGCCGAAGAGGACGCCGGTGGGGAGCACTCGGCGGTGGTCGGAGCCGACCATCAGCCGCACGATGTGGGGAACGACCAGCCCGACGAAGCCGATCACCCCACTCACGGCGACGGCCACGCCCACCATGAGCGAGGTGACGACAAACAGGTTGCGACGCAGCGCATCCACGTTGACGCCGAGAGACGCTGCCGGCTCAGTCCCCATGGCCAAGGCGTTGAGGGAGCGTCCTTGGGCGAGCAGGTAGACCATGGCCAGCACCAGGGCGGTGGCCGGGATGGGCAGCTGGGCCCAGTTGGCGTTCCCGAAGGATCCGAGCAACCAGAAGAGCACCGACTGGGTGGCCTGGGGGTTGCCCCGGAAGATTAAGAAGCTGGTCACCGACTCGAACAGGGCCGAGAGCACCACGCCGCACAAGATCAACTGGGTAGGAGCCAGCTGGCGGCCCTTGCTCGAGACCAGGAAGACCGTCGCCATGGCGGCCAAGGCTCCGAGCACGCTGCCCACCGAGATCGCCCAGACACCGAACGACGCGAACGCGCCGAACAGCAGCACCGCCGTGGCGCCCACGCTCGCGCCCGAGGACACCCCGAGGAGGAACGGGTCGGCCAACGCGTTGCGGACCAGGGCCTGGACGACGGTGCCCGCCGTGGTGAGCGCCGCCCCGACCACCGCCGCCAGCAGGACCCGAGGCAGGCGAATGTCCCAGACGATCTCGTCAGCCACCGTGTTCTTCGGATGGCCGGCGAGATGGTCCACGATGACCTGCCACACCGCGCGGGCTCAGCGAGACTGACCCGATACCCACCCCTAGGGTGACGGTTACGACCAGCAGCAGGGCGCAGGCGACCAACACCACCCACAGCGGAAGGCGATCGCGTCGACGCCGCGCAAAGGCGAGCGGCCGCACCGCCGCGCTCGGATGAACCGCCACGGGTGGGTCGGAGGCAGCCTCCGACGGCCGAGCGATCGGCGACTCGGGGTGTGCAGCAACTGGGGTGGGCACGTGTGCGTCACCCTCAGGCATCGGTCATCCTCCGTCGAGCGACCGGAGAACGTGAGATCAGCGACACGACCCTGAAGTCCGCCACGAACCGCCCTTCCTGCGAGAGCTCTTTCGTCGATGCAGAGCAGGCGACCGGACTCGCCCCTGAAAGGGGACCACCGTTGCGGGACAGCGCCGGGTTCTCACCGGACTTCGCTGCATCTGCACCACCTCGGTCCTCGACCGAAGCAGCGTCACCGTAGGTCCGTGCGAACCAGCCGTCAAATATGAGCAAATGCGCAGGTATCGGCTTGTGTGCCAGCATGGTCACGTGCACCGCGTTCCCGCCGATCGCGCGAACCGGCGGATCCTGGATGACGAGCGCGTTTGTCAGGCGATCGACGCCTTGGGCGACACGGACGCGGTCGCACTCTGGGCCGATCGCTTCGGCCTGGTCGGCGACCCCAGCCGGCTCAGCCTCTTGTTATGCATCGCTGGAGCCGGACCGATCAGCGTGACCGACCTGGCCACGGCCGTGGACATGAACCACACGACGGTTTCCCAGGCTCTGCGTCTCCTGCGAGCATCGGGCGTTGTGACGACGCGTCGCGATGGACGGATCATTCGCTACGAGCTCGTCGACGACGTGATCCGCCATTTGCTGGAGCTCGTGTCTCCCTCCTCACCGGTTCCCAGGGTTGCCGTGAGGGGACCCGGCTGATGCAGGCGACCAGCCGGCCGCAGATCCGACCGTCCTCGAAGCTGTCTCCGTTGGGTTTTCTCGCTACGCCCTGATGGGACCCCTCGCTGGGATCCGTGTCCTCGAGCTCGCCGACGGGATCGGGGGCGCCACCGCGGGGATGTACCTCGCCGACCTCGGTGCCCAGGTCATCAAGATCGAGCCGCCTGGTGGTGGTCCCTGGTCGGGCGAGCGTGGAGCCTTGTGTTGGAACCGGGGAAAGCTGCTCGTCGACCACGAGAAGGGCCACTTTGCGGTGCGGCGGCTCATCTCGGGCGCGGACATCGTCATCGTCGATGCTGGCGCCACGGAGCTGGCGTCAGCCGGGTTGGACGCTTCGGGCGTCGAGGCGATCAACCCCGAGGTCGTCCACGTGTGGTTGCCTGCGGGGGGAGCCATCGGCCGCTGGAGTGACCTCCCGCCCGACCCCGTTTTGCAGGCGGCGGTGATCGGCGCGTGTTGGGCGCCCGGAGGCCCGCGCGTCCTCCCCGCTCCCGTCGTCGCGTACCAGCAGGGTCTGCAGGGAGCGACTGCCGCGCTGGCCGGACTCGTTGGACGCGAGCTCGTGGGGAGGGGCCAAGGCGTTGTCGTCTCGGGCCTCCATGCGCTCGGAGCGCTTTATGTGGCCACCCTCATGTACGGCATCGAACGGGCCGCGGTGGGAGGGATGCCCAACTACCGGCTCTATGCCGATCGAGACGGCCGGCCTTTTGCCTTCTGTCCGCTCGCCCCGCATTTCTTCTTCGAGGCGCTGGAGGCGCTGGACCTCATGGACCTCCTCGTGCTCCCCGGGTTCGATGGCGCATACGAGCGGTTGCCGCTGCCCGAGGTCGCTGGTCCCATAACCGAACGGTTGACCGAGCTCTTCGCGACCGATTCACGTGAGCACTGGGTCTCGCTGCTCCAACGGGCCGGCATTCCCTCGGCCGTCGTTGCAACGACGTCGGAGTGGCTCGCAAGTGAGATCGTTGCGGACGCCGGGATGCGGACCACCCTCCAGCATCCCGAATACGGACCTGTGGTCATGCCCGCCGTGCCGATCTCCTTTTCCGAGACGCCGACTGGTCCGCTTCGCCTGGCGACGACCGGGCCGCCGCGCTGGGGGGATCGACCTGTCCGGACCCTCGATGATCAGCGACCAGGTGCGTCGGAGGATTTGTCCGGCCCGCTCGCCGGGATCGAGGTCCTCGACCTGGGGACCTTCATCGCCGGGCCATTCGGTCCCATGCTGCTGAGCGGCATGGGCGCCGATGTCGTGAAGATCGAGGCCACTGGGGGCGACCCGTACCGGAGCGTTCCGCTCTCGAGCTTCGCGGTGAACCGAGGCAAGCGCAGCGCGGTCATCGACCTAAAGTCAGACGAGGGTCGGCGAGCGCTCTATGAGCTGGCTCGTCGGGCGGACGTCGTCATGGAGAACTTCCGTCCCGGTGGAGCGGAGCGACTGGGGATCTCAGGACGCGAGCTGCTCGCGGCGAACCCCCGCCTCGTCCATACGGCGATCCGGGCCTGGGGCGAGACCGGGCCGATGGCGACGATGCCCGGGTTCGACATGATGGTCGGCGCCATGAGCGGTGCGATCGACGCTGGCATCAGCGTGGGGCTGGTGCACGACATCGGCACTGCGACATTGGCCGCACTGGGCACCCTCGCGGCACTCGTGCATCGTGGCCACGCAGGAACAGGGCAGCTGGTGACCACGTCTATGGCCCAGCACTCCCTGCTGGCTCAGGTCGCCGAGGCCACCCAGTGCGAAGGCCGCTCGTCCAACCTGAGCGTCGGGAGCCTCGAGGAGCGTTCAGACCGGTGGTGGGCGCGGACGCCCTCGGGCGAGGCACCGGTTCTCGCCTACGAGGAGTTGGCCACCGACGAGTGGGTACGGGCCAACGGCTTGTGGGCCGAGGTGTCCCACCCCCAGTTTGGACGGTTTTACGCCGTTCGTGAACCCGCCGCATGGCCGCTGTCTCGCAGCGCCTTTGGGGAGCGAGCACCCGACCTTGGCGAGCACACGGCCGAGGTGATGGGGCGGCAGCCCTGACGAGGTCTCGAAGGCGCAGCCCGGATCCCGTGAAGGCCTCGTGCCGCCGATCAGTACCGTCGAACCCGAGATGCCTTTGGAGTGAGTGCAGCGGGGCTCCGAGTGGAACGACGGGGTGCTTGAAAGACTCTAACGTTTAACTAGAGGCTTAGAGTAAGACGATGAGCCAGTAGCTAGGGCCCTCTGCGGACAGTCCTGGCCCCCAGGGGTGCCGCATCGGCCATTGGGACTCGCCGCTCGGACGCCGCAAGGCCCGAGGGCGAGACAGGGGTGTTCACGTCTGCGGGCTTGCCCAGCGACCCGGCCTGTGGCTGAGCGAGGCGCCTGGAGTCGCGTCGTGCCCGGCGGGCTGCGCTCAAACGTGGGCATCTTGTGGATTTTGGGGATCTCGCCCGAGATGACGCCCGACGACCCCCCGCAGAGGGGCACTTCAGGGTCGCCCGTCGGGCTCCGCGCTGAGGCCGTACCCGGCCAGGGCCAGCTCTCGGTCGAGCATGGCTCGCACGGCCGGTGACGTCACTCCGAACCGAGCGAAGTCCAGCTCGTCGTCATAGAAGCAGGTGTCGGGTTCGACGGGCAGAGACAGAGGTGCTGGGGCGACGTGCTCGGCCGCCGGAGCGTCGAGCCAGCGCTGCAGGATCGATCCGCCCCGCAGCTGGCTGCTGAAGCAGCTAAGGGCGACGGCCTTGCGTTCGAGGTCCGGCGCCGTTTCGGTGAGCCGGGCTGCACCGGGATACCGGATGGGATCGAGGGCACCTAATGAGAAGCTGCCATCGACGTCGTAGCCATAGAGGCTGTAGACGATCCAGCGGTGCCGATCACCGGTCGCCCACCGAGCCAGCAAGGCGGCCGCGTAGGTGGCGTCGTGATCTGGGTGACCACCCTGGTAGGCCGGTACATGGATCGAGGTCGGCTCCAACGCGCCGACCACCTCTGTGAGCACCGCTGCGAGCTGGCGCACGGAGCGCCACACGGCGAGGTCCGCGAAGCCCAGGCGGACGACCTCGCCGACCTGTGCCCCGAGAGCCTCCCACGCGGCCTGGCACTCCGCTTGGCGCCGACCGACCAAGCTCTGCGATTCAGACGGATCGGTCCAGGGTGGCACGCCGTCGCTCACGTGCACCACGGTGACTGGTTCGTGGCGCAGTACCGACGAGGTGCCGAGCACTTCGTCGTCGGGATGGGGAGCCACGACGACGGCTCGCGTCATGCCAGCAGGGCGGTGAGATCCGTGGCGAGCTCCCACACATAGCCTTCCGCCTCGTCGACCTCGGGACGTGGCGCCCTCCGGCGCCAGTCGGCGTGGTCGAAGAACGGATGGATCAGCCCCTTTGCCAGTTCGTGGGGATCGAGCCCATCGGCGGCACCACGCACCGCGGAGGCGAGGGCCTCCAGCCAGGCGCGGCGCGGGTTCCGAGCGGCGGTGGCGCGACCGGGTCTGGCCGGCTGCACCGGTCCGTCGGGCCATCCCAAGCGGCGGGCGTAGCCGACGGGAACGGTGACATCCGAGCGGTCCTTGGTTGGACCGCCGCTCACCCGCTCGAGCAGGGCTCGTGCTACCTCGACCATGATCGTGTCGCTGTTGAGCTGGCGATCGTCGTGCTCGATGCGCGGCACGATCACCTGACCCAGGTGCCCTCCAGCCTCGAGCACGGCCATGGTCAGGGCGATGTCGATGCCGTAGTCATTGGGGAGGTGCCGCGTGTCGAGACGAGCGAGGCACCCGTGTGCCAGCAACCGCTGACCCGCGAGCGGCTGGCGAACCTCCGCCCCAAACAGCGCGCGCACGGCCGGCACGGTGAGGTAGTTCGTGGTGTTGGCGTGCCCCCAGGGTCGACACCATAGGGGCAATACCATGTCCCACCCATTGTCGTACCCGGCGGCCACGAACCTGGCAAAGTTGCCCGCGACCGGGTCGCGAAGATCGCCGTCGACCAGGAGGAGGTCGGCCCCGACGGCAATGGCATGTTCGACCAACAGCGCGACATTGCGACCCTTCCCTAACGTGCCGACCGGGGACCGCAGCACGCGCCGGGGCCCACGGCCCGAGGCCGCTACGAAGCTACCGAGCGTGTCGTCGGTGCTGTCCTGGTAGGCGAGCACCTGCTCGACCGTGGCGATCTCCCCGAGCAGGGATGCGGCGACATCCAACGCGATGCTCAACGGCCCGATGGTGGCCGCCTCATTGCGCGCCGGGATGCCGATCACGAGGTGTCGCACGCCCCTCCCTTCGTCGAGATGCGGCTACCTAGAATTCAGGTCCCTCTATGCTGCCCCCTTGTGACAGCCCGGCTCACCTTACCGAGCCGGGGAACGCACTCGGCCGGCGGCCGATGGCGACGGAGCCGCTGACGTGCAAGTGTCCGTTGTCCCGCCAGGAGAGCTGGGACCGCTCGAGGTGTCGGCCTGGCGGGCCCTGCAACAGGATCAGGCGGCGCTGTCCAGCCCCTTTCTCTCGCCCGACTTCGCGCTGGCGGTCGGCCGGGCTCGCGACGACGCACGAGTCGCAGTGGTCGAGGACAGCGAAGGGTTGGCCGGGTTCTTCGCGTTTCAGGTCGGCTCCGAGGGGATAGGCGGCCCGATCGGGGCCGGCATCTGTGACGCTCAGGCGTTCGTCTGCCGAGCTGACCTCGAGTGGGATCCCCTCTGGCTCGTTCGCTCGAGCGGTCTGACCACTTGGCGCTTCGACCACTTGCGCAGCGAGCAGTCGGCATTCGCTCCTTACCACCGCGCCCTGCATGCCTCTCCAGTGATCGATCTGTCTGGGGGCTATCAGGCATTCCTCGCTGCCGTGTCGACCATCTCCAAGGACGTCCTGGCGCAGGTGGGTCGCCGGCGACGCAAGCTCGGCCGCGAGGTCGGTCCCGTCACCACCGAGTGGGCGGAGCGGGGAGCAGAGCCGTTCGAGGCGCTCGTGGCGTGGAAGTCGGCGCAGTACATTGCCACCGGGACGTGGGACCGTTTCGAGCATCGATCGATCCGAGCTGCGCTCGACGACCTTCGGGGTACGTGCCAGGTCACCTGTGCTGGACTCTTGGCCACCACCCGAGCCGGGGGGGAGCTCGCCGCAGTCCACTTCGGGCTGGGCGGGCTTCATGGGCTCTCGTGGTGGTTCACGGCCTACGATCCCGCGCTGGGTGCCTACTCGCCCGGGCTCATCCTCTTGCTCGATCTCGCCGATCTCGCGGCGCAGCGCGGCCTGGCGACGATCGACCTCGGTCGTGGCGAGCACGACTACAAATTGCGGGTGGCGACGAGTCGGTATGTCCTAGCCGAAGGCGAGGTGGTGGCGGGCGGCGAGCGCGCGACGGCGGTGATGGGGCCGTGACCAGTCGACACCATCGCGCCGCCACGTTGCGCTGGTCGCCCCTCGGCCAATGGCGGCTCGGAGTCCTGGCTGCCTGTTCGAAGCGAGGAGGATCCGATGCGAGTGCTGATAACCGGCGCGCGAGGGAAGGTGGGGTCCTACGCGGCCACCGCCTTGCGGGCGGCCGGACACCGGGTGACGTTGAGCGACATCGGACCCGCAGGCTACGGACCCCTGCCGTCGGGCACGCTTCCCTATATCCGGGCCGACCTCACCGACTACGGCGCCTGCATCGGCACCGTGATGAAGAGCCGGGCCGAGGTGGTGGTGCACGCCGCCGGCATTCCCGATCCCTCCCATGACCCCGCGTCGGTCATCTTTGCCAACAACACCTTGGCAAACTTTCACGTCGCCGAAGCCGTCGCACAGGCCGGCGTCGGCCGGCTCGTCTACATCTCGAGCGAGACGGTCCCAGGGTTCGTGTCCGCGGAACGTCCATTCCTACCCGACTACCTGCCCGCCGACGAGGACCTGCCCGTCCGGCCACAGGACGCCTACGCGCTATCCAAGGCCGTCGGCGAGCAGATTTGCGATGCCCTCGTGCGTCGCAGCGACGCCACTGCGGTCTCGGTCCGGCCGTCCCTCGTCCTATCGCCGGCCGACTACGAGAACGTCGTGCCTGGCGCGCAACACCGGCCCGTGGGGCCCTTCCCCAACTTCTGGTCCTACGTGGACGTGGAGGACTTCGCCGACCTCATTGTCCTGGCCAGCGAGGCGAGCACCCCGGGCCACGAGGTCGTCTACGGCGCCCAGCCCGACAACTTCATGGGTCGGCCCCTCGCCGAGCTGCTCCGGGCGGCCTACGGTGACGCCGCTCCCGCGCTGCGGACGCTCGAGCGAGAGGACGCCAGCGGCATCAGCAGCGCCAAGGCGCGGCGACTGTTCGGCTGGGAGCCCAAACGGTCTTGGCGCGAGCGGTTGGCCAGCTGACGCGGACCCCTTTCGGGGGCGGACCGACCAGAGGCCGTTCCCCGATCGGTGAGGTGGGTACGAGTTGGTGGTGTCGGCGGGTGTGAGCGAGCTGCTCACCACACGGCTTCCATGACCTCGAGCGCGTTCATGATCGAGCGCTCCATCTCCGACAAGCCCACAAATTCGATGCCAATCCGCATGCCGGTGCCGACTCGAGCGGTCACGTTCCGCACGGCGCCGACGAAGGTGAGCGAGACCGAGCCCCCGGTGAGAGGCGCAACGCGAACCGTGAGCGTCTTCCCCGCCAGGTCGCTCATTGGCGCATCGCCGACGAGAACGGCGGCGCCGAGGACAGAGATGTCGACGACCCGGCAATCCTCCCACCCGAGGTCGGGGTCGGTTCCGACGGCACACTGACCTTGCCACCCGGCCGCCTGGCGAGGGACCCGTCGTCGCTTCTCCACACCTGTTCCCTTTCTCACGTTGCCCTCGGCTCGCGCCAGTGACCGGCCGACGCGGGGCACCCCCAGGTATGTCCCGAGGGTGCCCCTGCCGCCGGGGTGCAGCGGAGTCCTCCGGCAGGTGACGGCCGACTCTACGGAGGGCCCGGCAGGGATGGTTCGATGAGGCGCAGATGGACTTCAAGGGAATCGAGCAGGCGCCTGTGCTTTCGACCCCGGTCATCATCACCGCGCGCGATCCTGAAGGCATTCGAGACGTTCTGCCAGGCCTACAACGACGTTCTCGTCGATTGGCGTGCGAAGAGCGCGATCGGCTGTTCGGCGCCGCGTTGGCGCCAGTGCCGGGAATCTGCGCGCTTGGCCGAGGAAGGTCCCCGCCCCGCCCGCCTCGGCCACCCAGTTGTTCTGATCTGTCCCATCGATGCCAACGCGCGGTGTCCCAACGACGCCGGCCCAGTGTCCGCGAGAGCTCGTCGCCTTCCAACCGATTGCCCGCGAAGCGTTCGACGAGCAGTGCGTGATCAGCTCGAGGCGCACATGGGCAGTGCGTCTTGTGACAGGCTGACCTCATGGAACGTCGTGAGCTCGAGACTGTCATCTACGAGAAGGACGGTCCGGTTGCCCGGATCATCCTCAACCGGCCCGAAAAGGCAAACGCCCAGAACTCGGCGATGGTCTGGGACGTCGAGCACAGCCTCGACGACGCCGAGGCGGATTACGCGATCAAGGTCGTGATCATGAAGGCCAACGGCAACGGGTTCTCCGCTGGGCACGACGTCGGTGGGGGCGGTGGCCCGAGCTTTCCCGAGTTTCAAGAGGCGATGGCGGCGGGACATCCCTGGAGCGGGCAGGCCAAGCTGTTCATGTGGCCGGTCTTGCACCTCTGGGAGTTCCAAAAGCCAACGATCTCCGCCGTGCAGGGCTATTGCGTGGGGGGAGGCACCTACTTCGCGCTCCTCAACGACATCGTCGTTGCGTCCGAGGATGCGTACTTCCAGATGCCACTCCCTCAGGGCCTTGGCTTTCCGGGTGGCGAGACGATGATCGAGCCCTGGGTGATGATGAACTTCCATCACACGTATGAGTACCTCTACCTCTCCAAGACACTGGACGCACACGAAGCGCAGCGTCTGGGCATGGTGAACCGGGTCGTGCCCCGTGGCGACCTGGACGAGACGGCGGAGGTCATCGCCCACCAAGTCGCCCAGGCCCCGCTCTCGGTACTCATGGGCATCAAGGCGGGAGTGAAGCGGGCGTGGGAAGGCATGGGCATGCGGGTCCACCTACAAAGCCACCTCCAAATGATGGAGCTGGTCGGACGGGCCGGGGACGTGGCCGAGTGGCGCCAGGAGAACGCCGAGAAGGGTTATGGAAGGTCGCCCCGACAGGTAGCTGCCACGCGCGCCGAGCTCGCCGCCGAGGCCGTCAAGAGCAAGGGTGGCGTCTAACTATCGGCTGATGGACAGTTGGGGACCCCTAAGCCGAGCGCACGCCGATCATGCGCCGACACCTGCCTCGGTCAGCCAACGACGAGCCTGGATCAGCACAGCCACCCCGGCGCGCGCGCCAACGTCGGGCGGGAGTGCGAGGGTGAGCTCGGTGGCGCCGGCTTCGACCTGACGCCGTGCGTCGGCGATCACCTGATCGGCGTCGTCTGTCACGACCACCCGCCCGGACACCCTGACCACTTCGGTCCTTTGGGCCGCTTGGGCCAGCTCTCGCAGGTGTTGCACCGGTTCGGAAAAATCCAAGACCCCGCCAGGTATCCACCCAACGGCTAGATCCACGACTCGCTTGAGCAGGTGAGGCTCGGCCCCGCAACCGATCCAGATCGGGATGGGCGAGTCGGGCAACTGGCCCAGGCCAACGTCGTCAAGGTCGTGAAAGCGCCCCTTGAACGTCACCAGTGGCTCGCTCCAGAGCAACCCCAAGACCTCGATCTGCTCTTCAAGGCGGCGACCCCGTTGGTGGAAGTCCTGCCCAAGCGCCCGGTACTCGGCCTCCTGCCAACTCACACCCACGCCCAGCTGGACTCGCCCGCCGCTTAGGAGGCTCAGATCGGCCGCCTGTTTGGCGACGACGGCGGTCGGCAGCGTCGGGAGGATGAGGATCGCGGTGCGGAACGAGATGCGGCTGGTGAGCGCGGCCAGGTGCGAGTAGAGCACGAAGTGATCGCGGTAGGGGAGGCCGTAGGTGAACGGGGGAAGCTGCGGGTAGCGCCCTGAGGACGCAGTGAGCAGATGCCCGCTCGTCGTGACGAAGTCGAAGCCCTCCTCGTCGGCTGTGACGACGGCGGTTTTGACGGCCGACAGGTCGGCCAGCCATTCCATGCTCAGTGCTACGCCGTACTGCATAGTGGTCCTTGCGTTCGCGGTCGGGATCGTCTCGAGCCGCCTCATCGCTCACCCTCGCTCACGAGTGGAACGGGCTCGAGCGGCTGCCCGTGACGAGGGTAGCTCGCACAGCCTGCTCGACCGGACGGTCGTCCTGGCGCGCCAGTCCACTTGGGGCGCCTGGTCCCGCCGGCTGTCTCATCGAGCTCATGGAGCGGCCGTTGACCCGGCGCTCGTCCAAGCTGGGAAACCGCTCAGTTGGACAATGTCGGCACGGCGGGCGATTGGGTGGTCCGCTAGCCTTTTTATCGTCTGTTCATATGGCTCCCATGGCGTGGCGTCACTCTGTGCAGTGTTCCGGACCGACTCTGCAATGTCGTGGGCTGGCGCGAGGAGGACAACGGTGGCAACAGCGACTGATCTGTCGGTCGAAGAAGTGCTCGGGGGGCTGCGGATCGTCGATTGCGACGCCCACTTCACCGAACCGCCCGATCTGTGGACCTCGAGGGCACCTGCGTCGATGCGTGAGTCAATGCCCGTGCAGAAGACGGTTGACGGCGTGACGGCTTGGTACCTCGGCGACTATGTCTTTGCCAGCGTGGGCGGGAACACGATCGGGAAGGGCCACCGCAAGGTTCTGGGCACGCAAACCCTCCAGCCGTTCGCGGCGATTGACGCCGCGAGCTGGGACGTGGCGGCTCGTTTGGCTCTGCTTGACGAGATGGGGGTGTACGCCCAGATTCTTTACCCCAACGCCATCGGGTTCGCCTCGAACTCGATGTTCGGCATCGACGACATTGCGGTGCGCAACGCGGTGCAGGCTGCCTACAACGACTTTCTGGTCGACCTCCAGCACGAATCGGGGAACCGGCTCTTTCCCCAGGCGGTGCTGCCGGTGTGGGACATGGACCTCACCGTCAAGGAGATGACCCGCCTGCGTGACCAAGGGATCACCGGGTTCACGATTTCCGACAAGCCTCACGTTGTGGGGATGCCAGACCTCGACGCCCCGTACTTCGCGCCGATGTGGGCACTGGGCAACGAAATGGGTGCAGTGTTCAATTTCCACATCGGCAGTGGTGGGCTACGCCGGATGCAGGCCGAAGACCCCGCGGTGGCAGAGGCAATCCGCCGTGGCTCGGCCGTGGCTGGACCGAACCCGGACATCTACTGGGAGTCGTTCGGACCTCAACGCCGACTGGCCATCCTGGCGACCCAGTTCTACATGAGCAACGTCCGCATCATCGTCAACCTGTGCATGAGCGATCTGTTCGATCGGTACCCCAACGTCAAGATCGCCTCGGCGGAGAGCGGGATCGGATGGATCCCCTTCGTGTTGGAGGCGATCGAGTATCAGCTCGACGAGATGGTGACCGAACCGGCTGAGGTGGCGCTGCAGAAGCGTCGTCCGACCGAGTATTTCCATGACCACATCTACGTGACCTTCTGGTTCGAGCGCGTGGGCCCCACCAAGCTGCTCGACGACATCGGCGTGCGCAACGTCCTCGTGGAGACCGACATCCCGCATCCGACGTGCATCTATCCCAATGCCAAGGAACGGATCGCCGCGGTGATGGCGTCGCTGGATCCCGAGACCCGCCGGCGAGTGCTCCAGGACAACGCGGTCGAGCTGTATGGACTTCCAGTTCCGAGCGAACGCCGCGAGTCCGCACGCAGCGGGCCAGGGGAGATTTTATGAGGTTGCTTTTTTAACTTCGCGGTGGTGGACATCAGTTGGCTACGGCATAAAATGTCATTCGCGTTGCGATTTCCGTAAGGATATTTCGCAAGGATGTCCAGTGGGCGGCCACAGCCCGATGTTGAGGGGGGACAGGAAATCCGCGTCTCGCTGCGCAGGTTGGCAATGGCTCTGGGTGTACTCGCACTCGCAGCTGGTGCGCTCAGCACTGTCGGGTCGGTCGGCGTGGCGGGGGCCAGCACCTCGGACCTCAAAGCGAGCGCTCCGGGGATCACCCCGAACACCATCAAGGTTGGGATCTACAGCGACCTGACCGGGGCCGCGTCGTCGACCTTTGCCGACACTCCGGCGGCCATGGAAGCGCGCTTCAAGCAGATCAACGCCGAGGGTGGGGTGGACGGGCGCAAGATCACCTGGGCCGTGGCCGACACCACCTCGAGCCCCACCGGAGCCGAGACGGCCGCCAAGGAGCTCGTGCAGACCCAGGGCGTCTTCTCGGTGTCCGAGGTCAGCGCCTTGCTCTTTGGAGGCGCCCCCTATCTTCAGCAGGCGGGGATTCCGGTGGTCGGCACCGACCTCGACGGTCCTGAGTGGTTCGAGCAGCCCAACACCAACATGTTCAACATCGAGGGGCCCAACTCCCCGACCGAGCCCGCCTATGCCGACTTCGCAAACTTCTACAAGTCTCTTGGGGTGAAGAAGATCAGCAACATCGCCTCAAACACCCCGTCGTCCACCCGGAGCCAGACGGGCTACGAGGAGGCGATCAAGTACGTCGGCTTGAGCGAGTGCAACCCGACAGTCGTGCCCCTCGGTGGGGTGAGTTTCACGACCTACGCGCTGAGCTTCAAGTCCGATAGCTGTCAGCTCGCCGACTGCTCTTGCGTGCTCTCCTCGAGCCTGGCGGTGTCCACCGCTCTGAAGCAGGAGGGACTGAGCGACACCAAGGTCGTGTTCGACGCCGGACCGTCCCAGCAGGTTTCGGCTAACGCGTCGGACCTGGCGGCCGCCGACGGGGCGTACTTCCCCTACGCGATCTCCTACACCGACACGGCAGGCAAGGCCATGTTGGCCGGACTCAAGATGTACGACCCGTCCTACACCGGCGGCGTGCCGGACCTGGGCGCCATCGATGGCTGGCAGGTGGCCAACCTGACCATCGAAGGACTGCAGCAGGCAGGCACCAACCCGACCCGCGCCTCGTTCATCTCGAACCTGCGCAAGGTGTCGGACTGGACCGACAACGGCCTGGCCGCGGCTCCCGTGTCCTTCGTCCATTTCGGGCAGGCGCCCAAGCAGGCCTGCGACTTCTTCTACCAGTTCGTGAACAAGAAGTTCGTTCCCTACCCGGCGAGCGGCAAGGCGTTTTGCGGCAACGAGGTTCCTGACAGCGGGACCCCGGTATCGGGCTCCTGAACAGCTGGCTATTCTGGCCAGCTGGTGTCCATCCGGCGGGGCGGACGATACCCCCGAACAGGTCGGCGGCTGGCTCGAGGCCCGAGCCGGACGTGGGCCACGGCGCTACATTTGTGGTTGGCTCTGTAGTGCTCTGCGCCAACAAGCGCGTCAGGGGGGACACGTGACGAACCAATCCACCGTCGATTCCGCCGGGACGTTGTCGCCCCCCATCCCGGGGCCTCACCCGATGCACCAGTTCTACTGGGATGCGGTCAACGAGCACCGCCTGTGCCTCTTGCGCTGCTCGGGGTGTGGGCACTTCGTCCACTATCCCCGGCCCATCTGCGATCGGTGTGGGTCGACGGAGCTCGCGCCGCAGGAAATTTCGGGAAGGGGGACGCTGTACACCTACAGCGTGATCATGCAGGCGGGCCATCCCTACTTCCTCGACAAGATTCCCTACGTGATCGGGGTGGTCGAGATCGACGAAGAGGCCGGGGTCCGCCTGCCAGTCGGCATCGAAGCCGCTGAGGAGGATCTCACCTGCGGGCTGGCCATGGAGGTGGTGTTCCGAGAGGTCACCGACGACCTCACCTTGCCCTTCTTCCGCCCGAGCGGCCCGAGCGCGTCATGAAGGTGACCGACCGGGTCGCCGCTGTGGGCGTCGGGTATTCGACGACGGGGCGCCGCACCGGGCTCACCTCGTGGCAACTGGCGATCCAGGCCTGCAAGGCGGCGATGGACGATGCGGGGATGACCCCGGCGGACATCGACGGCGTGGCCCTCTTGTGGGGCGTGGCCGGACCCGAGCCGGCTGGCCTCGACGTCATCGAGCCGATGGGCCTTGGCTACACGTTGGGAATCTCGCCCCTCAACTGGTACGCGGCAGCCAGCCCGTCGCCGGCGTACGTGGGGGCCGCCGTGCAGGGGATCGCGGCCATCCGCTCGGGCTTCGCCCACACCGTCCTCACCGTGCGCATCATCAATCAACGCTCGAGCTCGGCTGACGTGATCCGCGAAACCGCCGAACGGGGGCCCGACGTCGCCATCGGTGATCGGGCCTACACGGCGCCCTACGGCTTCGCCGTGGGCGGGATGATCCCCTCCATCGCCGCCTTCCCGGCCCAGCGCCATATGGACGTGTACGGAACCACCGAGGAGCAGTTCGGCGCCCACGTCGTCTCCCAGCGTTACAACGCCTCGCTGAACGAGGACGCGCTGTTGCGCGAGCGCATCAGCGTGGAGGACTACCTGCGCACGCGCTACATCGCCAAGCCGGTACGGCTCTTGGACTGTGACTATCCGGTGGACTCGGCCTCGGCGGTGATCTACACCTCGGGCGATCGGGCCAGAGACTGGGCCAAGAAGCCGGTCTGGGTGGACGCCGCCGCGTACTCCTCGATCAAGTACATGGACTTCGACATGATCGACATGAACGAGAGCTCGCCCTTCCACGCGGCCAACGAGCTGTGGAACCGTACAGAATCTCACGCCGGGCGATGTCGACTTCGCTCAGCTCTACGACGGCTTCACCATCATCGTGTTCCAGTGGCTCGAAGCCCTCGGGTTCTGCAAGCTCGGTGAAGCAGGGCCCTTCGTCGAGGCGGGTCACACGCGACTCGACGGCTCGTTGCCGGTTAACACCGACGGTGGGGCCTGCAACGTGGGTCGTCGACACGGAGCCAATTTCTGCATCGAGACGGTCCGCCAACTGCGGGGTGAGTGTGGGGAGCGCCAGGTGCCCGACGCCGAGGTCGGGGTGTGGGCGAACGCCGTCGGCCCGTTCTCTGGTGTCGTGCTCATGACCAAAGACTGACTGCTGACCGAAGAACGACTGACTGGCGACCAAGGACTTAGCGCGCAACGGTCCCGCTCCCGTCGACGACGGCCGGCATTGGCTCAGCTCTTCGGGCTTGGACATCGATCAACGCCGTGGACGCCGGTCCCGGCTACGGTAGTGGTGCGCACGCCGACCTCTGGTCGTGCGCTCATCCGCACCAAGCCCAAAGGGGGGCACCATGAGCGCGACGGAGACCAAGCAGCGTCTTATCTCTGCTGACTCGCACGTGACGATCACCGACGAGTCGTTCCTTGAGCATCTGGACAAGAAGCACGTCCCCGCGCTCGAAGAGATCATCGCCAAGGCTCAGGCCGCGGTGGCCGCGTTGAACATGCCCAACAACCGGGCCGGGCGCGATTGGCCGGCCCAGGGGCGCCCGGGCGACCACGTCGCCGAGGACAGGCTCAAGGACCAGGACACCGACGGGGTCGAGGCGGAGGTCCTCTACAGCCAGAGCACCTTCGGGTTCGACGGTGGCCTCTTCTACCAACTTCCCGACGCCGAAAGTCGCATGGCGTGTTTCCGGGCCTACAACAATGCCTTGGGGGACTGGATCAAGGCGGCTCCCAACCGGCTGATCCCCGTCGGGATCATCCCGGTCCTCGACCCCGCCGAGGGGGTTGCTGAGCTCGAGCGCTTGGTCGGCATGGGATTCAAGGCCGCCACTGTGCCCACCTACCCGACCTCGTACGAGTTGGCTCCCTACTGGGAGGAGCAGTACGCGCCGCTGTGGGCGGCCTTCGCCGCCACGGGCGTGCCGCTCAGCTTGCACACCAACGCCAGCCCGGGCCTCAAGGGCATCCAGCTCGCCGACCCCACCCCGGCCAAGGGCATCTTCCAGTCGCTGCCGCCCATCGTGATGGCCGAGCTGATCAGCACCTGGATCCTGGGCGGCATGGTTCCCCAGAACCCCGACCTGCACATCGTGCTCGTCGAGGCGGGCATCGGCTGGATCTCCTACTACCTCGAGCGCCTCGACACCATGTACCGGCGGCACAACTGGCCCAACCGGGGCATGATCAAGGAGCTGCCGAGCACCTTCTGGGCGACCCAGTTCCACGCTACCTTCGAGGACGACCTGGTAGGCATGCGCACGCTCGACTTGCTCGGTGTCGAGACGGTCATGTGGGCGAGTGACTACCCCCACCCCGATTCGACGTGGCCCGAGTCGCTCGAGGTGGTCGACAAGCACTTCCAGGGCCTTCCCGACGAGGACAAGCAGAAGATCGTCTGGAAGAACGCGGCCAAGCTCTACAACTTGTAGCGCCGCACCGGTTGTTCGCGCCGAGCACACGCTCGGCCCCGGGGTGAGGGGACGACAGGGGCGCGACGGGGAGAAGAGCGCGATGGCGAGGAGATACAGCCCTGGCGTGGTGCTGGCTGCGGTCTGCGTCAGCCTGACGGTCGTCACCGTCAATATCTCCTTCTTGAACGTCGGGCTACCTACGCTGTCGCGGGAGCTCCACGCGAGCGAGACCGGGCTTGAGTGGATCGTCGACGGCTATGCCTTGGTGTTCGCCGGCTTCTTGTTGGCTGCGGGCTCCTTGGGCGACCGCATCGGGCGCAAGCAGACGCTTCTCGTAGGCCTCGGCGTGTTCGGGGTCGCCTCGATACCCGCAGCGCTGGCAGACACCACCGCCGAGTTGATCGCCGCCCGCTGTGTGATGGGCGCGGGCGCGGCCTGTGTCATGCCCATGACCCTGTCGATCCTCACCAACATCTACACGACGCCCGACACCCTGAGGAAGGCGATCGGGATGTGGGCGGCCACTGCGTCGGCCGCCGCGGTGATCGCACCACTCACCGCTGGGATCCTGCTTTCGCATTTCTGGTGGGGATCGCTGTTCGTCGCCAACGTGCCCTTTGCTGCTGCGGCGTTTCTCGCGGTCGGGCTCACCGTGCCCAACACCCCGGCGCGTCGAGGTGTGTCGGTCGATTGGCTCGGGGTCGTCCTGTCGGTGCTGTTCTCCGCCGGCCTGGTCGGCTCGCTCATCGAGGGCCCTGATCGCGGCTGGCACAGCCCGGCCGTCGTCGCCGGTCTGGTCGGTTCGGTTGTCCTGGTCGTTGCGTTCGTCCTGTGGGAGCTGCGTGCCGAGCACCCGCTCATCGAAGTCAGGTTGTTCCGGCGTCCGCACTTCTCTGTGGGCTGTCTCGTCGTGTCTATGCAGTACTTCTTCAGCTTCGGCATCTCGTTTGCCGTGACGCAGTACCTCCAGCTCGTCCTCGGGTACTCGGCGTTTCAGGCGGGACTGGCCCTCATGCCCTCAGCGGCCTTGCTGGTCGTCCTCTCGCCCCTCGGTGCCCGAGCCTTCCGCCGGTGGGGTGCGCGCACAGTGATCCCTGTGGGGCTGACAGTCATGACCCTGAGCTCCGTCGGGCTCCTCGTGGTCGGCGTGCACAGTTCGTACTGGCCGGTCTTCTTTACGCTCATGGCGTCGAGCGGGGGAGTCGGAATCTTCGTTGCAGGTACGACCTCCATGGTGATGAGCGCCGTGCCGGCCGAGCAGTCCGGGATGGCGTCGGGCACGCAGAGCGCGACCCGACAACTCGGAGGGGCCCTCGGGGTCGCGGTCGTCGGCTCGCTCCTCGCTGGCAGGTACGCGTCCTCGTTGAGCCACAGCCTGGCGGGCACGGTTGCTGCGTCGGCCAGCACGACCGCCCAGCGATCGCTCGCCTCGGCCCTCGCGCTCCCCCACGCGTTGTCCTCGGTCCAGGGGTTGGTCGCCAGGCTGGCGCGTGCGGCGTTTGTGGAGGGCATCCATTTCGTCGGGGCCACCATCGGGATTCTCGGACTGGTGTCGGTGGCCGTCGTCTACCTGGTGCTCTCCAGAACGGCGGCGGGCGCCGAGCAGGTCGAGGCGTCCCTGCCGTCCGCGGGTCCGTCGGAGTCGGTCAGCGAGCGGGCCGCGGCGGTCACCGCGGAGGAGCGGAGCTGAGGGCCACCAGGCCCGATCGGCAAGAAGCTGAGGGCCACTGGGCCCGATCGGCAAGGAGAGGAGAGAGCGACGATGGCTGATTATCCCTTCGACCTCACCGACCGCGTCGCGGTCATCACCGGCGGTGGTACCGGCATCGGGGAGGCCACCGCCAAGATCCTCGCAGCGCACGGAGCGTCGTGCCTGATCGCCAGCCGGACCATGGCCAACCTCGAGCGCGTTGCCGGCGAGGTGACCGCGGCCACGGGGCGCCGCTGTGTGCCCGTTCAGACCGATGTCCGCGACGAGGAGCAGGTCAAGGCCATGGTGGCCCGAGCGATCGAGGAGTACGGCCGGGTCGACATCCTCGTCAACAACTCGGGCGGGAGCTATCGCTTCGATCTGGTCGACACCCCCTCGGAACGTTGGGACAACATGGTCAGCCTCAACCTGCGCTCTGCTTTCCTGGCCACTCGAGAAGCGGGGGCGCACATGATCGCCCAGGGTCAGGGGGCCATCGTCAACATCTCGTCGGCGGTCGGACTCAACGGGGGCGCCGGCTTCGCCGCATACGGAGCAGCCAAGGCGGGACTGCAGAACTTCACCCGATCGGTCGCCCTCGAATGGGGGCAGCACGGCATTCGGGTCAACTGCATCGCGGTGGGTTTGATCGCATCCGAAGGAGCGCGGCGGGCCTGGGATCGAATGGGATCGCTGGAACCGATGCTTGCCCAGGCGGGTGCGCCCGAGGACATCGCGTACCCCATCCTCTTCTTGTGCTCCGACGCCTCGCGGTACATGTCGGGCGAGACGTTCGCCGTCGCCGGCGGACAATACGGGCTTGGTGGATGGGTACAGTGAGCGCATTCGTCGAGCGGCGAGCCGATTTGGAGGTGTGCATCGTTGGCTAACGCCCTAGTTGCCCGGACCCGCCAACGTCTGGGGCCCGAGGTCATCGTCGGCGCAGTGTTCGTGAGCGCGATGTTCATGAGCATCATGGACATCACAGTGGTCAACGTGGCCATTCCCACCATCGGGCGCGAGTTCGACGTGCCCAACTCGACGGTGGCGTGGACGGCCACGGCCTACTTGTTGAGCCTCGCCACGTGGATCCCCGTCTCGGGATGGATCGGCGATCGATTCGGAGCTAAGCGCGTGCTGCTGTTCGCCATCGCCGTGTTCACGATCGGCTCGGCGTGCTGCGCCGCTGCAGGCTCGATGACCGAGCTCATCGGAGCCCGGGTGTTCCAGGGGGTCGGGGGCGGCATGTTACAACCCGTCGGGATGGCGCTGCTCTTCCGGACCTTCCCGCCCGAACGGCGGGCCAGAGCCTCCCAGATCCTGATCATCCCGACCGCGGTCGCGCCGGCGATCGGGCCGATCATCGGAGGGGTCCTGGTTCAGCACGCCTCGTGGCGTTGGGTCTTTCTCATCAACCTGCCTGTCGGCCTCGTCGCCATCGCTTTCGGCGCGGTGTTCTTGGCCAAGCAGGACGAAGTGGCCACGGGGCGGTTCGACCTGGCGGGATTCCTGCTGGCTGGCCCTGGTTTGGCGCTGCTCCTCTACGGCATCACTCAGGGTCCGACCGAGGGTTGGGGCTCGGCCCGGGTGCTCGGGGCCGCCGGGGGCGGCATCCTGCTCCTGGTGGCGCTGGTGGTCGTCGAGCTGCGGGTGGCCGAGCCGATGCTCGACCTCCGGCTGCTCGGCAACCGGCTCTACCTCGACTGCACGCTCGTCGGGGTGGTCGGGTTCGGTGCGTTTTTGGGCACGTTGTTCATCGTGCCGCTCTACCTCCAAGAGGCTCGCCACCTCTCGCCGCTGGCCTCGGGTCTCGCCACGTTCCCCGAGGCATTGGGCGTCCTGGTCTCCACCCAGATCGCCGGGCGCCTCTACCAGCGAGTGGGGCCCCGGCGGCTCCAGGTGGGTGGCCTGCTCTGGCTCACCGCGATCCTCGTCGCGGCGTCGGGCTTGTTCGGCGGCGGCACCAGTCTCTGGACGGTTCGGGCGTTCATGTTCGGCATGGGTACCGGCATGGCCTACCTGCTGATCTCCCAGCAGGCAGCTCGATTCGCCACGATCTCGCCCGAGGACACCGGACGAGCCACCGCCCTGGCGTCGGCCATCCAGCAGGCGTCAGCGGCGCTCGGTATCGCGCTGCTGACGACCGTGCTCGTGTCGCGCTCGGGGCGTGGGCTCAACCCGAGTCCGACGGACTTTCGTCCGGTCTTCCTCGCTGCGGCGGCCATGGCGCTCGCCGGTGCCTTGGTGGCCTTGCGTATCCGTGACAGCGACGCCGCTGCCACGATGGGCGGTGAGGCAGTGGTTGCTGCCGCGCTGCCCGATGTGTCAGTACCCGAGGTGGCAATAGCCGCAGGGGGTGACGACGCGCAATAGATGGCGGTCGCGACGTGCTCATCGCGACGTGCTCATCGCGACGTGCTCATCGCGACGTGCTCATCGCGACGTGCTCATCGCGACGTGCTCATCGCGACGTGCTCGAGGAGACGTCCCAGGGCTGCCCCCGACAGGCCGATGCACCACACCTCTCCGCCGGTCCCGATGGGGAGCGGCACCTCAGCTGTCGATGCTGACCAGCCCCTGTTCTTGGGCGAAGGCCACCGAGTTGACGAACGTGGCCGCAAAGACCATTGGGTTCTCGCAGGTGGCGATGAAGCCGATGGTCCTGGCCGGCATCGCCAGCGGGGTGGGATTGGGTGTCCACCCGATGCGCTTGGCCTGGTGGTAATGCATCTCGCTGGCCGCCCCTCCCGGGGTGAGCGTGAGGACACAGATGTTGTCCTGAGCTAGCTCTTGCGCGAGGAGCGTGGACATGGCGTAGATGGCGACCTTGCTGGTGGGATAGGCGGCACCCAGGCGCAGACCGCCTGGCATGAGGCCACTGCCGGCACTGAGGCCTGGCGGGACGTCCTGCATGGAGCCCATGTTGACGATCAGACCGCCCCCGGACGCTTTCATGCTCGGGGCAAAGCCCTTCATGAGCGCGTAGTACATATTCAGATTGAGCTGTAACTGTGCGGACCACTCCTCGGGGGTGGTCTCCCAGAAGCCGCGAAAGACGTTGTCCCCGGTGTCGGCGGCGTTGTTGACCAGGATGTCGACCCTGCCAAACTGGTCGAGCACGGTCGAGATGACGCGCTCGACGTCGCGCGGCTCGCGCAGATCGGCGCCGACGGCGAGTGCCAAAGACCCGGCCGCCTCGATGGCCGCCGCGGTCTCGCCCACCGTGCCGACCAGGTCGTCGCCTCGCGGCTCGACCGTCCGGGCAGTCACGGCCACCGACGCCCCGAGCTCGGCGAGCTCGAGTGCCACTGCCTTGCCGACGCTCCTCGAGCCTCCGGTGACGACGGCGACCTTGCCGGTGAGAGGCTTCATCCCGCCCGGGTGGGGGCCTCGGCTCGCTGCCCAGCCGCGGCGTGAACGGCCCGAAGAATGCCCTGGTAACCAGTGCACCGGCACAAGTTGCCCGAGAGCGCCTCTCGGATCTCCTCGTCGCTCGGACTCGGGTTCTCCTCCAAGAGGGCGGTGGCCGACACGACGAAACCGGGCGTGCAAAACCCGCACTGCAGGCCGTGGTGGGCACGGAACTCCGCCTGCATCGTGCTCAGGGCGCCATCGGGACCGGCGAGGCCCTCGATGGTCGTGACCTGGTGCCCGTGAGCCTGGACGGCGAACATCAGGCACGAGCGCACGGCGCGGCCATCGAGCAATACGGTGCACGCGCCGCACACGCCGTGTTCGCAGCCGAGATGCGTACCCGTCAGCGCGCAGTCTTCGCGCAAGAAGTCAGCCAGGGTCTTTCGGGGCTCGACCGAACCTCGGTGTCGCTCGCCATTGACTTCGAGCTCCACCTCGCGAATGGTCATCGTCGTGCCTCCTCCAGTGCCGAATGCAACGCTCGGCGCACCATCTCGGCGCCGACATGTGTGCGGTACTCGCTCGAGGCATGCAGGTCGGCGGGTGGCTCGGTCAGGCTCACCGCCAGGCGACCAATCTCTTCGAGATCGGCGGCGCTCGGCGCGGTGCCCACGATGGCCTCCTCGGCCAACGCTGCCCGGATGGGCGTACTGCCCATGCCGAGCAGCGCGATCGCGCACCGGACCACGCGTTGGTCCTCGTCGATCTCGACGCCGCACACCGCTCCGGTGAGGGCGAAGTCGCCGTGGCGTCGTGCCAGCTCGTGTACGGCGAAGCCGCAGCGGCCGCTCCAGATCGGGAATCGGATGGCCGTGAGGATCTCGTCCGGCTCGAGCATCGTCGTCCAAGTCGACTCGAAGAAATCGGCTGCGCGAATGGTCCGCGTCCCCGACGCCCGGGTGGCCACGATGTCGGCGTCGAGGGCGAGCACCACCGCCGGGTACTCGGCGGCAGGGTCGGCGTGGGCCACTGAGCCCCCGATGGTGCCCCGGTTGCGGATCTGGAAGTGCCCGATCAGCGGGGTGACCTTGTGCAAGAGCGGCACTGCGGCGGCTACCTCGTCGTGCCGCCCGACCGTGCTGTCCAGGGTGGCTGCCCCGATTTGCAGGTAGCCGTCGTGGCGCGCAATCCCCTGGAGCTCCTCGAGCGGGCCGATGTCGACCAGGTACCCAAAGGCAGTGAGACGGAGCGAGAGCATGGGCACGAGGCTCTGCCCGCCGGCCAGGACCTTGGCCTCGTCGCCGAGCTCGGACAGCAGCGCGAGGGCGGCACCGACACTCTCGGGAGCCTCGTATTCGAACGCCGCAGGCTTCACTTCCCGTTCCTCCTCAGCCCGAGCACGGGCCCAGCCGGCGGAGCCCGTGCTCGGGCTCAGCCGGCGGCGATCGTAGCGCGGTGGTCATCGCTGGCGCTGGGCTCGCAGCCATGAGGCCGCTCTCGCAGGCACGACGCGGCGTCCTGCGCGAGAGTGTGCTCTGCCGTTTCGAAGCTGCCGGCGGGATACCTGAGGAGGCGTGCCCATGACCGTTACACCCGTCGCCGGCCGATTCGTGGGCCAGTCGATCGAGCGCAAGGAGGACCTGCGCTTGCTGACGGGCCACGGCGAGTACGTCGACGACGTGGTCCTGGCGAACATGTGGCACGGGGCCTTCCTCCGGAGCAACGTCGCAAGCGGGCGGATCGTGCGCCTCGACGTTGCCGCAGCGGCCTCGACACCTGGCGTCCGGGCCGTCTTCACCGGCGCCGAGCTCGAAGCAGCCCAGGGCGAGGTGTTCCACTCCATGATCGGTGGCGTCTCGAGCTTTCCCTTCCGGCCACTCGCCAACGACGACGTTCGTTTTGTCGGCGATCCGGTCGCGCTGGTCGTCGCCGACAGCCGGTACGCGGCGGAGGACGCGTGCGAGCTCATCGAGGTGGAGTACGAGGTTCGCGAACCGGTGCTCGACTACACGTCGGCCGGCGAACCCGAGCGACCGATCGTGAACGCGGAGACCCAGTCCAACATCTTGACCTCAGTGCCGTTCATGTCGTTCAGCCCGGACCTCGAGGAAGCCTTCGCGGCCGCGGCGCACGTGGTGGCGGCCACGATCGTGTCGCACCGGTACATCAACGTGCCCATGGAGGGACGAGGCATCGTCGCGTCCTGGCATCCGGGACGAGGGGAGCTCGAGGTGGTCATGGCCACCCAGGCGGTGCACCAGTGCCAAGAGTTTTTCGCCCACTACCTTCGCGTCCCGCAAGCCAAGGTGACGGTCTCCATGCGCGACGTGGGCGGCGGCTTCGGTCAGAAGATGTTCGTCGGGCGCGAGGAGGCAGCCATCGCACTCGCTACCCGAGCGCTTGGCGTGCCGATCAAGTGGGTCGAGGACCGGCGGGAGAACCTCCTGGCGTCCTCGCACGCGCGCAACGAGACCGGGGATTTGCGGATCGCCATCGACGCCGAGGGGATCATCCAAGCGATCAGCGTGGAGGACAAGTCCGATATCGGCGCGTACACGATCGTCCCGGCCGCCATGAACACGGCGCTGCTCACCGGCCCCTACAAAATTCCCCGCCTCGGGTTCGCCTTGAGCATGTTGTTCACCAACACCATGGGCAAGGGCGCCTACCGGGGGCCATGGATGTTCGAGACCACCGCCCGCGAGATGATGATCGACTACGCCGCGCATGAGATCGGGCTGGACCCGATCGAGGTACGTCGCAAGAACCTCCTCAGCGCGTCCGACTTGCCCTACACCTCCCCGGGCCAGTTGGTCTTCAGCGAGATCACCCCGGCGGAGACCTTCGAGCTGGCCTTGAGCACCTTGGACTTCGCGGCGTTCCGTCGCGAGCAGGAGGCGGCGCGTGCCGAGGGACGTTGGCTCGGGCTGGGGGCCAGCATCTACGTCGAGCCGAGCGGTGGACGGGGTGGGTCGCTCGGCACGGAATCGGCCACCGTCCGGGTGGAGTCCGACGGCGCGGTCACTGTCCTACTGGGCTCCAGCTCGCATGGTCAAGGCATCGAGACCACCATGGCGCAGATCGTGGCCGACACGCTCGGCGTCGGGTTCGACACGGTCACGGTCGTCCAGGGCACGACCCACACGCCCTTTGGCCCGGGCACCGGTGGCTCGCGGACGGCGGTGATCTCCGGAGGAGCCACCCGCGAGGCGAGCCTCGGTGTCCGCCAGCGAGTGCTCGCTGTCGCCGCACACCTCCTGGAGGCCTCGGCCGACGACCTCGACATCTCGGGCGGGGTGATCGGGGTGAAGGGGTCGCCGCAGAGTGCCTTGGGACTGACCGACGTGGCCCGTGCGGTGTATTACGGCGCCGGCGAATTGCCCGAGGAGGTCGACGCCACCTTGGAGTTCACGTCGCGCTTTCGGCCGAGCATGGCAACCACATGGTCCAACGCGTCGCACCTGTGCGTGGTCGAGATCGACCCCGGCACGTACCTCACCCGCATCCTGCGCTACATCGTGAGCGAGGACTGTGGGCGGATGATCAACCCCATGATCGTGGACGGACAGGTCAGCGGAGGCGTGGTCCAAGGGATCGGGGGAGTCCTGCTCGAAGAGTTCGTCTACGACGAGAATGGGAACCCGCTCACCACCACTTTCATGGACTACCTGCTTCCGACGAGCACCGACATTCCGATGATCGAGATCGAGCACCTCGAGACGCCGTCGTCGAGCAACCCTGGCGGGTACAAGGGGGTGGGGGAAGGCGGTGCGATCGGTTCCCACGCGGCGGTGGCCAACGCGATCGGGGACGCGCTTGCCCACTTGGGTGTCCGAGTGACCAAGACGCCGCTCGGGCCCAACGAGATCTTCGAACTGGTCCAAGCGGCCCGAGCGGCCCAGGCGAAGGACGGGGCGGGTGAGTGACACCGAGAAGTCGAGGGACGTCGTGCGGCGAGTCGACCTGAGGCTCGATGTCGGCGCGGCGGTGCCGAGTGGTGAGGATCTCCACGTAGCGGTCACGGTCGTGCTCGCCGATCCCGACCGACTTGCCGAGCGGCCGGTCGTCTATTTCGGGTACCCCGGCGGCGGATACAGCCGCCACTATTACGACCTGCAACCCCAGGGTTATGACGGCTACAGTCAGGCGGAATTCCATGCGGTTGCGGGGGACATCTTCGTCTGCTGCGATCACCTCGGAGTCGGGGACAGTGATGTGCCAACTGAAGCCCTCGACTTCGAAGCTGTGGGCCGGGCCAACGCCGCCGCCGCACGGGAGGCGCTGCGGCGCCTGAGCACTGGGGAACTTCACCCGGACTACGGCCCGGTCCAACCGGCGTGCGCGATAGGGCTGGGCCAGTCCTACGGGGGCTTCGTGCTGACTATCGGGCAATCGGCGGACCCCGTCTTTGACGCAGTCGCCATGCTCGGTTGGAGTGGTATCCAGACGCTGCCCCCGTGGCCTCCCGACGTCGATCTCGCGGCCGTCGCGTCCGGTACCGCCGGGGACGGCATGGACCACCCGATGCGGCGTTGGTTCCACCATGACGACGAGCCCGCCGACCTCGTCGTCATGGACATGGCACGACCGGCAGGGACCATGGGGTCGACGAAAGCGTGGGGCGCGAACAACGCGCCAGGCGGCCCGGCAGTCGCTGTGCGCAACCCGCTCGAACCTGGCGTGGTTGCCGTCGAAGCCGCGGGCATCGGTGCGCCGGTGCTCGTGGCGTGTGGCGAGATCGACGTCGTGGGCGACCCATGGTCCGAGCCCTCTGCCTATCGGAGCTCGCACGACGTCACGGTCTGCGTGTTCTCGAAGATGGCGCACATGCACAACTTCGCCCCGACCAGAGAACATCTCTGGCGGCGCCTGCGCGCGTGGGCCGTCGTCGTTGCCGATACCAACAGCGACGCGAGAACCTAGGCGCACCTGGCGCGCTGAACATCGCGCACCCGAGCTGTCGGTGTGCACGGTATGCCAGACTCGGTGCGCCGTATCCACCGCATCGACAATTGCATCACTCAATGCATCACCGATTATTCGCCCAACGATTTACAAGGGAGCGTTGATGAACGTGCTCGAGGGGATCAAGGTTGTCGACGTCACGGCGTGGGCATTTGTGCCGTCGGCGGGTGGGGTGCTCGCCCATTGGGGTGCCCAGGTCGTGAAGGTCGAGAGCCCGACGGCCCCCGATCCCATGCGCCTGCTCGGGGGGACGCTCGAACCGGGAGGAGCCAGCTGGTTCTTCAAGCACTACAGCCGGGGAAAGCGTTCGATCGCGCTGAACCTGTCCACCGAAGAGGGGCGGGAGGTCATCTACAAACTGGCCGCGGAGGCCGACGTCTTCCTCACGAGCTATCTTCCCGCGACGAGGAAGAAGCTGCGGATCGACGTCGAGGACATTCGTGCCATCAATCCCCGGATCATCTACGCACGGGGGAGTGGCCAGGGCCCCAAGGGTCCCGAACGTGAGCGTCCCGGGTACGACGGCATCACTTGGTGGTGCCGTGGGTCGCTAGCGCAGTCGACGATGGACGTGTCGGGCGCGACCTGGCCGACCGGCATGGTCGGGCATGGCGACGGAATGTCAGGAATGACGCTGGCCGGCGGTATCTGTGCCGCGTTGCTCCAACGCGAGCGCACCGGCGAGTCGCCTGTCGTTGACGGATCGCTCCTGGGCACGGCCACGTGGTTCAACGGCCCCGCGATCATCCCACGCCAGTTCCCGGGCCAACCCGAACGCGTGTTCACACGGGCAACGCCGCCGCCGGGGCACGCACTGGCGCCGCCGAGCATGAACACGTACCAGACGAAGGACAACCGGTTCCTCAACGTCTTGTTTCTGGGCGACTCTGACAGCGACTGGGTCGACCTCTGCGACCACTTGGGCCGACCGGATCTGGGAACGGATCCGCGGTTCGCGCACGGGACGGATCGGATGGCTCACGCGAGCACCGGGACCGCGCTCCTCGACGAGATCTTCGCCGACAAGACGCTCGAGGAGTGGAAGCAGATCTTGGTGACTGCCAAGGGCGCGTGGTCGCCCGTGCAGACGCCCGAAGAGATGTACACCGATCCCCAGGTCCTTGCGAACGGGTTCCTTCGACACGTGGACTACCCCGACGGCGGCCTGAAGGTGCCGGTGCCGCCGATCCTCTTCGACGAGGAAGCCGGCGATCCACCTCGGGCCCCTGATTTCGGCGAGCACTCCGAGGAGATTCTCTCCGAGCTGGGTTACGCCGCCGACGACATCGCCCGCTATAGGGATACGGGGATCATCGTGTAGGCAACCCGTCCGGTCCCGCCCCGTCCCGGCGGGCTAGAGCGCTGCGCCAGAGATGTCGGCGCAGCGCGCCGCGCGGGCACGCTGAACTGACGTGACAGACGAGAGAACCGACGAGTGGCTCGCCGAGCACACGGCAAGCCTCAGTCGGGGCCGGAGGTCCCCGGTTCGGGACCTCCGCCGACCAGCGCCACCATGCGACGGGCCAGAATGACCGCGTGGTCGCCGAAGCGCTCGTAGAAGCGGGCGATCATGGCGAGCTCGATGGCCACCGGTACGGCCATCGTGCCCGCCACAAGCTCTGCGGTGAGCGTGACGTGCAGATCGTCCAATTCGTCGTCGAGGTCGTCCACATGCTTGGCTACCGCGACCGATCGCTCGGCGAATGCGTCCGCGGTGCTGTGCCAGATGGTGGCGGCCACTTCGCCCATACGCTCCACCAGTCCCCGGCTCCGCAACGACATCTCCGCCCCGAGGCCTCGGGCAGCGCGGCGCGCGATGTGCGCGGCGAGATCGCCGTTGCGTTCGAGATCGGGCAGCATCCGCAGCACCGCGAGCAATTCGCGGCGTTCCCCGACGTCGATTCCCTCCGACAGCAACTGACGCTCGGCCAAACTCCCGACCTTGAACGTGAGCACGTCGACCGTGGCATCGCGCTCCATCAGTTGCTTGGCGGCCTCGCGATCACCGGTCAACAATGCGTGGGTGGCGCCGGCTATTGCCTCGCCCACCATGGCGAAAACTTGTACGAAGATGCGGTCGATCTCTGCCAACGTGGGCGGGATCGGGGAACGCCAGCTACCCGTTGCCGCGGCGATCAGCGGTGAGCTGGGAGCCACCGGCGCCTCGTCGCTCTCGAGGTGATGCCCGTCGCGTGGAGGCGCGGCGACCTGTCGGCTACTAACGCCGAGCTTGAATGCCACGAAAGCCAGGGTATCGCTGATCGGGCTCAGAATTGCGCCGCTGTTGGGCGGGGGGAGCAAATCCAACGAGCATGGCTGCCCCGTTGCCAGGTGGCGCCTCTGGGCTACTGGCGTGTCACCAGAATGTCACCGGTATTTCACCCTTAGGTCATCGTCGCGTCGCGTAATGCTTACGTGGGCGGGGATCAACTCGGAGGAGTGGACGTCAGTGCTCGATGGGTACGTTGCCGCCGCCATCCTTCAGGAGTCTGATCTCGTCGGGGACGGTGACGCTCAGTCGGCCCGCAGCAGCGGCGCGATCGACGTTCGGGCGGCGATCTGTCCGGGGATGAGCGCCACGATGTTGGCGAGGGCGACGGCGCCCAGTGCGATGAGGCCAACGGCGAGGGCCGATACGTCGGGGGCAGGGACTGCGTGGATGTCGTTGGCGAACAGATTCCACAGATACCGGCCCGACACGCTACCCAGCGGCACCCCGACCAGCACGCCCAAAGTGACCGCCACCGTTGCCTGACAGGCGACGACCACGCCGAGCTGTCGTTTCGTGAAGCCGAGCGTCTTGAGCAGTGCTAGGTCCCGTCGGCGTCGACGGACCGACGCGACCAAGGTCAGTCCCAGCCCGATCGCGGTGCCCGCAGCGAGCGCCGCTCCCAAGGCCGCGGGGGTCGCCCCCAACGTCTTGTAGTTCACGATCTCCGCGGGGTGTTCCACCGAGTCGACCACTACGCCATCGTTGTCGAGATTTTCGCTTGCCGCGGCGATGCGGCGCAGTTGCGGGAGAGCTGCCGCAGGCTGAACGCCCGGCTTTAGTCGTACGAAGATGGCATCGGGACCCCCTGGCGTGTCCGGAGTGGGGGGATCACGGAGTCTGACGGGGATGACCGTGTACGGAACGACGGCGCCGGTCCCCATCTCGAGATGGATCGACGTGCCCTGTCCGATCGTGGGCATCGTTGCCGAACCAACAATCCGGAGGTGTGCGGTTTGCACCTGCTTGGTTCCTGGGACATCGCTTTGTACGGTGACCATGTCACCAATGTGCTTGTGCAGGCTGGCCAGGGTCACCGCCCCCAGGACGATTTGGTTCGAACCCTCGAGTCCGTGCCCCGTCAATGTCGGGGGAGCGACAGAGGCACCGGGGCGCTGGCCAACGACCGGCACGACCAACCCGTCAATGACCGGAGTTTCGAAATACGCGACACTCCAGGATGCGACGTCATGATCGCGCGCCAAGAGGGTGGCGACATGTGCTTGGGGAATGTTTCCGGTTCCGAACTCCGAGTCGATCTCGAAATTCCAGTTCCAACCGTAGAGGCTCGGATGGGACACCAGCGAGTTGAGACTGGCTCCGAAGATGACGGTGGACATCACCACGATCATCGCTAGGACAACCCCGAAGATCACTGAGCGAACCGGAACTGTGTCCACGCGGCGACCTGGCTCGACCGCGAACCGCACGCCAACGAGGGCGGGACCGGGGAGCACGGTGGACACCCCCGACACGAATTGCGGACTGGTCTCGAGGATAGCCTCCGACTTCTGGGCTATCCGGCGTGGCGAGTAACGATATGCGAACGCCACGGAGAGGGCACCGAGGGTGAGCACCAAGACGGCGACACCGGCCCCGAGCACCGTCCAGTCGAAGGTGACGCCCCCGAGTGGCGCCAGGGGGGAAAGCGCAACGGCGACCGCCGCCGCCAGGAGTGCGCCGAGGACGATCGCGCCGAGGGCACCGAGGAGCCCCTCGGCGGCCGTCATCGTGGGATCGGCACCGAGCGCTCTCATCGTGGCGGCCTCGCCGACCCCGCGCCGATAGTGGCGCCCGATGAGCTGTCCCGCGATCAACAGCGCGGCCAAGGCCACGATGGCTCCGAATGCACCGAGGGCGATCGACTCGGGCTTGATCGCCCGCTCGGCTTTGGCGGTGGTGGCCGCGGTACCCGTGAAGGGAGATGACCCACGCGGAACAAGCTGCAGCGCTTGGCGGGCGACCTGGGCGATGATCGCGCTGTTTCCCCGCACGGCGACATCGGTGAGCGTGAAGTCCGTGCAGCACTTCAGAAAGTCAGCAGTGAAGGCTGGGGTGAAGACCACGTTGCCGGTCGATGCGTCGACATCATCTTCGACCAGATGCTCAGGGGTCGTGAAGATCCCAACCAGCCGGCCGGTGACCCGACGGACAGGCTGCACCGCGGCGGTACCGATACCGGGAAGCTGCGTCTGGGCGTTGGTAAAGACGCCAAAGGTGATTGTCGACCCCAGATGCAGGTGAAGCTTCTGCATCGCTGCCTCGTCGACGATGAAGGAGTGGACGGCCGTCGCTCGTGGCAATCGGCCCGCAATCAGGGTTACCCCTTCCCCGTGGGCGCCGAAGCTGCTGGCCAGAGCGCCGACGAAGGTCATGCTCGTGGCAACCGCGGGATTCTTGATGGCGCCGCTCGGCTCGATTGGGGCGACATTGACCCCGACGACGCTCCCGACCCCGCTGACGTGTTTGAGGTGCGCGATCTTGGCGATGACCGTCGGGTTGTACCCCTCGCCGTAGATACCGGGGATGAACTGCGCGGTGAATCCCGAAAGCTCGAAGGGATCGGTGGCTTGGAGGTACTGGGGAGAGGAGGACTGGGTGCGTCGAGCCGCCGCGAGCGAACCCATGGCCAGACCGCCGGCCAGGCCAACGAACAGGATCAGCGTCAGGTACCCGCCCCAACGACGTCTGAACGTAGATCGCAATCGGTAGTGCGCGAGGCGCAGAACCAGCCTGTTCACCGTCCAACCCTTCCGTGGAGGCCAATGAGACCCGCGTCTGTGACCTGGGTCCTCGGGGCATCTTCGTCGATTCCACCTGCGGGTCCAAGGTGGCCAGCTGGGGTGCCCGTCTGGTGGCACACCACCCTCGCTGTGGAACGCCAATCGGTCGGTACTCGTACTCGGGCGGCTGGGGCAGGCCGGTCGTCATCGGTCGCCTCAAGGGCCGTGTGGCCGCCCGTCCAGAGCGGTGCTGTAAAGGTCAGGCGCGAAGAGTGCCTTCGGCTTCGAAGACCATGGCCCGCTGCAGGGCGGCCGCCCGAAGGTCATAGGGAATCTCTTGGGGACCGCCGAGGCTGCTGGCGTTGATGCCGGCTTGCGCGGCCTCTTCGACGATCCCTCCGACCAGGATCGCCAGGTCGGGCGTTCGATCGAACACGAGCACGCCATGGTTGGCGAGGAGCACCGCGGGCACATCTGGCGCCAGCGCGGCGCGGATGTTGGACACCGCTTGCGCCGAGCCGCGCGGCCCGTAGCTGGCAACCGGCACGCCACTGGACAATCCGAACATGGCGAGCGCCTCGACCCAACAGCCGATGGGCTGGTGGGCTACAGCGTAGGCGGTGGCATAGGGCGAGTGCGTGTGCAGCACACAGCCCACGTCGGGGCGGTCGTGGTAGATGGCGGTGTGCATCGCCACCACTGCGCCCTGGACCGGCGGTAGCTGGCCCTCGAGCAGCGTGCCATCCAGCCCGATCCGTACGACGGCAGAGGCCGGGTGGTCGCGAAGGGAGGGTCCCGCCGTGAAGTAAATCTCCTCGGCACCTGGAACCCGGAGACTGACGTTCCCATGACCGTTCGCCGAGATCGCGCCGCTGGCCACGACGCGCTGGGCAACCTCGACTACTTGGGACACGAGGTCCTTGTCCATGACCACTCCCGTTCGGCTGTTGTCGAGTGCGTCGCAACGTTATCTGCTCGTCCCACCACCGGGCCTCGAACCGAGTCTCGTCAGGTCGCCTGGGTCACGTGGCGGTGGCGTCGGAGGCCACGTCGTCCTGGGCGGGTGACGGCGCGGCGTCGAGCGCCTGGTTGCGTGCCGTGAAGTCCCGAGCGCGCACCAGCGTGAAGGCGGCGACCGCCCCGATGGCCACCACCACGGTCCCCACTCCAAGGATGAGGTGGAGACCCGACACGAATGCCGTGTGGGCCGGGCCGACAACGCTCCGACCGCCGGCCGCTTCGGCGGCGCGGACGCCCCCCGAAGCCACCGACGCGGCCAACTGGGCCGCCGGACGATGGAGTTGCTCGGCCAGTGACGAGGCCACCCGCTGCTGGAAGATCGCGCCCAGCGCGGCGACACCGGTAGCCAAACCGCCCACGCGGAAGGTGTTGCTGATACCTGAGGCCATGCCGCTGCGCTCGGGCGGAACCACGCCTAGCGCGATCCTGGCAATCGCGGGATTGGCGAGCCCGATGCCCAATCCGGTCAGGAGCAGCCCGGGAATGAGCACCACCCAGCTCGAAGAGGGGTCGACCTCGAGCATCGTTCCCAGGCCGGCCGCGGTGACAGCCAGGCCAACACCGAGCACCACCCTCGGCGCCAATCGATCGGCAACCGAGCGGAAGGCCAGTGGCACCACGAAGCACAAGACCGTTGAGGGGAGCAGGCGCAGACCCCCACCGAGCGGGGAGAAGCCCAGATCGTCCTGTAGGTAGAACGTGAGGTAGGGAAACATGGCGAACATTCCCGCACCGATCGCGAAGGTCGCCACCGACACTCCGGTGAACGAGGGCTTGCGAAACAGCGAGAGATCGAACATCGGCCGTGCCTGCCGCAGCTCGACCAGCACGAACAGGACCATCAGCAGGGCTGCACCGCCGAGCAGCGTGAGGATGGTCGAGCTCGTCCAACCGTCGGCGTTGCCACGGATCAGACCGAACACGAGCAAGAACATCGAACCCGAAAAGGTGACCAATCCGGCGACGTCGAGCCTCGTCGCCCCCGGATCGCGTACGTTGACCATGCGCGTCAGTGACAGCCAAGCCGTCACGATCCCGATCGGCACGTTGACGAAGAAGATCCAGCGCCATCCGAGCCCGCTCGTGAGGAGACCGCCCACCAGTGGCCCCACCGCCACCGCCCCGCCGACCGTCGCTCCCCAAGCGGCGATGGCCTTCCCGAGCTCCGGACCCCGGAAGTCCTGACCGATGAGGGCGAGTCCGGTGGCGAACATCGCGGCCCCGCCGACGCCCTGCAAAGCCCGGGCCCAGATCAGGAACGTTGCTCCTGTGGCCAGACCGCACAGCAGGGAGGCCACCGTGAACACCACCAGCCCACCCACGAAGATTCGCTTGCGGCCGAAGCGGTCGGCGGTCGATCCCCACGTCAGGATCAATGTGGCCAAGCTCAACGCGTACGCGTCGATCACCCACTGCTCGTCGCTGAAGCTGGCCCCGAGCTCGCGTTGGATTGTCGGCAGCGCGACCTGCACGATGGTGACGTCGACCAACAGCATGAAGGTGGCGCCGCAGACAGCGATCAGCGTCACCCAGCGTCGTTCGAGGCCACCGCGAACTCCACTGGCACCGGTGCCGTCCCCGGCGAATTGGTCCTCGTGGGCTTGTTGGGTTGCCATCGCGCCGAGCGTAGCGAACGGGGTTCACCAAGCGAGACGGTTCATGACGACGGCGCCTTGGCGCGCAGCGCGCGCCGGCTACTAGGAACGGCCATGATGCGGGCTGGCCATCGGCGAGGTCCGGGCGTTGGCGCAGGGTGCGCTCGCAACTTGGCTCCTGGGGGGGCAGGCGCGTGGGGCGCGGTGTTGGCGGCGAACGGTGTCGGCTCGGGTATTGTGGTGCTCCGCTATCGGCCGCATCGGCCGTTGCCGGCCGTTGCCGGTGCGGTGCCGGGTGTTCGGTCCTCTCTGGGACACGACCATGCAGCGCGAGATTCGGCCCCATCTCCTCTCGAGGGTCAGTGCCTACGATTGGTTCGGGTCGCTGCTGTTCCTCTCCCTCGGGTACGCGTTGGCCGAGCCCGCGTCCGATCGGTTGGGGGCGACGACGACGCTCAACGTGGGCGCCGCGGTCATGGCGGGCCTCCTCTTGGTGCCAGGCGTCAGCGCGTTGGCGTACCGGACGGACCCCGACCTGCGGTCAGCCCACGCGATGAGGCGCCCGGAGCCCGGAGTCTGGTCAGTCGCGTCGTTCAGCCGACGGCGTGCGCTTGGCGAAGGCGCAGGATCTCGTCGGGGCTGTAGCCGGCCGACTCGAGGACCGCATCGGTGTCGGCGCCGTGCTCGCGCCCGAGGCTGGGACGGCCGAGCGCGCTACGGCTGAAGCGGGGTGCAGGAGCGGGCTGTTGGCGGCCGCCCAGCTCGATGTAGGTCTCGCGGGCGCGCAGGTGCGGGTGTGCCGGCGCCTCGTCGAGGGTCAGGACCGGTGCGAAGCACGTTTCGGTCTCGCGTTCGAACACTGCGCACCACTCATCTCTGGTCTTGGTCCGGAAGATGTCCGCGACCACGGGTTTGAGCTCCGCCCAGGCCCGCCGGTCCATGAAATCGACCCGTGCCGCCTCGTCGTCGAGTCCGAGCAGCTCGAGGAGCCGGTGATAGAACTGCGGCTCGATGGTCCCGATGGCGACGAATCTTCCGTCGGCGGTCTCGTAGCTGTCGTAGTAGTGCGAGCCGCCGTCGACGAAGTTGTGCCCCCGCTCGTCGATCCAGCTGCCACGAGCGACCATGCCTCGGATGAACGCGGTCAGCAGCGCCGATCCGTCCACCATGGCCACGTCCAGCACCTGGCCCCGCCCGGACTGCTCGCGCTCGAGGAGAGCCGCGAGGATCCCGACCGCCAGCAACATCCCGCCACCGCCGAAGTCCGCGAGGTAGTTGGCCGGTGGGGTCGGGGGAGCCTCGGGACGACCGATGCCGTGCAGCGTGCCCGTCAAGGCGATGTAGTTGATGTCGTGCCCAGCGTGCCCGGCGAGGGGACCCGTCTGTCCCCACCCCGTCATGCGGGCGTACACGAGCCGGGGCTCGAGCGCACACAGCACGTCGGGCCCGAGACCCCGTCGTTCGAGCACGCCCGGGCGAAATGGGTCCACGAGCACGTCGGCGCGCTGTGCCAGCCGGCGCACCACGCCGACCCCCTCCTCGGTGCGTAGGTCGACGGCGACCGAACGACGGCTCCGAGCGACGGGGTCCGTGGGGCCGCCGTAGGGGGAGTCGAGGCTGCGCCCGATCCTGTCGACACGCACGACATCGGCCCCGAGGTCGGCGAGGACCATGGCGCCGAAAGGCCCCGGGCCGATCCCTGCGAGCTCGAGGACGTGCACGCCGACGAGGGGGCCTCGAGGATCAGCAGTGTTCGTCACCTCGGGGTGCACTCGACGGGTGGCATCACAGTTGGTCCTCGATGCGGGGCACGCGCCTGACGCGGCGCTCCGCGAGGTCGTTGGACTGCGGGAGGGACTTCGGCGGCGTCACCGAAGAGCTCGGGTGCCTCGTGCGCCCAAAGGACCTGGCGAATGCTGGTGCTGCTCTTATCGTTCGGGCAACCTCTCCGCGCACCACGCCTCCCCGCCGCTTGGTGCGAGTGTAGAGCGAGGGTAGGTGGGCGGCGGACCCGGTGCGCCCCGAGCTCAGCCGGCCCAATCCCACGCTCCTTGGCACGATGGGCCAGCTGCCCGCTAGGTTCGGGCCGGTCACCTCGCGACCTCCAGACGCGGTGGTCGCGGCTGCCGTGACCAGAGTCGTCGACGCCCACCGGCCAGGGAGGGGAACGTGATCACCGAGGAACACCGCGCGTTGCGTCGGGCGATCCGGACGTGGGCGGAGGCTGAGGTTGGGCCCACGTCCGCCATTGTCGACCGCGAGGCGAGATTTCCGGCCGAGGCCTGGTCGTCCTACGTGGCCAACGGTTGGGTGAAGATGCAATACCCGGCTGAGTACGGGGGCGATGGTGCCGATGCCCTGTCCTGTGCCATCCTCGTCGAGGAGATCGCCCGGGTCTGTGCCTCGACATCGTTGACGGTCCTCATCTCGAAATTGGGGATGACGCCGGTCCTCAACTGGGGATCCGAAGAGCTCCGGACGCGCTATGTGCCGAGGATCGCCTCGGGGGCCTCGCAGGCCAGTTACTGCCTGTCGGAGCCCGACGCCGGCTCCGACGTGGCCGCCATGTCCACCAGAGCCCGTCGCGACGGTGACACCTATGTGCTCAATGGCACCAAGTGCTGGATCACCAATGCCGGGGTGAGCGACATCTACACGGTGTTCGCGAAGACCGATGCCGACGCCGGTCACCGCGGTATCTCCTGTTTCGTCGTCGAGCGCGACTGGGGCGTGGAGTTCGGTCGCTTCGAGGCGAAGCTCGGCGTTCGTGGCAGTCCGACCGGGGAGGTGATCTTCCGCGACGTGCGAGTTCCGGCCCAGAACCGCGTCGGCGACGAGGGTCAGGGCTTCTACATCGCCATGGGGACGCTCGACCGGTCCCGCCCGAGCATCGGTGCGCAGGCCGTCGGGATCGCACAGGGTGCGATCGATTATTCGAGCCGGTACCTGCGCGATCGCATCCAGTTCGGTCGCCCGCTCGCCGATCTGCAGGGACTCCAGTTCATGGTGGCGGACATGGCGACCAAGACCCAGGCTGCCCGACTGCTCGTCTATGAAGCGATGTCGCTCCTCGACGCCGGCGACCCCTATGGCGAGCTGAATCAGATGGGAGCTATGGCCAAGTGCCTAGCGTCTGACACGGCCATGGCCGTGACGATCGATGCCGTGCAGCTCCTGGGTGGCAACGGGTACACCGAGGCCCATCCGGTCGAGCGGTTCATGCGCGACGCCAAGGTGACCCAGATCTACGAAGGGACCAATCAGATCCAGCGGGTAGTCATCGCCCGCAGCCTCCTCGCGTAGGCCGGGGTCCGCTCAGCTGCTGGGCGGCAGACCCTGTGCCAGCTGCTCGACGACGTCGCCGGCGGGGAGCTCGGCGGCGCGGCGGTAGCCCTGCCCCGCCCACAGGTTCAGCCGATCGGCATCGTCGGCTGCAGCCGCAGCGGCCCTGAGCGTGCGGGTGACATGGTGGATCTCCGGGTAGGCCGGGGGAGCGTCGGGATGGTCGAGCATGAACTGGTTGACCAGTCCCCTAGCACGCCGGCCGGTGAAGGCTCGAGTGATGGCCGTGCCCGTGTAGCGAGAGTCCACGAGCGCGTCCCGGTGGGTGGGGCGGGTGCCGCTCTCAGGGCACCGGAGGAACGCCGTCCCCGCTTGGACGGCGATAGCGCCGGCGGCGAAGACCGCTGCCACCTCGCGGGGCCCGGCGATACCACCGGCGGCGATGATCGGGACGCCAGTGACTCTCTGGATCTCGCCGATGAGCGCCAACAGGCCGAAGTCCTGTTCGAGGCGATCCGCGTTGGCAAAGGTCCCGCGATGCGTGCCAGCCTCAAAGCCCTGGGCGCAGAGGAGGTCCGCGCCAACCGCCACAGCGAGCATCGCTTCGTCCGGCGTCGTCACGGTGATCACGATCGTCGTGTCGCGCGCGTGGAACTCGGCGACGACGGCGTCGGAGGGACAGCCGAAGGTGAAGCTCACGATCGCCGGTGGGTTGGCGAGCAGCGAGGCAATCTTCGCACCCCAATCGTCGTCGTCCCACACTGGCAACCCCGGTGCGGTACGCAGGCGTCCGGCATCAGCGTCGAGTGTCTCGATGTATGCGGCCACTCTCGCCGGATCGGCGGTCGAGGGTTGCGGGACGAACAGGTTCACTCCGAATGCTGCGCCCGAGATCGCCCGCAGGGCGGCCAGGTCGGCGTCCATTGCAGCGGCCGTCTTGTAGCCGCTCGCGAGGAACCCCAGGGCACCGGCTTGCGCTGCCGAGGCGACCAGTTCGGGCGTCGTCGGTCCGCCCGACATGGGCGCCACCACGACGGGCCACCTGCTCAGGTCCCGCAGGTCAGCCGGCATCGTCGTCACACGTCGGCCGAGCGGTGAGCAGCGGTTGGCACCGCCACAGGTCCTCCACGACAAGAGTATGACGCCCCGGCCGGCTCTCCCTTGGCGGCGGGCAGCGATGGTGCTGCCGGCCAGGAGCCTGCGCAGCGTAGGCTTTCGCTCCCTGGGCGAGGCGCGGGACCTCGCGGCGGAGCTCGCGATAGCAATGTCGCCGTGCTTCCATCCGACGTCACCCGGAGGACACATGTCGCAGACAGGACGGTCAGCGCGCTTGCTGGTGACCGTTGCCGTCGTCGTGGGTGGGTCACTTGCCCTGGCGCAAGGGGCGCTGGCGAGCACTGTGCGCGGCGCGTCGCCCGCCGCCCACTGGGGGTCCCCGCGTACGCTCGGGGTGTCGCAGCCCGCCTCCGAGCCGGCGCACTGGCAGCGAGCGAGTCGCCCGAGCGTGTCGGGCACCGAGACGGTCGAGGAGTCCACCAACTGGTCGGGGCTGATCGACACCGGATCGCAGTACACGCAGGTCGCGGGGCGCTGGGTCGTTCCCGCGGTGTCGGCGTCGTCACCCACCAAGTACTCCTCGACGTGGGTGGGGATCGACGGCGTCACCAACACGTCGCTCATCCAGACGGGAACCGAGCAGGACTCCTCGGGGAGCTACTACGCCTGGTACGAGATTCTTCCTTCCACCGCCATCGTGCTCGGGTCGGTGTCGCCGGGTGACGAGATGCAGGCGTCGGTCACCGAGGACGTTCCGGGCACGTGGACGATCGCCGTTAGCGACCAGACGTCGGGCAATCGTGCGTCGGTGGTCGTGTCCTACAGCGGCCCGGCGACCTCGGCGGAGTGGATCGAGGAGGCGCCCAGCAACCAGGCCAACCAAGTGCAGCCGCTGGCGGACTTCGGGACCGCCTCCTTCAGCGAGATGGAAGCCAATGGAGCGCTCGTCGACACCGCAGATCTGACGCCGGTGGTCATGGCAAACGCCCAGGGCACCGTCATCGCGTATCCGGGAAGCTATGGCACCGCCTCGTTCTCGATCGCTTATGGATCGCCGACCGCCCACGGGTACTGGCTGGTCGGTGCGGACGGCGGCATCTTTGCTTTTGGCTCCGCCCAGTTCTACGGCTCGACCGGATCGATGCACTTGCAACGGCCGGTGGTAGGCATCACGCCCACCGAGGACCGCGAGGGCTACTGGCTGGTTGCGGCCGACGGTGGGACGTTCGCGTTCGGGGACGCCGGCTTCTACGGCTCGATTCCCGGGCTCGGCATCGCTCCGGCCGGTACGCCTGGCAACGGCAAGAAGCTGAACGCCCCGATCGTCGGCGTGGTCCCGTCCACCGACGGGGGTGGGTACTTTATGGTCGGCGCCGACGGAGGAGTCTTCGCTTTCGGCGACGCCCACTTTGCCGGTTCGTGTCCTGCCATCGGCGGCTGTGCCGGTGTTGCGGTGGCAGTGATGCCTGACGCCAGTGGGAACGGGTACTGGGTGGTCACCAGCACCGGGAATGTCTACGCGTTCGGCGACGCTGCCTACTACGGAGGGCCGGGTCCCCAGACCGTGTCGGTCGCCTCCGCGGTTCGTACGCCAGACGGTCAGGGGTACTGGATCCTGTTCGCCAACGGGGCCGTCGCCCCCTACGGGGACGCAACGAACCAGGGCGCGCCGGTGGGCGCGATCAGTACTGGCAACCCGGCCGCGTCCATCGTCGCCACAGCCGACGGCGCGGGGTACTGGGTCGCCTCCGCTAACGGCACGGTGTATCCCTACGGTGATGCCCCCAACGACGGTGGCATGGCGGGGCAGCACCTCAATGCTCCGATCATCGCGGCCGCTGGTTGGTAGGCGACGGCTGCCGCCGTGATCGAAATCTCGGGCTCTCCTCCACCGCTTTTCAACAGGGGACGCTCCAATATCCCCAAGAAAACCCTCTTTTGCCTCACAGTGGCTGTCCTGCAGGCTGGAACGACAGTCGTTGTGGCTGAAAAGGAGCGGTCGGGCCATGGACGGACGGGGTCACGAGCGACAGGACCTGGACTGGGGCGACCGAGGGCTTCCGAGCGCCCTGCCCCCCAACGTGCGATCGATGGCATCGTGGTCCACTCGGTCGCCCGCCTCGAGTGCCTTGAGTGACCCGTTCACCCTGCTGCCGCGACGTTGCTTTTGCATGATCCTCCGACCTGACGCGACGGGACACTCCATGCCCTGTCCGGTGCGGGTGACGGTGCAGGGTCGCTACACCGATGGCAACGGGATGGCGTGGAACGTCTACAGCTGTGAGGGCCACGCGCATGCGTTGCGCGACGAGCGACCCATCACAGGGAGCGAGCGAGTCGGGAGCTAGGAGGCCCGCCCACCGTCCTGAGCAGCACCGCAGGTGCTCAGGCGCAGGGCACCCGCACGGCGCCGTCGAGGGCGGTGTCGAACTCCACCCCGCTCAGGCCATCGGCACGCACCACCGGACAGAAGGTGGCGGGGTTGGCCCCTTGGTCGGAGTACTCGATGTCGAGCACCGCCTTGTGGGCGGCCACGTAGGGCGCAAGGTCCGCGCAGTCGTCGTACTGGAAGCACTGCTCTTCGATCACGAAGTCGAAGTAGGGCTCGAGCACCGAGGACTGGTCCTCGAAGTTCTTCTGGGCTACCCCCATGCCCAAGGCGTGCACCTCGTTGGCCACCCACTCGGCGTACTGGTCACCCTGGGCCGCGCTGATCGAGAACCCCGTCGTGTTCTCCGATCCGTCGAGGTTGTCGGGCTCGACTGCGTCGTAGCCCTCGCTCTTGCACAGTTCGAAGCGCGCCGTCATGATCGCCTGCAAGGTGGCGTAGTCGGGCCCCGCCGGCGAGGTGTCGAGCCACCGCTCGCCGGGCCAGCCGTTGGAGTCACCGAGCAGGGCGGCGGGGAACGACGCAGCGTCGGGCCGCCAGTTCTCATAGGTACCCACGTCGAGGTAACAGATCACGTGGGCCCCCCGGGCGTGCAGGGCGGCCACCGTCGCCGCCCCGTTGTCGAAGCCGTCGATGTCATAGATGCTCGGCGCGGGCGCTGCCGCCCCGCCCACCGTGGTATCGCCCAACCCGAGATCGCTCGAGCTCGTGACCGACAGGGGATGGTCGAGCTCCCACTGCCAGGCCACCGAGGTCGATGCGCTCGGGGCCCACCAGCTGCTCGCACCGCCGGTGACCGGCAAGGGGTCAGTACTCGACGTCGTGCTGCTCGAGCCCGACGGCGCCGTCGTGGTCCGTGTGGTGACTGACGTCGTGCTGCCCGACGTTGGGCTGGCACCCGCCACCGAGGCGGAGGGCCCAGCTGCTCCGGGCGCTGACGCGTCGGGCGTCGGTGGTGAGGCTGCGTCTTGCGCTGTCGTTGAAGGACTGGCCTCGCCCGATTGGGGGACGATCTCGGAGGGGTTCAGCGGTGATCCCGATGGTCGGCTGACGCGGCGAAGGAGCGTGCCCGCCGCCGGTGACGATGTGGACGCCGACGCTGTCGATGCTCCTGTCGACGTCGAGCTCCCTGGCGACGTCGAGCTCTCGGACAATGTCGACTCGCCGCTTGCGACGCGTGCGTTGGTGGGCTGGCCAGTGGTCGTTACCCCGACGACGAGCGCTCCGAGGAGCACCAGGGCCAACCCGCACACGGTTACTCGCCGCCGCGCTCGGCGTCGAGCGTTCGGGCCGAGCGTCTGCATGGGCCCGTCGGAGACGCCTCGCGGGGTGAGACCGTTCTCCGGTCCGACGCGGTCGCCAGTAGCAGCGATCGACGCCACCGCTGACGACGGCAGGTGGCTGGGTGCGATCGGGGGTTCGTCGTAGGACTCGCGCGCACCGTCGCGCACCAGCTTGGTCGGTCGGCCCTGGCTGAAGTAGCGGTGCTCGTGCGCCCCGAAAGGGTCCGGATGCCAGCCGTAGACCGCTTGCAGCACCACGCCCACCGGTGTATCGCACCGAGGTAAACGTCCGGCGATCGTCGCGTGACGGTTGCGCGGACCGTCCCGACGCCGCCCGCGACGGGTCGCTCCGATGGGTCACCCCAGAGCCTCCCGCCATCCACGCCTCCGAGCGGCGTTGGCCGGTCTGAGCTGCCTACGAAGACCCTCACCAGGAGCGACGTGGTGGTCTGCTGACGAGGTACCCTCGGGCGACGAGGAGGGGACCTTGGCAAGCACCAACGAGTGGTTCGAGACCGTGGCCGAAGCACAGCGCCGGGCGAAGCGTCGGCTGCCGCGGTCGGTCTATGACGCCGTCCTGGCCGGCTCCGAGCAAGGTCTTACGCTCAGTGACAACGTGGCTGCGTTCAGCGAGCTGGGTTTCAGGCCCCACATCGCCGACTTGCCGCCATCGCGCGCCCAAGGCGTGAGCGTCCTCGGACAGGACATCTCGTTGCCGGTGCTCATCTCGCCCACCGGCGTGCAGGCAGTCCACCCCGAAGGTGAGGTGGCCGTCGCCCGGGCAGCCGCGGGCGCGGGCACGGCCATGGGATTGAGCTCCTTCGCTAGCAAGCCGATCGAGGATGTGGTCGCCGCCAACCCCCAGACGTTCTTTCAGATGTACTGGTCGGGTTCTCGCGATCGCCTCGAGCAGCGCGCCGAGCGGGCCCGTCGGGCCGGCGCGAAAGGGCTGATCGTCACGCTCGACTGGACCTTTGCCACCCGGCGGGACTGGGGAAGCCCGACGATCCCCGAGCGACTCGATCTGGCGACCATGGCGAAGTTCGCCCCCGAGGTCATCGTCCGGCCGCGGTGGCTGTGGGACTACGTGCGCAGCGGCAAGCTGCCCGAGCTCACGACGCCGAATCTCGCCGTGCCAGATGGAGAGGCGCCGGGTTTCTTCGCCGCGTACGGTGAGTGGATGCAGACCCCGCCCCCGACCTGGGACGACATCGCGTGGTTGCGCCAGCAGTGGGGCGGTCCGTTCATGGTGAAGGGCGTCTCACGACCTGATGACGCCCGGCGCGCCCTGGACATCGGGGCGACCGCGATCTCGGTGTCCAACCATGGCGGGAACAACCTCGACGGGACCCCCGGGTCGATCCGGGCATTACCCGCGGTCGTCGACGCAGTTGGCAGCCAGATAGAGGTCCTTCTCGACGGCGGTATCCGGCGGGGAAGTGATGTCGTCAAGGCCCTGGCCTTGGGGGCCCGGGCCGTCATGGTCGGGCGGGCGTACCTGTGGGGTCTGGCGGCCAATGGCGAGGCCGGGGTGAAGAACGTGCTCGACATCCTGCGCGCCGGAATCGATGAGACCCTGCTCGGACTGGGTCGCGACTCGGTGGCGGATTCTCGTGGCCGCCGACGTGGTCATGGCGCCGGGCTTCACCCGCTCGGCCCGTGACTGAGGAGGATGACGTGCCTGACGACTCGATCGACCCCACCGCTCCCCCCAGTGGCACCGGATGTGTCGAGTGCCTGGCGAGCGACGGATGGTGGCTCCATCTGCGGCGCTGTGCCAAGTGTGGCCACATCGGTTGCTGCGACTCGTCGCCGAGCCAGCACGCCACCGCTCACTGGCGGGCCACCGGCCATTCGGTCATGCACAGCTTCGAACCGGGAGAGGAGTGGTTTTGGGATTTCGCCGCCGAGGAAATGCGCGACGGTCCCGCGCTCGCCACACCTCGGCATCATCCGCTCGACCAGCCAGTGCCGGGCCCGGCGGGCCGGGTGCCGCGCGACTGGCAACGTCGACTGCACTGAGCACGCAAAGGTTTCGCCCGACAACGAGGGCCGACTGACAGAGCCTCAAGAGGCGCGGTCAACTGGATGGGGGGCGCGCAGCAACGAGTCAGACCTGGTAGAGGTCACGAAAGAGGAGCGGACCACCTACGCTGGTGACGACCGCCGATGACTAAGCAGGCCTCCGCTCCGCCGACCAACGACAAGAGCACCCCGGTCGCGCCCCCGCCCCCCGCGTGGCGCCATTTCCTGTGGCTCATCGCCCTCGCCGTCTTCTTCGTGCTCTTCTTCGTCCTGCCCACCACGCAGAGCCAGGCGCCAGTCACGCTCAACTACACCCAGTTTCTCCACGACGTCTCTGCTCACAAGGTCAAAACGGTTACCATCCAGCCCAGCGGCAGCGCGACGGGGACCCTGTCGGACGGCAAGAGCTATACGACGGCGATCCCCCCGCAGGCGGGGCAATCCCTCCTCGACGAGCTTCAGAACGCTGGGGTGCAGATCACCGCGGAAACGACCGGCACCTCGTTCGGCTCCGAGGTGATTTCGTGGGTGATCCTGCTCGCCCCGTTCTTAATCCTGGGGTACGTCTGGTGGCGACTGTCCAAAGGGGCCGCGGGGCGGTTGGGCGGCGCGCTCGGCGTAGGGCGATCGAAGGCAAAGGTGTTCGACGCGGAGCGTCCGAAGACGACGTTCGCGGATGTGGCCGGTTACGAGGGGGCCAAGCTCGAGATCCGCGAGGTCGTCGACTTCCTCCAGCAACCCGAGCGTTACGCACGGGTCGGGGCGACCCCACCCCGAGGCGTCCTGATGGTCGGGCCGCCCGGGACCGGCAAGACCCTTCTGGCTCGGGCGGTCGCCGGTGAGGCGTCGGTCCCCTTCTTTTCGGTGACCGGATCGAGCTTCGTCGAGTTGTTCGTCGGGGTAGGAGCCGCTCGGGTGAGGGATCTGTTCGACGAGGCACGCAAGCGCGCCCCGGCGATCATCTTCGTCGACGAGATCGACGCGATCGGGCAACGTCGCTCCGGGACCGGGGCGGTCGTCTCCAACGATGAACGCGAGCAGACGCTCAACCAGCTGCTGGCCGAGATGGACGGCTTCGATCCGGCGACGGGGATTGTGGTCCTGGCGGCCACCAACCGACCCGAGATTCTCGACCCGGCGCTGCTACGGCCGGGCCGCTTCGACCGCCAGATCACCATTCCACTCCCGACCTTGACCGAGCGGGTCGCCATCTTGGGGGTCCACTGCCTCGGCAAGCGGCTCGACGAGAGCGTCGACCTCGAGGTGGTCGCCCGGGGAACGCCTGGCTTCTCCGGGGCGGATCTGGCCAACTTGGTGAACGAGGCTGCGATCGCAGCCGTCCGGGCCAACCGCGAGGTTCTGACGGCGGCCGACTTCGAGGAGGCTCGTGACCGCATCATCCTTGGGCGGCGCGAAGGGTCGAACGTGCTCCTCCCCGAAGAGAAGCGGGCGGTCGCCGTCCACGAGGCCGGCCACGCGCTGGTCGCTGCGTACTCGGACAAGGCCGATCCGGTCGCGAAGGTCACTATCCTGCCGGCGGGACAGGCGCTGGGAGTCACCGAGCAACTGCCCTTGGTGGAGCGCCATCTCTATGGCGAGGACTACCTCTACGACACGCTGGGTGTTTTTTTGGGGGGCCGGGCGAGCGAGCTGGTGGTGTTCGGGCACGGTTCGACCGGCGCAGCGAACGACCTGGCCAAGGCGACCGAGCTCGCCATCAAGATGGTGCGCGAGTTCGGCCTCTCGCGCACGCTCGGGCCCGTTGGCTACCCGCTTGGGGGCTCGGTCTACCTCGGCAACGGCGGTGGCGCATTCTCGAGCCGGCCGTTCGCCGAGCAAACCCAAGCGGCGATCGACGCCGAGGTCTCGCGGCTGCTCCGTGAAGCGGAGAACCGTGCCGTGGACGTGCTCAACGAGCACCGCGACGTCCTCGACAGGCTGGTCGAGCTCCTGTTGATGCAGGAGACCGTCGACGGCGCCCAGGTGTACGCGCTGGCAGGACGACCTAGTCCCGAGCTCGCCGGCGGCATGACGGTGGCGCCAGACCGCGCCAACTCGGTGGAGGCGGGCACCGGGTAGCGGTCAGCGGACGCCGAGATGGGGAGTCGTCCGCTTCCTGACCAACTTCGCCTGACCTCCACGGGGAGGCGGCGCTCGGGTAGATTCAGCAGGGAATGACTGGCTTGGAGGCGTGCGCCCCGAGACCATAAGGAGTCAACGATGCCTACGACGGTCCTGGACCTTCGCCGCTTCAAGGACGAGGGTCAGCGGTTCGTGATGCTCACCTGCTACGACTACCAGTGTGCCCAGATCTTTGACGAGGCGGGCATCCCGATCATCTTTATCGGCGACACGCTGGGCATCTTCGTGCTGGGGTATGACAGCACCATTCCGGTGACCATGGACGCCATGATCCACCACAGCCAAGCGGTGTCGCGCGGGGTGCGCGACGCCCTGGTAGTCGGTGACCTGCCGTTCGGGTCCTACGAGGTATCTGTTGCCCTGGGAGTCGAGAACGCCGTGCGCCTCGTCAAGGAGGGAGGCGTGGCGGTCGTGAAGCTCGAAGGGCCCGAGGTCGAACTGATCAGGGCGCTCACGAGTAAGGGCATACCGGTTATGGGGCATCTCGGACTGACCCCCCAGTCGATCCATGCCATGGGTGGGTACAAGGTCCAGGCGCGCACTGAGGACGCGGTGCTGCGCCTGCTCGACGAGGCACAGCAGGTCGAGGCGGCCGGTGCATGCGCCCTGGTTCTCGAGGCCGTGCCGTCCGAGGCGGCCCAACGGGTGACGGCCGCCCTCGAGATCCCGACGATCGGCATCGGCGCGGGTCGCCACTGCGATGGCCAGGTCCTCGTGAGCACCGAGATGCTCGGCCTGAGCGCCGGCGCCCGACCGAAGTTCGCCAAGCGTTACGCGAACCTTCGTCAGGAGATCAGCGACGCGGTGCAGACCTTCGCTCAGGAAGTGGCTTCGGGTGACTACCCGAGCCACGAGTACTCCTATGACTGGGCCATCAGATGAGTGAGCCAGCGTGGGGGCGCCCGTCGTCGGGGCCTTGGCGCTCGAGGGACGGCACATGACCAACAGAGGCGCGTCGCGTCCCCCTTCGGGGGATTGACCCAGTCAGCGGGCACGTTTGGGTGGGGCGAAGGTGATAGGCGTCGAAGCGGTATCGCCGCCGTTGGCGTTACCGGCATTGATCACGCAGGCTTTCAGGTTCGAGAGAGCTGTGCCGCAATGACCAGTGCCGACCTTGCCGCTCACCACCGTGAACTTGGTCCGCGGCAGTACGCCCTTGGCGGTGATCGTGGCCGGGGTCGCCGTGTTGATGTCGCATTGGCTCTGTCCGGTCGCGCTGGCGAGGCACTCCACCAAGAACACGTGGTCGTGGGGTTTGAATCCCGAGCCAATGACCTTCACCACCCTGTCGTTGTGGAGCGCGGTGGACGGGGCGACCACCAAGGTGGGTGTTGCCACCGCAGACGCGGGGAGCGCGCTCCACAGGGCGATGGCCAGCGTGGCCACCACGAGGAGGATCTCGGAGATCGCAGCGCGCGAGGTGCCCATGCCCACCAGTCTGGCCTGGCGGGCCGGCATCGGGATCACCCCAGCCCCCCGAGGGGGCTCAGTGCGAGAAGAGGTGCCATCCGGCGAAAAGCCAGAGCGCGATGGCCCCAACCCGGGCTGCGGGATGGCTCAGATACCTCGTCACCAGGTCAGTGAAGCTGGGGACGGGCACCCGGGTGCATCGGGCCAGCAACTCGAGCGTGCTGAGCGCGACGATGACCACCAGCCAGAATGCCAGGCCCACGGCCTTGTTCGAACCCACGACGACCGCGGGCAGGGGCGACGCCATCTGTAGCTGGACGCCGAGGGCGAACGCGACGCACACAGCGGTTAGCGGCGCAGAGGGGCGCGGGTCAACAGGAACCCGGCGGCCAGCCAGTAGGCGAACAACAGGGCGTGAAGAGGCTGGTAGGCAAGCGCCATGGCGCTCAGGGTGAGATGGTGCTGGTCGGCTGGCGTGAGGAGCCCGAGTACGTCCCACGCGGCAGCGACCACGAAGATCGTGAGCCAGACTGACGCGCCCCGACGCCGGACCGCCGGGTCCTGGGCTGCGGCCCACGCTGTCGGGCGGACGACGATCGACGACCCGCTCAGTGCCGAGCGGCGTTGGGAGACGAACCCGAGCCCGAGCACGACAAGCCCCCAGCCGAAGGTACCAAGGCGAGCGCCCCACGTATCGCGCTGCCATCCGCTGGCCCACGCCGACGCGGCTGCGACCACCGCGAGGAGCACCACCAGGCGAAGCCATCGGCGCACCCCCGAAGGCTACCCGGGCCCGTCTGTACGCGTTCGGGTGAGGCTCGAGCCCGACCCCCTGGTCAGCTGTCCGACAGGGGATCTATCTACATTAACCTCAGCTAAAGGGTTATGCCGCGAGTCCGAACACAAGCCCTCGAGGGCAGTGTTACCAGTCGCCCTCAAGGGCAGTGTCAACGGCGCTAAGCGTCCCCGGCTGGGTCACTCCATCAATTGCTGGGGCGGCTCGGTCACCGTTGCCGGCTGGGGAACAGTCTGTTGTGGGACCGTCCCTGGGGGAGCGGGCGAGGCAACCGGTTGGGCGGCAACCTGTTGGGGCTCCGGAGCGACACCGTCGATGGCAGGCGCCACCTCGCGATGCCGTGAGGCCCAGCCAACGGCGTAGGCCCCGCACGCCACCACGATGATCCCGGGTCCTAGGGCGTACCCGACCTGGTAGGCCAGCTCACGCAACGGCCCGGCACCGACGAAGTAGGGCCGGGTGTTGTCGATGACGGCCCAGGCCAGGGGACCGATCACGAGCCAAGCGCCGCATGCCACGGCAACCAGGCCGGCTGTGGTGATACTGGCTCTGCCTCGTCCGACGACCACGCTGGGGGCCTCGACCACCAGCAGCAGGCCGATCCCGAAGGCGATCGCGCCCGGTACCAGGCCCAGCACGGCGTGGGTCAGGCTCCAGGTCCACGAGGCGGTTCCGTCGCCACTGAACCCGATCGCGGGGCCGAGGAACGGCACGATCGCCCCCCAGGCGGCCGCCAGCATCATGATCACTCCTACGCCACCGAGCCCGATGCGCCCCAGACCGACACGGGAGGCGGCCTGGGGCCGGGCTGGCACGTAGCCACCCGGGTAACTGGTTGTCACGGTCATTGTGCAGTACCTCCAGTCCACTTGCGATTGGAGGTTCCCCAACGGGCTCGACCTCAAAACATCGGACGCCGAGTCGATGGCCGTAAAGGCAGGCTCAGGTCGAAGCCCGTTCGTTGACGTCGGGGTCGGGTCGAGGGCGCTCGTCGCCCTCGTTCAGGTAGTCGTGCTGCGACATGGGCGGATCGTCGAACGTCGAGGTGACGGTCTGTCCGGCACGGACCTGGGTCTGCTCGGCGTGCAGGGTGAGCGATCGCTGGTCGGCCTCGGTGAGGGGCGGCTGGACCAGGGCGCGAGGCCACAGCCGCCGCGCCAAGACCGCGTTGACCTCGGCTGCGTAGACGCTGAGCTCGGCCCCCAGGTAGACCCAGAACAACAGCCCGAGGATGGCGGCGAATGTCCCATAGGTGGCCGATGCGCCCCGCAATTGATGACCGACGAGGTAGCCACCGATCGCCTGCAGCATTGTCCAACCCACGCCGCCAACGCCCGCTCCGGGCAGCAGCCGGCGGGTCTCGATCACCTTGGGGGTCAGCAGACGTAACCCGGCGGCGTACATGACCACATTGACGACCACGGCCAGCACAACCCCGAGCACGCCGAGGGCCAGGTTGTGACGACCGAAGGTGGCGAAGCTGGCCAGGAGGGTCGACACGATGACGCCGAGGCCCAGCACCCCGAGGAACCCCGCGCTCCGGCACAGGCGGGCCACGAAGCTGGGGCGCGCGGGGCCTGGAAGGTTCCACACCTGTTCCATCGTCCACAGGCCCGACTGTGCCAGCCCGGTCGAGGTCCAGATCAACGCCACGATGCCGACAGCGAGCCCGATCGACGAGCTGCGTTTTAGCGCATGGATGTTGTCACCGAGCTCGGTCCCGACGATCGGGAACTGCGACAGCGTCGAGTGCAACACCGCAGCCCGTGCACTCGGGTTGTCCGCCAGCACGAGGCCCAGGATGGTGACGAGGAGCAGGAGCAAAGGGAAGAGCGACGCGACGCCGGACCAGGCCAGGTTGCTCACGAGCACCCCGCCGTTGTCATCGCCGTATTTCTTGATCACCGCGAAGGCGAACGCCGGCACCGAGTGCCCTTGCTGAACGGCGTCGATGCGCCGCGCGGACCGCTCGATCAAGTTCATGCAGCTCTTGTACTCCTTTGGCGCATCGATAGCTCGGTTCCCAAGACACTGGCTCCCTGGGCGTTCGCACCCAGGTCCCTCCGGGCGTCGTCCTAACAGCTCTACCCGGAGCTCCTCCATCCAGACCTGCGCCAACGAACCCGTGTCCGTCGGGCCGTGGCTGGGCGACCGAGTGACGGCGGAGGAACGCGTTGATCGGGTTGGCTCGGGATCCACTGTGGGCCGGGCCGGGCCAGGGGGGAACCGATGAGCTACCGCCACGTCGACGCCGACGATCACTTCTACGAGCAGGCAGACGCCTCCACCCGTTACGGCACCGAGGGGGTGAAGCGCTTCGTGCAGTGGTGGGAGCAGGGCAAGAAGCGTCGCACCTTGTTCGGCAACGAGGTCGTACGGTGGCACGCCCGATCCCACGTTCAATCCGATCGCCAAGCCCGGGCGTTTCACGAAACGCTCACGGCGCCCGAGCACGGGCAGGTGCCCAGCGGCTCGCGCGACGGCGAGCTCGAGCCGCTCAACCCGGCCTACATGAACCGTGACCAGCGTGTGGGTTGCATGGATGAGCAGAACCTCGCGGGGTCTTCATCTACCCGACCATCGGCTATTCCGTCGAGCACCAGCTCGTGAACGACTGGGACATGCTCTACGTTCCGCGCGTTCGACAGCTGGGTCGACGAGGAGTGGGGCTTCAATTACGGCGATCGCATCTACAGTCCGCCGCTCATCGCGATGGCTGAGGTGGATCGTGCGGTACGCGAGCTCGAATGGGCCATCGTGGCGCACGGCTCATCACCATGACGCCCGGACCGTGGTACGGCCGCTTCCCGGCCGACTCGTACTTCGACCCGTTCTGGTCCCGGGTCAACGCGCAACGCCTGGGGGCCATCTTCCACGCGCACGGTGGCATTCCCGCTGCGTACAGCCAGTTCTACCGTGAGGCGTGGTCCAAGCCGCCGGTGAGCAATCAGACGCACTCACAGATGCTCAGGGGCGCGCTGCTCCCGTATCATCGGCCAGTCATGGACTCGCTGATGGCTCTGGTCCTCGAGGGACGTTCAATTGTTTCCCCGATGTCAAGGTGGCCTCCATCGAGCTCGCCCGGCGTGGGTCGGCTACTGCTTGCACGAGCTCGACCACGCAGGCTTGAACCTGGTCGAGCGGCGAGTGCAAACCTTCGACGGTGAGCTGGTCGGGCACCCCTCAGAGGTGTTCAAGCGGCACTGTTACGTCGCCCCGTTCCCCGAAGAAGGCGCCCAGGCCCTGGCCGCGCCGATCGGCTCGGACCGGGTGGTCTTCGGCTCGGACTGGCCGCACCCGAGGGCGTCGCTCGCCCCGGAGACTTCGCCAAGTACGTCTCGATGTTGGCGGACGACGAGCAGCGGCTCATCATGCGTGACAACGCGCTGGAGCTCGTCGCCGCCTGCTGAAGTCGGGGGCCGCCCGGCCGTTGGCCCCGGACCTCGAAGCCACGAGGACCGTGTGGGCGCGTTCAGCGTGCAGGTGTCGGTGGCGTGCCCGAGTGCCGGGCACGGTCCACCCCTTCGAGCACAGCGACCACCCTTGGGTGGCTGGGCAGCTCCGAGAGGGTGAAGGCCGCCCGCCGACGCCAGTTGCGCGCCTCGGGGCCGGTGCCGGGGCGGTTCTGTGGTTCGCGCTCGCCCCAGGTGTCCTCGAGGTCGACGATCACCACGTCGGCGTCGCTCGCCGCGAGCCACGTCATGCACAAGGCGTAGGCGAGGCCCAGAACCTCCTCAGAGACCGGCTCGTCGTCGGAACGAGGCTGGCCGACACCCAGGGCTGCGCTCAATGATGCCCGCCAGCGCTGCCGTTGGTCCCGGGCCGCCGCCGCCTGCGCTGCGCTGATGGATCCCGAGCGCTCCCGGTCGTCGATGTCCTCACCCAAGAAGAATCCGGTGAAGTGAGGGAGGTCGTGGGTTCCCCACGAGGCGAGTGCCCGAGCCGGAGGTGACGGCAAGGGATCCTCGACGGAGGACTCGAACTGGAGTACCCAGGAGCGGAGCATCCGGTCGGCTGCCATTCCCCTTCGCACTGCGGTGGGCACCGTTCCTAGGTCCTCGCCGACGACGGCCGCGCCGGCGCGGTGGGCTTCGAGCGCGACGAGGGCGCGGAGCTCCTCGTGGCGATAGCTGACGTAGGTCCCGTGGCGGGCATCGAAGCCGGCGGGCACCCAGTAGAGGCGGTACAGGCCCATCACGTGATCGACCCGGAGGCAGGCCGCATGGGACAGGGCCCGGCGCAGCGTGGCGATGAGGAGGCGATAGCGGCTAGTCCGGATGTGCTCGGGGTGCAACGGGGAGAACCCCCAGCTCTGACCGCCGGGTTGGAAGTCGTCGGGAGGCGCCCCACCCTGAGCCCCGCCGACGAAGGACCCGGGCTCCCAGCGAGGGTCGAACCCTTCGGGGTGTACGCCGATGGGCAGGTCCACGTAGAGATCTCCCGAAGCACTGGCCGCCGCCAACTGCTCTGCGGCAGCCCATTGCGTGTAGAGGTGATACTCGAGAGCGGCGGCTTCGGCACCTGAGGGCACGGCGGTGGTGTCCGCCGAGGACCATTGACGGCCGGACTCTCGAGCGGCACGGAACCGGGCGTAGGCGCTGAGCTCGGGGTGCTCGGTGAAGAAGGACTCGAGCTGCTCACGCCGGACCGAGGGAACGGCGAACAGGGCGTGGGCCATTGGCTCGAGCACCTCTCGGCGCAACCGGGCCACCGACTCGTAGTCCACGAGCGGTGCCTTCCGGGCGGCGAGGAGGCGGCGAGTGAACTCGCTCGCGTCGAGCACCCGGCGAGCGTCGGGCGCCAGGTCGAGCTCGGGTTGCACGGCGGGATCCACGTACAGCTCGCTGTAGGCCAATCGGCTGGCCGGCAGGTAGGGGCTCGGGTCCACGGGATCCTCGGCCACCGGCGGAGAGAGCAGCGGATAGAGCGGCAGCGTCCCGAGCAGGGACCCGCCCGACCTGCGGACCCACTGTGCCAAGGCCCCGAGATCGGGGTAGCTGCCAATGCCCCAATCCGCTTCGGTGCGCACGGCGTGGAGGGGAAGGAAGACGCCCCAGCTCCGCTCAGGGACGTGGCAGGGCGGGGCGACGATCATGAGGGCGTCGCCCTCGACCCCGGGGGCCTCGACGACGACCCGGTGGTACCCGGGTGCGAGCCGGAGCCCGGGGCGCAGCGTGATCCCGTGAACGGCGAGGCGCTGACCGTCGACCTCCCGTTCGATGCCTCGACGTGTGCTGAGGACGCTCAAGCGCTGGCGCCACAGGCCGCCCTCCTCGGGCTCGACGCTTACCCAGGCGTCGTGAGGATCGACAGCTGCAGGCAGCGTCACGCCGAAGGCTCGAGCTGCGCCTACGCGCTCGGTCAGCACCGCATCGAGCGGCACCCGGGCCGCTGTTCGGCGACCTTCGGCCAACGAGTGGGCCGCATCGGCGGGAGTTCGAGCGAGCACGCCCATGGCACCGAGCACGGCACGCACGACGTCGGGGTCCACGCGATGGCGGCCGCCGTCGGCCCCGACGTAGGAGCGGTGCACACCATGGAGCGCGGCGAGCGAGGCGAGTGCGGGGTCCGGTGCGATGGCCGACCTACCCGACCAACAGTGGACTCGTGCCAGGACCCATGGTACGAGCCACAGGGCGGGCCCAGGCGATTCGGCGAGACGGATCGGGGGTACGCCCAACGGTGTGGCCCGAGAGGCGGAAACCCCCGGCGAAATGAGGGAGTAGCGCATGGCGACCGCAAATTTGAACGGACGACGGGTGGCCTTCATGGTCGCCAACGAGGGTGTGGAGCAGGTCGAGCTCACCCGCCCCTGGGACGCGGTGGTCGACGCTGGGGGGCGTCCCCTGCTCGTGGCGCCAAATGGGAGCATCGTGCAGGCCATGCACCACCTCGACAAGGCCGACCGGTTCGAGGTGGACCAGCGCACGGACGAGCTCAGCGTGAGCGATGTCGACGCGGTGGTGCTTCCCGGGGGGGTGGCCAACGCTGACCAGCTGCGCCTTGATGTGCCGGCGGTCAACTTCCTGGCGTCGTTCGTCGCGGCGGGCAAGCCGGTGGCGGTGATCTGTCATGGTCCGTGGAGCCTGGTCGAGGCCGACGCGGTCAGGGATCGGAGGATCACGTCGTGGCCCAGCCTCCGGACCGATATCGCCAATGCCGGTGGCCACTGGGTGGATGAGGAAGTTGTGGTGTGCACCAGCGGGCCGAACACCCTCGTGAGTAGCCGCAAACCCGACGACCTGGACGCTTTTTGTGCAACGGCCACTGAGGTGTTCGCGACGTTTCGAGCACAGGCGTCGGCGCGGGGCTGAGCCACGACCTCGACGCGCCCACTGATCCGAGCGACAAGGAGCGAGCGGTGACTGCCACCAGAACGGCGACCGAAGTCGAGGGGCGACGCGTGTCGTTGTCCAACCTCGACAAGGTGCTCTATCCGGACGTGGGTTTCACCAAGGCGCAAGTGATCTCCTATTACCTTGACGTCGCCCCGGTACTGCTCGCGCACGTGGCCGATCGCCCAGTGACGCTGCGACGCTTTCCTGACGGGGTCGGGGGTCCCTCATTCTTCGAGAAGAACGCGCCCAAGAGCAAGCCCGACTGGGTGCGTACCGTTCGCGTGCCTCGCCAAGACCGCCGGCGCGGCGCGCACATCGAGGCGGTGGTCATTGGCGACGTCCCGACGCTCCTGTGGGCAGCCAACCTTGCCGCCCTCGAGCTCCACGTCCCGATGTGGAAGGTGCTCGAGCAGGACCGCTACGGGCCCGCCGACCTGATGGTGTTCGACCTCGATCCGGGACCGCCGGCCAGCGTGGTCGAGTGCTGCACGGTGGCTTGCTGGGTGCGGGACGTGTTAGGGCAACGAGGGCTCGGCGCGTTCGCCAAAACCAGCGGCCTCAAGGGCCTTCAGCTCTACGTGCCGCTCGAGCCGTCCCGGCCCTGGGAGCAGACCCGCTACCTTGCCAGAGTCATCGCGCGCGAGGTCGAGGATGCGCACGGGGGCCAGGTGGTCTCCAACATGCGGCGCGATCTTCGCTCGGGCAAGGTCCTGATCGATTGGAGCCAGAACCACGCCGCCAAGACCACGGTTGCCCCCTACTCGCTGCGCGCCAACTCGACGCCGACGGTGTCGACACCGGTGACGTGGGAAGAGGTCGAGACCTGTGCACGCAGTGGCGACGCCGGTCGACTCGTCTTCGCTCCGACCCAGACGTTCGAGCGGGTCGCCCGGCTCGGCGATCTCTTTGCGTCGGTGTCGGGCGTTCAGGCGATCGATGCTTCTCGGAGGCGTACCGAAGGCACCTCGACCGTCCAGCCCCAAGTCACCGAGCCCGCAGTGGCCGAGCCCGCAGTTGACCGTCAGTGCCGACCCACAAGGAGCGGAACGATGCCCCAAGAGGGATGGAGCGAAAAACGAGAGCGTCAATACGACCACATCAAAGAGGGCCTCGAGGCGCGCGGCGAGCGGGAGGCAGTGGCCGAGGAGATCGCCGCACGCACGGTGAACAAAGAGCGCGCCCGAGCGGGTGAGGCGCGCCAGTCCAGTCGAACCTCGACGCACGACATCTCCTCGGGACGTCGAGGAGGCCTGCGCTCGCATCGCGGACCGGGTGGTAGGACCCGCGACCAGCTGTACGAAGAGGCGCGTCGGCGCGACGTGAAGGGTCGCTCGAAGATGACCAAGACCCAGCTGGAGCGAGCCCTCGAGCGCTGAGCCGCGCGGTCCCGCGCTGATCGGCGCGGCAATCTGTTGCGCGACAACGTCGTCTAGCGGCACGTTACGGCGAACGCTCAGAGGGTAGAGCCCGCGGCCTGCGACGGTGGCGTGCTCAGTCCGAGCGCCCCGGCCGCACGAGCGCGCTGATCCGCTGGCGGGAGACCTCGAAGCGCGACGCGATCTCTTTGATCGGCATGCCTTCCTCGCGCAGTGCCAGTGCCAGCGCCCGACGCAGCGCGCCGCCGGCGAGCGCGAGCCTTGCCACGATGGCCGAGATGCTGACCAAGGGCTTGGGTATGTCGTCGGTGGCGATGATGTGCCGCCACGACCAGCCGCGTCGCCGGTGTGATTGGATCGTCGTGAGGTTGTCCTGCAGCGCGTCGAGCTCGTCGGCCGACGCCGCGGCGACCTCTTTGAGTGCCGCCACCGCCTCGGACACCGGATCCGGGGATGATTCGGTCATGGCGGCCATCTGGGTCTCCCTCGGTCGATGTCGCGGCTGCATTGACCCTGCAGTCTCAGGGTGCCCGCAAGTGAGGTTGCTCAAACCCATCGGCCAGCTCCGGTCGCAGTGCTCCGGTCGCAGCGCTCCGGTCACAGGGCTCCGCCGCAGGGCCCCCGCGATCGCTTGGGGGAGGTCGTCATTCGAGTTTGGCGCCGGAGGTGCCGGGCACAACCTTGGCTCAGATGCGCCCCTCTGAACGCGGGCTCGAAGGGACGACGAACGGGGAGTTCAGCGCTCATGTTTGTCGTGCTCTTGTTCGGGGTCATGGGGTTCTCGTCGCATGTCTTGGGGACCCTCGCCGTGGTGCTCTTCATCCTCGGGGTTCATTGGGCTGGCCGTCGGCCGAGAAGCGGGCGCCGGGCATCACCGCTTCTACCGGCGGTCGCCGAACCCTGGGGTATTTCTCAAGCCACCGCGGTGGTGCTCGCGGCAGGCGGCGGCTGAGCGTGCGCCTGACCGGGCGGCCGTGGGCAGAGGGGGCGGTCGTCTCGGGTAGGTTGCGGATCCGAGGAGGCGCCGTCCATGCCCAAAGCGTCAGGGAAAGGCTCGTTGGCACGGAGCCACGACAAACCTCGCACCCCCAACGTCCACGCCCTGCGGGTGACGGACCGATGGGCACGAGTACGGCCGGTCATCGCTCGGATCCGGCCCCAGGTCGATTGTGGTCGCTACCCAGCCAAGGCGACGGTTGGAGACCTGGTCCACGTCGAATGCGACGCGTTCACCGACGGAAGCGACCTGGTCAGCTGTGACCTGCTCTACGCCTTCCACGCCGAGCCCGAGTGGACCGCTGCGCCGATGCGCGGCGCGGGCAACGATCGATGGGTGGGTGCGTTCCCCGTGGGCAACCTGGGCCACTACCGCTTTGCGGTGCGGGCGGCGATCGACGCGTTTGGCACCTGGCGGCGAGATCTCCATCGGCGAGAGGAGGCCGGGCAGGACCTCTCGCTCGAGCTCGTCGTCGGGGCAGAGGTGCTCGAGCGAGCGGCGGAGCGTGCCACCGGAGCAGACCGCCGGGCGCTGCGCCTCGCCGCCGACGAGTTGCGCAACGCGCGCGCGTTGACCGGCCCGGTGGAGGGGCCGATCGACCCGGTGGGCGACGGCACCCTCGGTGCGTTGGTCGACTCGGACTGGCTGGGGGAGCTGGTCGCCCGCCACCCTGACCTGAGCCTCGCCGCGGAGTCCGACGCCTTGCTCGTCGTCGTCGATCCACTGCGGGCCCGGTTCGGCTCGTGGTACGAGCTGTTCCCGCGCTCGACCTCGCCCGATCCGAGCCGCGCGGGGACCTTGACCGACGTGCGCGGACGGTTGGCCTACCTGGCGCGACTGGGGATCGACGTGCTCTACCTCCCCCCGATCCACCCGATTGGGACGACCAACCGCAAAGGCACCGACGGCACGGTGGGCGCCGGTCCGAGCGACCCGGGCAGTCCTTGGGCCATTGGCGGTCCGCGCGGTGGGCACACCGCGATCGACCCCGCGCTCGGAAGCATCGACGAGCTGGACCTGCTCGTGGCCGAAGCAGCCGAGCTGGGCATCGACATCGCCCTCGATTTGGCGTTCCAGGCCTCGCCGGATCACCCATGGGTTGGCGAGCACCCAGAATGGTTTCGCCACCGTCCAGATGGATCCATCCGGTACGCCGAGAACCCCCCCAAGCGCTACGAGGACATCTACCCGCTCGACTTTGAGACCGATGCGCGGAGCGACCTCTGGGACGAGCTGCTCGAGGTGGTCCGCTACTGGATCGGCCACGGCATCACCGTATTCCGGGTCGACAACCCGCACACCAAGCCCTTCAGGTTCTGGCAATGGCTGATCGGCTCGGTCAAGGCCCAGTTCCCTGAGGTGATCTTCCTGTCCGAGGCCTTCACTCGGCCCCGGGTGATGGAGCACCTGGCCAAGGTGGGGTTCTCCCAGTCCTACACCTACTTCGCCTGGCGGAACTCGAAGTGGGAGCTCGAGACCTACCTGCGCGAGCTGACGCAGTCCGAGGTGGCCGACTACCTACGCCCCAACCTCTGGCCGAACACGCCGGACATCCTCACCGAGCTCCTCCAGATCGGTGGCCGCCCCGCGTTCATGGCGCGCCTCGTGCTGGCGGCCACGCTGGGGGCGAGCTACGGGATCTACGGGCCGCCCTTCGAGCTCCAAGAGCACGTCGCCCGATCGCCCGGCTCAGAGGAGTACCACGACTCGGAGAAGTACGCCGTCCGTCACTGGGACCTCGAGCAAGCCGAGAGCCTGGCTGACCTGGTGGGCCGGGTGAACGAGATTCGTCGCCGCCACCGGGCGCTGCACCGCAACGACACGCTCGCCTTCCACCAGGTGGACAACGACCAGATCATCGCCTACTCGAAGATCGCACCCCACGACGCGGCGTTCGGGCATCGAGTGGACGACGAGGCGCCCGACACGATCGTCGTGGTCGTCAACCTCGACCCGTTCCACGCCCAGTCGGGTTGGGTGCATCTCGACATCTCCCAGCTCGACGTCGAGGTCGGGCGTCCCTACGTCATGCACGACCTTTTGACCAACGCCCACTATCGCTGGGAGGGTTCGCGCAACTTCGTGATCCTCGATCCCGCGGCGGCGCCGGCGCACGTCTTCTCGCTCGAGCGCCCCCGTGCCGCAGTGCGCGCGGCGATTCCTCGATGACGACCCCCGCGGGTGCACTCGACGCCGACATTGTTCGGTTCTGCCGGCGAGCAGTGGTACCAGGACGCCATCCTCTACGAGATCCACGTGCGAGCGTTCCGCGACAGTGACGGCGACGGCGTCGGGGACTTCCGGGGGCTGATCAACCGGCTCGACTACCTTCAGGGCCTGGGGGTGACCGCGCTGTGGTTGCTGCCCTTCTATCCGTCCCCCCTGCGCGACGATGGGTACGACATCTCGGACTATCGAGATGTCCACCCGTCGTATGGGACGTTGCGCGATTTCCGCAGCTTCCTGCGCGAGGCGCACCGCCGGGGGATGCGCGTGGTGACCGAGTTGGTCCTGGCGCACACCTCCGACGAGCACCCCTGGTTCCAGCGGGCTCGGCGGGCGGTGCCGGGCAGTGTCGAGCGCGACTTCTACGTCTGGAGCGACACGCCCGACCGGTTTCCCGAGGCTCGGGTCATCTTTCAGGACTTCGAGGTGTCGAACTGGGCATTCGACCCCGTCGCCCACGCGTACTACTGGCACCGTTTCTATTCACACCAACCCAGCCTCAACTACGACAGCGCCGCCGTGCGCCGCGCCATGTTCGACACAGTGGACTTCTGGCTCGGCATGGGGGTCGATGGCCTGCGGCTCGACGCGGTCCCGTATCTCTACGCCCGCGAGGGCACCACGTGTGAGAACCTCCCGGAGACCTTCGCCTTCTTGCGAGACCTTCGGGCGCACGTCGACGCCCGGTTCGAGAACCGCATGCTGCTGGCCGAGGCGAACCAATGGCCCGAGGACGCGGCCATGTACATGGCGGAGGGCAAGACCTGCCACATGGCATTCCATTTCCCCCTCATGCCTCGAATGTTCATGGCAGCGCGGCAGGAAGACCGGTTCCCGATCGTCGACATCCTGACCGAGACACCCCAGATTCCCCCCGACTGCCAGTGGGCCCTGTTCTTGCGGAACCACGACGAGCTGACGCTCGAGATGGTCACCGACGAGGAACGGGACTACATGTACCGCGCCTACGCCCAGGACGCCCAGGCCCGGGTCAACATGGGGATCCGGCGCCGGCTCGCCCCGCTGCTCGGCAACGACCGCAAGCTCATCGAGATGATGAACGGCTTGCTGCTGTCGCTGCCCGGAACCCCGATCATCTACTACGGCGACGAGATCGGTATGGGCGACAACATCTACCTCGGCGACCGCGACGCCGTGCGCACACCGATGCAGTGGGACGGTGATCGCAACGCGGGCTTCTCCCGGGCGAACCCCCAGAAGCTGTACCTCCCAGTGGTGATCGATCCCGAATATCACTTCCAAGCGGTGAACGTCGAGGGGCAAGAGGAGAACCCCAGCTCGCTGCTGTGGTGGATGAAGCGCCTGATCGGTCTGCGGCAGCGCTACGTGGCCTTCGGCCGAGGGTCCTTGGAGATCCTGCGACCTGACAATCGCAAGGTGCTGGCCTTCATCCGGCGTTACGGCGACGAGCGGATCCTGGTGGTGGTCAACCTCTCACGTTTCGCGCAGGGCGTGGAGCTCGACCTCTCCGAGTTCCGGGGGGCGACACCGGTCGAGCTCTTCGGGAACATGCCGTTTCCCAAGGTCGGGGACCTCCCGTACTTCGTCACGCTCGGTCCCCACGGCTTCTACTGGTTCTCCCTCGAGTCCGAGCCCTCCGAGCTGGCTCGAGAGCATCCGCTTATTCGCGTGACCGGTGACTGGGACTCGGTGTTTCGGGGCAGCGCCCGGCGGGAGCTCGAGGCTTTTCTTCCGAGTTACATCGTCCAGCGGCGGTGGTTCGGGCAGAAGTCGGGGACCGTTACCTCGGCGCAGTTGATCGACGCGGTCAGGGTGCCCGAGGGGAGCGGACCGCGCCAACGGACCCTGGCGCACTTCGCGATCGTGCGGGTCGAGCTCGATCACGGGGGACCTGAGCGCTACACGCTTCCCATTGCCTTCGCCAGCGGCGAGCAGGCCGACGATCTGGCGCGCTGGCAACCGGAAGCCATCATGGCCGATCTCCAGACGGCGAGCGGCCCGGGGGTGCTGTTCGACGCGCTCTACGAGCCGCAGTTCGTGCGGGCCATGCTCGAGCTGCTCTCGCACCGGCGGAGCATGCCCGGGCCGATGGGCCGGTTGGCCGGGGTGCCGACCGGCGTCGTGCGTGGCCTCGCGGCAGCACTGGGCCCGGATTTCGTCTCCACGCCGTTGGCCGCCGACCAGTCCAACAGCTCGGTGGCGCTCAGCGACCGGCTCATCATGAAGTTCATCCGACGGTTCGAGGAGGGGATCAACCCCGCCGTCGAAATCGGTCAGTCGCTGGCGCGTCAGCACTTCGCTCACGCGCCGGCGCTCGCCGGCGCGGTCGAGTACCGCTCGGAGGTCTCGGGCACCGCACCGGCCACGGTGGTGATCGCCGAGGAGTTCGTCCCGAACGAGGGCGACGGGTGGAACTACGTCGTCGACGCGCTGACCCACGGTCTCGAGGAGGTGCTCGCGCATCCGGCCGCGCAAGAGTTGCGAGTCCCACCCCCTCCAGGTCTGCTCGACCCGACCGACCATCGCCTCGAGCCGGGCCATCTGCTCGTCGGTCCCCACGTCGAGTGGGCCACCTTGCTCGGACGCCGTACAGCCGAGCTGCACTTGGTGCTCACCGCAGATCCCAGTCCGACGTTTGTCCCGGAGTCTCTGACCGCCGTGGACCGCCGGGCGCTCTACCACGGCGCAGGCAGCCTCACCCGTCGAGTCTTCCGACAGCTGGACATCCTCGCTGAGCGCTCGCCGCTGATCGATGAGGTGCTCTCGCGCCAGGGCGAGATCATCGAGCGTCTGGCGATCATCGTCGCTCAGCCCATCGAGGCACAACGGATCCGAAGCCACGGGGACTACCACCTAGGTCAGGTGCTCTGGACCGGCAAGGACTTCGTCATCATCGACTTCGAAGGGGAGCCAGCCCGCTCACTCGGCCAACGACGACACATGCGGCCGGCCACGGTCGACTTGGCGGGGATGGTGCGGTCGCTGCACTACGCCTCGCGGGCGGCGGCCCGCCGAATCGGTCGGGACCTCCCCGGATCGGTGGGCTCGGTCGAGCCAGCCGTGCTCGAATCGTGGCTCACCCAGTGGTACCGCTGGGTATCGCGCATCTTCTTGACCTCGTACCTCGACGTGGCCGGCAAAGCCGGGTTCTTGCCGAGCGATCTCGGTCAGCTGGCGGCCCTCTTGGAGTTCTCGCTGTTGGAGAAGGCCGTCTACGAGCTCGGCTACGAGTTGAACAACCGGCCCGATTGGATCGAGGTTCCGGCGCGGGGCCTGTTGGATCTGCTGGGCGCCCCGGCGTGAACGGCGAGGAAGTGACCGCGCACAGCCTGTTGTCCGAGGACGACCTGTTCTGGTTCAACGAGGGGACCCATCGTCGCTTGGGGCAGAAGATGGGCGCCCGGGTGCTTGGGGCGGCGGCGGGGACCTTCTTTGCCGTGTGGGCCCCCAGTGCCAGGGCGGTCGCGGTGATCGGGGACTTCAACGGGTGGGATCCGACTCGTCATCAGCTCGTGCCCCGGGGGCGCTCGGGAATCTGGGAGACGGTCGTGCGCGAGGCGGCGGTGGGCGACGTCTACAAGTTCGCCATCACCGCCGCCGATGGTTCGCTTCTCGAGAAGGCGGACCCCTACGCGCTGTGGGCCGAGGTGCCGCCCCGCACCGGCTCGGTCATCTGGGACCTGAACTATCTGTGGGGCGACGACGAGTGGATGGCGACGCGGGGGCGCGCAACGCCTTGAACGCGCCGATGAGCATCTACGAGATGCACCTCGGGAGCTGGTATCGCGACCCTGAGGATCCGACGCGGGTGTTGGGTTACGCCGAGGTCGCGCCCCGATTGATCGAGCACGTGCAGCGCACCGGCTTCACTCACGTCGAGTTCCTCCCCCTCATGGAGCATCCCTTTTACGGCTCGTGGGGTTACCAGGTGACCGGCTTGTTCGCCCCTACGAGTCGGTACGGATCGCCCCAGGATCTCATGACGCTCATCGACCTGTTGCACCGCTCGGGGATCGGCGTGATCCTTGATTGGGTACCCTCCCACTTTCCCGCCGACACGTTCGCGCTCGCGCAGTTCGACGGGACCCACCTCTACGAGCACGCCGATCCCCGGCTGGGGGTCCACCCTGACTGGGGGAGCTTGATCTTCAACTACGGACGGCACGAGGTGCGCAGCTTCCTCGCGTCCTCAGCCGAGCACTGGTTGTCGACCTACCACGCCGACGGGCTGCGGGTCGACGCAGTGGCCTCCATGCTCTACCTCGACTATTCGCGCCGGCCCGGGGAGTGGGTTCCCAACGAGTTTGGGGGTCGCGAGAACCTCGACGCGGTGGCCTTTCTGCGCCAACTCAATACGGGCATCTACGCCGATCATCCCGACGTGCAGGTCGTCGCCGAGGAGTCGACCGCATGGCCCGGGGTCTCGCGCCCGGTGGACGCTGGAGGACTGGGCTTCGGGCTCAAGTGGGACATGGGCTGGATGCACGACACGCTGGTCTACTTCTCGCGCGACCCGGTCCACCGGCGCTATGACCATGGCCAGCTCACCTTCCGCGCCGTGTACGCCTTCACCGAGAATTTTGTGCTCCCCTTGAGCCACGACGAGGTCGTGCACGGGAAGCGTTCGCTCATCGAGAAGATGCCCGGTGACGACTGGCAGAGGTTCGCCAATCTCCGGCTGCTCTTCGGCTACCAGTACGCGCAGCCCGGAAAGAAGTTGCTCTTCATGGGGTCTGAGCTCGCCCAGTGGCGCGAGTGGGACCACGGGCGAGGTCTGGACTGGGATCTGCTTGACCGACCGGCCCATGCCGGGACCCGCGCGTGGGTGCGCGATCTCAATCGCCTGTACCGAGATCGGGCCGCGTTGCATGAGCTGGACACCGACCCCGCCGGGTTCGAGTGGGTGCAGATGGACGCGGCCGATCTCAGCGTGCTGAGCTTTTTGCGCCGCGCCGCGACCGATCCTCCAGTGCTCGTCGTGTGCAACTTCACTCCGGTGCCTCGCCACAACGTACTGGTGGGGGTGCCCGAAGGGGGACACTGGCGCGAGCTGCTCAACAGCGACGCCCTCGACTATGGCGGGAGCGGCCAGGGCAACTTCGGCGGTGTCGAGGCACAGCCGGTGCCCTGGCACGGGCGGCCCCGAACCCTCACGCTCACCCTTCCCCCGCTCGCGTGCCTCTTCTTCGGGCTGTGAGCCCGACCGGTCCAGGGATCGGTGTGGGCGTCGCGTCGACCCTCGGATCTCGATGGCAGCTCGATGGGCCCACGCTTGGGGCCGTGCCTCTCGAGGCCGATCGGACGCGCTTTGTCGTGTGGGCGCCGAGCTCGGACCGGGTGCGCGTGCGGCTGCTTGGTCCGACTTCGGCCATCGAGGACCTCGAACCCATCGGTGGTGGCTACCACGCAGTTGTTGTCGGGCAGTGCGGCCCGGGGTCGCGCTATCGGTTCGTCCTCGATGGTGGGCGCGAGCTGGCGGACCCCGCGTCGAGGAGCCAGCCCGAAGGGGTGCACGGACCCTCTGAAGTGGTCGATCTGGGTGATTACCGCTGGGAAGACTCGGGTTACCACGCCCGAGCGCTATGGCAATACGTCATCTACGAGTTTCACGTCGGGACGTTCAGTCCCCAGGGCACGTTCGACGCGGCGATCGGGGCGCTCGACGAGTTGGTGGAGCTCGGCGTGAATGCCGTCGAACCCATGCCGATCGCTCAGTTCCCCGGCTCACGCAATTGGGGCTACGACGGGGTGTTCCCCTTTGCCGTCCAGAGCACCTATGGGGGGCCGGGTGCTCTGCAGCGGTTCGTTGACGCCTGCCACCAGCGACAGCTCGCGGTGGTGCTCGACGTCGTCTACAACCATCTGGGACCCGAAGGTGACGTGTTGCCCGAGTACGGCCCCTACCTCACGGATCGCTACCGGACGCCATGGGGCGCGGCGGTCAATTTCGACGGCGCCGGCTCGGACGACGTGCGTGCGTTCTTTCTGCAGAACGCCCGCCAGTGGTTCGTCGATTTTCACGTCGACGCCCTGCGTCTGGACGCCATCCACGGCATCGTTGACTACACAGCCCGGCCATTCCTCGCGGAGTTGGCGCAGAACGCCGCTGAGCTCGGCGCGCGCCTCGAGCGTCCGTGCTTGCTGATCGCCGAGAGCTCGGACAACGACCCTCGGACGCTCGCGCCGGTGACCGCTGGTGGCCTCGGAATAGACGCCCAGTGGAACGACGACTTCCACCACGCCCTCCACGCGGTGCTCACCGGCGAACGCGCCGGGTACTACGCGGACTTCGGCAGAACCGCGGATTTGGCACGGGCCATCGACGACGGGTTCGTCTACCAAGGGGAATACTCGACCTTCCGCCGGCGCCGGCACGGCGCGCCGTCCGCGATGCTCGAGCCCGAACAGCTGGTCGTGTTCGCCCAAAACCACGACCAGGTGGGTAACCGGCCGGCGGGCGACCGGCTGGCCAACATCGTCGACGTCGAGCGACTGGCCGCCGCCGCCGCGGTGCTCTTGTTGGCGCCGGGCATTCCCTTGCTCTTCATGGGCGAGGAGTACGGCGAGAGCGCACCGTTCCCCTACTTCGTCGACCACGAGGATCCCGAGATCCTGGCCGCCGTACGTCAAGGCCGCGCGCAAGAGATGGCTGCAGTGGCGTTGGGTGGCGAGCCGCCCGATCCAGCGGCCGAGGCGACCTTCGCGGCCGCCATCCTGCGACGCGATCGTCGCCATCAAGGGCACCACGCCCGTCTGTGGCGGATCTATCAGGCGATTCTGGCCCTTCGTCGAGACCATCCGGCGTTTGCCCGTTCCACCCGGGCCCAGGTGCGGGCCCAGGCGTGGGGGACCGTGGTCCAAGTCGTCCGCGAGCACGACGAGGGCAGCGTGGCTGCACTCTTCAACCTCTCGCACACCCCGGCGGCGGCGACGTTGTCCGCGCTCAGCCGTGACCAGCGCGGCGGGTGGCGCAAGGTGCTGGACTCGATCGAGTACCGACACCCGGGTTCGAGCGACCACGTCGGGGCGCCAGCGCCCGACCAGCTGGATCGGGCCGGATCACTGGTCCTCGGGCCCTGGGCGTTCTGCGCGTATCAGACCGGGAGCTGGGCCGATCCGACGGGGACCTGGCAGACTGCCCCGAACTCGACCGGAGGCGTCGGCTCGTGAAGGGAGGAAGGTGAGGGTCTGGCCCGGAAGCCCGCACCCGCTCGGTGCGACGTGGGACGGGGAAGGGGTCAACTTCGCCCTGTTTTCCGAGCACGCGCGTTCGGTGGAGCTCTGGTTCTTCGACGACGCGGCAGCGGGCGAGGCGTCGGCCCGCGTGGTGATGCCCGAGGCGACCGACCGGGTCTGGCACGCGTACCTGCCCGACGTGCGGCCAGGCGCTTTGTACGGCTACCGGGTCGACGGACCCTACGAGCCCGAGCAGGGCCACCGCTTCAACCCGGCCAAGCTGCTGATCGACCCCTACGCCAAGGCGGTGAGCGGTCCGATCCGGTGGAGCGACGACCTGTTCGGCTACATCATCGGCGATCGGGCGGAGGACCTGTCGCGCGATCCGCGGGATTCCGCGGCGGCCATGCCCAAATGTGTCGTCGTGGATCCGGCCTTCACCTGGGGCGACGACCGGTCCCCCAACACGCCATGGAACCGGACGGTCATCTACGAGGCGCACGTTCGCGGCATGACGATGCGGCATCCGGGGGTACCTGACGCGCTGCGGGGCACGTACTTGGCATTGGCCTCGGACCCGATCGTGGACCACCTGGTCGGTCTCGGCGTGACGGCGATCGAGTTGATGCCGGTCCACCACTTCGTGGCCGAGCGCCATCTCGTCGAGCGGGGACTGACCAACTACTGGGGATACAACTCGATCGCCTTCCTCGCGCCCCACGTCGGCTACGCGACCGGTGGACTCGGCCAGCAAGTCACCGAGTTCAAGTCCATGGTGCGCACGCTGCACCGGGCGGGGCTCGAGGTCATCCTCGACGTGGTCTACAACCACACCGGCGAGGGCAATCACCTCGGACCCACCCTGTCGCTGCGCGGCATCGACAACGCCGTGTACTACCGCAGCCTGCCGGGCGAGCCGCGCTACTGCCTCGACTTCACCGGTACCGGCAACAGCCTCAACATCGTCCATCCGCGCGCCATGGCCCTGCTCACCGACAGCCTGCGCTACTGGGTGACCGACATGCACGTCGACGGCTTCCGGTTCGACCTGGCGCCCGTGCTCGCCCGGGGCCCCGAGGTCGGCCAGCCCAGTGCCTTTTTCGAGATCCTCCAGCAGGACCCCGTGCTCTCCAAGGTCAAATTGATCGCCGAGCCCTGGGACGTCGGCCCCGACGGGTACCAGCTCGGCCGCTTCCCGCCCGGATGGTCGGAGTGGAACGGAGCCTTTCGCGACTGCGTACGGCGCTTCTGGCGGGGGGATCCGGGTCAGGTCCCCGAGCTCGCCTCTCGGTTGGCCGCGTCGAGCGACATCTACGCCCCGAGCGGCCGGCGCACGTACGCCAGCGTGAACTTCGTGACCTGTCACGACGGGTTCACCCTTGAGGATCTGGTCACCTACGAGCGCAAGCACAACGAGGCCAACGGTGAGGGCAGCCGGGACGGGACCGACGAGAACTACAGCCGGAACTGGGGCGTCGAGGGCCCCACCGACAACGTGCGGATCCAGCGACTGCGAGACCGGATGAAGCGCAACCTGCTGACCACGCTCATGTTCTCCCAGGGGGTGCGGATGCTGCTCGGGGGCGACGAGATCGGCCGGACCCAGTGGGGCAACAACAACGCCTACTGCCAGGACAACGACATCAGCTGGTACCGCTGGGATCTCGACGAGGATGAGCTCCAGCTCGCCAACTTCGTGCGTGAGCTCGTCGGCGTCATGCACAGCAACCCCGTCCTGCGCCGGCGCGACTTCTTCTCTGGCCAAGCCCTTCCGGGGACCCACACCAAGGATGTCACCTGGGTGCGTCCCGACGGCCAGGAGATGACCGACGCCGAGTGGTCCGACCCCGAAACCCGCACCATCGGCATGCTGATGGTCGGTCGTGCCGCCGACGAGGTGGACAGCCGAGGTCGCGCCGCGCGCGGTGACACCGTCCTGCTGCTGCTCAACGCCGGCACCCGCTCGCGCTCGTACACGTTGCCTCGCCTCGAATGGCCCGGGCGTTGGCAGGAGGTGCTCAACACGGCCCGCACAGCATCGTGGAGCCGCGAGGTCCGCAACGAGGCCGTCAACCTCGCTGCCCACTCGAGTTTCATGCTGCGCCACACCGAGCGCATCGAGGGGTGAGCAGGGCGGCGGCGCCGGTGCCCCTGGGGTCGACCTACCGATTGCAGGTGCAGGGCGTCGGGTTCGCCGGGGCCAGGGCGCTCGTCGGGTATCTCGCCCAGCTTGGTGTTCAGACGCTCTACCTCTCGCCGATCTGGGCAGCCGTACCGGGCACCACGCACGGCTATGACGTCGTCGATCCTCGCCGACTCGACCCCGCCCTCGGGACGCGGGCTGAGCTCGAGCAGTTGCTCGACGCGCTCGCCGCGCACGACATGCGACTGCTGGTCGACATCGTGCCCAACCACATGGCGACCGACCGGGCCAACGGGTGGTGGTGGGACCTCTTGCGCCGAGGTCGCAGTTCGCCCTACGCCCCGTACTTCGATGTCGACTGGTCGGCGCACGGTGGGCGCGTGCTGCTCGCCATCCTGACTGCTCCGCTGCGAGCGGTGCTCGAGCACGCTGTGTTCGACGTGGTGCGTGCCGGCACTGGGCGCGAGCTGGCCTGGGACGGTCAGCGGACCCCGCTCGACCCGAAAACTGGCGGCGGCCGGCGCGCGCCTCTGCCCATCGACGTCGCCGCTTTGCTCGATCGACAGCACTACCGGCTCGCGTATTGGCGTACCGGTCGTTCCGAGCGCAATTACCGCTGCTTCTTCGATGTCGATTCGCTCGTCGGTGTCCGGGTGGAGGACCGGGCCGTCTACGACGCCACGCACGAGCTGATCCTCGCTCTGGCCGCCGACCGCCGGATTGCCGGCGTTCGCGTCGACCACGTCGACGGTCTCAGTGATCCGGGTGGGTACCTCGCCGCGTTGCGCGCCGACCTCGACATGCGCCGGGTCGAGCCGGCGACCGTCGTCGTGGAGAAGATCCTTGCTCGCGACGAGGCGTTGCCCGGCTGGAGGGTCGAGGGGACCACCGGCTACGAGTTCGCCGACCTGGCCGGTGGCCTCTTGGTCGATCCCGCCGGCGCGGCCTCGATCGAGGACCTCGGCCGCCAGATCACCGGTGAGCGACGATCCTTCGACGAGATCGCCCGCGACGCGCGCCGGTACGTCCTCGGGCAGCTCTTCGTCGCCGAGCTCGCCCGGTTGGCCCGGCTGGCGGCGGCGGCGATCGAGGAGACCACCCCGGGCGCTGACCTCGCCGTGCCCGACCTGTGGCGTGCCCTGCGTGAGCTCACCGTTCACCTAGAGGGCTACCGGACCTATCTCGACGGGAAAGGCACGACCCCCGCTGACCGGCGGCGCATCGATCGGGCGAGCGCAGGGGCTGAGGTCCACCTCGACGCCGAGGGCGCTCGGGCCCTGCACGCCGTGGCGACTGGGCTGGCCGGGGCGCGCCTGGACAACGAGGAAGACCCCTCGGGCCGCTGGCTCGAGCTGGCCCGTCGCTGGCAGCAGTTGACTGGTGCGGTGGCCGCCAAAGGCGTCGAGGACACGGCCACCTACCGGTTCGACGGGTTGTTGGTCGGCGCCGAGGTGGGCGGTGACCCGGCCGTTCCCGCGCTCGACGCCAGCGAGTTCCACCGCCAGATGGCCACGCGCCGCCGCCGGTTCCCTGCCTCCCTCAACGCCACCTCGACGCACGACTCCAAGCGCAGCGAGGACGTCCGGGCCCGGCTCAGCGTGCTCTCCGAAGTCCCCGACGAGTGGTCGACGTTGGTCCGGCGCTGGCGCCGACGGCACCGGAGCCTGCTCGAGCGTCTCGGCGGCGCTCCCGACGCCCACGACGAGCTCGTCGTCTACCAGACGATCGTCGGTGTCTGGCCACTCGACGCCGTGCCCGATGTCGCCCAGCTGCGCCGGCGCATCGCGGCGTACGCCCAGAAGGCCGCTCGCGAGGCCAAGGTGCACACCTCGTGGACCGAACCCAACCCTCGTTACGAGCGGGCGTTGGAGGCCTTTGTCGGTGCGCTCCTCGGGCGCGCCGGTACCCGGTTCTGTGCCGAGGTCAGCCGACTGGTAGGGCGCATTGGCCCTGCCGCGGCCACCAACTCGTTGGTGCTCTGCGTGCTCAAGGCGTTGGCGCCGGGGGTCCCCGACCTCTACCAGGGGACCGAGCTATGGGATTTCTCGCTGGTCGATCCCGACAATCGTCGACCGGTGGACTTCGCCATCCGCCAGCGGCTGCTCGACTCGTTGCCCAGCCCGAGCGCACCGTCCGACGAACGACACGCCGCACTGAGCGAGCTGCGCGCCCGGTGGAGCGACGGTCGGATCAAGCTCTACGTCAATCGCGCGCTGCTCGAGTTGCGCGGTGCCGAGCCCGAGCTGTTCGCTGCCGGTCGCTACATGGGACTGGAGATCACCGGGCCCCGCCGCCGCCACGTCATCGCCTTGGCCCGTCAGCGGGGGCGGTCGTGGGCACTGGCGGTGCTGCCGCTGCGCACCGCGGGGTGGGTGGGAGCCTCCCGCTTCGCCACGGGCACCGACTACTGGGAGGGAACGTCGGTACGGATGCCGCGTTGGCTCACGGGTGACCTCACCGACATCTTCACCGGATCGTCGTTGTCGACGGACAAGCGCGCCATCCCCGTCGGATCGCTCCTGGACGTGTTGCCCGTCTGCGTCCTGCGCTCGCCCTGAGCCGCCTCGTGCGACCCATGGTCGTCGCGGTCTCGTGGGCCATCGCATCCCCCTTCGAGTCGCGGCGACGTCAGCTCCTATGTCGTGCCGTGCAAAGCGGTACCCAGATCGAGGCGGCTTAACCTCGGCGGCGACGCACGAGATGGTCGATGAAGGCCAACTTGCGGATGACCGGCGCCGCCAGCACGAAGGGATAGAGGTCTTCGTGCCCCATCGAGCGATTGATCTGGTTCATGGCATAGGTCAAGGTGAGCCACCGGTCGACGAGGGCGCCGAAGGGCCGGTCGGGGCGTGCGGAGTCGGGGGAACCGGGCGACGGGTCGGGCGATGCAGCCGGCGTGGCGTCCGGCTCGAGCAGGCCGAAACTTTGGGCGGTTTGCAACGTGTCGTGGATGTGGAGGTAATGGGCGAACGTTTCCGCCCAGTCCTCAGCGGGGTGCATGGTGGCGTAGCGGCTGATATTCCGCTCGGCCCACACCGCGTTGGACGCCGGGGCGTCGTAGTGGCGGCGCAGGGCCTCGGCGTAGTCTGCCCGCTCGTCGCCGAACAGTGCTCGGCACGCGTCGAGGACGTCGGGCTCGTTCACGAGGACTGACCACAAGTAGTGGCCGATCTCGTGGCGGAAGTGCCCGAGGAGGGTCCGATAGGACTCGTCGAGCGCTTCGCGCAGGTGCTCTCGGTGTTGGCGGTCCGCCTCGGAGAGATCGAGGGTGATGACGCCGTCATTGTGACCGGTCAGGACGCGCACGTGCGCGCTCGAGAGCAAGTCGAACGCCACGCCTCGGCCAGCCAGCTCGTCGCGGGGTTCGATCGGGAGACCAAGCTCGGCCAGTTGGAAGATGAGACGTCGCTTGGCCATCTCGGCCTTGACGAACTCCTCGAGTCCCGCGGCGTCGGCGTCGGCGGGTCGGGTCCGGGTGAGAACGCACGACTCGCACAATGCCCCGGTCCCGGCCGGCACCAGCCAGTTGCACCCGGTGATGGACTCGGTGGCGCAACGCTGCCAGCGCTGGGGCGGCTCGCCGACCTCCACGAGACGATCGGGGGCGACCTCGATCAACGACGCGATCTGTCGACGCGGGTGGAGGTACCCCAAAGGACTGTCGCAATGGAGGCAGCGGTTGTTGTCGAAAAAGACGGGTTGCCCGCAGTTGTCACAGGTGAAGGTACGCATCGGGTCCTTTCGACGGGGCCGCGGGGGATCGGCTCGACAAGAAGGCGCCCAGACTCTCCAGCGAGGGTGCCCAGATGGTGGCAATGCCCATTTTGCCCAGCAACGAACCACGGTCCCTCGATGCGAGGGTGGACTGAGGACCCGGTGGGTATGTTTCGCGCAGTGAAGGCGGTGAGCCGAACCTTTAGGCCCGAGCCAGGGCAAATCGCGGCTGCCCGGCAATTCGCTCACGCGGTGCTCGACGAGTGGGGTTTTGTGTCCGACGATGCGGTCCTGGTGGTGAGCGAGTTGGCCACCAACGCGACGGTGCACGCCCAGAGCCCGTTTTCGGTGTCCTTGCAAGGGGACGCGCAACAACTGCTCGTGGAGGTGGCCGACGCCAGCCCCAGGTTGCCGACGGTGCTCGACACACCGGCGACCGCACTCCATGGCCGGGGACTGGCCATCGTCGCGCGTCTGGCCCGCGCCTGGGGGACGCGGGTGACGGACTCAGCGGGCAAGGTCGTCTGGGCCGAGCTCGACAGCGACGTCTCGGCGCCCGCTCGAGCGGGCCACGGCGAACTAAGCTGACCCCTTCGAGCGTGATCGGATCAAGGGGACACACGGGCGCACAAGCAACGGGACGTACGCGTCCGCTCTGCGCGGTCGGTATAGCGGTCAGCCGGGGAGAGCCCCGGCCAGCGAATCGGTGATGGTGAATACCTCGGTGAGGCCGGTGATCTCGAACACCTTGAGGATGCGAGGCTCGGCGATGACCAAGGTGAGATCGCCCCCTGCCTCGCGACACCGCTTGAGCGCGCCGATCAGCACACCCAGCGCGGTCGAGTCGAGGAAGGACACGCCCAAGAGATCGACGACGATGGTCGACGATCCCTCCGCTATTTGGGCCGAGAGCCGCTCACGCAACGCCGGTGCCGTGGCGACGTCGATGTCGCCGCTTACCGACACGACGCGCACCGCGCCGTCGGACCGCTCCACGATGTCGAACGTTTGGTCCATGTATCGCTGCTCCTGTTTCGCCTGCCTGCGTCGCCTGCCTGCGTCGCCCGCCTGCGCCGCCCTCTCGGGTCGACCGCATGCGTCGGGCACCGGGACCGGCGCCACGTCTGTCCGAAACACACTACTGGCGTTCGTCCAGCCTCGACCCGCCCGGTGATCATCGCTCGGGCCACCCGACCTCGGTAGTCGGTGTGGGGGTTCAGCTCAGCGGGCCACTCTCCGCGATGGTCGAGTCGAGGGTGGGGTCCGCTGGCACGTCGTCGAGGACCGGGCGACGCAGCTCGGACCAGACGACCTTGCCCGTGGCGTTCACGTCGGTCCCCCATCTCGTCGAGTGCCCCTTGACGAGGGTGATTCCACGTCCGCCGGCGGCCATCTCGTCGACTGACCCGGGCCTCGGCGGGGCCTGGTTCGCGTCGTGGACCTCGATTGTCACGTCGGTCCCCGAGCGGGTGATCGACGCCCGAAACGGTGAGCGGGCGTGGCGAAGGGCGTTGGTGGCCAGCTCGGAGACCACAAGGCTGGCGTTATCGACCAGATCGGCATCGTCCCAAGCCATGAGCGCCTGGCTCACGAAGCGCCGCGCCGCGCCCACTGCAGTACTGACCGGCACAAAGAGCTGGGACTGCTCATCACCCTGATTGCCCGAGGGGTGAGGCGCTGGCGAATCGGACCACCGCTGACTCAGGGCGTAGGCCGGGGGGGCAAGGACCTCCGAATGGCCAGAGCAGATCTCGTCGGCGGCGACCAGAATCTTCGCTGTGGGCCAATGAGGACAAGCGGTACGCGCAGTGCAAGGAGAACGACCGGCCACGGGCCAGGTCATTCCAAAGCGACTCGAGCGCGAGGGCAGCTCGAACCTTGCCCTGGTCGAAGAGCAATCCGACCATCTCCCCGAGGACACAGACACCCCCACCCTCGGGCGACGCCTGGTCGATCAGGCCACCCACCACCGTCGCGAACCGATCCGGATCCACCCAGTCTTCGACGAGGAGTGCCCCGAGCACCTGTGCGGCATCGACCCAGAGCAAGCGGCCCGTGCGTGCGAGGTGCCTCGGATCGGCACCACGCCGTTCGAGCTCAGCGAGCAGAACATCGCGGTGGACCTCGGTGATCACCGCCACGATGCTCTCGTTGCGTTCGATTCCACCCAGCACGAAGGGCCCCACACCGGCCACGAAGTCCTCGTTGTGGTCGTAGAACCCGACGACGTGGTGGTGGGAGTTGGTCACGACGTCGTCCGCTCCCCGACATCGCACCCGTGGTGGTAAGAGCTGGCGAGGACCATGGGATCGAGTCGTACCTCGAGACCGATTCGGCGAACGGGCCACCTGCCTAGGGAGCACACTGCACGCCCGGCCGGTTCGCTCGACACAAACGCCGAACCAATTGTACCGACGACTTGTACCGACGACTTGTACCGACGACTTGTACCGACGACTTGTACCGACGACTTGTACCGACGAGACTGGACAATGGTCGAGGCACCTCCGGCGCGCTTCGCGCGCCGAGGTCGGCCCTCGAAACCGTGATACGAGCCTCGATGCAAGGGTGGACCCTAGGGTTGCAATCCGTCGTGCACCTGGGGCTCTAGGCCGTTACCCCTTGCAGAAGGGGGCGTTCAAGGCGCCGAGCGCCCCCGGGGTAGGGCGGGGCACCCGCCCCCACACCGCCGGGAACGGAACGGAGCAACCACCATCCCGCGGGTTTCGAGCGCGCACTGCGTGTCGGCCCGTTGCCGCGTGCGGAGCGTCGGGTCGGCGTCCCGAAGCAAGGAATCCGAGCCCCAGCGACTGGGCGACGGGGTTTCGAAGCGTTTTGGGCCGCTCGGGCTCGGGTAGGAGCAGGCTTGGGTGCGGACCAAGGCGGGGTGAGGGTGGCCGTCGGCGCACGCTCGCACCCCGCCACGTGCACCAGGGAACCGGCACGATTCGGGAGTGTGGGCCCTTGCCCAAGGGCTCCCTCGTCGCGACTCCGCCGACCTCAAAGGGATTCACCATGACCAATAGCGCTATCGACATCCTCACACTCGTGCGGGCCGACCATCAGACGCTCGTGGAGGTCTTTGGGAGGCCCGCCCGCGCCCACAGCACGGAGCTGCTGCGCGAGCTGACCCAGCAGCTTGTTCGCCACGAGGTGGCTGAGGAACTTGTGGTGTACCCCGCCATCCGCACCGTGGCGCCAGAGAGAGGCCTGCTCGCCACCGAGCTCCTGCGCGAGCAGGCGACCGCCGAGCGCCTGCTGGCGTCACTCGAGAAAACGAGCCCGACGGACCCGCTGTTCGGTCCCGCCCTCGCCCGGCTGCAGGCCGACGTGCTGAGCCATGCCGCTCACGAGGAACGCGACGTCCTAGGGCTGATCGAGCGACACGTTCCTCGCGCGGTCCGAGCCGAGCTCGGAGCGCGATATCGAGCGGCCAAGAACCGAGCGCCAATCCGCGGGCACCTCCCCGTACCCGACACGTCTCCAGGCAGCGTCATGCTCGGGCCCGTCGTGGCGCGCAGAGATCGGATGCGCGACGCGCTCGAGCTTGTCCTAGAGGCTCACGCCCATGCCCGTCGGGTGGAGGGCATGCCGCTCGCTCCCTGGGCGCCGGTCCGCACCCCGAGCACCTGGTGGACCGAGATCCGCCCCGCCTCGAAAGCGTTGGCCGAGGCTGCCATATAGAGCCGCCAGACGCGAGCCCGGCGAGCGCCGACCTCGGCGATGGCCTCGTCCCAGTGCTCGTCGAGGTTGTGCACCCAGGAACGCAGGGTACGCGCGTAGTGCTCCCGGAGCGACTCGACGTCACGCACCTCGAACCCCGCCCTCTCCATGGCGAGGGCCACTTCGCCCACATCGATCAGCTCTCCGTCGGGAAAGACGTAGCGTCCGATGAACGAGCGTCGGGCAAAGCGGACGCCACCAACGCTCGAGATGGCGTGGTTGAGGAGTCGACCAGTGCCACCCAGCAACTCGAAGACCGTCTCGAAGTACGTCGCCATCTTCGAGCGGCCCACGTGTTCGAACATGCCGATGGAGGACACCGCGTCGAAACGCTCGCCTCGTAGTTCACGGTAGTCCTCGACGCATATCTCGACGTGCTCGTCGAGCCCGGCCTCCTTCACCCGTCGGCGGGCGAGCTCGGCCTGGGCGTCGCTCAGGGTGATGCCGAGCACGCGGGCTCCGTAGACCTGGGCGGCATGGAGCGCCATCGCTCCCCAACCGCAGCCCACGTCGAGCAACCGCACTCCGGGTCGTGCATCGAGACCGAGCTTGCGGCAGATCAGGTCGTGCTTGGCGTGCTGGGCATCGTCGAGTGTCGTCGTGGCCTCATCGAAGCGAGCGCACGAGTAGGTCATCGTTGCCCCGAGGACCATGGCGTAGAACTCATTTCCCACGTCGTAGTGGTGTCGGATCACTTGGGCATCCCGCACTGGCGAGTGGCGCAGCCCCTGTGGTCTGGCCTCTTCGGCGGGGGCACCGGTCGGTGGGCCCAGGGCGCCGACCTTGCGAGCGGCTTCCAGTGCACGCGCGACGCGACGGGGGCCGAGCCTGCGGCCGCTGCGCTCGGCGTTGCGGAGCGCCTCGAGCACGCCGAAGAGATCACCGCGGACGGCCAGGTCGCCCACGACGAACGCCCTCGCCAGTCCCAGCTCTCCGGGCGCCCACAGCAGGGCACGCACGGCGTCGGGTGACCCGACGACCACGGTTCCCACAGTCGTGGCGGGGTTCACCGCACTGCCGTCCCAGAACTCGAAGCCGACTGGCACATGGTCATCCAGGCTCAGCTCGAGGAGCGGGCGAATCGCACTGGCCACGGTGGGCCGGGCTCGAGTCGGTCCGGGTGAGAGCGCGTCGTCGACTCCCTGAAGGGCGGTTGCTCTAGGTCCTGGCGACATGCGACCCCTTTCCGGTCGAGGACGGAAGGGTCCTTGGGGGCGCCGCCCTCTCGGACCCGTACGGTTCTTGGTCCGATCTGGTTCTACCCTCTCGACCCTCGTCGTCCGCGCGTCAAGAGTGCCCGCTGGGCAAGCCGCGTAAACCCGGCTCAGACCCGGTCCGCCGGGGTCGACGGACCTGTCGCCTTCGGCCGCCCGCCACGGCAAACCGCCGGCCTGGACGATGCCCTCGCGTTTGGGCGATCCACATCGGGGGAACGACCACGTTGGACCCTCTGGATGAACTTCGGACAGGGCGACGTAGCGGGCCGGAGTCGTGCCGGCCGATGACGGCCCCGGGGGACAGGGAGTGTGCTGATGAGCACCAGGCGCAAACCATTCGCCGAGAACGCGGCCTCTGCCCTCGAGGTGATCGGTGCCTCGGGGCCCCTCGACAAGCTCGCCTCGTGGACGGCCGCTCGGGTTCAGTCGGTGATCGAGCGTGCTCCGGACGCGCGCGACCTTCTGAGCGGCTCGTCCCTGGGCCACCCGCTCCACCCGGCCCTGACCGACCTGCCGATCGGTTGCTGGACCGGCGCCTTTCTCCTCGACCTGACCGGCCAAGGCCGCGGCGCAGGGAGGCGCTTGGTGGGGCTCGGCGTGATCTTGGCCCTGCCCACCGCCGCGGCAGGCTGGGTGGACTGGTCGAGCACCGAAGGCGTGGTGCAGCGCGTCGGTTTGGTGCACGCACTCGGGGGCAGTGTGGCCATCTGGAGCTTCGCCGGCTCGTGGTGGCAACGCCACCGAGGCCGCCAGGGACGGTGCTTGGGTCTCGTCGGGCTGGGTGCCCTCGCGCTCAGCGGTTGGTTGGGTGGCCACCTCGCGTACGCAATGGGAGTGGGGGTCGACACCAACGCGTTCGACGTCGGCCCCGACGACTGGACGTCGACCGTGCCTGACGAGCCAACGGGTCCCGTCAGCCGGCTCAGCGCCGAGGGCAACGGCATCGCCGTCGCCTCCACCCTCACGGCAACGTTCGCACTCGGCGATCGATGCAGTCACCGGGGCGGTCCACTGTCGCAGGGCGTCGTCGTCGGGGAGTGCATCGAGTGCCCCTGGCATGGGAGCCGCTTCGATCTGCGCAGCGGTGCGGTGCGTCGAGGTCCGGCCTCGATCCCGCAGCCCACCTATGAGATCCGCGAGGCCGTTCGAGGTACCGAGGTCCGCCGTCGCAGGATCGCCCGTCGCGGCGCTGAGCACTAGTGGCGAGGTGGTCGTGCCCGGGCGAGGGGCGGGGCGAGCGTCGTAGAATCGTTGTCGTGGGAGCGCGAGGTGCCAGCACTCGTCGGGATCCATGCAGGTCCTCGGCGGTCCCGTTTGGCCCGGGTGGCAGCAGGGAATGAGCAACCTGGGAATGGCCACGATTGCCGCGAAGGGAGTACTGCAGTGATCTCTCGCAGAGCTTTTCGGTCCCAGGTCCGTCAGCTCCTCGGCGCCTTGGGCACGCGGGGAGAGGACGTCGCCGCGACCCTGGCAAGTGCCGGTGTGCACGGCCTTCGGGACAACGGCGAACAATGCGCCCTAGCGGCCTACCTCCACGTGGTGCTGGGCAGCGACCCACGTGTCCAAGCAGTGAAAGTGGGCACCCGGGCGACGGCGATCACAGGCTCGCGGTGGTGGCCTCGGACCGTCACCGTCGCTCACCCCCGGGCGGTCGAGGACTTCGTACGGGCTTTCGACCAGGGCACCTTCCCCCACCTGCTCCGGCCGGCGCAGACCGAGACCACACCCCAGTAGCACGACGGGGGTGCGACCGCCCGTCGGCGCCGCCACCAGGATTCGAGAGGCGTCTTGCCGGCGGACCGCCGTCGTGGCGGCGCCGGCGGCTATCCTCGGGTTTTCGCAACGAGGAGGGTCGGGCAGTGTCGGACACCAGGCAGTCACCAACCATCTGGCGTTGTGCCGGTTGCGGAGCATTGGTGCATCCCTCCGATGAGTCGGCCCCCGCCACCTGGTGCCCGAGGTGCCGTTGCGTGACATTGGCCAAGCGCGACGGCGGCTGAGCTCCCGCGAGATCCGAGCTTGGCCCAGCTGCGTTCACTCGATGACGGCGGCTCCCCCCGATGAGTCGGGTTCTCCAGATGGCAGCGCACTCGATCGCCCAGCGACCGCTGGCGCCCAAGGGGCGCCGGAGACGACAGGACCTGACGCGAGCGACACCCGGGGTTGCGAGGGCCGGCGAGGTCGAGCACGCCACACGAGACCTGCCAGTTGCTCGGTGAGCGCGGCGATGGTCGCAGCGGAGGTACGGAGGTCGGCTGAGGTCCCGCCCATCGGATCGGCGACATCGTCGACCGCGGAGGTGCCGAGCAGGTCCTGGGGCGCCCGTCCCTGGTGCAGGGCAGCCAACCACTCCTCGAGAGCCTGATGCCTGGGGCGCGGACCCGCCACGAGCCCTCGGCGGACCAGCTCTCGCAGGGTGAACGCACGCCCCCAGGCGGCTCCGTCCGACAGCAAGACGGCCTCTCGAACGTGTTGGCGCTCTAGGCCAACGACCAAGGTCGCGTTTGCGATGTCCTCGGCCGCTAAGCGTCGGCTGCGGTGGGCCGAAAGATCGACCCCGTACTCGAGGGCTGCGTCGACCACCTCGGGTGGCGGCGGCGCGCCGAGTTCCCCGAGGCCCGCGGAGTGCACCTGTCCTCCCGCCCCGTTGAGGCGCCGCCACCGATCGAACAGCGCCGCCGCAACCGGCGAGCGGCAACGATTTGCCGTGCAGACGAACAGGACATCGGGACCCCGGGCGCTCATCGCTGCATCAACCCAGGCGTGGCCCCGTCGGGGCCCAAAGCGGACGCGTCGCGGGTGGCCCGCTGAGGAGGGGCCGTCCGATCGCTCGGTAGTCGATGCCCGCTTGGCGGGCGGCGACCGGATCGATGATCCCGCGAGTGTCGAGCAATGCCGGTCGAGCCATGACCGCAGCCACACGTCGCAGATCGCACCTGGCGAGCTCGGGCCACTCGGTGAGGACCACCAAGGCGTCGGCTCCGGCGGCCGCGTCGTAGGGATCGGGGGCGGTGTCGACGCCGCGGCAGGAGTCGACGACTGGGTCGTAGGCGAGGACCGAGGCCCCAGCCGCCTGGAGGCGGGTGATGATCTCGAGCGCGGGGGAGTCTCGAACGTCGTCGGTCCCTGCCTTGAAGGTAAGGCCCCAGGCGGCGATCTGCATCCCCTCGAGGCGGTCACCGCAGAGTGCCGACACGTGGGCCACCACCCAGTCGAAGCTCTGGCGATTGGCCGCGCCGACCGCGCGCAGTAATCGCAGATCGAGGCCCGCCCCGGCCGCGGTGGCAACCAGCGCGTTCGTGTCCTTGGGGAAGCACGAGCCGCCCCAGCCGGGGCCCGGACGCAAGAACGACGAGCCGATCCGGTGGTCGGACCCCATGACCGCGGTGACCTCGCCGATGTCCGCGCCCGTGAGGTCGCACAGTGCCGCCATCGCGTTCACGAAGGTCAGCTTCGTGGCCAAGTACGCGTTGCAGGCATACTTGGCGAGCTCGGCAGACTCGACGCCGGTCAGGATCACCTGGGTCGACACCGCCTCGTAGAGCGCCGCCACCGCCCGGGCGGCGTCGAGGTCGTCGGCGCCGATCACCACCCGATCAGGACTGAGGAACGCTGGAATGGCCGAGCCCTCCTGGAGGAACTCGGGGTTGGAGACCACGGCCACGTCCGGCCGGCCGAGCGCCTGGGCGATCGCGCGCGTCGTGCCGACCGGCACCGTGGACTTGTCCACGACGATGGCGCCGGGGCGTAGCCGTGGGCCGGCCAAGGCCACCGCCTCGTGCAGCGCGGAGAGATCGGCGCTGCCGTCGCTTCCCTGGGGGGTGGGCAGGCAGAGGAAGAGGAAGTCCGCCGTTCCGAATTCGGCGACGTCGGGGTGGGCGAAGGTCAAACGGCCCGAGTTCAGCCCCTCGGCCAAGAGCTCATCCATCCCACGCTCGAGAAACGGCGGCATGCCGGCCGACAGCATCTCGAGGCGACGCTGGTCGATCTCGACGCCGACGACATGGTGGCCGAGGTGCGCGAAGCTCACCGCGGTGGCGAGCCCGACGTAGCCGGCGCCAACGACGTGAATGGTCGTCCCCGGCTCGCCCGGAGTGGACCGCCCGGTCACGCGAGCACCCGGTCGGCGTAGGCGCGCGAGGGATCGGGCGAAGGTGGCCTCGTCAAAGTGCGCTGCGTGGGCGGCGATGGCAGTGCGGTCGAAGCGCTCGGCGGTCAGTGTGCGTACCGCTCGGCGACGTCTCGCGCGTCGGGGTCGTCGAAGAAGATGCCGGTCTCGCCCTCGTGCACCGTCTCGAGGAAGCCGCCGGCGCGTAGCACGCCAACAGGCCGCCCAAAGGCCATCGACTCGAGGGCCGCCAGCCCGAGGTCCTCGGTCGAGGCCGACAGTAGGGCGGTGGCGTTCGCGTAGAGCCACCGCAGTTGGGCGTCGGACGCCGAGTCGACGAAGAGGCAGTTGCTTGGCGCGCGGTCGGCGCAGCGCCTCGCCTGCGGCCCGGCGCCGACCACCACGAGCCGATGTCCGGGGAGCTGCTCCATCGCCGCTGTCAACACGTCGACGCGCTTGTGGGGCACGAGGCGGGACACGGCCAGCAGGTACCCGGGTTCGACCCCCTCGAGCGCTTCGCGAGGGGCGGCCACGTCGGCGCCGTGCGGGGGATAGAGCACCTCGGCCTCCACCCGCCAGTACTTGGCGACTCGGTCGCGCACGGCCCGCGAGTTGGCCAGTACGAGCTCGGCCGAGCTCCCATGGGCCTGATCCCATCGACGCAGCGGCGCCCCCAGGGCGTGGGCTACCGAACGCGCTGCGGCACCTTGGTGGCGTAGGTAATCGTCCACCTGGTAGAGCCAGCGTGCGGTGTTGTGGACGTAGAGGAGCCGCCGACCGCTCGCCGAAATGCCGTGGGCCCAGCCCGACGTGCTCGCCACCACGAGGTCGGCCTTCAGGTGGGTGCGAGAGAAGACGGGGGCATAGAGCGGCAGCCCCAGGCGATGGTGGCGGCGCAGGATGCTCGAACGCTGCAGCGCGCTGGTGGCGACGTCGTAGGCCGCGAATTCCGGGAAGGTGGCGTCGTGCTCGTAGAGCGACGTCACGAGGGGTGCGCTCGGGAAGGTTCGGGCCATGGCGAGCACCACGCGTTCTGCCCCACCGCGCTGGGTCAGGTAATCGTGAGCGATGACGACCCGTGTCGCCTCGGATCCGCCATCGGCGTCCGCGGTGGGAACAGGCGGCGTCGACACGCCGTACGTGGGGGTGTCGGCCCGCGCACGGTCGACCCGAATTTGGCCGCGCCGACCCAAGGTGTTCATGTCCTCATACCCGCTCGTCTCCGTCCGCACCCTGTCCCGCCGAAGGCGGACGGGCTTGCGCCGCACTCTATCGACCGCCCTCTGGCGCGCCAATCGTGTGCTGGCCGTAGGGCGCCTACGTCTTGGTGCCCGACGGACCTGTGACGTCCGCCGACGCCGAGGTGCGGGGCAAACACTAGGTGACAGACCGGGCGCTGTACAGAGGCCGAGCTTCACTCGCAACACGGTGTTCACATGACATCGGGTGGCTCAGGCGCTAGGGTCCGGCCTACGTGGCACGGCGCGGCGGGCACGCCGAGCCTTGGAAAACGGACTAAAGAACGCGGCGCCGGGCCATCCGGCGGACTCCCGGAATGGCGGGTGATGACAGAGCGTGGTCGGGCGGACACCATCGCGATGAGCGATGTCGAGGCGCTGGTCGGAGCGGAGACAAATGGGCGAGTTGCTCAGCTGAGAGCGCTGGGCAGTCTTTCCACGCCGTGGCCCGCGTGGCGTTCGTGGCGTTCGTGGCGTTCGTGGTACATCGTCGGTCTGTTGCTCGCGGATTCACTCGCGGCGGTGCTCGCGCTCGTGTTCTGCTACCTGGTTCGGCCCACCGCGCAGCGTTACCGGCTGGACGTGCTCGGCTGGAAAGTCGATTACAAGGTGCTCGGCTTGGTGTCGCTCGGGGTGTGGCTCCTCGCGTTGATGCTCGCTGGCTCCTACCGTTCCCGGTACCCCGCCGAAGGCCTGCGCGAGTACCGGGTGCCAGTCGTCACCGCACTGCGCCTCATGGCCCTGGTGGCCATCGCCTCGTTTGCCTTCCGATCCCAAGTCTCGCGCTTGCTCGTGGTGGTGTACTTCCCGAGCCTGGTGGTGGCGTGCCTCGGCACCCGATGGATGCTTCGCCAACTGGTCTCCCAGGTTCGCGGCCGCGGCTACGCCCTGAACCGGGTGATCCTCGCGGGCGACGAGACCTCGGTCGAGAAGTTTGCAGACCATCTCTTCCGTGACCCGAGGCACGGCTATCAGGTGGTCGGGGTCTGTGTCCCGGGCGGTTCGCCCGAACAACGGCGCAACCTCCACACGGTGCACGGGACCTATCCGGTCGTCGGCAGCCCAACCACCATTGTCGGCGCCTCGGAGCGTCTCGCCGCGGACTCCGTCGCCGTGGTCGGCGCGCCTCGCTTCGAAGACGCGAGCCTCCAGCAGGTGTCGTGGCAACTCGAACGCCGGCATGTGGATCTGCTGGTGGCTCCCGACGTGATGGATCTGGCCGGACCCCGCATCCGCGTGGCGCCGGTGACTGGTCTGCCGTTGTTGCACATCACCGAGCCTCGGATCCAAGGAGCCGCCCGTTGGCTGAAGCCGTGCTACGAGCGGATTCTGGCCGTCCCGCTCCTCGTGCTCGTCGCGCCGATCCTTGCGGCAGTCGCGTTGGCGATCGTGGTGGACTCCGGCGGACCGGTCTTCTACCGCCAGGAACGGATCGGCTTTGGTGGGCGGCGATTCGAGATGCTCAAGTTTCGTACCATGGTGCCCGAGGCCGACGCCATGCGACGCAGCCTCCTCGACGCCAACGAGCATGACGGACCGCTGTTCAAGATCCGCAACGATCCCCGTGTCACTCGAGTCGGTCGATTCCTGCGCAAGTACTCGATCGACGAGCTGCCCCAACTGCTCAACGTCGTGAGGGGTGAGATGGTCTTGGTCGGCCCCCGACCGTGCCTTCCCGAGGAGACCGAGGGTTTTGGGGAGGCGGCCCGCCGGCGGTTCCTCGCCCGGCCCGGGTTGACTGGCTTGTGGCAAGTGAGCGGGCGTTCGGATATTCGTTGGGACGAGGCGGTGCGACTCGATCTCTACTACGTCGAGAATTGGTCGCCACTGCTGGACCTCATGATCATCTCTCGCACGTTGCGCGTAGTGGTCGGAGGGCGCAGCGGCTACTGAGTCTGCCGCTCCAGTCGTCAGGGGCCGTGCTCGGCGCGGGTCTCAGGAATCGTCGACGACCCGGGCGGTGATCGGGCCGTCGACGACCGAGTCGGACTCCCACGCACTGCCGCGGAGCACCCGGAGGGTCATCCGCCCACAGGTCAGTTCGATGGTCGAGGGGCCGTTGTTGTGGACGATGGTCTTGGTGCGGTTAGGCGTCGCGTCAACCGTGGCCGGTGAGTCCCCGATGTTCAACAGCGTCCGCGTCGGCCGGCTCGACGGGCGGATCACCACGACCTGAACGATGTTGGGCATGTTCCCTCCTTCTCACCGCTCGCCCGACGCTACCGTGCGCGGCACCGATGATTGGGGACGCCGCCCAACGGGGGGGACTCGGCCGAACGAGATCAGTGCCCGCTCCAGACCGGTGCCCGTCGCTCCGCGAAGGCGGCCGCTCCCTCCTTGGCGTCGTCACTCGAGAACACCGGGGCAGCGACGGCGCGGATGGCGCGCCACTCGTCGTTGTCGTGCATGCCGGCTTCACGAAACAACAACTCCTTGGTGACCCGCAGCGCCATCGGAGCTGCCTTGGCAAGTCGCTCGGCCATGGCCAGCGCCCGATCCAGCAGCTCTGGGCCGGGCACGACCTCGTTGACCAGTCCCATCGCCTTGGCTCGCCCGGGGTCGAGCGTCGTGCCCAGGAGGGTCAGCTCGGCGACGACGGCCGGGGGCAGCCGGCCGGCGAGGCGCGTCGTGCATCCGGCGCCGACCAAACCCCGGAAGACCTCCGGCACGCTGAACACCACGTGATCGGCCACGATGACGAGGTCCGACGCCAACACCATCTCGAAGCCACCGCCGACCGCAGCACCGTTCACCGCGGCGATCACCGGTTTGGGGTAACACCGGTTGGTGAACACCTCGAGCCCTGGGCCCGACGGGGCCTGGCCACGAGGCGCCTTGAGATCCATCCCGGCACAGAACGCCTTGTCGCCGGCCCCCGTGAGGACGACCGCCCGAACGTCGTCGTCGTGCTCGGCGGCGAGAAATGCGGCGCCGATGGCACCGATGGTCGGTCCGTCGAGCGCGTTGCGGCGCTCGGGTCGATCGATCGTGACGACGACGGTGTGACCGAATCGCTCAGAGGTGACAGCCATGGTGCGCACGCTACCGGCGTCGCGCGCTGCGGGCGAGCGCCTCGGGCTGACGCCCGCTCTTGATCCCTGGGGCGGGTCGCGTGGGTCATCGGGTCGTCGTGGCGGCACAGCCGTTCGGCGAGTCAACCGTTCAGCGTGTCCAAGGCACGGCCAGACAGGGCGCGGCCCACCAGCTGGCAAGATGGTGCCGCGATGGGTACCGGGCCCAACCCCACCGGCGACCACCGGCGGCGACGGGTCGCGCCGCCCGGTGTCCTGCTGCCTTCGGGCGCCGAAGGCGACAGCAATGTCGCCGGGGTCGTCTACGGCGTCATCGCGGTGGAGATCCTCCTTGCCGCCGAGGCCACCAAGGGCGAGGACTACACGCGGACCGTCGAAGGGATCTCCTTCACGCTCGTCCTCTACTGGATCGCCCACACCTACGGCCGGGTCACCGGCTCGCGGATCGAGGGTCGTGCACCGTTGCGCGCCCGAGAGATCGTGCGCGCCTCGGTCCACGAGCTGGCGATCCTTCGCGGCGCGCTGCTGCCGCTGCTCGCAGTCGTCGTGGCCTGGGCCTGTGGTGCCAGCTTGGGCGTCGGCATCCAGGCGGGTCTCTGGACGGCGGTGGCGGGACTGGTGGCCCTCGAGGTGGTCGCCGGCCTCCGGGCGGGCCTGCGTCGCTGGGCGCTGGCCGCGCAAGCGTCCTTCGGCGTGCTCCTCGGCGTGGCCCTCGTCTTCTTGCGGTTGGTGGTGCAGTAGCTCAGCTCACCTTGGATCCCCGGGCCGGCGCCGAGGCTGGGGCTCAGGTAGTGACCGGCTCGTCCAGCTCGATGTCGGGTGCCGGGGCCTCGCCGTCGAGGACCGACGAGACGGGTGTGGATCCGAGGCCCTGACGGAGCTCCACCTCGGGGAGGAACCACGCGGCGACAAAGGCGATGGCAGCGATCGGCGCCGCGATCATAAAGACGGTCTGGATCGAGTCGGCGTAGGCGGTGATGAGCCCGTGATGGATCGACGCCGGCAGCGAGGACAGCACGGCTGGCGAGACGTTCGTGATGCTGGTCCCGTGCAAGAGGGCGAGGCCTTTGAGCTCGCTTCGCACGTTGCCGACAAGGACGTTGGAGAAGATCGCCCCGAAGATGGCGGTACCGAACGACCCGCCGATGGACCGGAAGAACGTGGCCCCCGAGGTGGCCACGCCGAGCTCGGAGTAGGGGACCGCGTTCTGCACGACGAGCACGAGGACCTGCATCACGCTCCCGAGTCCCATGCCCAGTACCAGCATGTACAGCGCGGCAACCAGCGCGCTCGTGTCGACGCCGAGGTGCGAGAGGAGGAACAGCCCGATGGTCACGAGCCCGGTGCCGAGAATCGGGAAGATTCGGTACCGCCCGGTGTGGCTGATGATCTGCCCCGAGGCGATGGAGACGACCAACAAGCCGGCGATGAGCGGCAGCAGCTGGACGCCCGAGACGGTCGGCGACTCGCCGCGCACGATCTGGAAGAAGAGGGGAAGGTACGTCAGCGCACCGAACATGGCGAAGCCGACGATGAAGCCGACGATGTTGGCCACCGTGAAGGTTCGGATCTTGAAGAGGTGCAGGGGGAGGACCGGCTCGGTCGCTCTGCGTTCGACCAGGACGAAGAGCGCGACCAACACGAGGCCGCCTACCCCCAGTCCGATGATCGGTGGCGATCCCCAGGGATAGGTTGTACCTCCGAGGCTCGTGAAGAGCACGAGGCAGGTGGTGGCCAACACCAGCACGATCGTCCCGAGGTAGTCGATGACGTGGTGGACCCGGGCGAGGCCGCCGGGCACCTGAATGGCCACCACGATCAGCGCCACCACGCCGATCGGGACGTTGATGTAGAAGATCCACCGCCAGGAGAGCTGCTCGACGAACACCCCGCCCAGCAGGGGACCGATCACGCTCGCCACGCCGAACACGGCGCCGAAGAGCCCTTGGTACCGTCCGCGATCTCGGGGCGAGACGATGTCCCCGACGATGGCCTGGGTACCGACCATGAGCCCGCCGCCGCCGAGTCCCTGGATGGCCCGGAACGCGATGAGCTCGATCAGGCTCTGGCTGAGCCCCGAGAGCACCGACCCGATCAAGAAGATGACGATGGCCGCCTGAAAGAAGAACTTCCGGCCGTACTGATCGCCAAGCTTTCCCCACAAGGGCGTCGACACCGTCGAGGCGAGCAGGTAGGCGACCACGATCCACGACAGGTGCGAGGCGCCGTGGAGGTCGGCCACGATCGTCGGCAGCGCCGTGGCGACGATCGTCTGGTCGAGGGCGGCCAGGAACATCCCCAGCATGAGGGCGCCCATGATGACGAGCACCCGCCGGCGGCTTAGGACGACCCCTCCGGCCATGCCCATCAGTCCACGCCCTTTCAGCCCATGCCCATCAGTCCACGCCCACTGCAGAGGTGTGGTGCTCGCTCGCTCTCGCGTCGCCCGCTACCGCGCAACGTAGCGCCCCGTGGGAGCCGACCAGACTGGCCGGCCGAGCAGGCGAGCGATCCCAGGTGTGGATCAGCTCTGACGGAGCTCGACCAAACCGCCACAGGTGGCGACTGGGTCGATGAAGCGCGACCCGTCTTGGCCGGGGAGCACCCCGACACCCATGTCCTCGAGGTGCCCGAGCGCGGAGGAAAGGTCGCGAACCGGAAGTGACACCGAGTGAATGCGCTCGCCCCGTGCCTCGAGGAAGCGGCTCAGGGGGCCCTCGGCTTCGGGCTCGACGAACTCGATGCTGTGCCCCGCCAGGTGAACGCCGACGGCTCGTCCCACGAGCTGGGGACGGCGCTCGTCGTAGTCCACCTCTCGACCGGTCAACGACGCCAACCACCGGGCCGCGTCGAGCGCACCGTGTGAGCTCACCCGAATGCACGGCGAGCCGTCGATACCGAGCGGATGCTCGTCTCGCCAATAGGTGGGCTCCCAGCCCTGCACGTCTCGGGCATCATCAGCGAAGTGCGCCGCGGTGAGCTCGAGGCAAATCCCGTGGCAGTCCCGGGGGTGGGTGAACAGGTAGGCGCCCTCCACGCGTTCGGTCAGTGCGATGCCCAAGGCGCTGGTCACCTCGACCGCCTGCTCGAAGGAGGGCAGGGTCCATTCGAGCGAGTGCCAGCCCTGCCCGTGGCGACTGGCCCACCGGCCGACTACGCCGTCGGGGTCGTTCACCCCGAACAGCTCGAGACAGGTGTCGGCAACCAGGAGCAGCGCGTTCGCCGACCCCGCGTGCGGTTCGTCCCATTCGCGAAAGATGTCCGCGCCGAACACGTTGCCGTACAGCGCTCGTGCCTTCGCGTAGTCGTCCACGACGTGGTTGAGGTGTCCCATCCGCTCCACCTCGAAGTGAAGCACGGGTGCACTCACTTGGCCGGCGGCGGCGCGGCGCCGAGAGAGAGCAGGGTGACCTCGTCGCGAAACGTCTGATACATGGTCGCCTCGAGGGACTGATTGAGCTGGCTCTTGATGTGGCCGACCCGAACGCTCAGGTCGGGGCCCGGACCAGCGCCGGTTTCGCCGAGGCGCGGCCCACCGGCGGGCGCCGCGATCGTGGCCAGCTTGTGGGCCCACTCACGGGCCGTGTCCTCGAGATCGGCCGCCGGAACGCACAGGTTGATGAGGCCCCATTGCTCCGCGGTGGCCGCCGGGAGCGGCTCGCCGAACAGGGCCATCTGCTTGGCCCGCACGAGGCTCACGAGCCGGGGAAGGATCCACGCCCCACCGCCTTCGAGGGGCAGGTTGCGGCGCACGAAGATCTCCCAGAAGCTCGCCTCCTCAGAAGCCAGGATGAGATCGCAGGCCAGGGCCAGTTGGCACCCGCCACCGGCGGCGATGCCGTTGACGGCGGCGATGAACGGGGTCTCGCTGTGCCAGATGGCCTCCATCAGGCGGAACCAGCCATAGAGGACCCCGTCGGACCGCCCGGTGTTGGGGGCTAAGTGGCGGCGCTCGGGCGGGACCTCGAGTGCGCCACCCTCCTGGGTCAGGTCGGCCCCCGACGAGAAGACGCTCCCGTTGCCCGTGATGACGGCCGCCTTGACCGCGTTGTCCTCGCTCGCCTCGTGGATGGCCTCGAGCAGAGCGTCACGCAACGGCCGGTCGATGGCATTGCGCTTGTGTGGCCGGTTCAGTCGCAGCCAGGCGACGTTGTCGTCGACCTGGTATTGCAGGCCGGCGGCGTCCCATTCCTCGACTTGGGCTCCTCGATGGGCCATGGTCGTCTCCCCTCTCGATGCTGGGATCTCGCGTGGCGACACATTGCCACGACGCCCGCGCCCGGGCGTAGTTGGAGTGTCGTTGGGCCGCTCTTGCACTGCCGAGCGCCCGAGCGCCCGAGCGCCCGAGCCGCCCGATCGCCGGCCGAAGGGCATTGGGTCTTCAGGGCCACCCGGCGAGTAGGTGCAACTGGCGGCAGAGGTCGGGCGCGTTGACCGTGCGGCCGTTTGGTTCGGCCGCCGTCGGGTCGGTGACGAGCCACGCGCACGCGGCCCCGGGGACGTCGACGGGAACGCCAGTGGAGGCGTCGAAGCCGAAGGGCGCCATGTCCTGAGCGATGCGTTCGGTCGCCACGAACCCGGGCTCGAGATTGTAGGCCTTGATGCCGCGGTCCCCGAGCTCGAGGGCGATGATGCCGGCGATCCGGTACGCGGCGGCCTTGCTGAACCCGTAGCCCAGACCCCAGCCGCCGTTGCCGGCGGGGGCGGGCGGATCGGTGAGCCCCGACGCCGATGACACGTTCACGACGGTGCCGCTGCCGCGCTCGAGCATGGAGGGCAACACCTGCTTGATGAGCACCAGGGGCGCCATGACATTGCCCTCGAGGTGCTTGTCGAGCAGCTCGAGCGGCGTGTCGACCAGGCGGTCCATATGGCCAGGGCCCATGTAGCGAGCGTTGTTGACCAGCACGTCGATGTGGCCCCACGTTGCGAGCACTGTCGCGGCGGCCGCCCCGAGTGATGCCCGCTCGAGGATGTCGGCTGGCAGGACCATCGCCCGCACCCCCTCGCGCTCCACCTCGGCGGCGGTCTCGTCCAAGCTCCCCGGCAGCGGGGTGGTGTCCGATCGCTGCAACGTGGGCGAGTGCTCGCGGCGCTCACCCGAATGCATCGTGCGTGCACTGAGGGCGACGTCGAACCCGGCGCGGGCCAGATGCCGGGCGATGCCCTTTCCGATGCCTCGGCTCGCTCCGGTCACAAATGCCACCCTTCGGATAGCCATCGATCTCTCCTTCGCTACGCATCGAACCGGGGTTCTGAGGAACTCGGTCGAGCCCGATGCCGTCGATCGCAATCGTATTGACGGGCTTGCCCGGGTGCCCGGGGCGTCGGGGCCGGCCGTCTCGACGAAGGTCGAGCGGGCTCGGTACGGGCCCGGTAGCGTCGGGTCGCAGGTGGTGGAGCCCGCACCCCGAGTGCCGCTCAGGGTCTCACCGGGTGCGGTCCGAGGTGACGCCGAGAGGAGCCGAATCGATGGCCCAAGTGTTGGTGGATCGGGACACACCAGTAGCCGAGGCCATCGTCGCCGCCTTAGCCGACGGCGGGGTGCGCTATGTCCTCGGGATGCCCGGGGGTTTGACCGGGCCGTTGTGGACGGCGCTGCACCAGCACCCGACGATCCGGGCGATCCAGGTCCGCGAGGAGTCGATTGGATCCACCATGGCCGAGGCATACGGCCGGATGACCGGAGATCCCGTCGTCGTCATGGGCCAAGGGGAGTGGATCGTCGGGAACGCCGGTCAGGGGTACCTCGAAGCGTTGCTCGGAAGCTCGCCCATGGTCATCCTCACCGAGATGTCCGATGGCGGCGCACTGTCGCACCACGCCCCGTACCAAAGCGGCTCGGGTGACTACGGCACCTGGGACACTCGCACCGCGCTGGTTGGGGTGACCAAGCGGGTGATGGTCAGCCACCATCCCGCCCAGGCCGTTCAGCACACCCAACTCGCGCTCAAGCACGCGTGCACCGGTGACCCCGGGCCCGTCGCCGTCGTCTACCACAGCAGCGCCCTGGTTGGTTCGGTCGGGCCGTCCTCGTTGCCGCGGATCTATACGACCGGCCCGTATCTTGCGCCACAGGCCAACTGGGTCGACGCCGAGTCCCTTGCGGCCGCGGCGCACGCCTTGGGGCGCGCCGAGCGCCCGGTCATCGTCGCGGGCAACGGGGTGCGCGTGGCCCGCGCGCGAGCCGAGCCTGTTGCGTCTCGCCGGGCGCCCTTGGAGCCCCGGTCACCACGACCTCGAGCGGCAAGGGGGTGTTCCCCGAGACCGACCCACTGGCCGGTGGTGTGATGGGCCCGTTCGGCTGGTCCTCGGCGAACTCCCTCGTGAGCAAAGCCGATGTGGTCCTTGCGATCGGGACCAAGCTCGGACCGAGCGACACCATGTCAGAGAACGTCGCCTTGCTCGACCCGACGCGCCAGACGATGATCCAGATCGACGTCGAGCCGCTGAACGCCGGCTGGACCTTTCCGGTCGACGTCGCGCTGATCGGTGACGCCGGTTTCGTCATGGACCGACTCGGCGAGGCGTCTGGATCGGGATCGCTGAGGTCGCAGGACGCGCTCGAGCGCGTGGCCGCGGCGCGCCAGGTGCGAGACGCAGACAGGCATCGGCTTACCACGCCCGACGTCGACGAACTGCCGCTGGACCCCCAGCGGACAATCTCGCTGATCGAGGAAGCGTTCGCCGACGACGGAATCATCACCTGCGATGCCGGGGAGAACCGTCTGTTCATGATGCAGTGGTACCGCACCAAGCGCAATGGCGAGTACCTCCAGCCCGCAGCAGGAGGCGGGATGGGCTACGCGGTGCCCGCGGCGATGGCGGCCAAGCTAGCGGCGCCTCCCCGCAGCGCGCTGGCTGTGTGTGGCGACGGGGGGTTTGCCATGTCGATCCACGCATTGATGACCGCAGTGCAAGAGCGCCTGCCCATCGGCGTCGTGGTGCTCAACAACGGCGCGCTCGGCTGGGTACTGCACGGCATGGGGGACAAGGCGGTCGCCGCGCACTTCGCCGAGTTCGACCATGCCGAGATTGCCCGCTCGCTCGGGTGCGAGGGGATGCGCATCACCAGCCCGGACGACGCTGCGCGACGCCCTCAAGCACCTCGACGAGGCCACCGTTCCCGTCGTGATCGACGTTCCCACGTCGCTGGCAACCTCCTTCAAGGATGTGGCCCAGCAGCCGCCCGCGTCCGAGCAGGGAAGCCGCCCGACCAGCGGGCAGCTCTGAGTGCCGCCAGCCCGCACTCGGGGGTCAGCGGGGCAGTCGGGAACGGCGCCCCTGCTGCGAGTCGCGCCGCGCTCAGCGACGCCGGCGGCGAGCGACGAGCCACAGGGCACCGCCAGCGATGATCAGGCCTCCGATGACGATGCCGGCGATGGCGCCGCCACCGAGCCCGCCAGTGCTCCCACTCCCAGATGTGCTGGGCGGTGGTTTGGTCGGGACCGTGCTCGGAGACGTGGGCGGCCGGGTACTTGTCGAGGTGCTGTTCGACGATGCGCTGAAGGCGACGACGCGGTCGGACGATGGCGCGAGGAGGAGGCCGTCGCCGACGCTCGGCGTGGGGAAGTGGTTGGCCGGGACCCCGATCGAGGCCTGCTGGCGCAGGGCGCCGGTGCTGATGTCCAAGCCATCGAGGGAGCCGTTCTGGCTGATGGTCCAAACCAGACCTCCCGCCACGATCGGAGGACCGCCACCGTTGGTGGTGCTCCAGAGCAGATGGACCGACGCCGGCGAAGCCGTAACGGTGACGGCGACGGTCCCGCTCACGCAGGGGAGGTAGACAGCGGTGCCGACGACGGCACTGCCGCCGTCGATGTCCCCACCGCAGGCGTCGGCGAGGCTGGCCTCCTGGGTCCCAATGCCGCCCAGGTGGGTGCCGTCGAGTAGGTAGACGATCCGGGACTTGCCGGCCAGCAGCACCTGGCCGTCGGCCAGCAACGCGGGCGCCATGGACATGTCGAGGTCGTGGGCGTTGTCCTGCGGCCAGGTGCTCGGGGCAAAGTACTGGAGGAGCTGGAGGGACGATGAGAGCTCCAGCGCCGAGTCGCTGTCGTCGTAGGGCCGGCTCGCCGAATAGACCGAGCCGTTGCCGGCGCTGACCCAGATGTTGCCGCCCACGTCGACGGCGGGTGCGGCGCCGCCCATCCAGATGGCTCCCTGGCTGTCTCCGGCGGCGGCATCGACGGTGAAGTACGACGGCGTCCCGCCCGTCTCGTCGACGGCGACGACCCGTCCTCGGTAGCTCGAACAGTCGCCATAGTTCCCGCCCATGCCGAACACCACGCGACCGTCGTCGAGGGTCAGCCCGGTGCGTTGCAGCAGGGCCGCGGGAGCCGCACCAGGTGGATCGACGTGCTGGGTCAGCTCGATCGCGCCGGTCGTCGTGGCCAGGCCGACCAGGACATGGGTGGGACCCCCGCCGACCAGCTCGTCGGCCACCACGAAGATCTCGGCTCTCGACTGATCGATGACGGGGGTGCCGGTGATACCCACCGTGGGCGTAATGTCGCCACAGGGCAGCGAACCGGAGGGGACCGGGGTACCCAGGTGGGTCGACCACACGACCGCGCCCGTCGAGGCCGACAGGGCGTAGACCGTGTCGTTCTCGGTCGCCACGAAGACGCGCCCGGACCACACGAGGGGCTCGCCGTAGAGCTGTCCGTCGAGCGACGGCGAGGTCCACGCGGGCGACGAGGTCACGATGGGAGCCGGGGAAGTGGTTACCCCCGACCCCGCCGGGTCACCGTGGTAGACCGTCCATGCGTTGGCGTCGAGCGAGGCCGTCGATCCGGTGGTGGTGCTGGGCGCGGCCGTCCCTGCTGCCGCCGAAATGGTCGTCGCGCCCACCGTGCCCACGCCCAGCAAGACGCAGGCCGACGTGACGCCGAGGGCCAACCACAGATCGCGGCGCGGCCGCACACCGCGCCTCCGCCGGGCGGGTGCGGCGCACGGTGCATCGAGACTGGCCCCTGACACTCGAGGCGACGCTAGTGGCCGATCGCCTGCGCCGGCGGGCAACGTCGGTGCACCCCTGCACTTCGGGGGTCGGCGACCACGACGATGCTCGCAGTCGGGCGCCAGGCGTTAGGGTTGCCCGGCACCGGGTGGGAGGGGGTCCATGAGGGCTGGGCGAAGATTGCTTGTCGGCCTATTGGTGGTGATCGGGCTGGCGCTCATCGCGGTCGGCATCGTCTACTTCGTCGTGAAGGCCGGATCGTTGCCATCGTTCTTCCCTGGGCACGTGGTGGGCTCGACCGGGCGTAGGACCAAGCACGGGGTCATCGCGGTCGTCGTTGGGGCGGCGTTGCTGGTGATCGCCGTCATCGAGCGCGTCGCTCGGCCGACGACGTTAAGCGACCGTCCGGGCGCCTGACGCCCGCCGACCGACCATCTCGAACGCCTCCCACATCGACGCGTAGGCCCCGCCCCGCTCGAGGAGCTCGTCATGGGTCCCCACGTCGGCGACGCGACCGTCGTCGAGCACCACGATCCGATCGGCGGTGCGTGCGGTCTGAAGTCGGTGGGCGATGATCACCGTGGTCCGACCGTCCGCGACCCGCTGCATGGCAGCGGCCACCCGCGCTTCGGTCGCCAGGTCGAGGTTGGAGGTGGCTTCGTCCAACAAGAGCACCGCCGGGTCGACCAGCTCGGCCCGGGCGAGGGCGATCAGTTGGCGCTGACCCGCAGAGAGGGACCGACCGCGTTCGGAGAGCTCGTGGAGGTAGCCGCCGGGTAGCGCGGCGATGAATTCGTGCGCCCCGACGGCTCGTGACGCCCTCTCGACCTCGGCGTCGGAGGCGTCGGGCCGGCCGTAGGCGACGTTGTCACGGATGGTGCCCGAAAAGAGGAACCCCTCTTGGGGGACGTAGCCGAGTTGTCGGCGGAACGAGGCGAGGTCGAGGGTTCGCAGGTCGTGCCCATCGACGCGCACGCTTCCGAGGTCCGGGTCATAGAAGCGGGCCAGCAACTTCATCACCGTGGACTTACCTGCTCCGGTCTCGCCGACGAGGGCGACCGTCTCGCCGGGGGCGATCTGCAGGTCGACCCCTCGCAGGGCTTCGGGGGGCTTGGCCCGTGCGCCGTCGGCCAGCGTCAGGCGCGGGGGATCGGCCGGCCCGCGCCCACCTGCGTTGCGGGCGCCGTCGAGGCCGGGTCGGCTGACGACCGTCGGGTACGAGAAGCGGACGTCGTCGAACGTGATGGCACCCGACAAGCGATCGACCACCAGGGGGTGATCGGCCTGTGGGGTACGGGTGTCGAGCGCCATGAGATCGGAGATGCGGCCGACCGAGACCCGCGTCTGCTGCCACGAGTCGAAGACCTGGGAGAGCTGTTGGATCGGGGAGAAGAAGAGGTCGATGTAGAGGATGAAGGCGATGAGCGCGCCGGTGACCAGATGTCCGCTGGCAATGAGCCCGGCTCCTACGCCGAGCACGATGGCGTCGGCCACTGAGGAGAGGAACTGGACAAAGGGAAAGTAGGTGCCGACCAGGCGTTGGGCTGCCACTCGGGACTCGAGATACTCATGACCGAGGTGGTGGAAGCGCTCCTTGGTCTGCTCCTCGTGCACGAAAGCCTGTGCCTCGCGCACCCCCGACAGGCTCTCTTGGAAGTCGGCGTTGACGGTTGCGATGCGTTCGCGTGAGACGTCATAGAGACGGGCCGCCCTGCGGCGGAAGAACACGGTGGCGATGGCCAGCGGGACGACGACCGTCATGGTGCACAGCGCGAGCTCAGTGTTGAGCACGAGAAGTGTCGCCCCGACGCCCACGAAGGTCACGATCGACACCAATGCCGAGAGCAGCCCGTTCTCGATGAGCGACTCGAACTGGTCCACGTCAGTGGTCATCCGGGTCATGATCCGTCCGGCCATCTCCCGCTCGTAGTAGTCGAGGGAGAGCCGTTGCAACTGGGCCCAGATCCGGATCCGCAACGACAGCATGATCCGTTGAGCGGCCCGGCCGGTGACAAAGGTCTCGCCGATCTCGTCGATGAGGTCGGCCAGCGTGACGAGGAGGTAGACGGCCGACGCGGCGAAGAGCACCGCCACCGAACCCTTCGACACGCCGCTGTCGATCCCTGTCTTCACGAGGATCGGTCCGGCCAACGCCGCCAGCGCGTCCAGAACGACCAGCACCAAGCCCATGAGGAGCGGCCGGTGGAACTGTTTGAGCAGCCGCCCGAGCTTGAACCCGCGATCGTGCGCCGCCTCGCGCTCGAGGTGCACCACCGGGACGTCGCGTACGGGTCGTAGGGCTGCCACGCGGGCGAGAAGCTCAGGCGTGGGTGCCAAGTTGCGCCGCCAACCGCCCCCGGCGCCTCGGCCGAGCCCGGCGCCGATGGTCGGGGCCCCGACGGCGCGGGTACTCACGCCCACCGCATCGATGTCCGAGGCACCGCGGACCCAGGCCGACTCCGTCGTGGCGCCCGGCGTGACGAGCGACGAGATGGCCGCTAGCACCTCGATCCGGTCGCCGATCTCCTCGGCCACCTCCTCTTCGAGCCCCGACAACAAGGTCCGATACGTGGCGCTGCGAGCGAGCAGCTCGTCATGGGTACCGCTCTCCACCACCGTGCCGTGCTCGACGACCACGATGCGGTCGGCCAGATGGAGCGTCGACTGGCGATGGGCGACGAGCAGGGTCGTCCGGTCGGCCAGGATGCCACGGAGTGCGTCGTGGATGGACTCCTCGGTCCTGGCGTCGACGGCGCTGGTCGCATCATCGAGGATGAGAATCCGCGGGTCGTAGAGCAGGGCTCGGGCCAGAGCGATTCGCTGGCGCTGTCCACCTGACAGGGTTAGCCCCCGCTCGCCGACGACGGTCCCGTACCCCTGGGGCAGTTTCTCGATGAACTCATGAGCCTGCGTCGCTCGGGCGGCGGCCTCGATCTGCGCATCCGAAGCGTCGGGCCGTCCGTACGCGATGTTGGACCGGACCGTGTCGCTGAAGAGAAAGCTCTCCTCGAACACGACACCGACTTGACGACGCAGTGAGGGAAGCGACACGTCGCGCACATCGTGGCCGTCGACGCTGACGCTGCCGCGATCCACGTCATAGAAACGCGAGACGAGCAGGGCCGCGGTGGACTTGCCGCTGCCGCTCGGCCCCACGATCGCGACCCGCTCACCGGCAGCGATGTGCAGATCGAACCCCGTAAGCACCGGAGGCCCGTCGCCATACCCGAAGTGGACGTCGGAGAACACGACGTCTCCTCGCAGCTTGGGCAGCTCGACCGCGTCGGGAGGATCGCTGATCGCCGGCTGGAGGTCGAGGAGCTGGAAAATCCGTTCGATGCCGGCCCGGGCCTGTTGTCCGATGGTGAGGACGCCTGCGAGCTGTCGGGCCGGCGAGAGCATCTGGATGACGTAAGTCGAGAAGGCCAAAAAGGTGCCGAGCGTGATCTCGTGGTGGAGCGCCAGCCAGCCCCCGAAAGCGAGGATGGCCACCTGCCCGAGGGCCGGGATGGCTTCGAGAAGGGGCTGGTAGCGCGACTGAAGTCGGACCGCGCGCATCTGGGAGCCGTAGAGCCGTACCGAGGCGTCGGCCACTCGCTCGAGCTCGCCCTGCTCGCGTCCGAACGCCTTGACCACCCGGACGCCGTTCACGTCCTCGTCCACGATCTGCGCCACATCGCCCTCGCGTTGCTGGCCGTCCCAGGTGGCAGGAAAGACCCGCCACCGCATGCGGTACGAGACGACCAGGAGGGCCGGGGCCACGACGACGCTGACGATGGCCAGCAGCGGGGAGAGGTAGACCATCACGCCCAGCGAGAGGAGGAGCAAGAGGACGTTGCCGCTCATGATGGGGAAGAAGCTGAGAAGTCCCTGCACCAACGTCGAGTCCGAGTTGGCCCGAGCAACGAGCTGGCCGGTGGGCATGCGGTCGAGGTTGTCGAAGTCCATCGACTGGAGATGGTCGTGCATCTCGTTGCGCAGGTCGTACTGCACGGCGAGCGCCACCCGGCCACCGCGGTACCGGCGGAGGTACGAGAAGAGGAACGCAGCCAGCGCGAGGGCGATCAACAGCACGAGCCACGGCCAGAGGGCCGAGGTGTGCTCGAGGATGACGCCGTCGACGATCTGGCGCTCGACCAACGGGACCAGCGTCTGGCATCCGCTGCCGAGGACCGCCGCGCCCAAGGAGATGGCCACATCCCGCCGGTGGCCAAGCATGTAGCCCCAGAGGCGCCGGACCCATCGCGGCGTCTTTGGGATCTGGTCGCTCATCGGCGCCCCACGGTTCGGCGCTCTGCGGCGGACTCGTCGATGGCCCTACCCAGCCAGGCCAAGGACTCGAGCAGCTGATGCCCGTCGGGCGCCTTGTCGCACAGATCCTTGATCCTCTCGACCATCGCCGTCTCGACTCGCGCGAGCAGCCGCGCACCTTCGGGTGTGAGGCGTAGGTCGCTGACCCGCTGGTCGCCGGCAGCTACGGAGCGGTCAAGCAGACCACGTTGTCGGAGCGATTCCACGGTGGCACTGATCGTGGGCTTGCCGATCGTCAGCCTGGTGGCGATGCGCGAGGCTCGCTGGTCTCCAGACGCGATTGCCGAGAGCACCCGGTAATGAGCGAGGCTGAGCTCGTCGGAGGCCCGCTCGAGCTGGCGAGAGGCCCGGGCGAGTGCCCGAACGGCGGCGACGCCGAGGTCCTCAGTCCCAGCTGGGGCTGGCGGGTTGGCCTTGGCGTGGGGCGTGGTCGGCATGCTCACTGCCACAGGATAGCGAAATGGTTCGTCTATCGAACCATTTCGCTGCATGGGTGCGTCTCGGGCCCCCGCCCCTAGTGGGAGGCCGGCTGAGCAGGACGCCAGCTAGACAGGACTCCGGCCGGGCAGGACGTAGGACTAGACAGGACGCCAGCTAGGCAGGACGCAAAGGGGGGAGGAGGCGGGCTGCGATCCGACCTCCGACCGCTGCATGACTTCAGTGCTGGGGGGCGAGCGAGGAGCGGAGGCGACGGCGCTCGTCGTGCGGAAGGCTCCATTCGCGCAAGAAGATGACGAAGGTGACGAGCACACCCTGCCCGACCCCGAGCAAGGCAAGAAGGATGAGCAGGCCCAGTACCTGGTAGGCGTTGTTGGCCGACAGTGTGCGGTTGCCCATGATCCAGGCAATGAGCGCGGCGATGAGCAGCTCAGTGGTGAGCAGCGCCCCGAAGAACTGCATCAACCACGAGGCGGCCTTGCGCTCGCCTTCCGTGACCCCCGACCGGGCGGCCGGAACCAGCAGGCCGCCGAGAGCTACGAACGCGAGGAGTGCCAGTACACCCACGATCGCCCAGACGCCGTCGTCGTCGTAAGCGGCCAGAGCGAAGAAGGACATCGACACGGACCACACCAGCACTAGTCCTGTGAGTGCGAGCATCAATCGGTGCATTGGGAATCCTCGGTCCTCGGCGACCCTCGTCCCCGACGACCCTAGTCCTGCGGTGGCTCGGACTTAGTCTTCCGCGGCCTTGGACTCGATGGGCACGACGTCGGCAAGCTGCCGAGGGTCAGGTCGCAAGAAGCGGTCGTAGGCACCGAGCCGCCGCTCGTACTCGGTAATGCCCTTGCGCTCGAACTCCTGGGCCCGTTTCACCGCTGCCTCGAGCTCCTCGTGATCTTGCAACAGCCGAACGGTTCGGGTGCGATGCGCAGCCTCCGGCAGACCGGGGGTCCTTTTGGCGTGGCGGTGGAACACGGCCACCCTCCTCCTCCAGGCACACGACCCCGCTGATCGTGTGCACTGGTCTCATTATGTGCCTCATCGTGCCCATGCCGTTCGCGGGCAAACGTCGGCCGACCTTCGACCCTCCTAACCCCTCGCGCTTGGGTGCGAAGGGGTCCGCGGCGACTGGTTCCAGGGCCGGGCGCGCCCGCCCGTTGCCCCAGCGCTGCTCGTGTGCGAGCGTCTACGGTGCGAATATCGCGCGGGGCGTTTCGGGCGCCGCCGTCCCTCGGACCCAGGGTCGCCCGCTTGCCGGAGCGAGGGTGCGAGCGCCCTGCCGGAGCGGGTGCGAGCGCCCTGCCGGGCTCGAGCGTGACCTACCGCGACGCTTGACGTTCACGTCAACTGCCCTATAACCTGTCCCAATCCCGAGAAATCCGCAGGTCTCATCCACACCCACCTCCTCGAATGGCAACGGGGCAGTGTCATCGGTAGCCGCCGACGCGACGGGCGGTGTGGCGCTGAACGGGATCGGTCCCGCCCGATCGGACCGCTACAAGTGGGTCGCCCTCGTCAACACGACCCTGGGAGCCCTCATGGTCACGATCGACGGCTCGATCGTGCTGATCGCCATGCCGGCCATCTTCCGAGGCATCAACCTCAACCCGCTCTTGCCGGGCAACAGCTTCTACCTGCTGTGGATGATCCTGGGCTTCTTGGTCACGACCAGCGTGCTGGTCGTGAGCCTGGGCCGCCTGGGCGACATGTACGGCCGGGTGAAGATGTACAACCTCGGCTTCGCGGTGTTCACCTTCTTCTCGCTGCTGCTCACCATCACCTGGCTGCAAGGGCCTGCCGGGGCCGTCTGGCTCATCGTGATGCGCATCTTCCAGGGAGTAGGCGGGGCCATGTTGTTCGCCAACTCGGCGGCCATCCTGACCGACGCCTTCCCGTCCAACCAGCGGGGCATGGCGCTCGGGATCAACGGGGTGGCGGCGACCAGTGGGACCTTCATCGGGCTGGTACTTGGAGGGATCCTGGCCCCGATCAACTGGCGCCTGATCTTTCTCGTGTCGGTGCCCATCGGTTTGTTCTGCACGATCTGGGCGTACACGAAGCTCCACGACCTCTCGCCACCTCGCAAGACGTCGATCGACTGGGCCGGCAACATCACCTTCGCTCTCGGGCTCATCTTGGTGATGATCGGCATCACCTACGGCATCGAGCCCTACCAGGGCCACACCATGGGGTGGACGAGCCCAGCGGTGATGGCCGAGCTCGGCGCCGGCATCGCCCTCCTGATCATCTTCGCCGTGATCGAGACCCGGGTGGCCGAGCCGATGTTCCGCCTGCAGCTGTTCCGCATCCGGGCCTTCAGCGCGGGGACCCTTGCCAGCTTCTTGTCAGCAATTGGCCGCGGTGGCCTTATGTTCATGCTGATCATCTGGCTGCAGGGCATCTGGCTTCCCTTGCACGGCTACGACTTCGCACGGACGCCGCTGTGGGCCGGCATCTACATGCTGCCGCTCACCGCCGGGTTCCTCATCGCCGGACCGATCTCGGGAGTGCTTTCGGACCGCTACGGCGCCCGGGCCTTTGCCACTGCGGGGATGCTCTTGACAGCGCTCGCGTTCATCCTGCTCGAACGGCTGCCCGTCGACTTCAGCTACTTCGTGTTCGCGCCACTGCTCCTGCTGATGGGGCTGAGCAATGGCCTGTTCATGTCGCCCAACCGGGCGGCGGTGATGAACAGCCTTCCCGCCGAGCACCGGGGGGCGGGCTCGGGCATGACTACCACCTTCCAGAACTCGGCGCAGGTGCTGTCGATCGGGATCTTCTTCTCGCTCATGATCGTCGGTCTTTCCTCGGTGCTGCCGACCACCATGTACCACGGGCTGGTTCAACAGGGTGTTGCGCCGGCGGTGGCGACCGGCGTGGCCCACCTGCCACCCGTCTCGGTGCTCTTCGCCGCCTTCCTCGGCTACAACCCGATGCAGCACCTACTCGGCCCTGTGGTGCTGGCCCACCTGCCCGCCGGCCACGCGGCGATCTTGGAGGGACGCTCGTTCTTTCCCAACCTCATCTCGACGCCCTTCCGCCAGGGCCTGCACACCGCATTCGACTTCGCCATCGGGGCGTGCCTCATCGCTGCTGCGGCCTCGTGGAGCCGGGGTGGGCGCTATGTCTATGCCGAGCAGGAGACCGAATCACAGGACGGGTCTGTGGCCCTCGGATCGGTTGCCGAAGAGGCGGTCTCGATTTGAGCCTCACACCGCCGCTGGCTGTGCGCGAGGCGCCGATCCGCATCGGCGAGGTGGCCCAGTTGGCGGGAATCACGACTCGCACCCTGCGCTACTGGGAACAGATCGGGCTCGTGACGCCGAGCGGGCACCTCGATAGCGGACAGCGCCTCTACTCCTCGGTCGAGGTCGATCGGGTGGTCCGCATCCGCGAGCTCCAGGCCCTTCTCGGGCTCTCTTTGGCCGAGATTCGGGCCGTGCTCGACACCGACGACGTGCTGGACCGGCTGCGCAGTGCCTACCGCGAAGGCGGCCGAACCGAACGGCAACGGCGCTTGTTCGCCGAGGCGATCGCCGCCAACGACCGGCTCATCGGCCGCCTCGACGACACGCTTGGTCGTATCGAGGAGTTCCGACGCGAGCGGGTGGCCAAGGGAGCACGCATGCGGACCCGGGCCGCCGAGTTGGACACTCGCTGAGCGAGGGCTGACACCACCATTTGGGCCCGACGCCCCCCGCGTCCAGGTCGTGACGTGTCGGGACCCCGGAGCACGACGTGACGCCCGAGGCCGGGGGCCTGAGCGTTCCGATCAGTCGCCGAGCTGTTGGGACAGGTAGGCCACCTCGCCGAGCGCCCCGAGGAGCTGCAATTGGGCTTCGAGCCAGGCTACGTGGCTCTCCTCGCCCTCGAGGATCTTCTCTAGAACGTGGCGACTGCCGTGGTCCCCGCGCGTCGAGCAGAGGGCGATCCCGTCATTGAGGCGGGCGATCGCCAGGATCTCCTGGTCCAGTGCGAGCCGTAACTGCTCGGGGACCGATTCGCCGATGCGGATGGTGCCCAGGCGTTGGAGGTTGGGTATGCCGTCGAGGTAGAGCACGCGGTCGATCAGCGCCTCGGCGTCGCGCATCTCTTCCATCGACTCCTCGCGAACCCGCTGGGCCAGGCGGTCGTACCCCCAGTTGGCCAGCATCTTGGTGTCCACGAAGTACTGGTTGATCGCCGTCAACTCGCCGGTGAGCACGTCGTTCAACAACTCGATGACGTCGTCGTCGCCCCTCATGGATCTGCCTCTCGTCGACGGTCCTGTTCGTGCGCACGGTCCCCGGCTCGACTCTCGCCGACCCGTGCCGGTCTCATACGGCGGCGTAGGTGGCCCGCCTGGGCCCCTCGCTGTGCTCGGCCAAACCGTACTCGGCCAAGATCTCTTGGACCGCGGGCCGGCAGCCACCACAACGCGATCCCGCAGCACAGCGCTCGCTGACCTCGTCGACCGTTCGAGCTCCGGCATCGATGGCCGCCCTGATCGTCGTGTCGTTCACCCTCCGACAGCTGCAAAGGATCATGGCGTGCCTACCCACCCCCACCCGATGGTATGCCCCCTGCCGCGGCACGTCACACGGGGCGCGGCAGGCCATGACCCTGATACGCGGTGGCATCGCCGGTGAGGGGACGGTGCGTGGCGCGATACTGGTGGGGTGAGCGACGGGGTGGACCCTGGGGCCGTCCCGTCTGGGCGTGAGCCGTTGCCGCCCGACTCGGTCGGTCTGCTCGAGGGCCTGACGACGACCCGGGCCATCCGCCGCTATCGCGATGAGCCGGTACCCCCAGAGGCCCTTCGGGCAATCCTCTTTGCCGCTACTCGGGCACCGAGCGGCTCGAACCGTCAGCCCTTCCGCTTCCTCGTCCTGACCGACGGGCCCAAGGCGACGGCGGCCAAGGCGCTCATCGGTGAGAGCGCGCGCCGGGGCTGGACCGGGAAGCGATCCACCGACGACTACGACCGGGGCTCGGGCGCCTCCGACGACTCTCCCAAGGCCCGCATGGCCCGGACCATGCAGTACTACGTGGAGAACTTCGAGCGGGCCCCCGTGCTGATCCTGCCGTGCCTCCTGCGCTACCGCGCCCCGGTACCCTCCGAAGGGGCGTCCATCTACCCGGCCTGCCAGAACCTGCTCCTTGCGGCGCGGGCGCTCGGCTACGGGGGGGTGCTGACCGGATGGCACTTCGGTGCCGAAGCGGAGCTGCGAGCGCTGCTGGGCATCCCCGACGTGGCGTTCATGGCCGCCACCATCACGCTCGGCCGACCTCAGGGCTCCCAGGGCCCGGTCCGCCGCCGACCGCTGTCCGAGCTCGTGTACACCGAGGAATGGGACCAGCCGCCCTCATGGGCCGTCGATCCCCCCGGTGCGCGCCACACGGCCGCCGGACCTCCCGGATATCGGGCGAGCCTGGGTCGCTCCTGAGCTCTCGCGAGCCGCCCCGCGAACCTTTTGGCGCGAACGAGCGTCACTAACGGTGAGGAGCAACGGGCGAGCCACAGGACGGCCAATGACCGAAAACGAGCTAGCGGGCTGGCTCCGCGAGGACTACGAACGGTCGTTCCGCACGGCGTGCCTCATCCTGGGCAACCGGGCTGACGCCGAGGAAGCGGTGCAAGAGGCGTTCTTGCGGGCGTGGCGCTTTCGGAGCTCGATCGGATCGGGTGCGGCGAGAAGGCCTTGGCTGTACCGGATCGTGGTCAACGCGTGTAACTCCAAGCTGCGCCAGGAGATCCCTCATCGGGACCGACGTGCGGGCGACGCCTCGCTGAGCGAGCGCCCCGACGACCGAGGCACTCCCGACGAGCTGGCCTCCCGCGGCTCGACCGACGCCCAGGTGCTCGCCGCCCTGGCTGATCTGCCCCTGCATCTGCGTGAGGTCGTCGTCTTGCGCTACTACGTCGAGCTCAGCGAACGAGAGATCGCCACCGCCATCGGGCGTCGACCCGGAACGGTCAAGTCCAGGCTGCACGAGGCGAGGGAGCGGCTCGCCGCGAACCCGATGCTCCGCAGCCTGGCCGTCGAACCCGCGTGGGGCCCCCGCCGAGAGGACGTCCGATGACCGTGCTCGACGATGAGGTGCTGCGTGGCGCACTCAACAGCCTGGCCGATCGCTTCGAGGTCCCCGACGACGCGACCGCGAGAATCCTCGCTGCTCAGTGCGGCGGGTCATCGACGCGGGCGCCGGCCGAGGTCCCCGCACCCGGACTCGTCTCGTGGGCCCTAGGCCCTCGGCGTTGGCCACGCCGCCACAAGGTTGTGTCGGTGGCCGCGGTGGTGCTGCTCCTCGTGGTGGGTGTCACGACGGCGGGCCTGGTGCTCGGGGGACCTGGCTCCCCGCAGCGATCCAGCGCTCGGGCCTTGCACGGATCGACCGGCCCGCTCAAGGGCGCCTCGTCGAGCTCGGCCAAAAGCCTTGCGCCGAGTACAGGTGTCGGCGCATTGCCCTCGCATGGGACGAGCTCGAGCGGGTCGGCGGCCGAGCCGATCACGACCGTGCCGAGCACGATACCTCCGTTGCCGTCGAGCGCCGTCGGGCAAACCGCCAGGATCGAGCAGAGCGGCACGTTGTCGTTGCGCGTGCGCGACGGTGGCGTCGCATCGACACTCACGAGCTTGACCGCTCTGGCGACGGGCTCGGGGGGCTATGTCGTCGACGTCCAGTCACAGGCCGGCGGCGGCGGGGCGGCCCCAAGCGGGACCTTGACAATGCAGGTTCCCGAGGCGAGCTTCCAGACGGTCGTCACTCAGGCCCAACACCTCGGGCGGGTCGCGTCGGTGTCGACCAAGGCGACGGACGAGACAGGCCAGTACGTCGATCTCCAGGCGAGGATCATCGCGCTCGAGGCCAGTCGCCAGCAGTACCTGACCATCCTGGCCAAGGCGACGTCGATCGGCGACATCCTGGCGGTGCAGGCCCAGCTCGACACCCTTCAATCCCAGCTCGAGCAGCTCCAGTCCCAACTCGGGTTGCTCGACAGCGAGACCACGTACTCGACACTGACGGTGTCGTTGAGCGAGCTGGGGAGCCATCGGGTGCCGGTGCGCTCGGCATCGGGGCTGGCAACCGCGTGGCACGACTCGGTCCATGGGTTCGAAGCGGGTGCTGAAGGTCTGCTCAGCGCGGCGGGCCCCGTGCTGTTCGTCGTCTTGTGCATCGGCGCCCTGGGGGTGCTCACCCGCGTGGGCTGGCGCTCATGGCGGCGCAGCAGGATCGCCTAGCGCCGCCGCGCCGGGCTTCTCGGGCAGCGCGACACACCACAGCGCGGCCGCCACGGGGACTCCGGCGTCCACGAGGGTCCGAGCGTAGGCTGAGCGTCATCGACTCGGGGCGGGGGTCTCGGTCGCGTCGGCAAGGAGGTCGGGAAGTGGGAGCACTAGACGGTCGTGTCGCGGTGATCACGGGCGCGGGTCGGGGGATCGGGCGCGCCCACGCGCTCCTGTTCGCTCGTGAGGGGGCCAAGGTCGTGGTGAACGACCTTGGTGGCGCCGAGGATGGCTCGGGCGCCGACACCGGCCCGGCGAACGAGGTCGCCCAAGAGATCACGGCGATGGGTGGCGAAGCCATTGCCAACACCGACAACGTCGCCGAGTTCGACGGGGCGGCGCGCATGATCCGGACCGCGATCGACACCTTCGGCGATTTGCACGTGCTCGTGAACAACGCCGGGATCCTGCGCGATCGCATGTTGGTCAACATGACCGAGGCCGAATGGGACGACGTCATCCGGGTCCACCTCAAGGGGCACTTCGCGCCGCTGCATTTCGCGGCGGCGTACTGGCGTGACCAGAGCAAGGCAGGGCACGAGGTCAACGCGGCGGTGGTCAACACCTCGTCCACCTCGGGCTTGTTCAACAATCCTGGCCAGACCAACTACGGCGCGGCGAAGACCGGGATCTCGAGTCTCACGATCATCGCCCAAAAGGAGCTCGAGCGCTACGGCGTGCGGGTCAACGCCATCGCGCCGGCGGCCTTCACCCGACTGATCGCCACGATTCCCGGCCGCGACGGACCAGAGCAGACCGACGAGTGGTCGCCGCAGGACCCTGCGAACATCTCGCCCTTCGTGGCGTACCTGTGCACCGCGGACTGCCCGATCAAAGGCAGGGTGTTCCTCGTCCGAGCCGGCGACGTCTATCTGTTCCAACCCTTCGCCATCATCGACGAGATCCACAAAGACGGTCAGTGGACTATCGAGGAGCTCCAGGACCAGGCGGCGCGCCTCGCCGACGTGCCCTTCGTCCTGAACAGTCCATTCCGGGCCGACTGATCCTTGTGACCCTTGTGCGTAGCCTTGGCTTTCCGTGGTCCGTGGTGAGCGCGGTGCTGGTCGCGCTGGCGCTCGCGCAGTTCTCGTTCCTCTTGACGACCGTGTACCTGCACCGGACCCTGGCGCACCGGGCGCTCACCCTCTCGCCGCGCACGCGCACTGCGTGTCGCGGCACTGGTCTGGGTGACCACTGGCATTCGCCCGCGCCAATGGGTTGCCGTGCATCGCAAGCACCACGCGTTCACCGATCGCGAAGGCGACCCTCACTCGCCGTACATCTTCGGCTACGCGAGCGTGCAATTCGCCAACGCCGCGCTGTACCGCAAGGTGGCGCGCGATCCGGCTGCCGTCGCCCGCTATGCGAGGGATCTGCGGGCGGATCGGTGGGACCGCTGGCTGTTCGACCATGCGCTCGTCGGCCTCGCCCTGGGCATCGGGTTGCTCGTCGCGATCATGGGGTGGTCCATGGGGCTCGTCGCGGCAGGCATCTACGCGGTGATCTACCTCCTGGGCGGCGGCGCGATCAACGCCGTCGGGCACTGGTGGGGAAAGCGCCCGTTCGACAACCTGGCGACGAATAACCAGTGGTTGGCCTGGCTGGTCGCCGGGGAGGGCCTGCACAACAACCACCACGCGGCGACGACGTCCGCACGCCTGTCCCTTGCCAAGCGCGAATTCGACCCGGGATGGTGGATGGTGCGCCTCCTAGTGGCGCTCCGCTTGGCGACGCTGCGCCCGGTCTCCCTCGCCGCCAAGGCGTCGATCCAGTAGGCAGAGCCCCGGCGGCCTGCGCCGCGCGGTAGCGTGCCCTAGTTGAGCGCTCTTGATCTGTGGGGTGCGTAGATGCTGCCGGCTCGAGGGCGCTAGCCGACGCCCGGCGGTCGCTTGGCCGGCGCCACGCGATCAAGCTCGTCGAGATCCTCGGGGGAGGGAACCCAGCCACCGGCCTCGACGTTGTCGTGGACTTGTTCGGGCGAGGTGGCGCCGGCGATCACCGAGGCGACGGCCGGCTGCGCGGCCAAACCACCGATCGCCACCGCGAGGAGGCTGATCCCGCGCGCCGCGGCGAATTGCTCGAGGGCTTCGACGGTCTCGTAGTTCTTGTCGGTGAGCACCTGGGCACCGATCGCCCCATCGCTCAGCCGGGCGCCGCTCGGCGCAGGCTCGCCGCGGCGGTATTTGCCGCTCAGCAGACCGCCACCGAGCGGTGAATAGGGGATCAAGGCCTGACCGAATCGCTCGCAGGCCGGGATCACCTCGCGCTCGGCGTCACGGGCGAGCAGGCTGTAGCGGTTCTGGGCCGAGACGAAGTGGCTGCACCCGACGTGGCGCGCCGTCCAGTCCGCGTCAGCGATCTGCCAGCCTGCGAAGTTCGAGGATCCGATATAGCGCACCTTGCCCGCTCGCACGGCGTCGTCCAACGCTCCGAGCGTCTCGTCGATCGGGGTGGTCGGGTCGGGGAAGTGCATTTGGTAGAGGTCGACGTGGTCGGTGGCCAGCCGACGCAGGCTGGCCTCGAGCGCGGCGGTCACGTGGGCCCGAGAGCCGCCCTGGTCGTTCGGGCCAGTACCCATTGAGCCGGCGAACTTGGTTGCGACGATCGCCTCGTCACGCCGACCGCGTAAGGCCGCGCCCAGGTACTCTTCGCTCTGTCCCGAGCCGTAGATGTCGGCGGTGTCGATCAGGTTGATCCCGAGATCCAGCGCCGCGTGCACGACACGGGCGCTGGCACCAGCGTCGATCCGGCGGCCGAAGTTGTTGGTCCCGAGCCCAACGGCCGAGACGCGCAGACCGGAGCGTCCGACGTTGCGATAGGTCACGTCAGCCATTGGCGAGGTTCCTCCCGTTTGTGCTCGAGCGCCTGGTTGCCTTCGTCTGGAGACAAGTCAGAACCCAGGAAAGACGGCGCGTAGATCGTCGAGGCTCATGTCGCCGGCGTCGATCCGGACGCCGGCGCTGTGAGCGGGATCGAGGCGTCCGTAGACGAGGCGCACCAGCGCTTCGGCCGGCAGCTCGAGGGAGCCCGTCGACGACTGGTCGGCCCAGGGTTCGAGCCGGACCCCATCGGTGACGAGCGCGAAGCGCCGTTCGGGCTCGCTCGTGGCCACGGCCAACGTGGCTGGGCGCGGGCGGGGTTTGGCGGCACGGGACGCCGTGTCGCCAAGGTGGTCGACCAGAAGCGCAACCGCGTCGGGCGCGACGCCAGCCTCGGGGTCGATGGTGACGGCGACGTCCCAGACGTGCACGGCGTGCTCGGAGAGCCGCATGCGGGCGAGATCTGCGAGGTCGAGTGCCCTGCCGAACGCCGCGAGATGGAAGGCCGCGACCTGATCGGCGTCGAGCCCCTCGAGCCGCCTGACCAGCCCCTCGTTGGCGGCGATGCTGTCGGCGGCCTGTTGCGCCGGTGAGCGAGCATTCCACGAGTCCCAGATCGGCCCGAAGACGTCGGGACCCGGAGGCTCACCACCGCTGAGGCCGGCGTCGAGGAGCAGGGAGAAGATCTCGGCCTGGCTGCCAAGGTGGGACAACACCTGGGCGACGCTCCACTCGTCGTCGTAGGACTTGGCGCGCAGCAGCTCGTCGCTCAGTCCGGCGACCAAGTTGGCCAGACGGTCCTGTGAATTGCGCAGCGCAGCGATCCAGGTCTGAGGTTCGGCCATGGGGGGCGCCTTTCGTCGTGGTGTCTCAGGTACGGGCGCCGACGGTGCGTGTGTTGGCTCCGGGCCCCCGGCAATGCTGCCACTTCTCTGGGAGCAACTCCTTCACTCGAGGTGTCCGCGCCGAGTCGCCCCCCGGGCGCGCCCGGCGCAACGACGTTCGGAGGCCTCGGGTGGGCGCAGGGGCTGCAGGGAGTGGGCGTCAGGCCTTCTCGAAGCGCGGCAGCGTGGTGCCGTTGCTCAGGTCGTCCCAGTGCAGCCGCACGGGCACGCCGACCTTGAGCTCGTCGGAGGCAGCGTCGACCACGTTGGTGACCAGCCGTACTCCCGGTGCGTCGGGGAACTCGACGAGGGCCACGTTGAAGGGGATCCGGTCGGCGAGGCCCGGGTGTACGGCATGGGTCACGATGGTGTACGAGTACAGCGTCCCGTCCCCACTGACCGGCGACCAGTGCGTGTTGGTGGATCGACACGCATAGCAGAGAGGAGCAGGTGGGTTGCGGTAGGTACCGCAGCTGGTGCAGCGCTGGAAGGCCAGCACGTGCTGGGCGCAGCGGTCCCAGAACTCCTTGGAGGCCAGGTCGGGAAACAGGTCCGCAATGTCCTCGGTCAGGTAGGGGGAGTGGGTGGGGCTCATGAGGTGGGCCTTTCGGTGAGCAAGTCGCTGGTTAATCGGGAGGGCGAGAGTGTGTCGGCCCGGCAGTCGAGTGGTCCCGGGGAGGGTCGTCGACAGCTCAGTTGTGCAGGATGATGGCGCTGGTGGGCAGGATGCCCGGACCCGAGGTGACCAAGGCAACCTCGGCCCCCTCCACCTGGGAGCTCGAGGTGCCACGCAGCTGGCGGACGGCCTCGATGGTGTGGGTGAGCCCGAGCAGATAGACCTCGGAGAGGTTTCCCCCATGGGTGTTCACCGGAAGCCGGCCGGTGTCGAAGCGCAGCCCGCCATCCTCGACGAACGCGCCGCCCTCTCCGGGGGCACAGAACCCATAGTCCTCGATCTGGGCGATGACCTGGGGGGTGAAGTGATCGTACAGCTCAGCCACGTCGATGTCTTCGGGCCCCACCCCGGCCATCTCATAGAGCCGAGGTGCGAGCGGACGATGACCCGACGACGCGTAGTACTCGTCGGGCATCTGGTGCCAGAAGATGCCCTGGCCCCAGCGTCCGGGGCCGCCCATGGCGGCGGCCATGACCGAGATCGGCTTCTGCTTTAAGTCCTTGGCGCGCTCGGGTGAGGTGACCAGCAGCGCCGTCCCCCCGTCAGTCTCCAAGCAGTAGTCGAGTAGGTGCAGGGGGTCGGCGATCATCCGCGAGTTCTGGTGGTCCTCGATGGTGATGGGTTCGCGATACAGGGCGGCGGGATTGCGGCTGGCGTGATAGCGGGTAGATACCGCCACGGCTCCGAATTGCTCGCTCGTCGTCCCGTACTTGTGCATGTGCTGGCGGGCCATGAGGGCGAAGCCCTGACCGGGGGTCATGAGCCCGTAGGGGATGTAGAAGTCGGGGTCCGACGCGCCGGTGCTGTCGGCCCGACCCTGCCGGGCTCTCGCCCCCATCTGGCCGATGCGGGCGCCGGCGTCCTGCTTGAGCGCCTTGACGCACAGCACTATGTCGGCCAGCCCGTTGGCGACAGCTGCCGCGGCGTTGATGATCGTTCCTTGTGACCCGCCGCCCCCACCGGTCATCATGACCGAGTACTTGAGCTCAGGGATGCCGAGGGCCGAGGCCAAGAGGCCAGAGTCGTACCGCCCGAATAGTACGAGAAGCCGTCGATGTCGGCGATCTCGATCCCGGCGTCCTCTGTGGCGTTCTTGGCGGCTTGGCACATGAGCTCGAGAAACGTCACATCGCCCGCCGCGCCGTGACGGTAGAACTTGGTCGTCCCGATGCCGACGATGCAGGCCTTGTCCTTGAGTGTCACTCCACTGCCCCTCTGGTCGTGACCCATCCCCGTGAGTCGGGCATCTCGCGGGCTGGAGCTTAGGCTCCCCCTAGTGAAAGCGCCATTGTCGCTCGTGCGCTGCGACCGCCCGGCGGCGGTCGGCCGCCCAGCTCTTTTTGGGGCGCCACACGCGATGCTTGGGGGGGAGTCGAACGAGGGAGGGCCATGCGCGCGCAGTGGGTGAAGGCGGCCGACGGCTGTGAACTTTGGATGGATCTGCACGGCGAGCCCACCGATCGCCTGCCGGTGGTCTGCATCCCGGGGCTCACGCGCAACGCGCGCGATTTCACCCGCCTGGCGGAATCGCTGGGTCTGGACCGCCTGGTGGTGGCGGTCGACCTGCGGGGCCGGGGTCGCTCAGGTCGTGACCCGAGCGCCGAGTCCTATCGGCTCGACGTGTATGTCGAGGACCTGTTCAGCATCGTCGATGCGCTCTCGGTTGGCCCAGCCATCGTGATTGGGACCTCGCTTGGCGGGATGGTGGCGATGCGCATGGGCGCGGCCGCTCCCGCCCGGGTTGCGGGTCTCGTGCTCAACGACATCGGACCCGACGTGGCTCCCGAGGGCGCGGCGCGGATCGCCTCGTACGCCGGGCACCAGCCGGCCGTCGGGACGTGGGAGGAGGCGGTCGCCCAGACGCGCCTCGTGAGCGAGACGGCCCTGCCCGGACTGAGCGACGAGGCGTGGCGTGCGGAAGCCGCCCAACGGTACCGACAGGCACCTGATGGCCGGGTAGTTCCTGACTACGACCCGGGGATCACGGCGGGTCCGCCCAGCAGCGATGACCCGTGGTGGGTCTTTCACGCCCTGTCGTCCATCCCGCTTCTCGTTGTCCGCGGCGCCTTGTCCGACGTGCTGGCGCCCGAGACGGTGACCCTCATGGCCGCCATGCACCCCACGATGGAGGCGCTCGAGGTGCCCGGCCGCGGCCACGTACCCCTCCTGCACGAACCACTTGCCGAGGACGCCGTGCGCCGTTTCCTGAGCGCCCTTGATCGGCGCGACTGCTGAGCCATCTGAGGCGCATATGCGCGTGCGTCACCCAGGGGTGTGCCCGTCGGGCCGCATGGTGCGAACATCGTGGTGGGCCCGCAGCGCCGACTACAGTCCGGCCCTATGTTGCGTGGACTGAGGCGTTGGGGCGGGTCCGAGGATGCGAAAACGACCTTCCCTTCGCCGTCGCGGCGTAGGGCCGTGACAGCCCTCGACCAAGCTGTGGGTGCACGGCCAGCGCCGGGCACGGCGTCTCGAACCGGGGCGACACGGGCGTGAGTGGCCGTCGCATCCCGGCGGCCCGGATCGTCTTCTCTCCCGAAGATCGCCGGGCCATCTTGGACATGATCGACCAGTCGCTCGAGGCCGGTTCGCTGACGCTCGGCCCGCGGACGTCGGAGTTCGAGGAGGCGTTCGCGTGCCGCCATCAGATGCCGCACGCCATCGCGGTGAGCAGCGGCACGAGCGCGCTCGAGATCATCCTGCGCGCGCTGGACGTCGCCGGCCGCGAGGTGGTCGTCCCGACGAATACCTTCTTCGCAACTGCCGGGGCGGTGCGGCACGCGGGCGGCATCCCGCGGCTGGCGGATGTGTCGCCGGCCACCTTCGCCCTCTCGACCGACACGCTCCAAACGGCGCTCACCCCCCAGACCGCAGCCGTCGTGCTCGTCCATATCGGTGGGCTCATCACGCCTGAGGTCGACGCCATCCGCTCACTCTGCGATCGCCACGGTGTGGCGCTGGTGGAGGACGCCGCGCACGCCCACGGCGCGAGCTTCGAGGGCCGGTCCGCCGGCAGTTTTGGTCATGCGGCGGCGTTCTCGTTCTACCCGACCAAGGTCATGACGAGCGGCGAAGGCGGCATGATCACCACCCGGGACGATCGCATGCGCGAAGAGGCGGTGCTGCACCGCGACCAGGGCAAGGACGGTTTTCTCGGTGGCGACCACGTCCGGTGGGGCTACGCGTGGAGGATGAGCGAGCTCCACGCGGCGGTGGGTCTGGTCCACCTGGGGCGCCTGGACGACGCCATCGCGAACGCGCCAACGGGTGGCCGCCCGCTACACCGAGGCGCTGTCGGGGGTCGAGTGCTGCCGGCCGCTCGATGTGCCGGTCGGTTCGGTCTCCAACTTCTACAAGTACGTGGCGCTTCTGGCCCCGCACGTCGACCGTTCCGAGCTCAAGCGGACTCTGGCCGAGCGGGCAGGAATCTCGCTGTCAGGCGAGGTGTACGCCGTCCCACTGCACCGCCAACCCGTACTCGCCGGATCGGGCGGCGAGTTTCCGGTCGCCGACGACGTCTGCGCCCGCCACATCTGCCTACCCGTCCATTCGGACATGACTGACAGCGAGGTGGAGTACGTCGTGGAGAACCTGATATCAGCGTTGGACAAGCGAGCGGCATCGTGAGGATCACCGTTACGGGGGGCTCGGGCTTCATCGGCTCGCACGTCGTAGATCGTCTCGTCGACGAAGGTTACGAGGTGATCGTGGTCGACACCCAGCCCCCGCACCGTCCTGACGTCGCCTACCGCGACGCTGACGTGACCGACCTGTCGACCCTGGTGCGGGCCACCGCGGGCTCTCATGCCATCTTCCATCTCGCGGCCGTGTCGAACGTCAACGACGCGCATGCCGATCCCGTGGGGACCATGGACATGAACGTGGCGGGCACCGCTCGGGTGTGTGAGGCAGCCCGTCGCAACGCGATCGGGCGCACCATCCTGGCAAGCACCGTCTGGGTGTACGCCTCCGCCACGGGCGAAGGACCACTGGTCGAGGACACGCCCCTGGCGTCGACCGGCAGCGCCCACGTCTACACCGCCTCGAAGATCGCGGCCGAACTGGTGCTTTCCAGCTTCGGGGAGCTCTATGGACTGCCCTACACGATCTTGCGCTACGGCATCCCCTTCGGCCCGCGCATGCGCAAAGAGCTCGTCATCCCACGGTTCCTCGAGAGCGCCCGGACCGCCGGCAAGATCACCATCCAAGGGGACGGTCTTCAATTCCGCAATTACGTGTATGTCGAGGACATCGCCGCGGCCCATGTGTTGGCGCTGGAGGAGGCCGGCGCCGGGCAGGTCTTCAACCTCGAGGGCCCGGCCCCGGTCAGCGTCCGTCGGGTCGCCGAGCTGGCGTGCGAGTTGATCGAGCCCGGAGCCGAGATTGAGTTCGCGGCCGCCCGCCCCGGAGACTACGCGGGGCGCGAGGTGTCATCGGAGAAGGCCAACCGCCTGCTCGGGTGGGCGCCCACGACGTCCTTCGACGAGGGAATGCGACGCTACGTGGAGTGGTGGCTTGCCGACCAGGAGCCCCTGGAGGCGGCCAGCCAGCGATGAGGAGGGCGCGGCGCGGGCCTCTCGGGAGGAGCGGGTTGACGGCGGGCGCCAGCGAGGCTCACGTGCCGTGAGGGCACGACGGGCCCTGTTTTTGTCGGGGAAGTTCGGTGCGGGGCACGACACGCTGGCCGAGGCGTGCGCCGCCGCTCTCGAGCCCTTCGGGGTGGAGAGCACCATCATCGATTGCATGCCCATGCTCGGCGGCGGACCGTCGGCGGTGGGCAACTGGGTCTTTCGCAGCCTGCTCTCGATGACGCCGGTCTACGACGCGTTCCACTTCTCCCAGCTGCGGAGCAACGGGCTGGTCGGACGGTTGATGGACCGAGCCGCGGTGCGGGTCATGTCGCCGAAGCTGCGCGAGGTCGTCGATCGCTACGGTCCGGAACTTGTGATCTCGGTTTTCGCCACCGGTGCCTCGGCCGCGGCGCACCTCAAATCCGACCGGCCCGAGCTGCGCACGGTGGTCTTCATGACCGACTCGTTCGCCCACGCGATGTGGGCGCATGAGGGAACAGACCTGTTCCTGGTCACCTCGGAGCTGGCCGCGGCCTCCGTCCGCCGCTACTGCCCCACGGCTCGGGTCCGAGTCGTCGAGGCCCCCGTCCGGCCCGAGTTCTACGACGCCCCGAGCCGAAGTGACGCCCGGGCCTCGTTGGGTCTCCCCGACGACGCGCGGTGCGTCCTCATCATGTCGGGAGCTTGGGGCATCGGACCGCTCGACGTCATCGCCGACGCGCTCGCCGCACAGGGCTACTGGGTCCTGGCAGTGAGCGGGACCAACGAGCAGCTGGCGGCCCGGCTGGCGACGGTGGCCCGCGCACACGGATCGGTGCGCACGTTCGGTTACACCGACCGGGTGCCCGAGCTGATGGCGGCAAGCGATGTCGTGCTCACCAGCTCGGGGGACACGTGCCGAGAGGCGAGGGTGGTCGGACGGCCGATGGTCCTGCTCGACGTCGTGCCGGGCCACGGCCGCGAGAACCTCGCCCACGAGTTGGAGCTCGGTGGCGCCGCGGTCTGCCAGCCGACGGCGGCGTCGGTTCTCGGTAATGTCGGGCGCTTGGTCGACCATCCCACCACGATCCTCGAGCGGCCGCCGAAAGACTGGGGACGGGGCTTCATCGACGCGTTGGTGAGTGCGGGAGTTCAGCTCGGCGAGTCCCCGTCTTCTACAGTGGCCCTATGACGACGACCGCCACCGAGTATGCCTACATCAACTACGAGACCGTCGACGAGGGCACCATCGCCCGGATCATGCTCAACCGGCCCCAGAGCCGCAATGCCCAGAACCGGGGCCTGCTCGTGGAGCTGGACCAGGCGTTCCTGCGCGCCGAGGCGGACGACACCGTGCGCGTGGTCATCCTCGGTGGGGCGGGACCGATCTTCTCGTCGGGGCACGACCTCGGATCCAAAGAAGCGCTGGCCGAGCGCGAGCCCGGGGGGCACCCGACCCGGCTCATCAACGGCGCCACCCGCAAGGGAGCCGAGGCGCGGATGCTCCAGGAGTGGCACTACTTCTTCGAGAACACGATGCGCTGGCGCAACCTTCGCAAGATCACCGTCGCCCAGGTGCAAGGGACGGTCTACGCGGCCGGGCTCATGCTCATGTGGGCCTGCGACCTGATCGTGGCGGCCGACGATGCGCGGTTCGCGGACGTCGTGGGCGCTCGCCTGGGCATGTGCGGGGTGGAGTACTTCGCCCATCCGTGGGAGTTCGGCCCGAGGCGGACCAAGGAGCTGATGTTGACGGGCGACGCGGTCGGCGTGGACGAGGCGCACGAGAGGGGGATGGTCTCCAAGATCTTTCCGGTGGCCGACCTCGGCGACCGGACGCTCGAGTTCGCGCGGCGCATCGCGGCGCTCCCGACCGTGACCGCCCTCCTCATCAAGGAGTCGGTCAACCAGACGGTCGACAACATGGGGTTTCAAAACGCCATGACGGCCTGCTTCAGTCTGCACCAGATCAATCACGCCCACTGGGCCGAGATTCACGGCGACGGGCGTGCCGCGGGGCTGCCCGAGGATGGTGTCCCGTCGTGGCGCGACGCACCGCCGGTGGTGCTCGCCGAAAAGTCGACCGTCCGCGCGACGGCCTAGGGTGGCCGGCTCACCGAGACGGGGCGCGGGACGAGTGGACCTTTACGTTAACTGTCACTAGGGTCTCCGCGATCCCCGGACACATGCAGATCCCAGCCATCGAGGAGGCGACGTCGTTTTGAGGCGGTCGTCGCAGGCACCTCGACGCGCCCCTGTCGGCGATGCGGTCTGAGCGAGCAGCGCGAGCGCGACCGATCCGGTGCGGCTCAAGCTCGATCTCCACGACGTCTATAACCGGGGACACGACATCGACAAGGCGTTACGCGCCGTCATCGACGAGGCAGTACGGACGAAGGCGACGGTGGTCGAGATCATCCCCGGCAAGGGATCGGGGCAGCTCAAAAAGCGGGTGCTGCGCTTCCTCGACCAAGGGCACATCAAGTCCCAGTACCATCGAGTCGAGAAGGACTCCCGCAATTTCGGACGGATCTTCGTGCATTTCCGCTGGAAATGAGCCCGATGGCCATGCTCGGGGCTGCGGGGCCGGATCGTGGTGCGCTCGATCGCAACCCTCCTGCCGGAAACGTTCGCTCGGCGGCGATGGCGACCAGGTCAGGGTGCTTTCGTGTCGCGGCCACCGGCCCGGTAGACCTGGACCGCGAGGTACCCCGCTACGACGACGGCAATGATCGGCATGACGATATGCCGCAGCAAGCCCAAGGCGACCCAGGCCGACGCGTAGACGGCCCCCGCGGCAACGATGAACACGACCATCGACGGGACCACCCGTCGTCTGAGCGGACCTTTGTGCACTGGCTCAATGCTCGTCGGCACAACGACCACCTCCCATGCGAACTCTACGCCTCGGAGGCTCCGACGGTACGGCGCTCCGCCAAGGTTTGTTCGAACAAGACGCAGCACACAGTGGTGGATCTCGACACCGGCTGGGCTTCCGGGCCCGAGAGACCCTCTAAGAAGATCAAGCGGTGCTTGAGCTTACTGGCTCTTGGACTCACTGGCTCTTGGACTCACTGGCTCTTGGACTCACGCCGGTTGGCCCACCACCGGGCGGTCGGCCAGCTGTTGTGCACCCTTGAGCTGCGTGCGCAGCATCTCCATGTCGATCGCCGGAAACGTCTTGATGCTGACCGTCCCCCGAGAGCCGAGATCGATCGAGAGATGGGCGATGGTCTCGTTGTCCGGCGCCTCGACAAACGTCACGAAGTCGTGTGAGCCGAGCAGCGCGTACTGCGAGAGCACCCTGCAGCCAAAGCGCTCCACCTCCTCGTTCACGGCAAAGACGCGATCGGGGTTGGCGTGGAGCGTCTCCCGCCCGTGCGGGGTCAGATCGCTCAGGAGCATGTACGTGGGCATCGATGTCCTCCTTGCTCAGGTGGCGCCACCCGCTGCGAAGCTCACGCGCGAAAAAACCTTGATAGAGGTCCGTCGCGCACTTGTGTCCCACGGGATGCAAACGCCCCCATCTCCCGTCTCCAGTATGCGCACCGGCAGTCGGGATAGCTAGGTGAGGGCCGTTGATGGCGTGGGCCGAGCTCAGTCCACCTCGCGGCGAGCGTGGGCGGGCCAGCTTCTCGACACGCTCAGCCCGTTGCCGTTCACCCCGCCGTTGCCGTTCACCCCGCCGTTGCCGTTCACCCCGCCGTTGCCGTTGGGGCTGACCGTCGAGGTCACCCTTGCTGTCCCGTTGCCATTGGCGGCGGGCGGAGTGCCTGGAACGTCAGCAGCCAGGGCCTCGTAGGTATAGCCGTACCCGTAGCGGTAGGCGGCGGCGTCGGGCGCCCGGTTGAGCACCGTGCCGATCAGTCGGGCGTCGACCCGCCGGAGCAGCTCGATCGAGCGGTTCAACCCTCGGGCGGTGGAGATCCCGTTGGACGCCACCAGTAGGACGCCGTCGACTCGGGCGGCCAGCACCACGGCGTCGGTGACCGGCAGGACAGGAGAGCTGTCGAGGATGATCACGTCGGCGGAATCGGCCAGGTAACTGAACAGCCATGCGGCCCGATCGCCCGAGAGCAGTTCGGAGGGGTTGGGGGGGATGTGGCCGGCAGGCAGCACCAACAAGCCAGCGTTGCCCGGAACCCGATGGAGGGCCTCTTCGATGGGGGTCTCATCAAGCAGGAACGACGTCAACCCGCGATCATTGGGCACGCCGAAGAACTCGTGGACCCGGGGCCGGCGTAGGTCGCAGTCGACCAGGACGACCCGCTGCCCCGACTCGCCCATGGCGAAGGCCAGGTTGGCCGCCGTGGTGGTCTTCCCTTCGGTCGCGCCGGGGCTGGTCACCTGGAGGATCTTGACCGGTCGCTCGAGGGCCATGAATTTGATGGACGTGCGCAACGCCCGGTACGCCTCGGCGGAGGGTGAGCGAGGCCGTTCCTTGGTCACCAAGAAGGGAGCCTTACGGTCGCGCCAGTCGCTCAGGGCCGGGATGAGGCCGATCGTCGGGAGACCGCCGACCGCTTCTTCGAGGTCCTCGGCGCCGCGGATGCGGTCATCGAGGTGGTCGCGCAGGAGGGCGAAGCCGATGCCGAGTAGCAGGCCAACGCCCGCGGCGATCACCGCGTCCTGGGTCTTCTTGGGCGACACGGGCACCGAGCTGGGCACCGCCGGCACGACCAACTGCCCCGCACTCGAGCCCTGGGCCGTGGTCAACTGGACGGCGCTGAGCTGTTGCTGGAGGCCGACCAGCTCCGAGGACAGACTCGACAGCTGCGCTTGAAGCTGGGTCGCGGTGGTCCCGCTCGGCGCCGGCGTGGCGGCGAGCTGTCCCTCAATGCTGGTCACCTGGCCCTGGACGCCGGAGATCTGGGACTGCAGCTGACGCTCGGTCACCAGCTGCGAGTTGACGAAGTCCTTGTTGGCGACCTCGATGTAGGCCTGGGCGTAGGCGTTCGCCGCCGCGGCCGCGAACTCTGGGCTCGTCGAGCGCACGGCAATCTGGGCAACGTCAGTCGTGCCAACCTCGCTCACCGAGACCGCCGGGGCAGGCGCGTGGAGCTTCTTGGCCACCACCGCCTGCACCGGGGAGCTCTGGACCAGCTGGATGTCCGTGGCAACGCCCGTGGCGCTCAGATCGGCGGGCGAGGCGGCACTCGAGGCGCCCTGGTATGTAAGGAGGAGCTGCGCGGTCCCCTGGTACATCGGGGTGCGCACCCGGTCGAGACCGACGACCGTGCCCGTAGCCACGATCACCGTGAGCAGGATCAAGAATTTCATGGCGCCATAGGATACGGAGGTAGTCGATCAAACCGGGCTCGGCCGCCTCCGAGGTGGTCCGGGCGCCGACAGCAGCTCGTACCATCGGGCCAAGGGTACTAGGACTAGGCCTGGTATTGGCTACAAATGTCCCTTGATGCCCTATTGGCCGTGGCCCGCCGGCCCGTGCCGGTCCAGCCGACGTGCGGGATGGCGGCGTCCACCGAGTCGGCCCGGTATTGGTCGCCCATTGGGCCAGGCGTCTCCGGCGCGCCACCAGACCCGAGGACCACGTGGGGCGGGATCAGCCGAGCGCCTGTTCGAGATCGGCCACGAGGTCGTCGATCGTCTCGAGGCCGACCGACAGACGGACCACGCTCGAGTCGACCGCCAGGGGGGAGGCGGCCACCGAGGCGTGGGTCATTCGGGCGGGGTGCTCGACCAAGGACTCGACGGCGCCGAGCGATTCGGCCAACGTGAAAATCCGCGTGCGCGCCACCATCTCGAGCGCGCCGGGCTCACCGTCGGCATGGCGAAACGACACCATTCCCCCGAACCCCCGCATCTGACGGCTGGCGACCGCATGGCCCGGATGGGATGGCAGCCCGGGGTACAGAGTCGTGGCGACCCGTGGGTGTGCGGCTAAGAAGGCAGCCACGGCTCCGGCATTGGCGCAGTGCCGGTCCATGCGCACTCCGAGAGTCTTCACGCCGCGTTGGACGAGGTAGCAGTCCATCGGTCCAGGCACGGCCCCGGTGGCGTTCTGCAAGAAGCCGATGCGTTGCGCCAAGTCACCGTCGTCGAGGGCGACGAAGCCGCCCACCACGTCAGAGTGGCCACCGAGGTACTTGGTCGTCGAATGGATCACGACATCGGCCCCCAATGCCAACGGATTCTGCAGGTAGGGCGTCGCGAAGGTGTTATCCACCACGACCAGCGCACCCCGCTCGTGCGCCGCATCGGCAATGGCGGAGATGTCGACGATCGAGAGCAGTGGGTTGCTCGGCGTCTCCACCCAGACGAGTCGAGTGCGCGGCTGCCACGCCGCGTCGAGCGCTGCCGCGTCGGCGAGATGCGCGGCGCTGTGGCCGATGCCCGCCGGCCCGTGCACCTGCTCGATGAGGCGGAACGTGCCGCCGTAGGCGTCCTGGGGCACGATCAGGTGGTCGCCGGGCGCCATCGCTGCCGCGCAGCACCGCGTCCTCGGCCGCCAGGCCACTGGCAAAGGCGAACCCGTGGGCCGCCCCTTCGAGCGACGCCAACTGGCGCTCGAGCGAGGTCCGGTTCGGGTTGCCAGAGCGGGCGTACTCGTAGCCCTGATGCTCGCCGACCGCCCGCTGGGCGAAGGTCGTGGCGAGGTGCACCGGGGGGACGACCGCGCCGGTGCTCGGATCGGGGTCCTGACCGGCGTGGATGGCTCGCGTCTCGAAACCCGGCCCTTGTGGGGCGCGTCATCGCGGGTAGCGCACCGGGGCGCGGCTCACTTGCCCGACCGCCCGACGAGCGCCCCGAGCAGGTCCGAGCGGGTCAGGATCCCGATGGGATGCCCGGCGTCGAGCACGAGCACCGCCCCGGCGCCTTCCATGCGGGCCACGGCCAGCTCGAGCGGTTCGCCGGTGCCCATGGTGGACAAGGGCGGCCCCATCACCTCGCTCACCGGACGCTCGAGGAGCGCCGGGTCGAGGAAGGCGCCCTCGAGCAGGTCGCGCTCGTGCACCGATCCGACGACCTCGGCAGCCGCCACCGGCAACTCGGCCTTGAGGACCGGCACCTGGGAGATGCCGTACTCGTGCAGGATGCCAATCACATCGCGCACCGTCTCGTCGGGGTGCACGTGGACCAAGGGTGGCAGGTCGCCGCCCTTGCCGGCGAGGACCTCGCCGACCGGCTGGCCCGAGGCTCGCAGGAACCCGAAGTCGGCCATCCAGCCGTCGTTGTAGAGCTTGGAGAGGTAGCCCCGCCCGGAGTCGGGCACGAGGACGACGACGACGTGTTCTGGGCCGAGCGGGCGGGCCACCTGCAGGGCCGCCCACAGGGCGGTCCCGGTTGATCCGCCGACCAAGACGCCCTCCTCCCTGGTCATACGCCGGGCGGTGAGAAAGGAGTCGCGGTCACTGACCATGACCACCTGGTCGACGAGCGAGGGGTCGTACGTCTCGGGCCAGAAGTCCTCGCCGATCCCCTCGACGAGGTAGGGGCGGCCGCTCCCGCCCGAGTAGACGGAACCCTCGGGGTCGGCCCCCACGATCTGGATGCTTGGGTCCCGCCCCTTCAGGTAGCGCCCGACCCCGGTGATGGTGCCACCGGTCCCGATGCCGGCCACGAAGTGCGTGATCCGCCCGGCGGTCTGGCGCCAGATCTCGGGTCCCGTGGAGGCCTCGTGGGCCGCCGGGTTGGCCGGGTTGCGGTACTGGTCGGGCTTGAAGGCACCGGGGATCTCGGCTCACCAGGCGGTTGGACACCGAGTAGTACGAGTCGGGATGCTCGGGCGCCACCGTCGTCGGGCACACCACGACCTCGGCACCGTAGGCCCGGAGGAGCTCGATCTTCTCCGGCGCGATCTTGTCGGGCATGACGAACACGCACCGGTAGCCCTTGCGTGCGGCGGCGATGGCAAGCCCGACGCCGGTGTTGCCCGAGGTGGGTTCTACGATCGTCCCGCCGGGCGCCAGCTGCCCCGACGCCTCGGCGGCGGTGATCATGGCAAGCGCCGGGCGGTCCTTCACGCTCCCGCCGGGGTTGAGGAACTCGAGCTTGGCGAGGAGATGACAGCTCAGGTCACGACCCACCCGGTCGAGACGGACCAGGGGCGTGCCACCGATCAGATCGAGGAGCGAGTCGGCCACCTCCATCGGCGGGCCGTCGTCGGATGCCGCGAGTAGGCGCACGCCCCGCGGCAGTTCGGTCGCGGTGTCTGCGTACACGGTCACGGGTAACCCGGCGTCGTGCAGCCCCGCGGCGACGGCGACGGTGGCCGCGGGGCTCGCTGGCCCAACCACCCCCACGTCACGTGGAATTCGAGCCCGCAAATCGGCGACCACCTCGGGCGAGAGCACCCCGGCCGCTATCCGCAGCACGTGCCGGGCCCGTGCCACGAGACGTTCGGGTGGCGGATCAGACCCGACGACCACGAGCACGTCCACCACGCCAGCCTAACGAGCACGCCGATCAGCAAGATGCCGAGCCTGCCCAGGGGGACCCCGAGCGGCGTGGCCACTAGCGTCATGGCGCTGGGGTTCGCCCGGAGCGGGGTGCAGCCGGGCGTGGACAAGGAGGAGGGGCGTGATGCCGGCAATCAGCGGTCTCGGGCACGTCGGGCTGTACTGCTTCGATCTCGAAGCCCAAGAGGCCTTCTTCACCGGGGTCCTCGGCCTCGTCACGACCGACCGAGATCTCGAGCACGGGCTCGTCTTCCTTTCGGCCCGACCCGACGTCGAGCACCACGAGTTGCTCTTGGCCGCGGGTCGCAACGTCGGAAACGAGGCGCACGTCGTCCAACAGGTCTCGTTCCGGTGCGCCTCCCTCGCCGACGTGATCGGTTTCTACCGCCGCTTTCAGGAACGATCGGTGACGCTCGACATGGTGGTGTCCCACGGCAACGCCATCGGCGTGTACTTCTATGACCCCGAAGGCAATCGCTGCGAGGTCTACTGTCCGACCGGTTTGGTTGCCCGCCAGCCGTTCCTCCAGGCGGTGGATCTCGACGAGGACGCAGTGACGATCCTCGAGGGCGTCGCCCGCTCGGTGGAGCAGTTCGGCTCGACCGGGGTGCTCGATGAGTCGGTCTTCGCCACCCAAGACGTCGGCCCCAAGCTCTGATCTGGACACGAACAGGTTGGCGCTGGGGTCTGGCAGGATGCGCCCATGAGACTCGTCACGATCCGCACGCAGGAGGGCACCAGAGCTGGGAGGGTCGAGGGCGACGACATCGTCGTGCTGCCCTTCGGCGACGTCGGTGAGCTCCTCGCCTCCGGAGCCGACTGGTTGTCCCGGGCAGGCGCCGAGGGCGGGCAGCGCGAGCCGCTCGCCGGGGCCGATTTGGCCCCGGTCGTGCCGAGGCCCTCCAAGGTGTTCTGCGTCGGTCTTAATTATCTGCGCCACGTGCGCGAGGGCGGGGGCGAGGTTCCGTCCTATCCGACCCTGTTCGCAAAGTTCCCCGACGCCCTGACCGGCCCCTACGACCAGATTGTCCTTCCTGCCGCCTCCCAGGCCGTGGACTGGGAGGCCGAGCTTGTCGTCGTGATTGGGAGCGCGGTGCGCAACGCCAGCAAGGCCCAGGCAGTCGCTGCCGTCGCCGGGTTCACGATCGGCAACGACGTCAGCATGCGTGACTGGCAACGACGCACCACTCAGTGGCTGCAAGGAAAGACCTGGGAGTCGTGCTCGCCGGTCGGGCCCGCGCTCGTGACCGCCGACGAGGTGGGCGGCGCGCAACCGGATCTGGGAGTCACCTGTCTGGTCGACGACGAAGTCATGCAGGACGCCCGCACGACCGATCTGCTCTTCGACGCGGTGGACGTGGTGGCGTACGCCAGCACGATCATGACCCTGCGGCCCGGTGACCTCATCTTCACCGGCACGCCCGACGGGGTGGGCGCGTTCCGGAGTCCGCCTGTGTTCCTGCACGACGGTCAGCGGATGACGACCCGGATCGAGGAACTGGGCGAGATGGTCAACACCTTCGTCGCCGAAACGCCCTGAGCAACCCGAACAGGTCCCGGCAGCGCGTCCATCGAGCCGGGGTATCGTGGCCTGGATGCGTCCAAGGAGCGAAGAAGGCCGTGTCGACCCTTGAGGTCGAGGCCGACGTCGCTGGGTGGGACACTGCAGGGTGTGTCGACCGCGCCGTGTGGGTCGACATCGAGACCGCAGTCGAGGTCTTGTCGGCGTGAGCGACTCCGCCGGATTGCCGGCCGCATGAACCCCGAAGCCGCGCGGATCGAGTGGCAACGGGGATGAACCAACGGGTGGCGGTAAGCATCGTCTACGTGGCCGCGTTGTTCATGAGCATCATGGACGTGACGATCGTCAACGTCGCCCTCCCCACCATCGGACGGGAGTTCGGCGTGACCACCACGGCGGTGGACGTCGTCGTCATCAGCTACCTCGTCAGTCTGGCCGTGTTCATCCCGGCATCTGGCTGGATCGGCGACCGGTTCGGAGCGAAGCGAACGCTGTTGACGGCCATCGTGCTGTTCACCGCTGCGTCGGCGCTCTGCGGGCTCGCCGGCAGCTTGAGCCAGCTCGTCATCTTTCGCCTACTCCAGGGCGTCGGCGGTGGGATGCTGACGCCAACTGGCATGGCCATGCTCTACCGGACGTTTCCCCCCTCGGACCGCATTCGGCTGGCGAGCATTCTCGTGACGCCGACCGCACTGGCACCGGCCGTCGGCCCCGTGCTCGGCGGGCTCCTTGTGACCAGTCTCTCGTGGCGGTGGGTGTTTTACGTCAACCTTCCGATCGGGGCCATCGCCACGATCTTCGGGCTGCTCTTCGTGCGCGAGCAACGCGAGGCGCGGCCCGGTCGCTTCGACCTCGCCGGGTTCTTGCTGGCAGGACTCGGTCTCGGATCCCTCATGTACGGCGTGTCCGAGGGACCCGTCAAGGGCTGGCACTCGCCCCTGATCGGCCTCACCATCGGCGCCGGGGTCGTCCTGCTCGTTGCCATGGTGATCGTCGAGCTACGAGTCTCCGAACCCATGGTGAACTTGCGCCTCTTTTCTGACCGGCTGTTTCGAGTGTGCAACCAGCTCATCGTGGTGATGATGATCGCCTTTTTCGGTTTGCTGTTCGTGGTCCCGCTCTACTACCAAGACGGACGGGGTCTCTCCGCGCTCGGATCGGGGCTCAGTACCTTTCCCGAGGCACTCGGCGTGATGGTGGGCGCCCAGGTGGTGAGCCGGCTGCTCTATCCGACCTTTGGGCCTCGCCGAGTCATGGCGGCCGGGTTCGTCGGGGTGGCGGCCAGTGCCGCCGCGATGTCGTTGTGCGGAGCGCACACCAGCCTGTGGTGGATGCGACTGTTCATGTTCACGCTTGGGTACTGGGCCCCGCACGTGATCCTGAGCATCCAAGCGGCAGCGTTCGCCACCATTACACCATCGTCGACCGGGCGGGCGTCCTCGCTCTTCAACGCGAACCGCCAGCTGTCGGGAGCTGTGGGGGTCGCGATCTTGAGCTCGGTCATCGCCGCGGTTGGTCCTGTGCGCCGCGCTGGCGACCAGCTCGTGCCGGACCTCAGCGCCTACCACGCCGCGTTCCTCGTCGCCTCCGGCATTGCTCTCATCGGCGCGGTGCTCGCTTTGGTCACCGTGCACGACGAGGACGCGAGTGCCACTCGCACGGTGCGGCGGGGTGCCGCCCACTCGCCATCGTCCGACGAACAGGAGGCACTGGCCATCACGCCCGACTGACCCGCTGCGCGACGGACAACGGGTTCGGAAGCCAAGCCACCCCTCGGTGTAAAGTGCCGCGGTTTGGATCTCGAGGGGAGGGCACAATGGTCACCGCGGCGCCGAGTGAAGCCGATGTGCTCCGCTACTTCGAGAGCTGCAGCAACTGGGGACGCTGGGGTCCCGACGACGAGCTCGGCACCCTGAACTACATCACCGCGGCCCAGCGAAGTGCGGCGGCTCGGACGGTGCGCGATGGTCTGTCGGTCAGCTGCGCCAGGTTGATCCCGACGTTGCAGGCCGAGGAGGACTTTCTCGCGCCACCGTTGCACTTCATGACGGCCAGCGGCGACGCCTGGGTCGGGAAGGCCACGCCGTCGAACACCTTGCAGATGGCGGGGGATTTCGTGGGGCTGGCGTTCCACGGCCTCGCGGTGACCCACGTCGACAGCCTGTGCCACATCTTTCGGGACGGTCTGATGTACAACGGGCGCTCGGCCGATCTCGTCTCGACCACGGCCGGCGCGAGTGTCCTCGGGGTCGACACCGTCCGCGACGGGATCGTCGGCCGGGGTGTGCTGCTCGACATCCCCGCCCTCAAGGGCAAGGACTGGTTGGACCCCGACGAAGGGGTCTTCCCCGACGACCTCGAGGCGGCCGAAGAGCGGGGTGGGATTCGTGTCGACGCCGGGGACATCGTGCTGTGTCGCTTTGGCGCGATGGCCCAGCGCAACGCCAGGGGTCCGTCCAAGGAGGTCTTCACCCGCCGGTCGGGCCTGCACGCGGCCTGCGTCCCGTGGCTCCACGAGCGCCGAGTCGCAGCCCTCGGTTCCGATTCCGCGCAAGACCTGTTTCCGAGCGGCTATCCCGCACTCCGGGCGCCCCTCCACCAGGTTGGGATCGTGGCGATGGGGCTGTGCCTGATCGACAACTGCGACCTCGAGGCGCTGGCGGCGACGTGCGCACGGCTCGGACGATGGGAGTTCCTGCTCAGCATCGGGGCGCTGCGCATCGAGAACGCGACGGGATCCCCTGTGAACCCGATCGCCCTGTTCTGAGCGCCCGGCGCGGTCCTGCTTGCCCGGTACCTGCGGTTGCGAGCCCCGTTGGCCTGCGGTGGCGCCGAGTCCCGAGCGCCGCGAGACTTGGGCACGGTACCGGGGTTGGACGCCGGGCCGGAGTTGGACACTCACTGGCGTTGGAGACGGGGCCGTCTGACCACGGCGCATGAGACAGGGGACGACGATGAACACACTCGAGGGCAAGGTCGCCTTCATTACGGGCGCGGCCCGCGGACAGGGCCGCTCCCATGCCGTGCGGCTCGCCAGCGAGGGCGTCGACATCGTGGCGATCGACATCTGTCGGAACATCGAGACGATGAACTATCCCAATGCCACGCGTGACGATCTGGACCAGACGGTCAAGCTCGTCGGCGAGCTGGGGCGGCGCATCGTCGCCCTCGAGGTCGACGTTCGCGACGCCGCTGCGGTCGCTCGAGCAGTCGAGACCGGTTGGAAAGAATTCGGACGGCTCGACATCGTGCTCGCCAATGCCGGCATCGTGCGCCTGGGCGAGGATCCGGAGGATGCTCCCCAGCTCTGGCAGGACATTCTCAACACCAATCTGTCCGGGGCATGGCACACCGTGCGCGCTGCCGTCCCCAGGATCATCGAGGGTGGCCGAGGCGGCGTGATCATTCTGACCGGCTCCACGGCCGGCGTCAGACCGACGGCGGGCCTCTCGGCGAGTGGCCTGGCCTACACCGCGTCGAAATGGGGTCTCGTGGGCATCGGCAAGCAGCTGGCCGCGGCCCTTGCCGAGCACTCCATCCGGGTCAACGTCATCCATCCGACGGGGGTGGCCTCGGGCATGACCATGAACGACGCCATGGCCAAGCTCATGGAGGAGGCCGCCGCTGGTGGCGCCAACACCATCTCTGCCATGCAGAACGCCATGCCCATTGACATCCTCCAGCCCGAGGACATCTCCGACACGGTGGCCTTCTTGGTATCGGACCAGGCGAAGTGGATCACCGGCGTCTCGTTGCCCATCGATGCAGGATTCTCGGTCCGTTAGCCCGAAGGGAAACGACGCGCCAGCGTGCGCCTGCGAGCGGGGGAGTGCGGTACATGCCCGAGCTACTGATCGACGGCCGTACGGTTCGCTACTCGCTCGCTGGCGAGGGTGTCCCTGTTGTCCTGACCCCTGGCGGGCGCCTTGGCATGGACGCGCTGGCCTCGACCGCGGAGCTCCTTGGAGGCGGTTGCCGGCTCCTGCAGTGGGACCGGTGCAACACCGGAGCGTCCGACGTCTGGATTGACGAGCCGTCCGAACAGCTGCGATGGGCTGACGATCTGGCCGAGCTCGTTGGGCGCCTCGATCTCGGCCTTGCGTACCTCATTGGCGGATCGGCCGGCGCCCGAGTGGCGTACCTCAGCGCCATCCGGCACCCCCGCATCGTGCGCGGGCTCGTGTTGTGGTCGGTGTCGGCCGGGCCGTACTCGTCGCAACTGCTCGGCTATCAGTACCACACGCCGTACATCGAGGCGGCGGTCCGTGGGGGAATGCCAGCAGTGATCGAGACCCCGCACTTCCGCGCGTTGGTCGCCGCCAACTCCGCCAACTGCGAGCGCCTGCTCACCGTCGACCCGGAACGGTTCATCGCGGTCTTGCGACGATGGAACGAGTCGTTCTACGCCCGCGACGAGTGGCCGGTGATCGGGGCCAGCGCCGCCGAGCTGCGCAGCCTGCGGTGTCCGACCCTTGTGTTCGAGGGGAACGACGACTTCCACCCGCCCGAGGGAGCCCGGGCGGTCCACGAGCTGGTGCCCGGCGCCCAGCTGGTGCCGTGCGCTTGGAGCCGCGAGGAATGGATGTGGCGCGCCGTGGGACGAGTGGCCGGAAGCGTGGTTGATCTCTACCCGCGCATGGTCCCCACCATCCTCGAGTTCATCGGACGCTGCGAACTGCGCTAGCCGGCGCCCGGCGCCCACCGGTAGCATTGGGACATGGCCGAACTCATAGGTGTCGCTCACCTGGTCTTACGGGTGAGCGACTGGCGTCGAAGTGCGGACTGGTACCAGAGCGTGCTCGGATTCGAGCGGCGCAAGGGGGAGGGATTCTCGGGTTTCTCACACCCCGATGCCAACTTCGTGCTGTTGTTCCGTCCCACCGATGAGGCCCAGACGCCCTCGTCGGTGCCCTCGCAGCGACTCGAGCACATCGCGCTGCACGTGCCGTCGGTCGCCGCCCTCGAGCAGTGGCAAGAGGACCTCGGGCACAAGGGTCTTGAGGTCGAGATCGACCACGCGGCAGTCGGATCCTCCATCACGATCCACGACCCCGACGGGCTGGAGATCGAGTTGTTCAGCCCGGCCCTCGGCGGCGTGCTCGACGCGTCGGTGGCGGCGAGCGATCTCGTCGCCAGCTAATCTACGCGCCCGTCTCGACCCGCACGCACGTGGGCGGGAGTGTCGCTCTGTGGTCATCGCGCCGCCCGGAGCGGCGAGGTCAGGTCGGATCGACCTTGGGTCGAACGATGCCGTTAGCTCGCAATTCTGGGAGCAGCTCGGATTGATCGAGCAGCCTTCCGGTGAACTCGGGAGGTTGTGCCGCCAACCATGTAGTGAGCTGTGCCGGTGCTTCAGGTAGCTCGTTCTTCGAGTAATCGGCATTGGGCAGGGTGAAGCGGTAGGCAGGGGTCGCCGCACCTACTGCGAGCGCGTTGACGCCGACACCCATGCCTCGCACCTCTTGGGCGAGACCGACGGTGAACCGATTGAGAGCTGCTTTGGAAGTTCCATATGCGAGCAGGCTGTCCCCGAGACCTTGCCCGGCCTCACCGAACGCGGCCTCACCGAACTGTTCGCCGGCCGCGCCGCCGCTGGTGTCCATGGCGGAGGTGTCTTGGTCGATCCGGCCGCTACCCGACGAGATGTTGATGATGCGGCCGTCGCCCCTCTCGAGCATCTGAGGTAGGAATTCCTTTGACAGCATGACCGGACCGAGCACGTTGACCGCAAGGAGAATCTGCCACCGTTTGTTCGACAATTCGAGGAATGGGCCGACGTAGGAGACTGCGGCGTTGTTGACCAGGATGTCGCAACGACCGAATCGGTCCATAGTCGCTTCTCGAGCTCGACGGACGTCGTCCTCGTGCGACACGTCGCCTTGGATTTCGAGCGCCTCGACGCCATAGGTCCGAACCCGCTCGGCCGTCGACTCGATTGTTCCTTCGAACACCCGGTGGGGTGAGGCGGTCGTGCTCTTGGCCATGAGTGCGATGTCGGCACCCAGGCTGGCGAACTCGTAGGCGATGTACTCGCCGATGCCCCGGCTCGCGCCAGTGACAAACACGACCTTGCCTTCGAACGTCGCCATGACACCCCCTGGTCTGAACTGCTGGCACCCTATCCCACATGGCCCGCCTGCCGGCGGGAGCGACCAACGCAGCCCCGCCCGCCGGCGGGAGCGACCAACGCAGCCCCGCCCGCCGGCGGGAGCGACCAACACGGCCCGCCGGTCAGTTGCCCGACAGGTGATCGAGGTGCCCGAAATGCCGGTCGAGACGCTCGTGGAGGTCGGGTGGCAACGGCGCTCCGTCGATCGACGCGACGTTTTGCTCGAGGTGGTCCGCGTTGCCTGTCCCGGTGAGCACGACGTGGCAACCGGGCTCGTGTCGGGCGAACCGATAGGCGGGCTCGACCACCGATGCCGCACTACCTTGACGGACGACGAAGCCGAGGGGGTCATTCGTGTCGACTGTGCCCTCTTCGATCCGACTGGTGTCCACGAGCTGCTGGACGACCCGGCGTAGCTCGTCAGGCGAGCTCAGGGAGCGACGCACGGCGAACATCACCTCGACGCCCACGTTCTTGGCCCGAGCGAGCGGGAGGACGCGATATCGGGCGCTCGGATTGAGCAGGTTGAAGCCGACCATGGCCACGTCCCAGTAGTCATCGCGCAACGCACCCTGCAGCATGTGGTGGGCCGGGTCGACGGCGAAGCGCTCGGAGATCGCGAGAAATCTGATCTTTCCTTCGTCGCGCAGGCGCTCGAGCTCTGGCACGAGCTGGTCAACACAGTGCGTGTAGAGCCCCGCAGTCACACCGTGAAGATGGAACACCTCGATCCGGTCCGTCCGGAGACGCCGCAACGATGCCTCGACCGACGCGCGGAGCGCTGGGGGGCCGAGGAGGACGTCCCCGCTCGCCGGTTGCGCCTTGGTCGACACGACTACGTCGTTGCGCCGCCCGGCCAACCCCTGGCCCACGATCTCCTCGGTGCCGTAGGCGCTAGCGGTGTCGACGTAGGTGATCCCGAGGTCGAGCGCCCGCCGGACCAGGGTCACCGAGTCCTGGATCGACGCACCCGAGCTCTGCCCCAGTCGGCTGTGGCCGCCACAGCCCAGGCCGGCCACGCTGACCTCCAGACCGGTCCGGCCGAGCACGATCGTGTCCATCACCCGTACCCCCACTTTGCGGCCGCTGCGCCGCGGCGCAGGGCTAGGTGCTGTCGCTGCCCGACGGCGCTCCACCCTAGCGACGAGGACCGCGCGCACCGCATTGGTGGTGTCGGGTGCAGCCGACACGTCGTGGTGCCGACCACGCGAGTGGGTCATCATGGGGTCATGCCCAACGATCGCGCCCTGCTCGCCGGCTACCGCGTCGGGCGAATGGGCTTCGGCGCCATGCAGCTGCCCGGCTCTGGGGTGTTCGGGCCCCCCAGAGACCGCGCCACTGCCCTGGCGGTGCTTCGCCGTGCGGTCGCCGCCGGGGTCAATCACATCGACACCGCCCAGTTCTACGGACCCGACGTCGCCAACGACCTCATCCACGAGGCTCTGCACCCCTACTCGGCTGACCTGGTGCTCGTGTCCAAGGTCGGCGCCGCCCGCGACGGGCAGGGTCACTGGCTGGGGGCCCAGCGCCCCGAGGAGCTCCGGTCGGGCGTCGAGGCCAATCTCGCTTCGCTCGAGCTCGACCGGGTTCCGGTCGTCAACCTGCGCCGACACCCAGACACCGACGTGCCCTTCGGCGAGCAGCTCGACGCCATGATCGCGCTACGAGACGAGGGACTGATCGGTGCCATCGGCCTTAGCAACGTGAGCCTCGCCGACTACCGTTTCGCTCGGGCCCGCGTCGAGGTCGCCTGTGTCCAGAACGCCTACAGCGTGGCTGACCGTTCCGGCCAGGAGGTGTTCGACGCCTGTCGAACCGACGGGGTTCCCTACGTGCCGTTCTTCCCGCTCGGATCGGCCTTCGGTCCAGAGAACCCGGTCCTCACCTCGCGTCCACTCATCGAGACCGCTCGGCGTCTTGGTGTCACGCCGGCCCAGGTGGCGCTGGCTTGGTTGTTGCACGAGGCATCCACCGTCTTGCTTATCCCCGGCACGTCGTCGCTCACGCATCTCGAGGAGAACCTGGCGGCCAGCGAGGTCGTGCTCGATACGCAAGCCCTCGACGCCCTTTCGGGCTGAGCCGCCACCGCGCCTTCCGAGCCCGCTCTTCGACCACCGGTCGCTCCGAGCCTTCCCCGAGCGGGGGCGATCCGCCCGCCGCCGGCGGTTGCTAGCGTCGATCCCGGCGGAGGTGGGGAGGGGTCCTCGGTCGGTCCGCCAATGTGCCGCACGAGGGGAGGGGCGATGCAACGCCTGCCGGACTATGACCAACTGCCGGTGACTACAGGAGCTCCCGCCGGGTCGTCATGGGGTTTATGGGGTCCAGACGACCGTTTGGGATGTCTGAACCTGCTGACCCCCGAGCGCGTGCGACGAGCGGCGCAACTCATTCGTCGGGGCGAGGTGTTCCCTTTGGACTAGGACCGCGCCCTCCCCGACCCGTCGCTAGGCCATCGCGTCCATCTCGAGCACTCCGTCGAGGGGACGCCGGGCATCGGGCACGACGATGTGCTCGACCGGTTCAATCCGCAGAGCTCCAGCCAGTGGGACGGTTTCCGGCACATCGGGCTCCACACGTCGATGGGCATCCCCGAGTCGGGCCTCGAGGCGCGCTACGGCACCGACGTCCACTACAACGGCCTGCCCAGCGCCGAGCACGGTGTGGACCACTGGGCTCGGAAGGGGATCGTCGGGCGTGCGGTCCTGGTGGACGTCGCACGGCGTCGCGCCCAAGAGGGTCGGCCACTGCACCTCGATGTGGCCGAGGATGTGAGCGTCGACGATCTCGAAGCGACGCTCGGCGCACAAGGCGTGGCACTCGAGCCCGGCGACATCATGCTGCTGCACTTCGGCTGGGTCGAGTGGTACGAGTCCCTCGATCAACCGCGGCGCGACAAGCTCGGTGCGGCACGCATCCCGCGCTCTCCGGGACTACGGGCGGGGAAGAACATGACGCGCTTCTTGTGGGATTGCCACGTGGCCGCGATCGCTGCGGACACCCCCTACGTCGAGGTCGCCCCGAGCGGGCCGGGCCTCTCCGACGAGGAGCGTGGCACCCGGTTTGCCTTCTTGCATAGCCAACTCTTGCCGCTGCTCGGCGTTCCCCTGGGTGAGATGTGGGATCTCTCGGCGCTTGCCGCCGACTGTGCCGCCGACGGAGTCTACGAGAGCTTCTTGACCTCTGCCCCGATGAACGTGCGCGGCGGCGTGGGATCGCCGCCCAACGCAATCGCCATCAAGTAACGTCGCCGCGAACCGGAGCGACGAGCGGGGCCGTTACGGATCGCCGCGTCACGCGGTGAGGGTCGCGATCAGCGCGCCGCCGCGGTGATGCCTCGGCGGACCAGATCGGCAAACGCTTCGGGCTGGGACAGGTGCGCGTTGTGACCCGCCCCGACGAAGTCCACCACCGAAACGTCGTTGACGACATCGGTCAGGTAGTCGGCGACCACACTGCTGATGGCGTTGCGCTCGAGTCCGAACACAAGCGGGACCTTGAGCGAGGCGACGTCGAACGGCGCACTGCCGGTGCGCACCGAGCGCTCCTCGGCGACGAATGCTCGGGTCTGGGCCAGCCAGTGCGCACGCTGTTGGGGGGTCATGGCGTCCACACGGTCACCGAGCATCAGCCGGAAGGCGGCCTCGTGGGGGTCGTCACCCCACAGGATCTGGCGCAGGCGCGTGTCGTCCCAGCCCGGAGCCCAAGCCATGCCGGTCTCATAGAGCACGACAGCCTCCACCAGCTCGGGCGCAGCGAGCGCGGTCCCGAGCGCTGTCACGCCGCCGAAGGAGTGTCCCACCACTACGGCCCGACGTCGGTCGAGTACATCGATTAGGTCCTCGACGTGTGTTGGTACCTCGACGGGGGCGCCCGGTGCGTCGAGGGAGTCACCGTAGCCCCGGCGGTCGTACCAGGTCATCGAGCACTCCTGGTCGAGCAGGGCCGCGACGTGCCGGAACGATCTGCCACGGTCGAGCACTCCGTGGACGAAGACCACTAGCTGGTCGCCGTGGCCGCGTTCTTCAATATGCAGCTCGTCACGCCTACGCGCCATGGAGGGGCGCCTCCTCTCGTCTCGTGCAAGTGTCCTCGACGCATGACCTCGAAGGCAACCAGAGGGACGGGCAGCTTGGCACAGGGTCCCCCACAGAGCGGGTCGTGCCGAGCAGAATCTCACCATGCAGGGCACGGTGGTGGTCGATGGAGTCTCGACGTCAGCCACTTCGGCCGCGGTCGCCGACCTGGTCTTGTCGGGGGCGTCGTTCTGGCTCGATCTCGACGGCGTCGACGCCGAGGCCTCGACTTTGCTCTCGGCGACGTTCGGGTTCCATCCGCTGGCCGTTGAGGATGCCGAGCACTTCGGGCAGCGCCCGAAGATCGACGAGTTCGACGACTTCACCTACTTCGTCGTTCACGGCGCCCTGCCCGAGGGGCGAGGGACCTCGGAGATGCACGTCTTTTTCAGGTCCCAATGCGTCGTGACCGTGCACCACGGGGAGTGCCCCGCCCTCGTCGATATCCACAGCCGTCTCGAACGGCGTCACCGTATCGGCGACGCCTCGCCCCAGGTGACCCTCCTCTACGTGATCGTCGACACGCTGGTCGACACGTACTTTCCGGTCCTGAGCGCCTTGGACGATCGCATCGACGATCTCGAGGATGAGATCCTGCGTCAGCCAACCGAAGCCCAACTCGGCGTGCTGTTCGACATGAAGCGGTTGCTGATCACGATGCGTAAGGTGGTCAACCCCCAGCGCGACATGTTCGCCGCGCTCGCGTCCGGGGTCGTGCAGTTGCCAGGGATGACCGCGGAAGGCGAGCGTTTCTTCCGTGACCTCTACGACCATCTCATCCGGATCGCCGACGTCGTGGACAGCTATCGCGACTTGTTGTCGGGCGTGATGGACACCCACGTCTCGACGGTGTCCAACCGGCTGAACGTAGTGATGAAGCAGCTGACCATCATCGCGACCATCTTCTTGCCCTTGAGCTACCTGACCGGATTCTTTGGACAGAACTTCTCGTTTCTCATTGGGCACATCACGGGAGGCGTCGCGTTCTTCGTGTTCGGGTTGGGCATCGAAGTGGTGGCTGCACTGGTGCTCCTCTACTATTTCCGCAAGCGGGGTTGGCTTGGCGGACCCTCGAACTGAGGGTCAGGGCCCCTGGTGTGAGTCAGGACGAGGGTCTCAGGCGCGGGGTGGCGTGCCGATGAGCACGACCGACGACGTGCAGCCCTGCGGACCGGCCTGCCAACCGTGATCGACGCCCGTCACGACGACGCAGTCCCCGGGCTCGAGGTGGTGCGGCCCGTCGTCGAGCACGATGTCCACGCTGCCGTCGATGATCGTGTCGAAGTCCACGGTATCGGTATGGTGCGTTGGCGATCGGCTCCCCGGTTGGAACTGCACGAGGATCCAGCCGCGATACCCGGTGGGACCTGCAAATCCACGAGGGGGGCTCGACCCCGCGGACAGCGTCGGGGGAGGTGCGGTCAGGGTCTGATAGATGTGGTCCATGGGCGGCGCGTCGCCAGGTCCGGGGAAGGTGATCTCCTCGAGCACGCAGGAGTGCCCTTGTGCATCCAGCCCGGTCACGAGTCGTCGCATGAACGACATGCTTGCATGCGGGCGCTCGCCATGAGATGGGTAGGCTCTTGTGTCGCGCCCTCGCTCGAGTGCCCTTCGAGCAACCCCGGGGCCAGTCCCACGAGGGAGGAGGGCAACTGGTGACGCGTGCCGACATCCTGGTCGACGCCTTCGAGCGCCTGCGCGACGCGGTGTACCCAGCAGTCAATGGCCTGTCGCTCGAGCAGCTGGCTTTCCGTCCCGATCCCGAGTCCAACTCGATCGCCTGGCTGGCCTGGCACCTGACTCGGATTCAAGACGACCACATAGCGCAGCTCGACCGGGTCGAGCAAGCGTGGACGGCAGGCAAATGGGCGGAGCGGTTCGGCCTGCCGCTCGAGCCATCCGATACGGGCTACGGCCACGATCCGGACATGGTGTCACTCGTCGTCGTCGGCGCCGATCTGCTGCTCGGCTACTTCGACGCCACCCATAACAAGACGCAGCGCTTCTTGGGTTCGCTCAGCGACGGCGACCTCACGCGGGTGGTGGACCCGAGCTGGAACCCACCAGTGACGGTGAGCGTTCGGGTGGTCAGCGTGCTCGTCGACGACCTCCAACACGTCGGCCAGGCGGCATACGTGAGAGGAATCGTCCAGCGCCGCTGACGAGTCGCGGCATGCAGTCCGCCAGCCCTCAGCAAATCATCACCTAGGTCTTACTCTCCTCTGGGTCTATTCCCAGGGATTTCCAAGCCGATGAGGGAAGTGTGGAGGCGTGACCCTCCAACCTACCGACGATCGCCCGTGGCTCTGGCTCGTTCGGCACGGGGAGAGCAGGTGGAACGTCCAGCGTCGGGTGCAGGGCCACGCGGATGACTCGGGACTGACGCTCAGGGGCCGCCGCCAGGCCATTCGCCTCGCGCGGACGCTCGGTCGGGTTCCTGCCGCCGCCCTCTATTGCAGTGATCTACGCCGCGCCCTCCAGACAGCCAAGCCCTTGGCCCGTCGGCTGGGCGTCGAGATCCACAGCGACGTCCGCCTGCGCGAACGCAGCTACGGGGTGCTCGAAGGCCTCCCCACCACCGAGCTCTCACCAGCGCGTTGGGGGATCGAGGGAGGTCGGGTGGTCGACGTCGATGCCTGTCCGCTGGGTGGCGAGTCCCTGAGCGATCTGGCGCAACGCTGCGCGCAGTTCGTCGAGTGGTTGGGGTCCCAAGCCCATCGGGCCGACGTCGTGGTCGTCGCGCACGGCGGGTCGGTGCGGGCAATCCGCGCTGCGGTCCTCGGTACGCCGATGCACGACGTGCTCTGGAGCCCAGTTCCCAATTGCAGCGTCGTGCGGCTGCCTTTGCCCGCGCAGCGGGCGCCTGAGCGCGAGCAGACGGCAGGCGCGAGGTCGTGAACAAAAGGATGGACCAAGCAGGCGAGGAGACCCTGATGAACCACTCGACACTCCACCTACCCCACCGATCCACCAAGCCTCGCACCTCGGGCGTGACCATGATGATCGACGGGGGGCTACCACGCCGCCATTTCCGTGACGTCATCGAAAGCGCCGGCGAGTACGTCGACTACGTGAAGTTCGGCTGGGGCACGGCCATCGTGAGCCCCACGCTCTGCGAGAAGATCGATGTGCTTCGCCATCACGACATCGGCTTTTACTTTGGGGGAACTCTCTTCGAGAAGCACGTGCTCCAGGACCGCTTCGACGAGTACCGCGCGCTCTGCGCGGCGTACTCGTGCACCGCGGTCGAGGTCTCCAACGGCACCATCGATCTCTCCAACGCCGAGAAGGCCGGCTACATCCGAAAATTGTCCGACAGTTTCAACGTGATCTCCGAGGTCGGTTTCAAGGACGGGGAACGATCCGAGAACCTGCCACCTAGTCGATGGATCGAGTACATCCACGAGGACATCGACGCCGGTGCCAGCCTGGTGACCCTCGAGGCTCGCGAGAGCGGGCGGTCGGGCATCTGTCGTCCCGACGGACGCCTGCGCTACGGACTTATCGAAGAGGTGCTGTCCTGTGAGATCGGGCCCGACCGCTTGCTCTTCGAGGCGCCGTCCTCTGCGTTGCAGAGCTACTTCATCGCCCGACTCGGACCCGAGGTCAATCTGGGCAACATAGCCGCCACCGACGTGATCGGGGTCGAGACGCTCCGCTTGGGCCTACGCGCCGACACGCTCTTGTGCTTCGAGGCCCCGGCGTCGTGAGAACAACCCACGACGTCTTTCACCTCGCCATCCCCGCCTATGACCTAAGGGCGGCCGAGGAGTTCTACGTCGGCCTGCTCGGCGCCCACCTGGCTCGACGCTACGACGACCGGATCACCCTCGACTTCTTCGGCGACCAGCTTGTGTGCCATCTGAGTGAGCCTGGCCCCGAGGCCGCACACCCACCGGCCCTTTACCCTCGACACTTCGGGGTGACCTTTGCCAGGGACCAGGATTTCGACGCCGTGCACCATTTGTGCGTCGAGCGAAAGGTGCCCTTCTTCGCCGAGCTTTCCACTCGGTTCGCTGACCTCGTCGAGGCGCACCGGACGTTTGTGGTGCGGGATCCCTCGGACAACCTCATCGAGTTCAAGCACTATGCCGATCCCCGGATGATGTACTGACATGTCCGTCGAGACCCAACCGTGGACACCGCATTCCTCGCTAGGAGCGGTGCCGGGGATGGCGCGAACCCTTGACTCGGCGGACGTCGAGAACCCGCTCGCCGAGCTGGTCCGTCGGAGCGCGGAGCGCGACGGGTCGAGGAACTTCCTCGAGCTCGCCCGCAGCGCCAGCTACGTCACCTTCAGCGAGCTTGCCGAGGAGGTCTCGCGCTGGGCGGGGCTCGTGGGCGAGATGGGCGTGCCTGCCGGGGTGACCATTGGGCTTGCGGTGGCCGATCCCCTCGACTTCTGCGTCCTGTACCTCGGCACCATGGCCAGCGGCCGGTGGGCGGCCCCCCTCGATCCGAACACGCCGCCCGAACGCCTCGGTCCACTGATGGGACGACTCGGGGCGAGCCTCGTCGTCCGCGACGCCGAGGCACACCCGGCCCAAGGGGTGCCCTGGGTGCAGTGCACGCCAGGGACCTTCGATCCCCGAGGGTCCGGGCAGCTGGTCGTCCACGGGGCACCATGGGTATCGGGCCAGCAGCCCGCCGGCGTGCGCGGTGCGCCGGGCGATGATCGCGGCGGGGCATTGCTGGCCTCGTCGGGCACCACCGGGGCGCCCAAGCTGATCCCACTGGCGGTGGACCGGCTTCTTCACAACGCGTGGTCGATCGCCGATCACCACCGGCTGGGTCCGGGGGAGCGGGGGTTCAACCCCCTGCCGCTGTTCCACATCAACGCCCAGGTGGTCGCCCTGCTCGCCAGCCTCGTTTCGGGCTCCAGCCTCGTGCTCGACGCCCGGTTTCACCGAACCGGCTTCTGGGAGCTAATGGCGCGCCGGCGGATCTCGTGGATCAACGCCGTGCCGGCGATCATCAGCCACCTTTCCGTGGTGTTGCCCGACGAGGCGGTGCCGAGCCAAATTCGCTTCATCCGATCGGCGTCGGCGCCCCTGTCGCCTGCGACCCTCACGCGCTTCGAGGCGGCTACCGGCATCCCCGTGCTCGAGACCTACGGCATGACCGAGGGGGCGAGCCAGATCACCGCCAACCCGCTGGCTGGTGTGCGCAAGCCGGGCACCGTCGGCGTGCCGGTCGGGACCGAGGTGCGCGTGGTCGCCCACGCCCAGGGTTCTGGCGATGGCCCCGCTGCGCGGCCCGAGGTGGACGAGGCATCGCCAGTCGGATCGGTGGGTCGGGTCGAGATCCGAGGACGGTCGATCATCGACCACTATGCCGGCAACCAACACCCGGACCGCTTCTCGCCCGATGGGTGGCTGCGCACCGGCGACCTCGGATTCTTGGATAGCGACGGGTATCTCACGTTGGTCGGACGAACCGACGACGTCATCAACCGCAGCGGCGAAAAGGTGTACCCGAGCGAGATCGAAGACGCCATGCTGGCCGACCCCGACGTGCTGAAGGCGGCGGTGGTCGCCATGAGAGACGAGGTCCTGGGTCAGGTGCCCGCCGGCTACGTCGTGCTGCGCGAGGCGGTGGAGGGGTCAGACCCCGCGCCAGCGCGCCGGGCGCTCGAGCGGATCGAGGCTCGCCTGGCCGCCACGCTCGTTCGGGCCAAGCGGCCCGTCGTGCTCCATGCCGTGGCCAGCCTGCCGCAGGGTCCGACGGGAAAGGTGCTGCGGCGTGCGGTGCCCCAGCACTGTTCAAGACCGCTGTGCAGTGTGGTGCTGTCGCGGCGATGAGCCAGACGATCGACGTCGTGGCCCCGATCGGAGCTGAGGTGGCGGCGCCGGCCGCGGCGGTTGCCGAGTCTCCGGCGGCCAAGGTGGGCGCCCCGGCCGAGCCCCGACGCGGGACCCGCAAGCGCCTCGACCACATCGACGCCATGCGACCGATCAAGCAGGCCGGCGTGGTCTCGACCCACACCCTCCTGGCCTTCGCCCCCGCTGCCAGCCTGGCGACCGGTGCGTCGCTCCAGCTCTTGCATGTGACCCGAGAGGCCTTCCTCTTTGTGTCCGCGTGCATGCTCACCTACAGCTACCGCGAGCTCGAGAGCGGACGGTTCGCGACCGGTGCCCTTGCGCGCTATGGGTGGCGGCGCTTCGTCGCGGTCGGGGTCCCGTACCTGTGCTGGACAGTGATCTACTTCTTCGTCACCCTGCCCAACGTCTCGTCGGGCGTCGGAGGCGACCTCGGGCATCTCCTCTACTTGACCGGAACGGGGTACTACCAGCTCTACTACCTGATCGTGATCATGGAGTTCTACCTGATCTTCCCCCTCCTGCTGCAGCTCTTGGCACGCCTGCGGGGTCATCACGGGCGGCTGATCCTGATCAGCGGCGCCCTGCAGGTGGCCATCGTCTGTCTCATGCACTGGAACGTGCTGCCAGGCGGGATGCGGGGGTTCTGGGCCACCCGCGAGGTCACCTCCTATCAGTTCTATCTGATCGCCGGCATGGTGACCGCCCTGCACCTCGACGATGTGCACCAATGGCTGTGCCGACACGCCCGCCTCGTGATCGGCTTCACCGTGGTCGCGGCCGCGGTGGCCGAGGGGTGGTACTACCTGGGCGCCACCGGGCACGTGGCCTGGTTGGGATCGAGCGCCGATCCGTTCCAGCCAGTCGTGATCCCCTTCAACATCGGCGCCATCGCCTGCATCTATCTGATCGGGGTTGCGCTCGTCGACCGGCGTCGCTCGGGACGACTCCGGAGCATGGTGCGCTCGGGGTCGGACAACTCCTACGGGGTCTACCTCGCCCAGATGCTCTTCATCACCTCGCTCACCTGGCTCGGATGGCGCCGCCTCGACGCTGTCGTGCCGTGGCCGGTGGTGTCGGTGGTCACCGTCGCCCTGGTCTTCTTGGCCTGCGTGGCGCTCACCAGCCTCCTCGCGCGCACGCCGCTGGCCAAGGTTCTGACCGGCCGTTCGAAGGCGACGTGGGGCAGCCTGCGGCCGGGGGCAGCAGAGGCTGCGCTGGTCGTGCCGGCGAACGGTGCTGGTGCACCGGTACTCGGCTCAGACCCGCTCAGCACCTGAGACGGGGAGCGCACGGGTCTTGCACAGGGTGGGCTAGGTGTGGGACCGAAGCGCCACGGGCGCAAGGTCCGCACCCAGCGCGGTGGCGATCACGGCATAGCCACTGGCGTTGGGGTGCTGGTTGGGCCCGTAGGGTCGGGGAGCACACATCCACGTGAGGTCACAGATGCGCGCAACGTTGTCGGTCGTCTCCCGTCCCCCCAGCGTCACGGGGGTCGTGTCGGTGGTGTCGAAGGCGCCAAAGACGTCGGCCATGGCCATACCGAAGTGCCCGTAGATCGAGCGCAGCGTGGCGTCGAGCCTGGCAATGGCGTCGATGCTCTGCTCGGCGAACGCGGCTCGCGCCTCGGCCCTCGAGCGTGTCGGCCAGGTACGGGTCGTAATGACCGACCCCCAGCATCGCAACGGGCGTGGCGGTCGCTGCGCGCAGTGCCGAGAGCACCGCGGGTAATTGTCGATCGATCGTGGCAATCCCCTCGGACACGCAGGCCTCGTCGACCGACTCATGCATGAAGCACGGTCGAATGTCGTTGAAGCCAAGGTCGACGGTCACCAGGCGTGTGGTGGGGTGCGCGTGAAGGAAGGCGAGGGCCGCCGATAGCTGGCTTGTCCCCGCCCCGTAGCAGCGATCCCCGCCATCGAGCATCGTCGCCGTCGTCTCGCCCGGGCATCCGAGCCGGACGAGCTGCAGCCCGGGCCAGATGGCGCGTGCCCGCAGCAGGAGGTCGTCGGCGTAGCCGGCGTAGGTGGGCGCCCCTCTCGGGGAGGCGGCCGTCGGCTGGACACCGACCGAGCCCGACCCCCCGAGGGCCATGTACCAGGGCGTCGCTGACGCGGCCGCCGCCTTGGTGGACCCGCCCAGGCCGATACCCGCCACGACGCTCGCCCCGAGCAACGCCACCGCCGCCAACCGAAGACGTCCGGGCCGATGGCAGCGTGCGCCGCCGGGCGTCACGAGGGATGTGCGGCTCTGGAACATGGGTGCGTGACCTGGCGTTGGGTGTCGAGGAGCTCGCAAGGTCGCCCGAGGCGCCGGGCAAGCTGCCGGCGAGCAGCGTAGTGGGAGCTCAGAGCGCAGTTCGGTCAGGGGCTGCTGCGACGGGATGCGAGGCCGGGTGGTGGGTGGCCCAGGTGCCCCGTCGGGGCTTGCTGCCTCAGGACGGGCCGTTGGCCTCGCGGACGTTCGGATGCGGGTGCACGGCGACCTGCTCGCTGAATGGGCCGCGCAGCACTCGGACCACGAGCTGCCCGTTGACGAGGCTGGCCTCGAGCCCGCCTTCGAACCCCGCCGGGAGGGCGATCTCCCGCTCGAAGCCGCCGTAGTCCCACTCGTGAAGGACGTACTCGCGCGGCCCGGCACTGCGCAGCCGGGCGGCAATCCGCAGCGTGCCCGGAAGGAGCTGAATCGTCACGTCGTCGTGGGTCACCGCGGGCAGTGGCGCGACCACCACGAAGGCTTCGGGCGCAACATGCGCGTTCACCGGGATCGTCTGGGGTTGCATGGCGCTCGCGGCGGCCTCGGTTGCCTTGGCCACCTTGTCGTGATCGGAGGGATCGGGTGTCATGCCCACCATCCTCGCCGATCCTTCGTCCGGTTCGGCGACCCCGTCATCCTCTGGGCAGGGTTTCGCTGGGCAAGACGAGCCGCACTCGGCCCACGAGGCAGGTCGATCGCACGCGCCAGTGGTTCTAGTGCTTCGACCCGTGATGCGAGTGGTTGTGATCGTTCCCGTGGTCGTGGCCATGGCCGCGTCCGTGGTGTCCCGTGGGATACCCGTGCACCACCTTGATGGTGATCGCGGTTTGTGCCGAGTCGCCACCTGACCCGGTAGCGACGATCCTGCACTGACCCGCCTTAGTGGTCTTCGGGATGGTCACCGTCGTGCTGAACATGCCCTTGGGGTTGGTGCCCGCGCCGCCAATCGGGACCGGACTGGCGCCTGGGCAGTCGAGAGTGAGCGTGACCGATTCGCTGGGGTCGAAGCCCTTGCCGCTGACCGTGAACGAACCGCCCGGGGACGAGACCGAGGTGCTCGTCGAGAGCATTGGCGCATGGGGGCCGTAGCAGGGACTGGTCGTCGAGGTGGTCCCGCCGCCATTCTTGCCGCCGTACTGATTGTTGGCGCCCGGGTTCCCACCGTTGCAGCACTGGCTCCAACCGCCGCCGCCCTGGTTGTTGCCGTTCTGATTCCCGCCGCACTGGTTACCGCCGCCACCCTGGTTACCGCCGCCTTGGTTGTTGCCACCGGCGAAAGCTGCAGTTTGCCAGCCGACTCCGAGAGCAAGGCTGGCGATGGCGCAAGCAATGACGAACCGCCGCCTCATTGACTCCGCCTCCCTGTGGTCCGCCCACACCCGGGGGAAATACCCATGTCCCAGGCTATGGCCGCCCTCAGCTGGTGTCAACAATGGTCGCCTAGCCGCTCCCGACCCTGGGCGCCAGCCGATCCGGAACCGTGGGCGCCAGCCGTAGCGACCATGGTTCGGGATCACTTCGCCACGAACCGAAAGACCCGCCGCTGGCTCATGGCCGGCGACAGGTTCCATGCCCGAGGATCGTTGGTGGCGAGGGCCCACGAAGCAGTCGATCTGATCACCACCTGGGTCTGTACGGGGTTGGCCGAGGGTTGGAGGCGCACGGACATGGTCAGCGTGGGTCGGGCGGCGACGGTGCCGTCGAGCGAGAGGCGCAGCTGGACGGTGGCGTCCGGGGCGACGTCCACGTCGGTGCTGTAGGCCCACACGCCCAGTTCGCGAGTTGCGGACATGGTGGCCGGCGCTCCATCGATGCTGACCCGCTCGAAGGAGAACGGGCTGTAGACGGTCAGCCACGTCTCGTTGACACCTGACGCGAGCCCTGGGTCACCCGGGTTGCCGATCACGATGGCCGGAAGGCCAGCGGCCGGCGCGTCATTGGTGAGAGAGACCTCGATAGCCGAGCGCACCGACCCCGTCCCCGGGTCGTAGGTGACGTGGTCGGCGACTGAGGTGTGGAGATAGGCGTCGAGCTTGTTGTTGCCCGTGTTGTCGGTGGTCACCGCCAACACGTCGCCCCCGTTGGCCTGGGGGAACGACCCGGCGATCCCGAGCTGGCGCAACAGAGGCTGCTCGTCGCGGTGGAAGCTCCAGAACGAGATGCGTCCGGCCTTCACCGCCGGGTCGAGCACCGCAGAGACATCTTTAGGAGCGGGCAGGCTCTCGTTGACCAGGCTGTCGAACGCAAGGTGGAGTGCGGAGAGCAAGAAGTCGTGACGGATGAGATCCTGATTTGTATCGCCCGTGTCGAACGTCGTGTACTGCTCGGAGAGCAGCACTCTGGCCGCGTTGGCCTGGGTCAGGGCGAACGGGAGCCCGGGGACCTCGATTGGCCCGGTGAAGCGCAGCAAGGCCGCCAGCCCGTAGGGGTCGACGGCCAGCACCCCGTCGATGTGCCCGCCGAGACTTTGGGCGTAGACCTGGGCGAGCACGTCGGCGTCGGTGGGAAGGTCCGGTGAGTAGGCCAGATCCTGAGGGAACAGGCCGGGATCGAAGGCGCCGTAGCGAGCCAGGTAGTCGGCCACCCCGGTGAGCTGCGCACCGCCGGTGGGCAGTGCGTCTTGGATGTCGCTCACCGACCCCGAGGCGCTCAGACTGACGTGGCCGTCCTCGGCACTGAGCACGCCGTAGCTGCCAATCAGGCCGTCGTAGCCGCGACTCTCCGCGGGCGTCATGAACGCGATGAGGTAGCGCCGTTCACCGTCCGCGCCCAACATTGTGGGCAGTACTCGGGCGGCCCCCAGCCCGAGATCGACGCTGCGGGTCGTCCGGGCCAGCTGACGGCGATAGGAAGTGACCCGATCGGCCAGGGGGGCGACGAGCCACGGGGAGCCCAGTCCGGCCAGCTGGCGGTCGGTGGCGTGCAGCTGGCGGTCAAGGATGCCCATCGGGGTGGCGATCGCCTCGAGCTGGGCCAAGTCGACCTGTCCGTGCTCGTAGCCCAGGTGATAGTCGACGGCCGGTGCCTCGCGGCACCGTCGGAGGCCGCGGCCGACGCCGCTCGTAGGGTCCCGGCCAAGAATCGCTGTTGCTGCGCCATGAATGGAACCGCTCGGACGCCAGCGGTGAGCCAATTATCGATGGCCCGGGCGGCGTCACCCGTATCGGCTGCGGCCTGGCCCAGGTCTGCCCCGACCGACGTGGAGTTGCCGTTCCCCACGTTGGCCAGGGCGGACCGGGCCGCGGTCTCCCCCCGGAGCGCTTCGCTCCGCACGATCGCGACCGCCACGACCACCAGCAGTGTGAAGAGCGCGGCTACCCCGGCCAGCCCCCCGACCACCATCGCCGCCCGGCGACGGGTCCCCCGCGACGATCGTCGCCATGCCGACACCGCGCACAGCAGCACCAGGGCCGCCGCCACGACGCTCGGCAAGCCGAAGAAGAAGTGGGGCGGCCACCGCAGCACCACCTGAACGCCCAGGGCGCCCACCACCGACCCGGCCCAGACGCGCACCCGGGGCACGAGGACCCCGGCGCAGGCGACCAGCAGGGTGACCGCAGCCGGTACGAGCAGCCACCCTCGTGCGCCGAGCAGCGCGGCCAGCCCCACCACCACCCAGGTGCCGCGAGCGGCCCGGCTGACCAACAGGGTGAAGCCGGCCGCGAAGGCGGCCGTCTCGATGGGGTCGACGACCGGGGTCCCCGTCGGGTGGCACCCGGCAATCGCCCCTCCGACGGCCGCCAGTAGGACCATGGCCGCCGTTAGCCACCACTCTGGGGTTCGGGGGGCTCCCCGGGGGTCGCTGCGCGGCGCTGCGCGGCGTTGGTGGAGGTGGCTGAAGCGGAGGGATTGGCCTACTTCTTTGCTGTGCCGGCGGTAGTAGCGCTGCTCGCGGCGTTCTCGGACGGCGCGACGAAAGCGACGGACACGTCGATCCAGACCCCGCCGTGAGCGATGGCCGCGCGCAGCACGGCCCGTCGATTCCACTGTACGGACCTTACGCGAGGTCCTGGGTAGTTGTGGGGCACGGTGACCGAACGTCCTCTTTGCTCGCCTACTCGGTGCGCAGTAGGAGCGCCGTCGGTGTTCGAGCGGCCATGCGTCCGGGGACGACCGCGACGGCGTTTGCCAGTGCGAGCGCGCCGAGCGCGATAAGCGCGATCGACAGGCCGGGGACGCTCGGAGTAGGTACGGCGTTGATGTCGTGCGCGAATAGGCTCCACAGAATTCGGCCGACCACGATCCCGACGGGCGCGCCGACGACCTCGCCGATCCCGACGGCGACACTCGACTGCCACGCGACCGTGCCCGCCAACTGGCGTTGGGTGAATCCGAGCGTTTTCAACATGCGAGGTCACGCCGCCGCCGGACTGACGCGAGCAGCGTGAGCCCGAGCGCCACGACGGCGCCCGCGGTCAGTCCCACACCGAGAATGGCCGGCGTTGTCCCCATCGAGCGGTAGTTGACGATCTCGGCCGGACGGAGCACGGTGACTACTCCTCCCGCCGTGTCGGGGTCGTCGCGCAGTTGGTTGACCTTGCGCTCGATCTGCTCCAGGACGGCGCGACCAGCGCGCCCTTCCTCGCACAGTGTCGCCCGCCTCAGGTCAAGGCCCAAGGGCGCAGCCGTGCCCGACGCCTCGTGGTAACACCACCGGGGACCTGGCTCGCCGAGGCGACCATCGACCGCGCGGCGAGCGCGTCTCGCGCGATCGGCTCGGTGATGCTGGCACGAGCGAGGATGTATGGGTGACCACCTCCACGGAGTCACCAGCCGTTGGCAGACTAGGAGTGAGCGGACCGTGTACGACCATTCCGGCGCGTGCAGCCAGAGGAGGTAGGGGTGATGAACGAGTTTACGATCGTGGCCGACATCGATCGTCCGCCGGCGAAGGTCTTCGCGGCCCTCGAGGACCTGGGTCGCGCCCCGGAATGGACTCCCGGGCTGAGCGAGGTCCGAGTGACGAGCCCCGGACCAGTCGGTGTGGGCAGCACCATGGTGTACATCGGCAAGTTCTTGGGACGTGCCTTCGAGTCACCCGCTGAGTGCGTCGAGCATGTCGCCGACAAGAAATTTGCGACCAAGAGCACATCGGGGCCATTCCACTTGGAAGTCGAGAACACTCTCGAGCCGCTCGGAGAGGCGACAAGGCTCACGTCGCTCTACCGAGGAGAGAGTCGAGGGTTCTTCAAGCTGGCTGAGCCAGTGATCGTTCGCCTCACCAAGAAGCATTTCGAGACGGCAACGGAGAACCTCAAGGCCTTAGTTGAGGCCGATGCGCTCTGAAGGTCGCCCCATGGTCGGTCGGTTACCCAAGGTCAGAGCTCCAATTCGTGACGCGGTCACACGTCGAGGCGTCCTGCGGTGCTGCCGTCGGCCCGACTCGTCTCGACGTGGATTCATCCCGCTCGATCGATCGAGCCTCGGTGGGGACCAGCTCGTCGAGGTCGGTGAACGTGATCGACGCTGCGGCCGAAGGCGAGAGCGGAGCGTTTGAGGAGAACGAGGACGGCGGTAACGGGGTCGCCGTGGTCGCCGCTCGCCAGCGGCGTAATGATGCGACGAGGAGGGAGCCAGCGAGAGGGGCGGCGGCGAGGACGAGAACCCACAGCGCAACGCGCCCGTGCGCGTGTTGACGCAAGAGCGAAACCACTCCCAGGCCTATCAACAATGCACACAGCACGGCTGCGGGAACTACCACCAACCACGCCGGCCCCGAGGCATTTCCACGACGGCTTGCCAACCGTGTCGACGAACGTGGTGGCATCGGCCTGTCCTTCCGACCAGGAACACGCGGTAGTTCGGGCAACTCTCGGCGCGATGATCGCTGAAGCCTTGATGCTAAACGCAAACGGCGTTCGAGGGCTCGAGCCCCTACGCCGTTGACGCAGAGGTAGTCAATTTCACGCAGGCATCGCGACAGGGACCGCCGCCCAGGCTGGCCGCCGGCCGGTCCTCGGAACGGTCACCAACGGTTCGGGCTGGGGGGCTCCTGCGCTTGGCACCTCAAAATCGTGGTCGCGGGCCATGGCCGCGCGAGCGGCGAGATCCGAGTAGGCCCTGCGATATCCGTCGACGCTGTTGTCGAGGGTGAACTGTTCCAGCACACGTAGTCGTCCGGCGAACCCGAGCTTCTGGCGGGCGTCGTCATCGGCGAGCATCTTGATGCACGCGTTGGCGACCGCATGGGGGTTGCGTGGCGCGACCAGCACCCCGGCGTCCCCAACCGCCTCGCGTACCCCTCCGACATCGGTGGCGATCACCGGGCGTCCGGAGGCCATGGCCTCGAGCACGGAGAAGGGAAAACCCTCCGAGATGCTGGTCAGAAGGACGATCTGGCCTCCGTGGTAGGCCTCCGCCAACTGGTCAGGGCTCACTCGCCCACAGAAGCGAACGGCGTCCCTCACGCCAAGATCACCCACCAGCTGGCGGCACCAGGCGGCGTATGCGGGGTCGCCATCTGGCCCGTACACCGCCAACGTGGCTGCGGGGACCGCCCGGTGGATGAGGGCGAACGCCCACAAGAGGGTCTCGACATCCTTGATCTCGTCGAGACGGCCCAGCCAGACGAGATTGGGGGTGACGGGCTCGGGCGGCGGTGGGGGGAACTGCCCGGGTTCGATCCCATTGTGGACCGGACTGATCTTGTCGAGCTCCGCGCCGCTCGCCTCCTCCCAGAGCCGGTTGTAGTCGCACACGGGCACAATGAGGTCGGCCCCCTCATAGGCAGCCTCGGTCAACCGCGTGAAGAACCGAAGCGCGAACGCCCGCACATGGTGCGGGAGCGACCCTGGCGGATACGACAATAATCTCTCGCGAAGGTACAGGCCGTGCTCACCCAGCAAGAAGGGGACGTCAGCTTCTGCCTTGGCCGCGAGGGCCCACAGCGTTCCGAGTCCTCCCGAGACGCAGTGGCACACGTCGACCTGTGGCACCGGTGCGCCTAGTGGGCGCAACATGTGCTCGAGCAACAAGAGAGCTTCCAGGGCGTCACCGACGGTCGGATCGGGTACGACGCCGTTGGCGTTCGACCGAAGCGCGGGCATCTGGGCCATTGCCGGCAGGAGAACCTCGAAGGCGCGAGGAGCGGCCAGGGCGCTCGCGAGTTCACCGCTGCGCGCCGGGCCGATGAGCTCTGCAATCGACGCGCCGACACCTCCTGGGACTCCCTCGGTGCACAGAGCGGCAAAGAGGCGTTGGAGCATGGCGATCATGGATCGGCTCGGACGCCGCCCTTGGGGCGTGGGAGGAAGCCCCGGTGGCCATAGGGGAAGGAGTTGCACCTCGCTGACGTTGTCGGGCAGCGACCACACGATCGCCTCGTCGCCTGAGCCCACCAGCGCGTGCACCGAGAACTCGTGATCAGGCAATTGCCGAACCACCTGGTCGCACCAGACGCTCACGCCGCCACGAGAGCAGGGATAGGTGCCTTCGGTGATCATCGCGACGCGGCGCGCATCGTGGGGATAGTGCCCCGCTTCGGTCGCTCCTCGGTGCCCCTCGCCAGCGGTGGCGCGCTTCGAAAACAGGTCGACCGGGGCATCGAACCGGACGGCGTCATCGACTTCCCAAGCTTCTAGGCCGGTCACCGTGTTCCCTACGCGCAACCCGTGGCGCCAGCCCGACAAGTAATCGGCCCGCGACGATGGGAGCAGATCGTTCCTTGAGCACCGAGCGATGCACTGATCAATCTAAGCGCCCGATATGGGCAGGGACACCCTGAAGTTTTCGGGGTGCAGCCACGGAACGGAGCAGAATTCCCCCCCATGTCCCGTCTTTTTTGAACATCGAACCCTCCCAATAGGTTTCAACGTAGGGCAGTGTCTCCTACCAGCCGGGGTGTGGCCGAGTACGTTGCCATCGCAAACACCGTTACAAAAGGCTCTCGGGATCGAAGACAGATATTGGCGCTGGTCTGATGGTCAACTGACAGACGCCCGAACCCCCCAGGGCCTGGCTCGCGAAGCTCAGCCCGGTATAGCCCCTCTCGCGTGTTGACATCGCGGCATTGGTGCGGCCTCAATCTGAGTAATCGATGACACAGGTACTTGTGCACCCGACGCCGTCAACGACGCCGAGCGCTGGCTGATGACGTAGACGATCTGATCGCCAGCGGCAAGACCGGTATCCGAGCCCCGCTGATAGGGAACGCACTCCAGATACAAGTTGGTGGCATCGGTAATGGTGAGCTGCCGCGTCAACGTGTCCGGGTTGCTCGGTCCATTTGGGAAGTCCTTCACCGTGACGGCGCCGGAAGAAACCGACACCACGCGTCCTGTAAGCTGCACAGTCGCCAAGCTTCCCGGTCCACTGCTCGGGCGTGCGGGGGAAGTGCTGCGTGTGCTCGATGGATTCATCTTCGTCTGAGGCGCAGGCGCCCCGGAATGAGCGCCTGACGAAGGGACGCTATCCCTGGTCGTACCCCCGCTCGCTGAGCGAGGAGGGAGGCTGGCCGTGGCGGCGTTAGCTTCATCTGGGTGCGTCGGGGGTTGGCTTCTCCCCGAGGTCTCTGAGCTCAACATCGTCGCGCCTACTACAACCGCGGCAATCAGGGCAGATACCCCTACCAACGCAACGACACGAAGTGAAGAACGAGACATTCGAAAGGCCTACGCAGCCGACCTGGCCATGTCGAAGGAAGTCGAAAGGCGTGGAGTCTTCACCCAGTTGCCGCGTCGCACGGCGAATCGGCACCAAGCCCTCACAGTCGCGAGAGCCCACAAGTAGACGTAGGCCGCAAAAAACACCGAATAGGCGGGCCACTCCCACCAGCGCAGACGATGCGTAGCAAACCGTTGGTAGGTCAACAGCGTCAGCCACATGGGCAGCCACGAGAGAGCGAAGACAGCACCTCGGAAGACCAACCCGGACCCCAGCCACGGCAGGAACTCATTCGTGGTTCTCAGAACGTCGAACGTGGCGAGGATGCGGACTCCCATTGCCCCGGTGACCAGTAGAACGACCACGATCAGTAAGAGATAGGCGATGCTGTCGAGACGGTTTAGGATTCTTAGCCGGGGAGAGCGCAACAGCCGCGGGACATGTCTCCAGCATTGATAGTGCCCTTGGGCCCACCGCGTACGCTGACGCAAAAGCGGCCGCATACGAACGAGACCCTGTTGATCTACCCAGGCCGTAGAGCAGAAGCGGAGCCTCCAACCCTGAGTCATCAACCGGATACCCAGATCGAGATCCTCGGTCAGCGCCCCGGGCGACCATGGTTGCCAGCCCAGTCCCGCAAGCGCACTCATCCTGGTGAACTGGCCATTCCCCCCGAGACCGACACTTCCGATTCGGTCGCGGGCGGTTTGCACCATAAAGCTAAACCCCACGAATTCCATGTCTTGCATCCGCGCCAGCAGGTTCTGCCGCGCATTTCGGATCTTGACGCCTACCTGTACTGCGCCCACTCGTGGCTCGGTAAAGAACGCTGTCGCATCTTCCAGAGCCGTTGGGCTCAATCGACCATCCGCATCCACAACGCAAAGAATTGTCTGATCAGGCGCGTAGCCTCGCAGCCAGGGGTCGCCCGATCGCTGCCACTGGGCAAGCAGCCAATACGCATGGTTCAGAACCTCGCTCTTACCCCGACCGCCGATCTCCGGTGGACGCCGAAATACACGAAGGCGATAGTCGGTACGAGCCATTCTCAGAGAGAGGGCGGCAGTGTCATCCTCACTGGCATCGTCCATGAGCAGAACTCGGTGAGGGCCGCGGAAGCGAGTAGAAAGCGCGGAACGGAGCGTGCCCTCAACAACGAGCGATTCATTGTGCGCAGGAACGATGATGACGACCAACGGAGGGGTCCTGGGACGTTCGGTGGGCACGCGTACACCTCTGGCGCCCACAAGAAAGAGGACGACGTAGTACACCACCACGACCGCCATCAGTTCCGAAAACGGCGTGAGGTCGATGGTCATCGGTGCACCAGACCTGCGGCATGTACGGTTGCAGTCCGTTGGGCCGCCAACTGGGCCAGGTCGCCCGCCAGCCGGTGCGCGATTCGCTCAGCAGCGTGACCGTCTCCAAAGGGATTGGTGGCCTGGGCCATGGCGGAGTAGAGCAACGGGTCACCCAATATGTTGCGTACGTTAAAAATTAGGTTGTCGGGATCCGTGCCAATGAGTCGTCCGCACCCTGCCTCGATGGCTTCGGGACGCTCGGTGGTGTCTCGAGCGACGAGCAAGGGTACGCCCAGACTGGGGGCCTCTTCTTGAATGCCACCACTGTCGGTCACCACCAAGGTGGCGTCGGCGAGGGTGGCGACGAAATCGAGATAACCCAACGGCTCGGTCAGGCAAACGTTCTTTTCGGAGCTGAGCTCGGGAAGGATGCAGTCTCGCACGGCGGGGCTTCGGTGCATCGGCAGTACAACGTCGAGATCCAGCTCCCGCGAGATTCCAGCGATTGCACGACAGAGTGCGACCATGTCGGGTCCTTGGGTTTCACGGCGGTGCAGGGTAACCAAGAGCTTCCGTCTGACTGAGGGCGCGAACGCGCTCTTGCCGAGCCCGCATTGCTGGACCCAGAGCAAGCTGTCGATGACGGTGTTTCCCGTAAGGTCAACCGCGTTCTCGTGGCGCCCTTCTGCGAGGAGATTGTGGCGAGCTCGAGCGGTGGGCGCGAAATGCCACGTCGCCAGCTGCCCTACCAAGCGGCGGTTGGCTTCCTCGGGAAAGGGGTTGTCCCTGCGCCTGGACCGGAGACCAGCTTCAACATGCGCCACCGGGACCGATTCGTGGAAGCTGGCCAAGGCGGCGCAGAGGGCGGTGGTGGTGTCACCCTGTACGACAACGGCATCGGGCCGATGTTCTGCGATCTCGTCAGCCAGGTTCGCCATAAGACGGGCGGTAAGTGTGTTGAGGCTCTGACGCGGGCGCATCACCCCGAAATTGACGTCGGGACAAAGGCCAAGATCGGCAAGGAGATCGTCGACCATCTCCTTGTGCTGTCCGGTTAGGACGATGCGAGTCCTCATCTGGGGTGACAACGCTCGGATGACCGGCGCCAACTTCACTGCTTCGGGACGAGTGCCAAGTATGACCGAGATGAGGGGTGTCGCTGCGGAGCGAGCCGAGTAGGACGGAAGACATGGTCGAGGTTTGCAGAGGGTCGGGAGTATCGTCATGGTTGATCAATAGGAATAGACGGGCAGGAAGAAGAACAATCCGGATCGGCGGAGGGACACGTCAACGCGATACGTATGGCCAGGGAGAAGTTGGATCGCCGTGGACGTGGTGGTCGACGTGCGCTGCCCCGGCAGATGCGCTTGCACGATGAGGGTGTACTGGCCTGCGACGAGATTGAGAGTTGTACGGTAGGTTCCGTCGGTTCCGCTAATCAGACTGACCACCGGTTCGTGGAGAAGGCGATAGGTGCGAAGGCGCCCATGCGGTTCGTCGACAAGCGATGTCATCAAGCGCGAGTTTGGGCGGAACGGAGACAACAAGGTGAGGCGGACGCCCGAGACCGCAGAGTGATTAACGTTTGTCGCGCGGCCGAACAGAACTTCGGCTCCCGACGTGGGGTGGAAACGTTGTGTCGACACGTCCACGGCTAGCGCCAGTCGCGTGGGATCGACGAGATAGAGCGCGGCACTGAGAAGAACGGCGAGCGAGATGATGCCGACCGTTACGGTTCTGAGGAGTGGGATGCGGCGGGGCATACCTGGCGGCGTTGTCCCGACAGCAAACAGGGATGGAGTGCGAGACCGTGTCGTCACGGGGCTGAGGCCATCGCGGCGCTGACGTTGCCCGAGACAGTACCGCTTGTGATGGTGAGGGGGGTTGCTTCGCCCTGTGTCGTCTGGGCGTTGAACCACTGGGTTGCATACGCCGCCGCTGGGTCGTAGAACGCGACGTCGTAGGTGCCCGGAAGGACTCCGACGAGTGAGTAGGTACCATCGGCTGCCGTGCATGCGCCGTATCCGGCATAGGCGCCCGAGGTGTCGAAGAGGTAGACGCAGATGTTGGCCAGGGGCGTTGCGCTGGCCGCTGCGGTGACTGTTCCACTCAATCCAGTGAAACCTGGCATTGCCTCATTGACCTCGGGGGCGGGTCCGGAGTTGGTTACCGTCACGGCGCCGGTGCTGCCCGGCGGGATGACGCCGTCGTACCAAGCCGTCGGGTGAGCACCGCTTGTGTCCACAAATGCGACGTCGTAGGAGCCGCTAGGCAGGCCGCCCAATCGGTAGGCACCGCTCGCGCCGGTACAAGTTGCACCGACGTCGTTGTTGAAGTTGTCCGCCGCGTAGGCGTAGACGCAGACGTCGGTGAGAGGTTGACCCGTCGCTGCATCGGTGACCCGGCCCGCGAGGCTCACGTCAGCGTACATCGCCGCGTCGATGGCAGCAGTCGTGGAGCCAGCGGTGACGACCACCTGTTGGCCGGCTCCGTTTTCGGCGCTCTGGCTGGACTCGTTGTCGTACCACTGGGTGTCGAACAGGCCGCTCGGGTCAGTGAAGGCCACGTCGTAGGTGCCTGGCGCCACGTCGGTGAAAGAGTATGTCCCGTTCGCTGCCGTGCACGCGCCGTACCCCGCATATGTGCCAGATGTGTCGAAAAGGTAGACGCAGATGTTGGCGACGGGCATTGACGTATCGGCGTCAGTGACGGTTCCGCCCAGCCCAGTGAAGCCAGGCATTGCCTCATTGACCTCGGGGGCGGGTCCGGAGTTGGTTACCGTCACGGCGCCGGTGCTGCCCGGCGGGATGACGCCGTCGTACCAAGCCGTCGGGTGAGCACCGCTTGTGTCCACAAATGCGACGTCGTAGGAGCCGCTAGGCAGGCCGCCCAATCGGTAGGCACCGCTCGCGCCGGTACAAGTTGCACCGACGTCGTTGTTGAAGTTGTCCGCCGCGTAGGCGTAGACGCAGACGTCGGTGAGAGGTTGACCCGTCGCTGCATCGGTGACCCGGCCCGCGAGGCTTACTTGGGCTGCCATCGCGGCATTGATCCCGGTTACCGATGAGCCCGACATGACGACCACCTGTTGGCCGGCCGTGTCTTCGGCGCTTTGGCTGGACTCGTTGTCGTACCACTGGGTGTCGTAGAGTCCGCTCGGGTCAGTGAAGGCCACGTCGTAGGTGCCCGGCGCCACGGCGGTGAAGGAGTAGGTGCCGTTTGCGGCGGTGCAGGTGGCGTAGCTTGAATCGTTAGCCCCACTCGCGTAGAGGTAGATGCAGATGTCGTTGGCCGGCTGAGTCGTGTCGGCGTCCGTTACGGTCCCACTCAGGCTTCCGGGGGGGAGGCTGATCGCCAACGTGGCGCCCGATGCCAAGGATTCCCACCCCGAGAGCGTGCCGCCATAGGGGGTCCCGAAGGCAGTGCCGTTGACCGTCGACCCGCTCGGGGCGGTGATCGGCACGGTGACCGGGCTGGTCCCGTTGTTGGTCACGGTGATCTGTCCGCCCGACTCGGTCGCGCTGACGGTGCCAGCGGCCTGAGCCTTGGCCCACGCTGCCTGCTCAGCGATGACCGTGGACTGACTGGTGCTGTTGGGCTGCGCCGCATCAGTGGTCACTACGAAGGGCGCGGCGGCCGTGTACCAGCTGTTGTATTGACCGAGGATGTCGCTCAACAGGTCGAGAAGCGTGGAGTCGGTTCCCGACGGCGACCCGGCGTCGGTGGTGCCGGCACCGATCAGGTTCGTCTGGTGGGCGTAGCCAACCCTGGGGTTGTTGTCGAGCATGTGGGTGAGCTCAATATGCGACTCGGAGGCCAGAATGGACGCTTCGGTCGCCGGGGTGGTGATGCACGTGGTCGAGCTCGTGTTGCCCGCGCAATGCCCGGTCTCCCCCGCGGCGATCGTGGTGCCCGTCGAGGCATAGAGGGTGTTGTACTCGTTAATCTCGTCGACCCATGTGGGGGCGTTGTAGTAGATGTTCGAGGGATAGCGTGGCGCCGAGTTGGCCGTCGTGCTCAACGCCGGGGTCACCGACGAGTCGATGCCGTTGATCGTGTACGACGCAGGCTGGCGCGATCCGTCGGCAGCGAAGGTGGTGATGCCCATGTCGGCGAAGGCCGCCCCGATGTTCGGGCTCTCGAGACCTGAATGCTCGCCGGTCACGATCGCGCTGGGCGTGAAGTTAGTGAGCCCGTTGTTGGCGGCGAAGGCGTCGTCCAGGCCGATCTCGGCGTCGATGGAGGAGTCGGCGGATGGTGTGGCCGCGCCCGAGCTGACGGGGAACCAGCTTCCGGTCGCCGACGAGCAGTCGATGCCCGGGTCGGTCGCTGTTGGGAAGCTGTCGTTGGAGGACGGCTCGTCGCCCGGGGCAGTGGTCCCGGTGTCGGTGAAGCTGTAGGTGGGCTGGGACCCGTTCTCGGGCACCTGGCCGACCAGACCGAAGGGCCCCGCCGAGCTCGTGGAGCGGTAGATGTTGTAGCCCCAGAACCCGGTACCGCCACTGAACTCCGACTCGAGAGTGGCTAGCGTGGGGCCGTTGCCCGCGGCCCCCGACCCGTTGGTGGCGTCAGGCCAGCTGACGGTGACTTCGCCCGTCGTCCCCACCACGATGCTGAGCGGTATCGAGGGCTCGGACTCGCCATAGGCAGTCGCCGCGGTCACCTCGTAGTAGTAGGTGCCCGGGGCCAGCGTTCCCGCGGTGGCGTCGGTGGTGATGCCCGAGGTGGGCTGGGGATCCACACGGTGCAGCCCAAGAACGCATGGCTCCAGGTGTGGGTGATCCAGTCGAAGTCGCTCTGATCGGCGAGGAGGGCGTTCACGAAGGCGGCATCATCGGGATACGTGGAGTCCGCGGCGAACCCGGGGTCGGTGTAGGTGGTGCCGTTCACTGTCGTCGAGCCGGTGCAGTCTGCAGCAGATGGCGTGGGGGCGGTGCAGGCTCCGATCCCATTGAACGCCAGTTCTAGGTCGAAGCCGTTGGCCTTCTCCCACGCGGCCACGCCCGCCACATCGGCGGCGGACATCTGGACATCGAGAGGCGTGTCGGCCGGGTTGTTGGCCACCCCCGCCGGGCAGGTGTAGTCAGACGGATCCTCGGCACCGGGGGTGCACTGGTACTGGGTGCTCCACTGGTTGTCCGAGATGAAGACGTCGTCGACGTCCTGGCCGATGTAGTTGCGGTACAGGCCCAGATGCGTACCGCCGGTCACCCAGTCGATGAGCGCGGGACCCAAGATGAGCCACTGGAGCTGGCTTGAGTTGTAATCGAAGCCGATGGTGAGCTCGCTCACTCCGGCTTGGGGGTCGCTCGGATTCTTGTGCGGCTGTCGGGTGTTGGTAGACGCCCATGAGCACGTTGCCAGCCGCGTCGTCGAGGAGCGGGGTCTCGGTCGCTCCGGCGGGCAGCGGCGAGACCACGGTCGCCGGGTAACCGTAGGTGCCGGTGTCGATCGGGACGGGCCCCTTGAGAGAGGGGAACGCGGCCAGCCCCGCAGTGGTGAGGGTGGCGGTCGTGCCCGAGACGCCGGCGAGGTTGCTCGGATCGGTACTCATTGAGCCAACCCAGGCCAGGCCCAGGTCCCCGGCGGGGTACGTGTCGCCGTCGATCTGGCGCACGTTGAACGTCGACTCGTAGTCGAACAGCGCCGTCAGCTGACCAGCGGCGAAGCCCTCGGGTGCATCGGCAATCACCACTGCGTTGAAGAGCCCATGGGTTGCATCACTCGGGTCAGTGAGCGCGGGCAGAGTGACCGCCTCGGACCCGTAGCTGCCCGTAGCGTCCACTTCGGTGTAGCCCACTCCCTCGTTCGCGAGTGTGGCCGCCCAGGCGGCCGTGGTGGGATCGCCAGTTGGACCCCCGACGAGGAGGACCCGTAGGTCGGTCGATGAGGTGGAGGACCCTGCACCTTGGCTGAGGATCGGGACGACGACCGCGGCAGCCAACAGCGCCGACACAAGTGCGAAAGAGCTGAGTCTGCGGCCACCGCGTGGCCGAGGAGCACCCGCATCGACACGATGAGCATCATGCGCCCTAGTGCCAATGTCGTAGTTGTGCCTACGCAGCATAGAGAAATCCCACCGATCGTCCGACAGTCGAATGCTGCGAAGCCCGCGATGCACGGGCATCGCTTCCGGCCGCAGCAGGTGCCGCGCCGATACTGCAGTTACCGTACGGGAGCAGGTAAGCCGCTCACACCCTGAACTTTGTCGGGACCCACCCCGTGCAACCTTGTGTGAAACCCTGTAATTCCTGAGCCATTTCCCTTGTTTTTTGCATTTCGTGTCACATGACCTGCGGCGACGGCGCGCTATGTGTAACAGGTTGGACGGACCCATGCGAGGCGATGGTCCGCAGCACGATCGGCGAAGACGGGCCCGTTGTGCCAGCAAGACGGCGCGGTCGGAGGGCTGGCGGGCAGCCCCGACGACTAGCCACCGCGACGTACCAGGCGGGGTCACAGGGCAGCGCTTCGGTCATCTACATGACGATTCGGTCCGATACCAGCGCCACGCACTGCGCTTCGTGAACGAGACGCAACGCCGATTCCCTTGCGCACGCGGCGTGCGGTGACCCATAGTGAAGGCGGACGCAGCGGCTCCCCTGCTGACACTCGGGCTTGATAGGCCACCCCTCCCGGCTTCGGCTGTGGGGGTTCGGCGCGACCACCTGCGGGTTGTCGGGCCGTAAAGGGTCGGCGGCGGATCGATCATGACAAGGGGCACCACGACCAATGCAGAGCGCGTTTTCCCATGCCCGGAGATTTCTCATACCGTTGACCGCGGCCCTGGTACTGGCGGTGGCGGCCATCGGGGTGGCGATCGCTGGCTCAGGCACGTCAGCGCCTGGAACGAAGGCCTCTCTGGCCTGGAACGAAGGGCATCTCAGCTGGGCGTCGGGCAACTGGCACCATGGCTCGGGGGGCGGTGGCGGCGGCTCTTCCACGACGACGACGACGCAGCCCAGCGATCCGCCTTCGAGCTCCCCGACGACGACGGGGGCCCCGGCTCCGACGCCCACCTCTTCGACGACGACAACCACAGCGGCCCCCGTTGTGCCAAGTGGTCCCTCGGTAACCGGGGGTGGAACCTGGACACCCGCGGTGAATTCCCAATGGTTCTGGGACATCGGTGACGACCCGCCCGCGGCGCCTTCGGCGGTCCCTGCTGGCGTCTCGTGGGTGGATGTGGACGGGTTCGACACGACAGCTGCGGAGGTGGCCGCGTACCATGTAGCGGGGTACCACGTCGTTTGCTACATCGACGTGGGCACCGCTGAGAACTGGCGCCCTGACTACAGTCAGTTCCCCGCGGCCCTGCTGGGCAGTTCCAACGGTTGGGCTGGCGAACTGTGGATCGACACCAGTCCGACCGGTCCCGACTACGCGACGCTGCAGTCGATCATGACGGCACGCTTCAAGATGTGCGCCAGCAAGGGCTTCGATGCGGTCGAACCGGACAACCTCGACGTGTCGGAGAACAGCGGAACCGGCGTCACCGAAACCGTCGCCCAAGGTGACCAGTACGCCGAATGGATCGCTAGTGAAGTGCACTCGCTCGGGATGACCGTGGCGCAGAAGAACTTCGAGGACCAGTCGAACGTGCTGGAGCCATACTTCAACTTCGAGATCGAAGAACAGTGCTATCAGTATCAGGACTGTTCGGACCTTCAGCCATACATCACCGCCGGTAAGGGGGTCTTCGATGTCGAGTATCCGAACAGCGTGAGCGCGTCGTCCTGTCCGACCAAGGGCCTGGTTGCTGGCGTCAATGTCATGCTCGAAGGGATCAATCTGACGGCCAGCCCGCGGTACGTCTGTCCCACGCCAGCCGCGTAATCGGTGCGAGGAGGCTTGACCGGGCCGATGTCCGGGCCGGCCGCGAGGACCAGCGAGCGGGCACATGGTGTGACGATCCGCGGACTGTGACAGGCACGCGGACGGGCGCGTCCAAGGCTCTTGGGGGACGAGGCTGTTCGAGAAGGAGATGGGTATGTGCGGGATTGTCGGGTACGCCGGTCGACGACCCGCCTTGCCAGTCTTGTTGGACGGGCTTGCTCAGCTCGAGTGTGGGGGTGGGGACTCCGCGGGGCTGGCCGTCGCGGACGCCTCCGAGCTCCGGGTACGTGAGATCGTCGAGCCCGTTCGTGCGCGCCAATCTGTGGTGGTCGACGATCTCGTCGGGTCAGTCGGAGTCGCGCACACGCACTGGGGGCTCCATGGCTACCCGGTCTGGAGCACCTCGGACACGAGTGCGGGCAGTGGCACGTCCGGCCGAGTGGCCGTCGTGCACGACGGCATCGTCGAGAACGTCGGCGAGCTGCGCGAGAAGCTCGACACTGCCCACGGGTCGCTCGTCTCGGGCACGGACAGTGAGGTGGTCGCGCACATGATCACCCAAGAGCTGGAGAGCGGCGAGACAGAGCTCGAGCACGCGGTGGGACGTGTGGCGGCGATGATCCATGGTAACTACGGCATGGCGGCGATCGACAAGCGGCAGCCGGACCGCATCGTGGTCGCGGCAAACGGCAGTCCTCTCGTCATCGGACTGGGGAACGGGGAGAACTTCGTCGCCTCGGGGGCCTTCGCATTGGCCCCGTTCTCCCGTCAGGTGTTTCGGCTCGTCGACCGGGAGCTAGCTGTTCTCGGTGCCAACCGAATCCGGACCTTCTTCATGGACTGAGGTGGTCGAGGTGCCCATCAGTGGGGAGTCGGTTGTGGCGTCCCGAGCATCGCACCGCTCCTTGGTACGCTGGCTGGTCGCCGGCGTCCTCGAACCCGGCACAACGACTGAACCGGAGTCTGGTTGACTAGGGCGTCTGGTTGACAGAAGAACGGGTCGGCGACGAGCCGGAAAGTGGGGGGCAGATGGCTGTGCGGTTGGAGGGTCCGATCCGCGGCGGCCGGCACGGCCGGCCGTGGGGAAGTCCGCTCGTCGATCTTTCGGCCCTGTCTTACGTCGAAGAGGAGTGGTTCCTCGAGGGTGAGGCTGTCACCTACGAGTTGGTGAGCGGGACCGAGGCCAGCACCGACGGACGATGGCAGGCCGAAGCGACAGGGTCACTGCCCTACCGGACCCGGGTGGTCGTTCGCCGTCCTGCAGACCCGGGTCGGTTCAACGGCACGGTGGTGGTGTCGTGGAACAATGTCAGTGCGGGCTTTGAGATCCTCCAATGGGAAGGTCCTGAGACCTGGGAGGCCGGCTACGTCACCGTGGGCGTGTCGGCACAACGAGTCGGCCTCAACGGGTACAAGGCCGATCCGCGGGGGCTGATCGCTTGGGATCCCGATCGATACGGCACGCTCTCGATCCCCTCTGATGCAGCGTCCTACGACATCTTCGCCGCCGCGGTGAGTTTGGTCGCCCCAGCCCACGGGGCAGCGCGGGTCCTGCTCGGGTACGACGTACGTCGGGTGATCGCAACGGGTGCCTCGCAGTCCGCCATGCGCCTGCACACGTACCTCAACGCGGTTCACGCCCACGTCGGTCTGGTCGACGGTTACATCTTCGACGTCTACAGTGGTGCAGGCGCCCCGATCAATCGGCGGTCAGCCGCCGGGGACGCCATGACCCTGTATCCCGCGGGCCGGCTACGTGACGACCTCGGGGTCGCGATCATGCACGTCAACTCCGAGACAGAATGCGTGTCATACGCCCCGATCCGCCGGCCCGACGACGATCGGTTCGTCTACTGGGAGGTCGCCGGCATGGCCCATGGCGGAGCGAGCGAGAAGGTGATGACGACCAAGAACGCTCGCGACTGGGGCGAGGCGCTGGGTGCCCCGGTCGAGCGCCCTTCAGAGCTCGTGCCCAACGATCTCGACAAGCAGCCAGTGGAGGACGCCAGCCTGGCATGGATGGACCGATGGCTCTCACACGGGGCCCGCCCGCCGTCGGTACCGCCGATCGAGGTGGCCGGCCAACCGCCGCGGATCGTGCGTGACGACAACGGGATCGCCCGTGGCGGCCTGCGTCTGCCCGCAGTCGACGTGCCGGTTGCCGCACGCTCAGGCACGAACGATGGTCCTCCCATGGTCCAGTTGGTTGGTTCGAAGCAGGACTTCTCGATCGATCGCCTGCGCGAGCTCTACCCCGACCATGGCGCCTACGTGGCGCGGGTGCGGGAGGCTACGGACAAGGCGGAGGCTGCCGGGTATCTGCTTGGGCGAGACGCCACCGCCATGGTGAACGAGGCGGAGGCCGCGCCCATCCCCTGAGGGCGCCGTTGCGCCTGTGGCCGGAACCTGAGCGCACGGCAGCCGCCGCCGCTCAAGCGCTAGCACGAGGGCGTCAGCAGTCGTTGACGAAGGCCGAAAAGTACGGGGCCAGGTTCGTGTACCACGTGCCCACGTCGAGGTACCCGATGTGCTGCTCGCTCAGCGCTGCGCACGCCGTTACTGGCTGTGCCACGGTGGTCGTGCTGTTGGTGTCGTACATCAACGCGGCGAAGTCGTCCGCCGGGTAACGGGCCTCCCAAGGCGCGGGGGACCAGCCACCCCCGATGAACGGGTTCTCACCGGGAGTGTTGTAGGAGCCCTCGAAGATGACCACGACGTCGGCGTTGTTCGCGTTGGAGGAGTTGAACATCCATCCCGATCCCGGATTGGCCCCGTAGTTGAGCACCACCTCGTCGTTGTTTCCTTCCTTGGTGTGCACGAACGAGTCGAGTGTCTGGTAGAAGGCCTGGTTGCTGGCACCAGTGCCGGGGACGGTATCGGAGGCACCGTCGAAGAAGATGCCCGCGATGTGGTTGGGGTAGTAGGCGTACCACGCCTTGATCTGCGCTTCGATGGTGGGGACAGAGGCCATCCCCCCTTCGCCGTAATCGGTCCAGACGTACCCCAGCACCGATGCTCGTCCGTAGCGGTCACAGTTGTCGATGACCGATGCCCACGCGGGCACCGGTGCCGGACCTGCTCCCAATCCGGCGTCGGCGTCGGCGATGATGAACGACCCCCCGTTGGCCCCGTTCACCGAGGAACACGCCGTGGTCCAGTCGCTGGCGGTGTTCTCGTAGAGCGGGATCAGCTGATTGGGGCGTGCCGGCTGCCGAGGAGCGGCGGCACGACTGCCGCTGGTGAGGATCGGTACTAGTACCGCCGCGAGAATCAACAGCACCCCCAGAAGGACCTTCAGGGCCCGAAAAGCTTGCAAATTTGTCCCGACGCGCCTCACCCAAGGTCCTTTGCCATTGTGCGGGACATCGTAAAGCGACAGACAGTGCACTACAACGGTGCTCTTTTGTCCGCACAACCCGCACAATTGGCGCGCAACCGCTGCATGAACATGTGAAAGGAGCGGCTGACAAGGCAGGGGCAAGAGGGAGTAACCGGGCTTCCGGACTCGGTGCGCGTCGGCCGAATGCATGAGGCATTTCATTCCTGTGCCGGATGCGGTTGAGTCGCATCCGCTAGAAGACTGCCCTCCGCGTGGCGGTGATGTCGGTGCCTCCACGCGGATAGTGCTGGCTCATTCCTTGTTCCGAGTCGCCACGGATCAAGGACGCTCACGCTGGCGTCGGCCTCGAGTTGCTGGGATTCATGGAGAGGGCTACCAAGTCCTCCAATACGTCCAATCCCATCCAGGCCGTGGGCGCTGGTTCGGAGGCTGAGGAGCGGAAGGGCGCAGAAGTGGTCACGGTTGATGTCGGCAACGACGAAGCAGCGTTGGTCCGCGACGGGCTCCAGTCTCGTCCCGAACCGGCGCCGGCACGTGTGCGGCGGGCTGACCGGCGGGTATGGACGATGAGCAACGGGCTTGGTGGCCCCGGGTGGTGGCTGGGTAGAAATGGTCAGTGGAACCCGCCGGGGCACCCAATGCCCGTGGGCTATCAGCCGGTCAGCACCATGCACGATCAGCTCGGGGGTGCCGGCTGGTGGCTTGGCGAGGACGGAAGATGGTACCCGCCTGACCCGCCCACGAGCTTGGGCGCATCGGAAGCTGGAGCGCGACCCGAACCATCGAGCAGACCGAGCAGCCGCCCGCATCCACAGTGGGGCGACGCTGACGCAGGGAGCTCCCCGAGGTCGATGGCCCGGAGGAACGATCCTGCGCTCAGCCGCTTGCGGCCGCCGCCATCGCTGGATCGGACACGCAGCCGCCGGGACCAGCGGCGCTTTGAGCGGCGACAGACACCAAAGATGCGTCTGTCGGTGTTGGTGCTGCTCATGGTCGGCATCACCGCGGTGTTCCTCCGGATCAACCGCCCGCACCACTCCTGGCTCAACTACTTCCTCTCTGTAGCTTGGGCGCTGAATGTGCCGCTGGTCATCGTGGGGGTGACCGGTGCCATCTATCTTCGCCTGGGCCGCCGTTTCGTCTACCACCCGCCGGGCGAAGAGGCTCCCGGTACGCGGCCCAATGCTCGTGGTCGACGGACAACCGTGGATCTGCGCAAGCTCTCACGTTCGTCCTATACGAGGAGAACTGATCGGCAGCTGATCGTCACCGTGCCGACGTTGCTGGCTCCGGGCAACTTGGCCGCCCTTCAGCGCGTGCTGTTGTCACTCTTGGTCAATCTTCCACGGAACTTCACCAACTTCCGGGTCGACGTGATCACTGAGGACGGTGGTGATCAAGGGTCACTCAGGGCGTGGCTCGATGAGCTGGGTCCTCCTGCGGGACCAGTTCGAATCCTCAACGTACCGGCTAGTTACGAGACAAAGAACCGCGCCAAGTTCAAGACACGGGCCAATCAGTACGCCATGGAAGTACGCCGCATCTCGGGTGAGAACTCCGAGGCGACGTTTGTCTATCACCTCGATGACGACACCCACATCGGGATAGATACGGCCGCGTCGCTGGCAGAGTTCATCGAGAACGAAGGCGAGCGGTTCTATCTTGCCCAGGGCATCCTTGCCTTTCCGCACTACCTCACGCCGTCGTGGTTCTGTCGGCTGGCCGATTCCATCCGGCCCGCCGACGACCTCACACGGTTCGCGTTCTTCACCGGTGCCTTGGGTACGCCGCTGGGAGGGTTGCACGGTGAACACGTCATCATTCGTGCGGATATCGAAGACGACATTGGGTGGGACTTTCCGAACACTGTGATCGAGGACGCCTACTTCGCCATCGAGTTCGCTCGCCGGTATCCGTACCGATCGACCATGCTCAACTCCTACTCCTACGGTGCGTCGCCTCCGTCGATCGGCGAGCTCATCCGGCAACGCCGCCGATGGATCGAAGGGCTTCTTCGGTTGGCGTGCAACCGCCGGCTCGAGTTGAGGAGAAAGTTGCCCCTCGTCTACTCGATAGCCACCTGGAGCGTAGCGCCGCTCCAATTCGTGGGTATCGCCTTGATGGTGTCCTACGCCACCGGCATCAACAACACCTCGCCGGTGAGCCCATGGATCATTCCCTTGTGGAGCGCCAATTTGGCCTACGTCTTCTGGCTCTACTTTGAGGGACTAAAGGTGAACCTCTCGGCCTCCGAGCGACCGGGGTCCTTCGGCTTCTTGGCAGTCTTTCTCGTGCCCCTCATCTACATCATTGCCCTGATCGAGACCTTCGGCGTTGTCGTGGGTTGGATTCGTTTCTTCGGTATTGGCAAGCAGAAGGTCTCCGAAGTGATCGCGAAACCCATGTGATCCCGCAGCGGAGCGAGCAGGGCGTCCGCCTTGGACATCGACGGCGCCGTGACGTGAGGTTTGAACATTGAGGGGAGGAACAACGCAGAACGCGTTACGTCGATCTCGCGTCATCGCCATCGGAGCGTTGGCCCTCGCGGTCGTGGTCCCTGCCGCGCTCGCTGCGAGCGTCCTGCGGCCCGCTTCGGCTGTGCCGCACGTTCCAACCACTGGCGGGATCGGGCTTAGTGGGCCGCCGTCCATCGTCGGCCACGACACCAACTACACGAGTGGGTCAGCCAGCCTGGGCATCACCGTCGCCCCGATGAGCAACTCGACGGTAAGTGGGGACATTTCCATCCAGGCGGTCCCGACCAACGCAATCGCAGTGAGCCAGATCTACTTCTATCTCGACAGCAACTTCGAGGGTACGGACCTTTCGGCTCCCTACTGTTTGGGGGGAAGCACCTTCGGGATCTGCACCCCGTTCGATACCGCGAGCCTGTCGAATGGCGCGCACACCATCAAGGCCTTCATGTCGTACAACCAGGGATCGCTCGAGGCGACCCTGACGATCACCGTGAGCGATGGGATTCCCGTAGCCACGAACACGACGACGCCTGCTCCCGCCTCCACTACTCGGCCACCCGCCACGACCGTTCCTTCGACGTCAACGTCTTCGATCACGACAACCACTAGCAAAGCTGCGCCGCCGGCGAGTTCATCGACCTCCACGACGCCGTTCGTTGGGCTCAACGTCTACGAACTGGCGAGCGACCCGGGGGTGAACCTTGGCTGCGGTGCCAGCTTCAGCGGACAATGGGCATCGTTCTTCTCGTCGCTCCCCAAGGGAACGGTGGTTCGATTTTGGGCCACCCAGCAGATGGCGACGAGCGCCGTCAGTCCCCAACGGCTCGATTGGACGGCCCTCGATGCCGTGTTCGACGCCGCGGCCGAGTATCACGTCCGTCTCATTCCGGTGCTCGGAAATGAATGGACGAACTGCGACGGCACGAATGCCGCACAAAAGGGGCTCTCGTGGTTTCAGGGCGGGTATATGTCCAATACTGACGAGGGACCGCTGTCATATGACCAATGGGTTACGGCGGTTGTGTCGCGTTACGCGAACAGCTCGGCGACGTACATGTGGGAGCCGTTGAACGAGGCCCAAGCCACGAGTTCGGACGGCTCGTGCAGCGAGTCGGCCGCTGCCGCGGCGCTGCGCTCGTTCTATGACGTGATCGGGGGAACAATCCACTCGATCGATTCCGCGCACCGGGTTGAGGCAGGGCTGTTGGGCGAGGGTAACTGCGGTACGGCGAATGGCGACTTCAGCTATGTGGGTGCGTCAGCTGGGATCGACGTGTTGAGCTATCACGACTATTACCCGGCTGGGGACTCCGAGGGTGGCGACCAATGGAACGGCATCGCAGTTCGGATTGCACAAGCCGCGGCGCTCGGGAAGCCCATCCTCGTGGGGGAGGACGGCATTGTCGCTGGGAGTGGTTGTTCGGAGAGCCTCAACCAGCGAGCGAGTGACTTCGGCTCGCGCATTCAGACCCAGGGCTCGGCAGGAGTCATCGGGATGCTCTTGTGGAACTGGGAGGCGAGCCCGGCGAACTGCAGCTACGACGTCGGCCCGGGTGACCCGTCACTCGAGCTCCTTCGCGGAATCTCCTGATGCTGCCTGGCACGGTGGTGATCGGGGATGAGGGGCCGCGCAGGGGACGTGGCCCATCCATGTCCGGAGGAGTCCAAGAGGACCTAGTTGCTTCCCCGGACCCGCGACACACCGTGGAACCGCCTCCAACGTTGCGATCGCAGTTGGCTGCGTCGTTTCCCTTATCCTGGCGCCTGCCTCTCGGCGCGGTTGTGGTCCTGGTCGTAGCTCTGGGAGCCATCTTCGTGCGGGGAGAGCTTTCCGTCAGTCACAGGACACGATTGCCAACCGGTCATGTGCAGGCTCGTGCAGCGAGCCGGCACCTCACAACGGCAAGGAGCTCAACATCGAAAGCGCCCAGCCTCCCTTCGGCGACCGTCCCTCCTGGCGGACCCGTGCACGCCGTGAGCATCAACGTTCCGGTCACGACCCGAAGGTCATCTCCCCCCACGGTGGCTGTGACCACCACCCGGTCATCCTCCACCGCTCCCGGGCTGAGCCCGTCCTCGACGACCGCCACGACGGGCGCACCGAGCGGTGGGGGATTAGGCGGCACGGCCCGTACCCCGCCAACCACGACGGTCCCGATTACGACGAGCACGGTCCGGACTACCACGACGACCGTGCCGACGACGACCAGTGTCACGACGAGCACGGTCCCCACTACGACAACGGTCACGACGACCACGGTGCCGACTACGACGACCACGGTCCCGACTACGACGACGGTCCCGACGACCACCGTCCCGACTACGACGACCACTACGGCCAAGGCATGATCGGTGGGGGGCCGAATCCAGCGCCCAGACGCTACCGCGCTGCCCGGCTCCCTCGGACCGGTCTACCATCCCCGATGATCCCTTGGGCGCCTCGGTATCGTAGGTAATTCCAAAGGGAGTCGGTAGGTGTATCGAGGCGGGGGTTGCTTGGGAGCCCGGTGCCCGGGATATGCAGGGCGTTCAGCCTGGCACGCAAGGGAGACGGATGGACATTGGAAGCCGGAACTGGCTCAGCGACATGCGCTCGCAGCACGGGGCTGACTATCGGGTCGAGGTGGAACTCTCGGATCGCCTGCGCAATGCGCCGACCACGGAGCGCGGCAAAATCTATGGCCAGGTGTACGCGGAGTTGTACCAACGTTTGCCGGATCATCCTCAGCTGACGATGGACCAATCCGAGCGCGATCGAGCGGTTGCGCATCGGCTGCGATGGATTCGAAGGTTCTGCAACCGCCGATGCACCTTCCTCCAGATCGGCGCGGGCAACGGGGACCTCGTGTTGGCCATGGCGGCCATCGTCAAGCGGGCGCTGGGGATCGATTTCTCCGAAAGCCTCGATCCGGCCACCAACGCGCCGAGCAATGTCGAGATGTTGGGGGTTGACGGAGTGACACTGCCGCTCCCGAGCGGGTCGGTCGACGTCGCCTATTCGGACCAGTTCATCCAGCGGCTTCATCCTGATGACGCTGCGGCGCACCTTCTCGAGGTGCGGCGCGTCCTTTCGCCTTTCGGCAAGTACGTGTGCATCACGGCGAATCGAGCGAGCGGCCCGCACGACATCTCGGTGTTCTTCGACGATGTCGCTCGGGGAGTCCACCTGCGGGAGTACTCGGCAAGCGAACTATCCCAGGTCCTCCATTCGGCCGGGTTCGCGCGGGTGCGCTTTTATCTGGGCGGGGGCGGTTACTACGTTCAAGTGCCAAGCGCGTTGATGTCGACTGTGGAGCGAATGTTCCTGTTGATACCTGACACCACCCGTCGGCGCTTGACGGAGTCGGCAGTGACGGCTCACACGTATCCCCTCTTGGGGCTCAACGTCGTCGCCGACGGGATTCGGGAATAGGGACGACAACGTGCGTGAACCCGCAATGCACGAGGCGCTCGCAACCGGGTCAGCGCGGCCCGAAGGTCTGATTGGGCGAGTGAGGCAGTACTCGGTATCGGCCTGGACAAAGAGAGTCATCACCTCCGCGCTGGCGTCGGAGGTGGTGCTCGTCCAGGCGCGGTCGATGGTTCTTCGTTCCCTCGGGGCGTCGATCGGAGAAGGGGTGACGATCGAGCCCGGTACCCGTATCGTGGAGCCCGAACGGCTCAGCATCGGTCGCGAGACGTACATCAACTCCAACTGCATCCTCGACGCTACTGGCGGTATTCGGCTGGGCGAGGATGTCAGCTTCGGTTACGGCGTTGTATTGACCACGCAGGATCACGAGATCGGACCGTCGACCCATCGGTGTGGCGCCATTCGGTTGGAGCCGATCGTCATCGGCAACGGCACGTGGATCGGTTCGCATGCGGTGGTCCTGCCCGGGGTGACCATTGGCTCGGGGGTCGTCGTGGGTGCGGGCGCCTTGGTGACGCGAGACCTCGCGCCCAACGGGCTCTACCTTGGGGCGCCCGCCCGCCTCGCTCGCTCGCTCGACTGAGGCGCTGGCCGTGAGCTACCAGGCGTACGCCTCGGGTGCCGCGCCTCCAGGTCCGGGGAAGATACCATCGAGCTCGGCCAGGACGTCGTCGGTGAGCGAGACGTCGAGCGCGCCGAGCACGTCGTCCAGCTGAGCGACGGTGCGTGGTCCGACGATGGGGGCTGTAACTACGGGGTTGTGCAGCAACCAGGCTAGAGCGACGTCGGCCGGCGGCGCACCGATCGTCGTGCAGAGTTTCTCGTAGGCCTCGAGCTTGGCGCGATGAGCCTCGATCTGCGCGGTCATCCGCTCACTCCCGCGCCGACCTCCAGCCTCGCGGTCCTTCAGCACCCCTCCGAGCAGGCCGCCTCCCAGCGGACTGTAGGGAATGACCCCGACGCCATAGTCGGCACACGCCGGTAGGACCTCTAGCTCGATCGTCCGGGCATTGAGATTGTAGACGCTTTGCTCGGACACCAAGCCCAACTGTCCACGCCGGGCCGCCCGTTCGTTGGCCTTCACGATGTGCCAGGCGGCAAAGTTGCTGCTGCCGACGTAGAGGACTTTGCCCTGGGCCACGAGGAGATCCATCGCCTGCCGAATCTCCTCCCAAGGCGTGTCGCGGTCAACATGGTGCATCTGGTAGAGATCGATGTGATCGGTTTGTAGGCGCCGAAGGCTGTCTTCGCATGCCTTGCGGATGTGGAACGCGGACAGCTTGCTCTCGTTCGGCCATTGGCTCCGCGAGTTGTACACCTTCGTGGCGACGACGACCTTCTCGCGGTGGTCGCTGCCTTGGGCGAACCAACGTCCAACGATCTGCTCGGTCAGGCCCCGTCCGTCACCGTAGACATTGGCAGTGTCGAAGAAGTTGAGGCCGAGCTCGAGGCCTCGATCCATGATCTGGTGCGACGTTTCCTCGTCGGTCTGCATCCCGAAGTTCATCGTGCCGAGGCAGAGGGGGCTGACGCGAAGGCCGGTGCGGCCGAGAAGTCGGTAGTTCATGGGGCGACGTTACCGCACCGGTTCTCGAGCTGTCCCGGCCTCGTCGACTGCTCAGGTCTCGAGGAGCTGCTTGAGGTTGGCGAGCGTTTGCTCCATGCCGATCCGGACCCTGGACTGAAGCGCGGTCAGTGCTTCCTCGCCCACGGCGTGGAGACGAGGGTTGTCCAACAGCGCCCACGTCTCTTCGACCTGGGTGCCGTCCGCCACTGGCCTAAAGGTGTAGCCCCACCGGGCAGCGCCGGCGTCGGCGTCGGACGTCGTTGTGGGATCGCCAAGGACTGCTCAGGTCTCGAGGAGCTGCTTGAGGTTGGCGAGCGTTTGCTCCATGCCGATCCGGACCCTGGACTGAAGCGCGGTCAGTGCTTCCTCGCCCACGGCGTGGAGACGAGGGTTGTCCAACAGCGCCCACGTCTCTTCGACCTGGGTGCCGTCCGCCACTGGCCTAAAGGTGTAGCCCCACCGGGCAGCGCCGGCGTCGGCGTCGGACGTCGTTGTGGGATCGCCAAGGTTTTCCCACGCGAATTCGACGGGCCGTGCCGCGGCGGCCACCCGAATCCGGCGTTGCCAGGTTCGATCACCCGCGGTGTTCGAACCGATGAAGATCGCGCCCACCCCGCGCCCGTCGCCCGCCCATGTTCCGCCGGTGCACTCGGGGCTGATCTCACCCATTCGGGGCATGTCGGCGATGAGGTCGTAGGCGGACTCGGGGCTGTTGCCTACGACAATGCGTGCTGCAGCGTGAAAGCTGGTCAGGTCCATGACCGCATCCTTGCAGAGCGCGAGGGGCAGAGCGCGGGGCAGATGCGCACCGGAGAGCAGAAGCGGGGATCGGCGACCTCATCGCTGGGCTCGTAGAGTCCGGACATGCCCATCTACGCTCTCTCCGACCTCGAACCGTCCATTGACGGCTCTGCCTATGTGCATCCCGACGCCATCATCATCGGCGACGTGAGAATCGGCCCGGAGAGTTCGGTCTGGCCGGCTGCGGTTTTGCGCGCCGACGGGGCGCCGATCACGATCGGTGCGCGGTCCAACGTTCAGGACGGGGCGGTGATCCACGTGTCGCCGGGGGTAGAGACCACGATTCACGACGAGGTCCTGATCGGCCACCTCGCTCATCTCGAGGGTTGCATCGTCCATGACGGCGCCTTCATCGGTACTGCCTCGCTGGTCCTTCCACGCGCCGTCGTGGGTGCCGGGGCGGTGGTTGCCGGCAACGCGGTGGTGCTCGACGGTACCGACGTGCCGGCCGGAGCCCTGGCACTCGGGGTCCCGGCCACGATCCGGCCCGGTGCCGCACGGCAGGGAATGGCGGCAGCCGGAGCTCGCTGGTACGTGGACGAGGCCCATCGTTACCGTCAGGAGCTCCGACGGATCTCCTGAGACGCGGCGTCCACTGGAATGCCCCGAAGGACACTGGAATGCCCCGAAGGACACTGGAATGCCCCGAAGGACATCGAGCCGGGCCTGACGGCGGGACGGGTCGCCTCGGGTCAGACCCCGGCGGTACGCTTTGGGGTGTCGCGGGGCGGGCCTGGTCGAAAGGGGGGGTGGTGAGCCGAGCACTGGTGCTGAGCGGTGGTGGGTCGGTCGGCGCAGCGTGGGAGACGGGTCTGGCGGCCGGTCTCATCGGTGGGGGCGTAGCGTTGACGGAGGCGGACCTCGTTCTTGGCACCTCGGCCGGCTCGTCAGTTGGTGTCCAGGTTGCGGCTGGTCACGACATGGACCAGCAAGTTGAGCGTTATCGGGCGGCGCGAGCCAAGGCGGCCGCCGGTCGTCCGACCGCGGTGCTGAACGTCGAGCGCTCGGAGTTTCGCGGTGACCTGTTCGAGCGCGGCTGGGCTGTCGGGCGTCAGGATGCCTCCCTGCGTCTCGAAATCGGCCGGGTAGCGCTCGAGGCCAGCACGATCAGCGAGGAAGCGTTCCTCGCTACGTTCCGGTACCTCAAGGGTCAGCCGTGGCCAGCCGCATACGTCTGTACGTGCCTCGAGGCCGAAAGCGGGGATCCCGTTGCGCTCGATCAGGAATTGGGCGCCGAGCTCGACCGCGGCGTCGCCGCCAGTTGTGCGATACCGGGGGTCTACCCGCCGATCGCGATTGGCGCTCGCCACTATCTCGACGGCGGCGTGCTCTCGCCTACGTACCTCGACCTCGCGGCCGATCACGACCGCATCCTCTTCGTGAACATGGTCACGGTCCCCCCGAGCGAGCTTGCCGCCGTCGAACGCGCCGGTGCCACTCTTCTCAGGGTCGAACCCGACGAGGCGTCGTGGAATGCCATGGGCGAGAACCGGATGGATGCGTCTCGAGCGTTCGACGCGGTCGAGCGCGGGCTCCAGCAGGGCCGGCAGATCGCCCAGGCGGTGGCTGACTTCTGGGGTTGAGGCTTCCCTCGGGCTACCTGGGTGGTGGACCCTCTAGCATCACCAACGAGTTGGGTCGCCTTCGAGGGTCGCCGACCACCGAAACCGTCTCACCACCATTCTCGAGCAAAGGGAGGGCCACCGATGAGCGCCGAGGCGATCGAGAGCGTCGAGGAGTTCCGCCAGCGGGCCCGGAGCTGGCTGGCCGAGAACATGCCCCGGCGCCCGAGCCACGACGCCATGGGCATGCGGGGCACGATGACCGACGAGGAGGAGCTGGCCGACGTGGCCCACACCCGTGCGCTCCAGCGCAAGCTCTTCGACGGGGGCCTGGCGGGCATCTGCTTCCCCAAGGCCTACGGGGGCCAGGGCCTCACCCCGGCCCACGCCGAGGTCTTCAACGAAGAGATCCTGGGCTACGACTACCCGGTGCGCACCCAGGTGCCCACCTTCACCCCCTGTGGCGCGGTCATCTTGGAGTTCGGCACCGAGGAGCAGAAGCAGCGCCACATCCCCGCCATCTTGAAGGGCGAGGAGATCTGGATGCAGTTCCTCTCGGAGCCCTCGGGGGGCTCGGACGTGGCCGGCGCCCAGACCACCGCCGTGCGCGACGGCGACGAGTGGGTGCTGAACGGCTCGAAGATCTGGACGACCGGTGCGTGGTGGTCGGACTGGGGCCTGTGCCTGGCCCGGACCAACTGGGACGTCCCCAAGCACCGGGGCCTGAGCGTCTTTATGGTCAAGATCCACCAGCCGGGCATCGAGGTGCACCGCATCGAGATGCTGAACGGCTCCAAGGAGTTCTGCCAGGAGTTCATCACCGACGTGCGCATCCCCGACGCCGATCGCATCGGGCAGGTCGACGACGGCTGGACCGTCGGCATCCGCTGGATGTTCTACGAGAAGAGCTTCTCGATGTCCCCGCTCACCATCCGCCCCGCCATCGGCGGCGAGGGCAGCCCCTCGGGCGGGTCACACCCCTTGATCGGCATCGCCCGGGCGGCGGGGCGCTTGGAGGACCCCCGGGCCCGTGACCTGATCGGCGAGGCCCATACCCTCTCGCTCGCCACCCGGGCCCTCTCGTCGCGGGTGTCCAAGGCCATCGCCACCGGCAAGATCACCGACCAGGCGGCGGCCCTCACCCGGGTGATGGGTGGGGACACCCGGACACGAACCTCGACCATCGAGTTCGAGCTGGCCGGGTCGGCCGGGGTCGCTTGGGACGACGACGACGAGTGGTCCAAGTCCTACGGCATCGGCTACCTCACCCGGCAGACCGCAACAATTGCGGGCGGCACCACCGAGATGTCGCGCAACGTGATCAGCGAGCGCGTGCTCGGGATGCCCCGCGAGCGCACGATGGACAAGGACGTCGCCTTCCGAGACGTGCCCCGCTCACCGGGCGCCAACTAGCCCCCGGCGGGCAGTTCGAGGAACGACTCGGTCCCACGGCCACCGCACCCCCGGGGGAACTGACCCCGAGGTGCCCGCAGCTCAGGGTGCGGGGGGAGCCGGAACGTGGGGGAACAGCTCTTGGAAGGCGCCGATGCGAATCCGGTGGCTGACCTCGGCCGGGCAATCGTCGAAGAGCTCGTGCAGGGTCTTCTGGGAGTGCCCGAAGGTGCCTTCGTAGTGGGGGTAGTCCGAGCCCCACATCACGTTCTTCCAGCCCATGGCCATATTGGCTTGGACGGCCGAGCGGTCGTGCTGGAACGAGGCGTAGACCTGGTTGTAGAGGTACTCGCTCGGGAGCTTGGACAGCCTCGGACGGACCGCCGCCCCGTGCTGGCGGTAGCCCTCGTCCATCCGGTCGGCCAAGAACGGTCCCCAGGTCGCCCCGCCCTCGGAGACCAAGATGCGCAGGTCAGGGTGGCGGTCGAGCGCCCCGCAGGCGATGAGCTGGCTCACGGCCCGCTGCCCGCCATAGGTCGTCTCGACGTAGTTGAGCACCGCCCCGCCCGGACCCCGGTAGTACAGGCCAATGCGCCCGGTTGGGTCGACCGGCTCGGTGCCGATGTGGAACCCGAGCACCATGGCGTTCTGCTCGAGGGCCTCCCACACCGGGGACCACTCGGGGTCCTGCCACTGGGGCCGCTCCATCGGGGGACGGACCGGAAAGAAGCCGAGCTTGAAGCCCATGGCCGCGGCGCGGCGGATCTCGGCGACCGTGTCGTTCACGTCGAGCAGGGGGATCGAGGCGGCCACGACGTAGCGGGGCGAGTGGCGCTGGAACTCGATGAAGAAGTCGTTCGAGATGGCGCACCCCACCTTCACGATCTCTGGGGTGCGGATGTTGAAGGTCCACGTGCCAAGCGAGGGGTAGATCGCCTCGGCCCAGATGCCCTCGTTGTCGAGGTCGACCAGGCGCAGATCGGGGTCGAAGGCACCGGGGGCCCGTGCTTGGCCCTCGCCCTCGTCGAGGTCGTCCTCGAGTGGGCGCGCCGCGTTGCGGGCCAGCTGCTCGGGGGTCCGGGGGGCCGGGATGGCCCGTTCGAAGGACTGGCCGTCGACGGTGATCACCTCGAGCCCACGGGCCTCGTCGCGCACCGTCTTGGGCATCTTGTCTCGCAGGTGCTCGGGCAGCTGGTCGTAGAGGTCCGGTGGCTCCATGTAGTGCGAGTCACCGGAGTTGGCCCAAAGCTTCCCGCCCTCAGTCTGCGTCATCGTGGCAATTCCCTCTCGGTTGGCCCTCGGGCCCGGGGCCCAGGTGTGCAGCTCAGCCCAGCTTATGGCACATTTGGCCAGCGTGATCGCTTGGGCGTCCACCTTCTCTCTCCCACGTGTGCCCTCAGGGAACCGACCGAGGGGCCACTACGGGAGGGGTCCGCGTCGGGTCGCCATGTTTCCCCGCCGGTCATTGGGGGCAAGAGCAACAGGGGTCGCAACGGCCGGCTTGGAGTGACGATGGCGAGCGTGGAGGACGACGGGGCGCCTTCGGACTTGAAGAAGCGGCCTCCGTCGCGTCTTCGGGTGGTGAGTGGCGGCTTCGCCATCCGACGAGTGTTGACCGCGCTTGGCTTGGGGCTGGTCGGTGGCGCAGTTGCGGCGGTCTTCTTGCCGTGGCAAGCGGCTGCGCTGCTCGGCTGGTCGGTGGCAGCGTGCCTCTACCTGATCAGGGTTTGGCTCAGAGTCCTTCCCATGACACCTGCCGAGAGCTCGCAGCACGCCTTGCAGGAGGATCCAAGCCTTGCATTGGCTGACTCGGTTGTAGTGGTGGCCGCAGTGGCGAACCTCGCCGCCGTCGGGTTGATCTTGGTGAAGGCCGCCAACGCGTCGGGAGCAATGAAGGCGTTCTTGCTGGCGGTGGGCGTGGTGAGCGTCGTTCTGGCGTGGGGCGCCGTGCACACGATGTTCGCGCTTCGTTACGCGCGCCTCTACTACGCGGGCCCAGATGGCGGCATCGATTTCAACGAGGAGACGCCGCCCGATTACTCGGATTTCGCCTACCTGGCCTTTACGATCGGTATGACCTTTCAGGTCTCCGACACCGACCTCACCTCCAAGGCCGTCCGGCGGACCGCACTACGTCATGCGCTGATCTCCTATCTGTTCGGTGCAGTGATCGTCGGACTCATCATCAACGTGGTCGCCAGCTTGCTGCACTGACCTGGTGCACTGAACCGGGGCGCGAAACTGGCGTTCTGAGTCCTTGCGCGAAACGAGCGCGCCTCGGTGGCGGTCATGGGGCAGCGCGTTCTGGGTGTCACCCGGCGACGGGGGAGAAGCGGCCGTCGACCAGGACGACGCTGCGGCCGTGCCGCTCGAGCAGGCTGGCGGCAATGGCCGCTCGATAGCCGGCGGCGCAATGAACCCAGATCGTGCCAGCCGGCAGATCGTCGATCCGCGCGATCAGCTGGTGGAGCGGCACGTGGAGCGCGCCGTCTAGGTGTCCGGCCGACCATTCGTCGTCTCGTCGGACGTCGAGCGCCACGTTACCCGTCGTGCCGACGACCCGAGCTAGGTCGTAAAACGTTCCGACGGGGTAGGCGTGGACGGCCCGGCCGATGGCTTGGGGCGGCAGCACTCCCACGTACTGGCCGGCGATGGCATCGATCCCGATCCTCGCCAAGTCGATCTGGGCGTGTGCGATCGCCTTTGGGTGTTCAGCCATGAGCACAAGGGGAGCACCATGGGGCAGCAGCCAGCCCAGGTACGTGGTGAACGGGGTGTCCTGCTCGACGTTGATGCTGCGGGTCAGATGCCCGGCTGCGAACGCTCCGCGGCCCCGGAGATCCACCACCCATGCATCAGTTAGGGCGATGGTGGCCAACCGCGCCGCGTCCAGCCGTGGCGGCGGCGAGAGATCGGGCGCCGGCGCGCCCTGGCGGTTGGGTCCCGCCATCTGGTGGTAATAGCGAGGATAGTCGCCGAGCGCGTCGAGCAGCTGGTGGACGAACGCCTCCTCGCTGTCGGCCCTGAACACGAGGTTCGTCGAGCGCTGCTCGGCGATGGTGGACGTGTCGATGCCTGACGCGCCGACCGAGCAGAAGCTGCCGAATCCGTGGGTCGGCAGCACCTCGACCCAGCCCGGCAGTTGGCCGAGCGAATGGACCGAGTGGTACTGGTGGCGGGCGAGCGGAGCGGCGAGCGCCGCCCCGAACAGGTCGGTTCGGCCGACCGTGCCATAAAGGAGGGAGCCGCCAGTGGCGGCCACCGTGGGACGACCACGGTCCAAGGCGATGTAGGCCACGTGATGAGGAGTGTGCCCCGGGGTAGCCACCACCCTGAGCGAGAAGTGTGGGTCGACGACGACCTCGTCGCCGTCACGAACCGCGTGCCGGGCGAAGCACACCTCTTCGGCCGCGGCCACGAGATAGGGCACGCCGAGCTCACTGGCCAACGCCCATCCGCCCGAGACGTAGTCGTTGTGCACGTGGGTCTCGGCCACGTAGGCGATGCGCACACCGGCTGCCGCGGCAGCGCGCAGGACGCGATCGGTGTCCCGCTGCGGATCGATCACCACCCCTCGCCGACCGTTGTGGATGAGATAGGTACGGTTACCGAGTTCGGGAGTGGACAACGTGACAGTGTCGATCATCGGTAGCTCCTCGGAACGTCCGCTGTCACCACTCTGCTCGCGCGACCTGTCGCTGGCCTGAGAAAGCGATCAGAAGTTTCTAAAGATCAGAGGCTCGTCCCTGTCTTCTCGGCGCTCGTTTCTCAGCTGTTTCTCAGCGCCGGGAGCAACTCGTGTTCGGCCCACTCGACGAACCCGGATTGCGTGTCGCCTCCGACTTGGCACAGCGCGACGTGCGTGAAACCCGCGTCGGTGAATGCGCTCACGGCGTGAACGAATGGTTCGACGTCGCTTCCGCAGGGGATCGCGTCGACGATGTCGTCGGCCCGGACGAACCGTGATGCTGCCTCGAACGCAGCCGTGCCTGGTAGCTCAGAGTTGACCTTCCATCCGCCCCCGAACCATCCGAAGAGCTCCCTCGCCCGTGCGATGGCAGCGTCACGATTGGGGTCGTAGGCGACAGGAACCTGTCCGATTCGGGGTTTTCCGTGTCCGCCGGCCGACTCGAACGCCTGGACCAACTCGCTCTTCGGCTCCACCGCGATCATCAGATCGGCATGGTGTCCGGCCAGGCTGCACGAAGCCCAACCAGAGACGGCGATCCCGAGGTCCGGCGTACGAGGCGGAAGGTCCCAAATCTTGGCCGAGTCGACCTGAAAGTGCTTGCCGGAGAAGTTGACGTAATCGCCGCCCCACAGTTGGCGAATGATCTCGACCGCTTCGCCCAACATCTCGTGGCGAAGGTTCACCGGAGGCCACCCGCCGCCGACGACGTGCTCGTTCAGGTTCTCTCCGGCTCCCAGCCCGAGTGTGAACCGGCCGTCGGAGAGGATCGCGACGGTCGCGGCCTTTTGTGCCACCACCGCCGGGTGATAGCGCTTGATCGGGCAGGTCACATAGGTCATGAGATCGATGCGCTCGGTCACCTCGGCAGCGGCGCCGAGCACCGACCACGCGTACGGGGAGTGGCCCATCGCCTCGACCCAGGGGAAGTAGTGATCGGAGATCACGGCGAAGTCGAACCCGGCGTGCTCGGCAATTTGGACGTCACGGACCAGCTCTTTTGGTCCGCTCTGTTCGCACAGCATGGTGTACCCAAACCTGGTCATGACACGCCGATACCCGCCGTCGGCGCCGGGCAACCGTTCGCCCGAGTCGATGTTGTGTCCGTCGCGTGTCCGGCGGGCCGAGAAGCGAAGGTCATTGGCGTCCCCGACGGTCGCTGCCGGGGCCTGCGTGGCAACGACCGCCGAGGCGGCGGTCAGCGCGGTGTCCACGACCACGAGCAACCCGACCACCGGGGCGGTCAGCGCGATCATTGTGGTGGGCACGACACCGATCGACAGAGCCAAGCTCGCCTGCGCCCAGTGAACCGCTGCCAGCCCGAACGGTAGCGTCCCCGCGATAACGAGGATCCTGCTGGTCTGTCGAGCGATGACGGACCTGGCTGCCCTGAGCGACAAGGGTCCGACTGGGGTGACACCCGGTCAGATCGTCCGGTTCCCCGGCCTTGGGGCCCAGGCGCGCGGCGGAGATGCTTCAGGAGGGAGTGGAGGCGCGGACGAGCTCGCGCAGGGCGTCCGCCTCGGCCAGCCATGTGGCTGCCATCCCCGCGGGCAGGCGGGTTCCACGCAATGTCGGCGCCACTCAGTGCTTTGCGGATGACCTGCTCCCGATCGGGAGTCAACCTGAAGGTTCCGCCACCGGTCGGCCTGGTGCACCTGGTCGCCTGGCTTCGAGGTAGGTGTCGATCAGAACGCGGTAGCGGCGGGCGATGGTGGTCACGGCCGCTGGACGGTCGATTCGGCCACCGAGGAAGTCCCCCAACGCGTGCTCCCAGATACTCCGCCCGACCGCGAACCCGACGAAGCCCTCTATGGGCGCGGCGACCTCGATCCAATGCTCAACCCTGGCGATCGGAGCATCGCGGCCCAGCACGATGCACTGTGCCGGGTGATCGGCGTCGCCGCAGGCCGTCCTCAGGACGAGTTGTGCGTCGTCTGCCGTTTCGTACCCCTCGAGCTTCCAGATCGTCGGATGGACGCCCGCAGCGTCGAACTCGACGATGGCCTGCGCAGTCAGCGCGGGACGAGCCTGGCGGTCGAAGTGGTCCTGGTCCTCGTAGGTGCTCAATTGCTCCCGAGTCGGCGGGACGAGCAGCTCGAACAGCCAACGCCGTCCCGTCCGTGCCGCAAATGCCGACACCTCAGCCAAACGCTGGGTCTGGATCATGCGCAGACCTGCGGCATCGGCGGGGTTGTAGCGGACGAGGACCTTGAAGAAATCCGGATCGAAGGCCTCGACGTGTTGGGCGAACTGTGCGCCGTACTCGAGCTCGAAGAGCGTGGTGCCGCTGCGCTCGATCGGCATGGCGAGCACGAGGCCGTCCGCCTTCACCCGTTGGGCTACATCGGCCCCGAGCAGCTCGTCGACGAGTACGCCTACCCGACCTGCGGGCAGGCCGTCGGTGACCACTTGGCGCGCTCCTTCGTAGATGAGCGCCTTGGCGTCTCGCATCCTCGAGAGCTCTGCCGGGCTCGGATCGCCGCTGACCCCGAACAGGCTCCGCCCAAAGGATGCTCGGTGATCCATCGCGAGGACGAACAGCGGCGAGTCGACCGAGGGTTCATAGGCCGGAGTTGGCGGCAGGGCGGTCATGTCCGCGCCGCACCGCGCACCGAACCGCTCCTCCACACGATCCAGTCAACCTGATGAGGCCGGTGGCGGCAAGGGCACGGGGCAACGCGAGTCGGTGGTTCTTGTCATCCATGCCGTTGGGTGTGCAGCTGCTTCTACAGTGGTCCGTATCGGTGATCGGGAGGAGTGGTGATGAAGGTCATACGAGAGCAGACCCTGGGGCGTCTGGCGCCTTCGGCAACTCCAAACGAGCGGGGACTCGAGGTGCAGTGGCTCGAGGGCCCCACGAACACCGATCGCCTCGACGTGGGCCATGTGACTGTGGTGGCAGGGGGTGTCACGCCACCCCATGTGCATCTGGGCGGCCAGGTGATCATCGCGCTTTCTGGCCGCGGCTTCGTGGCCACCGACGACCAACGAGCCGTGCTCGAGCCCGGTGACGTGGTGATCGCACCCCCTGGGGAGCTACACACCCACGGCGCCGCGCCGGACTCGTCCTTCGCTCATCTCACGGTGACGACGGGACCCTACGATTTTCCCGGACGCGACGCCGAGGGATAGAACGGTGGGCGTGAGTCCTGCGCCGCACGGTCCGCAGCGTGTGAGTGGTGGATCATGAAGTTCGCGGGGCTCACCGGCGGTATCGGAGCCGGCAAATCCACGGTCCGTGCCGGACTGGCTGGGCGCGGTGTCGTTGTGCTCGACGTCGACGAGCTGTCCCGCGAGCTGCAGGAACCGGGTCGGCCGTTCTACCAGCAGATCGTGGCCCGGTGGGGCGAGCCCGTCGTTGGCGCCGATGGCCGGCTCGATCGGCAGGCGCTCGCCGCCATCGTCTTCGCCGACCGCTCGCAACTGGGCGAGCTCACCGCCATGGCGGCGCCGTTGACCGAGCAGGAGATCGTTCGTCGGGCCTTGGTCCACCTTGGCACTGATGCCTTGGTGGTGGTCGAGGCGGCCCTATACCTGGCGCCGATGTATGGCATGACCGGCTTGGCCGTCGTCGACGTTCCTGTCGAGGTAGCGGTCAGTCGCCTCGTAGCCCAACGCCAGATGAGCGAACAGGATGCCCGTGCCCGCATCGCGCTGCAGCCATCGCGCGAGGTCCGACTCGAGCACGCCGGATTCGTCGTCGACAACAGCGGCCCGCTCGAGGATCTCTGCCCCCAGCTCGATCAGCTGTGCGCGTGGATGCAGGCGCTTCCCGACGCGACGCCGACGCTCGAGCGGCGTCCCTCCGGGCCGACCGAAAACCCTTGAGCAGCGAGGGCGGGTGCGCTGTGGATGCTCCTTACGAGCCCGACGGCGCGAGTTCCAGCTCTTGGCCCGGGTGCAGGCACTGCCCGTTGAGCGACTCGTCGACGACAAGGCGGAGGACCGTTCGGGCGTTGGCCTCGACGGTCGGCATGTTCGCGGCCTCGGGGTCGAAGATTTCCTTGGGCAGCTGGCGCATCATGTCGGTCATCGCCCCGGCAGCCAAGAGGTTGGTGCGGATGCCGAAGCCAGCGAGCTCCTTGGCCAGTGTGTAGCTGAGCCCGTTCATCCCGCCCTTGGCAGCCGAGTACGACGAGAAGCCCACGGTGCCACTGATCCCGGCGCCTGACGTGACGTTGACGATCACGCCCTTGCCGATTCGCTTCATCCCAGGGACGAGCTCACGGATGTACCAGAACGGTGCCGTCAGATTCACGAGCAACGTCTCGTTCCACTCGTCGTCGGTTACTCGGGTGATCGCCGTACGGGGCGCGATGGCCGCGTTGTTGACCAACACGTCGACCGTGCCGAACGTCTCCTCCGCTTTGCGGCACAGTCCCCGGATGTCCTCGAGGGAGGCTTGATCGGCGCCGATCCCGAGAGTCTTCCCACCGATCTCTTGCGCGGCCCGCTCGGTGTCGGCTTGCCGCCGACCATTGACGATCACTGCCGCTCCCTCGGCGACGAAGAGCTCGGCGATCGCCCGGCCGATCCCGCGGGTTGAGCCGGTGACCAGCGCAACGCGCCCATCGAGTACTCCCATCGGTTCCCCTCCTCGAGCCCTGTGTCGTCGGGTGCCACCGTAGGGGATGCGAGGCAGCGCTGCCAGGACGTCCGTCGCTCTGGGCTGGAACGTCCTGGTCGAGACCCGCGTCGAGGTCCTCCTGTCAGGTTCGAACGTACACTTGGCACGCAGCTGATCTGACGAGGGGAGCCAGACGTGATTGTTTCGAGGGGATTCGAGATTCCTGGGGACGCGTTCGATCTGTCGTTCCGCAGGCCGCCGCTGAGCGAGCGCTCGCATCTGCCCATGATCATCGGTATCGGCGACCCGATCTATGGCCCGATGGTCGGCTTGTTCTTCGATGGGCCGTCCACGCCAGAGGAACTTGCTGGCCCGACCGACCTCACCCCGGCGCACAGCCATCCGTGCGACAACTTCCGGATCGTGATGAAGGGCGAGCTATGGGTCGGCCAAGAGCGGTACCACCACGGTGAGTTCCGACTCCAGCAGTCTGCCCGGCCCTATGGAGCGGACGGGGATGCACCCCACGTCGAGGGCAACTGGCGGATCATCTCCTTCGCCGACCGGCGCGGCAGCCGGGTGCGGCCGACCAATCCCGAGCTGCGGAGCCAGGTGGAGAACGAAGAAGCACTGCAGCGGAGCAAAGAGATGTACGGCGACCTGATGCCCGAGATCCTCCCCCCCAACGACCCGGGTGTGAACGGTCTTGTCACGACGATCGACAAGCCGTGGAGCAGGGTCCAGCACATCGACGCCAGCCTGTCCGAGGCGGACACCTGGCTGTCGATCGGCGACGGTGGTCGGGTCGCCGTGTCGCTCATGGCAGCGCACGACGTGGGCCCGATCTATCTCATCCAGCGCACTCCGGCCGGCAGGGTGGCAACGCCGCCAATGACCTTCGGGAGTGACGTGTTCCGGTGCGTCATCGCCGGATCGCACCAGCGCGGCAGGGAGACCGTCGAGATGGGTGACACCCGGTTCCAGGCGGCGTCGGTGCCGTGGGAGGCGGTAGTCGCCGGCCCGGAGGGACTCGACGAGCTCATCGTCATCGGTAACCGACAGGGCGCCAAGCCCGAGGTCGTCGGGGACGACCCACAATGGGCGGAACGATTCGGCCAGATTGTCGACGACCTGACCGAGCGCCTTGCCGCTGTCGCCGCCGCCTGACAGCACCCCAGTCGACCTACGGACAGGCCAGCCCACGAAGTGTTCTGGTGTTCCGTTGAGCCGGCGTGCCGTCCCTGGCGGCCGCCGTTACCGCCAGGAATAGACCCACCACTGGCGGAGCTGAGGAAATGCCCGTTGCGGCATGGACGCATGCAGACCGTCGTGCCCCGTGCCCCGGGCGCACGCGACCAACCGAGGACCCAGGACGTTCCCGGTGGCGGCCATCGCGCCGCAGCGCGCGTGCTTTGACGCGAACGTCAGGATGCTGGGTGAGGTGGCGCAGCGCACCGGGGCCGTAGCCGATCGGGTCCTCCACGACGATGCACCTTAGGGTGAGCCGGCCCGACGTGGTCGCTTTTGCGCTGCCTTTCGCGCGTATCAGTGCGAAGAGTTGCAGAAAGGGGGGGTTGTGCGCCCTACAGTCCTCACTCAGCTGAACCGGGCGTGCACGGTCACATCGGACCCTCGCGAGCTTTGGCAGGAGGAGGAATGTCCAACGTTCCTAAGGTCGGGCGGCGGGCCGAGATCTTCGGTGACGGGAGCGCGAAGGCGGTCCCGGTGAGTGGCGAGATCGACTCGGCGACCGCTCCGGCCTTCCACGAAGTGCTCGATCTCGCCGTGGAGCGAGCGGCCTCTGTGGTGGTCGACTTGGGTGCGGTCTGGTTGATGGACTCCTCGGGGGCGCTCGTCCTGGAGCGCGCCGCTGCCCTGGCGATCGAGCGGCGACCCTCACGGTCCGAGCCGCCGGTCTCCAGCGCGCAAGGTGCTCGTGATCATGGGCCTAGTGGAGCTGCTCAGCGACGATGGCGCCATCCCCTAGGGGATGTGCGTCGCCGGCGTGAGCACGAGCGCCCGCCCTTTGGCTTTTCCGTGTCAGAACGGGAAGGCCCGTGGGTCTTCGAGTCCCTCGCGATGTTCGTCGCACGACCAGACTGGGAAGACCTTGCCTTCGGTCGTCCGGAACCGCCCACGCCACCGGACGGCCTCGGGACAGTGCATCGGATGCCCGCCCCGGCCGGGATCGGGGTCCTCGATCATGCGCCAGCAGCGTCCGGGTTCCGAGAAGAAGCCGGCAACGTCCACGCGCTCAGGGTAGCGGCGGGTGCCTCGACCACGGGCGTGGTTGACTGCTCGGAATGAGAGACCCCTTCACCGCTTGTGGCAGCGTTCGAGAAACGACCCCCAATCCATACCGGTGCGACCAGGTCGTCGGCCATGAGGGGCCACACAGCGCTTCGATCCCCATCGGAGCGACGCCGACGCTGCGGATCACGACGTGGAACGCGGAGGACTCCGACGACCTCGTCTCGGGGACCAACCTTCTGAACACCGCGATCGAACGACTGAACCGAGCGCTCGACGTCTTGCCCGAGGAGCAGGCGGCGATGCACGTCCCCCCGACCCTTCCGGCCGAGATCGAGCGGCTGGTCGCACGACTGCGTCAGGTGTTGGGCGACGTCGTGGGCTGACGCCCTGAGTGGGTCGAACTGGGGCGCCTACGCGGCAGCCGCTATCCCGACAACCGGGGCATTGAGGGGCTTGCCGCCCATTGAGCCGAGATACGTCGTGCCGTAGTTGAACACGCCGCCGTCAGATGCGGCGAGGTCGTAGCCCGACCCGGTCGGCGCGGCGGCGATGCCGACGATCGGTGCCGCGAGGTGGCTGTTGCCCACCGAGCCATCGAAGGGTGCCCCGTAGGCGTACACGCCTCCGTCGGCACCAGCTTCCCAATAGCCGCCGGTGGTCGGGTCGACGCCGATGCCCACAACCGGGGCGTTGAGGTGGCCGAGCGAGTTGGCCGAGCCCTGGTACCTGGCGTCGCCGAACGCATAGACCGCGCCGTCCGCGCCCACCACGTAGTAGCCACCCCCGTCATGAGTCGAGGCGATGCCCACGATGTCGTTCACCAGGGTTCCAGTCCCGGGCACGCTCCCGTGGAACGGTGCGTCGAAGGCGTAGACCCCGCCATCGGAGCCGACGACCCAGTAGCCGCCGGTAGTCGGGTCGGTGGCCATTGCGACGATATTGGTGACGTGGACGCCGGCACCGGGGACCGAGCCATGGAAGATGGCATCTCCGTAAGCGAAGACCCCGCCGTCCTTGGCCACGAACGAGTATCCCTTGCCGTCGGTGCTCGAGGCGATGCCCATCACCGGCTGGTTCAGCGTGAGGTTGCCGGTCGAACCGTAGAAGGTGGCGCCATAGGCGAAGACTCCTCCGTCACCCCCGACCAACCAGTACCCGGTGGCCGGCGTCGTAGGCGAGATGTAGGTAAAGCGATCGTTTGCCGACGTCGATGAGGTTCCGCCGAACGTGCTTACCGTGACGTCGACGGTACCGCTCCCCGCGGGGGAGGCCGCCGTCAGCTCGGAGGGGCTTAGGTAGGTGACCGAGGTGGCTGGGGTGGAAGCGAAGTCGACCGTCGAAGCTGACGTAAACCCCTGGCCGTTGATCGTCACCGTCGTTTGCCCGGCAGCAGGGCCTGAAGTCGGAGAGATGGAGGTAACCGTGGGCGGTTGCGTGATCACCAGTCCAGTTGGGCCGGACAGCCCGGTTGCACCGCCTGAGATGGTGGCTGCCGGCGTCGGGCTTCCGGAAGTGAGCTGGCCGGGAGTGAATTTGACGATGCTGCTGTTCGAGTCGTTAGCGACCCAGAGGTCACCGGCCGTGTCGAACGCGATCTGCAGTGGGCCGGCGATACTTCCCGAGCCGTTTGGGGTGAGGGTTACCGCGGGGCTTGGGCTCCCTGAGGTGACGATCTCGCTAGCAGTGAACTCAACTAACGAGCCGCCGGCGTAATTGCTCGCCCACAGGTCACCGGCTGCGTCCAAGGTGACCCATTGAGGACCGACGAGGCTGCTCGAGCTCGAGGAGACGGTGACCTGTGGGTTCGGGCTGCCAGAGGTGGCCAACTGGCTATGAGAGAACTCGAGTAACTGGTCGGCATCGTCATTGGCGACCCAGAGGTTGCCACTTGGGGTGAAGTCGATGCCGACCGGACCGTTCAGTGCCGTGGCGGAGATGGTCACAGTTGGGGTCGGGCTACCCGAGGCGCTGAGCTGGCTCGGGGTGAACTCCACGAGCGTGCCACTGCCGTAATTGCTCACCCAGAGGTTGCCGGATGGGTCAATGGCGACCGCCTCGGACCCATGGAAGCTGCCCGAGGAGATGGTCACAGTTGGGGTCGGGCTACCCGAGGCGCTGAGCTGGCTCGGGGTGAACTCGACCACCGTGTCGTTGCCGGGGTTGGCTACCCAGAGATCGCCCGCGGCGTTGTAGGCCGCGCTGAACGGGAACGAGAGGCTCGAGCCGCTGTTCGAGATCGTGGCCGTCGGGGTGGCGTTGCCCGATGCAGACAGCGGGTACGAGGTCAACGTGCCGCTGCCGTTGACCGCCAAGATGGTGGGCGTAGGACTGGCAGCACCAGCCGCGGAAGCGGGCAGCCCCCCCATGACGGCGAACAGGGTTCCCGCCCCGAGCACCGTAGCGAGCGCCCCTGTGAGCCGGGAGGGCCGTGGCGCGGCCCGAGGAGCTGACTGGCACGCTTCGCAGGCGATGCTCGGATCCGCGCTACGTCGACTGGGTCTCCACCTGCTCATACGGCTCCTCGTGTTCGTGTGACGATCTCGCCGGGCAGACGAGCGACGTCGATCCTGCGGTGTTCACGCTTCTTCGGGCGCGAACCTGTCTAGTGCGACGGTATGGAGAGAACAGGGATGGTCGCGACGCAGGCGATGTCGCGGCTGCAACCTGTGTGCCATGGGATGACCAGCGGTTGCAACGGCAGTTACCCACCGGGACCGTTTAAACCGACTGTCGCACGAGCCCGTGCCGGGCTGTGAAACGCCATGTGAATGAGACGTTCCCCTAGGTGGCCAGGCCGGCGAACTCCGCGTTGTACAGCCGCGCATAGGCGCCGTCGCGCGAGAGCAGATCGGTGTGATGCCCCTGTTCGACGATGCGCCCCGCCTCCATTACCAAGATGGCGTCGGCGTTACGGATGGTCGACAGGCGGTGCGCGATGACAAAGCTCGTCCGTTGGGATCGCAGCGCGGCCATCGCATCTTGGATCAACACCTCGGTGCGGGTGTCCACCGAGCTCGTTGCCTCGTCGAGGATGAGGATGGTGGGGTTGGCCAGGAAGGCGCGGGCGATCGTCACGAGCTGCTTCTCGCCCGTGCTCATCACTCCACCCTCGTCGTCGACGATCGTGTCGTAGCCGTCGGAAAGGGCATGGACGAAGCGATCGACGTACGTCGCACGCGCTGCCGCGAGAATCTGATCCTCGGTGGCGTCCATGTTCCCGTAGGCGATGTTCTGCCGGATCGTGCCGCCGAACAACCAGGTGTCCTGCAGCACCATGCCGATGTTGGCCCGAAGCTGCGAGCGCGGCATCTTCGCGATATCGACGCCGTCCAGGGTGATCCGGCCCCCGTCGAGCTCGTAGAACCGCATAATGAGGTTGACCAGCGTGGTCTTACCCGCTCCCGTGGGTCCGACGATGGCTACCGTCCGTCCGGGTTCCGCCACCAGCGAGAGGTCCGTGATCAAGGGCCGCTTGGGATCGTAAGAGAACGACACGTGCTCGAACTCGACGCGTCCACGGATTCTCATCGCTCGGAGCGGTCGTCACGTGGGGCTCTTCGGCCGACTGCTCGGGGGCGTCGAGGAACTCGAAGACCCGCTCAGCCGACGCCAGCCCGGATTGGAACAGGTTGGCCATGGACGCAAGCATCTGGAGCGGCTGTGCGAACTGCCGCGAGTACTGGATGAACGCCTGTACACCACCAATGGTTAGGGCCTTCGATGCGACCCGCACGCCGCCGATCACGGCGATGGCGACGTAGTTCAAGTTGCCCACCATCACCATCAGCGGCTGGATGGTGCCGGAGATGGACTGAGCCCCGTAGCTGGCTTGGTAGAGCTCGTCGTTGGTCTCGCGGAAGGTCTCTTCCACCTCACGTTGACGACCGAACGTCTTGACCACCGCGTGCCCCGTCAAGGACTCCTCGACCAGTGCATTGAGACGACCGGTGTTTCTCCACTGGGCCATGAAGCGGATCTTCGAGCGCTGGGCGATGAACTTGATGAGCGTCGCGGAGAGCGGGATCGAGACCACCGCGACCACGGCAAGCAGCGGCGAGATCACGAACATCATCACCATGGTCCCGATGAGCATGAAGATGTTGGTCATCGCCTGGCCGATGGTTTGCTGGAGGCTCTGGGCCAGGTTGTCGATGTCGTTGGTGACCCGACTGAGCAGATCACCGCGCGCCGAGCGGTCCACGTAACCGAGCGGCACCCGGTTGAGCTTGTCCTCGACATCGGCCCGCAGGCGGTACATGGTGCGCTGGACCATCCCGGCCAAGGTGTAGGCCGCAAGGTACTGGAAGGTCGCCGAGCCGATATACAAGAGGACGACCACCAGCAGCAGATGATGGAGCGATCCGAAGTTGATGGCGTGGGGACCGCCATGCTCGAGCCCGCGGACGATGACGTTCGTGGCGTCGCCGAGAACCAGGGGTCCAAAGGCGGCGAGGACGACGCCGGCGAGCGCCAAGATCACCACGCCGATGACGCGGAAGATCTCAGGAGTTAGCCGGGCCCCCAGCCGCCGCAGTGTCCCCCGGAAGTCCTTGGAGCGCTCGAGAGGCATCCCGGGGGCGACCATCCGGCCCATCGGGCCACCCGAGATCGGGACGTAGGCCGAGTCCTCCTCTTCGGGTTCGACCCCCGTGGTGGGATCGGCGTCGATGCTCACGCTGCGTCCTCCGCCGCGTTCTGCGAGGCGACGATCTCCGCGTAGGTGGCACAGGTCTCGAGGAGCTCGTCGTGGGTACCCAGACCGACTTCTCGCCCGTCCTCGAGGACGAGGATCTGGTCGGCGTTCACGATCGTCGACACCCTCTGGGCGACCACGAGCACGGTTGACCCTGTGGTGTAGGGCCCGAGTGCGGCGCGCACCCGGGCATCGGTGGCGAGGTCGAGCGAGGAGAAGGAGTCGTCGAAGATGTACACGTCGGGACGGCGGGCCAATGCCCGGGCGATGCTGAGACGCTGGCGCTGGCCTCCTGAGACGTTCGTGCCCCCTTGGGCGATCCGGGCGTCGAGCCCTCCCATGGCGCGCACGAACCCTGCCGCGTCCGCCACCTCCAGCGCGTCCCACAGCTCGTCGTCGGTGGCGTCGGGCTTGCCGTAGCGCAGGTTGCTGGCCACCGTGCCGGTGAACAAGTAGGGGCGTTGTGGGACCAGGCCGATGCGCTGCCACAGCACGTCGGGATCGAGCTCGCGGACGTCGACGCCGCCCACGAGCACCGCTCCGGCGGTGGCGTCGAAGAGGCGGGCGACAAGGTTGACGAGGGTGGTCTTGCCCGCCCCGGTGCTGCCGATGACCGCGGTGGTCTGGCCGGGAAGCGCCCGAAAGGAGATGGCGTCGAGCACCGGCGCCTCCGCTCCCGGGTAGGCGAAGCCGACGTCACGTAGTTCGAGGGTTCCTGGCGTACGAAGCTGGGCCACGGGGTTTTCGGGGGGTACCACGGACGGATCGGTGTTCAGCACCTCTTGAATGCGCTCGCCGCTGACCGCCGCCCGGGGTGCCATGACCCCGACGAACGTCGCCATCATCACCGCCATGAGGATCAGGGTGAAGTAGGTGAGGAAGGCGATGAGTGAGCCGATGGTCATCTGCCCTTGAGCGATCTTGTTGGCCCCGAACCAGACCACCGCCGAGTTGGCGCAGTTGATCACCAGCATCACGATCGGGAACATCAGGGCCATCAGCCGACCGGTGATGAGCGAGGTGGCGGTCAGGTTCTCGTTCACGGTCCGGAAGCGCCGGACCTCTTGGGGCTCGCGGACGAAGGCGCGGACGACTCGGATGCCGGTGATCTGCTCGCGCAGCACCCGGTTCACGTTGTCCAGTCGTTCCTGCATCAGGCGGAACTGGGGGATCATCCGGCCGATGATGATCCCGAGGCAGATGGCGAGCACCGGCATGCTCACGCCGAGCAGCCAGGACAGCCCGGCTTCCTGGCGCAGCGCGAGGAAGACGCCTCCGATGATGGTGACTGGCGCGGCCAGCACCATCGTGCAGGTCATCACCACGAGTATCTGCACCTGCTGGACGTCGTTGGTCACCCGGGTGATGAGGGACGGGGCGCTGAGTTCGTTGACCTCACGAGCGGAGAGCGCAAGTGATCGGTGGAACAGGGCGCTACGAACGTCGCGTCCGAACCCCATCGCCACCCGGGATCCGACAAAGACGGCGGCTACCGCGAAGACCGTCTGGAGGAGGGCCACCCCGAGCATGGTGGCGCCCTTCGCCCAGATGTAGTGGGTGTTGCCGGTGAGGACGCCGTTGTCGATGATCTCCGCGTTGAGATTCGGGAGGTACAGGTTCAAGAGCGCCTGTATCCCTTGGAGCACGAGGAGCAGGTACAGCAGGCCGCGGTACTTGCGCAGATAGGTGCGGAGGAGACGGATCAGCACTGGGCCGGGGACCGACGGTTGGCGGGAAGTGGCCTGGCTCGAATGCCGTCGAGCACGAGTTCGACGATCTCAGGAGCGGGCATCGGTTGGTCACCGAAGAGCGCCGGATGACTGAACGCCAGCGTGAGGGCGGTGAGCAGGCGCGCCGCTCGCTCCGGCTCGTAGCGCAAACGCCCGCAGTTGGGCGTGAACAACGAGACCAGGGCTGGCAGGTCGGGAAGGGGGCGCTCGCGCCCGGCTCGGAAGGCCGGACCCCCGACGGCCGAGACGAGGCGGTTGATGTCGCTCATCCGGCGTTGGATGATCACCACCGCCGCCTCGAGCTGCCCTTCCAAGGGGAGGGATCGATCGACCTCGCCAAGTGCCTGCTCAGTGGGCGCCGGGTCGAGGGCGAGATCCACTGCGGCGCGGAAGACCTCTTCCTTGTCGGCAAAGACGCGAAAGATGGTCCCTTCGGCGATGTTTGCCGCGTCGGCGATCTGGCGGGTCGTGACGGCGCCACCGTGCTCGAGGAGAAGTCGGAGAGCGGCGGCGGCGATCGACGTGCGGCGCTCTTCGGGGGGGATCGGCGACGCGCGCCGCGAGCCGGGGATTCGTGTGGGGTCCGCGGTCACCACGCCGGTGGGTCGGGGCACGGGCCCAACGGTAGCAGAGTGAACACTCACTCCGGGGGGTGCGGCCCCGCCGCGCCCCTTCTGGACGGTTAGCGTGGCGGCAGCCGCGAGGTGCCAGGGAAGTTGCCGTAGAGCTCCTCATCGAGGCCCTTGGGGCCGCAGCTGACCGCGTGGACGAGCAGGTCCCCGCCGACGAAGGCGCCCTTCCACGACGCGCCCAGCCCCCCGAACACCTCGTCGCGATCTCCACGGCTGCGCGGCTTGTTGATACCGACCTTGAAGGCCTGGACCTCCTCGGCGAGTCGGTTCCCAAGGGCCGGGTCGTCGGTGGCAATGCTGGCCACCAGCGAGCCGTTCGACGCATTCATGGCGGCGAGGAGCTCGGCTTGGGTGTCGACCAGGACAACCGAGTCCAAAGGACCGAAGGGCTCTGCGTGGTGCAACGACCAGGAGGCGGGCGGCTGGAGCACACATGCCGGCGCGACGTAGGCCGACGTGTCCTGCACGTCGAGAAACCTGCCGTCGCCGACCGAACCGCGGAACAAGGGAATCCCGCCGCCGTGAACCGCTTCGTCGAATTGCGCCGAGAGGTCCGAAGCCTTGGCCGAGTGGATCACCGGACCGAAGTCGAGCTCGGGGAACGGATCGTCAGGGTCCTCCACGGCCAGCGGGTGGCCGAAGCGAACTGCGCCGACCACCGGAAGGTATGCCTCGAGAAACGCCGGGAACAGTCGGCGTTGGACCACGTAACGCGGATAGGCGGTGCACCGTTGCTTGGCGTACTCAAAACCTTTGCGCATGTGTTGGGCGAGGAGATGCCACTGGGAAAATTCCCAGACGCCCCAGGCGTTGAGACCTTCCTGCTCGAGCACGTGGCGCCGCCCGGTGTCGGCGAGCGACACGGCAGCGCGACGACCGTTGGCCCGTCCGCCGACGAACATCAAGGCGCCGATCCCCTCGGAGCGTATGAGCACCTCGCCCATCCGCGAGCCCATCCCCGAAAGCAGCGTGACCGGTAGGCCGGCCCGGCGCATCAGGGCGTGCGCCAGTGTGAGCGCGTGGAAGCCACCTTGGCTCGGAGTCTTGGCGACCACGGCGTTGCCGGCGAGGGCTTGTACCAGCTCGGCGTGGACTTGCACGCTCATGGGGTAGTTCCAGCTGGCGATGTTCGACACCGGGCCCGGCAGCGGCTTGCGCTGCCTTCCGTCGGGCATGACTAGCTGACGCTCGATCTGGCCGAGGTACCACCGGACCCCGTCGATGCATCGATCGACATCGGCACAGGCGAGCCTCCAGGGCTTTCCGATCTCCCACACAAGGAGCAGGCTGAGAAGGTCGCGGTGCTCGCCCAGGGCGTCGACGGCGGCCGACACCCGCGCCCGACGCTCGTCGAGGTCGACCGCTCCCCAGGCCAGGTGCTCGCCGCACGCGAACTCGACCGCCGCGGCCGCCTCGTCTCGATCCACGAGTGGCGGTCCGGGGATCGGCGCGCCGTCCACCGCGTTCACGTGATCCCCGGGGATGCCCGATCGGCGCCACTCGCCTCGCATCAGGTTCCGTAGACGGTCCGAATCGAAGGCCTCGGGCGCCACGCTGACGCAGCGACCATAGGTCTCCCACCACGACGTCCCGGGCTTCAACCTCAGTGCCATCGCTGACCCTCTTCCGGGACTCAGGCCCGAGGTCGGGCGCGCACGCTTCCTGCGCACTCTACCGAGGCCCCGCCCATGCCAACTGAGGAGCCGGGCGTCAGCTGAGGAATGGGGCCTCCGCTCCCTCGAGCAGCGAGAGATCGAGGGTCCTGAGCGTCGTGATCACCGCCTTGAGGGGCACTCGGACGATCTCGCCCGCCCGAAGCGCCACCATCTGTCCGAAATCGCCGTCGTGGGCAGCCGCCACCGCGGCCACTCCGAAACGGGTGGCCAGCATCCGATCGAAGGCCGTGGGGGTGCCGCCGCGCTGGAGGTGGCCGAGGGCAGTCACCCGTGCTTCGTAGCCCGTCCGGCCCTCCACCTCGCCGGCCAGCCAGTTGCCGATACCGCCCAGTCGGGCGTGTCCGAACTGATCGGTAGTCGCCGGCATGGTGGCCCGACGGGCCGACTCGGCGTCCGGGCCGTCCGCCGGGAGCGCACCCTCGGAGATCACCACGATCGAGGAGAACTGGCCGCGGTCGTGCCGGCGCGCCAACCGTGCACAGATGGCCTCGACGGAAAAGGGGACCTCGGGCACGAGGATTTCGGTGGCGCCCCCGGCCACGCCGGCGTAGGCGGCGATCCATCCGGCGTGACGCCCCATCACCTCGCAGATCATGACCCGGTGATGGGACTCGGCCGTCGTGCGAAGACGGTCGATGGCCTCGGTAGCGATCTGCACGGCGGTGTCGAACCCGAACGTCACCTCGGTGCCCGAGAGGTCGTTGTCGATGGTCTTGGGCACGCCCACGATGGGTGCGCCGCGTCCGGCCAGCTGGTTGGCGACACCCAAGGTGTCCTCGCCCCCGATCGCGATCAGGCCATCCAAGTCGAGGTCCCGCAGCGTGGCCATGGCGCGCTCCGGACCGCCGGGCGTCGCAAACGGATTGGTGCGAGAGGTCCCCAGGATAGTGCCCCCCAGCGGGAGGAGGTCGCCGCAACTGTCAGGATCGAGGGTGAGCGTCCTACCGTCGAGCACCCCGCGCCACCCGTCGAGGAACCCGGTCGTGCGGTCACCGTGCCGCTGATGGCCCGCCAGCACGATGGCGCGGATCACGGCGTTGAGCCCAGGGCAGTCACCGCCGCCTGTCAGCACGCCGATGTGCACAGCTCACTCTGGCACACCAGCGATGCGCAGAAGCCGACCACTCGGGCCCTCCTGTCACCTCGCCAGCGGGCGGGCGAAGCTCAACTCATGACCGTCGGGGTCGCGGATGTGGAAGTAGCGCTCGCCCCACGGTGCGTCGGCGGGTGAGGTGGCCGGTGACAACCCGGCCGCGAGGGCACGTCGGAACATCACGTCGACGTCGTCGACCCAAAGAACGACTCTTCCCCAGATGGGATCGCGCACGGGTCGGGCGGCATCGAGCTGAAGGTTGAGGTAGCCCGTGCCGACCCGGAAGGTCGTGAACGCTGCCGCTGGCCCGCCGGCCAGCAGACGGAAGCCGAGCGCCTCATAGAACGCTACCGAGACGGTCATGTCACGCACGAGCAGCGTGATCGCACTGATGCTCTCCAGCGGATCGGGCTGCTCGCTCACGACCGCCAACCTCGACGCGGGTAGAGCGTCATCGCAGGCATCGACGATCCGGAGCGCGCCGGGGTTGGCCACGCCCCAGCACCCGGGCGCCGAACACGCCCCCGCGCCTGGGCGCCGACTCCGTCAAGAGACAACCGTCAACGGATCATGGTCCTTCTAATCCAGTGGGCGATTCGACGTTCCCCACGATTCGAGATAGCGCGCAAGTCGTTCGTGAGCGAGCGCCACTGCCTCGTGTGAGATGAGGTCGGACACGTTTGCGTAGTCCTCCTGCCGTTCGCAGGCCGCAAGCGAGCGGTGTCGCTTCGAGAGTGCTACCAATCCAGGCGAGGTCATGGTGGTGCGCTACCCCCGTGACTGGGCGGCCAAACCCAGGAACGTTCGGCGCGCGACGCCTGGTTGTCTCTCGGCGTGTGAACCCTGGGGAGATCGGGTATCGCTCCGTCGGTTGCCAATCAACGAGTGGCCAACGAAGCCATCATCAAGTGGCACGAAAAGGAGACCCATGAAGCGCATGCTCGTGCTGGTGGTCGTGCTCGCGCTCAGGAGCCGCGGCCTGGAAATTTCGCTCGCAGGTGACAGGCAAAGCCCGCCAGGTCCCGATCAAGAGCGTGAAGGACGCTGTCGTCGATTCGGCAGAGACGCTCGCCGCCGTCGCGAAGGACGTCGCCACGACGGCCAGGAGTGGCGCGACGGACGCCACCACCAGCACCCTCGAGGCGGCAAGAGATGGGGCGCGCCGCGTCGGATCGGCCGTCAGCGCCGATGGCCGCTCGGTCAGGCGGCCAGCCAGCTCGTAGCGTCCGCCCCGAGCGTGTTGAGCCCGCTCGCCCTCGGTTCAGGTGAGTGCGCCGGCACCCGCAGCTTGGTGCGAGCGCACCTCTACGGTTCGGGTGGGCCAGAACGTCGAATTGGGCGCCGCTCCTTCGGATCGTATGCTCGAGCCGTGAGGCTGAGCGCACAGGGGGCACGAGTGCTCGGGTCCTTAGTGGAGAAGGAGCTCACCACCCCCCAGCAGTACCCGCTCACCGTCAATTCCTTGATGGCCGCCTGCAACCAGGCGTCCAACCGTGATCCGGTCGTGGACTACGACGAGCAGACGGTGATGTCGGTGCTCGACGAGCTGCGCGCCCAGCGGCTGGTCCGCTTCGTCCTGCCGTCCCATGGGCGCAGCGTGGTGCGGTATCGGCACGTGCTCGACGAGGCGTTGGGGCTCGACTCGCGTCAGTGCGCGCTGCTCTGCGTGCTGCTATTGCGCGGGCCGCAGACGATCGGCGAGCTCCGGCTGCGCTCGGACCGCATGGTCCAGTTCGAGGGCCTGGACGAAGTGGACCACGAGCTCGGCCTGCTCGCGTCGCTCGAGCAACCACTGGTCGAGCGGCTTGCTCGGCGTGCGGGACAGAAGGAAGAGCGATGGGCCTGTCCTCTCGTCGAGCCGTCTTCCCTCGACGGCACCAGCGAGCGGGCGGGAGTGTCCTTCGGTGGCGTGGACCTGAGCGACGACCTCGAGGGCCACCAGCGAGCGCACGGCGGGCCTAGAGATCGCGTTGAGGGCCTGGCCTCCGAACTGGCGAGCCTGCGCTCGGAGGTGGGTGAGCTCCGTCGCGAGCTGGACGTGCTCAGGGCGAGTCTCGGGGGGTGAGCGTTGGGCACGCTTGATGGCAAGGTGGCCGTCGTCGTCGGCGCCAGTCGGGGTATCGGCAAGGGCATTGCGATCGAGCTGGCCGATGCCGGCGCCACGGTGTATGTCACCGGCCGGACCACTGCGACGTTGTCCCACGACGAGGACGCGCCCCCCGGCTCCCTGGCGCAGACCGTGGCCGAGATCAACGCCGCGGGTGGCACGGCGGTGGGCGTCCGCTGCGATGCCACCGACGATGGCGATCTTGCCCGGCTCTACGCGCGAGTCGGATCCGAGCAGGGTCGCCTCGATCTCGCGGTGCACAGTGCCTTCAATGCCTCGGCCTTCGGGCCTACGGTGGGGCGACCGTTCTGGGAACTGGCCCCGAGCCTGTGGGATGACCTCCTAGGGGTGGGGGCTCGCTCGGCCTACGTGTCCGCGGTGCACGCGGTGCCCCTGCTGATCGCGAGCGGAGGGGGTCTGGTGGTGCACATCTCGGGGCGTGGCGCCGCCCGCTACCGCTACAACGTCATCTACGGCGTCGACAAGGCAGCGGTCGACAAGCTCACGGCGGACCTGGCCCACGAGCTCCGCCCGCACGGGGTGGCCGTCGTCTCGCTGTGGCCGAGTGTGACTCGGACCGAGCGCAATCGGGCCACCTCGGGCGTCGACGAGTACGGCTGGCCGGATCCGAACCAGCCGGTCGAGGCGCTCGAGACGCCGCGATACTCGGGCCGTGCGGTCGCCGCCCTCGCCGCAGACCCCGACGTCCTGGTCCGCTCGGGGAGGCGATTCTGGACGGCTGAGCTGGCCGCCACCTACGGCTTTGCCGACGAGCACGGCCGGACCCATCCGATCCCGGCCGAGGTCGATCCCGACGCGTCGTAGCCGGTCGTGACCCGGGCGCCCAAGAGAGGGGGCCCGGGTCACGACCCGGTCACACGCGTGCAGTCAGACCCAGCAGGTCCATCATGTTGCCGCCCATGATCTTGCGGACGTCCTCGTCCGGTAGCCCGTAGAGCTCGTCGGCGTAGGACAGGGGATCGGCCAGACCCTCGACGTGCGGGAAGTCCGAGCCGAAGATGACATGCTCGGCACCGAGAAGGCTCACCAGCTGTCGAGGGTCCTCCTCGTGGAACGGGTGCATCCAGATGTTCCGGTTGAAGGTGGTCGAGGGCTTTTCGGAGAAGGACTGCGGCATCTGCTCCCAGGTGTGGTCGAGGCGATGGAGGAGGTGAGGAACCCATCCGGCGCCGTTCTCGATGAGGGCAACGCGGAAGTCGGGGAACCGGGCGAAGAGCCCGTGACTGATGAGCGACGTCACCGCGTCTTGGATGTCGCGGTAATCGTTGCCCAACGCAGCGCTGAACGGCCGCGGTTGTGCGAACGCCTGGGTCTCCTCGTGGATGCCCTCCCACTCGTTGCTGTAGCGGGAGTAGCCCGTGTCCGAGGCGTGGATCACGACGAGCACCCCGGACTCTTGGACCTTGGCCCAGTACGGGTCGAACTCAGGCAGGGCGAACGAGCGGGGTCCTCGCAGGCCCCACGCCGGTGCCGGTCGCATGAGCACGATGCGGGTCCCCTGGTCGACGACCCACTCCAGCTCTTCGATCGCTTTGTCGACCAACCCCGGGGTGATGACGGGGGTCGAAAACATGCGTCCCTCGTAGGTGAACGGCCATTCCTCGGCCATCCACTGGTTCAGCGCATGGATGACCGCGGCGCACAGGTCAGGATCGTCACGCATCCGTTCCTCGACGAGGCTGGCCAGCGTCGGCAGCACAATGGTGTAGTCGACGCCCTGCTCGTTCATCAACTCCAAACGGGGCTCGGCCGAACGGAAGGCTGGTGGGCAGTCGATGCCTCGGCCGATGATCTCGCGGCTCGACTTGCCCTCGGGGTTGCCGAACTTGAAGTACTCCTCCTGGGCCCCTGGTCGGCCCACCCGGTCGAATGTGGGGTTCGGGATGTAGTCAGTGATCTGTCCGCGCACCACGATCTTGGTGCGGCCGTGGACATCGACATAGTCGATGACCCCCTTGTACTTGTCCGGCAAGTACCGGGTCAGGGCGTCGCGTGTCTCGTACATGTGGTTGTCCGCATCGAACACCGGAAAATCGAGGTTCCTCGTGGGCATGCCTCCTCCTTCTGGCCAGGGAGCAGGACGGGCTGCTCGTCGGTGGGAATGATAGGCCGCTCGGGCGATGCGCACCGGGTGGACGGGGCCCCGTTCGCGCACCCCCGCTGTAGTGTTGCGCCCGTGGGAAACAGCGTTGAGCCGGCGGGACGCCCGGGCGTCGAACCACTCCCATCCGATGGCGACACCGGCCCTGACGGCAGCACGGTGCGACGTCGCGAGGAATGGGTCCGGGCGAATTTCACCCAGATCTTCGGAACCTCGGCCGAGGATTTGCGGCGCGAGGGGATCAATCCGCGCCAGTACGCCACCGAGCACCGCGACCAGATTCGCCAGTTCGCCCAACGACAACGCCGTGCGGGGATTGTCGTCCCTGGCCGTCGCGCCTCGGGAGCCCGTGGATCGGGGGACGGCGCAGCCCGAGGGCCTCTGCGAGGCGGCTACGGCGGCGGCCTACGGTCGGGCCCGGGGGTGCGCGGCGGGAGCGCCTGGATAGGGGTACTGCTGGTGCTCCTGGCTCTGCGCTTCTTGCTGGTCGACTCTTTCGCAGGCACCCACGCCGCCGTCTTTTGGGTGCTCGGCATCGGCGGAATCATGTTGGTGGCCCGGGTCGTCCTCTTCTCGTGGCTCCGTCGGCGGCGGTACAGCGGTCGCCGTTCGGATGGGCCGCCACACGACGCTTCGCGCTGGTAGGTGCTCCGACACGCGCGAGCGTGACCGGTGACGCCTCAGTCGTTGACCCACCATCGGAACCCGAGAGCGGCGACATCGGGAGGAACCGAATGGCCACCGTCGAATTCGTGGAAGGTGACGGCGTACCCGTCCGAGCTGAGGCCGGCCGCGAGGCGACGGCCGCAGAGATCGATGGGCAGGACGCTGTCGCGCGTCCCGTGAGAGATGAAGATACGGGGGCGACCCTTGACCGAGGGCGTGACGACGAATCCCGGCGAGAACGCAAGGACCGACGAGAACACGTCGCCGTTGGTGACCCCAAGGGACAGCGCATAGGACGCCCCGTCAGAGATCCCCCCGACCGCCAAGCGCTCGAAGTCGACGTCGCAGCTGTCGGCGACCCGGTTGAGCACTCGGTCGGCGAAGGCGACGTCCGGTCCGAACTCGCGACTGGCGATGATGTCCCAGGTCTCGTCGCGCGAGTCGGGAGCGGCCACCACCGTGCCGTAGCGATCTGCCGCACTGAGCACCGCTCGCAACTCCCGGCGGCCGGTGCCGCCCGCACCATGGAAGAACAGTAGGAGCGGCGCGCCGTTCTGGGCGGTTTCGGGAACGTAGAGGACCCCGTCGCGATCGCCGCCGATCCCCAGCGTCGTGTCGCGGGCGGCTCGTCCACCAGTGCTCGGGCGCGCATGGAACGCCAGCCTCGCCTCGGCGTAGTGGTCTGACGCTCCGGGCCCCCGGTCGGTCACCAGCCCCAGCTTCGCGCGGTGCTACTCCCTCGTCGATCTGGAGTACCCGAAGAAGCCGCGCCGTTTGATGAGCTCCACTGCTCCTTGGGGAACCATGGTCTCCCACCCGTCGTCGCTCGAGGCGATCCGCCGCAGGACGTCTCGGCTGAAGATCGACAGGTAGTCGGGTCGGAAGTTGTCGAGGGATACGAAGCTGCCACGCTCGTTCAGGTAGACGTACAGGGGCCGTAATGCTGGCTCGACCTGGAGGTTGTCGACCGTCCGGAGCTCCTCGCCTTCGCGGGCTCGGAGCGGATACACGTAGAGCTTGAGCGCGTTCTTGAACAGCCGGCCGAAGCTTTCGAGGATCCCCCCTTGGAGGTGGGAGTGGTTCGTCTCGTCGAACAGGTCCAGGAGGCTCGGCACGCCCATGACGATGCCGATGCGCTCGGTGGTCCTTTCCCCGAGGTAGGCGGCCAACCGGTAGTAGTCGAAGTAGTCCGAGATCAGCGTGGTCATGCCGCACGCGGCGAGTAGCTCGGCACGGGCGAGGAAGTCTCGCCGGTCGACGTCAGCGCCACCGGCACGCAGGTTGCGCATCGTGATCTCGGTGAGGGCAAGTACCGGCTTGCCCGCCACCGCGGGGTCCGCCTCGAACTTGGCGAGCGCACAGTCGAGCATGTCGATGTTGACAACCGTCGTCGGGCGGAAGCTGCCCCGCTCGACGAGTACGGCCTTGTGGCGAAGCGCCTCACTGGGTTGGAGCACCTCGCGGTCGGGCCCGAACATGGCGACGCCACTCAGGCCGATCTCGACCAGCTTGAGCGCCATCAGGCGGTTGTCGATGTTGCGGAACTCGATCCCCCGGAATTGGATCATGTCGATCTCGATGCGACCGGTGCTCAGTCGGTCGAGGAGGCTCTCGACGAGGGCCTCGGGCTCGTGGTGCACGAAGAACGCGCCGTAGAGGAGGTTCACCCCGACGATCCCGAGCGCCTCCTGCTGCATCGAGGCGTCGGCGTCGAGCATCCGCAGGTGCACGATGACTTGGCTCGGCTCGTCATGGGGATGTGCCTGGAACTTGACCCCCATCCAGCCGTGGCACTCATTGCCACCTTGGAAGCTCCGGGCCACGACGGTGTCGGCGAAGGCGAAGAACGAGGTGTCGTCGCCGCGCGAGTCGCCCAGCCGTTCGATGTTGAGGTCGTACTCGTGGTCGAGCATCGCTTGGAGCCGGGCCGCCGACACGTAGCGGTCCGCTTGACCGTAGACGGCATCGCTCACCGCCATGTCGTAGGCCGACATCGACTTGGCCACCGTGCCGGCGGCGCCACCAACCCGGAAGAACCAGCGCACGACCTCCTGGCCAGCCCCAATCTCGGCGACGGTCCCGTACCAGCGAGGATCGAGATTGATCCGGAGTGCCTTTTGGTGCGTGTCGGCCGTCGAAGCCTCGGAGCGGACGTCGGGCATGAGTGTTCAGGGGCGGCGTGACGTAGTGGGTGGGCCCATTGCTCGATCCACGGGTCGGGGTGCTCGGCCGGGGGCCACGAAGACCACCCGACACGACTACCAGATCGGGATTGGCACCTGCGTTACGGCTGAGTGAACTTGTCGCTCCCTGTGGCGAGGGGCGCGAACGTGATCTGTCACGCGGCGCTCGGCCGGAGGGGACAGACTGGGTTCGTGCGCGACATCGCCGGCGTGGTGCAGCGTTGGCGACGGGCGGGCCGTCAGGCGATGGTGGCCCGCGTGGTGGGAGGCCAGGGCCTCGGCGCGTGGCCCCCGGGTGGCGCCTTGCTCGTGTCGGACACCGGGGAGATGGCCGGTGCGCTGTTGGGCGGAACGGTGAGCGAGGCCATCGTGGGCGCCGCGGCGAGTGCCATGGCCGAGGGTCGTTCCACCGTCCGGCTCTCGGTGAGGGTCGGCGAGGAGGACGCCGTCGCGGCCGGGTTAGCGTGTGCCGGCGAGGCGCGCATCGCACTCGAATCCATGTGGTCGCTTCCCGAGGTGCTGTGGTCAGACCTGGCGGCGAACCGTCCGGTGGCGTTGGTCGTGCGGATCGAAGAGGATCCCGCCAGTACCGGGGGAGCGCTGGTCGTCCGCGCCGACGGCACCACGGCCGGTTCGCTGGGCGATGCGGTCGCCGACCGTTCGGCCCAGGGCGTCGCGGCCGAGCTGCTGCGCAGGCCCAAGCCCGACCTGCGTCTTATCTCGGTGCCGGACTCGATCGTGGCGGTCGAGGTGTACGGCTCTTTCCCCCACGTCGTGGTCGTTGGTGGCGGGGATCTCGCGTCGGCCCTTGGCGCCCTGTGCGCAACCCTCGCGTGGCCGTGCGTGCATGTCGAGGGCGTAGCTGCTGCAGCCACCCAGCTGCGCGAGCTCGGCAGTGCTGGCGCACTCGTCCTGCTCAGCCATGATCCCGAGGTGGACGCCGCAGTGCTGCGCGTGGGCTTGGAATCGGGCACCGGGTACCTCGGTGCACTTGGATCGAGGCATACCCAGGGCCAGCGGGCCGAACGGCTCGAACGGCTGGGTGTCGACGAGGCAAGCCGTTCGAGCATCTTCGGTCCCATCGGGCTCGACCTCGGGGCCCGCAACCCGCCGGAGACCGCCCTCGCCATCTGCGCGGAGATCCTGGGCGCGGCGACCGGGGCGGTTTCCGGCTCCCTGCGCGACACCGACCGCCCCATTCACCGATAGCGCCGGCCCGCCGAATGCCCAGGGGCCGGACCGCTGGGGCCCCCTTTTGTGGGAAGTGAGGCCTCAGATCCCGTAGAGCGTCTCGGAGCTGGCGCCGGCGATCTGACGTTGCTGCTCGTCGGTCAGGCCTTCGATCGACTCGAACAGCTCATCGGTGGTGCCGGGGAACTTGGCGTCGGGATGCGGGTAATCCGACGCCCAGATGATGCGGTCGGCCCCAACGAGCGGGGAGTTCGCGGTGAACGCGAGGGCTGACTCGTCGGCGTCGAAGCTGATCCAGCACTGGCGGCGGAAGTACTCCGAGGGGTCCATCTTGATGTCGGGCACATCGGGACGGAACAGCGGGACGTGAGCATGGTGGTCCAGCCGCTCGAGCCACGGCACCAACCAGCCGCCGTTGGCTTCCAAGAAGATGAGCCGCAGCTCGGGGAACCTCTCGCACACTCCACCGGCCAAGAAAAAGGCCATCGAGCTCATCATGTCGAACGGATTCGAGAGGGCCTGGCTGAAGTAGATGTTGTCGATCCCGATGCCCGTTCCCGCTTGTTCGGTCTGTCCGGCGAAGGTCGTCGGTGTCTCGTGCACGTGATCGAAGTGCATGCCGATGCAGGCGCCGGGTAGTCGCGAGTCGAAGAACGGGTGCAGACCCAGTGGCATTCCCGTTTCGCGACGCGGCCCGCCAGAGCGGGTCGTAGACACGATGATGCAACGGTTCCCAGTTTTGCGTGGGATTGGGACGGATGAAGGCGGCGACCATCCCCGGCAGCTTCGCCGCCCGCCGCAGCTCGGCCGCCGCTAGCTCGATGTCTTGCTGAGGGAGCAAAGCCGCGCCGAAGAGGCGGCCGTCGCCGTCGGTCACGTGGTCCGACAGCCAGTTGTTGTAGGCCTGGCACTGGGCGTTGGCGAATTCGACGTCGTAGTAGCACTGGATGCCGAGCAGCTGGGTCGGGTACAGGACCGACTTGGCAATGTCGTCGGCGTCCATGTCCCCCAGTCGGGGCTTGGCGTTGTACGCGGCTGGCCGCACCTCGGTGTAGCGAAGCTCGCCCGCCATTGCCTTGGCGCACATCTCCTCGCTCATGCCCGCCGTCCCGGAGACCGACGCCCCGTTTGCCGGCGAGCGCACACCGTCCCAGACGAGCCATTCGGTGCCGTCGGCCTCGGTCTCGATGTGCCAGATGCGGTCGCGGTACTCCTTCGGGGCGTAATCGAGCATCCCGGTCGGGTGCTCGAGCACGTGTCCATCGGAGTCGATGAAGCTCAGCGCACTCTTGGTGGCCATGGTTTCCCCCTTGGCTCGCAGCTGGATGCTCGGCAACCGGTCGTCGGCTGCGTTCGCGACGAAGCGACGCCCGGGCGCCGACCCTACAAAAGCGCCCGCCATTTGTCCACGCAGGATGGCGATCGCCGATCGTGCTCGGGGAAGCAGCGGTGTAATTCGCCCGCTATTATCGCCCCGCGTTGCGCGCCGGAGGCCGACGATCGCTCGGATGGAGCGCGCCGCGACGAGATTGGGGGGGCAGGTGGCCAGTGCACCCGAAAGTCAGCGCGGCCTCGACGGGCGGCGTGTCCTGGTGGTGGGATCGTCGGCGGGAATAGGTCGGGTCGTCGGCCATCACCTCTGCGCCGAGGGCGCCCACGTGGCGTTCGCCGGCCGTCGCGGCTGGCTTTGCGACGAGGCCGCGGCACAAGCAGAGGGCAAGGCCGTGGGCATCGCCTGCGACGTCACCGATCCCCAGATGTGCGAGCTCGTCGTTCGCGAGGCCGTGGAGCGACTGGGCGGTCTCGACGACGTCGTGTATGCAACGGGGCTGATCTCGATCGTTGCGCTCGCCGACGCCGACGACAACTGGTGGCGTCGGACCCTCGAGACCAACGTGATGGGCGCCGCGCTGGTGACGCGCGCCGCGCTGCCCCACCTGCTGGGGTCACGAGGAACGGTCGTGTACCTCTCGTCAGTCTCGAGCTACACCGGACCGTGGCCGGGCATCGGGGTCTACACGGCGAGCAAGGCGGCGCTCAACCGGATGATCGACACCTGGCGGGCCGAGCACCCCGAGCTCGGCTTCGCCCGGGTCAACGTCGGGCCAACTGCGGGTGGAGCCACGACGGCCGAGGTGGACGCCGGCGCGTTCGCACATCAGGCACGTTGGGCCAACCTGGGTCTGACCTCCGGGGCGCTGGCCGAGGCGGAGTCGATCGCCCACGCGGTGGCCCTGATCCTCGTTGACGAGGCTCGCGTGTGGGACATCACCGTTCAGCCGCGCGACGGCGGGCTCCCGTGGGGCCAGGGGTGACGGCAACTCGATAACCTGCGGGCATGACTCTCCAGACGCGTTCGCTCGGGCGGACGGGGGCGGACGTGAGCATCTTGGGCTACGGCGCCATGGAGTTGCGCGGTCAGCCAAGGGGCCCGGCGATCGACGAGCACGAGGCCGGTCGGCTCCTCAACGCCGTGCTCGACTGGGGTATCAACCTCATCGATACGTCGATCGACTACGGCCAGAGCGAAGCGCTCATCGGTCGCTTCTTGGCCGACCGCCGCGACGAGTTCTTCCTGGCATCCAAGTGCGGCTGCCTGCTTGGCGATCCGCCGCCGGGCAGTAACCCTCCGTATCCGCACGATTACTCGGCCGGGAACCTCAAGGCGGGGATCGAGCAGAGCTTGCGCAAGCTTCGCACCGACCGGCTCGACCTCCTCCAAGTCCACATCTCGCCCAGCCGGGCCCAGATGGAGGCGGAGCACACGATCGAGACGCTCCGCGCCCTGCGCGAGGCGGGGAAGGTCCGCTTCATCGGGATGTCGGGAACGCTGCCGCACCTGCCCGAACACATCGAGATGGGCGTCTTCGACGTCTTCCAGATTCCTTACTCGGCCGTCCAGCGTGAGCACGAGGATCTAGTTACCGCCGCGGCCACCGCGGGCGCGGGCACCCTCATCCGGGGTGGTGCGGCGCGCGGTGCCCCTGCGGAGGACAAGAACTGGCGCCAGGGACCTATCGGGCTCCCCGAGGGCCAAGGACAGCGCCGATGGGAGTCTTCGGGGGCCGAAGAGCTCCTCGGGGACATGAACCGCATCGAGTTCATCCTCCGGTTCACCCTGAGCCATCCAGGTTTGTCGAGCACGATCGTGGGTACCTCGAGCATTGAGCACCTGCGCGCCAACGTGGCGTTCGCCGAAAAGGGGCCACTGCCCGCGGATATTTACGAGGAGGCCAAGCGCCGCCTGCCCACGTGAGCAGGTGCAGCCCAGCCGCCTCGGGTGGGCCCGCACGGACCACGTCGAGAGGTGCTGCTCACGCCGGACCGTGGGGTCTCGTGCATGCTGGACCCAGAGGAGACGTCGTGCACGCACCGCCCGCGACAGATGGAGCCGTGGACTTGCCGGGCCCCTTGGTCGGTGCTCGATGGCTCTTCGATCACCTCGGCGATCTGACCATCGTCGACGTTCGCGCGTCCTCGGGCGGGGAGTCTGGGCGCGCCCGCGAGAGCGACGCCGGAGCCGATCCGTCGCGTCCGGCGTCGACTGAGGTGTCATGAACTTGGCACGGCCGTCTGGCCTCGGGCGTGGGGGATGGCGGGAGCTGCTTGACCGACGAGTGGACGCCAATGCACCCGGGTGACGCGCTGGCGGGTGTGGCCGGTGTCGCCGGCCCGGGAAGTGCCACCGGCCTGAGCCAGGCGAGTAGTGCGAACGGTCGGCCATCGCAGAGCGAAGGGAGCGAGCATCAGCCGCGGGTACGACGTCCCGCCGACCTCCTGCTCGCCTTGCTGGCCCTCTCCGCGGTAGCCCTGCTCTTCAGCATCGCCCACGGGCTACCGATCGGCACCGGCGAGCTCACGCACAACGTGGCCGCGTGGCTCACCCAGCACATACCTCGGGCGCTCGGGTTCCTCGTGGTGTCGGCGGCCGGCCTGGGCTGTCTGGCGTTCGCCCTTGTCGCCGTCGTCACCCTGCTCCGCACCGATGTCCGCGAAGCGCGCAATGCGGTGGTCGCTTTCTTCGTGGGTACCGCGATCGCCACCGCGTGCGTCATCGAGTGGCGGAGTCATCGAGGCGGCGTCGCGACGGCGATGCTTCAGGGGAAGAACGGCACGATCTTCGTCCTGTTGGTCGGGTTCACCGCGTTTCTCACCGGGACCGACCTTGCACGCCGCCCGCGCTGGACTCGCTGGTGCGTCTTGGCAGTCCTCCTCCTGCCCCTGAGCGAGCTCGTGGTCAACGATCTCACCGTCTTCGCGCTGCTTGCCGCACCGCTCGGGGGATGGGCCATCGGACTGCTCGTCCGGTGGGTGCTGGCCGTCAGCTCGGTGCGACCCTCCCCGCTCGCCCTCGAACGCTGGCTGCGACGATCGGGAGTCGCGGTGGAGGGTCTGACCGACGGCGCGGATCACGAAGGATTCGACGGGGTGCTCGACGACGGGACCGGCGTGCTGGTCTTACTGGCCAATCGGGACACGCGTGGATCGGGAGTGGCACGGCGGCTCTGGCGAGCAGTCCGGCTCCGTGGCGTCCAGAGTGGAGCGGGCGTGTTCAGCTCGCGCACGCAGCTCCAGAACCAGGCCCTCGCGAGCTACACGGCGGCGAGCGTGGGGGTGCTCGCTCCTCGGGTGCTCGTCCTTGCCGAACTGCCCCCCGAGACGTTGGCGTTGGCGCTCGCCTGCCCCGAGGGAGCGACGCCCGACGTGGGGACTGCGCCCGCGCAGCTGGTCGGTCTCTTCGCGGCGCTGCGGTCGTTGCATACCGCGGGCGTCGCGCACAGGGACCTGCGAGAGGAGAACCTCGTCGTCGGCACCCAGGGTGTGGGATTCGCGTCACTGGCGCGTGCACAGACCGGCGCGGGGGAGCTTGCCCGGCGCCTCGATCTCGCCCAGGCACTGACGACGTTGGCGACTTTGGTCGGTGCCCCACGCGTGGTCCAGGCCTTCCGTGAGGGCTACCACCCGGCCGACGACCGGGCCGTTGCCTCGGTCCTCCAACCCGTCGCGCTGGCACCATGGGGCTGGTCCGCGATGCGACGGGCTCGGGGCTGCCTGAGCGACGTGCGACGTGAGTTCGTGGGACCAGAGGACGAGATCGCTCCGATTCGCCTGGAGCGATTCCGCTGGCGGACCGTCATCAGCGCCATCGGCCTCACGGTGGCCGCGTTCTTACTCATCGGGCAGCTCTCAAAGGTCAACCTCATCGGGGCGTTCCGGACGATGGCCCCTGGCTGGTTCGTCGTGGCGGTGGTCGCTTCGCTCGTCACCTACCTCGGCGCAGCGCTCAACCTTGCCGCCTTCGTGCCCAAGCGGCTGTCGTTGCTCCGCGGCTTCTGGGTGCAGCTCTCCAGCGCCTTCGTGGGAGTCGCAATGCCTCCGACGGTGGGTCACGTCGCGGTCAACAGTCGGTACCTGCACCGTCAAGGCGTCGACGAGAGTACGATCGCCGCCGCCGTCGCGGTCTCTCAGATCGTCAACGTGGCCACCACGATCCCCTTGTTGCTCATCATCGGCGTGCTGACCGGCTCGGGGGTGAGCCGCTTTCGGATCGTGCCCGGTCTGAACCTGCTCATCGGCCTGGGCAGCATCGCGGCAGCGGTGGGGCTGCTCCTCGCCATCCCGCCGACTCGAACGCTGCTCCAAGGTCAGGTGTGGCCGCGGCTGCGCAACGCCATTCCCCGCCTGCTCGAGGCGATCTCCCGACCCGTGCGATTGGCGGTCGGCGTGGGTGGCAACCTGCTTCTCACGTGCGGTTACGTGCTCGCGCTCTACACGTCGCTGTTGGCGATGGGCGCGCACCCGCCGGTGCTGGGCACCGCGGCCGTCTACCTGGCCGGCAACACTGTCGGGTCCATCGCGCCCACCCCCGGTGGCCTCGGCGCTGTCGAGGCAGTGCTCACCGCCGGGCTCACCGCGATCGGCATTCCCGCCCACGAGGCGGTCCCTGCGGTGCTGCTCTTCAGAGTGGCGACCTTCTGGTTGCCCATTCCGGCGGGCTGGGTGTCGTTCATCTTGCTCCAGCGCACCGGCACGCTGTGACGGGCGCGACTCGGCTCGGTCGGCCACGCCCCATCTAGACGCGCCACGCTCGGCTTCCTACAATCGTTGCCCAGTGGCGCGCGGCGGCTTCAGTTCCCTCGGGCGGATTGTCGCGTCATGCGCCCGGCGGGTGGGAGGCGGCGTCGTGCTCGTCGCCGCGCTGTGTTGCACGATCGCCGTCCTCGGCGGCGCTCCCGGGCACCGCACAACACCAATGGCCCTTACCACCTACGCGGGCTTCTCGGGGACAGGCGTGGCCGGTTACGGCGACGCCCCTTCGCTCGGCGGCTTCAGCGGTATCACGCTCGACGCTCCTGCAGTGGCCATTGCCTCTGATCCGGTCGGTAGTGGGTACTGGGTGGTCGCCGCCGATGGCGGCGTGTTCAGCTTCGGTGACGCGCCCTACGTCGGGTCCATGGGCGGTGCCGCGTTGTTCGCGCCGGTGGTGGGCATGGCGGCCACCCCGGACGGCAAGGGCTATTGGCTGGTCGCCGCCGATGGGGGCGTGTTCGCGTTCGGCGACGCCGGGTTCTATGGCTCGACGGGAGCGGTTCACCTCGTGGCGCCGGTGGTGGGCATGGCGGCCACCCCGGACGGCAAGGGCTACTGGCTGGTCGCCGCCGATGGGGGCGTGTTCGCGTTCGGCGACGCCGGGTTCTATGGCTCGACGGGAGCGGTTCACCTCGTGGCGCCGGTGGTGGGCATGGCGGCCACCCCGGACGGCAAGGGCTACTGGCTGGTCGCCGCCGATGGCGGCGTGTTCGCGTTCGGCGACGCCGGATTCTATGGCTCGGCCGCCCAGCAGAACCTCGGGACCTGGGTGAGCGGTATTGCCCGTGCGCCCGACGGCAACGGCTACTGGCTCGTCGCGGCGACCGCCGCGGTGTTGCCCTTCGGTGATGCGACGTCCTACGGGCCGTCGCCCAACCTGCCGCCCTTCGCACCCACGGCCGGCATCGCGTCCACCCCGGACGGCAAGGGGTACTGGCTCCTCCAGCCCGATTCAATCCAGACCTCGTTCAGCGCGCCGGCGGTGCCCGCCAACTTCGCCGGTGGAAACAGCGCCGTGCAGATCGCCGCGAGTCAGATCGGCCCCGATCCCGACACCGGGAGTGGTCTGTACTGCAACCCCTATGGTCCCTGTGAGCAGTGGTGCGCCCTGTTCGCCACGTGGGTGTGGAACCAGGTCGGGGTAGGTATACCCCGCTACTCGTTCGTCGGCGACGTCTACGAGTGGGCCGCGGTCCGGGGCCTCGCGCTGTCGCCGAGCTCGATGCCGGCGCCCGGCGATGGTGTGCTCTACGGCACCGGACCGCAGAGCGCGACCGCGTCGCCCCACATGGCGATCGTGGCCGAGGTGTGGCCCGACGGGGCGATCACCACGATCGATGGCGACTCGGGCCCCGAGCCGGCGGGCAGGTACGCCGTGACCTTCAACGGGCCGTTCTTGCCCGCGGACTCCTCGAGCTACAACGGAATGCCCATCTACGCGTTCGTACGACCCTGAGGAGAGGGCCGAGGGAAGTCAGTAGTGGATAGCCCCGATGGTTCCTCCACCGACCACGATGGCGTCGCCGGTGATGGCCACGCTGCGCGGCGAGGCGAGGAAGGCGATGACGTCGGCGACCTCGGCGGCGTCCACGATCCGCCCGATGGCCACGTGCGCTGCCATTTGCGCCTCGACCTGGGCTGTGTCGGACCCGCGTGCCTCAGCGCGCGCCGCCACTACACCCGCGGTCTTTTCGGTCCTCGTGAGGCCCGGGTGCACCACCGTCACGTTGATCCCATAGCCGCCCAGCTCGTCCGCCAGGTTCTTGGTCAAGGCCGCGACCGCGACGTTGCGGATCGATCCCACGATGGCCCCGGTCTGGCGGGCGGCGAGCCCGCTCACGTTGATGATGCGACCCCAGCGCTGCGCGATCATGACAGGCGCAACCTCGCGGGCGCAGCGAAGGTACCCGAGCACCTTGACGTTGACGTCGGCGAAGAAGTCCTCGGTGGTGATGTTGGCGAGTCGGGGCGGTGGCGCCTGGCCACCGGGCGTCGCGGCGTTGTTGACCAGGATGTCCAGACCGCCCAACCCATCGAGCGCCCTGGCCACCGCGTCGCGCACCGAGGCGTCGTCGGCGGTGTCCACGACGATGGGAACGATGGTCTCGCCACCGGCGGCTCGCAGTTGGCGGGCCGCGGTCTCGAGTCTGTCGACGTCGCGTGCGGCGATGGCCACCTTGGCGCCCTCTCCAACGAGGGCCTTCGCGGCGGCGAAGCCAATGCCTCGGCTTCCTCCGGTAATCAACGCTCGCCGACCTGCCAGGTCCAGATCCATCGGCTCGGTCTACCAGAGCTCGCCCTGGTCAACACCCGGCGCGCACGATCGCCCGGCGCCATCCCCACGGCGCGTCTTTGGTTCGTCCCGACGAACGCGGCGGTGTCGAACTAGCGTGACGGCGGGTTCTCCGCCCCCACCGACCAACCCCTCGGCGGGAACGGGCCCAGGGGAGGGACGTCGATGGGTGGGGCCAGCGCCGTAAGCGCACCACTGCGCACGCGTGTCGAGCGTTTTGTGCCCCAATCCCTGCGCGTCTTGCGCCATCGGAATTTCGCGTTGGTGCAGCTCGGCAACGGGATCTCGCAGACCGGCACTTGGTTCCAGTACGTGGCCCTTGCCTGGGCCATCCACCAGCTCACCCCGTGGCCCTTTGCGGTGGCCCTCAGCCTGGTCGCGCAGTTTTCGCCGTCGTTGATCCTCTCGCCCTTCGCCGGCTCGATCGCCGACCGCTTCGACCGCCGCAGGGTGGTCATCGTCACCAACCTCGTGATGATGCTCCCGCCGATCGCCATCGGGGTCCTCGTCACGCTGCACGCCCAGACCATTGCGTCGCTCCTCGCGCTAGCGGCGCTGGGTGGCGCGGCCCAGGCCATCGCTCAGCCGGCCATGACCTCGATCGTGCCCCACATCGTGCCCGAGGCCGAGCTCACCCAAGCCATCGCTGGCGTGAGCGTGGTGCAGAACCTCACTCGGATCATCGGGCCATCGCTTGGGGCACTGGTGATCAACCAGTTGGGACTGGCGTCGGCCTTCTACCTCAACGGTGTGAGCTTCTTCGCCGTCGTGTTGGCCTGGGCGTGGGTCCGACCGGTGAGCCGCGTGGTGGCCCAGCACCGTGAGTCCTTTGCGGTCCAGACGCGAGAGGGGGTGAGGTTCGCGCGCGGCAACCCCCAGGTGAAGCAGCTACTCCTGCTTGCCGTCGTGTTCTCCGCCGTCGTGTTCCAATCGGCGCTCTTGCCGGTTATCGCCAGCAACGTGCTGCACTCGGGGGCCACGGGGTTTGGGTTGCTCCAGTCTGCCGGTGGCCCAGGGGCCATTCTCGGCGCCATGCTGGCTGGGGAGCTCGTCACCGATCGTCGGCGACGCATGGCACTGATCGGAGGTTCGCTCATCATGGGTGGCGGCTACCTCCTCGTGGCGGTCTCGAGAGCACTGTGGCTCACCGCAGCCGGGGTGGGCGTCTTTGGGTTCTCGTTCTTCTTGGTCAACGCGGTCGGCCAGACCGTCCTACTCACGGCCTCACCGGATGAGTACCGAGGCCGCGTGATGGGCCTCTTCTCGATGGTCACGGTGGGCGGGATACCGATCGCCGCGCTCATCGGCGGGGCCCTGGGCTCGTGGATCGGGCCCACGCAGGCCGTTGGGGTAGCCGGACTGATCGTGCTGGCGTACACGGGTTGGTTCGTCGCCTCGGGCGCCTATCGCGTCATTGGCGTCGACGACCTCATCGCGCAGAGGAATCTGGAGGCGGCGTCAGCCGCGCGGGCTGCCGCCAGCTCCGTCGCGGTGACACCGGGGCTTCGGGCGGTTCCTGAGGCGCGGGTTGTCCCCGGGGTTCCGGCCGTTCCGGCGACACCGGAGCCCGGGTAGGCGAAGGGGGCACGTCCATTGCTCCTCGAGGAGCGGCGGCGTACCGTTGCCCACGACGTGTCGGACATGACGCGTCGGACGCGACTCGTGAGGTGAAACCATGGCAGTTGGCGTGTACATGCACACCCAGAGGGTTTGACGCTGGAGCAGTTCGACGAGATCAACCGACGACTCGAGGCAGCAGGCCACGTCCCCCCGGAGGGCGCCGTTCACCTGTCGTGCTTCGGCACTGATGGCGACCTCATGGTCTACAACGTCTGGGAGTCCCAGGAGGCCTTCGAGGCGTTCGCCAAGGTCCTCATGCCGATCATCTCGGCTGTTGGCGTCAAGGCCGAACCGGCCGTCATGCCGGTGCGTCGGCTCATCCAGAGCGAGGCCCAGATCGGCTAGCTCTGTGCACCGACCTTCATCAGCCGGCTGATGGTGCCCCCCATGATCAGGGCCTGATCGTCGGTGGACAACTCGGCCACCACCTCGGAGTAGGCCAGCGGGTCCGCCATGCCCTCGGGATGGGGGAAGTCCGATCCGAACATCAGATGATCTGCCCGGATGCCCAAGTCGAGGAGGCCTTTGGGGTCCGGCTCGTGAAAGGCGTGAACGTAGATCGACCGTTGAAACGTGACGAAGGGGTCCTCGTCGAACAGGACGGCTGAACGCTCGTAGGTCCGGTGCAGCTTGGCCACGAACGGACGGATCCAGGAGCTCGCGAACTCGACCGGAAGGAACTTGAGCTCAGGGAATCTGGTCGCCAGACCGTGACCGATGATCGAGGCCAACGCGTCGATGAGCGCGTCCTTCTCGGACATGAGCGCGATGAACGCCGGGTTCCCGATGCTCCCGAAGTTCGCTTCGCGGTTCACGCCCTCCCACTCGTTGATGTACTTCGTGTACCCGGGGTCACCGGCATGCATGCCGACGAGCAGTCCGAGCTCTTGTACCCGCTCCCAGAACGGGTCGAACTCAGGTAGGGCAAATGACTTCAGACCCTGCCATGTCGGCACCGGGGCCACCCGCAGGAGGAAGATCCGAGCTCCACGTTCAGCGATGTACTCGAGCTCGGCCAGGGCGGCGTCGAGCTTTGCCAGGCTGATGATCGGGGTGGCGAACAGCGCGTCGTCGAAATTGAACGTCCAGTGCTCGTGCATCCACTCGTTGAGCGCGTGGATCACCACGCACACCGCATCGGGGTCGGGGCCAAGGCGCTCCTCGACCGCGCTGGCGAGGGTGGGCCACAACAACGTGCGCTCGATTCCCATGTCGCGCATGAGCTCGAGGCGCGGCTCGGGGTCAAAGAAGGCATCGAGGCCCGGCATCGCCCGGACCCGCTGGCCGCTGTTGCGGAAGTCGCCCCCAGCGGCCTTGCCGGTCTTGGAAACGTCCAGGCCGTAGACCCCGGGGACCGCGACACGGGTGAATGTCGGGTTCGGGATGTAGTTGGTGATGTGGTCGGCGAGGGCGAGCTTGGTCCGGCCATTGATGTCGACGTACTTGATGATGCCCTCGTAGCCCGCGGGCAAGAACTTGGTCATCGCATCACGGTTCTCGTACATGTGGTTGTCCGCGTCGAAGACCGGGTAGGGCAGCTTGCGGTCGCTCACATAGATGAGGTTGTCGTCGGTTTGCATTGGGATCCCTTCGGGGAGCTCAGGGGTGAGTTTGGAAGTAACAAGAAGTACCGAACAGTCGCCGCAAGGCGTGCTCGAACCTCGCGGTCGGTCGGACTAGCGGCTGGCACGACCCTTGGGTGCGTCCCGATAGCTCACGTCGCGGTCCCCGGCCCGCTCGCGGGGCATGCCGAGCACCCGCTCGCTGATCACGTTGCGGGCCATCTCAGTGGTGCCCCCACCGATCTGACCGGCTTGCCGGGTGAGGAACGCCATGCCGCGGCGGCCGAGGTCGTCGTCCTCTGGGTCCCAGGCCACGCCCGCACCGCCCGTGAGCTCGAAGGCGACCGTGCTCTGACGAGAGCCGTTCACCCCCGAAAGGAGCCTCGAGAGAGCGGCACCCTGGTCGTTGAGGTACCCGGTGCGCATGGCCTGGGCGATGCGCTTGGAGGCCTCGGGCGCCACCAAAGAGTTGGCCCGGACCTCGCCGATCATCTCGCGGGCGACAGGGTCATCGGCGCGCCCCGAGCGCTTGGCGAGCTGGAGGAGCGCCTCGTCGGAGGTGCCGAAGCCGTCGCCTCCCCCCTCGGCACGGATGATGTATGGGGAGAGGGCGAAGCTGCGCTCGTAGAAGAGCCACCGGATACCGACGGTCCAACCGTCGTCGACGTTCCCGATGCGATCGGCGTCGGGGATGCGGACGTCGGTGAAGAATTCCTGGCAGAACTCTCGGGCTCCGCCGAGCATCTCGATGCGGTGCAGCTCGAGGCCCTCTGAACGGACGGGAACCAAGAACACGCTGAGCCCGCGGTGCTTCTCCACGTCCCAGTTCGTCCGTGCAAGGCAGAGTCCATAGTCGGCGCGCCACGCCCCCGACGACCAAATCTTCGAGCCGTTTAAGAGCCATTCCTCGCCGTCACGGGTCGCAGTGGTCTGGGCGCCCGCAGCATCCGAGGCACTCGACGGTTCGGAGAGGAACTGCACGAAGACGTGCTCTCCCTTCAAGATCGGCGGGACGTGGCGGAGCTTCTGCTCCTCGGTGCCGAACTCCAAGATCACCGCCATGCAGGGCGTGAAGTTGGGGATCTGGAGCATCGTGGGTGCGTCGTAGCCGGCGATCTCTTCGTTGAACGCCCGGGCATGGGCCGGGGTGAGCCCGGCCCCGCCGTAGGCCTTGGGCACCACGATGCCGGCGAACCCAGCGTCGAAGAGCTGACGCTGAAGCCCGCGGTGTCGAGCCATCTCGGCCAGTTCCTGCTCGTCGGTCATCGCGCCGAACGCGCCGCGGCCCGGGGGCGGGACCGAGGTTGTCCTTGATGAAGGCCCGCGCTCGGAGGCGGAAGCCCTCCACGTCTTCGATGTCGGTGTCCTCGATGTGCTCAGTCGTGGTCATGACGCCCTTTGCTCCAGTTGATCAGTGAGGCGCTGGCGGTGCTCGGTCACGGTCCCGTAGAGGGCGGAGCCCGAGCACGACGCGCCGGAGGTACAGATGTAGGTCGTGGTCGAAGGTCACCCCGATGCCACCGTGAAGCTGCACGCAGTCCTGTACGAGCTCGACGCCGTAGTGACCGACGTAGGCCTTGCCGGCCGAGAGGAGATCCCAGGTGTTCGGGGCGTCGTCCTCGATGGCCCGAACCGTGGCGTCCGCAACGGCCTGGCTGGCTTCCAGCCACAGCTTCATGTCGGCGAAGCGGTGCTTCAACTCCTGGTAGGAGGCGAGAGGGCGTCCGAACGAGTACCGGTCGAAGGCCCACTCGATGGTCATCGCCAGCGCCTTGTCCATGGCGCCGGTCATCTCGGCGAGCTCGAGGCAAACAGCGACGGCCAACTGGCGGTCGACCTCTGCGTCGGCTCCCCCGATCTCACCAATGGCCGCGCTGGTCGGGACCTCGACGCCGTCGAAGCGCACGCTTGCGAAGCGTCGGGTGAGGTCGACACCGTTCATGGGGGTGATCGCTCACCCCAGGGGCGTCGGCATCGACAAGGAGCTGGGTGAGGCCCGCTCCCGGGGTGCAGGCGGTCACCAGGAGCACCTGGGCATCGGCCGCTGACTTCGACGGGCCCCTTTGCTCCCGACAACGAGATGGTGTCCCCAGAGACGACCGCGGTGGCCGTCACCTCACCGAGGCGGTCGTGGGGCCGGGGCTCGCCGTAGCACCAGGTGCCAATGACCTCACCCGAAAGCAATCCGCCAAGCCGCTCGGCGCGTTGTGCGGGCATGCCGTTTCTCGAGATCGCCCCGGCGACGATGTTGGCGGGAACGAGGGGACCCGGTGCGGCATGCCGACCGAATTCGAAGGCGAGCAGGGCCAGGTCCGAGAGCGGGCGCCCCGAGATGCTGCCCCCGCCGTCCTCTTCGCTCACGAGCAGCGAGGTCCACCCGAGCTCGGCGCCCTGGGTCCAGTAGTCCGAGGCGAATCCCTTTGGGTCGTTGCGCAGTCCTCGCAACTCGGACGGTGGCACTCGATCCGACAAGTACTTCCCCGTCGTCTCGACGAAGAATTCCTGCTCCGAGGTGATCTCCAACTCCACGAATACTCCCCCTTCTGGCACCTCGAGGGTCCGGAGGCCGCCCGGCCGCTTGTCGGCGCCTTACGCAACTTCATCGAGGCATGGCGAGCCCAGGCCGGCCGACCCATCGCACGTGCAGCCTGTACGACATTTGACGGGCTGTCAACTCTGCGATCGTCAACCTCCGGCCCCGTTGCGGCCCGACTCCGTCGCAGCGTGCCGACCCGCCCGAGCGGCGCGACCAAGGCCCACGATCAGGCCGTTCGGGGACGATAGGTTGTCTGGGCATGTCTTCTCCCGCTCGAGCCGGCAGGGTCGTCCGTGACTCGTTGTCGGGGCCGAAGGCAGTTCGAACCCGCGAGATCTTGGTCGAAGCGGCCGGTGAGCAGTTCCTCGAGCATGGCTACGCCGAGACGACGGTAGAGCACATCGCCGACGGGGCCAAGGTGTCTCGTCCCACCTTCTACACGTACTTCCGTTCCAAGCGTGAGATCTTCGAGGCCGTCGCCCTCGTCGCCTCGGACGCCGTCGGCGTCGTCTTCGACGACCTTGGAGCACTGCCTGCGCAGTGGACGACCGAGGACATCGCGCGGCTGGATCGGGTCGTACTTCGCGTGCCAGAGGCTGCACGGCCCCTGGGCACTCGTGTGGCAACAGGCTGCACGCGAGGATCGGGAGGTCAAAGAGAGAGGCCGGGCCAACCGTCGGTACCACGCGCGAAAGATCGGGAAGCATCTGCGTGGACTGGGCCTCCGCACGGACAACGACCCGATTTATGACGGGCTGATCGTGCTGGCCATTCTCGAGTCGTTGTGGTCCGATGGGCAACGCGTCGGGGGCTCAGACAAGCTCATCGTCGACGTCGCTGCGAGCGCGATCCAAGCAATCCTGCGACGTGGGTAGACGTGGGGCTGCGCTGGCGCGCGGCTGCTCCTCAGCGATCGCCTCGCAGCGCGATCGCAGTGCCCGGCGGCGGTGGTGGGAAGACGTCGGGATGCAGTCCCCACGCCAGGGCCTCGAGGCCGGCGACCACCCGCGGGCCGGGCCTGGAGAACAGCGCGCCGGCGTTCACCGCCACGATGCGCGCCGTTGCAGAGAGCTCGGGCATCTCGACAAGCAACCGACCCTCGTCCGACGCGGTCGTCGAGCTCATACCCGCACGGCATGAAGACCACGACCTCGGGTTGCGCGTTGGCCACGTCATCCCAGCTCACCGGTCGAGACGGCGCCCCGGGCACGCTCAGCACCGGCTCGCCGCCGGCCGCGATGACCATGTCCGGCACCCAGTGGCCGCCGCAGAACGGGGGGTCGGACCATTCGAGGGCGAGCGTCCGCGGCCGGAGACGGCCCGCCACCGCGGCGCGCACCGTATCGATGCGGGCCCGCAACCCGTCCATGAGCACTCGAGCCTGCTCGGCAGTCCCGGTCGCTTCCCCGACGGCGCCGATGCTCTCGATGACCTCGTCGAGGGTCGACGGGTCGAGGGAGAGCACCTGTGCCTGGCAGCCCAAGACGGCGAGCGCCTCTTTCACTGCGCCCGAAGGGACGGCGCAGACCCGACAGAGATCCTGGGCGAGGATCAGATTCTGGCTGGATGGCCTCGACGCGCGCCGCGTCCAGGGTGTAGATCGGCTGGCCGGCGTTGACCCGGTCGGTCACCGCCCGGTCGACACGGCGGGCGCTCTGGTGCTCATCGAGGGTCAAGGCCGACCCGCTGACCACCGGCTTCGAGCGGGCCGCCGGCGGGTAATCGCAGTCCGAGGAGACGCCTTTGACCTCGTCGCCCAGGCCGAGGGCGAAGAGGATCTCGGTTGCCGATGGCACCATCGAGACGATCTTCATGGTGCCATCGTGCCATCGTGTGACTACCAGATCAGCTCGAGGTTCTCCACCGAGCGAAGCCCCATCGGAAAGTGCAATTGAATCCCCGGTTTGAGCTCGTACTCGGGGATGCGCCGGTGCCACTCGCGAAGGGTCACTCGCAGCTCGCGGCGTGCCAGGTGTGACCCCAGGCAGCGGTGCACGCCGCCGCCGAAGGCGATGTGACGGTTGACCTGGCGATCGAAGTCCGACGACGAACGCGTCGTCGAACTCGGCGGGATCCACGTTGGCGGCGCCCAGGCTCACCGACACCATGTCGCCCGCTTTGATCGGGCACCCCGCGACGCTGGCATCGGCTCGTCGCGCTGTCGGGGAGTGCCCGGCACCGGCGTCTCCCACCGCAGCAGCTCCTCGACGGCCTTGGGTATGACCGTCGGGTCCTGGGCGATCTGTCGCCGGTACTCGGGGTTGCGGCTCAGGAACGCGTAGAAGCACGTGAGTGAGTCGGTCACGGTGTCGAGCCCGGCGATGAGGAACAGGAAGCAGATGTCGAGGATCTCCTCTCGGGTCAATCGCTCACCGTCGACCTCGGCCTGCAGGAACAGCGTGAGGATGTCCTCTTTGGGATCCTTGGCTCGCTCGTCGAGGATCTGGTTGAAGTACCCGTAGATCTCCTGCCCGGTCTCGTTCTGGATCCTGGTCCGCTCCTCGGGGTCCACCGCACCGCCTCCGGGTCGGAGAATCCCGTCCTTCAGGCGGAGGAACGTGTCGAGCTCCTCCCAAGGCAGACCCATGAGTCCGAGGAAGACCGCCGAGGGGAAGGGCACGGCGAGCTCCTCGGTGAAGTTGCACTCCCTGCGATCGATGAAGGCGTCGATGAAGTGGTTGACCCGTGCGGCGATGTCCTCCTCGATGGCATCCATCCGCTTCGGAGCGAACAGCGGGTCGAGGATCTTGCGGTACTTGGCGTGGTCGGGCGGGTCGACGCTGAGCGGGATGAGGGGACGAACGTTGCCCAGCCACACGACGTCGCGGGAGGTGAAGGTCGCCGGCTGGCGGAGCACCTCGTCGACTGCCTGCCGGCTGGCTGCGATCACGAAGCCGTCCATCGGACGCAGCGCTCCGCCCTGCTCCAACATCGCCTTGTACTTGGGTTGGGGTTCGGCGAGATCGAAGAGGGACGCCAGGGTCTCCTCCGCGAGTACAAAGTTCCCGCCTTGGGGTGCCGCGCCTGGGGAACCCTCGGCTTCGGTCATGACGTCCCTCCTGGGCTGTTTGACGCCCTCGGTTGTTGTGAGCGAATCTAGTACCGGAAGAGAATCTAGTACCGAATTTCCACGTGTCACCACCATTGCAGCACGTCGCCACCACAGGAGGGGCCAATGCCGGGTCGGTTGGAGGGAAAGGTCGCGTTCGTGACGGGCGCGGCTCGCGGTCAGGGGCGTAGCCACGCCGTGCGCTTAGCCGAGGAGGGCGCCGACATCATCGCGATCGACATCTGCCGGCAGATCGAGTCCAATCCGTACCCGTTGTCGAGCCCCGAAGACCTGGCCGAGACCGTACAGCTGGTCCAGAAGCTCGACCGACGCATTGTCGCTCGTCAGGCCGACGTGCGAGAGCGCGATCAGCTGCGCGACGCCGTCGAAGCGGGAGTGCGCGAGCTCGGGCGGCTGGACATCGTGGTCGCCAACGCCGGGATCCTGCCGATGGCGATGGGCGATCCCCAAGCGACGGACTTCGTGGACGCCGTCGATGTCGACCTCGTCGGGGTCATGAACGCGGTGGCCGTCTCCCTCGGACATCTGCCCGAGGGCGCGTCGATCATCGTGACCGGTTCGACCGCCGGGCTCATGTCGGGGAGCGGGGGCACGGTCGACAACCCGGTCATGGGCCCAGGAGGCGCCGGGTACGGGTGGTCCAAGAGGATCCTGGTCAGCTACGTGGAACAGATGGCGCTCCATCTGGCCCCCCGATTCACCCGAGTGAACGCCATCCATCCCACCAATTGCAACACCCACCTCCTGCACAATGACGGGCTCTACGCCATGTTCCGCCCCGACGTGGAGAACCCCACCCGCGAGGACGTGCTGCCCGCGTTCACGGCGTTCCAGGCGATGCCGATTCCCTACGTCGAGCCGCTGGACATCTCCAACCTGGTCCTGTTCTTGGCCTCCGACGAGTCGCGCTACATCACCGGGCAGCAGATCCGAGTCGATGCGGGTTCGCTGCTGAAGGTTCCTTCTGGGCCGAGCTAAGGGCATCGGGGGAGCGGGGCAGCTCGTCGGTCCCGAGTCCCAGGTGGGGCGACGGGCCAGCGCGGGCGGGCTATCGCGGATCGGCGGGTGACAAACCAGGGCCGACGGTCCCCCTCCCAAGAGAAAACTAGAGTCGGACGATGGGACCGCCGACAGAGATGGAGGCTGACGGCCTGCCCTGGTGGCCCGCGAGCGTCCGCCGTCGAGGCGGGGCGCGATCGACGTTGACCATCGAGCGCATCGTCGAGGCCGGCGTGGAGCTGGTCGAGAAGGAGGGCTTCGACGCCCTCACGATGCGGCGTGTGGCCGACAGCTTGCAGTGCGGCGTCATGTCGCTCTACTGGCATGTGGCCAACCGCGACGAACTCGTGTCGGTCGTCGTCGACGAGCTCCTGCGCGGCGTCCCGACGCCGTCGTCGGACCTTCCGTGGCGCCAACAGATCGTCGTGGTGTGCCGCGCATTCGTCGCGATCCTCTATCGCCACCGACGCGTGCTCGCTGGGTTTCCGGGGGGTCTGGCGCCGGGGCCCAATTGCTCCGGATGACCAACGACGTCTACGGCGCGCTCCGCTCCGCGGGCTTTGCCGGCGCGGATCTTTTCGAGGGCGTCGACGCCATCAGCTCGCTCACCCTCGGGTCGCTGTTTGCCGCGGCCTCCCTCGGCACAAGCGAGGACCCCGAAAAGGTCGAGGACGGGAGCGCCACGAACGCCGCGCCGCGCAGGGTGCAGGACATCGACTTTAGGACGCTCGACCCTCGCCGATACCCCCATCTCGCCGCCGCCGGGGCGCGTCGAGCTGACCGCCCGAGTGGGTTCGAGCTCGCCCTGGGCATCGTCCTCGACGGTCTCGAGCTGCGCTTGGGGTCCAGCCGCCCAGGTGCCGCAGGCGGTGGTCCTGCCAAGACGTAGGGGCCACGATAAGGGACCCACCGCAAGTCGGTACCCATTTGCTTGACAGCGGCGCCCAGCCGGTACATTGTACGAGGAGTGAGCGCGGGTGGGACCCATGGTGTGGCCGCGCCGCGGTACGCGATTGGGATGATCGACCGGGGGAGGCCCCAATGGACAGACTGACCAAGTCGTTTCCGGTGTTCGATTGCGACGCCCACATTAACGACCCCGAGCCGATCTGGGATTACGTCCCTGAGTCCAAGAAGGAGCTCGTCCGCAACACCTACTGGCGCAATGACAGCGAGGCGTGGCTCAACGGCGACACCCCGGTGGGTGGGGGCGGCAACACCCAGTTCGAAGGCATGATGGCCTACAACCCCATCTGCATCGCCGGCCCGCAGATGAACAAGAAGATCATGCGCCGTCTCAACGCCACCAACGACGTGGCGCCGCTGACTACCGAACAGCGGGCCTACCTGCACCATGACGGCGCCATCGACGGTGTGGCTCGCCTGCGGGAGATGGACCTGATGGGTATCGACCAGGTGCTGGTCATCCCGACCATGGTGATCATGCACCTGCCCTTCGCCAAGAGCGAAGAGGGTGTTGACGTGTTCTGCCAGGCGTACAACGACTTCCTGGTCGACTGGACCTCGGTCGCGCCCGAGCGTCTCTACGGCGCCGCCCTCCTTCCGGTACAGGACCCCACCCGCACGGCCAAGGAGATCTTCCGGGCCAAGGCGCTCGGCCACCCGGTCGGGCTGATTCGCCCGATCGACGCCCAGGCCAAGTACCCCAACGAGTTGCGTGCCTCGATGCTGGCCGGCGGTGGCGACTACGACGAGGTGTTCCGGGCTTTCGAGGAGTCCGGGATGGTGCTCGGCATGCACACGTTTCCCGCCCCCGGGGTCGCCCACCCACTCGGCGACGACTTCGTGTGCTCGCCGGGCGAGCTCTTCACCCGGGCCGGTACCGACTCCCAGACGTTCTCGTTCATCCATGAGATGCAGTCGTGGCTGGCCCAGGTGCTCTTGAGCGGGTTCCTCGACCGCTACGACCGGCTCAAGATGGCCATCTTCGAGTCCAACGCCGAGTGGCTGCCCTACGCCCTGGACACCATCGACCGCCTCTTCAAGCTCTACGCCAGCGAGCGTGGTTCGACCAAGAGCGACCGGCTGCCCTCTGAGGCCTTCGCCGAGCAGTGCGTCATCAGCTTCGAGTCCGACGAGATGGGCGTCTTCCGCCAGTGGGACCGATTCGAGAACATCGGGATTTGGGCGTCGGACGCCTACCACCACGACGGAGCCGACTCGTGGTCGGGCATGCGCAACATGGACAAGGGCGGGACCCCCCAGCACGTCAAGGAGAAGCTGCTCGGTGGGAACGCCACCCGGTTCTACGGCATCGAGCCCAGGCTCTTCGTCACCGAGGAGGCGCCCCCGATCGAGCGTCCTGACTGGTTCCCCCAGGGCCCCGAGCTGGCCGAATTCGCCGAGCTGGTCGCCCACCCGCGTGAGCACATGGCCGAGCTCAAGGCGCGTGGCATCGACCCTGAAAGCCAGACCCGGGCCCGGATGGCCCGGATGGCCCAACTGGCGGGGATCAACAGCGGTGCCGGGACGCCGAGCCACTGATGGCTGACGTCGTCGACATCGATAGCCACGTCTATGAGCCCCCCGCCATCTGGGAGGACTACGTCCCTGCCGCCGAGCGCGACGCGGCCAAGGCCGCGTTCTTTCATCAGATCGACGAGCAAGGAAACCGTACGACGGTACTGAACGGGGCGCCGGGTAAGGATCTCAACCGGTCGACGATCGTGCGTCAGGCCATCTGGCGCCCGGGGATGGGCGTGGAGGATATCGGCGCCTTGGACCCCCACGCCTTCACGCCGCTCAACCCCGGTGCCTTCGATCCGGTGGCCCGGTTGGCCGACCTCGACGCCATGGGCATCGCCCGGCAGGTGCTGTACCCGACGCTGTTCGGCGAGTACCTGCCCCAGGTGCTCGACGAGGCTGCCGCGGTCAGCCTGGCGCGGGCCTACAACGACTGGGTGTGGGACTTCGCTGCGCAAGGGCAAGAGCGGCTCTACCCCGTTGCTGTCCTTCCCCTTCAACGCCCCGAGCTCGCGTTGGCCGAGCTCGAGCGGGTGGCGGTCAAGGGCTTTGGTGCCGTCATGTTCCGCCCGAGCTTCTACAAGCTCGACGGCGCCGAGGCCTTCGGCGGCATGGCGGCGTTGATGATGGGCGTGGGAGCGGCTCCGGGCCCACGCCCCGTGTTCGTCGAGGACAAGCCCTACCGGGTCGTCTGGGAGGCAGCGGCCGCCCACGGCCTGGTGGCTTGCGTGCACCCGTTCCTCGGCATCACCGGTCCCGATGCCATCAGCTCGGGCGGGTTCACCGAACGCGTGAGTAGCGGGGTCGGCGCGGCGCACACCGTGGCCGAGCCCATCGCCTACATGCAGGACGCCGATCTGTTCGTCACCGCCGCGCTGTTCCACGGTCTGCTCGAAGATCTCCCGAACCTCAAGCTGGTGATCGCCCATGCCGGGTGCAGCTGGGTCCCCCTCGCCCTCGAGAAGTGCGAGACCTACCTTTGGCTCGGCGGCGTCGGTTCGGTGGCGGTGAGCCTCGAACCCGAAGAGGTATGGGAGCGTCACCCGCTGCTCGTGACGTTCGACAGCTGGGAGAAGTCGGTCGCCCGCATGCCCGACATCCTGGCCGGCAAGGCCGCCTGGGGCTCGCGCTACCCGAACCACGACGCCGCGGGTCCCGACGAGCCGCGCGCCATGCTCGCCGACCAAGGAGTGGACGAGTCGACCATCGACAGCCTCCTGGGCGGACACGCGCAAACGCTGTTCGGCCTGAGTTAGCGCTCACCCCATGGCCGGGCGACGCGGTCCGGGTCGTCACGGGTGAGCGTTACCGAGTCTTCACACGGTGACGCGGCGTATCGTGGCCAACCCGCCGGCGAGCAGCGCAGCGACGATAGCGGCGAGCACGCCGGTCAGCCCCGTCGCGCTGAGAGCGCTGAAGAAGTGGCCGACGTCGTGCCAGGCGTGGCTCCATGTCGCGACGAGCGCCCCGGCGAGGGCGACGGTGATCTGGACGGCGATGAATGCCACCAGCCCGGTCACGTTCCAGCGCCGGTAAACCAGCCCAAACCACATGCCGTAGACGAACAGCAGGGCTAGCGCGACGAACGAGGTCAGCCAGGTGAGGTACCACGGCCCATCGAGGATGTAGGGCACCCGGAAGAAGCCCATGTTCATGCCCCAACCGCCGGTCGCCCGCTCGACCACCTGGAGCAGGGCGACGGCCAGCCCGTAGACGAAGGCGAGGGCGACCGCCAGCAGGGCGGTGCCGAAGTAGTACGAGCGCCGACTGAGACCCAGTGCCAGCCCGAAGGGCAATGACCGTGCCACGCTCTGGAGGCCGAGCACGAAGAGGAAGACGAAAATCGTGGCCAGACCACCGACGTAGCGGTGCGAGCCATGGCCGACGGGGATGAGCGCCAAGATGACGACGTCAACGACGAACGCGAATGCCAAGATGGCCCAGGGCAGCGCCACGTAATTGCCCCGCTGGATCAGGTGGTAGCGGGCGACGTTGATCCACGTGGTCATGCGCATGTCGGCTCCTTCACGTCATCGGTGGCCCGGCCGGCGGCGTGGACCACGATCTGCTGCAGTGACAGAGGTTCGAGGCTGAGGTGCAGCGCTCGGGCCCACACCCAGTCGCCGTCGTCCAGCGCGCCGGCGACGACCACCGACTCCTGGGAGGCCATCCGGCGCCGATCCCAGGTGCGCCGACCGGCGACGAACTCCTCGACCGCGGCGACCGACCCGCGTACCGCGGTGGCGCTGCCGCGGATGTCGTCGGCCGGCGCGTCGAGCACGATCCGCCCGCGGTCGATCATCACCACCCGCTCGAGAAGGTCGGCGACCTCGTCGATCAGGTGGGTGGACAGCAGTACGGTCCGCGGACGCTCAGCGAAGTCGGCGAGCATCTGGTCGTAGAAGCGGTGGCGGGCCACCGCGTCCAAGCCGGCGTACGGCTCGTCGAACAGGGTCACGTCCGCCCGTGCCGCCAGGCCGATCACGATGCCGAGCGACGAGCGCATCCCACGGGACAGTTTCTTGATCGCCCGCTTGGTCGGGAGCTCGAACTCGTCGAGCAGCGTGTCGGCCAGCGCGCCGTCCCAGTTCGGATAGAACCATGACGCCGCCCGGAGGGCCTGGCGCACCTGAATATCGGGGAAGTCCTGGTCCTCGCGTACGAGCACCATCCGCCGCAGGATGGCGTCGTGCTCGACCGGGTTGGCACCGAGTATCCGAACGCGCCCGCTCGACGCGAACTCCTGGGCAGCCATGATGCGCATCAGCGTGCTCTTGCCGGCGCCGTTGCGGCCCAAGAGCCCCGTGATGGAGGCTTCCTCGATGTCGAGCGTGACGTGGTCGAGGGCGAGTTGGTCGTGATAGCGGCGTGTCAGGCCGCTCACCGAGATCGTCGGCGTCATCGCGTGATACCTCCCTGGGCGTGGCTGGCGTGTCGGACCAGCGCGATCAACGTGTCGGCCTCGATGCCGAGCCGGTTGGCCTCGGCGACCATGGGGTCGAGGTAGCGCTCGGCGAAGGTCGTGCGCCGCGCTTCGAGGAGGCGGTCTCGGGCGCCGGCCGACACGAACATGCCGAGACCGCGGCGCTTCTCGAGCAGGCCGTCGTCGATCAAGACGTTGAGGCCCTTGGCCGCGGTGGCCGGGTTGATCCGGTAGTAGGCCGCCAGCTCGTTGGTGGACGGCACCCGCTCACCCTCCGCGAGGGTCCCGTCGGCGATCTCCCCGGCCAGTCGTTCGGCAATCTGGGAGAAGAGTGGCGCGCCGTCATCGAGCATGCGTCACCCCTCGAGCCGGCGGGCGGCGTCGATCGAGACGGACCCTTTGGTGCATCGGTTCATTACTCAACTAATGTACCAGTGAAGCGAACCACGGTCAACGTCCGACAAGCGGTCGAGCCGCCTCACCCCTACGCTCAGCGGTGATGGAGCTCTCCGAGGTCATGCGTAGCAGTGGAGCCGTGCGGGCGTTCACTAGCGAACCAATTCGGCACGAGGTGCTCTACCAGGTTCTCGACGACGCGCGGTTCGCCCCGAGCGGTGGCAATCTGCAGGGTTGGCACGTCATCGTCGTGCGCGACCCAGTCCAGCGACGCCACTTAGCCGATCTCAGCATCATGGCCTGGGAGCGCTACCTGACCGAGCAGGCCGCCGGGTTCCGCGGCTTCGGGGTGGTAGATCGCGCCCCCGAGGATCTCGAACTCCGTGACGACCTGCCGCGTCACGCGATGCTCACGAGCATCGAAGACGTGCCCGAGGTGCTGGTCGTGACCGTTGATCTGCGGGTGCTCGCCGTGATGGACCGTGACCTCGATCGACCGTCACTGGTAGGCGGCGGGTCGATCTATCCCTTTGTTCAGAACATCCTCTTGGCCGCCCGCAATCAGGGACTCGGGGGTGTGCTCACCACGTTCCTGGCCGCCCACGAACCGCGGGCGGCTGCCCTGTTGGGCCTTCCAGCCGATCAGGCGATCGCCGCGATGGTCGGTCTGGGAACGCCAGTGCACCAGGTGACCCGGCTCCGACGGCGTCCGGTCGAGTCGTTCGCGACGATCGATACCTTCGATGGTGCCACCTTTGATCAGGAGCCTGGTAGCGACCCGCGGTCCTGAGCCGCTCGAGGGTGACCCAGCCGATGACAGGAATTGCTAACAGGAACTGACCCTGTCCGCAGGTGTCGGCGGCAATTTGGAGCACTCCGATGACTCGGGCGCGCCCGAGGGGGGCGGCTCACTCCGACCGAGCCATCCGGAAGCGTCCGCTCGGCCCCGCTCCCTCCACCTTGTCCAAGTCGACCACCACCGCGACGCCGAGTCGTCGGGGATCGAGGTTCCGCTCGGGCTCGGGCGTGTTGTCGTAAACGACGTCGCGCACCGCCTGATCGTGCGCGACTCGTGCGCGTCCGGAGAACTGGTAGTTCGTCCTCGCCGCAGGGTCCCGGTACCACAGGGCGATGGCCGGATTCTCCTCGATGGCGCTGAGCAGACCGCCCTGGGGGTCACGGATCCAGATCGCCAGCTGCTGGTCCCCGAACGCTTGCGTGGACCCCCGCAGCGACAGGTGCGGGCTCCCCGACGCGTCGACGTAGGCGACGATGACCGGCGTGGCATTGGCGAGCGCGCCGTTCACGGCGGCAACGATCTCGGGCGTGAGCGCGAGCTCGGTTACCGGCGGCGGCGGGGCGGCGAGGATTTGTTGATCCACTCGCGTGATTCGGCCCGACGAATCGAAGGCCAGCGTGAAGACCATGCCCCGCACGGGCGAGCCCGGGGGCACCACCGCCTCTAGCCGGGCCGTGTCGCCGTCAAAGATTGGCTCGCCCCACTCGGCGCTGCCGAGCAGCCGTGAGGCGTTGGGCGCGCCGAGTGCCTCGAGGACGGCCGCGCGGCCAGAGCCGGGCGAGATGGGGCCGGCGACGACGACGTCGTCCGCGAGAAACGGGTCGAGCGTGGTGCGTGTCTGAGGTGTCAAGGCAGCAACGGCCTGGGCGTACGCGTGGACGGCCTGAACCGGCTCGGTCATGGTGCTGTGGTCCCCGTTCTTTTGGTGCACGTCGTCCCCTCGGTGCACGTCGATTCCTGCAGGATAACGACGTTCCTCACTGCACCCGGCGAAACGTTGTGCGCGCGTCGTAGTCGGTGCGAGGACCTCGGACGTGCCAGTGCTCGATGAGGACGTGGGGCGACTGCGCCAGCGTGGTGATCTCATAACGGTCGTCGCCGCAGAGGTGCAGCGCGTGCCACGCGCCGCCACGAAGGTCGAGGTCGACGTAGGGGCGTCCGTCGGTGAAGCAGAGCGCTGCCGTCGCGTCGTGTGACACGAAGACGTCGAGGCATCGATGCGCACGACCCACGTAGGTCCCAAAGCGCAGTTCGCCCACCTCCTCATAGCGCGCCCGTCCTCGTGGCGCCCCGTGAGCGGTTCTCGCCTCCGTGACGTCGGCGGTGCCCCCAAAGCTGCCCCGGGTTCGACACCGGTGATCGGTGAGCACGCGGGTGACGTCCCAGGTCCCAAGGAGGAACCCGAACGTGTCACCGATCTCCACGGCACTCGACCCGGCTCCGGCTTGGGGTGATCCTGCTCCCGTTTGGCAGAGCGCTGCGGAGCCCGACGCGGGCGGGGACGTCAGAGAACCCCTCAGGGCAACTGCTCGATGAAGTCCGAGGAGCTCATCGGATCGCTGAACATCGGAAAGTCATAGGTGAGCGCGTTGTCGTTCTCTTCGTGCGACGTGGCCGCAACGCAGTCGGTCAAGGTGATGACCCTGTAGCCGTGCTCGTAGCCCGTACGCATGGTGGACTCGACGCAGCAATTGGTGAGGAAGCCGCCGAGAACGATGGTCTGGATGCCCTTGCTGCGCAGGATGAAATCAAGGTTGGTGCTGGCGAACGTGTCAAGGCCGCGCTTTCCCTCGATGACGATGTCGCCGGACTCCGGCGCGAGCTCGTCGGTGATCGCTGCCCCCCACGTGCCCTTTACGAACGCGTTCCCGTCCACGACTCCCTTGAGGATCCCGTAGGGGTGGGAGCTCAGCTCGCCGTAGCCCGCGGCGAACGCGATGGGTGCGTGCATGATGGTGGCTCCGGCTTCGCGAGCGGAGTCGACCACCCTTTTGGTGTTGTCGAGCATGCCGCTCTTGTCCATGGTCTGGGCCACCGCACCATGGAGCGCCCCACCTTCTGAGGTGAAGTCGTTCTGGTACTCGATCAGCACGACGGCGGTCGTGGACGGGTCGATGGCCATGGCGCGCTCCCCCTACTCAACTCCACGACCACGTTATCCGCTCTCGCGGCGCTCAGGGCGACCTCGTCCCTCACGGAGGGGACCCGCCGGCTCACGTCCCACCCGAGGCGCAATCGACAGGCCCCAGCACGTCGAGCATGCTGAAGGAAGCGCAAGGACCCAGATCTGGGGAGGGACCGATGGTCATGAGCGACGCCGAAGCCGCGAACTACGACGAGTTCGGGATGCTCAAGATCTACGCCGACTACGAAGGAATCCCGTGGAAGAGGCGACCAGAGGTGGTTCGTCGAACCTTTGGCACCGCGGAGGGCCAACGCGTGAGCGCCCTCGTGTGGGGGAGTGGGGCACCGCAACTGGTGCTCCTCCATGGGGGTGGCCAGAACGCCCACACCTGGGACTCGTTCGCCATGGCGATCGATCGTCCGCTCATCGCCGTGGATCTCCCCGGGCACGGGCATTCGGACTGGCGCGAGGACAAGGACTACTGGCCGCACGCCAACGCTCGGGCGGTGGCAGACGTCGTCATCCAGGCCGCTCCTTCGGCCGAGGCGGTCGTGGGGATGTCCCTTGGGGGACTCACGACAATTCGCCTGGCCGCCACCCGTCCCGACCTGGTCCGCCGGGCGGTCATCGTGGACGTGACGCCGGGCGTGGGCGTGCGAACGGTGTCGATGACCCAAGAACAGCGTGGTGCCACGTCGCTCGTCGGCGGGCCCCCGATCTACGACTCGTTCGACGCGATGCTCCAGGCGACCGCGGCCGCGGTGCCGGGTCGGCCGATCGAGTCCTTCCGTCCCGGGGTGCTGCACAACGCCAGGCAGTTGGAGGATGGGCGATGGGCGTGGCGCTACGACCGGCTTCGCCGCGACGGCGAAGGTCCGGTCGACTTCACCGACCTGTGGGAGGACCTGGGATCCATCGCGGTGCCCATGATGTTGGTCCGTGGCGCCCGCTCGGCCCACGTGCACGACGACGACGAGTCTGAGATGCGTGCCCGTCAGCCCACCCTGCGCGTCGAGCGGGTAGAGGGTGCGGGCCACTCCGTGCAGGGTGATCGGCCAGTGGTCCTGGCCGGTTTGGTCAGCGACTTCCTTGCCGCCCGGCGCTGAGGCCCCGTCCCCGAGGCCCCGTCGCCGAGGTCCTCTCGGTTGGACTACAGCAGCCACACGGTGGGCGCGAGGGTCTCGATCGCCTGCTTGGCCGGGCTCCAGGGTGAAGTCGTTGACCTCTCAGTCCCGCCTCCTCCGCTCGATGTCCACGACGTCGAGCATGCCGTTATCGAAGACCACGTGGACCACGGGCACGTCCTGCTGCACCTCGGTCAGGAGATCACCCATACCGGGCATGCTGAAGCCTCTGCTACTAACGAGACCCTGATGAGAGGCGTCGGTTCCGTCCGCTCAGGCGGTAGACAAGCGCGGCGGAGATGCCGATCTCGAACACCAGGCTGAACAGGCCAAGACCGAGCAATCCGCCCAGTACACCACCAACGAGGGCGCCGACCAGACCGACGCCCAACGTCGCCCAGAGGCCAATGGGGTTCGGCCCAGGGACGAGAAGGCGACCCAGTCCACCGATGACGAGCCCCACGATGACCAGGCTGATGAGATAGCCGATGATGTTCACGGGTTGTTCTCCCTACTCTTCGCTCTGGACCTTGTCTCTGACAGCGAGCCTCGGCGAAGTTGTCTCCTGCCCAGTCTCTCCCCCCTCCTTGTGATCTGTCTAAGAGCGCCCTCTGCGCCCCGTAAGAACCACGAGGAGAGCTGGTGAGATGGCTCGGTGCGACGGCTCGGCCACCGCTGGGCACAGGTGGGGCAAGAGGCCCCCGGCGCCGTTCAGGCTCGGGCTATGGTCCCTGGGGAACCCGTGTAAGAGGGAGGGTGGCCGTGGAACGCCTCAGCATGTCGTCGCACACCGTCAACGGTTCGACGTTCCGAGAGTTGGTGGAGGCCACGGCAGGTGCGGACGTGGCCGCGATCGCCCTGACCTACCAGCAGTACCGACGCTTCTCCCAGGGCGGGGAGAGCGACGCGCAGATGGTGGAGATCGCCCGGTCCAACGGCGTTCGGGTGATCGATATCGAGGCTCTCTTCGCCGTGCTCGAAGCCGACCCCTCGGGACGGACGGCGGCGCACGCCGAGCGCCTCCTCGCGCTCGCCGAGGTGTTCGGCGCCCAAAGCATCGGCACCCACTCCAACTTCGATGGCGACCTGGAGGTCGCGGCGGAGCGGCTGCGGCGCTTCTGTGACGCCGCCGCCGCTCGTGGCTTGTGGGTGGGCGTCGAGCCGGTTCCGGTCATGACCCTGAGCGATCTGGCCACGGCCTGGGACGTCATGGAGTGCTCAGGCGCGGCCAACGTCGGGCTCGTCCTCGACACCTGGCACTTCTCTCGAGGTGCGGGCACCCTGGCGATGGTCCGGTCGCTGCCCGCTCGGGCATTTCGGACCGTTCAGATCAGCGATGGTGCGTTCGTTGGCCCGCCCGACCTGGATTATCTCGAGGACACGCTCTCGAATCGACTGCCCCCAGGCGAGGGCGAGCTCGATCTCACCGGTATCGTCCAGGCACTCGTGGACATCGGGGCCGACGTGGCCTGGGACATGGAGATCTGCTCCTCGGTGCTCGACGCGCTCCCTCCTTCAGAGGCCGCGCTCCGCGCCACCCGGGCGACCCGAGCGGTCCTGGCCAGCGCCGGGTGGCCGTCGACCGCGGCGTCGACGTGAAACCGACGGTGTCGCTCTGCGTCGGACCGGGGGACGACATCGGGGGTGAGAGCGGAGCTGGAGCGCTCGGCGATCCGCTGACCACGGCGACGCGGCACCATCGGGACGAGGTGTGAGGAGGCCATCGGGGAAGGGGCCACTATGAGATGACATCGCCACGCCGTGGGTAGGACGAGCAGAGGCGAACAAGTGGTACGGCCGATGAGGGTGGGAACACGACCGCCGACTGGAGGGCTGAGCAGTCAATGAGCGCGAGCACCGAGTTCATCATCGGGACAGAGGTCACCTGCACAGACGGGGTCTGCGGGGAACTGCGCCGGGTGATCGTCGACCCGATCGCGCGGGTCGTCACCCATCTCGTGGTCGAGCCTCCGCATCGGATCAAGCTGGGCCGTCTGGTGCCAGTCGACCTCGTCGACACGACGGGCGAGGGGTTGGCGCTCCGATGCACCTTGAGTCAGTTCGGAATGCTCGAGGATGCCGAGGAGACCAGGTTTCTAGAGGGAGCGAACGGGCAGTGGGGGTACAGCCAAGAAGAGATGCTGTCGTTGCCCTACTTTGGCCTTGGCGTGGGCACACTGGGCGTGGGCGGAATGGGTCTGGGTGGGCTAGGCATGGGCGCACTTGCCCAGGAGGTGAACTACGACAGGTTCCCAACCGGACAAGTGGAAATCCGTCGCGGGGAGCACGTCCATGCCACCGACGGGCCAATCGGGCGAGTGCAAGGCCTCGTCGTCGATCCGAGTGACCACCACGTGACCCACGTGCTCCTCGAAGAAGGGCACCTGTGGGGTCACAAAGAGGTCGCGATCCCGATCAGTGCGGTGCGCAGCGTCGAAGACGGGGTTCGGCTCCACCTCAGCAAGGGCGAGGTGAAGGATCTACCGGCCGTCGACATCGAGCATCCGGGGTGACCTGATCCCCCCAAGGGTCGTGGATCTGAGCCAGGTCTCAACTGGCTGTGATGAGCGCGCAGCTGGCGAAGCCCCCGACCGCGTTGCTCACCACGCCCACTTCGGCACCGGGGATCTGGCGGTCCCCTGATTCACCTCGTAGCTGCTGGGTGACCTCGATGAAGAAGTTGGCCCCGTGCCGCCGACCCATGTTGCAGGCACCCCCGTCGGTGTTGGTCGGGATCTGCCCGGTTGGACGGGTGTTGCCGGCTTCGACAAAGGGGCCGCTCTCGCCCTTCCCACAGAACCCGAGCGCCTCGAGCCACTGCATGGTGATGAAGGTGAACCCGTCGTAGAGGCCCGCCACGTCGACGTCACGCGCCGTCAAATCCGTGCGACTCCACATCCGTTCAGCGGCGCGCCACGGCGAGGATTCGGTCATGTCCTCCACCAGGTTGAAGTCCAAGACGTCGGTGGTCCCTGCGGCCCAGGCCTCAAAGAACACGGGCTTCTTGGCCATGTCGCGCGCTCGCTCCTCGGTGGTGAAGATCAGTGCCGACCCAGCGTCGACCGGGTAGTCGCAGTCGAGAAGGTGGAGCGGCTTGTTGATGTAGCGGGAGCTCATGTAGTCGTCGATCGTCATGGGTTCGCGCAAGATCGCTTCTGGGTTCTTCGAGGCGTAATCCCGCTGCGCCACCGCCAAAGCGCCGAACTGCTCCTCGGTCGTCCCGAACAGGTCCATGTGCCGCCGCATGTACATCCCCGCCCAGTGCGAGCCGGTCACCGAACCGTACGGCCGCAGGAACTGTTGAGTACCCGTGGCCTGGGCCCGTTGGCCCGGGATGTGCCCGCCAGCGGCTCCGGCCTGGTGAACTGTCCGTACCGTCAGGCAGGTGTGGCAGGACCCCGAGGCGACAGCGGCGATGCCGTGAAGGGCGGCGACACTGTAGGCGGCCCCGTCGACCGAGCCTGAATACCACGCCAGATCGGGGATGCCGAGCACGTCGGCCGTCTGGGTAGCGGCGACGAACTGGTGCGGGAAGGAATGCACCGCCACGCCGTCGATGTCTGCCGCGGTGATCCCCGCGTCGGCCATCGCGGCCACCCCCGCCTGGGCGGTTAGCTGCTCGAGGCTCAGACCGGTACGCCGGCCCACCGTCGAGTAGCCGACGCCCACGATCGCGACGCGGTTGGTCGTGGCCGCCATCAGCGGATACCTCCAATCAACTCGTTGGGCACCCCGGCGCGTGGCCGAAAGACCGGCAGGGTCACCTGGTCGGTGATCTTCTCGAACGTGACCTCGACGGGCATCCCGCAGCGGAGGTCCTCTTCGGCACACTCGACGATGTTGGTCACCAACTTGAGATTGTGCTGTTCTTCCAACTCGACGACCGCGAGCACGTAGGGAATGCGCGTCTCGAGCCAGGGATCGAAGGGATGCACGCAGATGGTGTACGAGTACAGCGTCCCGCGCCCGGAGACCTCGGCTGGCGTGAGCTCGAACGAGTTGCACCGCTTGCAGCACGGCCGCGGCCAGTGCACGTAGAACCCGCAACGGTCGCAACGCTGGATCAGCAGCTTGCCCTGCGCGGCTCCATCCCAGAAGAACGCCGTCAGCTCGTCGGGTACCGGAACCATCGGCTCCATATCCACCTCCATGCGCATGCCACCCACCCCTCTGTTCACCCAGCCGGTCCCGTCGGCCATGCACATCGATCCATCCCCCAGATGGCGCGGGCACGGCGGCGGCTGCGACTGCGCTCACGTTAGTCGACCCCCGCTGATGCCGGGCTGGACAGCGGGTTGAACCCGCCCGCCCGCTGTGGCAGCCTGAGCCACGCCGCCCTCCCGTGCCCGATGGGAGCGCTGGCAGGGGGGTGCAGCCCTCGCATCACCCCAAGGAGGTCGCACGCCATGGAGAATCGCCAAATCGGAAGCCTGACCGTGTCGGCGATCGGGCTCGGGTGCAACAATTTCGGCACCACCTTCGCGACCCACGTCACGATCGAGGGAACGCGGGCGGTGATCGACGCCGCCATCGACCACGGCATCACGCTGCTCGATACGGCCGACGTCTATGGCGACTCCGAGGAGTTCCTGGGAGAGGTGTTGCGCGGGCGCCGCGACCGGGTGGTGCTCGCCACCAAGTTCGGTGGACGGATGGGTGCCGACGAACGTCAGGGTGCGAGCGCTCGCTGGATAGCGACGGCGGTCGAGGACAGCCTGCGCCGTCTGGGCACCGACACCATTGACCTGTACCAGTTGCATCACCCTGACCCCGCCACGCCCATCGAGGAAACGCTGGGTGCGCTCGATCAACTCGTCGGGCAAGGAAAGGTGCGAGAGATCGGGTGCTCGAATTTCTCCGGCGAACAGATCGATGATGCGGCGCACGTCGCAGCCGAAGGTAACTTGCGCCCCTTCGTGAGCGCGCAGAACTCCCTGAACGTCCTGCGCGCCGGAGCGGTCGACGACGTCTTGCCGGCCTGCGAGCGCCACGGGATGGGGGTGCTGCCCTATTCGCCGCTGGCCAATGGGCTGCTCACCGGAAAATACGAGCGGGGCACCCCGCCTGGGCCCGACACGAGGATCGGCAACCTCAGCGAGGAGCTGCAGAGTCGAAACCTTTCGGAGCGAACGTTCAACCGCATTGCGGTGTTGAAGGAGTTCGCCGAAAAGCGTGATCATACCCTTCTCGAGTTGGCAATGGCGTGGTTGCTCGCGCACCCGGCGGTGTCCTCGGTCATCGCTGGCGCAACCCGGCCCGAGCAGGTAGCGGCCAACGCTGCCACCACTTCATGGCATCTGAGCCTCGACGAGGCCGAAGAAGTGCGGCGCCTCGTCGCGGATGTCAGCAGCTGAGCCTCGTGCCCCGCGCCTCGGCGCGCCGGGTCGGCCGGGACGCTGAGGGCTCATGGCGCGTCGTCGAGCAAGAAAGTCACGCCCGAGCGTCACCTTCTCCTCGCTCTACGTTCGCAACTACCGACTTTTCTTCGTCGGCCAGATCATCTCGGTCTCGGGCACGTGGATGCAGACGGTCGCCCAGGGTTGGCTGGTGCTCAAGCTCAGCCACAGCGGTACCGCGCTGGGTCTGATCACCGCGGCTCGATTCCTCCCGATGATGCTGTTCTCCCCATGGGGCGGCCTGATCGCGGACCGGCTGGACAAGCGCCGCATCCTGTATGTGACCCAAACGCTCGCGGGCCTGCTGGCCTTCGTACTGGCCGCCCTGGTGGCAACCGAGGTGATCACCTTGTGGATAGTCACGGTGGTGGCGCTCGCGCTCGGTTGCGTCAATGTCTTCGACAACCCGACCCGCCAGAGCTTCATGGCCGAGATGGTGCCCGAGGACTTGCTTCGCAACGCGGTCACGCTCAACTCCGTGACTGTCAACATGGCGCGGGTGATCGGTCCCGCTATCGCCGGCGTGCTGATCGCGACGGTCGGGATAGCGCCATGCTTTGTGGTAAACGGCGCATCGTTCGCCGCGGTGCTGATCAGCCTGCTCATGATGCGGGCGGCCGACCTCTTCCAGGTACCTCGTCAACCGCGCCAGCCAGGTCAGGTCCGTGCGGGACTCCGCTACGTCTGGCGTACACCCGAGCTCCTCGTCCCGTTGCTCATGATCACCGTCATCGGAACGCTGGCGTGGGAGTTCCAGGTCTCTCTCCCGCTGATCGCCAAGAACACCTTTCACGGTTCTGCGGCGACGTACGGGACGATGCTCGCGTTGATGGGCATCGGCGCCGTGGTAGGCGGCACGGTGACCGCTCGGCGGGCACGCGTGTCGGCGGTCGGACTGAGTCGATCGGCGATCGGATGGGGACTGGCCATCCTGGCCGCGGCGGTCGCCCCGAACCTGTGGAGCGAGTATGCCGTGTTGCTCCTGGTGGGCTACGGGAGCATCAGCTTCAACTCGTTGGCCAAGACGACACTGCAGCTGGCGGCCGCTCCAGCCATGCGGGGCAGGGTCATGGCGCTGTGGTCGGTGGCCTGGCTGGGTTCCACGCCGATTGGTGGGCCCATCGTCGGCTGGGTGGGCCAGAACCTCGGCGCCCGGTGGTCGCTGGTCGTTGGCGGAGTGCCCACGATCGTGGTGGGTGTGCTCGGCTACTCGAGCCTGACCCGGATCGACCGTCGGGCAGCCGAAGGCGACCGGGCCCACCTGCCCCCCACGGGCCAGTGGCCAACGACCGACGCGCAGGACATCGGCACCGAGTCGCGGTGACCACCCTGGTGCGAACCCAGTGCTGCGTGCTGCGTGCGCGCTCGACCGTCGAGGGGCCCGCGCTCGAACCGGCAGCCACGAACGGCGCGCGGGCATGGGGCCTGACCGAGCGGCCCGTTCGTTGACGAGCCTCTCCCTGTCGGTCAGGCCCCTCGGTTATCGTTCCGGGCGGGAGAGCAGGCAGTAGGAGGACTCGTGCTGCAGTACGTCATCGCGGGCCTCGTGATCGGCGGCATCTACGCCATCGCCGCGGCCGGCCTGGTCGTGACGTACCTGTCGGCGGGGATTCTGAACTTCAGCTTCGGCGCCGAGGCCTACTTCGTCGCACGGTGCTACTACTACCTCAACTCCCAGCTGCACTGGACGATCATCCCCGCCGCGTTGGTCTCCATCGTGGTGGTGGGTCCGGCCCTTGGCGTCGTGTTGTATCTCACGGTGTTTCGGACGTTGCGGCTGTCGTCGTCGTTGGTGAAGGTCGTCGCCACGCTGGGCCTGTTCGTGCTCGTGCCCGCGGCGGCCGGTTTGTGTTTCGGCGGCGAGGTGGTGTTGATCGCGCCGGGCCTTGCTCCGCGCCCGGTTCGGGTGTTCGACGTCCTGGGCGTGCCGGTGACGATGGACCAGCTGATCGCCTACTGCTGCGTCGTCGCGGTCGTGGTGATCGGTGCGGTCGTCCTGCGTTACAGCGACGTAGGGCTCCGCGTGCGAGCCATGGTCGACTCCCCGGCCATGACGGCGTTGTCGGGGACGAACCCCGGACTGGTCTCCCTGTCGGTGTGGGCGGCTAGTACCGGTCTGGCGGGGCTGGCCGGCGTGCTGGCGGCGCCCATCATCGGGTTGGATGCGGGCAACTTCACCCTGTTGGTCGTCGGCTCCTTCGCCGCGGTGATCGCGGCAAGGCTCCGGAGCCTTCCCATCGCCGTCGGGGTGGGCCTGGCGATTGGCATCGCGGGTGCGCTGGTCCAGTACCTGTTGCCTCCGAGCAGTCAATTCACCAGTGCCGTGCTGCCGAGCATTCCGTTCGTGTTCACCGCGGCGTTCCTGGTGGTCTTCATGATCCGCAGTGGGGGAGCCGATGAATCGGCGGACGTCGGAGGGGCACTCGACCGGGCCCTCGCACTACGCAGCGGACCCGATCGGCGCCGCGCCCAGCACGCCGTGCTGGTGGGTGGACCGATGCGCTCGGTGACGGGAGCATTGGCCCGACCAGCGGTGGGCGTCTTCGCCCTCGTCGCCGCGCTCCCCTTTGTGGTGCGCGGGTTTTGGATCGGCGTCATCGGGCAAGGCGTCGCTTACGGCATCATCTTCTTGTCGGTGACCGTGGTGACTGGTGAGGGCGGCATGATCTGGCTGTGCCAGATCACGTTCGCGGGTGTCGGGGGATTGACCATGGCCCAACTCGCGATCACCCACGGGTGGCCGGTGATGGCTGCCGTGCTCGCAGGTGGCGTCGTGGCGTTGCCGCTCGGCCTCGGCATCGGTCTGTTGACGGTGCGGTTCGGAGATCTGTATGTGGCCCTGGTGACCCTGATCTTCGGGCTGTTGACGGAGAACCTCGTCTTCAGCCGTCAAATCTTCCAGAACAACGGGCTCGGCGTGAGTATCACCCCGCCCCAGTTCGCATCGAGCCCCCGGGCGTTCGTCTATCTGAGCTTGGGCGTCTTCGCCGTGATCGCTGTCCTGCTCGTCAATCTTCGTGGGTCGACCACCGGACTCGCGTTGCGGGCGACGCGCTCGAGCGAGCCGGGATCCAAGATGATCGGCATCAGTGTCCGACAGATGCGGATGCTCGTCGCCGGAATCGGTGCCTTTGTCGCCGGCATCGGTGGGGCGATGCTGGCCATCGCGCTCGGCGACGCACTCCCGTCGAACTACAGCACGTTGGAGGGTGTGCTCTGGCTCGTGGTCCTCGTGACACTGGGCATTCGCTCCATTGTCGCGGCCCTGGTGGCCGGGCTCGTCTTCACCCTCCTTGTGACGGCGGCCCAGGTCTATCTCCCTGTCGGGGTAGGCGGTCTGATCCCGCTGGTCTTCGGTGTCGGCGCGATACGTGTGGCCAAGTTCCCCGAGGGTTGGCTCGGACGCCCGTTGACGTGGCGCCGCCGGGCGACACGCTGACCTGGGGAAAAGCCGGCGTTGGGGAGAGACGGGCCTGCATCGATGGAGGTGGCATGGGTAAGGTGGCGGCCATTCGACGATGTGTGACGAGGGTGCCTCGGTGAGCGATCCCAGACGGGAACCGGTCAAGATTGCCAATTTGGCCGCCAGGAACAACGTCATCAGCGACCAAACGTTCGAGGATCAGATCATCGTGGGCCCTGCGGTTCTCGTCCCCATCGGTCCGGTCAACATCGAGGACTGCACGCTGCCCGGACCAGTTGAGCGCTTCGTCTGGCTCCTGCCACCCCAGCGCGTCTTTGGGCCGATCGGGATTCAGAATTGCACGTTCCGCCGCTGCACGTTCCTCCCGTCGGTTGGTTTCGCGGCGAACGCGGCGTTTCGTGAAAAGGTCATCGGTGACCTCCTCAGATAACCATGGGAGGTGGATGACGTTGGCCGACCACTATCTGTGTGTGTCGGCCGGCCGGCACGGTTGTCGATCACGAGGAGAGCTGCATGCTCCGTAGCTGTCGCCGGCCACGGATGCCGAGCTTGGCATGGACATTGCTCAGGTGGTACACGACAGCCTTTCGGCTGAGGGAAAGCTGCGTCGCGACCTCGGGATTGCTCAGGCCTTGGGCGAGGAGCAAAGAGAGGGCCGTCGGGTCCGGACTTGGCGAGTGCGTCCTCGAGAAGCAACGTCGAGGTCTGGCTCGTCGGAGCAGATGATGAGGCGAGCGCGAAGGCTGTGCAATCGGTCCTCGAGATTTGCTACAGCGCCAGCTTGGGCGAGTCCTTCGATTTGTTCGTGACCCCGGCGCCGCTGGCCGGCGTCGACGAGGCCAGTGATGAGGCGCGGCCGGAAGTAGAGGCCGAGGACTTGGGATGTTTCGGGGGAGATCTGCAAGGCCCCTGATCACGGTTCTCGGGTGCTTCGTGGCCCGGGTGACGACCACCGAATGAAAGGAGCTCGCTAGCGGATCGAGTGGCAGTGCGAACAAACTGAAAGGGTTCGACCCAAGCCGCCATTTGGAGGTCTGTCCGGTGACCGACGGCGCTCCACCCACCAACGAGCACCAGGCTCCGAGCTCCGCGGGACCCGCTCACGGGGAAGTTCGAGCGCAGGAGATCCTGCGAGTCCCCAAGGTATGGATCTTCCCGCTCTTGATCCCTGCAGTAATGATCGCTCTGGTTGCGACGATCTACATCGGTTCGGTGATCAACCCGGTCGGCCACCTACATGGTCTTCCCGTTCGAATCGTCAACCAAGATGCCGGCGCCACCACACCGACCGGCCACGTCGCGCTCGGCGGATCGGTCGTTGAGGCGTTGGTCCGCAGCCAAGCGGTATCGAGCCGGCTCGACCTGCAGGTCGTGTCCCTCGCCAAAGCCAAAGAGGACATGGACCATGGGGACGCCTACGCCACCTTGGTCATCCCCTCGAGGTTCAGCGCATCGGCGTTGCTCGACGCCGGCTATCCCGCGCCCACCCGAACGCCGCCCAGACCAACGGTGCAGCTGCTGGAGAACAACCGCCTCGGCAGCCTCGGCGTCAGCCTCGCTGCCGGGGTGCTTTCACCTGCATTGCACCAAATCTCCGCGCACCTAGGCGCCAAGCTCACGGGTGAGAGCACGAGCGCGGTTCGCTCCAACCCGGTGCTGGCGCATCTGCTCGCCGACCCGTTCGCCCTCACTGTCGTGAGCTATCTCCCGCTGCCGTCACATACGGCCCTCGGGCTTAGCGCCTTCTACGTATCGCTCATCTCGATCCTCGCCGGCTTCCTTGCCGCGTCCGTGATCAATTCGTCCACCGACGGTGCGCTCGGCTACGCCACCAGCGAGCTCGGCCCGCGCTGGAGGATCCGGATTCCCAGGCGGATCTCGCGGCGGCAGACTCTCCTCACTAAGTGGGCCATCGCCCTCGTCGCTGCCCCCTTGCTGACGGCGGTCATCGTCGCGATCGCCGTCGGCGCCTTCGGCATGTACGCCCCCGACGTCGGGATCCTGTGGCTCCTCCTCACTTCCGCGACGGTCATGGTGTCCTTCGGGACTCTGGCACTGCTGGCCGCGTTTGGAAGTATCGGACAACTCCTTGCCATGGTGATCATCATCTACCTGTCGCTCGCGTCCAGCGGTGGCACCATTCCTATCCAGGCCCTCCCCGGTTTCTTCAAGATCGTGGGTGCGGTCGAGCCACTCCGCCAACTCCTGAGTGGAGCCCGTGACGTCCTCTACTTCGGCGGCCAATGGCACACCGGCCTGGCCCACGCTCTCCTGGTCCTAGGTCTCGAGCTCCTCTTTTGGATCTTGCTCGGTTTCACGTTCACCACGTGGTACGACCGGCGGAACCTCTATCGGGTCTCGCCGGAGATCATCACGTCCGTCGAGCAAGCGGTGCTGCGCCCGCCACAGGCTTGAACGAGTGCGCATCGGCCAAGCAAAGGTTGAGCGGCGCGGCGCGTCGCAGCACCTGCACCGTCACGCGTGGTGGCGGCGCGACCAGCACCTTTGTGAGCCACGGATTGTGGCACGCCGTCGCGGCCGACCGCTCAGCCCCGTGAGCTGGTGACACACGTCACGGCGCGGCGTGCGCGCTCGCCGGTGTTACGGTCGGCCATCGTTGCCGCCAATCAGCCACGAGCACGCGACGCGAGGAGGTTTCGTGAGCACCGCAAGTCCCCGTCACACGCCAAGCACACTTGTGGACCGCCCGCATCATCCCGAGACGAGGCCGGAAGCTCTGACGTGCGCAGCCGCGCGCGCCGAGCCGAAAACCGTGCCACCTGCACGACGCCGCCGCCGCGTTGTGATCGTGCTCGTGAGCGCGACGACGGTGACGGCCGTCTTTGGCTCGGTCGAGTCGCTTCGCAGCCTCTGGTGGCTCACGGCGGTCCTGGGCGCGCTGAGCTGCTCATACCTGGCGAAGGTGGCCGCACTCCGTCGTTGTGTGGTGGAGCGGGACATGGCCGCCGCTGGTGGCGTGCGGGGTGCCACGTGGCGGACGGAGTGGCAGACCGAATGGGAGTGGGACCAACTCGGTCGTCCGCTCGCTACAAGCTCGGGCAACGCCGCGTCGGACGGATCGCTGGCGCTTGTCGTCGTGGCGCCAGCGGAAACACCGCGGGACAACGCACGTGAGGAGCTCACCGGGGGAGAACTGCTGAAGTTCCTGGCGCTCTACGTGTTGGGCTGGGTCCTCGCACCTCCGGCGGCGATCATCAGATGGCGGTGGCGGGGACTGGCGGAGCTCCCCGGAAGAGGTTTGGCGCAGCGGCTGGTGTGGGTCCAGCAGCGCAGTCGTGCCCAGTCCTTGCGATTGGTGGCCATTGGGGCACTGGCCGGCGCGGGGGCCACATCGCTCAGCGTGGCGGCGGCCACCGGAGCCGCCGCCACGGTTCCGACCGCCAGCGCCAGCAGCCAGGCTCCCGGCACGACCTACGTCGTGCAGCCCGGCGACACCTTGTCCTCGATCGCCGCTCGGTACGGCACGACCGCGGCCGCCCTGGCCACGGCAAACGCGATTGCCGATCCCAACCTGATCTATGCCGGGCAGACCCTGGTGGTCAGTGCAAGCAGCGCGGTTCCGACCGCCAGCGCAAGCAGCCAGGCTCCCGGCACGACCTACGTCGTGCAGCCTGGCGACACCTTGTCCTCGATCGCCGCTCGGTACGGCACGACCGCGGCCGCCCTGGCCACGGCAAACGCGATTGCCGATCCCAACCTGATCTATGCCGGGCAGAGCCTGGTGGTCAGTGCAAGCGGCGCGGCAGCGGTTGGTGCGGCAACGGGATCACCACAGGTCACCTCGGCGGGGGCCACGGCCGACCAGGTGGCCGTGCGGGTGGCGCTCGAGCAGGTGGGCAAGCCCTATCAGTGGGGTGGGGCCGGGCCCAACGCCTTTGACTGCTCGGGGCTCGTCCTGTACGCGTATGGCGCGGCTGGGGTGGATCTGCCTCACTATTCGGTGAGCCAGTACGACGAGACGACACGGGTCGCCCAGTCCCAGCTCGTACCGGGCGACATCGTCTTCTATGACACGGGGAGCGGGCCTCAGCCGGGCCACGAAGCGCTCTACATCGGCGGATCCCAGGTTGTTGCCGCCAACATGCCCGGCACCGATGTCCAGGTGCAGTCCTTGAACTACGACGGCACCATCATCGGCTTCGGCCAGGTCGCCCTCCAGACCTCGACGTAACACGCGACGCGCGCGCTCGGGTGGACGGGTCGCTCCCCGCCAACCGGCAGGTCAGCTCGGCGCGTCGGGTGCCATCCCTTCGGGTCTGGATCGTTGTGGGCGGCTGGTGCTGAGCAGCATCTCCTGGGCCAGGCTTGCCACCAGTTCGCCGCGGCGGTCGTAGAAGGTGCCGGTGTAGACGCCACGACCCCGGCTCGACGCCACAGGGGCGAGGTCCATGAAGATCCATTCGTCCAGTCGGGCCGGCCGATGGAACCAGAAGGCGTGGTCAAGGCTTGGACCCCCGTGGTCCGATGTGCCCGGGATCGCCGGGAGTCCTGAGTACAGGTCCGAGAAGTGAACCAGCACACACGCGTGCATGAGCGGATCCTCGGGCAACGGCCCAGCCGCCCGGCCCCAGGCGCGTGAGGGGTGGTCGTCGCCGTAGCGGCTGCCGGCGTTTCGGACCTCGACGATCGAGGATGGTTGGAGCGTGGTCCGTCCGCCGTGCTCGAGGGTCTCGGGGTCCGGTACGTCGGCCGGCATGGTGCGGGCTTGGGTGTCAGGACCCTCCTCCCCGGTGTGAAAGGAGGCCATCATGGTGAAGATCGGCCGGTCGCCTTGCGCGATCACGACCCGCCTCGAGGAGAACGAGCGGCCGTCGCTGTCGCGTTCGACCGTGATGTCGAGGGGTCGACGGGGATCGCCCGCCCGGAGGAAGTACCCGTGCAAGGAGTGGGGCAGGCGCCCCGCACCCACGGTCGCCCCGGCGGCTCGTAGACCGATGGCAAGGGGGCGCCCGCCGTACATACCGCCCAGCTCGCTGTTGGGGCCCTTCTCCGCGCCAGCGCGGAAACGATCGCCACCCAGCTGCTCGAGAGCGAAGTAGGTCGTGATATCGGGCGGTGCGGGTTCGGTCACGGGAACTAAAGCTAGCGCGGACGTCGACGCCCACCGTCGGGGGTCTCTCATCAACGTGGTGCGTGCTCAGCAACGCGCGCCACGACCGAGCCGGGCGGCGTACCTCGCGAAGGGATACTGTCGGCGGCGATGACGACCTTCGATGTCACGCAGTCGCCTCCGGTACCCGAGCCCAGCGACCTGACCCAGTTCTACTGGGACGCCGTGCGCGAACATCGGCTCGACCTGCTGCGGTGTCGTGATTGCGGCCACTTCATCCACTACCCGCGCCGGATCTGCAGCCGCTGCCATTCCATGGATCTGGCGCCCAAGGAGGTGTCGGGTCGAGGGACGTTGTACAGCTACACGGTGATCGTCCACGTGTCGCACCCCTACTTCGCCGACAAGATTCCCTATGTCATCGGGGTGATCGACCTCGAGGAAGAGCCCGGCGTACGGATTCCGACCGGCATCGTGGACTGTCCCGAGGATCAACTCAAGTGCGGCATGCCGATGCAAGTGGTGTTCAAGGAGGTCACACCCACACTGACGCTCCCCTTTTTCCGTCCCGCGTGAGGAGGTCACGATGAAGCAGCAAGAGGTGGCAGCAGTTGGTGTGGGCTATTCGACCACGGGACGCCGGACGGGCTTGAGCTCGTTCGAGCTCGCCCGGCAGGCCACGATGGCCGCGCTGGATGATGCGGGGATGACGACGGCCGACCTCGACGGCGTGACGCTGCTCTGGGGCGTCGCAGGACCGGCGCCGGCCGGTCTCGACGTCGTCGAACCGATGAGCTTTGCCCAGTCCATGGGGATCGGGCCGCTCAACTGGTACGGCACGGCGGGCCCTGCGTACATCGGACCGGCCCTCGAGGCAATTGCGGCGATTCGGGCTGGCTTCGCCCACAGCGTGCTGACCCTGCGGATCATCAATCAACGGCTCAGTGGCACCGCCGAGATGGCCGAGCTGCGCGAGCGCACCGGCCCGGTCAGCGCGCCTGGTGACATGGGCTTCACGGCGCCCTACGGGTTCGGCGTCGCGGGGATGATCCCATCGATCGCCGCCATGCCGGCCCAACGGCACATGGACATGTTCGGCACCACCGAGGAGCAGTTCGGCGCGCACGTGGTGGCGCAGCGATGGCACGCATCGATGAACGAGGACGCTCTCTTGCGCGAGCCGCTCACGATCGACGACTACCTCGCGTCGCGCTATATCGCCAAACCGGTCCACTTGCTCGACTGTGACTATCCGGTCGATTCGGCCTCTGCCGTCATCTACACCGCTGAAGACCGGGCCCGCGACTGGAACAAGAAGCCGGTGTGGGTCGAGGCCGCGACGTGCTCGTCGGTCGGAACGAGTTTCGACCAGCTCGACATGAACGAGAATTCACCTTTCCATGCCGCGTCCGAGCTGTGGAAGCGCACCGATCTCACACCCGAGGATGTCGATTGTGCCCAGCTCTACGACGGTTTCACCATCATCGTGTTCCAGTGGCTCGAGGCGTTGGGCTTTTGCAAGCTCGGTGAGGCCGGTCCGTTTATCGAAGCCGGCAACACCCGGCTGGGCGGCTCGTTACCGGTCAACACCGACGGGGGCGCGTGCAACGTGGGACGTCGACACGGCGCCAACTTCTGCATCGAATCGGTGCGCCAGCTCCGGGGTGAGTGCGGTCCTCGACAGGTGCCAGATGCCGAGGTCGCCGTGTGGGCCAACGCGGTGGGTCCGTTCTCGGGCGCCGTGCTCATGACCAAGGACCGGTAAGCCCTCACCGACGACCCACCTGGCCACGCGCGTCTGGGAGGGGTCGGAGTTGGACGGCACTGGTACGTTCGCGGGGTTCAGTACGGGTACCTAGGAGGGGAGCAGATGGCGATGACCGCCCTGGATGGTGTGCGGATTTTGGATCTGACCTGGGGGATGGCGGGACCGGCGGGCATTCTGCTGTTGGCAGAGCACGGGGCCGACGTGGTGAAGGTGGAGCCCCCCGGTGGCGATCCGTACCGCGAGTACCCGGGCTACCGGGTATGGAACCGCAGCCGGCGCTCGGTAGCCATCGACCTGAAGAGCGAGGAGGGCAAGGAGCGGTTCGTCGAGCTCATCGGGACTGCCGACGTGCTTGCCGAGAGCTTCAGCCCCGGGGTCATGGCTCGCTTGGGCCTCGACTACGACGCACTCGCCGCCCGGTTCCCGCACCTCATCTACTGCTCGGTCCCCGCCTACCCTGCCGACAGCCGCCACGCCGGACGTCCCGGCTGGGACGCCTTGGTGCAGGCCCGTTCAGGCCAGCAGTTCGAGCAGCAGGCGTGGCGACCGGGGCCCGCCTTCCTCGCCAGCCCGTTGCCCAGCATCGCGGCGAGCTACCTGGTGCCGACGGCCATCCTCGCCGCGCTGCACGCGCGCGCCGAGACCGGGCGGGGTCAGCGGGTCGAGACGTCCCTCTACCAGGGTGTTCTGGCGTTCACGACGATGCTGTGGGTCAACGCTGAGCGCGAGCAGGACATGTTCCAGTCGATGATGACCAAGACCTACCCGCCTGTGGTCCACCAGCCCGAGGTCATCATGACCGCGGACGGTTGGATCCAGTCGTTGGCCGGTGCGACCCAGAAGAAGGGGGCATCGATCAACGCGATTTTCGGGCTCCCGATGGACCTGCCCCCCGAGAACCTCTACGCCGAGATGCAACGCATCTACAAGGACCGCAAGCGCGAGGAGCTGCTCGAGCTGCTGCACGACGAGCTCTTCCAGGCCGCCGAGCTCATCCCGACCAGAGAGACCCTGCGCCTTCCCCAGGTCCTCTTCAACGAGATGGCAGTGCAGGTGGACGACCCTGAGGTTGGACCGACGGTCCAGGTGGGCATGCCGTTCAAGTTGACGCGCAACCCGGCCCTCACGCCCCGGCCGCGGCCCGCGGTCGGCCAGCACAACGCCGAGGTGTTCGCCGAGACCCGTCAGGCGCCCGAAGTGACCCCCCGCAGCCCGTCGACCGTCCACCGGTTCCCCCTCGACGGGATCCGGGTGCTCGACTTCGGGCGGGCGTTCGCCGGTCCGTACGGTCCCATGCTGCTGGCCGGGCTCGGCGCTGACGTCATCAAGGTGGCGACACCCCAGTTCGACCCGGGCAGCGAGCGGATGGCGACCAGCTCGGTCCTCCTCGGGTGCGAGCAGGGCAAACGCTCGCTCCTGGTCGACCTTAAAACCCCAGAAGGCGCCGACGTGGTCCGCAAGCTGGTCGCACAGGCCGATGTCGTGCACCACAACATGGTCAAGGGTGTTGCCGGTCGGCTCGGGATCGATTACGAGAGCCTCCGCCAGATCAAGCCCGACATCATCTCCTGCAACACCTACATGTACGGGCCCGAGGGCCCGCTGTCGCACCTTGGCGGGAACGACTCGCTCTCCCAGGCGCTCACCGGGTTCGAGTGGGACCAGGGTCCGGCCGAGGAGGGCAACGTCCCGTTGTACAACCGGTTTGGCCACACCGACACCACCAACGCCATGGCGTCGGTGGTCGCCGTGCTCCTCGCCCTCGCGCATCGTGACCGCACTGGCGAAGGGCAGGAGGTGTGGACCTCCCTGCTCAACGCCGCCCTCTACGTAAAAGGAGACGTGTACCTCACCGAAGGGGGAGCGTCAGAACCGCCCAAGCTGAACAAGAGCCAGACCGGAACGGGCCCCCTGTACCGCCTCTATGACACCCAGGACGGTTGGATTCAGGTGGCTGCGGTCAAGGCGCATCACTGGGCGAGCTTCTGCGTTGCCCTCGGCCACCCTGAGCTCGAGACCGACTCGCGCTTTGCCAGTGCAGAGGCACGGCAGGCGAACCGGCTCGAGCTCGAGGCGTTGCTCGAGCCCGTCTTCATGACCCAAACCGCGTTGCAGTGGCGGCGCCGGTTGGACGCCGCCGGTGTGCCGGCGGAGATGGCGGTCAAGACCTATGACGGCCAGGCGGTGCTCTTCGACGAGGAGAACCATCGCCTCGGCCTGGTGTCCGAAATGCCGCACCCGATCGCCGGGCGCTTGCGACAGTTCGGCAACCTCATGCGCTTCAGCGACACGCCCAGCACCGTGCAACGGGCGCCGTGGGTACGCGGCCAGCACACGCTCGAGATCATGCGCTGGCTCGACTTCGAGGACGCCACGATCGACGACTACCTCAAGCGGGGGATCATCGCAACCGGCTGACCTGATCGACCCGGCGGTCGTCAGATGTCGGTCAGCTCGACCACGGCTCCCTCGAGCTGGGCCGGGTCGATCGTCGCCACGCCGCCGTCCCGCCGGTAGTGCGTCCCACGTCGGTCTAGCTCGGACAGCGCGGCATCCAGGCCCTGCACGCCGAGGCGCACTGAGTAGGGGCCGGGCCCGTACCGTTCGTAGAAGTCGTGCACGAGCCCGGGTTTGCTCGGTTGGACGAGCTCGAGGACGGCGCTGGTGGCCAACGTGGGTCGCACGATCGCCGCCGGGCCATGGGTCCCATCGACCACCTCGGCGCCGCCATCCCATCCGAGGGAGGCCCGCAGACGCTCGAGCGTCCGGCCGACGTCATCGACGAGGAAGGTGCGGGCGATCATTCGCTCGAAGGAGCCCGACGGGCGAGGCTCGTCGAAGGGGACCTCGGGGATGCGTAGCCCTTCGTAGGGGATCACTTCGATCCGTAGGCCGCCATCGACCTCCGGGTCGTACCCCTGGCCATCCTCGCTGATGCCAAGCCAGAGGCGGCCGAAGGGCAGGGCCTCGTCCGCCGGGTACAGGTGGTGTCGGACGCCGTTGGCCTCGACCGACGCCAGCACCTCGTCGAACGAGCGGGTGGCGAACACCGTGGCGTGGGTGCGCACCGGCCGATTGCGCTGATCCTCGAGGGCCGCCTCGTTGACGGACCCTCCGGCGAGGATCTCGATGGTGGTGGGCGCCACCGCCAGGCGGCGGTGGACCCGGAAGAACATCGCCTTGTAGTCGGCGGCGTCATGTCCCCACGTCGGCCGCTGCTCGGGCAGCCCGACCCGGTCGACGAGGAGCTGGACCAGGCGGTCCACCGCGTCGGGCTTGTCCAACAGCAGATCACCGCTCATCAACAGATCGATCACCGTGCGCTCCCCTCCCGTTCCCTTTCAACTGTACGGCCGCCGCCTCGGACCCAGCACGACGTATGCGGCGGCCATGATGAACCCGGACTGCCTCCGAGGACCTCGGCGTCCTCGGGCGGTGGCCGTTGCGAGGTCGTTTCGGGGGACCGGTCTTCGTCGCGTTTCTAAGATGGCGTCCAACGGTGCGTGTCGAGCAGATCGGGGGAGCAATGAAGCTGCGAGACAAGGTCGTGGTGGTGACCGGTTCGGGAAATGGGATCGGTGAGGCATTCGCGCACCGCTTCGCGGCAGAGGGGGCGAAGGTGGTAGTCACCGACATCGAGGGCGATGCCGTCGAGCGAGTTGCCGCCGCCATCGGCTGTGTTGGGCAGGTGGCCGACATCACCATCGAGGACCAGGTGCACGCCGTCGTCGAGCGGGCACGCACCACCTACGGGCAGATCGATGTGTGGTTCAGCAACGCGGGCTACTCGGGCCCGCCACAGCCGGCCGACCTGCAGTCCAACGACATCTGGGACTTGACCTGGCGACTCCACGTGATGTCCCACCTGTACGCAGTCCGGCAGGTGTTGCCGTCGATGCTCGAGCGTGGCGACGGGTATCTGCTCCAGACCGCGTCATCAGTGGCCCTCTCTAGCCAGCCGGACAAGGTCACCTACTCGGTGACCAAGCACGCCGCCCTGGCGCTCGCAGAATGGCTGGCGATTCACTACCGTCCCCGCGGCATCAAGGTCTCCTGCTTCTGTCCGGGCGCCATGATGACCCGGATGCTGCGCTCGAACGGGTTTCCTGACGATCACCCTGTCATGCAGATGGCGCTGAGCCCATCACAGGTCGCTGACATCGTGGTCGGGGGCATCGAGGCTGAACGATTCCTCATCGTTACCGACGACCACTCGAAGGACGCGCTCGTTGCCAAGGCGGGGGACTACGACGGGTGGATCGCGGAGATGGGTGCGCGCTTTGTGTGATGACGTCCTGGCGGATCGGCGGATCGGCGGATCGGCGGATCGGCGGATCGGCGGATCGGCGGATCGGCGGATCGGCGGATCGGCGGATCGGCGGATCGGCGGATCGGCGGATCGGCGGATGCACCGGGGTGCGGGGGGATTAGCTCGGTGATCCGGGCGGCGGAGGAACGTCGCCCCGCAGCAGCGCTCGAGCGTCGGGACTGCCGTCCAGCAACCGGTTGACCCGGCGTCGCACCCTCCATCCGTCGGGTGTCCGCTCCAGATCCCACCGATTGGCCGCCGCCCGGTCCACGATCCAACGATCGACCTCGTGCATCAGTACCGTCGAGTAGTTGAGGACCACGGCGGTGTCCCCGTCAACCGTGATCTTCGGGAGGCTCATCACGTGCGCGCTCCCTGCTGCCACATAACGTCCATGGAGCTCGCTCTGGACAGTCTGGTGCATCGCGTCGCTCGTGAAGAACCAACCTTGGAGCTCGTAGGTGCCGCCCTCGGCCCACAGGTCGGCGACATCGTCCCCCGAGACGCTGTCGGCCGCCGGGCCGTAGGTGGCAATCAGGCGAACGATCGCCGCGTGGTCCTCGACCCTCTGTAAGCGGTTCTCGATCTCGGCCAGCCGGGCGCTCATAGCGTTGTCGTCGATACCATGGTGGTCCATACGATCGTCGTCCATCCGTGCCTCCATGGTCGGGCGCACCTGAATGCGCCGATCGTCGCTGCGAGCGGCTGGTAGCCGAGCGCCGTAGGGGCCCCACAACTGGGCTTCGTCATCGAGTGAGCCGGCCCAGGCACCGCGCCGGCGCGAGCGCGACACTACCGATGTGGACCAACGAGGGGCTCCCGATGCGTTGTACCGTGCCACGGTCCACGGGGAGAGCTCGGCGTCCTCGGGCGCGCTGATGGCCTTTCGTCCGCTCGATCCCGAGAACCGGCCGGCGCCGTTGAAGCGCTACAACACCCCGTCCGTCGAGCTGCCCAGGGACCTTCGACGCTCCTCGGTGGGCGCGCTCGACGTGCTTTCGGGCCGCCAGCCCGCTCCGTCTGCTCTCGACGATGGCCTGCTCGGCACGCTGCTGTTTCTCGCCGGCGGCGTGAACCGGGTGGCCTACGCCGAGGACGGCGAACCGATCTGGTTCCGGACGTCAATGTCTGCGGGGAACCTCCACCCTGTCGAGATCTACGTCGTGCGTGACGGTGTCTCGCACTACCAGCCTCTCGAGCACGCCCTGGTACCCCTTCGACGCTCGCTCGCCCCGAGCGCCTCGAGCGCCATCACGTTGGTGCTGACCGGTATCCCCTTCCGGACCTGCTGGAAGTACGGCGAACGTGGTTGGCGGCACCTCTGGTGGGACGCCGGCAGCCTGCTCGCCAACCTGCTGGCAGCCGCCGGCGCCCACGGCGTGCCGGCCGAGGTGGCCGTTGGTTTCCCCGATGAGACGGTGGCCCGCCTGGTGGGGATCGACGGAATCGACGAGGTTCCGCTCGCGCTCGTCCACCTGGGTGCAGGGACCCGCGAGCTGCCGGCTGCGGAGACCTTGACCGATCTGCGTGCCGAGGCAAGACCCGTCGCCCATGACGTTCTGCGGTTTCCCCTCGTCCTCGACGCGCAGGAGCAGAGCTCGCTCCGTGCCGATGAGGTCGACTCGTGGCGTGCAGCGGCGGCAGGCGTGTCGCGGTTCGCTCCCAGGGTCGTCGAGGTCCCAGCAGCGCGCCATCGGGACGACCGCCTGGAAGACGTCGTCGGACGCCGCGGCTCGACCCGGGTGTTTCGTGCCCGCTCGGTGCCCGGCGAGCTCCTGAGTTGGACACTCGCGGCGGCGACCCGCGCCGCGCCGTTCGACGCGTCGCCAGCGGGCACCCTGCTGGAGCACTACGTGAACGTCCACGCCGTGGCCGGGCTCGCTGCCGGCGGGTACCGCTACCACGGCGACACCAGCTACGAGGGACGGGCTCGATCCGACGACGCCCGCGGTATGGGGCCCGACTGTGCCTCGATCAACGTCTCGGGGGAGACTCTGCCTACACGGTCTTCCATGGGGCGAATCTCGAACTGCTGGCGGCCCGGCTTGGCGGTCGCAGTTATCGTGCCGCGATGCTCGAGGCGGGGCTGGTTGCTGGGCGTCTGGCGCTCAATGCCGTCGCGTTGGGCGCCGGGGCAACGGGTCTGACCTTCTACGACGGTTTGGTGCAACGGTATTTCCATACCGATGCGACGCCCTTGCTGGCGACCGCAGTCGGCCCTCCGGCGACCGATCCGGCGCCGAGCGGCTCGCCGGGATCCCCGGTCCGACTGCGGGGCTATCCGCGGATCATGGCTCGCCTGGCCTCGGGGTTCGAGCATCCCGAGGCGCCGGCCGAGGGGGGATCGACCACCACCGGCGCGCAGGGAGCTTGAGCCCGGCGTCGCATGACCGCTCGGCGCGACGGGCACTTCGGTAGGCTTTGGACAAAGCAGTGGGGCGACGCCCCACACGGATGCGGGGGTGCGGCATGGCTGAGTACGGGTTGCAGGTCGGCGCTCCGGAGATCCGGTCAGTGGGGCCGATCACGTTTGGTCCGGGCGACGTCCTGTTTGTCGCCGACAATGCATCGGCGACGGTGTTCGCCGTCGATGTGGCCGATCGGGGGACCCAGGCTGTGGGCGCGGAGCCGTTCGACCTCGACAACCTCGACACCCGACTGGCAGCGTTCCTCGGGTGCGACCGTGACGACGTGGGTATCCGGGACATGGCCGTTCACCCCCGCACCCACGACGTCTATCTGGCCGTCATGCGGGGCCGGGGCGACGCCGCGGTTCCGGTGCTCGTGCGCATCGACGTGCACGACGGGTCCTTCGGGGTGGTCAACCTCGAGGACGTGGCGTTCGCCGCCGCGCCCGTCACCAACGCCCCGGCCGAGGACGACCCCAGGGTCAGCGTCGAGCTCCCCGAGGGTTCCGAGGGCGAGGAGATCGAGGTCGGTGGGCGCAAGCTGCGCATCTGGCGCCGCCCCGCCCGGACGGCGACGGTGACCGACATGTCCTATGTCGACGGGACGCTCCTGGTCGCTGGGATGTCCAACGAGGAATTCGCGTCGAACTTGCGGCGTATCCCGTTCCCCTTCACCGGGGACATGGACGACAACAGCCTCGAGATCTTTCACGTGTCGCACGGCAAATGGGAGACGGCGGCGCCGATCAAGACCTTCGTGCCGTACGAGGACGGCCGCAGCATCCTGGCCAGCTACACCTGTACGCCGGTGGTGCACTTCCCGCTGGCCGAACTGGCCGTCGGCACCAAGGCCACCGGGCGAACGGTGGCCGAGCTCGGCGCCATGAACCAGCCCCTCGACATGGTGTCGTTCAGCCAGGACGACGATGAGTTCCTCCTCGTGTCCAATAGCAACCACGGTCTCATCAAGATCGCCTGTCGTGACATCGACACCCAGCCGGCGCTCACCGAGCCGCAGGCCCCGGTGGGGGTGCCCCGGCAGCTCGAGTCCCTGCGCGGGGTGAGCCGGTTAGCCAACCTCAACGGCACCTACGTGCTGGCTCTGCAACGCGACGAGAGCGGCGAGCGCCACCTGCGCTCGCTCAAGACGGCCTCGCTGTAACGCCGGGGCGCCAGGGCGATGCCTTCGCTCGCCTGGGCGATGCATGATGGCGCCGACTGTCTGGTGCTGCGCGGGCTGTCACCGGACGTGATGGCCCAATTGGGCCCTCGTTCGGATGCGGATCTGGCGAGGGCGCTGCGGGTCATGCCGGCCGAGGTGGTCGATGCCGCCGGGCGCTCGAACCTCCTGCAGGCGATGCCCGGGCGCTATCGCGTCGGGCGTGGGGAGATCCGCTTTTCGCCTCAGTTCCCCTTCGTGGCTGGCACCGCGTACGCCATGGTGATCCGTGAACCCGTGCTCAGCGGTGGCCCGGTCGTCCTGCGCATCACCCGCCCGGGCATCGGTGGTACCCCGACGACCGAAGTCATCCAGATCGCGCCCACCACAAGCGTGCTACCCCGCAACGCACTGCGGTTCTACCTCAGGTTTTCGGCGCCGATGAGCGAAGGGCTGGCGGCCCGGCACGTGCGGCTCGAGCGTGCCGGCACCGGTGCACCGATCGAGGGGGCCTTCTCTCCAATGGACTTCGAACTGTGGGATCGCAGCCGGCGCCGCCTCACGGTGCTGCTTGACCCCGCCCGGATCAAGCAGGGGCTCGCGCCCCATGAAGAGGCCGGGTACCCCTTGGAGGAGGGCACCGCGGTGGTTCTGGTCGTCGAGCGCGGCTTGCTTGATGCGGCGGGCCGTCCGCTGGTGGGGGAGTATCGCCAGCGTTACGAGATCGGTCCGGACCTCCGCAGCCGCGTGGAGCCGGCAGCCTGGGCGCTCACGATCCCTGCTGCCGAGGGTCGCCGGCCTTTGGTGGTGGCGTTCGGCCGGCCGCTCGACCGCGCCCTCCTCGAAGATTGCCTGACCGTGGTCGGGCCAGAGGGCACGGCGCACCGCGGCGCCGCGGCGATCGCCGTCGGTGAGGGCTCGTGGTCTTTCGTACCCGACGACCCCTGGATCCCAGGCCCGGCGCGCCTGCTCGTCGACCCGGTGCTCGAGGACCTGTCCGGCAATTCGGTGACCCGGGTCTTTGATCGGGACCTCGAGCGACGCGAGCACGAGCCCGTGGCCGGTGGCGCCGTGTCGGTACCGTTCATCATCCCCGGTGGCTAGGACTGCCTCTCGCCGACGGCCTACGTCTCGGCGGGGTCCAGGGGAACGTGCGACCCCGTCGAGCCCGCCGACCCTACCGACGCCCCCGACTGCGCCGACGCTGCGGTCCCTGCCGTCTGCTCGGTGTCGATTGGAGCGGCGGGTGGCGGTGCGAACGTAGGCACGAAGTCGCGCGAGCGGATGAGCAGGAGCGCACAGATCGCGCCCACCAGAGCCAAGCCAGCACTGACGGCGAGCACCAGGTCGAGGCTGCTGGCGAAGCTCGAGTGGATGGCGACGCCGAGCGGTGCCCGGAGCGGGTCGGGCACCGCCCCGATTGCCCTAGCGGCGTCGCCTTGCTGAATGGCGGTGGCGACCTTGGGCAGGTACGGATGTAGTGCCGGTGTGCCGATGAGCGCGTGCCCGAGGTTGTGGCGCAGCGAGGAAGCGAAGATCGACCCGTAGGCGGCGATTCCGGTGGCGATGCCGATCTGACGGAACGTGGTGTTGACCCCCGAGGCCATGCCCGAGCGCTGGGGTGGAACCACCCCAACAGCCGTCGACGCCAGCGGCGGATTGACCATGCCGCTGCCGAGGCCGGCCACCACGAAGCCGGGGATCAGATACGTCCACGAACTGGTCCCGTTCAGCCCGGTCATGAGCAGCAGACCAACTCCGACCAGTGCGAGGCCGGGCCCGATGAGCCAGCGCACGGGCATGTGGGTGCTGAGCCGCCCCGCGATCGTGGCCGACACAAGCGTGACCCCGCTGATGAGCAGCAGGCGCAGGCCCGTTTGCAGTGCGGAGTACCCGAGGTCGTCCTGGAGGTAGAGCACGAGGTACAAGAGCGCGGCGAAGAGGGAGCCGTTCATGGCAAAGGCGGCCGCCAGGCCGCCGCTGAAGGTGGGGATGCGGAACAGCGACAGGTCGAACAGCGGGTGGTCCGCACGCTGTTCGACGGCCACGAACGCCGCCAAGAACACGGCGGCCAGGACGAGACAGATGATTACCCCGTTGTCGCTCCAGGCAATCTCGCCGGCCCGGATCAGGCCGTAGACCAAACTCACCAACCCGGCGGTGAGCGTGGCGAAACCGGCCCAGTCCGGTCGGGCGGCCTGCGGCGTCTTGGACTCCTCCACCTGCCACCGGGTGACCGCCAGCGCGGCCACGCCGATCGGCAGGTTGACCAAGAAGATGCCCCGCCAGCTAATGCCGGTGGTGATGATCCCGCCCAGCACCGGTCCGAGACCGGTGGCCACCCCGGTGACCGCGCCCCAAACCCCGAAGGCCATTCCTCGCTCTTTGCCCTGGAAGCTCTGGGCCAGAAGGGCTAGGGAGGTAGCAAAGAGGATCGCCCCGCCGATCCCCTGGGCGCTACGCGACAGGATCAACATGATCGACGACTGCGCCACGCCACAGAGCAGCGAGCCGAGGGTGAAGACGATCAGGCCGATGGTGAACAGCAGCCGGCGTCCGTAGCGATCGGCCAGCGAACCGGCGGTGAGCAACACCGACGCCAGGGTGAGGGCATATGCGTCGACGACCCACTGCACGCCGCTGAAGCTCGTATGCAGTGCGGACTGGATCGTCGGCAGGGCGACGATCACGATGGTGACGTCCAACAGCAGCATGAACGTCGCGGCGCACACCACGATCAAGGTCCACCACTTCTTGTCCATGACCCACAGCCTGCCGTCTTGTCGGCGATGCCGCCGCGGTTTTGCGGAAATCTGCCTGCAGGCTCCGCGAACTACGATCATTCGTGTGGGATCCATCACGTTGGACGGGCTCGACCGCAGGATCATCCAGGCTCTCTATGTGGACCCTCGGGCGTCGTTCACCCGGTTGGCCGAGGTCCTCGGACCCTCCGAGCAGACCATCGCTCGTCGCTACCGCCGACTGTTCGAGGGACGAGTGCTGCGGGTGGTCGGCCAGCTCGATTCCCAACGGCTCGGACAGTCCGACTGGGCTGTGCGCATCCGTTGCACGCCGGGCACCGCACCGGCTATTGCTGCTGAGCTCGCCCAGCGCCCGGACACCGCCTGGGTGCAGCTGACCTCGGGGGGAACCGAGATCGTCAGCACGATCCACTCCCGCGACGACGCGCAGCGCACGCCGCTGCTTCTCGGCCAGCTTGCGGTCGGACGGCAGATCGTCGCCCTCGACGCCTACTGCCTGCTCCACCTGTTTACGACCGGATCATCGCCCCCACCCGGGGCGAGCGGCCTCAGCCCCGAGGAGATCGAGCAGCTCCGTCCACCGACACCAACAAGGCTGTCGACCGACCGGCCGACGGCCAGGCTGCAGGACGCGGACTGGCCCCTCATCCAAGCGCTCGCCGAAGACGGTCGCGCGCCCTTCCGGCAGTTGGCGGTGCGCACCCACTGGCACGAGTCGACCGTCCGACGGCGCATCGAGGAGCTGATCGCCTCCGGGGTCCTCGTCTTCGACCTGGACTTCGCTTTCGATGCGGCTGGGATTCACTCTCAGGCTCTCCTCTGGATGTCCGTGGTACCTGCAAAGCTGCGCGAGATAGGGGAGGCCTTGGCCGGTCGGCCCGAGATGCCCTTCGTCGCCGCCACCACCGGAGCGACGAACCTAGTCGCCTCCTTGGCCTGTGAGAGCGACCGCTCGCTCTACGACTACCTGAGCGTCGAACTTGCCGCGCTCGAGGGGCTGGTCCACATCGAAACTGCCCCGGTCATGCGCGCGGTCAAGCTGCACGCCACGATGACGCCGCCCCAACCGTGACCCGAGTCCGATCGCCGGGCGCGCCGCGTGACCCAGTGGGCCGATGGATGGGATTCTGAAATGGAACCGCCCGCCGGCTAGGCCGGTTCCTCTTCGTCGTCGTCGGAGAGGCCTCCCATGGTCGGGCCCCCATCGATGGCGAGGGTCTGGCCACTCACCCAAGCCGACATGTCCGTCGCGAAGTACAAGACCCCCCACGCGATGTCCTCGGGCTGGCCCGCGCGTCCCAGCGGTACCCGTCTCCCTACCGACTCAGGAGTCTGACCGAACCGGGCCCATGAGCGGAGCGCCCCTTCGGAAGCCACGCCGCCCACTGCAATGCAGTTGCAGCGGATGTGGTGGCGACCCAATTCGTTCGCAACGACTCGCGTGAGCATCTGGAGCCCTGCCTTGGCGGAGCTGTAGACCGCACCGCCGCGCACCCCAGCGATCCCCGCCCCCGACGAGATGTTGATGATCGAGCCGCCGCCCTGGCGGATCATGTGGGGAGCGACAGCCTGGGTCAACACGTAGGGTCCGCGCAGGTTCAGGTCCATGTTGTTGTCGTACCGGTCGACGGGGGTTTGGAGGAAGGGGAACATGTAACTTCCCCCAGCATTGTTCATGAGGACGTCCACTCGGCCGAGCTCTTCGATGGTCCGCTCTACCATCGCGAGGGCTGAGGACTCGTCGCGTACGTCCGTCTGGACCGCGAGGATCGACCGTCCGGTCTGTGTCTTGAGCTCGGCTGCTGCTCGCTCGAGGTTCTCCAGTTTGCGGCTGGCGAGCACGACATCGGCCCCGAAACTGGCGAGCAGCCTCGCCGACGCCGTGCCGATTCCCGTCCCACCCCCGGTGACGATCGCCACCCTTCCTTCCAGTCCGAACGGAAACTCGGCCATTGAAAATCCCCCTTGTCTGGGCGCACCCGGAGAAGGTCCGGGATCAGCACTGGTCGGGGCCGCTACCCGGGTGTCTGCGAGGAACGCTGCGGCGAGTCTGGACCGGACCGACGGTCAGCGGCCGATGACCAGCCCCGCGTCGACCGACAGGGTCTGCCCGGTGATCATTGACCCCTCCGCCGAGACGAGGAAGAGGGCAGCGTTGGCGATGTCGCCCGGATCCAGCTTCTGCTTGAGCGCGGTCTCGTTCTGGGTCATGACATCGGCCGGGGTCTTGCCTGCCTCACCCTGTCCCATGCCGATCCGGGTGGCGTCGCTCATCGTGATGCCCGGGCAGATGCAGTTGACCGTGATCCCGTGCGGCCCGAGTGCCGCGGCCATGAAGTTGGTCAGCCCGACCAGGTTCCACTTCGACCAGCCGTAGGCGAAGTTGGGAAGGTCGGTGCTGCCTTCGGGGAACCCACCGCGGTACAAGAACGCCGCGTCCGAGGAGATGTTCACGATCCGTCCGGCGCGTCGCCCCATCATGGTGGGCACGACCGCCCGGCTCATGATCCACGGACCGTACATGTTGACGTCCATGACCTTCTGTAAGAAGGTCCAGCTCGGATCGGCCTCGCCAGCCACGGCCTCCATGACTCGGCCCATGTCACCGTAGATGCCGGCGTTGTTGACGAGAATGTCGATCTGTCCATGACGATCGACGACCTCCGCCGCCAGCGCGTCGGCGCTGTCCTGGTCGGTCACGTCGACGGACACGAACGAAAGATCACCCAACGGACCGAGGTCGCTCACGACCTCCTTGCCCCGGGTCTCGTCGATCTCGGCGACGACGACCTTGGCCCCTTCGGTCAAGAACGCCTTGGCAAACGCCTTCCCGATGCCCTGGTTCGGCCCGGTTCCCGAACCTGCTCCGGTGACGATGGCAACTTTTCCGTCCAGCCGCATGCCACTACCCCCTACCTCTCCCGACGGCTGGTCGCCGTCAGACCTCTAGTCCCTATCGTTGCAGCCCGGCTCGGTCTTCGCTGGCCGATGGGTGGACCCCAGGGAGCTCGCTACGACGCTCGGAGTCAGGAGCCAAAGGTGGCTGGCGGGCTGCCCGTATGGTGTCACCAACCGCCGACAGTCGCGCTCAGGTCAGCTCAGATGCGGTCGGTCGTTGCCATCGCCGAGCGCTGCTGTGTCTGGTCGAGCGCTGCCGTGCCCACCTGGGATCAGCCTGGTCCGTTGGGGAACTTGAGCAACGAGCCTGCGTCGACCCTGATCTGCTGTCCGGTGATGTAACGGGACTCGTCCGAGGCCAAGAAGACCATGAGGTTGGAGATGTCGACCGGCTCGACCCACGGGATGGGCATCGCCTGGAAGGCAGTCGACGCCGGGATGAAGTCCTCGCGGGTGACCGTCTCGAGGTCGGGTCGAAACAGCGCGTAGATCTCCTTGTTATGGATCAGGTGGGTGTTGCAGTTCGTCGGGTGGACCCCGTTCACGCGGATCATCCGCGAGGCGAGGTGCAAGCACATCTGCTCGACGTAGGGGATCAGGATCTGCTTGGCGAAGACGTAGCCGGACCCGCCGGTGCTTCCACCCCGAAGGGTGTTGGGCATCATTCCCGCGGTCGAGCCCGTCACGATGATCGAGCCGCCGTCAGCGATGACCGGAAGCGAGACTGACACCGCGTTCATCACCCCGACCAGGTCGACGTCGATGGCGTCTTGGAAGTCCCGCGCGCTACTGACCGTCTCACCCGACGGAAGGATGCCGGCGTTGGCGACGACGATGTCGAGCCGGCCGAACTCGCTGATTCCCTTGTTGAGGGCGCCCTCCAAACCGGCGCGGTCACGGACGTCGGCTTGGGCGGTGGCGATCCCGCGGCCGGTAGCCTCGACCAGCTTGGCTGTCTCGGCCAGATCCTCGGGGCTGCTCATCGGGTAGGGGTTCGAGGGGATGTCGTGACAGATGTCGATGGCGATGATGTTCGCGCCCTCTTCGGCCATCCTGACCGCGTGGCTCCGACCTTGCCCCCTGCCCGCGCCGGTGATGAACGCCACCTTGCCGTCGAGTCTTCCCACGGTTCCCCCTCACGTCCCCGAAGCCGCCCTGAACCTATGGCACCGGGCCGGTCACGGCAAGCGCAAATGGTCGGGGCGCTGGCCACCCCCGTACCGCGGCCTCGACTCCTCGACGCTGTTCAGTGTGGGCGAAGCCCAGGTGAGGACGTCATGCGCCATTTTGCTCATTTGCGGGGATCCTCATCACAAGACCGTGGCGAGTCCGTTGGCGATCAATCAGGCGCGCCCCCTTGGGGGGGAAGAGCCTCCGACGTGTTCGAGTGGCGAAGTGGGCAAGGGCCAGGAACTCGAGCGGATTTGGGCGCGCAAGGGCTCCAAGCGTCGCCGTCGCCCGGAAATCGATCAGGTCGGCCGCACCACATGCTCCTCGTTGTTGTGCTGGTCATTGTGGTGCTTCTCGAGGAGGCGCTCCGTCGGTCCGAGTAAGCTTCGCGGTGGAGTCATGGGGGGCGGACAGATCGGGGTCGTTGAGAAACCGCGGGGCGTAGGTGCGGGCGTCGATGCGCTTGAGCAACGGCAGATTCGGCAGTTCGAGCATCACGAGGAACGCCGCAGCAATCACGACTGCCGCGATGAGGTAGCCGTACCCGGTGACGATGCCCATCCCAGCGACGCCAAAGAGAGTGGCGGCCGTGGTGATCCCGTGAACCGATCCGGAGCGTCCCTTGAACACGACCCCGGCCCCGATGAACCCGATGCCCGTCAAGACCCCGGCGACGGCCTGGGGGGCGTTGACGGCGGCCACGGCGGTGACAGCGGTGGCCGCCGTACCCACGACGGCGAACGTGCGGTCACCGGCGAGGGAGCCTCGGAGCTGGCGTTCGTAGCCCAGTAGGTAGGACAGACCGAACCCGACACCCACTCGAGCCAGGAGTTGGAGATCGGAGACGGGCGCGGCCACCGCCAAGACCGTAGTCACCCGCGGCGCCAGACTGCATTCGACCGGGGACGAACCACCTGACGCTCGACGAGTGCGAGACGTGCGAGCCCGAAGTGCCCCGGTTGCCCCGCCGCCAAGTCCCGCCTGTCAATGCTGGTCGACGGGGACGAGGCTGTTCAACTGGTGTACCAGGTGGCGGCCAAGACATCGTTCGAGCCAGAGGGCTGGCGTGCTCTTGCCGACGATTCAGAGGTGGGCGCGGATCTGACCAGGGTGCAGGAGAGCGCGTTAGTTTCTGCTGCCCCGTGGGTCCGCGGGTTCCCCTTGTGGATCGCCGTGGCGACCACCGAATCTGCGTCAACTCCGCATCGACCCCAAGATAATGGTGCCCGCAGGTATCGTCGGGCGGACTGACCCTGGGTTTGCCCTCGGCGTCCGGTTGGTCGAGCGTTCTCGAGAGTGAGGGGTCTGCGCTCCTCGCGGATGTGGGTTCGCTGACGTGGTCCTCGGGCAGCTCGCCTCACGAACACGACCCGGATCGGATGTTCACCGTGACCGTCGACGCGCCCGGGACGTTGAGGACCTTGAGGTGAGCGGCGCCCGGCGCCGAGACGATCGAGGCTCCCGACGCCGTGGCGCAGTATCCCTTGGGGTAGTGGTACTTGATGGGAACGAAGACGACCGTCGGTGCGCGAACGGCGTCGTTCGCGACGTAGCTGAGACTGAAGGCTGCGGTTCGAGGGTCGAACGTCATCGAAGTGGGAGTGCCGGCGATCGCCTCGGCGTAGGTTTGGGCAAGTGCGGCCGCCGTCGGCTTCAGCGTCCCGTTGGCACGGGCCAGCGCCTCGTGGGAGCTTCCCGTGGGGTCCCGATAGTACTTCCACGCCCAGTACGTCCATCCCAGCAGGTTGTCGTTGGCGCCCGCGGTGACGGCGTTGAGCAACGCGCTGCTGCTGGTCGCCCCGAACTCGCTCATGAAGATGGCCGGGCCGCCAGGCTGCTGTGGCGACCCGAGCTGGGTGCGATCGAGCGCGCGCACCGACATGGTGTGCAGCTCGTGGCTGACGCATGCCCCGAGATTGGTCGGATCACCCGTGACCGGGCTTCGATGTCCGCAGTAGTTGTGGAAGTTCAGCACGAGGTTCGCGAAGTCCATCGCGCCCACGTAGTTGGGGGCGCCGCGTTTGGTGAAGATGTCCGGCTCGTAGAAGATCAGATGATGTGGGTCCGCGGCGAGGATCGACGGTATGACTCCTTCGCGGGGATCGTCGGGCGGGCACGTGACCGTTCGCTCGGTGTCGAGTGCTTCGCCCGGATGGGCTGTTCCGGTGTAGAAGCATTCGATCTGAGCGTCGAGCTGATGGTGACCGACGCTGAGCACCGAGGTGGAGAAGGGTTCGTTGAACGGGTCGTAGCCCACGATCCACGGATCGTGGGCGAAATAGGAGGCGACCGCGGACCAGACCGCGTCGTACCGCCCTTGAAGGTTCCCCACGACGTCGTTGTTCCAGAAGTGCTCGAAGGCCACCTGCAGCGCTGCGGTGCCATACACCCTCGACCACCGCCCAGGAGGATGGACCACCGGCAGATCATTGGTGCAGACGGCCCAGGGCGGAGCTCCTTCCCCCCCGAATACCTGGCTGTAGAGGTCCTGGTGCATGTCGAGCATCGTGTAGATGTGGTATCTCCCGAGGAGGTCGACCGTTTGCTTGACCCGAGCGAGGTAGGCGTCGAGGACGTGCGTGCTCAGCAGGGGCGCGCTGCGGGGCGTCCCTGGCGTGCAGATGGCCGGTTCGTCGGGTCCACCGGTGCCCGGTTCGAGCCCGGCCCAGACGATGCCGAGTCGAACGACGTCGAAGCCCAGCGAGGCAATCATCGCCGCGTCGGCGTCTGAGAAATTCCACGGTTTTCCCGGCGCGTCGTAGAGCTCGAAGGGTGCGTGCTTGTAGACCGCGTCGACGCCGTGGAGGATGACCACCCGGCCCTGTCCGTCGACGAGGAAAGGTCCCCCCGGTGCAGAGATCGGCCCGGTGAGCTGGGCGGCCACGCTTCGGCGCGCCGGCGCTGCGGCCAAGCCCAATCCGAGCCCGAGTGCCATGGCCAGACCCACCAGACCCACCAGGCCGAGGGGTACCAGGCGACGCACCGCCGAATGATGCCATCGAGCCGACGCTCCGACGGGTCACGCGGCCGATTGGTTCCCGGGACGACCCAACTGTCCTGAACGGCGTGCCAGTCACCGGCGCACATCGCGCGGGTGTGGGCCGGGGCCGTTGGGGAATGATAGGGAGGTGGGACGCGACCTGTCCACGTATCGGGCGAAGCGAGACCCGGCGAAGACTCCCGAACCGACGGGCGATGTACCAAGTGGGGGTCCGGTGCGCTCTGGCGCGCCAACCTTCGTCGTCCAGGAGCACCATGCGCGAGCGTTGCATTGGGATTTCCGTTTGGAGCGGGACGGTGTGCTCGCGTCCTGGGCACTCCCCAAGGGCCTACCCGTGACGCCCGCTACCAATCACCTTGCGGTCCAGACCGAGGACCATCCGCTCGACTACGGCAGCTTCGAGGGGGACATCCCCAAAGGTCAATATGGCGGGGGTCAAGTCGGTATTTGGGATCACGGCACTTACGATCTGGAGAAGTGGACCGACCGCGAGGTCAAGATCGTCTTGCACGGTCGGCGGGTGAATGGGCGCTACGTGCTGTTCCACACAAAGGGGAAGAACTGGATGGTTCACCGGATGGACCCGGCGCCCGACGACTTCGAGCCCATGCCCGAGTGGATCTCCCCGATGCTTGCGATGGCCGGGTCGCTGCCGGCGGACGACGAAGGATGGTCTTACGAGTTCAAGTGGGACGGGGTGAGGGCCATCGTCCTGGTGGACGGTGGACGGGTCCGTGCACTCAGTCGCAACGACAAGGACTTGGTTGCATCGTTCCCCGAGCTGCGCGCGCTCGGTGAGTTCCTCGGCTCGCGCTCGGCCATCCTTGACGGTGAGATCGTCGCGTTTGACGCCGAGGGGCATCCGAGCTTCGGCCGTCTCCAACAGCGGCTCCATGTCGGCTCCACGTCGCTCGTGGCGCGGCGCGCCAGGGACGTGCCCGTGAGGTACCTCGCCTTTGACCTGCTGTACCTCGAGGGCCATTCGCTTCTCGGCCGCACCTACGACGAACGGCGCGCCCTGCTCGAGTCGCTGAAGCTCGCGGGCGACACGTTCGCCGTGCCGCCTTCATTTCGCGACACCAGTGGCGCCGACGTCCTCGCCGTCGCCATGGAGCGCGCGCTCGAAGGGGTCGTGGCCAAACGACGCGGCTCGCACTACTTGCCCGGGCAACGCAACGGTGACTGGGTGAAGGTGAAGAACTTCCGCACCCAAGAGGTGGTGATCGGGGGGTGGACCGCTGGTAAAGGAAGTCGCGAGGGCAGCCTCGGAGCACTACTGCTCGGTATACCGACCGATGGCGGCCTGGCCTACGCCGGCAAGGTCGGCACCGGTTTCTCCGAGACGACTCGCCGCGAGCTGCTCGAGATCCTAACCCCGCTCGGTACCGACCGGAGCCCGTTCGTGGGCCGGCTCAGCCCGGCGGAGACCTCGCTGGCGCACTTCGTCCGGCCCGAGGTGGTCGGCGAAGTCCAATATGGCGAGTGGACGAAGGATGGTCATCTTCGTCATCCGTCGTGGCGGGGACTTCGCACCGACAAGGACCCAAGCGATGTCGTCGTGGAACCCTGAGAGCTGGCGCCGGCCAGTGACCTCGCCGGTGGCGGGAGGCGGACGGCGGAAGCCGAACCGTCCGGTCGGTGGGGAGTGATGCGGGTGATCCGGGCGGCCGGGCCTAGCGCGCCCAGCGGGTGGCGTCGCTCAGCCGCTTGACCACCGAGGCTTCGAGCTGGAGATCGAACCCCTCCATGTTCTGCTGGTACTGATCGAAGGTACGCGGACCGATGATGACCGACGTCACGCCCCGTCGGGCCAGCACCCAGGCGATGGCCACGGCGGTCGAGGTGGTCCCGAGCTCAGCGGCGATCTTGCCGACCTCGTCGGCCGCGTCGAGGCTCTGGTCGTCGAGCATCCCCGCCCAAAAGCCGCCTCGGGCCGCCCGACTGTCGGAGGGTGGCTGCTCGCCGCGCTTGTACTTGCCAGTGAGAACGCCGCCCCCGAGCGGGCTGTAGATCATGGTCCCGAGCCCGTGCCGCTGGCAGGCGGGTAGCACGTCCTCTTCGATTTTCCGGGCGGTCAGCGAATAGCGGGGTTGGAGGCTCACGAAGGGCGTGCCGCCAATCTTGTCTGCTGCCCACTGGGCCTCGACGATCTGTGAGCCCGTCCAGTTCGAGCAGCCGATGTAGCGAACCTTGCCCGATTGGACAAAGCCGTCGAGTGTGGCCATGGTCTCGTCGATTGGTGTGTCGGGGTCGGGCTGGTGGCACTGATAGACGTCGATGTAGTCAGTGCCGAGCCGACGGAGGCTTCCCTCGAGGGCCCGGGTGAGGTATTTGCGGCCCAGGCCCATGTCGTTGGGCCCTTCGCCGATGGGTCCGAACCCCTTGGTGGCCAAAACGACCTCGTCGCGCCGATTCATGATGGCGCGACCGACAACCTCTTCGGACTCGCCGCCGGTGTAGCGGTTGGCCGTATCGATGAAGTTGCCGCCGCCGGTGAGGAAGGCATCGATGATGCGGCGAGCGTCCGCCTCGTCGCACGGCGCGGTCGAACTGTGGCCGAACATCATGGCTCCGAGACACGCCCGAGAGACGTGGAGGCCCGAGCGACCGAGGGTCAGGAATTCCATGGTGAGCGTCCTTTGCTTTGAGGTGGCTGCTGTGTCTTGGTGGCGGGTAGTCGTGGCGGTTGTGTGGAGGCGTTCCAGCCCGAGCGGGCAGCGCCACGTTGGCAGTGTCACGAGCGCCAATGCGCCGCTACCTCGCCAAACCTAACGTGCACGTCAATGAAATGCCACACCTTCGGCGACGAACCCTCACGACGAGCGGGGCTGGCCACGATCTGGGCGCGCGGGTGGTCGCTCGGAGGGTGGTGAGTCCCTGTCGGCCTGTCTCCAGTTGCTGTCACCAACTGGTGACACGACGGAGGACAGGCGATCTCCATGTCCGCTAGGGCGCCCGCGACATCTGCATCCGCCTCGACCGCTCCAGCCTGGCGGGAGCGGTCGAGGCTGGCGGTGCTGGTGTCCGTCGCTCTTCGGCCAACGTGGCTTCGACGGCACGACAGTCCGTGACATCGGTGAGCACGCGGGTGTCGATCACGTTCTGATCGCTCGCTACTTGGGTAGCAAGGCCGATCCCTACATCGCCACCCTGGTGGGTGAGGCTCTTGGCGACCAACCCCGCGCGGAGTCCGAGGGACTAGCCGACATGGCGGACGCGCTCGTCGCCCGCATGGACGCGCACGGGCTCGGCCCGGTCGTGCAGGCCCTGATCTGCTCGGACACCTCCGACCAAATCCGAGCCGCCGCCCAGGGCCACATGGCCCCGCGTTTGGTGGACCCGATGGTCGCCGACATGACCCAAAAGGGGGTGAACGACGCGCAACTTCGCGCCGAGATCGTCGTGTGTGCGCTCATCGGTGTGAATCGGGCGAGCCCTCGGCTGGTTCGATCAGTTGGCCACCGTGCCCAGAACCCAGTTTGTCGACTTGGGGACCGAGCTGCTCGACGTGGAGTAGTCGCGGCGACTGGCGGTGCGGGCCGGTGCGATCCACGGGTTCGACCTCGGACTTGGCCACTGGATAGGTCGCCACGGCGTCACTACCGCGGCCATCACCGGTGCGCTCATTCTCATGGCGCTGGGAATGCTCCTCACCCGCACCGTGGGGCTGGGCGTGGCGCGCCACCCTCGAGGGTGGTTTGACGATCGAGGCGCCCCGACCGAGCTTGGTCTCCGATGTTGGCGCCTGAGCGATCCGTGGGGCTCGGCGTGGCACTGCCTCGGGGCTGGGGACAGCGACGAGGCGCGCTCGCGCTCAGAAGATCGGTCTGAAGCGACCTGTCGGCGTGGAGCGCATGGCGTCGGTCGAAGAAGGATCGGCCATCGGAAACGCCAGATGCACCGTGCCGTCAGGTCGAAGGCCGAAGGAATCGACGCAGTGTCCACAGCGCATGAGCGTCTTGTACCACGTTCCGTCCAGGTCCCATCCGGGCGTCGTCGTAGAGGTGAGGAGGTGGTTCTCGGGGCAGCGAGGGGAAGGGTCTGGAGCCATGTCGCCAGACAATCAGCTCCACCTAAGAGGCAGAGGGGTGCCCCGCTAAGACGACGATAATTTCCCCGGCCGACCCTGCCCAGGGAGCGGATCGAGCGGGCAGGCCGATGACGGGGTGGTCGCTGCGGCGGAGACATCGTTGACCTGCGCCGACGGGCGGGATGCCTAGGGCTAGTCTGCCCGGATGCCTCCGGACTCCCAGGTGACCCACGGCGCCCAGTCCGACGTACCCGCAGCACGATCAGCGTTGCGGAGGGTGATCTGGCGAACGGTGTCCGTGCCCGTGGCGACCGCTCTGGGCTTGATCCTGGTGGCCGTGGCCATCCCAACCGTTGCGGGGGCGAGCCGCCCCGTCGCCGACGCGGCAGCCGACGACAGCGTGGCGCAGACGAACCTGGTGAACACCGTCATTGGGGCCAAGTCGTTCTATGCCTTGAACCGCAACGGTTCGTACCGCCCGACTCGCGCACTGATCAAGAAACTCGAGCACGATGAGCCGAAGCTCACGTTCGTCGGAGCGACCACCGCCTCGCACAATTCGCACCGAGTGTCGCTCCAAGTGAGCGGCGACGGGCAGCAACTCATGGTCGTGACATGGTCGGCCTCCGGAACGTGTTGGGCAGTTAGTGACAGCAATGACTCGTCCAGCCCGCTCGGGAACGCGCCGAACGGGGCTGCGGGCGCCGGCTGGCGACTGAGCTCGTCGTCGCCGTGCTCGGCCCGCTTCGCCTCCACGAGCACAGCGTCGTCCAGCTGGGCGTCGTTGGGATTCTGAGGACTTGACGAATCAGGGCGGCCGAGTTGAACTCTCGCGATTCGCTGCCTCGCGCGCGTCGCCTGCGGTGATCGACGACGCGGGGACAACGTGAACCCATGCGTCGACACCACGCGCTGTAGCGAGCGACGTCAGCTGTCGGCCAGGATGCGATAGATCGCCTGACGCGCCTCGCGCACGAGGGCGGTTGCTCGTTGCAGACCGTTCTCGTCCCCGGCCACGCCGATTTGGCGCACCGCCAGGAGTAGCTGACGCAACTCGGTCTGGAGGGCCCGTTGCTCGGTTCCCGTTGCGGCGTCGTCCCAGGGGAGCTCCGGGCCGACCGCGGCGGCCTCGGCGGTGCCTGCGTCGGTCAGCGCGAAGACGCGTCGGCCATCGGCGTCGGTGGAGCGAACCACGCCTTCGTCCTCGAGGAGTTGCAGGGTGGGGTAGACCGACCCTGGGCTCGGGCGCCAGAGACCTCCGCTCAGCTCCTCGAGCCGGCGCATGAGCTCGTAGCCGTGCCCCGGTCCCCCGACGGCGAGCGCTTTGACGAGGAGCGGACGGATGTCGCCACGGCGCATGCGGCCACCTGGCGCTGTGGTGCGGCGGCCCACGGTCGGCTCGTAGCCGTGCCCCGTTGCTCTGCCGTGCTGGCTCGCGTGCACCGTCGGTCCTCCGTGCACCTTGACGCCCTGTGAACGATATGTCAGCGTACTAGTGATATATCGTTATGTCAACGACGCACTGAGCGCTCACGACGGTAGCGCCTGGCACTGAGGGAGGCAGGAATGGTTGCTCGAACGCGCAGCAGGTTCATCGATGATGCCATCACGCAGTATGCGTCGGCGCACTCGAGCGGTCCCGACGACGTGCAAGTCGCCCTCCAAGACGTCACCCGCGAGCGGACCGGGCGGGCCGCCGGGATGCAGATTGGCGATGACCAGGCCGTCTTGATGGAGATCATCGCTCGGGCGATGGGGGCGCGGCGCGCGGTGGAGGTGGGCACCTTCACTGGGTACTCGGCGCTGGCCGTGGCCCGGGGGATGGGACCCGAAGGGCGCCTGTTGTGCTGCGATGTCAGCGAGGAGTGGACGGCGATCGCCCGCGAGTACTGGGAGCGGGCAGGCGTCGCGGATCGCATAGAGCTGCGCCTGGGCCCCGGGGTCGAGACGTTGCGGTCACTGCCCCTCGAGGAGCAGTTCGACCTCGCGTTCATCGATGCGGACAAGACCAGCTATCGCGCCTACTACGAGGAGATCGTGCCCCGGCTTCGAGGCGGGGGCCTCCTGCTCGCCGACAACACGCTCCAAGCGGGACGGGTCATCGACGCCAAGGTCGATGACGAGTCAGTGGTGGCGATCCGCTCATTCAACGACCAGGTCGTGGCCGATCCCCGGATGCGGGTAGTGCTCCTTCCCATCGGCGATGGGGTGACGTTCCTCCAGAAGCTCTGAGCGAGAGCACGGCGAGGCCAGTTGCCTCATCCGTTCGGCAACCACCGCGGCGCTTGTGGCCACCGACGCAAACGCGCTGGGTGGGGGCCAGGTGCTGGGGCCCCGATAGGGTTGCTCGCCGTGAGTCAAGGAGGCGTGTTCGGCGGCGTGGGTGTGGCGCTGATCACGGTGTTCGGCGACGACGGCAGGCTGGATGCCGAGGCGACGGTCGAACATGCCGCTCGAATGGTCGAGCTCGGTGTGCAAGCCGTGGTGGTGGCCGGATCGACTGGCGAAGCGGCATCGCTGTCCAGTGATGAACGTGTCGAGCTCGTCCGGGCGGTGCGCAAGGCGGTGCCCGTGGGGTCGATCCCGGTACTGGTGGGGACCGGCGCGCCCTCGGCGCGCCAGGCGAACGAGCTGACCCGAGCTGCGTGTGGCGAGGGCGCCGACGCCGTTCTCGTCCTGTCTCCGCCGGGGAGCGCCGACGTACGCCCCTACTACGAGTCGGTGGCTCGGGTGGCCGGTGAGACGCCGGTGCTCGGCTACCACTACCCGTCGGTCTCCGCCCCGGGCATTCCCGTCGAGATGCTCCACTCGTTGCCCATCGCCGGATGCAAGGACTCGAGCGGATCGGCCGACCGCTTGCTCGAGACCCTCGACACGTGGTCGTCCCCCTTGTACGTCGGCTCCTCTGCCCTTCTGCTCCAAGCGGGGCTGCTCGGTGCGGCAGGCGCGATCCTCGCGTTGGCGAACGCCGAGCCCGAGCGTTGCGCAGCGGCCTTTGCTGGCGACGCCGAGGCCCAGAGGGCGCTGGCGGCACCTCACCGACGAGCAGCTCGGAGGTCTCCCTCGGGCATCAAGGAACTGACTGCGGCCCGGTTCGGTACGTCGACCACCACCCGGATGGGATGAACGGCGCCCACCCCGCTCGCCGGGCCAGCACTGATCGGCTGTCGGTCGCGGCGCCGTTGGACGGCCAGGCATTCCAGGCTCGGTTCGATGCATTGGCCCAAGCGGGGATGGACGTCCACCGCGAGGCAAGCCTGGTGCGCTCCGTTGCCCCGAGTTCGGTGCTCGACGTGGGTTGTGGCACCGGACGCGTCGCCATCGAGCTCGCCCTCGTCCGGCGCTCGTTAGCGCTTGCGCCGCCCACGTGGCGTCGGGCGGGAGGATGATTACGGGCTTCGAGCTCGGACGTGGCTACCAGGTCGCCGACTACGACGCAGTGTGCGTGCACGCCGCTCTCCACCTCGATGGTCGCTGGGCGACGTGGGACGGCCAACCCTTTCGTCCCGAAGGGAGCTACGTCGTGTCGGTCCATTGCCGCTGAACCGGCGCTCGTCCATCTCGCACTCCGCGGTCGCTCACACACGCGATTGCGGCACGGAAGAGTCAGCCGAAACCACGTTCGGTTGTCGTGACGCCTGGAGGCTCCTAGCCTGATCCCGATGTCGATACCTGCGGTTGACAATTTGCTCGACTGTGAGAGCTCGGTCGTGGCCTTGCTCCACGACCTGACCGACGAGCAGTGGGAGGTTCAGTCGCTCTGCCCAGACTGGCAGGTGCGCGACGTGGTGGCCCACCTTGCCGGCATAGAGGTCGCACTGCGGGGTTGGCGGCCCGACGGGGATCGTCCTGCGCCTTTCGAGCGGATCGGGCCGTGGATGCACGAGGCTCGGAGTTGGTCGCCCGCCCAGCTCTTGGAGCAGTTCGAGTCGGTGCTCGCGGATCGCAGAGGCGAGCTCGCCACCATGACCGAGGCGGACTTTGCCGCGACGTCATGGACGCCGGTTGGGGTACAGACCTACGGCGGGTTCATGGCGATCCGCGTCTTCGACTTCTGGGTGCACGAGCAGGACATGCGGGTTCCCCTCGACCGGCCGGGCCACGTGGGGGGCGCGGCCGCCGAGATGGCACTCGATCAGGTCCGGTCGAGTTTCGGGTACATCGTGGGCAAGCGAGCTGGGGTGCCCGACGGGCGGTCGATCACCATCCGGCTCACCGGACCGGTGACGGCCGAGCTGTCGGCGGTGGTCGAGGGCCGCGCCCGGGTGGTGGACCACCTCGAGCATCCCGATGCGGAGCTCACGACCGATTTCCTGACCTTCATGCTCTTGGCGTGTGGCCGCGTCGACCCGAACGAGATCCTCGAGCGCGGCCTCGTGCGCCTCGAGGGCGATCCGGAGCTCGCCGACAGGTTGGCTCGCGGGCTGCGCTTCACGATGTGAGTCAGCGAGGCGGGATGCCTCGTGCTCAGGTCACCGGGTTTGGTGTTCCCTGCCGAGCAATGTCGCTACGCGCCGTCACCTCTTCGTCACCGAGGTAGGCGGCTCGGACCTTGGGGTCGTCGCGGATCGCGTCGGGGTGCCCCTGGGCGATGAGCACTCCGAAGTCGAGCACGTAGACGTAGCTCGAGAGACTCAAGATCATGCCGACATCGTGCTCGACCATCAGCAACGACACCTGCTCTTCGGCCACGGTTCGCCGCAGCATGTCGGCCAGTCGCTCCGCCTCGTGGCGGTCGAGTCCGGACAGCGGCTCATCCATGAGGACAAGCAGCGGGGAGTAGGCGAGGGCACGTCCGACCTCGAGCAGTCGACTGGTGCCGAGCGGCAGCGCGTTGGCCAACTGGTGTGACACCTCGGTGAGCTCCAGCAACTCGAGCAGTCGGTCGACCCGCTCGTTCTCGTCGTTGTCGGGTCGTCGGATGCTTGCCGCGGTGAAGACGTCCTTCCACAACCGAGATCGAGCGTGCCGGGCTCGGTAGGCGAGCACGAGATGCTCGCGCACGGTGAGGCCCATGAACAGCTCGGGCTGCTGGAAGGTGCGCCCGAGTCCGAGGCGTGCCCGCATCTGGGCCGACGTGCCGGTGACGTCGCGATCGAGCAGCCGCACCCGACCGTTGTTGGGCTTGAGAAGGCCCGAGAGCACCCCGAACAGCGTGCTCTTTCCCGCACCGTTGGGGCCGACGAGCCCAATGATGGTGCCCTTGGGGACGCTGACGCTCACGTCGCTCAGGGCCCGCAGACCCCCGAACCGAACGGTGACGTCACTGGCCGACAGCAACACGCCAGCCTGGTCGCCACCCTGCGGCGGCGTTCCTTCGGTGGTTGTCACGAACCCTCCTGATCCGAGTCGTCGTCAGGGCGGACACATCGGAAGACTCTGCCCGCCCCTGTTTGCGGATTCACCATGAACGGATCCATGGACCTTGCGTGCGCGGTTGGCGCTTGGACAGGAGGAGGCTCCTACCCAAGGTGCTGACGCGTGCCCGCGACGCTAGCCAGTAAAAACCAGCACGCCCGGTCGCGTCCAGTTCGTTGTTGCATGGTTCGCGCATCGAGGCGCTCACGCACAAAGAGTGCGGTGCTACGCAGGGTTATCGTTTAGGACGATGTGCTGTCGGAACGGACGATGCCCCTTCAACGGCTAGGTGGGCGGAGCGCGGCACGTTGGGGCTCAGCCCACGATGCCCTTGGCGCGCAGCTCGGCGATTTGTTCGCCCGAGTAGCCGAGCTCGTCGAGGATCGCGTCGGTGTGTTGGCCGATCAGACAACTCGCGCCGAGGGACTGTCCCGAGCGCGACAGCTCGTAGAGCCTCCGTGTCCGGGGTACCTGGCCAAAGAGTGGATGCTCGACGGTGGTCATCATCCCGAGTTGCTCGGCCAGTCCCCCGGGTTGCTGGAGGCCAGATGAGAGTCCGCCGAGCATTGGCTCGACCGCGACGCATGCCACATCTGCGCCGAGCATCCGTTCTTCCCACTCGGCCGCGGGACGAGTCGTGAACACGCTCGTGAGCATGTCGATGAGCTCGGCCTCGTTGGTCGCGCGGGCCGTCGCGTCGGCGAAGCGGGGGTCACTGCCCAACGGCGCATCGTTGGACAAGGCGGCCACGAGCGTGTCCCACTCGCGGTCGTCGGTGACGCAGAGGATTACCCATCCGTCGGCCGCCTCGTAGAGGCGGTAGAGGGCCGAGAACCCGTAGAGGCCGGGGTCGGTGACGAGCGGATCGCTCTTGCCGTCGTAGTCGATTACCGAGTCGCCCATGACGTGACCCATCGTGGCCAGCATCGTCGTCATCGACGATTGACCGCCCCGACCCAGATCGCGTGCCACGAGACCCAGGGCCAGGGCCACGCCGACCCCGAGAGCAGCGAACCCGTCGGCGAGACCGGCTTGGGCGCCGCTCAGGAAGCCGATCTGGTCCTTGATCTCCTCGAGGGTGAGTGGGAGGCCCTCGGGGCCGCCGCCACCCGAGCGTCGGGTGAACCCCGATCCGGCGGCGATCGTCGGTGCATAGGCCTGTCGCCGCGAATAGGGCCCGGTCACGCCGTAGCCCTGGCCGTGGTGGTAGATGAGTCCGGGGTTGAGCGCGAGCGCTGCTTGGGCGTCCAGCCCCATTCGTTCGGCGACGCCGCCCCGATAGCTGTGCAGCACCATGTCGGCGCGCCGGATGAGCTCCTCGACGATCGCCTTGCCCTCGGTGGTGAAGACATCGACGGCAAGGCTCTCCTTGCCCTGGGTGACCCGGACGCTGGCCCATTCAGGGATCGGCATGTTGAACCGGATGGGGTCGCCGGCCAGGGGCTCGACCTTGATCACCCGCGCACCCTGGTCGGTCAGCATGGTGCTGCCGAAGGGACCGGCGTAGAAGGTGCCGAGATCGATGATCAAGGTGCCCTCGAGCGGGGGCCGATCGCTCGGCGTGCCCGACGCGGGGGCCGGCGCGCGTCGAGGCCGCGAGCGCAGCTCGTCGGCGTGCTGGTCGAGCGAAGGCGGCGGCGCGGTGGGGTCGCTCGGGGTGCCTGACATCTTCACCAGCGCGTTGAGCTCCCGTACCCGCCCGAGTCCGGGAATCTCTACCTCGGCGATGTTCTGGTCGTGGACGAACTGGGGGTGCTCGAACAACTCCGTGCCGTCGCGGTAGACCTCGGCAAACGTGTCCTTGTTGCGGTCGAAGACCTCCTGCCACTCGGCCACGGTCTTCGAGCCGGCTGCTTCGAGCATGAGATCCCACCACCGCTCGCGCAGCGCGACATCGTCGCTGTCGGGTGCGTTCTTCCACGCGGGGTCCGAGCGGGTCCACCCGAGCCCGAGCTCGTCCACGAAGGCTGCGAACTGTTTCTGGGTGGCGTGGGCGAACTGCATCCAACGGCCGTCGGCGCTGTAGCCGTTGAGCAGGCCGAAGGTCAGCCAGGTGGTGGGCACCGGCCGTGTCGCCGACGGTGCTTGGCCGACGCCGCTGAACGAATCGGGATAGAGCCGGGCCAGGACCTGGGCGAAGTAGCTCCACGGATCCTGGGAAAGCATCCCTTGGATCATCGTGGCGTCGACCTTCTGACCGTGGCCGCTGTGGAGCCGCTCGTGCAACGCCACCAACGAGCCTTGGATGGCGAGCAGGCTGCCGGCCATCGTGGCGCCGGCGACGTTCATGACGACCGGGCCCGCCCGGCCCGAGCGGTTGGCCCCGTACATCGAGCCGGTTTTTGCCTGGACGACGACCTCGTAGGACTTGAGACGTGCGTATTTCCCACTGGGCCCGAACCCGGTGATCGAGGTGTAAACGAGGCCGGGGCTCTCGGCCGACAACGTGTCGTAGCCCAGGCCGAGTCGGTCGGTCACGCCGGGGCGGAACGCCTCGATGACCAGGTCGGCGTCTGTCGCTAACCGCTGTGCCACGGCAAGGTCCGCCGGGTCGTGATAGTCGAGCTCGATGCTCTTCTTGCCCCGGAGCCAGAACGGCCACGCAGCCTGCTCGCGCAGCCGACTGCCGCCGGGCCGCTCGATCTGGATCACCTCGGCCCCGCCGTCCGCGAAGAACAGGCTGGTATAGGCGCTCGCCAGTGTTGTCGACAGGTCGACGACCACTAGTCCGGCGAGCGCACCCGTTCCCTGGGTCACAGCAGTCCCCCCTTGTGCTTGCGTTCTGTCGGTCACGCGTGGGACCACGCCGACCGGTCCTGCCGCTGGTGAAAGTGATCCTCTCATAACCGACCATATCGTTGCCTGTCGCCATTGTTGCCCAGACTCCCGGCCCAACGTTTCCCTCTTGGAAGCCCCCGACCCGCCAGCGGCGGTCCTTTCTTCGAGCGAGTTCCCGGTGCACGCCCCGATCGGCGTGCTTGGGGCCGCGTGGCCGCCGTGATCGTGCCGGACGCGAACGAAAGTGTCGCTTTCATTCCGCCGGGTCGGTGGGCTAGCGTCGGCCGGGCGGGGAACCAGCAGGGATCGAGCGTGGATCGGGAGGGCAGTATGAAGATTTGGAGTAACTCGGGCGATTCGCACTACAACGAGCCGCCGGACCTGTATGCCGCGCTGCCCACCGAACTGCGCGAGCGGATGCCACGCTCGGTGAAGTCCGAGGACGGCACGTTCGAGACGATCTATGTCGATGGGAAGTCCTTCGAACGCCCGATGCCCCGGATCGGGGTAGTCAAGGGCGCCAAGGGGCGGACGCTCGCGGAGGCACTGCAGGCGCCGGGGGCCGCCGACTTTACGATTCGGCGCAAGGACCTCGACGACGAGGGCATCTGGGGCGAGGTGATCTACGCGTCGGTTGGCTTCTGGAACTCGATGATCACCGATCCGGTGTTGATCCGCGAGGCACTCAAGGTGGTGAACGAGTGGTCGGCTGACGTGCAGCGCCAGAGCATCCGCCATGTGATGCCGGCGCAAATCTCCTCGCTCGACATCGACGACGCAGTGACCGAGGTCCAGCGGGCGGCCGGGCTCGGTCTGAAGGCGATCGGCCTGCCCGCTGGTTCCCCCAAGGGAGTGCCGGACTTCAACCGTCCGTACTGGGATCCGTTGTGGGATGTGGCCGAGGAGACGGGCATGGTGCTCGCCGTGCACACCGGCCCTCCGGTTGGCGAGGATCCCATTCATCACCACGGGCCGGGGGCGGGCACCATGAACTACCTCTATGCCTGCTATGGCGGGATGGACATGGCCGCGTCGATGGTGGCCTCGGGAATCCTCGACAATCGACCCACGCTGAAGCTCTTGATCTCCGAGGCCGGCGCGTCGTGGATACCGTTCATCGGTGACCGATTGGACGAGGCGTTCCGCCAGCACAGTGAGTTCGTCCGTGACCGCCTCACGAGGATGCCCTCGGAGATCTTGCGCGCACAGGTGTACGCGTCGTTCCAGCACGATCCGACCGCGGTCCTGACCGTCACGGCAATGGGCTACCCCAATGTGTGCTGGGGCAGTGACTACCCACATATCGAAGGCACGTTCGGTCACACCCAGAAGACTTTGCACGAACTCTTCGACGACCAGACGCCCGAGGTTCGCCAGCGGATCACTCAGGGTGCGTTTTTGGAGTTGTTCCCCCACGTCGGCCCACCGCCACTCGAGGGGGTGGGATAGCGCGAACGCGCAGTGGCAGTTGGGCCTTGTGCGGCGGGGAAACGGTCATGCTAACGTAGGAAACGGTATTTTCGGTCGGACGGCTGTCTGGTCGAGTGGGGAATACGGGGGGGATTATGCACAGCATCTGGCGGCGGTTTGTCGTCGTCCTTGGCGAGGCCACCCTGATGGCGACGGGGATGGCGGTGCTCGGAGGCTCGAGCGCCGGCGCTGCCAAGAGCCCGATCTCGATCGCTATATTGGCGACGATACGGGCGTTTCGTCCTCCACCTTCGCGGACGGGGTGGGCGGCGCGCAGGCGCGGATCGACCCACAGAACGCCGAAGGGGGCGTCGATGGGCGCCAGCTGAAGCTGATCTCCGTCGACAGTACGTCGACCACCACCGGGACCGCCACCGCGGTCCAAGAGCTCACCTCGGTCGACCATGTCTTCGGGATTGTCGAGGACAGCGCGTTCTTCTTTGCCGGCGCGAAGTTTGCCCAAGAGGCCGGCGTGCCGGTGACGGGCTACGGCATCGACGGCCCCGAGTGGTATGAGCAGCCCAACACCAACATGTTCCAGCTGATCCCGGGTGGCGGCCCGGTCGAGGGCCAGACCTACACGACCACTACCGCGGTCCAGTTCATGAAGGACCTGGGCGTGACCAAGTTCGGGATTCTCGGGTACGGCATCTCGCCCTCTTCGACCCGCGGTGTCCAGGCCGAGGTTTACGCGGCCAAGCAGATCGGGCTCCAGGTCTGCGACGAAAACCTGTCAGTGCCCTTCGGCGGGGTCGACTTCACCGCCGACGTCTTGCAGCTCAAGTCCGACGGGTGTGACGGGTACGCGACATCCTTCGAGGACGCCTCGGACATCGCCATCGCCCAAGCGGTCAAGAACGCCGGGCTCCCGATGAAGGTCCAACTCCTGAGCGAGGGTTACGACAATGATGTGCTCGACAGCCCCACGGCCCGGGCGGCCATCGACGGCGCCTACTTCGCCTCGTTGATCAACTTCTCCGACCCCAATGCGGCGACCAAGACGATGCTGTCGGCCCTCAAGAAGTATGACAACGGCTTCACTGGCATCTCCGATCTCGGCCTCTACAGCGGGTATCTGTCGGCCGACCTCATGATCTTCGGTCTCCAGCACGCTGGAGCGAACCCGACGCAAGCATCGTTCATCAAGAACCTGCGCCAGGTCAGCGACTACACCGCGGAGGGAATTCTTCCTTCACCGACGACGTTCGAGCATTTCGGCACGGCCGAGATGTTCTCCAAGAGCACCTGCAGCTACTTCGTCCAGCTCAAGGGCTCGAAGTTCGTGGTGGCCAACGGTGGCAAGCCGTTTTGCCAGGGCAAGCTCCTCAAGGTGCCTGCCTCAGCCTTGTCGTCTTGAGGTTGCGGCCGGGCCCCGACCGTGGGCGGCGTCGCGACCCCGCGGTCGACGAGCACCCTGAGCGCTTGGGTCGGGAGAGCCCACCTTGTCCCCCGAGCCTCCGTGCGTGCCCGTCGGCGGCGCCAATCAAGCGCACGGGCCCGACTGCAAGGACTGGGTGACGGGACACGAGGGGTCTCATTCGCACCCCGGGGCGTACGGGTCGAAGCCGCACGTTCAAGCAGAGCGGAAAGCTAATTGATCAAGTAGCATGACAACGCTATATTGACGATATGGACCACGATCGCGACGTTGCTGAGCTTGCTGACGCGCTCCGGGTCAGCGTCGGCCTGCTCCGACGACAATTGCGCAAGGTGCGAGTCGAGGGAGATTTGACTCCCGCCGAGACTTCGGCGCTCTTGCGCCTCGAGCGCGGTGGACCGACCACGGCAGCCGCACTCGCCCGGCGCGAGCAGATCAGTCCGCAAGGGATTGGGATGACGGTCGCCGGGCTCGAGGCGCGTGGCTTGGTCGAGCGACGGGCTGACCCTGATGACGGCAGGCAGGTGATGGTCTCGATTACCCAGGCGGGCGGGCGGTCACTGCGTCAGCGCCGCGAGCATCGCAACGATCAGTTGGCGAAGGCACTCTCGAGCGAGCTCACCCGCGCCGAGCAGCGGCAGCTGATGTCCGCCACACGACTGCTCGACCGGCTGGCGCAGCGCCTGTAATGGCCCTGGGGGACGCCAACCTCCCCCGTCGCTCTGTGACGTATTGCGCCAGCCCAAGGAGGTTCTCTGATGAAGGTGGTCGTGGTCGGCGAGACGCCCACACGTAGGCACGTGCGCGACGAGACCAGGTCGTCGTCGAGGCGAGGGGAGACGCTCGGGCGCCGCGTCTTCCGTGAAGTCGCAGCTGATGGGTTGCATTTCTGGCTGGGCTACGGCGGATCCGCGTGGACGGAGAACCCGTTCACCGCTCCTCGTCACCACCATGCCCTTCAGCAGCTCCGATGGTGCGACTCGGGCACCAAGAACTTTGCGCCTGGAAAGAACATCGAGGCCGGTGATCTTGCCTACTTTCCGAGCGGTGCGTACTACGGACCCGAGAACAAAGTTGGGCCCTATGTGGGGTTCTCCAGCCAGTTCGGGTTCGGCACTGAGAACATGATCGGGCCGTATTGGAAACCCTTGCTCGGACAGGCTCGACAACAACTGCGGGCTCGGGGCACGGTGACCGCCGGCGTCTACCACGGCGTCGATCCGATGACGGGGGAGGATCGTCACTACGATGCGGTCGAAGCGATGTACGAGGCTGCGGCGGAGCTGGCCGGAGAGCGGTTCACCGTTCCTCCTCCCCGCTACGAAGAACCCATCGTGCTGCGTCCCGCGGCATTCAGCTATTTCGACCTCGCACCCGGAGTCGAGGTGAAGGAACTCGGCCGTTTCTATGACCATCAAGGACCTCGCGGTGACGTCCACCTCCAGATGATCCGTCTCTCCGAGGGGGGTCGGTACCACCTGGACGCCGACCGCGCCCAGGTGGTGATCTGTCGGGCAGCCGGCCTGCGCATCGACGGCGACGAGTGCGGCGCGCATCCGGAGCTGACGTGCCTCTACAGCCCGCGCGACGAGTCGGCGACGCTCTTGAGCCAAGAGCTCGTCGAGCTGTGTGTGGTGGAGTACCCCCGTCTGGATTGACGGGACGGACGGCGAGGGCGGGCACGGACGCAGACTCCCAGAGCCAATGCTCCAGATGGCCGTGGCCAGCCGAGTGTCCGGCGTCAAATCATAGACGATCCGATATACTCTGGGACGTGGATCCGTCAGCGCTCATCAAATCCGTTCGACGTCGACAGGGGCTCACCCAGGCGGACCTGGCGCGGCGAGCCGGCACATCGCAACCGGTCATCTCGGCGTACGAGCACGGGCGTCGGGATCCCACCTTCGAGACGCTACGCAGTCTGGTCGAAGCTGCAGGTGAGCAGCTCCAACTGGGCTCGGTGCCCAACGGGTCCGACCTACCGACCGCCGCTGACGCACACGAGCATGCCCGCCGGCTGCTCGACGTGCTGTCGTTGGTCGATGCCCTTCCGGCTCGGCGGCGAAATCCGGCGCTGGTGGCCCCTCGACTCATCTCGAGGTGAGTGGACTCACCCTCGCGAGCGGGTGCTGGCGATCGAAGGTGCCCTGACCGACATCCCCCACGCCTTCGGCGGCGCGTTGGCGCTCGCGTACTACGCCGAGCCGCGGGCCACCATCGACATCGACCTCAATGTCTTCGTCCCGGCCGAGCGGTTCTCCGATGTGGCGGGCCCCCTCACGCGGCTCGGTGCAGCTGCTGACGATCCGGTCGTCGCGGCGCTCGTGGAGCGTGATGGTCAGGCTCGGGTGATGTGGGAGACGACACCCATCGACCTCTTCATGTCCTATGACGCGTTCCACGACGCGGCGGGCGTAGCGCGCCGATCCGTGCCGTTTGCGGACGAGACGATCTCGATACTCGCGCCGGAGCACCTCATCGTGTGCAAGGTGGTGTTCAATCGCCCGAAGGACTGGATCGACATCGACGCCATTCTCGTGGGAGGCACCGACGTCGACGTGGCGGAGGTCCTGCGCTGGGTGGGACGGATCGCCGGCGACGAAGACCGGCGCTTCAACCGGATCACCGCGGTGCTCACTCGCCACTGACGCCGAGCAGGTACACGTCTACGCTCGCGATCGTGGCGTACGACGAAGACCTGGCGCATCGCATCCGCGACCGGCGAACGAGAAAATGCAGGAGAAGAAGATGCTCGGCGATCTGATTTTCTGGTGGGCGCCAACAGGGCGATCCCTGCCAGTGGCGACGGCGAGCTCGTGGGGGTCGATCCCGAACATTCCGACCGCCTGGCGGAGACCACGCAGGACGAGGTGGCGATCACGCGCGGCCGTCCGATGACCGGGTGGTGGCGTGTCGCCGCAAGGGACGTTGCCAGCCAGTGTCAGCCGGAAAAGTGGGTGCGACGGAGTACCAGCCGCGCCCGCTCGCTGCCCGCCGAGAAGAATCGGCAGTCGGTTCCTTCAAAGGGCACGCCCCTGGGATTTCGAGCACACGCGGATGGATGTGAAGCAAGGAGGAGCGCATGGCGCTGATCGTTCGATGTCCAACCTGTGGTGTCGAGTTCAGATCGCCGATTCAGATGGATCGCGTGAGCTTCGAGTCGGGCAACGTGACCGGCGACCTCGGGGGGTGCCCACAGGGCCACCCGGTGGAGCTGAGCCTGGAGACGACCTATTGGTCGGAGTAGCGCCGACGCCCGCTCGACGACCTGGCCGTGGGCCCGACAGGTACGAGGGCAACACAGGCGCGGCGCAATTGCGTCCGGTCAGGGGTATTTTGGACTGGCGGCTCTCCGTCAGTCACAAGTCGGGAGTCTCGCAGGGCGAGAGAGGGGAACTCCCCCTCTCTCGCTTCGTGTCGGCGAGCCGGCAGCCGTCCGGATCTCGCGCAGCATGGCTCGGGTCTGTTCAGGATCCGCGCTCGCGGGGGGAATGAAGCTCGTCCGGTCAGCCAGCCCCGCCACCCACGTGCCGAGGGCCGTCGGCAGCGTATCGGTCGGGCTCTGCAACGCGAACGCCCCGAGGACGTCGTCGTCGATGAGCGTGCCCATGGTCTTCCACTCGCCCTTGCGGGCCAGCGTGTTGAGCTCGCCCTGCAGATCACCCCACCCGTGGACCTCGAGCACCGGGCGGTAGGCCGGGGTCGAGGCGTAGAACGCGATTCGCTCACGGACCTCGGTGGCCGACCGGGCCATCTCCTCTTCGGTCGTTCCGGTCACGACGAACGGTGCGTATTTCACCTCGAAATTCGCTCGAGATCGCCCCGCCGCTGCGAGGGCTTCGTCCAGCGTGGGCAGGGTGACTTCGCGGACGTAGTGCGCTGTGGTGAAGCCATGGACCAAGAGACCATCGGCCACCCTGGCCGCCGCCCTGGTCATGGCCTTTCCTACGGCCGCCACCAGCACCCGTGGCGGATCTTGGGCAAGTGGCCCCGGATTGAAATTGGGCGTCATGAGGGTGTGCGAGTAGAAGTCACCCTGGAAGTCCAACGGGGTGCCCTCCTGCCAGGACGCCCAGATGGCTCGCAGGGCGGAGACGAACTCCGCCATGCGGGCAGCGGGTTGCGACCAGGGCATGGAGAACCGTCGTTCGATGTGGGCCCGCACCTGGGAACCCAGACCGAGCACGAATCGGCCCTCGGTCAGGGCTTGGAGATCCCACGCGGTGCTGGCCAACGTCATGGGCGAGCGGGCAAACGCGACCACGATCGACGTCCCGAGCTCCATCGTGCCGGCGTCGTCGGCCGCCCGGGCCAACGGCAGGAACGGATCGTGTGCCAGCTCCGCCGACCACAAACCGTCGTACCCCGATTGTCGGGCCCGATCGGCAACCGCCGCGGCGTCACTCAAGCCGCCGAAGAGGGACGTGTCAATCTTCATGGTGTCCTTTCGGGAGGCCTCGACGCACATCCGGGGGCGACGGCTGGAGAAAATGCGCTTTGAGCGTAGTGCACCTGGGTCAAGCGCCTTTGCCCTGCGAGTAGGGATGTGGCGTCATCTCCAAGGTGGGCCTGGCCCTCTGAGGATCGCCGGGCGACAGGCGGTCGTGGCGGGGAGGTCACGTAGACTTTCCCGATGCGCTACATCGTCTACGGCGCCGGTGCGGTCGGTGGAGCGATCGGCGGCCGGCTCGCGCAGGCAGGGCACGACGTCACCCTGGTCGCGCGTGGCGCGCATCTCGATGTGCTCCGAACGGCCGGCTTGCAGTTGCGCACGCCGGACGAGGACTTGTGGCCCACGGTCACGGTGGCGGGGTCGCCGGCCGAGGCCGCACCCGAGCCCGGGGACGTGGTGATCCTGGCGATGAAGGGTCAGGCAACCGACGCCGCTGTCGTCGAGCTCGAGGCGGTCATCGGGGCCGACGTCGCCGTCATCTGCGCCCAGAACGGCGTCGACAACGAGCGGATGGCGGCGCGCCGAGGGTTCGCGACCTATGCGATGTGTGTCGTGATTCCTGCCACGCATCTCGAACCCGGTGTGGTGTATCTCCACGCAGCGCCGGTGGCTGGGATCCTCGACGTGGGCTGCTATCCGCGCGGCATCGATGCGACCTGTGAACGGCTGGCGGCCGATCTGCGGGGGGCGATGTTCGAGTCCCGCGCCGATCGCGACGTCATGAGGTGGAAGTACGCCAAGCTGTTGGGCAATCTGGGCAACGCGCTGGACGCGGCGTGCGGGGCGGGCAGCCGTCGCAGTGACGTGTCCCGCCGGGCCCGGGCTGAGGGCGAAGCGTGCTACAAGGCCGCCGGCATCGATTGGGCCAGCTCCGAGGAGGACCGGGCGCGACGCGGCGCCATGTCGCCCCTGCGTGTCGCCGGGGGCGTGGCGCACCAGGGGAGCTCATCGTGGCAGAGCTTGGCGCGTAGCACGGGCAGCATTGAGGCCGATTGGCTCAACGGGGAGATCGTTCTGCTCGGCCAGCTCCACGGGGTGGCGACCCCAGTGAACGCGGTGTTGCGCCGCCTGGCGAACCGCATGGCACGCGACCGGGTCCCGCCCGGATCACTGTCTCTGGAGGCGATCGAATCGGAGATACAGCGGTTCGAGTCCGGCGACGCTCTTTAGAAGGCCACGATGCCCTCGCCACCGACCGCGCCGGCCACGGTGACCGAACCGATCTCGGTGAGCGTTCCGCTCGGCGAGACCGCGAACTCGTCGACGATCCCGTTGCCGCCGGTCTGCACGTAGAGGAATTGCCCGTTCGTCGTCGCCGAGGCGTCGACCGGTCCGGGGTCGGTGACGGTGTCGCCGAGGAGCGTGAGCTGTCCAGTGCTCCGCTCGTCAAACCCGCTCACCGACGGACCTCCCGCGTTGGAGGTGAAGAAGAAGCCTTGGGCGGGCGCGACCCAGCAGGTCGCAGGTTGGCCGGTCCCGACCGTGTCGAGAAGGGTCGCGGACCCGTCTCGATTCAGCGCGAAGGTCGCCAGTGCGGGGTCGGTGCTCGACGACTCGGCCACCACCAGGTGGCCCGCTGGGTCGAAGCTGACGCCGAAGGGGACCGCGCCGGGTTCGGGGTTCACGACCGGGGACGGTGAGAGAATGCCCAACGCGCCGACGCGAAAGACGTCGATGTCGTTCCCGTTCGCCTTGGTCGTCACGATCAATTGGGTGCCGTCGGGCGAGAAGGCCACCTGCCCGGGAGTATTGGTGAACTGGGGAGTCGCGGCGGGGTTCAGGCCGAGGGCGCGATTGGACCCACCAAGGGGGAACAGACGGCCAAAGGCCACCGCGTAGCCCTGGACCGAACCGCCGTTCTCTGCGTTGAGCACGTAGACCAGGTTGCCGTGCACGGCCACGCTGACCGGAAAGGTGCCCCCCGAGTTCACTACCTGGCGCAGGCTGAGTTGATCTCCCCGGACACCGAAGACCGACACGGTGTTGCTGCCCGCGTTCACCGCGTAGAGCAGGTCGTCGCGCTGGTCGTAGGTGAGCGAGCCCTGCGACGCCAGGTGGTCGACCACCGACCCGGTGAGGACGCTGCCCAACCCGCCCGTCGGGTAGGTACCAGCAAGGGTGAGCACCCCATTGCCGGCCCGTTGGTAGGCGACGATCTGGTTGCCCGCGACGTTGTCGGTCTGGACGAAGACGGCGTGATCGGCGCCGCTCCCGAAGGGCGGTCCGAGGGCTCCAACCGCTCCGGCGGTAGCCGGGACCCCAAGCGCTGATGCGCCAAGGGCCACGCCAGCGCCGAGGGCCAGACGGGTGATTCGCTTCATCGTGTTTCCTCATGTCGGGGCGAACGTCTCACCTCTGCAGTCTCCGGGCGCGCACAAAGCGTTACGTCGTGACGCCACCGCACCCAGATCGGGCCAGCCTGTAACGCTTCGGTGCTCGTCGAGGACCGAACGGGTATGCCCGGCACTCGGCCCGTCGGTTCGACGGGCTCCGAGGAGGATGGCGTGTCGGCCGCGGCCCGAGTCGAACCGTCGAGCCCTACGCTCCGGGTCGTGGAGATGGATGCCGAGTTGCTCAGCCGGCTTCGTCATGGCGACGAGGCAGCGTTTGGCATGCTGGTGTCGCGCTACCAACAGCCGATGATCCGTCTCGCCCGCTCGATGCTCCCCAGCCAAGCCGTTGCCGAAGAAGCGGTCCAAGAGACGTGGCTTGCCGTGGTCCGGGGGGTCGAAAGATTTGAAGGTCGCTCGTCGTTCAAGACGTGGTTGTTCCGGATCCTCGTACATCGGGCACGTTCGGCGGGAGCCGACGAGCATCCAGCGGCCGATGCGCAATTGCGCACGGTCGATCCGGCCCGTTTCGACGCACAGGGCGGGTGGGCGGACCCTGTTGCGTCGTGGACCGAGGAGAGCGAGGACCGCGTCGACGCAGCGAGATGGGCGCCGCTTCTGAAGCGGGCGCTCGACGACCTCCCTCCCCGGCAGCGCGAGGTGGTCTTGCTACGCGACGTCGAGGGGCTCTCCAACGCTGAGGTCTGCGCCGTGCTCGGTATCACGAGCGGTAACCAGCGGGTGTTGCTCCACCGAGCCCGGGCCTGGATGCGCTCGGTGCTCGAAGCCGAATTGCAGAAAGGCTGACGATGATGCTCTTGCGACGACGGGACATCGTATGCCAGCAGGCGGTCGAGCTCGTCACCGACTACCTCGAAGGTGCGCTCTCGCGGCGCGAGCGTCGTCGCTTCGAGACCCACCTTCGTGCATGCCCGAACTGCTCGGCCTACCTGGAGCAAATCCGCCTCACGATTGCCGTGAGCGGCACGATCGAGCCCGATGCGCTGACCCCCCAAGCACAGGCGGCGCTGAACGAGCTCTATCGACGTTGGCGATCGGAGTAGACGTCGATCGCTTGACCGGGTTCGCCTGGGACACAATGATCACCGCGGCCGGGCTCGCTCACCGCGGGCCTCGGTGCCAAAAAGGGGGAAGGTCAGCATGCCGATGCGCTTTGAGGGAAAGACCGTGGTGATCACCGGCGGTGGGGCTGGGATCGGGCGTACCTACGGGCACCGGTTCGCCGCCGAAGGGGCGAACATCGTGATCGCCGACCTCGACCCCGCCGTCGGTGACCGCGTCGTCAAGGAGCTCGAGCAGGCGGGTTCCCAGGGCCTGTCGTTCCCGATGAACGTCACTGACGAGACCGCCGCGGTGGCCATGGCCGAGGCCGCCGTGGAGGCTTTTGGCGGGATCGACATCCTCGTCAACAACGCCGGGGTGCACCTCCAGCACGCGCAACTTCCCTTCACCATCGACGCGGTGCCCCAGTGGCGCAACGTGCTCGACGTCAACGTGATCGGCGCCCTCATCTGCTCGGCCGCCTGTCACCCGGCCATGGCGGCGGGCGGTGGGGGTGCGATCATCAATCAGTCGTCGATGGCCGCGTACGGGGGCGGTGGCGCCTACAGCGTGTCGAAGCTGGCGCTCAACTCGCTCACCGTCGGGCTGGCTGGTGCCTTGGCCCCCGACGGTATCCGGGTCAACGGCATTGCGCCGGGCCTGGTCGACTCCGAGGCCGCCGTCGAGTGGATGAACGACCCGGAGCGTGCCGGCATCGAGCAGACGCTCGTCGGCGGGCAGCTGGTCAAGCGACTGGGCCGTATGGAGGACCTGGCCAACATGGCCCTGTTTCTCTGTTCGGACGATGCCAGTTTCGTGACCGGTCAGACGATCCTCGTCGACGGTGGCTTCACCAAGAAGGCCTACTGACGGCGGGCTCCGGGCTCTGGCGCTCAGGCTCGCGCGTCAGGCGCTCAGCGCCGACCGCGTCAGATCGCGTAGCTCGTCATCGTCGATGGCAGCGGCGTCCTCGGGGCGAAGCCGGATGGTTCCCTTGCCCGTCTGGAGCTCGGGGTGCCGGGTGGTGAAGCCCCCGTCGCAGCCCTGTCGCCACCCGTAGAGCGATACGCCGTGGCGCCACACTCCGAGGTGAAGACGCCGATTACCGATCCTGTAGGTCGGCATGGTGTAGGAGATCGCCACGGTGGCGTCGGGACGTGCCGCCAGGATCACGCGGTGGAGTCGATCGAAGAGCGGCCGGTGCTCGGGGGCAATGGCGTCGATGTACCCGCGTACGGCATCGTCCATGATCTGCCCCTTCCACCTGGCTCCATTGTCGACCATGGGGACGGATCAGCGAGCGCAACATCATCGAACGGCGCCCCCCCGACTGTTGGAGCGGTCAGGATCGGTCGCCGCGGCTTTGCCGGTTGGCTAGGTGCGGGCGAGTAGCTGGCGGAGGCTCACCCGTCCTCCGGTGCGAAGCACGGCCCGGCGGTAGATGCGCGCGGCGAAGATCGCCATGCCGACTGTCCCGGCGATGGAGATCAGCACCGAAGCGACGAACTCCCACCAGGTGACCTGGTTCAGCCCCACGAGCACGGGCATGCAGAACGGGGCGGTTGGGGGCAGATAGGCAAGGACTTTGAAGAAGAGGTCTGCGTTGCCTGAGCTGGCCACCGTAATCGAGAAGATGTAACCGGCGAGGATCGGGATGCTGAGGGGGAGTGCCAGCGTTTGCACTTGGTCCTGGCGTTCGGCGGTCGAGCCGGCCGCGGCGTACACCCAGCAATAGAAGGCGTACCCCAGGACCAACCAGAGCAGCTGGCACGCAAGGACTAGGGGTGCAGCGCCGTGCAGCAGGTTCGAACCCACCCCCGCAGCCAGGACGAGGGCGAACCCCACGACGAGGGTGGCTTGGCCCAGGGCCACCAATCCGATCCCCAGCACCTTGCCGCCCAGTAGCTGGAGCGGGCGCACTGTGGCCAGGAGCACCTCGACGACCCGGCTCGACTTCTCCTGCATGACACCGATGAGGATCCAGGTGTTGTACTGGGTGAGAAGGAAGAACAGCAGCACCAGCCCAATCACCGACGTCGCCTTGGTCGTGCCCTTCGAGCTCGGCTGGAGCGTGTGGACTGGCGCTGACTTGGCGTGGTCCAGCTGGGCGGCCTGCTCGGGGCTGAGTCCAGCCGCGCGATAGGCACCGAGCACGCCGAGGTACTCGGCCACGTCGTGGACGAGCGTGGGATCGGCGGGGGAGTTGTTCGAGGTCGCCGGTTGATTGAGCAGGACCTGGTTGCCGTCGACGATGACGAGGTCGAGGTTGCCCGAGCGCAATTGTGCCTTTGCGTCGCCCAGGGAGCGCTCGCGCACGAAGGTGACCGAGTCCTGGTTCTGTCTCCCCGCGGTGCGCACGAGCGCCTCGGTTTGCGGCGACAGGCCGCCCACGATGCCCACCTTCTGGGGAGTCGGACCTGAGCTGTTGTGGAGCGTCGGGATCACGATGGCGGCGGCCACGACGACGAGGAGAATCAGGGTGCCGATCCGAAAGATGCGGCCGCGAATGCGCTCTCGGATCTCGCGCATGGCCACCATCCCGACGTCGCCCAGCGAGTCCTCTAGCGCGAGCCAGCGGCTAGAATGGTCGGCCGGCCGGGGGGAGGGTGCACCCGGGCTCCCGAGCTGCCGATTGCTGTCGGTGGCGCCGTCGAGCGGCGCGTCGATTGGCGTGCGCCGCCGTCGTCGGAACCTAGAGATCCAGACTCGGAGGGCGACCGCCGCGGCGACGAGGATGATGCCGAGGTACTTCACGCCAGCGCCTCTCGGAAGACCTCCGACAAGCGGCGGCGCTCGAAGGAGAACTGGGTGACTTGTCCTGCTGCCATCGCGGCGCGAAGGACGTCGTCACTGTCGACGGAGCTGGCCAAGGCGAGGCGCACCGCACTCGCGTCGACCTCCGAGACGGTGACCCCGGGAAGGTGGCGAGCCCACTCGGCCGGTCCGTTCACCCGTGATGCGCACGACCAGTCGGCGGGCGCCGCTTGTCGTCAACTCGTCTACTGTTCCCGATGCGACCAGTCGGCCGTGGTCGATGATGGTTACCCGCTCACAAAGGTCCTCGACCTGGTCAAGCTGGTGGCTGCTGAACAGCACGCAGCAGCCAGCTCGGGCCTGATCGACCAGCACCTGGCCGATGGCGTCGATGCCCGTCGGGTCGAGCCCTGAGAGGGGCTCGTCCAGCACGAGCAGTTCGGGGCGGTGCACGAGTGCGGCCATCAACTGCACCCGTTGCTGGTTGCCGTGCGACAGCGTCTCGACTTTGGAGCCCCGGCGGTCGGCGATGTCGAGCCTCTCGAGCCAGCTATCGGTGGCGGCCGCAGCTCCCGCCGCGCTCAGCCCGTGCAACCGGCCCAGATACTCGATCTGCTCACCGACGAGCATCCCGGGGTACAGCCCGCGCTCTTCGGGCATGTACCCGAAGCGGCGGCGCTCGGTTTGGCCTACCGGCGCCCCGTTCCACCGGACGACTCCGGCGTCGAGCTCGGTGAGGCCGAAGATGGCCCGCATCGTCGTCGTCTTGCCTGCCCCGTTTGGCCCCAGGAAACCGACCACCTGCCCGGCGGGGACGTCGAAGGAGAGGTCGTCAAGCGCGGTCAGCGTCCCGTAGGTGCGGCGCAGTCCGTCAAGCTCGAGCACCGCGGTCACAACTGCAGGCTATTGCGCCGAGGTCCGCCCGGTCGGGCACGTCGTTCAGCGGGGAACCCGCTCGACGACCGCCAGGAAGCTCGCCGAGTCTTGGAATCTGAACGTGTACCCGGCGCCTGGGCAGAGAAGCAGCTTTGCTTCTGGCGTGCTGTTGGCCTGTGACAGATGGTTCGCGCTCGGATCGAGCTCGACCAACGTGCCGTCAGCTACCAGCGTGGGAAGCCGGGCGTGGTCGAACTGCGTTCAGGCCAGGTCCTCGCCGGCAATGGTCGAGGCGCCAGACGCACCTACTGCTATCAAGGAGAGCCCGCCAGACAGCGTCCCACTGGCCTCCAGGAGGACCATGGCGCCGACAAGGGCCCAAATCGAGTCGTGCCATCGCCTTCGTCGGACCACAGCTTTACTCTTCGATGGGAGAACCGAAACGGATCAGGTTGCCGTCAGGATCGACGTGGGAGCCCTCGCGCAACTTGTAGTCGGTTGGGCCGACCGGGTGCGTGTGGCCCGCGATGCCCGGTCGGCTCCATTCCTCGTACAAGGCGTCGGCGTCCCGCACGTAGAGGTAGGCCGATCCCGGGCTTGGTCTGTCCAGTCCGTCAACGGCTGCCAGGTGCAGCCCGACTCCCTCGCGATCGGCGAACCCGTACTCGCCGCCGTCGTCGTAGGCGAGCGTGTCGAACCCGAGCGTGGTGTAGTGGGTAAGGGCCACGCCCAAGTTGCGCACGGGGAAGATCGGGCTGAAGCGGCGTAGCTCGCGGGCTGGACGTCGGCGTCCGGCCCCGGTGCTCACGCCGAGGGTCTTGACCTCGGTCAGGGCGATCAGCGTCGCTCGCATGGCGTCGATCTGCCGGCGTGAGACTCGATCTTCGAGCTGGTGGTCGACCGCCTCCACGCCGTGTTGCACGGCGTCAACGACGCCTTGGCCTTGCTCGGTCAGTTCGAGGGCGATCCGCCGGCGATCTTCGGGGTCGGGACCGCGCTGCAGGTAGCCCCGGTTGACAGGACGTCGATGACTTGGCTCACGGCCTGCTTGGTGACGCCCAAGTCCGCTGCCAGGTCGAGTCTCGGTCCGCTCGCCGTGTCGATCCCCGCCAGGATGAACGCACCGTTCCTCGGCAGGTCGTCAATTCCGATCGCCCGCAGCTGCGCTCTGATGGACTGGGCATATGCACCGCGCGCCGACCGCATCAGGGTCGGCGTGGCGAGCTCGTTCCTGTCGATGGGGTCCACAGGCCACCCGTATCGACAAGAAGTTTGGTAGTCAAGAGTCTTGTCGAACGTACGGTCCGTTGTCGGAAGTCAAGGGCCTCGGCGTCCCTGGACACGCCCGTGCACGAGGCGGGCGGGGTCAGGGAACTGCGACCATGCCTGACACGTGCTCGTGGCTTTCGGGGTTGCTCGGGCGCTGCGGTGTAGCCTCACTAGATGCTCGCGGTCGGTGACACCGCACCCGAATTCCTCCTTCCAGATCAGGAGGGGCACGAGGTCTCTCTGGCCGAGCAACAGGGCCATTGGGTACTTCTGTGGTGGTACCCAAAGGCCTCGACCGCGGGCTGAACTCGACAAGGCCAGGGCCTGCGTGACAGGTCACTCGAGTTCGGATCGGCCGATTGCGTCATCCTGGGTGCATCGTTCGACACCTCCGAAGAGAACAAGGCGTTCGCCGACGCGCAGCAGTTCGGCTACCGGCTCCTCGCGGACGTCGACCGAGCGATCGGTGCCCGTTATGAGGCCACTCGAGCGCCCGACGATGAACGGGCCCCGTACGCGTTGAGGATCGCCTACCTCATCGATCCCGAAGGGACGATCCGCAAGGTGTACGAGGTCACTGACACGAGCGGCTTCGCCGATGAGGTGCTTGCCGACCTTCACGACTTCGGTCGCCTGGGCTGAGAGGGGAGCAGGGTGTCTGATCCGAGGGTGGTATTCCGGCGGATCGACCTTGTGACGATCGCCGTCGCTCATCTTGAGGCCGCGCGGAGGGACTGGACGGATCGACTCGGTTGGGAGCCCTCAGCGACCTCCTCGCGTAGCGCGACCTTTCCCCTCGATGACTGCTCCATCGAATTGGTTGCGGCCGGCGAGGATGCTCCGGGCGTCACATCCGTAGCGGTCGTTGTTGACGACATCGAGGCGGCGACCGACCGACTGGCGGCGACAGGAGTCGCCTTCACCCTGACCTCGGACGGCACCGCCAGGCTGGACCCAGCCGCTCTCAACGGTGTGCCGCTCCAGCTTCGCCCCGCCGGTGCAGCGGGCGTCGGGGCCGGTCAGGTCGGGCGAGGAGCTGGTCGTCCCTACCGTCGGATCAATCACATCGTCGTCGCGGTCTCAGACGACGAGGCGGCGCGGTCCTCGTGGGCTGGACTGTTCGGGGACTGGACCGAGCTACCCGGTCACGTGGTCGAGGCGGTGCACCACGTTCCGGTAGGTATCGCCTGGTTCGGTCTCACCGGAAGCGGAACCGACGCCGACGCGCTGGCCCGATTTGTCCAACGGCGAGGGGAAGGGGTGTACGCGCTCGCCCTTGTGGTCGACGAGCAACCCGTCACGGTGGCGGCGCTCGAGGAGCGTGGCGCACAGATCATCCGCCAGGCATCTTCCGGGCAAACCTTCGTACACCCAAAGACCTCGCATGGCTTGCTCATCGACCTCGTGGCCGAACGACCTCCGTCGCTCGGCGTCGGCCCCGCGAGGGCCCGACTGAGCAACCGCCACCTCGCCCGCCGGGCCGGTCGACCGCTCAGCTGGTGGGCCGCCAGTCCGGGTAGAGCCCTCGCTCGATGGCGAGCGACTGGGCCGAGACCTCGGCGCGCTGGAGGGCGTCGGCCTCGGGTGAGGTGACGAGCCAGGCGACCGCCGCACCCACCGCGGCCGGGGGGCCGGCAAAGCGCGGGTCGAACCCGAACTCTTCGACATCGAGCGAGTTGCGCTCGGTGAGCACGAAGCCCGGCTCGACGTTGAAGGCACGGATGCCGTTGGCGCCCTGCTCGGCCTGGATGCTGCCGACCAGGGTATGTCCGGCCGCCTTGCCGATGCGATAGCCCAGACCCGGTCGTGGGCTCTGGGGGTAGAAGTTGTAGCCCGCCCCCGAGCTGATGGTGACAAAGGTGCCACCCCCCCGCTCGAGCATCTTGGGCAACAGCAGCTGGGTGATGCGGATGGGGGCCACGCCGTGGGCCATCAAGAACAAGGGGTACTGCTCGATCGGCGTCTCGACGATGGTGTCCATGAGCCCCGGGCCGATGTGGCGCCCGTTGTTCACGACCACGTCCACCCCGTCCCAGCGCTCGAGGAGGGTGGCCATGGCCGCCTCCACCGAGCTCAAGTCGGTGAGGTCCATCCGCAGGGGCAAGGCCTCTTGGCCGGCGTCGCGGATCGCTTGGGCGGTCTCCTCCACGCTGCCGGGTAAGGGCCGGGTGTCGATCTTGTGCACCGTCTGGGTGTGCTCGGGGGTCGGATCGCTGGCGTTGAGTGTCCGGGCGGCCACCGCCACGTCGAACCCGGCCTCGGCCAGGGCGATGGCGATGGCCTTGCCGATCCCCCTGCTCGCTCCCGTCACCAGTGCTTGGCTCACTTGGGCTCCCCTCGTCGTGCCGACACCTCGCGCAGCACCGCTCGGCACCCTTGGCGCCAGGGCTCGCAGCGGCACGCAGCGTAGCGGGTCGAGGGCACGGGTGCCGATGGGAGGTGAACCCGACGCGGGGCGCCGCGCTCCCTGCTTCGAGCGATGTACTGAGTACTGAACCAAAGATCTTCGGCAGAGATCTTGGCGTGAAACCTCTGGCCGGCCCGTTGCGACGCGGTCCGTAGCTGAGCACCCGCAGTAGACACCCGGGTGCCGCTCTCTGCGAGATGCGTGCGGGCGCGCCTAACATCCCCGCTCATGGGAATTCTTGATGGCAAATCAATAATCGTCACTGGTGCCGGCCACGGGGTCGGTCGGGGCTATGCCCTGGACATGGCGGCTGCGGGTGCCCGGGTAGTCGTCAACGACTTGGGCGGTGCCCCGCAGGGTGGGGGTTCGGATCAGCGGGCTGCCGACGAGGTCGTCGAGATCATCAAGAGCCGGGGCGGAACGGCGGTCGCCAATTACGCCGACGTGTCGGACTTCGAGGCGGCCCGGGAGATGGTGCAGCAGGCCATCGACTCGTTCGGTGGCCTGGACGTCCTTGTGCTCAACGCGGGCATCCTTCGGGATCGGATGATCTTCAACATGGATGAGTCGGACTGGGACGCGGTCGTGAAGGTCCATATGAAGGGCCACTTCTCTCCGGCTCGACACGCCTGTGCCTACTGGCGTGACAAGAGCAGAGAGGCTGGTGGGAAGGTCAACGCCTCGGTCATCAACACGACATCGTCTGTGGGCCTGCTCGGCAACACCGGCCAGACCAACTATGCAGCGGCCAAGGGCGGCATCGCGATGTTCACCATTGCGCTGGCACAGGACATGGCCCGCTACGGCGTGCGTTCCAACGCCATCGCGCCCTCGGGCACCACTCGCCTCATCGGCATCACCCGTGGCACCGATATCGACGAGATCGCCGAGCCCGACCAGTACGAGTCGTTCGACCCGCGCGACCCGGGCAACGTCGCCCCCCTGGCCTTGTGGTTGGCCTCGGATTTGTCGCGTCACGTGAACGGTCAGGTCTTCTTCTCCCAGGGGACCAAAGTGACTCACTTCAATCCGTGGATGCCTCGAGGTGTGGTCAGCGTCCCCGGGGGTGACCGGAAGTGGGACCCCGAGGAGCTCGGCCAGGCTCTCAACACGGTGGTGTTCCGGACCGAGCACGGAGGGCTGCGCAGCGGTGCCCAGTTCGGTGGTCAGTCAGCACTGGGCTGATTCTTCGATCCAATCGTCATGACGTAGGCTCGGCAACGACACGGCAAATCGGTCGTCTTGCGCGCCCAGAGAGAAGATTCCCCATGGACTACGTAACCCTCGGACGTTCGGGCCTCCACGTGTCTCGTGCGTGCCTCGGCGCAATGATGTTCGGGCACGGGGCCAACGTGCCCTGCGACGAAGCGGAGAGCCGACGGATCATCGACGCCTTCTTCGACATCGGTGGCAACTTCGTTGACACCGCGAACCTCTACACCTCTGGCGAGTCCGAAGTGGTCGTGGGCCGGGCGATCAAAGCAAAGCGTGACGACGTGGTCCTGGCCACGAAAGGATTCTTTCCTACTGGCAACGGACCCAACGACACCGGGCTCGGTCGCAAGCACCTCACCAAGGCGCTGGAGGACAGCCTTCGGCGCCTCGGGACCGACTACGTCGACCTCTACCAATGCCACCGGTCCGATGCTGACACGCCTATCGAAGAGACCATGGCCACGCTGCACGGCTTCGTCCAGTCAGGCAAGGTTCGCTATATCGGCTGTTCCAACTGGTCGGGTTCCGAGATCGTCGAGGCCCAATGGATGGCCGAGAAGCTTCGGGCGACCCCCTTCGTCAGCCTTCAGCCGCGCTACTCGCTCACGTCGCGGCGGATCGAAGAGGACGTGCTCCCGACCTGTGTACGCCACGGGCTCGGCACGATGATCTACAGCCCGCTCGGCGGTGGGGTTTTGACCGGCAAGTACAAGCGCGGCGAGGCGCCGCCGGCCGACAGCCGGGCTGCACGTGGCGGACCCTGGGGCAACATGCTCAACGATCAGGTCCTCGATACGGCTGATGAGGTTGGCAAGGTGGCCGCCGAATTGGGAGCGACCCCGACGGCGGTGGCCATTGCGTGGGTGCTGGCCCGCCGGGGGGTGACCTCGGTGATCATCGGCCCTCGCACTTTTGACCAGTACGAACAGAACCTGGCGGGCTTTGACCTCACGTTGGAGCCCCCGGTGGTCAAGCGTCTGAGTGACGCTTCGCGCTGGGCGCGCTAGGCGGGCCACCCGCCACCCGCCACCCGCCACCCGCCACCCGCCACCCGCCACCCGCCACGGGCGCAGGGCCAGGTTGCACGAACCGTCAGTGAACGGCGTCCACTGGTAGGGTGCGCGCTATGCCAGTCGACCTTCACGAGATGTTGGCACCAAGCTCCACGGCAGTACTCACGATGGAGCTGCAGCGCAGCGTCGTGGGCGATCTCAGTTCACTTCCGGCGCTACAGGTGGAGATCGAGCCGGTCTTTCCCACTGTCCGTCGACTGCTGAGTGGCGCTCGGGCGGCATCGGTACCGGTCGTGCACTGTGTCGCCGGTCGCTCGTCAGTGCCGACGGCCCCGCCGAACTATCCGCTAGCAGCCGCGCTAGCCAGGCGCCGCGCCAGCGCGGCTGGTGATACGCCACCGGACCCGGGGCTTGTTGACCAAGGCGAGGAGATCGAGCCGGCGATAGGGCCCGAACCCGCTGACATCAGGGTGGTGCGAGGGCATGGGCTCACGCCCTTTACCGGCACGGAGCTCGACTCGGTGCTTCGACTTCTGGGGGTCCAGACGGTAGTGGCGAGCGGGGTGTCGCTCAACATGGGCATTATCGGGATGACGCTCGAAGCTGTCGGTCTCGGGTACCGAGTCGCGGTCGTGACCGACGCGGTGGCGGGCACCCCGCGTGACTACGGTGAAGCGGTCCTGCAGAACACGCTTCGGCTAGCCGCGACGCTCGTCACCTGCGATCAACTGCTCGAGGTCTGGTCCTGATCCGGCCAGCATCCGCCGCGCGCGTCGTCGGGTCAGGCCGTTGTTGCGGGCTCGCCGGGTCCCAACCACGACGGTGTCGCTGTGCTCGTCGATCCCGACGTCCGGGGATTGTCGCCTGGCTGGCGCACTCGACCGAGTGGGAGTACGTCGAGCGTGACGGCATCCTTGGGGACCTCGCCGCCCAGCGGTGGGAGTTCTCAGCGACCCTACGCGACGTGCACCCAGGAGTTCTGGTGCGAGGCCATCAAGCGTGGTCCCGCCTCACTGCCGCCGGTGACGCGGAAGACGACGTTGGCCGTCTCGGGCCTCAGCGGAGGCGTTGTGTGAGAGTGGCACGGTGGCGCACCTGTTCTTGAAGGACGAGCTTCTCGACGCGCAGCTCCTGCGGACGGTCGGGACCGCGCCCTATGGGGGGGCGGACGTGGGCGAATGTCTTGCGACCGCGGCCCGGGTGGATGGGACGAGCGTGACGAGCTGGTACGACGAGTGGCGGACAACAGCCGAACGCGTTCGTTCGCTGGCAGAGTCCGAGCTGCGTGCCGGCCGGCTCGAGACGGCCCGAAAGGCCTTTCTGCGGGCTTCGAATTACTGGCGGACCGCCGGGGTCATGCTCATGGCAACGCCCCTTGACGAGCGGCTGCGCATCTCTAACGCGCGCCAGACCGAAGTCTTCCAGCAGGGCGCGGCGTTGCTCGTGCAGCCACCAGAAGTCCTCGCCATTGCCTATGAGGGCTCGACCTTGCCGGGCTATCACTTCCGTGCCGATGGCGACGAACGTCCTCGGCCCACCGTTGTGCTGGTCGGGGGCTACGACGGGACAGCAGAAGAGTTGTACTTCCTGAACGGATGCGCGGCGTTGGCACGTGGCTACAACGTGCTCGCCTTCGACGGTCCGGGCCAAGGGGCCGCGTTGCTGCAGCAAGGTTTAGTGCTGCGACCGGACTTCGAGACGGTTGTTGGAGCAGTCATCGATTTCCTCGTCGGACGTCCCGACACCGACGTGGGAAGAATTGGCCTGATCGGTCTGAGCCTCGGAGCACACCTGGCCCCCAGGGCGGCAAGCGGTGAGAGGCGGATCGCAGCGTGCGTTGCCGACTGTGGCGCGTTTGACCTATTCGATTCCGCCCTCGAACGAATCCCGCGACCGCTGGCGTCTGGCCTGAGAGACGGGAACAAGGCATCGCGGTACGTCCTAACCCAGATCCTTGAATTTCTGGCGGCCAATCCGACGGCCGGTTGGGCGCTTCGCCGAGGTCAGCTCGTGCATGGGGTCGGGAACCCTATCGACTACCTGCTTGCATTGCGCGAGTACTCACTGAACGGGCGAGCCGAGAGAATCGCGTGTCCCACGTTCGTCTGCAACGCCGAAGGGGATGACATCAGCACATCGGCGCCCCGCCTTTACGACGCGTTGACCTCGGAGAAGGAGTACGTCCAGTTCAAAGCGGCCGACGGTGCTGGCGACCACTGCGAGGCGGGCGCACGGACCCTCTACCACGCCAAGTCCTTCGGATGGCTGGACCGGGTGCTCCAACCCGACGGCTAGGAACGACCTCGATGGGTTGCGAGCTCGCGCGCTCGACTACCAGCTCACCAGGCAACGATCCCCTTGGCCCGAAGCGCGTGGATTTCGTCGTCGTCATAGCCGAGCTCGAGCAGCACCTCGTGGGTGTGCTCGCCGACGATGGGCGCCGCCCCCGGGGTCCGGCCTGGCGTGCCCGAGAGCTGGACAAGGCCACCGGGCTGCTCGAGCCACCCCCAGATCGGATGCTCATTGGCGATGACCCATCGGTTGGCGCGCGCGTCGGGGTCCGCAAACCACGTTGGGGCCGACCCGCCGGACGATCGGTCGTCGAGCGGGCTCTGGACCACGACCTCGCATGGGACGCCCGCGGCATCCAAGGCGGCGAACCAGTCATCGGCCGACTTGGCGACCAAGGCGCGCCCCAGCTCCTCGGCGAGCTCGGCCCCGTGCACGCGCCGGGCGGCGGAGTCGGCGAACCGGGGGTCCCCGAGCAACTCGGGCCGGCCGATGGCACCCGCCAGCGCCTGCCACTCGACCTCGCCGGGCGCCACGACACAGAGCCAACCCTCGGAAGTCTCATAGAACCGATGCAGCGGTCCATAGCCGGTTTGCTGGCGATCGAGGTGCGCCCGATCCGGTAGTCCCTCACCGCCGGTAAGGACGTCGGAGGCAAACATCATGCCGGCGTTCAGGATGTTGGTCTCCACCTGTTGGCCTCGGCCCGTGCGTTCGCGCTGATAGAGGGCCTGGAGGACGCCGATGACAGAGAGCAGACCGGCGGCGGCGTCGCACATCCCGAAGCGACTCCACTGCGGGTTGCCGCCATCGAAGGCGCCACCTTGTTCCCATTCGATGCCCGCCAGTGCCTGGCCCATCTGGTCGACCCCTGGCCACTGCGCGAGCGGCCCGGTGTTGCCGTAGCCCGTTACGTGGCAGTGGACGATGTTTGGGTTGATCGTCCGGGCTTCGTCGTAGCCGAACCCGAGTCGCTCGGCCACCCCAACGCGCATGTTGTAGTGCAAGACGTCCGCTGACGCGATGAGCCGCCGAGAGATCTCTTGACCCTCCGGCGACTTGAGGTTGACGGCGATGCTGCGCTTCCCGCGCTGACACGCCGCCCAGAGGAAGCCGCCCGAAGTTCCGACCGCCGGGGAGATCGTGTCGATCTTGATCACGTCGGCACCCAGGTCGGCCATCACCATGGGTCCGAAGGGGCCGGCCAGGGCAACGCCGTAGTCCAGGACGCGCACCCCGGCGAGGGCCCGCTCGAGGGGGTCGTCGCCGCCGGGCGTCGGAGACGGGCGCGTCTGGGACGGATGGGCTCGGACGAGCTCGCTGGCCTGCTCGAGGCGGACCGGGGGCACCGGGGCGCGTTCGTCGTCACGCTCGAGGTGGTAGGGATGACCGAGCTGCTGGACGTGCCCATGGCCGGGGATCGAGGCCTCGGCCACCACCCGGTTGTGGACCACCTGCGGGTGGGTGTGGCACTCGCCGGGCGCCAGGCACGGTTGCGCAGGCACCTCGGCGGCCCAGAGCAGCTCCAACCACTGCTCCTTGGTGTGCGATCGGTACATCCGCTCGACGGCATCCTGGTATCTCCGGCGGGTGTCATGATCCGCAAGGTTCAACATGGGGTCGAGTTTGGGGTCCGCGATTGCGAAATGGGCCTTGCCGACCGGAACGCCGTTGGGCATGGGATGGATCCAGCCGTCGGCGGCGGCATAAGTGGGGGTGGGCATCAGATCCCGATATTTGAAGACCGTGGTGAGGTCGGGGGTCGGTCGTTCGGCCCTCGTCCAGATCATCGTGGTCCACAGGATTGCTCCTTGCATGAGCGAGGTCTCCACGTGCTGGCCCACACCCGTCACCTCGCGGGCTCGTAGCGCGGCGTTGATGCCGCAGGAGGCGAGGTAGAACGCCCCATAGGTAGGGAGGGGCGTGTGCAGGAAGGTCGGACCGTCGCGCAGCCACGCAGGCTGCTCGCCCGCGAGGCCCGAACGGGCTTGAACCAGCGCGTCCCACCCTGGCCTGTCTGCCCATGGCCCCGTCTGTCCGTACCCGGTCACCGAGCAGGTGATGAGGCGAGGGTTGGCCGCCCGGAACGCGTCGAGGTCGACGCCCAGCGTGGTTGCGTGGCCTGGGGCGAAGGACTCGATCATCACGTCAGCGACCCCTGCCAGTTGGCGGAGGTCATCCTGGCCGGCGCCGGTCGTCAGATCCAGCTCGATTCGCTCCTTGTTGCGGTCCCACACGAGAGGACCCGGGCCCGACGGTGCCGCATCGCGGGCGCCGGGACGTTCCACCTTGCACACGCGTGCCCCGTAGTCACCGAGGAGCATCGCCGCGAGGGACCCGACCATGCTTGATGCCACCTCGACTACGACCAGATCTTCGAGCACTGCAGGCATCACGTCTCCTTTGTCCGTCAGCCTTCATTGGCGTGAAGGCTGTTCGCCGGAGCTTTCACGTGCACCTCGTCTACCAGAAGCGCCCGTTCGCTGCATGCGGCGCGCTACGGCTCGTGTGAGATCAGATCACGAGGAGAGCTTGACCAGCGGACCGCAGATCGGCTTGGCGCCGTTGGTCGAATAGTACTTCCCCGAGCGGAGCTGCATGTAGTACTCGCACTCAGTCTTGGGTAGTCCGGCCACCGTTCCGAAGTGCGTGTAGTTGAGCGTGTCGGGGAGCAGCCCGTTGGCGTTGTAGCTCGACACCTTGTGCAAGTTGGAGATGAAGTCGGGCCGGGTGAGGTCCTTGCCGGCGACCTGCAACCCCTTGATCATCAGGTCAGCCGAGAGGTAGGCGAACACCGTGCCGAGGTCGGGCAGGCCACCGCTGTAGCTCTTGTCGTACTTCTTCAGTGCAGACAGCATGGTCTTGGTCGCCGGGTTCGGGTTGGTCATGTCGACCTCCGACAGGAAGTACGCGTTGTCGAGGGCCGCCTGAGAGAGGGGTTGGGCCAGCACCTGGTTGTCGTACCCGGTCGCGTAGAGCTCCTTGGGCTTGATGCCCTCGTTCTTGATTGCGCTTCCGACTGCAACGTCGGTGCTGTCAACGGCCGACACGTAGACCCCATTGCAACTCGCGTGGTCGATGGCCAACGCGTCAACGGTGAAGTTCGTTCCGCCGATGGGCACGTTCACGTCGCTGTAGCAGGTTGCGATGCCGTTCTGGTTCTTGAGCATCGCCAGTGACTCGTTGAAGCTTGTGCCGAGGGTCGTGTAGGTGATGCCGGCGAGCTTCGTCACGCCGATCGACTTCAAGAACGGGCCGATGTAGTTGTAGCCGTAGGTCGCCCCATCGAGCGTCCCCCCGAGCCCGGGGAGGTTGGCGCCAAACGCGTCGAACACGTTGGAGTCGAGAGTGTTCGATCCCCATGTGGTCACCGGGACGTGCAGCGGTGCGAGGACCTTGTCTCCGGACTCGTAGTCCTCATCGATGGCCGAGTCCTCGATCACACCGAAGATGTTGGGCGATCCCCCCAGCTCGGAGGCCACGTCGGCAGAAGTCGTTGGGCTAGATTCGTCGTCTTTTTCGACCAGCTTGAGCTGGCGCCCGTCGACGCCGCCTTCGGCGTTCTGCAGTGCGAAACGAGCGAGGGCGCCGCCGGCGCTGTCGGAGAACGTGGGGGCCGCGGGACCCGTCTCGGTAGTGACGAAACCGATCGTGACCGAATCGGACGTCACGCCTGGCGCGCTCGCACTGCTGTCGGCAGCTCCCGCTGGCTGGGAGATGAACGCCACGTCAGTTCCTGCCGCGATGAGTGTTGCCACGGCAAACGCCATTCCGACCCGCAGAGTCGTTGCGCGCACCTGTCCCCCTTTTCGCTCCAGTTTGGGATCCTTCGTTGCCTGCCGCGAGCAACTCCTCAACGAGCAGCCAAGGGAACCGCGAAATCATCGTAACTCTGACGTAACGACGTGTCTACCCGGTTGCTGTGACATGACGGGTGTGGAAGTGCTGAGGTTGGACGTCCTGCAATCGACATGACACCTACGGCAGGGTCCCGCGCAATGGTCCGCGGGTTGTCGGCCCATTGCTCCGTCAAACTGGTATGTCAAAACTGTCCGGGCAACCTCAACGCGCAACCTACAGCTGTTGGCGGTATGGGCGCGAATCGAGGGTCAGGCGCCGTGCTTGAGCCGTGCATCCTGCGCGATCGCCGCGTTCGAGAGCACGTCCTGTTGCGCAGAGCTGATCGGTGGCTGGGCGATCGTGGTGCTGGTGGACGAGCTGCTGCTGGCGGGCACGTTGGTGGTCAGGCTCACCAACTCCAGCGTGTTGGCCCGCTGCCAGTAGATCGAGTAGCTCCAGCCGCCGCTGTCTCGCTCGATGGCCGACACGCCGAGTTGGCCCGGCGGGGCGAACGTGGCGGCCGCGGTCTCCGTCTTGACCGCGGCCAGTAGGGCTGCAGCACGCTTGGCCGTTGAGCAGGCCACGACCTGTGCGGATATGCCGGTTTGGCCAGCGGCGTCCTCGAAAGCTTCTTGGGCACCGTCGGGGCAGTACTTCAGGCCGGTCGACTTGAGGGCAGAGGCTTTTTCCACCGCCCTCGTAAAGCCCGCACCCATCGCGTATGCCGACGGCAGAAGCTCCTTGACCAGCGACTTTGCCCTCGCTGGGGTGCTGGCCCCGACCGGCGGCGTCGCGACGCTCAGGGTCGTCGTCGCGGCAACGACGACGAGGGCTGGGAGGAACTTTCCGATGATCACAGGGCCTCCCACGTCGATGCCCCTAGATTGCCACCGCTCGACGGTGGGTGCGACCTGGTGGTGTCGAGCAGTGCGCCGACCGTCCAACTCGGGATGATCGGGGAGTGGACTGTGGGCGTAGCGCGTGCGCGGTTGCGTGCCCCAACGGTCCAAGGAGCCCGGACCGTTGGGGCAGGGGCGGCGACGGGAACAGCTAGAGCTTGTAGATGCGCGTCACGTTGCCCGAGGCGATGAGCTCCACCTCGTCGGCCGGGAGGTCCTTGAAGTGCGACAGTAGGACCTCTTGGCTGCGGGGCCAGGTGCTGTCGGGGTGTGGGTAATCGGTCGCCCACATTAGGTTCTCGATGCCAATGTCGTAGCGATTGCGAACGCCGATGAGATCCTGCTCAAAGGTCGCGGCCATGTTCCGGTGCCAGTAGAAGCTCGGCTTTTCGGTGATTGCCTTGCCCTCAAAGGTGTCCCAGCCGTGATTGGTCACCATCGTGTCGAGGCGCTCGAGGTAGTAAGGAATCCAGCCGATGCCCGCTTCGACGAGCACGATCCGCAGATCCGGCCAGCGCTCGAGCACGCCGCTGACACACCAATCGGCAAGGTTTTCGGCCATGAAGATCGGTGGAAGCGACTGCGCGATGCCCTTGAACGGGGTTGGGTCCTCGGCGAGCACTTCACCGAGATACCCGTTGGCGCCGACGTGCTGGCTGATCGGCAGGCCTGTGTCGCTCAGGGCTTCCCACAGCGGGTCGTAAAAGGTGTCCCAGTAGGGCGGGGCGCCCAGCTCGCGGGTACGAGCGGAAGCTGCACCGCCTTGCCGTGCTCGCCAGCCACCCGTTCGACCTCTCGTACCGCCACCTTCATGTCCGCGATGGGCAGGATATAGACGGGCATCAGACGCTTGGGGTCCACCGAGGCCCATTCAATGGCTGCTGAGTTCGCGGCACGGAAGGCCTCGACATGGTCGGGGCCAAGGTCGTAATAGGCAGCTCCACCAGCTCCGACGTAGAGGATCTCGGCCTCGACGCCGTCGGTGTCCATGTCCTTCAGGCGCTCGATCGGGTCGTGGCCCCCGGGCCGCCCAGCGGCCGGCCAGGGCGCGCCTTGGCCCATGTTCGGCACCGTGACCGGTCCGCGGGCCCGTCCCTCTTCTTCCTGCTTGGCTCGCAGGACCTTCTGGGGCTTCGCGGCCAGCTGCCGGGCAGCGTACTCCGCTTCGGCCTGCGCGAGCGGCTCGTGGAGGCGCTGGGCAAGATGCGCCAGAATGCGCTCGCGAGGGATGGTGACGTGCGAATCGGCGGAGATGATCCGCTGACGCTGGGCCATTGCGTACCTCCTTGGCGTCCGATCGCCTGAAGCGACCGACGAGTGGCACGGTACACCTGGTCGCGTCCACGAGCGCAGCTCTTGTGTAGCCTCCGACCAGGGTTGTCCTCGCGGGGAGTAGTCAGATGGGGCTCGAAGCGCTCACGTTCACTTCGGTTGAGCCATATGCCGAGGGTTACGAGCAGTGTACGGGCACGGCAGTAATCGCACTCGAACCCGGTTCGGGACCCAACCAGGTGATCGTCGACCTGGATCGAGCGGCGAGGGATCGCGACGGGCTGGTCCGGTTCGAGACCGACGTGGTGTTGCTGCGAGCGCCACACCACTCCGACCTGCTCCATGTCGTGGCCAACCGGGGCATGGTCACGACGCTCCCGTACGGCGTCGGACTCCCGATGGCCGAGGCGAGCGGCAGCATCGATCCAGGGGATCAGTGGGTTCTGACGCGCGGTCTCTCGGTGCTGTGGGTGGGGTGGCAATGGGATGTCGATCGTCGACCCGGCGCCGTGGGGCTAGAGGTGCCCGAGGCCCGCGCTGACGATGGCGGACCGCTGCGTGGGCAGGCGAGGCTCGGTTTCCAACCTCTGGTCGATGCCCCGCGGCGGCGGTTGGCCGACCTCGTCCTGCCGGTGATGGGCCACTTCCAGGCGCTGCCGGCGGCGGACCTCGATGAGCACGCCGCCGTGCTGAGTAAACGCGAGTGGTTCAACGGGCCGAGGTGGGTGATCGATCGTGACCGATGGCGCTTCGCTGACGACGAGCACATCGAGCTCGACGGGGGATTCGGAGCTCGGACCCATTACGAGCTGACCTACACGACCCGTCGGTGCCCGGTCACCGGTGCGGGCCTGGCGGCCGTGCGCGACGTGGTGAGCCATCTGCGCGCGCAGTACCGCCACACGTTCACGATGGGGAGCTCGCAGAGTGGCCGGTGGTTGCGCCAGTTCCTCCTCGACACCGGTAACGCCGACGAGTCAGGTCAAAGAGTCTTCGACGGCGTTCATTGTCATATCGCCGGCGGACGTCGGGGCGAATTCAATCACCGTTATGCGCAACCTTCGACGATGAACCCACTCGGCTTCACCCATCTCCCACCTTTCTCGGCTGATGACGGGCTGTTCGACCGCGCTCGTCAGCGGGGCACGACACCGAAGATCATTTTCACCAATACCGCGACCGAGTACTGGAGGGGTGACGGGTCACTCAGCCATCCCTCGCCCGACGGACCCGAGTGGCGCGCCTACCTCTATGCAGGCGCTCACCATTCGAGTCAGATGCCGGGGTACGTCGAGACGCTTCCCGTGCAGCTCGGCGGCAATCAAATCAACATCGGCTGGCCCATGCGGGCCCACTTCGAGGCCTTGCGCGGCTGGGTCGACGAGGGAACTGACCCACCCCCGAGCGCCGTTCCGCGTGAGGACGACGCAACGGGCGTCCCCCGCGAGCTCGTCCTCGCTTCGCTCCCGCACTACGACGGACTCGTTCCACCTGACCCCGAGGCGTTGCTCGGCATGCCGCCGTTAGATCTCGGTCCCGACGTCGATCGCGGTATCGGTCGATTCCCGCCTGAGGTCCTGGGTCCAGCCCGTCCGTGTCTCGTCTCGACGCTCGACGCCGACGGGAACGAGCTGGCTGGCGTCCGCCTGCCCCACGTCGCAGTGCCCCTCGACGTGTCCTTCGGGTGGAACCCCGAAAGGCCCCGAGGCGAGACGCCGGTGGAGCTGTGGAATCTCGTCGGGGGACGCGTCCCGTTTACCCCCGAACAGGTGGTGGAGCGATACGAGAACAAGGAGTCGTACCTTCGAGCAGTGCGCGCGGTAGCCGACGAGCTGGTGAGCGCGCGGCACCTGCTCGGGGCCGACGTGGACGCGGTGGTTGAGGATGCTGATCGGCGGTGGGAGGTCGCGCTGAAGGGCTGATCCTGCTGGGCGTCCAATGACTCGACGCCCGCGACTTGGTACCTTGTGACCATGCCTGAACACAGCCACGTCACCCAGGCCATGCGGGACATCGTGGGTCGCGAGCACGGAGAGCAAGTCTCCTTTCCCATCGACGCCTCCGACATCCGGCGGTGGGCTGTTGCCGTCTACTATCCCGAGGAACCCCCGCGGCTCTACTGGGACGAAGAGTATGCCAAGTCCACCGCCCATGGTGGCATCGTGGCACCCGAGGAGTTCAACCCGTTCGCGTGGATGACGACTGCGGGTCCCAGCGGCGGCCGGGGTACACCTGGCGGCGTCGAGGGCGCACTGGGGGTCGAGAGCCCTCCGTTGGTGCATCTCTTGAACGGTGGGGCCGAAGTGGAGTACTCCAGCGTCCGCATGCGGCCTGGTGACGTGATCCGGTCCGTCAACGCGATCACCGAGTACCGCGAGCGCGAAGGGCGCCTGGGCCTCATGCTCTTCACCATCTCGGAGACCCGTTGGACCAATCAGCGTGACGAACTCATCAAGAGACAGCGCAGCACCCTTATCCGCTACTGAGTCGAGGACACCACGTGAGCACTACCGCAAACGCCGCCGAGGAGATTCGACCGGGGCTCGAAATCCCGGACTTCGTCCGCGTGCCAGGCTTCCATCACTTCAACCGGTATGCGGCAGTCAACAGCGAATTCGTGCCGATCCACATGGATGACGACGCCGGCCGTGAGGCCGGCTACGACCGGGCTTTTGGGATGGGCAACCTCCAATGGTCCTATCTGCACGACATGCTGCGTGCCTGGATCGGCCCCGAGGGTCGTATCGTGGCCCTCGCCTGTCAGTTCCGTGCGCCGGCCCTCCGTGATCGCATGGTGCGGGCCCGAGGCCTCGTCACCGGGGTCGAGCGTGTCGGTGACGAGGTGATCGTCGACCTCGACGTCCACACCGAAGACGAGGACGGTAACGTGCTGGCCCCGGGGACCGCCCGGATTGCGGTGCGCGCCTCGTAGCGGTCGCCACCTGGCCCTGGGTCAGATCGGCCCGGTCGTAGTGCGTGTCTGGCAAGATGCTGGTCGAGGCAGGAGCCGGGTCAAGCTCTTCGACTCCGGCGCCGCAGTCGAAGAGGAGGTTGACGATGACGGTCACCGACGATCGAGAGCGAGTGGAGAGCATCGACGCGTTCACCGATCGGGTGCGCACGTGGGCGCGAGCCACCCTCGATCCGCTGGGTGCAACCGATCGCCTCACCACCAAGGCCCAGGAGATGGGCCTCGACCCCACCGAGTCAGTGGCCCGGGGTCGGGCCCTCTTGGCGCTGATGGCCGAGGCGAGGTTTGCCGGGCTGGCCTTTCCGAAGGTCTATGGGGGCCAGGGACTGTCACTCGACTACCTGCGGGCGTTCAACGAGGGAGTCGCCGGTTACGACTTTTCGGCACTCGCCCAGTGGACCCTGACCTTGGGGATGAATGCCCCGGCCATGCTCGAGTACGGCACGGAGGAGCAAAAAGCGACGTTCCTCGCGTGGATGTTGCGCGGTGAGGACCTGTGGATCCAGTTTCTGTCGGAGCCAACCGGCGGCTCGGACCTGGCCAGTGCACTAACCCGGGCCGAGCGCGACGGCGACGAGTGGATCCTGAATGGCTCAAAGATCTGGACGAGTTCGGCCGACAGGGCCGATTGGGGCATGTGCTTGGCCCGCACGGACTGGAACGTCCCCAAGCACCGGGGCCTCAGCGTGTTTCTCGTCCCGATGCGCGCCACGGGTCTCACGATTCAACCGCTCAAGATGGTCAGTGGCCAGACAGGCTTCTGTCAGGAGTTCTTCGACGACGTGCGATTGCCGGCGGACGCGTTGTTCGGAGAGCTCCACAACGGCTGGGCCGTCGCCTCGAGGTTGCTCGTGCACGAGCGAAACGTCCTGAACGGTGGTTCGGAGTACTGGATACCCTCTGGTCGGCTCTTCGTCACTGGGCCCCAGAGCGGCCGCGACGATCTCGTCGAGCTCGCCTCGCGTAGCGGCCAAGCAGCTGACTCCCACGTGCGCCAGTTGGTCGCCGAGGCGTACTCGAACGCCAAGGTCGCCGCCCAGGTCGGCCCGCGTGTGGTGACCGCCATGCGCAAGGGTCTGCTCCCACCGGCGGCGAGCTCGCTGCTCAAGTTGATCAACTCGGTCAACGGCATCCGGCGCTCGGATATCGCCATGGAGATCACCGATGCTTCGGCGGTGGCCTGGAAGCCCGGGGATACAGATTCCGAAGCGCGTGGTGTCGGCTACCTCTCGCGCCAGACCGTGGCGCTGGTCAGCGGGACCAGTGAGATCCAGCGCAACATCATCGCCGAACGGGTCCTGGGCCTCCCACGAGAGGCAGCTCCCGACCGCGAGCTCCCGTTCAGCGACGTCCCCCACAACGCCATGCCGACTGTGGGGCGTTGAGGAGCCAGCTGGGTCCGCTGTCGTCCGCCAAGCGACTAGGGCGGCTCGTCTTCGGCTCCCGTCGGCGGCGGTCCGAGGATGTGACAAACGACCTTGGTCATGGCAACGGTGACCGTTCCGGGGATGTAGGTCCAACCAGCGGGCGGAGGGCTCCGCAGGTCCCGGCCGGCTTCTCGAAACGCGTCCTCCAGTCCGCCGGGAGTGATCACCTCGACGATCGCCGCCGGGTGGGGTGACGAACAAGGCGCGGGCGCTCCCTAGGCAAGCAGGGAGGTCGAGGTCTGGATCTCAACCCGACTTTTGGAGGTCTGGCCAATCGAGGCAGTCGTCTCGCTCGATTGTTGCTGTCGTGAAGGCCGCTCCGCACCCCGGTGGTCTGAGGAGCGGCGACCAACGTCCGATCGTCCGATCGTCCGATCGTCCGATCTCGGCCGTACTCGCGGGACGCCAGGTAGTGACGGGCACCAGCAAGGTCGGCCACCTTGAACGTGAGTGAAGAGAGGCTTTCGCCGTATGCGGCGACGTCATCGGCAAGCGGTCCGGGGCCGATCGGTTGCGCGAGCTCGATGACGGTGTCGCCGACGGCGGCACAGATACTCTTTGCGCTCGCCCAGGCGGCGACCGTGGCGCGCATCTTCGTAGAGCGAAGCCAACCGTTCCGGATCGCCTGTGGTTATGGTGCGACCATTTCACGATGCGCAAGTGGTGGTGGTGACTCCACCATGTGGCGTCGAACGAACCGCGCAGCCGTGGGGTCCATGTACAGCTCTTCGCCAGGCGCCCACTGTCAGGTCGGGCAAAACTCAAGTTAGCCGCAGTGTCGCGAGGATGGGTGAATGTCGGCCCCCCGCCGCCGTCACTGGTGACGTTCCGTCCGGCTGCGCCGAACACAGGCACCCCCGCGTCGTCCAGTCGGTCTTGAAGGTCACCAACGCCCTCGTCGACATACCACGACAAGGAGTGCCAACGTCGGCCAAACGGCTGGTAGAAGCGGCCCGGAGGCGCCTGTTCCCACCCTGAGGTGTTGAAGGCGGGAGCGAGGGGCTCGACTGCAAGCTCGCCCAAGGCGATCAAGCTGGCGTCACGCTTCTCGACGGCATAGTAGTAGCTGGGCGCCCTGAACTGGTACGTGGAGAACACGGTTTGGCGCGAGGCGCCCAGGCTTGTGGTCATCGGTCATGTGGATGACGTGGTAGTTCTTGCCGAGACACATCGGTCGCTCCGCTGGTCGTGGCTGCGCAGGTGATCCCAACAACCCTAAGCGTGCCAACTAGCTGTCAATGCTGACCATGCATGATGACGTGGTGCACGCACGAGTACTGCTGTTTGCGAGCGGAACCGCCGAGTGCCAGGCTGGAGCTGGCTGCGGTGGTTGGGGCAAGAGGGGGCGCGCTGACGATGGACATCTTGCAAGGTATTCGAGTTGTGGACCTGACGATGTGGGCTTTCGTCCCTTCGGCTGGCGGTGTGCTGGCCCACTGGGGTGCCGACGTCATCAAGGTTGAAGGCCCGCAGTCACCCGATCCGGTCCGGTTTCTCCGAGGTACCGAGATGGCCGATGGCGACACCTGGATGTACCGGCACTATGGTCGGGGAAAGCGGGCCATTGCCCTCGACCTCAAGGCGGACCGAGGTCGCGAGATCCTCTACCGACTGGTCGAGAACGCCGATGTATTCTTGACCAGCTACCTGCCCCGGACTCGTAAGAGCCTGGGTTTTGACGTGGCCGATATCCAAGCCATCAACCCAACCATCATCTACGCCAGAGGCTCGGGCCAGGGTCCGAAGGGCCCCGATGCCCACCGGAGCGGTTATGACGGGATCACCTGGTGGGGTAGGGGCACGCTGGCGTCGTCGGCGATGCAGGTCGCGGACATTGCGTTTCCTCCCGGCATGGTCGGTCATGGTGACGGGATGTCCGGCATGACGCTGGCCGGAGGTATCTGTGCCGCCCTGCTCAAGCGGGAGCGGACGGGCAAGGGAAGCGTCGTCGATGGCTCCTTGTTGGGCACCGCGATCTGGTTCAACGGCCCATCGATCATCTCGTCGGGTCTGGGGTCGGATTTCATGGCTGCCGGCGCCCGGGCGCCCCATGAGACGCGACATCCGACGTCCAATACCTATCGAACCAAGGACGAGCGGTTCTTGCTGCTGTCGTTCCTCGGTGACCACCAGGACGAGTGGGTGGACCTCTGCGAGCACGTCGGACGCCCCGAGCTCGCCGCCGATCCACGTTTCGCCACGTCGGAGGCGAGAAGCGAGAATATTGCGGCGGGCGTGGCCATCTTCGACGAGGTGTTCGCGCAACACACCTTGGGGGAATGGAAGACCATGCTGGCTACGGCCAAGGGGGCATGGTCGACCGTTCAGACACCCAAAGAGGTGTTCGACGACCCCCAGACGGTGGCTAACGGTTTCTTGCGACCTGTTGACTACCCAGGCGGACCGCTTCGGTTGCCCGTCCCTCCGATTCTCTTTGACGAGGAGGCCGGCGACCCACCGCCGGCCCCGAGCTTCGGCGAGCACACCAATGAGATCCTGGGCGAGATTGGGCTGTCCGAAGGGGAGATTGACGACCTGCGCACATCTGGCGTGGTTGCCTGAGGTCGCCTGGGAACTACCGGGGCCCCTGGACGGCGGTTCTCACTGGCCGACGGGGTCTCCTCCGTCAACCCGCACCAGGGCGCCGTTGGTGAAGGTCGATGCGGGACTGGCCAGGAAGAGCGCGGCCGCGATGATCTCCTCGGGGCGGCCAGGTCGACCGAGCGCGTTGTTGGAACGTTCTCGCCGTTCGGGCGGCCAAGCCTTGGAGATGTCGGTCAGAAACGGACCGGGCGACAGCGTGTTGACACGGACCTTCGGCCCATACTCCGCGGCGAGCGAGCGGGTCATGGCGTTCAGCGCGGCCTTGGCGCTGCCGTACGGGACCACGTTCGGCAACGGCATCAAGGCGCCGGTGGAGGAGACATTGATGATGACACCGCCGTCACCGTCGTACATCCGCTTGGCGACTTGGCTGGCCAGCCGGAAAGGGCCCTTGAAATTGAGGCCGACCACGCTGTCGAAGAGTGCTTCGGTCACCTCGTGGCTGGGCATCGGCGGGCTCATGCCAGCATTGTTCACAAGGATGTCGATCCGTCTAAACCTTCTGGTCGCTACCTCGATCAGCTGATCGATCGACGCCCACTTGGCGGCGTGAACCTGTACCGGAAGAGCCCGCCGCCCCAAGGAGCGGACCTCCTCGGCCACCCTCTCACAGTTCTCGAGCTTCCGACTGGCAATGACAACGTCTGCGCCGCGCTCGGCAAAGGCCCGCACCATTTGGTAGCCGAGCCCCCGGCTGCCGCCGGTGACCAACGCGACCTTGCCAGTCAAGTCGAAAGACGGGTCAGGGTCCACGCTCGACTGTATCGCCCAGTACGTGGTCGACGCCTCGGACCAGCGAACCCCGGCTCACGAGCGGAGCAGCTGCGGGCGACGGGGACCATGAGTCGGGGTAGCGCGGGCGCCACGCTGCGCAACCTCGCCGGCAGCCTCTTAGTCGGCGACCATCTCACGTGCGTTGGCGGGCTGCTCTGCGTCATCGTCGTGGGCCGCGTCAGGTATCCCTGCACTGTCGCCATGAACGTAGCGGGCTCCGCGGGACCACGACGCCATGGCGGCGACAAGGCAGGCGAGGATCGCGAAGGCGAATGCCTCGTGGAGACCCGATCGGAACGGCGACGAGATGAGCGACGGGAAGTAGGAGCGCGCGGTGAGTTGCGCGGCGGCAGCGTGGGGCAGGTGCGCGAGCACCGTCGGACCGACGAGGTGCTGAATCGGGTTGTAGCCGAGGAAGGCGGCGAAGAGCACCGATATGGGCGGCAGGTGTGCGATGTGCGCGACGGTCCCTGATGCCACGCCGTGAGACCGTAGACCCACAGCGAGCGAGATCGGCAATGCCGACGAGAGCCCCAGGATCATGAGCGTGAAGAAGATGCCGATGGACAGCACCTGGGCTGAATTCTGAAAAGTGGTGTTCATGCCGCTTCCAACCCCCCGGTGCTCGGGCGGCAGGCTGTTCATTACGCCGGCGCGGTTGGGCGATGCGAACGCCCCGGTACCCAGGCCGTTCAGGAGAATGATAAGGGCGAAGGCTGGGTAGGCGAAATCCGTGGGCAGCCGATCGAGAAGGACGAACGAGAGCGCGGCGACAAGCATGCCCCCCGTCGCGAACGGTCGAGAGCCAAATCGGTCGGAGAGGTAGCCCGAGATCGGCCCGGCGAACACGATGCCCAGTGAGAGGGGCAACATGGCGATGCCGGCCCAGAGCGGCGTCGAGGCATAGTCGAATCCATGAAGTGGGAGCCAAATGCCTTGTAGCCAGATAATGAGCATGAACATGAGACCACCTCTCGCAAGGGCCGAGAGGAAGCTCGACATGGTGCCAAAGGTGAATGCACGAATTCTAAACAGTCGTAACTGGAACATCGGGTTCTCGACCCGGGTCTCTATGAGGGCGAACAAGGCGAGCAGTGCAATGCCCGAGAATGTCTCGATGATCACCTTGGGATTCGTCCAACCCATCACGTGGCCGCCGTAGGGCTGGATACCGTTGGTGATCCCGACCATGAGCAGCACGAGGCCAGCCGCGAACGTGAGGTTTCCGGGCCAGTCGATCGGGGACGGGTGGCGAACGCCTCGCTCCTCAAGCTTGAAGTAGCCCCAGAGCGTCCCGAAGATGCCGAAGGGGACCGAGACGAAGAAGACGAGCCGCCAGTCGATGGTCGCGAGGACCCCACCCACCACCAGGCCAAGGAACCGTCCTGCAATGCTGGCCACGTTGTTGATGCCAAGCGCCGCCCCCCTCCGGTTGTCGGGGAAGGTGTCCGTGATGATCGCTCCGGAGTTGGCCGAGATGCCGGCGCCACCGACTCCCTGCACAATGCGCATGGCGATCAGCCACGTAGCTCCGGCGCGGCCGGTCATCCAGTCGATGCTCAAGAGGATCGACCCCACCGTGAAGATGAGGAAACCCAGGTTGTACATCCGGACCCGGCCGAACATATCCCCGATCCGACCGAAGCTCACTACGAGCACGCTCGTCACGATGAGATAGCCAAGCATCATCCAGAGCAAATAGAAGCTGTTGCCCGGAGCAAGTGGGTCGAGATGGATTCCCCGGAAGATCGCCGGCATGGCAATCAGCACGATCGACGCATCGATCGTGGCGATCAGCACGCCCATGGTCGTGTTGGTCAACACCACCCACCGGTAGCGGTCTTCGCGACGATCGGGTCGGGAAGACACGTCGGTGGAGGGCACGCGCAGGAGTCCTATCGGCTCAAGTTCGCCGTTGGCTCTGAGCGGACACGGCAGGCACCTTAAGGCACAGTTAACGTCAACGTCAAGGGTCAACGGAACCCGAGAGCAGCGGCGAGCAGCGTGCGGTCGATGTCGGCACGGCTCACGCCTCGACCAGCGCGAACGGGCGAGGGGACAGCGGCCCCCTGAGGCGATCCGGAAAGCCACCCTTGTAGGCCTGAGGGCGGGCGAGATTCCAGTTCGCCGACTCCTCAAGTGCTCGCTCGGCATCCGTCAGCACGACCGATGATCGGCTCTACCCAGGCCGCCTCTACGCCCTCGTCCAGATCTCGAGATCAAACAGGGGATTTCGCCATACCCTCTCTGCTGGCCCGTCGCGACAAGGCCAAGGGCCCGAGGAGAGGCAATGGCCGAATGCCCCAGGTGCTCGTCGCCGATTGGGCTTACGATTCACGCCAACCAGCGTGAGCGCCCAAATGGAGGAATCGTGGAACGCCAGGAACTCGAGACGGTCATCTACGAAAAGGACGGGCCCGTTGCCCGCATCATCCTGAATCGACCGGAGAAGGCGAACGCCCAGAACTCGGTCATGGTCTGGGACGTCGAGAACACCCTCAAGGACGCCGAGGGCGACTACGCCATCAAGGTCGTGATTCTCAAGGCCAATGGTCGGGGGTTCTGTTCGGGACATGACGTCATGGGTGGTGGCGGTACCGCCTTCCCTGAATTCGCAGAAGGCGCCGAGGCGGGTCACCCGTGGGGAGGACCGGGAAGGCTGTTCCTGTGGCCGGTGCTCCACCTGTGGGAGTTCCAAAAGCCGCTCATCTCGGCGGTGCACGGCTATGCCGTGGGCGGGGGGAGTTACTTCGCATTGTTGGCTGACGTGGTGATCGCCGCTGAGGATGCCTACTTCCAGATGCCGCTTCCCCAGGGGTTGGGCGCGCCAGGCGGGGAAACGATGATCGAGCCCTGGGTCCTGATGAACTTCCACCGCGCCTATGAGTACCTGTACCTCTCGCAGACGCTGAGCGCGCAAGAGGCGCTGCGCATGGGGATGGTGAATCGCGTCGTGGCGCTCGATGAGCTGGAGGAGACCTCTGAGATCGTTGCCCACCAAATCGCCCAGGCACCACTCTCGGTGCTGATGGGGATCAAAGCCGGGGTAAAGCGGGTCTGGGAGGGTATGGGCATGCGAGTCCAGCTTCAGAACAGCCTGCAGATGATGCAAGTGGTCGGTCGTGCCGGGGACGTCGCCAAGTGGCGGGAGGAGAACGCGGAGAAGGGGTACGGGTTCGCGCCCCGCCAGGTTGCGGCCAAGCGGGCCGAGGCGGCGGTCGAGGAGGTGCGGGCGAGCCGCGCAACACGCGCCGAGGGGTGAGCCAGCGTTGGTCCACGGTGACCAGTGACGCAGAACAGTCCGGCGCGGCGAGCACCGCCGAAGGTGTCGCTTAGGTTCGCGGGTCGGACCGAGAGGAGATCATTGTGGGGAACGACCAGTTGCGCTGGTGACGGGCGCGAGCCGGGGCATTGGAGCGCCGCAACAGCGGTCAAGCTCGCCGAAACAGGCGACGACGTCGCAATGACGTCGCGATTACGGCGGGCACGAGGGTAGAGGGGCGGGGGCTTCGCGAGCTGCCCGGACGAGCCACTTATGTCGAGGTGAGTGGCAGCCTCCCGGCGGTCGAACTGGCAATTGAAGCACGTGGTACGACGGCCCTCGCAATCGCCGTGGACCTCGTGGACAGGAACGGGTGCCTCGCGTCGGCCAAGAGTTCCTGAACCGGTTCGGGCGGAGCGATCTCTTGTGCAACATCGGCGTTTATCAAGGGCCCGGGTCAGGTGGCTCGTTCCTCACTACCTCGGTCGACCGGATCGAGCAAGCCCTCCAACGTTCTGGCGCCGGCGATGCCTTGCCAGGAACTTCTGCCCGCGATAATTCGCGCGCCGATCGGGAGCGATTGTGAACATGGGTTCCTGGGTCGTGGCCAATGATCCCGAACCGGGCAACGCCGCCACTTCCTTCGGTTACAGCGCCGGCAAGGCGGGCATCGACCCCCTTGCCGGTGTCGTCAACGCTGAATTCAGCGACCAGGGGATCGTCGCCTACACCGTCGAACCGGGGCTTGTCTCCGACCGACCGCTCTTCCAGAAGATCCAGGACCGTTTCCCGGACGCGCCGGTGAATTCACCAGAGGCAATTGGTGCTGCCATCATCTGGGTGTTGACCGATCCGGCTGCTCGGCGGCTCGGCGGATCAATCTTTCCACCGTCGCCCAACGAAATGGTTTGCTCAGATGAAGTGTGAGGCGCCGCGCCGCGTACGACATGACCCCGTCCGGGCGCGTCGCCGCCCGGTGGGGCCCATCCCGGGGCCGATGGTCGGCGTGTCACGCTTCTGGAGGCGTCGCACCCTTGGAGTGCTCTAAGGGTTCTCGACGCCAAAGGGCGGGTATGCGCCACGCGAGAATCACCGTGCCCAGGATGCACAAGAGGCCACCGGACCACACCGCGAATTGAGGGCCCCCGATCGCCGCCGCGGCGCCCGCCTCGCCGTCACCGAGGCGATTGCCCGATACGGCGGCCGCATAGAACACGCCGCCGAGGCGTCCCTGCATCTCCTCGGGGCCGCTCTTTTGGAGGATGGACATGCGGATCACCCCGCCGATGACATCGGCACCGCCTGCGAGTGCGAGAAGGCAAAGGCCGATCCACAGCACCGGTATCACGCCGAACGCGGCGATCGTCAACCCCCAGGCCAACATGCAGACCGTCAACGCTCGACCCTGTGACCGGACGTTGCCCACCCAACCGCTGAGAAGTGACGCGATTAGCGCTCCCGCTCCGGGCGCCGAGTAGAGCAGCCCTACCGTCGCCGCACCGCCTTTGAACAGGCCGATCCCGAGCGCCGGGAACACCGCCTTTGGCATACCGAACACCATCGCGTTCAAGTCGAGCGCGAACGTCGCTGCGAGAAGCCGTTGCGTACGGAGGAATTTCAAGCCGTCGATCACCGAGCGGAGGCTCGGGCTGCCGGCGCCTCCCGTTGGGCGCAGGGAGGGGAGAAGCGCGGCGGCGACGAAGGTCGCAGCGTAGGACGCCACGTCGAGGCCGTACACGCTTGCCAGGCCGAATGCGGCGATCAACACTCCGCCCAGCGCCGGCCCGACGACGACGGCGACGTTGGTCACCACCGATTGGAGCGAGTACGCCCCCGGAAGGTCCTCCGCCGGCACGAGCATTGGCAGGATCGCGAGTCGGGTGGGCCAGTCGAACCCTTGGAAACCCGCCGTCACCGCGGCGGCCACGTAGAGTACCCAGAGCTTTGGATGGGGCATGAGCGCGTTGGCCACCAGGGCTGCGCTGGACATCGCCAGAAACAGCTGGGTCAGCATCAGGAGCTTTCTGCGGTCCACCGCGTCCGCGATCGACCCTCCTCCCAGGGACCCAACCAGGGTCGGTGCCAGTGCGACCACGCCGATGAGGCCGACCACCCCGGTCGAGTGGCTCATGCGGTACGCCTGATAGGCCAGCGCCACCACGGTCAGCTGGTTCCCCATGCCCGTGACCAGTAGTCCGAACCACAACCGCCGGAAATCCCGGTGCCGCCGCAGCGCTGTGAGGTCGGCCAGCACCGTAGGCATGGCAGTGAAGTAAAACCCGCCTGAAGGCCCCGCGCCACTCTCGGGCCGTGGCCGGAGGTCGAGGGCTACTAGCCTCCCGGCACGTATGACCGACGACTTCAGAGACTTGACGAGCATGCAGGTGCTCGGCGGCGACCGCTTCAGGGTCGATCCGGCCGGGGGTCCCGGGTTCTTGTACGGCGGGTTGACTATGGCGATGGCCGTGACCGCCGCCGCGGCGACCGTCGATGAGGGCTTGGTGCCCATGTCGCTGCGCTGCAGCTTTGTGGGGTTCGGCATCTGGGGGCCCACCGACATCGCCGTAGAGCGGGTGAGCACCAGCCGGGCCTTCGCCGGACGACGGCTACGGGTCAGCCAGCAAGACAAGCTGGTCGCCGCCGGGGACGTCGCCTTTCACCGACCCGAAACCGGACTGGACCGGTACTACGCGGCGCCGCCCACGATCCCTTCTCCCGAGCGGCTCGAGGAGACTCTGGCTGCCTTCGGGGCCAAGGAGGTGATCAACCCGGTGGAGATGCGATCTCCGAAGGGGTCTGAACCGTCGAGACTCGAGCGGATCCACCCATTCTGGGCCCGAGTTCGCCAGGCGCTGGGTGATGCGGGCGCCCATGCCGCGGCGTTGGCGTTTCTCTCCGACTATCTCGTGACTTCCTCGCCGTTCGAACCGGGCACGGATGACGGGGTCGGATTGAGCAGCCACACCTTGCAGCACGCCCTGTGGTTCCACCGGCCCTTCGCGGCCGACCAATGGATGCTCTTCGATTGTGTTCCCCTCACACAATCGGCCGGACGCTTTGTCAGCCGGGGGACCGTCCACGACGAGCGAGGGACTCTCGTGGCGTCGTTCGTGCAGGAGGGGTTACTCCGCCCATCCAACCCGTGAGGACACTGTTGTCAGGTGCGCTTCCCTCCTAGTCGACCCCGCCACCGCGCCCGCTCCTGGATCGACCTGGTCTCGCACGCCGTTCACGATCGGACTCCACCGTCCTAGGCGGCCACGTGCGCCTCCCTGCGCGGGCCAGTGCCAGGAGCTCGGCGGCCGCCTCGTGCTGCCTTGCGTATACCTGATTAAGAACATAAGCTTTGTGTAGTTAGCAGCCACCCGCGAGCTTCGGCGGAAAGTGGACGGCGGGCGAGAGCACCAGCGTGCTCGACGTCATCGATCCGGCCACCGAGGGGTCGATCGGTCAGGTTCCCGAAGCCTCGGCCAAGGACGCCCTCCACGCCATCGAAGCGGCACGGCGGGCCTTTGACGAGGGACCGTGGCCATGGATGAAGCCCAAGGAGCGGGCGGCCATCTTGGTGGCCATGGCCGAGGTGCTCGAGCGCCGCTCGGCCGAGCTACGCGAGCTGATCGTGGCCGAGACGGGCTCGGTCGGCTTCATCACCGATTTCGTCCAGGCCGGTGGCTCGACGGCGATGTTCCGCTCGAATGCCGAGAAGGTCGTGAGTGACCTCGACTGGGTGGAGCTGGCGACACCCACGGGTGGTCCGACCTCGATGGCCGGTTCGGCGATCATCCGTGAGCCGGTGGGGGTGGTCGCCGCGATCACCCCGTTCAACTTCCCCTACATGCTCAACGTGGTCAAGACCGCCCCGGCCCTGGCCGTGGGGTGCACCGTGGTGCTCAAGCCCCACCAGTGGACGCCGCTCGACGCCTTCTTGATCGCCCAGGCGGCCGAGGAAGCGGGGCTGCCCCCCGGCGTGCTCAACGTGATCACCGGGGCGGCCGAGGTGGGCGACGAGCTGACCGGCAGCCCGCTGGTCGACATGGTGACCTTCACCGGGTCGACGGCGACGGGCCGGCACATCATGGCCAACGCCTCGGGCACGGTGAAGAAGGTGGCCCTCGAGCTCGGTGGCAAATCGGCCCAGGTCGTCCTCGACGACGTGAGCGAGGAGTACGTGAAGAGCATCGGTTTTGGCGGGGTGCTCGGGCATTGTGGCCAGGGCTGTGTCATCCAGACCCGCCTGGTGCTCCCCGAGCGCTTCGTTGACGCCTACAAAGAGGGCGTGCTCGACGCGGCCCGGGGCATCACCATTGGTGACACCCGTGACCCCGCCACCAACCTCGGGCCCCTGATCCGAGAGCGCCAGCGCGAGCGGGTCGAGGGCTACGTGGCCTCGGGCCTCGAGCAAGGGGCCGAGCTGGTGACCGGGGGCAAGCGACCCGAGCACCTCGACAGGGGCTTCTTCTTCGAGCCAACGGTGTTCATCGGCACCAACGACATGCGCATCGCCCAAGAGGAGATCTTCGGCCCGGTCATGACCGTCGTGCCCTACAGCGGTGACGACGAGGAGGCGGTCCGCATCGCCAACGACTCGATCTACGGGCTGGGTGGTGGCGTGGTGTCGGGCAACACGGCCCACGCCTTCAACGTGGCCCGCCGGGTGCGCGCCGGTCTCATGTCCGCCCAGGGTGTGGGCGGTGAGCTCACCAACACCGGGGCGGGCAACGGCCAGGGTCCGGGGTGGGGGGCCACCCCCGCCGGCATCGGCCAAGAAGGGGCCTTTGGCGGCTACAAGCAGAGCGGGCTCGGACGCGAATGGGGCCGGGTCGGCCTCGAGGAGTTCACCGAGGTGAAGTCGCTCAGCTGGGGGTGACGCGAGCGAGAGGCGTCCGGTGGGCTCGCCTACAGCTCGATTGACACATTCGTCGACTTGACCACGGCAGCGGCCATCACGCCGGGCACGAGCCCCATGTCGTCCACCGCCTCGCGGCTGATGAGGGCGACCACGCGGAATGGTCCTGCCTGCAATTCGACCTGCGCCATGACTTTGTCCTTCACGACCTTGGTAACGATGCCAGTGAAGTGGTTACGAATCGACTCGCTCGCTGCGATCAGCGGGTCCGAGCCCTCGTGGAGCGATTGAGCGAAGCGAGCGAGTACTGGCCCTTCGATCCGGCGTCTCCCCTTCACCGTCCGGGTGGCGTCGAGATTCCCGTTGTCGATCCAGCGGCGAACGGTATCGGCGCTCACGCCCAGCAGCCCGGCTGCCTCGCCCACGCTGTAGTCCTCCATCGACCTGGGACCTTAGCTGCCGCGGCGTCTTTCGCGGAAGCGAACGTCGCAACGTCGACAGCCATCTCCGAGCGCGTCGGGAGTGGTAGTGACCCGCAGTTGGGAGGCGTGGGACCCGGGCGCGAGCCACTTCCCGACGGGCAGGATCGTGTCGTGACGTCTATTCTTGAACGAGCAGGCGCGCCGTGATTCATAGGAGCATTCTCATGTTCCAGAAGCTCTCGTTTTCCCACATCCTTGTCGCGGTCCTGATTGTCTCCTTCATCGTCGGCTTTGCGGTGTTTGTTATGTCCGGGGCCACCACGAATAAAGGAACGACTGGCGCCATCGCGACCGAAAATGCAGCCATCATGAACGCGGAAAAGACCCGTTGTACCCGGTACGGCACCTACGCTTCGATCGCAACGCTGGAACGAGAGGGCTTGCTCACGTTCAAGCCGGTTTACAATTCAGTGGTGTACCTGCCCGGGAAGCACTGCGGGACGATCGTCATCGGCTCCCCGGCCTACCAATCGCCCGCACGCTGAGAGAACCCCACGGACGACCCTGAGGCCGCGCTCGGGGGAGGGGCTGCATCGAGACGGGTTGGGTTGCGCTCCCAACCCGTTGGTCTGGGCGCGCCCAGTACGCCTCACTCCGGTGCTGGGCAATGATCATCTCGTACTGCCATACCGTATTTACCAAGTGCAGACGACAATAGGCATCCCATTTGCCCACTTTGATTACAGTAAGGTTATGAATTGCTTGACCGAAGGTCCTGGCGCATCTAGGCTCAGCAGTCCTGTCGCCGCCTGCCACTCGTGGGACAGGTCTCTGAAGGGGGACACTCGGTTGTTGAAGAAGCTCTCATGGCCTGGGCTCGTTGGTGCAGCAGGACTGGTCCTTGGTGTAATGGCTGGCGTCGTTGGGGTTGGTACGGGCCCGGCCTCGGCCCAGTCGACTGGCACGACCTTCCTTGCTGCGTCGAACACCGAGCCGGCGTTCGACTTCATGACACAGAACTTCGTTCAGACTGCCAATGGCGGGAACAGCGTGACGTTCAGTTTCGGCGGCTCCGGGAAGCTTGCCGGAGAGATCGACGGCGGGGTTGACTTTGCCGAGGACGGCACGGGCAACTCACCCCCCGGATTTGCCCTCTTTGCGTCGGCGGACGAGGCGAACGTCGACAATACGATTCCCGAGGGCGCTCCGGCTGCCAAGAACAAGGGCGCGGTGCCGAAGAACACCGTTGGCCAGTGCATCGACCTGCATTCGACGGGCTACTCGGCGGCAAACGGAGGCAACAATAACGAAACGTCGTGCCCCGGAATCGGCTCCACCCGGGCTCAGTACACCACTGGGCGCCTTGTTATCTTTTCCTGCCGTAGCGGCGGCATGACGCTCGCTCCGGCGCTGAATGCTCCCACGTGCGCAGAACCCGCGGGCGGCTACTTCACCAAGAGTGGGACGACAAAAGCGCCGTCCACCATGAGCCAGGTGTGGACTGATCTCCTTGCCCACACGAGCACGAGCGACGGAGGCTCCGCCTCGCAGAATGCTGGCGGGTACCTGGCCATTGCCGATCCAAAGAACGGCTGGACCTTTGCTGACACTGGATGCGGCCCAGCGCATGTCGCGCCCAACGCGCCCTATGGGCTGGCGGGGATGGAGGCGCTCTACGTCGCGGCCGTTGGGTACTACCACGCTCATCCACACGCTGCCCTTGGTGCGACGGCGTCCGACCAGGCGTGCGCGGAGATCGACCAGATGACCGAGAAAGGGTCCAGCCTGGACAACTACAACACCACGAGCCCGTCGTCGGGCGGTCAGAGTGGAAATGGGAACTACTCCGACCCCACACTCCCAATCGTTTTTGGCGACAACGTGACCTACACACAAGACACTGTCGTCGCTGGGACCTCTCAGATCGCGCTCCTTCCCAAGTCTTTCGTGATCTCTCCGGCCGGTAACGACACGAACTTCTGGGCCGAGGTCCCCGAATGCGGCGTCACGAAGCTCGCCGCTGCGACCGTCACGAATGGCTGGACGATCACCGTCTCGAACACCGAGTCGTGTACCGACAGGGACTATGCCGCAGGAATGCACGACAACGCGGCGGCGGCAATCAGCTCCCGAAACTTTGGGAACGGCACAAGTCTCAAGACCCTGGTCGGGTTGCACGGCTACTACCAGCCGATCCGGCAGTGGGTTGTAGCCGAGAACGACGACCAGGGTCAGAATGCGACAACTGCCCTTACGAGCGCCGATGGCAAATCGGCGCAGGCGTTCATTCACTATCTGCTTTCGGCTAAGGGACAGGCCGTCCTTGCCAGGTTCGGCTATGACCCGATCAGCTAGCTGAATCAAGCGCGGCGCGTGCAGCGCATGCGCAAGTTCGCGCGGACGTTTGGCGGTCGGCACAAAGCCGTCGCCATTGCGCTGGCGGTGCTGGTCGGCTTCGGGTTGGGATTCGGAGTCGCTCACCTCGTGTCGGGTTTCATCGCCTACTGGGGCGTGGTCTCCGGTCCGTTCTGGCTCTCGCTGCGCGTCGCAGTGCCGGCAACGGTGATCGCGGGACTCACGGGAGTTGCTTCGGGCTACGTACTGGCGAAGGGTCGGTTCCCAGGTAGGGATGTGCTCGAAACGATCGGGAGCCTGCCGATCATCCTGCCGCCCACGGTCATCGGCTTCTACTTGCTCGAGCTGCTCTCTCCTGGTACGCGGGTCGGGGGGTTCCTGACACGCGTAGTCGGCCACGCGCTCGTCTACAACGTCACAGGGTGCGTCATTGTGGCGACGATCGCCGCATATCCCTTCTGTCTGCGCGCAGCGCGCAGCGCCATTGAAGGTGTCGACCCCTTGTTCGAGCAAGCCGCGCGGACGATGGGTCTTCCCAATTGGCGGGTCGCACTGATGGTGACGCTCCCCCTCGCTCGACGGGGTATCGCCGCTGGGCTCACGATTGGAGCCGCCCGCGCTCTTGGTGAGTACGGCGCCACCTTGATGGTCGGTGGCGACATCGATGGCAAGACACGCACGTTGTCGCTGGCGATCCTCGACTCGTTCACCACGCCCGAACGGAACACCATGATCCTGATTTTGGTTCTCATGGCGATCTCGGCGATGACCGGCGTCGGGCTGCTGGGTCGGACCCGAACATGACCGCCGCCCTCGAGGTCGCAGTAGCTCGGAGAATCGGAGCATTCGAGCTGGATGTCGCGTTCACCTTGGAGTCGGGCATGTCGGTACTTTTTGGCCCGTCCGGGGCAGGTAAGTCGTTGACGTTGGCGCTCATTGCGGGGCTCCTGCGTCCCGACCGCGGAACCGTCGTCATCAACGGTGTGGTCGTGACCGACTGTGCCCGGGGTATCAACGTTTCTCCCCAGGGGCGCCGTATCGGGATGGTGTTCCAAGACGGCCTGCTACTGCCGCACCGCTCCGTGCTCGACAACGTCGCCCTCGCCGTCCGTCAGGCCACCGGCCGCAGGGCGCGTCGAGTGGTGGCCCGCTCTTGGCTCGAGCGGGTTGGAGCGGAGGGGTTCGCCGACCGGCGACCGGGCTCGCTTTCGGGCGGCCAGCGCCAGCGGGTGGCATTGGCGCGCGGCCTTGCTGGTGACCCCGCACTGGTGCTCCTCGACGAGCCGCTCTCCGCCCTCGACGCCGCGGTGCGCCGTGAGCTGCGACAGTTGATTCGAGAGGTGATCATCTCCTCGGGCGTTCCGGCCGTGCTCGTGACGCACGATGCCGAGGAAGCAGAAGAGCTCGGTGACGTGGTCATCGCCTACGACGAGGGGCGGGTGACTGGGACACGCATCGTGGAGCGATCTGATTGCCCGGAATCCCCTCGGGGTGCACCCGAGGACCACGAGCCAACGTGATCGGGCTGGTTCCGCACTCGTGGCTGAACAGCCTGGGGATTCCGCCGTGGGTCTGGAATCCACTGTCGATCTCGCTCCACGCAGCCTTCGAGGCGACGATCGTCGTCGCCATTGTCGGCATCGCCCTTGGATACCTCCTGGCAAAGGGCCGCTTCCCTGGGCGCGGAGCGATCGAGACCGTGTTGAGCCTGCCGATGGCGCTCCCACCTACCGTCGTCGGCTGGTTCTTGCTCACGCACTTGGGAGGACCAGGGCCCATCCGCAATGCGGAAATCCGCATCTTCGGTCATCCGCTCACCTTCACGTTCACCGGGATCGTGATTGCCCAGATCATCGAATCGTTCCCGTATTGCTTGCGTTTTTCACGAGCGGCGATCTCCGGCGTCGATCCCCGCTTCGAGCAGGCCGCTCGTGCCATGGGGCTTTCCCGATGGCGGATTGTGCTTCTCGTGACTCTGCCGCTGGCGCGGCGTGGCATCGTGGCCGGTGTCGCGATGGCATTTGGGCGCGCGCTCGGTGACTTCGGGGCGACGATGATCGTGTCCGGATCGGTGCCAATGGCCACAACCATGCCGATCGCCCTCTACAATGCCGTCTTCTTCGGCTCCCACGAGCAGGCAATGGTCCTGGCCCTCGTGCAGTTGGCCGTGGCATTCGTCATTCTTCTCGGCGTGAGTCGCCTCGGCAAGGTCCGGCCCTGGTAGCACTCGGCGCGAGACGGGCATGGCGATCACCGATGCCCTCTGCCCTACATATCGAGGGGTGGATAGAACGTCTCGGGTCCGATGGCCGCCACGTCGCTCAAGAGGTCGCCGCCATAGACATCTCCCCACGAGCCGTCGACGAGGCTGCGAGCGTCGCGGATGTAGCTCCAGTTCGTCGGGTCGAGTCGGTGGGCCTCTTTGAAGTGTCCCACGGCGTCGAGTGGGTGGCCCCTGCGGTGGAGGTGCTGGCCCAGCTCGAAGTGGGCGGCGGCCAGGCCGAACTCAGTCGGTCGGGGCCGGGACCGGGCAATCACCTCCTCGGGCGAGAGCACGTACCGGCTCGCGGCATCATGGGCGACCCAATCGCGAATTGCGGTGGCGTAGCGGTCGGGCTGTTCGGTGTTGCGCAACATAGCCCGCATCGTCTCGCGCTGCTCGTCGGACAAGACAGCCCGCGCCGCCTGCCCGCCAGCCCGGCGCTCCGCGCTGCGCGGACCGTACGCCACCTCCGGTGGACGTACCATCCGCCCGCTCTCGTCGACCCATACGCCGAAGGGCACGTTGGTCATGCCGAAGCGCTCGACCAGGGTCAGCGCCGGGTCCACCAGCGAGAGATGGGTGGCGTTCGCCCCTTCGTGTGAGGGACGGGCGGCCACCACGTCGGTGTCGAGGGCGACCGTTACGATCTCCAGTCCCGAGGGAGCGAGCTCCTCGTAGATGGCCTGCCACACGGGCAGGTCAGCGCGGCACCCTCACCACGAGGCCCAAGCGATCAGGACGACCTTCCGGCCGCGCAGCATGCCCAAGTCGATGTCGTTGCCGTCAAAGTCCGGAAGTGTGATGTCGGGAAAGGTGGCCGATTCGAGGACCCTTCCGCCGGACTCGGGCCCCATGGCCCAGATTCCATGCTGCTCATCATCCGCGATCGGCATCCGTAGCCGGGTGGCCACCTGCGCCGCGTCAAGGCGTTCACCGGCCTTCGGAACCGGCATGCCAAGAGGGATGCACCGTTCATCTCGGCAAGCGCCCTCTGGCTTGAGCTCCCATCCCGTCACCTCGTAGAACTCGTCAGCGGTGAGGTCGAGGCGCTCGAGGATCACGAGGCATTCTAGCCCGCACGACTCTTTGACGGAAGATGGAGCTCCCCGCGCAGCCGAGGGGCGGTTGCGTGAAGCGTCCGAGTCGCAGGTGGGGTCCCAAGCTCCTCCGAGCGCCCGTAGTCTGCTCGCCCATGAGAGCGCACTTCGTGACGGGTCGGGGTATCGGCGGCATTGAGCTGCGGCGCGTTCCCGATCCCGTGCCGGGGCCGGGCGAGGTCGCCGTGCGGGTCGAGGCGCGGTCGGTGAACTTCCGTGACCTGCTCATTGCTCGGACCACGGCGGAGCGTATTCCACTGTCAGACGGCGCCGGTGAGGTCATCGCGCTAGGCGAAGGCGTGACCACCCTTCGGTTGGGGGAGCGGGTGGCTGCTTGTTTCTTCTCGAACTGGGTCGACGGCCGGATCACCGCCGCTGCCCACGACAGTGCCCTGGGCGGCGCGCTGGACGGGATGCTGGCCGAGGTCGTAGTCCTTCCCGCCCACGGGCTGGTGCCGGCACCTCTCGGCTGGACGTCCGAGCAGGCGGCTACTTTGCCGTGTGCCGCCCTCACTGCGTGGAATGCGTTGGTCGAGGGTCAGCAACTGCGGGCGGGGCAGACCGTGTTGCTCTTGGGCACTGGCGGCGTGTCGGTGTTCGGGCTCCAGTTCTCGATGATGCTGGGTGCTCGGGCGATCATCACCTCACGCAGCGACGAGAAGCTGGCCCGCATGGCGGATCTCGGCGCCGACGTGACGATCAACTACACCACGACACCGGAGTGGGAACGCGCCGTCCTCGATGCGACTGGGGGTGACGGTGTCGATCTGGTCCTGGAGGTTGGCGGCGAGCAGACCATGGCCAAGTCGATGGCATGCACAAGGCACGGGGGCCAGATCGCCCTGATCGGGATGGTCAGTGGGCAGGCCGACGTGAACCCATTCCCATTGCTCACCCGTAGCGTCTCGCTTCGCGGCGTCTATGTCGGTAGCCGTCGGATGTTCAGCGAGATGAACGCGGCGATAGAGACCAACGGCCTGCAACCGGTCATCGATCGGGCTTTTGCTTTTGAAGATGCTCAACGGGCGTATCGTCACCTGCGCTCCCAGACGCACGTGGGCAAGGTCGTGATCGGGAGTTGAGGACCCGAGAGCGAAGAGCGCGTGGCCGTCGGACGCCGTCCAGTGCGGTGATGGTCCGCCCGTCGTGGATCGGATGGGTCGGTTTCGAAAGACCAGGTAGGTGGCCCGTGCGATCCTCGCCCGTTTTGGGTGAGGACAGTGCGACGGGGACGACCGTAAGTTGGCCGTGAGTTGGGGCCTGGCGGAGCAAGGCGCGACCCCGAAGGGACCTCAGGTGGGCTATGAACAGGTCCATCACGCGAGCCTCTTGCTAGTGGGCCGATCCTGGTGGCAGGGGCGGACAGGATGACGGCTAAGTGATCGCGCGACGGGCAGCCAATGCCAGCAGCTGAAGGCTCCGAGGCCAGTTCCCAAGTGGTGGGAGACGAGGCGCCAAAAGAGCCCTGGAGGTCCACCGTCAGGAGGCAACTGTCGCGCCTCATCGAGGCGATCCGCAAGGGTGACGACGAAACTGTTCAGGCCATGGTGCTCGAGCTCAGTCGCCGGCACCGGATTTTCGCACCTCTGGCCCTGGTCGTCGGTGCATTTGCCATGTTGTTCGAGGGCGTGAAGTTGCTCGTCACCAACTGGCGGTTGACCCTCGTGCAGTTACTACCGGCCATGTGGATTTGGGCAGCCATGTTCGACCTGAAGGCTCACCTCCTCCATGGCAAGACCCTTTACGTGCTGCGCGGCCCGATTCTGATCCCGCTCGTGCTCGTCATCATCGTCGCGACCGCAGCGAGCTTCTTTCTGAACGCAGTCTTCGCCTTTGCCATCTCGAAACCGGGCAAACCCGAGATCCGTCCCGCCTTCGGCGAGGCGCGCGAGCACAACCGCACCGTGTTGGGCTCGGGCGCCGTCGTCGGGTTTTTCCTCGCGCTCTCCACGCTCGTCGTCACGCGGTGGGGACTCCTGTGGTACTCCTTGAGTCTGAGCATCGTCGTCGGTGTGATGATGGTGAGCTACGTCGCCGTCCCTTCACGGTTGATCGGGATGAAATCCACGTACTCGCGGGGCGACAAGCTAAAGGCGACGGTCGTGGGAGGCGCTTTGGGAGCCGTCGTCTGCTCGCCCCCGTATCTTCTCGGGCGGATCGGCCTCCTCTTGCTGGGTTCGAGGACTCTCTTCGCCCTCGGGGTGCTTCTCCTGACGGCGGGGATCGTGCTTCAGGCGGGCGCTACCAGCGCCGTAAAGACGATCAAGATGAGCGCCAAGTTGGTGGCAGGTCGCCCGGGCTCGTGACGGTCGGGCACGCAGGACGACAGTGGCGGGTGGTGCGTCGCCGCCGACGTCAGTCCAGCTCGCGATGGACGAGCCACACCCGTGCCTGATCGCGTGGGCGGATGACGACCGTGTCGATGTCGACGTGGCTGGGCCGGGTCACCACGAAGGCGATGACCTCGGCGACGTCCTCGGCACGAAGCGGAGTGAGGCCCTGATAGACCCCGTCCGCCTTTTGCGCATCGCCGCCGAAGCGTACGAGCGAGAATTCGGTCTCCACCATCCCAGGGTCGATCTCGCTGACGCGAACCGGCTGGCCGATGAGCTCGATCCGCAGCACGTCCATCACGGCCTTGATTGCGTGCTTCGCTGCGTTGTAGCCGGCACCTCCGGCGTAGGGCTCGAAGGCAGCAACCGATCCGACCGTCACGACGATCCCGTCACCCGAGGCCACGAGCTTGGGGAGAAGCGCTCGGGTCATACGCAAGGTACCGAGGACGTTGCTGTCGTACATCGCCTGCCAGTGGGCCTCGTCGGCCAGTGCGATAGGTTCGAGCCCGAGCGCACCACCAGCGTTGTTGACCAGCACCCGGCATTCGGAAATGGCCTGCGTGAAATCGTCAACGGAGGCGGGATCTGTCACATCGAGGTGACGAGGCACCGCCGATGGGCCGATTTCGGCGGCCAAAGCGGTCAATCGGTCGTCACGTCGGGCGCCGAGCACCACCGAGAACCCGGCACCGGCCAGAGCCCGAGCGGTCGCGGCCCCGATCCCGCTCGACGCGCCGGTCACCACTGCCGTCCCACGAGAGGCCATCGACCGAGGGTATCGGGCGGTCCTTGTGCACTCAACCGTGACGCAGCATGTCCCCCGCAGTGTGAACGAGGAGTTCGTCACGCGGCCAAAGGGAGCGGCACTGTCGGCACGCTCCCGTCGATGGACAAGCGGCGCGTGACCATGGCTCCCAGGTAGGCGACCACTGTCGCCGCCGCTGATGGGGGACCAACCAGTACGACGCCATGCCGGCGCCGTTTGGTAGCCCTGGCCAGGGCATTGCAGGTAAGGAGGAGTTGGGAGCGCCGAAGAGAGGGTCGGCTGCGGGCGCACGGGGTGTCGTCGGCCTTGCCAGCGACGCTTGGAGCATAAGGTGCAGCACGGGCGCCTCTCTCGACACACGAAGTGACGAGCGGACGGTGAAGCCAGCGCACGACCGCCGCGAGGGTTTCCGGCGAGCGCAAGGCTCCTCGGACGTCGTTCTGTGGAGCAAGGAAAACAGAAAAGGAAAAGCCAACAGGATGGAGCAACGAAATGGCCACTGAGCAACCGATGCAGCTCGGAATGATCGGACTTGGCCGGATGGGAGCCAACCTCGTTCGGCGGCTGCTGGCCGATGGCCATCGCTGTGTCGCGTTCAATAGGAGCCCTGGTCCAGTGCAAGAGGTCGAAGAGGCTGGGGCCCAGGGTGCTGCTTCACTTGAAGAGTTGGTTGCGAAGCTGGAGCCACCACGGGCGGCATGGATCATGGTGCCCGCGGCGGCCGTTCAATCCGTGCTGGATGAGATCAGCCCTCTCTTGGAGCCAGGCGACATCCTGATCGACGGTGGCAACTCGTATTACCGTGACGACATTGTCCGAGCGCGACAGCTGGCCACGAAGGGGATCCACTACGTGGACGTTGGCACGAGCGGCGGCGTGTTCGGTCTCCAGCGTGGGTACTGCCTCATGGTCGGCGGCGAGGCCGACACCGTGCAGCACCTCGACCCCTTGTTCCAGAGCATTGCACCCGGCGAGAGTGGCGCACCCGCCACTCCCGGACGTACCAAGCTTGGCGGCACCGCTCAGGATGGCTACTTGCATTGCGGGCCGCACGGGGCGGGCCACTTCGTCAAGATGGTCCATAACGGCGTGGAGTACGGAATGATGGCCGCCTACGCAGAGGGCTTCAACATCCTTGCCCACGCCGGTGCGGGGTCCGTCAGCGGACAGGTGGACGCGGAGACCACGCCGTTGCGTGATCCGTGGGCCTATCAGTTCGACATCGACATTGCCGAAGTGTCCGAGGTCTGGCGGCGAGGATCCGTGGTTGCTTCGTGGCTCCTCGATCTCACGGCGGATGCGCTTGCCCGTTCACCTCATCTCGAGGAGTTTGCCGGCAGAGTGTCGGATTCGGGCGAGGGGCGCTGGACGATACTGGCGGCGGTCGACACCGGCGCTCCTGCACCGGTATTGTCCACCGCCCTCTTCGAACGCTTCACCTCTCGCGGCGAGGGCGACTTGACCAACAAGCTGCTCTCAGCCATGCGTTCGGAGTTCGGTGGACATCACGAGAGGACCGAATGACGCCCGGCGTGCAACCATCGCGTTGACGGGGCCGGCTCGCCCAGGCCGGATTCTGCGTTCCCGCCTCTAACCTGACTTGCCCGCCAGTCCGCCGATCCCGAGCGACCGGTCGCTTGGGGTGCCCGACCCGCTCGAGACGCTCCCTGGCGGAGCCGCATCGTCTGCACCCCCGGTGGTGGTCGCGTCGCCCGCCTTGCCGGGCAACGGGGGAGGGTCATCGAGGAACTCTGTCGTGGGAACGAAGAACAGGGTGCCGGTCACCGCGGTGGAGAAGTCGAGAATTCGGTCGTAATTGCCTGGTGGGTCCCCGAGGAACATGCGCTGGAGCATCAGCTCGGTGACCGATGGGGTCGCCGCATACCCGATGAAGTACGTGCCGAACTCGCCGGCCTCCAACGACCCGAAGGGCATGTTGTCCCGCACGATCTGACGCTGTGTGCCGTCGGGTTCGATGATGGTGTTTAGCGCCACGTGCGAGTTGGCCGGCTTGACCTCGTCGTCCATCTCGACGTTGGAGAGCTTGGTCCGCCCGATCGCCCGCTCCTGCTCCTCGACCGACAGGGCATCCCAAGCGGCCATGTCATGCAGGTACTTCTGGACGACGACGTAGCTTCCGCCGGCGAACGCGGGATCGTCGGCTCCGATGCTCACCGCCGCGTCGGCTGCCGACCCGGTCGGGTTTTCGGTCCCATCGACGAAACCGAGCAGGTCCCGCTCGTCGAAATACCTGAAGCCGTGCACCTCGTCGATCACCGTGGCGGCCCCGGCTAGCCGGCCGACAATGAGAGAACCCAGCTCCCAGCAGAGATCCATCGTGGCGGCCCGGATGTGGAACAACAGATCACCTGGGGTGGCCACCGCCCGATGCCGACCGCCATCGAGGGGCTGGAACGGGTGGAGCTCGGCTGGGCGGGGGCCGGTGAAGAGGCGATCCCACGCCGCCGATCCCATTCCCGCCACGACGGCCAGCGCACCCTGAGGGGAACGGAAGCCGACCGTCCGGCCCAGCCCGGACAGATCTGCGAGCAGGTTATGGACCACCGACGCACCGCCATCGTCGATTGTCAGGACGAGAATGATCGCGCTGGCCGTGAGCGGGGTGAGCACGGGTTGGGCCATCGGCAGCCCGGCGACAGCTGTCGGGCTCTGCCAAGGGATCACCATAGACGTCCTCCTGTGCTCGCCTCAGGTATTCCCCGAGTTTGCCGGGTTGGGGCAGCCAAGGGTCGCCTCCGACGGAGCGTAGCGGTGGGAGACGACGTCGGACCTTGGGCACCCAGGTCTCCGGTTGAGACGATTGCGGCGGGGTGATCGTCGGGGGGGTGCGGCGTAGGGACCCACCGAGACGGCCCGTGACGCGCCCAGGCGGCGGTGCCTCAGGCGGCGCTCATCGAACGGCACCCCGCCGAGGTGGAGGCCTTTACCGAAAAGGTGCCAGGCCCTCCGCACCGGACGGTTGGAGGTGGTGGTGGAGCGAACCGTGCCTCTCGGTGGGTCAATGACGACTTGTCCCTCGTCGAGCACCGTCCGGTGCGGGGCAAGGTGGTGTCAAGCTGAGCGGGTGATGGCCATTGGCAACGTGACGGGCCGGCGACGCCGCTGACCACCGCCGATTGGCCTTGCTACGCTCGTCGAGCAGCCGTCGAAGGAGGGGAACGCCATGGCCAAACTGATCTAGGCCAACTCCGGAGATTCACACTTCGTGGAGCCTCCAGACCTATTTGACACGAACCTGCCCAGGGATCTGGCCGATCGCATGCCCAAGAGCGTCAAGGACCCTGACGGTGAGTACGAGACGGTCACCGTCGGCGGCCAGGCCTTCCGCCGCAAGATGCCCCGGTTGGACGGGCCCGCAGCGCGGCGCAGCCTGACCGCGGACGAGTTTCTCGACGACAAGCGTCTCGAGGGTGCCGGTCTTAAGGGGTGCGGCGGGGAACGGCTGGGACGTCGAAGCCCGACTCGCGGACCTCAACGGGGAAGGTATCTGGGGCGAACTGGTATTCCCCTCGCTTGGCATCTGGTCGTTCAACATCAGGGATCCCAAGCTGGCTGTTGCCGGTTCGCAGGTGATGAACAACTGGGCGGCAGACATCCAGCGCCGGTCACCTCGCATCGTGGCGACGGCTTCAGTGCCCCTGCTCGACGTGAACGATGCCATCGCCGAAGTGGAACGCGCCACCGATATGGGCTTCAAGGCGGGCTTCTTGCCGGTCAGGCCGTCGCACGACGGCCCTGGGTGGGCGGCTGAGCATTGGGACCCGTTGTGGGATGCGTTCGCCGAGACGGGCATGGTCATCGCGTTTCACATCGGGACTGAGCCACACACCCCCGACGAGCGCACCGGCGTCTACCACACCGGACGCGGCGGAGCCGTCATGAACTACACCGAGACCACCTTCGGTGGCCAGCGGGCGGTTTGCCAGATGGTTGCCTCTGGCGCGCTCGACAGGCGGCCCAACTTGCGGGTGATGGTGTCCGAAGGGGGTTCGGGTTGGATCCCCTTCATCGCCGACCGACTGGACGAGGCCTACCGGCAGCATTCGGCGGCGGTGCGTCCCCGCCTGACGCGTCCGCCCGGGGAGATTCTCTTCGATCAGGTTTACGCCTCGTTTCAGCACGACGTTCGCAGCTCGGTGATCGCGATGACCGGCGCTGGGTACCGCAACACGATCTGGGGAAGCGACTATCCGCACTTCGAGGGCACCTTCGGGCATACTCAAAAGACGTTGCACGAGCTGTTCGACGATGCGCCCGCCGACGTCAGCCATCGCATGCGAATTGCCGGGTTTCTGGAGCTGTTCCCCCACGTACCCGAGCCCCCAGCCGACGGCGGGGAGCTCTAGCGGGAGGGCCCTGGCACTGGCACTGGGGGGCGATGGGGGTTGCGCGTCGTCCACGGTCGGCCATTTGCCGCTCGGGTCGCCCGTCGATCCTGAGCGTGCGCGGCCCGCTACGTCGGCGACGTGGCCCTTCGGAGCTTCTCGGGCGAGAGGAGCAGGACGACCCCTTGCAAATGCGTCGTGTAGCGGCGCCGGACGCTGCGGTGACGTGACCGAGGGGTAACTCTCCGTTTGGCGTCGGTCCCCAGACCTTCGGCTTGCTGCGCGGGCCGGTCAAGGTCATCGGCGCTCTTCGGCAAAGGTACCTGCCTCAGCCTGGTCTGGGCCGGCTCGACCGGGGCAGCCGCCGTTGGCACGGCGTCACCCTGACCCCAGCCCCGTCCGCCAACCCCGACAACTCCGCCTCCAGTGACTACATCGCGAACCCGACAAGGACGTCACTGCCACCATCGCCGAGAACCATGAGAACGCGAGCGAGGTGCCAGTAGCCGAACCTACGCAGCCCGTAGTGCGAATGCTCGTGGGCCGTTCATCGTCTCCGATGACGTCGAGCGCTCTCGTCGTTTCTATGCCGATGTGCTCGGCGGCAGGTTGGTCTTCGGCCAGAGCACGACAAAGTCGCTCTCGCCAACAACTTCATCGTCATCAACGGCGGCGGAGGTCCCACCGACGACAAACCCGCGGTCACCCTTGAGACACCACGCGCCCCTGACCTGGTCAGCAGCTTCCTCAATATCTGGGTCGCAGACACCCACGCCGTGTACGCCGAACGGAGCGCCTCGGGGCGCGTAGTTCCTCACGCCGCCGAGCAGCTCCAGCACGAGATCCGTTGCTAGATCGCAGATCCCGACGGCTACCTCATCGAGGTCGGGCAACCATCGACCCACAGGGAGACTGCTGGCCCGCCGATTGGCCGCCGATCAATCCCGGCGGACAATCCGACTGAACCGGTCTCCTCGATGTCACGAAGACGGCCATCACACCTGGATCTTGAGACCAATCAGGGCCAGTCCGTTCGCTCACTCCGCGTGCCGCTGTGAGATGGCGGGCGATCGGTGGGCGGTACCGGAGCGTTCGGCGGTCTTCCACGTGGCGTGTGCATCGGCCTGAGCTCTTTGCCAGTACGGCTGTGGTCGTTCGTTGCGTTGCGACCTGGCTTGGGAAGCGCGCGCCTACCCACCCAAAGCACTGCTGGGAACCGCGTAGGAGTTCGCGACGCGCACGAGCCTTGACTCAGGCGATTTTGCGGGTGGCAAGACTGGTGCCGTCCGGGTGCTCGGAAAGCTGGGCGTCAACGTTCAGCAGCGCCAACAAGCCAGATGGAGCTCGCCCGCACGATCGGCACCCTAAGCCAAGGTTCTGAGGGAGGTGAGCGGGCTATGGTCGAGCCCGTGACAGCGATCGTGACCGTCGATGCGCCGCCATGGGCCGTCCGCACGGCGCCCTTCGCCCAAGCTCTGCTGGCGCTCGGACGGGGCCGACCGGACGTGGTCGTCTTGACCGCCGATCTGGCCCACTGGACCGACGTGGTGCCCTTTGCCGAAGCCTTTCCGTCCCGATTCTTCAACGTGGGAATGGCCGAGCAGAACCTTGTCGGCGTGGGCGCGGGTTTGGCGCGTGGCGGCACCTACCCAGTGATCGTCACCTACGGAGTGTTCGCCACCCGACGCGCGTATGACCAAGTGGCAATGGGCCTCTGCACTGGCGAGGTGTCGGCGCTGCTGGTCGGTTTCCTACCCGGCATATCAAGCCAGTTCAAGGCCACACATCAGGCGATAGACGATGTAGCCCTAATGAGGGCGCTGCCGGGGATGACCGTCCTCGATCCGCTGGACTCGACCGAGACGGTCCGGCTGGCCCTCGACGCCGTGGAACAAGGCGGACCCTGTTACATGAGGGCGTCGCGCGGTGCGGTACCCACGGTCTTGCCCGAGTCGGCCCCAGCCGGCATCGGCACGGCGATTGAGCTGCGCTCGGGTGCCGACGTCGCTCTCGTGGCGTCGGGGATGGCCTCGAGGTGGGCCCTCGAGGCGGCCGAAGAGCTGGCCGCCGAAGGGGTCGGCGCGACGGTTCTCCACGTCAGCACCCTTAAGCCCTTCGACCCCGAGCCGGTGATCGGGCTGGCCCAACGTTTCCCGGTGCTGCACTGCGTCGAGAACCACAGTTCGTTCGGTGGGCTGACGACGGCGGTCAGTGAGGTTGTTGCTGCGCACGGCGTGGGGGTGCGGGTCATCAGCTCGGCCATCCCCGACCGGTGGGGTGAGTACGGCCGTCTCGACTTCAACCGGGTCGCACTCGGTCTCGATTCCGCCTCGATCGCCCAGCACTCCCTCGAGTTCTTGGTGAGGCGACCGATCCGAGAACGTGGGGCCTTGGCGCACTCCACCCGCAAGGTCGTCGTCGACATGTGCACGCCGAGCGGGCAGGGATACGCCGGCCAGGGAATGGAGCTGGCCGACATCCTCGCTTGCCTCTACGGCTCGGTCCTGCGACGGCACGCGGATGGGTCCCTGCGCGACCGGTTCGTGCTGTCGACGGGCCACTCGGCGATCGGTGTGTTCGCAGTCCTTGGCGCGCTGGGCGAGTACGACATGGACGAGCTCGTCACCTATGGCTCCGACGGGACCCGCATCGAGGAGAGCCCGCTGGCGGGGACCCCCGGGTTCGAGATCACTGGAGGTTCCCTCGGTCAGGGCCTCTCCCAAGCCCTAGGGATGGCGCTGGCCGCCCGTGTCCTCGGTGCCGACACCAGGGTCTTCTGCGAGGTGTCCGACGGAGAGCTGCAGGAGGGTCAGGTCTGGGAAGCGGTCATGGCCGCGTCCCACCATGGCGTCGACAACCTAATCATGCTGGTCGATCACAACGACATGCAGGCCGACGGGAGAACCGCCGACATCATGACCGTCGAGCCCGTTCTCGAACGGCTCAGCGCGTTCGGCTGGTGGGTCGAGCGCCTCGACGGTCATGACGTGGAGTTACTGCTCAGCGCCTTGGACCGCGCAGTCGGCATTCGGGACAGGCCGGCCGCGCTGGTTTGCGACACTCTGCCCGGCAAAGGCAGCCCCACCCTCGAGCGCTTCAGGAGGGTGCACTACGTGCGGGCCGAGCCTTCGGTGTGGGCGGCGGCCCGCGCCGACCTGGACGGGCACTGAGAGGAGCACTGATCACTCTTCGCCAAGCGCAGCGAAGTCACGCTTGGCCTTCCGATACCACCCCATTCCTGCTATCGGATGTCGCCATCTTCCCTGCATTTCCCTCAAGGCGCTCCGGTGCGTCTCGTCACCCCTCGAGACGGTCTCCTTGAGATGTCGATCCTGCGCTTTGATGATCTCGTCAGCGGTAGCTCCCTGGAGCGCGAAATCACATGGTCCGCCCAGTTGTTTGCAGGTCATCGCCTTCATGGTTCTTTCAGCCTCCCTGGATGAGGCCAAGGGTGTTGCCGTCAGCATCGGTCACCGTGGCGATGCGCGTGCCCGCGGCGACGCTCTGCGGCCCGCCCGCGAGCGTGGCGCCGGCCTGTTGCACCTCGGTGAGGGCGGCGTCGAGGTCGGCGACACGGAAGTACGCCACCGGTGCGCTGAGGCCCTTCTCGTGACCGCGGGGGTCGAGGCCGATCTCGACGCCACCGACGTTGAACCCGACGTAGTAGGGCTCGTCGGTGTGGGGTCCAGTACCGAGCAGAGCGGTGTGGACAGCCTTGGCAGCCTCAAGGTTGCGGACGGGGTGGACTATGGATTGGAGGTTGTTCATACCTTCTTGACGCACGCCGGCCAACGGATGTGACAACGGACAGCTCCGGTCACATTTTGGTGGCGGCATACGTCGTTAGAGTGTGGACTCCCATAGAGGTGAGACGGTGACTCCCATGGACGCGACTGCCTTCGACGCCCAGCGTCCTCGGCTGACGGCGATCGCCGCGCGGATACTCGGCTCGAAGGCTGACGCGGACGACGTTCTCCAGGAGGCCTGGCTCCGGCTCTCCCGCGCCGACGGCGTCGATGATCTCCCGGCGTGGCTGACGACCGTCGTGACGCGGCTGTGCCTCGACCGGCTGCGCAAACGACAGAGCAGGTGGGAGGCCGAGGCCGCGGTAGATGCCACCCCGGTACCTGTCGATCCCGAGGCCGACGCGCTGCTGGCGGAAACGATAGGCGGGGCGATGCAGGTCGTTCTCGACACCCTGGCGCCGGCCGAGAGGGCGGCGTTCGTGTTGCACGATGTCTTCGGCTATCCGTTCGCCGACATCAGCGCCATCCTGGGGCGCTCGGGGACCACCGTACGCCAGCTGGCGAGCCGGGCCCGGCGCAAGGTACAAGGCACACCGGAGCCGGTGGCGGCGCGAGCGGCGCGCGCCGAGAGTCGGCGCGTCGTGGACGCGTTCCTCGCCGCAGCCCGCGGCGGCGATCTCGGCACCTTGCTGTCGCTGCTCGCGCCGGACGCGATCATGCGTGCCGACTTGGTCGGACAGCGAACGGGCGCCGGTCCCGTCTACGACGGCGCGGCTGCGGTGGCCGCTCGTTTCAACGGTGCCAAGGGGGCCCTCGCTGTCGTCATCGACGGCGACCCTGGTGCCGCCTGGATCATGGCCGGAGCGGTCAAGGTCGCATTCGCGTTCCAGGTCGAGGCCAGCCTGGTGCGCGAGATCGAGCTGATCGCCGACCCAGACGTATTGGCGACCATGGACGTGGTCTGGAGAGGAGTGCTGAGAACCTGAGCGGCGGCGGGCGGGTCAAGTCGGCCGCCTCAGGTCCAGCGCTTCGTCGTCGAGGGTGCGTTCAGCGACAGCGGCTCGGCGATGCAGAGCCGTTGCTCGGGTTCGACGGAGTGTCAATTTGTGGGCGGCCCCGTGGACGCGGACCCTTTCAACACCCCAAACAGGCTACTCGGTGGGGATCGTCCCGATGAGCTCGAGTATCCGCGCCGGTGGCAAATGCTGCTCGCCGACACGCACCCCAAATGGCGCGAGAGCATCCTCGATGGCGTTGGTGATGGCGGCGGGCGCGACGATCATGCCGCCTTCGCCGACGCCTCGGAAGTTCACGTCCGCGTCGAGCGGCACCGTGTCCACGTGGTAGATCTCGAAGTTTGGCACCTCGGTCGTGGTTGGCAGGAGGTAATCCATGAACGTGCTGGACAAGAACTGGCCGTCCTCGTCGTAGACGGAGTGCTCGAGGAGGACGGCGCCGATGGCCTGTGTCACCCCGCCACGGATCTGTCCCTCGACGATGGCCGGGTTGACCGGCACGCCGCAATCCTCGACCACGACGTAGCGGTCGATCCGGACCAGGCCTGTCTCGACGTCGACGTCGACCTCGACCACGTGGGTTCCGCCCGACCAGCCACCCTCACCACCGTCGAAGACCCGCGTGACCTTGAGCTCGGTGTTCATCCCGGCAGGGAACCGCTCGGGCTCCTCGTGGACTACCCGCACGAGCTCGCCCAAGGGCAGGGCGCTACCTGGCGAGCCCCGCACGCCGATCACCCCGTCGACGATCTCGAGATCGGTCGTGCTTGCCTCGAGGGTTTCGGCGGCCATCGTGAGGATGCGGGCACGCAGCTCGCGCGAGGCGTGGAGCACCGCGCCGTTGGCCATGGTGGCCGCCCGGCTCCCCCCTGTCGCGACGAGCGCGAACGGCGTGATGTCCGTGTCGCCATAGCGGACGGTCACGTCGCCGAACGCCACGCCGAGCTCGTCGGAGACGACCTGGGCCAATGTGGTCTGGTGTCCTTGGCCGTGCGGGTGTTGCTGGGTCACGACGACGACCTTGCCGTCGGGTTCGAGCGAGATGTGCGTGGTCTCGTCGCTGAGAATTCCGCCGCCTCGTGGCGCACCCCCCGGCAAGCGTGGCCCGGGTGCAGCTTCGAGGTAGGAAGCCACGCCGATGCCGAGGTAGTGGCCCTTTTGTCGTTCCGTCGCCTGGCGGCGACGGAACCCCTCCCAATCGACGATCTCCGCTGCTTGGTCGAGACATTCCCTGGTCGTGATGCCCGAGAATGGTTGGCCTGACAGCATCGCCAGTGGTGGCTCACCGCGCACCACGTAGTTCCGGCGCCGGACGTCGAGCGGGTCGATGCCGAGCTCATGGCCGATGATGTCGAGCAAGCGCTCTCGCGTGAAGTCAGCGGTGGCCCAGGGGCCACGATAGGAGACGTAGGTGCCCTTGTTGCTGAAGACCGACGTCGAGGTGGCCGACAGGCCCTCGATCTTGGTCGGCCCCTGGAATGCACCACTCACCGAATTGACGAACATTGCACCCGGGAACGGGTCGGACGGGTACGCCCCGGAATTGAGCTTTACATCCATGCGGAGCCCGAGCAGCATCCCGTCGGCGGTCACCGCTGCCTCGATGTCGGCCATCTCCTCGCGGGCCTGGCCGCCTGCGGCAAGGTGTTCGAGGCGGTCCTCGATCCACTTGACCGGTCGACCCAAGGCTTTGGACGCCACGGCAAGCGCAGCATCTTCACGAAAGACGGTGTTCTTCAGCCCAAAGCCACCGCCGACGTCGCCGGAGATCACCCTGATGCGGTCCATCGGCACGCCGACCTGCGGCGCGAGCAACTGTCGCACCATGTGCGGTGACTGGGTGGAGGTGTAGAAGGTCAACTTGTCCTCCACCGGGTCCCAGCTGGCGATGGAGCCCCGACCTTCCATGGGGACGGGCTGGTGGCGGTGCACCGAGACCGACGCCGTGATGACGCGATCGGCGCGTGAGAAGGCGGCTTCAACGTCACCCAGGGCCGTCTGTCCTTGAAACGCGATGTTGTCGCCGAGCTCGTCGAAGATCGGTGGCCGTCCGGAGTCGAGCGCGTCGGCGTAGGTCACGATCGGTTCGAGCATGTCGATGTCCACGTCGATCAGCTCGAGCGCGTCTTCGGCGATGTAGCGGCTGTCGGCGACCACCAACGCGATGGGGTCGCCCACGAACCGGACCTTGTCCGTCGCCAGGCCATAGACGGCCGGCAGCTTCATTCCGGGGATTGCTGTCATGCCGATCGTCGCACCGGCCTGGGCCGGAGCAGAGAGGGACATCATGTCCTCGCCGACGAAGACGGCGAGGACGCCGGGGAGCTCACGTGCCCGGGAGGTGTCGAGGGCGAGAATCCGCCCGTGTGGGACGGCGCTCCGTAAAAACGCACCGTGAAGCATGCCGGATAGCACCACATCGTCGACGTAGCGCCCTCGTCCGGTCAAGATGCGCGGGTCCTCCGCCCGCTTCACCCGGGTCCCGACGCTTCGGGCGCCGATCGGAGTCGTCACAGGACCGCTCCCTCTTCGCGAACCTTACGGCCCGCAGCCAGCACACTCTCCACAATGGTCTGGTAGCCCGAGCAGCGGCACAGGTTGCCCGACAACGTCTCTCGTATCGTGGCCTCGTCGGCGTTCGGGTTCTCCCGCAGGAGTGCCAGGCTCGACATCACGAATCCCGGTGTGCAAAAGCCACATTGAAACGCGAAGTTCTCCCAGAATGCTTCCTGAAGCGGGTGGAGTTGGTCACCTTCGGCAAGGCCCTCCACTGTCACGACGCTCGAGCCGTTGGCTTGCACCGCGAGCATCAGGCACGAACGCACGGGCTCGTCGTCGACGAGCACGGTGCAGGCACCGCACACTCCGTGCTCGCAACCAAGATGCGTGCCGGTCAGACCCAGCTGCTCACGCAGGAAGTCGGCGAGGGTGATCCGCACGTCGGCCGTGGCCGATCTTGCCTCGCCGTTCACTTCGAGATCGATGGTCTCGGCCGTTGTCATGCTGCGTCCTTTGCTCTGGCAGTGGCGGCGGTGAGCGCTTTGCGCATGGTCACCCGTGCCACCTGGCGGCGAAAGGCCGCCGACCCGTGGAGGTCGGATGCCGGAGTCAGTCCCCGGGTGGCAGCGTCGGCGGCCAGCTCAAACGTCTCGACCGTCGGCGTCTGCCCGACGAGGGCTGATTCCGCCTCGCTCGCCCGAAGCGGCACATCCGCGACGCCGAACAGGCTCACCCGCGCCTCGGAGATGAGCCCGTCGCCCCCGAGCGTCACCACCGCTGCCGTTCCGGCAATGGCAAAGTCGCCATGGCGGCGGACCACCTCATGAAAACCCCAACCGGCACCGTCGGGCCAGGGTGGGACCCGTAGCTCGATGAGACACTCGTCGTCGTCCATCGCGGTGGTGAAGTGACCGAGGAAGAACTCCTCGGCCGTCAGCACTCGGTCGCCCCGCCGGCTGCGGACCAGCATCTGGGCGTCGAGGGCCCGGGCGACGGCGGGTATCTCGGCTGATGCGTCCGCGTGAGCGAGGCTCCCTCCAACGGTGCCCCGAGTCCGAATCGCAACGTGGCCAACGTAGGGCACCGCTCCGGCTAGAAGCGGCGCATGGGTACTGACGAGAGGGGACCGCTCGGCCTGGCGGTGACGAGCGGTAGCGCCTACGACGAGCCCGCCGTCGTGTTCCTGGATCGTTCCCAGCTCGACGATCGGGTTGAGATCGATGACGTGCGCTGGACGAGCCAGTCGCATGGCGAGCAATGGGACGAGACTCTGCCCGCCTGCGAGAATCTTCGCTTCGTCACCCCATTCGCCAAGCATCGTGACGGCTTCTGGAAGTGTCCGAGTGATGTGGTACTCGAAACACGGCGTCTTCACGTGTCACGCCCCTTGTGAAACCCTAGGTGACTCCAGTGATCTGTTCGGTCAGCCCGAACCTGCAGGCCAATGTCCGTGCCGTAGTGACCGGAACTGCGGGTCGGCTGCCCCGCTGCTCGTCGCGAACTGGGTTGTGTCGGCCCGGCGCTCGGTTCGATGTCGGCGCCAAGGACTAACGCGCCTTTCGATACCAGACGTGTCGCTTCGGGGCGGCCTCTCACTCACCCGCTCCCGTGACGAGCGCTACGCTCCCGCTGAACCGACCGAGCACGTCGCCTACCTTCAACTTGTCCCCTTGGTCTGAGTATGCCACTGCCCGACGCGCAGTGTCTGGGGTGGTGCTCGGGGGACCCGACCGCCGGCAGATCGGAATGAGGGAGCCGTTACCCCGGCTCGCCGGGGCGCGTCGACCTCGGGACAGCGCGCTCAGCGGACGATAGGTTCACCCTCTGGGCTGATCGATTGGCCAGATCACAGTTGGCTCAATGGAGGAGGGGGCATGGCTGAGGGTGAGATCGAGATCAACGGCGGCGTTGTCGTCTATGAGTTCGTCGGTTCTGATGACGGCGAGATCGTGGTCGTCACCCCTGGAGGTCGCTTTAGCAAGGACTTCGGTGGCGTGCACGAGCTCGCCTACGCGCTGGCCGAGGGTGGTAAGCGCGTGCTGCTGTGGGACCGCCCCAACTGCGGGAGATCAGATATCCAGCTCTATGGGCGTACGGAATCGCACATGCGGGCCGAGACACTGGGCCTGCTGTTGAAGGAACTGCAGGTTGACCACGTCATCGCGGCTGGGGGCTCAGGAGGTGCCCGTGACACGATGATCTTCGCGATGATGTGGCCCGATTTGGTCCGCAAGGTGGCCGTCTGGACATCGTGGGTGGGACGTACAGCTCCATGTCCCTCGCCGGGGTGTACGTCATGAATGAGCTGCGGGCGGTGCGCCGCGGGGGCATCGAAGCTGTCATGGCGATGCCGGGACAGGCGGGCAGCTGGGCTGACCTCATCGCCGCCAACCCACGCAACAGGGATCGCCTCCTCGCGATAGGCAGCGAGGAGTTCGAGCGCGTCATGAGCCGGTGGCTCGACGCCTACGTGCCCAAGCCGAACGAGCCCATTCCCGGCGTGAGTGATTGGGAGTTCGACCAGATCAAGGTGCCGACCTTGATCATCCGCGGCGGGGAGAAGGACTACGACCACCCAAAGCGCACGTCGATGGAAGTGCACTGCCTCATCAAGGGATCCCGGTTGATCGAGCCACCGTGGCCCGAGGATGCCTGGGAGCGCGGAACCGAGGCAAGTGCTGCGGGAACGGGCGATCTGTTCGGTTTCTGGGTGCTCGGGGCGCCGGTGCTGCTTGACTTCTTCAACGAGCCTTAGCTATGCGCCCTCGACCGAGATTCCGCTCTGCCGATCCCCGGGCGGTGTCTGGTGGCGCCCGAAAAGCAACCGAAATCCGAAGGACCTAACCGAAATCCAAAGGACCCAACGGAAATCGAATGGACGGTTGAACTAGTCCCAAATGGCCGGCCTGACCCGATAACCGCGCCACCGTTTGGGGAGTCGCGCACACCGCTCTGGCCGCAGCTCACGTGCCCGCTATGGTGTGGCTAGATGCGCCGCGGTCGCCCGCGATGCCCTAATGCAAACGGGGGTGCTCATGACCTCAGCCTTGTCGGAGCTCTTCGTGGTCGATGCCGACTCACACTGGTCGGAGCCCGCGGACTTGTTCACCCGATTGGCCCCGGCCCATCTGAAGGGCCGGGTCCCCCACCACGAGGTCATCGACGGGCAGCGCGTGTGGGTGATGGACGGGGTGGCCATCGGCCAGGCCGCTGCTGGGGCAGTGATCGGCGCCGACGGCAAGAAGGCCAAAGCGGTGGAATCGCTCATGGTGTGGCACGTTGAGGATGCCCATCGGGGCGCATACGACCCGAAGGCTCGTATCGCCGTTTTGGACGAGTTCGGGATCGACGCGCAGATTATCTTTCCGAGCACGATCGGGCTCGGTGGACAGGATCTCGGCAAGACGACCGACCAGGACCTCTGCAGGGTCGCTATCGAGATCTACAACGACGGCATGGCGGAGATCCAAGGTGACTCGGGCAACCGGTTGCTTCCGATGCCGCTCATGCCTGCGTGGAACGTCGACCTCTGTGTCGCCGAGGTCAAGCGGGTGGCCGCTCTGGGCGCACGGGGAATCAACATGACCTCCGATCCCCAGGACCTGGGCGCCCCCGACCTTGCGGACCCTGTCTGGGACCCGTTCTGGGCCAGCTGTTCGGAGCTCGAACTTCCTGTGCACTTCCACATCGGCGCCAGCATCACCGGGATGACGTTCTACGGGAAGTATTTCTGGCCGTCGCAAGCCGAGGGGACAAAGTTGGCCATTGGCGGATCCCTGTTGTTCATCGGCAACGCTCGGGTGGTGACGAACTTGATCCTGGCCGGGATCTTCGACCGTCACCCCGACCTCAAGTGCGTCTCGGTGGAGAGCGGTATGGGCTGGATCCCCTTCATCCTCGAGACCCTCGACTACGAGATGTTCGAGAACGCCCCTGATGAGTTGGCAAAGCTGAAGAAGGCGCCGTCGGAGTACTTCCGCAGCAACCTCTACGCGACGTTCTGGTTCGAGAACAACCGCAATAGGCTTCCCGATCTCATCGAAGCCGTCGGCGAGGATTGCATACTCTTCGAAACTGATTTCCCACACCCCACCTGCCTGTACCCGGATCCGCTGGACGCTGTCGACGCCAAGATGGCGACGCTCCAGCCCGAGACCAGGACAAAGATCATGGGAGAGAACGCCAGGAAGCTCTATCGCATCTGACGATCATCGCGTGCGCCCGGGTCCTTACCACCGACGACGGCTAGCGATCGCGAGGGTTCGCCTGTCCTCCCAGTACGCATGCTGATCACCCGCTGAGCCTCGTGCTCACATCAGCTTGGGCAGTCCCACGCCATCGAGTCCTGACATCCGGGCGAGGTTCCGGCGGACGTGGAACTCGGAGACGAAATAGGCCCCCCTTTTTGCTCGTCGACCAGAATTGCGGGTACGATGCGAGCCGTTCGGCCGGGGAATTGCCCGGGAGCTCCGGGATCGGCCTGTGTTTGCGACTCTGGAGGCAGCGCGGGGTCGAACGACCATCAGGGATTCCGCAACGTACGAGGAGGACTGCCCGAAGATGCCAGGTCGGATGGAGGGGAAGGTCGCGTTCATCACCGGAGCGGAGCGGGGCGTGGTCAGGGGAGGAGCCACGCCGTGCGGCTCGCCCAAGAGGGGCCGACATCGTCGCCGTCGACATCTGCGAGGACATCGTCACCAACCCCTATCCGATGAGCTCGGCGGAGGATCTCGCACAGACCGTCAAAGAAGTCGAAGCATGCGGGCGTCGGATCGTCGCCGTCAAGGCGGACGTACGTGACCGCGGGCAACTCAAAGATGCGCTCGACGCCGGACTGGCCCAGTTCGGCCACCTCGACGTGGTGGTGGCGAACGCCGGTATCTGTCCCCTCGATTCGCCCGGGATCCAGCCATTCGTCGACGCCTTTGACGTCGACTTCGTTGGCGTGGTGAACACGGTGAACGTTTCTCTGCCCCACCTCGTGGCGGGGGCTTCTATCGTCATCACCGGCTCGACTGCGGGCATGATGACCGGTGCGGTCGACAATCCTGAGCTCGGCGCTGGCGGCGCCGGTTACGGGCTCGCGAAAAAGCTGCTGATCACCTACACCGAGGCTCTCGCGTTGCAGCTGGCAAGGGACATGATACGCGTGAACTGCGTGCACCCGACCAATTGCAACACGCACCTTCTCCATCAAGAGGCGCTCTACAAGGTATTCCGGCCCGACCTCGAGCACCCGACTCGCGACGATGTCGAGCCAGCCTTTGTCATGTTCCAGGCCATGCCCATCCCGTACGTCGAGCCCGTGGACATCAGTAACCAGGTGCTGTACTTCGCTTCGGACGAGTCGCGTTACGTGACTGGCCTGAACGTCAGGGTCGATGCCGGATCCCTCCTCAAGGTGCCGCACATCGGTTGACGCACTGCCCGGGCAGTGCCCGGAGACCGGCCTCGTGGCAACCCGTCCGCGACGGCGGCAGCGATGGTTTCAGTAGGCCCGAAACACTTGTTTCAGACGCGAGGGCGTCTATCGTGAGGCGAGTTCGCAAACATCCAGGGGGTTTGAACGATGCACCAGCCCATGAAGGGCGTCAAGATGGTCGAGGTCGCCCAGTTCACCTTCACGCCCGCCGCTGGCGCGGTCCTGGCCGACTGGGGCGCCGACGTCATCAAGGTCGAGCACGCCGTCACCGGGGACGCCCAACGGGGTCTGCGCCTGGGCACCGGCGGGGTGGCGGTGGGTTCCTTCCAGCCGCTCATGGAGCACCCGAACCGGGGCAAGCGCAGCATCGGGCTGGCCCTTGACCAACCCGACGGCCACGCCGTGCTCCTGGAACTGTGCAAGGACGCGGACGTCTTCCTCATCAACTTCCTGCCCGACGCCCGCCGGCGGCTGCACCTCGAGGTCGAGGACATCCGCAAGGCCAACCCCGAACATCATCTACGTGCGGGGCAGCGGCCACGGCCAGCGGGGCCCCGACGCCGAGAAGGGCGGCTACGACGGGTCGACCTTCTGGTGCCGGATGGGCAGCGCCTGGGCGACCACCCCGGCGGACAGCCCCCGGGTGATCAACCAGCCGGGCGGCGCCTACGGGGACTCGATGGGAGGCATGACTATCGCCGGCGGCATCGCCGCAGCGCTGTTCGCCCGCGAGCGGACCGGGCGAGCCCTCGGTGGTCGACGTGTCGCTGATGAGCGTCGGCGCCTGGGCTTTCGCGCTGTCCCTCGGCAACGCCGATGCTGTCGGGCGAGGAGCAAGCGCCGCCTCCCTCTGACTCGCCCATGAACCTGGCGGTCAACCCCACCATCGGCACCTTCAAGACCTCCGATGGACGCTGGATCAACTTCACCATGCTCCAGCCGGGCCGGTACTTCGCCGACGTCTGCCGCCATCTGGGTCTCGAGCACCTCATCGACGACGAGCGCTTCAACACGGCCGAGAAGCTGATGGCCAACGCCCTCGAGGCGGGAACGTACGTCGCCGAGGCCATCGCCGCCAAGCCCTACTCGTACTGGATCGAGCACCTCAAGACCATGGAAGGGCAGTGGGCCCCGATCCAGAGCCCGCTCGAGATCCTGGCCGATCCCCAGATGGAGGCCAACGGCTACATCCTGCCCGTCACCGACCTGGAAGGCAACGAACGCAAGCTGGTCGCCAACCCGGTGCAGTTCGACGAGACGCCCGCCCGTCACTCACGCCGCGCCCCCCAGTTCGCCGAGCACACCGATGACATTCTTCGCGAGCTCGGTCGCAGCGAGGGACGAGATCATCCAGCTGAAGATCGACGGAGCGGTGACCTGAGGCGCTCCTTAGTGGCACGACGAGGGACGGAGGGGTCGACGTTCGGGCGCCATGATCGAGCAGCGATAGTCATTATCGCCCTGTCGGGCTTGAAGCTGAGCCAGCCCGGCCGGGGGGAGGACTTGCTCGGAGCGCCATGAGGTTCGAAAGCTCCCCCTTGGCGCTCGGGTCAGCGCTCGGGGGTCTGAGCGGGCGGATGCCTCATGCAGCCGTCGCGGCCGAAGGGCGGGGGTGGAGTCCGGCCGCGGTGTACAGCGCGTCGATCACCCTCATGTTGGCCACCGCGTCCGAGGGCGGCGTGAGGTTCGGTTCACCCCGCAGGACTGCCGCACAGAAGGCGTCGAGCTGGAAGGCATAGGTCGACCGGCGGGTGAATCGCTCTCGGTGGGTCTTGCCGGCTGCGGTGACCGAAAGGCGATGCCACGTCTGGGGCGCCAGAGGGTTGAACAGGCTGATGCGGCCTTCGGAGCCCCACACGCGAGCGGTGAGGCGCAGGACCGACGAGGACCATAGGGACGAGGTCACCTTCCCCGGGTACTGGGCCGGATAGCGAAGGTTCCCCGTCATGGCCCGATCGACTTCCTCGGAGTGGAGCTTGGCCCGGGCCGAGAGGACTTGTGGCTCACCTCCCCCGAAGGTGCGGGCCATGTGGACGGCGTAGCAGCCGGCGTCCATTGTTGCCCCGCCGGCCAGGTCCAGCTGATAGCGGATGTCAGAGAAGCGGGGGAGGGGGAAACAGATCGCCGTCTCGACCCGAGTGATAGCCCCGATATCGCCATTGGCGATGATCTCGACGGCTCGCTTCGCCAACGGGTGGTAGCGGTAGTGGAAGGCTTCCATTACCACCAGGCCCGACCGGTCGGCTTCGTCCGCTACCACCTCGGCCTCGGTCACGTTGGACGTGAACGGCTTCTCGCAGAGCACGTGCTTGCCGGCGGCGATGGCTTTGCGCGTCCATTCGGCGTGCAGTGCGTTCGGAAGCGGATTGTAGACGGCGTCGATCCCTGGATCATCGATTAGGGCCTGGTAGGAGTCGGCCACGCGTGGTATCCCATGCTTGGCCGCGAATGCCTCGGCCTTGCCTCGGTCTCGGGCGGCCACCATCAGCACCTCGGCTTCGCCGTTTGCGCGGGCGGGGCGGATGACCCCGTTGGGGGCGATGCGGGCCGCCCCGAGGATCCCGATGCGTACAGTGCTCACTGGTCTTCCTCCTTTGGGTCCGCGGGCGCTATCGCGGCCCGAGGAGAGCACCAAGCAGAATGGCACGCGCTGACCCAATGCAGCGCCGCCACAGCGGACACAGCGTGGTACGGGCTCTATCGGACTGCGCCATGTCCGACTGTATCGCCCGTTGGTCACACGCTTCGAGTGCTCCGTCATGCTCGAAGCGACCTGTGAACCGCCAAGTTCTGACGATGGATCCGGCGAGTGCGTTGGACGGGCCCCGCGCGATGCCGGCCGGTAGGGTTCTGGGCATGCGCATCGGGATCAGCGGAGGAGGAGCGACTGTCGACCGCGCGGTGGTCCAGGCCACGGAGGCCGAGGCAGCCGGTTTCACCTCTTTGTGGTACCCGGGATCGATGTTCGGAGATCCCCTCGTCGGCATGGCTCTGGCAGGACGCGCTACCTCGAGCATCGAGATCGGTGTCGCGGTGCTGCAGACCTATGCCTGTCATCCGGTCCTGCAAGCGACCCGCCTTGTGTCGGTGTCCACCGCGATCGGTCGTGGCATCACGGTCGGGATCGGACCCTCCCACGACGTGGCGATCGAGCGGATGGGCCTCTCGTATGCCAACGCGGGCCGCCACACCGAGGAGTACATGCGAGTCCTGGCACCGCTGCTGCGCGGGCAGGACGTCGACTTCGAGGGTGAAGACTTTCGCGTCCACGCCGCGGGCATGGCGACCCCCGCTCCGGTCTCGGTTCTTCTGGGTGCGCTGGGACCGCGCCTATTGCGGGTGGCCGGCGAGATCGCCGATGGCACGATCCTATGGATGACCAACGCACGGGCGATCGAAACCCACGTGGTGCCTCGCATCCGGGCGGCGGCCGAGAGCGCAGGCCGGCCCGATCCGCGGGTCGTCGCCGGGCTACCGGTGGCGGTTCACGACGACGTGGACGAGGCTCGAGCCGCCGCGGCTGAGCAGTTCGTTCGGTATGCGAACCTACCCAACTACAAGCAAAGCTTGGCGCGAGGAGGAATTGCGAGCCCAGCGGAGGCCGTCATCGTTGGGAACGAGGACGCGGTCGCCCAGCAGATCGCGAGGGTGTTCGAAGCCGGTGCGACGGACGTGTGGGCGCCACCCTTCCCGGTTGGAGCCGATCGAGAACGATCACGTACTCGTACCCGGAATCTCCTTCGCCACCTTGCCCAAGCGAGCGTGTTCGGCGAGGATGCTCGGCCCTCACGGAGGGTTCGTACAAGCCCGAGCGAGGTGTGAGATTCGGTTGACCGGCTCGGGCCGCTTGACGCGAAGCGGCTACGATCAGCGTCACGGGACGCAATGAGAATCATCGTGGCAACTCGCTCGTCGGGGAGGTGACCCATGCCTGACGTCGGTGATCGAGTTCGCGTCGCATCGGTCAAGGTTGGTCAGGTCGCGCGCGACGGTGAGGTGACCAGCGTCCTTGGGCCGCTCCTCCGCATCCGATGGTCGACCGGGGAGGAGTCGACCATCGTGCCTGGCCCGGGGTCGGTGGCGGTCATCGGCAGGGGGAGACCGGCAGCAGATGAGCCGGATCCAGAGGCACCGAAGGACAGCACGACTCCCACGTTGGCGAACGAGCCGAACAAGAAGAAGGGCGCCAAGAAGAAGGGCGCCAAGAAGAAGGGCGCCAAGAAGAAGGGCGCCAAGAAGAAGGGCGCCAAGAAGAAGGGCGCCAAGAAGAAGGCACGGTAGGCGTAAGCCGCGGGTGTCGGCCGGTCGCACCGGGCGTCACTGCAACAAGTCGCTCGGCACCCGTGTTGCCCGGCTTCAGTGAGTGGGTTGACGTCCCGGACGTCCAGGACCGCCTGTCGCCGATCGGATAAGCTCTTCGTGTAAGTAAGCCGAACGGAGCTGCAGGTCAGGCGAATTGCCGGGCCCTGAATAGGCGACTTGCGCCCCAGACGAGGAGGATTACCCGCCATGCCCATCCGCGAGCTGTTCCACTTCATGCACCTCGTGGACGATTTCGACCCGGTCCACGATCGCTACGAGAAGCTCCTCGCGCCACAGGATTGGGGCCCCAAGAGCTGGTCAGACTTCGACAAGCGGTGGGCCACGCTCGCGAACGTTGGTCCGGACTTCGTCCTCGAGGTGATGGAGCCCAGCAAGGATCCGGCGGACCTTGGCTCCCCGTTGCCCAGGTTCCACGCACGCCATGGGAACCACCTGCACTCCTTCGCGTGGTACGTCGACCGAGCCGATATGCAGAAGCTGATGGAGACAATCGCTGGCCTCGGCGTCCGTGTCCTCACGCCGTACCCCGTCAGTGACCCCGAGGCAGTCGTCGGCACGTTCTTCACCCACCCGAAGGACACCTTCGGACAGTTGGAGTTCAGTGCCCTCTCCGAGCGCGAAGACAACCGTGATCTGCATTTGCGAGCTGATTGGACGGGTGACTTCTGGCGCGACGAGTTTCCTCTCGGACTCGAGCGCACCTCGCATCTCACGCTCGTCGTGGGGGACATCGAGGCGGCCAAGACCTTCTACGCCAAGGGCCTCGACGCTCCGGCGTTCTACGAGGAGGATGGGCATGATCGGCTGTCGGCTTACTGCTTCGTCGGTACCGAGACGGTCATAGAGCTGGCGCAGCCGAAGTCGGCTGACAGTTGGATCGGTAATGATCTGGCCGGACATGGCGACATTCCCCATGCCATGACGTTCAAGGTCGCCGATCTGGGTCGCGCTGAAAAGCACGTGACGGACCTCGGCATCGCAATTGCCTGGCGCTCGGACGACACCATCGTCTTGGACCCGGCCGATATGGCGAACGCTGTCGTTGGCTTCACGGTGCGTGAGCTTCCGGGCGATCCTCGGAGCTGAGCCAGCTTGAACGGCGGGCGACCGAGTTGATCGCCTCAGGCGTCCCTAGCCGGCGTTGACGTGACCCCCGTCGATGAAGATCACCTGTCCGGTGACATAGCTGGACGCGCGTGAGGCCAGGAAGAGCGCAGCACCCGTGGCCTCGCTCGCGAGTCCGTAGCGGGGGATGGGGTTCTTGTCGATATAGAACGCCAGCGCGGCCGTCTGAGCCCGGGCGGCCTCCTCGGACGGGGCAATGGCGCCTGGCGCGATCGCATTGACCCGCACGATGGGGCCGAGGTCCCGAGCGAGGTAGCGGGTCATGGTGGCGAGTGCGGATTTGGTCGCGGCGTAGGAAGCCAACGGGAGGCGGACGGTGGCGAACGCCGAGCTCGCGACGACGTGGATGATCGAGCCGTAGCCTCTCTCCTGCATCCCTGGCACCAGCGCCCGCGCCAAGCGCAGCGGGGCGAGCAGGTTCAGACGAAGGCCGTGTTCCCACCATTCGTCGTCGATGTCGAGTGTGGTCATCGCGGCGACATTGCCTGGGGTTGAGCCGGGCGCCCGGCCGCCGGCCGCGTTGTAGTACAGCACATCGACCCCGCCGAAGGCGTCGATGGCGGTGGCGGTGAGCTGGTCGATGTCAGTTTGGTTACCCAAGTCGGCGGGGACCGCCAGCGCGGTGCCGCCCTCGCCAGTGATCTCCTTCGCGACCTCCTCGAGGCGATCCGGGGAGCGGGCCGACAGCACGACGTTGGCCCCGGCCTGGGCGAAGGCTCGAGCGACGTGGGCCCCCATGCCAGGGCCGACGCCCGCAACCAGCGCCGTCTTCCCATCCAAGCGGAATTGCTCGAGGATGTCCATGCGAGCCCCCCTTCGGTCAACAGGTCGACGATTCGCCTGGTCGTCTGCACCCCGTCTTGTCTGTTGTTGGGGTCTACCCTACGCATCGACCGCCGATCGTGGCGCTGCTGGACATGCCATCCCACGTGGTCGAGCCGCCGACCGGCGGGGCGCGGCTAGGTAACCTGGCGTCCGCTCATCCGCCCCGACGAGGCGAGGAGTAGATTTGGTCGGCGAAGGTGAGGGGATGGGCGTGATCGAATGCGTGCGCTCGGGCGCAATGTACGGGGGCGACAACTCCTATGAGCTCGTCACGAACACCTGGCTGTTCGGTGACGACCAGGAAGTGGTGGTGATCGACCCGGCCAACGACGCCCATGCCATTCTCGACGCGGTCGGCGATCGCCGGGTCTCGGCCGTGCTCTGCACCAATGGGACGGTGGATCACGTGAATGCTGCCCCGGCCGTCGCCCAGAAGACCGGCGCGCCCGTGTACCTCCATAGCGCGGACGCCCGCTTTTGGGCCGGAACAAACGGTGAGCGTCCTCCTGATGCCACGTTGAGCGCCGGTCAGGTGCTCATGGTGGCGCGCCAGGAGATAGACGTGTTGCACACGCCGGGGTACACACGGGGTTCGTGCTGCTTCTACGTTCCGGGGCGAGCGATGGTGTTCTCAGGGGACACGCTCGGGTTGAGTGCACCGGAGCTTGGCAGTCCGTTTTCCGACCCGGTGGTGCAGCTCGAGTCGATCCGCCAGTGCCTTCTCGTGTTACCAAGCCACACAGAGGTCCGTCGAGGCCATGGCGACACCACCCGTATTGGCGATCATCACGACCAAGGCATCTCCTAAGGTGTGCCGCTGACCCGGCCGCAGCGTCTCGCTTCTCAAATGGGTCGTGTCGCCACGGCTCGGGACCACAACCGTGGCGCTTGTCCCCGGCCGCGGCGAAATGGTCAGTTGGTTAGGGTGGGCCCACCCGGGGCCCGGCAACGTCCCCGCTCGAGGCCGATCGGCTGTCGCCGGGGGGCCAAGACAAGACACGTGGGAGGCGAGCCGGTTGGCAGAGTCCAGGGCAGCTGAGTCCGGGGCAATGGAGAGCGACGCCGACTCCGACACCGTGTTTTTGCGTATTCGGGAGGCCGTGGCATCGGTTGTCGTAGGCAACGAGGAGGCCCTCGACTGGCTGCTCATCGCGGTGCTCTGTCGGGGCCACGCGTTGCTCGAGGACGTGCCTGGGGTTGGCAAGACCCTGCTGGCGCGCTCGTTGGCGGCCGCCCTCGGCTCGACATTCCGACGCATCCAGTTCACCCCTGACGTCCTGCCCTCGGACGTCACCGGGTCGAGTGTCTTCAACCAGAGGACCTCGGAGTTCGAGTTCCGGCCGGGGCCGTTGTTCACGCAGGTACTCCTCGCGGATGAGATCAACCGCGCTACGCCCCGCGCGGAGTCCGCCCTCTTGGAAGCCATGCAGGAGCGCCAGGTGACCGTCGACGGCCGAACCATGCCCTTGGAGTCACCCTTTCTCGTGCTCGCTACGCAAAACCCGATCGAGCTCGAAGGGACCTTTCCGCTCCCCGAGGCCCAGCTGGATCGGTTCCTTGTGCGGGTGCCTCTGGGCTATCCCTCAGTGGAGGATGAGCACGCCATCCTGCAACGCTTTGAGCGCGATGATCCGCTCACCCAAGTGGAGGCCGTGACCGACCCGGAGGAGATTGTCGCGCTTCAGGCTCGTCGGGGGAACATTCGGGTGTCCGACGCCGTCCGCGGGTATTTGATCGACGTCGTCCGGTCCACCCGCGCCGATGAGCGTCTGAGGCTCGGGGCCAGCCCACGGGCTGCCCTCGCCCTGCACTGGGCGGCACAGGCCCGCTCGTTGCTGCACGGACGCGCCTTTGCCGTTCCCGACGACGTCAAGGCACTCGCGGTCCCGGTACTCGCGCACCGGGTCGTGCCGACGGCGCAGGCACGATTGCGGCACGAAACGCCCGAGGCGATCATCAGCTCCCTGGTGGATCGTGTGGTCGTTCCGGTCGAGGAAGTAGGGCCGATCCCAATGGATCCCCCGTGAGCCGCAGGCGCGGTCCCCCCGAAGCGTGGACTGCAGTGGGATTTGCGCTTTTGGTGGGTCTGGGCTGGTGGCTGGGCTCGGTACCGTTCGCGTTGGTTGGCACCATCGGAGTATTCGTCTCAGGCCTGCTCTACTTCTGGCAGCGCGAGTGCCTGAGCGGCGTGACCTATCGACGGAGCCTTGCCCACGATCGAGCGTCATTCGGCGAGGCGGTGTCTTTGGACGTGGAGATCGTCAATGACAAGCTCCTACCGCTGACCTGGCTGCACATCGAAGACGAGTTCCCCGCGTTCCTCGGGTTGCGGGGCGGAACCGTGGTGTCGGGACCGGCGAACCCACGCAGTGTTCTTGTTCAGGTCACTCCGATGCTCCCGTTCGAGCGGATCCGGACGCACATGTCGGTCCTGTGCGATCGACGTGGGCTCCACACCATCGGCCCGGCAAGGATCCGGTCTGGGAACCCCTTCGGGTATCGCCAGCACCAGCTGACATTGCGCGATCAGTCACAGCTGCTGATCTACCCCAAGATCTACCGTTTGGAGCCTCCTCGGATCGTTCCGGGGATCCTCCTGGGCGAGCAGAGGGTGGACGGTTTGGTTGGCGACCCCAGCCGGGTGTCGGGCGTTCGCGACTACCGGCAAGGAGATGCCCTTCGGACGGTGGACTGGCGCGCCACCGCGCGCGCCGGCTCGCTGCTCGTTCGAGAATTCGAGGCGACGGCCTCGCCACGTGTCACGGTGATAGCTGATCTGTGGGTCCCCGAGCTCCGACAGAATTTCAATCCGCCTGAACTGGAATTCCTGATTGCAGTCGTCGCCTCGGTAGTCGTCGATCTCGCGGAGCGGGGCGTCAGTGTCGGACTGTCGTCGGGAGCTTCTGTCGGTGGCAAGCAGATTGCCTACCCTCCCACTTCGGCGCCCGGCGCACTGCCCGACATGCTCGAGCTTCTCGCGATGGCGTCCCCCTATGGAAGAGTGCGGTTCGCCGACGTGGTTGTCGACGAGGGGACACGAACGTCGCGCGGGACGAGCGCGCTGATGGTGGCCGCAACATTCGACGAGTCGGCAGCCGCAGCGATGAGTGAGCGTGCTCGCCGAAGTCCGATCACCGCGTTGTGGGTCGACACCGGCTCGGGGCGACCTCTCCCCGATGGCGTGGCGCACGGGCGCCTAACTGCGAGGTTCACCGATGACTGGGAACAATCCACCACGTTGGAACTGGCCGTCTAACGCGCTGGTGCCAGCGCTGCTGGTCGGAACCGAGGCGATCTGGGCCACGCTGTGCCTGAGCGCGGCGGTGAACTCGTCTCGGCAGATCAGGATGGACCTGCCGGTCGGGGTCGTGGCCGTTTCGGCAGTCATGGCGACGACGCTCGGTGCGTGCATTCGGCGTCTGAGGTGGCCGTGGTGGCTGCGAGCTCTCCTCATGATGTTGGTGGTGGCGGCCGAGGTGACCGCGGTCGCCGGTGTGGTGAGCCAGTATTCAGTCCCTGGGTCCTTCGACGCCGTGGCGTATCACCCGTGGACAGTCGTTGGTCGGACGCCGTCGGCCATCGCGGCACTTTCGTGGTTGGTTGCCACCGTGGCTTGCGGGCGCGCGACGTGGTTGGCGCTACAGAACCTGTCCTTTCGGCACGCAGTGGCGTCGGTGGCAATAGGTAGCGGTGCATTCATCATCCTGTTCGCCGTGCTGGCAACCCATCACCGCTCGGTTCTGCACGCAGCGGCACCGTGGGGAGCGGGGTTGTTCGTCGTCTTCTTCGCCGGAGCGGTCGCCGTGCTAGCGCTCCTTCGTCACGCGGAGCTTGGGGCCGACGCGTTCCAGCGTCCGGGCCCCCGACCCAGCGGTGCATGGTTCGTCATCCTGGCGCTTCCGATGCTGATCACCGCCGGCCTGGGGCTTGCCCTTGCCGCTGGCGCTGGACCGGTCGCCCCCCGGATCGGTCAGGGTGTTGCCTGGTTGCTGGGAGGTCTGGTCCGGGCGGTCAGCGCTGTGGCGCGCTCGTTTGGGCACCTGTTTCCCTCGGCCCATTCGCCACGGAAGCCTCAGCCCTCGCCCTTGTCGCCGGTGCGGGCGCCGTCCGTCTCGTCGCACGCGGTGGCTTCGCACGCGGCGTTCCATGTTCCCACCTTCGTGGGGTTCATCGTGTTGCTGGTGGCGGTGGCCGTTCTGATCGGCGCCGTCGTGCGTGGTGCGCGCTGGCTGTCGTTGCGCCGGACGCCCCGGGCGGTAGCGGCTCCGATGGAGCACGGGTCGCTCTTCAGTTGGCGCCATCTGTGGGAGCAGTTGGTGGCGCTGCTCGGACGGTTGCGCCGTGGGCGTCGACCTGACACAGCAGCGCAGGCTCGCAGGCCAGCGAATCTGGTCGAGGCAGCCCGACCGGGGGTTCGGGGCGAGTACACCCGTTTCCTTCGCGAGACGGCCCGAGCCGGGATTCCAAGGCGTCCGGAGGAGACCCCCCGCGAGTTCGCTCGTCGCATCCACACGCAGCCCTCCGCGGGAGCTCAGCAACAGGCCGGAGAAGTCGACCAGCTCACGAGCCTCTATGACCGGGTCCGCTATGGCGGATACGTGGGGAGCGGGCGCGACGTGGCCATGGCGCGCTCGCTGGTGGACCAGGTCCTGCGCAGCCTGACAGCACCTGGCGTCGGACGCCCGAGCGACGAGTGACGGCTGCGGAGCGGCCCAGGGCCCGGGCAGCGCAGAGCGAGGCGACCTAGCCTGGCGAGGGAGTCGGTAATGGTCGCGAGATGGAGAGGGCACAGCATGGAGTTTGGGACGATTCGCTACGAAACCATCGACAACGCCGCCGTCGCCCGCATCGTGATGAACCGGCCCGAGGTTCGCAATGCCCAGGACGAGCAGATGACCTACGAGCTCAACGAAGCGTTCAGTGCCGCCAGCTTGGACGACGAGGTCAAGGTGATCGTCCTTTCGGGCGAGGGTCCGCATTTCTCTGCCGGACATGACATTCGGGGAAAGGGAGACCCAGATTACGAGCACGATCCGGTGTTTCCGTGGAGCTCGACGTTGCCCGGCTCCGAAGGGATGATGAACCGCGCACAAGAAGTGTTCTTCCGCATGGCTCGCCGGTGGCACGACATCCCGAAGCCCACCATCGCCCAAGTCCACGGAAAGGTCATCGCGGGCGGCCTGCTGCTCATGTGGGTCTGCGATTTGATCATTGCCTCAGAGGACGCGGAGTTCATCGACATCGGGGCGGGTCCACAGTTCATGGTCAACGGCAGCGAATGGTTCTCTCACCCGTGGGAACTTGGCATTCGTAAGGCCAAGGAGATGCTCTTCACGGCGGAGCCGGTCTCCGCCCAAGAGGCGTACAACCTCGGCATGGTCAACCACGTGGTGCCGCGCGAAGAGCAAGAGGAGTTCACGAACGCCCTGGCCAGTAGGATCGCGGCGCGATCGAGCTTCGGTCTGGCCCTCGCCAAGATGGCCTGCAACCAGGCCCGCGACGCGCAGGGGTTCTGGACCTCACACCAGTCAGCCTTCAACCTCTGGGCCTTGGGTCACAGTCACGAGCGGGTCCTCACGCTCCAGCGGCGGTTGGAGGAGGCGGGTCTGCCGACGGACTGGACACCAGGCCGCGGGGTCTGACCGGGCAGGGGAAGCTCTGGCGTCCCTGCGGCGAGGGTCAGGTCGACGGCCCGGCCGCGCCAAGGCAGTGGCCTCCAAGTCCGCGTCACCGCACCGGTCGACAGTGAGGTCTGCGTACTGGTGAAGTCGGGGAAGGCAAGTCCGACGTGGACACGCGGTTGCTCTGGGGCGCACTTAGGGTCGGAGCGGTCTTGCCGTCTATTCCTGGGCGTCATGGCACAAGGTACGCACCCCGGCGGCCGGTTCGAGCTCGTTGAGGTCGACAACATCGATGACGCGGTTGGCGTTCTCCCGCCCATAGAGGATGGCGCAGCCGACCGGGCTGGTGAGCACGACTCCTGGGTGAAAGCAGAATCCGGCGCCAGGTCAGACCGAGTTGGAAGTGCCAGCGGAGCCCGACCATCATGGCATCGAGGTTCCGAGCGTTCCGAGCTGGCCGCCAAGTGTCGCCGTGAGCCGGAGCGTGAACACCAGAGTCGGTCGGATTGTCGCCGTTTCCCGGTTAATGGGAAGCCGCCTCCTCACGCGCAGCTCGCGCGCGCCCCAAGCGCCGTCATACGCATCGCCCAAATCGGGTGACTACTGCCGCACGGCTGGGAAGAGTACGCACCTCGGCGCTGTTTGGGCTGGAGACCCCACTAGAACGGCGCGGTGGTCGGCTGGGCGGCGTCGACGAGAACCCTCGCCAGTGCAATTTGCCTTGACCTGCGGTCTCGGCATCAGAGTCATGGCAACTACTCGCTCCGCTTCATTCTCGCCTTTACATACCTCAACCGAGATGGGAAGCCCTCCCCGAGTCGGCTGGGTGGTACCTCTGGACGCGACGGTTTCTTGTCGGTAACGTCGCCAGCGTCGTAAGAGAGGCCACGTGGCTTCGTAGGATCTGAGGGGGAGCCCATGAGGTCCCTGCTTCGTCGCCGCGCCCTTTGTTGTGCGGCCACATTGACTGGCGCCATCGCACTGCTCGTCACTTCGTTTTCTGGGGTCAGCGCGGCGGCATCGAACCGGAGCACGATCGTCATTGGGTACATCACCGACCTGACCGGAGTGGCATCCTCGACCTTCGCCGATGGTGCGGGCGGAGCACAGGCACGCATCGACGCCCAAAACGCGGCCGGCGGGGTATACGGCCACAAGCTGAAGCTCGTCGTCGAAGACGACCAGTCCAGCCCAACTCTGAACCAGACGGCCGCCCAGGAGCTCGTGTCGGTCGATAACGCCTTTGGCATCATCAATTTTCGGCCTTCGCGTACGGTGGCTACAAGTACCTCCAGAAGCAAGGTGTTCCCGTGACGGGAGGCGCGTTTGACGGACCGGAGTGGGGCGAGTTGCCGAATACCAACATGTTCAGCTACGCCCCATTGGTCGACACGCCGATCGGAAATCCACCCACCAACTACGGGGGTACCCAGACCGCGTCTGCCTTCAAGTCACTCGGCGCCAAAAAGGTGGGTGGGTTGGCCTACGGCATTTCGGAGTCCTCCCAGCAGTCGATCCGGGCGGTGTACGCTGGGGCCAGCGCGATCGGAGGCATGAGCAACTGTTACAACAACGCCTCGGTGCCCTTCGGCGGCGTGGACTTCACTGCTGACGTGCTGCAGATCAAGGCGGCCGGGTGCACCGGGGTGGCTGCCTCCTTCGTGGACACGTCCGACATCGCCTTGGCCGGGGCGTTGAAGAACGCCTCGGTGAACGTGAAGCAGATCTATTTCACCGGTTACGACCAACAGGTGTTGACGAGCCCCACGGCGCGGTCCGCGCTCAACGGCACCTACGAGCAAGCGGTGATCAACTTCACCACGCCCAACGCGGCGGTGAAGACGATGATCAACACCGTCAAGAAGTACGATCACGCGTACACCGGCGGGATCATGGACCTCGGTCTGTACGGCTCCTACCTTTCGGCCGATCTCATGATCAAGGGGCTACAGTTGGCCGGTACCAACCCGACCCGTTCGGCCTTCATCACCAAGCTCCGCAAGCTGAGCGCCTACACCGGCAATGGCGTGCTGCCGAGTCCGACGCCGATGACCGGCTTCGGCACAGCGAACATCGTGCCCAAGACCCTGTGCGACTACTTCATGCAGCTGAAGGGCACCAAGTTCGTGCCCTACACCGGGTCGGCGATCTGCGGGAAGCGCATCCCAGTTCCGGGCTCCGGCTGATTTCGTTCAGTCGCCGCGAGCCGGAGCAATGACGGGGGAGTCGGTCGTGCTCTTTCGGGCGGCGTAGCGTTGCAGACCGGCGACGACGTGCTCGGTTCAGCCGTCGGTTCGTCGGGCACCGGAGGCCGACGCCGCCTCGATCTCGTCGAGCACCAGGTGCAGGTCGACGGCCGTGGCGAAGCTCGGTTCGAGGACACCGGGATCGTCCCCGCGCTCGATCGCATCCTGCAACGTGAGGTAGAGGCCCGCCACGTTGCGGGCGGGCGAGTCGGGAACCGAGTCGGGAACCGTTTGGTAGTGCTGGGGGACCTCGAGCGCGTCGAGTTGTCCGTCGCCTTGCGCGCCTGAGAGGCGCAGGAGGGTGTCGGACAGGTGGAGTGACGGGCCGCCGCTCACGACGAGAACGCCCTCGGTCCCGTGCAGTTCGAGCCTGGCACCGAAGCCCTTGGGGAGACCCGTCTGGATCGCCATGGAGACGAAGGCCCCACCACCGATCCGCCCCTGGATGAGAACGACGTCGGGGCTCGTCACCGCAATGCGGGCTCCCGTCTCGAGAACCGTAGAGACCGGCCAGCGAACGGCGACCGTCGCCTGAATCTCGGCCAGCTCACCCACGATGTAGCGCACCACGTCGAGATTGTGCCCTCCGATGATGGCGAGGGTGCCGACACCGTTCTCTCTGTTGGCCGTCCAGATCCGGTCTTCGGTGACCTCGCCACCCCGTCCTTGGCCTTCGATCGACAGGCTGACATAGACCAAGTCCCCCAGGTATCTTTGGGCGATCAGGTCCCGCACGTAGTTCACGATCGGGCTGCACCGTCCTTGGAGCCCGACCACGTGGCGCACCCCGTTGGCCCGGGCCAGTGCGAGGAGCTCGGTTGCCTCCGCGGTGTTGGCTCCGAGTGGCCACTCGCAGAAAACATGCTTGCCTGCCTCGAGGGCGGCGCGGACGAGTGCGTAGTGGTTAGGGACCTTGACCGAGACCGTCACGAGGTCGACGTCGGGGTGGCCGATAAGATCGGCCGGGTCGCCGAACGCATGGGGTGCTCCGAAGCGGTTGGCCGTCTCGAGCGCACTGGCTGCCGCGTGGTGGCGACAGCCACGAGCTCGTAGCCGGGCAGGGCCTCAAGTAGGGGGAGATGGGTTCCGAGCGCCCAACCCCGGGTGGGACTGGCGCCGACAATGCCGACGCGGATGGGATTGGCCATGGTCACGAACCTCCTGAATGGATTGGATGCTGGGTACGTCTCGCGCCGTGCCTTCGTCTCGTGAGCCGGGCACCGCTCGGGGGTCGATTCATCAGTCGAGACGGCGGCCCGACGCTCAACACGGCGGTCCGACGGTCAATAGGTGTGCCACGACCTGGCGCGATCGGGGACGGGGTCTTGTTGTCCGGGGGGCTGCCAGCGCAGATCGCTCACGTTGACCACGATGGCCTCTTGGGTGTTGCGCGCGATCACGACGACGGCTTCGCTTTCGGGGTCCGGGTTCTCTTCTCGATGTGGGACCCACGGCGGCACGAAGATATAGTCGCCCGGCTCGGCCTCCAACCGGAGCTCGGCGTCCTCATTGAGGAAGACGAAGACGGGATGGCCACTCAAGACGTAAATGCCAGTCTCGGATGGACCGTGGTGGTGGTTGGCCGAGCGGGTCGACGGCGAGACATGGGTCTGACCCATCCAGAGCCCTTCTGAGCCCACGCTACGCGCCGAGATTGCTTCGACCCGGGTCATTCCGGCGCTCTGGGCGGTGTCCTTTGAAAGGTCACCTGGCGTGATCCGAAAGAGTCGGCGGTGAAATCCGTCCGGCTCCGTGAAGCGGTTGGAGGGCAGGTCGGGCGTCGGGTGATCGGTGGCGGGCACAGTTCTCCTCTACGAAGCGGTCGCTGCCGTCATTCTCCTCTGACGGTACGAGGCCGACGCAACCCTTTCTCCACATCGTTTCATGGAGCACCATCGGCGACGGCCAGAAGGTGACCGATCGAGGAACAGCAGCTCGCAATCCAGTCCGGCGCAGACATGGAGCCGGCCGATGTGGGGCCCGCTGAACAGGTCGATCGCATCGCGGGCAACAACCGACAGCGACGCGGCGGCGTCGACCTCCTCGAGGACGACCTTGTGTCGACCGCCCGGACGCAGCAAGACGACCGGGGTCGCATGCTGGGCGCTCGCATTGAGCCGCCCGATGTCGTTTGCGTCGGGCGGAGTCGTTGCCACCAGGCATCGGGCGACGGTGTCGACGACGGCCCAGAGTGCACACGCGTCGTCGAGATCTCGTTCGGTGAGTCCTCCGACGGGCTCGGGAAGCCCGTTCAGCCGCAACCACCCGACCAGTCGTGACCCGGTCGCAGCCCGATCGTCGACGTCAGGATCGTGTGTGCCAGGACGGACGTCTCGCAGTGCGGCGGCGAAATTGAGGCACAAGCTGCCCGCGTCGAAGGTCGGCCGGTCACCGCTGTTGGGACGTGCTCCCACGCCCGCCGATCCCATGGGTCGCATCTCCGAAACGCGTGCCACTCGGTACTCCTTGGTCCTGTCGATGCCATCCCACCATTATCACAACACCTGATGATTTCAGGGCTTCTGATCGGCCGTGCCCCGCCAGCAGACCCCATGATGTCCGAAACCGGCCAGCACTAGGGGCCTGAGCGGCACTTAGGGGTGGGGGCACCGCTCGACGGGCTCCTCGTCGAGCCCGACCCGGCTCTGGCATCAATGGTTGATGCCATGTTGACAGCGCCGGCCGACGCCCTTAATCTTCCAATTCCCGACCAATTACGTCGGTAAAGTATTGATAGCCCGTTGGGTGCGCCGTTCGCCCGCTTCGTCTCGGAGGATTCATGCGTAGGAAGAGCACGCCCGCCACCCGATCGGAAGGCAGTGTCCGGCCTTCTCAGGGACGGAGGCGCACGGTTCGTCGGACCAGCGTCGCCCTGGCGATCGCCACCTGTGGCGCCGGCTTGTGGGCCACGGCCGGGGTGAGCGCCGCTGGCAGCGTCGACGCCCAGCCTGTCGGGCGTGACGCTGAAGGTGGCGACCTACCCGTACGAGGGAGACAACGTGCTGCTCCAGGCGGCCGGGTTGGCCAACACGCCTTACCAGGTCCAATACCAGTTGCTGGCGTCCGGGGCCCTCCAGAGCGAGGCGGTGAACGCCGGCACAGCCGACCTCGGACGGGCCAGTGGAATCTCCAACGGGCTGTTGGCGAGCGCCGGCGACGACAACTTCGCCTCGGTCGCCACGCTCAAGATCGGAACATCGGAGCAGGACACCATCGTGCTCAAGAGCTCAGGCATCAATGCGGTGAAGCAGCTCAAGGGACAGAAGGTTGCCTACATCCCCGACACCACCCCCCAGTTCTTCTTGCTCAAGCAGTTGAAGGCTGCCGGCCTCAGCTGGTCGGACATCACCCCGGTCTCGTTCGAACAGCCGGCCGAGGGGCTCGCGGCACTGTTGAGCGGGAATGTGGCCGCATTTGCCACCTTCGGCAACGTCGCAACCGCCGAGTCCGAGGGGGCCAAGATTCTCTCGAGCGGCGGTCCGTACCTAGCCGACAAGCTGGGTGCGCTGCAGGGCACCTACAACGTGTACAAGCCTGACCTCAGCGACCCAGCGAAGCTGGCGGCGATTGCCGACTTCCTGGCGAGGGTCGATACCGCCGCAGCGTGGGCTCGCTCCCATCCCCAGGCGTACTCCCAGATCGTGGCGACCAACACCAACCAACCGTTGGCAACCGAGCTGGCCAGCTTCGAAGCCGAAGAGGCGTCGGGTAACACGTGGATCGGACCCAACAGCCCTCAGGCGGTTGCGACCGAGCAGGACTACGCCACCGCGTTCGCCTCAGTGGGAGTGATCAAGCCCATCAAAGTGGCCGCCACGTTCACCGACACGCTGAGCAAGGCGATCGCGGCAGACGAGGCCGCGTACCACAAGAAGTACAAGTCCTACTTCGTCGTGCCGGCCTATGCGAAGTCCGGGGAGGACAGCAACGGTCTCCAAGGTGGCTCGACGTCGTGATGAGCTCGGATCTCGGCAGCCTCACCGAGCTTCTGGCGCTTTCTGATCTCGACACTGACGCCCCGGGCCCAAAGGGTGGGGCGACGTCCGGGCGCAGCTCTCCGGACTCGGTTACCTTCGTGGCCGACGACGGTTCGGCGAAGACCTCGCTCCTGGGTCGGGTTCCCGGCATCGTTCGCCGGGCGGTGGTGCCCCTGATCCTCTTGCTCTTATGGCAATTTGGCAGCTCTTCGGGCTGGTGGTCGGCGGCCGTCCTGCCGACGCCGGTCAACATCGCCCATACGTTCGGGCACCTCGTCAACAACGGTCAGCTGCTGCCCAACCTCTGGGCGTCGCTGCGCCGGGTGCTGATCGGCAGCTCGATCGGGATCGGTATCGGGATGCTGCTGGGCATCGCGGTCGGGTTGTGGCGATTCGCCGAGCAGTCTTTGGACTCGACGCTGCAAATGATGCGGACCCTGCCCTACCTGGTCCTGCTGCCGCTGTTCATCGTCTGGTTCGGGGTGGACGAGCTCCCCAAGATCTTGATCATCGCGATCGGCACCTCGCTGCCGATGTACCTGAACACGTCGTCGGGCGTCCGCAACGTCGACCCCCGCAATACCGAGATGGCCAGCACCTTCGGGCTGGGACGCTTGGCCCTGATCTTGATCGTCATCATCCCGGGCGCCCTCCCCTCGATCCTCACGGGTCTGCGCTATTCGATGGGCATCGCCTGGCTCAGCCTGGTGGTGGCCGAACAGATCAACGCCACGTCGGGGTTGGGGCTCCTGATCTCCAACGCGCAGGCCCTCTTCCAGATGAACATCTTGATGGTCTGCGTCGTCATTTACGCCGTCCTCGGGTTGACCACCGACCTGATCGTGCGAGGGCTCGAACATCGGCTTCTGGCTTGGCGCGGGAACGCAACCCAGTGGTGACCGACGCGCCCGATCGGGTCCAGAGCAGCGCTGCCCCGGGCGGCGGACCGGCTGACGCCGCAGTGGAGGTGCACGGCCTGCGCCGCTCCTTCGGCTCGCGCGTGGTTATCGACGGCCTCGATCTCCACATCGCCCAGTCCGAGATCGTGGCCCTGGTCGGCAAGAGCGGTTGTGGCAAGACCACGTTGCTTCGGACCCTGGCCGGGCTCGATCCCTTGCAAGGGGGGACCGTGCGGGTGCCCGCGGCCCGCTCGGTGGCCTTCCAAGAACCCCGCCTGCTGCCGTGGCTCCGGGTCTGGCGCAACGTGGTCATCGGACTTCCCCGCGAGGGTCGGCGAGCCCAAGCGACGGCCAGCCTGGCCGAGGTGGGGATCGACTCGCATGCCGACGCGTGGCCCCTCACCTTGTCGGGCGGCGAGGCCCAGCGGGTGTCCCTAGCCAGAGCGTTGGTGCGCAAGCCCAAACTCGTCCTCCTCGACGAGCCCTTCGGCGCGCTCGATGCCCTCACCCGCATCCAGATGCACGAACTCGTCCGCCAACTCCACGGCCGCCACCGCCCCGCCATCTTGCTGGTGACCCACGATGTCGACGAGGCGTTGATCCTCGCCGATCGGATCATCGTCATGCGTGACGGACGAGTCGACGCCCAGCTCATTACCGCTCAGCTGTTCACCGATCGGCTGGACCCCGCGTTCGAGCAAGCCCGCACCCAGAATCTTGCAACTGCTCGGCTTCGAGGACCCCGAACGCACGTGAGCACCTCGCGATCGGACCCGCCGTCCACCCGGGAGCGTTCAGTGGCCTTTGGAGCCCGACCGAGCGATGAGACCCGACGAAAGGACCCAGGATGCCTGACCCCTACCGAGATTCTGACGTTCGGCTCGTTTCTCTTTCCGAAGGCGTCGGAAGGCCCAGGGCTGCTCGAACAGGCAGAGTTGACCGAGCGCCTCGGCTACGACCTCATCGCCGTGCCTGACCACCCCGATTGGGGGCACTACGTGGACCAGTGGGCGCTCATGTCGGCGATCCTCGGCCGGACCCGCTCGGTCGAGGTTTTCTCCTGCGTGTCGGCCCTGGCCCTCAGAGAACCGCCCGCGGTCCTGGCCAAGGCGGCCGTCTCGCTTGATCTCCTTGCCCCCGGTCGCTTCCACTTCGGGATCGGATCGGGCGTCATCCCCAACATCGCCACCATCGGTGGCCCGTTGTGGCCGCCGGCCGAGGCGCACGACCGCGTACGCGAGGCAATCGAGCTGACCCGCGTGCTGTGGTCCGGCGCGACCAGCGGGAGCTATTCGGGTACGTACTACCGCCTGGAGGAGGCCCAACTTCCCCCTGCCCCGTCGCCCGGGCTGGACGTCTGGATCGGCTGTGCGAAGCCGCGCATGCGCCGGCTCGTCGCCCGCGCCGCTGATGGCTGGATCCCCGGCATGCTGACCATCGATCCTGATCAGATCCGCATCGAAGTCGAGCAGGTCGACGCCGAACTCGACGCGATCGGTCGTCCGGCGGGTCAGGTCCGACGGGTCTACAACACGATCGCCAAGAAGCTGCAGCCGACCTCGGAGGGCTTCTTGATAGGCCCGGCCGAGCAGTGGGTCGAGCAACTGACCTCGATCGCCCTCGACTTCGGGTTCGACACCTTCTTGTTCGGGGACCGCGAGACCACGGTCGAGCATCTGCACCAGTTCGCCGAGCTGGTCATCCCACAGGTGAGAGCCAACGTGGCGGCCCAGACGACGACGAAGGCCAACGCGTGAAATTCTCCTTCCTCTCCTTTGCTGAGCTCTCGACCAATCCCCATACCGGCCACACCCCTTCGCCCGAGGAGCGCCTGCGGGCCGTCGTCGACGCGGCCGTGCTGGCCGAGCAGCTCGGACACGATGGGTTCGGGGTGGGCGAGCACCACGGGCAGACCTACTGGGCCCTCAGTACCCCACCGGTGGTCCTTGGGGCGATCGCCGCGCGGACCTCTCGCATCCGGTTGCGAACCGGAGTGACCGTGCTCCCGAACCTCGATGCGGTTCGGGTGGCCGAGGACTACGCAACTGTGGACGCGCTCTCCGGGGGTCGGATCGAGCTCACGATCGGCAAGGGAAACTTTCCCCAGCCCTGGGAGCTGTTCGGGCAGAACCAAGAGGAGCAGCGCGAGCGCTTGGCCGAGGGCGTGGACCTGCTTCGCCAGATTTGGTCCGCCGACGGGTTGATCAACTGGAGTGGGCGGTTCCGACCCCCCCCTTGTCGATGCGCAGGTGGGCCCTCGACCGACCCAGACGCCCCCACCCATCTGGTGGGGAGTATCGACCGCACCCTGGTCGGTCGAGTTCGCGGCCGAGCGAGGGCTGCCGATCGTTCTGGGCGGGGTCGTCCAGAGCAAGGACCATTATGGATCGCTCGTCGACCACTACCTCGAGCGCTACGCGGCGTACGGTCACGACCCGGCATCCATCCACATCGGGACGGTCAGCAACCTCTATGTGCGACGCGACGGGCACCAGGCTCGGAAGGAATTCCAGCCGTACTACGAGGCGGTGACCAAGGACACCCGACTGGCGCTGCGGCAGGGCTACATGTTGCCCAACGACTACGAGGAACGCCTCCGGGGACCGCTGGTGGTCGGTAGTCCCGAGGAGGTGGCCGAGAAGTTGCTCGATTTCCATGCCCGCTACGGCCACGATCTGCAGTTCGTCCAGACCGATCTGGGCGGGCAGCCCTTCGGTGAGGTGGCCAAGACCATGGAGCTGTTCACGGCCGAGGTCATGCCGATGATCGATCGGGAGCTCGCGTCGCAAGGGCCATCGAAGCTCGTCGTCGAGCGAGGAGAACGAGTCTCGTGAGATTTGGCTTTCTCACCCTGGGTGACCTGACGCCCCATCCGCTCACCGGAGTCCTGGCCTCCCCCCAGCAGCGCCTGGGCGAGATTCTCGACGCCGCCGTGCTCAGCGAGACCTTGGGACTCGACTCGTACACGGTCGGTGAGCACCACTCGGCCCGCTGGGTGATCACCTCGCCCCCGGTTGTGCTCGGGGCGATGGCGATGCGCACCGAGCGCATCCGTCTGCGAACGGGGGTCACCCTGATGCCCAACCTCGACCCGGTCCGGGTGGCGGAGGACTACGCGACGGTCGACGTGCTCTCGGGTGGACGGCTCGAACTGACCATCGGGAAGGGCAACTTCCCCGAGCCATGGACGCTCTTTGGCCACGACATCGAGCTCCAGCGCGAGCGGATGAACGAAGGCACCGATCTACTCTTGAAGATCTGGAGCGCCGACCCGGTCACTTGGGAAGGGCGATTCCGCCCGCCCCTCGACAAGGCCTCGGTGGGTCCCCGTCCGGTTCAGGCACCCCCGCCGGTGTGGTGGGGAGTGTCGACCGGCCCCGAGTCGGCCGACTTCGCAGCGGACCGGGGTCTGCCCATCGTCATCGCCGGGGTGATTCGGAGCAAAGAGCATTGTGGCCAGATCGCGGATCACTACCGCGAGCGGGCCGCCACTGCTGGGTACGATCCCGCAGCGTTACAGATCGCCTCGGTGAGCCACCTCTACGTCCGGGAGGACGGCGACCAGGCCCGCAGCGAGTTCGAGCCGTACTACCGCCAGGCGGTGGAAAAGGGGGCCAGAGACGCCAACATCGTCATGCCGCCGTTCGACTACCAAGAGCGATTGGACGGGCCCCTCGTCTGTGGGAGCCCCAAAGAAGTGGTCGAGAAGCTGCTCGGGTTTTACGAGCGCTACCGTCACGACGTCCACCTGTTTCATGCCGACTTCGGTGGCCTGCCCTGGAAGGAAACGGCGCGAACCATGGAGCTGTTCGCCGCCGAAGTCGCACCGGCGCTGCAAGCCGAGATAGGACAACGAGCACATGCCTGACTACCACCGCGAACTGGAGTTCGGGACCTTCCTGTTCCCGAAGAGCTCGGAGGCCCCGGACCTCCTGCGCCTCGCCAAGCTCGCCGAGGAGCTCGGCTACGACCTCCTCGCCGCTCCCGATCACCCCTACTGGCCCCAGTACCTCGACAATTGGACGTTCTTGTCGGCAGTCTTTGGCGCGACCACATCGATCCGCATCTTCCCCGACGTGGTCAACCTGTCACTGCGCCAGCCAGCCGTCGTGGCGAAGGCTGCATGGTCGCTCGAGGCGATGGCCCCGGGTCGACTGAAGCTCGGCATCGGCAGTGGTGGCGTCTGGGATGCGATCGCCGGCATCGGCGGGCCGCAATGGTCCGGGCGCGAGGCGCTCGAGCACGTGGAGGAGGCGGTGTCCGTGCTCCGGCTCATCTGGTCGGGCGAGGAGACGGTCAGCTTTACCGGACAGCACTACCAGCTGCACGACGCAACCCCGCCGGTTGCTCCCACGCAGCCGATCGACATCTGGATCGGCTGCGGCAAGCCGGCCATGCGGCGATTGGTGGCTCGGGGCGCTGAGGGCTGGATCCCCAACGGCGACGGCATCGAGATCGACAACCTGACCAAGGGGTCCGCGCACCTGGACCACGAGCTGGCCGAAGCGGGCCGCCCGCCCGGTGAGGTTCGGCGGATCTGCAACACCATCATGAAGAAGCTGCAGCCCCAATCCGAAGGGTTTCTCTTCGGGCCGGCCGACCAATGGGTCGAGGAGATCTCGGGTCTCGCCCTCGACCTGGGTTTCGATACTTTCATCTTCGGTGACCGCGACACGACCGAGGGGCACCTCCATCGTTTCGCCGAGGAGGTGATTCCCCGCGTGCGAGAGACCGTTCGCCGCGCCCGATCGACGTCGGCCCAGACCGCGACGCCGTCGCCGGCACGGCAATGACGTCGGGCGACACGGGTGCTGTCCTGCCGGGGCCCTTCGTTGATTCGGACTGGCTGTCCGCCCATCTGGGTGATGTCGCCGTGGTGGACGTCCGTTGGTATCTGAACGGCGCCTCGGGCCGCGAGGCCTACGAGCGGGGGCACGTCGCGGGCGCGCACTTCGTCGATCTCGACCGTGACCTCTCAGCTCCGGCGTCGGTCGATCGGGGCCGGCACCCGCTGCCCAGCCCCGACTCGTTCGCCCACGCCCTCGGCCGGCTCGGCATCGACGAGACGCAGTCGGTCGTCGCCTACGACGATGCTGGCGGCTCCATCGCGGCAAGGTTGTGGTGGCTGCTGCGCAGCATCGACCAGCCAGCGGCCGTCCTCGACGGAGGCTTGGCCAGCTGGCCCTATGGGCTTTCGGTCGATGTGCCTACACCAAACCCGGTGGTGCGGGCTCGGCGGCCATGGCGATCGTCCGATTCGGTCGATGCCGACTCTGTCGCCGCTGCGATCGGCAGAAAGATCGTGGTCCTCGATGCGCGCTCGGCCGAGCGCTACCGCGACGGGGACCCCTCGATCGATCCGCGCCCCGGACACATTCCCGGTGCCTGCAGCGCTCCGTGGAAGGACAACCTTGACCCGACGAGCGGTCGGTTCCTTCCGGCAGACCTACTGCGCGCGCGCTATCGCGAGATCGGGGTGCAGCCGGAAGGCCCGACCATCGTGTACTGCGGTTCGGGGGTCACCGCGTGCCACGATCTGTTGGCCTTGGAGGTCGCGGGCTTCAATTCGACCTGCTTGTATCCGGGGTCGTGGTCCCAGTGGGGCGCCGATTGGGACCGTCCGGCCGAGACGGACGCCAACGTCGACGGGTGAGTTCCCGGTATCGGGCCGACCGGTGACGCCAAGTGGCTCCAGATGGCTCGCCCAGTGATCGAGCCGCGAGGGTGTAGCGAACTGGGGCGCTTCGTTGCCCGACGTGTGGTGAAGGGAGATTCGAGTGACGACGGCAAATCGCCAATCGCAGAGTGACGAGATGGCCGGTGTCCGTTCCCTGGGGCAGCGGCTGCGGGCGGCTCGGCAACGAAAACGGTGGAGCCAAGCCGAGTTGGCGGAACGACTCGGTGCGAGCCTCAACACGGTTTCGCGTTGGGAGTGTGGCCACACGACTCCGTGCGATTGGTGGAATGAGCGGCTTCGGGATCTTCTCGGTGTATCGCGTTGGGGAGGGTGAGAGCCTTCGAGTCTGGCGACTGACGGAGACCCCACCGACGTGGGTCCTCACCGCGGCCCGCTCCGCGAAGAGGAACGCCACGACGAACGAGTCCGACCTTGCGCTGCGTCGGTCCCACCCGATCTTGCGTGCGTCGGTCCGGCCCGACCCAATGGACACGCGGCTTCTGGGAAGGGGTCCGGGGAGCTCACGGACGGTGGTACCCCGGTGAGCTCGAATGCGGGCACAACTAGCCTGTCAGTCGCCGGGCGCGCTTGGAACGACGAGCCGGGATCCACGACCCTGGCGGCCGGGCGGCTCGCTCGGGGACAACCCTGGAGGCTTCGTTGCGAGCGGGAGATGCCCGACACACCCAGTGGGGTACGCAGCACGCGGATCAGGGATAAGCGACCCAAGCCCAGGGGGCGAGCCCCGAGAGCCCAGGGATAAGGGTGACGATCCGGTGCTGGGCCGCTTTGGTCTGTCCCGAGTGCGGCGCCGTTGCCGACGGCGGTCCACCGTGGTGCCTGCCCGCCCACGGGCGTCGCGAGGTGAGGAGGCTCTCGCTGGCCTGGATCCCAGGGCAGCGAGCCTCGACTCCCCGGTGTCAACATTGTCAACACCGGCGATCGAGCAGCGTGCGGCGACGCATCGACGTTCCTCGGGTCGTGGGTGCGTTGGACCACATGCCGGCCAGAGTCGGCAGTGGCCGATACGCGGCGGCGTCAGGCTGGTCGACTTCTCGGGCAGGCCGTGTACGGCGTAGCGTGGTGCGGCACCGGTTGGGATACCGGCGCAGGGAGGTGTGCCATGGTTGCCAAGCTGGACCACACCATCGTCGCCAGCCGGGACAAGCAGGTCTCGGCCAGCTTTCTCGCCCGGATCCTCGGGCTCGGGCCGCCGGGGACCTTCGGGCACTTCGTCACGGTCGAGGTGGGCAACGGTGTCTCCCTCGACTACGACGACGCCACCGATGTGCGCTCCCAGCACTTTGCATTCTTGGTGGATGACGAGGAGTTCGACCCGATCTTCGAGCGTGTCAAGGGCGAGGGGATCACCTACTTCGCCGATCCTGGGCATCACCGTGCGGCTCAGATCAACACGAGGGATGGTGGTCGAGGCTTCTACTTCTCTGATCCTGATGGTCACAACATGGAGGTGCTGACCCGGCGCTACGGGTCGTGAACACCGGCTATCGCTGACCCGCCGAGCAGCGATGGCCGCGGATTCGTCTGGACCCGACTCGCGACGATGAGATATGCGGTTCCCTTGAGGACGACCAGGCGTGTCCCCTGCTTCGTGTCGGCGAGCGAAACGCTCTGCTCCGTAGGAGTGGCACGCGGTCGAGAGGTGGAACGAGAAAGGTCGTCGTAGTAGACGATGTCGATCGGGAGGAGGCCCGCCTTCTTCGTGCGCAGAGTGGCATCCGCGCCGAATAGGCGAGGATGCCACTCTTTTGGACTCCGTGGCCATTCTCCTCGGTGCCCGTTCGGTGAAGCCCAACGCCCGGAGTAGAAGTTGGTAGAGATGCCATTCTGTCAATCGGTAGAGGCTGAGTGCGTTGAGCATGCTCACGACCACTAGCCCGTCCGGACGCGTCACCCGAGAAAGTTCTTCGATCGCCACATCGACATCGGTGTACCCAAGACGCCCATGGCGAGTGAGACGTCGAAGCTGGCGTGGGCGTCGGGCATGATCTCGAGTCGACCGACCGTTGGGGTGAGGGATCCGATACCGTGAGCGTTTGCCAGGCAGTACTCGATCGTTTGAGGAGACTGATTCAGCACGGTGATGCGAAAATCGCGGCCGTGCGACACCAGCAGCGTGCGATCCACGATCCCCGGGCCACAGCCAGCATCAAACAGGTGTCCCCCTGAACACGACGAACAAGACGCCTTCGACGAGTTGCAGGCGTCGCCGCAGGTTGTGGCACCGGCCACCCTCGAATGTGACATCGGACCGGATGTTCTCGACCAGCCCGCTGGCTGACCATGTCGCGGGGGTCGAGGACGGCCCGAGTTCGACGCAGGGGAGATGTCCCCCGAGTAATCAGGTGCCGAGATAGCGCAGCACCGCGAGAACCCGGCGATGATCGGATTGGGAGACCGGTAAGTCGAATTTGGCAAAGATGTTTGCGACGTGCTTCTCGACGGCACCCTCGGAGATGACCAGCTCGCTGGCAATGGCCGCGTTCGATCGACCCTCGGCCATCCGGGCCAGCACCTCGCGCTCGCGGGTGCTCAGGACCGAGATCGAATCGGTCCGCCGCGAGGCCCCCAGTAGCTGGGTGACCACTTCGGGGTCGAGCGCCGTGCCACCCGAGGCCACCCGGGCGAGGGCTTCGACGAAGTCACTCACGTCGGCCACCCGATCTTTGAGGAGGTAGCCGATACCCGCCGCGTCGTCGGCCAGTAGCTCGGCGGCGTAGCGCGTCTCGATGTACTGGGAGAACAGCAGGATGCCCAGGCCGTGGTGGTGACGGCGCAGCTCGAGGGCGGCACGCAGCCCCTCGTCGGTGAAGGTGGGCGGCATGCGGATGTCGATGACGGCCACGTCGGGGCGCTCCCGCTCGACGGACCGGTGCAGGGCGCCCGGTTCACCGACGGCATCGGTGATGTGGAAGCCCCGATCTACCAGGAGCTGCACCAATCCGTCCCGCAGGATGGCCGAATCCTCGGCGATGACGACTCGAAGTGGCCCGATCATTCAGGCATGCAGTGGGAGGTCAACAGTGACCACGGTAGGTCCGCGCGGTGGGCTCACGATGGCGAGGTGTCCGTCGACGGCGCGGACGCGGTCGGTCAGGCCGACCAATCCGCTCGAGGAGGAGCCAAGGCGGGACAGGTGCGCTCCGCCCTCGCCGTCGTCGCGCACGACCATCCGCAACCACCCACCGTGTTCGCTGCAGGCGACACTGGCCCGCGAGGCTCGGGCATGTTGGGCCACGTTCGCCAAGAGCTCCGCCGCACAGAAGTAGGCGATGGCTTCGATGGCCGGGGTGGGCCGGTCGGTCAACGCCAGCGTGAGCTCCGTCGGCACGGTGCACCGGGCGGCCAAAGTGGACAACGCACCTTCGAGGCCCGTGTCGAGTGCCGGCGGGTGAATGCCGCGGGCCAGATCTCGAAGCTCGACGATGGCCTCCTTGGCTCCGCGGTGCGCATCGCCCACCAGCTGGCGAATTTGGTCGATGTCGAGGGGTTCGCTGTCCTCCAGCTTCTCCTTGGCCATACCGAGACGCATGGCGAGGGCAACCAACTGGGCTTGTGTGCCGTCGTGGAGGTCGCGTTCGATCCGCCGCAGGGTCGCCGCCGACGTGTCGACGGTCTGCGCCCGCGCCTGCTCGAGCGAACGCACGCGGGCCACCAGCGCATCGGGGGCGAGCAGCACCCGCATGACACGCCGATCGAGGTAGAGGACGGCGCGGACCGCCCAAGGCGCGGCGAAGAACAACACGATGCCCGTGCAGAAGATGGCGAGGTCGTAGAAGAACCCCGTATGACCCCCCGAGAAGAACCCTTGCCCGAAGATGAGCCGGGGCAGTCCGAAGACCGAGGGGCTGTTCCCGTTGCCTCCCCGCACCGGATAGACGAGGCAGAAGAAGGCGTCCCACCATGCGGCGAATCCGACGAGGATGCCCAGCACGGCCAGCGGGACCTTGAGTGCCACGTAGGCCATCGACCGCCATCCGATGCGGTCCCGCAGCGCCGACTGGAGCCAGCCGAGGAAACCTGGTCGGGCGAGGAAAGGTTCGGGGTCTTCAATGGCCTCATCAATGAACCTCCGCGCGAGCCGGCGATGCAGCCCGCCGATACCTCGGGCTCCACGTACGGAGAGGGCAATGATGGCTAGGCCGAAGAACGTGATGGCCAGGATCACTCCCGCGCCCAGCGTGATGGCAACGAAGGCGAAACCGATGCCCGCCAGCGCCGACCCGATGACGAGGAAGGAAAGCTCTGACCACGGGCGTCCGGTGAACGGCTCACGCCAGATCACGCGAGCAATCTCTTTGACCCGGTCGGCCCGATCCTCCGTGGCCACAGTCACCAGTTCCCTGAACAATCCCCAAGCTCGAGCCCGTTTGCCGTCGACCTGTCCTGGCATCATGCGTCTCGCCTGATGATCAACATCGTCGCGGCCCCCAAGGCCCCGACGTGGTAGACGATCATAAGCAGGAATCCACCGATTGCGCCGAGCTGCCCGGCTTGGGGAGCCACGGCCGCGACGGAGCATGAAAGGATCCCTCATGGGTGAAGCGACCGGGGTGGTCGTTCGCCATGAGCCCGACGAGGTCGTGGATGATGAGGGCAGGGTCGTTGGCAAGCTCGCCGATCTCCGAGCTGCTCGCGGTGGCCACGATCCATCCGTCCGACTCCATCCGGGCAGCCGCCCCGGCGTCCTGCGGCGCGGCAAGAGGTCTTTGCCTCATCGGCGTAACGATCTGGACGGCGTCCAGCGCGCCCCGAGGACTTGCCGGACCCGTTGGGACCGACAAGTCCTCGGTGAGGACACCCCGATTCACGTCGAAGCTCAGATGGGGAACCGCCACGGTATGACCAAAGCGTTCGGGCTGCCCCGTTGTTGCGATCACGGCCTCTCCTTGGCGAGGTATGGAGGACATCGCCTGCTACCGCCAACCTAAGGAGTTCTTGCCGAGAAGGGAATGCCGCTACCGGGCGTCGTCTCCTGGGGCTAGCACCCCTCCGAGCGCGGGGAGGTGGTGTTCGACGAGCTGGTGTTTGTGACCTCGTTGTTCTGTCGGGGAGTGCCGGCTCGAACGATCCGCCACTCCGCGAGCAAATGAGGACTCATCCTGCGGCGCTCGCAGTCGCGCTCTCCGCCTCGGTCGACGTGTCCGGTCCGACGGCGCCACCAAGGGCGGCGACAGCCAATCGGTCGAGGTAGTGGTCCCAACCCTGAGTATGGTCGGCCACGGCGTCATCGGGTAGACCCCGGTGTACGAGGCGGACCCGGGTCTTGCCACCGTCGGGGACCAGCGTGATCTCCACCTCCGTCGACCCGGCGGGTATGGGGTGGTCGGGCTCGTCCCATCCGAAGGTGAACACGACTTTGCGGTCGGGCACCACCTCAACGAATTCGCCCACCCCCGGGTGCTTCCCCTGCACCAGTACTCGGTAGGTGCCGCCCCTCCGTGGATCGAGCTCGGCCTCGGTACCCATCCATAGGACGTGCTGGGCCGGATCGGTGAGGAAGGGGAAGATCGTGGAAGGACTGGCGTTCACCACGACCTCCCGAGTGAGTTCAGCCATCGGTGGTTCCTTTCTGTCGTTGGGCCAATTCGGCCAGGTACTGCAGACGTTGCAGACTGTCGGTCCAGTACTCATCGAGGTACTGGCGGAGGCGGTCCATTTGGGCGTGATTGGCCCGGTAGAGACGGCGGGTCCCGTCCCGGCGTTCGAGAACAAGCTCGGCCTCGCGGAGGACGCCGAGGTGCTGGGAGACGGCCGACCGGGTCACATCGTCGAAGCACGCCGCGATCTGGGCGGCGGGACGCTCCTCGGTCCACACCAGTTTGAGGATCTCGCGGCGGCGGGGTTCGGCCAAGGCCCGGAATGCGGCGTCCATGGGCACAACGTTAGTTAGTACTTGCGCAAGTGTCAACTAACGGATAAGGCTGGACTGCAGCCCTTCCTCAGGTGTTCGGATTCTGGCCCTGCCCTGTGCGATCCGTTCGGTCCGGGAGCTCGGGTTCCAGATCGCCGAAGCCGAAGGTGTCCAGCAGTGATGTGGTGGCCAACCGGGTGGTGTGCGCGATCTGGTCGTTTCGCAGCGTGAGTAAGAAGAGGCCGCCGGCCCTAAGGTGCGAGGGGTGCTCGTCGCGGATGACATAGATGAAGGCGGGCTCACCGTTCCCGGGCGTGGTCCGGGGGTAACGAATTGCGTCCTGAGCTAGTGTCCTCCGCCGTTAATTCGTTGTAGAAGTCGACCGAGCTTTTCGAGGATCTGGTCGGCGGTCTTGGTCCAGAGAAATGGACTCGGGTTCTCGTTCCACGCTGCGATCCATGCTCGGATGTCGGCTTCGAGCGCGTGCACGGAACGGTGATCGCTGCGTTGGAGCAGATCCGCGGTGATGTAGGCGAAGAACCGTTCGACTTGGTTGATCCAACTCGAGTACGTCGGGGTGTAGTGCACGTGGAACCGGGGGTGCTTGTCGAGCCAGGCCTTCACTGCCGGGGACTTATGCGTGCCGTAGTTGTCACAGACGAGGTGGACATCGAGGCCGTCGGGGACAACGGTGTCGATCTTTGCGAGGAACTTCTTGAACTCGATGCTGCGGTGTCGGCGGTGCAGGCTCGAGATGACCGACCCATCGGTGGTGTTGAACGCCGCGAACAAGCTCGTCGTGCCGTGGCGGAGGTAGTCGTGCGTGCGCTTCTCGGGCATGCCCGGCATCATGGGAAACGCGGGCTGGGAGCGGGCGAGCGCTTGGACCTGGCTCTTTTCGTCGACGCAGTAGACAACGGCACCGTTGGGGGGGTTCAAGTACAACCCAACGACGTCGTAGACCTTGTCCACGAACAGGGGGTCGTTGGAGAGCTTGAACCCTTCGGCTCGGTGGGGCTTCAGCTCAAAGGCCTTCCAGATCCGCCCGACCGTCGAAGCCGACAGACCGGACCGCTCGGCCATCTTCGACCTCGACCAGTGCGTCGCGTGCTCAGGCGTCGACTCGAGCGTCGTGACGACCACGTCTTCGACCTGCTCGGCGGTCACCGTTGGTGGCCGCCCCGGGCGGGGATCATCAACGAGACCGTCCAAGCGGGACTCGACAAAGCGCGCTCGCCACTTGCCGACCGTTGGCTGGGACACTCCCTCGTGCTCGGCAACGGCTTTGTTCGACAAGCCCTGCGCACAGCCGAGGATGATCCGCGAGCGCAACGCCAAGGCCTGTGAGGACTTGTGTCGTCGAGCCCACCGCACAAGCTGATCGTGCTCCTCGGCCCTAAGTACGAGTAACGCCGTCGGTCGACCAGTCCGTGCCATGCACCATCGTATCACACTTATATAACTAATTAATGACGGGCGCCACTAGGTGCTCCTTCGGGTGCCGAATCCGAGGGTGCAACCCTCGAGCAACCGAGCCGGCGTTGATCTAAGCGTTTTTGGGCGGGTCGGGATCGCCGACCCTCGTCGGCGTGCACATCGAGGAGATCACCGCTAGACAGGCGTGCGCGGCACACCACCGATCGCGATCGCCGGATACGCCGCCGTCGTGGTCGGTCCATCACGGGAAGGCTGAGGACCGATGGGCATCGAGATGACCCGATTGGCGAAGGAATCCGACGACTACACGAGCGCGCGCGAGCGGCTTCGGCAGGCCGAGATCGCGTTGCGCGACCAGGTCGAGACGGTTGCTGCCCTGCGCCGGCGACTTCCGGCCGGCCCGGTCGTAGAGGACTACGTCTTCGAGGAGGGACCGCCCGATCTCGTTGCGGGCGACGAGCCGGTCCGCCAGGTGCGACTGAGCGAGCTGTTCAGCGGCGCCGACCGCTCGCTCATCGTGTACCACCTGATGTTCGGCAAGGCCTCCCCGCCGTGTCCCATGTGCACGATGTGGATCGATGGCTTCAACGGCATCGTCGACCACGTGGCCCAGAATGCCGACGTCGTCATCGTGGCCGCCGCCGAGCTCCCTGTACTCTGGGCGTATGCCCGAGATCGTCGGTGGGACCGGCTTCGGTTGCTGAGCGCCGGGTCGAGCACGTTCAAGTACGACCTCGGCAGCGAGGACGAGGACGGCGTTCAGGACTCGACCGTCTCGGTCTTCACCAGGGACTCCGATGACACCGTGCGGCACCGCTACAGCGGGCACCCGTGGCTGTCCGGGTCGGTCAGGGAGCGAGGCATCGACCTGCTGTCGCCGGTCTGGAACCTCCTCGACCTGACCCCCCAAGGTCGGGGCGACTGGTACCCATCTCTCAGCTATTGAGCAACCGTCGGCTCGGGAATCACCTGGTGGTCATGATGGTGGAATCCTGGCCGCACTAGAGGAGTCCGACCAAGCCTTCGATCACCAGCCAGACCCCGAGTACGGCCAGGACGTAGACCAACACGGCGTGCCCGTTGCGCTCCAGCCAGCGATTGAGTGCTCGCAACTTGGGGATGGTCCAGCCCGGGGCGAGGACGTACAAAAGGATGGGAACCTCAATGGTGATGAGGACAAGCACAACCACGATCACCACCCAGGCGGCGGCGGCGGCGGCGCTCAACTTGGCGTCAGCCACTTCATTGAGAGCCGCAAGATAGGTGGGTGACGGTGTGTACATTGCGATGCCGACGACGAACACGGCGAGTAGTCCGGAGCTGGACACGGCCCTGGTTACCCGTGACGGCTGAGCTTCGGCGGGCTTGGATTTGGGGGGCCGGTGGGCCAGCACCCAGGACCCGACCAGAAAGGCCACGCCGAGTCCCAATTGCAGCCCATAGCGGAGCGTCGAGTTGCCCGACTTGTTGAGGCCCGCGTCGCGCAGAACGAACACCACGATGAAACCGACGGTCAGGAGGCAGACGGCCGCACCGCAGAGGAAGATGGCCGAGCGGGCCCGCGGGCGGGTGGCGTCGAAGAGTACGAGCAGCGCCACTAATCCGAACGGGTACAGGCTGGCGACCAATGCCAGCGGGATGGCCTGGGTCGGCACTATCTCTCCCACCGACCGGCAAGTGTGCCACTAGTGGATTGCCGTGGTGGCGCACCTGAGCTTGCTGAGGGAGAAGGGATCATGATGGTCGTCACCGAGATCCCGCTCCCCGCATGATCTCGCTGAGGCGATTCGCTGGTCGACGCGATGTCGTGGCGCACGCCCACGCACTCACGCGCCCGGGTCGTGGTGGTCGTGAACTCCTCGGTGACTCATCACCCATGGTCGTTCTTTCGGTCTCTCTGCGCGCCAGTCGCGGCCCCTGCAGCGCTCGAGCGTAGTCTTCGACGCTCTTGGACCGGCGCCCTTTCGACCGACCCGCGGTGACGACCCGCGACCTTCGTGGCTTGCCTAAAGAGAGTCCGTTGGCCGCTGACCTCGGCTAAGAAGGGACCGTGCCCTACCGCCACATGATCTGGGAGCCATGAGCCTGTCCGAGTACGCCATCATGTTCGTGCTTGTCGCGATTATGGGAGCCGGCTTGCCGGGCCCCGGTGATGCGGCCCTCATCGCGGCGGGCACGCTCGCTGGAGAAGGCAAGCTCAATGTATGGATCGTGCTCGCCCTAGCTATGGCTGCCTGGATGCTGGGTTCGGTGGTGGGCTATGTGATCGGTGTCCACGGGGGACGCAGGCTGCTCGACCATCCGGGACGCCTCGAGACATCACGTCAGAAACTCTTGGCCAAAGGCGACCGGGCCTTCGCACGGTATACCTTCGTGGCGTCCGTGACGATGCCCGCCTTTGTGTCGGGCATCTTCCGAGTGCGCTTCTACGTGTTCGTACTGGGCGCGCTCGTCGCCGGCGTCGGTTGGATCGGGATGTACGTCGGGCTCTCGTACTTCCTCGGTGAAGAGATCGCGGAGCGCATCGGGAACGTCGGTTTCAAAGCGATCCTCGGCGTCGCGGTCATCGTGATCATAGGACTGGGCATTCGAGCCGCACTTGCCAAGTGGCGCATCGCTCGGCGCGCTCGCCCAGCGTGAGCGGGACCAAACGACGCCTTCGACAGGTGCGTTCAGAGCCAGCCGTGCTCGTCAGCCTTCCGAGCTGCTTCGGTGCGGTTGCGGGCACCGGCCTTGGCGATCGCCGACGAGAGGTAGTTCCGGACTGTTCCCTCTGAGAGGAAGAGACTCTTGGCAATCTCCGCGACCGTGGCGCTCGTCCGCGAAACGGCGAGTACATCGCGCTCACGGGCAGTGAGCGGCGACGTCCCGTGTGCGAGCGTCGCCGCGGCGAGGGCGGGATCGACGACCCGTTCGCCTGACGCTACGCGCCGGATGGCTTCTGCGAGCTGGTCGACGGGGGTGTCCTTCACGACGAAGCCCGATGCGCCGGACTCCATCGCCCGGCGGAGATAGCCCGGACGACCGAAGGTGGTGACGATGAGCGAGCGACAGCCCGGGACCTGGTCGGCGAGGATGGCTGCGGCGGCGAGGCCGTCGATGCCAGGCATTTCGATGTCGAGGAGCGCCACGTCGGGCGAGCTCGCCTTGGCGGCTGCCACAACCTGATCACCTCGGCCGACCGACGCGACCACGCTGAAGTCCTCCTCGAGATCGAGGAGGGTGGCGAGAGCGGAGCGGATGAGCGCCTGGTCATCCGCGAGCAGGAGCCGGATCGTCACGACGATGTGCTGGCGTCCAGCCGGACCGCGAGCCGCCAGCCGCTCGGTGACGTTGGGCCAGCCTCCATTAGCCCGCCAGCCGAGGCGACTCGCTCGGCGAGTCCGTCGAGACCGTTGCCGGATCCACGAGCAGTTCCCACGCCGTCGTCGCTGATCTCGACCGAGGACGGCGAGATGCGCACGGTGCACGATTGGGCGTGGGAGTGCCGCACGACATTGGTCAGACCCTCTCTCAGCACCCAGCCGAAGAGCTCCTGGGCGTCATCGTCGACGACGTCCACGGCCGGGGGAAGCTCGGCGGCGATGCCTGCAGCGCGTAGCAGCTCGCGACCGGTTGCCAGTTCGCCCGCCAGGGTGACGTCCCGGTAGTTCGAGACCGCGGCGCGAACGTCGCCGAGCGCCCGTCGACTGAGAGCCGCAACTTCAGCGATCTCTCGCAGAGCCCGGTCGGTGTCACGATGAGCGAGTCGACTGGCGAGCTCGGCTTTGACCGTGATCGTCGTGAGGGAGTGGCCCAGCAGGTCATGAAGGTCGCGTGCGATCCGCATTCGCTCGTTCTCGGATGCGAGGCGAGCGAGCTCGCTCCGGGCATCGGCGAGCGCCTGGTTCCCGCGGATCACTCGGGCGAACCCGAACATGGCGAGCGAGGCGAGAGGGATGGCGATCGCCGTGCCATTGGCGAACCCGGTGCCGATCGTGTCGTGCCAAGAGGGAATCGCCGGTGGCACGAAGATCGCCACGAGCGTCAGGGCGGCGGGAACGATCAGTGCACGCTCACCGAACTTGATGACGGTCACCACCGACACGAACACGGCCATTACCAGGGCGTCGGCGTGAGCGAAGGGGAGCTCGGCGACGAACAGCGCTCCCAGCGACGCAATGAGGATGACGTAGCGCCGGCCGTCGCGCTGCCAGCTGGCCGGCACGGCCAGGACATAGCAGGCGCAGAAGGCGGCCAAGATGACATACCCGCCGACGAGACCCACGCCATGGGAGTCCTCGGGGATGGCCACGGCCACTTGGATAAGCCAGGCGAGGAAGATGGCCGGGAACACGACGCGGCGCCATCCCTGCGCCCATCGGCGCTGGTCGGCGACCCACTCGGCTTCCCTCGGGCCGGCGGCACGCACGTCCTTGGCCATGGCCATCAAATTACCGGCGCCGTCACGCGAGGCGGGCGGTGTCGCGGCGGTAGGCGAAGACGGCGAGGCGTGCGAGCACCACCGTCCACACGGCAATGACGATCCAGGCTTCGGCAGGGGGCCAGCTTGTGCCGCCGAGCGCGACCTTGCCGGACTGGACGAGCCAGTACGAGGGGATGCACTTGACGATGTCGACGAACGTGGTGCTTGTCGACACCGGTCCCCATGCCCCGCCGAAGAGGGCGAACAGCGCGGTCAGCCCGCCCACCGCCGGCCCGAGGGAGTCGGGACCCAACAGGTGTCCAGCCATCACCCCGAGGATGGCGAAGGGGACGAGGCCGATGAGGAGAAGCACCGTCATCGTGGCCCACTGCCCAGCGTCGAGCCGAACGTTGAGTGCGACGCCGGCGAGGTAGAGGACGACGACGGTGACGAGGGCCATCGCGTACCCGCAGATGATCTTCGCGCCGAAGTAATTGCTCGTTCGTAGTGGGGTGATCCGCAACTGACGGGTCCAGCCGAGCTGGCGTTCCACGGCGATCCGCGTCCCCGACGAGATGATGGCGATCATCGAGCCCCACGCGACCATACCGGTCATGTAATACAGAGGAAAGGCGATGCCGTCGATCGACTTCGACTTGTTCGTGCCGGCGATCGTGAGGAACAGCACGAGCGGGAAACCGAGCGAGAACAGCAAGAACCGCCGGTTCCGAAAGGTGCGCATCAGTTCGTAACGGAGATAGGTCGAGTGCCTCACTGGACGATTGCCTCCTCTTCGTCCCCCGCGACGAGCTCGAGGAAGGCCTCCTCGAGCCCAGCGCCGCGGACCTCGATGTCGTGGGCTTGGGGATAGGTGCAAAGAAGGGAGCGAAGGGCGACGTCCGAGTCGCCGCACGACACGACGACTGCCGCGCCGCGCCGGTCGACGCTGGTCACCCCGGGGAGCGCGCTGAGGGCGGAGAGCTCTGTGTCGGGGAGCGTGGCACGGATCGTCCGCCCGCCCGCCTTGGCTTTGATCTCCGTCGCCGGCCCGTCGGCGACGATGCGCCCACGGGCCATAAGAACGATCCGATCTGCGTAGGCGTCGGCCTCCTCGAGGTAGTGGGTGGCGAAGACGACCGTCTTGCCTCCCTTTGCGACGGCCCGCATCGCGTCCCAGAAATCTCGTCGCGACTCGACGTCGAGTGCTGCGGTCGGTTCATCGAGCACGAGCAGGTCGGGGTTGGCCACGAGGGCGACGGCGAAGCGGGCCCGCTGGGTCTGGCCCCCTGACAGCTTCGTCGTGCGCTGGTCGGCGAACTCGGTGGTGCCGGTTGTCCGAAGTACCTCGTCGACGTCGAGTGGGTGTGGGTACAGCGAGGCGACCATCGCGACCAGTTCGCGCACCGAAAGGCCATCGATCAGGGAACCGGTCTGCAGCATGCCGCTGACGCGTCCATTGGCGACGGCGTGAGCCGGCGAGAGACCGAAGAGCCTCACCTGCCCGCTGTCGGGACGGACAAGGCCGAGCATCATGTCAATAGTCGTTGACTTGCCGGCCCCGTTCGGCCCGAGGAGCGCGACCGTCTCGCCCGGTCCGACGAACAGGTCGATGCCGCGGACGGCGTGAACGGCTTCGTAGGACTTCCGCAAGGAGGTGAGGACGATGCTGTCACGAGGTGGGTGATCAAAGCTCATGGGAGCAGGATCGCGCTCGTGTGTTGCCGGGGGTAGTGGGCGGCCTCACGATTCGACGGTGACGAATGTCATATCCAAGCGACCGCTGGGGCGCGCGGGGTATCCGTCCCCTGACGATGTGCCGCAACGGAGAAATGGTGTTCGTTGGGCAACGAATCGGACGCGTCATACCTACCAGAGGGTCTATTTGTAGGGTGCACCCCCCCTGGTGCGCTCATTGCTCCGCCGAATTGTGGGGTTGTCGATACACGGGGCCAACCGTACGTTTAGGGCGCTGGGGGAAAGAGCGAGCCGATGAGCCTGCGTTTGCCCAGGGGACGCCCCCGCGCGTCCGGTGTTCGTTTTTGGTGGTGCGGGCTGGCCGCCGCCGCCCTTTTCATCACCCCAGTCGGTCCGGCTTCGTCCGCCGGAGCGGCAACGCCACTTGGTACGCCAGTTCCGGTCGCCGGCGTTGCGGCATTCGGTATCGGCGCGGGCCAGCTCGGCAGCCCGGGGAGCCTTGCGCTGGACAGCAGGGGCGACGTGTTCGTGGTGGATCAGCCGAAGAACCGAGTGCAGGAGTACGTCTTCAATCCGGGCTCCTCTTCGTACGCCAAGGTTGGCACCACTGTGGCTGGGGTCGGAGGGCTCGGCTCGGCGTCCACCCAGCTGGACTTGCAAGGTTCAAGTTCCTACGCCCCGAGTGGAGTGGCGCTCGACCCCAAGGGCGACCTGTTCGTCGCCGACAGCGGCAACGACCGCGTCCTGGAGTACGTATTCAACGCCGCGACCAGCACCTACGCATCGATGGGGGTCACCGTGGCGGGGGTCGGCGGCCTGGGTTCGGGGTCGACGCAGCTCAACAGTCCGAGTGGAGTGGCGCTCGACCCGAAGGGCGACCTGTTCGTCGCCGACAGCGGCAACGACCGCGTCCTGGAGTACGTATTCAACGCCGCGACCAGCACCTACGCATCGATGGGGGTCACCGTGGCGGGGGTCGGCGGCCTGGGTTCGGGGTCGACGCAGCTCAACAGTCCGAGTGGAGTGGCGCTCGACCCCAAGGGCGACCTGTTCGTCGCCGACAGTCTCAATTTCCGGGTGTCGGAGTACACGGCGAACTCTGCGACGGGCGGTTTCGCCGCTACGGCGACGGTGGTGGCCAGTCAGTTCACCCAGTTCCCCGAGGACGTCGCGTTTGATGCCAGCGGCGACCTCTTCGTCTCGCACAGTTACCTCGGCTACGGCGGCGTATCCGAATTCGTCTACAGCCCCACGACGAGCACGTATGCCAGCACTGGAACGTCAGTGGACACCGCTGCCATGATCGGGCCCAGCGGCATCGGTTTCGACACGAACGGTGACCTGTTCGTTGGCGAGACCTCCGAGACCTCCAACCCCAGCAATAGCGTCTGGGACGCGGTGATGGAGTTTTCCTACACCGTGGCGTCTGACACCTTCACTCCCGTCGGCACAGTCATGGGCCAGGTCGGGCGGAACAACTATGGCATCACCGCCCTGGCGCTCGACCCGCAGGGTGACCTGTTCGTGGCCGACACGATCGCCAACACGGGGGTGAACGAATTTGCCGTCAATCCCAGCACGGGCGCCTACTCCACGGCGGGTAGGCTCATCGGCGCGGCCTCCAGCGGGCTTGCTGTGGACAGTGCCGGCGACGTGTTCATCGCCAGTCCGGGGAACGTTCCCGGGGTGTTGGAGTATCCCCGAAACCCAACAACGGGAGGTTATCCGCCCACCGGCATCGAGGTGCCCGGAGCGTCCCAACTTTCCTCGATTGTCGTGGGGGCTCTCGCGTTGGACAAGAAAAACGATCTGTTTGCGGCCGATGGCACCCAAGTACTCGAGTTCGTGTACAGCCCGACCTCGGACACCTACGCAGCAGCGGGCACGGTTGTCGCAGGAGTGGGGGGAGCGGGCTCCGGTGCCAGTCAGCTGGCTGGGGTGGGCGGCCTCGCCATGGACGCCAACGGCGACCTGTTCGTGTCGGATCCCCCCAATGCCCGGGTTCAGGAGTACCTCGTGAACCCGTCGACCGGAACGTATGGGACCAACGGCATGACCGTTGCGGGTAGTGGCGGGAAGGGTACGGGCCTCAACCAATTGGCGGCGCCGACCGCACCGTTGGGGAGCAGCGTAGGAGGGGTGGGCGGGATTGCTGTCGACGAAAGCGGCGATCTGTTCGCCTACGACACTGGTAACGCCCGAGTCATGGAATACACCGGCACCCCGAGTGCCGGCACCTATGCGGCCAACGGCAGCGTCGTCTATAGCGAGAGCCAGGACAACTGGCCTGAAGAGGGGGGCGTCGCGGTTGATGCCCGTGGGGACCTGTTCCTCGACAGCAACCTCAGCAGCGCCGTCGTCGACGAGTTATCAGCGGCCACGACCACAGCGCCGCCGCTGCCGGTGGTCACCGGGATCACCCCGAGCACGGGACCGGCCGCGGGGGGCACCGCGGTCACGGTCAGCGGTTCGAACCTGGGCGGGGGAGGCGTGACCTTCGGCACCACCGCGGCGACCGCCGTGTCCTGCTCGGCCTCGGCGTGTACGGCGACCTCCCCGGCCGGATCGGGCGCGGTGAACGTCACCGTCACCACCACGGGGGGGACCAGCGTCACCAACGCCGGAGACCAGTTCACTTACCAGACCACCGCGCCGGCGCTCGCGAACCTGCTTCCCGACCCCGGGTTCGAGACGAGTGGGACACCTGCCGACTCTTGGGGCGGCAAGCTGGCGCGCTCCGAAGCCGTGGTGCACTCCGGGTTGTGGGCGCTCGCGCAGACCACCAGTTCAACCAGCGGCGGTTGGGATCTTGACACCAACCCCGCTTGGTACGCGCCAATCACGTCAACCAAGAGCTACACCGCGAGTATTTGGGTGCGCGGAGCGGCGCCGTAAGAGTTGACCTGAGCCTTGACTTGCTCAGTGCCAGCGGCACGTACGTCGACAGTGCCAGCGGGCCGACCGTGTCTCTGGCGGCAAATGTGTGGACCCAGCTTACGATCACGGGGATCGTGCCCAGTTCGAAAGAGGTCAACGCTGGGATGGAACCCAACTTCTCCAAGGCCACCAAAGGGACCATCATTTACTGGGACGACATGTCTGTCACGTCGAACTGACGAGCGGACACGGGCTCCCCTTCCCGAGCTCGGGCGCCCCTCGCTGAGCTGTCTGCCGTGGGTGGTCATCCCAGTGGCTGATCGCCGACGACGGGGCCAACTTCGGGGCCTGCGGGAGCCACCACCGACGCTGATGCCGTCGTCAAGGATCTCGAGCGACCTCACCGAGCAATAGATGACCAGCTCGATGGCCAACGCCGCGGGGGCAGTGCACGACGAACAGAGCTACGGCGCCGGCCGCTGGCTGCCAGTCGAAGCGCGGGACAAAGTTGACCGGCTGTTTCCGGGCTTTTCACCGAAGTGGTCCGCTACTGCACGCGAAGAAGTTGTCCCGCCTTCGATCGCGTTGCCGCCAGGGCCGGGCCGAGCGCGAGAAGGTTGGCAGCCAGGACCACGCCTAGAGCGAGCGCGCCAACCAACCAGAGGGGAACGACCGAGACGGGCACCACGCCCAGGTCGTTGGCGAACAATTGCCATGTCATCCTGCCAGCGAACAGACCGATGGGGATGCCAACGAGGACTCCAATGAGGCTGATCGTCGTCGCCTGCCAACTGACGGTGGAGATGACCTGTCCGTTCACGAAGCCGAGCATCTTGAGAAGTCCGATCTCGTTTCGACGGCGCCACACGCTCACCGTCAGAAGGTGAGTAAGCGTGGCCGCTCCAAACACCGCCAGGATCGCGCCGAATAGCAATGGAAAATTGACGGCCTCCCCAAAGTTCACCAACGAGGTCGGCGTGATCGGGCGCACCGCAACTGACGCGTCCGAATTGAGAAAGTGGGTCAGTGTCGCGTGTCCCCTCTGTCCGGGTGCGACCGTGGTGAGGTAGGCCCCGAGGCTGGTTCCCTCGAAGGTGTGTCGGCACGCCTCCTGGTCGGGACTTCGAGGGCAGACGGCCGCCTCGTAGCCCCCGACGCTGAACAGCGCGCCGTTGCCCAGACCGACATACCCGTCAAGTGCGGGGAGAGGGACCTGGGAGACGACCCGAAACGGTTCTGTCCGCCGAACGCCCGATGGAGTGGTGACGGTGACGTTCACTACTGAGCCCAGCTGGACGTGTATCTGCCGCATGGTTGCCGCGCCCAAGCCGATCTGGCCGTTGCCCGTGGGAAGGTGTCCGTGCACCGTCGAAAACAGCGGTCGACCACGGACTGCAATCACGGCGACGGCTCCCACGGTGGCCTTGTCGATCGATACCTGGGTGGCGAAACCACGCGTGATTGCTGTGATGCTCCCGTTCCGTTCGAGAGTTCCGATGAGCCCAGGGTCGGGCAGTCCGGGTATGACCTCGAAGCTCAGCTGGTAGGCGTCACCGTACAGCGACGGCGTGGCCAAAAGATGCGAGAGGCTGGCACCGAAGACAACGGTGCCGCAGAGCGCCGTGACCGCCAAGATCGTGCCCATGAGGGCAGACCCGAGTGGCACGTTCCCGCGGCCTGCTCGTCGTTGGAGGGCGTTGCGGACGCCGATGAGAGCACTGGCTGGAGCACCCATCGCCGACAGGCGAGCCACCAGGGCCGAAGGTTGCACCGGCACGGCCCGGACCTCCGCCGGTGAAGTATGGGCGGCCTTCACCGCCGGCCAGATGCCCAGGGCCATCACCGCCAGCAGGAGGGCCAGCGCTCCCAGCCCGAACACGAGCGGATCGAAGTAAGCGCCATTCGACGGCTCCGCGAGCCTCGCTTCCCCCACTGGTGCAAGTGGGGACAGTGCGGTGGCGAGCAATACCGAGCCGGCGGTGCCGGTGAGGGCTAGCGCGAGGTTCCGTGCCATGCCCAGCAGGAACAACTGGCGCCTGTCGGCGCCCAGGGCGACCAAGGTCGGGTAGGCCTCGCTCTCGATCCTGGACTGACGGGTCAGGGCTTGGCCGACGACGGCCAGGCCGACGAGGGCGGCCAGGGCCGCGAGAACCCACCATCCGACGGCCTGAGGATGGATTGATGCTTCAACCGACGCGGCTAGGCCGTTGTTGTTGGCGACGCCTTCGACGTCGGCATTGTTGAGGTTGTTGACTTCAGTGTTGAACCGGGCGAGATCGGCCGCACCGTGTCGGAGGCGTACGGCATACTCGACGCCAGTGGCGGTCCGAGGGATCACGGTACGGTCGAAGGCGGGAGTGGTCAATAGCTCGTAGGACGGAGTATCCCCGGACGGAAAATCGAACTCAGAGGCAACGATGCCAACGACGTGTAGGGCCGCAGTGGGGCCCAACGGCTTGGGTGGCGCCCCAGTAATGCTGTTCGCCGCCAGTGCTTGGGAGGGGGCGAAGAACGGGACGCGGATGACGGTGCCGACCTGAACGCCGTCGTCACGTTGGAGGGAGAACGACGCCAACACCTGATAAGGAGCCGTGGGTGAGGGTAGGCGGCCCGAAACCAGCTTCCAAAGGGGCTGAGCCCCGGCGGGTTCAACGAGAACGGAGAAGTTCGAACTCGTGATGTTGATCTGATGGGCGCAGTCGCACCTTGGCTGACCGTTGGACGGAGTGACCCACTCGATGACCGAGGAGACGCTCGCAAGCTTGTCGACTCTCGGCATGGGCCGGGTGGCGTAGATAGTGGCGTCGTAGCCGTACCGGGCGACGAACTGGGGGTACGCGCCATCCGTTCGGCGACCGGCAGCGGTGGCGGCCAACACGAACCCACCGACGAGACTGATGAGGAGAGCGACGGCCAGCCACGAGTGCCACCGATGACGCGCTTCGGCGCGAAACGCTAATCCCACCGCTCCCAAAGCGTTCTCCTCACCTCGACCGCCTCCTCCCAGTCTTCCGCCACTCCGAGGAGCTGCCACGGTGGCCAGCCTCCGGAATTGCCTGGTAGTTAGTACCACCACCGAGGAGCAGTGGGGTAGGCGTTCGGAACTTCAGGGTGGCACGCGGCTCTCCCGGTATCGTGACAGCGGACGAGGTCTGGGCCGCGGACGAACGAGGGGAGACCTTCGGGCGGGCAGTGAACGGCTCACTCGGATTCGCCCGGTAATCTTCCGAGCCCGGGGAAACGGAGGAGACACGATGGCCGATAGCCCGATCCGACTCGACGAGGCCACACGGGCGGCCGTAGCCTCGGGGCGGCTGGTCCATCTGGCTACCATCAACCCCGACGGCACCCCACAGGTGACCTGCATCTACGTGGACTGGGACGGGGACGAGATCGTCGCGGGACATCTTGCCGACTACGTGAAGCTGCGCAACATCCGGCGTGATCCCCGGGTGACGCTGTCCGTCGAGTCCGACGTGCCGTTCGAAGGGTTCAGCCCCTACCTCGTGATTCACGGGATCGCCCGCGTCGAGGAGGGTGGAGCGGTGCCCGTGCTACGCCGTATCACGAAGGGCCAGTTCCCGCCCCCCGGGGGCGAGTGGCCCGAGGGATTTGTCACACGCATCTCGCCTCGGAAGCTCTCGGGCACTGGACCTTGGGGTCTCGCCACCTAAGACCTGGACCTGTACAAGACGTAGCTGGCAAGGGGTGCAGGGGGACCGCGGTTCGTGCAGGCAATGCTCGGACTTCGGCGGGCGTCGAGGGGATACGCTCTGCGGGCGCAGTGGCCGAGAAGGCGAGGTGATTCCGTGAGCAATGGTGCTGAACCGTTCAGGGTTGGCTTCCTCAACGAGTCAACAGTCTTCAGTCGCAGTATCGGGGACATGATCGAGTTTCGATTTGAGGAGGCAGTGGCTTCCGGGGAGGTTGATCGGCCGATCGAGCTCGTTGTTCGCAGCGGCCTCGGCTTGCCCCACGGTACGGCGAAGGCGGTCAGGGACGCCTGGACAGCCTTGGCCAACGAGGGGGTGCTAATTATTCTGGGTCCCGGCATCACGGACAACTGCATCGCGGTCGTTCCGCTTTTCGAAGCCGGACACATTGCCACCATCAACTTCCCTGGCACGACCCGCTCGCGTGGGCGCTACGGCTTTCATTACCAGCTCGGAGCGCTGTACGGCGATGGGCCGCTGATCGCTCGAGCGATCGAACGCCGGGGCCTGCGGACGGTCGCAGTGATTAGGGACCGGTCTCCGATCGGAGACGAATTCTTCGTCTATTTCCAAGAGGAGTGCGAACGCAGAGGATTGGCGATGACGGTGGATCTCAAGTGTTCGCCGGTAGCGACCCAGTTAGACGACGAGGTACGCCGGGCCGCAGATGCCGAGCCCGACGCCTTGGTGTATTTAGGGTTCGGTGCAGTACTACTGGACTTGTCGCGAGCCCTGACAGCTCACGGCTGGGATCCGCCTCGGTTCACGACGAGCGCGGGAATGCACTTCTATGCGAAGACCCCCGAAGAGCGCCACGAGATGAGCGGTTGGATCTATGTCGATCAGGTAGATGAGGAGAACGAGACGTTGCGAGCCATGCTCGATCGGTACGAACAACGGCACGGCGTGCGACCCTTCGACCCTATTGCGGCGACGATGTACGACATCGCGACGCTCGCTGTGTTAGGAATTCGGTACGCCACAGTTCATACGCCAGAAGGCGTGATGGAGGGTCTGGAGCGGATCCAACAAATCCCCTCCGCCCTCGGGGGGGCTGGAACTGTTCAAGGGTTTGGACCCTGGGAGCGCACTGCGCTGAAAGGTCCTGACTACCTCATCTTGCGGCAGATGGTCGGAGAGAGCACGATCAAGTACGCTCCATGACGCGAAGCGAGGTGAACCGATTGCGATGATGCGGCGATTCCTGGCACCAGTCCGTCGCCGTGGCATTGCCGAGCCGTCGCATGCTGTCGACGGTTTGCCGCCCGCTGGCGTGACTACGGCGGTCGGCACTAAGCACTGTCGCCGCTTGGTGTCCGTCAGGGAATAAGCAAGGACTGTGGATCGGCGTGTCCGTTTTGGAGGGTTCGACCCTGCCGGGCAACGTGAGTTCGCGTCGATTGTCGAGATGCGGCGACGTTCGGGACCTCGGACATTCAGGCAATGTTGGACCGCGCGAGTCGCACGACCTGGCCGGCCACGGAGGCGGCTCCGATGGGTTTGGCACGGGGCGGCAGTCACTATGACCCAACGCCGCCGTCTGCGGCCGGCAGGGGTTCTGGGGGACTCCCTAGGGCTGGCCGCAGCGTTGAGGTTCCAAAGGTGGTGGGTTCACGCTGGAGGGCCGCTCGTCCGCTCAATGGTCCCGACTCGCGGCCGGGCGCTCCGACGACCTCGGCTCCGGTGGTGGCCAGCGCGCCGACCACAACCACTAGCTCACCAATGGCCCCACCTTCAGGCGCGGCCCGTTCTAGTGATCGAACACGTAGTGCGAGAACATCGCGATGGCGTTGTCGATCAACTTGCTGTAGCGATCACCCCCGAGGTCGTTAGCGAGTTGCTGCGTCGACAGTCCCGAGAGCAGTGCGGTCCAAAGATCAAAGTCGGCATCTTGGCGGAGACCCACGCTGGCCAGGATATTGCGACCCTTGCTGAACACTTCGATGGCTACGGCGTAGGAATCGGGTGAAGGTTCGAAGTCCGGAATTGTTCGTAGGAAGAGCAATTCATAGCGCGCCGGATCCTCTGTGGCAAAGCTCACGAAGAGCTGGGCAACGGCGCGCAACGCGCTGCGAGGGTTATCACCGAGTTCCAGTCGATTGAAGCGGGTGAGGAGCTCGCGATTGCCGTCGGCGAAGAGATGGTCGTACACGGAGTTCTTCGATGGGAAGTACGTGTAGAGCGATTGGGGTTCCATATCCACGGTCCGTGCCAGGGCTCGGAGGGAGAGAGCGTTGAGGCCGTCGACGCGCACCATATGCCAGGCTGCGTCGAGTATCTCCCGCTTGGTTGCCTCATGCCGAGCGTGCCGGCGGTCTCGAGGAGGTTCTTTCTCCGATCTCTTCGCCACACCTTGACCTTAGCCGAACGGAGCGCGATACTCCTGACACTGTTCGGAAAACCGAGGTGGCCTCGTGGAAGCGGCAACAGCCGACAAGATGATCGATGTTCCCCTGGGGCACAAAGAAGCGATGGGTCTAGCGGAGACGGAATTCGCTCGGATGGTGGAGCACCTTCGGACCCTGTCAGCGGCGGATTGGCGTAAGCCCACGGTGTGCGAGCTGTGGGATGTGCGCGCCATGGCCTCCCATGTCCTCGGTATGGGCGAAGCGCAAGCATCGGTGCGCCAGTTCGCCCACGACTATCAGGCTGCCCGCAAGAGGTCGGGCGGAAAGATGATCGACGCGATGACTGGCACTCAGGTCGCCGAGCGTGCGTCTTTGACGCCCGAAGCGGTGATCAGCCTCCTCGCGACGGTGGCCCCGAAGGCGGTCAAAGCCCGTCGGCGCACGCCGGCTCTGCTCCGTTACGTCGTCCGCATGAAGCAGGACCCGCCGTTCGAAACCGAGAAGTGGCGGCTCGGGTACTTGATCGACACGATCTTCACCCGCGACATCTGGATGCACCGCCTCGACATCAGTCGGGCGACCGGTACGTCAATGGTCCTCACTGAATCCCACGACGGTCGTTTGGTTGCCGATGTGGTTGCCGAATGGGCCCGGCGACATGTCCAGCCCTTCTCACTCACACTGACCGGACGAGCCGGGGGGCGGTGGCAAGTCGGCGATGAAGGCGAACATCTCGAACTCGACGCTCTGGACTTTTGCTGGACGGTGGGATCCCGCCGGTTCGGTACAGGGCTACTGACCACGGAGGTACCGTTCTAATGAGCATCATCCACATCACCGAGTTCCACGCTGCTGGAGGGCAAGAGGCCACGCTTGAGCGCCTCCTGGGCGAAGGTCGGCAACGGATGCGAGAGGCCGATGGTTGCGAATCGTTCGACCTGTACCAGGAGCAGGGCGACAAGCAAGCCTTCACTTTCGTCCAGCACTGGGCCTCTGCCGAAGCCCACGACGCCGCCTTCGGCGAGCGGATCATGCGGAGCGGGCATCTCGAGAAGGTGCTGGCCACACTGGGGCAGCCGCTCGTCCAGCGCACGTACGTCTTGGCCCCCTGAGGACGCGAGCGCGGCCTTCATTCTCCGATCAGCTAAACGGGGAGTGACGGCGAGGATGTCCGCCGCCAACGGAGGTAGCCAGCGGTCCACGAGGCAGCGCGTCGAGCGAGAACCGCATCGACACTGCAGTGGAGGGGGCCGAAGCGGGAGGCTAAGGCGGTGAGTCGGACACTCTGACGCGACCGGCCACTGAGTTTCGACGGCTCCGGATACGAGGGTGCCTCCGAAAGTACCTGCGGCGCCTCTGCAGACGCATCGATCGTCTCTCTCTACCGTGAAGAACATCGGGCACCCAGAGACGCGACCCTCCCTGCGGAACTGGCTGATCAGGTCGCACTCCGTAGAGCCGGCTACCGTTCGCGCGAAGCGCAGCAGGGCCCGATGGCGAGACGACTCCTGCCAACGGACGAGGTCGAGGAGCACGCATGAGTGAACCAACCGGGCTTGATCACGTCAGTCCGATCTTCCGGGTCAAGGAGATCCAGCGAGCCTTGGACCACTACCAGTCGCTAGGCTTCGCGGTGCATGCCTACGCAGTGGGCGGCGACTACGGGTATGCGGATCGCGACGGGGTCAGTCTGCACCTGTCGGCCGGTCGCGAGGGCCCAGACGCGGGGAGTGAGGCATATCTCCACGTGGAGGACGCCGACGCCCTCTATGCGGAGTGGAGCCGTCCCGGGATAGGTGGTGGGATCACTCGCCACGTACGCGATACCCCCTACGAGTTGCGCGAAGGGGCCCACATCGATCTGGACGGCAACGTCCTGCGCTTCGGGTCCCCGCTGTCCGGATCGAGGATGGAGCGCCTGCGGTCGCACCTGGAGTCTCGCTACGGGATCTCGGTCGCTCAGATGTCCGAGCTCGACAGTGGCGTCTTCCGGGTGGATCGGCGTGACGGGCCAAGTTGGGTCGCCCGCCTCTTCCCCCGAACCCGGCCCGTTGATGCGGCAGCCGGTGATACCGAGATCCTGGCGTTCCTGGCCCAGCGGGAGTTTCCCGCCGAGCGGTGCGCCACAGACGAACCCGAGTCGGTGCTCGATGGGCAGGCGGTGGTTGTCACCGAGTACGTCGATGCCGTAGCACGCGGGCAAAGGAGAGCGGCGATCCGCGATGGCGGAGGGCTGCGCCGCCTCGGTGAGTTGCTTGGCCGCCTCCACTCTTTCCCCGAAGCTCCAGGTGCGCTCGCTCGTCCAGGTGGAGGGTGGCATCACCTGACCAACGGCGGACCGGGCGATGAGGTCGCCGCGGCCGCCTCGCTCTTTGGGGCCGCCGAAGGTCTTGTACCCCCAGGAGATCGACCCCGCTACGAGGCTCTTCGCGCCGAGCTCGAGACGCTCGACGATTGCGAGGGTCTGCCACAGGCCCTCACCCACCCGGACTTCGTTCTGGCCAACGTGGTCGTTTCGCGTGATCGGGGCATGGTCCTCGTCGATTGGGCGGGCGCGGGCCGTGCGGCCCGGCTGTGGTCACTGGCCTGGTTGCTCTTCGCTGAGGGAGCCAAGGACCTGCGGCGGATCGACCTTGTCGTGGCCGGCTACCGAGAGCACGTGGAACTGAGAGGCGAGGAGTTGGCACGCCTCGAAGCCGTGCTGCGCGTCCGCTGGGTGATCCTCAAAGCCTGGGAGTTCTCCATGGGACGCAAGGCCCTTGCCGACACGGCCCGCGAGGTGGCCGAAGCACACGAGCTCGCCAAGGCAGTCGGCTCGCGAGCACGCGCTGCCTTCGTTGCGAGGCCGACATCTTGAAGACCGGAGCCCCCTGTCGCTGTATCGCTCGTCAGTCGGGCCACGAGGTGATGCCCTGGCGGGCGAAGGCCTGGACGTCGTTGTCGCTGTAGCCAATTTCGTGGAGGACCTCGCGACTCTGCTGGCCGCGCACTGGCGGAGGTCCCGAGATGGTCGACGGAGTGTCCGACAAGGAGAAGAGCGTGCCGAACTGCTCGATCATGCCCATCGAGTAATGCCGGTACCTCGCCACCCACCCGTTCGCGATGGCGTCGGGGTCGTCGAAGAAGCCGTAGCCCTGGCCAAACCCCTCCTCGGAGATCTCGCACGGAGCTCCCGCCCGGTCGAGGGCGCCGAACCACTCGGGCGCGGTCCGTTGCTTGAACAGCGGCTCGAGGATTTGCTCAAGCGCGTCGCCATGCTGTTCTCGATCCGCCCGCGTGGCGAAGCGAGGATCGTCGGCCAGCGAGTCCCGTCCTAGGCCGTGGCACAGCGCGCGCCATTCGCGATCGTTCGACGCCACGATGAAGAGCCACCCCGACTCAGTCTCATACAGGCGGTAGAGCGGACCCAACCCCGTCTGATCTTTGGTCATGTGTGGCCGGCGAGTCACGCCGGGAGGAGCGATGAAGGCGTCGGAGCTGTAGAGCATTCCGCTGTTCAAGATGCACGTGTCGACATACTGGCCCTGGCCGGTCTTGTCCCGGTGGTAGAGGGCTTGAAGCACCGCGACGGCCGACTGGAAGGCGTTCGCGTGATCGCATTGGCCAAACCGGTACCACTGGGGCCCTTCTCCGCCGGCTGGCACCGCACCTTGCTCCCACTCGAGTCCGCACTGACACTCGGCCAGTTGGTCAACCCCGGGCCATCCCGCGTAGGGACCGGTCTCCCCATACGCGGTGGTGTGGCAATAGATGATGTTTGGATTGATCGCCGCGGCGGTCTCGTAGTCGAACCCGAATGCTCTCGCAATGCCCCGCCCGCGGTTCGAATGGATCACGTCGGCACCGGCGATGAGCTTGGCGAGGGCGTCCTTGCCCTCGGCGGTGGACATATCCAGGGTCAGGCAGCGTTTCCCGCGCTGGCAGCCGATCCACACGTTATCCAACCCCAATCCTGGGACTGATGCCACCGGTCCACGACTCAACGGCGATCCTTGGCTGATGGGCTCGACGATCAGCACCTCAGCACCGAGGTCAGCGAGAAGCATGGGGCCGAACGATCCGGCGAATGGGTGACCCAGGTCGAGCACCCGGATCCCCTCGAGTGGGTGGCGCAGGGCACCAGCCGGGTTGGGCGGAGGAGGGGCGGAACGAGCGTGGAGCGTCGCAAGTACCTCGGTGGTGTGCTGTCCGACCTTGGGTGGTGCGCTCGCCGGTCGCACCTCGTTGAGCGCAAGACGCCACGCGTGCCCGAACTGCTTGACCACCCCGACACCGGGGAGGTCGACATCCAAGACTGCCCCGTTGTGGTTGATCTGCTCGTCCTCGAACCCCTCCTCCACCGATTGCGCCTTGAAGATCGAGAATCCGCCTTCCCTCGAAGAGGCTCACCCAAAAGTCACGGGGCCGTCTCCGATAGATCGCCCGGATGTCGGCGAAGTAGGCAGCACGATCCTCGAAGCTCCGAGTCGCCCGCTCGGGGCGCAGTGATGACGGGTCCTCGCCGAGCGCACTCAGTGCGATCTCGTGGCCGCCCATGGTTTTCATCCACTTCCCGTCGGCGCACTCGAAGCTCGGCGTCGCGGGCAGGCGCTTGAACTCAAATGGCCCGTGACCGCCGGCGAAGACCTCGGGTGATTGATGCTCAGCCCGGAACCACAACATAGAGGTGAACGAGATTGCTCCCTGCATCAGCGAGGTCTCGACCCACTGTCCGGTGCCGGTCACTTCGCGCGCATGGAGTGCCGCGTGGATGGCGCACGAGGCCAGGAACATGGCCCCGTAACTCGGGAGGGGGACATAGAGGTACACCGGACCGGACCGATGTCCCGCTTGCTCGTTCTGGATGCCGCTGCGGGCCTGTACCAAGCCGTCGTAGGCCGGGCGAGAACTGGCCGCCGAGTGGCGCCCGTAGCCGGTGATCGAGCAGTAGACGAGGCGCGGATTCTCGGCGTGTAGCTCCTCGTAGCCGATACCGAGGCGGTCCGTGGTACCGGGACGGAAGCTCTCGACCAGGACGTCGGCCGTACTGGCCAAGTCGCGGAAGGACGCCACGTCAGCGGGGCGCGTAAGGTCCAGCACGACGCTCTTTTTCCCGCGGTTCCATACCAGGTTGCCCGGATAGTCGCGGAAGCGATCGCCACCGGATGGCTCAACCTTGATGACCTCCGCGCCGTAGTCTGCCATCAACATCGTGGTAACCGGCCCGGCGAGCCCCCATGACAAGTCGACGACTCGTAAGCCGTCGAGCACTGGTGCCATCTCACGCCCCCCGTCTGGCCGCAGTTCCCAGCACGTGTCGGCCAGGGTCGAGTCTGTTGAGCGGGCGGTAGATTGTCAAACTCCTTGGCGTCGAACCTCTCCAAAGCGCCGACGACGCGCCGTTCCAAGCGTCAGGAATGGTTCGGTGAGCCCAAGAACACGGCTGGCCGAAGAAGTGGGGAAACCCCTACCGAGCCAGCGACTCGCCGGATCCTCAGGAGGCGTCGATCTGAATCGCTACCGTCTGCGCAACGGCAGCGTCGAGGAGCTCAGGACCGATGGAGCGCGGCGGTGGTCGGCATCACGTTCGAGCTGTGGCGTGCCAAGCGGCCGGGACCTGTGCGCTGGGGACCACTGGACGGACCGCGTGCCACCACGACCAGCGCGTTGGCGCCCATGATCTCCCATGCGCGCCCGGCGTCTGACCTTCCCTCACAATCGGACTGTCGCCCGGGCGCAACAACAGGCTGGGCCGGCGTGGGGTTCGGGCGGTGAGGACCAGCGGGACCGTGTGGCGGAGGCGATCCCGCCGGCCGCTTTCGAGCGTAGCTGGCCGACAGGGGAGCGATCGCTAGCTTCGGCGATGGCCTCCATCATTTGGAGGTACTTTTGGTTGCTCGCGATGCCGGGCTTCCGCGCGACGGGCCCCCGGGTCCATGATCGAGCCACTCGCCACGGCCGCTGCTAGCGTGCCCCTAATGACATCCGGGCGGCGCGTCTTCGAGCTTCGCACCTATCAGGCACATCCCGGCAAGCTCCAGGCGCTCGTGCGGCACTTCCGGGACGACGATCTCGACCTCTTCGAGAAACACGGCATGGAGATGGTCGCCTTCTGGGTGGCGAAGGACGAGCAGGACGAGTTGACCGAGGCCTTCGTCTACCTCCTTGCCTTCGAGAGCAGGGAGGCGGCGAAGGAGGCGTGGAAGGCGTTTCTGGCCGACCCTGAGTTCGTCAAGAGAAATGTGGCCAGCCAAGCCGATGGCCCGCTCGTCGCGGGAGCTCAGTCCGTGTTCTTGGAGCCGACGGACTACTCGCCGCTCTCCTAAAGAGCGCAACCCAGATTCGTCCAGCCTCGTGCGTCGGAGGCAGAAGCCCAGCATGACCCTGCGGGTGACCTCTGCGAGCGACCTCTCTGCGATCGACCTCTCTGCGATCGACCTCTCTGCGATCGACCATCGTGGCCTTGTTTGCTTTTGCCCAGGCACCAGGACGGGATACCGGGCGGGTAGGAGCGAACCCGCAGCTGAAGGGCCTTTGCGGAGCCGGCGACCCCGGTCGAGATCGTCGCCCGGTGGCTGACGCTGGGTGCGCGACGCGTGTCGGCGGGTAGAGCACTCCGGTCTGCTCTCCGGTCTGCAAAGGCCGGCTGGAGAGCGCGAACCCTGGCCCAGGCGCGGTGACTGGGGCCAGTACTGGCCGTGACCGACGGCGCAATGGCCGTGTCAGGAGTAACCGGTCGGCACGAATGGTCGCCACGGATTGATCGAGCGACCTGGCGCCACCTCTCGCCTACGGTCTGGTGACCGTGGTGACGCTTCTCGGCTCGGTAGGCGGGGGCCGATGCCGTCTGCGTCGGAACGACGAGATGGCGCAGGCGCCTCGGGCCGCCGACAAGAGCACATCTCCCGTATTCAAAACGCCGGCATCGTCATGGCCAGCACGCAGAACACGGCACGCCGAGGTGGGTGACGGCTAGGTCCAACACCGAGCCTCAGGGGGCGGGCACGGCCGGCACCTGCTGGGTGATGCAGTGGATGCCGCCGCCCCCGAGGAGAATCTCACGAGCGGCGACGCCCTGTACGTGCCGATGCGGCAGCTCTTCCGCAAGTATTGCCGCCACCTCTTCGTCATGGCTGGGGTCGAGGAGAGGGAACACCACGACGGAGTTCCCGATGAAGAAATTCACGTAGGAAGCCACAAGTGGCGAGCCAGCCGTGCGCGGTTTGGCGAACATGGATCGGTCGATCCCTTCGGCCTCCTCGGTCGTCATTGCCGACACCGCTGGTGCGGGGAGAAGTCCTACTTCCAAGGATCGTCCACGGGCGTCGACAGCGCCCTCGAGAATCCGCCGGGCCTCGTAAGAGATGTCGCGCTGGGGGTCGCCATGATCGTCGGACCACGTGAGAAGCACCCGTCCGGGCGAGGTAAAACAGGCGAGGTTGTCGACATGACCGTCGGTCTCGTCTCCGACCAACCCGCGTGGTAACCAGATGACGCGCTCGACGCCCAGATAGGACCCTAGGAGGTCCTCCAGTTCACCTTTGGTGCGTCGGGGATTCCGATTGGAGTTCAACAAGCACTCCTCAGTTGTGAGGCAGGTGCCCTGACCGTCCACGTGGATCGAACCACCTTCGAGCACGAAGGGTGCCCGGTACCGCAGCACATGTTCAAGCTCACAGACCTTCGCCGCGACGAGGTCGTCGTCCGCCCACGGGAAAAAGAGGCCGCCCTCGAGCCCACCCCAGGCGTTGAACTCCCAATCCACACCGCGCCGTTCGAGATGCCGTCGGTCGATCACGAAGGTGGGACCAGTGTCGCGCGCCCACGCGTCGTCCGTGGTCATCTCGATGACCTGGACATCATCGGAGAGGCTGGCTCGGGCATGCTCCCACTGACGTGAAGATGCCAACACGGTCACTGGCTCGCTGCGCGAGATGGCGGCGGCCACCTGTGCAAAGGCGCTCTGCGCCGGCTTCGCACCGAGGCGCCATGTGGCGTTGCGCTCCGGCCACACGAGATAGCAACGATCGTGGGGCTCAAACTCAGCCGGCATGTGAAATCCGTCAGCGGCGGGCGTGGAATTCAAGGCGGAGAGCGTCACGACCAAAGAGTACGCCGGCAACCGCGGCGCCTCATCCGAGCCGCGTGCCCGACTAGCCGCCGCTACGCTTAGCGAATGAGCCGAGGTATCGTGCTTGCCGTCGTACAGCGGTCATGCGGGGACGATCGTGACGTGAACCGTGAGTCGATGGTCGAGGCGGTGTCTTCGGCTGTCTCGGCGGGCGCCGACGTCGTGGTCTGCCCCGAGCTCTTTGAAGGCCGATACTTTCCCCAGTACGAGGAGCAGAGGTACTTCGCGTGGGCCACGACACTCGAGGACAACCCTGCCGTTGCCGCCGTGTGCAAAGCCACAACAGGAAAGGGAACGGTCGTGCCGGTCTCCTTCTTCGAGAAGGCGGGACCCGTCTTCTTCAATTCAGTGGCAGTCGTCGAGAGCGGCGCGATAGTGGGGATCTACCGAAAATCGCATATTCCCGACGGTCCTGGTTACGAGGAGAAATTCTATTTCAGCCCTGGCGACACGGGATTCCGTACCTGGGCCACACGTCACGGCCGCATCGGGGTGGGCATCTGTTGGGACCAATGGTTTCCCGAGGCGGCGCGCGCCATGGTCCTCCAAGGGGCCGAGTTGCTTGTGTACCCAACGGCCATCGGCAACGAGGTTGGCAGTCAAGCAGACAACGACACGTCTGACATGTGGCGGAGAGCGATGGACGGCCATGCCGTGTGCAACCACGTGCCGATCGCCGCCGCCAACCGAATCGGCACCGAAGGGGAGCTCACCTTCTATGGCTCATCCTTCGTGGTGGATCACCGCGGGAGGACGCTGGTCGAGGCGGGACGCGACACCACCGAGACCCTCTTCGCACAGCTGGACCTGGCACAGGCGAGCGAAGATCGAGCGGGATGGGGGTTGATGCGCGACCGTCGGCCGGACCTCTACGGGATTCTGGGCCGCCTTCACGCCTGAGGGCGACTGACCAGGGCGGTGCCCGCGCGTTTGGGACGCGAGCGCGGCGCCATCACCCGAGGGCTCGAGACGCCGTGGTGGTGCGATTCTAGGACCGGTCTCCGGCGCAGTCCGAGTGGTACTCCTACGCTCCCGCGAGCCCCGCCATTTGGTGTGGTAGGACTCCCCGGCAGGGAACGTTGATCATGGCTCTCGCCTTCTACTTCGCTCATGACGGATTCACGCCGGAGAAGTACACCCAAGCGATCAGCAAACTGGAGGCGGCAGGCGCGGGTGCTCCGAAGGGTCGTACACAGCACGTTGCCCTCGAGTCAGAGGGTACGATTCAGGTCTTCGACATCTGGGAGTCACAGGCGGATTTCGATGCGTTTGGTCCGGTGCTCATGCCGATCCTCGACGAACTGGGGGTTGGGCTGAAGCCACCCATGGTGGCGAAGGTGCACAACGTCATCAACGGCTGACCCACGCGCCGGCTCGGCCGCGTCGCCAAGTCATCTGAGGATTGGTCGATAGGCGCGGTCAGGAGAGTTGCATGGGCATTCACGTCCGTCGGGCCCGGATGCCGACAAGGGGTTCGGTCGGCACCAACTGCTGTACCTCGAGTGTCTCGTAGCCGGCGGCAGCGAGATCGGACTGGATATCGCCGAGCTCGGGGAGCGACGCAGCGCCGGACTGACAACGCAGCATGAAGTCGAGATGAGCGGCGGCAATCGAGCCGGGCGTCGTCATCGATACCAACAAGAGCTGCCCGCCGCTGGTGAGGCTGGTGCCGAGCTGCCGATAGATCTCCTCGCGCCGAGCTCGGTCGAAGTAGTAGATATTGTTGAGGAGCATCACCAGGTCGAATCGGAGCTCCGAGCGAGGGAGCCATTCCCGGACGTCGCCGACGTGGAGTTGACCCCGACTGCCGTATCCGGCCGCGGCCAGCTCGCGCCGAGCAGCAATGATCACGTTTTCGGCGAGGTCCACGCCGTCAACCCGGGCAGAGGGATCCGAGTCCAGCACCACCCTTGAGTAGATGCCCGACCCACAGCCCACGTCGAGGACTCTGGCCGGTCGAAGCTCGGTTACGGTTCGGCGAACCACGGAGCTGACGAAAGGCGTAGCGGCGACAGATACCTGGGCGATGTCCTCGGCGTAGCGGTCGAGGTCGTCGCGCCCGCCCCCTGGATCTCCTCGGAGCAGCGTGTCCAGCTCGGCATAGGGCCCCACCTGGTAGTCGAGCATGGATCGGTAGTGAGCGACCAGGAACTCGTCGCCATCGGCCAGGGCACGTGCCCGGCGTCCAGACACTCGGTAGCGGTCGCCCTGCCGGCGTAGCTCCCCGACGTCGACTCCCACCTGAAGCCAGGCACGCAGACGATCCGGACGCCGACTTGCGAGGAGCTCGGCCAGTTCGTCCGCGGACCGATCGGTCCGGAGGTGCCTGATGAGCTCGGAGCGAACCGCCGAGGCGAGGAACAGCGTCCGCACCAGACTCCGGCTGTCGAGCACCGCTAGGGCTCGGGGCGACAGCTTTCCCTGCCGGGCCAGGTCAGTCAGGGCGCGCAGGGTGGAACCCCAATTGGCCAGTTCTTTGCGCTTCACCACGCCACGAAGCTGGTGGCCGGGGCCCGGATCCCAAAGGCACGCTGGGTGGCCCATTGCACCGCCCGGAGCGCCGGGCCGACCGGTCGCAATGGAGCGAAGAACGATGGGTCGAGCCCAGGGACGAAGATCCGCCCTGCATTGCTCATGTAGATGTAGACCGGGCCCGACAACATCCCGAGGGCCCGCGCGGGACCCGAAGTATGAGCGCCTCGCAGCTCATGTTGGAGATCGTGTCGTGGGCCATCCACCGCAACCGCTGCCGGGGACAGGCCGAACCAGTGGTAGGCCATTCGGACGATAGGGGCTCGACGGGGATCGATCCCCAGGTCACCGAGAACCACTTCGTCGACGGACAGGGCGTCGGCACCGGCGTAGACCAGACGCACTCGGGCCGGTCGATGGCAGCCCATCACACCAAAGAGCCCGTCAGCCACCGGTGTCCAACCGTCGATCACCGAGAAGTCGGGCGGAGCCACGTCGAGCAACATCATGGTGGCCGACCGGTAGTCGACCCTACGCCCCCCATAGACGGTGTCGTCGATCCGCCCGGTACTCCCTTCGAGGGTGCACAGACTGAGGTGGGCGAAGTCAGTGGGTGCGGTGCGCAGCTTTGGCATGACGATGCGGAGCTCGGCGTCCAGCCACGAGCCGCTGATGGCCTGCTGTACGAACCCCCGCTCATAGGTGTACGGCCGCAGGTCTTCGCTGATGTCCACGATGCGGTAGGCCGGCGAGTCGAAGCCGAAGTAGGCAGCCACCTCAGCCACCGACCGATGCGCATAGTCATTTCCGTAAACCGTCGGCGCCTCGAGCACGCTCACATCGCCCACTCCCCGGCGCCGGAGGTAGCGGGCCAGGAGGTCCACCATCTCGGGGTCATTGACGTTGGAGCGGTCACCGCGGTCGTACCCGAGCATGAAGGACGCTCGGATTGCCGCGGACGACACGCCCGCCGCCCGGTCACCAAGGCCGGCCCGATCGAGGCAATCTTCGAGTACGGCTTCCTTCTGCGAGTTGTTGCGTCCCCTGCCAACAGCCACACGCTGGCGGGAGGCGAACGAGCGAGGTCGCCGATCGGTTATCGGCGCCATCGGGGCCTCGGCTTCCGTACCCTTCACGGCGGTGCGAAGATGCGCCGGCACGAACCAGACGCTGATCGCAGCCATCTGGGACACCAGATCTTCTGCGGAGGCCGGGCTGACGAGCCGATCGTCATCGGTCAATGCCTCGGCAAGTAGTCGGAACGCAGCAGTGTGACGGGCCTCATCCTCACGGATGCGGTCGATGGTCAGTCGCTCCACCGGATCACTCGACAGCTCCACCAGCCGCTGGTAAGCCAATTCCGCACTGGCCTCGAGTGCGATGTTGAGCTGGCAATACCGGTGGAAGGTCTGGTAGCGGAGCTCATGCCGAAGCGCTGGGGGGATCTGCCCGGTGAGCCCGGCCGCTGCAACGAGGATGCCGGCAGCCCCCGCCCGGAACGGCGTGGTTCGGGAATCTCGGTGGTTGGAGGTGGCCGACGTCCAACCCGACAGCGCACCTTGGAGCTGGCGGCCGTACACCACCGCCGTCGAGAGCAAGCCCGGAGTCCGGAGCAGCTCGCCGCGAAGGTACTCGGCGTGCAGTTGCTCGTCTTTCCAGGTCCAGATCAAGGTCTGGCGAATCAGGGCGCGAGCATCACAGCCGATGTCCAAGGTGGCGACCCGCCCAGCCACCGCCTCCTCTCGATAGGCCACTGCCACAATCTGCTCGCGCTCGAGCGCGAGCAACAAGAGGCGTTGGCGTTCAAGGTCGGGCCGGTCGCTACATTGCGAGTTCCACCGGTCGAGCAATCGCTGAACGTCCTTCAGGAGCACACGTTCCAGCTCCTCGGCCGAGGGGCTGGGAGGCCTGAGGGGGAGCGGGCGTATCGATCGGAGCCTCATGCGCTCGAACATTCGTGAATGCGGTTTTGGTCAGGGGGCAATGGGACCAGGCAATGCCAGTGCACCTGAACATCATGTCCCGCGGTCGAGGCTCGACGCGCCGATCTGGATAGACCCGCGACAAGGGAGCTGGAGATCGGGCCGGGACACGCTGGCGAGACCGGCGGCACCCCGCGGTAACCGGCCGGGAACGTGGCACTCCCTCGACTCGACCACGGTCCCCAGCACCATCGCCCAGCCCAGGTGTCCCTAGTGCCGGCCTTACGACAGCGTCCAACCAATGGCGTGGAAGCCCAGACGCTCGGGCATCTGCGGGGTACCCCGGCCAACTGTCTAGGAGCAGTTCCGACCTCGATCGAGGGAATGCGGATCGGCGCTGTCTGGTCGCGGTGGAAGTCCTACTCGGCTGGGGCGTTGGAGAGTGCGGAGAGTTGCTCCATCTCCTGCTCAGAGAGCTCGAAATCGAAGATGTCGAGGTTCTCCTTGCGTCGACTCGGCGTGGCCGAACGGGGGATCGGCGTGACGTTCGGCTGTTGCACGAGCCAGCGCAGCGCGATCTGCTGCGGAGTCTTGGCGTGCGCGGCAGCAATCTCGACAACGACCGGGCCGTTCACCGCGTCGCCTCGTGTCGGAGAGTAGGCGGTGAGAAGGAAGTCTTCGCCAGCTGCTACTTCGCAGAGTCCCCGTTGGCGACTTCCGACCTGATAGGGGACTTGGTCGGTGAAGATGCGGGCGAGCGTCTGCGCTTTCCTCAGCTGGGCGAGCCGGAAATTGCTCACCCCGATGTGTTTGACCGTTCCGGTCTGCTGCTGGCTTGCCATGGCCTCGATCGTGACCCCGAGGGGGATGTCGGTCGACGGGGCGTGGATCAAGAGCAGGTCGACCCACCCCACACCCAGCCGGGTCAGGCTCTCGGCGACCGCGGGGCCGACCGCGTCGCCGGCGAGGTCGGGTCCGATGATCTTGGTTGTGACGAAGATTGTTTCTCGGGGCACGCCGCTGCGCCGGATGCCCTCGCCAACTTCTGACTCGTTGGCGTAGATACGGGCCGTGTCGATGTGGCGGTAGCCGAGTTCGAGGGCGTGACGAACTGACTCGACAGCCTCGTCGCCACGAAGCGCGCCGGTGCCGAATCCGATCGCCGGCAGACTTTGGCCTTGCACGTCGATCTCGCTCACTCGCATTGCCAATCGTTGCACGGAACGTGCCCTGCCGTTGTCGAACGGGACCTTTCCCCGTCAGAGGTCACGGCGCGCCCGGGTCAGAGGTCGAGCGGGGGCCGCCACGTTTCGGGGCCCACTCGGCCTACTTCGGCGAAGAGGTCCCGCTCGTAGACCTCGCCCCAGGACGGGTCCGCCAGGCTCCTGGCCTGCCGCTGGTAGCTCCAGTTAGTAGGATCGAGCTCGAGGGCACGGGCGAAGTAGGCAACGGCGTCACGGTGCGCTCCCACCCGATGGAGGTGTTGGCCTAGCTCGAAGTTCGTTGCCGCGAGCGCCACCCTTGGCAGCCGGGGTCTCGATCGCGCCAACACCTCATCGGGCGCCAGAACGTATCGGCTGGCCGCGCCGTTGGCCACCCAGTCCCGAACGGCCTCCACGTAGCGGCTGGGATCGGTGTTGGTCGCGGCCATAGCGGCCAGAATTCGCCGGCGCTCCTCGGGCATGGCCGCCATCGCCGCTGCCGCTGGGTTCGGGGCGTTCGGGTCGCGCGGCACTGGGGCGTGCTCCGCTGGACGAACGATCCTGCCCGACTCGTCGATCCAGATCCCGAACGGCACATTCGTGACACCGAACAGCTCGACAAGCCGCAAAGAAGGATCGACAAGCGACGGATGGGTTTGGCGGGCCGCCGTTGCTGGTCCCCGAGCAGCCTCGATGTCGGTATCAAGGGCGACGGTGACCATCTGAAGCCCAAGAGGTTCAAGCTCTACGTGCAATGCCTGCCACACGGGCAGCTCAAGTCGACAGCCTCACCACGAGGCCCACGCCAGCAGCAGAACCTTGCGACCCCTCGAGCTGCCGAGGTCATAGGTGCGGCCGTCGAAATCGTCCAGCACGAGGTCGGGCGCCGAAGCACTCTCGAGTGCTTGCCCGCCGGGTGCGGCTGAACCAATCGCCCAAAGCCCGTGCCCCTCATCGTGCACTACCGGCATGCCCAGCTCGTTGGCAACAGCCAACACGTCAACTACGCCATCGGGCCTCATGCCGCGACCGCGGAGGGGGATGCACAGCTCGCCCCGACAAGCGCCCTCCGCCTTGAGCTCCCAGCCCGACTTCTCGCGAAACTCTTCCACCGACAACTCGAGCCGATCAGTGATCACCGCGTCAGCCTAGCGATCACCTGCGCCGGCGGCCCGAGCCCAGGCGACGAGTCGCCTCGAGACGCGGTGGCGACCAACCTCGTTCTCTCGCGGTAGGGAGTGGTTCTCCCGGTTCGCCAGAGTCTCCACGGCGGTGCAGTTGCGCCTCTGTGCGGATCGGCCACGAGGGTCAGGTCGGAACAGCTTTCAGCACCGAAGCGTCCCGGAAGGGCTCGCCGTGACGAAGCGCTGGGCGCTCTTCGGTGCGCGTCGACATCGGCGGAGGTTGACAGCGGGCGTCGTGCCGGCTCGCCCAACGTGATCAACCGAACGGTTGACAAGAGATGGTGTCGTCGGTGAGTATTCAACTGTGCAGTTGATTACGGCCCCAGCCCCCTCCGATCAGGCCCTGAGTGGGATATTTGCCGCGCTGGCTGACCCGACGCGGCGGGCCATCGTCGTTCGGCTGGCGAAGGGGGAAGCGACCGTCAAGGAGTTGGCCGAGCCATTTGCCATCAGCCTCCAGGCTGTGTCCAAGCACTTGAAGGTGCTGGAGACCTCCGGATTGATCGCCCGAGACCGGCGGGCCCAGCAACGCCCTTGCCGGCTGCGGCCCGAGGCCTTGGCCCAGGCCAACGGGTGGCTCGAGTCGTACCGCCGACTCTGGGACGCCAGCTTCGATCGACTCGCCGAACAGCTCCGAACGAACCAGAAAGGCTCCGATGACTGACCCCGCCACCATGGCCCCTTCCATCTCCATCACCCGGCACTTGGACGCCTCGCCAGAGGCGGTCTTCGCTGCATGGACCGATCCCGACCAGTTCGCCCGATGGTTCGGAACCGAGCACACCACCGTGGACCAGGCTGTCATGGACGTCCGAGTCGGCGGCCTCTGGAGTGCCCGCATGGTCCTGGGCGACGGAGGTGAGATCGGCTGGCACGGTCGTTACGAGGACGTGGAGCCGCCGCTGCGACTTGTCTTCACGCTGTCGGATCGCCCTGGGGATGAGTTCGAGTTGGTCACCGTCGAACTGGTACGGCGCGACGGCGGGACCGAAATGACCTTTACCCAAGCGGGTGGGCACATGGCCCCCGAGCAGTACCGTCAGGCCGAAGAGGGGTGGCGGTCGTTCTTCGACGACCTGGCTGCGGGATTGGTGGCATCGTCAACAGACGGGTAGGGCAATGTCGTAGGGCGCCCCCGCACCCAAGGAAGCAGCATCGACGGCGCTGTGCCGACCGGGCAAATCCAGTTCAACGTGAAGAACAAGAACGCAGGGGCAGTCTACGAGGCCGAGCTGCGAAGCAAGGACCTCTCTCACATCTTGGGCGAGCAGGAGAACCTCACCCCGGGGCTCTCTGGGGGCTTCTCCCTCGTGGTCCAGCCCGGGAAATACATCGTCAACTGCCCGGGTGCATCCAATCAGCACGCCACGTTCACCGTGACCGGCAGGTCCAAGGCGGCCAGCTGGCAGACCAACTCGATCCTGACCAGCTCCGTTTCGGGCTACGCCATCTACGTGAATCAGCAAGTGGGCGATCTGGTGTCGGCCACCCAAGCGCTCTGTTCGGCAATCAACGCAGGCAACCAGAACCGGGCCGAACAGCTCTACCCCCAGGCGCGCATCTACTACGAGCGGATCGAGCCGGTGGCCGACGTCTGGGGCACCCTCGACACCGCTATCGACGGGCGGATCGACAATCCGGTGGCTGACCCAGCCGAGCTCGAGGGGTTCCACGGGATCGAGATGCTGCTGTGGGCCGACGACACCCTCACCGGGGCGACCCAGTACTGCACCCAACTGGTGTCGAACGAGCAGCAGCTCCAGCAGCTGGTGTCGACCGCCTCCTATGACCCACTCACCATCGCCAGCGGGGCGACGGACCTGATCAACGAAGCAGCGACCTCCAAGATCGACGGGGAAGAGGAGCGCTACTCCAACACCGACTTCATTGTGTTCCAGGCCAACGTGGGCGGCGCAATGGAGGTGTTCAGCCTGTTGAAGCCCTACCTTCAGAAGACTGCCCCTTCGCTGGTGACCGTCATCCAACGCGACGACCAGGTAGTCGAGAACGCCATCGCCCAGTACAAGGCCACGCCCGGCTACGACAACACCGGGTATCTGGAGTACTCGACCGTGCTCGATCCTCAGCGTCGCCAGCTTTCCGCCAAGGTGCAAGCCTTCGCCGAGCAATTGTCCAAGATGTCGGGCCGGGTGAGTTGAGATGTCGACCAGGGTGCTTCTTCGCAGAGGGCAGCAATGACGCGGCGCCGGCGACACGAGACCCGGGTGCCGCAGGAGACGAGGGGGTGCCCCCCCGGTGACACCCTCTCGCGTCGCCAGCTCTTGGGTGGGCTCGGCCTCGCTGGCGCCGGCGTGGCAGTGGGAGGCGCCACCGGCGTCGGTCTCGGGTCGATTGGTCCTGCCCCCGCTACCGCGGCGACCGCCATGGGGGCCTCGCGCACCTACCCCTTCTATGGCCAGCACCAAGCGGGCATCGTCACGCTCGCGCAGGATCGGCTCGCCTTTGCCTCCATGAACGTGCTCGACGGGGTGACCCGCGATGAGGTCCGGACGCTGCTAAGCGACTGGACGGTGGCGGCGGCGCGGATGACCCAGGGCGCGCTGGTCGGCGACGATACCGACCTTGACGATCCCCCGCTCGACACGGGCGAGGCCATCGGCTCCCCGGTGTCGGGACTCACGATCACCATAGGCTACGGGCCGTCGCTCTTCGACGACCGGTTCGGATTGACGGCCAAAAAGCCAGCGCTCTTGGCCGAGCTGCCATCGCTTCCCAACGAGAACCTCGACCCGAACTACGTAGGCGGGGACCTGTGCATCCAAGCTTGTTCGGACGATCCCCTCGTAGCTTTTCACGCCGTGCGCAACCTGGCTCGGCTGGGTTTGGGTGTCGTCGAGTACAACTGGATGGAGCTCGGCTTCGGGCGCACCTCTACGACCGGCTCGGCTCAGGCCACGCCACGCAACCTTCTCGGCTTCAAAGACGGAACCCGCAATATCAAGGAGCAGCAGCACGACCTCCTCGACCGTCACGTCTGGGTTGGGGATGAATCCGACCAGGCCTGGACGAATGGGGGTACCTACTTGGTCGCTCGCCGCATTCAGATCTTCATCGAGAACTGGGACCGGGACTACCTACCTGGGCGACCAGGAGACCGTGATTGGTCGGGCCAAGATGACCGGCGCGCCCCTCACCGGTGGGAGCGAGTTCACGACTCCTGACTTCATGAAGCAGAACGACCAGGGCCAACTCGTCATCCCGGCCAAAGCTCACATTCGTCTCGCCAGCCACGAGGACAAAGGAGGCAACCGGATATTGCGTCGCGGGTACTCGTTCACCGATGGCATCGATCCGGTCCGGGGGACTCTCCTCGGGGGACTGTTCTTCATCGCCTTCATGAAGCGTCCCTCGCAGTTCATCGCGCTTCAGCAGAAGCTGGGTACGAACGACGCCCTCAACGAGTACATCGAGCACATCGGGAGCGGCATCTTCGCGATTCAGCGAGGACTTCAGCGTGGGCAACGCTGGGGCGACGGACTCCTTGTCTAGTGGCGCTGTTTGTCTAGTGGCCGCTGCCTCCGGGCGCAATGGAGGCACCTCTTTGGAGCGGGCCAACCGCGATGGGCGTCGTTGGAGCCCGCTCGCAGCGGTAGCACTGGGTCACCGAAGGACGTCACGTATCACATGGAGCACATGGCCTCCTGCCTGGCGACCGACTGGTCGCCGAGCGCTTGCTCCACGGACTGGCAGATGTCGTCGAGGGGTGCGCTGCCCTTGGGTCGCTCCGGGCATTGCCCGGGGAGCTTCACAGAGCGTCACGGTGCGGGGCGCGACAGTTAACTTGCGCTGCTACTCGCTCGCCAGGACGGCAGCAGCGATCCGCCGGACCCGCGCTGGGTCGCCAATGGCGTCGATCTCGACGATCTTGCCCTCAGCGACCGTGAATCCCATCACGGCAAACGGCCGGCCCCGCACCGTGACGACAGCGCCCGCAGCACCGTTGACCAGTGCCGGATGCACCGTCGCCGCTCGGTTTGCCATACGCGCTTGACCCGAGACGGCTTCGACACCCCGGAAGACAGCCGACCGGCTCGGACGGCCCGGACTGAAGTCGGCTCGAAGCACGACATCGGGATGGAGGAGCGCCACGAGGGCGTCGAAGTCGCCGGCCCGTCCAGCAGCGAAGAAGGCATTCACCACGGCCCGTTGACGGGCGAGGTCGCGCTCAGGAGGAGCGATCTCGGCCCCCTTGATCCGCCGACGGGCTCGGCTCGCCAGTTGCCTCGTTGCCTGAGGCGTCCGGCCCACCATGGGACCGATCTCTTCGAAGGGCAGATCGAACATGTCGTGGAGGACGAAAGCCAGGCGCTCTGCGGGCGAGAGGGTGTCGATCACGACTTGGAGGGCGAGACCAACTGAGTCCGCCAAGAGGGCCTCTTCCTCAGGCTGGAGCGCGGCCTCGGTGCCGACGATGGGATCAGGCAGGAGCGTCTCGAGGGAGTCTTCGCGCCGGGAGTTGCGGGTCCGCAGCATGTTGAGACAGACGCGGGCGATGATCGTGGTGAGCCAGCCGCCAAGGTTTTCGACGTCGTCGGCCCCCGCCCGGCTCGCCCGCTCCCAGGCGTCTTGCACGGCGTCGTCGGCTTCGCTGAGTGAGCCGAGCATTCGGTAGGCGACGGAGCGCAGGCGAGAGCGGTGCTCCTCGAAGCGCTCAGCTAGCCAGTTGCTGCTTTCCATGTCCTCGGATCCTCCCGTCATGCCCCCAACCATTTGACCCGTGAGAGGTCATCGATGTGACACGACCGACTGCGCGGACCCTGAACTGGTGGTCACCCGAACGACCGGAGCGGGGATCTGAGTGGCGCGGCCGCTAAGGGACCTGGTCACAAGACTGTTTTGAGGCGACACCCAGGGACTTGTCACATTCGGCTACTCCAAGGTGTCAGAGAGGGTAGAGCCAGGACCTGCAACACCAAGAGGAAGGAGCCGGGATGCAACCTCGGATGACGAGCCCAGCACTCATCGTGCCGGGCGTTCTGGATGCTCTGCAAGCGCTTAGCAAGGCGGTGGACGAGGCGGCGAGCAAGGCCCGACTGCCCCGGTCGACCATCGAGCTGATCTCCTTGCGCGCAAGCCAGCTGAACGGTTGTGCGGTCTGTTTGGACATGCACGGTCGTGGCGCCCAGACGGCGGGGGAGACCGACGAGCGTCTACGCACCCTGGCAGCCTGGCGGGATACCCCTTATTTCAGCGAGGCAGAACGGGCCGCCTTGGAGCTCACTGAAGCCGGTACCCGTCTGGCCGATCGAAGCCGGCCGGTACCAGACGCAGTCTTCGCCGAGGCGGCCAAGCACTACGATGAAGAGGCGCTCGGGGCGTTGGTCGTCGCCATTGCGGCCATTAATGCGTGGAACCGCCTGAACGTGATCAGCGGGCAGGTGACCGGCGAGTGGGTCAGGCAATGGGTCGCGTGAGTCACCCCCGGCAGCCCTCCCCAAATCCCAGGTCGGCGCGGGTCTACATGAATGGGGCTCTACCGACGGGTGGGCCGACACCGAACCCGAGGGCGCAGACCCTGCCTCTGCAGGGGCTGGTGAACCAGTTGGTCCGCGGCCTGTTGCGTGTCCCGCTGCTGTGCCGGCTCGTGGGCAGGCGCCTGATCACCCTGTACGTGATCGGTCGCAAGTCTGGGCGACAGTACGGCATCCCGGTCGCGTATACCCGTCAGCAAGGGGTCCTGCTCGTCGGTACGCAGTTTTCTTGGATGCAAAACCTGCGATCTGGCGAACTGGTCGACGTCCGTCTGCTCGGCAAGCGGCGGTCGGCCGAGGTTCAGATTCTGGCTGACGAGACCGGCGTGGTTGAGCACCTCGCGATGATGGCCCGTGACAACCACCAGTTCGCCAAGTTCAACAAGATCGGACTGGACCAGCGCGGCGATCCCCGTCCCGATGACCTCCACCTTGCCTGGATCGCTGGTACCCGAGTCGCCCTACTTGCACCGAGGTGATCGGTCGACTGGGCTCGAACCCGAGTGTTTCGTTGCGCCACCCAGCGGCCCAACTGGCGATGCGTGGCGGACCCAGGTGGCCTATTGGAGCGCCTTGCCCGTTGTCGGCGGTCGTTGAGAGGAGCGGCCGCGCAGCTGCCGCTTGAACGGCGGTACCGTCACAGGACACGATGGATATCCTCGACACGCCCGGCTACGGTGCCGATGGTGCGGCGACGCTGAAGGGGGCTCGGACCGGTGGTTGTTCTAGGCCGTGAGAAACCTCATCGGCCTCGACCAGCAAAGAGGGGGGCCACGTGCCTGACCAAACGATGACCATGATCGATGCAGATGGGCACGTGATCGAGCAGCTCGACGTCCCCCAAGAAGTGCTCGACGCCTTTATGCAACGAGTAGTGGGCGAAGCCCCGCCGGCGGCCGAGGACCCGGCACCGATGGAGGAATCGCATGCAGAGGTCATGTACCGACCCGGAGCCTCCCAGCCGGGACCGAGGCTCGAGGACATGGACGCCGACGGCATCGACATCGCCGTGCTGTACCCGACGCTCCAAGGCCTGATGTGGGTGCCCGATGCCGACGTCTACCTGACGATGGCCCATGCCTACAACGATTGGCTCAATTGGTACTGCTCGGAACGTCCCGATCGATTGATCGGGGTCGGCCTCGTCCCGCTTCAGGAGCCGGAGATGGCAGTGAAAGAGATGGAGCGCTGCGTCAACGACCTGGGTTTCAAGGCGGTCATGATCCGGCCGGCTCCCTACATCGGCAACAAGAAGCTCAACGAAACCGTCTACGACCCGTTTTGGGACGCCGCCGCCGCCCTCGGCTGTCCGATCGGGGTCCACCCGTACTCGTTCCACGACATGCCCTGGAACGTGGTCAGCCGGCTGGGGCTGCAAGAGGATGCGTATGGGCACCCAGACAAGGGGCTGGCGTTGCGCCAAGGACTAGGCAGCGCACTCGACCTCATGGTGTCGATGGGATGGTTCGTGGCCGGTGGGATCTGCGAGCGCTTCCCGAACCTAACGGTGGTATTTCTCGAAGGGACTGGCGGCTGGTGCGCGCCGATGTTGGAGCGTTTCGACCATCACATTGAGGTGTTCGGCAGCCGGTACCAGACGACGCCGCCATCAGAACTGTTCAGGCGCCAGTGCTACATCAGCTTTGACCCCGACGAGGAGGCCCTGGCGTACACGGCCAACAGCAAGTACGTGGGCGCCGATCGTATCGTGTGGGCATCGGATTACCCACACCCGGACGCAAAGATCCCAGGCATCGTTCACGAACTCGAGGAAGCTACCGAGAGCCTGTCCGACGAGCAGCGCCGCTTGATCTTCGGAACCAACGCCGCCCGGCTGTACAACATCGAACTCTGACGCAACTCCGTCGCATCTCGAGATCCAGATCTTGCTTGCGCGAGGCTTCGATCGGGGTGTCGGTGTTCGCCCCAGAACGGCGCTGCCACCGCAATTGCGTAGGCAGGCAACTTTCGGCTGCACGGCAGTCGCCGCCATCTGCTTCGCAACGTGCCTGTTTCCAAGGCGATGCATCAGGGGCGTCGGCGTCGCTTTTCATCAGTCATTCAAAGAGGCTTTCGTGATCAGCGAGCAGCACTGCTGGGGCTGAAGGCGCTAAGGTCGCAGCGTGCCCAGGACCATCATCGTTTCTGGTGGCGGAACCGGTATCGGCCGAGCGACCACTGAGATGCTGGTCCTTGATGGCGAGGATGTGATCATCCTCGGAAGACGGGCAGAGGTGCTCGAGGCTACGGCCAATGAGATCAGGCAGGGTTCGGGAGCCGGTCGTGTCTACCCGAAGGCAGTAGACCTTACGAATGCCGCTGCGGTTGAGGCTCTGGCCGGTGTCATCAAAGATGAGTTTGGAGTGGTCGACGGCGTGGTCAATAACGCCGGCGGCGCGGCGCCCGGTGGCGAATCGCTGCTCGACGTGGAGTCGATGTGGCGACGGACGTTTGAGCAGAACGTACTGAGTGCGGTGCTGCTTACCACCGCGCTCGCTCCTCTGTTGCGTCGACCGGGCGGACGAATCGTTCTGATTGGTTCGATGGCCAGTCGGTCGGGCGGTGGTGGCGCTCACTACGTTGCGACAAAGGCGGCCCTAAACGGATGGGTGCTTGCTCTGTCGACCGAGTTTGCGCCCCAAGGCATCAACGCCAACGTCGTCCTACCCGGATACACGCCGGGGACGGGCCTGTTGCCCGCGGGTCTCCCTGAGGACGCGCACCGCCGGGTTGTGTCACGAATCGCAGTGGGTCGACCTGCCCGTCCTTCGGAGACTGCGGCCGCCATCCGATTCTTTCTCTCTCCGGCTGCCTCCTTCGTCACGGGTCAGATCCTCGAGGTGAGCGGTGGCGTGCTTCCCCCGAATCTCTGATCGGCACATCGGGTCGCCCTCCTGAGGCACCAGTTCGTGCTCTGGCGTCGAGCAGCGGGCCACCGAACAACGGCAGACCCAACGGTCAGGAGCCCGGGTGCCCCCCCCGGGGGAGGAGCTGGTGACGAGCTGGTTGCCGACGGCCCAGGCGACGAGGCTGGCCGAGCGCGGCGTACATCCCGGTGATGCCGAGGCGGGCCGTCCACTCGCCAGCAACGACGACCACTCGTAGTATGCCGGCCGTGGACCTCGCCCCCCGCGCCTTGGCCTGCCTGGTGATCGCCGTGAGCGCACCGGGCAGGCCCGCGTGAGGATGCCGGTGGTCGATCCACCGAGCAGGCTCGCGCGCGAGAAGGTCGGCAGGGGCGACGTCGGTGACCGACGGGGCGCAGGCCTCGGCCTGACGGAGCATTTGCGTTGGCCCCGATGAAGCGGGCACGAGGTCGCCAAGTCGTGGAGGGGGGGCGACCACCCCGGTGCGGGCGGCGTCAGGACGGAGCAGCTCCACAAGACACGCGCCCGCAACCACTAGGCGATGGAGCCGATGCGGGCGAAGCTGAACGAGCTCCTGGACGTCGGCCTGGTGTGAGCCGTTGGCCGAACACTAGGGGAGTGACCGCGAAGAGGGAGGCACCGCACGGTGGATGAGCCGACCTGGTCTGCTGAGTCAGTGGATGAGCGGAGCCCGTAGTGCCCCTCTCAACGGCGTTCTCCTCCCTCAAGATCCGCAACTACCGCCGCTACTTCGCCGGCCAAGTGGTCTCGCTGTGCGGCACCTGGGCCCAGACGATCGGCCTCGGTTGGTTGGTCCTCCGGCTATCGCACAACAGCGGCGTCGCCGTGGGGCTGGCGACAGCGCTCCAGTTCGTGCCGGTTCTCTTGTTCGGGTTGTGGGCCGGTTTGCTCGCCGATCGTTTCGATAAGCGTCGCTTCATCATCGGGACCCAGCTGTCGTTGGCTTCGATCGCCGGATTGCTGGCCGCCGTCGACTTGACGGGCGTCGTGACTCTCTGGATGGTCTACGTGCTCGCGTTCGCCTTCGGCATGGCCACCGCGGCCGACACCCCTGCCCGTCTGTCGTTCGTGGTGGAGATGGTAGGACCCCGGGATCTTCCGAACGCTCTCGGGCTCAATAGCGCCGTTGTGAATGCCGGACGGATCATCGGTCCGGCCATTGCCGGCGTCGTCATCGCGGCCGGGGGAACGGGGTTTTGCTTCGTGGTCAACGCCCTCTCCTACTCGGGGACGATCGTCGCCGTGGCCTCCATGCGGCGGAGCGAGCTCAGCCAGCCTTTGCCGGTCGTCCGGGGTCGAGGACAGGTCCGTGAGGGCCTGCGCTACACCTGGCGCATGCCCCTGCTGCGGTCCAACGTGCTTCTGCTCGGTACGGTCAGTTTCCTCGCGTTCGAATTTTCCCGTCATCCTGCCCCTCTTGGCCAAACTGACGTTCGGGGGAAACGCCAGCACCTACAGCCTCATGGCATCCGCCATGGGCATCGGCGCCCTGGTCAGCGCTCTTGTCATTGCGTCGATCCGCCGACCGCACGGGCGGCGGCTGGCTCTCGCCGTACTGGGGCTGGGGTTGTCAATGTGCCTGGGGGCAATGGCGCCCACGCTCACGGTCTTCCTCTTGCTTGCCCCCCTGATCGGCGCCGGTCAAGTCGTCACGGCGTCGACATCGAACGCCATGATCCAGCTGGACTCGGACCCTGCCATGCGGGGCCGGGTCACCGCGATCTTCTCGCTGGCCAGCCAGGGGCTGACCCCGGCCGGTAGCCTCCTTTGCGGCATCGTCGCCCAGGCGGCCGGCGCCCGGTGGGGGATGGCCATGGGCGGCATCGGCGCCTTGCTTGCGGTGGGCATCTTCGGGCTGCCGCTGCTGCGCGATCGTGGGCCAGAGTCGGCTCCTGGCACCGGCGAGGAGCCGGCCGTGGCGGTGTAGCTGTGGTCGATCCCGGTGGCCACGTCATCCGCTTCGGCTCTCCGGCGTCCTGAGGAAGCGACCATCGGGTCTACGACTCGATGGTCTCCAAGGACGGTGGTGTGACCGACAATCAATACCCAGGCCGCTGAGATGGAGATTCGCCTCGTCGCAGTCGACGCTGTGATCAACCGGGTCGAGATCGAACACCGTGGCTGGGAGCGACGGGGCGTGCCAGGGTGATGATCGCAAAGCTCCGAACCGACTTGGCTGGGAGGCGCTCTTGGCACGCTTTTGGGCCGCCGTCGCTCGGAGCAGCGGATGAGAAAATGCGACCTCGGCTGGCACCATCGAGGCATGGGGCCGATCGCCCGACAATCCGGTTGAGGGTTGGTGCGGCCCACGCGACGGCTACCGCGGGTGCCGCTGTTCGAAGAGCTTGGCCTCGCCGAAGTCACCCACGAACCCGCAACAATTCGACGCGAGCGATCTGAAGGCCACGGCGACCAGGATGGGCACGTACTTCGACGAGATCGGGGCTACGCCAAGGAGACGGACAAGACCAACGAAGCCAGAAAGGGCCGATGACAATGAGCGCCTGATTCGTGAGGTGTTCGCCGAATTGGCGACGCAACACCCCGAGGACCTGCACTACACGGCGTTTGACTCAAGGACGGAGTCAGCTTCCCGCACGTCGCGCTCCTGAGGCGATGAGGAGGGCGCACTCTACGAAATCGACAGGGTTCGCAAGGTTGGGTCGGGCATCAAGGATCGTTGCGTTGAGGGACCAACACTTTCCGGCACTGGGGTCGTTGGCAATTCAATGGCCGCCCATTGCTCCCGACGAGATCTTCCACTCGATGGCGGCGACGTCCACAACGGGGTACGTAGGTACCCTTGGACCTGGCTCAGGCAACCCAGGCTCCTCTGGGAGAGCGTGATCGTGCCAACTCGACGATGGGCGAGCAGTTGGTGGGCGGGAAGACGCCCGCTGGCCGGGGTCGGACCCCTGACCAGCAGTCAGAAGGTCCCACTAGACGCGAGCGAGACGTTCGACGATGCTGGGACTCCCACGTCGAATGAAAGGGACTCGAGATGATTGGGATCTACTTTCCAGCTTCCGCCATTACCGCCGAGCAGCACCACGCGGTGGATGAGAAGGTGAGCGGCGGCGTGCCACCTGAGGGGATGAAGCTCCACTCCGCGTTTCAAGAGGGAGACAAGCTGGCGATGTTCGATGTGTGGGAGAGCAAAGAGGCTTTCGAGGCCTTCGGCGCGAAGCTCATGCCCGTCGTCAAGGAAATGGGTCTGGAGCTGTCTGAGCCCATCTTCGTGGAGATGGTCGCTTTCGAGGTTGCTTAGCATCTCGAGCGAGCGCCCCGTGGGCTGAACGGATGCAAGTAGTCGCCGAGTTGCCCCTCGACCGCGGCGCCCTCGAGGAGGTTCCTGCTGGGCCAAGCGGTTCCAGGAGGTGGCGGTGGACGTCCTCACAAGCCCGAGCCGCGCCGACCGGCACGCACGGCCCCTGCCGGCTCACTTGCAGCCGATTCCCCAGTTGGCCCGGCACGCACGGCCCCTGCCGGCTCATTTGCAGCCGCCATCACGGCCTCGGGGCGACGCCCCGCGGGTTCGTCGCCAGGTCCGAAGGCGAGACGGGAGGTACGAGACATGAGTAGATCCGAACGACTTCGGGTGGCGATCAGTGAGCGGCGGGCCGTTGTCGTACCGGGCTGCCACGACGCCATGAGCGCTCGAGTGATCGAGGCATCCGGATTCGAGGCGATCCAGGTTTCTGGCTTCGGGCTTGCCGCCTCCCTGCTCGCTGCCCCTGACGTCGGGCTGCTCGACATGAAGGACGTGCTCGACGCCACTTGGAAGATCGTGGGAGCGGTGGACGTCCCGGTCATGGCCGACATTGACACCGGAGGCGGCAACGCCATCAATGCCGCCAAGATCACCAGCCAGCTCATCGAAATGGACGTGGCGGGTATGAACATCGAGGATCAGGTGTTCCCGAAGCGCTGCGGGCACCTTGCCGGGAAGGAAGTCATTCCGGCCGACGAGATGGCCGGCAAGGTTCGGGCGTGCGTAGATGTGCGCGATCGCCGGGACGAGACATTCGTCATCAATGCCCGGACCGATGCCTACGCTGTCAACGGCCTGGCTGACGCCATGAGCCGCTGTCAGCAGTATCTGGGGGCGGGAGCCGACCTCGTCTTCATCGACGGTATCCGCACACGCCAAGAGATCCAACAAGCCGTCGACACGCTCGATGGACCCCTCTCGGTGAACCTCATGGACGGCGTCACCGGGGTCAAGACCGAACTTGTACCGATCCGGGAACTTGCAGCCATGGGCGTCGGCCGCGTGTCCATCCCAGTAGCGTCGGTCCTGGTCGCGCACCACGCACTTGTCGAGTTCTTCGGCACCCTACGGAGCTCCGATACCGGCCTGCTCGGCGGACGAGGTGACCTCATCTCGAGCTTCGACGAGATGACCGCCTTCCTCGGATTGCCCGCCTATCTCGATTTGGAGAGCGCGTACCTGCCGCAGGATCGTCTGGGCACGAGATACGACCCGAGGCCAGAGATGAACAGGTAAGCGGGGGACGGGCGGAACCGGTTGCTACGGTGCGCACTCGTTACCGCCCTCCCGGCGATGTCGACCGTTTCCGCGTCGACCAGGAGGATTGCGCTCAGGGCTTTACTCCCACCGGTCGATGTCGGGGGCTGTTGGCATGCACGAGCGTGATGCTTGGGTGTGCCGTTGAACACCGCCATACTCTTGGAGGGGTCATCTTCTGGAGGGGGCGGTCATGACTGTTGCCAATGCTCTGCCCGACGCCGTGGCCGGTCCTCTGGCCGGGTTTCGGGTCCTTGACCTCACGCGGGTGATCATGGGTCCCTTGGCCACCCGGATCCTTGGGGATCAAGGCGCCGACGTCATCCTGGTCGAAGCCGATGACGGCGACGTCAATCGCGTCATGGGCGCCGGGACTCATCCCCAACTGACTGGTTCGACGTTGAATCTCCTTCGGAACAAGAGGTCTGTTGAGTTAGATTTGAAGACACCTGATGGCCGGCGCCACCTCGAGGAGATCGTTCGAACGTGTGACGTTGTGGTCACCACAATGCGGCCAAGTGCCCTGGCCAAGCTGGGAGTCACCTACGAGGATCTGAGCAAAGTCAAGCCAGATGTCGTCTACTGCCAGGCGCAGGGTTTTTCTCTGGTGGGGCCGCGTTCTGACGATCCGGCCTACGACGACATTATTCAGGCAGCGTGCGGGGTGTCCGACATCATGGAGCAGGTCTGGGGCCAGCCGGCTCTGATCCCGACGATCCTCGCCGACAAGGTCTGCGGGCTGATGATCGCTCAGGCGGTCACCGCGGCGTTGCTCCACCGGGAGCGAACTGGTGAGGGGCAGCACATCGAGGTGCCGATGTACCAGGCGATGAGTGCCTTCATGCTGGTCGAGCACGGCGACGGGGCAATTCTCGAGCCGCCGGTGAGCCCTGCCGGGTATCGGAGAGTACTCTCGCCCGAGCGGCGGCCGCACCGCACCAAGGACGGCTACGTGCACATCTTCCCGTATCTACCCAAGCACTACGCGGCCTTGTTCGCCGAAGCGGGTATGCCCGACGCGGAGCACGATCCTCGCTACGCAGACAAGAGGGCTACGCTGGCGAATTCGGACTCCCTCTACAGCGACATCCGCAGGATCACCACGACGCGCACCACCAACGAGTGGCTTCAGTACTGCCGGGACGCCGGGATTCCAGCGACGCGCGTCGCAAGCCTTCAGGACCTCGTCGACGACCTCCCGATCGCCTACCACGAGGTGGTCGGCGAGTACCGGAGCACCCCGATGACCGCCAACTTCAGCCGTACTCCGGCGACGGTCCGCAGGGGCGCGCCGACGATCGGCCAGCACACCGCCGAGGTACTTGGGGAGGTGTCCCCAATGGTTGCGGGCCGATCCGGGGATACGGACGCGTAGACTCTCATCCCGTTTCGGTGCGGGACGCGGATGCGACCAGCCGAGGGATGGGGCAGATAATCCCGCCGACCTGTTTGGGCGTTAGTGCCGCCGCGAAGGGCCTCGTTGTCGTCGAGGTCGGTCCGAAGCGGCAGCACTGAGCACGGTCCCCCGCGGTGGGAGGTTCCAGCAGGGGGCCCAGGCTGACGCGCATCACTGATGGTTGCAACGTGCCGGGGGCGTGGTTACCCTCGCCCCCGGGGCCAGGTGCCGGTCCTTGTGACCAGGAGGGAACATGAAGAAGCGGGCCGTACTGATCGTTGAGACTGGACCTGTCGAGGGCCACGACGACGACTGGAACGCGTGGTATGACGAAGTGCATATCCCTGAGATCCTGGAAAAGATCCCTGGCTTCCACGCGGCCACCCGCTACGAGCTGCCCGCCGGGGCCGACCCGGGCCCCGAAGGGCAGGACTACTGCACCGTGTACGAGATCGAGGCCGAAGACCCGGCCGCCTCCCTGGCAGCTCTGGGGGCTGGAATGCAATCGGGGGCGTTGACCAGGACCGATTCTAGCTCCGGCAGAGCCAAACTAACCCTCTGGGTCGAAAGGACACCCCGGGGTCGCAGTGTCCTGAGGAGCGCCGGGCAAGCAGCAATAATGTTGATGGCGTTACTGTCTGCACGTTGGTCGGCCAGCTCGGATCCTCTGGGCGCGGCTGCGAGGGTAGGGGGAGCACGTGGAAGACCTGTCGGAGCGCGTACGGCGGCTTGAGGACATCGCTGCCATCCATCAGCTCTTCATCGATTACGGCGTGCATCTCGATGCTAAGGACTTTGGGGCTTACGCAGAGTTGTTCGCCGAGGACGCCGAGGTGCTTCTCGGGCCCATGGGCAGGGCCAAGGGCCGTGACAACATCCGAGCTCTCATGGAGGCCTCTGTGGGTGGCTCGCCTGGCGAGTCGTTTCACCTCATCGGGAACCCGGTCGTCGTCCTGGAGGGTGATACTGCGACAGCCAGGGTGACGTGGGCGGTGATTCAGCGCGATTCCAGCGGTCATCCGCAGCTGGGGATGCTCGGGCACCACCGCGACGAGCTGGCACGATGGGACGGACGCTGGTATTTCAAGCGCCGAGCTGGGTATGTGGACATCCCGTCAGTGATGCCGCGCGGCGGCTGAGAGGATGGCCATGGATCTGGGCATATTGGGGAAGGCGGTCTTGCTTCACCGGAGCGAGTAAGGGCATGGGACGGGTCGCCGCGACGATGCTCGCAGGGGAAGGCTGCAACGTCGCGGTCGTGGCGCGGAGTACAGAGCGTCGATACAACGGTGGAGGACATTCGCGCCATGGGGGGGCACCGCGATGGGCGTGATCGCCGACACGGGGGTGCTCGATGACGTCAAGAGGGCGGAAACAGAGGTCCGAGACGCCCTTCGGGCCGCCATTGATCGTCGCCGGCCAGACCAAGTTCACGATCCCGGGCGATTTCGCCGACATCGACGAGTCGGAATATTTCGTGGCCTCGTTCCGCACTTAGACGATCCCAGCTGCAAGGAAGTGCTGCCCTCAATGAGCTGGCCGGCTGGGGGCGATACGTCCACATCGCCTCGGCGACGGTGAAGGAGGTTGTTGGGCAGATCCACCACGCGATTGCGAACGCGACCCGGCCCTCCACCGTCGGGCTCCTCAAGACGGTTATCGACGAGTACGCGAAATACGGCATCACGGTCAACACCGTCGGTCGTCGTGGAGTACAACTCCGACAACTTCGGGCTCACGAGCGACGAGGAGCGCCATACGTGGGCAGCGGAGACCTTCAAGGTCCCTGCCGCAACGCATGGGTAGACCAGAAGAGATTGCCTTGCTGATTGTCGACCTCTGCTCGGACCTCGCGGGTTACATGAGCGGTGACTGGATCGAAGTCGAGGGAGGGGTGCACCACTCGGCTTTCTGACACCGGTCCGCCCGCAGCGCGGACATCGTCGGGCGCAGGTAACGGGCGTCGGCTGATCCCCAGGCGCAACACGGCCGTTGTGTTGGCGGCGCGAGGACTCCGGATGTCCCGGAGGGGCTGTTCGTGACCTCAGCGGCCCTCAGCGGGCAGTGCGGAACAGGATCGACGCGCTCGTGACCGCTCGGTCCTCGTTGCCCTCGTCGTTGAGGGTCAGGCGGACTCCGACCCTACCGCCACTGCCTCGGAAGGCCTCGGCTGTCGCTCTGAACGGCCCGACCTTCCCCCGGGCCGCGAACTGGCAGTGGTACGCCTCCGCCTGCAGATCGTCCGTACCGGCGAGGGCCGCGGCGGCTTCGACGGCGGCTCTCTCGAGGACGATGTGCTGAGGTCCGAGGTGCAGAGCGGCGTCTGGAGAGGCCATCTCGAGGCTCAGAGGCGGGAGCCGCCACAGCCCATCATCGCTTCGGTAGGCGCCGAAGACCTCGTGCAGCGGCGGGAGTTCGGGTGAGTCCTCGATCGCGATGGGCGGGTTGTCGACCTTCTGGTAGTCACCAGGCGTACCTCCGAGGGAGACGCCCATGCCCTCCGATATGGCCACCACCCGGGAGTGGTCGTCCTCGTCCACGATGAGCGTTCTGCTGAACCCCATTTGCCGGCCCAGGCGGACCGTTTCGGGGAACGACCGTAGCCGCTTGACGTCTCTGGCGTCGTCGAGGATCTGCATCGAGGCAATCACCGGGTTGGGCACGAACTCGTCGTCGTTCATCCCTCCGGCTTCAGGGCTGAAGATACACAGGGGTGCCATCATGATCCCGCCCAGCGGGTTGCGCATGTCGTGGCGCAGGAGCATGCTCTCGGCGCCTTCGTTGCTGTCGAGCCCGGCGTTGATCCGTCCCAGGTACCGGTAGCTGAGGAGGCTGGTCCACTTCTTCTCGAATACCTTCCAGTAGTCGTCCGGTGACACCGTGCGGATGTCGATCGGCTTCTCGGGCGTCGTCACGGATCCTCCTCGTGGTCGGGATGTCTCCTAGCGTGTCGGGCGGCTGGGTGAGGCGCTCGGAAGGCAGCCGCTAGTGGGGGAGCGCCGACTGGCCGAACTCCCACACGTCTTGCAATTGGCCTCGTTGGTTGATCGTGACGTGCAGGAGGAAGTGGATCTCCAGATCGCTCCCGTCCTTGAGCTTGAAACGGTCGATCTGATGGCTGAAGGCTGTGTTGCCGTCAGAGACCACAACGTGGGGGACGATCTCCCATCCTGCTATGTGCTCGTTGGGTGTCGCTGCGGCGGCGAAGAACTCGTCGCGGCCGTGAAAGGTCGACGGGACTCCCACCTGTAGGTCGTCAGTGTGCCAGACCACATCGTCGGCAATCAGCTCGTGGAGCGTTGCGTGATCCCCGGTGGTGAACGCCTGGGTCACCCGGCGGTAGACGTCTCCTGCGTCGTGGGTCATCGGTGCCTCCTCTCTGGCGATTTGGCGCTCGCAAGCATCCCGGCGCGCACGTCCTGCATCAGGAGTTTGCCCGCAGCGTTGCGTGACGGCGCCTCGAGGACGCCCGAGCGCTCGCGCATCCTCCACAGGGCCAAACCCTGCTGCCTGTACCCTTCCGCGAAGGCGGCGAGCGCCACTGGGGGTGGCTCATTCGCCGCGATCCGTTGGGCAATCTTCGCCGGCCGCCCACGGTGCGACGGTCGACAATCTGCCAAGGCAGCGCTCATCGAGCGCGTCCGCATCGAGCGCCGGGCCGACGTGGCGCGAGCGCCCGCTTCACCTTGTTGCACAGCACCAGATGGGAGGGTCACCAGGGACCCCGAGATGCAGATCGGAGAACTGTAGCCGTGGCCGTTCGCCTGCTAGGCCGCCAGGTAGGCGTGAGGGAACCGGGGAACGGCCGGGATTGCCACGTACGACCCGACCCGTGGTCGCAGCAGTTGCCCTACAGCTTGTAAAGGCGTGCTGCGTTTTCGTGAGTGATTTTGTTCTTGGTCGCCTCCGGATAGCCCCCGAATTGCTCCTTGAGGACGTCCTGCGACACGGGCCACGTGCAGTCCGGGTGTGGATAGTCCGTCGCCCACATCACGTTGTCCTCGCCCAGCTCCTCCAAGAGCTTCATGCCGACAACGTCCTCTTCGAAGGTAGCCGCCATGTTGGAGAACCAGTACTCGCTCGGCCTCCGGGGCAACTCGAGGCCTCGTCCCGCCCAGTTGTGGCGCTCCTGCATCTTGTCGAGGCGCATCAGGTAATAGGGAATCCAGCCGATGCCTGCCTCGACGAGAACCACGTTGAGTCGCGGGTGCCTGTCGAAGATGCCGGTCAGGACCCAGCTACCGAGGAGCTCCGCCATGAAGATGGGCGGCAACGACTGCATGATCGCCTTCGGCGGGGTCGGGTCCCAGGTGCTGATCTCGCGACCCGACTTTTTTAGGTTGACGTGTTGGCTGACCGGCATCTCCATGTCCTCGAGCGCTGACCACAGCGGGTCGTAGATCTCGTCGTGGTAGGGCGCCAGGTTGAAGTCCGTCGGATACGCAGGCACCATCACGGCTCGACCGCCCTGGTTGGCGATGCGCTGGCACTCCTTGATCGTCAGGTCGATGTCGTGGAGCAGTAGCGGGTAGACGGGAACCAGTCGGTCGGGGTCGGGCGCAGCGACGTCAAGGGCAGCAGACGTGAACGCCTGGAACCCGGCGGAGCAGGCCTCGTTCGAAAGGTCGTAGAAGACGTCGACATCGCCGAAGTTCAGGTACAGCACCTCGGCGTCGACCTTGTCGATGTCCATGTCCTTGAGTCGCTCGTACGGGTCGGACCCGCCCGCCCGACCGGCGGCCGGGTATGGCTGGGCACTTAGCTTCGGGACCTGAGCCACCGTGGAGATCCCGCCAGCCTTGTTCCGCAGCGCCGGGGTGGTGCTTTGCTCGGTCAGTGCGGCCATCATCTCGGCCAACGTCGCGGCGCGGTGGTCGGTGTACTCCTGCTTGTACTTGTCCGGCAGGTATCCGACAATCTTGTCGAGCGGGATTTCGAAATGAGAGTCGGCGGAGATTATGCGCTCGGGCATCAACGTTCCTTCCTGGCGGTCACCTAGGCCGCTTTGCCACCAAAAGGTTAGCCTGTGTCACACCGGGTAGCCAGCCCTTCGTCCAAGCAGAACCTGCCGAGCGGTGAGCTGCAGGTCACAGAGTAGAGGACCAAAATCCGAGGGTGGAAGCCGTGAGTTTCGATCCCCATCCTGATGCCCGAGCAAGGGGGCTGCCGCAGCATCAGTCTTTGGCTTAGATGGGGTAGGGCCTTGGCCCCGCGCGGCGCCCACGGACGGTAATCTCCGGCGCGGCGGCCGCCCGACCAAGGCGCCCCGCGCCCTCGTCTGACCTCGACCCTCAGGTGCGCAGGCCGTGTCCTACCGTGTGCAGGACGCCTTGATTGTCGAGCCAGTCGACGCCGTTCGCCCACCGAGCGATCCCGCCCGCGTGGCAGTAACCTCGGGTAGGTCAACCCCCAGCGTGCCCGGCTCGCCGATGGTTCAGGCCGCCAGAGACGAGAGTCTGACGCCAGGTTCGACCGCCCGTTAGCCTCCGCACGCATGAAGCGTCTTGGCGGCGCCGCAGGCCCGCTGTCCCGAAGCGACATCCGCTTCTTCGTTGCGGCGATCGTCCTGACGGCGGCGAGTGGGGCGCTGGCGCACGAGAAGGTCGGGCCCGTCGCACCCTTCGTCGTCTCGGCCGTTGCTCTCGGCGTTCTGGCCGGCGTCGTCGGACGCAGTGTGGACCATCTCTCAGACCGCTTCGGGCCGGGATCGACCGGCTTAGTGCAGGCGGCCCTGGGCAACCTTCCTGAGCTCTTCTTCAGTATCTTCGCCTTGCGGGCTGGCCTTCTGGGGGTGGTGCAGAGCGCCCTGGTGGGCTCGATCCTGGCCAATGTTCTTCTGATTCTCGGCCTCGCCTTCGTCGTTGGCGGTGTCCAACACGGCACGCAGCGGTTCGCTGCTGCCGAGGCCCGGAGCGTCGCTCTGCTCCTACTCCTGGCGGTGGCCATCCTGTCGGTGCCGGGGATCACCGCCCATCTCCACGTGGCCGTGACCAAGCACGAGACCACCTTGTCCAGCGTGGCCTCCGTGGTATTGCTGATCATCTTCGTGCTCTCCATTCCGGCGGCTTTGAAAGACCACCTTCCGTTCCCCACTGAGGAGATCGGCGGCGCGAAGTGGCCCCTCCAGCTCGTACTGGGTGTCCTTCTTGCATCGAGCATCGCTGCCGCCTTCGTTTCCGATTGGTTCGTGGCAGCGCTCACCCCGGCGCTGCCCGTCCTCCATATGTCCCAAGCGTTTGCCGGCTTGGTGGTCGTGGCCATCGTGGGCAATGCCGTAGAGAACGTCGTCGGCATCCAGCTGGCTGCGAAGAACAAGGCTGACTATGCACTGGCGGTCATCTTGCGGAGCCCTGTCATGATCGCCTTCGCGCTCATGCCGGTGCTGGTGCTGGTCTCCCCGTTACTGGGAGGGGCGCGGCTGACTCTGGTGCTCCCGCCCGAGTTGCTGGCCGTCCTGGTGAGCTCGGCGGTGATCACCGCAGTGGTGGTCTTCGACGGAGAGTCGACATGGCTCGAGGGCAGTTGTCTCGTCGGCCTCTACGTCGTCATCGCCACGTCGTTCTGGTGGGGATGACTCCGTGTCCCTTTGCTGTCGGCTTGGATCGCGCCGACGAAGCGAGTCGCGGCTCGGAAACCGAGAACCGGGACACCAGCTTTGAACCGACCGGCCGGGAATCGAACTGTGGAGCCCAGGTTGCTGTCGGCACTTGCGTTCATCTCGGCCCCTCATTGGGCGCTGCCGGGCCTACCGGGCGGTTTGCTACAGCGGTATTTCCTGCGCTGGCTTGGCTGGATGCCTTTGTCGTACGGGCTGCCGCGTGGCCAGCGAGCGCATCTTCGAGCCGGGCGGGTAGCTCGGCGCAGACCGGCTCAGTGCCAGACCGGCTCAGTGGTCCGCTCCGTTGACCGAGCCTGCCTCGCGCTGGCGTCGGGAGACTTGGCCGCGTGGTCCCAGCGTGGGACAGCGGGCCCGGCGTTGTGGATGCGTCCACGACTTGGTAACGGTCAACAACGGCTCCGAGAGCCATGGGAGGAGCGCGCTCGGTCCGCTTGTTGATTCGGCGGTCACGAGCAGGACGTGCGGCGCCCTTCGTGGCTTCGGCCACCCGCGTCTGAGAACGACGACTCAGTCAGCCCGCAGCAGCAGTGCCGTCGGCGTCCGCGCCGCGACCAGCCCCGGTAGGGCGGCAACGATGTTGGCCAGGGCGAGAGCGCCCACCGAGACCAGCAGGACCGATAGGGCTGGAACGCTGGGTTGGGGAACGGCGTAGATTTGGCGTGCAAAGAGGATCCAGAGCCATCGCCCCACGACGATCCCGAGTGGTATGCCGATCACGATCCCAATGACTGCTGCGACTGACGACTGCCATGACACCGCGGCCATGAGCTGTCGCTGGGTGAAGCCAAGAGTCTTCAGCATGGCCAGGTCGCGCCGCCGCCTTCGGACCGACGTTGCCAGGGTGAGGCCGAGCGCAACGATGGCGCCGGTGGCGAGCGCGGAGGTCAGCAACGCTGGGGTCGAGCCTATGGTCCGATAGTTCACGATTTCGGCGGGACGCTGCACGCCGACGACGGAGACCGTGTCGCCCTGACCGGCGCCATTGGGAACGTCGGCGAAGACCTTGTTAGCGGCGGTGGCGATGTGTTGCAGGTTGGTCCGCCCTTCCGCTGCCGGGATGCCCTCGCGCAGCCGAACGAAGACGAGGTTGGGTCCATTGAGCGTGGGATCTGAGCTGGATAACGCTTGCTTGAACGTGGTGGGCAAGGCAGCATCGGACATGAGCGCCCCCGTCCCCATGGAGGTGTGGTCGTCGATGACGCTGGAGTAGCCCACGGCAGGCATGGTGGCTGAGCCTACGACGACGAGGTGTGTCGGCGGCACGTACACGGGGTTTCCTGGCGTGCCGTAGGTTACGACCACGGTGTCGCCGATGTGCTTATGTAGCTGGGCCAGGGTCGCCGCGCCGAGGACAATCTGGTTGGTGCTGTCGACCGCATGTCCGGCAAGGATAGGCGGACTGATCGGAGCCTTGGTCGCGGAGTGGCCGTCTTCGAAGAGAAACGGAACGCCTTGGCCGTCGACCTCGGCATCGGTGTAGTCGTAGCCGTCCCACGCGACAACATCGGGATCGTGGTCGAGGAGGGAGAGTGCTTGGGGAGGCGTCGTGTTGCTGGCGTTGAGCAGGTAGCTGAAGTTCCACCCATAGAGCGCGGGATGCGACACGAGCGACTGCAGGCCACTCCCGAAGGTGAGGGTGGCCACAACCAGCGCCACCGCGAGAACGGCCCCGAGCATGGCCGAACGGACCGGCACCGCGGTGCGGCCCCGCCCCGATTCGAGCGCAAAGCGCATGCCGATCAGTGCTGGTGGGGGTAATCCTGCCGACGCGGCTGCCTGCACCGCCTTGATGTTCCTCCCAGGCGCGGCTCGCGAACGTCGCAGAACGCGATGAGGTGCCCCGAGGTACGAGAGAATGAGGGCGATCGCGCCAAGGCTGACCACCAGGACGAAGAGGCCGAGACCGAGGACCGTCCAGTCGAAGGCGATGCCCGAATCGGGATAGACCGGGCGGACGGGACCGAGCGGTGAGAAGGGCGACAGCGCGACGGCGACGGCGACGGCAAGGAACGACCCCACCACGATCGAGGCGAGGATGCCGACAAGAGTGTCAGCGGCGATCGTCGTCGGTCCGGCACCGAGACTGCGTAGCACCGAGGACTCTTCCGCGACGGCACGAAGTTCACGGGAAATGACCTGAAGGCCGATCAGTAGGGCGGCGAGGGCGGCAACCCCGCCGAATACTCCAAGGGCGATGGTCACCGGCTTGACCGTTCGATCGACTTTGGACTCGACCGGTGCGATGGCGTGAAATCCGTAGGTATTGCCTAGCGGCGCGGCGCGGGCAAACTCCCGCTCCACCAGATTGACGTCGCCATTTCCGTGGTCGAGTTGGAGCCCGTAGGTAATGGCCCCTTCTTGCCCTCCGTCGGCCACGATCCTTCGGCCCAGGCTGGGGGTAAAGAAAACGAACGTCGGGAAGCGGTCGATGTCGTCCTGGACAATGGCATTGCTCTCTTGGACGAGGCCCACCAAAATGACATCGAAGCGGATATGAGGTGGGACGCTGGCGGTGCCGAAGCCAGGTAGCGTCTGCTGGTCCTCGGTATAGACGCCGTAGGGGATCACCTCGCCCACGTGAACGCCAAGCAGGCGCGCCGCTGACGCAGTCATTACGATCTGGTAAGGCTGATCGGGGTCGGCCATTCGCCCCGCGGTGACGGCCAGGCGATCCTGGTCGAAGAACAGGCCGTCGACGCTGGCGACTGGCTGGATGTCGTTGATGCCGCTGAGGCGCGGGGCCCCATCGGGGGCCACCGGGGCGGCAGCGATGGGAATGGCAGCCTCGACGTGCCGTACGCCTGGCAGGTGAGCGATGGCCTGGAGCGCCGATGACGAGTAGATCGGTGCGCTTCCACCCCCGTTGCCGATCCCTCCGAAGACGGTGACGCCCAGCTGCGACGGATTGGTGCTCGCCAAGTAGGTAGCGAACGACGACTGGGTGCGCCGCGCCGCCGCCACTGCGCCCATGGATAGGCCGCCCACCAGGCCGATGAGGAGAACCAGGGAAAGATAACCACCCCACCGAGTAGCGAATGTGGCACCGTAGCGGTAGCCCGCCACGTGCAGGCCTTGTTTCATTGGGGCCATGCAGCACCTGGCAGCTGTCGTCTCATGCCCGCGTCACAGCCTGCCCATGGCTCTTCACCCTCCATTGCCAAGTGTGTCGGGACTCAGAGCCGAGGACCAAGGGGGTCAGCCCCTCGAGCGACCCTCGTGCCAGCACCCCGCGCCGGGCTCGGTCCACACCCGGCAAGGTGGGGCGATCACTCAGGGCGAACGCCTCTCGCCCGCCCGTGCCTAGTGGGCACTGAACCTCTTGTGCTGGCTGAAGCCAGCCGAACCGATCGTCGAGCGTGGCCGATGTGGCGGCATGGGCAGCGGCGATCTGCATTCGCCCAGCTCCTCGTGAATGGCTATTCGCTGCCACAGCCGACAACCGATTCCTCGTGGGTTACCGGTTGCCCCTCGTTAGCCGAGAACAGCGGTCCTTTCTCGGCGATCCGCAATTCGTTGTCCGGCTTGAGCGACACGTTCGATGTACTCGAACACCGAGTCTCGTGCGAGCTCGGCTTCCGAGGTGAGTCCGGTGAGCGCTTCGAGGTTCCAGTGCCGGAGCACAACTGGCAAGAGGATTTGCTCGTAGTGGATTCGGAGGTCGTAGATGCCGGCCCGGGCGATCGATTTGGCGTGGTTGGAGAAGTTGAGGATGCCAGTTCCGGGCATCTCGAAGGTCCGTACCTCGCGTTCGACCGCCACCAACATTCCCGATGGGTCGATTTGAAAGGCGGCATCTGCGAGATCACGGTAGAAGAGATAGTGCCGGTTCTCGTCGGAGGCCACCCGCTTCATGACCTCACGGCCGGCAGGGTCGTCGAGCAGTTTGCCGGTGTTGTGATGCGCAACCCGGGTCGCGAGTTCTTGCAGCGCCGCGTAGACCAGTCCACTCTGCGGATCGATCGGGAGGGGAACTTGACCACATTCGACCTGCGCCATACGCGCCCGCTCCAACGCGACTAGGTCGAGCGAGTGAGTAACGGTGACGAAATCGCGGAGGACGATCGAGTGGCGCCCCTCCTCGGCTGTCCAGCGCCGTACCCAGGCGCCCCAAGCACCATCCGTACCGAAGAGGGACATGATCGTACTTGTGTAGTATGGCAGGTTGTCCTCAGTGAGAAGATTCACGAACAGCGAGCTGCGCACTGCCCCATCCAGTTCCACCTGCCGGGCGACACGCGTCTCTGCGGCCACCTCGTCTCGGACCCGGTTCCAAGGTACGAGCTCGTGGGGGAACCATTCCTTTGCGCTGGCCAGGTGCCGATCGAGCAACCGCTGGACGGTAGGTTCAAGGTCAGCGACGAAGGCAACCGGATTCACGCCCGAGAGCATACTCAGGCGGCGGCAGACAGTCGGTTCAGATGGAGCAGCGCGCCGTCCTCGAAGCGGCCCGGTCCGTTCCGCCCTGCTCGACGAGTCCTCGGTCGCGCGATCACCCTTGCCAAGCTTGCGACGGGACCCCATCTACGCGGCCGAAGCTGCTCGTCGTCAGGGCCGCTTGCAGCGAGTCGAGGCCAGCTTCAAGCTCCTTGGCTTCATTGCCGCGGCACCCGGAGTCACGGACAGACGGTCGCTGGTGTTGCGGTTTCCGGCCGGTCGCGCCGACGTCGTATTGCAGCTTTGGTGACCGCCGCGATCGCCCACGCCAATGGAATCGCTCTCTCCGCCCGTAGACCCCACGACTTCGCCATCTCCCCACCACCATCGGCCTCTGACCACCAACGGCGATCCGCTGCCTGCCTGAACGACGGCTCGCGCACCCGTCCGGATCGGCGGCCGGTGCTCGAACCAGAACCCACGGCGGGTGTCAGTGGGTCCAGGGCGGATTCCGTCACCGTGGGTTACTGAGGACGACCCACCAAGGTAGGAAGTTGAGGCCTCCGCACTTCCGCGCCGAGAAGCGCTAGGTGCTGAGTATCGGTGCGAGAGGCTGCAACGGGAAAGTCTTGCAGGCCAAGAGGCGATCTAGCGATTCTGCTTTGTCAGGAGGCGCTTGCGCCAAGCGCCGTGGCGATCTCAGCAATGGCCTCGGTCTCAGCTGGACTCACACTCTGTCCACCCTCTCGATGCGCGTCGGCCACCTTGCGTGCCAAGTTGAGGACGAAGCGCCGGTAGCCACCGAGTTCCTCGATCGTCGCCTTGCTCTCGATCAGCGCCGCTGCGTTGCGCAAGTGCTCTAGTCCGTGCGCCCTAAGCTCCTCAGGGGAGTGATATCTCGTATGGTCTGCGGTCGGCTTCTCCGCCACGATCTCGTCGAGAAGCTCGCTCTCTCCGTGCTCCGCGCGCGCCTCGACGTACGCCTTTGACATCGCCAAAGTTTCGCGGAACATGCCTCCATGCGCTGCGGTGATCACGATCAGGCCGGCGCTCGGGGGCCCCTCGAGAACTACCTTCCACTCCTCTGGCGAGAAGGCCGCTTTGGTCGTCATGTGACGCTCCTGTGCTCATCGATGAGTAGAAACAACGAACCGCGGGTCAAGCCGGGCGCCCTTGTCGAGGACGGCAGAGTATTGGAAGCAAACGGCGCAGCGCATCGGCATCCCCAAGGCTCCTCCGATCGAACTCTATCCGACAGACACCCGACCGTGCCGGTGACGGTGGCGGTAGCGGTGGCGGTGGTCGAGCTCCAAGAGGTTTCCTTCGAGGTTTCGCAGCCATTCACCGGCGCGTGGCCTCGGCTGGCGTGGCCGGGGGAGCAAGACGGCTTGTTGGCGTTTGCGTCGGCCAGCTGGCTGGTCGTCATGAACCAGATGGTGACACCCGAGCGGATCGGCGAGAAGCCGTGAAGGTCATCCTCACCTGAGCGCTTGGAAACTGGCACCGGAGCGCAAAGGGGTGGCCGCCCTCGGTGGACGCCCGTCCATCGCGCCACCCGGCCGAGGCCCAGTCCCATCAGCGGTCCAGAGATTGAGCCTGTCACCCGAGGGCATTCAGCTCGGGGACCTGCTCAACCGTGTGGTCGTTATGCCTTGTTCGTCGAGTGCGTGGTGGCCGGGAGGCGGCCATCAGACGGCACTACGACGCAGCCGAGCCGGTGGCAGCAGCGCTCGAGGGCTGTCGCACCCCAGGTCGGCTGTACCCAGGTACGGTGCGGTCCATGGAGTTTCAAGATGTGGTTCTGCGGCGGCGAATGGTGCGGGACTTCTCGGAAGAGCCCGTCGCTCGCCATGTTCTGGATCAACTCATGGCCAACGCGACTCGCATACCCTCAGCCGGGTACAGCCAGGGCTTCGCTTTCATCGTGCTAACCGACCCGGGCCAACGCCGACTGTTCTGGGAGACGACCAGCGGTCCGGACTGGCGAGGCGAGTCCGAATCCGTGCCGCTGACGCGAGCTCCCGTGGTGATCGTCCCGCTCGCTCACAAGCAGGCGTATCTCGATCGCTACGCGCTGCCCGACAAGGTTCATACGCCACTCGCTAGCGAGGCGGAGTGGCCGGCACCCTACTGGGATATCGACACGGGCTTCGGTGTGATGATGATCCTGCTCACCGCGGTCGACCTGGGCCTGGGCGCCCTGTTCTTTGGGATCTTTGCGGGCGAGCAGGCGCTCATGGATGCTCTCGGTGTGCCAGGAGGCTATCGACCCATCGGTGCCATCGCCGTTGGCCACCCAACGCCCGGCGAGCGGTCCCGGCCCGAGTTACGGACCGGCCAGCGCGATCTCGGCGACGTAGTGAGATGGGAACGATGGTAACAAAGGAATGGCGGCGGTGTGTTGCCCCTCGACGTCCACGTCGTCAAGCGAGGCGACAGCCAATTCGGGGCTGCCTTCTGGAGCCAAATGGCATCGCCCTACGTAAAGACGATCACTTGACGACGCTCCGCGATACGGCAGCGGAGTCCGCCAACCATCGAACGTCTATGGTCAGCCGTCGACGACCTCATCGTGCGGCTTGTTCTTTGGAGCCCCGCCTTCGTTGCGGAGGAAACTGTGGCCAGCCGATCTGGAGCATCTGCCCGTGCTGATGCCCATGGCAGAGCGTCTGGCCGTTCGGTGAGAACCCGACAGTGCCGACGTCCACGCCTCGTTCCCCGGGACGGTCAACGCCCACCGGTAGCCAGAGAGCAGTGCCGGGCTGGTCCGGATGGTCAATAGCGCTTGGCTTCGCAGTTCTGTGCCCATAGGACCTCGGCTAACGCGTATGTTCTCACTATATGGATCAGGCTCTCGCCGATCTCGCTGGTCCGGGGCTGCGCGTGCTGTTCTGCGGGATCAATCCCGGGACGCTCTCGGGCGACGTGGGCCTGCATTTTGCGCGGCCGGGGAACCGGTTCTGGAAGCTGCTCTGTGCTGGTGGGTTCACCGAGTCCGTTCTCTTGCCCATCGAGCAGCACACTCTGCCTGAGCTAGGTGTGGGTATCACGAACCTGGTGGGGCGGGTCACAACCGCCGCCAGCGAACTCAGTGTCGCCGAGTTGCGTGAAGGTGCAACGCAGCTCGAGGCCAAGGTCGAGATGCTGCGACCCCGTTGTGTCGCGGTGCTCGGACTGCAGGCGTTCCGGACGGCCTTTCGTCGACCGCAAGCCGTAATCGGCCGCCAGCCCGAGCTCCTCGGCGGTGCCCTTCTTTGGCTCCTGCCCAACCCGAGCGGCCTTCAGGCCCATTACCAGCTTGCGGAAATGAGTGAGATCTTCAAATCGCTCTTTGTCGCCACTGAGGCGGATTGACGGCACTCCGTCATGCTGGGCGAAGCGGATCCGGGCTACCACATCTCGCGCTGCCGGGGTCGGGGATGGCGCACTCAGGGGGCAGCTCCGGGTGGGGCCAGATCGGGTGATCAACGTGGTCCCTGGTGGAGCTGTTGCTTCTTGATACGGCGCTGCCCTCCGCTACGTGGAATACGCACGTCAATCGCCACGACCTTGAACGAGGAGCCGCACGTCGGCATCTGGTGCGAACCCTCATCATCCTCGGGGGATGATTTGACCGGCCTGCCGCCCACGGTCATGAGGGACTCATGGTGTTCGGAGTAGTCGGACTGTGGAGTCACGTGGCTACGACCTCCGCTTTGGGGAGTAGCAGCTGGTGGGAATATTGTCTGCTTTTTTTGGCGGTTCTGGCCTCCTGGGCCGGTGTGCCTGCGATCGGCAGCACGGCGGTTGCTGCCGCCGCCGTCGGAGCGAGCCAGGGCAACCTCAATCTCGCAGCCGTGATGATCACCGCATCCGTCGCCGGTGAGGTGGGCGGGTTGATCGGCTATCACGTCGGGTTCCGCTGGGGGAGACAGATCCTGGCACGTCCTGGCAAGCGCCAGCGCGGCCGCCAGAAGCTGATGGACAACGGCGAGCGGGCCTATGCAAAATGGGGCCGCCTGGCGGTCTTCTTCACTCCGGCATTCATCTCGGGGACTGCGAAGATGCAGCGAAATCAGTTCGCCGTGTGGAACTTCATCGCGTCCGTCGGATTTTCCGTGTCCGTCGCCGCCACTGCCTACGGGGTCGGGCGTGTGTCCACCGGCCACCACTCCACGACCGACATTCTTATCCTGATCGTCGGCCTCTCGATGAGCACGCTTCTGATTGTGGTGTTCACACGGCGTCGCCGCCGTCACAAGGCAGGGGCGACTGTCGCCCCCACCCGATGACGGCGGACCGACTTCAGTTCAGCCTTCGAGCAGGCGATCGACGTGGCTGGTCGGATTTCTTCTGGGTGCCGTTAGTCCGAGCTGCGAGTGATCCGCAGCGGCGGTGATCTCGTGCGCCTGTCCAAGGGGCGGCCACAGCTGCCGGTCCCTCGCGTGCCTCATCCACTGGCCACCTGAAAGTCAAGTTGCCAGCCATCAGCGGGTGGCCCGGCACGGATGCTCACGTCCGGTCGACGGATGACCTGACCTGGTCCTCGGGCGCCTGGGTCTTCGTCTCCAGCGCAGACTCGGCGTCATGTGCGAGAGGATCGAACGTGTCACCGGGAATCATGCCGATGGGGGCATTGGCTCGGCTCTCCAGCGCCCCCATCGGCATGACCAGACCCAGGACACCCCCGTCCTTATCCGGAGAGCTTGACCAGCCCTCCGCAGAACGGCTTTGCGCCATTGAGGGAATAGTATTTCCCAGATCGCAATTGCAGGCCGTAGGTGCATTGAGTCTTTGGCAGACCTGCCACCGTTCCAAAGTGCGTGTAGGTGAGCGTGTCGGGAATGATCCCGCCAGCGTCGTAGCTACTGAGCTTCCGAAGGTTGGAAATAAACGACGAGCGAGTCGGGTTGGCCCCGGCCATTTCCAGCCCCTTGATCATGAGGTCTGCGGACACGTAGCCAAACGTCGAGCCGATGTCCGGCAAACCACCCGTGTAACTAGTGTCGTATTTCTTTATCGTCTTTAGCATTGTCTCGGTGGCTGAGTTCGGGTTCGTCATGTTGATTTCTGCTGTGAAGTACCCGTCATTGAGGGCTGCGGTCGACAACGGTTGGGACAGCACTTCCTGGTCGTAGCCGGTGGCATAGAGCCCCTTGACCGAGCTGCCTGCGTTCTTGAGAGCCTCACCGACCGCAACGTCGGTGCTGTCCACCGCCGACACGTACACGCCGTTACAGTCCGCATGGGTGATTCCCAACGCATCGACTGTGAAGTTGACGCCCCCGATCGGAACGTTGACATCGGTGTAGCAGGTGGCAATCCCGTTCTCGTCCTTTAACATCTTTAAATCTTCGAGAAAGCCCGCGCCGATGCTGCTGTAGGTAATCCCCGCGAGCTTCGTGACGCCGATCGACTTCAACAGTGGACCAACGTCGTTGTAGGCGTAGGTTGCCCCAGCGAGTGTTCCGCCCAAACCCGGAAGGTTTGCCCCGTAGGCGTCAAATACATTCGAATCAAGGGTATTTGATCCCCACGTCGTCACCGGTACGCCCAGTGGAGCGAGGACTTTGTCTCCTGATTCGAAGTCTTCATCGATAGCCGAGTCTTCGATGATGCCGAACACATTGGGTGATGTCCCCAACTCAGAGGCCACCGTGGCGGCGGTGGTGGGGCTCGATTCATCGTCCTTCACCACCAGTTTGAGCTGGCGGCCGTCCACGCCTCCGTGGGCGTTCTGGAGGGCGAAGCGAGCCTCCGCGGCCCCCGCGCTGTCGGAGAACGACGCCGCCGCGGGACCGGTCTCTGAGGTGACGAAGCCGATGGTGATGGTTTTGTCGGTAACGCCCGGAGCCCCGCTAGACGCCGCTGAGGCCGTCGATCCCACTCCGAAGACGACCAGCGGGACCACGGACCCGAACGCCAGAAGCTTGTTCACAGTGCGCATGCTTTGCCCCCCTAATCGAGTGGCATCACCCACTCGATCCCCCCGAACGTCGATTGACGCCCAACTGCAACATTGTTTAACACACTTCCGTGTGGGCCGTTGGCCGGAAGTCCCAACCCAGGTTGCAGGGTACCGGCCCCGTACACGAAGAGGCTGGCCTGGCTGAAGAGGCGGGTTGCACGTTCGAGTGAACCGAAGTCGGTTGCGCGCAAGTTACCGCCGGACAACTCGGTGCGAATCGACCGTCGTCTGAGAACCCTGGTCAATCGCGTCGCAGAACCATCGCCCCGGACTGGGGACCATGGGCGTTGGCGACCAACGCCACACGGGCGTCGGGAACTTGGCGCTCGCCGCAGCGACCCTGGAGCTGGAGCACCGCCTCACAGAGAAATCCGAGGCCGTGGAGACGTCCTTCAGCCAGCTGTCCTCCGGTCGTGTTGAGCGGCATGGCGCCGCCAGGGCCGATGCGGGCACCCCCGTCCACCCAGTCGTGGAACTCACCAATGCCGCACAGGCCGAGGGCCTCGATCCACGAGATCGTGATGTGAGTGAAACCATCATAGAGCTGGGCAGTATCAACGTCCTCGGGTCGCACCGATGCCTGCTCCCAGAGGCGCTGACCGCACGGGATGGTCCCGCCGAAAAGGAAGTCGTCGGCGTACAGCCAGTCGGGATTGGATCCTGTTCCGTAGGCCATCGAGTCCACGTGGATCGGCGTCTGGGCCATGTCGGCGGCCCGCTCGGCGGTGGTGAGGATGGCGGCACACGCCCCGTTGACGGGGTAGTCGCAATCGAAGAGCAAGAGTGGCTCGGCGATCGGCCGCCCGCTCATGTAGTCGTCCATCGTCATCGGGTCCCGCAAAACCGCCCGTTTGTTCAGTGCCGCCCATTTGCGGGCGTTGACGGCAATCTGACCGTAGTCCTCGTAGGACCCGCCGAGCTCAGCGACTCGGCGCCGCTTGCGCAGGCCCATGCTCTGGATGAGGCCGCCCCCGAAGCCGTAGACGTCGGTCAGCTGACCGGGCCCACCCATCGCCAGCGGCGAGTCCCGGATAGCACCGGTGTGGCCTGCTTCGCGGGTGATGCATCGGTAGACGAGAACGGTCTCGCAGGCCCCCGAAGCGATCGCCATGGCGGCGTCCATTGCCGATGCCAGACCGGACGGACCGCTGCCCATGATGTCGTTAAAGACGACGAGGTTGTCGATACCGAGTATGCGCTGGGTCGCGGTGGAGTTCGGCGAATCGCCCCCGAACTGGTAGTTGATGATCGAATCGATGTCGTTTGGTTGCAGGCCCGCGTCCTCGATGGCGAGCCGGGTCGCATCGAGCGTCAACCGGCGAATGTCGTGAGTGCCCGAGCGGGCGACCTGGGAGTACCCGACGCCGACGACCACCACATCTCTCGAGAGCTTGCTCATGCGGGCACCCCTGCGGACGGACGAAACATGGGCACGTACCACTCGCCGCGTCGTTCGAAGGTCACCTCGACTGGTATGCCGATCTCAAGACCCTCACCGGTCTTCGGCACGCCAACGATGTTGGTGAGTACCCGCAGGCCGGGCTGCTCCTCGAGTTCGACCATGGCCAGGACGTAGGGGAGCTCATCGAGAAACGCAGTGGCGAAGGCCTGGCGCGCCACCACCCACGAGTAGAGCGTGCCGCGGCCGCTGACCGGCTCGGGAACCAGCTCTTCGTCCAGGCAGCGAGGGCAGACAATGCTGGGTGGATGGACGTAGTAGCCACACGACTGGCATCGGGCAATCCGCAACCGCCCGTCACTCCCTCCTTCGAAGAAGAAGCGATTGGCTTCGTCGGGATGGGGCTCGGGTTTCATCTTCACCTCCGATTGTGCGGACCGAAGAGAACTTACCGCTGCGCCGGACCGAGCGCTTGAGGCTGACCGCCATGGACAGATACTCGTCGTATGGGCACGGACTCGAGCACGGACTCGAGGTACTCGTCGTACCGGGTCCAGCGGAGGCGCCGGCGATCATGCTAGGCCTTTGATTGCCTTCGATGATTCTTGGGCGAACGAGAGGCCCCTCTTGCTGAGAGGAGTCAGCTTCTGTGTTCAGCGTGGCTCGACTCAGAGTGGCTCCACCAGCTCCCCATGCTCAACGAGTGCCACCTCGAGCATGTCTTGCAAAGCGACGTCCGTCGCTGCGAGGATCATCGGCCCCACCAGCGGATCGGCCAACAATTGCCCTGCACCATCTCTCCGAGGACGAGTGTACCGGACCTGCGCTTCGTCCGGCCGAGCTGGTGCCTATGGGGGCACCGGCTCGGCGGGTTGATCCACGAGTATGAGCGGGCGGGCTGAGCAAGGTCCTGGATCGGCGTTCAAATGATCGAGAACTCGACGAGCGCTGGGTTCTTTGTTTCCCGATCGAGTTCGCACGATCGGGGTTGTTGGAAACCAGGGGCTTGATTGATTCCCAACGTCAGTGACGGACTGCGATGTAACGGAGATGGGGCAAGACCCTCTCGCGATGCGGTACGAGAGTCCCTCGCTTGCCGATCGCTCAGGACGTCTGCCGATCAGTCGGCGGCGATGGCGGCAAGTACGTCCATTCGAGCGGCCCGACGGGCCGGCCAGCTAGCTGCCAGCAAGCCGAGCAGCGCGGCCAAAATAATGAAGATCACGAGGTTCGAGATCGGCACCACAGTGTCGGTGATGCCTTGCGAGTGGAGCGCAGAGACGAGGGCGATGCCCAGGCCCGTTCCGACGACAATGCCGATTATGGCGCCGAAGACAGCCAGGATCACCGACTCGGAGCGAATCATGGCGCGGATCTGCCGGCGCTTCATGCCGACGGCACGCAGCAATCCGATCTCGTGGGTGCGCTCGAACACCGAGAGCATCAGCGTGTTGACGATGCCGATGAGGGCGATGATCACGGCTAGGGCCAGCAGCGCGTACACCAGTCCGAGCAGCTGGTTGACCTGGGCCGACTGCGACGCCTCGAACTGCGACCGGGACTGGACCTTCACGTTGGGGTAGGACGCCAGCGCGTGCTGGACTGCCACCTCGACACCGGGGCTGCCGTCGGTCTTGAGCAGGACGGCACCGGGGAGCGGGTTCTGGAAATGGCGGAGGAAGAATGCTTGGCTGACCAGGTACTTCCCTACCAAGGCATTCGGCTGGTAGATCCCCCCGATGCGCATGGTGGTGGGCCCGGTGAGCGCGAATTTCACGGGGACGCGCTGGCCGACCAAGAGGTGGTCGGCGTTCGCCGTCGTCGTGTCGATGAGCAGGTCGCCGGCGGCCAGTGCCCGAGTGCTTCCTGCCGTCATGTTCAAGATCACCGTCTGGTCTATGTGCTGCGTCCCAATAGCGAGAATCGACTCGAGGGAGTTGCGGAACTTGAACTGATCGCCGTAGACGGTCGTGACGGCGATGACGCCGGGGACCGCCGCCGCCACCTGGGGCACGGTCTGGCTGAAGTTGCCGTTTCCGGTGTTGTTGGTGGGCGAGACGATCAGGTTCGCGCTGATGGCGTTGTCGACGCTGCTCGTGGCCGAACGTGACAGCGAGGCTCCGAACACGGCGATGGCCGAAACGAGCGCGAGTCCGACCATGAGGGCCGACGCCGTCTGGGCCGTGCGCCGCGGGCTACGCATGGAATTCTCGCGGCCGAGCCGGCCAGAGGTCCCGAGCAGGCGAGCCAGCGGGACCCCGAGGACGCTCGCCATGGGTCGTGCCAACGCCGGAGCCAACATGGCCACGCCAACGAAGATCAGCACCGCGCCGAGGCCGACTAGGGCGATGGCCGGCTGGGTCAACCCCAGTGCCAGCAAGCCCACACCGGCGACCGTGATGACGCCGCCCCGGATGAAGCGCCGACGTAGGGAAATCTCGTCCTCGGCCTGCTGGTCCGAGACCGCCGCCACCGGGGCGATTCTCACCGCGCGGCGGGCCGGGGTGATGGCCGACACCAGGGTCACGCCTAGACCAACCACGATACACACAATGACCGTGCGCGCTTCGAACACGAGCGGCCCCGACGGCAGCGTGACTCCGAACCCGCTCAGCAACTTCTCCAGACCGATGGCCGCCAGCACCCCCAGCCCGAGGCCAATGACCGACGACACGAACCCCACGATGGCTGCCTCGCCGAGGACGGAGCGGAACACCTGCCGGCGACTGGCTCCAACGATACGCAGGAGGGCCAGCTCCCGAGTGCGCTGGCCCACCGTGATGGAGAAGGTGTTCAAGATGGTGAAGCCGCCCACGAAGAGCGCGATGAAGGCGAAGACGAGCAACGCCGTGTTGAAGAAGCCGAGGGCCTGGCCGATGGCGCTGGTCGCCTCGTTGACCACCGTCTGACCGGTGACTACCTCGACGCCGCGTGGCAATACCCGGGCGATGGCGCGCTGCACCGCCGCCTTGTCGATGCCGGGCTGGGCGACGACGTTGATCGTATCGAATTTGCCCAGGTCGCCCAGGAGCACCTGGGCGGTGGGGGTGTCGAAAGCGGCCAGGGTGGCCCCGGCCAGATTGTCGGCCGACCCGAAACGCGCCAGGCCGACGATGGTGAATGTTCGGGTCGGTCCCTCCAAGAGTATGCGCACCCGCTGTCCGACCTTGAAGCCGTACTTCTGCGCTGTGCCGAGGTCCATGACGACCTGGTCGGGCGTCGTCGGTTGGGTGCCCTGCACGAGGCGGAGTTCGGAGATCTGCTGGTTGGGGTCGAAGGAGAGGCCGAGGGTGGGCGCCCCCCCGGTCGAGATGGCCTTGCCGTCGGGGGCGATGTACTGGGCGTACCCGGTCACCGAGCCACCCGCCGCCTCTACGCCTGGAACGGCCTGAACCTTGGCGACGAGCGATTGTGGGATCGGGTTCCGCGTCGCCGTGCCGCCACTGCCGAGCTGAGCCACTCCGCGCACCTGGAAGTCGATGTTCTGGTAGATGTTCCCGAACAGCGTGTTGAACGTGTTGTGCAGCGTGTCGGTGAGCACAAACGTCCCGGCAATGAAGGTCACACCGAGCACGATGGCCAGCGCTGTCAGGACCAGCCGAAGCTTGTGGGCGAGGAGGCCCTTGATAGTGACACGCCACATCTCAGACGCCAAGCGTCCGGATGCGTTCCAGCACGGTGTCGGCGGTCGGCCCGTACAGCTCGTCGACGATGCTGCCGTCAGCCAGGAAGACCACACGGTCGGCGTAGGCGGCGCCGCGCGGGTCGTGGGTGACCATCACGATGGACTGGCCGAATTCGGTCACCGAGCGTCGCAGGAAGGCCAGCATCTCAGCCGAGGAGTTCGAGTCCAGGTTCCCCGTGGGCTCGTCGGCGAAGATCAGGTCGGGCCGATTGATCAAGGCGCGGGCGCAGGCGCAGCGTTGCTGCTGGCCCCCCGACATCTCATTCGGCCGGTGTGAGAGACGGTCCACGATGCCGAGTGCAGCCACCAGGTAGTCGAACCACTCGCGGTCCACTTTGCGCCCCGCCAGGTCCACCGGCAGCGTGATGTTCTCGCCCGCGGTCAGCGTGGGCACGAGGTTGAACGATTGGAACACGAAACCGATCCGGTCGCGGCGTAGCTGCGTCATGCCCTTGTCGTCCAGGCTCGCCACGTCGACGTCGCCGACGAAGGTCTGACCGGAGGTGGGCCGGTCGAGGCCAGCCATGCAATGCATCAGCGTCGACTTGCCCGAGCCCGACGGACCCATGACGGCGGTAAACCGCCCGTGCTCGAAGGTTACGTCGACGCCGGCCAATGCGTGCACCGTCGCTTGCCCGGTGCCGTAGGTCTTGCGCAGGTCCACGGCCCGCGCGGCCGGGGTGGCCGAGCGAGGTTGACCGGGTGCTTGGCCGGTGAGCGTCACGGTACCTCGTTTCGTGAAGGGGACGGCGGAACACTTACGGCTGACACGTCCCACCCTACAGACCTGGACGAAAGCCGATTGAATCCCGCCGTGATGCGAGCCATCCCGCGTTCGTCCGTCGCATCGTGGTCTCGTCTGCGGACCGACGAGCTCGCAGCTCCAGGTCCAAGGTCCAAGGTCCCGAAATCCGCGACGGCGCGGATAAAGAAGCGGGAGTTGCCGAAGTTGAACGTGCAACCGTGGGCCACCGCCTCCGGGTAGCCACGTCCGTAGTGCGGGCAGGGAGCGAGATACTGGATATCACCGAGGAAGCCACAGAAGCGAGCTTGGCCACCGTGCAGCCCTCAGAGCTGCCCTGACGTCCTAAGCGGTGTACGGGCTCGAGCAGCGTGAGCCACGGGATGTCGATGATGCGGCGGGGGCGCAGGCCCCGGACGCGAGCGTACGCGGCGATCACCTCGCGCTACGTTGTCAAACCGCGCCGATCTCATAGATGGCGGGACTGCTCCAGATACGCAAGCAGGTCGACAAGCGCAACGGGCTGGACCGAAGTGCTGAGACTCCAATCCCGGCAAGGTCGGCCGAACAAGAGGCGCTCCGACGCTCGCCGATGTCGTCGACCTTTGGTATCGCAGCGGATCAGTGCGCTGGTCGACGAACTCCGCGACCGGCTTGGCGCTGGGGTATTCGCTACGCCGGCGCGGCGCGGTACCACCCTGGTGATGGTGAGGTCATTGATTCGTGCGCTCCCAGATCGACGCGCTGGCTGGGGTCGCTGGCAATCAGAGTGCGGAGCACTCGATCGGCACTCTGGCCAAGGAATTGGCAATGGGTTGGTTACCGGTTCCAGAGGTGAAGGGAAGCCCCCGTCCCTGGCCGTTTTGTGGGTCTTGATAGATGGCACTGGTACGCACACCACCGGCCGGGGTACCTCGGCCTTTGCCATGCCGACCGGTCAGTGGAGCCATCGAATTGCCAAGATGGCCGTGTCGTCCTCGGAGATCCGGTCGCCCAGAAGATCGTCGACGATGCTCGCAAGAAGATCATCTGCCCAGGAAGCTCCGACTGATGCCGCCTTGCGCAGCCGCTCCATGCCGACATCTAGGCCTTCACGTCTCCGCTCAACGAGGCCATCTGTGTAAGCAATCAGCGTCGAGTTCGGAGCAATAGGAAATGTCACCGCCTCATAAGGGGGCGCTCCAATTCCGAGCGGAACACCGATCGGGCCATGGACGAACTCGCTCCCTTCACTAGTGACAAGCAGGACGGGAAGATGACCCGCGTTCGCGATCGTGACTTCGCGTCGAAAATTGTCGACCAGGCCGACGAGAACGGTTGCAAAGTGGCCATCGGAGTCGATACTGATCTCTTTCGAAGCCATTTCAAGGATTGTGGCGGGACTGTAGGCAAGTGAGGCGTAAGCTCGAATCGTATAGCGAAGTCCTGCCATAATCGTCGCCGCTGCCAGCCCTCTGCCCGACACGTCACCTACGACGAACGCGAACCGATGATCGTCGATTGCTATTGCGCTGTACCAATCCCCGCCGACCTCAATACCGGACTCCCCGGGGATGTAGCGAGCAGCGAACTCCACTCCGTCGATCGTGGGTAGCGCCTTGGGCAAGAGGGAGCGCTGCAGCATCAGCGACGTGTTCCGCTGCTCTCCATACAGGCGCCGGTTGTCTTCGGCGAGTTGTTCGGCGTAGGCACGCCGCCGGACCAGCCGTTCGGTCATTGCGACCAGACCGATCGTCAAGAGCATGCCGACCACGAGAACGCCCCAGGGAAGGTATTCTGTCCATCGTCCAGTCAGCGGGCTTGTCGGTGAGATGACAAGAGTCAATACGCTGGATCCGAAGGGCACGATGGCCGTAGAGACGGTGCCGGCGAGCGGCAAGTGCGAGGCATTGGTTTCGACAAGTGCTGGTGAGTTCGTCGTTCGACCGAAATAGATTGCGATATTGAGATCGGCGTCGGGCGAGCTTGATGGAATGACTATTTTGCGACTGCCTGGCAAGGCCTGCCCGGCGGAGGCGATGTAGGTCCCGCCCCGCGCGACAAATGGCATCAGATAGCCGAATCTTTGTTGCCCTTTCCCTACGACTCTGGTGGTGACGAAGGAAGCGGATTTCGCTGCTCGCCTGAACAGCGTTGAAGCTGCTTTGCCAGTGGGACTCTCGATCGGTTGGGCTCCGAGGCGTGTCAGCACTTGGACCTGCCCATTGCGCACGAGAACCAGCGATGCGGTCGCGAATGGTCCCCCTGGCGCCATCGACGAAGCGATGACCTGACGGAAGGTCGCGACGGGATTTGAAGCTTCGCCAGCCGCCGCGGCCGCTTGGCCAAGGCGACGCTCCAAGTCGACCGGGGCGATGCCGAGTGCCGAGGCAGTGAGCTTGGTCTGGAGGTTCGTTAGATTTTGCTCATCGCGCAGATAGCCAAGTCGCGAACTGGCGGTGAGCACTCCTGTCACAAGGAGGCCAACGATCAGCACGACGAGGCTGAGTTGATGGAGCTTGATGCGATGTCGCGGCGCTGGCTTCATCTTGTGGGACCCGGCATGGTCGATCTGTCGACGGTTGGTGGCTGGCGGGGTCCTGACGGACTCTTTCGAAGGTGCAGGTGGGGTGCTCTGAAGGGTCATCCGTCGCTCCATCGACGCCTCTCCGACCAGGTCACCTTGAATGCCGCTCCCTTCCTCCGCGCCGGAGCTCTGTCGCCGCTCAGCCCGAACCGCGAACACCCGCACTGTAGAACTAACGGGTGCCGTCGGCAAGGATGTGCAGAGCTATTTGCTTTTCAGCGCAAGCGAGAGGGGCAGTCCATGCCTATTACATTCGCAAGACCTACTCACTACTTGACACGGCCCTCACCCTGAGGCATGATCCGTGATTAGTGACGCCCGAGGAGAAGGACGGTGTCTACAGCATCGGCGCTGTCGTCAAGATGCTCGGCGTCCCCGCACAGACCCTTCGCAGCTGGGAAGAGCGCTACCACCAGGTCGTTCCCGCGCGAAGCGCCGGCGGACAGCGCCTCTACAGTCGGGACCAGGTCGACCAGCTGCGCTTTGTCCTTGGAGAACTCGACCGTGGGCTGCAACCCGCTGATGCTCATCGATTGCTCGAAGGACGAAACCGCTTCCCGATTGCGCCTCGAGCTGGCGGCGACGATCTGGTCACGATCTTGCTGGCGGAGCGGGACCCGTTCTCCGCAGAGCTCTCCGAATACCTCTTGCGCACCGAGGGCTACGCGACCCGCGTCGCCCTCGACGCCGCGTCGACGCGAGAGATACTCGAAGGTGAACCCCCGAGTTTGGTAGTGGTCGATCTGCTCATCTCGGGCGGAGCTGGACGGGAGCTCTGTCGGCTGGCGCACGAGCGGGCGTCCATCCCTGTTGTTGCCGTATCAGCGATCGACTCACGGGACGACGCACTCGCGTCCGGCGCCGACGCCTTCTTGCTGAAGCCGCTCGATCCTCTCCAGTTCGTTTCGACGGTACGAGATCTGCTTGGCACGAGCGCCTACCTGCGCCGATCGGTGCGCGTGCAATGACCGACCGCCTAGCGAGCGGCTCTGTACGCCTCGACGCGATTCTCGATGGAGGACTTCTGCTGCACGGAATCAACCTGATCATGGGCCGTCCCGGTTCGGGCAAGACGATTCTTGCCCAGCAGTACCTCTTCCATAACGCGACAGCCGAACGTCCGGCGCTCTATCTGTCGACGGTTTCCGAACCGCTGGAGAAGATGCTCCGCTACGGTCAGTCGCTCAGTTTCTTCGACAAATCCGCGGTCGGGACAAGCGTCATCTACGAAGACCTCGGCCAGAGCCTGAACCGCGCCGGGCTCTCGGAAGTGCTGAGCAAGATCCTCGAGTTGCTCCGAGAGCGGCGTCCTGCCCTCATGGTGATCGACAGCTTCAAAGCGCTCAGAGCCTATGCTCCCAACGACGGATCGTTCCGCCGGTTCCTCCATGACTTGGCGGGTCACCTATCCGCGTCCTTGACCACGTCGTTCTGGGTCGGTGAGTACGACACTACCGAGGCGACGGAGGCTCCCGAGTTCGCCGTCGCGGACGCGATCGTTTCCCTCGGCATCGAGCACAGCACCGATCGCGAATCCCGGGTCTTTCAAGTCCTGAAGCTCCGCGGCAGCGGGTTCGTCTCGGGCAAGCATGCCTATCGGGTCTCGGGAGATGGCATCGACGTCTTCCCTCGGCTCGCCGATCACGACGACGGCGACGCGTACGATTTTGCTATCGAGCGGATCTCGTCAGGGGTGTCCATCCTCGACGACATGCTTGCTGACGGTTACTGGCGGGGAGCCTCGACGCTCGTCGCCGGACCTTCGGGTGCGGGAAAGACTCTTGTCGCGCTTCACTTTGCCTTCTGCGGCGCAGAGCTCGGCGAGCAGGGCATCTTCGCGACGTTCCAAGAGAATCCGATGCAGCTGGAACGGGTGGTCCAGGGGTTTTCCTGGTCCTTCGAGCAGCCAAAGATCGAGCTGATGTTCCGGCCACCTGTCGATCTCTATCTCGACGAGTGGGTCTATGACCTTTTGGATCTGATCGAGCGTACCGGCGCGCAGCGCGTCGCCATCGACAGCCTGGGTGACCTGCGAGCAGCGTGCGGCGACGAGATGCGCTTCCGCGAGTACATGTACTCGCTCCTACAACGCTGCGCGCGACGCAACGTCAGCGTCATCATGACTCAAGAAGCTCCCGAGCTGTTTGGAATTACGCGCTTGTCCGAGTTCGGGATTTCCCACGTCTCTGACAACGTCGTCCTCTTGCAGTTCCTCCGAGGGGACTCGGAGGTAAAGCGTGCGATCACCGTCCTCAAGACGCGCGGCAGCGCGCACGATCCGCGAATCCGAAGGTTCGAGATCACGTCCGAGGGGCTCACCCTTGGCGACCAGTTCCTTCCAGACCAGAGCTTGCTGTAGCGGGCACATCGCAGCGGTGCTCTACGCGCCAGCGCGCAGCGCCGTGTCCGATACGCACGGGAGCGTCCACCAAGCCGTCCCTAGCGCACGGATTCAGACAGCCTCTCGCTCAGACTCGTCGGCCGCAATTTCCAAGGCGTACCACCGAGAGATTGGTCGGTCTACCTCCGCCGACCGGCGATCCACCAGCGTGCCGAGGCGAACAGCGAGTACATAGATGGCGAGACTGACGATCGCCACAGTGACTGCGCACCCCCAGTCCGACAGCTTGGCTCGCCCACCCCCATATGGGGACAGGTAGCTGACGACGCACAACGCCCCCGCATACGGCACGATCCACGAGGCCGCCAACCATTCGAACCCGGTATGACGGAACCGCGGTTGGAAGAGTGCCAACAGCACTACGATCAGGGCACCGAAGGCGACCACCAAGAAGAGCCGTGAGTCGGTCGTCCATCCGACCCATATCAACAAGAGGTTGGCGATTACGAAGGCTGCCGGTGCCGTCAGCCGAGCGAAGCGCAGACGGTACGGGCGAGGGAGGTCGGGCGCCGTCCGGCGAATCACAGCGAGCGAGAGCGGGGCGGTCGCGTAGACAAGCACCGTGGCAGCCGTGATGAAAGACAGCAGGCCGCCCCAGTCCGGAAGCACAACTATGACGACCAGCTGGGTCACATAACAAAGACTCAAGCTCCGGAACGGAACGCCCCGCCGATTGAGGGTCCCAAGCCAGGCAGGCAGATAGCCCTCGCGAGCGAGGGCAAAGGGCAGCCGGGACGCCGTGGCGGAGAACGTCATGCCCGATCCGGCCGGGGAGATTACGGCGTCCGCGTAGATCAGGTAGGAGATGGCCGTCACGCCGATGACCCCGGCGAGTCCGGCCAATGGGCCGAAGTCACCGTGGAAGCGAACCTCGTGCCAGCCTCCTGACAGGGCGCCGTGGGGAATTGCGCCGATGAAGGCGACCTGCACAATCAGATAGATGGCACCGGCGATCACGACTGAGCCGATGACCGCCCAGGGAACGCTGCGTTGGGGATTCGTCGCCTCGCCACCCAGCTCCACTGCTTGTTCGAATCCCAGCAGAGCGAAGACAACACCTCCGGTACTGATGGCCGCGAGCACGCCGTGGGCTCCCGCGGGGAACAGTCCACCGACGTTGAAGTTGTGGCGGTCGAAACCGTGGACGAGGAAGGCGGTCGCCACAACCAGCGGGATGGCGATCTTCCACCAGACGACGACGGTGTTCGTCTCACGGAACCAACGCATGCCGGCGGCGTTCAACGCGGTGAAGCCGAGGAGCACGAACGCTGCGACGAGTTGTCCGAGCGGCGTGAGTCGCACAACGCCCGAAGACTGGGCGATCAATGAGGGGGCGTAGTTGCCGACGTAGCGCAAAGCTGCCTCAGTCTCGATCGGTGGCACGCAAACCGTGCTGATCCACGCGAACCATCCGGAGAAGAACCCGGTGACCCGTCCGAAGCCGTAGAGGGGGAAGCGCGCCGTCCCACCGTCGACCGGAAACATTGTCCCGAGCTCGGCGTGGACAAAGGCCAGTACGACGACGAGCGATGCGCCGAGCATCCAGGCAGTGATCGCACCACCCCCGCCGCCGATCTGGGCCGCGTCGAACGATGAGAAGAGCCAACCCGATCCGATGACGGCGCCAACCGAGACGAAGACCAGAGCTCTTCGGCCAAGCGAACGTGGGGGTGCACTCGCCGTCGCGGTAGTGGTTGGCGGTTCGGAACGCGATCGTCGGGTTTCTCGATCCGGAGGGCCATTCAACGGAGGGGCCCCTCACTGGACCCACTCGGGCGCGGAGAGCACATCACTGATTGTCTACTCGTCAACTTGAGGGAATCTAACCACTTCCGGCCCTCACCTCTTTGAGGTGAGGGGCGACGCGGGGTGCCGCAGAGATCTATGCGACCACCGCGCAACGGGTGAGAGACGTCGACCCGAAGGTTGTAGATGGCTTCGATGACGGCGCAGGGGGTGGACCTCAGCGCGTAGCCCCGACAATGTACGCGCCACGAGGTGACGCGTACATTGTCGTTCGACCTTCGCCCGCAGACCAGCGGTTCTTGCAGAGGAGGGTCGGGCGATGCCAGCTTGGTCGGAAATATTGATGAAGGTGACGATCGTAGCCGGGGAGAGTAGGGCAGGTTGGCTCGACCGGCGGGTAATGATGCGGTGTGCTCGGCGATCAGTAGGTCCTGGCGGGCCACGAGACGGACGATGGCGTTCAGCGTCTCTTCACCATCGGCTGTCGGCGTCCGCGCCCAGCGCCTGGGCGTCAACGCGCTCTGGCGGCGAACACAGCAACGCTGGGGGAGTGGTCGGAGCGGAAGTCTGGGGGAGTGTTCGCCGATGTGGGGTAAGGACACTCGCCCTGAGCCCGAGGCTCGTAGCCCGTAGCCGCCAGCCAGGCGGGGACTGACAAGGACTGGTCGCTGCCGTTCCCTGGCCGACTCAGCCCTGATAGGGATGGGGGTGGGCCCGGTCAGCAAGGAGCCGAGGCCACCTTTGGCCAGATCAAGGGCCCGTTCGGTCTCGGCGCTCACCTGGGTGTCGAACTGTCGGCCATGGCGCAAGGTCATCTCGGGTGATCAGCGCGACACTGCCGGCCGGCCTTTGGTCCCGCATCGCTGGTCCTTCTTGCGGATCATGTTCTCTGCGCATTTCTGGCGATGCTGCCGGTCACGTTCTGCCAATCGAGCCGCACGAACCCGGCGCCTGCGACCTGAACCCGAACACTGCCAAATTGGCGATTATCTGCCCTTCTCGGCGGTGATCCGGCCGCTGGCGACCGCTCGTTGGAACGCCTGATAATCGTGCTCGTTCTGGTCGGCGTAGACCTCGGCAAAGTCTCCGATGGCCTGGTCGAAGGTCGTGGACGTCCCAAGGTAGCTAGCGATGGCGATGCGGTCTCCCGAACGGGCGTGAGCGTGGGCCAGCGCCTGTGAGCAGACGCCACCGTACTTGAGAAGTCCCGGTGGGATCATTCCCTCGATATCGAGAGAGCCCTTCCAGTCGCGGAGCTGTCGAACATAGAAGTCGCGGGTGACACCGTCGATCCCCCTGGCGGTCTCCCAACCGAGAAAGATGTCGCTGGCCGCCTGCATCAGGTGTTGGCCGGCCACGACCCGCTCGCCGTGATTGGCGTAGTCGCTCTTTCCGACAAACTCTTCGAGGACGGATGCCTCTGCCTCCTTGGCCTGAAGAAACAACGGGTCATTGTTGTCACGGCCGATCAGTAGCAGGACCCACGCCCTGGTTCCGACGCTCCCCACTCCCACTACCTTCCGGGCAACCTCCGTCAGTTCGAAGTCCCCTAGGAGATGACGCCGGTCCGATTGCAAGCTGTCGCGGTAACTTCGAAGAAGGTGGTGCAGCGATTCGAGGAGTGCATCACTCTCATGTTCGGCGAGTAGCTCATCGATGGGCACGACGAGCGGAGGATCGCTGATAATCCGACGTTGTCCGTCGACGACATGGGTGAGCTTGTCCAAAGCTTGGAGACTATCCCGAGTTCGTGCCCTGCTAACCACGGAGGTCGCTCGTGAAGCCATCCGCTTCGCGCTCTTCGACTTGTCCGAGAAAGCCTGTGAGTGGAGTTCGGCGATGGTTGCCTCGACGTCGACGCGGGAGTACCAGACGTTTAGGTTGGATAGCGACGCGAGTCGGTTCATCTCCTTGCGATAGCTGGCCCCGACCTCGATTGCGGCAGCGATCTGTTCCTTCCTGGTGAACTGGCGATCACGGCCGGCGATGACAATGCTCGCCGCGAGGCGCTTGACATCCCACTCCCAAGGCCCCGGCAGTGTTTCGTCGAAATCGTTGACGTCGAACATCATGGATCGCTCGGGTGACGCGAAGAGACCGAAGTTGCTCATGTGGGCATCGCCGCATATTTGCGCCCGCAGCCCCGAGGCCGGGGTCGTCGCAAGATCAGAGGCCATCACGAGCGCGGCACCGCGGAAGAAGGCGAATGGCGAGACCGACATTCTTCCGTATCGAATCGGCACCAACTCAGGTACCCGTGACCGGGCCTGGCGTTCCAACAGGTCAACTGGATCAGGGCGCGATGAAGGTGGTTCGAAGACCGCTTGGTCCTTTCGGGGTACGCGGCGGCGGGCTTCCTTGCCAACTTCCGCCCTTTCGTCCGGAGATAAGTGATGTGAACTCCGGTTTGCGGATTTCGTCAGCTCTCTCGTGTTCATTCTGCGGACCTCCGCTCATACGGCTGACTCGCTCTTGACTCAATTGGGCCGACGGTCAGAATGCTCCCACCGGCGTGCCCATCATTGCAGGGCATTGGTCCGAACGGTCCTAGCTGGGCGCAGGGACCCGGCTGTCACTTCGATCGAGTCTCCATGGCGGGCGCTCGGACCCGCGAAGGCCGGTGATCGGTCTTCGGCACATCCCGGTTGGATTGACAAGACGGGAGCCTGCTGCCCGCAGCCTTGAGGGATGAGCCGTTAGGACGGCTGGGTCGACGACCGAGCGTGGACCGTGTCGTAGATGAGCATCCACCGCATCGACCAGTACCCAGGTCGTGGCTCGGCAAGCTCGTGCCGGCACCAGAAGAACCCCGTCAACGTGACGGTTGCAGCGGCGAGCCAAAGGAATACCCCGACGGCCAGGACCCACGGTGTGGACCCGAACGACATCACGATGAGCCCCGCAATGGCGACGGCCAGTCCGACGTACCCCCCTCGGAGAGCCCACACGGCGGTCCTCCAGTGCCCGTTGTGCTGGAGCTCTGGCCGCTCGTGCATGTTCGGGGATTGTTCCACGGTTTTGTGGCCAGGGTCACGGTACTCAAGGTTGGTCCATCCTCGGGAACCCAGCCGGGTGGCCGAGGATGGCGCGGAACCTCAGGACATGCCAGATACAGGGCGGTGCGCCGTCATGCTTCTGCCCCGAAGTTTCGGTTGGAGACCTCTCGTGTGAGCGGGAAGGTCCGGATAGGAGCCTACCGTAGCCACCGATCTGGGAAGTCGTTTGCCAAATCGAACACGGTCATCGAAGCCCGAAGACGGTCATCAGGCTCTCGTCGATCCCCCAGATCTCTTCGGGACTCGCGTGCCCTACGCGGTCACCAAGGCGATTGACGTCGACAGTTCCGAGCTGCTCGACCAAAATCCTGGTCGTCTCCCCTTCGACCACGAGCTCCGGTCGGAACGTGGCTGGCCGGGCCCTCCGGGACGTCGGTGCCACCAGTACGACCGACCGAGGAAGCAACGCCTCCGCTTGCACGACGACGCCATACCGGCGGTCTTGCTGTTCGTGGCCCACGCCGCGTGGGGAGCGGAGCTCGTAGACGTCACCCCGCTGCACGGAGGCTCTCCATCAGCGAGGCGACCTGGTACATCTCTCGGTGGTCCGCTTCATCGGCTTCGAGTGCTGCGACCTCGGCTCGGAGTGCCTCCTTGCGGCGCAGGGCCGCAGCGGCATCGAGGATCGACTTGCGGATCGCCTCGGACCGACTCATGCCGGAGGCTTCGAGTGTCCGCAGCGCCCGCTGCACCTCCTCGTCGAGTCGAACCGACACAGCATGCGACACTCCGCTACTGTATCACATAACGTCATACAACTTGGCCGCAGCAAACGGCCCACCGGCGGGCAGGAGTCGCTACTCCGTGCCGACAGGTGATACGCAGACGACGGTCCCTCCGAAGCCCAGCCCGAGGTAGAGGGCTTCGGAGGCGTCACTCCTCGGCTCGCATGGGGTACTGCCTCGGTCTGCGTAGCGCCCACTGAGGGAAGGTTCGGCGCGGTGGCCGCGCGACAAGGGCGCCCCCGCGGACCTCGCCTGATACCTCGACCCTCAGGTGCACGGGCCGCGTCCAGCCGTGTTCAGGACGAACGCTGACGCTTCCACCATGCACTGCCACGCCGTCGGCATCCACCTCGACACCCGGTCTGGTTAGCAGAACGAGCCTCCCGCCCCGGACCTCTGCCTGGATCTGCAGGGTGGGACGAGTGATCACTGCGTCAGTGAAGTCGAGCGTCACGTTGCCACCGACGGCGCGTATTTCCATCCGCTGCGGAACCATCCACCGGCCGCGCCGTTTCGCATTTCCGCCCTGATAATCGAGCCGGACGACGTCTTTGGCCCGCGGCGCCATCCAAGCGGACCCAACCTCGGGTAGGTCCGCCGTTAGCGCGACCAGCTCGCCGATGGTCCTGGCGGTCAGAGCTGCACCCAGACGTTCGTCGAGCTCGGACGCACTCAGCCGCCCGTCGCCAGTCGCAACCCGAAGGATCTCGACCGCCCGGTCCCTGTCTTCGTCGGAAGCCCGCAGTGCAGGGTTGCTGGCAGTAGCAGCGGGACCAGGTGCCGCCGGAAGATCGTCGTCCGTCACGGTCGTTCAGGCAGCGTCGTCACATCGATACGGTAGCTCCAGCGTCGCGCGACATTCCCGATCGCTGATAGCCCGAAGGTGCCGGGGTGCAGGTTGGATCTGGACCGGCGACACAGGAGCCTCAAGCCGCGACCGCTGTCGGCTGACCTGGCAGGAGTTGGTGCCGGTCTCCTGCGGCCAAGAGAAGGTGAAGACCCCGCCCCGACGAACTCTGCCACCACGATCGCAATGATCAGGACATCGGTCAAGCCGCCCATGGCATCAGCGCCCGGATTGATTGGTGCGCCCGGATCAACGACGTTGGTTTCCAGGGTCATACAGCTCGGAAGCGGGTACCACCGTGATCACCGAGCGGATCGTTCGGTTGTCGGCCGCAAACACGACGTGCTGGTCGCAATCGAGAACTCCGTCGCTGTCGTCGGATCACGGCCAGAGCGAAGCACTCTGGCGACGGTGAACCTGATTCTGTTCGCCGTGCCAGCTCACGAAGTCTCCGACGAGCATTGCAGGCCGCCGACAATGCGGACCAAGCCCGTCTGCTTCATCAAGCTCCTATCTGCGACTGGTAAGTCGACCACATGATTCAAAGCATTGTCTCCTGCCCGTCCCAGCGTCAGAGCCCTCCTGGATCAAGAGAATTGCCCAGCTGTGCACCGTGGAAGAGCACGATGCAGAGGACGACCAGCCCGAACACGACGATGGCGAGTGAGAGGACGAGGGTGACTGCCCATCGTGGGGGTGGTGCGGATGACTTCGACACCGCGTGGCGCTCACGAACGTAGAGCGTCACGCCGACGCTGCCGAGGAGCAAGCTGTACGGCATGAGCCAGAAGAGCAGTGCAGCCGTTATGGACGGGAACACAACGATAAAACACACCAGCGACACAGCATTGACGGCCAAGTTGACGCCACCGATCCATGCCGTCCAGATCGCCACCGGTCGGGGGCTCGTTAGAGCGGGTATCGGTGCAGCAGCGATGCGTCTCGGCCCAACGGCCACGAGACAGATGACGCAGAGTAGTAGGAAAGCGACGATGAGGGTTGCCTGCACCACGCCTCCAACGCTAGGTCAGAGACCGCTCGGAAGGGCACATTGATGCCGGCTACCGGACCCTCGCGACGCACTTCAGCGACCGACCACGCCGACGGTCCGGAAAAACGCCCCTCTGGGCAGATTGTGGCCAGATCGGCCGCCACTACATTTGGCAATCCCCCAGGACAGCTCGCGAGAGTTGCGGTACAAGGCCGCGTTCGAGGCGCGTACCCAGGTGGCACGGGGTACGAGTCACCTGTTCTTCGGGCCGTTCTGGGTCCAGCACCGGCGGCACATGATTTCGGGCGTCGACCAGCTGACCGAGATCCTCGGGCGATGTTCTTCCTTCCTGAGAGCCGGGGGACGAACGGGTGCCCCTGCGGCCTTGCTTCGGACAGGTCCACGGCTGAGTTGGTGAGGTCGGCCCGGAGATCGACCTGGCTGGCGTCGCACACGCGAAGTACCGTGCGGTCCATGTCAGCTGATGCGGATCGCTACGCCCGGGTTTCCAGCGGCCTCAACGAACGATTGCAGGGCGTCGGCGCCGACCAGTGGTCGCTGCCTACGCCCTGCTCGGAATGGTCCGTGCGGGACCTGGTCGCCCATGTCATCGATACCCAACGGCGGGTGCTCGGCCTGCTAGGAGGTTCGGTGACGCCGTCCGATCCCGGAGGCGACCTGCTGGCGCAGTGGACCGAGGCCAGCGCCGCCCTGCTCGAAGCGGCACGCGACCCATCAAGCGCCGGCGTCAAAGTGCAGGCTTTCGCCGGACTGACGCGCTTCGGTGAGCTCGTCGGCGGCTTGGCGTGTTCGGACACGGTGGTCCATACCTGGGATCTGGCCCGGGCCACCGGTCAGCCCGAGGCACTCGATGCGGACGCGGTCGAACACTGCGGTGGCGTGATCGCCGGGTTCGGTGATGCCATGCGACGTCCGGGCGGCTTCGGCCCGGCCCTCGAATGCCCGGCCGATGCCGACGCGCAGAGCAAGTTTCTTCACTTCGCCGGACGCGCGGTCTGAGTCGCGTCGGTGTCGGCGACCGAACGTGTCGGGTACCTGCGCCAGGCCCGTGACCTCATGGACCGTGAGTTCGCCGAACCCTTGGACCTCGATCGCCTGGCAGCTGAAAGTGGCTTCTCCAAGTTCCATTTCGCCCGCTCATTCAAGGAGGCCTACGGGGAGACGCCGGCCCAGTACCTGACGCGGCGCCGGGTGGAGCGGGCCAAGGACCTGTTGCGCCACGCCAACCTCACCGTAACCGAGATCTGCATGCTGGTCGGCTTCTCGAGTCTGGGCTCCTTCAGCAGTCGCTTCACTGAGCTGGTCGGCGTGTCGCCGTCGACCTTCCAACATCGTCAGGCCGAACGAGGCGGGCCACCGCCCATTCCCGGCTGCTTCCTCATGGACTGGAGCCGACCACGGCCGAATTCCGCAATCTCGGAGAAGCCCGACGAGGAGCCACCGTCATAGGTTGACGACATCACCATTTTGACCCATCCGAACAAGGAGCAACTGATGATCACTCATCAGTCCCACACCAGCGTCTTCGTCCTCGATCAGGACTCGGCCAAGGCCTTCTACACCGAGAAACTGGGTTTCGAGCTGTGCATGGACCTCGCCATGGGAGAGGACTTCGAGGGATCAGGCGCCGGCTTTCGCTGGCTGACTGTGTCAGTATCCGGTAGGCCCGATCTCCAGCTCATCCTGTCGTCGTGCTCGATGGGTCGCTCGCCCGAGGAGGCCGACAAGCTGCGGGCCCTGGTGGCCAGTGGCGCCATGGGGGTGGGGGTGCTGGCGACCGACGATTGCCAGCGCGACTACGAGGAGCTGTCCGCAAAGGGAGTGACCTTTCTCGCGCCCCCTACCGAGCGGCCCTACGGCATCGAGGCCACTATCCGAGACGACTCGGGCAACATGATCAGCCTGACCCAGCCCTTCGCCATGGGGACTACCTAGTCAGACCATTGGCGCCGGGTGGGTCGCCGAGGGGCGGGCCGCCCAGAGCGGGTCGGCCAGCGCACCGATTGACCATGGCGATCGAGGAGCTCGACGGCAATGGGTCGCACTCCTCGCTAGGCCACTTACCTCTGTCGTGTCGTCCGGTTTCATCGCGTCCAGTCCGCGAAGCCCCGGGACTTTTCTCTGAGGTACCCTGGCTGTTTCGGAGATGCCCCGGCAGGGTTAGCCAGGTCGACAAGGGCGATCGATGGCGAAGCGGCCAACGCCTGAGCTAGTCGAACTCGATACCCAATCGGACTCCACCTGACCGTCCAGGCGCGACGTGGCGGACGATTCCGGCTATGTGAAAACCCATCGACCCACCGGCTGGACCGGGCACTCGTACCGCGAGCAGTCGGCCTATGAGGTCGAGGGGCATTTCGCCGAAGAGCTCGACTCCCGCCCCAAGCTCCGAGACATCGATTACCCGACAGGCGCCCATCTCGGCACCAGGGTCGTCGTTGAACCAGAACCTGCCCGCCCAGTCAACGGATTTACGCCGTTGGCGCCTTCTCTCTGAGTCCATGGCTTTGAGACGTCCGTGCAGGCGTTTTCCCAATGGGCGAAGCGACGTGGTCACCGGCACCCTTCTGGAATACCGGACCAGGGTGGCACAGGGGGTCGCCAAATGGTGGCAATACGGGTAGTTCGTATCGCGAGCACCGGAAGTGACGTCTCCTCCAGTCAGCACTCAGGGTGTCCGACGCTGAAATCCGGCGCCGTCGCGTCCCCAACGGGACGAGGTGACGGTTGCCACGTCCTCGCAGAAGGCCAGATCAGCGCCTGGGGGACTCGAAGTCGGGTTCCGATTGAGAGACATTGGGGCTCGACCCAGACCGGGAGTGGACCTGTGGGGCAGGCATCGCCTCAGCGAATTGGGCTACCGAAGCGAATCACGTTGCCGTCGGGGTCGGTTATGGAGCCCTCCCGCTTGCCGTAGTCCTCGTCGCGGGGCCCGTCAACTTCGATCCCCACTTGTGTCCACTCCTCAGCCACCCGGTCGGCGTCATGGCAGTGGAGGTAGAGAGCACCCTGACCGGGATGTTCGTCTCCTCCGGCTTGTGCAAGGTGAATCGTGAGGTCTCGATCTCGGCGAGCGAAAGCGTAGGTGTCATCGTGGACCGACACTTCGAAGCCCACGCGCTCGAACCAGCGAACCGAGCGACGCACATTGGCAACCTTGAATACCGGCTCGAACGCCGTGATCAGCCACGTAGCCGTCACGAGTTCCAGTTGGCCGTCCCGTTGTCCATCGAGCCCCGCGAGGCAGTTGTGACAGATCGGCAGGTCAGGGTGCGAGCGCAACCTGACCCACCAATCGACGGACATTGAGCAGCAAGCGCACATCACAGCCATGGCCAGCAAATGGTAGATCGCAGACTGGCTCGAGTCAGCGTCGGTCCCCTGAGCGCTTCACGGATCGTTGGCCATCGGCACCTGGGAAACCGCCACGCACCTGCGTCTGGGCTGCGACAACAGCCCGGAGCTGGCCTGCACCTCGATGGGAGACTAGACCGTCGAACGGGTCGGCCGGTCGTTCATCCCGTCCGGCGAGCCGTGGCGCAACGACTACATCGAATCGTTCAACGCCCGGGTCCGCGACGCATGTCCGAAGATCAACATCTTCTGGTCAGTGGTCCACGCGCGCGTCGTGATCACCGACTCGAAGGAGGACTAGAACTATCGCTGACGACAGAGCTCGCTCGGCTACCAGGCACCAGGGTCTACGCTGCCGTCTGCACCCACCGATTAACGACTCTCACTACACGTGAATGAGCTCTCGGTGCCCGGCCAGCGTTCCTATCCTCTCGGCGACGGCTTCTGTCCCGCCGTTGCCATCGAGGCTCGATCAGGATGCGCCGCGAAGACGTGGGCGACGGCTCCGCCGCTGAAGGCCGTGGTGCTGATTGGCTCGATGGCGAGCGACGCGGTGAAGAGCCGCTCGCCCGAACCCAGGACGACGGGGTGGATGACAAGACGGTACTCATCGATCAGGCCGGAGTTGACCAGCGACCGGGCGAACCGTGCACCGCCCTGAGCAAGCAGGTACCCGCCGGAGCCCTCCTGTTTGAGGCGTGTGACCGCTTGGGTCAGGTCGCCCGAGACGATCGTCGTCTCGGCCCAGTCAGCAGACTTCAGGGAGTTCGAGAACACGGTCTTGGGGATGTCGTTCATCGGCTTGGCGAACGGCCCGGGGGCATTAGGCCAGAAGTCGGCCCACCTAGTGTAGGTAGCAGCACCCATCAGATGCATGCTGGTATTGCTCACGGTCTCGAGGACCCAGCTCGCGCCGTCGGGAGAGCGGCCCGCAGCTTCCCAGTCGGGGCTCCCGTCGCGTGGTGCGACGTAGCTGTCGAGCGAGACGGACATCTTGAGGATGAGCAAGGGCATTGCGCTGCTTTCTTCCGAGGGCGGACGCGCCGGTGGGGGAGCTAACGCTACTTGCCCTGACCGAGGCCCGCGTCGTAACACCGACTGGACGGAGGACTACAACCGCCGCCGACAACACAGCTTGCTCGGCTGCCCGGCACCAGCGGTCGTGCTGCGCCCGCATTCACCGATGAAGATCAACTCTTACACAATGTGGGTCGGATCTCGGGCGCGGCCAACGGAATGATCGCGGACCTTGATCGCAGGACATATCGCGCCGAACAACGGTGAGTTCCGTTTCGCGTTCATCGCCGGCTGTACTCATTGCACGCGACGATCGATGACGATTCTCGAGCGTCGCCGCAGTCTCCGTGGTGGCGGGGTCGGCACTTGGTCGATTGTCGATCTCGAATCCCGCCGTGTCATCGGGTTCGCCGTGACGAAGCGCATGGCGCCCGCGCTCCTCGCCGCAGCGACGGACATGGTGATCACGGCGCCAGGTGCCTGCACGCAGGGGATGCGGTATTCCCTCGCTCTGCGACCCGGTAGCCATCGAGCCGGGAACTTCGCATTGCACAACGACCTCAGGCCGCATAACCATAGGTGCCATGGCGATGGGGGCCAGATCGTCGGACGCCTCGCAATGCGGATAAAGTGGATGCTGCACACACACCAGAACCACGCCCTACTTGTTCCAGGCGAGTCGGCCTCGGCACTAGTAAACGCTGATAGGCAGAGCATGAACGATCCCGAAGGCCCATTCAGCCATATCTTCGCCGACTTGTTCGGCAGCCGACCGGGTTGGCGGCTCGAGCCAAGTTCCTCACCAGGCGGTACGCCCGTTTGGTGTTTTGTCTCCGCTGGAAGGATCGGGTTCTCGGTTACGGCAGATGCCGATTCGATCCACCTCTACGAGATGGAAACCGACCGCGAGCTCACGTTCATTAACGCGGACGAACTGGCGACCTGGTTGACAACCCATCGGGCGGAGGCATTTCAACAGCCGGTGGCCAACGTCCCGCGGAAGTCACGGTTTCGCAAGCTCTTCGAGTGGAATTGACGCGGGTCACTTGTGCGGCGAACTCGACAGCTCCGTCGCAGGTAGGACGCGTGATGGGACCTTTTCGAGCGAGGGTGCCCGGACCGCCCATGGCACCTTGACCACCGGCTCCAACTTCCTTACTTGAGAATTCAAGGCCGTGATGAGGGGGGCCCAGGAACGAACAGTCTGTTTCCGACTAAAGCTTGAGTGCTGAACAGCCGTGCCCGGATCCCCGTGTACGAGTTCCGCGTTCCAATCGACCTGCCTCAGGGTGCTGGACACGACGTACTTCTTCGCCGTGTTGATCGTCTGGGCGAAGGGCTCGATCCAGTGAGGTCTCGCTCCTGTGGGGACCGACGACCGCCAGGCTGATTCCACCAGTTCGTATTTCTCCCGGCCAAAGAGAAGGGCATCGGCGCCTGGTTGGCCAAGCGTTGTTGTGAGCCCCGGAGGACGCTTCGCTGGGTGGCCATCCAAGGTGCCCAATCCAGGGTACCTCTTCCAGAATCGTGAGGTTCCTGTACCACCGTACCTCCAAGACCCGTGGAGTAACGCTACGGCACATTTCGAGCTGTCGGCTTTCCTGGCGCAGTTGTCCGAGGTGTCGACGACGAGAACGGCCGTTCGATCCGAGACAGCGTCGAGAGGTCGGGGGCACCGGCTGCCGTGGCGCGCCAAGGGCGTCAACGATGGGCGCTGGCGATCCTCCTCCGATTACGCTCAGTCCCTTGATCTACTCCTGTACCCTGACCACGAAGACTCGCGACTGAATCGCAGGAGCGCTGACACATGGTTCTCGCCAAGATCTCCGATTTTCGGCATTTGCTCGCCTGTCCCAGCTGTCACGGCGAGTTGGCAACGGAGGGGCACCACTTCCGGTGCATGAGCCCGACCTGTCGCCTCTCGCTCGCGCCGTTCCCAACGATCCTTGACTTGCCTGTCCTGGTCAATCCGCAGAGCAGCGTCATCTCGCTGGAGGGACTACATGAGACCGTGGGCGCTTCGCCCCTTGAACGATCCACCAATCCAGTCCTCCGCCTGCGGCGAAGAGTACTTGAACACATAGAGGCACCGAACGACGTCGCCTCCATCCAGATTCGCCACCTGCTCGAGCTATTGCGGAAACGGCGTCTGCCCGACCCGCCCCGCGTCCTGGTGATCGGCGGGGGAGAGCAGGGCTTCGGAATGGCAGAGCTGTACAGTGCCCGCGACGTGGCACTCATCGCGTTCGACATCTACGCTAGTTCTTTCACTCAATTTATTGCGGATGCTCACGATGTTCCCCTCCAGGATGGGTCGGTTGATGCCGTCGTCATTCAAGCTGTGCTAGAACATGTTCTCGAGCCGTGGACGGTCGTGTCCGAGATATACCGCGTCCTCCGAGCCGACGGTCTGGTCTATTCAGACACACCGTTTCTCTATCCCGTTCATGAGGGTCCCTACGACTTCACCCGCTTTACCGACAGTGGTCATCGAGCCCTGTACAAGCGATTTACTGTGATTGACTCTGGGTCGGTACGGGGAGGAGGAACGGCTCTGTCCTGGTGCTTGGATTCCTTTGTCCAATCTCTCACGAGATCGGGAGCTTTGGGTATCGTCGCTCGGCTGGCGACATTCTGGGCCCCGCGTCTCGACGCCTCCCTCGAGCGCCGGCGGTCAATCGATTGCGCTGCCAGTGTGTTCTTGCTTGCCCAGAAGTCCCGAGTTAGTGCATCACCGCGCGAACTGGTCGAGTACTATCAGGGGGCACAGACGCCTCGCCCGCCCTCTTCGACATGAGATGGCGCCTGGGGCTCTTGCATCGTTCGAAGCACAGCTTCGTCGGTGGAGGGTCCGCCGGGGTGACCGCGGCGCTGAACTTGACCGTCGGTAGTTGCCGACGCGCGGCGGGCGACCTCAGGCGACCGCTACGACGTTTATACCGAAGAGGGCCATCGTGAGCTGCCAATCGCGGTGATATGTCGTATTCGCCGGGGCAGCCGGCCACAGATCGACTCGGCCAGCTCGAGAATCCGTCGGGGCACTGGCACGTAGCGACCCGAGCCCCCCGAGTAATACCGAAGGTATCGAAAGCCTGCGTTATAGAACAACTCGCCGAGGTCTGCGGTGCCATACTCATGAAGATGAAATCCTGAGGCATGCTCGTCGAACCAACGTGAGATGTCGTGGGGACCGGTGCACCGGTTGGGGGTGATGCAAATGTAGAGTCCACCCGGACGAAGCGCACGTCGAATGTTCTTCAGCTGATCCATTGCGTCGTCGGGATGAAGATGCTCCATTAGCTGGTCGGAGTACGCGACGTCCACCGAGGCGGTTGGCACCGGAATGCTCGTGCCGTCACTCAAGACGACCCGCATGTTGTCATGAGGCTCGGCGAGAGGCGCGATGACACTCGACACGTCGATCGCGATGACGCTGCGCACGAGCGTGGCGGCCCGAATGGAGAAGACGCAATCGCCCGCTCCAATTTCCATCAGGCAAGTGTCAGGTGACAAGAACCGCGCGACGAATCGCAACTTTCGGTCCACCTGGCGAGTCCTCTCAGCAGGGTCTCGCCCGAGCTGGGGATGATCCGGAAATAGACGGAAGAGCTCGTCGTACACCTCGCCGTAGATCCGCGCGCGTTCAGAGGCCGGCGCCGCGAGGAGGCGATGTGCGAGCGTTCGCTCTGTCAGATACTGCGCCTCCAGCTCGTCAAGAGGTCGTGGTGGCTTCACCGGCGTGCCCCCTCGTCCTTCTCGTCACCACGGAATCCTATCGAGAGGAGGGAGAAGCCGCTTGGGCAGCGGACTGGGCTCGAACGCCCAACCCTGACTAGTGCCGCATCAGGCAACGTTTGCGCGCTTTACCAGCTCACGCAATGTCTTGTCCTGAGCGTTGCGGTTGCGCCACGCGATGTAGCGACGGATCATCGAGTTCTGTTCTTCGTGTGAGCGGTGATCGGTGCCGTCGAGGGTGAAATAGCGCAGCGCCTGGAACTGGGCCTCGATCCGGTTCAGCCAGCTGGCGTTGGTGGGTACGTAGGCCAGCTCGACGTTGTTGGCCTGGGCCCACTCACCGACTCGGGTGTCCCTTTTCGTTGAGAGGTGCGGGCTGAAGTTGTCCATGACGATGGCGATGCGCACGTTCGGTGGGTAGAGGGTCCGCAGGTAGCGGCAGAACTCGAGGAAGGTGGTCCGGTCCTTCTTCATCTTGATGTGACCGTAGATCTTGTCCTTGCCTAGGTCATACGCGGCCATGAGGTGACGCACTCCCTTGGTGCGGGTGTAAGTGGCCCGACGCCGCCGGCGTCGTGGGCTCGTCGTAGTGGCGTCGCCCGTGACGATCATCGGCGCCCAGTGCTTGCCGGGTCGGGGCAAAAGGTTGAGTGGTCCGAACTCGTCCATACAGATCACGACGGTGGGGTCGCCCTTCTTGGCCTTTTGCTTGCCATCGGCGATGTCGTAGAGCTCGAGCACCCGGTTCTTCTTGGCCTCGAAATCACGATCGTTCGATTGTTTCCAGGTCTTGATCACTTTGAAAGGAGACACCCTCCTCACGGAGGAGCACGCGTAGACCCTCGTGGCTGATGTCGTCGACCACCCCCTCGGCGACGAGGAACTCGGCCAACTTGGTCAGGCTCCAGGTGGAAAAGGGCAGGTCGTGGTCGACCGGACGGGACAGGGCGATCTTCTTGATCTCCCGTCGTTCAGGCAGGCTGAATTTCGGTGGTCGCCCGCCCGAGTACTTGGGGGCCAAGGAGTCGAAGCCGTCGTCGTTGAAGTTGTGCAGGACCTCTCGGACCCGATCAGGCGAGGTGAAGGCCACCTTGGCGATCTGGGCCACGTCCATGCCCTGGGCCGAGAGCAGGACCATTTGGTCCCGACGCCACCTCACCACCGAGCCCGACGAGCGCCGCACGATCTGAAGCAAGCGTCTGCCCTCGTCGTTGGTGATCTCCCGAACGCGTATCCCTTCGCGCACCTGACCTCCTCTTTCGCAGGAGGCCAATTCTGCGCGACCCAGGAGTCAATATGGTGGACGCGACCGCCCAAGGTTGCCGGTCACGGCACTAGGTCACACAGCGGGCGGACAAGGTCAGAGTTTGCCGCGGCGTTCGAGGGGAAGACCGTTGAGGGCTGCCCGCCGTGCCCGATTGCCATGCCCCATGTTCGTGAGGACCTACTGGTGTCAGCAGCCGACATCGCTGCACGGGTCAGGTTTGCCACAGAGATTGGCTGGTCTCGTGGGAGGTTCCAGGGGCGCAGTCTGGTCCCCCTGGGGGCCCCGGGCCGGTGCACAGGGGGCGGCGGGCGACAGGCGCTGGAGGTGTCTGTCGGCTCCAAGGGCTTGGGCTTCAGGTGTCGAACCCTGAGCGTCGAAGTTGCCGAGCGAGGACTAGCGACGGCGGCCCGACGTGGCCCTCGTGCTTAGCCCCGGCGCGGGAGCCCGGTGGATCGGTTCGCAGGGTTTCCAGTCCTCCTGCCACGCGTCCCACCAGTAGGCGATCCAGCAGTCGGCATAGTCACTGGGAGGCTGGCAATGGACAACGTAGCCGTGCGCTCGCTCCGAGGGATTGAACTGGAGGTGACCCGAACAAAAGGGAGCCCGAGGGCACGGGAACTCACGCATCATTCGGCGAAACTTACTGCCGGCTTGCTCCTTACCGCCTGCCCTGGGACGACTGTTCTCGCGCCGTTCACATTGAGCCAGTCGGCATGACCGAGGGATGCGGGTTGCGACCAGAGGCCTCCGCGAACCCATTGGCCTCCTGCTCAGACTCGAAGACAATCGCGAGGTCCTGTTGTCGCCATGGCGGGCACCGGGTTCCCCGAGACGAACCGGGTACCTCCGAAACGTGCTCGACCTGAGTTTGAACCTCGGCCTGGCGGCGGCCGGCCCTGAAGTCACTGCGATGAGGGCGCGTACATGGTCATCCTCCTGTTGGGGTCAGCGGGGTGAAGCTGGACGCAGCCAGCGGGCGCCATGTGCCACAACCCAGAGCCCCATGGCAGGGGCGTGCGCCCTCCCGGTGAGATGGTCACGTTCGTCGTCGAATGGTGCGCCCTCCTCGGAGAAGATGGCAGCCGTGGAGCCAGTGGAAGCCTGCGACTCCAGAGGGCGCTCTTAGCGCTTGACGGGTCGCACCTCGACCAGCTCACCCGCATGAGCCGGACAACTCTCGACGGGAATTTCGTCAGGTCCGCCGTGATGACTCGCCGCGCACGTTCACGGGTTCAGGACAGGGCAAGGCCTGCCCGCGACGTCCACGCGTTAGGTCACGCACCGTTCGCCAGCGTCGTCCGGGCCGGGTGTGACACCCTCTTGGGCGGTCATCCATGGGTCACTGGCGCGCACTAGGGCCAGCTCGGGACCCGAGGCTCACCCGATTTGGGTGAGGGAAGGACGGAGGGGCGTTGCTGATTCGAGGAGCCGATCGGAAGCGTCGATTGGTCGTCGTGCGTCCGCGCCGATTAATTTTAGGACTTTTACCCGTCTGCCCCCTGAAACCGGGCAGTCGGTATTTCCCAAATGCGGGATTGGGCGCTTTCGAGAAGGGAGCTCGCCGTGGTTGGTCGGATTTGGATGCGCAGTGGCGCCTGCAGAGGTCGGTCAGTTGTTTCGCGGGGTCAGCCGTGAGCGAGGCATCGGCCGCATACGCCGTACCCGAAGGTGACGATGGGCGAAGACCCTGGTTGCCGGATGCCGACTACCGCTCGGTCTTCGGCCAACTGACGCGTGCCGCCATCATTGGCGCTCCCCCAGGTCGACTCCTTGCGGCCAATCCCGCAGCCTGTCGGCTCTTCGGGACGAGCGAGGACGAACTCCGCTTGCTTGGGTGTGCTCCCCTCCAGGACCCTGACGACATGCGTTGGGCAGTGGCCGTGGCCGAGCGGAGGTTGAACGGGTACGTGGAGGCCAACCTGCGGATACGGCGGCGTAACGGCGCCATCATCGAAGTAGCGCTCGCGTCCAGCATCTGGCTCAACGAGGAGGGCGAGGAACGCAGCCTGATTCTCCTAGACGAGAAGGCCAGGCATGTCGATACGCTGCCTGGACCCATCTACAACCTCAGTGGGCACGTGCAGCTCTCGCCAGCCGAGCTACGGATGCTGGGATTCTTGCCCACCCACCATTCCATCGGCACGATTTCCCAGATGCTCTTCATCGCGCAGAACACTGGCAAGACCCACGTTGCGAGCATTTATCGCAAGCTTGGCGTGCACAACCGCGCGTCGGCCGTCGCCCGAGCACGCGCGCTCGGGATTCTCCGATTCCCGGCCGAGTGACAACTGCAAACGGCGCCATCGTGGCCTCTGTTCGCGAACGATAACGCGTGAGGAACCTGATGTTGTTGTCATTTGGGAGGCTCGGCGTGGCCGTAACCGACGTGTCCCCCGACGAACATCCCAATTGCCCGGTGCGAGAGGTCGCGGTCTCAAACCCGCTACGGGGATGAATCGGCTGTGACAGATCCGTCCTGCTCGTCTCCAAGGACGGTTCTAGCGCCCAACGGAGCGCCGTTCCTCCACGGGCGCACGTAGAGCAGCCAGACGGTTGCGACCGCCAACAGCGTCGTGCAGAGCAACCAGCCGAGAGCGGTAGTGCCGAGTCCGACGTACTTCAGCCCGGAGGCGAAGATTACGAAGGTGATAGCCGGCCGGATGTACTTGTCCGGTGCCCTCGACGAGATGAACGAACCCACGATGACGGCGGGCACGCTCCCAATGATGATCGACGTGGTTACGGAGAACTCGATGTGACCAAAGGCGAGAGCGCCCAGAGCGGCTGCGATGGTGAGCGGGACGGCCTGGGTGAGGTCGGTGCCCACCAACTGGTTGGCGCCCAGCATCGGGTAGAGAAAGAGCAGCATCACGATCATCAAGGACCCTGACCCGACAGAGGTCATTCCGACAATGAGACCGCCGACCATACCGATCAGCACGGTGGGGACCGGCCGCACCACGAGATCGTGGACCACGGCCTTTCGCTCGTGTCCAGAACGCCGGTCGAGGATGAACCGCAAGACCATGGCGGCCGCCCCGATGAGCAGCGCCGCACCCAGTGCCTTCTCGATGTTGGTCTGCGACGTCTTGGCGTGACCCATCAGATCGAGCAGGTAGGCGCCGAGGAAGGCCATGGGAACCGATCCGGCCACCATCCAGCCGACCAGACGGAAGTTCACTGTCCTTTTGCTCATGTGCACGACGGCTGCAAACGGGCGCATGAAGACAGCGGCAACCAGATCGCTCGAGATAGCGGTCGAGGGTTTGACGCCGAACAGCAGGATCAACATCGGCGTCATCAGCGCCCCACCCCCGGCCCCGGTCAATCCGACTAGGAAACCGACAACTGCGCTTCCCAAGACGATGTAGGGGTTGATGCTCACCGATGCTCCCTTACTGTCCCTTGCTCTGGATCAATGCCGCGGGCAATGAGGCCACAGATCCAACCTAATCGGGAAAAGTGATGGAGGCCATGAAGTTATTCGGAGTTAAAATAGGTGTTGTCAGTACGTGGTAAATGCTCAGGCGATCGGCTTGCGCTCAACGCAGGAAGCACTGCAGGCTTCCACCTCGATGGCAATTCCGACACCGAGACTTTTGGACGCCGCTGCAGGCGGTCAGGTAGATCCATGAACGGTGTTCCCGCGACCATCGGTGAGTTCGATCAAGACGATTCGCCAATCTGAAATTCGCTGGCGACCGGCGATGGGTAGCATCTCATTGGTGCCGGGTAGACCACAAGTTCAGGTCTCTGCAGTGGTGCGTGAACGAGAGGTCCAACATCATCGGTGGGACATGAGGATGAAGGACGCCAACCGATGCTCGCTCGGACGACGAATCCGGGCAATATGTGAGCCACCGCCCGGACTCAAGAAGGACTCCCGATACCACGGGTCGGCCTGGTGGGTGATGGCTGCCATCGGATGTGGCAAAGCAACTGGGCGCCAAGCGGCATAGTTTCCATGACGCCCGGTCCGCGGCAGCACAGGACTGGCTTCTATTTCACCACGGCGGTGACCGTCATGACCTTCGGATCCTGCCTTGGAGACCGGCCACGTTCTGGGCGGTGGACGTGATCTGGGTCGCTCGGATGCCCACCTTGAGCGGCTTGGTGGCGAGGGGGGCGCTCCCGGTCCCGAGCTGGCCGCTCTCATTGCCGCCCCAGGCCCAGAGCCGGCCCGCCCGGTCGATGGCATAGCTGGCGTACCCCCCGGAGCTGACCCTTACGAAGTTCACCCCCTGGGGGACGTCGACGCGCAGCGGAACGTCAGAGCTGACATGCGTGCCGTTGCCCAGCTGACCCCGGTCGTTGTCGCCCCAGGACCACACCGATCCGTTGGCCACAATGGCCACCGTCTGGCCGTTTGTGGGTCCACTGCCGCCCTGGAACACCTGGCGCACCGCTCCGGGGAGGGACACCCGGACCGGCGCGTCGCTGTCGGTGGTGGTGCCGATGCCGAGCTGGCCGGAGGCGTTGTAGCCCCAGTCGTAGTAGACGCCGTTGCTGAGGAGGGCCCCTGAGCCCTCCCATGAAGAGGTCAGCGCCGTCACCTGCGCGGTACTCGGCAGGCCGACGACGGGAACGGGCATGGCGCTGCTCGTGGTCGATCCCGTGCCGAGGACCCCGTACTGGCCATTCCCGCACGCGTACACCGAGCCGCCGGACGCAAAGAGCGAGTGTGTCCGCGCTCCGGTGGCCAGCGTGACGTTGCTCAAGGGGAGCTCGCTCGGTTTGAGCTCGGTGAGCCCGGGCAGGCACAGATCGCCGAGGGCGTTGAGTCCCCAACCCCAGACGTGGCCTTGCGAATCGATGGCCAATGCGCCGTCGAAGGGCATCGGGTTCGCCAAATCGACGATCCGGACACTGGCCGGGAACTCGACCTCAACGGCCGCGGTGGAGTACGCAGGGTCCGTCCCGTTGCCGAGCTCGCCGTAGCTGGCCACGCCCCAGGCCCACACCGCACCATTCGCCGTCAGGGCGTAGCCGTCGGAGTTGGACGTGGCGATCTGGACGACCCGGCCCCTGATCCCGGGGACCGGCGTCGGACGGTCGAGCTGGAGCTGGGCGAGGGCGCCCCGGTTCCCGACGACGCCGAACCGGTAGACGATGGTCTGGGTCGGCGGCGGCGAGGCCGCGCTGGCGGTTCGACAACCGCAGAGCGCGGGGAAAACCGCCAAGAGCAGCCCCGCCACCACCAGCCGTCGTCGGGCGCCTGACCCGAGGGAAGCAAGCACCAAGGAAGTATGGGTGACATCGTGCAGATTGTCAACCAAGTTCACATTCTGTTACCATCGTCGTCGTGGAGGCTGATGCTCCTTTCAAAGCCAACGGTGCCGACGACCGAGCCCCTGGGGGAGCGACTGCGCTAGGCCTCGGACCGGCTTTACGCAGGGCATGGATTGGTTATCAGCTCCGACTGGACGAGGCGATGGCGGCTGCGGGGTTCGGTGAGCGCCGGTTCCCCGACGGTCGAGTGCTGCGCCTGTGCTCGAGGCCCGCAGGCTCGACGATCTCGGCCATCGGACGAGAGATCGGCATCACTCGCCAGGGTGCGGCCAAGGTGGTGGCACACCTCCTCGACCGTGACTACGTGTCGGTCGCCGATTCAGCATCCAGCGGACGAGAGAAGTCCGTGACCCTCACCGCCCGCGGGATCGTGTACCTCGCAGCCCAGCGCAACGCCAGCCAGGGCATCGAGGCCGAGCTACGGGCCGAGCTTGGACCGGCGGCGTTCTCCGCCTTGGGCGCGCTCCTCGATGCACTGGGCGCTCAAGGCGAGCAGGTGCGCATGCGGGACTACTTCCGGCACCAGTGACGAAGAGGGGGTAGTGATGCCGTACGGGTCGGGAATGGTGATCAGGCAGGCTTTGGTGCATGCCAAACCTTGGCAACGCTACGCAATTGCCCTCGCCATGATCGGGGGCGGTGCGGGCCTCGTCCTGCTCGGCCACGCGGCCGGTGCGCTCCTCGCCGCGGCGGGCGCACTGCTCGCTTGGCGCATGCTTCGGTACCGCGTGCGATCAACGCACGACGCCCGACCTCGCGTGGTGGACGGCGCCCAGACAGACCGATGCGGGGGAGTTCCCGACGACTCCCCGTGAGAGCGACGTTGGTGCCTGCCAGAGGTGGCCTCGGCCATCAGCTACCCCGCAATCGCTGGTCGGCGTATCTTCCATCTGGAAGCGCGTCTCGCGAATCCTCACGTGGTTGGGGTTGGCAGCACTCCGTATGACCTACCCACGTCCTGGCTCGATCCACCCGGGCCGGACCATCCCGGACTCGTAGGCCAAGAGAGCTGGGCCCTATCCCGGGCACCGAGCCTGCTCATCGCTCAGGTGACATGCGTCTTCGCCGTAGGGAGACTCGAGCATGAGGCCGTGCCCGGTATCGAGCAGACCAAATGGGGGAGCGTGACTTGTTCGAGTGTTCCACGCGCCGTTCGAGGGCGCGTCGTTCGAAGTCGACAGCATGATCGGCGAGGGCGACACCGTGGTTGCCATGTGTCGGATGACCGGTGTCCACAAGCCCGAGTTCATGGGATGGTCGCGTCAGGTCAAAGCATCAACGTTGGGGCGGCGAATCAGTTTCGGTTCGAAGACGGCAAGGTGGTCGAGCATTGGGGCGTCATGGACTCGGGCGCACTGATGCAACAACCCGCTGGGGTCGAGCACAAACTGGGGGCAAGCACCCGCAACCGACGAGAGCCGGTGATCACGAAACACGACAGCGCAGCTCCGGATACGAGAGGTCGTCATCAGACGACCGAGACCGTCGGCCATTCGATGCCTCCGATGTTGAGCACGCCGACCAGAACTCCTCGGGCGCCCTTTGGCGACAGCCACAGAACGCCCGTCAGGAGCCCTTCGACGGCGATGGCCTCAAGGTTCAACAGGTTGAGTCCGGGATGCCGGCCTGCGAGGTTGGCCAACGCGGGCACCCTTAGACGAGGGTCGGGCCACGAGAGGTCCTCGCGCAGCTCGAGGAGGCTGAGATCACTCACTGTCCTCGCTCATGGGTCGCGGTGCGAGTCACCTCGGCGCCCGATCGGAGTCATGCCTTCGGTTTCGGCGCCCCTTGCCTGGCCGGCGACGCTATGTGGGGCGTCTCCGGCGAACACAGTTCCGCCTCTGGACTGTCCCGTATCTAGACAACCGCCTGGGCGAAGCATAGAACTGGGGCATGCCAACGACTTCACTGGCCGATACCTACTTCTCGATTCCCGAGCTGATGCGCGTCGCCCGTGGCAGCTACAAGCGGGCGGTCGACATACAGCTGGCGGCCGGGGGCTTCGAGGATCTTCCCACTTCGAGCGGCTTCCTACTGGCCTACCTTGCCGATGACGACGAGGCATCGATCCCAGAGAGAATCGAGAGGCTGGGGATCCCAAAGCGAGAGTTTCGCCTGCTCGTCGATACTTTGGTCCTGCGTGGTTACGTCACGCGCCACATCGATCCGGGCGATGCCAACGTGTCACTCGCGCTCACTGAGCGGGGCCATGCGGCCAATGAGGCGAGCTTCGAGGGCGCGACCTACGTCGACACGGAGCTGGAGCGCAGGCTATCCGAGGCTGAGATGGCCGGCCTGCGTCGTGGACTCGCCGTTCTCGGCGAGATCAAGCAGTCGTTGACGGGCCCCATGATCCGTCGCGGCTTACCGCGTTAGATGGCTGAGCGCCCTTGGTACGAGGACGTCGCCATACCGTCACTGATGCGCGAAGCACGCGCGGTGTATCAAGACGCAGTACGTTGGGCGCTGGAAGCCGCCGGATGCGATGACTTTCCACGTACCGCCGTGTTCGCCCTCGCCGGCCTGGACCACCGAGCGCCGGAGACGGCGTTCAGCCCCCAGGCGGATGTCGTTGCTTCGCTGGGTTTGAGCAAACAAGCGGCCAGCCAACTGATCGACACCCTCGTACTTCGGGAGTATCTCGATCGACGCAACGATCCTGTGGACCGACGGCGGATGGAGATCCGACTGACCGTGCGCGGGCATGTGGCAGCGAACGCGATCCACACGGCCATCACTGCGATCGACGCGACGATTGCACAGCTGGTCACCGCTGACGAAATTCACGGATTGCGAGCCGGCCTGGCTGCGTACCGGTTGATCCACGAGCGAACAGGCTCCTGAGCGGATGGCTTCAATCGCTGCAAGGGTTTGGTGAGTAGGCCACGCTTGGTTCCTCTGAGCCCAGGAGGTACACGGGATCGCACCCGTTTCGCCGGATCACCGGACCCGTCGGGCACTCAAGACCATCACTCTGGGGATGGTAGCGGCGCTCGCGAATCCACCCGTTTCGAGAAGAACGGCTGGTGGCGGCGGAGGCTCAATCATGTCCTCTATGAGCAGTCCGACTTGGCCCATCGTGTGGACATATCTGCTGAGCGGCCGGTGGTGGAACGGCAGAAAGATCCCAGGTTCGACTTCGTCGACGACGAAATGGTCAGGCAGGTACGGCCCGACCCGCCAGTACTCCTCATTCGCCCGCTCGTCATCGACCCATCCGCTACCCGGCGCTTGTAGGAGGGGGTGAACCAACAAGAAGAGGAACTGTCCACCGAGGGCGAGCACTCGGGCGATTTCATCAATGGCTGGCTCGAACGGGTCTATGTGCTCAATGGCAAGGCACAGCACCACCGCTTCAAAACTGAAGTCACAGAAAGGAAGGTGCTGGGCCGCTGCTTGCACGAATCGTGGTCCGCCACCACGAATGTGCGCTTGTCGAACCTGTGAAGGCGTCGGATCCAGACCCACGACGGCAACCTGGTCGATGGCGATGGATCGAGCCACTTGCCCTTCGCCACATCCCACGTCGAGCACACGGTGCGCGTTTCGGAGATGGCTCCGGACCAAGGGAAGGATTCGTTCTTCATATTCGGGATCGGCTCCGTCGGTGTACCGCTGTTGCCACCATCTCGAATGCTGCTCCCAGAGTGAATCTCCAACCACTGCGGCGAGGCTATCCGCTCTCAGAGTGTCGGCCCAGGATCTTCGAGCCCCAGAGGGACCTCGGCGTCATCCGGTGACAACCGAGCCTCGGGCTCGTCCCCGTATCGGCAATGGTCGACGCCTCCAGCGTCCCGCCATTCATCGCGCAGAACAACGGTTGCGCGACGACCGCGTATATCCGAGGAACAAGCTGTTACCTCCCCCGGGTTTGGCCGACGTGACGGACCGCCCCCGGATGAAGATTTGTGCGGCGGCGCAGGGATTCACCAACATGTTGTCCAGCAATTGCGACAGCGCAAAGGTGCCATGGCCGTGCTCCGACCAGCACGGTGTCAGCAATCGAGGGCGGCGCGAACCCGGTGCACGCCTGGACCAGCCGAGTGGATCCCGAGCGCGCAGATGCAGCCGACGAGGTAAGCCTTCGGCACGACTCACAAGCTGTCGAAGGTTGCCGCGTATTCGCGGGCATCCCGTCGTCGGGCCCGAGCGTGGACCTCCGTCGGGATGTTGCGAACAGTCCGGGTCACCGGGCCAGTGCAGTTCGATGAACTCACCGATCGTCCCGGTCACGGTAGCGGTCGGCTGCCATCAACACGGTGTGCAGCTGCTGTCCGAGCTTCGCAGCTTCCCCATGAGTCACCAACTCGGGGATTGAACGGTCACTCCGACATAGGTTCAATGAAACACAGAATGACAACTCGAGGTATGCCAGTGCGCTTCACGCGGGATCCGCATAGCGTGCAGGAGCGACCAGGCCGCGGAATCCACGAATCGCGTTGCGCGAGAGCGTAACATTGGAGGAGCGAAATGACGGCTAGCCGGGTCGTTTCCCACTCAGGAGGTTCCGATGACCGAGACCATGCCAGATGCTGCACTGATCTCATCCGTTGGACGGAAGTGGTGGCTACTCGCCCTTTTGGGCGTGGTCACCCTCGGCTTTGGCATCGCGCTGACGTTCAAGCCTGGGAAGTCCGTGCATACGATCGCCATAATCCTGGGCATCTGGTTGCTGATCCTGGGCGCGATACGTCTGATCCAGGCGATTGGGGCCACGGGTGAAAGGGTCGGATTTCTCATCGTTGGATTGCTGGCCATTCTCATCGCCATTCTCTTGCTCCATCACACGACCACGACCGTCGCCGTCGTCGGATTCATCATCGGTATCTTTTGGACGATCGGCGGGGCCGCGGAGCTGCTTCAGGGCTTCAGTGCAAACGACGGCCACATCAGCTGGCTGGTCGTGCTGCTGGGCTTGATCTCGACGATCATCGGGATTCTCTGTCTCGTCTACCCCTCACTCTCGCTGTCGATCATTTGCGTGATCGTCGGGGTCGGCATGATCGTCTACGGCGTGGTCGAGATCCTCGCAAGCCTGGAGGTGCGCAAGCTGAAGGCGGCCTAACTACGCTCCCGCACTGAGGTGACATGCCCGCAGGACTGCACCCACTCACGCTTATCTGTGGAGATGAGTCCCTCGCTCAAGGCTATGACACGCTGGCTGGAGATCGAGGAGGTGGCGAGGAGCGCTCTAGTGCGGCGGACTGTGTGGATGTCTAGCGTGCACGTGGCGGACGAGCCTGATCGCCCCACGTCAGCGTGTTCGTTGGGGCAGCGTGATCGCGTCGGCTACGGCGCTCCAATGCCCGGGTAGGTCTTCTGGCGAGGAGGGTCCGCCTACTACGAGGTGCTCTGGAGTGATCGGCCGTGCCTGATGGGTGTACTTCCTACGCCCATGGACACACCTCCTCCCGCCTTGTTGTCCTTCCTCGCCGACCCGAACCCTGGAGGCGGCGGTTCACGAATTCGGATGCCGAGGTGGTGAAGGCCTGCGCCACGGTCGAGGGTGGCTGCGCGGAGCCGATGGCGACTTCGATGGGATTGCCAGCTGTTTCTGGAGCGCCATCGCCGTTACATCCTTGGTGTCCATGTCTTGAGCGAGTACTCGCCGAAGTGGTCCAGATAGCCGCGGCATGCGTGGTCGCCAATCTGCGGGTCGAACAGATCACCGAAACCCGACCCGTCGTTCAGTGGCCTCCATAGGCGCCCAGGCCATTGCCGCTGGCTCGGGATCGTCGTCCGGGGATCAGGCTGGGACGACTCATGTTGGAGTCCCGCCGCAGCCAGTAGTGTACGGATGACCCGAACGAGCGCGTCGTCGTCACGCGGTCGACATCACACAACAGAGAGCCGAGGCAGTCACAACCACGCCGGACTTCACGTCGGTCAACGCCGCCGTCATCATCGATGTCACAGAGGAACAATAGCGACGAGGTTGTAGCCGCGTGGTTGCCGTTATGGGCGCGCTTGTCATGGCGCTTGGAACCCTGTCGGGTGATTTCTCGGGTCCTCTGGCAGACAGTCATTGGAGCCGGTCATCCTCTCTTGGTCGGCCGATGGACGACGGCGGTGCCAAGGAGTCGAGCGGTTGCTCCTAGCGCCCGGTTTCGAGCCGGGTGATGGTAGGCGGGTCGAACCGAGGAGGGCAGCAACTGCGCCGACCGCCCATGTCGTGCTCGCCGCCTCAGAGGCGCGGTCATTGATCGGTGGCCTGATCGCTGCGGCGTTCGGGCCGAGGCCCCTCTGTGTTGGGTTGTCGCCCGGACGACCTCGCCGGTGCTGACTCTCGCGGTGTCGAGGGGCACTGACCATGCAATCGAGGACGAGGCGGTGACAGCCAACTCGTCCCAGTCCGCTGGTCGGCCCTTTTCTCGTGAGTCCTGCCTCCGGAGGTGAGCGCTGCCCATCCGGCGCTTCTTTTGCGAGCGATCGCCCGGGGGCGACGAGGCCGGACCGATTAGCAGGGTGCTGAAATTCGGCTGAGGGTGCTCGTGTGGGTCGATCGGGTCGAGGAGAATTGTGGGATGCGTGGAGCCCCTGATCCGCAGTTGGCGATGTTGACGACGTTGAGCACCGAGGAGCTGATCCCGCCCGATCATCCGATCCGCAAGATTCGCGTCGTGGTCGACGCCGTCTTGGATGAGCTCGACGCGGTGTTCGAGGGGATGTATGCGTCGAGCGGCCGGACGAGCGTGCCGCCCGAGGCGCTGTTGAAAGCGACGGTGTTGATGGCAATGTACTCGATCCGCTCCGAGCGGGCGTTCTGCGAGCGACTGAACTACGACCTGTTGTTCAAGTGGTTCTTGGACATGCGCATCGACCAGCCGGCGTTCGACCCGACCACGTTCACCAAGAACCGCGCCCGCCTCCTCGAACACGACGTGGCCGACGAGTTCTTCGCCGCGGTGGTCGGCCAGGCCAAGCTGCGCCGCTACGTGTCGTCGGATCACTTCTCCGTCGACGGGACGTTGCTGAAAGCATGGGCGTCGCACAAGAGCTTCAAACCCAAAGACGGCCCATCCACGCCGCCGGCGTCGGGCCGCAACACCGAGACGGACTGGAAAGGCGAGAAGCGCTCCAACGTCACCCACGCCTCGACCACCGACCCCGAGGCACGGTTGTATCGCAAAAGCTTCAACACCGCCGCCACGTTGTGTTTCGCCGGGCACCTGCTGATGGAGAACCGCAACGCCCTCATCATCGATGCCGAGCTCGGCTTCGCCGACGGCTACGCGGAACGCTCGACGGCGTTGGCCATGCTCGCCAAGCTACCCCCGACCCGTCGGCGGCGCACCGTCGCGGGCGACAAAGGATACGACACCAAAGATTTCGTGGCCGACGCCCGGGCCCTCGGGTTCACCCCCCACGTCGCCCAGAACACCACCCGGCAGCGTTCCGCCATCGATAGACGAACCACCCGCCACCACGGGCATGGCCTGTCCACGCGGGTGAGGAAACGGATAGAAGAACCGTTCGGGTGGGTCAAGACCATCGCAGGCGGCCGACAACTCCGCTACCGGGGCCGACAACGAAACCGGGCCTGGTTCAAGCTCACCGCAGCCGTCTACAACATCATCCGTATCACCGCCCTCGACACCGCCCCCCCCCTGACCGACAGCCCCCCACCACCAAGCACGAGCGGCCCCGACGGCCAACCGAGAACGATCAACCCAACCCGAACGACAACCAGCCACCATCAACACCGCTCAAGAACCCAATTTCCGCACCCTGTTAGGCGACGAGTACTACCGAAGCGATTGTACGCCCAGATGACGAGCGGGGGGCAAGAACTCGGGATGAAGGACATGGTCACGCTAGAGTCCCTTAGCCGAATCCGGTCCTAAAGGGGGCAGAGATGGACAACGGGGTGGGGAAAGAGGTACGCGGCCCTCCGCCGTCCCGCTCCCTGCCACCCGCTGAACCTCGGTGGCTCGATCGACCCCGGGCACCGCACTCGGGTACCAGTCCCAACCTCCCTGAATCTCCCAGATATCGACTGAAGCGTCTGTTGCTGGGCCCACCCCTGGTCAGCGATCAGCTCCATGGTGAACGTCTTGGAAAGCCGACCGCGTTGGCGGTGCTGTCGTCTGACGTCATGTCATCCTGCGCCTATGGAACCGAGTCGATTTTGCGGATACTCATTCCTGCAGTCGGCGTGGGCGCATTCGCACTCATCACGCCGGCGACGGGGTTGCTTCTGCTCGTCCTCGGGGTGGTCTGTCTGTGTTATCGCCAAGTCGTCAAGACCTATCCGGTGTCTGGCGGCTCGTACGTGGTTAGTCGGGAGAACTTTGGCTACGCGGTAGCGCAAATTCCCGGGTCGGCGCTGCTTCTCAGCTACGTGCTGACCGTCGCCGTCTCCGTTGCCGCGGGGGTTGATGCCGTGATATCGGCTTTTCCGGCGCTCTCCCCCTACCCGGTAGAGCTCGCCGTGTTATGCATCCTGCTTCTGACCTATGGCAACCTCCGGGGACTTCGGGAGGCGGGCAAGATTTTCGCGATTCCCACCTATTGGTTCTTCGCGGCAATGGCTGCACTGGTCATCGTTGGGCTTGCCCGGCTCGCGGCCGACGGGCATCTCCCTCACTTTGCGCTTCACGAGCCCGGCCATATCGCGATCGGTCAACCGGGTGGCGGGGTACTTCTGGGCGCTTCGGTCTTCATCTTCCTGCGCGGCTTCGCGAATGGTGGATCGGCGATGACAGGCATGGAGGCGATTTCCAACGCCGTCACGGTGTTCCGTGAGCCCCAGGTGCGAAACGCCCGGTCCACGCTGGTGCTCATGGCGTCGATCCTTGGCGTCATGTTCCTGTCGGTCTCGATTTTCTCTGCCTTGACTCACGCGGTGCCGTACGTATCCGGTACGCCGACCGTACTGTCTCAGATCGGCCGAGCGGTGTTTGGCGAGGGGGGTGCGGCCAATGTCGCCTTCTATGCTCTCCAGTTCGGCACGGCGCTCATTTTGATACTTGGCGCCAACACCAGTTATAACGGCTTCCCTTTGCTGGTCAGTTTCATCGCTCAGGATGCCTATCTTCCCCGGCCCTTCGTTACTCGGGGACATCGCCTCGTCTACTCCAACGGCATCATCACGCTGACCGTGGTGTCGGTTGTCCTTCTAGTGGCGACCCGAGCGCGAGTTGCCGATCTGATTCCGCTGTATGCGTGCACAGTGTTCACCGGCTTTACCATGGCTGGTGCAGGGATGACCAAGTATCACCTCTCGCACCCCGGACCTCACCGGGCTCGCAATGTGGTGGTCAACGCGACGGCCATGACGGCAAGTGCGGTGGTGACCCTGATCTTCGTTGTGACCGAGTTCACAAAGGGTGCGTGGCTGGTGGTCGTGGCGATTCCATGTCTGGTGCTCGTCCTCACCCGCACTCATCGTCGCTATGACGAGGAAAAGCACGTACTCGCGGAAGCGAGTGCCGCCGAGGCGACCGAAGCCCCCGTTCTTCGTAATCACGTCGTCTTGGTTCTGGTCGACAGCTTGGATCTCGCGACCGCCCGGGCTATCCAGCTCGCCCGTTCGCTGTCGATCTCGGGTGAAGTTCGGGCGATTCACTTTGTTATTGATACCGCTCACGCTCAGCGGATCGCCGAGCAATGGGGACAGCTCGGCCTTCGCTCGGTGACCCTAGAGCTGTTCGAGTGTCCCGACCGGCGCCTCGCGAGGGCGACGACGGAGCTCGCGGGTGAACTGGCTGCAGACGGTCAGACCGAAGTGATCCTCGTCCTTCCTCGGCGCCTATATAGAGGTGTGGCGAACCGGCTTCTTCACAGCCATACCGCCGATCGCATCGTGGCCGCAGTGAGCACGCTCCCGAATGTGAGCGCTACCATTGCGCCGTTCGACGTGGGGGGTCTACTCAAGGTTCGGGAGGGCGCAAGGAGTGAGGACTTGATGGAAGCGGTTGAGGGGGAGCAGGCGAATTCCCGTTCATCGGCGGCTGATCGACGCCGCAAAGAGGTTGACAGGGAACCGACGATCCAGATGGAGGGAAGGACCCCCATCGCCAATCTTACGTATCGCAGTCGAGGTCGCTTTGCCGGTCGCATTCGATCAGTTCGTGTCCAACCCTGGTCAGGCGTTCCCACGCTCGAATGCACGTTGGTCGACCAGTCCGGAGCCATCAACGTAGTGTTTTTGGGCCGCCGAGCCGTGCCCGGAATAGAGCCAGGCATCCGGGTGAGCGTTGAAGGTATGGTCGGTAGGCACAACGGTCGGTTGGCAGTGCTAAATCCGCTGTACGAAATCCTTCCATCCCTTCGCCAGGAGCGATCCGGCTAGAGGTTCGTAGGTAACACTGATCCCTTACGCGCCAGGCACGACTCGTAGATGCGGAGCGGAGGCACCACGTGGATCGGGTGGGAAAGGGGCCTGGGCCATGAATGCGGCGCCGACCTGATCACTCAACGCAATTGCTGCCAGGCAGTCCTCCCGCTTGGGCTGACGAGCTCCTGGGTGAAAATCGAGCACAAAATGACCGAAGATCTGACGGTGGCCCCAAACCGGCAACTCGCTGGACTCCCATGAATGCGGTGAACGGTGCCCGCTCAATCGTTCCTGATCTGGGAGCCATAGCTCGCCGTCACGCTCGATCCGGGCTCTCGATGGGTCGGGTGGTGCCACTTCGAAGACGCAATCGATCAGAGCGAACAGGCGCTTGAGGTCTTCGGCAACCGCTTGAATCACGAGCACCAACTCGTCTCCGGAGGCAAGTTGCGACGCGGCGCGACTGATGCTGGCTAGCTTCTCGGTTCCGGTCTTGACGGAGGAGCGCGCCCGGATCACACTGACGGCGACCTGACCGCCGACCATGGCCACCAAGGCCAAGGTCAAGGTGGTCTCGAGATCCGGCGTCCGCTGAATTGCGAAATCCTCGAATGGTTTCGTGTCAAGGAACTCAAACCAGAGTGCCGCCGAGACGCCTGAAAGGGCTACTGCTGGCCGGTGCCCAGTGAGACCGAAGGCGAGGACGGCGAGGACGAGGATCAAAGCGAGGTCGGTGTCGGGCAATGTGTCGCGAACCGGTATCCACAGCGACGCGACTCCCAGGGGGAGGACGAGTCCGGCGGCAATGAGGATCAGATCCAGGAGCCATCGCCGCTTTGGCAATGGGCGACGTAGTTGGAACTCGTTGGCCATCGAATCACCGTCTCGCTGGGACCGCCGCCATTTTAGCTGGACCGGGGAGCGGTCACCAACGACTGCGCTCCGGTGACGGGACCCGAGACGAGCTCTCGGTGGAGCTGGGCTTCATCGCAGGTCCCAAGTGACCTACCCCGAGGCACGATTGGCTACGGCACCGCGCCTGGGAAGCGCGCCGCGCCTTCTGTTGCACCGAGAGGGACGTGGAGAGACTGGCCGTCACGGTGACGCCGCCAGTGTCCCAGGACCCGAGATCGGGCGCGATGCGTCGGCCACTTGGGGCGCCTCCGTCGCCGCCTTCAGCTACGAGTCCGCCAGCTCGGGGTCGCCGAGGCGCGACTGATGTCTCACCCGAAGTGTCCAGGTCAACCTTGCTCAAGGAGCCCTACGGGTGCCTGGTTGCCGGACGGGCGTTCGGGGTCGAGGGATGAGCCGACCCAGCGTCAGTTGCTAACTGCGAATTCGAGTGCGAACTGCGAATTCGAGCGAGGATGCTACGAGCGCGTTAGACCCTCTCCCTGTGAGGCCTTCCCCCTCCGACCCCGGCGAAAAGTGCCCGGGACGACAAGAAACCATTAACGTGCACCTCGCTTTGGGCACTAAGGTCCGCGATAATCGTGCCCTTCGATTGATTGGGCAGGCCTATAACGAGGAGCCGTGCGTATCGGAGGGCAATGAGTCTTTCTCTTGTGCACCTCACTAGCGGTCGCCTATCGCGCGAGGGGCCTTGGGTCTGGCGTGCGTCAGAGCGGATGGCGAAAACGGCGACGGGTCCGACTCAGATTCCCCGTGATCGGCTTCCAGTTCGCCCTGTCAAGCCTAGATGGCCGGCAAGATGTTGGGGTTCAACCGGAAGACGTTGTCGGGATCGTAGATCGCCTTGATTTGCTGGAGTCGTTCGTACTTGTCCCCGTAGGACGCACGGATGCGATCCTCCTCATACTCGGTCATAAAATTCACGTAGCTGCCGACGCCGTCGGCGTGCTCCACCAGGGCAGCCCAGAACGACTGGGACCAAGTACGCTCGGCTTCGTAGTCTTTCGGCGACATCGCTGTTGCGGAGATATTGACCACATAGCGGGTCTCGCGGTCCCCTCCGAAGGCAGTTTCCTCATGATCGGCGGTGCGGTAGGCGCCACCGAAGGGGAAGATGGGAAGGAACGACAGGGGAGACATCTTCTTCGCCTGGTGTTCCAGGATCACTGCGATCGCCCCGTCGTTCAGTTCGGAGAGGTAGACCGCCTTCTCGTAGTTGTGCAAGCCCCACGGAGCCGACTCGTCGAACAGCTGCTGCAACCCGACGTAGGGGATCGGGGTGATCATCTCGACGGCTGGAATGAGAGTCCGCTTCACCGGCTCGATGAGCGAGGCGAGGTTGGTCTCGTCGTGGATACCGACCACCAACAGTGCGAAGACCGGGTTCAGTTGCAGCGCCTCGGGGACGAACGGTAGGGGCGGTGCGCTCAGGCCGGCCATGAACACGCCACAGTCGTCAGGCAGGGACTCGATGTAGTCACGGGCGAAAACGAATAGGTCTCTACCCTGTTCGGGCGTCAAGAGGTACAAAGCTAAGGGCTCACCGATTGACTGATTGCGCAATCGTGTAGTTCCAGTCGCCGTGGAACTTGTGCGGCGTGAGAGGCACAGCGGCCAGGTCGGTGGCGCTGACTTTGGTGCCAGTCTCGTCGTAATTGAGGTCTTCTTCGGCCCGGATCCTGAGCCCCTTGGCCGTGGTCGTGTTCGAGATGAGCTCGACGATGGTCCGGTACGAGACGAGGGGACGGCCGCGCCAGTTCATGGAGATGAAGCTGAACATCTTGTGCTCGATCCTGTTCCACTTCGACGTTCCCGGTGGGTAGTGCACCACGGTGATCTCGAGGCCGCACTCTTGGGCCAGCTTGGCCTTGGCGAGCTCCTTGGGGAGATGCCCATCGAGGTTCCTCCGTTTGTGCAAGGTACAACGCTGGATCTGGGCGGCCTCGCCGAACACCTTCTTGATCCCAGCGGCCAGCGCCTTGGCGCCGTCGATGACGCAGAGCACGCCCGAGGAGACGTCGAGGCCCCGGGCGACGAGGTCGGCCAAGAGGGCGGTGACCACCGTCTTGTTCTCGGTGTCGCCCAGCCACAGCCCGACGGGGAGCTTGGTGCCGTCGGCCGTGATGACCAGGGCGACGACGACACACGAGCCGGCCACATCCAGCCCGTCGATCATGAGCACGGCCACGTCGGTGTCTGCGAGGTCCCGGGCCATCAGCTCGCCCATGGCCTTGGTGGTCGCCGCCACGAAGCGCCTGGACACTGCCGACTTGGAGAGCGACTTGGCGCGCCCCTCGAGTGCTGCTCCCACCGGCTCGGCCACGTCGACGTGGCGTCGGGTGGCCACCCCGGCCAGCATGCGCTCGACGACCAGCTCGACCTTCCAGAGCTTGACCCGGTAGCCGTTGGACCCGCCGGCATCGGCGGTGATGAGCAGCTGGGTGGCAGCGGGGAACCGAGGCTCTCCCATCGAGTACCACCAGCGTCGGATGGCCTCGACCGCGAAGGAGGCGGTGTCGGCGGTGTCGCCCACCGAGACCCAGCCCTCGTCGTTGGCCAGGTCGTAGACCCCGTAAGGGACAGCCCGGCCCAGATCCTTGTCGACGAAGTCATGGGTCTTGGTGCGTGTGGGCTCGCCGGTGGGGTGCCATTCGGCTCCGCCGTTGGAGAACTCGCCCACGATCTCCTTTTTCTTGGTGTCGACGCTGATCACCGGCTGGCCCGTCTTCATGAACCGGCCCACCTCTGTGTTGAGGTAGGCGAATTGGGCGTCTCGATCGGGATGGGCGGTGCCCTCCTTCTGCTTGGAGGGGGCCTGGAGCGAGTACCCGAGGGACCTCAGGATCCGCCCGACCGTGTCGTCGGTGGTCTTGTAGCCCTGGCGCACCAACTCGGTGGCCAACTTGCCGGTCGACTTGGACGTCCAGCGCATATACGACATCGGGTTGCCCCGGGTCGCTGGGTGCACCAGCTCGTCGAGGGCCTCGAGCAGGCCGGGCTGCTTGTCCTCTGACTTGATGTCGCCGCCACCGAGCGCACGTTGGCGCGCTGTGGGCTCGATGCCCTCGCTCACCTCGCGTTCGGCCTTGATCACCGTGTTGCGGCTCATGCCCGAAGCTTCGGCCACCGCGCCCTTGCCACCGCGTCCGAGAGCCTCGGCCATCGCACCGGCTACCACGCGGCGTTGCAGCTCGTTCAGATGGGGCAGGACCACCTCGAAGAATCGCGCGAGCTCATCTCGGCTGGCCTCCACCAGGCCACTCTACATCGCGCGTACTAACTATCGGAGGACCCTAACTGCAGCATGGGTCCAACCTTGTGGAGCTGGAACTCGAACTCCGTCACCACTCCGAAGTTGCCTCCCCCGCCCCGCAATGCCCACAGGAGATCGGGATTCTCGGTCGTTGACGCGTGCAGGGTCCTGCTGTCAGCGGTGATTATCTGGGCGCCGACGAGATCGTCGCAGGTCAACCCAGCGAACCTGGTCAACCACCCAAAGCCGCCCCCGAGGGTGAGTCCGCCAACGCCGGTGTGGCTGATGAAGCCGCCAGGCACCGCGAGGCCGTGAGCCTGGGTCGCGGCATCCAGCTCACCCCAGGTCGTCCCGCCGCCGCACCGGACCCTTTGCGCCTCGGGTTGCACGTCGACGGCCTTCATCGGAGTGAGGTCGATCATGACGCCGTCCTCGCACAATGCGAAGCCGGCATAATTGTGGCCCCCACCGCGCACTGACACCTGAAGGGCATGCTCATGTGCGAACGTCAACGCGCCGGCAACGTCGCGTTCATTGGTGCAACGGACGACCAGTGCCGGACGGCGGGTGCACGCACCGTTCCAGATGTTGACAGCCTCGGAGTAAACCGGCTCCCCGGGGTAGGCGACGACTCCGTCGACCCTTCTCCTGAGATCTTCGACCGCGTTTGTGGGTATCGTCGCCACAGTGTCTCCTCGTTCGTCTCCTCGTTCGTTCTCCCGGAACACGCGCAGCGGCTGGTGCTGAGCCGCATTTCCCTTCCCAAAGACGGGTGACCGCTGGTGTCGGAAAAAGCGTAGCGAGGCCCGCGTCGGCCCAGCAATCACGGTCGAGGGCGAGAATCGAATGGCAATACGCCACTTCGAGGAATTGGTAGCTTGCTCCAAGAATCGGGACTCCTCAGTTGGCGGGAGATGGCGACTATCTCGATGGCGAAGAGCTCGCCTCGGGCGCCGAGGTCGACCCGCTTTAGCTAGAACATCGTCGTAGTCCTTGGATTCATTGGCTTACATATTATGAATAAGGAAGTTACGGGACAATGGCCTCAGAGGATATGAATGTATGGCAGGAGATCGCTGAAGCGACAAACGGCATAGTTACGCCGGCGAACGTTCTGGATGTGGCTGGCTTTGGCCTTTGCATCCATGGCCTTCGTAAACTCAATTCTTGGAGAGGAATCGTGGCTACCGCGGCCGGGTTCATGACTGATGTCGTCGACGGAAGGGTAGCCAGATCCACTAAAACCCAGAGTCCGCTCGGTGAAGCAGTTGATGCTGCTGGCGACAAGGTCAAGTTAGCCCTCGCTCTGTATAAACTCTGGTCCTTGGATTTAGCCCCCAGGCCACTATTGTGCGCAGTAGCCATTCAAAATACAGCTAATGTCGCACTGGTGGCTGCTGATCGTATGCGCCATGAAGAACCTCGGTTGCACTCCAGTTCACATGGCAAGAAAGCCATGTTCTTAGAGCAGTGGGGCTTAGGATTACACGTAATCGCCTCTCAAGTGTCTACGACACATGAGAGGCGAGGGCGCCTCATTAAGCGGACTGCTACGGTACTTACCGTAGCGGGACTGATCTACGGAGTAGTGGCCACTTCAGGCTATGCGCGAACTTTAGAGAAGCAGGAGCAATTGTCAGCTCTAGCTTAGCGATCGTAGGTGCTGGCACAGTGAAGAATCGGCCACAGCTCAGGTGAGGACCTCGTTCACTGAGGCGTCCTGGATCACGCAGAACGGACGGAAAGACCTTGTTCTCCTGGCCGCCGAGGACGTGGAGGCATCGAGGCGACCCCTCGAGCCGTTGACTGACCCAGGGCCCCACGGGCGCCTCCGGGTGGCGCCGAGGCCGAGGTCGCTGCGGGTGTCGTGGCCGACAGCACCGCTCGTCGGCGCGCTGAACAACTGCCCCAGTCGGTGGCCGCTGCCCCTGTGTGCTGGTCACCAGGGTGGGCGAGCTATGGGGCTACCGAACAACCGGGTGGGGGGACACGGTGGGTGTGACGAGGTGGAAGCGTCAACTGGTCGCCGCCCGTATCGGGTAGGGACCAGTTCGGGTCATCTTCGGGACGGGCGATTGCGTCAGATGGTTATGCGTCGGGACCGAGGTAGCTCCAGACAGGGGGGAAGTCGCCGATACCGAGTTCGGAACATATCTTCTGAGCTGCCATGCTGATGCCCTCGGTGAAGGTCGGAAAGGCGAAGGGCAGTTCGGCGACTTGTTCGATGCTCATGCCTGCCGTCATGCAGGCGACGACGACTTGAATGATCTCGGCGGAGTACTCACCCAGCACGTGACCGCCGAGGATGGTCTTGCGGTGTCGATCGGCGATGAGTTTACAGAATCCTTCCTGGTGGCCGTCCGCGACGGGACGAAGCAGATCGTCATAGCGGGCAAGCCCGACCACTATTTCGTGCTGTCGGGCCGCCTCTGTCTCAGTGAGGCCGACGCCACCGTACTCAGGGTCGGTGAAGCTAGCGCTGGGCACGATGTCGTAGCTGACCTGGCGTGTCGGTCCCATCAGGGCGTTCTGGGCGGCGATTCGCCCTTCGAGACGGGCGACTTGGACCAACATGGAGCGTCCGTTGACGTCGCCGGCCGCGAAGATGTGGTCGACTTCGGTGCGAAGGTAGGCGTCGACCGAGATTCCCTGTCGTTGGGCACTGATGCCAGCGGCGTCGAGTGCCAGCCGCTCGACGTTGGGGGGCCAGCCGACCGCGAAGAAGACGGCGTCCACGACGGTTTCGGCCGTTGACGCCGAAGTTGCGTGCTCGACGACGACCCGGTCGTCGAGCGGTCGTAGAGCGGTCACCGCGGTGTTGGTGTGCGTGTGGATGCCTTTACGTTGAAATGCTTGATCGAGTTCGGTCGAGATGCTGAGGTCGGCGTGCGGTACTATTTTGTCGGTAGCCTCGAACAGGCTGACGTGGCTGCCAAGGTCGGCGAGGATGGAAGCGATTTGGCATCCCGTGTCGGCAGCGCCGATGACGGCCGTCCGCTGCGGGCAGAACCTTGAGGGTTCGGATGTCGCTGTAGGTTAAGGCCAGCTCGTTTCCAGGGATGGGCAGTCGGCCTGCGTGCCCGCCTACGGCCAGGATGATGTGATCGGCACGCCAACTGCGGCCGTCGCGCGGCTCGAGCGTGTGCGGGTCGGTGAACTGGACAGGTCCGAGGTGCTCGACGAGGTTGATCCCATGACGCCGCAGCTGGTCGGCCAGGTGTTTCTTCTCAAAGACGTGGCGGGCGACACGATCGCTGTTGGCCAGGATGGCTTGCAGGTTGGGTTTGGGGGCCGGTCCTTCGAGCCCGAATACGGACCACGAGGTCCAGTCTCGTGCTAGCCGTGCGGACCGGGCCATGGTGCGCACGGGCGCCGGTCCCCGGTTGAGGTTGGTGCCGCCGACTTGGTCGGCCTCGAGCAGGGTGACGGCGGCGTCCATGTGGCGGGCCTGGACGGCGGCGGTGACGCCGGCAGGCCCCCCACCGACCACGAGCACAGGTCGCTTCCTTGATCATGCGAAGGGCCAGGATGTAGTGGCGGCGGACAAGGTGCCGAGGATCACGGTGTGGCCAAGGGTTGCCCGCACCTTGATCGAGCGCGGCGAGCTGGCGGCGCCCGGTGTCGGGGCGCTGTTCGGTTCAGGATTGATCATTCGTCGTCGCGCCTCGGGTGGCTGGGGTGTCGGTCACGGACGGGCCGGTCTTGATGGATGCTGTGGCTCAATAGTCGGGGTCCTGGAAGTTTGGTTCGCGGCCTTCGTTGAAGGCCCCGATGCCTTCCACCCGGTCTGGGTGGACAGCTGAGCGCCAGTGGGCCGCCATCATGATCGCGATGGCCTGCTCCAACGGCTCACCCTGCCCCGTTCTGGCCGACCATTTCACCGCCTGCACGGCGGTTGGTGAGTTGCTCGCGATCTTCTCGGCGATCCGTCGGGCCGCATCCATGAGGCCGGCCTGGGGGTGGATCTCGTTGACCATCCCCAGCCGGTAAGCCTCTTGGGCGGTGATCGGATCGCCGGTCAGGAGCATCTGCATTGCCTTTCCGGGCGGCAGGAGCCGCGGCAGCAGTGCGGGCGAGCCGCCGCCGGCGGCGAGCCCGATCATGGCCTCCGGTTGACCGAACGTGGCGTTCTCGGAGGCGATGATGAAGTCGGTGCTCTGGGCCAACTCGGAGCCGCCCCCGTAGGCAACCCCGTTCACGGCCGCGAAGATCGGTTTCCGTAGCTGGCGTAGGGTGTACAGGGTTCGGTCGAAGTCTTGACGTTGCCGCAGCCAGTCTTCCTTGGTCATCGTGTCTGCGCTGCCGTAGGTCGCTGCCGACCGAAAAGGCTCGATCCCCGGCTCCGGTCAGGATCGCCACCCGGACCTCGATTCGAACGGCGATCGTCTCGAGGATCTCGGTCAGCAGCGCCCCCATCTCGGTCGTGATGGCGTTGTCCGCGGCCGGGCGGTTGAGCGTGATGACCGCGACCCGTCCGTCGTGGATGTAGTCGACGACCACCGGCTGATCCGGCTCCGGCAGGCCGGCTCGCCGGAGGTCCGAAGCCGAGAGCTGCCCAACGGTCAGCGCCTGTCGGCTGTGCGGTCACTTTGGTTGCCTCCTTGTGCGATGGGTCGACTAGGTCTCGAGCCCGGCGAGCCAGTCGAGGGCCCGTAATCCCGGAACGAAGCAGTACTCGCCGCCACGGGTGACCACAAACGGCGGTACTCCCTGCAGCCGGCGGCGGATGGGCCGCTGCGGAATGGTGAACTGGCCGCTGCCGCCGGCCGAGCCGACCAGGGGGTCCCTCTCCTCCGGTGCGCCAATGAAGACGCCGTCGTTGAGCCACTGTGTCTTCACGAACTCGAACTGACGGTCCAGGTGCGTGCCGGCGAAGACGAAAACGATGCCCCGATCAGCCCCGTCGTCCTCCAAGACCCCTTCGGGCAGGGGCGGTCCGTAGCTCGTGCCGCGTCGGATCATGCGATGGAGACGAACATTGACGCTCCCGTCACCGTCCAGCGAGTCTCGAGGGTTGGCGCGTCGAGCGTGGGCGCCGGCGGGACACCTGAAGCCGCCCGGGTCGTCCGCGTACAGGAATCGGTTGTTTCGCTTCGGGTCGGACCCCAACTCGGGGTCATCACGATCCGGGCAGAGCGCAAGCGGGGCGCCGCTCTGCCAACGGCCCACCATCTTGGCCCCCAGCAGCGCTCTCTTCTTGCCGGCTCGCGGCATTGGCCCGCAGGTATTGACGGTAGGCCGCCACCCGCGTGTGGAGCTTCCGAAAGGCGATGTAGGTCCCGTTCCGGCCGAGTATCTCCGGCGACGGCTGCGGCGGGAGGGCTCCGGTCTCGTCCGGGTAGCCGAGGATGAACTCGCCGGCCTTGATGGGCGACTCCATGCGGATTGGTGCCAGGCATGCCACTGCCTTCTATGGCCGGTTGTCCGATCCCGTCCTTGAAACCGAACGAGGTGCGACCGGTGGGGAGCTGGTAGCAGTCCTGACGCCAGATCACTTCTACTCCCCGAAGCTCCTGATAGGTGCGGCGGGCCCTGTCCAGGGACGCCTGACAACCGGGCGGCGTCGGGCGACAGGACAGCCACGGCCACATGCACATCCGGGCTTCCCAGCGGACTCTCCCATGCCGCCGGGCTGCTCTCCCCCACGTCACCCAGCTCGGCGGCGCGGGCCGCCATGCCTTGGCGGAACTCGGGCGCGAAGCTGTCCAGCGAGGCCGGGGTAACGCCCAGGGCCCGGAGGCCCTGATAGGTGAACGCCACCGTGACCGAAGTGTCCCGTGCCGCGTCAAGCGAGGGACGAGCCGCGTCAACCAGCGGGCGGAGTCGTCGCAGCAACTCCCGTCCGGCCCGCCGGTCGTCGATGCGGACCAGCAGGTAGGTTGCGACGTAGGGGGATGGACGCTGGTGAACCGCGCCGTACTGGATGTCGTCGAGCTCGAGGCCGACGGTCGAGTCCGAGCTCGACTGGCTCATCTATCCCCCGTTCTCACATGCAGTGCCGGAGGTCGGGGAGGATCCGGATTGGGAGCGGCCAAGTAGGGAAAGACGGCCGCCGCAGGCATGGACGCCTGGTCCACGCCGTCGCGGATTCGGGGACCGTTCCCCCCGTTCACCCACAGCGTAAACAGCGTGTCCATCACGTCGTCGTTGAGGCTTCTGCCTCCGCAGGTCTGATGCGAGCGGCCCTCTCGGCCGACCAGTTCGATCTCCAAAAAGGAGCCGTGCTCGACGTAGGGTCGGGACAGATCCACAACTAGGAAGTCTGCCAACACCAGCTCCGTCAACGGATGGGCGCCGTTCTCCAGGTCCGGCCAGTCCACTTTCCCGTCGAGGCCGTCCCAGAACCTCAGATTGGCGTCCAGCCGGGCTCGGTAGGCCCCCTGATACGTCTCGCCCAAGTGGAAGGCGTCTTCGGAGTTGTACAGGTCGCGGATCTCCAAGTCCCGATTCACGGGATCGAACTGTTTGGGGGCCAGAAGCAGGTTCTTCACCTCTGGCCGGCCGGTCCGCTCCATGCGAATCGTCAGCTTTCCCCGGGTGAGCGTCTCACCTATCACCCCTACCTGTTCGACGCCTCCGAGGAGCCTGGCGGAGTCGAGTTCGACAACGATGCTGAGAACGTTCTTGCCGTCGAGGAAAATCGAGCTTCGGTCGCGGAAGGCCAGCTGGCCGCTCTCGATGGTCTTGATCGCCGCGGGGGCGTCCATGATGAACGGATCCCAGCGCGCCCCGGCGAAGACCCGCACCCCGCCGCGCTTCACAGTCCTCGCCGACTCGAAACGGGAATCGTCTCGCCGTTCGGGATTCGACAAGCCCCATCTTGTACGACAGCGCTCCTCCAGCTCAGCTGGCGTTGGCGCCGCGAACACGCAGTCGACCACGAACTCATGTCGCTGAGGGTGAACGGGACGACAGCGTCGGAACCGACGATGGTCAGTGGGCGAATCCGGAATCGGTAGATCAGCGCGTCCGAGAACGAGTCGGTGGTCTGGGCGAAAGGCAATGTGTTCAGCACCAGCGACAAATGACCGGGACGCTCGGGGCTCGCGAACGCGTACAGGTCCGTGATGTCCGCGGCCGGAACGGCCAGGGCCCGCGGCCCAGAGATGTGGTCCGACACGCTGCTCGCTTTCTACCCTGTTCGCGGCTCGGCCGATCCGGTTCTAGTCCGCCGCTTCGTCCAGCAGCGGCTTCAAGGCCGGGTGTTGCAGCGGCTCCGCTGCGTCAGGATTGTCGAGTACCTGCTGGAAGGCCCGGTTGACCCGCTGGGCCTTGCGGATCTCCTTCACCGTACCGGGGTAGTTGCGGGCGTAGGCGGCTGCGGTGACCTGCGCAGCGAGGATGAAGCCCTTCAAGGTGGCGACATCGGGAGCGCCGTCGTATCCTTCCACGTGGCGGAACACCGCATCGAAGAGGGCCAGCGGCTTCGAGGCGAAGTCCTCCATGTAGGCATCCCACGTTCCGTCGAAACTCGTGGCGAACAGCAGCCGGGTGTCACCATCGAACATCACGAACCTGGCCTCATGGATCGTGGCCACCGGCAGGTCGTAGTCACCCGGCCGGTAGCCCGGGGCGTCGTTCAGCGCCCGCAGCGCCTCGCGCAGATCGTCCTGATGACCCAGCTTGACCCGAAAGAACAGGCTGAACTCGCTTGTCGAGCCCACCCGTAAGCCCGGACCTCGTGTCTCGGCTGTCGGTTCTTGCACTCCCGGGGATCCTTGTCTCTCAGTCGACACAATTGCTTCGCCACCGTATGCCTCGGTCGGGTAGGGCGAGACCACCCGCCGCCGGGTAGTCCACGTCTGGCGGGAGAAATCGGGGAGGCGCGCAAGCCCCAAGGAGCAGCGCCCCTGCCGACGCGACGCCGCCCTCGGGCCCCGAATGTCGACCTCGAGGATCCAGGCGAGGTAGTGGTCAAGCTCGACCAGTTGTTCGACCGTTTCGACCCAGGTCGGCTCTTCGGCCGACGGTGGGAACGTGCTCCGCCACCGTGAGATGTCTCCTCGGCCGTCCTTCGACGCCATCGACGACCGGGGCCCGCGCCATCGCCAGTCTCCCTGGTGTCGGCAAGCCGGGTCCCTAGTCGCTCGAGTATCGCTTCGATGGGGGGCTGTCCTCTCGGCCCACCAGGTCGGCTCAGGGCGGAACGGCGACGCCGGCCGGCCGGTGGCATCTGTGTCGAAGCGGTACACGAGCCCAGCAGCGGGCTCGGCACGACGCTGTTCGTCGCTCCAGCCCTCGGTTGCGGTGGTGACATAGAGTCGATTGAGGTCCCGGCCAGCGAACGCACAGGAGGTGCTCTGAGCCGCCGGGACGAACAGCTCCTCGCCGAGCACACCCTCGGGCGAATAGCGGCGGACCCGTCCGCCGCCGTAGATCGCCACCCAGATGTCGCCGGCGGCGTCGACGGTTAGGCCATCTGGCGTGCCGACTTGTTCGCCTACCGCAATCAGCACCCTGCCTTGTGAGATCTGGCCCGTGAGTTGGTCGAACGTGAAGGCGTACACGAGGCGCGGTCCGCTGTCGACCAGATACATGGTGGTGCCATCGGGACTCCAGCCCAGCCCGTTGGAGATCGTCAGATCGCTGAGGATCAGCTCGACGTTTCCGTCCGGGTCAAGGCGGTACAGCGACCCACCTCCGGGTCGGAAATCGTCAGCCAGCGTTCCCGCCCACAGCCGGCCCTGTGGATCGCAAGCGCCGTCGTTCATCCGCGTCCCCGCCGGGGCGATCTCGATGATGGGCTGCAGTACGCCTCCTGGGGAGAGGTGGACGAAACCTTGACCTGCGGCCAGGACCCAACCCTCGTCGCCCTCCACGGGAACGATCGCGCCCACAGTACCCGGCACGGTGTAGGCCCGAATAAGGGTGAGGCCACCGTCGTCGGCGATTCCGGCCGCGATAAACCCGCCCGTCGAGGATGTCGACTGCCAGAACCTCGTCCCGGCGAGCATCCCACCGAAGTCCTTCGCCGAGGACCATCTGAGTGATGGTGCTCGCGACCGCGTCGTTCGTCACCAGGGTCCCCCTGCGTGAGCGTCCGCGTCGATCGCGCCCAAAATCCTCATGTCGCCGTCAGCATCGCGCACAAACAGCCTGCTTGCAGAGATGCGGGGGACCGGATCTCGTGACGATCGGCAGGAGTCGCGATGAGCCAGGTACCGCGCTACCTGAGATGGAGCCCGAATCGTCGAACCTGCTGCGGCCACTCGACATCACACGACTGTTCGTCGCGGACGAACGCTTTGGGACCACTTCAGAGCGTGTCGTGCGGGAGCACGCTCCAGACTGGGCGCTATCGGGTGCCCCGGAACGTGAGCGCTGAATGTCGGGCCACCGCCGGCCCTAATCGCCGGTTTGGCGCTGGCCAGGAAACAGAAGTCGGTTGGGCCGAATCAGTGCGACCTCTGCACTGGGGCGATCCGCAGGTGGAGTCGGTGAGCAATGGTTGGCGGCAAATCCCGATGAAGACGTGTGGCGTTGGTCCGGGCCAAAAGACCCCGTCCCGTCCTAGGTGGAGGCGTCCTTGATCCCCTCCTCGAGCGCCTTCTGATCAGCCTTCAACTCCTTGGCCTGAACCTTCTCGCCATGCTTCATGGCTGCGATTGATGCTCGCTTCCATATCGGCGACGGCGACGACGAGGCCAGCCTGACCATTGTCCAGGCTCTCGCCCAGTTCCTTCAAATCATTTTCGGCTCATGCCGGCGGCCGCGTGCCCGGCTACCGCTCCGAGGACCGCACCCCCGCCCCCGGTAGCGAGAAGAAGGCGTCCGCCGATGGCGGCTGCACGGAACAGGGCGATCACTACCCCAGTGGCAAGGCCAACGCTACCGCCGAGCATGCCACCCACACGGGTGGGCGTCTCATGCTTGGCCAGGATCTTGACCTTGCCGTCAGGATTGCGTTCCACGACGGCCGCGTCATAGGCGTCGATGAGCCCGAGTTCGGAGTGCAGGGCGCGGACCGCGTCATAGTCGGCCAGAGCGTCTTCAGCCTTGGCGTAGACGCCAGAGTAGGCTAGTACAATGTCGGTAGCCATGATGCAGTCTCCTCCAGGTATTGTGGTGGATTGATCGGGTAGCTAGCAACGTCCGGTGTGAGCTGCGGGCTGGCGAGGTCTGGCTTCGGTGGAGCAGGTGACACCCCAGGGCACAACGACGTGGTCCAGGACCCGAGTTGCGGGCTTTGCGCCAGGCCAGGATCGAGGAGACCCGGGGCCACCAGCCAGCGCACGCCGGCCGACTTGGTCCGCAAGAGCCAGTCCGCCAAGCGGACAGTTCCCTGAGAGGGCCTCCAGCCAGCCACCTTGGTGACCCGGACGGGACACGTGACCACCCCACCCGTCCGCGGTTCTGAGGGGCCTCCTCTGTCCGTCTCGCCAAACGGTAGCGCCTCTCTCGCAAGTCGCCAACCCGCGGCACCTCGAAGACCACGGCGCAAGGCTCATCGGCGCGGGAAGCAACAGTGGTACTTCACGAATGTCCCAAGAATGAGAGCGCCTGCAATTCATCCATCGAGGGTGATGTAGCGAGGAAGCACCACCGGTACTGTCCTCGCGAGCGACGACACTCTGTCAGTCATAGCTCGCGGCACGGACTGGGCGTGTGCAGCTGCTTGACTGGCCAGACGGAAGGTGACGACGTGTTTCATTCGCACCCCCAGGACAATCGCCAGCGCTCCGTTGAAACCAGTGATGAGGGCGGTGCCATTCGCGTGCTGTCCACTCAGCGCGACCTCGTGGAGGCGTTGGAACAAGCCCAGCAGTTTGAGCGCCGAGCGATTCACGAGTGCCAACGACGGCTCGACCACTACGATCGCTGCTTGCAGGCCACGAGAGGCGGCTTCGCGAGGGTCCTGCCCTTTGAGTGGGCGATAGCCGTGGGCTCAACTGGCTCCCTGCCGAGGCATGCGGCAGCCCTGCCCGAGATCGAGGCATCGTCCCTCGCCTTGCGGCTTGCGATACCCGAGCGAGCGGCATCCATCGCAATGGACCCTGGCGAAGATTCGGTCATTGCCGAGCAAGGGCCCCAACCGCAGGGCCCGGTGTGGGCCGAGCTGGGCCACGCGGATGAGAACGAGAAGACCGGAGTAACCGGGCGACTCCTGGCGGCGGTGCGCTGGTTGCGTACTGAGGACCACGTCCGTCCCCCCGAGGAGTGGGATTGGAAGAGCCAAGTCCTCTTTGTGGCGTCGGCTCGGCAGCGAACGGGGCGAGCCATTTGGAACCCGTTCCGCCATAGGACGTGAGGAGTTCGGACAAAGTCCAGTGGGGGAGAACCTGCAAGGCGGTGCACCGCGGGCCATCGGCAGGCCTGGATCACTTGGTCCGGGGCACAGATCCTGCTCGGGGCAAGGCTGAGGGTCAACGCTGCGCTGCCCTGCCCCCTTTTTGGGACGACGCGGGCGGTTCGCACGAGCGGACGTGGCACACTGGGGCCGTGCGGGTCGCGGTGCGCGTTTCGCGAGGCTACGGCGTCGGATACCTCCTTTATCAAGGAGATGCTGTACGAGGCCGACCACCCTCCAGGTGGTGACTGGCTGCCGTTCGAGGAGTCCATGGGAGAGCCCGGCAACCTCCGCTTCTGGCGGGACTGGCCTCGTCCAGGCGACATTGGGGTCATCGCCGAAGCGGACGCAGTTCCCGTCGGTGCCGCGTGGATTCGACATTTCGAGGGAAAGGACGTGGAGTCCTGGGAAGAATCTGGGGTGCCGGTGCTCGCGGTGGGCGTCGTGGAGGAGTTCCGCGACCAAGGCATCGGCAGAGAACTTTTGGAGGCTCTCATCGCTCGGGCGTCCGCTGTACGGGTCCGTGTCATTGACCTGACGACTTGGTGCTTCAATGAGCGGGCCGTTCATCTGTACCACTCGATGGGCTTCCGGGACACGAACCACTTGGGGGGCGCAACTGGGATGCGCCTCATCCTCGGCTCGATTGTCGACTGACGAATCCTTCGAGAGTCTCGCACGCCGTCCATGGCGGTTCGCACGTACGACGCAACACTCTCTCGACGCCTTCGCCCATGCCCAGGCGCCCCGAGCGCTGCTCCGCGCATTCGTCGTCGACACCGCACGTGGCGGCTTCGAGTCGTCCCAGGAGATGGCCCCCACCTCGGACGTTTTCGAAAACGAGGCGACGATGAAGGGAGCGTTGCAACCGATCGTCGAACACCTGCCCATTGGCCGCTTTGGTGATCGCTGGCTCAGCTGAACGCCCACCACGTGGTCGGGTATGACTACTCGCTGCGAATGATCGTTGCGGGCGCTACCCGCGCCGCCGCCCAGCCAGGAAAGGCCGCCACGACATTGCAGACCACCAGCGTCGCTGGGATCATCACCGTGATCAACAACGCGGGCACTGTCGGATGCAACGCGGAACCGATGCTGTTCGCGACGAGGCTCCAGGCCCATCGCCCGCTTGCTATCCCGAGCGGAACTCCGACGATCAGTGCGATCAGCGAAAAGGTGGTGGCCTGCCACGCCACGACACCTGCCACCTGCCCGGGTACGAACCCGATCGCCTTCAAGATCGCGAAATCCCGCCGTCGACGACGGACGGAAGTGATCAAAGTATTGCCGACCGTCGTGATTCCAAGCAGTGCAACCAAGGCTGCGAGGATGAGCGGCAGGCGATCAACGCTCTGGAGATGAGGACGTCTTCGGACGGAAGGCGGCGGAGGATACTCGGTCCGAATTCGCGCCGCAGGCTGGCGAAGGCCACAGCGGGCGATACTCCACTCGCGTAGCGCACGGCAAACATGTTGAATACGGTAGGCGGCGTGACACTGGACCCCTGTGGTTCATCGCCCTGCTGTTTCAGAACGGCTGGGCCGTACACCCACGCACCCTCACCGAGCTCGTTTGAGAAGATGTCGCCGACAGAGGGAGGAATCATGCGACCGACAATGTCCAGGGTGAGAGGCCCTCGCGGTGTGGCGATCTGCACGGCTTGACCGATCTGGCGGTGCAGGCGCGCCAGCGTTTGGGTTCCCAACACGATCTGGTTGTACGCTCGTGGTGGATGACCTTGCAGCAGCGGGGGATACACCGACCCTTTCACGGGGTCAATCGCCAGCAGGGCGGCACCGATACGCCGTCGATCGTGGCGGTGCCTTCGCCCTGGCTCGCCAAGATGGCGATTGCTGAGAAGGAACCGACGAATCGGTTGCGCGAGAGCAGGTGCCCATCCTGGGCCAAACGGTCGTTCAGGTCATTGGGGTTGCCAACGAGGACGTCCCAGTTCCACCCTTGCTGGCGTGGACTGGTGACCAGATGGTTCAAGCTGCTTCCAAAGGTCAACGCCGCGGTGAGCGCCGCCGACTGCCAGGACTGCACCGAGCACGGCCGTCAGCACGACGCCGAGGTGCGTCCACGGCTCGCTCCGAAGACGAGCCGCGTGCCGATGGACGCCGTCGGTGACAAGGGGCCCCTCGCGAGAAAACCCACGGCCGCATTGGGGAATTCCGGATTGGCATCACGAGCAGAGCTGGCCGCTGTTCGGCTGGTGATCCGCCGCCCAGGCAGGATCGACAGAATCACCATCGCGAACCCGATCCCCAGGGCGCCGGGAATCAGGATCAACGCGTCAAAGGAAAAGCCAGGATGGATGTCCGCTTGTCGGGAGAGGCCGAGCGGCATCACCGGCGACGCGAGCCCCGCGGCGAGGAGGGCCAGCAAACCCGCCGGTGCCGGCGATCAGGACTGGGCGGACCAGGGCGCTGCCCATCATCTGGACTCTCGTGGCCCCGAGGACCCTCAGGCGGTCGTAGTCGTCCGCTGCGAGCACGATTTCGCGCCCAACCGCCTGGCCGACAAGGGCGAGAGTCACCAACGCGGCCAACGCGCCGAAGAGGATGAGGGCCACCACGACGAGATGGATACCCCGCTGAGTACTGGAAGCTGCGGTGTGAATCCGGTAGACGTTGCCATGACTGACGAAGATCTGGTTTCCGCCGATGACCATCGCCGCCTCCGCAAATGTCGCCCAGTCCGCTGCGCCGTGGCGGAGGCGGACGGCAACCAGATTGATGTCCGGGATTTGTTGTATGGCGATGCCCAGACGTCCGGCCAGGCGAGGAAGGAACGCGGGAGTTACGTATAGGTTCCTGTCGCCCTCGTAGAAGACCCCGGAGCGAGCTTCGAGGGGAGCCACCGCGCTGACATCTTGCGGGAGCCGTACGATCGCGGCAACACGGACCGTGAACGCTGGGCCCCGCGGTACGGGAACTTGCTGGACGGCACCGGTGAGCGCTCCACTAGCCACTTGGGCGGCCGAGTAGGCGTACAAATGAACTCGGCTGCCCACTCGAAGGTGATCAGCCTGCGCGGCCAGATCGTTGACGGCCGCCTCGAAGGGCTGTGTCGGACTAGGCAAGTGCCCGGACAAGACCATCGGACGGTCCATCGAATGCAAGAGGTCCGCATTGGCGGCACCAATGACGGTGAGGTCGCTCGCCTCGTTTCCCTCACGCCGAGTGGTCAGGTACAGATACGGCGCACGTGAATAGGCTGCCACCTGGGGGAGGTCAGCGATTCGCTGTTCGAGCGGGGTGAGGTCGAGCGAGGTCGGGGGCGTGCCTGGCGTGACCGGCGGAGACGAAAGGCTCCCAGTGAGATATCCGCCGTCGTCGGGGAGGCTGTAGGACACGAACTGAGCAAGCGCCGTGTCCGTGCGGCGGGCCCCGGCGAGAGCGGTGAGGGCGATTCCCCCTCCGATACCCAGGAGAATGGCCGACACGACGGTCGCACGCCAGTTGGCCCGCAGTTCGACGCGACAGCGCAACCAAACGAGAGACACGGGCGTTACGCCCTGCGGGCGCGCTCAGTCATAGTGACCTTGTATCACGAGGCCAGCCGTGGGCCATGGTGCCAATGCACGCGATGGGATCGTGCTGGCCACACCTTTCGCTCAGCGCTGCCGGTCTGCGCGATCCTCATGGTGAGTCGGCGGTGAGAACACGTCTCTCGACCACTGCGAGCGCAGGTTGACTCGCCACGGACATCCCGAGGCGTTGTGGTGGGGAAAAGCCGAAGTCGAATCCAAGATGCTCGTCACTCCGATGCTTCGGGCGGCCTGGCAGGAGCCTCAACAGACGCAGCTCTTGTGATCAACAGGTCCTCGATTCGGGCGAGCCGCCGATCGATCGCGGCGAGCGCCGTGTCGTTCGTCTCAGGATCCGGTTGCGGGTTGGATCCTGCCCTTCGAGCTGCCTGGTCGACGAAGCTCGACGCCACTTGAGCGGTGACGACCGCCAGTGTCAAGACGCCAATACCCATTATGAAGACGGCGGTGATTCGACCGACCGTTGTCACGGGGAAATAGTCGCCATAACCGACAGTGGTCACTGTCACCACCGACCACCAGATCGATTCACCGAAGCTGTGGATATTAGATCCGGGTGCATGGCGCTCGACCAGGTAGACGATAGCCGCCCCGTTGAGGACAAGTATCGCTGCGGCCACCAGGAAACGACCGAGGCTCCCACGCCGGAACACGGACCTTATGAGTCGGAGACTGAAGACGACGCGCAAGGGAGGGAATGGAATGGCAGCCAGGCCGAACGGGTGGGTAACCAGGTAACGCCAGTGGCGCCTGGCTAGGCGACTTCTGATCGCCATGTCGATGCCGTAGATGACGGAGACACCTATCCGGACGACCAGGGCAATAGTCGACGCGTGATGGTTGTTCTCGAAATCACCGGGGGGCACGACGACAATCCAAAGCGTCAGCAGTGCCAGTAAATCCAGTGGTGTCTGAGTCCTCGCAAGATAGACGGCTAGGCGGCCGGTGGCGTCTTCTACGTTCGGGTCGCGGCCTTCATCGAGGACCGGCGATGGTGTGGAATCGGTCATACTACAAGCGTGACACGCGCGGGCTATCGGGTGACGGCCCGCTACAAAGCGACGATGACGGACTGGGCGGCACTTGCGGCTGGTGCGAGGCTCAAAGGGTAGATCCTTACGCGTAAGGCGATAAGGAGAACCTCGACAACTCGCAATTATGGTGCATCTTGTTGCTGCTTGTTACGGGTTGATACCACATAAGGAATGATGATGATTAAGCCTCAATAACTATCTATGGCGTTGCGCAACAACGCTGTGTGATCCTTCACATCAGGCGATCCGTTGCTGGTGAAATGTCGCGCGAACGTGGTGGGAATGACGTCGCCGGCGGCGCATCGGGAGACCGGCACGTAGCTTGGGCCGGTCCCCTGTCATCCGCCCCGTGATGGCGGCTCCGGTCGCTCTGACTGTGCGGTGAGTCCATGGATCCGCCCGGTAGGAAGAGGGGTCGTGGTACCACGAGCAGGGGTTGTTGCTAACCCCCTTGAGCGGCCGACGTCCGCGCATCACCCTTGTCAGAGGAGGTTCGCGTTGGCCGGTGTCATGTTCTTGCTGCGCACCAGGTTGCGAGCCAAGTGGGCGTCGTGGCTGTTGGTCGTCGTGCTCGTCGCCCTGGTCAGTGGGCTGGTTCTCGCTGGGGTATCCACCGCCCGACGGACCACCACCTCAGTGCCTCGTTATCTGGCTGACCACGGGTACGACGCGTTCCTGTTCGGCGTCAACCCAATCCCCCAGCTCACTCGTCTTCCCAACGTTTCGACGGTGGCCGCAGGTGAGACCCCGGCGAACGGCCCAGCGGTGTGCCCAACCTGCAGCCATCCGATCAATTTCAGCGACTTGGGCGTCTTCAGTTTCGCCCCTCGCCAGTTGACCCAAGTCACAAAACTTGTGGCCGGACGACTGCCCGACGAACGCTCACCGGACGAAGTCCTAGCCTCCTACAACCTCGAACAGGCCGCCGGCGTCCACGTCGGCACCGTCATCTCGGTGCCGTTCGCCTCGGCCGCCCAACGCTCCGCGGTGTTGAGCAACACGGCCGCCCTCGTGCCGCGAGGGCCAACCGTTCGGTTCCGCGTGGTCGGCATCGAACTTTCCGAAATCGAGCTCCCAGGAACTCGATCGCCGTCTTTGGATCTTTTCACCACGCAGGCGTTCGCCCGCATGATCATTCCACAGACCACGGCCTTTTCGGCCTACTTCGTCCGGCTGCGCTCCGGGGAGGCTGGTCTTACGCGCTTTCAGGCGCGAGCTCGCGCACTTGGCGGATTGTCGGTCTCTGACCTCGATAGCGAGGCGCACTCGGCGATCAGCGCCATCAACCCGCAGGTAGTGGGATGGTGGATCCTCACTGGCTTGGTCATTGTGGTCGGGATGATCGTGTTGGCGCAAGCCCTGAATCGGCAAGCCGCGATCGAAGCTTCCGAGACATACGCTGCCTTGAGCGCAGTCGGCACAACGCGCGGCCAGTTGGTGGCGTTCGGCATGGCTCGAAATCTGGCGATCGGCCTGGTCGGCGCGGTGGGCGGGGTGGGGGTGGCGCTTGCCCTGTCGGTGTTCACGCCCGTTGGCGAGGCTCGAGTCGCCGATCCGTCGACCGGTTTGAATCTCGATCCGGTCGTCGTGGTGCCCGGAGCCGTGCTGTCGGTGGTGGTCGTGCTGCTCCTGGGGGCCTGGTCTGCGGTGGCGGCGGCTCGCATCCGATCGTTTCGGAGCGACACGACCATCCACCGTGTGTCGCGGACGACATCGGCTCTGGCGGCCGCAGGTGCGCCCCCGAGCATGCTCATCGGGGTCCGCCGCGCCCTCGAGCGCGGCCGTGGGACGAGTGCGGTGCCGGTTGGCTCCGCCTTGCTGGGCGCCGTTCTGGCGATCACCGCGATCTGCGGCACGGCCCTATTCGGCACCAGCCTTAGCCACCTCACCAACACGCCGTCGCTGTACGGGCAAGCGTTCGACGCCTGGTTTGCGATCAACAACACGGGAACCGACGCCCAGAATCAGCGGATGGTCGACCGGCTTCTCGCGACTCGCGGTGTCGCCGCGATCACCGCAGGCATCAGCGGAGCTGTCAGTATCAACGGCGTCAGTGTCGACGCCATCGCCGGACAGAGCCTGCACGGCTCGTTGCTGGTCACCGTGATCGACGGCCACCTGCCGACTGCCGACAACCAGGTGATCCTCGGGACGACGACGTTGCGTCGAGTTCAGGCCCATGTGGGGTCGCTGGTTCGTGTCACCGTACCGCTGCCAACTGGGGGTACTCGCACGTCGTCATTCCGGGTGGTGGGGACGACGGTCCTCCCGCCCGACTTCAACAGCGAGGGACTGGGAACCGGAGCGGTCTTCACCCTCGACGGTCTACTCGGTGGCCTTTGTGCCCAACGGCAGCATCCTCAGGCATGTCTCAGCGCCGCGGTGATCCAGCTTGGAGGTGCCTATCTGGTCCACCCTGCTCCTTCGGAGCAGGGTCGCACGGCGTTCGCCCAGTTGACCCGGGCCTTTCCTTCGGAAGTCAACTTTCCTGGCCCACCCACGAACTTGGTGAACTTCGGCCAAGCGGTCAACTTCCCGTTGATCTTCGGGATCGTGCTTGTGATCTTCGCCGTCGCGACCATGCTCCATCTGTTGGTGACGAGCGTCACACGGCGACGACGAGAAGTCGGATTGCTCAAGGCGCTCGGATTTGTTGGCCGGCAAATCGCATGGTCGGTGTCGTGGCAGGCCACTACGGTGGCGCTGGTCGGCATCGTGATCGGAATTCCGGCTGGCATCGCCCTCGGCCGGGTGGTGTGGGAGGCTTTCGCCACGAATCTCGGCGTCAAACCCGTGGCGGTGGTAGACGTCACATGGGTGGTCAGTTTGATCCTCGGTGCGCTCGTCCTGGCTAACCTTCTTGCTGTCGGTCCGGCGATCGTCGCTGCAAGAGCGCGCTCAGCAGCCTTGCTCAAGGCAGAGTGAGGGGTCCACTTGCTGGAACGGTGTTCACCGCCGTGGTGGTTCTCACCTGACGACGCGCCGAAACGCGAGGCCGGCCTTGCCGATGTCATAAGTTTGGGATACAAGTGAGTTGGGTGGACTGGCCTCGGCCGCGGGGATGTGATGCTCGGCTGGCAGGCAGAGCGCGTCGGAGGGTGGCCGTTGCCGAGATGTCATAGGTCCTCCCCACAAAGTTCGAAAGGCATCCCATTCTCGAAGTCCCATGGGTGGTCATCTGCGGCGCGATGGTGAGCCGGTACTGATCCCCATCGGCGCGGCTGTCAGAGGTTCTTTCCGCGCACGGCGATGAGTAGTTCTTTATCGGGGTCTCGCCACGTGCCGCTTGTCGCCCTAAGCGATAGAGAGGCAATTGTCGGTCCTCTGGAAAATGGGTAGTGCGTCGGGCACCTCGCTCGTCGGCACCTATGGGCCACAGGACAGGGGCGAGTGTCGCGCTGCAGAGAGCTAAGACGGGTTGAGAGATGGGAGTGTCTTATCGTCCGCTTCCGCGGGCGCCAATCGCCGCACTTGACGAGATGGCGACATCTATCGCTGGCTCCGCCCTTGCCGCGCTGATCGGCCCGTGTGGTGTGTTTGAGACGGGCAGCTGAAACGTTGATCCCAAGGAGTCCCCACGCCAGCGCTGCTACCTGCGACGGGACGGCCGCGGACGATCGGGACAGGGAGAGTTCCCCTTTACCATGCGGTGCGGCCACCGTCGAGGACAAGGCACGACCCGGTCATGTAGGAGGACGCGTCGGAGCAAAGGAAGACCATGGCCTCGCCGTACTCGTCGGCACAGGCCATCCGGCCAAGCGGGATCCGCTCCGAGACCCGCTCCACGAAGGTGGCATTCTGATCGCGTGCGACCCCGCCCAGACAGAGCACGTTGGCCCGTACTCCTCGGTGGCCCCAATACGTCGCCAGATATCGGGTCAGACCGATGAGCCCGGTCTTGATCACCGAGTAGGTGACCGGCTTGACTGGCTGCTCCTCTTCAGCCCGACCGCTTATCCGGTAGAGCCGCTGGTCTGGTCCCACCAGTCCCAGATCGGATCCGACGTTGACGATGGAACCCCGGCCACGCGCGGCCATCAGGGATCCGAAGGTCTGGGAGCACAGGAAGGCGCCGGTCAGTCCCACGGCAATTTCTGCGCACCATCGATCGATCGCGAAAGTCTCGAAGCGGCCCCCTCCGGTCAGTTGTGACCCCTGCACCGGCGCGTCCACAGCGGCGTTGTTCACTAACACATCCACCTGACGACCTTCCGAGGCGAGCCTGTCGGCAAGGTCGTGGATGGCGTCGGGATCGGTGATATCGACCTGCTCGTGGACAAGACGTTCGCGGCAAGCGTCGCGAGGTGGTGGCACGCGGTCGACGCATATCACGGTAGCGCCCGCGTCCAGAATGGAGACAACCCATCGCTGTCCGAGAAACCCGGCGCCGCCGGTGACGAGGACGGTACGGCCATCGAGGCGCGACCGTTCGGTGGTCATGCGTTCGCCGTTGCTTGCGATGCTGATGCAGCCTGAGCCGCTGCCAGCAAGAAGTCTCGGTGGGAGGCTGCGGTGCAAATGGGGTCCTCACCTCGCGTGGCTTCCAACGTGATGAAGCCCGCGAAGCCCTGGCGCGCCAGCTGCTCGAATACTCCCGTGAAGTCGACGTCACCGGCGCCGAGCGGCACGCTCTGGCCACGAAGCGTCTTGTCCTTGGCGTGGAGGTGCCAGACCGCCGGGCCGAGGACCTGGAGCTCCGCCACCGGGTCGTACCCGAAAGCGGTCGCGTTCCCGACGTCATAGCACAAGCCCACCCCAGGGAAAGCCACCTCCTCGAGGAATCCGAGACTCTCGTCCGCCGGTACGCCGAGCTCCACGACGACGTGGAGCTGATCACCGACCAACTGATCCACCAGCGTCCGCACGGCCCGTGCCGCCGACCTCATTCCCAGAGACCTCAGTTCGCTCGCTTCGAGCATCGGCAGGACGAGCACCTGAATGGGGAGCCGCGTCACGACCTCCTTCAAGCGTGGCACACAGTGCTCGACGAGCTGGTCCAAAGGAGTGGCCAATATCTCGTTGTAGCAGAGGCTTGCCGTTGCGACACCTGCGAAGTCGGCGAGGCGGGTCATCTCCTCTCGGCCCTCCACGGACCAGAGTGGATTGCCGTAGTCCAGGTGTCTGTCGGCGACGAGCTCGATGTGGTTCAGGCCCAGGGCACCCGCCGACCAGAACTCCTCGCGCCATCTTCCGGCCGGCGAGCAGTCGAGTTGACCGTTCGCCGAGGGTACGAGCCGGCCCTGCATGATGCCCATTCGCTGCTGGACGGAACGACACGCGGTCGAAGCGGAAGGGGAGATGCTCGGCGCCCGTTCGTCCCTGCGCGCCGTAGCGCCAGGCACCGTTGTGTCCGACCCTCGCATTCCCAGCCGTTCCTCGACCATTTCCACCAGCGCGTGCACGAGCACGAGATGGCACTCCTGGATGGTCTGGATGTCGTCCGCCGGAACGGCCAACACGTGTGTGCAAGTCTCGTGCAGGACCCGGGGCACTGGACCGAGCAGCCCGACTGTCACCATGCCTCGCGCTGCCGCAGCGTCGACCGCCGCCACGAGGTTCGGTGAGGCTCCGCTGGTCGACAGCACGACTAGGACATCGGCGGGGCGCCCGTAGGCTTCCACTTGGCGGGCGAAGATCCGGTCATACCCGTAGTCATTGCCGATCGCGGTTAGGGTCGATGTATCAGCGTGCAACGCAACAGCCGGGAGCGCTCCCCGCTCTCGGCTTGGGTGCAGACGACCCAGCAACTCCCCGGTCAAGTGTTGCGCTTCGGCCGCCGAGCCGCCGTTCCCGGCCGCCAGCAGCTTGCCGCCCGTAGCGAAGCTCTGCGCAATCGCGTTGGCGGCGGCCTCCAACGGCTCATTCACCCGGGCGAGCTGGTCCAGCGCTCCGCGCAACGCGCTCGAAGCGGACGTTGGGAGGCGTCCTCATCAGCGGATCCCCCGGGTCACCACCAAGTCGCAGGTGCGATCAAGGATCCCGATTGCCTCGGCGATGGCCCCGCGTCCGCCGGGTGCCGCCAACACGTAGTCGGCCGCCGCTCTCGCAGCCGGTGTTGCGTCTGACGGGGCGAAACCAACGCCTGCCGCTCGCAGAATAGGCACGTCCCGATCGGCGTCCCCGACGTAGCAGGTCTCATCGATGGCGATGCCGAGCCGGTCGGTGAGCTCGTGCAGTGCGGGGAGTTTGTCCTTGGCCCCCCACGCGGCCTCCCAGATGCCGAAGCGGCGCGCGACTACCTGGACGCCGTCACCATCCTCTCCGCTCAACACGGCCACTGGGATTCCCCGCCTCTGCAGCGCTGCCACGGCGTCGAGATCGTGGAAGTGTACTGATCGCACTTCGCTTCCATCGGGCATGAGGAGGACGGTACCGTCGGTCAGAACACCGTCAACATCGAGAATCAGCAACCGGACTAGCCCGAGATGTGCCGGGTGATTGCTCTGGGTCGCCATGGTCTCCGACCCCATCACACGGGGTGCCGCCCGTCGAATACCGTTTCGAGACTGCCGCCGAGGCTGTCTTCGAGGTTGTCGAGGTTGTCGAGGTTGTCGAGGTTGCGCAGCGCTTGCTCGACGGGCGGGATGTCGTCGGGGTAATCCAGATCGAAGAGCTTCGTGTGCACGATGAAGGGGAGGACGCATTCCCCCCACATGGAGTCCTTCTCCAGGATTGTTCGAGGTCGGAGCACGTCCACGTAGCCGTTCTGCCAGTAGACCGTGGGGAGCATCTGCCGCGGTTGGGACTGGCAGTCCGCCATGGCAGGTAGGCGTAGAAGCGGCTCTATGGTGCCCTCTTGGCGCAGTATCCACATCTTGTACGGGCTCTGGTGGGCGATCGAAACGGACCGAACCGCGTCGGCATCGGGGTGGCGAGCCAGCAGCTTGATCGCAGCATCGATGTCGTCAACGCGCCGCACCGGGCCGGTGGGTCGGAGGTGCACGACCATATCGGGGTAGTAGGACTCAGATGCGCCAAGAAATGCCAGGGCGTGCTGGAACACGTCGATGTCCGGCGCGAGATCGTGGGCGTAGCGTTCTGGGCGGATGAACGGCACCTCGGCGCCGTACCTTCGGGCAGTGTCTGCAATCTCCCGATCGTCGGTGCTGACGACGACACGGGTGATCCGGCCCGAATCGAGGGCCTGTTGAATGGACCAGGCGATCAGCGGTTTTCCCGCCATGGGCATGATGTTCTTGCGCGGGATGCCCTTCGAGCCGCCCCGGGCCGGAATGAGGGCCAGGACACTCGGAACGGGATCGCAATCGTCGATCACCGCGCCGACGCCAGAGGCCTCAGGCCGACTCGGCGGAGCTTCTCGCGCACTGGGAGTTCGCTCTCGTAGACCACTTTCACGCCGTCTCCGAGCGCGTCCTCCACCGCCCGAACATCCTTGACCAGTCGCTGGAAACCCAATGGCTCGACGGAAGCGGCCTGGTCAGATCCCCACAGCGCGCGGTCGAGGGTGATATGACGCTCGATCAGGCACGCGCCCAAGGCACGCGCGGCCACGGTAGTGGCGAGCCCGACCTCGTGACCCGAGTACCCGACCGGTACCCCGTAACGCTCGGAGAGCATTCCGATGGCCCGTAGATTGAGGTCGGCGGCCCTTGAAGGGTAGGTGCTGTTGGCGTGCAAAAGGACAAGGTCGTCGGTACCGAGCACATCGACTGCGTGATCGATTTCCTCCAGGTCGCTCATCCCCGTCGAGAGGATGATCGGTCGCCCGTACCCCCTGTGGTGCCGTAGAAGGTGGTCGTCGGTCAGCGAGGCGGATGCGATCTTGTAGCACGGTGGATTGAACTGTTCGATGAAGTCCACCGATCCCTCGTCCCAACACGAGGCGAACCAGATAATGCCGTACATCGCGCAATAGTCGTTGATGGCTGCGTACGCATCCTGGTCGAACTCGAGGCCCCGCTTCAATTCGCCGTTGGTGGTCCCAAACGGGCTTTCCCGCGGCTTCTGGAGCTCCTCTGGGCTGTAGACGACGTCGACGGTGCGTTTCTGAAGCTTTACCGCGTCGGCGCCGGCTGCAACGGCGCCAGCGATCAGCTTATGCGCCAAATTCAGGTCGCCATTGTGGTTGATGCCGATCTCGGCGACGACGAAGCACGGCTCGTCCCGCCCGACCTGCCGGTCTGCGATCTGTACGGAGTCGCTCACCTGGCCTCCACAATTCACCGTTGCACGGCGCCATCTGCGCGCCGACAAGTCCGTACCGTCTGTCGGCAAGCGTAGCTTCGGGTGCCTTCCCGGAGAGGGGGGAACCTCCCTCAGGGGTCGACGGCTCCCTCTTCGGCCTTGCCGGCCTGTTCAGCCCCTTGGCGTCCGGCTCGCTCGCGCTCGTGTCGGAGCAATGAGAGCGGAACGTTGCTGTCGAGAGCCTCGAGGATGTCGGTCACGACCGGATCTGAGAACAGCGCCGCCGGTGACCTGCCGCACCAGCTCCAGAAGTCATCTGGATGCGGGGTGAAGTCTGTCGGCACTCGGTTCTGGACGGCGGTCAAGTAATAGCAGAGCCATGCCCGCTCCGCCTGCTCCTGACGAAGTGGGAGATCTCCCCGCAAGCCGCGGCCAAGTAGCCGAAAGTACTCCTCTCGGGATCCGGCGGACCATACGAATCCGAGATCGGCGTAGTAACAGCCACCGGAGATGAGTACCGGCTTCCCCATGGCGGCTGCTTCGATGCCAATGGTGGACACGTATGGAAGTACAAGACGGGACGACTGCAACAGGTCGTAGGAGCTGACGGGATCGGACGCAGCGATGAATCGGCACCGCGAATCTCCGCCAAAGGTGTTCTTGATCAGCGCTCCCACGTCCAGTCGGCTGCGTTGCATCTTCCTTCGCTCGGAAGGATGCTGGCGCACGACGATCGGGCCAGCGTCGAGGTCGAGGATCGTTCTGACCGTTGACACTATCCATTCCGCCGTGCTTTCGAAATGGATATGGCGGCCGAGCGCGGCCGTGTCCCATTCGACGTTCAACGGGATCAGGACGCAGCCTTCGGCCTGCTCGGCCTGCGGGGCCTGCTGGGCCTGCTGGGCCTGCCGGGCCGTTCGCTTCGCTCGTGCCACCTGAAACCCGTAGTCGTCTCCGGTGTCGCTCCGGACCCGTAATTCGGCCTGGGCCGCTGTTACCGCATGGCGCCGCTCGCCTTCCTGCCCGTGCCACATGGAATCGAACGCGATGGGGATGTCCGCGTTCTGGGCGGCGACACCGTCCACGCAGACCTGCGCAATGTGGCGGTCCGTGTCGAAGGTGGCGACTCGGCACCCGAGGGCCCGGGCTTCGTTGACGAACAGCCCGCTCGTGCCATAGACCCCGCCGGGGACAATGATGACCTCGAACTCTCCTTGTCTCAGCGCCTGCCTGACATGCGGCAGCGCGTCGGAGAGCGCTCGCCTCATCGCCTCGATCCGACCAGCGTGCGCGGGGGTCGGAGCTTCGCCGCGCAATGCCCACACGACGTTCTGCTCGGTGAGCCGGGTCACGAGCTCAGGGTCGCCCGGCTTTGCCGCTGCTCCGTCGACCCCCCGGTGAACGTCGCAGACGTTGGTGACTGGCAGGTACCGCACCGCGACCGCCAAGACTTTGGCAATGCACTGCTGCTGTCGCGCACGTTCGCGCTCGGGAAACGCGCTGTCGTCCCAGAGCAGGGTGACCTCTCGACCCCGGAGAGCAAGGCCGATCCCGAGCATGACGGCGTACCACGGGACCGGGGTATTCACCCATGGCGTCACGACCAGGCCGATACGACCGGGGCGTTGGGCACCGGGTCGCGGAGGCAAGTCGGCGCGCTGGAGGTAGCGGCGGAAGACCTCAGCTGACGGTGAGAACCAGCTCGCGTAGTCCTCCAAGTGGTAGCCCCGTGGCGGTGCATGTCGGACGGGTGCTCGGTGCGAGAGTGCTCGTCGTCCGGTGGCCTTGATCGCGTCTTTGAGCGGCGAAGGCAGCGCCCGTTTCACCGTCTCGAGGGCTGCTGCGGCCGTCACCTCGCAACACCTTCGTTCACTCGGGACGACGCAGTGTCCACGCCGGCCCCCATCGCGGGCGGGGCCACCCAGGACCCCGCGAGCATGTCGACCTGGTGGTTCGAATCGGCTGCCCGGTCGATTGCCTCACAGATGCGGACCGCAGCGATCCCGTCATCGATCGAGCACACCGGGACCTCGCGTCCGTCGAGCACGTTGAGAAAGTGACGGGCCTCGGCAAGGAACAGCTCGTTGCGCCCCTCGATTCCAGGGACAACTTCGGTCCGCCACCCGCCGCCTGCTGCATCGCAGATCCGAAGGAGCCCTCCCATATAGTCCCACTCGATGGTGCCGCTTGAGCACAGGATCTGCATCCGATGCGACGGTGGCCGTCCCCAGTAGTCGAGATGAAGTTGCACCGTGACGCCACTGAGGAACCGCATCGTCACGTTGGCGGCTTCAGGCACCGGTAGCCCGAGCGGCCCGTCGTGGACCAGAGATGCCGACAAGACCGACGGATCACCGAAGAGCAGCCGGAGGTAGTCGATTGGGTGACAGATTGTGTGGTGGACCCCGCCTCCGAGTTCAGGTCTTGCGGCGTAGCTGCTGCGCCAGTCCTCCCACGGGTGCCAGGAGGGGAGATGCTCGGCCCAGGTCACGCTGGCGTGCAGCGGCACTCCGAGCGAGCCTGACGCCAGATGCTCGCGAAATTCTGATCAACGCTGCGTCGAACCTAAACTGGAAGCCGACGAGGACGCTCGTGCCGGACAGTGCCGTAGCGCGCCGGAGCGCGTCTGTGTCGGTGGAGGCATGAGAGATCGGCTTCTCGACGAGGAGATGGCAGCCGGCGCTGGCACAAGCCACAGCCGTGGGTATGTGCAAGCTGGTCGGGTTGGCGATCACCGCAAAGGTGGGTCGCTCCTCCCGCAACGCTTCGGACAGGTGCGCATAGGTGCGGATGGGGCACGGCGGCTCCACGTGGAGCGTCCCTTTGCCGGTGTGGACGACCGCCCAATCGGTCACGCCCAGCTGATGGAGGTTGGCCAGATGGCGTCGGCCGATGGAGCCGTAGCCCACGAGCAGCCCTCTCATGGCGTGCGGAGGGAAGGTGGTGGACCAGCCACGGTCTGGGAGAGCAGTTGGCCCACCAGCGCGCCCAACTGGCCGGTCTCCGCTCGCCGGTGGTTGCAGATCCCTTGTAGGCCGGTGCGGGTCTCGCCTCGATGCGCTACATAGCGTTGCGCATGCGCCACCATCGCTGGCGTCGCGGTGAGCAAATCCGTCGGGTCATAGGGACTGCCGACGAGCTCGAGCATCTCGCACCCGCCATGAACCTTGTGGCTCGACGACGCGAGGGTGATTGACGGGCATCCCATGATGGCGGCCAGGATCGGGTTGTGATAGCGCCCGGTCACGACGAACTCGGCATCGCGAACCACGGTCATCCATTCCCGATAGTCGACCGAGGCGCAGATGGACAGGGACGCCGTCTCGTCTCCGATGGTCTCTACGGAACTGTCGACAGGATCGCTCCTGATGAAGACCGCCTCTGGGACCACCTCTTTCAGTGCCATGATCAGGCGGTACAGCGCCGATTCGCGCCCTGGGCGGCGATCGATGGGCATGGGTCCGGGGTCGAAGCAGAAATATGGCTTGTCCCCGACGCGGTCTCGGACGAGAACGGAGAGCGGCGTGGCTCGGGCATCGACTGGCGCGATGGCGAAGGCGGAATCGGGAATCAAACGCGTGTCGACCTCGGGCACGTAGTGGGCAAGGTTACGCATCGAGAAGGGTTCCCGGACCGTCACGGCATCGAGGATCGGAAGCGTCTTGCGGGTCATCGCCGGAAGAATGGGCATGACATCGGTGAGATGGACGGTGGCGTTGACAAAGACTGTCGGAATGCCCAACCGGGACTTGCACAACCAGGCCAGGAACAGCTCCCTGACAGCGCTGACGTTCGTCCGATAGATGCTTCCCTCTCCGTTCAGGACCACGAGGTCAGCATCTTTGAAGCGGCTGAGCAACTCGTTCGCCCCGGGACCGGCGCTTCCTCGCATCCATTCGTCGGCCACCGGGTCGAACTGGTCGGCGATTGTCGGATAGAGGGCAGGAAGCTGACGCAGCCCAACACCGCTGTTCTCGAATGCGCCCAACCCCCGCGAGGTGTCGATGAGCCAGTGAGACGGAATGGGGGAGATGGTGGCGTGCGGTACCGCTGTCGACAGAATCCGTACCAGGCCATCGACCAAGGCATGGGCGCCGAAGTTGTCCTGGTCTGAGCAGTCGTTGAGCAGGACGACGGTCGGACCAGGATGCGCCGTGGGCCTCCGAGGAGGGATGGGCTCGGCGAGCCTGGCGGACGCGTCGGACAGTCGTTCGGTCGGGGCCACGCCGCCGAGAACCCGCCGGACCGAGCGCTCGAGCTTTGACATGGCCCCGCGAGGTCCTTCGTTCGAGAAGACGCTCACTTGCGCGTACTATCGTCGGCGCGAAATCCGCGCCCAAGGGGGATATGCCCCTGGGGGCACCGAGCCCCGAGGACCAGGACGCCGGGACCGATGAGCTTGACCCTGTCAAGGTATCGACGACCGGGGTCGCGTCAGGCCGACGAGCGGTCTGGATCACCTAGGGGATTTCTCCCGTCGTTCGCCATAGCGATCCCTCGTACATTGCGGCCAAGGTGCCGTACGAGAGAGAAGGGACGCCCGCTGGACGCCGATTGGCCACCATCGCCGACACCGACCCCGTAGAGCCCGTGCACAGCATTCGATCCAGGCGAACGCTGCGATCTGCACCCGATCCGCGATGCCGAGTTGGCGTCGGCCACCGGTTCCTCTAGTCGGCCCTCTAGTTTCGCCGATGTCCCCGAGAACCGCGATCAAGGTCCGTCACATCTCGAAGGTCTTCGATCTCGGCCTCAGCGGTCGGACGAAGTCCCTAGCGACGATCGTCAGGGAGCGGGCACGGCATCCATTCCGGGGGGGCGTGAAGCGTGAACGCCTGTTCGCTGTCGATGATGTGACGTTCGACGTCGCCGAGGGCGAAGCGGTTGGCGTGATCGGTAACAACGGTGCCGGCAAGAGCACGTTGTTGAAGATCCTCTCCCGGATCACGCCGCCGTCAGGCGGCTACATCGACATGCGTGGAACCGTCGGTGCGCTGCTCGAGGTGGGCACCGGCTTCCATCCCGAATTGACCGGCATGGAGAACATCTACCTGAACGGCACGATCCTCGGCATGACGAAGCGCGACATCGACCGCCGCCTTGACGAGATCATCGCCTTCTCAGAGGTAGACAGGTTTCTCGAGACGCCGGTAAAGCGTTACAGCAGCGGAATGCGGGTCCGGTTGGCATTTGCCGTCGCTGCCCATCTCGATCCCCAGATCCTCATCGTCGACGAGATCCTGTCGGTTGGAGATTATGCCTTCCAGGCCAAATGCCTTGAAAAGATGAGATCCATAGTTGCAGAGCAAGGGCGGACGGTACTCTTCGTAAGCCACAATCTCACCACCGTCGAGCACTTCTGTCCTCGGACGATCCTGATGGACGCAGGTCGCGTTGTGATCGATGGTCCGACGGACGAGGCGATTGCCAAGTTCCTCCGGCAGTTCCCCCATGCCGGGCGCGGTTCGGGAGCTGGTATCTTCGACCTCGCTGCTGGAGACCGCTCGGGCGGCGGCTATCGTCAGGTGCTCAAGACCTTGGAATTTCGACCCGAGGGTGGGATCGCTTCGGACACCATTCGCACGGGTGAGTGGCTGCAGATGGCGCTCTTGGTCGAGCACTTCAGCGAGGTCGAGCAACCCCACGTCACGATCACCGTCGGCTCCGGTACGAACTCTTGCCTGTTCCGGATGACGTCGGGAATGCAGCCTTTGGCCCCGTCCTATCCGAGGCCCGACAGGGAGACGGTCGTCATCGAGATCCCTTACCTTCCCCTGACCCCGGGCGAGTACTTCCTCAACGTCCAGCTCAAGGACGGCGCCACGACTGTGGACTACGTTCATCGAGCCGCCGTCTTTACTGTCCTCCCCTCCGACGTCTTTGGAAGCGGGTACGTCTTCGATTCCAACGACGGATACTTCGCAGTGCCCTTCAACTGGGAACTTCGTCCCTACGCCGACTCGTTCCCGGGGGAGCCCGCCCTTGGGGGTGGGCGGCACCGGCGGAAGACCGCGCTCGTCCGAGCAGAGCCCGCCCCGGCGCGTGAGGCATGATCCCGGTGGCGGGCCACGTACGAGGCTCGGGGGGCGACGTCCTCTCTCCCCACCCGAGTCCGAAGGGCGGTCGCTTGTGCTGACCACGCCCGTGGCGCTGAGCGTGTTCAACCGGCCGGACACCACCGAAGCTGTCTTCGACGCGATCGCCCGGGCGAAACCTCGGCAACTCTTTGTGTTTGCCGACGGAGCTCGATCGGGAGTGGAAGCCGTCGAGTGCGAGCAGGCCCGTCGGGTGGCCGAGCGCGTCGATTGGGACTGTAACGCACGATTCTTGTATTCTACGGTCAATCTGGGGGCACGACAGCGGTACTCGTCGGGTGTCGATTGGGTCTTCGGACAGGTCGAGGAGGCCATCATCCTTGACGACGACTGCGTACCGCACCCGACATTCTTCCGATTCTGCGAAGCCATGCTCGAACGGTATCGAGACGATGACCGCGTGATGATGGTGTGCGGAACCAACTACCTCGAGCAATGGCAGGCTTCTCAGCAGGACTATCACTTCTCCTACTTCGGCAGCGTGTGGGGGTGGGCCACGTGGAAAGCCGCGTGGAGCGCCTACGACGTCGAGATGAGGGGATGGGGTGAGCCCGAGAACCAGCGACGCATTCAGGACATCCTCGACGACAACGACCTCTTCGAGTTCCAGCGCCGGCGGTTCGACCGTCTTTCTAATGATGCGGCCGACCGGCATTCATGGGACCTCCCGTGGAGCTTCGCCCGCTTGGCACGCGGGGGACTGACGGTCGTACCGTCCGTGAACCTGGTCGCGAACCTGGGGAACGCCGCCGGCCGAGGCCTGCCGCCGGACCACCCTCTCGCCAGACTGGAGGTCGGCGAGCTAGGGTTCCCCCTCCGCCCACCGGAGTCCGTCGCCGCCGATCGCCGTTATGACCGCCTCCACGTCGAGCGAATCTTCGAGTGGTGGGACGTGCAAGCTCAGAAGGAGGCGGAGACCCGCCAACGGGGTCGGGCCCTGCACCGTCGGGTGGCTCGACAGCTCCGGCGACTCACCCCTGCCGTTCGCACTGGGCAGTGGTCGTAACGAGCGGCCGGTTGCAGTCGCCGGCCTTACGACCTGAACCCGACTCAGCTGTCGCCGGGGAAGTGGCTCGATCTCTTCTCCGAGGCCCGACCGGGTAAATCGGTCAGACGACATCCGCGAACTTCGACTCGAGCCGTGCAAAGACGATGAGTCCGATGAGCAGGCACACGAACGTGATGATCACGGTGTAGACGACGGCCCATGGCGAGAGCTCGGTGTGTCCCACCAGCGACCAGCGGCAGCCCTCGACGATCGTCGCCATCGGATTGAGCGAGTAAATCGGTTTCAACGACTCGGGTACCGCCGCGCTGGAGTACGCGACCGGGGTGAGGAATAGCAAGAGAGGCAAGACGGCCTGTGTCGCGTACTGAACATCCCGGTACAGGACGGCAACGGCTGACAGCACCAGGCTTATTCCGAAGGACAGCACTATGTCGAGCGCGAGCCACCCCGGCAGAAGGAGCAGGCGAAGCGAAAAGCCGATCTTGTACACGACGAGTAGGACGAACATGATCACGCAGCTGATCGCGGTATTGATCAGTGTGGGCGCCAGGGTCGAGATCGGAAGAACGAGTCGGGGGAAGTAGATCCTGGTGAACAGCTGCGAATTGGAGACGATGGAGGGCGCGGCACCGGTCAGTGAACCGGCGAACAGGTTCCACCCGAGTAGCCCGGCGTAGGAGAAGGCGAAGTAGGGCACTCCTCCGGTCGACAGGTGAGCCACGTGCCCAAAGACCAGCGTGAAGAGCCCCGCGGTAAGAAGTGGGGAGACCATGATCCAGATCGAACCCATGACGGTCTGGCGGTACATGACGGTGATGTCGCGTCGACTGAAGAGCATGATCAGCTGACGTGACCGGTAGGCGGCGCGTAGGTCGGGAAGCCATCGACGGTGGCCATCAATCCGCAACCAGCCCTCTCCGGCTGCCGGGCTACTGGCTGGGGTGGGAGTCATTTGGACGACCCCGGACCCGACCCCGCGACGGGCCGCGTGAGTTCGCGGCAAAGGTGGGCTCTGCTCCGTCGCCTTCATCGTGGACCGGCTCATCGGCTACCTGGCTGGCAGGTTAGCGAACCTGTCGGCGCGGTCCAGGGGGGCCAAACCCCCAGGGGCGTCTGCGTCGCTCATGTACCGCGACCGCTGTGCAAAAAAGCTGGCCGGCTCGCTCACGTTGCGGGCTCGCGGTGCGTGCGCTACCCAGAAGACCGCTGCGGATCGAAGAACATGGTCACAGGAGCTGCGGTGCATTGACGACTCCGGCTTCGAGGTTCCTTGGCATCGGCCACGATAGGGCTTGGGGCCTGGGCCGGCGTGGGTGAATGCCCCTGGTGGCTTGCCCAGGGTTTCTTCCGGCAGATTCAGCTTGGCTCACACCACTACCATCGGCGTCGCCATGACGGAGCTCACCGGACAAGCCTCTCTACCCGATCAGCGCGACTGGACGATGCCTCGGCCGCGGAGGAGGTCATCGTCGGCAGATGCGGTTCTCAAGGAGAGCTTCGGCCCTCAGGCGCGGACGTCCGACCAACCATGGGCGGATGCGCAGTGTCGATGTCTGCTCTGGAGCGCTGCTGGGGAATACGGCTGCCGCATCGAGGATCGCGGATGGAGGGGGTGTCGGTCCCAGTCGAGCCCGCTACACGAGATCTGCAACAGGTGAGCATCACGGCTGGAGTGGCGCTGGGAGTGCACGGTGGCTAGACCCGATTCGCCAAGAATGCTCGAGCGCCGACCGGAGATCCTCTTTCTCTCGCACGATGCTTCGCGAACAGGTGCACCCATGGTGTTGCTCACGTTCCTCAGGTGGCTTCGAGCCAACAGCGACTATCAGTTCGGCGTTCTACTCGGCAGAGGGGGCGCGTTGGAGCCCGACTTCGCGTCAATCGCTCCCACTGCCACCGCCACTGCTGCGGTGGGTCGACATCTGTATCGGCTGCCTGGAGGGGTTTCGCCCGTCGTGTTGGAAATGATGCAGCGGCAGCGGCTTCGTTGGATGGCACGCCGTTTGGCAGGGGCCGATCTGCTGTACTCCAACACCCTCCAAAACGGCGAGCTTCTGCGCGCGCTGTGGCAGCCCGGATGCACGATCCTCTCGCATGTGCACGAACTGGAGTGGTGGTTGAGGCATCAGACCCCAGCCGACGGCCTACGGTTTACAAAGAAGGTCACGGACCAGTACGTGGCTTGCTCGCGAGTGACGTTGAGCAACCTCGTCGAGGCAGAGCGGGTGCCCCCAGACCGCATAGCCTTGTGTCACTCGTTCATCGAGGTGGACGAGGCGGCGCTGGCTCGGGCCCGTTCAGCTCGTCAGCAGACACGACGCCGTCTGGGAATCCCGCCCGACGCGCGGGTTGTCGGAGGAGTGGGCACGATGGACTGGCGTAAGGGTCCGGACCTCTTCGTGCAGCTCGCCGGTCTTGTCTCTCGTCGCATCCCCGCCAACGATGTGTACTTCGTCTGGGTGGGTGGCGGCACGAGCGGACCAACGCCTGGAGGACTCCTACTGGAGGCGGCAAGGCTGGGGCTCGCGGACCGGATCAAGCTGACTGGTCCCTCAGACCGACCCGCTGAGCTCATCGCGGCGATGGACGTGTTTTCCCTCACCTCACGGGAGGACCCCTTTCCCCTGGTGATGCTCGAGGCGGCAGCCGCGGGACTTCCGCTCGTCTGCTTCGCGCAAGCTGGCGGCGCGCCGGAGTTCGCGCTGCCCGACGCGGGGCACATAGTGACCTACCTCGATGTGGCCGAAATGGCCGACGCGGTGGTCCACCTCCTCGAGCGGGATGGCGAGCGGCTGCATATGGGGCAGGTTGCTGCGGCACGTGTGCGCGAACGGCACACAGTCGAACAGGCGGGCCCCATCCTGACCAGTGTCATAGAGAGATGCCTCCAACGGACCCGAGGTTCATCGGGAAAGCAGGTAAGCGCGAGACTCGCGTCGTGTCCACCCGACCTTCGAAGGTGAACACGTCGCGACCGAGGAGTACTTTGCATCACCCCTCTGGTTGAGCGGACTGCGTGATCGGGGGGCTGGTCCGGCACCGGCGGGCCCAGCGGGCCCAGCGAGGCGATCACCCGGTGGTGTAGGGACTCAGGGCTCGGCTGTCCGTCTCCAGAAGGCACCGGATCCGTCGACGTTAGTGATGGGCTCGCTGATGTCATGCTTGTCGCGGTAATCCTCAACGGCCTGGCGACAGGCGGGGTAGGTTCCGTAGTCGTCAATGACGCAATAGCCGCCCGGTGAGAGACCCGGATAGAGGTTCTCAAGGGCCTCGATGGTCGACTGGTAGAGGTCCCCGTCCAGTCGGATGATCGACCACGTACGATCTCTCAGCGTCGGCAGGGTGTCCTCGAACCAACCTTCCAGGAAATGGACCTGGTCGTCGAGGAGCGAGTATCGCCGGAAGTTTGCTTCGACCTCCCTTCGGCTGACAGCCAACTCGGCCTGGGTATGCAAGCTGCTGAAACTGTCCAGTGGATACCTATTCGTGTCCGGTACCGGGAGGCCGGCAAAGGAATCGGCAAGCCACACCGACCGGTCGTGGACGCCGTGCGCGGCGAGAATGCCCTGCATGAAGATGGCGCAGCCTCCGCGCCAGACTCCGGTCTCGATCATGTCGCCAGGAATCGACTCCGCGATCACCCTCTCGACGCAGTAACGCATGTTGTCCAAGCGCTTCTGGCCGATCATCGTCTCGCCGGCAAACGGCACACGAGGGTCATAGCGACCCTCAGAGACAAGAGACGGTGAGACGCGTACACGACGGGCGAGCTCATAGCCGCGGCGCGCGAGGAGGCGTTGAACGTAGTAACGCAGCCATGAAGTGAGTCGAGTCCCAACGGGCCGATTCGACGGAGCTGGCGCGAGCACCGAGCCGGCGGGATGCAGCCCGTCGCTCACCGCCAGCTTCAACAAATCGATATAGAGGGATGCGATATCCTGGTTCTGGGTGCCCTCTGGTCGGAGCCTGGTCGGCGACGCTCCTGCGTCCTTGCCGCGGGTCGTACGAGCCGTGGGCATCATTTCGCTCATCTTGCCGCGCCTGCTATAGCAACCACTCGATCAGCCCAGTGGTCGTTTGAGTGATGGTCCACCACACGGCTTCTCAGCTCCCGTCCCACCTGTTCCAAGAGAGATTCTGGGTGCGGTTGCCAGGGTGACGATCTTGTCCGTAAGGATGTGCACATCGTCCGCTTGAAAATGCAGCTCCAGCGGAAGACCCCGTAGTAGGGAGTCAAACGTGTGGCTCGTGGCCAAGACAGGCCTTCCGGAGGCAGCGGCCTCGAAGACGGTCTTGTCGCCGCTGCCTTCGACGGTGGCATTGACGAGCGCCGACGATCGCTTGATGAGGTCGGGCACCGCCTCGTGTGGCACGCCGGATTCTAGGGTGACAACGTCAGACACTCCGAGCTCGGCGATGACCTTCTCCAATTCTCGCCGGTGCTGAACTTCCGCGGGGGTCGTTGATGCACCAACGATGCGAAGCACGACCGATGCGCCACGCTCCCGAGCGTAAGCCGTCGCCTGGATGATCATTGGAAAGTTCTTTGCTGGAGCAGTCCGTCCCAGCGCCAACAGAGTGAATGGCTCGCGGTGATCGGAACGAGGGCAATACGCAAATATGTCAAGGTCGATGGCCTGGCCGATGGCGTGCACCTTTGAACTCCTGCGAGGATATGAGGACTGCGAGGTCGTCACGATGGCATCCGTCATCCGCTCAGCCGTGCGAAGCCGGAACGTGTCCCACGGACCGGCGAACCAGAGCAGGCTGCGCATGCCGGCTAGCTTCGCGACGGGGCTGGCGAGGACCAGGTAGATTGGGCACATATGCGCAACAATGGCTGCGCTACCTCGTCGCAGCGCAAGGCGCCCAAGCGTGGCTTCATATCGAGCGAGACGTCGTTGCCGACCGTGCCCCTTTTCCTTCCCGAGTGACACAACCTCGGCATTGAGGTCGTGCGGGACCGAGCGAACCTCGTTGGCGATGACGACGAGATGGTCGACCCGACGCGAGAGTGGCCGTAGGTAACTAGGAACGAATCCCAACACGGGATCGTTGGGATCGAGCACCTGCGTGACGAACACCAAAGTCGTAAGGCGCGGCGATTGACGCGTCGCTGTGTGCTCCGCCATGGCGGCCTCCACGCTTCGTTGTGCCACTACTCTCTCGTATCACAGGCCTCGAGCGACATGAGTGGGTGATTCCCCCCAGGGCTTGGGCCAAGACATTCGAGTGGACGATCGACTACCGAGCGCGCGAATTGCGCGAAGGCAACAACTCGGACATGTAAACGAGCGGCGGGCGAACCCGAACGCACCTGACCCGGCCGCCGTGGACACCAACGGCCGTGCCGCTGACCGGTACCAGGCGAAACGGTGAGCCGCCAACGCGGATGGTGACCGAATCGGCCGGTCACGCGCCGTACTGTCACAGCATACGGGTTGGCGTGTCGCCGTCGGCGGCTTTCCCCAGAGTGCGTTCGGGAGTCAGGAGGTTCTGGCTGATCGCGATGGAAACGGCGTGCGCCTGCGACCTCGCTCCCAGCTTGTCGAACACGCGGATCTTGTGGCTCTCCACGGTCTTGAGGGCCACGCCGAGTTGCCGGGCGATGCCCTTGGTCGGCAGACCGTCGGCCATGGCGGTCAGCACCTGCTTTTCTCGCTGCGTGAGGCTCACCCGGCTGTGATCGATCCCCGAGCGAAACTCGCGCCACTGCTCGAGGACGGCACCGACTACCCGTGGCGGCAAGGTGGCGCCACCGCCAGCCACGGAGATAACCGCGTCGGCAACTTCCTGAGGCGTCGTCGATCCCCCCGTGAGATAGCCGCTCACACCCAGGTCCAGCATGTGTGCGACCCGCTCGATGGAATCGTTGCCCGACACCACGATCACCTGAGCGCCAGAGCGGACGAGCTGCGGCAGGACTCGGTCGACCACCCGGTCGGCAAGGGGGTCGAAGACCACAACGACATCGGGCCGCTCGATGTCGACTGCGGCATGCACCGATTCGAGCGTGTCCATCGCACCAACGACGTGCACACCGCGGCTCTTGCACACGCGGGCAAGCCGACGTCGAGTGAACAGATCCGCGTCACCGATCAGCAGCCGTGGTCGGTGATGGGCAGGTGCGCGTCGACGGGCCCCCCGTGGACCCCCGTCGACGACTGCGGCTCGGCTCGAGGCGATGAGGGAGACGGGCTTGGCTCGATCAGCCAGACCGCGCCCCAGAGCGATGGCCACGGCTTCGCTCTGGTTATGTGCGCCGAGCTTCGAATAGATGCGTTGCTTGTGGCTCTCTACCGTTTTGGGGCTGATGGCGAGTCGATCCGCGATCTGCGCCGCGGTTAGACCGTCGCCCATCTCATGAAGAACCGTGAGCTCTCGTTCAGTGAGGGAGCCGCGCGGGTCAGCAGGTGGACTGACTGCTCCGCCAGTGTCAGTCATGTTGATCCTCGACCGAGCCCGCCTTGGAACCGGCGAGATTCGGCAATTTGGACCCTCCCACATTTGTTAATCGTAGAAGGGCTCTTAATGGAACTTGGGGATGATCGCCTCGAACGTGCGACCCACCGTCATGTTGCTGCTGAGGCAGGGCGAGCGGGACAACCCGCAATCACCCTTGACGAGGTCGGCGTCCGGTTGAAGCGGCGAGACGCAAAGCGTTGTGCACCTCTCCGAACCCCACCGAATGTTGGTTGTACCCCCTCCTTCCGCCCTACCGGGCCGCTCAGCGATCGTTCGCCACGAATCGCTCCACCCCGGCCATGCCCCTAGGGGGCACCCCCAGAAACATACCTCAGGGAATATCCCCCATACCACGCCTAATGCGCGAAAGGCTAAGCCATTGCGGTGACATCAGCGCGGCGGGCCGTTGTAGTGCCGACCTCAAGGGGTCGGCAGGTTCAGGGGTTCGGCCGTTCTGGGGAGCACCATGAGCAGGTCTTCTGCAACGTTGGCCCGCGTCTCCGCGCCGCACGTGCCCGAAACGGCAACCTGACCTGCCCTCAACTGACAATTATGCGTGCCGTACCGCAAGGATCGATGCGTGAATTGAGGCGCGAGCGGTCCGAATCGCCCGTTGAACAGGGATCTCGCCCCGTATCAGAGGTGTTCGACCTGGGGACCCCGGATGCGGTGGCGGGTGTCGAGCACGTACTTGGCGTGAGCCGTTACCGTCTGGAGGTCGAACGCGTCGTGGTCGGTGAGCAGGACGACCGCGTCCGCGTCGCTCAGCTCCTCGGGCGTGGGATCGACCATCGTGACTCCGTTGGGCACGTGCTCGTCCAGGACGTGTGGGTCCGCGGCGCGCACGTCCACCCCGAAGGACAGCAGTTGCTTGGCAATCGACGCAGACGGCGCCTCGCGAGCGTCACCGGTGTTGCGCTTGTAGGACATCCCGAGCAACAGGACACGGCTCCCGAGGAGCGCCTTGCCCTCGCGGTTCAACGCGAAGGTGACCCGGCGCACGACGTAATCGGGCATGTGATCGTTGATGTCGTTGGCCAGCTCGACGAACCTGAACGACTGTCCGAGGCTCCGTCGCACGCGCCACGAGAGGTAGCTCGGGTCAATGGGGAGGCAGTGTCCGCCGACGCCGGGACCGGGCCTGAAGGGCATGAAACCGAAGGGCTTCGTTGCTGCCGCGTCGATCGCCTCCCAGACATCAATGCCGAGGTCGGCGGCGAACATCGTGAGCTCGTTGACAAGGGCGATGTTGACGTGGCGGAAGGTGTTCTCCAGCAGCTTGACCATCTCGGCTTCGTCAGTGCCCGACACAGGGACTGTCCGCTCGACCAAGGTCCGGTAGAAGCGATCGACTTGCCGGAGCGATCGCGGGTCGATGCCCGACACGACCTTCGGGGTGTTGGCCAGGCCCCACTCGGTGTTGCCGGGGTCGATGCGCTCCGGGCTGTAGCCGACGGAGAAGTCGGCGCCCGCGGTCAAGCCCGACCCTTCCTCGAGAATCGGGACGACGAACTCACTGGTCGTGCCAGGATAGGTCGTCGATTCGAGCACGACCAGCGAATTCGGACGCACGTAACGCGCCAGCGTCCGTGCCGCCATCTCGATGTACGACAAGTCGGGGAGACCGTCAGTCAACGGTGTGGGAACCGTCACGACTGCGACGTCGAAGCCTCCACAGGCCCGTGGCTCTGCCGATGCGCGGTAGCGGCCGGTGGCAAGTGCCGCCTGCATTGCCTGATTGCTCACATCTTCGACGTAGGACTCGCCGGCGGTGAGCCGCTTCACCCGCTCTGCATTGGTGTCGTAGCCAATCACTTGGTGGCCGACATCGACGCACCGGACGGCCAAGGGAAGGCCGACGTACCCCTGACCGACTACCACGACCCGACGGCTCTCTCTGGCTGTAGTCCTTGTGCTCATGCGGTGCATGCTCGCGCCGCACGCGGACGGATGGCAGTCCCATGGGGGGGATTGCCCCCGGCCTGAGCTGGCACACCGACGACCGCGTCACCTGTTGAGGAAGGGACTAGATCGATGCTTACCGAAGCCGAATCGAAAGTGATTCCGACGGCAATCCAGGCACGCCAACGGCTATTGCGTCACGGCCTCGAATTGCTCCTCGAACCGATCCCTGACATTGACATCGTCGGGTCGGTCGAGCTCGGGCACGAGCTGTTCGAGCTCTGTTCAACCCGCCGGCCGCTGGTCGTGATGCTCGAGATGCGCGCCCAGCATTGGGACCCGGTCCGGCTCGCGCATCGACTGCAACGGCGTTGGCGTACGTTGCGCTTTGTCGGGATCTGCGAGGACGACGACACCGACGTTGAGCTGGCACGAAAGAGCGGAATTGCTGGTCTGGTCTCGCTCCAGACCGACACCGCGGCAATGGTGGAGGTGCTCAGGTCGGCAGCCTTTGGCCCGGCCCCCCCAATCCGTGTGCCCGCGAGCGACCCTCTGAGCGTGCGCTCACTGACCGATCGCGAGATCGAGATTCTCAATCTGATTGCCGCGGGTTTGACGGCAAAGGAGGTGGCGGACCGCATGGGGATCACGTACAAGACGGTTGAAAATCACAAACAGCGGATCTTCGGCAAGCTCGGGGTGCAGAACCAGGCCCACGCCGTGGCAGTGGCGTTTCGTCGCGGCCTTTTGGTGTCCGTAAAGGTCCTCGCGCTGACTCAGGTCCGGTGATGATGACAACTGAGACCATCTCCGTCGTCGTGGCTCACGAAGACACGCTGCCTCGCGAGATCCTGGCGCAGGCCTGCACAATCAAGCCAGTGGCGCTGGTGGGCTGCTGCGCGACGCCCCAGGAGCTGATCGAACGGTGTGCCACGATGACGCCTGACGTCGTAGTGGTCAGCGAGACGATCGACCCAGCGATCGACGATCTGGTGGAGGCGGTACGCTGCACAAGCCGATTCATCATTATGGTCGGCGAGAATCCTTCTCCGGACCGGATGCTCGACTTTTTGGGTCGTGGGCTACAAGGACACTTTCTTTACGACACGTCGCCGGCAGAGCTTGCTGCGGGGATCCAGGCGGTCGCCAGTGGCGTCGTGGTCATCAACCCGGCGGAAGTCAACATGCTCGTGGAGCGCTGGCGCTGGCTGCAGTCGGATGCCTCCCCTGCCGGTAATGGCATGGCGAGCACACTCACGCCGCGAGAGCACGACGTTCTGGTGGCCATGGCGGAGGGCCTGTCGACCAAGGCGGTGGCACGACGTCTCGGTGTCGCGTTCAAGACCATCGAGAACCACAAAATCCGCGTCTTCGACAAGTTGCACGTTCGCACCCACGCTCAGGCGGTCAGTATGGCCATCACGTACGGGCTTGTCGATGCCGATGGCACAGAGGCCGCCGCTGTCGACCGGCAAGCGTCGGCGTGACTCGGGGCGAACCTCCCGAAACCATGACCGACGGGCGCGTGCGGCAAGGCCATGCTCGTTCGGTCCTCGTGACCGGGGGAGCAGGTTTTATCGGGTCTCATCTGGTCGACGCATTGGTGCGCCGAGGCGACCGTGTGACGGTGCTTGATGACTTGTCGACAGGCCGGCTGGACAACGTCGCAACTGGGGTTGAGCTGGTCGTGGGAGACGTGGCGGATGGCGACGTTGTTCGGCGAGCCGTCGCCGGAGCCGAGGTCGTCTTCCATCTGGCGGCGCACCGGGCAGTGCTGCGGTCGGTCGAGGATCCCTTGAGCACCGACAGGGTCAACGTCCATGGGACCCTGACCGTGCTCGACGCCGCGCGCCGGGCGGGCGTCCGTCGCGTCGTGTATGCCTCGTCGAGCAGCGTCTACGGAGGAACCGCCCCCCTCCCGACGTCCGAAGACGCCCCTATGAACCCACGGTCCCCGTACGCGGTCTCGAAGGTGGCCGGCGAGGCCTACTGCCGGGTGTTCTCCCACCTCTTCGACCTCGAAACCATCAGCCTCCGCTATTTCAACGTCTACGGCCCCCGACAGCGCTCCGACTCCGCCTATGCGGCGGTCATACCCCTGTTCGAGCACGCGTTGGCGAGCGGGCAGCGCCCGCTCATCTACGGGGACGGTCGCCAGACCCGCGACTTCACCTATGTCGACGACGCCGTGGAGGCGAACCTGGCGGCCGCCGAGGCACCCTCTTCGCAATGTTCCGGCAGGGCGTACAACGTATCCGGCGGGCACCGGGTCTCGCTGCTCGATGTCCTCGGCGTGCTGAGTGAGCTGATCGGAGGCCGAAGCGATCCCGAGTTCACCGACAGCCGGCCCGGTGATGTTCGCCACAGCGAGGCGGACCTGTCAGCAGCGCGCGCCGATCTTGGGTACCGGCCGTCGGTCGCGTTGGTCGATGGGCTGGCCCGGACGGCAAGCGTCGATGAGCTGCAGGGATGACGACCCTACGACGCACTCGATTCGTGCCGCACCCCGCAGCTGGCGAGAGCTGTTCGCCTGATGAGCAGTCCGCGAACCCGTAGCGAGTCGTTCGAGCCACCCTTGGGGGCCTTCGACCCCTGCCGATGGTGGCCGAGCGTGTGGTACGAACGAGACTATGTCAGGGTCCGAATGTCATTCAGGCCCACCAGTCGCGGCAGAGCGCGATCGTGTTGTGACTCTGCGGCGAAGTCACGCCGACGCGAGAGCGACAGCAGCAGACCGATTGCAGATGGATCTGTTCACATGGGTGGCCGGGCTGTTGGTGCACTGCCTGGACCGAATGGTCATCTCGGGGGCGGGATTCGGGATCCCTACCCCGCAGGTCGGCGGACACCTTCACGAGCACCGGTGCGCCGGCTGGCTTCCGCTGCTCATCGTGCGCCCGGCCACGCGGCCTCAGGTTCATTGCTCGTGGCGCTGTGGTACTAGTCATCGGCATCCCCGGCGAGTCCGACGAGCTCATGTCGCTGTTGACGTACCTCGAGGATCGCAGGATCGCTGCGATCGCCCTTGTCGGCAACGAACCCTCGACACTGGCCCGACACGTCGAGGCGGTGCTCGCCGTCTTCACCGAGCCCGAACCGCGCGCAGTCAACCACGCCCCAACTGACCGCACGTCGTTCGTTCTCGCTTTCGGGAGCGCACAGGACGACGCCCCGGGCCTCGTTGAGATGCGACCGACTCTGAGGATTCGCGACCTCATGCCCCACACGGAGCATCTGGCGGTGCCACCGGACGCGTCGTGGCTTTCGGTCGTCAGGGCGATCAGTCGTGGAGGAATCGGAGCAGTAACGGTCGAGGAACCCGGCGCACACCTCGTCGGGCTGGTCACCGACGGCGACCTCCGGCGAACAATACAGCGAGTGAATGGCCAGGTCGGGAGACTGCACGCCGACCAGTTCATGACCCGCGATCCGGTCGTTCTCGACGCAGGAGCTCGTGTCGACGACGCGGTGTGTCTGATGCAAACCTGCCCGTCGGAGATCTCCGTGCTCCCGATCGTGCAGGGGGAGACGTGCATTGGAGTGATTCGGTTGCGCGACCTGCTTGGGGACGGCGATTGAGTTGCGCACCCTCGCGTTCTACCTTCCTCAGTTTCATCCGGTACCTGAAAACGACCAGTGGTGGGGCCCGGGCTTCACCGAATGGACGAACGTCACACGCGCGCGCTCGCAGCGTCGCGGGCACCGGCAGCCCCGGTTACCAGCCGACCTCGGCTTCTACGACCTCCGCCTCCCGGAGATTCGGATAGCCCAGGCCGCCCTGGCGGCGGCCCACGGCGTGGACGCCTTCTGTTACTACCACTACTGGTTCGAGGGCCGCCGCCTCCTCGACCGGCCGTTCGACGACGTTCGTCAAAGCGGAGAACCGGACTTCCCCTTTTGCCTGTGTTGGGCCAACGAAAACTGGACTCGCACCTGGAGCGGCAATAGTGCCAATATCCTGGTCGAGCAGGCCTACTCGCCCACCGACGATCTCAACCACATTCGATGGCTGGCCTCGGTCTTTGCCGACCCACGCTACGTGCAGGTAGACGGGCGGCCCCTCTTCCTCGTATACAGGCCGTCCGCAATTCCCAACCCGCGCCGCACCACGGACCTCTGGCGGCAGGAAGCGGTGCGCCTCGGAGTGGGGGAGCCGTATCTGTGCGCAGTGCACGCCCTTCCCCCCGATCGGGTCGACCCCCGGGCGTTGGGATTCGACGCCGCCGTCCTCTTTGCTCCCGACTGGCGCTCGCTCGGACCCTCGGTCGGGAGCTCGATGGTTCGGCGCAGCGTGCGAAAGGTCTTCAATCCGAGCAGTGCACTGCGTCGGCACCGCTTTTGCCATTACGACGAGGTAGTGCGTCTCAGTCGGGCCACACCCGCGCCCGAGTTCAAGCGTTATCCCTGCGTGTGCCCCGGCTTCGACAACACACCCCGACGGCCAGAACGTAGCGCGACCGTGCTCGTCGGGTCCAGTCCCGAGCGTTACGGACGGTGGCTCGCCGACGTCCTCGACGAGTTCGAGCCTTTTGGAGCGGACGAGGATCTCGTCTTCGTCAACTCGTGGAACGAGTGGGGAGAGGGAAGTCAACTGGAGCCGTGCAGCATCTGGGGAACCGCCTACCTGCAGGCCCATCTCCGGGCCGTGCAAGATAACCGAGGAAGGACCCAGAGCCACGCCGGCCGTGACGACGCTGCCCATGGAATCCGAGGGCGCACCGGTCGGCCCGAGGACACCGGGCAGGATCGGGTGCCACCGCAACACGTGCCGAGGGATCGGATCGCGCCGGATCGGATCGAGCAGGAGCCGCCGGATCCTGAGGGCGTCACGATCAAGGCGACGAGGCCACTGTGAGGTTCGCGTTCGTCTCGCCACATCTCCCTCATCCCGGTATCGCCCATGCGGGAGGGCGGTTCTCGTGGGAATGGTTGCGGGCCATCAGCCGGTCGGTCGATGTCGACCTTATCGTACCGGCCACTCCAGCCAACGTCAGTGCTCCGCGGGCGCTTGCGTCCAGCGTCGAGATCACGTTGATCCCACCCGCGCCCTACGACTCAAAGGTGGCGTCGCGGCTGCACCACTACCGTTCCGGCGGCATCTCTCCTGGACTGTCGGTGCTGGAGGGGTTGCGCCGATCCGAACGATTCTGGCGGGTGCTCGAATCGGCAGATCTCGTGGAGCTCCACTGGCAACATCTGCTCCCGCTCGTCGTGGACGTCCGCCGTCGCTTAGGGGCTGTTCCGATCAGCGTGTGTATGCACGACGTTATGACCCAGAAGGCGGGACGTGAGGCTCGTAGCGCGCAGCGGTTCCGCAGTCGAATGGGGGCATCCATTCGTGTCCGTCGGGCGCGGAAGCTCGAACCCCGGCTACTTGCTCAAGTCGACCAGGTGTTCACCTTCACTGCGAAGGACGTCGCCCTCTTACGCGATCTGGGCGTCAAGTGCCCGATGCTTGTGGTGGATCCACCCGTCAAGGTGCCGCCAAAACCAGTGGTGCCGTCCAGACCACGTGCCCTATTCACCGGGGCGATGTCGCGACCTTCAAATGCCGAGTCCCTGCGTTGGTTCCTCGACGAGGTCTGGCCCACGGTGAGGACCAAGGTTCCGGTGGCCTCGATGGTGGTGGCTGGGGCCGATCCTCCGAAATGGCTCGCGCATTCGGCGATCCCAGGCCTCTCCGTGACGGGCTATGTCGACGACCTGGATCCCTTCTACCGCGACGCGTTCTTGTTCGTGGCTCCGCTGCGACTCGGTGCGGGCCTCAAGTTCAAGGTCCTCGATGCGATGGCGTACGGATTGCCCGTAGTCGCCACATCCATCGCGGCGGAGGGGATCCTCGAGCAATGCGGACCGGAGTGCTTCGCTGCTGTCACCGATGATCCCCGGAGGATGGCTGAGGCGATCGTGAACCTCTTTACGTATCCCGATATCGCTCGGGTTGTCGGGCGCCGCGCACGGTCATGGGTGCAGAGGCGCTACGACTTCGACGAGACCGTCCAGCAGGCATTGATCGAGTACCGCCGTATGACCGCCGTGCGCGAAGTGGCGGCGGGCGACAGTCCCTGGCGGGCAAGCGAGCGGACTGCCGAGGCGCACGTTGGCGTTTCGTCTCCCTTGCCATCCGAAACCGATCCGTCCGGGCACCGGTGAGTGCGGCTCCGACCCCGCCGAGGGTGGGGCGATCATTCCTGATGCCGCTGGCACCCCACTGCCGTGACCCACTCGAAGTGGTCACCCTGAGGTCACGTTGGGGCGCCTCTCTCACCAGAAGAGTCCGCGGTCCACCGTGGGGCGAAGGTGCACGGTGGACGCTGCAGCCAAGCAGAGTGCCGCTCACTGGACCCTTGGGGGTCTTCCACCCTGCCTTCGGGTCTCAGGACCTGCTAACAAGAAGGACGATGCCGGGACCGTCGGGCGTGGGGTCTTCGTGACCACCGTGGTCCCCTTCAGTCGGTTGTCCATGCGGAAAGCTGGGAACCGGAGCTCGTGCGACCGCCGCTGTTGGGGCATCCCAGTCGCGGTTGGCGGACCGCAGCATTCTGGTGAACGGGCTGCGATGTTCGCGCCCGGGTCCAAGGGCCGCGTTCTGACGATCACTGGAAAGAAATGATCGTCTCATGAGCCAGGAACGCGGGACGATCTTCGGACTTGCCCGTCCGACGCATCGTTACGAGCCGACACCCGAGGGTGCCAACGGTCCCCTTCGCGGGCCAGTTGCTGCCGACGAGCGCCCCCGAGCCCGGCCTCTCGTGGTGTTCCTCGGAAAGGCGCAGCTCGGCGACGACCGCTCGCCGACGTTCCGGCGCCGCCTCGGTATCCTGCAACGTCATCTGCGACCGGTGTTGGTAAAGACGGGTGCCTCATCGCTGATGCGACGTGACGGGCTCGTCGACGTAACCATGCCCGTGATCAGGCCTCGCCTTCTGGGAGGCCTCGTCTTCTATGTGCTGGGCCCTGTGCTCGCACTCATCCTGGCCCTGACGAGACGGCCCAGCGCGGTCGTCTGCCAGAGTCCCCTCGAGGGTGTGGGTGTAATCGCTCTGGGCCGTCTCATCCCTCGTGGTTGGCGGCCCGCCGTCCAAATCGAGGTGCATGGCGACTGGCGAACGGCTCCTCGACTGTACGGTTCACGCCTTCGGCGCGTGCTGGCGCCGATGTCGGACCGGCTCTGCGCGTGGTCGGTCCGGCACGCCGACCGGATCCGAGTCGTCAGCAACGCCACAGCGGAACGGGCAGAGAGCACCGGCTATCGCGGCCCGCTCGACAGGTATGTCGAGTTCAGTGACCTGAGCCGCTTCGTGGACGATCCTCCCATAGCTCTCCCCGAGGGCCGGCGAGCAGTCTTTGTCGGCGCGCTTGAGCGATACAAGGGTATAGATGTGTTGATCTCGGCCTGGCCGAAGGTGGTCGCCAGCATTCCCGACGCCCAATTGTCGGTCGTCGGGAGGGGGACGCTGGAAGGGATGCTGAAGCGTCACATCACGCGGGGTGGCCTCGGGGGCAGCATCACGTTGCTGGGTCATATCGATCCGGAGACCCTTCGCACCGTGTTCGACCATTCGTGGTGCCTGGTTCTTCCGTCGCGCTCAGAAGGTCTGGGGCGAGTGGTCTTCGAAGCTATGGCGCGAGCCCGGCCAGTGGTCGCCAGCGCGGTCGGCGGGCTGCTCGAGATCATCGACGACGGGTCGACGGGATATCTCGTTGATCCTGACCAAGCCGACCATCTGGCTACCGCGTTGCTCCGTGTGCTTTCGGATCCGGACCAGGCCGCGGCCATGGGACTGGAGGGACGACGCCACGTGCTGGCTCGCGATCCCCTGGCCGAATTCGACTCGGGCATCGAACGGCTGGCCGCTTGGGTGCGTGATCGCGTCCCATGATCCGATGGGTCAGAATGGGTTCGACCTGGTCCGTTGTGTGCTTGTCCCTAGCGGTCATCTGCGTCTGGGCCTCAGCGTTGCTTGGGCCCGGCGGGGCTTCCACCAACTCTGGTGTGCGCTCGGCGGCCGGAGCGAGCCTGCCCGACGGATCCATTCACGCCGCTAGGTTGGAGCGGCTCGCGGCACCTGGCTTCGCCATTCGATCTGGCTCGGGCCAGGCAGCTTTGGCGGACGCATCGACCGCCCGCCGGCCTCGCTTCTTGCTTTGGACCGGTTGGCAGGACTGTGCCGATCTGACTGCTGCGCAGCTGGGTCAGTGGGCGTCGAGAGGCGCAGGGGGCTTCGTGTGCGAGACCGGGCACCTCGAAGGTATGGGTGGCAGCCAGACGTTCACCGGCAACCCGGCGGCAAACCTCGATTCCCTCGACTATCTGATTGAGAGGTCGTTTCGAACCTCCGACGTGGTCGCTCGTGCCAGGGCCCTCGGCCTGTCGATGTACCTCGGGTTCTACCTGGCTAACTTCGAGAACGTCGCGACGCCGTTGGCGGACTGGTTCGACGACGCGGCATGGAACCAGACCGTGCTGCCCGACATAAGAAATATTTCCGCCGCGGCTCGCCTGCTGGGCTTCGCCGGTGTCGCCCTCGACCAGGAGCTGTATCCGCAGACGGGGAACCAGTACACGGCCTCGTGGGACTGGGACTATCCAGGAAATACTCACACACACTCCCAGGTGTCACAGCAAGCCCGCCTTCGAGGAGCGCAGTTTATGGCTGCCTTGCTGGAGGGATACCCGCAGATCAACATCGTCGCCTATCTGACCTTGTTCGCGACTACTTGGGATGCCTATGTGCAACAAGCGGCGAAGGGCATCAGCAATCCGTACGAGTCGTCGGTGCAGATCGACTTCTGGGACGGTATGACGAGCGGCGACGGCTACGGCAACATCCTCTTGCTGGATGCGACGTTCTACAAGGGTCCGAACGCTTCGGGAGCTACCTGGAACGCTGCGCTCCAGTATCAGGCGAATTCGATGATGAGTTATTTGTCGCAACACCTGGCGAACTGGACCTACGCCTCCCACCGGATCTCCGAGTCACCGTTCGCGTGGATCGACGGCGACGTCGCGCACGAGGGCGCCTACGCTGCTGTAAAGTCGCCGACGTTTGTCGCCCAACAGTTGAGCTCGTTCAGCCGGTGGGCGATGGGAGGCATGTTCGGCGTCTACGCGTACAACGCACTCGACAGCTTCGACTACGGGCCATTTTCCCCAGCCATGAGAGCGGCCACCGCGCGGCCACCCAAAGTAGCGAGGCAACCTCAGCTCGTGGTGTCGCGCCACTCGGTCACGGCACTGGCCGATCATGCGACCGCTGAGTCGGGCGGAAGCCTGGTCGCTCGGGTCACCGGATATGCGAAGGACCCGTTGGCGATCCGTGCCGTCTATTGGAGAAACCAGTCCCTCGGTAGGGATGGCGCGGCCCCGATGACCTGGCAGAAAGGGCCAGGCAACGACGTGTCTGGATGGAATTGGAAGATGGCCTGGAGTACCTCTGTTCCACTCGGGCCGGGACCGAATCGTATTGAGGTGACCGCCGTCAGCATCGACGGTCGTTCGACGACGAGGTGGATGGTCGTCGCCGGCTAGCCACCTGAACCGGGTGGTCAGGCGGGGGTGGCGCGAACAGCGGTCTGGCAGCGAGCGAGGATCGACGCGATCAGGCGGGGGATCAACACGCCGAAAGGGCGTCAGCGAAGACGGTCCCGACAGTGTCGGTGAGCGCAGCGGTGGAAAACGCCCGTTGGTACAGCTCATGGCCGGCGGTGGCCACACGCGCCCTCAGGTCGCCGTCGCCGTGCAGCTCCTGAATGGCCTCGGCGAGCGCGGTTGCGTCGCCGGGCGCGCAGAGCCAAGCGTGCTTGCGGTGCACGAGCGCTTCCCGTGCCGCCGGTGTGTCGGCGGTGATGAGCGGTTTGGCCATGGCCAGCGCGTCGAAAGCCTTGTTGGGGATCACTCGCTGAGCCTTTGGCGAGGTACCGAACACGCCGAGACAGAGCTGGCTGCGCGCGATCTGAGCGGCGAGCTCGCCGTAGGGGAGTGCGCCACGCAGTTGCACCGATCGTAAGCCGAGTGCTTCGATGGACCGAGCGACCGCGGGGCGTTCGGAACCGCCGACGACGAGACGGAAGGTCACGTCGACACCGCGATCCTGGAGCAGCCGAGCTGCGGCGAGAATCGTGTCGATTCCGTGAAGCGGGGTCACGTTCCCGTAGAACAACACGTCGACGTCGACATTGACCTCGCGACGGGGCGGAGCCATGACCGAATCGTCGGTGCCGAGCCACACACGCGCCGAAAGTGGTTCGGGGGCACATGTGTGAGCTTGCTGAGATAACTGATGTGCGCGTTCGTGTCGAGGAGGATCAGATCGGCGGCATGGCACGACAACACGTCCTCGACGAGGTAGCGACCTGCACCGAGGCTCGACCTTGGGACGCTCCTGCGGTCGGTGACGTTGGACTCGTGGAGTCCAGCAAGCAAGTCGAAGACGACCGGCACCTTCTTCCTGCGTGCCAGGAACTTCGCGGTGACGACGTCCAGATGGCCAGGGAAACCTACCAAGAATAGGTCGGGTTGCGGACCGGCCCTCCGCGCCAGCAGTGCGGGGGTTCGGGCCGTGAAGCGCCGGCAGTCCACGAAGTCGAGCACCGTTGCCCCAGCACGCGTCAGCGCGCGTGCCATGATGCGATTGCGCGCGTACGTGCGCTCGCAGCAACCGAAACGGGCTATCGTGACCCCCTCGAGGGGCCGGGACGCAGCGTCGAGCGTGGGGGCATGCTCGACCGACCGTTCGGAGGTCGAGCTCGACAGTTCGCTCACGCCTGCCACCGTCCGAGCGCGCTCGGACGCACTGGGGCCCGGAGTGGTCGAGCCATGGTCGAACGGCGCGCCGATGGCTCCGAGGGTGGTCCTATCCGCTGATGGTGTTGATCGGAGGGCCCGGCGGGCCAGAGGAAGCGCCACCAAGGGCGGATCACGTTCCCTAGCCGGACGGATACGAGATGCAGCGCGACGAGGGTGCGAGCCACCGACCCGGTGAGCAGTGGCCGCGATCGCCGCGGCTCGAGTCGGACGCTCGCCGTCACGAGTCGGTACAGGATCGAACCGGCACCAAGACGCCCGGCATTGCTGGCGCCTGCCAGCGCGACCACTGGAACCCCGAGATCCTGTGCCCGCGCCGAAAGCAGGTGTTCGTTGAGGACGCTCCGTGCCTTGGTGCGGAGCTCGCTCCACGTAGCCGGACTGACGGGCGCGCTCCGATACCAGTGTTGGGCGAGCGCAGTACCCTCCCCGGTCAGCCACTCCGTCAGGTAGCGGCGGTACATCGGGTCGAGCGGTCCATCGGACCGGAAGAGCGGGCCGGCTCGGGCATTGTCCTCGACGACCGACGCCAAGGTCGCCTCGGTGACGGTCACCAGGGGACCGATCCTACGGAGGGCGTCGTCCGCCGCCACCAGCAGATTCGACCGGGCCCACGACCCAATCTCCAGGCCGAACGCATTCGTTGCGGTTGGGTAGCGGTCGAGATGGCCCGACAGTGCACCCATCTCGGCAACGGCATCGAAGGTGGGACCGTCGAGCAGGCGAAGGCACTCGTCACTGTCCACGGCGTAGCGATCGTTCGCGAGGACCCACACCTCGGGCGATCCTCCTTTTCGGACGTGTTCGATGCCGGCTTGCAGACCGGAGAACTCGCGAGCCGAATTGTCGCCCACGACGTAGTCGAACCCTTCGTCGGGTGCCCACTCCATCCCGTGGCCCCGGTTGTCCACCAAAACCAGGCGGGCGTTCGGTGCCGCGGCACGAAGTTGCTCGGCCAGAGCGCGCGCGGCCCCGCGGGCGTTTTGGGGATTCCATGCCAGCATCACCACGGCGACCGACGTCCGGGCGGCGCGCGGTCTGGAGCGGTCAGCCCCGTTGGCACGCTCGAGCACCCTGGCCAACGCCGTGGCCAGCCATCGTGCGCCAGGACGACCTAGCCGGTCAGCAGAGCCCATTGGCCCAGTCCACCCCTTCGCGAGGCCTGGGGGCCAGGGGGAATACCCCCCAGGCCCCCAGTGGCCCTCAGGAGGGGCTGGCCGCGGTGACGGGAGCGTTGAGGTTGGTCCCGGCCATGCTCCCGTCGGGGGTCGCATCGCCGAGTGCTGTCACGGCACCGTTCGCCGTGACCACCCAACATCCCCGCCCGTCGTAGGTGCTCATGATCGCCACCGCCCGATTCGTTGGCCCGGTGCCCGCCGCGGCCGGGAGCGGCACAGCATCACCGAACGCGTCCACGTTCCCGTCCGCGAAGAGGATCCAGTAGCCACCGCCGTCCGGCGTGCGGGTCGCGCCGGTCACCGGCGAGACCGACCCGGAACCGGCGCCACCTTCGTAGGGTGCGTCGCCGAAGGCGTACACGCTGCCCTCAGCGGTGATCAACCAGTAGCCCGCACCCGTGGCGTCGGGCACGACCGCGACGATGGGGCCATCGCAACCCTCTGGGATCGTGTCGCACGACCCGGCGAACGACGCGTCGCCGAATGCGAACACGCCCCCGTCAGATGCCACCATCAGGTACCCGTCGCCCCCTGTGCTCGGCACGATTCCCACGATTGGGGCGTTCAACCGGTGGGTTCCGTTGGGCGAGCCAAACGGGGCGATCCCCAGAGCCGGCAATGAACCGTCGTATCGGGCGTCGCCGAATGCGAACACGCCCCCGTCGGAGGCCACGAGCCAGTACCCCAAGTGGTCGGCCGTGGACGCGATGCCCACGACCGGACGCTGGAGTCGCAGCCCACCAACCGAGCCGTAGAAGGCGCTGTCGAAGCTGAACACTCCACCGTCGGAGCTGACGAGCCAGTACCCGGCGGCGCTCGAGGAGGCTGGAGGAACAGGCGTCGGCGATCCACTCGAAGTCGCGGCCGGCGTGGATGGTCCGTCAATGGTGACAGTGGCCGATGTGGTCAGCCCGTCGATGTCCTCGGCCGTGACGGTGACGGTGTTCGGGCCGGGTTCGAGAGGAATCCCCGAGGCCGACCAGTCCATTTGCCACTGCCAGCCGGTCGTGACGTTCCCTCCCGTCACCTGCCAGGTGAGGGCCGCAGATCCCGACCCTTCGGCGTCGCCCCAGACGACGTCGCGCACGGCCATGGCGTCGTCAGCCGACCCGGACAAGCTGGCCGTCGCACCCGAGGCGGACCCGCTTGATTGGGACGTCACGCTGAGCGTCGGGGGCTGTAGAGCGACATCGGATTGCGTCGCGTCCTGCATCGCCGCTGCGTACGGACTGTAGTCGAAGGTACTGATCGACTGTGCTGCGTAGTCACCGTAGTATCCGCCCATTCCCCAGGCACTGTAGAACTGCAGTTGGGTCGCTACGAACGACGGGGGCCTGGGCGCGGTCCATGCTCCTTCAGCGGCATTGCCATCGATCCACGCGAATGGGGAGAGGAACACGCGATCGGCCGCGTACGCCCAATTCGAAAAACTCCGCGACATCAACGCGAACCAACTGTTGGCGTCATAGGAGAGCGCGGCGGTCCAGCTTGCGCCTGGGACGTTCGGGCCCTTGTATAGGCTTTCGTCGAGGAACCGGATAGCCGAGTACCCCTCGACACTGGTCATGCCATTCCAGAAATCGAGCTGCACGTCGTCCGCGTACGGGTCAAGAACGCCGTTTACCGCAGTCTGCTCGTAGGCCGACCAGGTGCCGGGGAAATTCGTTGCAGTATCGACGATCTCGATATTGGGGAAGGCGTTCACGAGGGCGCCCATCATCTGCGAACCGCGTTGGACTACCTCGGCTCGAACTTGGGCTTCGCTGTGGGTGTTGCCGGGATAGTCCCACGCCCAGGTGGCTGTTTGCACGCCACCGATCTGAGGATAGAGCTCCTCGTCCAGGGCCACGCCGTCGAATCCCAGCTCGTGAGCGCCAGACGCGAACGCTGACACCGCGGGAAGGACGGTGCCGGCCCACGTGCCATCGTCGAACCACTCGCCGAGCGGGGTCTGCGTGTCGAAGTAGTTCGAGGCGTAGAAGCCCAGATACATACGCATGCCGAGGGCGTGGGCGTTGGCCACCACCTGAGACGCCATGAACTCGCGTTGGAGGATGTACTGGCTCGCGCTCAGGTTTGCGCCAGGGTTGCCGTCGAACTCGTACTGACCGCCCATGTCCCACAACCATCCGGTCTGGCAGACGAAGCCGCCGACACCGAGGCTGTGCCAGTACGCGAGCTGTGCGTCCGTCATCTCGGCAACGTCGTTGCAACCGACCCACATCAGCATGCCGTTCGCCGTCTGACTCGCGGTCTGCGTGGCGCCAATCATCGATCGACGTAACTGACGACCAGCATGCGAAGGAGGTGCGCCGCCCGGTCCCACGAGGGTGAACGCCCCAAGGAGGGCGGTCATCACGATCGTAACGCCGGTCAACGACCAGCGAAGGCCCGCCCGAGGGAGATCCGCCACTTTCCCCGCTTCATGATCAGGACCGCGACGCCCGCCAGGGCCCAGCCCGCCGACTGACGTCAGCTTAGACGAGGTGTGCCCTCAGAAGGGCGCAGGTGATCCTCGTCGATGACCCGCCCATAGCCGTCGGAACGATTCCCCCCGGCGCCAGCGTGCCCAGACTTGGGAAGAAAAGGGTCCGCTGATCAGGTTCGGAACGCGCCGAGCTCCCCTGGGGGGGACTTCCCATTGTCGGATCGTAGGCCGGATGCTGGCATGGGACGGTGGCCGTCGGAGTCGATCGCCCTCCGAGTGGGGCGGACTTGCGCGAGTACGGCCGAGTGCTGTGGCGACGCAAGTGGTACGTCATCCTGGCGGTGGTCGTGGGCATCGGTGCTGCGCTCGGCCTGTCCAGAGTGCGTCACCCGCAATACAAGGCCACCGCCTCGGTGCTGACGCAAGTGCCCTCGCAAGGGCCTGTGGACCCGACACAGATCGCCACCGAGATCGGGATCATGCAGAGCACCACCGTCCAGCGGCTGGTCGACAAGACGCTCCCTGGGGCTTCTTCGAGCGAGATCAGCGCGGCGCAATCCGGTGTTGGCTCAATCGTTGATGTGGCGGCCACGTCAACCTCCCCGACGTACGCGGCCAAGCTGGCGAACACCTGGGCGAACGCCTACGTGAGCTTCCGCCAGTCGTTGTCGAAATCCCGAATCCTCTCTTCCACCAGTGTCTTGCAGCAGGAGATCAACACGCTGCAGACTCAGATCAACTCGCTCGACGCGCAGCTGGCGGCACCCGGGATCAACTCTGCGACGCAGAGCGCTCTGCTCCAGGAGCGAAGCACCCTCATCAGCCAGCAGGCCGGCTTGCAGGACCAGCTCCAGAACAACCAAGCGCAGGCCGCAACCACGATCACCCCAACGGTGCTGACTCCGGCCACTGTGCCGGTATCGCCGACGGGCACGAGCCCCGTGAAGCTGGGGCTTCTCGGGCTCGGGGCGGGTCTCGCCGTGGGGATTGTTCTCGCGTTTCTGTTCGAGTACCTCGACGATTCGATCCTGACCAGCGAACATCTGGAGGCCGAGTTGAACGGGGAGGTGAGATTGCTCGGAACGGTCCCCGAGTACCGTTGGCGCAAACGACCAGGCTCGCCCAATGTGATCACCCTGGCGGATACCTCCTCGATGGTGGCGGAGTCATACCGGGGCTTGCGGACGGCCTTGCACTTCGCCGGCGCCGACAAGCCCGGTAGCGTCCTCCAAGTAGTCACTCCGACCTCCGGCGAGGGCGCGTCGACGACCGCAGCCAATCTCGCGGTGTTGATCGCCAGGGCGGGACAGTGGGTGGTGTTGATCGACGCCAACCTACGGCATCCACGGCTGAACGAGCTCTTCGGGCTTGACAACACGATCGGTCTGACCAATGTCCTGCGGGGCGACGCGCAGCTTGCCGAGGCAACCAAGCCCGTACCCGTACCCGGACTCGATCGTGTCTCGTTGTTGCCGGCAGGACCCCCCGTCCACGGCGCGTCCGAGCTCCTCGCATCTCCTCGGACCGAGGCGATCGTGCGGGCGCTACAGGATGGCGGGGCGACGGTCATCCTCGACTGCCCGCCACTGCTCGCAGCAAGCGATGGGCTGGCCCTTGCAGGCTCGGCCAGCGCCATCCTCCTCGTGACCTCGGCTCGTGGCGGAACGCGACGGCGCATCAGGCGGGCAGTGGCCCTCCTTCGTCAGGCAAACGCCCCGGTCGTCGGCGCCGTACTGAATCGGGCTGGCAAGTCCTCGGTGAGCGAGTACGAGACCAACGGCAAGGTTCCGGGGCCTGTCGACCTGAAACCTTTGCCGCAGGTGATCCAGGCCTGACCGACATGGCTCGTGGAGCAATCCGAGGACAGCAGACATCTGGATCGCCAGTGAGCGGTGCGGCCATGCGGGCGGGCCAGCAGCGCGAAATCGGTTCTGACTCCGCCCGACCCCTGAACCGCGGATCGGCGTGGTCTCCGCGCGTGTTGCACCTCCAGAAGGTCGCCGGCATTGGGGGATCGGAAAACCACCTGCTCGCTCTCCTGCCCGCGCTGATCGAACGAGGGCTCGACGTGCATATGTGTGCCGTCATTACCGCGCAGGGAGCCCGCTTCGTCGAAAGGCTTTCCGATGCCGGGGTGCCAGTCACCACCATCCCGGCGGGGTTCGACGTGAGTCCCCGCGTGATGGCGATCTTGGCCCGCCTCGTTCTGCGGCTCCGTCCGGACGTCATTCATACGCATCTGATCCACGGTGACGTGTTCGGGCAGCCGATCGCCAGAGCGCTGGGTGTGGCGTCGGTGTCTTCGGTTCATGGCACGCCGCAGTTCTATCGACAAGCCCTCTATCAGAGAACTGGAAGGCTCGTTGCCCGATTTGCCGATTGGCGGATCGCGATCTCCGAGCATGTCGGTCGATTCATGCTCGAGCTGGGACTGGCCCGTCCAGAGCGGCTGCGGGTGATCCACTACGGGATCGATGCCGCCCCGTGGCGAGCCGCCTCCGAGCGCCGCGATGCGGAGCGACGACGATTGGGGATCAGCCTCGACCGGATCACGGTTGGGATCGCCGCCCGTGTTATCAACGGAAAGGGCCATCAAGGCCTCGTCGACGCGGTGCTGCGGGCTCGTTCGTCGGTTCCCTCGTTGCAGCTCCTCGTGGCGGGTGACGGTCCCGCCCTTGCCGGGCTGCAAGCGGCGGCCCTCGCCAGAGACGATGGGGACACGGTACGGTTCCTCGGCTTCGTCGGGGACGTTGCCGGGTTCCTGAGCGCGTGTGACCTCTCGGTGTGTCCGACTGAGCCGGCGCTCGGTGAGGGGTTCGGGCTTTCGGCTCTCGAGGCAATGGCAGTCGGGCGTCCAGTCATCGCCACGAGGGTGGGCTCGCTCCCCGAGGTGGTGGTCGACGGGGAATCGGGCCTCGTCGTCGCGCCGCAGTCGGTGGACGCGATGTGCTCGGCACTGGTCCGTCTCGCCCGAGACGACGGTCTGCGCCGCCGTCTCGGTGAAGGTGGCCTCCGTCGCGCCCAGCAGCACTTTTCGCTCGGCCGCATGGTCAATGCGACCGAGGACCTCTACCGCCTCGCCTGTCATGCGTGAGACGGTGAGCCCGGACCTCGTGTCGGGCAGGTACACGCAGCGACGGTACGCGTCGGCGGACCGCTCCGAGTCGGGCGACGAACGGCGACCGATCCGGATACTGCGCGTCATCGCTCGACTCAACGTTGGGGGCCCCGCGCTGCAGGCATCGGTGCTGAGCGAGGGTCTGGACCCACTGCGCTTCGAGCAGTACCTGTTGGCCGGGGGGGTCGGTGAGGGCGAAGCCGATTTCGTGACCCTCCGGGCGCCGTTCCTCGATGTCGACGAGATCCCAGGCCTCGGGAGAGCAATCCGGCCCTCGGACGATATCGTTGCTCTGCGGCGCCTGGTGGAGGCCATCCGACGGTTCGCTCCGGACATTGTCCACACACACACCGCCAAGGCCGGTGCCCTGGGGCGCCTCGCTGCGTGGTGGTGCCGGGTGCCGGTCACCGTGCACACCTTTCACGGTCACCTACTCAATGGGTATTTTTCGCCGCCCGGGCGGGCCGCGGTCGTGGTCGCCGAGCGAGAGCTCGCGCGTCACACGACCAGACTGGTCGCCGTCGGCCAGCAGGTCAGAGGGGACCTGCTGGCGGCTGGTATCGGACGACGTGAGCAGTATTCGGTGGTGGCGCCCGGCGTGCGCCCGCGGGCTGCGCCCGACCGGGACCGAGCAAGATTGGCACTCGGCCTACCGGCGGGGGCAAAGGTCGTCTCTTTGGTGGCCCGGCTGACGGCGATCAAGCGACCGGATCGGTTTCTCGACGTGGCCGAGGCCGTGGCGTTGCGTCACCCCGACGCAGTGTTCGTAGTGGCTGGCGGAGGTGAGCTTCTTGGCGCGCTCCGCGCGCGCGGTCAGCGCTCGCGGGTGGACGTGCGCTTCCTCGGCTGGCGCTCCGACGTCGAAACCGTCTACGCGGCGTCGGACGTCGTCGCCCTGACGTCCGACAACGAAGGTATGCCGGTCTCCCTCATCGAGGCGGCGATGGCGGGGCGACCGTGCGTGACGACCCGGGTTGGCGCCGCACCCGAGGTGGTGATCGACGGGGCGACGGGCTACGTGACCGGGCCGCAGGTAGCGGATCTCGCGAACGCCGTCAACCGATTGCTCGATGACGGCGGGCTGCGATCCGGCATGGGTGCCGCGGCCCGAGCACGGGCTGGGCTCGACTTCAGCGCACAGCGCCTGATCGCAGACCTTTCAGGTATCTACGAGGAGCTGGTGGGCGCCCAGGCCGCTCGGACTGACCAATGAGCACGGTGGGGCGACATGTGGCGGCCAGCCGCCACACCGGCGTCCGGGGTGCGATCAGAAGGCACCGCAGTGGCGGGCGGTCCGACCGACGACCGCTCACGGTAGCCGCCCGGGTGGTCGGCACGATCGCCGTCGCTGTGGTGCTCGCGGTGGCTACAGGGTGGGCGCCGTTGAGAGTCGGCCTCGCCTTGGTGTTCATCGTCCCGGCCGTCTCTGTTGTCTACCTGGTTGCACGGCGGATCGGTCCCCGCTGGTGTCTGGCCGCCTTTGTCATCACGACGGCTCTGGGTTCGTCCAAACTGGCAGTGTCAGCGGGTCGCATCAATCTCCGTGTGACGGACATCTTCTACGTCATGGTCCTCGGGTGGGCGATCGCGCGCTTCGCGGGCGACGGAACGCGACGAGTGGATATCGGTCAGCGTGCGCTGGCGGTCTTACTCGGCGTGTTCGCGCTCTCCCTGGTGCCGGTGCTCGTGACCCAGCCGCACTCGTTCTTCGATCCGTTCGTCTCGTGGGCCCGATTTGTGCAGACCGTCAGCCTTGTCTGGCTCATCCCGCTCGTGGTCGACCGGAACAAGGACTTCCGCATCGTCATGCAAATCCTCGCCGCCGGGTGCGCGATCGAGCTGGTGAGGGCGGTGGTCGTCGCCCTGGCCCAAGACGGCCTCAATGCCCGGTTGCAGGGTGGTAACGGACCCGACACTGAGGGTCTTCTTGCCGCTGTGCTCCTTGCCACCATCCTGTACGGGGGCGTACCGGCGCGGCGCTGGCCACGACGTGCGATGCTGGTGCTCGCCCTCGTGGCGTTGGCCGCGAGCCGCTCGGTGGCCTCGATCGCCGCGGTGGGAATCGTCATCGGCTTTGTTCCGTTCACGCGTGGGACGGGGCGCCGGCCACTCGGACTCATCAGGCCATTGTGGATGCTCGTGAGCGTCGCTGTGATCGTCGTCTCCGTTGTGACCCTTCGGCCGCAGAATCTGCCTGGCGGCGCCCAATTCCAAACGGGGAGCACCGCCCAACGGGTGGTGCTCGGTGCGGACGGGGTGCTGATCTTCGCCTCCCATCCCGTGCTCGGGGTCGGATTCAGCCGCAGCTCCCTGCCCAACGTGATCGCCGACCCGTCGAACGAGGCCACCCTGCGCAACTGGTTCGCCGGATCGATGGGCCAGTTCGTTCCGTACGCGGCCGAGTGCGAAGAACAGAAGGAGCTGACCGCGGCTGGGCCCAGCCGCAATTGCGATCTCGGCAGTGTCCACAACGCATACATTCAGATCGCCGCCGAGTCCGGCCTCGTAGGCCTCGCCGCGCTCCTCGGCGCAGCGATCGTCGTCATCCGCCGGATACGCAGACTTCGCATCTCGCTGTGCCCCGAACCGGTGCGGACCACGCTCCGATGGGCCGTGATCGTGCTGGTGATCGTGCTGATCTGGTGGAACGACAATCCTTTGTTCGGCGCGCAGCCCGAAACGCTTACGGCCGCGTTCGCGCTAGGCGTGCTTGCCGTTCCATGGGCCAGCCCTGCCCCGTTGGACCCGGCTCCGAGGGTCGAATCGGCGGACCAATTCCCGCTCATGAGTGCGTCGCGCCAGTAACGACCCGTCGGGGACGCTGGAGATGCGGACTCGTGCATGCCGCGGACGCCGGTCGGTGCTCATGAAGAGCGGGTCAGCATTGGACTGCAGGTTTTAGTCCGCTTCGGCGGCGGCGGCACGTTGGGGCGCTGTTCCCCCAACGTCAGATCGGCCACCCCCCCATCCCGACCGACTGGCCTCGCGGATGACGTCGTTGAGGATGTCGTCGAGGCTGTGAGATGGTTGCCATCCGATCATTTGCTGGATCTTGGTGGTGTCGGGAACCCGACGGCGCATGTCCTCGAACCCACGCGAGAAGGCCGCCTCGTAGGGGACCAGCTTTATGCGTGAGCTGGACCGGGTGCGACGGATGATCTGGTTGGCCAGATCGAGGATGCTGATCTCCTGTCTCGACCCGACATTGAAGACCTCGCCGACCGCCTCGCGGCTGTCGAGCAGGCTCAGAAATGCATCCACCACATCGCTGACATGGCAGAAGCACCGGCTCTGTTGGCCATCACCGAACACCGTTAGGGACTCACCGAGGAGTGCCTGGCGGACCAACGTCGGCACCACCATGCCGTAGGCCGGGCTCTGGCGCGGTCCAACCGTGTTGAAGAGGCGCACGACGATGCAGGGCAAGCCACGTTCGCGGTGGTAGGTGAGGGCCAGGATCTCGCTGACCGCCTTCGACGTGCTGTAAGCCCAGCGCGCCACCGAGGTCGGTCCGAGCACTCGGTCGGCCGTCTCGTTCAAGGCGTCGCTCTCGTTCTTCCCATAGATTTCTGATGTGCTCACCACCAGGATTGGCCGCTGGTAGCGGTGGGCGGCCCCGATCACGACCTCTGAGCCCCTGATGTTGGTGGTGAACGACCGTAGGGGCTCCTCGACGACCGTCCTGACGCCGACTGCAGCGGCCAGGTGCACCACGATGTCGGTCCGATGCACCAACTCGTCCACGATCAGCTCGTCGCGGACCGATCCCCTGACGATATCGAGACGCGGATGATCGCTCACGCGGGCGAGATTGCCCAGCGTCCCAGTGGTCAGCTCGTCGAGGACCACCACGGAATCACCACGGTCGAGAAGGGCTTCGGTCAGGTGGGAGCCGATGAAGCCGGCGCCACCGGTGACGAGGTAGGTGCACGGCGTACGGGTCGGGTGGAGCTTGGCGGATGCTGGCGTTACCAGCGCGGTGACCCGGGGACGAATCCTTGCTGCTTCAGCCTCGCTCTCCGCCATTGTGGTCCGCCTTCCTTCTCAGCCCAGTACACCCCGATACGTGCCCGTCACCGGATGCGTGCGGCGCCGCTCACCCGTCTGATGGTCAATTCGTGTGACGGTCTCCCAGCCGGTCCGCGGCACTGACGTACCATCGACCCGCGTCAACGCGACCCTAAGGGTCGCCGCCGGAGCGAGGCACCGGGCAACGTCCCCCAGGGGGCGGGTTCATCCCCAACACTGCCAGCCCACGGGGGACTGGCCGAAGTACAGCCAGCGTTGATCCCTTGGGGGATGGTGCTAGTGGTGACCGTTCGGCGCGACCGACCACACTGCATACCTGATCGGAGGGAGCGGAGCGAGGAGCCGTGACGCAACTGCCCGCATGGGCGTACGTGGCCGTGTTTGTGGCCACCGTCCTCCTGACCTTGGCCCTGACGCCGGTCGCGATGTCAATCGCGTGGCGGTTCGGCGTGCTCGATCGTCCGGGGCCGCGCAAGCAGCAGACAAGCCCCGTTCCGTATCTCGGCGGGTTGGCCATCGCCGTGTCCTTCGGGCTCGTCGCGGGCACCCTCGCGCTGGCCGTGTTGCCGCGGACCGGCCTGCCGCCCATGGCGGTGTTCCTCGCGCTCGCGGCAGGAGTGGCGGCCCTTGGCACGATCGATGACGTCCGGGGCCTGACCGCTTCGCTGCGAGTAGTCCTCGAGATCGGTGCGGGAGTCGGCGTGTGGATAACCGGGAAGTCCGTGTGGATCCCGGGCCCTCGACCGCTTGCGGCCGTGGCCACGGTGCTGTGGGTCGTCGTCGTGACAAATGCCTTCAATCTCCTCGACAACATGGACGGGCTGGCAGCCGGGGTTGCAGCGATCTCCGCGATCTTCCTCGCCGTGATCGCCATCCACGGATCACAGTTTCTGGTGGGCAGCGTCGCGTTGGCGCTCGCCGGTAGTGCCTTTGGCTTCCTTCGCTACAACATGCGCCCGGCACGCATCTATATGGGCGATGCGGGAAGTCTCTTCTTGGGGTTCACCCTGGCAGTGTTGAGCCTTACCCTGCACACCGGCGAGGTCGCGCCGATGAGCTTCTGCATCCCGGTGCTCGTTCTTGCGGTTGCGCTCGGCGACACGGTCCTTGTGACGATCACCCGGCTCCTCAACCATCGAAATCCGTTGAGTGGCGGACTGGACCACTCGAGTCATCGACTGGTGAAGCTCGGGAGGTCCAAAGGGACCGCCGTCCTCCTCTTGTATGGATGCTCCGCGGTCCTGGGCGGTGCGGCCTTGGCCATGACCGACGTCGATCGAGTCACGGGCAGCGTGCTGGCGCTCGGGCTGGCGGTCGTGCTTGGCGTGGTTGGCGTTGTGTTGGCCGGTGCGCCGGTCTACGGGCCGGCCTCGGCTCTGCGCATCCTGCCCGCCGCCTCCCCTGCCCAGCCGAGGCGCCGGCTTCATCGGACGCGGCTCGACAATCCGGCGCGGCGGGCAAGGGCCCGACCTGGCCCAGTTTCGCAAGACCGGCGTGACCCAAAGTCCCGACCACGCACTTCGCGAGTTGCCAGACACCGAGCAGCCGCGAAGCGAGGCAACCGCTGAGCTCGCTCGACGGAGTCGATCCGCCCGCGATCGACCCCCCGGGGGAGTCTTCTGGTAGTGAAGTGGCCAGGCCCCGTCTACTGTCGGCGCCCGGGTGAGCAAAAGGAGGGTGTTCTCGTGGACGTCGAGGAGTCGTCGTCCATGTGAGTACGACCGGCGAGAGGTACGAGGGATCGGATGGTGGGAGGACAGAGCCCCCAAGGTGGCCCGAGCGCGAACACTCAGCCGAGGCAATCTGTCGACGGGTATCACTGGGCCGCCGGCTTCGGCGGTCAGGGAGCTGACAGAGGTGCGATGCGCCCGCGCCTCGCGACGCCAACGAGGCTAGCTGAGCCGCCTCGGACGAGGTTGCGGGTCGTCTCGCTCTACGGGCTTCACCCGGTCGATCTGCAATCGACGGCGGCGGTTCCCCGCCTCCATGCCCAGCTGCTCACCCTGCTTGCGGGTGCTCACCCAGAGTGGGATTTCCTGGCCATCTCCCCCCAGGCCAGACCGCTTCCCAATGTAGCCACCGTCGGTGTTGGCGTCCCGCCGTCGGCACGAGCGAGGGCGCGGTCCGTATGAGACGCCAGTAGCCCGGCGTCTGTATCGACCGAAACTGGCCAAAGGCCAGCAGTTCGGCAAGGCGTTGTGGGCTCGGGCTGCATCGGCCCGCCTGGTTGGCTACCGACAGGATCGGACCTCGACCGTCGTGATCTGCACCCATCCGGAGGCCGTCTTGGCGGCGCGCACAGCGCTGCCCAGAGCTCGGATCGTGCACTGGATCCAAACGCCGGTCGGCTCTGCCGCGGCGGGACAAGCGGCGGACGCCGCAGTGGTGCCTTCGGTGGCGGTCTACCGCGATCTCTGGCGCCGGCTGGGTAACCAGTTCGCGCCACCGTTGTGGGTCATCCCGAACTGGATCGACGTCGATGCCTTCGAGCCGCTCCGACCCGATGATCGGCGTCGCTCCCGGGCCAGGCTCGGCCTCGACGAGGACGATCGGGTCCTCGCATTCATCGGGCGTCACTGGATCAAGGGCGCACAAGTGGTCGAGCGTGCGCTGGCCGTCCTGCCGCCAGGCGGTCCGCGGGTCGTGCTGCTCAGTGCCGGCGAGCCGCGGCACGAGCGGCGAACGCTGGCGCCGGGGCGAGAGGTGTGGAACCTCGGGCTGCTTCCGCCAGCTGATCTGCGCCGTCTCCTCGGAGCAGCGGACCTGGGTGTTGTCCCCAGCATCTCGGAGGAGGCCTTCGGGCTGGCGGCTGTCGAAATGATGGCATCTGGGCTACCGGTTATCGCGAGTAGAGCCGGCGGCCTCGCCGAGGTGATTGAGGACGGGATCACCGGACGGCTGGTTGACCTTCCGAATGCCGTCGACTCTTGGGTGGACTCGATCACGTCTCTGCTCGCCGACGCCCGCGCTCGTGCGACGCTGAGCGAGGCGGCCCGTGCTGCGGTCCTAGGCCGCTTCACTGGCGAACGGGCGCAACGGGCATGGAGTCGAGTGCTCGTGCAACTGGGATCTGCCCCGTAGCGGGAGTGATGCGGCGCAACCGCCGGTATCGCCCAGGTCGTCGAAGATGGTGTCCGCCCCCACCCCGAAAGGGCGCACCCGCGGGAGTCAGTGCTCGAGGCCCGCAGCTGATGGCGCGAGGGAACGCCAACGAAGTCCCGCGGCGGACGACCTGGTACAAGCCGACGTCCTTACTGTCGACGTCCTTACGCTCGACGTCCATGATGACGATGAGGCCGGTGAGCAGAGGACTCACTTCGTCGAGGAACGTGTCGATCTTGTCTGCCTGATCGATGATGACGACGGTCAGCGGCCGATCATCGGACAGCGGCTGCTCGCGTGCACCTGTAGGCCGCGGCAATCCCATCGACCAAGGTGTCGGGCGCCCGGGTCGGCTGGCATCGCTACGGCGATGGAGATTGCCCGAACCCACCGGAGCGGAGCCGTACAACACGCCCGTATCTATATCCATCGGGATCGATATCTATCTAGCACGGCACGGCCGAACGGCGCTCAACGCGGCCGGCGTGCTGCGAGGGCGCCTCGACACCGCCATCGACGAGGTGGGGCGTGACGAAGCGCATCGGCTTGGAGTTGCGCTCGCCGACCGGGGAGTCAGCGCCATCGTTGCCAGCCCGCTTCGGCGGGCCGTAGAGATCGCCGACGCCATAGGTGCGTTGGGGCGCAGTGCCCAAGGAGGCCGGCGAAGCGCAATGGGGCTCACTCGGCGTCGCCCCGGGCGTCGAGCCGGCCGACGAGGTCCGAACCCGAGCCTCCGCTGAACGACCTCGCGTCGAGGGCGTAGGGGCGACGCCGTGGCTGTGAGCCACGCTGTCGGGCTCCGCCTGCCCTCGTCGCTCTCGACCCCGGACTCGGCGCGCTTGACGCAGTGGCGCAGGGGACCGGATGTTCAACACCGTGCGGCGGCCGCCGGACGGTCGCCGGGGTCAATGAGATCCGGTGCAAAGAACAGCCGACGTAGGAACGAAAATCGCATGGCCCGAGCCACTCGAGTGGCAACTACCTCTAGAGACACCTTCAGCAATTCACGATGTAAGGGCAATCACCGGGCAGAGTTATGGGTGTTGCTATCGTGCCTGACCACTCGGTTGTTGGCGTCCTACGCGTGACGACTGAGGAGTGGAGCGGTTCTCGAGGTCTGATGCTGGGTCGCGTCAGGCGACGCGGCGAGCGAGGATGACCGTACCCGACCCGCCCTCGAAGTTCGGAGTACCTTCGTCGATGTTGGCTAGGTAGCGGGGGTCCCCGTTCAAGGCCTCCTGGGTGCGGTCCCAGGCGCTGGCGTCCGCGCTCGCACCGATCCAAGCCAGCTCGCCAAACGGCCCCGCCAGCGAGTGCCCGAAGAAGACCGGCTCGCCGATGATCTCTGCTACCAGTTCTGTGATCTGGACACCCCAGCCGATGGCGGCGCTGAGCTTGCCCAGGGCGGGCGTCGCGGTCGTCAATTGCACGACGCCGCCGAGCCCCGGCCGCCGGTACTCACCGCCGGCGGTGTGGATGATCTCGACATGCTTGTCCTCGGGTGGGCCGACCAAGTGCTGGCGGGCCTCAGTGACTCCGTCGAGGTACTGCTGGTCGGCCATGAGCGTCTCGGTAGCCGTCGCGAAGTCCGCCATGTCCTGGTAGAAAGCCGAGAAGATGTAGGTGCCAGGGGCGATCCCTGAGAGCCCGGCCCACAGTGCCGTCTCCTTCCCAGTCTTCTCGGTAACCAGCTTCGCCATTCCCCGGGCCCACCCTCCGGTGTCGCGCGGGTTTCCCAGCACAGTAAGCGTTCGCGTAAAGAGGATCATCAAGGTCCACCCTTCCCGTTGCCCCGATGCTCGAGGTCTGCAACATGGGATGCTTTCAGGCCATGGCAGACGGGTCAAACAGGTCTGCCCTTGGGCTTCAAAGGCGGAGGCGATCAACCCGCGCGGCGCTGCGACCTAAAGACCGAGGCAGGGGTCCGCCCCGTCGTTCTGGGCTCTCACGGCAGCACCGATCATTGGCCACCGCTCAGTTTGGGTGGCGGTGCGCGGATCTGACGTAACGAGACAGTGACGTAGTCGGAATCCTGTGTGAATGCACTTTTCGATCAGGGTGTCCCGGCGATGCCTCGAGCGACACGAGGCAGGCACCGCCTCTCCGGGAATGCAGTTGCGGTGCTCTTGGACAATCTCGGCAAGGTGGGACTCTGAGGCGCCGTCGACACCGTCATCGCCTCTCCGGGCTGCCGACGGCGGGATACAGTTCGCGCAATGTTCACCGAGTCGGCGCCGACTGGCGGGATTCTCTACGCAAAGGTGCTGATGTAACCAGGTCTTGCTCGACATAGCCTTTCTTGGAACGTGGTCGCGCCGAAGATCAGCTCGCTCGTGCCCGAGACGGGACCTGTCCACCATGGCCGATCGCCATCAAGCGGGCACAGGGTTTAGTGGCTCATTCGCGTAGTGACCGTCGATGTGGAGCCCCTCGCCAGTGTGCATGCCCATGCGAACCCGAAGGGGTCCGATGTCCTCGGGTCAGGCGGCGGCGGTCAGGCCCCGTTGGGCTTCGCCGGCCGCCCGGTCGGCATCGAGGTCCGAGGTGAAGGTTGCACCACCCCGTCACCCATGCGGGAGAACACGACACCCCTGCGCTTCGCGATGGCTGCGTCAAGGATCGCATCGTGCCAGGCCAGGGCGTCGGGCAACGTCGCGCCGTTGGCGCGCCCGTCGACCCCTCGATGTGGGTGAAGAGGAAGGTGACGGTGCCGGTGCCGGTGGGCAGCTCGGCCATCGGACCGCTTCCTGTCGTTCCTCGTCAACCAGTACGTCAGGCACCCGAGCCGGCGTCACGGGGATCGAGGAGGGTCCCCTCCCTGGTCAAGGCGGTCGCGATCTGGATCCCTAAGTGTAGCAACCGATCCTGGCCACCGACGCTTTCGTCGCCAGCAAGTTGGGTCGGGAGCCGTGCCCGCCTCCGTGGCTCCCGAGCTGAAGGCGGAACACCAATACGGGTGGGGTACTCGGCACGCACAGGGTGAATACGGCATCATCAAGAGCGATTGCTGGACGTCAGAGTGAGCATGTGGCGGTCAGACATCTCGCGTCTTCGATCGCTCGGAGTGTCCTTTCCTCATGGCCGCGCAAAAGGCCCGATAGCCCTTGTCTTTGTTGGGCGAACCGTTCGGAGCGGTAGATTGTTTTGTCGAATGTGCCGCCCTGGCGGTGAGATTCTGTCGCTGACCGGCCAGCGAGGCGCCATCCTCGTCGGTCGCCCCTAAACGCTCATCGGGGATGCATCCCTCCGCAACTCACGTCTGACCACAACGTCAGCGTCGTTTGCGCCGGTCATGGCGTGACTGCGCCCGCTGTGCCTTCCTGCTTCGACGGGCCGATTTTGTTCTCGCGCTATGACGTTCTTCGGCCTCTACATTTCTCCGCCGACGTGACATGCCTGAGATGCCCCCTACCACGAGGACAACGGCAAGGATCGAGAACACAAGCACGTAGAACATGACTGATTCCACCTCACAGAACTTCGGCCCGCTAACGCCCCCTGTGGAACGCCGAGAAGCCAACCGGGTGTCTCGCGTCTTGGCGCCATGCTGGCACTGACCATGCTGGCACCGAATAATCCGCCGCGCTCCTCACCTTGTGGGGGTGATCGCGTCTGACGGGATGCCGGAGAGGCGCCGGGACCTCCTCAAATGGGCAGGCGACTTCAATTCCCTCTTCGCCCTGGGGTGCCGCACGCCCGACACTCGGCCCGGTCTGGGCGTGAGGGTCGTCCGGTCGGGTGAATATCTTCACGGCCTGTTCTAGGGCTCAGCCGAATTCTCATCCAGTGAGGGAACGAGTCTTCCGGACTCAAGAGAGTCCTAATCCGTTGCCTCCGCGAAGGCAGGCAGGCTTCCAAGTGTGAAATTCGGCGTAGCCGGCTCGACCTGGGCCATATGACCCAGAATGGAAATGGCGAGATATCGCCCGGGGCGGACTGACCAAGCCTCTCAGGCGAACCGTAAGGTTCTCTGCCGTCCTCAGAACGAGGGCTTCGGTGCTTGTATCAAGAGCACGACGGAGAAGGTCAAGATCGCTCCGCCCACGACGACCAGTCCGATCCGGACAGATCGCAGGCGAAAGTGCGTGCTGATGCCAACGAGGAATAGGACGGTAGCCAGGTAGACCACGATCCGGACGTAGCTGTCGGAGCTGTTGCCCGCCGTCTCGCCGAGCGCGTAGTTGGTGTCCGCTTGGGCATCGAGACGGTTGACCTGCGCGTGCTCGGGTTGCACGTACTGTGGCATGTACGTGGGCCCGGGCGGAGCTTTTGAATTCGTGAATGGATCGGTCGCCAGCCAGGCGTTGAAAGCAACGCGAAACTGCGGTCGAAATCGCCGTTCCGCGACCGTCATGGCTGTCTGATTTCCCACCGCGTAGGCAGTGAACCAGGCGTTGAATGTCAGTGAGTCGAAGTCCTTCGTGGTGTCGGCGATTTCGGAATAGCGGTTCGCCTCAGTGCGCGCCGTTGCCGCATGGGCCAACTTGAGCGACGATTCGGTTCCCCATCTGGCCGAGGCATATCCGGAGTATGCTGCGATTATGGCGACGACGGCGAGAAGGACAGCCTCGACGATAGTAAGAACGTGGGATTGGTCGTCGTCTCGGCTCTCGCCGTGACCATCGGCGACCGTATGTTGCCTGTGTTCGGTGATCTCCTTGCTGAGTTCGCTGGGTGAGAGACCCTCGGGCACGTGTTCCTCCTTCCTGCCGGATGATGTCGCTCACCCTGGCTCGGCGCCGAAGGGTCCGCAAGTCAGATCATAAGCGATCCAGGGGCTGGACCTGGATCGGCCACGAACCATGCGCAGGAGCAAATCCACTCAGACTGGCAAGGTCGCAATTGGACGACCGATCGAGCTGGCACGAGCCAGTCGGGGGAGCATTCCGCATAGAAGAGCGAGGAGCCTGCCTAGAGCTACCGACTGATCCGGGTCGAGCTGCCTGGGCGCGCGGGCGTCTCGCCGTAAGCACGATCGCATTAGATCATGAAGGGCAAGGCGTAATGTCGAGACCACCCGCCTGATGCGCGTTTCTGCCTACCCATGCTATGGGCGTCATGGTGACCGACTTCTTCACCGTCGAGACCCTGAAACTCAGGACATTGTGCGTATCCCCTTGATCTTCAAGCTCGAAATCAAGACGCCGAATTACGCCTCACTCCTAGTGAATGATCCGCGAACAAAGAGTGCCGTGCTCGTTCGGCAGGCAGATCACATGCATCGAGGTCCCGTCGAGCCCACGGTCGGCTGCTGTCCGACAACCTCATGGAGCATTCCGAGTTCTTGGAATCTCGCCAGGCAGTACAAGCCGTGGCATCGCCCTCTTGGGTTCGGCCAATGGCGTCGTGCACGCGCTCGGGCGCAACAGAAATGTTGAATTGTGACGTAGCCTCGCCGACAGGCGGGACTTGGAGCGTTGCGAGGGTAAGGAGTCGCGCGTCTGGTCCGCGAAGAGATCTAGTCGACTCCGCAGATAGTCGGTACGCCGATTGAGCGTGGGCACTCACAGGTGTGCAGCATCGCTACTGCACGACCTGGGGACTATCCGGCCACCTTCCGCGTTGCCCGCCGCCCCCGCTGAGTGGTCCCACCCCATATCCCCATTAGCAGCTCGGGTTCCTCGAGGGCGTAGCTGAGGCACTCGGTTCGCACCGGACAGGTCGCGCACAGCTCACGGGCCCTGGCCACGCCTCGGCCACGCTCGGGGAAGAAGGTTTGCACTGGCTCGCCCTTGCAGGCCGCTTTGGTCATCCACACGGGACGCCGGAGGAAGGTCTCGATGCCGGGTGGGTCATGGTCGTCTCGACCGGCCATCAGCCACATGACCAGGGTCTCGGAGGGGATCGGCACCGGCCTCAACGCTAGGCGAGGCCGCCCCAAGATGGTTGCTTACTGAGGGCTCCCCAGTCGGAGGCGTCCTGAGCCGCTCGCTCTGCCTTCTTGGGGTCATACCGCGGACCACGAGCGGCATCGTCGGCTCGCCGCTGCCGTTCGGCTGCCCACGCAACCGCTTCTGCTTCGCCGGCGAGCACAGGGCGGCGACGCAGACGGCGACAAGGGCGACGTTGAACACCAGTACGAGCACACCTGCAACCGTGCGAAGCCGCTTCGAGCGAGGCGAGAGTACTCGCCGGATGGGGTCGTCCTTGGGTGCGTCGCTCACAGGCGGAATCTGACCGTGGGAGGGGGCCTCAGTCCGTGCAGTGCCGTCGGTGCCCGTGCCACGATCCCCTTGGTGGGACTGGCCCGGTCCCATGAGATCGGTCCCAGGTCAACCCGTGAACTGAGCTCGTTGCCCACAATCGTGGGCGAAGGGAGGATGTCCACGATGCCAAGAAGGACGCGAACGACGCCGAACGGCGATGAGCAGGACTGCGTGTTATCCGATTGATGAAGTAGGACATATCGCCATGAATGGGCGAAAGCGAACTTCCGCTTTCGTTGGTTGTGACCTTGACAGACGCAGTACGCCTCGACGTGAGCTAAAGTAAATCTTCAGTCGGACCGTCGCTCCGCCGATACCACCGATTCACCGCCCAGGGCGCGGCGGCGATGAGCAGCCAGCTGTACTTGGCGAGATCGGTGTTCACCCAGGCAAGGCCGACCGACAAGGCGACGACGATGATGATCACCCTTGCCCGTCTGCTACTTGCACGAGCAGCCTCGTGGTCAATCGTTGGGAGCAGGAGACCTCTGCTCCGCCCGAAGAGCAGGGTGCCCTGAGTCGCGAGGCTTGCTGCCAGAAGGTTGAGGGCGAAGATGTCTACGGCAAGTGGATTGCTCGAGTATTCGCCGAGCAGATTGCTGGTGAACGGCATGATCGTGATCGTGAAGAGGAAGGCAAAGTTCCACCATGCGAGGCCCTCTTGGTGTCCGGCGACCTGACGGAAGACCCGGTGGTGGGCCAACCAGAATTGTGCGATGACGTAGAACGAGATCGCATAGCTGATCAGCCGATCGCCCCCTTTCCCGAGCTGCGCCGCCAGTTGGGAAGCTGAGGTCGCGTCTGGCACCTGCCCGAGCGCCGGTACCTTGAGCTGCAAGACCAACAAGGTCAGGGCGATGGCCACGACGCCATCGGAGAGGCTGAGCAGGCGCTCGACTCCGGGAAGATCGTCCTGGCTATTTGACTCGACCGAAGGTGTGTCCATGGGTACCGAGTGTCTCAGGTTGTCTACCCCTGGTGGCTCTCCGAGGACTGCTCATTGTGCGAGGGCGCTGAGGGCTCGCTTGCCGATCCGTCCACCGGGCGCTGCTTCGGGATGGCTTCTGGTCGGTCGTGGTCGTTGCAAGTGGCTGAAACTAGGTTCAAGTTCTCGCGTCGCTCAAACTCTGGTCTCTTCGTGCTCATCGCCATGTTTCTGGTCGCTCCTCGACCACACGCAACCCTGGGTTTGGGAGTTCCTCGCCGCGTCCGCGGTCTCGGGTGCAGCCTTGCCCATCGTGGACCGGTGGGCCGGTTGCGGTTCCGATCGGGGCGTCCTCCGCTACTTTGCAGGGTTCTCCCCGAACACGACCACGGCCGTGTTCGTCGGCGTTGCGGGGCTTGCCCTCCTCCGCAAGGCTCGAAGTAGCTTGTACTTGCTCATCCCCGCTTCCGGGGCGAGTCTCCTCGGCGGCGTCATCAATGCGTGGCTGTTCCTCGTCAGGGCGGACGACCGTGTCGTATCTGGCACTGGTCGAGCGACGGAGCTCGGCGAGGGACGACGGACTTGGAACGAGTGATCGTCGGGTACTAGTCGTCGCGTCAGTATGGTGTGAGCGCATCGGGGCATAGCCGGTTTCTTGCGTCCGGGACCAGAAGAGATTATGGCGCTTGCCCATAAGATGTCGAGATACAATAGGCGAATTCTTTTCGGACGAACCAGCACGTGCCTGTAGGTATCGCCCTAGCGCGATAAAAGGCAATTGCAGATCCATTTGCTACGTATGCTGCGTCGCTTTGGGTTTGGCGCCCATCGCTCGAGCCAAAATGAGAGGTATCGTTCTCTACAACCTGAATGTCTGGCGCATAGCGATGAGCGTGCCTCATTGCAACATCACTAGTCGTTGCGCATCGCACGAGGGAGGCCGAATGCATCCATAGGAACCTGACCCGAACAGCACGACCTCTCTTAGAGGAAGTGCGGTCGAACTGGTCCTGCGACTCGCCCGGGACATTGAGGGGCTCGCGGGTGCCCGAGACCAGCACCTGTCCATCTTGGCCGATCGACAGCAAGCGGGCAGAGCGGTTGAGCGGGGGTGCCTTCGGCCAGCTTTTCGAATGATCTTGCCGGGCGTGTGTCGCCGCCGTGTGGCCACGGGATGAGTCCTCCTTCGCTCCAGTTTGGAGCGTCAGATCGGAGCGTCGGACCCGCACAAGCCCTGGATTGCGGGGGCTCACCTCATTGCGATCTCGTTCTGATAGCCGGCATCCGTCTCAGGTGTAGCGCAGCCCAGGCCCGACCGCCGAACACTTTCAGGGCTAATGTGAGAGGGAAACGATCTGGGTCACTCTGCTCGAGGGAAATGGCCCGGAGAAGTCGACCATGCTCACGGGGTGGTCGGTGTCAGAGGGAGACGCTACCCATGGTCATGACAAAGGTCGCACATCCGAGCGTTGAGCAGCGTCGGGCCAAGGGGAAGGATGCCCGAGAGTCGTCGCCGCTAGCAGGCCACAGCGGCTGGGTACCGGCCAACGACCGTCCCGACCCTGTCGAGTTGCTCGAAGCGCAGAATGTCACCCGGGAGCCTGACCTCGTACCCGTTCGCCACGGCCGGATGATGGTGTCTCCATTTACCTTCTACCGGGGTGCGGCCAAGATCATGGCTACCGACCTCAAGGACACCCCGACGGCCGGCCTTGATGTCCAGCTGTGCGGCGACGCGGATCTGTCGAATTTCGGAGGGTTCGCGTCACCTGAGCGGACCTTGTTGTTCGATCTGAACGACTTCGACGAGACGCTGCCGGGACCCTTCGAGTACGACGTGAAGCGCATGGCGGCCAGCTTCACCATCGCGGCGCGTAACAACGGCTTCACTTCCGCCGACACCAGCGCGGCCACGCTCGCCTCGGTGAGGGCCTACCGCGAGGCGATGTCAGAGTTCTCCCAGATGGGCAACATGGAGATTCTGGTACGCCCGAATGACCGAGCAAGAGGTCATGGCAGCAGTGAATTCCATGACCAAGGGCGCCAAGACGAAGCTGGAGGCCGCCCAAGCCAAGAAGGGGGCGATGAATGCCCAGAAGAACGTGGCCAAGACGCACACCCGCGACAGCCTGCAGGCCCTGGGGAAGCTCGCCGAGGTGGTCGACGGTCAGTATCGGATCGTGAGCCAACCCCCCGTGGTGATCCCGGCGCGCGACGCTCAGGCTATGTACGGGTACTCCGGCGATGAGATCGAGGAAATGGTCCGCAAGCAATTCCGCGCCTACCGAGCCACTTTGCAGGAGGATCGCCGCCACCTCCTAGAGCGATTCGAGATCGTCGACGTGGCCCGTAAGGTCGTCGGCGTAGGCAGCGTAGGAACCCGGGCCTTCATCGTCTTGCTCCAGGGTCGTGACGAGCAGGACCCGCTGTTCCTCCAGGTGAAGGAGGCGACGGCCTCGGTGCTCGAGGGCCACCTGCGCAAGAGCAGGTTCAGGGAGCCTGGAGAGCGGGTGGTCCAGGGACAGCGCCTTATGCAGGCGGCCAGCGATATCTATCTTGGATGGACCAAGGGGGTCGAGGTCAATCGCCATCTGTACTGGCGTCAGTTGCGTGACATGAAGGGCTCGGCCGTCGTCGAGACGATGACCCCGATAGTCCTCGGGTTCTACGCCGGCATCTGTGGCTGGACCCTTGCCCGGGCCCACGCCCGCTCCGGTGACGCCGTCGAGATCGCCGCGTACCTTGGCAAGAGCGACAAGTTCGACCGCTCGATCACCGATTTCTCCGCGCGTTACGCTGATCAGAACGAGAGGGACTACGAGGCGTTCGCAAGCGCTATCCGATCAGGACGGTTGGCGGCTATCGAAGGAGTCTGAGACGAGCTACCGACAGGCTCGGACGTAGGGGTGGCGGGCCCTGCTTGGTCATCTTCATGGCCCGGGAGCAGCACGGAAAGCGGAAGACATCCGGGTCCAGATAGGGGCTCGCGGATGGGGATCCCCTCCGATCGGCGCTGCTATCCACGCACCTCGCCCAAGCAACCCGTATGGATTAGCTACAAAAATGTGCAAGCGACTGGGAAGAGCTTCTTGCCGCACTGTAGAGGACGAGTTCTATAGCGACTATTCATCCTCAGCAGGTCCGGTTGGAGCTAGCGGCACTAGGGATCTTCCTATTCGCGTAGGGTAGGGTCGATTATCGCGCGCCGCAATAACCGGTAGCGATCGCACATTTCATCAAAAGATACCTCTGCCTCACCAATGGTGGTCGCTCCCGGATGTTGAGTACTACGGCGAGCGACTGTTCTCAATAACCAGCCTCTCTCGCCGATATGGGCCCTGGCCTGGTGTTTCTAGGTGAAGAATGATCTGGGTCCCCACCGTCGGCGACGGCGACCGATCGCAGAGGCATTTCACCTCGTCCATGAAGTGCGTCACCGACCCAACCGTCGTACCGCCGTGTTGGATCGCTCACCACCAGCTCCCAGATCGCTCGTCGAACTTGGGGGTCGAACCCTTGGGTCGGCTTGAGCTCACCGAGTAAGACCAACTCGGATGAGTTGACGAACGCGAACCCGGTGAAGAGTTGCTGACGCCGATGACCGCCCCCGACTGACTCTCGAGGGCCTGACCATCCCCCCGCTGACCGGACACCTCGAATAGGAGATATCCATGTCAGCAATGACCGAAGAGCGCCCGCCCGCCGGCGAGTCAGGTATCCAAGGGAGTTCCGCAAAGACGCGGCGGCACTAGTGATCGACCAGCACCGGAGCATCGCGGACGTCGCCCGTGAGCTCGGCGTGGTCGAGCAGACCCTCGGCAACTGGGTCCGCCAGGAGCGCATCGACCGCGGGATGCGCGAAGGAACGACGACCGAGCTGCGAGAGGAGAACACCAGGCTCCGCCGGGAGGTCAAGCGCCTGACCATGGAGCGTGACCTGTTGAAAAAAGCAACGGCCTTCTGGGTCAAGGAGTCGGACCGGTGAGCCGCTATCGCTGGATTGACGCCCGGAAGGCCGAAGGGTTCCCGATCGACATCGCGTGTGCGACTGCCGGGGTGTCGACCTCGGCCTATTACGACTGGTTGGCCAGGTCGGCCGGCCCGACCGACGCCGAGTGGGACGAGGCGCACCTCGTGAACGAGATGCTCGAGATCCACGCCTCGCTTGATGACTCCTACGGCTCGCCTCGGATGACGACCGAGCTCGCCAACCGGGGCTTGTGCGCCAATCACAAGCGCGTCGAGCGGCTCATGGCCACCCACGGCATCGTGGCGGCCGACGGACGCCGCAAGAAGGTGCGAACCACCATCCCCGACATCAGCGCCCCGCCGCTGCCCGACCTGGTCAAGCGGGACTTCAGCGTCGGCGAGCCGGGGCTGCGCACCTGTGGGGACATCACCTATGTGCCCACCAACGAGGGCTGGGTGTACCTGGCCGACGTGCTCGATCTCGGGTCCCGCCGGGTCATCGGGTTCGCCATGGCCGAGCGCATGCCCACCGAGCTCGTGGCCGCGGCGATGGCCATGGCGATCGCGGCGAGAAGTGGACGCACCCAGGGGATGGTGTTCCACCACGACCGCGGATCGCCGCTCCAAGTCTGGAATTGTCGGACGTTGCGATCCTCGGTCAAACGACCTCGCTCCTGGCCCCTTGCACTCGCATGTGCGAGGCATCCCCATTCGAGCCACGCCTTGCAACTTCAGGGGTTACGTCTCGAGGAACTCATGTCGGGCACCGAACATGTCGGCAGGGTCGATCGCGAAATCGCCCAGAACAACGGCTGCTTCTTCGGTGTGGAGCCCGAGCTGAGCGAGTCGTCGCCGGGCTTGATCCTGGCTCGCAACCTTCCAAATGAGCGAATAGATGCCAAAGCCGCGGTGACGTACCTGCTCGGTTACCGGGCCGGATGCTCCAGTAGGGGCCAGAAGAAGAAAGTCGATGTCGGCCAGCTTGACCCGAGATCGCTCCATCGGCTCTGGTGAGTCAACGACGTCCTCGTCAACCACGACGGCACCGAAGGTGTTCACAAGAAACTCTCGTGCGGGCTTCATCTCGGTCACCGTGTGGGCAATTGCGGCGATGCCCTCGAGCGTCATTGGATTCCCTTCAAACCATCTCGCATTCCATCCCTTGTAGTCGATCGGGTCACCAGGCATGGACATGTCTTTGGGAATCATTTCTATGCACAAGCCGAATGCGTCTCGCGGATGGGTGAACGGGACTCCCGGCGAAACGCGAATGCCCTGCGCTGAAAGGTTGTCGATCAGTCCAGGAAGGTTGTCAACCGCGAGTTCAAAGGAGTGCCAACCCTCGCCGTACCGGTCAAGGTAGTTCGCATAGATCGAGGCCATCGCTCCCGGACCGTCAGCCTCGTCGACTGCGCGAGGAGTCCGGCGCGGTGCCATCGGCTCAATCATGAAGTCGGCTACGTAAAACAGGTTCATGTCGCGATCGGCTTCTGGGTGGTAACCTTCGGCGAACACCAAGGCGCCGAGAGCGTTCAGATAACGGGCCCGCGTTGCGTGATAGTCATTCACTGCATGAATGACATGGACAACACGTTTCGTACTAAATGGCTGGGGCATCACGGCTCCTGACTGTCTGACGTTGTGGCTCGACGTTCCTCAATCGCAAGCGTACCTTCCAGCCGACGGCGGCTTATCGGGCCCCGATTCTGGAGAGCGATCCGCACGCTATGGCATTGACAGATCGTGCCGGACTCGTCCCGTTCTGCTCGGCACCCATCGCTCGCGCTACGGACTGCGCCGGCGCCGCGGACCGCCTTCCCGCTCGCCTCCGCCCGCCGAGGCCAGCGGCTCAGCACCAGGAGTGGGAACATGAATCGAGCGAGAGGGGATTTCCCATGGGTGTTTTGACCGGCAAGACCGTTGTGGTCACTGGGGCGGGTCGGGGGATCGGACGGGCGATCGCCCGGGCTTCGGCACAAGCGGGCGGTGGGGTGGTGGTGGCTGACTACGGCGTTGAACTCGATGGGCGCGATCCTTCGACGGAGGTGGCAGAGCGGGTGGTCGCCGAAATCACTGCTGCCGGCGGCGCTGCGGTCGCGGTCGCTGAGTCCGTTACGACGTTAGAAGGGGCGCGCCGCATCGTCCGAGCTGGTATCGAGGCGTTTGGAGCGGTGGACGGTGCGGTGTGCTGTGCGGGCATCCTTCGCCATCGACCGTTCGTCGAGATGTCCGAGGACGACTTCAGCCTGGTGGTCGACACGCACCTCAAGGGTCACTTCAATGTCTTTCGCGCCCTGGCCGAGCACGTCGTCGCGCGTGCCGGCACGGCGTCGATGGTAGCGATCTCCTCGGGCTACGTGAGCGGCGACCCGATCCGGGCCAACTATCGAGCGGCCAAGGCGGGCATCGTCGGCCTCATGAAGAGCGTTGCCCTGTCTGGTGAGACATCGGGGTTCCGCTGCAATTGCATCGCTCCGGGCGCGAACACCCGGATGACCGATGCGGCCGGCTTGGTGATGGATGGGGAACCCGAAGACGTGGCACCGATGGGCGTGTACCTGCTCTCTGACGTGTCGAGTGAGATCAATGGGCGGATCTTCACGGTGATCGGCGAGCGAGTCGCGTCGTGGCGAGACCCCGTGGAGGACCGGATGATTCATGCTCGAGGTCGGTGGACCCAGGACGAACTCGCAGATCAGGTGCCATGGCTTTTGGCGGAGGCAACCACCGTGCGGTCGCACAACTGATGGGGGTGTCTCGACTCGGAGGTCGGTACGTGCGAGCGGACGGTCTCGGTCCAAGGGGTTTGTTCCGACGCCTGTTGATCGAACACGGGAGCGTCCTGGCCGAGACACGGCGCCTCGGCCTGCGCGGCGGACGGTGGGCAGAGTCAGGTTGGCCGAAGGGGCAGCCTTCCCCGACAATCTCATTGAGAATCTAATTCCTGACCGCCGGTCTGTCGGCGGGCCGGGTTCGTGTCGTCACTAGACCTGCCACAGCAGCGGCTATTGGCCAACATGTTGCGAGGCTCGAGCTTGTCGGAGTTCGGGATCGTTCGGGGTTGAGTTCAGGTTAGTTGCGAGAGTGGCGATCTCGGCCTCGAAGCGGACCCTCGCTCGGCCGGCGAGATTCGGTTCACGATCCCGCGACAATCTTTCCGCAGATGGGCTTGTCATCGCGGGGGAACGGGACGAAGTTCGATCCCTCGAGTTGCGCGTAGTACGAGCATTGGGGACCAGAGAGCTTCCATCGCTTGGACAAGTTTACCCCGGAAGGGTTGATCCCGCTGATTGTATAGTCTGTATCTGTTGCCAGACCCTTGATCCACGAGGCACGGGTCGGATTGGCGCCTGCGAGCTTGAGGCCTTGGATCATCTCGTCAGCTGCTGCCCAACCGGTTTGCGCTCCGAAGGTGGCAATGCCCCCCTTATACGCGGGATCGTACTTCATGAGCGCAGTGTAAACGTTCGTTACTGCGGCGGTGGGAAGATCGATGCCCGGCACGTCCATCGAGAAGAGGTCGCCCTGCGCGGCCGCCACCACCGACTTGTCGTCGAGGAATGTTTGGTCGTAGCCGGTCGCGTAGATTTGCTTGATATGGAGACCCGCTTGCTGAATCGAGATGGCCAACGCGATGTCCGATGACTCGACCGCCGGAAAGTCGACCGCCTGACAGTTGGAATTCTTCAGTTCGAGCGCCGTAGTGGTGAAGTCAACGGCCCCGATCGGAATCGAGTCCGACGCGAAACAGATATTCAATCCGCCAACATCCTGGACCCCCTTCTCTTCGACCGGGAGGCCGTCGAGTCCTGGGGGTCGCTGTAGTCGAGAAGCGAGACGTTCTTCACGCCGAGGGTCTTGAAGAGGACTCCCAGTTGGGTGGTCGCAGGAGAGGGGAGCTGCCCTTGAGTAATCCCGAACTCGTCGGTGTACTGTGGTTCTTCGCCCGTGATGGAGCTGAATTCGGTTACCGGCACGTCCTGTTTTTGAAGATAGTCGGCGCCTCCCACCAACACGGCGTTGTCGCTGATCACCCCGAAGACGCCCTTTGTTGAGACGAGGTCCTCGGCGGCCAAGAGGTTCCCAGTCGGGGTGCTGGTGTCGTCCGCGACAAACAGCTTGAGCTTGCGTCCATCGATCCCGCCTTCGGCGTTTTGCTGGTCGAAGCGTGCCTCCACCCCGGTGGCTGAGTCACCGAAGGTGGATGAGGCAGGTCCGGTCGCCGATTCAATCAAACCGATGGAAATAGTCTTGGCTGTCACACCCGGGGCGCTGGAACCGCTGTCGGCTGCCCCAGCGGCGACCGGGGAGTAGCCGATCATCGCGAGCGAGACCACGCACGCACATGCGATCGCGGCTCCGGCGGCCCCACGAGTGTACCCATGACCAACCCCCCCGTACACGATGGCATGGAACCTCAAACAGCAATAACACACTGACGCAACGTTGGCAAGAGGGCCGTCAGCTCGCCACCGAGCCGCGAAACCAATGACAACGTAGCGCTCGATTGGCAGCAACACTTTCGTTCGGGCTGTGGGCGCGCATTCCGATCATGAATCGCGACGTGGGTGCTCTGGTAGGACCCTCGATTCGTTGGATGAACAGGATCGGGCGGCATGCGGCCGACTACTATCGCACTTACCGATCGTGTGTGACAGGTGTTCGGGTGTTCATTCGAGCCACATCGATGGAGGTGGCCGTTGACGCGTCCAACCAGGGTTGCGCACTAGACGGTCAGCAGCACCGCCCCCCCAAAGCATCCGGCTGCGTTACTCCAAACCGCTACCTCCGCGTCCGGCACCTGGCGAACACCGCATTCGCCCCGGAGCTGGCGAGTGGCTTCGATGCAGAAGTTGGCGCCATGACGCCGACCGACGTTGCAAGCGCCGCCGTCGGTATTGAGAGGTAACGAGCCTCCAAGTCTGGTGTGGCCTTCGGCGATAAACGGCCCGGCTTCGCCCATCGGACAAAGACCGAGCCCCTCCAGCCATTCGAAGGTGATGATGGTGAAGCCGTCGTAGAGTTGCGCACAGTCGACGTCGGCGGGGGATAGATCAGTTCTCGACCAGAGCGCCTTTCCGCAGTGCAGGGGCGCGTTGGCGGTATGGTCCTCGAGCAGGGACATGTCGAAGTCACGAACCGCCGACAGCGCCCAAGCCTCGACGTGGACGGGCTTCTTGCGAAAGTCCCTGGCCCTTTCGGCGGTGGTGAAGATCACTGCCGACACCGAGTCGCACGGGTAGTCGCAGTCGTAGAGCCGAGCCGGCTTACTGATGTAGCGCGAGCTCAGGTAGTCATCGATGGTGATGGGTTCGCGAAACAGAGCGTTCTCGTTCAATGACGCGTGGTAACGCTGGTTGACCGCGTTGTGGGCGAAGTGCTCCTCGGTGGTGCCGTAGCGTGCCATGTGGGCCTGCATCTGAAAGCCCGCGATGCCTGCCGCTGCTGCCCCGGCCCCGAACGGGGCTGAGAATTGTGCAGCCGTGGCCGGGTCAATTCCGGTACCGAGGAAGCCGGAATTGTCGACCGGCGCCGCAGCGTTGGCCTCTGTGGTCGTAAGGCGGGCGGACTGGCTTGGCATCTGGCGGATGAGGCGGATGGTTACACAGGTCTGGGACATTCCCGAGGCAACCGCCGCGATCGCGGCGATCGCTGGCTCGACGAAGGCTGGGCCAGGACCCGACGTGTGGAAGTAGTTGAGTGGCATGATCCCGAGAAGCCAACCGATCGACATGGCGTTACCGCCCATCGTCGAGATACCGTCGATGTCTGACGGCGTCACGCCGGCGTCCTCCATGGCAGCAACTACCGCTTGGCGAACAAGCTCGTCGTCGGGGATGGCTAGGTGCCGCCCGATCGTCGAGTAACCCACGCCAGCGATCGCGACCCTATTCTGTGCATTGCCCACCTTCTCCTCCGATCTCGACAGCTGCCAGCGTCTTCTCACGTGGTCTATCGCGGATTCGTCCATGAGTGTGCGAGAGGTCTCGCCTACGCCGAGCGTTTCTCACGCGGGACACCAACCCCCCCAATGGCCCGCTACTCGAGTCCGCCAGCACCGTCGACTCTCGACGCTCTTGCTAGCTGTGTGCGACATCGAGTCCGAGCCACCCCTCCCACGCTGGATTCGTCAATCCGGCGTGGGTGGCGAGGCTGCAGTGAGCACCATTTGGCTCTCGAGCTTGTCGGCGGAAGCGACTGGGGTCGTGACTATGTTCACGATCGGCAACTCCAGGAGTCCTACTCGCTCTGCCACCCGTCTGGCCCGCTGTGAGCTGCAGCTGAGATCGCGGGCGCCGCTGGAGGTGCGCCGATGTTTCGAGATCGACTTCGACGTCGGAATGCCATCAGGATCTCGACGAGGTGCGATGCTGCCGTCCAACACTGGGAGTTCTCGGGTTGACAAGCCGGTGAGAAGGCCCGGGAGGGTAGGTGACCTGCCCGAGTGGGGTGCTGCCTCCCTTTGCGTGCTCCTGCCGCTGTCGGTGGTCGACTCCTGCTGGTCAAAGCCGGTGGGAGCACTGACAGTGCTCAGACCGTTCTCGGGGCGCGTGGCTCGCTGGCGGAGAGGCCTGTTCTGGAAGCGGCCTGACGGGGCCTTCCGAGGGAACGGCCCACATGGCCGACTGTCGACGTGGGGTCAGTCCAGCCAGGTCGACCGACTGGGACGGTCCGGCGACCTCTCCGGGCGTCGATTGTTCTGAAACAGGCTGGTCATGGGGACCATCTACAGAATGAGGGCGGCGAGGACAAGGAGAAACGAAACAAGAGATGACCCGGCCGTTTCGCGGCCCCACGGTCCGTCGTAACTGCCGAGCCGCACCTCTACACGGAGAGTGCTACAGGTTGTACAGCGTCGCCGCGTTCTTCCAGACGATCTTCTGCTTGTCCTCGTCGGGCAACCCTTGGAAGTGCTTGTCGACCACCTCTTGGGACTCAGGCCAAGTGGAATCGGGGTGAGGGTAGTCGCTTGCCCACATGATCGTGTCGGAGCCAAGTAGGTCGATTGTGCGCATGCCTACGGTGTCGTCCTCGAAGGTGGCATGGAACTGCGTTGCCCAGAAGCTGCTCGGCAGCTCCTTGATCATGCCCCGGTTCGGCCAGTTGTGACGCCGGTACATCGTGTCGAGGCGCTCGAGGTAGTAGGAGATCCAACCGATGCCGGACTCGACGAGGACGAGCTGGAGCTCGGGGTTCTTGGGCACCATCCCGCCCAGGATCGAGGTGCTGATGAGCTCGGCCATCACGATGGGCGGCAGCGACTGGTAGATGCCCTTGGCCGGCGTGGGGTCGGCTACCTGCAAGCCTTTGAGTCCGGGGGTAGTGCCGACGTGGAGGCTCAGTGGCACCCGGTTCGAAGCGAACGCCGCCCACAAGGGGGCGTAGGAGTCGTCCCAGTACGGAGTGAGGTCGTGGATGGCCGAGTAGGTGGGGATGGTGGCTGCTTTGAAGCCCATCGCCACCAAGCGCTCGAGCTCGGCGACACCCTCGGCCGGGTCGGCGACCGGGATGATCCCAACCGGGATCAGCCGGTCGGCGGCGGCGTTGATCCAGTCCCCGAGGGTGTTGTTGTAGGCCTGGAAGGCGGCCACTCGGGTCTCGGCGTCGGTCAGCCCGTAGAAGAGCCCGCCGAAGACGCCGAAGGTGCTCTGGCTGTAGAGGACCTCAGCCTCGACCCCGTCGGTGTCTTGGTCCTTCAGCCTGTCCTCTTGGACGTGGTCGCCGGGACGGCCCTGGGCCGGCCAGTTACGGTCTGCCCGGTTGTTCGGCATGTTCAACGCGGCGCTAGCCGCCTGCGCTTGAGCGATCGCGTCTTGCACGGCCGGAAGGTATTTCGTCGGCAAATGCTCAAGAAACGACTCGTCGGTGATCGTGACGTGTGAGTCGGCTGAAATCAGCCGCTGCTTGGTCTCGGTGATGCTCATCCTTGTCCCCCTTTGGACTTCGGCAAACCCATTGTACGCGCCCTCGCTGTGGATTGCTGAGTGTCCCGTGGCTGTCCCGCTGGTCTCGGTGAGACGACGCATGGGGGCCGGTCGGGGGTCGACCGTTCACCCTGCACGGGTGAACCAACGCGTGAAGGTCACCTCCTGAAGCACACACCGTTCAGGGTCTCATGTACCTGTTGATCAGGAGCCACAATGCCCCTAGGGCGAGCTCTTCGCCAAGGCCTATCTACGCAACACGGCGGTCCAGGCGGCAGCCCCGGCGTTGGCGCCTGGCGGGTTGTCGAGGACGTGCGCCGTACGCGCTACGCGAATGTGCGAACGCCCTTGGCGCCGCCGTTGAGATCGTTCCGGTGCTCACCGCCGAAAACGACACGATCCTCAACGAATCCCCTCGGGTCTCGGCGGCGCCGCATGGCTCGGTACAACCCCGAGATCCAGCGGCCCCCGGTGATCGGCCGGTCTACGCCCTCACCCTTGAAATTGCCTCGTCTCCATCAGTGTCGGCGAAGTGTCCTTGGCCCTGCGCCCCGGGAACACTGTCGTCCTGAAGCCATCTCCGTGTGCCCCATTGCCGAACTTAAAGAGGTTCGCCTAATACCCCGCTAGAGCTCCGTGGAGTGGAATAATTGGCGTATGCCCACTTCCACGTCACCAGCCGGTGCTGCGCGCACGAACAAGGCACCACCCCGAGTCCGGCCGCACCGAGATTTCGAGGCCATGGAGGCCACCCGGATGCGGGCGGCCGACCTGTTCACCAAGGGGGTGTCCCAGGCCGACATCGCTCGTCAGCTCGAGGTCTCCCACCAGACGGTCTCTGACTGGCACACGGTGTGGTTGATCGGGGGGAAGCAGGCTCTCAAACGAACAGGCGAGCCTGGTCGTCCGCGGAAGTTGACCGACGCCGACCTGGCGATGGTGGAGCGGGCCCTCGAGAAGGGTCCGAAGGCCAATGGGTATCCGACCGATCTGTGGACTCTGGCCCGGGTCGCCGAGGTGATCGAGGAAACCACTGGGGTGAAGTACCACCCCGGACACGTGTGGAAGGTGCTCCGCCGGATGGGTTGGAGCCGGCAACGGCCGGCGCGCCAAGCGGCCGAGCGCGACGACGAGGCCATAGAGCAGTGGGTCAACGAGCGCTGGCCCAAGTTAAAAAAAACGCTCGGGCCAGGAACGCGTGGATCGTCTTCCAAGACGAGAGCGGGTTCAGCCTCCTCCCCTCGGTGAGGTCCACCTGGGCGCCCAAGGGGCAGACCCCGGTCCTTCATCACCGCTTCAACTGGAAGCGCCTGTCGATGTCGGCCGCTCTGTGCTTCCGGCCCGACGGCACCGAGGCCTCCCTCGTCTTTGGCATGCAACCCGGCGCCTACAACGATGAATCACTGATGGACTTCCTCGGTGAACTCCACCGCCACCTCGACGGCGACAAGGTCACCCTGATCTGGGACGGACTTCCCTCCCACCGCAGCCGGACGATGCAACGCTTCATCAAGCAGCAACGCAAGTGGCTGGTCGTCGAACGTCTCCCGGCCTACGCCCCCGACCTCAACCCGGTCGAACAGATCTGGGGCAACCTGAAAGGCGGCGAGCTGGCCAACCTCTGCCTGGACACTATCGGCGAAGCGGAAGAGATCGTCGACCAGGGGCTCTGCCGCATCGGCAACGAGACCACGTTGGCCTTCGCGTTCCTCCGACATTGTGGCTTTACGCTGTGAACCGGGATCGGCGCGGTATTACGCGAAGGTCTTTAGGTGTTGGGCGAATTGCCGCTGACGGACGTCGGTGGTGATCGGTTCCCCGCGTACCGTTGTTGCCACGCGGTCAATGCTGGCCAACGTTCCTTCAGTGGCCGTTACGACGCCCATATTCGGCGCGTTGGGGTATTGCGTTCACACGGTGGCGCGTTCATCGCCCCGGAGAGAAGACGATAGGTAGGGGGTCAACGTTCCTTATCCCGGTGTTGTTGATGCCTGCCGGACGAGCGGGGTCAAGGCCATAGTCGGGGATCCGGGCGTGGAAGGTCTCGAGCGCCACGCGAAGCTCCATTCGGGCGAGGGTGGATCCCAGGCAGCGGTGAAAACCGCTGGCGAAGGCGATGTGGCGGTTGCCAGTCCGGGTGAGGTCCACGTCCGTAGGGTTCTCAAAGATGTTGCCGTCGAGGTTGGCGGCGGCCCAATGCACCTGGAGGGTGTCACCCGCGTTGATCTGTTGGCCGCCTAGGACGAAGTCGGCCGTGGCGTATCGTGCACCTGCGACTACCGGCGTTTGAACGCGGAGGAGTTCCTCAATCGCCGCTGGCCAACCGGAGGGATCATCGATGAGGCGCTGACGTTCTTTCGGATGCCGGGCGAGCCACTCGAACATGCACGAGAGCGAGGCAGCTACGGTGTCCAGTCCAGCCATGACAAGAAGAAAGACGATGTCGACAACGTCTTCTCGACTGAGCCGGCGGCCGTCGACTTCGGCCTTCATGAACCCCCCGAAGAGATCGTCACCGGGATCGCCCAGTTCGGCGCGACGGTCCAGTTCCGCGTAGATATAGCTCACCATTCTCGGGCTGACCGCGGTGCGGTGTTCCTCGTCGGTGGGCCTGATGATGCCGTCCTTGAACCACTGGAGAAATGCGATGTCCTCGAGGGGAAGGCCAAGCAGTGTGAGGAAAATCTGACTGGGTAACGGGTCACAGAATTGGCCGTAGAGGTCAACTTGTCCTTGTCCCCCGAAGCCATCGATGAGGTCGTCGCAAAGCGCTCTCGTTCGTTGCTCGATCTTTGCCACTTCCTTGGGCGCGAAGAGCGGGTCGAGCAACCTGCGGTATTTCGTGTGCTCAGGACCGTCCAGCATGAGTGGGATCAGTGGCCTGCCGGTTCCTATCAAGCCGCCCATCAAGGCCGTCAGGTCTGGATCACTCGAGTGCACGTCGCGTCGTTTGGTCACGTGTAGCACGTCATCCAACGCGACAACCGTCACTCCGGCCTCGCTGCGGGCGACGCTCGGGCCATCGTGAAGGCGGGCAACCTCGTGAAAGACGTCCACGACGCCATCTCGGTAAATCTCGCCCTGGGGGGACCCGTACTGTTGTTCGGCCATCTCTGTGCAACCTCTGGCAATCGCTCGAGGGGGTGCCCAAGGCGCTCCCGGTCGTGGTTGTCTTCACAATGCCCTCTCAGCCGATGACGGTGAGTACAGGCGGAATTTTTGGTGAGTCGGGCGAGGGTGAGCCCGAGACCTACTCCTCTTAGACGCCCGGGGGCTCGTCGACGTGGCTGTCCACATTGATGAGGTCTGGCGTCAGTAGGTTTGTGCCCCGCGTTGGCCGCGGCCATGGCCGCCATCCGCTCCATCATGGCCCGCATCTGGCTCTCAGGATCGAGGCCGCGCGCCTTGAGCTCGTCCATGGCTCGCGCGGATGGGACACGATCTCGGAGAACTCGGCCAGCTCGGAACCCTGAGGGAACCAGTCAGGCCGCTCGATGGGGGGTGGCTCGTCAGTGATGAACATCTTGGGCTCGATGCCGTACATCCTGGTGGCGTTGGCGCCTAGCAGCTTCTCCTTGACATTCTGGGGAGTGCCCGCTTTGTCCATGTTGCGCATACCGCCCCAGACATCTGCCCCGTCGTGGTGGTAGGCGTCCGATGCCCAGATGCCGATGTCTTCGAAGCGGTCCCACTGGCGGAAGACGCCCATTTCGTCAGACTCGAAGCTGATGACGCATTGCTCGGCGAAAGCCTCCGACGGGAGGCGGTCGCCCTTCTTGCCTCCCCGTTCGCTGGCGTAGAGCTTGAACAGGCGGTCGGTGGTGTCGAGGGCATAGGGCAGCCATTCGGCGTTGGACTCGAAGATCGCCATCTTGAGTCGGTCGTAGCGGTCCAAAAACCCGCTCAAGAGCACCTGAGCCAGCCAGGCCTGCATCTCGTGGATGAAGGAGAAGGTCTGCGAGTCGGTGCCGGCCCGCGTGAACAGGTCGCCGGGGGAGCAGATGTAGTCGTCTCCGAGCGGGTGGGCCACCCCGGGGGCCGGGAAGGTGTGCATGCCGAGAACCATTCCGGAGTCTTCGAAGGCCCGGAACACCTCGTCGTAGTCACCGCCACCGGCCAGCATCGAGTCGCGCAACTCGTTGGGATACTTAGCCTGGGCGTCGATGGGTCGGATGAGACCCACCCGATGTCCGAGCTGCTTGGCCCGGAAGACCTCCTTCGTGGTGGGCACCGGGTCCTGCACCGGTAAGAGGGCGGCACCGAAGAGGCGCTCGGGCGCCACGGAGCACCAGTCGACCAAAAAGTTGTTGTAGGCCTGGCAGAAGACGTCGACGCCCTCTTCGCTGGTGGCGAAGGGCAGGTTCATGATCACCATCGTTGGGATCACGAGCACCTGGTCGATGCCCATGAGGTCCATTTCCTTCAGGCGCGCCTTGCCGTCGATGGCCCCGTCATGATGTACGTAGGCCCTCTGCTCGTCGGTGAGGGTGAGGGCGTTCAGCCTGCGCATGATTTTCTTGTTCATCTGGGGTCCGGCAATGCAGATCGGGTTGTACCCATTTCCGAATTGACCGTTGCCGCCGCCGAGCACCGGCGTGTCGCCATTGAGCCAAGCCGAGTCTTCGTCGCGTCAGTAGGTCGTGCGGACGAGCTCCTTCTTGGATTCGGGGACGTAGTCCCAGATCTGCTTGGGGTCGTTGATGTGCGCGTCGCAGTCGAAGACTGGGAACGATTTCGTGAGCCTGTCCATTCGGGCCTCCCCTGATAAATCCCTTCGGGACTTGAGCGGCCTTTCAGACGAATGGGCTGCGACGTCCTATGGGCAGCTCTGTGCCAAAGGTGCGCTCACACATCGGCTTCGCGCTGCCTCGTACATCGTACTACTGTGCGACTCGCTGTCAAGGTCCGATGTTGCGGGGAGCATCGGCCTGGGTAGCGCGCAAGGCCCGACTTTGCTCGGCACTGGCCTTCACGACAACGTGGTCTGCGCCACGAAATCGACCCAAGGTTTGGTCCCTCGTTGCCCTATTACGGCAGACGGAGACGGACCTCTAGGCCGTCGAGCAGCGTGCCGAGTGCATACATGAGACCATCCCCATCCCGTCGAGCGGCCCCGGCAGCGACGAGGTTCGGGTAGCGGCTCGCCTTTAGGACGGCGAAGTCGACGTCACGAAGACCGTTTGGCACCGCGCTGGCCGTGGTGGGGTGCTCCGAATCCTGGCTGCTTTCGTCCTCGGTGATTCCCGAAAACAAAAGCCCAATGGTCAAGCTGCCGATGGCTTCGACTCCTTGGACCACGTCGTCGCCGGTGAAGCCTGCGTGTGTCAGGGCGCCATAGATGTCGTTGGTCATCCGAAGGAGGTGCGGGCCTGGAGCGATGCCAGAGGGGAGGGCCGCTAGGGCGCGCCGGTGGGGCTGAAGGATCGAGACGAAGGCCCGGCACACCTCAACGAGCTGTTCGCGCCATGGCGCGTCCGGCGAGGGGGTCGGCACGCCGCGCAGCAGCTCGTCGACCACCACGGCAACCAACTCGGCGGCGGTCACCTGACGGCCACCACGGGAGGGAGTCATCGTCATCGATCTTGGCCGTGTCTTCCCCGACGGGCCGATCCATGACCTTGACCTTAGTTTCACTGCAGAGCCGGGTGGAACACCGCCGCGTCGCTGAGAGCTGCCGGTTGACCGGCTGGAGACCGCTCCGACGTGACTTAGCGTGCGGTGTACCAGTCGGGTCTAGACGTAGCCTCGGGCCTTGTTCGCCCATCGCGGCTGGTACATGCGCCCCGACGCCGCCGGCGACGTGGGCTTCTGCTGCGGGGCGCGAACACAAGTGCAGTGATCCAACTGCGTCGAATGCAGCAGGACTGGTCTGTTCGACATTATCGATCTGGCCGCCAGAGCTCCATACATGCGGTCCCGAAGCCTCTCCCGACGATGACAGCGGTCCGAGCTGGTTAGAAGCCGAACCGTAGATGTCCGTCTAAGTGGGGCGGCGCCGTCGCGCTTCTTGGCCCGAACTTGCACGACTTCGATCCAGTGCTCGGCCGAAGCCTGAGGGTCACCCCAGAGCTGCCGCACCGCCTTGTCGCGAGGGGTCGGGAGATTAATGCTGCGAGGACGTACGATGGCGAACGTGCCAGGCAAAAGAGACACCATCTCTGTTGAGCGGGTGATCGCCGCACCCCGAGAGCGGATCTTCGACGTCCTTGCCGATCCGGCTCGTCATCCCGAGTTCGACGGGTCGGGCAGCGTCAAGCACGTCGCGGCCGGGACCCCGAGCCGCTTGACACTCGGTGCAACATTCCAGATGGCCATGCAGCGCGGCGTCAAGTATTCAATGCTCAACACGGTCACCGAGTACGAAGAGGACCGGCTCCTCGCCTGGTCTCCCAAACCCGCTAACGGGCGAGGCTCCCGCTTCGTCGGCCGGATCTGGCGCTACGAACTGGAGGCAGTCGACGGAGGCACGAAGGTGACCGAGACCTGGGACATCTCCAAGGAGGCGCTGCGCCCGCTGCTCCGTCACGTAGGGGCGCGACAGACCAAGAAGTCCATGGAAAAATCACTCGAGACACTCGACGAGCTGGTTAGGAGCCGCTGACAGGGCATCGTGTCGTGAGCAGCAGCAGCCTTGGATGCGATGACCAGTTGGAACGGAGACGCAGTCGGTTCGCCGCGCTATTGAACGAGCGGCTGGCTTGACTTCCAGCTCCCGAGTTGCCCAGCTCCTGCCTGCGTTGCCAGGTGCACGCCACCTTCCAAGAGGATGCGGTGGCCATCGCCAACATGGCCATGACCGGCCCCAGGGCGCTCATCTGCGGCTCGGATTACCCCCACGAGGAGGGCACCTACCCCAACTCCGGGGCCACCGTCAGTCGCAGTGGGTCCGGACGAGGACAGTGGGAACCCGGTGTTCCGCACGAACGCAGCAGACCTGTTCCACTTCGGTGACCAGGTCCTGAGGACTGGCGGTGTGATCGGAGCGGGCAGCGAACTCGCTTGCGGGGGTCGCGTCGTAGCCCTGAGCCTGCAAACAACGTCAGAGCCGCCCGGCGTACGCGGGCCCAAGTCTCAGCCCTCTTGGGATTGCGGGCGGATCACCCCCCGGACGCTCGACGGCCGCAGGATGGGACCCGCTAAGCGATGGAGTCGACGCAAGCGAAGCCGACCGAGCTCCTAGACGTCGGCGTGATCTGAACTATTGGCCGGACACAAACGGGTGATCGCGAGAAGTGGGAGGCTGTGAACCCCGGCGCCGAGCCTCCCCTGGAACTCGAACATATGTTCGACTACTCTCGCCATCTGTGGAGCTTGAGCCAGCCAGGGGCGCGACGATCCTGCATGCCGACCTCGACGCCTTCTACGCGTCGGTTGAGCAACTGTTGGACCCTTCACTCCGGAACCGGCCCATCGCCGTGGGCGGCAGTGTGGTGCTGGCCGCATCGTATGACGCCAGGCGCTATGGCGTCCGCGGCGGCATGCCCGCGTGGCGGGCTCGCCAGCTTTGCGGTGATCTCCGTTTCGTCGGCGGCCAGTTCGGCCGCTACCAACAGTTTGGCGACGACGTCGTGTCTGTCTTTCACGACTTCACCCCACGAGTCGAGAGGGTGTCGATAGACGAGGCATTCCTCGACGTTGCGGGCGCCGTCCATCTCTTCGGAGAACCGACTGACATAGCGGCTGCGATCCGCAGACGCGTACGCGACGAGATCGGTCTTCCTCTTTCGGTAGGCGTGGCCCGCACGAAGCACCTCGCCAAGGTGGCGTCACAGGTGGCCAAGCCCGACGGCCTCGTCGCCGTGGCTCCAAGCGATGAGCGCGACTTTCTCGACCCCCTACCCATCGGGCTAATTTGGGGCGTCGGGCCAACGACAGAACGGCGGCTCCACCAGGCTGGGATCTTCACCATCGGACAACTGGCCGCAGCCGGCAGCCCAATTTTGAGCAACCTGCTCGGCCAGGCAGCCGGGGGAAAACTGGCCGCCCTCTCGGCCAACGTCGATGAACGGGCAGTGGCGACACCGGTGCGGTCGAAGTCTATGGGTGCCCAGGCCGCCCTCGGCAGTCGGCAGGCAACTCCACAACTGATCCGAGAGACGCTTGGCTATCTGGCTGACAGAGTTGCCGGCCGCCTGCGAAGGGCAGCCCTAGGCTGTAAGACAGTGACGGTACGTGTCCGCTTCTCTCAGATGCATTCTGTGACCAGGTCGGTCACGTTGCCCTTTGCGACCTCGACCACGCTGAGGCTGACTGAGGTGGCTGAAGAGCTCGCACACTCAGCCATCCTCGACAACCAACAAGAGCGCGACGTCACACTCGTCGCCGTTTCGGCCTCCAACTTAGGCCCAGACCATGGCCTGCAGCTGGAGCTACCACTCGATTCCCCTAATTGGCGGCGAAATGCAGGGCCCCGACCGAGGTCCCTGGTCGAAGCCTCCCGATGGGGAGTGGACCGTTCTGTCGACGCAATCCGGGACAAATTCGGTCGGACCGCTGTTGGCTACGCCACTGTTAGCTTTTCCGCCGCCGGACGAGTACCCGAAGAATTCCGCGAACTGGCCGAGCGGGGCCCAGGCGCTAGCAAGGCGTGAACTCTCGGGGCACGGCGGACATCGAAGCACGGCGGACATCGAAGAGGGCCTCACGCAGACGCAGCAGGCGGGCTTCATCGCCTGGTTCAACCGGCGTCGTAACGTGGCTGGACCGGAGATTGCCGGTATGTTGTGGCGCAAGATACGGCAGCCATGCGTAGCGTGCAGTTTACGGCGAACGTCTCGTCTTCGACGATGGGCGCCAGCACTTACCGATCAGTCGCCTCACCACTTGCCCCCGAAGGTCATCGACGATGAGCGGCAAGTCTCCATCCTCTCGCGAATTCGACGGGAGCAGTAGCGACTCGGTGGCGTCCATAAGGAGATGCCGTGTCGTGCCATAGGGAATGGCCACGAAGAGCACCCATAACTTCCCCAGGCGAACGTCAGTGTTGGCAGTGGACGTCGTGCAAGTGGCGGCGACTCCGGCCGGCGTCGAGGGGCTCGCCAAGGCTTTCACCTGTGCGCTGCTCCCAGTATGGAGGGCGACCGTCCAGGTCGACGCAGGACGCCGTGATGTTGGCCAGCGTGAACAGCTTCGGTTTCAACCTGTCGAACCCTAGATAGGAAGCTGTCGGTCGATGACCGACGTTGTTGTTCCAAGGACGTCGACGAAGGCCCGCGCCGATTTGACCTGGTTCGGCGAGAAGCGCAAGACGAACACGACGTCATCGGCGAAAACAATCTCTGCGAGCTTGCCGACGCTCCGACGCGAACCCTGAGCCCCCTCGGACAAGAGCGCTCGGACGCCGACGACATAGCCGAGTGGGAAGGTCCGCAAGGATGCCCACTCTCCGCCGGTCAACATACTGACGGCGAGAACCAGGAGCCGCTGGGTCGACATCGCCACGGCCATCCTCTGGCGCGTTGTCGCATCCTCGAAGGGATACTGGAACAACGCGCCGGGTTCGAGAGTAGTCGGAAGGTCGATGGGACCTTCAAAGGGTCCTTCGCGGACGCCTCTGATCCCGCTGCTCGGCAAACAACGAGTCAGCGCAAGGGGTCTCTCCCCAGGGACCAGAAGTTCGGAGATCGCACGTCGGAGTCGTCTTTGCATGTGCAAGTCACCACCGTCACTCGGTCGATTCCTTTGCGACACCTCCGCTGTGGATGTCGAACTTCATCAAACGCTCCCGCATAGCGAGACTACGACAGGGCGGTCACGGCCGGGTAAAGGCGTCCGTTGTCCCATCCGAACGCCATCGGACGGTTGAAGCCGCTTTATTCGCGGCTTACCGCCCTGGCATACCGTGACATAAGCGATTGACACAACAACGGTGCCGTAAAGCCCTGAGCAAGAGGAATGGATATGGCGACACACTTAGCTGACGATCGGCTGGCGACCAAATCAAGAAGCGTGGAGGTATCTTCTCCGTGCCAAATTGTCTCCGGAGTAGCGAGCCAGCTGGAAGCGGCGATCTTGAACGATTCAGAGGTTGCGTTCTACGAGGACCAGTTGTTCATGGTCGAGCATTACTGTTGATGTGTGGTCCACGCCGGTTAGCCATGCTGAGTCGAAGCAAGACGTGTCCTCTTTCGACGTGACCGAGCATTTACTCGCCTATTGATAGCGGTTGGTGCAGCGAGAGGGAGGCGCGAGGTGGGTGACTTCGGACAGCGAGCAGAGGCTGACGGCCCCGACGGGTCGCGTCCGGATGCTTCGACGATGCAGGGGTCTGCCAAGCCCTGGTACCTGGCCACCGACGTGTCGAACTCGCCATCGGATCCTGGCCGCCAACGCCCCCACCGGGGTGGCGCCTCGCGGGGCCCCCGTGTTTGGGACCAGCGAACGCGCCTGAATGTTCGATCGGTAACCGGCCCCCGGCACCGGTGCCAGCACGAGGAAGCGACGTGGCAAGAACGATTACCGGCCGCGCGTACCAGACTCCCCGATTTTGGGTGTGGGCGGCTCTGTCGACCGTGCCGCTCTTGTTCTTGTCGCTACTCTTGGCGGTCTGGGCAACCTTCTTCGCGCGGAACGATAGCGCACGTTCCGCGCAGGTGGCTTGGGCGATCGTGCTGACCGTCGTTGGACTGGGGCCCTTGGCACTGAGAGGGCGTACGGGAACCACGATGTGCGACGAGGGGCTCAGGCGACATTTCTTGTTTCACGTCGTTCAGTTGCGCTGGGAGGACATCGAGGGATTCAGCGATGAGCGCGCCTTCGCTCGCACTCGTGGTGTTTCGCGCACTTCAGTGGTCGCAGTCAGGGTGAGGGCCAGGCCGCCAGTGGCGTCGATCGCCGTACCGAGCGAACTTCATACGACGAGCTCCGACAAGGCCCGCGCACTAGCCGAGTACCTGAACCGGTACTTCCGACATGACACTGTCGACGGTGCCAGCGACATCGACAGCGCGGTTGACGACAACAGCGCGGTCAGGACGAAGTGGAGTCGCATCTAGCGCGTCTGCGTGGCGAGGTCGCTACGGGCTGTCGTTCACGCGGATTTTGACAGGCACGGCACGGCGGGCGTCGGGTGATGTGATGTAGACCGAGTAGATCCACGAGGTATTGGGTCATCGGAGCGGTCCGTGGCTTGCCCAGATTTAACCCCGATGAACGGCTTGACGAGCTCCATTCGGTCGAGTTCGTCGACCAGGTGTTGATCCAGGCGGAGGCGACCGAGGCCATCGTGACCGGGCCGTATGAGCGCAGCGCAGCGCCGACCAATCCGCGCAACCGATATCGAGCGACCAATACTCCTGTTGACGGCGGGCGACGTGCGGCGGCGGCACCCTTGGGTGCATGAAGCACCACGCGTGGTCTGCCCCGACGGGATCGAACCCAAGGTCCGGTGGCTCGGCGCGCCGAAATGGCGGCCCGCGACGCTTTCGACGTGCCGGCGACCGTGCCCGTGATGACCGGAGCCCGTCGACGACATCACCGAACGGCTGGGCCGGTTACGACCGGGGTCGAGTCATCAATTAGCTGCACCCGACACGAGGGTCACCCGGCCCAAACGGGCCTAGCCGTGACCGGCACGGGGCACCGTCGGACTAACCAGGCACCGCCCGACTAGGGGAGTGACAGGGCGGGGCAGGTCAGCGAGATCAGGACGGCAATGAGCGTGAATCGGCGGGCCCGGCCCGTCCGGATGCCGGCGGCGTCGAAGCTGAGCTGGGAGGTTCGGGTGGTCCCGTCATGGGCGTCATGTCGCCGAGGGTGCGATGGTCCGGTCATCGCCCGGCCAGAACCACCTGATGGCCTCAATCGGATCACGCCGTGCCCGCAGGCCGCTCGTCGGGGGGAGTCCAGCGCAGCTCGGGCCGGTCCAACATGATGGCTCCCTCCAGGGTGGCTATGTCCGCCGACGGCTCGACCCCGTACTCGGCCAGGGTGGCCCCGTAGCGCGTGAAGGTGCGGAGGGCTTCGAGCTGGCGTCCATCACGGTGGAAGGCCAGCATGAGTTGCGCCCATCGGCGCTCGCGTAGGGGTTGCGCGTCGACGGCCGCCGTGAGGTCGGGGATCACGCCGTGGTGGTCACCGAGCTGCAGGCGGCCCTCGAACAGCTCCTCTTCGGCGCTGGCCCGAAGCTCGAGCAGGCGGGCGATCTCCCCGGCTCCGGCCGGTCCGTCGGCGAGGTCAGGCAGGGGCTCGCCCCGCCACAGCTCGAGGGCCCGCTCGAGCTCGGCCACCGCCGCCCCCGGGTGCCCGGTGGCCAAGAGCTGTCGGCCCCGCCCGGTCCGCTGCTCGAAGAGAAAGGCGTCCACCATCTCCTTGCGGCCGACCAGTCGGTACCCGTTGGCCGTCGTCTCGATGACGTTCGATCCGACCTTCTGGCGCAGTTTCGAGATGTGGTTCTTGAGCGAACCGTACGCCGTCGCTGGCTCGTGCTCGCCCCACACCGCCCATTCCAGTTCACCGGTCGAGACCGATGAGCCGGCCCGCAGGGCGAGTGTGGCGAGCACGGCCCGCTCGTGGGAAGCCGTGATGAGGACCTGCTTGGCGCCCACCGTGACCCCGAGCGGCCCGAGGAGGGAGATCTCGATCCGCGAGCCGGGTCGGCCAACCCCGCGGGTGTCCTTGGACGGGACCGAGACCTCGCGCGACGGGGCCACCACCACGTCGACCCGTTCCACGGTGAGCGTCGTGTACGCCCCGATGTGGATCTGGTCGCCGGCCCGGAGAGGTAGGCGCTGGTTCGCCGGTACAGGATCCGCGCGGTAGTTCAAGTACGTGCCATTAGCCGAGCCCTGGTCGACCAGGGCCCAGGTGCCGTCGGGCTGGCGCATGAGCACAACGTGGCGGCGCGACACCCCGAGGTCCTCGAAGGCCCCAGAGAGGTCGATCTCGGGCGTGATGCCCTCCTTCACCCGGCGCCGGCCGATGCGCACGTGGTCGCCGACCAGGGGGAGGCGTCGGCTGTAGGGGGTTTCGGGGAACTCGATGTCCTCGGGGTCGATCATCTCGTAGTACCGGCGGTCGGGCCGGACCACCACCTCCCAGAGCTCGTCCTCCCAGACGGCCACGCTGTCGGGGGCGCCGAAGGCGAACAGGCACTCGCTGCACGTCGGTCCCGACTCCGATGTCGAGCCGCAGTTGGGGCAGACCCGGGCGGGTCCTGACGCCGCCAGCACCGGCGGTCGGGCCGGCACCCCGGCCGCCTCGGCCTTCGGTCCCCCCTCGGCCACCGCCTTAGGGCCCCCGGTGGAAGGTTCGGGGCGGGTGGGCTTGCCGCAGACGCTGCAGAAGTCGGCCGTCTCCGAGTCGTGGCCCTCCGGGCAGCTCGAGTTCACAGGGCCTCGTCAGGTCCCGCGGCCGGCCGGTCGCGTACGTCTTCGGAGGTGCGCGACCCGGCCACCGCAACATCTTTCTTGCCGCTCCGCCGGGTTCGGGTGGACCCGAGCTCGGCCGCCAGGAAGTCGGTCTTGTCGACCTTGTTCTTGGGTCGTGCCCGGCCAGTGGCCGGCTCGATGTCCACCAGCTTTGCGAGCCGGTCGATCACGTCCTGGTTGCCCACTGCGTGAGCCATCCTCATCGACGTGGTGAGCTCGTCTTCGGCCGTCTGCGCATCCCCGACCTTCATTGCGTCGACCCCGCGCTGGATGTGCTTGGCCAGCTCTTCGTCGCCCATGACCTCGGCCACCCGCCGGTTGATGTGGGTCGACCGAGCGGCATCGTCGGTCCAGGCGACCAGCACGTTGACCTGGGCGGCCGTCTCGTCGTCGACCAGCAGGGTGACAAGGGCCGCTCGCATGGCCTCGTCGTCGATCGTCCCGGGCGGCACCCGGACGCAGAGGTGGTAGTCCCGGGACTCGTCACCCCAGGCGCCGGTCGGGTAGTTCCCGACCAGGGGGTCCACTTCGACCCGGGCCCCGAGCAGGTCGTTGTCCGGCTCCACCTGCTTGAGCACCTCGACCTCGCCACCCCGCGGCGTGCGGACCTGGAGCGTCACCTTGCCAAGGGTCTTGCCGAGCGAGGTCTGCAGCATGTCTGTGAAGTCGGCTCGCAGCCCATCGGGGTCGGGGACGATGTCGTAGGTCCCGAGCAGGGTCTGGGCGATCGTGCGGAGCTCGGCGACCACCCAGTCGCCGCCCACCCCCCGGCAGTCGCACTGGAACACACCGACCGCGTTCGAAAGCGCACGCTCGAGGTTCCCGTGGGCGTCGTTCTCGTTCTTGCCGTCGGTCAGCAAAATGGCGTGGCGGAGGCCCGGCTCGTTACGCAAGAGGTGAGTGGCCAGCTCGATCCACGAGCTCATGGACGTCCCGCCCCGGGCCTCGACGTGACGCAATGCCTCCTTGGCCAGGTGACGGGTCGGCGGGGTCGAGATGGCTAGCGGCGGGGCCGGCGGATAGGCCACCTGCGCCTCGTGGTTGCCGGTGATCACGGCGAAACGGACCCCGTCGGGCAGGCTGTCGATCGCCGCGACGGTGGCCTCCTTGGCCGCTCGCATCTTTTCCCCGGCGCTCCCCGCCATCGACCCCGAGGTGTCGAGGATGATGACCTCGGCCCGGTCCTCGGGGCGGTCTCGGGCCGGGTCTGGCCCGGGTTCGGGCGAGGTGTTGGAGATGGTGACCGTGATAACGGCGTGCATCCGCGTTACCCCGGCCGGCAGGAACTGGTTCTGGAAGCACTCGATGGTGAAGTCGGCCATGGCTGTCGTCACTCCTCGGTCAATGGGGTGGGCCCGGGCGGGGGTTCGGCGCGCCGAACGGGGACGACGGCCACGGTGATGTTGTCCCGACCGCCGGCGTCGAGGGCGGCTCTGGTGAGCCGGCGGGCGATGGCCACCGGCCGAACGCGCCCGGCGTCGACCACCAGTCGGACCAGCTGTTCGGGGCGCTCGAAGTAGTTCCATAGTCCGTCCGTGCAGACCACCACGACCCCGGGCTGGGTGACGTCGAGGTCGGTGATCCGAGGCTCGGTGGAATCGGCGTCGGCGCCCAGCCATCGGGTGATCTCGTGGGCCCCGGGACGGGCGTAGGCCTCGGCCTCAGGCACACCCTCGGCCATGAGCACCTGGGCGGTGGAATCGTCGACCGTGAGCAGGCGCCCTTCATCGCCCGAGCCACTTAGCCAGTAGGCCCGGCTGTCACCCAGGTTGCCTACCACCACCCGTCCCGGCCCGGCTAGCGCGGCGACCAGGGTCGTCGAGGGGGAAAGGTCGCTCGCCCCAGCGCCGTCGTCGGTCACCGCGGCGGCCGCCGCCTGGGCCGCGGCGAAGGCCTCGTCGAGCAGGCCGTGCAGCTCGTGCCGGGTCGGCCAGGCAGGGGCCGTCAGGAGGTGCTCCAGCACCGCGATGGCCGCCTGGGCCGCCGCCTGGGCTGCCCGGTGTGGGCTGGCCGTCGAGCCCACACCGTCAGCCAGCACCACAGCCACCCGGCCGCCAGCGGCCACCGCAGCCATGGCGTCCTCGTTGCGGACGTGGTGCCAACCCCGGTCCGACACCGCTCCGACCGCGTCGTCGTCGATCTCGAGGCGCTGCACTGTCTCGGGGGCGGCGGGGACCACCGGAGACCCGAGCTCCTCCTCGTCGTCCGCCATGATGGCCGGCTCCTCCGCCAGCCGGTGCCCGCACGCCTCGCAGAACCGCTCGTCCTCGAAGACAACCGTCTGACATACCGGACAGGAGCCCATGCCCGGTTGGGGCTCGGTGGTCACGTCAGTGTCCGCGGTCGGGAGGCATTGGCCAGGTCCACGAGGCCGAAGCGCTCTACGTCGGTATGGGCCAGCCTGGCGAGCGAGCGGTAGGTCGTCTCGAGGGCGGCCCGCTGGCCGTCCTCGGTGAGCGGCGCGCCGCCCAGGCTGGCCTGGGGGTCTGGGGTGACCGCCCCTCCCTGGAGCATTGCGAGTGCTTCGCGGTGGAGGTCACGGGCGAGGGCCAAGCGGACCGACGGATCGGCCCGCAGGTGGGCTAGGATGTCCGAAGCGGCGGCCAGGTCGGTCAGCGCGGGTGGCCGACCGTGGACTCGGATGCACCGGGTGCCGCACAGAGCGATCTGGGCGGCAGCAAACGAGCTCGAGGTCCCGGGGATGCGCTGGAGCGCGGTGACCGCCCCGCCCCGGTTGCCAAGCGTCGTCTCGACCCGGGCCAGGCCAAAGCTGGCGCTGGCGAACCCCGGGTCGGTGGCTCCCACGACGTCGAAGAGCCGAGCTGCCTGGCGCAAGTCGTCGGGCCGGCCCGGGCGGGGCGGGCCACCGTTGGTCGACCCCGGGCCGTCGGGGTCGACCGCCGCCAGTTCGTAGGCGACAGCCAGGGCCAGCCGTGGGGCGAGCTCACCCGGCAGTTCGCCGGCCACGGCGGCGAAGAAGGCCACGGCGTCGACGGGTTGGCTGGCCGCCAGCTGCCGGACTCCTCGCCACCAGATGGCCCGCCAGCCGGTGCTCCGGGCCTCGGGCGAGTCGAGTTCGGCGTCGGCGCCCGTCAAGTCCCCGGTGTCGATGAAGGCCCGGGCCAACCGGAGTGCCACCTCGGGCGTACGGGGGGTCGACGCCATGACAGAGCGGATCTCCTCGGGGTCAGAGGAGATGACAGTGGCCAGGACGCCCACCGCCGGGTCCGCCGGGTCGACCGCCGGCACCGGGAGATTCGGCCACCCGCTGGCCTCGGCCCCGTTGCCCAGCTCGTGGCTGAAGAGCAGACTTGGGGCGGGCCGGGGGTCCTCCCCATCGACCGCCCGGACCAGGCGCAGGACGCCCAGTAGCTGTTCGGCCATCTCGTCGGCCGACTGGAACCGGGACGCCGGGTCAGCGGCGGTCGCCTTCTGCAGAAACTGGTGGAAGGCCTCGTAGCGGGCGAACACCGGGATCTCGGTAGCCGGGGGGAGCTTGGTGGCATGGCGCTTCGGGTCCTGGTAGCCCGGGATGTCGACGCAGAGCACGGCCAGTGTGCGGCCCACCGTGTAGAGGTCCGAGGTGATGGACGGGCCCACCTCGGGGACCTCGGGCGCCTGGTAGCCGATGGTCCCCCAGACGTCGCTCTCCTCGTCGGCGTCTATGGCCTTGACGCCTCCCAGGTCGATGAGCGTCATGTGCTGGCCGGTGCAGATGGCGTTGTCCGGCTTGAAGTCGCAGAACAGGAGGCCCTGGTCGTGCAGATAGGCGAAGGCCGGCAGCATCCCCAGCGTGTACTCGATGGCGTGGGCCACGGGCAGCGGCGTGCCGCTGTCGTTGCGGTAGCTCGCCCGGATCTCACGCAGCGACTGGCCGCCGACGTACTCCATCACGATGTACCCGGCACCCTCGTGCTGCACGAAGTTGTAGATCTGGACGATGTTCGGGTGCTTGACCTCGGTGAGGAACTGCCGCTCGTCCTGGGCTGCGGCCATGGCCGCTTGGTCGCCCGAGTCGAGCAGCCCCTTCAGCACTACCCACTGGAAGCCCGACCGGGTCTCGAGGTTGAGGTTCTGAGCGAGGTAGATCCATCCAAGGCCGCCGTGGGCGATGCACCCGCTCACCAGGTACTGGTTGTTGACTCGGTCGCCCGGACGGAGCTTGGGGGTGAACGAGTATGGGTTCCCGCACTGAGGGCAGAAGCCCTCGGTCCGGGCAGGCCGGCCTACGTGATCCCGGCCGACCGGGTAGTCACCGCAATGACCGCAGAAGCGCTTGCGCTCGGGCACCTCGGGATCGGCCAGGACCGCCGAGAGCGGATCGCGGTGGGGCACTGACGGCACATCGACCAGCCCGGCGCCAAGGCCTCGGATCCGCCCCGTGCCAGTGCCCCGACCGGACTCGCCCCGGCCGGGCGTCGAGCGAAGGGTGTTGGTGCTGACCGAGGCCGACGGGGCCGAGGCTTCCTGGATGCTCGGCCCGGAAACGGCTGCCGGGGGAGGTCCGGTCCTTGCCGGGGTAGCACGAGGGGGCATCGCGCACTCGGTGCAGAAGCCCCCAACGATGACCCCTGGCGGCCCGTGCCGCTCGCAGGGCTCTCCCTCGGCCGGCCCAATAGCCGGGGCGGCGGAGATGGCGACGTGAGAGGCGGGAGCAGGGGTACCCGCAGCCCCGCAGGTTTCGCAGAAACCATGCTCGTCGATCGCTCCCTCACCTGGACCCTGGCAGGTCGGTCGCGGGCACCGGGTCATCACCGGGCCTCCTTCGGCTGAGCGCTGATCGACCCCTGGTACGCGACGACCAGAGCGCCGGCGAGGTCGAGATCACATGGTGCTGAGTACAAGATGTCGACGGCCTTCCCGTAGAGGCGATCCAGGTCGAGGTCCTCGCCCCGTCCGACGGCGTGAGCCTTGGCCCGGTAGGCGTCGAGGCGGCCTCGGAGCTCGTCGCGGGCGGCCAGGTCGCCGCCGCCCGCGGTCGCCAGCCGGCTGGCGCGGTCGGCCAGGTCGGCCGCCAGGTCGGCCAGGTCGGCCAGGCGGGTCCAAGCCCACCCCGGGCTCGTCTGGGCTAACCCACGAACCTCGGCCAGGTCACCTTCGAGCTGAGCCAGCTCGGTCTGGGCCTGGTTGAGCTCGACGAGCCGGGCCTCGGGCGGGCGGACCTTGGCCGCCGCCTCGCTCGGAACCGCTCCGGCCTGGTCCAGCCACCGGCGGCACTGTTCGAGGTCGGCGGTGGCCGAGGCCAGGTCGCCCACGAGCTCCTGACGAGTAACCGTGTCGTCGCGGATGGCGGCAGCCGCCCGGTCGACCATGGCCGAGATGTCCGACAGCGTGTCGTCGGACAGGGCGAGCGGGTCCCGGTGGGCCACCTCTTCGGCCTCAGCGAGAGCGAACCGGGCTCTGGCCAGCTCGTGTGGCCGAGCGGTGGCCGAGACATCGGCCGCCGCTTCCAACTCGGCGACCTTCGCCTCGAGCGCGGCCAGCCGGGGCACGATGAGCGTCCACACCGCGGCAATCTCGGCCACCACGGCCACCACCAAGTCGTAGTCGGCGGACATCCGGGCGATCACTGTGTCGACGGTGAGGCGATCGGTGGGCACCGCGCCCTCCGTCAACGACCTTTGGCCCCCCGGTCGCTCGACCGCGACCGACGAACCGGTCAGCAGATCGTCTAGCCGACCCAGGGTGGCCTTGGGTGGCGAGGGCCGCGTGCCCCGCTCGCTGGCTACTTGCTCCAGCAGATCGCCTAGCGCCAGCTGGGCCTGCCACAGCGACGACAGCCGCAGCTGGGCCAGGGTCCACCGCTCCGCGGTGGTGCCGGTGAGCGACGACGAGGCGTCGAGCAGCTGGCGGGTCACGTCGGCGTCCAACTCCAGCAGGTTCTGAGCGATCTGCTCGTGGGTGGCCCGCAGGTCTGCGATGCGCCGGTCGATGATGGGCAGGGTCGGCGGCATCACGGCACAGGCTTGTAGGTCGGGGCGGGGGGCGTCTGCGCTACCCCGGTGGCCGGATACAGGTCCTTGTCGTAGATGGCGACCCACGTGCCGTCCGCCCGCTCTTCGGCCAGCACTCCGTTCACGAACTGGACGAACTCGGGGTGGGCCTGGCTGATGGCCATGCCGTAGGGCTCGGGGCTGAACGCCGGCCCCACGATCTTGGTGTTCTTCGGGTCCTGGAGCTGGAGGCCGAGCAGGATGGCGTTGTCGGTGGCGATCGCGTCCACCTGACCCTGTTGGAGCATGAGCAGGCAGTCGGCCCAGTTGGGGGCGTTCCAGGCGACGATGTGCTGGTCCCCAGGCTCGTTCACCAGGTTGTCGAGCGAATCGGCGCCGCCCACCGCGCAGACCCGGCTATGGCCGAGGTTGCTCGGTCCGGCGATGGGGGAGTCCGTGGGCACCAGCAGCTCCTCGGCTGCGCTGTAGTAGACGGTCGAGAAGTCGACCGGGTAGGGGTCGGCGGCGCTCTTGGTCTGGCGGGCGCAGTTGATGGTCATCGTCTCGGCCACCAGGTCCACCTGGCCGGTGGCCACCGCCTCGGAGCGGTCGGCGTTCGGGACCACCTTGAAGACGACGGCCGGCGGCTGCGGTCCGAAGATGGCCAGGTTCACCTGCTCGATCATGTCGATGTCGAAGCCGGCCAGCTGGGCCGTGCCGGGGTTGCGGTAGGCCCACAGGTACGTGTTCTGGTCCACCCCGGCGATCAGGTGGCCCCGGGCCTTGATGCGGGCCATCCACGTATCGGGCGGCATGTCGCCCGGAGCGGGCATGGTGGCCGGAGGCGTGTAGCTGGCCGTGCAGTTGGTCGCGTCCGCCGGGGTGGCCGTGGGGTGAACCACAGTGGCGCCGGCGGGAACCACGACCGAGGCGCCCCGAGCTGGGGCGACCTGTGGGCCGCTCGAGCTACAGGACGCCAGCAGCAGGGCCGAAGCGGTCAACGCTCCGGCCATTAGCCGCCGGGACCGGTGCCCCGGGACCGAGAAACAGGGCGAGGGCCCGGCGTTCATCGGTACTCGGCGATCCGGGCCCTGAAGCCCACCAGGACGAGGACGGCGCCCAGCACTGACAGGATGGCGCTGGCCCAGATGAGACTCGCTGCGTCAGAGGTCGCTCCGGACATCGACTGGTCGAAAGCCTGCTGGGAGGTGGCGATCGAGTGGGCCAGGTCACCGTCCAGAGTCGACGAGGCGGCTGGCAACCGACTGGCCGCCAGCCCGTCGGCGTCTTGCGCTCCCGTCGCCGTCCCCGTGGTGTCGAGCTCGCGGATCTGTGCGTGCACCCGCCCGTAGGTGGCCAGCGCCGCCTGGGCCTGGCCGATCTCGTTGTGTTCCACCACCCCGGCGCCAGAGCGGGCCGACCCCAGAAGGCGGTCCAGACGGCCGACCGTGGCCCGGTAGTCGGGCTGGAGGCCAGGTTCGGAGTCTCGGGTCAGGAGGGTCAACTCATCGTCGGCCGTCATCCGCAGGGCATCGATCCGGGCCTGGGTAAAGACAACGAGCGGTCCCGACCCGCCGGAGGTCGCGGCGTCCACCCCCGAGCTCTGGGTGGCGATGGCGACAGTGAACCAGATGCCGAGGACGAGGGTCGCCACCGTCGTCCCCACCAAGTACAGGTTGAAGGTCCGGCGGAAGTGCCGGCTCATCGCTACCTGCACGACGATCAGCAGCACCAACAGTGTGAGGAGCAAGACCGCGGCCACTGCCACCAGCCAGGCGCCGCGGGCCGTGCCCAGGTCGCTGGCCAGCCGCTGGTTCTCGACCGTGTAGACCTGCGTGGCCGCCGGCAGGATCGACTGCTGCATCAGGTTGTTGGCCTCGCCGATGTACGCAGCGGCGAGGGGATAGAAGGCCTGACGCTCGTTGAACGTTGCCGTCTGAACCAATCCGGCGTAGACCGGGACGTTGACTGACAGGGTGCGGATGGAGGAGGTGACGGCGGGGTCGGCCCCGGCTTCCTGCGCCGCCTGGGCCAGGTTGGCCGAGGCCCGGGCCAGGTCGGTCGTGTACCGGGCTCGGAGGGTGGCCGGTTCGATCTGGCTCTGCAGGAAGGATTCCAGCGGCCGTCGTGTCGGCGTCGGACAGGTAGGAGTCGATGGCTTGGGCCTCGACCACGAGGGGCTCGGACGTCTCCCAGCCGGCGGCGGTCGCCGCGTGTCGTTCCGCCGCGCCAAGGACCGTCAGCACGCCGGTCGCCACGACGAGCACCGCCAGACCGAGCGAGACCGCCCGCAGTCGGGCCGGCGTGACCCGGGGCCCGGGGCCGCGACCGACTACCGGCTCGTGGACTGCTGCCACGTGCTCGGCCGTCATCATGGCCCGTCCTGCGCTTTCCTCGGGATCTCGGAATCTTCGACCGCTGAGAAGCCCTCAACCTGAGTGAGTGGCCGCCGATTATCTCCCATCACTCGACGATCGTGTGCGATGCCGGTAAGGGCTCGGTAATTGCCGACATGGCGAGGTCGTCCTGGTCACATGGGAGTTCCTTTACCGGCCCGTTACCCGAAGTCGTCATCATCGGTCGAGCAGAATCTCGCACGACGAGGACAGGAGCCGAGATGACCTCAGCGAACGTAGGGCGAATGAGCACCCGGTGGTGGGTACTGGCGGGGTCGATGGTCCTCTGCCTGGGCGGGTTGGTGCTGCCGGCGTTGCCGGCCAGGGCGGCGATTCACGCCGTGGCGCGCCACAGCGCGAGCGGGGTGGGCAGCCGCGCCACCTCCTTGGCCACCGACTCGCCGCTCACCGTGGCCAACTTCTGGGTCACCGACGCGAGTGGGCACACCACCTCCTACTCCGACTCCTCGGTGGTGCTCAACACCGGATGTCTCAACAGCGCGACGTTCCTGTGTCTTAAGATCGGGAACAGCGACAGCTTGGCTCTTGTGGCCCCCTCTCCCCTCCAAGGGGGTGAGACCTACTCTTCCCCTGACGTCGACATCACCGTGGGGGTTGGGAGCGTGCATTGTGGTTACATGGTCAGCACTGGGGGCTATGACGGCTCCCTCGAGCTGGACCAGTTCGGCTGGACCTCGACCAACCCCCAGCCCCTCGACACCTTCGCTGGCCAAGTCTTCTGCAGCGACGACAACGTCACCATCTACGGGACCATCGCCTTCAACGTGGTCAACACGACGGCCAACGACGGCTACTACCTCTATGACAACCAGGGCAACACCTACGGGTATGGCAACGACTCGTATCTCACCTACTTGGGCGGCCCCGAGTTCCTCAAACTCAACCAGCCCATCGTGTCCATGGCCACTACCCCCGACGGCGGGGGCTACTGGATGACCGCGGGCGACGGCGGGGTCTTCGCGTACGGCGACGCCGGTTTCTACGGCTCGACGGGCAACATCCACCTGAACAAGCCGATCGTGGGCATGGCGGCCACCGGCGACGGCGGGGGCTACTGGTTCGTGGCCGCCGACGGCGGGGTCTTCGCCTACGGCGACGCCGGGTTCTTCGGCTCCATGGGCGGCCAGCATCTCAACCAACCCATCGTGGGCATGGCCGCCACCCCCGATGACGGCGGCTACTGGCTGGTGGGCGCGGACGGCGGTATCTTCGCCTTCGGGGACGCCGGTTTCTATGGCTCGACGGGCAACAGCCACCTGAACCAGCCCATCGTGGCCATGACGCCGACCACCGACGGCAATGGCTATTGGTTCGTGGCCGCCGACGGCGGGGTCTTCGCGTACGGCGACGCCGGTTTCTACGGCTCGACGGGCAACATCCACCTGGACCAGCCGATCACCGGGATGCTCTCTACCGATGACGATGGGGGCTACCTCTTGGTGGCGAACGACGGCGGCCTCTTCGCCTTCGGGGACGCCCCCTTCTACGGCAGCTTGGGCGGACAGGGGGCCACGGGAGTGGTGGGAATAGTGCCGTGAGGCCGAAACACTTCGATGCAAGCTGCATGGGGGGCCTGCAAGCCACAAGGGTCGGAGCATTCCCTGGGGGCGTACTTGGCGACCCTGCCGATCGGGTTGTGCGTCTCCCTGGGAGCGGTAAGCAAGGAGTTCGGAGTGACCCCCCCGGCGCGTCCGCCAGATCGAGTCGATGACCCTGTCCATGATGCAGCACCCGGGCAACGACATTGGGTTGGTCAAAGCTGACCCGGTGCTTGGAACCTTGATCGACGAAGCCGCAGTGGACGGCCGGGAGGAGTTTGGCCCGGCCACGACATGCGCAAGGCCTTCTGGCGTCAGATCGCCAACCGGCACCCTCGAACATGAAGAGGATCGAGGTCTTCTCTCTCCCACGTCTCGCGGCTGCATTGGTTCCCCTTCGAGATCACCAAGTGCACAGCGCTCGCCAAATCGACCCTGAGCACCCGAAACCTCTACGGCAGTTCAAGTGCCGCGGCCCATCTCCGAAGCTGCCCGCCGAGGTACCCAGCGGGTCGACGCCCGCCTCATGGCGTGTCTGCGAAGCTGCGTGAGCTCCCTCGGGAGCCTCTTGGTGTGGCTAGGGCTTCGGGTGGCAACTGACGTTCTTGCGCTCCTCGTGCACGCCAGCTCGGAGGACCGTGTCAGGTACTGCCGATGCCTGCGGCGCGATATGTGGACCGGCCTCACCAAGGGGTGCCGAGCTCCTTCAGCCAGCGTGGTCCAGGATCTACCGGTCGATGCTTGGGTTCGAATAGGCAAGCAACGAGCTTGGCTCGGTCCGCTGCCCATCTCGCAACTCCTCACTCGGCAGCTACGTGACAGGCTCGGCACCTAGTCGGGTGATGACTCCTTTGATCCATCTTGCGCCAGCACCTCAGTAACTGTTGCCGCGCCGCCGCACGGTTACTGGCTGGTCGGCGGTGACGGCGGGATCTTCAGTTTCGGCGAAGCCCACTTCTAGGTTCCACAGGGTCGATGAGCCTTCAGCGACCGGTGGCCGTGGACCGAGGCGTTTCTTGACGTGCTCGGACGTATCCGCTCTCGACCATTCCTCACCTGAGCTCCAGCCTTGCGGCTTGGCGAAGCCGCAGACGAGTTCCGATGGGCTGACCGCCGCCGCACGAGGCCTTGGATCATCACGCCGTCGGTGACGCCAAATCAGCCAACACGATTACGTGGCGTCAGATTCGCTCGAGCCCGCCGTCAGCCCTGCTCAGCGCGGGATTGGAGGCTTGGGGACCTGGCGCCGAAAAGCGGAATTCCGATCCGGGGCGATCCTCAGCCGTGCCACACTTGTCCGGGAGGGTCACGGGGGCCGCCTGTAGGTCTAGGAAGGAGGTCGAAAGCGTTGCCTACTCCGGTCGGTCGCGCCCGTGCGCGCCTCAGTGAGCAGTTCGTCGTTGGTGCGGTGTTCGTGAGTGCGCTCTTTATGAGCATTATGGACACCACGGTGGTCAATGTGGCGGTCCCGACCATCAGCAGAGAGTTCCACGCCAGCAACGCCTCGGTTCAGTGGATTGCCACCGGGTACCTCCTGAGCTTGGCCGTATGGATGCCGGCCTCAGGGTGGATCGCCGATCGATTTGGTGCGAAGCGTGTGCTTCTCTCCGCCATCGCCATCTTCACCGGGGCGTCAGCCCTCTGCGCCATCGCGCCGTCTTTGGGCGCTCTGGTAGGAGCACGGGTGATCCAAGGGGTCGGCGGCGGCATGCTTCAGCCCGTGGGGATGGCCATGGTGTTTCGCGCCTTCCCGCCCGCACAGCGGGCGCGCGCCTCGCAAATCCTCATTATTCCTACTGCGGTGGCGCCCGCGCTCGGCCCGATCATCGGTGGCGCGCTGGTCCAGCATGCCTCGTGGCGTTGGGTGTTCCTCATCAATCTGCCGATCGGCACGGCCGCCCTGATCTTTGGCTTGCTGTTCTTACGCAACCAACCTCATGCCGCCCCTGGTCGGTTCGACGTCGCCGGTTTCCTCCTCGCTGGCAGCGGGTTGCCGCTCGTGCTCTACGCCGTGAGCCAGGGTCCATCGAAAGGGTGGGGTTCGACGATCATCGTGACCTGTGCACTTGCCGGAGCGGCGCTTCTCGCCACCTTCGTGGTGGTCGAACTGCGCGTGCGTGAGCCATTGCTCGACCTCCGCTTGCTACAGAACCGCCTCTTTCGTGACTGCACCGCGGTTGGATTGGTGGCGTTCGGTGGGTTTTTGGGGACCCTGTTCGTTTTGCCGCTCTTTCTCCAAGAAGCGAGCGGGCGATCGCCCTTTACGTCGGGCCTGACGACGTTCCCCGAGGCATTGGGCGTGCTGGTCTTCACCCAGGTGGCTGGTCGCCTTTATCCGACCGTAGGACCTCGCCGTCTCATGGCAGGAGGCCTCCTCGCCATGAGCGCAGTGATGGCATCGATGTCGTTTCTCGGTGGGTCGACGAGTCTGTGGCTCATCCGGCTCGCTATGTTCGGCATCGGTGCCGGTCTCGCGTTTGTGATCATTTCACAGCAAGCGGCCGCGTTTGCCACCATCTCGCCTGACGATACGGGACGGGCCACTGCGATCTCCGCCTCGGTCACCCAGATGTCGGCGGCAGTCGGGGTCGCGGTGCTGGTCACGATCCTCACCGCGAATTCGGCGGGTGCGATTCCGACGCCGAGCGACTTCCACGACGTGTTCCTCGCAGCGGCAGCGATGACGTTCGCCGGATCGCTCATGGCGCTGCGCATCCATGACCAGGATGCTGCTGGGACCATGCGTGTCCCCCCACTGGCAGTCGACGCTCCGCTGCCCCAGGAGTTCCCATCGGCGGGTCTGGAGAGCTAGGTCACGGCCGGCGACACCGTCGCCGAATCGGCGTAGTCTCCCCTGCGAGCCACGCAGGGGTTGACGTGCAAACGGTTTCCGCGAACCGCGTCGCCCCGGACGGATCGCTGGTGGGGACAGAAAGGGAAAGCAGATGGGGATCGCCATCACCGAAGAACACCGAGATTTGGCTGCCGTGGTGCGTTCCTTCGTCGAGGGTCACGGCGTGAGGGAGGCAGCCCGGGCACTCCTCGACCCCTCCGAGGAGGAGTTGCCCGGGTTCTGGAGCGAGATGGCGTCGCTTGGTTGGTTGGGTCTTCACCTTCCTGAGCGCTATGGCGGTTCGGGCTTCGGGCTGTCCGAGCTCGCCGTCGTCGTCGAGGAGCTAGGTCGAGTGCCAGCTCCGGGCCCCCTGTTGCCCTCGGTGATCTCCTCGGCGGTGATCGCGGCGACGGCCAGCCCTGCGCTGGCTGCCGAAGTGCTCCCCGGGTTGGCCGACGGGTCTCGAGTTGCCGGACTCGGCCTGGGTGGCTCACTCGAACTGACTGATGGCATAGCCGAGGGCGACGCGGGGATCGTCCTCGGGGCCCAGGTCGCCAACCTGCTCGTGCTCGCGCTCGGCGAGGCTCTCATCGTTATCGATCGCGACGCCCCGGGCGTGAAGATCGAACCCAGTGCCAGCTTGGATCGCGGCCGCCGCACGGGTCGAGTCCACCTCTCTGGCTGTTCGATCAGCGAGCACCACGTGTTGGCCGGAGGCCACCGACTGGCGCTCCACATCGGTCGAGCGCTGGCGGCGACAGAAGCGGCGGGCGGGGCGGCCGCGTGCACCGAGGCAAGCGCTGGCTACGCGAGGAGTCGTATCGCATTCGGCCGACCCATCGGGCAGTTTCAAGCGGTGAAGCATCACTGCGCGAACATGCTGGCCCAGTCCGAGCTGGCGACAGCAGCGGCCTGGGATGCCGTCCGAGCTATCGGGGATGTCACCGACGTCGAGCTGCCCACCGTGGTCGCTGCTGCCGTTGCGCTGCCGGCCTATCTCTTCTGCGCTCGCCTCACCATCCAGGTTCACGGAGGCATTGGCTTCACGTGGGAGCACGATGCCCACCTCTTCCTTCGCCGGGCGATGTCCCTCATTGCGATATTCGGCCCTATCGAAGATGCTCGAGAGACCGTCCTTCGCCGTGCCCTGGCGGGGGAGCGGCCGAGGGCCCATCTGGCTCCGTCGACCCAGGGGGAGGCGCTGCGCTCCGAGGTGCGGGCCTTCGCGCAGCGTTACCAGGCCCTGCCGGAGGAGCAACGCCGAGACTCCCTGGTGGAATCGGGCTTCCTCCTTCCTCATTGGCCCGCGCCCTGGGGCAGGGCGGCAAGTCCTGCAGAGCAGCTCATCATCGACGAAGAGCTTGCCGACGTCCCGCGCGACGTCGGAGGCGGCTGGGTGGCGCTTACCCTTGCCTCGGTTGGGACCCCCGAGCAGCAGCGCCGCTGGGTGCGGCCGAGCTTGGACCAGACTCTTTCCATCTGCCAGCTCTTTAGTGAGCCGGACGCGGGCTCCGATCTCGCCTCGCTCAAAACAAAGGCAGACCGGGCCGATGGTGGCTGGCTGGTGAACGGACAAAAGGTGTGGACGAGTGGCGCACAGGGGGCCGATTGGGGCTATGCCCTCGTGCGCACCGACCCCGACGTGGAGAAGCATGCGGGGATCACTGTCATGATGATCGAGATGAGAGCACCCGGAGTCGAGGTGCGTCCGCTGCGCGAGATTACCGGCGAGGCTCATTTCAACGAGGTCTTTCTGACGGATGTGTTCGTTCCGGACGAGAATGTCGTCGGCGAAGTCAACCGAGGATGGTCCATCGCCCGCGCCACCATGGGTAATGAGCGGATGGTCATCGGGTCGACCATCACTCACGTGAGTCCTGATGGCTTGCTTCGCCTTGTCGCTCAAGGTGCGCCCGAGGGTGCGCCCCTTCGCCAGGAGGTGGGAGCGATCGTTGCCGAGCACCATGCCCTCACCATGCTGGACCTGCGTAGGGCGATCCGGGCGGTCGGAGGGGGGGAGCCGGGACCGGAAGGCAATATCACGAAGCTCCTCGGCAACGAGCTTGACCAGCGACTCACCGAGGTGGCAATGCGCCTCCTGGGCCCGGCTGCCGCTGCGATCGATGGTGAGGACGGTTACTGGGGCTATGAGTTCCTTTTTACCCGCGCTTATACGTTGGGCGGAGGTACGACCGAGATGTCTCGGAATGCCATCGGCGAGCGCATCTTAGGCCTGCCTCGAGATCCTCAGCCCTAGGGTAAGCATTCACCCGAGGACCCACGGACGCGCATGGCGTGGTCTTCTAGGGCGGAGTCCGGGGCGCTGAAGGTTTCCCCTCGCCCCAACGATCGCGTCCCGCCGAGAGACGCACGTTGAACACCCGCCGGAAACTCGACGTCAACCGTGTTTCATGGGGCGATTATCTGCTCCGGCGATAGGCGGCCATTATCGGGGCCAAAGATTTCGACGCATCGCTGCAAGGGCAAGAACCATCCCGGCTCAGGCGTACATGTTGGCCCAGCCGCCCACGACGAATTGAACCTCGGTGCGGAGATGATGCCGGCTTCGTGCATGTTCGCTTTGAGTGCGTCGTTGCGAGGAAGGCGCGCAGCGTGTCGAAGGACTCGGCCTGGTGGTAGATTATCGCCGCGGTCGGGTCATCTATCGAGCGGTCGCGGCCTGACCGATGATCCTTTTCGCCGCTCGGAGATCGGCGGCCGCGTCGTAGCCCTCAAACCATCGGTCAAAATCGGCCACGGAGATTGAGGATGCATGCGGGGAGCTCGCGATCCCTAACCAGAGCCTCGCGCACCGGCGTCATGTAGGTGATCTCGGAGGCACTAAAAGCCCGGCTCTTGCATACGTTCAAGCAGTTCCGCCGAGGCCGCGAAGACCTTGGCCCTCTCGAGATCCGACAACGCCAGGTACAAGCTCACGTCGTTGGGGTCATCCTCAGCCCGATTGATGTGATGGCCAAGGATTCCCGCCGCTCGGCGAACCACCTCGTGAGCGTCGAACGCCGGCAGCCAGACGTTGAAGTTGGCAACCCGCGGCCGGACAACGACGACGCCGGGCGGATCCGCCCAACCCCCCGTAGGCTTGGACGTGAGCCCGGTTCGGTTTCAGACAGTGCGAGTGTGCTGCCGGCGCTTCTCAGGAGGTAGGGATGGTGCAGTTCGGTTCGATCGGTTTACTTCATCCCGGCGAGATGGGGGCCGCGGTCGGTGGCGCCCTTGCCGGTGAGCATCCGGTGTGGTGGGCCTCCTCCGGCCGAAGCCCCGCATCGGCCCGTCGGGCGTCGGCTGTCGGGCTCATCGATGTCGGCTCGATCGAAGCCATCCGAGCCGGATGTGAGCTGATCATCTCTATCTGCCCGCCCGAGGCGGCCCTTGATGTCGCCGGGCAGGTATCAGGCTTTCAGGGGGTGTATCTCGACGCCAATGCCATTGCCCCGGCGACGGCTCGCGAGGTGTCGAGGCTGGTCGAAGCGGGCGGAGGTAGTTACTTGGATGGAGGAATCGTCGGTGGGCCGCCGACCGCTGGATCGCCCGGCACCCGCCTCTACCTGTCGGGACCTGATGGCCCGAAGGTCTCCCAGCTGTTCTCAGGGACCGCAGTGGACGCCCGCGTGCTTTCCAATGGCCCGACTGCGGCCTCGGCACTCAAGATGTGCTTTGCAGCGTGGACCAAGGGAACGACCGCCCTCTTGCTCGACATCCGGGCCCTCGCTGAAGCACTCGGAGAGACGGGAGCGCTCCTCGCCGAGTGGGAAGGGTCAATGCCCGAGCTCAAGAACCGCTCGCTGGTGGCTGCACAGCAGGCGGTCACCAAAGGGTGGCGCTGGGGGGCGGAGATGCAAGAGATTGCCAGGACATTTCATGAGGCTGGCCTGCCTGACGGCTTCCACCAAGCCGCCGCCGAGGTGTACGGCGCCCTCATTCGTGACGAGGAGGCGGCAAGCGTGCCTAGCACGTTGGATGAGGTCATCAAGGCGCTGCGCGGACGGACTGGCGGTAGGGCGGATTGAGCACGCGGGATCGAGTTCGACGCCGGCGACGTAGGGGCAGGGAGTATCGCGAGCCATCAGCACATGGATGGTGAGCGATTCGCTGACGGCTCGAGGGCTGGTCTAGGTGCGGGGCCTCGTGGACGGACAGCCCTTCCAGCGCTGCCTCATGGCGCTGGGGGACGGGCGTCACAAGCTGCCGATCAAGACCGAACTGTCGGTGGGCAATCGCAAAGAAGCCCAGAAACCGGAGTGAGCGGCTGGAACGAGGAGCCGACTGATGCCGGCGCCGAGAATGCCCTCGGCCCTCCGGACGAACGGAAGCGCTGGACCCTCGACCGAGTGCTCCGATGCGGCACTACCTTGCCCCTTGGACGGTGTCGAAGATCGGCCAGCCGATCTCGGTTCTCCAGGCCTGCTCATCGGCGGTGTCGTGGCGTCCGACCCGGTAGTACTCGCGGACGGGGCCTTCCATCGCGAGCGTGTGTTCGCTCACGTAGGTTGCCAGCGCGCCGTAGGAGCGGTCAACGTCGGCGTGCGAGCCGATGTGCGTGATGACCGCCAGTTCAATTGCCGGCGCCACGAAGGACCCGACGCGGCCGACGGCTCTGACCGGGCCGTCGGCGGGCAGGAAGATGGTCGCCTCGCCTCGCTCCTCAGAGAACAGCTCGTTGGCGTAGATCCCTCCAGGAGGTCCGCCCGAAGCGATGCCCTGCACCGAGAGGGTGGCGCGGATCTCTCCTACCGCCCCTTCATACCAGGCGGCCAGGTCACCGACGTCCAGCGTGGCGGTGATCGCCGCTGCCGGGGTGGTCGGTATCCGGCGGTGCTCGATTGCCGCCGGCGACGACTGGTGCTCGAGGAGGTCGCGTAAGGAGGCCACGGCACGCTGCGTGTTGGCCAGACTCTCCTCGAGGCGGTTCAGATGGGCGGCGATGAGCTGGCTGCGGGTCGTCTGATCGGGTGCTCGCAGCACGGAGCCGATGTCATGGAGCGGCATGTCGAGATCCCGGAACCGACGAATGACCTGGGCTATTGGGATCTGCTCGCTCGTGTAGCGCCGATAGCTGGTGACCGGATCGACGTCGGAGGGCTCGAGGAGGCCCACCCGGTGATAGTGGCGCAGGGTCTTCACGCTGAGGAAGGTTGCGCGAGAGAAGTCGCCGATGGTCAACGACCCGGACATTGCACCAGTTTTGACTCTCCCATAGGGGGAGAGTCAACCTGCGGGGGCCTCTTGACTCTCCCGTTAGCGCACCGCCCAGGGTGGAACCGATCGGCCACGAGGGTCGGTCGGAAAGGAGCAGCCCGTCATGCCCGTCGCCACCGAACTGATCGGCGTCATCGCCGAACACATCGCCGCGGTCAACGCCAGCGACCTTGACCGTATCGTTGCCACCTTCGCCCCCGACGCCTACGTCAACGACGACCGGCGCGAGATTTGGGGTACCGCGGCGATCCGGGCCTTCATGGCCAAAGAGTTCGTCGGGGACCGCGTCACGATGGAGGTGCGCGAGGTCCTCGACCACTACGGCGACATCATTGTCCGAGCCCGCTACGACGGCACCTACGAGAAAACCAACCTCCCGGACCCCCTCATCCTGACCAGCTACTTCGGAGTGCATGACGACAAGATCACCAGCCTCACGGTCGTCTCCAACCAGCCGAGCCCCTACTAGCCAGCTGCCCGGCCGAATCTTCAGGCGGGCGTCAGACCCCTCGCTCGAAAGCGCTCCACGTGGCTGCCTGAGCGTGCATCTTGGCTTTCAACCCGGGAATAACCGCCAGTTATCGCGCGGTACCGTTAGGCGACATTTGTCGGAGCGCTCGGGTTGCACCTCCCAATGTCGCAGGCCGTGGGCCGCGAAAGATTGAGCCGGGACTTCGATGCCTACGACGAGTTCGGCAGTATCACCGTCTCGCGGGAGCTTGCATCGGGGCGGGATCAACCTCGAGACTTGCACTACTCCAGCCACGTGTTCTTCGCCTGTTTCCAGCCGTCCTCCTTGTCCGCTCGGTATCACCCGTGAGGGTGTGCACGCGGGGCTACGCGCGTGCTGGCGGATTTGGGGACCATGAATTCACGCGCAACCGACGGACCCACGACCCAGGGCATCATGGCACTGAGTTCCTCACCGCCGACACCGTCCTTCTCCGGCGCTGCTACGTACTTGTGGACCCGCCCGGACGATCGGGCTACCGTTACGTGTGGGTTGGGAACCAATCGACAAGATCGTGAAAGCGAGGGTGGGCCAGGGGCAGGTCGAACTGGTCAATACCGAGATTTGGGACCCGGACACGGGATCGGTGGTGGTGCTGTGGCCCGCTCCTGACCCAAGCGAGTCGGGGATCCAGGGACCCGATATCCGGCGAACGGAAATCGCGGCTGGCGACTGGTGGGAGCCGGGTTCCGACCCCGACGATACTGGGAACGTTGAAGCGTTCGGCTACTACACCGAAGACTTGGGCGTTGCCATTGTCGAAACGAGCGCCGTGACTGCGAGGGCGCAACGCACGGTGTTTCACCGGGCCGTTATCGGATCGACCCAGACCCTATGCCATCGGAACAGGAGCACACTGCAGACGATGGCCACAGCGTGGGACCCGGTGCCGGAACCCCTGCTGTGCGGAGATTGTTCGAACGTCAAGGTCTAAAGGGGAGCAGGCCAAGCGGTTGGACACGGAGGATCTGACCGGTTACCCAGCAACCTCCTCGTTTCGTCGGATTGCTCGACGATCAGGGCCCTGAATCGACCATCCTCAGCTCAGGCGCGTGCCACGCGAGCTTGGCCTCAGCGGGAGCCAGGGCTGCCGCCTGGGAATGGCTGCTCATCCCGGTGCTCCGCTACCCCGATCGGCCCAGAGGTTCCGCTCAGGCTGGCCTTCGGTAGATGGCATTTCCCGGGTTCCGCTGCGCTTGTTGGAGGCGGATCGGGTCACGGATGATCGGCGGTTCAGGAGACCACGTCGACACGAGCACGAAGTGCTAAGTCGCCGTGGCGGACGTGGACTCGGGGCTCCGCAGAAACATCGTGGTCCCAAGGCCGATGAACCCGATCGCTCCCACCACAATCATGGCAAGGGCGTAGGATCGCGTTGGATCGGTCAGTCCCGATATGAGAATAGTGCCGGCTATGGCAGTACCCAAGGACGAACCCAGATTCGACACACACCGGGACAATCCAGAGATCTCGCTCTGCTCGTTCTCTGGAAAGGCGGACTGAACCACGTTCACCGACGGTGTGAGCATCACCCCAAGGCCCAAGCCAATGAGCAGCAACCCAGGAGCGAAGGCCCATTCGCTCGGCGAATGCTTCACGATCAGGAGAAGGAATGCCACGCCGGCGATCGTGGTGACAAAGCCGATCAGAATCAGTGTCCGCTGTTGGAAGCGCTTTGCGAGAGTACCAGCGGCCAGCGAGGCCACGAGAATGCCCACGGTGGCGGCGGTGAAAATCACGCCGGTCTTGATGGCGCTGTATCCCCGCACGACCTGGAGATAGCCCGAGACGACGAACGACGTTCCCATGAGCATCAGCCACTGCACGTTCTGCGTGATCAACCCGAGGTTTGATGTGCGCCCGCGAAAGAGCTTGGTGGAGAGCAGCGCTTCCTTCCCGGCATGCTCACGGCTCCGGACCCAGGCGAAGAACCCGACGAGGATGAGCGCCCCGACCACGATGAGGAGTGCGCACAGAGCGAGGTTGTTGTCGGCCGCCAGGATGCCCAGGACTAGGGTCACCAGCCCGGCCGCCGACAGGATCGCCCCTACCGTGTCGAACGGGCGAGTGGGGTCCGCTGGCAGCGGATCCTCGATCCGACGACCGAGGACCACGATGATGACGACGACGAGTGCCTGAAAGACGAAGGCAGCCCGCCAGGTGACCGCCGTGGTGATGAACCCTCCGATGAGCGGACCAGCGGCGGCGCCGATCCCGCCCATTCCGCTGATGATGCCGAACGCTTGGGCCCGCGACCTGAGATCGTGGAACAGCATGGTCGTGAGGATGTACACGGGGGGGATCAGGAGCGCAGTGCCCACACCTTCGAGGATCGAGTTCCCGAGGATCAGGACCCCTAGGCCGGGAGCGACGGCACTGAGCACGGCTCCAACTGCGTAGATGGAGAGTCCCATCGTGAAGCAGCGCTTTCGGCCCCAGCGATCGGTCAGCTTGCCGCCCGGAATCATGAGCGCAGCCATGACCAGTAGGAAGAGGGTGATGGCGATCTGAACGCCCTGTACCGTCGTATGGAGATCCTGACTGATGTCGTTGATCATCACGTTCATGTTGGAGCCAGCGAAGCTGCAGATGAACTGGGCCAGCGCGAGTGGAAGTAACATGCGTCGGAGCGACGGAGCCATCCTCCCGGTTTCGACATCGTTGGCCATGGCTCTGCTCTCCCTGCGGACGATCTACCTGCCCAGTGGGCCTGTGAGGTGCGCCGGATCGTTGTTCGATCGGCTATTGGGTTGTCGGTCGAGGTTCAGGACGGCGGCGCACCACCACGGCCATCTATTCCGCAGCGGACACGTCAGGCGTGACGGCGCGGCCCTCTTCGGTCGACTGCCCAATGCGGCTGTCGCATCGGCGAGGAGCTCTGAGGGAGCTGTTCAGCTAGTCGCCAGGATCTTGGCCTTTTGTGCCTCGAACTCGGCGTCGGTCAGAACACCCTGGGTCTTGAGCTCGGCAAGCTTGCCCAGTTCGGAGGCGACGTCGCTTCTCGAGTTTGTCGCGGTCTCCCGGACGTATTGGTCGAAGGCGGTCTTTTGCTGCGCAGCCTCCTGTAGCTTGCGCTCTTGCATCTTTCCACCTCGGGCGATGAGGTAGACGAACACGCCGAGGTACGGGAGAACGATCACGAAGATGACCCAGAGAGCCTTGATCCAGCCACTCAGGTCTGGACTTCGAAAGATGTCGATGAAAACGGTGACCAGTATCCAGATCCAGATGAAGAAGAGGAAGAAGTACAGCATTGACCAGAAGATGCTGGCCTGTGGGTAGATGTATGCGAGCATCCAACTCCTCCTCGTCGTCAGGCGTAACTGGTTCCATTGTCTAGCCTGCACACCCGCTAATGTCTACCCTCCAACCGCCTAATTGCGGCGCAGAGGTGTCGTGTACAAGATCGAGCAATCGGATTGCGCCCGGTAATCGGGTTACACCTTTGGCCAGCGAAACCCAATTGGTGGGACGGCGGTTCGTCCCCCTCCAGGCCGTCTCTGACGGTCGGTGCGGCCGCGTCATGAGCTGACAACGACGCGTTCAGTCATTTTGGAAGCGGACATGAATACACGCCGTTGCCACGCGGGGGTGGCGACGGCCGGACCCAGATCGCCCACCTCGCCGGGGAGGTGAACTGTGTCCGCTGGGGCCGACGTCGCCGCATTTGGGCTCCGTCCTAGGTGGAGGCGTCCTTGATCTCCTCCTCGAGCGCCTTCTGATCAGCCTTCAACTCCTTGGCCTGAACCTTCTCGGCATGCTTCATGGCTGCGTTGATGCTCGCTTCCATATCGGCGACGGCGACGACGACGAGGCCAGCCTGACCATTGTCCAGGCTCTCGCCCAGTTCCTTCAAATCATTTCGGCTCATGCCGGCGGCCGCGTGCCCGGCCACCGCTCCGAGGACCGCACCCCCGCCCCCGGTAACGAGAAGAAGGCCTCCGCCGATGGCGGCCGCAGGGAACAGGGCGATCACCAACCCAGTGGCAAGGCCTACGCTACCGCCGAGCACGCCACCCACGCGGGTGGGCGTCTCATGCTTGGCCAGGATCTTGACCTTGCCGTCAGGATTGCGTTCCACGACGGCCGCGTCATAGGCGTCGATGAGCCCGAGTTCGGAGTGCAGGGCGCGGACCGCGTCATAGTCGGCCAGAGCGTCTTCAGCCTTGGCGTAGACGCCACAGTAGGCTAGTAACGTGTCAACAGCCATGATCGAGCCTCCTTCAGGTGTTGTGGTGGATTGATTTGGTAGTTGGTTCGGTGGGGAGTTACCTGCGAGCTGACGAGGCTTTCAGGACGGCGGCCAGAAGGACATCACCGGTCCTAAGCGACACGATGTCGGTTCGTAGAGAGCCCGCTCCGCGCCAGCGCCGCTGAGCGAGAGGCGGTTGGATGGTTTGCCTGATCCAAAGAATCCCGAAACCATCACCTCCCAAACACTCACGGAGGCTGCACTGGTGCCCGCCTCGCTCCCAGCTGATCGAACGTGTGGGAGATTCCGCCTCACCCAGATCGGGTAATTCTTCGATCACAGCGAGGAGGCCGGGGACGCCGGGACTTTGGGCGGTCCGGATGGAGAACGCGTCACCTCGGTGGGCGGTTCGCTCGGCGGTGAGGTGGCCATGCAGCTCGCCTACCAAGTGCCTGACGGGCCCGACGCGTGGCCCTGGTCAGGAGCGAAATGAGGCGGAAACGGAGGTCCGCCAAGCACAGTTGCCAACGCTGTCTCTGGAGGCCCCCCCACTAGGATTTCCGACGCGATTAGCCCTGCCGTGCCTCGTCGGCCAAAATCCTGGCCAGACGGAACAGGTGTGCCCCGAATGGCCCACGTGACACGTAGAGACCGTCCCCGACGGCGGCGCCCTCGCCGTCACCTCAACCTCACTCATCACCTTTGGCGAGGCGGTCAACTTCCCACTCTTATTTGGCGGTGTCTTCGCCGACAAGAGGTCGTTCTATTGAAGGTGGTCGGATGCGTGAACGGCCAGGTCGCCTCCGTCGTGGCCTGGCAGGCTACCGCGGTGGCCGTAGGGGGCATTGTGATGCATCCCACCAGGAGTGTTGGTCCGCCGGGTCGTATGGCACGCATTCGCAAACAATCCAGGCGCTGTGCCGGTTTCCGTCGTACTGATCTGGCTCATCGCTCTCTTGATGACGGGAGTATTGCTCGTTGCGAACCGCATCGCCGTCGTGCCAGCGATGGTGGCGTCCCGATCCAAGCCGCGAGACCTCCTCCGAACGACGTAGCATCGTTGGGCCGAACGGGCGAATATCATCCCGCCCGGTTGGCTATCCAAGCCGCGAGAGCGAGCCGGGAGTGTCACTGTTAGCAGATCGCGAAGGCTCATTTGGTCGCGTCGCCGCGCAGCGAGTTGTTTCGGGGCGCCGACGACCTGCAAGGGAGGTGCTTCTGCGCCTGGCAGCTGCAATGTGCCAGCCGGTACCCGACCCTGCGGACTTTAAATCCCGAAGGTGCACGCCCCATGGCTCACTCTGGGAGGCTAACACCGGTAGCCGACGGGAGGCTAACAGTGTTAGCCTCCCGTCGGGCCCATCGCTGGGCGACACAATGAGACGAGGAACACGTCATGACGACATCGGTGCACTACCGCCGACCCGGATGGTTCACCCGACATGTATTCAACCGGTCGGTGGCCCGACTGACACGCATGGGGGTAAGCGTCCTCGGGAGCCGCGTCCTCGAGGTGCCAGGCCGGCAGTCGGGCATCCCACGGCACGTGCCGGTGAACCTGCTTAAGTTCGACGGATCGGAATACCTTGTGGCTCCCCGTGGCGAGGCCGAATGGGTCCGAAACGTCCGGGCGGCCGACGGACAGCTTGACCTCCTGCTCGGCCGGCGCCGAGAGCACCGGATCGCTCACGAGCTGGTCGGCGCCGAGAAGATTCCGGTGTTGCGCGAGTACCTGCGACGCTGGAAGGCAGAGGTCGGTGTGTTCTTCGACGGTATCTCGGCCGCCTCCACAGACGAAGAGATCCGGACTGTGGCCGACCGTCATCCTGTCTTCCGTTTGGAGCTCGGTGCCCGTTGAGCAAAGCTCCCGCCCCCATCGGACGGACCGGTCGCTCAGCGCAGATCGTCCAAGCTGCCCGCCAGATCTTGGAGACGGAGGGGCCCGAGGCGCTCACGATGCGCCGGCTCGGCGCAGCCCTAAACATCCGGGCGCCCTCTCTCTACAAGCACTTCGCGGGCAAGCGGGCGGTCGAGATCGCCCTGATCGAAGAAGGTCTGCTGGAGATCGGTCACGTGATGCACCGTGCGGTGACTCATCCTGGCCGACGGAGCCCGGCGGCAGCGCTCCTCGCATCGTACCGGGCAGCGGCTCTGGCCAAGCCCAACCTCTATCGGCTCATGACCTCCGGTCCCTTGCCTCGCGCCGAGCTCGCCTCGGGTTTAGAGAACTGGGCCGGAGAGCCCTTCCTCCTCGCCACCGGTGATCCCTACGGTGGCCAGGCGCTGTGGGCATTCGCTCATGGCATGGTCATCTTGGAGCTGGACCGGCGCTTCCTCGACGGCTCCGACCTCAATCGGACGTGGCGATCGGGCGCCCACGCCTTCGAGTGACGGTCGGACAGGTTCGTGGGAACACGGACCGCGGCGCATGGGCTCGCTGTCGGGCGGGGTCCGCTGGCGCAGCGAGCGGTCCACCAACTAGGGGAACCAGCCCTCGACGAGCCCGGCTGGTTCGGGCCATCCCAATGGACCCGACAAGCGCATCGCGCACCTCTGTCGTGACGAGAGACTTCGGATCACGAGGAAGGCTACGTGGCGCTCGAGGGTCGGGTCGCCGGTCACCGGCGGCATTAGGCTTCGACCAACCACGTCTGGGCCATCGACTGCCGTTCGACCAGACCAACGGCACAGCCGTCTCGGACGCGCTGTATTAGTCGTTTCGTGCGACTTCAGGTCCCGTGATGCGATTGAGGATCGGGAACGTCGAGGCGATGATCGCAAGCGAAGCCGCAAGTCCGATGAGGACCGTCGTCCAGTAGGCAATGCCGGGGATGCTGAACGCGACGTCGACCTGGGAGTGGAGATAGAGCGCAGCAGAAGCCAGACCAACGACGATCGACACCGCGGCGACGAGGAGGAGGGGCAGTGCGCTCTCCAGGACGACGACGCGGTGCAAGAGCGCGGTGGAAACGCCGGTGAGCCTGAGCAAACTGAACGGGCGCTTCCGCTCGCCGAGCCCGGTAGCGATGCTCACAGCGAGACTGCAGGCGGCGATGACGAGACTCGCCACGATGACCACGTCGGTCATGTCCTGGATCATCGCGAGGAGGCGCGCCGTTGACGGATCGAATGCGTCGACTGCGACCCCCCGTCCTTGGAAGGGAAAGACCCGTTCGAGCGTCGTCCGTGCTCGTTCAATTGCACTCGACGAACCGTTCGTGGCGACAACAACCGCGTCGACCGGCAGCCTCGTGACCTCCGCCACTGACAGGTGAGCCGACGGCCAGACCGTTGACGACGCGTGGGAGTTGTGCCCAAGGAGGTTCGAAAGGAAATAGCCGATACTTGCCACTGTCGCTCCCCGAACGCACTTGCCGATCGCGGGCGTCTTCGCCAGCTGGTCGCAGGCGACGAGCCCAAACGAGTTCCTCAGCGGGCCGTGGGACGCACTCTGGTGGAGCACCGTTACCGCTCGCACGCCGAGCGTCGTCCGCAGCTCGGTAAGCACCCGACTTGAGACGGAAGGAACGTGGGCGGAAGCGGGGCAATTCGACGTCGAGAAGCTGCAGAACGGGTCGGCGAGGGTGTGTTGCCCTGCGCTCCCTCCGCCGGAGGAGCTGGCATCGGCGGCGATCGAGTTGAGTGCCCCGATCAGTGCACTTGTGACGAAGAGGGCAATCACCAGACCACTGATGAAACGGAAGGCCGCCTTAGGATTGTCGAGGAGGCGACGACGGCGATGAGCGTGGCGGGACGATTGGCCCGCTTCACCATTAGTCGTGAACCCGCCGTCGTGACCCAGGGTCCAGCGAGAACGAGTCCCACAATGAGGAGCACGAAGCCCACGAGCAGCTCGAGAAGCTGACCGCCATTGCTGCCCGGTTTTCCTGCGGCGTCGAAGTACGCGAGCAGGGCGACGCCAGCCAGTAATGGGACGATCCGGGCAATCCGCGGCGGACGGGACGAGGTTCGGCGGGTCACGCCAAGCGGCGATATCTGGACACGCCGAAGCGCGAGGCGAGCCGACACGACCGCGGCGACCGGGACGCCGATTACGGCGAGCACGATGTCGGCCCAGTGCAGCGAGAGATCGCCCGGGGCGAGGGGAGCTCCGGTGAACGACACGTGGTAGAACAGCGGTCGGAAGGCGAAGAAGAGTGCGAAGCCGACTGCAACGCCCGCAACGCCCGCAACCGCTGCCTCCACGGCCGAGACCACCGATACCTGACGCGGCGTGGCGCCGACGAGGCGCATCGCGGCAAAGCGCTGCTCGCGTCGCGCCGCCGACAGTCGGCTGGCGGTTGCGATCAAGATCAACACTGGCAGAAAGAGCGCGACGGCCCCGCCCGCCAGAATGAACTGCAGAACGGAGCCGCTCCCAACGGAGTTCTGACAGGCATAGCAATTGCTCGGCGTGCGTTGGATGGTTCCGACCTCGACCGCTCCCGGTGCCAGCGAGAGCTGGTGTGCGGTGTGGCCGATGACGATGATCAGCGAGTTGGGGGATGGCAGAGCCGTCGCGCCGATGGTCCCAATTTGGTGCCCCGGATAGCGGTCACGAAGCTCGTCCGCCGGTTCGGATTGCAGGAGCGCTGTCAGGGCGGGCGACGCGTAGTACTCACCCGGTCCGTGTAAGTGGGGAATCCCCGGCGGCACGGGAGCATTCGGTCCGGCAGCGGCGAGATCGACTTGATCGATCGCCTGCTTGCCGAACTGGTCGGTACTCGATAGCCACCACAACCGGTTCGATGTCGAGCCGACGGAGGCTGATGGCCATGTCTGCGCCGAGGTGTCGAGCCAGGCACCACGGTCAGTTTGAGCCTGCAGACCGTTGACACCGGCCAGGGCGGCTAGCAACAGACCGACACCGAGGGCGACGGCCACCGCGGTGACGAGGACACGCAGCAGTGCCTCGCGGCCGCTGCCCAATGTCAGGCGTAGCCCAAGTCGGATCATCGGTGGATCAGTTCCGGCGCGGTCACGGACCCGTCCCGCACGATGACCTCCCGGTCTGCATACGCGGCGACCCGGGGTTCGTGGGTGACGAGGATCACCGTCGATCCCTGCTCACGCGTGGATCGGGTCAACAGGCCCATGACTAGCTCCCCGCTGAGCGAATCAAGTGACCCGGTCGGTTCGTCGGCGAACAGCACGTCGGGATGGGTGACGAGTCCGCGCGCCAACGCGACCCGCTGGGACTGGCCGCCAGACATCTCACCGGTTCGGTGGCGTTCCATACCCTTCAGGTCGAGTCGTTCGAACCAGCTGCGCGCTTGACGAAGGGCCTCGTCACGGTGCGTGCCACCGAGCAACAGCGGCAACGCGACATTCTCCTCGGCGGTCAGTTCGGGCACGAGCTGACCGAACTGGAAAACGAAGCCGAAGCGATCACGTCGCAGCCGGGAACGCTCCGCCTCTCGCATCACGTCGAGCCGCTGACCGTCGAAGGAGACCTCGCCCGAGTCCGGGACAAGGATGCCTGCAAGGCAATGGAGCAGGGTGGACTTTCCCGATCCGCTCGGACCCATCACGGCGACGATTTCTCCTCGCCGGACAGAGAGAGTGGCGCGGCGAAGCGCCGGCGTTTCACCAAAGGAGAGCACCAGGTGTCTCGCCTCGACGAGCACACCTCCACCCTGGACGACAGCGGAACCGTGTGACCCGTTCATGACGCCACCTCCTCTGCAAGTGCCGCAAGTCGCGCTTCGGTGAGGTCGATCCAACGCAGGTCGGCCTCCAGGTGGAAAAGGCCGTGGTCGGCGAGAAGGGCGTCCACTAGTTTCCCCTGTTGCTTGAGCTCGGTGAGCTCGCGCATTCGCCTAAGGTGCGCGGCTCGCTGCACGTTGAGGTACTCCTCCGCCCGGCGACCGAGCATGAGCGAAAGCACGACCTTCACGAACAGGTCGGTCTGGAGGTGAGGCTCCGCCGCGATGGGCTGGGCCAGCCACTCCTCCACCTCGCTCTTTCCGGTCTCGGTGATGCTGTAGCGCTTGCGCTCGGGACCGGCGCCCGGTTCAGCCTCCCCGGCGACAGCCCTTCCGTCCCTCGCCAGGCGAGCCAGGGTGGCGTACACCTGACCAAACGGCAACGGCCTACCGCGAGCGAAGTAGGCGTCGTAGTCGCGCTTCAGGTCGTAACCGTGGCTCGGTTCACGGTCGAGAAGCCCGAGGAGAGCCATGGGTACGCTCATCTCTCGGAGCATACGCTGAGGGTATACGCATCGTCAATAGCGAAGGAAGAAGATCGGGATTCTGAGCGGGCGCAGTGCCGCGGCTCGGGTCGTAGGGGTCGCTGGCCCAGGAGTTGGTCGACAGTGCTCGATGGCGTCCAGCACCTCGATCGGGGCGGTCGTCGCCGCCTGGAGATAGGCGAACCAGCCGAGGGTCGCACCAGCCAAGCACCCGAAGGCGTGGTGGGTGAAGCGGCCGGGGCCTGCGCTCTCGGGGAACATGGCGCCCAGCTCGGCGTAGACGAGGGCCAGGGGTGCCATAGAGAGTGCGGCTAGCACCAGCCGTTGGGCGCAGCTGGCCCGGCGATGGTGACCGCGACGAAGGCTCCGAAGAGCCAGCCCGAGCTGAGGGTCATGCGGGCCAAGAACCAGAACAGGCCGAAACAGTCGACGTCGCGGCGGACCCTTCATTGGTGATGTCACGTCCGACGTATCCCCTCCCATCGCTGCACGAAGCGCCTTCGTCCAGTACAACGTGAGCGATACGGGGCGTCCTCGCAGCTCGAGGGCTACCTTGTCAAGAGCTCGCCTCACCGAATCATGGTTGCCCGGTGCCGCGCCCGGAATCCCGCCATCCCAGGTACGCGAGGGAGCCGCCAAGTACAGCAAAGACCGCCCGACGCGGCTCAGCCACAGCCGGTGGAGGAGCGGGCCGGCGATGACGACCCGCACACCGGCCAGAGCAAGCAGCAGGCCGCTGATCTCACCCTGCAGCGACTGAATGCCGATGCGCCCTCTCGGGCTTGGCCCTCGGAAACTTCAGGGGGATGACGAAGCGGAACCTCCTGCGCATCGTCCGCACCCCCCAGCTTCTCGTGCTGTCGGTCGCTCAGGCGGCGATCATCCTGCTCTTGTTTCGCTTCGTGCTCGGCCGAGCCGTCCACATACCGGGCATCGACTACGTCGACGATGTGGTGCCGGGGATCTTCCTCGAGGCGGTGCTCATCGGGGGTATGACCACCTCACTGGCTCTTGCAAATGACCTCCAAGCGGCATGATCGACCGGTTCCGAAGCCTTCCGATGGCTCGATCGGCCTTCCTCGCGGGTCGCACGCCGGCCGACCTCTGCCGCAGCGTACCGGCGCTCTTCTACATCATCGCCATCGGACTCCCCGTCGGGTTCGGCTTCCACAACACCTTGAGCGCATGCCTCGCCGGCGTCGCGCTCGATTATCCTCTTTGGCTGCGCGTTCATCTGGGTCTACGCGGCAGTGGGCCTGGCGGTCGAGGAACGACGACCGAGAGCGAGCGCCAAGGTCATACCGTGAATCGCCCTAGAAGACGCTTTGGCAACTGCCACGCTGCTGGCCGAATCCCACTGTGTCTTCAACAGCAGCAACCTCGAGCCGAGATTCGCGAAGCTAGGCCCGACTTCGGAGACGATGGGTCGCTCGTCTCCCATCCGATGATCTCGTCGCTGGCGGACCGCTTCAGCTACGAGGTCGTCGAAGACTCGGGCCGCCACGCAGTCGTCCGCCTGAGCTCGGGACGTGACGTGACGTCGGCGATCTTGCCCGGCGGACCTGGCCAGAGTCATCCCACAACGGAACAGCATACGTGAGCAGTCCGTTCGACCTTCTTCGTTCTTGCGTTAGCACGGTGATCGAGGCCATGGAGTCGTGGCAGACCGAGTAGTCCTTACTCAGTCCGCAAGAGTTGGGCCACCGGCTGTCTGCGCGCCGAGGTCACCGCGGGGATGACGGCCAGAGCATTGGCGACCACTAGGACGGCCATCGCCAAAGCAGCGATCGTCAACCCGGGAACGGCGGCGACAGGCACCGCACCGAGGTTGGTGGCAAAGACATTCCAAACGACCCGCCCGACGACGATACCGAGCGGGACGCCGACGACGATGCCTATTAGGGCGACCATTGTCGCCTGCCAGAGCACGGTGGCGCCGACCTGTAGGTTCACGAAGCCAAGCACCCTCAGTAGTCCCATCTCCCGGCGGCGCCGGACGACGCTGACTACGAGCAGATGGAGGAGAGTCGCCACGCCGAACACTGCCAGCACAAACCCGAGGATGAGAGGGAAGTTCACTGCCTCTCCGAAGTTGACCAACGAGGTTGGGATGACAGGCCGGTTCGCGCTGCCCTGGGCCACGTAGCGGGCAACTGCGGCCTGACCCTTGGGGCCGGAGGTCGCCCTCGCCAACACGATGAAATCTTGACTGCTCGCGAATGCCTGTTGGCACCGACTCTGCACACGTCCGGGTGGACACACCGCGTTCATGTAGCCGGCCATCGTGAAGGCCGACCCGGTGCCGAGCCCACCTCCCCCGGCATCGCTGGGGAAAGAGGCCGTCCCGACGACGTGAAAGGCAACGGTGCGCGAACCGCCAGTCGGCAGTTGCATCGTCACTCCGAGAACCGAACCCACATGGGCGCCGAGCTGGTGCATGGTCGTAACACCGAGCATCATGTCGTCCTCACCGGTGGGAAGCCGACCGTCGACCGTCGACAGGAGCATAGGTCCGCGGACCGCCTTCCCGGCAACGGCGAGCACGTCATGACCGTTGATCGACACTTCATCGCTGGCCGCCAGCGTGATCGCAGTGATGGCGTGGTCGTGCTCCAATCTCGATACCCATGAGGTGGGATTGCCCGGCCCCCCGTTCGAGTTCGAGAACAACAACTGGTAGTCGCTGCCGTAAAGCGCGGGAGTAGCGGTGAGATGCGTCAAGCTATTGGCGAAGACGACCGTTGCGCAGAGCGCCATGACGGCTAACGCCGAGCCGAACAGTGCGGTGCCCACCGGGACCGACGCGGCGCCACGTCCGGACTCCAGGGCGTGACGGACTCCGATCACCGCGCTCGGCGGCGCACCGGTTTCGGCCACCCTCGCCACGATCGAGGACCGGTGAGTGTCGAGTGCCTGATCGCCCCCGAGGCGTACGCTCGAAGCGCGCACCGCCGGCCAGAGCCCGAGGAGCAGAACCACACCAACCGTTACAAGCGCTCCGAAAAGGAGGACCAACGGATCGAAGGCGAACCCGGTCGAGGGCTCAGCGAGCCTCGCCTCGCCGACCGGAGTCAGGGGAGACAGGGAAAAGGCCACGACGACGGCGCCGGCGGCGCCGACGAGACCCACCATCAGATTCCGTGCCGTGCCGAGCACCACGAGGTGGCGCCTCTGCAAGCCCAAGGCCACCAACGAGGGGTACTCCTCGCTCTCGATGACGCTTTGCCGACTGAGCGCCTGGCCGATGACGGCAAGGCCGACCAGTGAGGCCAGGACAGCGAGCACCCACCAGCCCACGGCCTGGGGGTGGATCGATGCCGCAACCGCCGCAGCGGCATTGGCCTGATTTGAGACATAGTCGAGGTGAAGAGCGCCTGCGGCCGCCGCGAATCGGGGCAGGTCGGTACTCCCGTGACCAAGCCGAACAAGGTAGACAGAAGCGTGCGGAACTCTCTTGTTGATGGCACGTGCAAAGGCCGGCGTTGTGAAGAGGTCGTACTCCGGAGCGGACCCAGAGGGAAACTCCAGTTCAGCCGCACCGATTCCCACGACGTGCAGGGCAACCGTCGGCCCGGACGGCGCTACGTTGGCGCCGCTACCCAGAGCCGGCAACTGTGACAACGCATACAGCGGCGCATCGATGACGGAACCGATGTGCACGCCGTAGTCCTGTTGGAGTGTGAAGGAGGCCAGCACGTCATTGGGCGACGACGCGGCCGGCATCTGCCCGGCAACCAACTTCACCACCCGCCGCAATGCATTGGGCGACAGCTCATTGATATAGAAGTTCGACGGGTTGATGGCACGGGTGGTACAGGCACATGTCGGCTGTCCGCTCGCGGGGTTACCGATCGCGGTGACAGAGGCAACTCCTGGCAACCTGCTCAGTCCAGGAACGGGCTGCTGATTGTAGATATAGACGTCAAAGCCATAGGAACCAACAAAACGGGGGAACGCTCTAGCCGTCCGGCGTCCGGCCGCTGCGGCGGCCAGAACCATTCCGGCCACGACGGCGATCAAGACGACCAGGATGAGCCAGGAGCGCCACCGGCGGCGAAGCTCGGCGCCGAACACAAGCCTGACTGCGCCCACGATGACCTCCTTGCCCCAGTGTTCTTCACCGAGCCCGGCGCGTACAAGGTAGTGAGCCCGCATTCGGGGTAGTGGTAGCACGAACCTCAGTGACTTGCAGATTAACAGCCAACTCCGCGGGGCTTGCTCAGATGGAGACTGGCTACGCGGCCGCTCGGCGGTCGTTGGAAGGCGAATTAATCGGAACAGCTGAAAAGGGCTTCTCAGTGCCGAGTGGGAGAGGCCGGATATCCTGCCGACCAGATCCGTGCAATCGCTCGGTACATCGGAGAAGCCCAAGATACTGGGGTCTCGGTGCGAGCGGCGAGACCGTTACACTTGCGCTTTAGCGCGCCGTCGTATCACCACAGTCAGGCTGAGGACTACCAATCGATGAACAACAACACGCCAACCACGAAGGTACCCATGTCACATTGGACGGGGTCGTGTGTGCGAAACCCGCGTTCATGACCGGGCCCATAGGCGATAGTTGCGGCTAGGAAAAGCGAAGGTCAGCGACAGCCAGAATACTCAAGCTCCGACCCCTAACCACCTGCCCAGACCTACTGACCGACAACTCGTTACGCATTGGGTCACCTCCTTCCCCAGTCGAGCGTAACGGGTGGCGTGATGAACCCCCAAGGGGGATACCCGTGGATCTTCGATGGTGCTACCACCATCGAGATTGGCGACGGATGTCGCCGTTCGACCGACGGGAGAAACATTCATAAGACAGCGGTGCCGTTCTGGAGCCTGGAGAGGGGGGACTGAACCGAGGGATGACTGTGATCGCGCCGGGAAGAGTCCCTGTCCATGTTGGCGTCCTTGGCTTGCCTGGCGCCCGACGGTTCAGCGAGGTCTGGATACCCCGGCGACCGGCATGTTCCCGATCCCAGGCATACAGGACCCCGCGACCATTTGCTTATCCGGGCGCGCCGAACGCCACGAGTCTGACGCGACCCGATTGGCGGCGCTCCGCGCCCTCATCAACTAAATGCCACAGTCGGTAGGCACTACTTGCCGTTTAGAGTGATGCTCGGGTCCTTGTGAGTCCAAGTGTCGATAGGCCCGAGACCGACTTACAAAACTGCTTGGGAACGCGACAGGGCGGCTATCAACGGTCACCTACTGGCAGCTTTGCGATGTGACCGTCGTTCTGTGACTCGGTGATCCCTGCGGGTCCTCGTGGCTAATGCCGTGCTGAATGTCGAAAAGCTCGTGCTCCTTGCGGAATGCCCGACGTGCGATCAGGAAGGCGACACAGAAGACGATGCTGTTCTCGATGGTGTCGTAGAACAATTCCGCAGTCATGTGAGGCAGGTCGGACAGGAGCCCGAGCGTGCGGTGCACATAATCTGCGTCTCCAGCTTGCTCGCCAACCCAAGTCGGATGGCTTGAGAAGAATAGTCCCATTGCGATCCCGATGGCAGCGACTGTGCCGAGGATCAGGTAGACGAACCAGACCTTCTTCTTCGACTGTTGCTTGACCATCATGATGCTCTCCCTTCGAAAGGAAGAACCATTCTGGTTGAACTCGGGCCCCACGGTCGAAGCGGCCGTCTGGTCAGGCCACGATAGGACCTGGCCTTACACGGCCGCCGCCCGGCCCGGAGTCCTATTGCCGCCTCTGGGTCCATCATCTACCCGTCTCGGCGAGCGGGTACTTGCAAGCGAGAGCGTGATAGTGAGACACCTCAACGGGTTCCGATCGACGTCCGGCGTCATCGCCCGTTCGCCGACGGGTTGACGACCCGGTAGGTTGCCCCTCCACCCCACCGGCGCGGTGAGCAACGAACTGAGCAACAACAATGGCCCCGACCTTGCGGGCGACGACCTAGGGGTTCGTCGTGGTGTGTCGCAGCAGGAATGGTGTCTCCAGCGCTGTGAAGAGGCACAACGACGTCGGAACTACCCTTTGCGACTGGGCGTTTCATCGAAATGTGAGGGCCATCTCCGAGTTCCCTTTGGGAGCTCGGCGGTTCGAGTTCCCCGCTGGTTGATCTACTTCGGCGTGTCGGCCGGGAGCTCTACCGGGTAAGGCTCGCTGAGGTCGGCGGAGCGGCTCACGTCCCTCCATCTGCGGTCTTCTTCGAGGAGCCGCTCGTCGAGACGGATCGAGCCTTCAACAGCGTTCACCCCGAGGGGCAAGTGGTCTGGGATGTCGTGGCGCTTGGCGACTTGTACAAGGATCGAGGCGGCGCGTGCTGGGTCGCCCGCGGGACCGTCGGTGCTTTGTCGGACGCGGTTGTTCATGGCGCCGACTGTGGCGGCGTAGGCCGTGGGGATGTCGTGGACGGTCATGGAGGAGCCGGCCCAGTCAGTGCGGAAGCCGCTCGGTTCGACGACCATGACCTTCACGCCAAAGGGCGCGGTCTCAGCCCGCAGCACCCGGCTGAAGCCGTCGATGGCGAACTTGGCGGCCTGGTACGAGGCGATCCCCGCCGATCCGCCGACACGTCCCCCTACCGAAGAGATCTGTATGACCAGTCCGCCTCCATGCTCGCGCAGGACTGGTATCGCCGCTTTGGAGACGTGGTAGACGCCCCAGAAGTTGGTCTCGAACTGAGCGCGGAAGTCCTCGTCGTCGGTGGTCTCGATGGGCGAGACGTTGGCGTAACCGGCGTTGTTGACGATGACGTCCAATCGGCCGAAATGACGGCCGGCCTCGGCGATGGCTGCACGGGCAGCTTGCGAGTCGGTCACATCCAAGGCGATCGTGTGCATGCGCTCGCCGTATTCGGCGAGGAGGTCGTCGAGTTGCGCTGGCTGGCGGGCGGTGGCGACCACACGGTCGCCGGCGTCCAGGGCGGCCCGAGCGAGTGCGCGGCCGAGGCCACGTGAGGAGCCGGTGATGAACCAGGTCTGTTCCATGTCCACAGTACAACACCGTTGTCTTATTAGTGCAACTTGGTTGTGTTACGTTAGGGAGGTGAAGGCCTCCGGGTTTCAGCGGGCGCGCAGCACCGAAGCGAAACACTTTCGAGAAGCGGCGATCCTCGATGCCGCGCGCCGGCTCAGTGCCGAACGAGGGATCCGTCAGGTCACCTTGACCGAGATCGCCGAGGCAGTGGGCATGCACAAGTCAGCGCTGCTGCGCTATTTCGAGACACGAGAGGAGATCTTCCTCCGCCTGACTGCGAAGGCGTGGCAGGAGTGGTCGGGAGCGGTACGCGCTGAACTCGAGGTGCTCTTCGACGTCACTCCCGCCACCGTGGCCGCTGTGTTCGCCGGCACCCTGGCGGCCCGGGGCGCTTTCTGCGATCTACTCGCGCAGGCCCCCCTCAATCTTGAGAGGAATGTCTCAGTCGAGGCGGTACGCACATTCAAGTTGGTGATCCACACGGAACTCGGCGCGATCGCCCTCGTGGTCCAGAGACTGCTGCCCGCCCTCAGCGAGTCTGCGGTCGTCGACCTCATCGCGGCGGCGACCACGCTCTCGGGCGCGTTCTGGCAGATGGCCACGCCGGGCCCTGAGATAGCTGCCCTCTACCGCAACGATCCTCGCCTCTCCCACGCTGTGGTCGATGTCGAAGTGCGCGTGCAGCGGTTGCTGACCGCCGTCATCCAAGGCTCGCTGGCTCCAACTTGAGCCCTCGGAGAGGTGACGGGAGGTCTCCGAGGGACCCTATGGCTGAGGTAATCTGCGGACGCCAACGGACCCAACTGGCCGGGCTGAGGAGCGTGTTATGCCCTACACCGTGGATTTCAATGTCGTCTCGACCGTCGGCCTGGAGTCTTCGCCGGTCGCGGCCGCGCTCGCTGGTCTGCGGGCCAACGAGGCCCGCTACTTCAAGAACAAGTACGACTACGTCTTTACGGTGGAGGCTGCGAGCGATGCCAAGACGGCCATCGACTGGGTTCATCGGATCCTCAAAGAAGAGCGCGACATTGTCATCTCGTCTCTCCCGCTTGAGGCTACGGCGTTCCAGGTCGAGAACATCCGAATGACCTATGTCTTCTACGAGAGCGGCCTCTCGATCAACGTGATGTACACCGTCGACGCCGGCGGGAAGCGGGCGGTGGGGTTCAAACTCTCCGAAGGGATGGAAATCCCCGCGGAGCTGGCCTCGAGGTTCAAGTTCGCGAGACAAAAATCGAAACTTGCCGGAACTATTCGCGGGTCCTTCTTCGTCCTCAAGAACGAGTACTGACTGTCCCCCGAATAGGCTCTGCGACGTCAGTCTTCTCCCGCCGCGAGTGTGCCCAGATCACTGGCTAGCCCCGACAGCGAACATTCGATGAAGTGCCGGGGGAGGGGGGGACTCAGGAGCATTGGAGTCCGATGATGGCGTCTTCGTGGCGATTGCATCCGGCGCTCGGGTCTCTGGCGGCTTCAATTCTGGACCCCAACAAGGACCTATGGCCAGCTGATCGTTCCAGCCGTCGACGTTTTTGTCGCTTCCGGCGACAATCGGCACTTGCAGCGCCGATCGAAGGGACGGATTGTCGTGCCCCATCAACCAGTGATGCCTGTTGTCACCGCATGCGCGGCGGCAAACGAGAACACGACCGTCGCCGCGGGCAGGCGACAATAGGATTCTTGCGCGCGGTAATAGCGCGATCCACAGGGATCGCTTTGTGTCCATCCCTAACCGATCATTGCGACCACGACCGTCTTCCTGACGCTCCGACAGAGAGCCAGGGCGTAGCGCTTGCTCACCGCCCGAGTGCGCCTTGGTGGGTTGTTCTACCCGTGGTCCGACAGAGATGAGCCCGCTCATGCAGTTCGGGCGGACACTGATTCTGAGGGAGCCTCCTCTCTCCCATGGCTCCCACACTCCCAAGTTCGAGAGCCCCCAGGGCGCTTCAAACCTTCCGAGCCCCCAGCATTACTGAGTGTCCCATGAGAAGTTGTTGACCGTGAATGTCTCCGTCACGCCATGCGTGTCGCAAATCTCAAAGCCGAAACTGCCAGCAGTCCATGTGCTGCCAGCGGGCAGGTAGCCGTTTGTCTCCATCCAGGTGAGCATGGCTTTCACGTCAATACTGCCCGAAGGTTGGTTGAGCAAATCTGCGTCAGAGGTGCCGGGCTTCCAAACTCGCTCCGAGCCGAACACGCACAAGTGCCAAGGCATGCCACTGAAGGTTGCAGTTGCGACGGCGTTACAGTCGTAGTCGCCATTGCTTGGGACCGTCAGGTCGGTCTGAATCATTACCTCATCGTTCCAGTTGTTAAACCACAGGTCATATGCCGCCCATCCGGCTGTCGTCTCATTGGTTGGGATCGTGACACTCCACGACGATGTGATGGACGAGTCGCTGTCCACTGTCCCCGTCATGTCGAACCCAGTGTTTGGGTAGGTTTGGACTCCGCCAAAGTTGGTGTTGGCGTTAGCCGTGACGTACCAGTCATTTGGAGCGGTCGCATATAGGGTCTGTTGATAGCTGCTGCTGCCTGACCAAACATTCTGGTCCACCCACGGGGTCGAATTCGCTCCGACGATGTATGGCACCGCCGAGAAGGGGCAGTGACCGTCCTGAGCAGACGTTGTACATGTCCCTGAAGGTTGGGTCGTTGCCATGGTCGTCGTTGTCGACGTGGTCGAAGATGTGGTCGAAGACGTGGTCGAAGATGTGGTCGAAGACGTTGTGGTGGATCCACCGACGGAGACTCCTGAACCGGAACTGCCACCCTTGCCGGAACCGCCGCTCCCGCCAGTGCCTGACGTACCGCCTGAACCGGAACCGCCCTTGACACCCGAACTGCCGCGCCCGTCGGTGCTCGGTGTGCCGGTGTCCGATCGCAAATGGTGGTGGGAGAACTGCACGAGCGACACCCTCTTCGAGGCAGCTTGGTTGGACTGGTCAGAACCGATAATGGCGATTGCCACGCCGGTCAGCAGCAGGGCCAGGACGATGGCCAACAGCGCTCGAATGTGAGAGGTGTGCGTGGTCTCCAAGGGCACGGCGAGTCCACCTTTCGATGGGGAACGACTCCCACGTTAGATGGGAGCTGATCTTCAACGCCCATTCTTTAATGCATATTACGTAGATGGCAGGCTAAGACAGACCCATCGACCAAACCCGACGTGAGTCCTTGTGCCCGGAACCCACATGTCAAGCTCCGTCGCATGCTACCCCCACGAACGAATCAGTCAATGGCTGTTGACAGATGCAACCGAAAAGCGACAAGGCGGCAACCACAATGCCAGGTAGATGGGATGTATCAAGGCTAGATAGATGGGATGTATCAAGCCACCGCTCGAGCATCTGAGCACCGCCCAGATCGATCCCGACACCGCCGAGTGCCGCGACACCGCGACCTCGGGGGAGCTGAGACACTCGAGGTCGGGGCGCGACGCCCGACCCGGTCGGGCTGAGTCGCCATTGGTCCGAAACCACGTTCTGCGGCGGATGGCGTTGCCATGGCGCTCGGTTCCAGTGAAGCTCGTGAGCGGTAGGGAACTCTAAATCTACGAAGAGGCCGAGTTCATGATCGGCCCGAGTGGCAATGGTGAGTGAAGGGTTGGGACCGACGGGTCCCGGCATGGCCGGCCCGTCGGGGATCGCGAATCCGGGGGTAACCGAGTACGTCGCCGCGGTTGTCAACGTTGGTCGAATCGTTCGCCATCATGAAGCGGTCGACGGACGGCGTCCAGGAGGCGTCGAATCACGAAGCTCGATTTCGACGTCACGCCACCGGCGCCAAGTGGTGGGCCCGCCGAGCCGATCATGGCGTCGGCCCAGTCCAGCCATCCACGAGATAGTCTCTCTGTGTTGGCGGGTCGTTTACTTAGACCCAAGCTTCGTCTCATCGGTGTGTCTGATGGACGTTTACACTGACCGCGTTGGTATTTGCGTCGTTGTGTCCTTATCGCCACTTCGCGGCAACCCCCGGGCTACGGCCGAGGAATTGCGCGTCCGAAAGGCTTCCAGACGACGCCGGCGGAGCGGAGCAGTTGGCGATGGCTGGCCTGGTGAGTGTCGCGCGGCTAGCAGCGGTCATCGTTGGTCCATCCTGCCGCAGTCGCCCATTAACGGGCTCCGAAAGAGGGTGCGCCGAGAACCTGATGCTCCGGGTCTGCTGCTTCCGATTTGCCCGAGGAGAAGCAGCTAAGCGTGAGTCACCCTTGGAGGTTCTTGACGAACCAGTGCTCTGCGTAGCGCCCAGCGTTGAATGCCGGGACCTCCCCGAACCCGTGCCGCTCGTAGAGTCGACGTGCCTCCACCAGATCATCTCTTGTGTCGAGCTCAAGCCGCGTGGTCCCTCGGTTGCGGGCGACCGTTTCAAGTTCATCGAGGAGTCTCAATCCAAACCCTTGACGCCGCTCGGACACCATGACGAACATCCTCGTCACCTGCCCGACATGACGAGGAAGGAAGCGCATCCCAACACAACCCACTGGAGCGGACCCTAGTCTCCCGAGCAGAAGCACGCCCGTCGGATCCGCCAGATCGTCGCTCGGGGCCTCCAGCAACGACTCCCGGATTTCCTTCTCAGTGGCAGGTCGACCCTGATAGCGGGCGACGAGTTCGTCGAAGTACACCCAAAGCATTCGCTGAACTTGAGGATCAGAAGGTAGTGCGGGCGTCACGGTGAACGGCAGGGACTGTCTCACGCCTCTCCCAGGTCGGAACGGTACGAATATAGGTCACCCGCACCTGAGCGGCCAGGAGTCATCCACGGCGGGATCTCTCGCTCGATGGCGATTCGGCGAACGAAGGATCGTTGTTCTAGGCACCGACTCGGCACGCAGGACCTTCGGCCATTTTCGCCGCGGGCGCCTTGAACGTGGACGGCAGGCGGTAGAGATGTGATGGCGACCTGGATATTGACCTTTTCGGCCGGGCGCACAGGTGGCGGAGATCATTGAGGGGGTGACGCTTGACCCGCGTCACGCTCGTTGCTCGGAGACACCGATTATCGTGCGGTGCGGGAGGGGTTCGCCGCGACCGAGCAATGGTGCGGACGGCGCGCGACGGCAGGGCAGCGCCATTCTGGCCAAAGGCACCACCCCATACGCACGACACGAGGAGGCTTGGACCGTGGCACTGCTGTTTGCTCTGTTGGCGGCGTTCTCCAATGCTCTCAACGTTGTCATGCAGCACGTTGCCAGCATCGGCGATCCCCAGCATTCCAAGGGCTGGCACTTCGTCCGCTATCTGCTGTCGAACCCGTTGTGGCTCCTCGGTTGGGTGGCGGTGGCCGGATCGTTCGTCTTTCAGGCCATTGCCCTCCACAACGGGGCGATTTCGTTGGTGCAGCCCCTTCTGGTCACCGAGCTCGTCTTTGCGTTGGTCCTACGGTGGCTGTGGCTCCACCAGTCGATAAGGCCCATCACCTGGTGGGCAGCAGCGCTCACTTGCGTCTCGCTGACGTTGTTCCTCGCCATGGCCGAGCCAAGCGGTGGGAGCGCCCTGCCTACCAGCAAGGCATGGGCGTCGGCCACTGCGGCGGTGGTCGGTACGGCGGCTCTGCTGGCGCTGCTCGGGCGTAAGGGCTCGCCGGGGAGGCGGGCGGCATTGTTGGGAGCCGCGACTTCGATGCTCTGGGCACTCGTGGCCACCTTCATCAAGGCGACGACCGACACACTGACGCAATTCGGAGTGTTGGGCATGCTCACCCACTGGCCGGTCTACGCGCTGGCCACCGCCGCGCTGGCGGCAGAGTTCTTAGATCAGGCAGCCCTTCATGTCGGCCCGCTCAGCATCTCGCAGCCGTTCATCGTCATCGTCGATCCCGTCGTCAGTATCGCGTTGAGCGTCTGGATCTTCGGGGAGACCTTCACCCCCCATGTCGTCCAGCTCGCCGTCGGGTCGTTCGCGTTCGCCGCCATGTGCGTCGCCGTGACCGTGCTCGCGCTCTCCGCACCGGCGACGATGGATCCCGCCCCCTGACGCCGGCCGATGTAAGTAGTTCCCGCCGACCTGCTACTCAGCGATTCCATGCGCCTGGCCAGAGCAGCCGAAGCCGGGGTCGACGTCACCCTGGAAATCACCGAGGGCCTGCCCTAGGTCTTTCTAGATCATCCTCGGCACCGCCGAGGCAGTCGAGGCGACCGAGCGGCGGAAGCAGCGCAGGGACGGCGATAGCCACTCCATATCGCACGGCAGTAACCAGTTCTTATCGCCTGCATTCAGCATTATAGAAACTATCGGGTGTAATAATGGCCCTCTATGAAAGCTAGTTATCGCGATCGATAAGGGTTGATTGTCGGCCGTCAGTAGCTCGTACTTGTTCGATGTAGGCAGAGGCCTCGCTTGTGGTGGGACCGATCTCACGGGGTCGGGAGGGGTAGCCTAAAAGCTCCGTGGCGCTTCGCAGACACCGGGGCGGGCGACGTTCAGATAGTTCAGCGGGCGGCTGCATCCCGTTTCCCGCAGGTCGCCATCCTAGAGTTGGGTCTATTCTCTGGTTCGTTTTCGCACCATCCCCGGATGTCCAGCAACGGCGTGCCGCAGCCCAGCACCGGCGAGCGTTAGGCAGGTTCCAAAATGGAGAAGGACGGCCCGGCGAGTGGACCGGGCCCAGGTCGTTGCCCGGTAGGTATTGGGTTCCAGAAGGATGCCCACGACGCCCGCCACGCCCAGCCCGACACAGACCAGGCCCGACCACTGTCCTTTTCGATTTTGCAACTGACTAGAGGCGGCCAGGAGTCCCACGAGCGGCATGGACCATGGCGCGGCCACCGCAGGCCCCCGTCCCACCAGGATTGTATTGGGGACCGACAAAGGGACACCGATGCCGAGCGGTTCCCCAGGCAGGTTCTCCCGGATCGCCACGGCACTGTTGTACACGGTCGCACAGGCAAACCCGAGCGCCGCACATTGAACGACGCGGCTGCCGCGGTCGGCGCTGACGATCCGCCCGCGGTCACTCGGTCTGCGACACATGAGCGGTCGCTGTTCGAACAACCTGGGTACCGGGAGGGCGGCGACTGGCACGGACAAGCCAACCCCCGATGACGAGCTGCCGTGTGACTCAAGATGCCATCTCCTTGTGCTGGACGGGAACGAACGCGGCTCCCTTTTCGAAGTGTGGTGAACCTTCCTCCAATCCACTGAGGAGATACCCCGATTAGAAGGCCTAGTGATAGCACCACGCGTGAATGGACTCAGCGTCAGATGGCAAATGACGACGCATTGGCCACGAGGGCCCCCGGGAAGCTACCCCCACCTTCGGTCGCCGGTTAGCACCCTTGTCGATCCCCGAAAGACCCTGCATCATCGGGACTGAGAACGAGCGACTCCCTGAGACCGTGCCGCGACACAACTAGCAGCTCAGGCAGGCGGCCGGGAGGACAAATCCAATCCGAGGCGGTATGCCCGGGCACAGTAACGACGGGCAGGGATCCCGACGACAAGGAGAGAGAAGAGACGATCAACAGCACTATCTCGGGGTACCGAGGCGGCATGGCGGCGGTCCTCTATTGGTGGCGAGCGGTTCGGCGGCGCACCTGGCGGCCCACGTTGGTCGTGGTCCTCCTCTGCGGCATTCTTGGCGCGGTGGCCCTTGGCGCCCTTGCTGGGGCCCGTCGGACCGAATCCGCCTACGGGAGGTACCTGAGTTCCATCAAGTCGAGCGACGTCCTGGTCAACATCCCGCTGCCCGGTACATCGGTGATCGCCAAGGTCAGTGGACTACGGGGCGTCCGCAGCAGTGCGGCTTGGTTGGGTCTGAACGCCAATCCGGTCGTCCACGGTCGGGTGGACGACGCCTTTCTGACCGACGCCCTCGATGGGACGTATCACGGGGCGTTCTTCACCCAGGACACCATGACCGTTCTGCGCGGTCGACTGCCCCGACTGGATGCCACCGACGAGATCGCCCTGACCCCCGCCATAGCTCGGCTCTTCGGGGTGAGCCTTGGTGGCACGGTTACCTACCAGTTCTTGAACGGTGCCGACCAGTTTCCGGTGAGTACCGGGTACTCCTCCTATCGGGTCGTCGGGATCGTAGATATCCCGCCGGCTCTGGTCGACCAGTTCGACCAGACTCAAGGTGCCGTCCTGCCGCCTGCGGCGACGCTGGCGGCCGAGGCCGAGCACCGTAATGCCGTCGAGTTCTCCTGGGTCGGGATGCGCCTGGCGAAGGGCACCGCCGGTATCCCCGCCCTCCAGTCATCCCTGGCTCATCTGGCTGAAGAGCTCGGCGGGCCTGGTGCGTCATTCGACATCCGCCGACTCGATACCGTGCACCAACAGGTCCAAGATGCGATCCGACCCCAGGCCGTCGCCCTCGGCGTGTTCGGAGCACTCGTTGCGCTCGCCATGCTGATCCTCGTCGGCCAAGGCCTGAACCAGCTCCTCGATCGTTCGGCCAGTCAGCTCGAACTGCTCGGAGCCCTGGGCATGAGCCGCGCCGAGGTGGCCGTAGCGGGCGGCTTGGAGGGAGCAGTCGGAGTGATCGCCGGAATGGCCCTGGCGGTGGCCGGTGCCCTGGCCTTCTCACCGTTGGCCCCGGTCGGACCTGTGCGTCAGTTCGATCCGGCGCGGGGCGTGGCGTTCGACACCACCGTCCTTCTCGGCGGCGGGCTCCTACTGCTCGTGCTGTTGCTGGCCTTGCTGGCGTTGCTCGCCTCGCGATCGGTGCGCCCGACACACTGGGTCCATGACGACCGGCCCTCGGGCGTCTCACGGGCGGTGGTCTCTCTAGGGGTGCCGACGGTGGCTGCTCTCGGAGTTCGCTACGCCCTCGAACCGCCACCGGGTCGCCGACGGGGTGTCGTGCGGGCCAACCTGTTGGGAGCGGTGGTCGCAGTCACAGCCGCGGTCGCCGCAGTGGTGTTCGGCACAAGTCTGAGTGGCTTGGTCTCGCACCCGGTTCGTTATGGCTGGAACTGGAACGTGCTCGTGCAGGCCCAGGGTGGTTACGGGAACTACTTGGGATATGACCTAGGCAAGCTGATGGCGGATCAGCCGGGTGTTCGGGGCTGGTCGACCTTCGCCTTCACTCAGTTGCCCATCGACGGCCAGTCTGTACCCGTCCTTGGACTGGCCACGCGCAGGGGGTCGGTTGAGCCACCGACGGTCAGCGGGAGTCCGCTGCAGGGACCCAACCAGATTGAGCTCGGAGAGAACAGCCTTCGTCAACTCGACAAGCAGATCGGCGACTCGGTCGTCGTTGGAACTGGCGTCACAAGGCGGCGGATGACCATCGTGGGCACTGTCACCCTGCCCTCCATCGGGCTGGAATTGACCGATCACGTTTCGCTCGGACGCGGCGCCATGCTCCCGGAGGACACGTTGTTGGCCATCGAGCACCTCGGTTCGCACCAACAGCCTGAGGACGCCTCCTTGAGCGCCTTGCCCTCCACCATTGCCATCGATCTCGAGCCAGGCACCAGGCCCGGTCCGCTGGTCAACCGGATTGTTGACGCCGATCCCGATAACCAACCAGGAGGGCTGTATCAGCTGGGCCGTGTGCTCGGCGCGCCGGTCGCCAATGACGCCCAGATGGGCAGTCAGCCCCTAACGCTGGCCGTGGTACTTACGGTGGCGGTGCTACTTTCCTTGGCGGGAACCGTGCTTAGCGGAGCCCGCCGACGGCGACGGGAGCTGGCGATCTTGAAGTCGTTGGGGCTGACGCGTCGGCAGGTGCGAGCCGTCGTCATCTGGCAGATCAGCACGACCTTGGTCATCGCGGCGGTCGTGGGGCTAGCGCTCGGATTGGCGGTCGGGCATTGGGTCTGGGTCAGCTTTGCAACGTCGATCGGGGTGGTACCGGCCACGGCAATCCCCTTGGGCGCATTGGTCCTCGGTCTGTTCGGTCTGGTGGTGGCCGGTAACGCGTTGTCCGCGCTCCCGGCAGTAATGGCCGCTCGAACTCCGACGGCTCTGCTATTGCGCGCAGAGTGAGGCGTGTGGGGACGCATATGTGCCGGCCTCAGCCAACCGGGGCGGCCCCGGGGACTGCCAAACGCATCGTTGCCGGTTGGACCACTTATCCGGCGTCGTCAGTAACGCCGATCCGACCGGCCTTCAGGCGGTGTGCGGTGGTCGCAGAACACCTCGACGACGGTTCCTTCTCTTCTTAGGCCGAGGCTGGATCAGCCCAGGAAGGATTCACGCTTCTTAGGGTTTAAAGGATCAGTGGCGGTGATTCGGCCCCTTGACAATTGGTACTCACCGGTTGTTGGGTGGAGGAGACTGGATGTTCTTTTCGACGTCTTTGCCGGCGGTCGAGGGGCGAGGGGTTTACTCGGGGTCGCGTGGTTCTCGATCTCCGTTGGAAGGGGGTGACAAAAGCTTCTCCGGGCCGAGAGTACGATTTCTGACATTTCCGGCGATTTCTACACTTGCAGACCAGGCAGATGCTGGGCGGCAGTGATCGGACTCGCGTAGGTTCGCAACAGGCTCAACCTGGAGGTTGCACGATGCGAGTGATGGCGACGATCTTGATCCCCGTAGGTGCGGGCAACAAGGCAATACAGGACGGCTCCCTTCCAAAGTTGATACAACAAACGGCAGAGCGGTGGAAGCCAGAGGCTACGTACTTCACTTCGATAGATGGCAAGCGCACGGCGATCATCGTCTTCGACCTACCCGATTCGTCGGGGATACCCATCTTTGCCGAGCCCTTCTTCACGGTGTTAGACGCTCAGGTAACTTTCGCTCCTGTAATGAACGTGGATGATCTCCAGAAGGGTCTATCCAGTATCGCCTAATACCGCCTGCCGGCCAGTCCTGGATTTCGGCATTGCCTATGGGGCCCTCGTCGCATAGGAACTAGAGCTCTAAAGGGTCCGAGCTGTGAGGGCTCACGCGGGAACGTACAGTTCCTAGCGACTTCGGAGGATTACCACCACTTATCGTTCGAGCCGCTGGGTGGCATCTATTGGCTACACGGCGAGAAGCGACCGCCGTTGACCCCCTTCGGCACCGCCACGTGCGCTGCCCCAAACAGGTCTGCTCGTCCACGGGGCGGCTTCGCTACGGGCTTCCAATGTCGGAGGTTGTCTCATCCGGCGCTGGTGCGTCTCACTGCAACTACGTAACGTGGGGGTTCACGCGTCGCGGCACTGCGATCTAGACTTCGGTTGCGATGACTGCTCGGACGTCGGACGGCAAGGTTGTGACGCCGATCGCGTCCGGGCGTGGGCTGCCACATCGTCGCCGTAGAGATCGAGAATGCGTTCGACTCCGCGTTGATCGCCCCGGTGATCTGTGCGTAGCCTCGCATCGACCTGCTGGCCCACTTCATCGGCTCGGACGACGTCGAGCGCGCCCTCGGCGTTCCTATCCCCAGTGCTCGGTGGCAGGGTGATCTTCTCCGGCCCCGGAGGACTGACCTATGTCGCGCCTTCCAACAGCGGGATCACCATCAATGTCGGCAGGGGCCCGACTGACGACAATCCTGCCGTTACGCTGGAAAACCCACGCGACCTCGACCGGGCCAGCAGCTTCCTCAATATCCGGGTCAAAGACATTGAGGCCGTGTACGCCGAGTGGAGTAACCGGGGTGTCCAGTACTTGATGCCGCCGAAGCAGGATCAGTACGAGAGTCGTTGCCACATCGGGGGTCCCGACGAGTATCTGATCGAAGGAGGGCAAACCGCCGCCCGACGGGGGGCCTGGTCATTTTGGCTGCCTTCCCCATTGAATTCATCAACACACCACTCGTCGATGCGTCGCTGTCTGCGCGCCCTCCCGATCCCGCAGCCCTCGGCCAGACAAGCCGGGTTGCCGATCGACTCTTCCACCAAGAGGTGGGTGGTCTCCGAACCGGCGAGGTCCGCCACCTGTGCGGCAGCCAGTCCAACCGACACTGAGATCCCCGCGCGGATCGTCGAGTGAAAGGATCCGATATCAGACCAGGCGGCGTGTTCCCCGACTACTCGTTGCCGGATCACACCAACATCGTTCGCTCCCTCGGTGAGCTCCAAGGTGACGATCCGATGATCCTGACGCTGGCGCGAGGCAATTACTGCCCGAAGGAACACCAGCAGCACTTGGAACTCGCGGCGAACCATCCGAAACTCGCCGTCGCCTATACCCAGGTCGTCACCATCGCCACCGATGACCACCACACCCTGCAGGAGTTCCGGGCTGCCGTCGGCGCCGAATGGACCTTTCTTTCGGACCCGGCTCCGACGGTCCAAAAGGACCTCGATATCCAGGAATACAGCGACCCTGAGCACGATCCGATGATCCCCACACGCTGGTGCTCAAGCCCGGACTTCTCATTCATAGCATCTACAACGGCTACTGGTTCTGGGGACGCCCATCATTTTACGACCTGTGGTCCGACTTATGCGCTGCGTCGAGCGAGATCCGCCCCGACTGGGACCTAAGCAAACCGGGATTGCGTGAGTCCTGGGATGCAGGGGACTACTCGAGCTTTCACGGTTGGAATAAGCGGACCGCCAAGTCGATGCCCACATCGTATGAGTCCTAGAAGAATACGGATTTGTCCGAGTTGGGTGGAGGACGGCCTGGATCGAAGGGGTAGGTGGCAGTGGTGCGAACGCCGGTCTGCGAACTGCTCGGGATTGAACAACCGATTGTCTTGGCAGCAATGGTGGCGGTGCCCGAACTAGCGGCAGCGGTCTCGAATGCCGGTGGGCTCGGTATGGTGACGCTGACGTGGTCCGATCCGGCAGGAGACGTGGTTCGCGAGACGGCGGCGCTCACCGATCGTCCCTTCTGCGGCAACTTGGTTCTCACCTCCGATCAGCACCGTCGCCTCGATGAAGCCCTCGAGGCCGGTTTGCGGATCGTGTCACTCTTTCTGGGGGATCCCGCGGGCTACGTCGATCGGGTCCACGATGCGGGCGGACTCGTTCTGTGTACGATCGGAAGCGCGGAAGAGGCGCGGCGGGCGGTCGCCAGCGGAGTTGATGTCATCGTGGCGCAGGGCTGGGAGGCTGGGGGGCACGTGGGGGGTCAGATTGCGACGCTCCCCTTGGTGCCCGCCGTCGTGGACGCGGTGGCGCCGGTGCCCGTGATCGCGGCCGGTGGGATCGGGGACGCTCGCGGCGTGGCCGCTGTCCTCGCCTTGGGCGCTCAGGCGGCGTGGGTGGGTACTCAGTTTCTGCTTGCCCAGGAAATGCCCATCCACCAGGAGTACCGGAGTCGCCTGATCAACGCGGTTGAGACCGACGCGGAGTGGTACCCCGACCTCTACGACGTCGACTGGCCAGACTCGCCCCACCGCGCGCTCCGCAACTCGACGGCTGAGATGTGGGAGGCCGCGGGTCGGCCGCCTCTGGAGAGCCGGCCCGGAGCGGGCGATGTCGTCGCGCACTTCGCTTCGGGTGAAGCAATCGTCCGCTATGAGCCAGCGCCGCCGATGGTAGGCACAACCGGTGATATTGAAGCTCTCTCCATGTGGGCCGGACAGAGCGTCACGCTCGCCAGGCAGCCGCGACCAGCGGCGGAGATCGTTGCTGAACTCGTCTCGCGTTTGTGAGGCAATCTCGAACGACGTGAAACCCCGAGTGCGGGGATGTTTCAGGTGCAAAGCGTTCGCCTGGGTGCGATACTCCTTTCGTGACCGGACAGAGGAGAGCCGGATGAGCATCGTCGATGGACAGAGCGGACGTGGTGGATCGCCGCGCAGCGAACCGGCCGATCTCAAGCTGGAGGCGGTCGTCATCCCCGTGGCCGACGCCGATCGCTCCAAGGCGTTCTACGCCGGCCTCGGCTGGAGGCTCGACGCCGACTTCTCCTTCGACAACGGCTTCCGGGTCGTGCAATTCACGCCGCCGGGATCGCAGTGTTCTGTGCAGTTCGGGACCCACATCACGGGGGCGCCACCCGGATCGGCCCATGGCCTGTACCTGATTGTGTCTGACATCGAAGCCGGGCGCGACGAACTTGTCAGCCGGGGCGCCACGGTCAGTGGGGTGTTCCATTCCGGAGCACCCGGAGCGCAACTCGACCCTGAAGGGACGGGTGATCGGGTCAACGGCCCGGATCCGGATCACAAGAGCTACAATTCCTTTGCCACGTTCGAAGACCCCGACGGCAACAACTGGCTGCTCCAAGAGGTGACCGATCGCCTCCCGGGGCGCCTCAATCCGACCACAACCTCGTTCAACTCCGCCGGCGACCTGGCTGCGGCATTGCACCGCGCCGAGTCGGCCCACGCTGAGCACGAGAAGCGCATCGGCCGAGCCGACTCGGACTGGCCTGACTGGTACGCCGAGTACATGGTGCGCGAACAGAGCGGCGAGGCGCTTCCCGCATGAGCGATTTCGACGTGATCGTGCTGGGCGGCGGTGCGCCCGGCGAGCACTGCGCCGGGGCCATCGCGGCGCGTGGGCTTCGGGTCGCCGTCGTCGAGCGGGAGCTGGTCGGCGGCGAGTGCTCCTACTGGGCGTGCATCCCGTCCAAGTCCCTTTTGCGTCCGGGGGAGGCGGTCCAGGGCGCCCGCGACGTCGGCGCCAGCGCCGAGGTGAACGTGCAGGCGGCGCTGGACTGGCGGGACTACATGGTGTCCGGCTATTCGGATGCCGGACAGGAGAAATGGCTAGCGGATCGGGGCATCGCGCTGGTCCGGGGCGTGGGCCGGCTCGCAGGGCCCGGCGTGGTCGACGTGGACGGCACTCGCCACACGGCGGAGCATGTCGTCATAGCGACGGGCGCGGATCCTTTCGTGCCACCCATTCCGGGGCTCGACGGCCTGGTCGGCGTGTGGGGCACACGCGAAGCGACGGCCATGAAGACGGTTCCCAGCCGCCTCATCGTGCTCGGCGGTGGCTCGGCCGGTGTCGAGATCGCACAGGTGGTACGGCGGCTCGGTGGTCAGGCCGTGCTCGTCGAGGGCGCCGATCGGCTGATCCCACGAGAGCCGGCCCCCCTCGGCGTGGCTCTGACCGAGGCACTGCGGCGGGACGGGATCGAGTTGCACCTCGGAGTCCAGGCCGCGGAGGCCTCGCGCGACGGCGACGACTACGTCCTGAGGCTCTCGGACGGGACCTCGGTACAAGGAGAGCGACTGCTCGTGGCGACCGGCCGCCGTCCCCGTGTCGAAGGGATCGGGCTCGAGACGGTCGGTATCGAGGCAAACCCACACGGCGTCGTGGTGGACGAGTATCTGCGTGCCGGCGACAACATTTGGGCCATTGGGGATGTCAACGGGATCTGGCCCCTGACACACGTCGGCGAGTACGAGGGAGACGTTGTGGCGGCGAACATCGCCGGAGAGAGCCACCCGACGAACTACGAAGCCGTGCCGCGCGTCACGTACACCGATCCGCAGGCGGCCGCCGTCGGTGCCGCGGAGGCGACCCTACAGCAGCACAACGCTCTTGACCGACGTGTCCAAGACCGCGACGTACAGCCACCAGTACGCCCAGTCGAACGGATTCTTGACCCTGCTCAGCGACGGCGCCCGGTTGACCGGCGCTTACGCCCTCGGAGCCGAGGCCGGCGAGTGGCTCCAGCAGGCGACGCTCGCCATACGCGCCCGCGTTCCGTTGGAGGTGTTGAGCGACGTCATCCAGCCGTTCCCGAGTTTCTCGACCATCTTCGATTCGGCTTTCAAAACCCTTCGAATGGAGATCGCCAAAATGCCGCCGCCTTTGCAGCCCATGCAGGCGCAGATGGCACGGCTATGACCGTGGAAGACCATCGGAGGTAGCAGATGGCCGAGGTCCCACCGCCCCAAGAGGAAATCCTGCTCACACACTTCATCGTGTCGGACGACGTCGAGCGCTCTCGGCGCTTCTACACCGAAGTCCTTGGGGGCCGGGTCGCCTTCTCCAGCCCCGGAGGGCCGACCAACGTCGCACTGTCCAATAGTTGGATCGTCATCAATGCCGGCGGAGGCCCGACCGACGACAAGCCGGAGGTCACCCTGGAGACGCCCGGCGACCCAAATCGGGTGAGCAGCTTCGTCAACATCCGGGTCAAGGACATGGAGACGGTGTACTCCGAATGGAGCGCGCGGGGTGCTCAGTTCCTGACGCCCCCGAAGCAGCACCAGTACGAGATCCGTTGCTACATCCGTGATCCCGATGGTCACCTGATCGAAGTGGGGCAGACCACCGACCCGCAGGGGGACTGGGTGCCCGATCACTGGCCATCGAGTACGCCCGCCGACGAGCTCCCAACGCCCCCAGAGGGAATCGTGCTGGCCCACTTCATCGTGTCGGACGATGTCGAGCGCTCTCGCCGCTTCTACACCGATGTGCTCGGGGGCAGGGATGCGTTCTCCGGACCCGGAGGGCTCACGTATGTCCAACTGTCGAACAGTTGGATCATCATCAACGTCGGCGGAGGGCCGACCGACGACAAGCCGGAGGTCACCCTTGAGACGCCCGCCGATCCCAACCGGGTCAGCAGTTTCCTCAATATACGAGTGACGGACATGCACGCTGTGTACACCGAATGGAGCGCGCGCGGTGCGGAATTCCTGACGCCACCGAAGCAGCACCAGTACGAAATCCGTTGTTATATCCGCGATCCCGATGGTCATCTGATCGAAGTGGGACAAACGACGGACCCGGGGGGAGATTGGTTCCCCGATCAATGGCCATCGAGCAAGTCGGAGTGAGCTTCCTGACGGGGCGGAGGTCTCCATCATGACCACGGCGATCATCGGCACCGGAGGCATCGGATCGGCCATCGCGCGTCAGCTTGCTGCCGGTGGCGAGGCCCTCCAGCTCTCGAGCGCCGACAAGGAGTCGGCGCGAAAGCTGGCCGCGGCAATCGGCGGAGCGGCGGTCGTCGCGCTCGACAACCGGAGCGCTTTGCAGGGAGCCGATGCCGTCGTCCTTGCGCTGCGGTTTTCCGTGTTGAAAGACGTCATCGACGAGATCGCCGACGCGCTGGGAGACACGTCTCTCGTCGTTCCGAGCAATCCGGTCGGACTCGACGCACAAGGCAAGGTCGTGCGACTCCTACCGGAAGGGCAGTCATCGGGCCAAGTTGTTGCTGGGTGGTTGCCGATCGGGACACGCTTTGCCATTGCGTTCGGCACCATGTCGGCCGATCTCTTCGAGTCCTCGAGCCACCGGTCGCCCGAGCCCGCGGTTCTGTTCTACGTGTCCGAGGACGAGCATGGGAGCGACGAAGTCGAGCACTTGATCCGAACGGCGGGCTTTGAGCCGATGAGGATCGGCGGGGTCGAACAGTCGAGCCGACTCGAGGTGGGCGGCGATCTTCACGATCTTGTGGTCGGCTCCGCAGAGGCGCGGTCCCTCGTCGTGGGGACCTGATTGCCTCCCGGAGTGGCCGGGGCCAGCAAACGAGACAACTCCGGTCGATCGGTGAGCCTCGTCGAGCCTGTCCCGGCTCGCCCCCGTCACAGATCGAGCACTAGGGCGTCGCGAGGCTGTGAGCAGCAGATGAGCACGCTTCCCTGAGCAGGAGCTTCAACTGGGTCAGGGCTGTAGTCGACATCACCCGCGATGAGCGCCGTCTCACAGGTATGACACACGCCGGTGCGGCACGACCAGCGGACGGGTACGTCGCATGACTCGGCTAGTTCGAGCACACTGGCGTAGTCGCTGGACCATGGGATCGTGAGGTCGCTGCGGGCGAACGCGATCGTCGGTCCGTTTCCCGGTTGCCCGGAGGGTGGGTGGGGCGGCCGCGCGGGAGTCGCTGCGATCCCCGGCGTCGCACTCGGTGCCGGCCCGAACAGTTCGGTGTGGATGCGGGAGGCGTCGAAACCCAAGGCAGCCAGACCCGCGCTGATTTCCTCCATGAAGGCTGGGGGCCCACATAGGTATGCCTCGGCATCGGAGGGTGGTTGCAGTTGGGCCAGCAATGTGGGAGTAAGACGTCCCGCACTGTCGAAGTCGCGGCCCTCGATGTCACGCGGGCCCGGGCGGCTGTAGTACACGTGGGCTCGGACGTTCGGTAACGAGGCAAGGAGGGCACGGACCTCGGTGGCAAACGGGTGCTCGCGACCGTTGCTTGCGCCGTACAGGCACCAGATCTCTCGGTCGGAGCGCTGCTGGACCAGGGCCTGAAGCATGGCGAGAACGGGCGTGGCTCCGATCCCGGCGCTGATCAGCAAGACGGGCGCGTGCGTCTCATCAAGGATGAACGTGCCGCGTGGCGCCGCAACGTCGAGTTCATCGCCGACCGCGAGATGACTGTGCAGATAGCCACTGGCGACCCCACCGCGCTCGCGCTTGACTGTGACCCGGTAGTAGCCCCTCCCGGGTGGTCCGGAGAGCGAGTAGTTGCGCAACACCGCCCGCTGCCGCTGGTCGGGCCGGACTCGCAGAGTGAGGTACTGACCTGGGCGGGCCGCCGGTAGTGGAGCGCCCGTCGGATCCTCGAGTCGAATCGAGATCGCCGAGTCGCTTTCACGCGTGATTGCTGTGACGGTCAGCTCACGAAAGCCGGGCCAGGCGGGAGGCGGGCTCGTTACTGCGAGGCCGGCGTTGCCGCTGCCGGAATCCTCATTCAGCAGCGCTCGAAACGAGCCCTGCCAGCCGGGGCTGAGGGCGGGAACCCGGAGCACTCTGAGCAGTCCTTGTCGCGTGTGCCCGGGCAGGTAGAGCAGCGCGTCGACGTCGGCGACGGTCATCTGCTCGGGTCCCGAGGAGAGCCTGAGGATGCTGTCTCCCGCTTGTACCTCGCCCTCTTCGATCACTCGGAAATAGAAGCCTGGACGGTGGTGGGAGACAAGCAACGCCGGAATGCGCGGATCATTCATGCGGATCCCGACGCGAAAGCAGGTGACGCGAGGTTGTGTTACCTCGAAGATCGCGCTGCCAATCTGGTAATGATCTCCGATGCACACCTCGTCGTCGGCGAGTCCCTCCACCGTAAAGTTTTCGCCGAACTGCCCGTATACGAAGTCGTGGCGTCCGAGCTCGTGTTCCCAGTACCGATAGGAGTCGATCTGGTAGACGAACACCGCACGCTGCTCGCCGCCGTGCCCTTGTAGATCGCCCTGGCCATCTCCGTCAACATTGAGTGTGCCGACCCGGCGGGAACCAGGCACGGGGTCCTTGAAAACCCCTGTAAAGACGGTCCTCCCCTGCCAGGATACGTCCTTCGGCAAGCCGACGTTGACCGACAACAGCGTTCCGACAGCTTGTGGGACAGGCTGGTTTGCCACAACTCCCTTGGGCTGCCGCTCGCGTACGATCGCGGGGATTGGGGCACCGGAAGTCATCGTTCCTCCAGACCAGTGGTGCGACCGTGGATGCCGCCACGGGGTCGCCGAATTGGATACGGCAATCCATATCTGTGACGGTGCGAGTGGCGGTGCGCGACCGAGGCAGTACGGTGCCCAGCCCGCTCTGAGAGCGGCTCTTTCGGTCCATGGGCGACTGGGCATGGGGCACGCCCAGCCGCGGGGGACCGGTCTTGGTATCGGTGGCTCGCCATTGGCTCCCCAAGCCCGTCCGCAGACGTTCGTCTCGTCCGGCGCACTACATGAGAGACTAGGGCACGGACGTTATCGTTGAAATCTCGATCTTGGGGCACGTGCCGACCGTCGATTCCCCACTGTCCGGCGACGAGGCGTCGGCGCGACGGGCGGATGCGTTCGCCCCGGTACAAATGGGACCAGCTTGATGAGACCTGGGGACCGTTGGAGGCCCTACTATCGAGTGTCGCCGCGAAGTAGCGGTTGCGCGGGCGCCTGGCGCCCGACCAGGTCGGCTTCGAAGTAGCCATAGAGATGGCAAGCCTGAATGCCCCCCCTCGAGCTGCTTGCAAAGAAAAAGCGCCGGCAAAGGACAGAGCGAGGTTCGCGTCTTTCAAATGCGCTCCGCCGCCGAACCCCCGGCCCAGAGCGAGGTTGCCAAGCCAAAGGTCACCGATCCTGCACATCGGTTCGTTACCGTGTTGGTGGCCGGGCTGACGCGGGCTTGGCCGCAGGGGGGCTGTTTCCCCGGGTCCTCGATCTAGACGTGTCGTCGAGCTGGAGGGCAGATGGTGTACGTCGAGCGAGCGGTTCAGCCTCACGGCACTTATGCCGACCGCACTGTGGTCACCGCAGCGGACACCATCGTCATGCCCCAGCAGCTAGAGCCGGCTGCCGCCATACCACTAGGCATTGCCGGCCTGACCGGATGGATCCCGATCGAAAGCACCGTCGGGCTCCAGCGCGCTGAGACAGTGGTCGTGCTCGGCGCGACCGCCGCAACCGGACAGGTCGCTCTGCAGGCAGCGCGCTTCCTCGGTGCAGGCCGGATCGCCGCCGTCGGGCGAAATACTCACCGCCCGAGCGTCTGCGTGCCCGAGGGGCTGACGCCGTGGTGGTGCTCGGCGGCCAAGATGACGCGGCCGCGATCAGGGAAGCGACCCAGGGGGGATCGGACGTCATCTACGAGGCGTTGTTCGGACCGTCGCTGCTTGCGGCCCTCAAGTCGACAAAGCCCGGCGCCTGCAGTGTCACGATCGGCAGTCGGGGCGGAGCCAGCATCGAGGTCACCATGTTCGACCTCTTCGGCAAGACCCTCCTCAGCTGCTCGAACGTGAGCGCCTCGCGAGAGCAGAAGACGGAGGCACTGTCCACCATGGCCCGCCCATACGCTCGCCGGAGACGCAGTCGTCGATCACGAGACGGTGGCGGCCGCTGAGATCGGGAGCGCCTGGGAACGACAAGTCGCCGGACCAGGGATCAAACTCGTGGCCCTCCCCTGAACCCGAGGGGATCGATCGCCCCATGCGCGCTGGAGTGAGAACGAAGCGTACGACGTGAGGTCATGGCCCACCTGGAAGAACCTCGCAACGGGGCTCTCCACCACTCGGGCACCCCCCCACCGGCTCCGGATGCCTAGTCGGTCGACCATCCTCAGCCAGAAGACCGATCTTGCTCACCCTGTCGGCAGCCACGGAGTGACGCCGCTGACCGAATTGCTGCTCACGGATGTGTGTCCGTCGAATGGGGTCCCCGTGGGACCATTGGAAGGTGCGACGGTTCGTACCTTGGTTCCTCCTCGGACTCATGGGGCTGACGACTGGGCTGGGCGTCGGGCTTGGGACCTCTCCGAATCCATCGGCCTCGCAGACCGACCCGCCGTCGACGCAAGCGGATCGCACCACCATCCCCGCTCCACGGTTCGACGTACCAGTGTTCCAGACTGGGTGCGCAACGAAAGAACCGTCTCCCGGTGTCGTTGTTCGCGTGACAATGCGGGTCACTCGCTCGGGACCTCTCACGTTTGAATTCGTTCCCGTCTGCATCGATGGCAGAGGTCCATTTCCCTTCATTCTTGATACCGGAGCATCGGTTTCGGTTGTCGACACGGCTCTTGCTCGCACCCTCGAGCTGACCCCATCAGGTGCCCCCGAATTCGGCTCGGGTGTCAACTGCGTTGCCCGTGTCGAGCCAAGCCAGCTCGCGACATGGTCGTTGGGCGACGTTCCTCTCGCTCCTCAGAAGATCGCTGTGGTGAACATCCCACTGTTTGGCGCACAGCATGCGCCCGCCGGTTTGATCGGCTCGGATGTGTTGAGCCGCTTCGGCAGCGTGCGACTTGATTTCCGGTCCCAGTTGTTGAGTGTTGACGGTGCCGAGGGAACGGTCATCGGCAACGACGAGACGACAACTGGGCCAGTGTCATCAGCGATCCATTCTTCCCGCTCGCAAGGTGATCGAAACGTCACCGTGCCGCTCTCTGTCGTCGCAAGTAACGGTGAGGTTGAGGCGACCGTGGACGTCCGCATCGGCAATACTCAGCAACGGTTTGCGCTCGACACTGGTTCGGGCCGGTCGGCGATTGCCACCTCCTTTGCAAGCTTCATAGCGCTTCGGCCCACTAGACAAAGCGAGATGGTTGTCACAGCTGGTTGCATGAGCAAGGGTCAGCTCGTCGAGAGCGGCTCTTGGTCGATCGGCGCCATGAGTCTGCGACCCAAATCCCTGTTGGAAGTTTCGCTGGGGACCGTTCCGGTCGCGGGATTATTGGGATCCGACGAGCTTCTACCGTTCGGATGGATCGTCATTGATTATCAGAAGGGAGAGCTTCTGCTTGGTTAGTGCCGTGTCAACCAACGTTTGCGACGTTCTGCCCAGCATGTCGCGACATAACCGGCCTACGGGACATCGGTCCTCAGGAGTCGTGGCGGCTCGGAGCAATCTCACAGGGACAGTGAATGATGTTCTTGGACGTTGGCCGTGTTCCGATGAGCACCGCCATGCCATCGACACCGTCTACACGAGATGCTTACGCCCTGGCCGGTTGAAGCTCTTGTGAACCATTTCCAGGTGGTTGCCGTCGAAGTCAGCGATGTTGGCTGCGTAGTAGCCCGGGCCGAAGTGCGCGCGTATCGCTGGCTCGCCCTCGCTAGTTCCGCCCGACTCAATCGCTGCAGCGTACGCTGCCTTGACCTCGGCCTCATCGTCAGCAACAAACCCTACATACAGGCCGGTTTCACCGGACTGGCGCTCGAGCAGCCAAATACTGGAGCCGACTGCAATGCCAGAACCGTAGGCCCCGTCGGCCAATCCATAGAGATCAGAAACTTCCGCTGGTCCGGTGGAGGAGTCGTAGCTCCCGAGTTCTCTCCATCCCAAGGGCTCCAGGGCAGCCGCATAGAAGGCCAGGGAGCGCGGCACGTCGCTTACCGAGATTTAAATGTGGTCAAGCGCGGTTCTTCCTCTTGGTGAGTGGACTGTGAATGAGATTCTTGGGGCGTTGGCCGTGTTGCATGACCCATGTTTGCCGCTCCCGGGCTAGCCCGAAAGTGCCGTTCGGGGGCACCGCAAACGTTGACTTAGCCTCGATCCACCGACAATCTTGAGATGAAGCGATGAGGTGGTTGTATTTTGACTGGCGGCTGACGCCACCCGGCCTCATCGGTCCGCTGACCGGGAACCTGGGCGTGACAAGCCAGGAGCATTCCGGATTGTGCGAGTTCGATGTCAGCGCCTGATGCCGCCGTCTGCGGTGCGCCGCCCGCGGGACACAGCGCTACAGCGGGACGGGTGGCAGGCCTCGCAGCTTGTCGAGGACGCGCAGGAAGGCATCGGCCCAGGGCCATTCGAGGGGGGTGCGCAAGGTCGGAGTTCCCGAACGGTTGACCAGGCGGCCCGGGACCCAGAAGTACCGGGTGCGCAGCGTGCGCGCCACGGTGAAGTGTGCGGTCGCGGTGATCTCGCCCAGCAGGGCCGTCCAGCGGATGAGGTCGTGGGCGAGGGCGGCGCAGAGGAGCCAGGCCGCGTTGGCGAAGAAGTACCCCGAGGGCACGTGCTCGAGTCCCGCACCTTCTTTGAGGTCCCGGATGGCCAGCTCGACACGGGCATGTTCACGGTGGAAGGCGTCGACGTCGACGGGGTGGCCTTCGAGGTCGGTGATGAAGGCGAAGTGGCGCCACTCGGGCCACAGCGTCGCCTGGCGTGCGATCAGGCGGGTGCGCCGCACGATGAGCCGGCGTCCTTTGTACTCGCACTCGGCCACCTCGGCCTCGCCGTCGTTGGTGTATTCGATCGGGGTCCAGGCCGACTCGGCGATGGAAGAGATGGCGCTGACCACGGACTTTTGCATCCGCACGCCCATGGTGAAGCCGACTTCGAGGCGCTCGAGGACAGCGATGGTGCGGTTGGACCAAAACCCCGAATCGAAGCGCATGATCAGTTCGCCGCTGGCCCCGGCCCGGCGCACTCGGGCCACGAGCTCTTCGACGAAGCGCACCGCGCCACGTCCGGTGTTGGCCGCACCCCGGCGCAGGCGGGCATGAAGCACCTCGCCGGTGTCTGAGCGCGTGGCGACGAGCGGGTGATAGCCAAGCACGTGGGTGTAGCCATAGCCGGCCCCTGCCTTGGCCTTGCCGCAGACTTCGCAGATGGTCGAGTCCAGATCCACGACCATCTGATCTGCACCGGGACCAGCCCCGAGCGACCAGGCCCGACGCAGCGCCTCGGCGAGGACGGCGTCGAGTTGGCGGACATGGCCGAAGGTGAAGGCGCGGAAGAACGTCCCGAGCGTCGACGGTGCCATGACCTGGTGCCCGAGCACTGACCACGTGGCTCCCGAACGAAGCACGTCAGCGTGGTCGATGTGGGTGCCGCCCGCCACCATGGCGTGGACCAACGTGAGGACCTTGCGCCCGGGCCGGGCACCACCGACACGTCCACCGAGACGAACAGTGCCATTGATGAGACACTCGAGATTGAGCCGAGCGACCAGCGTCGCCACCAGCAACAGCCCGGCATTGACTACCAGGTTGGGCTCGTCGAAGATCACGAGTTGGGATGGAATGCCTCCCAGAGGCCGCGGGATCTTGGCGTGCGAAGCGGGCGGGGCGAAGCCCCGCCAGTGTTGTCCGAGCGGCGGGGCGTGAGTGCGATACGGCAGGGGCGAGCGCTATGCGGCGGGGCTGAGCGCGACGGAGTGTCCGAGGGCCTCAAGTCGCTTCACGAGGCGTCGGGTCTCGACCTGGGTGTTGCGATGTGAGAGGTAGTCCGCTCCAAGCTCTTGGTAGGTCTGGCCGGTGCTGAGCATGTGCCACGCCGCGAACAAGATCGAGTGGGCCACAGCGACGGTGGCCTTGTTTGGCCCGCGGCGAGTGGCGATCTGGCGGTATTGAGCAGCCAGGTAGGTGCCCTTGGTGCGGCTGGCCGCCTTGGCCGACTCAATGAGGGCTCGCCTGAGCCAGCTGGCGCCTTGGCGGGTGCCGGCGGGCCGGTGTTTGCCGGCCGATTCATGGTTGGCTGGTGCCACTCCCGCCCAGGCGCACAGCTGGGTGGCGGTCGGGAACTTGGTCATGTCGGCGCCGGTCTCGGCCACGATCGTCTCGGCCACCTTGCGGCCGACGCCAGGGATGGTCTCAAGCAGCGCCACCGCGCTTTGAAACAGGCCGAGCCGGCCGGCCACCTCTTGGTCGAGACGGGCGATGGTGACGTCGAGGAAGTCGATGTGGTCGAGGATGACCCGGGCCACCGCGCCGTGGTGGGCAGCAAAGCGTCCGACGAGGGCCTCCTCGAGCGCGGGGATCTTCGAGCGCATGCGGGCTATGGCCATATCGGCTAGCACTGAGGCGTCCCGCTCGCCAGCGATGAGGGCCTCGATCATGGCCCGGGTCGACTTGCCCAAGACGGCGGAAGCGACGGAGGAGATCTTGATCCCGGCATCCTGGAGGACCTTGTCCAAGCGTTGAATCTCCTGGGCCCGCATCACGATCTGAGTTTTGCGATAGCGGGTGAGCTCGCGCAGTTCACGCACTGGCAGCGGGGGGACGAAACTCGGGCGGACCATGCCGTGGGCCGCGACGTCCGCCAACCACTCGGCGTCGGCGATGTCGGTCTTTCGACCCGGCACGTTCCTCACATGCCCGGCGTTTACCAACCACAGCTCGTCGAAGAGCCCCTCCAGCGGGTAATACACCGGCTTCCAGTAGACGCCCGTCGATTCCATCACCACTCGGGTCACCCCGAAGTCGGCCATCCAGGCGGCCAACGTGGCCACCCCGGCGGTCGTCGTGGCGAACCTCCTCCGCTGCAGTTGAGGCTTGTCGCCTCGTCCCAGCCGCAGGCAAGCCACCACGGTGTCCCGGTGAACGTCAAGACCGGCTACTCGATCACGCTGCTGCTGCATGCGAACCAACCTTTCAGTGTCTGATGGTTGACCGGGCTGGGCGATGGCAAGGACCCAGGCACAAGAAGTTGGGATACGCGCTCGCAGCGGCACTCAAGGGTCCCTCAGGCTCCTCGCATCACGTTATAAACGGGCTCGAGGCGTCAATCTCGATCGATGTCGGCCATCACCCAGCCCGCAGCCAGCATTCCATCTCTCACGGGTGGGCCGCACGGCCCATGGCTGCTTATAACCGAAACCTGTGGATGCACCACCTGATCGGAGGCGCGACGTACCTTCCTCTTTGAAGCAATCAGAGAACGCTGGCGGTGGAACGCCGGCGAGGAAGGAACGCCAATGCTGAGAGTACATGGTGATGAGGCTGCGGACGCGGAGCTGTCGACCACGCTGGACGAACTGGTCGCCGAGGGTGCGAGACGGATGCTGGCGGCGGCCTTGGAGGCCGAAGTGGACGCCTACGTAACCGCCCTGGCCCACGAGCAGGACGACAACGGGCACCGACTGGTGGTGCGTAACGGTCACGCCGTGCCCCGATCACTGGCCACTGGGGCGGGTCCCATCGAAGTGCGGGCCCCACGGGTGGACGACTGCCGGGTCGACGAGGTGACCGGGGAGAAGATGCGCTTTCGGTCCTCGATCCTGCCCCCGTGGGCCCGCAAGTCCCCAAGGTGGCCGAGGTATTGCCGCTGATGTACCTCCACGGGATGAGCTCGGGGGACTTCGTGCCCGCCCTCGAGGAGTTCTTCGGATCGGCCGCCGGGCTCTCGGCGTCGGTGATCACCCGGCTCACCACCGACTGGCAGCGTGAACGCGACCAGTTCGCCCACCGGTCGCTCAAGGACGTCGACTACGTCTACGTGTACGCGGATGGCATCCACTTCAACGTGCGCCTCGAAGAGGCACGCCTGTGTGCCCTGGTCATTGTCGGGGTACGCAGCGATGGGACCAAAGAGCTGGTCTCGATCTCCGACGGGCACCGCGAATCGACCGAGTCGTGGGCCGACGTGCTGCGCGGACTCAAGCGCAGGGGCATGACCGCCCCGGTGCTGGCCGTCGGCGATGGTGCCCTCGGGTTCTGGGGAGCACTCGGTGAGGTCTTCCCCGAGACCGTCCACCAGCGGTGCTGGGTACACAAGATGGCCAACGTCATGAACGCCCTCCCCAAGTCGGCCCAGCCGGCCGCCCGTGGCGCCCTCAAAGAGGTCCGTGACGCCGAGGACCGCCAACACGCCGAGAAGGCCCTCGATCGGTTCGTGAAGGACTACGAGGACAAATGGCCCAAGGCCGCCGAGAAGCTCACAAAGGATCGCCAGGAGCTGCTCGCCTTCTATGCCTTCCCGGCCGAGCACTGGGTCCACCTCAAGACGACCAACCCCATCGAGTCCACCTTCGCCACCGTGCGCCTGCGCACCAAGGTGACCAAGGGACCGGGCTCACGGGCCGCGGGACTCGCCATGGCCTACAAGCTGATCGAGTCGGCCCAGGCCCGGTGGCGAGCGGTCAATGCACCAGAGCTCGTCGCGCTGGTGCGCGCCGGTGTGAAGTTCGAGAAGGGGGTGATGGTCGAGCGATCAGACGAGCTGAACGAGGAGGTCGCCGCGTAGTCGGTCAGATTCTCATCCACAGGTATTGATGTCATGAAGGAGCGCAGCGCAGCTCCCGTGTGACGGGCGCCGGTTTAGCGCACGGGCCCGCACGCCGAGCACGAGGAGCGATCCCGTGACCGCGAGGAAAGTCGCCACTGCCGGCCCAAGCCAAGTCGAAGAGCCCGCGGGAGTCCTCCCGTCGCCCGGGACCAGGTGTGCAGAGCACACTTGGGGTTCCCAAACCAACCCGGAGACGACAGAAGGAGACTCCCGTGGAACAGCAACACACAATATGTCGGCATCGACCTGCACCGGCGGCGCAGCGTGATCGTGCGCCGCAACGAGGCAGGCCAGACGCTCGACACGGTCCGCATCGACAACGACCCCGTCGCCCTGGCGGCCGAGCTGGCCAAGGCCGGCGAGCACCCCGAGGTGATATTGGAAGCGACCTATGGGTGGTACTGGGCGGCCGACGTGATCGAAGAGTGCGGGGCCACGGTGCATCTGGCCCATCCGCTCGGCAACAACTGGGGCCATCGGCGGGTGAAAAACGACGAGCGCGATGCCACGGACCTGGTCGACCTGCTCCGCATGGGACGTCTGGCCGAAGCCTGGATCGCCCCACCACCGCTGCGCGAACTGCGCGAACTCATCCGCTATCGGGGCAAGCTCGTCCACTCTGCGCACCAGCCTCAAGTCCCAGGTCCACGCCGTCTTGGCGAAAGAGGGCGTGACGGTGCCCATGAGCGACCTGTTCGGGGTGGGCGGCCAGGTCCTCCTCGACAAGGTCCACCTGGCCGACGCCTACCGGGTGCGGGTCGAATCGTTGCGCGACCTGATCGAGTCACGTCAACCGCGAGATCGCCATGCTCGAAGAGCAGACCGCCCCGTACTTTGCCGGCGACCTCGGCTACCACGCCGTGCAGGCCATTCCCGGCGTCGGCCCGGTGCTGGCCGCGATATTCGTGGCCGAGATCGGCGACATCTCGAGGTTCACCTCGGCCCGCCATCTGTGCAGCTGGGCTGGGCTGACCCCGACCCACAAAGAATCCGACGTCACGGTCCACCGGGGCCACATCACCAAGCAAGGCTCTCGCCTCGTGCGCTGGGCCGCCGTCGAGGCTGTGGCCCGCCAGCGCACCGACACGCCCATCCGACGCCACCACCGCAACGTGGGCGAACGCCGAGGCACCCAGATCGGCCGCGTGGCCGCGGCCCGCAAACTTCTCATCCTCGTCTACTACGGCCTGCGCGACGGCGAGATCCGTTGCCTGGCGCAGACGGGGTGAGAACCGGGACGGACGCAACCCGGTGCGAGCTCGCCAATGAGTCATGGTCCCCGCACAGCGGCGAAACCGCGCGTTTTGATTGAGCCCACCGGGTTGCGGCCGAACCACTCCATGTCGCTTCTCGCGACGAACAGATGACCGGCACCCGGTTTCTCGGGTTGCCCTGCCAGCATCGCCTGGCTCTGGAGATAGGTCGCAACGTGTCCCCCACTCGGCACCACAAGGGGACGACCACGAAGCCCTCACGGGCTTCGCATCACATGATGTGAACGACAACTGACCGAGCCGTCAAGGCTTCCCCTCCGGGCGGCCTCCGGCCGGCCTTGACCGCCCTGCTTCGGTTCTCGGTTCTCCCGAGGGCCCACATTGGCGCGCCCATCGGTCGAGACTCCACCGTCATCTGGGCACGACGAAATGCCAAAGGAGCCTTCGGCACCCCTTGACAAACTGCGCTCCTTCATAGATGACTGTTTCTCCCTTGAGCGCCGGGCATCATGGCCTACTGCACTCCAACGGGTGACAACTGGGTCGGCGTGGGGACCAGCAGCTCCACGTCCACCTACTCGCTCGGGGGCACTGTCTCGGGCCTCTCGGGCACCGTGGTCCTCGAGAACAACGGCGGCAACGATCTCAGCACCAGCGCCAACGGCTCGTTCACCTTCAGCACCCTGTTGGCCCAGGGTGCCGCCTACAACGTCACCGTCCAGACCAACCCGTCAGGGCAGACCTGCTCGGTCACAAACCCCTCGGGCACGGTGGCCGCGGCCAACGTCACCAATGTCTCGGTCACCTGCCTCACCCAGACGGGGAGCGGCTTCTCGGTCCAGTACGTGAGTACCGATGCCAACAACATCAAATACTTTTCGTTCACGTCCGCCAACGACGGATACGGCACTCAGACCTTGCGCGTTCTGTCTCCGACTCACCCCGCCCCAGGAGTCGCACACAATTTCCTCTATGTGCTTCCCGTCGAGCCAGGACTTGGTAACACCTTCGGCGACGGGCTCGACACACTGCTCGCGCTCGATGCCCAGGACGAGTACGACCTGACGATCATCGAACCGACATTCTCCATGGACCCCTGGTACGCCAACAATCCCAACGATGCGAACGTGCAATACGAGACGTTCATGACGACGGAGCTCGAACCCTGGGTAAAGGCGAACCTTTCAACGACTGGCACCGAGCAGAACTGGCTGATCGGGTTCTCCAAGTCGGGCATCGGAGCGCAGGACCTCATCCTGAAACACCCCAACCTCTTTCAGTTGGCCGCATCGTGGGATTTTCCCGCAGACATGTCGTCCTACGATGAATACGGCCAAAGCTCTGCCGAGAACTACGGATCCGACGCGAACTTCCAGGCCAATTACCGGCTGACAGCCGCCTTCCTCGCTGCGAATAAGGCTCCGTTCCTGACAACCAACCGCATCTGGATCGGCGGTTACAACACGTTCCAAACTGACATCTCCGACTACGATGCGCTCTTGACTTCAGAGGGGATTCTCCACACGGTGGGTCCGTCGCAGTTGATCGCCCACAACTGGGACAGCGGTTGGGTTCCCGAGGCGGTGAGCGCCCTCTATCAAGACAGCACCCAACTGCACTGACCTCCGCCAGGCTAGCCCGTCTTCGCCGTCGCACACCCCGACTTCGGGCAAGGATCCCTGGGATGAGTAGGGCATCGCTCACGCCGGTGGTGGGTTTCATGCTCTTGTCCCATTCCCGACATTCCTCCTCGTTGGCTAGTGCTCAGCTGATGTCGTGGGGACCATCGTCCGTTGACCGAGCAGCGGCACTGCGCCAATTATGGCCGTGACCAGCGCTACGGCGGCGATGAAGGCCACCCGACGAGGTGGCGACGATTCCGCGGCACGGTCGTAGAGGACACCAACGGGCGCCACGACCAGCTCCACGTGGACCGTCCTGCCTCCGGCAGTGGTTGGAGACTACTGAGGCGGGAGATTTCCAAGAGTGGAATCGGAGAGGTCGTCACGCCAAATCGCGTTGACCAAAGCTCGCAGGGCCACTTTGGAAGGTGCGCGATCGGTATTTGTCAACCAAAAGGAACGCATGTGTTCGATAAGCCAGTCGTCGACTGGATCGTCTCATTGTCCTTGGGCTAGTCCGCCCACCCGTCGCGCGGGGCCGACCTCCATACCCGTCCAGCGTGGCCGGAACGGACCGGTCAGAGGCAAGCCCGCGATGGCTCGGACGTGGCGGACATCGGAGCCGCAGCAGCCACCTAAGACGTTAAGCCAGGGGAGGCGCTGAAGGAGCTCCGCGTACTCTCGTCCCAACTGCTCAGGATCCCCGTCATCGAGCTGGTCGGCGTTGTCCAGCTCCGCGTGGCTCATCGTCGAGGCGTTCGCCCTGATCATCCGAATCCGTCTCGCCCACGCCGCCTCCGGGTCGAGCGCCGGCGAGAAATGGGTTGGGTGGGCGCAGTTGATCCCGTAGTAGACGGGCGCGGAGCTGGTCGCCTCGTCGACGGTAGCGATCGCCTCAGCAAGGGAAGACCCGTCGGGAACCCTGCCGTCGGTGTCGACGGTGAACGAGATCACCACTGGCATCTCTGTGGCCGTGGCGGCTCGCGCGATACCAATCGCTTCGTCTGCGTAGGTGAGGGTCATCGCGGTGGCGAGGTCCGCCTCGGTCGTGCTCAGCGTCTCGATCTGGGCCATGTGGTAACCCTGCGCCTGTTCGGGGTCCATCAGCACCTCGGGGTTGTAGCCATCACTCCGAGGCCCAATTGCGCCGCTGATCACCATTGGCCCAGCACGCTCACCCAATTCGGCGTGGAGTTCGGTCAACATGACGATCGCCCGTCGGTTGACCCCGTCCAGCTGAGCGCTCGTGTAGCCGAGCTGGGATCCCCAGAAGGAACTGGCGCGCCAAGTGGGGGCCTCCAGCACGAAGCCGACATTCGCCTCCTCGGCGACGCGCGTGTGGCGCCGGTAGTAGTCCCCCAAGACCTCGGCACCGGCTGGGTCGTCCACCAGGGGGAACGCCGCGAAGAGGGGCAGCTCCATCCCGCCGTGGAAGATCAGGTCGGTCTCGAGGCCGCCGTCGGTGAGGCACATTTCGCCGGCCAGCTGAGGTAGTGCTCTCCGGTAGCGAGTCATTGAAAGCCCCTCGCTGACCCTGGCAGGGAATCCTTGCCGTGTCAACGTCTCGTCTAGCGGTCCGCGCTCGCCCCGGGGCACCGAGCTGTCCATGTGGAGATCGCCCGACTCAGCTCGCTCAGATCGACCACCGAGGGGGAGTGACTGACAAGCCTGGTCGCTTCGCTTACGGAAAAGTCAGATTTGGCTTCATCGAAAGTGGAGGTTGAGGCCACCGAGTTCGTCGCTCGCGGACGGAAATTCGCGCTGACCACATACCGCAAGTCGTTCCGGCTCAGAAGCTCATGAGAGGGCCGCAGACGTCTGCAGCGCCTTGGAACTTCGTCCCCGGCCTACTTTCTTCTCAGCTTTGCAAGGCTGCCTCCGTCTGGGCAGTGTCCTCCGTGCCTCGGTAGAACTCGATCTTGTCGCCCCGGAACCGGAAGTAGTGGTGGAGGTTCATGTCGATGCCCTTGCTCGTGGTTCGAGCGTTGGCCCGGCAGCGCACCACATGAGCACACTGTCATCGCTACCCGCGATGATCAGGGGGGTGAACTCTTGCACCTCCATCGTCGACCCGAACGCCTCGAAGAACGACGCGACACCGTCCTTGCCGCGCCTGACGCCGTACCACGGCGCCGCGGTGGAGACGGTATCGGCGCCATCGCCTGAGTTTTGGCTGAGACGAGGGTTGCAGTTGTGCAAAGTACTGAGAGCTCGCCTAGTTCGAGGAGAGGGTCAGTAAATGGGGGGAGGCATTGATCCGATGTGGCCAAGTGCTTCATCGAGCGGCTCCGCGACGGACACCCGCACGGAGTTCCACTGGATCAGCCACTTCTCTGCACGAAATCGTTGACCGATTCGACACGGTCGGCTTCGACGATGGCGATGCTTTCGTGTTCTGATCCGAGCACGAGGGGGCCGGTAACGATTGTCACACCGAGGTCCTGGGCCAGCTTCGGGATCTCCGCAGCGCCGCCGAGCACGCGCTCGCGGACCTTGGAGTTGGCGGTTGGACACCGGACCGACGTGTGAACCAACCGAACGACGAACGTGGGCATGATAGGTTCCCGTTTCTCGATTCGTGTCGATAGGCCGCTATGAAGGAGGAATCGCGGTGGTCCGTAATGCGTTTCGGCGCCTCCGCATACAACGGTAGATCCATGAGTTGAAGCGCGCCAGTAGACAACGATTGCGGTTGCGTATCGCTTCGAGTGGCTGCTACCGGGCTCCTCAAGCAGGATGAGCGTTCCGGACTTGAAGGCGGCGCCGCTGGAGTTCACCGTCATCGACGTGGCGAGATGGTCCGGAGGAAGGCTCAGGGTCTCCTCGAACTCTCCCGCCAGTTTCTTGCGACGACGCGGGCGATTCGCACGAGCGGACGTGGCACACTTGGGCCGTGCCGATCGCGCGGTGCGCGGTCGCGAGGCTACGGCGTCGGCAGAGAACTCTTGGGGGCTCTCATCGCTCGGGCGTCCCAGGACCAAGGCGATTCTGAATCCCGCGGGCGAACCCGCGAAGGCTCATGAGCCAGCGTTGAGCTTTGCTCGGGCGTCGGGCAAGACATGCTGCCCACCCGTCGCTAATGGAACAAAGACATGCTTAGAGTGGGGACACGTGGCCGGTAAGAACGTATTTGGGCCATGCGAGCTTCGTGTGCTCGTCGGCGTAGCTCCTAGTGTCGGCCAACCCGGGGAAGCAGTGGCGAACCGGCGACGACAGCGAAGACCCGAGTGAGGCTGTCTTCGCACTCTTCACTTCCCGCGCTGGATCACCAGCGTGTCGACGCTACGGGCTCCACGGGAAGGCCTCCTCAACGGCCCGGAGGGCGGCGCGTGTTTGCTCGTCGCACAGCGCCCCCATCACGCCGGCATGAAAGGCGAGTTTGGGTGGGCACCCGAGCTTGGCCGCTACCTGATACTCGCGGCAGGAGGTCGGTGTCGAACATTGCCGGATCGTCGGTGCTGATCGAGCAGTGGACGCTGGCCTCGATCATCTGGGTAAGCGGATGCGCGTCCAACGAATCGACGGCCCGAGTCCGAACGTTCGACACCGGGCACACGTCACACACGATCTCTCTCTCAGCAAGCTGCGCGGAGCAGACTGCGGTCTTCGATGGCCCGGATCCCGTGGCGGATTCGATCAGCCTCAAGTACGCCGATCGCCCCCCAGATCGACTCGGGTCCGGATACTTCGCCGGCGTGGGGGACCGATCCGACGCCGCCGTCTTTGGCCATCCGGAATGCGCGCTCGAAGGGCTCGGGTGGCCACGACGCTTCGGGGCCACAGAGTCCGATCCCGACGATCCCTCGGTCGCGGTACTTAATGGCGTATCGGGCGGTCTCCACGGCGACCTCGAGGCCGAGGTTCCGAGGAATGTCGGGGGTGAGACGAATTTCGACGCCGTAGGTCTCCTTGGCTTGTGCGGTGCCGTCGCAGAATCCCGTGAAGACCGCGTCCCAGGAAGTACCGCCTGCGACTCGCTCGGCTGGGGTAAAGATCCCTTCGATGTAGACGGCGCCATGGCCAACCGCTTCAGCGGCGTAGTCGACGACGACTTGGCGGAAATCCTCTTCGGTCTGTACCGCTCGTGTGGTCATCAGCCACAGCTCTAAGAAGTGCTCGAAGTCTTTGAATTGGTAGAGCTTGGCGAGTTCAGTCTCGTTGTCAGCGGGAAGTTGTACGCCGTTGCGTTGCGCGATGTCGAGGAGCGCCCGAGCACGGATCGTCCCCTCCAGATGGACGTGGAGCTCGATCTTCGGGGACCCAGACTGTGGGTAGGGCATGGGCACGCGGACCTCGCTTCTAGTACCGGTGGCCTTGTAGACAGGTCGTCATTCCGAAGTGGCCTTGCGATGCCACCTCGGTGGTTCGAGAAGTGCCTGGTCGTGGCATCATCAACGTGGAGCTGCTCGGAACCCGGAGAGCACCGAGACGATGAGGTCGGACACCTCCTCATGGGCACTGTCGGCGTCGTCGGCCTGCGCCACGTAGAGGCACGCTTCGCTGAGCGCTCCGGTCAGCATCAGGGCGAGCGGGCGGAGCGGTTGAGGCTCGAGCACGCCGGCGTGAATGGCTTTGCGCAATGCTCCCCGAAGCGCGACGGCGCTGAAGCGGGTCTCCACCGCCCGCGCGGCGTCCCAACCGAGTACGGCGCGGGCGTCAGTGAGCGCGATCTGTCGTACCGCAGGGTCCAGGTGCGCGTCGATCCAAAGCCTGCATCCTGCCACAAGGGCCTCCCAGGGTTCGAGCTCGAGGAATTCGGCCGCGACCTGGTCGGAGACCTGTTGCTGCACCTTCTCGAACACCGCTTTGAAGAGGGCTTCCTTGTCCGGAAAGTGGTGGTACATCGCACCTTTGGTGACCCCCGCGGCCGCCACGATCTCGTCGATCGAGGTCGCCGCGTAGCCAGCTTGCCCGAAGAGCTCCCCGGCGGCATCGACGAGCGCTTCACGGGTCGCTTGACCCCGCATCGCTCGTCTGCTCTTGACTTCCATACTAGAAGTACGCATAGTTCATACTACCAGTCCGTACCCGAGGTATTGAATCATCATACTGACGGTATGGTACACCGAGGGGAGGGCGCATGCCCAAGTACGTGATCGAGCGAGACCTGCCCGGAGCGGGGAAGTTGACCCCCGAGGACCTGCGAGGCATCAGCCAGAAGTCCAACAAGGTGATCTGCGACCTCGGACCCGAAATCCGCTGGCTGGAGAGTTACGTCACCGATGACAAGCTCTACTGCGTCTACGTCGCACCCGACGAGGACATCCTCTATGAGCACGCCCGCTGCGGCGGTTTCCCCGCCAACAGGGTCAGCAGGGTCTCGGCGGTGATCGATCCGTCCACCGGCGACTGAGCCCCCAGCCCTCGCCGCCAACCGAACCATTCCCACCTACCCGGCATCACCGATCTCTAGGAGACAGCCGTGACCACAGTGCAAGAACCTAACTCGGTCGATGCCGACAAGCTCACGAGCTTCGTCTTCCGAGCCGTGGACGAGGTCGGGGCCACCCTCAATGCGGCCCTGGTGGTGATGGCCGACAAGCTTGGGCTCTATCGAGCCCTCGCCGATGGGGGCCCGTTGACGTCCATTGAGCTGGCCGAGCGGACCGAGACGGCCGAGCGCTACGTTCGGGAGTGGCTCAACGCCCAAGCCGCCGGCGGCTACGTCGAGTACGACCCCAAGGCCAGTCGCTACACCCTTCCACCCGAGCTTGCCGTCGCGTTCACCGATCCGTCGAGCCCAGCATTCCTTCCGGGACTCTTCCAGATCGCCCTCGGCTCGGTGATCGACTCCCCGAGAATCACCGAGGTGGTCCGGACCGGCGAGGGGATCGGCTGGCACGACCACGTCAACGATGTCCACGAGGGCTGCGAGCGGTTCTTCCGGCCGGGCTACAACGCCCATCTGGTTACCGAGTGGCTGCCGGCCCTCGACGGGGTAGTGGACAAGTTAGAGCGCAAGGCCACAGTGGCCGACGTGGGTTGTGGTCACGGGGCCTCGACCGTCCTGATGGCCCAGGCCTTTCCGGTCTCGACGTTCCTGGGCTTCGACTACCACACCGGTTCCATTGAAACGGCGAAAGAGAGGGCGTCGGCGGCTGGCGTGACGGAGCGGGTGCGATTCGCAGCTGCGCCGGCCTCGTCATTCCCGGGCCGGAACTACGACCTCATCACCATGTTCGATTGCCTCCACGACATGGGCGACCCAGCCGGCGCGGCTCGTCACGTTCGCCAGGCATTGGCCGACGACGGGACGTGGATGATCGTCGAACCGGCGGCCGGTGACCAGGTGGAAGACAACCTCAATCCGGTGGGCCGGGCCTACTACGCCTTCTCCACGTTGCTGTGCACGCCGAGCTCGCTGTCGCAAGAAGTAGGTCTGGCCCTTGGAGCCCAGGCCGGCGAGGCTCGCATCCGGCAGATCGCTTCGGAAGCCGGGTTCACCCGGTTCCGCAAGGTCGCGGCGACGACGTTCAACAGCGTCTTCGAGGCTAGGGCCTAGGGCGCAGGGGGAGTCGAGATGAGTGACGCTCACTGCGAAGCCGACTACGTGGTCATCGGAGCTGGTGCAGTCGGCATGGCCTTTACTGACGTCATGGTGAGCGATTCCGAAGCAAGCATCGCCATCGTTGACAAGCGGGCGCATCCCGGCGGGCACTGGAACGACGCCTATTCCTTTGTTCGGCTTCACGCTCCGGCGGCGTACTACGGGGTGAATTCGAAGCTGCTCGGCCGAGGCCAATTAGGATGACAGCGGACCGAACGCGGGATTGTATGAGCTGGCCTCAGGCGACGAGGTGCGTGCCTACTTCGACCAAGTAATGCGCGACGAGTTCCTGGCGTCGGGCCGGGTTCGCTACTTCCCGATGAGTGAGTACTCCCCAAATGGGCAAGTAACTTCGTTGGTCACCGGTGAGCACATCGAACTACACGCGCGCGAAACGGGTCGTCGACGCGTCCTACCTGGGCTCAGAAGTTCCCTCGACGCACCGCCCGACGTACACCGCTGCGCCTGGAACCTCGCTCATCCCGGTCAACGACTTGACGAACATCGACCATCCACATGCCGGCTACGTGATCATCGGCTCGGGCAAGACAGGGGTCGACGCCTGTCTATGGCTCCTTGGTCAAGGCCTTGATCCATCACTAATTACTTGGGTTCGGCCACGCGACGCTTGGTTCGTGGACCGGGCCAATGTTCAGGGTGGGGAGGATTTCCTCGAGCGAACCTTGGGGAGCTTCGCCACGCAGCTCGAAGTCATGGCGCAGGCCGAATCGGTCGAGGATCTGTTCGTCAGGCTGGAAGGCGCGGGTCAACTGCTCCGGATCGACGAGGACTGCTGGCCCACCATGTTTCGCTACGCGACGGTGACAGGGGGTGAACTCGAAGCACTCCGCCAGGTGAAACACGTCGTCCGACTGGGTCACGTCGTTCGCCTCGATCGGAACGAGATCACCCTAGAGGGGGGAAACGTGTCGACTGCTCCGGACTCGCTTTATATCGATTGCTCCGCTGCGGGTCTTCGCAACCGTCCACCCGTTCCAGTCTTCGACGACCGTCGGATCACCCTGCAGTACGTCATCTACGGCGCGCAACCGACGTACAGCGCAACGTTGATCGCTTTTGTGGAGTTGGAACAGCTGGATGACGACGCCAAGAACCTCATCTGCCATCCGATCCCTGTTAGCGGGGAACTCACAGACGTGCCTCGCAATATGTTGCTAGATATGAACGCTCGACGACATTGGTCCAAACTTCCGTCGCTTCGCGATCGAATGGTTGGGTCACGCTTGGATCCCGTCATGGGAGCGGCAAGCAGGATCGATCACACCGACCCGCCGAAGCTGGCACTCATGAAGCGCTATCGAGAGAACACAGGGCCGGCCCGGTTGAGCCTGGAGAAGCTGATCGCCGACTCGTACAGCGAAGCGTAAAGGGCCCGGCTGTGAGCGGTTCGACGCCCCGAGGTTGTCGATCGGTAGCCGATCAGGCTCAGGTAGACCGCGGAGTTTGGGTCATTGGCTACGCGGTCGTGCGGTCATGCTCGGTGCAACTGTCGATGGGGAACCCCCCCAGCTTGGGCCCGAGTGCCGGCGAGGCGGGCGACACGCGAGTTGTGGCCACTGCTGGACCCCGATCTTCGGTAGCCCGTCATTCGCAGGCCCGAACCCAGCTTGGTGCAACGCGCCCAGCGGCCCGGTGCGGATGGAACGTCACCCAATCCGATTCGTATCCCTCGTCCGCCGATGTGCTCGCTCCCAGGCCACCCAGCGCGAGTTACCTCCTCTACGGTTTGCATATGGCATCGGGGAACGATCGTGACCTGGGCCTTGCCGAGCTGGTCGCGCTCCTGTCGCTGGGTACGGATCTAGGTCTGGGCCAACCGATGGAGCACATGGTGCGTACCTGTCTCGTGGCCCTTCGCTTGGCCGAGCAGCTGGGCCATGCGACCGCGGTCGCTGACCTTGCCGCCGAGGTGGCCCGGGACGGCGGGCCTCCCCGCCGAAGACGTGACGACACTGCGGCGCAGCGCGCTGGTCGAGGACCTCGGCCACCTTGGAGTGTCCAACGCGATCTGGGACAAACAGGGACTGCTCAGCCAGTCGGAAGTCGAGCGGGTCCGACTGCACCCCTATCTCACGGAGCGCATGCTGTCGTTCTCGCCAGCACTCGCCCCCCTCGGCACCCTCGCCGCGCTGCACCACGAGCGCCTCGACGGCTCGGGCTACCCGCGTGGTCTGTCGGGGGATGCCATCGCACCGACTGGGCGGATCCTCGCGGCCGCCGATGTCTATCAGGCGCTCACCGAGAGCCGACCCCACCGTCCGGCTCGCTCGCCTGAGGAGGCGGCGAGAGAGTTGCGGGGTGAAGTTGCGGCCCGCCGCCTCGACGGCGACGCGGCAGACTCCGTCCTGCGCGCCGCAGGCCATCGGGTCCGGCGGCGGAAGGAGTGGCCGTCGGGACTGACGAGCCGCGAGGTCGAGGTGTTGCGGCTCGTCGCTCGCGGCTTGTTGAACAAAGAGATTGCCCGCACTCTCCACGTCTCGTCGAAGACGACCGGGAGCCACGTCGAGCACATCTACACGAAGATCGGGGCGTCGAATCGCGCCCAGGCCACACTGTTCGCAATGAGATACGGCCTGATGACGGACGTCGGTCCCCAGCCAGGTCTTCCGGAGGGCCCGCCGCAAAAGATCGGGTGAATGCCCGATGTGGCGTGACTTGGATCTCCGTATGGTCAGCGAAGACCACACTAAGGAGACGGACATGACAGCCACCGCAGACCTCCCGCAGACCGAACCTCGTTCTGTTCACGCCAACGGCATCGACATCCACTACCTCGAGGCGGGCGAGGGCGAGCCGCTCGTCCTCCTCCATGGGGCGTGGTTTCGACCAACCCGATCTGGACGGGCGTTCCCATCTCGTACGCCTCGCAGATGGCGACATTGTCGGCACGTTTTCGAGTCATCGCGCCCGACAACCGCGGCGCCGGGCGGACCGTTCACTCCGGCGGCACTGTGACCTTCGACCTTCTCGCCGACGACGTTGCCGCCCTGGTCGATGCCCTTGGCCTCGACCGGCCCCTCGTCGCCGGCTTCAGTGAGGGTGGGATCACGGCGAGCGTCCTGGGGATCCGCCACCCGGGATCCGTGCGGGCGATCGGCCAACCATGCCGGCTATGACGCATTCGACCCGTCTGTGGTCCCGACGCTGATCGCCACGATGCGACAGATGCTCGGGGGCAGCGCCGAGGCGACCCATGCAGATCCCGATGCCGCCGCCCGCTTCTTTTCGCAGTCCGCCGAGATGCAGGGCGCGTTCGAGCTCATGAAGGCCGACGAGGACAGCGGCCAGGGCAAAGACCACTGGAAGGAGTACCTGCGCCTCGGCTTTCCCCGCCTGACGCAGCCGACCGGCTGTACCACGCCCGATCTGGGCGCCATCACGGCGCCGACCCTGATCATCGTCGATGACCGCGACGAGTTCTGCTCGGTCGACGCGGGCGTTTGCGCGTATCGGGCGCTCGCCGAGGGTGAACTTGCCGTCGTGCCCGCCACAGGCCACATCATCACCCCGCCGCTCGTCGAGCTCATGGTCGAGTTCCTCGAGCGGTGGAGCTGACGCCGACGGGGCAGACGATGCGCACGCTCAGGTTCACCTCCGACTGCTCGCTCCCGCCCGCCTCCTCGAAGCCGCCCACGACTTGACCGAACGGCGTGGTGACGTGTTCCCCGCAGTCGAAGCCGAGCTCTTCGAGGTGCACAGCATCGGCGACAACCACGCCGATGTCACCGAGGGAACCGGAACCGGCATCGGCATCAACTGGGAACGATGCCGCTAGGACTGGTCCACCCCCGGGTCTGCCATTGCGACGGTGACCGACTCCAACGTCTACGCCCCCCAGAGCAGCTGGACCATCACGGCCCTCGCCGCGCCGCAAGGGTCCCGGGTGGAGATGACGTGGGCGCCTCGGTTCAAGTACACCATCCGAGGCCGCCTCTTCGGCACCGCCTTGCGGCTTGCTGGAGCGCCGATCTTCGGCAAATACGCCGGGCAGATCATCGACACCTCGAGGCACTCCGAGGCCGAGCGCGGCTCTGCGAGCCGGGCGAGGAGGCCTCAGGTAGAGGCGAGGATGCGCTCGTAGATCTGCCGGGTTGCCGGGCTGGGTGAGACACCGAGCTGCTCGCGCAGGCAGTCGCCGAGCTGGGAGTAGATGTGGAGGGCTTCGGCCAGATTGCCCTCGGCGGCGAGCGCTTCCATGAGGTAGCGGTACCCACTTTCTCGCAGCGGTGCGAGGCGGACGAGCTGGCGACCGGCGCGCACGGCTCCGGCCAGCTCGGTGCCGCCGATGCCGAGCTCGGTCGCGGCGTAGGCCTCCAGGGCCCGCAGGTGTAGCACCTCAAGCTGATGGCGGACCTCGTCGATCCACAGAGCGTCCTCACCGGGGAGGAATAAGCGTTCGGCCACGAACAGGGCGGTGAGCACTGGCCCCCAGGCGCGGGTCCATTCCTTCTGGACGACGGCGGACTCGGCCCGGTGAATGGCTTCCACCGCGGCTTCGAGGTCGACCCAGGCCCCTGGCAGCCGCAAGGCTAGGGTCGAGCGTCCCTCGACGGCGTCGGGGCCGAATACCCGGCGAAGCTTGGAGAGCAGGGGATTGAGCCGGGCGTCGACCGCGGCGGGATCGGGTTCGCGCCAGAGCGCCTCGGCCAGCTCGTCGCGTGGGACCGGGCGGTGCCGGTTGACCACCAAGTAGGTGAACAGCAGCCGTCCCTGACGCCCCGGTAGGTCCGGCTCGAGGCGCCGGCCGTCACGTTCGATGGTCAGTCGGCCACAAATCTGGATGCGCAACGGACTCGGACACGCCAAGGTCACGCCAATATCTTGGCAATACGATGCCAACGAGGCGAGGAGGAAGAGCCGATGGCGAAGACAATCCGGTGTGAGTGCGGCTTCGTGGGCCGCGGGGAGAGCGATGACCAGGTGATCGGGGTCATCCGGGGTCATATGGCCACCGACCACCCGGCCCTGCTCGACAGCGTCAGCCCCGACGATCTGCGCGGCTGGATCCAGACCGAATAGCGCCGCGGAAGCTCCGTACGCTTGCTGACGTTGCGGTCGGGTAGCCGCCGGATCAGCGGACAGAACGCCCCTGGCAGCAGACTGGTCGAGCCCTGACGGAGTCGGCCCAGCGGTCTCAGGTCGGTCCGTCGGAACTTGGCTATCCGAGTCGAACGCCCCCAGGCGTCGGCCAGTCGATGCTGCGTTGCAACGACGCCGGACCCGGCCCGGCCTCAGGCTCGCCGCCACTGACACCAAGGTTGCGCCAATGTTGTCCCAACGCCGTCGTCATAGAACCTCGGGAGAAGAGGATCGGCCAGCAGGGGAGGACGGGCAATGACCAGTGGCCAGAAGGATGCGAGCACGTTCGAAGCGGCCGACAGGCGGGGCGTGCTGGTGGACGCCAAGTGGCTGGCGTCGCACCTCGAGGACGCTGCGGTGCGGGTGGTGGAGGTGGACGTCAGTTCGGCTGCCTACGACGAGTGGCACATCGACGGCGCCGTCTTGTGGAACGTGTACTCCGACCTGAAGGACCTCGAGTACCGCCTGGCCGGCCCGGCCGCCCTGGAGGAGCTGCTCTCGCATTCGGGGATCGGGCCTGAGTCCACTGTCGTCTTCTACGGCTACGCCCCCGCCTTGGGGTTCTGGCTGCTCACCCTCCTCGGGCATCGCGATGTTCGCCTCCTCGACTGCTCCCGGGACACTTGGCGGGCCGCAGGCCACCCCTGGACGACTGACGTGTCGCGTCCGACTTCTAGCCGCTACAACATTGGGGACGGCGACCCGCGAGTTCGCGCCGACCGTCAACTCGTTGAGGACGCCATCGACCACCCCCAAACGATCCTGGTGGACGTGCGTTCTGAGGCCGAGTTCGACGGGGAGCGGTTCTGGCCCTCAGGCGGCATGGAAACCGGCGGCCGAGCCGGGCACATACCTACCGCCGTGCACCAGCCCGTCGGCGATCTCTACGACGCCAGCGGCGCTTTCCGCTCACCCTCGGAGCTGCGTCAGCTCTTCTCTTCCATCTCCTGGGACACCGAGCGGGAAGTCATCACCTACTGCACAATCGGAGGGCGCGCCGCCACCGCATGGTTCGTGCTTACCCAGCTCCTCGGACGCCCGAGCGTCCGGGTCTACGACGGGTCGTGGGCCGAATGGGGACGCCTTGCCGACACTCCCGTCGAGCAAATCGTGTAGGGGTTCGTCACACGAGCCCGCACGCTGAATTTCCATCTCAGCACCCAAAGACACGGCTAGGAGGAAACGTCATGCCAGCACTCTTCCGCAAGAGCTTCGACGAGCCTGAAGAGGTCCGCCCGTTCGAGGGCGATAGCGGCCAGCTTGCACTTGGTGAACCTGGAGGCCGGTCCAGTCGGCCGGGCCACCTTCAACTCCGGCTGGCGCTGGTCCGAGCACGTCAAGCCCATCGCCAAGACCGACAGCTGCGAGGCCGCGCACACCTGCTACCTCGTGTCTGGGCGGATGAAGGTCGTCAGCGACGACGGCGAGGAGATGGAGCACGGTCCCGGCGACTTCGCCATCATGGCACCGGGTCACGACGCCTGGATCGTGGGCGACGAGCCATGCATGGTCATCGACTGGCAGGGCTTTGCCGACTACGCCAAGCGCTGATCCCCCACCATGACGACCTTCGGGCTGGTGCACGGCGCCTACCACGGCGCATGGTGCTGGCAGCCGTTGATCGACGAGCTCGAACGACGCGGCCACCACGGCCTTGCCGTCGACCTGCCCTCGGAGGATCCCGACGCCGGCGCGTTGGAATACGCCAACACCGCCGTGGACGCCTTCGCCGCCGGCGACGAGAACCTCATCGTCGTCGGCCACTCCCTCGGCGGGCTCACCATCCCGCTCGTTGCCCAACGACGTCCGGTCGCACGGCTCGTCTACCTGTGCGCCATGCTGCCCCGACCGGGACGAGCCCACGACAGCATTACTGAGGTCGAGCCCGACATGGTCCTCCCCGGCCCAGCGGACGGCGCCTACACCGACGCGACGGGGGCGACTCGCTGGCACCCCGAAGTCGCGGCGGCCTGGTTCTTCGCAGACTGCCCACCCGAGGTCGCCTGGTGGGCCGCCGGACAGTTGCGCGGCCAGTGCTGGAAGATCACCGAGGAGACCACCCCGCTAGGGTCGTGGCCCGGGGTCCCCTCCAGCGCGGTGATTGGCTCACACGACCCCGTGATCAACCCCACCTGGTCCCGACATGTGATCCCTGCGCTGCTCGGTATGAGCCCCATCGAGCTCGACTGCGGCCACTCGCCGTTCCTCTCGAAGACTGGACTTCTCGCCGACACCCTCGTCGGCCTGACCTGAGGCCCTATCGACTCACGTCGTGGGAGTTCCTCGCAGAGTTCGGCCCGTGGCTGGCACCGAGTCGGTGCGTTCGACCTATCGGACCTCGCCCCACTGCCTTGCCAGCGAGTCGGCCCAGACGAGAGACCCAGGATCAAGCAAACTAGCAACCGACACCAGAGGTGAGACTTCGATGCCTCGGGTATCTGGGAGCGGTCCGATGCGCGAGACTATCGACGAGAGCGTCGGGGACGTGCGCCGGTGATCCTTCGCTTTGCCAACTGCGAGCTGGACGTCGCCCGGGTCACCCTTCGCCGCGACGGTCGGGAGGTGAAGCTCGAGCCGCAAGCGTTCGACCTGCTCTGCTACCTCGTCGAGCACCGGGGTGAGGTCGTCCGCAAGGAGCAGCTCCTCGACGACGTCTGGGGCGACCGTTTCGTGAGCGAGTCGGCGCTCACTACGCGCATCAAGTCGGTGCGCCAGGCGCTCGGGGATGACGGCAGCCGCCAGGCGATCATCCGAACCGTCCACGGCAAGGGCTACGAGTTCATCGCGACGGTGGAGACGCTCGAGCGGCCCGCTCCCGAACGCGGGGCGCCGGTGCCACCGCCACAACCGACGCTCCCCGCAGCGATGCAAACACTCATCGGCCGCGAGTCGCTCCTCGAGCGCCTCGCGGCAGCCCTCCGGGAGCACCGACTTATCACCCTCGTCGGTCCTGGGGGTGTCGGCAAGACGTCGGTGGGCTTGGAACTGGCGCGCCGCATCGCGGACCGATATCCCGACGGAGTGAAGCTGGTCGAGCTCGTTGCCGTCGGCGACGAGGACGCCACACTCGAGGCCGTCGCGACGGCGATCGACGTCCACTTCCGGCGTGGCAGCTCGATTGGGGACGCAATCATCGAGACGCTGCGGCTGCGATGTTTACTCGTCGTGCTCGACAACTGCGAGCACCTCGTCGAGCCGGTTGCGTCCCTCGCCGGCCGCATCGTCCGGGAGGCGCCGGCCGTCTCCATCGTGGCGACCTCTCGCGAGCCGCTCGGGCTCCCAGGTGAACAGGTGTGGTCGGTCGATCCCCTGTCGACCGGAGACGCCGGGGCCGGGGCCCTCGCCGGGGGTGGCCTCGACAGCGCCCCGGCGGTGGCGCTCTTCGTTGAGCGAGCAGGCGCGTCCGATCCGGGATTCGAGCTCAGCGAGCAGAACGCGAGTTCGGTCGTCGAGATCTGCCGGCGCCTCGATGGGATCCCGCTCGCGATCGAGCTCGCAGCCGCACGGGCCCGGACGATCGACCTCGCAGAGATCGCGGCTCGCCTCGATGAACGTTTCGGTCTGCTGAAGGCCTCCCGCCGCGGGGGCGACCCCCGCCACCGGACGATGGAGGACGCCATCAGCTGGTCCTACGACCTCCTCGCTCCCGAGGAGCAGGAGCTGTTCAGCGCCCTCGCCGTCTTCGCCGGGCCCTTCGACCTCGCGTCGGCCGAGTCGACGTGCCGCTCGGGCGACGCGCTCGACTTGCTCACACGCCTTGTCGAGCGCTCCATGGTGTCGGTTCGCCGGCCCGCCGGCGGCGGCACCCGTTACGAGCTGCTCGAGACGCTTCGTGAGTACGGCCGGAGCCGCATGAGCTACGACCGTCGTGCGGAGGTCTTCGGATCGCATGCAGCGCGCTTCGCTGCGCTGGCGCGCTTCGTCGAGGAGGAGATTCGCACGCCAGGCGAGCCGCAGGCGATCGAAGTAGCGGACGCGTCGTTCGCTGACCTGCGCGCCGCGCAGCGCTTCGCCCTCGAGACTGGGGACCTCGACACCGCGATCGGGCTCATCGTGTCGTCACGGGAGTTCGCCATGCGGGCCATGCGCTATGAGCTCTTCGCCTGGGCCGATGCCGCTGCTCGGGCGGAGGATGTGCTCGAGCACCCCCTGGCGCCGCTGCTCACGGGCGTCCGTGCATACGGCGCGTGGGTCCGCGGCGAGTTCGAGCTCGCGGTCGCCCTGGCCCACGAGACTCGCGCCTTGGAGGACGTTCACGGCGTCGAGCCGAGCGGGCTCGCGGAGCGGGCACTCGGGAACACGCTGCTCGTGCTGAATGACGACGTCGGCGCATTTCACGCCTCGGAACGCCAGGTGGAGTTGGCGGAGGCGTCCGGCGTCGCGTCGCGGATCGTGCACGCGTGCTACATGGGGGCGGTCGGGATGAGCGCCAACGACGATCTCGAGGGCGCCGCCAACTACATCGCCCGCGCCCGCGTGCTCGCCGCCGTGACCGGCAGCCCGACCGACCTCGCCTCGGTCGCTGTCGCCGAAGGCTTCGCCAGTCGCAGCGACGAGGGAGCGCTGGCGGCCTTCCTCAGGGCGGACGAACTCGCACGGATGGCGGGGAACCGGTGGATGGGCGCGTTCGCGCTGACCGAGGCGTGCGGGTTCCTCGTCCACCTCGGCGATCTCGAACGCGGTTGCGCGGGGTTAGCGGAGACCGTCGACCTTTGGTACCGCTCCGGCGAGTGGGCTCAGCAGTGGCACACGCTCTCGCGCTGTGTCATCGCGCTGCACCGCATCGGCCAAGCGGAGCTGGCGGTGGAACTGATCGGAGCGATCGAGGCGCACTTCATGTTCGGCGTCACGCCGATGTCGGCAAGGTTGCGCGACGTGGCGCTCGCCACTCGTGACGAGCTCGAGAGTGGGCTCGGCGAAGCCCGCACCGCTGAACTCGCGGCGATCGGGTCGTCACGCCCCGTCGATGCGGTGGTCCATCGGGTCCGGAACGCGCTGCTCGCCCGCCCTCTCGACGACTGAGCGCCCGGATCGGCGTTCGGCCCGGGGGCGACCTGCGCCGTGGAGGTATGCAAGTAGGTGCGGGAGCAACTCGGCCGCGTCGTCCCCCACCCCCGCGATCAGGTTCGAGCGTCGTCGCCGGAGGAATGGGAGCCCGAGAACATAGAGCCCCGGAACCGGGGAGACGCCACCGTCGTGCGCGACCCGGCCGCGGCGATCGAAGGCAGCCGGGTCCAGCCACGGATACGAGGGGCGGTACCCGGTTGCCCAGATCACGGTGGTGAACCGCTCGAGGTCGATCTCCGTGGGTACCGCACCGAGGCGGGTCGGCGCCGGCCGGTCGGGCCCGGGGACCTCGCCCGAGAGCCCGTGCTCGGTGACGAAGTCGTCGATGCGCTGGAGGAGGCGCGCCTGCTTCAGATCCGCGTTCGCCGTCAGGCTCGCGAGGGCGCCGGAGAATTGCGCCACCTGCGCCAGACACCCGCATGAGCCGGCCGACGAGGTCGACGCCGGCGGCGGAGAGCGCGTTGAGGTCGAGCGGCATCCGGGTCGGGTTGCCGACGAGTTGCACCGAGGCGTGGCGGCGCGCCCGCTCGATGTCTTCGACCTCGTCGTAGCGCTCATCGAGCTGGCCGATCGCCGCCAGCCAGCAGTAGATGTCGCGGCCTCGGTAGGTGCGCGGGAGCCGGACGTGCTCGCCGACCGCAAGGGTGACGCCACGTCCTGAGCGTCGGAGCTCGTCCGCGATCTGGATGCCCGAGGCCGACGCACCGACCACGAGCACGTCGCCCGTGGCGTCGAGTTGTGCGGGGCTCCGGTAGCGCATGGCGGTCACCTGGTTGATCCGGCGGGGCAGCTCGGCCGCGACCGCGGGGACCCGCGGGTCGCTCGACGCACCCGCCGCGACGACGACGGCCGCGGCGAGGTAGCAGCCGTCGTCGGTCGCGACCTCGAAGCCGCCGGTCCGTCCGCCGCACCTGCAGCACCGTGACCCTGCGTGCGGACCGGGGCGCCGGTGCGGCAGGCGTAGGCCTCGAGCCAGCCGGCGGTCTCCGCCGCCGTCTGGTAGCCGTCGCGGTCCGGCCCCTCGTACTGGTACCCCGGCAGACGGCACATCCAGTTCGGGGTGAGCAGCCTGAGCGAGTCCCAGCGCTCGGTGCGCCACGACGATGCCACCTCGCCGCGTTCGAGCACGACGTGGTCGAGCCCCGCGAGCGGCAAGGTGACGGCTCATCGCCAGACCGGCCTGCCCGGCGCCAACGACGACGACCGTCACCCGCATCGCTCGCATCGTCGTGGCAGCTCAGTGCTCGGGATCCGGTCCGCAGCCCGCTCAGGCGAGGGAGACCTGGACGGTGGTCGGGTTGGTGATGATGTCGAAGACGGCCGAGCGCTTCTGGGACTGGGCGAGGATCGCCTCGAGGTCCGCCCGACTGGCGTCGGCGTCGATGTCGTAGGTCACGGTGACCTGGTCGAAGCCGTTGCGTACATCACCGTCGATGCCGAGGATGCCTTGCAGGTCCATCCCGGCTGTGACGGTCGCCTTCACGGAATGGAGCTGGACGCCGCGGTTCGACGCCACCGTCGCGACACCGGCCGTGAGACACGATGCCAGCGCGGCGAGCGCGATCTCGGGCGGGGTGGGACCGTTGTCCTCGGAGGCGAAGACCTCTGGGTGGTCGGCGTCGACCGTGTAGGCCTGACGGTGCACGTGCTCCGCGCCGAGGCCGGAGAAGTCGGTGATCGTGGTGCGGCTGTGGGTCCCTCGCACCCACTCGCAGCTCGCCCGCCACTGGAAGCTGGCGGCCTCGGGGTGGTTCGTGAGCGCCTCGCGGGCGCCGCGCAGCGCCTCGACGTTCACGCCGTTGTCGACGGTCGGGGTATCGGTGGTGGTCATCGCCACTCCTCCTTTGTGATCGCGGCGGGCGCTCGCCCGGCCACAGCGATCACTTTCCGCCGACGCGGCGCCGGAGTCTTGGAGCCGGGATGGAGATCAGCTGACGAACGAGCAGTCGCGCCATCTTCAACCAATCTTCAGGACTTCTGGCGCCCGCCTGGTGCACGATGCGGTCCATGGCGATGCGAGCAGAACCCCAACGGACCGGCGAAGCAGCCGAGACCAACGACGGCGCTGAGCCCGGTGACGGGCACGATTGGCGGGCGGCCGGCGAAGCGTGGGGCCACCGAGCGGCCGACTGGGCCTGCCTGTACGAGCACTATGCAATCGACGTGCTCGTCGCGATCTTCGGGCGGGTGGGCGTCGGGCCGGGGACCAGCCTGCTCGACGTCGCCTGCGGGTCCGGCCTCGCCGTGCGCCTCGCGGCTGGCATGGGGGCGACGGTCTCGGGCGTCGATGCCTCGGCCGAGCTCCTCGCCGTGGCGACCGCCCGTACGCCCGACGCCGATCTGCGGCTCGGCTCCATGTTCGAGCTGCCGTGGCCGGATGCCTCGTTCGACGCCGCCATCTCGATCAACGGCATCTGGGGCGGATGCGAGGAAGCGCTCGACGAGGCGTTCCGGGTCCTCAAGCCCGGCGCGCCGCTGGGCATCAGCTTCTGGGGCGAGGGGCCGCCGCTCGACATCCGCGGCATCTTCCGCCCGCTCGCCCGCCATTCACCCGAGGCGCACCACGGGTCGATGAAGCGGCTGAACGACATCGCCACACCGGGCGTCGCCGAGGCGATGCTCGAGGCAGCCGGCTTCGTCGTCACTGAGCGGGGCGCTCGGGTTTCGGTCGTCGAGTGGCCCGACGCGGATGTTGCCTGGCGGGCCGTCTCGAGCATCGGACCTTCGGTGCCGGCGCTCCGAGGTCCCGACGCCGACGTGGTTCGGCGCGAGATCATGGATGCCCTCGAGGCTGGCCGCGACGAGCGTGGCATCTACCGCGTGCGCAGCGACCACCAGTTCGTGATCGCCCGGAAACGTTGACGGGGATCGGGCGGCGCTGCCCCAGCGCGCGCCCCGAGACCGAACAGGCGACGCCATTCTAGGGTGCTGGGGCAGCAAGGAAGTAGTGCAGCAACGAGGTAGTAATTGCCGCGACAGGCGTCCGGGGCAATCACCGGGCACCGTCGCTTCTTGCGATGCCCAACCCCTATCGTTGCCTGCGAAGTGTCGGTGCGCTGATCAGGCGGCGGCGACGTGAGCTACTAGCGATAAGAGCGACGTATCGTCTGTAACGCATGTCCCAGGGGCCGCCGTTCTGGTGGACGGAGCGGTCTTACGGCGCTGGTCCCGATCAGGCCAGAGCGGCTTCATGCCGTTGCTCGGTCCTCATAGGCCGTTCCTGCTCCTTCGACCTGGCCAGGACCAACGCGGCGGCGCATCTTCCCGGCCGGGAGTTCTACAAGTGGCAGGTTTCGACGGGCAAGCGGGTCGCAGGCCAGACGCCGTCCAGCTGGCATCATGTGAGGTGACGGGTGTCTCCCTTCGCAGCGACGTCATCGAATAGGAAGTAGAGAAAGACCGGATCATCACGTGGAATGCCCCCTCTTGCTACTCGACATCGACGGCGCTCTCTCGCCGATAGTGTCCGCAGCCGAGCACCTTCTCTTCGTCGCGGACATCGAGGGTGTCGACCCTGCTCTGCCTTCGTGGCTCGATCGCCTCTCATCTCGCTTCCAGCTCGTCTGGGCCACAATGTGGGAGGAGGATGCGAACAGGGTCTTTGGTCCCGCACTCGGCCTGCCGCCACTCCCTTACATCTCCTTTGACCGTGGCGGAACTGCGGAGACGTACAAGCTCCAAGCCGTAACGGAGTTTGTCGGCCAACGCCCCTTCGCCTGGGTTGATGACGACCTCGGCCAGGACGTCACCGATTTTGTGAGCCGACATCCGGCTCCGGCCCTGTTGGTCAGGACGTCGCCCCGGACTGGTATCACCAGCCACGACATCTCTGCTCTGGTTAGCTTCGCCGCCGAGCTTGCCTGATCTCGTCGGCCAGATCTATGGGAGGAGTTCGGTGCCGCCGGGAGCCCTTGGCCGCTGGTTTGCATTGTCGGCTCACTCGGTTGACCCGTCTCGGGCACCCCGCAACGGCCCCCGGGACGGAGCCATGCGTGTACCCGAAGGTGCTGATGCAGACGCTGAGTCAGCGGACTCACTTGACTCCAGAATCCGAAGCCACAGATACTGAGTGAGTCACCTCACTTCAGGAGCGTTCGGAAATGGAACTCGGGCAGGGGCCACTCACCCCACAGGCACATTCACGGCTGGTTCTTCGATCAAGACTTGGTGCGCTCACGTTGGTACTGCTATGCGCGGTCCAGTTCCTCGACATCGTCGACTCCGCGATCGTCAACGTCGCCCTGCCGTCCATCCAGCATGCCCTGAACTTTTCCCAGCAGAACCTGCAGTGGGTGGCGAGCGGTTACATCCTCACCTACGGCGGGTTCCTTCTTCTTGGGGGCCGCTTGGCCGACCTACTTGGGCGGCGTCGCATGCTGCTGATCGGTCTGGGCATCTTCGCTCTGTCCTCCTTGACTGCCGGCTTGGCGCAGGATTCGGGGCTCCTCGTCGCCGCGCGGCTGGTTCAGGGAATCGGTGCAGCATTGATGGCTCCCGCCGCGCTGTCGGAGCTCACGACCAGCTTTCGCGAAGGGAAGGATCGCAACACCGCCCTTGGGGTGTGGGGTGCCATCAGCGGTATGGCGGCGGCGGCTGGCGTGTTCCTCGGTGGCGTGCTGTCGGCCGGGCCCGGATGGCGCTGGGTCTTCTTCGTCAACCCTCCGATCTGCGTCCTCGTCGCGGTGGGGGCGTTCGTTCTGCTCACCAGCGACCCCGGGCTACGGGGCGGCGAGACCTCGTTCGATCCGCAAGGGGCCGTCCTGGTGACTGGAGGCATGCTCGTGCTCGTCTACAGCCTGATCCGGGCACCCATCGTTGGCTGGGGGTCGATCCAGACCATTGCCACGCTGAGTCTTTCGGCGTTCTTGCTGGTCGCGTTCGCCATCAACGAGCTGCGAAGCCGAAACCCGCTGCTACCCATCGCAATTCTCCGGGTCAAAGGGCTACTAGTAGCGCCCGTCATTAATTAGTTATATAAGTGTGATACGATGGTGCATGGCACGGACTGGTCGACCGACGGCGTTACTCGTACTTAGGGCCGAGGAGCACGATCAGCTTGTGCGGTGGGCTCGACGACACAAGTCCTCACAGGCCTTGGCGTTGCGCTCGCGGATCATCCTCGGCTGTGCGCAGGGCTTGTCGAACAAAGCCGTTGCCGAGCACGAGGGAGTGTCCCAGCCAACGGTCGGCAAGTGGCGAGCGCGCTTTGTCGAGTCCCGCTTGGACGGTCTCGTTGATGATCCCCGCCCGGGGCGGCCACCAACGGTGACCGCCGAGCAGGTCGAAGACGTGGTCGTCACGACGCTCGAGTCGACGCCTGAGCACGCGACGCACTGGTCGAGGTCGAAGATGGCCGAGCGGTCCGGTCTGTCGGCTTCGACGGTCGGGCGGATCTGGAAGGCCTTTGAGCTGAAGCCCCACCGAGCCGAAGGGTTCAAGCTCTCCAACGACCCCCTGTTCGTGGACAAGGTCTACGACGTCGTTGGGTTGTACTTGAACCCCCCCAACGGTGCCGTTGTCTACTGCGTCGACGAAAAGAGCCAGGTCCAAGCGCTCGCCCGCTCCCAGCCCGCGTTTCCCATGATGCCGGGCATGCCCGAGAAGCGCACGCACGACTACCTCCGCCACGGCACGACGAGCTTGTTCGCGGCGTTCAACACCACCGATGGGTCGGTCATCTCGAGCCTGCACCGCCGACACCGCAGCATCGAGTTCAAGAAGTTCCTCGCAAAGATCGACACCGTTGTCCCCGACGGCCTCGATGTCCACCTCGTCTGTGACAACTACGGCACGCATAAGTCCCCGGCAGTGAAGGCCTGGCTCGACAAGCACCCCCGGTTCCACGTGCACTACACCCCGACGTACTCGAGTTGGATCAACCAAGTCGAACGGTTCTTCGCCTACATCACCGCGGATCTGCTCCAACGCAGCGATCACCGTTCCGTGCACGCGCTCGAAGCCGACATCCGAGCATGGATCGCAGCGTGGAACGAGAACCCGAGTCCATTTCTCTGGACCAAGACCGCCGACCAGATCCTCGAAAAGCTCGGTCCACTTCTACAACGAATTAACGGCGGAGGACACTAGCAGCCGACCTCACCCAGCTGATCGCCTTCTGTGGCTTCTTTTCGATGTTCTTCTACGCCACCTTGTACATGCAGGGGGTCCTCCACTACTCGCCGCTCAAGGCCGGCCTCGCCTATCTTCCGATCACCGCCGGGTTCGCCATTGCTGGCGGTCTGGCCTCCCAACTGGTCACGCGCATTGGCACCCGCCCGGTCGTCGTGGCTGGTTGCCTAGTTGCGGCAGCGGGAATCTACTGGGTGTCTCGGGTGCCGTTTCATGGTTCCTACGTGACCGATCTGCTCCCCGGGTTCGTCGTCATGTCCCTCGGAGCAGGCTCGGTGTTCGTGTCGGTCACCGCGGCGGCCAACGCCGGAGTGCCAACGGACAAGGCTGGGTTGGCCGCCGGGTTGTTGAACTCGTCTCAGCAGGTGGGGAGCGCCCTGGGCTTAGCGATCCTCTCAGCCGTCGCAATCACCCACACCGACAGCTTGGTAGCCGCGGGCACTTCACACGTCGTGGCCTCAGACGACGGGTACCACCTTGCCCTCCTGGTCGGGGCCGCCATGATGGCCGCCGCCGCTCTGATCGGCCTGCGCATCGGCAACACCCGCGAGGCCGCTCCGCTGGTTATGGTCAGCGAGGAGACAGCGCCCGAGCCGGCGTCCGCAATCCCATGAATTGCAACGCCCCGTCCGGCTCTGCCGCTATGGTGGACAAGTGAGATGACTGACTCATCGGGGCAGAAGTCCGCAACCGCCGAGGCGCGACCAGGCAAGCGAGACCGCCTGGCCGCCGCCGCCGCCCAGCTCCTTCATCAGCACGGCATCGAACGGACGACCCTGGCCGACATCGCGCAGCTCGCCGACGTCCCAGCAGGCAACGTCTACTACTACTTCAAAACCAAAGACGACGTGATCGCTGCTGTGGTTGAGGCGCACGTTCAGCAAGTCCGTACGACGCTCTCTTCGATCGATTCGGGTCACCGGTCGCCCAAGGCTCGACTAAAGGCCCTGGTGCACGAGCTCGGCGGCCAGAGCGAGGTGGTGGCTCAATACGGCTGCCCTCTTGGCAGCCTGTGTTCTGAGATCGACAAGCGCCTCGACGCTCCCGACTTCGCCGTGGCCAACCTGATGCTCGTCACCATCGGCTGGGCTGAAGAGCAATTCCGAGAAATGGGTCACGGCAGCCAGGCACGGGATCTCGCTGTCGATCTGCTCGCTTCATATCAAGGAAGTGCCCTGCTGGCCAACACGTTGCGCGACCCGAAGATTCTTTCTACGACGACACGGAGACTCGACCGCTGGATCGACTCGTTGTGATTGGGTTTGCCTGCACCGAATGTTCCTAGGCGTTCCGCGGTGGTGCTGAACCTTAGCGCTTTCGAAGGATAATGCTTATCGTGCCCGAGGTCGGCATTCATCGCGTAGCCAATCAGTCTAGTCATCGATCTTCTCAATCACCGCTGCTACGTATCGCGCGCCGAACGAGTTGTCCGTGGTGGCTTCGGCTCCTAGCCGGGCGACAGCAAGGAAGGTCTTGCGAAAGCTGCACTCACGTGGCGCTCAAGCGTCGCCCACCCTATTTCCATCCTGTTCGCCCGGCGGCTGCTCTTGCTCGATATCGCAAAGAGTATCGACCGGAAGGCTTTTTTGGAGGAGAGTTTCGCGTCGTGTTAATTTCTTGAAACAAAGGATAATTGCGAGCACAGAGTCTGTTCGGTCCTCCGAGATTGGGCCACGATGGGGGGCACTTACGGGATTCTGATTTCTTGAGATGTTGCGAGCCAGTAGGAGACACCCGACATGCTCACCACGATCTCCTTCCATGCCGAGCGCTTACACGAGGATCTGGTCTGGTCTCGGCTTACTCGGGTCCTCAAGGCGCTGTCGGCCCACCGAGGATTCGCTGTGACCTTCTTTGTTGACCCACTTCGGGCTCGAGTTTTGGGCATCGACCTTACGAAGAAGCTGGACGAACTGGTGGACCGGGGCCATGAAGTGGCGATGCATACGCACTTCTGCGAACTGGTCGGGGATCCCGGTCACACGAGGGGATTTCGGCGGCCCAGTATGCTGAGCGAGGACGTCCGCCGGTGTCTCGATGAAGGGTTTGCCTACCTGCGCGCCGTCGGCCACCGGCCCGACGGGTTCGTGGCCGGAGTGTGGGCTGTGAGTGACACGGCATTCACCTGGTTGAACGAGCGGGGGTTCACCTACGACTGCACCTATCGCACGTTTCTGCTGAGCTACCCAAACCCCGAGGCGGCGCGAGGCTATGGGCCAAGCACGCCGTGGCACATCGGCAATCTGCTCGAACTACCTACCACCGGCACGCTCATGGGGCGGCTGCGTGGAAGGAGACGGTCATCGGCGACCCGAGGTCCGCAGCCCTACCGGCTCCTCTATCTGCACGATTTCGACCTGCTCGATGGCCGCAAGCTCGCCGCGTCGCTTTTCCTGCTTCGGGCGCCCAGGCGACTCGAGATGATAACAAGCGCAGAACTGGCGGCCCGCGTCACTCCCTACGTGGCCGCTAACTGAGGTAGCGAGGGAGATGAGCCCCACTACGCAATGCCCGGGAAGCAGTTCTTATCGCGCATACGTTCGAGGCCGGACGGCCTCCCCATCTAAGATGGCGCCACCCAAGAGGTCGCCCAAGTACCCGAGCGGCAGGCCATAGGTTGAGCGCAGACACTCACCCCATTTAGGTGATCCTTTCTGTTCGTGCGAACGCGCAATGTGACCAAACGCCGCCAAGAGGAAGGCGGGAGTCGTGATCTTGGCCCGGCATGACCGAAACAAGGAAGAAAGAGGAAGAACCGTGACTGCGGACCTCAACGACAAGAGTGACTTCGAGAATTCCGATCGTGGCTTCATAGGGAGCATCGACCCGATGGTGATCAGAGGAGCCGACGGGCGTGTTGTTTGGGACATGGCCTCCTGGGGCTTCCTCGACGCGGAATGTCCGGACACCGCCAACCCGAGCCTGTGGCGGCAGGCCCAGCTCACGTCCAAGCACGGTCTGTACGAGGTCGCCGAGGGCATCTACCAAGTCCGCGGGTTCGAGATGTCGAACATGACACTCATCGAGGGCGACCACGGTATCATCGTGATAGACCCCTTGATCTCCGAAGAGGTCGCTGCGGCGGCCATCGCCCTCTACCGCAAACACCGGGGGGAGCGCGTCGTCACCGCTGTTATCTATACCCATGCCCACCTGGACCACTTCGGCGGGGTGCTCGGCGTGGTCGATGCCGATACTGACGTTCCGATAGTGGCGCCGGAGCATTTTTTGGAGCACGCTGTCTCGGAGAATGTCTATGCGGGGACGGCAATGCTTCGTCGCAGCTACTACTACGCAGCAGTGGGCGTACCCAAGTCTGCGACCGGCACTCTCGGGATAGGGCTGGGTGCGGGAGGATCGACCGGGACCCCGGGCCTAATCGCGCCGACGCTCTCCATCACCCGCACGGGACAGGAGGAGACCCTCGACGGGGTCAGGATCGTGTTCCAGAACACCCCGGGTACTGAGTGCCCGGCGGAGATGAACTTCTTCTTCCCAGACAAGCGGGTGCTCTGCATGGCCGAGAACGCCACGCACAACATGCACAACCTGCTGACCCTACGCGGCGCGCAGGTGCGCGACCCGCGAATCTGGTCACGCTACCTCGCCGAAGCAACTGAGTTGTTCGCCCACCAGTCCGACGTGGCCTTCGCCTCGCATCATTGGCCGACTTGGGGCACCGAGAACATCATTACCTTTCTGACACAGCAGCGCGACATGTACGCCTACCTCCACGACCAGACTCTTCGGCTGATCAACCAGGGTTACGTCGGCGCCGAGATTGCCGAGATGATCGAGATGCCGCCCGAGCTGGAGGCAGTCTGGCACACCCACGGCTACTACGGCTCGACCAGTCACAACACAAAGGCCATTTACCAGCGTTACATCGGCTGGTTCGACGGGAACCCGGCTCACCTCTGGCAGCACCCCCCGGAGGCAGCCGCATTGCGATATGTCGAGGCCTTCGGAGGAGTCGACGTGGTGGTGTCCAAGGCAAAAGCGTTCTTCGAGAGAGGCGACTTACGTTTCGCCGCCGAGCTGGCCAGCCACGCCGTGTTTGCAGAGCCGGACAATCAGGAAGCCAGGGATCTGCTCGCCTCGGTCCTGGAGAATCTCGGCTTTGGGTCCGAAAACGCCACCTGGCGCAACAGCTTCCTCACGGGTGCACAGGAGCTGCGCAGCAAGAAAATCCAGCACACCGATGTCAACAGTGCAGGTCTCGCTCCGGCTCTGACGACCACGCAACTGTTCGATTCGGTCGCCATCCGGATCAACGGGCCAAAGGCGTGGAGCGAACGCCTGACTGTGAACTGGAACCTCACAGATGCTGACGAGCACTATCGCATGGAGCTCAGCAACGGTGCCCTCGTCCACTTTCCCTCAACCGAGAACCGCAGCGCGGATCTGACGGTGGCGCTGACCAAACCCCAACTGTTGGGGCTCCTGCTCGCCGGCCAGATCGACGGGATCGACATGTCAGGTGACGGGAGTGTGCTCGGAAGACTGATCAGTCTGATGGACAATCCTGACCCAGACTTTGCGATCGTTACTCCCTAGCCGAGGCGTCTCGGCGAGCCGGCGAATTCTTCCTTCCACCCAAGGACGTGAGCCCAGAACGGCTGGTCCAAGAGGAGTGCACACGAGATGACAGATCGGAGCAAGAAAAAGCGCTCTCGATCACGTTGCTTGGTGCTCTTCGAAGACCGCTCCTAGACAACGTTCTGGGTTGCCTCTACGGCCCCGAAGATGCCAAGACCTTCGCGCGGTCATCGGCAAAGACCTGAGCAAGGCGACTATCGGTGCTGATCAACAGGCACTTTACAGCGCTCGACGACTGCCGTGTATCGGTGTACCCGATAGTTGACGCCAACCCGAGCGCCATGTAGAAGGCTCCCCGTCTCGCCCGCTTGGGGAGCGGGTCAGTGTAGGCTGGGAAACGCTCGCAGCCTCGAATTACTATGGCTCGGATCGCGGTCGGGGATTACGCCAACAGGAGAGACTGTATCTGAGCATGCGCTCTGCTGTTCATCATGAGACTCGGTTCCTACCTGGCCGTCACGAACCGGGGTGCCTGCTCGGGACCGAGGGTGGCGCCTGAAGCTGCTGTAGGTACTCCTCGACGAGGGTGCGACCGGGCGAGGGCACATATGGACACATCAGAACCCCGATGCCAAGGCCGTCCTGATCGCGGTCGTCGACCAGCTCCCGAGGCGCGAATGAGCGCGGCAAAACATCCCGCAACTCTCGCCAGAATCTCGGTACCCCGCCGACGTACGCATTGGTTGCGATCCGAAAGCGGGTTCTGTAGTCCTCGACGATGTCATGGAACACGAGCAGACCGCCAGGCCTGAGAAGATCAGCGAGGGCAAGGAAATCTTGTCGGACGCCCTCATAGGAATGGTCACCGTCGACAAACAGGAAGTCGACGCCCGTAGGAACACTCGCACGTATGGCCTGCGCGCCCGACTCGCTGTGCGAATCGACTTGTAGAAACTGAATCCGTTGGCCCCGACGGCCGACCCGTTCGAGTTGCAGGGGATTGACCTTACACTCAATGTCACAGGTCGTGAGCGACGCGTCCGGCGGCGCGTAGCGTGAGAGCAAGTACGTGGTCCCGCCGTAGTTCGTTCCAATCTCGAGAAGGACATGCGGGGCCCGTTCCCGCACGAGGCGCAAGAGGCCACCGAACTCGCCGGGGTGCTGCGCTGGCGGGAAACGCCCCTTCGCGGCCAACTCGACCATTCGCTCCGGACTCGTTCGGCTAACAACGCTTTGAGGGACGATCCGTCGAGCCGACTTCCTGATCCCTCGTCCCCAACGCCAGAGTGGTGTCGATACGGCTGACCCGGGCGGTACCTCGTCGGGAAGCGACACCCGTCCGGAAGCGACATCACGTAGAAATGTCTCCATTGAGGCGGCGAAGCTCTCCGAGTCCACCACCTCGATAACGGTCCTGTCGCCGATCCGGACTTTGGCGGTCGGGATATATCCTCTCGACGAAGCGAGAGTGACCACCTTCGTGATCGAGTCCTCGGTCAATGCCACGCAGTGGTGGTCCGCCGCGGCGACGATCTGGGCGGCCTTCTGCTTGGCTGCATAGCGCAACTCCGCCGGGCTCTCGAACGGGATGTCCTCTGGCGAAAGTGGCCACGGGTCGGCGATCCCGGTCATCGGTTTAGTGGCTCCCGACGATCAGTGAAGAGAATCGGACGATCAGCGGGGACAATCGTCGGTAGCGCCTGCCGCCCCGCAGCGCCGCCGGGCCTTCGCCTCGACCGCCCCAGGACCCGCCTGTGCTCTGTAACTGAGCGCGAACTCATCATCTTCAGCTACCACGGCTGGTTGACCAGAAGTAGTGGGGATGGACCCCTAGGGGTCCATCCCCACTGTTCCGCTCTCTGGCCACTTAGAACCGAGATCAGGGCGATCGCCAGACTGGTAAGCGAGTTGGGTCAGCTACTCAGAGGCACTGGTGCCGGTTCACGGGCGGGAAAATAGCTACATCGAGCCTGGCTCGATGTAGCAGACCGCGTGGGTCGAGAGTTCACGGGCGGGCCGATCAAAGGGGTTCCGGTCATGGCCTTGCTCACAGCGGAACGAGTAGGCAGCCTCTTCCTTCCCAGTCCTATTGCTATTGGTATTGCTTTTTGCTATTGGTATTGCTTTGAACGACAAAAGCAGCTGGGGTTCTACGCCTTCCCGGCCGACTCTGGGTCGCCTGAAAGCAAGGACCCGATCGATTCTGCCTTCGCCACGGTGCGCCCGCGAATCAAAGCGGCCAAGGGAACGGGCTCATCGGGGGCCGGTCTCGCCACGGCCTACAAGCTCATCGAGCCGGCCCACGTGCCCTGGCGACCAACGATTGTGGGCTGGGTGGCATTCAGCGACGGCCACCTTGGCGTGGGAGTTGATGCTCACCAGCAACCCCGCTCCATGCCGCCCGAGCATCACTGCGTCAAGTCCGTGAGTGCCTCGTCGGGATTGGCTGGCGTGCGGACGAAAGCCGCCAGCACTGCCGCAGCCAGGCAAGCTCCCGAGCCCACGAGCAGCGCGACTCTCGCGCCGCCGACCGAGATGATCCATCCGGTGAGGATGCTGCCAATGGGCGTGGTCCCCAGGTAGACGAAGACCCAGAGCGCCATGATCCGGCCTCGAAACGCACTCGAGCTGTGCAGCTGGAGGGTGGTCGAGCACAGAGTCACAAAACAAAATGCCGCCGCACCCAAAACGAGCAACGTGCCACAGGCCACGGCGACATTGGGGGCCGCTGCGGTGGCGGCCGACGTGACCCCAAACCCTAGGGCGGCGACGAGCAGGTACTGACGTCTCGGGTGGTGAATGAGGCCCACGGCCAGGGAGCCCACGATTGCCCCGACGCTGAGCATGGTGGTGAGCAGCCCGAACGTGCCGCCGGTGCCGTGGAACGTGTCCTTGGCGAACACGGGTAAGACCACCGAGAAGTTGAAGGCCAGCAGTCCGACCACTGCCATCATCAGGAGAGGCAGCCAGAGCTGCTGGCGGCCAGCAGCGTACTCCAACCCCTCTTTGACGCCGCGGCGTCCGGCTGGCGCCGGTCCGCCCGCCTTGAGGGGTCGGATGACGAGCAGGGCGGCGATGACGGCGAGGTACGACAGGGCGTTCAGCCCGAAACAGATGGTGGTACCCACCGTCACGATCAGCACACCAGCAAGGGCCGGACCGACCACCCGGGCGCTGTTGACCACCACCCCGTTGAGGCTGACGGCGCTGGCTAGGTCGTCGGGAGGTACCAGGCGGCTGACCAGGGCCTGGCGGGCGGGCGAGTCGGCGATCTGTACGACACCGCCGGCCACCCCGATGGCCACCAGGGTCGCCACGCTGGCCGCACCCGCGAGGGCCAGCGCCCAGAGCAACACGGCCAACAGACAATAGAGCGTCTGGGTCACCACGAGGAGCTTGCGTAGGTCCACCCGGTCGGCCACCGCCCCGCCCCAGGGACCAAACAACAAAGAGGGTATCCCCCCCGCCGCCAAAACCAGCCCGAGATCGCTGGGCGAACCGGTGAGCTCGAGGACGAGCCAGCCGATGGCCGTCTGCTGCAAGAAGCTGCCGCTGGCCGAGACGACCTGGCCCCCGAAGTAGAGGCGGAATGGGCGAGACCGCAGGGCCCGAAACGAGCTGCCGCCTTTGGCCGCGATCGCTCGTTCCGACCCCGGCACGGGCCCCGCTTCAGGCATGGCGCCCAGGGCCTCAGGGTCCATGGGGCATCGCCAGTATGGGTAGGAGGGTCTTGGCCTGCGCCGGAAGTCGAAGCACCGTCATTATTCAGTGGAGCTTGGCACGCGGGGGCGTCAGTGACTCTCGGGGAGCGCGGCTCGCATCTCCCACACCAGGATCTCGGCACCCTCCTCGGCCGTTACCATCTGCCCTTTGGCTCGGGTGATCCGTGCCGCGTCGCCCTCTTCCAGACGGCCGGCGCCTGCGAGATCGACGGCTCCTCGGGCCACGAAGACGTGGACGAATAGCGCGTCGGGTAAGTGCACGGACGAGGCGTGTGCCATGCGGGAGGGGTATGGCACACTTCTACGCCGAGGCCCGTTGGGGCGACCTGCAGGGGTCGGTCGACCCCGAATTCTGGTGAACCGATGACTGGTGAACCAATGACGATGCTGGGCGCGGCAGGGGAACCCGCCCGGCAAGTCGTGGTCGTCGGTGGGTCGCTGGTGGGCCTGTCCACGGCTATTGCGCTCGCCCATGGGGGTGTCTCGGTGACCGTGCTCGAACGCACGCCGCACAGTGGCTACGAAGGAGGCGGTGGGCTCGGTGTCGACGTGGGTCTCTTGATCCGGGTCACGGGCCTCGAGGGCAGCCCTCCGGTCTATTGGGGAAGCGATCGGGCGACTACGGCCTGGCCGCTCCTTGCCGGGTGGCTCGAGACCCAAGCGCGGGCCGTGGCCGGTGTCGAGGTCCGGCGCGGCGCCGAAGTGGTGGAGGTGGGCGACGGATGGGTCCGCAGCGCCGATGGGCGTCGCTTCGGCGCCGACCTGGTGATCGGGGCTGACGGGGCCCGTAGCACGGTCCGCCGCTGGGTCTGCCCCGATCGACCCGATGCCGCGTATGCCGGCTTCTTGCTCTGGCGAGCCATGGTGACCGAGGACGAGCTTCCAAAGACGATCCCTTGGCTGGCACCCGACGAGCCCTCGCGCGAGTACTACTCGGGTCCCTACCGACTGGTGACCTACCCGGTGCCGGGCGCTGACGGGTCGAGCGAGCCCGGGAAGCGACGGCTGAACCTCGTCTGGTACGACCCGGCTCGCTCCGACCTGCTGGCCAGCCGGGGGTTACTCGAGGGCGTCAGCGTCCACGGCTCGCTGGCCGCGGCCGACGTACCCGCTCCGCTGCGCAAGGAGCTGGAGGTGGTGGCCAGCCAACGCTGGCCGACGCCGTGGCGAGAGGCGCTGCAAATCGCACTGCGTCGCTCGCTGGTCTTTGCCACCCCGGTCGTCGAGTACTGGCCCGAGCACCTCGTCCGCGGTCGGGTGGCCCTCGCCGGTGACGCCGCCCACGCCGCCTCCCCCATGGTGGGGGGTGGATTCCGCCAAGGCCTCTACGACGTCGCCGCCCTCGCCGCGGGCTTCGACAGTGGTTGGGGCCTTCGGGTCGCCGATCTGCTCTCTGACTAGGAGCAGCAACGGCTGCGCTCGGCGCAAGCCCACGTCGAACGTAGTCAGGCGGCCAGCGCGCACTACCTTGAGCGCCAGAGCTGGCACTGACCTCGCACGACCTTGAGGCACCGACCGCCGACCAGGGTCTGAGCCCGAGGGAGCCGGCGGGCGCTCGTGCAGGAAGATCACTGAGTTGACGAAGGGGTACTTCGTTCCACGAACTGGACTGACCCGAATCGCCGTGGTTCAAATCCGACCCTGCTACCGGGAAATGTGCAGGTTAGATTCGGTCGGATGGTCCGGCTCGTCTGCTGCTTGGCGCAGAGTCCGCTGGCGGGCCTTCGATTTTACCAGGCTGCGCTCGCCATCATCTGGAGAATGCGGGTCTCTAAGCCTGATCCAACGATGCTGGCAAAGCAGATGTAGCTCTCTACCCGAGAGACCTCAGGAGGTACGCGCATGACGAACGTTTCGGCGCCGACGCGCCAGGCCCTGGGTATCGGACTTGAAGAGTTCGACTACCCGTATCCGGTCGCGCTCCACCCGGTGGTCAACGACCTGCAGTCGCTCACGATGGGCTATATGGATGTGCCACCCAGCTCCGAGGCGAACGGCTCGACGGTCGTTCTAATGCACGGCAAGGCCTTTGGCGGTTACTACTTCAACAATGTCATCGAAGCGTTGACTGCGGCCGGCTACCGCGTGGTCGCACCGGATCAGATCGGTTGGGGCAAATCGTCGAAGCCGGATATCCATTACAGCTTCCAGCTGTTCGCCGCCAACACGTCAGCGCTCCTGGACCACCTCGGGGTGGGGGAGGTGTCGGTGCTCGGTCACTCCACCGGCGGAATGACCGCGACTCGGTCGCCCTGATGAACTCCGATCGGGTCACCCACCTTGTTCTCGAGGATCCACTCGGTCTGGTCGACTACCGGACCGGGATTCCGCCCCAGTCCGAGGAGACCCTCTATGACCATGAGGTCCACTGGACCGACCCCGAGACGATTCGAAACTATGTCGCCGCCTACTTCGTGCATCCGGACCCTAAGGTGTGGGAGCCGCTCGCCGAGGTGCTGGTGCGCGTGACGCTGAGTCCTGACTATCCCCGATGGGCGCGGGCGGCGGCGCTGACGTTCCAGATGATCTACCAGCAGCCCGTCCGTTACGAGTACGACCTCATCAAGCCGCCGACGTTGCTGATCGTCGGTGAAAAGGACCACGTGGTGCCGCTCGGCCAATACGCCACCTGGGAGGACGCTGCCCGACTCGGCGACTTCGTAGAGCTCTCAGATGCGGCAGCTCACGACATCCCGCGAGCCACCCGGGTAGTGGTGCCCGACTGTGGACACATCCCCCACCTCGAGGTGCCCGAGCAGTTCTTAGCCGCCTTGCTTCCCTTCCTGGCCAGTTGACCTCGACGCCGCTAATGAGAAGAGCACTCACGGCTATTGGGCCGCCGACGGTACAAGCGGCGCGTTTCCATCTCTGACCCACCCATACACGAAAGGACGGGCATCCATGTTCACATACCCCGAGGCGTCCGCAAGCACCGAAGGCTCCGCGGAGATCGGCCCGCCTCCCTACTTTCACCGCTCGGACTGCAATATTTGCCGCCAGCAAGATGGCCTGAAGACGGGCTCGGAGCTCCTGGATGCCCCCCGCCCGAGTGGATATATCGTCGAAGATGAGCACTACCTCGTCGAGCACGCTCCGCTGAAGGCGGCCGGGGCAGGAACGGTAATCGTCCAGGCGCGGCGGCACCTGTTGGATTTCGGCGAAATGACGCCGGCCGAAACTACCGATTTCGGTTCGCTTCTCCATCGGCTCGTTCCGGCGATCAAGGCCACCACGGAAGTCGAGCGCGTCTATTACCTGGCGTTGATGGAGCGAGTGGCGCACTTCCATCTCTGGCTCGTTCCGAAGAGGGACGAGCCGAGACGTACGAGGAGTGGAGCACCTGGCGCAGCAGCCCCCTCTGACAGCCTCGCTCAGTGATGCAGAGGCGAAGTCGGAAAAGATCAGAGCGGAGTTCGAAGGATCTTAAGGATAGCCTCCTTGGCCGACGGACTCCGGAGCACCTGCAGCGGGCTCGCCCCCTCGCGAGATGCTCAACGAGCACAATCTCGTTCGCGTCCGCGCTCTGCGCGATATCGCCCTTGGACAACACCAGTCCCTTGCTCGATGGCCATCGTCCGGGGCGTTGCGCGACCAACGTGTTACTTCAATGCTGATTGACGCCGGCAGCGTGGCTCGACTCGAGAACAACGTCGCCGCCCTCGACCAGAGCGGGCTCATAGCCGACGAGCCGTCGACCGCTACGCCGTCGACGGCGGTTCGACTTATGGCGCATTGCGCCAGTGCGTCGGCAAAGGCCTTTCCTCAGGAAAGAACCACGCGTCCTGTGTAGTTCTTGCGGCCTGGATCGTGACCTCGTGGAGGTAGGGTCAAGGCTATGTCGACACAATGGCGCCCACTTCCCTACGAGGCATGGAGCGCCACGTGCGACACCTTGCATGCACACACTCAGGTTCTGGGCAAGCTCGCTGCCTCGATGGCGCCGCCCGAACCGCAACTGCAGCATGCCGCGCTGCGCCTGAGCGCGCGCGGCTGGGAGACACTGCCGTTGCCTGCCCCGGATGGCTCCGGCGCCCTCGTCGTTGCGCTGGACCTTCACCGCCATCACGCCGCGGCCGAGCACAGCGATGGTCGGGTTCACCACATCCCTCTAGGACCGAATCGTCCGGTCGGGGCAGTGACGCGGGACCTGTTGAGTGCGGTCAGCGACCTTGTCGGCCCGGTGCCGTTCGACCCCAAGCCACAAGAGACCCCTTGGACGGTGCCACTGGACGAGGACGACGAGCACACCACCTACGACCCCACCCAGGTGGCCGAGTACTTCGCGGCAGCGACCCAGGCTGCGCTGGTGCTCGCGGCCCTGCGCGCCCCCTACCGGGGACGATCCACGCCGGTCAATGCCTGGTGGGGCAGCTTCGACCTCGCCGTGGGATTGTTCTCTGGGGAATCGGTCGAACCTCCTTCACAGGACTTCATTACGCGCAATTCGGCCAATGCGCAGGAGATCGAGTTGGGCTGGTGGCCCGGAGACGCCCGGTACCCAAACGCCGCATTCTATGCCTTCGCTTTTCCGGCACCCGAAGGTTTTGAACGTGCGACCTTCTCGACACCGGGAGCGCACTGGGACGTGAATCTGCGCGAATACATCCTGAACTGGGATGATGTCTGTGCTGCTTCAGCGCCGTTCCGCGCTGCTCTTGTTTTCGGGCTTTCGGCGATCCGGTACGCGTGCACGCTTTGCACGTGGGATCCGGCTCTCGCTGCGAGTGCCGAGGGGGTTACACCGGCAGTCGTCTGATCGCAGGGGGGCACGCCACCCACCCGTTCTCGGGTTCGCGACCTACCGCCTGCCTAATGCGACCTACCGCCTGCCCAATAGCGGACGCTCGCGAGGTCAGTAGGGAGGAGTGAACCGGCCTTCGACTCCCGGGTCGACTTCCAGGCCGATGACGGGAGCGTTAGTCCTGCCATTCGGGGGTTGGGCGAGCACGCCCCCGGGGTATCTAGGGGAAGATCTCCGGGGAAATCGACCCATGGTCAGACCTACTCGGATTCTGACGAGCCGAGAGCGCGACTTCGCCAAAGGTTCGTTCGTCGGTAGCCAAGAGTTGGTCCTCGGTTCAATATGGGGGTTCCGACTGACCGAAGCCGAGTCGCCATCGTGCCACTCTGCGTCGGCGACGAATGGTGCAGTCGGGGCGACCGTCGACGTCGAACGCTACTGTCAGTCCATCGATCGCGCACCACCACGACGAGAGGACGTGAACATGCCAACACCCGAGATCAGCTTCGCCGCCGACATCAAACCTCTATTCCGCGCAAAGGATCGCGATTCGATGCGCGGCGCCTTCGATCTGTGGTCCTACGCCGACGTCCAGACCCATGCTGCCGCCATCGCCGAGCGACTAAAGAATGGATCCATGCCGTGCGACGGTGCGTGGCTGCCGGAACGGGTTGGGTTGTTCGAACGCTGGGTCGAGCAAGGTAAACCGGCGTAGGGCGTCGCACGTCCCGAGTGGGGTTGCGGCGTTCCGCTTAAGGGAACGAGACAGGACCCTTGCCCTCCCATGCCGACGACGCCCAGCCCAGGAGGCAAGGACCGAAGCGGAACCGGCGCCAGCGGGTCGCTGAGATCGGCTGCAAGGCGCACCACGACTTCGTCGACGAGTTGGGGTGGTATCAGACGGAGGTGAAGCCGAAGCTCACCGAGGTGAACCTTGTTGCGATCGCTCAGGCTAATGAGGTGAGCAGCTTGGCGGCATCGAAGTGGCGGGAAGGGAGGCGAACGCCGCGTCCGAAGCATTGAGAGCTCGCTCGCGGGGCTGGTTGGGGCGGAGATTCGGTAACCAGCTCGCAGGGTCGACAAGTCGGGGATTCCCAGGAACCACAATCATCTGGGCGGGTGATTGGCTATTCAAGCATCGCTGGCACTCTGGAGAAGCGTTCGAGCATCTCGGCAATGCGATCTGCTCAAGCGAGGTAGCTCACGATCAAAGAGAGCGTATCTCGACCCCGCTAGTCGATGTTGTCCGACGTGCGTGCACTGGCTCGTAAGCCCGAAGGCGTTCCCGTGATCAGTATGAGGTGATTGCACCACCGCGTGGACGATCGAGCGGATCATCATCGCGTCCGTAGACTCGCCAGTCGATCTAGCCCTCGATCTCTTGATGGGCCGTTGCCTCACGACCGGACGTCGCCGCACGTCTGAGAGGAACATCAGCGTAGATCCGTAAAGCGGGCGTCCTGGACGAGGCGGAGTTGTAGCAGCGGAAGAGGGAACAGAGCGAAGTGAGCGGCGTTGCCGTCGGCGAAAGTGATGCTTTCAACTCAACCCGACTGGGCGTACACTGACCACGTGGCTCATCTCGGATGGTGTCCGGTGTTGGATGGTGGAGGACGCCCGCGGAACCCGAAGAGCGAGCCGACGTCACGCTCGAGGAGATCAAGGCGTGGGCGGCGATCAACGGTGGACTTGCCGCCGCCAGTCCTGACGGGTTCAGCGCTTGGCATCGCGGTGGCAATGGCCATGGGACTCCTGGCACGGGAACGGGGAGCTGGGGATGAGTGGGCCCAAAACAGCATGTTATCGACGATGGCTCATGCCATGTCCGAGACATGATCGAGTATGGCCGGCGCCCAGCTTCGGGGCACCTCCACCTCCCAGGTTGATGGCGCCGAGGTGGCCCTAGTGACCTCGGGGCCCGGCATCATGCCCACCAGGGCCATCATCCTGCACAACTGAACGTCCTCACCGAAGCGTGCGCACCGGCGAGGACCAGGGTCCACCCTCTAGGTCCGCTCACTGATCACGAAAGGTGCCGCTCATGGCGGCAAAGGCCCCCTACCTCTCTCCAGAGGTGGCAACGCTGCTTCCCGACCACATCAGCCACGAGTTTTGGGACCGTAGCGCCCCCACGAGCTGGGCTTCCAACGGTGCGCCGACTGCGGGACCTTCCGACACCCACCTGCCCCCATCTGCCAAGTCTGCCGATCGGCGCGCAGCGAGTGGACTGCCGTTGAAGGACGGGGGACCGTGTACACCTACACGATCGTTACCCACGGCGTGCACCCGCCCTAATGGAGTCACCGCCCTTCAACGTGGTGCTCGTCGAGTTCCCGGACGCCCCGGGGTACGGCTCGTCACCAACGTCATCGACGCCGAACTGACGAGTTAAGGGCGGGCTGGCCGTAGAAGTCGCCTGGGAGGATCTCGAGAACGGAACGTTGTTGCCGCGCATGCGCAAGGGCATGAGCTTCGAGCGTGTGGCTGACCAAAGCCGCGACGGTGAAAGCAAGGGGTTCAGAGTCGGATTTCGGCGGCACTGAAACCTCACGGGGTCGTGAACCAAGCTGGGGGATGAGCTCATGGAGAGCGCACTGGACGGTCTAGCGGTAGTCGACTTCAGCTCCGGCCTGGCCGGTGCGCTGACCACCATGGTGTTGGGCGACTTCGGCGCCGACGTCGTGAAGGTTGAGCCGCCCGAGGGCGACCCCGACCGCGGCGCGCCGGCGTTCGCCCAATGGCACCGGGGGAAGCGCAGCCTCGTTGCCGACCTAGCCAGTCCCGAAGGCCGCGACCGGGCTCGCCACCTCGCACTGGCCGCCGACGTCGTGGTCGAGAGCTGGAGGCCGGGTGAGGCCGAGGGGTTCGGCCTCGGCTACGCCGACCTGGCGGCGGCACGGCCCGACCTGGTGTACTGCTCGATGACTGGGTTCGGGCCACGGGGGCCGCTGGCCGGCATCAAGGGTTACGAAGCGGTGGTGGCCGCCAAGGCCGGACTCATGGCCGGCGGCGGGGACCGTCCCCGGTACCCTGCCCTTCGGAAAGCCAGCTTCGGCGCCGCTCAGGCCGCGCTGCAGGGCGTGTTGGCCGCACTCTTTGTCCGAGGCAACACCGGGGTCGGCCAGAAAGTGGAGACCAGCCTGGTTCAGGGTTTGACCGCCTATGACCTGTACTCGTGGATCGACGCCCAGCTGGCACCAGAGTTCGCGCAGCACCTGGGAGCGCCGACTACTTACTCTCCGCTGCAGGGAATGCACACCTTCACCGGAGACGGCAAGTGGCTGCAGTTCGCCAACTTCCGACCCCACCTGTTGCGGGCCTTCCTCGAGGCCATCGATCTGACCGAGTGGCACGCCGAGGCGCTGGCCCGGGGCGAGACGCCCGAGGTGATCGCAGACACGGTCAGGCGGCGGCTCCACGAGCGATCCCTGGCCGAGTGGATGGCCATCTTCGAGCAGTCCAACGACATTGGTGTCGAGCCGGTCCGGACCCCGGCGGAGGCGATGGACCACCCCCAGGTGCTCTGCAACAGCCACGCCATCGACCTCGACGACCCCCACGTGGGCCCCACCCGCCAGATCGGGCCCCTAGTCCACCTGGCGAAGACCCCTGCGCAGCCCAAAGCCGGCGCTCCCTCGCTGGGCGCCGACACCGCTAATGCCAGCTTCGCCCGGCGTTTGGGGGGTTTGGGCAGCAATCCTCTGCCGGCCACCCCGCTGGCCGGGGTGACGGTGGTCGAGCTGGCCTGGGTCTCAGCCGCCCCTTTCGGCACTGCCCTGTTGGCCGATCTCGGCGCTCGGGTGATCAAGATCGAAAACCTCGAAGGTGATCCGCACCGCTACCAAGGCCCCATCCCTGAGTGGGCCGGCCTGAAGGGCCTCCAGGGCAAGGAAAGCATTGCCCTCGACTATCGCACGCCCAAGGGTCGCGAGGTCCTCGACCGGATCATCGCCCGAGCGGACATGGTGATGCGTAACTTCCGTCAGGCGGCCAGCGTCCAGACGGGCATCGACTACGACCGCCTGGCGTCCGTCAACCCGGACCTGGTCTACCTTTACGCGGCCGACTACGGGGCCGAGGGCCCTTACAGCCTGCGCCCGGCGTTCGACCCGACCATGGCCGTTGCCGCCGGCATGCGGGCCTACCAGCTGGGCTGGGACCATGCGCTCAGTGGGGGCGGCTCCATCACCTACGAGGAGGGGCTCGCCCAGCTCGAGGGTCTCGCCGCGCAAGGCGTCCAAGGCGGCGGTGCCGATCCGACCTCGGCCTTGGTCGTGGGCACCGCCATGCTGCTCGGCCTTGTGGCCCGGCAGCGCACCGGCGCCAGCCAGTTCCTCCAGAGCACCATGCTCAACAGCTCCGCTTACCTCGTGTCGGAAGCCTTCTTCACCCACGGCGGAACCACCGTCGACCCGACCCACGACGAGAATGGGCTGCACGCCCTCTACCGGCTGTACCCGACCAGCGACAGTTGGGTCTTCCTGGCCGCGCCAACACCATCTGAGTGGGCCGACCTGACTGCCGCGTTGGACGAGGTCACCGCGAAGCGTTGGGGCTTGACCGATGACGCCCGCTTCACCACTCCGGCCGACCGGGCGTCCAACGACGGGCTCTTGGCCGCGGCCCTGGGTGACATCCTCGCCTCGCTGCCGGCCGCCGAATGGGAGCAACAGCTGCTCGCCCGGGGCGTGACCTGCGTCGAGGTCAGCGAGGTCCCCTTGTCGCAGTTCGACATCTCGAGCCCGACGGCGGTCGACAACGGCTTCTCGCCGAGGTCGATCACCACGTGTTCGGTCGCTACGTCCGCCACGGACCCATGGTCACCCTCTCGGCGACGCCCGGGCAGGCCGGGCCGGCAGCCATGGTGGGTCAGCACACCCGGAGCATCCTGGCCGAGCTGGGCTACAGCGACGCCGAGGTCGCCCAGTTGCGAGCCGAAGGCATCGTCGGCTGGCCCGAGCGCTGAGGCGGTGCGCCCTTGGCGCCCGGGTATGCCGGATGGGAACCCGCGACAGCTGGAACCGGCGACCCTCCAGTGGCGATAGGCAGAGGTTCGGGCGTCTCACCACTTGCCGCTTTTCGCCCTAGGCGATTAGCGGCAACATCGCGCCTGTGAGAAGTCACCTCGGCCGTCAGCGGAACGTCACGCGGAGCAGAAGGCCCGGAACCTCTCGCCGACGGGGCACGGAGCCGCCGGCTCCGTCGCCTGTTCGGCTCGGTGTTCATCGACGCGACGGGGTTAGGCTGCGCAGATGGCTGGTGTGATCATTCCGGTGTCGCATCGCGATTTGCTCGACAACCCGATCCCAGTTGCCCTAGCGACGATAGGTCCCACCGGCTACCCCCAGGTCACGTATGTCTGGGTGGTACTGGACGGCGACCTGGTAGTGACGTCACTGACGGGCGTTCGTCAAAAGCTGAAGAACCTGCGGGCTCGCCCGCAGGGGACGGTCTTCGCTGCTGACCCTGCCAACCCCTACCGCACCCTTGAAGTGCGTGGTGACGTAACGATCGAACCCGACCCCGAGTTGGTCACTCTGCAGGCTGTTCTGGCTGCCTACGGCACTGACCTCGCTTCCTTTCCGGGGCCGCTCGAGGACCGCGTCACCGTGCGCTTGCGGCCCATCCACGTCGTGACCCAGGGCTGAGCCTTTTCCCCGGACTCTGTCGATCGCAGACCGCCATAACTGGTGCCTATCGACGCCTGACACGCGCTGATGTGCACTACTTTGTCATGCGTCACACCACTCGCGACTCATGCCTGGCTGAGCGCGATTTCAAAAAAAGAGATTCTTATCTGAGCATCCCCCGGTTCGACGGACACCTGCACTGAGGTGGTAGCACCTCGGGAGGGAGTCCTTGATGCCACGACCTCATCCGCCGGAGTTCCGCGCTCGAGCCATTGAACTGGCCCGAGAACGAGCCAAGCCGATGGCCGCCCTGGCCCACGATCTCGGGATCTCCGAGAGCTGCCTGCGCACGTGGGTGGCCAAGGCTGACATCGACGAGGGCCGCAAGGATGGCGTTACTTCATCGGAGCGGACCGAGCTGGTCGAGCTGCGAAGAAAGCTCCGAGTCTCAGAGATGGAGAACGAGATCCTCCGGCGAGCGGCCGCCTACTTCGCCCGGGAGAACGTCCTCCCAAAATGACGTACACCTTCATCGCCCAGCGCTGCTCGGACTTGCCGGTGGCGGCGTGTTGTCGGGCCATGGGGGTGTCCACGTCGGGGTTCTACGCCTGGCAGGCCAACCCGGTCTCGGCTCGGGACTGGAGTGACACGAAGCTCACCAACGCCATGTTCGACATCCATGCGATGGCACGATGCTCGTACGGATCTCCACGGGTCCATGCCAGCTCGTCTTGGGCCAGGGTCAACGCTGCTCGCGCAAACGGGTGGCCCGCCTCATGGCCCAGGCCGCCATCGTGGGTATCCACCGGCGGAAATTCCGGGGCTGCACCCGGCGTGATCCCGATGCCACCCCGGCCGAGGACCTGGTGAAGCGCAACTTCAACCCGACCGAGCGGGACCGGCTGTGGGTGATGGACGTCACCGAGCACCCGACTGCGGAAGGCAAGGTCTATCTGGCGGTCGTTCTCGACGCCTGGAGCCGGCGGGTGGTGGGTTGGTCGATCGCCGATCACATTCGATCCGAGCTCGTGGTCGATGCGGTCCAGATGGCCCTCTGGCGACGACGACCGCCAGCGGATCGAACTGTGGCCCACTCCGACCACGGAGCTCAGTCAATACACATCTCATGGGCCTTCGGTCGCCGGCTTCGGGCTGCAGGGCTGCTCGGTTCCATGGGCACCATAGGGGACTGCTTCGACAACAGCGCCATAGAAAGCTTCTTTGGGACGATGCAGGTGGAGCTGCTCGACGAGCACCGCTGGGCCACCCGCAAACAGTTGGCACTTGGCATGTTCGACTGGATCGAGACCTGGTACAACCCGTTGAGGCGGCACTCGTATTGCAAGATGCTCAGCCCGGTCGACTACGAACGAGCCCACACATCCGCCGCAGCTGCGGCATGATCAACACAACCAACCTGTCCGCTGGACCGGGGGAAGCTCACTCTCGCACAAGGTGGCGTCGCTCCACCGGCGTCACCGTGCGCCTCACCAACGCCGCCGGGCGGCGCCAGATGACCGTCTCCCGCCGCCTTTCAGGAAGCGATGACGTTCGACCCGCCCGCCAAATCGGGGATTTGAGCCATCCCCGGAGCTTCCGTGTGACACCGATTCCGTCCGAATGAGTGATCCCCCCATGAGGTGCGGGACTTCGGGGTTTGGATCATCTCGAGCACGTCGGAAACGCAGTACGAATGTCCATCTGACAAACGCGGGGCACAGTCAGGTGCAGGTGGTCGATTCGACGCACGACTGGCCATCGATAGCAGCACTTCAGGCCGTTGAGGTCAGATCGTGGCGATGTCGGGTCGGTGAGCACCTGGTGCGACAGTGCGGGCGAGTATCCCAAGGGTTGCTCGGAGAGCCGGCTCGGAGATGACAGGGAATACCCCGCGCTGCTTGATCTTCTCCGACACTCCCGACCAGTCGTAGTACTGGGTGACGAGCGTCCCACCTTCGACCGTCTCGAGTCGATACCCGTAGACGTGTCCGAACTGCTCGCCTGGTTTCCTCCCGACCCCCCACGCGATCTCACGGTTGGGTTCGTACGCGACGAAGGTGACTGTGACGTCGTATTCACCGAGTGGGTTGTCTCGAAGTGCGTCGCGATCCATGTGGACGACGAACGAATCGCCGACTGCGCTCGCAGGCGATCCGGTAGCCGACATCAGCATGCCGGACGCGTCGATCGCGACGTGCCCCGCTGGATCACGCAACACGTCGAAGATCGCGTCGGGTTGCGCGGCGATTGCTCGGGCCACCTCGATACGCTCGACCGCCGACCCCGTGGTCGGTCGGGGTTCGTCCAGCTCAGCCTCCAGAGCGGCGATCAGCTCCGGTGCATCGGGTTCGACTCGCGGCGAGAACCTGGCGGCGACACGCCCGTCGCGTCCAACCAGGAACTTCTCGAAGTTCCACAGGATCTCCGGCTCCTCGGTCGGCGTGATCCCGTACTCGCGCTGGCGCTGCCGGTGGGCATCGGGATCGCCGATGGCACGGCCCTGGGCCCGGGTGAGCTCTGCATAGAGTTCATGCTTGTCGGGGCCGGTCACCCCGATCTTCGCGAACACCGGGAACGTCACGTCGTACGAGGTGCGGCAGAACTCGAGGATCTCGTCGTTGCTGCCCGGTTCCTGTCCCCGGAAGTCGTTGGCCGGGAAGGCGAGAACCCGAAGGCCACGATCTACGTAGCGGCGATGCAGCGATTCGAGGGCCGCATACTGGGGAGTCAGTCCGCACTTCGAGGCCACGTTGACCAGCAACAACACTTCACCCGGAGAATTCCTCGAGCGTCGTTACCTCGTTGTTCATCGTCTCGATCGGAATCTGCTGCAGCGAGGTCACGGTGGATCCTTTCGAGAAGACGCAACTGACGGGGGAGACAAGCCCGACCGACTCGCAGCTCCGGCCTGCCTCCGCCGGCCGTGAGCAGCGGAGCGCATGACATCGCCCGAGGGCGAGCCGAACCGGCAAGTGAGGTTGTACCCGATTATATCGGGCACGATCTACTGGTCAAGTGGGAGCCGGCTAACGTTGGGACGTGGGACGCGCTCGACCACCGAAGCTCGACGAGCACCTCTGCTTCGCGTTGTACGACGCCAGCCGGGCGTTCGTCCGGCTTTACGGGCCGCTGCTCGCCGAACTCGGCCTCACCTACCCGCAATACCTCGCCCTGCTGGTCCTGTGGGAAACGGACCACGCCGTGTCCGTCGGCGAGATCGGCAACCGCCTTCACCTCGAAAGCGGGACGCTCACTCCTCTCCTCAAGCGTCTCGAACACCTCGGTCTCGTCGAACGCCACCGAGACCGCAGCGACGAACGCAGGGTGCTCGTCCAGCTCACCGACATCGGACGCGCACTGCGGACGCCCGCCGCCCGCATCCCGGAGTGCCTCGGCGAACGACTCGACCTTGACCGCCAGCACGCGTTCGAGCTGCGGGACCAACTCATCGAACTCACCGCTGTCCTCACTCGCGTCGCCGCCGACACGCAGCTGCAACCCACGCTGCTCGAGCCGGCCGCCCAAAGGGCGGATCAGATAGCAACGTGAGCGAGGTTCAGCGCGCTCTACCTGCGTAAGTCGCGTCATTCGATATGCAAATTCTAATCGGATTGTCATCCGCCCACATGCGGCGGCGCCCCGGCCTCTTCTCGCCTAGTGACCCGAGTCATAAATAATTGATGAGCTAGGAATTTCTCTATCCGGCTGCGCGTTTCTGTCGTCATAAGCGACGATGGGAGGCGCAATGCCGAGTCCGATTCTCGAACCGTTGGAGTTGACTGACGACGAACGGTCGGCGCTCGAACGCTGGGCCCGACGCCCGACGCCCGACGCCCGACGCCCGACGAGCGCCCAGGCGCTGGCCCTTCGATGTCGCATCGTCCTGGCCTGTGCAACGGGCCAGAGCAACACCGCCGTGGCCAAGGAGCTGGGCGTCAGGTTCGGCACCGTGTCCAAGTGGCGTTCGAGGTTCGTGGCGTTGCGACTCGATGGCCTCCACGACGAACCTCGTCCGGGTGCACCTCGCCTTCTCGGTGACGACGCAGTGGAGGCTGTCGTGGTCAAGACGCTGGAGGAGACACCTACCGACGCCACCCACTGGTCGACACGGTCCACAGCGCAGCGACGATAGCGGCGAGCACGCCGGTCAGCCCCGTCGGCCAAGGCCACGGGCATGAGCCAGTCGGCGGTCTCTCGGATCTGGCGAGCCTTTGGCCTGAAGCCACACCTGGTTGACACCTTCAAGCTCAGCCCGGACCCTCTGTTCGTCGAGAAAGTCCGAGATGTGGTGGGGCTGTACATCAATCCACCCGACAGTGCCTTGGTGCTGTGCGTCGACGAGAAGACCCAGATCCAAGCCCTGGACCGCACCTCGCCGCTGCTCCCGCTGCGGCCGGGTCTGCCCGAACGGCGCACACGTGACTACGTCCGAGGCGGCACAACCAACCTTTACGCCGCTCTCGATGTCACCTCCGGTCACGTCATCGCCGACATGACCGAACGCCACCGGGCTGTCGAGTTCCGTCGCTTCATCAACCTCATCAACCGCAATGTTCCCGAGGAACTCGATGTGCACCTCGTGATCGACAACGTCTCGACCCACAAGACCCCTGAGGTCAAGAAGTGGCTCCTTCGCCATCCCCGGTTCCATCTCCACTTCACGCCCACCTACAGCTCGTGGATGAACCTGGTCGAACGGTGGTTCGCCGAACTCACCAACAAGTGGCTGCGTCGGGGCACCCATCGATCGACCAAGGAGCTTGAATCGGCCATCTCCCAATGGATCGAACAGTGGAACGAGGAGCCAAAGCCTTTCGTCTGGCACAAGAGCGCCGACGAGATCCTCGACACCCTGGCTACGTACTGCGCGCGGATTTCTGATTCACGTCACTAGACCTAAACGATGAGCAGTTCTTATCGCACTTCACGATCAGCCAACACCCATCGTGAAGTGCCAGGCCAACGATTTTCGGCCTTATCGACGTTGAACGATGGGGGACAGCTAACTTCGGTGGCCGACCGCGCGCCCGGTCGGCAAGGCGGCCCCAGCAGGGAGTCCGGAAACGGTCGGCGACACCAGGGATCACGAGAAACACCACCACCCTCGTTCCAGGTGACGCCTATTCGGTCCGGAGGACCGACGATGGCCGCGTCCGGGCAGCCGTTAACCCAGGGATCACGGCAATCAGGTTTGCCGCTAGGAGCGAGATCCCGACCAAAACGAGAAGGCCCGGGGTCACGGAGCTCTGTGGTAGCCCGAGCTGGTTGGTCACCAGCGTCCAAGCCCAACGGCCGGCGATTAGCCCAACTGGTATTCCGACCAAGAGACCAATTGCGACAACCGTCGTGGCCTGCCACGCGACCATGGCGGCGACCTGGCTGCGTACGAAGCCAAGGGTCCGCAGCACGGCGACATCCTGCCGGCGATAACGGGCCGAGATTGCCATGGTGTGTCCGACAGTTAGCAGGGCGACCAGGGCGACGAGGGCCGCCAGCAGTCCCGGCAGATTGTCCACCCGACGAAGGTTCTCGATGTCCGGAGCGAGGAGCGGCCCCAACACCGTTCCGGGGAACTGCCTATTCAGCTTGGCCAGCGCATTGGTTCGGTCCACTCGGGGAACGAACCGAACCAGGAACACATTGACGGGCGCGCCGGCATGCACTGCCTTCAGCCCGCCCAGGGTCATGAGCGCCCCGTGTCCAAATGGGACTTGGTCGTTCACGACGCTCGGATTGAGGACCATCTGGCCGGTGATACGCAGCTGATGACGCAGCTGGCCGTTGGTCACCTCAACGTCGTCGCCCACCCCGAGACCCAATTCCCTGAGTGTCGTGGCACCAAAGGCAATCTCATCGGAGGTGCGAGGCGCTCGGCCTCGGGTGAACGGAGGGAGCACCGATCCCTTGACGGGCCTAATACCGAACAGACCGTCGCTTACGCTGCCTTCCCGTCCGACGAATTCAACATTGGACGGGGAGAGCGCCACGGCGGAGAACCCTGCGACGTCACCGTTGCTCGACAGGAGACGGTCCGCTCGCGCCGCGATGTCATCTGAGTGCGGGTTGCCGACGCTTACATCCCAGGTCCACCCTTGCAACTGCGGTTCGGACGCCAGCCGGTTCAAGCTGGCCCCAAAAGTCAACGTCGCGCACAGCGCGGTGATGCCCACCACCGCGCTCAGCCACATGGTGCGGAGAGGGACCGAACCCGATTCCGGCGGCGATTCGAGCGCCATTTGGATCCCTAGGACGGTCGTCGGCGGCAATCCTGAACCGCGGAGCCAGCCGGCGAGCGAGGACGACTGGCGGGTCCGCTCGTTTCGTCCGGCACCAAGACCGGCACGTCCGGCCTCCCGCCATGCCGCTAGAAACGCCCAACCAACCAAGACAACGACAAGACTGGCTAATCCCAACAGCAGCACAAACCAGTCAGCAGAAAACCCGGGGTCGATCTCGGCCTGACGGGCCAACCCTATGGGCATGGCGGGAGAGACAAGAATTGCTACCGCGGCGGCCCCGAGGACACCGGCCACTACCGTGAGCCCGGAACCCGCACCGCCAGTCAAGGCCAACTGGGACCTCTTCATTCCGAGCGCTCGAAGCGTCGCGAAACTTCGAACAGAAAAGTAGACCTGGCGAGTGATGCCCTGGGCGACCATCGTAAAGGTCAGCAAAATGGCCAAGATGCCGAAGATCAGTAGTGCCAACGCTTCGAGGTGGGCGGCATGTTGGGCGTTCGCTGCGGCTGCTAGATCGTCGGATCCCGGCTGGACCTGAACGGTTGAGCCGAAGCGTCGGTTCACCGAACGAACGAAAGTTGAGAGGTTGGCTTCCCCTCCCTTCAGTCGATAACTAAGTCCCACGCCGGCATTGGCAATCTTTGCTCCGTTGCGTTGAAAGAATGCCGGGGTGAAGAGCATCTCATCCTGACCCTCGAACACGACACCCGGGGCGGTCGGCGCCACACTCAGGTCGCTCGGAGTCCTCACTATTCCGACCACCCGAACAAAGATCTTCGGTCCGGTGGGGCCTTCGTCAGTCCCCTGTAGCACCTGCTGAGCAGTCGACGGCTCGAACGCCCGCAGCCGCACGGTGCTCCCGACATGGAGGTGCCCGTCGATGGCGGCCGACGGGTTCACCACGACTTCATTGATGTCGGTGGCCCGAGGAAGACGTCCGGCCAACACGAGGGGCCGGCTGAAGTCAAGGTGGTCAAGCAAGGCAATAGTGCTGAGCTGGAACGAACGGTCAACCCGGTCTGATTTATCGAGCGGCACCAGCAGCATGAATGCGCCCGCCTCGGTTGCTGCAACGTCGGGGAGTCTGGCAATGGCGGGGAAGTCACTCGTTGGAGCCTCGATCTGGCCCTGGGCCGGGCGGAAGTACGTTACGAATCGACCAATCGCGCTGTCGGTCCGTCGAGCACCCGCAAGTGCGCCCAGCGCGACCCCGCCCGCCAAGGCGATCACGATCGCCATCGTGATGGCCGATTGACTCCGGCCTCTCAGACTCGACCGTGCCAATGCCCAGATCGGCCCCACGTGGATATTGAGCCAGATCCCGGCCGAGGCGGCAATAGTAATGGCACCAGGTTCTCGCTGGTGGTGCCACCACGCATGGTCCAACCCATCGCGTGGGCACCCCAAGACGCTCGTGAACCCGCCGGGTATCCCTTCACCCTGTTTCGCACGTTGCATTAATCGGAGGAACAGATGACCAGATGTCGGGTCGATCACCATCCCCCCAACCCCTCCCGAGTCGGGGTCGGTAAAGCGGCGTTAGAAGTGCGGTCGAAGAGTGCTCGCAGTCAGTGTCTGCTGAGAGTCCATCCGCGTTGTTGGCGCGCTCGTCGGGGCGGTCGCAGCGTCAGCGAGATGTTGGCATGGGAGCTCCAATGCAGCGCAGGGTGGGTGTACGCCCTCGAGGCCATCCGCAGGGGAGCGACCACGAGGAGTCCAAGCGCTGGCGCAAGCGCGACTCGGCGCCGATCCCTGCCAATTCACTCCCCGTCCCTTTCATCACTCTCCGCTCGGACCGGAACGCAGAGGGATGGTCGACCTGATGCCAAGGAAGATCAATAATGGCAGGCTATCTAAAATGTTGTGACGTTGTGGCGAGACAGCATCTGTGGGCGCCGGAGAAGCCCATTCGTCTAGCGCAGGCCGTCCGTCCGCGATCCTCCCGGATGCCAGACGAGAGGCGTGGCCCTGCGGCCACGGCAGACTATAATTCTAGTCAATGACGACGCTCCCTCTCTCCGAGGTCAAGGCCCGACTATCGGAGATCGCCGAGGAGGTGGCGACCACCCACGAGCGCGTCCGGATCACCAAGAACGGACGCCAATACGTCGTGCTGCTCGCTGCCGAGGACCTGGAGGCCATCGAGGCGACGCTCGAGCTGTTGACTGACCCAGAGGCCCAAGAGCGTCTCAGGGTGGCCGAGGCCGAGGTTGCTGCCGGTGACGTCCTCGACGAGCCAGCCGTACGGCGGCTGCTTTCTGGAGATGGAGACGAGCGGACAAGGTGACCTTCCGGGTCGTCGTGGCCCACAGCGCCGTTCGTCGGCTCGCTGAACAACTGCCCGAGTCGGTGGCCTCGGCATGCGTCGAGTTCACCTTCGGCGCGCTCGCCGCCAATCCCCGCCGGGTGGGTGCGCCGCTGCGAAAGACCTTCGAGGGGCAATGGCGCGCCCGTCGAGGCGAGTACCGCATCCGCTATCGCATCGATGAGAGTGCGCGGACCATTTACGTGCTTGACATCGACCACCGCCGGGATGTCTTTCGCAGCTGAGCGGCGGGTTGAGCGCCAACTGCCCATGCACGCCGATAACCGGTGCTTATCGCCCCTGCGGATGCCTGCCGATTACCCCGTCGATTATCTAAAGATTGCTAGTCATCGGTTATCGCACTAGCGGACTCTCCGCCGTACTCCGACGCGAACAGGTAGCTGACCGCCAGGCTCCGATAGGGCCTCCAGCGATCCGAGAGTTTGGCCAGCTCATTCTCAGCCGGCAAGTGGTCGAGTCCATACTCGCGCTGAATCGTGCGCCGGAGCGCCAGGTCGCCGGAGAGGAACACGTCGGGCCGGTCGAGGGCGACGAGGAGGAAGCCCCGCGCTGTCCACGGCCCGATCCCGGGGACCTCGGTCAGGGCTACTTCGATCTCTTCGTCCGTCATGTCAGAGAAGGCCTCTTCGCTCAGGCGTCCGTCGACGAATCTTTGCGCGAGAGCGCGCAGCGTCGCGCCCTTCCGAACCGAGAAGCCGCTATCCCGCAGTACCTGCGGGTCGGCAGCGAGCAGCTCGGTTGGCGACGGCATGTGGCCTCCGAAGCGTTGCTGCAGGTGCGAGATGATCGCCCGGGTTGAGGGGACGGATAGCTGCTGGCCGGCCACCTGGAAAACGAGGCTCGCGAAGGCGTCGAGCGGAGGAAGCGCGTCCATCCAGGCCCGGGGGCGGAAGTCCGGCAGCGCGTCGATCAGCCCCGCCAGGACCGGATCCGCATTCCAGAGGAAGTCACGTGCGGCGCGATCAGCCCTCGGTGCCTGCTGGTGGCGTGTGCCGTCTGCGGTCATCGGCACCAGCCTGCTGAGGGGGCGGGAACCCGACCGGGGTGGGTGCTTCCGATGATCTGTCTCGGCATCCGTGTGCTCCTGGCAGTTGCTGCGGGTACGCCACTGTCCTAGCGGCGTCGAACGAGGGTCCGGCCCGAGGCTATGACACCGAGCGCGACGGGTATGGCGAACCAGAGGACGGTGTTAGGAATGCTGGCGCCCTGGTCGAGCGCGATACCGGCTCCGACCACCCGAATCGAGAGTCCCACGTAGAGCGCGATGTGCAGCTTCGACGTCATGGCGAGTCGGTCTTGGGGTCGATGACCTTCCCGGCCAACCGCTAGGCCTACCTATCCCACTTTCCGTACGGGCGGTATTCTCATCGTGCGGGGGCGCCAGGATCGCCGCTCCGTGGTCCATGGCGGGAGCCGCGATGGCTGCAACCGTCCGAATGACAGGCTCGCCGCCGGACCGCAGAGCTGCTGCGCTCTGCGCGTGCCGGGGCTCGCTGGCATCGTCGGACTCCTCCTGTAACCATACAGTCACCACCCGATAACCATACAGTCACCACCCGAAGTCTTGGAACGCCGACGACCCGTACCTCAATCGCGCTCGACCTCGCAACATCGCAGCCCTGGCGGCCGCTGACCTTCGCCACCTCGGGACATATTCGCCGTCGGGTGGTTCGGATGGCGGGGGCCCCGGCGTGGTGGCCAATCAGGCGAACCCACCCTTCCACTTGGCCGGTTAGCCAGCCTCACGATGCTGGGAATAAATGGCGGTGCGGGACGACGGCGTACGATCTCCGGGACGTGGTGGCGCCAGATCACCGCGGACGACCCTCAAATAGGCCCGGTATCGTAGATGGCCGGTGAGCGCCATGGAGCGAAGATCGCCAGTAGGCACCGGCTGGCTCTCCGCTTCAATGCAGCGAATGAGAACAGGGTCATACCTTGTCCTCGAGGGTCAAAGACGGCTGACACCGACATCGGAAGTCAGCGTTTTGTGCGTTAGCAACTCCGGACCGATGCCGACCAGGCCCGAAGCGGCCCATTTAGTTCGATCAGCCGAAGAATTCGACCATTCGTTCCCCAACTGCCGCCTAGTTCGCGGTTCCGTCAGCTGACGCCACTCTTGGGTTTGATCGCCTATTGCCCTCCGTAGCGCGGACGACTCCGCCGTGTGAGGAGAAGAGGACAGAGTCAGCGGGCCACAGTTAGCGAGAGTCTGCTAGTCGACGCCTGGCGACCTCCGCGGCGACATTCCCAATCGTCCGGTGCAGGTTGATCACGAGCGTCGCCTCACTAGGAAATTAGCTTGGATAACCATTCGCCGAAGGGCGCTTCGTTCATCGCTTGCAGGGACACCTCCGAGTGGAGGTGTCCCTGCAAGCGCGGGACGCACCATCTGCAGCGGTTACTGGATGAGGCCGAGACCTGCGAAGCCGAACGACCAGCGACCGAACGTTGCCTCTGGACGCTAAGGTGTGCCGCTGACCCGGAACGAACAGGGGAGAGGATCGATGGGACTTCTTGACGGCAAGGTCGCCGTGATCACCGGTGCTGGCCGCGGCATAGGACGTGAGCACGCTCTCCTCATGGCCAAGGAAGGTGCCAGTGTCCTAGTCAACGACCTTGGCGGAGACGGGCGCGGAGAAGGAGCCGACCTGACGCCTGCGCAGTCGGTCGTCGAGGAGATCGAGGCGATCGGTGGCAAGGCGGCCGTCAATGGGGCCAATGTTGCCGACTGGAAGGCTGCCGAAGCTATGGTGCAACAGGCGGTCGCCACATTCGGCCGCCTCGACATCCTGGTCAATAATGCCGGCATCCTGCGCGATCGAATGACGTTCAACATGGAGGAGGAGGAGTGGGACGTCGTCCTCAACGTCGTCCTCAAGGGCACATTTGCTCCGTCCCGCCACGCCGCCGCGTACTGGCGGGAGCAGTTCAAGGCCACTGATCAGCCGCAGAACGGCGTGATCATCAACACATCGTCGGAGTCGGGGCTCTACTCCAACGGCGGTCAGGCGAACTACGCGGCGGCCAAGGCAGGATCCGCCGCGCTCGGCCATCACGATGGCGCGGGACCTGCAGCGGATCGGTTGCCGCGTGAACGCTATCGCCCCGTTCGCCGCCACCCGCCTGATCGGTACGGTCCTCCCGATCGACGAGAATGCCGAGAAGAAGGACCCGAACGCGTACGATCCGTCCGCGCCGAAGCAGATCGCTCCGATGGTCGCATGGCTCTGCTCGGACGAGGCGAAAGACGTCACCGGGCAGATCTTCTCCATCCACGGCGAGCGCATTCAGCTGGTGCAAGGCTTCCGACCGGTCACGGAGATCGAATCGGGTAATGTCGACTGGACCATCGAGGCCATCCGGGCCAAAAGGGACGAGCTCTTCAAGAACCGCGACACTGGTGTGCCCTCGTTCATGCCGGCAATCGGCTCTTGACAGCCACCAGCAATATCGCCCATCTGGGCCGGGAATGAGCGCCACCCGGTGCGAGCCTCTCGGTTGTCATGAGTCAATCGAACCTACTAACCGAAGGCCGCAAACTACGCGGTCGCGGCAAGGTGCCTTCGATGAGGTGGGCGTGCCGCAGTCGCTGAGCTGCTCGACTGGGAGGCGCAGGCAGCTGAAGAGCCGGAGAGGTCGTGGTTGAGGCACGGCTCGCCCACGACAGCCCGGGGCGCTGCTGCGCTCGAGGAGAGCATCGCGCTGCGCCAGCGCTCGGGCCTCCTCGTCGCGGCAGCGGGCGTCATCGTTCTGGATGGTGCGGCCCAGCCGCGCCGTCCTCGCCCACCTACGCCCCCAGCCACGATGTTGGTACCAGGTCGGGTCGACAAGACGGGAGACTGCCGCATGGCGGACCCAGCCGCCGACGGGAGGAGTCGTGGGGACCACTGGTCCGACGACCACTCGGCGTGTACGGCACTGGAGCGGCGATAAGTGTCGCGCCGTTCGCAACCCTCTAACACCCATCGTTGTTCCCGGCGGGCAACGGAATTGCGGTGTCGCCTGCGTCCCGTATCAGAGAGAGTGTGCAGGAGAAGCGGATTCCCGAGCGCTGAAGGATGCACCAATGTCGAATATTCGACGTTTCGACCACGTCGGCATCACGGTTGAGGACCTCGACACGGTGTCGGCGTTCTTCGTCGGGCTCGGTTTCGAGCTTGAGGGCAGAATGTTCATGGAGGGCGAGTTCCTGGACACCGTCTGCGGCATACCCGACTCCCGTACCGAGATCGTCTTGCTGCGCCCGCCCGACGGTGGTACCGGGCTGGAGTTGTCGAGCTTCATCCGACCAGACCTCGAGCCGACATCGCCCGCCGCCATGGCCAACGAGCTCGGGTTGCGCAACGTCGCGTTCGAAGTGAATAACCTCCAGGCGGTCCTCGATCGCCTGTCGCGGATGGCTACGGCCTGATCGGCGGCGTTGGCGAGTACGAGCAGATCTGGCGCATGGCCTACGTTCGGGGGCCGGAGGGAATCATCGTGGCCCTGGCCGAGCGAATCGACTGACGGGACCGGTCACCGGTTCGTGGGCGGCCCGCAATGTCTTAGCGCTGGCGTCGGGATCGCAGGGTCGACTCCTTGGCCTCTCTGCGCAACATTCCGGCCTTGACTGATCGCCGGCTAGGCCATCGCGTCACCATGTTTCCAGACTGTCAAGCCTTCAAGCCTGGCACCACTGCGAGCGGTCTGTGCTAAAAGGCCCACGGCGCAGGTGATCTCTAGCAGCAACACCCCGACCAGAGCAGTGATGCGCCAGCGCTACCGTGCCCTAATCGGGCCGTCTCCTCGCCAGAGGGCTTCGGGCGTCGAACCCGAAGCTTCGGTAGTAGTTATCGACGCCGATCTGGACCTACAACGACAGCCGTCGATGCAGGTCAGGCGGCACTCATGTGAAAGGTGATCTGGGCCACAACAGGATCGGACCTGCTACGAGCCGGCTCTCGTATCCTGGTCGGGCTTGTCCGTTCGGATGAATGCGTTCGTTCCCATCACGAGCGCCGCAGTGCCGCCGTACAAGTATCCGACTTCGACCGCCTCAGCGATCTCGGCCTCCGTGGCGCCGGCGGCACGAGCGACGTCGGCGAGCTCCGTGACGCCGTCCGGATGGGCTGCGATCGCGTCGGTGACGATGCCCATGAAAATCTTGTACTTGGCCGGAATGGCCCCGTCTTTCAAGATGCGCTCGCGTATCGCGGTGTACGACTGTACGAATTGCGGGTCGTAGGCCTCGATTGGCTCAAGCCGTGGCCGCGGAGCAGGGCTAGCTTCCACTCCCCTGCACTCTAGGACACGAGCGTGTTCCCTGACCCGGCGGTCGGGGCAATCGAGGACCAGCGGGTCAAGGGAGCACGGTGCTTCGCCGCCCCCAAGGGCCGTACGCAAGAAGACCGCCTGATGGGTCAGCAGTGTTGCAGGCCTGCCGGAGCCATAGCTTCGTGCGGGTACGGGAATTTGACACTAGCCAAGACTCGCTCGTAAAGGGGCCCAGGCGCGGCCACCACCTGTTCAACCGGGCGCCGCAATGCGACTGGGCCGGCGATAGCCAATACCTCTAGCGCCAGGTAAGGCAGCTTTGCCTAGCGAACATTGACGGCCGTGCGTCTCGGACTCGACGAGACGCGCTTCTTATCGGCCGCCTCACCACTATCGATCCTGTCGATGGTGGTACTTGTCGGTTGTTCGGTTGATGGGACCATTTTTTTTCGAGAGCGATCCGCCGGAATCGCGAGGCGAAGGTCAAGGCCGGCAACATCGGCGACCCCGTGGCTCTCCGCCTACCGGTCGTTGAGGGCGATCTCTGGGCTTGATCGCTCAGTCCGATACACATCGCATATGAAGTCGACGTCCACCGTCACTTCGCTCTCAATGCCGAGAAAGTCGCGCAGCAATCGCCGCGCCCTGTCGAACACGTGCTCGCGGTCATCGTCGTCCATAATGATGATCCAACTCAGCGTGCCCAGCAATCCGATCAGCTTGTCCGCGGTGAGCGGCAACGTCCAAGCGAATCGCCGGTGCTCAGGGTCACCGAAGGGGAAACCATCGAGGACACTAAGTGTCAGGTTCTCCGGTGTGAACTCCCCGGTGACCGTGCCCCGCAGGGCGCGATCGCCTTCCGCGTTCGCCAGGGCTGCCTGCGCCTGGCGCATGAATGCTCCGTCCGGATCCGGTCCGCTCGACATCGCAGCCAGGGTTCCGCCAGGGTGCAGGACCCGGGCGGCCTCGCGCAGGCGTGCTGCTGGGTCGACCCAATGCCACGATGAGGACGCGACAACGCCGTCGACTGAGTTGTCGGCTACCGGGAGTGCCTCGTCTCTTCCGTCGAGTACAACGATCCCTGGAACGGAAGCTGCCAGCACCTGACGCATGTTGGGATCGGGGTCCACCGCGATGACGTGCAAGGCCACGTCGGTGAGCAGGCGGGACAAGGCGCCGGTGCCGGCCCCGACGTCGACCGCCGTTTCGATGATTTCGGGGAAGAGCCAACGCACGGCCTCGACTGGCGGGCCGGGACGGAATGTCTCGTAGATCTGGGCGGCCGCCCCGAAGCTGGTCGACCGAATACCCATGTCGTCCAGGGGGACCTGTGGCCGCCCTGATCGTCAATGCTCACGCTCACGACGGTACGACCGTGGCTCACGCCGTGTCGAACGCAGCACTTATCGCGCGGAGGTGACCGAGGCCGGCAGTCGGCGCGCAGAGCGATAGACGGAAGTTATCGAGCGTACCATCAGCCCGACAGTTGTCGGAAAACTCGACGAGCACCGCTCTCTTCTTTGCGACCTCCTACGGCGGAGTCCCAAGAAGTCCCTCCGTGGCCACCTCAAGGTCTGCCCCAATGACGGGTGTCAGCCAAGAGGCGTAGGTGTCGGTGATGTGGTTGTCGTCGCGGTAGATGAGGATGTTGTTGACGATGACGGCACAGGTGTTGCCGGCACAGAACCAGGGCTGTGTATCGATGTAGTTGGCCCCCGCAGCGGCAGACACGGCCTCCTCTTGGCCGACGCCCGACGGATTGAAATAGGGGTACTGCTTGGGCATCGTGCAAGCCGTGGTATCGGTGAGATGGACCGAGAGGCAGTCCGGCACGAGCCCGGTCTGCGGATATGGGACATCACCCATCAAGACGACCTGGGCGCCCGTGGCCCGCAACGTCGTCATCATGGAGGACAGCCCCTGCATCCAGGCCGTTCCATCCACTACGACGTGGTCATCGGGGATCCCGTACTCACGGGAGAACCCGAGGACGACGAGGGCCGGGTGCAGGGCCTGGATTCGGGCCACCACAGCGGCCCGCCACTGGTTGCACCCGGTGTACCACTCGCCGAGGCTGGGACTGTAGACGGTGATGTTGATGGGGGGGCACGTCGCCTTGGCCTGGGGAATCAGGTGCCACCCGTACTGGTTGGCGAGGTTGTCGAAGGCCGGGAACCACATCAGGGCGTGGGAATCGCCGAAGAGGACGACGGTCTTCGAGGGCGGCGCGGTAACGTCGCCGTAGTTGCACGGGTTGACCGAGTTCTCGGTGAACCCGTCGAAACAGCCGTCGACGAAGGGAGCCGCCTCGTCCGCGACGGCGTCGGCCAGGCTCGGTATGAGGTTGGCCGGGACGTCTTGGATTCCTACCGATTGGGCAACGTCGGATTGGACCAGGTTCGTCAGACTCTGAGCGGCGAAAGCAGCTGAGTCGATGGCGCTCTCGCCCGCGCCTGCTCCGCTCTCTCAGCCGCTGGATTGAGAGCTTGGCGGCGCGGGCGTGCCCGCTCCCAGCGAGAGAAGGGAGTGCTGCCGTCGAGAGCAGGATGGTGGCGATAAGAGCCCCGCTCAGCCCCACCGTCAGGAGGAGGCTCCGCCGGGGCCGGACCAGCCATGAAGCCCGCTGGAGCGGGCGCTCGAGGAGCATCGTCGTTACGCCGGCCAGCACCAAGGCGAGGCCGCAAACGGCAACGTTGCCCCACACGCTTAATCGGTGGCCGACGATCCAGGGAGCGAGGACCAATGCCGGCCAATGCCAGAGGTACCAGGTGTACGAGACGCGCCCGATGACCTGAAGAGGCCGGCGGCGGAGCAGCCAGACCGCGCCCAGTCGGGGGCGGGCGCAGCCGCCGGCGACCACCGCGGCGGCGCCGGCCACCGGGACGAGGGCGGCCGCGCCCGGGAACGGGGTGCCCGACGTGAAGGTGACGACCGAAAAGACGATGGCCCCGATCCCGCCCAGCTGAGCACGAGATGCCCCACCGGCCGGCAGTCGGCCAAGCCGGCGGGCAACGAGGGCCAGGAGGCCCCCGACGGCCAGTTCCCAGGCCCGAGTTGGGAGCGAGAAGAAGGCCCAGGGCTCGTTGGCTCGAGTCAACCAGATCGAAGAGGCCAGGGAGCAGGTCGCCAGGAGCGCCATCGCCGCGAAGACGGTCGAGAACAGGGGCTGGATCTTGCGCTGCGGGGCCCGTCCCGTTCGCGTGGACCGTCGCCACCAGACCAGAGAGGCGGCCCAGAGGAGCGCCGGCCACACGCAGGTAGAACTGCTCCTCCACTCCGAGGGACCAATAGTTGAGCAGCGGCGAGACAGGGCCGCTGGCGCTCAGGTAGTTCGTGGCCTGTAGGGCGTAACGGTAGTTCCCCACGTAAAACGCGTTAGCGAGTCCGTCCTTGGCCACCGCCATGGCCTGAAGCGGGGGAAGGACAACGCAAGAGACGGCGACAGTGACCCCGATGACCAGCAGGGCCGAGGGAAGCAGGCGCCGAGCACGCCGGGCGTAGAACGCCCCGAAAGCGACGCCGCCCCTCTCGGCGAGCTCGCGGACCAGATGGTCGGTGATCAAGAACCCCGAGATCACGAAGAAGACGTCGACACCGACGTAACCACCGGGAATGATCGACAGGCCGGCGTGGTACGCGACCACGGCGAGAATGGCGACGGCACGCAGCCCTTCGATATCAGGTCGAAAATCGCCGCCTCGATGGCGACGACCGCGCTCGTGTGGTGTCGACGGGTCCGTGGTCACGGTTCCTGGCTCCCGATGTTAGGTCGCTGCCTACCGTGCAACCGCTGCCAGTCCTCGGAGCGGCTCGCAGGAAGCCTGTTTTGGCCTCCTCGCGCTTCACCCTCTGCATGACGTAGAGACTCTTCGGGCGAGTGCCCCCACTGCCTTCCTGTGGGTGTTCCGAGCCGCCTGTGTTCGACCTCGAACCCGGTCTTAGCGAAGGATGCGGTCGACAGGGGTTCCTTATCGCGCGTTACACCGGGCGCCACTCATCGCACTGGACAATAGGTGCGATTATCGGGCCGGAAATTTCTTCGTATCCCGGCCGCTCGGGGCCTCAGTGGCGCAACGCCCGGGGTAGCTCGGAGCGTCAATGACCGAGGCCAACCGGTTCGACCTCTACTGCAGCCGTGTTCTGGGCGGGACGGACCGAGCGCAGCAGGACCGCCGCCGCCAACAGGCTCGCCGAGGTGCATCCTGCGGCCACCAAGAGGGCAAGCCGGTAGCCCTCGGTCAGCGCGACCTTGGGGACCACGTGCTCCGCCAGCAGGTGAGCGGTTCGGGAGGTGGCGATGGTGGCCAGGGCGGCCACGCCGATCGACGCGCCCAGCTGCACCGACACGTTCGTCAACCCCGACGCCACGCCGGCCTCGTCCGCACTGGCGTCGGACATGGCGATCGCCACGCTGGGCATGAACACCAGCCCGAAGCCGGCCCCGGTGAGGATCATCGTCGGCAGGACGACCGACTCAAACCCGCCGTACACCGGGATCCTGGTGAACCAGAGCAACCCGGCGGTGACGAGGACCAGCCCGGTCACCACCAGGTGCTTGAGGGCGAACCTCCTCACCAGTCGGGGGGTGATGGTCAAAGAGAAGATCCCGGTCATCGCGGTGCTTGGCAGGAAGGCCAGACCGGTGCGGAGCGCGCTGTAGTCGAGCACGTGCTGGAGGTAGAGGGCGCCGAGGAAGTTCATCCCGAACGCGCCCATCGGGAACAGCGTTCGAACCGCCGCCGCACTGACCAGGTTGTGATGCCGGAAGATGCGCAGCGGTATCAACGGCGTTCGGACCCGCCCTTCGACGAGGAGGAAAGTCGCCGCCAGGACGACCGACAAGCCGAGCGGGACAAGGGTCGACAGCGAGCCCCAGCTGTGGCTACCGGCATTGACTAGGCCGTAGACCGCCAGCATCGGGGCACCGGTAACCAACACGGCCCCGCCGAAGTCCGCCCCCTGAGCGAGACCCAACCCGGGTTGCTCCTTCAGCAGCAGGGTCCCGAGGACAAGGGCGGCGACCCCCACCGGGGCGTTGATGAAGAAGATCCAGTGCCAGCTCAAGAGCTCGGTGATCGCCCCGCCGAGGACCAAGCCGAGCGAGGCGCCGCCGACGGCGACGAAGGCGTAGACACTGAGCGCCCTGGTCCGCTCCCTCGGTTCGGGGAACATCGGCGAGATGATCCCGAGAACCATCGAAGAGACCATCGCCGCGCCGATCCCCTGGACGAAGCGGGCGATGACGAGCGCAGCGGCACTTGGCGCCAAGCCGCACAGGACCGACGACACCACGAAGGCCCCCAGCCCGGCCAGGAACATCCGCCGGCGACCAATCAGGTCCCCCAGGCGTCCGGCGAGTAAGAGTAGGCCACCGAAGGTGAGGAGATAGGCGTTGATGACCCACGCCAGCGAGGCCTGCGAGAAGTGCAGGTCTCGCTGGATGATCGGCAATGCCACGTTGACGACGGTGCCGTCGAGCACGATCATCAGCTGCCCCACGCAGAGCACGACCACCACGATCCAGCGCCGGCGGTTCGTCGAGCCGGCCAACCCCGGTTCAGTGGTGGTCAACGGTTTCCTTCCATTGCGTCCTTCCATGCCGTTGCGTCGGGTCCGCGGCCACCGGGCGAGCACCCTTCTATACTGCTGCGCGTCCACTGGCCTGTGGCGACGACGCGTCCGAACGGCAGGACCGTCCCGAATGCCTGCTGCGGGTGGCTTGTGGACGAGTCGTGCGCGCTCCGCGCAGAAGGCTTCCTGCTCGTCGACCCCGATCCTAGCGAGCACTGGACTTGCGGGGCACCTGAAAGTGCAAAGCTACCCCCGGGCTCGAGCTAAGAGGCGCGGGAGCGGCGCCCGGTGTTGAGGGACCCAATGCAAGACGGCGTGGACACGATCAGGTCGACCTGAGCTCGGTAGGCACGACTTATCGTGTGTCCAACTTGTCTCAGGAGCGCCCTAGCCGATAAGCGGCAATCAGCCATCCTCTGGATAATTGGTGCTTATCGCCGGCTCGCCTTCGCGATAGCGCTGCTTTCACAAAACCGGTAACTGCCGTAGCTTTTTGGGTTGATTGTCCTTCCTTCAGTTGGCCGGCATTTACCGCGGCTAGCAATGGGCATTACCCATCGTGCAGGTCGCTAGCCGTTTCCGGCCGCAGTCGACGATGGATCGTAGCTGACGCTGCCTGAGCGGAATCGTACGACGCCAGCGACGGTGCGTCTCACAACCGACCACTTTGGACTGCCATCACGGCTCGCGTCACTGGTCGGAGGTCGCACCAATCGAGTTGAGCGCCGATTGCTCGAAGAGATGGTGCTTCTGACCTCGATTGACGAGAACAAGAGTGATTGGGCACGGGGATCGGAACACTGGCGAGGGCGGCAGCCGGGCGGCACGCTTCTTGCTGGCTCTACCAAGCACTCCCGAAGGCACAGACGGCGTACGGTGACCTAGCGTTTGGTCCAATGAGGGTGGGGCCAGAGGGAGGTGTCCGGCACACGTTGGGGCATTGGCACCCGCTCGGGCAACCGGGCCCGACCACGCCGCCAAACCAGCCCCCGGCGACCAAGGGTCCGGTCACTAAGGTTCCACCGACTTTTTCGCTACCACGACGGCCTCGCCGGCCAATCACATGCCGACCATGAACCCGACGACATTGGACCCACCCGAGCAGGGGCGAGCGGGGCCGGGAGGGTCGCGCCTGTTGCCTATCGCGCTCACGGTGCTCGTCCTCGCCGTCCTCGGTCTGTCCGCCGCCCTTGTCGTCACCAATCTCCGAATCTCCGGTCGGCCAGACCTCAGCACTAAGCAGGTCAACGCCATCGCCGGCAAGCAGGCCAGTACCGCGGCCTCGCGGCTCCAGTCTCAACCGCCTGCCGCGGCCGCGGCGTACCGTGCGGTGGAGGCCGCGTTCGTGGTGGTCCAGTCCAAGGGAAGCGCCTCGGGCGCCAGAGAGGTCGGCAGTGGAGTGATCATCGATTCGCAGGGTGACATCCTGACCGCGCTCCACGTCGTGAGCGGCGCATCCAGCATCGAGGTGACCTTCGCCGATGGGACGACCTCCGCAGCGTCCGTTTCCTCGTCGGACGCGAGCCATGACATCGCGGTGTTGACACCGTCGACCGTGCCGGCCGTCGTGTTGCCAGCCGTGTTGGGCAACACCCCGCAGATCGGCGACGAGGTGTTCGTGGTGGGCAACCCGCTCGACCTCGTGGCCTCCCTGTCGGCCGGGGTGGTCTCGGGGGTGAACCGAACGTTTACGCCTGCGGATGGCCCGTCGCTGTCTGGGATGATCCAGTTCGACGCGGCGGTCAATCCGGGGAGCTCTGGCGGTCCCCTCCTCAATGCGAAAGGTCAGGTGATTGGGATCGTGACCGGTCTCGCCAACCCCGCAGGGAACGACGAATTCAGCGGCATCGGATTTGCCGTGCCGATCGCGACGGCCGGTGCCGCAGCAGGAGCTCCGGCCAAGTGAGCGCGTCGCACGACAGCGCCGCCGCCGAGTCCGCCGAGGCGATCGGGGCGCTCGAGGAGGTGCTGTACCGCGTCAAGCGAGTCATCGTGGGCCAGGATGTCTTGCTCGAGCGGATGGTCATCGCATTGGTAGCCCGCGGCCATCTGCTCGTCGAGGGCGTGCCCGGGTTGGCAAAGACCCTCGCGGTCAATGCGTTCGCCGGCGCGCTTGGCGTCGAGTTCCAACGGATTCAGTTCACGCCCGACCTCGTACCGGCCGACATTGTCGGCACGAGGATCTACAACCAGAAGCTCGGCGAGTTCGAAGTGTCGCTCGGCCCGATCTTCGCCAACCTGGTGCTCGCCGACGAGGTCAACCGCGCACCGGCCAAGGTCCAGAGCGCCCTCCTCGAGGCGATGCAAGAGCGCCAGGTGACCATCGGCCGCGAGACCCACGCGCTGCCTGACCCGTTCCTCGTGATGGCCACCCAGAACCCGATCGAGTCCGACGGAACCTACCCCCTGCCAGAGGCGCAGGTCGACCGATTCATGCTCAAGGTGCTCGTCGACTACCCGAGCGCCACCGAGGAGTTCGTCATTGTGGAGCGGATGGTCGCCGGTCTCGAGACGGTGCGCGAGGCCATGAATGTCGAGCAGCTGCGGCACCTCCAGAGTGCGGCACGGGCGGTGTTCGTCGATCCGTCGCTGATCGAGTACGCCGTCGCGGTGGCGTCGGCCACCCGCGACCCCGAGAAGGTGGGCTTGGAAGGGCTCTCGCCGTACATCACGTTCGGGGCTAGCCCTCGGGCGTCGATCAACATGGTGATCGCGGCTCAGGCGCTCGCACTCGTGCGGGGCCGACACTATGTGTTGCCTGAAGACCTACACACGATCGCGCCGGACGTACTGCGACACCGCTTGGTCTTGTCTTACGAGGCGTTGGCCGATGACGTAACCGCCCAGTACGTCATCGACGCGGTCCTGAGCACGATTCCGGTACCCGACGTCATCTTGCGATCCGTCAGCAGCTAGTCCACGGAGAAGCAATGAATCCCGCTGAGCTGTTGACGCCCGAGGGGATCCTCCGCCGTCTTGACTGGCAAGTCGTCCGACGGCTCGACGGACGCCTGCAAGGCGACTATCGCACCTCGCTCCGCGGCGACGGCACCGACTTCCTCGACCTGCGAGCGTACGAGTGGGGCGACGACGTACGCCACATCGACTGGAACGCCACGGCCCGGATGGACGAGCTGCTCGTCCGGGATTTCATGGAGGACCGCGAGCTCACCGCGTGGCTACTTCTCGACCGCTCGCGCTCGATGGTCTTCGGCCCAGCCGAACGGACCAAAGAGCACGTGCTGTGCGAGCTCGCGGCCATTTTCGGCCAGTTGCTCGTCCGGAACGGCAATCGGGTGGGGGCCATAATCTTCGACGGGGAGCGCCACTGGGTGCTTCCCCCACGGCAAGGCCGGAACCACGTCCTCCTGCTGCTGCAGAACCTGCTTCGACCGCTCGAGGCCGCGGGGTCGACCGACCTCGCCAAACTCTTTCGCACCGCCGAGCAACTCGTGCGTCGACCATCGCTGGTGGTCGTGATCTCCGATTTCATCAGCGAGCCGGGCTGGGAACGACCGCTCCTCGGTCTCACCCGGCGACACGAGGTGGTCGCGGTCCGTATGGTGGATCCGCGCGAAGCGCGAGCTCCCCGCTGCGGGCTTGCTGTACGTCCAAGACGCCGAAACCGGCGAGGTGCTGCTCGTCGACTCGAGCGATCCGAAGTTCCGCCGCCGGCTGCACGTGTTGGCTGACGATCAGGACGACACCATTTTCCAGGCGATTGCTCGGTCCCGAACCGATCTCCACGTGGTGTCGACCGAGGACGATCTACTGAGCGCGTTCGTGCGGATCGCGGAGCGCCGGCGCCGAGGCCGCCGATGAGCTTCGCCACGCCCGAATGGCTCTGGGCGCTGCTGATTGTGCCGGCCGTGGTGGTTATCTACATCGCAGCACGTCGCCGACGGGTCCGACGGGTCGAGGAACTTGCCGCTCAGGGGCTCCTCGTCAACGGAACCGGTCGGCGACCGGGCTGGCGCCGGCACCTGCCATTTGCGTTGTTCACAGCCGCGCTCGCCCTTCTCGCCTTGGCGGTCGCCCGGCCGATGGCGACCGTCAGGGCGCCTCGGTTCCAATCCACTGTGATCCTCGCGATGGACGTCTCGAACAGTATGGGAGCCAAGGACGTCAAGCCCAGCCGCATCGGCGCGGCGAAGCTGGCGGCCAGCGACTTCGTCCGCGATCAGCCGTCGTCGGTCAAGATCGGCGTGGTGGCCTTTGGACCCAGTGCGCTGATCGTCCAGACCCCGTCCTTCGATCACCCCTCCATCCTGCGAGCCATCAATGACCTTTCCCTGGGCGGAGGCACCTCATTGGCGTCGGGCATCCTCACGTCACTCGACGCACTCGCCGGCAAGACGCTGCAGGTGAACCCCACAGGCCTCAACGAGGACAATTCGAACGAGGTCAACATCGGCTACTTCGGGGGAGCGACCATTGTGTTGGTCTCCGACGGCGAGGACACGAGCCAGAGCAACCCAGTGACGATGGCCCGACTGGCGTCGACTGCGGGGGTGCGCATCCAGACAATCGGCGTAGGCACCGTCGCCGGCACCACGGTTCAGATTGGGGGGTTCAGAGTCGCCACTGCGTTGGATCCGCAGACGCTGGAGGACGTCGCCAAGGTCACTAACGGGACCTATCACCAAGTCGACAATCGGACCGCCGTGCGCGACGTCTCCCAAACCATCGATCTGCATTTCACGGTCGTCAGCGAGCACACGCAGATCTCGGCGATCTTTGCCGCAGCCGCCGTGCTGTTCCTCGCCGTGGGTGCGCTGCTTTCGGTGCTGTGGTTCGGGCGGGTGATGTGACGTGACGTTTGCGTGGCCCTTTGCGCTGCTCCTGGTAGTCGCCGTTCCCGTGGTGTTCGTCATGTATGTAGTGGCACTGCGCCGGCGACGCCGCCAAGCGATCACGTACTCGAGCGTTGCACTGTTGCGCTCTGCCCTTCCCCAAAGGGCTCGTTGGCTCCGGCACGTGCCTGTTGCCGCGCTGTTGGCTGGCATCGGAGTACTTGCTCTCGCGTCAGCGCGACCCGAGTTGACCACGGACGTTCCAGCCCAGAAGACGTCGATCATTCTCGCGGTCGACGAGTCGGGCTCGATGTGCTCCACCGACCTTTTACCTGACCGTCTGGCCGTGGCCCAGCAGGGAGCGCTCCACTTCGTCAACGCAGAACCGAGCGGCATCCCCATTGGTCTGGTGCTGTTCAACGGCTTCGCGGAGCTCGCCGTCGCTCCGACGACCGATCGGGGCGCCCTGGATCACGCGCTCGACAACCTCAGCACTGGCCCGGGCACGGCCATTGGGGCAGCTATCTTACAATCTCTCGACGCGATTGCCCAGGTGGATCCCCAGGTCAAGCCGGTTGCCAACTCGGTGTTGGGCGCCGAGGCCACTCCATCAGAGCTCGGGGGAGCGAGCGTTTCCGGCGGCACGACCGCCACCGCAGCAAAGCCGGGATCCGAAGAGTACGTCCCTGACATCATCGTGCTGCTTACTGACGGAGCCAACAACCGCGGGATCACCCCTCTCCAGGCTGCCCCAGAAGCTGTTGCCCGAGGGGTTCGCATTTACACGATCGGCTACGGCACGACGCACCCGGGCCCGCTCGAGTGCACCCCCCAGCAGCAGGGAGGCTTCGGTGGCGGGGGAGGCTTCGGCGGCGGGGGTTTCGGGAGCCGAAGTTTCGGTGGGGGAGGCTTCGGCGGAGGTTCGGGTTCACCCTTGGTGGCCGATCTGCCCCCGCTGCGCCAGGTTTCGCGGATGACCGGTGGCAAGAGCTACACCGCCCGAACCGCCTCGCAGCTCTCGCGCGTGTTCACCAACCTGCCGAAGGATTCGAGGATCCAAAAGGAGCACGACGAGGTGACGGCCGGGTTCGCCATGATCGGCGCGTTACTGGCCCTCGCGGCCCTGGCGGCGTCCCTCCGCTGGGGCGCTCACCCTTAGGGACTTCGTCAGCTAGCGAGCCTTGCAGACCCAGGGCTCGGCAGCCTGAAACGCGACGGCTTGACCGCAATCCATTACAAGCGTCAACTATCGATCCTCTCGATAACACAGCTCATCGGTCATCGGGTTGGGGTGGGCTCGCAACATACGGGCCAATCCTCGAAGTCATCGGTTGCTAGCTTGCCCACGATGGGAGTATTCACGTGGGACTGACCCGCCCGATAACGAGTCCAATGGATCGATCCATCGGAACGGATTGGTGACCATCTTCGTCTACTACGGGCTGAGTGACGGTGCTTGTTCGCTCGAGGAGTGCGACGCATAGGTTGTGGTTGATCCGGGATCGAGGCCAACGTCCAGCGGAGCGGGTTGACGACATGAAGGTCCTCTACATGGCCAGACCTGGGGACGCGAGTCCGTGGTACCGCGACTTCATCGCCGCGCTCGGAGACGAGTTCGACGTCGTGAGGTGCGCGGACGACAGGCCTTTTGCTCTCCAGGTCCACGGTGCCATGGGGGTTGCGGACGAGGGGGTGTCGCTTCAGCCCGATTTCGTCCCGGAAGCCCACCAGGCAGGAGTCAAACCGTGGCAACTGATCCTGGAAGGGTACGACCACCTTCACCTGCACTTGTTCGGGGCCAACGGCATCCCGGTTGCCAACACTCCCGGGCAGTTCAGCGCCCAGGCGCTTGCAGAGCACGCGCTCATGCTGATGCTGTGCTCGATTAATGGATTTACGAGGAGCCAGCGAGATCTACATGCGGGCGTTTTTTACCGCTCCTTTGGCGGAGAGCTGCACGGCCGAACTCTGAGGCTGATCGGCACCGGGGCCAGTGGCCGCGGCCTCGCCCAACTGTGCCAGCCACTTGGCATGTCTGTCGTTGGTGTCAACCCGCCAGGACCGGCCGCCAACGAGGCAGCTCGTCTCGGCATCCACGTTCTCGGGGGTGCGGAATACCTGGACGAACTCCTGTCGATGGCGGACGTAGTGTCCATTCACGTCCCGCTGGCGTCGGACACCCACCACATGATCGGGTCGGCTGCCTTCCGGACGATGAAACCCAGTGCGATCCTCCTCAACGTCTCCAGGGGCCAGATAGTCGACCACGCCGCCCTGCTCGAGGCCCTTCGCTCAGGACGGATCGCCGGTGCCGGGCTCGATGTCTTCGCGGTCGAACCGCTCCCCTTGACGATCCTTTGCTGACCTTGGATAACGTGGTCCTCACCCCCCGTGTGGCCGGCACGACGTACGAAACGGCGGGCCGGCGAGGGGCCGCAGCTGCCGAGAACCTACAACGGGTGGCCAGAGGCGCTGAACCTCGGTACGTCGTAACGTGACAACAACCGGACGACTTTACGTTCTCTACAACGGCAGCGCCCCTGAGAGGCTCGGCTTGCTGAGCTCGCGTATCTCCTCCGCCTATGAGGAGTGTTCCCACGGGCGATTTGGTGCGTCTCAGGAGCCTCTGAGGGTCTTCCTCCAAACTCAGCCATATCTCATCGACACGGACAATCACCCGGACCGGGGGAGGACTTCTCGTTTCTCACCAGCGAGGATTCGATACTGAGGGATAGCGGCTTCGGCGTCGCGGGATTCATCATCGAGGTCGTGATTGCCCTTTTGGCCTCCCAGGGTCGCCGGAGGTAGGGGTCACAGTTCAACCGGATGTTTTGTAATCCTCCGCGTCTTTCCGCTTAGACGCTGATCATGACGTATGTCGTTAGGGGATCGAAGAACATGTTGGTATGACTCGCCTCGGTGGTTGAGCAAAGACAGTCAAGCCCTTCACCACAAAACAATTCGAAAGGATTCTCGGAATGCCGGATGAAACGCCAGTGTTCGACACCCTCGCTGACATCACCCTGGTGTCAATCGAGCGCAGCAACCTCGAGGGGCGCGAACACATGATCGCCCGCATCGCGGCCCTCATCGCGGTCGGCGCACCCCCCGCCTCCTACCTGGCAAACGTCGGGCTTGCCAGTGATGTTGGGCTCACGTTGGAAGATACCCAGGACATTCTTATTGCCGTCGCCCCAATCGTGGGTACGGCTCGGGTGGTGGCGGCCTCGGGCAACATCTTCAAGGCTCTGGGATTCGCGATATTGGCCGCTGAAGCTGAGCTGGAAGCAGACGAGGACTAGGGCTCCATCGTCCTTGGTCGTCGCTCCCCCGGGGCGTCGGAAAGGTTGGCCAGGGCATAGGAAAAGGCTGCGGGCGCTGCGGTGAGAACCCAGACCCACCGTTGTCCTGGGACTGAGGTGACGCGGTGAGCCCGCCTGGGGAGGGTCGGTCCGGTCAAGGGAAATCCAACGGGCCCGGTCGTTGGCGGACTACCCACAGCCCCCTCCGCGGCTACGCCCGCTCTCGGACGGAGTGGTATGCACATTGTCTACCCGAACGGCGGAACGAGGTCGCCGAGTCTTTGCCGGAAGCCTCTCGGGTTGCAGCGGCCGATTCGAACGAGACAGGAACCTTGCCCTCCCATACCGACGACGCCGAGGAGGCAAGGACCGATACGGCCCGCGCCAGGGGGGTCGCCCGGAATCGTCTACAACGCGCACGACGACATTGTCGACCAGTTGGTGTGGTACCAGATGCTGGGAATCAGCCGGTGATCCGTATGACGGGTCGCGAACGGCAGGCTGTCACACTCGCACATCACCACGGACGACCCCGTACTATCCGATGACTCGACTAGCTCACTGAACAGGAAGTCTCTGGAGCCGACCAGATCCCTTCCCCCCCTGGTGTTACTAACCCGAGACCGGCGTTCGCCCCGGCGGTCATCTGGGCGCTCTCCTGCTAGAAGATCCCTTGTGGAACGACCGTATGAGTTTCAGCACACATGCGCCGGCTGACCTAGCCGAGCTTCTCGTCATCGCATCGTTCAGGAGTCCTTCGGTCAAGAAGTGGACATCGTCAACGCAGCGGGCTCCAACCGGCGAGTAGTGCGACAGCTCCACACGGTATGTCTTTCAGTGCCCAGTGTCTCCCTCCACCGGAACCGGTGACGGTTGCAACGGGTCGTAATCCGCCTCGGGCTTGAACTTGATCTGGACCTCGACCTCAGGCCGGCGGACCTCCATGTGCGCCAGGCGCTCGAAGACGGCTCTGTCGGCGACGGTGAGCGGTGGCTGGGTCACGGATCTCGGCCAAAGGCGGTAGCGCTTGACCATGTTGATCTCGGCGGCGAGTAGGAAGAACTGGGCCCCCAGGTAGATCCAGGCCAACAGAACGAGGACGATACCGAAGAAGCCGTACGTCTCCGTCGTGTGTTGGAGCTCCCGACCGACGTACCAGGTCCCGACGAGTTGGAGGGTCTGCCAGAATACCGTGGCCAGAACCGCACCGAGGACGACATCACGCAACGTGAACTTCACGGCGGTCATGACCATGAAGGCGACAAGGACGAGCCCGAAGTTCAAGGCGAGGGAGCCGCCCAGCAAGAGCGCTCTCGAAACCTCGTCGTGTGACACCAGGGTCGCGAACCCGGTGAGCACCGTCAATCCGATCGTGGAGACGGCGAGCAGAACGAGCACGACAAGACCTCGGAGATAGCGCATGGGGAGGGACGGCCAGTGCACGTAGGGGATGTTCCACACCTTGTTCATCGCACTCTGGGTCGCCAGTCCAAGACCAATGGCACCGTAGAGAAGGAGCAGACTACCGATGACGACGGCGAAGACGCTCCCGGTTAGAGAGTGGATTTGCGACTGCAACTGAGGACCGATGATGGGGAAGCTCCCGAGAGCGCTGTCGACGAGATCCTTGCGAAGCTGGTCATTGTCGTGCAGGACATAACCGAGGATGGTGGTAAACAGCATGAGAAGCGGGAACAAGGAAAAGAGGCCGTAGTACGCGATGAGCGCCGCGTTGCCGCCTGCCTGGTCGTTGCCGAACTTCTGCAGGACCGCGAAGGGAAATCCGAAAAGACCGTGTTTCTGCTGGAACCTGTCCGACCGGCGAACGGCTGCCTCCAAGCGGCCAGGTCGGTTCTTAGCGACCACCCTTGTGGGGGCATCCACATTTGGTCCTGGCGAACGAGTCGGCGGATGCTCCGGGACAGTCATACCGACGAGCGTACCGAGGCCAGATCTGGTCCCGGCGATTCCCTATGTTTGTAGAACTTCGTTCCCACGGCATGCCCATACGAGGGCGTAACAGGGCACAACGAGGCGGAGCACCGACGTCGGACCCTGGGACCTCAGCGTCGATCCCGACGGTCCACCCAGTGACCGGTCCCCAACAGCTGCGGGAGCGAGCACGGCTGGGAGCGCGGGTGGGGTATGTGCAGAGGGGCAGGGGTGGGGTCTTCCCCGACGAGCCTCGGAGGCCTTCTCAAAGTCTGGAGAAGCACGACGAGCAGCAAGTTGACTACCTACAAGCCCAATACTCAGACCTACCTTCGAGACCGAGCGGTGTCCACCCGAGCCCGCCCGAAGGCGTCGATGTGGCCCCAATGTCCGGGGATGTCGAGCACTTCGAGCCGGCCGACGCTGAGCGGCAGAGCGGGATCCACGACGAGGTGCTCCCCAACTGGTTCCAGCCCCAGCATGATGCTGAGCAGCAATAGTGGCCCACCGGTGGCCCAAGCCTGGGGGCTGCACGCCGTGGGATACTGCACCGGATACCGGGTCATCTCCCGCGAATACCCACCGAACGCCCCGGGAAGGCGGCCTTCGAAGAACCCCGCCGCGTCGAGAATGCCCTCGGCGACGCGGGCGCCTCCTCTTTGGGCCCGTAGCATCCCACAAGGTACTGATGGACCCACAGCGCCAAGCAATACTCGACGCCGTGATCGCCCTTGGCAGCCCTTACCCCATGAACCTGAGCCAGCATGGAAGATGATGCGGGCATGATTCTCACGCTCCTTGAAGTGACTTCGAGGGCACGGCGTTAGATCAATCCGCGGCGTTCGATCACTCCCCCCGAAGCAGCAGCGCCGTTGGTGTACGCGTCGCGATCCTCCCAGGCACGGCGTCGACAAGGTTGGCCAGCACCAGCGCGCCGGCGACGACAAGGACAATCGTCAGAGCGGGCACGCTGGTTGCAGGGACCGCGTTGATCACGTGCGCGAACGTGTCCCAAAGCGTCCGGCCAACGACAACGCCGAGAGGTATGCCCACGATGGTGCCGATAGCTACCGCCACGTTTGACTGCCAGGCGACCGTAGCTAACAATTGTGATCGCGTGAAACCAAAGGCCTTCAACAGCGCAAGCTCGCGGCGCCGTCGCCGCACCGACGCAAGCAGGGTGAGGCCCAATGCGACCACGGCCGCGGCCCCGAGTAGCCCCCCGAGGATGGCCGGCATGGTGCCCATTGATCGATAGTTCACGATCTCGGCTGGGCGGAGCACGGACTGGAGGACCTCGCCGAAGTTGAAGTTGTTGGACAAGGGGGTCGTCATGCGCTCCAGCGATCGACGGGCCGCCACAGGATTGACGCCGCTTCGCACGTCGACGAAATACGCGTTGGGTCCGGCCTCAGGGTCGTTGAAGAGATTCTGCAGGGCCGCAGGGATCAACGTAGAAGCCAACAGTGCGCCAGACCCCATTTCGAGATGCTCGTCACCGCTGTTGCCCATGGTGGGCATCGTGGCCAGCCCGACGATTTGGAGCCGGTGGGGCGGGCCGGTGCCGCTGCTCACCGTCACCATATCCCCAAGGTGCTTGTGTAGTTGGTCCAGGGTGAGGGCGCCCAGGACGATCTCTCCTGAAGACTCCAGATTGTGTCCAACCAGAATTGGTGGTTGGACCCTGGCCCCCGAGTTCATACCCAAGGTCGGTACTGGCTGACCGTCGATCTCCAGCTCGGCGAAGTCTGCGCCCGACCATGCGCTCAGATATCGGTCGTGCTGGAGCAGGGCAGTGGCCTGTCGGGCAGGGATGTCGCCCCCACCCCCACCCGCGCCCCCGGATAACGCGTAGCTCCAGTTCCAGCCGTACAGGGCCGGGGTAGAGACGAGATGGTCGAGGCTGGCGCCGAAGGTCACAGTGGCGATAACGACGATGGAGGCCAGCGCGGCGCCGAAGATCGCTGAACGCACGGGCGCGGTAGCGCGCCCGTGGCCCGGTTCGAGCGCGAATCGCACACCGGTCGTCGCCGGGGCCGGAAGCGCCAGCGCGGTCGTCACTCTCGACGCGGCCGAGGGTCGTCCGGAAGTGAACCGCTCGCTTCGGGCGAGCCGCTGGGGGTCATTGCGATACGAGAGTGCTAGAGCAACCGCCCCGAGGCTGACAACGAGCGCCGCGAACCCCACACCGAGCACCGTCGAGTCGAATGCGAGGCCAGGCGTGGGATAGACCGGGCGCACAGGGCCCAGGGGAGCAAGCGGTGAAAGCAGGATCGCCACGACCACGGCCACCAGCGCCCCGAGCGTCAGCGCCCCCAGGATACCGATGAGCCCGTCGGCGGCCGTCATGACCGGGCCCGCCCCTAACGCTCGAAGCACGTCCAGCTCAGCGGCGCGCAGCCGTAGCTGGCGGCCAATGAGTTGGCCGACGATCAAGAGTGTTGCCAGCCCGGCGATGCCGCCGAACACCCCCAGCGCGATTGATTGGGGCTTGATGGCCCGCTCCGCCTTGGCGACGCTGTCGATGGCCGCTGCAGCAAACGTCGCCGGGCCCCCCTTTGGGGCGGCGCGAGCGATGGCGGCCTCCACGGAGCCAATGTCGCTCGGGTTCTGCACCTGAATGGCGGTATTGGTGAAGTTCACACAGCACCCGAGGAACTGGTCCGTGAGCTTCGGCGTGAAGTAGCCCATCTCGGTGACGACATCGACGTCGTCTCGCACGACCGTGGTTGGCGGCACGCCGAGGCCGACCAGTTTCATCAGCACGAGTCGATACGGTTTGACCGCTCGAGTGCCGAACCCAGGGAGGTGAGTCTGGGCGTTGGTTTAGATGCCCATCGGGATCACCTCACCCACGTGGAACCCGAAGGCGCTGGCAGTGGCTGGCAGCGTGACGAACTCGTCGGCCCGAGCCGGGTTGGCCGTTCTGCCTTGGGTAATGACGAGGCGATCCATGCTGAACCCCTCGCCCCCGACGCTTCCTCCGCCGTTGCCGGCGGCCACCGGAAGGTAGGAGTTATTGACGGGGGCACCGTCGGGCTTGAGCGGCTCGATGTCAAGGCCGGGGGCGCTGGCCACCGCCTTCACATGAGGCAGCTTCGCGATCTCTTCTGCAATGGTGGCGTTGTAGCCCTCTCCGTTCCCAATTGCGGGATTGTCGACTGCAGTAGCCACGTCGATATCCGAAGGATTGGTACTCGTCAGGAGGACCGGATAGGAGGACTGGGTCCGCCGAGCCCCGGCCACTGCGCCCATCGCCAGCCCGCCCAGTAAACCCACGAGTACGACGATCGACAGGTAGCCGCCCCACCGACGACCGAAGGTACCCCGGAGCCGATACCAGGCCACACTGATGACCGCGCCGCTCACGATGGGCGGCCACCAAGTCCTAGCTGGTTCATTCCGGGGTGATCCCTCCGATGAGCCGTATTGTGGGGCGTCTCTCCCCAGTCTGCCTCTGAGCTGGTTTCGACCCAAGGGGGTCAGCCCTTGTACCGATCATCGTGCTGGCACCACCGCGAGGACCCGAGAAGCGCTGGTCGGCGCGTCTCGTGCATAAGGCACAGACGAGTCGCTGATCGGGGTTTCTCGGCTTCGCGCACATTGTCCAATGCCGCCTGGCGCGGCCCGTGCAGCCTGTGCGCCGATACCCCGTCGGCGTCCCGCTAGGCCCACAGTTGTCCCCAGGGACTTTGTCATAGAGCCGCCGACTCGGCGCTGGCCTGAGCCCGGTGCGCTGAGAGCCGCCGCAAGGCCTCGTTGCCCGCCAGGGCGGCGGACCGCTCGAACTCGTCGCGTGCCTCGGCGTGGCGGCCCAGCTTGTCGAGCAGATCGCCCCGAACGTTGTAGAGCAACTGATAGCGGTCCAACACGCCGGTGGCGCTAAGTTGGTCGACCAGGTCCAGCCCGACGGCCGGACCGTAGGCCATGGCTAATGCCACCGCCCGGTTGAGCTCAACGATTGGGGATGGGGTCAGCTCGGCCAGGAGGCGATACAGCTCCGCTACCACCACCCAGTCGGTTTCCTCCGCCCGGAAAGCCTTGGCGTGACAGGCGGCAATCTCGGCCTGCAGCACATAGGGCCGGGGCGACGACGTCAGCTCCGCCGCCCGGTTCAACGAGGCGAAACCCCGGCCGATGAGCAGCCGGTCCCACTTGCGCCGGTCCTGGTCGAGCAGGAGTACCGGTTCTCCGGAAGGCCCGACCCGGGCCGACAGCCGCGACGACTGGATCTCCATCAACGCCACCAGCCCGTGTACCTCGGGCTCGTCGGGCGCCAGTCCAGCGAGTACTCGGCCGAGGCGCAACGCCTCGGTACACAGCTCGGGTCGGAGCCAGTCGTCGCCGTCTGTGGCCGAATAGCCCTCGTTGTAGATGAGGTAGATGACCTCGAGCACGGACCCGAGCCGCCGGGCGCGATCCTCGCCAATCGGCACGTCGAAGGGCACCTGAGCCTTGGCGATCGTCTGTTTGGCTCGCACGATGCGCTGGGCGAGGGTCGCTTCGGTCTGCAGATAGGCGCGGGCGATCTCGGCAGTCGTGAGACCACCCAACAACCTCAACGTCATGGCCACCCGTGCCGGGACCGGGAGTACCGGATGGCAGGCCACGAAGATCAGTTGCAGCCGATCGTCCTCGATCGCGTCGGGGTCCGCCTCAACCGGCTGGTCCGCTCCCTCGAGTTCCCGCCCGATCTGGGCGTACTTGCGGGCCAGGTTGGCGTTGCGCCGAAAGTGGTCGATGGCCTTGTGTTTGCCAACCGCCATCAACCAGGCGCCCGGGTTGCCGGGAGTCCCTTCCTCGGGCCACTGCTGAAGGGCGTTGACTAGGGCATCCTGGGCCAGCTCCTCGGCCAGGCGAACGTCACCGACATACCGGGCCAGCCCGGCGACCAACCGGGCAAACTCGATCCGGAAGACCGTTTCAATGGCGGTGATTGAATCGGTGGCCGCCACGCCACGATTCAACCAGGGCTAACCGGAGACGGGACGTACCCGCACCTCGCCGCCGCCCAGCACGCCCAGGAAGCGCTTGTTCCACTCGACCGCCTCGGGGAGGTCGCGACACTCCATGAGCGCCCAGCCGCCGACCAGCTCCTTCGCCTCGGTGAAAGGGCCGTCGACGACCCTGTAGTCGCCGTCGGTCAGCGTGATCTTCACGCCTTCGGATGTGGGGGCGATGCCGCCCGTGGCGACGATGACACCGGCCTTGACCGTCTCCTCGACGAATCGGCCCATCTTCTCGTATAGCTCCGGGCTGGACGGGGGCTGGGGGGCCGACTCGTCGGCCAGGGTGTATCCGAGGAACCGCATGGTTGTTGCTCGCTTTCTCCTTGGTGCAGCCTTGTCGCCACACACTGCCTTTGTGTCGAACGGCAGACGCCCAGATCGACAGATCGGCCGAAAAACTCGCGGTACCGTCCACCCGGAGCGAGGGGCCTCGACGGCTCAGAGGGTGCCCGGTGCGAGTTGAGTGCGGATTCCGCCGATTTCGTGCGCGCAGTCTGGAGTTTTCGTACGCCCCAGTGTCGGAGGCCGCGGAGCGGCCGACGCTGAGCACGTTGAGCCCCTGGCGTTCACTCCTTTGCGTGACGGGGTGAGTTTGCCATCACGGGCGAGCGGCGAGGGTTGTCGGTCGGTGGCTCAGCCGTCTTCGCAGCGACCTTCGGGGACCCGACCCGAAGATTGTCACTGGTACCAGTGCCTTCGCGCTCGCCGAGGTCCCCGGCCGCCATCGATCCAACTGAACCCCCCGCCACCAATAAGAATGCAGGTCGGGGCCAGTGCGAAAGAGTTGGCCCACCTGCGGTTGAGGCTCGGCGTGCCCTTTGGGGAAGGGCCGTAGGGAAGGGGCCAGTGACCGGCCGCCGAAGGTGCGGAACGAACCAGGCGCCGGAATTCCCCGAGTTCTACGTCGGCGACTGCTGTCGATCTGCGGCCAGAACCGGATACGCACACATCGTCGTGGAGGCCGCGATCACCGCCAGAGCGCACGACGCCCGGTAGCCCGTACCTGCGATATGAGCTGGCCGCACGGCTAGGGGAGGATCACGGCGACTTGGGGTAGGGCAAAAGGAGCCTCTCAAGGAGCTGCCATGACCGCCAACACCGCGACCCAGGTGACCGACCTCGACACCGTTGCAGAGCTCGCAGCGCAGCTGCGCGTCGACTCGATCCGATCGTCGACGAGTGCCGGATCGGGCCACCCCACTTCCAGCATGTCTGCGGCTGACCTGATGGCGGTGCTCGATGGCGCGTCACCTGCGCTACGACTGGGACGATCCCCATTCGCGCGCCAACGACCATCTGGTGTTCTCCAAGGGTCACGCCTCGCCCCTGCTTTACTCCGTGTTCAAGGCGGCCGGCGTCGTGAGCGACGAGGAGCTGATGACCGGCTACCGGCGGTTCGGGCAGCGACTCGAAGGGCATCCAACACCGATCCTGCCCTGGGTCGACGTCGCCACCGGCTCGCTCGGTCAAGGACTGCCCGATGGCGTGGGGATCGCTCTTTCGGGCAGGTATCTCGAGCGGCTGCCGTTCCGAGTCTGGGTCCTGTGCGGCGACAGTGAGCTCGCCGAGGGCTCGATCTGGGAGGCGATCGACAAGGCGTCCTATTACCAATTGTCGAACCTCATCGTGCTGGCCGACATCAACCGGCTAGGCCAGCGCGGCCCGACGGAGCTCGAGTGGGATCTCGACCGCTACGAGCGACGCTTTGAGGCGTTCGGGGCGCACGCTCTGGTGATCGACGGCCATGACCTCGCGGCGATCGACGGCGCGTTGTCGGCTGCCCAGGACATGGAGGGCGACCGGCCCACGGTCATCATCGCCAGGACCATCAAGGGCAAGGGCTTCTCCGAGGTAGAGAACCAAAATGGCTGGCACGGAAAGCCGTTTCCACCGGACATGGCGGCGCGCGCGATCGAGGAGCTCGGCGGCGAACGCCATCTGGTGATTCGCGGCCCGCTGCCCGAGAAGGTGAGCGACGAGCCGAGCCCTCTCGCGGGAGTCGAGCCACCGGTGGAGCTTCCCAAGTACACCGTTGGCGAACCCGTGGCCACCCGCAAGGCCTATGGCGACGCGCTCGTGGCGCTGGGCACGAGCAATCCACGGGTGGTCGTGCTCGACGGCGAAGTCAGCAACTCGACCTACGCCGACGAATTCGCCCGCCGATTCCCGGACCGCTACTTCGAGATGTTCATCGCAGAGCAGCAGCTCGTCGCCGCAGCCACGGGCCTGAGCGTTCGGGGGTACACGACCTTCGCCTCGACGTTCGCGGCGTTCTTCACGCGTGCCTTCGACTTCATACGCATGGCCGCCATCTCGGGTGTCGATCTGGGTCTGTCGGGCTCGCACTGCGGGGTCGAGATCGGCGCCGACGGCCCATCTCAGATGGGGCTCGAGGACCTCGCCATGATGCGCTCGGTCCACGGGTCCACCGTTCTGTACCCGAGCGACGCCACGAGCACCGCAGCGCTCGTCGAGCAGATGTCACGTACGCAGGGCATCAGCTACCTCCGCACCACACGCGGGGCGTACCCCGTCCTCTACGAGCCGGGTGAAGCCTTCGAGGTGGGCGGTTCCAAGGTGCTTCGCTCCTCGGGAGGAGACGACGTAACGCTGATCGGCGCTGGCGTGACCCTGCACTGCCTGCCTCGCGGCCGCAGACCAGCTCGCGACCGACGGGATCGGCGCACGAGTCATCGACTGTTACTCGGTCAAGCCGGTCGACGACGCGACGTTGGCCGAGGCTGCGGCGGCCACCTCGGGACGTGTCGTCGTAGCCGAGGACCATCACCCCGAGGGTGGCCTGGGCTCGGCCGTGATCGCGAGCCTTCTCGGGAAAGGGCAGTCGAACCTTCAGGTCGCCCACCTCGCGGTGCGTGGCATGCCGGGATCGGGCACCGGCGCGGAGCTCATGGCGTGGGCCGGCATAGACGCCGACCACATCGCGGCCTCCGCACGGCAGCTCGTGGGCGCAAGCTGAGTTCTTCATGCTAGGGCTCGCCGTATGTATTTGATGTCGCAGGGATCTTTGGTCTTGAAGAATTTGCGACAGTGCAGACGGCACCGCCTCATGGCGGCGCCAAGGTCAGTCGGGGAGTGATCGTCTCTGGGGGTAGATCGTCTCGCCTCGGGCAAGCATGGCCACGTACTGCTCGATTCGCCTGACTCTCGTGTCGATCCGCTTTGCGCCATTGATCCGGTACAAGACCGCGTAGCGGTTTTGGCTCGTGAGAATCTCGAACATGGCCAGCGCCTTTGGCTCCGAAGCCAACGCGGCGACCAGGTCAGCAGGCACCTCGATGGAAGCCTGGCCGTCATAGGCGGCCTCCCAGCGGCCATCTGTCTTCGCACGTTCGACTTCCGCCAGACCCGCGGCGTGCATCCGACCCTCGGCGATGAGTCGGTCGACAATGGAGGTGTTGCGGTTCGACCAGACGCTGCGGGTCCGGCGTGGCGTGAAACGTTGGGGGTATGAGGTCTCGTCACCTCGACGGATCTGACCATCGATCCAGCCGAAGCAAAGGGCTTCTTCGAGCGCCTGGTCGTAGGTGAGGCTGGTTGGCTCGGTACGGGACTTCTTCGCGATTCGAAGCCACACGCCGTCCGAGTTGGCGTGGTACCGGTCAAGCCATTCGCGCCAAGCGAAGGCGTCGCCGACAAGGAGTTCAGGAAGCGGTGCGACCATGCTCTTAGCTTGGCAGCTCGACCGGGTCTTGGGGTGATCTGGACAGACGATGACTCTGGTCGATACGTCTCGCGTCGACGGACCACGCCGCCATCGGTAGGGCCATAGCCGAAGCAACTAGAAGAGGACAGCCGAGGAATCCTCGATCCTGGGTTGTTGCGACGGCGCGTGCGCTTCACTCGCTACCGGTCAGTCCCCCGCTCGCGGGGCGGATCGATCACTTTTGGGCGCTGACATGAGATCTGCAGCTGGCACTGTTCAAACGCAGGCGTTGTTGACGCATCCGGGTTGCAACCTCAGCGTTGGTCATGCCGATGCAAGCCACGGCGAGGAACGGGGTCTCCGCCTCCCACAATACGAACCGCCAGCCGACTGTCCGGGTGAACTTGTTGACCTCGAGCCAGTCTCACGGGACCTCTTGCGCCGGAGGATGATCGATCACCGCGACGGGCCGCTTGGCCGCCGGGTGGCAGAGCTCGGAGTCTGGCCGCAACCCGCGGCTGCTGCATGCCACCGAGTAAACGACGGATAGGACCCTCGGTAGCCGAGCGTGGTAACCCGGTCGAACGCGCCCACAGATGCGGGTCCCCCGCCAGCCTCGCCGGCAGTAGTCGACGAACACCCCGAACGGGTCCGGTACTGACCGCCGGCGCTGGCCGGGCACCCTCCCGTCGAGATCGGCCGTGACGGTCTTGCGGTCGTGCCCGAGGTGCCGGGCGATCGCACTGATCGTCCAGCCCCGCGCATGTAGTGCATGAACCTCCGCGTCCTGCTCCAGCGGAGCCTCCGAGGGGCCTCAACCAGACCACCGGCGGACACGCCGACAGCATTCACAGGCTGGGGAGTGTCAGTGAGCAGATCTGGCCAGATTCAGACAAGCGCCATCAACGCACTTGGCGAGGCCGTCGAACGACCGCAAAGGTCCCCGCGTCGTCACTCGCCCCCGGCCGACGACGGCCGTCAAGCGGACGGACCCTGGACACGAAGTCGAGGCCTACGAGGATTCCTTCGAGGCTGGTGTCCTCTATCACCGGGCTTGTCCGTCTATCAGACGAGTGGTGGTCGCCACTCCGAGGAGAGAAACGAGGAAGGCCATGACAAGTAAGACGATTGGATCAAAGGCAGATCACCAGGCGGTTCTGGGCGTCCTCAAGGGCGTGTACGAAGCGTGGGAGGCGAACGACGCCGAGGCGTTCGTGTCCGACTACCTCGATGATGCCAGCGTGGTGCAGCCCGGCGTCTACAAGAAGGACCGGCAAGAGATCCAGAGCACCATGGCCGGTGCGTTCGCGGGCCCGCTCAAGGGATCGCGGGTGATCGACCAACCCCAAGGCGTCCGGTTCCTCAACGAGGACACGGCCATCGTGATCAGCGTGGGCGGGATCGTTTTTCCCGGACAGAACACAGTGCCGAGCGAGGGCACGGTGCGGGCAACTTGGGTGCTGGCCAAGCGCGACGGCCGCTGGTTTGTCGCGGCGTACCACTACAGCGCCGCAAACTAGGGATCGGGGACGAGGCGGCTTCCCGGGTTCTGTGTGGGAAGCCGACTCGTGCCCCGGGGGGCTGGCCGGATCGAGTTACGGTCGCGAGTGGGCTTGGGCCGAAATGCCCGGTCCTCCTGGCACAGCCTCGATCGTCTAGTAGACGTTAGATGTCCGCGAAGTAGAGGAAGGAAGTTCTGACGATGGCGCTGTAGGTGGCTTTGTGTTACTACGACCGAGACCGGTATTGGGACGAACCTCCCGAGACCCAGTTCTCTGCCGAATATACGGAGTTCGCCCGGCGGGCCACCGAAGCGGGGGTGATGCGCGGCGGTGAGGCGCTTCACCCGGTGACCATGTCGACCACTATCACCGTTTCGGGCGGCAGGGGCGGCGACGTGATGTTGACAGACGGTCCGTACGCGGAGGCAAAAGAAGTCCTGGCCGGCTACTTTGTGCTTGAGACGGCCGATCTTGACGAGGCGATCGCCTGGGCGGTCCAGATCCCGGCCGCTTGGAGGGGCAAGATCGAGCTCCGCCCGATCGCGCCACACCGCGCCTAGGCGTCCGGCCGTGGACGCCAGCGGCGCCTTGGTCAAGGTGCTGAGGGAGCAGGGCCCGAGAGTGCTCGGCACCCTGGTGCGCCAGCTCGGGGACCTGTCGGTGGCCGAGGACGCTCTCTCCGAGGCCACGATCGCTGCTCTGGGCGCCTGGCCACGCTCGGGGATCCCGGAGAACCCCCGGGCGTGGCTGACCGTGGTGGCCCGGCGCAAGGCGCTCGATCTCCTGAGACGGGAGTCGGCCAGACCGGGCAAGGAGACGGCGGCGTTTCGATGGGGAACGGAGCGCGCGAAAGACGAGATAGAGGAGGTGATCGACGCGATGGAGACCGAAGGCCAGCTACGAGACGACATGCTGCGCTTGATCTTCACCTGCTGCCACCCCGCTCTCAGCCGAGAGGCCCAGGTGGCCTTGGCCTTGCGCACGCTGGCCCGCCTCGAAGTGGATGCCATCGCCCGAGGCTTCTTGGTGCCCGAGGCCACCATGGCCAAGCGCCTGGTACGGGCGAGGTCCAAGATCGCCACCGCCCACATCCGGTATGCAATTCCTTCCGACGCGGAGCTCCCCGATCGTCTGGCCGCGGTGTTGGCCGTGGTGTACCTCATCGCAACTGAGGCCCACGCCCCGACCGGCGGGAACGCGGTCGCCCGGGTCGATCTGGAGGCGGAGGCCGTCCGCCTGGCCCGCTTGTTGGTGGAGTTGATGCCCGACGAGCCCGAGGCGCTGTCTTTGCTCGCTCTGTTGTTGCTCACCTCAGCTCGCACTCCGGCGCGAAGCGACGCCCAGGGCAACGTCGTGACCCTCGCCGACCAAGACCGAGGTCGATGGAACCGGGAGGCGATTGCCGAGGGATCGCGGTGGTTGTCTAGGGCTGTCCTATTGTCGGGCGGTACCGCTGGGCTCTACCAACTTCAGGCTCACTTGGCCGCGGCCCACTCCACCGCGACGAGCTGGTCCGAGACCGACTGGGACAGGATCATCGGGCTGTACGACTTGCTCGGGTCGTCCGGATCCAACCCGGTGGTGGCGCTCAACCGGGCCGTTGCGGTGATCGAGCGCGATGGGCCCGAGCACGGGCTGGCCGCGCTAGAGGCCATCGTCGGGCTGGAGCGGTCCCATCTCTGGCACGCCGCTCTGGCCGACAACCTACGACGGCTTGGCCGGACGGCAGAGGCTGCCGGGGAGCTGGAAATCGCCGCCTCGCTGGCGCCCTCCGAGGGCGAACGACGTCTGCTTCTGTCCCGTCTCCTCGACGTGAAGCCCGAGCCCGTCTGACAGATTCCGCTCTGGTGTCCTCTCCTGGTTTCGCTGATCGTCCTCTCATCGAACGCAGATCCCGATCTCGGGGATCGCATTAGTTGGTTAGAGAGGAGAAGCAAATGATTGGCCGCAATCCCGAACAGACGATCTCGCAGGAGAAGTACGTGTCCGTGGCCACCTTCCGCAAGACCGGGATGGCGGTCGCGACGGCGACCTGGATCGTCCCGCTCGACGGCGGCCGGGTCGGCCTCTTGACCTCCTCGGCCTCCGGCAAAGCCAAGCGGCTACAGAACAATCCGAGCGTGACACTGCAGCCGAGCGACGTCCGAGGCCGGGCCAAAGTCGGCACCACCCCGGTGACCGGCACCGTTGAGCTGGTGACCTCCGGTCCGGACTTCGAGGCGCTCACGTCCAGGGTGAAGGCCAAGTACGGCCCGATGGTGCCAATCACCCGGCTGCTGGACAGCGTGCGACACCTGGGCAAGGCCCCCTTCCCCTATGCGGACATCGGCGCGGTGATCACGCTCCAGGGCTGATTGCTGGGGCGACCGTCGCGGGCATCAGCGGTCGGCACCAGGTCAGGCGCCACTTTCGTGAACAAGCCGCAGCACGGCGTCGACCGGGACCCTCAGGTTTGGTCGTAGTTAACGCGTAAATCGGGCCGGGCCCACCTCCGACATTGCGGACCTTCAACAAGGGCTGAGCTCGGCCTGTCGAGGACTACGAGGTATTCCTCCTCATTTGGATGCGTGAGGAGTAGCTGAGGACTGGCGACAACACCAAGGCGGTGAGCTATGGGCTGGTGAGGAGTGCCCGGGTCGTCACCTCGGCTGCCGCCATCATGGTGTGTCTTCGCGTCGTTCGTCATCGGCGACCCACTTCGGATCCTCGACCTGTTCGGCCTCGGCCTCGCCGTCGCTGTGCTCGTCGACGCCACTGTCGCCCGGATGGTGTTCGTGCCCGCCGTCATGCAACTCCTCGGCGCCGCCAACTGGTGATTGCCCGCGTGATGCAGCGTCTCGCGCCCCACTTCTAGTTTGAGGCAACGCCGCAGACACCGTTTCCATAGACGGTCGCCGTAAAGGCCGCGGAGTGAGACGAGCCCATCGGGATGGGGGCCCCCACCTCCTGACTCAACGTCGCGGACGAGCCGCTCATTGCGCTTGAACGATGGTTCGATGCCAACTGGCCGGGGATCGGCGGCTTGACCTTGACCCTGGGGGAAGCCGCAGACTTGTCCGGAGACTGTCATGTCGATGAGGAGCGAGCACGTGGACCAGATGAGCATCGGCGAGTTCGCCAGACGGTCGCGGCTATCGGCCAAGGCGCTGCGGCTCTACGACGAGCTAGGTCTACTGCCGCCGGCACGGGTGGATGAGGACTCTGGCTACCGCTTCTATGAGCCTGGCCAGCTCAAGCAGGCACGCCTGATCGCGGCACTGCGCCAGCTGCAGGTCCCGCTGGCGGAGATCGAGGCGATCCTGCCTCTTGAGCCGGTCCAGGCGGCGGAGCGCCTCCGCGAGCGCTGGGCCGCAACCGAGGCCGAGCACACGACCCGCCGCTCGCTCGCTACCTACCTGATCGACGAGCTGAGCGGAAAGAAGTCAGTCATGTACGAGATCAACACGAGGTCGATGCCCGATCGCAGCCTGCTGTGCGTGAAGCGTAACGTCACCGGCGATAAAGCGGCATGGGCGTTCGGCAAGGAGTTCATAGCCCTGCTTCAGCGCTACCAGCTGCCGCAGATACCAGGACGCGCCGGTGCGTTCGTCTGCATCTTTTGGGGGGAGGTCAGCGAGGACAGCGACGGTCCGATGGAGTGGTGCCATCCCGTCCCACCAGACGAGGCGGAAGCACTCGCCGCCCGCTGTCCGGAGCTGACCCTGCGTACCGAACCCGCCCACCAGGAGGCGTTCGTGAACATCGGCGATGGACAGATCGACGGCGCCGACTGGCGAGTGGTCTCACGATCGCTGGAGGCGTGGGCCGAGCAGCAGCCCGACATACTGCCGGCCGATCTGGGCGTGCGGCTCACCTATCTCCCGGGCGAATTTGGGCAGGGTACCTACCAAGACTTCGCGATCCCATTCAACGGTCAGCCGCGCGGATGACGGCGGTCGTCACAGCCGAGTCGTTGACCAAGCCTTCGGTGAGGTCCCAGCGGTCACGGACCTGTCGTTTGCACTTGGGAGTTCTCGGCAATCGGCGACGTTTCGGCTGATTGCACCGTTCCCTTCATTCGGTTGCCCTGGTCGTCACATCTCTTCGACACTTCGCACGTCAAGATTGCGGAAGAGCAAAGTCCCCTCGCACAACTCGCCCAGACGTTCGGCAAAGAATGTCGTCTCGGGGAGGTCTGAGTTGGCCATTGCATCCTCGTACGAAGGAAATTCCACGATCTGGACGTAGGTGTTCGGTCGTTCTCGGTCCTCTGTGAACGTCACCCGCTGAGCGGTTCGCCGTCCCGCGGTCTTCGTCCGCCACTCACTGGTCAGCGCTTCGACGTCGTCGGGGCGGGTGGTCGTGATCTCGATCACCTGGATGAAGGCCATGACCACCTCCCGGAGGTTTGGGCTCGCGTTCGAACCGTACCGCCAAGGAGCTCTCATTTCAATCGGGTTTTGTGTGCCCTCGCAGAGGCCCTCACTCCGTTGCATGATCCAGATTTAGGGGTGCGGATCGCCTCGCAGTTTGGATGGGTGACTGCCGCACCATCGAAGAAGGGCCCTCTCGCTGCGTGACCCATCCACGGTAGAGACCGTCGAGCGATCCCACGAGATCACAGGCACCCATGGAAGACCGTCAGGCTGAGCGACGGCTCAGGCGACGTGGGACTCGCCGAGCGCGGCCTTCCTCGATCGTCGGCGCTCAATCTGCGATTCCCCTGGCGAGATTCTCAGATGCTGGGCTTCTCGGGCATCCTGGCTGATCGGTGATGCCACGCCGGGGTTGGCAAACTCGAAAAGGCACTTCTTATCGGGCGTCTCGCCACTAGACGCGATAAGCGGCGATTATCGACTTCCTCGGACCCAGGTGGTGGCCTCCTGAATCAGTGGTGAGAATCTCATCGCCGCCAGGGGCACCGCGGGCGGGGTGTCGACTGGTCGGATCGATCTGATGAAGACCCAGAGTGCAGTTCTGCCCGTCAAGGGAATCGATTCGGTCTCGGTTAGGGGTCGTGGCGGAGATCCTGCACCGACGCCGCTCAGAGACTGGCGCTTTTGGATCAGCCAGCCCCTGGTCATAAGGCCTAGTGGTTCACAACCGAGGTAGCGCTCGACCGGACAAATCATTTCGGGGGGTTCGAACACTGAGGACGGTCGTCGCCCTCGCCGCGAGCGGTCTCGGATCGCTCGCCTGTTCCATCGGTTGACGTGGCCCTTTGGGTGCTCGATACTGCAATTGTGCCCGTGTGAACTCCGGGCAGCGTAGGTACCCTGAGGGGGCCTACCGGGGGAGGGAGCACGCCTGATGGAGCGGCGTACCAATGATTACTCGGTCTTCGATTGCGATGCCCACATTGACGACCCAATCGAGATTTGGACGGAGTACGTGGCCGAGGCGGATCGAGAACTCGTGCGCAGCGTCATCCTCCACGACGGTGAAGGGGCCGACCCGGACCGCTGGGCGCCGTCGTACAACCCCATCCGTATCGCCGGACCCCAGATGAACAAGCCGATCATGCGTCGACTCCAGACCATGGTCCCCCTCACCCCCGAGCAGCGCGACTACGTCGAGTGCAAGGGCGCGTTCGACCCCCACGGGCGGATTGCTCGGGTTCACCGCGGCCCTGCTGCGACCGATGTTCTACGCCGTGGCGATCGACCGGCCCCCAGTCATGATCCCGGGTCGCCAGCCCGGAGTGCCGATCGGGCCCGCGCTGGCCGATGGGTCCGAGGCCGTGTTCCTCGACGACCCGTACTACCGGGCCATCTGGGAGGAGCTGGCCGGTCGGGACATGGTGGCGTGCATCCACTCGTCCACGGCGAGCACCAACCCCAACGGCGTGTCAGCCGGGACGTTCATCGAACGGGTGGCCCGCACCCTGGGCATCGGCCACCGAGTGGCCGAGACCGTGGCCAGCCTGCAGGACAATGCGGTGTTCTTGACGGCGGCGAGCTATCACGGATTACTCGAGGACTACCCGAGCTTGCGCCTCGCCCTCCTGCACGGCAGTGCCAGCATGACGCCGCTCACCTTGGAGAAGTCCGAGACCTATCTGTGGCTCTCGCTGCAAAACGGCGGGATGTTCACCAAAGCACCGGTGTCCCTCGAGCCCGAAGAGGTCTTCGCCGCGCATCCTGCGGTGGTGTCCTTCCCGAGTTGGGAGACCTCGGTGGGCAGGTTGGCCGCCAAGGTGCCCAACATCGGCACCAAGGCCGCGTGGGGCTCGCGCTACCCCCAGCACGACGCAGCGGGTCCGCAGGCCGCCATTGACATGCTCAACGCCCACGGACTCGACCACGAGCTGTTGGCCCAGCTCATGGGCGGCCACGCGACAACATCGTTCGGGATGGAGGTGGCGACGGGCGTTTCCGCCTGAAGGCACGGGAACCGTCATCTAAGCGACCGGACTGGGGACGATGGCTGTTGCAACCTCGGCGCGCTGAGGCGCCCCGCCCGTCGTCTCGGAACCACCGACGAGCGCCTCGGGCGCACCCTTGGCTCGGATCTCGACTCAAGCACGAGTGGCCCTGGCCAATGGGGCCGGTGAAACCCATCGTCAAGCACTTCAAATCGGGCGTTTCCCCAATTTCCCCTTAACGCCCTTGACGATAAGGGAAAACTATCGATCCTCTCGCTCTCCAGTACTTATCGCGCCTCGCGATGGGCGTTGCTTGTCGTGATCCCTGGTGGCCGACGATATGTCCGCGATTACTCAACCCCAAGGGATCCGGCATTTCAAGCGCCGCCGCTCCCAATCCGGAATCCACGTCGACGGCCTGAGATTTCCTCGCGTCATCAGTTGCTGGTGCGTGAGAATTCGCGCGAGCATCTGTCGGCTGGTGCCCTCAAAGCGTGAGATGCACTAAACGTACGTGGTGACGCCATCACGCTGTTGACGGCGCAAACGGGTCGTAAGGGGTGATTCACTGGTAGTCATGCCGCTTGGAAACGATCCGTTCGCAACAGCTAGAAGTCCACGGCGGTATCCCTGTGCGCTGCGATATGGTCGGTCCACGTTTACGGGGAGAGTCCAATGGTAGACGCTGCACGCTTGTTCGACCGAGCTGGAATACGCGAACTATGCGCTGGCATGGGGTTCCTTGAAGGGCCGCTGTGGACATCAACAGGTGAGCTCATGGTGGCGAGCGTGTCGCGGGGCCAGATCTACCGGGTATCCCTTGAGGGTGGCGCTGGCGTCATCGTCGATATTGGCGGAACCCCCACTGGGCTGGCCGAAGACATCTACGGCCGAATCTGGATCATGCAGCCCGGGCCATCGGCTCTGCGGACCCGATCCGAGCGGGCGGTCGAGCAGGCGTGCCTGCAGAGTTGGTCTCCAGAGGAAGGTGTTTCCGATCACGTCATCGAAGGCGTCGATGCACCGAATGATTGTGTGCTCGGTCCTGATGATCGACTCTGGCTCGGCGACATGGTGGTGACTGATGAGGGAAGGCTCCATCGCCAGGGTCGCGTCAGCGCCCTCGATGTTGACAGCCTTGCGCTCGAGTGGATGACCGAGCAGGTGATCTTCCCCAACGGCATCGTCTTCAATCCCGAGAAGGACAGGATGTACGTCTCGTCGACGCTGGTCCCGTCGAGGTCAGCAGGCGAGATTCTGGCGTTCAGCTGGGATGGGACGACGCTTGGTGATCGTCAGGTGTTTGCCCAGCTCGAGGGCAACGAGCACGCGGATGGGCTCGCCGTCGACGTGGACGGCCGCGTCTACGTGGCCACGTCCGATGGCGATTCGGTCAGAGTGTTTGACGAAGGAGGGAGCGTCGTCGAGGTGCTTGAGCTACCTGGTGCCCACCCCGCCAGTGTCTGTTTCGCTGACCCGGAGCGAAAGACACTGATCGTGGCCGCTGCACACGGAGGACGTATCTTGGCCGTTCCGACGACAGTTGCGGGGAGCCGTTAACCAGTTTTTCAGCGGCCTTGGTCGCGTTCAGTCCGAAGGGTCTCCGACGTGACTCGGTGGGCTGTAGCCTGGCGCCGGACCTCGGGCGAGCACTCGAGACAATGAGGGGCCATCTGGACATAGAAAGCGGCGACGTCGTCGGGCGTAAGTGGGCTCGATGATTCGCATCAGCGATCAATGCTGGCGGTTGTTTGCGACCGCGCTCTTGCCGTGCGCGTCGCGTCGAGATGCTTGGCCGGTAGATGTCGGGCACAGCCACCGCCCCCTTCCACGACAACCTAACGCGGACGTTCGAGTGTCTCGGGCCAACAACATCACGTGGGCCAGATCATCCCCAGTCCGACGACACTGGGCCCGAATGCGAGACGGTCGTTTCCGAGCCTGACAGGGCACGCAACCTGGGCTTCCATCGGTTTGACGGACATCCACCTTCAGGGGCGTGCCCCCGGAAAGGATGTCCAAAATGGAGACCATGGAACGGAAGAAGCCCCGTGCCCGCCGGTCGTTCACCCCGGAGTTCAAGGCCGAGATCGTTGAGCTCTGCCAACGCGGTGATCGCAGCATCGGCCAGGTGGCCAGGGACTTCGATCTGACTGAGACGAACGTGCGCAGCTGGGTAAAGCAGGCCGAGATCGACCAAGGTGAGCGCCCCGGATTGACCACCGAGGAGCGGGCCGAGCTGACCAGGTTGCGGCGGGAGAACCGCTCGCTACGCGAGGACGTCGAGGTTCTGAAGCGAGCGACAGCTTTCTTTGCGAAGGAGACCCGGTGAAGGTGGACCCTTTCATCGAGGCGGAGAAAGTGGCGGGCCACAACGTCAACAAGGCGTGTGGACTGCTCGAGGTCTCCCGTGCCGCCTACTACCAGCGACGTAACGGCCCTCCCTCGGCCCGGCAGGCCACCGATGCCGAGCTGCTGGAGCACATCACCGCCATCCATACCGAGTCCAAGGGCACCTATGGATCCCCGCGCATCCATCGGGAACTGGGACATCGCCAGGTGGCCTGCGGACGGCGACGTGTCACCAGGCTCATGCGCCAGGCCGGCCTCGAGGGACGGTGCAAGAAACGCTGGCGCAAAACCACGGTGCCTGACCCTGACGCTCAAGCGGCTCGGGACCTGATTGGGCGCTACTTTGCTCGGGGCGAGGACATCGACCGGCGCTACGTCGGCGACATCACCTACATCGGAACCTGGGAGGGCTGGGCATACCTGGCGACCGTCATCGACCTGGCCTCTCGCCGGGTAGTTGGCTGGGCATTAGCCGACCACATGCGCACCGAGCTGGTCCAAGACGCTCTCAAGATGGCCTTCGCTCACCGAGCGCCCGAGAAGGGCGTCGTCTTCCATTCCGATCGCGGTCGGCAATCCCAGCAAGGACTACGCCGCATTCGCCCGCAACAACGGCGTGGTGCTCTCCGTCGGACGCAAGGGCGAATGTTGGGACAACGCGGTGGCCGAATCGTTTTTCGCCACCATCAAGCGCGAACTCATCGACGCCCGTGCCTGGCCGACAAGAGTGGGACTTCGCCGTGGCGTATTCGAGTACATCGAGGGCTGGTACAACACCCGCAGGCTGCACTCGACGCTCGGCTACCTCAGTCCCTCCCAATACGAAGCTGCTCACCACAACGCCGACCGTCAGGCGGCATGATCGACCCAAGCAATCTGTCCGTCAAACCGGATCAAGTCCAGTCCGACGGAGGCAAGCAGATGAGCGCCTTAGGCAGAGGCGAGTCGGGGGATGCGGCAGTCGTTGGTGTTGGCGTGCGTTGATGACGAGTCGCCGGACCGTTCGACTCAGGGGCAATGAACTTCTCGGTCTCGGTCAATTGGGATGAAGATGAATAGGGCGAGCGCCGTCCAACTCTGACATTCTCCGGTTAGACAGGACGGTGTGGCGGGAGGCGGGTGTTTCGGGGTGACGCCGATTTCCCCTATTGGTCAAAAAGGGGCTCTGTTCCGAGTTGCCGAAGATGAGATCGGCATTGGCGTTAGGTGGATTCGGCAGCGAACGCAGATCCACAACACCGCTGACGTAGGGGACGCCCCAAGTGCGAGCTAGTGGCTAGGTTGCTCAGGTCACAGAAGTCGAGGGCAATACTCGAGATCGATCCTGCTGGAGTTGGGTCACAGCGAAGACGAACTCAATGGGCCGCAAAGGCTAGTTGCGTCCCTCAGTGCAACAATGAGGGTCATGCGTAGCATCGTTTCCGCTGCGAGTGAACATTTCGCGTGTGCGCCGAGCTCGCCCGCCGGACAGCGGAGGGGATAACGCCGGTCTTCCGCTGAAGGGAGGCTCCCTTCGCTAAACTTCCAATGAATCGTACGCGAAGCATCTCAATAGAATTGCCCCTTGTGGCCGACTCGGGCTCCGCCTCCCTCGTTACTACTTTCGTCATAGGCGACGGGAGCGGCTGAGAGCCTTGTGGTTGCGCATCGACGGGGACGAATGCTCGTCGCGGTTGCAACGTCCGGGCGGACGCTTGCAATCGCTCGCTCTTCCCGAGCTGCCCGGGAATGGCGAACCGAACGTAAATGAGTTGGAGCTTCCCCCAAAGGGTGCGATCGCCTCTACACTGAGCGTACTGGATCTGAGGAACGGCTGGTCGGGAACGGTGGTGACGTATGGATTCTTGACTTGAGCGACGATCAGCAACTGCTGCGCGACACCTCGGCCCGTTTCATTGAAGAACGGTGTCCATTGCCTCGTGTACGCGAGCTAGCGGAGACACCCGACGGTAGCGATCCGGACTACCTGCGTCAGGCGGCCGAACTCGGATGGTTCGCCATGCTGGTGGACGAGGAGCATGGGGGCGGAAGCATCTCAGGCAGGGGAGTGGTTGACGCTGCGCTGGTAGCGGTCGAACGTGGTCGATTCCTGCAACCTGGCGCGTTCGTACCGGGCAACGTGGTCGCTTGGGCGCTCGCGCGCTTTGGCAACGACGAGCAGCGGGTCAAAGTCCTCTCCTCCATCGTCGCCGGCGACTCGATTGCCACCTGGGCGGCGGCGGATCCCACCGGCAACTGGGATCCAGGAGCCGGGGCACACCTTGAGCCAACGGCGTCGGGTTTCCGCCTGGCTGGCACCAAGGGTCTCGTACAAGACGCCCATCTCGCGGACTGGCTCCTCGTCACCGCACAGTCTGATGGTGGACCCTCCCAGGTACTCGTGGCTGCCCATTCGCCGGGTGTCGAAGTGCGCACTCTCGACGGGCTCGACATCACTCGACGGTTCTCTACCGTCCACTTCAACAACGTGGAGTTGGTGGGCGCTGACGTGGTCGGCGAGATCGGGGGCGCGGCCGACGGTATTGACCGCGAGCTGCAGCTGGCCTGCGTCCTGTCGCTGGCAGAGACCCTTGGGGCACTCGATCGGGACTTTCAGGTGGCGCTCGACTACGCGAAGGTGCGGACGGCCTTTGGTCGGCCCATCGGTTCCTTTCAGGCCATCAAACATTTGCTGGCCGACACCAGTCTCCTCGCTGAGACGTCCAAAGCGGTAGTGACCGCGGCTATCGATGCCGTCCAGGAGGACGCGGCTGACGCCGGCGAGATCGTGAGCATCGCCAAGGCCTACGTGGGCGATTGTGCGATCGAGCTGGCGCAGAACTGTTTTCAGACATTCGGCGGCATCGGCTACACGTGGGAGCACGACCAGCACCTCTATCTGCGCCGGCTTACCGCCGATGCCAGCCTTTTCGGTGAGCCGGCCTGGCATCGCGAGCGCCTATGGCAGCTCCACGGAATCTGAGGAAGGAGTCAGTATGAGCGACATGATCGACCTGGAGGACTACCGGCGCTCCGCTCGCCTGTGGCTGGAGGAGAATCTTGAGCGGCGCGACCCCAAGGCGGCACCGTCCATCCGTGGGGTCGACCACAAGACCGTCGAAGGCATTGCTCTTGAACGGGTCCTCCAGCGCAAGCTCTTCGACGCCGGATACGCCGGCATCTCCTGGCCAGCCGAGTACGGAGGCCAGGGGCTCAGTTCCGCCCACGATGCGGCCTTCGTACAGGAGGCCCGTGCGTTTCGGATCCCGGATTTCGGGGTGGCTGGTGGGACGACAGTGAACGTGTGCGCCCCGACGATGTTGGCGCACGCGGCGCCCGAGTTCCTCAAGTACCACATCCCCAGGATCCTCGCGGGCGAGGAGCTCTTCGTGCAGTTCTTTTCCGAGCCGGGTGCCGGGTCGGACCTGGCGGGCATCACCACACGCGCCACCCGTGACGGGGAGGAGTGGATTCTGAACGGTTCGAAAATCTGGTCCAGCGGCGCCTACTACGCGGACTATGGGATGTGCCTGGCTCGCACAGACTGGGATGTTCCCAAGCACCGGGGGTTGACCTGGTTCGCTGTTCGGATCGACCAACCCGGGGTCACGGTGCAACCTGTGCGGGAGATCAACGGAGACGCCGAGTTCTGTCAGGAATTCTTCGACGACGTCCGGCTCAGCGACGCCGACGTCATCGGCGACGTCAACCGGGGCTGGAGCGTTGCCCAGACAATGCTGGTGTTCGAGCGGGGAGGCTCACGAGACTCGACGCCTCGTCCGACGCGTACCAGGGTGGGATTCGCTCCGGACTTGGTCGAGCTTGCCCGCCAGACCGGACGCGACCATGACCCCGTCGCTCGACAGCAGATCGCTCGGGCCCATGTCAACGACTACGTGCTGACGCAACTCGCAGCCCGGGTCGGAGGGCTGATCCGAGCCGGTCGAGGAGACCCAGCCGGCATTGCTTCCTACGGCAAGCTCGCCACCGGGACCTTCTCGACCATCAGGGCTCGGATTGGAATGGATATTGGTCGGGGCGGCGCCCTTGTGTGGGAACCCGGGCAGAGGGATGGCATGACGGCGGCGGTCAACTACCTCAACGGGCGCATGGGGGGCATTGCCGGCGGCACCAACGAGATGCAACGCAACGGTATCGGAGAGCGGGTGCTTGGCCTTCCAAGGGAGCCGAGCTTTGACACCAACAAGCCGTTCAGTGAGGTCGTTCGGGGGGCCGCCAACTGGACCGGAACCAGCTAGCTTCACGAGTCGCGAATTCGTGTGACGGTGATACGGCACGGGATTAGATCTCTGTCCCGGTCCAAGGTCACTCCGAGGGAACGTTCCCCGCAAGTTCAGTGAGCGGGTGGTCGGACTCCGAGACGCACCGCCGATCGCGCCATCGCTGTCGTGCCCCTCAGCGGCCTAAGGTTGCTAAGCCCGCCGCCCAAAGCACCATCGACAACTACTCCAGACTGTGAGGTCGGGCCATGGCATTCACTATCGGTAAGAATTTCCACATCATCCATATGACCGACGATCTCAAGGCGCTGGACGCCTGGTACTACGACGTTTTCTCGGTCCAGCGTTTCATGCCCGAGAGCTACATGCCCACCGAGGTTCGTGACGCTTCATTGGTCTTGATCGGGACGCTTTGTGTCGAGCCACTGGCGCCGGCGTTTCGGGTCGAGGGCTGGGAGGGGATGCCCCTCGGCCGCTTCTACCGCCGGTTTCACAATCGCTGGCATTCACTGGCCTGGTATGTCCCCGAGGGGCTCACCGATCTGTACCACGAGCTCGTGGCCGCCGGGGTCCGTGCCTACGGACCGGCAGGGGTAAAGCAAGAGGGAGACGAGCTGATCGGTGCGTTATTCACCCACCCCCGGGATACCTTCACCCAGCTCGAGTTCGTCACTGGGCCGCGCCCAGGGCAACCTGAGCTTCGGCCATCGCAGTCCGACCCAAGAATGAAGCCCGGATGGAGCCCCGAATGGTGGGCGCGGCACCATCCTTTGCACATTCAGCAGTTCTCCCACGCCACGATCGCCGTTCGGGACCTTGCCAAGGCCGTGGACCTCTACACCACGGTCATCAACGGCACCCTGCTTCACCAGGCTGACGTCGAGGTCACCAGGACTACCAGCGCCTTCGTCGCCGTTGGCGAGGACATGGTCATCGAGTTTGCCCAACCGCTGGACGCCTCGTCCCCCCTCGCAGAGGACATGGAACGCAACAACGAGAGCCTGTATGCGGCCACGTTCAAGGTGGCCGATCTCGGCGCTGCCGAGGAGTACCTCCGCAGCAAGGATGTCAAGTTCACCGTGAACGACGGGACGACAATGCTGAGCGATCCGACGACTACCCACGGTGTGGTGATGGGCTTTAGCACGTGTACCGTTCCCGGTGACCCCCGCCCTGATTGGTGGGACGGTCAACAGTGATGAGCACGGTCATGAGCATCTGGACCTGTGGGTGATCGAGGAGCCGGCCAGGCTATCCGCACGAGGGGGGAGGATCACGTCAGTTACGTCCGGTCACTTCATTCACGAATTCGCAAGGGCGATGGGGCTGGCCAGACTTGCACCGAGGGCCATTGCTCCTGCGGCCGGCGGCGTCGAAGATCAAGATTGGACTAGCCAAGAGGAGGCCGGGTAGAGGTGCTCACGCTTGAGCAATACACGATGCAGGATTTGTCGCGGTTTTTTCCAGGACCGTTCGCATCTCACGTGCTCGCGGACATGGGAATGAATGTGATCAAGGTCGAGGAGCTCCAACCCCGATACGGGATGGGACGCGACGGATTGACACCACCCGATCCCACTCCAGAGGAGGAAGAGCGCTCCGCCGCCTACAATGCTCTTGCCCGAAACAAGAAGAGCGTCGCTCTTGACCTCGTAAATCCGGCTCTGCGTCCACGGTCCCAGGAAGTGTTCTACGATCTGGTCTCCACTGCAGACGTGGTGCTGGAGGGTTACCGTCCCGGAGCCGCACGGTGGATGGGCGTCGATCACCCCAGCGTTCAGCGTCATAATCCGTCGGTCGTGTATTGCAGTTTGTCCGGATTTGGTCAGGACGGGCCCTACGCGAACGCGGCCGGCGCACGGCAACCAGTTCGAAGCGGTCAGTGGGGTCATGCGGCAGTCACCCGGTACCGTTCCAGTTGGCTACCCAATACCGCTAGGTGACGTATCCGGCGGACTCTACGCAGCGATATCGATCGTCGCTGCCCTACTTCATCGTGAACACACGGGCGAAGGCTCCTACATTGACGTGGCATTGGCCGCCAGTGCGATGTCGCTGATGGTTATCGACGCCTCACGAGCGTTTCGCCCCGACCAGCCACGCCCGCCAGCTCCAAGAGCAGGTCACGACATAGGTCTGCTGCAGTGCAGAGACGGACGCTGGCTCAGTACCGGCAACGTGGAGACCGTGTTCTGGGAGAATTTCTGTGGTGTGCTTGACCGGCGGGAATGGATACCACTACTTAACGGCTCCGAGGAAGACGCAAGGCAAATGGGGGAGGAGGTCCGTCAGCTGTTCCTCACCAAACCTAGGGATGAATGGTTAGACATCCTGGCGAATGCCGAAACCTGTGTCGCGCCGGTCAACGACATCGTGGGAGCGATGGCGGACCCACAGATGAATCACGTGGGCATGGTGCTCGAGATGCGTCATCCAACCGAAGGGATGATCCGCCAACTTGGCTTTCCGGTCCGAGTGTCTGGACAGTCCGTGCCCCGAGACTTCGCTCCCGTATTGGGACGCGATACGCGCGATGTACTTCGTCGGCTCGGCTATCCGGAGGATGAAATCAGCGCCCTCGAGCGACAAGAGATCGTCTACTGTGCGAGATAGGCTTCGGGGCACCCGCAATCGTAACGGTCTCCTGACTCAGTGCCTTTGGCGGGTAACGGAAGTGAACGATGCACGTGGCGCCGATTCTTGATTCGTGGTTGCGTTGAACCCGAATATGTGGCGTGCACTAGAAGGGTAGCTCAGAACGCCACGCGGCGATTTGGTCGGCGGCACGTGGCCGGAGTCGTTGGGTGCGGGCTTCAACGAAGGCAACTCTGCGGGAGACTGTCATTGGTGACTGGTATCGCTTCCATCCGACTCGCGTCCAGATGTTGACACTTATCGCTCATTGCCCCGGTGGCTCCGTTGTGGTACTCATGATGTTGTTTGCTGGCAATCGGTCACCCTGCAGCGGGTGGAACGATGCGTGCGACTGTTGATCACGGGGGGTGCCCATGGTTCGGGTTTCTTGGAATCTCAAGGCCTCGCTACTCGCGTTGATTTGCGCGGTGCCATTCGTGATTGGCTGCTGGCCGGGTGCGGCTGAGGCCTCGGGTACCGGGGAAAGCGCTCCGGGTGTCACCGCCAAGGCGATCACCCTTGGCTTAGTGTCAGCTGAGTCCGGCGTGGCGTCGTCAACATTCGGTGATTCGGCTACAGGCGTCGAAGCTCGCATTGACCTTCAGAACGCTGAGGGAGGGGTAGACGGAAGGAAACTGAAGCTCATCTCGGTGGACGACGAGAGCACGACGCTAGGCAATGCGACCGCCGTTGCCGATCTGATCTCGAAGCCAGTCTTCGGTGTCATGAGCGATACCACAGAGCTAGAGGGTGGCGCGCCCGCGCTTCTTAAAGCGGGAGTCCCCGTCACTGAGCAGTCGGCGGTCACCGGATTGGAACCCCAGTACACCGATGAGTTCACCTACGTCCAAGGAGCGGACCCCACCCCGCCGACGACGACGCTCCCTGTGCTGTTCAAGGCCCTCGGGTTCAAGAACGTCGCGTTCATGAGCTACAACGACCCCCAGGACGCCGTGGCGCTCACGGCCTTCCAAACAAGCATGAAGGACGAGGGACTCAACACGTGCTACTCCGCCCTGGTCCCCATCGGGGCCGTCAACTTTACGACGACCGTGCTCGCGCTGAAGAACGCAAATTGCCAAGGACTGTACTTTCCTGCCGTAGAGTCAACGGACATCGCGATGGCGACGGCGATCCAGCAGGCCGGCGTCCACATCAAGCAGATCTACGAGACGGGCTACGACCAAACCTTCCTCGACGATTCTGCGGCGGTCGCTGCAGCTCAGGGGCAATATTTCGAGATTGTCCTCCCACTCGACGTGAGCTCTCCGGCGGTGACGACGTTCTACACCGCACTCAAGAAGTACGACCCCGCCTACAAGGGGGGCATACCGAGCTTCGGAGCGCAAACCGGCTGGACGATCGCTGACGAGATGATCGAGGGACTCAAGCTGGCTGGGTCGAACCCAACCCGTTCGGGCTTCATCAAGAACCTGGCCAACGTGACGGACTACACAGTGGGTGGGCTCCACCCTGTGGGTGTGAATCTCTCCCAGCGCTGGAAGCTCGTGGGACCACAGTGCGCATACTTCGTTCAGCTCGAGGGGTCGAAGTTCCTCCCGTATCCTCGTGACGGCAAGGCCGTTTGCGGCAAAGTCATCGCGGGATCGTGAGCGCGGTGTATTTGGTGAGCGTCGACCCGAGACTGGACCCCGTGGGCCAGACACCTTTGGATGGAATCGGAATCATCTCGTCGAACAAACAGAGTGTCGAGCGGGATGACCTTAATGTCGAAATGGGGGGCCAATGGCAACTCGCAATGCCCGATCTCCGATCCTTCCTGCTCCCGATAAGTGGAGCGCCTTCTTTTGGGAGGCGGCTCGCCGAGAACAGCTGATGATCCTGCGGTGTGACCACTGCGGTTACTACGTCCACTGGCCCCGACCACTCTGCAAGCGTTGCCGATCGTTCGAGCTCACTCCGGCAGAAGTCTCCGGCTTGGGTGTGCTCTACACCTACTCTGTGGGTATGCAAGCGTTCCACCCCTGGTTCGAGGACCGAATCCCCTACCTTCTCGCAGTGGTCGAACTGGACGAGCAACCCAATCTGAGGCTCGTGAGCAACATCGTGGAGTGCACCGAGGATGAGGTGCACGTGGGTATGGCGCTGGAGGTGATCTTTGAGAAGGTCAACGAAGAGCTGACGTTGCCGATGTTTCGGCCACGGGCAGCACCCGTCGGTGGAGGTGAGTGATGGCTGGAACAAACAGGGTAGCCGTGGTGGGTGTCGGGTACTCTCAGGTAGGGCGGAAGACTGGGCTGAGCAGCGAGGAATTGGCCGGTCAGGCTTCAGTGGCCGCCATGAATGATGCGGGACTCGAACCCAGCGACATTGACGGCCTAGTTGTGCACACCTTCCCGCATCAATATCTTGCCGCTAGTCAGTCGGCAGACCTGTTAGGCATTCCCGATCTCGCATTCTTCTCTGGATCCGTCGATGGGTCCGCGTATGCCCAGGCGGCGGTTCACGGTATCGCGGCGGTCGCCTCGGGTTCATGCCACACTTGCCTTACCGTCCGGCCCATTCTTCAGAGCGGTGCGGCCGGGCTCTACCCAGACGTCGCAGAGGGACCAAGTCAATTCCTTCTGCCTTATGGGGCCTTTAAATGGTCCGGGTTATACATGCGCCGACATATGGAGCAGTACGGAACCACAGAGGAGCACTTCGGAGCTTTTGCCGTCGCCCAGCGCGAGTACGCAGTCAAGAACCCCGAAGCGCTGCTCCGGGCGCCGCTGACAATGGAGGATTACCTAAGCTCGCGTTACATCAGCAAACCCCTCCATCTTTTCGACTGCGACTACCCGGTGGACTCCGGGTCGGCCCTGATATTCACGACTGAGGAGCGAGCTCGGGATTTGGCCAAGAGGCCGGTGTTCTTCGAATCTTGGGCTATGGGCACCACCGATACGGCCGACTTTCACCTAGTGGAGGACATGACCCATTCGGCACCGTGGAGGGCTGCCAAGAGAATGTGGGAGCGCACCTCGCTCACCCCGAGTGACGTCCAGGTGGCCGGACTCTACGACGGCTTCACGTTCATTGCGATGCAGTGGTTGGAGGCGCTTGGCTTCTGCGGCGAAGGGGAGAGTGGACCCTTCGTTGCCGAGGGTAATACGCGTCCGGACGGGGCGCTCCCCACTAATACCGACGGCGGCGCCTGCAACGTAGGCCGCCGACACGGCGCCAATTTCTTCATCGAGGTGACGCGTCAACTCCGAGGGGAGAGTGGGGACCGCCAGATCCCCAACGCGCGAGTCGGTGTGGCGAGCAATTCAGTAGGTGGATTCGCCGCGTGTGCCCTCCTCAGCGCGGACTAACCGCTCGTGGTCGACCATCCTCAAGTCTTCGGGGGCGAAAGCCAAGTCGCCCTTCGGATGGTCCTCGTCATCGCCAAGGGAGAAACGAGGCGCTAGTACGTGCTGAGTACCGCCTTGGAGCTTTAGTCCACAATTAGCGCCAAAGTTGCGGCATTCGAAAAAGAGGTGTCAACTCGGTCCAACGAGGCTATCGGGGCCCTAGCATCCTGTCAGCTCCATGATCGGACTCCCTGGAAAGCGCCGAGTCGGGCACCAATTCCCTTCCCCTCGCGTTGCACCGTGTCAAACGCGAGGGGAGTGCAAGGAGTCCTTTTCCGCAACTACGCGGTCAGCAGCACCGCCCCGGCGAAGGGGCCGACCGCGTTGGCCCACACCGCTACTTCGCAGTCGGGTACCTGCCGCTCTCCACTCTCGCCTCCCCGGATTTGGCGGGTGGCCTCGATACAGAAGTTCGCCCCGTGCCGACGTCCCACGTTGCAAGCCCCGCCGTCGGTGTTGGTGGGCATTGAGCCCCCGAGGCGGGTATTGCCCTCGGCGATGAAGGGCCCAGCCTCGCCCACCGGGCAGAACCCCAGTGCCTCGAGCCACTGGAAGGTGATGATGGTGAAGCCGTCGTAGAGTTGGGCACAGTCGACGTCCTGTGGCCCGAGGTCTGTCCTCGACCAGAGCGTCTCGGCACAGTGCACGGGCGAATTGGCGGTGTGATCCTCAAGGAGGCCAAAGTCTCCCATCAAGTCCTCCGAGCCGCGCACTGAGGACAGCGTGTAAGCCTCGACGTAGACGGGCTTCTTCCGAAAGTCGCGAGCTCGTTCGGCCGTGGTGAAGATGACTGCCGACGCCGAGTCACAGGGATAATCGCAGTCGAACAACCGTACCGGCTTGCTGATGTAGCGAGACGAGAGGTAGTCATCGATCGTAAGTGGCTCCCGTAGCAATGCGTCCTCATTCAATGAGGCGTGGTATCGCTGGTTCACCGCGTTGTGCGCGAACTGCTCTTCTGTGGTGCCGTAACGCGACATGTGGGCCTGCATCTCGAACCCGGCGATCATGGCTGCCGCCGCACCGGTTCCGAACGGGGCGGTGAACTGGTTGGCAGTGGCTGGGTCGATGCCGCTCCCGAGCATGCCTGATGCCGGCGTCTGTGCCGTTGCGGTGTCCTGTGGTCCTGCCAGGCGAGACGATTGGCTCGGCATCTGGCGGATGAGGCGGATCGCGACACAGGTGTGGGACAGGCCTGAAGCCACCGCCGAAATGGAGTGGATTGCCGGCTCGACAAAGGCCGGGCCGCCACCCGAACTGAAGAAGAAGTTCAGGGGTGTGATGCCAAGGAGCCAACCGATGGACATGGCGTTGCCGCCCATGGTCCCAATGCCGTCGATGTCCGACCGCGTCATGCCGGCGTCGTCCATGGCGGCGGTCACCGCTTGGCGAACGAGCTCGTCGTCGGCGATAGGCAGGTGGCGGCCAACCTTGGAGTAGCCCACGCCCGCGATCGCCACCTTGTTCAAGGAGTTGGTCATGTCCCTCCTCGGTTCGTCGAGAGTGGTCTACCGCCGGGCCGCTCTATTGTGCCATGGAAAGGAGAAGCGGTAGCGAAATAGCCAGCTTGTGAGTAGCTGGTCATATCGCTCCCAGGCGAGAGTAGTGGGTTGCGCAATCCCGTAGCGGGTCCGACACGGTCGGCGGTGTCGTTCGGTGACGACGACCAAGGAGGTTCACGGCTATCACCGCCGCCCAAAGCCCCATTTGGGTCACCTCTTCCTTTGGCACGGCAGCGAACCAATCCGTTGACCCATCGACACGTGACTCTCGCCTGCCTACGGTTGGCCTGCCGGTTGTGCCGCATCGCGGACCTCGTCCCCACCGAGGTTATAGAGCGCGGCTTCGTGAATGCGTTCACGACCCGCTCCGGCCCAACGATCCCTTAAGGCCTCGCGGCCCTACACTTCGCGCATGGGCGAGCTGGTCGACAAGGGGCATTCAGAGTGGCGACCAAGAGCTTGGACATCGTCCCTAGCGAAGCTCAGATCGGCAGAACGGTTCATAACCTTTATTCTGAGTTCACGCCCGGGGTCACGTGCCCGGGCTTCAAGGTCACTGCACCTAAGCCTCCAGCACACCGGTCACCCAATGGGATTCAGGATGACTCCCACCGTCCAACCCACGGCGCTCTCGGGTCGGACAGCGAGCACATCTGAGCCGAGAGGTGAGCGCAATCGTTGGTGTTGAGGACACACGAGCAACCGTGACCGGAACCTTGCCAGGATGTGTGGCCAGGTAACGCAGCCTGAGAGAGCTGGAGCGGTATCCAAGGGGCCGTTTTCTGTGTGGGGGCCGACCTGACCCGAAGGAGTGAGGACTTTGCCGGGACCGAGAGCTCGTCCTAGATGCCGTCCGACCTTAGGTTGAGCAACGGGCCGGTGGACTTGATCCGGTTTGACGGACAGATTGCTTGGGTCGATCATGCCGCCTGACGGTCGGCGTTGTGGTGAGCAGCTTCGTATTGGGAGGGACTGAGGTAGCCGAGCGTCGAGTGCAGCCTGCGGGTGTTGTACCAGCCCTCGATGTACTCGAATACGCCACGGCGAAGTCCCACTCTTGTCGGCCAGGCACGGGCGTCGATGAGTTCGCGCTTGATGGTGGCGAAAAACGATTCGGCCACCGCGTTGTCCCAACATTCGCCCTTGCGTCCGACGGAGAGCACCACGCCGTTGTTGCGGGCGAATGCGGCGTAGTCCTTGCTGGTGTATTGCCGCCGCGGTCGGAATGGAAGACGACGCCCTTCTCGGGCGCTCGGTGAGCGAAGGCCATCTTGAGAGCGTCTTGGACCAGCTCGGTGCGCATGTGGTCGGCTAATGCCCAGCCAACTACCCGGCGAGAGGCCAGGTCGATGACGGTCGCCAGGTATGCCCAGCCCTCCCAGGTTCCGATGTAGGTGATGTCGCCGACGTAGCGCCGGTCGATGTCCTCGCCCCGAGCAAAGTAGCGCCCAATCAGGTCCCGAGCCGCTTGAGCGTCAGGGTCAGGCACCGTGGTTTTGCGCCAGCGTTTCTTGCACCGTCCCTCGAGGCCGGCCTGGCGCATGAGCCTGGTGACACGTCGCCGTCCGCAGGCCACCTGGCGATGTCCCAGTTCCCGATGGATGCGCGGGGATCGATAGGTGCCCTTGGACTCGGTATGGATGGCGGTGATGTGCTCCAGCAGCTCGGCATCGGTGGCCTGCCGGGCCGAGGGAGGGCCGTTACGTCGCTGGTAGTAGGCGGCACGGGAGACCTCGAGCAGTCCACACGCCTTGTTGACGTTGTGGCCCGCCACTTTCTCCGCCTCGATGAAAGGGTCCACCTTCACCGGGTCTCCTTCGCAAAGAAAGCTGTCGCTCGCTTCAGAACCTCGACGTCCTCGCGTAGCGAGCGGTTCTCCCGCCGCAACCTGGTCAGCTCGGCCCGCTCCTCGGTGGTCAATCCGGGGCGCTCACCTTGGTCGATCTCGGCCTGCTTTACCCAGCTGCGCACGTTCGTCTCAGTCAGATCGAAGTCCCTGGCCACCTGGCCGATGCTGCGATCACCGCGTTGGCAGAGCTCAACGATCTCGGCCTTGAACTCCGGGGTGAACGACCGGCGGGCACGGGGCTTCTTCCGTTCCATGGTCTCCATTTTGGACATCCTTTCCGGGGGCACGCCCCTGAAGGTGGATGTCCGTCAAACCGATGGAAGCCCAGGTTGCGTGCGCTCGCCGGCGAGTTCGCTGGATCCCGGGTCGCCTCCTCCATGGCACAATAGGAGCAGCCTACGAGTGTGCAGCGTTAGAACCGAGGAGGGACATGACCAACTCCTTGAACAAGGTGGCGATCGTGGGCGTGGGCTACTCCAAGGTTGGCCGCCACTTGCCTATCGCCGACGACGAGCTCGTTCGCCAAGCGGTGACCGCCGCCATGGACGACGCCGGCATGACGCGGTCGGACATCGACGGCATTGGGACCATGGGCGGCAACGCCATGTCCATCGGTTGGCTCCTTGGCATCACACCCCTGAACTTCTTTCACACGTCGGCTGGCGGCCCGGCCTTTGTCGAGCCCGCCCTTGCGTCCATTTCGGCGGTGGCCTCAGGCCTGTCCCACACCTGTGTCGCGATCCGCCTCATCCGCCAGATGCCGAGCCAATCGTCTCGCCTGGCAGGACCACAGGACACCGCTCCTCAGCGGGTCGACAATTCCGCCCCCGGTTTTTCTTTCTGGCCGGCATCAGGCATGCTCGGGAGCGGCATCGACCCAGCCACTGCCAACCAGTTCACCGCCCCGTTCGGAACCGGTGCGGCGGCAGCCATGATCGCCGGGTTCGAGATGCAGGCCCACATGTCGCGTTACGGCACCACAGAAGAGCAGTTCGCGCACAACGCGGTGAACCAGCGATACCACGCCTCATTGAATGAGGACGCATTGCTACGGGAGCCACTTACGATCGATGACTACCTCTCGTCTCGCTACATCAGCAAGCCGGTACGGTTGTTCGACTGCGATTATCCCTGTGACTCGGCGTCGGCAGTCATCTTCACCACGGCCGAACGAGCTCGCGACTTTCGGAAGAAGCCCGTCTACGTCGAGGCTTACGCGCTGTCCTCAGTGCGCGGCTCGGAGGACTTGATGGGAGACTTTGGCCTCCTTGAGGATCACACCGCCAATTCGCCCGTGCACTGTGCCGAGACGCTCTGGTCGAGGACAGACCTCGGGCCACAGGACGTCGACTGTGCCCAACTCTACGACGGCTTCACCATCATCACCTTCCAGTGGCTCGAGGCACTGGGGTTCTGCCCGGTGGGCGAGGCTGGGCCCTTCATCGCCGAGGGCAATACCCGCCTCGGGGGCTCAATGCCCACCAACACCGACGGCGGGGCTTGCAACGTGGGACGTCGGCACGGGGCGAACTTCTGTATCGAGGCCACCCGCCAAATCCGGGGAGGCGAGAGTGGAGAGCGGCAGGTACCCGACTGCGAAGTAGCGGTGTGGGCCAACGCGGTCGGCCCCTTCGCCGGGGCGGTGCTGCTGACCGCGTAGATGGGGCAACACTCCGCATACGGCGGCAGCCGGGTAACGGGTGGACGGTCCCTCAGGAAGAATGCTCGGCAAGATCACCAAGCCTCCATGCCACAGGACGTGGACCGTACCCAGCTATACTGGTAGCCGAAAATGCGGTTTGGAGCCTGACCCGCTTTCCCGGACAGGTTGGCTGTCGTGATCATGCCGCAATGACGGCGGCGGTGTGTAGTGCTTCGAACTCGATGGGACTCCGATCTCCAATCGAGGTGTGTCGACGGACGGGGTTGTAGAAGGCCTCAATCCATTCGAAGATCGACGAGGCGAGCTCGTCTTTGGTCTTCCAGCGTCGGCGGTCGAGGAGTTCTCGCTGCAGGGTCGACCAGAACGACTCCATCATGGTGTTGTCGACCGAAGAGGCCACCCGGCCCATCGAGCCGAGCAGGCCGGCTTGGCGCAGCCGATGGCCGAAGACCCAATTGGTGAACTGCGACCCCTGTCGGCGTGCAGGATCGTTCCGGGTGCGGGGTTGCGCCGCCAGGTGGCCATCTGGAGGGCGTCGACGACGAGCTCGCTTCGCATGTGATCGGCGATCGACCAGCCGACGACGCGTCGGGAAAAGACGTCGAGCACGGCACAGCAGTAGACCTTGCCTTCCTTGGTCGGGTGCTCGGTAATGTCGGTGCACCACAGCTGGTCGGGACCCTCGGCCACGAAGCGGCGCTGCACGAGGTCGTCGTGGGCGGCTGGTGCAGGCCGGTGGCGGCCCTTGCGCTGGTGACAGATGCCCTGGATACGCGCCGAGCGCATCAGTCTCGCCACCCGCTTTCGTCGTGGTGGCCCCGACCGAGTTTCAGCTCGGCGTGGACCCTCGGGGCCCCATAGGTGGCCCGGGAGGCCTTGTGGACCTGTCGGATCTCGTCGAGCAGATGGGCGTCGTCCCAGTCCCGCTCCGACGGCCGGCCCGAGAGCCACTCGTAGTACCCCGAACGCGATACCCCGAGCACCCGGCAGGCCACCGTGACGTCGATGCCGTCACGGCTCAGCTCATGGACCAGCCGGCGGGTCATTTTGGGAGGACGTTCTCCCGGGCGAAGAAGGCCGACGCTCGCTTCAGGATCTCGATCTCCATGTCCTTCACACGAACCTCGCGTCGCAGCCGGACCAGTTCGGACCGCTCGTCCCTCGAGAGCCCTCTTTGGTCCCCTCATCGATGTCGGCCTGGTGGACCCAGTTGCGCAGGCAGGACTCGGAGATCCCGATATCTGCCGCGATCTGGGCGACCGGCTTCTCCTTCAGACGGGCCAGTTCAATCGCTCGCCGACGAAACTCAGGCGGGTGCGGACGGGGCATCTCGGACTCCTTTCCGAAACGATCATCGTCTCAGAATCAGTGTCCGGGAAAGCGGGTCAGGCTCCGTTTGGTCAGGAAGGGGAGTACGCGCCGCACATTGAGGCTGGGCGAGGCTTGGGGGACCTTCTCGTAGCCCAGCAGAGGGCAGCAGCCGTGGCGTCTAAGGATGGCATTCCCCACTGGAAGGGGGCGCCGTCGGTCGTACGGGCCAAGAAGGGCAAGGTTCCGTCATAGATTCACACGAGGTCTGGCTGGACGAACGAAGAGAGCAGTGGCGGCGATCCCCCATTTCGGCCGGAGGGCCGATTCGGGGTGGTCCTGCTCGGCGACACGATCCTATCGCTGTCCATCCTGAACCCGTCAATGTCCAGGACGGACCGGCTCTACCGCCATCGCCGGACGACTCGATCCCCTGCAGTCAATGTCACTTCGGACGTGACTTCGACACCTGGTGGGTGTGGCAGGCTTGCGGCCATGGGCGTCAAGCAACGAAGTGAAATCACGATGACTGCCACAGAGGTAGACGGATTCCTCCATAGCGAACGCACGGCCACCATGTGCTCGCTTCACCCCGACGGCTCCATCCACGCTGTTGCCATGTGGTACGGCTTCCTGCATGGCGTTCTCGCGGTCGAAACCAAGACGAAGTCGCAGAAACTGCAGTACCTCCGCCGGGACGCGCGGCTCACCTTCCTGGTCGAGGCGGGCGACCACTATGCGCAGCTGCGCGGGGTAGAGCTGGTTGGTCAGGCTCGAATCGTCGAGACCCAGAGTCCATGCGGGCGTTAGCCATATCGATCTACCAGCGTTACACAGGGCCCTACAGCGACGAGCAGCGGCTGCACATCGAGACCATGATGAACAAGCGGGTGGTCGTCACGATCGACGTGGCCAAAGTGGTCTCATGGGACCACCGCAAGCTGGGGCCGGCCTAGTTCGGCGCGCGAGCCTGTACAGCGCAGCCGCGCCCCCGGCGAAGCCGTGCGCCTCGCCCGCGACGAAGGAGGCGACTGATACGAGGCGATCTCAATTCGCGCAGTGTCCAGCATCTACACGGCGACCGAAAGCCGGGGGTTCCCCCCGAGGTCGCCCATATGTTATAAGGATTGGAGGGGTATGCAGACGCTCGAGGGGCACTAAGGCGCGTCACCTTTGGGCTTTCACGGGGAGGGAGCACACATGGCGACAACCGAGACCAGAGTGAAGCAACGACTGATTTCTGCGGACTCGCATGTCACGATTCCCGACGAGAGTTTCCTGGCACACGTGCCCAAGCGGTACCTGGACGCCGCGCGGGATTTCGTCGCGAAGACCAAGGAAGCCACGGGGGCATTCGCGGACTTAGCTCGCTCGTCAGAGGCCAAGGAGCCGGAGAAGGGAAATTGGCCTGCTCAAGGAAGACCAGGCGATCACGATCAGTCGGAGCGCATCAAGGATCAAGACACCGATGGGATCGAGGCAGAGGTTCTCTATAGCCAGAGCACAGTAGGGATCGACGGCGGACCCCTTTATGGGATTGGTGATCGCGACGCGAGATTTGCGTGCTTCCAGGCCTACAACGACACCCTTGCCGAGTGGATGCAAGCTGCGCCCAGTCGCCTTATCCCGGTCGGCGTGATTCCGATCGCGGATATTGAGGAGAGTGTGGCAGAAGTCGAGCGTCTTGCGAACCTCGGATTCCGGGCTGCTGTGATCCCAAGCTATCCGGGCCTTTTGGGGCTGCCATATTTCTGGGACGACCGTTACGACCCACTTTGGCGGGCCTGCGCCGCCAACCGGATCCCTCTGAGTCTGCATACCGGAATTACTCCGGGATTGGTGCCGATACTCGAGGCCGATCCGACCCCAGCGAAGGCCGTCTTCCAATCGCTACCTCCGATCTTCATGGCCGAACTTGTTGCGACCTTCATTCTGGGCGGGGTCGTCCCGCGTAATCCGGACCTGCATCTTGTGCTGGTGGAATCGGGAATCGGCTGGATCGCCTACTATCTGGAGCGCTTGGACACCATGTACCGCAGGCACAACTGGGCGGCGCGCGGCGTGATCAACGAACTGCCGAGTGCGTATTGGAGCGGCCAGTTCCACGCAACGTTCGAGGATGATTTGGTAGGCATGCGGACTCTCGATCGGCTGGGCGTCGGAACGCTGATGTGGGCGAGCGACTACCCACACCCCGACTCCACTTGGCCGGAGTCTCAGAAAGTCGTTGGGGAGCACTTCGAAGGACTACCCGATGAGGACAAGCAGCGAATCGTTTGGCGGAACGCTTCGGAGTTGTATCACCTCGGGTGAGTTCCCGTCCCTCCTTCCAGCCTCCTTGGCTGGAAGGAGGGACGCCCTTCAGCGAGGCAAAGCAGATCTACCTCGCTAGCAGGTCTGGGTGCCCACTTGGGACGCAGGCGGCTGGGAATGCTTCGACGTGCCCGCGAAATCGGGACCCGTTCACCAAGGACCATCCCCTGCGGATTGCGGCACTTTTTAGATTTACGGTGATCAAATAGGCATGAATGGCAGATCGGGGGGGTACATGTCTGTATCAAGGCCCAAGCGACAACTTGGCGTAGTTGTGGCAGTCGGCACACTCTTGACCATTTGCGCTCCCGCGCAATTCGCGTCGGCGAGCGAAGCAAGCACGACGGGAGTTACCCCATCGACGATCACGGTCGGAGTGGAGACCACGCTAACCGGTCCTGCAGCGCCGACCTTCAGCGACAGTGCCGGTGGAGTCCAGGCGGCATTCGATCTACAAAATTCGCTTGGGGGAGTCGACGGTCGGCAGCTAAAATACATTGTTGAGGACGACCAATCGAGTCCAGTCGATGGGGAGACCGCCGCTTCCCTTTTGGCGACCGATACGTTTGCGGTGATTGAGGACTCGGCCATCTGCAGCAACCTGGGAGAGTGCGATACCGTCCTTAACAAACTCGGTGTCCCGGACATTACTTGGGGCAGTGACATCACCAATCCGAACACGTTCAGTATCTCGGAGGGTGGCTCCTATGGAAAGAAGGTCTATGAGTACAATATCATTGGACCGTTCCTTAAGTCAGAGGGCGTGAAGAATGTGGGTCTCGTCACGTATGCCTCGATCGCTCAGACAACGCTCGACGATATTACCGCAATGGCGCACAGTGGTATCGCCCCATGTTATGAGGATGCCACGCTTGCGGTCGGTGCGACAAGTTTTTCTGTGCCAGCGCTCGCTATAGAAAAGGCGAAGTGCCAAAGTACTTACGCACCGTTAGTCGACAGCTCCGATGTAGCGATGGCATCCGCGCTCAAGTCTGAGGGCAGTACGGCCAAACAAGTCTACGAGACCGGATATGACCAGGGGATTTTGTCTAGCCCGTCGGCCAAAGCAGCTTTGAACGGAGCCTATATTCAAAGTCTGGTGAATATGACCAGTCCCAACCCTGCTACTAAGACGATGCTCGATGCATTGAAGAAGTACGACACGGCCTATAGCGGTGGTCTTCCGGACCTAGGCACATGGTACGCCTATGTGGAAGCCCAGCTGATGATCAAGGGGCTTGAGCTGGCGGGGAAGAACCCGACGCGATCAGATTTCGTATCGGCGCTTCGCAAGGTGAGCAGTTTCAATGCCGATGGGATTCTCGCGAGCACTGCTAACTTCACCCACTTCGGGTCGCCGTCCGCACTCCCCACAACCAACTGCGACTACATCATGGAGCTCCGCGGTGACAACTATGTCGCCACGAACGGTGGAAAGCCCTGGTGCGGAAAGTTGTACTCTTTCACTAGCTGACTGGTACGCGCCTCAGCGGATTCGGTTCGGTCGGGATCTCGGAGGAGAGTGCTTTCGGCGATGCGGCGTTCTACGGATCAGAGGGCGGTCAGGACCTAGCTGGGGACATCATCGGCATCGCAGGAACTTGACCTGCGGTATTCTGACGGGCGGGGCGTGGGACCCGATTGCCCGATCCGTTGTGGGGTTGGCGCCGGCACCCATAAGAGCTACGACCGCACCACCCACGGCCGGGCAATAACCACCACTTATCGACCCGTGACGTGGGGTGACACGCAGTTCTTATCGTGCATCTCACTAGGTGTTGGTGCCTATCGCCATTCAAGCTACACGAAGAGGCGATGTCGTACCACCTAGTGCTCTAATCTATTGCGCAGAGATCAACAGGAGAGATTTTAGCGCAAAACAATGAGCGTTTCTGATCTGAACATTATTAGTCCTTGCGCATCGCAGGGGAGAGGTGTTTGCTCGTGCAGGTGACCGAGCGGGTGTTGGAACGAGCGCCGTATCGGATTTGACGTCGCAGGTTCGTCGCGCTCATGACCCGAGGGCCGGTTCGAGTCCGTTCACTGCCACGTCGCTACATCTGTCCATACAAAAATACGGGTATGAGTAGCTCGATATCCGTCCGTGACCTGCGAAAGACGGTCGGCGAGGTGCTTCGTCGGGTCGAAGGTGGTGACCACACCGTCACGGTCGACCGGCGCCCCGTAGCCGAGATCGTTGCTCTCCGGCGCCGTCGGGCCTTGTCGGCGTCCGAGGCTCGCCATCGTGCCCGTTACGCAGCTGACCGGGGCCTCCCCGAGGACCTGCGTGGCCTGCTGGCTGAGACACACGACCTATGAGGGCCTAGCTCGTTACGTCGTTCTACGTTGCCGCAGAGTCAGGGAGACCCCCTGGCGAGATGGATGGGGTGACGGAGACCGAGGTGTCGGTGGTGACGCTGGCCGAACTGACGTTGAGTCGACGTGGGATCCGCTGCCCGTTGACGCCGAGGTGGCGCGAGGTTTGCCCGTATCGTCGCCGCCCCGCGTGCCGGTGGACGCCGGGTACCGATCCTGGACGCGCTCGTTGCTGCCACCGCAATGGTCGAACCAATCCCGGTCGTCACCGAGGACAATGACTATGAGGCCATCCCCGGGGTCGAGGTGATTCCGGTCTGATCACCGCCCGCGCGACATGGACCAAGAGCACTGATCCGTTGCCGCCAGCTCAAGCTCGAGCTGCGTGATGAAGAGGCAGGCCTAGCGCTCGGGATCGTCCCCGGTGATCGCACCGAGGGCGTCGACGATCAGAGCGACGACCTCGTCGCGGGGCGCCGATCGGATGTCGTCGAACCATCCCAGTGAGCGACCGAGGCTGAAGCCGAGCAGGGCGGAGACCGCGACCTCTGCCCGCAACTTGGGGCGGTCGACGCCTTGCCTTCTCATGTTGGCGACCAGGGGGCCGACCAGGCGCCTGGCCACGCGGTTCAGGGCGGCGTCGAGGATGTCGGCGGAGGTGTCGGAACGGACGATTGCCTGGAGGATCGGGCCCGGGCCGCGCCGGTCGGCCCGGGTGACCATCACGTCAGCCATCTGTTCCAGCCCCTCGTATTCGATGGGGAGCCCTTCGCCGTCCTCGGCAATCACTGCGGCGATGTAGAGGTCGGCTTTGCTGCCGAAATAGCGGGCAATGAGCGCGGCATCAACCCCGGCCTGCGCACCGATCTCCCGGATCGTCGTACTCTCGAACCCCTGCTGCCCGAAGAGTGTCTGGGCCGCCCGGAGCAGGGCGTCCCTACTGGCTGCGGCGTCGCGCGATCGGCTGGTCCGGGCTTCTCTTGAGCTTCCTGTCGGTGCGTCGCTCATGTTCAGGGCTGAACCTCCTCTGGCCCCGAGGGCAGCGGTTCCTCGCCCGCGATCAGGCCGGTGCCGCCCAGCTCGGCCTCGTCCTTCATTACCACTTCGAGGTCCCTCTCCTCACCGACGGTGAGGGCGTTGCGGCGCGATGGCGCCCTTCCCGGGAGCACAAAGCTGACCACCCCGGTTGCCAGGCAGAGGACCGCAGCGATGATCAGGGCCACCTTGAAGCCATCCACGTCTGGCAGGGCCTGACCTTGCCGGGTATGGGACAACAGCACGGCGGCGCTCAGCGCACTTCCCACCGTCAGCCCGATGCTGCGCACCACTTGGTAGAAGCCGGTAGCGCTCCCGGTCTCACTGGGGGCCACCGCCCGGACGATGAACCCGGGCATCGCCCCCGTGGTGAAGCCGACGGCCAGGCCGCAGATGGCAACGGTTACGAACGCCTCCCACAGGGCCGAGTGTTCGAAGGCGAAGAACAACGCGGCCAACGCAAACACCACCGAGCCGAGCGGGATCATGGTCCGGGGGCCGAAGCGTCGCTCGTAGACGACCAAGAGGCGGCTGGCGACAAAACTGCCTACCGACAGCGGGACCAGGACCAGCCCGGACACCACCAGTGACGCGCCGAACCCGTAGCCGGCCGACCGCGGGATTTGAACGAACTCCACGATGATCGGCAAGAGCAGGTAGAGGGCGATGCTGATAAGGAAGCCGGATGCGTCGGCGGTGAGCACCGAGCGGTTACGGACCTGGCGCAGACTGACCAGCGGTTCGACGCAGCGCAGCTCGTAGGGGATCCAGACCGCCAGCAGGACCACCGACGCCGCAGCGACACCGAGCGAGCGCGCCGAGGCCCAGCCCCATCCTCCTCCTTCGCTGAGCACCACCGAGATCCCGATGATCACCAGGCTGAGCAGGCCGGCGCCCACGACGTCGAAGCGCCGGGAGGTCCCTGCAGAGCGGGGCGGCAGGACCAGCGCAGCGAGGACCAGGGCCCCGGTCACGGTGATGGCACCGAACCAGTACGCCGCCCGGAAGCCCAGGATCTGGGCGATCAGCCCGGTCACCGGATAACCCAGACCGGCCCCGATGGCGGTGGAGACCGAGAGCGTGGCGATGGTCTGGCGGGCCGAATCCGGTGCCAGGTTCCGGCGGGCGATGGCCATGGCCACCGGCAAGAGCCCGAGGCCCACCCCTTGTAGGGCGCGGCCGATGATCAACAACGTGAACCCGTCGGACACCGCCGAGAGCACACAGCCCACGACCACCGCGGCGAGGGCGACGAGGAGGACGGTCCGCTGACGGGGCCCGTCGGCCAGCCGCCCCATCACGGGCGTGGCCAGAGCACCAGTAAGAAGGGTGATGGTGAGGATCCACTCCCCGGTGCTCAGCGACACCCCGTCGGCCCGCGACAGGGTCGGGACGAGGTTGGCGCCGAGGCTCGACACCACAGACATCAGGGATCCGGACAGCACCAGGGTCGGCACCAAAAGCCGCCGGCGCAGCGAAATGAGGTCATTCGCCCCGATGGGGTCCGATGTACTGCTCCCGTCTGACTCGACCGTCGTCGACATGGAGGTGCTCCAGGGTCGTCCTCACCTGATGTCATGCATTGATGACATCAGGTGAGGACATCGTATCCGGTCCTCGGGAGGCTCGGTCGCACAAAGATCGGAACGATTTGGGAGAGCGTTCGGCGTTGCTTCCCGTGTCTGTCGCTAGCCGGCCCTAATCGCCATGGACGATAAATCGTTCTTATCGCTCACGACAATGCGTGGCGATTAAAGCGGACCTTGATAACCGATTCTTATCGTCAGTGACCCCTGGCGATATTGCGATGCCGGCTCGTTGCGCCCAAGCGCTGCTAGTCGGTGACCGCCATTGCAGGGGACTTCGAAACGCGTCCCTAGCTTTGTCCCATAAGTGCAGCGGCCCGGGAGCCCTGGTCGTCGGCGTTGGACACAGTCAGTATTGGATGTCCAGTGCGTAGCGGAGCGCACGGTCAAGCCTGATCCGGGCGGAGAAGTCGAGGTGACCGACAGGTTCGACGTCGAGGAGGGCGAGCGGAATGGTTATCAGATTGTCACAGCTGATTACGCTCGCTTCGGGCAGACCCTCGGCTGGCCCGACGTCAACCTCGGAGCCAATAGTGCGGACGGTGCGGGTGATCGGGGCGCAGGTAATCGCGGTGAGGACCTCAATAGCTGCGTCGCGGGTTAGGAGACAAACCGGGCGGCGTCCCGCTGGGGGCCCGAGGTCGGCCCAGATGATGTCGCCGCGAGCTACCACTCTGGCACGGTATGGGCCGCGAGGCGTGAAGCGGCGGCCACGATGGCAGGATCTTGGGGAACACGCCGGTACGCGTCCTTCAGCGACTGGTCGGCCTTCGCTTCTTCGGCCGCAGCGAGAACCGCAGTGGCCCCGCGGCGCAGAAGCTCCGAACGATTTGTTCCCTGCTCTTCAGCCAGCCGGTCCAAGCGATCGACGAGCTCGTCGTCGAGCTGTACGAGCACCTCTCTCCGCGGCACTACCATATGGTACATCATATGGTAGTGCCGCGCAGGAGCGAGGTAGGTCAGCTTCAGAGCCCTGAATTATCGGGCAGAAGTGAGCGGCGTCGGGCGAGAACCGCTACCTGGCCCGACGCGAGGTGGTGTGTTGGCCAGCGACCGCAAGGGACTTTAGAAGGCCCTAGACGTATTGTGTGGTGGTGTGCCATGCCTCCACAATCGACCCTCGCTTGAGGAAGTCGCCTATAGAAGATACTCCCGCTTCTGGCCCTGAGTACGGCGATACGCACTACCTATCGCTAGCGGTACTGGCTCGTATCGCGTAAGGCGATGTTTGAACAATTCCCCGTTAGGGCTATATGAAAGCCAGAATCTCCCTGGGCTCAGCTATGAGCGGTGCGGCCAGTTTTACAACCTCCAGAGAACCGGTCAGAGCCAGCGGATCGGTCAGAGCCGCCACCATTCAGCCGCTTCCGCGGGCCGACCGGGTAAAGGCAGCAATGATTGCTCCGCTGAGTCCGAAGAGGAACCACCCGGCAACCATGCCACCGATCCAGAGGGCCTTCCTTCCGGGTGGCAGAACCCCTGCGGGATGTCGTGAGATGTCGACGACTGCCCAGACGATCAATGCGAGTGAAGCTATGCAGCGCGAGGAGTTGGGGAAAATCGACGCATTCGGGCGCGGTCGCCTAGACACCCACCCTGGCTAGCAGCCGGTCGAACACACCCGACTTACACCTCTCGGCGGGACGCGATCACTCAGCTCACGCGCACAACAATCTTTCCGGTCGCGTGCCCGCTTTCCACGAGCGCGAGGGCGTCGGCAACGCGCTCGAATGGAAATACCTCGGTCACGAAGGGTAGGAGCTTGCCCTCTGCGACCAACTTTCCGACGATGCGGAGAACCTCCGAGTTCCTCGCGGGGCGACCGGCAGGCCTCCGAACTCGGCGGCGATCGCCGCGTCACCAGCCGAGATGAGGCGAGCGGGACTCTTCACGAGTGGCGCAAGCGCTCGAAGCGAGTCACCCCCGACGTTGTCGTAGAGCGCATCGAGACCATCCGGTGCCAGGCCGCTGACGCGGGAGATCCTCGCCCGTTCCGTAGGCCACGTGGGTGACCCCGATTGATTCGAGCAGAGCGCGCTTAGCCTCGCTCGCTGTTCCGATGACGCGTGCTCCGGTGTGCAGCGCAATCTGGACAGAGGCAATTCCGACGCCTCCTCCAGCGCCGGTGACGAGGACGGTTTCTGCTGACTTCGGCGCCAGTTGGACAACGCCGTCGTAAGCCGTCGCCGCGGCTACCGGCAGCGTGGCCGCGTCCTCGAGGGTTACCCTGTCCGGCACCACTGCTGCCTGGTCGACGGAAAGCACCGAGTACTCCGAGAAGCCGCCGTTGCGCACCGCCGAGCCGAACACCCTGTCGCCGACGGCAAAGTCCGAAGCCTCCGGCGAGACCGCTTCTACGACTCCTGCCACCTCGAGACCCATCGGCGTCGGACCCGGAAAGGGGCCGGGGGAACGACGGAAGTTCGATCGCCGCTTCCAGTCAGCAGGGTTGACCCCGGCGGTGCGCACCCGCACGAGGAGCTCACGCGGACCGGGCTCGGGGATAGGAAGGTCGGCGAATTCCTGGACCTCGGGCCCTCCGAACGCCGTGAAGACATAGACCTTCGCCATGGCCCCTCCTTGTCGGGACGCGGATCACCCGCCTCTTCGTACGGGCAACCGCATCAGTGAGGCTTACATTCCATCGGATGGCCCCGGGCAAGACGGGGTCGTTTCCTTAGGATCTCGTATCGGGATTCATACGCGGTCGTGACTGCCGAGAACTACGTCGGTGAGCTCCTCGACGATCCGAACGTTCGTCTACCGAACCGCCGAGCGCTTGCATCAACCAGCGTCTCGGAGGCAACGCTCGACGTGGGCTTTCGATTGTTGCGCTCCGGGCCCAACGCTCCAACGAAGGAATCGTCACCGGCGGCGGGAAGGCGTTTGCCGATGGCACCTTCTGATCGCGCCGGGCGCCGCCACTCCAACCCTGCGTTGCGGAGCGTTCCGAATACGAAGAACAAGGACCTACCGGCAGATGATGGGATCAGTGCCGATGAAGCGCGGACTGCGAAGCCTCCTTGCCCGAGTGCTGGGTGCGTCCCCGGCGCCGCGTCCTGAGCGGCTCGGACGGAGTCGGGATCTCGACCAAGAGATCCGCTTGCCTGTGGCGGGGATCTACGTCCGCTGGGATCTCGAGGCCCCCGTGGCCAACCTGGAGTGGGACCTGAAGGTGCTCAGCGACCCGACAAGCTCGGTGGGGATCTTCCTTGCCCTAGCCCAGGGCCGCATCGACGGTTCGACGTTCTACCTCGGCCTGCAGACCGACATCTGGGACCCCGGGCGCGCTCGAGGTGTCGGCAAGGGGCTCATCTTCTCGACTTGGTGGACCTTTGACGACGGCGCCACCCGATTGGCCCCCGGGGGCTTTGGGGAACTGGGCACCCACGAGGGTCGCTTCGTCGGGATACGTCGGCCCTATCCCTGGGTGGTCGGGGACTACCGGGTCACCCTGGTCCGTTCCGAGCCTGCCGCCCAGCTGCACGTTCCTGGCGACTGGTTCGACCTCTCCATCCAGCCGACGGCACCTCGGGGCACCGGCCCGGACCGCCCCGAACTGGTCGGCACGCAGACATGGATCGGGGGCCTGGCCTTTCCCCGGCGACATGCCTCCATGCCGGCAATGATCGAAGAAGCCTCCACGGCCTTCTTGGAGGTCTACAGTCATGCCCGACGTTGGGGCGACATCCCGCCCTGGGACGTCGATCTCATGGCCTACGGCGACGGGCAGCCCTGCCCGCGCGGCGCGACCGAGTACCCCGTCTTTCCCTTCGGCAAGAACCGCCCGATGCCCAACGCCAACGCCCGCTACGACCACCCAAGCGGCCTGGTCACACTGCGCTACGGCGGCTCGACAAACCGAGTCGACCCGGCGGGACGCTGGCCGTAGGCCCGGTGAAGCCCATCTTGACCGTCGATGACGCGGCACGTGTTCTTGCGAGTTACATCCCCAACCGACGGAAAGGCCCCTAGCCACGCCACGCCGCCCTCGATGAGGGGCGGGCTGCTATCGAGCAGTCTTCGTGACGCGCGATTCGCCTTGGCTGAGTTGGGCGATCGGCTCCCGGGTGACGACGAGAACGATGCTGGCGGGGCATATGACAGGGCGGCAACCGGGTCGAGTCCGCGCTGAGCTAGCTCGACGAGCCCTACGAATCGCTGCACCCGTTACCGGAAGGCGGGGCTTGACGCTCGGTACGACACCTCGAGGCACAATGCGAGGACGCCGGGGCCTCAACATTGTGAGGGGCAGCTGACCTGGTCTACTGGCCAAATGACGGACGACCGAGACCCATCCGAAGCGACTGAAGCCACCGAAGAAGAGGATGCCAAGGTTCATGCTGCCTCCGAGCGGCAGCCGACTCCAGAGGAAGAGAAGGCCGCCGAGAGCCATGGACCGGTCAGTGACTCAAGTCATTGCGGACGAACAGGAATTGCTGGACCTCGGGGCAAACGTGAAGAGCGAGGGGCAGATCGAGCCCTGAGAGGTAAGCCGGTCCGAGGCCGCGCCCACCCAAACTGCTGGGCTGGGGGACGCACGGCATCCAACGGGAGCTGGTCGCCGCGTGTCGAGGGTACCCACCGTCCCCGTGGACGAAACCCGGACGCCACCCAATGCCCGACAACTATGGGTGGCGGACGGCGGTCCGAGCCTTCGCCGATACGGAAGCCCGACACTCGCTCGGCAGCGCGCCGCCCAGCTTCAGATTTATCAACCCGGGCGACTCGTACGCATCCACCAGCGGCAGTAGGCGACTGTAGGAACCAAGTGGTCGGGCTCGAATGACCCCGCCGTGAACGACGCAATTTACCTTCGATCTCGTCGCCCTGCGTCACCTCACCTATGACCCCGAGGTCGCGCCGAAAGACGAGCGGCGCGGAGTCACAGTCGCCACGGGGAACGTCCTCGGACCTCGACGCGTCTCGTGTGTCCGACCGGACGACAACGTTGGCCTTCACGCATCAATCCCTCACCGGGCGTTCCCCAGGTGCTGCCGTGGTGGGTCTACGCCTGGCACTGAGCGCGACGAACCCTGCTCTGAACCCGCGAACAATCCACAGTCGCCCACAGTTGCGCTGTAGTCAGCTCGGGTGTAGCCCAGTTGCCAAGCCAGGAGGAGACTCACTGTGGTCGCTCCAGAGGGGTACATGCTGGTAGTCGGCTTGTGTGAGAGCGCCAAGCAAGCCGAAGTGGAGCAGGACAGCGGTAGAGGACGCTGGACAAGACCGCGCACCGTTGCCCGCCGCCTGACGCGACGAAGCCGGCCCGTAGGCCGGCCTTTCCGTTTCCCGCCGTTCAAATGGAGTCAGCCAAGGGTGCCCGGAGCTTCGACCGCGGCGAACACCGATGCTGCGGGAGCACCCGTCAGGCCGACCGCAGCCGAGATCTCACCGATCTTGACGTTCGCCTCAAAGAAGGCCTCGAACTGCTCCGCCGTCTCCCACTCGTCGATGACGACGAGCTCTCCTTCGCCGGCAACGAATCGGTGGCGAATGATTCCGGCGCCCTTCGTGTCCTGGGTGATCTCTTCGAGCAGCGCTGCCTGGCTCTTGAGTCCCTCGATGGCCTTGGCTACGTCGGCGACGGGGAAATGAACGATGGCGGTGACGCTCATGAGGATACCTCTCAGTGCAACGCCCCGTGCGGGGCGGTGCGGGGAGGCTACGACATTGGAGAACGGCCACTCGCAGCCGAGCACCTCGGAGGTCCTTCCGAGCGCGCTCCCTGATCGTGACGGTATGAGCGAGTAGGAGCGACGAAGGCGGCCCGCCGGCCCATCGTCCGCGGGAGCGATCGCGAAACGCCAGGTGCGCAGCGTCGCCTGTCGGAGCACGAACCGGACGCTGGCGAAGGTCCTGGGGGGCTTCGGGTTGGGCTGATCCAGCGCAAGTACTGTGAGCCTCTCGAGCCAGGAGGGGAACGGTGCAATCCGACAACCTTGCGATCGCTCAACAGGCCTTGGACTCGTTCATGGAGAGCCACGGCCACGTGCTCCAGGCCTCGGGCAGCCAACAGGACCGGGTGCTGGTTGGGATCCTTGCGGCCTTGGTCGACCTCGCGGACAGCTTGGCGACAATCGCCGCTCGAGAGAGCGATGACACGGCTGACTGACGATGTACAGCCGCGGGGGTTCGGGCAGAGCGGCGTCTAACCCGCAGGACTACGCTCGGAGACCAATGACGGGGGCTTTCGACTACTTCTGTGAAGGTGCCCCGGCGGAACCGAGTGAGGCCACCCCCGGAGAGACGTACCACCGGGCGCCGAAGGGCATCGGCACGACCATCTGTGGCATGACGACCAGCGAGTTGCAGCCCGTGATCTCCGACGGACACCCCGGCATCCTGGCCTTCCTTTGCGAGCGGGGTTGTCGCCTTGGCGAAACGAGGGGCTGAACTCAGTCTCTGACGATCAGGGCTTCGGGGGACCGGCGGGACAGCTGTGTCGGCGAGAGATAGACCCGCCGGTCCAGGATCGAGCGTACCGGGGGTAACCACTAAACGAGCCCGCCGGCCACGACCCCGGCGGCCCCCCCGAATTGGCCATCCATGTGGTGAGCCGGGTCTTCGACGAGCCCCGGCTGCTGGTCAACCACTTCTTCGGCGAAGTGACTGGCGGGTCCTTCTTCGTGGCTCCGACCCGCCGTTGCCGGCCCATGCTCGCACCCGAGAGTCACGCAAGGCGACCGGACCCGGCTGTGAAGGCAGCAGCAACCAGCGATTGGGGGCGAAAGCAGGTTGTTGTCCAACTCGACGATCGGCACTATTTGTCGGGGGTCGATGGTTGCCGCATATCGCCCTAGGCGAAAAGCGGCAAGTATCAATCCTCTCGATACCCACTCCTTATCGCGCTCGAGGATAGCCGACAATGATCTTCCCTTTTGATAACGATTTCCTATCGCGCTCGACGATAGGTAGCCACTATCGCGCCCGTCCATAACCGTTGCTGACCGTAAATTGCTGTAAGCCTCGCTCATCTTATACTGGTAGCCCATAATGGACCTCGTTGGACGCAAGGAGCCCTGCCCGACGACGGAGAGATCACCGTCTTCCGTCAGGCGATCCCGCTGGAGTGCCTTGTGAGGAGATGTCCGACGACGAGATCGTCGTCATCACCCCGCAGCACCCCCCCTTGCCGCCCCGGGACCTCCTCCCCGCTAGACCGTTCAAGGAAATGACTTGAAGGAAATGACTCGTCGAGCGCTACCCCGACGAGTGGGGTCAGTGCAGCTTGAGGTACTGGGGGCCTGGTTGTGCACCAAGGTCGTCGGCTGGATCAGGTACCCACGGTCCGTCCTCCCTGGCCAGCTTTCCGAGCGACGAGATCTCCCGGCACTTGGTCCTGGGCCAAGAGGACCTCTTGAATCTTCTTGAATCTTCGCTGCCTCACGGAGCACCGCGTCCGCATCGTTGCACGTCGCTTCGGACCACTTGTCCGCCGCCGCCAGAAGTTCTGGCCGATGATCACTAACAGCAGGAGCAACAGGAGGAAGGTCTGGGACATCCAGGGGTTGCTCTTCAATGGATGAGATGGTCGAATGACTGAACCTAGTGGAACCAGCGTGAAGTCGGAAGGAAGTGGCCACTACATAGACGGAGTAACCGATGACCACACTGATGACGATGGAGCACGCGGGTCCGGACGCGACCCCGATTGACCTGGGTAACTACAGCCGCCGGTGGTGGATTCTCGCGGTATTGGGGATCGCTCAGTTGATGGTCATTCTCGATAGCACCATCGTAAATATTGCTCTCCCCACCGCTCAGCGCGATCTGCATTTCTCCAACGCCGATCGCCAGTGGATCGTCACGGCGTATTCCCTTGCCTTCGGAAGCTTGCTCCTCCTGGGCGGCCGTATCGGAGACTTGGTCGGACGCAAGCGGGCACTCATCATCGGACTGGTTGGCTTTGCCGCGGCCTCTGCGGTTGGTGGGTTCTCGGTCAACTTCGCGATGCTGGTCATCGCCCGGACCGTCCAGGGCGCTTTCGGGGCCCTGCTCGCCCCGTCGGTGCTGGCCCTCTTGACCACCACCTTCACTGATCCCGGTGAGCGTGGGCGGGCCTTCGGGATTTACGGAGCCATCGCCGGCGCCGGAGGGGCGCTTGGACTCCTCCTCGGCGGCATCCTCACCTCTTATGCCTCGTGGCGATGGACGCTTTTCGTCAACCTCGCGTTTGCCGCCACCGCCACCGCTGGTGCTGTGTTGTGGTTGAACAACGACGAGGGTGCTGACCGCGATCCGCTGGATCTGCCCGGGCTGTTGCTGGTCGCCGGCGGCCTGTTCGCGCTGGTCTTCGGATTCTCCCACGCCGAGACCACGGCGTGGCGCGATCCCTTCACGATTGGGTTCCTCGTGGCGGGGGTGCTCCTGCTTGCTGTGTTCGCCTATTTCGAGACCAGAGCGAAGTACCCGCTGCTGCCGCCCCGGGTCGTGCTCAACCGAACGAGGGGCGGATCCGTGCTGGCGATGTTGTTCGCCAGCGTCGGGATCTTCGGGGTGTTCTTGTTCTTGACCTACTACCTTCAGGGCACGTTGGGGTTCAGCCCGGTAAAAACCGGGATCGCGTTCCTCCCATTGGTAGCTGCCTTGGCCGCGACGGCCCAGGTGTCCAATCGCATCCTCTTGCCGCGTTTCGGGCCCAAGCCCATTGTGCCGATCGGGTTGCTGGTGTCTGCCGCGGCGCTCTTCGGGCTCCACCTGGTTGGGCTGCATTCGTCGTATGTCAGCCACGTTTTTCCCTATCTCCTCGTGTCGGGCGTGGGGTTCGGACTAAGCGTCGCCCCCTCATTTGGCACTGGCACCCTCGGGTTAGCACCCCGGGACGCAGGCGTAGGATCAGCTACCCTCAACACGGCGCAACAGGTGGGGGGATCCATCGGCACGTCGCTGCTCAACACGTTGGCTGCAGGCGCTGCGACGTCCTACCTCGTCGGTAGGGCACTGACTCCGGCCAATCTCCAGGCAGCCCTGCTGCATAGCTATACGACGGCGTTCCTCTGGTCCTCGTTGATATTCGTGGCCGGAGCCATCGTCGCTGGGTTGGTACTGCAGCCCGGCGGCCTGACGTCGCTGGCACCCCAACAGCGGATAGCGAGGGTCGAAGCTGGGTCCGAGCCACTAGCTACCCACACCTGTCGCGTACGGGTAGCTTGTCGCTAGAATCTCCCTCTGGACTTGATCCGGTTTGACGGACAGATTGCTTGGGTCGATCATGCCGCCTGACGGTCGGCGTTGTGGTGAGCAGCTTCGTATTGGGAGGGACTGAGGTAGCCGAGCGTCGAGTGCAGCCTGCGGGTGTTGTACCAGCCCTCGATGTACTCGAATACGCCACGGCGAAGTCCCACTCTTGTCGGCCAGGCACGGACGTCGATGAGTTCGCGCTTGATGGTGGCGAAAAACGATTCGGCCACCGCGTTGTCCCAACATTCGCCCTTGCGTCCGACGGAGAGCACCACGCCGTTGTTGCGGGCGAATGCGGCGTAGTCCTTGCTGGTGTATTGCCCGGACTCAAGGAGTCGTCGCAACACTTGCCTGTCAGGCAGAGCTTAGAAGCTCGTCGAGGGCTTCGGATGGCGTCTTCCAGCCGAGGGACTTGCGGGGTCTTGTGTTGAGCGCGAGGGAGACGGCGTCGAGATCTCCACTGGAGTGACGGGATAACTCGGTGCCCTTTGGGAAGTACTGACGCAGAAGTCCGTTGGTGTTCTCGTTTGTTCCGCGCTGCCAAGGGCTTTGGGGATCGCAGAAGTAGATGGCCAGCCCGGTGTCGATACGTAGCTGCGCGTGCTGGGCCATTTCGGCACCTTGGTCCCACGTGAGCGATCGGCGTAGTTGCTCGGGCAATGTCATGATCGTTTCGGCAATGGCGTCGCGAACTGCTTCGGCACCGTGGCCGGCAAGCGGAGGCCCATTCTTGACGCGGGGTTCGGTGCCGTGGCCCTCCATCGGCGGAAGGCGCAGCAACATCGTGAAGCGGGTGGTGCGCTCGACGAGGGTGCCGATGGCCGAGCGATTCAGACCCATGATGAGGTCGCCTTCCCAGTGGCCGGGAACGGCACGATCGTCGGCTTCGGCGGGTCGTTCGCTGATCATGATCTCGGGAGTGACGAACCTTTTCCCTCGTCCACGTGTGCGGGCCTGCGGCACACGTAGGGCTCGACCCGTCCGCAGGCAGGCGACGAGTTCGCGCTTGAGTGCACCCCGGCCCTGGACGTAGAGCGCCTGGTAGATGGCCTCGGGCGAGATCCGCATGGACTCATCATTGGCGAAATCCACCCGTAATCGGTTCGAGATCTGCTCAGGGCTCCACGCCTTCGCCCATCGGCGGTCCTGGCGGCGGCCGTGCCGGCGGCCCACGAAGCGCACCGTCGGACCGGGAACCTCGGTCCCATCTGGTCGGGAGATCAGCCCCGAAAGCCGGTCCTGCACGTCGTCGCGCAGCTTCTCGTTGGCCGCCAGCTTAGCCACCTTGGGTCTCTTCGCCCGGCGATCAGCGTGCCATTGCGCATTGATGGCTCGATAGCCCGACGAGTCAGTCCGGGTGGCGGCATTGCGGCGCAGCTCTCGGCTGATCGTCGACGGCGACCGGTTTGTCTGTCGGGCGATCTCTCGAACGCCGAAGCCTTTCGCCTTGAGGATGGCAATCTCCTCGCGCTCAGCGAAGGATAGATAACGGCCAGACAACGGGGCCCGGCTGATCGGTCGCATGCCGCCAGCCTCACGGAACCACCTAGTGCCAACCGCGGATGCCACCCCCACCGAGATCGCCGCCTGCTCGCTCGCGACCCCTTTGGCGATCTCGACCCAGAACCTCTGAACCTGATCGCGCTGCCAGCCCGGCGGCCGCCCGGGCGAATACATCTTGTCTCGCATCGCCCACGTCGCCTTTTGTTGCCTGCCAATTCCCATCCCAGGACACCTCCGTCATCGAGGTGTTGCGACGACTCCTTGAGTCCGGGTTGGCAGCCGCGGTCGGAATGGAAGACGACGCCCTTCTCGGGCGCTCGGTGAGCGAAGGCCATCTTGAGAGCGTCTTGGACCAGCTCGGTGCGCATGTGGTCGGCTAATGCCCAGCCAACTACCCGGCGAGAGGCCAGGTCGATGACGGTCGCCAGGTATGCCCAGCCCTCCCAGGTTCCGATGTAGGTGATGTCGCCGACGTAGCGCCGGTCGATGTCCTCGCCCCGAGCAAAGTAGCGCCCAATCAGGTCCCGAGCCGCTTGAGCGTCAGGGTCAGGCACCGTGGTCTTGCGCCAGCGTTTCTTGCACCGTCCCTCGAGGCCGGCCTGGCGCATGAGCCTGGTGACACGTCGCCGTCCGCAGGCCACCTGGCGATGTCCCAGTTCCCGATGGATGCGCGGGGATCCATAGGTGCCCTTGGACTCGGTATGGATGGCGGTGATGTGCTCCAGCAGCTCGGCATCGGTGGCCTGCCGGGCCGAGGGAGGGCCGTTACGTCGCTGGTAGTAGGCGGCACGGGAGACCTCGAGCAGTCCACACGCCTTGTTGACGTTGTGGCCCGCCACTTTCTCCGCCTCGATGAAAGGGTCCACCTTCACCGGGTCTCCTTCGCAAAGAAAGCTGTCGGTCGCTTCAGAACCTCGACGTCCTCGCGTAGCGAGCGGTTCTCCCGCCGCAACCTGGTCAGCTCGGCCCGCTCCTCGGTGGTCAATCCGGGGCGCTCACCTTGGTCGATCTCGGCCTGCTTTACCCAGCTGCGCACGTTCGTCTCAGTCAGATCGAAGTCCCTGGCCACCTGGCCGATGCTGCGATCACCGCGTTGGCAGAGCTCAACGATCTCGGCCTTGAACTCCGGGGTGAACGACCGGCGGGCACGGGGCTTCTTCCGTTCCATGGTCTCCATTTTGGACATCCTTTCCGGGGGCACGCCCCTGAAGGTGGATGTCCGTCAAACCGATGGAAGCCCACTCCTTGCCGTCATCGGTGGAGACCCGGTCTCCTCGGGGCGGTATCTGAGTCCCGACTCACGGGTGACCTCATCCAGCAGACCATTCTGCGGATGTTTGGTGAAAATCTGCGTTCTTTTGTGGGTCCGACGACACCGGGGCCGCAAAGCACTCATGGTGGCGGGAATGACCGGCTCTGATTACCGGTCGTGTACCGCCGGTATTCGGAACGGCCCGTCCCCTAAAGACTGCGCCACGCCTTTTATGAGTCACAGAAGAGAGAGTGCTTAGCAACCCCGACTTAGCTTCACCCAGAGGCGAGGTCACCAAAGGGATCTAGGCTCGGATGGAAAGGGGGGCCTCCGCCCTCTGTGCCAACCTCCGGTGAGACAGGTCCTGGCACCGAATCAATGAGCTGAGGGGGCGGAGAAGGAGCTTCTCCCATGACCACCACGATCAACCACATTGACGACACGCGCCTCCATGCTGGTGCGATGGACGACGCAGCCCTACCGGACCCCGAGGTCCCCGAGCGATCAGCGGGACGCCGGCGCTTCTCGGCGAAGTACAAGGCCAAGATCCTCGCTGAGTACGACGCTCTTCCGAGGTCTGCTCGGGGAGCGCTGCTGCGCCGTGAGGGCCTGTACTCCTCGCTGATCGTCGCCTGGCGCCGGCAGAGCGAGCAGGGCCCAGAGGCCCTGGCCCGACAACCAGGCCGCCAAAAGGCCGATCCTCGTGATCGTGAGATCGTCCGCCTCGAGCGGAAGGTCGACCGACTGACCGGGGAGCTCGACAAGTCGAGAAGGGTCGTCGAGATCCAGGGAAAACTTTCCGCGCTGTTGGAGCAACTCGCCACAGACAGCACGGCGGAGAACGGCGAACAGAGATGATCGACGAAGCGATAGACCAACTCAGCCCGATCATGGGCACGCACGCGGCATTGGCCGCCGTCGGCGTGGACCGGGCCACCTGGTATCGCCGGCACCGCAAGAGCCCGCAGCCTGAGCGCCCCGAACGGATCACAACACCTCAGCCCCGGGCCCTCACCCCGGTCCAGCGCAAGCAGATCAAGGCGCTCCTCGAGTCCGACGAGTTCGTCGACGAGGCACCCGCCACCGTCTACGCCAAGTTGCTCGACCAGGGGATCTACCTCGGATCGGTCTCCACCATGTACCGGATCCTCCACGAGCACGACGAGGTCCGTGAACGTCGCCGCCAAGCCACCCACCCCGCCCACAAGAAACCCGAGCTCATCGCCACCAAGGCGAACTCGGTTTGGTCGTGGGACATCACCAAGCTCCACGGCCCGGCGAAGTGGAACTACTACTACCTCTACGTGATCCTGGACATCTACAGTCGTTATGCCGTGGGCTGGATGCTGGCCCGGGTGGAACGGTCCGAGCTCTCCACCAGACTGATCGCCGACACGATCGCCAAGCAGGGCGTGGCCAAAGACCAGCTCACGCTGCACTCGGACCGAGGGTCGCCCATGATCGCCAAACCGGTGGCCCACCTGCTGGGCGACCTCGGGGTCACCAAGTCGCTCAGCCGTCCCCACGTGAGCAATGACAACCCGTACTCAGAATCACAGTTCCGGACCTTCAAGTACCGACCCGACTTCCCCGACCGGTTCGGCAGCTTCGAGGGCGCCCGTGCGCACTGTGCTCGATTCTTCGCTTGGTACAACGACCATCACCGTCATTCGGGCATCGGCCTGCACACCCCCGCCGACGTCCACTACGGCCGGGCCGAAGGGATCCGAGCTCGCCGTGGTGCGGTGCTCCTCGACGCCTACGCCGAGCACCCCGAACGTTTCGTTCGCAAACCCCCGGCACCGCCGGCGCTCCCGAGCACCGTGTGGATCAACCAACCGCAGGAAGAGGAGGCCACCGACTCACCAAATCAGTGAACCATCTGTCTCAAAAAGGTTGACACGCACCGCCATGAGGCTCGGACTTGAGGGCAAAGTGGCCGTCGTAACGGGCGCTAGCACGGGCATCGGATTCGCTGTCACGCGGGCTCTTACCAATGAGGGCGTGCACGTCGTCGCCGGAGCTCGGAAGAGCTCTGCTGAGCTCGACATCCTTGTGGGGGGCGGTGTTGTCGAGTTGGTCCCAGTCGATCTGTCTAGGCCCTCGGGTCCCGTCGATCTGGCCGCAGTGGCGCTTGAACACGGTCGGATCGATATTCTCGTCAACAATGTGGGCGCGGCTCAGACTCGCCCCGGTGGATTTCTGAGCATCACCGATGAGGACTGGGCCTACTCGATCGGACTGAATCTTATGGCGGCCGTGCGGATGACCAGGGCAATCCTGCCGACGATGATCGGCGCCCGTAGCGGCAACATTGTTACCACGAGTTCGGTGAACGCCTTTCTCCCCGACCCGGCGGTCCTGGACTACAGCGCCGCCAAAGCAGCCTTGTCCAACTTTTGCAAGTCGCTCTCCAAGGAAGTGGCAACTCACAACATCCGTGTGAACTCCGTCAGCCCCGGGCCTGTTTCGACCGACCTCTGGCTCGGTGACGACGGGGTTGCCAACACCGTGGCGCGCGCTACGGGTATCCACGCCGATGACGTGGCGCGCCAAGCCGCTTCCGATGCGGCCACGGGACGTTTTACCACTCCCGAGGAGGTAGCAGACCTGATCGTCTTCCTTGCCAGCGAGCGATCCGCAAATATCACGGGGGCCGACGTTACGATCGATGGCGGCCTCATCAAGACGCTCTGATCCAGCGTCCATCGGGAGCCCTCCCTGAGTCTGGGCCGCATGCCCGTTGGCAGGGAACGAGGAGTTCGCCTGCTCGACTTGGTGTTCTTCCTCTTCGGCGATTGTCGTCATGGCGGACCTCCCGCGGACCGGTTCGGCTGTGCGCCGAGACCCCAGCTGATCAGATCGACTGCGCCTGGGATCGATGGGCAGCGGTATTCGAGGAAGCCATGTATGCCGCACTCACGCCCGGATGGCCCGAGGACCCTGAGACCGTCGAGGAAGCCAAGTGATCGGCCACTTGTCCGATCGTCTTGTTGGCGAAGACCTCGGGATGTTCCTGGCCGAGGGCTCTCGGCGGCCACGGTAGCCATCGATGTCGCTCCATTCCGTGGCGTACTGCCCCTTCCGATCTCAGCTCTGCGATCAGCAAAGCCCGTTCTCGAGAACCCCCGCAACCGACACCGGGCCATTCCACTCACCTTCGACCAGTTTCGATACGCCCTCGCGAACGCCGTCAGTGAGGAAGAAGCGAAGGAACTCTTTGAGACCTTTGCGGTTGCCGCTCCGGGTGCACCGCTCTTCCAGGCAGCGGCAGCAAACCTGAACCCGTGGACTGAAGCAAAGGTCGATAGCGAGAATCCCGCCCGTGGGCCTCTGCTCATCGTCTCGGGCGAGAAGGATCACACGGTTCCGCGCGCCATCTCCGATGCGGCATTCAAACACCAACAGCACAACGAGGGCGTGACGGAGTTCGTCGAGATACCGAACCGTGGACATGCCTTGACTATCGACAGCGGCTGGCGTGAAGTAGCCGATACGGCACTCAATTTCGTCCGCCGATTCGTTTCTTGATCTGGTTGCCGGATGAGGGAGTGGTCGCTCGGCGTCTGGGCGGCTCTCTCGGGGAATAGACGCCTGGTAGCTAGTTGAGACGCCCATCGACAAGATGGTCCCGAACCCCAGTTTCATGGTTTCGTCTGGCATGCCACTGGGCCCGCCAACTCCAACAACCCCTCGAGATGCCTCAACCCGATGAGTAGGCCGCAGATCACGATCCGAAGCTGGGTGCGCCTGTCTCACTGTTTTGGAACACTTCCGAGCAGCATGACTGTCAGAGTCGAGCTGCCGGCTTCAGCGGCAGCATGGTTTGTTCATCCTGTCGGACCACAATGCGTCCCTCTGCAAGGGATGTCACCGCCACGATAAGGGGCAATTGTCGACGCTCTTGATAACAGGCACTTGTCGCGTAAATCAGGAATTATCTCGGCAATGGTTTCTACCGTGGCCTTGATGAGTGAGAGCCGGGGCCTGCGCCAACCGTGAATCGTTCTAAGTGGCCAGTGCTAAATGGTGCCGTGTTAGGGGACGACTGCTTCGTTGGCGCCGCAGCTCGCCCCTTAGGGGGACGACCTCGTCATCGGGTGAACGTGAGGTGGGTAACGCCGCTAGGCGTCGAGACTGCCTCCACGTCGTACTGCTGTTCCAACGCCTCCAGGCCGTCCCACAGCCGAAGACCGCGGCCGAGCAGAATCGGCACCTGCACAACGTGCAGGTGATCGACGAGACCGGCGGCGATGAAGGCGCGCATCATGGTCGGGCCCCCGCCGATGCGGACGTCCTGACCGGCGGCTGCGTCCCGCGCCACCTCGAGTGCATCCGCTGGTGCGGCGGCGAGGAAGTGGAACGTCGTACCACCCGCCATCTCGAGCGAGGGGCGCGGACGGTGGGTCAAGACGTACGTCGGCGTGTGGAACGGCGGGTTGTCGCCCCACCACCCGCGCCATTCCGGGTCGTCGTGCCAGCCCGGAGGGCCGAACTTGCCCGCGCCCATGATCTCCGCACCGATCCCGGGTCCGTACCGGTCGGCCATCACGTGATCGATGCCCTCGCTGCCGCCCGACTCGCCGAGGACTTCACGGCGCCCGAATCGGGTGGCGAACATCCACTCGTGGAGCCGATGCCCGGCGTGGCCGAACGGCGTGTCGAGGGCCTGCCCCTCGCCGGTGGCGAACCCGTCGAGCGAGATCGAGAAGTTGTGGATGCGGACGCGCGACATGGCGGCTCCTTCGGGTGGTGGTGGTGGGTCAGACTGGTTGACGTGTCCCGCGGCGAGATTTTATCGGCCGGGGGATTCAGGCGACCCCGAGATGGTAAGCGATCTTGTTCACCGTCTGCAGACCGAGCTCGACAGCCCCGAAGCCGGTGGTTGCATCTTGCTGCTCGACGGTTGGGCGGAGCTGCCGCAGCGTCAACACCGTCTTTCCATCGGCTTGTTCATTGAGGACAATTGTCACTCGGAAGAGTGCCGGGTCATCGTCGGCGGTCGCCCTTAAAGCGTATAGGGAATACCTCGCATCCGGAACTCGCCCGACCACCACTTCAGTGTCGCTTGCCACGGTCATGGCGTGACTGTTCTATGGTGTGGCGCGCTCTACGATCGGTGGGCAATGATCGTGCCTCGGCGATAGGGCAAGATAGGGCAAGAAAGGGCAAGAAAGGGCAAGAAAGGGCAATTCTTGTCTTGTGTGTGACCGCTTTGCCTGCTATCCGGTAGATCATAATCGGCGATTATCAATGATAGGCCCGGGCGATGATCTCGCCCCTCAGGAACAGTTAGGTACCGCGCCCTTCCCTAGTGGAGCTTTCTGCCTCACGAATGGTGGTCAGTAACTTTAGGATGATGCGCTTCAACGCCTAGCCAGCACTGAGCGCACGGATTGCAGCGAGCTGGCGTCGCGTTCGAGGTGGGTGCGTTCACTGCTGCTCGCCCGCCGCTGGAGCGGGGATCGACACCGGCTCGATCTTCGGCCCAGCCACCAGCTTGGCACTCATCTTGATGGCCTTGACCGCCCCAGTCGCCCCACACTGAAGGGCCACCCCGAAGGTGAGGACGAGGATGCCCGGGATAAACAGGTAGTGCACCCCTAACATGACCACACCAAGGCGGGCGAGGGCGTACGGCGGGCTGCAGACGATCGCCCCGATCGTCCCTCCGACCGCGGTGGCGGTGAGCTTGTCCCGCTTGGACGCGTCGGACTTGATGCCCACCACCCTGGACGGGACCGCCACGTAGGTGAGCATCATGATGCCGACAACGATGGACATCGAGAGGGCGAACCACCAAAGACCCCAGCGGGGCACGATGATGGCGCTCACCCCGAGGAGCAGGCCGGTAGATAGCCCCCAGGCTGAGATGACACCGGCGTTGTGCCAGGCCATGGCCAAGGCCGGACGCACCTTGGGCGGGCGGGGCCCGGCGATGGCAAAGGCGAAGACGGCGTTCAAGAAGTAGCCCGCGGCCGTGATCACAGCGATAGCCAAGATGATCGGGATGCCCTTGGGGCCGCGCAGGTCGTGGAAGTGCTTGCCGTGGACCACGTGGACCTTGATGTCGAACATGGCCAGCCAGATCCACATGGCCGGCAGGATCTCGACCAGGGTCAGGCGCCAGTTGAAGACCAGGAGCCTCACGCCCTGGAAGAGCATGACGAAGGCCCCCACCACCATGCCCAGGGGGGCGAAGATCCGGCGACGGCGGCTGAGGGCCAGGACGGCGTCCTGCACCATGTCGTCGTCGCCCTTGTCGATGGCATCGACCAAGGCGTGAACCTGGGCGATAAGGCGCCCGCGGCGCCCCTCTCGGAATTCGGGCAGCCGGCCGTTGTCGACGTTCCCCACGGGGCCCTTCGGCGCTTGGTCGTCTATCGACGCGTCGAGGGTCACCTGGAAGCCCTTTCGCCGACCGGCTGCGTTCCGATCGTACTACCACGGGCCTCCGACGTCCCGAGGGCGGCGACCATTTGCGCAATTGCCATCGACGGGGTCACGAGGCTTAATGGCGCGTCATCCACGTCCATCCCCGTGACGCTTTGGCGTCTTGGCGAACCGCGCCCCGGGCCTCAAGGGTCTCAACCTCGAGGTCTTCAACAATGACCTCTGACCGACCACGACCGACCGCAGCTGTCGACTTCCGACCCCCGCCACGTTTGTGGTCGATCGCCCCGGCATCGTGCTCGCCCGATGCGTGTCGACGACGCAACGGCTCACCCGCATGGACCCGCCGAGATCGAGGCGGCGCTGTCGGTGCCCCAGTGGTGAAGGCTACTACCGGACCATATCTTCTCAAATGAGGGCCGGTCAGGGTGGCGGGAAATCGGGGACCCTAGCGTGGGAAATGGCTCGATGAATGGTCACGGTCGCTTTGGTCAGGGAGTTATGTCGAGAACCCACCGGACCACCTTCCTCGAGTTCTGCTGCTACCTGCGGACCCTCTACCCACCGAACGTGCGCATCGCCATCGTCATGGACAACTTCAGCCCGCACCTCTCAACGAGTCGGTGAGAGGGCCCAGGCCAACAACGTCGAGCTGGCCTACGTACCCACCAACGCCAGCTGGCTGAACCGGATCGAGGCCCAGTTCCAGGCGCTGCGCTATTTCACCCTCGACGGCACCGATCACCGCTCACACGAAGAACAGAACTCGATGATCCGTCGCTACATCGCGTGGCGCAACCGCAACGCAAAGGACAAGACATTGCGTGAGCTGGTAAAGCGCGCAAACGTTGCCTGATGCGGCACTAGCATGCTCCTCCTGGGTCAAGTGGCCACTCCACCCACTGGTCATGAACTCGGCGGACAGGTCCAGATTCCGTACCGATACGGTGATCCCGTGGGTGCCGTGGATGCCGAACTCCTGTGGGACCGGACCGGAGGAGTGAGCTGGACGTCCATCGAGAGCAACACCAACGAGCGAGTACTCGATACCGCAAGGGTGGGTGAAGTCGAGTCGCTTCTCGCCGAACACCTCGGATTCGTCAACCGTGAAGCCGTGGTCGGTCAAGCGCGAGCAACCAGTAGCCGATAGACGTCTCGGGGATCGACAGCATCAACACGCGGGTCTGGTTCGTCCCGTGTCGGCCGACGCGCCCTGATTGACGCATCGGAAAGCTCGTTACGAGCGTCGATTCCGCTCCTTGGTCATTGCCGTAGTACAGGGGTAGATGGGTACATCCCCGTCGTAGAGCGCCGTCTTCTTGACGCTCTTCAGCCCGAGCACCTTGGTGTGGAAGTCGTAGTCGTCCTGGGCCGTTCCAACGCACAAGGTGATGTGATGTGATGATGACGTCGGATCGCAGTTGTGGTGTCGACCATGTCAAGCTCCTAACAGGGTGCGGAAATTGGGTTCTTGAGCGGTGTTGATGGTGGCTGGTTGTCGTTCGGGTTGGGTTGATCGTTCTCGGTTGGCCGTCGGGGCCGCTCGTGGCTTGGTGGTGGGGGGCTGTCGGTCAGGCGGGGGCGGTGTCGAGGGCGGTGATACGGATGATGTTGTAGACGGCTGCGGTGAGCTTGAACCAGGCCCGGTTTCGTTGTCGGCCCCGGTAGCGGAGTTGTCGGCCGCCTGCGATGGTCTTGACCCACCCGAACGGTTCTTCTATCCGTTTCCTCACCCGCGTGGACAGGCCATGCCCGTGGTGGCGGGTGGTTCGTCTATCGATGGCGGAACGCTGCCGGGTGGTGTTCTGGGCGACGTGGGGGGTGAACCCGAGGGCCCGGGCGTCGGCCACGAAATCTTTGGTGTCGTATCCTTTGTCGCCCGCGACGGTGCGCCGCCGACGGGTCGGGGGTAGCTTGGCGAGCATGGCCAACGCCGTCGAGCGTTCCGCGTAGCCGTCGGCGAAGCCGAGCTCGGCATCGATGATGAGGGCGTTGCGGTTCTCCATCAGCAGGTGCCCGGCGAAACACAACGTGGCGGCGGTGTTGAAGCTTTTGCGATACAACCGTGCCTCGGGGTCGGTGGTCGAGGCGTGGGTGACGTTGGAGCGCTTCTCGCCTTTCCAGTCCGTCTCGGTGTTGCGGCCCGACGCCGGCGGCGTGGATGGGCCGTCTTTGGGTTTGAAGCTCTTGTGCGACGCCCATGCTTTCAGCAACGTCCCGTCGACGGAGAAGTGATCCGACGACACGTAGCGGCGCAGCTTGGCCTGGCCGACCACCGCGGCGAAGAACTCGTCGGCCACGTCGTGTTCGAGGAGGCGGGCGCGGTTCTTGGTGAACGTGGTCGGGTCGAACGCCGGCTGGTCGATGCGCATGTCCAAGAACCACTTGAACAACAGGTCGTAGTTCAGTCGCTCGCAGAACGCCCGCTCGGAGCGGATCGAGTACATTGCCATCAACACCGTCGCTTTCAACAGCGCCTCGGGCGGCACGCTCGTCCGGCCGCTCGACGCATACATCCCCTCGAACACCGCGTCGAGCTCATCCAAGACGGCGTCGACCACGACGCGAATCTTGCGGATCGGATGATCGGGCGGGATCAGCTCCTCGGTGCTCAACGTCGTCAACATCGCCAACTGCGGATCAGGGGCTCCACGCATCCCACAATTCTCCTCGACCCGATCGACCCACACGAGCACCCTCAGCCGAATTTCAGCACCCTGCTAACTGTTTTGGACGGTGTGGAAATGGTTACACCGGAACGCCTCCACCGGCAGATCGGAGGTGGCGTGTTAGACCCGAACCCCCCCCGTTCAGGCGCCGCGCTGGCCGCGTGCGATGAGCGACCGTGCCATCCAACCCGGTCTACCCCGAGAGGAAAGGGTAGCGATCACCGACAAGCGACGCCGATCTCAGATGCTCACAGGGGGCCCCGACATCACCGGCAACCCCCGAATCTCCTCCGCCGCCGGAGCACCGCTGCGTACTTGCGCATTCAGAATCACCCCAGCAGTCGCCACGACCCTCTGTCCGGCACCGGGGCTCTGGGCAGCTCGACCCGACCACTCCCGCCATTTGAGCGACAGATGATTAGGCCGATCGAGGATGTCGGCAAGGTCGTCATCGTCCACGCGACGCTGCCGAAGGCAGATTCATGCCCATTTTGCGCTGACGAAATGAACTTGTCTGCGTTGGCCCAACGCTCCGGGCTGAGCGGCGTTGTTGACCATCGCGCGAACCTGCGAAAGTGATGGACAACCGGTTACGAAAGGTTTACTTTGGTGGGGATCCGCGTCCCGAATGGAGCGGATATCGGGGGACCGATACAGGGGGGAAGCGTGCGCCATCAGTTCGTACGGTCATGGGCTCGTATCGGAGCCTGCTCATTTATTGCGTCGGCGCTGCTCGCGTTCGCGCTTTTGAGTGCCAGTGCCACAGGTGCAGGCGCGCAGAGCGCGAGCGCCCCAGGAGTGACGTCGTCGGCAATCAAGATCGGGATCATCAGCGATCTGACTGGGGCGGCCGCGTCGACCTTCCAGGACACTCCGGCGGCCATGGAAGCGCGCTTCAAGCAACAGAACGCCCAGGGCGGAGTGGATGGGCGCAAGATCACCTGGGTGGTGGGGGACACGACGTCCTCGCCTTCGGGCGCCGAGACGGCGGCCAAAGAGCTGGTGCAGAGCCAGGGTGTCTTCGAGATTGCCGAGGTGAGCGCTCTGCTGTTCGGTGCGGCCCCGTACCTCAACTCTGCAGGGATTCCGGTAATGGGCGACTCGCTCGACGGGCCCGAATGGTACGAGCAGCCCAACACCAACATGTTCAACGTCGCCGGGAACGACAGCCCGAGCGAGCCGGGCTACACCGACGGTGGTTTCTGGAAAGCCGTCGGCGCCAAGAAGATCAGCTTCATCGCCTCGAACACTCCGTCGTCGACCCGGGGGATCAACCCCTTCATTGCCGACATGAAGGCCGACGGACTGTCGGTGTGCGACGACTTCGTCACCCCCCTCGGCGGCGTGAGCTTCACCACCTACGCGCTCAGCTTCAAGAGCGCAGGCTGCGACGCCGCTGAGTGTTCGTGCGTGCTCTCCTCGAGCCTGGCTGTGTCAACGGCGCTGCAGCAAGAGGGGCTCACCGACGTGAAGGTCGAGTACGGGGCAGGCCCGTCCGACCAGATCTACGCCAGCGCCGCTGACGAGAAAGCGGCCAACGGGGCCTACTTCCCGGGGACCACCTACTCCAACGCTGCCGGACAGTCCTACTTGGCGGGCCTCAAGAAGTACGACCCCTCGTACACCGGTGGTATCCCCGACCTCGGGGCCGAGCTGGGATGGGCCGTCGCCAACCTGACCATCGAAGGTCTGCAGCAGGCCGGCAAGAACCCGACGCGGGCTTCGTTGATCACCAACCTGCGCAAGGTGACCAACTGGACCGACGATGGCCTGTCTCCGGCGCCGATCGATTTGAAGAACTTCGGGCAGGCCCCAGCGACCGAGTGCGGCACCTACGTCCAGTTCGTGAACAAGAAGTTCGTTCCGTTCCCCAAGGATGGCAAGCCCTTCTGCGGAAAGCTCATCCCGGGCAGCGGCACGCCGGTGTCGTAGCAGGTCGCACCGAGTAGGGCGACACTGGCAAAGCTTGAAGTGTGAAAAGCCCAAGGGGAGGGGCATATGCCCTCCCCTTGGGCTTTTCCTTTAGGCAACGTGTTATCGGTGCCCCACCACTCGCTCTAGTCGCAGACGATAAGCGGGAAGATCGAGCTCTCAACAATTGGTTTTTATCGCTTGCTCCGATAACCGGTACTTAGCGTTATCCCTAGGGCATGCCATTATCGATACTCTCGATAACGACAATTTATCGATACCTGACGCCGCGGCAACATGCAGTTCTCATCGCCCTCGACGACAGGCGGCGATCAACGTGCCCGCCAAAAAACCGTTCGACCCTCCAGGGCCGGGTTACTAAGAAGCCCAGTTGTCCGGATGAGGGGAGGCGGGTTCGTGGTTGACGCTCCGGAGGTTCTGTTCAGGGCCCCTGATGCACGACCAGCACGGAGATTGCTGAGTGTGCGACGACGGCCGCGGCAACGCTCCCGAGCAGATGACCCACAAGGCCCTTGCGACGGTGGGAGCCGAGCACGATCAGGGTAGCGTCGTGCTCTAGGGCGGTGTCCACGATCCCTTTCCAGGTCGGCGCTGCCTCGACCGCCATGCTCTGGGATCGGAACCCTGCCTCGCGTGCCAGCGATGCTCCCTGGGAGGCCGTTTCCTCCGCTGCGCTCTTTACTTCCGTGGCCTGGTCGGCATCGAAGTGGCGGTTGTTGATCGGCACGAATCCCACATCGGCCGGTTGCCACACGCACAGGACCAGCGCGTCTCGGCTGGTTACAAGTTGCCTTGCGGCTTCCTCGATCGCCAAAGCCGCGAGCTCCGAGCCGTCGTAGGCGAAGAGGACCGGACCGTTGGGCGCTACGGCACCCGCCTGAGGCGACGTCACCTCAATCGGCCCTTTCGGTGGCCGGGGTTGCGGGGGAGAAGCTCGAGCGAACCCTTGCCAGTAGCGGTGGCGAGTCCCACGCCGGGGACGTGCCGGCCAGGAAGCGTTCGAGATCAGGCGTCTGCGGGCGTGCAGCACTGAGCATGTAAATGGCAACGCCGACGGTCGCGCCGCCGACGGCGAGTCCCAGCCCGATCCATAGCGCGATGCGCGTGCCGGCATCGAGGTCGCTGCCAGCGTTCGCGGCGATGTAGACGAAGATCGGAGCGACCATGAATGCCGCCACCGCTCGCAAGAGTTCCACAATCGCGAACACGCGCTGGAGGCTATTAGAGGCTAATGAGAAACCGGCGACGAATAGCGCGGGTGCGACCGTGGCGCCGAGTCCGAGCCCCGTCAATCCCGAGCCGATGAGGGTGAGGGTCTGGCTCGAGGGGACCTCGATGAGAAAGACGGCTATCCCGGCCGCGAGCAAGATCATGCCGACCAAAGGGAGGTAGTGAATCGCACGCCTCCTGATGACTGTGCCGAGCGCCACCGCCGAGACCACCGCGCCACCGACCTCGGGGAGGTAAAGCACCCCTATGTGCACCGGGCTGTAGTGCCCTGCTAGCGCACCAGCGGTGAGCGCGGTCGCTGACACCGAGGCCGCCGCTGCGAAGAGCGCCACGGCGATGCCAGCGTCCGGAATCGAGCTGGTGAGCATCGTGCGGATCGTTAACAGCGGCCGCTTGGCTTGGTACTGGTAGACGATCAGGACGATGATGGTCGCGAGGCCGCCCAGCAGCGGCAGGATCACTTCGACGTCCATGAAGCGGTGGGTCGTGAGTTGCGAGGCACCGAAGAAGGCGGCCACGCACCCAACCGTCGCTAGCGCGATCGCCAGCGGGTCGCTGGGCGAGTCGGGATTGGCGGGCGGCGCATCGTCGAAGGTCAGTACGCACAGAACCAGCGCCACGGCCGAGATTCCGGCGATGATCCAGAACAACGGGCGCCAGGCATTCGACTCGGCCTGCAGGCCGCCGATGAACGGGCCAAGTGCCACGGCACCGAAGATGCACATGTTCATGATCACCGCGGTATCGCGAAGCTTGTGCGCCGGATAGCCGATCGCAAGGGGGGGAACGGCGGCGATCAGCATCAGGCTGGTGCAGAGCCCTTGGATCACGTGGCCCATGATGTACATGCCCGCATTCTGCGCGGCTGCTGTCAGCACCGACCCGATGACAAGCAACACTGCGTAGACGACCAGCATCCTTCGCTGCGGGAGGTGCTGAGCGAACTGAACTGCTAGCACCGTGCCCACCGCATAGGCGGCGTTGGCCAGGCCCGAGCTGAGGCTCATCGTCTGCAGGCTCATGTGGAGCTGCTTGGCGATGATCGGCGTCAGCGGGCCAAGGGCAGCCGATAACGCCAGGTAGGGGATCAGGGCGAACATGACCATGGCCGCTACCGCGGCATACCGGCCAGCGAGGGGGCCTTGGCGCATCAATCCACCCCGTGGCGCGGCGCGAGGTGGCGTGACTCACGCCGTAGGAACGAGCGGTGCATTGGCCTCCTCGTGGGGTCGGACTGATGAATCGTGCTGGCGTCAGGGCGTCCTGCTCCGCCAGCACCGAGTTCCAGCAACGATCAGACAGATCTCTCCAGTTTGAGGGTCTCGAATCGCCTGTACCACTGTGAACTGGGAGTTCCTTGCGGACAGCACTGTCCTGTTGCATACTATTGGCGTGGGGGAGACGGTGTCCAACGGCTTGTTCCGAAGGGACGCCCTGCGCAACCGTGCGGCGATCCTCGATGCGGCACGCGAGCTGTTCGCCGAGTCAGCCGCAGTTTCCATGTGTGAGGTGGCCCGTCGCGCGGGCGTGGGACAGGCGACGCTGTACCGCAACTTTCCCGACCGCAAGGCACTCGCCGCAGAGCTCCTCGGCGAGCACATCGAACGCTTCACGCTTCTTGCTGCGGAGTGTGTCGGTGATCCTGACGCCTTCTTCGTGCTGCTGCGACGCCTCGTCGAGACCGTGCTCTGCCTCTACGCCCTGGACGAGCTCGGGCGCGAAGACGAAGCCGTGGGCTCCGAACTCGAACGCTGCCGGCAGCGCATTGCCGAGCTCATGAAAGGTCCTCTGAGCGACGCCAAGTCCTCCGGCGCACTGCGGCGCGACGCGTCGCTCGAGGACGTGTTTCTCGTGCTACTCATGGTGCGAGGCGCCATGGCGAGGGCAAACGGGACGGCCGGACGCGCTGCCGCCGCCAGCCGCGTCCTCACCCTGGCGCTCGATGGACTCGTGCCACCAAACGCGCGAGGCTGAGGCGCCGAATCCAGTTCGCCGAAGGTGCCTAGGGCGCACTCATTTGGCGAGACGGTCTTAGCCTACATAGGGGTGATCCGACTCGATGTAGCCGCCACTCCAACCCTGCGTTGCGGAGCGTTCCGAATACGAAGAACAAGGACCTACCGGCAGATGATGGGATCAGTGCCGATGAAGCGCGGACTGCGAAGCCTCCTTGCCCGAGTGCTGGGTGCGTCCCCGGCGCCGCGTCCTGAGCGGCTCGGACGGAGTCGGGATCTCGACCAAGAGATCCGCTTGCCTGTGGCGGGGATCTACGTCCGCTGGGATTCTCGAGGCCCCCGTGGCCAACCTGGAGTGGGACCTGAAGGTGCTCAGCGACCCGACAAGCTCGGTGGGGATCTTCCTTGCCCTAGCCCAGGGCCGCATCGACGGTTCGACGTTCTACCTCGGCCTGCAGACCGACATCTGGGACCCCGGGCGCGCTCGAGGTGTCGGCAAGGGGCTCATCTTCTCGACTTGGTGGACCTTTGACGACGGCGCCACCCGATTGGCCCCCGGGGGCTTTGGGGAACTGGGCACCCACGAGGGTCGCTTCGTCGGGATACGTCGGCCCTATCCCTGGGTGGTCGGGGACTACCGGGTCACCCTGGTCCGTTCCGAGCCTGCCGCCCAGCTGCACGTTCCTGGCGACTGGTTCGACCTCTCCATCCAGCCGACGGCACCTCGGGGCACCGGCCCGGACCGCCCCGAACTGGTCGGCACGCAGACATGGATCGGGGGCCTGGCCTTTCCCCGGCGACATGCCTCCATGCCGGCAATGATCGAAGAAGCCTCCACGGCCTTCTTGGAGGTCTACAGTCATGCCCGACGTTGGGGCGACATCCCGCCCTGGGACGTCGATCTCATGGCCTACGGCGACGGGCAGCCCTGCCCGCGCGGCGCGACCGAGTACCCCGTCTTTCCCTTCGGCAAGAACCGCCCGATGCCCAACGCCAACGCCCGCTACGACCACCCAAGCGGCCTGGTCACACTGCGCTACGGCGGCTCGACAAACCGAGTCGACCCGGCGGGACGCTGGCCGTAGGCCCGGTGAAGCCCATCTTGACCGTCGATGACGCGGCACGTGTTCTTGCGAGTTCCAGTTGGGCTCCAGCCCAAGTGTGGTCCAGTGCCTCGCCTTCGTGGTGTCCCGAGACAATACCCGTAAGCGGGTACCTCACCTAACCACCTTAATGGGAGACCCTCACGAGGCTGGAGGTGTTCCGCTACCAGGAATGAGCTTTCCGCAGAAGGGCTTTCCATCTCTCGGGAACGGGACGAACTTGTTGTTCACGAACTGGGTGTACGTTCCGCATTCCGTTGCCGGCGCCGTGCCGAAGTGCACGAAGGAGACCGGAGCGGCAAGTAGACCGTCGTCCGTCCAGTTCGTCACCTTGCGGAGGTTGCTGATCACCGACTGGCGGGTCGGGTTCTTCCCAGCAACCTGGATGCCTTCTATGACCAGGTTGGCGACTTCCCATCCGGAAACCGCGCCGAGGTCAGGGATCCCGCCGGTGTACGAGGGGTCGTATTTCTTCAGACCAGCGAGCATGGTCTGACCCCCCGGGGTCGAGTAGTTGCCCCCGACGAAGTAGGCATCCTTGGCGGCCACTTCGTTGGCCGGACTCGAGTAGATCTGCTGAGAGGGCCCGGCCGCGTAGATGACTTTCACGTCGCTCAGGCCCTCCTGGTGGAGCGCCGTCGAGACAGCGAGGCTGGAGGAGAGCACGCAGGAACATTCCGCGGCGTCACAGCCCGCCGTCTTGAAGCTGAGGGCGTAGGTGGTGAAGCTCACGCCGCCGAGTGGCACCACGTAGTCGTCGCAGACCGACAAACCATCCTTGGCCATGTCCTCTTTGAACGGGTTGATACCCGCAGTCGACGACGGAGTGTTCGAAGCGATGAAGCTGATCTTGTTGGCCCCGAGTGCCTTCCAGAATCCGCCGTCGGTGTAACCCGGCTCGCTTGGGGAGTCGTTCCCCGAGAAGGCGAACATGTTGGTGTTCGGTTGCTCATACCACTCTGGGCCGTCGACCGGGTAACCGAGCACGGGGACGCCCGCTTGCTGCAGGTAGCTGGCGCCACCGAAGAGCAGCGCGCTGTCCGGCGCCACCAAGAACACGCCCTGGGTCTGCACCAGGTCCTTTGCGGCGGTTGCCGCTCCGGCGGGCGACGAGGTCGTATCGGCCACACTCCAAGTGATCTTGCGCCCGTCTACCCCGCCGGCGTCGTTGAACTGCTTGAAGCGCGCCTCCATCGCTGCGGGGGCATCTTCGAACGTCGACGCAGCCGGCCCGGTCAGGTCACTCAATATTCCCACCTTGACGGTGGTCGGGGTGACGCCCGGAGCACTCTCCGCCGCAGCACCGGCACTTGTGGTTCCCAATAGCCCGAATCCGAGAAGAACCGTAGCAAGCGAACTTGCTCCGAGACGGATCCATGTACGTACGGACGCGTGTCGCAATCTGCCCCCCGTCATCGTTACAACCCCCGATGTCGCCGAATCGTGTTAGCGACGCGACGACCCCGTGAGCGTAAACCTTTCGTAACCCGTTGTCCACAAGCTTCGCCCGTTCGCCAAGCTGGGCGCCGTCGCCATGCTTGGGTGACGGTCGATCGAGCCGAGCTGCTCGATGACTGCGTCGGTACACAGAGACCCTGCGACGAAGCGCCTCGTGAGTGCGCCTCGATCTGCTCGATCAGGGATACCCGATGACGGCCCGGGTCGGACAGGACGGTTTTTTCTACGTCAAGCCATTTTGGCAATCATCCGTCAGTCTCTGACCCGGGATGGTCCCGACGCCACGAAACAGAGCCTCCTTGCCGTCCCACAGATTTGACATAGGCTCAGACACGTCCTTGCAGCCCATGATTGGGTGGACACGGTCTTTCATACGATTTGCCAACAGCCGGGCTCATCGGAGCGATTGTGCTGATCGGATTGACCAGCACCTTTACTGCCAATGTTGAGCACTGAGCTTCCCCCCATCCAGCGGACAGGTTGGTTGTGTTGATCATGCCGCAGCTGCGGCGGATGTGTGGGCTCGTTCGTAGTCGACCGGGCTGAGCATCTTGCAATACGAGTGCCGCCTCAACGGGTTGTACCAGGTCTCGATCCAGTCGAACATGCCAAGTGCCAACTGTTTGCGGGTGGCCCAGCGGTGCTCGTCGAGCAGCTCCACCTGCATCGTCCCAAAGAAGCTTTCTATGGCGCTGTTGTCGAAGCAGTCCCCTATGGTGCCCATGGAACCGAGCAGCCCTGCAGCCCGAAGCCGGCGACCGAAGGCCCATGATGTGTACTGGGCGGATTCCAGCGGTCGTCGCAACACCTCGATGACGGAGGTGTCCTGGGATGGGAATTGGCAGGCAACAAAAGGCGACGTGGGCGATGCGAGACAAGATGTATTCGCCCGGGCGGCCGCCGGGCTGGCAGCGCGATCAGGTTCAGAGGTTCTGGGTCGAGATCGCCAAAGGGGTCGCGAGCGAGCAGGCGGCGATCTCGGTGGGGGTGGCATCCGCGGTTGGCACTAGGTGGTTCCGTGAGGCTGGCGGCATGCGACCGATCAGCCTGGCCCCGTTGTCTGGCCGTTATCTATCCTTCGCTGAGCGCGAGGAGATTGCCATCCTCAAGGCGAAAGGCTTGCGGCGTTCGAGAGATCGCCCGACAGACAAACCGGTCGCCGTCGACGATCAGCCGAGAGCTGCGCCGCAATGCCGCCACCCGGACTGACTCGTCGGGCTATCGAGCCATCAATGCGCAATGGCACGCTGATCGCCGGGCGAAGAGACCCAAGGTGGCCAAGCTGGCGGCCAACGAGAAGCTGCGCGACGACGTGCAGGACCGGCTTTCGGGGCTGATCTCCCGACCAGATGGGACCGCGGTTCCCGGTCCGACGGTGCGCTTCGTGGGCCGCCGGCACGGCCCCCGCCAGGACCGCCGATGGGCGAAGGCGTGGAGCCCCGAGCAGATCTCGAACCGATTACGGGTGGATTTCGCCAATGATGAGTCCATGCGGATCTCGCCCGAGGCCATCTACCAGGCGCTCTACGTCCAGGGCCGGGGTGCACTCAAGCGCGAACTCGTCGCCTGCCTGCGGACGGGTCGAGCCCTACGCGTGCCGCAGGCCCGCACACGTGGACGAGGGAAAAGGTTCGTCACTCCCGAGATCATGATCAGCGAACGACCCGCCGAAGCCGACGATCGTGCCGTTCCCGGCCACTGGGAAGGCGACCTCATCATGGGTCTGAATCGCTCGGCCATCGGCACCCTCGTCGAGCGCACCACCCGCTTCACGATGTTGCTGCGCCTTCCGCCGATGGAGGGCCACGGCACCGAACCCCGCGTCAAGAATGGGCCTCCGCTTGCCGGCCACGGTGCCGAAGCAGTTCGCGACGCCATTGCCGAAACGATCATGACATTGCCCGAGCAACTACGCCGATCGCTCACGTGGGACCAAGGTGCCGAAATGGCCCAGCACGCGCAGCTACGTATCGACACCGGGCTGGCCATCTACTTCTGCGATCCCCAAAGCCCTTGGCAGCGCGGAACAAACGAGAACACCAACGGACTTCTGCGTCAGTACTTCCCAAAGGGCACCGAGTTATCCCGTCACTCCAGTGGAGATCTCGACGCCGTCTCCCTCGCGCTCAACACAAGACCCCGCAAGTCCCTCGGCTGGAAGACGCCATCCGAAGCCCTCGACGAGCTTCTAAGCTCTGCCTGACAGGCAAGTGTTGCGACGACTCCTTGAGTCCGGATTGAGCTCCGTGGTCGGAGTGGGCCACAGTTCGACCCGCTGGCGGTCGTCGTCGCCAGAGGGCCATCTGGACCGCATCGACCACGAGCTCGGATCGAATGTGATCGGCGATCGACCAACCCACCACCCGCCGGCTCCAGGCGTCGAGAACGACCGCCAGATAGACCTTGCCTTCCGCGGTCGGGTGCTCGGTGACGTCCATCACCCACAGCCGGTCCCGCTCGGTCGGGTTGAAGTTGCGCTTCACCAGGTCCTCGGCCGGGGTGGCATCGGGATCACGCCGGGTGCAGCCCCGGAATTTCCGCCGGTGGATACCCACGATGGCGGCCTGGGCCATGAGGCGGGCCACCCGTTTGCGCGAGCAGCGTTGACCCTGGCCCAAGACGAGCTCGGCCTGGACCCGTGGAGATCCGTACGAGCATCGTGCCATCGCATGGATGTCGAACATGGCGTTGGTGAGCTTCGTGTCACTCCAGTCCCGAGCCGAGACCGGGTTGGCCTGCCAGGCGTAGAACCCCGACGTGGACACCCCCATGGCCCGACAACACGCCGCCACCGGCAAGTCCGAGCAGCGCTGGGCGATGAAGGTGTACGTCATTTTGGGAGGACGTTCTCCCGGGCGAAGTAGGCGGCCGCTCGCCGGAGGATCTCGTTCTCCATCTCTGAGACCGGAGCTTTCTTCGCAGCTCGACCAGCTCGGTGCGATCCGATGAAGTAACGCCATCCTTGCGGCCCTCGTCGATGTCAGCCTTGGCCACCCACGTGCGCAGGCAGCTCTCGGAGATCCCGAGATCGTGGGCCAGGGCGGCCATCGGCTTGGCTCGTTCTCGGGCCAGTTCAATGGCTCGAGCGCGGAACTCCGGCGGATGAGGTCGTGGCATCAAGGACTCCCTCCCGAGGTGCTACCACCTCAGTGCAGGTGTCCGTCGAACCGGGGGATGCTCAAACTTCGTCTCATCAACGCAAGTCGAAAGCGCTGCCCAGCAGGCCGGCCTAGACAAAGCCTCGAGGGTTGCGTTGGTGGACGACTACGAGTCGGCACAGCTCCGAGCACTCAAGGCCGGACTCCTGGCTGCCGCTCTGCTCGCCCTCTTCTCACTCGGATTCACGAGAGAGCTACCCCACATCCGACCTCTTCCCCAGAGGAAGCCGGAGCTCGCAGTCACGTCAACCTGAGACGGAAATCGCAATCGAGCAGTAGCTACCGAGCATTCCGTCCGCCTGACGTGGAGCTTCCTCCGCTCCGCGCACTTGCCCTACGCCGTGGGCACCATGGCTTCGCTCGAGGCTCGCGTTAGGACGAGCAGTTAAGAGTCTGAGTGATCTGGTTGCCTATCGTCTGTAGCTGTTCCTTGAACGAGTTGAAGGTTGATTGCAGATCAGAGAGGGAAGAGGGGCTTTTAAGGTTGTCCGCGGTTTCCTTCAGGTGGCCGATCTGCGGACTCAGCGCTTTAGACTCCTCTGACTTCAACCCTTGGATGGACTCACTCAGGCTGTTGACCGCATCGCGGATAGCCGGCAAGTCATCCTTTGCCTTTCCGAAGTTTCCAGCGTGCACATCATCGACAACCGTCGACACGGCACTGCTTAATTGTGTGCGGTCATTGCACACCGTCTGTGAGGCAGAAGGAGGCGGACTACTGCTACAGGCGGCCAAAATCGAGCCGGCCAACCCCAACACACAAAGGAGCATGAGGGAACTCGCTCTTCGAAAAGTTGGTTCCTGCTGATTCACCGGTCGGTGAGCGTCGGCAAGGTGTTCCGAAAGTGCTGTAGCTCTGGTCATTCGGCGTCCCTTCTATCGGACGTTGCTGCGGTCAAAGCTATCGCGGAGCACCGTGCCGATCGACCTGGGCCCTCTGTGCCAACCTCCGGTGAGACAGGTCCTGGCACCGAATCAATGAGCTGAGGGGGCGGAGAAGGAGCTTCTCCCATGACCACCACGATCAACCACATTGACGACACGCGCCTCCATGCTGGTGCGATGGACGACGCAGCCCTACCGGACCCCGAGGTCCCCGAGCGATCAGCGGGACGCCGGCGCTTCTCGGCGAAGTACAAGGCCAAGATCCTCGCTGAGTACGACGCTCTTCCGAGGTCTGCTCGGGGAGCGCTGCTGCGCCGTGAGGGCCTGTACTCCTCGCTGATCGTCGCCTGGCGCCGGCAGAGCGAGCAGGGCCCAGAGGCCCTGGCCCGACAACCAGGCCGCCAAAAGGCCGATCCTCGTGATCGTGAGATCGTCCGCCTCGAGCGGAAGGTCGACCGACTGACCGGGGAGCTCGACAAGTCGAGAAGGGTCGTCGAGATCCAGGGAAAACTTTCCGCGCTGTTGGAGCAACTCGCCACAGACAGCACGGCGGAGAACGGCGAACAGAGATGATCGACGAAGCGATAGACCAACTCAGCCCGATCATGGGCACGCACGCGGCATTGGCCGCCGTCGGCGTGGACCGGGCCACCTGGTATCGCCGGCACCGCAAGAGCCCGCAGCCTGAGCGCCCCGAACGGATCACAACACCTCAGCCCCGGGCCCTCACCCCGGTCCAGCGCAAGCAGATCAAGGCGCTCCTCGAGTCCGACGAGTTCGTCGACGAGGCACCCGCCACCGTCTACGCCAAGTTGCTCGACCAGGGGATCTACCTCGGATCGGTCTCCACCATGTACCGGATCCTCCACGAGCACGACGAGGTCCGTGAACGTCGCCGCCAAGCCACCCACCCCGCCCACAAGAAACCCGAGCTCATCGCCACCAAGGCGAACTCGGTTTGGTCGTGGGACATCACCAAGCTCCACGGCCCGGCGAAGTGGAACTACTACTACCTCTACGTGATCCTGGACATCTACAGTCGTTATGCCGTGGGCTGGATGCTGGCCCGGGTGGAACGGTCCGAGCTCTCCACCAGACTGATCGCCGACACGATCGCCAAGCAGGGCGTGGCCAAAGACCAGCTCACGCTGCACTCGGACCGAGGGTCGCCCATGATCGCCAAACCGGTGGCCCACCTGCTGGGCGACCTCGGGGTCACCAAGTCGCTCAGCCGTCCCCACGTGAGCAATGACAACCCGTACTCAGAATCACAGTTCCGGACCTTCAAGTACCGACCCGACTTCCCCGACCGGTTCGGCAGCTTCGAGGGCGCCCGTGCGCACTGTGCTCGATTCTTCGCTTGGTACAACGACCATCACCGTCATTCGGGCATCGGCCTGCACACCCCCGCCGACGTCCACTACGGCCGGGCCGAAGGGATCCGAGCTCGCCGTGGTGCGGTGCTCCTCGACGCCTACGCCGAGCACCCCGAACGTTTCGTTCGCAAACCCCCGGCACCGCCGGCGCTCCCGAGCACCGTGTGGATCAACCAACCGCAGGAAGAGGAGGCCACCGACTCACCAAATCAGTGAACCATCTGTCTCAAAAAGGTTGACACGCACCGGGGGGTTCGAACGCAGATGGAGTTCAACCGTGCCCCGTCCGACGTCGCCCTTGCGTCACACCGCCATGGCGCCGAGATGCTCGGGTATCACTTGGACCTACTCCCTGCCAATCACCGGAACGCTTTCACCGGTAAGGGCAGATTCGTCAATCTCGAGGGATACCGCCTCGATGATCCGTACGTCGGGCGGAATGACATCACCCGCTTCAACCGACACGATGTCACCAGGGACGAGGTCCTCCGCCGAGACTTCGCGTAACGTCCCTGAGCGTCGCACCCGCGCCCGGACAATCATCATCTTGCTCAGGGCGGGGCGGCAGAGGCAACCGCCTTACCCTCCTGACGCATATTCACAAGGGCGTTGAAGGCAGTGATCACGAGAAGCAAAGCTGCAGTCCCGTATTCCCGGACTGGCCAGAAGGCCGCGATCGCAGCAGCGAGGAGCACGAGCTGCATCAAGTCCCGGTACTGGCGGAGAGAAGCGCGCCATGGTGGCTCCGGAGCCAATTCTACGAATCGGTTGGTCGAACCGCGACCGGCGCGTGACGGCGTCATCGTCGTCGAAACCAGTGTTCGACTCTACCCCGCGCGTTCGCAAGGTCTCGTCGACCGACATTGCCTGCTGGGGGACGAACTCCACTCGCTGCAGGGCGCCTGACCAGGGCCCGACCGCGCTGAAGTGGACTTGATCGTCCATTCCCAATCAGATCTCACCAATCAGATCTCACAATCCGGTACTCGATGTCTGAAGCGAAGAGGGGCCACCCACAGCCAGCACTACTGAGGCGCGAGATGCTTGGACGGTTCAGACTGATCCAGGGAACGCCGACTCCAGCACCTCCCACGAATGACTGAGGCCGCGGTCGTGCCTGCCCCAGAGGGAGCACAGCGAAACAGCAGGGTATGCCGCCTCACCTAAAGAGGTTCGCCTAATACCCAGCTAGAGCTCCGTGGAGTGGAATAATTGGCGTATGCCCACTTCCACGTCACCAGCCGGTGCTGCGCGCACGAACAAGGCACCACCCCGAGTCCGGCCGCACCGAGATTTCGAGGCCATGGAGGCCACCCGGATGCGGGCGGCCGACCTGTTCACCAAGGGGGTGTCCCAGGCCGACATCGCTCGTCAGCTCGAGGTCTCCCACCAGACGGTCTCTGACTGGCACACGGTGTGGTTGATCGGGGGGAAGCAGGCTCTCAAACGAACAGGCGAGCCTGGTCGTCCGCGCAAGTTGACCGACGCCGACCTGGCGATGGTGGAGCGGGCCCTCGAGAAGGGTCCGAAGGCCAATGGGTATCCGACCGATCTGTGGACTCTGGCCCGGGTCGCCGAGGTGATCGAGGAAACCACTGGGGTGAAGTACCACCCCGGACACGTGTGGAAGGTGCTCCGCCGGATGGGTTGGAGCCGGCAACGGCCGGCGCGCCAAGCGGCCGAGCGCGACGACGAGGCCATAGAGCAGTGGGTCAACGAGCGCTGGCCCAAGTTAAAAAAAACGCTCGGGCCAGGAGCGCGTGGATCGTCTTCCAAGACGAGAGCGGGTTCAGCCTCCTCCCCTCGGTGAGGTCCACCTGGGCGCCCAAGGGGCAGACCCCGGTCCTTCATCACCGCTTCAACTGGAAGCGCCTGTCGATGTCGGCCGCTCTGTGCTTCCGGCCCGACGGCACCGAGGCCTCCCTCGTCTTTGGCATGCAACCCGGCGCCTACAACGATGAATCACTGATGGACTTCCTCGGTGAACTCCACCGCCACCTCGACGGCGACAAGGTCACCCTGATCTGGGACGGACTTCCCTCCCACCGCAGCCGGACGATGCAACGCTTCATCAAGCAGCAACGCAAGTGGCTGGTCGTCGAACGTCTCCCGGCCTACGCCCCCGACCTCAACCCGGTCGAACGAATCTGGGGCAACCTGAAAGGCGGCGAGCTGGCCAACCTCTGCCTGGACACTATCGGCGAAGCGGAAGAGATCGTCGACCAGGGGCTCTGCCGCATCGGCAACGAGACCACGTTGGCCTTCGCGTTCCTCCGACATTGTGGCTTTACGCTGTGAACCGGGATCGGCGCGGTATTACGCGAAGGTCTTTAGATCGGGTAATTCTGCCCACTGACCACGAGGAGACCGTGGCATCCTTCCCTCGGACAGGCCACCGCCCGGTCTGGATGAACGGAACCACGGGATTTCGGCGGAGCACTCACAGGAGAGACTTGGGGATTGGGCAACGACCGCGCCGGCGTCATCGCACAGCTTTCGCCGAACCCGTGCTGGCGACTGCTGGCGTGCCAGGCACGATCTCTGAGGCGAACTGGTTCAGCAGTTGGATCAGTTCGGGAAACTGCTCGGGCGACCACCCCTCCAGGAGCCCTTCGAGCCGGTCTCGTACGGCGTCGATGAGTTGATCGGCGACAGCGACACCACTCGGGCTGAGCGACCCGGCGGATAGAACGACTTCCGATCCAGTCGAGCTGGCGGTCCCAGTGGCTGCAAGGTCGTCGTGACCGGTGCCGCTGATCAGGCCGCGCTCGATCAGGTCCGAGACGGCATCATCGAGTGCGAGAGCGGGGATCCTGTGGGCGGCGGCGAGGGCGTGCAGGTTCACCGTCGGGTCTCGCCGTAGCTGCACCAGGACCCAGCATTCGGCGAGGGGCAGGTCCACCCCGGCCTCGGCGCTCACCCGTTCTAGCCATTGGCGCATCTGCTGACGGCCGACGAGGACGCTGAGCGCCCGGAACATTTCCGAGAGCGAGTCGCCCGAACGGGGCGCGCCGAACGCACTCCCCATGTCCTCAGCGGTCAGAGTCGTACGCATCGGGAGCTCCTTGATGAACCACGAGGAGATGAAGGCGACGATCGAGATGAACCCGGCCACCCTGAACGCCGTGTTCAGGGAGCTGGCGAAGGCAGACAAGTACGTAGTGTGAATGCCGGGAGGGAGCTTGGCCAAGGTGGCCGAGCTGAAGTGCGATGTGTTGAGTTGGGATGCCGAGGCGTGCGGGAAGTCCGCGCGCAGCCGACTGGCCAGCTCGGTGGCAAAGATAGTGCCCACCACCGCTGTGCCCACTGAACTTCCGATGTTGCGAAACAGTGTGTTGCCCGAGGTGGCAACCCCAAGTTGCTCGTAGCCCACGGCATTCTGTACCGCCACCACCAGGACCTGCATGACGAGGCCAATGCCGAGACCCGTTACGAACATGGCGCCAGCCGCTTCCAGCGTGGACGTCTCGGGGGACAGGCGGGAAAGCAGGAAGAGCCCGACCGTCATGACGGCCGTACCAACGATGGGAAACACCCTGTACTTGCCTGTTCGTGACACGATTTGGCCGCCGACGATGGACGTGATGAGCAGCCCGGCCATCAGCGGGAGAAGGTCCAATCCCGATCCGGTGGGTGAGGCGCCTTTGACCACCTGGAAGTAGAGCGGCAGAAAGGTAATCGCCCCGAACATCGCGAACCCGAGTAACAAGGCAACAATGCCAGCGGTGACAAAGACCTGGTTTTTGAACAGGCTTAGCGGGAGGACCGGTTCGGAGGCTCGTCGTTCGGCCACCACGAACGCGCCCAATGCGACCAAGGTGAGGACGCCTAGGCCGACCTCTTGGGTGGATGCCCAGGGATAGGTGGTGCCGCCGAGGCTTACCATCAGGACCAGAGCTGCCAGTGCCAAGGCGAGGAGGCTGGCGCCGAGATAGTCGACCTGGTGGCGGATGCGGGTGGCCACTGACGGGAAGGTCAGAGCCAGCACCACCAAGGCCAGAGCGCCGATAGGCAGGTTGATATAGAAGATCCATCGCCACGAAAGGTTGGTGGTCAAAGTGCCGCCAATCAGGGGTCCGATCACGGTCGCCACCCCGAACACGGCACCGAACAGCCCCTGATATCGGCCCCGCTGGCGCGGCGGAACGACGTCGCCGATGGCCGTCTGGGCGCTCACCATCAGGCCACCCCCGCCCAGCCCCTGGAATGCCCGGAAGGCGATCAGCTCAAGGAAGTTCTGGCTGAGTCCGCACAGAGCGGAGCCGATCAGGAAGATCACCAGGCCGACTTGGAGGACAATGCGCCGGCCGTATTGGTCGCCCAGCTTTCCGTACAGCGGAGTGACGACCGTCTGCGCCAGCAGGTAGGCGGTCGTCACCCACGAGATGTGATTCAAGCCCCCGAGGTCACCGGCGATGGTCGGCAAGGCGGTAGCGACGATGGTTGAGTCCAGCGCCGCCATCAGCATGACCAGCATCAGTCCTGCGAACACCAGGGCGAGCTTGCGACCGCGGAGCTCCTGGGGTCCATCCGTTGTGGCCAAGCCCCGCTCCTCCCGGTCTGGTCTCATGCAGTGACCACTGACGTTGCCGACACGATGCCACGGTGGGCCTCCGATGGCTGTGTAGTGCCAATGATGGTTGTAGAGGTGGAGCCGTTTGGCAAGCCCACCGGCGCGCCAACCTTCCGACGTGCACGCTCTGGCGTAGCGCGCTCGCTCCGCAGGGTCTGGTCGGAGCGTTCTAATCCTCCGTTCCTCCGCCACCCGTAGACCCGGGTGAAGGTATTCGTGATTGCGCCCGGAGCTCATCTCTGGGTCGTCGGGGACTACCGGGTCACCCTTGTCCGTTCCGAGCCTGCGGCCCAACTGCACCTTCCCGCCGACTGGTTCGACCTCTACATCCAGCCGACGGCGCCTCGCGCCGCCGGCCCAGTTCGCCAAGAACTGCTGGGCATTCAGACTTGGATCGGAGGCCTGACCTTCCCCCGGCGACATGCCCCGATGCCTGGGACGTCAATCCCCTAGCCACGCCATGCAGCCACGAGATGCGGGTCAACACCTACTTGCGCAAAAATCCGCCTCGATCCCCGTCCACTTCGACCACGACCGGAGCTGGCAGATCGGCGAGGTCGGCTGGTTGGAGCGCAAGGAGTCTTCGGGCCTGATGGCGTGGCCCGGATCGACCGGGACGACCTGGCCGATCTGATCGAGGACGGCCCGTGGTCACTGAGCGACGGCGTCCGGGCCCGGCCGGTCGATGATGTGCGGACCGAGTACATCCGGGGCCAGGTCGAGGAGCTGTCGCTGACCCGTCATCCCGCCAACTTGGCCGGTCCGTTGGAGCCGGGGGGACATCGCCATCAACTCCTGTGGCGAGTCCTCCGAGCTGCCGATCCTCTGGCATGGAACCTGGGAGCGGGCGGCTGAGCCCATGTCGTCCAACGCCTTCAAGTACGACCGGGGCGAGCACCAGCAGGTCCTCGATCTCGACCGCCTCGACACCATCGACCAGTTGGTCACCGACCCGGTCTTCGCCCGCCGGATGTTCGATCCGACCGAGTCACAGGTGCCGAAGGCCACAGCGACGACGAAGCCGCCGCCCGCACTAGTACCAGCTCCGACCGGCCCAAGGGCCAGGGTGAACGGGGTGCTGCTCAGCGAGCAGGAGTCGGCCCGCTTGGGGCTCTTGACGATCGTGATGCCGTCGCCTGCAAAGACGGCGTCGAATGATTTGGTGAACTTGGTATCGCGATCGCGGATGAGGAACTTCACCGTGTTCCCCTGGTCGTCGAGATCCATGGAGAAGTTGCGAGCCTGATGGGTCACCCAGTTGGTGACCGGCTTGGCGGTTACACCGGCGATCCCAACGAGGCGCGTGTCGTGGTGGATGAACACAAGGACGTAGAGCCGTCCGAGGAGCACGGTGTCGACGCTGAAGAAGTCGCACGCCATCAGCCCCTTCGCCTGGGCGGCAAGGAACTCCGCCCAGGTCGGTCCCGATCGCCGCGGGGACGATTCGACACCGTGGCGCTTCAAGATCGCCCAGACGCTCGAGGGGGCGACCACGATGCCCACGCGATCGCCGGTCGACCGGGCCGGCCGTGCGGGTAAGTCCAGCGCTTGGCGACGAGGTCGCGGTGCCAGCGGAGCAGGGTTACCGGTTGGACGAAGAGGCTTCCGAGACGCCGACGGGGCAGGAGTTGCGCCAAGCCGGCCAGGACCGCCCGGTCGGCAGGCTGCAACGCCGGTCGGTGGACTTGCGGGGACCGCCACCTCGTGGCGCAGCACGACGACCTCGATCGTGAGGTCTGTGCGCCGCGACCGATGAACCGGATCAACTGAAGGACGCGCCAGAACGCCCGATAGGGAACGAGAGGGCCATCGCCGGATGCTCGCCGCGTATGGGTTCAGGCGTGAAAGTCCTACTCGCGGTGGATGGACGGCATTCTCGGCACCGACACCGTGGTGCGGGCGCTTTATTTGGCGACGCAGGACTGCGGCCTCGTGCCCGAAGGCGAATAGCTCGATCCCCTTCGTTGGTCTCGGATCGACACAGCACCAAAAAGAGTCCGAGCAGGCGAACCAGCCCGAGGTTGGCGGACTGCCCCGACCCCGCTCCGTGTTCGGTACTAGCGCCACTGTCCGGCAGGTTGGCGAGGGCTGATCGACCCCGTCTTGGTGGGTGAATCCTCCACAATCCCACGACCAACTCATCCATCCGCTTCGGGTGGCCGGGTCGGTCTCGGTAACCTCGGAGGGGCCCTTGAATGTCGGGATGTCGTCCCTACGCGCCAAACGGCATGAGCTGGTATACCTGTGAAGAAGGGGCTCGGGGGAGTCGAGGGGTGCCCAGGATAGGCAAAAGCGGAGGTGAAGAGCCGTGAGTGATACAGCGGGTTCGGGGCCGAACGAAGCCAAAGAAGCGGTGGCTTTGGGCGTCCATCAGGCCGCTGACGCGGCCGTTCAGGTGTCGGGGATGGTTGTCGAGCAGGCATCTCAGGTGACTCGCGAAGTCTCCTCCGTCGCAGTACGCCTGGCCGACGACGTCAAGTCCCAGTTGCGCGACAGAGCCGAAGCTCAGCTCGGTCAACTCGCCGATGGTATGGATGCTTTTTACCATGAGTTGCGAGCCTTGGCGGAGGGCCGACCCGACGAGGCCGGCCCTCTCGTTGAGTATGCCCACGAGGGAGCCGACCGGCTGGGTGATCTCACTCAACACATCCACGAGGTCGGAGTCGATGGCGTGGCCCTCGATATCAAACGCTTCGCCCGGCGTCGCCCGGTGGTGTTTCTGACGGGCAGCGCGCTCGCTGGCCTGGCGATAGGACGATTGCTCAGAAATGAAGCTGCCGCCGTGCAGGGCCGACTCGCTCAGAATCAGTTGACCACCGGTGAGACGGCCGACAAATCCACGGACCTGGCCTCACCGTCTGTACAAGAGTCACAGCAAGAGGCGGCGAATACCGGATCAACGGGGGCCGGAGGACAATGACGCCACCGGACTCTGTCGACGGCAGAAGTGCGACGACATCAGGCATTGCCTCGGATTTAGCGGCGGACGCCGCACTCAAGGACCTACTCAGGCGGATCAGTTCCGATCTGACCCACCTCGTTCAAACCGAAGTGGAGCTGGCCAAGGTCGAGATCAAAGACGAGGTGATGACGACGGCCAAGGCTGCTGGGTTGCTGGGCGGGACCGGGCTCAGCGGGTATTTCCTCTTGTTGATGCTGTCATTCGCCGCCGCCTTCGGGTTGGCGGAAATCATGGCCGTTGGCTTTGCTTTTCTCATCGTGGGGGTGCTGTACGGTGCAGCCGCTGGGACGCTCTTCGTGCTCGGCCGCAAGAAGCTGGCAACGGTCACGCTCGTGCCTAAAGGGACCATTCGGACACTGAAAGAGGACGTGTCATGGCTCAAAGAGCAGATGAGTTAGCGGCCGACATCACCCACACGCGTGAGGATATGTCCGGAGCGTTGGACGCAGTCGGCGATCGATTGAGTCCCACGCAGTTGGTTAAGCGCGGCACCCATCGGTTCCGGCACGGGGTCCAATCGGCCCGTGAGGGGATTATGGGAAGCCCCTCGGAGGCGGATGGAGCAGTTGGCCAAGGCACGGACGAGCGGGCTGATGCTCGCGGCAATCCGCTTGCGGCGGGCATGGTCAGCTTCGGTATCGGATTACTCGTCGGCTCGCTCCTGCGTCCGACGAAGGTTGAGCAGCAGGGGCTGTCAGCGATTGCCGACGTGGCGGAGCCAGCCTTCGACGCCGCTATGCAGGCCGCGTCCGAGCTGGGTCACGGAGTGCAGGAGTCGACCGAGAACGCTGCGAAGAAAGTAGGCGAGGTGCTCACGGACGCGGGCCAAGAACTCGCTGACCAAACACAGAAATCAGCCTCTGAGGCGCGGGAAACGATCAAGCTGCCGAACACGGAATGAGAGAACGCTGGCGAATCCCCGAGACGCAAACGTGTCGAAATGAGCGCCCGAGCTCCGAATGCCCAACTGTTCACCGCGGCCGAGTGTCCACCAGTCCGTCCAGAGGTTCGGGGCAGCTGTCTACGGTGTACTGCGTCCATCGTCGGTCCTGAACGTTCCACGTCACCCGTTCTGGACAATGGAGCACTTGTCCGCCAGCGCCGGCCCGGGGGTCCCTCACCATCCTCCAACATCGACCAGGCGAAGCGAAAAACCCGCGTGGTCCATCGTCGATCGGCATTAGGCGAACCCCACCAGAATCCGTGGCCGTGGGTACCCACACCGTCTCAGGGCAGAGTCCGCAGTACGAAGGAGGAACTGGAGTCTGCCGGGCCAGGGGACCGGTCGTTGTATCCAAAGGCTTCACGAGCAGCGTAGAAGTCGGCTGCCGGGAGAAGTAGGGTAATGGGTGGGCTATCTCAGAGTCCGGTTGGTCGTAGCGTACAACAACAATGAACTGGGATATGCGGCACCGGAAGCCATCGCTTGTAATCCGCGTGCTGCTGGCAGTTTGGATAGCCGCCATCGTCGTTTTGCTCTGCGCGACGGGACGCTGGTGGGGCCTCGTATTTGTCGTCCCCCTAGTTCTTGACTTGTACCTGCTCCGCCGGATCTTGGCGGCCGGCTCCAGTCAGTAGCCCTGCGGAGTTCGAAGAGCTCACCGATGGGGACGCCGACCGAAGACTCGACTGCGAAGCCGCAGCGTGAGGGCCGCGTGCGCCGCGCCCACCCTGCGTAGGGTCGCATATGGGACGGCTGAGTAGGTGCCGAAAGAAAAAGGGCCCCGATGAACCCCGATATTCGATGTCGACCCGAAGGCGAAAACGCTGGCAAGCGCCCGGGCCTGTGCACGACAGGCGCCGACCAGCGTTTCGATGGTGGCGGGGATTCACGACCAGCAGACACTCCTCGGGTTCCAGACCCGACATCACTGCACCCGTGCCAGCAATCGGGTCACCGACGGGATCAATGGCCGCGTGCTCGTCTACTCGACCGCTATTGATGCCGGGCTAGACCCCGTATCCGAGGCCGACGGCAATTTGAGGAGTTTGAGGAGCGTGCCAACCATGCAAGATCTTCAGGTGGGAGGGGACGACCGTGACGAGGTCGCCCGGAATGTGGAGGTTCACCATGGCTATGAATGTTGCCGACACCCTGGTCGAGACGGCCGTCCGGGCCGGCGTGGAACGGGTGTACGGGGTGATAGGGGACAGCCTCAACCCCATCGGTGACGCCATCAGGCGAAACGGGAGATTGCGCTGGGTCCACGTCCGCCACGAAGAAGTGGGAGCCTTCGCTGCGGGAGCCGAGGCGCAACTCACCGGCAAGGCCACGATGTGCGCCGGTTCCGCCGGACCCGGGCACCTCCACCTGCTCAACGGGCTGTGCGACGCCAACCGGACCCGGGCACCGGTATTCGCGCTCGCCTCGACCATCGCCAGCGCCGAGGTCGGGGGTTCGTACTTCCAAGAGTCGGACCCCGACACCGTGTTCGCCAGCTGCAGCGTCTACGACGCCACTTGTTCCAAACGCGAGCAGGCTCCCCGGATCTTCGAGATGGCCTTCCAACACGACATTGCCCGTCAGGGTGTCGCCGTGGTGGCGCTGTCGGGTGATACCGCCGAGGAGGACACCGGCCTGCGGAGCCTTGCCCTCACCGCTTCGCTTTGGAGCCTCCGGTCTACGTACCCTCCGAAGGCGACCTCGACGCCGTGGCCGAGCTCATTGACCGGCACCAGAAGATCACCATGTACTGCGGCGCCGGAGTCCGCGAGGCCCACGCCGAGGTGCTCGAGCTGGCCGGACGGCTCAAGGCCCCGGTCGGCTACACCTTGCGGGGGAAGCAATGGATCGAGCACGACAACCCTTACGCCGTCGGCCTGACCGGCTTGTTCGGATTTGGCGGGTGCACCAAAGCGCTCGAAGATGCCGACCTGCTCTTGCTCGTCGGGACCGACTTCCCCTACCGCCAGTTCATCCCCGAGAAGAGCACCATCGTCCAGATCGACGCTCGGCCCGAGCACCTCGGGCGACGGTCGAGACTGGACTACGGGGTCGCGGGCGACGCCGCCCGGACGTTGCACCTGGGCGGGCCTCCCAGAAGCTCCACGGGGAGGCCCGGCGCAAACTCGACATCTATGTCCGGCACACTGGCGGGCAGTCACCGGTGCATCGGGAGTTCGTGGCGGCCACCCTCGACCGCCTGGCCGCCGAGGACGCCATCTTTGTCTCTGACACTGGGATGGCCACAGTTTGGGCTTGCCGCTACCTGTCGATGTCCGCTGGGCGGCGGCTCATCGGGTCGTTCAACCACGGGTCCATGGCCAATGCCATGCCCCAGGCCATCGGTGCCCAACTGGCCTTCCCCGGGCGTCAGGTAGTCGCCATGTGCGGTGACGGGGGACTGACGATGCTGCTCGGAGACCTCAGCACCATCACGACCTACGACCTGCCGATCAAATTGATCGTGTTCGACAACAGCCTGCTCGACATGGTGCATTGGGAGATGTTGGCCGAAGGGGTCGAGCCTCACGAGACCGACCTTAAGAATCCGGACTTCGCCAAGTTCGCCGAGGCCTATGGGATCCTCGGCATCGGGGTCGACCGCCACGATGACGTCCCCGGGGCGGTGAGCCAAGCCTTTGCCCACTCCGGTCCTGCCCTGGTGTCGATCCGCACCGCCGGGCTGGCGGCCGGGCTCCCCCAGCACCCGACCTGGGAACAGGACAAGGGCTTCGCCAAGGCGACGGCGAAACTCATCTGGCACGGTCACGCCGATCAGGTGGTCGACCTGGTCTTGGAGAGTATCCGCGACATCGGCCAGCTCCCCGGCGTGCCCGCACCACGAAAGCGCTCGTAGTGCGGCTGCCGAGCCACGTCCAACTCAGCGCAACGCCAGACGGCTGGCACTAAAGAGCCTCACGATGAGCGGCGCGCCTTCCGGGACGGCGGATTCGGACCGAATGCCCCGGTTGCCCGGCAGGCGTCGAGCGCAAGGGACCGGCAGAACTCACAAACGCTAACCTGGAGGAAAGCGAAAGTCGCAGCCATGATACCCACTACATATCGCTACTTGAGCTAATGGCGATGGGGGGCAATTGATCACGAGCGGCGATCATCGCCGCTCGTGATAATAATAGTGTCTTATCGGGCGCAACATCACTCTCATTGCCCCGAGACGATTATGGGCAATTATCGATCCTCTCGCTATCGGATCTCGAGTAGCCGCACTCCGGGCGATCGCTCTGTTCGACGTGTCTGGTTTCAGTGAATTCGGTGAGCATCCCTGGCGATCGATTGGAAGGACTTGTTCCTACGGGTCGAGCACCAGTCGTAAGGGTTCCGGAGGCTCATCGGCGTTTCCGCTCGCTCGAAGTGGGCGAACGGAGAGTTCCAGTTCAGCCGAGCCTTGCTCGGGTCCGAAATCGCGAAGTTCGGATCGCGGCTCGATGTGAGTCGTCGGCGTATCTGCTCCGTGTGAGGGCCTGACCCGTCCTGCGTACTGGCGATGAATCCACCAGAAGCAGAAGCCGGCGAGGAGGAAGGCGAGGGCGAGGAAGATCGCCGTCTCCTCCCACTGGAAACTCCAGAAGCGGTTGGCCGGTTGATAGGTGACTACCTGTCGAATGTGGAGCCGGTTGACACAGGTCTGGAAGGCCGCCTGCATCGTCTGATTGGCGGCATGGGTGGGCTGTCCCCTGAACCCACCAGGACTGGGCAAGGTCCCTGGCGGAACTTTGTTCGGGCACGGACCGACGCCCGCGAAGGTGAGCGTGCCGTTCGGCGACACGCTAAGGCCGATCTCGCCGTTCGGCCCAATCCCGCCGTTCTGTCCGATCACGTGTCCGGCGCCGTTCAAGACTTGGTCCGACAGCACCCAGTCATTGGCTTTGATGCCGCCGGCTCCGATCGACGTTGCTCCGTTGCTCCCCGGCCCGGCTGGAACCTGGAACGCCGAGACGATGCGCAGCGGAGTCCACAGGTGCGGGCGAATCCAGAGACTTTCGGCGAATCGGGCAGCGACGAAGACGACCAGGGTCGTGGCCATTGCGGGAATGGTCCGACGGATGAGCAACCCCGCGAGGACTCCGAGCACCAACGCGAAAGCCGCGTAACCGACAGGGACGAGTCCGCGTTCGCCGAAGGTGCCAGGCGAGAACCAGTTCATGTTGATTCGGTCGAAGGGGCTTGACCACCACGTCACCATGAGGCTGAGCAGCCCAGCGACCGCCATGCTGGCCAGGCCGACGAGCCCGAGCTTGACCGCCAGCCAACGCGTACGGGTCACGCTCTGGGTCCACGCGAGGCGGAAGGTCCCCGCTTCGAGCTCACGGGCAATGAGCGGTGCCCCCCAGAAGATCCCGATGAGCGCCGGAGCAACGAGCAGCAGCGTCGAAGAACCGATGTGGAGGAAGCGCTCGTGGGTCAAGAACGTGGAGGTCACCGAGGCGCAGTCCTGGTGGGCGTGGCACGTCGCAACCGTCGTGTCGTAGAGGTGGACGAGGTGTGGTCCAGTGATCACGAGCACGATGGCGATCGCCGCCAGTGCGCCGAAGGCCACTGCGGCTTGGGTACGGAACTGGCGGAGCGCAAAGCGAATCATGACCGGACCCCCGAGAGCCAAGGACGCTGTGTGATCATCGAGCCACGGGCCATGTAGGCAAGCACAAGGTCCTCCAGGTTGAGCTGTTCGACCGTCCAGGAAGGATCGAGGATCGAGTCTTCGCTGCGAAGAATGAGCGTGCTCTGTTTGTCGGTGTGGCGCTCCTCGATGACCTCCTGGTTTGGCGGCAGCGCGTCAGGATCGCGTCGGGGACCAACGAGGCGGTGGTGGGTGGCGAGGAGCGCCTCGATCTCTCCGGCAACCTGCACTCGGGAGGAGATGAGGACGACGAGATAGTCACAGACCCGCTCAAGGTCCGCGACGAGGTGCGAGGAGAGGATGACGCTGGTGCCCTCTTCGACGACGACCTCCATCAAGCCCTGGAGGAACTCGCGCCGCGCCAGCGGGTCGAGACTCGCCACCGGCTCGTCGAGGATCAACAGCTCGGGACGCTTCGCGATCGCGACGGTGAGGGCGAGCTGCGCGCGCTGTCCGCCAGAGAGCTTGCCAGCGCGCTGGCGGGGATCAAGACCGAGCTGGTCGATCCGACGGGTTGCAAGCTCCGCGTCCCAGCTCGGGTTTAGCCAGGCGCCCATATCGAGGTGGTCGCGGACGGACAAGGCCGCGTAAGTCGGAGTGTCCTGGGCGACGAAGCCGACCCGCCCGAGCTGTACTGCCCCACTGGCAGGAGGGGTTCCGAGCACCTCGATCGTGCCTGTAGTGGGTGGCAGTAGGCCGACGGCGAGTTGGAGGAGCGTTGACTTTCCGGCGCCGTTCGGACCGACGAGCCCAACCACCTTTCCAGCCGGGATCGAGAGCGTGCAGTCCGAGAGCGCCCAACGCCGCCGGTACTGCTTGCCGAGCCCAACGGCTTCAAGGACGGCGTTCACGCTACGCCCTCGTCGGTGGAGGCCCGAAAGGACTCCCGGAAGAGTGCCTCGATGCTCTCGTCGTCGAGCCCCGCGCGCCGCGCTTTCGCGAGCCAACGCCCGAGGTCCTGGCGGAGTGGCCCGTGGGCCGCGAGCGACGCGTCGGACACAGTCGCAGTGACGAAAGTCCCAATGCCGGGTCGGGGTGCGGCGAGCCCGGCGTGCTCGAGTTCTTTATATGCCTTCAGGACGGTGTTCGGGTTGATCGCGAGCTGTCCGACGACCTCCTTCACCGTCGGGAGCTGCTCGCCCTCGACCAGCAGACCGAGCCGGACCGCTTGGCGAACCTGTTGGACGATCTGGAGGTACGGCGAGACGCCCGATCGGGCATCGAGGTGGAAGTCGATCACATGGTCTCGGTTCATCTAGATAACTAGACCACTGTCTCACTAGTGGTGCGGCTTGTCAAGCCGCGTGCAAGCCGAGAATTGCGCTGGCAAGCACTTGAACGATCCGATCGGCGACATCGACTCCACCCAGAACGGTCCCGGTTACTGGGAGGTCGCCGCCGCCGACAGCGCTTTCGGTGAAGCCGCGTTCTACGATCCGAGGGCGGTCAGGATCTAGCCCCTTAACCCCTCACGGCCATTGACCCTGCCTGCAATAATCGACCCTCGCTTAAGGCAGTCGCATATATGGCCAGTTACGCCTTCCGGCCCCGACCGCGATACCCAGTACTTATCGTCCGCTTCGGAGCGCATCGCGCCAAACGATCGCAATTCTCTTCCTGGGGTGCGGGCATGACCCACCGTTGTTCCGAAGTCGGCAATGCCAATGCCGCCTGGGTCACGCTGACAAAGATCGCCCACAACATAATCCGGTGGCTGGCCGGCCCGTTCGGGCGGATGGCCGATCCCGGGGCTCGGTTCGTGGCGCCTGCGCACACCGAAGCTGTTCGCGCCCGTGTTCGAAATTGCTGGATGGCGAATCGTCCGTCGCGCCTCAAAGACCGATGACGGGCAGGAGTTCCTCGAGGCCGGCGAAGTCGTCAGGGTTACGCGTATAGAGAGCCGGTCCATTGGCGTGGGCGGTAGCAGCAATGAGCAAGTCTGCGACGCGACGACGGTGCGATCGACCCGAATCGGCGACCGCAGCGATTATCTGGCCGTAGCTCCGGGCTGCGGCAGCGTCGAAGGGAAGGGGCTCGAACGTAGCCTCGACTTGCTGCAAACGGGCCTGTCGACGAGCACCTTCGGCCGAGGTCGAAGCGAGGTGGGGTCCGGCCGCAAGGTCGGCAAGGGTGATCGCGCAAACCGACGACTCCTCGGGCAGGGCGGCAGCCACGCTCGGGTCATCCCAGTCGATCACCACGGAAGTGTCGAGCAGTCCTACTGACACCTACAGTCCTTGGTCGACGAGGCGATCGAGGTCAGCCCGGAAGTGGTGGAGATCCACGTGCGGACCGGAAGAGGCAAGGGCCACCAGCTCCGCCTTGGGTACGGTCGGGCGGCGTTTCGTTCGGATTGGCCGTAGCTCGGCGAACGGGATGCCGTTGCGAGTGACGACGAAGGTCTCACCCGCTGCGACGGCCTTGATCACTTTGGCGTTGTCGTTTCGGAGCTCTCGTTGCGCGATCATCCTGGGCACGGTCGCAATGTAGCATTCCGTGCGACGGACAGCTACGGCAAGGACCGAGCTTCGACGGGACATCGAGAGTCCCAGGGATATTTCGAAGCATGTGTCCGTGCTCCCGCTCGTCGGAAATCAGCCCTTAGGCACTGACCTCGGTCTTCTCGATCGTCGAGTGGCCCGGAGTTGACGTAGGCCGTCTTGATGCGGGCCCTCTGTTCGTCCGTGAGATTGTGCTGCGGCGGGCGGGAGTGTGGGTAGTCGCCGACGGGAAGCCCGACGAGTTGGGCGCAGTACTTGAAGGTCGAGCCGAAGTCGGTCCAGTAACCCGATCGACCCGGGAGCTGTGTGTAGTACAAGCCCTGGGAGCCCGGGCCATCGACGTTCGTCGCGAACTACTGTTCACGCGCCTCTTCGAGCTTGCCCCTCAAGAACGAGATTGAACCAGTTCGTGTAGCGCTTGTCAGTCGGCGTCGTACGCCATGCTGCCGAGAACGCAAGGGGCTTGAAACCCCGGCTACGTGGCAAGTGAGATATGACGCCGTGCCAGCGAACACGTCCCAGTAGACGAGCTTGCCGGGCGCCATCGCGGCGACAGCGATGCCGCGGCCTCCGGTCTCTGCGGCGTCCTTTATGGCACATATCGCGGGGATTTCGGCGATCCGGGCAATCTCTCCCGCCGTCATCACGTAGCCCGAAGACGACGAGTTGAACATCCCGAGGGCGATGTCTGTACGCTCCACCACATAGTTGAAGAATTCGAGCGTTCCGGGTCCCGCCGTGGGCCTCCATGACGGGTTCTGCTAGTAGCAGATATCGACGCCAAGGTCTTGGGCGTGACGGGTCAGCTCGACGGTCTCCTTGGCGCTCTTGGCGAGCGTGCACGCCTGGATGAAGGCTTGACGCGGCAGGCTGCTTCGACGGTGACTTCGTCCAGCCGCTTGCGCTCGTCCAAGGTCAGAGCCCACCACTCGTCACGCCGCTCCGAAACCGCCGGAGTTCCTCGCCCCAGCGGCACCACCTCAATCCACCTCCTTCTCTGCCAAAGGTCAGCTCTGGCCGGCGCGTCGTCGGTGGATGGCTGCCGAAGGATTACTTGTTTTGGACGACGAGAAGATCTCGTTCAATCGTCCCGCGGCGCGTCAGGGCAGCGCCTATCGGTACCGTGGTCGTCAGTGACCACGCTTCAGCTTCTGCCTCGGATCTTCTTGGGGTAGGGGACAACGGGGGGCACTTGACGATCGGCGTCCGGGCCGGCCGATCGGTTGAGTTGATGGTTCCTCGCCCCATTACGACAGGCTCGCCATCCTTCTCAACACGCCTCAGGTGGACGAGCTTGGCTCGCGGAATTGGGAAACCAGTAGTCAGTGATGTCTTTTAGAGACCCAGGAGCAGTCGGCTTACTCTCAATTCTGGGGTAAACGGTGAGTGCGAGTTGCTAGGCAAGACCTCGATGGGCCGGTCTCATCGGCGTCGTCAGGGCACTCGTGCGCGCCATCGAACTTCCGGCCCTGGCGGGGAGGCTCACTCGGGCCGCTGAGGGCGGTGCTGGCGCTAGCGGTGCCCGGACTTGGGCCGGGAGCTGGCAGCAGTAAGCGGCGGCGCTCGATCACCTGACACCGATCATCGATCGCGACTTGGACACCGCGTTGAGCCTGGCGGCACGGCTCCACGCCGATGAGGGCGAAGTCCTCGAGGCCAGAAGGTTGCTTCGCGAGGCGGTTGCCTTCGCCGATGACGTCGGTGACCGTCCCTCCTTGGTGATGGCCGTCGAGCGAGCCGTGGCCCTGCTCGGCGGGCTCGGCCAGTACGAAGCTGCCGCCGCCCACGGCGGATTCGTTACCGCTCCGGTGAACCGGGCGCGGTCGATCCTTCCTCGGAGGGAGCCGTCGGAACGCTGGCACACCGTGGAGGTTCTAAAGGAACGGCTGGGCAATTCCCGTTATGACGAGTTGGTCGCCAAGGGCGCTGGGATGTCTGATGACGAAGCGATCTCGTGTGTGCGCAATGCTCTCGAGCCTCAAGGGCTCACCACCCATGGCTAGTCGGATGGCTGAGCCTTTGACGGGGCGGACGTTCGTTGATTACAAGCGAAACCTGTGGTGACTTACCTAACCGGCCCGGCGTGACGATAAGCAATTCTTGTCGCGCTCGACGACAGTCGGTATCGCTCGACCCGATAACGGGCGATTATCGTGCCCTATAACTGCAAGGGCACCGATAGCCAGAATTTATCGCTACCTGACGCGCAGCGATATGCAGATGTTATCGCCCTTAGCAACCAACACCGACGAGGCGGACGGATGCCTTCATGGGATCCCGATACGTCTGGACTGTCTCGATGACTCGGCACTCGCGGTTGCACGCCCTTTTGGAACACTTCGATAAGGGTGGTTGACCCGTGGGGCCCGATTGGCGCGATGTGGGTGTCTACCTCGACATGGGTAGAAATGTAGGACAGCAGGACTTCTCAACACGGCGATTCGACGACGGGAGGCACGCAATGGCTGCACCCACCGACCAGTCCAGGAGCTTTACGTACACGACCTATATCCGCGCCACGCCCGAGAAGGTCTGGCAAGGCCTCACCAACCCCGCCCTTATGAAACGCTATTGGCGACACCAACGGGCTGGTGAGAAGACCTTCCGGTCGGACTGGAAAAAGGGCTCCACCTACGACATGGCGCATGAGGAGGTCGGGCTTGTCGTGAGCGACCCCGAGCAGGTGATTCTGGAATCCGATCGCGCCCGCCGGCTGGCTTATACCTGGCACAGCTTTACCCCGGGGTGGGCCGCCGAGGTCGGCATGGACGAGGTCACCGCTAATGCCTGGCGAGCTGAACCCCGCTCGAAGGTCGCCTTCGACATCGCGGACGTCGGGCACGGTGTGGCCCGGCTCACGGTCGTCCACGATGGCTTCGAGCCTGGCAGCCATGTCCTCCAGGGCATCTCTGATGGTTGGCCTGCCGTTCTTTCCAGTTTCAAAACCCTCCTTGAGACCGGCTCGGCCCTGCAGACCTCGTAGGTAGCGCCCCCCGAGTGACAGCCTTAACGTCCTCGACAATAGGCACAACTTTTCGGTCGCCTCAGCTACTTACCTGCTAGACGATGAGGGGCAATCGTCTATCCTCTCGACAACTGGTCCTTTGCGGGCCCGTTCTGCCAGTAGTTCTGCCGGCGCATCCATGCGTCGAACAACGTTTGGGGGCTCTTCACAAATGACGGTGTAGCGCGGGGCGTCGCCCTGCAATCGTCAGAGGAGCGTCACGCCGGTCGCTTCCTGCTTGCCTTGGGCGAAACCGGCACGGGCGGCGGCGATGCGGGCCGCCGGATCCATCTGGCTCGCGCCCATTGCGGCTCGGGAATCGGCGTCCGATGTGATCACCTCGACGTTGCTGCCCTACTTGCGCAGGCCCTCGACCTGGCTGACCAGGTCCACGCCCCCCGTCGGGGATTGCGAAGCCGTTTGCTTGGAGTAAAGAATGGGGTGTTGGAGCGGATCGACCTATGGCTGGAATCGTAGAGGTCGGGTCTGTGCCCTGGGTCGCCCAGCCCAAACGAAGGGAATGACTTGATGGCCGATGAGTCTCCATACATTGACTATGAGAATCTGCCGGTTCCCTCTGAGGGGATCATTGCGACATTGTTCATCACGGTGCGGAAGGTCGCCCAATCACGCGATTTCTATTCGCGCGTCCTAGGCGGGAAGGTAGTTCTAGAGGAGAACCCATGCATGGTGAAACTCGCCAACAGTTGGATCATTATGAACCCCGGTGGTGGGCCCACGCCCGACAAGCCCGGCATCTCAGTAGTCGATTATGATCCCGACGACACGACGTCGATCTTCTTAAACCTGCGGGTGGCGGACATACCATCGAACGGCCCAAGCTGCGGGGCACCGACGAGGCCTTCGCGTCGCGGCTGCTCGGAATCGGGGTGTGCCGGACCAACGCCCTGGAGAGCCTGGTGATCGCCGGGTTCGTGCGGGGCCTGTCGGTACACGACGCGGAAGCCACCCTGGCCGACGCGCTGGGCGCCGAGGCGGCCCTGTCGAAGTCGACGGTGAGCCGGGTGTGCGAGGCCATCGAGGTGAGCTCGACACCTGGCGGGCCCGGGACCTCTCAAACATCTCGCTCGAGTACCTGTACTTGGACGGCTCGCACTTCAGAATGCACCAAGGAGCCCGAGCCGAGCCGGTGTTGGCCGCCTGGGGGATCACCACCGAGGCCGGCCGGTGCTCGTGGGTCTCGAGCCTGGTGCCAGCGAGTCCACCGACGCTTGGGCCGGTTCCTCGAAGGTATGGTCGGCCGCGCACTGCGCCCGCCGTTGCTGGTCGTCTCTGACGGTGCTCCCGGACTGCTCGCCGCGGTGGAACTGGTGTTCGCTCACAGCCTGCGCCAGCGTTGCGCCACGACGCGTGTTACAGGGAATGGAGCGAGCGCGGGGCAGAATTTGTTACGCCTCCGATCGATCGAGGTTCCGAGATTCGCTGCTATATGCGCGATCCGGATGGCTACATGATCGAGGTCGGTCAATCCACAGGCCTCTTGTCCGGCCAACTGTCCAAGAAGCGGCCAGAGGATCTGCCGGGCTAGATGTGTTATCCCGCGGAGGTTGGTCATCTCGATTGGTGGCCGGCCTCCGAGGGCCGTGTGACCCCAGTGATGGTTGTAGGTGTGGAGCCCGCGGTCAAGTGCTCGGGTGCGCTGAGGTCTATGCGCACGGGAACACCGACCTGACCCCCTTCACCTGGATCCGTTATCGGGAGCAGGTCAATCCTGGTACATCAGTCCGGCGATGGGATACTTCGCGCGCCGAGCACGTGGTGTCGGGAGCACCCTGTGGTTCTGCCATGTGGATTGTTCAATGAATATTGGTCACCGCCATGGCCAAACAGACGAAAGCTTCATTTCATGAGCTTGTTGCTGAAATCCTTACGCTGGAGTACGAGAGAACGAGCGGCACGGTCTCGTGGCTCCTCGGCACGCATTCTCTTGACTTAGTGCAAATTGAGTCATCGGTCCCCCGGTGGGTCCAATAGGTGCTGCACGTCTCCAGTTGGTCGGTGGCCGCCTCCGATGCCCGTCGAACCGCGGAGCGTGGGACAGGAGTCCAGCCACGACGGCTACGGAGGCGAGGAAGATGATCGTCACGGTGAATGCACGCGCGACCACGGAAGCGACCGAGCTCTCACCTCCAGCCAGGGCGAAGACGAGACCGGTGATCGCCAGACCGAGCGCGGTGCCCATGCCCCGGGTCATGTTCAGCACCCCGGAGGCAACACCGGATTGCTCGCGAGGCGCCGAGCTCATGATCGCGGCGTTGTTGGGTGGCGTGAACAGTCCGAGGCCGACGCCCACCAGGCCCACGAGGAAGAGGAAGCCGACTGTTGGCGGCCGGGCGACTCCGAGTACCACCATGGCGACAGCGGCCAGTCCCATGCCACCCGTCGTGAGTGGTCTGGCTCCGACACGATCGGCCAACCGGCCCGAGTATGGAGCGACCAAGCCCAACATGAGCGGCATCACCATGAGTTCGATCCCCGCTCGCCCGGCGCCCACCCGGAGGCCCCGCTCGAGGTAGAACGGCACGAGCAGGAGCACGCCGAACAGGACGAGATAGGACAACAACCCGCTGGTGATGGCGGTTGTGAATGGCAGGCGGCGAAACAGCTCGAGGTCGAGCATCGGTGCGGGCGTCACCCGTTCCCTCGCCACGAACAAGATGGTCAGAGCGGCTGCTGCCAGAAAGAGCCCGATGATCAACGGCGAGGTCCAGCGCTTTGAGTTTCCGAACGAGATGGCCGAGAGAAGCGCCACAACGGCGGGGACGAAGAGAGCGAGCCCCAGCCAGTCAAATGCGACCCGCTCGGACAGGTGGCGGCTTCGAGGAATGCACACAAGGCCAGCGACGGTGCCGAGTATCCCGAAGGGGACGTTCACCAGAAAGATCAGGCGCCAACCGCCAGCGGCGAGCAGGAGACCACCGATGGTCGGACCGAGGGTCAGCCCGAGTGCCTGGGCTGCACCTTGGATGCCGATGGCTTTGCCGCGGGACCTGTCGGGAACCGCCAGCACAATGATGGCCACGCTGTTGGCCTGGAGCATGGCGGCCCCCAGGCCTTGGAGGACCCGAAATCCATCGAGCGTCACCAGGGTCGGGGCGAGCCCACACAGGGCCGAGCCGACCGTGAAGACGACGAAGCCATACACATAGAGCAGCTTGCGACCGACCATGTCGGCGAAACGGCCCACGGCGGCGACACTGGCCACCAAGACGAGCAGATAGCTCAGTCCGACCCAGGTGACGGAAGCCACGCTTGTGCGGAACGTCGCCTGCAGGGTCGGGAGGGCGACCGTGACGATGCTGGCGTCCAGCTGCCCCATGAACGCGCCGATGCACACGGCGGCAACGGCCAACCAGTAGGCGTTCGGACGATCCCTGATTGCTGCCGGGCGCCGGGGCTCGACCAGCAGACGGTGCCTCCAGTCGCCTCTGACCGCGGCCGCCCCGACCTCCATACGCAAAGGGTGCGCCGCGGTTACCAGAAGTCGAATACAGATTTCTGTTAGGAACGATAAGATTCTCAAATAGATATTCGCCGGCTCGGACACTTCTTAGCTGTCGCAGACCACGGGGGGTTCACCGCGGCATCGAAGGCTGTCTTCGTCTCGCAACCGGCACTCTCCTTGGCGGTGAAGGAGCTCGAGACCGAGCTCGGAACTGAGCTCTTCGTGCGGGTCGGTCGCCACGCGCGCTTGACGCCGGCCGGCGAGGCATTGGTCGGCCCGGCCCGCCAGGCCCTCCGTGACATCGAGACCGGGCGAGCGGCTGTTCTGGCGGTGGCCGGGTTGGATGCCGGCCGGCTCTCTTTGGCGAGTCTCCCGACGTTGGCGGCGGACCCCTTGGCCGCGCTGATCGGGCGGTTCCGTGGGCAGTACCCCGGCGTGCGGATCGACTTGGCGGCACCCGAGGACACTGGCGACCTTATGGACCTGGTCCGCACCGGCGCCTGCGAGATCGGCGTCGTCGAGGCCTATGCGATTCCCGACGATGTCGTCGTCCATCCGTTGGGGCACCAGGAGTTGGTGCTGATCTTCCCTCCGGACGGTCATAGGGACGGACCAAAGGTGGAACTGACGAAACTCGATCAGGTTCCCTTCGTGGCTGCGCCCCCCGGGACCTCGACGCGCAGGCTCCTCGACGAGGGCTTTGCCAGTGTCGGCCGGGTGCCGCGAATCGCGGTGGTCACGGCGCAACGGGACGCCATCCTTCCCCTGGTGCTTGCCGGAGCAGGGGCGGCTCTGGTGCCCGAGTCGATCGGTTCCGTCGCGCGCCAACTCGGTGCGGAACTGGTTCGCCCGATCCCTTCCATCGAGCGTCGAGTGGCTCTCGCCCATCGCTCGTGGACACTGGCCCCTGCAGCTGCTCGCTTTGTCGAGATGGCGGTGGGATCATCCAGGGAGAGCGATCACGCGGTCTGAACATCGCCAGGATCACAGCCCTCGGCCCGGCCAGAGTTTGGCTCGGTGGTGTCTGTGGCCGGCCCATTGACAGATCCGATCGCGCCAGACTGAAATTCGGTTGTGGCCAGCGAATCCGAACATGCTGCGCGTACCAGGTTGCCCGTCGCGTGCACCCTCGGGCCCGGCGACGGACCAGCGCGCCTCGCCCGTTGGAAAGCACTGCACGCACCCGCACCGCCAGCCTCTCGCCTACTCGGCCATGTGCTCGAGGTTCGCTATCAAGCCGCGGAGGGCGTGCAGAAGGAACTTGAAGCGCTCTCGGACGCCGAGCAGACATGCTGCGCCTTCCTGGACTGGCACGTCAGCGAAGACCATGGCCAGTGCGTCCTTCGTGTCATCGCGACTAGCGACTCAGTCGAAGAGCTCGTGAAGATCGCCGCCATGTTCGGAGTCCCCGAGACGACCACCGCTTGAGGTGGCCTCCTTAAACGGGGCCGAACGGCAAGATCGTGGCAAATAAGCCGGTCGCGGCTGTGAGTATGAAGCCGCGCAATCGTTCGGGAGCCTGCTTGCCGAGGACCACAAAGTAGACAACCGGTCCGTCCGAGCGTTCGTGCCGTCGACGCGGACGAGCTTGAACCAACCCGTTCTGGCAGAGACGAGGCGCATAGTGGGTCATCCGGTTTTTCGGTGACGTTGGACTCCTGTGCTGGTGGCGGGGATGGTAAACGGAGCCTCCATGGTTGTCCCGGTCCTCTGTCCTTCGCACTGGGAGGGCGATCGGTGAATCACTTCTAGGCGCGTCGGCTGCCGCCGTGCCAGTCCTCTTGGATCCCGACCTGGCCGGGATCCACCCCGAAACTGCGCAGCTGGGGTCGTTCGCGCAGGCTGCGCTTGAGCTCGGCGAAGCCGGGGAAGGCAGCGAGCCCGACGACGTGGTCCCAGAGCCGGGTTGCCTCGGCTTGGTCGGCGAGACGGCTGATGACCGGCCCGAAGAACGCCACGCCGTTAGGAGGTTGGAAGTGGACGATAGGGGTCCCGACGTCCTTGCCGGTCAGACCAAGTGCCTCGTCGGTTTCCCGCTGTAGTTCGGCGTCGATGGAGGTGTCGTCCAGTGCGTCGGCCAACGCCGCGGGCAGGCCGATGTGGGCCAGGATCGGTTCGAGGAATGCTCGGCCGCCCCGGTCTTGACTCTCGTCGGGTTCGGTGTCGAAAACCTGGGCCCCGATCGCCTCATAGAGAGGACCAACCTGGTCGCGGCCGTAGTCGGCGCGGACCCGGGCTGCCACCCGCAGCAGCTTAAGCCCTTCCGTGTGCCCGGCTTCGTAGCCGGGCGGGAAGTGGCTGTCGTAGTCGATGGCGGCATTGATCATACGCAGGGAGATGAACCGCCAGTCGACGGTGTAGTCCCGCTGGGCAGTGACTTGGCGCACCCATTTGCTGGTCATCCAGGCGAACGGGCAGACCGGATCGAAGTAGAAGTGGATGTCGGGGTCGCTCATGCTCTCGCTCTCAGTTCGTGGCGGTGGCGTGATCGCGCATATAGCGGATCATGCCGACAACGTCGTCGGGCACCAGGCGGCCGATCGCCCCGGAGGAGTAGACGCTGACTACCACCTGACCGTCCGGGTCGAGCACGAACCCGGTCGATTGGAGGAACCCACGCACCGGGTCCACGAACGCGCCCGTCGTCGCCGAGATGGCTTTGGAGTCGGCACCGTGGCCGACGGGAAACGTGAGGCCGTGCTTGGCAACCAGCTCGGCAGTGGTCGCCTCGTCGTCGACCGAGAGGGCGACGACTTTGACACCTACCTCGGCCAAGCGGTCCGAGGCTCGCTGAAAGGCGCGTAGCTGCGCGTTGCAGTACGGGCACCAGGCGCCCCGGTAGAACAAGACCACGCCGAAGCCACCGGTTAGCGCGTTGGGCAGGGAGAGGGTTTCACCACCGGGGAGGGATACTTCGAGGGTCGGGAAGCTGTCGCCGGGACTAAGCAAGGCCATGGGAATCTCCAGTCGGGTGGACGAAGGTTGGCGGGATTGATGACCGCAGAGCGCGGCGTTCGGCTACTTGACGGCGATAACGTCCACCATGCGGATGTCGGGGTCCTTGGCCAGCAGGTCGGCGGCCACCTGGCCCAGGGCGGTGGGGATCCGGCCGCCCAGGTGAGCTTGGCGAGCATCCTCGATTTCGAACGAGTCGAAGATCCCGTAAGTGGTGTGGCTGATCTTGAAGGCGTACCACGTGAGGGTGCCTGCCTCTTGTACGGCCAGGGCCCGGCCGGCTTCGAGGAACGCGCCGAGCTCGTCGCCCTTGTCGGGCTTGGCCTCGAGTAGGGCAAGTATTCCCAGTTTGGCGGGCATAACGGTGTCCTTTCGTAGGGGGATTGGATCTCGACTTCGCCGGGAGAGGGTGCCTTGTCGGGCGGTGCTGGGTTCACGTCAGGCATCGGTCGCGTTCCAGATCTGGCCGGTGGTCTCCCCCGTCAGCCGGGTGAGGAGGGATCGTGCGGAGCGTTCTGGGGTGATCAGCACTCCCTGCTCGTAAGAAGATTGGAAGTGGTGGTGCAGGGCGGCGCCGATCTCGGCGGGCGGCTGGGCGCGGAACCACGCCTGCATGGCGGTGTCGACCGAACCGGGCCGGTAGACGTTCAGGGTGACGCCGCTGCTGGCCAGCTCGGCGGCCAGGTTGAGGGTGTGGGCTTCGAGGGCGGCCTTGGTGGCGGCGTAGGCGTTGAGTCCAACCATCGCCCCGGGGTGGTCGACGATTCCGCTCGACACGTTGATGATCCGGCCCCAACCCCGCTCGAGCATCGAGGGCAGGACGGCCAGGGTGAGTCGGACGGGTGCCTCGACATTGACGGCGAACGCCGTGGACCACGTTCCGGGCGCGGTAGAGACCGTCGGTCCGGCCGGTTCGACGACCGCCGCATTGTTGATCAGAATGTCGACGGGACCGAGCTCCTTCACGGCCCGTGTCACCGCCTCGGCGGGGCTACCGGTCTCGGCGAGATCCGCTGCGACCACCACGGCCACGCCACCGCCGGCCCGCACCGACTCAGCGGTCTCTTCGAGCTGATCGACCGAGCGGGCAAGAAGCGCCACTCGGGCGCCACCCTTGGCCAGCTGGAGCGCCGTCTCCTGTCCGATGCCCCGGCCGGCTCCGGTGACCAGCGCCACCCGCCCGTCGAACGGTGCGGTCATCGATGGGCCAGGGCGTCGAGTGCGGCGAGGATCTGCTCGGGCTCGGAGCGGGTGGTGTAGTCGGGGTGGACATCGATCCAGCGGATGACCTGGTTGGCGTCGACGATGATCGTCGTGGGCATGGGGAGCGCGGTGGTGCCGTCCGCATTGACGGCGGTGAGATCGAATCCGAGCTGGAGTTGTGCGGCGCGCGCCTCGTTGGAGGGGGCTGTGAGTATCCCGATGGCTTTGGCTATCTGGTTGCCAGGGTCAGAAAGCACGCTGAAGGTCAGCTGGTTCTTTTCCTGGGTACTGAGCGACCCGTCGGGTGTTTGCGGGCTGATGGCGACCAGTCCGACATTCCGGCGGGCCAACTCGGGGACCAGCTCCGCCTGGTAGGTGTTGAGCGCGATGTTGCAGTAGGGGCACCAGGCGCCTCGGTAAAAGACCAGGACCGAAACCCGGTCGCCCAGCGCGTCGTGCAGGGTCATTGCCGCACCGTGGGGATCGCGCAACTCCGCGTCGGGCAAGCTGGCGCCAACCTCGATAACGCCCGCTGGCGTCCCCTTGGCGACCAGGTCGGCCTGCTCTCGGGCAACGGCGCCCATGACCTCGTTGGGTGGTTGCGCAGCCATCGTCTGGGCGAGATGGCTGACCTGCTCGGCGATCGTGGTCGTCATGCTCGTACTCCTCGGCGTCTCGGGATCGTGAGTGCTTTAGCCGGTGCCACGATGGGTGAGTGTCGCGGAGCAAGCCGGTCTTACCGCTGCTGACCTAATTTTCTCGGCGAAGTGTTCCGGCTCGGCCGGTGATCGCCGCCACCAGCCCCTCGAAGTCCTGCACGCACGGATTGCAGTTCGACAGGTGCGCGGCGATCTCTGGGTAGTGGGCTGCCGCGTCGCCGTGGGCCAGCTGGCGCTCCACGTAACGGTCGAGCAGTTCGAAGGTCTCAGCGCATCCCGCGTCCAACGGATCGGTCCTCAAAAACCGCTCCAGGGATCCCCAGCTGCTCATGGCCGCCTCGAAACGTGGTTGTCCAGATATCCGTGAGTGACAAGCGCGGCCCGCAACTTACGCCTGGCGTCAAAGAGCGTCTTGTAGATGGCGTTGCGGCTCGAATCGAGCTCGGCGACCAGGGCGTCCAAGCCGACACCGTTGAGCACGATGGCCACGAAGACCCGGCGCTGATGATCGGTGAGCTCCTCGTCGACCGCCCGGCGCACCGCCGCGACCACATCGCGCCACTCAACCGCCCGGGCCGGGTCGAGTCCGAATCGGTCGGGTAGCCGGTCCCAGTCCTCGGCGTCCATGGCCACGGTCGGTCGCTGCCAGAAGTGCCGCGCCACCTTGGTGGACACCTCGAAGATGGCGAACTTGCAGGCCCAGGTCGTGAACCGACTGTCCCCCCGGAACTGGCCGACCTTGGCGACCACCGCCACAACCGCGTCGGAGGCAGCTTGAGCTGCCAGGTCGTCGAGCTCGGGGCCGTCGACGGGCAGCTGGCCTCGGCGGCGGCGTACCTCGGCGCGAGCAACCCGCACCAGCAGCTCGTGGAGCCGGCTCACTGTCTCGTCGTGCGCGGGCCCGCTGGTGCGCAGACCCTGCACCCAGGCCGCGGATTCGGCGTCGAGCGCTCGATCGGCGGCGGCGCGAGATGGGGGGTCGCCAGACACCATCTCGACGAGCGTACGTCGCGGGCCGGAGATTTCCGGCCTCAGCGTCGGAGCTGACCCCAGCGCTCGGCGATCTCTCGGTCCCCGTGCACCTCGACGGTCTCGAGGGGACCTCGATTCGTTAGCCAGAGCAAAACGTCCGACCGGGTGCCCCGAATGGCGGTATCGGCTTTGGCGTGCTCAGGGATCGCTATGCCACGGGCGTCGAGGTCGATCCACCATTCCGTCGGCCCGTCGGTGGCGTGGAGGTGCAGGGTGCCGCTGAGGCCCACGACGTCGTCCTGGGTCAGCAGACCCGGGAGAAACTCGACCATGAACTCCTCGACTCCGGCCGCTGCCACCTCACCGTCCAATGGGGCGGGTCCGGGGCCGCCGCCGATAGCGGCGGCGTGCTGGGCGTCCCATCGGTGGATGGCCACCTCCACTGCGAGACGCCGGCACCACCAACGCACGCGATGGTCACCAGTGGTCGAGAACGTCCAGGTCGTCGCTTCAGGGTTGGCGGATCCCAGGACCGTGAGCGTCCGCTCGAGCGACCCGACATACCAGCCGGCGAGATCCTCTAGATGCTTGGGTGGGGGAGGCAGGGTTCGCCGGCTGACTCGGTCTCCCGAGCTCACGACGGCCGCCATCCACATGAAGATGCCGCCCGTGTGGCGAACCAGGCCGGCCGCATCCCAGTCTGGGCAGTGCGGTATCCGTCGCCCCCAATCTGATTCGGCGGCGGTCAGGAGGCCACGACCGTCGGGATCGGCAGTGGACAAGAGCGCGGAGGTGTTCACGTGGCTCAGTCTGCCACCAGGGCTGCGTCATCGGGTGAGACGAAAGTCACGTCCGCTGCGCCAACATCGGAGTGACGGGACGTATTCGGCAATGAGCCGCGATGACCACCACTTATCGCGCGTCTCACTTGTTGTTACTTGTCGGCCGGGGCAAGAAGAGGGGACTATCGTGGCCCGCAATAGACAGGATTATTTCGATACCAATCGGCTACATTTATCGCGGTTATTTCCCCTGGTGTGACCGGACCCCGATTGTTTGGTCAACCCGTTACGTGAGCTGAAGTTAGTTGCTCCGCCACTGCTCGGCGAACTCGGAAGGTGTGACATGCCGAGGGCCGAGTGTGGATGACCGGAAGGTTGCCGCCTATCCGAATCGAGTGGGCTGACAGACTGTCCACTGATGGTTCTTCTCACTACAGACTGGGCAACGATTTCTTCTTTGGCCACCGGGGTCGGCACGCTAGTGCTGGCTGTCGCCACGTTCTCAGCGGTCCGGTCTTCCAACCGGTCGGCGCGCATCGCCGAGGCGGCGTTGCAAGAACAGCGACGACCCGTCCTCGCCCCCTCGCCCCCTCGCCCCCTCGCCCCCTCGCGCCTCGAAGACCCGAAACAGAAGATCATGTTTCTTGGGGGGCATTGGGTAAGCGCCTCCGGTGGGCATGCCGCGGTTGAGCAAAACGACGGCGTAGCGTATCTCGCGATCAGCCTGAGAAACGTTGGTAGCGGGATCGCGGTATGTCAGGGCTGGATCGTCAGGCTCGGGGAGGGCTCATCGCTGAGCTTTCCCACCCACGCCCCGCTCGAGGAGTTCCGCCTTCAGTCGCGGGACCTTTACATCCCGGCCGGTGACATCGGCATGTGGCAAGGAGCGCTGCGTAACCCAGACTATCCGCTTCGCGCTTGGGTGGTTGAGGCGATCGAGACTGGCCTCCAGATCACGGTAGAGCTTCTCTATTCCGATCAGGTCGGTCGCCAGCGGACCATCTCGCGGTTCCTCCTCGTCCCAGCCAACGACACGTGGCTCGCCAGCTTGAACCGGCACTGGTATCTCGATTGGGAAGGCCCCCGCCCCGAGAGGCTCACGCAGCGGCGGGCGAGGCCATCTACCGCGACCATCAACTCGCTGTCGAGAGGCGAGCAGCGACGGAAAGCGAGAGCACCGCGGCGGACACCGACGGCCAAGCAACTCGAGCGAGCGATCCTTGACTGGGCCGCCACCGCTGAATCTAGAAGGGAGCTACAGATGGTCGAGCGGCCTGGGCTAGGAGTGAATGCCAGACGGGGCGACGGGGCAAATATCGCCCACCCATACTTATCGAGCTCACCGTCGGCACTTATCTCCTAGATAACCATCAGCAGGTATCACATCGCTCAATAGCTGGTGTCTATCGTGCGCATCCATAGCCATTGCTTATGGTGACTGCGGTATGCATTTATTATCGGGCGTCTCACCCCTGACCCTTATCGCCCTAGACGATAAGGGGCAGGTTATATCGATCCTCTCGGTATACTTGTCATGTACGACAAAATGAGCGCTTCTTATCGTGCTCTCGGGTGCCTTGAGCTATTGCTCCTGACAGGCGTCCAACCCCCTGGCGCGGGGCACCAATATCGCCTTCACTCCCCGCGGCCCGGAATCACGATTCAACCGCACCTACCTCGCCATGAGCCTGTTGGTAGCGGGCCCACCCAAGAGCAACCCCTGAGGCGAGCAAAATGATCGCCAGCCCGATCAGGGTAAACGCGAGCCGCTGCAGCCCGGTTTTGGAAACATCGGCGATGCTGGTCGAGGTGAACAGCACGACAGCGGGGGTCACGACGACCGTCCACAAGAAGTAGGAGTGTGGGCTGAGGAGGATCACCACGAGGATCGCCATTAGGACGAGACCGATACCGAGCGACACGGCTTCTGAATCGCTGAGCGATGCCACGACCCCGGCGATCACGACCCCGACCACAGTTCCGACGATACGAGCCAACGTCCGCTTCACCGCGGCGTCACCGCCGAGCTGGGTCACCGCCAGCACCGCCACTACCAGCCAGGCACCGTTGGACCCCGGACGCCAGATCAATACCCCAAGGGTGCTCGCCGTGCACAGCACCGTGATCGTGATCGTGTAAGCCAGGACTTCCTCGCTCGCCCACGGTTCGGGGCGTTGCGGCATCTTCTGTTTGCGCAGCAACGGCGGAAACACCAGCGCCGCCCACAGTGCCTCGCCGCCCAAGAACAGCATGTTCCACAGCAGGTACGTGGTGCTGGTCCGGTCCACCGCCGTGAGCCCGCTCCAGGGCGGCGGGGCGATGATCATGAAACTGAGATACAGCGGGATCAGCAGCATCCCCCGATGCAGCCCCCACGCAGCGCTCAGCCCTACCCCGAAGCACATGATCGCCATCAGCCCCGCGCCCGACAGCGGGACGATCCCAGACACGATCGCGACCGGGGTCAACTGCCGTCAGCAACCCGACCGTGAGGAATGCGATCGCTCGGCCGCCGTACGCCAGGTTCGCCAGGGCCGTGGCACCGCCCAGCACCGCGAACGACGACGCCGCGACCTGGCCGCTGATCAGAGCGAACACGGCCAACGGCACGCAGGCAATCACGATCGCCGCGACCGCGACAACAGTTCGGCGGACCAACACCAGAGGCAACCGCGGACTAGTCACCCTTCGCGAAGAGGTTCCGGACTTGGTCCGCCACAAAGAGGGTAGGACGACCCCCCGGCGAGGTGGGCACGAAAGGCCTGTCGAGCTTGGAGAGGACCGCGCCCGAGTCACCGATCACGGTCTCCAGCCTTGCACCCTTTGATCGATCCAGGTGCGTTCAACTCGGGGTGGTTGGCGATCACGCTGCGGAGCCATCCCAGGGATGTAGTCCTACTCGATGGTGTCCTGGTCAGGCACTATCGGCCAATGTTGTCCGCCGAGCCTTCGGCACCAGTTTGGGCAAACTTGCTTGAGGCCACCACCACTGACATGCACTGCGATGGTCGTTGCACCAGACCCAGGGCAACTCTCGGGTTTCTAGGTGGTACTGCCCGGCTTTCTAGCGACGATGACGTCCTGTTCACCGAAGCTTGATTCCTTCGACCAATGGGAAGGCTGACCGCACCAATGGCCGGGGTACCGCTCGTTCGACAACCCATGCTTCGCGTAGAGATCGGACAGAAAGCCATCGTCGTACCCCACCGACAACTCTGGCACTTTGGAGCTGACAACCCAATATGTACCGTGGTTGTGATTAAACGTCAGCACAGATTCCTTCGAACGCATGCGCGTCAAGGCGTCCGGCGTCAAGAGGTAGCACGAGGCGAAGCAGCGTCCGCCCGGCGCGAGCACACGCGCGATCTCGCCGAGGTAGTGATCGACGTCGTCGGGGAGCATGTGGGTGAACACCGACGCCAGCACCACCACGTCAAAGGCCTCGTCGGGGAACGGGAACACGAAGTCGACCGCGGAAACCGAGCCTCCAGGGTTGTATTCTCGGTTGTAGACGTTGGCGAGAGTGAAGCGGATGTTCTCGTGCGGGCCGACGATGTTCTCGCGGCACCACCCGATCCCGTCTGGGACAATGTCGAGGCCGTCGTAGGAACCGCTGGGCTCCAAGAACCGCGCCATCGCGGCCCCGAGGCGGCCCATCCCGCACCCGAGGTCGAGGACCCTCGACGATGGGACCAGCCCGGCGACCTCTCCAAGGGCGCTGACCAGGGTGTCGCCACTCTCCTCGAAGTCGACGACCGCGCCAGAGTAATTGGCCGCTCGGGGAGGCATCACCGATCGATCCGGCCCCCGTAGCCGATCCGCCAAATCCACCGGTGCCAGAAAGAGCCGACGCGCCGTCCACCGCAGGCTCCTCGGCATCGCCGGCAAGACCCTGCTCGTGAACCACTTCTGACGCAGTAGCCACATGCGGGCTCGTTCCGCGGTGGCCGCAATCCGCAGCAGAGCTGATTTCATCCCTTGCAACACTAAGTCTCCCCGTCGTCTGGTGCTTCCTCCATCAGCCCGGATCATTCACGGAGCCCCGTGATCCGACCCGGCCGCGTGGCCAGCGGGGGCGAGAGCAGTGCGGACATCGAGCATCCTCGGCGCCTCGGCACGGTACTCACGCATGTGGCGCTCTTGTTGCGCCCTCCCGGCGACCAACAAGGGGACGAGCACAGCCCCTGTGGCCACTCCTGCGGCGACCCCGGCGACTATCAGCGAGGCTTTGAGCATCATTCCCCGTTCATTCCCCTGTGCGCTTCGAATACACAACCTTTAATGTCTTGCCTGAACGCACAGTGGCGACATGATGCGGAAGATGAACTGCCGGCGCCGTGTCGGCCGGGGGACAAACCTGAGGTCTTCCACGCCGTGGCGTTCCACCGGAACCACGGACCCCTTCGTGGTGCCACCAGACACCCTGGGAATCCTGGAAGTCGCTCACCGCGGGCATTGCGCCCTCCCGGGGTCGTCCCGGTTCTCCGGGTGCGCGACCACGATAAACGTCGGGTGGAGGGTTCCTGGTGCCGTTAGGTGGCGAATAGGTGGGAACATCCGGCACAGCTGGTCGACGATCGCCCCGTTGGGCGTAGTCATTCCTAGAGCGACGGAGGAGCCACCGTGCGGCCGATGTCGCATGCGCACAGCGTCATCGAGGGCTGGGAACGGCCATTCCAGGGTGTAGTTGACACGGTAGTTCAAATGGGTAACATGTAAGTTCCGCCGAGAACGGCCTTCACGCCAGAGTCACGGTGCTACCGTTTCGACGCAGAACTGGGCCTCGCGTTTCGCTTCGCCTTCGTGACGGCCACCTCACGCCCCCTTTGACCGTCACAACCCTGCGCGCCGATGCCAGTCGGCAGCGATAATTGGGTTTGCACGAAAAGTACGCCGCCCCTCATGGTGTATACGGGAGGGTGATGGGAGTCAACCGAACACCGCTGGGCGGCTCATGATGGGACGTAGGCCGGGCAGGGGATTGAAGCCGTGACTTGGTCTGGCTGGCGAGGCAGATGGTATCCAGACGTCATTCCCGTAACCGGACCACCGAGCCCGCCGACGACGGGCGAAGATTTCCAGGTACGGACCGGGTGAACACCGCTCGACCAACTCGTGGAACTCCTCGGGCTTCGTACCGTGACCATTGCCCTGGTTGGCCGTGAAGCACGTATTCACGTTGTTGCGCCTGGTAGGGACATTTCCCGGAGTAGCGAAGAAAACGCGCTCGCCCGATGCGCCCGATGTTCGGCTTCCGCCAGGTCAGCATCGCCCGGTGCGCCACCAAGTCTATACGGTCAGCCTAATCCTCCCCCCGAGGCACGCATAGGGTGCCAGGCTCGGAAGTGACCGGAGGGGCGCTGGAGGATATGAGGGGCTGGTCCTCCACCAAGGTTTGGTGTCTCCGCCGACCCCGGGCCGCCGCCTTTGAGGCTCCGGGGATTTAACGAAGGAATGACGGGACGTCTAATTCGTCGTCGGCGCCTTCAGCACAGATGTCGACCGGCGCGGGCTCCTTGCCTGCCGTCGGGAAAGACATCGTCGGAGGCGGCGCTTCCTTTCCCTTATCCCGATGCGGGAATCCAGTTGCGATGACGGTGACCCGCAGCTCATCGTCCATGCGGTCGTCAATGACCGCGCCGAAGATGATGTTCGCGTCGGGATGGGCGACGTCGTGGATGACCTCGGCGGCCTCGTTGACCTCGAACAGTCCCAGCTCGGGCCCCCCTGCGATGTTGAGCAAGATGCCACGCGCTCCAGCGATGGGCGCATCCAGTAGTGGGCTGTTGAGGGCAGCACGTGCAGCATTTATTCCCCGCCCGTCACCGTTGGACCTGCCAACTCCCATGATCGCCGTCCCGGCGTTGGTCATCACCATCCTCACGTCGGCGAAATCGGTGTTGATGAGCCCGGGCAGCGTGATCAGATCAGTGATGCCTCGGACCCCTTGAAGCAGCACCTCGTCCGCCAGCTTGAATGCGTTGAGCATCGACATGTTGTCATTGGAGACGCTTAGCAGGCGGTCATTGGGGATGACGATGAGCGCGTCGGCCGTTTCCTTCAACGACTGGATCCCTTTTTCCGCTTGCATCGCGCGCCGGCGACCCTCGAAGGTGAACGGCCGAGTGACCACTCCGATCGTCAGCGCACCCATTCCCTTGGCGATCTCACCGATCACCGGTGCTGCGCCGGTGCCGGTACCGCCGCCCATTCCCGCGGTGATGAAGACCATGTCTGCACCCTGGAGTGCCCCTTCGATCTCGTTGCGATGGTGGTCGGCCGCCTGCCGCCCGACCTCGGGGTCACCCCCTGCGCCGAGGCTACGAGTGAGGTCCTGTCCGATGTCGAGCTTGAGGCCGGCGTCGCTTGTGAACAGTGCCTGCGCGTCAGTATTGGTGGCGATGAACTCGACGTTACGCAGCCCTGCGTCGATCATGCGGTTGACGGCGTTCACGCCACCGCCACCCACGCCGACCACCATGATGACGGCTCGGTAGCTGTTCTGGACAGCATTCCGACTCGACCTAGGCAAGCGGTCCAGTTCGTGTTCTATGTTCAACATTGTAGGTCTAAAGCGGTTGCCTTGCTCCAGGGGCAACACCGCCCCAAACGAGCCCCTCCGACGCTAGTTCTCAAGCGGCGTCAGCTGTAGCAAGACCCTTCGGACACGTTGGTCCGGGGTAGCGACGGAGCCTCGGCCAGCGATCCTTCAGAGACTCCGGCTGCTGTTCGATTCCTTGTTTGTCCGGATAGTCGAGGCGGGCGGGGGAGTGCTCCACGCCGAGTCTGATGATCGGCCGAGGAGGTAGCCGATGGTCTGCTTGATGACCGGGACGCGACAGTCCGACCGGGTCCGACGAAAGTTCAAGAATTCGTGGTCAGATAGGCACAAGCTATCGCGCGGGACGATTAGGTGGCGATCATCGTGCCCGTCAAGAGGCGCATTTATCGCACACAGCGAGGGGCCTCGTTTGATCATGCTTCACTCGCCGGTAGCCATAAATGCCGACCTGCGGAGTTAGTGTCGCGTGTTAGGACGATGGTGGCGCATTTCGCCCCACTCAATGGCCTGACCTGAGCCTGATCAAGCGTCAGCCGGCAGCGGTGGAGCGCGAACCGTTCGAGACGGTCGGCACAGCGTTGCCCGCAGCGCCCGCACCTTGCAGTGCCTGCACGAGCACCTCTGCGTTGCCCACCAACCCGGCCGCCGAATAGGGAACTACCACCTTGGCGTTCGGTGCAGCGGCCACGTCCTGGAGCGCGCGCAGTTGGAGGACGGCAAGCGTGTTGGGGTTGATCGCCACCTCGTCGATGGCGGCAAGTGCAGCCGCCTCACCTTCACCGCGCAGCAGGCGCGCCTTCTTCTCTCCTTCGGCCTGGAGCTCGAGGACCTTCATTTGGGCCTCGGCTGCCAGGATCGCGGCCGACTTGTTCCCTTCGGCCTCCAAGACGGTGGCTTGCTTGTGCCCCTGTGCCGAGTTGATCGCCGCCTGCTGGTCGCCTTCGGACTTGAGGATCATGGCTCGCTTGTGCTGCTCGGCCTCTTTCTGCTCGGACATGGCCTGGAGCACGTTGGTTGGCGGGGTGATGTCGAGGATTTCGATCCGGTTCAGACGCACACCCCACTTCAGGGTGGCGTCGGCCATGTGATCCTGCATTCGAGCATTGATGGTCTCGCGCTCAGAGAGCGACTGGTCGAGGGTCATCTCGCCGAAGACGGCCCGGAGCGCGGTCAAGGACAGCTGGTCGACGGCGAGCTGGTAGTCGTTGATCTCGAAGAGGGCGGACTTCACGTCGATCACCTGGCAGAAGATGGTGGCGCTTACCCACAGTGAGACGTTGTCCTTCGTGATGACTGCCTGCTTGTCCCCGGTCTGGGGGAACTCACGCATATCGACTTTCTCCATGCGATCCATGAAGGGCGCGAGGATGTGGAGGCCGGGTTGCTGAAGGGACTTGAACTCGCCGAGGCGCTTCACCACGCCGACGCTGCCCTGCTGGACGATCTTGACGGCTCGGAGCAGCACGGTCAAGCCGAGGACCGCCGCTGCGACGATCACTACGACCACGAGAGCCGCGATAGCGCTGAATGCGTTAGCGAACATACCTGAATCTCCTTTATTCTCTTGTCATGCAGACGCGCTGGCGACGGACGTGTTTCACGGCTGCGCCGACCTCTTCGACGGTGCCGACCGCTTCGTGCCCGAGGATCCGACCGGAGATTACTTCGGGGAGATCGCCTTTCAGGATGTCCAGGTCACTGCCGCAGATCGTCGTGGCGTCGACCCGCACAACGGCGTCGGTATCGTCGATCGGGACGGGGTCGGGGGACCTTGTCCCAACTGTTTTCATTTGGTCGTGATAAACGAGTGCCTTCATTAGATGACTCCATTCCTTCCAAGCTTCGTCTAGCGATCATTTGGATCCGGACACACCGGGCACGAAGTTGGCAATCCCGAGCCGGTCGTCGAGGCACACCGCGCCGGAGGAGTGGTGGGCGACGCTTAGTGCGGAGTTGTTGCCAGGGGGACCCGCGGATTGTGGCGCAGCCCTCGGCCGAACTCGGCGCGCAGGCGGGGTTGCGTCAAATCATCATTGAGGATGAACCGGTCGAGACCGAACCACCCGGCATTGCGCCAGGCGAGCACCAAGAGCACGGAGAGGATGGCATACGCCGGGTTGACGCCGGCCGATCCGGTGAACATGTAGATGATGTTGAGCGATAGTCCTGTTAGCGCGGCCGCTCCCGTGAAAAGCCCGAGAATGAGCGCTATACCGATCAAGATCTCGCTTAGAGAGATGAATTTGCCGATCCACGAGGCGTTCGGGATAACGACATTGTGAAGGAATCCTGCCCACCAGCCGTAGCTGGCGCCACTCTTTCCGGTGGCCGAGCCAGCTACACCCGCCGCGGCGAATCCCTTCACCCCGGCGCCGCCGCCAAACCAGAACGCTGCCTTTTCGCTTCCCCAGATCTTCTGGTAACCAGCAGTGAACCACTGGTAGCCGAGCCACAACCGCACGACGAGCCAGATCACGCTGGCGCTATGGGAGCGATAGAGCCAGTCGGCTAGACGGAGATTGTCCCCGGGCACGCCTCCCGACGAGCGTTCTGGGGAATCGACCCATTCCGCACGGTCGGCTTGGGACAGCTGAGGGCGAGAGGCAGATGGGTCGGTTGGAGACGCTGATTGTGTCTCTTCGGGACTGGCGAACTCGGGCGCCGCGCTAGAGCTGACGACTGGCGTCTCAGAACTCGGTCCCATTGGGACCACCGATCTTCCTCCGAGAGCGGAGGAGCTGTCGCTTGAGACTATCTTCCTAGCTCAAGTTGATATTTCCCACACTACCCTGCGGACGAGAGGAGCTGTGCGCACCCGGCTTGAGCAGCTTGAGTTGTCGAAACCATCTGCGAAACGGTCTTGCCACCCTCCCCGTTTGCGCATGCTGGTTGGTTGGCGCCACGGCGACTCGGATCGTCCTTGTTGCAGGCGTGGCCCCTAGACCGCTCGCCTTGGGCGGCTTTTGCGTGTGCGTCGAGTGGTCGGCAACTTTCAAGGCGCTAGAGCAATCATGGTGAGCGGCGTTGGCGGATGTCCGGCGTCTCACCGGTGTCGATCAGTGTCTGGGCCACATTCCGGAGCTTGACGTTGAGGTGCTGGGAGGCACGGACCAAGACGGCGAAGGCCTCATCGCCCGATAGGCGCTCGCGCTCCATGAGAATCCCCTGGGCCTTGCCGATCAGCTCCCGGGTAGCCAGGGCACCGTGGAGACTGGTGGCTAGGCGTTCCTCTTCCTCTTGAGCGAGGGCCGAGGAGAAGGCGACGGTGGTGAGCCCCGCCAAAAGCAGCGCCCTGGCCCGGTCGATGACTCCGAAGGCCAAAGGGTAGCGAGAGTAGAGACTCAGGGCTCCGAGAGCGCCGTTGGTAAACAGGGGCAACGCGAGGTTGCTGCGGATTCTCCTACTGGCCGCCTGGGGCCCGAAGTGCGGCCAACGGGGATCGTCGCCGAAGTCACCCGCATAGACGGTGACTCCCTGGGCGACGGCATCGAGGCAGGGCCCCTCGCCGGTACGGTGCTGAAGCGAGTTGAGCTCGACCACGACCGGGTCGGTAGCCACCGGTACTTTGAGCACGTCCTCTTCGACGAGGAAGACGCCTGCGCAGTCGCAACCCTCGATAGTGGTCACGGCCAGGGCCACCACCTGGTCCAAGGTGGTTTGCACGTCGCCCGCCGAAAACAGAGCCCTGGCCGTCTGAGAGAAATCGGCGGTCAACGCAGCGGTGGTGTCCTCGTCCGTGATGGGGGGTTCACTGCCGGTCATGGTCGTCTGCCCCTGGGTCGCCCGTGCGTTGGTCACTGTGGAGCTTACGAGAGCCTGAACGACGCAATTGGCATCGCGCCGGAAGGGCGCCAGTAGGAGACAGCGAGCATCGGAGGGTCAGCACGACGGGATCCGGCAACGACCCACTCCGAGCCTGCGCAACCCTTGTTAGCTGGTATGGTTCTGCTGCAACCTCAGATTCGTCCACATTTTGGACCGACAGCGGGCTGCAGATCGGGGGTTCGCCCCAAATGTCTGGTAACACGCGCTTTATCCCAGTCACTTCGCGAAGAGATGGGCAGTTGCTCAGGCGCAAGCAGGGTCCAGGCAATCCGATGGTTGTCGTGTTGTCATTCGTCTTGCTGTTCGCTCTTGGGTTCGCCTTTCACGCTCTGTGGGTCATCGCCGGGATTGCGGTAGCCCTTTTCGTCGGGTACGCGGTGCTCAGTCGTCGACGAAATCGCTAGATCGGATGGACCCGGGCAACTGGGCGAGAATCAGATCGCGAACGCGGCCGCGTGGTATGGTGCAGACAGCTGAAGAGGTCCAGACCTTGCTTCCTTCGACCTGGCTGATGGCCGGATACCGACTTGGAGGTACAGCAAATGGGTCTGACCGGAATGGTGTTCAGCACGATCTCGATCGCCGTAGGCGCCGTCATGTACTGGGCCGTGACCTCCAAAGTCACGGCTTCCGGCTTTCGACGGTAGGGGTCATCCTCATGGTTGTCGGCGCCATTGGTCTCGTTACTTCAAGCGTCGTCTTTGCGATCTCCCGTCGTCCTGTCCGCAGCCCAAATCGCAGCTACGACCGTGAAGTGACCGATGCACAGGGTGTTGCGACGTCGGTGCACGAAGAAGTGCGGTAATCGATCTTCAGCAGGAAGCGCCCCGGTATGGGCGCAATGGACAACGCAAAGAACAAAGCACGAAAGACCTGAGGTCGTGTGAAGTATGCGGGGGCAAACTCAGCAAGAAATTCGAACTCCAGGCCGAGGGCGAGCCGACAGGACAGCCACCACACTCAAACACGTCGGCGAGGTCAAGGACTAGCGCAGTACCAACGGAAGGAGCGCCAAATGGTTTTCGACGCAATCGTAGCGGCCGTGATCACGGTGATCGCCATCATCCTCGGCATAGCCGTGCATCCGCTCTTCTTGTTCCTCATCGTATTTGCGATCGTCTTCATGTTCGCACGTCATTCGTCGAGAGGAAGGGCGCACGTGTAGGTGCAAATGAGTCACGCCGTGCACGCCGGCAAGGAGACGACTCGATGGCTTCACGTCCCGATATCGGACAAGGGTGGAACATAGCGGCTCGCTGGTCAGGGCGTGAGCATGGCGGGTGACCGGCTATCGCGCATTCTCGCCCAACTCTCGGCGAAGGACGTTCCCGGTGGTGAGACCCGGCGCCTCTGCGAGGTCTCGGCAGAAGTCGTGGCGATGAGTGGCGCGGGGATCATGCTGGTCTCCGGTGAGCTGCCTCAGGGCTCGTTGTGTACGACCAACACGGTGTCCCAGCTGATCGAAGATCTGCAGTACACCCTGGGCGAAGGGCCGTGTGTGGATGCGTACACTCACGGCGAAGTCGTCCTCGAGCCCGATCTCGCCGCGCCGGAGGTGCCCCGTTGGCTGGCCTTTTCCTCCTCCGCGGTCAGAGCTGGGGCCCGTGCGGTCTTCGGGTTCCCAGTGCGGGTCGGGGCGGCACGACTCGGGGCGCTCAATCTCTACCGTGATTGGCCAGGCCCCCTTAACGACGACCAGCACGCTGACGCACTAGTTATGGCCGACGTGGTCGCTCGGGCCATCCTCGCACTGCAGGCAGAGGCATCGCCGGGCACCCTCGCCACGGAGCTGGAGGCCGAGGCCAATTTTCAGTTCGTGGTCCATCAGGCGGCTGGGATGGTCTCTGTTCAACTGGGTATGAGCGTCGGCGAAGCCCTGGTGCGCTTGCGGGCGTACGCCTTCGGCACCGACTGCCTCATCGCCGACGTTGCCGCTGCGGTGGTCGGCCGGAGGCTGCGCTTTGGGGACTCAACCGGTGAGTGATCGCCGCGGGCCTAGGCGGTGCTGACCAGGCCATATCTCTTTGGGTCCGGCCGCCGCACGTCGCACCTGACCTCGCCCTAGGATCCGTTTGGTGGTAGCCAGAGAATCGTTGCTCCTCGGCACGCTCGTCGAACTGGCAGATACGCTGGTCGACGACTTCGACGTTGTCGACGTGCTGACGATCCTGAGTGACCGCTGTGTCGAAGCGTTTGACGTCGCCGCCGCCGGCGTGATGCTTGCCGCACCGAGCGGGGCACTGCACGTCGTGGCCTCCTCCAGTGAGGCCATGCGGACCCTGGAGCTGTTCGAGCTCCAAGCTAATGAGGGACCGTGCGTGGACTGCTTTGCCACGGGTGTGCCCATCGTGAACCTGGAACTGAGAAGCACTGACGAGCGCTGGCCGCACTTCACCCCTCGAGCGATCAAAGACGGGTTTCACTCAGTGCACGCCCTTCCCATGCGCCTTCGGGGGCGGAGCATTGGGGCCCTCAATATGTTTCGGATCAACAAGGGCGCGCTCGATGAGGCCGACGTGGCTGCTGCCCAGGCACTTGCTGATGTGGCGACGATTGCCATCCTCCAACACCAGAGTGTTGTCAGCGCTCAGTCCCTCAACAACCAGCTGAGTCAGGCGCTCAATAGCCGCGTCATCATCGAACAAGCGAAGGGCAAGATCAGCCAAGCCGGCGGGATCGACATCGAACAAGCCTTCCAGCGGTTACGCAGTTATGCCCGTAGTCACAACCTCCGACTGTCGGACTTGAGCCGCGACGTCGCCGACGGCACGATCAATCCCAGATCGCTCGACACGTTCCGGCCGCCGCACGGCAAGTAAATCGTGGTGGTCTACCTCGAGTTGAATTAGGGATCAATGGCACCGGGTACGGCGGCGAAGCCACGGACTCCGTACCCCTTTCGGGCTGGCTCGCCTCGAGCGCTACGTAGCGGAAGCCGGTTTCACGAGGGCCCTTCTACGCGGTCGCCAAGTCCAGCTCGCTGGGGTCGAGGTCACCAAGCGAGCGATATTTCCTCGATGGGCAATGCTTTCTGGCGCCTCGTCGCCTTTATCACCCAAGGCGATACGCGCCGATTTCGCTCCTAACGATAAACAGCAATTATCGTTCCCTACGTCAGGGGTCCGGTCAACGACGGCCGCCACCTTGGTGATGCGGTTGGTCGGGAATCTCGGGGAGATGGTCCGCCGTGCTGCCCCAGACCCGCCTCGGGGGTTTGTGAGTCGAAAGCTCGGGTGGGAGTCCTCATCTGGGCTGACTGCTCGTCTGACCAATTTTGCTTCGATGCCAGGAAACTCGACCGCGAGCGACTCGTCCCGAACGCCGAGATCGGTGGTACGAGCAGCTATGGAGTGGATCGGTGAAGGTGCAACCACATTCTCATGCTGAGATAACGGATAAGACTGACACACCGGGTTAACCAACGAACTCGGGCCAACCGTACCGGTCGAGGCGCCCGGCGGCGCGGCGGGGACGAAAGAGGCGAGAATCTTCTTGTGGAACCATCCCTCTTCTGCACCGGTCTGGTTGCCGAGATGTACGGGCGGCTCAGATCGGTGCCGTCGGACCCTGAGCCCTATGCGCGCTTCATCGCTGAATCCGGAGAGCCGGCTTTGGAACTCGGATATGGTGAGGGTGAACCGCTGCTAGAGCTGCGGCGCCGGGGCCTGGACGTCGAAGGTCTCGACTCGTCACCGGACATGTCGGAGCGATGTCGTCTAGCGGCCCAGAGTCTGGGGTTGCCTGTAGTTCTGCATCATCAGTAGATGGAGACGATGGAACTCCCGCGTCGGTACCGATCGATCTTCTTGGCCGGCCCGACTTTCAATCTTCTCCCAGACGACGGCACGGCCCTTTGGGCGTTGAAGACCATTTCCAAAAATTTGGACCGTGATGCCACGGCTCTGATCCCCTTGTTCATCCCGAGCCCAACGCCTGCCGTTCAACTCGGCGTACCGCGGACGACGGCTGACACCGATGAGACGCAATTGCAGCTCATGATTGTCTCGGAGTCGCGAGATGATGCCGCTCGTGTGCAAGTCTCTGTTCTTCGATACGAGCGCATGCGTCCTGACAGGATTCTAGTGGAAGAGCGGCCATGGTTGCTTCACTGGTACACCCAAGCGAGATTTACAAGGTTGGCGGGCGAGGCTGGCCTCAGGACCAAGGTGATCCGGAATGCTGTAGGCAAACCAGCGACCGGTCATGAACCAGCGTTCAGCTTTTGGCTCGAGCGTCAGGCGTGACTCGCTGGCTACGAGGGAACGGAAAACCAAGGCCCAACTGGGCGAGCAATCTCTGCCCAGTCGATACACGCCTACGGGTTGGTCACGCAGCACTGCCGGGCTGTGTCCGAATGCGGGCTCGTCGCCAAGCTGAAAGCAGGACCTCCCTTCTTCAAGGGGAATCTCCCGCTCGGAATTGCTAGATGCGCCTACCTTGGTGTGCGCTGAGATTTGCCTGAGTTTGAGCTGTGTTCGCTCCGGCGCTCACGCGTGAGGAGCGCACCCTGAGATCCCAACATCTCGGTGGCAACCGACAGAAAGGGGTCGGGAAGCGGCCGGCAATCCTGCTGGACGGCGCGGATTGAGGCCCGGGGAATAAAGTGACCCCAGGCGACCTCCCACCGAGGAAACTTGAGCCTAGGCAACCACCAAGGAGATCGGTTCCCGTGATTGGCATCTACATCGTCACCAAGAACATGACCGTTGAGCAGCACACCAAGGGGCGCGAGCGGCTCCGTGAGGCCGGAGCGCCCGAAGGCGCCATGAAGCTGCACTCATGCTTCGGTGAAGACGGCCAGCTTCAGGTTTTTGACGTCTGGGACAGCCAGGAGGCGTTCGATGCGTTCCTGACGTACCTCGGGCCGGTCATGGAGGAGCTGGGTATCGAGCTCGCGCAGCCGCCCACCATCATGCCGATTGTGGATCTTGTGCAGCAATAACTGGCTGGAGCCCTCCTGCATCACGACCGGTCCACCCCCGAGGTCCCTTGGTCCGTGGGGCCTCCTTGTACCGGATCCGTCGCCGAGCGATCGGGGAGCCCGTGGGTTTACCCATCGCCGTGAACAACGTGAGAATTCGAGGGTGCGCCTGGGGGGAGGCCGCGCGCCCTCCATCTTGGACGATCGAGGCCCGCCCTTCGTCAGGGCGCGAGTAACGTCGGCATCGTGAACGAGGGTCTCGAGAGCAATCCAGCTCGGGTGCGATTGAGCGAGTTGGTGGCCGCTCTCTCCCTCGGGATCGACTTGGGCTTCGGGCAGCCCATGGAGCACGTGTTGCGGCAGTGCATGATCACCCTGCGGTTGGCCGAGTGCGTCGGCCTCGATGAAGAGGAGCGCTCGGTCGCCTACTACACGGCCCTGCTGATCAACGTCGGTTGCCACTCAGATGCTCACGAGCAGGCCAAGTGGTTCGGCGACGACATTACACTCAAGTCCGGCAAGTACGACCACGAACTCGGGTCCCTGAGCGGTGCATTGGCGACGATGAGGTTGCTCGGAAGCGGGAACCCCCCGCTGCATCGCTTCCGGGTTGGAGTGGAGTTCGCCGTCTCGGGGCACCGCGACCTCAACGGAATGATCGCGCAACACTCGGCTCTTGCCCGGCGTCTGGCCGAACAGCTGGGCCTGTCGGTCGGTGTCCAAGAAGCAGTCGGCGCCGCCTATGAGCAGTGGGACGGCAAGGGCTGGCCCGGGGACCTCGGGGGCGAGGCCATTCCAATCGCCTCGCGTCTGGGCATGATCGGTGAGTTCGTCGAGGTGGCACATCGCATCGGCGGAGCTGGAGCCGCCACGGCCTTGGCAGAGAAGCGCGCTGGGTCACAGTTCGACCCGACACTGTGCGGCGTCCTCTGCGAGAACCTCGAGATGATCTGCGAGGGACTTGACGCCGGTCAGACGTGGGACGCGGTGATCGCGGCGGAGCCGGCCCTCGGGATGCGCCTCTCGGATCCAGAATTCGAGGCGGCACTGCGGGCGATCGCCGATTTCGTGGACCTCAAGTCGCCTTACACGCTGGGCCACGCGCGTGCTGTCTCGGAGCTGGTCGCCGAGGCCGGGTCAACGCTGGGTCTTGGAGACGCGGAGGTCGTGGCCCTGCGGCGCGCCGGCCTGGCCCATGGCCTCGGCCGGCTCGGCGTCTCGAACGCCATTTGGGACAAGCACGGTCCGTTGGGAGCCGGTGAGCGCGAGCGCGTCCGGATGCACCCATATCTCACCGAGAGGATGCTCCATCAGTCCCCTGAGCTCGCCCCGCTCGGATCGATTGCTGTGCAGCTGCGGGAGCGCCTGGATGGCTCCGGCTATCCCCGAGGGCTCTCGGGCGGCACGATCACCGGGCCGGCGCGCGTCCTTGGGGCGGCTGACGCCTACCAGGCGATGTGCGAGCCCCGACCCCATCGCGCTGCGCTGCCACCCGAGGTGGCTGCCAAAGAGCTGCGTGCCGAGGTCAAGGGACGGCGCATGGACGGCGACGCGGTGGAAGCAGTGCTGGGCGCCGCTGGCCATCGGGTTGTCCGCCGTCGCGAAGGTCCCGCCGGTCTGACCGCCCGAGAAATCGACGTGCTCAGGCTTGTGGCCCGCGGCCTGCCCAGCAAAGAGATTGCGACCCGACTTGTCATCTCGCCCAAGACCGCCCGCAATCACATCGAGCACATTTACGCCAAGATCGACGTGTCCAACCGGACCGGTGCGGGCCTCTTCGCGATGCAACATGGCCTCATCCCCGAGGAGGAGCACCTCACCCCCTGAGCCTCAGGACTAGCAGCCTGTTGAACAGGACCCTTCCATCGCAAGGTCCAGGCTACGGGATTTCTTGAGGGTCCTCGGGGAGATGACCGACCGAGGGTCCGGCATGACGAGGGTGAGAGCGACTCGCGTGGATGAGGCCTGGCGTCAGAGTTACCGTTTCCCGCCTTGTCGCCCCCTGGGCCCACTACGTGCTGGACATGCGCCGTGCCGCGGGAATGCCTGGGTTTACCGAAGTGACGCTCGGCGAGGTGCGACCACATGATTGCCTCAGCCAGGACCGGTTGAGCCGCTCGACTGTCTCACGCGCTCCACATGAGTTGGTGGCGTTCACTAGTGTCGGTGACAATGTGAAAGGAGCTCGTGAGTTGAAGAGGCTCGTATAGCCGTTAGCGCGTCCGGATCGCAGAAGCCCACCATGCATTCGGTCTTGTTCTCAAATCGACGAATACGGCCAAAGCGACTGTTCAACTACAACGAGCAGCCAACATCGCAAAGAATGCCCGCAACCTTTGGATTCCGGCCTTCGCCTCACCGAAGTTCTGTGGCTCGAAGCCGGGCAAGGTCGGCCGAACGAGACGCTCCGACGCTACGCCGATGTTGTCGACATTGGCATCGCGGCCGACACATGGCTTGACGCAAGACGGGGACACCGTCATTGACGAATTTCCCAAAGATGGGGCAACTGCCCCATGTGTCCGGACCCGCCAACTCGTTATGTTGCCTTGAGCGATCTCACCACGAAGAAACGAGACAGCCATGACACTGCGAAGCCGATTCTTCGCCATGACATATGACCGCCAGATGGCCAAGGTCGAAGAGGCCGGACTGCGGTCCCATCGCCAGTCGCTGCTGGCCCAGGCGACCGGCCGGGTCCTCGAGATCGGGGCGGGCACTGGGAGCAACCTGCCCTTCTACGGTCCGGCCGTCGAGTCCTTGACCTTGACCGAGCCGGAGATTCCAATGCTGCACCGCCTGGAGCGCAAGGTGCGCGAGAAGGCACCAACGGCGGCCGTCTTGCGCGCCCCCGCGGAGGACCTCCCCTTCGAGGACCACATCTTCGACACCGCCGTCTCGACCCTGGTGCTTTGTGGGACTGATGACCAGCCGCGCTCGCTGCGGGAGTTGCGCCGGGTACTGCGACCAGGTGGTTGTTTGCTCTTCATCGAGCACGTCCGGTCCGGCGAATCCAAACTTGCCCGCAAGCAGGATCGCATGAACGCCATCAATCGGTTCATGGTCGGCTGCGAGTGCAATCGCCCGACCCTCCCCTCGATCGAGGCTGAAGGATTTGAAGTCACGCAGATCGAGCACACCAGCGCGAAGAAGATCCCGAAGTGGGCGAGCCCACTGATCGTTGGCAGCGCTACCGCCACCATTGGTGTGCCCTCTCGACAGCCGCCCCGCGTCAGCCAAACACGTCCCTAACCACCCGCCCAGCAAGGAGAGACTCGAATGTCGAAGGTTTCACGAGACAGCGCCCCCGAAGTCATCGATTACGGACCCGCCGAGGACCGTACCGACCACTTTCACGGGTACACGGTCAACTTCACCACGATCAAGCAGGACTCCGACCTCGCTCCCCTCTTGAAGGGGCTGCCGGGCGACAGCTGCCAGTGCCCCCATTGGGGCTATCTGACCGCCGGGCGTCTCACTGTCAGATACACGGACCACGAAGAGGTCATCGAACCCGGTGACGCCTTCTACATGCCACCCGGCCACGTCCCGTCCGCGGTGGCTGGCTCGGAGTTCGTCATGTTCAGCCCGCAAGATGAGCTGGAAGTCTCCGAAGCCGCAATGAAGGCCAATATGCAGCGGATGGAACAAGGCGGCTGAGCCGACCTGGTCCAGCATCCGCCAACGGCGCGCCTTAATAACAGCCCGCATCGCGGGAGGACTACATCGATAGAAACGTGGAACTCAGGGGGCGAAGATGCCTGCTTCAGGCTCAGCCCTCCGCGGCCGGGCGACCTGTCACCTGGGAACTAGTGGCTAGGACCTACGTCCTTTGGCCGCGTGGCTGGCCCGGCCAGCCTGTGGAGCTGAGCCGTCGTTCTCGGCTTCAGCGGCAAAAGAAACACGTCACGGAAACCGTTCCAATACTCGTCAGACCCAGGTCCACCGAAAATGCGCCCCTGTAATACCTGCCTTGTACCCCTATTAGACTTTACTGTTCTGAAGGAAGTCTCAAGCTCAAGTTTTCCAGCGGTCGGTGTTTGTGTCGGACAGCCGCCGGGCCAACGCGACAGTTCGGCTAAGAGCGAGACCTTGGCCGAGCGTGAGCTCGTCTCCGTTACCCGGCCGGAGGACAACCTCAGCCAGCAGTGTCATGGCGCCGATCCGAGATCACCAGAACGGCGCGTAGATCGTCCATACATAGACGTTGGTGGTATTGGACGGGATGCTGAAGGAGGGCAACAGCGAGCCGAGGGTCGCCTGGTTGTCGAGGAAGTAGAGACCGAAGGCTCCGACTCGCGCGTTGATGGCGTGGCCGCCCGCGGCGACCAAGCCCCCAGGGGTCGACCGGGTCCAGGTCCACGCCACGGCAAACTTGGTGCCGCTGGGGAACCCGGCCATGAAGCTCTTGGCCTGTGACGCGGTCGCGCCGAACATGTCGGGCGTGCCCGAACCCAATCCCATCCCCTTGAGGACGTTGCCCATCGTGGCGCGAGACACCCCGACGTCTCCAACTATATTGCCCATCTCAGAGAGCCCCGAGAAGGCCGCCACCTCGGAGGAACTCATGGGCACGGCGCTGCCGCCCGCGCTCGTGCACGCCCAGCAGTTGATCTTGGACACGGCGCCAGGCCCGGTGTTGATCTTCGCCCCTAGCGCTACGGTTTCGGAATCGTTGAGCACCGCGCCGGGAACCGTCAGCTTCGGTCCGGGGAGCGAGCCGAGGGAGTAGACACCATGGGCCGCCGAGCCGATGTTGGCGATGAGCTCGACGCTCTGCCCGATCGCGTTCTGCATCTCCGGATCGTCAGTGGCCATGGTCGCGTAGCCGGCTCCGGCCATGAACGTCCAGGTCTTCGACTGCTCGCCCGTCCACATCGTCGTCCAACCCGACGAGGCGGTATCGATTCCGTGCAGCGCGACCGCCCCGCCGGCGGCGGCGCCGGCGACGGTCTCGGCGGTGACGATCGCGGTGAACGCGCCGCCGCCGGCCTCCAGCACCCCGCCGATGAACTGGAAGCCGCCGAAGACCTGCCGGACGGGCTTCTGATAGGTGAGCCGCGGCTGTAAGGACTCGACGAGCTTCTGGAGGTCGTGGGCGCTCATCGGCGGCGGTTCCCGCTTGGGCTGAGCCGCGGGCTTGTCCTTGGGCTTGGCCGGGGCGGGCTTTGGCGCCGCCTTGCGCGGCGCGACGACCGTCCCCGGGAGATCCTTGCGCCAGACCGTGGCGGTGATGGTGCCATCGTCGTTCTGGACGAAGGGAGGCACCGCGTCCGAGGCGGCGAACTCGTCGAGGTTCTTGAACGTGGCCGTATGGGGCGACATCCCATCGTGGGCGTGCGCGAGATCCTTGAGGCCGTCGCGGCCCGTCGAGTCCACGTCGTTGATCGGGTTGCCGCGCACGAAGGCGTACAGGTTGGTGCCGTCGACGAAGCCGGACGGATCGGGCGAGATCCATCGGCCCAGCCACGGTGCGTAGTAGCGCGACCCGTAGTAGTAAAGCCCCGTTTCGCGGTCACGCTCCTTCCCGCTGTAGCGGTAGCGCTTGGGCATGTCCGTCTCCCTGCGGACCGCCTCGTAGCTCGTGCCCCCGTAGGGGTAATACTCCTCGAAGGTGAGCAGGTCGCCGTCGCCGTCGAGCTCGATGGCGACGGACCCGAGGGCGTCCGGCAGTCGGTAGCGGATCAGCGAGGCGAGGCCCTTGTCGGTCCCCTTGGTGCGCGTCTCCACGAGGGCCGAGCTCCCGCTACCGGTGTGGAGCGTCTGACGCTCGAGCGTCACCGTGTTGCCGTCGCCGGCGAACTCTCGGTAGATCTCGATCGTGCCCAGGTAGAGACGCTCCGAGTGGCGGCTCCCGTTGTGGCGAACGATCACCTTGCGAACGCGATTCCCCGCCGGGTCGTACGCGTAGAAGGCCCGGCCCCCGCCGCCTAGGTCGACGCTTCGGAGCCGATCCTTGTAATCCCAGTCGACCCGGGCGAGGTGCGGCATCCGGGTCATGTTTCCGTTGACGTCGTACTCGTAATGCGCCGTGCTCTCGCCGGCTAGGGCGGTGTCCTGCAAGCGGTCCGACCCGGGCCGGCACTGCAGCCCGCGCTTCCAGCCCTCCCCCGAGGCGTGGTGGGCGACCGACACGAGGTTGCCGACCACGTCGTAGGCGTACTTCTCGACGTAGCGGCGCATCGCCTGCCCGTCCTGCGGCCCGGCGGCGGGGGCGTGGTGGGGGCCGGACGCGCCCGCGCCCTGCCCGACGCGCTCGCGACCACTGGCCCGAACCAGCCGCTGCATCGCGTCGTAGGTGAAGTCGGCGTGGGCGCTGACTTCGGAGTTGGCGAAGAACCGGGGTTCGCGGGCTCCGTCGCGGCGCAGCGTGACGTTGCCGACGACATCGTAGGTGTAGCGCAGATCCTGGAACGCGCGCGAGCGGCGCTGGGAGCGCAGGTGACGCAGCGCGTAGGTCTCGTGGTCGTACACGTACTCGAGCACAGCGCTGTTGCCGAGCTCGACCCGGAGCGGTTCCCCGCGAGCGTTGTGCTCGACTCCGGCCAGGAACACGGTCGCCTTGGCGCCGCCGCGGATGTTCGCCTCCAGATGCGCGAGTAAGCCCCCCTTGTCGTAGCTCGGACGGGTGACGGTACCGTCGGGCCCGGTGGAGGAGACCACGCGCCCGAGCGCATCGAAGCGGGCGAGGTTGGTGAAACTCTCGGCCTCGAGCTCCACCTCCACGGCCCAGTCGGGATCACGGCGGAACTCCCGGGTGGGCTGGCGCGTCTGCGCGACGAGGTTCCCCTCGAAGTCGTAGGCGTCGCTCGTCGTGACCCCCGCCGCGTCGAACTCCTGGTAGATCCGGCCTCGGTGATTGAAGGCGTCGCCCAGCTCTTCTCCGAAGACGATCCGCTCGGCCAAGCGCTCGGGACCGTCCCGCTGCGCCACGAACATCCCCACGGGCCGGCGCAGCGCGTCGTATTCGATCCTGACCGTGGTGTCGCTCCCGGTCCAGGCGCGGATGGCGCGGCCGGTCACGTCCTGGAGCTGACGGCGGTCCCCAGCGTCGATGCTGACCTGTCGCAGCCGGCGGCTCTGCAGGTCGTATTGCGTTCGCAGGGCGACCCGCCCGAGCGCGTCCACGACCTTCACGACGTTGTTCTTAATGTCGAACTCCATCCGATTCGCGCAGACGCCGGAGCTGCTCTCCTCGACGATGAGGAATGCCCGTCCCATCGCGTCGTAATACGTCATTGCCGGAGTGCGGGCGTGGACGGCGGACTTGACCGCCGCGTCGCGCTCGGCCGCGCCGAGCTCGCCCTCGATCCGCGCGTCGTACCAGGTGGGGAGACAGTCCGAGGCCGGCAGCCTTCGGAACCAGTCGCCGAGGTCGGGATCGTCACGGGGATCGGACTGCAGGACGGTGTCCCCCGTGCTCCATGCCTGCTGTCGCCAGGCGCCGTAGATCACCTTCTCGTAAGCGTGGTTGGGGAGCAGCCGGCCGACGGCCCGCCCGACCGGGTCCCAGAAGATGATCTCGCTCACCCCTTCACGGCGAGCGAACTCGAACCGATGGGTGTCGCTGAAGAACGGCTCGTACTGGCGCACCGGATGACCCTTGTTGTCGAGGATCGACCAGCCCGTCCCGGCCCAGCGCGGATCACTCGAGGGTCCGCCAGGGTAGAGCGGACCGGGCTCGACCCGGGTCTTCTGCTGGGCCACGCGGCCGAAGCCGTCGCAGTGCGACAGGGTGATCTGGAACGACTGGTCGCTCCCCTGCGAATCGGACAGGTGCAGGTCTCGCGCGAAGGTGGCGCTCAGCGCCGGTTCGCCGTCGGCCCGGAAGCGGTGCAGGTCGTAGACCATCCGTCTCGTCGCGCTCGCGAGCAGCTCCGGCACCCAGGCGAGCGGATCGAGCGCGAAGCCGCGAAGCGCCTCGGGAGCGGGATCGGCGACGAAGCCGGTGAGCGAGTCACCCAGCGACTCGCCTGCCTTGCCCATCATCGCGACTCCGGCCAGTCGTCCGAGGGCGTCGTAAGCGAAGGCGGCCCGGTTGCGGTTGAAGTCGGTGACGAGCGCCGGCTGAAGCGCCCGGTAGTCGATCCGCGGCGTCACCCTGCCCTCGGCGTCGCGTTCACCCGCGGTGGTCTCGTTCCCGAGCGCGTCGCGGACCTGGAGCGGGAGCAGGTCGTGGCGGTCGTAGCTGACCCACGACTCGTTCCCGATCGGGTCGACGCTGCGACAGGGAAGGAAGAAGTGGGCCCGGGCGAACTCGAGCTCCTGGGCCGCGGTGTCCGAGGCGTGCGGCGAATAGAACACGCGCGCCGTCCTCGTCCACCAGTCGAGCCCGCCGTCGAGGCGAATGTAGCGGCCCTCGCCGGCGAGCATCTCCTCGGTCACCAGGTGGCCGTACGCGTGTTCGAGCACGGTGGGGGTGAACGCGAGCGCGTAGCTCTCCCAGGGAAGGGCGAGCGACTCGAGCTCGCCGAGCCCGAGCGGCCCGGTCAGGTCGTTGCGGCGAAACAGCGTGCGCGTGTGCTCGATCAGGCGCCGCGAGGGGGACCGTCCTGCCTCCCAGGCGTGGCTCGCGAGCAGCGACCGCACGTGATCGAAGCTGAGCAGCTGGGGCCCCCCGCGCCCTCCTGTCCGCACGACGTCGAGCAACTCGTAGGTCCGTTCCTCACACAGCTGTGGCGCCCGGCGGGAGTCATGCGTATCGACCGCGTCCGTGTACCGGTTCTCGTTCGCCACCACCAGCGGGCGGGCTTGGACCTCCTGGTCGGCGGGGTCGAGCCCGGGATCCGGATAGCGCCGTCCGTAGACGATGTCGACCGAGCGCAAGAGGTCGCCGAACGCGTCAGTCTCGAGCGCGAACTGGTGGTGGATGCGGGGATCGGCGACGGGGCGGCCCTCGCTCTCGCGGCGCGCCCGCTCGTACTGCAGGGCAATGCTCTCCCGCGCGTGGGTGCGCATGACCGCGTGCCGATTGCGCCCCCGCGACTGGAGTTGCTCGACGGTGTAGGTGCTCTCGGAGACGGTGTAGGGGTCAGCCTCGGCCGGCGTGCCGTCAAGGCCGTAGACCTCTTTGCGCAGAAGCACGCCCCCGAGCGCGCGCACGGCCTCCCGGAGCTCGTCGGGCGGGAGGTCCGCCGGGACCGCGCTGCGGTCACGGATCAGCGCGCGCCGTTGCTGGGCATCGACCCCCGGCTCGGCGTAGTACTCCCGCTCGAACACGCGCTCGATCCGTGATCCTTCGAGATAGGCCCCGGTGTGGAACCAGCTCTTGGTGAGCGTCGGGGGGACGTTGACGCTCGGGTCGAGGTTGGCGGCGCCCTCGTCGCCGGACCCGGCGAGAGCCTCGAAACGCTCCGTGTCCCACTGCTCGACGAGGCCGAAGCCGCGGAACTCGCGCTCCAGGCCGTCGAAGTAGCCGTGGTGGTAGGCGTAGCGAGACGTGAACCGGCAGCGGTTGATCTCGTCCTCGGTGACTACGCGCTCAATGACGTGGACGGGAAAGGGCAGCCGCGTCGCCCATGGGCGACCGGCGAGCGCGTCGGCGACCGCGAATCGGGTCGAGGTCGCGTAGCTGATCGCGGTGAGCGAGCCGAGGTTGTTGGCGATCCCGACGAGCAGGTTCGGCTTGACGGCGCCGGTGAGATCGAGATAGCGCAGCGAGCGACGGTCGTCGCCGGGCAGGTCGCTCGTCCACACCAGGCACGCGGTGCCGTTGCCGCGCAGGTCGGCGACCTGAGCCGAGCCGGGCTCGGCGAGGCTCGGGAAGCTCCCGATCCTCCGCTCCTCCGAGAAGCCGTTGCCTGCCTCGTTCTCGTAGATGCTCACGCCGTCACTGCCCAGGTAGAGGAGGTCGGCGAGGCCCGAGCCCCTGATGTCGGCTAAGCGCAGGCGCGCCGGGTCTAGGCGCTCCGGGGTGTCGAACCACGGCGATGCCTGCATCGTGACCTTGGGCCCGAAGTGCCCGTAGCCGAGGTTCGGCCAATAGCAGACCTCCCCGTTGCGGACCCGGACCAGGTCCGTTAGCCCGTCGCCAGACATGTCGGCGAGATGGATCGACTGCAGCGGATCGGCGAGCACGAGCCTGGGTCCGCGCTCCCCGTTGGGATCGTGAGGCACAAACTCGCCGCTGTCGAAGCCCTCCTCGCCGAGCGACTGGTAAAACGCGATCGCCTGATCTCCCGTCATGAGCACATCGGGGCGGCTGTCGCCGGTGAGATCGACAAGCGTGACGTTGGGGCTCTCCCAGTCCAGGTTCGGGATCGTGGGGAAGGGAGCGAACGGCTTCCAGCCACCCTCGGGCTGGCGCTGGTAATAGCCGCTCCCGTCGCGCCCGAGCTTGACGAGGTCGAGCTGGGCGTCGCCGCCGATGTCGAACCATTGCCAGCGCTCGCCTGGCGCTGCCGCCGGCTTACGGGCCACCGTGCGCAGCGGCCCGAGCTGCACCTGCTCGGCCGCGGGGCTGAGATTGGGCTTGTAGAGCCATCCGCCGCCGCCGTCGAAGAGGATCCCCGCGACGCCATCGCCGTCGAGGTCGACCCAGAGCCCAGACCGTCCACCGGCGGGGAGGTTGGCGAGGCTCTCGGGATCGACGTCGTGGACCTCGGGGTCGAGCTCGCCGGCGCTGTAGGCGAGCTCGAGCGTGGGGAGCGAGCGCTGCAGATAGGTGCCGTCGTCGCGCCGGACGTAGCCCGACTGAGTCACCGAGGACAAGAGGGTTGCCACTGGGTTCTCGGCGTAGCCGAGGTGGACGGCGTTGACGAGGCACGCCTCGGTTCCGAGTTCGTGCGGGAAGTGGTGGAGGAGCATCACGTGCCGGCAGAGCCGGTAGGTCCTGACCTCGAACCGGTCGCGGTAGGAGGAGAACGGATCGGCTCGGCAGCGCCACGGCCGCTGTCCTGCGGAGAGCTCGACGGACACGGTGCCGTCCGCGTCCTCGAGGTAGTGCTCGCCGTAGTCAAGCACTACCTCGAACATCCAGTCGCTCACGCCGTCGAGGTGGGCGCCGGGAGCGCGCGGTGTGTGATTGCCGTAGTGGACGCTCTTGAGGTATCGCTGCGCCGAGCGCGTGGTGGGCGTGCGGTTGCTCTCGTGGGCGGATCGGCTGTCGACTCCGCTCGAATCCTCGGGTTTGTAGCGATAGAGCACCGCGTTGCCGCGGGCATCGTAGCTCTCGCTGATCAGCCAGCTCGCGGACGCGGCTCGGGTCCAGGGGGTCGCTCACGCAGCTGGCGGCGCCGGCACCGAAGATCGCGGTCACGTTCTCGGTCGAGATCGTTCGCCAGTGCACGTCGCCGTCGCAGCTCGTCCAGCGCTCGATCCGCGCGTACAGACCCTCCACCCGGGGGACGTAGCGGTCGACCTGGAAGCTCTCACCCCCGATCGTCACCACCCGGGTGATCCTGTTCAGGTGCTCGTCGAGCAACGGCACCAGGTCCTCGACGCCGGAGAGCACGAACACGTCGGACTCCTCGCGATCCCAGTAGCGCGGCAGGCCGGTGCTCGTCTTGCGGGTGATCATCGGGGTCGACAGGCTCCAGCCGAGCCCGTAGGGTCCGTTGCCCGACGACGAGTCGTAGGCGAGGGTGAGCTCAGGACCGAAGTTGCTGCGCCCGGGCGCCACCGGCAGGGGGATCGAAAGGCTTCCCGTGCCGTTGATCGAGCCCACCGAGAACTTCTCGCCCATGCCCCGGAGCGCGCCGCCGCCCTTGGGCTGGGTGATCGTCGGCAGCGGCCCCGGGGCGCTCTCCTCCGTGCTCGAACCGTCGCTCTGTGGAGCGCCCAGCCCTCCGTAGTCGGGGCTAAGCGCGGACATCAGGACCGCCGCGGCCCTCATTGCAGCATTCGCCGCGCCGTGGATCGCCGCACCGCGGCCAGCACTCGGCGAGGTAGCGCGCGACCACGAAGACGTTGCAGACCTCGCCGACCGAAGCCGGAAACTCGAACGAGCAACGCGTCGCCCCCTGGCCCAGCGGTCCGAGCTCACGCCCTGAGAGCTCGACCGCGCCGCAGAACGTCCCAGGCCAGGCGCCCGTTGCGATGCACTCCACGTCCTCGATCCGATCGTCCTCGCCGTGCTTGCGGAACCTGACCAGGTGGTGGTTCCCGGGATCGGCGTCGGGGGCCGAAAACACAAGCATGAGCCGGTCGAGGAAGCGGACCCGACGTTCGGGCACGAACGGGAACATCGCCACCCGGAAGCCGAGGTCGAGGCGCCGGCGACGATCGCGACGCCGGTCTCCGTCCCCGTGTCCGTGCTCGAGGGCGGTGGGCTTCTCGAGCTCCTGCTCGGGCTCGTCCCACTCCCGCAGCGCAGGCCAGGCGTCGGGAAAGTCGTGGCGGACGTCGAACAGGCGCAGGCCGTCGCCCGGGAGCCGGCAGCACGCCCCAGCGGAGGCCGCGCGACGGAGCTCCTCGCCGCCTTCGCGCGAGGTGTAGCTGAGCCGCAGGATCACGTCGGTGAGCGTGTCGAAGTCGAACTGGTTGTTCTCTGGCGGGAGCTCGATTCGCCAGTGCGAGACGGCGCCGGCGTACTCGAACGGGAGGTAGCGCTCGTCGCGGAAGCTCAGCTCGAACAGGCCGGAGTCGTTGGTCCCCGTCGAGGTGGCGATCGCGTCCGTGGCGCTGAACGAGCGGACCAACCGTGGGTCGCCGGGCAGCGGCCGATACCGTTCGGCCAGGCGCTCGCGCTGGTGCTCGTCGTCGCCCGCGCAGCACGTGCAATGGTCCTTGTCGTGGCAGCAGCAGTGGGCCACTTCGCCCGCCAGCCACGGTTGGGTGCGCGTCGTGGAGGACAGCAGGGTCAGACGGCAATGCACGCCCGTATAGGGCCCAGTGACGCAGGGGATGGTCAGCGCCACGCTCTTGACCCGGCGCATGTACTGACCCGGGTAGTCGAGGTCGAACATCCACTCCGGCAGGTGGAGCTCGCACCGTCCGGTGAGCTTGAGCTGCAGGAAGGCGAGCGGGAAGTCACGCTGGAGCGAGATCTGCTTGGTTAGCTCGTACTCGCGGCGGTTGCAGTCGCGGTAGGCGCGATCCATCCGGCGCAGGTCGAGGGTGAGCCGCTCGCCGGCCAGCAGACCCTGATGCAGGTCGTCCCACAGCTCGCCTTCGATGAAGCGCTCGTCGGTCAGGCCACGCTCGAGGTTGAAGGCGTGCTCGGCCTGGCGGGCGCGAGCGAGCGCGAGCTCGTAGAGCTGGCGGTACAGCTCGCCGGTGCGGCGCTGCAGGAACAGGTAGAGGGCGTGGTTGCTGAACTTGTCGCGGAGGAAGTCGTCGATCTCCTGCGCATACTCGATCTCGCGCTGTTGGTTGTTGAGCTCGCGTAGGGTCGCGTCGACCCGGCGTTCGGCACCAAGGATCTCGCGGGTGAGGCGCTCGACCTCGTAGCTGAAGATGTCGATCTGGTGCTTCCACTCGGCGAGCCGGCGGTCCCAGCCCGCCTCCGTGAGGGCGAGCCCCGCGCCGGTCAAGGCATCCTCCGCGAGATAACCGAGCGCCTTGGCGACCGCTGTGAACGAGTTCGTGAAGCTCGCGCCAGTCATCGGGATGCGGATGAAGTCGTCGGTGCCGACGTAGGTGTCGGGGATGTCGCTTCCCACCTCCGCGACGAGCTCGAGCGCCTGGGCGCTGACCTGTAGCCCCATCCCCACGCCGGTGAGGTCCTGGTAGAGGAGCTCGTTGGCGATCAGCCCGTTCTGCACCAGGCCCGTGTGGTAGGCGACCTGGTTCTGGGCGCTGAGGCGGGCCTGCTTGAGTGCCTGCACTTGCCAGTCGGCGTCGCGCCACTGGTCCTTGCGACTTGCGAGCGTGAGCTGCTGGAGCTGGTGCTGCTGCGTGGCGCGCAGTGACTCCATGAACTCAGCGTCGCCCTTCTCGTAGGCGGCAAGGAGCGCTGCTCCCAGGCCGTGGACCTCGCCGGCCAGTTCGATCGCTCGCGGAAGCAGGTAGTCGAAGCGGTAAGGGCTCACGAGCTCGCACAGGCCGGGCGCGCAGCACGCGCACTCGCCGCAGTGGCCGCACGCCCCGCACTGACAGTCGTCGTCGTGACCCCAGCGGCTCGGGTCATCGCCCCAGAACGACATGCTCTGGTCGAGCTCACCCCACCGCCGGCGAGCGCGGTTCTCCCACTCATGGACCGTGCTGAAGCGGTCCGCGGTGCGCATGTACAGCGTCATCAGGCGTGGATTGAGCGGCGCCGGGAGCGGAGTGAAGCTACCCACCTTCGGGGGCGGACCGGATGGCGGCTCGAGCAGCACGTTCACGGGCGTCGGCCCGAGGATGCGCCCCGCGGCGGCATAGATGACACGCGCCCGCGCCGCCAACTCAGGCGAGTTGCCGCTCGGGCGTCCGCAGTCGGCGTGCACGGCGAGCACGGCATCGCCCCAGCACAGCAGGGTCTCGAGGACGTCGAGGAGGACCGCGCGATCCCGCGCCACGTGCGGCGGCGGGGCGGGCGGGACCCATTCATTATCGGACACGAACGGGTCGTAGTAGCGCTCGTACCAGCGCACGGCGTCCTCGAACTGGCAGTGGCAGCGCAGCGCGCCGGCGATTGCGGTGGCCGGTGCGAACCGGCCGAGTGGGATCAGCGACGCGCCGGGAGTGCCGTAGACGAAGAACGGGTACGCGGCCAAGCCCCCGAACAGCGGTGGCCCGCCGACCCCGGGGGGATCGAGGACTGGAGGGGTCGGGGTGACTAGGAGCGGTAGCAGCTCCGCGTCGTCGTCGGCAAGGTCATAGCGCCAGCCGGTGTCCGCGTTCCAGCCGGGGTAGGGCGGCTGCCACGCGAAGCCGCCGTCGCCTTCGAAGCTCGGCACGATCCCGGCGCCGACGGCGAACACCAGCGAATCCGCCAGCCTGCCCTGGAGCTCGAGCATCGGCGGCCCGGGGGTGGCGAGCAGCGCCGGGTCGAGCGCTACCCCATCCTTGGAGCGGCGCAATTGGCCGAACTCGCCATTGTGTACGCGGCACCAGTGCAGGTGGACCATCGGACCGGACTCCCAGTCGAGGAGCGTCGGGAACGTCGCCGGGTCCTCCCATCTCGACAGGCCGTCGGGGTTCGTGAGGTCGGCCTGTTGGAAGGCGGGGGTGTCGAAGTACCGGGCCTTGGCCAGCCAGAAGTAGTACTCGTCGACGTGGGGAGGATGGACCTTGCCGCACTCGCAGCAGCAGGGCCCCGCGGCCTCGGTCGGCTCGGGCAGGGCGGAGCCCGCGGGCTCACCGGCCGCGGCGATCCGCAGGAAGCGTACGCCGAGCTCGACCGCCGCCTCGATCCAGTACGGCAGCCGGCCGTCGGGGTCGGGGGTCGGCTTCACGACGACTGCGAGCGCCGAAGCCTTGGCCGCGGCCTTCGCCTTGGTCCGACGCGGCCGGGCGGCCTTGGCCTCCGTCTGCTCCGGTTCCCGGCGCGGCGCAGTGGGTTGGGGAGTCGGCCGCAACGGCGAGAGCCACGAGTTGCGAGCGGAGCGGTCCGGGCGCCCGAGCAGGCCGAAGTTCTCGGTCGGTACCGCGGCGTCGGCGGGGATCGGCCCGGTCGGGGGAACGGGGAGATGCAGGGTCGAGGGCTCAGAGGCCTGGAGCACGGTCAGGCATGGGTGCGGGGCCGGATGGCGCCCGTCCCAGTGCTGGATGCCGGCGGGCACGGGAATGCTCAGCGCCCCGACGCGGAGCTCGTCGGCGAGCAGGCGGAACGCTTCGTGGCGACGTGCGTGCTCGTGCTCTTCGCATTCGATCACGTTCTCGGGGTAGATCTCGCGGCGCTTACACGCCTGCCACACCCGGAAGCTCTGAAAGCGCGCTTCCCACACCTCGCGGAACGCCTTGCCCAGGTGGACGCCGGGCTCGAGGCGCATGAGCGCACGCTCGACGAAGGCCTGCACCGCGGTGACCGCGTCGTCGATCCGGGAGGCCCGCTCGCGCAACCCGGCCTGGACGTCGATCAGCAACAGGTCGGTCAGGTCGCGGGGGTGGTGGGCGAACGCGGTCGGAGGCCCGGGCAGCTTGACGCGATCGAGCGTGCACAGGTAGGCGAGCAGCGGTCGGCGTGCCCTTTCGCGCAGGCCGTCGTCGATCTCCCGGAGGTCCCGGTACCGGCGCGGCTCGCCCATCTCGAGCAGCACATCGCCGACGAACTTGGTCAGGTCGTCGTTGCCCGACGGAGTGCCGAGCGAGGGATTCTCCGCGACCCACCGGTCCGGCCGCGCTTCCGTGATCTCGGTCGTGTAGGCGTGTACGAGCGCGTCGGCGAGGCAGCGCTGCGCCTTCCACGCGCGTATCGGCCAGCGCTCGTCGCGCAGGTGCTCGGCCGTGAGCTCCGGCTCGCCGAGCAGCGCCGTGAGGTCGGAGTAGCGTTGGACGAGATCGTTGTGGTCGAGCGGCACCTCGAGGTTGGGCATGAGCTGCATCACGTCGGTGGGGTTGGCGGCCGCTGCAGCTGCGAACAGGCGCCAGAGCCGCGGGTGTCGATGGCCCGCCTGAGCGCGCGCGTTCTCGCGTCGGAGCTCGCTGTAGTCGAACAGGCGCTCCCACCAGTCCCGCAGGGCCGCCTGGCGCGGCACCGAGGGCGTAGCGCGGTCATCGCCCGGGGGCGTGAAGTAGTTGTCGAGCACGGGCAGGAAGTTCAGATCGAACTGCGCCCGGTGCTCTGTGAAGGCTGCCCCGGAGCGGAAGAAGTCCGAACCCGCGAAGCGCTCGCTGTGGGCAAGCATGAAGCTGAGCTCGGACTGGCCGTCCTCGGCAACGTGCGCGCTCAGGTCGAAGCGACTGGTGAGCAGGACCGCCTTGAACGCGCGCTGGTAGGTGCGTCGGATGTCGCTCAGGCTGCTCACGTAGCTGTTGGCGAGGGCCTGGAGGGCGACCCCGCCGCGATCGGTGTCGGTCTTGAGGCGATCGCGCTGGGCGATGAACAGACGGCGATGGGGGATCGTCATGAGCTCGCCGTGGGTGTCGGGCCCGGAGTACTTGACCTGGAGGCCCGCGTGGCGGCGGCGGACCTCGTCGGGGTCGTCGAAGTGCGGTTCGGGGCGCTCGTACTCGACGGTGATGTCGTAGGCGCCGCGGCGCAGGTCGAGCTCGGCCTCGTGCTCGGTGTTGGCTTGGCCGGTCCAGTCGTGGCTGAGCAGCACCCACTCGCGCTGTCCGCGCACGAGGGTGACCCGCCAGGCGCTGTGCTCGGCGCGCTCGACGCTTGGGCTTGCGCCCTCGTCCGTGGGCGCCCCGGCGGCGAAGCGGTAGCGGCCCTCGTGCTCGACGAGCAGAACTCCACTGAACGTGACCGCGAACGCCTCGGCGCCGCCGAGGTCGCGATCGTCGCGGTCCGAGAGCGCGAAGCCGTTGCGCAGCTCGATGTGGGGGCTCGGAGCGCCGGGCGGCGGGTCGATCGAGGGTATCAGCGTAGGCAGCGGGGCGTTGCGCTCGTCGCGTGCCGCGCCGAAGCCCTCGAGCGGGCCCGACTGCTCGGACCACAGCGGCGGTCCTCCCGGGAGGGCGTAGGTGATGGCGAGGCCCGTACCGCACAGCCCGAGCAGGGCCGCGAAGGCGCCCGCGGTTGGGGTCGGCCAGGTCACCGCCGGGGGGGCGCCAGACGGCTGCGCCGCCTCCCACGGAGTTGTGGCCGTGTTCCCGTCGGCATACAGGGTGCGCAGAACGAGCCAGGCGCGCTGCTGTTCGTCTTCGCCCGGTTCGTGGTGGTCGCCGTGGGATCCGGCATGGCGGGCGAGGTGCCGGGCGATGACGCGGCAGCGCTCGCGAGCGAGCACGAAGCTGCGGCGGAAGTAGTGCCAGCGGCGCTCTTCGTCGGGCTCCTGGAGCAGGCGGCGATCGGCTTCGCGCGGGTCCTCGAACAGGAACGCGACGCTGTCGAGGTCCACGCGCGGGAGCCAGTACAGGTTACGCAGCGCGTCGGCTTCGCCGGCCAGTAGCTGGCGGAGCCGGGCGAGGAGCGCGAGCATCGACTCGTCGCTGAGCGGCAGCATCGCCTCCAGCGCTCCGCTGCCGTAGTGGATCGGGCTGTCGGGGTCGGCGTTCCACATCCCGGGGGTCGTGCTCGCGAGCGGGACGCTGTAATGACGATCGGCAGCGGGCACGGCGAGGCCGGCTTGCTCGAGTACGCCAGGAAAGCAGTGCTGAGCGAGCGAGGTGAGCGGGTCGGGTCCGACGCCTGGGTCATAGCCGAACTCCCCGCGCAGGGCCGCGTCAATGCGCAGCCACGTCCAGCGCTGCACCTCGCGCTCATCGAGCTCGACGGCGAGCAGCTCACGGCGCAGGTCCCACAGCGAGCCGCGGCCATCCTCGAGGGGCAGCCCGAGCGGGTCATCGTGCGCCTCCTCCTGGCTCTGTAGCGGGAAGGGGTCGTCTCCGTCGAGGTGGGGAGCTGCGGTGCACAGGAACTCGAGGCTGCTGGTGGTGAACAGGGATGCGTCGAGCTTCGCGAGCACCTCGACGAAGCGCAGCGTGCGCGTCGGCGTGTGATGCCAGGTGTCGGTTGCCACGCCCGGATCGAAGCCGGCGAGCTGCGAGAGCGGGTCGAGGTTGGCGGCGATTACCTTGACCAGGTCGGGTTCATCCCGGCGAGAGTCATAATGCGCGGTCGCGTAGTCGGGAAGGCGTGCGAGGAGCTCGCCGAGCGCCCACTCCCACTGCGTGCCTGCGGCTGGTACCACCCACAGCGCGAGCAGCGGGGTCCGCTCGACCCCGGTCGCCCCGGGGGGCGCTGGCCGGGGCGCAAGGGGCAGGCACAGCTCGTCGCGGAGGATCTGCAGGGCCACGAGTTGCGGGATGAAGTCCGGGTTGATCGCTCCGCCCACGAACAGCCCGAGCACCTCACAGATGTCGGCGAGCTGGGCGAAGGTGTAGCGCGCGCAGCGGGTGCGCTGGAGCAGCCGCCACAGGCGGATGAACACCGCGAGCTCCATCAGTGCGTCGACGGGTGTGACTCCCGGACCGAAGGCGATCTTGAGCTCGTCGAGGTGGCACGGCTCGCAGTCGGCGAACGGTTCCGGTGGCCGTGCCGCGAGGTGCATGGGGACGAACCCGCAGTTGGCGAGCTCGACGAACTCGCAGTAGCTCAGCCCGGTGCGGCCCAGGAACTCGCTGACGCGCAGGACGGTGTTGATCCAACCTGACACCGGCTTGGCGAAACCGTAGAGCTGCCACACGCCTAGCTCACCGGCAGGTGGCGGCGCCGTGGTCGAGACCGGCGTGGCAAACAGCTGCAGATACTCGTCGTAGGCGAGCTCGAGGTACTCAGGGGCGATGTCGCGCCGCAGCGGATAGCGCCACACGGCGCTGTCGAACCCCACGGGGTCGGGGCCGAGGACGAACTCGGTGATCCGCGCCCGGAAGCGGCGCATCGCCTCGGCGCGCGTGATCCCCAGCGCGGACAGGTAGGAGCGCGAGACGTCCAGCGGCTGGGCGTAGGGGAGCTCGGGCGAGCTGTAGGCGTGGGCAAGCGCCGAATAGGCCGACGGCTCGGCGGCCGAACTCGCCGGGGTCGAATTTTCGGGCAGCGCCCCGAACAGCGCCGCAGGGTCGTGGTGGTAGGGCTCGCCCGGCTCGGGCGGGGTCCCCGGTGGGCGCAGCAAGTGATCGCGTACTTCGTGCCGCGCCGTGTCGTAGACGACGCCGCCGACGCCGCTGACCGAGCCGCCCGACGCCGCGACCTGCGCGGCGAGGTACTCCAGGCACTCGTTGACGAGGTCGACCACAGGCAGTGGCGTCTCGAGGTTGGCGCGGGTCACCGCGAGGCTCCCGAGGTCTCCGCGGCGCCCCAGCAACAGCGCGCCGAAGCTGTCCGCGCTCACCGCCGGCTGCGCGCACGTCGAGCCCGGGCCCGCCTCGAGCAGCTCATGCAGGTACTCGACCGGGCCGAGCGGCGAGAGCTCGGGCGGCGGGATGCAGTCACGGAGCCCGCCGGGGTTGACGGGCTTGAACGAGCCCGGCGCGGGCGCGGGCGGACCGAGCGAGCCGCCGGCCTTGATCCAGAATCTGACTCGCCCATTGGAAGGCGACGCTGCCGGTGAGCGCGTAAGCGAAGTCGGCCTCGTCGAGGGCGATGATCGAGGCGATGCTCGTGAATCCGCGAGCGAACAGCCCTTCCATGATCGAGAACTCGAGCGCTGTCTCGTTCGGTGCCGCCACCAGGCCGCTCGTGACGAAGGCGAGATCGCGCAGCACCGCTAGCGCCTGCAGCAGCCACTCCTGCGCTTCGACCTCACCGGGGAACACGGCCGCAACCGCTCCTCGCGCGGCGGCGTCATCAGGAGAGCTGACCCCGAACGTGTACGGGGACCCAGTCAGCGCCTGATACTCGACCAGGAAGCTCGCGATCGGATCGAAGCCGTAGCGGTCGAGCAGCGGCAGCTCCGCGGGCGTCGGTGCCGACGTGGCCGGGTTCCCGGGTGGCACCACGTAGAAGTGCGACAGGAAACGGATGAACGTGGCGATCCGGTCGCTGGGGTCGACGATCGTCCCCGGTGGTTGGGTGAAGCCCGGGATGTACTGAGGATTGTCGGTAAGGAACGCCGTCCACTCGCTAGCGGTCACCGTGGCGAGCTCGCCCACGTTCGCGACGCCCAAGCCGCCGGCAGCGACCGTTGGGGCGATCGCTGCGATCAACGCGGTCAGGGTCAGGCCGTCGAAGCCGGTGAGCGCGCACACGACCAGGCGTAGGTAGGAACCGGCGTTCGCCGGCACCGCGAGCAGGCTGTCCCAGATCGGACCGTCGGGATACAGGAGGTTCTGCCACCCGATCGGATCGGCGGAGCCGAGCCAGGCTTGTACGAGCGGGAATGCTGGGTCGGTCGCCGGCAACGCCGGCTGCCCCGCGAGCTGGCCCGAGGTGCGAGCGCCCCCGAGCGCCGCCAACCGGCGAGCCGCCATCAGAGGTGTGAGGGCGAGGCCCGGGGCGAGCAGGCCCGACTCGAGCGCCAGCTCGAGCTGGGCCGCCGAGGTCGCCTCCGAATAGCCCGTGGTAACGGCGTAGCGATCCGATGCCGACACTGCCGTCGGCATCCCCGCCGTCAGCGCATAGAAGAATTCGGCGTCGACCGCGAACTGCGGGTTCACGGCGGTTAGGATCAGGGTGGCCTCGGGAACCTGACTCAGGTCCGCCGAGGTCGGCGGGAGGACGGGAAGTGTCAGCGCAGCCGACGTCCCGATCGGCGCAATCGCCCCGGCGCTCATCTGCGCATTCAGCTGCGCGGTCGACCACGCGAACACGTAACCGGCCATCGTCGTCGCGTCGGCGCCGAGCTCACTGTAATAGGCCAGAAGCGAGGATTCGAAGGTGTGGCGGTCGGTGTCGGCAGTCGTGATGGTGGCCGGCACTGGGAGGGTGTAGAGGGCGCCTACGTCTGGGGAGCCGCTGTCCGGGCCAGAGTTGATGATCGGCGCCGGCAGGGGGGTCACGGTCCGATTTGCAACGATCTCGCGCGCGATGTGCAGGCACTGCTCGGCCGAGAGCTGGGCCGTGTCGATGGCGCCGCCCGGATCCTCGGCGAGGATCGCGGTCACCGCCGTAGTCAGCTGCGCGTAGGTCGGCGGGCCGCCTCCTGGCGCCGCGGCGAGGTAGCCCGCAGGCAGGCTGGGGTCAGGCAAGGTGAGGTACAGGCCCACCGCGACCCCGTCGAGCGAGAGCAAGGGCCCGGCGGGAGTCACCACCGGGTCGAGCTGGACGTCGAAGTTCATGTCGTTGTCGACGATCGTCGTCGCTCCGCGGGTGACCTCCAGCACCACGTCGATCAGGGGCTCGGGCACATCGAATTGCGCCGCCATCGCCGCTGGCACCTCGATCACGGCCGCCGCAGCCGCTTGCGGCGTCACGCCATCGATCAGCTGGAAGATCTGGGGACCATTCGGCGCCGCGTACTGGGCGATGCCGATCTCGGTGTGCGGTGGACCCGGTGCCGTGGTCGGATTCTGGAAGTCGACCTGATACGCGGTGATCGTAAGGCCGGCGAGATAGCCGAGGAACGACGCCTCGTCGGTCGGCGCCGAGGGGTGAAGTCCGATCACCAGCGACAGACTCATGTTCGCACCCCGCCTCTCTCAGTTCCCGAAACGACCCTATATATCCAAAAACAGACGGTCCAGCCCCATTTCGGGTTAAAACTGATACGCATCGGAACCCGGTTCCCCGACGTCCGAAGTGCCGGATTAGTGCGCCAGCGCTGTTGGTTGCCGGCTTCCGTTGCCTTCGAAATTTCCCCGGATCTCGTGATTGACTGGATTTGCGAATTGGTCTACTGCACTCAGCGTGATGTTGTAACTCGGTCGCTGTTCGGATTGAGGGGATCGAAAGGACCCTGCTCAACGTAAACGGTCACATCAGATATGACTGCGCCGATATCGTTATCCGTGCCAGATAATGTGAACGCGAATTCTTCATGGTTAGTTATGCCACCACCCCACACTTGCCAACGCTGGGGAACCGCCGGTTTTGGAAAACGCCGGAGAGTCACCACGGCGAGATATCTCCTTCGGGGTATTGAGTGTGAGATATCAGCGAAGGTGAGCACCTTCGTGCCAAGTGGTTCAGAGAATTCCCCGCCAACAACAGACGCGGAACTAGCCCTTCAGAGTAGCCATCCGTATTTCCGCCGCACGATTGGTTTCCGCCGATCTGTTGATGCCGCCATTGTCAGCGTATTCATGATGGCCGCCGGAGTCAACCAGTTTAATTGCTAGGCGTGCTGCACGTAGCGAGGTCGGCCACAACCTCTGCTGCTGGTCCCGGAACCCCGGCGAGATGTCTGCAGCGGTCGCTACTTGTGCTCCTCACGAAGGGGTGGTCAGGCGCTGGCCAGATTCGTTGTCTTGCTTCTTGGTCGTTCTTCTTGGTCGTTCGTAGGGGTTCTGGCCACCGAAGGCACCGTGTTGCCCGCTGAGGTTGTAGAAGTCCTACCCTTTCTTGGAGCGTCTTGTTGAACAGACCGGTGTCGTCTAAGACGACGCCTTCTAGGAGCCGGTAGATGTAGACCTGCCCGAACCTGCGGTCGGGCAGGTGCCAGGATCATCGACCCGTCGATCACGGCATCGGCCATAGCGAATCGGCGCTCTTGCGTGGCCTCCATGTTGAAGCACCAACAGTCGCCTACCCTACGGACGCCACTTCTGACACCTCTTCTAACACCGCCGGCCTCTCAATGTCGAGCGACCGAACGAGCAAGCGTTGTCTGACTCGGATCACCCCGAGCGATCCCGACCGGGCCGCAACGCTCCTCCGAGAGGCCGACGCCTCAGCGGGCGAGAGGCCGCTCGATCTTCTCTTCAGCTTCGTCGCCCACGGGAGTCTCGGCGACTGGCCCGCAGCACACCGCGCGCTGCTAGCGCCTTCCTCATGGTCGACCGCAGATCGGGTGCAAATCCACTGGAGTACGTCGCCGGGCCCATAACGTTGTCGGGCACGGCCTCGCCGGAGCACAACCGGAGGCTGCTGCAGTCCTACAAGGCGCCGTCCGCGGAAGCCTCCCGCCACGAGACGCCGCCCAATCGGACGTCGGCGGCCCGAACCGCTTCCTCGAGTTCATGGCCCAAGTGCGCCGTGAGGCGACACAGCTCGTCGTCGAGGCTCTCGGTGAGTCGCGCGAATACGCCGGCTAAGGGCCGAAGGTCAGACCATGGACCGAGACCGGGCCTCCGCCTTCGCTCGTGTGCACATCGACGAGTGCCTCGCCAGCCTTTCTTCCGAGGCGCACTGACGGCTGCGGCAACCCTCGGACACGCTCGCTGTGCGACGTTGTCGCTGTCCGTGAGCCTTCAGCAGGTGACCGCAGCTCCCTGGCTGATTTCGAGCCCAACGCGGTTTGGCAGACGAGTCATGGCCGGATGATACCGGCGCGCTACCGGTGCGGATGGGAATCCGCACCGGTGAAGGGGTGGTCGTCGACGGCCAGTACCTGAACTGGTGCGCGATGTGATCGGGGTCCCCGACGCCGTGGCTTCGGTGTTCGGGGTTTCGGCCCGGAGCGGGCAGAGCACCGAGGAGGCAATGGCGAGTTTCTCAGCACCAAGCAGCTGCTGCTGATCCTCGACAACTGCGAACACCTCCTCGACGCGGTGGCGGAGCTCGTCGGACGCGTCGAGCGCTCCTGTCCGGGCGTGGTCGTGTTGGCGACCAGTCGTGAGGGACTCGCTCTCGATGGTGTGGAACGAGCCGACGTGAACGCGCTAGGTGAGCGTCAGAGCCTGAGCAACCGTTGTCGCGGAGAAGTTGCTTCGATGTCGTTGCGCTGCTGCCGGCCCTCGGCGCAGGGTTCGGATGCTGGTCACTGGTCGCGGCATCTTCCGCGACGACACCTGGATGATGTGGTCGCTCACCGCTGCCACCCCGGGCGGCCCATCGATCGACAGGGCCCTCCGGGGGCGGCGCCGCCCTGAGGGGGGCAGGGCTCCTGAAGCAGTGACTGGCTCACGGGACGCCCACCGTCCGTTGGCTGTTTGTGCCGCTGCTTACGCCGGTTTTCTAGAGCGTTCGTCGCTCCCTTGTCCGGCACCAATGGCGCCACAATGCCAGAACCGCGATGAGCTTCGATTTGTGCCTCTTGATAAAAGGTTCTTATCGGTCGTGTCACCACTTGATCGCCCTATGCGATAAGGGGCAAATGATCGAACCTCTCGATGTTTGGTACTTATCGCGCAATTGCAATTGCTGATCCGTATAGATGGGGAAGGCCATCGCTGTCTTGTAACCCCCCTCACCCTGGGAGTATGCCCACACCGCTCTGGACGACGCCTGTGGGAACCCGTTATGGCAGGCTGAGGCCGTGACTACTTCCGATATCGTCAGCGCCGAGCGCGTGATCGCCGCCCCTGCCCAGGCGATCTTCGACGTCTTGGTCGACCCGGCTAAGCACTCCGTCATCGACGGCTCCGGCACCGTGACGGCGACAAGGACCGAACGGCGGCTGGTCCTTGGGGAAAGCTTCGGCATGTCGATGCGCAACCGGATCTCCTACAAGACCAACCCGATCGTCACTGAGTTCGACGAGGGCCGGGTCGTCGCCTGGCGCAACAAGGGTGGCCCGACCTGGCGTTACGAGCTTTTCCCTGCCGACAGCAGCACCCGCGTCGTCGAGACCTACGACCTGACCACCATGCGCGGCGGTGCCTTGATCAAGCTCACGGGCATGGCCAGGCGCACTCAGCAGAACATGGAGAAGACCCTCAACCGACTCGACCGCCTGGTCACCTCCGACGGCGGCGCCTGAGCGGCGCCCGTTGCCGGAGAGGCTGAGCAGGGGCTGTCGTCAGCGATCTGGGCCGTAGGGACCCGCGGGACTGTGGCGGAGGCGATCTCGCCTGCGGCTAGCACCTCGTATCCACCGCTGCTAGCGCGCCCACCCGACGCCAGGGACTGGTCTCCGCACCCCGTTGCCCGTTCGGTCGGGTAACTCAGGCCCAGGCCACATGCGTCACAGATCACCATTAATGCAGCTCAGTGGCTTGGAAGTGCGCTCTTGCCAGCGATTGAGCCCGCGATCGTGCTCCCGCTCGTCGGCTTTCTTCTGCACTTCGTCTCCCTCATCCTCCGAATGATTGCCTGACCGTTCGTAGTTTCGTCGATCGCCTTGGGAGGATTGGTGCTACCACGAGATCAGACCACGAGCTAGCAACCTGGGCGATCCGTTAGCGGGCCACCAGAATGAGCCAAACTGAGGCGAGGAGGTCATTGTTGGGCATCGTCGGGTTAGTGCTTTGGGCACAGTTGCGGCACCGATGGCGATCCTGGCTGGCCATTGCAATCCTGATCAGTCTGGTTGGTGGGGTCATCATGGCCGCGGCGGCCGCTGGCCGGCGCACGGAATCGGCCTTCCCGTCATTCGTGGCAACCCGTGGCTTCGACGCCGAGGTGTACGCCACGCAGCGTACTCCCGAGATTCCCCGGCTTCCCGAAGTCAGCGCGGTAACGGAATCCTTTGGCCCCGACAACGGTCAACCCAGGTGTGCGTGTACCCACCCGCTCAACCCCTCCTATTTCGGTGTGGAGGTTCTCCCCAGCCAGGGAAGGCCGGCCTTCAATTTAGTGTCGGGGCGCATGCCAAATCCGTCGAACCCCGACGAAGTACTGGCCACGTACACCCTCCGACAAGACGAAGGAGTGCAACTCGGGACCATCATCGACGTACCCTTCTACGCCCCGTCGCAATCGTCCGCGTACAACAGCGCGACTGGGGCGGAACCCAAGCCCACCGGGCCCACAGTCCCGTTGCGGGTGGTCGGGTTCGTTGCTACCGAGTTCGATTTCCCATCTGGCAGTACTCCCTCCTACACCCTCTACGCCTCTCAAGCCTTCAAGCGCAAGGTGCTTCCACACACGGCCACGGGCTATGTGTACTTCGTCCGCCTCCGCCGAGGAGCTGCCGACTTGTCCTCATTCGACGTGGCGACCAGCGCTATTGGGGGTACCGTCTTCACGCAGAACGAAGATGCTCAAATCGCCTCGGTCGAAACGTCGATCCACCCGCAGGCTCTCGGGTGGTGGCTGCTGGCCGGGCTGGCCGCACTGGTCGGCTTGGTGGTCATCGGTCAAGCCTTGGGTCGGCAGAGCATCACGGAAAGCGAGGATTTCCCGACGTTGGTTGCGCTCGGGGTAGAACGTCGGCAATTGGTGGTGCTCGGCACCGCGAGGAACCTCATCGTGGGGCTGGCTGGGGCATTCGGGGCCGTGGCGATCGCCACGATCCTTTCTCCCATCGCACCACTCGGCGAGGCGCGCATCGCCGAGAGCTCAACGGGGATCTCCTTCGATGGACTCGTGCTCATACTTGGCGCGCTCGCCACGGTCGTGGTGGTATGTGCTCTTGGCGTCTGGCCTTCCGTCCGGGCGGCGCGTAGCTCCCGGCCTGAGGACCGGATGTTCTCAGCCTCGCCTTCTAAGTTGGCTGGATATCTGTGGTCGATCGGAGCACCGCTGAGCGCTGTGATCGGTGTCCGCAACGCGGTCGAGCGGAGGAGTGGCGAGGCCAGCGTACCGGTGGGTAGTGCCCTTCTTGGCACCGTGCTGGCCGTCGTCGCGCTGTGTGGCACGGCCGTGTTTGGCGCCAGCCTCTCGCACCTCACGGCCACGCCGAAGTTGTATGGGGACCCTTTTCAGCTCAATATCTCGAACCCGAATAGTGGTGGGACGCCGGACCCCAAGCTTTTGCAGAGCCTTGAACATGACCCCGCCGTCACCGGGATCACCCAGGGGATCGCCCTTCCCGCCATTTCGATCAACAAGGTGGTAGTAGGGGCTATCGCCGGAACGGCGATCCGGGGTCAGCTCCTCGTGCCGACGGTGGACGGGCACGTTCCGAACGCGGGCGGAGAGGTTGGCCTCGGCGCGACGACGATGCGTCAGGTGGGTGCCCGTATCGGTTCCGTCGTCGAGGTCACGGTGTCGTCGGTCGCAGGCGTCAGACGAACCGTGCCGTTCCGGGTCGTCGCTCAGATGTCGCTCCCCGTGCTCGGCAACGCTGTGAGTTTGGGTTCCGGCGCGGTCTTGACGTTGGCTGGTTATGAGGACGCTGCGTGTCCTCCGGGCCCCAACCGAGCTGCCTGTCGACAAGACGTAGGGGAGTCGGCCAACGGCGGCGTGTTGGCCAGCGTCGTAGCTGGTCCGAGGGGTCAGGCAGCTATTGAACACTTCTTCAACCGGTACCGGTCGGTCACCACCCTCGCCGTCACCCCAACTTCACTCATCAACTTTGGCGAAGCGGTCAATTTCCCACTCATATTCGGCGCGATCTTGGCCGTGTTCGGCGCCGCCACGCTGCTCCACTTGCTGGTTGTAAGCGTGTCGCGGCGCCGACAAGAGGTCGGTCTGTTGAAGGTGGTGGGATTCGTGAACAGCCAGGTTGCCTCGGTCGTGGCCTGGCAGGCTACTGCGATGGCCGCAGGGGGCATTGTGATAGGTGTCCCAGTAGGAGTGGTGGTCGGCCGAGTCGTATGGCATGCATTCGCAAACAATCTAGGAGCGGTGCCAGTTTCCGTCGTGCCGATCTGGCTCATCGCTGGCCTGGTAGTGGGAGTGCTCCTAGTTGCGAATCTCATCGCCGTGACACCAGCGATGGTGGCGACCCGATCCAAGCCGCGAGATCTCCTGCGAACGACGTAGTCTCGTGGACCCGAACGGAGGGAAATCACCACTCCGTCCGGTTAACGTCTTCAACGAGGCGAGAGCGAGCCAGAAAGATATGGCCACTTGTTCTTGCGCAACGGTTGGGATGGGGCCGGCTGGATTATCCCTTTTGGGCAAAACTTGGCCTGTTATCGCGCATACCGATAGGTACCACTTGTCGATACTCACGACAGCTGGTACCTATCGCTGACGTGGATAACCAGTACCTATCGTCACCACGGTGCCGGAGCGGCGATGACCAATGCTTATCGCGCTCCAGAGACAATCCACGATAAGCGGTCTTTATCGCGCGTCCCGTCAATTGCCCTGGCCCGTCAGGAGGTGAGCGCAATAGCCCCAGGTTCGGTATCAGGTTCGGCGGGATTGATGCCGCACGAGGCTACTCTGCCGCTGATACGAACCCCGACGCCGTCGTCTTCACCCGAGACGTCTTCGAGCGTTCGCTTGGCTGGTTCAGGTAGCACCAAGGTGAGGAGGTACCCAAGCACCGAGGCGCCGCCCGCGACGATCAACATTCCTCGAAGTCCGATGTCCTTCTGCAACTGGGGAACCAGGAACACTCCGATGAACGCCCCAAGCTTGCCGATGCCTGCCGCGATCCCGTGCCCGGTTGTTCGCATGTTGACCGGAAACACCTCGGACGGGAGCACGAACGTTGTGGTGTTCGGACCAAACTCGATGAAGAAGTAGCTGACACCGAAGACGACGAGAAACAGCGGCACGGTGGTCGTGAGACCCTTCACGGCTCCGAGAGCTACGAAGGCCAAGGCCATCACCGAGAACCCAATGAGCTGGAGTCTGCGGTGACCGATCCGATCCATCCTCAGGACGGCCAGCAGGTAGCCCGGTACGGCGAAGATGACGAAAATGCCGAGGGTCCACGCCAGCTTCGCCTCCAGCGTTGCATGAGGATCGATGCCCTTGAGGATTGCGGGCAGAGAGAGGGTATTCCCGTAGTACGCGTAGTCGAACAGGAACCAAGTGCCCGCCGTGCCTAAGAGGAGCGTCAGCATCCGGCGATCGGAGAGGAACGCCCAAAGGCCTAGTCGGCGGGTGTTCTCGGCAGCATTTGTCGTGCCGACTGTGCCATTCGAGAAGGCTGTCAGCTCTCGGCTCGCCCGTTCCGCGTTGCCTCGGACCTGCGCCTGGAAGCGAGGAGACTCGGGCATCTTGGCTCGCAGATAGATGACACCGGCGGCGGGAACGGCTCCGAGGCCAAGCATGATCCGCCAGACGAAGTCGTGCTCGAGTCCCGAGGAGAGCAGGGTCAACCCGACTAGGGGACCAACCACCAGCCCCAACGCCTGCATCGAGAAGACAAGCCCAACGAGCTTGCCCCGGTCGTCTCGGTTCGAGTACTCGCTCATCAGCACGGCGGACACCGGATAGTCGCCACCGATACCGAGACCGAGAATGAAGCGGAACACGACCAGCCAGATGAAGCCTGGCGCGAAGGCCGAAGCCACGGCACCGACGATCATGATGGCCGCCACCAGGATGTAGACGCTCTTGCGGCCCAGGACGTCGGCGATCCGACCGAAGACGAAGGCCCCGACGAACGCCCCGAGGATGGCTGCCCCGGTGACCCAACTGGTCTGGGTCGTACTCAGGTGCCACTGCGATTTGACGAGGAGCGCAACCGTGCTGATGACGAAGAGGTCGTAGGCGTCGGTGAAGAACCCAACACCCGACACCAGTACGGCCCGCCGATGGAACCGGCTAAGGGGAGCCCCGTTTAACAGATCGGTGACGGTTGACCTGGTTGGGAGCGTGCTGGGCGCGCCAATGTCTCCCGTAATGCCCCCTCGACCCTCCGAGCTGAGCACGCCCCTCCCGTCCCTTGACCTGGTGAAATCTTCGTGTCCTTAGGTGACGAGAGAGTGATCTAATAGTGACAGGAGGGTAATCTCAACGCGAACTTTAGGTGACACAGTGGGTATGGTTACCCGGTGAACGAGGACCAGTCGACTGCCGATGTCGACGTACTTATCGCCGTCACCTTTGCCCGAGTCTCAGAGGCCCTGGCCAAGGCGACTGACGCCCTCCTGGGCGGCGATCCCGTCGCTGGGCAGGCGGTCGTAGATGCAGATCAGGAGATCGACGATCTCACACACCAGGTGGAGCGCCTCGTGTGGGATCAGATTGACGCATTTGTCGCCCAAGGGAACCAGCTCCGTCATCTCGTGGGCGTTCTCCTCATGCTCCCCGAGCTGGAGCGCAGCGCCGACTTGGCGGAGCACATAGCCCAGCGGGCGGTGGAGCACCTGGGAACGGACATGAGTCCGCTCAGCCGAGGAATCATCCAACGGATGACCGAGGTGGCGCTCGGGATGTGGCGCACCGCCGCTGACGCCTACGCCGATCGGAGCGCACAAGGTGTCGCGCTCGACGAAGACGACGAGGAGATTGACATCCTCCACGACCGCCTCACCGCCGAGGTCGCCGCCGAAGCGATGCCGACCGCGATCGCCGCTCAGGTCACCCTACTGGCGCGGTTCTACGAACGACTGGGTGATCATGCGGTCAATCTCGCTCGACGGATCGCAACCCTCCCTGAGTCCGATCGGTAGTCAAAAAAAGGCCTATCGACTCCGCGCATCTCCAGTCGCAGTTCGAGCCCCAGGTCGACGTCGTCCTTCTTGTTGGCCAGGAAGGTCACTCGATCGAGCTGCAGGCCGATCATGGCAGGGGCGATAGCAATTACGCTGCACGCATCGCGCTAGCAATAGGTCGGCGATTCTCGCAACCATCGAGAACCAAATCGGGCGCGATCATCAGTTCCTATTGTTGATAGCGAGGATGCGCCGACCGAGCCAGTGGCCTCCCTCACTAGAGCCCCCGTTGAGAGTGCTCAAGATTGGGGGGCCAGCGCGGTGACTGCGTCGGCGACCGAGCTGAAGAGGTGGTCGCTGCCGATCTGCTGGAGGAGGGCGCCGTGCCTGAGATCGTGGTGGACCAGGTTTGACGCCCGGGCTATTCCGAAGGCCACCCCGCGACGGCGAAGTTCGGTGGACAGTCCCGTTAGGGCCTGAAGTCCCGTGTAGTCGATGTCGGACATTGCGTCGGCATCGAGGACCACCGTCCGCCTGGGCTCGGGGGCGGTGTCGAGGAGCTGAAGGATCCGCAACCGAATGTAATCAGCGTTGCCGTACCAAAGGGGGGCATACACGAGGTAAACGAGGACCCCGGGGATCTGCTCGGTCGGACGTCCAATGTCGATCGGCACCCAGTGGTCGGAACCTGGCTCGCGTCCCAAGACGGCGTCGCGGGGACGAAAGCTCCGCCGGGTTCGGTCGGCCAGCGAGAGGAGCATCGCCACCAGCACGCCCTGTTCGATCCCGACCACGGCAACGACGCCCAGCGTCACGCCGGCCAACGCGAACTCGACTCGGTTGAACCGGAGGATCCTCTTCAGCTCGCCCGTCCGGAAGAGCTTGGTGGCCACGTACACGAGAGTGGCCGCCAACGTAGCCAGTGGCACCCTTGCAAGGGGACCGGTCAGCCAGACGACGATGCACACCCCGGCGCCGGCGGCCATAACGTTGGTGAGCTGGGAGCGGCTGCCTGATGCCGTCGTGATCGCCGTGTTGGGCGGGCTGGCGTCCACCGCGAGCGCACCCAGAAACCCCGCCGCGATGCTGCCGGCTCCGACCCCGATCAGGTCTCTGTTGAAATTCCCGAGCGTCGAACTGGTGGCGCCGCCCGACGTCCGGACCGTGGCCGCCGTCTGTGCGACGCACAAGAAGGCGACCGTGAGCACCGTGGCGAGCAGCCGGCGGAGTTCGGACCACGAAGCAGATGGCAAGCGGGGTTGCGGAAAGCCGCTATGGAGCGGACCAACCACGGCCACGCCGTGGTGAGTGGCCAACCCGAGCACGCTGACAGCCACCGTCGAGAGGATCAATCCGAACAGTGCCCCGGGGAGCCGGAAGTTGATGTGCTCCGCACCGATGATGATGAGGAGAACCATGGCGGCGATGCTCACCGACCAGAAGTTGGCCTGGTGCCATTGGTCGAGCACTTGGCGGATCCGCCCGATGGTCGTGGTTCCGGTGTCGGCCACCCCCATGATGATCGGGATCTGGCGAACGACGATCTCGACGGCAATTCCGCCCAGGACACCGGTGATCACCGGGGTGGAGAGGAATTCCGCGATCCACCCGAGACGGCAGAGGCCGAGGGCTATGAGCACACCGCCGACCAGAAGGGCGGTCAACGCCAAGGCTGAGCCATAACCGGCAGTTCCTACCGCTGCAACCGAGGCGGCACCGACGGCGAGCACCGGCGCGATGGTGGAGTCCGCGCCAACTGACAGGTGACGGTTCGTTCCGAGGACGGCGTAGAGCAAGGAGCCCGCGACGAAGGCGAAGAGTCCGACGACCACGGGGACGTTCGCCAACTGCGCTGTGGCCATCTGCGACGGAACGGCCACGGCGACCAGCGTCAGACCGGCCAGGATGTCGGTGCTGAGCCATGATCGGCGGTAGCCCCGCAACGTTGGCGGAACCCACCACGTGCTCACGCTGACTCTCTTCGAACCAACTTGCCTGGAGTGTTCGCCCCGTCATCGTTGACAAGTGTCCCATGAGCAGCCAATCCGGGCCTGCGCGAGAAGAGCATCGACCTCGAGCTGCGAGGGCAGCGCCTCATAGGCACACGCACGCCGGCTCTCGGGCAGCGGCGGTTATCGACAACTCAGAACGCTCGGTTTCCGCACTATTGAAAGCGACGCCCGTTGGTGGGCGGTGTTAGCTCGGCTTCGATGGTTGGCAACGGTCCAGGGCTGCTAAGTCGATGTTCGAGGATTGATTCTTAACGTCAGCTGTCCACGGATTGAGATAACCCAACGTTATCGCACGAACCAAGCGCTAGGGGCGGATTACCCTGCAGTGACCGATTCTGGTCGCGCAATAGAGCAGTCCGCAATAAGGGGCAATTAGCCGGGCGGCACGCCACGGCGTCGAACGCGCCTTTCCTGGCTCCGTGGCGTTGACGTCGTGAGGCCGTCCAGAGATCGAATCGGCGGGGTTATGCTGCGCAAATGGCCGAAGTGATCATTCCGGTGTCGCATCGCGACTTGCTCGAAACCCCGATCCCAGTTGCCCTGGCAACGATAGGCCCCACCGGCTACCCCCAGGTCACTTACGTCTGGGTGGTACTGGACGGCGACTCGGTGGTGACCTCACTGACGGGCGTCCGTCAAAAGTTGAAGAACTTGCGGGTTCGCCCGCAGGGGACGGTCTTTGCCGCCGACCCTGCCAACCCGTACCGCACCCTCGAAGTGCGTGGTGACGTCACGATCGATCCGGACCCGGAGTTGGTCACTCTGCAGGCTGTCCTGGCCGCCTACGGCACTGACCTCGCTAGCTTCCCAGGGCCGCTCGAAGACCGGGTCACCGTGCGCTTGCGGCCTACCCACGTCGTGACCCAGGGCTAAGCCTTTTCTGCTGACTTCGCCTATCTCGGATGGCCAAGAGAGCTACAAAAGGTTCGACGCGGGAGCATGCGATCGACTGGGAGGCGAGCCTCGCCCATCCTTTGCACATCGCGGTCAATGGGAAGGACGACTCCAGTGCGTTAGGTCGTAGCCCTTTCGTGGGGTCCGAGGGATTCGAGCCCGAACACTGGGACCAGGCCCGAAATCGCGCCACCCAGCCTCAATGCGCATGATCGTGATCGGTGAGTTTGAACGCAAGGCGTCCATGTGCGTATGCCGCTCCGGCACGTAACGCGGCGGCAACCCAGGCCGCTTCAGCGAGTTCGGCCTGATTTGCGCCAGCCCGGACCGCGTTGTTGCTGTGCGCGTCGATGCAGTACGCGCATTGGGTTGTCAGCGCGACACCGAGGGCGATGAGCTCGCGATACTTGAGCGGGATCTCGCGGCCTTCGGTCGCGAAGACCGCTTGGTCAAAGTCCCCGAAAGCTTTGAGGATGTCAGGTGTCTGTTGCTTGTACACTGCGGTATAGGAGCGGTCCTCTGGGTCAAGATAGTGGCTCATGGATGTCCTTCTGTGCTCGGGGGGACGGCTCGATTGCCGCACCAGCGAGCAGAACTTAGGCGAGACAGGAAACTCGATCGAGTCGCTCAGGCTTCGACCCGCCGTCGTGACATCGTTGCGCGACGAGCCGAACCCCGATGAGCGCGGGCGCCGGGCGCGGCGGTCGAGTGAGGGCAGGCGCACATTGTGTGAGCGATGGGGTACCGCGAGGTCCGTACCGGCGAAGCCGTCGAAGGCCTATCAGCCCGAACGCACCTATCCGGCCCAGGTCCTCGTCCTCGTGAGCCGACCGGTTACCCGGTAGCGTTCGGCTGTCGCGCCGGCCAGCGCAGCGCGCAGCGCGCGGTGTCTTGGCGTGAGCGGTGGCAATCTCGGTAACGACTGGGCCACTCACCGCGTCGCCACGAGTGGGGAGTACGTCGTCAGGACGACGTCTTCGGTGGCTGCCTCTTCGCAGAGACCCCGGACGGTTCGCATCGCCACACTTACTAGGAAAGTCCGTTCGCAGGAGACAGGGCGAATCCAAGCGCTTCGGCCGCATCGGTGGGCGATCGCCCAGCCCATCGGTGGGTGTAGTTCTCGATGGTCGACAACGATCTGGTCTCGACCCGGTCGAGATAGAGGTAGCCGAGCAGATGGTCGAGCTCGTGCTGAACGATGCGGGCCGCCCACCCCGAGAAGATCTCGTCGAGGGGTTGACCATGCTCGTCGAGCGCCTGAACCCGGACGGCGCGGTGTCGGGCAACGACTCCGGTCAACCCGGGAACGCTCAAGCACCCTTCGTAGAAGCTGACTAGGTCGTCATCGTCCACCGGCTGGAGGGTGGGATTGACCAAGACGGTGAAGGGCAGCGCGTTGCGTTCCCGGGCCGATCGATCCTTCTCACTCAACTGTCCCCAACTCTCCGGGCCGTCTTGAAGTACGGCGAGCTGGAGCGCCACACCGATCTGAGGGGCGGCCAGACCAACCCCCGGTGCGGCCTCCATGGTCGTCCGCATCAACGCAACAAGACGGTGCAGCTCGGGGGTACCGAGGTCGGCGGGGTCCACCGGCTCAGCAGGTTGGCGAAGGACCGGGTCTCCGCAAGCCACGATCGGCAACGGGACGGGGTCGCTCACCGGCCCACGCTGTGTTCGTCGTCGGTGACGTCCTGGCGCACCCCAGTGTCCGATGCCCGTTGGATCGTGGCCAAGAGCTGGTGGTAGCTGACCGCATCGGCGAAGTCTGGAGTTACCGGTCGGTTGTCGGCGATCGCTCGAGCGAGCTCGACGTACAGGGCTGCGACATTGCGAGGCGCTCCAGGGGGGACCGTGACCGGTATCGGGCTCAGCCGTTCGGGCACCGCCAGGGCCTCGCTCGAACCGTCGGCCTTGGCGATCGAGATGGCCCAGTCGGCGATATGAATGCCCCCAGGCGTGGCCGGCCGGACCGTCAGCGTCGCTTCGGTGCCTACGATCCGCAGTTCGAACCCCGCGCCAGCCGGAGCGGCGCCGCCCTGCACCGTGATCGACGCGACCGCGCCGCCGTCGAACTGACCGGCCACGACGACCTGGTCCGGAGCACTGACCGCTATGGTCTGGCCGGTCTCGATGACGGTTGTCTCTTGGTTGATCGAGGCCACCACGGCCGAGACTCGGCGGAGCTCCCCTACGGCACGGGCCAGGGTGGCGAGGATATGACCGGCCGAGATGCTGAGCACCGTGGCGCCGGCCGTGACGTCGGTGGCGTACAGGTTGGCTTGGGGGATGCGACGTCCCGCAGGGCCTCCGGCGGCCACGACGCTGATTGCCAAGGGTCGCCCAATGACACCCCGGTCGATCAAGTCGCGTACGAACACCGCCCCGGGGGCGTGGTAACCCTGTAGGCCCACCAGGTGGCGGCGCCCCCTGTCCCGGGCGAGTTCGGCCAGAACTCGCGCCTGGTCGACGTCGACGCCGAGCGGCCACTCCGAGAACACATGCTTGCCCGCAGCCAACGCGCTGCGGATCAGCCGGTCGTGATCGGGGACCTTTACAGTGATCACCACGAGATCCACCTCGGGACGAGACACCAGCTCATTGCCATCGGCGAAAGCCAACGGGACGCCGAAGGCCTCGGCAGTTGCTTTGGCGGTGTCGAGATGGGTAGTGGCGACCGCGGTGACCTCATACTCGTCGAGCACGCGCAGTGCCGGGAGGTGAGCGGTCGTCCCCCAGCCCCTGGTGGGGTTGGCGCCGATGACACCCACGCGGATCGGCGTCATCGGCTCCGACCCGACGTAGCCGCAGCGCTCGTCACCAGGATCGGACTCGGGTGGGGGTGATGAGTAGGGCGGCGGAGAACTGGGCTCGGAGGTCCTCGGGGGTGGTGTTGAGCTGATTGCGGATCGGCCCGTCGTACTTGGCCAGGTAGGCGTCGAGGCGCGCCGGGCCCACGTCCCCTTCGACGATCTCGGCGCTGGCGTCGATGGTAAGAACGCGGCCCCCTTGGCCGTCGCCGTCGAGATGGAACGACACCTTCGGGTTGGCGAGCACGTTGTGGATCTTCGCCGCGTCCGGACGACTGAAGACCAGCAGGTTGTTCTCGTCGAATTGGAACCACACGTACGAGGACTGCGGCTGCCCATGACGCACCGTGGTCAGCCACGCCAGCTGGGCCGACTCCAGCGCGTGGGCGACTTCGGAGCCCGGCTCGATCGCGGCCACCACCAAAGCCTATCGGACCTCACTAACTCAATGGAGATGGTCGACAATGCGACTGCCCCCCCAGAGGTTGCCCAACGGGGCTGGCCGGCCAGCAGGCGAAAACCGACAAGACACCGCGACGAGCGCGCCACGCTCGGACGATCCGTAGGCTGTCTCTCCGTGTGCTCGTTAGCGTGATCAGGTCGGGGTCCAGAACGCCTCCCACCGCGTTCACCTATTGGGATTTCTATGTCACTTCTAATGACTGTCCAGTCCACATCTGTCATTGCCGTCGCCCCGCGGTCTATTGCCATGTACAACGGGTGCGCCGAAATCGATCAAATCGTCAACGCAGGCAACTTGGCCGAATTGTCCAAAGGTGGCCACGGTCGGGACAACGACCCTCGGACGACATCGGCACGCCAAGAACGACATCGCTCTCGGCCCGCACGATGGACGGGCGGTCCCTCCCCGGTCGGCTCTGGAGTAGAGCCGATCCTGCCGCTCACTTCACGCGCCTCGACCCGGGCCGCCGGTCAGCCTTCATCCACTATGGGTTCGATCGTTGGATGGGCCGAGAGCACCTCGATGCACCCTTCGAGCGCTAAACAGAGGAGGTCGTTGTCCACTGCGACACCGAGGCAGGGCTCGCTCGGCGGGCCGCACTTGCCGAGCCACTCGGTCCCTGGATCTTCGTTGATCCATGCCGCTGCCTCGTTCCAGATTGAGGCAGCGCGAGGTTCGGTGACTCTACCGATTCGGGGCCCCTGAGCTGCGACTGAGCTGGCTCCCGATTGCGCTAGTCCGAGTATCCCGATATTGTTAAGTGACATAGTCAGGAATTGGGAGACACTCGGATGAATGACACATCTCGAGTTGCTTGGACGGGACCCGAGGTGCCGGCAGGCGGTTGGGCGAAGCATCTCTTCTCCTTCCCCAATCCGGTCAACGAGATTTCGGCCCGGCTCGTGGCGGCGGGTGTCGTGCTCATGTGCGTTGCCACGCTGGCGTTCGACCAGCCGTGGATCCTGGTGGCAGTCGCCTATGGCTTCTTCGCTCGGGTGCTGGCCGGGCCTTCCCTCAGCCCGCTCGGACAGCTGGTGACGAGGGTCGTCACCCCGTGCCTACACCTTACCGAGCGCCCCGTGGCTGGACCACCTAAGCGCTTCGCCCAGGGGATGGGTTTCGCCCTTTCGACGGCTGCCGCCGTCCTGGCCTTGGGATTCGGCTACCGCACAGCCGCGTACGTGCTCACCGGGCTCATCATTGTGGCCGCCACGCTCGAATCGACACTTGGTCTCTGCATCGGCTGCAAAGTCTTCGCGGTGCTCATGCGGGTCGGCGTCGTGCCCGAGGAAGTCTGCGAGCGCTGCAGCAACATCTGGGCCGGCCGTCCTCAGGACGGTTGAGGAACGTGGGGGCCGACTTCTCGGCGAAATCCGGATCGACTGCCATAGCCCGAGGGGGCAAGACGGGCACCGAAGTCGGAGCCGGTGGACCTGGTATCCCCAGAACCATGGTCGCATCGCCGACCAAGGCCCGGCCGAAGACCTGGGCGCTTGTGTTCCTGGGTGTCATCGGGGTTGCGCTGATCGTGATGCCGCTGGCATTCAACATGTTCAGCAGGGCGCCGAAGGGCGCCACCATGCTGGATGAGTTCAAGCCGTTCATGACCCCGGCCCGCCTCGATGGCTTTCAATTGGACATCAGGGAGGTCAATGCTGGGGTCCACCAGGCGGAAACCTCCGTCGCGTCCTCCCTCGTTGGTGTACCCGCTCGGGCGTCCGGGCTCGACAGCCGATTCGCCAGTGAGTATCCGACGTTTGGTGCGTTCGCCGCGCAGTGGGGCACTATCAACGCCCACATGACCGCTCTCTTGGACAGCGTCCAAGGCAATCTCGGCAATTACCAGGCGGTGGCCGCGTTGCCGAGCTTCACCCTCTTCCCTTGGTTCTTTGTCGTCCCTGGTGTGTTGCTCCTGGTGCTGCTGGGCATCTACCTACTCCACCCGGACACGTGGAGGGTGGTTCGCTGGGCGCTGGGAGCTCTCGCGGTAGGTCTCATACTCGCGCCGGCGGTCTTCCAGATGTTCCAGCGAGCCCCCAAGGGCGGCCACATGATGTCGGCCTTCAGCAGCATCGAAACTGTCGGCAACGTGCAGCGCATCCAGGGCTATTTCGGGACGATGGCCGTGGGGCAGGGGGCCATTCGTCTGGAGCTGGTCCCCGCTCTCAGCCAGATGGGCTTGACTCCCGCCCAGATCGAAACGGAGTTCCCATCGGTCGCCACGCTCGACCAGCGATGGATACACATTCTCAACGACATGACCCCAATGATCGGTGCAATGAGCGACAACGTCGTGAACTACCGGGCGATCGCTGCGCTTCCACCCTTTCCGTTCTTCCCGTACTTCTTCGTCCTGCCCGGCCTGATGGTCGCGGGGGTAGCCATTGCCGCCGGACCTTCTCGGCGTCGCAAGCGTGAGGCCTTCTAAAACGTCCCGCCGTTCGGCAGGTCCTGCAGCACCACCAACGAGGAGAACACTATGAAGCACCGCATACGACCCTGTCTCGCTTCAGGCCTTCTGGCCCTGATGACGCTCTGCTCCGTCGTCGTCATCCCCACCGTCACCGCGGGCGCGTCCGGTTCTGCCGCCACGCCGCTGGTCGGCACCTTCAAAATCACCACCGGAAGCTGCACCGGTACCACGCCAACCGGATCGTACTTCCGGATGATCTACCCAGGCGGAACTGTGAGCGGCGGAAAGTTCTTTGACAACCCTGACTCCTTGTGCAGCGACCAGTCCTACACGGTCGTCTCGGCTGGCACAGCTGGGGGCCTGACGACGGGCAGGTATCAGCCGAACCCCGTGCCCGCCTTTTCATCCTCCGGGGCTTCCTTGGCGAGCGCCATCATTCAGCCGCAGGCCTTCACCGCGATCAACTTCAGCCTCGCCACCGACAAGAAGGACCCCCAAGGCGGACTGGCGGTGCCCGTCCCGGTGATCAAGGTGAGCCACGGCAAGCTCTCCGGCCAAGTCACGGCACTGAGCGCCGCATGGAACAATCTGTACTTCAATCAGGGCTCCCCCAAGCCAGGTGGAACCAAACCCGGTCTCACCCTGTCGGTCTCTGGCACCTACAACGCGAAGACGCATGCCTATGTGTTGACGTGGGCCAGCGCCGTGGTTGGTGGCCCGTTCAACGGCTTCACCGGATATTGGCATCTGCAAGGCACCTTCAAACCATCTAAATTTAAGTGAGGTGAGAGGTGTTGCGTCGGTTTGCAAAGAAAAAGAACCGGGAGACGACGGAGCGAGATGCCGCGCCTTTCAATTGAACCCCAGGAGTGCCCCAAGCAAAGGAAGATGGGTTCCGAGCGCCCAACCCCGGGTAGGGCTGGCGCCGACGACGCCAGCGCGGACGGGATCGGCGCTGGAACTGCCTCCTAACTCAGTGGCGTGTGGGACAGCGGACCGGGTGCAGTCGCCCTGTGGGAGGCACGGCGGTGTGCCGATCGATCGAGCCTGGCCCGCTCATGACGGGCTCCGTCCCCCGGAGTGGTTCTCGATGGCCGCGGTGGGGAACCACTCTTCAGCGAGCAGGCGGTAGGAGGCGACCCGGTCCTCGTGGCGGTGCGTGATGGTGGTCACCAGGAGTTCATCGGCGCCAGTGGCATCACGAAGCTGTCCCAGCCGGTTGGCCACCGTGCGAGGCGAACCCACGAACTGGGTGTCGACGCGGTCGCGGACCAGCGCCCGATCCTCCTCGCTCCAGACGTGCTGGCGTGCCTCGGCGGGGCTTGGGAACGGTATTGCGCCCTCACCGGTTCGGATGCTGCGGACCCACAGGGCGTAGCCCGTTGCCAGTTCCCGAGCGGCCTCGTCGTCCTCGCCCACACGACGTCGGCCGACACGCAGACGTAGGGCTGAGCCAGCTCCCCGGAGGGCACGAACGCGGCGCGATACGCGTCGACCGCTTCGAGAACCGTTGCAGGGCTCACGTGATAGTTCGCAGCGAACCGGAGCCTGAGTTCTCCGGCCACCTCGGCGCTCTCTCCGGCACTGCTGCCGAGGATCCACAGCTCGACACGAGCTCCGGCGCCCGGTACGGGATGCGGATCGAGCCCATTGGACGACCGATACGTTCCTTCCGAGCCCATGGATTTCGCGAATCAGCTCGCCGTAGTTCGCCGACTCCGCACCCTGTTGCTGAAGGAGCTCGGAGGTGAGGCCCAGGCGAGGCGAGTTGCTCGAGATCCGCCGCGGTGGCCGTGCCGGAATCAGCAGTCCGTTCTCGGTGTGGTGCGCTCGCTCGACGGGACTGTCTGTCGACGGCGAGTTCGCCTTGGCGAGCCCTTCCCGCAAAAAATTCCGGCCACCAGAGCGACCGACCCCGAGGTCGATCCGGCCGGGATAGCGGCCCTCGAGAAGGCCAAACTCCTCGACCACTGACAACGCTGTGCGATGCCCACTCTGCACTCCACCCGATCCGATACGGATCCGCTCCGTACCCGCTGCGGTCAGAGCGATCATCACCGCCGGAGCGGAGCCGGCGACGCCCGGATTGAGGTGGTGCTCGGCGAACCAGTACCGGCTGTAGCCGAGGGCCTCGGCCGTGCGCACGAGTTCGACGCTCTGGCATAGGGCCGCCGATGCGTCGGACCCGGAGCTTATAGGTACCAGGTCTAGGACTCCGAGGGGCACCTGGGCCGAGGTCATGAGGTAGTCAACCGCGTTGTTGACCGGTCGGAGATGCCTACCGAGTGAGTTGGGTTAGTCATCGCTTTTACCATGTTGGGGTGAGCGTCTTAAGTTGCGTGAACCGGCGCACGGTGACGGCGGTTGGTCGTGGCGGCACCGCGAACAACCGGCATGTCGACGACAGGGGCGACACCGCCACTTGACCCGTGGTTGACCTTTGCAGGCGACGTCGGGGGGTGTCCGACGACGTTGGGACCATGACGATTCCGATGGCCCGCACCGCCGGCCTTGGCGCTTCCGCGACCAGCGGTGCGGGCGCACCGTCGATGGAGCGGCGTTCGCCTACCCCTCGACCCAAGGAGGGACCATCGTGGGAATCGTCGTTCGTCCGTCGCTCTCCTTCTTTTAGTCTTGCCCACTTGCTCGTGAATCCTGTCGGATCACCAGGTTGGCGACGCATTGCCATGTCGGGCGTGGTTTCGCATTGTCGTGGGCAACGCCGCGGTAGGACGTGGGGAAGGGATTTCTTCTGGTCGGTTGTCTGAAGGTCCTGACGAGGAAGCTCGAAGCACAGCACCATGAATCCGACCGACCTCCCTGTCCGTCGGGGAGCCGCCGCCTCGGGCTCCACCCCAACCGCCCTTGAATATACCCGACTAAGCCCATGGATTTTGTGTGTTTATCATGATCCCCCCTGTCGCCTCACCCTTGTCGGAAGGACCCTGACGGGCACGACCGCCAGAGTGTGTCCCGGTGACATTCATCGATCGGGCCAGCCCTGGCGTCGTCCTGCGACATGGCGCACGCACGCGGGCAAGAGACGGGAGGAGCTCAGAGGAGGTCCAAACCCGAGTTGACTTAGTGCATTGGATTAGTAGGATTTAACTTAGTTCATCGCAGCGAGCGGTAGCTGGCCCACCTAGTAGCGCCCGTCATTAATTAGTTATATAAGTGTGATACGATGGTGCATGGCACGGACTGGTCGACCGACGGCGTTACTCGTACTTAGGGCCGAGGAGCACGATCAGCTTGTGCGGTGGGCTCGACGACACAAGTCCTCACAGGCCTTGGCGTTGCGCTCGCGGATCATCCTCGGCTGTGCGCAGGGCTTGTCGAACAAAGCCGTTGCCGAGCACGAGGGAGTGTCCCAGCCAACGGTCGGCAAGTGGCGAGCGCGCTTTGTCGAGTCCCGCTTGGACGGTCTCGTTGATGATCCCCGCCCGGGGCGGCCACCAACGGTGACCGCCGAGCAGGTCGAAGACGTGGTCGTCACGACGCTCGAGTCGACGCCTGAGCACGCGACGCACTGGTCGAGGTCGAAGATGGCCGAGCGGTCCGGTCTGTCGGCTTCGACGGTCGGGCGGATTCTGGAAGGCCTTTGAGCTGAAGCCCCACCGAGCCGAAGGGTTCAAGCTCTCCAACGACCCCCTGTTCGTGGACAAGGTCTACGACGTCGTTGGGTTGTACTTGAACCCCCCCAACGGTGCCGTTGTCTACTGCGTCGACGAAAAGAGCCAGGTCCAAGCGCTCGCCCGCTCCCAGCCCGCGTTTCCCATGATGCCGGGCATGCCCGAGAAGCGCACGCACGACTACCTCCGCCACGGCACGACGAGCTTGTTCGCGGCGTTCAACACCACCGATGGGTCGGTCATCTCGAGCCTGCACCGCCGACACCGCAGCATCGAGTTCAAGAAGTTCCTCGCAAAGATCGACACCGTTGTCCCCGACGGCCTCGATGTCCACCTCGTCTGTGACAACTACGGCACGCATAAGTCCCCGGCAGTGAAGGCCTGGCTCGACAAGCACCCCCGGTTCCACGTGCACTACACCCCGACGTACTCGAGTTGGATCAACCAAGTCGAACGGTTCTTCGCCTACATCACCGCGGATCTGCTCCAACGCAGCGATCACCGTTCCGTGCACGCGCTCGAAGCCGACATCCGAGCATGGATCGCAGCGTGGAACGAGAACCCGAGTCCATTTCTCTGGACCAAGACCGCCGACCAGATCCTCGAAAAGCTCGGTCGACTTCTACAACGAATTAACGGCGGAGGACACTAGCGATTCGCCCAGGGCATGGTTTCGTGACGGCTGCCATCGGACTATCGCGTGGCGACTGTCTGCGTCGAAGGGCGGTAACGGCAGCCACCGGAGGGAATCGGTGACATGAGTCGACCCCGGCGGCGGGCCATCCCGTCGGCCTCTGAGCCCATGTTGGGCCGCCACACATGCCTAGTCAATTAGGTCCGAATGGGAGGACATCCGCAGTGAACACGGGAAACCGACAGAGCAATAACGACCAGCCTCTTGACGCGCCGTCACTGGGCGACCGGCTACGGGCCGCCCGGCTGCAGAGAGAGTGGACGCAATCCGAATTGGCAGGGCGTCTCGGTGCGGCCTCAATACGGTGTCGAGGTGGGAGTGTGGCCATGCCATTCCAACCGACTGGTGGAGTGATCGGCTGCGGGAGCTTCTAGGTGTGCCCATCGAGGGGCCCAGGACATTGGGTAGCGACCGCGGAACGATCCAAGTGCCCACAACGATAACGACGCCGCTCGGAGGTGGCGCTCTCATCGGCATGTGAGCACTCGCGAGGAGGACGATAGTGGGTGACAACCCTGGCCATAAAGGACCAGGGGACCGAAGAGACCTCTCGCGCGGCGGACGTCATCGGGTCGACGTGCCCGTGGTGCCCAGGACGCTAGAGGTCGGTCGTTCCAGGGCAGAGGCCGTGGGTGGGGGAAGCGAGACGCGAAGCGGCAGCCCGAGGGCCGCGAGACCACCGAGGAGAGGCGACGATCCGGTCGAGCATGAAGTTCTTGTGGTACATACCCAATGCGGTCGAGCCGGGGCATCGTGGTGACGACATGGCAACGGGGCTCTCCAACCTGGAGCGTTCCACCGAGTTGGCCCGCCTGGCGGAGGCCCACGGCTGGGCCGGAGCGCTGATTGGTGCCGGTGGGGTCGCCCTGACACCTTCACCGTGGCCACCGCTCTCGCGGCCCGCACCACGTCGTTCCAGCCGCTCATCGCGGTGCGCCCCGGCTTCTGGCGCCCCGCGCAGTTCGCAAGCGCGGCCGCTACCCTCGACCAGATCAGCGAAGGGCGGGTGTTGGTCAACATCGTCAGTGGAATTGATCAGGTGGCCGCCTACGGCGACGCGGAAGGCGACCAGCCGAAGCGCTATGCCCGAACCAAAGAGTTCATCCAGCTCGTCCGCCTGCTCTGGGGCGCAGACGACGTCACCTTCCGCGGCGAGTTCTTCTGGGTGGAGGGCTCCACCTTGGCCCAGCGTCCGTATCGAGCAGTGGAGGGCCGCCACCCGCGCCTGTACTTCGGCGGGGCGTCCCCCGCTGCCGAAGCCGTGTCAGCGACCGAGGCTGACGTCCAGCTGTTCTGGGGCGAGCCGCTCGCGGGCGTCGAGGAGCGCATCGCGCGGCTCGGGGGTTTGAGCGAATCGTTGGGCCGGACCCATCCTCCTCTCGAGTTCGGGCCGCGGGTGACCACACTGGTCCGAGAGACGAGCGAACAAGCTTGGCGCGACGCCGAGGCCAAGGTGGAGACGTTGGCCGCCGTGGGCCGCGAGTGGACCGGCTTCGCAACTGGTAGCGGGGCGGTCGGCCAGCAGCGTCTGAGCGAGCTGAGTGAGCGGGGCGAGGTCCTCGACACCTGTCTGTACACCACACCGGGCAAGTATGGAGGGGGAGGGGCCGCCACCACCTGGCTCGTGGGTTCCTACGACGAGGTTGCCGACGCGCTGCACCGCTACCGGGAGCTCGGCGTGACCCACTTCGTGCTCTCCGACACGCCGTACAAGGAGGAGACCATCCGCGTCGGCGACCAACTGCTGCCCCGGCTCTACCGCGATAGTGTCTAACTCCGATGGGATGAGTAGGGTATTGACCAGCGAGCCTTCCTTCTATCTAGGGGAACTTGATGACCGTCAGCCTGACCAGTCGCTACGGCGTACGTGCCGCCAGCCCCCTCATTGGAGCCGAGATCGAGGGCGTCGACCTGACCCAGCCGGTCGACGAGGCCACTGCGGAGGCCTTGCGGCAGGACTTTTGGACCTACAAGGTCCTCGTCTTCCGCGACCAGCATCTGTCGGCCCTCCAGCATGTCGACGCGGTGCGGATCTTCGACGAACCCTTTGACCACCCCAAGTGGCTCAAGCGGCACGAGGACAGCCGGCTGGTCTACACCTTCAACCTGGAGAGGGCCGGCAACGCCGCCCATTGGCATATCGGCGGCACCTGGCGAAACCCTCCGTTCAACATCGAGTCGCTCGCCTACGATGTCGTCCCCGAGGTCGGCGGCCACACCCTGTGGGCGGATTTGCAGGCCGCCTACGACCATCTTTCCGAACCGCTCAAGCAGCTGCTCGAGTCGGTGAGCGCGCGCTACAGCGCCTACCCCGGGGACGGCACCTACAACCGACCGCCCGTGACCGAGACGATCGAACACCCGGTGGTGCGCACCCACCGCCATAGCGGCCGCAAGGGCCTCTTGATCAGCTCCTCTGCCCAGGGGCTCAGTGGTGTCACCGATGCCGAGAGCAAGGCTCTCCTTCCCTTCCTCCTTGCGCACGCTTCCTCGCCCAACTTCACGGTCGGCTTCGGTTGGCGGCCTGGTGACTTCGTGATCTGGGACAACCAGGCGACCTGGCACTACGCGGTCAACGACTACGACGGCCCTCGCGTGTATCGCAAGGTCATCGGCGGCTGAACCACGCCGACCAGGTTGCCATGGGCGACCGGGTCGCCCTTGGCGACGTCGGGCGACCTTGACGCGGAATTCGACGACTACGCCGACAAACTCGAGACAGATCTGCTCTGGCCACTGTGACGTTCGCCTGCTGCACGAGTCAGCAAGGCTCGATCCGCTAGGCCTGGTTCAGTCTTCGAAGGATTGGATCGCGCGCACCTTGAGTCGGGTGAGAGGTCTTGCTGCCGGCCGAAGGGGGGACGCCGGCCGGCAGCAAGACCTCTCACCGATGGGGGCCAGTCGACGCGGCAAAGGGCCGTGACCGAGAAGCGACGAACGACATCGTTTCCCCGTTTATGCATCCACGCCAGAGGCGGGAGATGGAGTCACGAGATGAAGGTCACCACTACTCGCTTCAGGCAACCGCGCGGACACTGCCGTTGTTTGCCCGTGCTCGTGCCAGGTCATCTGCCGGAAGAAGGTGAGGTCCGAGAGCGGCGGGGAGTACACGTGAAGGCTGGTCGTCTCGGCGCCAGACCGATTCACCAAGTCATGGCGCAACGATGTCTCCCCACGTGTTGCATCGCCAGTTCGGAGCACGCGGTGCGTGGGGATCTGTTGGTTGGTCGGTCGATGAACGTTTCGTTCAACTCACCTGCGACAACATGGAGGACGCTGCGCGACCCGCCGTGATCATGCGCCCCGAGGCCCGACCCCTCTGGCCAAGTGATGAGCCATACGTCGTAGAGCGCTGTGGCGATGAGGCGGATCGACCGAGGGATTCCCGGATTGCTGTTGTCGTCGGGCACGGCCTGCTGGGTTCGTGCCAACCCTGACGCAATCGAATGCAGGGCGTCGAAGGAAAGGACGGACTCGAGACTGTCCGAAAGGGGCGTTGGATTTGCCGGATGCGCTGACCAGCCAGGGGGTCGTCGATCCGGAGGTATGGCTGGAGGACCAGCCCTCAGAGTTCGAAGCGAAGAGATTGTCGCAGGCATGACGTAGGGCTCCAATGTCGAGACGCAAGGACGAGTGCCGCCGTAGCGGCTGCGAGGAACGGCCGTCGTCAACGACAGCGTTCGTCGAACGTCAGGCGGGTTTGTTCACCCCAGGTGTCATTGACGTTCTGCGCGAACTGCACCACCTCATGGTGGCATGTAAAACATGACAAATCAAGTCGGAGTTATGCGGTATCACGCTGGGTGGCTCACTGGGGGCCTCGGCGATCATCGGATCAAGGGCGGTCTCACCCTCCGTCGGCAGCCGGACGCCAAACGACAAGAAGGCGAGAGCGGGGCGGAGCGCGACCGATCGGGGCTACTGGCAGGCGCCTAAAGGAGGTTCGTCCTCAGTTCGCCCACCTCGTCTAGCGGCTGATGAACCCAAGCGGCAGCAGGCATACCTGTTGACCCTGGGTCCCGATGTTCACCAAAGCGTCGGAATCTGATCCGCGCTTTGCCCTGTCACCTGAAGGTCGAGACCGCGGACCGGCCCCAGAGACGTTTTGATTATGCGCGGAGCTTGGAAGGGGCAAAGCCTCGGGAGGTTCACACCCAGTCACCGTTGTATCCGAGCATCGAACACATGCCCGAACGGACACCTCACTGCTGCTTGCTCCCGGCTGGGAATCGCTGGATCTACTCCATCGAAGCTATGGGCTTACGGTGGCAAGGTTCCGACGCCGTCGCCATCCGCTGTCTCGGTCGCCGTCACGGGGAGGTCCTCCCTGCCGATTTCGGGAGCTTGATCGTCGGTCGCTGGTAGCACTCTACAATTCCGAGTGGCTTAGTCGTCAATAAGCCAATACCATCGACGCGACTCGGGGTCTTCGATCTGCGCCCGCGACGAGGTGCCCGCAAACAAGGAGATGCGACGTGACTGAAGCCCGACGACCGGAGGCATGGATCGCCACTATCGCCCCCGAAGAGGCAGAGGGGCGGCTCAAGGAAGCCTACGACTGGCAGGCCCAGCGGCTCGGCTCAACAACCGAGTACACCCAGCTCGGCAGCCTCCATCCCGAATTGGTCTACGAACGCCTGCGCTTATACCAGGTCATCGACCAGCTCGACTCCGGACTCACCCATCAAGAACGCCAGATCGTGATCTACGTGACCTCGGTGCTGAACGAGACTCCCTACTGCGCGTCGGGGGCTCGCGACAAGCTACGTATCAGCGGTGTCTCCGATGACCTCGTTTCTCGCATCGTCGCCGAGCCCTTCGCTCCGGCTACTGGCTATCCCCGCCTGGACGCCCTCGTCGTCTACACCGCGACGTTGACACGAACACCCGGCGCGATCAGCGAAGGTGACATCGACGGGCTTCGGGCGGTTGGGCTCTCCGACGCCGACATCGTTGCCCTGAATGACCTTTCGGCCTACTTCAGTTACGCGAACCGAGTGGCCACCGGGCTGGGCCTACGCAGCGAGGTCCCTTCGGAGCACGCCGTTGGCGCACCACGGTGAGGTGCGACCAGTGGGCGCCAGCGGTCGCTCACCCTTACGCCTGACGTTGCGACACCCGTCCTTCGCACCCAACCCCAGCCACGTAGAAGATTCTGTTCCACTAGGCGCATCGCATCTCTCCCTACGGCTCGACCCGAGGCGGTATTCCGAGTGGCGCCGCGCAGGTCGCTGCCAGATTCGACCCCTTGTGGCTTGGTGACGGCCGGTTGGCCGTCGATGGGTTCACCAATCAATCCGATCGCAGTGCCGTGGCCACAGGCCGGCTCGCTTCCCAGGAGTGTGTTGAGCTGCCGAAGGTCCAGTTTGTTGTGGGAGACGATGGTTTCGGTCAGCTGCTTCGCCGGCGGCCCCGGGGGAACGAGCCGTGGTCCGCGATTCCCCCGCTGCGCATCAAGAAGTAGTCGATGCCTCGAAGTCCAGAGAGCTCACCTCGAGTGATGTTCCCCGTAAATGAGACGTCGAGACGCAATCCAGCAGGAGCCTCAGTGCCCGAGAAGGGTCGTTCGGATCGATGCCGCGGTCGTTCGGGCGCATTTGACGATCGACGGGATCCGGGCCGCAGTTATATGGTCGAGAGGCCCCCGAACTGCGAGCGCGAAGGCCGCATGATCTGCGTCGTCGAGCACCGGGACGGCCACCGTGCGGATCCCCGGACTCATCTCTTCATCGCTCAGGGCGAACCCGGCCTTCCGGGTGCGCTCGAGCTCCTCGCGGAGTTCGACGGGGTCGGTAATGGTGCGCTCGGTCGCCGCCGTCAGCGGGCCGATCTGCGCGAGCGTGACCTCCTGGCCGTCGGACCACGCCAACAAAACCTTGCCCATGGCGCTGGCGTGAAGGGGGAGCCGGACCCCGGTGACCTCCCGAGTCTCGGTCCAGGGCGGCTGGATGCCGCTCAGGAGCAGGGCGTCGGAACCGTGCCGGACGGCCAGCGCCGCGTTCTCGCCGGTGGCCCGTGAGAGCGACTCGAGGTAGGGCAGGACCAGGTGGATGCGACGCTGGTGGTAGACAATTTGGCCGTATTCGGCCAGGGCGTTGCCCAACCGGTAGCGGCTGGTCGTTGCGTCCTGTTCCAAGAAGCCGGCACCGAGCAGCGTCCGGACCAAGCGGTGCGCGGTACTGGTCTTGAGCTCGAGGGCCCGGGCGATGTCGGACACCCCCAGGTCCGGCGCACCATCACGAAAACACGCCAGCACCGCCAGCGCCCGAGTCACCGCCTGTGCGCCGCCAGCATGGTCACGCTCAATCCCCGCGGTGACCGCTTCTACGTGCACTGGCCATCTCCCCGGTGGTCGCCGGAGCGACGGTAGCAGTGGATAAGAGCGCTTGACAGCGTTCGAAGCCTAATCCACAATGTGGGAATCCTTAGTAATCCGATCAACTACATCGCTGATCAGCAATTGGGACGCCGCCCAGCTGGTTGGCCGCGTTCTGTCGACCGAGGAGATTGACCATCCGATGACCGCCGAGTACTTCTGGACGCTGCCCAGCCAGGGGGACGGCCGCGGTGTGCCTACTGGAGCGAAGAACCGCGGTGACTGGAGCAAGGGCGCTCGCCATGCGCCGGTCGTTCATGACGTGCGGTCCGGCCGTTACGGCAATTTCGACCACCTGTCCCAGGTCGCTCGTGCAGCAGCCGTCTCTGGATTCGCCGGCGTGCTTGTGCCCTTTGATCCCGAGGGAGAGGAATCGTGGATTGTCGCGGCGGCGCTCGCCCGCGAGATACCAGGATTGACGTTCGTTACTGAGTTCGCGCCGGCTTTCGCCACCCCGGTCTACGCCGCCAAGATGTCCACCACGCTCCAGCGCCTCTCCCGCGGCCGGTTTGCGTGGAAGCTTGTAGTCGACGAGGACCCCGTCGTGGCGCGGCGACTCGGCGACCGAGTGGAGGGCGCCGACCGCTACGAGCGGGCGGCTGAGTTTCTCGAGATCGCGTCCAGTATCTGGGGAGCCTCCGACGTCACCTTCCGAGGACGGTTCTACGAGGTGGAGGGCGGCGGCTTGGGCGACCCGCTGACCCGGTATCCCCGGCCGCCGGTCTCCTTGTCAGGGACGACCGCCGAGGCCCTGGCGCTTTCGGCGACGCACGGCGACCTGCACGTCTGGGAGGTGGGCCCGTCAGACGAGCTCGACGCGCTCCGTGCATCGCTGAACCGCCAGGCCGCAGCTAACGGCCGTCAGCTGCGCCATGGTCTCCGGCTGAGTGTGTTGGCTCGGGAGACCGCCACGGAGGCGTGGAACGACGCTTGGCTCTTGTGGTCCGAAGCGGGTGCCGGATCGCGCGAGGAGTTCGACGAGCAGGTGGTCGGGCCGGAGACCTTTGCCGGCTTCCGTCGTTTCGGTCAGGTGGCCTCGACCGGGCTCGTAGGTAGCTACGAACAGGTGGCGGCCTACCTAAGCAACGCAGGCGTCGGCGGCATCGAAGTGTTCTTCCTTGAGGCGAGTCCGCGAATCGAGGAGGCCTACCGGTTCGTCGAGCACATCGCCCCCCTCCTGTCGGGGGACGAACTGCGCAACCGTCAAGCCGTCTAACGCATCGACACGCGACGAGAGCGAGAGAGGTACCGATCGATGGACATCTACTGGCGTATCCCGACCCATGGGGACAAGGGGTCTCTGCGGCAGCAGGTCACCCGCGGGGACTGGAGCCCCACCCAGCGGGGGAGCATCACGCCCGGTCTCCGGGGCGGAGCGCCCGACCAGTTCGAATATCTCGACCACATGGCTGACATTGCACGGGCGGCGGAGATCTCGGGCTTCTACGGCGCGCTGCTTCCATCGTTCCCGCATACCGATGACCCTTGGGTGATTTCGTCAGCGCTGGCCCGAGAGACCAGGACCCTGCGGTTCATGATCGCCTTTCAGCCGGGGTTCTTGAACCCGGTCCACGCGGCCCGGATGGCGGCGAGTTTGCAGCGGGCCAGCGACGGCCGGGTGGTCTACAACATCATCAGCGGTGGTGGCGGCCCGGCCCAGCTGTGGTGGGGGGACAAGATCGACCACGACGATCGCTATGTTCGCACCACCGAGTTCCTCGATGTGCACAAGGGTGTCTGGAAGCAGCCCCCGTTCACCTATGACGGGCGGTTCTTCCAGGTCGAGGGCGGGGGCCTTCCCGAACCCCTGGCTCGGCAGGAGTTCCCCGAGATCTATTTCTCCGGGTCGTCCGACGCGGCAGTGGCGGCGGCCGGCCGGCACGCCGACTACTACCTCTCCTGGCTCGAGCCGTTCGATGCCCTGCGGACCAAGTTCGAACAAGTGCGCGAGCGAACGGCACTGCTGGGCCGTGAGGCTCGCTTCGCGGTGCGGGTCGACGTGCTGGCTCGACCCACCGAAGAGGAGGCCTGGGAAGAGGTCCGACGGGGTTGGGAAGCCGTCGACGACGCCCGGCTCAAAGCGATCTATGGCGGGTATCCCGGCATCACGTCCTCGCCGGAAGGCCCAGCAGGAGACTCGGTAGGGGCCCAACGACAAGCGGGATTCCGTCCTGAGCACGCGACCGACTACAAGGACCTGATCATCGCCCCCAACATCTGGTCCGGGTTCAACCTCCTGCGGGGCGGACCCGCGCTGGGGATCGTCGGCGACTACGCCAACGCCGCCGAACGCTTGAGCGATCTCATCGCCCTCGGGGTGGACGCCTTCATCCTGGCCGGCGTTCCCCACCTCGAGGAGGCTTACCGCGTCGGCGAGGAGGTGCTGCCGCTGGTGCGGGGCAAGCAAGCCCCTACCCGGCAACTCGAGGCGGTATGAGCCGACCAGAACGAGTGCACACCGAGATTCGGGAGGAACCACTGCCATGACCATCACCGAGCCCGCGCTGGGAGCCGCCGCCACGGCCTTCGTCGACGAGCTGACAGCGAACGCCGCCCTGGTACTCCGCGGACTCCGGGAGACCGGCACGTCGACGGCCTACGGAACCGTTGGCATCTACGAACGGATTCCGGGCGAGGACATCCTGGTGCTCGCCAATGACCCCGGGCCGTTCCACCGGGACGAACGGCCCAAGGTGGCGGTGGTGGGGTTCGACGGCACGGTCTATCGGGGTGCGGCCGGAGCCGGTCCGGGTGTGCATCGCTACCGCAGCATCTTTGAGCGGCACGGGGATGTCACCACGGTGGTCCATGTGCATGCCCCCCATCTGGGCGCCTGGGCACAGAGCCACCGGACCCTGCCGATTAACTACGTCCCGGTGCAACGGTTCCACCTGGTGCGCGAGCTTCCGATCTACATCGACCGCACCCAGCGGGAAGACGACTTTATCTTGGGTGTACTCGAACAGGATCCCGACCACTTCGCCACCCTTGAGGCCAACGGCGGTGCGACGGTCTGGGGGCGTCAGGGCCTGTTGTCGACCGCAGAGGACATCGTCCTACTGGAGGAGGGGGCCAGGTTGCAGCTCCTGGCCGAGGCCCTGGGCGGCTCACAGCCCTTCGGGCCTGGTGTGCTGGTCCAACAGTTCGCAATGTCCGACCTGACCGAACAGGCGCGCGGCAAGGGGCTGCTGCCGTGAGCGTCGCAGCCTCCGGCGACCTCCTGAGCTTGGCCGACGGTCGAGATGTGGCCGAGATTCTGGTTCACGCGGTGCCCTGTTCCGACCGCGACGGGTATTGCCGCGGACCTCGGCCGGTTCGATCAGGAGTTCGGTCCGGACGGCATCGTGGTCTCGTCCCTCCAGGACCAGCCCGGGGGCCCATTGGCGGGGCATCACTTCGAGCACGGCCTGGCGACACTATTTCGCGAGGGGGGCAACGTCCCGGCGTTATGGACCCGCTCGCGCGGGCAGGCCACCCGGCTCATCGGTCTGACCTGGATCGAGGAGCGCCAAGCCATCGTCGTCCGGCATGACTCGGTCCTAGAGGGCGTCGGTGACTTGCGGGGTCGTCGGGTCGCGGTGCCTGATCGAAGGAGTCCGACCGTGGACTTCTGGCGGGCGATGGCGCTGCACGGATTTTCTGGGGCGCTCCGCAGCGTCGGGCTCAGCCTCAACGACGTCGTCGCGGTCGATGTGGCGCCTCGCTCGGCGGGCGATGCCTACGGACCGCAAGGCGGCGAGGGTACTGGGGGGGCAATGGTGGCGGTCAGTCGGGCCAACGGGTGGCAACCAGAACTCGAGGCCCTCGTGGCCGACGAGGTCGACGCGGTCTACGTGAAAGGCGCGGCGGCGGTCGACGCCAGCGCCGCGGTGGGCGCCCGGGTGCTCCTCGACCTCGACAGGCTCGAGGACCGACGGCTGCGTGTGAACAACGGAACGCCCCGGCCGATCACCGTGCACCAGTCGCTACTGGACGCTCGCCCGGACGTGGTGGCTCGTTTCCTCGCAGTTCTCCTCGAGACATCGGATTGGGCGACCACCCACCGGGCCGAGCTCAGCACGCTCCTAGAAGCGGAGACCGGAGCGGGGGCCGAGGGCGTGAAAGCGGCGTACCGGGGGGACTTCCATCTCTCGCTGCACCCCGACCTCTCCGACGAACGCCTCGAGCTCCTGGCCCAGCAGGAGCAGTTCCTGCTGGGCCAGGGGTTCTTGGAGGCGCACGTCGACGTCCACGCCTGGGCGGCGTATGAGCCGTTGATCGAAGCCCGCGAGTTGCTCGCGGCAGGGCGGCCAGTGCGTGACCGGGGTGACAACGAGGGACCAGATGTCCTTGACAGACCGTCATGAATCTGTAATACAATAATACCGATGTAGTAAGTCATATTTAAGACGGTCGGGCCCTCCCTCACTACTCGAGATGGGTCGCCAATTCCCCCCGGCGGAGCCGGAACACCAAGGAAGGTTGATTTCTCCGTATGAGACCCACGAGCCGTATTTCTGCCACTCACCGCGCCGCTCGCTTCGCGGCCGCTGCCGGCGCCTTAGTCGCCGTCTCCACGGTCGTCCCGGTCGGCGTCGGCGTGGCATCGGGCGCCTCCACGACCGAGAACGACCATGGGGTGGTGGTCCGCTTCGAGGGCTCGGAGGGCACGAGCGCCGCCGAACTGGCGATCGCCGACGGGTCGATGGCCAAGGCGCTCAAGCCCCTGGGGGCCACGGCCGAGGCGGTCGGGAACTTCACCGCCGAGGCGCCGGCCATTGAGGCACTCGAGGGAAATGCGATCGACTTCGCCGCCGGCAGCATTACCGCAACCGCTGGTGCGCTGGCGGGCAATGCGCCGATCAAGCTCTTCTCGTACGGACCCGACACGCAGTCCGGCGAGGCAATCCTGGTCAAGAAGGGCAGCCCGATCACCTCGGTCAAGGATCTCGAAGGCAAGACGGTGGCCGTGAACCAGGCGGGATCTGGCCAGTACATGCTGCTGCAGGCGCTGTCCCACAACCACGTCCCGATCACCTCGGTCAAGCAGGACTTCCTTCTCGCTCCGGCTGGGAACGCAGCGTTCCAGGCCGGTGACGTGGACGCTTGGTCCACTTTTGCCACGTTCATCCCGCTGGCCGAGCAGAACGACGACGCCAAGGTTCTGGTCGATGGGGGGCAGGTCGGGGCCCAGAACGACACGATCTCGGTGGTGAGCGACTCCTTCGCCGGCAAGTATCCCCACCTACTGAAAGTGGTCGAGGGTGCGATCGCCGCCGAATCCGCGAAGGAGATCAAGAATCCGGGCGCCTACGACACGGCGCTCATCGCCGCTGACCACTTCGCTGCCCCGGAGGTCACCTACTCGAACGACCAGCTGGTCGTGCCGAGGCCGATCACGCCGGCCGTGGACAAGCAGCTCCAGACCGTCGCGAACTTCTTCTACAAGGCAGGGGGCATCCCCAAGCAGGTGAACATCGCGGCCAACACCATCGATCTCGACAAGGTGAAGTAGCGGGAAAGGGGGAGCGCCATCACCATGACGACGACGACCAACGTAGCGGCAGCCTCGGCCGCGCTGCCGGCTCAGGCCCCGGTGGTCCTGTCCGATGATGGTGACGACGACGACCTGCAGCTCGTGACCAAGCGCCGGCGGAGGCGGTGGCGGAGGGCCGTCACTCCGGTGGCGGTGATCGCGTTGTGGCAGATCGGCGCGAGCACCGGCCTCTTCAACGAGAAGACTTTTTCGTCGCCATGGCAGGTCCTCGACACATTATGGACGCTGTTGGCCAACGGATCGTTGCTGCGGAACCTTGGGATCTCGATGGCCCGTATGGGCATCGGGCTGGCGATTGGCGTGACCGCGGGGGCCTTTCTTGGCGTCGTTTCGGGGCTGTTCCGGCTGGGGGAGGATTCTGATCGACGCCCCGCTCCAGATGGTCAAGACGATGCCGATCCTCGCGCTGATCCCCCTCTTCATCCTGTGGTTCGGCATAGGGGAGCTTCCGAAGGTGCTCATCATCGCTTTCGGGAGCTTCTTTCCGATCTATTTGAATACTTTTTCCGGGGTGAGGAACGTCGATGAACGGTTGGTCGAGACCGGCAAGACCCTAGGGCTCTCGAGGTGGGGGATGATCCGGCACGTCGTCCTTCCGAGTTCCCTGCCGAGCGTGCTTGTGGGGCTTCGTACCTCGTTCGGTGTGGCCGTGATCGCGCTGGTGGTCAGCGAGCAGCTCAATGCCTCGTCGGGCATTGGCTTCCTGATGACCCAGGCCCAGCAGTTCTTCGAGACCGATGTCATCTTCGTTGGCCTCATCATCTATGCCCTGCTCGGTCTGGGTGGGGACCTCATCGTCCGCGCCCTCGAGAAGCGCGCCCTGGCCTGGCGGCGCGCCTTTGACGGGACATGACCGTGACCCAGGAACCAACGGCGGAGCTGGTGGCGCCAGCCATGGTCCGATGCGGTCCGGCAGTTTCCGTGCGCCGTGTCCGGAGGTCGTTCGCCGGCCGGACGGTGCTAGCCGGCATCGATCTCGATATCCGGCCGGGGGAGTTCGTCGCCCTGCTCGGACAGAGTGGCACCGGCAAGAGCACGCTGTTGCGGGCGCTTGCCGGGCTCGATGACGGGATCCGGGGATCCATCACCGTGCCCCAGCGCCGAGCCGTGGTGTTCCAAGAACCGCGACTCATGCCGTGGAAGCCGGTCTGGCGCAATGTCGTTCTCGGCCAGTCCTTCGAAGGCTCGAGGCGGCGGGCCAAAACGACGTCCAAGGCAGAGGCCCTGCGGGCGTTGGGGGAGGTAGGGCTCTTGAGCCATGCCGACGCCTGGCCCCTGACGCTGTCAGGTGGCGAAGCGCAGCGGGTCGCCCTGGCCCGTTCGCTGGTCCGCGCGCCCGAGCTCCTCCTCCTCGACGAGCCATTCGGCGCCCTCGACGCCCTCACTCGGCTCCGGATGCAGGCACTGGTGGCTCAGCTCTGCGATCGCTACCAGCCGGCTGTGCTGCTGGTCACCCACGACGTCGACGAGGCCATCGTGCTCGCTCACCGCATCCTGGTGCTCCGCGACGGCCGGCTGGTCACCGACGTCGAAGTCGACGTACCCCATCCCCGCCATCGGGCCAACCAGGCCTTCGGTGCCCTTCGCACACGACTGCTGGCCGACCTCGGGGTTGAGGAGCCGGACGCATGAGTTGCCGCGCTGTCCCCACCTACCCAAACGGAAGGACTGCACCTCGATGACCACTACTCCCGTCGTAGCCCCGCTGGTCTTGCAAGAGCTCTGGTACACCCGGTGTCCGGTTCCGACAGCCAGCGGGTTGGCCTACAACCTTGGATGGCTCGGTGACGAGTTTGCCCCAGACGGCCTGGGCATCTCGGCCCTCCAGGACGCTGCCCCCGAGCTGCGCCGGCACCACCTCGACCACCAGCTCCCCGGGCTCTTCCGTGAGGGCGGGAACATCCCGGCGCTCGTAGCCCGGGCGTCGGGCGCACCGTCCCGGCTCGTCGGCCTCACGTGGATTGACGAGTGGCAGTCCATCCTGGTCCGGCCGGACTCGGGTATCGACACTCCTGCCGGCCTACGTGGTGCTCGGGTGGGGATCCCTCGGTGGGATGACGACCGTGGAGCGAGCATCTGGCGGGGGATGTCGCTCGCCGGTTTCGCCGGTGCCCTTCGGGCAGCCGGTCTTGGCTTTGCCGACGTACGTATCGTGGAGGTCCCTTCGTCGGCCGCGGGTTCGACCGACTCGGGACAAGCTCGCCGCGAGGCCCGGCTTCCCTCTTTCGATGCCCTGCTCGAGGGAGAGGTGGACGCGGTCTATGCCAAGGGGGCGCTGTCCGCCGAGGTGGCACTCGGGGCTGGGCTGGTCGTCGGGATCGATCTCGACAACCTCCCGGAGCGGCGACTCCGAGTGAACAACGGGACGCCCCGGCCCCTAACCGTCCACCAGAGCCTGCTCGACGAGCGCCCTGAGCTGGTGGCGCGATTTCTGGCGCAGACGCTCCGGGCTTCAGACTGGGCTGCTGGGCACCTCGACGAAGTGCAGCGGATCCTGGCCAGGGAGACCGGATCGGGATCGGCCGGCGTTGAGTCGGCCTACCGCGACGGGTTCCATCGTTCCCTCCACCCAGATCTCTCCAACGAACGCTTGGCCCTCCTCGACCAGCAGAAGGCGTTCCTCCTAGTCCACGGATTTTTAGCCCAGGATTTCGACCTCGAGGCGTGGGTGGCGCGCGAGCCGATAGAAGCGGCCCGTCGTTTAGTGGCCATGGGAGGCGGCAATGAGCGCTGAGCTGATCTGGACGGTGCCGGTGCGGGGCGACGGGAGACGAGCCCGGCGCGATGAGTGGAACCGGGGCGACTGGCACTCAGGATTACCGGCCAGCCCGGCATGGGTCACCGATGACCGGCGCAGCGGCCGATTCGGTCCCTTTGACCACCTCGAGTCGGTGGCGGTCGCAGGGGAGCACGGAGGCTTCGATGGCCTATTGATCCCGTATGACCCTGAGGGCGAGGAGTCCTGGATCGTCGCCACGGTCGCGGCACGGGCCACCCGCTGGGCCCGCACGATTGTGGAACTGGCGGTGGGCGGCACAACGCCGGTCTACGCGGCCAAGCTCTCGGCCACGTTGCAGCGGGTTGCGGGGGGCCGGCTCGACTGGAAGCTCGCGGTTGACCTTGACGAGGCGAGGGCCGCCGCCCAAGGCGATCAGGTGCAGGGTGACGAGCGATACGCGTGGCCGACGAGTTCCTGACGGTGGCCCGGGCGGTGTGGCAAGAGCACGACTTCGATTTCGATGGCCGGTATTACACGGTTGATGGTGGAGGGCTGAATAGGCCGTTCAGGGACGGCGCCTTCCCCCGGGTCTTCCTCTCGGGCAACACCCCCGATGCCCTACGCCTCGGCGCCAATCACGCCGACGTACATCTGCTCGACACCGTCGCCTCGGCATCGGGCGGCGTGCTCGGCGACGCGGAGCTCGAATTGGTGGCGGCTGAGCTCGGGCAGCTTGCTCGGGAAGCCGGGCGGCCAACGCCACGGGTCGGGCTGACCCTCCCCGTCGTCGCTCGCGAGGACGCCGACGAGGCCTGGGCGCGAGTCCTTCGGCTACTGGACGAACGCGGCACGGGGGGTCGGGGTGACCTCGACGGGCTCCAGCTGGGCAGGGCACGGTGGTCCGGATTCGACCGCTTGGGATTTTCGGAGAGAGTCGGCCTGGTCGGCAGTTACGACGAGGTCCGTGCGGAACTCGGCCAGTACATCGAACGGGGCATCGAACTCTTCGTCCTGGACGGCTACCCCCATGTCGAGGAGGCCTACCGACTGGGTCAGCATTTGCTCTCGCGATTCGACGAGCCGGCCGTCGTCCCAATTCCGACCTGATCCATTCCGACCCTACGGCTGTAGCGAGGAGATCGACATGACCACCGACATCTACTGGCGCATCGGCATGCGGGGCGATATGTCGTCGCTCCGCAAGCCCCGAATCGACCGCGGCGACTACGACCAGATCGGGCCCGACTCGATCACCCCGGGGATCCGCGACAGCCGGGACGACGGCTACCGCTACGTGGACCACGCTGCCGAGGTGGTCCGGGCGGCCGAATTGTCCGGTTTCGTCGGCGGGCTCCTACCGTCGTTCCCCTCCACCGAGGACCCCTGGATCCTGTCGGCAGCGTTGGCTCGGCAGAGCAAGACCTTCCGCTTCATGATCGCCTTCCAGCCGGGATTCCTCCACCCGGTCCAGGCCGCCCGGATGTCGGCCAGCCTCCAGCGCGCCACGGGAGGAAGGGTGGTCTACAACGTCATCACCGGCGGAGGCGGCCCGGCCCAGCTGTGGTGGGGCGACCGGGTCGAGCATGACGACCGCTACGCGCGTACCTCGGAGTTCCTCGAGGTATTGAAAGGCGTATGGCGGGGGGGTCGTTCGATTACGACGGCCGGTTCTACAAAGTACGGGGTGCGGGGCTCCCGGCGCCGCTGGCCGCTCAGCCGTTCCCGGAGATCTACTTTTCCGGCTCGTCGGCGGCTGCGATCGACGCCGCAGGCCGCCACTCGGACTACTACCTCTCCTGGCTTGAGCCGTTCGACTCGCTCCGGGAGAAATTTGAAAGCGTCCGCCAGAACAGCGAGCGGATCGGCCGGACTCCGCGCTTCGCCCTCAGGATCGACATCCTGGCCCGCAAGACCGAGGAAGCAGCCTGGGAAGAGATTCGTCGGGGTTGGGAGCACGTGGACCCCTCGGCCTTCACTCCCCACAATGGCCCGAGCGACTCGGTCGGTGCGGCCCGATCTCGTTCGCTGCGGCCGGAGGCCACGAGGAATTACCGAGACCTGGAGGTCTCGCCGAATGTGTGGTCGGGTTTCGCTCACTTGCGCGAGGGGCCGGCGTGGGGATTGGTCGGCAGCTACGAGCAGGTGGCCGAGCGGCTCGACGAGTTGCAGGCCTTGGGGAGCGACGCGTTCATCCTCGCCAGCAACCCCCACCTGGAGGAGGCCTACCGCGTCGGAGAGGAGGTCCTCCCGCTGCTCCGTGGGCGGGGCCCCGGGACCAGCTCATCGACGAGCGCAGCACAGTCGGTCGGGGGAATCGAGGGTCCCCGGTTGGCGACCGTCTGAACCCAACTCGCGAAAGCGGAGAAGGAGGATAAGAGAGGCTATGGCTATCACCGAAGAACGCACGAACGCCAGCGTCGACGAGACCACACTGGCGTTCGTCGACCGCTTTACTGAGGAGGCACGCCATGCCTTCCTCGTCCTACGAGCAGGCGGGACACTGACCGCCAATGGCACTTTCTTCGTCGTACAACGGGTCCCTGACAAGAGCGACCGCTACGTCACTCTCGGCGATCCAGGGCCGTGGGACACCGACGGAGTGTTACGTCCGACTGTCCGGGATCGAGCGGGCACGGTGTACCTCGGGAGTGGACCGGCCATCGACCCGTTCGGGTTCGTCCCAGTGCTCGCCGGCCACCCCGAGCTGACCACTGCCGTGCACGTCCACTCCCCCTACCTCGGGCCCTGGTCGCAGACGCACCGCACGTTCCGGATCACTTACGTCCCGGCACAACGCACCACGCTCGCCCGGGAGTTGCCGATCTACATCGACCGACGACAGGAACACGGTGACTTCATTCTCGAGCAGCTGGACGCAGAATCCCGAAATCCCGGGGATCCTCGAGGCGAACGGTGGCTCGAGCTTCTGGGGGCGAGACGGGTTCCTCAAGACCGCCCGTTACATCGAGCTTATCGAGGAGGGTGCTCGCCTCCAGACCATTGCCGAAGGGCTCGGAGGATCGCAGGAGTACGGCCCGGCCGTCTTAGCTCAGCAATGGAAGATGGGCGGGATCTATGAACGGGCGCAGGCCCTTGGTCTGCTGCCAGACGAATGAGTCCTCGGAGTTCGACGTATTGGCTCGTCGATCAGTGACTGGGTGACCCGGCAGACCCCCAATCGGTGCATGGATTCTCGTCGAGCGTGCCACTGCGGACAGATTCCTATCCCTCACCGAGACGCGAAGCTGACGCAGCTCCTTCATTCGAACGGGTCTGTCGGGCACTCGGACGGGTCTGTCGGGACCACGGTGGGTGCCTCCCTGTAGATGTGGCATGGACAACCGCAGCCGGGTTCAACCGTGCCGACGGTCGATCGGTTAGCGGGCCCCCCACAGGGCGTCGCCGGTCGCAAAACCGGGACACCGGTAGTTGATCCAAATGAGGACGGAGTGTTTGTTCTCGCGTGGAACTCGGCCGCCCTAACCGACCAATCGTTCGTCCGAGGCATCTATCGCCCGAAGTCCAACTATGTCCGCAGGCAGTTCCTGACCGGGGGAGATGCGCTCCCTCACGGAGACCTCGTCGAGGAGCCGGTGGGGGACATGTATCCCGCACGGCGGTAAGCAGTTCTTATCGCGCGTGTCACCACTTGCCTCTTGTCGTCTTAAACGGTAAGGGGCAATTATCGCTCCTCTCGATGTTTGGTACTTATCGCGGGTTGGTTTACTGCAATCGCCTAGCAACGGCCGCTAGGCGGTGCGACATGGCGCCACCGCCCAGGTTCAGGCATCGCTTGCGGAACCGTTCCCGTTGCCGTTTCGGCGAGGGCACTTGAAAGATGGGCTACGGGAGCTCGATAGTGGAGCGAGGCGTGCCGCCGGCCGAGGGGATCGTGACCGTGACGGACAGACCGCCATCATCGCGGGGTTGCGCGGTAGCGGTACCGCTGTGGATCGCGGCGATCGACGCGACGATCGCCAGGCCGAGCCCGAAGCCATCGTGGGACGTGCGGTTGTTGAGCCGTTGAAACGGTTGGAAAATTCGATCGACTTCCACCGGCCTGATGAGAGGGCCGCTATTGGCCACAGTGAGCTGGGTTCTACCCGCGTCGGTGCGGGTGCTGATCCAGATGTCACCGGCGGCGACGTTGTAGCGGACCGCATTGTCGACCAGGTTCGCGACGAGGAGTTCGGTCAGCACCGCATCACCCGATATGACCGCGGGCTCTAGCGTGGCGTGCACCCGCCGGTCGTCCAGGCCGACTCTGTCGAGGACGTCCTCGGCGACTGTGGCCAGGTCGACCTCCTCCCGGACGGTCAGCCCACGCTCGCTGCGCGCCAGGATGAGCAGCGAGCCGATGAGACGTTCAGCCTGATCCACCGCGGCTCGGATGTCCGCCGCCATGTCGTGCAGGTCGTCGGACGTGCTATCTGGATTGCCTAGCACGACGTCGACCGTCGTGCGCATGACAGCGAGCGGGGTGCGCAACTCATGCGAGGCGTTGGCGATGAACTGCCGCTGACTCTCGAACGCGGACTGGAGCCGGTCGAGCATCTCGTCGAACGTCTCGGCCAGCTCGCGCAGTTCGTCGCGGGGACCTTGCATTGCGACCCGCGCCGAGAGGTTGTGTTCCGACGCGGCGCGGGCGGCCGCCGTGATTCGGTGTACCGGGCGCAGCGCCCGCCCTGAGAAGATCCAGCCGAGGATCGCGGCAAGTACGATGACCACGGCAAGGGTGATCAGCGAGTACAGGAGGAGATGCGACAGGGTGAGGTCACGCTGGTGTTGCGCGCCAAGCTGCTGGAGGGCCGCATTGCACTTGGCAACGAGCTTCTCGTTGCGACGGACGCTCGGCTGCTCGGACCGGCACCGCGCCGCGAAAGTGCCCAGCTCAGCCGCAGAAGGCTGTTGACCCTGTCCCGGCACTCCCAGCTGTGCCACCAGGGTATAACTGACCGCCACCACAATCGCCCCGCACACAGCGAACAAGCCGGTATACAGCAGGGTCAGCCGTGCCCGGACGGTCAGCGCCCGGCGGTTCACATGCGGTATCCCTTGCCCACCACCGTTTCGATCAGCGGCGGGTCGCCAAGTTTGCGCCGCAGGCGGGCCATGGTCACCGAAACGATGTTACTGAGCGGATCGGCGCTGGCGTCCCACACGTGTTCGAGCAGTTCCTCCGCGCTCACCAGAGCGCCGTCGGCAGCCAGCAGCGACTCGAGGATTCCGAACTCCTTTCGGGTCAAGGACAGCGGATGGGAGCCGCGTCTTGCTCGGTGTCGGGCACAGTCCACGGTGAGGTCACCCCGGCAGAGCACGGGCGGCGCGGATGGCGCACGGCGCGACAGCGCCCGCACACGGGCAACGAGCTCGGCGAACACGAAAGGTTTGGGCAGGTAGTCGTCCGCGCCCAGTTCCAGCCCGTCGACGCGGTCATCGACGTCGCCAGCGGCGGTGAGCATGAGGATCCGCGGTCCGGAGCCGGCCACCTCTCGGCACACCTGGTCACCGTGCAAGACCGGGAGGTCGCGGTCCAGCACAATCACGTCATAGGCCGTCTGCGCGGCGGCGTCCAGCGCCGCCGCGCCGTCGTACGCGACGTCCACGGCCATCCCGGCCTGGCGCAGCCCCTGAGCGATCCGGTCGGCAAGCGTCGCATGGTCCTCGACCACCAGCACCCGCATCGCACCAGTATGCGCCGGCGGGCATGACATCCGTCCGACATCCCATGTAGCACTGATGTCACGTGCCTCGGCCTAGAATTTCCGGCGTGAAACGGACTCGCATGCTAGCGGCGGTCCCGACAGACCGACGCCCCAGTGCCTGACCCGGTCCCAGGCCCGCCTTGGCGCACCACCCCCCAGGGCAAGCCCGTCCAGGCCGGACGCCCACAATGGCGGCCGGCACGATCATCCAACCCTGGGGAGATCAGGACGAAGAACAGCTCCCGCTTGAGGCGTAGGCGACTCCGGACGTGGCCGGCCAACGCACCGCTTGTGGCCGCCATCATCGCCACGACGGCTCTGACCCTGCTGGCAACGGCATGCGGCGGCAGCCCATCGTCGACCGACTTCGGCGGCAAATCGAATGCGGGAGAGTCAACGGACACCCAATCAGTCAACTCCTCGCCGCTCGTCTTCTCTCACTGCATGCGCTCCAACGGCGTGCCGAACTTCCCCGACCCCAACAGCAGCGGGGTGTGGCCGAAGCCCCAAGTCGAAGGCGCGGCCAGTAACCCCAAATACCCGGCGGCCGCAAGGGTTTGCGGGCACCTGCTTCCAGACGGCGGTCCCGGCGTCGAGCCTTCTCCCGCCGTGGACCAGCAGATCCAGAGGGACATGACGAAGTTCGCCCTGTGTATGCGCTCCCATGGGGTGCCGAACTGGCCTGGTCCCACCCTCGATCAAGGCAGGGTTGTTTTCGATCCGCAGGCGGCCGGCATCGACACGAACTCACCCCAGATCAGTGTCAAGGTTCACGAATGCGAGCATGTATTCCCCGCAAGCATCGGGATTCCCCCAGGCGCCTAGGGAGTTTCGCTGGCGCTCGTCAAACCCGTAGTGTGGGGCGGCGACAGAGCAAGGAGGTCTGGCCACCCTTGTTGAAGCGTTGAATGGGATGGATCACTTCGCTTGCGGGTTCGGTCGCGTTACCTGGCAGCGCGAACGAAGTCGTGTTGGTCGCGTCGCGAGAGCTAGTGAACGTGTTTCAATCGGCGGATCACGGAAACGTACCAACCGATTGCCCTTGAGATTGGGAGCGCGAACTCAAGGGTTGAGTTAGCGTCGGGCGGCAACGCGACGGCCGTCGCTGACACGTGCACCGCTCACACCCCGGTCAGGCGTGCGGACGAAACGTGTCCGCCTCATTTTAGCCCGGCGGATTCAAGCGGTGAGCGCAACGAGCTCGGCGAACTTCTCTGATGGTTTCATGTATCCGAGTGTTTTGCGTGGACGCCCGTTGAGGCTTCGCTGAAATCGAGCCAGATCCGCCGCGCTGTGCTGTGAGAGATCGGTGCTCTTGGGCATGTATTGGCGCAGGAGGCCGTTGGTGTTCTCGTTCGATCCGCGTTGCCAGGGCGAATGGGGATCACAGAAGTAGATGGGAACGCCGGTGGCCACACCTGGGATCAGGGCCATGAGATGGCCGGCCATGTGCACTTCACCGTGGCCGCCTCGACGCTCGACGCGGTGTGGTCCTCGGGCAGGTGCAAGAGCAGCACGAAGCGTGTCGAGCGTTCGACCAGGGTGCCGACGGAGGACTTGCCGCCCGCCCCAATGATCAGGTCGCCCTCCCAGTGGCCGGGCACGGCCCGGTCTTGGACCTCTGCGGGCCGCTCGCTGATCATGACCATGTCGGGGTTCTTGCCTCGCTTCTCCACCCGGCCCTGGTGGCGACGGGTCGTGCGCCCTGAGCGCAGGCAGCGGGCGAGCTCACGGCGCAGTTCCCCGCGGCCCTGGACAAACAGGCACCGGTAGATCGTCTCGTGGCTCACCTGCATCATCGGATCGCTCGGGAACTCCAGGCGCAAGCGCTGGGCGATCTCCTGGGGCGACCACAGCTCCTCGAGCCAGGCGCTCACCTGGGCGACGAGGGAGGGTGTGCCAGCTTGGCCGGTTCGGGTCGCGCGGACGACGCCCCGGCCCGGCAGTGGGCCCGCCAGGCCCCGTAGCGGTGAATCCCGCCGTTCGCGGCCACCTCTCGGGTGATCGTGGACGGGGCACGCCGGAGGCTACGGGCTATCGCCGACATCGGGGCCAACCCCAACAGAATCTCTTCACGCTCCTCGGCGCTCAGGTGACCCGGTGCTGGAGTCCAGGGGTCGGGCAAGCCCGATTCAGGGCGCTGAACGTAGACACTGGCCGTCACGAGCGGCAACGAGCAGTTGAGGTCCCTGACAATTGCGTTGAGTGTCAATCCCTTGGCCTTGAGCCGACGGGCCATCTGCTTTTGCTCGCGGGTCATGTGACGAGTGCCCATCTGTAACCTCCTGGTGTCGGGGCAACGAAGCGTTGCCTACTCACCAAGCCGTTGCCGTGATCCCTTGAATCCGCCCCCTCATAGCCCGTCGTGACCTTCGCGCTTCGTCGCATGTAGCGCTGATGTCACATCCCGGAGCGTATGAATTGCTGGCATGAAGCCAGTCCCCAACCTGCCGGCTGTCGCGGCGGCGCCCATGGCTCGCGGCGCCCGGCACCGACTCTGCGAACGGCACACCCTGGGAAGCGCACCGTCACGGCCGGACGCCGATGCCGACGGGCCGCTCGATCATCCAACCCTGACACCATGATGAACGGCGGTACTCAGGTCAGGCGCCGGTCACCAAGGGCATGGCACGCCGTTGTGCAAGCGGCTGCGCTCCTCGCCGCAGCCGCACTGGCCCTGGTAGCGGCCGCCTGCGGGGCCAGCCCATCATCGACCGGTTCCGGCGGCTCATCGAATACGGCAGGGTCAACCAATTCCCATCAGGTCGCCTTTTCCCGCTGCATGCGTTCGAACGGGGTGAGCAACTACCCAGACCCCGACAGCAGCGGAGTGATCCCCAAGGAGAGCTCGCAGCAACTCGGGGTCACTACCTCCAAGTTCCAGTCGGCTGAGAACGCTTGTCAACACCTGCTCCCGAACGGTGGCAACGGGCCGAACCACGCCCAGTTGCAGCGGGTGCGGGCGCAAGGACTGAAGTTCGCCCAGTGCATGCGCAACCACGGCGTCGCACTCCCTGACCCCGGCAGCGATGGGATTCCCGACCCTGCATCCGTGGGCATCAATCAGGGTTCGCCACAGTTTGAGGCCGCGAACCAAGCCTGCGGAAAGTACCGGCCCCCCTACATGCCCTCGAATGCCCAATACAACGCCTATGCCCAGACGCAGGGGTCATGAGCGCGGCAACGGGCCAAGAGACGAGGCATGCCTGGGAGGGCGAAGGGGAGTTTGGCGAGCGCTTCGCGCTTCCTACGTTGCTCAACGTGCCGCCTCTCCGCATTCGGAGCGAGCGGGGCTCCGGTGGGAGCCTATCGACCACCTCGCGACTGTTACCCAAAGTCTGCGTACTGCCACGCAACACGAACTGCGTGGCTTCTCGGTGGGCGGAACGGGTCGGCAGATGCACCCGGCACAGCCCCGGAGCCGACACGACCCCGGCCCAGAGGGCCCAACTGAAGACCAACGCGCTTCGGAACGATCACGCCTGGGGTCGGCGGGCGGGGTGACCAACGTCGGTGACCCGAATGCCGGCCCCTCGGGCGAGTCCGAGTTCGACGCGGACGGCATGGGCATCGATCCAAACGGCCAGACGTTCCAAGTGATCCCGAAGGCCTACTGGGGCTTCGTGCCCGCCTCGACGTGAGCCCGACCTCCCCAGACCCGACGAACAGTGCCGCCCGACCGACCGGCCCGCCCAATGCGCATCGACCTCGGCGCAGGGCCCCCTGGCTGATCGCCGCCGCGGTCGTCCTCGTCGCGGCGGGGATGTCGGTCGCCCTCTCCGATCCTTTTTCCTCTGGAGGGACGAGCCAACCCGGCCTAGCCAGCAACGGCGACCCGACGTCGCTCTACACCGTCGCCCGCCAAGATCTGTTCTCGCAGATTCAGCTGCCGGCCACACTCGGCTATGCCGACAGCTACTCGGTCGTCAACCAGGCGCAGGGGACGGTGACCGCCGTCCCCACGGTCGGTCAGGTCGTAAGCCAGGGCCAGGTGCTCTATCAAGTGAGCGGGGCACCGGTCGTGCTGCTCTATGGCTCGACCCCCGCCTACCGCACCCTTTCGTCGGGCCTGACGGGGGCTGACGTGGTCCAGCTGAATGGCGATCTGGTTGCCCTCGGCTACGCAACGAGCATGGAGATCCCCGAGGGCGCAGCTGCCTTCACGTACTGGACCGAGGTGGCCGTGGAGAAGCTGCAGGCCCACCTCGGCGCGCCCCAGACCGGCACCCTGTCCCTGGGACAGGCCGTGTTCGCGCCCACTGCCGCTCGCGTGACCTCACTGGCGGCCACCCTCGGAGCTCCCGCTCCGCCAGGCCAGCCAGTCCTGCAGGCAACCTCCACGAACCGCCAAATCAGCATCGCCCTGGACGCCTCCGAACAGTCCGAGGTGAAGGTTGGCGACAAGGTGACCATCACCTTGCCCAACAACGAGACCACGCCGGGGGTGATCTCCTCGGTGGGCACCGTGGCGATGCCACCGGCGTCAGGGAGCTCAGATACCTCGCCGACCATCACCGTGCTGGTGAACCCGACAGAGTCGGCCGCCACTGGGACGTGGGACCAGGCCCCAGTGAACGTGACAATCACCACCGCGAGCGTCAACAACGTATTGGTGGTGCCTATCGACGCCCTCTTGGCGCAATCTGGGAGTGCCTACGCAGTGGAGGTGGCGGGCACCAACGGCGCGCGCCACCTCGTGACCGTCACACTGGGGCTCTTCGACAACGCCCACGGCCTGGTGGAGGTGAGCGGGCCTCAGCTGTCCGCCGGCCAGCGCGTGGTCGTGCCGAATCTATGACCCTCGCGTCCGGCGCCGGGCGCGGGCCCGACGACATCGGAGCGGCCGAGGCCGACCATGACCGCTCGCGGCCAGTGCTCGAGGTCGACCACGTCTCCAAGGTCTATCCGAGCGAACCGCCGGTGACCGCCCTGCGGGATATCTCTTTCAACGTCGCCCGGGGCGAGCTGGTGGGCATCGTGGGCCCGTCAGGGTCCGGCAAGACTACTCTGTTGCAGCTGATGGGCACCTTGGACCGGCCCAGCGCCGGCCGAGTGCGGATCACCGGCCTAGACATCGAGCGGCTTTCCGACCGGGAGTTGGCGGCGCTGCGTGCGACCCGGATCGGCTTCGTCTTTCAGCAGTTCTTCTTGGCCGAGCAGCAAAGCGCGCTCGACAATGTGGCTGACGGCCTCCTCTACGCCGGAGTCCCCCAAGTCGAGCGGCGGGCCAGCGCCCTCGACGCTCTGCGGCTCGTCGGCCTCAATGAACGACCACACGCACGGCCCAACCAGTTGTCGGGCGGACAGCGCCAGCGTGTGGCCATCGCCCGGGCCCTGGTGGGCAGCCCGGCGATCGTGTTCGCCGACGAACCCACCGGCAACCTCGACCAGGCGACGGGACGGGCCATCTTGGGGCTCTTCGAAGACCTGCACGACCTCGGGGTGACCCTCGTGGTCATCACCCACGACCAAACGATCGCGGCGCGTATGGGCCGGCGCATCGAGATGCTCGACGGACAGATCGTCTTCGATACCGCTGCGAAGCTCGGCGACTCTGCGTTGCCTGCCAAGGTCGACTCCGTTCACGATGAGGTCACATGACCACCGCGGCAACGCCGGTGGTGAAAAGGCTGCCGCCCTCCGACCTCCTGCGCCTTTCGACGGTGGGGCTGCGGACCCGCAAGCTACGAGCGGGCCTCTCCGCACTGGGCATCGCCATCGGCGTGGCCGCCATCGTGGCGGTGTTGGGTCTCTCCTCATCTGCGTCGGCCGGGCTGGACAACGAGATCGCCGCCCTCGGCACCAACCTCCTCGTGGTCCAGAACGGCCAGACCCTCTCTGGCCAGACGGCCGAGCTCCCCACTGCCGCCCCGGCCATGATCGGACGCATCGACGCCGTCACCGCGGTCCAGCAGATCGGATCGGTCACTGGCAACGTTTACCGCAGCCCGCTCATCCCGACCATCGACTCCAATGCCCTCTCCATCGACGCAGCCAGCGTGGGCTTATTGCCCACGGTGGGCACCACAGTCGCTGAGGGCAGTTACCTCAACGCCGCCACCGACCAAGAACCCGTCACTGTCCTCGGGGCCGCCGCCGCCCAGCGCCTCGGGATCGACCGGGTCTTCTCGGGTGAGCGGATCTGGCTCGACGACCAGTGGTTCTATGTGGCCGGCATCTTGAACCCCGTCAGATTCCCGGCCCTCAGCGCCATTGACTCCTCGGTCCTGGTCGGCTTCCGTGCCGCCGAGCGCTACCTCGGCTTTGACGGGCATCCGTCCAGCATCTACGTGCGAGCCCAGCCCGCCCGGGTCGCCGCGGTCGACAACCTGCTGGGTGCCACCGCTGACCCGCAGAACCCCAGCGACGTCGACGTCTCCCAACCCTCGGACGCCCTCGTCGCTCAAGCAGATGCCCGAGGCGCGTTCGACGGCCTTTTTTTGGGTCTCGGCGCCGTGGCGCTTCTCGTCGGGGCCATCGGGGTGGCCAACATCATGATCATCTCGGTCCTCGAACGACGCTCTGAGATAGGACTGCGCCGGGCTCTCGGAGCCACTAGGAGCCACATCCGCGTCCAGTTCTTTGTCGAAGCCGTCGTCTTGGCTCTTGTTGGTGGCGCCATCGGCGTCGCAGCAGGCGGCCTCTCCACTGCCGTCTACGCCTCCACCCAGCACGAGCTCGTCGTCATCCCGGCCCTGGCATGGGGCGGCGGCATCGGTATCGCGATTCTCATCGGCGCCACTGCAGGCCTCTGGCCCGCCCTGCGCGCCGCTCGGATGTCACCTAGCCAGGCGCTGTGGAGCATGTGAGGAGGCCACCAGGCGCGGGCTTCGGGCCGGGAACGTCATGGTTTGACTTGCCGTTGAATGCCTCGGGGCTCGCATATAAAGAGCGTCGCGACGCTGGCCCCGCAATGCCGATACTCGTCGATTGCCCATTGAAATCACCGTCGATGCACGACGACAACCACCACTTATCGATACCTGACGCGCAGCGATATGCAGTTCTCATCGCCCCTTTGCAACCAACTCCAATGAGGCGGAACGACGCCTTCATCGGGTCCCTAAGCGCCTGGACCGTCCCGCTGACTCGGCGCTCGCTGTTGGACGCCCCTTCCGAACACTTCGAGAAGGGTGATCGCCCGTGGGGCCTGAAGGGCGCGCCATGGGTGTCTATCCTCGACATGGGTAGAAATGTGGGACAGAGGATGTCTCAACACGGCGACTTGACGACTGGAGGCACATCAATGGCTCCGCCCACCGACCCGGCCAGGAGCTTTACGTACACGACCTATATCCGCGCCACGCCCGAGAAGGTCTGGCAAGGCCTCACCGACCCCGCCCTTGTGAAACGCTACTGGCGACACCAACGAGCAGGTGAGAAGACCTTCCGGTCGGACTGGAAAAAGGACTCCACCTACGACATGGCGCATGAGGAGGTCGGGCTTGTCGTGAGCGACCCCGAGCAGGTGATTCTGGAATCCGATCGCGCCCGCCGGCTGGCTTATACCTGGCACAGCTTTACCCCGGGGTGGGCCGCCGAGGTCGGCATGGACGAGGTCACCGCTAATGCCTGGCGAGCTGAACCCCGCTCGAAGGTCGCCTTCGACATCGCGGACGTCGGGCACGGTGTGGCCCGGCTCACGGTCGTCCACGATGGCTTCGAGCCTGGCAGCCATGTCCTCCAGGGCATCTCTGATGGTTGGCCTGCCGTTCTTTCCAGTTTCAAAACCCTCCTTGAGACCGGCTCGGCCCTGCAGACCTCGTAGGTAGCGCCCCCCGAGTGACAGCCTTAACGTCCTCGACAATAGGCACAACTTTTCGGTCGCCTCAGCTACTTACCTGCTAGACGATGAGGGGCAATTATGGCCGCGCTCGAATAACCCGCGCTTATCAGTACAGGGCCGCCAGCGCTACCTGCTTGACCGAAAGGCCGACCTTTACCGAAGCGCGGATACTCCGTTCCCTTTGGGTCAGCGAGTTTTGGAGCAGTGTGCCCCTCAAGACGGAGCTTCCTCCACCGCTATCGCCAGCGGGTTTGAATCCCGCTGGTCCCGCCCGATCCCCGTACACCGTTTATGGGCGATCTCTGTCGCCGAGGCGGCGGGATCCCTACCCGAAGGGGACAGTGACCGGACCCGGAAGGCGCTGGTAGACGGCCAAGAAGTCTCGGTCGTCGGGGACGAGGTAGCGATTGGCAGACTGCATGGGTTGGGGTTCGACCATTGTCGGGAGGAGAGTCCCATTTTGGTGGGTGTAGGTGATTAGGGTGTGCCACTCGGGGTTGATATCGAACTCCATCGCATCCACGGCGCCGACATGCTGAAGGATTTGCGCCAGAGTAATCACGGTTTGGTCATTCGCCACTACGTAGATGAGGTTGCCGCGAGCGTCGACGCCCACGCCAGTGCGCCAGACCCGGGTGAGGCCGCCGAGCGTGTATCCCCACTGAGGACTGTTCGGGTCATCGTTTAACGCGGGATTTAGTTGTCCGTTCCAGACGATCGGAGCCAGGCTCTGCCGGGCCCACGCTACGTCCGGCCCCGCATTCGGGTCGCCGCTCCAGTTCAAGATCGCGACGTTGCCGTTCGTATAGCCGATGAGTGTGGCGTTGCCGTCCTTCAGCGGCTCGTTCGTGAGACCATTGTCGGCCGAGCCGTTGTTGCCATCGACGTAGGTGAAGCCGCCGTTGAAGGTCGCAAGCAACCGCCACCGCTGATTGTCGGGAACCATCATCGGGCCACGTACGGCGGCGCTCGGCGGCTCATAACGGCCCGGGTAATACCCGATTTCGGAGCGCGTATGGTCGAACCAGGCCACGTAGGCGACGATCTGTGGATAGTCGACCTCGGGCCGAAAGGTCGTCACTAGCACGGGCGATCCTCCGTCAACCGGCGGGCCGGTGGGCCGCCAGACCCCTTCGCCGGGTAGCGCCTGCGCGAAGATCGGCGTGATCGGCGGCGGCCAAGGGGGAGGCTGGGTGGTCGTTGTCGCAATGTTGCTCGGCTTCAGTCCGACTGTGGGCAGCCTCTTCAGCTGAGGGCCGCCCGTCTTCGGCGCGTGCAAGCTGTAGTAGACGTGCTCGACCTGGTCGACCATCGAGTTGCCGAAAGGGACCTCGTTTCTGATCCACTCAGTGCTGCGCTCACTCCACGACATGCTCGTCGGCTGCAGCATCCACGCGGTGTACGAAGAGACGGCCACCAGCAGCAACGCGATGAAAGGCGATGCGATCAAAAGGCGGCGGCGGCGGCGCCTACGCCTGACCGCAGGCACGCGCCGTTGCTCACGGGGTGCCGTGTCCGAGGCGAGAGGCGCCGAACCAGACGATGAGTCAGCCGCACCCGGCGGAGCACTCACACCAGGACCCCCGCCGCGGCGCCGACTTCGGCGGCGTCCACGAGGCACCCGTTTTCCCGCAGCCCACGATCGAGGACGGCCCGAAGGGGCCCGGTCATCCTTCGCCACCACCCTCAGGATCGATGACTCTAGGCCCGTTATCGCGGCCGTGCTCCGGCGATCTGTGCATTATGCAACGTACAACTGGCCATCGGGGCCTTCGGCGATGGTGAGGCGCCGTAGACCCGCGGCCGCCGGGCCGATCTCTACGTCGCCATTGGACGGGTTGAACTGTGACCCGTGACACGGACAAACCAGCACGTTGGCCGATCGTGCGTAGCCGACGGTGCACCCAGCGTGGGGGCAGATGGCGTCGTACGCCACATAGCGGCCAGCAGTCGGCTGTAGCACGAGAGAAGGGTCGCCGCTATTGGGGTCTGTGAAGCTGGCGGCTCCCCCGACCGGGACGTCCTTGGCCGGACCGATCGCCGTCCCTGGGGGTTTGGCCGGGTTGGAGGTTGACGTCGTTCCCGACTGTTGGCTTGACGGTGTCGTGCTAGTGCTCGGGCCCATGGTGGTGCTGTTCGCCGTGGAGCGCCTGACGCCACCAGGGAGGGCGGACGCGCCAGACGAGGGTGTGGGCGCGTCCCCGGCGGCGCGTGCGATCCCGGCGACCGCCCCAGCGGCGAGGAGTCCCACCGCACCGGCTGCAGCAGCGGCGATCCCTCCGAGCACCACTTGACGGCGGTCGATCTCGTCAGGACCTCGACGGAGGACGTTGCTTCGCTCGTCAGCAAGAAACGGACAACGACCGACGTCACAAGGTGCTCCTCCGAGCGCCCGGCACCGGTCGTCGCTGTAGTTACCGCACACCGTCTGGATCACCCAAAAGGGGACCGCCACCATCGTCGGCGACCCCAGCTTGCTTTCGGCGCCGGTCCACGATGCCACCACTGCGTCCACTGACAGCACCCCGCCCGAACCAGCCAGAACCATCGGTAGCCACGCAAAGAAAAAGACGATGTCGGCTCCCGTGTAGTACGGCGACGAATGGAAGCTGACCGTCAGGAAGAGCGTGAACGACAGAACCAGGCCGCCAATGGCTGCGACCCGGGTCCATAGGCCCAGCAGCGTCCCGATTCCCACCGCGATCTCACCAAGGGCGATGAACAGACCAATCGGGGTTGCGGCGGATAAAAGGTGTCCGAGGAGTGAGTGCAGCGGGCTGATTCGTTCGGCGGCAATGAGTTGGGCCTGAATACTCGATGGACTAGAGGCGTTGAAGAAGTTCGGATTGGCCAGTTTTTGGAAACCGGCGAAACAGAAGGTAATGCCGAGGAACGCTCGCAGGGGGAGTAGCGCCCATCCGGCGAGCGCGGCGGCTCGAGGAGGTGGTGCGAGGAACAGCCATTTTCGTTCTCTACGAGCCGGGCTCCCGGGTTGAACTCCGCGGGTCGTCCTGCTTCCCACGGGACGCCGAGGCGCGCCGGGCGGTTCTTCCATCCGCCAAGTCTGCCCAACGAACCTGACGGGAACGTGACGGCATTGCGGTGATCAGCCCGTCTGCAGATGGGTCGGAGTGGTCCCATTGGGCAGGAGGAGATCGAAGCCGTCCGGGATACTGACGAGCCCCGGAGCTGTTCCCGCCTGGTCCGTCAGACCGTACTGCCAGACGATCGTGTCGTATTTCGGATCGATCACAACGACGCGGTCCCGATAGTCGTCGTTCACCATGATCAGGCCGTCGGGAAGTCGCTCTGCAAGTGACGGCTTCTTGAGCATGCCGTCACCGGCGGCGACATCGTAGGACCAGATGATCTGCCCCGTGCGCGTGAAAGTGAGAACCCGACCTTCGGCCGGTGGATCGTAGTCGGTCATCAGGTAGAGGTTGCTCCCCAGCTGCTGCGGGTCCGACGGGTAGACCACGCTCGGCATGTGGATCGTCCAGACCAAAGCCCCAGACGGGGTGTACTCGGTGACCCAGGACCCGTTGATCTCCGAAACGAGGACATCACCATTGGCGAGGGGGGTGTCGCCGTTCGGATAGCCGATGCTCTTCGGCGGGTTGTGCACCGCCACGCCAGTGGTCCCGATCTGGCTGAGCTGATCACCCCCGTGCGGTGAGATGAAGAGGATGCGATCGTTCAGCGCGTCCGCTACGGTGACGACACCGTCCTTCAGCACATAGGCATCGTCCGGCTGGTTCAGATACCCAGGAGCACTCCCCGGCTGTCCCGGATGCCCGTATTGCCAGAGGAGCTTTCCCGACGGGAAACCGATCTCGACGATCGTGTGATTGTCCTCTTGATTGGAGATGATCCCGGTGCCTTTGGCGAAGAAGAACGCATCGTCGGGAAAGTAGAAGCCCCCGGGTGGTGCAGGCATGGTGGCCGACGGGTATTCCCATTGGAGGTTGCGAGCTGCGTCCATGACGAGCAGGCGATCGTTCCCCCGGTCGGCGATGAGGAGTCGGCCCCGGTACGGGGACCCCGCTCCCGGGCCGCCGACGGGACCCCCGTAGCGGCTCGGACGGATCGAGATGACCGATCGCAGAGAGCCGGACGCCACGCCCGCCTGGTCGGCTCCGGATTGACTGGTGACCTCGCCGCCGACCAGGTACTCGACGGCCGACGCGCGGACACCCACGGTGGCGTATCCGGCGAAGGCCACTGCCTGAGGGAGGAGTCCCGCGTCGTGCACCTCGCCGGTGGCGAGATCGAACTCGTAGATCTGTGTCAATGTCTGCCCACTTGGGGCCTGGCCTCCGGCGACGTATAAGTGGCCGTCGAGCACGAACGCGGCGGCCCCGTAGAGGGCCCGCGGCAGGGCACCGACAACTCTGGCCAAATGGGTGGCGGGATTGATCTGTTGGATGTCGGCGGTGGCGGTCACCCCGGTGCCGATTCCTGCAGCCGTTTGACCGCCGAAGGCGAAGAGCTTTCCGCCCAGTGCCGTCACCGCGGGGTACCGGACGGGAACCGCGAGGTTCGCCACCGATGAGAAATTCTGACCATCTGTGGTGGCGAGGACCGCCGGCAGATAGCTCGTCCCGTCGTAGCCACCGACAAGGTACGCGGTGGTCGAGATCCCGGATCGGGGCCTCGACGTGATGGTCGCGACAGCGAGGTCCGAACGGGCTTGTGGGAGTTGGCCAACAACACGCCCAGCGACAGAACCGGAGGGCGCCAGAGGTGGGAGGGTGACCGACTGAACGGTCCTAACGGTCGTCGGCGAGCCACCTCCGAACACGAACGACGACGTCCCGAGCGCTGCGCCGGCGCCATCATGGACCGCTGCCGCCAGGGATCCCTTCAAAGCTAACGTTCCGGTCGCCAGAGCGAGTGCGTACACACCGTTGACCGAGGTGCCACCGGGGGTCAGGCCCCCCAGAATCGTCAGATTCGCGTGGTCGGCGAGGACGGTCTCCCTCGAGATGGGCGCTTTGAGCTGCCATGGCTCGATGCCGGCCTCGAGGGAGAGAGCTCCAGTGACCATCTTGGCGTTGCTGACGAGAGAAGGAGTGGATCCTTTGACAACGCTCGCTGAAACCTCCTCCGCGTTGGCGATGAGCAGCGCGGCCGCCACGACAGGCACTCCGACCAGAAGAAGGGTGAGTGCGAGACTGCGAGTGCCTCTGCGCGGCCGGACTTGGGGCCAGGGGCTTCCTCCCCTTTGAACGGCATGAACCTGTGAGCGGCGCATTTGATCTCAGGAGCAGTGTGACCGAGGATGCCGATTCCATCTACGACTCATAACCTCAACCTACGTCCCAATCCTGACGATGCCATGACAGCCGCGAGCGTCAGTCAACGGGGCGCGTTTGATGCCGCGCGGCGATATGCAGTTCCTATCGCGCGTCTCACAACTTTGTCTATGGTGGTTATGGCTCCCGTCGAGCACGGGCGACGGCGTGGAAAGTTCTGCGGAGGCTGGCACTCAAGCAGCGCTCAACCCACAGGGTTAGGGTCGGGGTTCAGTGACCGCGGGTTTCGACTACTTTTGTGAAGATACCCTAACGGAGCCGAGTGAACCCGGGCCTAGGGAGACCTACCACCGGGCACCGAAGGGCGGCGGCACGACCATCTGTGGAATGACGACCAGCGAGTTGCAGCCCGTGATCTCCGTTGGACGCCCGGGTATCCTGGCCTTCCTTTGCGATCGGGGTTGTCGTCTCGGCGCAACCAGAGTCTGAGCACAGGGTGTCGTTGGCGATCCGAGCTGCAGGGACCAGCGGGACCGTGTGGCTGAGGCGATCCCGCCGGGCTAACACAAAGGGTCGCTTGGCGTCAGGCTGAGGCGATTGGGGGCTACGCGGCGACTATGGCCTTCTGATCTGGAAGCCGCGAAGCCGTTGGCTACGCGCCGGCAAGGCCGGGGCCACTAGCAGGATGCTGAAAATCGGCCCAGGTTGAGCAGCACAGCTCCGTCGGGTGGTTTCGATGTCCATGGACCCGCCGGGGGTGACCATCAAGCCCTATCCCCGGCCCAGGTGGATGGTCCGGCCGGCGTGTCAGCCACCGGATCGCTCGGTCAGGGTTGTCGACCACAATGCGTTCCCAGATCACTCGGCTCGTAGCAACGACGCGGTCGGCGTCCGCGCCGCAATGCGCCCAGGGAGGGCCGCAGCGACATTGGCGAGCGCGAGGGCTCCGACAACGATGAGGACGACCGTCACTACCGGGACGGTCGGTCGGGGCACCACGTCGATCTGATGGGCGAAGAGGTCCCACACGAAGCGGCCCAAGGTGATCCCGAGCGGCACGCCCACAATCGTCCCACCGACAACCGCGATCGTGGATTGCCAGGCAACGGTCGCCGCCAGTTGGCGCTGGGTGAAACCGAAGGTTTTGAACAGAGCCAGGTCGCGTCGGCGCCGGCGGACCGAAGCGATCAACGTCAGCCCCAGAGCGATCACCGCTCCGACCCCCAGCGCCGCACCGAGGAGCGCCGGGGTCTTCCCCATGGAACGGTAATTGACGATTTCGGCCGGGCGTTGGACGGGTGCCACCACCCCGCCGTTGCTCGGGGGGACGAGTCGCTGGAGCGAGTGGAGTGCCGTCGCCGAGTCCGCCCCGGATCGCAACCGCACGAGGATGTTGTTCGGATCGGCTGTCGGACTGCCAGGCCTGCTCACGGCGTCGCCGGGGATGAGCTGGTAGGAGAGCAGTGCCCCGGTGCCCATTTCCGTGTGCATGGTGCCGCTGATCCCGAGCGACGGCAGCGTGGCCGTTCCCACGATCCGAAGGCGCGTCGGTTCGGGGGCCCCAGTGTTCACTTCGACGGTGTCGCCGAGGTGCTTGTGGATCGCCGTCAGCGTGGCGGCACCGAGCACCACTTGGCCAGTCGTTTCAAGTCCGTGCCCCGAAAGGACGGGGGGACCCACTGGCGCATTCGTGTGAGCACCAATGACCGGGACCGTCCGACCGTCGACCTTGAAGGTGGCGAAGTAGATCCCGGTCCACGCGGCCACGCTTGGATCGTGGTCGAGCAATGCAGCGGCGCGCTGGTGGGAGATGGAGGCGGTGGGATTGCCCGAGCTCAGCGCGTAGGTCCAGTTCCACCCGTAGAGGGCGGGATGGGAGACCAGGGTGTCGAGACTGGTGCCAAAGGTGACCGTGGCCACCGCGACGATCATGGCCAACGCGGCAGCCAGGATGGCGGAGCGCACCGGGACGGCGTTGGGACCCGCGCCGGGTTCGAGGGCGAACCGAGTCCCCTCAACCGCCGCCACGGGCAGCCCCGACGCGGCGGCCGCTCGCGCCACGCTCGATCCTCGCCCGACCCGTCCTGGCCCAGGGCCAGTTCGGTGCGGGGCTTGGCGAAAGGCGAGCGCTACGGCCACCGTGGACAGTCCGGCGATCAACACGAGCAGGCCCAGGCCGAGGACCGTCCAGTCGAGAGCGATGCCGAGGGTGGGATCAACCGGGCGTACCAAGCCAATCGGGGCCAGCGGGGACAGTGCTGTGGTTACGGCGGCGGCGAGCAGCGACCCGGCGACCACAGAAGCCAGAACGCCCAACATCCCGTCACCCACGGTCATGGCTCGCCCAGCACCCAACGCCCGCAACGTGCCCAGGTCCTCAATACCCAAGCGCAACTGGCGGGCGATCACCTGGCTGGCGATCAACAAGGCGGCCAATGCCGCGATCCCTCCGAAGACGCCCAGGGCAATCGACTCGGGTTTGATGGCCCGCTCAGCCTTGTCCGTGGTGAGGGAGGTGTCATAGAACACGACGGGAAAGCCCTTCGGGAGCAGCTGTTCGATTCGGGCTTCGGTGACAGCCACGTCCCGGACGCCGCCATTGAGCCGGATCGCCGTTTCGGTGTCGTCGAGGCAACACTGCGTGAGTTGGCGAGTGAGGGCCGGGGTGAAGAGCACGCCTCCGTCGAGCCCCGCGTCGACATCGTCTTGTACGACCTCCCGGCTGAAGACCGCCTTGCCGACCACCTTGACGTGGAGCTGCAGGTAGGGCTTCACGCTCGGGCCGCCGAAGTCGGGCGACTGTTCCTGCGCGTTGGTGAAGAAGCCCATGGAAACCACCTCACCGACGTGCACCTGCCTCGGGGTGCCCTTGGCGTCCATGACGACCTCGTCGGCTCGGTCGGGGTTGGCCATCCGACCCTGGACGATGGTCACGCGATCTTGGTCGAAGTATTCGCCGTCGATGCTGCCGGGGAGTCCGAAGGCATTGGCGACGACGGCGCCGCTCGGCGCCAGCACGGCAGCGTCGAGCCCGCCGTAGTCCTCGACCCGAGTGACGTGAGGTAGCCGGGCGATCTTGCGAACCAGAGCGCCATCGACGCCCAAGCCGTTGCCGAGACCGGGCTCGTACAGTCCGGTCAGGACGGTCAGGTCCGACGGGGTGGTGCTGGCCAGGTACGTGGGAAACGACGACTGGGTACGGCGCGCCGCGGCCACTGCGCCCATGGCCAAGCCACCCACCAGGCCGATCAAAAGGACGAGGGAGAGGTAACCGCCCCACCGGCTGGAGAAGGTCGACCTGAAGCGATAAACGGCGAAGCGGAGCACCTGCCGGGTCACTTTCCTGCACCACCCAGTCTCTGCCGTGTCACCTCAACGTCGGCCTCCGACGGCATCCCTTCTCGGAACCAGCCCTCTTCGAGAGCGTGGCCGCGCTGGGGCCGCAAAACAAGGTAGTCAACCGACTGGCCGACCTCGTGCTACCACCCCGACATCCGGGCAGCCAGTAAGCGGGTCCTGCCGCCGCGGTGGACAAGTTCAACGCCTCCGACGAGTGCGCTCAACTGATTGCATCCCACGAAAGGGACAAGGCAAGGCGCTAACCCCTACGGCAAGGTCGTCGGAGCGAGGCGCCCCGCATCCCTGGCGTGGTCGGAGGCACCTACGCCTATGAGGCTTCATGGACGCGCCCCACCACCGACATTGGCGGGCGCGCACTCACCGGGGACCGTCGGTATGAAAGCCGCGACCTCGCTTGCCGTGCCTTCTGTTGCTCCCCGAAGGTCCACCGGGAGTCCAGAGCAATCGTGATGTGGTGGTCGCTCCTGGGGCGGGGGTCTCCGGTAAACCTCCTCCGCTATTCAGACCGAAAAACCGTCGCCGGTCGCACGCGACTAGCAACCCAGGCGGGGCCCACAGCGACGGCCATCGAGATCAGCAACACCGCTGGAACACACAAAACAATGGGCACGCTCGGCACGACCGACGACGCTCCGATCCCCAGCTCATTCGCAAAGAGGGTCCACGCACCGCGGCCGACGATGATGCCCAGCGGAATCCCGATGACCAACGAGAGCACAGCGAACGTCCCTGCCTGCCAAGCTATGAGTGCCAAGACTTGTCGACGGACGAAACCCATCGTCTTGAGGATGGCGATCTCGCGCCTACGCCGCCGGACCCAAACGACCATGAGCTGCGCGAGCACTCCCACGCCGAGAACGGCCAGCACCACGGCGAGGATCTTGGGAACGCTTTCGATGCGCGCGTAATTACTCACATCGAAAGGAGTCTGCGCCGTGACGAAACAGGTGGTCTGCTGCACCCCGGAGCAATACCGCGCGGTGGCCCGCCCGAAGCTCTCCACCTGGCGGGCCTGGTCGGGGCCCGGAGCGAAGCGAACGAGGAAGAAGACGTAGGAGTCCGAGACCGACGTCCCTGGCGGCACTAGGTCCGCCGCAGTAACCACCGCCCCGAGGCCTAGGTCGGTCGCCGTGAAGCTTCCCTGGTCAAAGGCGGGGAACACCGCCTGACCGACGATGTGCATCTTTCGCAGAATGCCATTGACCCGGACGGTAAGGTCCTGCCCGACGTGGCGGTCGACCGAGCGGAGGACCGAGGCTCCCAACGCGATCTCGTCAGGGCGCGTGGGCAGACGCCCGGCCACCAAGGTCGGCCCAACCAGGGAGCCACCGCCGCGAGCGAGACCGATGGCGGGAACGTGCGAATCCATGACGTCGACCGTCCCGAAGTTTCCGGTCGTCCAGGCGATGACGCCCGCGCGGTGGTTCACCGAGGCATTGATGAACGAAGCGGGAAGGGTCTGGAACTGCGTATCGATCGAAGCCTGCCACGTCTGGCCGTAGAGCTGCGGCGTCGTCACGAGATGGGCGAGGTTGGCACCGAACGTCAACGTCCCGACGACCATCGCGATCGACAGGATGGTGCCGACGAGCGCGCTGCGCACGGGAACGGCACCCACTGCCACCCCGGGATCGAGCGCTTCGCGGATTCCGAGGGACGCCGTAACCGGCACCGCGCTCTTCGAGAGCCAAGCCAGCCGCCCGCTGCGCGGCGCTGCCGCCCGGCTGTCCCTGGTCGCCTGGGTCTCAGAGACCAGCCGCCACGACGGCCATGCGACGACTGCGACCAACAGCACGACGATAGCGACCAAGCCCAAGCCGGCCACGGCTGCATCGACGTCGAAGCCGGGGCTCGGCTCTGCGACGCGGGCCGCTCCGAGCGGCATGATCGGAGACGCGAGCACGCTGAGGGTGACCGCGATCAGCGTGCCCGCGACGGCCACGGTCGCAACTTGCAGCAGGCTGATCAACCACAACTGCTTGCGAGTGAGCCCGAGGGCGCCCAAGGTGGTGAGGTCAATCCTCGACGCCCGCAGTTGTCGAAGGACCGCTTGAGCCATGATCACGAGTGCGGTGAGGGCAACAACGAGAGCGAAGAGCGCGAGTGCGATCGCCTCGGGTCGGATGGCGCGCTCGATCTGGCCGGCCTGGTCACTCAGGTTTGCCACGAAGACATCACCGCCGGTTGCCGGGTACTTCTTGGCAAGGGCCTCTGCTTGCTGTCCGAATTGGAACGCCGACGCCCCCGGACGCAGGCGTACGTACGCCCCGTCAAAGCCCCGGTAGGGCGGCCCAAGGGCGGCATAGAAGCCGCGCGTTGCATACACAACCGGGAGTTGCGCCAGCGTGTTGATCGGCACCGGATTGTCACGGGTCATGAAGACACCTACGACCCTCTGGCGGAAGACCTTCAGTCCTTGTGGCTGCTGACCGGATGGCCCTGCGGAAAGCGAGGCCCCCAGCATGATCGTGCCGCCGACCCCGACATGGAGCCGCTGTGCCGCCTTCAGGTCCAGTGCCACCTCGTGGACCCGAGATTGATCCGGCAACCGCCCCGCCACGACTCGCGGACGTTCGATCAGGTTTCCGTAGCGCCGGTCGGCGGGCGCGTAGACCTGAGCCTTTACCAGCTTCGGACCAGGCAGGAGGGGCAGTGCCTGGACGCCGATGACCGGCGCCACCACCTCGGCACCCGGCAGCTTGGCGAGCGCTTGGTAGTAACCACCAAAACCGGTGTTGTTGGGGCTGACGAGAACGTTGGCGGCTCGGGCCGTATCGAGGAAGCGCTGGTAGGCGGTGTCGGTGCGTCTGGCTCCCGCGGCCGTTGGCAACACGACGGCACCGGTGAGACCCACGAGCCCGACCAGCAGTGTCCAGCTCCGCCATCGCGAGCGAAGCTGGCGAATGAGGACCCATCCAAGGGAGGTCACGTCTGGCCCTCCCTACGAGACCGGGGACTCGGCAACGGCGCACTGGTGCCTCGCCATTGGGTCAATTTAGGCAGGCAACTCTGATCTCGACAGGGGGGTAGACCCCATCGGAAGGTGTGGCTTGCACCTACGCCAGTGGGTGGCTACCCGCATCGGAGATTGGTCCGGACGGCTCATGTCGGTAGCTATGGCCAGACTTGGACCCGAGCGTCCCCTCCATGCTGTGCTCTACACCAGGGTGTCCACGGGGGCTCAGGCGGAGTCCGGGCTCGGCCTGGCCGACCAGTACGCCAAAGGGACCCAAGCCATCGAGGCCCGTCACTGGCAGCTCGTGCACCATGCCGAGGAAGCCTGGGCGTCCGGCCGTGTCCGTTTCTCGGGCCTGGGTCATGACTGGCTGTGCTCACGATTACGTCTCGACGTCGTGACCTCAGCCCATCGCCACGACGGGCGCGACGAGTGCGAGGCCTCCGGTCGAACCGTGGAAGACCTCGTCGCCGTAGCTGAAGATGCCGCCGTCGGAGGCAACCAGCCAATAGCCCTTGCTGCCTGGTGAGCTCGCCATCCCTACGACGGGCTTGTTGAGGGCGACGGAGCCGGTGGAACCGTAGAAGCCGGCGTCGCCGTAGCTGAAGATGCCGCCATCGGAGGCAACCAGCCAGTAGCCGCCCCCATCCGAGTCGGCGGCCATGCCGACGATCGGCTTGTTCAGTTGGATCGAGCCGGCCGAGCCGTGGAAGCTTGCGTCGCCGTAGCTGAAGATGCCGCCATCGGCGGCAACGAGCCAGTACCCCTTGCCGTCTGGGGTGGGTGCCATGCCCACGATGGGCTTGTTGAGCCGGATGGAGGCTGCCGAGCCGTAGAAGCCGGCGTCGCCGTAGTTGAAGATCCCCCCGTCAGCGGCGACCAGCCAATAGCCACCTCCATCGCTCGTGGCTGCCATGCCCACGATGGGGGCGTTGAGATGCAGACTCCCCGTCGAACCGTGAAACGCCGCGTTGCCGAAGCTGAAGATCCCGCCGTCCGAACCCACCTCCCAATAACCGAGGTTCCCCTGGCGTCTCCGCCATGCCCACCATCGGCGCGTTGAGATGCTGGCCGCCCATCGAACCGTAGAACGGTTCGCAAAACGAGAACACGCCGCCGTCGGCGGCCACCAGGCGGTAGCCCGGTGGCGACGAGCAGTTGACCGATACCGCCGGCAGTTGCGCTTGACCCGAGTCGGGGTCGACCATCAAGCTCGACTCGTCTACTGCTTCGAACGCGCTGGCCGGCACCGTCTTGATCTCATTGAGGAGCGAGAGCGGCCAACTCGGGTTCGCGTCGCCCCAGAAGTGCCAGTTGGGACCGTTGTCGTCCAGGATCAGCCCGTACTGCTGCAGGGCGCGCAGGATCACCTGGGCCTGCGGCGAGTAGCCCGAGATGTTGAAGCTCGCTTTGAGCCTGAACCGGGCCCCCATCGGGGGCAGGTTCGGATTGTTCGCCGTTCCCTCTCCTGCGGTCGCCGGCCATATGTACGAGGTGTCGGTTGTCGTCGCCTGGACTGAGATGGCGTGCGTGATGGCGCCCGATTGCACCTCGTCGTAGCGCATTATCCCGGCCAGAATGGGAGTGCCTGCCGCATCCACCGTCGCCTTGCCAGCCCGGAGGGCATTGGAGTTGAGGTTCCAGACGGCGCCGTTGGCGGCGTACGAGGTGGTGGGGCCGGTGTAGAACGCGTCGTAGAGCTCGTAGTCGGTGCATGTTGCTGGGTCGACCATGATGGCGTGCCGGTCGCCCAGTGCCGCCCTCGATCTGCGTGTCGGGCCCCAACGGGTACGGCCCGGGATCGTTCCCCAACGAGCCGAATGTGAGGGGAATGAAGGCTTGCCCCGGGGACACCACGTTGATGGGCATGCCGTAGGTCGGAGGTGTCACCGGCTGGAGGTTGGTAGTGGAGCTATCCATGGCGGCCAACCATTGCGCGCTGTGCGGGTCGACCGGCAGGTTCGCGATCGGCGTGTTCCAGACGTTGTCAGCCGGGAACACCGGGCAGTTGGGAGCGCCGGGGACTGGAGTGCTGGCCAATGCCGCACGTGACGTTGCACCGATCACCGGGAACAAGCACAGCACCCCCGTGACCACGAACGCGGTTGTTAGCCTTCTCATCCGTCGTCTCACTGGTGCCCCGCCCCTTCCGCCTCCGACAGTACCCAACCCCTGGCAGCTCACACGACCATGGGGCTTGGACTGGGCGGGCGTCGCTCGGGCGTCGGAGTCCTCCGGAGCGGCCCTGGGCGGGGCTGCCGTTCTAGTCCGCGCGAGATACGTCAGTTGCTACCAGTCAAGGTGGCGCCGTTTCGGGGCTTCGAGGCCGATGCTGCCGGTTGAGACGGCGACGGTGTTGGTGACCATCAGCCTTGGCCACCGTACGGCGAGTGAGATGCTCGGAGAGTTCCGGATCGAAGAGGAAGGCAGGGTGCCCCGACCTGCAACGAGGCTACCTCTGTGCCCAGCAGAGCGCCCGGTGACGCTGGACCGGATGTCCCACACGTCGGATCCGCGAACGGCGGTGCCCAATAATGAGCGCCGCATAGGACAGACCCCCTGAGCAATGAGTTCGTCGGGGTCTTAGCGTTACTACGGTTACTGGCCTTCCCGCAGTATCCATGTCTGACCTGCTTAGGAACGACCGGCTATGGAAAAGGGCTATCGCCAATAGCCCAGCTCGTGGAAGAATGGGTCATATCGCGTCACGACGATAGGCGGCGAGTACCGCGGCGGACCTTGATAGCCAGTACTTATCGGGCGTCTCACCACTTGCCACTTAGCCCTAGACGATAAGTGGCAATTATCGATCCCCTCGATCATTGGTACTTATCGCGGAATGGCAATGGGAGGATTGCTTATTCCGTATAGAAGGGGACGGTCATTGTTGTCTTATAACCCCCTCGCCTTGGCCGCATGCCCACCCCGCTCTCCCGCCTTCGGGAACGACCGCTGCTGGAGGTACGGGTAGTTGTGCGGAACCTGAGACGTACTCCGGAAGGTCATCGGAAAGGTACGACAGGCCCTTGGACCTCCGGTCAGTTCGTTTCAAGCCATCGACCACCTGCAGGCCGACACCAGCCTCCTGGCTGAGTCGTCTAAGGCTGCAGTGAATGCCGTCGTCAATGCGTTCACAACGGAGCTGCTCATGACGGCGAGATCGTGAGTCGGCCAAGACATACGTGGACTGTGCGATCGAGCTTGCACACAAGCCTTCAAATGTTTGGCGGGATTGGGTGCGCGTGGGGAGCACGACCAGCACGTGTAGCTGGGGCGACTACTACCGATGCCGGCTCTTAGGGCAAGCCGCCCTGGCGCCGGGAGCCCCAGCGGCTCCTCGAGGAAGGCATCATCATGAACGAGCCGATCGACGTGGAGGAACACAGCCGCACCGCCCACCCGTGGTTAGAAGAGAATCTCGAGCCGCGCCGCCCCAACGTGGTACCGTCGATCCGAGGGATCGATCACCAGCGTTCGGAGGCATCGCCCTCGAACGTGTGCTCCAACCGAGTACGGAGGCAAGTGGGGCCCACGATTCGGCCTCCATGCATGAGACCGGGCTCCTTCCGATGCCCGAATGTGGGGTGACCGGCGGGATCACGACCAACGTGGCCCCGGGCGAGTTTTCGTGCTCCCTGCGATCGACCACGCATCGCCCAGACTCGAACGACGACAACTCGGTCATTCGAGCGCTTCGAACTGATCTGCGGAGAGGAATCCACACCAGTCGTGCCACTTGAAGACGCAAGCCTCAATCTGTACAATGATTGCAACAATGGGCAGTAAGTGCCGGACGGGGGAGGGAATAGGCAGATGGCCACCACGGAAACCACGGTGAAGCAGCGACTGATTTCCGCTGACTCACACGTCACGATCACTGACGAGGCGTTCCTGGCTCACGTCCCAGCCAAGCACCTGGAGGCGGCAAAGGGCGTGATTGCCCAAGCCAAGGCACGAGCCGCAGCGTCCAATTTGCCCAACAACCGAGCGGACCGTAACTGGCCGGCCCAAGGACGCCCAGGGGATTTCGATCAGCGAGCTCGCATCGAAGACCAGGACATCGACCACGTCGAGGCGGAGGTGCTATACGGCCAGCCCGGCAGCTTTGGCGTGGATGGAGCGGTTTTCTACGGAATCGCGGATCCCGCCGCACAACTCGCATGCTTTCAGGCTTTCAACAACACGCTCGCCGACTGGATCGCCGCGGCTCCCCAAGCGTTTGATACCCGTGGGGGTGATCCCCGTTATGGATCCGCCGTGGGAGTGGCTGAGCTTGAGCGTATCGCTGGGCTTGGGTTCCGCGCTGCGACCTTGCCGAGCTACCCCGACACCCACGACTTCCCCTACTATTGGGACGAGCAGTACTCGAAGTTATGGGCGACCTTCGCCGAGACGAAAATTCCTATCAGCCTTCATACCGCCACTACTCCGGGGTTGCAGAAGCTCCAGCAAGCGGACCCTACGCCGCCCAAGGCTATTTTCCAATCGCTACCGCCGATCTTTATGGCCGAACTCGTCGGGAGCTGGATCGCCAGTGGGCTGCTGGCCGAACATCCGGGCCTGCACATCGTTCTCGTAGAAGCTGGGATCGGCTGGATTGGCTACTATCTTGAGCGACTCGACACAATGCAACTCCGGCATAACTGGACGGCTCGAGGTCTTTCGCTTAAGGACCCGCCGAGCAGTTACTGGTTCCGCCAGTGCCACGCTACTTTTGAGGACGACCTGTGCGGTATGCGCACCCTCGACCGCGTCGGCGTGGAAAATGTCATGTGGGCGAGCGACTACCCGCATCCTGACTCGACCTGGCCCGAGTCCCAGATTGTCGTCGAGAAGCACTTCCAGGATCTCCCCGATGAGGACAAGCAGAAGATCGTCTGGAGGAACGCGGCCAAGCTGTACGGCCTGGACTAGAAAGGGCACGATTTAACGTCGACTGGGGTGGGAGACGTCAATAGGTCTGACTGGCGGATTGGGAGCCTTCTCGTCGGTCAATTGAGAGCTAGGGGGGCACGTGAGTCGCTGGGGGGCATCTGCTCGTACCCGCTTTTGGGTAGGGCTGGTATTCGTGGTTTCTGCATCCATGATCGCGTTCGTGGGATCTGGAGCCGCCGCGTCTGGAACTAGTGGGGCTAATGCCCCGGGAGTTTCGGCGAAGACGATTACTCTCGGAATGATCGAATCGCAGACCGGTCCTGCCTCATCCACGTTCGACGACTCGAATACTGGTGCGCAGGCCCGTATTGACCTGCAGAACGCCGAAGGTGGGGTGGACGGCCGACAGATAAAGCTTGACGTCGTGGATGACACGAGCACAGCAACAGGCAATCTCCTCGCCGCCCAGGACCTGGTGTCGACCAAAAACGTCTTCGGGGTGTTGAACGACGACGCCGTGGGAGTAGGCAGCGCCAACTATCTCCTCGCCCAAGGCGTCCCGGCAACCGAGACTCCCAGCAATGTGACGGTGGACGAGCCCAAATACTCTGATCAATTCACCTATGAGCAGGAGGAGCTCCCAATTCCCCCGACGACGGGCCTCAGCAACGTGTTCAAGACGCTCGGTGTAACTAGGGTTGCTCTCCTCGATTACAGCGACCCGCAGGACTCCACCGCCTTCCCCGTCGAAGAGAAGGGAATTGAGGCTACGAAGGGTTTGAGCATCTGCTACGGTTCCGACGCGATCCCGATCGGCTCGGTCAACTTTACGGCCCTAGTGCTGGCGCTGAAGAATGCGAACTGCCAGGCGGTCGACTTCCCAGCCGTGGAATCGTCAGACATCGCTATAGCGATTGCCATTCAACAGGCGGGCCTACACATTCCTCAGATTTACGAGACCGGCTACGACGAGACATTCCTTGACGACCAATCCGTGGTTGCAGCGGCGCAGGGCGATCTCTTCTCGATGGATGTGCCCGGCATCGACTTGCCCACTACGGCTGTGAGTACCTTCTATGCAGCGCTTAAGAAGTATGACCCGGCCTACAAGGGAGGTATTGCCACATTCGGAGCGCAGACCGGCTGGGCACTCGCCGACGAGTTCATCGAAGGGCTCAAACTAGCCGGTGCCAGCCCGACCCGCGCCTCGTTCATCAAGAACCTGGCAACAGACAAGGACTACACGATCGGCGGTATTAACACTTCGGCAGTGAACCTGGCCGACCGTTGGCACCTGGTTGGCCCACAGTGCGCCTATTACGTGAAGCTCAAGGGGTCGAAGTTCGTGCCGTACCCCAGTGACGACAAGCCCATCTGCGGAAAAATCCTCTCGGGCTCGTGATCCGGCATGTTGCAAGGTAACCTCACTGCCAGCGCACCCCGGAACTGCCCCCCTGGGACCGTGCTGGACCGCATGGATCCAGCATTTCGTCCGTTACCCGAAGTCCGCTACCGTCACGGGGCGATCGGGGTAACTACCGATGGAGTATCGAAGTGCTAACGTGCTGTGCCCTCTTACAAGCCGGGCTGCGCCATCCGCCTTGCCTTCAGCGATGAACGCCGTTATTCGCTGATGTGTACGCAATGCCACACGACGTGATGGCAGATCAGGGTGCGCAGAGGGCAGTTCGTCTCGGAGAGCCCAGCCTTCTTCTACGGCGGACCAGATCGATTCCAACGCACCTACCGTTACGAGCAGTGCGTCGTTCCCGCACCCATTCACAATCGCCTCGTGAAAGCGTCGGGATACTCGCATAGAAGCGATGGAGTCCGAGAGCACACTCTCGGACTCATCAAGAAGGGCCCGAAGTGCTGGCACGACGGTCTTCATCCGGTCGGCCCTAGTCGCACACAGAGTTGCACAGAGCGGCTCAAGTTCCTGAAGAGCAGCAGCCAGCTGGCTTACCTGGACTCGGCGGCCCTCCATGACCATGGCTAGCATCCGGGATGCAGCGTGGGGAGTGGGAGAATGCACAATCACGCCCCCCACATTGCCCCTGCGAATCGTGGCAAGACCCTCGTTTTCGAGGATTCTTAGGGCTTCACGAATGGTGACCTTGCCGACCTCGAAGAGCCCACACAGTTCATCCTGTGTCGGGAGTAGCTCACCGTCATGTAGCTCACCGTGGAGTATCCTTGCCCGCAGGTCACTGGCAACCAACTCGGCCAGCCGTGTTGGCTGCAGTGGGGCGCGTGTTGCTGCACGAAACTCTGAGTAGGTGCGTTGTAACGCTCGTTTCTGCACGAAACTGAAGGCTAGCCGAGCTGTGACCGGCACGGGTCGATTTTCCTAACGCATTTTGGTGATCTGCTCCGACCCCGTCCGCATAAGAGAGCCCATATGGGGGGCTTGACCAGGGCCAACAGTTCCTATCGAGATTCGTTAAGCGAATGGCAAGCGGCAGCCGTGCCTCATAGATCGAGTCGATGACTCAGAAGTTCGGCCGAGCGAACCAGATCGACCGCTAGGCCCAAACAGAAACCGAGGCCGGCATGGCAGCCGCGTCGAGATGACGCAGCTGCGGCGCAGGGCTGTGGCTGCGGCTTCATTCAACTAGAGCCACGGCGTCGGGCCGGGATCACTAAGTCGGCGTTGACGGCCGGGGAGGTGAAACTGTCCCAACCTGCTGTGCGGCGGCGGGCGGACGGTAGGGGGCCTGGAAGTTGGCGGCAGGTCACCTATGGCGCTATTCACCACCGGGTGACACGAGGCTCCGAACCATTGTTCTCTGTTGACTGCGCGCGGCGTCGGTGGACGGACCTCGAAATGTAGCTTCAATCGTTAGCGACGCTCCGGTGGAGACTCATCAGGTCTGTCATCGGCTAACGGGTTCAGAATACGGCAATTGGATTCACCGGAGAGCCCGTCGTGTTTTTAAACCGGATCGGAGCGATAACGATCATGAACGTCCAGCGACCAAGCTCTCTGCACACGCCAGCGAGCTCCTCGAGCTCAAAATTGTCCAAAACCCACATGCCCATGGCACACATCGCCACAACATGAAACGGGGCGACCCACTCATGGGCCGATGGACGGGTCTCAGTCCCCGTGTCGGTCCCGACAACGGCCGTGTCGTGGGTGCGGAACCACGGAAGGGTCGATGGCGCAAGCCCGGGAAGATGTGGCAGGGAGTTCGGATCGGGATCCCGAGCGGCAAGCGCCAGCTGTGGAGTCCGCCCGCGATAGCGACGCCGAGTCGCCCCATATCCGGTGCGGACGAGCACGATGTCTCCGGCCTCGGGCTGCACCCCGTGCTCGGAGGCCGCGGCATCGAGCTCATCGGGGATGATCTCGTGACCCTCCTCGAGTGCTTCCACGCCGACGACCTCGGCCACGTCAAGCAGGATGCCTCGCGGATAATGCCCGAGCCTGCGAGTTCCACCGACCCAACCCGTGCGCCCGACTCCGCGGTGAGGTTCTCGGCAGGATGCCCGTTGTACATCGAACCGTTCCAGAACTGGTGGCTCGGGGCGTCCAGATGGGTCATGTACAGCCCGTGAATCTGGAATCCTACCCAGTCGGTCCCTCCGCCAGCGCCATCCGCGTTCAGCCTCGCGCCCGTCGACGAGAGGAAATGCAGGGGAGCGTCCGCTGCCTCGTACACCGAGACCCGGTTACCGAACTCAACCAGGCGACCACACGACACCTGCCGTCCCTCACTGACCAAGCTGGCCGCGGCGGCCACTTTCGCACCGTTGATGAGATTGAGCGTTCCCCGTTGATCGTCTGGACCCCAGCGGCCCCAGTTGCTCAAGTTTTCGAAATAGCCCCTCCACTCTTCGTTCGAAGTCTCTGCGTAATGCCGTTGTTCTGTCATTGGAATGCCTCCTTTCCCAAGATGTACTCGCCCGTCCACTGAGATAACACGCTCTCGAGGGCCTTCAATGCCGCCGCGATCCAAAGATCGGTCGTCCCGGGCGCGCAACGGTCGGATCACTGCAGTAAACCTACTGCCCCCGTGCCATTGCTCCAAGGTGGTGATGACACCTAACGGGCTGAAGCTCCGACCACGGCGGACGTACTCTTCGGGTGTAACAACGGCTGCGCTGTGACCTCGCGGCGAAGGGCGTCGACCAGCTTGGCCATGTCCTTGTGACCGCGGACGCGCGGAAGGAGCGCTCGGCTTCGAGCATGCCGGCGGCGATCCAGCGCTTCTTCATCGAGCCGTCCTTCCACTTGGTCACCCGGCCGGTGGTCCGCTTGGCGATCGAGATCATCGACTCGATGCAATTGGTGGTGGTCAGCGTCTCGGCCAATGTGCCGCTCGACGCCCAGGCGCCGCGACGGTGAACATGTCGTCGAGCCCTTCTCGCAGTGAGGCCGCGGCGTCGGGGTGGTCGGCCTCGAGCTCTTTGGCGATGCTCTTGGCGGCGGCCAGCCCCTTGGCCGGGTCGGTCTGGGCGAAGATGAGGGCCAGTCGCTTGTCGACGACCCCGGCCAGCTCCTTGGGCAGGTGACCCATCGACATTCCGCCGCTTGTGCAAGGTACACACCGCTGCACCAGGGCGGCTCGCCGAACACCTTCTTGATGCCCGCGGCCAGCGCCTTGGCGCCGTCGATGACGCAGAGCACGCCCGAGGAGACGTCGAGGCCCCGGGCGACCAGGTCGGCCAAGAGGGCGGTGACCACCGTCTTGTTCTCGGTGTCGCCCAGCCACAGCCCGACGGGGACCTTGGTGCCGTCGGCGGTGATGACCAGGGCGACGACGACACACGAGCCGGCCACGTCGAGCCCGTCGATCATGAGCACGGCCACGTCGAGGTCCGAGAGGTCCCGGGCCATCAGCTCGCCCATGGCCTTGGTCGTCGCCGCCACGAAGCGCCGGGAGACCGCCGACTTGGACATGCGACTTGGAGCGTGCCTCGAGCTCTGCTCCGACCGGCTCGGCCACGTCGACGTGGCGTCGGGTGGCCACCCCGGCCAGCATGCGCTCGACGACGAGCGAGTTGAGCAGGTCGGCCGAGCTGAACGCCTTCCAGGTGTCGAGTTCGATCTCGGTCCCGGCGCGTGGTGCGGCCCCGAGGGCGCTCGGTGCTCGACCTGGCGCCCACCGAGGACGACCGAGCCCTTGGCGCTCCCGTGCCAGTTTCCGACCCGCTCGGCGGCCGGCGATCTTGGCGTGCTTCGTGCCGATCGCCTCGGTCAGCTCCGCCTCCATCATCTTTACCCTCGGATTTTGGTTCTTCGTTGGGTGTACACGAATACCGGACGTGGCCGACACGGACGGCACTCCAGAACGCCGCCTTCGACTACATCGAGGTTTGGTGGACACCCACAGCGTCAAGCTGAGCCAGGATTGCCTGGCTTGGCGCAAGTTGGTCAATCGGGACCGGGCCCACCACCGGCACTTCGATCCGTAAGCGTTCATCGCCGTAGTTCGGAGGCACTCGGTACTGCGATGTGAGCGCCGTGACCTCGAGCGTGCCACGAGCCGGTGCTCAAGGATCGGGCGTGGACTTCGCCAGCTGTCGGGCTGACGCTACGGTCCTCATCGCCGCGTCACCTATCGGTTCTTCGATGTCCGGATGAGATCGCCTCGGCGCGAGGGGCCACGGGCCAGCACGTGTCCAAGGGGTCCAAGATCAAGCACAGCTGAGCGCTGTCAGAGAACTAATAAGAGGCTGCTGAAGCCGCGCTGTTGGGTGGGACCGTGCCACCAACTGGGTCGGCATGGAAGTAAGGCAGGCGAGCCGAAGGCTCCCCTCGAGCGCTCGCAAAAGTGAACGGGAAAGGACGAGGACCGAGGTGCGAGCCGTTTAATTGCGCTCCGCTGACGAGGCCCAGCGCTCACCGAGGTTCCCGAGCCGGAGGTTCCGATCCGGCTCATCGGGTTGCCACCGTGCTGGCGGCCGGCCTGAACCCGGTCGACGCGGGACTCGCCTCACGAGGGCCGTTTCCCCGGGTACTCGGTCTCGAGGATGTCGTCGAGCTTGACGGGCAGGTGGTCTACGCCGAGCGCGCGGTCCAGCCTCATGGCACGTATGCCGGCCGCGCTGTGGTGACGGCAGCCGACACCATCGTGCTGCCGCGGGACCTCGACCCCGCCGCCGCCATACCATTGGGCATAGCCGGCCTGGCCGGGTGGATCCCGATCGAGACGACCGCCGCGCTCGTGCTCGGCGCGACCGGACAGGTCGCTCTTCATGCAGCGCGGTTGCTCGGGGCAGGGCGGATCGTCGCTGTCGGGCGCAGAAGTCTGCGACACTGACCACCATGGTCCGCCACACCCTGGCCGGAGACCTAGTCGTCGACTACGAGACGGTGCCACTCGCTGAGATAGGGGTCCCTTGAACCCGATGGGACTAGTCGCGCATGCGAATCCAGTAATCGGCGAGGTCGACCCCCGACCGAGAAACTCGAGACGGAGCAGCCCCCCGCGTAGGTTGTCGGAATCAGTAGACGCGACGGATCAGAACTTCGCAAATGGGGCTGCACTAAAGAGGTTCGCCTAATACCCCGCTAGAGCTCCGTGGAGTGGAATAATTGGCGTATGCCCACTTCCACGTCACCAGCCGGTGCAGCGCGCACGAACAAGGCACCACCCCGAGTCCGGCCGCGCCGAGATTTCGAGGCCATGGAGGCCACCCGGATGCGGGCGGCCGACCTGTTCACCAAGGGGGTGTCCCAGGCCGACATCGCTCGTCAGCTCGAGGTCTCCCACCAGACGGTCTCTGACTGGCACACGGTGTGGTTGATCGGGGGGAAGCAGGCTCTCAAACGAACAGGCGAGCCTGGTCGTCCGCGCAAGTTGACCGACGCCGACCTGGCGATGGTGGAGCGGGCCCTCGAGAAGGGTCCGAAGGCCAATGGGTATCCGACCGATCTGTGGACTCTGGCCCGGGTCGCCGAGGTGATCGAGGAAACCACTGGGGTGAAGTACCACCCCGGACACGTGTGGAAGGTGCTCCGCCGGATGGGTTGGAGCCGGCAACGGCCGGCGCGCCAAGCGGCCGAGCGCGACGACGAGGCCATAGAGCAGTGGGTCAACGAGCGCTGGCCCAAGTTAAAAAAAACGCTCGGGCCAGGAACGCGTGGATCGTCTTCCAAGACGAGAGCGGGTTCAGCCTCCTCCCCTCGGTGAGGTCCACCTGGGCGCCCAAGGGGCAGACCCCGGTCCTTCATCACCGCTTCAACTGGAAGCGCCTGTCGATGTCGGCCGCTCTGTGCTTCCGGCCCGACGGCACCGAGGCCTCCCTCGTCTTTGGCATGCAACCCGGCGCCTACAACGATGAATCACTGATGGACTTCCTCGGTGAACTCCACCGCCACCTCGACGGCGACAAGGTCACCCTGATCTGGGACGGACTTCCCTCCCACCGCAGCCGGACGATGCAACGCTTCATCAAGCAGCAACGCAAGTGGCTGGTCGTCGAACGTCTCCCGGCCTACGCCCCCGACCTCAACCCGGTCGAACAGATCTGGGGCAACCTGAAAGGCGGCGAGCTGGCCAACCTCTGCCTGGACACTATCGGCGAAGCGGAAGAGATCGTCGACCAGGGGCTCTGCCGCATCGGCAACGAGACCACGTTGGCCTTCGCGTTCCTCCGACATTGTGGCTTTACGCTGTGAACCGGGATCGGCGCGGTATTACGCGAAGGTCTTTAGGTCGTGGACAGCAGTATTCGGCATACGGACAACACTTCTTTTCGCCGCGTACCAAGCGCTAAGGAGGATCACGCTGCCGCAACCGAATCTTGCTGCTTTCTGGAATAGAGCAAGTCGACGATAAGCGCCAATTATCGTGCCCTGCAGCTGCAGGGCACCGATAACCACCACTTATCGATACATGACTCGCGCCGATATCCACTACTTATCGTTAACCCAACGTGAGGCGATACGAAGTTCTTAAAGCGGACGCATCGCCTGAAGAGAGGCCCGGCGTACTTTCATCGTTACACTACAACGAAGAACGTTTAGCGCAAGACGCCAGGTCCGGAATGTAGTTGTTGTACAATTCTTAGACCAAAAGGTGGTCGTTCATGAGCGAGATCCCCGAGTCTGAGCCGCCCGTGAGGGAGGAGGACGACGTACCCCATCGAGGACGGCAGAGCCATCATTCCCGACGACGCGGCGACCGGAGCCATGTTCGATCAGGCGCTGACGAAGGTCCTCGCGCATCTGTCGCCCCGCGAGCAGGATGTGGTCCGCCTGCGCTTCGGACTCGCGGACGGCACGATCCCGACGCTCGAGCAGGCAAGCGAGGAGTTCGGCGTGACTCCCCAGCGCGTCCGCCAGATCGAGTCGAAGATCCTGGCCATGTTGCGTCGACCGGACAACGAGATTCCGTTGGTCAAGCTAATTGCCGCGGACGGAACCCAACTGCTTGGTTCAACTCAACGAGGGCAAATACATTCCGGCACTCCATTCCGACCTGCAAGACACGGACTGCGCTGCTTGGCGTCGACTCCTTGACTTGACAGACGAAGCCGCAGAGGACCATAGGGAAGAGTTTGCCCCCGGCCACGATATGCCGAAGGCCTACTGGCGTCAGATCGTCACGCTGCCACCCTCGATCGCCAAACTCACAGCGGTCAAGCGGCTCGATCTCTATGGCAGCAACCTCATCGCCCTTCCTCCCGAGATCGGCAGTATGAAGAGGCTCGAGGTCTTCCATCCCTACACGTCTCGCCGGCTGCATTGGTTCCCCTTCGAGATGACCAAGTGCACAGCGCTCGCCAAATCGACCGTGAGCACCCGGAACCTCTACGGCAACTTCAAATTCCGCGCCCCGTTTCCCAAGCTGCCCGCCGTGGTACCGAACGGGTCGACGCCTGCCTCATGCAGCGTCTGCGAAGGTGCACTTCCTTCGTCCGGAGCCATCCAGGTGTGGCTATCGCTTTGGGTGGCAACTGACGTTCTTCCGCTCCTCGTGCACGCTTGCTCGGAGAACTGTGTCGGCGCACTGCCGAAGCCGGCGGGAGGACATGTGGACTGGCCTCACCAAGGAGGTCCAGAGCTCGTTCAGCCGGAGTGTCACCCGATCTACCGGTCAATGCTCGGGTCCGAATAGGCCAAGCATTTTGCCGAGCTTGCGGAGGAAATGTGCCAGCCGCTGAACGGCCCCGTCTAGCTTGTATGGCGTTCCTTTCTGGCCGCGACCTCGACAACTTCCGGGCCGCGGTCAACTGGTCGCTCAACACGGACCTCAGAGAGCACACCGTCGGTATCGTCGCCGCGCTTTCGATCCGATTCGCACTGCAGGATACGGCACGGGTATCTGAAACGAAGGGTGTGTCGCTGTCTAACTTGCCGCTCGTGCGCCTCGAGCCGACCCGATTGCTCCGAGACTCGGAAGGGTCGGGGGGTGACCTGCTCCCGACAATGGGTTCACCTGACCTGGACCCATTGGGAGGGGTAAGATCAATCGCCCTCCACGATAAGGGGCAATTATCGTTCTCTACAACTGCAGGGCACCGATAGCCAGTATTTATCGCGCATTGCGATTGGGTTGATCTCCACGGTCTCAACTTGTTCGACCAGCCTGAGGCGCACGCTCGCCGCTCGGACGCCGACGGAAGGCGTGTGTGATGTACCAGAACGCCTCCGACAAGTGACCGCCCGGTTACCCAACGCATGCGCCACTGCACAGCGGCCGTCGTTGAGGGGTCCGCGGACCTTGGTTCCTCCTGAGTGAATAGGGCTACCTCGGCACGGGTTCATCGAGGCATGCGAAACCTCGAGATCACCGAGCGAGTCACCGGTCCGAAGCACCGCGTTCGCCGGCGCGAGTGGTGTCGCGCAGTGGTCGCAGGGCTGCTTCGGTGCGAACCAATTCGTTGAGCATGGCGTCGGCGGCCTGCTCCATGACCTCGTTGGCCTGAAGCTGACCCTCGTCGTCGATGAACTGCGAGTGGAAGGGGATGTTGACCGACTCAAACACCGGGAGCATCTTGAGTGTGGTGACGACCTGCTTGAGCTGCTGGACGGCCCGGGTGCCGGCGGCGATCCCCCCATAGGAGACGAAGCCGAGTGGCTTGTATTTCCACTCATCGTGCAGGTAATCGATGGCGTTCTTGATCGTTGCGGGGTAGCCGTAGTTGTACTCGGGGGTAACGATGACGAAGGCGTCGGCGGCGTCGACAATCTCGCTCCAGTCCTTGGTGTGTTGGTGGAGGTATCGGCGCAGGCGAGGATGGTTGGGCTCGTCGAGGAGAGGGAGGTCGATTGTCGCCAAGTCGGCGACATCAAGATCGAAGGCTCCAAACGCCTTGGCGCGCCCAATGAACCACTCGGCGATGGGCAGTCCCGCTCGCCCGGGGCGGGTTGAGGCGATGATGACGGTCAGCGTCGGCATGAGCATCCTTCTCTGTGGTGCTTAGAAATGGGGTTGGTATTTCGAGAACCAGTGACCGAGACCGTGTTCTTCTGGTGCTGCCGTCATGGCGACGCTACCGACTTTTCAGGGCCGTGGCGTTGGAGGAGGACGGTTGCAACGGCGACCACCACGATCCCGACCGACACGAGAAACGACAGCTGGTAGCCGGGTACGAGGGAGCCGTTGTCGCCGGCGGTGCGGGCGGCCGCGATGGTTGCGAGGGCGGCGAGCCCGATCGCCTGACCGACCTGCTGTGCTGTGGCGAAGAGTCCGCCGGCGAGACCGCGTTCGCTCGGACCCATGCCAGCGGTCACGGCTACCGATGCAGTCGGGAAGACCAGCCCCATCCCAAACGCGGTGAACAGCAATCCGCCGAGCACGTTAACTGCATAGCTGCCGCCGGCATCAATCCAAGATAGCCACAACTGCCCAATGCCGACGGCGAGGAGGCCGACGAGAAGTAGGGGCTTGGTGCCCCAGCGAGCGAGGAGTCGTCGGGTGAGCAGCACTGAGACGACCATGACCGTCGCGGTAGCGGGGATGAGCGCCAGGCCCGTGAGCAGGGCGCTGAAATGGAGGACCTTTTGGAGGTACAGGGAGGTGAAGTAGACGTACCCGGCGACGACCGCTCCCATGCAGAGCATCACGATCAGGGCAACCCGCCGGGGGGGTTCGCGCAGCACGCTTAAGGGCACCATGGGTGCTCGGGAGCGCCGCTGGACCACCACGAAGGCGACCCCGAGCACGACGGCGACGATGAGGGCACTCAGAGTTAGCGGGGCGGCGAAGCCGTGCTGCTGACCTTCGCTCAGGCCGAAGATCAGGCTGGCGATGGAGACGGTAGCCAGTACGGCGCCGGGGATGTCGAGGTGGGGGGAGGTCTCGCCCCGGGTTTGGCGGGGGAGGATACGCATCATGGCCACGACGAGGACGGCGATGATGGGCGGATTGACCAAGAATATGGCGCGCCATCCGACGTATTGGGTGAGGATCCCACCCAGCACGATGCCGGTACTGGCGCCCGCTGCTGTTGCTCCCTGGAAGATCCCGAGCGCACGGACCCGGGTTGGGCCTTCGGCGTAGAGGTCGGTGACTGAGGCGAGGGCCATGGGGGCCACCATCGCGGCACTGGCACCCTGCGCGAAGCGCGAGATGATCAGGGCGAGCGAGCTCTGAGCCAACCCGGCGCTGAGCGAGGTCAGAGCGAAGAGGACCAGGCCCGTCACGAGGAGTGTGCGCCGGCCGACGAGGTCGCCCAGACGGCCACCGAGGAGGAGTAGGGACCCGAACGCAAGCGCGTAGCCCGTCACGATCCACTGAAGGTCAGCAGGGGAGAAGTGCAGCTGCCGTTGGATCGTCGGCAGGGCCACGTTGACGATACTGAAGTCGAGTTGGAGGACGAATTGCGCGGCGACGACGAGCGTCAGCGCCCACCCAAACTTCTGAAAGGCGGGCCGATCGCCACTGGGTGTTGTCGCAGACGCCGCCGCGGACAGGAGAGGGGTGTCAGTCGGGCCCAGGGGTCGGGCGTCGGGATCCATCAGAGGGCCGCGTCGAGGGGGCAGACGTCGCTGTCGTCGGCTCCAGCGGGGCGGCTCCCACCACGCGACCAGGCGATGACCGCGTCGAGTAGCTCGAGCTTCCCGCCCGCCCAGTCGTTGCCCCGTCGGCTATACCCCTTCGTTGTCAAGCGGCCGATGGCCGCTATTGGGGTTCGCTCCGACCCCCAACCTGAGGTAGGTCCCATCCACCAATACCGTAGGGTTTGCAAGGGCCGCGCATGGTAGGTGTTCAGCACCCACGGAATCGACAAGAGAGGCGTCGGGACGTACAGGGTCGCCGATGAAGATCGCTGAGTGGCCTCACGTCATGAGACCGAGCTCGTAGTAGATCGCCAGGAGAGACTCCCGCCAATTCGACGCCGGTGTGTGGTCGGACGCGCCAGCGCCAAAGAGAAGGGAGATGCCGCATTCGTCGAGCGCCACAAGTGCGGTACAGATGCTCTGGGTCGCCAGGTCGAACGGCACCGTGGCCAACTTGTGGTCGGGAGTCAATTTCCTCAGTCGTTCCACGGCGGCGAATGCGCTCACGAGATGGGCCACGGCCTGGGACATCTCCGATTCCCACGGCTCATCGGGCAACCCGGCGGCAGACGCCGCTGTCTCCCGGAGGTCCCTTGTGGCCCGCCCGCTCGCTCCGGCTTCCGAGTTGGGTCCGGGCCGGAATTGGTCGGGGGCGAGGGTCATGGTCGTGCCGAACCATTCGTGGCGCCAGATGCAATAACGCCAATCGGCCCGGTTGGCTCCTCGTCGCCGAGGCCGAACCGCGCGGCACTCACGTCGAGTCCGCCGAGGCCTCGGTCCACCAAGGGCCGCCAGCGCTCAGCGATGGCGGCAGCGATCGGCGCGTCGTTCGTCGCGACCGATGCGCGCATCAGATCGAGGTCCTTGAGCGCCCAGCCGAGCGAGAACTCGGCCCGGTCGTCGCCCGACTGCATCTTGGCCAACTTGGCTGCGGCGAGCGGCGAGGCGAGGGGGTTGCCGTCGAGCCGCGTCGACCAACACACGGGGAGCGATGGCCAAGCGGGTGGCCAGCGATGCCGCCTCCGCCGCCGCCTCCACCTCGAAGGCCAACCAGGTGTTGAGCACGAGCTTCAACCGGCTGCCCGTTCCGGCCGGTCCGAGCCAGAGGGTGCGGCGCCCGATGGCGTCGAAGATCGGGGCCAACGGGCCAACCGCGGTCTCGGGCCCCGAGGCGAGGACCTCGAGCTCACCGGTCTCGGCCGGGTGGCGACTGCCGGACACCGGGGCGTCGACGAATCGAATGTCGGGCCGCCGGGCTTGCACTTCGGCGTCGAGGTGCTCGGTCGCTTCGACACCGACGGTCCCCATCTGCACCCAGATCGCCTCGGGTGCCATGGCGTCGACGACCCCACGTCCAATCATGAGATCGGTGACCACTTGCGCGGTCGGGAGCAGTGTGAGCACTACCGTGGCGTTCGCCACCGCGTCCAGAGGGTCGTCGTAGGCGGTGGCACCGGTCTCGGCGAGCGCCAGCGCCGGTTGGGGGCTGCGGTTCCACACGCCAACGGTGATCCGGGTGCTTCTCAGTCGCCGAGCGATGGCCGAGCCCATTGTCCCCATGCCGATCACCGTGACTCGAGGTCCTTCGCCACGTCCGTCCTGCCTCATGGTCATCGTGATGTTCCTTTCTCCAGTTCCAGATTGGCTACTTCTCGTTTCATCGGCTATCAGCTGATTAGGTCATCTCTCGCTCAATCTCCTGCAGTGAGAGACCCTCGGTCTCGGGCACTTTCTTCCAGAAGTACCCAACGGCCACCAGGGTCAACACCCCGAGTAGGAGGAACGTGCCGGCGTTGGTGATGGCGTTCAACAAGGTGAGGAAGCTCACCGCGACGACGAAGTTGGCCCCCCAGTTGGCGATGGTGGCGATGCTCATGGACTTGCCCCGGATCCGTTCGGGATAAATCTCGCTGATGAGCAGCCAGAAGACCGGACCGAGACCGATGGCGAAGGAACCCGTGTAGACCGCGAGGCTCACCACCGCGACGATGGCCGCTGTGTGCCCGAGGGTGCTGCCATCGATGGCAAAGGTGGCGGCCACCACGAACAGGGCGACGGCCATCCCGACGGTGCCCCCGAGCAACAGGACCCGTCGCCCCACCTTGTCGATGAGCCGGATGGCGACCACGGTCATCGCCACGTTGACGATGCCGTTGCCGACGTTGGCCAGGAGGGAGGCCGAGTTCCCGAGGCCCGCCTGGTGGAGCAGGGTGGGGGCGTAGTAGATGACCGTATTGATGCCGGTGATCTGTTGGAAAACCGCCATCACGACCCCGACCACGACCAGCTTGCGGACCCCTGGGGCGAGGAGCTCCCGGTAGCTGGCCGTCCGGCCGCTCAGCGAGGTGATGTCGGCGATCTCGCCCTCGATGTCGTGGTCGGCACTGCGCACCCGGATGAGCACCCTGCGGGCGTCAGCGAGCCGACCGTGGGTGACCAGCCAGACCGGGCTCTCGGCCTGGGTCAGCATGCCGACGAAGAGGAGGACCGCCGGGATCGCCGCCAAACCGAACATGAGCCGCCAGGCGGCGCTCGAGCTCAGCGCGTAGTCGACCAGGAAGGCGACCAGGATGCCCATCGTCAGGGCCAGCTGGTTGAAACTCACGAGCGCTCCCCGGACCCGAGGCGGCGCCACCTCGCTGATGTAGAGGGGCACGGCCATGGATGCCGACCCGACCGCCAGTCCGATGACGAACCTCATGACGATGAGGAACCACAGCGTCGGCGAGAAGGCCGCCCCCAGCACGCCGGCCACGAAAACAACCGCCGTGATGAGGATGACCGAGCGCCGGCCGATCCGATCGGCCAGCCTTCCTGCACCGAACGCCCCCACCGCCGCCCCGCCCAAGAGGAGGCCGGTGACCAGCTCCTTGTCGAATGCGGTTACGTTCGAAAAGCTCGTGTGCAAGAACAGCAGTGCGCCTGAGACGACGCCCGTGTCATAGCCGAAGAGCAGGCCTCCCAGCGCGGTGATGGCGGCCGTCCAGACAACGGCCCGACCGACAGGTTCTCGGTCGGCGTCGTGAGCCCCGCCCTCAGCCAACGCGTCGATCGGTTCGCCGTGCACCTGAGCAGACATGGCTGTCACATGCCTTCGGGCGAAGGTCCGGCCGTCGGTGTGGCATCGGCCATGATCTGGTCGATCCTGCCCAGCACGGCCTCATCGAGGTCGACCTCGGCCGCCGCCAAGGCGTCGTCGACGTGGGAGGCGTTCCGGGTGCCGACGATGGCGACGTGCACCGCCGGATTGGCCAGCGTCCAGGCAATGGCCAGCTGGGACAGGGTGATACCCAAGTCCTCGGTGGCCAGCTGGCGCAAGCGCTCGACGACACCAAGATTGCGGTCGAAGCCTTCGCCACTGAACATGGGGCTCTTCGCTCGCCAGTCGCCCGGCTCGAACCGGGTGTCGGGTCCGAGGCTCCCGCTCAACAAGCCGTGGGCCAAGGGCCCGTAGACGAGGACGCCGATGTTGTTCGCCGCCGCATAGGGCAGGACGTCGGCTTCGATGTCCCGGCGAAACAGGTCGTAAGGGGGCTGCAACGTTTCGACCGGCAAGGTGTCGCTGAACGCCGCCATCTGGGCGACATCGAAATTCGACACGCCGACGTGGCGGATCTTGCCGTCGGCGATGAGTTTGGCAAGTTCTCCCGCCGTCTCTTCGAAGGGGGTTGCGGGGTCCGGCCAATGCACCTGGTAGATATCGATGTGGTCGGTGCCGAGCGCCCCCAAGCTCTCCTCCACGCCTTTGCGGATCCACGCCGGGCTGGCGTCGCGAGCCACGCCCGTGCCGGCCGGGCGCAGACCGCCTTTGGTGGCCAGCACGACCTGGTCACGGGCACGACCGTCCAGCGCCTTGGCCAAGAGCCGTTCGGACTGGCCGAAACCGTAGCCCTGGGCCGTGTCGAACAGCGTGACGCCCAGGTCGGCGGCACGCCGGATGGCGTCGATGGCCAAGTGCTCGTCGGTGGCACCCCAGTCGCCACCCAGCTGCCAGGTGCCGAAGGCGATCCTCGACACGTCGAGGCCGCTCCTGCCCAAGATGGTGTGTCTCATTTTGTCCTCCTTGTCACTGTGGCCGTAGCCGATCAGACCGCGTTCCAGAAGCCCCTACGACAACCCGATCAAGTTTTCGGAAGCTACGGGAGATAGTTCGGGTGTCACTTACCTGACTGCGTTCAACTGCCCGTTCCAGTGATCGGAGCGCGTCACTGACCAGTTCTAACGAGGGTGGACGCGACAGTCCCGTTCCCGTCTCGGGTGGGCGCTCGGAACGCACGACGGCGGCCAGTTGCCGCAAACGCTCGCTGAACTGCTGAACTGCTACCGACCGAGCTTGCTCACCGGTTACCACGATGGTTGCGCTGATCGCCTCCAGCAATTGATCCAACGCCACAATCGTCGGGTACCACGCGACCACGAGTTGGCGAAGCGGGGGTGGTTCCGCGAGCGACCGTTGGAACTCGGTATGCAGGGCGAAGAGGTCCATTCGGGCGTGGGCGTGGTCAGGGACCCCACCACCTCGCTGGCTCTCTCCCAGCTCCTTGGTGAGGTAGCGGGCAGACTCCTCCATCGCTTCGGCGATGCGTTCTGGGACGTCGGCGTGCCAGCTCGACGGCCACGGCAAGTAACCCAGCACGAGGGCAATCCCACAACCCAGGAAAATGTCGAGTAACCGGTCCTCGCCGAGATGCCAACCCCCATGACTAACCAGATCGACAAGGAGTACCACGAGCGAAGTGAACGAAGCGCCGAAGGCACCGTAGTTGCGGCTCATGGCATAGGGCGCCAACGCCGCGAGCGCGATGATGGGTGTGAGCAGGGCGGCGTCCGAGGGACTGGCGATGAGGATGAGCGCGGCGATGAGGGCGCCGATCACGGTGCCGGCGGCGTACTGGAGGGTGCGAGCGAATACCGACCCATAATCCGGCTTCATGACGACCGCGACAGCCACTACCACCCAGTAGGACCGTTGCAGCGGCAGCGTCTCACTGAAGATGGCGGCCACTCCCACGCAGAGCGTCAGGCGAATGGTAAACGTCGAGGTGAGCGCGTGGCGCATACGAGAGGCAACCAGGCGAGCATTCGGGCGCTCGAGCACCCACCCGGTCTCGCGGAATGCATCCGGCGACAGCCATCGACCCGAGACGACGTCGGCGGCCTGGTTGAGCATGTCGTACACAGCGACCATCTGGGGGCTGGCCAGCGTCGGCGGCTCGACCGGAATGACGGTGCGTCGACCAGTCAGGACTGCCTCGGCGATCGCTCGAGCTTGCATCGCCGCCTCCGGAGGCGGCTGTTCCACGCGTAGTGGAGCGCCGCGAGCGTGTCGCCGATCAGCCTGGCTCGACCGAGGAGTGTCACCAGCCGTTGAAGATGTTTGGACGAGCCGCTCTCCGCCGCTCGCTGACTTAAGACGTCCGCGTAAGCCGCATTAAGGGCGGCGGCGAGACCCTGGCGGCTGGGGCCGACATCGTCGTTCGGATCGGCACGCAGATCTGCTGCCAACGCCGTGTAGACGGCGGCGACGTATCGCTGCTCGGGTGCCCGCGGATGGCGAAACCAGCCGGGCAGCATGAGCACGATCCACCAGCCGACACCGGCTAGCACCCACAACGGCGTGAGCCACCACGGCTTGATCATGCCGAATGGACCTGTAGCCAGAGCCGTACCTAGTAGCAGCCACAGGCCCGTCGAGGACCAGATAGCGCTAATGGAGCTAAGAACCGCTGACATCGCCGCAACCACGACCAGAACGCCGACCGCGAACCACCCGTGGCCATTGATCGCGACGCCAATCACGAAGCCAAACGCCCCGCCGAGTCCCGCGATAACCAGACGCCGTATCCGGAGCGGGTACGGTCCCGCCCTGTCGACCATCATTGCGAGGATCGCTCCGAGTGCTACCTGCACGGCCGCCACCGGCTCGCCGCCGAGCACACCGACCAGCAGAGGGACACCGATCCCCAGTGCGGCGGCGGCCATGGTTACCCACGGCACCGGGACGGTTGTCATCCGAGTAACTTCGGCCAGCCAGGCGGGGCGGTGGTGCATGGTCATGAGCAGTACTGCGCTTCCAAACCGCGCCCCGCCAGTGGTCGGGCAATATCAGCGGCGATGGCAATGCCGGCGACCGGTGTAGAGGTCGCGCCGGTGGAGATCGAGGTGCTCGTGCGGACGCGTTTGGCTGCCGCGGACGCAGTCTCGAACAAACGGTCCAGCAACGGCCCGGTAGTGCCGGTACCTCTGGTCATCTGGTGGGCCTGGCGTACCTGGGCGGTGACGCGGATATCGCCGGCCACGATGAACTCGAGTCCGGCTGCCACACGAAAGAGGTGGTGAGCCGCCTCTTCGCCGTCGTGCGAGTACTCCGAGGGTGAAGAAAGCGCCAGACTGCCGAGCTCAGCGAGTTCACGTTGCGCCACCGTCCCTGCGTCTTGGGCGCCGCTAAGACACACCTCAGTGCGGCTGCGCCTTACGAGGACCGCCGCCTCTCTCCCGCCGACGGCCAGGGATCGAGCAAGCGAGACAGCAACCTCGGGTGCAAGGTGGAACCTCCCTACCGAAGTGGTCCTCCGGAGTTTCGAGCTTCCCGCCACGGCGATCGTTGCCGTCACGACAGCTCGATCGTGATCGTCGCTGGCCACGGGAGGCCAGGAGACTGTCGGTTGTGCAGGGCGATCACCAGCGCGAGGGCGGGGTCGAACGCACGGACGCCGGTGAGGAGCCGAGTCGCCGTCGCGGCGTCAAGACCCTCGGTTGCCTCGTCGAGGAGGAGCGCTTCGGGGCGACGCAGGAGACCCATCGCGACGCTGAGGCGTCGTCGCTGACCGCCCGAGAGCCTCTCTCCTCTGGGACCGACGGGTGTGTCGAGCCCAGTGGGGAACCCGGCGACCGTGTCGTCGAGTGCGGTAGCCCGCAACGCATCCCAGAGCTCTGCTTCGGTGACCTCAGGGGCGGCCAACTGGAGGTTCTCGCGGATCGTTCCGTCGAAGACATACGAATCCTGGGCCACCAGGGTGGCACGCTGAACGGAGCGTTGCTCGCTGATGTGCCGCAGGATGGTGGACTTGCCGGCCCCCGAGCGGCCCGTCACGAGCACCGTCGCACCCGGCCTCAGTCCGCGCTGAACAGCGTCGGCGATGGCGGATGAAGGAGCACCCACCTCGGGAAGGGGATGCTCGGGGAACACCTCGGTGAGGCGGGCTGCCGCGGCCAGCGCCTTGGCCCGCGCGGCGATGGCCGCTGGAAGCCCGACCACTGGCTCAAACACGATGATGGCCAGCAAACAGACGGCGACGAACACCGGGACTTGTAGCATCCGAGTGCCGACGAGTCCGGCTGCAGTCGCGATGATCGCAAGCAGCGTGAGGTCGGCGAAGAGGGTGCCCGCGGCCTTGCCACGGGCTGCGAGCCTTGTGAGCTGTCGCCGGGCATCGCCCACGTGGGACAGATGTTGCTGGGCTTCCGCCAGGGCGCGCCCTTCGGCGGCGAACGAGCGTAACTCGGAGAGCCCGTCGAGCGTTTCGATCAGCGTCTGGCGGGCATCGCCACGAGCCCGGACAAGCTCCCTCGCCGGCGATCCCGCCTGCCGGCGGGCAGGGAGGACCAGGATCGTCGCGGTCATCGCCAATCCGACACCGATGACGATCGCCAGCGGCCAGGACAACCACCCGAAGAACGCCGTGGCAGCCAGGATTGCCGCCACGGCCCCGAAGATCGGGAACGAGCTGCGCAGAAGCTGGTTCTCGACCGCGTCGGTGTCGACCGTGATCCGTCCGAGCAACTCGCTTGAGCGCAGTTGGGCTACCCGAGCGCGGGGAAGGAGGATCGCCCGTGCGAACAGGCTGGCGCGCAGTTCGCCGACCAGGTCCAGGGTGGCTCCGTGCGTCGTGACCCGCTCCCCGTAGCGTGCGAGTGTGCGCCCCCATGCCAGCGCCTGAACACCGGCGCTCGGGTAGAGGAACGAGAACGTGCTGGCGATGGCGGCGCCGGCTACCGCGGAAGCGGCCAGGAACCAGCCAGCAAGACCGAGAAGTCCGGCCCCGAGCCCGAACGCCACCAGGGTCATCGCAGCCGGTCCGGCCAACCGCCTCGTGGTCAGCTGCACGCCGAGGAGCTGGGAGAGCATTCCCCGTCTCATGATGCGTCCCCGACGAGCGCGTACGTCGGTCCGGGGACAAGCTGGCCCCGCTCGAGCTCGACGACTCGGTCACATGCGGTGAGCAGTGCAGGAGAGTGGGTGGCCACGACGGTGGTGGCACAACGTGCGAGTTTGCGTATCACCGCGACGATCTCGAACTCGCTGGCCGCGTCCAAGTGGGCGGTTGGTTCGTCCAAGAGCAGCAGACGAGCGCGCTTGAAGAAGGTCCGCGCCAGCGCCACGCGGTGGACCTCACCCCCCGACAGCCCCCAGCCGCCCTCGCCCATCTGAGTTTCCAGGCCGAACGGCAGGCGACCCAGCACCGGACCGAGACCGGCGGCCAGGGCAGCGTCGAGTAGCTCCGCCTCACTGGCATCGGTTCGCCCCAGGGCGATGTTGTCGGCAAGCGACCCGGCGAAAACGTAGGGCCGCTGCCCGAGCCAGGTGATCTCTGGCCGATCGATGAGGCGCGGCGGCGCCCCATCGATGAGCACGCTGTCGGTGCTCGTCGGCTCCAGGTCCCCGGCGAGCACCCGCAGCAGCGTGGATTTTCCCGCTCCCGAGGCGCCGCTAACGCCGACCAACTCCCCAGATCCGATCACCAAGGACACGCCGTCGAGCGCCGGCCGCGCGCGATCGGAGAAGAGCACGCTCAGCCCGTTCACCTCGATCTCGGGGGGACGGACGAAGAGTCGTCCCTCGACGCGGTGCTCAGCGGAGGGCTGGTCAGCGGCCAGGAGCGGCACCAGCGCCTCGGTTGCCGCGAGGGCGTCGGCTCGCTCGTGGTACGCGGTGGCCAGTGCCCGCATCGGTTGGAAGTACAGCGGCGTCACCATGAGCACGAACAGCCCGGTGCCGAGCGCAAGGTGTGCGGGGAGGCCGGGGACGTGCACGTAGCCGAGCAGCGTGAGCCCGACGTAGATCGCAACCACCGCGATCGAGAGGGTAACGATCGCTTCGAGCACGGCGGCGGAGAGGAATGCAACCCGCAGCACGGCCATCGATGCGGTGCTCAGACGTTGCGACGCTGCCCTGATCCGACCGAGCTCCCCAGCTTCGGCGCCGAGGGCACGCAGCGTTGGAAGTCCGCGCAGGCGGTCGAGGAAGTAGCCGGACAAATACCGCAGCTCCTCTCCGTGCTGGCGGGCGACGGTTGCGGTGCCCATCCCCACGATGCTCAGATTGAGCGGCGGAAGCGGTAGGCACAGAATCAGAAGCAACCCGACCGGCCAGCTCAGAGGGAACACCACGACAAGCAGCAGCATCGGCACCACCACTGCGGTCACGAGGGCCGGCTCGTAGCGTTCCGCGTAGGCGCCGACGCGCTCCACCTCGTCGATCACCGCAGTCGCCTGCGCGGCACCAGATAGGGAGTCCCCAGCGCCGGCCATCAGGCGCTCAAGCAACCGGGAGCGCAGGTGCGCTTCGATGGCGAGGGCACCGTCGAGCGCCCGGCGGGCGGCGCCGTAACTGGCGCCGGCGCGTATCCCAAGCTGCGCCCGCCAACATCGCCAGCCACGGCCAGCCTTGCCGCCAGCTGGTACCTCGCTCGAAGACGTCCTGGGCGATAGCAGCGACAGCAAAGAACTCGGCCGCCGTAGCTGCAGCGGCCACGGTGTCGAGCAGGCTGGCGGCCATCAGAGACGCTCTGCCAGGGAGAAGGAAGCCGGCGAGAGCGCGCTTGGCGTCGGCATTCGGAGGCGAGGGACGCGCCGACGACAACAGCGGGTCAGTTTCCATTTGTGTGCGCCGATCCCTTCCCGTCGGCCGGGACCCCTGACGCGCGCCGCCGGTGGTCGCCGTTTTCTGCGTACCACCACGCTCCGACGGCGAAAACGCCGTACAAAAACAACAGCGTTCCGGTGCCGAGCTCGCTGTAACGCGCCCAGGAGTTGTCGGCAACGAGATAGACGAGCAGGTAGGCGGGCAACATTAGGAAGTAACACAGCAGCCGGAACGTGCGTGAGCGCCGATAGAGGCGGGTAAGGGGGTTCATGCCGCCTGCACCTCTTTCTGAGTCGAGTTGACCTTTCCGCGAAAGACCCAGTAGGTGTAGGCCTGGTAGCCCAGAGTGATAGGCACGATCAGGGCTCCTGCGACGATCATGAAGAGCAGCGTGGCGTCGGGCGACGCTGCGGAGTGCACCGTGATGTTCGGAGGCACCAGAGTCGGATAGAGGAGCCCTCCGGCCAGGAGCAAGCCGCCGCCGTAGATGATGAGCGCGGCGAGCACCGGGGCCCGGTCCGGGCGCCGGGCTCGAGCATCGGGGGCGAAGAGATTGAAGGTGACCCCGAGCCCGCCGGCCAGCACCACAGCCCCGACGATCCAGATAGGTAGCCGAGCCGCGCTCGCGGGATGCAGCACAAGCGGTCCTGCGACCGGGGCCAACAGCCAGCACAGCGCCGTACCGACCGCCAGCGCCACGATCGCGCCCCTCCCGGAGCGAGCGGCGCGCCGTTGTGTTGCGCCCCCGGTCTTGAAGTACAGGTAGGCGCTGCCGGCGACCGTGTACAGGGCGACGGCGGTCAGCCCCGTGAGTACCGCATAGCCATCGTGGAGGAAGGTGAACGAGCCTCCGGCAAAATTGCCGCCGCGGACCGGCAGGCCGGCGATCAGGCCCCCGAAGGCCGCACCTTGACAGAAGGCGGCGAGGAAGGAGGCGATCCCGAACACCGGGCCCCACAGCGGGTGCCAGCCGTCGTGCTGGTCGATCAACTCTAGGGCGATCCCTCGTCCGATCAGCGAAAACAGCATCAGGACCAAGGGGATGTAGAGCGCGGGCAGAACCACGCCCATCACCAGCGGCCACCCGGCCCACACGATCAGCGCCAGCAGCACAAGCCACGACTCGTTGCCGTCCCACAACCAGGACACCAGGCCCTGCATCTCGCGCCGCCGCTGGGCGTTCGGATCGAACAGTGTCAGCACACCAATTCCTAGGTCGTAGCCGTCGAGGATGATGTAGGCGCTAAAGGCAACAATGGCAAAGATCATCAAGACGTCTGAGAGGTTCATCGCGGCTCCTTTCAGTTCGCCGGAGTCAGGTCATGCGCCGAATACGTCGGAAGGGTTGGTCCCGAGGGCTCGTCGAGCGGCCCGTCGCCGGGTCCCTGCCGCACGATGCGCACCACGTACCAGACATAGGTGCCGAGCAATACCGCGTAGATGGCGATGAACGCGATCAGGGAGGTGAGGACGCTCGTCGCGTTCAGGGGTGAGACCGCCTGAGCAGTGAGCAGCTTGCCGTAGACGATCCACGGTTGGCGACCGCTCTCGGCGGTGATCCACCCGGCCCAGATCGCCACGATGCCGATGGGCACCGAAACGACCAAGAGTTTGTGGAACCAGCGTGCGCTGTAGAGCCGGTCGCGTAGTCGGAGGATGATGCCGACGAAGGCGATGGCCAGCATCACCATGGCGCCGTACCACATCACGCGGAATCCGTAGAACACAGGGATCACATTGGGCTGAAGGTCCTTCGCGGTCAGCTTCAGCCCCGGGGTCGTCGTGTGGCCGGACCAGTCCTTGGCGATGGCGCTTCCGTACCACGGAATGGTGATCTGGAAGGTGTCCTTCTGGGCACTCTGGTCGGGGATGATAAAGAGGTTCTCGCCCGTGTTCCTCGAGTTGAAATTGCCCTCGATGGCCTCGAGCTTGGGGAGCTGGTACTGACCGATGTAATCCGCGACGGTGTCGCCGAGCCACATCTGGATCGGGACCAGGAGCGCTAGCATTCCGAGCGTAATCGACACGCCCAGGCGGGCCAGCGGGAGGTGTCGACGCTTCAGGAGGTACCAGGCTGAGATGCCAGCGATGAACCAGGCGGCGGCGACCAGAGAGGCGACGAGCATGTGCAAGAACCGGATCCCGAACGACGGGTTGAAGATGACTTCGATCCAGTCCTTCGGCTCGAACTGCCCATTGACCCTCGTATAGCCAGCCGGGGTCTGCATCCACGAGTTGGCGTCGATGATCCAGGTGACCGACAGGATTGTACCGAGACTGACCATGCAGATGGAGACCATCATGGCCCGCTTGCTGATTCGCCCTTCGCCATAGACGACGAGGCCGAGGAAACTGGCCTCCAGGAGGAATGCGGTGAGCACCTCCATGGCGATGATCACGCCGATGATCGGGCCGACGTCACGAGCGAACGGTCCCCAGTTCAGGCCGAACTCGAAGGTGAGCACGATGCCCGATACCACCCCGAGGGCGAAGCCAACCCCGAAGATCCGACGCCAGAAACGGAACATGCGCAACCACACTTCGTCGTCGCTGTGTATGTACATCGCGTAGCAGACCACCAGGAACACGCTCGTGCCTACCGTCACGGCGGGGAAGGTGATGTGCATGGCGGCGGTGATTGCCCACTGCCAGCGGGATAGATCGAGCAGCGATTGTTGTGTCATTCGGCTTCCTCGCTTGTATTCCTCAGGGATCGGCCGTATGCGGAGTCCTTACCGGGGCCGGTTGGCGAGCTTGACGTTGGAACCACGCGACTGGCTGGCCGCTCTTCGTAGAAGGGCCGACTCGACCATCGACCTTTGGTGAAAATGGGTCATCGACACAGCTGGAAAGCGATGCTGCGGGCAACCCCCACGGGCCTCACCGCTCCGCGCTCGAGTGTTCCTGCGCTGGGCGGGTCAGCCCATCACCTCAAGGTTTGAGCCGACGCTGTTTCGTAACGCCGAGCGACGTCAGCCCAGTTGATGACCCGCCAGAGCGCCGCCACGAAGTCGGCCCTGACGTTCTTATATTGGAGGTAGTACGCGTGCTCCCACGCGTCGAGAACCAGGAGCGGCATTGACCCGTTCGGCAGGGAGCTCTGGTGGTCGTAGATCTGTTCGATGACGAGACGACCCCCCAGCGGCTCCCAGGCGAGCGCCCCCCATCCCGATCCCTGAACGGTAGTGGTTGCCTGCGTGAGGTGGGTCTTGAACTTCTCGAATGACCCGAACTCGTCGTCGATCGCGGCACCGAGGTCACCGTCGGGTTTGTCGCCGCCGTCGGGCGACAGGTTTTCCCAGAAGATGGAGTGGAGGACGTGGCCCGAGACGTTGAACGCGAGGGTTTTTTCTAGGCCCACGATGTCGCCGTAAGACTCGTGTTCTCGAGCCTCGACAAGCCGGTCCAAGGTGGCATTGGCTCCGGCAACGTAGGCGGCATGATGCTTGTCATGATGCAGTTCCATGATCTGACCCGACACCGACGGTTCCAAAGCCCCATAGTCGTAATGCAGGCTGGGGAGCGAGTAGTTGACCATCGCACATGCTCCTCTCACTCGGGCGTAGGCGCTCGTAGCCGGTTGCTGGGTCTTCGATTGCATCGAATCACGTCTGGGGCGATCGGTCTTGAGTAGTCGCTACGCAATCCGCCGAATGGACCACCTAGCCGAGCCTGCAGGGTGATGACGGGAGGCCGACGATAACTGGCTTCGACCGGCTGGTTCAGGTGGAGAGTGGTTCAGGTCCTCGGTTGGTCACGCAGCACATCGGCCAGCTCGTGGCGCCCCGAGACGCCGAGCTTTTCGTAAGCACGCTGGAGGTGGCCTTCGATGGTTCGCACTGAGAGATGCATGTCAGCGGCCATTTGTTTGTTGGAGCGGCCTGCGGCGGCCTGCACTGCGGCGTCGAGCTCGGAGGGGGTGAGGCGCGCCCGGGCACTAATCGTCTTGACCACTGGGGTGGTCGCACCTTCGCAACGACCCAGAAGCTGCGCTGCTCGGTGCTCGTCGACCGCTGCGTCGCGGGGACGTCCGCCTCGTACCGACACGGCAGCGGCTTCGACGCTCGCCTCGGCCGCGTAGAGGGTGGCGCCAAGTCTCTCGAAGGCGTCGGAGACCTCGTGGAGCGCCTGGCGGTCTTTGGCGGCCACCGCGCTGGCATACGCGGCGCGGGCGGCCACGAGTTCACCATCGACCTGCGCGGCGACCTCTTCTAAACGGGCGGCCACCTGGCGAGCCTGGCCCAACCGGGCCACGCCGTGGAGCGCAGTGGAGGCCCCGACGAGGTCGCCGATCTCTTCGCCGTAATCGGCTGCACCTTCGAGTTGGGCGCGCGCGCCGGGAAGATCCCCGGCAGCAGCCGCCGCCCAGGCTTGGGCCTGAAGGAGATCGCATCTAGTGGTGGGAGGGTACGGCACGGCGAGAGCAGCGATCACCGCGAGTGCCTCGGCCGCTCGGTCTGCCCTTCCGGCCATGGCCAACCCTTGGGCGGCGGCGACGTAAGCCTGTGGGACAGACCTCATTTGTCCGAGCTGCTGATACAAGGTGTGCGATTCACTGGCCCGGCGAAAGGCGCTCATCGGGCGACCCTGTTCGAGGTGGAGGATCGCGAACCATCGGGTAATGAGCGCTCTCGCTTCCGCCGTCGGAGACTCGATAACTTGGCTATGGGCAGTGTTGAGAAAGTCCTCCGCCTCCTCGAGCCGACCAGCATAAATGAGCGCCGCGACGCGGATTGCGAACAACACCCATTGGTACCATGGGTCGCCAGTCGCCGGTATGGCACTCGTGCCGGGGGGTGGGCTCAACAGGTCGATGGCCTCCTCGAAGCGACCCATCCGTACCAGGGCGTAGGGCATCGCCCCGAGCGCCACGTTCTGGGGCCCAGAACCCGGTCGGTACGTCCGGGTCGATGTCGCCGCTAGGGTTTCCCTCGGCGTGCTGAAAATCTCTGTGGCGAAGAGCCGCCGATTCTGTAATTCGTTTCGCCAGAACGGGTCGATGATGCCGTCCAACGCGTCGTCGATGATTCGAAGGCCGTCCTCACGTCGGAGAAAGACATTGTGGAATCGCAACAAAGCCACGCGAGCCCTTTCAGCGTCGTTCGATGTCTGTGCGCCGAGGTCGCCCAGCTCCAGCTCAGCCTGGTCGAATCGACTCTGCGAGAAGGCGGCCTCCGCAGCCACAAAGCGGGCTTCGAATCCGGCGCCTTGATCGATGGCGGCCCTGGCGAGCCGTTCTGTCAGGGAATGATCGTAGCGGGCGCGCGCAGCCATCGCCCCGGACACCAAGAGGTCGACGCTGGCGCCGCCGCCCACGAGGCGCAACGAGGCAACGAACAACGAGTCGCCCGGGTGGTCTCCTCGGGCTGCCTCGATGACGTCGGCCAGCGACCGAGCGATGGCCCGCTCGCGACGTGCGCTGATGCCGACTCGGACGACATCCCCGTACACCGGATGGGCGAGCCGGATCTCGATCCTGGTGCCTTCGGAGCGGCTGGTAATCAGACCCTTGTTCTCGAGTGCTTCGACCGAATCTGGATCGGCCAACTTGGTTAGCTCGGCCGGTCCAAGCGGTTCGCCTAGTGCGAGTAGCTCTAGGACGGATCGCTCGGACTGGCTCAGGTCCCCGAGGCGAAGTGCCACTAACTCGACTAATCGGGTCGTGGGGGCCAGCGCACCCTGAAGACGCCAGAGCCCGCCCGCGTCGATCAAAGCCGCGGTGTCGAGCGCACCATTGACCAGCTCGCGCAAGTACATCGGGTTTCCCTGGCTGCGAGCGACGAGCTCCCGAACCGTGGCCGCATCCACTGGTCCCCCCAGGGCGGAGACCAGCAGGTCCTCGATCGCCGCTCCATCGAGGACCCCGATCTCGATGCGTTCAGCTGGACCGTCCTTCCAGAGCGACAGCACCGGGTCGGGAAGCGCCTCTTGGGCGCGCACCGTCGCCAGGACTGTGGCTGCCTGGGTGAGGGCCAACTGGTGTAAGAGGGTGGCCGAGGCCGTGTCGAGGAGATGGGCGTCGTCGACGAAGACCAACAGCGGATCCCCCCGGACCTCCTCGACCATGGCCGCGGCGTGCTTCCTCAGTAGCACCCCGAAGTCCTCTCGAGAGAGGTCGTCCACGCTGGGTTCGGGGGGTAGTAGCGGTGCGAACGCCCCGAAGGGCAGTCCCTGCGACGCCCTCGTGGCGGTGGCGCGCCTGTAGGCCATCCCCCGCTGTTGGGCCCACTCGAGGCCGGTCAGGGCCAGAGTGGTCTTGCCCACTCCCGCTGGCCCGGTGATCACTGCCCCCCGCCCGGCCGTTAGGGCGTCCGTCAACTGGGAGAGCTCTCTGCCTCGGCCGACCAGCGGCCACCCTGTCACGCCCGAGCGTACCTCGGCGAACTGGCTCTCATCTCGGAAATGGCTCACGGCTCGGGACAGAGGGTCTGAAACGCACTGCCCGAAAGGAGGACGCCGAACCCCCAAACCGCTCGACTCCGAGTGTCGTCGGTGGACGGGTCAGTAGCCGCGTGCTCGCAACCCGGTAGGGACTGCTAAGGACCGATCGCATCCGTTTTGGGTTCGGCTGTCTAATCCTGATCGCGACCCCGTGCGTGCAATCGAGATGGGAGGTAGCGATGTTCCAGCAATGGATGGACTGCACCTGGTGTGACAGTTCCTAACGCCAAACTGCCCTTTTGGCAGTCGCGGTACCCGCTTTAAATAGCTTGCAATGTCATGACCTTCGTTTCAGAATACCGAAAAGGGGGCGCCTGCGGACGGGCTTGGGACGATTGGGGGAGCCATGACCCTCAGCAGGTATGCGCGCGGGTCGAGGTGGTGGCTGCGAGCGACTGCAGTAGGACTGTTGACCATCGGAGGGACGCTCGCCAGCACGGGGGGAGCCTTGGGGGCGGCTGCCAGTACTCCGGGCATCACTGCACACACCATCACGATCGGAATGATCAACGACAGCACCGGCGCGGCGTCGTCCACGTTCGTAGATGGCGTCGGGGCGGCTCAGGCCCGGGTCGCCCTCCAGAACGCCGAAGGTGGAGTTGACGGACGCAAGCTCGACCTTGTGGTGGGGGACTCCCAGTCCTCTCCGACGGAGTTCCAGACGGCCGCCGAGGACCTGGTGGAGAGCAAGGGCGTGTTCGGAATCGTCAGCGACTCCTCGTTCACCTTCGGTGGTTCGTCGTACCTCACCAAGGCGGGCGTCCCCGTCACCGGGGAGGAGTTCGACGGACCCGAATGGGGGACCGCTCCCAACATGTTCACCTACGGACCCCCCGGCTACACCATGTATAACGGGACCTCCTACGGCTATGACACCGTTTCAAAACTGCTGAAGTCGGTCGGGGCGAAGAGAGTCGCCGTGCTGGCCTACGGCATCAGCCCGTCGGCAGTGCTCAGCGCGCAGCAGCTCGTGGCGGCGGACACCAAGTTAGGATTGTCCAACTGTTACGAGAACCTCTCGGTTCCCTTCGGCGCCGTGGACTTTACCGCAGACGTGCTGCAGATCCAATCAGCTGGCTGTGACGCCGTGGTCGGCACCTTCGTGGCCGCGTCCAACATCGCGCTGTCATCGGCCCTCAAGAACGCCGGGCTCAATAGCGTCAAGCAATTCTATTACACCTCTTACGCCCAGTCGACGCTGGACAGTTCGGGTGCCAAGAGCGCCCTCGACGGCACGTACTCCGAAGGTCTGATCGCGAGCGGTCACACATCGGCAGCAGCGGCCACCCGTAACTTCTACGCCGACCTCAAGAAGTACGACTCGAGTTACTCGGGCGGACTTCCCGACCTCGGAGTGACCAACAGCTGGGACGCTGTCGATACGATGATCGAGGGCCTGAGGCTCGCCGGTCCGAACCCCACGCGTGCCAACTTCATCGCTAAGCTGCGGACGGTAGAGAACTACACGTTGGGTGGTCTGTCCTCAACGCCGGTCACTTTCAACTACCTCACCGGCCATCTGCCCTCCACTGAATGTGCCAACTTCGTGGAGTTGAAGGGTTCCACGTTCGTGGCAGTTCCCTCCGGCGGGGCGCCAATCTGCGGCAGCCTGGTCGCCTACAAGAGCTGACACTCTCGGCTCCGGGTGGCGCGTTCCCCTTCGGGGGGAACCGACCACACCTGGCCACGATGCTGCTGGGCACCACTGGGACACGGACTTCGCACGGCGCGACGAGCTGACAGGGACTGTTGATTGCCCCTGCCGACTATGGCGACGTCGACGGCTAGGTTCGCCAGCGCCCACGCAGCCGCCGGCTGGGCCAGCGTCACGGCCAGTTCCTGGGTGACCACAAACCGGCGACCACCGGACGGCCCGTCTTGTGCGCGCTCTACACCGTGGCGCTCTGTTGCCACACCTCCCACGGCGTGCTTCATCACGGTGCTAGGGAAGTCAACCTTCGACCCCGAAGCCACGGATATCGTGGTGCCCACCGCCCAGATCCTGCCCACCGTCGACGACGCCCTTCGTCCCCGCAGTGACCGGCACCTCAGGGCAACACCAGCTGTCGCTCGGCAGGCTGGCCGGTTCCGGCGTAGTCGCGGTGCCGAAGGTTCGCAGGACGACGACGATGGCCACGACCACGATGGCCGCGACGAGCCCTGCGGTGTAGGCACTGGCATCCACGGTGCCCGTCAGCTGCGAGATGAGGCCGGTCAAGAGGACGGGTAGGCCGAGGCCGAGGTAGGCAGCAAACATGAAGGTAGAGACGATGGCGGCCCGATGCTGTGGCTCAGCCAGTCGGTTGAGCTCGCTCAGGCCGCCGCGGAAGATGAATCCCACCGCAATGCCCCCCACGATGGTGCCGACGAGGAACAGCCAGAGCCCTTTGGTGAACAGCGCGACTTCCAAGGCGCTCAGACACACCAGCAGAAGGGGTAGCCCCAGGCTGAGGCTGCGACGCGCCGCCAACCGTGCCGACAGGGCCTGACTGATCGCCGCGGTCGCGAAGATCAGGAAGACGACCGCTCCGATCAGGGCAAGGTTGTGCACCCCGAGGATGCCGTGCATGAAGGTGGGCACCAGGCTGCTGAAGGACCCGAGCACGCTGAACGCGGCGAACACGCCCAGGCAGGCCCCGATGGTGACCGCTCGCATGCGCGCCGGAACGCCCAGATGGGGTCGGAGGCTGATGACTCGATCGGGGATCCTGACGGTCTCGTCAATAAGCAGCAGCGCCGCCAGGGACAACGCACAGACGCCCAGGTAGAACCAATACACGCTCTTGGTCGGCAGGGCCACGTACGCGGCGAAGAGCCCCGCGATGAGCGGTCCGAGTCCGAGCCCCCCCATGTTGCTGCCCGAGGCGACCACGGCGGCGGCCCGATGGTCAGCGTGTGGCTGCAGTTCGGCCAATGCCGCGGCAGCGGTCCCGGTGATAAATCCCGAGGCGAGGCCACTCACGATGCGGGCCACGATCAGCAGTCCGATATCGGAGGCGGCGAGGAACAACCCCGTGCTCACCGTTGCGCAGCCGACAGCGATGGTCATGACCGCTCTGCGCCCGATGTGGTCACTCAGGTCACCGAGCGTCAGCAGGGCGAACAGGGTGCCGGCGACATAGGCCGAAAACACCACCGTCACCCCGAGCGGACCAAAGCCCATCTGCTTCTCGTAGAGCACGTACAGCGGGACGGGCAACGTGCCCCCCATCATCAGGGCGACGAGCACCCCAGCGGTGAGGGCGTAACCCCGGCGCCGAGGCAGAACCGGGACCTCAGTATCGGTTCGGGCACTAGCTTTCATGGTCTGCTGATCCTTTGGATAGTGCTGACCGCCCGTCGATGCGTTCAACATCTGCGCCTCGTTCGTCTCAGTTTCGTTAGCGGAGCTAACGCTTGTTACTAGGCCTTCAGTGGCATCGAACCACACCGGGGACCGTCCGTCTCCAGTAGTCGCTACTCAGGCGCCAGCTCGGAACACCTAGCTCAGTGAGCCCAAGTGCCGAAGGACCGACGTACGTGGGCGTGACCAGGGGATTTGAAGGGCTCAGACGGCGCTCGGGACAGCTCAGGAGCCAGGCTGGTCGCGCAGTGCGTCAGCCAGCTCGCGGCGGCTGGAGATCCCGAGTTTTTCATAGACGCGCTGGAGGTGGCCCTCGACCGTTCGCACCGACATGTGACTATCCGAGGCGATTTGCTTGTTGGAACGGCCGGCGGCAGCCTGCACGGCGGCGTCGAGCTCGCCGGGGGTAAGGCGGGCCCGAGCCGTGATCGTCTTGACTATCGGGGTGACAGCGCCTTCGCAACTGCTTAGGAGCTGTGCCGCCCGATGCTCGTGGGCCGCCGCGTCACGTGGACGTCCGCCACGTAGCGATACGACGGCGGCTTCGACGCTCGCCTCGGCCGCGTAGAGATTGGCGCCCAGTCCCTCGAAGGCGTCGGAAACCTCACGGAGCGCCACGCCGTCTCTGGCCGCCACCGCGTTGGCATAGTGGGCGCGGGCAGCCACGAAGTCGCCGTCGACTTGCGTGGCGAGTTCATCCAAGCGACTGGTCACCTGGCGGGCCTGGCCCAGGCGGGCCAGGCCGTGGAGCGCGCTGGCGGCACCGACGAGGTGTCCGATCTCTTGGCCGAAGTCGGCCGCCTCTTCGAGCCTGGCCCGGGCGGTGGGCAGGTCGCCGGCGGCTGCCGCCACCCACGCCCTGGCCAGGAGCAGGTCCGTCTTGAAACTTCCAGGTATGGGAGCACCGATTGCATCGAGCACGGCCAGCGTCTCGGCCGCTAACTCCGGTCGACCGGTCATGGCCTGAGCTTGAGCAGCGCTCGCATAGGACCGTTGAGCAAGGATCGGACGCCCGAGCTGTTGATAGAGGGTGTACGCCTCGCTGGCCCGGCGGAACGCGCTTGCTGGTCGGCCCTGTTCGAGGCGAAGGACCGCGAGCCAGTCGGTGACGAAAGCTCTTGCTTCGGCCGCCGGATGGTCGACGACGTCGTGGTACGCCATGGTGAGAAGCTCGTCGGCCTCATCAAGCCGGCCGGAGTAAATGAGCGCGGCAGCACTGTGGCCGAACAGCATCCACTGGTACCACGGCTCGTCGGGCGCAGGTACCGCTCGGGTTTCGGGGTGTGGCTTCAGCTGCTCGATGACCTCGTCGGTATGCCCCATGCGGACCAAGCCGTGGACCAGCGCCACGCGCAATGCCGGATCGGGGCGGTGGCTCCAGGTAGTTGCCAACTCCACTATCTCCCGTGGTCCGCTTGAGATCGCGGTGACGAAGAGGCGCCGGTTGGCTAGCTCATCGTGCCAGAACGGATCAGTGATATCAGCCAGCGCGTCGTCGAGGATCTGAAAGTCGGCGGATCCTTCTAGGTAGACGTTGTCGAACCGCAGCGAAGCCACTCGTGCCTTTTCCGCATCACTCGTTGCTTGGGCGGCCAGGGCGGCCAGTTCCTCTTCGCCCTGGTTGGTTCGACGCTGGAAATGGGCAGCCTCTGCGCCCAGGAGGCGGGCCTCGAACCCTGCTCCGGCCTCGACGGCGGCGCGGGCCAGGCGTTCGGTGAGGGAGTACTCGTGGTGGGCCCGGGCCATCATCGCCCCCGCGACCAACAGCTCGGCATTGCCGCCGCCGCCCACAAGGCGCAACATCGCCAACTTCAAGGGGTCCGCCTGGCGGCGAGCACCGACGGCCTCGATCACGTCAGCCAACGAGCGGGAAAGGGTTCGCTCGCCACGGGCGCTGATGCCAGCGCGCACCACATCGCCGTAGACGGGATGAGCGAGGCGGATCTCGATCCGACTGCCCTCCATGCCGCTTGCGATCAGACCCTTGTCCTCGAGGGCATCGACCGCCCGGGGATCGGCCAAGCGGGCAACCTCTGCCGGACCGAGCGGTTCGCCCAAGGCGAGCAGCTCGAGCACGGAGCGTTCGGAGTCGCTCAGATCGCCCAGGCGCAACGCCACCAGCTCGACCAATCGGACTGTCGGCGACAGCGGGCCCTGCAGACGCCACAGGCCTCCGGCGTCGATGAGTGCGCCGGTTTCGAGTGCACCACTCACCAGTTCGCGCAAGAACATCGGATTTCCCCGACTCCGAGCGGTGAGTTCTCGAACCGTCGCTGCATCGACTGGTCCCCCCAGGGCCGATGCCAACAACTCCTCGATCGTTTCGTCATCGAGGACGCCGATCTCGATGCGTTCGGCGGGGCCGTCCTTCCACAAGGACAGTACCGGATCGGGTAGGAGTTCTCCGGCGCGCACAGTGGCCAGCACTGTCGCCACCTGGGTCAGGGCCATCTGGTGGACCAAGACGGCCGACCCCTGGTCGAGGAGGTGGGCATCGTCGACGAAGACCAACAGCGGAAGGCCTTGGGCCTGGGCGACCATCGTCCGGGCGTAGCGCCCCAGCAACATGCCGAGGTCCTCTCGGGACGCGTCCGTATCGCCGGGATCGGGGGGCAAGAGGGACGCGAACGCCCCGAAGGGCAACCCTTGGGCCGCCCTCGTGGCGCTGGCCCGCCGGTACGCCATCCCGCGTTGTTGGGCCCATTCCACGCCGCTCAGGGCGAGCGTGGTCTTGCCCACTCCGGCCGGCCCGGTGATCACCGCCCCCCGCTTGGCCGCGATCGCTCCCGTCAGCTGGGACACTTCTTTGTGTCGGCCCACCATCGGCCACCCGGTCACGTTCGAGGGTACCTGGGCGAGGTCGTTGCATCAAGCGTTCCGCTCAGTGGTACCGGTCACCCGGTCACGTCAGAGGGCATGAGGGGCGGCTCGTTGGATCACGCATTCTGCCCACTGCTCCGGGCCCGTGACCTGCACTTCTGTGCGCGCACTACCGGCCGTTGCGCTCAGCCGCTCATCCGGTCTCTCGCTTCTGGATCATGCGTCGCCGACGGTACGGCCAGTGGCCAGCGCGCTGGAAAAGCGTAGCGACTACTCAGGACCGACCCGCTCGGTCGTGGTCAACTTTACTTGTGAACACAGAACTCCGCGGCGGGTTTCGTTGGCGACGCGGTAAATCATTTGGCGCCCATCCAATCAGGACGCGCAACGCGAAAGGTTCAAACGCCTACGGCTTCGGCCAGTCGGAGCAACTCCTCTCGGCCGCGCTGCCTCGTGTACCCCGTGAGCAGGTCATCATCGCCACCAATCTCGGAGTTCGGTCGAGCGACGGCGGTCCGGTTCGTAACTCAAGCGCCGGCTGGATCCGGAAGGGCCTCGACGCCAGCCTGCGAGCGCTCGACACCGACTACGTCGACCTGTACCAGGTGCATTGGTGGTCGGGGCGAAGACGGGCAGGCTACACGGACGCCGACATGGTCGAAGCCGTCCACCGAAAGTTGGCCGGGGGATAGTCGTCTTCTTCAAGGAGGCGAGGCAAGGATCCCGCATCGAGGGAACCCGCCTCGAAATTCCAAACGAGCGAGAGCGAGGAGAGAGCCATGCCCACCAACCCAACGAGCGCCGACGGACGCGTTCGCACGCTCGCCGACTCACAGCGAATGCCCGTGCTCGCCCTTGGAGTCTGGCAAGTGCCCAACGGGACCGAATGCGTCAACGCCGTCCGGTGGGCCCTCGAACTCGGCTACCGGCACATCGACACCGCCCAGGCCTACGGCAACGAGGAGAGCGTCGGCCGAGCGCTACGCGAGAGCGCCCTGGAGCGCGACGAGGTGTTCATCACCACGAAGTTCCAGCCCAACCGCAGGGACCCGGTCGCCGAGGGCGAGCAGAGCCTCCGCCGCCTCGGCGTCGACCATGTCGACCTCTATCTCATCCACTGGCCTCAAGGCGGTCCCACCTGGGCATGGCCGGGAATGGAACGGGCCAAGGCACTGGGCTACACCCGGTCGATCGGGGTCTCGAACTTCAACGTGGTTGAGTTGCAGGCCGTGTTGGCCTCAGCGACCACCCCACCGGTGGTCAACCAGGTCCAATTCAGTCCCTTCGAGGACCGGCGCAGGCTGCTGGCGACCTGCCAGGCGCACGGTATCGCGGTCGAGGCGTACAGTCCGCTCGGGACCGGTCGCCATCTTTCCAGCGAGCCGGTCAGGCTGGTTGCCCAACGCGTGAGTCGCACCCCGGCACAAGTGCTGCTGCGCTGGTGTCTGCAGCGCGGACTGGTGGCGATCACCAAGTCCACCCATCGCCAACGCATCGAGGAGAATGCCGAGGTCTTCGATTTCGAGCTTTCCGAGCAAGACATGGCCGATCTCGATGCCCTCGATCGGACACAGGGCACGGACCGGGCTCTCGAGCACAAGTGGTGGTGACCGCTCCGTGGGGAAATCCTCCGAGTGTGTCGGCTCTGAGGGTCATTACGCCCACGAGTGCGTTGACCTCCAGGTCTGAATCGAACGGCCGAGAGTGGTCAGGTCCCTGGTGTCGGCTGCGGCTCCGAAACGCTTGCTCGGCCTAGGGAGGAGGACGATGACAACACTTCTCGAGTTGGAGGTACTCGCGCACGGCGGGCAACGCCGCTGGGATGAGTTTCCAGTTTCCGAGTCGCTGACTCTATAGATCTGGGCAAGCCCAGGGGCTTACGGACTACGCAATCTCGTGGGGCACGAAAGGGGGGCGGCCATCAATCTGGAAGCAGATGCAAACGAGGGAGGAATCGCACTAGGAGTTCACCGTGCGCTTGGATCGCACGCCTTCTCTTACCAGTAGCAGATGTTCGGAGGGGTCACCTGCGAGGCGGGCCCCCTGAAATGGTCACAACAAGAAAGGAAGGAGCAATGCCAGTGGCAACGCTAATGGACAACAACTTCACCATCGACATGACCCGCATCCGGGACGAGGCTCGCCAGCACCTCAAGCAGGGGCCTGTCACCCCGTCCGACACTACCGACGTCGAACGGGTCATCACGGTGCTGAACCAGGTGATCGCCAGCGAGATGGTGTGCTACCTGCGCTACACGCAGAATGCGATTGTCGCCCAGGGCATCCACCGCGAGCAGGTCTCCCGCCTGTTCATGGAACACGCAGGCGAAGAGCTCGGACACTTCCAACGAGTAGCTGACCGCATCAACCAGCTGGGCGGATCGCCTGACATGAACCCCGCCACGATGACGGAACGCGCCCTCACCGACTATTGGGTCGCCAACGACGACACGGACCTGCAGGGCATGCTCCGCGAGAACCTCATCGGCGAGCGCATCGTCATCGAGGCCTACACCGAAATCATCCGCTGGCTCGGCGACGCCGATATCACCTCCCGCCGGCTCATCGAGCACATCCTCAAGGAGGAAGAAGACCACGCCGACGAGCTGAACGACCTCTTCGAGGGCTGAATGCGGCGGCCGCGGAGACCGACGAAAGTCCTATCGACAGGGCGCGTAGAGCGGCGGCCGATCACCCCCAAGGGGATTCAACGGGGAAGGGGGCGCACGAATCTAATTGCCCGGCCCCAGATAGCGCCCTTTGGAAACAGTGCGCACCCGCCCCGCACGACGCCCGGTAGCCCGTACCTGCGATGCAACTCTGGCCGCACGGCTACGGGAGGACGACGGCGACTTAGGGTTGGTGGACAGGCGACCCTCAAGGAGTTGCCACTGGCTACGCCACGGTCAACCTCTTCCGCCGCCAAACGAGTACCCGAAGAATTCCGCGAACTGGCCGAGCGCGGATCGGGCGGCGGCAAGGCGTGATCCCCAAAGCTGCGGCGGACGTCGAGTAGGCCCCGACGCAGAGGCACATACGCGCGCCCGTCACCGGTTCAACGGGCGGCGCTCACTGCGGCTGGACCGGCGACAGTTGGTACTGCATAGCGCCAGATAGGGCAGCCTTGGAGCATACGCTGATAGCGTCCCTAATCGTCTTCGACGATAGGGACCTTCTTGTTGGGGGCCTCACCACTTACCTCTTCGCCCTAGACGATAAGAGGTAATTGGCGATCGTCTCGGCGCTAGTGGTCCGTCGCTGATATAGCTGAAGTAGTTAGGCTGACAACATGACCACGATGCTGGCCGCACCGCCACTTCGCATGACCCGCAAACAACGCGACGATCTCGAGCGCATCGCACGCTCGCCGTCTCAGCCGCATCGCTCTGTCGTGCAAGCCAAGGCGTTGTTGCTTGCCGCCGATGGCGAGGCCAACTACGAGATCGCACGGCGTCTGGAGGTGGCCTCGAACTCGGTGCGCGCCTGGAGACGGCGTTTCGAAGAGAGTGGGACCGATTGGGTTGGCACGATTGCCCCGGGCCGGGGCCGGCGTTCGTGGTTGCCCGAAGGCACCGTGGCCGAGGTCGTGCGCGTGACGCGCGAAGAACTCCCCGATGATGGCTCTACGCAGTGGTCGACGCGGACGCTGGCGGAGCGATTCGGGATCGGCAAGGACACCGTGGCCCGGATCTGGCGGGACCACAACCTTCGACCCTGGAACATCGTGACCTTCAAAGTCTCGAACGACCCGGACTTCGAAGAGAAGCTGGTCGACGTGGTCGGGCTCTACATGAGTCCACCCGAACGGGCCATCGTCTTCAGTTTCGACGAGAAGACCCAGGTCCAAGCGCTCGACCGCACCCAGCCCTCGCTTCCCCTCAAGCCCGGACGGGCCGGGACCATGACCCATGACTACAAGCGCCACGGCACGACGGATCTCTTCGCCGCCATGAACGTTGCCACCGGCGAGGTCCTCTACGACACCCGCACCTCGCACAAAAGCACTGACGTGCTCCAGTTCTTCAAGTTGATCGACCTCCACGTCGCGAGAGACCTCGATATCCACGTCGTCCTCGACAACCTGAGTGCTCACAAGGCACCACCGGTGGCCAAGTGGCTGGCCGATCCGAAGCGAGCACGCTGGCACCTGCACTTCACGCCCACCAGCTCGTCGTGGCTGAACCTGGTAGAGAGCTGGTTCTCTATCCTCACCGAGCGCCGACTTCGCCGAGGTGCCTTCAACTCGGTGGACCACCTCGTCGTCGAGATCGAGACCTGGGCCGAGCATTGGAACGACGATCCCAAACCCTTCGTGTGGAAGAAGCCGGCAGAGGAGATCATCGCCAAGGTGAAGAGAGGTCGGGCTGCATTGGCTTCAGTCAAATCCGCGACGCACCACTAGGAGGTCCTTGTCGTGCTTGTCGTAGGCGTCCTACCCACACGGCCCCATGGACGCGATCTACGTGTCCACCGCTCGCTTGCGCCTCAGTGACTTCAAGCGGGTGGGTTGAACGTACCTATACGGAGCTCCTACTTGGCCAGTGGCGACATCTGGCAGCGCTGAGCGCTCACTGGTGGGGTTGATCCCGAGTGCCTCGATGTCGGCTTTGGTGGCTCTCAGGATGCGGTCATCTTCCTTCCACGTGAAGGTCCGTGCCAGAACCCATCCTTACGTAGACGTCGGATCACCTGCTCGCCGAGGGCCTCATAGTAGTGCCGAGCACGAGCTTCGGCTTCATCGGTGCCAAATAGCCTTCCCGTCCCCGGTCGGGCACCCGACGAGAATCGCCAGTAGGGGAGCGCTGAGGTGAGCAGCTCGAATTCGTGAGCTAGGCGATAGGAGATGCCTGCTGCGACCAGCGCATCGCGAAGCTCGGCGAGGCGTTGAGTCGTCTCGTGCTCGTTTGAGGCGAAGAGGCGTTTGACCCCCTGCGCGGCGGCGTTCCGTTGCGAATGGTCTCCCCGCTCGAGGAGTTGTCGAGAGATAAGGGCTGCAGCCGATCCGAGCAGAGAGAAATGGTCACGGAGGTCATTCTCGGTCAAGTTGGCCACGAACGTTCCACGAAATGCTGACCACTCGATCAGGCCCTCCCGCTCGAGGATGATGAGTGCTTCTCGGACGGGGATCCGGCTCGTGCCCACGGCCAGCGCCACCGCGTCCTGATCGATCTTTGCCCCGGGGCGCAGCCGACCGTTAAAAATCTCCGCGCGCGAAATAGGCCGCGACGTCGGCCCTGAGCACGCCCGAGGTCGTAGCTGCAGAAGCCGAAACCGGCGAGACCGTCACACCATAGATTGTATATAATCGGCACGCTCGGCTGATATACGATCCGACGGAGACCGGTGCGGGGTGCGTCTTTAGGGGGTGGGGATTCGATGGACCAAGAGCATCGAACGAGTGTGGCGCGCGTCGCTGGGCCGCTCCAAGGTGGGCGGGGATGGCCCTTTGGCAGTCCACTCGATGTAGGTGCTCACGGGTGCGTCCTCGAGGAGTTCACCATCGAGGGCGTCGCCGCCTCGTACGCACCCGTAGATGGGTCCACCATTGGTCTTGACGGGCGCTGGGAGACCGAGGTGGCGGACGCGGCCGCATACCGGACCCGCATGTACGTCGTCCGGCCGGCGGACCCCGAGCGCTTCAGCGGCACCGTGCTTGTCAACTGGCAGAACGTGACCGCCGGGGTCGACCTGGGTGCGCCCGCAGCCCACGAGCTTGACCGAGGACATGCCTGGGTCGGGGTCACCGCCCAACGGGTGGCGATCGAGGGGCAACCTTCGCTGGCCGAAGGCCTCCCTGAGACGAAGGGCCTCGCTGCCTGGGATCCGGAGCGTTACGGGTCGTTGCACCATCCAGGCGACGCGTTCTCCTATGACATCTTCACCCAAGCAGCGCGCGCCGTCGGATCATCTCGCCAGATCCAGCCCGTCGACCCGCTCGGGGGGCTGGATCCACATCGGCTGATCGCAACCGGTGGTTCGCAGTCGGCCATGCGGCTCGGCTCGTATGTCAACATCGCCGACGAGCGCGATCAGACCTTTGACGGCTTCTTCGTCACCGTGCACTGGGGGCTCTGCCCGTACCCGCCGGACCAGTCACTTGTCGAAAGCTTCACGCCGATCGGTGGTGGCCTCTTCGCCGGCAGCGCGACGATCGACGATCGACTGCGGGTGCCCGTGCTCGTCCTCAACTCTGAGAGCGAGACGATGCACGTCTACGGGGTGCGCCAGGGCGACTCGGCGCTGTTCCGCTTCTGGGAAATGGCGGGCACCGCGCACGCGGGCGGAGGCGTCGGCGACGAAATGGACGCCCTCATGGCGCGGGACGGTCTGGGACCGATCCTGGCGAGCGAGGACCGCAATCAAGTTGAGTGGGACTACGTTCGCAATGCGGCCCTCGAGCACTTGATCACCTGGGCGAGCGGTGGGGCGCCACCTAGGTCGTTCCCGCCCATTGCCATCGACGGTTCGCCCGAACCGACGATCCAGCGCGACGAGTACGGCAACGCACTGGGTAGTATCCGCCTCCCCGACCTGATTGCGCCGATGTCGGTCCACTCGGGGACCAATCCGGGGAACCCGGTGGCCGCCTTGGCCGGTCAAAGCTCGCCGCTCACCGACGGCCAGTTACGAGCCCTCTACCCTGGTCGGCGTGCGTACGAGGACGCGTGGGACGCCGCGGTCGACCAGCTGGTCTCCGAAGGCTTGATCCTCGCCAGCGACGATCCCTCCGTCCGGGCCCGTGGTCGGGCCCTGGCCGACGAGCGATGGGGACCCTCCGATGCCTGACCGCCCGCCCGGCGCCGAGGTGCTCGGCCGAGCCGCCATCGCCGGTCTTCGGATCACCGAGACGGGAAGGGCCTATGGCCGCACGTCGGGCGACTTTGCAGCCGACGCGGCGGCGCCTGGCGGTAGCCGACGCGGGCCTGACACTGGGCGATGTCGACGGGCTCCTGCTGAGGTCCTCGGGATGACCAAGGAGGAAATCGACGATCTGCTCGAGCGCGGCGTGCTCGAGGACGCACTTCCCTGAGGGGGTCGGATATGACCGAAATTCGAGAGAAGTGCGAGATAATCGTGGAACGAAGTGTTGCCATCCCGATGCGCGACGGCGTCCGACTCTTTGCGGACATCTGGCGGCCCGACGTTGACGAGCCCCTACCGGTGCTGGTCACCCGTACCCCGTACAACCGGGCGATCTCCGCCGAAGTGGGCGCCGGCGAGCATCTCGCTCGCGCCGGTTACGTCGTCGTGAGCCAGGACTGCCGAGGCCGCTTCGAGTCCGAGGGCGAGCACTGGTTGCCGGTCGAGCTCGACATCGACGACGGCTACGACACCGTCGAATGGGCCGCCGCCCAGCCGTGGTCGAACGGCAGGGTGGGCATGTTCGGCGCCTCCTACGGCGGCTACACCCAGTGGCAGGCCGCCATTGCCCGCCCGCCGTCGCTGGTCGCCATCCTGCCCGAGTGCTGCGCCTCGGATTACTGGGATCCGGTGTGGGGCCCGGGCGGTGCGTTCCGCGTGGCCAACCGCACCGGCTGGACGCTGATGGTGGCCATGGAAGAGGCCCGCCGCCTCGGCCTCGAGGACCCGCTGGTCGACGGAGGTCGCGACGGGCCCAGGACGCGGCGGGCAACGATCTGCTCGCCCGGCCCAGGCCATCGGATCGGTCGTGGCGCGACCTGATGGAGCACCGCCCGTTGCGCGACGTGCCCGTTCTTCGACCAAGGCGGCTCCGTGGTATGCCGACTACTTCGACCATTATCGGCGTGACCACCCGCGTTGGCTGTCGTCGAACCCCAGAAGCCACTTCGCCAACATCGACCTGCCCGTCATCCACGTCGGGGGTTGGTACGACGTCCAGGCCTGGGGCACGATCGACGCCTTCCTTGGCATGCGCGAGCGGCGCCGACCGAGCACGGCCCGCGCCAACCAGTGGCTGATCATGGGGCCCTGGACGCACTGGGGCATCGCCAGCGGGGTCGTCGGTGACCTCGACTTCGGCCCGGCTCGCCACCCTCGATATCGACGCGCTGCGCAGCGAATGGTTCGGCCACTGGCTGCACGGCCGCGACTCGGAGCTGCTCCGACCGGCCGCCGGTGCGGATCTTCGTGATGGGCGAGAACGTCTGGCGGGACGAGCACGAGTGGCCGCTCGCCCGGACGCATGGACGCCGTGGCACCTCCATGCGGGCGGCGCCTTCTCGACGCGACGTGCCGGACGAGAGCGCGCCCGACGCCTACATCGTTCGACCCGCGCGACCCGGTGCCGACCCGCGGCGGCCGCATGCTCGATGTCGGCCGGCGGCGCGCGGGGTGGTCCGATCGAGCAGGGCGACCTGGCCTCGCGCGCCGACGTGCTCGCCTATACGAGCGAGCCGCTGGCGGCGCCGATGGAGATCACCGGTCCGGTACGTGCCGAGATCTGGGCGTCCACCTCGGCGCCGGATACCGACTTCACGGCCAAGCTGGTCGACGTCCACCCCGACGGCCGCTCGTACAACATCTGCGACGGCATCGTCCGCGCCCGCACCGTCGTCGACATCCCGCTGACGCCGGGGCGGTCTACCGCTTCCCGATCGACCTCGCCGCCACGTCGATCCTTATTCCGGCCGGCCACCGGCTCCAGGTCACAGGTCTCCTCGAGCAGCTGGCCCGATGTGGGAGCCAAACCCCAACACCGGCAACCCTGTGGGTACCGATACGCACGACGAGCTGCGACCGCCGAGCAGAGGGTGTTCCACGACCCCGCCCATCCGAGCCAGATCGTCCTCCCATTCGTCCCCCGATGAGCGGTCATCTCGCGAGTGATGGGCGAGCCGGCATGATCCTGTTGCGGCGTGGAAAGTTGTGACGTCAGACATCACGGGTGCACTCGTGAGGGAGGGCAGGAGCCAACAATGAGCGAACCACAGGTAACGACCACCTCCGGAGAGGTGAGCGGGGTCGAGCGCGACGGGGTCTCCCTCTTCCCGCGGCATCCCATATGGCGCGTCGACAGGAGGAGCGAACCGATTCCTCCCTCCGAGACCTCCCGAACCCTGGTCGGACGTGCGGGAGTGCATCCGCTACGGACTGCCCTCGCCGCAACCGGTCGGTGGGTCACCCATCCCCGACGACATGAAGGAGACCATGGGCGTCGGCAATCCCACTCCGATGGGAGAGGACTGCCTTGTCCTCAATGTCTGGACGCCGGGCCTCGACGACGGGCGGCGGCCGGTGATGGTATGGCTCCATGGGGGTGGGTTCACGCTCGGCAGTGGTGCGAACCCCGTCACGAGTGGCGAACGACTCGCACGGCGCGGCGACGTCGTCGTGGCGACGGTGAACCATCGCCTGGGTGCCCTGGGGTTCGCCCATCTGGCCGAGGTCGGTGGACCCGAGGTGGCGACATCGGGGATGAGCGGCATGCTCGACATCCAGGCGGCGCTCGAGTGGGTGCGAGACAACATCGCCGGGTTTGGCGGCGAGCCGGGCAACGTGACGATCTTCGGCGAATCGGGGGGCGGGATGAAGGTGAGCACCCTGCTCGCCATGCCTGCCGCGGTCGGTCTCTTCCATCGGGCCATCGTCCAAAGTGGTCCCGGGCTCCGGGCAAGGTCTGCCGAGAGTGCGACCAAAGCCGCTCGATCGCTGATGAGCGCGCTGGGAGTCGAGACGGTCGATGAGCTGCGGGCCGTTCCCTACGAGCAGATCCTCGAGGCCCAGAGCGCGCTGACCGGCGGCGCGTCCGAGTTCGCTCCGGTCGTCGATGGCACGGTCCTGCCCCGTCACCCCTACGACCCCGATGCTCCCCCGACCGCTGCGGGTATCCCCTTGCTGATCGGGACCAACCGCGACGAGATGACCTTGTTCTTGGCGTCGCGATCTGACTTCGGCACCATGGACGAGGCCACGGCGGCAGGACTCGCGAGCGGGGTCGGGCCCGACGCGTCGGAGCTCTTCGATCGCTATCGCTCGCTGCACCCCGAGTGGTCGCCCACCGACGTGGCCGTCGCGGTCACCAGCGACCGCTTCCGCATCGGGTCGCTCGAGCAGGCCGAGCGCCATGTGGCCGCCGGCGAGGCCGCGTACGTCTATCTCTTCACCTGGGAGAGCCCCATGGACGGCGGCCGCATTAAGGCAGGGCACTCGGTCGAGGTGGCGCTGGTCTTCGACAACGTGCATCGGGACGCCAGCGCGCAACGCGACGAGAAGGTGCAGCTGGTGGCCGACACCATGAGCGACTCGTGGCTGGCGTTCGCCCGGAGTGGCGATCCCAACCATGTTGGGATGCCTACCTGGCCGATCTACGACACCGGACGGCGCCCGACGATGATCTTTGACCACCAGAGCAGGGTCGAGGACGATCCTCTCGGCGAGGAGCGCATGGCATGGGGCGGACTGAAGCTGGTGCCTGGCTTGTGAGCACGAGCACTCTCGTCGGCCCCTTGATTCTGGCGGATCTCCTCGGCCCTCGATGTGACTCCCTGGAAGGTCCAGAGCGAGTCACCATCAGGGCCTCCATCGTCCAACGCTCATACAGAGTGGAGTCCTCTTCCCAGCGACCTCAAGGATGAGCACTTCTTATCGGGCGTCTCACCACTTGGCTCTCAGCGTCCTAGATGATAAAGGGCGATTATCGCGCCCTGCAGCTGCAGGACACAGATAGCCAGTACTTATCGCGCTTAAGGCGAATGGCAATGATCAGGTCATAGCGCCCGCAATGACGTAATCCACGATTAGGGCTGCCTTGCTGGTCCTGCTTGACGATGGCACGGCGATTGGGAGGGTTGGTCGGCTGGACGTGGCTCTCGGACCACGCCCGCCCGCGTCCTCTGCGCCAGCTTGCAGCAGGCTGACTGCACTCCTGAGTTCTCAATCGGTCATCTCCACACAACCTCCTTGCAGTCACGACAGCAAGCCCACACCGAGGCGCTGAACTGACACGTACCTGACCTCAGAAACGAAGGAGTAATCACCATGACCGCCGACGATCCAGCATCTTCGCCCGACAGTTTGTCCGCAATGCCCCCGGCCCGCATGGCACGCGGACCAAAGACACGGCGGTTGCTATCGAATAGGAAGACTCGATCAATAATCGCCGCTGCGATGTTGTCCCCAATGATCGGCCTCTTCGTGGGTCTCGCCACCTCGTCCGCGGCATCGGCGGCGCAGGTCGCGCCCGCCAGCAGCGCCGGTGCAAGTCCGCAATCGGGCGGGGGGGATCCAACGCTCGCTCAGGTCCAGCCGCAGGCGGAACCTCTGGAACGGTCGGGGGGGCAGCGCCTGGTGCCGTTGTCCGCGGTGCGCCGCCCGCCTGTTGTGCTCTCCTACGTCGGAACCGGTGGCAGGCTCCGCAAGAGGGTCGAGCGCGCGCGAGAAACGGTTCAGCCCAGGGCCACTGCGTCGGGGTGCGCAAGGTCGGGACGCCCGAACGGCTGACGAGGCGGCCCGGGACCGAGAAGAAGCGGGTGCGGACCGTGCGCGCCACGGTGAAATGGTCCTCGGGCGTGATCTCGCCGAGCATGGCCGTCCAGCGGATGAGGTCGTGGGCCAGCGCGGCGCAGACGAGCCAGGCCGCGTTGGCGAAGAACTCTCCAGAGGGCAGGTGCTCGAGGCCCGCACCTTCTTTGAGGTCCCGGATGGCGAGCTCGACGTTGGCGTGGGCGCGGTGGAAGGCGTCGACGTCGACGGCGTCACCCTCGAGGTCGGTCACGAAGGCGAAGTGGCGCCACTCGGGCCACAGCGTGGCCTGGCGCCCGATCAGTCGGGTGCGGCGCACGATGAGCCGGCGTCCCTTGTAGGTGGTCTCGGCCACCTCGGCCTCACCATCGGCGGGTGTAGTCGATCGGGGTCCAGGCGACTCGTCGATGGCCGCGATGGCGCTGACCACGGGTTTGGTATCTGGACGCCCATGGTGTAGCCGACGTCGAGGCGCTCGAGGGTGGCGATGGTGCGATGGACCAAAAGCCCGAATCGAAGCGCATGATGAGCTCTCCGGCCGCCCCGGCCCGGCGCACCCGGGCGACGAGCTCTTCGACGAAGCGCACCGCGCCGCGGGTGTTGGCCGACCCCTTGCGCAGGCGGGCGTGGAGCACCTCGCCGGTGTCGGCCCGCGTGGCGAGGAGCGGGTGATAGCCGAGCACGTTGGTGTAGCCATAGCCGGCACCGTCCTTGGCCTTGCCGCACACCTCGCAGATGGTCGAGTCGAGGTCGATGACCATCTGCTCGGCACCCGGGCCCGGCCCCGAGCGCCCAGGCCCGGCGCAGCGCCTCGGCGAGCACGGCGTCGAGTTGGCGGACGTGGCCGAAGGTGAAGGCGCGCAAGAACGTCCCAAGCGTCGACGGTGCCATGACCCGGTGTGCGAAGCACCGCCGCGGTCGCCCCGGCGCGCAGCACGTCGGCATGGTCGATGTGGCTGGCCGCCCGCCACCATGGCGTGCACCAATGTCAGCACCTTGCGTCCCGGGCAGCGCACCCCCGACCCGTCCCGAGACGACCAGTGGCATTGATCGAGGCACTCGAGATCGAGGCGAGCGACCAGCGTGGCGACCAGCAACAGCCCGGCGTTGGCGACCAGTTGGGCTCGTCGAAGGTCACGCCGATCCGGTCGATCCTGCGCGATACTGACCCACAGAAAGTGCCTCCTCGGTGCTGGTGAATCGTGTCTTCGAACAACACAAATTCTCCCAGGCAGGGAGGCACTTTCCGCGGATGCGCGGCTTCTACGCAGTTCATGCGTCATCGGTGGATCGAGGCTAAGTCGGGCTTCACTGTTACGACCTCCGCGGGTCAGAAGGTGACCATCGACGAGGAGTCCTCAACGAAGTACAAGAAAGGGACGACCTCGACCACAGCGAGTGCCATCAAGAACGGCGAAAGCGTCCTCGTCCTGGGGACCATTACCTCGACGATCATCAGGGTTTCGCAGGTGGACGTGCAAGCGACTGGAAAATCTGTGGCTTCCACTGCGGCAACGGTGGTTCCGTTCCAGAGGGGTACATCGAGCACGTCAAAACAGGTTGGTGAGATTCCGGCAAGTTACAGTCAAGGAACAGGGACGATCGTCGGCGGAACGACGGCGAACAAAGCGACCGAAGCTGCGCTGGCCGCCTATCCGGGGGGAATCGTCGACCGTGTCGTCAAGCTGAGCAACGGCGAGTACGAGGTCCATAACATCGGTGTGAACTGGCCGCACCACGTGTTCGTCGACCAGGAATTCAAGGTCATTGGCGCTGAATAGAACCGTCGGGGTTCGTGTAGGCGGGCGAAATTGGGCTGGTGATGGTCAAGACATTGGGGCCCCTTCCATGGTTCGGATCCTGCGCCGTGAGGAATCCCGAAACCTGGTTCGGGAGGCCCGCCCTCTCGAAGGCCCAATCCGCCGGGTTCCCTCCGATACGACCTATGAGCGAGAATTCTGCTGCCGGTGAACAGTAACAGGCATAAGACTTTATCGATTTCCCCCCGCTTAACAATTCGGCGGTAACACTGCTATGTAAGCGAAGACCATCGACCGCACCACTGGCCGCGCTTCGCTAGAAGGAGAAGCCATGTTGGTCGTTATCTACTTTGCGGCTCGCCGTGGTCATCTGGGCAAGTATCGACGTGGCAAGGCGCCCTACCCTTGCTCTCGCGCCCAGATGGAAGGCGCTTTGGATCGTCGGCATGATCGGCGCGTGGCTGTTGTTCGGAGCTTTTGGAGCACTTGTCGCTGTCGTCTATTTGCTTGGACCGCGGAAGCGATTGAACAACGACCAGTATTCAGACCGCTTCTAGGGCTCGGGCCAGAACGGTCGAGACATTCCGCCCAAGTAGTCCAGGGTCATGGCCAGAGCCTCCGATCGTGAGGGATAGGAGCTTGTCTCGGGACCCCATTCTACGCCCGACTCCTCGGCGAAGGCTTTAAATGCACGCGAGACTGCCTGGCGCGATCGGTCGGGCAATTCGTCGCCAAACGCGTAGGCATGTGGGCGCGCCCTTAGCCACGTGAAAGAGACAGTCCACTCGGCAGGAGGCTCGCTCCAGGGGCCACATCGTGTGGCGCCACGCTTGGGTCAGGGGAGTGCGAGTGGGAGCAGCACGACGAAGGAGATGCCACCTTCGGGTGGATCCTCTATCTGCACCTCACCATGATGCGCTTCGACGAGCCGCTTGACGATGGCAAGGCCGATCCCACTCCCGCCGACTCGGCGTCCGGTGCTGCCTTGATAGAACCGATCAAAAATCTGCAGTCGCTCGCCCGAAGGGATTCCGGGACCCGAGTCGGTCACCTCGAGACGGGCCCGTCCGCCTTGTTCGCTGACGCTGAGGTAAACGTCACCCCCTGGAGGCGTGTATTTGCTGGCGTTGGACAGGAGGTTGGTGACCACCTGGTTCAGTCGGAGGGGGTCAGCCATCACCATCACTCGATTGAGCGACAGAGTGAGAAGGGTCCCTGCGGAGCGGAACGGCTCGGCCAGGGAGTTCGCAGCCTGGGTCGCGACCTCGGCTAGGTCGACGCGACGCAACGTGAGACCCATGCCGGCCGCGTCAGCCGAGGCCAGCGCCTGGAGGTCCTCAACCATCCGGCCGAGCCGCAATTTCTCGTCGTGAAGAGAGCTCAACGCCTCGAGGCTCAAGGGTCGGACGCCATCGAGAATCGCTTCGGTTTCGGCCTGGAGAACCGCCACGGGAGTGCGCAGTTCGTGAGCGACGTCGGCCACCATGCCTTGGCGGAGCTCCTCGGCACGATCGAGGGAGGCTGACATGGCATCGAAGGCCGTGCTCAGCTCAGACAGCTCACCGGGACCCGCCCCTGGCCCTATCCGAACCCCTTTCGCGCCGGCGCCGATCGAGCGAGCGGCCGCCGACAACCGCTTGACCGGCCGAACGACCAGGCGGGTCATGAGCCAGGACGCGGCCAGTGCCACAACCACGGCCAGACCGGCGGCCACGCCGACCGTGCTCACTACGGCGCTACGGAGGCGCTGCTCGGGGGGGCTCAGACCTCCGGTGGCGAATGCGACGTGAAGCTCGCCAACGGTCTGGGAGTTCACCACGACCGGAGCGGATTCCTTCAGAGCGCTCGATGAATCGAGCAGTACCGTATGGCCGCTCCGTAGGAGTACCTGGCCGGTCTGCGAATCGAGCTCGACCCCAGCGCCCACGCTGTTGGCTAGCGCCACCAGGGGCTGAAGATCGCTTCCCGACCAGGCGCCCCGAGCCTCATAGGCCGTGGTGGCCGACGACACCAGTGCGCTCAGCGCGTCCGAGCGTGAGGCTCGGGCGAGGTTGTCGACGTTCTTGGTATCCGCGACGAGCGTAAGAAGGGCAAACAGTGCCAGTGTGATGACGGCCACCCCGACAAACGCGGCCGCCAGTCTCCGGCCGAGTGGGCTGAGCCCGAAGGTTGTCACGAAGCCGGGGCGTCGCGGCGAAGGCCGAGCCGGTAGCCGACACCCAGCACCGTCGTCACGATGTCGGGATGCGCCGGATCGAACTCCACCTTGTGCCGGAGGTTCTTCACATGCGAGTCGATCGTGCGCTCGTAGCCCTCGAATTCGTAGCCGCGGACGAGGTTGATCAGCTCGTAGCGCGAGTAGACCCGACCCGGGGATCTTGCGAGGGCTAGCAGGACACCCCACTCGGTCGGCGTCAATTCGACAGCGTTGCCCCTTACGTGGACCTCGCGACGTTGTTCGTCGATGACGAGTACATCACCACCGTAGGAGGCAAGCCCGTCTACTTCGTGAGAACGTCCGCGCCGAAGGACGGCCTGTACGCGTAACACACCAGTTCTCTGGGGCTGAAGGGCTTAGTCAGATAATCGTCGGCGCCGAGCTCGAGCCCGGCGATGCGGTCCCCCTCGTCGCTCTTCGCGGTCAGGATGACAATCGGTACGTCTGAATGGGCTCGCAGCTCCCGGGCCACCTCCTCGCCTGGAATATCGGGCAAGCCGAGGTCGAGTACCACTGCGTCGAGCGGGGACCGCTCGGCAAAACGCAGTGCCTCAGCCCCCGACCCCGTCGAGAGCACCACCATCGCTTCCCTCTCGAGGTACGACCGGATCAGGTCGCGCAACTTGTACTCGTCCTCCACCACCATCACGGTCTTGGGCATCGAGGGCACCTCCCCGACAATTATCGCTCTATCGGGGCCGACCGCGGGGCCGGTTCCCAGGAGATTTGGGTCCACCCGACAGTTGTGTCTGGGGCGGGTGGGTCCTGTCCGCAGTCCTAATCGCCGCGCAGGCCGTCGTTCTGGGCCTCCGCCCTGGTCCTGGGCCCCGATACTCCAAGTCGCTCTGGTCCTGGACCGCCGTAGGGCTCCGGCGTCCAGCCATTGGCGATCAGCGCGTCGACGACCGCGCCCGCCTGGAAGCCGAGTTCGCCAGCGAAGCATGTGCATCGCGGGCCGTGTTCAGTGTCGTGCCACGTTGCTAGCGCCTCCACCGCGATCTGTACCGCGGTCTCCCTGGTCACTTGGGGGAGCCCAACGAAGGACGCAGCGTGGGTCAGCGGGCCCGCTAGCGCCCCATCCCCTGGGTCCGCGAAGAAGATGCCCATGGGTCCGAAACCCCCTTCAAGATCACCTTGGGGGTTTCCGACCAAGCCTCCTCGGCTCATCCACGACTTCCGGCCCCGGTTCGCTAGGGTGATCAGACGCGACGAAGCTGGGCCTCTGAAGTGCCAAAGGCCCGGTCGCACAACCCCCGCACGACAGAAGGGCGCGGCCCGGGGCCATACCTGTCTCTAAACGCATCGTGGTGGCGCCCCGGGCCGCACGACGGAGTTTGCCAGATTCACCCCCGACACGATGAAGCCCGGGCTCGGTCGGCGCCCGACCTCAAGTCCCATCCCGTGCCGGGTGATCCTACGTGCTGGCTGACACCTCATGGCTTGAGAGCGCAATCAGATCTGCGCTGATCGACCCAGTGCCGCGACCGCCCCCGACTGGGGGGACCGGGGGGCGGATCGCCATCCGGCACCTCAAGGGTGCCGGGCTTACCGTCGAAGCGGAGAAGAATCGACGGCCCTCTCACGGTAACCAGCGCTGTCGAGCCGCAGGTTTCGAGCAGAAGAATTCCCCGACACGTGTCTCTCAGAGTCTGCCAGCGCCTCGATTGCGATCTTTACCGCGTCCTCCCTTGTCATGGGTTGGAAGCTTAACGACGCAAGCTAGCCATCCCCCAGCGTGTGCGGAGGGGTTGGCGCACGGGGAGCCGGGTACCGCTGAACTATGGACCTTGCCACCATCGTTGCTCCCAGCCCCAACGCCGAGCAGCTGCTCTCGCTCAACGCGTTTGCCGTTGCTGCGTTCGCGGCTGCCACGACGCGTGGGTTCATCCGGTCCATATGTCGGCAGGTCTCGCACTACTGGCAAAGCCGCATCGATGTACATCGGCTAGGCCCTCGAGTGGATGAACATTTCAGCTGCGATCGAGAGTCTCCGTGAGGCGCACTTCGCCTCGGCAAAGTTGGGCGATCGGCTCCGGGGTGACGACGAGGACGATGCTCGCGGGGCATACGACAGGGTTACCACCGGGGTCGAGTCGGCGTTGAGCTGGCTCGACGAGCCCTACGAATCCCTGCACCCGTTACCGGAGGCGATCGTCGAGTGGGCCCGTGCGACTGGTCGGGCGATCGTGGAGAATGGGTAATGGCCGAGCTGCCCGATGAAGTGCTCTTCGACTTCGACACGACAGAACTGGCCGACTGGGATCCGGAGCGCTCTGCCCAGCTGCTGACGGAACAGCCCGATCTCTATCGCCACCATCTGACTCTGGCCCAAGGGATCGAAGGCTGGGCGAGGCGCAATGACATGCGGCGAAGCGAGAACGTCCTCGAAGACACCGACTTCAACCAGGGATTCGATAGGGCGCTCCTTGAGATCGCTGCTCATCTCCGCCAAGGGGACATGATGCCCGGGGGCGCGCTCTACGAGGGTTGGTTGTGATGGCCCGTCGGAGGGGACCGGTGGGGCCACGGTGTAGGTGACTCAGCCAGCCTGACCTAGGGCGACGGTGATGTCTCGCAGCACGATGCCGACGAGGCTATCGACGGGCATGGCGGGTCCGTATTGATCGATCACACGCGTCATCTCGGCGAGTAGATCATCGGGCAGCGGCTCGTGGTCCAACAGCATGGGCAGCGTGTCTGGGTCTCGGACCAGCATTGCCACCACCTCCAACACCGGACCCCGTTCGTTCACTCCAGCGGGGATCTGCGTCCGGAGGATGATTGCGTCAGCAACGGCGTCGAGGGTTGATGGGGCTCCATAGGCGTCGGCCAACCGTTGCAAGGCCCCTGCAGCGATGCAAACTGCACGCTACAGCCGTACAGTTCGCTGACGATCCTGTCGTCGAAGGAGCCCGGCCGCGCCGGTGCCCCACACCAGCACCAGGATCCCATAGAGGCCGAGTGGTGCAGCCGCTCGTGGTCCGAAGGCGGCGACGGCGAGATCAGCCGCTATAGCGAAATCGCGCATGGAGGTCGTGAGCAAGATGGCTCGACGGGCTGGAGGGTGGGTGCGGACCCCGAGGAGGCGGCCGAGCAAGGAGGATGCGGCCAAGAAGGTGATCACAGCGAGCGCGACCGCGAAATAGGGACGTGAGAGGTGGACCTCAGCCGCGATTAGGGCCACCAGTCCAGCTACCGAGGCAATGGCGACGATGTTGGCCGGTCGCTCGACCCGGTCTCCGACGGCGGTGACGCCGCGCAGCACAATGCCGGCGGCGAGGGGCAGTGCCACCACGAGAGCGAGGTTCACGACGATGCTGGCGGGATCGATACTGGCCTGTCCCGCCTCGAGGCTAAGGATCGGCCCAGCCAGGGCAACGGTTGCCACAGTAGAGCCGATCAGGACCCCGGCCGCGAGCGCGGCTTGTCCACCGGCCATTGCGGTGGTGGCGACCGAGGCAATCTCACAGGGCGCCAGCCCCGCCACCATGATCCCGTCGCGGCAGAGAGCCAGCAGCGACCAGCCGCGACGCCAACCATGACAGGGCCGGGAGCACGATGATTCCCGTCGCTGTCGCGACCACAAGCGGCCGCCATACCCCTCCGAGTTGGCGCAGCGCGGCTGGCTCGATCGTGAGCGCGGTGGCGAAGACCAACAGGGCGAGTAGGACGTTGATGCCTTGGTGAGAGTCCAACCACGCCAACGGCGACTGGGCGGTGAGGCCAACGATCGCCGCCACGAGCACACAGAGCAGCTCCGGATAGGCGCTGAGCAACGAGCGAAGTCTGGGTGCGAGTTGATCCACGTCAGCCCGACCGTTAGCGCCGGCTCGCACTCGACGTTGCCACCTAAGAGCCGATCGACACCATGATTGCGCCCTCAACAGTGCAATAGGCCCGGGGCACAGTGACGTCCTCCAGCCAGCGCTCCCTCCGTGTTCGGGCAGTGGCATCGGCCACTACCCGCCAGGCCCGAGCGGCCAACTGGGTCGTGAGAACAGCGCCCAGGGTATTCAAGAGTTCGTTCTCGCAGGCGAGGTCAGAGGTCATTCGAAGCTGGTCGACTCGGTCCGCCAGGATCCAGGCGCGTGCTGGCCAGTCCTGATGGCATTCGGGCCACGAGGGCGATCAACACACGGCTCATCGCCTACACCAGCAATGCGAAGGCCATCGCCACGTTGACGCCTCGGAACACGGTCATGGACCATCTGGGGCGGCCGGGAATAACGCATTCGGAACCTCAGGCGCGCCCGGCGCCTCGGCGGTCAACGTCACCTGATCGGCGGTGAATTCCATGACGAGGCGCATCTGTGCACAGCAGGCCGTCTCGGCGGCGCACAGTCGAGCGAGGTTCGCGATCAGCACGGGATCGGCCCCGAAGACGAACCGCACCCCTCCACCCACGTGTTCCGACGATACCGAACTCGCGGCCAGGGCACGCCACTCGGACACCCGAGCGACGAGGTCATCGACGTCGAGCGAACAGCCCCAGGGCCGGGGGTCGGACTTTGCAACCTCGGACGAGACGTCGAGGTCGGCCTCGCAGCCGCACCCCTTTCCGCAGCGTTCAGGTCCGGGGTCCCGGGCCGAGAGTCGGTTGAGCACGGTGCTCAGCTGCATTTCGAACGTGACCAGCTCACCCACCTGTTCGTGGACCTCGACGATTCGCTCGACCAAGTAGGCCCGCAAGCGGGCCTGCAGTGAGCGGCATTCGCCATGCGGCCAGACGGCCAGGAGATCGGAGATCTCGTCGAGCCTCATCCCGATCCCCTTCGCCCGGTTGACGAACGCCAGCTCCTCCAGGGCTGACTCGTCGAACACTCGGTAGCCGTTCGGCGCCCGATGGGCGGGGGACAGGAGCCCGGCCCGCTCGTAAAACCGCACCGTCGACGGCGCGACGCCGGCTCGCTCGGCCAACTCAGAGACTCGAAGACCCGTTATGACCGTCAGCGTAAACCTTGAACCCAGCTTCCAGGTCAAGTCCACCGGCGGGTAACATCGGCCGGAGGGTCGGGCAACCCGACCGTCGGGCATCCAACCCTTGAGAGCCGGTAGCGGTCATCGGCAGCGAGATGGATCGACGACCACCCAAATTTCCGACGCCGGTCGATGTTCGCGATCGTCAGGATGGGGTCCAATCCGAAGGGCGGTGGCTGGCTGCTCGGAGGACGTCTATCCGGGCCAGGAACACTGTCATCGTCCAGCCACAGCACTGCGCCTTTCGGCACCGTCACCGGATCGGTTGAAGCGAGCGCGTAAATCGGGCTCTCCCGACCAATAAAAAATGCAGGTTCGGCACGAGAATGCTGGTCCTCTTGCTGTTAGGGCTCGGATCACAGTGGTTTGAAAGTGCGCACGCGGAAGGGCGTGAGCAAGGAGCCGGTGCCCGTCCGCCGAAAGGTGCGGGACGAACCAGGTGCCGGAGTTCCCCGAGTACTACGTCGGGGATCTGCCCGGAGACGAGGAAGCCGCCGGCGCCGGCATCGGCTTGATCGACGAGGTTCTGGACGGGTTCCTGTAACCGGCCGCCTCGATCAAATGGGCTTTATTGATGGGAAACCCGGATTCCCACCAGGACACCGGTCTGTTAACATGTTGGAAACAAAGAAGAGGGACGCCGCCACCAGCGGCGGAAGGAGGTGACTTGAGTGTTCGCTCGAATCCTCTTGGCTGTGGACAACACCGAGTCTGGCGACACCGCGGTGAGTTTCACCTCTGCCCTAGCGCGCCGACTCGACAGTGAGGTGCGAGTAGTCCACGTGAACGAACTCCTGGTTGGCGGGCGCGGTTACGCCGCGGAGACTGAGCTCGAGGCCATGAATGTTGTCGACGCTGCCACCGCCCGGCTGCGTGGAGCCGGGATCCGGGCCGACGGAGTCCATTACCTGGCGAACTGCTTCACCATCGACTCCCGCATCGCCGAATCAGCGCTGGAGTGGGGTGCCGACGTGATCGTCTTTGGTTCCAAGCGCCGCCGTCTTCTGCCCAGGTTCGGCACGGGCATGCGGGAGCGGGTGACCGTCCTCACCGGCTTGCCCACCCTCACGGCTCCCGCGCCACTCAAGTTCGGACGCAAAGTCAGCCGTCGGCTCGAGCCCGCGTCGCGGGTGGCCGAGGAGACGGTCGTCAACTGACAGGTGGCTCCGGCTGGACCGGAGCGGGCACGTGTAAGTTCACCTGGGTTGATGGCGCGTTTGATGTCGAGGACCGTTAGGAGTCGGCCAGACGCCGACCGCGCGGTCGAGCAGCCCGTGCACTAGCGATGCGGCTGTGGACGTCAACGCGTCAAGGTACTCCTCGACCTGGAGCCGGAGCGTCTCTGCGCTCCCGAAGTGGTGGGCCAGTTCGCGCTCGTACTCAGGGATCGCCGCCCATTTAGGGACGGTGTTGACCCCGACCTCGACGTGAAATTGCACGCTGTAAGCCCTCTGCCCGACACGCATGGCCTGGACAGCTGAGTGCTCATTGGTGGCCAGGACGGCGGTGTCGGACGGGAGTTCGACAACTTCGGCCGCGTGCCACTGCAAGCCCTTCAGGGTGGACGGCAAGTGGCCGAAGAGGGGGTCGCCCCCAGCTTGCGCGGTCAGTTCGATGTTGTGTACGCCAATCTCGCTGGTCTTCATCGGCTGCACAGTGCCGCCGAGGGCGGCGGCCAGAAGTTGGTGGCCCAGGCACACGCCCAGGAAGGGCCGATCCAACTCGGTCACCCAGTGCCCGATGGCGGCCTTCTCCTCGGCCAGCCAAGGGTGCTGGTCGTCTTGCCAAACGTGCTGAGGGCCGCCCATCGCCACTATTAGGTCGAAGGGTGCCAGGTCCGGGATCGGTTCACCGGCGTCGAGTTCGACCGTCGTCAGGCTGAGACCGGCGTCCTCGAGCAACGGTTTGAGCGTTCCCGGGTGCTCGTCGGGGTGATGCTGGAACACGAGCACGCGGCCGTAGCCGCGGGCGGTCGGGGCGGTGCTCACGGCGACGTGTCAAGGTCGTCGTGCACGTCCTCCCTCGTCACGCTTCCGATGACGCCCGGGCTCAGCCGCGCTCGCCGTTGTAAATGGTGATGGAAAGGAAGCGGATCGGCAGCTTGATCAGCATGGTCGGTCCGTGGGGTATGTCGCCCTCGAACTGCAGCGTGTCGCCCCGCCCCATCTTGTAGCGCTGGCGGCCGTAGCCGTACTCCATAACGCCGCTAAGCATGTAGAGGATCTCGATCCCCGAATGCTGGAAGAGCGGGAAGACCTCGGTTTCCTCGTCCAGACTGACCAGTAGTGGCTCTACTCGTTTGTATGGCCCGCGCAGACTGCCCAGCAGCTCGTAGGTGTGGCCGGCCCGGGTGCCCTTCCGCACGATCTCGGGACCGCTGCCCGCCTTCACGAACATCGCATCGCGCTCTTCGGCCAGGCCACGGAAGAGCGAGGTGACCGGCATGTCGAGCGCTCCGGCCAGGCGTTCGAGGGTCGAGAGGCTGGGCGAGGTCTGGGCGTTCTCGATCTTTGAGAGCATCCCTTTGGAGATGCCCGTGCGCTCGGCCAGCTGGCCCCCGTTGAGTCCGAGCTCGAGGCGGCGAGCCCGCACGTGGTTAGCGATGACCTGGCCCAGCTGGCTGTCGGCCTCCTGGGGCCCGGCGTTATCGATGGCCACGTGGTCGCCGGCGCTGCGCGCCTTTTTCGCCGTAGCGGTGGCCTTGGGGGCGGATGGCCTGCCAGCGCCGCTTGGGGTTGCTCGGGCGCCGGCGCGCGGCGACTGGGTGGGTGCCCTCGGGCGAGTGGCCACGACCTGTCACTCTACGCCCCTGGTGAGAAGGATCCGCGGTGCGCATCTGGGTCTCAGCGCATCTGGCCCGCGCCCACGTAGGGGTGGGGGCTGAGCAGCGGGTCCTCCTCGGCGAAGCGCCCCCAGCGGAAGTCGTGGGGGTCGATGTCGGGATGGCGGCTTGCGCCGCTGGTGATCAGGTCGGCCATGAGCTGGCCGACCGACGGCGAGATCTTGTACCCATGGCCCGAGAAGCCGGCGCAGAGCCAGATCCCTTCGACTGCCGAGGCCGAGATGACCGGGTTGTAGTCGGGGGTGACGTCGTAACAGCCGGCGTACGACGAAGCGAGCGACGCGCCGTCAAATCCGGGGAAGCGGTCGGTGAACTTGGGCACGGCGTGTGCCAGCTCTTCGTCGTTCGCCCGCTCGCGGTAGTCGTCGGGGTCGGCCCATTCGGGATCGGAGTGGTCGGAGTCGCCGAGCAGGATTTGCGCGTCGCCCTCGGTCCGCACGTACTGGAGCGAGATCAGGTCGGAGAAGACCGGGAGCGCTCCGGGTGGGCGACCCGGGTTGACAAGGAGGATCTGGGCCCGCTGGGCCCGCACGGGCAGGTCGATGCCGACGCCCGCGGCCAGGGTGGTGGACCAGGGCCCCGCCGCCAGCACGACGTGGGCGGCCCCGATGCGGCTGCCGTCGGCCAAAACGACACCGATGGTGCGGCCGGCGAGCACCTCCACAGAGGCCACTGGCGCGTGCTGGCGCAGGTGGCCACCGCCGCGCTTGGCGGCCGTGGCGAAGGCCAGTGCCGTCTGGTGGCCGTCGCCGAAGCCGCCGTGGGGTTCGTAGGCGAACTCGGCGAAGTCGTCGAGCCGGGCGGCGGGCCACAAGGCGCTGGCCTCGTCGGGGCTCATCAGCGCGACATGGATGCCGAGGGCCTGCTGCATGGCGACGTTGGCCCGAAGTGCGGCGAGGTTCTCCTGGCCCACGCCAACCAGGTAGCCAGTGTTGGTGTAGCCCGATGGCGCCCCGAGGATCTCGGCCGCGTGCTCGAGCACGGGAAGGGCGCGCCAGGCCATGGCGGCGAGCGAGGGGATGCCGTAGTGGCAGCGCACGATGCCGCTCGACTTGCCGCTCCCGCCCGAGCCCACGCTGTCGCGTTCGAGCACCAGCACATCGGTCAGCCCGAGTTCGACCAGAGCTCGGGCTGTGCTGAGACCCACCACGCCGCCACCGATCACGACGACCTCGGCCCTGCGGGGAGAACCCACGGTCGTCAGGACGGCCAGCCCGGGATCGAACCGGTGCCCGCCAAAGGGACCCGTGCCATTGCGGCGGCCTCAAGCGTCAGCGCTGCGAGATCCTCAGGCTCGAGGTGATGCACGCTGGACTTCCCGCAGGCGCGGGCCAACGCGGTCACCTCCATGGTAAGGGCGCGTAAGTAGTTAGCCACCGAGGTGGCGGCGTGAACGGAATCGAGCCGCGCTTCGAGCGCGGGGTCCTGCGTAGTGATGCCGACGGGGCACGAGCCAGTGTGGCAGTGGGCGCACGCGCCGGGCCGGGTGCCGAGCGCGGCGTAGTCGCTGGAGACGTCGACGGCGGCGCCGTTCGGGTCGCGGTAGGTAGCGCTGTTGCAGCCCAAGGCGAGTAGCGCGGCCACGCCGATGGAGACGGCGTCGGCCCCGAGGGCCAGCGCCTTGGCCACGTCCGCGCCCGAGCGTATGCCGCCCGAGACGACCAGCTGGACCTTGTTACGGGCCCCGATTTCGCGTAGGGCCTCTGCGGCCATACGCACGGCCGGCAGGGTGGGGATGCCGGCATGTTCGATGAAGACGTCCTGGGTGGCCGCGGTGCCGCCCTGCATCCCGTCGACCACGACGACGTCGGCGCCGGCTGCCACGGCCAGCTTCACGTCGTGATCGACCCGGGTGGCGCCGATCTTGACATAGATCGGGATGGCCCAGTCAGTGGCCTCACGCAGCTCCTCGATCTTGATGCGCAGGTCGTCGGGGCCAACCCAATCGGGGTGCCGGCTGGCCGAGCGCTGGTCGATGCCGGGGGGCAGGGTGCGCATGGACGCGACGCGGTCGTTCACCTTCTGGCCGAGCAGCAAGCCGCCACCCCCAGGCTTGGCCCCCTGACCGACCACGATCTCGACGGCGTCGGCCTGGCGCAGGTCAGCCGGATCGAATCCATAGCGCGAGGGGAGAACCTGGTAAACCAGTTGGGCCGAGGCCTTGCGCTCCTCAGGCGTCATGCCGCCGTCGCCCGTGGTGGTCGAGGTGCCCACCTCGGTGGCGGCCCGGCCCAGCGCCTCCTTGGCGCTAGCCGAGAGGGCGCCGAAACTCATGCCGGCGATGGTGATCGGGATATCGAGCTGGATTGGCTTGGTGGCGTGGCGGGTGCCCAGCGTGGTGGCCGTATCGCAACGCTCCCGGTAGCCCTCCAGGGGGTAGCGGCTGACGGAGGCGGTGAGGAAGACGAGGTCGTCGAAGGTGGGGAGCTTTCGCCGGGCGCCCAGGCCGCGGATGGGGTACTGGCCCGTCTCAGCCATCTGGTGCACCCGGGCGATGACGTCGGGCGTGAAGGTGTAGTTATCGGGCTGCGTGGTCGGGTCGGGCATCGCTCTCTCAGTAGGCGCTGTGGTTGTGGGTGGCGAAGTGGTAGAGCTGGCGGCCCGAGGCCACCTTGGTCACCCGCGAGGGGTCGATGTGGTCAAAGCCGATGTCGGCCACCAGTTGTTTGACAGCCAGCAGGTCGCCGCCGGTCATCTCCTCGACCACGGCGTCGGCGCCCAGCGAGGCGATGGAACCCTGCACGTAGATGACGGCCTCGTAGAGGGAGTCGCCCAGCGCGTGGCCGGCATCGCCGCCGATGAGGATGGTGCCGGCCTGGGCCAGAAAACCGGTCATGGCGCCGGCGTCGCCGGCTATGGCGATGCAGCCGCCCTTGAGCGAGATGCCGGCCCGCAATGAGGCGTCCCCTTCGATGACGATGCGGCCACCGTGGGCGCTGGCCCCGGCGCTTTGGGACGCGCTACCCCTGACCCTGATGGTGCCACCCATGAGGTTCTCGCCCACCGACCAGCCGACGAACCCGTGCACGGTGACGTCGGGGCCGCCGCCGTCCTTGGTCCCGCACAGACTGCCCAGGAAGTAGCCGGCGTTCCCTTCGACGGTGACGGTGACGGGGGCGGCCAGGCCCACCGCCAGGTTGTGGCGACCCCGGGGGGCCACCACGGTGGCGCCGCCACCCGCGGGCAGGGCGCGCAGGGCCTGGTTGACCGACCGGGTACCCAACACGTCGCAGTTCAGCGCGTCCATGTGTAGACCTCCTCGGGTTGGGGCTCGAAGACGACGGCGTCGGCGATACCGGGGAGCTCGGCCAGGGCCCGGTACTCGGAGGCCACGGCCACAAAGCCCGGAGTCTCGGCCACCACGGCCGGTTTGCAGGCGAAGGCGTCGCGCACAACCGACATGCCCTCGGCGCTCGTGATCACCAGGGTGAAGAAGCCGTCCATCTCCTTCATGACCCAGCGGGTGGCCTCCTCGAGGTCGTCGCCCGCGGCCAGGCGGGTGGCTAGGAAACGGGCGCCCACCTCGGAGTCGTTGTCCGAGTCGAATTCGATGCCCTGGTCCTGTAGGCATCGTCGCATGGTGGCGTAGTTGGAGAAGGAGCCGTTGTGCACCACGCACAGGTCGCGGTCGGGCACAAAGGGGTGCGAGTGGAGCACGGTGACGGCCGACTCGGTGGCCATGCGGGTGTGGGCGATGGCCAGGTAGCCCTCCCAGTGGCGCACACTGAAACGGGCGCAGGTGTCGGTGGGCCGCCCGGTGTCCTTGAGCACGCGCAGCTTCCAACCGCTGCCGAGCACCCGCACGTCGGGCCACTGTTCGGCGAGGTAGGCGTGCACGACCTCGAGTGAGGCTTCGGGCACATCGAGCACTAGGCCGACGCCGAAGCGCTGGACGGCGGCCCCGGTCGGGCACCGGTCGAGCAGGGAGCAGCCGACGGCCACCCAGTCAACAGGGACGTCGGCCCCGAGCGAGACCCGCAGGGTGGGGGGGCCGGAGGCCGATCGGCGGTCGGCATAGAGGGCGATGCCCGAAGAGTCGGGTCCGCGCTCGTCGAGCGCCTCGAGCATGGGCACCAGCAGGGAACCGAGCCGGGGTTCGAGGGAGCGGTCACGCAGCAGGAGTCCGATGACGCCACACATAGCTCAGCTCGCCACGGGCATGGGGCGCCGATAACTCTCGACGTAGGGGGGGACCTCGGCCGCCACGCGGAGGGCGGGGTCGACCACGGGTGGCTCGATTACGGTGGTGAAGGGGATAACGCCGGCCCAGATGTCGAGGTCGTAGTCCTCCTCCTCGTCGTGCGGGAAGCCGGTGCGCACCTTGGCCGAGGACTCGCTCAGGGGAAGGCGTAAGAGCATGGTGCTGCGCAGCTCCTTCTCAGTCGGGGGCCGGGCGTCGCGGCTGCGACCCGGGATGATGTGGTCGACCATGAGGTCGAGACCGTGGCGCTTCTCGTCGAGGTCCTTGACCTCGGAGGCGCGGCCGAGGATGACCACCGAGCGGTAGTTGATGTCGGTGTTGTAGGTGGAGCGGGCCACCACCAGGCCGTCGACGAAGGTCACGGTCATGCAGATGTCGACTTCGGGTGCCTTGGCGCCGCGGAAGAGCCGGCTGGCCGCCGAGCCGTGCAGAAAGACCGTGTCGCCGTCCCGCCCGTAGGCCAGCGGGATGACGACGGGGAAGCCCGTGTCGGTGCACAGACCGACGTGGCACACGAACCCCTCGTCCAAGATGGCGTCGATGGTCTCGCGGTCGTAGGCCGCGCGGTGTGCGTAGCGGTGCAAGGTGCTGCGCTCCGAGGCGGGTTCGCTCACTGCGCTCTCCTTCGTCCGGGTGGGGCCGGGGTCCGGGGACCTCCGCGTGCCTCTCATTATGACCGGCGGCTGTTGCCTGTCAAGAAACAGCGTAGAGATGTAGGCAACCACACACCGCCGGAAGAAAGCGGGCAGCTTGGACTACCGCTCTGTGTCACGCCGGAGAACCGCGCGAGTTAACAGCCAAGCAACAGTTGGCAATCGTGCAGTAACCATCCAGTGTTTCCCACGGGGCAACATCGTTAACACGAAGCCATCGACACAGGAGGTGATCGTCCTGACGAGCACACTGGAGCGTGAGTCCGCCACGGTCACGAACGCGGCGGAGCTGACCGAGGCCACCAGGCGGGACGGCGTCGACTTCCTCTTCGCCATGTTTGTAGATCTCCGCGGCAAGCCCTGCGCCAAGATGGTTCCGGTCTCGGCCATCGAAGGATTGCTGGCCGACGGAGCGGGTTTCGCCGGCTTCGCGGCCGGCCCGATGGGCCAGGTGCCGTCCTCGCCCGACATCCTCGCCATGCCCGACCTGAGCTCCTACATGCCGGCGCCATGGCAGCCGGGGCTCGGGATCATCCAGTGCGATCCCTACGTGTTGGGCGAGCCCTGGCCGTTCGCGCCGCGGGTGATCCTGAGACGCCAGATCGAGCGACTGGCCGAGGCGGGCTACGCCCTGAAGGTCGGCGCGGAAGCCGAGTACTTCCTCGTGCGTCGCACCCCCGAGGGCGGCATCACGGTGGCCGACCCCATGGATGCGGCCATGGCTCCGTGCTACGACGCCCGGGCCTTGACCCGCATGTTCGACCACCTGACCGCGGTGTCCCGGCATATGAACACGCTGGGGTGGGCCAACTACGCCAACGACCACGAGGACGCCAACGGCCAGTTCGAGCAGAACTTCCGCTTCGCCGACGCCATGATCACCGCAGACCGGGTCATCGTCTTCCGCTACATGGTGCACAGCCTCGCGGCCCAGGCCGGGATGCTGGCCACCTTCATGCCCAAGCCCTTCACCAACCTGACCGGGAATGGGCTGCACATGCACCTCAGCCTGTGGGATCCCGAAGGAGGCGCCCTCTTCCTGGGCGAGGACGACCCCCGCGGGCTCGGCGTGTCACCGCTCGGCTACTCCTTCATCGCCGGCCTGCTCGAGCATGCCGAGGCGCTCGCAGCCGTGGCGTGTCCGACCGTGAACTCCTACAAACGCCTGGCCGCACCCGCGCCGAACTCCGGTGCGGCCTGGTCGCCCACGTACGCGACTTACGGTGGCAACGACCGCACCCACATGCTGCGGGTCCCCGATCCGGGCCGGGTGGAGGACCGCTGCATCGACGGATCCGCCAATCCGTACCTCGCCATGAGCGCGCTGATCGCCGCAGGCATGGATGGCGTTGCCAAAGGGCTCGACCCGGGCGACCCCTGCGACCTCGATCTGCTGTCTCTCTCCCCGCTTGAGGCCGCCCAGCGCGGCCTGCGCTCGATGCCCATGACCTTGTGGCACGCGCTCGACCACCTGGAGATCGACAAGGCGCTGCGCGACGGCCTGGGCAAGACGCCACAGGGCGACTACCTCGACTATTTCGTACAGACAAAGCGCGACGAGGTACGGGCTTCTCACACCGAGGTGACGCCCTGGGAGCTGGAGCGCTACCTGCAGGCTTTCTGACCCTCGACCACCCGAGCACGCACCACCCAAACCCTTCCAAATCCGGACGAGGAGACCAGATGAGTGAACACGACACCGTGACCGGTCCGCCAGAGATCGCCACCTCTCTGAGCAGAGGGACGAACTGGTGGGGTGCTTTCGTGATCGGCTTGGCCGGCACCATCTTGGTGACCGGCATCGTGCCGTTTGCCGTCTCGTCCATGGGTGCGGCAGCCATCCCGGCCATCGCGCTGGTGGTGATCATCGGCTTGATCGTCTGCCTGTGTATGGGCGAGCTGGCCGCGCTCCTGCCCCACCGGACCGGCGGAATGCCGTCCTACGCCTACGAGAGCTTCGAACCGCTCGGACACACCACGGCCAAACACATCGGCGGCGTCTCGGGCTGGGGCTACTGGCTGGGGTGGTTCCCCGTCGCTCCGATCAACATGCTTCTGGCCGCCGGATACATCGCCGTCCTCTTCCATGTGCCGCTCGGTCGCTCCTTCTCGCCCCTCGGCTCACTGGGCACGCCCGTGTCCGTCGGCGTGCTCGCCATCACCTTCATCGGCCTGCTAGGGCTCTTTGCCCTGTGCTTGTTCGGCATCAAGTTAGGCGCAACGTTTGCCACGATTCTGGGCGTCACGTCGATGGTGCCACTGACCCTGTTGATCCTCCTACCGATCTTCAAACCCTCGAGCTTCCACTGGTCGAACATCTCGGGCTTCCACTACGCCGATCCGAAGACGGCGGGCTTCATCTTCTTCATGAGTTGGATCTTTGTGATCTCGTGGAACGCGATCGCGATGGAGGCAGCGGCGTGCTATATCGGCGAGTGTCGCGACCCGGCCCGTGACGCCAAGATCGCGCTCACGGCTGAGGGCCTCTACGGAGTCTTCGTATATATCGGCACGGCGATCGTCTTCGTGGGAGTCCTCGGAGCTTCCCTCAAGACGGCGGACCCGCTCACGCTCTACACGAGCTTCTGCGACCACATCTTCGGCAACGCCGGCTGGGTGAAATACGTCATCGGCATCCCGCTGATCTTCGCCCTGGTGCTTTCGGTGCTCAACGCCATCATGGGAGTGGCTCGATCGCTGTTCCAGGCTTCGGAAGACCGGCTCTTGCCGCGGTTCTTCGAGCACACGAACAAGCACCACGTGCCGGACCGGGCCATGGCCTTTAACGTGGTCTGCGCCCTCATCGTCAGCCTCTTCGGCTCGCCGGTGAGAATCTACATTTTCTCCAACGTCGGCTACATCGTGGCCGTAGCAGCGTCCATGTACGGGTACTTCCTCATCCGTCAGTTCCGACCGGAGCGTGTCAGCCCCTTCCGTCTACCAGGCTGGTTCCGCTGGGTGGCGCTGGCCATCGCACTCTTCCTCACCTTCGACTACTTCGTGGGCGGCTGGAACTCGCCGGACATCGTGGTGGGGCCCGGGCAGGGGCACTTCCTCTACATCCTCGGTCTGGTGATCGTGGCGGCCTACGTCCCGCTCTACTGGTGGCGCAAGATGAGCGACAAGCGGCGGGGGATCGACACGTCTGAGGCCATGCCCCTGGTAGTCGGGTCACCGGGCGGCATCGACTTGGGTGACATGCCTGGCCCGACGGTGGTGCCCGAAGGGCTGCCGACGCTGTCGACCATGCAGGAGACGGAGCTATGACGATGGCGCCACCGGTGGACGCTAGGACCGCCCATCCAATCCGACGCAAGTTCGGACGGCGCAAGTTTGACAAGCAGCCTGCTCAGCCGGCGGCCGTGCTCATCGCCGCCAACGGGGTGAGCATTCCCGGAGCGGCCCTTCGCCTGGCGCTGCGCCTGAGCGGGGGACGGCCGGTGGCAGTGGTGAGTATCGCCCGCCTCTACGGCTCGAGCCTGGGCCTGCAGAACCCGGGCCTCATGCCGAGCCGTAAGGAGATGGCTGAGCAGCGCGACATCGTCGAACGGGCGGTGGCCGCTTTGGAGAAGGCCGGGGTCGAGTGTTGGGGCCAGATCGCGGTGTCCCGGAAGCCAGCCAAGACCATTGCGGCGGCAGCCCAAGCCCGTTCGGTGGAGCACGTCATCGTCGTGCGGCCGGATCAGCCGGTGCGCTGGCGCGCGGTGGTGGAGGGGGACCTGGTCAAGGAGGTGGCCCGCAAGGTCGGCTCCGCAGTCGAAGTCGAGGGCGTTAGCCCCTAAGCGTCGTCACGCCCACCCACTACGTCCAAGGAGAAGCACCAGGTATGTACCTCAGCATGCAGCGGGTCCGGTTCTCGAGCCCCGACGCATACGACAAGTTCCGCACCGTCTTTAGCGACGTGCGCCACCACCTCATGACCAAGCCCGGCTTCCTCCACCTGACGTGGTGGGAGCACCCCGACGAGCCCGGTTGGTACGTCGAGCTCTCCATGTGGGCGTCCAAGGAGGCGGTGAACGACTGGCACATGGACACCTACCACAAGCACGCCAAGGAGTGGGCGGCCAATGGCGCCATCATGGAGGACATCATCACCAACTTCGAGCTCAAGGCGACGAGGTTGCTGCGCATCTGCCCGACCTGCGGCACGCTGCAGGACAAGGAGTACGACTTGGCGGCGGAGCAGAAGGTGCTGTCCGAGCCCTGCCCGAAGTGCGGCTTCAACTTCCCCGTCGCCAAGGAGACAGCCAACAGCACCGCGGTGTTCAAGGACATCATCTGAGCGAGGACGGACCAGGCATGCGGACCGGCTCAGAGATCTCCCTGGTCGAGTTTCTCCGGCGGCGGCGGAGCGTTGGATATTGAACATCTAGGAATGCGAGGACTACGCTCGGCCTGTGCTCTCGGCAGTGTCTTGCATGCGGGCTCGACGTGCGCGCAGCCGGCGGTGGAATGAGATGGTGTGCTCGACGATCCGGGCCACCGACCGGATCCGTTGGATGCTCACTAGCAGCTGGATCGTAATTTTGGACCCGCAATGTCCCATAACAAGGTAGCCGAAGGTTTATCCGGTACCCACAGCTTATAGGGCGTCTCACCACTTGCCCCTTATCGCGCGTAGCGTAGCCAGCACTTATCGCTTGATCGATAGCCACCACTTATCGTTAGGTAAAACAGCGTGGTTCGGCTCTTATCGCGTACAGCTACCCACTATTTATCGCGCCCCTCAACCCGTGAGAACCATGACGTATAGCAATGCAGAGTCTTTATCTGACGATCCCCCGGCTCCGGGCTCAGGCTTCACGCACCGAACCCTCCGGGCGTCGACGTTGACAAGCGAAGCCTATCGACGGGGGCCCGACGTGGCCGCCGTATGCACTCTTGGCGCGGGACCGCCGTGGGTCGGCTCACAGGGTTTCCAGTCCTGTTGCCATGCGTCCCACCAGTAGGCCATCCAGCAATCGGCATAGTCACTAGGAGGATGGCAATGGGCCACGTACCCGTGCATCCGCTCCGCAGGATCCAACTGGAGTCGACCCGAACAAAAAGGAGCCCGAGGGCACGGGAACTCACCCATCACTCATCGGAAGTTACTGCCTACCAGCTCGTTGCCGCCCGCCCCGGCCGAGTGTTCTCGCTCCGTTCACATTGGGACGCATCGAGGGTTCATCGACCCGAGCCAGCTTCCGTCGGCATCGAATGGGGATGCTCAATGACCTGGACCACCCCACACCTCGTGATCGACGTGGGGCAACGCGACGATACCTACCGTCGGTTTCGGGGGCGGCCGGCGCGGCACAGCGGACCCAACCGGCACCGGACCAGGGTCCCTCTCGTCGGCGAAGGCCCGCGGTACGGTCGTTCGTTGTGGGACCATCGTCGGGCCTATGGATGGAAGAGGCTGCGTGCAAAGGTCAGCCCACCGAGACGTTCTTTCCCGACGCCGGTAGCTCCATCTTCCGGGCCCGCGCGTTATGCTTGGGGTGCCCGGTTCGTTCGCAGTGCTTGGATTACGCACTTGCCGATTACGAACTAAGCGGGGTTTGGGGCGGCACCACCGAGCGCGAACGTGAACGGATTCGGCGATGGGCTAGTTGATTTCCCCAGGTTAACTCCTGGACTGATGGCTCGATGGCGTCGATCGATGCGCCTGAGTGAGGCTAGGAGCCCGATCGACGTTCCCGCCGAAGTGTTTACGCCGTGGAAACCTTCCCCGCTACAGCCACGTCTAGTTTGGAGAGGTCACCACCACACGGCATGGTTGAGCGTGTGGAGGCAGTGACCGTTGACCGGTCGAGCGCGCAGGGAGATGACGAGTGAGTGGGAGTAAGACGCGCCTCGAGGCGATCAATGCCATAAAGAGCCACCAGGCACCGACGGGTATTTCGATGTCCTCGGAGAGTCCGGGCGAGATCTTCGGCGAGAATGTCTTCACCAAGGCGGTCATGCAGAAGCGCCTGCCCAAGTTGGTCTTCAAATCGTTAATAGCGACTATCGAGCATTCCAAGCCCCTCGATCCAACCGTGGCCGACGTCGTGGCCGCGGCCATGAAGGACTGGGCGATGGAGAAGGGTGCGACACACTACGCACACGTCTTCTTCCCGCTCACGCACCTGACCGCAGAGAAGCACGACAGCTTCCTCGAGCCAGGCGGGGACGGTTCATCGATCGCCGAGTTCTCCGGCAAGACGCTCACGCAAGGTGAGCCTGACGCATCGAGTTTTCCGAGCGGTGGTCTGCGGGCGACCTTCGAGGCTCGTGGATATACCGGTTGGGACGCGACCAGTCCGGCATACCTACTTGAGAACCCCAACGGTCGGACACTGTGCATCCCGACCGTGTTCGTGTCCATGACCGGCGAGGCCCTTGACCACAAGACTCCGCTCCTGCGCTCCCAGCAGGCAATGGCGCTCCAGGCCGAGCGCGTGCTCCGCCTGTTCGGCCACGAGCGCCCTGACGCTGTGGTGTCGTTCGCCGGCGCCGAGCAGGAGTACTTTCTGATCGACCGAAGTTTCTTCCTCTCGCGGCCGGATCTCCTCAACACCGGGCGCACCTTGTTCGGCGCTAAGCCGCCCAAGGGACAGGAGTTCGACGACCACTACTTCGGGGCCATTCCCGAGCGGGTGCTTGGCTTCATGCTCGACGCCGAGCGGGAGCTGTTCAAGTTGGGCATCCCGGCGAAGACTCGCCACAACGAAGTCGCGCCGGGTCAGTTCGAGCTGGCCCCGATGTTCGAGCGGTCGAACGTCGCCGCCGACCATCAGCAACTGCTGATGGTCACCCTCAAGCGGGTCGCCCAGAAGCACGGGATGGAATGTCTGTTCCACGAGAAGCCGTTCGACGGCATCAATGGCTCGGGGAAGCACGTGAACTTCTCTCTCGGGAATGCCACCGAGGGGAACCTCCTGCTCCCCGGGGACACGCCGCACGACAATGCCCAATTCCTCGTCTTCTGCGGCGCGGTGATCCGATCCGTCCATAAGTTCGGCGGCCTCTTGCGGGCGTCGGTCGCATCGGCGACCAACGACCACCGTCTTGGCGCCAACGAGGCACCGCCAGCGATCATCTCCATCTTCTTGGGGGACCAGCTCACCGACGTCTTCGACCAGATCGCCAAGGGTGGCGCGACCAACTCCAAGGAGAAGGGGACGCTCACCATTGGGGTTGACACCTTGCCCGTGCTGCCGACCGATCCCGGCGACCGGAACCGGACGAGCCCGTTCGCCTTCACCGGAAACCGCTTTGAGTTCCGAGCCCCCGGGTCCCTCCAGTCGATCGCTGGCCCGATGGTCACCATCAACACCATCTTGGCGGAGGCGTTGGACTACCTCGCCACTGAACTCGAGTCGCTGGTCGCCGAGGGAACCGAGTTCAACGTCGCTGTGCAACGGGTCCTGCAGGAAGTTATCTCGGTTCACGGCAACGTGGTATTCAACGGCGACGGTTACACCGACACTTGGCAGATCGAAGCGGCCGAACGCGGTTTGCCCAACCTGCGCACCACCCTCGACGCGCTGCCCGAGCTTCTGAGCGACGACGCGATGGAGCTCTTCAGCCACTATGGCGTGTTCAGCCACCGCGAGATGCACAGTCGTTATGAGATCGCCCTCGAGCAGTACGCCCTAAGCATCGGCGTAGAGGCCAGAATCACACTCGAGATGGCGAACACCATCATTTTGCCGTCCGCGGTCCGCTACCAAACTGAGCTCGCGACGAACCTCGCCAGCCTGAAGGCGATCAGCGTGGAGGGGGACCGCACGACCTTTGACGAGGTGTCCGGCTCGATCGCAGACCTCAGGGCCGGCATCGCGGCGCTGCGAGCCGCCTTGGCCCATTCTGATGGCAGCGTCGGGGCCGAGGCAGGGCACGCGCAGGATCAACTGCTCCCGGCGATGACTGCGGTCCGAGCAGCCGCCGATCGCCTCGAAGCGCTCGTTGCCGACGATCTCTGGCCGCTCGCCACCTATCAGGAGATGCTGTTCATCTTGTAGAGTGGTCGTCATTGTAGGGCTGGTGGACTGCGCTTGGAGCACCTTCATATGCCAGACTGCGCCCGGCGTATGAAGGGTGTGCCGACCCGCCCGCAACCTGGGTTCCCTTAAGCCGACTGACCCTGCTCTTGCTCACGGATGATGTGAGGAGCGCCTAGCGAGATTATCGTGCCCGTCAGTAAGCACTCCCTGTCGTGTCAGTACTTGCCCCTGATCCCCTAGACGACGTCTCTCGATAACCAGTACTTGTCGTTCAGGCCCATGATCGCGTCCTTCTGAGACCAAGAGCCGAGGGCACTTCTAACCGCCCGACTGTGGACGCTTGCCCAGTTCGCACGTCCTGATCGCTCAGGGAGAGGTCCTCGATTGAGCGTCAGGACATCAAAGAGATAGCGGAAGGGTCCACCTATCAACCGAGGACAATGAGCGGCTGGCTACGCGATGTGGCAGAGCACCGTGGCCACTAGCGCGCACAATAGTTCGATCGCCTCGACCACATGGGCGGGAGCGACGGAGGGATCCCCGGCCGCAAGCACGAGGAGCCCGGCAACCCGTTCGCTGGACCGGATGGGCGCCGCGACGATGGAACCGAGTCCTTGGTCGCGGAGGTATCCGAGTGGCCCGAACGCCGTAGTGAACACCGGGCCGACGGTGTGGGTGGATGCGACGCGGCTAACCAAGCGGCCCAACTCGCCGAGCTCGGAGAAGGTGAGGGCCGCCAGGGTGCCAGCCAGCTGACCTTCAGATGCCACCAGGTCGAGCATCCCCAGCTGCTCGATCCACAGGGCGGCCGTCTCGAAGTGGGCGATCTCGATCGCGGCCGCCAATGTCGCACTAGCCAGATTGCCGACGGCGGTGGCCGCGGCGATTCGTGGCGCGTGTCGGCCGAGCGCCACGAAGGGTGAGTCGTCGACAGGCGGGCGGCCGGTCCGCTCGAGGGTCCGCTCGAGCAGCCTGGCCGCCGAGGTGATGGCGACGGTTTGGTGCGAGTCGAGCGCTGCCGCGGCGTCCACGTTCAGGACACCCACCAATTGTCCCGCGGACGACCAGGGGTATGGCGAGCTCGGCCACCACGCCTGGGGCGGCCTGTCGGTAGCGCTGGTCCACGAGCACGTCTTGGACGAGCACCGTCTCCCCTTTGGCGAACGCCCATCCAGTCAGACCCACGCCGGGCTCAATGCCGTCGAAGACCTGCCACTGGCCCCGACCAGAGAGGAAGCGGAGGACACCGGCCCGCTCGAGGTAGACGCTGGGTAGGACCTGGTAGTTCTCATACAGGTACGTGGTCACCTCGTCCGCAGCGTCCTTGGGGTCGATGAGGGCATCGAGGCGGCGGCTGATCGAGCCGACGACGGTGGAGGAACCCTTCTCGGTCTGGTCGCTGCGCTGAGGGCTAGTGAGTAGCCGCGGCCGGGGCCATCCGTCGCCGGGTCGACCGAAGAGGAATCCCTGCACCAGATCCACGCCGATGGCCCGCAACGCAGCCAGATCCTCCAAGGTCTCCAGCCCTTCGGCCAGGGACGTCGCACCGCACTGGCGCGCGTAGCCGACGATGCCGCGTAGCACCGCCAAGCGGTCCTTGTCGTGGTGCACCCCGTGGACCAGGTCCCGGTCGATCTTGATGAACTGGGGGCGCAGTTGGAGCACGTGACGCATGCTCGAGTACCCCGAGCCCACGTCGTCGACGGCCAGCATCGTCCGTGCCGGCGACCACCGGGCAATGCGTGTTCGCAGCTCCTCGTAACTGTCGATCCTCTCCTCTTCGGTGATCTCGACGACGTGCGGGGGGAGCCGTGCGAGGCGCCCTTCGATCCGAGGATCGAGCAGGGTCGTCGGACTCACGTTGACGAAGAGCCGGACGCCCTCGGGTGGGGCGCCGCGATCGGCGGCCGCATCGAGGCACGCCAGCTCCACCTCGGTCCGCAGACCCCGCTCACCGGCCTGTCGGAGCCATTGATCAGGGCTCAGTCCTGCCGGCAGGGTCGATCGCGCGAGCAGCTCATAGGCAATGAGGCTCCCGTCGGAGAGTGCCACGATCGGTTGCGCAAGGGTGTGGATGGCTCCTGGGAGCATCAGATCAGCAACGTTGAAATCGAAGGAGGGGAGGTCGTCGATGCGGGTGGGGTGATGGGCTCCCTCGGCCCAATCGCTTGGATCCACTTGTCCACTTTCGCGATTCACCGAGCCGACTCCCGCGTGCGTTCCTGACGATCCGTTGTGTTTGGTCCAAGCTTGGATGACCGTGGTTGGGACTCGATCGTTGGCTGGTTGCGGATGGGTTGCGAATTCGAGCCCTTTGAAGTGAGGACGACGGCACGTCAGGGTGATTGGGCCATTGACCACGTCCTGCACGGCACTGGTACCGGATCCAGCGCGGAGCGATGAGGTCTGTCTAACGGCGCGACAACCCTCGCAGCCGCTGGACCAGTACGCCGACGCCAAGCCTCGCCGCGGCGCCGACTGCGTGCCCTTTGAGCCTTGATTTACATGCGGCCGGCCGCTCAGACTTTGCGGGCGCCGGGCCACGTCAGTCCTCGAAGACCGCTTCGGCGGGGCATTCAGCATCGAAACATCGAGCCAGTGCATTAGTGACTTGGCAGTCGACGACTCACTGACTGCGGAGGCCTACCTGCTTGGCGCGAGAGGGCTTCAATCGATCTAGCGACTCATCCTCTTTGCGTACCCCATCGTGACGAAATGTTTGGCGGTAGTAGGGTCGCAATCCCCTTGGGAACGCTTGATCGAGATCGAGGATGTGAAGACCGGCCGGGTGGAGCGTCCGGTATTCGTCAGGACTGAATGAAAGCCAGCAGGTCCGCGTTGATCGTGTCGGCGTGAGTGGTCGGCATGCCGTGCGGGAAACCCTGCGTATGTCTTCAACGTGCCGTTCTGCACGATCTCCACCGCGCGCGGTCCCGAGGTGGCATAGGGGACGATCTGGTCGGCGTCACCGTTCATCACGAGGACCGGGACGCTGATCTTCTTCAGGTCGTCGGTGTAGTCCTCCCGGATGAACGCGGAGACGCAGTCGTACTGACCCTTCGCGCCGCCCATCATGCCCTGGCGCCACCAGTTCGCGATGACGGCCTCTGACGGCTCGACGCCCGGTTGGTCGAAGTTGTAGAACGGCCCGGAGGGAACGGCTCGATAGAACTCCGAACGGTTCGCCGCCAGCTGCGCCTGCAGGCCTTCGAATGCCGCCTGGGGCACGCCGGCCGGATTGGTGTCGGTCTGCAGCACCGACGGCGTCACCGCGCTGATCAGCACCGCCTTGGCCACGCGGCTCTCCCCATGTCGGCCGATGTAGCGCGCCACCTCGCCACCGCCGGCGGAGTGCCCGACGTGGACGGCATCGTGCAGGTCGAGGTGTTGGGTCAGGTCGGCCAGATCGTCGGCGTAGTGATCCATGTCGTTGCCCTCGCTGACCTGCGCAGGAGCGGCCATGCCCGCGCCGGTCGTGGGCGATCACCCGGTAGCCATGGTGCAAGAAGAACAGCATCTGGGCGTCCCAGTCGTCGGCCGACAGCGGCCAACCGTGACTGAAGACGATCGGTTGCCCCGATCCCCAGTCCTTGTAGAAGATCTCCGTGCCATCGCTGGTCGTGATCACGCCCATTCTCAAGGTCCTCCTGCCCGAAACAGACTCGGTCAACCCTGGCGAGTCAAGACCGCCAGGCTCTGGGACATCATCCGACGAGGCTCAGGGCACCTCCGGGGTGGAGGCCATCAGCCGTGCAGGACCTCATCGCTTCTTCGTCGGCGAACGAGCCGCGATCCTCATCGTTGCTGACGAGAGCGTCGGCGACAACCCCGGGACTACGCGATCTCGTGGGGTATGGGGTGGGCCGGCCACCATTCTGCAAGTGAATGGAACGAGGGGCGGCGATCGCCGGAAATTTATAGCGGCAGATAGGTGATGCTTTCTTAGCCTAGATCTATAGCGTACCGATCGCCTTCGACGATAGGCAACGTTTGGTCGGCGCCCCACCACTCGCTCTAGTCACAGACGATACGCGGGAATATGGAGCCTCTCGACAATGTTTTTTATCCTTCGATAATTGGTACTTAGCGTTATCCCGATAAGTGGCAATTATCCATACTCTCGGCAGCCACTGACTGATCGACTTCGACGCGCGGCGACACGCAGTTCTTGTCGCTCCTGCCCCTACACGTCGCCTCTGGTACACATTGCTAGCCGACGCTCATCACGCGGAGGAGATACGAGGCCGTCTGAACGTCCGGGATGTTCGATACCTTGCGGTGCGGAATTATTACCTCGCGTCACGACTGGCATCTTCCTCCTCTGCGTACATGATGCCGCGTCTCGAACGGTGGGATGGCTGAAGCACATCGATCTGCGCTGTCGCTGACTCTGAGCATCATCTCTAAGGGTATTTCGTAAGGGTATTTCGTCACCACCTTCGTGCCGTTGGGCAACCCTCGCGGTGGAGTAAGGGCTCCCGCCGATCTACGACTACAGCGACCTCGGCCAACGGAACTTGACATGGTCGACACACAAGAATACAACGATATTGTCACTCTTAATTACCGCGGGGGCCTGGTGAAATGGGCACAAGAGTCGTTGTAACTATTCAGGTCTCTGAGCGCACCATCACCGACACGGGGTAGCACCGCGCGTAACGTTGGGAATTCCACCCGACGACGGTTCGCCCTTCGATGACACGCCCTCCTATGAGGAGCTGACCGAGGTCGTGGCCTCCCTTGAGCTCGTGGTGGACACCCAGGCAGCGGAGATCGCCGAGCTGCGAGCACGACTGGCCGATCTCGAAGAGCGTCTTGGTCGCACCCCACGCAACTCGTCGATGCCACCGTCGGCCGAAGGATTGACCAAGCCGCCGTCGCGGGCGCAACGCCGTGCGGCAGCCAAGGCCAAGCCGGGGAAGCAACCCGGCACGGAAGGAAAGCACCTGGCCCAGGTGGCCGAGCCCGATGCGATCGTGACCCACGTGCCCGCCGCATGCGAGCGATGCAGGGCCGGGCTCCGCGGTGCCCGAGTCGTCGACACCGAACACCGCCAGGTCTTCGATCTGCCCGACATCGCCTTCATAGTGACCGAGCATGTCGCCGAGAAGCGACGGTGTGCCTGTGGCTGGGAGACCAAGGCGCGCTTCCCGGCCACAGCCAGCGCACCGGCGGTCTACGGTCCGGGGGTCCGGGCCTTGGCCGCCTACCTGGCCGTGCACCAACACCTGCCACTCGAGCGCACGGCCCAGCTCTTCGCCGACGTGTTGGGCCAAGAGGTCTCCGTCGGCGCCCTCTCGAACATGATCAGCGAGGCGGCCGCGGGGACCACCGAGTTCACCGAGCACGTACGGGTGCTCTTGCGCCAGGCCGATACCGTGCACTTCGACGAGACCGGGGCCCGGGTGCAGGCTCGACTGGCCTGGGTCCATGGCGCCTCCAACGCCGCCCTGACCCTCCTCGACTGCCATCCGCGTCGCGGGGCGCTGGCCATGGAGAACCTCGGCGTCATCGCCCAGATGTCGGGGATCGCGGTCCACGACGGGTGGCGTCCCTACCGCAGCTTCGCGGTCACCCACGCCTTGTGCAACGCGCACCACCTTCGAGAACTCAACGGCGTCGGCGTGGTCTGGGACCAGGGCTGGGCGAACGACCTGGCCGACCTACTCATCGAGGCCAACGTTGCTGTCCGCGAGGCACTCGAGCGTGGGGAAACGACGCTCGACCCCATGACCTTGCACTCGGTCCGGGTCCGCTACGGCATCTTGATCGCCCGAGGGTTCGCCGCCAACCCGCCCCCGGCCACCGCCAAGCGGCACGGGTACGCGAAGAAGGCGCACAACCTCTTGCTCCGTCTCGATGCCCAACGGGCTGATGTGCTCCGGTTCTGCTCGGACTTCCGGGCACCATTCACGAACAACCAGGCCGAACGCGACATCCGGATGGTCAAGCTCCAACAAAAAATCTCCGGATCGTGGCGAACCACCGAAGGTGCCCGGAGCTTCTGTGCCATCCGCAGTTACATCTCAACGTTGAAGAAGAACCAACGCGACGTCCTTGGAGGACTCCGGCTTCTGTTCGAGGGTCAGGTATGGCTACCGGGTGTGGCCGAGACCTGAATAGTTACGATGTTTTGCGCGTGGGTCGAATCATCGGGGTGCTATCTGTGGTGGCGATGGCATGTGGCTTCATCGCACCGGCCAACGCCTCAGCTACCGAGAGTCCGATCGTCATAGGCATGATTGCGGATTTGACCGGCAACTCCGCGTCGACCTTTGCCGACGGGCCCGCGGCAGCCCAAGCCCGTATCGACCTGCAGAACGCGCAGGGCGGAGTCAATGGGCACCAGCTGAAACTGGTCGTGGTGGACGATCAATCGAGCACCACTGAGGTAGTGACTGCCGCTCAGGACCTCGTGTCGACCAAGGGCGCGTTCGCCATCATTGCGGACACTCCATGGCTAGGAGAATCAGTTGCGGCGGCATATACACATGCTCAAGGCGTGCCCGTTGTCAGCGATGTCCCTGACGGTCAACCATTTACGGAGCAGCCTTACACGAACCTGTTCAGCAACCAGGGAATCGGCTCACCCGCGGTCTACAACGGACTGACCTACACCACGACGGTCCTGCCTGAAATTCCTGAAGACAATAGGGGCCACTAAGCTCGCTGGGCTCGGGTATGGCATCTCGATCTCCTCGGTCGATTCGATCAAGGAGGCATTTGCTGCGGGAAAAAGCGTGGGAGTCTCCCAGTGTTACGCGAACTACTCAGTGCCGTTCGGCACGGTCGACTTCACGGCGGACGTCCTGCAGATCAAGTCGGCCGCCTGCAACGGGCTGCTGGGCTCCTTTGTCGACGCCTCTGACATCGGTTTGGCGGAGTCGCTAAAGAACGCTGGGGTCTCGGTGAAGCAAGTCTATGAAACCGGCTACGACAGTACCCTGCTTGCGGATCCTTCCGCTGTACGAGCGTTCCAGGGTGCCTACGTGCAGACTCCCATTAATTTCGCGACACCGAACGCGGCGACGGAGACCATGCTGACGACGCTGGCAAAGTATGACCCCAGCTTCAAGAAGGGAGATATCCCTGATCTCGGGTCGTACGGCTCGTACATCTCAGCGGACCTGATGATCAAGGGTCTCGAAGGTGCGGGTAAGAATCCCACCCGCGCTGCCTTCATCAGTAATCTGCGGAAAGTGGGTAGCTGGAATGCCGAGGGCATTCTGGCCCAGACAGTCAGTTTCCGCCACGTCGGCGGCGTGGCGATGCTCCCAACTCCTCCCTGCTCGTACTTTGTGCAGTTGAAAGGAAATCACTTCGTAACTGCAAATGGCGGCAAGCCGGTGTGCGGCAAGAACGTTGGCGTCCCAGGCCTCTCGTGACTCATGAGTCGCTGTATCCAGTAGATCCATATCGAGCGCTACCTCGGGGGATTACGATCGAAGATGCAAGTTCTTGAAGGAGTCAGAGTTATCGATCTGACCATGTGGGCATTCGTCCCCTCAGCGGGCGGCGTGCTCGCCCACTGGGGCGCAGACGTCATCAAGGTGGAGAACCCAACCGGGCCTGACCCGATGCGCCTCTTGGGTGGAACCCTCGAGCCCGGTGGTGCCAGCTGGTACTTCAAGCACTACAGCCGGGGGAAGCGGGCCATCACCCTCGATCTAAGTTCCGAAGAGGGGCGCGAGGTCCTATACCGATTGGTAGAGACGGCCGACATCTTCCTGACCAGTTACCTTCCGGCTACCCGCAAGAAACTCAAATTCGACGTCGACGATATCCGTGCGCGCAATCCGAACATTATATACCGCGGGGCACCGGTCAGGGTCCTCGCGGTCCTGAGGCCGAGCGGGGCGGCTACAACGACGCTTCGTGGTCATGTCGGGGGTCCCTCGACGACACCACCATGAAGGCCACAGGGATCGACTTTCTTCCTGGTGCGATCGGCCACGGTGACGGGATGTCGGGCATGACGCTTGCTGGCGGAATCTGCGCCGCGCTAGCGATGCGAGAACGAACCGGGGTCCCGACGGTCGTGGACGGATCTCTGTTGGGCACCGCCATCTGGTTCAATGGCCTGGCCATCATCGAGAGCAAGCTACCGGACGGCGGAACCTCGCGCGGCATCGTGCCCCGTGAAGAGCGGCCCGCCCACACCAACAGTTATCGCACGAGGGACGGTCGCTTCCTCGTGCTGGCGATGCTCGGAGACTATGACGACGAATGGATCGACCTTTGCGAGCACCTCGAACTTCCCGAACTGGGCACCGATCCAAGGTTTGCCACTAGCGCCGCGCACGTCCAGAACAAGGCTGAAGCGATCGCCATATTTGATGGGGTCTTCGCGCAGAAGACTTTTGCCGAGTGGAAAGAAATCCTGGTGACAACGAAGGGCGTTTGGGGCCCGGTCCAAACCGCCCGCGAGATCCACGAGGACCCCCAAACGATCGCCAATGGGTTTGTGCGTGACGTCGAATACCCCGACGGTCCGCTCTCGTTGCCCGCACCGCCGATCTTGTTCAACGAGGAGGCCGGTGAACCAGCCCGCGCTCCCGACTTCGGAGAACATTCCGACGAGGTTCTCCGAGAGCTCGGCTACGGCAATGATGAGATCGACCGCTACCGTCAAGCTGGTGTGATTGGTTAGGTTCGACCACTGATCGACGAGGTGCGGGACACTCGCGCAGCTGATCGGCCCAGCCATTCGCGGCACCTATCTCCGAAAACATGGCGACGAACGACGAGGACTCGTGCCCAAAAGTGATCACTTGGAGTCAGCGAGGGGGGATGACGGTAGCCAGCTTGGAAGCCGTCCAACACTGAGATTCTTCGGTTAGACGATTCTAGTTTCGACGGACATGCCTGCACTTTGCCCATAGTCGTAGGCACCCACCAGCGAACGGTCGCCTCCAAAGGCAAGGAGGACGCCGGAGTGCCCGGCCGCCACGGTGGGTCGACCGTCCACCAACCAACTGCCTGTGTTGCGACGTGAAGCCGTCCGCCGCGTCCGGAACCAAGCGATCACGTCCCCGATGAGGTGCAAACGACGGTGTCCCCAAGTTTGTTGAAGTGAGGTGGTGGTCCCCCTCCTGAGTCCTGCCGTGAGGTAGGTGTTCAGGAGACCAATCCAACGAACCACCCAGAAAGGGGACCACCAGTGAAGAAGAAACTACCCGTCGTGACTGTCGCACACGCGGAGGAGGCGGCCCGGTTGGCTGACCTGCCGCTCGAGGCAACCGTGGCCCTGGCCGACGTGGCCGGGGCCATCAGGGACGGCTTGTTGGCCTTCGCCTCGGCCACCGGGCTTGTGGTCATGCACCAGATGATGGCGGCGGAGCTGGCCGCGCTGATCGGCACTAAGCACGCCAAGATGCCGGCCGCCGATCGGGTCGGCAACTGGCACGGGAGCGCCAAGGGCTCGGTCGTCCTCGGTGGGCGCCAGGTCGCAACCGAGCGCCCTCGAGGCCGGACCACCAGCGGGACTGAGATCGAGCTCGACACCTGGAAGGCGTTCAGCTCGGCCGACCTGCTCAACTCGCTCGTCGTCGAGCGCATGCTGGCCGGGGTGGCCACCCGACGCCACGTCGACGTGGCCGAGCCGGTGGGAGCAGCACTCGAGGGGCGCGCCAAGTCGCTCTCCAAGTCGGCAGTGTCCAGGCGCTTCGTGGCGGCGACCACCAAGGCCATGGGCGAGCTGATGGCCCGGGACCTCGCAGACACCGACGTGGCCGTGCTCATGATCGACGGGCTGGATGTGGCCGGCTCGTGTGTCGTCGTCGCCCTGGTCATCACGGCCGACGGCACCAAGCTCCCCGTCGGGCTGTGGCTGGGCGACACCGAGAACAAGACGGTGGTCACCGCCCTCTTGGCCGACCTCGTCGCCCGGGGCCTCGACGTCTCCTCGGGCGTGCTCTGCGTCATCGACGGCGCCAAGGCGCTGGCCGCTGGGATCAAGAAGGTGTTCGGCGAGGCCGCCCAGATCCAGCGTTGTACCTTGCACAAACGGAGGAACCTCGATGGGCATCTCCCCAAGGAGCTCGCCAAGGTCGTCGACAAGCGACTCGCCCTCGTCTTCGCCCAGAGCGACCCGGCCAAGGGGCTGGCCGCCGCCAAGGCGCTGGCCAAAGAGCTCGAGGCCGACCACCCTGACGCCGCGGCGTCGTTGCGCGAAGGACTCGACGACATGTTCACCGTCGCTCGCTTGGGCATCAAGGGCACGTTGGCCAAGACGCTGACCAACACCAACTGCATCGAGTCGATGATCTCGATCGCCAAGCGCACCACTAGACGAGTGACCAAGTGGAAGGACGGGTCGATGAAGAAGCGCTGGATCGCCGCCGGCATGCTCGAAGCCGAGCGTTCCTTCCGGCGCGTCCGCGGTCACACGGACATGGCCAAGCTGGTCGACGCCCTCCGACGCGAGGTCACGCCAGCCGTTGTCACACCCGAAGAGTACGTTCAGGCAGCAGCCTGAACACGCTGTGGCCACCGCTGCACTTCAACAGCGAACGGGGCAACGTCGTGCAAACTCTGACGGCGACCTGCGGAGATCGTTGCGTAGGTCGCGGAGTGCCCCGCTCGGAATCTCTCGACACTGAGACGCTTCCGCTGACCAGCTTCATGTGTTATAACGATTTTAAGGTGTGTGCTGAGGGCCGAGGAGATGGCGGCGGATTTCCCTTTTGGCCTTACGGGGAGGGAGCCCAAATGGCGACGACAGGAATTCAGCAACGCTTGATCTCCTCCGACTCGCACGTCACCATTCCGGACGAGAGTTTTTTGGCTCACGTCCCGAAGCAATACTCGGATGTCACGCGGAATTTCATTGCGCAGGCCGACGCGTCGATGAATGAAGAGCAACGTTCCGTGGTGAGGGAAGCCAAAGAACACCAGGAGACCAACTGGCCCGCTCAAGGAAGGTCGGGCATGCTCGACCCAGTAGAGCGCCTCAAGGACCAGGACATTGACGGGGTGGAGGCCGAAGTGCTCTACAGCCAGAGCACCGTCGGTGTCGACGGAGGTCCTCTTGCTGCTATTCATGATCACGCGGCACGGTCCGCCTGTTTCCGCGCCTACAACGACACTCTGGCCGAATGGATTCAGGCCGCTCCAAGGCGGCTTATCCCAGTGGGCGTTGTTCCAGTGGCCGATGTCGCTGAAGGCGTTGCCGAGCTTGGGCGACTTGCCAAGCTAGGTTTTCGGGCAGCCACCATCCCCACCTACCCGGATCTCTTCGACCTGCCTCACTATTGGGATGAGCGTTACCAGCCGCTGTGGCGAGCGTTCGCCGATCACAATATCCCCATCAGCCTGCACACCTCGGTAACCAAGGGCCTAACGTTGATGCAGCAGGCGGACCCTACGCCGAGCAAGGCCATTTTTCAGTCGCTGCCTCCGATTCACATGGCCGAGCTTGTGTCCAGTTGGATCCTCGGCGGAATGCTGCCTCGGAATCCGGACTTGAATCTCGTGTTGGTGGAATCGGGCATCGGGTGGATCGCCTACTACCTTGAGCGACTCGACACGATGTTTCGCCGTCATAACTGGGTCGCCCGAGGCGTGATTGACGAGTTGCCCAGCACCTACTGGAACAGGCAGTTCCACGCCACGTTCGAGGACGACTTGGTGGGTTTGAGGACTCTCGACCGACTGGGTGTCGACAATGTGATGTGGGCGAGTGACTACCCCCACCCTGACTCAACTTGGCCGGAGTCGCAGAAGGTTGTCGAAGAGGACTTCCGCGAACTCGCAAGTGAGGACAAGGAAAAGATCGTCTGGCGCAACGCGGCGACTCTGTACGGTCTTTCGTGAAGCGATAGGGAGCAACAACGGGGGGGTTCACTGATGCCGCACGGGGGAGTGCGCAGGGCGCTGCCATCGGCGTTGATGGTCGCCGTCCTATCGCTTGTACTTGAGTACTCCGCTCCGGCGTGGGCCTCTGGTCAGAGTTCAGACAGCTCGGAAGGAGTCACCCCCGACTCCATCAGCATTGGCTTCGTGACGACAGAGACCGGTCCGGCTGCACCTACTTTCAGCGATAGCGCTGGGGGCGCTATGGCTCGCTTCGACCTGCAAAATGCCCAGGGGGGAGTTGACGGACGGAAATTGAACCTCGTCGTCGAGGACGACCAATCAAGCCCTACCGAGAGCACCGATGTTGCTTCCCTCTTGGTATCCAAGGACGTGTTCGGAGTAATTGAGGACTCCGCCATCAATGGCGATTATGACTCGGGAAATGCGATCTTTAATAAGGCGGGGATTCCCGAGGTGGGGTGGCCCGACGCCACCTATTCCAATTCCTTCGATTACACGGGGCCAAACATTCCGCTGTCAGGAACAATACAAGGGAAGTATGCAGTTTACGATTATATAGGCCCGTTTCTAAAATCGATTGGAGTCACGAAGCTTGCAGGCGTCACCTATAGCGTCATAAGCAGCGACATCACTACCGTTATGGCGGTCGTGAAGCACCAAGGGATCTCCAATTGCTACGAGAACCTAGTACCCGTTGGGGCGACGAGCTTCTCTGTTCCCGCTTTAGCGATTCACAGCCTCGGTTGCAACGGCACTGACGCACCAATGGTCGACAGCTCCGACGCGGCTTTGTCCGGAGCGTTGAAGGACGAAGGCGTCAGCGCCAAACAGGTGTACGAGACGGGCTACGACCAGTCTGTGCTCTCGGACCCATCCGCGGCATCCGAGCTTGACGGCGACTACATGGCAAATGAGATCAACATGACCACGCCCAACTCCGGTACCAAGGAAATGCTCGACGCCATCAAGAAATACGATCCGAACTACAAGGGCGGTCTTCCGGATCTCGGCACGTATGACGCTTACATCGCCGCGAGTGTGATGATTGAGGGCCTCCAACTTGCTGGTAAGGACCCCACTCGTTTGTCGTTTATCTCAAAGTTGCGAAACGTGAGCAGCTACAATGCCGGAGGCATCCTGCCTACTCCGCTTGACTTCACGCATTTTGGGACGACCGCTGCCCTTCCAAAGACTGACTGCTATTACTTCTTCCAACTAAAAGCGGGCAAGTACCTCACGACGAACGGGGGAAAGCCCTGGTGTGGCGATCTGTACCTCCTGTCAACCCCGACGGGCTGATCGATTGTTGCTCGGGGTGTTGTGGGCGTTGATGCATATCCATCCATCTACCTGCCCGCGTCGCGTTCGGCGATAGGTGGCGATTATGGGTCCTGATCAATAACCGATTTTATCGGTCGTCCCGCCATTGCGTAGAGGAGTGCCCGGGGTGCGGTAGTTCTCGAGGTTGGCGAACCCGAAGCCGATCCTCTTGATGCGCATGACGAGGTTGTTCAGCGCTTCGGTGGGGCCGTTGGACACCTTGGCCAGGTGGTAGTTAAAGAGCTTGTTGAACCATGAGCTCGTTGGAGGACATAGAGGCTCCCGTGCTTCTCCCCGGAGGAAGCAGCAGCCCAGCTACTTGAAGGCTGCTGATCTGATCAAGCCCTCGTCGGCTGGGGAGGTTGATCCGAGTCCGACCCACGCGACCGGTTCCGGTCGGCTCGGCGCTGGAGGACGGTACGTTCGCCCGCGTTCGCGGTACGCGAGGCTGCCTCGGTGAACGCCTCGCGCGCCTGCGCGTGCAGCCCACCCCGCTCGAGCAGGTCCCCGCGCACGCTCGGAACCAGCGGTGAGTCGCCGAGTGAATCGCCGTCCACCTCCTCCAGCACGGCGAGCCCGGCGGCAGGGCCGTAGGCCCGCCCGTGCGCGACCGCCCGGTTCACCTCGACGACCGGGCCGGGCGCGGCGCGGGCCAGGACGTCGTACAACCCCGCGATCCGGCACCAGTCCGTGTCCTCGGCGCGTACCGCACGGGCGTGCTGCGCAGCGATCGAGGCCTGCAGGAAGTACCTCCCGACCGGGGTCCCGCGGGCAGTCAGCTGTCCCGCCTTCTCCAGGGCGGCCATGCCACTCCGGATCAGCACCTGATCCCAGAGGTTCCGGTCCTGTGCCTCCAGCAGTACCGGAGCTCCGTCCTCATCGAGCCGAGCCGGCATCCGCGAGCCTTGGATATCGAGCAGCGCCTGCAGGCCGAGCACCTCGGGCTGGTCGGGAGCGAGAGCGGCCAGCATGTGCGCGAGCCGGATCGCCTCCTTCGCCAGGTCGGGGCGCATCCACTCCTCGCCGGCGGTGGCGGTGTAGCCCTCGTTGAAGATCAGGTAGATCACCGCCATGACGTCGTCGAGCCGCTTGGTCCGCTCCGGCCCCGCGGGAAGCTCGAACTCGGCGTGCCCCTCGGACAGGGTCTTCTTCGCTCGCGAGATCCGTTGGCCCATCGTGGACTCGGTGGCAAGGAATCCCCGGGCGATCTCGGCGGTGGTGAGCCCGCCCACCAGTCGTAGCGTGAGTGCGGCCCGAGACTCAGGCGTCAGAGTCGGGTGGCAGGATAGGAAGATGAGCCGGAGTACGTCGTCCTCGATGTAGTCGGCCTGGCTCTCGACGCCGGCCATCGCCTCCTCCTCCCTCCCTCGGGCACGTTCGAGCTCCGCGACCTTGCGGCGGAGGCTGTCGGCACGCCGGAAGTGATCGATGGCGCGCCGCTTCGCGGTGGTCATCAGCCATGCGACCGGGTTGTCCGGGACGCCGGTGGCAGGCCACTGCTCGAGCGCGGCGACGAGGGCATCCTGTGCCAAGTCCTCGGCGAGGCTCACGTCGCGGGTCATCCGGGTGAGGGCACCGACGAGGCGGGCCGACTCGGCCCGCCAGGCGGCGTAGATGGCTTGGTTCGGACGGGTCTCTGCCGGCACCACGCCCAGCGTAGTGAGCCCGGTTTCAGCCTGAAGCCGCCGATCCTTGCCGCGGATGGCGAAGGATCGGCGGATCTCGGGTCACTCCCCAGGCGCCTCGGGGCCGGTCGAGATCTGGCGCAGGGTGGAGATCACGGTGATCTCGGGCCAGTACTTAGCGTGAAGCTCGGCGAACGACTGCTGGTCCGCCGCGGCCTCCTCGAGGCTGGGGTACTCCATGATGGCCCAGCCGCCGACGACTTCCTTGGCCTCGGCGTACGGCCCGTCGACGTGGGTGACCTCCCCTTGGCGGACGACGTAGTTCACGGAGTCCTCTGTCCCGTACAGACCGCCCCCGTCGAGGAAGACGCCCTTAGCGGCCCGCTCGCTGATGTACTCATCCATCGCGTCGAACAGCGCCTGCGGTGGCGGCCCGACGCCCTCTTCCATCCGCACGAATCCCATGAAACGCGGCATCTTGATCACTCTCCTTGGTTCCTCAGAGGTACTTTCTCGCACGTACGTCGAACGGGTATGCGGTCCTTCGACATCGACCCTCGAGATTTCTCGACCATCTTGCATTCACGGGGTCGCCATCAAGCAGTGCCTCAGGCGGCCGCGACCCCATCGAGCCGGCAGGTGTCTGAAGGATGAGCCGATCGGCTAGGCGTGGTGCCCGCCAGCGACTCGGACCTCGAGTGAGTGAGGTGCGACATGTACGACGGAAGCGACCATGAACCCAGCTCCCCGCGACGAATTGCCCTCTGGCAGCTGACATCGCTCGGATATCAGCTGGGACGACGCGGTCCGCTTGGACGTGCACTACATCCTTACTTACCCTCGTGCGAGCCGCGGCGCATGCTGGTCGCAGCAGCGGTGATCTCGCTGATGCAATGGTGACTTGCCGCTCGCAGCGGGCGCCCCGGCTCGAGTGCTCGTTCCAGCGCGTCGCCAAAGTCCCCGTCGTCGCTAGGCGGGTCGGAGTTCGAACAGCGGGTGGCGCTGAGCTTCGGCGAGGTAATCCTGTGCGGTGTCGTCGATGCGTATCCGGTATCGGCGCAGCAGGGCGACGGGCGGCCTGACGTGCGACCCGAGCAATCTGCGCAGCAGGTTCACCTGGCGGTACGGCTCGAGCGCGCGCCGAAGAATCGCTGCCGCTTCATCGGGTGAGACCTCGATGGCGTGAACCGGACTGCGCCGGCCGCCGGGGCGGATGATGGTCGCCTCGCCGGCCGCCCGGAGGTTCCGACCCCAGCCTGGCGCTCCGTAGGTCGCCTGGATGTACGAGTGTCCCTCGAAGTCGAGCAGCGTGACCGGCGTCGTGCGCTCAGTGCCCGACCGGCGCCCGCGCACGATCAGCAAGATGTTCGGGGCACCCGTCGGCACTCCGGCGGTGATCATCCGGCGGGCAAGTGGGTTGATGAGGCGGAATAACCGCCAGGCGACCCGCTCGCGGAGGTCGGGGTGAGCGCCAGATGGATGATCAGCTGTCATCGGCTGTCACTCCTCTCTGAGCCGAAGCGGCGCCTCACCTAGCTCCCATTCAGCCTACGTCGGGTGGCTCAAGCTTCCACGGCTGGACGCCAGGGCTGTAAGCCGTAAGCGGCAGGTTGACCCTGCGAATTACGACCTCACGCGGAAGCGGGCTGTCTTGCGATCGAGCACGCGGGTGATCACGTGGCGGCGGGGTGGTCCTCGACCGTGGCTCCCCAGCCCAGCGTAAGGGCCTCGTCGAGCAACTCGTCGAAGAGATCCAGGTCGTCGGCCTAAGTCGCATCCGACCCATATACCGCATCCCACGTCGGAGCGAGAGCGCCGAATCAGCTCCGACGACGGCACCACGGTTCGCGCAATGGGCACTGTTCCGAGGTCAGGCGAAGGGCACGGCGAAGTCGCAGTCAGTTCCGTCGACAGGCTTCAGTTCGGTCTCTGGATGCCTTGTCCGGTGGCACCGCCGCCTACGTGCGGCCACCGCCGGCCGCTTGCCTGTCAGCGGTCCTCGGCTTAACGGGTCCCAATGCCCCTGAGTGGAAGTAATCGCGTAGTATTGCGGTCGACGATAGGTTGGCCGGTTATCCGTGCCGATCAATAGGCACGACTTATAGGGCGCTCACCACTTGCCTCTTGCGACCTAGACGATAAGGGGCAGTGATCAATACTGTCGACAACTACCACTTATCAGTCGCCTCACCAGTTGCCCCCTACCCGCTAGACGATAAGGGGCAATTATCGATACCGTCTACAACCACCACTTATCGATACCTGACGCGCGACGATATGCGGTCGCTTATCGCGTTCGACGATGCGAGGCCATCATCGTGTCCCTCAACGCAGCTGCTCATCATCCTTCCATGACCTGTCCTTGTCGGCGGGGAGCCGAGTGGCTGTGCTCCTGCCGCTGCCCGTTGATCTTCGGTGAGTCGCATCGCAGACCATTGCGCCGGCCCGGGGCCGGTGGGCGTTGGCGATCGCCGCCACTCCGGCATCGTGAACTTGGCGCTCACCGCAGCGACCCCGGAGCTGGACCACGGCATATCCAAGCCCATGCAGACGTCCTTCGACCAGCCGGCCAACAATCGTGATGAGCGGCATGGCGCCGTCCGGCCGACACGCGCCGTCGTCCACCGAGCAATGGAACTCGCCGATACCGCACAGGCCAAGGGCCTCGACGCAGGAAATCGTTATGTGAGTGAAGCCTTCGTACAGCTGGGCGGCATCCATATCCTCGAGCCGAGCCGATTCCTGCTCCCAGAGCCGCTGACCGCATGGGATAGTTCCGCCTCAGCCTCGATCCACCGATTGAACGCATGAACTGAGAACCGCGCATCCGCGGAAAGTGCCTCCCTGCCTGGAAGAATTGTGATGTTCGAAGTCACGATTCACCAGCACCAGAGGAGGCACTTTCTGTGTCGTCAGTATCGCGCAGGATCGACCGCGTCAGCGTGATCTTCGACGAGCCCAACCTGGTAGTCAATGCCGGGCTGTTGCTGGTGGCGACGCTGGTCGCTCGGCTCAATCTCGAGTGTCTCATCAATGGCACTGTTCGTCTCGGTGGACGTGTCGGTGGTGCCCGGCCCGGGCGCAAGGTCCTCACGTTGGTCCACGCCATGGTGGCGGGCGGCACCCACATCGACCACGCTGACGTGCTTCGTTCGGGAGCCACGTGGTCAGTGCTCGGGCACCAGGTCATGGCACCGTCGACGCTCGGGACGTTCTTGCGCGCCTTCACCTTCGGCCATGTCCGCCAACTCGACGCCGTCCTCGCCGAGGCGCTGCGTCGGGCCTGGTCGCTCGGGGCTGGTCCCGGTGCAGATCAGATGGTCGTGGATCTGGACTCGACCATCTGCGAAGTCTGCGGCAAGGCCAAGGCAGGGGCCGGCTATGGCTACACCCACGTGCTTGGCTATCACCCGCTCGTCGCCACGCGCTCAGACACCGGCGAGGTGCTTCATGCCCGCCTGCGCCGGGGTGCGGCCAACACCGGACGTGGCGCGGTGCGCTTCGTCGAAGAGCTCGTGGCCCGAGTGCGCCGGGCCGGGGCCAGCGGCGAACTGATCATGCGCTTCGATTCGGGGTTTTGGTCCAACCGCACCATCGCTGTCCTCGAGCGCCTCGAAGTCGGCTTCACCATGGGCGTGCGGATGCAAAAGTCCGTGGTCAGCGCCATCTCTTCCATCGCCGAGTCGGCCTGGACCCCGATCGAATACACCAACGACGGCGAGGCCGAGGTGGCCGAGTGCGAGTACAAAGGACGCCGGCTCATCGTGCGGCGCACCCGCCTGATCGCACGCCAGGCGACGCTGTGGCCCGAGTGGCGCCACTTCGCCTTCATCACCGACCTCGAAGGCCACCCGTCGACGTCGACGCCTTCCACCGTGAACATGCCCGTGTCGAGCTGGCCATCCGGGACCTCAAAGAAGGTGCGGGACTCGAGCACGTGCCCTCGGGGTACTTCTTCGCCAACGCGGCCTGGCTCCTCTGCGCCGCCCTCGCCCACGACCTCATCCGCTGGACGGCCCTGCTGGGCGAGATCACCGCGACCGCACACTTCACCGTGGCGCGCACGCTGCGCACCCGGTACTTCTGGGTCCCGGGCCGCCTGGTCAACCGTTCGGGAACTCCGACCTTGCGCACCCCCCTCGAATGGCCCTGGGCCGATGCCTTCCTCCGCGTCCTCGACAAGCTGCGAGGCCTGCCACCCGTCCCGCTGTAGCGCCGTGTCCCGCGGGCGGCGCACCGCAGACGGCGGCATCAGGCGCTGACATCGAACTCGCACAATCCGGAATGCTCCTGGCTTGTCATGCCCAGGTTCCCGGTCAGCGGACGGATGAGGCCGGGTGGCGTCAGCCGCCAGTCAAAATACGACCACCTCATCGCTTCATCTCAAGATTGTCGGTGGATCGAGGCTTAGAGGCACGGGTGCAACGCGCCTGAAGCTACAACTAGCGTTGCGATGCTCGATGGCTGATCACTCGTCGGAGCGTGAAGGGCTCGAGAAGTGAATGCGGAAAGGGCTTCGGGATGGCACTGATCTCGTCCGATCTCGCTCGGTGCTCTGGGAGTTCGACGTCAACGCAACCGATGTTGTCTTCGAGTTGTGCAAGAGTCCGAGCGCCGATTAGTGGGATGATCACCCCGAGACCGCCTCGCACCCAGTTGAGAGCGACCTGGGCAGGTGTGCAACCGAGCTCAGCGGCAATCGCCACGACTGCGTCGGAGATGCGCCGCGACAATTCCGGATCACCCCGTCGACTCCGAGACGACTGTCTGATGGGCGGTCGCTCGCGCTGTACTTCCCCGTGAGCACTCCCGACCCCAGCACGTCCCATGGGACCACCGATATGTCAAATGCGCTCGCCATTGGTAGAAGTTCATGTTCCACGTCTCGGTCCAAGAGGCTGTACTTCACCTGCATACCGACGAACGAGGTCCATCCTCTGAGCTCGGCGATCGTGTTTGCTCTTGACACCTGCCAGGCTGGGGTGTCCGACATCCCGATATACAGGACCTTTCCCTGGCTTACCAGGTTGTCGAGACCACGTAGAATCTCTTCGATGGGCGTTGAGTCATCTCGGCAGTGCACCCAGTAGAGGTCGATGTAATCGGTCCCAAGTCGGCGGAGGCTGGCGTGAACCGAGTCCATCATATGTTTACGACTGTTGCCGTGGGCGTTGACGTCGCGGGCCCGTGATTGCATTGAATACTTAGTTGCGATAACGATCTGTGCGCGCTCACTGGTGCTGCGAAGGACCTATGATTACCTCGCCTTCTCCGTCCGTGTACGCATTGCCCGGTGCTCGAAAGTTCCCCTCCGACCTCCCCATAGCCAGCGTAGCACGCGCACTGTTCGCGCCGCTCGGCCAAACCCTCAGGCCCCGAGTTGGCTGTTCCAAGACCCACCTCGGAAACCCGAAGATCCCCGCTCATTCCCATTAGTCGATATACCACCCGATCCCCTCTTCTTTAGCCCGAACGACTCTGACGGCGCCTGCGGAGCTCCAAGTTGCAGTGTCGGAAAACCTGCGTTCACGTGCAACCGGGCAGAGTTCACTATGACCGTGATCCACACTTCGACGGGAGCACCCTGAGCCACCTGCAATGCCACTCTCGCACGATAGCGTCGGGGGACACGATCTTCAGGCTCCCAGATGAGCCCGTGCTTCAGCGGGGAGAACTGGGCGCTACCACGCTTCAGGTCAGCCAGGTCCGATTGTGCTTGGGATCTGACGCTCGACCTACGAGATTAGCCCTATTGCATACCGTGTGCGCATTCCTGCAGCGGCGGCTGCCGTCAGCCCAATGGGGTGGTTCGGGGGCCATCCCAAAAGTGCCGACCAATTGAGCTCCCAGAGGGAGATGCTTTGGAGGGTTCTCAGCCGTGTTTCACCAGCCCGGCGTCCTTGGTGTGTGGTACGAGGTACCTTCGCTTGAACTGGCGAACACCACCTTCAGAGATTGGGCGAAGACCACCTTCAGAGATTGGCAGTCATCGCGCCGGTGGCATGTCCCTCGGTCGCGATTCATGACATCGCTAGTCAGCGGCGACGACGAGCAGTACAGGGTCACGGTTCGGCCCGGATGTAGTCGATGGAACTAAAGTGTCGCCGCGCTCCCACGGCACTGGCACCATCAAAGCGCGTGCACTAGCAATGCAGTGTGCAAACTCCGATCCGACCTCTGCGGCAGCTCAGAGCTACCGAGAGACCTTGCTGTCAGCGTCCAGCCTTTCCCGAGATGCGCGAGCGGCGTTCGTTTGGCTACTGCGTTGCGGGCCCTCGCCCGGGTCACCGTTGGCTCCCGTGCGTCCGAGGCCTCGCTCGAACATGCTGCCGTGACCGTCGAAAGGTTCGTTGTTGAGCTACGTCCGACTCCGATGTCAGCAGATTCGAACAGGCGAGCCGCCTGAGCCATCAGGGCACGTTTACCAATCATCCGATGATCGGTCTGGCGAACCCGTGCTCACCACCAATCGCCGTCGAAACGGACGACGGCCACCTGACTGGCGAAGTCACTTTTGGGACTCCGCAAGAGGGGCCTCCCAACTGCGTGTATGGAGGGTACATCGCGCAGGATTCGATGCTGCTCTCCTGATGACGGCGGGGATCAACGGATTGGGTGGTCCGGCCGGCTCGCTCGCCGTGCGGTACCGACGGCCGACCCCCCTTAGCGTTCCCTTGCGTTACGAAGGGCATATCAGCCGAGTGGAGGAACGGTGGGTGGTGGTCGAGGGGACGCTGATGAACAAAGACACGGTTTACGCCCAAGCGACGGCGGAGGTGGCCCAAGTCCCCATGCGACCGGTTTGATTTGAGCACTGTCCGAACGATTTCGAGCCCGGAGGCGCTCCGGTGACGGCGGTTCACACGGTCGAAGGCGAGAGCTTTTCTTCGCTGAGGAGAACCTCCGGCGCGTCTTGGTAGCTGAGACCTAGCAACGTGACCCGGGGCGGCTGCGCCGGGGCGCATTGCTGATCCCTTCAGCGGTACGCCCTCACGGTATCCGGGTCCTCCGCCGGTGAGTGGCGACAGACGATTGAGATCATGCGCTGGATTGCTACGAAGACGCCGGCATCGACGATTGCAAGGATCCCGGTCGCGGGATCCCTGCTTGGGCCTACGCGACGCCCGGGTCCTGTCCAGACCTGTCACCGCCAAAGGATTGACGCCACCAGACCAACGGCGTATACCGGCTAACGGGTCGGGTGCCTGAGTACGAAAAGCGAGGGCGTCGACGGTGAGCCGGCCGGGAGGGGTGTAGCCATGACCACAGAGACGATCATCAAGCAGCGTCTGATCTCTGCTGACTCACACGTCACGATCCCCGACGAGCGCTTCCTCGAACATGTTCCGAGGCGCCACCTGGACGTGGCCAAGGAGGTCATTGCCAAGGCGCAGGTCGCTATGGCCGCAGCCCAGGCTGCGTCAAACATGGGGACGCCAAGAATCCTGCTGAGCGCAACTGGCCGGCCCAGAACCGTCCGGGCGACCACGTCCAAGAAGACCGAGTCAAGGACCAGGACATGGACGGCGTGGACGCCGAGGTCCTCTACAGCCAGAGCACCTTCGGATTCGACGGCGGGGTCTTTTACCGCTGAAGTCCGCCGAGGCTCGGGTGGCCTGCTTCTAGGCCTACAACGATGCGCTCGCCGAGTGGATCGCCTACGCTCCCGGCCGCCTGATCCCGGTCGGCATCGTCCCGGTCTCGACCCGACGCGAGGGAGTGAGCCGAGCTGGAGCGCCTCGTCGCCAAGGGCTTCAAGGCCCTGACCGTCCCGACCTATCCCGAGCGTCCTGAACCAGTTGGCCCCCTACTGGGACGACGACTACCAGCAGCTGTGGCAGGCGTTCGCCGCCAACCGGATCCCGCTCAGTCTCCACACCAATGCCTCGCCCGGGCTGACCGGCATCCAGATGGCCGATCCCACGCCGGCCAAGGGGATCTTCCAGTCCCTCCCACCCATGTCATGGCGGAACTCATCGGGACCTGGATTCTGGGCGGCATGGTGCCGAGCAACCCCGACCTGCATATCGTCCTGGTGGAGTCGGGGATCGGGTGGATCGCCTACTACCTGGAGCGACTCGACACCATGTCCCGCCGCCACAACTGGGCCGAGCCGGGGAATGATCAAGGAGAACCCGAGCTCGTTCTGGTCGCGCAGTTCCACGCCACCTTCGAGGACGACATGGTCGGCATGCGCACCATCGACCTTCTCGGTGCCGCACCCTGATGTGGGCGAGCGACTACCCGCACCCCGACTCCACGTGGCCAGAGTCGCAGACGGTGGTGGAAGACCATTTCCAGGGGCTTCCCGACGAGGACAAGCAAAAAATCGTATGGCGCAACGCGGCAGAGCTGTACCGCATCGGATGATCCAGGGCAGCGATCAGCCGCTGAGTACTCGAAATGCATTGGTCTGTATCGCTTGGTCGACCGGTCTGCGGACCCGGTGACAAGTTTCAAGCGGGGCCCCGAGCGGCTCGTTCGTCATGTAGTCGCAGTGCACGCCTTCGTACGTGCCCAATTTGCCTGCCTTCCAACCCGTTGGATTGGCCAGTAGCCAGCAGGGGACACCGTTGGGACTTAGCGGGCATCTGCGATCGGGTGCTGTCGAGCCAGAGCACCTTCGGGTTTGAGGGCGGGCTCCTCTATGGCCTGAAGGAGGCGGAGAGCTGGGTGACCAAGCTCCCGTCGCAGAAGATGCGCTGGCCGATTAGACAGTCCGGGACCGCCTCATCCCGAATCCGAGCTTCCGCCACGGCCACCAGCAACCTCTACGCGGCCCTGGACGTCGCCCCCGGGATCGTGCCCGGCGATATAGACGAGCCACAGTGGCCCAAGAGTTTCGGCACTCCGTGGACCTCATGTACCGCTCAGTGCCCGAGTAGCTTCATGCCCCTCCGGGATCGATACTGTGCATGCAGGGTATCGATCAGATCCATCCCTGGTTGACGCTCACCCAAGGGCGCCACCTCGGCTCACCCTAACCTACAGGTTCTGGCTGAGACTGCTCGAGCCTTGGTTCTCCGAAGTCTGCAACCAGCGGCTCCGTCGGCGTACAAACCGGTCGACAAAAGGAGCTGCGAACAGCCACGGCCAGTTAGGGCAACTAGTAAACAACGCTCCGACGCTCTTTGTCCTGACACAAGAGCGCTGACAAGATCCCCCGGGCACATTGGTGCCTGCTGCCACCGCATTTTTGACTCACGTCACTAGGCAGTCAGCAGGACCGCTCCCGCAAAGGGCCCAATGGCGTTAGCCCACACTGCCACTTCGCAGTCGGGCACTTGGCGTTCTCCACTCTCGCCCCCTCGGATTTGACGGGTGGCCTCGATACAGAAATTGGCACCGTGACGTCGACCGACGTTGCAGGCGCCGCCGTCGGTGTTGAGCGGCATCGACCCGCCGAGTCGGGTGTGGCCTTCGGCGATGAACGGCCCGGATTCGCCCATCGGACATAGGCCGAGGGCCTCGAGCCACTCCAAGGTGATGATGGTGAAACCGTCATAGAGTTGAGCGCAGTCGACGTCGGCGGGCGTGAGGCTCGTGCGTGACCAAAGGGCGTTGGCGCAATGGACGGATGCGTTTGCAGTGTGGTCCTCGAGGAGGGCCATGTCGGCGTCTCGGATCGCCGAGAGTGCCCACGCCTCGACGAGCACGGGCTTCTTCATGAAGTCGCGGGCACGTTCCGCTGTGGTGAAGATGACCGCCGACGCCGAGTCGCACGGGTAGTCGCAGTCGAAAAGGCGCACCGGCTTGCTGATATAGCGAGAATTCAGGTAGTCCTCGAGAGTCAGGGGTTCACGAAACAGGGCGTCTTCGTTTAAGGAAGCGTGGTGTCGCTGGTTCACCGCGTTCTGGGCGAACTGCTCTTCAGTAGTGCCGTACCGCGACATGTGGGCCTGCATTTGGAATCCTGCGATGGTGGCCGCCGCCGCCCCCGCTCCGAAAGGGGCGGTGAACTGGGCGGCGATGGCGGGGTCGACTCCGGTGCCGAGGAACCCCGAGTGGTCGACCGGCGCTGCGGCGTTGGCCTCTGGGCTTGTCAGGCGCTCGGACTGACCGGGCATCTGTCGGATGAGACGGATGGCTACGCACGTATGGCACATGCCGGACGCCACCGCCGATATCGAATTAACTGCGGGCTCCACGAAGGCGGGCCCACCCGGTGAGGTGAAGAAATAATTGAGCGGCATGAGGCCCAGCAACCAGCCGATCGACATTGCATTGCCACCCATCGTGCCGATGCCGTCGATGTCCGAACGGGTCATGCCGGCGTCATCGATCGCGGCGGTTACCGCTTGGCGGACCAGCTCGTCGTCGGGGATGGGCAGGTGGCGCCCGATCGTTGAGTAACCGACCCCAGCGATTGCCACCGTATTTTTGGCGTTGCTCATTCGTTCCTCCGATCTACTCGTATCTCTGGTGACCCCCGGCAAGCCTGCCGCGAACGGCGTCGCTGAGCCCCGCGATTCTGCCATGTACGTCCATCTCGATGTGCTTCACCACTCTGCACGCATTTGACGCTCTCGAGATATCCCTCCGTCGGCGACACTCACGTGGTGAGCGCGCGTCGATGTCCAGGTGCTGATCCGACGACGCACTCAACGTCCTCGTTACCCGATCCAACCTCCGCTCGTCGGCATGTACTACCTCGACAACGCCCAGAACAGGGTCAAATCGTCGATAAAGACACGTCGTGATCATGTTCACAATGTGTGTCTACCGACGGGTCCCGTGTGCAGATGGAACATGATCTGTCCACGCTTTGGTGGCTGACGTACTGATGGAGTGCAGCGAGGGCGTCCCCCCCCAATCGACGGGGTTCGCGATAATGGATTGTGGACAGCAGGATGGTAACGCGCCACAAGGACAATCAGAGCGCCTACTGAATCGTGTGTCCACGACGCTCAGGCCGAGGGTCATGATTCCCCGGAGCCAGCCCTGCGGCGATGAACGGTCCTGAAGCGCTTAGGAGACAAGCAATCGAGTTCGCGACGGTTGCCGCCTGCGTGCGAATCCCGACCTCTTCCACCCTCGACTCCTCCCGCGTCGAGTGCAATTACTGAAGCTAGCGCCTTCGGAACCGGAACCTGCAGGAACCTCTCCTCAGGGAACCGCTGTCTCTACATATTTCCCGCAATATGGTTTCCCGTGGTTGGCGACCACAAACTTATCGCCCTGCATCTGGTAGAAGTAGGTGCAGGTCGTCTTCGGGATTGCCTGGAGGTCCGTGCCGAGGTGGGTGAATCCCCACGAGGAGGGGAGCAGCCCACCAACGTCGTAGCTGGCCACCTTGCGAAGATTGCTCATAAAGGAGGTCCGGGTAGGATTCGTACCGGCGTGCTCCAGGCCGAGGATCATGAGGTCGGCTGCTTCCCACCCACCGAACAGCCCGAGGTCGGGGATACCACCGGGGAAGGAGTTATCGTATTTACGCAACGCAGTCAGCATGTTGGTCGTCGCAGCGTTGGGCTGGGTAAAATTGGGGTCTAGTGCGGTGCCACCAAAGTAGCCGTTCTTAACCGCCGCTCGGTTCGTGGCATTGTGAAGCACGGTGTTATCGTAACCTTCGCCCAGAAAAGCTGCCTTCAGGTTGAGCCCTGCGTCCTTCAGTCCTTGCCCAAAGGCGACAGCGGTGCTGTCCACATTCGATACGTAAAGTCCGTCACATCCCGCATTTTTGATGGCCAGCACGTCCGTGGTGACGTTGATCGAGCCAAGGGGGAGTATTCCCGAGTAGCACTTGCTGAGCCCAAATTTCGGAAAAGTGTCGAAGATAGCGTCCACGCCAGCAGCGGCGGAAGTATTAGCAGCGATCCCAGCGAGTTTCGTAGCACCCAGACTCTTAAAGAAGGCCGCTGTAGTGTTGGGTACCCAGAGGTGGCCATCTATTGGACCGCTTATCGGCGGTCCGCTGGCATCGAACAGGTTCGTGTCGGTGCTCCACTCGGGCCCGTCGATGGCAGTCCCGGTAACCGGGACGCCCGCCTTAAGCAAATAGGGGGCGGCACCAAAGAACAGGGCCGAGTTCTCCATGATTCCGAACACGTGGTCACTCTCGACCAAATTCAGCGGCGGTCGCCGCAAGGGTTGGGCTCGACTGAGTGTCTGCGACGACCATCTTCAACTTGTGGCCGTCCACCCCGCCCTCAGCATTCTGCAGGTCGATGCGCGCCTGCGCACCCGCCGGCCCATCCGCGAACGTGGAGGCAGCCACCCCAGTCAGGTCGCCAATGTAACCGAGTACGATCGGGCTGTTGTTCGAGGTGGCTGCGCCGGAGCCCGTGGCGCCAAGAAGGGTGGACGCGACGAGAACGGCTGCGCCCAGCGCGACGCTCCAACGGCTCGGACTCTCCACACCGCACCCCCCTCGTGAGACGAGCTGCTGGAGGCTGCCAGTACGTCGTGCGAACCGTGCGGCCGAGCCCCGGCATATCTCGCATCTGTCTCACGGTCTAAGGGAATCCTAAGTTGGTGTCAAGCCCGGTATAGGTACCGACACGAACGGCCAAGAAAGTTTGTCGAGGACATTGCCGGGACACCTCAGATATTTCCGGCACGTGCCTCACAACTCCGAGTAACGCGCCTCTCACGCGAGCATGGAGATCACGCCTAGGTGGTATGGACGTTCTGGCTTTGTCGGACGGGTTGCTTGGCCTGATCATGCCGCCTGACGCGGACACTGCGGATCGCCATGCCGGCACTTCGACATTTCAGCCTCGAGCTCTGGGTGAGCGGCCGTCGGGGACGGGTCTTCTTCCGTTCCATTGGTCTCCATCTCGCACATCCTCTCCGCGGGTTGGGCTCCGATGGTGGATGTTTGTCGAACCGGAGGAAGCCCACGTGTCACCAACAAACCGCAGTAGCTCCAGAATCGAACAACCTTGCTGGGGCCCCGACGTGGAGGGACTCAACGCTCGCGCCACGGCGATCAGCTACGTCCCTGCTATGCGCGAAGCGTCACGACAGATAGCCTGGCGCTCACAGGGACATGTGCGTCCATCTCCCTTCAAATCGGCGCAGCTGCCTCAAGTTCGGTGCAAATGACCCAACCGGCCGATGCCCGGAGGAGCAACACCACCATTGTGGCGGGTCCTCAGACGCCACTGTCTGGACGACCCAGGAGGTGGCAGTATGGCCTCATGTCGATCCCCATCACCGATCACCACCGGGAACTGGCGGGCGTAGCACGTTCGTTCTTGCAGAAGAATCAGGCCCGCGTTGCCGCTCGGGCCTGCCTCGACGCGGCAGTGGATGGGATTCCCCCGTTTTGGAAGGACTTAATCGGCCTTGGCTGGCTTGGGCTGCACATCGCTGAGCAGTACGGCGGCGCCGGTTACGGGCTACTTGAACTGGCGGTCGTCGTAGAGGAGATGGGACGAGAATTGACGCCAGGGCCGTTCCTACCGACCGTCGTGGCGTCCGCAGCGATCGAATCAGTGGGGTCGGCTGAGCAGCGAGAGCGGTTCCTTCCGGGTTTGTTGGACGGATCGGTCCTCGCAGGCCTCGGACTGATCGAGGGCCGTGTATTCGGGAGCGACTCTACCGAGCGATGGGCCGTGGTGTTGGGAGCCGAGACGGCCGACCTGTTCCTATTGGCTGCCGGTACCGACCTATTAGTGATCGAACGGGCGGCCCCGGGGGTGGCGGTTGAGAACCGCGTCAATGTCGACCCGACCAGGCGCTCTCAGCCAGTGTCCGTTCCGGCTCGTGTGATTGCCACGGCGGAGGTGTTAGGTCGGGGACGGTCCGTCGCCGAGCGTACGGCTCGGGTTCTAGTGGCCGCTGAGGCCGCAGGTGGCGCGAGCGTGTGTGTTGATGCGGCCAGTGAGTACGCCAAGAGCCGCCAGCAATTCGGGCGGAGCATCGCGACCTTTCAAGCGGTCAAACACCGTTGCGCCGAGATGCTCGCGTCAGCCGAGCGTGGAGTGGCCGCGGCCTGGGATGCTGCCCGGGCAGTCGGCTCCGAGGCCCAACTACAGCTGTCGGCGGCCATAGCCGCGGACGAGGCATTGTCCGGGTACTTGGCCTGCGCCAAGTCTAACATTCAGGTCCACGGCGGCATTGGCTACACGTGGGAGCACGATGCTCACCTATATCTGCGAAGGGCAGCCGCATTGAGCGCTTGGTTGGGCCCGGTCGACGACCTCGCCCGGTGCGTCACGGAGCTTGCCGATGCTGGCGGCTTGCGGACCGACCACATCGTGTTACCCGCCGAGGCGGAGCAGCACCGGGCCGCCGTGCGCGACTTCCTGGCCAGGACCGAAGGCCTGGGCGGCCCGGAGCGAGACGGCGCATTCCTCAATGAGGGTTACGCGCACCCGCACTGGCCGCGCCCATGGGGGCGTGGCGCCGGAGCCGTGGAACAGCTGGTGATCGAACACGAGATGCAGGGCGTCGATCGCCCAGGAGCGGTCGGGATCGGAGGTTGGATCACCTTGACCCTCATCCAGCATGCCAATCCTGACCAGATGGAACGCTGGATCCGGGCGAGCATGGCCGGCCAGATCCAATGGTGTCAACTATTCAGTGAGCCCGATGCCGGGTCCGATGCAGCCGGCATCCGGACACGGGCCGAACGTGTGGACGGGGGCTGGGTTATCAACGGCCAGAAGATCTTGGACTAGCGGTGCACAAGTGGCGACTCACGGGCTGGCCACGGTGCGTACCGACCCGGAGGCACCCAAGCATGCCGGCATCACGACGATGGTGGTCGACATGAAGGCCCTTGGTGTTGAGGTGCGTCCATTACGGGAGGCCACAGGCAACGCGATGTTCAACGAGGTCTTCTTCACCGATGTCTTCGTGGCTGATGATGATGTCGTGGGTCCAGTGAACGGCGGCTGGGCGGTGGCCCGTTCCACGCTCGGCAATGAGAGGGTGAGCATCGGCGGGCAGGGTACCGGAATCGCGGTCGATCTCCTCCAGACGTACCGAGCCCATCGGAACACTGAGGGTGCCGACCTGGCCGTCGGTAGGCTTCTGGGGGAGCGGGAGACCCTGCGGCTCCTCAACCTACGCCAAGCCGAACGGGCCATCGTGGGCGTACCGGGGCCCGAAGGAAACCTTTCCAAGATGATCCAAGCCGAGCATGCCCAGCGGGTGGCTGACCTTGCACTCACCCTGGCAGCTGATGAGGGGGTCTTCGCCGACGGGCAGGAGTCGGTGGCGGTGCAGGCGTTCATCCTCGCCCGATGCCTGACCATCGCCGGAGGAACCTCGGAGATTGTGCGAAATCAGGTGGCCGAGCGGATCCTCGGGATGCCTCGCGATCCCCTGATCAACTGAGTCGGGACGGCCGTTCAGGTGGGCAGCTCGGGCACGAGTCACCTATCGCTACGGAGTCGAAAACGCTATGGGTCTCGGTTGGAGAGCTTCGGAGACGCGGGCGAGCCGGTGTACTAGGGCAGCCCCTTACTCAGTCGGAGGTTATGACACGCTGGCTGCCGTGATGTGACGCTCATCCGATCACCCGCCCAGAAGTGACAACCTGCGGGAAATGATCAGGTTGACAGGCGGACGAAACTGGCCACGTTAACTGTGCATTGGATGGGTGCTGATCCTGATCCATCATTGGTTCGTGGTTACCCGACAGCAGCGTTCGAGCGCCATCCCGGATCGATCCTTCCGCACCAGGTGATGCCCTTCGGGACTGCTGCCCGATCCATCCCAGCCGAGTGGCCGTCTCGATGCCCGGATACTCGCAACCTTGCTGTGGCCGCCCACGTATGCGATAGTTGAAAACAGATTTTCCGAAGTGTAGTGGAGATAACGGAATGGGATTGTGAAAGGGGTCTGGGGGGATGACATCGGTGCCCGAGGCGCTCGTTGGTCCCTTCGACGGCGGCAAGGTGAGGGGGATTAATCGCGGGGGTTCCTCGAGCGGTCCGGTGACGGCTTGTGACGACACAAGCATCGAGGTGGCGCTTGCCGACATTAAAGTCACATGGAGCCCTCGCGAGAAACTGAACCTTGAACACATCGCGCTGCTGGTTGAGTCAGTGACGCAGTGGCCCCCTGTAGTCATACACCGTGAGACGGGTCGCATTGTTGACGGCCGCCACCGACTCGAAGCGGCCCGGTCACTTGGAAGAGCAACAATAGCCGCCGTTTTGTTTGATGGTTCTTCCGATGAGGCCACGCTGGAGGCGATACGACTCAATACGATTCATGGCCTGCCACTCAATCTACGCGAGCGTAAGGAAAGTGCACGGCTGTTACTAGAGCTATTTCCGTCGTGGTCTGATCGCCGGCTAGCCGAAGTGTGCGGCCTCTCCGCCAGGACGATCGCCAGCTTCCGCACTGCAGGCCGGACCGCCGCAACGGCGGTCCGGCCAGAGTACGAGGCCCCTCGGATCGGTCGGAATGGGAGGCCATGGAGGGCTCCGGACCCTCAAGTAAGCGAGCGTGTCGCAGCAGCGTACGAGTCCGACCCGGGAGCCTCCTTGCGGGCCATCGCCCAGCGAGTGGGCGTTTCGCGAGAGACAGTTCGCTGTGCTCGCCAGAGATCGCTTGACGCATCTGAGAGCGGGACGTCGCAGCACCTCACCGCTTCGGCCATCCCTCCAACTAGTCATCTGGCTGAAGAACATGTCGCTCCCGCTTCGGGTCCGAAATGGGCAACCGACAATGCCTATGTGTCCACCGAGATCGGGCGGCGCTTCGTTGAATGGTTCAACGATCGGGCGATGGACGAGCGCACGTGTTCCTACTTTTCGGAGATCGTTCCGTTTGGCCGGATCTACGAGGTCGCAGACGCAGCCCGCCAAAGATCTGCAATGTGGTTGGACTTCGCCGATCAACTGAGCAAGAGGGCTCGGGGGTAGCTTTGCTCGTGTCAGCGGCAGGAACGAGAACTAAGGCTACCGGTCGTGTTCGGCCAACGCGTTGCTCCTAAGAGCTGGCAGGACGAAGCGCAGCACATGGTCGACTGCCGCCGCCAGGGTGGCTGGACGCTGGCTCCGGTCCATGTATGTCACTGAGAGGCACACGTAGAAGATAGTGGCGGCATCCCTCTCCGGATGGCCGCTGACGAAGGTTCCCGCTGCGACACCACGTTCGATGGCACGCACGAGCGGCCTCGTCATTGTGTAGTGCACGGACCGATCGAACTCGTTCCACGCCGCACCGCCGAGCTTGGCGATCTCCACGGAATCCCAGATCTCCGCTCGTTTCGGACTATACGAGAAGCGCAGATACTCCTGAAGAGCTATCGCCAGGGACTCAAGCGGGCCTTCCGCCTGAGCGGTGCGAACTTCTACCAATGTAACGACCGCCTCTGCTTCTCGCTTGCAGACCGCAAAGAGGAGCTCCTGCTTAGAGTCAAAGTGTCGATAAAATGAGCGGGTGCCTATTCCCGCTTCGTCCATAATCTCCCTAACCCCGGCTTCCCTATACTCGTGCCGACGTAGGACATTAAGGGCCGCGTCCAAGATAAGCCGACGCTCAGCCGCCGAGTCATGGTTACGAGGTCGTCCGAGATGGTTACCGTTCAGTTCCACGACACCCTTCTTCGTCCAGTCTCACTCCGCCATCAGGATGCGGGATTTGGATACATTTGGAGAGTTGACCAGTAATATAGTCGCCGGTCAAGAACCCCGGCGGTCACTAGCGAGGAAGATCTGGATTAGGTCGAGCTGGCACTCCAGGGCTAGAACGCGACGGCAGTTTGTGGCGCCGAGCAGATGCTTGTGACGTTTCGCAGATCGGCGGGGCATGCAGCAACACGTTGGGACATAGACATGACAGCGGCCCTTCTGTTCGCTCGTGGCCCCGACTCAGCCCAGCCCAATAGAGCGCCTGCGACTCCCGTTCCTGGGCTCGTAACCTCGTCAACAACGCGCCGGCCCGCATTCTCCTCGCGAACCAGGAGGTTTGACCAGGGGACCACTACGGTCGGCCCAGGGACCGACACCAAAGTGGTTGACGCGTGCCATGGCGGCCCCCACAGCACGCCGAGTACCCCATGGACCACTATCCGTCTATTCGGCGAAGCCGCCACCGGCTTGAGTTGATGGCGCACGCGGAACCCCAACCCTGGCCGATCATCGCCCAGTCGCTGACCGGTTACGGTCATCGCGTTGATTGCTGCACATCGATAATTTCGCCACCTCGTCCAGAGACCTACCTTCGTTCAACAGCTGGCGAGCGAGACTCTCGGAGTCACTGGACGTGACAATGCAGGATTTTGGTAGCTCACCTGCCAGTTGCTCACCAATCATGCTTAGGACGATTGCCCGTGCATGCTCCGGATTACGACTCGCAAGTGACCCTGCCGCTCCCATACCGATGTCCGGCTCCGCGTACTTCAGGCTCGGCGGGACCAAGTGTGACGACCGTGATCGCTTGACAGCCGATTGCGGAAGCGACAACGCTCTCTGATTATGACCATTGCTGGTACTGCAGCGAACACGCCTCCCATTCCCATACCAGACGCCTTGACGAAGTTCTTCTGGGATGGTGTCCACGAGCACCGGTTACTCATCCTCCGGTGCCAGAGTTGTGGCCACTACGTCCACTATCCCCGACCAATCTGCGACCGATGCCAGGCGACCGACCTGTCCCCCGAGCAGATGTCGGGGGAGGCCACGGTGTACAGCTACACGATCGTGATGCAAGCTTTCCACCCTTACTTCATCCAGAGGATCCCTTACGTCCTGGCCGTCGTGGAGCTCGCGGAGGAACCGGGGCTCAGGATCACCACCAACATCGCGGGTTGCCTCGAAGCAGACCTGAAGGTCGGGCTCCCGCTCCAGGTGATCTTCACCGATGTAGCGGATGGCCTGACATTGCCATTCTTCCGACCATCATGAGAGAGAGGGTCCCGTATGAAGCTCAATGACCGGGTGGCGGCAGTAGGCGTCGGCTACTCAACCACCGGCCGCAAGACGGGTCTCACCTCGTGGCAGCTGGCCATTCAGGCGTCGAAGGCTGCCATGGAGGACGCCGGCCTGACCCCCGCCGACATCGACGGGGTCTCACTCCTTTGGGGGGTAGCTGGGCCGGCACCTTCGGGCCTCGACACGGTCGACCCGATGGACCTCGGTTACATGCTCGGCATCAAAGGCCTTAACTGGTACGGAACGGCTGGGCCGTCCTACGTGGGTCCAGCCATACAGGGTGTCACGGCCATTCGAGCCGGCATGGCCCACACCGTGCTAACCCTCCGTATCATCAACCAGCGTCTGACCTCCACCGAGGAACTGGCCAACACGACCGACGGCGGCCCGACGATGGTCGGCGGCGATGCGCAGTTCACGGCGCCGTTCGGCTCGGTGTCGCCCGTCTTTCCTATCGCAGGTTTGCCGGCACAGCGCCATATGGATCTGTTCGGCACCACCGAGGAGCAATTCGGGTCTCACGTGGTAGCCCAGCGGTATCACGCGTCGCTCAATCAGGACGCCATTTTCCGGGAGCCCATCACCGTCGAGGACTATCTAGCGGCTCGCTACATCGCTAAACCAATGCGCTTACTCGACTGCGACTACCCCGTCGACTCGGCGTCAGCCGTTATCTTCACCGACGGTGATCGGGCGAAAGACGTTCGCCCCGCCCCTGTGTTCGTCGAGGCGATGGCCTATTCGTCGGTTAAGTACGCAACGATGGAGAACATCGATGACATGAGCCAGAATTCCCCTTTCCACGCGGCCGCCGCACTGTGGAGCCGGACCGATCTCACGCCAGCCGACGTGGACTGCGCACAACTCTATGACGGCTTCACCATCATCGTGTTCCAGTGGCTCGAAGCGCTCGGGTTCTGCGAACTAGGCCAATCAGGGCCGTTCGTCGAAGCAGGCAACACCCGGCTTGGTGGCAGCATTCCGGTCAACACCGACGGCGGCGCCTGCAATGTGGGTCGGCGCCATGGGGCCAATTTCTGCATCGAGTCCATCCGCCAGCTTCGCGGTGAGTGCGGCGAGCGCCAGGTGCCCGGAGCCGAAGTGGCCGTGTGGACCAATGCCGTTGGGCCATTCTCGGGAGCGATGCTGATGACCGGCGGTTGAAGCCGCACAACATGCCCCAGGCCGCGGGTGTCGCGCCCTATTATTCGTCGTATCCGCAAGGCGAACTTTAGTGGCTTCAAAGTCCGAGATCGCCCGCCGCCCTGGGAGCCCCGTCGCACGAGCCTCGACGAAGGCGTCGATCCAATCGAACCACCAACCTCTAGGGGCAAGGCTTCATCTGCTGACGCAACGATGGAGAAAGTAACAGCCGCCCCCGAGGGGTCGGCTCCGGCATCGGCGAAGTGCCCAATGGTGACTCTCCCTGGGGAGCGAATCCGACATCGCCGTAATCACATTGGTGCCGACGACGGGAAGCCGAGCGCGCCGCCGCCCAGTCTAAAGCTAACCAGGGTCTGCTACTAAAGCTAAACAGAATCTTCGGTCCCAGTCGGGCAAAGGGGCATCTACAGCCGAACTTACATGGCGCCGGTGGGACTATTTGAGTCGCGACGCCCTAACGAAGGAATACCGTTACCAGCCCCCCTTCTGGCGCCAGGAATGTCCTCGTAATGTTGACTGCTGTAGCGGCGCCACAACAGCGGCAAGAAGTCGACGACTTGCCCGCAGGCCAGCTGGTGGCGTTTATCGACGGAGCGGACCGCGGCCGGGCGATCTGCACTCGTGCACGAATTTCAATGGACGCCACGGACGAGGCAAGGAAGCGCTAACTCACGGGTATGGAGGGAACGGCGAGTAATGCCCCGCAGGTTGTCTTGTAAAAGACGAACTTGTTTCCCTTCACCTGAAAGTTGGGGGTGCACAGCTCCTTGGGTAACATCCCCGCTGTGCCGAAGTGCTGAAATGTTAGCGGTGATGGGAGAATGCCTCCAGCAGTGTAATCTCCCACTTCCCGCAGATTCTTGATAAAGGCACTACGACTTGGGCTATTGCCAGCAAGTTGCAAACCCTTGATCATTAGATCAGCCTCAAGATAGGAATTGTACAAGCCGAGGTCCGGTATGCCGCCCGGGTAGGTCTTGTCATACTTTTTGAGCGCACCTAACATGGTGTCCACCGCCGCATTTGGAGTTGTGAAGTTGATCACACCTGAGATGTAGGTGCCTTGCAGCGCGTCGCGTGCAGTAGCGCTTGTGAGGACGCTTTGGGCATAGGCAGGTGATCCGAGATAGTTCACAACGTCCAGGCCAGCGTTGTGGATTGCCTGCGTACATGCGACATCGGAGGACAACACAAAGCCACAGGTGACTCCGTCACAGCCAGCTGAATGAACTCCGAGCATGATCGAGGTGAAATTTGCACCGCCGAACGGGGTGGAATCATTGAAGTAACAATTTTTGATACCTTCCTTAACGCCCGCAGCCAAGAGTTCCATCAGGCTATCCATGTCCGCTGTGCCGCCCGACGCATTGTATGACAGTGCCGCCATCTTTTTAACTCCGAGGTCCTTCAACAGCACAGCGACGTTTGTGTATGTGTAGTACTCACCACCCGCCGGTGCGCTCGTAGTAGGCCCGTCAGCGTCGAACAGATTGGTGTTGGGTTGAGTGTTCCACTCGGGCCCGTCATAAGCTCCACCTGTGACGGGAATTCCTTCTTGCTGAAGGTATTTGTAGCCGCCAAAGGCAAAAGCGGAGTCTTCAATGATGCCGAAGGCGTGATCATCCTGCACCAAGAGATCCGAGGCTGTAGCGTTGCCGGTCGAAGTTGATTGGTCGTCTTCGACTACTAACTTCAGGGGGTGGCCGTCTACTCCCCCCTCAGCATTCTGCAGATCTATCCGCGCCTGGGCGCCGCCGGGCCCATCAGCAAAGGTCGACGCGGCGACGCCAGTCTCGTCGGCAATCATGCCGATAACAATCGGGCTTTTACTCGGGGTGGCCGCGGCTGTGCTGATGCTCCCAAGGCACGAGGCGGCGATCAACGTAGCGGCCCCCAACGCAATGCTCCCACGGCTCCTAATCGCCTTCACGCGACACCTCCCCTGTGAGACGAGGAATCTCGACTCGTCACGATCCCGACGGACGCCTCTGCCGGGATGTTGCTGTTTCGTCACTGGTTTACGGGAAAGGGAGCCACGCGTCAAGCCCGACTTTCTTACTGTAGGCTTACCGCAACGTCACCAGGATGCTGCTTTCGAGGAGGGGCATGACCCGATCCGCTGATCAACGACCGCGGCAGCCGCGGACCGACGCAAGAAGAGGAAGCTGAGGGCTCACGGTTCTCGCCGCCCCAGACAACGTTGGGCATCGACGCCTGGATTACCGAAGGGGTCGATGCCCACATCTTCCGTACTGGCTGTCGACGAGACGATCTGCTCGCCGGCCCGTTCGGCCCAACAGCACGGCCGGTGGCGCAGTTGTACTGGCGTCCAGCGGATTCGGTGTGTCGGCACGGGTATGCCGTCCACTAGGACGCTGATGGACCGGACCGCGAGCCGCTCCGATATCGCACCGACATCAACCACTTCAACAAGTCGCCGTTGCAGCAGCATCTGTGCAGCATTGGGTGCCGGCTTCAGCGCGCCACCCGGTTGGGGAGTGACAGTCTCACCTCCTCCTCCGCCGCTTAGCTGGGCGAAGACAGGCTGCCGACAGGCTTGCGGCGGTGGCGAGGGTCTGTGTCAGGATCGTTGTGACGCGGCCTGCGGGTTCGCAGCCAGCGAGTCCCGCTTCCCAGTGCCCCGAGCCGCCATCTCCGCGTGCTCGGCAGCGACAGAAGCCATGGAGCTTCGTAGCCAACGTGGCGCTCATTTTCCATCACCGGCCGCGGCGGTAACGTGGATCTTGAGCGCCTGGCTCGTAGCGGGGAGGAGGCCACATGAAGATGCCCGAGCATCCCTTCAGGCTAGAAAACAAGGTGGCTATCGTGACCGGAGGTGGTACCGGAATCGGCACGGCGACCACTCGGCTTCTTGCCACCTTGGGCGCGGACGTGGTGATCGCAAGTCGGAAGATGGAGAACCTCCGGCGGGTGGCCGGCGAGATCGGGCCCGAAACAGGGCGCACCATCCTTCCTGTGCAGGCGGATGTCCGTGACGAATCATCTGGCGACGCGATCGCGCGGCAAACAATCAATGAGTTCGGACGGATCGACATCCTCGTGAACAATGCCGGGGGGACCTATCTCTTCCCCTTTCTAGAGACGTCAGTGGACCGGTTCAACAGCACCATCAACCTGAACTTGCGAGGCCCTTACATCCTCACCCAGGCCGTTGCTCCCCACATGGTCAGCCAAGGCGGAGGGACGATCGTCAACATTTCCTCGTCGGGCGGAGTGCACGGTGGGAGAGGCGGAGCCGTGTACTGCGCGGCTAAGGCGGGACTGCAGATGCTTACCCGAGTTGTGGCCGCTGAGTTGGGTCCTCACAACATTCGGTGCAACTGCATTGCAGTAGGGGCAGTTGCCTCTGAGGGAGCGCTGCGAGCATGGACCCGGATCGGGGAGGATGTTGAATCGATGGGGAGCCGGACGCCGCTACGCCGAGTTGGCACCCCGGAGGACATCGTGTGGGGGGTGATGTACTTCGTCAGCGATGTGTCGAGCTGGGTGAGTGGCGAGACACTCGAAATCAGCGGCGGCCCAATTATGGGCGGAGGACTGCCCGACGAGGACTAGTTCTCTCGTAACTATTCAGGTCTCTGAGCGCACCATCACCGACACGGGGTAGCACCGCGGTAACGTTGGGAATTCCACCCGACGACGGTTCGCCCTTCGATGACACGCCCTCCTATGAGGAGCTGACCGAGGTCGTGGCCTCCCTTGAGCTCGTGGTGGACACCCAGGCAGCGGAGATCGCCGAGCTGCGAGCACGACTGGCCGATCTCGAAGAGCGTCTTGGTCGCACCCCACGCAACTCGTCGATGCCACCGTCGGCCGAAGGATTGACCAAGCCGCCGTCGCGGGCGCAACGCCGTGCGGCAGCCAAGGCCAAGCCGGGGAAGCAACCCGGCACGGAAGGAAAGCACCTGGCCCAGGTGGCCGAGCCCGATGCGATCGTGACCCACGTGCCCGCCGCATGCGAGCGATGCAGGGCCGGGCTCCGCGGTGCCCGAGTCGTCGACACCGAACACCGCCAGGTCTTCGATCTGCCCGACATCGCCTTCATAGTGACCGAGCATGTCGCCGAGAAGCGACGGTGTGCCTGTGGCTGGGAGACCAAGGCGCGCTTCCCGGCCACAGCCAGCGCACCGGCGGTCTACGGTCCGGGGGTCCGGGCCTTGGCCGCCTACCTGGCCGTGCACCAACACCTGCCACTCGAGCGCACGGCCCAGCTCTTCGCCGACGTGTTGGGCCAAGAGGTCTCCGTCGGCGCCCTCTCGAACATGATCAGCGAGGCGGCCGCGGGGACCACCGAGTTCACCGAGCACGTACGGGTGCTCTTGCGCCAGGCCGATACCGTGCACTTCGACGAGACCGGGGCCCGGGTGCAGGCTCGACTGGCCTGGGTCCATGGCGCCTCCAACGCCGCCCTGACCCTCCTCGACTGCCATCCGCGTCGCGGGGCGCTGGCCATGGAGAACCTCGGCGTCATCGCCCAGATGTCGGGGATCGCGGTCCACGACGGGTGGCGTCCCTACCGCAGCTTCGCGGTCACCCACGCCTTGTGCAACGCGCACCACCTTCGAGAACTCAACGGCGTCGGCGTGGTCTGGGACCAGGGCTGGGCGAACGACCTGGCCGACCTACTCATCGAGGCCAACGTTGCTGTCCGCGAGGCACTCGAGCGTGGGGAAACGACGCTCGACCCCATGACCTTGCACTCGGTCCGGGTCCGCTACGGCATCTTGATCGCCCGAGGGTTCGCCGCCAACCCGCCCCCGGCCACCGCCAAGCGGCACGGGTACGCGAAGAAGGCGCACAACCTCTTGCTCCGTCTCGATGCCCAACGGGCTGATGTGCTCCGGTTCTGCTCGGACTTCCGGGCACCATTCACGAACAACCAGGCCGAACGCGACATCCGGATGGTCAAGCTCCAACAAAAGATCTCCGGATCGTGGCGAACCACCGAAGGTGCCCGGAGCTTCTGTGCCATCCGCAGTTACATCTCAACGTTGAAGAAGAACCAACGCGACGTCCTTGGAGGACTCCGGCTTCTGTTCGAGGGTCAGGCATGGCTACCGGGTGTGGCCGAGACCTGAATAGTTACGTTCTCTCGAAGGACTTCACGCAATACAGCGCCGCAACACTCGGAAGAATGGTGCATGATTATTTCGAGGGCAGAGCGACAACGCGTCCCGGTGGTCGAGCACTTGGACCACTCCTGAATCCGAATCCTGCCAATC